>NZ_JBXEQB010000001.1:4032500-5172500 GCF_056858595.1 Streptomyces sp. TOM-9 | reverse complement strand
GAGCAATTCCGTCGATCCTCATTCCGAAAAACGCACACGCGAACGAGACGACACGAGGCCGTTCATCGAGGTGGGTCCTGCGGAATGGCTGCCCGGGGACCGACCGGAGTCGGTGTTCACCGGCGGGCAACTCGGAGAACATTACGGATCCCCCGTACGTCTGTCAAACCAGGGCAGCCGGGTCAGTCCAGGTCCCTCAGGCGGCCGCCGGCGTCCGGCTGGTCGGCCTCGACGCGGCGGAGGAGGCGGGTCAGGAGGTCGCCCAGGACGTTGCGTTCGTCGAGGGCGAGGTCCTGGAGGAGGTCCGCCTCGAAGACGGAGGCCATGCGCATCGTCTCCAGCCACTTGCTGCGGCCGAGGTCGGTGAGCTCCACGATGACGCGGACGCGGTTGCTCTCGTCACGCTCCCGGGTGACCAGACCTTCCGCCACCATGCGGTCGATGCGGTGGGTCATGGCGGCCGGGGTGAGGCCGAGTCGCTTGGCCAGGTCGCCGGGGCCGAGGCGGTACGGACGGCCCACGACCACAAGGGCCTTGAGGACCTCCCACTCGGCGCTGGTGATGCCGACGGCCGACAGGTGCCGGCTGTAGCCCACGTTCATACGGCGGTTGAGCCTGCCCAGGGCCGTGACGATCTTCTCGACCTGGGGGTCCACCTCGGGGTATTCGCGCTGGTAGATCGCGATCTGCTCATCGAGGTCCAGCTCCTGCGGGGTGCCGGCAGGGCCGTCGGCTGCACTCGTCATGGCAGGAGTGTCCCACGAAACCCGTTGGCCCTAAAGACTTCCGGCATGTACTGTTTAGCTTCGAAGTTTAAAGTTGAAGTCTTCAAGTTCGAGGACTACTGACCTAAGGGGTGAGTGTGACCACCGCGATGGGCGCCGCGCTGCGCCGGATCCAGCTGGGCAACGCGCTGAGCGCGTTCGGCAACGGCTTCACCGTCCCGTTCCTGTTCGTCTACGTGGCGCAGGTGCGGGGACTGGGAGCGGGCACGGCGGGTGTCGTGCTGTCCGCGTTCGCCGTCGCCGCGCTCGCCGTGCTGCCGTTCACCGGTCGGACGATCGACCGGAGCGGCCCGCTGCCCGTGCTGCTGACGGGTGCGTTCGCGGCTGCGGTGGGCTCCATGGGCTTCGGGCTCGCCTCGAGCGCGCCCCTGGTGGTCGCCGCGTCCGCGGTGATGGGCGCGGGCATCGCCGTGATGCAGCCGGCGCTGGCCACGCTCATCGTGTGGTGCTCCACGCCGAAGACGCGGTCGCGGGCCTTCGCGACGCAGTTCTTCCTGAGCAACCTCGGGCTGGGTGTCGGTGGCCTGCTGGGCGGGCTGCTGGTCGACACCTCGCGGCCGGACTCCTTCACGCTGCTGTTCTCGATCGAGGCCGCGATGTTCCTGGTCCTCGGTGTCGTCGCGGCTTCCGTGCGGCTGCCGAAGGCGGCGCGCATGGAGGCGGCGCCGACGGACAAGGCGGCCGGCGGTTGGCGGGCGCTGTTCGCCGACCGGGCGATGGTGCACCTGTGCGTGCTGGGCGGGGTTCTGTTCTTCGCCTGCTACGGGCAGTTCGAGTCGGGGTTGTCGGCGTACGCGGTCGAGGTGACCAAGGTGTCGCCGGCGACGCTGGGAATCGCCCTCGCGGCGAACACCGCGGCGATCGTGGTGGCGCAGTTCCTCGTCCTGCGGCCGGTGGAGCGGCGGCGGCGCAGCCGGGTGATCGCGGCGGTCGGTCTGCTGTGGGCCCTGGCGTGGGTGGTCGCCGGTCTCGCCGGGCTCACGGGCTCCGCGCACGGGATCGCGACGGCCATGCTGATCGGCACGTACGCGCTGTTCGGGCTCGGCGAGGCGATGCTGTCGCCGACGGTCGCGCCGCTGGTGGCCGACATGGCGCCGGAGCGGATGGTCGGCCAGTACAACTCGGCGTTCGCGCTGGTGAAGCAGTTGGCGCTGGCCGTGGGCCCGGCGGTCGGCGGGCTCATGGCGGGCAGCGGGATGTACGCCGAGTACATCGTGATGCTGGTCGCGTGCTCGCTGGCGGTCAGCGTGCTCTCGGTGCGGCTGGGCCGACGTCTCACGGTCGGGCAGGACGCGCCGCTGCGCGAGCCCGTGCTGGCGGCGTGATCCTCCCTCAGGTGGGGAGCGCGAACTCGCACCACACCGCCTTGCCGCCGCCGGGGGTCCGCCGGGATCCCCAGGCGGAGGCGATGGTGGCGATGATGGAGATGCCCCGGCCGGCTTCGTCGGCCGGTTCGGCGCGGCGGCGGCGCGGCAGGTGGTCGTCGCCGTCGGTGACCTCGATGATCAGGCGCCGGTCGGTGCGTCGCAGCCGTAGCCGCATGGGCGGGACGCCGTGCTGGAGCGAGTTGGCGACCAGTTCGCTGGCGGCGAGGACGCCGAGGTCGACGAGTTCGACGGGGAAGCGCCACGAGGTCAGCACGCCCTGGGCGAAGGCGCGGGCACGGGGGGCCGCCTCGATGCCGCCCAGCAGCTCCAGGGAGGCGTTGCGGAACAGTTCGGAGTCGTTGCCCTCGTGCTGCGGGTACTGCATGACGAGCACGGCGACGTCGTCGGCGTGCTCGGAGGTGACCCCGAGGGCGCGCAGCAGGCGGTCGCAGATGACCTGGGGGCTGCCGGTGGCGCCGGCGAGGGCGTTCATCAGGGCGGAGACGCCCTCGTCGATGTCCTCGCCCCGGCGCTCGATGAGGCCGTCGGTGTAGAGCACGGCGGTGGCACCGGGCCCGAGGGGGACGGAGCCGGAGGTGTGGACCCAGCCGCCGGTGCCCAGCGGCGGACCGGTGGGTTCGTCGGCGCGGCGGACGGTTCCGTCGGCGTCGCGGACGACGATCGGCAGATGGCCGGCGGAGGCGTACGCCAGCCGTCCCTCGCTGGGGTCGTGGACGGCGTAGACGCAGGTGGCGATCTGCGTGGCGTCGATCTCGGCGGCGAGGCCGTCGAGGAGCTGGATGACCTCGTGCGGGGGCAGGTCGAGGCGGGCGTAGGCGCGGACGGCGGTGCGCAGCTGCCCCATGACGGCGGCGGCGCGCACGCCGCGGCCCATCACGTCGCCGATGACGAGGGCGGTGCGGCCGGCGCCGAGGGTGATGACGTCGTACCAGTCGCCGCCGACGGCGGCGTCGGTGCCGCCGGGCTGGTAGGTGGCGGCGACGCGCAGGTCGTCGGGCTGTTCGAGCTCCTGGGGGAGCAGGCTGCGCTGGAGGGTGACGGCGGTCGCGTGGAGGCGGCGCTCGCTCTCGCGGAGGCGTTCGGCGGCCTGGACCTGGTCGGTGACGTCGGTGGCGAAGACCAGGACGCCGCCGGTGTCGCCGCCGTCCTTCACCGGGACGGGGCTGCAGGTGAGGGTGAAGTAGCCCTGCCGGGTGGCGGTGGCGACCCTGCGGGCCTTGACGGTGCGGGGCTTGCCGCTGCGGAAGACCTGGTCCATCAGGGGGAGCAGACCGAGCTCGGCGAGCTCGGGGAGGGACTCGCGGGCCGGGTGCCCTGCGGTGCGGGGGCCGAAGACCTCGGCCCAGGCCTCGTTGACGTACCCGAGGTGGTGCGTGGGCCCGTGCGTGACCGCGATGAGGGCGGGCAGCCGGCCCAGCACCTCGCGTACGGGGAGCGCGTCGAGGGTGTGCGCCGGCGCGTCGGGGTGCTCGGCGGCCTCGCCGCGCGCCGCGGGGACCGCTCCGCCGGACGGGGGTTCGGCACCGGCGGCCGCCGCCTGGGCATTGCGTCGCTGTGTTCCGGGGAGCCGGGCGCTCCAACGCGTGAGGTTCAAACGTCCGATTCCTCGTATTTGTCACTCTTTGCAGGTGCTGGCGCACGCTTGGTCACGGGGTCCAGTGTGGCCGACCCACCGCTCCGGGGGAATCGGCCACCGCATCCGCACTGGCGGTCAGGGCGCGTCGGGCTTGCGGCCGGTCTCCGCGGCGAGCTCGAACTCGGCGCGGGGGTTCTCCAGCGAACCGAGCGAGACGATCTCCCGTTTGAAGAGCCCGGACAGGACCCATTCGGCCAGGATGCGCGCCTTGCGGTTGAAGGTGGGCATCCGGCTGAGGTGGTACGCGCGGTGCATGAACCAGGCAGGGTAGCCCTTGAGTTTGCGCCCGTAGACCTGTGCCACGCCCTTGTGGAGGCCGAGTGAGGCGACCGAGCCCGCGTACTCGTGACGGTAGTCGGTCAGCGGCTCGCCGCGCAGGGCCGCGACGATGTTGTCGGCCAGGACACGGGCCTGGCGCAGGGCGTGCTGGGCGTTGGGCGCGCAGAGCGCCTCGGGGTCGTCGGAGGTGACGTCCGGGACGGCGGCGGCGTCGCCCGCGGCCCAGGCGCCCTCGGTGCCGGCGATCCGCAGGTCCGCGGTGCACTTGATCCGGCCACGCCCGTTGAGCGGCAGGTCGGAGCGGGAGAGCACGGGGTGCGGCTTGACCCCGGCCGTCCACACCAGGGTGCGGGTGGGGAGGCGGGAACCGTCGTCGAGGGCGGCGATGCGGTTCTCGCAGGACTCCAGCCGGGTGTTCAGGCGGATGTCGACGTTGCGGCCGCGCAGCTCGCGGACGGCGTACCGGCCCATCTCCTCGCCGACCTCGGGGAGGATGCGGTCGGTGGCCTCCACCAGGATCCACTTCAGGTCGTCGGCCTCGACGTTGTGGTAGTAGCGCACCGCGTAGCGGGCCATGTCCTCCAGCTCGCCCAGGGCCTCCACGCCGGCGTAGCCGGCGCCGACGAAGACGAAGGTCAGGGCGGCCTCGCGGACCTCGACGTCCCGGGTGGAGGAGGCGATGTCGAGCTGCTCCAGGACGTGGTTGCGCAGCCCGATGGCCTCCTCGACGGTCTTGAAGCCGATGCCGTGCTCGGCGAGGCCGGGGATCGGCAGGGTGCGGGAGACCGAGCCGGGTGCCAGCACCAGGTGGTCGTAGGGCAGCTCCAGCGCGGCGGAGCCCTCCTCCTCGGTGGCGAGGGTGGTGAGGGTGGCGACCCGTTTGCCGTGGTCGATGCGCCGGGCCTCGCCGATGACCAGCGTGCAGCGGTCCAGGACCCGGCGCAGGGGCACCACGACGTGGCGCGGCGAGATGGAGCCGGCCGCCGCCTCGGGCAGGAAGGGCTGATAGGTCATATAAGGCTGCGGTTCGACCACGACGATTTCCGCTTCGTCGCGCTTCAGCCTGCGCTGCAGCCGCAAAGCGGTGTACATGCCCACATAACCGCCGCCGACGACCAGGATGCGCGGGATCCCGGATTCTTCTGCCGCACCGGACGGCCCCTTGAGTGCTGCCATCGTCCCATGAGGCAATGGGCCATCGGGGTTTGTCCACAGGGCGTACGGCAATGAATGGCCGAATCCTGTTCTCCGGCAGGTCACGGGCGGGTTGCCGACCGGTGTGAAGTGCCTGAACGGAGAATCGGCGGCCGTGGTACTCCGATCGTGGGTGGACTCCCCCTTCATTCTTGACCGGGGCTCAACTATGTTCGTATCCGGCCGGGGTGCCCGTGCGGCGTCGTCCGCCGTCTCCCGGCGATCATGGGGTGGGGAAGTCTCCGGGGGGAGACGCGATTAACCGGGGGATACACATATGCATATCCAGGACCCTCAATGGGCGATGACCGCGACCGTCAGCGGTCATCCGGACACGGTCGTACGGGGAGTCGGCGGCAGTCGTACGTCGCCGCTGCGCGTGGACGCGCAACGCAACCTCGAGCACGTCCTGCGGGCCGCCCGCGAGGTCTTCGGCGAGCTGGGGTACGGCGCGCCGATGGAGGACGTGGCGCGGCGGGCCCGGGTGGGCGTCGGCACCGTCTACCGGCGCTTCCCCAGCAAGGACGTGCTGGTGCGGCGCATAGCCGAGGAGGAGACGGCACGCCTGACGGAACAGGCGCGCGCGGCCCTGGGCCAGGAGGAGGAGGCCTGGTCGGCGCTGTCCCGCTTCCTGCGCACGTCGGTGGCCTCCGGCGCCGGGCGGCTGCTGCCGCCGCAGGTGCTGCACGTGCAGCCGGCCGGTGCCCCGGACGGGGCGCGCGTGCCGCAGCAGCGCGGGGCGGGGGAGGACGTCGCCTCGGGCGCCGGTGTCGCCACGCTGCTGGACGTCGTCGGGCAGCTGGTGGAGCGGGCGCGGGCGGCCGGTGAACTGCGCGCGGACGTGTCGGTGGCCGACGTGCTGCTGGTCATCGCCACCTCGGCGCCGTCACTGCCGGACCCGGCCCAACAGGCGGCCGCCTCGGGCCGGTTGCTGGACATCCTGCTGGAAGGGCTGCGGTCCCGTCCGGGGGCGTGAGGCTGACCCGTTCAGGTGATGACCCGCGTCCGGGGGGTGAAACTCCCCGGACGGGTGGTTCTGGTGCTTGACAGCTCGTCGGACGGTACGGGTGTGCCACTCTTACGCCCGTGGATGAAGGAAACGGGGAGTCCGGTCCGCCCGCGGAGGCGGGGGCGGACTCCGGTGGGGACCCGCCGTCCGGCCGCGTACCCGGGCAGCGGGATCCGCTCGCGGAACGCCTCCCCAAAGCCGCGGACACCCCCGGGGCGCAGCTGTCCGACGCCGACCTGGTCGCCCGTGTGCGCGGCGGCGACGACAGCGCGTACGAGGAGCTGTACCGGCGGCACGTGGCGGCCGTGCGGCGCTACGCACGGGGCTGCTGCCGTGACCGGCACACCGCGGAGGACCTGACCGGCGAGGTCTTCGCCCGCACGCTGCAGGCGATCCGCGGCGGCAGCGGCCCGGACGCCGCGGTGCGGGCCTATCTGCTCACCACGGTGCGGCGGGTCGCCGCGTCGTGGGGCAGCACCGCCAAACGGGAGCAACTGGTCGACGACTTCGCCGTGTTCGCGGTCACGTCGGCCGGTGCCGCGGCGGGCGAGGGCGCCCAGGAGCTGGGTGCGGACGTGCGCGCGATGCACGAGGCCGAACGGTCGCTGGCCATCCAGGCCTTCCGTACGCTCCCCGAGCGCTGGCAGGCGGTGCTGTGGCACACCGCGGTCGAGGAGGAATCACCCAGCAAGGTCGCTCCGTTGCTCGGCCTGACGGCCAACGCGACGGCCGTCCTGGCGCACCGCGCCCGCGAGGGACTGCGCCAGGCCTACCTGCAGGCGCACGTCTCGTCCTCGCTGACCGCCGAGGGAGCCTGTGCCCGCTACGCGGACCGGCTCGGTGCGCACGCCCGCGGCGGTCTGCGGATGCGGGCCGACCGGGAGCTGCGCAAGCACCTGGAGGAATGCGCCAAGTGCCGCCTCGCGGCAGCGGAGCTGGCGGACGTGAACGCGGCGCTCAAGGGGCTGCTGCCGGTCGCGGTCGTCGGCTGGTTCGGCGCGGCGTACGCGGCGAAGGCGGCGGGCATCGCCGCGGGCGGTGCGGCGGCCGGTGCCGGCGCTGGTGCCGCGGCCGCCGCGGCGTCGGGCGGCGCTTCGGGCGGTGGCGCGGCGGCGGGTGCCGGTGGTGCGGCGGCCGCCGAAGGGGCCGCCGCACCGGTGAAGATCACCGTTGCCGCGGGGCTGGCGCTCGCGGCGGCCGGTGCCGTGGTGGCGATCGCCCTGACCGGGAACGACAGCACACCCCCGCCGCAGGCGGAGAGCAAGCCCTCGGCCGCGCCGGTCGTACCGGCCCCGGCCCCCACACCGACCCCTTCGCCCTCGCGGCGCTCCCCGGCGCCGAGCCCGACGCCGTCCGTCCAGGCTCCCGTACGGGCCGTCACCCCGACCCCGACGCCTCCGGCGCGCCCCGTCGAGGAGCCCGCGCCCACACCCAGCGAGCCCCCGGCGCCGTCCCCCAGCCGTACCCCCGAGCCCACGCCCACGCCCACACCGACGCCGACCCAGGCGCCCGAGCCGGTGGTCTACCGGCTGAGCGCGCTCGGGCACGGCGTCCTCGGCCGGTCGGACCGGCCCACGATCCGCCTCGGCGACTGGGTCTGGCAGCGCTGGGGCCTGGGCATCGACGGCACGCACTACCCCGACGGCATCACGGTCGGTGCGCCGTCCGCCGTCACCATCGACCTCAACCGCTCCTGCACCGCCTTCGACGCCGTGGTCGGCATCGACGACGTCGCACTGGGCTTCGGCGCGGCGCGTTTCTCGGTCCACGGCGACCACGGGCGGCTGTGGCGCTCCGAGGTGCTGCGCGGCGGTGACCCGGGGGTGCCGGTGCACGTGCCGATCGCCGGCAACGCCCGCATCCGGCTGACGGTCGAGCCGACGCGCAGGTTCCACCTGGTGAACGTCGCGGACTGGGCGGTGTCGCGGATCACCTGCGACTGAGGCGTGCCGCCGCTCCCCGCCGGTTCAGCCGGCGGGGACCTCGCACGCGCCGTCGGCGCAGGCGTCCGCCGCGGGGGCGGCGGGTACGGTGCCGGTCTCCTGGGCGACCTGTTCCAGCACGCGCAGGAAGGTCGAGGTCTCCTGGCCGCCCTGGACGGCCCACTTGCCCTCGAAGACGAAGGTCGGGATGGCGTTCACACCGATGCCACGGGCGTCGTCGATCTCGGCGAGCACCTCCGCGAGGCCCTCGTCGGAGGCGAGGAAGGCGGCCGCGCGGTCGCGGTCCAGCCCGGCCTCGGCGGCGAGGGCGGCCAGGGTGTCGCGGTCTCCGACGTCGGCGCCCTCGGCGAAGTGCGCCACGAGCAGCCGGTCCTTGAGCGCGGCCTGCTCCTTGGCGCCGTACGCGTTCAGGGCGTGCCAGAGCAGGCGGTGGGCGAGCAGGGTGTTGTTCTCGATGGCGCGGTCGAAGTCGAAGGCCAGGCCCTCGGCACGGCCGAGCTCCGCCACCCGGGCGTCCATCGCCGCGGACTGCGGGCCGTAGCGCTCGTCGAGGTAGGCGCGGTGGGGCTCAGGGGTGTCGGACTTGTCGGGGGCGAGCTGGAAGGGGCGGTAGACCACCTCGACCTGGTCGGCCTGCGGGAAGGCGGCCAGCGCCCGCTCGAAGCGGCGCTTGCCGACGTAGCACCAGGGACAGGCGATGTCGCTGTAGATCTCGACCTTCATGCTCTCTCCGTCACCGAAACCGTCAGTTGAATCCTCTGAATCCTCAAGCCTGCAACGAAGAGCCCGCCCCCGGCCATTCCCCTAGACGATCACCTCGGTCAGCAGCGCGTGGGCACCGTCGCCGCC
The DNA here is from genome assembly GCF_056858595.1 of Streptomyces sp. TOM-9. Taxonomy (NCBI): domain Bacteria; kingdom Bacillati; phylum Actinomycetota; class Actinomycetes; order Kitasatosporales; family Streptomycetaceae; genus Streptomyces; species Streptomyces sp. TOM-9. The sequence goes on along the minus strand of NZ_JBXEQB010000001.1, from coordinate 5,163,417 downwards.
CAGCCCGTGGCCCGCGGTGCGGGCCCGCTCGTACGGCTCGTCCCCCAGGGCCGCGCGGGCCGCCGCCTCCGCCGCGCGCACCCCCTCCTCCTCCGGTACCGGGCGCGGCAGGCCCGCGCGCAGGCCGTCGGCCGCACCGTGCAGCCGGGCGGCCCGTACGGGATCGCCGAGGGCCACCAGCACCTCGGCGGCGTACTCGGCCACCGCCGCCAGACGCGGTTCGGCGCAGAAGCCGTCGAGTCCCGCGCGCAGCGCCTCCGCGAGGCCGGCCAGGGCACCCGCCGTGTCGCCCTCGGCGGCGGACACCCGGGCCGAAAGGCTCGCCACGAGCAGCTCGAAGTCCGGTGGGGGCGTGCCCACACGGCCCTCGCCGTGCGCGAGGTCGACCAGTTCCCGGGCCTCCCGGAGCTCGCCCCGACGCAGCACGATCGTCGCCAGCAGCGCACGGATGTACGCGCGGGCGTCCCACACCCCGTACTGCTGGGCTTCCTCGGCGGCCTGGCGCAGCAGCTCCTCGGCGCGGGCGTCGTCGCCCTCGCGGTGGGCCACCTCGCCCATGCGGGAACGGACGAAGATGCCCTCCACGTGCGCGCCCAGTTCACCGCCGAGCCGCAGGGCCTCCTCCAGGTCCGCCCGCGCCGCCGCGTAGTCGCCGTACGCCAGCGCCATCTCGGCACCGGCCTCGCAGACCTGGGCGCGCATCCAGCGGTCGCCGAGCCGTTCGCTGAGTTCCAGCAGCTCCGGCCAGTCCGCGTCGGCCCGGGGGAGGCCGCCGGGGAGGTCGATCGTGATGTGCGTACGGAACATCAGCGCCGCCGCCAGTTCCCACGCGCCGCCGTACGCACGGCAGGTGGCCACCATCGTGTCCGCGTGCTCCCGGATCGCCTCGTGGCGGCCCACGACGTAGTCGCAGAACGGCCACAGCATGCCGGGGAAGCGCGCCGAGTGCGGGCCCGGCACGCTGTACACCTCGACGATCCGCGAGGCCAGCGCCAGCATCTCCCGGCTCTGCATCTCCTCGCGGGGCGTGGTGTCGCTGACCACGAAGAGGTGGAGCAGCCGCAGGTTCATGCGCGACCAGAAGCCCGGGGCGCCGGGATCGTCGGGGAGTTCGGCGAGCGCGATGAGCCGGGCGAGCCACTCCCGCGCCTCGTCGCGGAAGTTGCGCAGCCACCAGAACCAGCCCATGGCCAGGGCCAGTTCGATCCCCTCGGCCTCGTCCCCCGCGTCGATCGTCCGGCGCAGCACGGCCCGTACGTTGTCCAGGTCCGCCTCCACACGGGCCGCCCAGACCAACTGCTCGGGGCCGCGCAGGCCGGAGTCCGCGGTGCGGGCGAAGTCCGCGAAGTACGCGGTGTGCCGGCGGGCCGCCTCCGCCAGGTCGGCGGGATCACCGGCGGCGCGCTCGGCGGCGTACTCGTGGATCGTCTCCAGCAGCCGGTAGCGCACCTCCTCCGCGCCGTGTTCGACCACGACCAGGGACTTGTCCACGAGCTGGCCGACCAGCTCCAGCGCCTCCTCCCCGCACACGGCCTCCGCCGCCTGCAGCGTGCAGCCGCCGGCGAAGACGCTCAGCCGGCGCAGCGTCGTGCGTTCCGCCTCGCCGAGCAGGTCCCAGCTCCAGTCGACGACCGCGCGCAGCGTCTGCTGGCGGGGCAGGGCGGTGCGGCTGCCGCCGGTCAGCAGCCGGAAACGGTCGTCGAGGCGGGACGCGATCTGCCGCGGGGTGAGCACCCGCAGCCGCGCGGCGGCCAGCTCGATGGCCAGCGGCAGCCCGTCCAGGCGGCGGCAGATCTCGTCCACCGCCGCCGCGTGGTCGAGGTCCGCGTCGAACCCGGGACGCACGGCTGCCGCGCGCTCCACGAACAGCCGGTGCGCGGTCGGCAACGGCAGCGGCTCGACCGGGCGTACCGTCTCGCCCTGCAGGCCCAGCGGCTCGCGGCTCGTGGCGAGCACGGTCACCCCGGGGCAGGCGGCGAGCAACTGGTCGGTGAGGGCGGCCGCGGCGTCGATGACGTGCTCGCAGTTGTCGAGCACCAGCAGCATGCGGCGCTGCGCGCAGTGCTCCAGGAGCCGGGCGGCCGGGTCGGCCTCCTGGCCCGCACTGCGCACCTCGCGGGCGGCGGCCAGCACGGCCGTGTCACGGCGTCCGATCGCGCTCAGCACGGCGTCCGGCACGGCGGCGGGGCGGTCCAGCGGGGCGAACTCCGCCAGCCACACCCCGTCCGGGTACGCGGAGGCCCCGGCCACCGCGGCCGCGGCCTCCTGCGACAACCGCGTCTTGCCGGAGCCCCCGGGGCCGGTCAGCGTCACCAGGCGGTGCCTGCCGTCGGTCAAGCTCGCGCGCAGCACGCCCAGTTCGGCCTCGCGGCCGACGAAGCTGGTGAGGCGGGCCCGCAGGTTTCCGGTGCGGGGCGGGCCGGCGGGTGCGGCCGTCGGGGTCGGCGGTTGCGGTTCGCCTGACAGCAACTGGGCGTACAAGGCCTTGAGTTCGGCGCCCGGGTCGGTGCCGAGGCGGTCGGCGAGGGCCCGGCGGGTGTCCTCGTAGGCGGCCAGTGCGTCGGCGGAGCGGTCCGTCGCGCGCAGCGCCCGTATCAACTGCGCCCGGAACGGCTCGTGCAGCGGGTGCTCGGCGATTAGGCCGCGCAGCTGCGGCAGCAGTTCGCCGGCGCGGCCGAGCGCCAGGCGCGCCTCGATGCGGCGGTACGTCGCGGTCAGCCGCAGGTCCTCCGCCCGGGCGGCGGCGGAACCCCGGTCGGGCAGGTCCGCCAGCGCGGGACCGCGCCACAGCGCGAGCGCGGCCTCCAGGGTCTGCGCGGCGGCGTCGGGGTCACCGGCGTCGAGGGCGGCACTGCCTTCGCGTACCAGGCGCTCGAAGAGGTGGAGGTCGACGTCGTCCGGGGTGGCCGTGACCAGGCGGTAGCCGGCGGGGCCCGAGGCGATCGAGTTCTCCTGGGACCCGAGGGCGCGGCGCAGCCTCGACACGAGCGCCTGCAGTGCGCCGGGGGCGTCCTGGGGCGGCTCGTCGCCCTCGCCGCCCCACACCTCGGCGATCAGGGCGTCCGTGGACACCGCGTGCGGGGCGCGCAGCGCGAGTGCGGCGAGCAGGGCCCGCAGCCGCTTGCCGCTGCCCAGGGGCACGGGCGCGCCGGTGGGGCTGCGCGCCTCCGTGGCGCCGAGGATCAGGTACCGCACGGGGCCATTCTTACGGTGCGGGCTCTGCGAGGCGAAGCCGTTTCCTTGTGCGGGTGCGTTGCGCTTCGCGGACCGGGGTTCGCGGTACGGCCCGTCATTCGTGTGCGGGTGCGTTGCGCCTGCGGCGGGCATCCCCCACCCTCCCGCCCGATTGCCCGGCGCGGTCAGTGACCGCCTCGCTGCGTACGTATGGGGTCGGTGCCGCGCCGGGGTACGCCCCAGCCTTCGCCGGGCGGACCCCCACCTCGGCACTCGCGGCGCTGCCCCACATCAATCGGCACCGCGCCCACCGCTCGTCTCCCCCAGCCCCCGGCCGAAGGCTGGGGGAGACGAGCGGCGGACCCGGGCGCCGAACGATGTGGACGTAAACCGCGAGCGCTGTGGGGGTCCCCCCGGCCGAAGGCTGGGGGAGACGAGCGGCGGACCCGGGCGCCGAACGATGTGGACGTAAACCGCGAGCGCTGTGGGGGTCCCCCCGGCCGAAGGCTGGGGGAGTGCGCCGGCGCGGCCCCGACCCCACGCCAACGATGCGCTGGCCCGCACTGACCGCGCCGGGCAATCGGGCGGGAGGCGGGGAAACTGCCCGCCGCAGGCGCAACGCACCCGCACACAAACACCCGGCCGTAAGGGGCACCGCATGCGGAACGCCCCCCGGAGGGGTTAGTTGCGGTCGTCGTCCTCGTCGCGCGGGCCGAGGAGCTCGTCCGCGAGGGAGGGGAGGTCGTCGAGGGGGGTCTCCTCGGCCCATGAGGGGCGGGGCCGGGGGCGGCGCCCCTCCGCGGGGACGGACGGCATCTCGCGCGTGCGCTCGTTCTCCGGGTCACGCGGCACCGCAGCCGGCTCCTCGGGCCGGAAGATGCCGGGCGGCACACGGTCGGCTGAGGGGACGGGCGGCAGGACGGCCGTGTCGTCCGCCGCGCCGGGGGTGACCGGGGGCAGAACGGCCGTCTCCTCCGCGTCGGTGGGCGCGGCGAGCCGCGGCGGCCGCGGCGTCTCGGCGGTCTTGGTGAAGTCCGGGAAGGCCGGCTTGACCGGCGGCAGGACCGCCGTCGCGTCGTCGACGGGCACCGCGCGCAGCACGGCGGTCTCAGCGTCGGCCGCCCCGGCCGAGGGGGCCGGCGGCCGCGGGGTCTCCACGGTCTTCGCCGCGTCCTCCGCCTCGACGCGGGCCTGCTCGGCCCGCATCAGGGCCTCCTCGGCCTTGCGCTGGCGCTCCAGGCGGCGTTCCTCGGCCTCGGCGCGGAGACGGGCCTCCTCCTCGGCCTGGCGGCGCAGCCGTTCCTGCTCCTCGCGGCGGACGCGCTCCTCGGCCTCGCGGCGGGCGCGCTCCTCCTCCGCCTGCCTGCGGGCCTCCTCGGCCTGGCGTCGGGCCTCCTCCGCGGCGGCCTCCTCGGCCTCGAGGCGGGCGGCCTCCTCGGCAAGGCGGCGGCGTTCCTCCTCCTCCGCGCGGAGCTTGTCCAGCTGGGCCTGGCGCTCGCGTTCGAGCCGCTCCTCCTCGGCCTTGCGGGCCGCCTCCTCCTCGGCGCGCCTGCGGGCGTCCTCCTCGGCCTGGCGGCGGGCCTCCTCGCGGGCCTCGACCTCCTTCTCCGACAGGGGGAGGATCTCGTCGAGACGGTGCCGTATCACCGTCGTGACGGCCTCGGGCTCCTGGGCCGCGTCGACGACCAGGTAGCGCGCGGGGTCGGCCGCGGCGAGCGTGAGGAAGCCGGAGCGCACGCGGTCGTGGAACTCCGCAGGCTCGGACTCGAGCCGGTCGGGCGCCTCGGTGAAGCGCTCGCGGGCCGCCTCGGGGGTGACGTCGAGCAGGACGGTCAGGTGCGGGACGAGACCGTCCGTCGCCCAGCGCGAGATGCGGGCGATCTCGGTCGGCGCGAGGTCGCGCCCGGCGCCCTGGTAGGCGACGGAGGAGTCGATGTAGCGGTCGGAGACGACGACCGCGCCGCGCTCCAGCGCGGGGCGTACGACGGTGTCGACGTGCTCGGCGCGGTCGGCGGCGTACAGCAGGGCCTCGGCGCGGTGGGAGAGTCCGCCGCTGGAGACGTCGAGCAGGATCGAGCGGAGCCGCTTGCCGACCGCCGTGGCACCCGGCTCGCGGGTGACGACGACCTCGTGGCCCTTGCCGCGGATCCACTCGGCGAGGGCCTCGACCTGCGTGGACTTGCCGGCCCCGTCGCCGCCCTCGACGGCGATGAAGAAGCCGGTGGGGGCGGGCGCCTGCTCGGGGTCGCCGCCGCGCAGCGCCTCGCGCAGGTCGCGGCGCAGGGGGACGCCCTGGCGGTCGTCGGTCTTGCCGAGGACGAGCGCGGCGACGGGCAGCAGCAGGGCGCCGATCAGCATGAGGGCGTAGGCGGCGCCGCCGTGGTCGAAGGTGAAGTGCCCGTTGACGACGCGGTGCGGGCCGATGCCCCCGGCCAGCAGGGGGGCGCCGACGGCGCCGACCGCCATGAGCAGGCGCGTGACCGCGTGCAGGTGGTCGGTGGCGCGGGCCCGCCGGGACTCCTCGGTCTCCTGGTCGATGAGGACGTGCCCGGTGTTGGCGGTGATCCCGGCCGCGGTGCCGGCGAGCAGCGCCAGCAGCAGCACCGTCGTCGGGTCGGGCACGATGCCGGTCAGCAGCAGGGCCAGACCGGTGACGGCGATGGCGATGGCGAGCAGGCGGCGCCGGGACAGCCCCGGGAAGGTGTGCGGGGCGATCCGGATGCCGAGCACGGGGCCCGCGGTGAGCGCCAGCACCAGAAGCCCGTAGCCGACCGGGCCCCCGCCGAGGTCGGCGGCGTGCAGCACGGCGAGCGCCACGGCGGCGGCGATGGCACCGGCGACGGTGGTGGTGCCGAGCACGAGCAGCGGTACGGCGCCGGTGCGCCCGCGGTCGTTGCTGCGCAGGCCCTGCAGCGGGGAGCGGAGCGGGGTCGCCTGGTCGCCCGGCAGCTCCAGCAGGTACAGGACGGCGCCGGAGGCGGCGAACAGCCCGGCGGCGACGTAGGAGGCGAGCGCGGCCTGGTGCAGCCCGAACCAGTCGACGCCGAGGCCGATCAGGTTGCCGACGAGCGTGACGACGACGAGGCCAGCGGCGGCGATCGGGAAGGCGACGAAGCCGGTGCGCTGGTCGAGGCGGCGCAGCGCGTCGAGGCGGTCGGGCAGCGGACGTACCGTTCCTGCGCCCGGCACGGGCGCGGGCAGCAGCCCGGGGGCGGCGCCGTCCTTGGCGACGGTCCACAGCCGCTCGGCCACCCCGGTGACGAAGACGGTGACCAGCAGCCAGGCGACGGCGTCGGCCGGCACCCAGTCGATCCACAACGGGGCGACGATCAGCAGCGCGAGGCGTACGACGTCGGAGCCGATCATCGTCCACCGGCGGTCCAGCACGCCGCCGGGCCCGGTGAGGGAGCCCAGCGGTCCGAGCAGGACGGCCCCGAAGAGCAGGGCGGCGAGGACCCGCGCCCCGAAGACGGCCGCGACCGCGAAGGCCGCGCCGCGGTATCCGCCGCCGAAGGCCTGGGCGCCGACGGCGGCCTGCGCCGTCAGGACGACCAGGACCAGCAGGGCGAGCCGGTCGCCGACGGTGCCGGTCAGCTGAGCGCCCCACAACTTGCGCAGGGGAGGGATCTTCAGCAGGGCACCCACGGCGCGTCGCCGCGAGTCGGCCTCGAGTTCGTCGGCGAACGTGTCCGTTGGCTGCTCGGATCGCGTCATTCCGCCAGCCTATCGGGACACGGTGCCGTCCCGGAGGGCGCCTGCCGGGACCGCACCTGCCGTGCGGCCCCCGCGGGGACTACTCGGCGGGCTCGGCGGCCGCGGCGGCGGCCTTCTTCGCCGTGGTCGTGGCCTTGGCGGCGGTCTTCTTGGCGGTCGTCTTGGCCGCCGCGGTCTTCTTCGCCGCGGTGGTCTTGGCGGCCGTCTTCTTCGCCGCCGTCTTGGTCGCGGTCGCCTTCTTCGCCGGGGCCTTCTTGGCCGCCGTCTTCTTCACCGTCTTCTTGGCGGGGGCCTTGGCCCGCTTCTCGGCGAGCAGCTCGTAGCCGCGCTCGGGCGTGATCGTCTCGACGTCGTCGTCACGGCGCAGTGTGGCGTTGGTCTCGCCGTCGGTGACGTACGGGCCGAAGCGGCCGTCCTTGACGACAACGGGGCGCTCGCTGACCGGGTCGGTGCCCAGTTCCTTCAGCGGGGGCTTGGCCGCGGCGCGGCCGCGCACCTTCGGCTGGGCGTAGATCGCCAGGGCCTGGTCGAGGGTGATCGTGAAGAGCTGGTCCTCGGTCTCCAGGGAGCGCGAGTCGGTCCCCTTCTTCAGGTACGGGCCGTAGCGGCCGTTCTGCGCGGTGATCTCGACGCCCTCGGCGTCGGCGCCGACGACGCGCGGCAGCGACATCAGCTTGAGCGCGTCCTCCAGCGTCACCGTGTCGAGGGTCATCGACTTGAAGAGGGAGGCGGTGCGCGGCTTGACCGCGTTCTTGCCGGTCTTCGGGGTGCCCTCGGGCAGGATCTCGGTGACGTACGGCCCGTAGCGGCCGTCCTTGGCCACGATCTGGCGGCCGGTCTCCGGGTCGGCGCCCAGCTCGAAGTCGCCGCTGGGCTTGGCCAGCAGCTCCTCGGCGAGCTCGACGGTCAGCTCGTCCGGCGGCATGTCGTCGGGGACGTCGGCACGCTGCCCGGTCTCGCCCTCGGTCTCGGCGGCCTTCTCCACGTACGGGCCGTAGCGGCCGACGCGCAGCACGATGCCGTTGCCGACGGGGAACGAGGAGACTTCGCGGGCGTCGATGGCGCCGAGGTCCTCGACGAGTTCCTTCAGGCCGCCGAGGTGGTCGCCGTCGCCGTTGCCCGCGTCCGCGGCACCGCCGACGGGGGTGTCGCCCTCGCCGAAGTAGAAGCGGCGCAGCCACGGCACCGCCTGTGCCTCGCCGCGGGCGATGCGGTCGAGGTCGTCCTCCATCCGCGCTGTGAAGTCGTAGTCGACGAGCCGGCCGAAGTGCTTCTCCAGCAGGCCGACGACGGCGAAGGAGAGGAAGGACGGCACCAGGGCCGTGCCCTTCTTGAAGACGTAGCCGCGGTCGAGGATGGTGCCGATGATCGAGGCGTACGTCGACGGACGTCCGATCTCGCGCTCTTCCAGCTCCTTGACCAGCGAGGCCTCGGTGTAGCGGGCGGGCGGCTTGGTGGCGTGGCCGTCGGCGGTGACGTCCCGCGCGGTGAGGGCGTCGCCCTCGGTGACGGCGGGCAGCCGGCGCTCGCTGCTGTCGAGCTCGGCGTTGGGGTCGTCGGCGCCCTCGACGTAGGCCTTCATGAAGCCGTGGAAGGTGATGATCTTGCCGGAGGCGGAGAACTCGGCGTCCCGGCCGTCGGCGGCGCGACCGCCGACCTTGACGGTGACGGACTGGCCGACCGCGTCCTTCATCTGGGAGGCGACGGTGCGCATCCAGATCAGCTCGTACAGGCGGTACTGGTCGCCGGTCAGGCCGGTCTCGGCCGGGGTGCGGAAACGATCACCCGAGGGGCGGATCGCCTCGTGCGCCTCCTGGGCGTTCTTGACCTTGCCCGCGTAGACGCGGGGCTTGTCCGGCAGGTAATCGGCGCCGTAGAGCTGGGTGACCTGGGCCCGGGCGGCGGTGATCGCGGTCTCCGACAGCGTGGTGGAGTCCGTACGCATGTAGGTGATGAAGCCGTTCTCGTACAGCTTCTGGGCGACCTGCATGGTGGCCTTGGCACCGAAGCCGAGCTTGCGGCTGGCCTCCTGCTGCAGGGTCGTGGTGCGGAAGGGCGCGTACGGCGAGCGGCGGTACGGCTTGGACTCGACCGAGCGGACGGAGAAGGCGGCGCCCTCCAGGGCGGCGGCGAGCGCACGGGCGGCGGCCTCGTCCAGGTGGAGGACGTTGGCACCGTCCTTGAGCTGCCCGTTCGCACCGAAGTCACGACCCTGCGCGACGCGCTTGCCGTCGACGGCGCTGAGCTTGGCGCCGAAGGTGCCCGGGTCGGTGGCGTCACCGGCCCGGCCGGTGGCGAAGGTCCCGGACAGGTCCCAGTACTCGGCGGAGCGGAAGGCGATGCGCTCACGCTCGCGCTGGACGACGAGCCGGGTGGCGACGGACTGGACACGGCCGGCCGACAGGCGCGGCATGACCTTCTTCCACAGGACCGGCGAGACCTCGTAGCCGTAGAGGCGGTCGAGGATGCGGCGGGTCTCCTGGGCGTCGACGAGGGGCTGGTTCAGCTCGCGCGGGTTGCGGACGGCTTCCTGGATGGCGTCCTTGGTGATCTCGTGGAAGACCATCCGGCGGACCGGGACCTTGGGCTTGAGGACCTCCTGCAGGTGCCAGGCGATGGCCTCGCCCTCGCGGTCCTCATCGGTGGCGAGCAGGAGCTCGTCGGACTCCTTGAGCAGGTCCTTCAGCTTCTTGACCTGGGCCTTCTTGTCCGCGTTGACGACGTAGATCGGCTGGAACTCGCTGTCGACGTTGACGCCGAGCCGCGCCCACGGCTGGCCCTTGTACTCCGCCGGCACTTCGGCGGCCCCGTTCGGGAGGTCGCGGATGTGCCCGACGCTGGCCTCGACGACATAGCCGGGGCCGAGGTAGCCCTTGATCGTCTTCGCCTTGGCAGGCGACTCGACGATCACGAGTCGGCGGCCGCTGCCCTGTGCGGTCTCGCGGGTCGGGGACAACTTCGCTCTTCTCTCCGGGTCGAAGGTGGTCTCGCTGCGGAGTGTGACCGTACATCCCGGTCCCGTGTCAAACGGGAAAAGTCCGCAACGCCACTCGAACGGTAACCCGACAAGCGTCCTGTCTGCCGCACGGACTGCCGTCCATGTCCGATTTGCCCAGCTCAGGGGATCAGGAACAGCCAGACCCCGACAAGAAGCGAAACGACCCCGAAGAAACCTGCCACGGCGGCGGACGCCGGGCCCCCTCCCTGGAGCACCGGCAGGTGCCGCAGCGACCGGGTGACGGTCCAGGCCAGGAGGGCTGCCCCGAATACCGCGAACACCGTCCCGGCGAAGATCCCTGGCGCGGTTTCCATGTACATGTCCCCCAGGTCCCTCTCGTGCTCCACGACCGACGCCCCCGCAGCCACGGAGAGTGGCACGCCGGGGCGACAACCGGAAGAACCCACGGTGAACTGCGCCCGAAAGGGCGTGGCCGGATCCTTTCGCTCCCGCCCGGTTCCACCGGGCCCGGACACGGCCCCTCCCCGCTCGCCGTCCCCCCTTCCCCCAGGCCGCCCTCCTCGCCCCTGACCGCCTTGACTCGCCTGACAAGATGTCCGGACACACCGAACGTTCTCTCAGGGGGAGTCCCACGATGTCCGACCCGAACAACCCGTACGGCCAGCCCGCGCCGGACGGTTACGGCTACCCGCAGCAGCCCCCGGCCGGCCCCGGCGGCTACGGCCAGCAGCCCGGCTACGGCTACCCGCAGCAGGGATACCCGCAGGGCGCCTACACCGGCGACCCCAACGCCCCGTACGGCTACGACATGTACGGCCGCCCGCTGTCGGACAAGTCCAAGGTCGTGGCCGGCGTGCTGCAGCTGCTGGTGGGCGGCCTGGGCATCGGCCGCTTCTACGTGGGCGACATCGGCATCGGCATCGCGCAGCTCCTCACCTGCGGCGGCTTCGGCATCTGGGCGCTGATCGACGGCATCCTCTTCCTCACGAGCAACGACCGCACCGACTCCCAGGGCCGGATCCTGCGCAGCTGAGGACGATGACCTCCGTGACCTGGAACCGCCTCAGGGCCGTGGCCGGACGACCGGCCACGGCCCCCGTGGCGTCGCTCGTCGCGGGCGCGGCGGGCGCCGCCTACCTGTGGGGCACCGACCCGCACCAGGAGGGGCACTGGCTGCCCCGATGCCCCTTCAACTTCCTGACGGGGCTGCTCTGTCCCGCCTGCGGCGCGACCCGCATGGTCTACGACCTGATGCACGGCGACCTGTCGGCCGCCTTCCATGACAACGCGCTGCTGCTCCTGGCGAGCCCCTTTCCCCTCTATCTGTACGCGCGGTGGGTGACGGAGGGGCTGCGCGGCCGTTCCTACCGCCCCACGCTCGGACGACGTGCGCAGATGGCGGTCCTGGGGATCGCCGTGGCCTGGGCCGTCGTACGCAACGCGGTTTGACAACGCGGTGATCACAGTTCCGTGACGGCTGTTCATCATCGGGACGGATGTCAATCATCTGATGTAAATATGTGGCCATCCGAGGCGGGGGGCCGGATCCTGAGGAAACGCGCGCTCCTGCCTGTTCGTCCCCATTCGCGCAAGGAGCGACCCCCATGGCCACGCCCACCACTGACGCCCCGCACGGCTACGACGCGGCCGGCCGTCCGCTGTCCGACAAGTCGAAGATCACCGCTGGTCTTCTGCAGCTCTTCCTGGGCGGCCTGGGCATCGGACGCTTCTACACCGGCCACACCGGCATGGCCATCGCCCAGCTCCTGACCTGCGGCGGCCTCGGCTTCTGGGCCCTGATCGACGCGATCCTCTTCTTCACCAGCAAGGACCGCACGGACTCCAAGGGCCGCGTCCTGCAGGGCTGATCCCCGCGACGCACCCCGACGGCCCGCCTCCGCTCTCCGCTGCGGAGGCGGGCCGCCGCGTTCCCGCTCACACCGGCTCGATGAAGCCCTGCTCCACCAGCAGCCGGATCGCCTCCGGCGTACGGTCCCGCAGCACCACCGGGTCCTCGCCCAGCAACTGGGCGATGGCGTCCAGGATCCGACCGGCCGTCAGCGTCCCGTCGCAGACGCCCGCGAAGCCCGCGCCGACCGTGTCCACCCTCGTCGCACGCCGCATGCCGCGGTTCGCCCGCAGGACGACGTGCTCCGGGTCCTCCGCGCCGGGCAGGCCCACCTGCTCCTGCACCACCTCGTCCGCCAGCCTGAAGCGCTCGTCGAGCAGCGCCGCGTCGTCGTGGGCCCGCAGGAAGTCCTGGCGGCCGAACCAGGCCGCGATGTGCGGCCCGAGCGGCTGCTCGACCGGGTGCGGCCACTCCTCGGCGGTGACGACGGGACGGTCGGAGCCGGTCCTGCGCACGGTGATCCAGCCGAAGCCCACGGCCTTGGTCTTGCGCTGCTCGAAGGCGTCCAGCCACGCGTCGTAGCGGGCGGCGTACGCCTCGGGCCCGGCCAGGTGGTCACCGCCGTCGCGCAGCCACAGCTCCGCGTACTGCGTGACGTCCTGCACCTCGCGCTGCACGATCCACGCGTCGCAGCCGGCGGGCACCCAGGCGGAGACGCGGTCCCGCCAGTCCTCGCCCTCGGTGTGCTCCCAGTTGGCGAGCAGTTGGAGGTGCCCGCCCTCGGTGAGGTGGTCGGCGGCCTGCCGGACGACGGTCCGGCACAGGTCGTCGCCGGCCATGCCGCCGTCGCGGTAGGTGAAGCGGCTGCCCGGGGAGATGACGAACGGCGGGTTGGACACGATCAGGTCGTAGCGCTCGCCGCCGACCGGCTCGAAGAGGCTGCCCTGCCGGACGTCCGGCTCGGGCGCGCCCGACAGGGCGAGGGTGAGCCGCGTGAAGTGCAGGGCGCGGGGGTTGAGGTCGGTCGCGGTGACCCGGGTGGCGTGCCGGGAGGCGTGCAGCGCCTGGATGCCGGAGCCGGTGCCGAGGTCCAGCGCCCGGGCCACGGGCGTGCGGACGGTGATCCCGGCGAGCGTGGTCGACGCACCGCCGACGCCGAGCACCAGGTCCGCGCGGTCCACGCCGGGCGTCGTGCGGATGCCGTTGGCGCCGCCCACCGCGCAGCCGAGGTCGGAGACGATGTACCAGTCCTCGCCGCCGTCGCCCCCGTAGGGGCGGACGTCCACCGTGGCGCGCACCTCGTCGCCGTCGCGGACGAGCCAGCCGTCCTCGAGGGCCGCGTCGAGGGGCAGCACGTCGCGCAGCCGGGCGTACGGGACCGGCTGCTGCAGCAGGAAGAGCCGCACCAGGCTCTCCAGCGGGCTGCCGCCGCGGGTGGCACGCAGGGCGGGTACGGTCTCCGCCCGCGAGAGCGCCGCGTAGGCGGTCCCCCCGAGCAGGTCGAGGCAGCCGTCGGCCGTGAAGGCCGCGGCGCGCAGCGCGTCGCGGAGGCGGTCGGCGCGGTCGGGGGCGGGCAGGGGCTGCGGGGGCGGCTGCGTACTCACGCTGCCATTGTCACCCGCGACGGGGCGCCCGGCGGGCCCCACCCGCCCTCGGACGGTCAGGACTTCGAGGGCTTCGCGCCGGAGTCCTGGCAGCCGGGCTGCTTCGCCATGGCCCGGCCGACCTCGCCCTGGCGCAGCGTGTCGAGCGCCTGCTCGCCGCTCTTGCTCACCTTGGCCAGGTTGTCGGAGACGCCCTTCAGCCCGTCGGCGAACTTCGCCTGGTCGGAGACGGGCAGCGCGTCGACCTGCTTGCGCAGGTTCGCGTAGGCGGTGGACAGCGAGTTGAGGTCGTTGACCGCGTCCTGCTTGAGCTTGGTGCCGTCGTCGACCGGCGGGTCGCCGGCCTTGCCGACGATCCCGGCGAGCGCCTTGTAGGCCTCCGAGATCTGCCCGAACGCCGTGGAGTCGGCACTCCGGACGTCCTGCGGCTTGGCGTTGCTCGGGGTGTTGCTGATGTGGGTGTTCGCGTCGTTGATCTTCTTGACCTGGGCGGAAGCCTGGTCGCAGACCGTCTTCGCCCAGGCGTCGAGCTTTTCGTTACCGCCGTCGCCGCATCCCGACAGCGACCCCGTCGCGAGGATCACAGCCGTGACGGACAGCGCAGCCGCGAGTTTGGTGTTCACGGCCCCGGAACCTACACGGCTCCTGTCCGCGGGCCACATCGCTTCCACTCGATACGCCCACTATTGCCCCTTATGAACCAAGAAGAGGGTGATGCATCTGACGTGCCCGCGGGCGGCGGGCGCCACCCCGGAGGATGACGCCCGCCGCCGTATCAAGATGAGCTCACACTACGTCAGACCGTGGCCGTCGCATTCGGGTCGGCTGATCGCTTCGTGGTCTCGGTGTCGTCGTGGCCGGCGTCGGCGCCCTCGTCGTCCCCGACCGCGATGCCGCGACGCTTGGAGATGTAGACGGCACCCACGATGACCACCAGGGACACCGCGGCGACGCCGATCCGCACGCCGAGGTTGGCCTGGTCGCCGTAGGAGAACTGGACCACCGCCGGGGCGACCAGCAGCGCCACCAGGTTCATGACCTTCAGCAGTGGGTTGATGGCCGGGCCCGCGGTGTCCTTGAACGGGTCGCCCACGGTGTCGCCGATGACGGTCGCGGCGTGGGCCTCGCTGCCCTTGCCGCCGTAATGGCCGTCCTCGACGAGCTTCTTGGCGTTGTCCCAGGCACCGCCGGAGTTGGCGAGGAAGACCGCCATGAGCGTGCCCGCGCCGATGGCTCCGGCGAGGTAGGAGCCCAGCGCTCCGATGCCGAGGGAGAAGCCGACGGCGATGGGGGCGAGTACGGCGAGCAGACCGGGGGTGGCCAGCTCGCGCAGCGCGTCCTTGGTGCAGATGTCCACGACGCGCCCGTACTCGGGCTTCTCGGTGTAGTCCATGATCCCGGGGTGCTCGCGGAACTGCCGGCGCACCTCGAAGACCACCGCACCCGCCGACCGGGAGACGGCGTTGATGGCCAGTCCGGAGAAGAGGAAGACGACGGCCGCGCCGAGCAGCAGGCCGAACAGGTTGTTCGGCTGGGAGATGTCCAGGTCCAGCCACCTGAGGTCGGCGGCGGAGATGTTCGCCTCCCGCACCGCGGTGTCGACGGCCTCCTTGAAGGACCCGAACAGCGCGGTCGCTGCGAGCACGGCGGTCGCGATGGCGATGCCCTTGGTGATCGCCTTGGTGGTGTTGCCGACCGCGTCGAGGTCGGTGAGCACCTGGGCGCCCTCGCCGTGGACGTCGCCGGACATCTCGGCGATGCCCTGGGCGTTGTCGGAGACCGGGCCGAAGGTGTCCATGGCCACGATCACGCCGACGGTGGTGAGCAGACCGGTGCCGGCCAGCGCCACGGCGAACAGGGCGAGCCAGATCGAGGCACCACCCAGCAGGAAGGCGCCGTACACCGAGAGGCCGATGAGGACGGCCGAGTACACCGCGGACTCCAGGCCGACGGAGATGCCGGACAGGACGACGGTGGCGGGCCCGGTCAGCGACGTCTTGCCGATGTCCCGCACCGGGCGCCGGCTGGTCTCGGTGAAGTAGCCGGTGAGCTGCTGGATGAGCGCCGCGAGCACGATGCCGATGGCGACCGCGACCAGCGCGAGGATGCGCGGGTCACCGCCGTGCGAGGCGATGTCGCCCGGGACGTTGGCCAGCTCCGCGTACGTCGAGGGCAGGTACGCGAACGCCGCGACGGCCACCATCGCCAGCGAGATCACCGCGGAGATGAAGAAGCCGCGGTTGATGGCGGTCATGCCGCTGCGGTCCTTGCGGCGGGGGGCCACCGCGAAGATGCCGACCATGGCGGTGAGCACGCCGATCGCCGGGATCAGCAGCGGGAAGGCCAGGCCGGAGTCGCCGAAGGCGACCTTGCCGAGGATGAGCGCGGCCACCAGGGTGACGGCGTACGACTCGAACAGGTCGGCCGCCATGCCGGCGCAGTCGCCGACGTTGTCGCCGACGTTGTCCGCGATGGTGGCGGCGTTGCGCGGGTCGTCCTCGGGGATGCCCTGCTCGACCTTGCCGACCAGGTCGGCGCCGACGTCCGCGGCCTTGGTGAAGATGCCGCCGCCGACACGCATGAACATGGCCAGCAGCGCGGCGCCGAAGCCGAAGCCCTCCAGCACCTTGGGCGCGTCGGCCTTGTAGACCAGCACGACGACGGAGGCGCCCAGCAGCCCCAGGCCCACGGTGAACATGCCGACCACGCCGCCGGTGCGGAAGGCGATCTTCATCGCGCGGTGCGAGACGGTCGTCAGGTCCGCCGGGGGTTCACCCGGCGCCGGGGTCGCGGCTCGTGCGGCTGCGGCCACGCGGACGTTGCTGCGCACCGCCAGCCACATGCCGATGTAGCCGGTGACCGCCGAGAAGCCGGCGCCCACCAGGAAGAACACGCTTCGGCCGATGCGCTGCGCCGTGGTGTCCGCGGGCAGCAGCATGAGCAGGAAGAACGCGACGACCGCGAAGACTCCCAGAGTGCGGAACTGCCGTGCGAGGTAGGCGTTTGCGCCTTCCTGCACGGCAGCCGCGATCTTCTTCATGCTGTCGGTGCCCTCGTCGGCACTGAGCACTTGACGTACCAGCACCACGGCGAGCACCAGGGCGGCCAGTGCCACCACCACGATGACGAGCACGAGATTGCGGTTGCCGTCGGTCAGTACGGGTGATGCGGCAAGCGGTTGGGCGATGTCCTGCAGGTGAGGGGTAAGTGGCCCCGCCATTCGTCCTCCTTGACGTTTGGCACGTGGGCGCGCGGCTCCGGCGACAAAGCAGCCACGACGCTCAGGCTTGTGAGCTGAGCAAAGATGGACGGATTGTAGGGAGCCGAACTAGATCAAAACAGGGCGCAGGAAACGAAATTCGCCGCCGCCGGGGATATAGCAAAGGAGATCGCCCGCAGATATCACCGGAAAAGGTGAACAGTCACCGTGTAAGTGGATCAACCACCGGGTGAATCCGCGCACGCCGAGCTGACCTGCGGCAGAAGCGCGCAGGCAGCTCGGCAGGAGTGCGTGAAGGGGGGCTGGGCGGCTAGGAGAGCGCGGCCGGGTTCAGCGGCCAGCTCATCCGGATGACATCGCCGTACTCTCCCGAGAAGACCTCGACGTCGTCGACGAGGCCGCTGATGACGGCCAGACCCATCTGGCCCTCGTCCTCCGCCTCGGAGGAGTCGGACGAGGAGGGTGAGCCGTCGGGAAGCGGCTCGGAGTGCTCGGCGGGGCTGTCACCACGCGCCGAGGGCACACTGGCGGCGTCGGCGGGGCGTTCGTCCGCCTCGGGGGACTTCTCGCCGACCTCGATGGAGAACTTCTTCTCCTCCTCGGTCAGCACCACCCGCACCGGACGGTCCGCACCACTGCTGCGGTACAGCCCGACGGCCCGGCTGCACGCCTCACCGACGGCGAGCCGGACCTCGTCGAGGACGGCCTCGTCCACCCCTGCCCTGCGGGCTACCGCAGCCGCCACCAGTCGTGCGGTGCGGACGTGCTCCGGCAGTGCGCTGAAGAGCAGTTCTACGGTGGGCATGGCCTCCCCCTCGTGCCTGTGGGCGGGCAACACAGGGGCCCGGGCGTCGGCGTCGCCCGGAGCCCCTCGGTCCGGCGTCGAACGTCAGTCGGTCGCCGCGACGGCCTCGTCGACCGAGGTGTGGATGGGGAACACCTTGGTCAGGCCGGTGATACGGAAAATCTTGAGAATGCGCTCCTGGTTGCACACCAGGCGCAGCGAGCCTTCATGCGCGCGAACCCGCTTGAGCCCGCCGACCAGCACGCCCAGCCCCGTCGAGTCCAGGAAGTCCACGCCTTCCATGTCCACGACCAGGTGGTAGCTACCGTCGTTCACGAGTTCCACCAGCTGCTCGCGCAGCTTGGGTGCGGTGTACACATCAATCTCGCCGCCGACCTCGACGACCGTACGGTCGCCGACGGTTCGAGTCGACAGGGACAGGTCCACGGATCCTCCAGCACCTTGCATCGAGCGGTCGCCCCCCATGGATCGGCAGCCGCGATGGCATTCAATCACTTACCAGCGGGCATGCACGACGCCTTACGGCGATTGTCCGTCATGCCAGTGACACACTGAGTGCCGATGGCTCAGGATCATCTTCCGCAGTCGGCGCACGGCCGCACCTCCCCGGTCGCCCTCCTGGAGCGGCTTGCCACGGGGGCGGGCAGGGCCGCGCGCATCACCCATACGGAGCACTTGCCCCCACGGGCGGGTCGCCATGCCGATTGGCCTGATCAGATCCGCCCGGAGGTGATCGACGCGGTCCGCGCGTCCGGCATCGAGCGGCCGTGGGAGCACCAGGCACAGGTGGCCGCCCACGCCCTCGCCGGCACCTCCGCGGTGGTCGCCACGGGAACGGCCTCCGGCAAGTCCCTGGCGTACCTCGTGCCGGTCCTCAGCGCCCTCGTGGAGGGCTCCGAGGCGCCGAACGGCCGGGGCGCCACCGCGCTCTACCTGGCGCCCACCAAGGCCCTGGCGGCCGACCAGCGGCGTGCCGTCGCCGAACTCGCCGCACCGCTGGGCAAGGCGGTGCGCGCGGCGGTCTACGACGGCGACACGCCGTTCGAGGAGCGCGAGTGGGTCCGCCAGTACGCGACCTACGTGCTCACCAACCCCGACATGCTCCATCTGGGTGTCCTCCCGGGCCATTCCCGGTGGTCCTCCTTCCTCCGGCAGCTGCGCTACGTCGTGATCGACGAGTGCCACACCTACCGGGGCGTCTTCGGCTCGCACGTCGCCCAGGTCATACGCAGGCTGCGGCGTGTCTGCGCCCGCTACGGGGCGGATCCCGTCTTCCTCCTCGCCTCCGCGACCGCCGCCGACCCCGGCGCCACGGCCACCCGGCTGACGGGCGTGCCCGTCGCCGAGGTCACCGAGGACGCCTCGCCGCGCGGCGAAGTCGCCTTCGCCCTGTGGGAGCCCCCGCTCACCGAGCTCAGCGGGGAGCACGGCGCCCCGGTGCGCCGCACGGCCACCGCCGAGGCCGCCGACCTGCTGACGGACCTGGTGCTCGACGGCACCCGCACGGTCGCCTTCGTGCGCTCCCGGCGGGCCGCCGAGCTGATCGCCGTCATCGCCCAGGAACGCCTCGCCGAGATCGACCGCCGGCTCACCCGCCGGGTCGCCGCCTACCGGGGCGGTTACCTGCCCCAGGAGCGCCGGGCCATCGAACGGGACCTGCACAGCGGGCGGCTCCTCGGACTGGCCTCCACGACGGCCCTGGAGCTGGGTGTGGACGTCTCCGGGCTCGACGCCGTGCTCCTGGCCGGGTACCCCGGCACGAGGGCCTCCCTGTGGCAGCAGGCGGGCCGTGCGGGGCGCTCGGGCCAGGGGGCGCTGGCGGTGCTGATCGCCCGCGACGACCCGCTGGACACCTACCTCGTGCACCACCCGGACGCGCTCTTCCGCCGCCCGGTCGAGTCGACCGTGCTGGACCCGGACAACCCGTACGTCCTCGCCCCGCACCTGTGCGCCGCCGCGGCAGAGCTACCGCTCGGCGAGGAGGACCTGGAGCTCTTCGGGCCCGAGACCGCCGCGCTGCTGCCCCAGCTGGAGCGCCGCGGACTGCTGCGGCGCCGCACCGGCGGCTGGTACTGGACGCGGCGGGAGCGGGCCGCCGACCTCACCGACATCCGCGGCGAGGGCGGCAAGCCCGTCCAGGTCGTCGAGGCCGGGACCGGGCGCCTGCTCGGCACCGTCGACGCGGGCGCCGCGCACACCACCGTCCACGAGGGCGCGGTCCACCTGCACCAGGGCCGCACCTATCTCGTCCGGCACCTGGACCTGGAGGACTCCGTCGCGCTGGTGGAGCAGGCCGACCCGCCGTACTCGACGATGGCCCGCGACACCACGGCGATCTCCGTGCTCGACGAGGACCTGGTGGAGGAATGGGGCGAGGCCCGCCTCCACTTCGGCTCCGTCGAGGTCACCCATCAGGTCGTCTCCTTCCTCCGTCGACGGCTGATCACCAACGAGGTGATGGGCGAGACCAAGCTGGACCTGCCGCCCCGCACCCTGCGCACCCGTGCCGTGTGGTGGACGGTCACCGACGATCAGCTCGACGCGGCGGGTATCCACCCCGAGGAGCTGCCCGGCGCCCTCCACGCCGCCGAGCACGCCTCCATCGGCCTCCTCCCGCTCTTCGCCACCTGTGACCGCTGGGACATCGGCGGGGTCTCCGTGCCGCTCCACCAGGACACCGGGCTGCCGACCGTCTTCGTGTACGACGGCCATCCCGGTGGCGCCGGCTTCGCGGAACGGGCCTTCCGCACCGCCCGCGGCTGGCTCACCGCCACCCGCGAGGCGATCGCCTCCTGCGAGTGCGAGTTCGGCTGCCCCTCCTGCGTGCAGTCGCCCAAGTGCGGCAACGGCAACGACCCGCTGGACAAGCAGGCCGCGGTACGCCTGCTCGACGTGCTCCTCGCGGCGGAGGGCCCGTCGGAGCCCATCCCCGCCGTACCGGCGCCCGCCCCGGATCCGGAGTCCTGAGGCCCGGCCCGGGAGCGGACCCGGGCGGGGCCGACCGCGGCCGTGACGTCGGCGATCTCACCGCTGACGGCACAGCGGACCAGCCGGGCGTGCTGGGCGGCCGCCACCCGCCCGGCCACGGCGCAGGCTTCCGCGCCGCCCCGCAGGGCGTGGTCCGCGGCGGCGAGCGCGGCGAGGTCCGCGGCGGCGCCTGCGCGGTGCCGTGCCGAGACGGCGGCGCCGAAGGCCAGCACGGCGCAGGCGGCCATCGCCAGCAGCGCTCCCAGGAGGGCCGTCCAGACCGTCGCGGAGCCCCGGTCGCTCCCTCGCCGGCGGCTCACGGCCCCTCCCCTGTTCCCTCCACGGCGGCGACCGCCTCACCGTGGAGGGTGAGGGACAGGGAGCGGGCCTCGACCGTGACCCGGACCAGGTCGCCGCCCCGGCGGACCGAGACGGCGGCCCCGGCGGGAGCCGCCGTGCGGGCCGCCCGCAGCACCGCGCCGTCCGGCTCCTCGCGGGCCGCCGCACGGGCTCCGGCCCGTGCGGCGTCGACGCAGCGGATCTGCGCGGCCGCCGCGGCCAGCCCCCACAGCAGCAGCGCCGTGAGGAACACCAGCGACGGGATGACCACCGCCGCCTCCGCCGTGACATAGCCGGCGTCACGGCGGCGCTCAGAACGCCACATCGAGGGCCCGCTTGATGAGCCCGCTGAGCGCGGAGCTGACCGCGCCCGAGGTGACCACCTTGTAGAGCACGGCCGCGAAACCGCAGGCCGCCAGCGTGCCCACGGCGTACTCGGCCGTGGTCATCCCGCCCTCGCCGGTGCGGCACCGGCGGCTCAGCTTCCTCAGACAACGCATGACTCGCATGGGATCCCCCTTCAGATCGTCGTGCCGGCGAGGATCGCCCCCGCCAGCCCCATCACCACCGGCGCGACCCCCACGAGGAGGAAGGCCGGCAGGAAGCACAGCCCCAGCGGGGCGGTGATCAGCACTCCGGCGCGGCGGGCCCGCGCCGCCCCGAAACGGGCGTGCTCGGCGCGGCAGCCGGCGGCGAGCCGCGCGATCTCCTCGACCGGCGGCACTCCCGTCGTGGTGGCGCGCTCCATGCACCGGGCGAGCTCCCGGCAGCCGAGCCGGTCCAGCCGGCCCCAGCACTGCGCGGGGTCGCCGCCCAGGCGGAGCTCGGCGGCGGCGCGGGTGAGCGCCTCGCCGAGCGGCCCGCCCAGGGACGGTCCGACGGCCTCGGCTGCCTCGCGGGGCCCGGCTCCGGCCGCGACACAGGCGGCCATCAGATCGGCCGCCAGTGGCAGCTGCCGCGCGGCCCGGGCCTGGTCCGCGGGCCCGGCGGGCCGGGGCCGCCGCTGCCGTCGGCGCAGCGCGTACGCGGCGCCGAGCCCGGCCGCCGCGCCGGGGACTCCGCCGACCAGAGCGAACGCACCCAGGGCGACCCCGGCGACCGGCGCCCATTCCCGGGCGGAGGCCGTGCCCGGCCATCTGCGGCCGCGCCGGGCCGGTGGCGCCGCGCCCATGAGCAACCGCAGCCTGCGCCGCGCGGCACGCTCCCTCCGGGTGGCGGCGAGGGCGCCCGCGGCGCACAGGGCGGTGGCGGCGACGGCCACGACGATCCCCAGCCTGTGGACGGCGTCGCCGCTCATGACCCGCCCTCCGCGGTCCGGACGATGCGCGCGGTCCAGGCGAGCCCGGCCCACTCCAGAAGCCCGCCGGCGGCCAGGCAGCCCAGCCCCGCGGGTGTGCGCAGCAGGATGCCCAGCGGATCGGCGCCCAGCCCGGCGCCCAGGACCAGCCCGAAGACGGGCAGCAGGGCCAGCAGCGCGACGGTGGAGCGGGGTGCCGCCAGCTGGGCCCTCAGGTCCTCCCGCTGGTCGCGTTCGGCACGCAGGGCGGCCGCGATCCGGTCCAGGCCGTCGGCGAGCCCCGCGCCGCCGTCCACCGCCACCTGCCAGCAGGCGGCGACACCGGAGAGCCCCTCGGCGCCCTCCAGCCGGGCGGCCGACCGCAGCGCCGCGGGCACGTCACCGCCGAAACGGGCGGCTGCCAGCAACGGCAGTGCCGCGTCCGACAGGCCGGGGTGCTCCGGCCAGCCCTCGCGGCCCAGCGCACCCGCCAGCGCGGCGGGCGGTGCCAGTCCTGCCCGCAGATCGCCGGCGACCGCCGCACACAGCGCACCCACCGCCAGGGCCCGCCGTTCCGCTTCGGCGCGCCGCTCCCGCCCGCGCAGCCACCGCCCGGCGAACGGCACCGCGGCCGCCCCGAGCAGGGCCGGCAGCACCGACCCGGCGGCCAGCCCCGCGACCAACCCGCCCGGCAGGAAGAGCACTTCGCGGCCGAGGCGCCAGCCGTACCGCACCCGGAACGGCTCCAGCAGCCCGCTGAGGCGGGTTTCGAGGCTGCCCGGCCCCAGGAGCCCACCGGTCACCCCGCGGGCCCCAGAGGCGCCACTGAGCAACGTCCTTGCCCTACGGAGGACTTCATCCCCGGCGCACGCCACCCAGGCGGCGGTGCCCGCGCACAGGGTGGCGAGGAGCACCGCGGCGCTCATGACCGCCCCCTTGCGCAGAGTGCGGTCAACCGGCCCCATCCCGGGCCGCGTTCGCCGCCGCACAGGGCCGGCACCGTGCCGACGATCCCGTCCGGCCCGCGCTCCAGGACGTGGATCTCGGCGACCCGGCGCTGCCCCGAGCGGTCCCGCACCAGATGCACCACCACCGACAGGGCGGCCGCCAACTGGCTGTGCAGCGCGGCCCGGTCCAGGCCCGCCACGGCGCCCAGCGCCTCCAGCCGGGCGGGCACATCACCCGCGGCATTGGCGTGGACCGTCCCGCACCCGCCCTCGTGGCCGGTGTTGAGGGCGCCCAGCAGATCCAGGACCTCGGGCCCGCGCACCTCTCCGACCACCAGCCGGTCCGGCCGCATGCGCAGCGCCTGCCGTACGAGGTCCCGCAGGGTGACCAGCCCGGCGCCCTCCTGGTTGGCGGGCCGGGTCTCCAGCCGGACGACGTGCGGATGGCGCGGCCGCAGCTCGGCGGAGTCCTCGGCGAGGACGATGCGCTCGCCCGGCGGGACGAGGCCGAGCAGGCAGCTCAGCAGCGTGGTCTTGCCGGAGCCCGTGCCGCCGGAGACCAGGTACGACAGGCGGGCGTCCAGCACAGCCCGCAGGAGGGCGGCCGTGCCGCCGTCCATGCTGCCCGCGGCCACCAGTTCGTCCAGGGCGAAGGCCCGGGTGCGGACGGCCCGCAGGGACAGGCACGGGGCGCCGACCACCACCGGTGGCAGCACCGCGTGCAGCCGGGTGCCGTCCGGCAGCCGGGCGTCGACCCAGGGCCGGGCGTCGTCCAGCCGTCGTCCGGCCGCGGAGGCGAGCCGCTGGGCGAGCCTGCGCACGGCCGCCGCGTCCGCGAACCGCACCTCGGTGCGCTCCAGTCCGGCGCCCCGGTCGGCCCACACCTCGTCCGGCCCGTTCACCAGCACATCGGTGACGTCCGGTTCGGCGAGCAGCCCCTCCAGCGGCCCGGCGCCGACCATCTCGGAGCGCAGCGCGGCCACCACGTCGAGCACTTCGGTGTCGCCCAGCAGCCGGCCCTGTGCCCGCAACGCGGCGGCCACGCCGGCCGGGGTGGGCTCGTCACCGGAGGCGGCCAGCCGCAGCCGTACCGCGTCCAGCAGGGCGGGCGTCATGACCTCGGCGCTCATGCGGCCGCGCTCCCGCCCGGCAGCGCCGCCGTGAGGAAGGCCGAGCAGAACCCGGCCAGTGGGCCCCGGCCGCTGCCGCCCGGTGCCTCGCCGCCGTCCAGGGCGGCGGGCAGGCCGGGCTCCGTCGGCAGCTCACCGGCGAGCGGGAGCCCGACCAGTTCGGCGAGCGCCTCGTCGGTGAGCCCCGAGCCGAAGGGGCCGCGGGCGACCACACGCAGGTCCCGCAGCACCATGGCCATCCGGGACGCGACCCGCCCGGCGGCCGCGACCGCGCGCAGCTCGGCGGGGACGACCAGCAGTCCGACGTCGATCTGGGCGAGCGCCTCGGCCACCGCCTCGTCCATGCGGCGCGGCAGGTCGACGACCACCACCCCGCCGCGCCGCCGCGCGGCGCCCATCACCGACCGCATGGCCTGCGGCGGGATGACGACGGTGTCGCCACGGTCCCAGCTGAGGACGCTCAGGGCGTGCGTGCGGGGCAGCGACTCCTCCAGCGCCCCGCTGCTGACCCGGCCCCGCGACTCGGCGAGGTCGGGCCAGCGCAGCCCGCCCACCCGTTCGGCCCCGAGCAGTACGTCCAGCCCGCCGCCGAGCGGATCTGCGTCGACGAGCAGCGTGCGGCGCCCGGAGCGGGCGGCGGTGACGGCCATCGCGCAGGCCAGCGTGCTGGCCCCCGCGCCGCCGCGGCCGCCCACGACGCCGATCGTCAGGGCCGGGTCGCCGGCGCCCTCCGCCACATCGGCGATCCGGTCGACCAGCCAGGTCTCGGCGTCGGGCAGGAAGGCGACGTGCTCGGCGCCGACATCCACGGCGCGGCGCCACACGTCCGGATCGTCCAGATCCCGTCCGACCAGGAGCACGCCCCGGCGGCGGCGCGCCGTGCCCGGCACGCGGCGGGTGTCCGCGGCGCCGACCAGCACCAGCGGCGCCCCCTCCCAGCTGCCCGGCGCCGGCGGGACCCCGAAGGCGACCTCCGGCTCCGCACCCGCCGCGGCGCACAGGCGCAGCAGGTCGTCCAGGAGGGCCCCGTCCTCGGTGACGATGAGCGGGCCGCCGCCAGGATCGTCCTTTCCGCGCGGCCATGCGGACGCCCGCCCGGGCACCCGCCCGTCACGCGCTCCTTTTGTTTCACCGTTGAATGATTCGGCCACCTCGGCGTCCCCCTCGCTCGCTCCGGCCCGTCCCGTCGGTATCGGGCACATGCACCGCACACATCTCCGGTACGGCATTTGCCGCCAGAGTCTCGCGAGTCGCCGAAACTTGATGATCTTGGTGGTAATCCGTGGATAACCAGGCCGTTGTGGATATCTCCACCACCCGCGCGAGTGGCTTCCCCCGGGCAGCACAACGAATGTGATCCGTCACTCACCGTAGCCGGGCAAAGAAAAAGACCGGCCCCCCGCGGAAGCCGCGGGGGGCCGATCACATGCCGGGCGCGTCCGGACTCATGGCCTGAATATGCCCCCGGACATGCGACGACCCCCGCCGGGGGGGAGAGCGGGGGTCGTCCCCACGGTCCGACTCGGGGGGGGAGGAGCCAGACCGGGTTAGCACGGTCGCGAACGATCCGTGACTTCCATGGTGTACCCGAAGGCCTTCTCAGGCAAACCCACGCGCAGGAGCTTACGCCGAATGGTGGGTCCCTATGCTCATCCTCGTGGAAAACCACCTGCCGCCGCGCACCGCCGCGTTCTTCGATCTCGACAAGACGGTGATCGCCAAGTCGAGCACCTTGGCGTTCAGCAGGCCGTTCTACCAAGGCGGCCTCATCAACCGCCGCGCCGTGCTGCGGACCGCGTACGCCCAGTTCGTGTATCTGCTCGGCGGCGCCGACCACGACCAGATGGAGGGGATGCGAAAGTACCTCTCCGACATGTGCCGTGGCTGGAATGTGCAGCAGGTGCGGGAGATCGTGGCCGAGACCCTCCACGACCTCATCGACCCGATCATCTACGACGAGGCCGCCTCCCTCATCGAGGAGCACCACCTGGCCGGCCGCGACGTCGTCATCGTCAGCGCCTCGGGCGCCGAGGTCGTGGAGCCCATCGGCGGGATGCTCGGCGCCGACCACGTCATCGCCACCCGGATGGCGGTCCAGGACGGCTGCTACACCGGCCGGATCGAGCACTACGTCTACGGGCCGGCCAAGGCGCGGGCCATCACCGAGCTCGCCGCCGTCGAGGGCTACGACCTCAAGCGCTCCTTCGCCTACAGCGATTCGGTGACCGACGTCCCGATGCTCGAGTCGGTCGGCCACCCGTACGCGGTCAACCCCGACCGCGGGCTGCGCCGGGAGGCGGCGTCACGCGAATGGCCGGTGCTCACCTTCAGCCGTCCCGTCCGCCTGCACCAGCGCGTGCCCGCGCTGACGATGCCCTCGGGGCCCGTGCTGGCGCTGGCCGCGGTCGGCGCGGCCGCCGCCACGGCGGGACTCGTCTGGTACGCGGCCCGTCGGCGCAGGCCCGTCCTGTCCTGATACGCACCTGTGCGCGCCCTTCGGGGAGATCCTGCTGATCAGACCCCGTATGCAAAGAACTGCGGCGAGGGCTTCCAGTTCTCCCGAAGGTGCAGTAGAAAGGTTGTACGGCCCGCGTGACCACGGACTTCCGCGAGGAACCCCGTCGAATCAGGCCCCACGGACCGAGCATGACAGCT
Source organism: Streptomyces sp. TOM-9 (assembly GCF_056858595.1). Taxonomy (NCBI): domain Bacteria; kingdom Bacillati; phylum Actinomycetota; class Actinomycetes; order Kitasatosporales; family Streptomycetaceae; genus Streptomyces; species Streptomyces sp. TOM-9. The sequence continues at coordinate 5,136,778 of NZ_JBXEQB010000001.1, read as the reverse complement.
GGGAACCCACGCGACGCAGACCCGCTGACCGGGCCGGCCGCACCAGGTGACGGGCAAAGCTCCCGACCTGATGGGCAAATATCGTGCACGCCTGGTAATCCGACGGTCATGCCAGCGGCGGCACCTACGCGGTGCCGCCGCAACCTTGTGCGCGTGACCTTGTACGCGTGGACCTCGTGGCCCGCGCCCCGGGCGGTCCCTACGCGGCGCCGCGCTGCAGGGCCTCGCAGACCGCCACGCTCTCCCGTACGCCCAGGCCCACGGCCTTCCCGCAGTGCGAGATCCAGGCCGCCATGCCCGCGGGCGTGCCGGAGACGTAGCCCCGCAGCGCCTTCAGGTACTCCGCGCGCCCGAGTTCGGCGTGCCCGACCTCGGCCGGGCAGATGGACTTGGGGTCCAGACCGCTCCCGACGAGGACGACGCGCTGCGCGGCCCGCGCCACGATGCCGTTGTACGAGCCGAACGGCCGCAGGCACAGCAGCTCGCCGTGCACGACTGCGGCGACGACCAGCGCCGGCGCCTCGCTGCCGGACAGCAGCAGGTCGGCGAGTCCGTCGAGCCGTGCGACGACCTCCGCGGGTTCGGGCATCGGGAACTCGGCGACGTCCAGCAGCGGCTCCTCGACCTTCTCGCCGGTCTGCCGCGGCCGGCCGACCGTCTCGTCCGGTGAGGTGCCACCGGCCGCGACCAGGTGCAGCCTCGCCAGCGCCTGCAGCGGCGACTGCCGCCAGACGGAGAGCAACTGGCCGGACTCGGCGGTGAGCCGCAGCGCGGCGCCCACCGCGCGCGACTCGTCGTCGGAGGAGAAGTCGCTGCGCCTGCGCACCTCTTCCAGCGCCCAGTCGGCACCGGCGAGCGCCGCGGAACCGCGGGCGCCGCGCAGCGCCGCCTCCGAGGACACCTCGTCGGAGCGGCGGCGCATCACCCGGTGGCCGTAGACCTGGTCCACGGCCTTCCGTACGGAGTCCACCGACTCGGCGACACCGGGGAGCGAACCGAGGACGGCGAGCGGATCAGCTGTCGTACCCATAGCCACGACCCTACGCACCCCCGGCGGCGCCCCGGTGGGCGAGTGGGCATCGTCACGCGGGCCGGCACCCCCTCGCCGTGCCGGACGGAGGGGCCGGACGGGACCCGGATCTCCACCGACGGGTGAACTCCCGCGGCAAAAACCGCAGGAGACGTGCGCCGTCACTACGCTTAACGAACATGAAGATCGCTTTCGTCGGAAAGGGCGGCAGCGGCAAGACCACGCTGTCCTCCCTCTTCATCCGCCACCTGGCCGCCGCCCGCGTCCCCGTCGTCGCCGTCGACGCCGACATCAACCAGCACCTCGGCCCGGCGCTCGGCCTCGACGAGGAGGAGGCCGCCGCCCTTCCGGCGATGGGCGCCCACCTCCCGGAGATCAAGGAGTACCTGCGCGGCGCCAACCCGCGGATCGCGTCCGCGGAGACGATGATCAAGACCACACCGCCCGGCGAGGGCTCGCGCCTGCTGCGGATCGGCGAGGACAACCCGGTCTACGCCGCCTGCGCCCGGCCCGTCGCCCTCGACGGCGGCGAGGCGCGGCTGATGGTCACCGGCCCCTTCGCCGAGTCCGACCTGGGGGTGGCCTGCTACCACTCGAAGGTCGGGGCGGTGGAGCTGTTCCTCAACCATCTGGTCGACGGCCGCGGCGAGTACGTCGTCGTCGACATGACGGCCGGCAGCGACTCCTTCGCCTCCGGCATGTTCACCCGCTTCGACATGACCTTCCTGGTCGCCGAGCCCACCCGGAAGGGCGTGGCGGTCTACCGCCAGTACAAGGAGTACGCCCGGGACTTCGGGGTCGCCCTGCACGTCGTCGGCAACAAGGTGCAGGGCCCGGACGACGTGGACTTCCTGCGCTCGCACGTGGGGGACGACCTGCTGGTCACCGCCCGTCACTCGGACTGGGTCCGCGCCATGGAGAAGGGCCGCCCGCCGCGCTTCGGGGAACTGGAGGAGTCCAACCGCGCCGCGCTGCGGTCGATGCACGACGCCGCGGACGCCGCGTACGAGCGGCGGGACTGGGAGCGCTACACCCGCCAGATGGTCCACTTCCACCTCAAGAACGCGGAGAGCTGGGGCAACGCGCGGACCGGCGCGGACCTCGCCTCCCAGGTCGATCCGGGCTTCGTCCTGGGCGAACGGTTCACCCTCACCGGGTAATCGTTCGCCCGTTCGGGCGAATCCTCATCCACGGACCCTTTGTCTGCATTACTCTCCATTTACCGACTCTTGAGAGTAATCAAGCAATCACATTCCGTGACTTTCAAGGCCGAGAGCACCCGCCGCACCAGCCGTGACCACGACCGCGTACGCGCACCAGCCGGACGCAGCCGCGCCGCCCCGGAGGAGACGGGAACATGCAGCCCACGCCAGAACCACAGACGCAGCAGTCGCAGGTACCGCCGCAGGACCTGCCACCGCCACCGCCCCGCGCCGACGACGGGACCGCCGCCTGGCGGCACGATCTGTCGGCCTCGATCACCGTCTTCCTGATCGCCGTCCCGCTGTCGCTGGGCATCGCCCTGGCCACCGGCGCCCCGCTGCAGTCGGGGCTGATCGCCGCCGCGGTCGGCGGCATCGTCGCGGGACTGATGGGCGGTGCGCCGCTCCAGGTCAGCGGAGCCGCCACCAGCCTGGTGGTGGTCACCGCCGAGCTCGTCCAGCGCTACGGCTGGCGCACCACGTGCGCCATCACGGTGCTGGCCGGGCTCGCCCAACTCGTCCTGGGCGCCCTGCGGGTGGCCCGGGCGGCACTCGCCGTCAGCCCGGCGATCGTGCACGGCATGCTGGCGGGCATCGGCGCCGCCATCGCGCTCGCCCAGCTCCATGTCGTGCTCGGCGCACGCCCGGACAGCTCGGCGCTCACCAACCTGGCCGCCCTGCCGCAGCAGTTGTCGTCCCCGCATCCGGGTGCGCTGCTGATCGCGGCGGTGACGGTGACCGTGCTGGTCGGCTGGCCGCGCCTGCCCGGGCGGGCCGGCAAGGCGCTGCGCACGGTCCCCGCACCGCTCGCCGCCATCGCGGCAGCGACCGCCGTCGGCGTGCCCATCGTGGTGCCGCGGGTCGACCTGCCCGCCTGGCACACGGTGGCCCTCCCCGGGCTGCCGCACGGGCCGGCGCTCGGCATCGCCGCCGCCGTCCTGACCGTCACCCTGGTCGCGAGCATGGAGTCGCTGCTGTCGGCGGTGGCGATCGACAAGCTGCGCTCCGGACGCGGGGCGCCCGGGGACACCGTCCCGGCCCGCCTCAACCGGGAGCTGCTCGGGCAGGGCGCGTCCAACGTCGTCTCGGGCCTGCTCGGCGGGCTGCCGGTGGCCGGCGGCGCGATCCGCGGCTCGGCGAACGTGGCCGCGGGCGCGCGGACGCGCCGGGCCACGGCGCTGCACGGGGTGTGGGTGCTGCTGTGCGCCGGGCTGCTGGCGGGGCTGCTGGAGCACATCCCGCTCGCCGCCCTCGCCGCCCTGGTCATGGTGGTCGGGCTGAAGATGCTCAGCTTCGCGCACATCAGGCACGTGCACCGGCACCGGGAGTTCCCGGTCTACGCGGCGACGCTCGGCGCGGTGCTGCTGCTCGGCGTGCTGGAGGGGGTCCTGGCCGGGATCGCCGTGGCCGTCTTCCTGTCGCTGCGCCGGCTGACGCACACCCGGATCACGGTGGCGGAGGAGTCCGGCGTCCACCAGGTGCACGTACGCGGGCAGTTGACCTTCCTCGCGGTGCCCCGGCTGACCCGGGCCCTGGCGGAGGTGCCGGACGGTGCCAGCGCCGTGATCACCCTGGACGGCTCCTTCATGGACCACGCGGCGTACGAGTCGCTGCAGCACTGGTGCGAGGGTCACCGGGCGCGGGGCGGCTGGGCGACCCTCACGGGCCGGTCGGGCACGCCGATCACGGTCCCGTCGAGCGCGCACGCCTGCCGCCCCTGGACGCCGTGGCGCAACCACCACTGCACCAAACCGGGTACGGAGGCGGGTGCCGCCGGGCAGCTGGTGGGCGGGCTCAGCGCCTTCCAGCGCAACACGGCACCACTGGTCAGGGACGAGCTGGCGCGGCTCGCCCGCGAGGGGCAGCGGCCCACCCAGCTCTTCCTCACCTGCGCCGACTCCCGCCTGGTCACCAGCATGATCACCTCGAGCGGGCCCGGTGACCTGTTCACCGTGCGCAACGTGGGCAACCTGATGCCGCCGCCCGGCGCCGACGCCTCCTGCGACTCGGTGGGCGCCGCCATCGAGTACGCGGTGGAGGTGCTGGAGGTCGGCAGCATCACCGTGTGCGGGCACTCAGGGTGCGGCGCCATGCAGGCGCTGCTGGGCGGGGCGGGCCACGAGCCGGGGGCGCAGACCCCGCTGGCCCGCTGGCTCCGGCACGGCCGCCCGAGCCTCGCCCGGATGGAGCGGACCGGCCGGCCCGGACGCGGCGAGGTCGCCCTCGCCGACCGCCCGGTGGCCGACGACCTCGAACGGCTCTGCCTCGTCAACGTGGTGCAGCAGCTGGACCACCTGATGGCCCATGCCTGCGTCGCCCGCCGGGTGGCCGAGGGATCGCTCCAGCTGCACGGCATGTACTTCCACGTCGCCGAGGCCCAGGCCTACGTCCTCGACACCGGCACCGGCACGTTCGCCGCCGTACGGCCGGAGGTGCTCGACACCGTCTGAGCGGCCCGCCCGCACCGGGCGGCCCGCGCGTCCCGGCCCGCCGCGCACCTGCCGGCGGGCCGGACCCGTGTGCGGGTGCTCCACCCCGACAGGTCTAAACCAATTTTTGGCGCGAGCCCTTGTCATCCCGCCCCTCCGGCTGGTGAGCTATGGCCTGGGACACAAAAGGACACCCTGCGAAGGAGCACGGCGTGAGCAACGAGAGCCTGGCCAACCTTTTGAAGGAGGAGCGCCGGTTCGCTCCGCCCGCTGAGCTGGCGGCCGGTGCCAATGTGACCGCGGAGGCCTACCAGCAGGCCGGTGACGACCGACTGGGCTTCTGGGCGGCGCAGGCCCGCCGGCTGACCTGGGCGAAGGAGCCGACCGAGACCCTGGACTGGTCCAACCCGCCGTTCGCGAAGTGGTTCGCCGACGGCACCCTGAACGTCGCCTACAACTGCGTCGACCGGCACGTCGAGGCCGGCAACGGCGACCGGGTGGCGCTCCATTTCGAGGGCGAGCCCGGTGACGGCCGGGCCATCACCTACGCCGAACTCAAGGACGAGGTGAGCCGTGCCGCGAACGCCCTGACCGAGCTGGGCGTGACGGCCGGCGACCGGGTCGCGATCTACATGCCCATGATCCCCGAGACCGTCGTGGCGATGCTGGCCTGCGCCCGCGTCGGCGCCGCGCACTCGGTGGTCTTCGGCGGCTTCTCGGCCGACGCGCTGGCCGCCCGCATCGCCGACGCAGACGCGAAGCTGGTCATCACCGCCGACGGCGGCTACCGCCGCGGCAAGCCGTCCGCGCTCAAGCCCGCCGTGGACGACGCCGTGGCGCGCTCCGCCGGCGTGGGCAAGGTGCTCGTCGTGCGCCGCACCGGCCAGGAGGTCGCCTGGACCGAGGGCCGCGACGTGTGGTGGCACGAGATCGTCGAGCGGCAGTCCGCGGAGCACACCCCGGAGGCCTTCGAGGCCGAGCACCCGCTCTTCATCCTCTACACCTCCGGCACCACCGGTAAGCCCAAGGGCATCCTGCACACCTCGGGCGGCTACCTGACGCAGGCCGCCTACACCCACCACGCGGTCTTCGACCTGAAGCCGGAGACCGACGTCTACTGGTGCACCGCCGACGTCGGCTGGGTCACCGGCCACTCGTACATCGTCTACGGCCCGCTGGCCAACGGCGCCACCCAGGTGCTGTACGAGGGCACCCCGGACACCCCGCACCAGGGCCGCTTCTGGGAGATCGTCCAGAAGTACGGGGTCACCATCCTCTACACCGCCCCCACGGCGATCCGCACCTTCATGAAGTGGGGCGACGACATCCCCGCCAAGTTCGACCTGTCCTCGCTGCGCGTCCTGGGCAGCGTCGGCGAGCCGATCAACCCCGAGGCGTGGATCTGGTACCGCGAGCACATCGGCGGCGGCCGCTGCCCGATCGTGGACACCTGGTGGCAGACCGAGACCGGCGCCATGATGATCTCCCCGCTGCCCGGCGTGACGGAGACCAAGCCCGGCTCCGCGCAGCGTGCGCTGCCCGGCATCTGCGCCACCGTCGTGGACGACGAGGCCAACGAGGTGCCCAACGGCTCCGGCGGCTACCTCGTCCTCACCGAGCCGTGGCCGTCGATGCTCCGCACCATCTGGGGCGACGACCAGCGCTACCTCGACACCTACTGGTCCCGCTTCGAGGGCCGCTACTTCGCCGGCGACGGCGCCAAGAAGGACGAGGACGGCGACATCTGGCTGCTCGGCCGGGTGGACGACGTCATGCTCGTCTCGGGCCACAACATCTCCACCACCGAGGTCGAGTCGGCCCTCGTCTCGCACCCGAAGGTCGCCGAGGCGGCCGTGGTCGGCGCCGCCGACGCCACCACCGGCCAGGCCATCGTCGCCTTCGTGATCCTGCGCGGCACCGCCGCGGCCGAGGACGGCGACGAACTGATCGCCGCGCTGCGCGACCACGTCGCCAAGACGCTCGGCCCGATCGCCAAGCCGAAGCGGATCCTGACGGTGGCCGAGCTGCCGAAGACCCGTTCCGGCAAGATCATGCGCCGTCTGCTGCGCGACGTCGCCGAGAACCGGGAACTGGGGGACGTGACCACCCTGACGGACTCCACGGTCATGGACCTCATCCAGACCAAGCTCCCGAGCGCCGCGAGCGAGGACTGACCGGTCCCCGTCACCGCACCGAAGAGGCCCCCGCGGGGGCCTCTTCGCCGTTCCCCGGGGGTGCCGGGCCCTGCGACGCCCGGCGATTGTCCGTAATGTGAAAAACGCCGGAGGCTCCGGCGCCGACCCGATGAGCTGCCGGGCGCGTAAGAAACGCGACAGTGGATCGGGGCGTGCCGGGAAGTCCGGTCGGCAAGGTGATCAGCCATGCCGAGCCCGACCGGAGGTCCACCCCCCGTGACCGCGACCAACCGCCGCCGTTCGGTCTTCCTGGGCCGGATGTCCCTCCCCGAACGGAAGTACGTCGCCGACGCACTGCGGACGGAGACCGTGGGCGGCGTGATCCTGCTCCTGGCCGCCGTCGTCGCGCTGGTCTGGGCGAACACCCCGCTGAGCGCCTCGTACCGGTCCACCGTCGCCTTCAGCTTCGGGCCCGGGGCGCTGCACCTGGACCTGTCGGTGGGGCACTGGGCCGCGGACGGCCTGCTGACGGTCTTCTTCTTCGTCGCCGGCATCGAACTCAAGCGGGAACTGGTCACGGGCGAGCTGCGCCGCCCGTCGGCGGCGGCGCTCCCCGTCGTCGCCGCGATCTGCGGCATGGCCGTGCCCGCGGCCGTGTACGCGGTGGTCAACGCCACGGGTGGCGGCTCCCTGCAGGGCTGGGCGGTGCCGATGGCGACCGACATCGCGTTCGCCCTGGCGGTGCTGGCCGTGCTCGGCACCGCGCTGCCGTCCGCACTGCGCGCGTTCCTGCTGACGCTGGCGGTCGTCGACGACCTCTTCGCGATCCTGGTCATCGCGGTCTTCTTCACCTCGGGCATCAACCTCGTCGCGCTGGCCCTGGCCCTCGCCGGGCTCGTGCTGTTCCGGGTGCTGCTGCGCTGCGAGGTGCACGGCTGGTACGTGTACGTGCCGCTCGCCCTGGTCAACTGGGCGCTGATGCACGCCAGCGGGGTGCACGCCACGATCGCGGGCGTCGCGATGGGCCTGATGCTGCGCTGCCACCGGCGCGAGGGCGAGGAGCAGTCCCCCGGAGAGCGGATCGAGCACCTCGTACGGCCGCTCTCGGCCGGGATCGCGGTGCCGCTCTTCGCGCTCTTCTCCGCGGGGGTGCCGATCGCCGGCGGCACGCTCGCGGAGGTGTTCGGCCGCCCCGAGACGCTGGGCGTGGTGCTGGGACTGGTCGTCGGCAAGGCGGTCGGGGTGTTCGGCGGCACATGGCTGGCGGCGCGCTTCACCCGCGCGGAGCTCAACCGCGACCTGGCCTGGGCCGACGTCCTGGCCGTCGCCACGCTCGCCGGGATCGGCTTCACGGTCTCCCTGCTCATCGGCGAGCTGGCCTTCGAGGGCGACCAGGTGCTGACCGAGGAGGTCAAGGCGGCCGTCCTGGTCGGCTCGTTCACCTCGGCTGTGCTCGCCGCGGTGCTGCTCAAGCTCCGCAACGACAAGTACCGCCGCATCTGCGAGGACGAGGAGCGCGACGAGGACCGGGACGGCGTGCCGGACGTCTACGAGTGGGCGGACCCCGAGTTCCACCTGCGCATGGCCGCGATCCACGAGGCGAAGGCCGCCGAGCACCGCAGGCTGGCGGAAGTGGCGCGCTCCGGGGACACCGGCGAGGATGAGTCGGGCATGATCAGGGGGTAACCCGAATGCCCCGTATGACGACTGACGCACCATGACGACGACGGAGGACCCGATGAGCCCAGCGGACGAGCCCGTGAACGTGGGGGTGACCGTGAGCCCGAACGGAAACCGCAGCCTCGGCCATCTCTTCGCCTCGGCGACGGCGGACCTGTCCGAACTGGTCCACGAGGAGATCGCCCTCGCCAAGGCCGAGCTGCGGCAGGACGTGAAGCGCGCCGGCATCGGCGGCGGCGCGGTGGGCGCCGCCGGCATCCTGGCCCTCTTCTCGCTGCCGGTGCTCAGCTTCGCGGCGGCGTACGGCATCCACAACCTGGGGCTCGGCCTCGCCTGGTCGTTCCTCATCGTCGGTGCGGCGTACCTGGTGCTGGCCGGTCTGCTGGGCCTGATGGCCCGCTCGAAGTTCAAGAAGATCAAGAAGCCGGAGCGCAGCATCGCCTCGGCGAAGGAGACCGCGGCGGTGCTGCAGGGCGTCAAGCCGCACCCCCGGAGCGCCCCCTCCGGCACGACGGGGGCCACGGTGGAGGCCAAGGTGTGACACGCTCGGGGCATGACGGTCGCTGATAGTTCCCCGGTGGTGCGCATCGACGGGCCCTGGACCCACCGGGACGTCGCCGCCAATGGTGCCCGCTTCCACATCGCCGAGCTCGGCGACGGCCCCCTGGTGCTGCTGCTGCACGGTTTCCCGCAGTTCTGGTGGACCTGGCGGCACCAGCTGACCGCGCTGGCCGACGCGGGCTTCCGCGCGGTCGCGATGGACCTGCGCGGGGTGGGCGGCAGCGACCGCACACCGCGCGGCTACGACCCCGCGAACCTGGCGCTCGACGTCACCGGCGTGATCCGCTCGCTCGGCGAGCCGGACGCCGCGCTGGTCGGGCACGACCTCGGCGGATACCTGGCCTGGACGGCGGCCGCGATGCGGCCCAAGCTCGTCCGGCGACTCGCGGTGTGCTCCATGCCGCACCCGCGGCGCTGGCGCTCGGCGATGCTGACGGACCTGCGGCACAGCGCGGCCGGCGGCTACGTGTGGGGGTTCCAGCGCCCGTTCGTCCCGGAGCGGCAGCTGGTCGCGGACGACGCGGCGCTGGTGGGACGGCTGCTGCGGGACTGGTCGGGGCCCCGGCTGCCGGAGGACGGGACGGTCGACGCCTACCGCCGGGCGATGCTCATCCCGTCGACGGCGCACTGCTCGATAGAGCCCTACCGCTGGATGGTGCGCTCGCTGGCCCGGGTGGACGGCTTCCAGTTCAACCGCCGCATGAAGCGTCCGGTGCGGGTGCCCACGCTGCACCTGCACGGCTCGCTCGACCCGGCGATGCGCTCCCGGCACGCCGCGGGCAGCGGGGAGTACGTCGAGGCGCCTTACCGCTGGCGGCTCTTCGAAGGGCTGGGGCACTTCCCCCACGAGGAGGATCCGGCGGTGTTCTCGGCCGAGCTGGTCAACTGGCTCAAGGACCCGGAACCGGACCGTTAATCCAGTATGACGATCGGCCAAATGCCGGGCGCATAGGCCAACTGATGGAGCGCCAGGCGGTTACCGACCATGGACCCCGGGCAGACAGCTCGGTATGGGCTGGACGCACGACTACCGTGACGTGTCACGCGACCGCCGCGCCAACGGAGCGCGGGTCACCACCGGGACGCAGGCCCCGGACCATCGGTCCGGAGGCTCCCGCCTCGGCATTCCCCACATCCTCAGGCGCCGCGCCCGCTGGGTGGGCGCCCGGCTGAGGCATACCCGCAGCGACTGACCGCCCGGCCCCTCGCCGACCGGCCCGCTCCCCCGGAGGCCCTACAGGGCACAGCCCTGGGTGTCGACCTGCCGGTTCGCCGTACGCCCGGCCTGGACGTCCGGCTGGACCTCGTCCGCCGTCAGGGCGTAGCCGGTGTCCGCGTCGTCGAGGGACTTGGCGAACACCACGCCGTAGACCCGCCCCTCGGGGGTGAGCAGCGGTCCGCCGGAGTTGCCCTGGCGGACGAGCGTGTACAGCGAGTAGACGTCGCGCTCGACGGTGCCCCGGTGGTAGATGTCCGGGCCCGAGGCGGGGATGCGGCCGCGTACCCGGGCGGCACGCACGTCGAAGCCGCCGTTCTCCGGGAAGCCGGCGACGATGGCGTCGTCCCGTGACCCGGCGTCGGTGGTGCTGAAGGACAACGCGGGCGCGTCCAGGGACGGTACGTCGATGACGGCGATGTCGCGCTGCCAGTCGTAGAGCACGACCTTGCCGTCGTACACCCGGCCCTCGCCGCCGATCTGCACGGTCGGGTTGTCGACGCCGCCGACGACGTGGGCGTTGGTCATCACCCGGTGCGGCGCGAAGACGAAGCCGGTGCCCTCCAGCACCTTGCCGCAGCTCGGTGCGGTGCCGACGACCTTGACGATGCTGCGCCGCGCGCGGCCGACGACCGCGCTGTCGGCGAGCGCCGGGTCGGGAGCGGGGACGGCGGTGATCGGCTCGTTGCCGAACGGCGAGAAGACCTGCGGCAGTCCGTTCTGCGCGAGCACCGAACTGAAGTCGGCGAACCAGTTGTTGGCCTCGCGCGGCACGACCTGCGCCACCCCCAGCAGCACCCGGGAGGAGCGGACCTCACGGCCGAGGCTGGGCAGCGTGGTCGTGGTGGCGAGCGCGGAGCCGATGAGCCAGGCGACCAGCAGCATCGCCAGGACGTTCACCAGGGCGCCGCCGATGGCGTCGATCGCCCGCGCCGGTGACCAGCTGACGTGCGTACGGACCTTGTTGCCGAGGTGCGTGGTGAAGGCCTGGCCCACCGACGCGCACACGATGATCAGGACCACCGCGGCGACGACCGCCACCGTGCCGGGCTGCGCGTTGTCGGTGACCGCGTTCCAGATCGCGGGCAGCACGTAGACCGCGACGAGACCACCGCCGAGGAACCCGACCACCGACATCACGCCGACGATGAATCCCTGGCGATAGCCCACGATCGCGAACCACACGGCGGCCAGCAGCAGCACGATGTCCAGCACATTCACCCGGACACCGTCTCATGGAGGATCAACCCAGCGGGACCGTCTTTGCACGATCCCAGGGTCGTTCCCAGCCCGCGTGGTGGAGGATCCGGTCGATCAGGCCCGCGGTGAAACCCCACACCAGGGCGTCCCGCACCAGGAACGCGGGCCCCTGGAAGCCGCTGGGATGCGTCACCATGGCCCGGTTGGCGGGATCGGTGAGATCCGCCACGGGGACGGTGAACACCCGTGCGGTCTCGGCCAGGTCGACCGCTCCCACCGGCGACGGCGTACGCCACCAGCCGAGGACCGGCGTCACGACGAAGTCGCTCACCGGGATGTAGAGCCGCGGGAGCACCCCGAAGACCTGCACCCCCGACGGGTCGAGGCCGGTCTCCTCCCAGGCCTCGCGCAGCGCGGCCCGCAACGGCCCCTCGCCCTCAGGGTCGCCGTCCTCCGGGTCGAGCGCGCCGCCCGGGAAGGAGGGCTGTCCCGCGTGCGAGCGCAGCGAGGCCGCCCGCTCCATCAGGAGCAGCTCGGGCCCCTCGGCCCCCGCGCCGAGGAGGATGAGGACGGCGGAGGGACGGCCGCCGCTCGGCGGCGGCAGGAAGCGGCTGAGCTGCTCGGGCCGTACGCCGTCGACCGCGCGGACCACCGGGCCGAGCCAGGACGGCAGCCCCTCGCGGTCAACCGTGACGGACTCGATGTCGGGTCGTGCCTGCGTCACTCCACCTCCAGCGGCGGCGCCGCCGTGCCCGGGAATCCCGGCTGCGGCTTGAGCCGCTGCCCCGGGCCACCGCCCATCTCGTACTTCAGCAGCTTCTTCGCCTTCTCCGGATCCGTCTCGCCCTCGCCGTACGACGGGCACAGCGGCGCGATCGGGCAGACGCCGCAGGCGGGGCGGCGGGCGTGGCAGATGCGGCGGCCGTGGAAGATCAGCCGGTGCGAGAGCATCGTCCACTCGCTCTTCGGGAAGATCGCCATGACGTCCTGCTCGATCTTCTCCGGCTCCTTCGCATCGGTCCAGCCGAAACGGTGGACCAGCCGCTGGAAGTGGGTGTCCACGGTGAGGCCGGGGACGCCGAAGGCGTTGCCGAGCACCACGTTGGCCGTCTTGCGGCCCACGCCGGGCAGCGTGACCAGGTCCTCCAGCCGGCCGGGCACCTCGCCGCCGAAGGTGTCACGGAGCGCCGCCGACAGGCCGAGCAGCGCCCGCGCCTTGGCGCGGAAGAAGCCGGTGGGACGGAGGATCTGCTCCAGCTCCTCCGGGTCGGCGGCCGCCAGGTCCTCCGGCGCCGGGTACTTCGCGAACAGCGCGGGGGTGGTCTGGTTGACCCTCAGGTCGGTCGTCTGGGCCGAGAGCACCGTGGCGACGAGCAACTGGAAGGGGTTCTCGAAGTCGAGCTCGGGGTGGGCGTACGGGTACACCTCGGCGAGCTCGCGGTTGATCCGCCGGGCCCTGCGGACCATGGCGAGCCGCGACTCGGGCTTGCCGGACGCCCGCGCGCGGCCGCCGGGCGTCGCCCGGGCGGGCTGTTCGCTCACAGCGGAATCCGCGGCGGCGGTCACCCTCCTGGCCCCGCCACCCTGCCGTTTCTTCTGCGCACTTGGCGTATCGGACACCCGGCCAGCCTAAGCCTCACCACCGACAATCGCCCTGGAGAGCCGCGATCCGGCCCCCAAACGGACCCCCGGAGCACAATCACACGAGCACATAAGACAGACTTGTGATTGATCGCACTGTTTTTGCTGTCGGGCATGATGGGGACCGACCCAGCGATGTCGACAAGGAGAGAGCTCGTGGACGACGTTCTGCGGCGCGCACCGCTTTTCGCGGCGCTCGACGATGAGCAGGCCGCTGAACTGCGCGCCTCCATGACGGAGGTCACGCTCGCGCGTGGCGACTCGCTGTTCCACGAGGGGGAACCCGGGGACCGGCTGTACGTCGTCACCGAGGGCAAGGTGAAGCTGCACCGCACCTCCCCCGACGGCCGCGAGAACATGCTCGCCGTCGTCGGCCCCGGCGAGCTGATCGGTGAGCTGTCGCTCTTCGACCCCGGCCCGCGCACCGCCACCGCCACCGCGCTGACCGAGGTCAAGCTGCTCGGCCTCGGCCACGGCGACCTGCAGCCGTGGCTCAACGCCCGGCCCGAGGTCTCCACCGCGCTGCTGCGCGCCGTCGCCCGGCGCCTGCGCCGCACCAACGACGTCATGTCCGACCTGGTCTTCTCCGACGTCCCCGGCCGCGTCGCCAAGGCGCTGCTGGACCTGTCGCGCCGCTTCGGCGTGCAGTCCGAGGAGGGCATCCACGTCGTCCACGACCTCACGCAGGAGGAACTCGCCCAGCTGGTGGGCGCCTCCCGCGAGACCGTCAACAAGGCCCTCGCCGACTTCGCGGGCCGCGGCTGGCTGCGCCTGGAGGCGCGGGCGGTCATCCTGCTGGACGTCGAGCGGCTGGCGAAGCGCTCGCGCTGACGCCCGTACGCAAAGAAGGGGCGCCCACCCGGAGGTGGGCGCCCCTTCTTTGCGTCTCCTTCAGCGGCCTTCAGCGTCCTTCAGCGGCCGCGGGGCGTGGGGGCGCCGGACGGCCACACCGGACGTCAGATCAGTCCGTGCTCCAGCAGGTAGTCCAGCTGCGCCCGCACCGACAGCTCGGCGGCCGGCCACAAGGCCCGGTCGACGTCCGCGTAGACGTGGGCGACGACCTCGGAGGGGGTCGCGAGGCCCCGCTCGACGGCCGTCTCGACCTGGGCGAGGCGGTGGGCGCGGTGGGCGAGGTAGAACTCGACCGCGCCACGGGCGTCGGCGAGGACCGGGCCGTGGCCGGGCAGGACGGTGGCGACGCCGTCGTGCATCGTGAGCGCCTGCAGCCGGCGCAGGGAGTCCAGGTAGTCACCCAGCCGCCCGTCGGGGTGGGCGACGACCGTGGTGCCACGGCCGAGGACGGTGTCGCCGGTGAGCACGGCCCGGTCGGCGGGCAGGTGGAAGGAGAGCGAGTCCGCGGTGTGCCCGGGGGTGGGGACGACGCGCACTTCCAGGCCGCCGGTGGTGACGACGTCGCCCGCGGACAGGCCCTCCTCGCCCAGGCGCAGCGCCGGGTCCAGGGCGCGCACCGCCGTCCCCGTCAGCTCGGCGAAGCGGCCCGCGCCCTCGGCGTGGTCGGGGTGGCCGTGGGTGAGCAGGGTGAGGGCGATCCGCTTGCCGAGGGAGTGCGCGGTGGAGACCACGTTGTTCAGGTGGCCCTCGTCGAGCGGCCCCGGGTCGATGACGACGGCGAGCTCGGAGTCCGGCTCGGAGACGAGCCAGGTGTTCGTGCCGTCCAGCGTCATGGGCGAGGGGTTGGGCGCGAGCACGCACACCGCGCGGGCGGTCGCCCGGCCCCCGACCTCCGCGCGGGGCTTGCCGGGCTGAAGGGCCGAGGTCATTCGGCGGCTCCCATGCGCTTGGTGAATTCCTCGTGGCCGGGCCAGGTCAGCACGATCTCCTCGCCCACCAGCGTGGCCCGCGCCAGCACCGGGGTGAGGTCGCGCCCGTCCGCGGCGCCCGCCAGGGCCGCTGACGCCGAGTCGTACGGCAGCAGCTCCCGCAGCGTCGCGATCGTCGGCGGCAGCATGGTCATCTCGCCGCGGTCGTAGCCGTTCACGGCCTCGGCGGGCCGCAGCCACACCGTGCGGTCCGCCTCGCCCGACACGTCGCGGGTGCGCTGGCCGGGCGGGAGCGCGGTCACGAAGAACCACGTGTCGTACCGGCGCTCCTCGAACTCCGGGGTGATCCAGCGGGCCCACGGGCCGAGCAGGTCGGAGCGGAGCACCAGGGAACGGCGGGCGAGGAAGTCGGCGAAGGACAGCTCCCGCGAGACCAGGGCGCGCCGGTCGGCCTCCCAGTCCTCGCCGGTGGTGTCCGCGACGACGGACCCCTCGTCGGGCCCGGCCAGCAGCACGCCGGACTCCTCGAAGGTCTCGCGCACGGCCGCGCACACGATGGCCTGCGCGGCGGCGGGGTCCAGGCCCTCGCCCAGCCGGCCGGCCCAGGTCGGCGGCGGGGGCCCCGCCCAGGCCACCGGACGCTCGTCGCGCGGGTCCACACCGCCACCGGGATAGGCGTACGCGCCCGCGGCGAAGGCCATCGAGGCCCGGCGCCGCAGCATGTGCACGGCGGGGCCGCCGTCGCCGTCCCGCAGCAGCAGGACGGTCGCCGCACGGCGCGGCACGACGGGCTCCAGGGTGCCCGCGGTGAGGGCGCGGATGCGCTCGGGCCAGCTCGCCGGGAACCACTGGCCGTTCGTGGTGGTCATGTGGCGGATGCTATGCGCTTGCGCGGGGATGTTCGATAGGGCCCGGGCCGGGCGGGCCCGGGGTACCCCTCCGGTGGCCGGGGCACGGCGCCGCCGGAGGGGTCCGGGACGTCAGTCCTCGACCTCGACCTGGATCTCGACCTCGACCGGCGCGTCGAGCGGCAGGACGGCCACGCCGACGGCGCTGCGGGCGTGCACGCCCTTCTCGCCGAGGACCTCGCCGAGCAGCTCGCTCGCGCCGTTGACGACGGCCGGCTGCCCGGTGAAGTCGGGGGCGGAGGCGACGAAGCCGACGACCTTCACGACGCGCTTGACGCGGTCGAGGTCACCCACGACGGAGCGGACCGCGGCCAGGGCGTTGAGCGCGCAGGTGCGGGCGAGTTGCTTGGCCTCGTCCGCGGTGACCTCGGCACCGACCTTGCCGGTGCAGGTCAGCTTGCCCTCGACGAGCGGCAGCTGGCCCGAGGTGTGGACGTACGCGCCGGACCGGACGGCCGGGACGTACGCGGCGAGCGGGGCGGCCACCGCGGGGAGCTCCAGCCCCAGTTCCGCCAGCCGCTGCTCGACCGCGCTCACGCGTTCTTCTCCCGCTTAAAGTACGCCACCAGCTGCTCGGGGTTGTTCGGGCCCGGCACGACCTGGACGAGCTCCCAGCCGTCCTCGCCCCAGGTGTCCAGGATCTGCTTCGTCGCGTGCACCAGCAGCGGCACGGTCGCGTATTCCCACTTCGTCATGAGGGGACTGTAATGCCTGGCACAGCCCCGCCCCCGAGTAGCCCCGCCCTCGACTGGTTAGGCTCGCAGGTGTGAGGCTCCACATCGTGACGGGCAAGGGCGGTACCGGCAAGACGACGGTCGCCGCTGCGCTGGCACTCGCCCTCGCCGCCGAGGGCCGACGGACACTGCTGACGGAGGTGGAGGGGCGGCAGGGCATCGCGCAGCTCTTCGAGACCGAGGCCCTCCCCTACGAGGAGCGCAAGATCGCCGTGGCCCCCGGCGGTGGCGAGGTGTACGCCCTGGCCATCGACGCCGAACAGGCGCTGCTGGACTACCTCGACATGTTCTACAAGCTCGGCCGGGCCGGCCGGGCCCTGAAGAAGCTGGGCGCGATCGACTTCGCCACCACAGTGGCGCCGGGACTGCGCGACGTCCTGCTGACCGGCAAGGTCTGCGAGGCCGTGCGCCGCAAGGACCGGGCGGGCTGGCGGTCGTACGACGCGGTGGTGCTGGACGCGCCGCCGACCGGGCGGATCACGCGCTTCCTCAACGTCAACGACGAGGTCGCCGGGCTGGCCCGGTTCGGCCCGATACACAATCAGGCGCAGGCCGTGATGCGGGTGATGAAGTCCCCGGAGACCGCGGTGCACCTGGTCACCCTCCTGGAGGAGATGCCGGTCCAGGAGACCGTGGACGGCGTGGCCGAGCTGCGGGAGGCGGGGCTGCCGACCGGGGCCGTGGTCATCAACATGGTGCGCCCGGTGGTGATGGACGGCGCGGCCGTGGCCTCGGCGCGCGACGGGCAGCGCACGGCGATCGCCAAGGCGCTCTCCCAGGCCGGGCTGGGCGGCGCGCGGCGCGGCGGCCTCGCGGAGCGGCTCGTCGACCCGCTGCTGGCGCAGGCGCACGAGCACGCGGAGCGCGTGGCCCTGGAGCGGGCCCAGCGCGAGGAACTGGCCGCGCTGGGGCTGCCCGCGTACGAGCTGGAGCTGATGGGCGACGGGGTCGATCTCGGCGGGTTGTACAGATTGGCTGAAAATCTGCGGAAGCAGGGGCTGGGGGTCGCATGAGCCTGGAGAGTCCGGTATTGGACATCGACCCGCTGATCGACGATCCGAGGACCCGGATCGTCGTCTGCTGCGGCTCGGGCGGGGTCGGCAAGACCACCACGGCCGCGGCCCTGGGCGTCCGTGCCGCCGAGCGCGGCCGCAAGGCCGTCGTGCTGACCATCGACCCTGCACGTCGGCTGGCGCAGTCCATGGGCCTCACGGAACTCGACAACACCCCGCGCAAGGTGGCCGGGATCGACGAGTCCGCGGGCGGTGAGCTGCACGCGATGATGCTCGACATGAAGCGGACCTTCGACGAGGTCGTGCTCCAGCACACGGACCAGGAGCGGGCCCGGGCGATCCTGGACAACCCCTTCTACCAGTCGCTCTCCGCGGGCTTCGCCGGCACGCAGGAGTACATGGCCATGGAGAAGCTGGGCCAGCTGCGCGCGCTCGATGCGTGGGACCTGATCATCGTCGACACCCCGCCGAGCCGGTCGGCGCTGGACTTCCTGGACGCCCCCAAGCGGCTGGGGTCCTTCCTGGACGGGCGTTTCATCCGGCTGCTGATGGCCCCCGCGAAGGTCGGCGGGCGGGCCGGCGTGAAGTTCCTCAACGTCGGGATGTCGATGATGACCGGCACGCTCAGCAAGGTCATGGGCGCGCACCTGCTGCGCGACGTGCAGACCTTCGTGGCGGCGATGGACTCGATGTTCGGCGGCTTCCGCTCCCGGGCGGACGCCACGTACAAGCTGCTCCAGGCGAACGGGACGGCGTTCCTGGTGGTGGCCGCGCCGGAGCGGGACGCGCTGCGCGAGGCCTCGTACTTCGTGGAGCGGCTGGCGGCGGAGAACATGCCGCTCGCCGGGCTGGTGCTGAACCGTGTGCACGGCAGCGGGGCGGCGCAGCTCACGGCGGAGCGGGCGCTGGCGGCGGCGGAGGCGCTGGACGACCTGGATGCCGCTGACGCCACCGAGGTCTCCGACGCCGGCCCTGTCGACGGATATCCGTCAACTCCCCGGCTGACCGGGGAGTTTGACGAATCCGCAGAAAATCTTCAAAGCGTCGGCATTGTGGATCAGCCCGGCGGGAAAGCTGGACTCCGTACGGCCGACGGCGGCGAAGGGACCCCCAGTACGGACAGTGCGGACACCAGCTCTCCCGAATCGCCCACCGGCTCCCCGACCGTTTCCGTGCCCGCGCAGGACCCCGCCGCGGGCCGGACCACGGACCCGCTGGACGCCGACCGCCTCACCGCCGGCCTGCTGCGCCTGCACGCCGAACGGATGCAGCTGGTCGCGCGCGAGCGGCGCACCCGTGAGCGTTTCGTCTCGGTGCACCCGGACGTGCCCATGGTGGACGTCGCGGCCCTGCCCGGCGACGTGCACGACCTCGAGGGCCTGCGCGCGATCGGCGAACGTCTCGCGCAGGGTCAGCCGACGGCGGCGTAGTCGTCGTACTCCCCGTCGTAGCCCTCGTCGTCGAGCGGGAGCACACCCGTGCTGCGCTCGTACTCCGTGCGCGCCGTCTCCAGGAGCCTGCGCCACGAGGTGACCGTGGGACGTCGGCGCAGCAGCGCCCTGCGCTCCCGCTCGGTCATCCCGCCCCAGACGCCGAATTCCACACGGTTGTCCAGAGCGTCGGCCAGGCACTCGGTACGCACCGGGCAGCCGGTGCACACCGCCTTGGCCCTGTTCTGGGCCGCTCCCTGGACGAAAAGTTCATCCGGATCCGTCGTGCGGCACGCGGCCTGCGTACTCCAGTCCGTAACCCAGCTGCTCATGCTGGCGCCGTCCTCTCCCGAATCGAGGCTCCCCCACGGCGGCAAGCGGCATATTCACCGTTGCCAGTTGAGGACGTTACGGAAGGTGGGCACGGCGCAACAGCCCTTTCAGGCCCAATCTTGAATGGCCCGAACGGACTATGGGTACGCGGCAGATCACCCGACGGAGTGAGCCGACGGCAGAACGGGCGAATTGCCGCAAAACGGTCAGCTCGCCACTTCTGGGGCCTGAGATCCAGGTCATATGGCTGGCATATGACAGGAATTCGGGCAGTTCTCATCACCCACAAGAGTGAGGATGGAAGACAGACGTGTGCGCAGTGTTCGCGCCTGTCTGTTACAGAGTAGGCGAACAAGCATGCCCACGTCTTAAGAATGGCAACGTAAGCTGCACCCCATGGGTCACAAGCGATCGCGCCCCACCAGCAGCGGCGGCACCAGTACCGCTCAGCAGGCCGCCAAGTTCCTGGGTGTCAGCGTCCTGGCCGGCGTGGTGCTGGCCGGCATCGCCCTCCCCGCGGCGGGGGCGCTCGGACTGAGCGCCAAGGGCACCGCGGCCGGCTTCGACTCCCTGCCGGGCGAACTGAAGCGCCCGCCGCTCTCGCAGAGCACCCGGATCCTGGACGTCAAGGGCGACCTGATCGCGAACGTCTACTCGCGCGACCGCACGGTCGTGGGGCTCGGCAAGATCAGCAAGTCGATGCAGCAGGCCATCGTCGCCATCGAGGACGCCCGCTTCTACGAGCACGGCGCGATCGACGTCAAGGGCATCCTGCGCGCGCTCAACAAGAACGCCCAGGAGGGCGGTGTCTCCGAGGGCGCGTCCACCCTGACGCAGCAGTACGTGAAGAACGTCTTCATCGAGGAGGCCGGCGACGACCCCACCAAGGTCCAGCAGGCCACCCAGCAGACCATCGGTCGCAAGATCAAAGAGATGAAGTACGCCATCCAGCTCGAGCAGGAGCTGGGGAAGCAGAAGATCCTCGAGAACTACCTCAACATCACCTTCTTCGGCGAGCAGGCCTACGGGGTCGAGGCCGCCTCCCGGCGTTACTTCAGCAAGTCCGCCAAGGACCTGTCGCTCACCGAGTCCGCGCTGCTGGCCGGTCTCGTCCAGTCGCCGAGCCGGTACGACCCCGTGAACGACCCGGAGGAGGCCAAGAAGCGCCGCGACGTGGTGCTGCAGCGCATGGCCGACCTGAAGGACGTCACGCAGGCCGAGGCCGACGCCGCGAAGAAGAAGCCGCTCGGCCTCAAGATCAGCGAGCCCAAGAACGGCTGCATCACCGCCGTCAACGGCGCCGGGTTCTTCTGTGACTACGTGCGCCAGGTCTTCCTCACGGACAAGGCCTTCGGCAAGACCAAGGCCGAGCGCGCCAAGCGCTGGGACCAGGGCGGCCTCACCGTCCGCACCACCCTCGACCCGAAGGCGCAACGGGCGGTCCAGGACTCGATCAGCCAGCACGTGTACAAGAGCGACGACGTCGCCACCGCCGTGACCCTGGTCCAGCCCGGCACGGGCAGGGTCGTCGGGATGGGCCAGTCCCGCCCGTACGGCTTCAAGAAGAACCAGACCCAGATCAACTACTCCGTCGACCGGAACATGGGCGGCGGCGCGGGCTACCAGCCGGGTTCGACGTTCAAGCCCTTCACCGCTGCGGCCGCCCTGGAGAAGGGCATGTCGACGGCGCAGTCCTACCCCTCGCCGTACGAGATGCCGTACCCGGACGTGACCGACTGCGACGGCAACCGCTACACCAGCAAGGACAAGGTGCCCAACGAGAGCAAGTCCGAGGTCGGCCCGTACGGGATGCGGGAGGCGCTGGCGAAGTCGATCAACACCTACTTCGTCTCCCTGGAGGCCGACGCCGGCCTGTGCGACGTGACGCGGATGGTCAACTCCCTCGGCATCACCAAGCGCGCCGGCGGGACCAAGCTGGGCCTCGGCGCCTCCTTCACCCTCGGCGTCAACGAGATGTCGCCGCTGAAGATGGCCGCCGCCTACGCGACCTTCGCCAACAAGGGCGAGTACTGCACCCCGGTCGCCATCGAGTCGATCACCGACGCGAACGGCAAGAAGCTGCCGGTGCCCAAGACCGAGTGCGAGCGGGCCATGTCCGAGCAGACCGCCTCCACGATCAACACCCTGCTCAAGGGCGTGGTCGAGGACGGCACCGGTCAGCAGGCCGGGCTCAGCGACCGCGACAGCGCGGGCAAGACCGGTACGACGGACTTCCGCTACGCCGCCTGGTTCGTGGGCTACACCTCGGACATGGCGGGTGCCGTCTGGGTCGGCGACCCGGCCCACAAGCGCAGGATGACCAACATCACCATCGGCGGCCGCTTCCACGCCGAGGTCTACGGCGCCGACACCCCGGGTCCGATCTGGAAGGACGCGATGTCCGGCGCCCTGGCCGGCACCGTCTCGCCCGGCCTGCCGACGGTCGCCATCAAGGATCCCGAGAAGCCACGGGGCGACGACGACGACCACCACGGCCGCGGTGACAACGGCGGCAACGGCAACGGTGGCGACGACGGCCTGCTCGGCGGGATCTTCGGCGGCGACACCCTCGGCGGCGACGGGGCCAACGGCTTCACCACCGGCGGTGGCAACGGCCGCAGCGGCGGGAACAACGGCACCGGGGATCCCGGGACCGGCACCCCCGAGACGGGCGGCACCGGGCCGGGCTGATCCCCGCGTGACACGACATGACGCCGAAGGGGCGCCGGGACCGATCGGTCCCGGCGCCCCTTCGGCGTTCCGGTGGAGGAGGCCCGGCGGGCCACGCCGCCCTCCGTGGCGTCGGCCCCCGTCAGCCGCCGTCGGCCCCTGTCAGCCGCCCGCGAGCTGCTTGCGCACCTCGGCGGCGACCCGGCCGCCCTCGGCCAGGCTGGCGACCTTCGGGTTCACGATCTTCATGACGGCGCCGATCGCCTTCGGCCCCTCGGCCCCGGACTCCTCGATCGCCGCGGCGACGATGCCGGCCAGCTCCGCGTCGTCCAGCTGCTTGGGCAGGTAGGCGTCCAGCACCTCGCGCTCGGCCAGCTCACGCTCCGCGGCCTCCTTGCGGCCGCCCTGCTCGAAGGCGTCGGCGGCCTCCCGGCGCTTCTTCGCCTCGCGGGCGATCACCTTCAGCACCTCGTCGTCGGAGAGCTCGCGCGCCTCCTTGCCCGCGACCTCCTCCTTGGTGATCGCGGTGAGGGTGAGACGGAGGGTGGACGAGGTCAGCTCGTCCCGCCCCTTGATGGCAGCCGTGAGGTCGTCGTGCAGACGCTTCTTGAGCGTGGTGGTCATGGCGTCGAGTCTGCCAGGTCGCCACCGGGAGGGCCGCGGATTTATCCCTGACGTGCCGTCTGCCACCATGGAGGGCATGCGCGCGCGATACGGAGTACCCCTGGGCATCACAGCTGCCGGTGCGGCCTGCGTGGCCTACGCGGCCGGGATCGAGGCACGGTCGTTCCGGCTGCGCAGGGTGGCGGTGCCGGTGCTGCCGGCCGGGATGCGGCCGATCCGCATCCTGCAGGTCTCCGACATCCACATGGTCCGCGGCCAGAACAAGAAGCGCCGCTGGCTGCAGTCGCTGGCCGGGCTCCGCCCCGACTTCGTCGTGAACACCGGCGACAACCTCTCCGACCCCCAGGGCGTCCCCGAGCTGATGGACGCCCTCGGGCCGCTGCTCGACCTCCCCGGCGCCTACGTCTTCGGCTCCAACGACTACTACGGCCCCACCCCGCGCAACCCCGCCCGCTACCTCGCCGAGCGCCTCCGGGGCACGCACGGCCTCAACGGCCAGAACAACCCCGCCATCGGCGTCATCCGCAACCCGTGGGAGGAGATCCGCGACGCCTTCGACGTGGCCGGCTGGGTCGGGGTCAACAACACCCGCGGCCGCCTCAAGCTCGACGACGGGATCGAGATCGCCTTCACCGGCCTCGACGACCCCCACATCCGCCGCGACCGCTACGCCGCCGTCGCCGGCGGTCCCGACGCGGACGCCGACCTCTCGCTCGCGGTCGTCCACGCCCCGTACCTGCGCGTGCTCGACGCCTTCACCGCCGACCGCTACCCGCTGATCCTCGCCGGGCACACCCACGGCGGCCAGCTGTGCATCCCCTTCTACGGCGCCCTCGTCACCAACTGCGACATCGACGCGGACCGGGTCAAGGGCCTGTCCACCCACGAGGCCGCCGGTCACCGCTCATACCTGCACGTCTCCGCGGGCTGCGGCACCAACCGCTACACCCCGGTCCGCTTCGCCTGCCCGCCCGAGGCCACCTTGCTCACCCTGACGCCGGGCGCCTGAGCCGCCGCCGAAAACCGGATTTCGTCTCCAGCGGGAGGTCCGCTAGAGTAATCCTCGTCGCGCCGGGCCCGAGGCCACGACGCGACACCGGGGTGTGGCGCAGCTTGGTAGCGCGCTTCGTTCGGGACGAAGAGGCCGTGGGTTCAAATCCCGCCACCCCGACTTCGTAGTTGCAGATCAGGGCTCCCAGGAAATTTCCCGGGAGCCCTGACTCGTCTCAGGTGACTATCCGCCTGACCACCGCTCGCGGTCCCGGTCGAAGCCGGGGTCGGTCATGAGGGCTTCGCCGCGCTCTGCGCCTCGAGCCACTCGGTGAACGTCTGGGTGCCGCGGGGGCCGGGGCCGGTCGGCAGCAGGCCACCGCTGCGCATCCCGCCGGGGAAGTACAGGGGCACGACCGGACGGCGGCGGGCGCCGCCCGCGGCGATGAGGCGCCGGGCCAGGTCGACCAGGGACTCGACCTGCGGGCCCGCGAGCTCGGGGGCCATCCCCTTCGGCGCTTCGAGGGCGAGGTCGACGAGGGCCTCGGCCACTTCCCGTACGGCGATGGGTTGGACCGGCGCCGTCGGCACCAGCGCGATCGGTCCGGGGACACCGCTCAGCGCCTGACCGACGAACTCGTAGAACTGCGTCGCCCGCATGATGGTCCATGGCACCGGCCCGCCCCGGATGATCTCCTCCTGCCGCAGCTTGCCCGTGTAGTACGGGTGCCCGACCCGGTCGACCCCCACGATCGACGGCGTCACGAGGTGCCGGACCCCGGCGCGTTCGGCCGCACCGATGAGGTTCCGTCCCGCCTTCTCGAAGAAGCCGACGGCCACCGACTTGCGGTTCGTGGTCACGTTGCTGACGTCGATCACCGCGTCGGCCCCGGTCAGCGCCGCTTCCAGCCCCGACCCGCTGACCAGGTCGACACCCTGTCCGCGTGACAGAACCACGGGCTCGTGTCCGCGGGCCCTTACGGCCTCCACCACGAAACGTCCGGCCACCCCGGTACCGCCGGCGACTGCGATCTTCATGACTGCTCCCGTCCTCTCGGTGCTGCACGAAAGGAAGGAACGGGCCACACCCATCGCGTCAGCTCCACCTATTGTTACGATCGCGATCGTATCATTCAATACTAATAGGGATGGCCGCCGCATGCCGGCCACCCCGAGGCCGCCCTCTCAGCCCACCGGACCCGGCGGGCACCCGGGGTCCCGGGAGCGCCAAGCGTGCGGCGGCTCGCCGACGCCCCGGGCATGCAGCCACGCCGTGGCCCGCACCAGGCCGCGCGCCGCGTCCAGGGGGGTGTCGCAGGAGCGCCCGCTCTCGGCGACGGTGTGCCCGCCGCAATCCACCGCGCGGTCGCACGCCACCCTGACCTCCGCCTCGACCTCCCACGGCGGACCCCGGCGCAGATCCCAGAGGCATCGGCGCGGGAAGTACAGCCGCGCGTGAAAGGAGACCTCGCTGAGCTCCACGGAGCCGAAGACTCCCGCGAGCTCGAAGCCCTCAACACGGAGGTACTCCAGGCCACTTCCGGTGTGACCGGCCCGGACGCCGAGGTGCTCGGCCAGCCGGGAGACCAGCGCATCGGCCGTGCTCAGCGCTTCCTGCACGGCCTCGGCGTCTGCCGGATCCGGGAACACCCAGCGCACATCGCCCCGGCCGAGCGGGATCGCTTCCTCCACGGGCACGAGTCTGACCCGGCGCGGGCCCACGGCCAAGGCCTGGACGCGCAGCGGCGCGGGTCAGCCGCAGATGGTGCCGGGGGCGGGGAGTTCGCCGTGGGTCAGGTAGAGGTCGACGGCGTCGTCGATGCACGGGCTGCCGCGGTGGTAGGCGGTGTGGCCGTCGCCGTCGTAGGTGAGCAGGTGGCCGGAGTCGAGTTGACGGGCGAGGGACTCGGCCCAGGGGTACGGGGTGGCGGGGTCGCGGGTGGTGCCGACGACGAGGATGGGGGCGGCGCCGGGGGCCGCGATGGCGTGCGGGGTCTGGGTCGCCGGGACGGGCCAGTGGGTGCACAGCACCAGGAACGTGGCCAGTGAGGTGCCGAATTGGGGCGAGGCGTGCAGGAAGGCGGGCAGTGCGGCCTGGGCCTGGGCCTCGGAGAAGCGGGCGCCGAGGGTGGAGCTGAGGCAGTCGACGGCGAGGAGGGCGTCCGCGGCGTTGCCGGAGTCGCCCTCGTCCGTGCCGCCGAACTGCTGCAGTTCGGTGGTGTCGCCGGCCAGGATCTGGCGCAGCATGGTGCGCAGTTCCTCCCAGGAGGCCTCGCGCAGGGCCGTGATGACCGCGGTGAGGAGGTCCTCGCCGGTGACGGTGATGTCCTTGCCCTGGCGCAGCGGGCCGGCGTCCAGCTTGTCCCGCAGGCCGTCGAGGACGCGGCCGGCCTCCGCGACGGAGTGGCCGACCGGGCAGTCGGGGCGTGCGGCGCAGTCGGCGGCGAAGGAGTCCCAGGCCAGCTGGTACCCGACGGTGCTGTCCAGGTTCTCGCGGTAGCCGTCGATCGCGGGGTCGACGGCGCCGTCGAGAACCATGCGGCCGACCCGCGAGGGGAACAGCTCGGCGTAGGTCGCGCCGAGGTAGGTGCCGTAGGAGTAGCCGAGGTAGTGCAGGCGCTCGTCGCCGAGGAGGGCGCGCACGACGTCCATGTCGCGTGCCGCGTCCGGGGTGCCGAGGTGGGGCAGCAGTTCCCCGGCGTGCTCCTCGCAGGCGTCGGCGAGTTCCTCGAACGCCTCGTAGGAGTCGGTGATCTCGGCCGCGTCGCCGGACAGCCGCAGGCCGAAGCCCATGGGGGTGGCCGGGGTGTCGGTGGCGCACTCCACGGGGGTGCTGTACCGCACGCCGCGCGGGTCGACGGCGACCAGGTCGTACGCGGAGCGCGTGGCCGGGGAGAAGGTGCCGGCGGCGGCGACCAGGTAGTCGACGGCGGACTCGCCGGGACCGCCGGGGTTGACCTGGAGCGAGCCGACGCGGGCGCCGGCGTCGCCGGTGGCCCGCACACGGGCGGCGGTCAGGGTGATGTCGCCCGCTTCCGGGTGGGCGTAGTCCAGGGGCACCGTCACGGTCGCGCACTGGAAGCCGGGCACGTCCTGGCAGGCTTCCCAGTCGAGGTGCTGCTCGTAGTAGCGCCGCAGCTCCGGGGGTACGCCCGCGGCGGGGTCCGCGGCCGCCCGGACGGCGTCGGGGGACAGCCGCAGCGGGACGGCGGTGGCGCAGGCAGCGGTCAGCAGGAGCCCGCAGGTGCTCAGCACCGCGAGTGCGCCACGCAGCCGGCGCCGGGGTATGCCGTCGGTGTCCCGTACAGCGATCATCGCCACGCCTTCCTCGTACGCCCGTGTGACGGGGGGACCGCCGGACGCGGCGCCCGGGCCGCCCCGGGGAATCAGGGTCCGGTCGTGTCGCGGAGCGCTCGGACGCACCCCCCACGGCTCCGCTGCGTCACCACCCCATCACACGTCGTACGTGGTGGCGGCCCGAGTGGGCCGAACGCGTGAACTTCCCCACGTGCCCGGTCAGGGGTTCAGCGGGGCGCGTAGGCGATGCGTTCGAAGGGCCAGGCGCCGGCCAGCCAGTCGCTGACGACGCGGTGGAGCGGGGCGTCCAGGGCGGCGTGGGGGGCGCTGACCCAGGAGCGGACGTCGATGACGCCGGGCTCGCTGCGGGAGCCGTAGACGTACACGCAGCCGATGACGTCGCCGCCGGGGACGGACAGGACGGTGTAGGTGAAGCCGGTGCGCCGCTCGAAGTCCTCCGCGTGCTTGCGCAGGTCCTCCAGGTTGGCTTCGAGGCTCATCCCGTCCGGCGGCGGCCAGGAGCGGCCCTCGAAGCCGGGGGTGGCGCGGATGTGGTCGATGCCGGAGGTCCAGGCGGCGTGGTCGGCGGCGTTGTGCCGCGGGCCGAGGGGTTCCAGGCGGAAGCGGTCGGTGGCGGGCGGGTCCGGGACGACGAAGTCCGGCGGGACGAGGGGCTGTTCGGTGTCGGCCATGGCGCGAGGGTAGCCCGGTGCCGGCCGGACCGTCGCCGGTGCGCCGCCGCCGTGCGAAGGTTGGGCCATGGGTGTCGGGTTCGTGGTCTTCATGACGCTGCCGGGCCTGGTGATCCTGCTGATCGGGGTGGCCTTCGTCGACCAGGTGCTGCGGGCGGGCCGGTGGGGCGGACGGAGCGGGCAGGTCTCCGCGACCGGTTTCGAGCAGCTGCACGCGAGCTTCTCGCCGGGCAAGCGCAGCGAGTTGGACGAGCGCCGGGCGACGCTGATGCTGCGCGACGAGGAGGGCGACGGGGCGCCCCCGCGGTCGCGGGTGGACCTGGGGCGGGGGACGGCGCTGATCGTCGTTCCGGGGCGTGATCGCAGCGGGTGACGACGGCCACGGTCCGCTGCGGGGCGCGATCGGGTTTGATGGTGGCATGAGCGACGTCATGGCTGGTATGCCGGATTGGGAGAAGCGCTTCCGGGCGCCACGCGTCGGACTGCCGGAGTGGGCGGAGGACGCCCCCCACCGCAGCCTGTTCGTGTCGAATGCGACGGGTACCTACGAGCTGTACGCGTGGGACCGGACGACCGGGGCGCAGCGGCAGGTCACCGACCGGCCGAACGGCACGTCGGACGGGACGCTGACGCCGGACGGCGCGTGGGTGTGGTGGTTCGCGGACACCGACGGGGACGAGTTCGGGGTCTGGATGCGGCAGCCCTTCGCGGGCGGCCCGGACGAGCCGGCCGCGCCCGGTCTGGAGCCCTCGTACCCCGCGGGGCTGGCGCTGGGCCGGGGCGGGCTGTCGGTGGTCGGCCGCTCCACCGACGAGGAGGGCACGACGATCCACGTCGTGCGTCCCGGGGCGGAGCCGGTGGAGATCTACCGGCACGAGGAGTCGGGCGGGGTCGGCGCGCTGTCGGAGGACGGCACGCTGGTCGTCGTCGAGCACACCGAGCACGGCGATGCGATGCACTCGGCGCTGCGGGTCGTCACGACCGACGGCACGACGGTCGCGGAGCTGGACGACAGCGAGGGCGGCACGAAGGAACTGGGCCTGGAGTGCCTGGGGTTCGCCCCCGTGCCGGGCGACGCCCGGCTGCTGGTGGCGCACCAGCGGCGCGGCCGCTGGGAGCCGATGGTCTGGGACGTCGCGGCGGGCACGGAGACCGCCCTGGCGATCGACCTGCCCGGTGACGTCGCGGCGGAGTGGTACCCGGACGGCACCGCGCTGCTGGTGGTGCACTCGTACCGGGCCCGCAGCGAGATCTACCGCTACGGGCTGGCGGACGGGGAGCTGACCCGGCTGGACACCCCGGCGGGTTCGGTGAGCGGCGCCACGGCCCGCCCCGACGGCACGGTGGAGTTCCTGTGGTCGTCGGCGGCGGCGCCCTCCGAGGTGCGGTCGACGACCGGCGCCGTGGTGCTGGAGGCGCCGGGTGAGCGGGCCCCGGGCTCGCTGCCGGTGGAGGACGTGTGGGTGGACGGGCCCGGCGGGCCGGTGCACGCGCTCGTCCAGCGGCCCGCGCGGGGCGAGGGCCCGTACCCGACGGTGTTCGAGATCCACGGCGGGCCCACCTGGCACGACTCGGACGCCTTCGCGGCCGGCCCGGCGGCCTGGCTGGACCACGGGTACGCGGTGGTACGGGTCAACTACCGCGGTTCCACGGGCTACGGCCGGGAGTGGACGGACGCGCTCAAGCACCGCGTCGGCCTGATCGAGCTGGAGGACATCGCGGCGGTCCGGACGTGGGCGGTGGAGTCGGGCTTCGCCGACCCGGCCCGGCTGGTGCTGTCCGGCGGCTCCTGGGGCGGCTTCCTGACGCTGCTGGGGCTGGGCACCCAGCCCGAGCTGTGGACGGTGGGCCTGGCGGCGGTGCCGGTCGCGGACTACGTGACGGCGTACGGCGACGAGATGGAGGCGCTGAAGGCGCTTGACCGCACCCTGTTCGGCGGTTCCCCCGAGGAGGTCCCGGACCGCTACGAGGCGTCCTCGCCGATCACCTACGTGGCGCGGGTCAAGGCCCCGGTCTACGTCTCGGCGGGCCTCAACGACCCGCGCTGCCCGATCCGGCAGATCGACAACTACGTCGAGCGGCTGGCGGGCCTGGGCAAGGCGCACGAGGTGTACCGCTACGACGCCGGGCACGGCTCGCTCGTCGTCGACGAGCGGATCAAGCAGCTACGACTGGAGCTGGACTTCGTCCGGCGCCACCTCGGCGGCTGAGGCCGCGACCGGCCCCTCCTCCCCGGTGAGGCCGAGCTCGGCGTCGCGCCGGGTCTCGGCCTCCCGCCGGACGAGCCGGAACCACATGAAGACCACGAAGCCCGCGAAGACGAACCACTCGCCGGTGTAGCCGAGGTTCTGGAAGGCCTTGAGGTCCAGGCCGGTGCCGCTCGGCGCGACCGGCGGGACGGCCCGCAGGGGCGCGGGGACGGCCTCGGTCTGGGTGATCCAGGCGCCGTACACCTGGTAGGGGACGAGGTTGACCAGGGACGCCGCGCTGATGATCCCCAGCTGTCCCTCGGCGAGCCCGCCACGGCCGATCGCGCCGTCGGTGTCGGCGCCCTCGGGGGCCTGCAGGGCCCCGGTGACGGTGACCTCGCCGGCGGGCGGTGCGGGCACGCCGGCCGCGGACGCGCGGTCCGCGTCGCCGGGCAGCCAGCCGCGGACGACGGGCAGGGCGGCCGCGCCGTCGCCGGTCAGCAGCGGGGTGAGCACGTAGTAGCCGGTGCGTCCGTCGACCTCACGGCCGGGCACGAGGAACTGGTGCGCCGTGTCGTAGCGGCCGGTGGCCCGTACCGTGCGGCCGGCCGTCTCGGTGGTGAGCGCGGAGGTCGCCCGCGGCAGCAGGCGCTCCAGCGGGGCCGCGTCCCGGGCGGCGGCCGCGGGCTTGTCCTGGGCGGCGCGGTGGCTGTCGACGCGGGCCTCGAACCGGCTCAGCTGCCAGCTGCCCATGAAGGTGCAGACGACCACGGCGCACACCATGAAGAGGTGCCCGCCCAGCCAGCGGGGGGACAGCAGGAACCGGTACACGCCGTCAACGGTACGGGGCGCCCGGGCGTCGCCGGGAACCGCCCCCCGCTACTGCGCGGCGATGGCGCCGGTCTTGTAGACCGTCCCGGCGCAGGCACCGCCGATCGTCGCCATGACGACGGGCGCTCCGGCCTCGGGCGTGTGGCTCAGCACGATGCTGCCCGCCGGGCCGCCCTGGCCGGGGCCGTCCACGCCTGCCGGGGGCGCGGACGCCTCGCCGGACGGGGTGTTGGTGGCGGTCGCGGTGGGCGTCGGCGTGACCGGGGGGGTGCAGCCGCCCGAATCGCCGCCGGCGGCCGGGACCCAGGTGAACTCGACCCGGTAGCTCTGCCCGGACTTGAGGATCAGCGCCGTGCCGAGGGAGTCGGGCAGTGTGGTGCCGTCGTTCGGGGTGTGGTCGACGACGCTGATACGGGCGGAGTCGGCCGCGCCCTGGGTGGAGGAGACGCTGACCGAACCGCCGCCGTCGACGGTGCACGAGCCCTTCGAGGTGTTCGCCACCTGGAACCAGCCGTTGACCCGGCCCGAGCCGTCGGCGGCGCCGGCGTACCCGGAGGCGTTGCCGAGGTCGCCGGCGGTGCACAGCGGGGCGTTGGCCGCGAGCGTGTCGGAGGGGTCCGCGGAGCCCGTCGCCCCGGGGGTGACGTGCCCGTGGGAGCCGCCGGTGCGCGTGGGGTCCTCGTCGGCCCGGCCGTCGCCGTCGGACGGGGAGGGCGTGCCGGCGCCGGCGGCCGGACCGTCCGCGTCGCCGTTCGTGCCACCGGTGTCCTGGGCGCTGGAGGCGTTGGCGGTACCGGTCTTGGCGGATCCGGAGAGGTCCGCCGCGTGCAGGGCGGCGGGGACCGCGACCAGCGCCAGCAGGCACGCGGCCGCGCTGCCGGCCAGCAACTGCCGACGGTGCGCCCGCCGGGCGGGGACCGCGCGGCGCAGGTGCTCCAGCGCCTCCTGGCCCGGCTGGATGTCGCTCACGGCGTCGCGCATGAGCCGGCGCAGCGCCAGTTCGTCGGGGTTCAGCCGCTCCTCGGGGCTGCCACCGCCGATGTCGTTCTCGGGTTCCATACCGCCGGGTGGGTTCGGGTTGGTCATGCCGGGGCCTCCATCGCGACGCGGAGCGCCGCGAGACCACGCGAGCCGTACGCCTTCACCGAGCCTAGGGAAATGCCGAGGGTCTCGGCTACTTGGGCTTCGGTCATGTCGGCGAAGTAGCGCAGGACGAGGACCTCGCGCTGCCGGCGCTGCAGCTTGCGCAGGGCCGCCTTCAACTCGTCGCGCTCCAGCGCCTCGTACGCCCCCTCCTCGGCGCTCGCCATGTCGGGCATGGGCTTGGACAGCAGCCGCATGCCCATGATGCGGCGGCGCAGCGCGGAGCGGGAGAGGTTGACGACGGTCTGCCGGAGGTAGGCGAGGGTCTTCTCGGGTTCGCGGACCCGCTTGCGGGCCGAGTGGACGCGGATGAAGGCCTCCTGGACGACGTCCTCGCAGGAGGCGGTGTCGTCCAGCAGGAGTGCGGCGAGGCCGAGCAGCGAGCGGTAGTGGGCCCGGTAGGTCTCGGTGAGGTGGTCGACGGTGGTCCCGACTGCCATCGCGGCGTCAGTGTCGCCGCGGTCGCGGTCCGAGGGCGCCTGCACCACAGGCCAGGGCGCGATCACCGGGATGCCGCCGACTGCGCGCGACGGCCGCCGGACGTGCGGACGCGCCGGAGCGCTGCCCCGCCCCACGAGGGGTGCTTCGATGCCGAGTGCCTCTGCCACGCCTGTTGGACACGCGTCCCCCCGTCAGGGTTGTACGCCCGAGGCACCGTTTTTGACGGTGTAGCACATATGCGCATGCGTACCAACTCTTCCCCAATGCCCCTTTTGCTGGCGCTGTTGCGCCGCGCCCGGCCTGCAGCACAGTAGGGCAGTGCGCTGACACAAAGACGCTCCCTGCGCGTCGCACGGTTGCGACACACAGGGAGCTGAAATTGTCTGGCGCCTACAGGCTTCCGATCAAGCGGTCCAGACCAGAGATTTGGGTCACCCGACCGAAATCGGGGTGCTCAGCGGCCTGTTCCTCCGTAGACGACCGCTTCGTCGGTTTCGCTGTCCAGGCCGAACGCGGAGTGCACGGCGCGTACGGCCTCGTTGACGTCGTCGGCGCGGGTGACGACCGAGATGCGGATCTCGGAGGTCGAGATCAGCTCGATGTTCACGCCCGCGTTGGACAGCGCCTCGAAGAACTGCGCCGTGACACCGGGGTTGGTCTTCATGCCGGCGCCGACCAGCGAGATCTTGGCGATCTGGTCGTCGTAGCGGAGCGTCTCGAAGCCGATGGTGCCCTGGACGCGCTTCAGGGCCTCGATCGCCCTCGGGCCGTCGGCCTTGGGGAGGGTGAAGGAGATGTCGGTCAGGCCGGTGGCCGCGGCCGACACGTTCTGCACCACCATGTCGATGTTGATCTCGGCGTCCGCGATCGCCCGGAAGATCACGGCTGCCTCGCCCGGCTTGTCGGGCACACCGACGACCGTCACCTTGGCCTCGGATGTGTCGTGCGCGACACCGGAGATGATCGCGTGCTCCATGCCCGTCTGGTCCTCTCGCGGCTCATTGCTGACCCACGTGCCCTGGAGGCCGGAGAACGACGACCGGACGTGGATCGGGATGTTGTAACGGCGGGCGTACTCCACGCAGCGGTGGAGCAGCACCTTGGAACCGGAGCTGGCGAGCTCCAGCATGTCCTCGGAGGAGATCCAGTCGATCTTCCGCGCCTTCTTCACCACGCGCGGGTCGGCGGTGAAGACGCCGTCGACGTCGGTGTAGATCTCGCACACCCCGGCGTCCAGGGCAGCCGCCAGCGCCACCGCGGTGGTGTCGGAGCCGCCCCGGCCCAGCGTCGTGATGTCCTTGCTGTCCTGGGAGACGCCCTGGAAGCCGGCCACGATCGCGATGTTGCCCTGGTCGAGGGCGGTGCGGATGCGGCCCGGCGTGACGTCGATGATGCGTGCTTTGTTGTGGACGGAGTCGGTGATGACACCCGCCTGGCTACCGGTGAACGACTGCGCCTCGTGTCCGAGGTTTTTGATCGCCATCGCCAGCAGGGCCATGGAGATCCGTTCTCCGGCGGTCAGCAGCATGTCGAACTCGCGGCCGGTAGGCATCGGAGATACCTGTTCGGCGAGCTCGATCAACTCGTCCGTCGTGTCACCCATCGCCGAGACCACGACGACCACCTGGTGGCCGCTCTTCTTGGCATCGACGATCCGCTTGGCAACGCGCTTGATGCCCTCGGCATCCGCAACGGAGGAGCCGCCGTACTTCTGCACGACAAGGCCCACGTGCGCTCCTCAAATCCGGTACTGCGTTCGGCTCAGTCTAACGAGCAGGCCGGGACCGACCCCTCAATACCACATGCTGAGACGCCGGGCCCACTCTGCGAGCCATCTGCCCAACGACACGCCGACGTATGCACACCGGGCGGCGTGCTCCGGGTCACTACGGCCCCCGGGTCACCGCCTCGGACGCCCGGCCACGCACACGCGCCCGCCCCTCGGGAGGGGCGGGCGCGGTGGGGGTTCAGCGGCTGGGGCGCAGTCCCAGCGGCTTGGCGATCTCGGCGGCCATGACCCGGCCGGCCTCGGCGGCGAGCTTCTCCTCGTCGTCCGCGCCGTGGTCGGTGTCCAGTCCGTCCAGCGCGTCCAGCGGGCTGTCCAGCCGCACGTGGGCGACGAGGGACTGCAGGGCCCGCAGCGAGGCCGAGGCGGTCGGCCCCCAGTTGGACAGGTAGGAGAACTGCCACCACCACAGCGCCTCGCTGACCCGGCCCTCGCGGAAGTGCGCCAGGCCGTGCGCCAGGTCCGTCACCACGTCCGCGAGGTCGTCGGAGATCCGGCAGGCCACCGGCGTGCTGCGCGGCACGTAGGGGTCGAAGACCTCGGAGTAGACGTCGATCGGCTCCAGCAGCACCGCGAGCCGCTGGCGCAGCTCGTCGGCGTCGGGCTCCGGGCCGATGTCGGGCTCGTAGCGCTCCTCCGGGACGATGTCCTCGTGCGCCCCGAGGCGGCCCCCGGCCAGCAGCAGCTGGGAGACCTCCAGCAGCAGGTAGGGCACCGCGCTGTCGGGGTCGTCGCCCTTGGCGACCTCCCGTACCGACAGGATGAAGCTCTCGATCTGGTCCGAGATCGAGGAGGCGAAGTCGTCGGGGTCCAGGGCGTTGTCAGACATCAAGCAGCCGCCTTCCTTCAAAGGCCCGGCCGAGGGTGACCTCGTCGGCGTACTCCAAGTCGCCGCCGACCGGCAGACCGCTCGCGAGACGGGTGACCTTCAGTCCCATCGGTTTGACCATGCGTGCGAGATACGTGGCCGTCGCCTCCCCCTCGAGGTTGGGGTCGGTGGCCAGGATCAGCTCGGTGACGCTGCCGTCCGCGAGCCGCGCCAGCAGCTCCCGTATGCGCAGGTCGTCCGGGCCGACCCCCTCGATCGGACTGATCGCGCCGCCGAGCACGTGGTAGCGGCCGCGGAACTCGCGGGTCCGCTCGATCGCCACCACGTCCTTGGGTTCCTCGACCACGCAGATGACGGCCGGGTCGCGGCGCGGATCACGGCAGACCCGGCACTGGTCGGCCTCGGCGACGTTGCCGCAGACCGCGCAGAACCTGACCTTCGCCTTCACCTCGCTGAGGGCGTGCGCGAGCCGTCGGACGTCGGCGGGATCCGCCTGCAGGATGTGGAAGGCGATCCGCTGCGCGCTCTTGGGACCCACGCCGGGCAGCCTGCCCAGCTCGTCGATCAGGTCCTGAACCACGCCCTCGTACACGCTGTGCCCTCTTCGTCGCCTGGAACTAGAAAGGAAGGCCGGGGATGCCCCCGAGCCCCTGGGCGAGCGGGCCGAGCTTGCTCTGCTGCAGCTCCTGCGCGCTCGCGGTCGCGTTGTGCACGGCGGCGACGACCAGATCGGCCAGCGTCTCCGTGTCCTCAGGATCGACCGCCTTGGGGTCGATGACCAGCCCCCGCAGCTCACCGGCTCCGGTCACGGTCGCCTTCACCAGGCCACCGCCGGCCGTACCCTCGATCTCGGTCTCGGCGAGCTCCTGCTGGGCCGCCGCGAGGTCCTGCTGCATCTTCTGTGCCTGCTTGAGCAGCTGCTGCATGTTCGGCTGACCACCACCGGGGATCACGGTCTCGCTCCTGCCTCACGACGTCGGTTGTGCGGGTAGGGCGAGCCTACGTGCTCGGGGGCCCGCTCGCGCTACCCGTACGAGGGAACGAGCGGCGCGCGTCGCCCGTTCCGCCCCCGCCGTGCCGTTCCGCACAGGGGAACGGGGGCGCCGCGGCTACTCGTTGGCGATCTCCTCGATCACGGTGGCACCCAGCTCCCGCACGATGAGGTCGTGGCCGCTGAGCGCCGTCTCGTCCAGGTCCGGGTCGTCGTCCTCGGGCATGTCGTACTCGATGGGCGGCGGCTCGTCGGTGACGGGCGGGTACGCGGACGCCGCGGGCGCCGCGTTGACGGCGGCACGGGCCGCCGCGGCGGCGGGCGGCGACGGGGACGGAGCCGGGCTCTGGGACTGCTGGTGGGGTTGTTGCTGCGGCTGCTGGTGCTGGTGCGGCTGCTGCGCGGACGGTGCCGGGGACGCGGGGGCGGGACGGGAGCCGCCGGGGCCACCGCCGGGTCCCGCCGGGCCCGGGCCGCCGCCCGGGCTGACGATCGCCTCGATGCGCCACTGGACGCCCAGGGCCTCGCTGATCGCCTGCTTGAGCACCTCCTCGTGGCCGCGGTTGGCGAAGCTGTCGCGGGCACCGGGGTTGTCGAAGCCGATCTGCAGGGTCGAACCGTCGAAGCCGACGAGCCGGGCGTTCTGGTCGAGCAGTATCCACGTCACCTTGCGCAGCCGCTTGACCGCCTCGAGGACGGTGGGCCACATCTGGTGGACGCGTGAGGCGTCGCCGATGGGCTGCGCGCCCGCCGCGGCCGGTGCGGGAGCTGGAGCCTGCGCGGGCGGCGCCGCGGGGGCGGACGCCGGGGGCGGGGCCGATGCCGATGCGGATGCCGCGGTGGGCCATGCGCCGGGACGCTGCCCGCCGCCGGGGGCGGCCGCGGTGGGCCAGGCGCCGGGACGTTGCGCGGCAGGGGGCTGCGCGGGCGGGGCGGCGGGCGCAGGCGTGGGCTCGGGGGCGGCCGTCGGGGCCGGGGCCGGTGTGGATGTGGGTGCGGGTGCGGGTGCGGGTGTGGCGGCGGGTGCGGCTTCGGCGGGCCGGACCGGTCCGCCCATCGCCGCGCGCGCCGCGGCGGGGCCGCCGCCGGGCGGGAGCGGCTCGCCGAACTCCACGACCGGGGCCGCCGGGCCGCCCGCGGGGGCCCCGAAACCACCGGCGGAGGCGCGGCGTTCCAGCCGGTCCAGGCGGGCCTGCAGCGACCGCTCGTCGTCGTAGGCCGCCGGCAGCAGCACGCGGGCGCAGATCAACTCCAGCTGCAGACGCGGCGAGGTCGCCCCGCGCATCTCCGTGAGCCCGCTGTTGACCAGGTCCGCGGCACGGCTGAGCTCCGCCGCCCCGAACACCCCGGCCTGGGCCCGCATCCGCTCCACGACGTCGGCGGGGGCGTCGATCAGCCCCTTCTCCAACGCGTCCGGCACCGCCGCGAGGATCACCAGGTCCCGCAGCCGCTCCAGCAGGTCGGCCACGAAGCGCCGCGGGTCGTGCCCGCCCTCGATCACGCGGTCCACGACCTCGAACGCCGCCGCGCCGTCCCCGGCGGCGAAGGCGTCCACGACGTCGTCCAGCAGCGCGGCGTCGGTGTAGCCGAGCAGCGAGGTCGCCATGGCGTACGTCACACCGGCCTCGCCCGCACCGGCGAGCAACTGGTCCATCACGGACATCGAGTCACGCACCGAGCCGGCCCCGGACCGGACCACCAGCGGGTACACCCCGGCCTCGACCGGGATCGCCTCCCGCTCGCAGACCTCCGCCAGGTAGTCGCGCAGCGTGCCGGGCGGCACCAGCCGGAACGGGTAGTGGTGGGTGCGCGACCGGATGGTGCCGATGACCTTCTCGGGCTCGGTGGTCGCGAAGATGAACTTCAGGTGCTCCGGGGGCTCCTCGACCACCTTCAGCAGGGCGTTGAAGCCCGCCGAGGTGACCATGTGCGCCTCGTCGATGATGTAGATCTTGTAGCGGCTGCTCGCCGGCCCGAAGAAGGCCTTCTCCCGCAGGTCGCGGGCGTCGTCCACGCCGCCGTGCGAGGCCGCGTCGATCTCGATCACGTCGATCGACCCCGGGCCGTTGCGGGCCAGGTCGCGGCACGACTGGCACTCCCCGCACGGCGTCGGCGTCGGGCCCTTCTCGCAGTTCAGGCAGCGCGCCAGGATGCGGGCGCTGGTCGTCTTGCCGCAGCCGCGCGGCCCGCTGAACAGGTACGCGTGGTTGACCCGGTTGTTCCGCAGCGCCTGCTGCAGCGGGTCCGTGACGTGCTCCTGCCCGATGACCTCGGCGAAGGACTCGGGACGATAGCGGCGGTACAGAGCGAGGGACACGCCTACGACGATATCGGCCCCCACCGACACCCGGGCCCCGCGCGTGTGACGGCCCCCACACCGGCGGCCCCCGCGGCCGCCCCGGGCCGCGTTCCCACAGGCCCGCGGGCAGCAAAAGACCCCTCACGCACCCGCCAGAGCCCACCTACCCTTGCTGCCTTCCGGCCCTGGGGGAGTTCAGCGAGATAGCGCCACGTGAGGGGCTACGCCCACCCTACCTGATCGGATCACCCGGGAACGAGTTCGCGAGCACTCCCTCCGGTCTAGTAATGTTTGCCGCGGAGGATTCGCCTAGAGGCCTAGGGCGCACGCTTGGAAAGCGTGTTGGGGGCAACCCCTCACGAGTTCGAATCTCGTATCCTCCGCCAGTGCCTCACCGGGCACGTTGTCGAAGGGCCCCACCGGTCGCGGTGGGGCCCTTCGACGTTCTCCGTCCCGGTTTCCGTCTCAGTTGGTATCCGGCGAGCTCCACAGCGCGTCGCCGACCTGGCGAGCCACGTTCTTCAGCACCGGTCCGGTCACGTGCATGTCCCGCGAGCGCATCCGGGCCGAGCCGCCCGGTTCCCAGCCCATGATCGCGTCCACGACGACATCGGGGACTCCGAGCAGAAGGAGGACCGTCGCCGCGGTGTGGCGAGCGTCGTGCAGCCGGCCGTCCCGTACCCCCGCGAGCTGAAGCAGCTCCTTCCAGTGGTGGTAGCCGTGTTCGGCACCAGTGGCGAGCCGTCAGGCTGCGCGAAGACGTACCCCGTGCCCTGCCAAGCGTCGCCGGCAGCGATCCTTTCGCGCTCCTGCTCTTCCAGGTGGCGACGGAGCAGCTTGATCAGCGGGTCCGGCAGGCCGATGGTGCGGCGGCCGGCCCGGGACCTGGTCGACTCGTACTCGCGGCGTACCTGCTCGCGCTGGGGGCAGTACCCGGCTTTCCTGCCACAGTCGCCGCCGCAGCCGTGTGCGTACTTCGAGCGAAGGCGGTTATTGCGGGTGCGGAGGTATCCGGTCTCCAGGTCGATGTCCTCCCAGTGCAGACCCAGGGCCTCTCCCTGTCGCAGCCCGAGGGCGAGCTGGATCACCCACCGGGCGCTGTTGCGTCGCTTCGATGCCTGCAAGAGCAGGCTCTGAATCTCCTCGATCGTGTACGGCTCGATCTCTTCTTCTTCGAGGCGAGGTGCCTTTGCGATCTCTGCGGCGTTCGTAGGGACGTGCCCGCGGCGCAGGGCCTCCCCGAGAGCCGTACGCATGGTGCGGTGGGCGTGGTGTGCCGTACCGGCGGCGCTGCCGTTGGCCTGCATCTTCCGGTAGAAGCGCTCCAGGTGCTCCGGCTCCAGCCGGTCCAGGCGGTGCGCTCCCAGGCCGGTCACCGCCATTGGTCTCTCTCCGGGAAGTACAGAAGGCTGACGACGATGGTCAGCGATGTCGGCCCAGCCAAGGTGAGGATGGCCGTAAGTACCGGGGCAGCCGCAGGGTCAAGCATCAGGTGAAGCCACACTGTAGCCATCAACCGAGACAGGACAACGGGTGCTATGACCAGGCCTGTTACAGATTTCTCTACCTCATCAAGGCGGCTCGCTCCGCTCGCCGCGCGCGGCCCCGGCTCGCCGCCGGGCCCGACGCTCTTGTCTCTGCCCCGCTCCGGGCCCGGCTACGCCGGCCGCGCAGTTGTAGCGAGCACACCCGAGCGGTGGACGGTAGCCCGCGGTGGCTGGGCCCGGTCGGCTCCACGGTTTTAGGCTGGAGCTGCCATGGGGCGAGAGATCGGGGCCCGTACGCTGGTCGCGAATCGGGCAGTCTCTGGACCCAAAACCGCTCCCGCCGACCTCATCGGGCCCGTGTGCGATCGTCACGTTGAGCCGTCAGCCGAGGGGGAACGCTCGCGAGGGAGCGCCCCGCAACGCGTGGCTGCGGGGCGCCGATCCACTTTCACAACGGGCCCTAGTGGGGGTTAGTCGACCGTCTGCCCGTCGTACATACCGCCCCTGCAGGTCGGGAGCACGGGCGTCGACCGATCGATCGTTCCGCCGCCGTCCGTGCACTCACCCGGGGTGACGCTGGCCGGGGTGACGCTGGCCGGGGTGACGCCGCCGGCGGTGGCGGCGGTGGCGGCGGTGGCGGTGGCGGCGCCTGTGAGGCCGAGTCCGGCGAGGGCTGCCGTGGCGAAGACTGCGGCGAGGATTCGTCGAATGCGCATTTGGTTCGCCTTTCACAGATTGCCTCGGTTGGGGCACTAGCCAGCTTGATCTTCACCCATATGAGTGGCACGTCATGTTGGGCCATTCGGGTGACAGTGTTGTCGGGTGCGGGGTCGGTGACGCGACCCGTCAGAGCGGATGGAAGCCCGTGCCAGATCCGTGCCAGATCCGTGCCAGAAAGAGCGGATCCCAGCGGTCAAGAGCAGTCAAGCGCGACGCCTCGCGATTAATCACCAGAGGCCGTTTGCGCTGGTCAGCGTCAACCCCCTCCGTGACGGCCCGGTGATTCCCAAGCTCAGAGCGCCCGCGGTAGCCTGCCTCCTCAAGACAACGCAAGAAGGAATCTTGGCAGGGTCCATCGAACCCGGTCTGAAAGCCGCCCTCGTAGAGTTGCGAAGGGTAAAACGGCTCAGGCCAGCCGAAGGCGACAGCGACGCATACGCCGAGTGGCGAGAGCAGATAGCTGCAGCGTTGGAGTCGCTGGCCGGCGTCCTACCCTTTGAAGCTGATCGGCGTGGGGCCATCGCTGAAGCAGCGGCAGCCCGCCAGCAAGCCGCCAGCATCCGAGGCCGCCCTCCACTCCAGACGGCAGCCCGTCTCAGTTTCCGTCTCATTCATCGGCGTCCAAGCCCGTTCACCTGAGGACCACATCAGGGATGAACCGCTACGCCGAACCAGGCTGAACGGTGGTGGACTGCCACGGTCGGCCCGCTCACATACACCAACAGACTTGGAAAGCGTGTTGGTGGCAACCCCTCACGAGTTCGAATCTCGTATCCTCCGCCAGTGCCTCACCGGGCACCTTGTCGAAGGGCCCCACCGGTCGCGGTGGGGCCCTTCGACGTTCCTCGGTGTCCGGGGCGTCCACGCCGATCGCCGCAAGACCCCGTCAGGCCTTCGAGGGCGTAGGCGGGGTGGGTCAGCGGACGGTGGAGCGGGCGGCCTGCTCGATGATGCGGGTCACCGCGCCGGGGCGGGAGACCGAGACGGCGTGGGAGGCCTTGACCTCGACGGTGTGGGCGTGGGCCCGCTCGGCCATGAAGCGCTGGGCGGCGAGGGTGATGTTCTTGTCCTGGGTGGTGACCAGGTCCCAGG
This sequence comes from Streptomyces sp. TOM-9, assembly GCF_056858595.1. Taxonomy (NCBI): domain Bacteria; kingdom Bacillati; phylum Actinomycetota; class Actinomycetes; order Kitasatosporales; family Streptomycetaceae; genus Streptomyces; species Streptomyces sp. TOM-9. The sequence continues at coordinate 5,095,404 of NZ_JBXEQB010000001.1, read as the reverse complement.
ACGGGATGGTCCGCCAGGCGGCGCCCGCGGCCTTCTCGTCGAAGACCGACGCGGCCACGGGGCGCTGGGTGGCGGCCATCTGCTCGGCGACGGACTTCGGCACGTCGGCGGCGAACTGGGCGCGGAACTTGTCGGCCTTGATGTACAGATCGGTGCCGGTGCCGCCGCCGGGGAGCGGGAAGGGCACGGCGTTGAGGGTCTCGCCGAGGGTGCCGCCGGGGAACCTGTCGGAGATCTGCGTGACGGTCTCGTTCTTGTCCGGGGCGAAGGCGGCTATGTAGACCAGCGCCTTGACGTTGGGGGAGTCGGCCGCGGCCTCGGTGATCACCGAACCGCCGTAGGAGTGGCCGACGAGCACGACCGGGCCCTTCACGCTCTTCAGGAAGCTGTGCACGTACGCCGAGTCGCTCGCCAGGCCGCGCAGCGGATTGGCCGGGGCCACGACCGGGTAGCCCGCGTGCTTCAGGCGCGACACCACGCCGTTCCAGCTGGAGGAGTCCGCGAACGCGCCGTGCACCAGGACGACCGTGGGCTTCTTCTCCTGCGGGCGGTGCGCGGCCTTGGCGGCGTTGGCCGGGGCCGTGGCCGCCAGCGTGAGGGCCGCGACGCCGGCGGCGGCGCCCAGGGCGGCGACGGTCTTGCGGGTGGGGCGGAGGACGGTCTTGAGGTTCACGGTGGCTCCTTGGCGTACGGCACCCGGCTGGCACGCCGGACAGGCGGTCGGTCCGGGGCGTCCGCTCCGGGCGATGACGAGAAATCTAGCGTCCACTTAACTTGTGCGCAAGTCAATCGGAGACGAGTTACTGGCCCGCACGGAAGGTGCGACAATGTGCGCCGGGAGAACCACCGACGACCAAGGAGGGGGAGGGAATCGTGAACGACGACACCCGCGCACCCGGGAACGGCGACACCGCGGAACCCTCGCTGCTGCTGGACGACCACTTCTGCTTCACGCTGTACGCGGCCTCGCGCGCGGTCACCGGCGTCTACCGGCCGCTGCTGGACGCGGCGGGCCTGACCTACCCCCAGTACCTGGTCATGGTCGTGCTCTGGGAGCACGGCACCGTGTCCGTCAAGGAGCTGGTGGCCGCCCTGCACCTGGACTACGGGACGCTCACGCCGCTGATCAAGCGCCTGGAGTCGCACGGCCTGCTCGAGCGGCAGCGCCGGGCGGACGACGAGCGGGTGGTGGAGGTGGCGCTGACCCCGGAGGGGACCGCGCTGCGGGAGCGGATCCGCACCGTGCCGCTGGCGATCGGGGAGGCCATGGGGCTGGCCCGGGAGGAGATCGGGACCGCACAGGACCTGCTGCGCCGGCTGACGGCCAACGTGGACCGGCATACCACGGGCGCCGGGCCCGCCGCGACGACGCCGTAGCCGCCGTAGCCGCCGTAGCCGCCGCTTGAGCGTGGTCGCCCCGGGCAACAGAATGGTCCCGCGGCGTTGATCACGTGTGTGCCCGGACGCACGGCGTCCGGCCGGGGGATGAGGTATGGGACTGCCGGAGGACCCTCCGGGGCGCGTGATGGGGGAGCGTGAGTTCGACGCCTTCTACGGCGCGAGCGTGGGCCGCCTCATCGGCCAGCTGTACGCGATGACGGGCGACCTCGCGGAGTCGCAGGACGTGGTGCAGGAGGCGTTCGCCCGGGCCTGGGAGCACCGGGCCGAACTCGATCTGCACGGCGCGCCCGAGGCCTGGGTGCGCACGGTGGCGTGGCGCCTGGCCGTCAGCCGCTGGCGACGCGTGCGCACAGCGCTGGCGCTGGCCCGCCGGCAGGGCCCGCCCCCGGTCGTGCCGGCGCCGGAACCGCACCACGTGGTGCTGGTAGAGGCCTTGCGGCAGCTGCCGGAGGGGCAGCGGCGGGCCGTCGTCCTGCACCATCTGTGCGATCTGCCGGTGGAGCAGGTGGCCGCCGAGACCGGCTCCCCGGTCGGCACCGTCAAGGTGCACCTCAGCCGCGGGCGGGCGACGCTCGCGCGGTTGCTGGCGCACACGGAACTGGACCCCGGGGCGGGCCGACTTCCGGAGGGGAAGCATGGCTGACGGGACCGAGCTGGGCAGGCTCCTCACCGAACTCGCCGAGTCCGGCCGTGGGCGGGCCGTACCGGCGGCCGCGCACCAGGTACGGGCCCGCGGCGAAGAGCGCCGCCGCCGCGCGCGGACGGTACGGGCGTCCGTCGTGGCCGTGCTCGCCTGCGCGCTGCTGGGCGGCGGCCTCGCGCTGGCCGGGACCGCCCGGGGGCCGCAGCCGGCGGCGGTCACCCCGTCGCCGCCGCCCTCCCGCTTCGTCCCCCCGGCCCCCGCGCCGGGCGAGGAGTACGCCGGCGAACTGGGCTACGTCCACGAGGCGGTGGCCCAGGGCGACAGCGTGCGGGTCACCGTGCGGCAGCTCCGGGCGGTCGCGGGCGGGCGGCCGACGCCCACCGGCGTGGTGCACACGCTGACCCTGCCGAGCACGACGCTGGTGGAGACGCGCCGGCTGTCGGGCGGGCAGCCCGCGGACCGTCAACTGGGCGAGCTGGTCGGCCGGCTGGCCGGGGGGCCGCGGTGGATGTTCGAGATCGACTACGACGGCGAGGGGCGGGTGGCGTCCCTGCGGGAGGCCGGTTAGCGCGGCGGGGAGTTGTTACCGGTCCATGACATTCCCGGTGTAACCCGCGCGGCGGTCCGGTGCGTAGAGCCTGTGCACGCCGCCCGTACCCGACCCGATGGGACCCACCGTGTTCTCTCCGTTCTCCCCGCACCGCCGCGCCGCCACCGGGCTCGCCGCCCTCGCCCTCGCTGCCCTCGCCCTCAGCGCCTGTTCCGGGGAGGGGAAGGGCGACGGGGACACCGGCCGTACCGACGTGGCCGCCTCGTCCCCCGCCCCGGCGCCGACTTCGGCCCCCGCCTCGCCCTCGGCACCGCCCTCGGTGAAGCACTCCGACGCGCCCTCCCCCACGCACTCCGCCCAGGCCCCGTCGTCGGACGGCCCCTCGGACGGCCCCTCGGACGCGCCCTCACCGCAGGCTCCGGCGCGCTGGGCCGGCAGCAAGCAGTTCGTGCAGATCGACAACGCGTGGATCAAGGACGGGCGCACCTACCTCTCGGTGCGCTCCGCCCGCAAGGAACCCCTCACGGGACCGATAGAGGGATGGGAGATCATCCCCGGCAAGGGCTCCTACACGACGGTACGCATGGCCCCGGAGGGCCGGGTCCTGCTGTCGGTCCCGCTGGGCGACGACTCCGTCCCCCACACCTACTCCCAGACGCAGTTCATCAGCCGGTGGTGGGCCCAGCCCGCCGCGGACCGGAAATGGACGGGCTACGACGTCAGCTTCGACCTCAACGGCGAGGTGGTCAGGCTCCAGTCGCTCTACCGCCCCTGACCCCGGGCGGTACGGGCGCGGACGGGTCCCGGCCCGAGGAGGACCGGGACCCGGGTGAGCGGGGCGGTCAGGAGGTCAGCGCGGCCCGGCCGCGGTCCGCCCGCGCCGGTCCGGTGGCCGACGGCCGCACGTCGAAGTCGAACATGGCGGTCGGCACGTACAGGGAGCAGCACGCGTTGGGGATGTCGACGATGCCGCTGATGCGTCCCTCTATGGGGGAGGAGCCGAGCAGCAGGTAGGCCTGCTCGCCGCTGTAGCCGAACTTCTTGAAGTACTCGACGGCGTTGAGGCACGCGCGCCGGTAGGCGAGCGTCGCGTCGAGGTAGTAGTTGGTGTCCGTGTCGTGGTCGACGGAGATCCCGATGAAGGTGAGGAAGTCCGAGTAACGCGGTTCGACGTTGCCGGGCATGAACACCGGGTTGGTCGAGATGCCGTACGTCTCCATGCCGCCCTTGATCAGGTCGACGTGGAAGTCGATGAAGCCGCCCATCTCGATGGCGCCGCAGAAGGTGATCTCCCCGTCGCCCTGGCTGAAGTGCAGGTCGCCGCCGGAGAGCTTGGCGTCCTTGACGTGCACCGGGTAGAAGACCCGCGAACCCCGCGTGAAGTTCTTGATGTCGTGGTTGCCTCCGTTCTCACGGGCCGGCACCGTGCGGGCGCCCTCCGCGCAGATGCGCGTGGCGAGGTCCCCGGTGGCCGTGCCGGCGAGCGCGTGGGAGGGGTCCGGAGGGACGGCCAGCGGCGGGACGCGTTCGGGGTCGGTGTCGATGAGCGCCTTCTCGCGCGCGTTCCACCGGCCCAGCAGCTCGGCGGAGGGGGCGGTCCCGAACAGCCCGGGGTGGGTGATGCCGGTGAAACGGATCCCGGGCAGGTGCCGGGAGACCGCCTGCTGACCGTGGAAGTCCCACACCGCCTTGTAGGCGTCGGGGAAGTAGTCGGTCAGGAAGCCTCCGCCGTTGGCCTTGGCGAAGATGCCGGTGTACCCCCAGCCCTGGCCCGCGGCGTCCCCGCTCTGCTGGGGTACGGGGCCGAGGTCGAGGATGTCGACGACGAGCAGGTCGCCCGGCTCGGCGCCCTCCACGCCGATCGGGCCGCTGAGCATGTGGGGGATGGTGAGGTCGATGTCGCGGACGTCGTTGGCGGAGTCGTTGTTGCCCACCTGGCAGTCGGTCCAGTCCCGGCACTCCATCCGGAACTCGGCTCCGGGCTTCACCATGGCGGCGACGGGGATGTCAGGGTGCCACCTGTTGTGTCCCGGGGTGTCCTGATCGCGCATCGACTTGGTCTGGTCCACGCTGAAAACTACTTCGGGCATGACAGCCTCTCTTTTTCTGATCCGGTCAGGACGGTGCGCCCACGCCTCCGGCCCGTCGGGCCGGGAGGGCGGACGCCTAACCCGGCGACCCGGACGACGCGGCGGCGCGGGCCTGTGCGCGCGACTTCCTGGTGAGCGGCCACAGCGCCGCGAACACGACCACGCCGAAGGCACCCAGGGCGATGGCGATCTCCGTGGTGTGCTTCCAGTAGCCGGACAGCAGCAGTGCCGCAGGGATCACACCGGTGACCCAGCCCTCGATCGCCGTCACCCAGCCGACATAAGTGCCGAGCTCCGTTTTCCTGAGACCGAGCAGCAGGAAGAACAGGCCCCACAGGAACGCCCAGTACAGCCAGATGACACCGAACGGGTAGTCCTTGAGGAGATGGAAATTGGCGAACGAGTACCCGAGGGCGACAATCGCCACGAACAGGGAGTACCAGCCGACGCAGATGTTGTCGATGTTCGCGAGGATGACGATACCCACGTACAGGTAGGTGAATCCGAAGAGGTAAATCCCGGATGCCGCCAGGATCTTGTCCTGGTCACCGCCGGCCGTGAAGATGAGGTACGTCGGGGTCAGCACCTGCAGTGCACCCACGAAGAGGTTGAACACCGCCGCCGACTTGGGGTCGACCTTCTGCAGGAGCAGCAGGCCGTTCATGAAGAGCACCGCACCGACGAAGAGCAGTCCCACGTTCGCCACGGGGACGCACCTCCTAAGTCCGCGTGGGGACGGATTGCCGCCGGGGCGCCTCCTGATCCCGCCTGGGCGGGAGGAGCGTCCGCGCTCCGGCGTCGGCCCCCCTGAGCACCTCTGACGCGCCGATCACCGCCCTCGGACTAGGGCTTGGGCAGCCGGGACAGCGCCGGATGGGGCCGCGGCGCCGGCCGCTCGCGCGGCGGTGGGGCGGACACGACGTCCGGCATCTCACGGGACTTCTCCTCCCGTTCGCGGGAGGTGGCGAGCCCGTGCGGCGTGAGGGCGAGGGAGGGCGAGGAGAACACGCGCCTGGACTCGCCCGCGCAGGCGGGGCAGTCGTACGCGTCGGGTGCGGAACCTATCGCGAGCTTGACGTCGAAAGGCCCGCAGTTGCTGCAAAGGTATTCATAGGTCGCCATGAAGTTGCCTCCGGTCGTCGGCGCACCCAGGTCAACCTCGACGTCTGCGACACACCCCGTTGAGCGCACGCCGGGGAAACAATCCCTATATCAAGGAGACGCCACGGCAAGACAGTTGTCAAGGTCGGCAGGAGACGTCCGGAGCACGCCCCGAAGGGAGTTCCGGAGTTCCCTTTCCGCCGCCATCGGAAACACCGGATTCCATTCACTCGCCCTTCTCCCGGTCCGTTCGCCGGGAATACCTCATCGCCGGCGCGACCGCATTCCAGGCCTCGCGGAGGGGGCGCCCGGAGGCCTTCCCGGCGCGCCGCGCACCCGCCCGCCGGGGCCGGACCGGGCCGGTTGCGCCGCCCTGCCCTGGGCGCGGGGCGCCCGACCCGGGCGGTATGACCGCTGTGAGGCGGTTCACTGCGCTTTTCCTGGACGGATACCACTCGCGGCTTTAGCGTTCATATGCATCGGCCTTTTCCGTGAATGCAGTGGCAATGGCGCCTCGCTCATCGGACGGCACACAACGCTTCGCACGGAACAAGGCGAACGCCGGAGAGGTGGACAATGAGCATGGACGCCGTGTGGGTCCGTGGCGTGAACGGGCTTCAGATGCACCACGTCACCGACCTCCAGGACGCCGGCAGGTTCCTGGGCAACGCAGCCATGGCCCTGCGGGCCGCCCACGTGCGGACCGGCGCAGAGCACTTCGAGGGCCTCGCCGCCGAGCTCAAGGCCCTGGTCACCCGGGTACGGGAGCTGGAGGACCAGGCCCGCTCCGCGATGCACGAGCTGCACGAGACCGACCCGGAGCGCTTCGTCCGCTGCCGCGAGGGCCACGAGCCCTGGCCCGGCGAGATCCAGGCCGGGTTCATCCCCCGCCACACCTGCCGCGACGAGTGCCTCTACCACGACCGCGGCGTGCTCGAGGCGATCACGCAGTGCACCTGCGGCAGGCCGCCCTGCCAGGCCTGCGAGATCGGCGGGAAGCCCGTGATGAACTGATCCACCGCACTTCGCGGCCGCCCCGGGCGGCACGAGGGCCCCAGCCTCCGACGAGGCCGGGGCCTTCGTCATGCTCACCGCCCCGATCCGGATCCCGTACCGCGACGCCCCGCTCCCGTCGCGCGACCGGGCCGGCTAAGCAAGGAGGCTCAGCAGCAGCACGAGAACGACCAGCGCGCCCGCCGCGATCGCCAGGCCGCGGGTGACCCGGCTGCGGGAGGGCAGCCCGAACACCTCGATGCCGGTGGTCCCGGGGAAGGCGTAGAAGACGCGGTCGGGGTCGGTGGGGAGGGTGATGCGGGCGAGGGGCAAGTGACGCAGGACGACGCGGCGGTGGGCCTCGCCCGCGCGCGGGGCGAGGTGCGGGACGAGCGCCTCGGTGTGCGTGGCGTCGAGGTCGCCGGGCAGGGGGTCGTCGCCGGTCAGCACCTCCTTGCGCCACCGGCCCGACCGACGGGTGCGGCGGCGGACGAGGAAGGGGGGCCGCTTGCGGGGACGGCGCACCAGCTCCTCGCGGCTGCGCTGCTCGATGAGGCCGCCGACCCAGGTGGTGACGACCCCGCTCCCCCCGCAGGCCTCGTGCGCGACGGTGCCGCCGCCCTTGCACTTGGGGCAGTCGACGAGGCCCGTCCCCTTGCACTGGGCGCACTGCGTGCGGCCCCGCCCGGCACAGGTGGGGCACGCGGCGTCGGGGCGCCGGCACTTGGCGCAGCGGACGCGTCCGGGGACGGTGCGGGCCGCGGGCGCCGCCGCGGCGCGGTCGCCGGCGCGGTCCTTGGTACGCGGCCGCCGTCTGCCGGTGCCGTCGCACTCGGTGCAGGGCTCCAGCCCGCGGCAGTCGGGGCAGGCCGTGGTGGGGTCACAGGGGAGCCGGCCGCGGCCCTCGCAACGCCTGCAGGCCCATTCGCCGTTGCCGCACTGGCAGGTGTTGTGGCGTACGGATCCCTCGCGCACGAGCTCGATCCGGCGCAGGGTGCCGTGCTCCCCGGGCGGGCCGGGCCGGTGGCCGTCGAGGTGCGTGTAGGTGGGGAGCGCGGAGAGGTCCTTGCGGCCCTTCACGGTCCTGGCGGTCTCCGTGCGGGTCTCCGTCGTGCGGCGGATGCGGCAGTCGAGGAGGGAGTGCCAGGTGAGGTCCGCGCCGGCGGAGGAGCCGGGGCCGACGGCGCCGCCGTCCCCGGACAGGTGCCGCGCCAGGGCCTGGAGCATCTCGTCGTCGGACGGCGTACCGGACGGGTCCTCGGCCATGACGACCACTCCCCTCGACGGGCGCGAGGCGCGCTGTCGGCAGGGTACGGGTGACCTGACACTCCATCAAGATCCGGGACCGGGAGGGATCTTGCGACCCCTCCCCGCCGCCCGCTCAGCTCTCGCCGGTGGTGCTGCCGCTCCCGTAGGGACGGGTGATGACCTCCATGCCGTGCCCGGCCGGGTCCATGAAGTAGACGCCGCGGCCGCCGTCGTTGTGGTTGATCTCCCCGGGCCGCTTGCCGTGCGGATCGGCCCAGTAGGTGAGTCCGGCCTCCTGGATCCTGCTCAGGATGCCGTCGAACGCGGCCTCGGGGACGAGGAAGGCGTAGTGCTGCATGACGATCGTCTCCGCCGGGACGGCGGCGAAGTCGAGGGTGACGCCGTTGCTCAGCTGCAGGGGGACGAACGGGCCCCATGCCTCGCCGGCCCGCAGGCCGAGGATGTGCGCGAGGAAGTCGGCGGATTCCCGGTTGTCCCGGGCGTGGACGATGGTGTGGTTCAACTCGACTGACACGGTGGGATGCCTCCGTAAGGCATTCTCACGGGCACCTCCATGCCTCACCCGGCCGGTGACCGGCACGCGATGCCGTGTCCTCGATCCTATGCCGGGCCGTAATCCGGTGGGCCGGGGACCGTCGCGGCCCGTACGGTGGACGGCCGGACCGAGCGGGGAGGACGACGATGACGGACACGATGACGCTGTGGCGACCCACCGGGCCGCAGGAGCTGGCCCTGGTCGAGGCGTCGGGGTGGCGGGAGTGGCCGCCGCGGCTGCCCGAGCAGCCGCTCTTCTACCCGGTGCTCGACGAGGACTACGCGATCCGGATCGCCCGCGACTGGAACGTCCCCGCCTCCGGCGCCGGTTACGTGACGCGCTTCGAGGTCGAGGCCGGGTTCGCCGCCCGCTACCCGGTGCGCCAGGTGGGCGGCCGGACGATCCTCGAGCTGTGGGTCCCGGCGGAGGAACTCCCGGAGTTCAACCGGCACATCGTGGGCCGGATCGAGCTCGTCCACGAGTTCCTGGTCGCGTAGCGGCGGGGCCTCCGGCAGGCGCCGCCGCCGCGCTCACCCCCGGCGTCCCCGGGACCCGCTGCCCGCGGACGGGGGCTGCCCCGCGTCCGGAGCGACCGGGCGGAACTGGGGGCCGTAGGTGTGGCGCCCGTCGCCGAGCGGGATCTCCATGAGGGCCAGGGCGGGCTCCTCCAGCTGCTCCATCGTCTTGATCGCGCGGTTGAGCGCACCGTGGTCCGCGGACTGCCAGGCGGCCTCCAGGTCGCGCAGCAGTTCGCCGTAGGCGCTGTCGAAGCGGCGCAGCAGCGTCGCGGCCTCGCGCGGCGGGTGGGGCCAGCCGCCCCGGGGGACCACGCCCATGGGGTGGACGTCCGGGAAGGGGACGGGCGGCCCGCTGAAAGCCCACACGCCGTCCTCCTCCTCCAGGGTGCGGCCGTGGTAGATCTCGGCGAAGGCGTAGTAGTGCGCCACGTCGCGGTGGCCCCCGGTGGCCTCGCCGGACGGCGCCTCGGGGGAGTCCGAGCTGCCCTCGCCCTGCTCCTTGATGATCTCCACGGCGGCGACGACGTCGTCCAGGTTCCGCATCGGGCGCAGTTCGTCGGGGCCGATGCGCTGGCCCATCTGACCGCGGACGCTGAGCTCGGGGCGGTGGTCGAGGAAGGCGGTGACGAGCCCGTCGTAGAAGTCGCCGATGGTCGGCGGCCCGGCGGACGGCTCGGGCAGCGGGGACTCCGGGGTCTCGATGGCCATGAGGACGTCCCGCACGTACGCGCGGGTGAGCCCGGAGAGGTACACCGTCAGGTTGCTGCGCACGCCGCCGGGCAGGGGGGCGGGGTACTCGGGGGTGACGGAGGCGATCCGCGGCCGCCCGCCCACGGCGACGAGCATGTTGCAGGCCAGCCCCATGTGGAACATCTCGTCGGTGACGATGCCGCGGATCAGGTTGGCCACCGTGTCGGACCGGTCCCGCACCGACCACCAGGCGCACAGGTACGGCGGGATGGTGGCGAGTTCCAGCTCCACGGCCACCTGCAGGGCCTGCCGCAGCCAGTCGTCACGGCGGGACGGCGCGGGGACGGCCAGCAGACGGGCGACCATGCCGTGGGCGGCGGCCGCCGCGACGCCGGGGGCGGCCATCGGTGCCGCGGCGGCGGCGGCCGGGACCGCCGCCGCCGGCAGCGACGGTGCGAGCGGGGCCGCGTGGGCGGCGGTGCCGAGGACGGCGGGGCTGACGGCGGCCGCCGCGGCCGACTTGACGAAGCCCCGGCGGTCGAGGGTGACCGCGGTCCCGTGCTCGTTGTCCTGGTCGTCCACCGGTCCCGTCACACAGGTCTCCGTCCCCGAGAAGAATGGCGCGCGGGAGCCGGCACACGGCGGACCCGCGAGGCTGGCGAAGCTACCAGCCGGGCCCCGGCCCCCGGGCCCGCGACGCCGCGCGCGCCGTGCCGCGCCGCCCGTGCGGCCCAACGGTCCCCGGACGCCGGACGCCGGTGGGCAACCCTGGTCACGCCCTCGTCCGGGATCGCGCCGCGCGCCTGGGCCCGGGCTGTCGGGCCATCACCTCCCGTACCCGTATGGGACCGTACATTCGGGGCATCCGGACGTCAGGAGGTGCTGACGATGGTCCCCCTGCCGGCCGGTCCCGAGGACGACGCGGAGAGCGAGATCGGGCGGCTGCGCGCGGAGAACGAGCAACTGCGTCGCGCGCTGGGCAGCCGGTCGGTCATCGACCAGGCCGTCGGCATGGTGATGGCGCTGACGCCCTGCCCCGGCGACGTGGCCTGGGCGGTCCTCGTCCGGGCCTCCCAGTACGGCAACGTCAAGCTCCGCGACGTCGCCGCCGCGCTGGTGGCCAGCGCGGGGGGCCGGCCCCTGCCGGCGGACGTCCGGCGGGCCCTCGTACGGGCCATGCGTCCGTCCGGCTGACCGGGCGTTCCGCGTCAGGCCTCGCCGGCCGCCCGGGGGTTCCCGCTGTTCCCGCTGTCCTCGGCCGCCTCCACCTCCTCGCGGAGGCGGCGGCAGGTGCGGCTGATCAGCCGGGAGACGTGCATCTGGGACAGACCCAGCTGGTCGGCGATCTGGGTCTGCGTCATGTCGCGGAAGAACCGCAGGTAGAGGATCTTCCTCTCGCGCGGCGGGAGTTCGCGCAGCCGCGGCGCGACGGCCACGCGGTCCACGACGGAGTCCAGGCACGGGTCCTCGGCGCCCAGGGTGTCGAGGAAGGTGCGGCCCTCCGTGCCGGGGGTGGCGGAGTCCAGGGAGGCGGGGGCGAAGCTGTCGAAGGCCTCCATGGCGGCCAGCACGTCCTGCTCGCTCATGCGGGCGTGCGCGGCGATCTCGGCGACGGTCGGGGGGCGCCCCTTCGTCCCGACGAGTTCGTGGCGGACGGTACGGACCCGGCTCCGGAGCTCCTGGACCCTGCGGGGGACGTGGACGCCCCACAGGTGGTCGCGGAAATGACGTTTCACCTCGCCGACGATGGTGGGGACGGCGAAGCTCTCGAAAGCGCTGCCGCGTGCGGGGTCGTAGCGCCGCACCGCCTTCACCAGGCCGAGCGCGGCGACCTGCCGGAGGTCCTCGGTGGACTCGCCGCGGTGCCGGAAGCGGCGTGCGAGCCGGTCCGACATCGGCATCCAGGCGATCACGACCTGCTCGCGCAGCGCGTCCTTCTCCGGGCCGTCCGGGAGCGCCGCGATCCGCCGCAACGCCTCGGCGGTGTCCGGGGTGTCGTCATGCGGACGCGGGCGGGCACCCGGGTGCGGGTGCGGATGCCTGGTACGGGGCTGTCGGACGGCCATGGCTGGTCCTGCGCCTTCCTGCGGGGTCCGGGAGCCGCGCCGCGCAGGGCGTGCCGTACGGGAGGACACGCTCCGCGCTCCGGGACCCGGCCGGGGCGCCCCGCGCGTGCGTGCCTCCCTTCCGAAGCACGGGGATCGCCTGCCCGAGGGGGCGGTGCGCAAACCCCCGGCTCCGGGCCCGGTGATGACCCGCCGTCAGGGGGCGACGAGCCGCCGGAGCGCCGGCAGCCGCGACGGCCGCGACCGCCCTGCGGCCGGCCCGGCGCCGTTCCGCCATCCGGGGACGGGACGGACGTCAGCCGCAGGACACCCGCAGGTCGCGCGGACAGGGCATGAAGGGGCGACAACACCTGCGGACAGGCGCACGACGCGCGGGGGCGAGCGGACCATGGGCATCACCACCACGACGACTCCACACCTCTTGAGCGGCGCGACGCTGCGCCGGATCGCCTGCCTGGCCCCGATCGTGCTGGTCGGGTGGTGGGTGGCCCGGCACTGGCAGCTGATCGCCGACGGGGGCCGCGGGCTGCTCGACGCCAACCGGGGCTGGCTGCTGGCCGCCGTGGCGGCGACCGGGCTGGCCTGGGTGGCGGTGTCGTTCATGCGGCAGGGCACGGTCCTGGAACGGCTGCCCGCGGGACGGCTGCTGGCGACGCAGTTCGCCGCGGGCGCCGCGAACCACCTGCTGCCCGCGGGCATCGGGGCGAGCGCGGTCAACCTGCGCTTCATGCGGGCGTGCGGGCTGCCGCCCGCCCGGTCCGCGGCGGCCATCGCGCTGTACTTCCTGGCCGAGTGCGTGGGCCGCGGGACGCTGCTGGCCGTGCTGCTCGCCGCGTTTCCGCACGCGCTGCGGCTCGACGGACTGCTGCCCGACGGCATCTCCGTACCCGTCGGCCCGACGGCGGGGGCGGCCGCCGGGGTCTGCGCGGTCGCGGCGGTCGTGCTGGTCGCCGTACCGCGGCTGCGGCGGGTGGTGGTCACGTTCCTGGCCACGGCGTTCACGGACGCGCGGACGCTGCACGCCCGGCCGTCGCGGGCCCTCGCGCTGTGGGGCGGATCGCTCGCCTTCCCCGCCCTGCAGGCCGCCGGCCTCGTCGCGGTCACGATGGCCCTGGGCGTCCCGGTGCCCTTCGCCCACGTCGCCGTCGCCTACCTCGTGGCCAGCGTCGCGGCGGCGGCGCTGCCCACCCCCGGCGGCGTCGGCTCCGTCGACGCGGCCCTCGTGGTGACCCTCGTCGCCACGGGCGCCTCCCTCGCCGCGGCCACCTCGGCCGTGCTCGGCTACCGCATCGTCACCGTGTGGCTCCCCCTCGTCCCCGGCGCGCTGGTCCTGGGCGCGCTGGTCCGCCGGAAGGTCGTCTGACCCGCACCCCCCCATGACGCGCGCCACCGTCCGCTCGAGCACCGCCCGCCCGCGCAAACCCCGTGGTGGCGGCCGGGCGGCGCGTGCCAGGCTGGCCGCGGGAACGGGGCACGGGAGGGCGGAACACTGGAGCTGCACGAGTACGCGGAGCGGGACGCGACGGGGTTGCGGGATCTGATCCGCGCCGGGGAGGTGAGCGCGGGCGAGGTCGAGGCCGTCGCGCGCAGGGCCCTGGAGGCGGCGGATGCGGAGCTCAACGCGCTGACGCTGCCGCTGTTCGACCCCGCGCCCGCGCACCGGGCGGACGGGCCGCTCGGCGGTGTGCCCTTCGTGATCAAGGACGGCGGTCCGTTCGTGCGGGGCGTGCCGTTCACCCTCGGCAGCCGGGCCCTGCGGAGTGCCGTGGCGGACGCCGACCACGATCTGATGACCCGCTTCCGCGAGGCGGGCCTGGTGGCGCTCGGCCAGAGCACCGCGCCGGAGTTCGGCCTGAGCTTCGCCACCGAGCCGGTGCGCTACGGGCCGACGCGCAACCCCTGGGACCCGGAGCGCGGGGTGGGCGGGTCGAGCGGCGGGTCGGCCGCCCTGGTCGCCGCGGGGGCGGTGCCGGTGGCGCACGCCAACGACGCGGGCGGTTCGATCCGCATCCCGGCGTCCTGCTGCGGGCTGGTCGGGCTCAAGCCGAGCCGGGGGCGCACCCCGTGCGGGCCGCTCGCGGGCGAGGCGGCCTTCGGGCTCCAGGTGGAGTTCGCCGTGACCAGGACGGTACGGGACGCCGCGGCGCTGCTCGACGCGGTGGGCGGGCCCTCGTACGGCGACAAGTACCCCCTTCCGGCGCCCCCGTCGCCGTACGCGCGGGCGGCGCGCTCCGACCCGGGGCGGCTGCGGATCGCCCTGACCACCGCCGCCTGGACGGGCACGCCCGTGGACCCGCAGGTCGCCGCGGTCACCGTCGACGCGGGCAAGGTGCTGGAGTGGATCGGGCACCGCGTCACCGAGGACACACCGCGCCTGGACGCGGACGACCTCGTGGAGGCCACCGCGCTGGGCGCGTTCGCCAGTGGCGGCGCGCTGCTGCGGGCGGCGCCGCGCCTGGACCGCTCGCTGCTGGAGGCGGTGTCGCGGGCGGTGCTCGCCGAGACCGAGGCGTGGACGGCGCTCGGGCTGATGGCGGCGATCGACGCGCAGCACCGCGTGACCCGCGCGGCGGGCCGCTTCTTCACCGCCTACGACCTGCTCGTCACGCCGACGCTCGGCGCGCTCCCCGCGCCGCACGGCACCCTCGGCCACGACGACCCCCGGCACACGGTGCGTTCCTGGCTGCGCGAACTGTTCGCGTACGGGCCGTTCACGGCGGCCTTCAACGTCTCGGGGCATCCGGCGGTGAGCCTGCCGCTCGGCCAGAGCCGCGAGGGACTGCCGGTCGGGGTGCAGCTCGTCGCCGCCCAGGGCCGGGAGGACCTGCTGCTGGGCGTGGCCGCGCAGTTGGAGCAGGCCGTCCCGTGGCGGGACCGCAGGCCGCCGTTCCTGGTCGGCTGACCTCTTCCGCGCCAGCGGGGCAGCCCGCGCTCAGCTGCTGCTCGGGCTGGTGCCGGTGCCGTTGGTGGGCGGGAACGCGTAGACGTGGTCCGGGGTGACGATCTTGGTCATCGCCTCGGCGAAGAGGCTGCTGGGCTCGCTGCCGCCCACGGCGGTGTCGGTGTTGAGCAGCACGACCATGGTCGCCTTGGCGTCGGGCAGGTACACGGCGGTGCTCTGGTAGCCGGGCAGCGATCCGTTGTGCCCGATCCAGCCGTGGTTGTCGAAGAGGCCGAGGCCGTAGCCGATGCCCGGGTACGAGGTGGGGAGGAAGGTCGTGCGCTGCGCCTGGGTGGCCTTGCTGAGCAGGGTGCCGTCGGCGACGATGCGGGCCCAGGCCCGCAGGTCCTGCTGGTCGGAGACCATCGCGCCGGCGGCCCAGGCCCAGGAGGGGTCCCAGTTGGTGGCGTCGCCTTCCTTACCGTCCTTGGTCTGCCGGGTGTAGCCGTGGGCGTGCGGGTTCGGGAAGGCGCGCCCCGCGGGGAAGACGGTGTGCTTCAGCTTGGCCGGATCGAGCACGTCGCGCCGCAGGTAGTCGCCGAACGGCATGCCGCTCGCCTTCTCGATCACCAGGCCCAGCAGGACGGTGTTGGTGTTGGAGTACTGGAAGCGGGAGCCCGGGGTGGCCTGCGAGGGGTGCTGGAAGGCGTAGGCGAGCAGCTCGGCAGGGACGAACCCCCGGTTGGGGTCGGCCTTGAGGGCCTTCTGGAAGTTCGGGTCGTCGGTGTAGTTGTAGAGCCCGCTGCGCATCTCGGCGAGCTGCCGCAAGGTGATGCCGTCGCCACCGGGCACGCCGTCCACGTACCGCGAGACGGGGTCGTCGAGTCCGGCCTTCTTCCGGTCGACGAGGGTCAGCAGCGCCGTCACGGTGAAGGTCTTGGTCTCGCTGCCGATCCGCATGTTGAGGTCGGGCGACATGCGCGCCTTCGACTTCGTGTCGGCCACGCCGAGGGCGCGTACGTAGGAGCCCTTGCCGGGGGCCCACAGCCCCACGATCGCGCCGGGCACGCCGGTCCTCTTGAGGGTGTCCGCCATCGCGCCGTCGAGCTTCTTGACGACGTCGCCGGAGAGCGCCGGGAAGTTCCCGCCGGCGCCCGGTGACCCGCTGGGGGAGGCCTGCGCGGGGGACGCGGACGCGGGGGACGCGGACGCCGGGGAGGCGGAGGCCGGGCCCGCCGTGCGGTCCTCCTCCTCGGCCCGCGCGAGCGGCGAGGCCGGAGCCGACCTCGCCGTCCGGGTGCCCTCGGGGGAGCGGGTGGTGTCCGCGGGCCCGCCGCACGCCAGGGCCGTGGGGAGCGCGGCGGCGGCCAGGACCGCGGCGACGGCCTTGCGCACGGTGCCGCGGAGCCTGGGCGGACGGGCGCACGGGTGCGTCATGTCAGTGCCTTTCGGCCGTGGGGACGGGGCGGGGCGGGGGCACGCCATCGCGAACGTAAGCCGCCGGCCGCGGTGCGGCGACCGGGCGGCGGGGGGCGCGCGGCCGAGCGGGTGACGTCCGTCGCGGAGGCGGGTCTTGACGGTGCGTCGGGTCATTGGTTGAGTGGCTCATCCACTGACCCATGGAGGTGTGATGGAAGCGCTGCCGCGCACGTCGATCGTGGACGTCCTGGAGGACCGGATCCGCGAGGAGATCCTCACCGGCCGCCGTCCCGCGGGGAGCCTGCTGCCGCCCGAGCGCACGCTGGCCGAGGGGTACGGCGTCACCCGCACCACCCTCAAGCACGCCTTCGGGCGGCTGGTCCAGGCCGGACTGCTGGAGACACGGCACGGCGTCGGTACCCGGGTCCGGGACTACGAACGCCTCGGCGGCGCCGACCTGCTGCCCATGCTCGTCCGGCACGACGCGCGCTGGCTCTCCGAGATCTTCGAGGTGCGGCGCGGGGTGGGCGCCCTGATCGCCGGCGCGGCGGCGACCCGGGCGAGCGGCGCCGCACGGACCAGGCTGCGGGACCTGGTGGAGGCCGTGCGCACGGCCGGGGACCCGGACGCGGTGCAACTGGCGGACGCCGAGGTGCACCGGGCGCTGGCCCGCGCCACCCGCAACCGCGTCTACGTGCTCCTCACCAACACCCTGTTCAACGCCTACCTGCCGATGCGACGTCACCTCGCCGGCCCCTTCCAGGACGCGGAGGAGGCGTACGGACGGCTGGCGCCGGTGGTCGCCGCGGTGGAGGAGGGGGACGGTGCGGCCGCCCGAGCAGCGGCGGAGGCGTATCTGACGGCGACCGAGGAGATCATGCGCGAGGGACTGAAGTCCCGGTGAGCGCGGGACGGGGGACGGTCTTCGCCGAGACCATGACGGGGACCGTACGGCTGCGCGGCGAGGACCGGGAGCGGCCGGTACGGCTGGAGCTGACGGCGCGCAGCGACGACCTGCTGCTGCCGCACCGCACGACCGTGGCTCGCGCCACCGGGCGGCTGCGCATCGCGGGCCGCGCCGACGCCGCCGCCACCGGCACGCTGGAGGTGTCGCCGCTGGCCCGGCGGCGCATCCACTACCGGCTGGAGTTCGCACTCGACGGCGAGCGCCACCTCCTGGAGGGCTGGAAGTCCGTCACCCCGCGGCGGCCGCTGGCCTCGATGACCACGCTGCCCTTCACCCTCACCGCCGGGGACGTCCCGGAGCCGGCCGGCAATGGCACGCTGCGCTTCCGCACGGCGACCTCGCTCGTGCCGTTCCTGGCGAGCTTCCGCTTCCCCCGCCGGGACGACCCCCGGGCGCAGTGGGCACCGCGCTGGGACGGCGCCGCGGGCCGCACCGAGGTCTGGTACACCACGGCCACCGACCCGGCGACGGGCACCGGCCTGTGGCTCCACCACGAACTCGTCGCCCCCGCCGACGGATCCCCCGCCTTCGCCCACGGCTGGGCCGCCGTCTTCCCCCCGGACGGCAAGGGCCCGGTGGAGCACGCCCGCTTCGGCCCGTTGCCCTGGCGTGCCGCGACGGGCGCCGAGGGCTTCACGGCGGACGGCGTCGAGGCCGTCCCCGGCCGGTTGCGCGGCACGGCGGGTGACCTCACCTGGGACCTCACCGAGGACGCCGGCACCGATCAGCCGCTGTACACCTTCCCGCGCTGGTCGTGGCGGCATCCGCTGCTGCCCGCCGCGCAGATCGTGCCGTCGCCCCGCGCCCGGTACACGGGAACCGTCCGCCACGGCGGGGGCGAACTCGCCCTGCGGGCCGCGCCCGGGGCCTCGGCACGCATCTACGGCCACGGCAACGCCCGGCGCTGGGCCTGGCTGCACGCCGACCTCGGCGACGGGGACGTGCTGGAGGTCGTCGCTGCCGTCTCCACCCGCCCGGGCCTGGACCGGCTGCCTCCGCTGGTGTTCCTGCGGCTGCGCAGGGACGGCCGCGACTGGCCGCGCGGCGGCCTGCGCCCGGCCCTGGGGCGCGCCGGCCTCGGCCGTTTCACCGCCGAGATCGGCCTGCCGCGCTGGACGGTGACCGGCCGCGCCGGCGGGCGGCGGATCACCGTACGGGTCGACCAGCCGGCCGAGCGCACCCTCGCCCTCGACTACGCCGACCCCGACGGCTCCCCCGCCGTGTGCCGCAACAGCGAGACCGCCGACGCCCACGTCGTGCTGGAGCGCAGGGGCCGCGGCGGCTGGCGCACCGAGGCGGAGTGGACGCTCGCCGGCACCGCCCACGCAGAAGTGGGCGACCGGTGAGCGCCGCCGTCCGCGGCCTGGTGGCGGCGCTGCTGGCCGACGCGGGCGACGGCGACTGGACCACGGGCGTGCCGCACCGGCTGGACGGCCTGCTGGCGGCGATGCCCGCGCGGACCCGGCACGGCTTCCGCGCCGCGGCGGCCGCGGTGGACGCCTACGCTGCGGCGCGCACCGGGCGGCGGCTGGACCGGCTGGGCCCGGGCGAGCGGGAACGGGTGCTGGCGGGCCTCGCCGCGCGACCCGCGCTGCTGCCCCTGCTCGACGTGGTGAAGGTGCCGGTGCTGCTGGCGGCCGGCACCGAACGGCTGCTGGCGCAGCCGCCCCGCGCCACGGCGCCCGTGGCCCCGCAGGACCCTCCGCTGGACTGCGTGCCCGCCGGCGAGTGGCCTGACCGCTCCCGCGCGGACGCCGTCGTCGTCGGCTCGGGCGCCGGCGGGGCGATGGCGGCGCGCACCCTGGCACGGGCGGGACTGCGGGTGGTCGTCCTGGAGGAGGGCCGGCGGCACACCACCGCGGAGTTCGGACGGCGGGCCCCGCTCGACCGGTTCGCCGAGCTGTACCGGGACGGCGGCGCGACCCTCGCCCTCGGCAACCCCCCGATGGTCGTGCCGACCGGGCGCGCCGTCGGCGGCACGACGGTCGTCAACTCCGGCACCTGCTACCGCACTCCGGACCGTGTGCTGGCCCGGTGGCGCGAGGAGTACGGGCTCGGGGACCTCGCGGACCCGGTGGCCTTCGGCGCGTACCTGGACGAGGTGGAGCGCACCCTGCGCGTGGCCCGCCAGCCGCAGGACGTACTGGGCCGCAACGGCGCCCTCGCCCTGCTCGGCGCGGGCGGCCTCGGCTGGCGCGCGGCGCCCCTGCGGCGCAACGCCCCCGGCTGCCGGGGCTCGTGCCAGTGCGTGGTGGGCTGCCCGTCCGGGGCGAAGCAGAGCGTCCAGCTGTCGGTGCTGCCGCAGGCGTGCGCGGCCGGGGCCCGGATCGTGACCGGCGCCCACGTGCGGCGGGTGCTCACCGAGCCCGACCGGCCGGGCGGCCCGCGCGCCTGCGGGGTCGCGGTACGGCGGCCGGACGGCAGCGAACTGGAGATCCTCAGCCCGCTGGTCGTGGTGGCCGCGGGCGCCCTGCGCACTCCCCCGCTGCTGCGCCGCTCCGGCCTCGGCGGGCACCCCCGGACCGGCCGCAACCTGGCCGTGCACCCCGCCACCAGCGTCGCCGGGCGGTTCGCCGAGCCGGTCGCGGACGGCGGCCCGGCGGTGCTGCAGAGCGTCGGCGTGGAGGAGCTGCACGAGGACGGCATCCTCGTCGAGGCGACCGCCCCGCCGCCCGGCATGGGCTCGTTCGTGCTGCCGGGCGTGGGCCGGGAACTGCGCGCGGAGCTGGAGGACTCCGGACGGCTGGCCACGTTCGGCGCGATGATCGCGGACCGGCCCGGCGGACGCGTCCTCGGCCGCGAGGGCGGCCTGCTCCGCTACGACCTCGATCCCCGCGACGGCCGCCGACTGCTGCGCGCCGTCCGCGCGATGGGCGACCTGCTCTTCGCCGCCGGGGCCGAGGAGGTCCTCACCGGCGTCCCCGCCGCCCCGCGGGCGCGTACGCCACGGGAGTTCACGGCGGCCCTGGAGGGGGTGACGGCACGGCAGCTGCACCTGTCGGCCTTCCACCCCACGGGCACCGTCGCCCTCGGCGCGGACCCGGAGGTGGCGCCGGCCGACCCCGCCGGCCGGCTGCGCGGCGTGCACGGGGTGCTGATCGCCGACGCCTCGGCGCTGCCCAGCTGCCCCGAGGTGAACCCGCAGCTCAGCATCATGGCGCTGGCCCTGGCCGTCGGCGAGGGCGCGGTGCGGGCGGCCGGCTGAGCGATCAGCGGGGGCGCAGCACAGCGCAGGTCGTCGTGCCGTGCGCGTAGAGCTTCCCGTCGGCCGCGCCGGTCACCCGGGCCTCGGCGGTGGCCGTCGTCCGGCCGACGTGGAGCGCCACGCCCTCGCAGCGCAGCGTGGACGTCCCGGGGAGCACCGGCCGGATCATGTGCACCCCCAACTGCACGGTGGTGTACGCGGATCCGGCCGGGAGGCGGCTCATCACGGCCGAGCCGAGCGCCGAGTCCAGCAGCGTGGCGAGGAAACCGCCGTGCACCGTGCCCATCGGGTTGAGCAGGTGGTCGCCGGGGTCGCCCTCGAAGACCGCGCGCCCGTCGCCGACCTCGACGAAGCGGAAGCCCAGGGTGCTCATGATCGAGGACTCGGGGAAGCGGCCGTCGATCGCGCCCTGCAGGACCTCGCGCCCGGTCAGCGCCAGCAGTTCGGGGGTGGGCTCGGGGCGCGGCTCCCAGGTGTGGGTGCGCGAACGGGTGGCGGTGGCGGCCTCGTACGTCGTCATGACACCGACGCTAGGCGTCGGCCCTGGTCGCCGGGAGTGGCGTATCCGGCAGCTTGGATACCGTTCCCGACACGGCCTCCGGGACCCCTGCCGCGCCGTGGCGCAGGTCGAAGGCGGGCGACTCGGACCTGATGCGCGGCAGGGAGCGGAAGTTGTGCCGCGGCGGCGGGCAGCTCGTCGCCCACTCCAGGGAGCGTCCCCAGCCCCAGGGGTCGTCGGTCCCGACCGGCTTGCCGTACTTGGCGGTCTTCCACACGTTGTAGAGGAACGGGAGGATCGACAGGCCCAGCAGGAAGGAGCTGATCGTCGAGATGGTGTTCAGCGTGGTGAAGCCGTCGGCGGCCAGGTAGTCCGGGATGCGCCGCAGCATGCCCTGCGTGCCCAGCCAGTGCTGGACGAGGAAGGTGCCGTGGAAGCCGATGAACAGCGTCCAGAAGGTGATCTTGCCCAGGCGCTCGTCGAGCATCTTGCCCGTGAACTTCGGCCACCAGAAGTGGAGCCCGGAGAACATGGCGAAGACGACCGTGCCGAAGACGACGTAGTGGAAGTGCGCCACCACGAAGTAGGAGTCGGAGACGTGGAAGTCCAGGGGCGCCGACGCCAGGAGCACCCCGGTGAGCCCGCCGAAGACGAAGGTGATCAGGAAGCCGGTCGCCCAGAGCATCGGCGTCTCGAAGCTGAGTGAGCCCTTCCACATCGTGCCGATCCAGTTGAAGACCTTCACCCCGGTCGGCACCGCGATGAGCAGCGTCATGAAGGAGAAGAAGGGCAGCAGCACGCCGCCGGTGACGTACATGTGGTGCGCCCAGACCGTCGCCGACAGTCCGGCGATCGAGATCGTCGCCGCGATCAGGCCGGTGTAGCCGAACATCGGCTTGCGCGAGAAGACCGGTATGACCTCGCTGACGATCCCGAAGAAGGGCAGCGCGATGATGTAGACCTCGGGGTGCCCGAAGAACCAGAACAGGTGCTGCCACAGCAGCGCCCCGCCGTTCGCCGGGTCGAATACGTGCGCCCCGAAATTCCGGTCCAGCTCCAGCGCGAGCAGCGCCGCGGCCAGCACCGGGAAGGCCATCAGCACCAGCACGCCGGTGAGCAGCACGTTCCAGGTGAAGATCGGCATCCGGAACATCGTCATGCCGGGGGCGCGCATGCAGATGATCGTGGTGATCAGGTTGACCGCGCCGAGGATCGTACCGAAGCCGGACAGCGCCAGCCCCATGATCCACAGGTCGCCGCCCACGCCCGGCGAGTGCACCGCGCCCGACAGCGGCGCGTAGGCGAACCAGCCGAAGTCGGCCGCGCCCTGCGGGGTGAGGAAACCGCCCACCGCGATCAGCGAGCCGAACAGGTAGAGCCAGTACGCGAACATGTTCAGCCGCGGGAACGCGACGTCGGGGGCACCGATCTGCAGCGGCATGATCCAGTTCGCGAAACCGGAGAACAGCGGGGTCGCGAACATCAGCAGCATCACGGTGCCGTGCATCGTGAAGAGCTGGTTGAACTGCTCGTTCGACATGACCTGCAGCCCGGGGCGGGCGAGTTCGGCGCGCATCAGCAGGGCCATCACCCCGCCCCCGCAGAAGAAGGCGAACGCCGTGCCGAGGTAGAGCGTGCCGATGGCCTTGTGGTCGGTCGTGGTCAGCCATGCCACGGCGGACGCCGTGCGTCGCGGGAACGTGAGCCTCATGCCCGGTAGGTGTCCGGGCCCGCCCGCGGCGTCACGCGGAAAAGGTCACAGCGGCGGGGTGTGATGATCGGTCCCATGGCGGACACCAAGCGGTCATGAGCACGGACGAGACGCGGTCACAGGCGTTCGCCGCTGCCTACCGCGAGCACTACTGGGCGGTCAGCCGCTACGTCGCCCGGCGGACGGCCGGGCGGGCGGCGCACGACGAGGTGGAGGAAGTGGTGGCGGAGGTCTTCGCCGTCGCCTGGCGGCGGCGCGCCGAGCTCCCCCCGTACGCGCTGCCCTGGCTGTACGGCGTCGCCCGCAACTGCCTGGCGAACAGCGTGCGCGGGCAGGGGCGGCGGCGCAGGCTGCTGGACCGGATCGGGAACCACGAGACGGCGCACGGCGCGCACCTCGTGCCGAGCCCCGGCACCGAAGCGCCCGGTGCCTGGGTGCACGAGGCACTGGGGCGGCTCGCGGCGGCCGACCAGGAGGTGCTGCGGCTGACCGCCTGGGAGGAGCTGGACGTCGGGGAACTGGCGGTGGCCCTCGGCTGCGGGCGCTCCGCGGCCGCCATGCGCCTGCACCGGGCGCGCCGCAGGCTGCGCGAGCAGATCGACCGCATGGGGATGACCGTGACCCAGGAGGGGCCATGACCGAGCTGGAGCCGGAGCTGGAGCTGCTGCGCCGTGCCGATCCCGTGCCTGCCGGCGATCCGCGCTGGCGCGACCGTCCCCTGGACGCGCGGGCCGAACTCGGGCTGCGGCGGCTGCTGGCCTCCGGACCGGCACCTGAGGCAGCACCCGGAGCAACGCCCGTCCCCGCGCCCCGCCGGACCGCCCGCCGGGTGGGCGGCCTCGTCACGGGCCTGGCCGCGGTGGCGGCGACCGTGGTGGCCGTCCTGGTCGTCGTGCTCTCCGGGGCCGGCACCACCCAGGCGGTCGCCGCCCCCGTGGCGCTGCGTCCGCTGGCCGGGTCGCGGGAGGTCCCGCTGACCGACGTGGCCGGCGCGGCACGGGAGGCGGCGGCGCGGGGCGGCGGCCCGGGCACCCGCCGCGGGAGCCACGTGATGATGTGGAGCATGGGCATGGAGGCGGGCCCGGGCGCCCGCCCGCCCGTCACCCTGCCCGAGGAGCACCTCACCCGCTGGAACGCCGACGGCAGCGGCACCGAACTGGTCGTCGCCACCGACCCGCGGCACCCCGGGGAACCGGTGATCAGCGACTCCGGCGGCTCCCCGCACACCGTCGCGGACGGCGAGGTGCTGCACCGCGCCGCGTACCCGCCGGGCACCCTCCCTCCGTACGGCCGCTCGGGGACCGAGCCCCCGGACTCCGCCGAGGAGCTGCGGGCGTACCTGGCCCAGGTGTACGGCTGCGCCTGCGCCGGCACCCCGGAACTGGTGGACGCGCTGGCCTCGCTGCTGCAGGACTGGACGCCGGGGCCCGCCGGCACCGCCGCGGTCGACGAGCTCCTCGCCGCCGCCCCCGGCCTGCGGCCCGCCGGTACGGTCACCGACCGGCTGGGCAGGCGGGGCCAGGCCTACGTCCACGACGCCGCCGGGCTGCGCCGCATGCTCGTCCTCGACCCGGCCGACGGGCGCGTCCTGGGCATCGAGGAGACGTACACGCAGGACCAGCCCGAGTACCGGGTGAAGGCCGGCGACGTCATGTCGTACCAGGCCTGGATGGACTGACGCCCGGCGCGCGCAGCGCCGGGACGGGGCGGGGGCCCGGCGCCCCCGCCCCGGCCCCCGCCCCCGCCCCCGCCGTGGCGGTCAGCGCGCGGCCAGGACCGCCAGGCGCGCCGCGGAGGTCCCCAGTCCGGTCGGCCCGGTGGGCAGCCGGCCTCCCCCCACCGGGCGGCGCAGTTCCTCCTCGTCGTAGCGGCGGCAGCCGCGGTGCCAGGTCAGGATGCCCGCGAGCCAGTTCCGCAGCTCGCGCACATAACCGTCGAGCACCGCCCGCGCGTCCGCGCCGAGCCCGAAGTCGTCGTAGAGGACCGGGAGTTCGTTCGCGGCGACGTGCTGGAACTGCCGCATGCGCCCGGTCATCAGGTCGTGGACGACGGCGAGCGAGGCCTGCTCGTCGCAGTCGAAGAAGTTCTGCACGACCAGCAGGGCGTTGTGGATCTCGCCCTCGTACTCGATCTCCTTCTGGTACGAGAAGACGTCGTTCATCAGGCAGGCGTAGTCGGCGGCGGAGTTCTCCAGCGACCGCATCGGCCCGCTGCGGTAGACCTCCTCCGGCACCCGCTCGCCGTGGCCCAGCCGGCACAGGCTCATCGTCAGGTCGGAGCCGAAGGTGTGACGGCGCATCTCCAGGTAATCGACCGGGTCGGGGATGCGGTTCTGCGCCTGGTTGGCCAGTTCCCACAGCCAGCCGGCGGTCATGTTCTCGACGGCCGTGCGGAAGCGGCGCCGCGCCTGCGGCTCCATCGGCCCGGCCGTCCGCGCCCACAGGTCGGCCAGGCTCCGCTCCAGGGCGCTGACCGGGGCCGGGGTGGCGGAGCCGTCGACCGGCATGAAGGCCGACAGCCGCTCGTTGGCCGCGCGGGCGCCGGCCAGGTCGCGGGTGCGGCCGTACACGGCGGGGAACCAGTCGTCGGCGTAGGTGCCCCAGGTGAGCCAGTCCGAGGTGAGGTCCAGCCCCTCGGGGGTCGCGTCGGGGTGGATGCCGGCGGCGCAGAGCGGGAAGTCGAAGGCGGTCAGCTTGTGCTCGTCCCACACGTGGGAGTGCGGGACCCCGGGCTGCGGCAGCAGCAGGCCCATCCGGTGCGCCCAGTCGACGACGTGGCGCCGGGCGGCGTCCAGGTGCGGGCTGAGCGTGGCCGGGAAGGGCATGAGGAAGTCGGGCAGCGGGGTCGGCCCGGTGCGCCGCGGCACATGGGTGAAGCCCCGGGCGCGGGCGGCCTCGGCGCGGCCGGTGGTCCGCACGGTGCCCGCCGACAGCCCGAGCCCACCGGGCAGCGCGAACGGCGACCACCCGGCGTCCGCGGCCCCCGCCCCGCCGCCGTTCATGTAGCGGCTGGAGCGCATGTGCCACTCGTGGCCGCCGGACTGCCAGTCCTGCAGGCCCTTCGCGTACGCCAGCACCCGCGCGCACTGCTCCGGGTCGAGCGCGTGCTCGGCGAACAGCGGCGGCAACTCGGTGAGCGCGGTGTTCTCGAACTGCTGGAGCCGGGAGGTCAGCAGGTCGTTGACCGACTCCGCGGCCTCCTGCGTCGTACAGCCGAGGAAGGTCTCCAGGACCAGCACCCCGTTGCTGAGCTCGCCCTCCTCCTCCGTCTCGCGCTGGTACGAGAAGAGGTCGTTGCGCAGGTGCACCGCGTCGGAGAAGGCGTCCCGCAGCACGAGCAGCGGCCGCGCCCCCGCGACGGCGGCCGGCACCTCGGCTCCGGCGGCGTACTCCACCAGCCCCGCCGACCAGGGCGCGCCGCCGACCTTGCGGCGCATCTCGATGTACTCCACGGGGTTGGGCACCCGGCCCGCGTTGATGTTGGACAGCTCCCACAGGGACTCGTTGAGCAGGTGCTCGGTGCTCTCGGCGAAGCGCCTGCGCCAGTCCATGGACATCGCCGGCACCGTGCGCGCCCACAGGTCGGCGAGGCCCGCCTCCACCGGGTTCCGCGGCTCGGGCATGCCCTGCGCCAGGTCCATCGGCATGAAGGCCGGCAGCCGGTCCAGGTACGCCTTGCCGCCCTCGCGGTCCTGCGTGCGCTTGAACGCCTCCAGGAAGTGGTCGTCGAAGAAGAAGACCCATACGTACCAGTCCGTCACCAGGGACAGGGCCGGTCCGGAGCAGTCCGGGTGCGTGTACGCGCACAGCAGCGCGTAGTCGTGCGAGTCGAGGTCGCCGGTGTCCCAGATGCCCGAGCCTTCGAGCATCCCCATCTCCCGCGCCCAGCTGCGGGAATGCTCCCGGGCCCGCTCCACGTGGGGATTGAGTCGCGCCGGGTGCGGCAGGTAGAAGTCGGGCAGTTCAAATGGCTGCGTCACTCGTTCAGCGCTACCCGGGGCCGGGGGCGCTATCCGGCATGACGGACAACCCATACGAACGGGTGAAAACACCCTGGGAACACCCCGGGAACGGCCGGGGAGGCCGGCCCGTGCGCCGGGCCGGCCCCCGTCGTCCGCGGAGGTCAGGCCCGCTTGGGGTGCTCCCCCCAGCTCCTGCACAGCGCCCAGATGACGAAGACGTCGATGGCGATGACGATGATCGCCCACACCGGGGTGTACGGCATCCACGCGAAGTTCACGACGATGTTGAACGCGGCCAGGGCGACACCGGCGACCCGGGCCCAGTCGGGGGCGTTCTGGAGCAACGCGGCGCCGACCACGATGACCAGCACGCCGAGCACGAGGTGGATCCAGCCCCAGGCCGTCAGGTTGAACTTGAAGACGTAGTCGCCCAGCCGGACCCAGATGTCGTCCTGCGCGATGGCCGAGATGCCCTCGAAGATCATCACGACACCGGAGACGATGAGCAGCACACCGGCGAAGGTGGTACCGCCCGACGCCAGGCCCGAGTGCGGGCGCCCGGTGACCGGCTGTGTCTGCTGGCTCATGAGATGGCTCCCGTCCCTCGCCGCCCGGGCTCGCTGCCCGGACACTCCACACGGTCCGCCCGGCCGGTGCGTACGGCCATCCGCGCTGCGCCGTCCGGGTGACCCAGGGGCGGCAAACCCCGGCAGGCGAGATCATCGGTGCATGACGACCACACTCCACCTCGCCCAGCAGCCCGAGGCCGACGCCCTGCTCTCCCGCAGTCCGCTGGCGGCCCTGGTCGGCATGCTGCTCGACCAGCAGATCCCCATGGAATGGGCCTTCTCCGGCCCCTGGACCATCGCGCAGCGCATGGGCCGCGACGACCTCGACTGCGGGGAGATCGCGGCCTACGACCCCGAGGCCTTCTCCGAGCTGCTCTCGCAGAAGCCCGCCGTCCACCGCTACCCGGGATCGATGGCCAAGCGGGTCCAGCAGCTGTGCCAGTACCTCGTGGAGCACTACGACGGTGACGCCGAGGCGGTCTGGCGCGAGGTGTCCGACGGCCGCGAGCTGCTGACCAGGCTCAACGAGCTGCCCGGCTTCGGGAAGCAGAAGGCGCAGATCTTCCTGGCGCTGCTGGGCAAGCAGCTCGCCGTGACGCCGAAGGGGTGGCGCGAGGCCGCGGGCGCGTACGGGGAGCGGGGCTCCCACCGGTCGGTCGCCGACATCACCGGCCCGAAGTCGCTGGACAAGGTGCGGGCCTTCAAGCAGGAGCAGAAGCGGGCCGCCAAGGAGGCGAAGGCCGCGAAGGGGTCCTGACCCTAACGACGGCGGCGCTTGGACGTGCCGAAGAGGGACCGGGTGATCTCCCGCCCGAGCTGGGTGCCGATGGAGCGGGCCAGCGACTGGAAGACACCGCTGCCCATCACCTGCTCCACCACACCCGTCCCCTCCTCCGGCCGCTCCCGGCGCCCCCGCCCGGCAGGCACCGGTGCGGACGGCCGCACGGGCGCCGGCGCCTGACGCCCGGCCAGCCGCTCGTACGCCGACTCCCGGTCCACCGCCTGCGCGTAGCGCCCGTACAGCGCCGAGTTCCCGATCGCCGCGTCCATCGCCGCGGGGTCGGCGGGGCCCATCAGCGACCGCGGCGCCCGCAGCCGCACCGCGGCGACCGGGGTGGGGGCGCCGTCCTCGTCGAGGACGGTGACCACGGCCTCGCCGGTGCCGAGCCCCGTGAGCAGTTCCTCCAGGTCGTACGGGGAGGTGGGGAAGGTGCGCACCGTCGCCTTGAGCGCCTTGGCGTCCTCCGGGGTGAAGGCGCGCAGTGCGTGCTGGACCCGGTTGCCGAGCTGGCCGAGCACCTCGGAGGGCACGTCCTTCGGGGTCTGCGTCACGAAGAAGATGCCGACGCCCTTGGAGCGGATCAGCCGCACGGTCTGCGTGATGGCCTCCAGGAAGGCCTTGCTCGCCCCGGTGAACAGCAGGTGGGCCTCGTCGAAGAAGAAGACCAGCTTGGGCCGGTCCAGGTCGCCGACCTCCGGCAGGTCCTCGAAGAGGTCGGCCAGCAGCCACATGAGGAAGGTGGAGAACAGCTGCGGCCGGTCCTGCACGGCGGGCAGTTCCAGCACGGAGACGACGCCCCGCCCGTCGCCGTCCGTCCGCAGCAGCTCGGCGGTGTCGAACTCGGGCTCGCCGAAGAAGGCCCCCGCCCCCTGTGCCTCGAAGGCCGTCAGCGACCGCAGGATCACCCCGGCCGTCGCCGGCGAGACCCCGCCGATCCCCTTCAGCTCCGGCTTGCCCTCGTCGCAGGTGAGGAAGGTGGCCACGGCCCGCAGGTCCTTCAGGTCCAGCAGTTCCAGGCCCTTGGTGTCGGCGTAGTGGAAGATCAGGCCGAGCGACTGCTCCTGCGTGGTGTTGAGCCCGAGCACCTTGGACAGCAGAACGGGACCGAAGCTCGTCACCGTGGCCCGCAACGGGATGCCCCGGCCCATGCCGCCGAGGGCGTAGAACTCGGCGGGGCAGCCGGCCGGGCTCCATTCCTGGCCCACCTCGGCGGCCCGCCGGGCAACGCGGTCGCCGGGCACCCCCGGGGACGAGATGCCGGAGACGTCGCCCTTGACGTCGGCGAGGAAGACCGGCACGCCCTGCGCCGAGAGTTGTTCCGCGACGAGCTGCAGCGTCTTGGTCTTGCCGGTGCCGGTGGCCCCCGCGACGAGCCCGTGCCGGTTGAGCACCGCCAGCGGGACGCGCACGGGCGCCTCCGGCAGCACCCGGTCCTCCCACAGCAGGGCGCCGAGTTCGAGGGCCGGCCCCGTGAAGGCGTACCCCTCGGCGATGGCCCGGGCGGTGCCGGGCGGGCTCGGCGTGGTCATGGGCTGCTCCACTGCTCCCGCTATCACCGTATTTGCCCACCATCGCACTCCTGCGCCGTTGCTGCGCCCGTACGCCCTTGCCCGGTAGGCTTTCCGTGTGATCTTCAAGCGCATCGGAAGCGGGCGGCCGTACCCCGACCACGGCCGGAAAAGCACCCGTGAATGGGCGGACGTCGCCCCACGTCCGGTACGCCTCGACCAGTTGGTCACCACCAAGGGCAACCTCGACCTGGAGACCCTCCTCGCCGAGGACTCGACCTTCTACGGGGACCTGTTCGCGCACGTCGTGAAATGGCAGGGCGACCTCTACCTGGAGGACGGGCTCCACCGGGCCGTGCGCGCGGCGCTGCAGCAGCGCCAGGTGCTGCACGCCCGCGTGCTGGAGATGGACTGACCCCCGGACCGCTCCGCGGACCCGTCTCCGCCGGGGGACTCCTTCGCCCTTTCGGGTTCAAGTGCCCCTCATTGGCCCCGATTGGTTGATCGTTTAGTAGGCCCGGACGCCCGATCGCACTACGCTGCGCACATGAGCATGCTGACGCCCCCTGGCATGGGCGGAAAGTACCGGGTCACCGGGAACCAGTACCCCCGGATGCGCCGCCCCCGGAGCAGGGTGCGCATCGTGGCGGTCGTCGTGACGACCGTCGCCGTTGTCGGCCTGGCCGGCTGGGGCACGCTCCAACTGGTCGACGTCTTCGGCGGCAAGTCCACGCCCGCGAAGAACGCCGCGGCCAAGGCGGAGAACGCCGCCAAGGAACGCACCTGCAAGGCGGCGGCCGCACCGGGCTCGGCCTCGACGGTGCCCACCGCCTTCCCGGAACCCGGGGAGCTCACGGTCAACGTCTACAACGCCACCGCCAAGGGCGGCCTGGCCAAGGACACCGCCGACGAGTTCGCCGCACGCGGCTTCAAGGTGGGCACCTTCGGCAACGCCGACCCCGAGTACGACCGCAAGGTGCAGGTGGCCGCGCTGCTGATCGGCGGCCACGGGCCCAAGGCCGAGGCCGCGATGAAGCTGGTCGGCGCCCAGGTCAAGGGCACGGTCACGCTGAAGCCCGCGGCCGCCGGCTCCAAGCGCCCCACCGGAACGGTGGACGTCATGCTCGGCAAGGGCTTCACCAAGCTCTCCGGCGACAAGGCCGTCGAGAAGGCCCTCGCCGCCCTGGCCCGGCCGAGCGCGGCGCCGAGCGCCGGCGCCTGTTAGGCCCACGGTTCCCGTCGCGTCGTACGACGGGACCGGCCGCCGGGGCATGGGCCCCGGCGGCCGGTCCCGCGTGTCGTGGGACGACCGGCGTCAGCCGGCCGTGCCGTAGAGGCGGTCGCCCGCGTCGCCGAGGCCAGGGACGATGTAGCCGTGCTCGTTGAGGTGGTCGTCGACCGCCGCCGTGACCACGGTGACCGGCTTGCCGGCCAGCGCGCGCTCCATCGCCTCGACGCCCTCGGGGGAGGCGAGCAGCACCACGGCCGTCACGTCGTCGGCGCCCCGCTCGATCAGCAGGTCGATCGCGGCGATCAGCGTGCCGCCGGTGGCCAGCATCGGGTCGAGGACGTACACCTGCCGCCCGGACAGGTCCTCGGGCATGCGGGTGGCGTAGGTCTTGGCCTCCAGGGTCTCCTCGTCGCGGATCATGCCGAGGAAGCCGACCTCCGCGGTCGGCAGGAGGCGCACCAGGCCCTCCAGCATCCCGAGGCCGGCCCGCAGGATCGGCACGACCAGCGGACGCGGGTGGGACAGGCGCACGCCCGTGGTGTCCGCGACGGGGGTGCTGATGTCCACCTGCTCGGTGCGCACGTCACGGGTCGCCTCGTAGGCGAGCAGGGTGACCAGCTCGTCGGCCAGCCGACGGAAGGTCGGCGAGTCGGTGCGCTCGTCGCGCAGGGTGGTGAGTTTGTGCGCCACCAGGGGGTGGTCGACGACGTGGATCCGCATGTCCACGACTCTAACGTTCGGCCTGTCCCCCGGCCCGCCCGGTCCGTGCGGCCGGTCACGCTTCGAACCACCCGGGAGGGGGAATGCGTGCCCTTACGCCCGGACCTGTCCCGGCCGGGCACGTGGATCTCTAGGGGTGGTGCCCCATGGCGGAGCGCGGCAGCGACGGCGCCGGCGCGGACGACACGGGCGACGCCCGTACGCAGCAGGATCGCGACGCCGAACGCAGACGGCGGCGCGCCATGTTCCTGCGCGAGCTCAACGAGGCCAAGGAACTGCGCGACCGCGTCCAGCCACGCCGGGCGCGCGCGGCACGCGCACGCCAGCAGATGCGGATGCGGACGTTCCGCTGGTAGTCCCCAGGTCGGCACAATGCCCCCACCTGGCGGGCGCCGAGGGGGTCCCCGCAGGCCGCCACGCGGAAAAAAGCCGGAAGGCCTCTCACGACGCAGCGCGGAAGACCCTTCGCAAAGCCGAGGTTTCTGCCACGATGCCGAGTGTGGGCGGGGACCTGCGCCAGATCATTCGACTCCCGCCCGAAAGTCCGGACGGCCTGAGACCTGTGGGAGAGTCACGGTGTACTTCGCCGCACTGCTCGCGCGCACCGAGGACGGTTGGGAAGCGCGCGAGACCGATCTCGACGATGTGGAAACCCTCGGCGACCTGACCGACTTGGCCCGGGCGGCTTCAGCCGGGGAGGATACGGTCCTGGTCTTCATCGAACAGGAGGACGCCTGGTTCGGCGTCGTCCGCGTCGACGGGGAGGAGGACCCGCGGATCTACGTGTCCGACGCCGCCGCCGCGGCGCGCAGCTCGTACGGGGAGATCCTGCTCACCGACGAACTGCTGGGCCGCGACCCGGAGGACCTGGACGAGATCGTCGACCTCGACGGCACCGAGGAAGGTGACGCCGACGAACTCGACGACGACGTGGTGCCCGGCCCGACGGAGGTCCACGTCCCCGTGGGCCCGCTCGGGGACGCCGAGCTCCTCGCGGACTTCGGCATGAGCGACAAGGAGCTGCTGGCCCTCAGCGGCGACGGCGCGCTGACCGGGGAGGCGCTCGGGGAGATCGCCGACTCGCTGGGCTGCGCCGACGTGCTGGAGGCGGTCCGCTGACCGCGCCCGACCCGCTGCGCGACCCCTGGGTCGCCCCGATGCGGCTCGCCCTGGAGGAGGCCCGCCTCGCCCCGCGCACCGGCGACGTGCCGGTGGGCGCGGTGGTGCTGTCCCCGCAGGGCACGGTCATCGGGCGTGGCCGCAACGAACGCGAGGCGGTCGGCGACCCGACCGCCCACGCGGAGGTCCTCGCCGTCCGCGAGGCCGCGAAGGCGCTCGGGGAGTGGCGGCTGACCGGCTGCACGCTGGTGGTGACCCTGGAGCCGTGCACGATGTGCGCGGGGGCCGTCATCGCCTCCCGCCTCGAACGCGTGGTCTACGGCGCGCTCGACGAGAAGGCCGGGGCGGCGGGCTCCCTGTGGGACCTCGTCCGCGACCGCCGGCTCAACCACCGTCCGGAGGTGATCCACGGCGTGCTCGCCGAGGAGTGCGGTGAGCTCCTCACCCGCTTCTTCCGGTCAAAGGATTTCGGAGCACACCCGGACGTCCGCTAAGCTCTCTCTCGGTAGCGTGTCCGAGCGGCCTAAGGAGCACGCCTCGAAAGCGTGTGAGGGGGCAACTCCTCCGTGGGTTCAAATCCCACCGCTACCGCTCTGAACTGGTGAGGGGCGGCGCCTGGGAAATTTTCCCGGGTGCCGCCCCTTGTCGTGGTCTCGTTTCTGGTCTCAGTTGGCCGGCACGAGGGCTCCTGAGGAGGCGTCGTCGTCCTCCTCCCCCGATCCATCCGGCAGGGAGCCCCACAGAGTGCTTCCGAGCCGGAATACGGCCACCACCGAGGGAGACATGCGCACCCGCTCTGTCACATCGGTTGTCGCCATCACCGTCCTCGCCGGGCTCACCGCATGCAGCACCTCCCCTCAGCCGCAGGAGTCTCAGGGCCACGTCGCCCCGTCCCGACCTTCAATGACGTCGACCGCTTCACGCTCCGGCCCGGGCGACGTTCCGATGCCCAACTTCCTCGGCGGCAACGTGAAGCGGGCGGTCGAGCAGATCGGCCCCGACGCTGACGTGCAACTCTTCGACGCGAGCGGAGAGCATCGCACGATCGGGGACGGCGATGCATGGAAGATCTGTAGTGCGAAGACGACTCCCGATCAGCTCATCGTCTTCGGCGCAGTCATGAGTAACGAGAACTGCTGACGGTTGTGTCAGCAAGTCGGCCGCGGGCCCCGCTGCGGCAGCACTCAGCATCGCAGTGCCGCTGTACGGAACCGATGACGCCGCCAGGGGACCATGCGCAGGACAGCTACCCCCCACCGTGGGGGCTGGTCGCAACCGTTCGGCACGCCGGCCCACCGCCACCGCCGCGAGCGACGACCCCCCGTGGTACCCGCCCCTTCCGGACCGGGCGTTCTCGGCGTTTTCCGGCCTTCCGAACCCGCTGTGGCGAGCGTCACACACGGAGCGGGGCGGGCCCGTGGATCACCCGCAAGGAGGCCTTCCGTCACCCGGTCTGATTGGGCCATCCGGTGGATACACTCCAGCCATGGCGCAGGCGAAGAAAATCACCATGTACGTCATCGTGGCTTTCGTGCTCTATACGATCGTGACATCGCCGGCCCGCGCAGCCGATCTCGTGCAGATAGGCTTCCAGGGCATATCGGACGCCGCCAAGGGCGTCGGGGAGTTCATGACCGCGCTGGTCAACTGACCGGCCGGGAGCCGGTGAGGAGCACAGCACCGTGATACGCCACCTGGTCCTTTTCAAGCTCGGCGAAGGCGTGGAGCGCGACGACCCGCGGGTCGTGGCCGGCGTCGACGCCTTCGAGCGGCTCGGCGGGCAGATCCCCGAGCTGGCCTCCTGGGAACTGGGCTGGAACATCTCGGACCGCCCGATCGCCTACGACTTCGCCATCAATTCCTCGGTGGCGGACGCCGACGCGCTCAAGACGTACCTGGAGCATCCCGCACACCAGGCCGGGGTCGCGCTGTGGCGCGAATTCTCCACCTGGGTGGTCGCCGACTACATGTTCGAGTGACCCCCCGCGGCGGCCCCTCGGGCCCCGCTCCTGCCGTACAGCCCTCCGCCCGCCGGGCGGAGGGCTTTTTCATCGAGGGCCGCGCCTCACTTGCACACAGTCCACATGAATTGTGATGCTATGACCGCTTTTGCCGGATGAGTGGACCGATGAGGAGTGGCATGTCCGTGTCGGCCCGACCCGCGTCACCATCGACCTCCGGAGACGGCAGCGGGACCGGTACGACCACCGGCGGCGGCAATCGCGGCGGAAGCACCAACAGCAACGCGGTGGAGGCGCGGGCGCTGACACAGGTGCTGTTCGACCAGCTGTCGGGGCTGGAGCCCGGCACCCCGGAGCACTCCCGGGTCAGGGCCGCCCTCATCGAGGTGAACCTGCCGCTGGTGCGGTACGCGGCCGCCCGCTTCCGCAGCCGCAACGAGCCGATGGAGGACGTCGTCCAGGTCGGCACGATCGGGCTGATCAACGCCATCGACCGCTTCGACCCGGAACGCGGGGTGCAGTTCCCGACGTTCGCGATGCCGACCGTGGTGGGCGAGATCAAACGTTACTTCAGGGACAACGTCCGCACCGTCCACGTCCCGCGCCGGCTGCACGAGCTGTGGGTCCAGGTCAGCGGCGCCATCGAGGACCTGACGGTGGCCCACGGGCGCACCCCCACCACCGCGGAGATCGCCGACCGGCTCAAGCTCTCCGAGGACGAGGTGCTGGCCTGCCTGGAGGCCGGGCGGGCGTACCACGCCACGTCCCTGGAGGCGGCCCAGGAGGGCGGCGACGGGGCGCCCGGGCTGCTGGACCGGCTCGGCTACGAGGACCCGGCCCTGACCGGCGTGGAGCACCGGGACCTGGTGCGGCACCTGCTGGTGCAGCTCCCCGAGCGGGAGCGGCGGATCCTGCTGCTGCGCTACTTCGGCAATCTGACGCAATCGCAGATCAGCGCCGAACTCGGGGTTTCGCAGATGCACGTCTCCCGGCTGCTCTCGCGCAGCTTCGCCCGGCTGCGATCCGCAAACCAGCTCGAATCGTAACCCTTAAGGACTACCCACCCCCCGGGAAATAAGTCGACATGGCGCTACAGCGCGTTGCCGACATGTGACATTCTGCGGGAACTGCGTTTGTCGCGGTCCGGCCTCCGGTATTCCAGTGGGGAACGAACCGTCGCCCGCGACACCCGTCCGCGACCTCAAGGGGGTGGCATGTCCGTAGAAGTGGGCAGTCCGAAGGTGCTGAACTCCGACGCGCCGCACGATGCTCCTGACGACAAGGCCATCGACACCGCCGGCACCGCCGTCGCCGACACCGCCGCCGTCGACAGCACGATCGAGGCCATCGACACGAGCGTCGACACCCGCACGCTCTCCCGCTCGCTGTTCCTGCGGCTCGCCGAGCTGCCGGACGACAGCCCGGAGCGGACGTACGTACGGGACACGCTCATCGAGCTCAACCTGCCGCTCGTGCGTTACGCGGCGGCCCGCTTCCGCAGCCGCAACGAGCCGATGGAAGACATCGTCCAGGTCGGCACGATCGGGCTGATCAAGGCGATCGACCGCTTCGACTGCAACCGCGGGGTGGAGTTCCCCACCTTCGCGATGCCCACGATCGTCGGCGAGGTGAAGCGCTTCTTCCGCGACACCTCGTGGTCGGTGCGGGTGCCGCGCAGGCTGCAGGAGCTGCGGCTGGCGCTGACCAAGACCAGCGACGAGCTCGCCCAGCGGCTGGACCGCTCGCCCACCGTCTCCGAACTCGCGGCGGCGCTCGGCGTCTCCGAGGAGGACGTGGTCGACGGCCTGGCGGTCGGGAACGCGTACACCGCGAGCTCGCTGGACTCGCCGCCCCCGGAGGACGACGGCGGCGAGGGCTCGCTGGCCGACCGGCTGGGCTACGAGGACACCGCGCTGGAGGGCGTGGAGTACCGCGAGTCGCTCAAGCCGCTGCTCGCCCAGCTGCCCGCGCGGGAGCGGCGGATCATCATGCTCCGCTTCTTCGCCAACATGACGCAGTCGCAGATCGGCGAGGAGGTCGGCATCTCCCAGATGCACGTCTCCCGGCTGCTGACCCGGACCCTGGCGCAGCTGCGCGAGGGACTGACCGCCGAGCAGTAGGGCGGGGCCCGGCGACGGAAGGACCGGGCGGTTCATTCCTGACGGTTCGTCAGTACACTGGCGGGATGGTGCACATACCACCGGGCCGCCGGGGCGCGCTGGCCGCTGCCTCGGCGGCCAGCGTCTGCCTGGGTGCCTTCGCCGCGCTGGGCCCGGACTGCGAGGGCAACGGGCCGGGCTACGTGGCCGTCGGCGCCCCGGGCCCGGCGGGCGGCCCCGCGGTGAACGCCCCGCCCTCCGGCGACGTGGACCTCGTGCCGCTGGACGGCCGTACGGGCTCCCCGGCCGGACCCGGCCGGACGGCGCCCACCGCGCCGGGCGCACCGGCCGGCAGCGGCGGCGCGGGCTCCTCACCTCCGGCGGACGTACCGGAGGGGCCGGACAGGCCCGGCGCCACGAGCGGCCCGCCGCGGCCGGGCGGCACCGCGCCGCCCGCGACGGCCTCCGGCGGCTCCACCGCGCGGCCGGCCCCGGGCGGTTCCGCGTCCGTCCCGTCCCCACCGGCGACCGGTGCGCCGGCGCACCTGGTGGTGAGTGCGGTCGAACGCACGGCGGCCGCCGACCGCTGGTGCGAGAAGGTCACCGTCACCCTCGCCAACACCGGGGATCGTGCCGCGACGACGGGCACCGTCACCTTCGGCACGCACGTCATCGGCCTGCTGGGCGTCGACTGGGCCACGCTGCGCAGCAGTCGTGCCGCACCGGTGCCGGTCCCCGGCGGCGGCAGCGCGAAGCGCACCTGGGAGGTCTGCGTCGAGGCGTGGCGGGTGCCGCTGGGCATGCACGTCGAGACCCGGGACGTCTCGGTCGCGGACTCCTGAACGCCGGTACGCCCCGGGGACGCGGAGGCGGGGACCGGCCCGTCCCGGGACCGGCCCCCGCCTCCCCGGGGAGGAGCGGTGGTGCGCTCAGCCGGCCAGGTAGGAACGGATCTCGCCGAGGGTGCCGGTGTCGCTGAGGAACCCGATGTGGGTCGTGCACGCCACCAGGTGGTTGTTCGCGCCGCTCAGCGGGGTGCTGGTGTACGGGATGATGATCCCGTCGCACGGCGAGTACCAGGTCGCGTAGACCGTGCTGCCCGGCGTCTCGTCACCGCTGCTGATGGTGCGGACGAAGGACGAGCCCGGCAGCATCTCGACGCAGGACGCGTAGATCACGCAGGCCGAGGCGTAGGTGGTGCCGTGGTTCGCGCCCGCCACCGAGGCGACCCGGCGGACGGAGGAGGTGCCGCCGAGCTGCGTGAGGTACCACTGGGTGACCAGGCCGCCCATCGAGTGGTTGACGATGTCGACCTTGGTCGCGCCGGTGCGGGTCAGCACCTGGCGCACGTAGCTCGCCAGCCCCGCGGCGCTGGTCTTGTTCGACTGGGCCCAGTTGTACTCGTACGCGAAGAGCTCGCTGCGGCTGTAGCCGCCGGCCACGAAGACCGACTCCGCGTAGTCCCAGTTGCTCGCGCTGCCGGTGTAGCCGTGCACGAAGACCACCGGGGTGTGGGTCGCGGCGTTCGCGGTGCCGGGCATCACGAAGGTGCCGAGGCCGACGGCGGCCGCCACGGTGAGCAGGATCGCCCATATTCGTCGCATCTGAACTCCTTGTCGTGGGGGTCGACAGGAGTCTCCGAGCGGCACGCGGGCGACGGACCGGTGGAATCACCAGTGTCTTCCTGTCATGCACGGAACATGATGCAGGACCCTTCCCTCCCGGTGGACGCCAGCAGACACTGGCGTCATGGAGGCCGGACGGAGCGACCCCGCCGCGTGGCCGCCGGCGCTGTACGGCCGGGACCGCGAACGCGCCCTCCTGGACGCCCTGTCGGACCGGGCCCGGCAGGGCGGGGGACGGGCGCTGCTGCTGCTCGGCGGACCGGGCACCGGACGCACCTGCCTGCTCACGGGCGCGGCGCGCACCGCCGCCGCGGCCGGTGCGACCGTGCTGCGCACCGACGGCGTACGGGCCGAGGCGCGGGTCCCGTTCGCGGCACTGCACCGCACCCTGCTGCCGGTCGCCCCGCGCGTGCGGGCCGTACCGGGGCCGTACGGCGTGGCGCTCACGGAACTCCTCGCCGGGCGGGTGCCCGCCGGGGGCGAACTCGCGCTGGGCGCCGCGCTGTCCGGCCTGGTGGCCGGACTCGCCCGCCCGGCACCGCTGCTGTGGTGCGTGGACGACGCGCAGTGGCTGGATCCCGCGACGCTGCGCGCGCTCGGCATGGCGGCGCGCCGTCTCACGGGCCTCGCGGCCACCGTGCTGTTCGCCGCCGACGAGGTCTGCCCCACCGCCGGAGCGCTGGAGGACCTGGACGTCCTGCGCCTGCGCCCGCTGGCACCGGAGGCCGCACGCCGGATGCTCGCCGACCGGTTCCCCGGGTTGCCGCCGCGCGGCGCGGACGCGGTCGCGGTGCTCGACCTGGCCGCGGGCAACCCGCTGGCCCTGGTCGAACTGGCCGGGGCGGCCGTGGACGGGCGGCTGCCGGAACCGCCCGCGCTGCCCGCGGGGAGCCGGCTGCGGGAGCGGCACCGGCAGCGCTTCCACGCCCTCACGCCGGGCGCCCGCACGGTGGTGGCGCTGCTGCTCTGCGGCGGGCCGCTGGCCGTACCGGTGCTGGAGTCCGCCGCCCGCCGCCGCGGGCTGGGCGCCGGCAGTGTCGAGGAGGCCCGCGCCTGCGGCCTGGTCGACCTGCGCGACGGGACGGCGACCGTGCCGGGACGGCTGCTGCGCGCCTCGCTGGCCGCACTGCTCTCCCCCGCCGACCGGCTGGCCGCGCACGCGACGCTGGCCTCGGTGCTGGACCCCCCGGCTGCCCGGCTCTTCCGGGCGCTCCACCGGCTCGGCCGGTCGGCCGGCCCGTCGCCGGACACCGAACGGGAACTGGAGGCCGCGGCCGGGGCCGCCCGCAGGTCCGCCGGTCATGCCGCGGCCGCCGCCGCGTGGGAGCGGGGCGCCGAGGCCACCGCCCGTCCGCACACCCGGGTCCGGTGGCTGGTCGCGGCCGCCGCCGACGCGCAGGCCGCCGGGGAGACCCGCCGGGCGCGCGGACTGATGCGCCGGGCCGGCGCACAGGGCGGCCCGGCGCCGGGCGGGGCGCCGGGCGCCCTGGTCCAGGGCGAGATCGAACTGCGCGACGGGGTGCCCGCCGTGGCCTGCCGCGACCTGACCGCCGCGGCCGGCCGGTTCCCCGCCGACCGGCGCGCACCGGCCGTAAGGGCCTTGATGCTCGCCGGCGAAGCGGGGTGCGTGGCGGGCGACTTCGCCGCCTTCTTCGGCCTCGCCGAGCGTGCCGGCGCGCTGCGCCGCAGCG
The DNA here is from genome assembly GCF_056858595.1 of Streptomyces sp. TOM-9. NCBI lineage: Bacteria > Bacillati > Actinomycetota > Actinomycetes > Kitasatosporales > Streptomycetaceae > Streptomyces > Streptomyces sp. TOM-9. The sequence continues at coordinate 5,055,601 of NZ_JBXEQB010000001.1, read as the reverse complement.
ACGACCCGCCGGAACAGCGCCTGGTCTTCGACCACTTCGCGGGGCTCTCGGCGACCTTCCGGGGCCGGCACGACCGCGCGCAGTGGGCGCTGCGGCGGGTGGTCCGGCTCGCCGAGACGCTTCAGGACCCGGAGTCCGCGATATGGGCCGCCCAGGCCGCGTACACCCTGGGGGACGCCCGGCGGGCGCACGCCCTGGCGACCGCGGCCGTGCACCGGGCCCGCCGGCAGGGCGCGGGCGCACTGGTGCCCGCGGCCCTGGTCTACGAGGCGCTGTGCGCGCTGGCGCTCGACCGGTACGCAGCGGCCGGGGCGGCCGCCGAGGAGGGGCTGCGGCTCGCGGAGGCGACCGGCCAGCGCAACCTCGCCGTCGACCACCTCGCGGTCCTGGCGCTGCTCGCGGCCCTGCAGGGCGACAGCGTGACCGCCGGGCTGCGGATGGCGGCCGCCGAAGGAGCCGTCGCGTCACGGGGGCTGGGCCGCCCCGGGGCCTTCAACTGCTGGGTCTCGGCCTGCGCGGACCTCGCGGCGGACCGGCCCGCCGACGCGCTGTCCCGCTTCGCCCGCATGCGCGGCGGCGCGGGCCAGGTGAACCTGGCGGTCCGGGGGATGGCCGCCCCCCACTTCATCGAGGCGGCGGTGCGCTGCGGACAGCGGGCGAAGGCCGCGGGGGCGCTGCGCGCGTACGAGCACTGGGCGGCGGCGAGCCGCAGCAGCGTACGACTGGCCCTGGCGCACCGCTGCCACGGGCTGCTGGCGGAGGACGACGCGAGCGCCGTGGACCACTTCCGGGAGGCGCTGCGGCTCCACCAGGACGACGACACCGTCCTGGAGCTGGCCAAGACGGAGCTGTTCTACGCCTCCCGGCTGCGGCGCACCCGCCGGCCCGGCGAGGCCCGGGGCCTGCTGCGGGACGCGGTGGCGGTGTTCCGGCAGTTCGACGCCCGCCCCTGGGCGGAACGGGCCGCGGCCGAACTGCGGGCCGCCGGGGACCGGGTGGGCCCGGTGGACCGGGAGCCCGGGGGCCGCCGGGAGCTGACGGCGCAGCAGACGAGGATCTCCGAGCTGGTGGCGCAGGGCGCGACCAACCGCGAGATCGCCGACCTGCTGCTGCTCAGCACGCGCACGGTCGAGTACCACCTGCGGAACATCTTCAGCCGGCTCGGGGTGCGCTCGCGCGTCGAGCTGGCCTCGCTGTTCCGCTGAGCGGGGGCGGGGCCGCCGGACGCGGACGCGGGCGCACGACGGCCGCCGGACGGCCGGCGACCGCCGGCGTCCGGTGTCAGTGGACGTGGTGGGGTGGTGCGCCCGTCAGGCGACCGCGAACCAGACCACGGCGGCGATCACGACGACGGCCGCGACGATGCCGACGATCAGCCCGGTCTTGTTGCCGCCCGCGGCCTGGGCCTGGGCGGGCTCCTCGTCGACGAAGGCGCGGAACATCTGGGTGTTGCCGGCCGGGTCGTAGTTGTTGTCAGGGGTAGTCATGGGGCAGGACCCTAGCGAAGTCACGCTGCGCCGGTCACCCCCGCCCCGTCGTTGGGAAGGGGAACACCCCGGGAATACCGCTCGTCCCCGCCGTGTCCAAGACCACATGGCACTCATCGGCAACTCTGATCTCGACGTCTTCCCCCTCTGCCTCGGTGGCAACGTCTTCGGCTGGACCTCGGACGAGGCGACCTCCTTCGAGGTACTGGACGCCTACGCGGAGGCGGGCGGCAACTTCGTCGACACCGCTGACGTGTACTCGGCGTGGGTCCCCGGCCACACCGGTGGGGAGTCCGAGACCGTGATCGGCTCCTGGCTCGCCAAGCGCGGCCGTCGCGACGACGTCGTCGTCGCGACCAAGGTCGGCTCCCACCCCGACTTCAAGGGGCTGAAGGCCGCGACCGTCAAGGCCGCGGCGGAGGAGTCGCTGCGCCGCCTGGGCACCGACCGGATCGACCTCTACTACACGCACTACGACGACCTCGCGACCCCGGTCGAGGAGATCGTCGGCGCCCTGGACGAGCTGGTCCGCGAGGGCAAGGTCCGCCACGTCGCGGCCTCCAACATCAGCCCCGAGCGGCTGTCGGCCTCGCTGGAGTTCGCCGAGCGCGAGGGCCTGACGAAGTACGTGGCGCTGCAGCAGCACTACAACCTGGTGGAGCGCGGGAGTTACGAGGGGCCGCTGCGCGAGGTCGTCGAGGCGCACGGCCTCGCCTCCGTGCCGTACTTCGGTCTGGCGCGGGGCTTCCTCACCGGCAAGTACCGGCCCGGGGTCGCGGTGGACAGCCCCCGGGCGGAAGGCGCGGGCGCCTACCTGGAGTCGGAGCGCGGCCCGCGGGTGCTGGCCGCGCTGGACGAGGTCGCGGCGGCGCACGGCGTGGAGCCGGCGAGCGTCGCACTGGCCTGGCTGCGGACCCGGCCGACCGTCGTCGCGCCGATCGCCAGCGCCCGTACGCCCGCGCAGCTGACCGCGCTGCTGGCTTCGGCGCCCCTGGAGCTGACCGCGGCGGAGCTGGAGCGTCTCACGGAGGCATCTGCCTGACCTGCGGCTTTTACCCGAAGACCCGTCTCCCTTGACCGGAGGCGGGTCGTTCCTTTTGGAGGTTTTTACCCGAAAGAATTTGCCTGCAGCAACCAACGTTCCTAAGGTTGCTTGAGGCAACCAATAAGAGTGGGAAGCGAGGCGCCATGGCGACGCAGGAGCAGTTCGCGGAGCTCGCGAGCCAGCTGCGTGCGATCCCGGTGGTCGCCCGCGAACTCAGCCGGGCCTGTCCACCGCAGTGCCCGCCGTCATCGCTCGGCGTGCTCTCGGTGATCAGCCGCCACGGCGAGATGCGGATGAGCCGGCTGGCCGAGCTGCTGGAGGTCGACATGTCCGTCACCAGCAGGCACGTGGCCCACCTCGCCGAGCGCGGCTGGATCGACCGGCTGCCCGACCCCCACGACAAGCGGTCACGGTTGCTGCGCCTGACCCCCGGCGGCACGGACATGCTGCGCGCCGCCCAGGACGGGGTCGCCGAGGCGCTGGCCCACCACCTGAGGGACTGGCCGGACGAGGACGTCACCGAGTTCTCCCGGCTGCTGGACCGGCTGCGCAGGGACTTCGCCGCCGACTGCCGCCCCCGTACACATTCCACGACGTGAAGAGGATGACGATGGCAACAACCGCACCACCGACCGGTGTGCGGGGGACCGATACCCACGCAGGACACGCGGCCCCCATGTCGCACCGGCAGATCATGGAGGCCCTCACCGGGCTGATCCTCGGCTTGTTCGTGGCGATCCTGTCGTCCACGATCGTCTCCAACGCCCTGCCGAAGATCATTTCCGATCTGAACGGCGGGCAGAGCGCCTACACCTGGGTCGTCACCGCCGCCCTGCTCTCCACCACCGCCACCACCCCGCTGTGGGGCAAGCTCTCGGACCTGTTCAGCAAGAAGCTGCTGGTCCAGCTGGCGCTGGTGATCTACGTGGTGGGCTCGCTGGTCGCGGGCCTGTCGCAGAACGCCGGGATGCTGATCGCCTGCCGTGTCGTCCAGGGCATCGGCGCCGGCGGTCTGACCGCGCTGACCCAGGTCATCATGGCCGCGATGATCTCCCCGCGCGAGCGCGGCCGGTACAGCGGCTACCTGGGCGCGGCCTTCGCCCTCGGAACGGTCGGCGGCCCGCTGCTGGGCGGCGTGATCGTCGACACCGACTGGCTCGGCTGGCGCTGGTGCTTCTACGTCGGCGTGCCCTTCGCGATCGTCGCGCTGATCGTGCTGCAGAAGACCCTGCACCTGCCGGTCGTCAAGCGCCGGGTCAAGGTCGACTGGGCGGGCGCCTCCTTCGTCACCGCCGCCGTCAGCCTGCTGCTGGTCTGGGTGACCTTCGCCGGCGACAAGTACGAGTGGATCTCCTGGCAGACCTACGCCATGGTCGCGGGCGCCGTCCTGCTCGTCCTGATCTTCGTCCTGGTCGAGTCCCGCGCGAGCGAGCCGATCATGCCGCTGCGGCTGTTCCGCAACAAGACGATCAGCCTGACCTCGGTCGCCTCGCTCTTCGTGGGCACCGCGATGTTCGGCGCCACGGTCTTCCTCAGCCAGTACTTCCAGCTGGCGCGCGGCGAGTCGCCGACGATGTCGGGCGTCATGACCATCCCGCTGATCGCCGGCCTGTTCGTCTCCTCCACGGCCTCCGGGCTCATCATCACCCGCACCGGGCGCTGGAAGGCGTTCCTGGTCTCCGGCGGCGTGCTGCTCACCGGCGGCCTCGCCCTGCTGGGCTCCCTGCGGGCCGACACCACGTACTGGCACCTGGCGCTCTTCATGGCGCTGCTGGGCCTCGGCGTCGGCATGATGATGCAGAACCTGGTGCTGGCCGTGCAGAACCAGGTGGGGGCCGCCGACCTCGGTGCCGCCAGTTCCGTCGTCACCTTCTTCCGCACGCTCGGTGGCGCGATCGGCGTCTCCGCGCTGGGCGCGGTGCTCGGCAACCGTGTGACGCACTACGTCAAGGACGGCCTGGCCGCCCTGGGTGTGAAGTCCACCGGTGAGTCCGACGGCGCGATCCCGGACCTGGCCACGCTGCCCGCACCGATCCGCCACGTCGTGGAGAGCGCGTACGGCCACGGCGCCGGCGACGTCTTCCTGGTCGCGGCCCCGGTGGCGTTCCTCGCGCTGCTGCTGGTGCTGTTCATCAAGGAAGTGCCGCTGAAGACCGCCAGCGGCCTGCAGCAGGCAGCCGGTGTCGCCGGCCACGCCGAGCAGACCCCGGTCATACCCGCCCAGGCCCCCGCGGCCGAGGCCGCCGAGGCGGTCGGCGTGGCCGCGCCGCCGGCCCCGCTGCCCGCCGAGGGCACCACGGTCCACGGCCAGGTACGCAACGCCGAGGGCGCGGGCGTGGAGCGGGCCACCCTGACCCTGATATCGCTCACCGGCCGGCAGCTCGGCCGCGCCTCCACCCGAGCCGACGGCGGCTACACGCTGACCGCGCCCGGCGCCGGCTCGTACGTCCTCATCGCCGCCGCCGACGGCCACCAGCCGCAGGCGTCCACCGTGGTGGTCGGCGAGGAGCCCGTCCCCTACGACGTGGTCCTGGCCGGCACCAGCGGACTGACCGGCACGGTGGTCGCCGAGGCGACCGGGATACCCGTCGCGGGCGCCATGGTCGTGGTGACCGACGTGCGCGGCGAGGTCCTCGCCACCGGCGGCACCGGCCCAGACGGCGCCTTCGGCTTCCAGGACCTGCCCGCGGGCGACTTCACCCTGGCCGTCAACGCCACCGGCTACCGGCCGGCCGCACTGCCGGTCGAGGTCGCCGGCAACGGCCCCACCCACGTCGGGGTCCCGCTCCGCACCGGAGCCCGCCTGCAGGGCACCGTCCTCGGCGGCGCCGCCCGCACACCGCTGCCGGAGGCCCGCGTCACCCTGATCGACGCGGCCGGGAACGTGGTGGCCACCGCCACCACCGGCACCGACGGGGCCTACGCCTTCGGCGACCTGGACGCCGGCGAGTACGCGCTGGTCGCCGGCGGCTACCCGCCGGTGGCCACCCAGGTCACCGTCGGCAACGACGCCACGGCCGGCCACGAGGACGGCTTCGACGTCGAACTGAACCACCCCGAGGGGTGAGCCATCGGCCGGTCCGTGCGCCTGCGGAGACGCACGGGCCGGTGAACGGGGGACAGCGGGTCCGGTCGGACGGCCGGGCAGGGGACGGCCCGGGCCGTCCCGGCCGGACCCGGCCGGGGGAACGCACCGAAGGGCGAGCGAGGTACATGAACACGACGGCAGGAGCCGGGCTGCGCGGGCGGATCCGGACGAAGGACGGTTGGGCGGTACCGCACGCCGTGGTGACCGTCACCGACATGACCGGGCAGCAGATCGCGCGGGAGGCGGCGGACGCCGAGGGCGCCGTGCGCACCGCCGCGCTGGCCCCCGGGGCGTACACCGTGATCGTGACGGCCGTGGGTTACCGCCCGGCCGCCGCGACGGCGCTGGTGAACGCCTCCGGCTCGGCGGACCTCGGGACCCTGCTGCTGGGCCGCGCCGGCGGCCTCGAACTGCCGCCACCCGGACCGTGGACGATCGACCCGGCGCACTCCGAGGCCGGCGCGGTCGCCCAGCACCTGGGCCTGTCCACCGTGCACGGCCGCTTCAGGACCTTCGCGGGCCGGATCGACGTCGCGGAGCAGCCGCTCGCGTCGTCCGTCGAGGCCGTGATCGACGCCGCCTCGATCGACACCGGCAACGGCACCCGCGACGAGCACCTGCGCTCCGCCGACTTCCTCGACGTGCGGGAGCACCCCACCGTCAGCTACCGCAGCACCTCGCTGGAGCCGTCCGCCGGCGACCGGTGGACCGTCCACGGGGAGCTGACGATGCGCGGGATCACCCGCCCCGTCGACCTCGACCTGGCCTACCTGGGCACCGGCCCGGACGCCTGGGGCGGCGTGCGCGCCGCCTTCCGCGCGACGGCCGAACTGCGCCGCGAGGACTTCGCGATGAACTGGAACCAGGTCGTACGCGCCGGGATCGCCACCATGGGGACGACGCTGAGGGTCACCCTCGACATCCAGGCGGTCCAGGGGACGGCCCTCCCCGCCGTCCGGCCGCGGGAAGCATAGGCTGCCGTCCATGGCTGCCTACATCGCGACCAATACCAGCGTGCAACTCGACCAGTTGCTGGAATTCGTACGACCGCGCCACCGCGCCCTGCTGCTGACCACGCGCGCCGACGGCCGCCCCCAGGGCTCCCCCGTCGCTTGCGGGGTCGACGACGCGGGGCGCCTGGTCGTCTCGACCTACCCCGAGCGGGCCAAGGCCCGCAACGCCCGCCGTGACGCGCGGGCCTCCGTGATCGTCCTGTCGGACGAATGGGACGGCCCCTGGGTCCAGGTCGACGGCACCGCCGAGGTCATCGACTCCCCCGACTCGGTCGAGCCGCTGGTGGAGTACTACCGAAACATCGCGGGCGAGCACCCGGACTGGGACGAGTACCGCGCCGCCATGGTCAGGCAGGGCAAGTCCCTGGTGCGCGTGACCCCGGAACGCTGGGGCCCGATCGCCACGGGCGGCTTCCCGGCGCGGCTGGCCCCGAAGGACTAGGCCGTGTCGTCAAAGGAGCGCCGGCCGCCCGGAGGGCGGGCCCAGCGGCGTCTGGTGCAGTGCATCGCAAGGCGGAGAGTCGTCCTCGTAGTGGGCTACTCGGACGATTCGACAACGCAGCGAGGTGCCGTGCCAGGCGCCGCTGGGCAGGCGGGACTTTGACGACACGGCCTAGGACCCGGCCCTGGGGTACCGGATGCCGGAAGGGGGCGGCGGCCCGGTGGCCGCCGCCCCCTTCCACGTCCCACGACCTGGGTTCAGCTCGGGTCGGTCAGGTCGTAGACGGTCGTTCCGCCCAGGGTGGTGGAGCCGAAGTTCTCCTCCACCCACGAGCTGATCTGCGAGGAGGTGCCGCTGCCGCCGCGGCCGCCGCCCCCGCCCATGCCGCCGGAGGCGATGAAGTAGTGGATCTTCCCGGCGGCCACGTACTCCTTGAACCGCTCCAGCGTCGGGGACGGATCGCTGCCGTTGAAGCCGCCGATCGCCATCACGGGCTTGCCGGTGGCCAGCTGGTAACCCGCGGCGTTCTGGGAACCGATGGCGGCGGCCACCCAGGTGTACGCGTCGGCGTCCTCCAGCAGCGCCTCCCTGGTGGCGTCGGCCACCTGTGAGCCGCCCAGCAGTCCGCCGAGGCCCCCCGCCGCTCCGCCGCGGCGGTTCTCGCCGCCCGCACCGCCACCCGTACCGTTGCCGGGGAAGCCCTGGCCCTGACCCTGCCAGCCCTGGCCCTGCTGCCCGTTGCCGCCGGGCATGCCCCCGGGGAAGCCGCCCGTACCGCCGGGGCCGCCTCCCGGGAAGCCCTGCCCGCCCTGGCCCTGCCGTCCGTCGCCGCGCGGCGTACCGCCCGGGAAGCCGCCGCGCATGCCCCCGCCCTGCACCGCCGGGCCCGCCGTCACGATGGAGCCGGTGTGCGCCGTCCCGACGGTCTGCACGGTGTACGCCAGCGGCCCGCCGAGGGCCGCCACCAGGCCGGCCGCGGCCGCGAGCGGCGCGAGCCGCCGGAGCAGCCGGGCCCCGAGCAGCAGCCCGCCCGCCGCGATCCCGGTGACCGGCACGGCGTACCGCACCCAGGGGTACCAGTCGGCGGAGCGCCCCAGCAGGACGTACGACCAGACCGCCGTGAGCACGACCGTGCCCGCGAGGACCGCCGCGGCCGCGGGGTGCGCGCGCCGCTCCCACAGCATCGCCGCGCCCATTCCGGTCAGCGCCGCGATGTAGGGCGCCAGGGCGATGTTGTAGTACTGGTGGAAGATCCCGGACATGAAGCTGAAGGTCAGGAAGGTGAAGATGAGCGCACCGCCCCAGGCCAGGAAGGCCGAGCGGCCGGTGTCCGTGCGCGGGGCGCGCCGGGTCAGCCAGAGTCCGGCGACCAGCAGCACGAGGGCCGCGGGCGGCAGCCAGGCGATCTGACCGCCCATGTCCGAGCCGAACAGCCGGCCCCAGCCGGTCTCGCCCCACTGTCCGCCGCCGTTCGGGCCGCCGCCGCCCCCGACCGAACCGGTCTCGTCGCCGGTGATCCGGCCGAGGCCGTTGTAGCCGAAGGTCAGCGACAGGAAGCTGTTGTCCTGCGAACCGCCGATGTAGGGGCGGGAGGACGCGGGCCACAGCTCGACGATCGCGACCCACCAGCCGCCTGACAGGACGGTCACCAGACCGGCGAGACCGAGCTGCGCGAAGCGCCGCTTCACCGTTGCCGGGGCGCAGACGGCGTACACCAGCGCCAGCGGCGGCAGGATCAGCCAGGCCTGCAGCGTCTTGGTGAGGAAGCCGAGGCCGAACGCGACGCCGGCGAGCACCAGCCACTTCGTACGGGCGTCCTCCAGCGCGCGCAGGACGCAGTACACCGCCGTCACCATCAGCAGGCACAGCAGCGCGTCGGGGTTGTTGAAGCGGAACATCAGCGCCGCGACCGGGGTGAGCGCCAAGGCCAGTCCGGCGATCAGGCCGGCGGCCGGCCCGGAGCGGCGGCGCACGGCGGCGTGGAGGACGCCGACCGCGGCGACCCCCATCAGCGCCTCGGGCACCAGGATCGCCCGGGAACCCAGGCCGAACAGCCGTACGGACAGCGCCATCGGCCACAACGCGGCCGGGGGCTTGTCGACCGTGATCGAGTTCGCCGCGTCGGACGAGCCGAAGAAGAACGCCTTCCAGCTCTCACCGCCCGCCTGCGCGGCCGCCGAGTAGAAGCTGTTGGCGTAGCCCGAACTGCTCAGGTCCCACAGGTACAGCACGGTCGTGAGGGCCAGCAGCGCCAGCAGGGCGGGCCGCGCCCAGCGCGGGTCCTGCGGCCGTCCGCGCCACAGGCGAACGGCGGTCCCGCGGGGGCGGCCGGTGCCGCCGCCCTGCGGCGCGTGGTGCGCCGGGGGCGCCACCGGAGCCGGGGCACCCGCCGGGACGGGGCTGCGCCCGCCGGCGCCGGGCGGCGGGGCGTCCACCGGGACCGGCGTACGGCTCACGACCGCGGGTGCGTGGGCCGGGGGCGGCGGGAGGGGGCGCTGAGCCGGCACGGCCCGGTCCCGGGCCTCGTCGCTCCGCGACGTGGTCATCGGTCGCTCCTCGGGTCGTGCGCGCCGGGACGCGCGGTCGGCAGGGGGACGGTGGCGTCCCGGGTGGGATCCGCGACCGCTACGGGCCGGGGGCCGCCCGTCCGGTCGGGGAAGACCCAGGCGCGGAAGAGCAGGAAACGCAGCACCGTCGCGGCGAGGTTGGCCGCGACGAGCACGGCGAGTTCGGTGCCGTGCGCGGGCGTGGTGTCGGCGACGTGCAGCGCGGCCAGAGATCCGCTGGTGAGCGCCAGGCCGATGCCGAAGACGAGCAGCCCCTGCGCCTGGTGCCGCACGGCCTTGTCGCGGCCGCGTACGCCGAAGGTCAGCCGCCGGTTGGCGGCCGTGTTGCCCACCGCCGAGAGCAGCAGGGCGAGGGCGTTGGCGGCCTGGGCACCGCAGAGGGTGCGGAAGGCCGTGTACAGCAGCAGGTACGCGACCGTGCTCAGCCCGCCGACGACGCAGAAGCCGACCAACTGCCGGGCGAGCCCGGCCGGCACGTCGGCGAGACCGCGGTCGCGCGGGTCGTCGCCGAAGGGCCGGCGCAGCCGGTCGAGCGGGAGGGCGCCCGTGGCCAGCGCCCTGCCCACCCGCCAGACGCCCTTGAGGTCGTCGGTGGCGGTCCTGACGACGTCCACGCTCGAGTCGGGGTCGTCGACCCAGTCGACCGGCACCTCGTGGATGCGCAGCCCGGCCCGTTCGGCCAGCACGAGCATCTCGGTGTCGAAGAACCAGCCGGTGTCCTCCACCAGGGGCAGCAGCCGCTCCGCGACGTCCTTGCGGATGGCCTTGAAGCCGCACTGTGCGTCGGAGAAGCGGGCGGCCAGCGAGGTCCGCAGCAGGACGTTGTAGGAGCGGGAGATGAACTCCCGCTTGGCGCCCCGCACGACGCGCGAGCTGCGGGCCAGCCGGGAGCCGATCGCCAGGTCGGAGTGGCCGGAGATCAGCGGGGCGACCAGCGGCAGCAGCGCGTTGAGGTCGGTGGACAGGTCGGCGTCCATGTACGCCAGCACCGGTGCCCCGGAGGCCGACCACACCGCGCGCAGGGCGAGGCCGCGGCCCTTGCGTTCCAGCCGGAAGGCGCTGACCTCGGGCAGCTCGGCCTCCAGGGCCGCGGCGATCAGCGGCGTGCGGTCGGTGCTGGCGTTGTCGGCGACGGTGATCCGGAACGGGTAGGGGAAGGTGCGCCGCAGATGCGTGTGGAGCCGGCGAACGCAGCCTTCGAGGTCCTTCTCCTCGTTGTGCACGGGGATCACGACGTCGAGCACCGGTTCGGTCTGCGCGACCACCAGGTGCTCACGGGCGGGGAGGGCCTCCGGGCCCCGGGCCGGCCGGCCGGTCGGTGGGAGCTGTTGGGTTCGCATGGCGACGACCTTGGTCCGGCGCGCTGTCATGACGTTGTGGCGGCGCTGAGCGGCAGCTGTGAGTGCGCGGCGGGCAGGTGGACGCGGAAGACGGTACGGCCGGGCACGCTGTCGATGGACACCGCGCCGCGGTGCGCGGCCACCACGGCCTGGACGATGGCGAGTCCCAGGCCCGTGCTGCCGGCCGCCCGGGAGCGGGAGGCGTCACCGCGCGCGAAGCGCTCGAAGACGTGCGGCAGCAGGGCGGACGGGATGCCGGGACCGTCGTCCTCGACCTCGACCAGCACCTCCGGGCCGCGCGGCACGACGCGCGCGACGACGGTGCTGCCGGGCGGGGTGTGGGCGCGGGCGTTGGCGAGCAGGTTGGTCAGCACCTGGTGCAGGCGCTCCGGGTCGCCGTGCACGACGGCGGGTTCGTCCGGGAGGCTCAGCAGCCAGTGGTGGTCGTTCCCGGCCGCGCGGGCGTCGCTGACGGCGTCGACGACCAGCGGGGACATGTCCGTCCCGGTGAGGCCCAGCGGGCGCCCGGCGTCCAGCCGCGCGAGCAGCAGCAGGTCCTCCACCAGGGTGGTCATCCGGCTCGCCTCCGACTCGATCCGGCCGAGCGCGTGCCGGGTGTCCGGGCCGATCGTCTCCCGGCCGCGCCGGGTCAGCTCGGCGTACCCGCGGATGGAGGCCAGCGGGGTGCGCAGTTCGTGGCTGGCGTCGGCGACGAACCGCCGGACCCGGGTCTCGCTCTCCTGGCGGGCGTGCAGGGCGTTGCCGACGTGGTCGAGCATGCGGTTGAGCGCGGCGCCGACCTGGCCGACCTCGGTGCGCGGATCGGTGTCGGCGTCCGGCACGCGGTCGTGGAGGGCGACCTCGCCGCGGTGGAGGGTGAGTTCGGAGACCCGGGTGGCGGTGGCGGCGACCCGGCGCAGCGGGTGGAGGCTGAGCCGGATCATGACGAAGCCGGCCATCCCGGCGGCGGCCAGCCCCGCGGCGGTGACGCAGGCCTCGACGACCACGAGGGTGCCGATGGTGTCGCGGACGGTCGTCGTCGGCAGCCCCACGAGCAGCCACCCACCGGTGCCGTCGGTGGCCGACTGCACGCGGAAGCCGCCCAGTCCCGGGACGTCGAGCGTGTGCGGCAGGCCGTCCAGGGGGACGGCCGCGAACGCCTCGCGCTGCGGGGCGGTGAGCGGCCGGGCCTGCAGCCGGGACTGGGTGCCGCTGGGCTGCGCGCTGACGCCGGCGGCGGTCACCGCGCCGGTCGCGTCGAGCCGGGCGCCCACGGTCCCGGGGGCGATGCCGGGCCCGGTGATGAAGCGCAGGGACCCGGTACCGGAGCCGTCGACGCCCGTCCCGGTGGTCCCGGGGACCACCGGCGGCCCGACCGGCTGCTTGCCGTCGTACCCCGGGTCAAGCCGGGCCCGGCCGGCGACCGCCTCGACCTGCTTGTCCAGTTGAGTGAAGAGGAAGGACTGCAGGGCGAGCGTCGTGACCGTACCGATGACCGCGCACACGACCGCGATGAGCGCGACCGAGGAGACCACCAGCCGGGTCCGCAGGGACGCGCGCCGGCGGACCCGGCTCACGCCGCTTCGCCCGGCTTGATCAGGTAGCCGGCGCCGCGCCGGGTGTGGATCATCGGGGGGCGGCCCACGTCGATCTTCTTGCGCAGGTAGGAGATGTAGAGCTCGACGACGTTGGCCTGGCCCCCGAAGTCGTAGGACCAGACGCGGTCGAGGATCTGCGCCTTGCTCAGCACCCGGCGCGGATTGCGCATCAGGTACCGCAGCAGTTCGAACTCGGTGGCCGTGAGGTGGATGCCCTGGCCGCCGCGGCTGACCTCGTGGCTGTCCTCGTCGAGCACGAGGTCGCCCACGACCAGCAGCGACTCCTGGCGGGCGGTGGCGGCCCCGGCCCGGCGGAGCAGCCCGCGCAGCCGGGCCACGACCTCCTCCAGGCTGAACGGCTTGGTGACGTAGTCGTCACCGCCCGCGGTGAGGCCCGCGATGCGGTCCTCGACGGCGTCCTTGGCGGTGAGGAACAGCACCGGCACGTCGGGCAGTTCGCGGCGCAGCCGGGCCAGGACCTCCAGGCCGTCCATGTCGGGCAGCATGACGTCGAGGACGGCGGCGTCCGGTCGCAGCTCACGCGCGGCGCGCAGCGCGTCGGAGCCGGTGCCTTCGGTGTGGACGTCCCAGCCCTCGTAGCGCAGGGCCATGGAGAGCAGGTCGGCGAGGGCGTTCTCGTCGTCGACGACGAGCACCCGGACAGGTGCGCCGTCCGGACGCGTGAGGTCGGCGGCGGGGGAAGGAGACGCGGTCATGCCCGCATCCTGTGAGCCGCCGCTGAGAACCCCCTTTCCGCTGCCTGTGATTTCCCTGAGAATCCCCTGTCTCGAAGGTCCTGTCGCGATGGCCCTGACGCGCCGCCGGGCCGGGAATGCGCGGGCCGCGGACCCCGTTTTGGTACGAAGGACGTCGAACTTCAAACGGACTTCACGGCGGGAGAAGACCCATGAGCGACAGCCGGACGCCGGCGATCGGACGCTACGGCCTGTGGAACGCCGGGCTGCGCGACCCCGACCCGGCCCGCGCGGCCGAACTGGCCGAGACCGCGGCCGAACTGGAGGAACTGGGCTACGGGGCCCTGTGGCTCGGCGGCAGCAGCGGCGTCGAGCACGCGGTACCGCTGATCGAGGCCACCTCCTCCATCACCGTCGCGACCGGCATCCTCAGCATCTGGCAGTACGGGGCCGAGGACACCGCCGCCCGCCAGGCGGGCCTCGAAGCCGCCCACCCCGGGCGCTTCCTGCTCGGGCTGGGCGTCAGCCACGCCCGCCTCGCCGAGCAGTACAAGCACCCGTACGCCGCGATGACCCGCTACCTCGACGAACTTGACGCCGCCGGGGCGCCGACCGGCAACCGGGTGCTCGCCGCGCTCGGCCCGCGGATGCTGGGCCTCGCGCGCGACCGCTCGGCGGGCGCCCACCCCTACCTGGTCACCGTCGAGCACACCGCGCAGGCGCGGGCCACGCTGGGCGAGGGGCCGCTGCTGGCACCGGAGTTCACGGTCGTCCTGGAGACCGACCCGGCACGGGCCCGCGAGAGGGCCCGGGAGATGCTGGCGTTCTACCTGACGCTCCCCAACTACACCGGCAACTGGCTGCGTCTGGGGTTCACCGAGGACGACCTCGCCGACGGGGGCAGCGACCGCCTGGTCGACGCGCTCTTCGGCTGGGGCGACGAGGAGCGGGTCCGGCAGCGGATCGACGCCTTCCTCGACGCGGGCGCCGACCACGTCGCCGTCCAGGTGCTGGCCTCCGGCGAGGACCGGTCCGGACTGCCGCGCGAGGAGTGGCGCCGGCTGGCCGCGGCGCTGAAGCCCACCGGTCACTGAAGGTCCGCCCGCAGGCAATCGGGGACAGACCGCCGACAGGAACGGAACCCTCCGCTCAAAGGCGTTCAGCGCCCGGCCGCTCCACGGGGCCGGGCGTATGTTCGGCCCCATGGACAGCGGCACCGTGCCTCGTACTGTCTCGGTCGACCGCATGGCGTCCGGTGACCACGCCTGCCTCGGCTTCCAGGACGAGGACGACCGCTGGGAGATCCGCGCCGTCTTCACCGCGATCGGGCTGGCCCGCGGCGAACGCGTCCTGCTCTTCACCGATCCCGGTACGCCCCCGGCCGAGGCCGTCACCCGCCTCAGCGCCCACGGGGTCCGCGCCGCCGACGCGGTCCGCCACAGCGCCCTGGTCATCACCCCCGAGGTCCCCGGCTACGACGGCGCCGCCGCCTGGACCGCGCTGACGAACACCGCCCACTGCCACGGCTTCTCCGGCCTCCGCGTGGCCGGCGACATGTCCTGGGCCCTCGGCCCCCACCTCGACCGCGACCGCCTGCTCGGCCACGAGACCGCCATGACCCCGATCCTCGCGGGCCTCGGCCTCACCACCATCTGCGAGTACGACCAGCGGCGCTTCGCCGCCTCGCTCCTCGACCGGGTCCGGGCGGCCCACCCGGTCTGCGTACGCCCCCGCCACGGATCACTGCGCGCGGAGCGCTCCGGCGACACCCTCGCCCTCCGCGGCGACGCGGACCTCGCCACCCGCAACGACTTCGAACTGGCCGTCCGTCACGCCTTCGCGGCGCCCGCCGGCCCGCCGTACCGGGTCGACCTCACCCGGGTGGCCTTCCTCGACGCCCGCTGCGCATCCGTCCTGATCCGCCACGTGGCGTCCCTCGGCCCCGCCGACCGCGTCACCATCCGCTGCCCACGACTGCACGCGCGCACCCTGCGGCTCTGCGGCGCGACCGAGGTCCCCCAGCTCCTCCTCGAGGAGACCTGAACCCCCGGCCCGGCGTCAGACCTGCTGGGCCGCCCAGAACTCGTCCCACGAGATCTTGCCGTCGCCGTTGGCGTCGACGGCCCTGATGACGCTCTGCGCCACGGTCTCGGTCACGTTGAAGTCCCCGAGCTGCGCCATCACGCTCTTGTACTCGCTCGCCGTGATGAGCCCGTCCCCGTCGACATCGAATCGCGTGAACGCCTTCTTGGCCGCCTCGATGTCCGCCATCGTGACCACCCCTCCTTGTGTGTACTGGGTCCTGACTGCGCACACCCTAGCCGCCGCAACGACCCCCCAACGCGAGAGGCCCCCGGGTGATCCCGGGGGCCTCTGGCTTGCTGTGCACTCGGCAGGATTCGAACCTGCAACCTTCTGATCCGTAGTCAGATGCTCTATCCGTTGAGCTACGAGTGCTTGTGCTTCCCGGCGTTTTCTTGCCGGTCGGCGTTGCGGGAACAACATTACATGACCCGCGCCGTGAGGTGAAATCCATTAGCCGCACCCGCTCTGACCTGCCGAAACGCCGAATGCGGGGTCCAGGAGGGGTGCCGGGAACGGCAGAAGCCCCGGCCGGGTGGCCGGGGCTTCTGTGAGGCGGAGGCGGAGGGATTTGAACCCTCGATGGACGGTAAAGCCCAAACCGCATTAGCAGTGCGGCGCCATAGACCGGACTAGGCGACGCCTCCTCACGTACCCGCGCGAGCGGGTGTGTGCAGATGATGGCACAGCCCACCGGGCTGGGACCAATCGCTGACCAGATTACTCGGCCGTGCACGGCCAGGGCAAAGGCGTTGCGGCGGGCGCCGGGGCGGCGCGCCCACGATCGGGTGGATTGACGGGCGCGGACGGTGCCGGAGAGGTAGGGACGGAGCATGCGATTGGCTCGTGGACCCATGACCGCCGCGCTCGCGCTCGGCCTGCCGCTGACGGTGGCCGCACCGGCCCTGGCCTGCCCTCCGGGGGCGGGGGAGTCCTCCGACGTGCTGCGGGTGACCGTGGACGACGGGGGCGGGCACCTGTCCGAGTACGACCTGCGCTGCGACCCCGCGGGCGGGACGCACCCGGACGCGAGGGAGGCGTGCGCGCTCCTGGAGCGGCTGGGCGGGCCGGTGGGGCCCGAGCCCGAGGGCACGATGTGCACGATGATCTACGGCGGCCCGCAGCGGGCGACGGTGCGGGGCAGCTGGCGCGGCCGGCCCGTGGACGCCCGCTACGACCGCAGCAACGGTTGCGAGACGGCCCGGTGGCGGCGGATGGCCCCGGTGCTGCCCGCACCCGCCGTCCACGACGGGTCCGGTGGCCCGGGGGCGTGACCTGGGGAGGTGACCGACACCACATCGGCACGGCTCGACCACGAACACTACCCACGCGTACGGGACATGGGCATCCGGAGCCTCGCCGCCAACCTCTGCCCGTACACTCGCTCTAGTGACATGCCCCCCGGTCGGCGGCAAGATGGCCACCACCGGTGGATGCCCCCTTCGCGGGTGGTGGCGCGGCAGCAAGTGCGGTTTTCAGGGAGGACGCGTCTCGTGAGCAGCAGGCCATCCCGAGGCGCTGCTCGCCTCGCGGCAATACTCGACGCGCTCCCCGACGCGCTGCTGCTGGTGAACGCCAACGGGACCGTCGTCAACGCCAATTCCATCGCCCTGGAGACCTTCGAGTCGCCGGGCACCGCCCTCGTGGGCCGCGGGCTGCTCGACCTCCTGCCGGCGTTCGACGCGCGTCGCATCCCCGGTTCGATGCGCCGCCCCGACGACGATGAGGGCCGCACCAAGCCGACCCGGATGGTCGCCCGGCGGACCGACGGCAGTGAAATTCCGGTGGAGGTCACGAGCGCGAACCTCGACGACGCCCGCACACCTTTCGCCGAGACGTACAGCTACACCGGCGACGAGCTGCTGATGCTGGTCGTCCGCGACCTGACCGGGACGCTGGACACCGAGGCCGAACTCGCCCGCCAGCAGCGCCAGACCGAGATGATCCTGCGCGCCGCCAGCGAGGGCGTGGTCGGCGTCGACACCGACGGCAAGATCGTCCTGGTCAACCCCTCGGCCGCGCAGATCCTGGGCTTCCGGGCCACCGACCTCGGCGGGCAGGAGCTGCACCCGCTGGTGCACCACTCCCGTCCGGACGGCACCCCGCTGCCGGCCGAGGAGACGCCGCTCTCCGAGACGCTGCGCTCCGGGCTGAAGCACCGGGTCCGCGGTCAGGTGCTGTGGCGCAAGGACGGGCGCTCGGTGCCGGTCGACCTGATCACGGCGCCGGTGCGGGAGGGCGACCAGTTGGTCGGCGCGGTGATGACCTTCACCGACCGCACGCGCTTCGACGCGCTCGCCGCCCGCAACGCGCAACTGCAGTCGCTGCTCGGCGACGCCCTGCGCGGACCGCTGGACGAACTGCGGGCCGAGCTGGCCGGGCTCGCCAACGACCCGGCCGGGCAGCTGTG
This sequence comes from Streptomyces sp. TOM-9, assembly GCF_056858595.1. Taxonomy (NCBI): domain Bacteria; kingdom Bacillati; phylum Actinomycetota; class Actinomycetes; order Kitasatosporales; family Streptomycetaceae; genus Streptomyces; species Streptomyces sp. TOM-9. Next base: position 5,037,834 of record NZ_JBXEQB010000001.1, on the reverse strand, counting down.
GCCGGAGGCCAACCAGATCCTGCACCACCTCACCGCGGGCTACGCGCGGATCACCACGCTCATCGACAGCGTGCTCTCCTTCCAGCGGCTCGACCGGGGCGAGGAGAAGCTGCAGCGCGAGACGACCTCGATGGACAAGGTCGTGGCGTCCGGCGTCGAGGCGGCGGTCGAGCTGATCGGTCCCGGACGGGCGCAGTACGCGGTGCACGCGCCGCCGATCGAGGCGACCGTCGACGCCGAGCGGATGTCCCAGGCGCTGTCCCACCTGATCGCGGACGTGGCGGGCGTCGACGCGGCCGGCAACATGCCGGTCGTGGTCGGCGGCGTCGACTCCACGATCGTGGTGGCGGCGGCGCAGCGCGGCGACTCCGTCCGCATCGAGGTGCGCGGCCCGCACGCGGGCGACAACCCGGTGCACCTGCCGATCGCGCGGGGCATCGTCGAGAAGCACGGCGGCGTGCTCCAGACGCACGACGTGCCCGGGCAGGGCAGCGCGTACGTGATGGAGGTGCCGGTCGGCAAGGGCGGCGCGAAGACGGCGGTCAAGGAGCCCCGGCGGGAGTCGGAGACGACCGTCATGCCGGTGCCGGCCGAGCCGGTGCGCGGTACCGCCCCGGCCGCGGCGCCCGTCCCGTCCGCGCGGCCGCCCCGGCCCGCCACGCCGGTGGCGACCCCCGGTGCCGCGCTCGCGCTGCCCGCCGCGCCGACCACCGACGCGCCGACCCCGACGGGGCGGCGCCGTGCCCTGCGGCGTCCCGAGGAGCAGCAGGCCCCGCCGCAACCGCAGCCCCAGCCGCAGGCCGCCCTCCCCCCGGCACCCGCCCCGGCGCAGGAGCAGCCCACCGGCCGGCGGGCCCGCCGTGGCGCCCCGCAGGAGCCGCAGCCGGGCCTGGTGCCCGCGCTGCCGGCGGCCCCCGCGCCGGAGCAGGACGCTCCGGGCAACGGCCGCCGTGCGCGAAGGGCCCCCGGCGCGGAGGCGCGGGCGACGCCGGAGCTCCCGGCGCTGCCGGCCGCCCCTTCGGTCCCCGCCACCCCGGCGACCGAGTGGCCGGAGGCCCAGGGCTCGGCCCGGCGCCCGCGCGGCATCGTGGAGAGCACCCCGCGCCCGTCGGCGATCGTCGACCCGCGGCGGCTTCCCCCGCCCGCCCCGGCGCCGCTGCCGGAACCGCCGGCCGTCGAGCCGCCGATGATCCCCGAGCAGACGCAGCGCACTCCGGAGCCACAGCCCGTGGTGCCGCCGCAGCCGCAGCCCATGGTCCCGCCGCAGGCTCCGGCACCCGCGCCGGCGCAGCCCCAGCCGTCGTCCATGCCGAGCGACGGCGGTACGCAGGGCCGGGCCATCAGCGTGCGCACCCTCGGCCAGGGCGTCGCCTTCGCCCAGCAGATCAACGAGCAGGTCGCCCAGCCGTCGAGCGGCTCCGGGCGCCGCCGCAAGCTCGCCACCCCCGCGGAGCCCGAGGCGCCCAAGGCCGTGGCACCTGCGGCCGTGAACGGCACGGAGACCCCCGGCCGGGCGTACGCCATAGGCGCTCCCACGGAGGCCACCGAGGGTCCCGAGCCGCTCGACGGCCCCAACGGCGCCGTCGACGTCACGGAGGAGTCCGGCCCCGAGCCCGGCGCCGTGCTGGACGAGCCGCGCCGGCTGCTGGTCTGGCCGGAGCCGGACGTCTCCACCCGCCAGGCGCTGACGGACCGCGGCTACCGCCCGGTCATCGTCCGCTCGCGCGAGGAGGTCGACGCCCAGGTCTCCGATCCGCCCGCCGCGCTCTTCGTGGACCCGCTGACCGGGCCCATCACACGTACCGCGCTGCAGTCGCTGCGCCAGGCGGCGGCGCAGGCCGAGGTGCCCGTCCTCGTCACGGCCGGCCTCGGCCAGGCCACCCGCGAGGCCGCGTACGGAGCCGATCCCGCCGTGCTGCTCAAGGCGCTGGCCCCGCGCGACAGCGAGCAGCACCCGCCCCGGGTACTGCTGATCGAGGCCCACACGCCGATCGCCCAGGCCTTCACCGCCACGCTGGAGCGGCGTGGGATGCACGTCGCGCACGCCCAGTCCGAGGCGGACGCGATGACGCTCGCCGCGCAGATGCACCCCAACCTCGTGGTGATGGACCTGATGCTCATCCGCCGCAGGCGCCAGGGCATCATCGACTGGCTGCGGGCGAACGGCAGGCTGGAACGCACGCCGATGGTCGTCTACACCGCGGTCGACATCGACCCGGCGGAGCTGCCGCGGCTGGCGTCCGGCGAGACGGTCCTCTTCCTCGCGGAGCGGTCCACCAGCACGGACGTCCAGGGACGCATCGTCGACATGCTGGGCAAGATCGGCTCCTGAGGGCCCACCGCACGACGCACGCCGGGCCCCGGGGGGTGCGCCCCCCGGGGCCCGGCGTACGCGTGGCGCGTCGTCAGACGAGCTTGGTGACGTCCAGCTCTCCCGCCGCGTACTGGCGGCGGATCACCTTCTTGTCGAACTTGCCGACCGAGGTCTTCGGCACCGCCGGGATGACGGCCCAGCGCTCGGGCAGCTGCCAGCGGGCGACGCTCTCGCCGAGGAAGGCGCGCAGTTCCTCGTAGCCGACCGTGGTGCCGTCCTTGAGGACGACCGTGGCGAGCGGCCGCTCGCCCCAGCGCTCGTCGGGTACGGCCACCACCGCGGCCTCGGCGACGGCCGGGTGGGCCATGATGGCGTTCTCCAGCTCGACCGAGGAGATCCACTCACCGCCCGACTTGATGACGTCCTTGGCGCGGTCGGTCAGCGTCAGGTAGCCGTCGTGGGTGATGGTGCCGACGTCGCCGGTGCGCAGCCAGCCGTCGGGGCTGAACTTGTCCTCGGGCAGGAGCGCTTCTGCGTCGGCGCCGCCGTAGTAGGCCGCGGCGATCCACGGCCCGCGGACCTCCAGTTCGCCCGCGGACTCGCCGTCCCAGGGCAGCACCTCGCCGGACGGGCCGACCAGCCGGGCCTCCACGGAGGCGGGGAAGCGGCCCTGGGTGATCCGGTACGGCCACTCCTCCTCCTCGGTGAGGCCGGCCGGCGGGTGGGCCATGGTGCCCAGCGGGGAGGTCTCGGTCATGCCCCAGGCGTGGAGGAGGCGGACGCCGAGCTTGTCGTACGCCTCCATCAGGGAGGGCGGGCAGGCGGAGCCGCCGATGGTGACGTGCCGCATGCTGGTGATGTCGCGGGGCTTGGCGGCGAGTTCGGCGAGCAGGCCCTGCCAGATGGTGGGGACGGCGGCGGCGTGCGTGGGACGCTCGCCCTCGATCATCTCGGCCAGCGGGCCGGGCTGCAGGAAGCGGTCCGGCATCAGCATGTTGATGCCGGTCATGAAGGTGGCGTGCGGCAGGCCCCAGGCGTTGACGTGGAACTGGGGCACGACGACCAGGGTGGTGTCGGCGTCGGTCAGGCCCATCGACTCGGCCATGTTGACCTGCAGGGAGTGCAGGTAGATCGAACGGTGCGAGAACAGCACGCCCTTGGGGTCGCCGGTGGTGCCGGAGGTGTAGCACATGGCGGCCGCGGAACGCTCGTCCAGCTCGGGCCAGTCGTAGCGGTCCGGGCGGCCCTCGATGAGGGACTCGTACGTGTGCAGGGCGGGACGGCAGCCCTCCAGCGGCGAGGTGTCGCCGGGGCCGACGACGACCACGTGCTCGACCGACTCCATGGCCGGCAGCAGCGGTGCCAGCAGCGGTATCAAGGTGCCGTTGACCAGGACCACCCGGTCAGCGGCGTGGTTGGCGATGAAGACCAGCTGCTCGGCGGGGAGCCGGAGGTTGAGCGTGTGGAGGATCGCGCCCATGGAGGGGATCGCGAAGTACGCCTCGACGTGCTCCGCGTTGTTCCACATCAGGGTCGCGACGCGGTCGTCCCGCTCGACGCCGAGTTCGTCGCGCAGCGCGTGCGCGAGGCGGGCGGCGCGGGCACCGATCTCGGCGAACGAGCGGCGCTGCGGCTCGCCTTCACCGGTCCAGGTCGTGACCTGCGACCGGCCGTGCACGGTCGAGCCGTGGGTCAGGATCCGTGACACCAGCAGGGGAACATCCTGCATTGTGCTCAGCACCGGGCGCCTCCTCGTTGAAGCGGCTACGCGTGGGTAGGTGGGTGCTGAGATTCTGCTGGCATACCGAACGGTATGTCACTACCCCAGGCGCAATTCGGGGTCCTCGCGGAGTTTGCCCAGGGCGCGCGACACCGCGCTCTTGACCGTGCCGACCGACACCCCGAGCGCCTCGGCGGTCTGCACCTCGCTCATGTCCTCGTAGTACCTGAGGACGACCATCGCCCGCTGGCGGGCCGGCAGCCGGGCGATCGCGCGCAGCAACGCGTCGCGCTGGGCCTGCTGCTCGGCCTCGTCGGGGCCGGTCACGGCGCGGCCGTGCGGCTCGGGGAGCTCGTCGGTGGCGTACTCCTCCACGCGGCGCCTGCGCCACTGCGAGGTGCGGGTGTTGACCAGCGTGCGGCGCACGTAGCCGTCCAGCGCCCGGTGGTCGTCTATCCGGTCCCATGCCAGGTAGGTCTTGGTCAGGGCGGTCTGCAGCAGGTCCTCGGCGTCGCAGGGGTTGGCGGTGAGCGAGCGCGCGGTCCGCAGCAGCGCCGGGCCCTTGGCCCGGACGTAGCGGGTGAACTGGGCCTGCGAGGCGCTGGTGCACACGGGCGTCGTCATGGCTCCACGCTAGGAGCCGGTCCGGGTGCGGGGGATCCGCCGCAGGTGCCGAAGCGGGGTCACCCTGAAGTCGTAGGGCGGGGGCCCGCCCCACCTCCGGAGGGCTGAGGCCGCACCCGCCGCCCCTACGGGTCGCCCCGCAGGGACGGCGTCCTCGCGGCCGCCCGCCGCGTCATCCGACGACGGCCACCGGCCCGTCCAGCCGGTTGCGGTCGATCGCCAGGCGCCGGCCGCCGTGCTTCTCGCGCACGCTGCCCGAGTACTGGTGGATGCGGCCGTGCGGATGCCAGGCGTCCCGGCCGAGGACCGGTTCGCTGCGCACCGCGGGCTTGCCCTGCCAGCGGGCGAACCAGACCGCGCGCGGCAGGTCGTCGTAGCCCTCCCGGCGGGCCCGCTCGACGTGCCGGATGCCGGACTCCGAACTGCTGTAGAGGCCCGGCAGGTAGCCGGCGTCGTCGACCTCGCGGTCCCAGGCCCGGATGAAGTCGAGGGTCTGGTCGGCGCAGCGGGACCGCTTGACGTTGTACGCCTCCATGTCGAGGTAGAGCGCGCTGCCCTCCTCGAAGCCGAGGGCGGCGGCCCTGCGCACGGCGTCCCAGCCCTCGCCCGCACCCTGGCCCCAGGGGTCGTCGGTGCTCATCCGGTGGTTGCGCAGATGTCTGCCGCGTACGCAGGGCGACTGCGAGCCGACGTAGATCGGCAGGATGCGCCAGCCCATGCGGTGCACCGATCGCACCCAGGTGCGGTTGAGGTGCCGCTGGGTGCTGCAGGCACGGGCGCGGCCGCCGTAGTAGACGCCGATGGCGCGGTACTTGGAGCGCAGCCAGGCCCTCATCGTGGACAGCGGCGGCGTGCGGCAGGTGTCGAAGCCGTAGCCGCGGTAGACGCGGGTCGGGCCGCCCCCGGACGGGGCGCCTTCCTCACCGCCGAGGCCGTAGGGGAGGTCCAGGCCGTCGAGCAGACCCGTGTCGGCGAAGCCGAACGGGTCGTCGTCACCGCCGTCACCGGGCGCCCGGGCCGGCCGGTCCTGCCGGTACGTCCGGACCGCGCCCGGCGTGGCAGCCGTCACCGAGGCCGGCTTGGCGGCCGGCGCGGCGGGACGCGGTACGACGGCCTCGGCCGCGGTGGGACCGGCCAGGAGGCAGGCCAGCACCATCGCCACGATCGCCCCGTGTCGGATGATCGGCTTGTGTTCGCGCATGGGTCGAGTGAACGCAGGCGGCTGCCCGCGAACGGGGCAGCCACGCCCCGCTGTCAGCCGTACGCAGCAACGCCCGGCCCCGGATGGGCCGCCGGTGCCGGGGCCGGCTCAGTCCGCCGCGCCCAGCAGCAGTCCCGAGGTCGGCACCCCCGTACCGGCCGTGACGAGGACGTGGGCCGCGCCGGGTACCTGGTTGACGCTGGTGCCGCGCACCTGCCGCACCGCTTCGGCGATGCCGTTCATCCCGTGCAGGTACGCCTCGCCGAGCTGTCCGCCGTGGGTGTTGACGGGCAGCCTCCCGCCCCGTTCCAGACCGCCGTCGGCGGCGAAGGCGGCCGCCTCGCCGCGCCCGCAGAATCCGTACTCCTCCAGCTGCATCAGGACGAAGGGGGTGAAGTGGTCGTAGAGCACGGCGGTGTCGACGTCCTGCGGCCGCAGGCCGGAGGTCCGCCACAGTTGGCGGGCCACGACCGCCGACTCGGGGAGCCCGCACAGGTCCTGGTCCGGCCGGTAGTAGCCGGTCATCTGTTCCTGGCCGCGCCCCGCGCCCTGGGCGGCCGCCCTGATCACCGCGGGCGGGTGCCGCAGGTCGCGGGCCCGCTCGGCGGAGGTGACGACCAGGGCCTGGCCGCCGTCGGTCTCCTGGCAGCAGTCGAGCAGGCGCAGCGGCTCGACGATCCACCGCGACGCGGCGTGGTCGGCCAGAGTGATGGGCCGGCGGTGGAAGTACGCGGCCGGGTTGGTCGCGGCGTGCCGGCGCCCGGCGACGGCGACATGGCCGAAAACCTCCGGTTCGAGCCCGTACGTGTGGAGATAGCGCTGTGCCGACATGGCGACCCAGGACGCGGGGGTGAGCAGCCCGGACGGCAGGTTGACGCCGAGCGCCGCGCCCTCCGCCGAGGGTTCGCGCTGCTGGACGCCGGAGCCGAAGCGGCGGCCCGAGCGCTCGTTGAAGGCCCGGTAGCAGACGACGACGTCCGCGACACCGGTCGCAACGGCCATCGCGGCCTGCTGCACGGTGGCGCAGGCGGCCCCGCCCCCGTAGTGGATCCGGGAGAAAAAGCCGAGTTCCCCGATGCCGGCCGCCTGGGCGACGGTGATCTCCGGGCTGGTGTCCATCGTGAAGGTGACCATGCCGTCGACGTCGTCCGGCGTCAGCCCGGCGTCCTCGACCGCCGCGCGCACGGCCTCCACGGCGAGCTTCAGTTCGCTGCGTCCGGAGTCCTTGGAGAACTCCGTCGCGCCGATCCCCGCGATCGCGGCCCGTCCGCCCAGGCCGTCGCGCCGGCGTACGCTCATCCGCCCCCCACCTCCAGCACCGCGGTGCCCGTGACGTGCCGCCCCCGCCCGACCGCGCCGATGACCTCGACGGTCGCCTCCGTGCCGCGCACCGCCGTGACGCGCCCGGTGAACACCAGCTCGTCGCCGGGGTGCGCCGGGGCGCCCAGCCGTACGCGCAGTGAGCGGAGCACCGCCGAGGCGCCGAAGTGCCCGGCGAGGTAGCGGCCGACGAGCCCGCCCGTGGTGAGGATGTTCAGGAAGACGTCCGGCGAGCCCTTGGCCCGCGCCGCGTCGGGGTCGTGGTGCACGTCCTGGAAGTCGCGGGTGGCGACCGCCCCGGCGACGACCAGCGTCCGCGTGACGGGGATCCGCAGCTCCGGCAGGACGTCGCCCGCCCGCGCCCCCGGTCCGGTCATCTCACACCCCCGCACGGAAGACGGGCACGGCCGGCTCCCCGTCGGCCTGCCGGAACTCGAGCGTCACCGGCATGCCGATGCGCACCTTCTCGTACGGCACGCCGACCACACCGCCGAGCAGGCGGACCCCTTCGGCCAGTTCGACCAGGGCGACCGCGTACGGCGGGTCGAAGGCGGGGAACGGCGGGTGGTGCACGACGACGCGGCTGAAGACGGTGCCGCGCCCGCAGGCCGGTAGCGTGTCCCAGGCGTCGGAGCCGCAGCTGTTGCAGCCGGGGAGCCACGGCAGCCTCAGGGTGCCGCAGGAGGAGCAGCGTTGGATGAGCAACTCGTGCCGCCCGACGCCCTCCCAGTACCCGGCGTTGTCCCGGTTGACGACCGGGCGGGGCCGTCGCGGCCGCTCGCCCGGCGCCCGCGCGGGAGCGTACTTGAGGATGCGGAAGCGGTGGCGGCCGGCGAGTTCGCCGTCCGCCCTGACGTCCATGCGCGTGGTGACGAAGTGGCCGCTGCCGAGGCGCGTGGTCTTGCGCGGCGACACGGACTCGATCACCGCGTCGAAGGTGATCCGCTCGCCGGGACGCAGCGGCCGCAGGTACTCCTGCTCGCAGTCGGTGGCGACGACCGCGGTGCAGCCGGCCTCGTCGAGCAGCGCGAGCAGTTCGTCGTAGGCGCCGGCGCGGGAACCGCCCCCGGCGGCGTCCCCCGGCCCGGGGAGCCCGCGCATGGTCCACACCTGGAGCATGGGGGCGGGTGCCGTGCCGTCCTGCGGGACGGGATGGCCCAGCGCCTCGCACCAGTGCCTGATCATGGGCCGGTTCACGGGGTCCTTGCCCTCGCCCGCGACGGCGGCGGGGCGCCCCTCGTACGTCACCAGCCGCTCGTACAGGTCGTCGGTCGTCATCGTCGCCGCCACCGCCCCCAGTTTCTGACTGATCGTCAGATTGGCGAGGAAGCGGCACCGCTGTCAAGACGCCCGGGCGGAAGGCGTTGTCCACAGGCTGTGGACGACGCCGGACGTGACTGCGCGACGGCAGTGAGGTTGCCGTCGCGCAGTCGACCCTTCAGCCCCTCGGCCCGCCCCGGCGGCGGACCGGTCCGCTCACCACATGGGGCCGAAGTGGATGCTGAACGTCGGCTGGTTGATGGTGGTGAAGGCCGAACCCACCACGCTGGCCGTGCTGTTCTGGTTGGAGGCCCCCGCCCCGGTCGCCGCCTGCTGCGTCGTCGTCACCGTCCCGAAGTTGTCGCGGCCCACGTTGCCGCCGCTGTTGCTCACCACGGTCGCGTTGGAGGTGCCACCCGCCACGGCGCCGTTGTCGGCCACCGCCGTGCCGGCGAACAGCGCCGCCGCGAGCGGCAGCGCGGCCAGGGCGGACACGACTCGGGCGGTACGGATGCTTGCCATGTGTTTCCCTCCGAGGAGTGGATACCAGGTGCGCGGTGCGGCCGGCCGACCGCTCCGCAGGCTCTGCGACGTCGCCGCAAGCAGAGTTGCCCAGCACCACGACGGACAAGCCGGACCTTGACCCCTTTCGCTCGCAAGCGTGACGATCTGTCGACAAACCTCCACAACCGCCGCCGCTGACCCGCTCGGCCGCGTCCCGGCCACCACAACCCGGTCCCGGTGGGCGCGGAATCGTTACGGCACGACTTTCGGCCAACCTCGGCGACCCGGCCCTCCCCACCGGCGCCACCGCCCGGGTGGCCACCACGGCGCCGTTCGGGCGGATGCCGCACCTCCCCGGTGCGTGGCGCGCCGGGAGGCGGCCGTCCGCTTCCTACGCTCCGGCTGACGGACCCCCGCTGCCCGTCGCGCCCCGCGCCCGGACGCCCCCGCCCGGCCGCACCGCTTCCCCAGGGGAGAGATGTGACCCGGTCCCGCGCCCGAACCCCGCTGACCCGGCTGGTCGCCGCACTGCTCCTCGCCGCCGCCTGGCTCGCCGGCTGCGCGGGGCACGCCCCCTCCGGGCACCCCCACGCCCCGGACCGGCCCGCCCCGCAGGACCGGCAGGCGCCCCCGGCGGGACCCGGCCCACGGCTGCAGGACCCCCCGGAACTGGTCAGCCGCGACGGCGTCCTCAAGGCCGCCATCGTCGTCGAGCGCCGCAAGGTCCGGGTCGGCGACCACCGGCTGTACGCCCTCACCTACAACGGGCGGTACATGCCGCCGACGCTGCGCGTACGCCCCGGCGACCGCATCGACCTCACCATGACCAACCGGGTGCGCGAGGACACCAACGTCCACGTCCACGGGCTCCACGTCTCACCGCGCAGCCCCGCCGACGACATCTTCATCGCCATCAGGTACGGCCGGAGCCACCACTACACCTACCGGCTGCCGCGCACCATCACGCCCGGCACCTACTGGTACCACTCGCACGCCGACATGATGTCCGCCGCCCAGGTCGCGGGCGGGGAGTCGGGCGTCATCGTCGTGGACGGCCTGCGGCGGTACCTGCCCCCGTCCCTGCGCGGGATCACCGAGCACGTCGTCGCGCTCAAGGACTTCCAGATCCACGGCGACGCGATCAGGACCCACAAACTGAAGATCGGGACGCGCACCAACCGCACCGTCAACGGGCAGCAGAACCCGGTGATCGGCCTCCGACCCGGCGAGACCCAGCTGTGGCGGCTGGCCAACATCGGCGCCAACATCTACTACCGCCTGCACTTGAAGGGCAGCCGCTTCCACGTGATCGCGCAGGACGGCTACCCGGTCCGCCGGGTCTACGCCGCGGACACCCTGGTCATCGCCGCCGGCGCCCGGTTCGACGTGCTGGTGCAGGGCGGCAGCCGGCCCGGCACCACGACGCTGGAGACCCTCGCCTACGACACCGGCAAGGCCGGCAACCGGTTCCCCCGCACCGACCTGGCCACCGTCGTGACCGGCGGCGCCCCCGTGACCCCGGCGCGGATCCCGAAGGACTTCGCGCCCAACGAGGACCTGGCGCACGCCACGGTCGCGGACCGCAAGACGGTGGTGTTCACCGAGAACGCGGCGGGCGACGTGTTCTACGTCAACGGCCGCACGTACGCGCCGGGCCGGGTGGACTTCACCTCCGTCCTCGGCACCGTCGAGGAGTGGACCGTCCGCAACGACAGCGACGAGGAGCACTCCTTCCACGTCCACACCAACCAGTTCCAGCTGATGAGCACCAACGGGAAGGCCGGCGACCCGGACCACCGCTGGTTCGACACGGTCAACGTGCCCGCCCGCGGCAGGGTCGTCATCCGCATCCCCTTCACGGACTTCACCGGCCGGACGGTGCTGCACTGCCACATCCTCAACCACGAGGACATGGGCATGATGGCCGTGCTCGACATCGTCCCGCCCCGTCCCCGCGGCAAGTGACCGGCCCCGCGGCGGGTGACCGTCCGCGTCAGCGCGTGCCGAAGCGCCGCGCCGCCGCCACGACCGCCTCCCCCATGGTGGGGCTGCCCGTGTGACCGGAGTCGTCGATCACCTGGAGCTCCGCGTCGGGCCACGCCTTCGCCAGCTCCCACGCGGTCGTCAGCGGACTGCCCAGGTCAAGACGCCCGTGGATCAGCACCCCCGGGATCCCGGCGAGCCGGTGCGCGTCCCGCAGCAGCTGTCCCTCCTCCAGCCAGGCGCCGTTGGCGAAGTAGTGCGCGCAGATCCGCACGAAGGCGACCAGGTCGTCGTCCGGCCGGTCACCGTAGGCCCCCGGCTTGCCGTTGGTCTCGTGGGCGATGACCGCGTCCTCCCAGGTGACCCAGTCGCGTACGGCCTTCCCCCGCGCCGCGGCGTCCGGGCCGTTCAGCAGCCGGTCGTACGCGGCCGGCAGGTTCCCGTCCCGCTCGCCGGGCGGCACCCCGTCCCGGAACGCCTCCCACGGCCCCGGCACCAGCCGGGCCACGCCGCGGTAGAGCCAGTCGATCTCCTCCCGCCGGGTCGTGGTGACCCCGACGATCACGATCTCCGACACCCGCTCCGGGTACCGCTGCGCGTACGCCAGGATCAGCGTCGAGCCCCAGGAACCGCCGTACAGCATCCACCGCTCGACGCCGAGGTGCTCGCGCAGCCGCTCCATGTCGGCGATCAGGTGCTCGGTCGTGTTGTGCTCGAGCGACACCGCCGGGTCCGAGGCGTGCGGCAGGCTCTGCCCGCACCCCCGCTGGTCGAACAGCACGATCCGGTACACCTCGGGATCGAAGGTCTTCTTGCTGCCCCGCTTCCCCCCGGAGCCCGGTCCCCCGTGCACGCACAGGACCGGCTTGCCGTCCGGGTTCCCGCTGGTCTCCCAGTAGACGCGCTGCCCGTCCCCGACGTCGAGCAGCCCCGACGCGTACGGCTCGATCAGCGCAAACCCCGCTGCTGCCATCACGATCCCCCTCCTCCGCACCCGGCGAACGACCCCGCGAGGCTACCGGTCCTCACTCGGGGCCCGGGCGGGGCCGGGGGAAGGGCCCGGGTTCGGCCGGTCCGTCCTCCTCGCCCGCGGCGGAGGGGCGGTACCGGTCCAGGGCCGGCAGGTCGGGCACCAGATGGGCGTGGGCCCGGCACACGGCCGCGGTCTCGGCGATCGACACCAGCGGGGTGCGGATGTGGGACCAGCCACCCGAGGCGTCGCCGGCCACCGCGACCCCCACCCGGTCCGGGGCGATGGCGGTCGCGGCGGCCATCGCCTCGGACGAGATGTCGCCCAGACCCACCTCGGCGGTCTGCTTGTTGACGCGGTGCACGACCCGACCGGAGAGCTGGGACCGGAGCGTCGCGGCGCCCTTGCCGAGCTCCACCCCGAAGCGCTGCCCGCAGATCTCCAGGTAGATGCCGACCGCGCGGGCCCGCTGCGCCAGCCGGATCAGGTTCGCCACCATGCGGTCCCGGCGTTCCTCGCCCTTCTTCGTCGCGCTGAGGAACAGTTCGGCGACCTCGTCGACCAGCACCACGACGGGCACCGGCCGCACGTACGCGGGCAGCCCCCAGATGTCGGAGGCCACCTCCTCCTCCGGGGCGTCCAGCGCCGTGCGCTGGCACTCCTTGAGCACCGCGAACCGGTGCTCCATCTCGGCCACCAGCGCGTCCAGCAGCTCCGCCGCCTGCTCCCGGTCGGTCGCCAGGGCCGACAGCCGGGGCGCGTACGGGATCAGTTCCGCCCCGCCCTTGCAGTCGATCCCCACCAGGGCCACGGGCAACCGGGCCAGGTTCATGATCAGGTTGCGCTGGTACACCGACTTGCCCGACTGGTTCGCCCCGAGGGTGAGCGCGTGCGGGATCTCCCGGTAGTTCCGCACGAAGGCGGTCCCGTCGTCCCGCAGCGCCACCGGCACCACCATCGGGCCGGACGGCAGGCGGCGCGGCATCCGTACGTCGCGGAGCACGTCGTAGCCGGTCATCCGCAACTCGACCACCCCGGGGCCGAGCTCGACCACGTGCACCGCGTGCACGCCCCACGCGTGGCGCAACCGGTTGGACGCCGCGGCCACGTCGGCCGGCTCCAGCCCGCCCGGCAGCCGCAGCCGCACCCGCATGCCGGTCAGCGAGCCGCCCACCCGGCGGATCCTCGGCGGCACCGGCCGCACCTCCCTGCGCCCCGCCGCCCGCCCCGCCAACGCCCGCGCCCACGACGGCGGTACGGCCAGCCCGCACGCCGCCATCGTGGAACCGTAGGTCGACAGGAACCGCCCCCAGGCCAGCGGTAGCCCGAACAGCAGCCAGAACGCCACCGGGAACCGTCGACGGGCATAGGCCAGGCCACCGGCCGAGACCAGCAGCACACCCAGGAGCGCGACACCCGTCATGGTGATCAGCCCTTGCCGTTCGGGACGGCGGCCGGGACCGGCGCGGTGACCGCCCGCGCCACACGAGCAGATCCCATGCCCGGTTTGACCGTTAAGCGTATTCTCTCACCCCCACCCCCACCGCCCGGTCACCGACACCGGCGTTCCACCCAGGGAGCCGCGCCCCGAAGCGCGGGGTCGCAGCCGCGGGTGCCGCAAGGCCGCTTAACGATCGACGGCCCTCCGGGACGGGCCGGGCCGACGGTCACCACACCCGGCGGGTGCCCCCCGCGCCACGCGCGCCCGACCGGCCGGAGCTTTCACACCTGCCGGTCACTGAGCGTCAACGTGCGGCACCTGTGATCGATGGCGGTCACGCAGCGCGGAGTAGAGCTCATGTCCGAAGTACAGCAGGGCAACCGCGCTCAGGGCGATGAGTCCGGGCGCGATGGCTTCGGGGCGCATGCTCTGCATCATCCGTCCGGCGCGGGTCCATGCGCGGGCCTGAGGCTCGTACTCCATCGCGATCAGCCACCACACGGCCGACACCATGCAGGTCAGGGAAAGCAACAGCCCGGACCAGTGGGCGACCCACCACCGCCTCGTACGCGTGCCAGCCAAAATGCCACCGTCTCCTCGACGAACGAACCGGAGCCGGGCGAGCCTATGTTCGCCAGGTGCCTTGTGTGAAGCTCGGGGGCTCGGTCGGCGAAGACCGGGAGGACGAGGGAGCACGGTGCCGTCGCGCACGAAGAAGGGGCGCCCCCGTGTCTTGGAGCACCCCTTCCGTTCAGCACCTCGGATGTGAACCGACGGCGACATCGCTGCCACGACGTTTCTCCATACCTTCCCCCGGCGTGTAGGCGACCGATAAGGCCTCCTGCCAGGGATGACGTTGCCTGTCGCGCCTTCGGTCCCTGCGCGGGAGTTCACACCGCTGCCTCCCGGCAAGGCGGCAGCGAGTTCCCCTGCCGGGGAGACGCAACCCGCAGCCTCACGCCTCCAAACTGCGGACCTGCCCACCGGAGCGTCGCCACGTTTGTGCATGCTGTCGGGCATGACTGGACCCGGTCCTGAGCACGTGAAGGTGCACTTTCGCCTGGAGATCGAGGACCACTGGCCCCCGGCCGGGGTGGGGAGCCTCTGGGCCATCGACCGCGGTGACGGGAAAGCCGAGCTGGCGAACACGCCCTTCTTCATCCGAGGTGTCGCCATCGGTGACATCGTTGAGACGTCCGTTGACGACGAGGGTGTCAGGTGGGCAGGCAAGGTGGTCCAGCCCTCGGACAACTGCACCATCCGCTTGATCGTGCTGCGCGACATCGGCTCGGCGGCGGCCGGACAGAGCGTGCTCGACGTCTTCCACGAGTTGGGCGCCGGCGGCGAGGGCATCGAGCAGTTCCGCATGGTCTCCCTCGACATCCCGCCGGAGGCGCATCTCGGCAGGATCAAGCGTCTCCTTCAACACGGCGTCGATCAGGAGTGGTGGCACGTGGAGGAAGGCTGCATCACGGACGCTTGGCGGACCACCGAGGCCGGCTGACGCCTCAGGGCTGCCGTGCCCCGGCGCGCGGTCGGGCGGCTGCCCAGGCGGAAGTACGACGCCTCCGCGCACGAAGAAGGGGCGCCCCCGTGTCTTGGGGCACCCCTTCTGTCCAGCGCCTTCGCCGGCCTACTGCGGAGAGTGTGGGATTTGAACCCACGGTGACATCGCTGCCACGACGGTTTTCAAGACCGTTCCCTTAGGCCGCTCGGGCAACTCTCCCCGCGCCGCGGGGTCCGGCTGGAGGGCCGGGCGGCGCGGGGACAGCCTAACGGGTCGGCTCAGCTGCTGCTGTCGCCCTTGCGTTCGCCGAGAGTGAGGGTGGCGGTGCGGGTCTGGCCGTCACGGGTGTACGTGAGGTTGACCTTCTCGCCGGGCTCGTGCTGCCAGATCTCGCCGATGAGGGTGGGGCTGGAGTCGACCACGGTGTCGTCGAACTTGGTGATGACGTCGCCGGAGCGCAGGCCCGCCTGGTCGGCGGGGCCGCCGGAGGTGACGGCGTCGGCGCCGGTGGCGATCTTGGCGCCCTCGCCGCTGTAGCTGGAGTCGACGTGGACGCCGATGACGGCGTAGACGGGCTCGCCGTCCTTGATCAGGTCCTCGGCGACGCGGCGGGCCTGGTCGATCGGGATGGCGAAGCCCAGGCCCACGCTGCCGGACTGGGAGGTGCCGTCGCTGCCGGTGGACTGGATCGCGGAGTTGATGCCGATGACCGCGCCCTCGGAGTTCAGGAGGGGGCCGCCGGAGTTGCCGGGGTTGATCGAGGCATCGGTCTGTATGGCGCTCATGTAGGAGGCGTTGGACCCCTCCCCGTCGCTGGAGGCGATGGGGCGGTGCAGGGCGCTGACGATGCCGGTGGTGACGGTGCCGGAGAGCCCGAAGGGGGCGCCGATGGCGATGGTGGAGTCGCCGACGGCCACCTTGTCGGAGTCGCCGACGGCGAGCGGAGTGAGCTTGTCGGGGGTGACCCCCTTGAGCTTGACGACGGCGACGTCGTAGCCCTGGGCGCGGCCGACGACCTCGGCCTCGTACTTCTTGCCGTCGGAGAACGTGGCGGTGAGCTTGCCGCCGTCGGCGGCGGGGGCCACGACGTGGTTGTTGGTGAGGATGTGGCCTTCCTTGTCGTAGACGAAGCCGGTGCCGGTGCCGCTCTCCTGGCGGCCGGTGGCCTCGATCGTGACGACACTGGGGAGGGCCTGCTTGGCGATGCCCGCGACCGAGTCGGCGGCGCGGCTGAGGTCCTTGGGGTTGCCGACCGAGGAGACGGTGGTCGAGGAGGAGCTGTCGTTGCGGTCCGCGGCCCAGAAGCCGACCCCGCCGCCGATGCCGCCCGCGACGAGCGCGGCGACCAGGACGGCGGCGACCAGGCCGCCGTTGCCGCGCTTCTTGGGTGCGGGGGCGGCCGGCACCGGCGTGCCCCACACCGGGCCCACGGGACCGGACGGGCCCATGGGGCCGGAGGGCCCGACGGGACCGCCGTACGGCTGGGTGGGCGGCGGGGCGACCGGCGGCAGGGGCGCGGTGTGCACCTCGGCGGGCGGTGCCGCGGGGGCGGCCGGGGGAGCGGCCTGGGGCGCGGCGGGAGGCCCGACGGGGGGACCGGCCGGATGCGCCACCGCGACGGGTTCCGCGGACGCCGGGGCCGCCGGGGCCGCCGCGGTCGCGGAACCCGTCGCGGCCGCGGGGGCGGCCGTACCCGGCGCCGACGCCTGCGCCTGCGCCTGGGCCGGGGGAGCGGCGGGCGGGGCGGCGGGGGGCACGGGAGGTGCAGCGGGAGCGGCGGACCCAGCGTCAGCGGGCGGCTGCGTCGGCAGCGCCGCCGGGACCGGGCCGGCCTCGTTCTCGGTGCTCACGGCTGTTCTCCTCGGATATGCGTTGTATGCCGTGCGTACGGTTACGGCTACGGTACGTACGACGACCGTCGTGATGGACACAGCTTTTCCCACCGGGTGTCAGACCGCCGTAAGCAGCGGCCGTTCCCGGCCCGGCGGATGGCACGATAGCCCGGTGACTGATCTCCGCGCGATCCAGGTCGTGGCTCACCGGGGAGCGTCCGAGGACGCCCCGGAGCACACGCTCGCCGCCTACCGGAAGGCGATCGAGGACGGCGCGGACGCCCTGGAGTGCGACGTACGCCTCACCGCCGACGGCACCCTGGTCTGTGTGCACGACCGCCGGGTGAACCGCACCTCCAACGGACGGGGCGCGGTCTCCGCGCTGGAGCTCGCGGACCTGAGGAGCCTGGACTTCGGCAGCTGGAAGGCGCAGCCGGGTGCCGGAGGGGCCGGCAGGGCCGGCGGGTCGCGGCGGCGCCCGTCCGCGGAGCTGCGTTCCCTCCTCGACGCCGACGCCGAGGCCCCCGACCGCACCGACGGCGACCCGGACGAGCTCAGCCGCGTCCTGACCCTGGAGCAGCTGCTGGAACTGGTCGCGGACACCGGCCGCCGGGTGGAGCTGGCGATCGAGACCAAGCACCCCACGCGCTGGGCGGGGCAGGTCGAGGAACGGCTGGTGGAGCTGCTGGACCGGTTCGGGATGCTGTGGCCCGAGCCGGGCGAGCCGTCCCGGGTCCGTGTCATGAGCTTCTCCTCCCGTTCCCTGCGCCGGATCCGGATGGCCTCGCGCGACCTGCCGACCGTCTTCCTGATGCAGTACGTACTGCCCCGGCACCGCGACGGCCGGCTGCCGGCCGGGGTGGGGATCGCCGGGCCGGGCATCCGCATCCTGCGCGCCAACCCGGGGTACGTGGAGCGGCTGCACGAGGCGGGGCACCGGGTGCACGTGTGGACGGTGAACGAACCCGAGGACGTCGAACTCTGCGTGCGACTGGGCGTCGACGCCGTCATCACCAACCGCCCGAGGCAGGTTCTGGCCCAACTCGGGCGCTGCTGAAGGGAATACGGACTCCCTCCCTCCCCGGGTGGTGTGCACCGGCGCGTTCGGAACCTGTTCGATCGTTGTGTGTGCCCCAAGAGATCGCAGTTGGCCGGTTTCCGGCCCAGAACGAGAGGGCATCCATCCCGTGGCGTGGGGTGAAGGAGGTCTCGGGGGTGGCGTTGGTGGTGGCCCAGGAGGTGCCGACGTCCTCGACCATGGCCCTGCCTCATGGTCCGGCGGGCGTGGCCGAGGCGCGGCGCAGGCTGCGCAAGGAACTGTGTGCGTACGGGGTCGCGGAGCCGGTCGTCGACGACGCGGTGCTCATCCTGTCGGAACTGCTGAGCAACTCCTGCCGGCACGCCCGGCCGCTGGGCGAGGACGCGCCGTCCTCGGGCGGCAGCGGCATCAGGGCCGCCTGGGGGATCGACGAGGACGGGTTGCTGACGGTGGAGGTCACCGACGGCGGCGGGCCCACCCGCCCGCTTCCGGCCAGCCCCTCGCTCACCGCCCGCGGCGGCCGCGGGCTCGGCATCGTGCGGAATCTGTCGCTGCGCTGGGGCGTGCGCGACGCTCCCGGCGAGGTCACGGTGTGGGCGATGCTCGCGGTGCGCAGCCGGCACGCGCGGCGCGACGACCTCGTGCCCCAACTCGACATCCCGATCGACTTCGCGGACCCCTTCGACGACCTCCCGTAGCCCCCGCAGGGGAGTTGCGCGGCCTCCACAGGCGCGACCTCCGATGAGGGCGGACGGCGTGGCGCTAGGCTCACGGCCGGAACACCGCCGTTACCGGGAGAGATCGAGCCATGGCGAAGAAGCGCCCGACGAAGACGAAGGCCCCTGTCCGCCCGCAGATCACCGACGGGGAGATCCCCGTCGTCGGGGCCCGGGAACCCTGCCCGTGCGGCTCGGGACGGCGTTACAAGGCGTGCCACGGCCGTGAGGCGGCGCACGCGGTGACGGAGCTGGTGCGACGGCCCTTCGAGGGCCTGCCGGCCGAGTGCGACTGGGTGGCGCTGCGCGAGCTGGTGCCCGCCGCCACGGCCGAGTTGACGCTCAAGGACCCGCTGCCGGAGGGCGTGCCGTCCGTCACGCTGGCGACCGTGCTGCCGATGGCGTGGCCGGGGCTGCGCCGTGACACCGGCACAGTGCTGCTGGGCCTGCAGAACGACACCGCGTCCGGGGACATCAGCCGGGACCTGGCCGACACCCTGCTGCGCGCGCTGCAGGCGGAGCCGGGCAACCCGGTGGGCGGGGAGCGCCCGGCGCCCGAGGGTCCCCGGCTGCAGGACCTGCTGGACCTGGACGCCGCGTTCGAGCCCGTGGTGCACACCGGTTTCGAGTTCTGGCTGGAGGACGCGGAGTCCGCCACCGGCGAGGTCGCCGCCTCGCTGGAGCGCGCGAACGCGGCCGTGATCCCGACCGTGCGGCTGACCGGTGTCGACGCGGCGTACTGGTGCGAGACCCCGGAGAAGAACCACCTGCGCTGGGTCATGCCGCACCCGGAGGAGCAGTTGCTGGACGCACTGGCCCGGCTGCACGCCGCGGGCGCCTCGTCGCTGGGCGAGGGCACGCGGCTGGTGGGCTCGTTCCGGGCGCACGGGCTGGTCGTCCCGGTGTGGGACCTGCCGACGGGCGTCTTCGCGGACGAGGTCGAGAAGCCGGCGGCGGCCTTCGGCGAGCGGCTGGCCGAGGTGCTGGAGCGGACGACCCCGCTGACGGCGGAGGAGCGGCGGGCGCGCAGCGGCTTCACCAACCGGCAGATCACCCTGAGCTGACCGGTCTCCCGCGCCGGTAGCCGCAGTTCAGGCCATGATCGCGTCCGGGTGATCCTGGTCACAGCCGCTGTCGGCCGGGCCTTGAACGCGGGCCGGAACCCGTACCCCGGATTTGCGTACGGGCGAAGTCTTGTTACCGTTTAAACAGTCCGGTCGCTGGTGCATCCCCCGTCGCCAGCGACCGGACGTTTCCATGCGCGGGTCAGTACGCGGATCCGCTGCGCAGCAACGGGCGTTCCCCGCCCCGCTCGGCGATCTCCGCCACCGCCGTGTACGGCTCCGCCGCCCCCGCCACCGTCGGCTCGCGCGGCGTCTCGCAGCTCCCGCTCCCCGCGTCCGCGGTGATGACGCACCGCGCCTGTACGGTCCGGCCGTCGGGCCGCATGAGGCTCAGCACCCCGTCCAGGGGCCGCCCCGTGGTGTTGCTCCAGTACGTGCGCGCCCAGGTGTCGCCGTCCTCGTCGATGGTGCAGGTCTGCGCCCGCAGGCCTTGCGCGGAGGTGAGTTGGGGACCGCAGGATGCGGTCTGGCGTTCGGATCCGGCCAGCTTCGGCAGGGAGTCGAAGACACCGGGACCGCTTGACAGGGGCTTGTCGTCCGTGAGCGCCGTCGTGACGTCCACGGGCACCGCGGGGAGGACGGGCCCGGCGGTGGCGCCGGTCAGGGGCAGCATCGCGGCGACGGCCACGACCGTGGCGAGGGCGGCCATCCGCAGGTTCGGCGCACGCATCATGCACAGAACATAGCGGGAGAAACGGACATGGAGCGGGGGCCGTTGCCCGTTCGCAGGGCAACGGCCCCCGCTCCTACCCGAACGAGTGACGACCGACGGGGACGGCGACCGTCACCCACCTCCCGCGGGACCCGTCACCGGGACCCGCTCAGTACGAGAGCCGGCTGCCGTCCGGCGCCGTGCGGCCCGCCTGCACCAGGGTGTCGACGATCACCCGCACGCTGGGCAGCCACGGCGTCCGGTCGCCCGGGTCCACCACCGGCCGCCGGACCCAGCGCGCCCCCGCGGTGCCGTCGGAGCCGTCGGATCCGACCGGCGAGGGCGGCAGGACGAGGTAGCCGCCCTCGCCGTGGTACCGCAGCGAGGTCGGCACCCATTCGTGGCGGTCGAGCAACTCGCCCAGTTCCTCCAGCGAGTACGGCTCCACCAGGACCGCGAAGCGCGTGGGGGTGGCCACGACCGGGCCGGTGCGCACCCCCAGCTTGTCGAAGACGCCCAGCGCCCGCGCTCCCGCGACGGCCGGCAGGCTCACCGCCGAGACCCGGTCGCCCGTGGCCAGCACGAGCGGCTGGTCCGGCCGCCGCGTCCACCACCAGCGGACCATCCGTGGATCGCGGGTCGCCGCGAGGAGGCCCGGATCGTGCGGATGGGCGCCCGGCACCGGACAGTCGGGCCGCAGGCAGGCGCATCCGCCCCGCGCGTCCGTACCGGCTCCGGGCACCACGGGCCATTGCCACCGCTCGGCGCAGGTGAGCGCCGCACGCAGCAGCTCCGGACTGCTCTTGCGTCGCTTTCCGAGGATCTCGCGCATCTGCGCTCGTTCCTTTCCGTTGGCGCTCAGGGATCTGCCCATGACACAACGTAATCTGGAACACACCGCTTACGAGGCAGCGCATCACGTCTCGAGCCGAGCGTGGAACGTGGCGGGGGGTGGCGCACACTGGCGCTTGTTCGTCCTGCGGAGTGCTGGGAACTGCTGCGTGTGCTTGCGTTTGCTGCTGTGTGCGGTCCCGCTGGCTGTGCAACACCCCGCCATGGGGGGAGGGTCGGCCGTCTCCGTCTATGACGCCCTGGCAGGACGCCGGGTTCCTGCGGCCGCCAACTCCCATCCCTTACGTACCCGCTGCGATGGATATGACGCGCTGTCGAACCCCTTCAGTCGACAACTAATTGTGGCACGCGGTGCCCTTTTTCGGCCATAGTCCTGCATCTCCTCGGACGCGCCGACACCAGCCCTTCCACCTGGGCAATCCTGGACACACCCACGAGTAGGCGGTACAAGGTAATCCATTGATAGCGGCGCAGCACGAGCTTGGGGGTTTGCGATGCTATTGACGGAAATGCGCTGCTCTGCGGAGCCGTCGCCGCGTCACGACGAAGAGCGTGAAAGCCGACGGCCATGAGCGCCGCGCGCCTACCGAAAGTGGCCGGAATCGACCCACCCATTCCGACACCGGCGCACACTTCCTCCCCCGCGGTCGAACAACAATCCCATCCGGGCGACCCGGACGCACCTTCCGGGACGCCGGATCCGGTCGGCCAACTCGCCGCGGCCCAGGACCGGATGGCCTCCTGGATCTCCGACCTGACCACCCTGCACGAGCTCACGGAGCGGCTGGCCAGGACCGCGACCCTGCAGGACGCACTGCGCGAACTGCTGCGCGCCGGCGGCACCTTGGTCGGTGCGCGACGCGGTCTGGCCGCCGTCTCCCCCGTCGACCGGCTCGGTCCGGCCACCGTCGTGGGCCTCGGCCTCGGCCCGGCCGAACTCGGCGCCCTGGAGACCGTCCCGCTGCCCGCCGCGCCCGAGGCGGTGCCGGCGGAGGAGATCCACACCGACCTGTGCCGCGAGCCCGGACTCGGCCCGCGCCACCGCGAGGTCGCCCTGCGGCTCGGCTTCGGCGCCAGTTACGCCCTCCGGCTGTCCGCGGACTCCGCCGGCCGGCTGGGCTCGGCCCTGTGGTTCTACGACGAGCCGGCCGAACCCGGCGAACGCCAGCGCCACCTCATCGGCCTGTACTGCCGCCACGCCGCCGAGCACCTCGCCCGGCTGCTCGAACTCGACCGCAGCCGCGCCACCGTCGCCACGCTCCGCCAGGAGCTGCTGCCGACCCGGCTGCCCCGGGTCCCCGGGGTCCGTCTGGCCGTGCGGCACCGCCCGGCCGCGGGGGGCGGCGGCGACTGGTACGACGCCCTCCCGCTGCCCGAGGGCGCGCTGGGGCTGTCGGTCGGCGGCGTGAGCGGCGGCGGCATGAGCGCGGTCGCCGCGATGGGGCGGCTGCGGGCCTCCCTGCGGGCGTACGCGGTGATGGAGGGCGAGGACCCGGTCGCGGTCCTGTCCGACCTCGAGCTGCTGCTGCGGCTGACCGAGCCCGCCCGGTCGGCGACGGCCCTGTTCGCCTACGCCGAGCCGGCCTCCCGGAAGGTCGTGGTCGCCGGGGCCGGGCACTGTCCCCCGCTGATCGTCGGCGGGCACCGGGTCGAGTACGTGGAGACCTCGCTGTCCGCGCCACTGGGCATGCTCAGCTGCTGGGAGGCGCCCAGCGTCGAGTTCCGGGCGCTGGCCGGGGAGACCCTGCTGCTCTACACCGACGGCCTGCTGCACCGCACCGGCGATCCCGTCGACCGTGCCTTCGCCCGCCTGCACGCGGCCGCGGCGTCCGCCCCGCGGACCGCCCGGGACGACCCGGCGCAGCTGGTGGAGCACGTCCTGCACACCATGCTCCCGGGCGACCGTGAGGACCCCCACCCGACCGAGGACGTCGTCCTGCTCGCCGCCCGCTTCGACTGACCACCGGCGGGACCGCCGCCGGTCCTCCCCGCGCACCCACTTACGATGGGGTGGTCTACTGCGAGGAGGCATGACGTGGCCGAGGACCGCGCTCCGGAGACCCCGGAAGGCGACGAGCCCATCAAGCAGCGGAAGAACGGCCTGTACCCGGCCGTCTCCGACGAGCTCACCGAGGTGATGAAGTCCGGCTGGGCCGACACCGAACTGCGCGACCTGCAGCCGATCGAGCAGGCACCGTACGCCGCCAAGCGGCGCGCGGCGCTGTCGGCGCGCTTCCCCGGCGAGCGGCTGGTGGTCCCGGCCGGCAACCTGCGCACCCGCGCCAACGACACGGACTACCCCTTCCGTGCCGCCAGTGAGTACGTGCACCTCACCGGCGACCAGACCCAGGACGCCGTGCTGGTCCTGGAGCCCAACGGTGACGGATCTCACGACGCGACCGCCTACCTGCTCCCCCGCTCCTCCCGGGAGAACGGCGAGTTCTGGCTGGACGGCCAGGGCGAGCTGTGGACCGGCCGCCGCCACAGCCTGACCGAGGGCGAGGTCCTGCTGGGCCTGCCGTGCGCCGACGTCCGCAAGGTCGCCGACGTGCTGCGCGGGGCCACGGGCCCGGTCCGGGTCGTCCGCGGCTACGACGCCGGCATCGAGGCCGCGCTGACCGACAAGGTCACCGCCGAGCGCGACGCCGAGCTGAAGGAGTTCCTGTCCGAGCTGCGGCTGGTCAAGGACGAGTGGGAGATCGGCGAGCTGCAGAAGGCCTGCGACTCCACCGCGCGCGGTTTCGAGGACGTCGTCCGGGTCCTGGACAAGGCCGAGGCGACCTCCGAGCGCTACATCGAGGGAACGTTCTTCCTGCGCGCCCGTGTCGAGGGCAACGACGTCGGCTACGGCTCCATCTGCGCGTCCGGCCCGCACGCCACCACCCTGCACTGGGTCCGCAACGACGGCCCGGTCCGCTCCGGCGACCTGCTGCTGCTCGACGCCGGCGTGGAGACCCACAGCCTCTACACCGCCGACGTCACGCGCACGCTGCCGGTGAACGGCACGTACAGCGACATCCAGCGGAAGATCTACGACGCCGTGTACGAGGCGCAGGAGGCCGGCATCGCCGCCGTCCGCCCGGGCGCCGCCTACCGCGACTTCCACGACGCCGCCCAGCGCGTGCTCACCGAGAAGCTCGTCGAGTGGGGCCTGGTCGAGGGCCCGGTCGAGCGCGTCCTCGAACTCGGCCTGCAGCGCCGCTGGACCCTCCACGGCACCGGCCACATGCTCGGCCTGGACGTCCACGACTGCGCCGCCGCCCGCACGGAGACCTACGTCAACGGCACGCTGGAGCCGGGCGTGGTCCTCACGGTCGAGCCCGGCCTGTACTTCCAGGCCGACGACCTGACCGTGCCGGAGGAGTACCGGGGCATCGGCGTCCGCATCGAGGACGACATCCTCGTCACCGAGGACGGCAACCGGAACCTCAGCGACGGCCTGCCGCGCCGCTCCGACGAGGTCGAGCGCTGGATGGCCGCCCTCAAGGGCTGACCCCCGCCGCCCGGACCGACGGCCGGGGCCCCGCGGACCTCCGTGGGGCCCCGGCCTCCGTGCGTCAGGAGACCTTGAGCAGCGAGTCGTCCCGCCACTTGAGGATCTTGTCGAAACTGACCACCGCCCCGTGCCCGGGACGGTTGTGGAAGTGGACGTGGTCCACCAGCGCCTCGATCAGGAACAGCCCGCGCCCGTGCTCGGCGTGCTGGTCCTTCTTCGCCAGCGGACGTACGGAGTGGTGCGTACGGCGCAGGTCCGGGGCGAAGCCCGGGCCGGAGTCCGCCACCTCGATGCGGCAGCGGTCGCCCTCGATGCGGGCCGTCACCCGGTACTCGCCGTGGGCGGCGTGCTCAACGGCGTTGGCACAGGCCTCGGTGAGGGCGACCGACAGGTCGTAGGAGATGTCGGGGTCCACCCCGGCGGTCTCCATCGTCCCCAGCAGGAGCCGGCGGGCGAGCGGAACGCTCGCAGCCTCGCGCCGCAAGTGGAGGGACCACCAGATGCTCATGCTCAGCCTCCTGGCTGCGGCTCGACATACCGATACGTATTGCCCCGAAACACGGTCGGTAAGCGTGGCGTTGACGTGATGCCAGCCATACGGCGGATGCCGTCGCTCCTCAGGCGGGTGTAGGAACGCCGCCGGACGCATAGCACAGACCGGCGTGTTCCGGGACCCGCCGTTCGCAAGGCGGGCCCGCGGTGAGAGGATGACGCCCGTCATGTCTACCCCCGTGCGCGCCGGCGCCGATCTGCGACTGCTGCGGGCCGCGGTGTTCACCGCGGTCTGCGTCGTGTTGTCCGCGGGCGCGCACATGCTGGCGTCGGGGCACGGGGTGCCCGGCTGGACGCTGGCGGTGGGCTGGCTGGTCGTCTTCGCGGTCGTCGCCCCGCTCGCCGGGCGGGAGCGCTCGATGCCCGCCATCGCGACCGGGCTCGCGGGCGGACAACTCGTGCTGCACGTGCTGTTCAACGTGGGCGGGGTCTGCGGTGCCGGCGGGATAGCCGAGATCGCCGGGCGGCTGCTCTGCGACGAACGGACGGCGGCGCTGCGCTCCCACGCGCACTCCGCGGCCGGGACGGGTCACATGGTGGGCATGCCCGCGATGCCCGGCATGCCCTCCGCGGCCGCCGAGAGCACGATGCTCTCCTACAGCCTCCCCATGCTGCTCGGGCACGTGGTCGCCGCGGTGACCGCCGGCTGGCTGCTGCGCCGCGGCGAGGCCGCGCTGTGGCGGCTGGTCGCCCTGTCGGCCCGCGGGCTGGCCGAACTGTCGGGCGGCGCCCTGCGCCACGCCGTCGCGCTCGTACGCCTCCTGCTGACGGGCAGCCCGGCCGCGCCCCGCGCCGTCCTCGCCCCGAGCCGCACCGGCGGCTCCACCCGCGTGCCGCGCACGGCGCTGCTGCGGCACAGCCTGGCCCGGCGCGGTCCGCCGGCGTACGCCCTCGCGGCCTGAACGCGACCCGCTCCACCGACGTACGAGGGCGGAGTCGCGCGCGCCGCACGCGTGCCATCCGTCACCTTCCCTCCGTCACCGTGGAGTCTCCGCATCATGAACACCGTCATGCGCCGCGCCACCGCCCTCGCCGCCGTCACCGGGGCGGCCGTGCTCGCCACCGCCGTCCCCGCCTTCGCGCACGTGAGCGTCCAGCCCGGCAACGCCGCCAAGGGCGGCTACAGCACGGTCGCGTTCAAGGTCCCCAACGAGGACGACAAGGCCTCGACGATCAAGGTCGAGGTCAACCTGCCGGGCGACCACCCGATCGCCTCCGTCTCCACCCAGCCGGTTCCCGGCTGGACGGTGCAGATCACCAGGACCAAGCTCAAGACCCCGCTGAAGACCGGGCACGGCGACCTCACCGAGGCCGTCACGAAGATCACCTGGAGCGGCGGGAAGATCAAGCCCGGCGAGTTCCAGCAGTTCCCCGTCTCCTTGGGCCCGCTGCCCGAGGACACCGACCAGCTGGTCTTCAAGGCGCTCCAGACGTACGACAACAAGGAGGTCGTGCGCTGGATCGAGGAGCAGCAGGAGGGCCAGGAGGAGCCGGAGCACCCGGCGCCCGTGCTGACCCTGGCCGACGCCGCGGACGACGGCCACGGTCACGACGCCGCCACCTCGGACGACAAGAAGGACGACGCCAAGGCCGAGGCCGTCTCGGCGTCCGGCGACGGCGCCACCGAGAAGACCGCCTCCGCCGACGCCGGTGACACCACGGCCCGGGTGCTGGGCATCGTCGGCATCGTCGTGGGCGTGCTGGGCGTCGCCTTCGGCGTGCTGGCCGGCCGCCGCCGCGGCACGGGCACCCCGTCCGCCTGACGCACCATCGCCGGGGCGGCCGCCGCGCACGCACCGCGGCCGCCCCGGCGCCGCAACGAATTCCTGGGGAACCCCTGATGCGTACCACCCTCAGGGCGGCAGCCTCGGCCGCCGCCGTCGCCGCACTCGCCCTGACCCTCGCCGCCTGCGGCGGCCCGGACGGCGGGGCGGACACCTCCGGCGCCGAGCCGGTCGTCTCCGTCGAGGGGACACCGAAGGCCGCGACCGTCCTGGACACGCCGTTCGAGAAGCCGGACATGATCCTCACGGACACGCACGGCACGACGTACGACTTCGTCGAGCGGACCAAGGGCCGGCCGACCCTGCTCTTCTTCGGCTACACCCACTGCCCGGACGTCTGCCCGACGACGATGAGCGACATCGCCATCGCCAAGTCGAAGCTGCCCGCGGCCGAGCAGGACGAGCTCGTCGTGGTCTTCGTGACCACCGACCCCGAACGCGACACCCCGCAGCGGCTCGGCGAGTGGCTGGGCGCGCAGGACAAGTCCTTCGTCGGCCTCACCGGTGACTTCGCCACGATCCAGGCGGGCGCGCGCTCGCTCGGCGTGGACGTGGAGAAGCCGGTGAAGGAGAAGGACGGCAGCATCACCGTGACGCACGGCGCCCAGGTCATCGCGTACTCGCCGAAGGACGACAAGGCGCACGCGCTGTACATGTCGGGCACGACGTCCGAGGAGTTCGCCGCCGACCTGCCGAAGATCATCGCGGGGCGGACGCCGTGACCCCGGCCCGCTCCCTGCGGCGGATCCCCGTGGCGGCGGCCCTGGTGCTGCTCGGCGCCACGGCCTGCTCCGGGTCACCGGACGGCCCCGAACTGACGGTGAGCGGCGCCTACATCCCGCAGCCCGCGCTGGCGGACATGGCGGCCGGCTACTTCACCGTCAGCAACACCGGCGACCGGGACGCCCGGCTGACCTCCGTCACCAGCGACCTGTCCGGGGACATCACCCTGCACAGCACCGAGGACAACCGGATGCGCCGGGTGACCTCCTTCACGGTCCCGGCGGGCGGGCGGCTCACTCTCGCGCTCGGCGGCAACCACCTGATGCTGACGAACCTGGAGCACAAGCCCGCGGCCGGCGAGCAGGTTTCGCTGCGGCTGCACTTCGACGACGCCGACACCATCGACGTACGGGTCCCGGTCAAGCCCGCGGGCTACCACCCGGGGGACTGAGGAGAGCGCCATGAGGGTGATGACGAAGTCCGCGCTGCGGCTGCTGGCCGTACCGCTCGCCGTGCTCGGCCTGCTGCTCGGCACCGCGGCACCGGCGTCCGCGCACGCCGCGCTCGTCGGTTCCGACCCGGCGCAGGGTTCGGTCGTCAAGACCGCGCCGGCGCAGGTGCGGCTGTCCTTCTCCGAGGGTGTGCTGCTGTCGAAGGACTCCATCCGGGTCCTCGGCCCGGACGGCAAGCGCGCCGAGACCGGCGACGCGAACGACGGCGGCAGGGGCAGCACGACCGCGGCCGTCGCCCTGCGCCCGGGGCTCGGCGACGGCACGTACACCGTGGCGTGGAAGGTCGTCTCGGCCGACAGCCACCCGGTCGCGGGCGCCTTCACCTTCTCCATCGGCGCGCCCTCCAAGACCTCCGTCCAGCTGCCCGACCAGGAGGTGGGCGGGGGCGCCGTCGGCACCCTGTACGACATCGCCCGCTACGCCGCCTACCTCGGCTTCGCGCTGCTGGTCGGCGCCGCGTTCTTCATCGGTGTGTGCTGGCCGGACGGCGCGCGGACGCGGTCGATGCGGCGGCTGGTGGCCGCCGGCTGGGCCGCGATGGTCGCCGCGACGATACTGCTGCTGATGCTGCGCGCCCCCTACGCCGACGGGGGCGGGCTGGGCGACGCCTTCGACCTCGGCGGCGTACGGGACGTCCTGGACACCCGGCCCGGCGCGGCGCTGGTGTCCCGGCTGCTGCTGCTCGCCGCGGGCGCGGTGTTCATCGCCGTGCTCTTCGGCAGCTGGGCCAAGCGGGAGGACCCGGTCGAACGCCAGGACCTCGCCTGGGGCCTGGCCATCGGCGGCACGGTCGTATCGGTCGGCCTGGCCGCGACGTGGGCCATGGCCGAGCACGCCTCGGTCGGCATCCAGGCCTCGGTGGCGATGCCCGTCGACATCGTGCACCTGCTGGCCATGGCCGTCTGGCTCGGCGGTCTCACCGCACTGCTGGTCGCGCTGTGGGGCGGGCAGCGCGTGGAACGGGCGGTGGTGCAGCGCTTCTCCCGGATCGCCTTCGGGGCGGTGGTGACCCTGGTCGTCACCGGCGTCTACCAGTCCTGGCGCCAGCTGGGCTCCTGGGACGCGCTGGTGTCCACCGGCTACGGCCAGCTGCTGCTGGTCAAGATCGGCCTGGTCATCCTCCTGGTGGAGCTGGCCTGGCTGTCCCGCCGCTGGACCGCGCGGCTCGGCGACACGGCCGTCCGCGGCAAGGCCGCCGTCGCCCAGCCGGTCGCCGTGGGACGGAAGGGCGGCGGGGGCGGGGGTGCGTCCGAGCGCGCCGAACAGCTGGCCCGCCAGGAGGCGGCGCTGGCCAAGGAGCGGGCCCGCAAGGACCGCGACGCCGACACCGAGCGCACGGGCCTGCGCAAGTCGGTGCTGGCGGAGGTGGCCGTCGCGGTCGTGGTGCTGGCCGTCACGACGCTGCTGACCGGCACCCAGCCGGGCAGGGCCGCCGAGGAGGGCGCGGCGCAGCAGCAGGCCTCCGCGCCGGTGTCCGAGGTGCCCGAGCCGCTGGACGTGAGGATCCCGTTCGACACGGGCGGCACGAACGGCAAGGGCGAGGCGGAGGTGACCCTGGACCCGGGCGGCGTCGCCGAGAACGAGCTCCACCTGCTGGTCACCGCCCCCGACGGACGGGCCTTCGACGTCCCCGAGGTGCAGGTCTCCTTCACCCTGAAGTCCAAGAAGATCGGCCCCATCCCGGTGACGCTGGGCAAGATCGACACCGGTCACTGGAGTGCCGAGAACGTCCAGATCCCGGTCCCCGGGGAGTGGACGGTCGCCGTGACCGTACGGACCTCGGACATCGACCAGGTCACCCGCACGAAGGTAGTGAAGATCGGCTCATGAACGACCGTCCTCAGGACCTCTCGCGGCGCCGTCTGCTCGGCACCGCCGGAGCGGCGGGCGCCGCGGGACTGCTCGTGGGCGGCACCTCGGGCGCCGTCACCGCGCACGCCACGCGGGACGAGGCCACGGCGCTGACCTCCGTCGGCGCCACGGCCGTCCCCTTCCACGGCACCCACCAGGCCGGCATCACCACCCCGCTGCAGGCCCGCGGCCACCTGGTCGCCTTCGACCTGGCCGCGGGCGCCGGGCGCAAGGGTGCCGCGGCGCTGCTGCGCCGCTGGTCGGCGGCGGCCGAGGCGATGACGGAGGGCCGGGCCCCGTCGGGCGACAACCAGATCGCCCTGGACGCCGGGCCGTCCTCGCTCACCGTCACCTTCGGCTTCGGGCGCGGCTTCTTCGCCGGGACGGAGCTGACCGGGCGGATGCCGCAGGCGCTCGCCCCGCTGCCCGACTTCGCCTCCGACGCGCTCGACCGCGGGCGCAGCGACGGCGACCTGTGGATCCAGATCGGCTCCGACGACGCGCTGGTCGCCTTCCACGCCCTGCGCGTGCTGCAGAAGGAGGCCGCGGGCACGGCGACGCTGCGCTGGCAGATGAACGGCTTCAACCGCACCCCGGGCACGACCGCCGAGCCGCGCACCGCCCGCAACCTGATGGGCCAGGTCGACGGCTCCAACAACCCCCGGCCCTCCGACCCCGACTTCGACGCCCGCGTCTTCGTCCCCGCCTCCGGCTCCCCGCAGTGGATGGCGGGCGGTTCCTACGCGGTCGTCCGGCGCATCCGCATGCTGCTGGACACCTGGGACAACCTCCCCCAGGAGCGCCAGGAGAAGGTGATCGGGCGGCGCAAGGCCGACGGCGCCCCGCTGTCCGGCGGCACCGAGGCGAGCGAGCCCGACCTCGACAAGGTCGGCCCGGACGGCCGTACCTTCGCGATCGCCGCCGACGCGCACGTCCGCGTCGCCGCCCCGGCCTCCAACGGCGGCGCGGCGATGCTGCGGCGCGGGTACTCGTACCACGACGGCTACCGTGACGACGGCGCACCGGACGCCGGGCTGCTCTTCGTGGCCTGGCAGGCCGACCCGCTCAAGGGGTTCGTGCCGGTGCAGCGCAAACTCGACCGGGGCGACGGCCTGTCGCGCTTCCTGCGGCACGAGGCCAGCGGGCTCTTCGCGGTCCCGGGCGGCGCGGCACCGGGCGAGTACGTCGGCCAGCGGCTGCTGGAGTCCTGAGGCGGGACCTCGGCGGCAGGGCCTAGGCTGACAGACATGTCGCCGGCGAGCCGTTACACCTATCTCGGCCCTGAGGGCACCTTCACCGAGGCCGCGCTCCGGACGCTTCCGGAGGCCGCCACACGCGAGCTGGTACCGATGGTCTCGGTGCAGGCCGCGCTCGACGCGGTGCGCAGCGGGGAGGCCGCGGCGGCCTTGGTGCCCATCGAGAACTCGATGGAGGGCGGCATCACCGCGACGCTGGACGAACTGGCGGCGGGCACCCCGCTGATGATCTACCGCGAGGTGCGGCTGCACATCGCGTTCGCGCTGCTGGTGCGCCCGGGTACGGGGCTCGGGGACGTCAAGACGGTCACCGGTCATCCGGCGGCGCAGGTGCAGGTCCGCAAGTGGCTGACGGCGCACCTGCCGGACGCCGCGTGGGAGTCGGCGGCGTCGAACGCGGACGGGGCCCGACTGGTGGCGGAGGGCCGGTACGACGCGGCGTTCGCGGGCGAGTTCGCGGCGCCGACGTACGGGCTGGAGCCGCTGGCCACGCAGATCCACGACGCGGCGAACGCCGAGACCCGTTTCGTGCTGGTCGGCCGTCCGGCCCGGCCGGTCGCGCCGACCGGCGCCGACAAGACCTCGGCGGTGTTCTGGCTGGGCGACGACCACCCCGGCGCGCTGCTGGAACTGCTGCAGGAGTACGCGGTGCGCGGGGTGAACCTGATCCGCATCGAGTCGCGGCCGACCGGCGAGGGGATCGGCCGGTACTGCTTCTCGGTGGACTGCGAGGGGCACATCACCGAGCGCCGGGTCGGCGAGGCGCTGATGGGCCTGAAGCGGATCTGTCCGCAGGTGCGTTTCCTCGGCTCGTACCCGCGCGCGGACGAGGTGCCGCCGCAGCAGCGCAAGGGGACCACGGACGAGGAGTTCACGGCCGCGGCGGACTGGCTGGGGCGCGCCCTGGACGGGCGGGTCTGAGGCGCTCGCGCACCGCTTCCCGGGGGCCTCGGTGAACAACCGGTGGCCCCTTCGGTTGTCCACCGCGTTATCCACAGGCCCTTGCCGCGGGCTGGGGATAAGTCGACAGAACAAGTCGCCCAAGGAACCGCCAGATCGACAAATCGGCACACTCGCGCCAACTGGTCCCACAGACCCCCAGGTCATCATTCGTCATCCCAATACCTTCGAACAACTCGATAGAGGGAAGAGTTCTCACTCGAAAGTGAGTGTTAGGAGGGTTTGAACCGGGAATCCATGCCCCCGCACCCACCCTGCGGAATGATCAGGTCCATCTTCCACAGCCCATCCACACCCGCTGTGGACAAGTGAGGGGGACACCCCTCCCCCTGTGGATAACTCTCCGCTCCGGACCTGCCCCAACTGCCTTTGTCCACAGGCCACATGCCCTCCCCGGAGGGACGCGAAGAATTCGGTTGACGGTAACCGACCCGCCATTATCGGCAGTACGGCTTTTCCCGCAGCCCGCTTTCGAAGCGGACATAACACCCCATAAAGCACTTAACTTGTCGCGTCGGCACCCGGCGCACCGGTAGCCTGTTCCCGTGATTGACCTTCGCCTGCTTCGTGAGGACCCCGACCGTGTGCGCGCCTCCCAGCGCGCCCGTGGAGAGGACGTCGCGCTCGTCGACGCCCTGCTCTCCGCAGACGAGCGGCGCAGGTCGTCCAGTACCCGCTTCGACGAGCTGCGCGCGGAGCAGAGGTCGCTGGGCAAGCTGGTCGGCAAGGCCCAGGGCGAGGAGCGGGCCGAGCTGCTGAAGCGGGCCGAGCAGCTCAAGGCCGCCGTGAAGACCGCCGACGCCGAGCAGCACGAGGCCGCCGAGGAGGCGCGGCGCCTGCTGCTGCAGCTCGGCAACATCGTCCACCCGGACGCCCCCGTCGGCGGCGAGGAGGACTTCGTCGTCAAGGAGGTCATCGGCAGCCCGCGCGACTTCGCGGCCGAGGGCTTCGAGCCCAGGGACCACATCGACCTCGGCGAGCTGCTCGGCGCCATCGACGTCGACCGCGGCGCCAAGGTCTCCGGCTCGCGCTTCTACTACCTGACCGGCCCCGGCGCCCTGCTGGAGCTGGCCCTGGTCAACGCGGCCATCGCGCAGGCCACCGCGGCCGGCTTCGTCCCGGTGCTGACCCCGACGCTGGTCAAGCCGGAGGCCATGGCCGGCACCGGCTACCTCGGCCAGGTCGAGGACGACGTGTACTACCTGGAGAAGGACGGCCTGTACCTGGTCGGCACCTCCGAGGTCCCGCTCGCCGCGTACCACATGGACGAGATCATCGAGGCGTCGAAGCTGCCGCTGCGCTACGCGGGCTTCTCGCCCTGCTACCGGCGCGAGGCGGGCTCGTACGGCAAGGACACCCGCGGCATCATCCGCGTCCACCAGTTCGACAAGGTGGAGATGTTCGTCTTCACCCGCCCCGAGGACGCCGAGGCCGAGCACGCCCGGCTGCTGGAGTGGGAGAAGCAGTGGCTGACCTCGCTCGAGCTGCCCTTCCGGGTGATCGAGCTGGCCTCGGGTGACCTGGGCTCCTCGGCGGCGCGCAAGTTCGACTGCGAGGCGTGGATCCCCACCCAGGGCAAGTACCGCGAGCTGACCTCGACCTCGAACACCACCGAGTTCCAGGCCCGCCGGCTCTCCGTGCGGCTGCGGGACGAGAACGGCACCCGCCCGCTGGCCACACTCAACGGCACCCTGTGCGCCATCCCGCGCACCATCGTCGCCATCCTGGAGAACCACCAGCAGGCCGACGGCTCGGTCCGCGTCCCCGAGGTGCTGCGCCCGTACCTGGGCGGCCGTGAGGTGCTGGAGCCGGTAGCCAAGTGACCGCCCCGCTCCCCTACCGTCTGGTCGCGACGGATCTCGACGGCACGCTGCTCGGCCCCGACCACACCGTCTCCGGACGTTCGCGCAAGGCGCTCGCTGCGGCCACCGCGGCGGGTGCCGATCACATCGTCGTCACCGGCCGCCCGGTGGCCCGTACGGTGCACGTCCTGGAGGACCTGGGCTACGAGGGCCTGGCCGTCTGCATGCAGGGCGCGCAGGTCTACCACGCGGGCGAGCGGCGGCTGCTGACCTCGGTCACGCTGGACCGGCAGACCGCCCGGACGGCGCTGGCCAAGATCGAGGCGGAGACCGGCCCGCTGGCCGTGGCGGCGGCGCTCGACGGCATCGACGGCGACATCGTGCTCGGCCCCGGCTACCGGCTGTTCGACTCGGAGCTGCCGGTGGGCGGCGAGGTGGACGACGTGGAGGGGCTGTGGGCGTCGCCCGTCAGCAAGCTCTACGTCCAGCATCCGCGACTGGGCGACGACGAGCTCGCGCACGCGGCGACCACGGCCGCCGGGGGCCTGGTCAGCGCCGTGATGTCCGGTACGGGCATCGTGGAGCTGCTGCCGCTGGGGCTGTCCAAGGCCCGGGGGCTGTCGCTGGCCGCCCGCCGGCTGGGTGTGACGGCCGCCGAGACCATCGCCTTCGGTGACATGCCCAACGACCTGCCGATGTTCGAGTGGGCGGCCCACGGCGTCGCGATGGGCAACGCCCACCCGCTGCTGAAGGCGGCCGCCGACGAGGTCACGGCCTCCAACGGCGAGGACGGGATCGCCCTGGTCCTGGAGCGGCTCTTCCCCGGGGCGTGAGCCCGCGGCACGCGAGGCCGATCAGCAGGGCGATGACGTGCCCGAGGTCGGTGTAGGTGCGGCCCGGTGTGACCAGGGGGTAGGCGAAGAAGCCCGCGGCGGCGAGCAGGTAGGGCAGCCGCCAGGGCGGTCGTACCCGGTGGGTGAGCACGCCGATGGCCCCGGCCAGCCCGTAGCTGACGCCGATGTCGACGGTGTGGGCGAGCGAGGCCGGCAGCCGGTCCGCGTGGATGCCGAGCAGCACGGCCTGCTGGCTGAGGACGCTCGCCCCGACGTGGGCCAGGGCCACGACGCCGAGCCAGCGCCGGGTGCCCAGCCAGCGCTCGGCGGGGGCGTGGACGGCCTCGAAGCAGAGCGCGTACAGCCCGAAGGCCGCCGGGGACTCGGTCCACAGCGCGCTGCCGACCAGCGCCCGCACCGGCTGGGAGCCGAGCTCCGCCAGGTTGGTGCTGTTGTGGTGCAGCAGGAAGGACCGCAGGTCCGGCGGGGCGGCCGCCATGATGCCGCTGGTCACGGCGAGGGCCAGCAGCCAGACGTGCGTCCCGGGGGCGGAGCGCACCCAGGCCCGCACCTCGGGGACGACGACCCGGGCCGCCGCGCCGCTCGGTGCGGTGCGGCGGCCCGGTGCCGGCGGTGCCGGCCGTCTCGTCCGTTGCCATCCCCTCCATCGTGCGGCAGGGGGACGGCTGCTTCAGCGGGTTCAGGCCGCCTTGATCGCGGAGATGTCGAAGGTCAGCTTGACCTTGTCGCTGATCAGGACGCCGCCGCCCTCGAGGGCCGCGTTGTAGGTGAGGCCCCAGTCGCCGCGGTTGACGGTCGTCGAGCCCTCGAAACCGACACGGAGGTTGCCGTAGGGGTCGGTGGCGGAGCCGTTGTAGGTGAAGTCGATGGAGACCGGCTTGGTGGTGTCCTTGATCGTGAGGTCACCGTGCATGCGGTAGGTCTCGTCGTCGACCTGCTCGGCGGAGCTGCTGCGGAAGCTGATCTCCGGGTAGGTGGCGGCGTCGAAGAAGTCGCCGGTGCGCAGGTGCTCGTCGCGCTGGGCCTGGTTGGTGTCGATGCTGACGACCTTGATGGTGACCTCGGCGGAGGAGTTGGCCGGCTTGCTGCCGTCCAGCTGCAGCTTGCCCTCGTACTCCGCGAACTGGCCGCGCACGGTGGTGACCATCGCGTGGCGCACGGCGAAGCCGACCTCGCTGTGGGTCGGGTCGATCGTGTACTCGCCGGTCAGGTGCGCCAGGTCGGCGGACGGCGCGGTGGTGACGGCAGCGGTCTCGTTGGCATCGCTCTTGCGATTGAACAGGCCCATGACTAACTCCTTGGGGACGCGTTGGTTTACGATTCAACCTCCTTCACGGTAGCGACATTCCCTTGAATTCTCAAGGAGTCCTGTGATCCAGCCCACTTCCGGGGGACGAGGACGAAGCGCCGGCGGCCCCGGTCACGGGACCACCGGCGGCGGAGCCCGGCGGCGGCACGCCCGGCGAGCGCGTCGATGCGGTGGGCCAGCTCCGGGCTGAACAGCGCGATGAGCAGGCCGAGGGCGGCCAGGAACACACCCACGGCGAAGAGCAGCGGAGTCTCGGACGTCACGCCGCACATCTGACAATCCGATGTGCGGACGTCGGGGGAGCAGGGCCGCCCGGGCGGAAGAAGACCACCCGGGCGGCTTACGGTGGGACGGGCCCTAGGCCGGAACGATCACTCCTCGCCGGCCAGCGTCAGCGACCGCATCCGCTGCCCCGCGAAGGCCGTCGCGGCGAGGGTGACGCCGACCAGCAGCACCACTGCGAGCGGCAGCCCCACGTCGGAGGTCACCGTGCCCTCGCCGGCGATCTTCTGGGCCAGCGCCAGGGCCCACTGCTGCACGCTCAGCGTGCGCGCCCCGGGTACCAGGCTGCCGATCAGCGACTCCCAGATCAGCGCGTAGACCAGGCCGAAGACCACGGCCTGCCGGGTCACCACGCCCAGCAGCAGGAAGATCGCCGCGTACGTGACGGAGGCGACCGCCGCCGCCGCGGTGAACGCGACCGCGATGCCCTGGCTGTTGCCGTTGAGGATGAACCCGGCGATCAGCGTCGGCACCGCCGAGAAGACCACCGACACCGCGATGGCGACCAGCAGCTTGGTGACGATGATCGTCGGCCGCCGTACCGGCTTGGCCAGCAGGTAGATGATCGAGCCGTCGTCGATCTCCGGCCCGATGGCGCCGGTACCGGCGATCACGCCGACCAGCGGCACCATCGTCGCCAGCGCGAAACCGCCCAGCACCGAACTCGCGATGGAGTCGTCGGCGCCGACCAGCGCCCGCACCGCCACGGAGATCAGGATCAGCAGCGCAGGCAGGGCGAACAGGACCAGGGCCCGGCGGCGGCCCAGCAGCCCCCGGTAGGTCAGCCTGGCCACGGTGGGATTGAACATCGGAGCTCCTTACAGCCGTGTGCCTACGCCGTGACCAGGTAGGAGAAGACGCTCTCCAGGGACTCGTCGGACGGCGAGACCGTGAAGAGCCGGATGCCCCGCTCCCGCGCGACGCGCGGCAGCAGCTCGGTGAAGCCGGCGAAGTCGATCGCCTGGATGCGCAGCGCCCGCTCCTTCCAGTCCAGCTCGATGGCGGCCGTGGACCCGTCCGCGATCAGCGCGGCGGCGAGCGCCCGGTCGTCGCTGGAGCGCACCAGGTAGCGGTGCGGCCGGTCCGTCATGAGCCGGCGGATCTTGCGGAAGTCTCCCGAGGCGGCGTGCCGGCCGGCGACGACCACCTCGATGTGGCTCGCCAGCTGCTCGACCTCCTCCAGGATGTGCGAGGAGAACAGCACCGTGCGGCCCTCGGCGCCCATCCGCCGCAGCAGGTCCATCAGGTGCAGCCGCTGCCGGGGGTCCATGCCGTTGAAGGGCTCGTCCAGCAGCAGCACCGACGGGTCGTGCACGAGCGCGGAGGCCATCTTGGCGCGCTGCCGCATGCCCTTGCTGTACGTGGAGACCGCGCGGTCCTGGGCGAACTCCATCTCGACCGTGGCCAGGGCGCGCTGCGCCGCCGCCCCCGGGTCCGCCAGCCCGTGCAGTTCGGCGTTGGCGACCACGAACTCCCGGGCCGTCAGGAAGTCGTACATCGCCTCCCGTTCGGGGACGATGCCGATGTGCCGGTACACCTGCTCGTTGCGCCAGACCGTGGCGCCGTCGAGGGTGACGGTGCCGGCCGAGGGGGCCAGGAAGCCGCCCATCATGTTGATCAGGGTGGACTTGCCCGCGCCGTTGGGGCCGAGCAGCCCGGTGACGCCGGGGCCGATCGTCATCGTCACGTCGTTGACGGCGACGACGTTGCCGAACCAGCGGGACACGTGGTCGATGGACAGGGTGGTCACGACAGTACGGCCTTTCGGTAGCGGCGCATCAGCAGGCCGAAGGAGCCGGCGATCACGGCGAGGAGGACGAGGAGGTAGACCGTGCCGACGACCGCGTCCTTCGGGCCCGCGCCCTCGGGGAAGCTGGAGGTCGCCCCCAGCCACCAGGTCTGCGCGCCGTCGATCAGCGTGATCGGCGAGAACAGGCCGAGCCAGCCGATCACGTCGGCGTTGCCGTTGATCGAGGCGACGCCCTGGACGCTGGTCACCGCGCCGTACGAGAGCGTGAACACGGCGATGACCGCGGCGACGCCGAAGCCCCGGCGCGGCGTCAGCGCCGCGATGACCAGGCCGATGCCCGCGAACAGCAGCGACAGCAGCAGGGCGGCGAGCATCGCCTTGGCGAAGCCCGCGCTCTGGTCGCTCACGTCGAACTTGGCCAGCAGCGCCCCGATGTACATGATCAGCAGCGGCGTCGCGGTGAGGATGAACAGCGCCGTGGTCAGCGCGGCGAACTTCGACGCGACGTAGTCGACCGCCTCGATCGGACGCGAGAAGTACAGCGGGGTCGTCTTGAACCGCAGGTCCAGCGAGACGGCCTGCGGGGCCTGCGCCGCCAGGTAGAGGCCGATGACCGCCTGCATGATGATCGCGTACTGGGTGTACTCGATCGGCAGCTTGGTCGCCTTCGTGCCGATCGCCACCGCGACCATGATCCCGGCCGGAACGCACATCACGGCCAGCAGGATCATCGGCAGCACCTTGGACTTCGCCGAACGGCCGAGCCCGTACGCGCTGCGCAGGCTCTGGACGTACAGCGACGTGCGCGCGTAGCCGCGGCCCAGGCGCGGGCCGTCGTAGTGCCGGTAACCGATGTCGTGGATGACGTCGGCGGCGGGCGTCCTGCCCTCAAGCTGCGTCATGCTCGTCCCCTCCCCGGAAGATCTCGGCGATGCGGTGCCGGTGCTGCTCCATGCGCACCAGGCCCGTGCCGAGCTCCGCGACCGCGTCGCGGACCGCGTCGTACGTCTCGTCCCCGTCGATGTCGACCATGACCAGCCGGCCGTCCGCGTGCGCGTTGAGCCCGGCGGCGGTCAGCTTCTCCACCAGCTCGTCCTCGTGCTCGGTGACCTCGACGGTGAGCGAGGCGGTCGCCTGGGTGAAGTCGCTGGTCGAGGAGGAGCGCAGCAGGGAGCCGCCGTCGATGACGACGATGTGGTCGCTGGTGCGCTCCAGTTCACCGAGCAGGTGGGAGGTGACCAGCACGGAGATGCCGAACTCGGTGTGGACGCGCCGGATCAGTTCGAGCATGTCGTCGCGGCCGACGGGGTCCAGCCCGTTCGTCGGCTCGTCGAGCAGCACCAGCCGGGGGTCGTGGACCAGCGCCTGGGCCAGCTTCACCCGCTGCTTCATGCCCGTGGAGTACCCGCCCATGGGGCGGTACCGCTCCTCGTACAGGCCGACGTGGCGGAGCGTGTCCGCGGTGCGCTCTCGCGCGGCGGCCGGCGGCAGCCCCGAGATACGGGCCATGTGGACGACGAACTCCGTCGCCGACACGTCCGGGGGCAGGCAGTCGTGCTCCGGCATGTAGCCCACATGGGCGCGGATCGCCGCGCCCTCTGTCGCCACATCCATGCCCAGGACGGCGGCCCGGCCTTCCGTGGCCGGCGCCAACCCCAGGAGGATCTTGATCAGGGTCGACTTGCCGGCTCCGTTGGCACCGACCAACCCGGTCACGCCGGGTGCGATGTCGACGGTGAGCCGGTCCAGAGCGGTCACCCTCGGGTACCGCTTCGTCAGGCTTTCGGTAGCGATCACAGTCACGCCACGAACCTAGTGGCGCGGGCCACACCCCGTCGTCAGTCTGGGGGGCGGTTGTGCGTAGTCCTTGGGGTTGACTCCCCCGTAGGGGAGGCGCTGCGGTGCGTCCGTCTTGGCGGGGTTCCTCCTGCGGGTCGCGCGGTTCAGCCGTGGCGGGGCGTCGTCCGGGAGCACGGTCGGCTCCACCGGTCGCCCCCGACGGGCCGGACCCCGCGGTGGTGCCGCGTGGCGCTGCGTCGGGTCGTGGGGTGCGGGCGCGGGCGCGCGGCAGTGCGCGGGTCGCGCTCGCGTGAGGGGCGCGGGGGTGTGCGGGGCGTGGGGGTGCGGGGCGTGCGTGGGCGGTACGTGCCTGCTCCGCCGTACGCGCGGATGCGGCGGTACGGGCCGCCGTCGTGCGCGGGCGGGTCGGCGACCGGACGGTCCGTGGCTCCGTCGCGGACCGGGGTGTCCCGCCGCGTGTGGGGCCGGGTCGAGCCGGCGGTGACCGTCACAGCCCCGGGGGTGCGGGTCGTCTCCGGCATCGTCGTCCTCGTCATCGTGCTCGTGGTCCTGATCGGGGTGGTGCTCGTGGTCCTGCTCGGGGTGGTGCTCGTGGTGCTCACTGCCGTGCTCCGGCGCGGGCCGCTGTGTGCGCCCGTCGTCCGGGGAGTCCGGACGGATCCGCTGGAGCGGGCGCCGTGTCCGGCGCCGTGGTGGTGCTGGTGCGCTTGCCCTCGGGCGGTCCGCTCGACGCGGTCCCCCGCGGTGGGGACGGCCTGACGTGACGTCAACGGGAGCCGTGCGGCACGCCGTACCGGCTGGTCACGCGCGTCCGCGGCGGTCATGCGCAGAGCGCCCACTCGCGGCGGCGGGGGGTGCGGGCCGGGGCCGCGGTCGCGTCGGTCAGCGCGGGGTCGAGGCCGGCGTCGCCGATCGGGCGGGTGCGCACGCGGGCCACGGGCGAGGCGCCGTGGGCCTCGGCCCGGATGCGCTGCTTCATCGTCGGCGGCAAGGAGTGCGCGTCGGCCGCGGCGGTGAGGCAGGGCGCCGGGACGAAGGGGACTGACGGCTCGGGCACGACGGGTTCGCTGCGGTACGACGTGCGGCACGACGGGACCTCCGGTGTGCGTCCGCCCGGTTCGACGCGCGGCCCTGGACCGGACGCGGCGGCGCCCACCACCACCGGTTGTGGTGCCGGCTCCGTACGCGGCGCCGGTGCCCAGTGGCGGACCGCCTCGGCGGTCGGCAGGAACCGGGTCCCGGGGACGGTCTCGGGTCGCGGCGCGGCAGGAGCCGTGCTACGCGACGCCGGGACGGCGAACCCGAAGTACGCGACCATCTTGAGCAGGAGCGTCACGAAGACGTCCCAGAACGTCCTGACATGGGTGTTGGCAGCCATGACCTCTCACTTCCTTCGGTGAGTCGGGAGCGACTAATCCGATGATGCGGAAGTGAGCACGAAATCCTCGGTGCCGCACCCCGAGGGTGCCGATATTCCGATCAACACCACCCGGGTGGCCCAGCCGTGCCCCGGCCGGCCGCTCCGGCGAGGACCTTCCCGCGCAGTGCACACCGAGTTGCGGGTCCTGACGTCCGGGGGTAGGGCGGCGTCCCGTTGCGCGTGGCGGGCGCCGCCCCGTCCACAGGGTGCGCAGGCGGGGGTCGCGGGGGGCGGTTGCCCGGCGATTTCCACCGGACGGCCGCCGGAGCCGAGGTCGTCCGACCGCTCCGGGCCGGGCGGCACCAGGGCCCGTAGGGTGGAGGACATGCGCCTGAGCACTGTGATCCTGCCGATCCACCGCTGGAACGAGGGCCGGAAGGTCTGGCGTCGGGCCGAGGAACTCGGCTTCCACGCCGCCTACACC
Organism: Streptomyces sp. TOM-9; assembly: GCF_056858595.1. Classification (NCBI taxonomy): domain Bacteria; kingdom Bacillati; phylum Actinomycetota; class Actinomycetes; order Kitasatosporales; family Streptomycetaceae; genus Streptomyces; species Streptomyces sp. TOM-9. Next base: position 4,996,000 of record NZ_JBXEQB010000001.1, on the reverse strand, counting down.
TACGACCACCTGTCGTGGCGGAGCTTCCGGGACGGCCCGTGGTTCGGGGCGGTGCCGACGCTGACGGCGGCGGCCGCGGCGACGGAGCGGATCCGGCTGGGCACGCTCGTGACCTCGCCGAACTTCCGGCACCCGGTGACGCTCGCCAAGGAGTTGATCTCCCTCGACGACGTGAGCGACGGGCGGCTGACGCTCGGCATCGGCGCCGGCGGGGTGGGCTACGACGCGACCGCGCTGGGGCAGGTGCCGTGGACACCGCGGGAACGGGCCGACCGCTTCGGCGAGTTCGTCACCGTACTGGACCGGTTGCTGACGGAGCCGGTGGTGAGTCACGAGGGCGAGTTCTACTCGGCGGACGAGGTGCGGAACATCCCCGGCTGCGTGCAGCGGCCGCGGGTGCCCTTCGCGGTGGCCGCGACGGGCCCGCGCGGGCTGCGGCTGGCGGCGCGCTACGGCCAGGCCTGGGTGACCTACGGCGACCCGAAGGGCCCGGCGGAGGTGCCGGTGGACAAGTGCCCCGAGGTCGTCTCGCACCAGTACGACCAGCTGGAGATCGCCTGCGCCGAGATCGAGCGGGATCCGGGCGAGCTCGACCGCATCCTGCTGACCGGGTCGACGGCCGAGCGCCCGCTGGAGTCGCTCGACGCCTTCGTCGACTTCGCCGGCCGCTACGCGGAGGTCGGCATCACCGAGATCGTGCTCCACTGGCCGGTGCCGGACTCCGTCTACGCGGCGGACCAGAAGGTCTTCGAGCGCATCGCGACCGAGGCGCCGGCCCAGCTCAGTTGAGCCGGCGGCGGGCGTTGCGCCGCCACTGGCCGAGCAGCACGGGTGACGCCGTGGGCGGCGGACCCGCGGGACAGACGTCGAAATGACTGATCCGGCAGGTGTCGGAGGGGTCGGCGGCACGCAGGTTGACCGCCGTGCCGTCGCCCGCGACGCGCCAGCGGCGACCGGCCGGGACGGTGGCCGGCGGCCACTCGCCGGGCTCGACCAGGATCCAGTGGCCGCCGGCGGTGCGGTGGCGGTACGCGGCGCAGGCGCAGCGGCCGCAGGTCGTGGCGGTGCCGGCCGCCGGATCGGCGACGGGTATCGCGGTGCGCGCGGCCAGGCGGATGCCGTCCACGACGGTCGGCAAAGCCTCGGCCAGGAGCACCGGTTCCCGGTCGGGCTGCTCTTCACAACGCACAAGGGCCATGGCGAGATGGTGACACCCGGCACTGACAACGGCGACGGAGAGTGTGGCGGTGATCGCACTCAGCGCCCGCCTGCTGTCATATGCAACCGCATGGGGGACCATGGGTCGGTGACCTCAGCCACCCAGCATCCCAGGACCCCGGACGCCACCCTCGCGGCCCCCGCGCCGCGGCTGATCGCCACCGACCTGGACGGCACGCTCCTGCGCGACGACAAGACCGTTTCGGCCCGGACGATCGCCGCCCTGGCGGACGCGGAGGCAGCGGGCATCGAGGTCTTCTTCGTCACCGGCCGGCCCGCGCGGTGGATGGACGTCGTCGCCGCGCACACCGCCGGCCACGGCATGGCGATCTGCGCCAACGGCGCCGCCGTCTACGACCTGCACCGCGACAAGCGGCTGCTGGCGGCCTACCCCCTCGACCCGCGGGACGCGCTCGCGGTGATCGCCTCCCTGCGCACCGCCGTCCCCGGCACGACCTTCGCCGTCGAGCTGACCGGCGGCTTCGCGTACGAGCCGGAGTACCCGCCGTACGCCCCCGCGCCCGACGCGGTCGTCGCCCCGGTGGAGGAGCTGCTGGACGGCGGGCGGCAGGGCCAGCCCGTGCTGAAGCTGCTGGCCAAGCACCCGTCCATCGACCCGGACGCCTTCCTGCGCACCGCACGCGCGGTGGCCGGGGAGCACGCCGAGATCACCCGGTCCAGCGCGTCGGCGCTGCTGGAGATCAGCGGTGCGGGGGTCAGCAAGGCGACGACGCTCGCACGCTGCTGCGCGGACCTCGGCATCTCCGCCGAGGAGGTCGTGGCCTTCGGGGACATGCCCAACGACCTCGCCATGCTGTCGTGGGCGGGCACCTCGTACGCCGTCGCCAACGCCCACCCCGAGGTGCTGGCCGCCACGACGCACCGCACCGTGGCGAACGAGGAGGACGGCGTCGCCCTGGTCATCGAGCGGATCCTCGCCGCCCGCTGACCGCGCCCGGCCTCACAGGGGCGCCTCCCAGGCGAGCGTGGTGCCCTTGCCGTCCGGCCCCGGCCCGAAGATCGACTCGCCGCCCAGCGACTCCGCGCGGCGGGCGAGGTTGCGCAGCCCGCTGCGCCGCCCGGTCTCCGGGATGCCGACGCCGTCGTCGGAGACGATGAGCCGCACCCCCTCCCGGCCGTCGGCGAGGACGGCGGTGGCGTCGAGCACCACCTCGACCCAGGTGGCGCCCGCGTGCCGCTGGACGTTGGACAGCGCCTCGCGCAGCGCCGCCACGAGGTTGCGGGCGCTGAGCGCGCCGACCCTGTGGTCGACGGGCCCGACGAAGCGGACGGAGGGCGGGAAGCCCAGGCCCCGCGCGGCGGAGCCGGTCTCCCGCAGCACCTGGGCGCGCAGTCCCGCCGGTGCGTCGTCGCCCGGCTCCTGCTGCAGCGCGAAGATCGCCGTCCGCACCTCCTGAATGGTGGCGTCCAGTTCCTCGACCGCGTGCGCGATGCCCTCCTCCGCGTCGGGCGGCAGCGCCTTGCGCCGGGCCCCCTGCAGCATCAGGCCGGTCGCGAACAGCCGCTGGATGACCAGGTCGTGCAGGTCGCGGGCGATCCGGTCGCGCTCCTCGTAGACGGCCAGCCGGTTGCGGTCGCGCTGGGCGCCGGCGAGCAGCAGCGCAAGCGCCGCCTGCGCCGCGAACTGGACGGCGACAAAGCGCTCGTCCTCGGTGAAGCCCGGCCCGCCGTGGGCCCTCGGCAGCGCGAGCGCGCCCATCACATGGCCGCTGCTCTGCAGCGGCAGGATCATGCAGGCCCCGAAGCGCGGGGCGATCGCCATGGTCATCCGGTCGTCGGTCGAGGCGTCCTCCACGAACACCGGCTCGCCCGCCATCAGCGGCGCCACGGGCGGGCTGTCCGCCTCGAGCACCGTGCCGACCAGGCCCGCGGGCTGCTGGGCCGAGACCGCGACCACCTCAAGACCGCCCTCGACCGTCGGCAGAAGAACCAGGCCCGCGTCGGCCGCCACGAGTGCGCGGGCCTGCTCGGCGACGACGTCGAGCGCGTTTTCGCCCGGTTGTTCGTCCGCCAGCAGCGCGGTCGTGACCGAGCCGACGGCGTCCAGCAGCTTGGCCAGTGGTTCTGCCATACGGCGAGCCTAGGCCGGTGCCGCGTCCTACGCCGTGATCGACTCCGGCTCGGGCGCGCCCAGCGCGTCGGCCGCACGCTCGCGGTCCAGGCCCCGGCGGAACGGGCCGTCGGCGGCGGCCAGCTCCTGGTGCGTACCGCGCTGCACGACCCGGCCGCGGTCGAGGACGAGGATCTCGTCGACCTCCTCCAGACCGGTGAGACGGTGGGTGATCAGCACGGTCGTGCGGCCCATGGTCGCGGCCAGCAGATCGGCGGTCAGGGCGTCGGCGGTGGCCAGGTCGAGGTGTTCGGCGGGCTCGTCGAGCACCAGGACGGGGAAGTCGGCGAGCAGCGCCCGGGCCAGCGCCAGCCGCTGGCGCTGGCCGCCGGACAGGCGGGTGCCGTGCTCGCCGACCGGGAGGTCGAGCTCCAGGTCGAGCCGGGCCGCGGCGAGCGCGCCGCGCAGCTCCGCGTCGTCCGCGCCGGGGCGGGCCAGGCGCAGGTTCTCCCGGACCGTGCTGTCGAAGGCGTGCGCGTCCTGGGCGCACAGGCCGACCATGCGGCGCACGGCGTCGCCGTCGAGGGCCGTGGCGTCGGTGCCCGCGAGGGTGTAGGTGCCCGCCTCGACGTCCAGGAAGCGCAGCAGCACGTGGGCGAGGGTCGTCTTGCCCGAGCCGGAGGGGCCGACGACCGCGATCCGGCGACCGGGCGTCAGTTCGAGGCCGACGCCGTCCAGCGCGGGCCGGGGCCGCCCCGGGTGGCGGGCGGTGAGACCGCGCAGCACCAGGGGGTGCGGTCCGGCGGGCACGGGCGCGGGGCGTTCCGGCTCCCGTACGGGCTCGGGGGTGTCGAGCACGTCGTACACGCGCTGCGCCGCCTGCCGGCTGCGCTGCCGGTACTGCGCCGCGAGCGGCATGGCCGCCACCGCCTCGAAGGCCGCGAGCGGGGTGAGCACGACGACCGCGAGCGCGACCCCGGACAGTCCGCCGGCGGCCACCGCCTGCACGCCCACCCAGGCGCAGAGCGTGACGGTGAGCCCGCTGACCAGGGCGCCGAGTCCGGCCCCGAGCGCCGCACCGGCCGCGGAGCGCGCCGCGATCCGGGTGAGCACGCGGTCCGTCTCGGCCGCCTCGGCGCGGCGCCCGGGCAGTGCCCCGGCGACGGTCAGTTCGGCGGTGCCGGTGAGCACCTCGACGACCTGGGCCGCGAGTTCGCCGCGGGCGGGGGCGAGGGCGCGTTCGGCGCGCCGGGCGAGCGCCGCGGAGACGGCAGGCACGGCCACGCCGGCGGTGAGCAGTCCTACCGCCAGGGCGGCTCCGGCACCGGGCAGCAGCCACGCGGTGAACGCGGCCGCCGCGGTGCCGGTGAGCGCGGCGGCGCCCGCGGGGAGCAGCCAGCGCAGGAAGTAGTCCTGCAGGCCGTCCACGTCGGCGACGAGGCGGGAGAGCAGGTCGCCCCGCCGGATGTCGCGCAGCGCGGCGGGCGCGAGCCGCTCCAGCCTGCGGTACACGGTGACCCTGAGGTCGGCCAGGGCGCGGAAGACGGCGTCGTGCGAGACCAGGCGCTCGGCGTAGCGGAACACCGCCCGGCCGATGCCGAAGGCGCGGGTCGCGGTGACCGCGACCATCAGGTAGAGGACCGGCGGCTGCTGCGAGGCCCGGGATATCAGCCAGGCCGAGGTCGCCATCAGGCCGACGGCGCTCAGCAGCGCGAGGGCGCCGAGCAGCAACGCGAGGGCGAACCGCGGCCGCAGCGGCGACGTGACCCGGCGTACCCGGGTCAGCGGCGCGGAGGTCCTGGAAGCCGTGGAGGGCGCGGGCGGGGCGACGGCGAGGGCCGCGCCGAGGGGTTCGGGGGCACTGGCCGTGGCCGCGGCCTGCCGTTCGGCCCCGGCCGGGTGCGCCGCGGTGGACGGCAGGGCACGCTCCGGGCGCCCGTCGAGCCGTACCGTGCGGTCCGCCACGGCCAGCAGCGCCGGGCGGTGCACCACGAGCAGCACCGTCCGGCCGGCGGCGAGCCGCCGTACGGCGTCGACCACGGCCGCCTCGGTCTCCCCGTCCAGCGCCGCCGTGGGTTCGTCGAGCAGCAGCAGCGGCCGGTCGGCGAGGAACGCCCGGGCCAGGGCGACGCGTTGCCGCTGTCCGGCGGAGAGCCCGGCGCCGCCCTCCCCGACGGCCGTCGCGGGGTCGAGGTCCGGGGCGCCGGCGTCCCGGAGCGCGGCGCGGACCCCGGCCGGGCTCGCGTCCGGGCGGGCCAGTCGTACGTTGTCGGCGACGGTCCCGGCGAAGAGGTACGGCCGCTGGGGGACCCAGGCGATCTGCCGGTGCCAGCCGGCCGGGTCGTGGGCGGCGAGGTCGGTGCCGCCGGCCAGGACCCGTCCCGAGGTCGGCTCGGTGAAGCCGAGCAGCACGGAGAGCAAGGTGCTCTTGCCGATCCCGCTGGGACCGGTCAGGGCGATCGTCTCGCCGGGGGAGACCCGCAGGGAGACCGCGCCGAGGCGGCCCCGCACGGCGACCCCGTCCAGTTCGACGACCGCGGTCCGCAGGTCGGGGGCCGGGGCCGTGCCGCGCCGGGGCGGCGCGGTCTCCAGCACGGCGAAGACCTCGTCGGCGGCGGAGAGCCCCTCGGCGGCCGCGTGGTAGTGGGCTCCCACCTGGCGCAGCGGCAGGTACGCCTCCGGCGCCAGGACGAGGATGACCAGCCCGGTGTGGAGGTCGAGTTCACCGTGGACCAGCCGCATGCCGACGCCGACGGCGACCAGGGCGACGGAGATGGTGGAGAGCAGTTCCAGGGCGAAGGAGGAGAGGAAGGTGATGCGCAGCGTCCGCATCGTGGCGCGCCGGTGGTCGGCGGTGATGGCGCGGATGGACTCGGCCTGGGCCTTGGCCCGGCCGAAGACCTTGAGGGTGGGCAGGCCCGCGACGACGTCGAGGAAGTGGCCGGACAACCGGGCGAGCAGCTGCCACTGACGGTCCATGCGGGCCTGGGTGGCCCAGCCGATGAGGACCATGAAGACCGGGATGAGGGGGAGGGTCAGGGCGATGGTGAGCGCCGAGATCCAGTCCTCGGTGACGATGCGGGCGAGGACGGCGGCGGGCACCACGACCGCCAGGCCCAGTTGGGGCAGGTAGCGGGCGAAGTAGCCGTCGAGGGCGTCGATGCCCCGGGTGGCGAGCGTGGTGAGCTCACCGGTCCGGCGCTCGGTGAGCCCCGCCGGGCCCAGTGCGGTGACGTGCTCCAGCAGCCGTGTGCGCAGCCGGGACTTGACCGCGGCGGAGGCTCGGTGGGCGCACAGCTCGGTGAGCCAGGAGACGACCGCCCGGCCGGCCGCGACGCCGGCGAGCAGCAGCAGGGGGGTGCGCAGTGCTCCGGCGTCGAGACCGTCCTGGAAACCCCCGACGACGATCTCCGCGAGGAGCATCGCCTGCGCGATGACCAGGCCCGCACCGGCGAGACCGAGCAGGACGGAGACGGCGAGGAACACACGGGTCGCGCGGGCGTACCTCAGGAGCCGGGGGTCGACGGGTTTCACGTGAAACAGCTCCTCAGTGCGCTTCGGCGATGTGCTGGGTGCCGATCCGCCTGCGGAACACCCAGTACGTCCAGGCCTGGTAGAGCACGACCAGCGGGGCCGCGATCGCGGCGCACCAGGTCATGATCTTCAGCGTGTACGGGGTCGAGGAGGCGTTCTCCACCGTCAGGCTCCACGCCGGGTCCAGCGTGGAGGGCATGACGTCCGGGAAGAGCACCAGGAAGAACATCGCCACCACGGCGGTGACGGTGACCCCGGAGAAGGCGAACGCCCAGCCCTCGCGGCCCCTCAGGTTGGCGCCCAGCGCGGCGAACAGCGCGAGCACGGCGACGGCCGCGGCCGCCAGGCTCGCCGCGTTCCCGCCGCTGCCCTGCGTCCAGGCCAGGAAGGCGACCGCGAGCACGGCGGTGACCGCTCCGGCCCGGGTGGCGAAGCGGCGGGCGCGGTCGCGGATGTCACCGAGGGTCTTCAGGGCCGCGAAGACCGCGCCGTGGAAGGTGAAGAGGCTGAGCGTGACGAGTCCGCCGAGCAGGGCGTGGGGGCCGAGCAGGTCCAGGACCCCGCCGGTGTACTCACCGGAGGCGTCGATGTCCACCCCGTGCACGATGTTGGCGAACGCCACGCCCCACAGGAAGGCGGGGAGCAGGGAAGTCCAGAAGATGGCCTGTTCCCAGCCGGTCTGCCAGCGCTCGGTGCTCCGCTTGGCGCGGTACTCGAAGGCCACGACCCGGATGATCAGGCAGAGCAGGATCACCAGCAGCGGCAGGTAGAAGCCCGAGAAGAGGGTGGCGTACCACTCGGGGAAGGCGGCGAAGGTGGCGCCGCCGGCGGTGATCAGCCAGACCTCGTTGCCGTCCCAGACCGGGCCGATGGTGTTGATCAGCACCCGCCGTTCGGGGCGGTCGCGGGCGAGCAGCCGGGTGAGGACGCCGATGCCGAAGTCGAAGCCCTCGAGGAAGAAGTAGCCGGTCCACAGGACGGCGATGATGACGAACCAGACGTCGTGGAGGTGCATGCCGTCTCTCCCTAGTACGAGAAGGCCATCGGACGGTCGGCGTCGCCGCCGATCTTCGTGGGGGGATTGAGGTCGGACTCGGTGAGCTCGGGCGGCCCGGCCTTGGCGTACTTGACCAGGAGCTTGACCTCGACGACGGCGAGGACGGCGTAGAGCGCGGTGAGGACGATCAGCGAGGTCAGCATCTCGGCGGTGGAGACGCCGGGGGAGACCGCGTCCTCGGTGCGCAGCAGCCCGTACACGACCCACGGCTGGCGGCCGTTCTCGGTGAAGATCCAGCCCCAGGAGTTGGCGATCAGCGGGAAGCCCATGGTGAGCAGCCCGATCCGCCAGTACCAGCGGGACAGGGCCGGCGAGAGGGCGTTGTTCCTGGTGAGCATCAGGTGCGGTGGCTCGTCGTCGGCGGTGCGCCGGTCCTCGGCGAGCCAGAACCTGCGGCGGGTGAGCCAGAGTCCCGCCAGGCCGACCGCGAAAGAGGTCATGCCGAAGCCGATCATCCAGCGGAAGCCCCAGTAGGCGACCGGGACGTTGGGCCGGTAGTCGCCGGGACCGTACTTCTCCTGCTCGGCCTTGTTGACGTCGTTGATGCCGGGGACGTACGAGCTGAAGTCGTCGTGGGCGAGGAAGGACAGCAGTCCGGGGACCTCGACGGCCACGGTGTTGTGGCCCTTCTCGACGTCGCCGTACGCGAAGATCGAGAACGGGGCCGGGGACTCGCCGTCCCACAGGGCCTCGGCGGCGGCCATCTTCATCGGCTGCTGCTCGTACATGACCTTGCCCAGCCGGTCGCCGCTGATCGCGGTGAGCAGGCCGGCGACGACGGCGGTGACCAGGGCGAGGCGCAGCGAGGTCCTCATGACGGCGACGTGCTTGCGGCGGGCCAGATGGTAGGCCGAGATGCCGATCATGAAGGCGGCGCCGGTCAGGAAGGCCGCGGTCAGCGTGTGGAAGACCACGACGAGGGTGGTGTTCTGGGTGAGCACGGCCCAGAAGTCCGTCAGCTCGGCGCGGCCGGTGACCTTGTTGTAGCGGTAGCCGACCGGGTGCTGCATCCAGGAGTTGGCGGCGAGGATGAAGTACGCGGACGCGATCGTGCCCAGCGAGACCAGCCAGATGCAGGCCAGGTGGATCTTCTGCGGGAGTTTGTCCCAGCCGAAGATCCACAGGCCGATGAAGGTGGACTCGAAGAAGAAGGCGATGAGCGACTCGAAGGCGAGCGGGGCGCCGAACACGTCGCCGACGAAGCGCGAGTAGTCCGACCAGTTCATGCCGAACTGGAACTCCTGGACCAGGCCGGTGGCCACGCCCATGGCGATGTTGATCAGGAAGAGCTTGCCCCAGAACTTGGTCGCCCGCAGGTACTTCTCCTTGCCCGTGCGCACCCAGGCCGTCTGGAGGCCCGCGGTCAGCGCGGCGAGGGAGATCGTGAGGGGGACGAAGAGGTAGTGGTAGACGGTCGTGATGCCGAATTGCCATCGCGCGACGGCCACGGAGTCCAGTGCCAGGTCCACGCCACGCCTCCTATCTTGCCGAGCTTGTGAAAGTGAACGCATTCACAAGCTCAGTATGCCGCACACGTTTTCGCCCCCTCACACCGGGGGGTGGGAGGGGGCGAAAAGGGCGCGCCACGACGCCCGCGGCGCCGCGTGGGGACGGCTACAGCTCCTTGCGGAAGGCCTCGGCCGTACGGAGCAGGACGTCGTTGGCGGCGTCCTCGCCGACCGTGATCCGCACGCCCTCCCCCGCGAACGGACGGACGGTGACGCCGGCCCGCTCACAGGCCGCGGCGAAGTCGCCGGTGCGCTCCCCCAGCCGCAGCCACACGAAGTTGGCGTGGGTCTCCGGCACCGTCCAGCCCTGTGCCGTCAGCCCGTCGAACACCCGGGCCCGCTCGGTCACCAGCGCGTCGACCCGCTCCAGCAGCGCCGCCTCCGCGCGCAGCGAGGCCACCGCCGCGTCCTGGGCGAGCTGGCTCACCCCGAAGGGGACGGCCGTCTTGCGCAGCGCCGCCGCGACCGGCTCGTGCGCGATCGCGAACCCCACGCGCAGCCCGGCGAGCCCGTACGCCTTGGAGAAGGTGCGCAGCACCGCCACGTTGGGTCGGTCGCGGTAGACCTCGACGCCGTCCGGGACCTCGGGATCGCGGATGAACTCCTTGTACGCCTCGTCCAGCACGACCAGCACGTCCGAGGGGACGCGGTCCAGGAAGCGCTCCAGCGCGGCCCGGCGGACCACCGTGCCGGTGGGGTTGTTGGGGTTGCAGACGAAGACCAGCCGCGTCCGGTCGGTGATCGCCCCGGCCATCGCGTCCAGGTCGTGGGTCTCGTCCGCGTCCAGCGGCACCGGCACCGAGGCCGCTCCGCTGATCTGCGTGATGATCGGATAGGCCTCGAAGGACCGCCAGGCGTAGATGACCTCGTCACCCGGTCCGGCGGTCGACTGCAGCAGCTGCTGCGCGACCCCGACCGAGCCGGTGCCGGTGGCGATGTGCTCCACCGGCACGCCGAAGCGGTGCGCCAGCTCGCCGTGGAGGGCCGTGCACGCCATGTCCGGGTAGCGGTTGAAGTTCTCCGCGGCGGCGGTGGCCGCCTCCAGGACACCGGGCAGCGGCGCGTAGGGGTTCTCGTTGGAGGACAGCTTGTAAGCGGTCACTCCCTCTTCCACGGCCGGGGGTCTGCCCGGCTTGTACGTGGGGATGCCGTCCAGTTCGCGGCGCAGTTTGGGGCTCATGCCCCACACCATACGAGCGGCCGCCCGGCCGGGGGAGGCCCTGCGGCCCACGGGCGCGCGGCAGGGGCTCGCGACGGACGCAGCAGGCGGTGCGACGCACTGGGCGCCGGTGGCGCGCGCGGTGGCGCGCATCCCTCGAAGGGGTGAGTTGATGGACGTGCACACCCTGGGGGACGGGGCGGGCACGGCCCCGTGACGGACCCGTAACCCGTGGTAGCCACCCGCCGCCACCTGCACTTTCCCGGTCACGCCCGGCAGCGTGTGCGGGGAAACGTATCTGTCAACGCCTTCTCCTGCACCCCGCGAAAGGACCACCCGACCCCTACTATCACCACGCCATGACAGCAGCAGGGAACCACCAGGCGAGCCGGCCCGTCGGACGCCGGCTGGAGCGGGCCGGCATCAGGGACGTGGCCGCCGCGGCCGGCGTCTCGATCACCACTGTCTCCGACGCGCTCAACGGCAAGGGCCGACTGCCCGACGCCACCCGCCGTCACGTCCGTGAGGTCGCCGACCGGCTGGGGTACCGCCCCTCCGCCGCCGCCCGCACGCTGCGCACCGGGAGGTCGGGGCTGATCGGCCTGACCGTGACGACGTACGGCGAAGAGCCCTTCACCTTCACGGAGTTCGCCTACTTCGCCGAGATGGCCCGGGCCGCCACCTCCGCCGCGCTCGCCCGCGGCTACGCCCTGGTCATCCTGCCCGCCTCCTCGCGGCACGACGTGTGGAGCAACGTCGCGCTGGACGGCACGGTGGTGATCGACCCCTCCGACCACGACCCGATGGTCACCGAGCTGGTGCGGCAGGGCATCCCCGTGGTCAGCGACGGCCGCCCGGCCGGCAGCCTGCCCGTACGGGCCTGGGTCGACAACGACCACGAGGCCGCCGTGCTCGGCATCCTGGAGCACCTCGCCGAGGCCGGGGCCCGCAGGATCGGCCTGCTCACCGGGACCAGCACCGACACCTACACCCGCCTGTCCACCACCGCCTACCTGGGCTGGTGCGAGCGGATCGGCCAGGAACCCGTCGTCGAGGCCTACCCCGCCCACGACCCGTGCGCCGGCGCCGTCGCCGCCGACCGCCTGCTCGCCCGGCCCGACCGCCCCGACGCGGTCTACGGCCTCTTCGACCCCAACGGCACCGACCTGCTCGCCGCCGCCCGCCGCTACGGGCTGCGCGTGCCCGACGACCTCCTGCTGGTCTGCTGCAGCGAGAGCATGGTCTACGCGACGACCGAGCCCCCGATCACCACGCTCTCCCTCAAACCGGGCCGGATCGGCACCGCGGTCGTCCAGTTGCTCATCGACGCCATCGAGGGGGTGGACGCGGGCCGCCCGGTGCAGCAGGTCATGCCGACCGACCTGATCGTCCGCACCTCCTCCCAGCGGCGCTCGCCGCGCACCACCGTCAGCCCGCCCCGCGGGCCCGCGGGGGGATAGGAACCGGTGCCTCCGGGCCGAGAACGGTCCGCCCCGTGCGGATTTGTCCGCACCGGATGAAATCGCTATCAGCAGGTGTGTCACGCCACGACATCGTCATTCCTATGATGGGCGGATGGTGGCGCGACGGTGGAGGGGTCGATGACTCAGGGGGCAGGTCAGGGACCCATGCCCGGTACCTCGTACGGCTGGTCCCAGGACCCCGCGGAGGTGGTGGCGCACGGTGCGCCCATGACGCCGTCGGCGCACCCCGCCGATGCCGTCGGGGCCCCACCGGGCTACCCGGCCGGGCACGAACCGACCATGATCGACGAGCGGATGATGCCGCCGGAGTACACACCCACGCAGCACGACCTCCCGGTGGTCACCGCGACCGACCCCCAGGCGCTGGGCCCGCTCTACGTCGTCGGCGACGTCCACGGCTACCTGGACCGGCTGCGCGAGGCCCTGTACGCGACCGGGCTGATCGACTCCGAGGGCCACTGGGCGGCCGGCAACGCCCGCCTGTGGTTCCTCGGCGACTTCACCGACCGCGGCCCCGACGGCATCGGCGTGATCGAGCTCGTCATGCAGCTGTCCGCGGAGGCCGCCGCGGCCGGCGGCTACACCAGGGCCCTCATGGGCAACCACGAACTGCTGCTGCTCGGCGCCCACCGCTTCGGCGACACCCCGGTGAACTCCGCCGCCGGCACCGCCTCCTTCCTCGCCGCCTGGCGCCTCAACGGCGGCCAGACCACCGACATGGAGCGGCTGCAGGACCACCACGTCGCCTGGATGTCCCGGCTGGACGCGGCCGCCCTCACCGACGGCCACCTGCTGCTGCACTCCGACACCACCGCGTACCTGGAGTACGGCGGCACCATCGACGCCATGAACGACGCCGTCACCGGCATCCTGCAGCGCGGCGACGCCGACGAGTGCTGGGAACTGTTCCGCAAGTTCACCCGGCGCTTCGCCTTCCGCGGCGAGTCGGGACCGGAGGCCGCCCGCGAACTGCTCGACACCTACGGCGGCCACCGCGTCGTGCACGGCCACAGCCCGATCCCGTACCTGCTCGGCGAGCCCGGCGGGGAGCTCGGCTCCGAGCAGCCGGACCGGTCCGCCGTCATCGAGGGACCGCACGTATACGCGGACGACCTGGCGGTGGCCATGGACGGCGGAGTGACCATGGACGGCAAACTCCTGGTCGCACAGCTGCCGTTGTAGTCCCCGAAACCCCCATTTTCCGGAAACACTCTGTCACCGCGTCACCTCCGCGCTCTACCATCGGGATATCCGTAGGCAGCTTCTCCTCCGCTTCCGCCCAGCCGGACCGGACCTCAGTCCTTCGTGAACTCCGGGCGGCACCGGAGACGGAGCATCGGGGGATGCACATGAACAGCGCTCCACACCTGCTGACCGAGGACCGCCCGGAGTTCGAGCGCGCCCTCGACACGGCTCTGCACTCGGAGGGCACGCGCGCCGCCCTCGCCGACCCGCGCAGCCGCCTCAACGCCGAACAGTTGCGCACCCTGGCGCTCAACGCGGCCGTGCCCATCTCCGCCTGCGCCGCGCCGGAGTACGAGCAGTTCGTCAAGGTCCGCGAGGCCCTCGCGGAGCAACGCCGCGAGGCACGCACCGCGGCCGTGCCGGGCATCGGCTACGCGGCCGCGGCGGCCCCGGTCGCCGCCGACGGCTCGGGGGCCGGGCTGTTCGCCGTCGTCGCCGTGCTCACGCCGATCCTGGCGGGCACGGCCGCCGTCATCTTCCTCGTGCTCGGGTACGCCCTGCGCTTCGGGCACCCCGAACCGGCGATCGCCCAGCCGCTGCGGCAAGCCGGCTGGCTCTTCGCGGCAGTCGCCGCCTGCGGCGTCGTCATCGGCATGGTCGGACTGCTGCTCACCGCGCTGCGCAACGGCTCGACCGCCCTCCACGACCCTCCCGACGACGAGTCACGGGACGTCGCGCTCGCCCGCGAACTGTGGCGCCGGGCCCTGGTGGAGCGGGGGCTGCAGCCCTTCCTCGACGATGCCCTCGCCAAGGCCGCCGGCGCCGCCCCGACCGCCCCCACCGCGAGCCCCGGCGGCGGCACCTCCCGGATGCCACGCCTCGGCTACTCCCGCCCCGACTTCTCCAGCCCCGGCCCCGAGTCGTCCCCCGAACCCGGGGACCGCTTCACCAGCCCCGACTTCACCAGCCCGGACTTCTCCAGCCCCGACTTCGGCGGCCCGGACCACACCCCGGACTGACCGGACGGACCCGGGGACGTTGTCGTACCCCGGTGCCACAGTGCGGGCATGGACACCGACCGGTTCTGGCAGCTGATCGACTCCGCCCGCGCCACGGCGGCGGCCGGCGGCGAGCCCTTCGACGAGGCGCTGGTACGCCTGCTGACCGAACGGCCGCGCCAGGAGATCCTGGAATACGCGGAACGCTTCGACGAACTGCACGACGCCCTGTACCGCTGGGACGTCTGGGCCGCCGCCTATCTCATAGGCGGCGGCTGTTCCGACGACTCCTTCACCGACTTCCGCGCCGGCGTGATCGCCCAGGGCCGCGACTGGTACGAACGCGTGGCCGCCGGGCCGGACAGCCTGGCCGGCCACCCCGGCGCGGTCACGGCCGCGCGGGAAGGAAGCGACGCCCTGTTCCGCGAAGAGGTCAACTACGTGGCCGTCGAGGCCTTCGAGCGCCTCACCGGCGACCCGGAAGCCTTCTGGACCGCCTGGTCCGTGCACCACCCCGCCCATACCCGGAAGCCGTCGGAGCCCGACATGGGCGAGGACTTCGACTTCGACGACGACGCGGAGATGCACCGCCGGCTGCCCCTCCTGGCCGCCCTGCACCTCGGTCCGGACGGCGAATAGGGGTGGTCGGCGTACCGGACCGTCGCGCCCCCCGCCGCCCCGCCTCCGCTCCGACGTCCTACGATGCGTCAGTCCTCCGGCGGATCCGGATCATCGTGCGGCAAGGGGAGTCCATGCGCCTGTCCAGCTACGTCAGGAAGGCCTCCCTGGGCGCGGCGGCGATACCCCTCCTCGCCGGGTGCGCGGGGGAACAGGGCCCGGGCGGGGCCGCGGAGCGAGCCGCGGAGAGGCCCGCCTCCCGGACGGACCTGCCGGTGCGGACCGGCGCACGGGACGTCGTCCACACGGACACCGACGACCGGTCGTACGAGGTCAGGATCACGGTCAAGAGCCTGGTCCGGGGTTCGGAGGAGGACATGCGGGGGGCTCGCGCGGACAAGGGGCTGAAGGGCATGGTCCCCCACTACCTCACCTTCGAGGTCACCAACACCGGCCGGCAGAAGATCCCCGCCGCCTACACGGTGGACAGCGACTTCGCCCTGAACGGCACCGACTGGGCGCGCGGGGAGAAGGTCCGGGTCAGCGGCGGCAGGCCGGGCGGGATCGACCTGCCCTGCGCGGACACCGCGCCGAAGACGCTGGCGCCCGGCGACTCGTACACCACCTGCGTGACCTACGCCCTGCCCGAGGGCGTCGGCGTGCTGTCGCTGACGCACAACGCCGACGGCTACCTCGACGAGGGCGGCGCGGTCGCCGCCTGGCCCGTCGAGGGCGGCATCGAGGCGGCGTCCGCCGGGCTGGCGGAGCCGGGCGAGGTCATCCCCGTCCAGTGGGACGCCCGCGAAGACGGCGTCCTCGAACTGCCCGCCACGCTGGTGTCCGTACGGCGGGGCAGGGCGGCCGACCTGGCGGCGCTGGACCTCGACCTCAACGGGAACGAGCGGCGCGGCGTCCCGTACTACGTGTCGGTCACCTACACCAACACCGGGCCGAAGGACCTCTACCCCGACCAGAACGGCCACGTCCGCCTGCTCACCGAGAGCGGTCGGCAGATTCGGGGCAAAACCTCCTTCGTCCTCGACACGAAGGTCCCCGGCTGTCCGTCCGACTGGGTCGCCCGGATGGTCCCGCCGGGCGACAGCGTGACCGAGTGCAGCATCCACCTGGTGACGGACGACGGCGACAAGCCGTTCGCGGTGGGTTTCGCGGAGGCGGGCCGGCCCGGACTGGTGGCCTGGCGGGCCCCCCTCCGCTGAGGCGGCCGGGTCAGCCGGCCGACCTGCCGCCCGTCTCGGCGACCGGGAGGTAGACGCGGTTGCCCGAGGCGGCAAACTCGCGGGACTTCTCCGCCATGCCGGCCTCGATCTCCTCGGGCGTGCCGCCGTGTTGGCGGCGGATGTCCTGGGAGATCCGCATGGAGCAGAACTTCGGCCCGCACATGGAGCAGAAGTGCGCGGTCTTGGCCGGCTCCGCAGGCAGCGTCTCGTCGTGGAAGGCCCGTGCCGTGTCCGGGTCGAGGGCCAGGTTGAACTGGTCCTCCCAGCGGAACTCGAAGCGGGCGTCGGACAGGGCGTCGTCCCACTCCTGGGCGCCGGGGTGGCCCTTGGCGAGGTCGGCGGCGTGGGCGGCGATCTTGTAGGTGATGACGCCGGTCTTGACGTCGTCGCGGTCGGGCAGGCCCAGGTGCTCCTTGGGGGTGACGTAGCAGAGCATGGCCGTGCCCCACCAGGCGATCATCGCGGCGCCGATGCCTGAGGTGATGTGGTCGTAGGCGGGCGCGATGTCGGTGGTGAGCGGGCCGAGGGTGTAGAACGGCGCCTCCTCGCAGATCTCCTGCTGGAGGTCGATGTTCTCCTTGATCTTGTGCATGGGGACGTGCCCCGGCCCCTCGATCATCGTCTGCACGCCGTGCCGCTTGGCGACGGTGTTGAGTTCGCCGAGCGTGTGCAGCTCCGCGAACTGGGCCTCGTCGTTGGCGTCCGCGATGGAGCCGGGACGCAGGCCGTCGCCCAGGGAGTAGGTGACGTCGTAGGCGGCGAGGATCTCGCAGAGCTCCTCGAAGTTCTCGTAGAGGAAGCTCTCCTGGTGGTGCGCCAGGCACCAGGCCGCCATGATCGACCCGCCGCGGGAGACGATGCCCGTCTTGCGGCGCGCGGTCAGCGGGACGTACCGCAGCAGCACGCCGGCGTGGACGGTCATGTAGTCGACGCCCTGCTCGGCCTGCTCGATGACGGTGTCCTTGTAGATTTCCCAGGTCAGTTCCTCGGCCTTGCCGTCGACCTTCTCCAGGGCCTGGTAGAGGGGGACGGTGCCGATGGGGACGGGGGAGTTGCGCAGCACCCACTCGCGTGTGGTGTGGATGTTGCGGCCGGTGGAGAGGTCCATGACCGTGTCGGCGCCCCAGCGGGTGGCCCAGGTCATCTTGTCCACCTCCTCCTCGATGGAGGAGGTGACGGCCGAGTTGCCGATGTTGGCGTTGACCTTCACCAGGAACCGCTTGCCGATGACCATCGGCTCGATCTCCGGGTGGTTGACGTTCGCCGGCAGGACGGCGCGTCCCGCCGCGATCTCCTCGCGGACGGCCTCGGGGGAGACGCCCTCGCGGAGCGCGACGTACTCCATCTCCGGGGTGACCTCGCCCCGCCGCGCGTACGCCAGCTGGGTCACCGGCTGTCCCGGCCGGCCGCGCCGGGGGAGGCGGGGACGGCCGGGGAAGACGGCGTCCAGGTTGCGCAGGCCGCCGCGCGGTGAGGTGTGCTTGAGGCCGTCGTCCTCGGGGCGGACGGGGCGGCCGGGGTACTCCTCGGTGTCGCCGCGGGCGACGATCCAGTTCTCCCGCAGCGGCGGGAGGCCGCGGCGGACGTCGGTGGTGACGTTCGGGTCGGTGTACGGGCCGGAGGTGTCGTACAGCGTCACGTCCGTGCCGTTGGTCAGGTGCACCCGGCGGACGGGGACCGCGATGTCCGGGCGGGACCCGGTCACGTACCCCTTGTGCCAGCCGATTTCGCGCGCGCGTGCATCCTGCATGGTCATGAGACCCACTCCCTACGCCGGCATTACCCGGTAACAGGTTCAGCGGTCGGCGCAGCTGGTGGCCCCTCGGCCGGTCAGCGCCCTCTCAGCCCGGTGCTCCGAGCTCCCGCGTTTGCAAAGGTGCCTCAACGCTAGCGGGTCCTCGCTGACGCACACCAGGGGGTGTTGCGATGATCGGGCGGTGGACTCCACTCACCCGCACGCGCACGGCCATGGTCACGGACACGGTCACGGCCCGGTGCCGCCGGTCTCCCGGCACCTGCGCAAGGTCATCGCCGCCGTCCTCGTCCCCTTCGTCGCGGCCGTGGTGGCCGGCCTGGTGGTGCTGTGGCCGGGCGGTGTGCCGGAGCACGACCGCACCGGCGTCGGCTTCGACCAGCAGACGCAGTCCGGACGGGTGGTGAAGGTCGAGGACGTCAAGTGCTCGGAGGTCAACGCCGAACCGGGCGCCGGCGCCGCTCCCTCCCCCGGGCCGTCGGCGGCGCCGTCCGGTCCGGCGATCTGCCAGCGCGCGACCATCGAGGTCACCTCGGGCAAGGACGCGGGCCGCACCTTCACCGAGATCGTGCAGCCGACCCAGACCCGGCACTACACCAAGGGCCAGAAGGTGCTGCTGGCGTACGCGCCCCAGGCGCCGCGCGAACTGCAGTACTCGGTGACCGACCTCGACCGGGCGTTCCCCCTGTGGCTGCTGGCCGGGATCTTCGCCGCGGTGGTGGTCGTGGTCGGGCGGCTGCGCGGGATCCTGGCGCTGGCCGCGCTGGTCATCAGCTTCGCCGTGCTGACGCTGTTCATCCTCCCGGCGATCCTGCACGGCAGCAATCCGCTCCTGGTGGCGGTGATCGGCGGCAGCGCCATCATGCTGATCGCGCTCTACATGTGCCACGGTCTGAACGCCCGTACCTCGGTGGCGGTCCTGGGCACCTTGTGCTCGCTGCTGCTGATCGGCGTCCTGGGCTCGGTCTTCATCGACTGGGCGCTGCTCAGCGGCAACACCTCGGACGAGACCGGGCTGATCCACTCCCTCTACCCGGACATCGAGATCCGCGGTCTGCTGCTGGCGGGCATCATCATCGGTTCGCTCGGCGTCCTGGACGACGTGACGGTCACCCAGACCTCGGCCGTGTGGGAGTTGCGGGAGGCGAACCCGTCGGCCGGCCCGCGGCAGTTGTACTCGGCGGCGATGCGCATCGGCCGGGACCACATCGCCTCGGTCGTCAACACCCTGGTGCTGGCGTACGCGGGTGCGGCGCTGCCGCTGCTGCTGCTCTTCTCCATCGCGGAGCGCGGGGTGCTGGCGGTGGCGGGCAGCGAGCTGGTCGCCGAGGAGATCGTGCGCACCCTGGTGGGCAGCATCGGCCTGGTGGTGGCGGTGCCGTTGACGACGGCGCTGGCCGCGCTGGTGGTGTCGGCGGACCGCGGCAGCGGCGACACTGTTCCCACGGGCACCGGTCGCGGGCACCGGCGCCGCGCCAAGTGAGCCGGGAGGGGCGGGGGACGTGGTCGGACTGCAGGGCAGGGTGACCGGGACGGTCGGGCCGGGGCTGGTCGGCGAGGTGATCGTGCACGTGCGGGGCGGTGCGGAGGCGTTCCTGGCGTACCCGGCGACCGCCGGGGAGCGCATCGAGAAGGGCACGGTCGTGGTGGTGGTCGAGCACCTGCCGCCGCGGACCGTGTACGTGGCGCCCGCGTACGGCTGAGCGGATCGCTCCGCTCCGCGTCAAGAAAGCAACAAGGATCCGCCAGGACCTACCGGACCGTCACCCACAGGCGCACACTCCCGTACGCGGCCCCGATCGGGGCCATTCGTAAGGGGGCGTATGCCGATGCTCATCGGCGTTGCGGCGGGCGGGGCGCTCGTCGCGGTCATCATCCTGATCGGCCTGTTCCGGCTCATGTGGCGGGTCGCCGAGCCCAACGAGGCACTGGTCATCTCCGGTTCCAAGCACCGTACGGACGGTGTGGGGGAGGGCATGGGGTTCCGCATCGTCACGGGACGGGGGACCCTGGTCCTGCCCGGCGTACAGGCGGTGCGCAGGCTCTCGCTCGACCTCAACGAGGCCGAGCTGAACGTGGACTGCGTCACCCAGCAGGGCATCCCGCTGAAGGTGCACGGCGTGGTCATCTTCAAGGTCGGCGACGACATGGTCTCCATCGCCAACGCGGCACGGCGGTTCCTGGACCAGCAGAAGTTCATGCCCGAGCGGGTGCACAACGTCTTCGCCGGTCATCTGCGCTCCATCGTGGGCGGGCTGACGGTGGAGCAGATGATCCGGGACCGGGAGCGGCTCACCGCCGAGACCCGGGCCGCCTCGGGCTCGGAGATGGAGAAGCTCGGTCTGATCATCGACTCGCTGCAGATCCACGAGATCGTCGACCCGACCGGTTACATCAACAACCTGGCCGCTCCGCACGCCGCGGCCGTCCAGCGTGACGCGCGCATCGCGCAGGCGGAGGCGGACCGGCTGGCCACCGAGGCCGAGCAGCAGGCCGCGGCCCGCATGGCGGAGGCGACCCGGGACAGCCAGATCCTGCAGGCCGGCTACATGGCCGAGCGGGACAAGGCCACCGCGTCCTCCCGGCAGGCGGGCCCGCTCGCGGAGGCGGCGGCCCGGCAGGAGGTCGTCGTCCAGGAGACCCGGGTCGCCGAACTGGAGGCGCAGCGGCGCGAGCAGCAGCTGCAGGCGGACGTCCGCAAGCCGGCGGACGCCTCCGCGTACGAGAAGCGGACGCTGGCCGAGGCCGAGCGCGACGCGCGCATCTCGGCGGCCGAGGCGAAGGCCCGCGAGACGGAACTGGCCGCCATCGCCGAGGCGAACCGCGTCAAAACGGCCGCGGCGGCGCAGGCGGAGCAGACCAGGATCGGCGGTGAGGCGGCCGCCGCGGCCACCCGGGCCACAGGTGAGGCCGAGGCCGCCGCGACCCAGGCGCGGGGTCTGGCGGAAGCCGAGGCCGCGAAGGCCAAGGGCCTGGCCGAGGCCGAGTCGATCAAGGCGCGGGCCGCGGCCCTGGCGGAGAACCAGGAGGCGGTCGTCGCCCAGCAGCTGGCCGAGAACTGGCCGGAGATCGTCCGGGCGGGTGCCGAGGCCTTCGGCAACGTGGACCACATGGTGCTGCTGAACGGCGCCGACGGGATGTCGGAGATGTTCGCCAAGGCACTGACCATGGGTGGTACGGGCCTGGGCCTGGCCCGTCAGCTGCTCGCCCAGATGAACAGCGCGACCGGCACCGGCGGCGACGCCCCGCCGAACGGTGCGGCGCCGCGGGGCCCGGAGCGCGTGCGGCTCCAGGACTGAGCGGCGCACCTCCCGTGGGGCCCGGTGACCGGGCCCCACGGGGTCACCACTTGTCGCGGGAGTCGGACGAGGACGAGGTGAACTTCTTGACCACGTACACCAGACCGCCGACCAGTGCCACGAAGACCAGCACCTTGAACAGCAGCCAGAACAGGAACCCGATCGCGCTGGCGATCATGCCGCCGAAGACCACGATCGCGATCACCGGCACCGCGACCCACTTGACCCACCAGGGCAGGCCCTCGAAGAGCTTCACCGTTTCCTCCTCCTTGTCGTCCTTCCGCTCCCAGGCTAGGGCCGCGGCGGCCCCCTGCGGAGGCCTCGCGGTCCCCATCCGTCCCTGACCCTCCCCCTACGGGAACCCGGGGGCGGAGGCCCTCACGCCTCGGGGGGCGAGAAGACCACCATGACGTTCAGGTCCTCGGTGACGTGGTGGAAGCGGTGCGGAGTCCCGGCCGGGACGTAGACCACGCTGCCGCGCGCGACGTGCGTCGTCTCCTCCCCCACGGTGATCAGCGCCCGGCCGCTCACGACCAGGTAGATCTCGTCCTGCGCGTGCGGTTTCTGCGGGTCGAGCTCCCCGGCCCGCAGGGCGTAGAGCCCGGCGGACATGTTCCGCTCGCGCAGGAAGCCGAGGTACGCGCCCTCGTTGGCGGCCCGCTCGGCCTCCAGGTCGTCCAGCCGGAACACCTTCACTTACCCGCTCCCTCTCGCCCCTGTGCCTGTGGGATCACTTCTGCGACGATCTCAGCCATGATGAACTTCGTCGTCAAGACGCTCGCGAACGCCGGCGCCCTGCTGGTGGCCATCTGGCTCGTGGGCAACATCACGCTCACCGGTGACGACACCGCGCACAAGGCCCTCACCCTCATTCTCGTCGCCCTGGTCTTCGGCGTGGTGAACTGGCTGGTGAAGCCGCTGGTGAAACTGCTCTCGCTGCCCCTGCTCGTGCTCACCCTCGGGTTGTTCACGCTGATCGTCAACGCCCTGATGCTGCTGCTCACCTCCTGGATCTCCGGCAAGCTCGACCTGGACTTCCACGTCGAGGGCTTCTGGGCGGCGTTCCTCGGCGGTCTGATCATCAGCATCGTCTCCTGGGCCCTGAACATGGTCCTGCCGGACGAGGACTGACCCCGGGGCTGCATCATGGAGCCCATGAGCGCTCCGTCCTCCCGCACCCCGCTGCGGGTGTGCTTCGTGTGCACCGGCAACATCTGCCGTTCGCCGATGGCCGAGTCCGTCTTCCGCGCCCGTGTCGAGGAGGCCGGACTCGGCGCCCTGGTCGTCGTGGACAGCGCGGGGACCGGCTCCTGGCACGAGGGCGACGGCGCCGACCACCGCACCGTGGCCGTGCTCCGCGCGGCCGGGTACGGGCACGAGCACATCGCGCGCCAGTTCCAGCCCGAGTGGTTCGCCGGGCTCGACCTGGTGATCGCCCTCGACTCCGGCCACCTGCGGGACCTGCGCCGGCTGGCGCCGACCGCGGAGGACGCCGCCAAGGTGCGGCTGCTGCGCTCCTACGACCCCGGCGCGGACGGCCGCGACCTGGACGTGCCCGACCCCTACTACGGGGACATCGGCGGCTTCGAGGAGTGCCTGGGGATGTGCGAGGCCGCCGCCGACGGCCTGCTGGAGGCCGTACGCGACGCCCTCGGCGAGCCCGCACCCACACCGTGACCCGTCCGGCCGGACTCGCGGACCGGGTCGCCGCCCTGCTGGGCGAGCCGGTGACCGAGCTCGGCCCGGTGGGCGGCGGCTCGATCTGCCGGGCGGTACGGCTGCGGCGCCGCTCGGGCGGCACGGTCTTCGCCAAGTCCCTCGCAGACGCGCCGCCGGGCTTCTTCGCCGCCGAGGCCGCGGGCCTGCGGCTGCTGGGCGGGACCGGCACGGTCGCCGTACCGGAGGTGCTCGCCGCCGACGAGCGCACGCTCGTCCTGGAGTGGGTCGAGCCCGGCCCGGCCACCCCTGCCGCCGCCG
The DNA here is from genome assembly GCF_056858595.1 of Streptomyces sp. TOM-9. Classification (NCBI taxonomy): domain Bacteria; kingdom Bacillati; phylum Actinomycetota; class Actinomycetes; order Kitasatosporales; family Streptomycetaceae; genus Streptomyces; species Streptomyces sp. TOM-9. The sequence continues at coordinate 4,972,901 of NZ_JBXEQB010000001.1, read as the reverse complement.
AGCGCCTGGGCCGTGAACTCGCCGCCCTCCACCGGGTCCCCGCCCCGGGGTACGGGACGGCACACCCCGCCTACATCGGTTCGCTCCCCCTGCCGTCGCCCGGCTCCGGGCAGGCGTCCGGCTCCCCCGGGGACTGGCCCTCCTTCCACGCCGGCCGGCGGCTGCTGCCCTTCCTGCGGCAGGCCGCCGACGACGGCGCCGTGACACCGGCCGACGTCCGCGCGGTCGAGCGGGTCTGCGAGCTGCTGCCGCGGATCGGCGGCCCCCCGCAGCCGCCCGCGGTGATCCACGGCGACCTGTGGTCCGGCAACGTCCTGTACGCCGCCGACGGCCGCGCCCGCGTCGTCGACCCGGCGGCGCAGGGCGGGCACCCCGAGGCCGACCTGGCGATGCTGGAGCTGTTCGGCTGCCCGCACCTGGAGCGGGTGCTCGCCGCGTACGAGGAGGTCCGGCCGCTGCCGGGCCGCCGGGAACGGGTGCCGCTGCACCAGTTGCACCCCCTGCTGGTGCACGCCGTCCTGTTCGGGGCGGGCTACGGGGCCGCCGCGGGCCGGGCCGCCCGTGAGGCCCTCGCGTCCGCCTAGCGGACGGCCGTGTTCGTTGGCCCGTACACCGGTATCTTCCGCCTGTACGTTCGCGAAGACGGGGAGAGCGAGGAGAGGGCGATGACGGAGTACGAGAGCAGACCCGGGGACAGCACCCGCAGTGTGCACGCGGGCCGCCCGCCGGCCCGGCCCCACGAGCCGGCGCTGCCCGGCCCGGTGTTCGCCGCGCACTTCCACCTGCCGGGCGACGTCACCGGCCCGTACACCTACGGCCGTGACGAGAACCCCACCTGGACCCGGCTGGAGGAGGCGATCTCCGCCCTGGAGTCCCCGGACGTCCCCGCGCAGACGCTGGCCTTCGCCTCGGGCATGGGCGCCATCTCCTCCGTGCTCTTCTCCCAGGTGCGTTCCGGCGACACGGTGGTGCTGCCCTCCGACTGCTACCAGGCGACGCGCACCCTCCAGGGCCGCCTGGAGGACTACGGGGTCTCGGTCCGCCTGGCGCCCACCGCGGGCGACGCCCAGCTGAAGGTGCTGGAGGGCGCCCGGCTGCTGTGGATCGAGACGCCCTCCAACCCGGGCCTCGACGTGTGCGACATCCGCCGGCTGGCCGACGCCGCGCACGCCGCGGGCGCGCTCGTGGCGGTCGACAACACCCTCGCCACCCCGCTCGGCCAGCGTCCGCTCGACCTGGGCGCGGACTTCTCGGTGGCGAGCGGCACCAAGGCGCTGTCCGGCCACGGCGACCTGCTGCTGGGCTACGTGACCACCCGTCGGCCCGAGCTCGCCGCCGGGGTGCGGATGTGGCGCAAGACGGTCGGCGCGATCCCCGGTCCCATGGAGGCCTGGCTGGCCCACCGTTCGCTGTCCACGCTCGCGTTGCGGGTGGACAAGCAGGCCGCCAACGCCCTGGAGCTCGCCGCCGCGCTGCGCCGGCGCCCCGAGGTGACCGACGTCCGTCACCCGGGTCTGGTGGACGACCCGGCGCACGCCGTCGCGACCGCGCAGATGACCCGGTTCGGCAGCGTCGTGTCCTTCACGCTGCCCGACAAGGAGCACGCCGAGCGCTTCCTGTCCGAGCTGCTGCTGACGACCGAGGCCACCAGCTTCGGAAGCGTGACCAGCACCGCGGAACGCAGGGCGCGCTGGGGCGGCGACGCGGTCCCCGAGGGCTTCGTCCGCTTCTCGGTGGGGGTGGAGGACGCGGCCGACATCCTGCGGGACGTGACGCAGGCCCTGGACGCCGCCGCGCGCTGACCCCGTTCGTTCATCTCAAACAGATATATCTACGTAGAGGGACCTACGCAGAATGGGTGGCCCGAGCCTCCCCCCTCGTGGCTCGGACCACCCTGGCTTTACGCGCGGAGATCCGCTCGAACAAGGCTAGTTGACTCTGCGTCAGTGTCCAATCACAGTTGCGATACAGACCTATCGATATATTTATATGTTGGGGTCGTACCGGTGGCTGGGAGGGAGCGGTTCCATGGATCTGGCTCTGCTGCGCACGTTCGTCACCGTGCACCGGGCCGGCTCCTTCACCAGGGCCGCCCAGCTGCTGGGACTGTCGCAGCCCGCGGTCACCAGTCAGATCCGCAGCCTGGAGCGGCAGGTGGGCCGCCCCCTGTTCCTGCGCCTGCCGCGCGGCGTCGCCCCGACCCCCGTCGGGGACGACCTGGCCCACCGGGTGGCCCCGCACCTCGACGCCCTCCTGGAGATAACCGAGGCGGACCTCGACGAGGAGTCCGGCAACCGCACCCTGCACCTCGCCGGGCCGCCCACCTTCACCTCCCTGCGCGCCCTCCCCGCCCTCGCCCCGCTGGTCGCCGAGGGCCTGCAGCTGCGGATCGCACTGGCCGGCGAGGACGAGGCCCTGGCCGGCCTCGCCGCGGGCCACCACGACCTGTCCATCGGCACCCTCCGGCCGCGCGACCGGCTGCTGACCGCCAGCGCCCTGTGGGACGAGGAGCAGATACTCGTGGCCGCGCCCGTCTGGCAGGAGCGGATCGGCGGCCCGCTCGCGGTGCGAACCCACGGGGCACAGGTCCTCGACGACATCCCCGTGATCTCCTACGACGAGGGCATGCCGTTGATCGACCACTACTGGTCGGCGGTCTTCGACACCACCCCTGCCATCGTCCCCGCCGTGGTCGTGCCCGACCTGAGGGCGGTCCTGGAGTGCGTGGTCGCCGGGGTCGGCATGGCCGTCCTGCCGCGCTACCTGTGCTGCGAGGCCATCACGGCGGGCGCCGCCAAGGCGCTCCTGGAGCCGCCGGTGCCACCCCTGCGCACGTACTTCGTCTCGGTGCGCGCCGGGACGCTCGCGCTGCCGCACATCGCGCGGGTGCACGAGCAGCTGATGCGCTCCTCCGCGGCCTGGTGACCGCGCGCCCGGCGTACGGCAGGTGACCTCCGCGAGAACGCGGCGTTCCGATTCGCCGTCCCGGGGGCGTTTGCCGCCTCCCGCGCCGCGGCAGATCTCAGGCATGCCCCCGGACATCGAAGCACCTGCCACACCCGGTGCACCGACCGCCCCGGCCACCCGGCCGGTGGTCAAGCGCACCGCCCGTGCCATCCTGCTCGACGGCGACTCCCTCGTGCTCATCAAGCGCACCAAGCCCGGGCTCCACCCGTACTGGGTCACCCCCGGCGGCGGGGTCGAAGGCGAGGACGCCACCATCGTCGAGGCGCTCCACAGAGAGCTGGACGAGGAACTCGGCGCCAAGGTCACCGATGTCGTCCCGGCCTTCGTCGACACCGTCGAGCACATCGGCGAGGACGGCTCGCACGGCGTGAAGGTGCAGCACTTCTTCGTGTGCCGGCTGGCCTCCATGGACCCCTCGCGGCGGCACGGCCCCGAGGTGGACGAGCCCTCGGGGACGTACGACGTGGTCCGCGTGCCCTTCAGCCGGGTCGGGCTCGCCTCCGTGGAGATCGTCCCGCTGACCCTGCGGCACTACCTGGACGGCAACATCGAAGGCGTGCTGGGACTGCTCTCGGCCGACCTCGGCTGACCTCGGGGCGGCCCGGCCGGCAGCGGGCCGAGCGGGGCGGCCTCAGACGCCGAACCAGCCCGGGCCCGCGCCGCCGGGCCGCGCGGCGGCGGAGCGCGCGGCGTCTGCGGCCGCCCGGAAGTGGTCGCCGCCCTTGCGCCGCACGTCGTCGGTGCCCCAGGCCCGGCCGCCCTGCAGGGGCACCTTCGCCATCCGCGGGATGTGCTTCGAGCAGTGGACGTACGCCTCCACGACGCTCACCCGTACCCACAGCTGAGGCCTGCGGCCGGGCACCGGGTCCACCGGGAGCCAGGGGTGCAGGGCGCGCATCGCGCCGTCCGGGACCACCCGCGCGCGGCCGTTGACGTGCAGTCCGATCCGGTCCCGGGTGAAGTCGAGCATCAGGATGCCCACGTGCGGGTTCTCGCGCAGGTTGCCCAGCGAGGCCATCACGCCGTTCCCCCGGTACTCGGGGTAGACCAGGGTCCGCTCGTCCAGCACGGTCAGGAAGCCGGGCGGGCCTGCCCTGAAGGTGCTGTCGCACTCCCCCCGGGCGTCCGCCGTGGACAGGAAGAACATCTCCTGCCGCTCGGTGAACTCCCGCATCAGCGGGTTGAGGTGGTCCAGCACCTGTTCGGTGTAGAAGCGGTCCGCGCGGTCGGCCGTGCCCATCTCCTCCTGGACGCGGTGCTCTCCCGCACTTCCGGGACGTTCCTGCGGCAACGTTTCTCCTCGTGGGGGGGGTGGTGGGGCCGGGGGGGCGGGCGGAGCGGATTCAGTCGCCGGCCGCGACCAGTTCCTCGATCAGGTCGTGCCGGATGCGCTGGGAGGGCATGCCGCTGCGCACGAGGGTGTCGACGCCGCTGCGGATCATCCCGGGCGGCCCGCTGAGGTACGCGTCGTACTCGGGCCAGGGGCCGTACTGCCGCACGATCTCGGGGAGCGGGCCGTGCAGCCCCACTTCGCCGCGGCCGTGGGAGACCACGGGGCGCACCGAGAGCCAGGGGTGGCGCCGGGCGAGCCCCACCAAGGTGTCCAGGTCGTACAGGTCGTGGTCGCTGCGGGCGCCGTAGAAGACGTCCATGGCACGGCGGCGGCCGTGCTCGGCGACGTCCTCGACCAGGGCCTTGATGGGGGCGATGCCGGTGCCGCCGCCCAGGCAGAGCAGTCCGTTGTCGGTGCTGTGGTCCACGACCATGGAGCCGCCCGGAGGACCGAGCCGCAGCACGTCGCCGGGCCGGGCCCGGTGGACCAGCGCCCCGCTGACCCAGCCGGCCGGCACGGCCTTCACGTGGAAGACCAGCAGGCCGTCCGGGCGGGGGGCGCTGGCGAAGGAGTAGTGCCGCCAGACCCGCGGCCACCAGGGCGTCTCCAGGGTCGTGTACTGGCCCGCGAGGAAGGGGTAGGGCTGGTCGGGGCGGACGCTGAGCACCGCGATGTCGGAGGTGCGCGGTTCGTGGCTGACGATCTCCGCCTGCCACCAGGGCGGCGCGTGCTTCTCGTCGGCCGCCGCCGCGTCGATCATGATCTGGGAGATCGCCGTGTAGGCGCGCACCCAGGCCGCCTCGACCTCGTCGTTCCAGACCGCCGAGGCGTACCGGGTCAGCGCCCCGATCAGGCATTCCCCCACGGCCGGATAGTGCTCGGGCCGGGTGCCGTATTTCCGGTGGCCGCGGCCCAGGTGGGACAGGTATTCGGTGAGTATCTCGGCGTCGTCCATGTGTTCCGCGGCGGTGAGGAGCGCTTTCAACAATCGGTCGCGCTGCGCGTCCATCGCGGCCGGAAAGAGTTCGCGCAACTCCGGATGCCGTATGAACAAAAGTGCATAGAAATACGACGTCGTCTTGTCGGCTACGGGCGCGACCTCCTCCATCGTCCGCCGGATGAGCAGTGCGTCCGCGCTCGGTTGCCGCGACCGCGGCCGGGCCTCGGCCCGGGGCGGGGGCTGCCTGTCCGGCGGCTCCGGGTGGTGCCGCGGCCCCGGCGCGTCCTGCGGGGGGCCGGGCCGGGGCAGCGCCGGGCCGGGGCCGGTGTTCCGCCCGGCTCCCGTGCCCACCGGCCTTATGGGCCGTACCGGGCGGCTCGGCTCGCCGCCGCCCCCGCCCTCGTGGTGGGGTCTCGGCCCGTCAGGGGGTGTGTGCGGCGTGAACCATCCGGAGGACCCAGCCCCGGCTCCCTTTCCCGGTTCGGCCGCGTTCGTGGTCAGAGCGTCCATGGTCAGCTTCGCCTCGAGCTTCTCCCGGTCGGTGTCCGTACATCGGCCACACATCCTGCGCGGAAAGCCTGCCAGGACTTCACGCCGCCCGGACAAATAGCCGGAAGTACGGGAAACGCGGTTACCGATCCCGTTAAGCTCAGCCGAATGTGAAGCCCCGCTGCCGCGGAACCCTGACGACCCTACCCCGAGTCACTGCTTTCACAACCGTCACTCAATTCCCGTGACGATCACCACAGTTCCACCGTCACGTATTCAGCCCACGACCAGCGCATACGCTTCACGCAAATCACGCCCGGTGTACGCATGGCTGGCCAGCCCGCTCACGTGGTGGTCCCCGTTGACCGCGACCGACACCGGCACCGCCGCGAAGAGCGCCGTGTCCGACAGCGAGTCCCCGTACGCCACGCACTCCGCGCGGCTGACCCCGTAGCGGGCGCACAGCTCGTCCGCCGCCGTCACCTTCGTCTCCGGCAGCAGGATCCCCGCCACGTCCAGTCCCGCCGCCGGGCCGAACGGGAACTCCGGGAAGACCGACGCCCGCACCTCGTGCGCCCCCCACTCCAGCAGCCGGCGCACGAAGAAGTCCGGGGAGAGCGACACCACCGCGCAGTGCTCCCCGCGGGCGGCGATGTCCGCCCACACCTCCCGTATCCCGGCCAGCCACGGGGCGCCCTCGAACGCCGTCGCCACCTGCGCCGGGGTGAGCGCCCGCCACAGCTCGTACGCCCGCTCCGCGTAGCCCGGCGAATCCAGCAGACCCCGCCCGAGCGCGTGCTCCAGCTCGCGGAACTCCGCCACCAGCCCCAGCTCCCGGGCGAGTTCCATGCTCGCCGAGGAGCCGTGCATCAGCGTCCCGTCCATGTCGAAGATGTGCAGCCGTCCCACGCGGTCCCTCCCTCGTCACCCGCCGCCCGGCCGGTCCCCGGCGGCGTCCCTCCGAACAGCCGGGCGGCGTCCTCCGCCGCCCCGCGGACCGCGGGCCTGCGGTCCGCCGCCCGCCAGGCCAGCGCGACCGTGCAGCGCACGTCCCCGGCCAGCGGCACGATCACCACGTTCGACCGCGCGTAGTGCTCGTCGGTCGCCGTGCTCGCCAGTGCGCAACCCCGCCCCGCCGCCACGAGTTCGAGCGTCTCCTCCAGCGACCCCGACGGCACCGTCCCGGCCACGTGGACCACGCCCACGGCCGACGGATGGCGGAAGCCGGCGTAGGCCGCGTCCCCGGTCCGCGGCACCACCCAGGTCCTGCCGCCCAGTTCGGCGGGCGCTACCTCGCTCCTGCGGGCCAGCGGGTCCGTCGCGGGCAGCGCCACGCAGCGCCGGTCGCTGGAGACGGTCACCATCCCCAGTCCCGGTGCGTCCAACGGGGGCCACACGATGGCCAGGTCGGAGTGCCCGTCCAGCAGCCCGCAGGAGGGGTCGTCGAAGTCGTAGCGCCGCAGCCGCACGTCGCCCGGGGCGCGGGCCTGGACCAGGTCCAGCAGCTCCCGGGTGCGGCCGGCCGCCGCCTCCCCCAGGAAGCCCACGGTGAACGGCCGGGACGCCCCGTCCAGCAGCCCCTCGAGTTCGTCCGCGGCGTCGACCGCCGCCACCGCGTGGGCCAGGATCCGCCGTCCCAGGTCGGTCAGTTCGGCCCGTTCGCGGTTCCGCACCAGCAGCGGCCGCCCCGCGGCGGCCTCCAGCCGGCGCACCGACTCGCTCACCGTGGGCTGCCGTACGTCGAGTTGCCGCGCGGCCGCCGAGAACGAGCCCGTACGCGCCACCGCCACGAACGCCCGCAGGCCGGGCAAGGTCAGCGTCACCCCCGGAGGATAGCCAGGCTCCGGCCGATGCCCATAGGGGAAAACTATGGGTGCCGCACGCCGCCGCCACGGCACGCTGCCCGCATGACATCCCCCACGGCCCCCGTGCGCCGCCTCACCCCCGCCGACCTCCCCGCCTGCAGCGCGCTGGCCGTCAGCCGCGACTGGGGCGCCGAGGAGCACAAGTGGCGCTTCCTGCTCACCCACGGCACCGGTTACGGCATCGACGCCCCCGACGGCGACGGCCTGGCCGCCACCACCGTCCTGACGCGCTACGCGGGCGGCCTGGCTGCGGTCAGCATGGTCCTGGTCGCGGCCCGGTACGAGGGGCAGGGCCTCGGGCGGCGCATCATGACCCACGTCCTGGCCGAGGCGGGCGACGACACCGTCACCCTGCACGCCACCGACCGCGGCCGCCCCCTCTACGAGAAGCTCGGCTTCCGGGCGGTCGGCACCGTCGTCACGCACCGCGGCCGCTTCGCCCCGTCGGTACCCGCCGGGGCCGACGGTCCCGCCGCCGCGCGGCCGCGGCCCTTCACCGATGCCGACCTGCCGGCCCTGCTCGTCCTCGACGCCGAGGTGTTCGGCGCGGACCGCTCACCGCTCCTGCGCGACCTGCCGCGGTTCGCCGAACGCCTCCTGGTCACCGAGGAGGACGGTGTCCTGACCGGTTACGCCTCGGCCTGGCTCAACGCGGACACCCTGGTCGTGGGGCCCGTCGTGGCCGGGAGCGCGGCCGGGGCCAAGGGGCTGATCGACGCGATCACCCGCGACGCGGGCACACCCGTCCGCCTCGACCTGCGCACCGGCACCCCCGGCGGTCTCGACGGCTGGGCCGCGGAACACGGCGTGACCCCCGTCTTCCCCAACACCCTCATGGTGCTCGGTGACCGTGACCTGCCCGGCGACGAACACCGCCGCCACACACCGCTGATGGTGGCCCTGGGCTGAACCGCCGTCCTGCCGCGCGAAGGTCGCACGGCGGATCGCCGCCCCCGGGTGGCTCAGGTCTGGGCCATGTCCACGAAGCGCGAGTAGTGGCCCTGGAAGGCCACGGTGATGGTGGCCGTGGGGCCGTTGCGGTGCTTGGCGACGATCAGGTCGGCCTCGCCCGCGCGCGGGGACTCCTTCTCGTAGGCGTCCTCGCGGTGCAGCAGGATCACCATGTCCGCGTCCTGCTCGATGGAGCCAGATTCACGCAGGTCGCTGACCATGGGCTTCTTGTCCGTGCGCTGTTCGGGGCCACGGTTCAGCTGGGAGAGCGCGATGACCGGCACCTCGAGCTCCTTGGCCAGGAGCTTGAGGTTACGGGACATGTCGGAGACCTCCTGCTGACGGCTCTCGGGCCGGCGCGAACCGCCCGCCTGCATCAGCTGGAGGTAGTCGATGACGACCAGGCGGAGGTCGTTGCGCTGCTTGAGCCGGCGGCACTTGGCCCGGATCTCCATCATCGACAGGTTCGGCGAGTCGTCGATGTAGAGGGGCGCCGCGGAGACGTCGGGCATGCGGCGGGCCAGCCGCGTCCAGTCGTCGTCGGTCATGTTGCCGGAGCGCATGTGGTGCAGGGCGACCCGGGCCTCGGCGGACAGCAGGCGCATCGCGATCTCGTTGCGGCCCATTTCGAGGGAGAAGAAGACGCTGGGCATGCCGTTGGTGACCGAGCAGGCACGGGCGAAGTCCAGCGCGAGCGTGGACTTGCCCATCGCGGGACGGGCGGCGATGACGATCATCTGGCCCGGGTGCAGGCCGTTGGTGAGGGAGTCCAGGTCGGCGAAGCCGGTGGGCACCCCGGACATCTGGCCGCTGCGCGAGCCGATGGCCTCGATCTCGTCGAGGGCGCCCTCCATGATCTCGGAGAGCGGGAGGTAGTCCTCGCTGGTGCGCTGCTCGGTGACGGCGTAGATCTCGGCCTGCGCGGAGTTGACGATCTCGTCGACGTCGCCGTCGGCGGCGTACCCCATCTGCGTGATGCGCGTGCCCGCCTCGACGAGCCGGCGCAGGACCGCGCGCTCGTGCACGATCTCCGCGTAGTACTCGGCGTTGGCGGCGGTGGGCACCGCGTTGACGAGGCTGTGCAGGTAGGGGGCCCCGCCCACGCGCACGAGCTCACCGCGCTTGGTCAGCTCGGCGGCGACGGTGATGGGGTCGGCGGGCTCACCGCGGGCGTAGAGGTCGAGGATCGCGGCGTAGATGGTCTCGTGGGCGGGCCGGTAGAAGTCGGCGCCCTTCAGCACCTCGACGACGTCGGCGATGGCGTCCTTGGACAGCAGCATGCCGCCGAGCACCGACATCTCGGCGTCCAGGTCCTGCGGGGGTACGCGTTCAAAGCCCGCCGCTCCGCGGTCGTCGTCACGGTCGCGGTCGCGGTCCCGCTCGTCCCTCCGGCGGAAGCGGGAGACGGGCAGGCGGTCGCCGGGACCGTCCGGCGGGAACGGCGGCTCGCTCCCCCAATGGTCGTCCGCGGGTTCGGGCTGGCTCACCCCCCTGCCACCTCCTCCCGTCCGACGCGGACCGCTGCGTCGTGTTCCACTTCCTACGCCACGGCTCTGACAATCAGCCGCCCGGACACACCTGTGGCACGTCGGGCGACGCCCCACGGTAGGGGTCCGCGGGGTCCACAGCCAAGACGGTTATCCACAGGGGCTGGGGATGACCTGTTGAAGAACCGCCCCTACCTGTGGAGAAGCCCGCTCCAGCTGTGTACAGGGCGGGGGACAGCGCGGTGGACAAGCACACAATCACCCAATGATCACGCGGCTGACCTGCGCTTTCTTCATCCACCCACTGTGGACAAGAAAAACTTGCCCGCTCGGCCCAAGATCACGACAAACGGCACGGAGGAGATCACCCTGCGCAGCCGGAAGTAAGAGGCTGCATTGCCTTGCATCCCTTACATGTGGATGATTACCCTTGCCGGGTGCCCCAGGTCGCCGAACACTCCCCCCAGCAGGCCGTACGCCGCCACGACCGCGAGATCATAGGCCTCGCGCTGCCCGCCTTCGGCGCGCTGGTCGCCGAACCGCTCTTCCTCATGGCCGACAGCGCGATCGTGGGCCACCTCGGCACGTCGCAGCTCGCCGGGCTCGGTGTCGCGGGCGCCCTGCTGACCACCCTCGTCGGCGTCTTCGTCTTCCTCGCCTACGCCACCACCGCCGCCGTCGCCCGCCGGGTCGGCGCGGGCGACCTGCCCGCGGCGATCCGCCAGGGCATGGACGGCATCTGGCTCGCCCTCCTCATCAGCGCCGCCGTGGTCGCCGTCGCCGTCCCCGCGGCGCCCGCCCTCGCCGACCTGTTCGGCGCCTCGGGCACCGCGGCGCCGTACGCCGTCACCTACCTGCGGATCAGCGCCCTCGGCATCCCCGCGATGCTCGTCGTCCTCGCGGCCACCGGTGTGCTGCGCGGGCTGCAGGACACCCGTACCCCGCTCTACGTCGCCGTCGGCGGCTTCGCCGTGAACGCCGTGCTCAACGTGGTGCTGGTGTACGGCGTCGGCCTCGGCATCGCCGGCTCCGCCTGGGGCACCGTCATCGCCCAGAACACGATGGCGGCCGTCTACCTCGTCGTCGTGGTCCGCGGCGCCCGCCGGCACGGCGCCTCGCTCCGGCCCGACCTCGCCGGCATCCGCGCCTGCGCCCAGGCCGGGACGCCCCTGCTGATCCGCACCCTGAGCCTGCGGGCCGTCCTGCTGCTCGCCACCGTGGTCGCGGCCCGGCTCGGGGACGCCTCCGTCGCCGCCCACCAGATCACCACCACCCTCTGGTCGCTGGCGGCCTTCGCCCTGGACTCCATCGCCATCGCGGGTCAGGCCATCATCGGCCGCTACCTCGGTGCCGACGACGTGGCCGGGGCCCGGGCTGCGTGCCGCCGCATGGTGCAGTGGGGCATCGCCTCCGGCGTGGTGATCGGCCTGCTCCTGGCCGTCTCCCGGCCGCTGATCGCCCCGCTGTTCACCCCGGACCCGGCCGTGCGCTCCCAGTTGGCGGCCGTCCTGCTGGTGGCGGCGCTCTCCCAGCCGGTCTGCGGCGTGGTCTTCGTGCTGGACGGGGTCCTCATCGGCGCCGGCGACGGCACCTACCTGGCCTGGTCCACGGTCGTCACCCTCGCCGTCTTCGCCCCGGTGGCGCTGGCCGTACCGGCCCTGGGCGGGGGACTCACCGCCCTGTGGTGGGCGATGGGGCTGATGATGCTCACCCGGCTGGCCGGCCTCCACTGGCGCGCCCGCTCGGGGAAGTGGGCCGTCACCGGCGCCGTACGCGCCTGACCCGCGGGCCCTGCCGTACGCCTCCCGCACGCCTTCCGCACGGCTCCCGTACGTGGAACGGCGCCGGGCCCGGAACCTCGCGGTTCCGGGCCCGGCGTTCACGCGGTGCGCGAGGGTCAGGAAGCGACGACCTCGACGTCGAGAGCGGCCTCGACCTCGGGGTGCAGACGCACCGACACCTTGTGCGAGCCCAGCGTCTTGATCGGGGAACCGATCTCGATCCGGCGCTTGTCCACGTCCGGACCGCCCGCGGCCTTGACGGCGGCGGCGATGTCGGCCGGGGTCACCGAACCGAACAGCCGGCCGGCGTCGCCCGCGCGGGTCGACAGCTTGACCTTGACGCCCTCGAGCTGCGCCTTGAAGGAGTTGGCCTGCTCGACGGTCGCGATCTCACGGATCCGGCGCGCGCGGCGGATCTGCTCGACGTCCTTCTCGCCACCCTTGGTCCACGCGATCGCGAAGCCGCGCGGGATCAGGTAGTTGCGGGCGTAGCCGCTCTTGACCTCGACGACATCGCCGGCGGCACCGAGGCCGCTGACCTCGTTGGTGAGGATGATCTTCGCCATTGCTCGGTCACCCTTCCTTAGCGAGCGGTCGAGGTGTAGGGCAGCAGCGCCATCTCACGGCTGTTCTTCACGGCCGTGGCGACGTCGCGCTGGTGCTGGGTGCAGTTGCCGGTGACCCGGCGGGCACGGATCTTGCCGCGGTCGGAGATGAACTTCCGCAGCAGGTTCGTGTCCTTGTAGTCGACGTAGGTGATCTTGTCCTTGCAGAACACGCAAACCTTCTTCTTAGGCTTGCGAGCAGGCGGCTTCGCCATTGTCTCTCTCCAGTGTGATCAAGAAGTTTGGTACGCCGCCGCCCTTAGAAGGGCGGCTCGTCCGAGAAACCGCCGCCGCCGCCGGAGCCACCGCCCCAGCCGCCGCCACCGCCGCCCTGGCCGCCACCGGCCGGAGCACCGGTCGCCCACGGGTCGGCGTCGGGCGCACCGCCCTGGCCGCCACCGGGGCCACCGCCCCAGCCGCCGCCTTGGCCGCCCTGGCCACCGCCGCCGTAACCGCCCTGGCCGCCGCGGGAGGCACCGCCGCCGCCGCTGGCCCGGGTGATCTTGGCGGTCGCGCTGCGCAGGCTGGCGCCGACCTCGTCGACGTCCAGCTCGTAGACCGTCCGCTTGACGCCCTCGCGGTCGTCGTACGAGCGCTGCTTCAGACGGCCCTGCACGATGACGCGCATGCCCTTCTGGAGCGACTCGGCCACGTTCTCCGCCGCCTGCCGCCAGACCGAGCACGTGAGGAAGAGGCTCTCGCCGTCCTTCCACTCGTTGGTCTGCCGGTCGAAGGTGCGGGGAGTGGACGCGACACGGAACTTCGCGACCGCCGCACCGGACGGGGTGAAGCGCAGCTCGGGGTCGTCGACGAGATTGCCGACGACCGTGATGACGGTCTCGCCTGCCATGGTGAGTGACCTCTCGGCTTTGCTTGGCTTCTCGGTTTCCCGACTGCCTGAGCCGTCAGGCTCAGTGGGTCTCGGGACGGAGGACCTTGGTCCGGAGGACCGACTCGTTCAGGTTCATCTGACGGTCGAGCTCCTTGACGACCTCAGGAGTGGCGTTGAGGTCGATGACCGAGTAGATGCCCTCGGGCTTCTTCTTGATCTCGTACGAAAGACGACGACGGCCCCAGGTGTCGACCTTCTCGACCTTGCCGCCGCCATTGCGGACGACGCCGAGGAAGTTCTCGATCAGCGGGGAGACAGCACGCTCCTCGAGATCGGGGTCGAGGATCACCATCACCTCGTAGTGACGCATGTGGAACCCACCTCCTTTGGACTCAGCGGCCACGGCGTTTCCGTGGCAGGAGGGTTTGCATCGCGTCGCAACGGTATCGCGGCCCACCGACAACGCCCGCGGCGTTCCGGGGATCACTCCCCGAAGGCCCTTCGGGACCGTCGTGTGGACCTGCACAGACACCGGTGCAGACGGTACACACTACCCGCCTCGTGGCTTCCGGTTGAAATCCGGCCCCGGAAGCCCGCAATCTGTACACATCGGGTGTGTCCGGCGCTACGATGCGCCACCTCTCCATCACGGAGGTGCCCTATGGCACAGGCAGTGCGACCCACCACCGGCAGCCGTCTCTACCAGCGGATCCTCAGCACCCTCAACTCGGACGGCCGACCCCACCCGGTGGAGAACACCCTGGCCGTCGCGACCGTCGTGCTCGGCCTGATCTCCTCCATCGCGGCGTTCTGGAGCGGGCTGCACCTGCTCAGCTCCTGGGCCGGCCTGGTCGGCATCCTCGTGGGCGCCGTCGGGCAGTACCGCTCCGCCACCACGGCCGAGCGCTTCTTCTTCATCATCGGCATGGGGCTGGCCGCGGTCGGCTTCTACATCGGCATGGCCCACGGCGGCCTCTTCGGCGGGGTGGTGTCCTAGCCCCCCGTTTCCCGGCCCCCGCCGGGCGAAGCCGCGGACCGAGTTGTCCACAGCCCTCGTGGGGGCGTTCGCCGTTCGCAGTAGGCTTCGGCGCAGTAGTGCAGTCAGCAATGCCGTAGCCGCAGCGATGGGGAGCGCCCCGCATGAGCTTGACCCTGAGGACCATCAGTCGGGAACAGCACCTGGCGTACATCCAGAGCCTGCCCTCGGCAAGCCACTGCCAGGTTCCCGCCTGGGCGGACGTCAAGACGGAGTGGCGCTCGGAGAACCTCGGCTGGTTCGACGACAAGACCGGTGAGCTGGTCGGCGCCGGCCTGGTGCTCTACCGGCAACTGCCCAAGGTGAAGCGCTACCTCGCCTACCTCCCCGAGGGCCCGGTGATCAACTGGTACGCGCCCAACCTGGAGGAGTGGCTGCGCCCGATGCTGGCGCACCTGAAGCAGCAGGGCGCGTTCTCCGTGAAGATGGGCCCGCCGGTCGTCATCCGCCGCTGGGACGCGGCCGCCATCAAGTCCGGCATCGCCGACCCGGACGTCAAGCGCCTGCGCGACGTCGAGGCCACCTTCATCGAGCCCCGCGCCTTCGAGGTGGCCGACCGGCTGCGCCGCATGGGCTGGCAGCAGGGCGAGGACGGCGGCGCCGGCTTCGGCGACGTGCAGCCCCGCTACGTCTTCCAGGTCCCGCTGGAGAACCGCAGCCTGGACGACGTCCAGAAGGGCTTCAACCAGCTGTGGCGGCGCAACATCAAGAAGGCCGAGAAGGCCGGCGTCGAGGTCGTCCAGGGCGGCTACGACGACCTCCCCGTGTGGCAGCAGCTGTACGAGGTGACCGCCGAGCGCGACCACTTCCGCCCGCGGCCCCTGTCCTACTTCCAGCGCATGTGGCAGGTCCTCAACTCCGAGGACCCCAACCGCATGCGGCTGTACTTCGCCCAGCACGAGGGCGAGGCGGTCGCCGCCGCGACGATGCTCGTCGTCGGCCGGCACGTCTGGTACTCGTACGGGGCGTCGGCCAACCACAAGCGCGAGGTCCGGCCGAGCAACGCCATGCAGTGGCGGATGCTGCGGGACGCCTACGCGCTCGGCGCGAGCGTGTACGACCTGCGCGGCATCAGCGACTCGCTCGACGAGAGCGACCACCTCTTCGGTCTCATCCAGTTCAAGGTGGGCACCGGCGGGCAGGCTGCCGAATACTTGGGCGAGTGGGACTTCCCGCTCAACAAGCTCCTGCACAAGGCGCTCGACATCTACATGTCCCGCCGCTGACCCACCTGCCCGACCGACCGCAGACACCGCAGAAAGGTCCTCGTTCCGGCCATGGCGCTCACCCTGTACGTCGACACCGCGCGCTGGCGTGCGCACCAGCAGTCCGTGGCGGAGCAGTTCCCCGGGCTGGTCCCCGTCTGCAAGGGCAACGGGTACGGCTTCGGCCACGAGCGCCTGGCCGAGGAGGCGATCCGGCTCGGCTCGGACGTCCTCGCCGTGGGCACGACGTACGAGGCCGCACGGATCAAGGACTGGTTCGGGGGCGACCTGCTGGTGCTGACCCCGTACCGGCTGGGCGAGGAGCCGGTGCCCCTGCCGGACCGCGCCATCCGCTCCGTGTCCTCCGTGGAGGGCGTGCGCGGCCTGGTCGGCGCCCGGGTGGTCATCGAGGTCATGAGCAGCATGCGGCGCCACGGCGTCAGCGAGGACGACCTGGTCAAGCTGCACTCGGCCATAGACGACGTCCGCCTGGAGGGCTTCGCCATCCACCTGCCGCTGGACCGCACCGACGGCTCCGACGCGGTGGAGGAGGTCTTCCGCTGGATGGAGCGGCTGCGCGCGGCCCGGCTGCCGCTGCACACCATGTTCGTCAGCCACCTGAAGGCCGGCGAGCTGACCCAGCTGCGCAACCAGTTCCCGCAGACCCGCTTCCGCGCCCGGATCGGCACCCGGCTGTGGCTCGGCGACCACGAGGCCACCGAGTACCGGGGCGCCGTCCTGGACGTCACCCGCATCGCCAAGGGCGAGCGCTTCGGCTACCGCCAGAACAAGGCCTCCGAGGACGGCCACCTGGTCGTCGTGGCGGGCGGTACGTCGCACGGGGTGGGCCTGGAGGCCCCCAAGGCCATGCACGGCGTCATGCCGCGCGCCAAGGGCGTCGCGAGGGCCGGTCTGGCCACCATCAACCGCAACCTGTCGCCCTTCGTGTGGGCCGGCAAGCAGCGCTGGTTCGCCGAGCCCCCGCACATGCAGGTGTCGATCCTCTTCCTGCCGGGCGACGTGGCGCCCCCGGCGGTCGGGGACGAGCTGGTGGCGCACCTGCGGCACACGACGACCACGTTCGACCGCGTCGTCGACCGCTGAACGCCCCCCTGGCGTCCCCTCCGCTCAGTGGGGCGGGGCCGGCGGCGCCGGGTCCACGCCCCACTGCACCGGGCGCGCCTCGCCGTAGCCGTGACCGTCCTCGGGCCCGCCCTGCAGCGGCGCCGCGTGCCGCGGCCGGTGCGGGGACCGCCCCAGCACGAACGCGTCCTCCGCCCCGTCCAGCACGCCCCCCGAGGGGTCGTCCGAGCCGTCCTGGCGGACCGCGTCGCGCTCGGGGAAGACGATGTCGCGGACGACGACCACGCACAGGTACAGCGTCCCGATCAGGTGCGCCGCGATGGCCAGGTGGTAGCCGTCCTGGGGCAGGCCCTTGCTGTTGCCGCCCGTCGTGTACGCCAGGTACGACCAGATCCCGAGGAAGTACATGACCTCGGCCGCCTGCCAGATCAGGAAGTCCCGCCAGCGCGGCCGCGCGAGCGCCGCGAGGGGCACCAGCCACAGCACGTACTGCGGCGAGTAGACCTTGTTGGTCAGGATGAAGGCGGCCACGACGAGGAAGGCAAGCTGCGCGAAGCGCGGGCGCCGCGGGGCGTAGAGGGTCAGCCCCGCCATGCCGGCGCAGAACAGCAGCATGAGCGCGATGGCGTAGGAGTTCGCGCCGTCGATGGACTTGCCGGTCTGCTGGGAGATGATCAGCCAGACCGAGCCGTAGTCGATGCCCCGCTCATGGCTGAAGGTGTAGAACTTCGCCCAGCCGTCCCAGGCGAGCAGCATCACGGGAACGTTCACCACGAACCAGGCCACCGCGGCACCGCCCACCGCCGCGCCCCAGGCCTTCAGCTTCCCGGCCCGCAGGCACAGCAGGAACAACGGCCCCAGCAGCAGCACCGGGTAGAGCTTGGCGGCCGTCGCCAGCCCGATCAGGATGCCCGCGGCCAGCGGCCGGTTGCGCGACCACAGCATCATCCCGGCGGCCGCGAGGGCGACCGCGAAGAGGTCCCAGTTGATGGTCGCGGTCAGCGCGAACGCGGGCGCCAGCGCGAGCAGCAGCGCGTCCCACGGGCGGCGCCGGTTGGTCCGGGCGACGCAGACCGCGATGACGGCGGTGCAGACCAGCAGCATCCCGGCGTTGACCAACCAGTAGATCTGCTCCCGGTGCTGGATCGTGCCGCCGTGCGGGGTGAGCCAGGAGGCGACCTCCATGAACAGCCCCGTCAGGACCGGGTACTCCAGGTACCCCATGCCGCCGGAGACCGTGTCCGGGATGCGGTCGAAGTACGGGACGAGGTCGTCGGCGAAGCCCCGGCCGTAGTACAGGTGCGGGATGTCGGAGTAGCAGGCGTGGCTGTACTGGGCGTTCGCCCCGTAGAACCAGCCGCTGTCGTAGCACGGCAGCTTCTGCACCATGCCCAGCGCGAACATCCCGATCGCGACCAGCACGACCACGCGCAGGGGGTTCCACCAGCCCCGCCGCCCCACGGCCGCGAAGCGGCCGAGCGGGCCGCCGATGACCTCGCTCCCGGCCACGGCGACCGGGTCCTCGCGGGTCGGGGGCACGACCGCCTCGGCCTCCGAGGCCTCGTGGTGGGGGTCTTCGCGCACGATCGTCATGGGCCACATCCTGCCCTACATCGCCACGCGCGGAGCGTCGGATCCCCACGCGGCCCTCCTCCCGGCGGGAACGCCCGCGGCCGCGGAGGGCGTGCTGCCCTCCGCGGCCGCGGGTTCACTCTCGACGGGACCCAGGGCGGTTAACCGCCACTGCCTCCGAGTAGCCCACCGTTGCCGTTGCCTCCATTGCCTCTCGTACTGCTGGAGGACACGGTCGGTGTCGGTGAGCCGCTCGACCCGCCGTCTGTGGTGCCACCGTCGGTGGTCCCACCGGCGTCCTGGCACTGCCACTGCCAGGGCTTGCAGTCACTGGTGTCCGTCGGGGTCGGCTTGCCCTGCGGCTGCGAGATGGTCGGGGTCGGGTTCGTGGTCGCCGACTCGGTCGGGCTGGCCGAGACCGAGGGGCTCGCCGACGGGGCGCCGGCCTGGTCCTTGACCTCACCGATCTTCCCGGGGTCCGGGAAGCCTTCGTCCTTCCCCGTGAGCGCCTCGGACATGTACCTCGCCCAGACCTCCGCCGGCATCTCACCACCGTGCGCGGAGTCCTTCCCCGCGGTGCCCGCCATGCCGATCAGACCGGGCTTCTTGGGGTTCTCCCGGAACAGGACCACCGAGGTCGACAGCTGCTTGGTGTACCCGACGAACCAGGCGGACCTGGTTCCCTTCTCGCTGTCCGTGGTACCCGTCTTGCCCGCCACCGTGCGGCCGACCGCCAGGGCCTTCTGACCGGTGCCGTTCTTGACCACGTTCTGCAGCACGTCGGTGACGTTGTCGGCGACGTTGCTGTCGATCGCGTCCCGCTTGATCTTCGGCTTGCCGAAGCCCGGCAGGACCTTGCCGCCCGCGACCACCTTGGTGACGGAGTAGGGCTCGGCCTGCGTGCCCGACGAGGCGAACGTCGCGTAGGCGTCGGCCATGCGGATGGCGGACGGCTTGGACGTACCGATCGAGAACGAGGCGTTCAGGGACTCGAAGCTCGAGTCCAGCACGCCCGCGTTCTTCGCCATCTCGGCCACCTTGGGCAGTCCGACGTCCTCGCCGAGCTGCACGAAGGGGGTGTTGATGGACTGCTCCATCGCCTTGCGCAGCGTGATGTAGCCCCAGGGGTATCCGCTCTCGTTCTTCTGCTTGAAGACGCTGCCGTCCTTCTTCAGGACGTAGTTGCCTTCATGGTCCTTGATCTTGAGCAGGTCGTTGCCGTTGTACTTGCTCTGCGGCGACAGCCCGACGCCGTTGGTCTGGTTGGTGCCGTACTGCATCGCCGCGGCCAGGACGAACGGCTTCCAGGTGGAGCCGACGGGGACACCCGTGGTGTTGGCGTTGTTGTTGAACTGGCCGTGCTCGTAGCCCTCGCCGCCGTAGATGGCGACGATCTTGCCGTCACCCGGTACCACCGACGCCGCGCCGAACTGGACGTACTTGTCGGCGTCGCGCTTCTTCGGGTTGATGTTGTCCGTGCGGACCTTGTCGACGGCCTTCTTGAGCGACTCGACCTTCTTCTTGTCGAAGGTCGTGTGGATCTCGTAACCGCCCTTGTCCAGCTGGCTCTGGCTGATGTCCGAGTGACTCAGCACGTAGCTCTTGGCGATGTCGACCAGGTAGCTGATCTGACCGCTCATGCCGGCGGTCGCCTTGAGGCCCTGCGGCATCGGGTACTTGCTGACGGCCTCGGTGTACTCGTCCTTGTTGAGCTTGCCGTCCTTGTACATCTCGCCGAGGATCCACTTCCAGCGTTCCTCGGAGCGGGCCCGGTTCGCCTTCGCCGTCGCGGTGCTGTCGATGTTCGTGGCACCGGCCGGGTCGTAGTACGTCGGGCCCTTGAGCAGCGCGGCGAGGAATGCGCACTGGCTCGGGGTGAGCTTGTCGGCGTCACGGCCGTAGTACGTCTGCGCGGCCGCCTGGATGCCGTAGGCGCTCCGCCCGTAGTACGAGGTGTTCAGGTAGCCCTGCAGGATGTCGGGCTTCTCGAGCTTCGTCCCCACCTTTATGGAGATGAAGAGCTCCTTGAACTTGCGGCTGACCGTCTGGTCCTGGCTCAGGTAGGTGTTCTTGACGTACTGCTGGGTGATCGTCGAACCGCCCTGCGCGTCACCGCCCTTCGCCATGTTGAACAGGGCCCGGCCGACGCCCATGGGGTCCACGCCCGAGTCTTCGTAGAAGCTCTTGTTCTCCGCGGAGATCACCGCGTTCTGCATGGCCTTGGGGATGTCGGAGAGCGTCACGTTCTGCCGGTTGGCACCCGTGCCGGTCGCCACCATGCGGCTGCCGTTGGCCCAGTAGAAGACGTTGTTCTGCGACTTGGCGGCGTCGTTCTCGTTGGGGATGCCCACCATCGCGTAGCCCACGCCCGCGACCGCGACCAGGCTGCCGAAGAAGAACAGGCACAGCCCTGAGGCGAGCTTCCAGGACGGCATCCAGCGGCGCCATCCGTCCTTCCCCCAACGGGGGTAATCGATGATGCGCTTCTTCGGGGGCTGGCCCCCACCGCGGCCGCCCTGCGCGTCCGTGGCGCCACGGCGGCGGCCGCCCTTCTGCGTGGCCTGGGCGGCACGGCGCGCGGCTGCCCGCCCCTGGTACGGCGGCTCGGCCCCGCGGGACCGGCCCCCCGTACCCGCGCGGCCCCCCGCGCCCGCACCCGCACCCTGACGGGGGGGTTGTCCCATGCCCTGGCGCGGGCCGTGGCCCTGCCCCGAACCGGTTCCGTGCGTGCCGTACGGCTGCGGCGTGGGCGGCCCAGCGGCCCGCCGGCCGCCTGGCGGCGGGGGCGGCTGCTGCGCGCCGCGCCGGGCGGCGGCCCGGCCGTCGCCGGGCGACTGCGGCGGCTTGCGACGGTGCTCGCTCATGAACAGCTACTCCTAGGACAGGCGGAATCGCCTGAAAGCGGCAGTTGATTTCCGGTCCCCCCGGCGTGCGATGACCGCACTGCACCAGGGACAAGGACGCTCACTGGCGTCACACGGTTCCCGGTGCTGTGCATGGCGAACAGAGTACGCACGGTCAAAAGAGGTTCTAGCCAGATGTTCATCACATTCCGGGCGGTTGACGGTGGACGGATTTCGTGATGTGACGCCGGTCACCGTGAGCCGTCTTGCCGTACCGGGGAACTCGTTCTATCGTCTCGATGTATCGAGTCGATACATCACGGCGAGATAAGAGGCGACGAAGGCACGGACGGGAGGGACACGAGGGCATGAGCAAACGCTCCGGCATCCTCGAGTTCGCCGTCCTGGGCCTGCTGCGCGAATCCCCGATGCACGGTTACGAGCTGCGCAAGCGGCTCAACACCTCGCTCGGTGTGTTCCGCGCGTTCAGCTACGGCAGCCTCTACCCCTGCCTCAAGACACTGGTCACCCAGGGCTATCTGGTCGAGGAGACCGGCCCTGACCCCGATCCGCTCGCCGCGCCGCTGGCCGGCCGACGGGCCAAGATCGTGTACCGGTTGACGGCGGCCGGCAAGGAGCACTTCGAGGAGCTCCTCGCCCACTCCGGCCCTGACGCGTGGGAGGACGAGCACTTCGCGGCTCGTTTCGCCTTCTTCGGCCAGACGTCCAGGGACGTACGGATGCGTGTCCTCGAGGGGCGGCGCAGCCGCCTCGAGGAGCGCCTGGAGAAGATGCGCGCGTCCCTCGCGCGTACCCGTGAGCGGCTCGACGACTACACGCTCGAGCTGCAGCGGCACGGCATGGAGTCGGTGGAGCGAGAGGTCCGCTGGCTGAACGAGCTGATCGAGACCGAGCGGGCGGGGCGCGACAAGCAGCCCCCGGCCGTTCCGTCCGCCGATGCCGAGCAGGACAACCAACAGGAAAACGGCGGACCCGGCACGCGCCGGGGACCCGCGTGACGATTACACAGGGAGCAACCGGAATGGGTTCGGTTCGCGTAGCCATCGTTGGCGTGGGCAACTGCGCCGCTTCGCTGGTGCAGGGTGTCGAGTACTACAAGGACGCCGACCCGGGCACCCGCGTGCCCGGCCTCATGCACGTGCAGTTCGGCGACTACCACGTGCGTGACGTCGAGTTCGTGGCGGCCTTCGACGTGGACGCGAAGAAGGTCGGCCTCGACCTCGCGGACGCCATCGGTGCCAGCGAGAACAACACCATCAAGATCTGCGACGTGCCGCAGAAGGGCCTGACCGTCCAGCGCGGCCACACCCTGGACGGTCTCGGCAAGTACTACCGCGAGACCATCGAGGAGTCCGCCGAGGAGCCGGTGGACGTCGTGCAGATCCTCAAGGACCGCCAGGTCGACGTGCTGGTCTGCTACCTGCCCGTGGGTTCCGAGGACGCGGCGAAGTTCTACGCGCAGTGCGCCATCGACGCCAAGGTCGCCTTCGTCAACGCGCTCCCGGTCTTCATCGCCGGTACCAAGGAGTGGGCGGACAAGTTCACCGAGGCCGGTGTGCCGATCGTCGGTGACGACATCAAGTCGCAGGTCGGCGCCACCATCACGCACCGCGTGCTGACCAAGCTCTTCGAGGACCGCGGTGTCATCGTCGAGCGCACCATGCAGCTGAACGTCGGCGGCAACATGGACTTCAAGAACATGCTCGAGCGCGAGCGCCTGGAGTCCAAGAAGATCTCCAAGACGCAGGCCGTCACCTCCCAGATCCCCGACCGCGACCTGGGTGAGAAGAACGTCCACATCGGCCCCTCGGACTACGTGGCCTGGCTGGACGACCGCAAGTGGGCGTACGTCCGTCTCGAGGGCCGTGCCTTCGGCGACGTGCCGCTGAACCTGGAGTACAAGCTCGAGGTCTGGGACTCCCCGAACTCCGCGGGTGTGATCATCGACGCGCTGCGCGCGGCGAAGATCGCCAAGGACCGCGGCATCGGCGGCCCGATCCTGTCGGCGTCCTCCTACTTCATGAAGTCCCCGCCGGTGCAGTACTTCGACGACGAGGCCCGCGAGAACGTGGAGAAGTTCATCCGCGGCGAGGTCGAGCGCTGAACAGCGGCTTAACCCCCGTCGCCACTCGTCGTACGACGCGACCGCACAGGCCCCCGGGTATGGCACCCGGGGGCCTGTGCGTCATGTGAGGCTGTGCGCATGCCCGTTGTCCGTGATCTCCGTGTGCTGCTGCGCTTCCGGGACTTCCGCCGGCTGCTGACGGTGCGGCTGCTGTCCCAGCTCTCCGACGGGGTCTTCCAGGTGGCGCTGGCGGCCTACGTGGTCTTCTCCCCGGAGAAGCAGGCCTCGCCGGCCGCGATCGCCTCCGCGATGGCGGTCCTGCTGCTGCCGTACTCGCTCCTGGGGCCGTTCACGGGCGTCCTGCTGGACCGCTGGCGGCGCCGGCAGGTCCTCCTCCACTGCAACCTGCTGCGGGCGGCGCTCTCCGTCGGCACCGCCGTGCTGATGCTGCTGCGCGTCCCGGACTGGCTCTTCTACCTGTCCGCCCTCTCGGTCACCGGCATCAACCGCTTCGTGCTCGCCGGCCTGTCGGCCGCCCTGCCCCGGGTCGTCGACGGGGAGCGCCTGGTCATGGCGAACGCGCTGTCCCCGACCGCCGGCACGCTCGCGGCCACCGCCGGCGGGGGAGCGGCCTTCCTGGTGCACCTGGTGATGGCCGAGGGCACCCGCTCCGACGTCCTGGTCGTGGTGCTGGGCGCCGTCCTCTACCTCTGTGCCGGGCTCGCCGCACTCACCCTGGGGCGGGACCTGCTGGGGCCGGACCCGTCCCGTATCCAGCCGCGGGTGGGCGAGGCGCTGCTCAGCACCTTCCGCGGCCTGGTGCACGGCTTGGGGCATCTGCGCCGGCGGCCGCGCGCCGCACGCGCCCTGGTCGCGATGACGGCGATGCGCTTCTGCTACGGCGGGCTCACGGTGACGGTGCTGATGCTCTGCCGCTACGCCTGGGCGGGATCCGACGGGACCGGCCGTGGAACGGCGGACGGACTGGCGCTGCTCGGGCTGGCGGTCGCCGTCTCGGGTGCGGGCTTCTTCGCGGCGGCCGTGCTCACCCCCTGGGCCACGGGCCGCTTCGGCACCTTCGGATGGATCACCGTCTGCGCGGGTTCGGCCGCCGTCCTGCTCCCCGCACTGGGCCTCCCCTTCGAGCCGGCGCCGGTGCTGGCGGCGGCCTTCGTGCTGGGGCTGGCCACCCAGGGGGCGAAGATCGCCACCGACACGGTGGTCCAGTCCTCGATCGACGACGCCTACCGGGGGCGCATCTTCTCGATCTACGACGTGCTGTTCAACGTCGCCTTCGTCGGCGCCGCAGCCATCTGCGCGCTGGTCCTCCCGCCGGACGGCCGCTCCGTGGGGCTCCTCCTCGGGCTCTCCGCGGTCTACGCGGCGGTGGCGGTCGGCACCGCCGGGACTCCGCGCCGTTTCACGTGAAACACGAAGATCACCCCGCGTCCGCCCGTTTCACGTGAAACACATGCCCCGGCGGATGGGCTGTCCGACCCCTCCAGTAACGTTCGCGCGTTCACAGGAACTGACAGGTTCATCCCAGGGAGGGGAACGACCATGGCGACTCCGCCGCCCGACAACACCAACATTCCGGCCCCGCAAGGCCAGCCCGGCGCCTTCCCGCCGCCCCAGGGCCAGCCCGGCGCCTTCCCGCCCCCGCAGGGTCAGCCCGGCGCCTTCCCGCCGCCGGCCGCCCCGCCGCGGCGCGGCAAGAACATCGGCAAGCGCATCATCGGCGTGATCGTCACCATCGTGGTCATCATCGGCGTGCGGTTCGCCTTCTCCCAGTTCGACCAGACCGACGCCGAGACGTCGAAGGTCGGCAGCTGCCTCCACAACAAGGGCACCGAGCAGAGCCCGGACCTGGTGGACGTCGACTGCTCCTCCGGCGATGCACAGTTCAAGATCGTCAAGAAGTTCGACGACTCGACCGACCAGAAGCAGTGTGAGTCCGTCAACGAGTCGGACGTCTACTACACCCAGTCCGGGACCGACTTCAACAACGTGGTGCTCTGCCTGCAGACCATCAGCAAGTGACGGGACGGGCGTTAAGGCCGAGGGGGTCGTGTTTCACGTGAAACACGACCCCCTCGGCACGTGCACGGCCCGGACACGGTGACGCTCAGCCCTGCGCGGCCCACCACTCCTTCAGTGCGGCCACAGCGGCCTCCTCACCCAGCGGACCGTTCTCCAGGCGCAGCTCCAGCAGGTGGTTGTACGCCTTGCCGACCTGGGGACCCGGGGGGATGCCCAGGACCTCCATGATCCGATTGCCGTCCAGGTCCGGCCGGATCGCGTCCAGCTCCTCCTGGTCCTTCAGCTGCGCGATGCGCTCCTCGAGCCCGTCGTAGGTGCGCGACAGAGCCCCCGCCTTGCGCTTGTTGCGGGTCGTGCAGTCGGAGCGGGTCAGCTTGTGCAGCCGGTCGAGCAGCGGTCCGGCGTCCCGGACGTAGCGCCGGACGGCGGAGTCGGTCCATTCCCCGGTCCCGTAGCCGTGGAAGCGCAGGTGCAGCTCGACCAGCCGGGCGACGTCCTTGACGGTGTCGTTCGGGTACTTGAGCTTGGTCAGCCGTCCCTTGGTCATCTTGGCGCCGACCACCTCGTGGTGGTGGAAGGAGACCCGTCCGTCGGGCTCGAAGCGCCGGGTCCGCGGCTTGCCGATGTCGTGCAGCAGCGCCGCGAGGCGCAGCACGAGGTCCGGCCCCTCCGTCTCCAGTGCCATCGCCTGGTCCAGGACGGTCAGCGTGTGCTCGTAGACGTCCTTGTGGCGGTGGTGCTCGTCACGCTCCAGGCGCAGCGCCGGCAGCTCCGGGAGGACCCGTGCTGCCAGACCGGTCTCCACCAGCAGCTGCAGGCCCTTGCGGGGGTGGTCGGAGACGACCAGCTTGTTGAGCTCGTCCCGGATCCGCTCGGCGGAGACGATCTCGATGCGGTCGGCCATCTCCGTCATCGCCGTCACGACCTCGGGAGCCACCTCGAAGTCCAGCTGGGCGGCGAAGCGCGCGGCGCGCATCATCCGCAGCGGATCGTCGGAGAAGGACTCCTCCGGGGTGCCCGGAGTGCGCAGCACGCGCTGGGCGAGGTCACCGAGCCCGCCGTACGGGTCGACGAACTCCGCCTCCGGCAGGGAGACCGCCATCGCGTTGACGGTGAAGTCCCGGCGGACCAGGTCCTCCTCGATGGTCTCCCCGTACGAGACCTCCGGCTTGCGCGAGGTGCGGTCGTAGGCCTCGGAGCGGTAGGTCGTCACTTCGATCTGGTAGCCGTACTTCCGGCAGCCGACCGTGCCGAAGGCGATGCCCACCTCCCAGACGGCCTCCGCCCACCCGCGGATGATCTTCAGTACCTGGTCGGGCCGGGCGTCGGTCGTGAAGTCGAGGTCGTTGCCGAGCCTGCCGAGCAGGGTGTCGCGGACCGAGCCGCCGACGAGGGCAAGCCGGAATCCGGCGTCCTTGAAGCGACGGCCGAGCTCTTCGGCCACCGGCGCGATCACCGGCGCGGTCTTCAGGGTCTGGGGGGCGTTGTTGGCATTCGGCACAACAGAAAAGGGTACGTGGCCATGCGCCCCGCGGCGGACCGGTTTACCGGCATCCGCGATCTTGTCGACGCCTCCGCGCCCCCGGACTGTATCGATCTTGTGGCCCACTCACAGCACTTTGGGTCATCGAGCATCGTTACCATTCCAGGACGCACATCCGATGACGACGAGGGACGGCCAGCGCGTGGGCGAGGCGGCACAGCACCCCGGAGGCACTCCGGCCCGTTCGAGGCTGCGCCGGGCCACGGCACTGCTCGTGGGCGCCACCCTGTTCACCGGCCTGGTCCAGGCCCGTACGGCCCCCGCGGCGCACGCGGAGGGCTCCGACGGCCGGGCCGTGGACGTGTCGGTGAACTCACTGTCCCCCACCGTGCCCGCCAAGGGCGACACCCTCACGGTGACCGGCACCGTCACGAACAAGAGCAAGCACGCCGTCAGCGGTGCCCACGTGGGCGTGGAGATCGCCCCTCAGGGCCCGCTGGGCAGCCGCAGCGCCATCAACGGCACCTCCACCAGCGCACCCCACAGCGCGGCCGACGGCGAGGAGGTCCCCGGGCACACCGTGCCCGTCGACGACCTGCCGGCCGGCATCAGCCGCAGCTTCACCCTGAAGGTCCCGGTCAAGGACCTGGACCTGGGCCGGGACGGCGTCTACCAGCTCGGGGTCTCCCTCACCGGGCAGACCAGGGACCGCGGCTACGACGAGTACCTGGGGATCGAGCGGACCTTCCTCCCCTGGTACCCGGACGGGGACGCCAAGCCGACCCGCTACACCTTCCTGTGGCCGCTGATCGACCGCCCGCACCTCGCCGTGCGCAGCGAGAGCGACGACCAGCAGAGCCCGATCTTCCTCAACGACGACCTCGCCGGGGACCTGGCGCCCGGCGGCCGTCTGCAGCAGATGGTGGCGCTCGGCCGGGACCTGCCCGTCACGTGGGTCATCGACCCGGACCTGCTCGCCACGGTCGACGCGATGACGCGCCGGTACCAGGTCGCGGGGCCCGAAGGTGATCTCGACCACACCACGTCCGGCACCGGCACCGACGACGCGAAGCGCTGGCTGAACAGCCTCAAGGAGGCCGTCGCCGGGGACGAGGTCGTCGCCCTGCCCTTCGCCGACCCCGACCTCGCCTCGATCGCGCACCACGGCAAGAGCGTCCCGGGCACCCTGAACCACCTCAAGACCGCCACGGAGCTCGCGACCACGACGGTGGAGACCGTCCTCAACGGCGTGGTCACCCCCGCCACGGACGTCTCCTGGCCCGTGGAGGGCGCCGTCGACCCCTCCATCGTCGACGTGGCCACCTCGGCCGGCGCCGACAAGGTGATCGCCCGCAGCGACAGCCTCGGCGAGCCCGGCGGCCTCAGGTACACCCCCACCTCGGCGCGGCCCATCGGCGGGGGCACCACGGCCGTGGTCGCCGATTCCGGGCTCTCCAAGGCCTTCCAGGGCGACATGACGTCGGCCGGGACCTCGACCCTCGCGGTGCAGAAGTACCTGGCCCAGACGCTCATGATCACGATGCAGGCGCCCGACCGGCAGCGCAGCATCGTCGTCGCCCCGCAGCGCATGGCCAAGGCCTCACAGGCGCAGGCCATGGCCCAGGCCATCACGGAGGTCGCCGCCGGCGGCTGGGCCGAGACCGTCGACTTCTCCGCGGCGGCGAAGGCCACCCCCGACCCCAAGGCCAACCGCACGGTGCCCGGTACCGGGTCCTACCCCAAGCGCCTGCGCAAGCAGGAGCTGAGCACCGCGGCATTCCGCCAGATCCAGGCGACCCAGGGCGAGCTCGACGACTTCATGGCCCTCCTGAGCAAGCCCGACCGGGTGCGGACCCCCTTCGGCAACGCGCTGATGCGCTCGATGTCCACCGAGTGGCGCGGCTCCCCCCGGGGGTCGGCCGCCTACCGCACGGCCATCTTCGACTACCTGTCCGACCTGATGAGCCTGGTCTACCTGCTCCCCAAGACCGGGACGCTCACGCTGTCGGGCCGCAGCGGCACCATCCCGGTGACCGTGAAGAACGAGCTCGGCCAGACCGTGCAGGGCCTGGAGCTGCGCCTCACGTCCAGCCAGGGCAACAGCCTCGACCCGGGCGAAGCGCAGCCCGTGACCGTGGAGGGCGGCCACACCCGCTCCCTGAAGTTCGAGGGCACCGCCGCCCGCAACGGACTGAACACGGTCACCGCCCAGCTCTACACGGCGGACGGCGCCAGGTTCGGCTACCCCATCACCTTCCAGGTGGATGTCACCTCCATCACATCCACCGTCATGCTGGTGATCGCCGCCGGGCTCCTGCTGCTCGTGCTGGCGGGCGTCCGGATGTACCACCAGCGCAAGCGCCGCGCGGCCGCCGGGGGCGAGGAGGGCGACACGGATCCGTCCGAGGACGACGCGGACCCGTCCGGGGACGGGGACACGGGCGAGGACGAGGACGACGCCGCAGAGGGCACCATGGGTGACCGGGACGGCGTCGAGGACGAGCAGCCGGGTGACCTGGCGCCGGACACCTCCCCGGAAAGTACGGACCCGTCCGGGACGGGTGAGAAGGTGGACCGATAGCCAGCGAGCCATGGCCGATGAGGTGGGGCAGAGATGAACGCACCGTACGACGGTGAGCGCGAACGGGAAGCCGGGGAGCGGTTCCCCGAGCAGCCCGGGCAGTACCCTGCCGCGCCCGACCCGTACCTGCAGGACACCTACGCCCGCGACCCGTACCAGCGGCAGGATCCGACCGCGCAGGACCCGGTGGGCGAGGCGCTGTACGACCGCACCGCGCACCCGCCGGCCCAGCCCCATGCCTACGGCCCGCCGTACGCGCACCAGGAGCCGTACCGCATGCCCTACGCCGACGACGCCAACACCCGGTACGTCGGCGTCGACGAGCTGGTCTCCCACGCCCCGGACGAGGACGGGAGGCCGGCGCGGCCGGACGAGTACGCCCACCTCTTCCGTGACGAGCCGGTGCAGACGGCCCCGGCGGAGCCCGAGCCCGCGGTGGAGCCCGTGGCCGGGAAGTCCGGCGGACGGGCCGGCAGCATCCTCAAGTCCAGCGCACTCATGGCGGCCGGCACCCTCGTCTCCCGGGTCACCGGATTCCTCCGCACCCTGGTCATGGCGGCCGCGATCGGCGTCGGCACGCTGAACGACGGCTACCAGGTCGCCAACACCCTGCCCACGATGATCTACATCCTGGTCGGCGGCGGCGCCCTCAACGCGGTCTTCATCCCGCAGCTGGTACGGGCCATGAAGAACGACGACGACGGCGGCGAGGCGTACGCCAACCGCCTGCTCACCCTGGTCGTCGTCGGCCTGGCGGCCGTCACCGCCGTCTGCGTGATCGCCGCACCGGTCTTCATCCAGGCCATGTCCCACGACATCGCCTCCGACCCGGTCAGGTTCGAGGTCGCGGTCACCTTCGCCCGCTACTGCATCCCCACCATGTTCTTCATGGGGGTGCACGTCGTGCTCGGGCAGATCCTCAACGCCCGCGGCCGCTTCGGCGCGATGATGTGGACCCCGGTCCTCAACAACGTCGTCATCATCGCCACCTTCGGCGCCTTCATCTGGGCCTTCGGCTCCTTCACCGACACGCGCGTCTCCTCCGGGACCATCACCCCCGACGGGGTCCGGCTGCTGGGCCTCGGCACCCTGCTGGGCCTGGCGGTGCAGGCGCTGGCGATGCTCCCCTACCTGCGCGACGCCGGGTTCCGGATCCGGCCGCGCTTCGACTGGCGCGGCCACGGCCTCGGCCACGCGGCGAAGCTGGCCAAGTGGACCTTCTTCTTCGTCCTCGCCAACCAGGTCGGCATGATCGTCCTCACCCAGTTCGCCACGGCGGCGGGCGCGGCGGCCGAGAAGACGGGCCACGAGGGCGCCGGCATCACCGGCTTCAACTACGCGCTGCTCCTGTGGCAGATGCCGCAGGCCATCATCACCGTCTCCGTGATGACCGCCGTGCTGCCGCGGATCTCGCGCGCCGCGGCCGACGGTGACGCCGCCGCCGTCCGCGACGACCTCTCCTACGGCCTGCGGACCTCGGGCGTGGCCGTCGTGCCCGCCGCGTTCGCCTTCCTCGCCCTCGGCCTCCCCATGGCCACCCTGCTCTACAGCAGCTCCGGAGAGGGCGCCCTGAACATCGGCTACATCCTGATGGCCTTCGGCCTCGGGCTGATCCCGTTCTCGGTGCAGTACATCGTCCTGCGCGGCTTCTACGCGTACGAGGACACCCGCACCCCCTTCTACAACACGGTCATCGTCGCGGCCTGCAACGCCGTCGCGGCCGCCGTCTGCTACTTCGTGCTCCCCGCCCGCTGGGCCGTGGTCGGCATGGCTGCCGGGTACGGCCTCGCCTACACGATCGGCGTCGGAGTGGCGGTCAAGCGGCTGCGCAGGCGCCTCGGCGGCGACATCGACGGCAAGCGCGTGGTCCGCACGTACGCCAGGCTCTTCGGTGCGTGCATCCCCGCCGCTGCGGGCGCCGGTGCCGTCGTCTACGGTGTCTCGCAATCGCTGGGTCACGGCGCTGCCGCATCGTTGCTGTCGCTGGTGCTCGGCGCCCTTGTGCTGGGCGGGATCTTCTTCATCGCCGCCAAGCGCATGCGCGTCGAGGAACTGACGGCCATGGTCGGCATGGTCAGGGGCCGGCTGGGCCGCTGACGGCGCCCAGCGCGCAACCTTCGTGGGCCGTCGTGTGTCGTGCATAGCGGTGGACTGTTGGCACAATTGTCCTCGGCTGTGTTGTCAGATCTTGCAACGGATGGGGAGGCAGGAACGACGGTGGCGGAACGGAGCACGGCTGCCGTCGGAGTGGCCAACGAGGGCGGCGAAGAGCAGCTCGCCGCCCACACGGACGGGGCCACGGCCGACGAGGCGACGGACCGGAGCGAAGAGCAGGACGCGCCAGAGCAGACCATCCCCGAGGAGACAGCACCGACCAAGTCCGAGCCGCCGGAGCTCCACAGCGGCCACAAGCTCGCCAAGCGCTACCGCCTGGAAGAGTGCCTCACCCGTTCCGACGGCTTCAGCAGCTGGCGGGCCGTCGACGAGAAGCTGCGCCGCGCCGTGGGCATCCACACCCTGCCCGCCGACCACGGCCGGGCCCGTTCGGTGCTGGCTGCGGCCCGCTCCGCCGCCCTGCTCGGTGACCCCCGTTTCGTCCAGGTCCTCGACGCGGTCGAGGAGAACGACCTCGTCTACGTCATCCACGAGTGGCTCCCGGACGCGCGCGAACTGACCGCCCTGATCACCGCCGACCCGCTGGAGCCGCACGAGGCCTACCAGATGGTCAGCCAGATCTCCCAGGCCATGGCGGCCGCCCACCGTGAGGGCCTGGCCCATCTGCGACTCGGCCCCGACGCCGTCCTGCGCACCGACTCCGGCCAGTACCGCATCCGCGGTCTGGCCGTCGCCGCCGCGTTGCGCGGGATCTCCTCCGAGCGCCCGCAGCGGGAGGACACCGAGGCCATCGGAGCCCTCCTGTACGCCTCGCTCACCCAGCGCTGGCCGTACCCGGAGGACGACCACGGGCTCACCGGCCTCCCCAAGGACATCGGCCTGGTCGCGCCCGACCAGGTGCGGGCAGGGGTCCACCGCGGGCTGTCGGAGCTGGCCATGCGTGCCCTGGTCAACGACGGGGCGACGGCCTCCCGTGAGCCGGAGCCCTGCACCACCCCCGAGGAGCTGGCCAAGGCCGTCACCGCGATCGCCAAGATCCGGCCGCCCGAGCCGGCGATGACGACCTACTCGCGCACCACCTACCAGCAGGGCTCCTACCGCCAGACCGGCGCGGGCCCCGCGTCCACCGGCGGCACGACGTCCCTCCCCGCCGCGCCGCCCCCGGCCCTGCCCGGCCGCACCGGCAAGGCCCTCAAGTGGTCCGTCTCGGCCCTCCTCATCGTCGCCCTCGGCCTCGGCAGCTGGCAGCTCGCGGAGACGCTGATGGACCGCGAGAACCAGGCGAAGTCCGGAGGGACCTCCACCTCCCACAACACGGGCGGCGACGGCGGCAGCGACAACGGCGGCGCGAACCAAGTGACGCTGAAGCCGCTGCCGATCCAGGGGGCGGCCGAGTACGCGCCGTACGGGGGAGCCCAGCACCCCAACGACGTCGGGGCCACGTACGACAGCAAGACGTCCACGTACTGGCGCACGAACAGCTTCAGCGACGGCCCCGAATTCGCCCCCTCCGTCAAGAAGGGCGTGGGCATCGCCTACGACCTGGGAGCGGCAAGGAAACTCGGGCAGGCTTCGATAGACCTCTACTACGGTGGCGACCACACGACGGTCACGCTCTACGCGGCCGACTCGCTGAACACCACGGCCAAGCCGAACCAGCTGAAGAAGCTCGCCACCGTCACGACCAAGGGCAAGGCGGCGACACTCACCCTGAAGGCACCCGCGGAGGCGCGCTATGTCGTCGTCTGGCTGACCGCTCTTCCCCATTCACAGGCCGACGGCTTTTCGGGCGCCGGCTACAAGCAGGCCATCACCAATGTGAGGTTCGAGGGGCAGTAGCCCCGCGGGGAGGGGGACGGTGGGCACGCAAGGAACGGGCGGGGAGGTCAGCGACAGCGACCTCCTCGCCTGTCATGTCGCGGGGGACCCGAACGCCTTCGGGGAACTCGTTCGCCGGCACCGCGACCGGCTGTGGGCGGTGGCGCTGCGGACCCTGGGGGACCGCGAGGAAGCCGCGGACGCCGTGCAGGACGCGCTCGTCTCGGCCTTCCGCTCCGCCCACACCTTCCGCGGGCAGTCGGCCGTCACGACCTGGCTGCACCGCATCACCGTGAACGCGTGCCTGGACCGGGCGCGCAAGGCCGCCTCACGCCGCACCGCTCCGGTCACGGACGAGAAGCAGTTCGAGGAACTGCTCGAACCCCATGAGTCCGCCGCGGCCCCCGCCGAGCGTGGCGAGCTCCACCGGGAACTGCTGCGGGCGCTCGGGACGCTCCCCGTGGAGCAGCGGGCCGCCCTGGTCCTGGTCGACATGCAGGGCTACCCCGTGGCCGAGGCCGCCGCCGTCCTGGACGTGCCGACGGGGACGGTCAAGAGCAGATGCGCCCGCGGCAGGGCACGACTGCTGCCGCTCCTCTCCCATCTGCGGGAGGCCTCGGGGAGTAGCGGCGATCACCCAGGGGGAAGGAACCGGACGGAGAACGCATCCGTCCCAGAGACGGAGGCCCGGCCGGGCCACGGCTTCACGAAGGGCGGAGGTGGACACCCATGACGTCGACGACGGGTACGGACGAACACCCCGAGGTCGCCGAGATCTCCGCGCTCAGCGAGGGCATCCTCCCGCCCGAGCGCTCGGCCGACGTCCGCGGGCACATCGACGGCTGTGCGCTCTGCGCCGACGTCCGCGCCTCGCTGGACGAGATCCGCGGACTGCTGGGCACCCTCCCCGGCCCGCCCCGGATGCCGGCCGACATCGCGGGCCGGATCGACGCCGCACTCGCCGCCGAGGCGCTGCTCGCCGCGAGCGGTGCCGATGTTTCACGTGAAACAGCGACCACCGAGCCGCCCCGTGTTTCACGTGAAACATCAGCCGCGGCCGACGGAAGGCCCACCGGTCGCGGCACCGGTCCCAGCGGCCCCGGCCGCCCGGGGACCCGGTCCCGTCGCCGCTGGGGGAAGGGGATCCTCATCACCGCCTCCATGGCCGCCGTGCTCGGTCTCGGGACCGTCCTCGCCCAGTCCGGCTGGAACGCCGGGGGAAGCTCCGACAGCCAGTCGTCGTCGGCCTCCGACGCGGGCGCCAAGGCTGACACCGACATGCTCGGCGTGCAGGTACACGATCTGCTGACAGACCGCACGGGCAAGGGCCCGGAGAGCAAGCCCGAGGGGCAGTCCAAGGGGCAGTCCCCCATGGTCGGCATGGACAGCGCCGCGCCGTCCTGCGTCCTGGGAGCCGTCGACCGCCGGGAGGCCCCGATCGCCTTCCAGCGGGGCCGGTACGAGGGCATGGACTCCTACCTGGTCGTGATGCCGCACGAGGGCGACCCCGCGCTGGTCGACGCCTACGTCGTGGACGCCTCGTGCGCCACCGCGCAGCCCCCCGTCACGGGCACCCTCCTCCGTGAGGAGACATACCCTCGCTAGCGCCGCGCCGATGGGAATGCCCGGACCGTAGGATCCGTTAGGCGGGATGACAATGGTCCCGTCGCCGAGGCACCCGGCGAGTCGGCACAGCAGAGACGAGGAAGCACCCGTGAGCGACGTCCGAAACGTGATCATCATCGGTTCCGGTCCGGCGGGATACACAGCCGCGCTCTACACCGCCCGCGCCTCCCTCAAGCCCCTGGTCTTCGAAGGGGCGGTCACGGCCGGCGGTGCTCTGATGACCACGACCGATGTGGAGAACTTCCCCGGCTTCCGCGACGGCATCATGGGCCCCGACCTGATGGAGAACATGCGGGCCCAGGCCGAGCGGTTCGGTGCCGAGCTGATCCCGGACGACATCGTCGAGGTCGACCTCGAGGGCGACATCAAGACCGTCACCGACTCCGCGGGCACCGTCCACCGGGCGAAGGCCGTCATCATCGCCACCGGTTCCCAGCACCGCAAGCTGGGCCTGCCCAACGAGGACCAGCTCTCCGGTCGCGGCGTGTCGTGGTGCGCCACCTGTGACGGCTTCTTCTTCAAGGACCACGAGATCGCCGTCATCGGCGGTGGCGACACCGCCCTGGAGGAGGCGACCTTCCTGTCGCGCTTCGCCAAGAGCGTGAAGGTCGTCCACCGCCGGGACACCCTCCGCGCCTCCAAGGCCATGCAGGAGCGTGCCTTCGCCGACCCGAAGATCTCGTTCGTCTGGGACAACGAGGTCGCCGAGATCAACGGCGACGGCAAGCTCTCCGGCCTAGTCCTGCGGAACACCAAGTCCGGCGAGACCTCGGCGCTGCCGGTCACCGGACTCTTCATCGCGATCGGCCACGACCCGCGGACCGAGCTGTTCAAGGGCATCCTCGACCTGGACGAGGAGGGCTACCTCAAGGTCGAGTCCCCCAGCACCCGCACGAAGATCCCCGGTGTCTTCGCCGCCGGCGACGTCGTGGACCACACCTACCGCCAGGCGATCACCGCCGCGGGCACCGGTTGCTCCGCCGCCCTGGACGCCGAGCGCTACCTCGCCGCGCTGAGCGACGCGGGCAGCGAGCACACCCGCGAGCCCGAGCAGACCGCCGCCGCGGTCGTCTGACCGCACCGCACGAACAAGTACCCGTCCTACACACCGAGGAGACAGCCGTGGCCGGCAACACCAAGACCGTGACCGATGCGACCTTCGACGAGGAGGTCCTGTCCAGCGACAAGCCCGTGCTCGTCGACTTCTGGGCCGAGTGGTGCGGTCCGTGCCGCCAGATCGCCCCTTCCCTGGAGGCGATCGCCGCGGAGCACGGCGACCAGATCACCATCGTCAAGCTGAACATCGACGAGAACCCGGTCACCGCCGCCAAGTACGGCGTCATGTCGATCCCGACTCTCAACGTCTACAAGGGCGGTGAGGTCGTGAAGACCATCGTCGGCGCCAAGCCGAAGGCCGCCATCGAGCGCGACCTGTCCGACTTCATCGGCTGAGCACCGCAGACGGACACGAAAGGGCCCGCCCCCGTGAGGGGCGGGCCCTTCGTCCGTCACAGGGGCCGCAGCGCCGGTTCCTTCTGCACGGCGCCGAGCAGCCGGTCGATCGCCATCTCGACGTCCTCCTTCCAGGAGATCGTCGTCCGCAGTTCCAGCCTCAGCCGGGGGAACCGCGGGTGCGGCCGCACCGTCTTGAACCCGACCGCCAGCAGGTGCTCGGCGGGGAGCACGCACGCGGGCTCCTCCCAGCGCGCGTCACCGAAGGCCTCGATCGCCCGGAAGCCCCGCCGCACCAGGTCCTTGGCCACCGACTGCACCAGGACCCGGCCCAGTCCCTGTCCCTGGAAGCCCGGGAGGATGCGGGCGGTCATCAGCTGGACCGCGTCGGGGGAGACGGGACTCGTGGGGAAGGCCGTCGAGCGCGGCACGTAGGCCGGCGGGGCGTAGAGCACGAAGCCGGCCGGCACCTCGTCCACGTAGACGACACGGCCGCAGGAGCCCCACTCCAGGAGCACCGCGGAGATCCAGGCCTCCTTCTCCAGCTCGGGCTTGCCGGCCTGGACGGCGGCCTCACCGCTTACCGGATCGAGTTCCCAGAAGACGCACGCGCGGCAGCGGTTGGGGAGATCCGGGAGGTTGTCCAGCGTGAGCGGAACGAGCCGACGCCCCATGAGGTCTGACCCTCGTTTCTGTCGTGGACCCAACTGCCGACGAAGCCACCCACGGCGCCCAGCCCAAGCCCCGCTGCGAGGAGAGCGGCCTTCTGCCAATCGTGCTCCACTCCGACGCGCCGCACCGATCGCATGAGCCCCTCCTCGGAGGTAGTGCTCCATCCCGTACGCATCGTATCCGTGAGCGGACAAGTCCGACACCGGAGCAACGCGAACGGCCCAGCAAAAAGCGGGTCACATCCCTCTCGGGATGCGACCCGCCCGGAAGTTGCGGACCGTCACATGGCGGGGAGAGGATCACTCCTCCTCGTCGGTCTCCTCCGTGAGCGACCGCTCGAGGACCTCGCCCTCACCCGGGGCCATCGAGCCGAGGATGCGCTCCAGGTCCTCTATCGAGGCGAACTCCACGACGATCTTCCCGCGCTTCTGCCCCAAGTCCACCTTCACCCGGGTCTCGAAGCGGTCCGAGAGCCGCAGCGCCAGATCGGTCAGCGCGGGGGACATCCGCTTGCCGGCCCGGGGGGACGGGGCCTTCCTCGTCGGCTGGGACTCGGAGTTCATCACATGCACGATCTCCTCGACCGCGCGCACCGAGAGCCCCTCGGCCACGATCCGGCTGGCGAGCCGGTCCTGGTCCTCCACGTCCTCCAGGGCGAGCAGGGACCGTGCGTGCCCGGCGGAGAGCACACCGGCCGCCACACGGCGCTGTACGGGCGCGGAGAGCTTCAGCAGGCGCAGGGTGTTGGAGACCTGGGAACGGGAGCGGCCGATGCGGTCGGCGAGCTGCTCGTGCGTGCAGGCGAAGTCCTTGAGGAGCTGGTCGTAGGCGGCCGCCTCCTCCAGCGGGTTCAGCTGGGCACGGTGCAGGTTCTCCAGCAGAGCGTCCAGGAGGAGCTTCTCGTCCTCGGTGGCCCGCACGATCGCCGGGATGGCTTCCAGGCCCGCCTCCCGGCTGGCCCGCCAACGGCGCTCGCCCATGATGAGCTCGTAGCGCTCCGGTCCGACCTGACGGACGACGACCGGCTGCAGGAGGCCGACCTCCTTGATGGAGGTGACCAGCTCGGCCAGCGCGTCCTCGTCGAAGACCTCACGCGGCTGACGCGGGTTGGGGATGATCGCGTCCAGCGGCAGCTCGGCGAAGTACGCCCCCGCCACCATCGGCGGCTCCTGGGCCGCGATGGCCTCAGGGGTTTCACGTGAAACCGGGATCGCAGCGGTGCCCTCGCGGCCCTGCTGTTCCACCAGGGCCGCCACCTTGGCGACGGCGACCCCTCGTTCCGGCGCCAGGACCGGGGCGGCGTTCGCCGCCGTCGCCACCGCGGTCGCGGCCGCCGCGTCCGCACCGTTCGGTGCGGCGGGAATCAGCGCGCCGAGACCACGGCCGAGTCCTCTGCGTCGCTCACTCACTGGATCCCCTCCGACGTGTTCTGCTCATTGACTTCTTGGGTGCGTCCCAGCCCGCGCAGGGCCATCTCGCGTGCCGCCTCGAGGTACGACAGCGCTCCGCTCGAACCCGGATCGTAGGTCA
This sequence comes from Streptomyces sp. TOM-9, assembly GCF_056858595.1. Taxonomy (NCBI): domain Bacteria; kingdom Bacillati; phylum Actinomycetota; class Actinomycetes; order Kitasatosporales; family Streptomycetaceae; genus Streptomyces; species Streptomyces sp. TOM-9. The sequence continues at coordinate 4,934,509 of NZ_JBXEQB010000001.1, read as the reverse complement.
GCACCGTCTGGCCGTAGCTGGGGGCCTCCGAGATGCGTACCGAGCGCGGGATGCTCGTGCTCAGCACCTCCTTGCCGAAGTGGGTGCGCACTTCTTCGGCGACCTGCGAGGCGAGCCGGGTCCGGCCGTCGTACATGGTCAACAGGATGGTGGAGACGTGGAGCTTCGGGTTGAGGTGGCCCCGGACCAGTTCCACGTTGCGGAGCAGTTGGCCCAGTCCTTCCAGGGCGTAGTACTCGCACTGGATGGGGATGAGGACCTCGGCACCGGCCACCATGGCGTTGACGGTCAGCAGACCGAGCGAGGGCGGGCAGTCGATGAGGATGTAGTCCAGCGGCTGCTCGTAGGACTCGATGGCCCGCTGCAGCCGGCTCTCCCGGGCCACCAGCGAAACCAGCTCGATCTCGGCACCGGCCAGGTCGATGGTGGCGGGGGCACAGAACAGGCCCTCCACGTCCGGCACCGGCTGGACGACGTCGGAGAGCGGCTTGCTCTCGACCAGGACGTCGTAGATGGAGGGGACTTCGGAGTGGTGGTCGATCCCGAGGGCGGTGGATGCGTTGCCCTGGGGGTCGAGGTCGACGACCAGCACCCGGGCCCCGTGCAGGGCCAGGGAGGCGGCCATGTTGACCGTGGTGGTGGTCTTGCCGACCCCGCCCTTCTGGTTGGCGACCACGACCACCCGGGTCTGGGGTGGGCGGGGGAGTCCTTCACCGGCCCGCCCCAGTGCCTCCACGGCCAGTTGGGCTGCACGGCCGATGGGGGTGTCGTCCATCGGGGGCGGTGTTTCACGTGAAACATCATCCCCGTACGACTCGGTGCGGGGACCGGGGACCGGATCGGCCATCGGTCCCGCGATGTTGGCGTCGGACCGCAAGGATTCACTCTCCTCGACTACAAGCTCGCAATGAACAGAGCCTGCCATGCTTTCGGGGTCACGAACCAGTGAGGGCCGTTCTCCTGTGGATGAATCCACCGGTTGGGTCGCTGAATGGGTCATCTCGACGGCCCGATGAGAGAGCGATTCGGCCGCGGCGCGGGCGCGGCCGAGGATTCCTGGAAGCAGAGAGCGCCGTTTCACGTGAAACACGATGCGCAGCGCGGCGACCGTTTCCTACACGACACTCCGGATCATGTACGTATGGCCGTTTTATGGAGCACACGGACCCGGCCGCGATCAGCGCTGCCGCCGCCGGCTCTCCCGGGCCGCCTTGGCCCTCCGGGTCGCCGCACGGACACCGCCGGGGCTCTCCCCCGCGAGCACCCGCACCACGGTCGACAGCGGATCCACGATGCCCTCGCCGACCTGGACCACGGAGGTCTCCACGGCACCGAGACGGCTCAGCGCGGCACGCGCCGCCTTCAGCTCCTCCTCGGCCGTGTCGCCCTTGAGGACGGTCATCTCCCCGTGCGGACGGAGCAGGGGAAGTCCCCAGCCGGCGAGCCGGTCCAGCGGGGCCACGGCGCGCGCGGTCACCACGTCCACCGGAGGCACCTTGCCCACCATCTCCTCGGCCCGGCCACGCACCACCACGACGTTGGACAGCCCCAGCAGCCGCACGGCCTCCTCGAGGAAGGTGGTCCTGCGCAGCAGCGGCTCCAGCAGGGTGATGCTGAGGTCCGGCCGGGTCAGTGCCAGCGGAATGCCCGGCAGTCCCGCTCCCGAGCCCACGTCGCACACCGAGACGCCCTGGGGGATCACCTCGGCGAGCACCGCGCAGTTCAGCAGATGGCGTTCCCACAGCCGGGGCACCTCCCGCGGACCGATCAGCCCGCGACGCACGCCCGCGTCGGCCAGCAGTTCCGCGTACCGCACCGCGTCCGCGAAGCGCTCCCCGAACACCTCACGTGCCGCCTCCGGCGCCGGGGGAAGCTCCGCCGCTGCCTCCGTCACGAGAACCGTCCTTCCGTTGTTACGGGCCTTCTCCAGGCTGACAAGATTCGGCCCCGCCTGCGAACAGACGGGGCCGAGTGAGTACCGCTGAGACCGGGGGAGGTCAGGAGGCCGGAAGGACGACCACCCGGCGCTCGGGCTCCTCGCCCTCGGACTCGCTGCGCAGCCCCGCGGCGGCCACGGCGTCGTGCACGACCTTGCGCTCGAAGGGCGTCATCGGCTTCAGCTTGACCGGCTGGCCGGAGCCCTTGACCTCCTCGGCCGCCTTCTCGCCCAGCTCGGTCAGCTCGGCCCGCTTCTGCGCCCGGAAGCCGGCGATGTCCAGCATCAGCCGGCTGCGGTCGCCGGTCTCCCGGTGGACCGCGAGCCGGGTCAGCTCCTGGAGCGCCTCCAGCACCTCGCCGTCCCGGCCGACGAGCTTGTTGAGGTCACGGCTCGACGGGTCGCCGACGATGGAGACCGAGGCGCGGTCCCCTTCGACGTCCATGTCGATGTCACCGTCGAGGTCGGCGATGTCCAGCAGCCCCTCGAGGTAGTCGGCCGCGATCTCGCCCTCCTGCTCGAGGCGGGTGAGCGCGTCGGTGGTGTTGCCGTCCGTCACGGCAGGACTCCTCTACTACTTCTTCTTCGACAGGTTCGGCTTGTCCGCGCCGCTGCTCGGCTTGGGCTTGGTGCCCGCGGTCGTTCCGCCGCCCGGCTTGGGCTTCGGCTTGGTGCCGCCGGCAGCAGCACCCGGCTGCGCGGGACCGCCCGTCTGGCGCTGGGACTTGGTCTGGCGCTTGGGCTGGCTGCGCTTCACCGGCGCCGCGTCCTGCAGCTCCTTGTCGGCGGCGGGCTCGTCCTTCAGCTTGCCCTTGGCCTTCAGGCGCTCCTGGCGCTGCTGGAAGGCGAGGCTGCCGGGGGTCGGGTTCCGGCGGATGACGAACATCTGCTGCCCCATGGTCCACACGTTGGTGGTCAGCCAGTAGATGAGGACACCGACGGGGAAGTTGATGCCGAAGACGGCGAACATGATCGGGAAGACGTACATCAGCATCTTCTGCTGCTGCATGAACGGCGTCTTCACCGTCATGTCGACGTTCTTCGTCATCAGCTGGCGCTGCGTGTAGAACTGCGAGGCCGACATCAGGATGATCATGATGACGGTGACCACGCGGACGTCGGTGACCGAGGCGCCCAGCGAGGCGAGCTTGTCAGCGCTGTCGGTGAACTTCGCGGCGAGCGGGGCGCCGAAGATGTGGGCCTTCTGGGCGCTGTTGACCAGGTCCTGGCTCATCACGCCGACCTGCTTGCCCTGCGCGATGTAGCTCAGCACGTGGTAGAGCGAGAAGAAGAAGGGGGACTGCGCCAGGATCGGAAGGCACGAGGAGAGCGGGTTGGTGCCCGTCTCCTTGTACAGCTTCATCATCTCTTCGGACTGACGCTGCTTGTCGTTCTTGTAGCGCTCCTGGATCGCCTTCATCTTGGGCTGGAGCGCCTGCATGTTCCGGGTCGACTTGATCTGCTTCACGAAGAGCGGGATCAGGCAGATCCGGATCAGGACCACCAGGGAGACGATCGACAGGCCCCAGGCCAGGCCGCCGTCCTTGTCAAAGACAAGGCCGTACAGCGAGTGGAACTGGACAATGATCCACGAAACGGCATCGTAGAGGGGGTTCAAGATCCCCACGGTCAGGCTCCTTGGGCATGAGGCGTCTCGACGGGCTCGGGAGTAACGGACCCGCCCGGTGCGTCACCCCGGAGGGCTTCGCGCAGGCGAGCGTGCCACGGCGGTCGCTTGCGCGGGGGGACATGGTCCACACCGCCGAGCGACCACGGGTTGCAACGCAGGATCCGCCACGCGGTCAGGGCAGTGCCCTTGATCGCGCCGTGCCGATCGATCGCCGTATACCCGTAGTGGGAGCACGAGGGGTAGTACTTGCAGACCGGACCGAGCAACGGGCTGATGGTCCACTGGTAAATCTTGATCAAGGCCAGCAACGGGTACTTCATAGCGCCACCCCCAGGAGCCTCCCGAGGGCGGCATCCAGGTCTCGGGCCAGCTGTGAATGGTCTGCGTCACCCGCACCGGGCAGCGCTCGTACGACTACCAGGCTACCGGGGGGCAGCACGGACAGACGTTCGCGGACGAGGTGACGAAGCCGACGCTTGACCAGGTTCCGGGTCACGGCGTCACCGACGGCCTTGCTCACGACGAAACCCGCACGCGCCGGGGAAGCACTCCCCCCCGCCGCGTGCGGGTCCCTTGTGTCACTGTCGGTGCGCAGGTGGACGACCAAGAGCGGCCGTCCGGCCCGGCGTCCTCGACGTACCGCCGTCGCGAAGTCCTGGCGCCGCCTCAGCCGATTACCGCTGGGCAGCACGACTCACACCTCGCGCTTCGGTGCGATCAGGCGGACAGACGGGCGCGGCCCTTGCTGCGGCGGGTCGCGAGGATGGCGCGGCCGGCACGCGTACGCATACGCAGCCGGAAGCCGTGGGTCTTGGCGCGACGACGGTTGTTCGGCTGGAAGGTGCGCTTGCTCACTCGGGGGCTCCAGGATGAATCGGGTGGTGGCGGGGCGTCGCCTGGCTGTCACCGTGCGCCCACGAGAAACTCGCGGAACATTCAGGTGTGCACCGCTTGACGATCACCTTGGTGATCCTCGCCCATCGGTAGGCAGGCGGCAGCAGCCATCGACAACTCGACCTGGTTACGGTACGCGGGGCCGCGGCGTCAGGTCAAACCCGCCGGGGCGCGGGCCGTCGGCACCGCCATCCGGACGTGGTTTTGCACACCCTGTGGACAACGACTTGAACCAGGTAGCCCGCGCTGACTACCGTGGCCAAACCCCGAAACATTCCCGTCCGTCCCAAGAACCACACCTTCGTGGGACCCATCGGCACCAACCAGCGACCGACGAGAGAGCGTGCACTGTGGCTGACGTAACTGCCGATCTTGCCTCAGTGTGGCCCAGGGTCCTGCAGAAATTGCTCGCCGAAAGCGACGACCTCAAGCCGAAGGACGCGGAGTGGCTGCAGCGGACGCAGCCGCTGGCGCTCGTCGCGGGCACGGCGGTGCTGTCCGCCCCCAACGAGTTCGCCAAGAGCGTGCTGGAGGGACGACTCCTCCCGCTGATCACCGATGTACTCAGCCGTGAGTTCGGGCACCCCGTGGGCATCGCCATCGCCGTGGCCTCGGGCGGCGAGCAGGAGGCGGCCCCCGCGCCGCCGGCCCCGGTCGCCCCCGAGCCGCAGTCGCAGGCCCAGCAGCAGCCCCCCGTGTACGGGGCGGAGCCCGCCCGGTACGGCGAGCAGCCGCACGGCTACGGCGAGGTCCCGCGGATGCGCCCGGCCTACCCCGACCACGCGGTCGGGCCCACCGGCGGTGCCGGCGGCTGGCCGCCCCACGAGCCCGTGGACCGCTGGCAGCAGCAGCACTTCGGCGACTACCAGGAGCGCGAGCCGTACCGGCCGCCCGCCTCCCGCTACGAGATCCCCCCGCCCCACCAGCCTCAGGGGCGTCCGGAGCCGGTGCCGCCGCAGCGGCCGGCCATGCCCACCATGCCGACGCCGCGCACCGGTGGCGGCGGTGGGGCCGGTTCCCCCACGGGCGCCGGGACGGGGGCGAGCGGTTCGGGTGGTTCCGTGGGCCCGGCCGAGCCCACGGCGCGGCTGAACCCCAAGTACCTCTTCGACACCTTCGTCATCGGCGCCTCCAACCGCTTCGCGCACGCCGCGGCGGTCGCCGTCGCGGAGGCACCGGCCAAGGCGTACAACCCGCTGTTCATCTACGGGGAGTCCGGCCTCGGCAAGACGCACCTGCTGCACGCGATCGGGCACTACGCCCGCAGCCTCTACCCGGGTACGCGGGTGCGCTACGTGAGCTCCGAGGAGTTCACCAACGAGTTCATCAACTCCATCCGCGACGGCAAGGCGGACGCGTTCCGCAAGCGCTACCGCGACATGGACATCCTGCTCGTCGACGACATCCAGTTCCTGGCGAGCAAGGAGTCGACGCAGGAGGAGTTCTTCCACACCTTCAACACCCTGCACAACGCCAACAAGCAGATCGTGCTCTCCTCGGACCGGCCGCCCAAGCAGCTGGTGACCCTGGAGGACCGGCTGCGCAACCGCTTCGAGTGGGGCCTGATCACCGACGTCCAGCCGCCCGAGCTGGAGACCCGGATCGCGATCCTCCGCAAGAAGGCGGTGCAGGAGCAGCTCAACGCCCCGCCGGAGGTGCTGGAGTTCATCGCCTCCCGGATCTCGCGGAACATCCGCGAGCTGGAGGGCGCGCTGATCCGCGTGACGGCCTTCGCCAGCCTCAACCGGCAGCCGGTGGACCTCCAGCTCACCGAGATCGTGCTGAAGGACCTGATCCCGGGCGGGGAGGACTCCGTCCCCGAGATCAGCGGGCAGGCGATCATGGCGGAGACGGCCTCGTACTTCGGTCTGGACGTGGAGGACCTCTCGGGCTCCTCCCGCAGCCGGGTGCTCGTCACGGCCCGGCAGATCGCCATGTACCTGTGCCGTGAGCTCACGGACCTGTCGCTGCCCAAGATCGGCGCCCTGTTCGGCGGCCGCGACCACACGACCGTCATGCACGCGGACCGCAAGATCCGCTCCCTGATGGCCGAGCGGCGGTCGATCTACAACCAGGTCACCGAGCTCACCAACCGCATCAAGAGCTGAGCGCAGCGCCCTCGGCGTCCACCGAGACCTCCACAGCGCCCCGGGCCAACTCCCGGGGCGCTTCTCGTTGTTCGATTGCGCCGGCCGCGTCTTGGGGACAGGAACGTCTCTCCACAGGCGGGGGCGGTTTTCCCCCGTCCACAGCCTGGGGATGCCCGGGTTGTCCCGAACGTGTCCACAGGCACGACTGCGGGATACTCATTCGGGCTGCTGGAGGCCGTGTGGATTTGTGGGCAACCCTGATCCACAGACTGTGGACGCTCCGGCCGCCCACAAGGCCGCCCTCCCGGTTGTCCACCGGCCGCCCACAGGCAGGGGCCCGTTGTCCCCAGTCAGGGACCACTTCTCCACAGTCCTGTCCACTGTTCGGCAACGGAACACACCCGCTCACCGATCGGAGTGAACCGCATCACACCAACGTGGTGGGTTGGGCTGGGGAGAACCTGGGTATTCCTGGGGACAGCGCTGGGGAGAACTGGAGCCTCCCTGTGAATCGCGTGTGCACAACTTCCGGGCGTCCACAGATCGCCCGGGTTGTCCACGGGCTCCACCCACAGGCGCGGTGGATAAAAAACAGGGCCTGACCTGCACCGGAACCACTTATCCACGGTATCCACACCCCCTATTACTACGACCAGGGATAGTTACCGGGGAACCTGCTTCGAAGTGGGGCCTGTGCACAACCGAGCCGCGGGCCGTCCGCCTCCCCGCCCTCCGGCTTGACCGCAACCCGCACCGCATGTCCGTGGCGGCTGTCAGACTGTTCTCCGGCAAGAGGGCCAGCAGGGCCAAGAGACAGTCGGCCACAGACAGCCAGCAACAGCAGGAGGCGGTTCCGGTGAAGATCCGGGTGGAGCGCGATGTACTCGCGGAGGCAGTGGCCTGGGCGGCCCGCAGTCTCCCGGCCCGTCCCCCGGTGCCGGTCCTGGCGGGCCTGCTGCTGAAGGCCGAGGAAGGCCAGCTGAGCCTGTCCGGCTTCGACTACGAGGTCTCGGCCCGCGTCTCCGTGGAGGCGGACGTCGAGGAGGACGGCACCGTCCTGGTCTCCGGCCGGCTGCTCGCCGACATCTCGCGGGCGCTCCCCAACAGGCCTGTGGAGATCGCCACCGACGGCGTGCGCGTGAGCGTCGTCTGCGGCAGCTCGCGATTCACACTCCACACCCTGCCTGTGGACGAGTACCCGGCGCTGCCCGCGATGCCGACCGCCTCCGGCACCGTCCCCGGCGAGGTCTTCGCCGCAGCCGCCGCCCAGGTCGCGATCGCCGCCGGCCGTGACGACACCCTGCCGGTGCTCACCGGTGTGCGGATCGAGATCGAGGGCGACACGGTCACCCTGGCCGCCACCGACCGCTACCGCTTCGCGGTCCGCGAGTTCCTGTGGAAGCCGGAGACCCCGGACATCTCCGCGGTCGCCCTGGTGCCCGCCAAGACGCTGCTGGACACCGCCAAGTCCCTCACCAACGGCGACTCGGTCGCCATCGCCTTGGCCGGCTCCGGCGCGGGCGAGGGCCTGATCGGCTTCGAGGGCGCGGGCCGCCGCACCACCACCCGCCTGCTCGAGGGCGACCTGCCGAAGTACCGGACGCTCTTCCCGACCGAGTTCAACTCCGTCGCGGTGATCGAGACCGCTCCGTTCGTCGAGGCCGTCAAGCGCGTGGCCCTGGTGGCCGAGCGCAACACGCCGGTCCGGCTGAGCTTCGAGCAGGGCGTGCTGACCCTGGAGGCCGGTTCCAGCGACGACGCACAGGCTGTGGAGCGTGTGGACGCCAAGCTGGAGGGCGACGACATCTCGATCGCCTTCAACCCGACCTTCCTGCTGGACGGCCTGAGCGCGATCGATTCGCCGGTGGCGCAGCTGTCGTTCACCACGTCGACCAAGCCCGCGCTGCTCAGCGGCCGTCCGGCGGTCGACGCCGAGGCCGACGACGCGTACAAGTACCTGATCATGCCGGTCCGGCTGTCCGGCTGACGCGAGGCCTGTCCGGTCGCGTCGCCCTGCAGGTACCGACGTAGGCTCGACGTAGGTCAGGCAGGCTTCGAACGAAGGATCAACGATGGAGCTCGGTCTCATCGGTCTCGGCAAGATGGGCGGGAACATGCGCACGCGCATCCGCCAGGCCGGTCACACTGTCGTCGGCTACGACCGCAACCCGGACCTCGCCGATGTCCACAGCCTGCAGGAACTTGTGGACAAGCTCGCGGCCCCGCGGGTGGTGTGGGTGATGGTGCCGGCCGGCGCCGCGACCCAGGCGACGATCGACGAGCTCGGTGAGCTGCTCTCCCCCGGTGACGTGGTCGTCGACGGCGGCAACTCCCGTTGGACGGACGACGAGAAGCACGCCGAGGAACTGGCCGCCAAGGGGATCGGTTTCGTCGACTGCGGTGTCTCCGGCGGCGTCTGGGGCCTGGAGAACGGCTACGCGCTGATGTACGGCGGCGAGCCCGAGCACGTCGAGAGGGTGCAGCCGGTCTTCAACGCCCTCAAGCCGGTGGGGAACTTCGGTTCCGTCCACGCGGGCAAGGTCGGCGCCGGCCACTTCGCCAAGATGGTCCACAACGGCATCGAGTACGCCATGATGCAGGCCTACGCCGAGGGCTGGGAGCTGCTGGAGAAGGTCCACTCGGTCACCGACGTGCGCGAGGTGTTCCGCTCCTGGCAGGAGGGCACCGTCATCCGCTCCTGGCTGCTGGACCTGGCCGTCAACGCCCTCGACGAGGACGAGCACCTCGACAAGCTCAAGGGCTACGCGGAGGACTCCGGCGAGGGCCGCTGGACCGTCGAGGCGGCCATCGACAACGCCGTGCCGCTGCCCGCGATCACCGCGTCGCTCTTCGCGCGCTTCGCGTCCCGCCAGGACGACTCCCCGCAGATGAAGATGATCGCCGCGCTCCGCAACCAGTTCGGCGGCCACGCCGTCGAGAAGCACTAGTCACACCCACGGGAAGGAGGCGGCGCGCAGCCATGCACGTCGCGCATCTGTCGCTCGCCGACTTCCGTTCCTACGCCCGGGTCGAGGTCCCGCTCGACCCGGGCGTCACCGCTTTCGTCGGCCCCAACGGCCAGGGCAAGACCAACCTGGTCGAGGCGGTCGGTTACCTGGCGACCTTCGGCAGCCACCGGGTCGCGAGCGACGCCCCGCTGGTGCGGATGGGCGCGGACCGGGCGATCGTGCGGGCGTCCGTGGTGCAGGGCGAGCGGCAACAGCTGATCGAGCTGGAGATCAATCCGGGCCGCTCCAACCGGGCCCGGCTCAACCGTTCCTCCCAGGTCCGCCCGCGCGACCTGCTGGGGATAGTCAGGACGGTGCTCTTCGCCCCCGAGGACCTGGCCCTGGTCAAGGGCGACCCCGGGGAGCGCCGGCGCTTCCTCGACGAGCTGCTCACCGCCCGGGCGCCCCGGCTGGCGGGCGTCCGCAGCGACTACGAGCGGGTCCTCAAGCAGCGCAACACCCTGCTGAAGTCGGCCGCCATGGCCCGCCGCCACGGCGGCCGCGGGGCCGACCTGTCCACGCTCGACATCTGGGACCAGCACCTGGCCAGGGCCGGCGCCGAGCTGCTGGCCCAGCGCCTGGACCTCACCCAGGCCCTGCAGCCGCTGGCGGACAAGGCGTACGAGCAGCTGGCACCGGGCGGTGGCCCCGTCGTCCTGGAGTACCGCAGTTCGATCGGCGAACGGATCGCCGGGGCGTCGGGCCGCGAGCAGCTGTACGGACTGCTGCTGGAGGCCCTGGGCGAGGCCCGCAAGCAGGAGATCGAGCGCGGGGTGACCCTGGTCGGTCCGCACCGGGACGACCTCTCCCTCAAGCTGGGACAGCTCCCCGCCAAGGGGTACGCGAGCCACGGCGAGTCCTGGTCGTACGCGCTGGCGCTGCGCCTGGCCTCGTACGACCTGCTGCGCGCCGACGGCGGCGAACCGGTGCTGGTGCTCGACGACGTCTTCGCCGAGCTCGACGCCCGGCGCCGCACCCGGCTGGCGGAGCTGGTGGCCCCGGGTGAGCAGGTGCTGGTGACGGCGGCGGTGGACGACGACGTACCGGACGTGCTGGTCGGCGCCCGGTACGCGGTGGAGGACGGCGGCGTGGAGCGGGCATGATGGACCAGCAGCCACCGCAGCCGGCGCAGGAGCCGGGCGTCCAGGACAAGCCGGTGTCCGGCGTCGACCTGGCCAGGGTCGCGTTGCGCGCCGCCAAGGAGCAGGCCCGCGCGAGGGGCGCGGCCGCCCAGCAGAAGAAGCAGGCCCGGCGCGGAGGCCTGCGCAGTGGTGCGCGGGCGGACGGGCGGGACCCGCTGCCCCTGGGCGCCGCGATCAGCCGGCTGATCACCGAGCGCGGCTGGGAGGCCCCCGCGGCGGTGGGCGGCGTGATGGGCCGCTGGCCGGAACTGGTGGGCGACGACGTGGCCCTGCACTGCCAGCCGCAGCGGTACGACGAGGAGGACCGGGTCCTCACGGTGCAGTGCGACTCCACGGCCTGGGCGACCCAGCTGCGGCTGCTCGCCCCGACGCTCGTGGCCAGGCTGAACGCCGATCTCGGGCACGGCACCGTGAAGTTGATCAAGGTCCTGGGACCGGGAGGACCGGTGCGTTCGTACGGCCGTCTGCGTGCTCCCGGGAGCCGTGGGCCGGGCGATACGTACGGATAGGCCGGGAACCTGCTGTGCGTAATCGGGTCGAAGCCCTGTGCGCCCGCGTGAGCCGTTTTGGGACCCGGTCCGCGTGTGGGGAGTCGGCTGGAGGTACTTCCGTCGGGTACACGGGAACTCAGGTACCGCCAAAGCCCCATCTATGTCGGCGCTACCGGTAGACTGGTAGCAGTACCGCCCGCCCCTGGCCTCCGGCACCGGGGGACCCCAGCGGGACCAGTCGAACGATGTCGAGTGATGCAGCCGGTTCCGCGCCGCGGGACCCCGCTCATGCTGTGCCAGAAAGGGCGCTTCGTGGCCGATTCCGGCAACCCCAACGAGATCAATACGTCCGCAGCTGACGGCTCCGCCGCGCCCGCCACCGGCGGGGCGTACGACGCCAGCGCGATCACCGTCCTTGAGGGCCTGGACGCGGTTCGCAAGCGCCCGGGCATGTACATCGGCTCGACGGGCGAGCGCGGCCTGCACCACCTGGTGTACGAGGTCGTCGACAACTCCGTCGACGAGGCACTGGCCGGTCACGCGGACACCATCAACGTCACGATCCTCCCCGACGGCGGCGTGCGCGTGGTCGACAACGGCCGCGGCATCCCTGTGGACATCGTCCCGTCCGAGGGAAAGCCCGCCGTCGAGGTCGTGCTCACGGTGCTGCACGCGGGCGGCAAGTTCGGCGGCGGCGGCTACGCCGTCTCCGGCGGTCTGCACGGCGTCGGCGTCTCGGTCGTGAACGCGCTGTCGAACAAGGTCGCTGTCGAGGTCAAGCGTGAGGGCTTCCGCTGGACCCAGGACTACAAGCTCGGTGTGCCCACCGCCCCGCTGCAGAAGAACGAGCCGGTCGCGGAGACCGGCACCACCGTGACCTTCTGGGCCGACGGTGACATCTTCGAGACCACCGAGTACTCCTTCGAGACGCTGTCGCGGCGCTTCCAGGAGATGGCCTTCCTCAACAAGGGCCTGACCATCTCGCTGACCGACGAGCGTCCCGAGCACGCGGACGTGGAGAACGAGGGCCAGCCGCGTTCGGTCGCGTACCACTACGAGGGCGGCATCGTCGACTTCGTGAAGTACCTGAACTCGCGCAAGGGCGAGCCGGTCCACCCGTCGGTGATCGACATCGACGCGGAGGACAAGGAGCGGATGCTCTCCGTCGAGGTCGCGATGCAGTGGAACACCCAGTACAGCGAGGGTGTCTACAGCTTCGCCAACACCATCCACACCCACGAGGGCGGCACCCACGAGGAGGGCTTCCGCGCCGCGCTGACCACGCTGGTCAACAAGTACGCGCGCGAGAAGAAGCTGCTCCGCGAGAAGGACGACAACCTCACCGGTGAGGACATCCGCGAGGGTCTGACCGCGATCATCTCGGTCAAGCTGGGCGAGCCGCAGTTCGAGGGCCAGACGAAGACCAAGCTCGGCAACACCGAGGCGAAGACCTTCGTCCAGAAGGTCGTGCACGAGCACCTGACGGACTGGCTGGACCGCAACCCCAACGAGGCCTCGGACATCATCCGCAAGTCCATCCAGGCGGCCACCGCCCGCGTCGCGGCCCGCAAGGCGCGCGACCTGACGCGTCGCAAGGGCCTGCTGGAGACGGCGTCGCTGCCGGGCAAGCTGAGCGACTGCCAGTCCAACGACCCCGCCAAGTGCGAGATCTTCATCGTCGAGGGTGACTCCGCCGGCGGCTCGGCCAAGTCCGGCCGCAACCCGCAGTACCAGGCGATCCTCCCGATCCGCGGCAAGATCCTGAACGTGGAGAAGGCGCGGATCGACAAGATCCTGCAGAACACCGAGATCCAGGCGCTGATCTCGGCCTTCGGCACCGGTGTGCACGAGGACTTCGACATCTCGAAGCTGCGCTATCACAAGATCATCCTGATGGCGGACGCCGACGTGGACGGCCAGCACATCAACACCCTGCTGCTGACCTTCCTCTTCCGCTTCATGCGGCCGCTGGTCGAGGCGGGCCACGTGTACCTCTCCCGTCCCCCGCTCTACAAGATCAAGTGGGGCCGGGACGACTTCGAGTACGCGTACTCCGACTCCGAGCGCGACGCCCTGATCGAGCTGGGCCGCCAGAACGGCAAGCGCGTGCGCGAGGACTCGATCCAGCGCTTCAAGGGCCTCGGCGAGATGAACGCCGAGGAACTGCGGGTCACCACGATGGACGTCGACCACCGTGTGCTCGGCCAGGTCACCCTGGACGACGCGGCCCTCGCCGACGACCTGTTCTCGGTGCTGATGGGCGAGGACGTCGAGGCCCGGCGCTCCTTCATCCAGCGCAACGCCAAGGATGTCCGCTTCCTCGACATCTGAGTCGGCCCCCATCAGCCGCCGCCCGAAAGGACTTTGACCAGCAATGGCCGACGAGAACACCCCTGTCACGCCCGGCACCCCGCAGGACGCCGCGGGCGCCGCCGAGGCGGACACCACGACGCGGATCGAGGCCGTGGGCCTCGAGACGGAGATGCAGCGCAGTTACCTCGACTACGCGATGTCCGTCATCGTGTCGCGCGCGCTGCCCGACGTCCGGGACGGCCTCAAGCCCGTCCACCGCCGCGTGCTGTACGCGATGTACGACGGCGGCTACCGCCCGGAGCGCGGCTTCTACAAGTGCGCCCGTGTCGTCGGCGACGTCATGGGTACCTACCACCCGCACGGCGACTCCTCGATCTACGACGCGCTGGTGCGCCTGGCCCAGCCGTGGTCGATGCGCATGCCGCTGGTCGACAGCAACGGCAACTTCGGTTCCCCGGGCAACGACCCGGCCGCCGCCATGCGGTACACCGAGTGCAAGATGGCGCCGCTGTCCATGGAGATGGTCCGGGACATCGACGAGGACACCGTCGACTTCCAGGACAACTACGACGGCCGCAACCAGGAGCCGACGGTCCTGCCGTCGCGCTTCCCCAACCTGCTGATCAACGGCTCCGCCGGCATCGCGGTCGGCATGGCGACCAACATCCCGCCGCACAACCTGCGCGAGGTCGCCGAGGGCGCCCAGTGGTACCTGGCCAACCCGGAGGCGTCCAACGAGGAGCTGCTCGAAGCCCTCATCGAGCGCATCAAGGGTCCCGACTTCCCGACCGGCGCCCTGGTGGTGGGCCGCAAGGGCATCGAGGAGGCGTACCGCACCGGCCGCGGCTCCATCACGATGCGCGCGGTCGTCGAGGTCGAGGAGATCCAGGGCCGGCAGTGCCTGGTCGTCACCGAGCTGCCGTACCAGGTCAACCCGGACAACCTGGCGCAGAAGATCGCCGACCTGGTGAAGGACGGCCGGGTGGGCGGCATCGCCGACGTCCGCGACGAGACCTCCTCGCGCACCGGACAGCGCCTGGTGATCGTGCTCAAGCGCGACGCCGTCGCCAAGGTGGTGCTGAACAACCTCTACAAGCACACCGACCTGCAGACGAACTTCGGCGCCAACATGCTGGCGCTGGTGGACGGCGTGCCGCGCACGCTCTCGCTGGACCAGTTCATCAAGCAGTGGGTGACCCACCAGATCGAGGTCATCGTCCGCCGGACGCGGTTCCGGCTGCGCAAGGCCGAGGAGCGCGCCCACATCCTGCGCGGTCTGCTGAAGGCCCTGGACGCGATCGACGAGGTCATCGCCCTGATCCGGCGCAGCGCGACCGTGGACGTGGCGCGTGAAGGCCTGATGGGCCTGCTGGAGATCGACGAGATCCAGGCCAACGCGATCCTGGAGATGCAGCTGCGCCGCCTGGCGGCCCTGGAGCGGCAGAAGATCGTCCAGGAGCACGACGAGCTCCAGGCGAAGATCAACGAGTACAACCGCATCCTGGCCTCGCCCGAGCTGCAGCGCGGCATCATCAGCACGGAGCTGACGGCGATCGTCGAGAAGTTCGGCGACGACCGGCGCTCGGCCCTGGTGCCCTTCGACGGCGACATGTCCATCGAGGACCTGATCGCCGAGGAGGACATCGTCGTCACGATCACCCGCGGCGGCTACGTCAAGCGCACCAAGACCGACGACTACCGCTCGCAGAAGCGCGGCGGCAAGGGCGTGCGCGGCACGAAGCTGCGGGAAGACGACATCGTCGACCACTTCTTCGTCACCACCACCCACCACTGGCTGCTGTTCTTCACCAACAAGGGCCGGGTCTACCGCGCCAAGGCGTACGAGCTGCCGGACGCCGGCCGCGACGCCCGCGGGCAGCACGTGGCGAACCTGCTGGCCTTCCAGCCGGACGAGCAGATCGCTCAGGTGCTGGCCATCCGCGACTACAACGCGGCGCCCTACCTGGTGCTCGCCACCCGGTCGGGCCTGGTGAAGAAGACCTCGCTGAAGGACTACGACTCCCCCCGCTCGGGCGGTGTCATCGCGATCAACCTGCGGGAGACCGAGGACGGCAGCGAGGACCTGCTGATCGGTGCCGAGCTGGTCGGACCGGCCGATGACCTGCTGCTGGTCAGCCGCAAGGCGCAGTCCATCCGGTTCACCGCGACGGACGAGTCGCTGCGGCCGATGGGCCGTGCGACCTCGGGCGTGAAGGGCATGAGCTTCCGCGAAGGGGACGAACTGCTCTCGATGAATGTCGTGCGACCGGGTACGTTCGTCTTCACCGCCACCGATGGCGGGTACGCCAAGCGCACCAGTGTGGACGAGTACCGGGTCCAGGGGCGCGGCGGACTCGGCATCAAGGCGGCCAAGATCGTCGAGGACCGGGGTTCCCTGGTCGGGGCGCTGGTGGTGGAGGAGACCGACGAGATCCTCGCCATCACCCTCGGCGGCGGTGTGATCCGCACCCGTGTCAACGAGATCAGGGAAACCGGGCGTGACACCATGGGCGTCCAACTGATCAACCTCGGTAAAAAGGATGCAGTCGTGGGCGTCGCCCGCAATGCCGAGGCGGGGGCGGAGGCCGAAGAGGTCGTCGCCGCCGAAGAGGCCGAGGGCGAGCAGCCCCTGGCCGCCGAGTCGGAGGAGTAGAAAGCCGTGAGTGGAGCCGAGGGCGCCGCGGGTGGGACGGGCGCGGACGGAGGGCAGCCGATGCCGGCCGCCGTTCCGGACGCGATCGGCGGTGCCCCTGGCCCACGTACGGACAACGGCCCGCACCAGGGGGGAATCACCGTGACCGACACCCGTCCAGCGCAGCACCAGCACGCTGTGCACCAGCAGACCTACGGCGGTGTACCCGCCGGCCCGGTCGCGGAGCAGCCGCAGCAGGCGCCGCAGCTGCCCCAGGACCCGCACCAGCCGCCCCAGGCGTACGCGCCCCCGGCCGGGCCCCCCGCGACCGCGGGCGTCCGCCAGCCGCGTCCGGCGGCCCGTACCGTCCCGCGCACGCGCAAGGCGCGGCTGCGGGTGGCGAAGGCCGACCCGTGGTCGGTGATGAAGGTCAGCTTCCTGCTCTCCATCGCGCTGGGCATCTGCACGGTCATCGCGGTCGCGGTGCTGTGGATGGTGATGGACGCCATCGGCGTCTTCACCACGGTCGGCGGCACGCTCAGCGAGGCCACGTCGTCCGGCTCGGACGGCGGGTTCGACCTGGTGTCGTTCCTGTCGCTGTCGCGCGTGCTGACCTTCACGGCGGTCATCGCCGTTATCGACGTCGTGCTGGCCACGGCGCTGGCGACGCTGGGCGCCTTCATCTACAACATGTCGGCCGGCATGGTGGGCGGGATCGAGCTGACTCTGGCGGAGGACGAGTAACCGATTTTGGGCCACGGCCCCGGGTGCGCTAATCTTTCAACGCAGCGCGGGGCTATAGCTCAGACGGTTAGAGCGCTTCCCTGATAAGGAAGAGGCCACAGGTTCAAGTCCTGTTAGCCCCACCGCGTGAACGGCCCGTACGGATCATCCGTACGGGCCGTTTCCTTGTCCGCGGCCGCGCAGTTGGTTCCGGTGGCAGGTCACCGTTCGATATCGACCGGTGTGTATAGTCGGGCCCGTCGGAAGACCCCCAACGCAAGAAGGACGAGGTCGCGCGGTGAAGAAGTTTCTCCTGGTCGCACTGGCCGCCATCGGCGGTCTCCTCGTGTACCGCCAGATCCAGGCGGACCGCGCCGAGCAGGACCTGTGGACGGAGGCCACGGACTCCGTTCCGGCGGGTTCCGGCGCGAGCGTCTGAGACGGCACAGCCCGGACGAAGGATTCCCGAGGCCCCGATCACGATGTGGTCGGGGCCTCGTCATGTCCGCCCGCGGTCGCCCGGCCGTGGTCGCCCGGCCGTTGTTGCCCGACCGTGATGCGATCCGCTTGTATTTGCTGTCGCAAATCAATAGCTTCGCTGAGGCCGACGATGTGCGAGGGGGAACAGCACATGCGACGAGGGAAGGCGCTGCCGTGCGGGCCCGTGGAGCCGCTGTGGGCGGCTGCGTGCGGGCTGCTGGTACTGGCCGCCCTGCTGGGCCCGGCCGGGACGGCCCGGGCCCGGGCCGTGGACGACGGCGACGGGCTGGTCATGGTGCTGGACTCCTCCGGCTCCATGGCGGGCGCCCGCATGACGGCGGCCAGGAAGGCGGTCGGCGCCGTCGTGGACGCGCTGCCGGACGGCTACCCGACGGGACTGCGGGTCTACGGTGCGGGCAAGCAGCACGGCTGCGACGACACCCGTCTGCTGGAGCCCGTGCGGCCGCTGGACCGGGACGCCCTGAAGCAGGCCGTTGCCGGGGTGCGGCCCCAGGGGGACACCCCCATCGGGCTGTCGCTGCAGAAGGCGGCCGCCGACCTGCCCGAGGGCGGGCGGCGCACGATCGTGCTGGTCTCCGACGGCGAGGACACCTGCGGGGCGCCCGAGCCCTGCGAGGTGGCGGCACGGCTGGCCGGGCAGGGCGTGGACCTGCGGATCGACACCATCGGCTTCCAGGTGCGCGGCGGTGCCCGCGAGCAGCTGGAGTGCATCGCCGAGGCTGGTCACGGCAGCTACCGGGAGGCCCCCGACGCCGCCTCGCTCGTACGGCAGCTGACGCGGGCCTCCCGGCTGAGCGCGGACGCGTACCGCCTCCAGGGCCGACGGGTGGACGGCGGGACGAGCGCCACCGGTGCGCCCGGGCTGTCCCCCGGCCCGTACGTCGACGACATCGGGCCCGGCGAGACCCGCTGGTACGCGATGACGCTGGACGCGGCTTCCACAGCAGACCTGGCGGTGACCGCGGTGCCGCGGCCGGGGGTGAAGGCCGCGTACGGGGACGGCGTCGAGCTGCGGCTGGCGGCCACCGGCAGGTACCCCCTCACCTGCGGCTCGGACACCGCGCACTTCGGGCAGGACGAGGGCGCGATGGTGATCGGCGGCGCCGTCAGCCGGATTCCCAGTGACGACCACGACGGCGCCTGCGACGGGGCGGGGCGCTACGTGCTCTCCGTGCACCGCACCAGCGCCGCCGGCTCCGACCGCGCCCGCTGGCCCCTGGAGCTGCGGTACGGCTCCGAGCGGCCGTTCCCGGCGGGTGCCACCCCGGCACCGGCCGCGACCCGTTACGGGGACCCGCCGGCGGCTCTGACGGGCGCACCGCGGGACGTCGAGGGCGGCACGGGGTTCAACGACGCGCGCCGGCTCGGCAGGGGCATCTGGCGGGACACGCTGCTGCCCGGTCAGATGCGCTTCTACAAGGTGCGGGTCGGCTGGGGACAGCGGCTGACGTACACCGCCGACTTCGCCAACGAACCGCTGCTGAAGGGTGGTTCCACGGCCTCGTCCTTCGTGGCGACGGCCGCGTACGGGCCGGGACGGCAGCCGCTGGGCGACGCCTCCGGGGCCTCGCAACGCCGCGGCTACTACGGGCGCCCGCTGTCGGTGGGGCTCGGCACGGTACCCGTGACCTGGACCAACCGCTGGGTCGCCGGCGGAAGCGCCCGGGGCGCCCGCACGGCGGGCGAGCACTACGTCGCGGTCTCGCTCGGGCCGGGCGCGGCAGGGCTGGCGCGGAACGCGGCGGTGGGGGTCGTCCTGCGGGTGGACGTGACCGGGACAGAACTGGCCGGTCCGGAGTACGACGCGCCCGCGCGCGGCGGCGGTTCGGCCGCCGGCCGGGACGGCGGGGAACGGGCGGTGGCCGGGGACACCACGGCGGCCGCAGCCCCCGCGGACGGCGGGGGCCTCATGACGACGGGCGACGCGATGGCGGCGGCCGCGGGTGGCGCGGTGGCGCTCGCCGGGGTCGGGACGGTGGCCCTGCTGGGCCGCAGGCGGAAGGACGGGGCATGATCCGCAGGGCACTCACATCGGTGGCGGCGGCGCTCGCGCTGCTGGCGGGACCGGCGGGAGCGGCGTACGCCGACCCGGCCGTCCCCTCCTGGCAGCCGCAGGGCGAGGAGGTACGCGGCCGTGCGAGCACCGCGGACGCCCCGCAGCTCAAGCCCGGAGTCCTGTACCGGGACAGCCTGGCGGCGGACGAGGGCGGCAAGAACTACGCGCTCGACCTGGACGCGGTGCGCTCGGCCTACCTCGCGGTCTTCGCGCTGCCCCGCCCGGGCACCGAGGTCGCGTACGGGGACGGCATCGAGCTGACGCTGACGAGCACCGACGGCACCCGCTGCGACAGCGACCGCCGGACGTTCTCCGCCGACGGGGCGGCAC
The DNA here is from genome assembly GCF_056858595.1 of Streptomyces sp. TOM-9. NCBI lineage: Bacteria > Bacillati > Actinomycetota > Actinomycetes > Kitasatosporales > Streptomycetaceae > Streptomyces > Streptomyces sp. TOM-9. The sequence goes on along the minus strand of NZ_JBXEQB010000001.1, from coordinate 4,914,763 downwards.
GGCCCATCGGCACCTGGGTCAAGCGGACCATCGGCGAGGACGGGCCGTGCCGGCAGGCGCACGCGTACGTCCTGGAGGTGACCCGCATCTCGCAGGGCACCTCGGACGCCGCGCCCTGGCCGCTGCAGATCCGGTTCACCAACGAGCCGGGGCTCACCGGCGGCGCCACGCCCGGCCCCGCCCTCAGCCCGGGCACGCAGACGCCGGTGCCCGCGAGCGGCACCGCCCGCGGGGCCACCGGCGGCGCGGACTTCGCCCATGCCGGGGCCCTCGGCGCCGGGGTCTGGAAGGACGAGGTGCTGCCCGGGCAGACGCGCTTCTACCGGGTGCCGGTCGGCTGGGGACAACAGGCCTGGGCCGCGGCGGACTTCGCCAACGCGGACGTGACGAAGCCGGGCGGCTACAGCGGCTCCGGTGTGCGCGTGGAGGTCTACAACCCGCGCTGGGCCTTCATCGGCGGCGACACGGCCTCCTACTCGGGGGAGCAGACCTCCGTCACCGCCACGACCGGGAAGGTCGCCTACGCCAACCGCTACGAGAGCGGCGACGCGGTGTCGGCGGCCCGTTTCGACGGCTCCTACTACCTGGCGGTGTCGGTGCACCCGGAGGTCGCGGGCTTCGTCGACGGCGCCGTCCCGGTCACGCTGCGGATCAACGTCGAGGGCGCCGCGCAGGCGGGGCCGTCGTACGACGGTGACCCCGGCGAGGACCTGGGCCTCCCCGGGGAGCCCGGCTCCGGCAACCCGCTGCTGCGCGCCCTGGGCTTCGCGGCCCTGGGCGCCGGCACCGTGCTGCTGCTCTCGCTCGCGGTCTGGACGGTGGCCGCGCGGCGCGCGCCGGCCGCGGCCTCAGGAGGACGCTGACAGGGCCCAGAAGCCGAAGGCGAAGCAGAGGGCCGCGACGAGCAGCATCGGCACGACGACCTTGGCGGGAGGACCGGGCCGGTGCGTCGGCGCCGGTGCGCCGGCCCGGACGGCGGGCACGGCCGGTGCGATCAGCGGCGGCAGCGGCTGGGCGACGGCGGCGCCAGCGACGGCCACCGGGGCACCGGCACCCGCCACGGTGGCCGTGTACGGACGCGTGGGCGCCGGGGTGACCGGCGCTTGCGTCGGCGGTGTGGGCGGCGTCGGAGCCGTCGCGGCGGGCCGCGGGGCCGATGCGGGCGGCGGCAGGCGGAAGCTCCCGGTCTCCTCCACGGACGGCGCCGGGTCCACCGGTCCGTCGGGGGAGAAGCCGGCGGGCAGCGGCCCGATCTGGTCGAAGACCTCGACGGCCTCCTCGTCCTGCTCGGGGTCCGGCAGCAGCTCCACCGCCGCCGCCAGGGCCTTGCGGGCGCCCGCGGCGGTGCGGAAGCGGGCCTCCGGGTCCGGCTGCAGCAGGGTGCCGATCACCTCCCACAGCGGGCCGGGGACGCCCTGCGGGGCCCGGGGCATGCCGTGGATGTACTGGGTGACGATCGCCTCCGCGTCGGGCTTGTTGCCGCCGAGCAGGTAGAGCGCGACCAGCCCGGTCGCGTACAGGTCGGCGGGGAAGTCGGGCTCGGCGCCGAGCAGCTGTTCCGGGGCGAAGTAACCAGGGGTGCCGACGACGTAGTTGGCCGCGGTGAGCCGGGGCTCCCCCTTGCGCATGGCGATGCCGAAGTCCGACAGCCGCAGGTGCGGGCGCCCGGTGCCGGTCGCCTCCATCAGGAGGTTCGCGGGCTTGATGTCCCGGTGCACCACGCCCTCGGCGTGCACGGCCGTCAGGCCGGAGAGCAACTGGTCGAGCAGGCCGCCGACGTAGCGCGCCGGCAGCGGGCCGTAGTCGCCGATGAGGTGCGACAGCGAGCCGCCGCGCACCAGGTCCATGGTGAACAGCACCTTGTCGTCGTCGGCCGCCCAGCTCGTGGGGGCCAGGACGTGCGGGTGGTCGATGCGCAGCGCCTGCTCCCGTACGAAGCGCAGCAGGGCGTGGGCGTCGCTCTGCAGCAGCACCTTGGCCGCCACGTAGCGACCGCGCCGCCGGTCCCAGGCGCGCCACACCGCGCCCACCCCGCCGCGCCCGACCGGATCGACCAGTTCGTACCGGCCCGCGAAGACCTCACCCATGGCGTGCGTCTGCCCCCTGCTTCCGCGCCTCGTAGTCCCGGACCGCCGCGTCGGACGGCCCGGCACCGTACACCCTGAGGAACTCTGCCAGTTGGGGGTGGCGGTGGGCGAGGGAATCGGCCGCTTCGGAGATCTCGGCGGGCGAGGCCACCCCGTGCAGCAGCGAGCGGATCTCGTGGACGACCCTGCGCGCGGGCGGCAGCGGCGTTCCGGTCGCGCTCTGGGTGGTGCCGAGCAGGGGCGAGCCTTCGGAACCGCGGATCTCCTCCATCCGCGGCACGGCGTCCGCCGCGGCCACCGCTCCGCCGGACACCTCCGCGGCGAGCTCCTGCAGCGCCTGGAGCCGCTGTACGACCGCGGGATTGCCGATCTTCGCGCGCTGCCCGCTCATCAACTGGGAGAGCATCGGCGCCGACAGCCCCAGCACCCCCGCCAGCCGCGCCTGGTTCAGCCCCAGGGTCTCCATGAGGCGGCGGAACAGCACGCCCAGCGGCTCGCCGTACCAGGTGCGCTGCATGTCCTGGACGCGGGTGGTGGCGTCCGGCTGCGAGGTGTCCATTGCGGGCTCCTGACGGGGGACCTTTGCGGCCGCGAACTTGCCCGTCATCCTACGGACCCCCGATACTCGGTCGGTGATCCTCTCCGCAGCCGGTACGCTGGTCTGCGGCACGGGGCCTTAGCTCAGTTGGTAGAGCGCCGTCTTTGCATGGCGGATGTCAGGGGTTCGACTCCCCTAGGCTCCACACCGTCCGACCGGGCCGGGAACCTCATGGAGGTCCCGGCCTGTCGTGTTCCCGGGACCCGGTGCCGGCCGCGGACCCGTGCGGCAGAATCGGCGGCGTGCGGTTCGGCATTCTGGGGGAGACGAGAGCGCTGCGGGACGACGGGGGCACCGCCGCCGTCGGAGGCCCGGGCCGGCGGGCGCTGCTGGCGATGCTGCTGCTGGAGGCGGGCCGGATCGTCAGTGCCGAGCGGCTGATCGACGGGCTGTACGGGGACGAGCCGCCGGCCGGGGTCGGCAACGCGCTGCAGTCCCAGGTCTCGCGGCTGCGCGCGGCCGTCGCCGTGCCCATCGAGCGCCATCCGGGCGGCTACCGGCTGGTGGTCACCCCTGACGAGGTGGACGTGCACCGCTTCGAGCGGCTCGCAGCCGAGGGGCGGGAGGCGCTGGCCGCGGGTGAGCCCGGGCGGGCCGCGGGCCTGCTGCGCGGTGCGCTGGAACTGTGGCGGGGCTCGGCCCTGGCGGACGTGGGCGACGCGCCCTTCGCGCGGGCGCAGGTGGCGCGGCTGGAGGAACTGCGGATCGCGGCGGTGGAGGACCGTATCGCGGCCGAGCTGACGCTGGACGCCCGGCACCACCAGGAACTCGTCGCCGAACTGCAGGAACTGGTCACCCGGTACCCGCTGCGGGAACGGCTGCGCGCCCAGTTGATGCGGGCGCTGTACGGCTGCGGCCGCCAGTCCGAGGCGCTGCGGGTGTACGAGGACGCACGGCGTGAACTCGCCGAGTCCCTCGGCGCCGACCCGGGCCCGGAACTGGCGGAGGCGCATCTGGCGGTGCTGCGCGGCGAGCCGGTCCCCGCCCGTACCGCGCCGGCCGCGGTCGCCGGGGGCAGCGAAGGCGTGCCGGATGCCCGGTCTTCGGGTGTTTCACGTGAAACATCGTCCGCCGGGAGTCCGTCCGCGCCGCTCCTCCGGCACGGGCTGCCCGCCCAGCTGACCAGCTTCATCGGCCGTGAGCAGGAGCTGGCACGGATCGGGGAGCGGCTCGGTGACGCCCGGCTGGTCACCCTGATCGGCCCGGGCGGTGCGGGCAAGACCCGTACCGCGGTGGAGGCGGCCGGGCGGCACACGGGGGAGGTCTGCTTCGTGGACCTCTCCGGGCTGACCCACGGCTCCGAGGTGCCGCAGGCGATCGCGGGGGCCCTGGGCCTGCGGGAGGCGGGTCTGCTCCCCGGGGCCGCCGGGCGTGAGACCGGGGGGCCGGAGGGCTCGCCGCTCGCCCGACTCATGGCCGCGCTGACCGACCGGGACGTGCTCCTCGTGCTGGACAACTGCGAGCACCTGATCGCCGACGTCGCCCGCATCACCGCGGAGCTGCTGGCCGCCTGCCCGCGGGTGCGGGTCCTGGCGACCACCCGGGAGGCGCTCGGGGTCAACGGCGAGACGCTCTGCCCGCTCGAACCGCTGCCGCTGCCGGCCCCCGGCGCGCCCGAGGAGGACGTGCTCGGCTCCCCCGCCGTCCGGTTGCTCCTCGAGCGGGCCGCCGCCGTGAGTCCGTCCGGCAGGCTGCCCGACGCCGAGGCCGCCGCCCGGATCTGCCGGGCCCTGGACGGCGTCCCGCTCGCCATCGAGCTGGCCGCCGCCCGGCTGCGGTCGTTGTCCGCCGCCGACGTCGCCGACCGGCTCGGTGACGTGCTCGCGGGGCCCGGTGACCGCTTCCGGTTGCTCTCCCGGGGCAGCCGCACCGCCCAGCCCCGTCAGCGGACCCTGCGCGGGGTCGTGGACTGGAGCTGGGAGCTGCTCCCCGAGGACGAGCGGACCGTGCTGCGCCGCGCCTCCGTCTTCGCCGGAGGCTGGACCCTCCCGGCCGCCGAGGCGATCTGCGCGGGACCCGCGGCCGGCCCGGCGGACGGCGACGCCATCGACGCCGAGGACGTGCTCGACCTGCTCGCCTCCCTCGCCGACAAGTCGCTGGTGGTGGTGGACCGTCCGGAGGGCGACGGCGGCGGTGTGCGCTACCGGCTGCTCCAGACCATCAGGGCGTACGGAGCCGAACGCCTTGCCGAGGCGGGCGAGTCGGAGGCGCTGCGCGGGGCGCACGCCGCGTACTTCCTCGACCTGGCGCTGACCGCCGACCCGCGGCTGCGCCGGGCCGAGCAGCTGGAGTGGCTGCGCCGGCTCGCGGCCGACCACGACAACCTGCACGCCGCGCTGGGCGGTTCGGTGGCCGCGGGCGACACCGCCGTGGCGCTGCGGCTGCTCGCGGCCCTGTGCACGTACTGGATGCTGCGCGGCATGCGCTACGAGGGCGCCCGGCCTGCTAGCGAGTTGCTGGCGGTGACCGGGCCCTGTGCGCCGCCCGGGCTGGCCGAGGAGTACGCGCTGTGCGTGATCACCGCCGCCTCCGTCACCGCGGACCAGGCCGAACTCGCCGTCCACCTGGCGGCCGCCACGGACGTGGTCGCCGGGCTCGGCGGCATGGCCCGCCGCTACCCCGTGCTCAACCTGCTCTGGGCGCCCTTCGCGGGAGTGCCCGACGACGAGACGTACGCCCGGTACGCGGACGGCGCGGCGAGCCTCGTCGAGCCCTGGCAGCGGGCCCTGGTCCACGTCGGCTCGGGGTTCCACGCGTGGATGGTCGGCGGTGACATCGCCGCGGCCGAGACGGAGTTCGACCGGGCCCTCGCCGGGTTCCGCGCCCTGGGCGACCGCTGGGGGGCCACCATGGCCCTCACACAGCTGGCCTGGCTGTCCGGGGCCCGCGGTGACGTGGCGCGGGCCGTGGGGCTGATCGACGAGGCCCTCGGCCACGCCGCCGAGCTGGGCGCCACCGAGAGCGTCGCCGAGTTGCTCGGCGAACGCGGCAGGTGCGGCCTGCGGGCGGGACGGTACGAGCAGGCCCGGGCCGACTTCACGCGCGGGCTGGAGCTCGCCCGCGGCTGCGGCGCCCGGGAGATGTTCGCCGGGGCCCACCTGGGCCTCGGCGAGTGCGCCCGGCTGACCGGCGACCTCGCCGAGGCGCGGCGGCTGTCGGGGCTGGCCCTGTCCGAGTCCCTGGACGGCTGGTACACCGGCGAGAGCGCCCGTGCCGAGGCGCACATCGCCCTCGGCAGGATCGCCCAGGAGGAGGGCGACACCGCCCGCGCCCGCGGGCACTTGCGCGAGGCCGCGGGTGTGGAGCACGGGGCCCGCGACCTGCCGCTGGCGGCGAACCTCGCCGACGCTTTCGCCGGCCTCGCGCTTGCCGAGGGCGACCCCGCACGGGCCGCGGAACTGCTGGGCGTGGCAAGTGCGCTGCGCGGCACCGAGGTGCCGGCCGGTCCCGACGCCGCCCGCACCGAGGGCGCCGCACGGGCCGCCCTCGGCGACCCGGCCCACCAGGAGGCGTACGCGCGCGGTGCGGGCCTCCCCGCCGACCGGGCGCTGCGGGCACTGACCGGGCTGACCGCACGCTGACCGGGCCCGGGCGGCCGCCGGTCAGCGCACGGTGCGCGGCCGGTCAGCGCCCGCGCGCACCGTGTCGGTCATGACGAATCCCGCACGCAAACATGACGCCGCGGCCGTGACGCCCGCTGCCCCCACCCGCCACCGCTGGGCCGCACTCGCGGTCTGCTGCCTGGCCGCCATGCTCCTCGGGATCGACAACAGCGTGCTCAACTACGCGATCCCGTCGCTGCTGAAGGACATGGGCCCGTCCGGCACCGAGATCCTGTGGATCTCCGACGTCTACGGCTTCGCCATGGGCGGCCTGCTGGTCGTCATGGGCAACCTCGGCGACCGGCTCGGCCGCAAGCGGATGATGCTGCTGGGTGCCGCCGCCTTCGGCGTGGCCTCGCTGCTCACCGCCTACGCACCGACCCCCGGGGCGCTGATCGCCGGCCGCGCGCTGCTCGGCGTCGCCGGGGCGGCGATGGTGCCCTCGACGCTCTCCGTCGTACGCCACGCCTTCACCGACCCCAAGGAGCGCACCACGGCGATCGGGATCAGCAGTGGCATCGCCGCCGCGAGCTTCGCGCTCGGCCCTGTGGTGGGCGGTCTGCTGCTGGACCACTTCTGGTGGGGCTCGGTCTTCCTGATCAACGTCCCGCTCATGGCGGTCGTCCTCGTGGCCGGCGCCCTGGTCCTGCCGGAGTCCCGCAACCCGCGGCCGGGACGGCTGGACTGGATCGGCGTGCCGCTGTCGGTCGTCGGTGTCGTGGGCGCCATCTACGCCGTCAAGGAGGGCTTTCGGGACGGCGTGGACCATGCGCCGGTGTGGATCGCCGCGGCGATCGGGACGGCGGCCCTGGTGCTGTTCGCCCGCCGCCAGGTCCGGGTCGAGGAACCCCTGATCGACCTGCGCCTGTTCCGCAACCCCGCCTTCAGCGGCGCCGTCGGCGCCAACCTGGTCATGATCTTCGCCTCGTCCACACTGTCGCTCGCCTTCTCCCTGTACTTCCAGGTCGTCCGCGGTTGGTCGCCCTTCACCGCGGGGCTGGCCCTGCTCCCCGGCCCGCTGGCCGCGGCCTTCGCCGCTCCGCCGGCCACCGCGCTGATCCCGCGGCTCGGCCGGGCGCGGGTGGTGGCCCTCGGCCTGGTGCTGCTGGCCGCGAGCACCGCGGTGCTCGGCCGGCTCTCCACGCCCGGGACGCCGTACTGGGAGCTGCTGGCGCCGCTGGTCGCCAACGGCGCGGGCATCATCCTGATCGTCTCGGTCACCAACGACACGATCCTCGCGAGTGCCCCCAAGGAGCGGACGGGCGCGGCCGCCGCCGTCTCGGAGACCGCCATGGAGATGGGCGGTTCGCTGGGCATCGCGGTCCTCGGCTCGCTGCTCGGCGCGGTCTACCGGGACGCGCTCGCCCTGCCCGCGGGACTGCCCGCGGGCGCCGCGGACGCCGCCCGCGAGTCGGTGGGCGGGGCCGCCGAGGCGGCCGCCCGGGTGCCGGGGGCGGACGGGGCCGCGCTGCTGGCGGCCGCGAAGGACGCCTTCTGCCACAGCGTCCAGGTCACCACCGTGGTGGGGGCGGCGCTGCTCGCCGTCGGCGCCGTCGTGGCGCTGTACGCCCTGCGCGGGGTGCCCGCGCAGATCGCCGACCCGGAGGCCGAGGAGGAGGTCCTGCCGCTGCCCGCGCCTTCCGGACGGTGACGGGTGCGTACGGCAGGAGGGCGGCGGGACCCGTCACGGGTCCGCCGCCCTCCTGCCGGTCGTGTCGCACCGCCTCCGGTGTCCGGGCCGTCACGTCACGGGCGGGAGTCCCCGCGGTCGCGGCGGTCGTCGGCGTCCGACTCCGCCTGCTTGGCCTGCACCTCCGGGTCGAGGGCGTCCACCGGCGAGCCGTCGACCTTGCCGAACGAGGCGTCGGCCCCGACGCCGCCGTTGAGGGAGGCGCGGTCGGCGACCTCGGTGGCGGGCGCGGGCTCCACCAGCCAGTCGGGGTTGGTCTGCTTGCTCCACCACTTCCACGCCGCGAAGCCGGCCCCGGCGACGAGACCCGCCAGCAGCAGGCCCTTGGCGAACCGCCCGTTGCGGGCCCGGCGCTCGCGGCGGCGCTCCAGCTTGCGGATGTCGTCCGCCGTGACGTGGCTGCGCAGCACGGCGACCGCGGCGGCGCTGCGGGCGGCCGCCTCCTCCGCGGCCGGGGCCGCGACGCTGCGCACGGTGGTCACCGCCTGGCCCATCCGCGGCGCCGTGAACTCCGCCGCCAGACGGGCGGTGTCACGGGTGCGCCGGGCCGCGGTCCCCACCTTCTGCTGGACGCCCGGCGGCACCGCCGCCAGGGCCTGGTCGAGACGCGCCGCCAGGTGCGCGTCGTACTGCGTCCGGGCCGCCGCGCGGGCCTGCCGCCCGGCCGCCGACACCCGCGGTGCCAGGTAGAGCCTGGCCTCGTCCGTGTAGTGCGCGGCGTTGAGCTTCGCTGTGTCGGCGTACGGCGCCACCACGTCCGCGGCGTGCCGCACGCTGACCCTCGTCCTCTCGGCTGCGTCGCGCACGCTGTCGATGCGGGTCACGAGAACCTCCTCCTCGGTGGCGTTCGGTTTTCGCCTTTCCACCCGGTTTGAAATCATGCCCGCCGCCGCGGGGTACGGCATGTGCGTACGGGCATCCGGGTCAAGGGGAGCCGTCACCGACGATGCCACCGGATGACCTGGGGCGCGACAGTTGCGTGCGGGAAGGCGTGACGTGCGAGGATTTGCCCCTGTCAGTGAGGACTATGGAAGGCAAGATCGTGGCCGAGCAGCTCTACGCCACCCTGAAGACCAACCACGGGGACATCACCGTCCGGCTGCTGCCGAACCACGCGCCCAAGACGGTCAAGAACTTCGTGGAGCTCGCGGAGGGGACCCGTGAGTGGACGGACCCGCACACCGGCCGGACCTCCCACGAGCACCTCTACGACGGCACGGTCTTCCACCGGGTCATCTCCGGCTTCATGATCCAGGGCGGCGACCCGCTGGGCAACGGCACCGGCGGCCCCGGCTACCAGTTCCCCGACGAGTTCCACCCGGACCTCGGTTTCACCAAGCCCTACCTCCTGGCCATGGCGAACGCCGGCCCGGGCACCAACGGCTCGCAGTTCTTCATCACGGTCGCCCCGACGGCGTGGCTCACCCGCAAGCACACCATCTTCGGCGAGGTCACCGACCCCGCCAGCCAGAAGGTCGTGGACTCCATCGCGACCGCCCCCACCAACCCGCGCACCGAGCGTCCGCTGGAGGACGTGGTGATCCAGAGCGTCGTGATCGAGCGTCGCTAGGGTCCCGGGAACCCGAACGCCCCGCCCGTGCGTATGACGGGCGGGGCGATTCCGCTGCGAAGGGCTGACACATGACCGACCAGGCCGTCCGCTGCTACCGGCACCCGGACCGGGAGACCGGCATCCGCTGCTCCCGCTGCGAGCGGCCGATCTGTCCGGAGTGCATGATCAACGCGTCCGTGGGCTTCCACTGCCCGGAGTGCGTGCGGGAGGGGCGTCGTGCGGCCCAGGCCGCCGAACCCCGCACGGTGGCGGGCGGTTCGGTCGCCGGGGACCCCCGGCTGGTCACCAAGATCCTGATCGGGCTGAACCTGCTGGTGTTCCTGCTCGCCAGGGTCGAGGGCAAGCAGTTCGTCACCGAGCTGGGGCTCTTCGTCCCGTGCTACGCCCCCGGCACCGCGTTGTGCGGCGTGGCGGGCGGACCCGGCGAGTGGTACCGGCTGGTGAGCTCGATGTTCCTCCACCAGGAGATCGCGCACATCGCCTTCAACATGCTCTCGCTGTGGTGGATCGGCGGTCCGCTGGAGACGCTGCTCGGCCGGGCCCGCTACACCGCGCTCTACCTGGTCGCGGGGCTGGGGGGCAGCGCGCTGGTGGTGCTGCTGGCCCCGGAGACCCTGACCCTGGGTGCCTCGGGCGCGATCTACGGACTCTTCGGCGCCACGGCCGTCTTCGTGAAGCGGCTGCGGATGGACATGCGGCCCGTCCTGATCCTGCTCGGGCTGAACCTGCTGTTCACCTTCACCTGGGGGAACATCAGCTGGGAGGCGCACATCGGCGGTCTCGTCACCGGGGCGATCATCGCCGTCGCGATGGCGTACGCGCCGCGCTCGCGCCGGGCGCTGGTCCAGTGGGGGACGTGCGTGGCGATGCTGGCCGCCGTGGCGGTCACGGTGTGGGCCGGGGTCGCGAATATCTCCGGCTAGGCCGTAACGCGCACCGTTGATCAGACGTTATCCACAGAGAGGCGGAGGCCTCCTGTGCATCCTGTGGGCAAGCCGTGCACGTGCCCCTACACACCGTGTCTGACCTGCAAGATCAACGAAAGACCGGTGGTCCGTACATCGGACCACCGGTCACACCGGTGTCAACCGGCTGGCGGTTATCCACAGATCATGCGACCTTTTCAACACTGTGGATGACGCCTGTGGATAACTGTGCGATCTGCTACTTCCACTGTGTGGACACGACGAACCCGCCCGCGATGAAGCCGAAGCCGACGGCGATGTTCCAGTTGCCCAGCTGCTCGATCGGGAAGCTGCCCTGCGTCACGTAGAAGACCACGATCCAGGCCAGGCCGACGAGGAACAGTGCCAGCATGAGCGGAGCCACCCAGCCGCGGCCGGACTTCAGCTTTATGGGGGTGGTCTTCTCCGGGGGCGGAGTGAAGTCGGCCTTCTTGCGGATCCGTGACTTCGGCACGAGGGACTCTCCTGTCGATGCGCTGCGTAACCGCGCGTGTGACGTCTTGTATGAGCGGCCCGACGGCAGGGGGGCCCACGCCTCCGGGCGTCCGTTAGCGTAGTGCTTCCGCGGGTTGGAAGGAGATAAGGCTACGGTGAGCAATCCGGTGGACGCCTCCCCGGGCCCCCGATCCGCCCGGTCTGTGGTGCTTCGCGTGCTCAGCGCCGGGGTCTTCGCGATGGCCGGTCTGCTGTTCTGGATGAGTTTCGACACCGCCAAGGGCCTGGACATCCGCACCGACGACCCGCTGCTGCGCCTGTCGGACCGTGTCCAGGAGAAGAGCCGGCAGAACGAGCAGCTGGAGAACGAGCTCGCCGGGGTGCGCGAGGACGTCGACGGACTCGCCCACACCGACAGCGGCGTCAGCGACGCCACCCGCAGGGAGCTGGCGCGGCTCGGCGCCGAGGCCGGCACCCTCAAGCTCACCGGTCCCGCCGTCTCCGTCACCCTGAACGACGCGCCGCCGGACGCGACGGCGCTCGTCCCGGGCGTGCCGAATCCGCAGCCGAACGACCTCGTCATCCACCAGCAGGACCTGCAGGCCGTGGTCAACGCCCTGTGGGCGGGCGGCGCCTCCGGCATCAAGGTGATGGACCAGCGGCTGATCTCCACCAGCGCGGTGCGCTGCGTCGGCAACACGCTCATCCTGCAGGGCCGCGTCTACTCCCCGCCGTACACCATCACGGCCGTCGGCGACCAGGAGAAGCTGCACAAGGCGCTCGACGCCAGCCCCGCGATCCAGAACTACCTGCAGTACGTCCAGGCCTACGGGCTCGGCTGGAAGGTCGAGGACGAACGACGGGTGACTCTTCCCGGCTACTCCGGCACAGTGGACCTGCAGTACGCCAAGCCTGTGGGGTGATCATGCGCCTGGTGGTGCGGACGCTGAGCGAAATGTGCATCACCGTGGGCGCGCTGATCGTGCTCTTCGTCTGCTACGTGCTGTTCTGGACCGGCGTACGGGCGGACCGCGCGATGGACGGGGAGATCGACCGGCTGCAGGACCGCTGGGCGACCGGGCCGGTCGCCGCGGCCGACCCGTCCCCCGGGGGCACGGGCGCTGCCACCCCCTCGGCGTCCCCTTCCCCGTCGGGGCCGGCCGCGGCGCCCTACCGGGACGGCACGGCCTTCGCGGTGATGTACGTCCCGCGGCTGGGCCGTTCCTGGCACAAGCCCGTGCTGGAGGGGACGGGCACCGGCACCCTGAAGAAGGGCCTCGGCCACTACGCGGACACCGCCCGCCTCGGCGCCGTGGGCAACTTCGCCGTCGCCGGCCACCGCCGCACCTACGGCGACCCGTTCAAGGACTTCCCCAGGCTGCGCAAGGGCGACGAGGTCGTCCTGACCGACGGGCGCACCTGGTACACCTACGAGATCGACCGCGCACCCTACCGCACGGTCCCCACCGACGTCGCTGTGATCGATCCCGTCCCGGAGAAGTCCGGGTACACCGTTCCCGGCCGCTACCTGACCCTGACCACCTGCGATCCCGAGTGGGGCCACAGCCACCGGCTCATCACCTGGGGGCACCTGGAATCCACACGGCCTGTGGAGGACGGTATGCCGGAGGGTTTGTCGGGCTAATCTTGGGCGAGGCACGGGCACGGAGGGCAGGAAGGCGGCGCATGTACGGCTGGATCTGGCGGCATCTGCCGGGCAACGTGTGGCTGAAGGCACTCATCTCGCTGGTGCTGGTCCTCGCCACCGTCTACGTGCTCTTCCAGTACGTCTTCCCCTGGGCGGAGCCGCTGCTGCCGTTCGGGGACGTGACCGTCGACGAGGGGATGGCAGCCGTCAGATGAGCGCACGCATCCTCGTCGTCGACAACTACGACAGCTTCGTCTTCAACCTGGTCCAGTACCTGTACCAATTGGGCGCCGAGTGCGAAGTGCTCCGCAACGACCAGGTGGAGCTCGCCCACGCCCAGGACGGCTTCGACGGCGTCCTGCTCTCCCCCGGGCCCGGCACCCCAGAGGAGGCCGGTGTCTGCGTCGACATGGTGCGCCACTGCGCCGCCACCGACGTCCCGGTCTTCGGGGTCTGCCTCGGACTGCAGTCCATGGCGGTGGCGTACGGCGGTGTGGTGGACCGGGCGCCGGAGCTGCTGCACGGCAAGACCTCCCTGGTGACCCACGAGGGCCGCGGGGTCTTCGCGGGGCTGCCGACGCCGTTCACCGCGACCCGCTACCACTCGCTGGCGGTGGAACGGGACACGGTGCCGGAGGAGTTGGAGATCACCTCCTGGACGGAGAACGGCATCATCATGGGACTGCGGCACCGCAGCGCCCGGGTGGAGGGCGTCCAGTTCCATCCCGAGTCGGTGCTCACCGAATGGGGGCACCGGATGCTCGCCAACTGGCTGGTGGAATGCGGCGACAAGGGCGCCGTCGAGCGTTCCGCGGGCCTCGCGCCTGTGGTCGGAACCAGGGCGTGACTGCGTGACCGCGCATCGGCACTTCGGTGACACCGCCGAATTCGCCGCCGTGGTGGAGCAGTTGGCCGACCCGCTCAACGACCCGCTGCCCAGCACCGGGCGCCGCGCGGCCCGCCCCGCCCAGGAGTCCGGCACGGACTCCGGCGCAGACTCTGGTGCGGAGCCCGCCGCGGCGCCGCCTGCGCCGCCCCCCACGACGCGGCCCGCGACCGCGCAGCCGGTCACCCCCCAGGCCACGGTGCCGGGTCAGCAGGTGTACGAGCAGGGGCAGGGACAAGGGCAGGAGCAGGGGTACTACGGGTCCACGAGGCCCGCCTACGAGCCGCAGCCGGCCGACCCGTGGCCGTCCCGGCCGTCGTCCGCGCCGGACCCCGAGGAGCCGCCCGAGCCGCGCCCCCGGCACGGAGGGCCGGCCGAGCAGCCGTACGCCGAGGGGTTCAGGGCCGTCCGGCGTCCGCTCACCGACGCGGAGCGTGCCGCCGCGCGGCGCCGGGTCGCGGGCGCGCCCGGCGACACCATGGCGATGCCCGTGGTGACCGGGGCCGAGCCGGAGCGCGAGCCGGAGCAGGACCGGGAGGAGATCCCGCAGCCGCCCTCCGGCGTTCCGGCGCCCGAGGGCGGTGGACGTGCGGCCCGCCGGAAAGCGGCCCAGGAGGCCGCACGACGCGGCGGCAGGGGACGGAGGCGTTCCGGCACCCCCGAGGCCCCCCAGGCCGCCACAGGGGCCGTCACGGCCCCCATGGCGTCGACGCCGGCCGCACCCAGGTCCCGCATGGAGGCCCGGCGCGCCGCGCGCGCGGCCAAGGAGAGCCCCGCGGTGATCGCCAGCCGGGTGGCCGGCGAGGTGTTCATCACCCTGGGCGTGCTGATGCTGCTCTTCGTCACCTACCAGTTGTGGTGGACCAACGTCCTCGCCCACCAGCAGGCCGGCGGCGCCGCCAACAACCTGCAGAAGCAGTGGCAAGGCGAGAAGGACCCGGCCCCCGACCCCGGCGCCTTCTCGCCCGGGCAGGGCTTCGCGATCATGTACATCCCGAAGCTGGACGTGAAGGCGCCCATCGCCGAGGGCGTCGACAAGCACAAGGTGCTCGACAAGGGCATGATCGGCCACTACTCCGGCGACCTGGAGACGGCCATGCCCTGGGACAAGCAGGGCAACTTCGCCCTCGCCGCCCATCGCAACAGCCACGGCGAACCGTTCCGCTACGTCAACAAACTGGTGGCGGGGGACAAGGTCGTGGTCGAGACGGAGAGCACGTACTACACGTACGAGATCACGAGCACGCTGCCCTCGACCCCGCCCTCCAACATCTCGGTGATCAAGCCGGTCCCCGACGGATCCGGCTTCACCAAGCCCGGCCGCTACATCACACTGACCACGTGCACACCGGAGTTCACCAGCAAGTTCCGGTTGATCGTCTGGGGCAAGATGGTCGAGGAATGGCCGCGCAGCAAGGGCAAGCCGCCCGCCTTGGTCGGCTGAGCCAGGTACGGACGTACAAAGATCGGGGCAAGTGGTGACGACCACCCAGCACGACCGCGCCCGGGAAGCAGTGCCCGACCGGCACCGGCTCTCGTGGTTCGCCGCCACCGTCAGCCTGATCGGTGAACTCCTCATCACCGCGGGCGTGATCCTCGGGCTCTTCGTCGTCTACTCCCTCTGGTGGACCAACGTCCTCGCCGACCGCGCCGCCAAGCACGAGGGCGACGCCATCAGGCGACAGTGGGCCGACAGCGCCCCGGGCAAGCTCGACACCAAGGGCGGCATCGGCTTCCTCCACGTCCCCGCCATGGGCAGGAACTACGAGGTCCTGGTGAAGAAGGGCACCTCCACGAAGGTGCTCAACGAGGGTGTCGCCGGCTACTACACCGAGCCCGTCGAGTCCGCCATGCCCGGGGACAAGCAGGGCAACTTCACGCTCGCCGCGCACCGGGACGGCCACGGCGCCAAGTTCCACAACATCGACAAGATCAAGAACGGCGACCCGGTCGTCTTCGAGAACCGCGACACCTGGTACGTCTACAAGGTCTACAAGGTGCTCCCCGAGACCTCGAAGTACAACGTCGAGGTCATCGACCAGATCCCGAAGGAGAGCGGCAAGAAGAAGGCCGGCCGCTACCTCACGCTCACCACCTGCACCCCGGTCTACACCTCGCGCGACCGCTACATCGTGTGGGCCGAACTCGTCCGCACCCAGAAGGTGGACGCGAAGCGGACGCCTCCGGCGGAGCTGGGCTGACGCGCAGGAGCCGCCAGCACGGGCAGGGGACGCAAACGGAAGGGGCCGCGGACGTGATGTCCGCGGCCCCTTCCGTTTCCGGTGCGTTCGGCGTCAGCCGCCGTTGCCTCCGTTGATGAAGCCTCCGCCGCCGTTCTGGTCCCGGGCGAAGATCGTCAGGGTGTCACCCGGCTTCATCTGGGTGCCCTGCTGCGGGACCTGGCCCTGGACGATGGCGTTCCCGTCCTGCGACGAGCCGGGCGCGAACGCCAGCGTCACGCCGAATTCCTGCGCGATGCCGCTGACCTGCGTGACCGTCATGTTCTGCAGGTTGGGGATCGCGTTGGTGGACGGCGGCTTGGCGACGAACAGGGTGACCGTCTCGCCCGCCTTGATCGTGCTTCCGGCCGTCGGGTCGGTCCGGATGACCGTGCCCTGGGCGTGGTCGGCGGACTCCTCCTGGGTGACGGTCACCTTCAGGCCGTCGGCTTGGAGGATCTGAGTGGCCTCCGCCTGGGTCTTGTTGCTCACGTCCTTGATCGTGACCTCTTCGGGCGCCACGGCCACGGTGAGCGTGATCGTCGAGCCCTTGTCCCGCTTCGAGCCGCTCTTGGGGTCCTGCTTGAGGACCGTGCCCTCTTCCTCGTTGGAGGTCTTGGACTGCTTGTCGACCTCGAAGCCCTTGTCCTTCAGCTCCGCCTCGGCGTCCTCGAAGGAGTCACCGGTGACGTCCGGGACCTCGACCTTCTCGGCGCCCTTGGAGAGCTGCAGGGTGACGCTCTGGTCCTTGGGGATCTTGCTGTCGACCTCGGCCGACTGCTGGCAGACGTGGTCCTTGGGCTGGTCGGCGCAGAACATCGCCTCACCGAAGGTGATGGTGATCCCGCCGTTCGAGGCCCGGTCCTGGGCCTCCGACTTGGTGTCGCCGACGAACTGCGGGACGGACACCGTGTCGTTGCCGCTGCCGTTCCCGGAGAACAGCGCCTTGCCCATGAAGATCGCGCCGATCAGGACCAGGACGGCGGCGACGACCAGCAGGATCGTGGACGTGTTGCTCTTCTTCGGCTTGCGCCGGCCGTTGCCCTGGGGCTGGTCGTAGCCGTAGCCGCCGTCGTCCTCGCGCATGGGCGGCAGCATCGAGGTGCCGGCGTCCTGCTGGGGCGGTAGGGCCGTGGTGGGGGCGTCGTTGCCGTAGCCGCCGTAACCGCCGCCGTTGTAGCCGACGGCGCCCAGGGCGACCGTGGCGGCGACGGGCTGGCCGTCGAGGCAGGCCTCGATGTCGGCGCGCATCTCGTCGGCGGACTGGTACCGGTAGTCCGGGTCCTTGGTCAGCGCCTTGAGCACGATGGCGTCCATCGAGGGCGTGACCTCGGGGTCGTAGACGCTCGGCGGCTGCGGCTCCTCGCGCACGTGCTGGTACGCCACCGCGACCGGGGAGTCGCCGACGAAGGGCGGCCGTACGGTGAGCAGCTCGTAGAGCAGGCAGCCGGCGGAGTACAGGTCGGAGCGCGCGTCGACGGTCTCGCCCTTGGCCTGCTCCGGGGAGAGGTACTGGGCGGTGCCGATCACGGCCGCGGTCTGCGTCATGGTCATGCCGGAGTCGCCCATGGCGCGGGCGATGCCGAAGTCCATGACCTTGACCTGGCCGTTCCGGGTCAGCATCACGTTCGCGGGCTTGATGTCGCGGTGCACGATGCCGGACCGGTGGCTGTACTCCAGGGCCTGGAGGATGCCGATGGTCATCTCCAGCGAACGCTCCGGCAGGAGCTTCCGCCCGGAGTGGAGCAGCTCACGCAGGGTGGAGCCGTCCACGTACTCCATGACGATGTACGGGATGGAGACCCCGTCGACGTAGTCCTCGCCGGTGTCGTAGACCGCGACGATCGACGGGTGGTTCAGCGAGGCGGCCGACTGGGCCTCACGGCGGAACCGGGCCTGGAAGGACGGATCGCGGGCGAGGTCCACCCGGAGCGTCTTCACGGCGACGGTGCGGCCGAGCCGGGTGTCATGGGCGATGTACACCTCGGCCATGCCACCGCGGCCGAGCACCGAGCCCAGCTCGTACCGGCCGCCGAGGCGACGCGGCTCTTCCATAGCGCTTGCCCTTCCTAAACCGTCCGTGTGGCTGCTCGGGCATACCGTACCCGCCGCCGCGTGCCGATCCCGGCCCTCGCCGGTAGCCGATACACGACCGGTATCGCGACGTGCGACATAGCGCACATCCATGGATACGGTGTGACCGGCATCACTTGTTCAGCACGGCCTCCATGACGCTCTTGGCGATCGGCGCGGCGAAGCCGCCACCGGAGATGTCGCCGCGGTTCGCGCTGGCGTCCTCGACCACGACGGCGACGGCCACCGGGGAGCCGCTGTCCGTCTTCGCGTATGAGATGAACCATGCGTAAGGCTTCTCACTGTTGTCGACGCCGTGCTGGGCGGTACCGGTCTTGCCACCGACCGTGACGCCCGGGATCTGGGCCCGGGTGCCGGTGCCCGACTGCACGACGGTCTCCATCATCTGCTGGAGCTTCTGCGCGTTCTCCGCGCTGAGCGGCTGCGAGAGCTCCTCGGGGCTGACGCTGTCCACGAGCTTGTTGTTCGAGCCGCGGAGCTCGCTCACCATGTACGGCTTCATCAGCTTGCCGTCGTTGGCGATCGCCCCGGCCACCATCGCCATCTGCAGCGGGGTGGCGGCGGTCTCGAACTGGCCGATGGACGACAGTGCCGTCTGCGGCCTGTCCATCTTGGTGGAGAAGTTGCTGGCCGCCACGCGGACGGGGACGAACTGCTCCTCGTTGAAGCCGAACTTCTCGGCCTCCTCGACCATCTTGTCGCGGCCGAGGGTCGCACCGAGCTTGCCGAAGACGGAGTTGCACGAGACCCGCAGCGCCTCCCTCAGGGAGACGTTCTTGCAGGCGATGCCGCCCTCGTTCTTCAGTTCCTGGTTGTTGGTGTCCGGGAGGATGTACGGCACCTCGGAGTCGGTCGGCTCGTCGATGTCGTCGTACAGCCCGTCCTGCAGCGCCGCGGCCGCCGTGACGACCTTGAACGTGGAGCCCGGCGGGTAGGTCTGCCGGAGCGCCCGGTTCAGCATCGGGTCGTCGGGGTTGTTCTTCTTCTGCAGGGCGTTCCAGGCCTCGCTGTCCTTCTGCGAGTTGCCGGCGAAGGAGGAGGGGTCGTACGAAGGCGTGCTCGCCAGGGCCAGGATGGCCCCGGTCTTCGGGTTGATGGCCGCGACCGCGCCCTTCTTGTTGCCCAGGCCCTCGAAGGCCGCCTTCTGGGCGGCGCCGTTGAGGGTCGTGACGACGTCCCCGCCCTGCTTCTGCCTGCCGGACAGCACGTCGACGGTGCGGGTGAAGAAGAGCCGGTCGTCGTCACCGGTGAGGATCTTGTCCTCGACGCCCTGGAGCAGGGTCGTCCCGAAGGCCTGCGAGGCGTAGCCGGTGACCGGCGCCCACATCTTCCCGTTCTTGAAGGTGGCCTTGTACCTGAAGTCGCTGCCCGTGGTCTCGGTGTGGCCGGTGATCGCCTTGCCGTCGACGAGTATGTCGCCGCGCGGCGTCGCGTACTGGTTGATCGTGACCCGTCGGTTGTTCGCGTCGTTCTTGAGCTCGTCGGCCTGCACGAACTGGATGTAGTTCACCCTGACGAGCAGGGCGAGCACGAGCAGTCCGCAGAAGATGGCGACTCGGCGCAGGGGCTTGTTCACTGGGTCCGCACCACCTGGGTCGGTTCGGCATCGGGGGACGAGGCGGGGGTCGGCGCCGGGCGGCGCGCGGTGTCGCTGATTCTCAGCAGGATGGCCACCAGGGCCCAGTTGGCGATCACCGAGGAACCGCCCTGTGCCAGGAACGGCATGGTCATGCCGGTCAGCGGGATGAGCCCGGTGACACCGCCGGCCACGACGAACACCTGGAGCGCGAAGGCCCCGGACAGGCCGATCGCCAGCAGCTTGCCGAAGGGGTCACGGGCGGCCAGCGCGGTGCGGGCGCCGCGCTCCACCAGGAGTGCGTAGAGCAGCAGGATGCCCATCAGGCCCGCCAGGCCCAGTTCCTCGCCGACGGTGGCCAGGATGTAGTCGCTCTTGGCCGCGAAGCCGATGAGCCGGGAGTAGCCCTGGCCGAGACCCGATCCGAACAGGCCGCCGGAGCCGAAGGCCCACATGGCCTGCGCGGGCTGGCTGGCGCCCTGGCCGGCCTCGACGGTGCGGAACGGGTTGAGCCAGTCCTCCACACGGCTGTGGACGTGCGACTCGAAGCTGCCGACGACCACCGCGCCGCCCACGGACAGCAGCAGACCGAACACGATCCAGCTGGTGCGCTCGGTGGCGACGTACAGCATGATCACGAAGAGGCCGAAGAAGAGCAGCGAGGTGCCCAGGTCGGTCTCGAAGACCAGGATGAGGATGCTGAGGGCCCAGATCACCAGGATCGGGCCGAGGTCACGGCCGCGGGGCAGGTACATCCCCATGAACCGGCGGCTGGCGAGCGCGAGCGCGTCCCGCTTGACCATCAGGTAGCCCGCGAAGAACACCGCGATGATGATCTTCACGAACTCACCGGGCTGGATGGACATGCCGGCGATGGTGATCCAGATCCGCGCGCCGTAGACCGGCGGGAAGAACACCGGGAGGATCAGCAGGACCAGCGCCACGACCATCGAGATGTAGGTGTAGCGCTGCAGGATGCGGTGGTCCTTGAGGAAGACCAGGACGCCGAGGAAGAGCGCGACGCCCAGCGTCGACCACATCAGCTGCGTCGGCGCGGAGGAACCGCCGGGGAGCGTGGGCTCCTGGTCCAGCCGCCAGATGAACACCAGGCCCATGCCGTTCAGCAGGGTGGCGATCGGCAGCATCAGGGGGTCCGCGTAGGGGGCGAACTTGCGGACGACCAGGTGCGCGACGAGGGCGATGGCGCCGAGGCCGAGGCCGTACGCGAGCATGCCGGCGGGCAGGGTGCCCTTCTTCGCCAGCCCGACGTTCGCGTACGCGAAGACCGGGATCAGGACCGCGAAGACCAGGAGCGCGAGCTCCGTGTTGCGGCGGCTCGGTGCGCCGACGGATGTGATGGTCGTGGTGTTCGTGACAACGCTCATGCTGGACTGACGCCCCTCCTGCTCACTAGCTGCCGCTGGGGCACTGTTGGGCCAGCGACTGGTCCTCGTCGGAGAGGGTGGGGCTGGTCGACGGGCTGCTGGAGGGGGTCGTGTTGGGCTTGGGGGAGCCGGACGCGTCGGGGGACGGGCTGCCGGTGGTCTTGCCGGTGGCGGTGTCCGCGCCCTTCTGCGCGTCCTTCCTGGCCTTCTCGGCCGCGGCGGCCTTGGACTTGTCGATGGCTTCCTTGGTCTGGCAGACCTTCGCCTGGTGCTCGAGCTCGTCCGCGGTCCGGCGTGCGTCGCCGAGTCCGCTGGCGGCGATCGTGGCCGTGACGTACTTGCGCTGGTTCTGCGGTAGGTACTTGAGTTCGATACCGGGGCGGTCCTCGTGGACCTTCGACAGGTTGACCCAGGCCAGCTTCTGCTCGATGCCCTGGTAGATCGCCGCGTGGTCGCCCTTGACGCCGACGTAGTACTGCGTCTGGGTCCAGCGGTACGCGCCGTACAGGCCGCCGCCGATGACACCGAGGACGACCAGCAGGATCAGCGAGCGCTTGAGCCACCGGCCGCGCTTGCGGGGCTTGCTCAGCTCCTCGTCCTCGAACGCGCCGAAGCCGTCCACGGGGGCGCTGACCTGCGGGTTCCCGCTGCCGGGGGGACCGAAGGCGCCGTCGGGTGCCGGCGGACGGCCGAGCTCGGAGGCGCGGCCGGCCGGGGTCTGCAGATGCCGCGGGTCGGACAGCGGCGAGTGGTGCCGGCTGTCGGCGACGGCGCCCACGACGACGGGGGTGTCGTGCAGCTGCACGGCCAGGGTGTCGCCGTCGTCGATGTCCAGGACGTCGGCGACGATGCAGGTGATGTTGTCGGGGCCGCCGCCGCGCAGGGCGAGCTGGATCAGCTCCTGCACGGTCTCGGCGGGCGCCTGGTACCCGGCGAGGGTGTCCTCGAGGGTCTGGTGGCTGACGACGCCGGACAGGCCGTCGGAGCAGATCAGGTAGCGGTCGCCGGCCCGGACCTCGCGGACCGACAGGTCGGGCTCGACCTGGCCGCGGCCGTCCAGGGCGCGCATCAGCAGCGAGCGCTGCGGGTGCGTGCCGGCCTCCTCCTCGGTGATCCGGCCCTCGTCGACGAGCCGCTGCACCCAGGTGTGGTCCTGGGTGATCTGGGTGAGCACACCGTCGCGCAGCAGGTACGCACGGGAGTCGCCGACGTGCACCAGGCCGAGCCGCTGGCCGGTCCAGAGCAGAGCGGTGAGCGTGGTGCCCATGCCCTCCAGCTGGGGGTCCTCCTCGACCATGACACGCAGCTGGTCGTTGGCACGCTGCACGGCGACGGCGAGGGAGGTGAGGATGTCCGAGCCGGGGACGTCGTCGTCGAGCGGGACGAGGGTGGAGATGACCTCGGAGGAGGCGACCTCACCGGCGGCCTGGCCGCCCATGCCGTCGGCGATGGCGAGCAGCCGCGGGCCGGCGTAGCCGGAGTCCTCGTTGCCCTCCCGGATCATTCCCTTGTGAGAGCCGGCGGCGAAGCGCAGCGACAGAGTCATGCGCACCTCGCCCGTCGGCTCCGGGTACATCCGCACGCTGCCCACCCTCTCGCTCGCGCTCGCTGGCTGTGCTCGCCCATTGTGCGACTACTTCCGCAGCTCGATGACGGTCTTGCCGATGCGGATCGGGGCACCGAGCGGGATCGGGGTCGGCGTGGTGAGCCGGTTCCGGTCCATGAAGGTGCCGTTGGTGGATCCCAGGTCCTCGACGATCCAGTTGCCGTCGCGGTCCGGGTAGATCCTGGCATGGCGGCTGGACGCGTAGTCGTCGTCGAGCACGATCGTGGAATCGTGGGCCCGGCCCAGGGTGATCGTCTGTCCCTGGAGCGCGACCGTGGTGCCCGCGAGCGAGCCCTCGGAGACCACCAGCTTGGTGGGGGCGCCGCGCCGGGCCCGGTTGTTGTTGTTCTGCTGCTGGCGGCCCTGCGCGGGCTGCGCCTGCTGGCGCTGCTGCGGCGGACGCGACTGGGCCTCGCGGCGCCCGGCCGCGCGCTGGGTCACCCGCGTGCCGAACAGGTCGCTGCGGATGACCTGCACGGCCACGATGACGAACAGCCACAGTACGGCGAGGAAACCCAACCGCATGACCGTCAGGGTCAGCTCTGACATTGCCCCCGCTTCACCCTTCGGCTTGCCGGTACACGATGGTGGTACTGCCCACGACGATCCGTGAACCGTCGCGGAGCGTAGCGCGCTGGGTGTGCTGTCCGTCCACCACGATGCCGTTCGTCGACCCGAGGTCCACGACCGTCGAGGGCGATCCCGCCCTGATCTCGCAGTGGCGGCGGGACACACCGGGGTCGTCCACCCGGACGTCGGCCTCGGTGCTGCGGCCGAGCACGAGGGTCGGACGGGAGATCTGGTGGCGCGTGCCGTTGATCTCGATCCAGCGGCGTACGTTCATGGCGGCGCCACCGGGGGCCGTGGGGCCGCTCCCGGGGAGCCTGGTGACCGGCGCGGCGCCGGGCGGCGGACCGGCCGGCATCGGCGGCGGGCCCGCGGGGCGCTGCGGGGCCTGCGGCGGGTAGCCGTAGCCACCGCGGCCGGCGGGGGGCTGTTGTTGCTGCTGCTGGTACTGCTGCTGTTGCGACTCGCTGGAGGCGAGGGTGCGGCTGCGCACCCGGTACAGGCCGGTGTCGAGGTCGTCGGCCTTCTCCAGGTTCACCTTGATGTTGCCCATGAAGGTGTAGCGCTGCTGCTTGGCGTAGTCGCGCACCATGCCGGCGAGCTCCTCGCCGAGCTGGACGGCGTACGGGCTCAGCCGCTCGTAGTCGGAGGTGCTGAGCTCGACGATGAAGTCGTTGGGGACCACGGTGCGGTCCCGGTTCCAGATCGTCGCGTTGTTGTCGCACTCGCGCTGCAGGGCACCCGCGATCTCCACGGGCTGTACCTCGGACTTGAACACCTTGGCGAAGGTGCCGTTCACGAAGCCCTCGAGACGCTGCTCGAACTTCTTGAGTACTCCCACGGTGCACCTCCCTCCTCGAGGTCCTGCGGTTGCGCACGGCGGTCCGCCGTGGTCTTCCGGTCCGATCCTTCCGGTACTGCTTACTGATCGTATCCACGCACTGGGAAAACCGCTGGTTCCCCGGTCGGTCCCACGGGACCGGTGTCAACAGTGCCATGGTCCGCGGCCGCTCCCCCACAGGGATGGTAGAGGCGGCTCATGCCAGTGTCCCGCAACAGAGGACGGTTCCCCTCGCTCGGGGGTGCCCCGAAACGGATGTGATTCCACCCTGAGCAGCGTGCTAATGTTCTCCGTGTCGGAAGGGGCTGACGCACCGGACGGGGAAGACCCCAAGGTGTGAACGGATCCGGAAGACAACACCCATGCGCGGGTGGCGGAATAGGCAGACGCGCTGGATTCAGGTTCCAGTGCCCGAAAGGGCGTGGGGGTTCAACTCCCCCCTCGCGCACACACACAGTGGAGACGGGTCTCCGACCGTGACGAAAGTCGCAGTCGGGGGCCCGTTTCTCGTGCTCCGCGTCCTGCGTCCGGGAGTGACGCAGGCCACGCGACGGCCACGCCTCCCGGCGTTGCGGGTCTAGTGCGGTCCGTTCGTGGAGAGTTCATCTCCCGCCCCTACCCTCTCAGGCGTCTCACTGTGCACACAGGAGGGGAATCAGGGAGGGGAAGACTCGAACGGGGCGCGTCGCGACGGCAGTTGCCGTGGCGGCCGCCGCGGTGGCCGGGGCGGTGCTGATGCCCGTCGACGCCGTGGCGAAGCCCTTGACGGCGCCCGCGGACTTCAACGGGGACGGCTACCGGGACCTGGTCGTCCCGGCTCCCACCGCCAAGGCCGGGGGCAAGGACGGCGCGGGCGCGGTCGTCGTCCTCTACGGCTCCAAGAGCGGGGTGTCCACCACGCGCAAGGCCGTCATCACGCAGAACACCGCGGGCGTCCCGGACAGCGCGGAGACCGAGGACCTGTTCGGTGCCTCCACCGCCTACGCGGACCTGGACGAGGACGGCTACAGCGACCTGCTCGTCGGTACGCCCTGGGAGGACCTGGGCACGACGAAGAACGCGGGCACCGTCACCGTCCTGTGGGGCGGCAAGAAGGGGTTGGCCGCGGCGAGCGCCCTGCCGGTGCCCCGGGTCTCCGAGGGCCGGTACGGGATGGACGTGGCCGCGCTGCGTGACAGCCGCGGCGCACGGGTGCTGGCTGGCGGTTACGACGGCTCGGTGGAGTTCGGGGGCACCTTCAAGCGGAACGGCTCGGTCGGCGTGAAGTCGCTGAACGCGGACACGCCCTCGGTCGCGGCCGTCGAGCTCGCCGACCTGCAGCGCGACGGGTACGCCGACCGCATCGTGACGTCGGTCCGGGTCGGCGGCCAGAGCGGCGGCCTGGTCTACGTCAACCCGGAGGGGGGTCGCGGTCCGCTGGCCGGGGACGGCACGACCACCGCCGTCGGGGACGTCAACGGCGACGGTTACAACGACCTCGTCGTGGGCGACCCGGACGAGCCCGAGGCGGGGACCAGTGGTCACCTGGGCGGAGAGATCGCCCTCTGGTACGGCAGCAGGAACGGTTTTGCGGCCGCACCGGTACGGATGAGCCAGAACACCCCGGCGTCGCGGGCGCCTCGGCGAAGGACAACGAGTTCGGCAGCTCCGTGGCCGTCGCCGACCTCAACAAGGACGGTCTCGGTGACATCGTGATCGGCGTGCCGGGCCAGAAGCAGAACAACAAGGCCCGTGCCGGGGTCGTCGTGGTGATCCCGGGCAAGAGGACGGGCGCGCTCGGCTCCGGCTCGTACGCGTTGTCCCAGGAGACCCCGTCGGTGCCCGGCACGTCGGAGCCCGCTGACGGGTTCGGCACCACACTGGCGCTCGGCGACCTCAACAAGGACGGTCACCCCGATGTGATCGTCGGCGGCGAGGGCGAGGACCGCTTCCGCGGCGCGGTGTGGGTCCTGCCCGGCACGTCCACCAGGCCCACCGGCAAGGGCAGCGTGGAGCTGACCGCCGCGAAGCTCGGGGTGGCCGGGGATCTCCCGCAGGTCGGCGGCTTCCAGCCGTCCTGACCGCCGCACACCGGCGGGAGGGTCACCAGCCGGCGTGATGTGCGTCGCGCTCGCCGACGGGGGGCTCGCCGCCGGCCTCGGCGAAGGCCTGGAGGGCCTGGACGAGGTGGCGTCGTTGTCCTGCGGGCATCGCGTCGACGATGCGGGCGATCTCGGCCCGGCGGCGCTCCGTGACGTCGTTCACGGTGCGCCGCCCGGTCGCGGTCAGCGAGATGACGGTCGTGCGCCGGTCGGTGGGGGAGGCGTCGCGCGTGACCATGTCGATGGCCACGAGGCGGTCCAGCATGCGCAGCGCCGTGGAGGGCTGGACGCCCAGTTCGGCGGCGAGCTGCGAGAGGTTCAGCGCCCCGTGCGTCTCGAGGACGACCAGCATGCGCAGTTGCGGCAGGGTCAGTGCCTCCTCCACCGCGGCGAGCGAGCGGGCGGAGACCGCGACGAGGAGCCGGGACGCCGTCAGCAGGGCACCGACCATCTCCTCGGCGGTGCTCCCGGGGTCGTCGGCGCCGGAGGGGGAGTCGGACGGAGCGCGGGAGCCGGTGGCCATGGGTCCTTTCTACCGTTCCCACGCCCGCCGTACGGGCGTGTACGGCACTCAGGTGAACGGGTGCGGCGCCGGGAACCCGCGGCCCCGGAGAGCCGTTGAGCGATTGGGCAAAGGAATCGTCAAGGGGCGCGGCCCGCGCCGGAATGAGCAGGGAGATCCCATGGGTGTCAGCCTTTCCAAGGGCGGCAATGTCTCGCTGACGAAGGAGGCCCCGGGACTGACCGCGGTCACCGTCGGTCTGGGCTGGGACGTCCGTACGACCACCGGCACCGACTTCGACCTCGACGCGAGCGCGCTCCTGGTCAACGCCGAGAGCAAGGTGGTCTCGGACAAGCACTTCGTGTTCTTCAACAACCTGAAGAGCCCGGAGGGCTCGGTGGAGCACACCGGCGACAACCTCACCGGCGAGGGTGAGGGTGACGACGAGCAGGTGAAGGTGAACCTGGCCACCGTGCCGGCCGAGGTCGAGAAGATCGTCTTCCCGGTGTCGATCTACGACGCCGAGAGCCGCCAGCAGTCGTTCGGCCAGGTCCGCAACGCCTTCATCCGTGTGGTGAACCAGGCCGACAACAACGAGCTCGCCCGCTACGACCTCTCCGAGGACGCCTCCACCGAGACGGCGATGGTCTTCGGCGAGCTGTACCGCAACGGCGCCGAGTGGAAGTTCCGCGCCGTCGGCCAGGGCTACGCCTCGGGCCTGCGCGGCATCGCGCAGGACTTCGGCGTCAACCTGTGAGCGTGGGGTAGCCGTACGCCCGGGCGGCCGGGCACGTACGACGACGCAGGGGCGGCCGGGACGGGGGTCAGGCGACGCGCGCTGCGAGCTCCTTGGCCTTGGCGGTGGCCTGCTCGTGCGCCTTGGTGCGGGAGGCGTCGGAGGCCTCGACGAGGCCGGACATGGCCGGGACGACGCGGGCCAGGGTCAGCTCGGGGACGATGAACTCGACGTCGGTGATGCCGAGGCAGCCCTGCAGGACCTTCTCCAGGTAGTTGGTCACGAACTCGAAGTCCTCACGCGGGGTGCCGGGGCCGTAGCCGCCGCCGCGGCTGGCCACCACGACGACCGGGGTGTCCGCGGCGGAGGGCTGCTCGCCCGCGGTGCGGCCCAGGATGATCACCTGGTCGAGCCAGGCCTTGAGGGTGCTGGGGATCGAGAAGTTGTACATCGGCGCGCTGATCAGGAGGGCGTCGGCCCGTTCGAGTTCGTCGGCCAGCTCGTTGCGGAGCGGGTGCTCGGCACCGCCCACGTAGTGGGTCGCGTCGAGGTGCGGCACGGGCTCGGCGTTCAGGTCGCGGTAGACCACGACGCCGCCCGGGTGCTGGGCCTCCCATTCCTTGCGGAAGGAGTTCGCCACGTCACGGGACGCGGAGGTCTCGGAGGGCCAGATGGACGAGTCGAGGTGCAGCAGCGTGGGCATGGGGGTGCCTCCACTTCCGTAAAGTTCGGAGTGAAAAATTCGTGCGTTGCTATTGCTACCACAGGACCTTACTTTTCTGCAGCACGTAACGGCAAGCCGGGTACCCTTGTGGCCATGGGACAGGGGACTGAGCCGGCCGCGCACGACGCGGAGCCGTGCGCCAAGGTCGACGTCGGGCTGACCCGCGTCTTCGGGATCCTCGGCAAGCGCTGGAGCGGCCTGATCGTGGCCGTCCTCACGCAGCGGCCGGCGTACTTCGTCGAACTGCGCCGGGCCATCCCCAAGATCAGCGAACGGATGCTCTCCGACCGGCTCACGGAGCTGGCCGAGGCGGGCATCGTCGTCCGCGAGGTGGACCCCGGCCCGCCGCTGAGGGTGAGCTACCGCCTCACCGAAGCCGGTGAGGCGCTCGGTCCGGCCCTGGGGGAGCTGGGGTCGTGGGCGGAGAAGTACCTCCCCGACGGCGCCGCCGCCTGTACGGAGGGCGCGGAGGCCTGCGGCTCAGGGGCGGGGGCGACCGGCTGACGCCGGGTCAGGCCTGCTGCTCCGCGGCGTCGTTGTAGCGGGTCAGGTAGGCGGCGAAGCGTTCCAGGTCGGTGTCGTCCCAGTCCGCGAGCCTCCCGCACACGATGTGCCGTGCGGCGCGGTTCGCCTCGGCGAGCAGGGCCGCGCCCGCCGCGGTCGGCAGCAGCACCTGGACGCGGTGGTCGGCGGGCTCGGGGCGCCGCTCGACGAGGCCCAGCCGCTCCAGGGTGGCGACCTGGCGGCTGACCGTCGACTTGTCCAGCAGGAACGCCTGCGCGAGGTCCGTGGCCCGGCAGTCCCGGTGCTCGCTCATGTGGGCCAGTAGCGTGTACGCCACCAGGGACAGCTGTGGGTGCATACGGGCCACCGCGGTGCGTGCGCGGCGGGCGAACGCGGTCATCTCGCGGTGGATCGTCTCGACGGACGCGCCTTTGCCGGCCTGCATGCTTGTAGGCTACATCTGACTGGATCGGGGTGGTCCGATCCGGTTCGTCCCCGGGGTCAGGCGGGCAGCGGCAGCTCGAACCAGACGACCTTGCCGACCGCCTTGCGGCTGGTGCCCCAGCGCCGGGAGAGGTTGCTGACCAGGGCCAGGCCGCGGCCCTCCTCGTCGTCGGCGTCCGCGCGGCGCAGCTGCGGCAGGTTGTGGTCGTCGTCGCTGACCTCGACCAGCAGCTTGCCGACCCGCATCAGCCGCAGCGACACCTCGTGCGAGGCGACCCGCAGCGCGTTGGTCACCAGCTCGCTGACCAGCAGCTCGGTCAGGTCGCTGACCCCTTCCAGCCCCCACCGCGCCAGCTGCTCACGGGTGAGCGCCCGTGCCCGCCGGACGTCGGAGAGGTCCATCGACAGCCGCCACTCGGCGACGTCCTCGGACGGGATGCCCTGGAAGTTGGCGACCAGCAGCGCCACGTCGTCGCGACGGTCGTCGGAGTGGACACGGCTGAGGATCTGCTCGCAGACGTCCTCGGGGGTCTGCTGGGGCTCGATGACGTTGGAGCACAGCGCCGCCAGGCCCGCGTCTATCCCCTGACCGCGCACCTCCACCAGGCCGTCGGTGCACAGCACCAGCCAACTGCCGTCCGGTACGGGGATCTCGACCGTCTCGAAGGGCACGCCGCCGACGCCGATCGGGGCGCCCTTGGGGATCTGCAGCAGTTCGCTGCGGCCGTCGTGCCGGGCCAGCACCGGCGGGATGTGGCCGGCGTTGGCCAGGGTCAGGGTCCGGTGGATCGGGTCGTAGACCGCGTACACGCACGTCGCCAGGTGCTCGGCGCCGAGGCGGTGGGCGAGGTTGTCCAGGTGCCGCAGCAACTGCGCGGGCGGCAGGTCGAGCGCGGCCATCGTGATCACGGAGGTGCGGAACTGGCCCATCACGGCCGCCGACAGCAGACCGTGGCCCATCACGTCGCCGACGATCAGCGCCACGCGCCCGCCGGGCAGCTGGATGGCGTCGAACCAGTCGCCGCCGACCTGGGCCTGACGGTCACCGGGCATGTACCGGTGGGCGATCCGCACCCCGGGGATGCGGGGCGGGCGGGTCGGCATCATGCTGCGCTGCAGGGTCGCGGCGGCGCGCGACTCCAGGCGGTGCAGCCGGGCGTTGTCCAGGTGCACGGCGCCGCGGGCGGCGACCTCGGCGGCGGTCGCGGCGTCCTTGGCGTCGAAGGGGCGGCGGCCGGGGTGGCGCAGGAAGCACATCCGTCCCAGCACCGTGCCCCGTGCGGTGAGCGGTACGACGACCATCGACCGCTCGGGCAGTAACGGGCCGAGGCCGGGGACGCCCAGGTCGAGCGCGATGTCCCGGGCCAGTGCCGGGTCTATCACCGGCACGAGCAGCGGCTCGCCCAGCCGCGGGGTGGAGTCGGCGGGCAGTGGGATCAGTTCGCCCTCCGGCAGGGCGGCCGCCCACGGGCCGGGAGTGGTGTCGGTGTGGGCGACGGCGACCCGGCGCGCGATGATCGTGTCCCCGGTCAGGTCGTCCTTCGGCGGCTCGGCGTCGGAGAACAGCTGGTCGACGACGAGGACGGCGGCGAAGTCGGCGAAGCGCGGCACGGTGACGGCGCACAGCTCGCGGGCGGTCGTCGCCAGGTCGAGGGTCGTGCCGACCTTGGCCCCGGTCTCCCGGAGCAGGGCGAGTTGTTCGTCCAGCACGTGGCCCGGGGCGAGCGAGACGCTGGGTGCGGCCACCGGGACCAGTACCGGCGCCGCGACGTCGCCGCGAGGGCCGGGCAGCAGCTCCGGGTGCGCGGGCCGGGTGCGCCGGGCGGGCCGGGTGGGCCGTGCGGTGCGGCCGGTGGCGGGGTTCGCGGCGGGCTGGGCCACGGTCGTGCCGTGCTCCTCGGGGAGCACGGGGAGCAGCACGGTGCCGTCGACCTCCACCGCCGGGTAGCCCAGGGGCACGATCTGACGCACGATCCGGTCCAGCCGGCCCGCGCTGACCCGGGGCAGCACCGAGCCGAGCCGGCCGGCCAGGTGCTCGGCGTGCGCGGGGTCGGCGGCCGGGGCGAGGCGCGGGATGATGCGGACGGCGCCGCGGGCGGTGGTGCCGTCGGCGGTGTAGGGCAGCAGGTGGTCGCCGAGCGCGAGGCGCGGCCCGGTGTCGCGCAACGGGCGGGCGTTGGCGGCGATCACCAGCAGGCTCCGGCCGGCCGGCTCCATGATGCGGTAGGACCACCACACCACGTCCTTGACGCCGCCGTCGCGGTCGGTGGTGGGCAGCGATCCGGCCCAGGCGGACCGGGTGAACTCGTCCAGCACCTCCAGGGCGTCCTGCTCACCGGGGTGCCGGCCCGCGGTGTGCGGCAGCAGTCCGGCCGCCGGGCGGCCGAACACGCCCTCCCAGCGGTGGCCGAAGAGTTCCTCGGCACCGCGGTTCCAGTACGAGATGTCACCGTCGGGGCCGACGCAGAGCACGGCGAGGCGTACGAGCGCGGAGACACCGGTGGCTGCGAGCGGGGTCGTGGTCGTGGGAAGCCTGGTCATCTCGTCCAACGTCGGGCACCTGCGGTTCGGCTGCGGTTCGGCGCGGAAGGCTGAAGGAGCATCAGGGTCGGGTCTTCACCGTCCAGGCAAGCATGAAACATCGGACGCGGTCCGGTAAATGGCTAGATTGCCCCCAGGAGTGACCAACCGGGCATGGCCCGTGGGGAGGAAGAGCACGTGGAGCACAGGCTTCCGCACATCGCGGGGTTCCAGAGATGGCCGCACGACGGCGCGCCCAAGCGGGAGGGCAAGGCGCTGCGGGAGGCGGTGCCGCGCGAGGCGCACGCGGTGTTCACTCCGGGCGCCGACCGGCCGGGCGCGGTGGAGGCGGTGCGGGAGTCGAGCCTCGGACGCATCCCGGAACTCGTCCCGCTGCGGGTGGGGAGGATGGCGGCGAGCCCCTTCGCCTTCCTCCGCGGCTCGGCCGGGCTGATGGCGGCCGACCTCGCGGGCGGCCCGGTCACCGGGATCGGCGCCCAGATCTGCGGTGACGCGCACGCCGCCAACTTCGGCCTGTACGGGGACCACCTCGGCCGGCTGGTCATGGACATCAACGACTTCGACGAGACCGTCCACGGCCCCTGGGAATGGGACGTCAAGCGGCTCGCCACCTCCCTGGTGCTGGCCGGGCGCGAGGCCGGGGCGGACGAGGACGCGTGCCGGGGCGCCGCCTTCGACGCGGTGGGCGCGTACCGGCGCACCATGCGGCTGCTGGCGAAGATGCCCGTGCTGGACGCCTGGCACGCCATCGCCGACGAGGAGCTGGTCACGCACGCCGACGCCCGCGACCTGGCGGGCACGCTGCGCCTGGTGGCCGGGAAGGCGCGCCGCAACACCAGCGCCAAGTTCGCGGCGCGGGCCACGGAGGAGGTCGAGGGCGGCGGCCGCCGCTTCGTCGACGCGCCCCCGGTGCTGCGCCGGGTGCCGGACGGGGAGGCGGCGGCGGTCGCCGGGGCCCTGTCGGACGGCGGCTACCTCGCGACGATCGGTGAGGACCGGCGGCCGCTGCTGGCCCGGTACGCGGTGCACGACGTGGCGTTCCGGGTGGTCGGGACGGGCAGCGTGGGCACGAGGTCGTACGTGGTGCTGCTCCTGGACCACCTCGGTCAGCCGCTGGTGCTCCAGGTGAAGGAGGCCCGGCCCTCCGCGCTGCTGCCGTACCTGGGGAAGGCCGGGTTCGACGCGCCCGCGGTGGAGCACGAGGGACGGCGCGTCGTGCTGGGCCAAAAACGCATGCAGGTCGTCAGCGACAGCCTGCTGGGCTGGGCCGACGTGGACGGCCGTCCCCACCAGGTACGGCAGTT
This sequence comes from Streptomyces sp. TOM-9, assembly GCF_056858595.1. Taxonomy (NCBI): domain Bacteria; kingdom Bacillati; phylum Actinomycetota; class Actinomycetes; order Kitasatosporales; family Streptomycetaceae; genus Streptomyces; species Streptomyces sp. TOM-9. The sequence continues at coordinate 4,882,155 of NZ_JBXEQB010000001.1, read as the reverse complement.
CCGCAACCGCAAGGGCAGCGTCGACCCCGCGGAGCTGGAGGCCGGCTTGATAGACGACTACGCGCGGATGACGGGTGCGCTGCTGGCCCGGGCGCACGCGCACTCCGCGGACCCCCGGCTGATCGCGGGCTACTGCGGCAAGGGCGGGCAACTCGACGAGGCGGTCGCGGCCTTCGCGGTCGCGTACGCCGACCGGACCGAGGCGGACCACGCCGAGCTGGTGGCGGAGGTACGGGCCGGGCGGATCGCCGCGGAACAGGGTGTGTGAGGGCCCGGGCGCCGGTGTGCCGGGGCAGGTACCAGGCCGTACCCTGTGACCGGCGCCCCCCACTCCTCGTAGGCTGGACCGGTGACGAATTCCCCCGGCACCGAGTCGGCCCCCGGCACCGAGTCGGCCGCCGCATCCTCCGAACCCCAGGACCGGCTGGCCCAGGCGGTGCGTGCCGCCGAGCGGGCCCTGATCGAGTTCGAGATCGCCGTGGAGACCTTCAGGGTGGAGGTCGAGAACTTCTCCCGGCTGCACCACCAGAAGCTCGGCCCGATGTACGCCCGGCTCGACGAGCTCGACGCGCTGATCGCGGAGGCGGTCGCGGCCAAGAGCGGCTCCCGCGAGGACATCCAGCGCGCCTGGGAGGCGCGCGCCCTCGTGATGCCGATGCCGGGGGTGGAGGAGCTCTTCGAGGGCCTGCTCGGCTCGGACGGGGTCCGGCCCCAGGAGGACCCGAACCCGCCGCGCCGCGTACGGCCCGGCAAGGAGGCGCAGCGGCTCTACCGCGAGCTGGTCCGCAAGGCCCACCCGGACCTGGCGCAGGACGAGGCCGAGGTCGAGCGCCGCAGCGAGTTCATCGCCCGGGTCAACGAGGCGTACACCTACGCCGACGAGCAGCGGCTGCGGGAGCTCGCGGAGGAGTGGGAGGCCGGGCCGGTCCCGGAGGAGGAGCAGCCGAGCGAGGCCGAGGTGCTGTACGCGCGGCTGGAGTGGCTCGCGCAGCGCAAGGAGCGGCTCGCCGCGCTCGCCGCCGACCTGGAGAACAGCGCGATCGCGCAGATGATGAAGCTCGCCCCGGAGGACCCGGACGGGCTGCTCAACGAGATCGCGGAGAACCTCCTCAACCAGGTCGCCAACCGGGAGGCCCGGCTGGCGGAGCTGGTGCGCTCCTCGAAGGGGTCCGATTAGCGCGTCGGGTACGTTCGACGTGCACGCCCCGACCGAAGGAGTCCGTTCCATGTTCTACGCCCAGCTGCCCGCGGTGGACGCGGCGCAGGTCCCCGCCGACGGCTACCTGCTCGACGTCCGGGAGCACGACGAGTGGGACGCCGGGCACGCCGAGGGCGCGGTGCACATCCCGATGGGCGAGGTCGTGGCCCGCATCGAGGAGGTCCCGGCGGACCGCCGGGTGCACGTCGTGTGCCGGGTCGGCGGCCGCTCGGCGCAGGTCGCCCAGTACCTGATCGCGCAGGGCCTCGACGTGGTGAACGTCGACGGCGGCATGCTCGGCTGGGAGGCCGCGGGCCGCCCGCTGGTGACGGACGGCGCGGGCCCGGCGCACGTGCTCTGAGGCCTTGCGCGGCGGCCCCGGAGGCCGTCAGGCCTCGGCGGCCAGCAGGTCGCCCAGCTCCTCCTCGTGGGCGGCGGCGGGGCCGAGGGAGAGCTCCAGCTGTTTGGCCCAGGCGTGGTAGCGGTGCAGCGGGTAGTCGGTGTCGGCGCCGAAGCCGCCGTGCAGGTGCTGCGCGGTCTGCACCACCCGTCGTACGCCCTCCGAGGCCCAGATCTTGGCGACCGCGACGTCGGCGGGGTCCAGCCGCCAGGCGGCCTGCCAGCAGGTGACCTCCATCGCCCGCAGGTCGATGTAGCGGTCGGCGGACTGCATGGCCACCGCCTGGAAGGTGGCCAGCGGGTGCCCGAACTGCTCGCGCTTGGCGGTGTAGGCGCCGGTCATGCGCAGGACGGCGGTGCCCAGCCCCAGCGCCAGGGCGCAGGTGCCGGTGGTCAGCAGCCGGCGCAGCCGGTCCCAGGCGCCGTCGGCGGTGATCACGTCTCCCGCGGGGACGCGGACGGCGTCCAGCCGGAGCTCGGCGTGGCGCTCCCCGCTGGTCGAGATCTGTTCGGCCGCGGTGACCGCCTCGCGCGGGACGAGGGCGATGACCGTACGGCCTCCCGCGGCGGAGGCCGGGACCAGGACGAGGTCGGCGTGCGGGGCCCAGGGGACGGCGGTCTGGACGCCGTCGAGCAGCCAGTCGCGGGCGGCGCCGTGCCCGTGGCTGTTCGCGTCTGCGTCCGTCTCCACGGGCCGCGCGGTGACGGCGAGCTCCGCGCCGTCGTGGCCGGTGCGGCCCGCGGAGGCGACGGTCAGGACGAGGTTGCCGCGGCCGACCGCGGGCAGCAGCCGGGCGCGCAGCTCCTCGGGGCCGTCGCCCTGCACGGCGAGTGCGGCGGCACAGGTCTCCAGCAGCGGCACCCGGGCGAGTACGGCCCCGGCCTCGCGCAGCACCAGGCACAGTGCGACCGGGTCGAGACCGGCCCCGCCGTACGCCTCGTCGAGCACCAGCCCGAGGAGGTCGGCGGCGGCCAGCCGGCGCCACAGCGGGCGGTCGAAGTCCTCCGCCACCGCGCCGGCGGTGAGCGCGGGGCTCGGTACGGCGTCGGGGGACACGCCGGAGAACACCGCCCGTGCCGCCTCGACGGCCGCCAGCTGCTCCTCGCTGAAGCTGAAGTCCATGGCCCGACCTCCCGGACGCGTCCATTCTGACGGTGTGTCAGATTAGGCGGACCGGGCGGGGAAGTCCACATCCCCGTCGCCGCCTCCCTGCCCCTGCCCGTGGCGCCCGCGGCCCGTGCTGACCGGGACGGCTGTACCGCACGCGTGTGGCATGAGTACCGTTCCGTGCTGAGCGGACACGGGGAACACGAGCGGAGAACCACGATGGAGCCACCCGAGGAGTCCGGGGGACCGGCCGGGATAGCCGCGCTGTCGCCACCGGCCCGGGCCGTGGTCGCGCTGGCGCTGGCCGCGGCCGCGGTCGGCGTCGCGGTGCACCTGCTCATGGTCTTCCTGCACGTCGCGCCCACGAACACCGCCACCAAGAAGCACGGCGACCTGGTGGGCAGCTACATCTACCCCGAGTTCGAGCAGAACTGGAAGCTCTTCGCACCCAATCCGCTCCAGCAGAACATCCACGTCTGGGCGCGCGCCGATGTCCACAAGGACGACGGCACCGACCAGGTGACCGGCTGGATCGACCTCACGGCCATGGACATCGCCGCCATCAGGCACAACGTCCTGCCCAGCCACACCCAGCAGAACGAGCTGCGCCGGGCGTGGAGCTTCTACGCCGCCTCCCACGGTGAGAAGGACAAGCCCATCGGCGTGCGCGGCGAGCTGAGCAGGCAGTACCTGGAACGCATCGTGGAGGACCGCATCGGGCCCCGGCTCGACGGCGGCGACGTCGTCCGCCTGCAGGTGCGCACCGGCACCACGCCGGTCGCGGCCCCCACCTGGAGCCCCGAGGAGATCGACACGCGCACCACCTTCCAGGTGCTGCCCTGGTGGAACGCGCACGGGGCGGACGAGGACGAGGGAGCTGGGAGCGGGGAGGACGCGTCGTGAGCGAAGCCGTGAACGAGTCCGCGCACGGGGCGGCCGCGGAGCCCGTGGACCGCCCCGTACCCGGGCCAGCGGCGTCCCGTGGCCGCCCGGCCCCCGCCGCCCGCCCGGCCCCCGTCCCGTCCCCCTTCGCCGGACTGCTCGACTCCGCCGCGGGCGGTCTGTCGCGTGGCCTGGCCCGGATCACCGGCACCACCGTCGGCCCGTACCAGACCGCCGTGGTGCGGATCGGCATCTCACTGGCCTGGCTGCTGTTCCTGCTGCGCGAGTGGCCGCACCGCCACGAGCTCTACGGGCCGGACGGGGCCTGGAGCTGGGACCTGGCGAACCGGCTCGTCGCCGACAACCACGCCTTCACCCTGCTGCTGTGGGGCAGGGCCGACGCGTGGTTCGAGGTCGTGTACGCGGGTGCGATCGTGACGAGCGCGATGCTGCTGCTCGGCTGGCGGACCCGCACGGCCTCGCTGCTGTTCATGATCGGCGTGCTCTCCCTGCAGAACCGGAGCGTGTTCGTCGGCGACGGCGGCGACAACGTGATCCACCTGATGGCGATCTACCTCGTCCTCACCCGGTGCGGGCAGGTATGGTCGCTCGACGCCCGCCGCCGCGCCAAGGGGCGGGACGGCGACGGCGCGGGGATCGCGCTGTGGATCGTCCTCGGGCTCGTGCTCACCGTGGCGCAGCTGCTCGGCCGTACCGGCCTGCACTGGACCGACGGCCTGCTGCCCTGGCTCGGCTGGACCCCGTTCCTGTGGGGCTTCCTGCTGCTGCAGGCCGTGTGGTGGGCGGTGCGGCGGTACGCGCCGGGCGAGCCGCAGGCGGTCCTCGGGATCCTCGCCAACATCCTGCACGCCGCCGGTCTGCTGGTGATCGTCGTCGAGGTGTGCCTGATCTACGCCACGGCGGGCTGGTACAAGGTCCAGGGCTCGCGCTGGCAGGACGGCACCGCGGTGTACTACCCGCTCCACCTGGACGACTTCAGTCCCTGGCCGGGGCTGTCCCACGCGATGGCCGCCAGCGGACTGATGGTCATGGTGATCACCTACGGCACGGTGATCGTCCAGGTCGCCTTCCCCTTCACCCTCTTCAACCGCCGGGTGAAGAACGTGCTCCTCGCGTTGATGATGCTGGAGCACGCCTCGATCGCGGTCGTCCTCGGACTGCCGTTCTTCTCGCTGGCGATGATCGCCGCCGACGCGGTCTTCCTGCCCACCGGCTTCCTGCGCTGGGCGGGCGACCGGGTGACGCGTCCGCTGCGGCGCGGCTCCGCCGGGGAGCCGGAGGACGGCCGGCCGCAGGACGCGGAAGGCGGGGAAGGCGGGGAAGGCGGGGAAGGAGCGGGGGACGTGCAGGCGCGGGCGGTCGCGGGGCAGCGAGAGCCGGGACCGGCCGGCGAGCCCGCCCCCTCTAATCTCGTGGTGTGAGCACCAGCCAGGACGACGCGGCCGAGCCGCTGCAGTACGACGATGGCTTCGGCCCCGAGGTCGGGGTCGGGCCGCACCCGCGGCCCTGGCCGGAGGACCCGCGCTACGACGCCGAGCTGCTCGCGCAGGGCGACCGCCGCAACGTGGTGGACGAGTACCGCTACTGGACGCGGGAGGCGATCGTCGCCGACCTCGACACCCGGCGCCACGACTTCCACGTCGCCGTCGAGAACTGGCAGCACGACTTCAACATCGGGTCCGTGGTGCGCACCGCCAACGCCTTCCTGGCCAAGGAGGTGCACATCGTGGGGCGGCGCCGCTGGAACCGGCGCGGCGCCATGGTGACCGACCGCTACCAGCACGTGCGCCACCACCTGGACGTCGCGGCGCTGGCCACGTGGGCGGCCGCGGAGGACCTGCCGATCATCGGGATCGACAACCTCCCCGGTGCCGTGCCGCTGGAGACCACCGAGCTGCCACGGCGCTGCGTGCTGCTCTTCGGGCAGGAGGGGCCCGGGCTGACCGACGAGGCGTGGAAGCACGCGGCGGCGGTCTGCTCGATCGCCCAGTTCGGCTCCACGCGCTCGATCAATGCGGGCGCCGCGGCGGCCATCGCCATGCACGCCTGGATCCAGCGCTACGCGCAGGTGGGTACGGAGCAGCCCCGTCCGGAGTGACAGGGCTGCTCCGGACGGGGCTGTCGGTGGTGCGGGCGGGCCGGATCAGGCCTGGCGGCGGACCTCGATGACCCGGAAGCGGCTCGCGACGAAGGCGCCGTCGCACAGGGCCGCGTTGGCGGCCGGGTTGCCGCCGGAGCCGTGGAAGTCGGAGAAGGCGGCCGTCTGGTTGACGTACACCCCGCCGGTCAGGTTGAGGGAGAGCTGGGCGGCCTCCTCCAGGCAGACCTCCTCGATCTGCTGTTCCACCTCGCCGGAGGTGGTGTAGGCGCCGACCGTCATGGCGCCCTTCTCCCGCACGGTGCGGCGCAGCAGGTCGACCGAGTCCTTGGAGGAGTCCATGGCGACCGCGAAGGCGACCGGGCCGAAGCACTCCGACATGTAGGCGGCCTCGTCGTCCGGCTTCGCGCCGTCCAGCTTCACGATCACCGGGGTGCGGACCACGGCGTCCGGGAAGTCGGGGTGCGCGACCTCGCGGGAGGCGAGCGCGACCTCGCCGAGGGAGGCGGCGGCCTCCAGGCGTGCCTTCACATCGGGGTTGACCAGGGCGCCCAGCAGGGCGTTGGCCCGGGCGTCGTCGCCGAGCAGCCCGCCCACGGCGGCCGACAGATCGCCCACCACCTCGTCGAAGCCCTTGTGGCCGTCGTCGGTGGCGATGCCGTCACGCGGGATCAGCAGGTTCTGCGGGGTGGTGCACATCTGGCCGCTGTACAGGGACAGGGAGAAGGCCAGGTTGGACAGCATGCCCTTGTAGTCGTCCGTGGAGTCGACGACGACGGTGTTGACGCCGGCCTTCTCGGTGAAGACCTGGGCCTGGCGGGCGTTGTCCTCCAGCCAGTCGCCGAAGGCGGTGGAGCCCGTGTAGTCGATGACGCGGACCTCGGGGCGCAGCGCCAGCGTCTTGGCCAGGCCCTCGCCGGGGCGCTCGGCCGCCAGGCAGACCAGGTTCGGGTCGAAGCCGGACTCGGCGAGCACCTCGCGGGCGATCCTGACCGTCAGCGCGAGCGGGAGCACGGCGCGCGGGTGCGGCTTGACCACGACCGCGTTGCCGGTGGCCAGGGAGGCGAAGAGGCCCGGGTACCCGTTCCAGGTGGGGAAGGTGTTGCAGCCGATCACGAGCGCGATGCCGCGCGGCACCGTCGTGAAGTCCTTGCGCAGGGTCAGCGGGTCGCGCTTGCCCTGCGGCTTGACCCACTCGGCCGTGCCGGGGGTGCGCACCTGCTCCACGTAGGCGTACGCGACCGCTTCGAGGCCGCGGTCCTGCGCGTGCGGGCCGCCGGCCTGGAAGGCCATCATGAAGGCCTGGCCGGAGGTGTGCATGACCGTGTGGGCCATCTCCGTGGTGCGCGCGTTGATCCGGGCCAGGATCTCCAGGCAGACCAGGGCCCGGTTCTCCGGGCCGGCCTCGCGCCAGGCGGGCATCGCGGCCTTCATCGCGGGGAGGAGCACGTCGACGTCCGGGTGCGGGTACTCCACACCCAGCTCGATGCCGTACGGGGACACCTCGCCGCCGGTCCAGCCGTCGGTGCCGGGCTGGTCCAGGTCGAAGCGGGTGCCGCGCAGGGCGTCGAACGCGGCCTGGGCGGTCTCGCCGTCCGCGTATGCCTTCGGGTGCTCGGGGTACGGAGACCAGTACTCGCGGGTACGGATCGCCTCGAGCGCCTTGTCGAGCGTCTCGCGGTGCTGTGCGACCGACGTGACAGCGGTGGGTTCGGCAGCCATGGGGCCAACTCCTCGTCGAGCTGGATTGGGGTGGGCAGGGTGCTGGCTTCCCCGCTAGATTAACCGAATGTTCGGTCGGGACAAGGGGGCCGACCGAAGCTGTGGACAACTGGCGAGGAGCAGTGGCGGCGATGAGCGCTCTTGACCGATCCAGCACGGTCGCGGTGGTGGGCACGGGGACGATGGGCCAGGGGATCGCCCAGGTCGCGCTGGTGGCGGGCCATTCCGTACGGCTCTACGACGCGGGCCCCGGCCGGGCCGAGCAGGCCGAGCGGGCCCTGGCGGAACGGCTGGACCGCCTGGTGGAGAAGGGCCGGCTGCCCGCCGCCGAGCGTGACGCGGCCCGCGGCCGGCTCTCGGCCGTCCGGGAGATCGAGGAACTGGCGGGCGTGTCGCTCGTCGTCGAGGCGATCCTGGAGGACCTGGGCGCCAAGCAGCAGCTCTTCACGGCCCTGGAGTCGGTGGTCGCCGAGGACTGCCTGCTGGCCACCAACACCTCCTCCCTGTCGGTCACCGCCGTGGGCGGCGCGCTGCGGCGCCCGGGCCGTTTCGTCGGCCTCCACTTCTTCAACCCCGCCCCCCTGCTGCCGTTGGTCGAGGTGGTCTCCGGCGCCGCCACCGACGAGGCCGCCGCCCAGGCCGTGTACGACACCGCCGCCGCCTGGGGCAAGACGCCGGTGCGCTGCACCGACACCCCCGGCTTCATCGTCAACCGGGTCGCCCGCCCCTTCTACGCCGAGGCCTTCCGGCTCCACGAGGAGCGCGTGGCCGACCCCGCCACCATCGACGCGGTGCTGCGGGAGAGCGGCGGCTTCCGGATGGGCCCGTTCGAGCTCACCGACCTGATCGGCCAGGACGTCAACGAGGCCGTCACACGCTCGGTGTGGGACTCCTTCTTCCAGGACCCCAAGTTCACCCCCTCCCTCGCCCAGCGGCGGCTGGTGGAGTCCGGGCGGCTCGGCCGCAAGAGCGGGCACGGCTGGTACGACCACGCCGAGGGCGCCGCCGCCCCGGCCCCCCACACCGCGGGGCCGGAGAAGCCGCCCGCCGAGCTCACCGTGTGCATGGGCGGCCGCGGCCCGGCCGCGGTGCTGCCCCGGCTGATCGCCGAGGCGGGCATCGAGGTGCTGGACGGCGAGGTCGCCGACCCGGACGACGGGTACCTCGAGCTGCCCGGCGGCGGCCGGCTCTACCTGGCGGACGGCGGCCCGGCCACCACGGGCCCGGCCCTCGACTACGTGCAGTTCGACCTCGCGCTGGACTACCGGGTGGCCACCCGGGTCGCGATCGCGCCGTCCGACTCGGCACGCCCGGAGACCGTGCAGGCGGCGATCGGGCTGTTCCAGGCGCTGGGCAAGAAGGTCAGCGTCATCGAGGACGTCCCGGGCATGATCGTCGCCCGTACCGTGGCGATGCTGGTGGACTTCGCCACCGACGCCGTCGCCCGGGGGGTGGCCTCACCGGAGGACGTCGACGCCGCGATGCGGCTCGGCGTGAACTACCCGCGCGGTCCGCTCGCCTGGGGGGCCGAACTCGGCCCGGAGTGGGTCCGCGAGGTGCTGCGCAACCTGCACCAGGCGTACCCCGGCGGGCGCTACGCGCCGTCCCGTCCGCTGAACCGCCGCGCGGCGGCCGAGGGGAGACTGCTGTAATCATGACCATGGCACAGCGCGACAACTCCGCCCCCAAGAGGGACACCTACACCCCGGACTCGCTGCTGGCCGTGGCCGTGACGGTCTTCATCGAGCGCGGTTACGACGGCACGTCCATGGAGCACCTGTCGCGGGCCGCCGGCATCTCCAAGTCCTCGATCTACCACCATGTGCGGGGCAAGGAGGAGCTCCTGGAGCGCGCCGTCGGCCGTGCCCTGGACGGTCTCTTCGGCATCCTGGAGGAGCCCGGAGCGCGCGGTGGGCGCGCCGTGGAGCGGCTGGAGTACGTCACGCGCCGCACCACGGAGGTGCTGATGGCGGAGCTGCCCTACGTCACGCTGCTGCTGCGGGTACGAGGGAACACCAGGACCGAGCGCGCCGCCCTGGAGCGCCGCAGGGAGTTCGACCACCGGGTCGCCGACCTGCTGAAGTCGGCCGTCGCGGAGGGGGACCTGCGCGGTGACGTGGAGCCCAGGCTCGCGACCAGGCTGCTCTTCGGAATGATCAATTCCATAGTCGAGTGGTACCAGCCGCACACGGCCGGTACCCGGGAGCACGACGACGCCGCGGTCGTGGACGCCGTCGTGCGACTGGCCTTCGACGGCTTGCGCGTCTCTTGACGCTGGTCCAGACCAACCCTCACGATCAGGGCCATGTCCTTCACCCTCCGTGCCCGCCTGTGCGCCGCCTCAGCCGCCGTCCTGCTGCTCGCCGGGTGCGGAGGGGGTGACGGCGGCGGTCAGGCCGCCGACGCCACACCGCCGGAGGACTTCGGCTGCCTCACGGCCGCGCAGGCGAAGTCCGGGTCCGTCAGCTACGACGACACCGACGACAACCCCGTGGACGCCTGGTTCGCCGGCAAGGGCGACACCTCCGTCCTGCTGATGCACCAGGCGGACGGCGACATGTGCCAGTGGCTGCCGCAGGCCGACCTCCTGCTCAAGGACGGCTACCGCGTCCTGGTCGTCGATTCCAACGGCAGCGAGGTGCCCGAGGTCGTGGGCGGGGTGGCGTTCCTGCGCGCCAAGGGCGCGCGGCACGTCCTGCTGATGGGCGCGTCCAAGGGCGGCACGGCGGTCCTGGAGGGCGCCGCATCGGTGGACCCGCCGGTCGACGCCGTGGTCTCGCTCTCCGCGCCCGAGACCTACGGGACCATGGACGCGGGCTCCGCGGTGCCGCGGCTGACCGCGCCCGTGCTCTACATGGCGGCCGCGGGCGACACCGCGTTCGCGGAGTCGACCGAGGCGCTGAGCAAGGCCACGAAGAAGGCGGCCGAGAACCGGCTCGACATCGTCAGCGGACCCCAGCACGGCGTGGGCATGCTCACCTACGACCCCAACTGGGCCACCGTGACGGCCTTCCTGCAGAAGTACGCCGGATAGCCGCGCCGGGGGAGCCCGCGGGCGGCGCCGACGGGCGGCGCCGGTGGGTCAGTCGGTCAGCACCCGGTCGGTCTCCTCGAAGACCAGCAGCGTGCGGCTGCTGAGCACCTCGGGCACCGCCTGGATGCGGGTGAGCACCAGTTCGCGCAGGCTGCGGTTGTCGGGGGTGTGGACGAGCAGCAGCACGTCGAAGTCCCCGCTCACCAGGGCGATGTGCGCCACCCCCGGCAGTTCCAGCAGCTTCTCCCGCACGGTGCGCCAGGAGTTCTGCACGATCTTCAAGGTGATGTAGGCGGACGCGCCGTGACCTGCGCGTTCGTGGTCGACCCGGGCCGTGAAGCCGCGGATGACCCCGTCCTCGATGAGGCGGTTGATCCGGGCGTAGGCGTTGGCGCGGGACACGTGGACGTGCTCGGCCACCGATCGTATGGACGCCCGCCCGTCCTCCTGCAGGTAGCGCAGGATCGCGCGGTCGATCGCGTCCAGCGGACGCACCGCCGCAGGACCGGTGTCCGGCGCCGCTGCCTGCGGTCCCGGGGCACCGCCCCGAGAAATTTGGGAATCCGTCACGCCCCCGAGCCTCCCTAGCATGGACGTACTGGCTCCATCTCAGGGTGTGGAGAACCGTTTGTCCACAGGCGGGACACACCTGTAGCCAAAATGCCTCCGGCGACCGAACAATCGGTAGGGGAGCGATACCCGCTCCCCCCACCGAACACGCCCACGAGGAGGTGCTCGCGATGACCGTCCTGGACCAGCACGTCTGGCAACCCCGCACCGACCCGGCGCCGCTGCTGCCCGACCCTGAGCCGTACCGACTGCTCGGCACCCCCGAGGCAGGCGCGCTCGACGCCGGAGTGCTGACCACGATGTACGGACAGCTGGTGCGCGGCCGCCGTTACAACCGGCAGGCCACCGCGCTCACCAAGCAGGGCAGACTGGCCGTCTACCCCTCCAGCACCGGTCAGGAGGCGTGCGAGGTCGCCGCGGCACTCGCCCTGGAGCCCCAGGACTGGCTGTTCCCGAGCTATCGCGACACCCTGGCCGCCGTCGCCCGCGGCGTCGACCCCGTCGAGGCGCTGACGCTGCTGCGCGGTGACTGGCACACCGGCTACGACCCGCGCGAGCACCGGGTAGCCCCGCTCAGCACGCCGCTGGCCACCCAGCTGCCGCACGCCGTGGGCCTCGCGCACGCCGCCAGGCTCAAGGGCGACGACGTCGTCGCCCTGGCCATGGTCGGCGACGGAGGCACCAGCGAGGGCGACTTCCACGAGGCGCTGAACTTCGCCGCCGTGTGGCACTCCCCCGTCGTCTTCCTCGTGCAGAACAACGGCTTCGCCATCTCGGTGCCGCTCGCCAAGCAGACCGCCGCCCCGTCGCTGGCCCACAAGGCCGTCGGCTACGGGATGCCCGGGCGGCTCGTCGACGGCAACGACGTCGCGGCCGTCCACGCCGTGCTCACCGAGGCCGTGGCCCGCGCCCGCGAGGGCGGCGGCCCGACCCTGGTGGAGGCGATCACCTACCGCGTGGACGCCCACACCAACGCCGACGACGCCACCCGCTACCGGGAGGACGCCGAGGTCGAGGCCTGGCGCGAGCACGACCCGATCGCCGTGCTCGAGCGCGCCCTGCGCGAGCGCGACCTGCTCGACGACGCGATGGTCCGCGCCGCCGAGGAGGACGCGGAGCGGATGGCCGCCGCGCTGCGGGAACGGATGAACGAGGACCCGGTCCTCGACCCGATGGACCTGTTCGCACACGTCTACGCCGAGCCCACCCCGCAGCTGCGCGAGCAGGCCGCGATGCTGAGGGCCGAGCTGGAGGCCGAGGCACAGTCATGAGCACCGCCACCACCGCGACCCCCGTGGCCACCGGACGCAAGCCGGCCACCATGGCCCAGGCGCTCAACCGCGCGCTGCGCGACTCCCTCGCCGAGGACCCGTCGGTCCACCTCTTCGGCGAGGACATCGGCACCCTCGGCGGCGTCTTCCGGATCACCGACGGCCTCGCCAAGGAGTTCGGCGACAGCCGCTGCACCGACACCCCGCTCGCCGAGGCCGGCATCCTCGGCACGGCCGTGGGCATGGCGATGTACGGCATGCGCCCCGTGGTCGAGATGCAGTTCGACGCCTTCGCCTACCCGGCGTTCGAGCAGCTCGTCAGCCACGTCGCCAAGATGCGCAACCGTACGCGCGGCACCATGCCGCTGCCCCTGACCATCCGGGTGCCGTACGGCGGCGGCATCGGCGGCGTCGAGCACCACAGCGACGCCTCCGAGGCGTACTACGCGCACACCCCCGGGCTGCACGTCGTCACCCCCGCCACGGTGGCGGACGCCTACGGGCTGCTGAGGGCCTCGATCGCCTCCGACGACCCGGTGATCTTCCTCGAGCCGAAGCGGCTGTACTGGTCCAAGGCCGACTGGTCGGTGGACGCGCCGGAGGAGGTGGCCCCCATCGGACGGGCCGTCGTCCGCCGCAGCGGCCGCTCCGCGACGCTCATCACCTACGGCCCGTCGCTCACGGTCTGCATGGAGGCGGCCGAGGCCGCGGTGCAGGAAGGCTGGGACCTGGAGGTCGTCGACCTGCGCAGCCTGGTGCCCTTCGACGACGAGACGGTCACCGCGTCGGTGCGCCGTACCGGCCGCGCGGTCGTCGTCCACGAGTCCTCGGGCTTCGGCGGTGTGGGCGCCGAGATCGCCGCCCGGGTGAGCGAGCGCTGCTTCCACCACCTGGAGGCCCCGGTCCTGCGGGTCGCCGGCTTCGACATCCCCTACCCGCCGCCGATGCTGGAGCGGCACCACCTGCCCGGCGTCGACCGCATCCTCGACGCGGTCGGGCGCCTGCAGTGGGAGGAGGCGTGATGGCCGTCGTCCGCGAGTTCGCCCTCCCCGACCTGGGTGAGGGGCTGACCGAGGCCGAGATCGTGCGCTGGCTGGTGCAGGTCGGCGATGTCGTCGCCATCGACCAGCCGGTCGTCGAGGTCGAGACGGCCAAGGCCGTGGTCGAGGTGCCCTGCCCCTACGGCGGCGTGGTCACCGCGCGCTTCGGCGAGGAGGGCCAGACCCTCGACGTCGGACGGCCGCTGCTGACGGTCGCGGTCGGCTCCCCCGACGGGCACGCCACCGGCGCACCCGCACCCGCACCCGCCGCCCCGGCCGCCGCGGCCGACGGCGACTCCGGATCCGGCAACGTGCTGGTCGGCTACGGAACCAGCGGCCCCGCGGCCCGGCGCCGCCGGGTGCGTCCCGCGCCGGCCACCGCCGCCCCGGTCCCGGTGCCCGTCCCGGTCCCGGTGGCCGCGGTCGCCGCGCCGGTCCGGCACGAGGGTCCCGTCGCCGTCATCTCCCCCCTGGTGCGGCGCAGGGCCCGTGAGCACGGCCTCGATCTGCGCGCGCTGACGGGCTCCGGCCCCGACGGGCTGATCCTGCGTTCCGACGTGGAACGGGCCATCACGACCGGGTCCGCGGCGCCGGTCACCGTGGCCGCCCCCGCGGCGCCCGCGGCCCCCGCCGCCGAGGGCACCCGCATCCCGCTGCGCGGCATCCGCGGCGCCGTGGCCGAGAAGCTCGGCCGCAGCAGGCGGGAGATCCCCGACGCCACCTGCTGGGTGGACGCCGACGCGACGGAGCTGCTCGCGGCACGGGCGGCGATGAACGCCGCGGGAGGTCCCAAGGTCTCGGTGCTCGCGCTGTTCGCGCGGATCTGCGCGGCGGCCCTGGCCCGCTACCCGGAGCTCAACTCCACGGTGGACACCGAGCGCGGTGAGATCGTCGTGCTGCCGCAGGTGCACATCGGCTTCGCGGCGCAGACCGATCGCGGCCTGGTCGTGCCGGTCGTCCGGGACGCCCACCGGCGCAGCACCGAGGAGCTGTCGGCGGAGATCGGCCGGCTCACCGAGGCGGCCCGCGCCGGCGGCCTGACCCCGGCCCAGCTGACCAGTGGCACCTTCACGCTCAACAACTACGGCGTGTTCGGTGTCGACGGATCCACGCCGATCATCAACCACCCCGAGGCCGCGATGCTCGGCGTCGGCCGGATCACCCCCAAGCCGTGGGTGCACCAAGGCGAGCTGGCGGTGCGTCAGGTGGTCCAGCTGTCGTTCACCTTCGACCACCGGGTGTGCGACGGCGGCACGGCGGGCGGCTTCCTCCGCTTCGTCGCGGACTGCGTGGAACAACCGGCGGTGCTGCTCCGGGCGGTGTGAACGCGTCACGGTGGGCGATACTCCGGGCATGACTCCGGAGCCAGGTGAGCCGCGTGACCACCCCTCGCCGCGTTCGCCGCACGAGCAGCCCTACGACGCGGTCGTCCTCGCCGGCGGCGCCGCCAGGCGCCTCGGCGGGGCCGACAAGCCGGGACTGCCGGTCGCCGGGCGCGCGCTGATCGACCGTGTCCTGGACGCGTGCGCGGGCGCGGCCACCACGGTGGTCGTCGGCCCGCGCCGCCCCACCGTCCGCCCGGTGGCCTGGGCCCGCGAGGAACCACCGGGCGGGGGCCCGCTGCCCGCGCTCTCCGCCGGGCTGCGCGAGGTCACCGCGGACGTCGTGCTGGTGCTCGCCGCCGACCTGCCGTTCCTCTCCCGTGCGACGGTGGGCGCGCTGCTCACCTCGCTGCGCGGCGGGCAGGGCGAGGACGGGGTCGTGCTCACCGATCCCGACGGCCGTGACCAGACGCTGGCGGCCGCCTACCGCACGGAGGCGCTGCGCCAGCACCTTGCGCTGATCGCCGCCGAGCACGGGACCCTCGCCGGGCTGCCGTTGCGTCTGCTCACCGGTGAACTGGCCCTGCGGAGGCTGCCCGACCCCACCGGGCAGGCCTCCTTCGACTGCGACACCTGGGACGACCTCTCCACAGCCCGGGCCCGCATCAGGGAGCATGGGGGCGTGTTGGATGAATGGATCACCGCAGCCAAGGCCGAACTCGGCATCGACCTCGACGTCGACATCCGTATGCTCCTCGATCTCGCCCGGGACGCCGCGCACGGCGTCGACCGCCCTGCCGCGCCGCTGACCACCTTCCTGGTGGGCTACGCGGCGGCCACGGCGGGCGGCGGCGAGCAGGCCGTCGCGGAGGCCGTCAGGCGCGCCGCCGCGCTGGCCGAGCGGTGGGCGAAGGAAGCGGAGAGCGGGGACCCGGGCGCATGAACCTGCCGGGTGCGGCGGGCGGTGCCCGCGACACCGGTGCCGGGGACGCCGCCGACGACGAGTTGGCCGCGGCGCTCGCCCTGGCCAACGGGCGGGCCACCGGGCGGTACGACCCCGTGCAGCCATCATCAGGCGGCACCGGCGCCGACGGCTCCCGGTCGTCCCTCCCCCGTCCCCACGGGACCGACGGCCGGACGCACGGCGGGACCCGGGCCGGCGCCCACGGCGGGCACCACGACCTGCCGTGGCCGCGGGCGCGGCACATCGCAGGCTCCGCCGCGGGACCGCTGGGACGGCTGTCCGTGCCGCTCGGCGCCGCTCTGGGGCACGCGCTGGCCGAGCCGTTGACCGCGCTCACGGACCTGCCCGCCTTCGACACCTCCGCGATGGACGGCTGGGCCGTCGCGGGCCCCGGCCCGTGGCGCACCGAAGGCAGCGTCCTGGCCGGGCAGCGTTCCGCGGCCCCGCTGCTCGACGGCCACGCGACCGTCATCGCCACCGGGGCCGCACTGCCCCCCGGCACGACGGCGGTGCTGCGCCGGGAGCACGGACGCGTCACCGCCGACGGGCACCTGCACGCCACGCGGGGCGGTCCCGGGCCCGGGCAGGACGTGCGGCCCCGCGGCCAGGAGTGCCGTGGCGGCGACGAGTTGCTGACGGCCGGCGTGCTGGTCACGCCCGCGGTGCTCGGCTTGGCCGCGGCGGCGGGCTACGACGAACTGACCGTCACCGCGCGGCCCTCGGTGGAGGTCCTCGTCCTGGGCGACGAGCTGCTGGACGCCGGCGCCCCCGGCGGCGGACGGGTGCGGGACGCGCTCGGCCCGCTGCTGCCCGCATGGCTCACCGCGCTCGGGGCCGGCACGGTTCGCGCGCGGCGGCTCAAGGACGACGCCGGCCTGCTGCAGGACGCCGTCACCGCGTCCACCGCCGATCTCGTCGTCACCACAGGCGGCACGGCGGGCGGCCCGGTGGACTTCGTCCACCCCGTGCTGGAGCGCATCGGCGCGCGGTTGCTCGTCGACGGCGTCGCGGTCCGCCCCGGTCACCCCATGCTGCTGGCCGAACTGCCCGGTGGCGGCCGCCTGGTGGGCCTGCCGGGCAACCCGCTCGCGGCGGTCTCCGGGGTGCTGACCCTGGCCGTCCCCCTGCTGCGCGCGCTCGCGGGCCGCCCGGCCCCTGTGGCGTACGAGGCGCGGCTGACCGGCGACGTGCACGGCCACCCCACCGACACCCGCCTGGTGCCGGTGGTCGTCGACGAGGAGTCGCAGGCGGCCCCGCTGCACTTCAGCGGTCCCGCCATGCTGCGCGGCATCGCGACGGCCGACGGCATGGCCGTCATCCCGCCCGGCGGAGCCGTCAAGGGCGACCGTACGGCCGTCCTGGAGACGGGCTGGGGGCGGCTGTGAGGGACGCGGGCCGCGGACGCACCACCGGGTGGGCGGACGGCGACGTCGTCCACCTGCCCCACAAGAGCCCCGTCGGCCCACTGCGCCAGGTCGTCCGGCGGCTGCTGATGGCGCTGTTCGTCCTGGTGCTCACCGTGCTGATCGTGTACCTGGACCGGGGCGGCTACCACGACAACGCCGGCGGTTCGATGTCGCTGCTGGACTGCGTCTACTACGCCACCGTCACCCTCTCCACCACCGGCTACGGCGACGTCGTCCCGTACAGCCCGAGCGCGCGGCTGACCAATGTGCTCCTGGTGACGCCGCTTCGCGTGCTCTTCCTGATCATCCTCGTCGGCACCACTCTGGAGGTGCTCACCGAGCGCACCCGCGAGCAGTACCGGCAGCAGCGCTGGAGGTCCACCGTGCGCGACCACACCGTCATCGTCGGATACGGCACCAAGGGACGTTCCGCGGCCAGGACGCTGACCGGGCACGGCGTGCCCGCCCAGCAGATCGTGGTGGTCGACCCCGACCCCAAGGCGGTGGAGTCCGCGGTCGCCGCCGGGTTCGCGGGCGTCACCGGTGACGCGACCCGCAACGCCGTCCTGCTGCGTGCGGAGATCCAGCGGGCCAAGGAGCTGATCATCGCCGCGCAACGGGACGACACCGCCGTCCTGGTGGCGCTCACGGCCCGCCAGTTGAGCAAGCGGATCAACATCGTCGCGTCCGTGCGCGAGGAGGAGAACGCCCCGCTGCTCCGCCAGTCCGGTGCCAACGCCGTCGTCACCAGCTCCGGCGCGGCGGGCCGGCTGCTCGGGATGTCGATGCTCAGCCCGAGCGCCGGCGAGGTGATGGAGGAGCTGATCACCTACGGCAGCGGGCTGGACCTGATCGAGCGTCCCGTCACCAAGGCAGAGGCCGGGCTCGATCCGCGGGAGGTCGCCGACCTGGTGGTGGTCGTCAAGCGCGGCCACCGGATGCTCGACCACGACAACCCCGAGGCGAGCCCCCTGCAGTTGACCGATCGGCTCATCGTCATCCACAGGACGAGTCAGGACGACCCGTCGCACGTCCCGCAGGGGTAGCGTCGGCCCCATGCATGCGATCACCATCCCCGAACCCGGCGGCCCGGACGCGCTCGTCTGGGCCGAGGTCCCCGATCCCGTACCCGCCGAGGGCGAGGTGCTGGTCGAGGTCGCCGCGACCGCCGTCAACCGTGCCGACCTGCTGCAGCGGCAGGGCTTCTACGACCCGCCACCCGGTGCGTCCCCCTACCCGGGCCTGGAGTGCTCGGGTCGCGTCGCCGCCCTCGGCCCGGGGGTGAGCGGCTGGACCGTGGGCGAGGAGGTGTGCGCGCTGCTCGCGGGCGGCGGCTACGCCGGGAAGGTGGCCGTCCCCGCCGGTCAGCTGCTGCCGGTGCCCAAGGGCGTGGGGCTCGTCGAGGCCGCGGCCCTGCCCGAGGTCGTCTGCACCGTCTGGTCCAACGTCTTCATGGTCGCCCACCTGCGCCCCGGCGAGACGTTGCTGGTCCACGGCGGTTCCAGCGGCATCGGCACGATGGCGATCCAGCTGGCCAAGGCGGTAGGCGCCAAGGTCGCGGTCACCGCGGGCAGCGAGGACAAGCTCGCGAAGTGCCGCGAGCTGGGCGCGGACCTCGGGATCAACTACCGCGAGCAGGACTTCACGGCCGAGGTGCGGGAGGCGTTCGGCGGCGCCGACGTCATCCTCGACATCATGGGCGCGAAGTACCTGGGCCGGAACGTCGACGCCCTCGCGGTCAACGGCAGGCTGGCCGTCATCGGGCTCCAGGGCGGCGTCAAGGGCGAGCTCGACCTCGGCAAGATGCTGGCCAAGCGGGCCGCGATCACCGCGACGTCACTGCGTGGACGGCCACTGGAGGAGAAGGCGGCCATCGTGGCGGCGGTGCGGGAGCACGTCTGGCCGCTGCTGGAGTCCGGCGTGGTGCGCCCGGTGGTGGACCGCGCCCTGCCGATGAGCGAGGCGGCGCAGGCGCACCGGCTGGTCGAGGCCAGCACCCACGTCGGCAAGGTGCTGCTCACGGTATGAGCCGCCGCCGGACGGCCGGTACGGGCCCGGTGGGCACGACTGGCCGCCCATGACGCTCCGTGTGACGCTGAAAGCATGGAGTTGCGGAAGGTGGTCGTGGCGGCGACGGTGACCGGGGTCGCCCTCCTGGTCACCGGCGCGGCCGCGCCGCCCCCGCCCCATCCGGCGGCGTCCTCCGGGCCGGCCGGCAGCGAGGCCGGCGAGGGGCGCAGGCACCCGGGGCGGGCGGAGCCGCCCGCGACCCCGGGCGACGGTGACGGCCGGCCCTCCGCGACGCTCCCCGTCCACGTCGAGGAACCGCAGGACCAGGGCCCGGCCGCCGTCCGGGCGCCCGTGGGACGGGTGCTGGAGGTGCTGCCGCTCGGTGCGGGGCTGGTGCTGATCGGGCTGGGTCTGGGTTTCCTCGGCCTGCGGCTGCGCCGTGGCCGCTGACGTCGCCCGCCCCCCGCACACCGGTCCCCGGCACGTCCACCGGCCGCGCACACGTCCGGGTCGCGCACCGGGCCGGCCTGGCCGAGGCGGACGAGTGCCGCGCGGGAGGGGTAGCGCGGGGCGGCGGGGGGCACAAATCCCGGAGGGGCGACGGTGCGCGACAATGGCGGCATGGAGATGCCGATGAACGAACGGTCGCAGGAGAGCCCGCAGGTCCTGGTCGTCGGCCCGGACGGGATGGCCCTCGGCGGCGGCGGACACGCCGGCCGCGCCGGAGAAGGCGACGAGCAGCGCGAGGTGCCCGTGACGGAGATGGTCGAACAGCCCGCGAAGGTCATGCGGATCGGCAGCATGATCAAGCAGCTCCTGGAAGAGGTCAAGGCGGCGCCGCTGGACGAGGCGAGCCGGGCGCGCCTGAAGGAGATCCACCACAGCTCCGTGAAGGAGCTGGAGGCGGGGCTCGCCCCCGAGCTCGTCGAGGAGCTGGAGCGGCTCTCGCTGCCCTTTGCCGAGGACGGCGTGCCGAGCGACGCCGAGCTGCGGATCGCCCAGGCGCAGCTGGTGGGATGGCTGGAGGGCCTCTTCCACGGCATCCAGACCGCCCTGTTCGCGCAGCAGATGGCCGCCCGCGCCCAGCTGGAGCAGATGCGCCGTGCGCTGCCGCCCGGTGTGGGCCACGAGGGCGACGAGGAGGGGCACGCCCCGGGCGGGGCGCGCACCGGCCCTTATCTGTGAGCGGTCGGCATCCGGACGGTACGTACGCGTAGGTACAGACGGCGGGGACCCGAGGGGTCACCCGCCGTCCGTCGTTGCCCCTCCGTCGTCGCCGCGAGGGCCCGCCCGGGGCGGGTCAGCCGCCCTGGCCGGTGGAGACCCAGATGGTGATCTTGTCCTTCTCCGGCTTGAGCGCGGTGTAGGTCTTGGGCTTCTGGTCGACGACCGCGCCCTTCCCGTAGATCTGCTCGTTGCGGTACTTGACCTCGTACTCCCAACCGGCCGCGTCCATGCAGGACTTGACGGAGTCGACGTACTTGGTGAAGAAGTCCGGCATCACCACGGCGTCCGGGTCGTCGCCCAGGTAGCTCTTGGTGGCCTCGGTGCAGCGCGAGGCGTCGATGGTGCGGGTCTGGTCGGCCTGGCTGACGCCCGGCGCGGGTTCGTCACCCGCCGGCTGCGAGGGGGTCTCCTCGCGGGCGGTGGCGGAGGCGTTGCCCCGGGAGTCGTAGGTGGGGGTGCCGCCGGTGTCCCCCATATCGCCCTTGCCGCCCATCGACATCGCGATGACGACGACCACGACCACCGCGATCACGGCGACCGTGGCGCCGATGGCGACGACCGCCGTCGAGGCGCCGCCGCCCCTGCGGCCGCTGCCCGCCGGGGTGCCCGGGCGCATCGTGTAGGGCGGGGTGGCGTGCTGCTGCACGGCCTGTGGATGGGGCTGGTGGGTCTGGTGGGGCGCGTGCGGGGCGTTCTGCGGGTAGCCGTAGGCCGGGCCCGGGCCGGGCGGCGGGGTGTGCGCGGGACCGCCCTGGCCTGCTGTGCCCCAGCGCTGCTGCGGCTGCGGCTGCGGCTGGGGCCGCGGGTAAGGAGCCGGGGCCTGGTACGGGGTCTGCACGTTCGGCGGCGGGGTGCGCAGGTCCCCCTGCACCGGCGGGAAGACCGCGGAGGAGACCTCCTCGCCGCGGCCGCGCGGGCGCGGTCCGCCGCCGATGATCAGCGGTGTGGTCCCGGCGCCGCGCGCCGGCGCGGCGACCCGCTCCGCCTCGTCGCGCATGGTGTCGGCGGTGGGGAAGCGCTCGGCGGGGTTCTTCTTCAGGGCCCGCGCGACGAGCGCGTCGACGCCCGGCTGCACCGCCCGGTTGAGCGCCGACGGGGCCGGCGGGAGCTCCTGGACGTGCTGGTAGGCGATGGACAGCGGGGAGTCGCCGTCGAAGGGCAGCCGTCCGGTGAGCAGCTCGAAGAGCAGACAGCCCACCGAGTACAGGTCGGAGCGCTCGTCCACGCCGCGTCCCAGTGCCTGTTCCGGCGACAGGTACTGCGGGGTGCCGACCACCATGCCGGTCTGCGTCATCGACGAGACGCCGGACTGCATCGCGCGGGCGATGCCGAAGTCCATCACCTTCACCACGCCGCGCTTGGTGAGCATCACGTTGCCCGGCTTGATGTCGCGGTGGACCAGGCCCATGCTGTGGCTCTCGGAGAGCGCCGCGAGCACGTCCGCGGTGATCTTCAGGGCCTTCTCGGTGGGCATGGCCCCGAACTGCGCGATGTCCTCGTCGAGCACCTCGCGCAGCGGCTTGCCCTCGACGTACTCCATGACGATGTACGGCACGAGCGCGCCGTCGACGGTGTCCTCGCCGGAGTCGAAGACCGAGACGATGTTGGTGTGGTTGAGCTTGGCGACGGCCTGCGCCTCGCGCCGGAACCGCTCGCGGAACGACTGTTCCCTGCCGAGGTCGGTGTGGAGCGTCTTGACGGCCACCGGCCGGTCCAGCACCGTGTCGTGTGCCAGGTGCACGGCCGCCATGCCGCCCTGGCCCAGCAGGTCGCGGAGGACGTAGCGACCGTTGCCGACCGAACGCCCCGAATGAGTGCCCCGCGTGCCGTCCCCGCTCATCCGTACCCGTCCCCTTGACGATCCCCCTGGGCGCACCGCGCGTACGCACAAGACAGTTGCCCCGATCCTGACCGCCCAGTCTGCCGGACGGCCTGGACAGGTCAAGTTCGTTGACCTGTTCGTCACCGGATGCGTATGAATCCCTTCATCGGGGGCACGGGTGCCACGGGAGCGCGTCCGTCCTGGAACGCGGTAGCGTGGTGCGCTGGAGGACCCTGTACGGCGACGATCGACGGCGAGGACTGATGGCACAGACGACAGCCGCCGGGGGCCCTGACGAGCCCTCTGCCGACGGCCGGGGCGTGCCCGACTCGCCCGAGCTGTGGGGCGCCGCGGGCCTGGTGGGCGACGGCCGCTACCGGCTGACCGGGCGTCTCGGACGCGGCGGCATGGCCGAGGTCTTCGCGGCGGAGGACGTGCGCCTGGGGCGGACGGTGGCCGTCAAGCTGCTCCGCTCCGACCTCGCCGAGGACCCGGTGTCCAAGGCCCGCTTCACGCGCGAGGCGCAGTCGGTCGCCGGGCTCAACCACCATGCGGTGGTGGCGGTGTACGACTCGGGCGAGGACGTCACGCCGGGCGGCACCGTGCCCTACATCGTGATGGAACTCGTGGAGGGCCGCACGATCCGCGACCTGCTGGTGGGTTCCGACGAGCCGCCGCCGGTCGACCAGGCGCTCATCATCGTCTCGGGCGTGCTGGAGGCGCTGGCCTACAGCCACGCGCACGGCATCGTCCACCGGGACATCAAGCCGGCGAACGTGATCATCACCAACACCGGCGCGGTGAAGGTGATGGACTTCGGCATCGCGCGGGCGCTGCACGGCGCCTCGACCACGATGACGCAGACCGGCATGGTCATGGGCACCCCGCAGTACCTGTCGCCGGAACAGGCGCTCGGCAAGACGGTCGACACCCGCTCCGACCTGTACGCGACGGGCTGCCTGCTCTACGAACTCCTGGCGCTGAGGCCGCCGTTCACCGGTGAGACCCCGCTGTCGGTGGTCTACCAGCACGTCCAGGACGAGGCGCGCCCGCCCTCCGAGCTCAGCGACCGGGTGCCGCCGGAGCTGGACGGGCTGGTGCTGCACGCGCTGGCCAAGCAACCGGACGACCGCTTCCAGACCGCCGAGGAGATGCGCGGCGTCGTCCAGTACGCGCTGGCCATGCTGAGCGAGCGCGGCGGTCACACCGGCACCTGGAACACCGGTTACGTGCCCGTGGCGAACGCCGCCCCGACCGCGCCGATGGGCGTCCCCCCGCAGTACGGGCAGCAGCACCCGCACACCACCGCGGAGTTGCAGCCGCCCCTGCTGCTCGGCCCGCCCGGCGGTGACGGCGGCGGCCACGGCTACGACGACGGACGGCCCCCGCACGGCGGCGGGCGGTGGGTGAAGCCCGTGCTGTTCGTGATCGCGGCGGTGCTCGCGGTCGCGCTCGGCATCTACTTCGCCGTCTCCAAGACCGGCGACAAGGCGCCCCCGGCGGAGAAGGTGACACCCACTCGGTCACAGCCGGAGAAGCCGACGTCGCAGCCGACCCAGGACGACTCGACGGGCGGTACGCAGGACAGCAGCGGCAGCGTCTCGGAGCAGCCCTCGTACACCCCGAGCCCCTCCTACACGCGGCCGACCTCGCAGGCCCCCTCGACCCCCGTGACGCCGACGCAGAAGCCGAGCACCCCGGCCACCTCCGCGCCGCCCACGCCGACGCCGACCGCGTCCGAGACCGGCGGCACCGAGGGGACCTCGGGGGACGTGTCCGGCGGCACGGCCGGCACCGAGGGCGCCGCGGACGGCGGCCTCACGGGCGGCTGACCGGCCGCCCACCGCCGGGTCAGCCCGTGAAGGCCTCCAGCACGGCCTCGTACGCCGCGGTCCACCAGACGACCAGGGCGGACGAGGCCGGGAAGAGGGGGTCGGTCCTGCGGTCGTCGAGGACGTAGCGCCAGCGCAGCATCCAGAAGTCGTTGAGCCGTTCCCACCACACCCGGTGCACGGCCGCGGCCAGTTCGTCCCCGGATACGCCCGCGGCGGCGCGGTAGGCCCGGGCGTACGCGCGGATCTTGTCGAGGTCCAGGGCGCCGCCGGGCTGCACGAAGAAGATCACGGCGGCCCGTACCGCCTCCTCGGCGCGCGGCTGCACGCCGAGCCGGTCCCAGTC
This sequence comes from Streptomyces sp. TOM-9, assembly GCF_056858595.1. Classification (NCBI taxonomy): domain Bacteria; kingdom Bacillati; phylum Actinomycetota; class Actinomycetes; order Kitasatosporales; family Streptomycetaceae; genus Streptomyces; species Streptomyces sp. TOM-9. The sequence goes on along the minus strand of NZ_JBXEQB010000001.1, from coordinate 4,857,883 downwards.
GACGATGGCGACGGGTTCGTCCTCGCGGTAGAGCAGGTTGAGCGGGTGGAAGTCGCCGTGCACCCAGCCGGACACCGGGCCGGCCGCGTCGGGCGGGCGGCGGTGGGCGTGACGTTCCAGCAGGGCGCGGCGCTCCAGCAGCCGGTGCTCGGCCAGTTCGTCGAAGGTCTCGCGCGGGGCGCTGGCGCGCACCCGCCGCAGCAGCGCGGTGATCAGCGCGTAGGTCAGTTCGGGGTCGGCGCTGGCGTGCCGGCCCGGCTCGGGGGCGGGCTGCACCTGGGCCAGGGTGGTGTGGACGAGACCGAGCAAGGCGCCCAGGCGGCGGGAGTCGGCGGTGGTGAGTTCGCCGCCCTCGCGGTGCCGCCCCTCCACCCACGGGTAGAGCGCGAAGCAGCGGCCGCCGACCACGGCGACGGTACGGCCGTCGGCGTCGGGCACCGGGGAGGCGACGGGCAGGCCCACCTCGTCCAGCCGCTGGGTCGTCCGGTGCTGGCGGGCGATGACGGCGGAGTCGGCGGTGGCGCCGTCGACGTACAGCTTGAGGAAGTAGCGGCCGCTGGTGGTGGCCAGCCGGAATCCCCGGTTCAGTAGGCCCTGGGCAACGGGTTCGCAGGACAGCGGGGCGCCGGCGTCCGTGTATCGGCGCAGCAGGGTGTCCAGTGTCCCGGCGGAGGGCGGCGCCGTCGCCGAACTCCCGATCACCAGGCAGATGCTAGATCATTCCGGTGGTGGACTCGCGGGTCGAGACGTACGTACACATGGCCCGGCTCCCGGCTTGTATCGTTTTGACGATCTGTGCCGAAGAGCGCCCGCTGCGCCGTCGAAGGATGGAAGGCGCGTGCCGTCCCGAGGAACTGCACCGCCCAGCCCGCTTCGACGTCGTCCGCCTGGTAGGCCACGACCGTGCCGTCCACGCCCCATGAGCGGTCGGTGCGGATCAGCACGGAGCCGTCGGCGACGACGTGCCGGGCCACGGCGATGTACGGCAGGGCCCCCCGCGTCAGCGCCAGCCGCCCGTACCGGACCTTTCCCAGCAGCGCCAGCGCAGCGCGCCCCTCGAGTTCCATGGGAACCACCTTGCCGGGCCGGCCCCCCGCAGGCGCAGAGCACTCCGCCCCCACCTCCGGGGCCGATGGTCCCTGATGGGGCCATACCGCCTCAACCGGCCGAATCCGGCACCGGCAGCCCGAGCACGCGGTCGCGCAGCACCGGGAAGTCCGTCCGGGTCTTGGCCACCAGGCCGGGGTCGAGGTCGGCGGTGATGACCTCCTCGCCCGGTCCGGCCTCGGCGAGGACGGCGCCCCAGGGGTCGACGACGAGGCTGTGCCCGGCCAGCTCCACCCCGGCGTGGGTGCCCGCGGTGCCGCAGGCCACCACGTAGGCCTGCGACTCGATCGCGCGGGCACGGGCCAGCAGGGTCCAGTGCTCGCGGCGCCGCGCGGGCCAGCCGGCCGGGAGCAGGACGACGGTGGCGCCCGCGTCGACGAGCAGCCGGAACTGCTCGGGGAAACGCAGGTCGTAGCAGGTGGCCAGGCCCACGGGGACGCCCTGGACGTCGGTGGTGACGACGCGGTCGCCGCCGTGCATGAGCACGGCCTCGCCCTGGTCGAAGCCGAAGCGGTGGATCTTGCGGTAGGTCTCGCGCAGTTCGCCGTCGGGGGAGAAGAGCAGCGAGGTGTTGTACAGCGCGCCGTCGGGGGCGCGCTCGACGATCGAGCCCGCGTGCAGCCACACGCCCGCGTCGAGCGCGGCGGCGCTCATCACCTGCGCGGTGGGGCCCTGGAGCGGCTCGGCCTCTGGCTGGAAAAGATCGGCGGCGAAGGCGCCGACCGGCCACAGTTCGGGCAGGACGACCAGGTCCGACCCGGCTTGTCCGCGGACGAGCGACGCGACCCGTTCACGCCGGGCGTCCACCGCTTCGCCGGGGTCGACGTCGATCTGGAGCAGGGAAACGCGCACAGTACCACCGCCCATGAGTTCGGCATGTTCTTGCGGGCCTACGATCGTCACACGAAAGCACTCCCGTGGTGTCACTGCGCAGCGTAATTTAAGGCGCACACCACGACCGCGCCCGACCGTCGAGGGGTCCCGTGACCGGCACCGTCCACAGCCAGATCCAGCCGTACATCGACGCCTGGACCCACTCCATAGAATCCATAGCCGAGTTGGTCCGCCCCGTTCCGGCGGGCGCCTGGAACCGGCCGACCGAGTGCCCGTACTGGTCCGTGCGCGACATCGTGTCGCACGTGATCGGGTTCGAGTGCGAGCTGCTCGGCGATCCCCGGCCGATCCACACGCTCCCCAGCGACCTGCGGCACATGACCACGGAGCACGCCCGTTACGTGGAGGTGCCGGTCGACAAGCGGCGGCACCACACCGCGCCGGAGGTCGTCGGCGAGCTCGACTACACGATCATCCGCCGGTCCCGGCAGCTGCGGAACGAGACCCGTGGCGCGCAGGACACCGTCCGCGGCCCCATGGGCAGGGAGATGACCCTCGAGGGGCTGCTGCAGTGGCGGGTCTTCGACGTGTGGGTGCACGAGCAGGACCTGCGCCGGGCGCTGGGCGAGCCCGGCAACCTCGACTCCCCGGGCGCGGTCGTCGCCCGGGACCACATCCTCTCCGAGCTGCCCAAGGTGGTCGCCGAGCGCGCGGGCGCCCCGGCGGGTTCCGCCGTGGTGTTCGACGTCCACGGCGAGCTGGAGTTCATGCGGACGGTCCGGGTCGACACCGACGGCCAGGGCACGATCGACGGCAGCGTCTCGCTCGGCCCCGCGGTCACGCTGACCCTGGACTGGGAGACCTTCGTCCGGCTGAGCTGCGGGCGTACGCGCGCGCACGCGGTGGAGGGCCGGCTGAAGACCGAGGGCGACCAGGCGCTGGCCGCCGCGATCCTGGCGAACATCGCCGTCACACAGTGACGCCGGGGGGAGCGTTCATGTCCCCGCGGGGACGTGGACGCTCTCGACGCGGCTGACGGCGATGCGCTGCCGCTCCAGCTGCGCCGCCCGGCCGCGCAGCCGCAGGATCTGGACCAGGCCCAGCGCCTGCAGGACGAACACGCTGCTCCACGCCACCCGGTAGTCGTCGCCGCTGGCGTCCAGCAGGACGCCGATGGCCAGCAGCGCGGCCATCGAGGCGGTGAACCCGCCGATGTTGACGATGCCGGAGGCCGTGCCGAAGCGCTCGGGCGGGTTCGCCGGGCGCGCGAAGTCGAAGCCGATCATCGACGCCGGGCCGCAGGTGCCCAGCACGACGCAGAGCAGCACGAGCAGCCACAGCGGGGCGTGGTCCGCGGGCCAGACCAGGACCACCGCCCACATCACCGCGGTCGCCCCGACGACGCCCAGGGTGAGCGGCATCCGGGCACCGTGGTGGCGGCCGATGATCTGCCCGAAGAGCATCCCGAAGACCATGTTGGCGATCACGACGACCGTCAGCAGGGTGCCGGCCGTCTCGCGGGACAGTCCCTGGGCCTCGACGAGGTACGGCAGGCCCCACAGCAGCAGGAAGACCATCCCGGAGAACTGGGTGGTGAAGTGCGTCCACATCCCCAGCCGGGTGCCGGGCTCCCGCCAGGCGGCGGCGATCTGCCGCTTCACGTAACCGCGTCCGGGGTGCTCCGCGGGCGCCGGCGCGAAGCCCTCGGGGTGGTCCTTCATGAAGGCCAGCACCAGGACGAGGACGAGCGCGCCGCCCAGCGCCGTGCCGACGAAGGTGGGGGTCCAGCCCGCGGAGTGCAGCAGCCGCGCGAGCAGCACGGTGCTCAGCAGGTTGCCCGCCACGCCGAACAGCGCGGCACCCTGCGCGATCATCGGCCCGCGGCGGGCCGGGAACCAGCGCGAGCCCAGCCGCAGCACGCTCACGAAGGTCATGGCGTCGCCGCAGCCCAGCACCGCGCGGGCGGCCAGGGCCGTGCCGTAGGTGTGGGAGAGGGCGAAGCCGAGCTGGCCCAGGGTGAACAGGACGATGCCGATGCTCAGCACCCTCTTGGTGCCGAGGCGGTCGACCATCAGGCCCACGGGTATCTGCATGCCCGCGTAGACCAGCACCTGCAGGATGGAGAAGGTGGACAGCGCCGAGGCGCCGATGTGGAAGCGCTCCGCGGCGTCGATCCCGGCGACGCCGAGGCTGGTGCGGTGCACGACCGCGACCGTGTAGACGAGGGTGCCGATGCTCCAGACCGCGACCGCCTTGGTGCCGCCGGGCGGTTCGCCGGCCGGGGTGGCGTTCGCTGCCATCACTCGCCCCTGGCCAGGTACTTCACCCAGCTGACGTGCCGTTCGACCAGCGTGGCCGCCAGGGCGGCGTCCCCCGCGCGCAACGCGTGGAGGATCTCGGTGTGTTCGGCGACGTTCTTGGCGATCCGGCCCGGCTCCGCGTGCATCGTCGCCACCCCCATGCGCAGTTGACGGTCCCTCAACTGGTCGTACAGGTGCGCCAGGATGCGGTTGCCCGCGGCGCGCACGATCTCGGCGTGGAAGCAGCGGTCGGCCGCCGCGAAGGCGGCCAGGTCGCCCGTCGCTGCGTGCCCGCGCTGCTCGTCCAGCAGCTCCTCCAGGCGGGTCAGCAGCCGCTGTGGGGCAGGCACCACCTTCATCACCGCGTGGCGCTCCACGAGCAGCCGGGTCTCCACGACGTCCGCGATCTCCTGCGCGGAGACCGGCAGCACCAGGGCGCCCTTCTTCGGGTAGAGCTTCAGCAGGCCCTCGGCCTCCAGGCGCAGCAGCGCCTCGCGGACCGGGGTGCGCGAGACGCCCACGGCCTCGGCCAGCTCGCCCTCGCTCAGGAGGGTGCCGCCCTCGTAGCGGCGGTCGAGGACCGCCTGTTTGACGTGCGTGTAGACCCGCTCGGCGGCGGGCGGCTGCTTGGCGGCCGGCTCGGCGGTGGTGCCGGCGGTCGCGACGGGGCTCCGGGTCATGATGCGCACATCATAGATACAAGACGTATGCGCCAGCAGCCCACGTCCGGCATACGGACTGGTACGTGGGTCGCCGGGGCCCGGATCCGGACCGTCAGGATCCGGACCGACCCGGGCCCGTCCCCGCTCCCGTGTCCGGCCCCGGCGAGCCGCCGCTGCGCAGCCGGGCGACGTAGGCGGCGGCCTGGGTGCGCCGTTGCATCCCGAGCTTGGCGAGCAGGGAGGAGACGTAGTTCTTGACCGTCTTCTCCGCGAGGTGCAGCCGGTCGCCGATCTGCCGGTTGGTGAGGCCCTCGCCGATGAGGTCGAGGATCCGCTTCTCCTGGTCGGTCAGGTCGGCGAGGCGGCCCTCCTGGCGTTCCCCGCCGCCGCGCAGGCGCTCCAGGACGCGGGCGGTGGCGACCGGGTCCAGCAGTGACCGGCCGGCGGCGACGTCCCGTACGGCGCCGACCAGGTCGGTGGCGCGGATGTCCTTCAGCACGTAGCCCGACGCGCCCGCCATGATCGCGTCGAAGAGCGCCTCGTCGTCCGCGTAGGAGGTGAGCATCAGGCACGCGACGCCGGGCTGCGAGGAGCGGATCTCCCGGCACACCTCGACGCCGCTGCCGTCCGGCAGCCGGACGTCCAGCACCGCCACGTCGGGCCGCACGGCCGGGATCCGGGCCAGCGCCTCGGCGGCCGTGCCGGCCTCGCCGACGACCTCGATCCCGTCCTCGGCGGCGAGGAGCTCGTGCACCCCGCGCCGGACGACTTCGTGGTCGTCCAGTAGGAACACCGTGATTACCGACTTTTCGGTCACAACTTCAGCGTTGCACACGCGACCCGCGCCGACCTCTTACGAAGAATCGATCCTCGGGATACCGTGCCGTTGTCCCGGTGGCCTGCGAGAACGCCCATTTACTAGGAAATCCAAACAAAACCGCAGGTAGAACACCCTTCGCGCGAAAGCGGGAGGTGTGGGTAACGTTCACTTCGCAGGGCTGCCTGCCGGGTCGACCAACACTCCCGGCTCGGCCGTGCCGCACACACCCCGTGCGCCGCGACGAGTCGGGCAGGAGCCGCACTGGCCGCCGGCGGATCCCGGGGGCCGGACAGACGGAGGAGCAAGCGTGAGCGTGAAAAGCACTGCCGCGAAGCCCCGTACGCCCCGTACGGGCACGCGCGGTGGAGCGAAGCGCCGTGAGGGCGAGCCGGAGCTGGTGCAGCTCCTGACCCCCGAGGGCGAGCGCGTCCAGCACAGTGAGTACTCCATCGACCTGAGCCCCGAAGAGCTGCGCGGTCTGTACCGGGACATGGTCCTGACCCGCCGGTTCGACGCGGAGGCCACCTCCCTGCAGCGGCAGGGCGAGCTGGGTCTGTGGGCGTCGCTGCTGGGCCAGGAGGCCGCACAGATCGGCTCCGGGCGGGCCACCAGGCCGGACGACTACGTCTTCCCCACCTACCGCGAGCACGGCGTCGCCTGGTGCCGCGGGGTGGACCCGGTCAACCTGCTCGGCATGTTCCGCGGGGTGAACCACGGCGGCTGGGACCCGAACGAGAACAACTTCCACCTGTACACGATCGTGATCGGCTCCCAGACGCTGCACGCGACCGGCTACGCGATGGGCATCAGCAAGGACGGCGCGGATTCCGCCGTCATCGCCTACTTCGGCGACGGTGCCTCCAGCCAGGGCGACGTCGCGGAGGCCTTCACCTTCGCCGCCGTCTACAACGCCCCCGTGGTCTTCTTCTGCCAGAACAACCAGTGGGCGATCTCCGAGCCCACCGAGAAGCAGAGCCGCGTCCCGATCTACCAGCGCGCCGCCGGCTTCGGCTTCCCCGGCGTGCGGGTCGACGGCAACGACGTCCTCGCGGTCCTCGCGGTCACCCGTGCCGCCCTGGAGCACGCCCGCTCCGGCCAGGGACCGATGCTCGTCGAGGCCTTCACCTACCGCATGGGCGCCCACACCACGTCCGACGACCCCACCCGCTACCGCCTCGACGAGGAGCGGGAGCAGTGGGAGCACAAGGACCCGATCCTGCGGCTGCGCAGCTACCTGGAGAAGGACGGCATCGCCGACGAGGCCTTCTTCGCCGGTGTCGAGGAGGAGAGCGAGGCGCTCGGCAAGCGGGTCCGCGAGGCCGTGCGCGCCATGCCCGACCCCGACCCCATGTCGATCTTCGAGAACATCTACGCCGACGGCCACGCCCTCGTCGACGAGGAGCGCGCCCAGTTCGCGGAGTACCAGGCGTCCTTCGCCGACAGCACGGAGGGTCACTGACCATGGCAACGATGACCATCGCCAAGGCCCTCAACGAGGCACTGCGCAAGTCCCTGGAGACCGACCCCAAGGTCGTCCTCATGGGTGAGGACATCGGCAAGCTCGGCGGTGTCTTCCGGATCACCGACGGTCTGCACAAGGACTTCGGCGAGCAGCGGGTGATCGACACCCCGCTCGCGGAGTCCGGCATCGTCGGCACCGCGATCGGCCTGGCCCTGCGCGGCTACCGCCCCGTCGTGGAGATCCAGTTCGACGGCTTCGTCTTCCCCGCGTACGACCAGATCGTCACCCAGCTCGCCAAGATGCACGCGCGCGCCCTGGGCAAGATCAAGCTCCCGGTCGTCATTCGCATCCCCTACGGCGGTGGCATCGGCGCCGTCGAGCACCACAGCGAGTCGCCCGAGGCGTACTTCGCGCACACCGCCGGGCTCAAGGTCGTCTCCCCGTCGACCCCGCAGGACGCCTACTGGATGCTGCAGCAGGCGATCGACTCCGACGACCCGGTGATCTTCCTCGAGCCCAAGCGCCGTTACTGGGACAAGGGCGAGGTCGACACCGACGGCATCCCCGCGCCGCTGCACAAGGCCCGTACCGCCCGGGAGGGCACCGACCTCACCCTGGCCGCGTACGGCCCCATGGTGAAGGTCTGCCTGGAGGCGGCCGCCGCGGCCGCCGAGGAGGGCCGTAGCCTGGAGGTCGTGGACCTGCGGTCGCTGTCCCCGCTCGACTTCGACGCCGTCCAGGCGTCGGTGGAGAAGACCCGCCGCCTGGTCGTCGTGCACGAGGCGCCGGTGCAGCTCGGCATGGGCGCGGAGATCGCGGCCCGCATCACCGAGCGGTGCTTCTACCACCTGGAGGCCCCGGTGCTGAGGGTCGGCGGCTTCCACGCCCCGTACCCGCCGGCCCGGGTGGAGGAGGAGTACCTGCCCGGCCTGGACCGGGTGCTGGACGCCGTCGACCGATCGCTGGCGTTCTGAGGAGAGGGTTGTGACGACAGTGGCAGCACCGCAGCGCTTCCGTGAGTTCAAGATGCCGGACGTCGGCGAGGGACTCACCGAGGCCGAGATCCTCAAGTGGTACGTCAAGCCCGGCGACACCGTCACCGACGGCCAGGTGGTCTGCGAGGTGGAGACCGCCAAGGCCGCGGTCGAGCTTCCGATCCCGTTCGACGGGGTGGTGCACGAGCTGCGCTTCCCCGAGGGCGAGACCGTCGACGTCGGCACCGTGATCATCGCCGTCGACACCGGTGAGGGCGAGGGCGGCGAACCGGCCGCCGTGGCCGCACCGGAGCCGGCCGCCGCGCCGGCCCCCGCCGCGGAGCCGGCGCAGAAGCGCCAGCCCGTGCTGGTCGGCTACGGCGTCGCCGCCTCGTCGACCAAGCGCCGGGCGCGCAAGCAGCCCGCCGTGCCGGCGCAGACCGGGGCGCAGCAGGCCGTCCAGGGCGAGCTCAACGGCCACGCCCCGGCGCCGGCCGCCGCAGCCCCGGCCCCGGCGGCTCACGCCGGGTTCGCCCCCGCCGAGGTCCGCCCGCTGGCCAAGCCGCCGGTGCGCAAGCTCGCCAAGGACCTGGGCGTGGACCTGGCCGCGGTCACCCCGACCGGGCCGCAGGGCACGATCACCCGTGAGGACGTCCAGAAGGCGGCGGCCCCCACCGCCGCGCCGGTCGCCCCCGCGCAGGTCACCGCCGCCCCGGTGGCGGTACCGGCTCCCGCCCTGGCACCCGCCGCGGGCGCGCTGGAGACCCGCGTCCCGATCAAGGGCGTCCGGAAGGCGACGGCCGCGGCCATGGTCGCCAGCGCCTTCACCGCGCCGCACGTGACCGAGTTCGTCACCTTCGACATCACCCGGACCATGCGGCTCGTGCAGGAGCTCAAGACCGACCCGGCCTTCGCCGGGCTCAAGGTCAGCCCGCTCCTGCTGGTCGCCAAGGCCCTGCTGGTCGCGATCCGCCGCAACCCGGAGGTCAACGCCGCCTGGGACGAGGCCAACCAGGAGATCGTCCACAAGGGCTACGTCAACCTGGGCATCGCCGCCGCCACCCCGCGCGGGCTGATCGTCCCCAACATCAAGGACGCCCAGGGCAAGACCCTGCCCGAACTGGCGTCCGCCCTCGGTGACCTGGTCGCCACGGCCCGTGAGGGCAAGACCTCACCGGCCGACATGCAGGGCGGCACGGTCACCATCACCAACGTCGGCGTCTTCGGCATCGACACCGGCACGCCCATCCTCAACCCCGGGGAGTCCGCGATCCTCGCCTTCGGCGCGGTCAAGGAGCTGCCCTGGGTCCACAAGGGCAAGGTCAAGCCCCGCCAGGTCACCACGCTCGCGCTCTCCTTCGACCACCGCCTGGTCGACGGCGAGCTCGGCTCCAAGGTCCTCGCCGACGTCGCGGCGGTCCTGGAGTACCCCAAGCGCCTGATCACCTGGGCCTGATCGGCCCCGGGCACGGCAACGGGAAGGGCCCGGACATTTGTGCGTCCGGGCCCTTCCCGCGCGTGTCGCCCCCACCCCGGTGGCGATCTGTGACGTCATACGGCCATGGCGGTATCCATCTCCGTGGTCCTGCTCCTGATCGTGATCACGCTCATCCTGCTCCGGGCGAAGTCGCTGAAGGTCTCCCACGCGATCCTCTGCGTCCTCCTCGGCTTCTGCCTCGCCGGCTCCAGTCTCGCCCCCACCATCCACTCCGGCCTCGTCGCCACCACGGACGTCGTGAGCGACCTGCGCCCCTGAGCCCCGCACCGCCGGACCTCGCGGCGGACCCCGCCGTCCGGGGCGGGCGTCACGGGGAAGGGCCCGGGCAAGCGGCTGCCCGGGCCCTCCCGCCGTCGAACCCGCCCCCGCTACTGCGGGAACGCGGCGAGCAGCGGGATCACCCGGGCGGAGGCCGCGGTGATGCCCTTGGTGCCGCCGGGCAGCAGCACGCCCGACTGTTCGTAGCTGCCCCCGGAGGCCAGGAGGTCGGCGTCGCCGTCCCGGTCGAGGTCGCGCAGACGGATGAACCAGCCGAACCCGGAGTACTCCGTGGCATCGCCGGGGACGCCCGCGGTCTGCAGGTTGAACCACTGGGAGCCGGTACCCGTCAGACCCTTCTTGCCGCCGCGCAGGACGTGCACGCCGCCCGCGTGCTTGGCGGTGCCGATCTTCTCCCCGGGCACACCGACCGCGAGGTCCGGGTAGCCGTCGCGGTTCGTGTCACCCGCGGAGACCGTGGAGCCGAACGCGTCGCCGCCGGTGGCGCCGGTGACGACACCGGCGGTGGCCTGGGTGAGGCGGTAGCCGGTGGTGGGGCCGCTGGAGCCGCCGCGCAGCACGAAGACGGCCCCGGCGCCCTTGTTGTACGGGTGGTCGCCGACCGCGAGGTCGCCGTAGCCGTTCTTGTCGAAGTCCGCGATCACGCCCGAGGGGCCGTAGTTCGGGGACGAGGTGTTGTACGTGGTGAACTTGCCCGCCTTGACGGTGGAACCGCCGCGCAGGAACCAGGCGACCGAGGTGGCCCTGTTGTTCCGGTAGCCCTGGCCGAGGACGTACAGGTCGGTGGCGGCGTCCTTGGTGACCTTGCCGGCGACGAGCCCGGCAGGTTCGAGCATGTTGCCCGCGCCCGGGGCCGGGGTGTGGCGGGTGACCTTGCCCGTGGTGCCGGACTTGGCGAAGCCGCCCCGGTAGATGTACACGGACTCGACGTCCGTGACGGCCAGATCGATCTTGCCGTCGCCGTTGAAGTCGCCGGTCGCGAGTGAGGCGCCGAACTCGTACCCGGCGTGGGGGGACTTGAGCGGTATGCGGGTGGCGGTGGACGACAGCCCCGACTTGGAGCCCCAGACGACGGTGACCGCGCCCGCGGCGGCGCGGCTGCCCACCTTCTCGGAGCCGTCGCCGACCGCGAGGTCGGCGTACCCGTCGCGGTTGAAGTCGGCGGTCGCCAGGGAGTCGCCGAACATGTCGGCGTAGCCTCCGCTGTCGCCCGCCGTGCCGGGGATGCCGGCGCTGCTCTGGGTGAAGGTCTTGACCTTGGTTCCGGGACCGCTCGCGGTCCCGTACGTGACGGTGACCGAACCGCTGCCGCCGGTGGCGAAGTCGCGGTAGCCGTCGCCGTTGAAGTCGTCGGCGTACTTGGCGGGTGCGGCGGCTGCGGTCCCCGCCGAGACGGTGAGCAGCCCTCCGGTCAGTGCGACGGCTGCGGCCGTCGCGGCGACCAGGCGGAGGTTCTTGCGCGTGGGCATACGAGCTCCTGCTGCGTGCGGGGCCTTTCGGCGGCCCGCGCCGGTCTGGATCGGCCGTCCGGACGGGGGAGCACGACGCGGCCGAACGCTGCGGTGCCCCTGGTCGTGCCGTGGCACGAGGGACGGTCGGTACAGGAGAGACGGTCCACCACGGGAAAAGGTTGTACCGGGCCCACGGCCGTGATCGCCCCTCGCGCGGGGTGGCACCCTTGCAGCATGAACGATTCGGCCTCCGCGTCCTCCCCCAAGCCCCGCCGTGCCCGTGTCCGTGCCCCCGAGCTGGTCGGGAAGGGCGGCTGGCTCAACACCGGCGGCAAGCAGCTGGACCTTTCCGACCTGCGGGGATCGATCGTGATCCTCGATTTCTGGACCTTCTGCTGCATCAACTGCCTGCACGTCCTCGACGAGCTGCGCGAGCTGGAGGAGAAGCACCGCGACACCGTGGTGATCGTCGGCGTCCACTCGCCGAAGTTCGTGCACGAGGCGGAACACCAGTCGGTCGTGGACGCCGTGGAGCGCTACGGGGTGCACCACCCGGTGCTGGACGATCCGGAGCTGGCCACCTGGAAGCAGTACGCCGTGCGGGCGTGGCCGACGCTGACCGTGATCGACCCGGAGGGCTACGTCGTGGCCCAGCACTCCGGGGAGGGGCACGCCCACGCGCTGGAGGCGCTGGTCACCGAGCTGGAGGCGGAGCACGCGGCGAAGGGGACGCTGCGCCGCGGGGACGGGCCGTACGTGCCGCCGGAGCCGGTGGCGACGGACCTGCGGTTCCCGGGGAAGGCGCTGCGGCTGCCGTCGGGGAACCTGCTGGTGTCGGACTCGACCCGGCACCAGCTGGTGGAGATGGAGCCGGACGGGGAGACCGTCGTGCGGCGGATCGGCGGGCCGGGGGACTTGAGCGAGCCGCAGGGGCTGGCGCTGCTGCCGGACGGCACGGTGGTCGTCGCGGACACCGTGAACCACCGGCTGCGGACGTTCGACCCGGCGGGCGGGGCCCTGGAGACGGTGGCCGGCACCGGGAGGCAGTGGTGGCAGGGGTCGGCGACCTCGGGCCCGGCGCTGGGGACCGACCTGTCCTCGCCGTGGGACGTGGCGTGGTGGGACGGCAAGGTGTGGATCGCCATGGCGGGCGTCCACCAGCTGTGGACGTACGACCCGGCGGACGGGACGGTCGCCGTGGCGGCCGGGACGACGAACGAGGGGCTGGTCGACGGGCCGGCGGAGCAGGCGTGGTTCGCGCAGCCGTCGGGCCTGGCGGCGGCCGGCGAGCGGCTGTGGGTCGCGGACTCCGAGACGAGCGCGCTGCGCTGGGTGGAGCGGGCCGGTGACGGCGCGGGGTACGTGGTGCGCACCGCCGTCGGCACGGGGCTGTTCGACTTCGGTCACCGGGACGGTGCCGCGGAGCAGGCGCTGCTGCAGCATCCGCTGGGGGTGACCGCGCTGCCGGACGGGTCGGTCGCGGTCAGCGACACGTACAACCACGCGCTGCGCCGCTTCGATCCGGCGACCGGTGAGGTCGGCACGCTCGCGACGGACCTGCGGGAGCCGTCGGGCGCGGTGGTGGACGGCGCGGAGATCGTGGTGGTGGAGTCCGCCCGTCACCGGCTGACGCGGCTGCGCCTGCCGGAGGAGGCGGCGCGGGTCGAGGGTGCGGCGCACCGTACGCAGCGGCCCGCGACGGACGTGGCGCCGGGGCCGCTGCGGCTGGACGTGGTGTTCTCCGCCCCGGCCGGCCAGAAGCTCGACGAGCGCTACGGCCCCTCGACGCGGCTGCTGGTCAGCGCGACGCCGCCGGAGCTGCTGCTGGAGGGGGCCGGCAAGGGCACGGACCTCTTCCGGGACGTCGTCCTGAACGGGGACGTCGGCGAGGGGGTGCTCCACGTGTCGGCGATGGCCGCGTCGTGCGACGACGACCCGGACAACGAGTTCCCGGCCTGCCACGTGCACCAGCAGGACTGGGGTGTCCCCGTCCGGCTGACGGCCGAGGGGGACACCCGGCTCGCCCTGGTGCTCGCGGGGATGGACGCCTGACGCCCCCGCACGTCCGTCACACGTGCGGGTAGTTGCGGGCGCGCTCGTCCATCACCGGCATCGGTTCCACGACCCGGCGCTTCTTGAAGATGCTGACGTACGCGGCCAGGCCGATGACGCCGACCGCCATCATGATCAGTCCGACCAGGTCAAGGTTGACCCCCGCCATGTGCCAGTCGGTCGCGAAGGTGAGGATGGCCCCCACCGCGATCAGACCGATGCAACCGCCGATGCCCATGATGTCCGCCTCCGAACTGGGTTGGCACTACGGACTCGTAGAACCCGTGTACCCCGGGGCGGACGTCTCATGACCGGTCCCCGCCGGTGAAGTCCGCTCCCGGCGGGCGGACTTCACCGTCGGGGCCCGCGGATCAGCCCTCCAGGAACGCCTTCAGGGCGCTGGCCAGCAGGTACGGGTCGTCGGCGCCGCACAGTTCGCGCGCGGAGTGCATCGAGAGGATCGGCACGCCGACGTCCACGGTCGTGATGCCGTGCCGGGCGGCGGTGATGGGGCCGATGGTGGTGCCGCAGGGCATGGCGTTGTTGGAGACGAAGGCCTGCCAGGGCACGCCGGCCCGCTCGCAGGCGGCGGCGAAGATGCCGCGGCCGGTGCCGTCGGTGGCGTAGCGCTGGCTGACGTTGACCTTGAGGATCGGGCCGCCGTTGGGCATCGGGCGGTGCGTCGGGTCGTGCTTCTCCGCGTAGTTGGGGTGGACGGCGTGGCCGGTGTCGGAGGAGGCGCACACGGTGCCGGCGAAGGCGCGGGCGCGGTCCTCGTAGCTGCCGCCGCGGGCGAAGACGGAGCGCTCCAGGACGTTGCCGAGCAGCGGGCCGACGGCGCCGGTGTCGGACTCGCTGCCGGTCTCCTCGTGGTCGAAGGCGGCCAGCACGGGGATGTACGGCAGGTCGGCCCCGGCGACGGCCGCCAGGGCGGCGGTGCCGGCGTGCACGGAGAGCAGGTTGTCGAGCCGGCCCGCGGCCAGGAACTCGCGGTCGCGGCCGAGGTAGGCGGGCGGCTGGACGTCGTGGGTCATCAGGTCCCAGCCGACGACGTCGGCGGCGGCCACGCCGCTCTCCTCCGCGAGGAACGCGATCAGGGCGCCCTCGTCGACCTCGCCGAGGCCCCAGACGGGCTGCATGTGGCGCTGCTTGTCGAGCTTGAGGCCCTCGGTGTTGACGGCGCGGTCGAGGTGGACGGCGAGCTGCGGCACCCGCAGCAGCGGCCGGTCGACGTGGACCAGCGTCGTCGTGCCGTCGCGCAGCACCAGCCGGCCGGACAGGCCCAGGTCGCGGTCGAGCCAGGTGTTGAGGAGGGCGCCGCCGTAGATCTCGACGGCGATCTGGCGCCACCCGAAGGAGCCCGAGTCGGGACGGGGCTTGACGCGCAGGTTGGTGGAGTCGGTGTGGGCGCCGACCACCCGGTAGGGGGTGGCGGGTCCGGCCCCCTCGGGCACGTACCAGGCGATGATCGCGCCACCCCGCAGCACGTACTTGCCGCCCGCCCCGGCGCCCCACGCCTCGGTCTCGGCCACCTGCTGGAATCCGGCCTTCTCCAGGCGCTCGGCGGCGCTCGCGACCGCGTGGTACTGGGACGGGCTGGCGGTGAGGAAGGCTGCGAGGTCGTCGGTGTGGCCGCGGCCGAAGTGGGGCTGAGGGTTCATGCTTCAAGCATAAGGAGGCGCGACGGCCCGCTCCTCGTGGGAGGAGCGGGCCGTCGTTGCCGTATCGGTCCCGGCCGGAACCGGTCAGGACCGGGTCAGAACGCCTCTTCCGGCAGGTCCATGACGTCGAGGGTGACGCCGTCGGCGACGGACCGCGCGACGGAGACCTGCGGCAGGATTTCGGCGGCGAAGTGCTTCGCGGCGGCGATCTTGCCGGTGTAGAAGGCGGTGTCCTTGGCGGAGGCGCCGGCGGCCAGCTTCCCGGCGGCGACGGCGGCGCCCTTGAGCAGCAGGTAGCCGACGACGACGTCGCCGGAGGCGAGCAGCAGGCGGGTGGTGTTCAGGCCCACCTTGTAGATGGACTTCACGTCCTGCTCGGTGGCGGCGAGGTCGGTGAGCATCTTGCCGACGATGGCCTCCAGGTCCACGGCGGCCTTGGCGAGCTGCTCGCGGGCGGCGGCCAGCTCGTCGCCACCGGTGGCCTCGGCGAGGAACTTCTTGATCTCCTCGGAGAGGGTGGTCAGCGCGGCGCCCTGGTTGCGGACGATCTTCCGGAAGAAGTAGTCCTGGCCCTGGATCGCCGTGGTGCCCTCGTAGAGGGTGTCGATCTTGGCGTCGCGGATGTACTGCTCGATCGGGTACTCCTGCAGGAAGCCGGAGCCGCCGAAGATCTGCAGGGACTGGGCGAGCTGCTCGTAGCCCTTCTCGGAGCCGTAGCCCTTGACGATCGGCAGGAGCAGGTCGTTGAGCGCCTCGAGGGCCTTGGCCTCCTCGCCGGCCGCCTCGGCGACGGCGATCGCGTCCTGGACGGAGGCGGTGTGGAGGACCAGGGCGCGCATGCCCTCGGCGTAGGCCTTCTGCGTCAGCAGGGAGCGGCGCACGTCGGGGTGGTGGGTGATGGTGACCTTGGGCGCGCTCTTGTCCATGAACTGCGCGAGGTCCGGGCCCTGCACGCGCTCCTTGGCGTACTCCAGCGCGTTGAGGTAGCCGGTGGAGAGGGTGGAGATCGCCTTCGTGCCGACCATCATGCGGGCGAACTCGATGATGCGGAACATCTGGCGGATGCCGTCGTGCTTGTCGCCGATGAGCCAGCCCTTGGCGGGGTGCTGGTCGCCGAAGGTCATCTCGCAGGTGTTGGAGGCCTTCAGGCCCATCTTGTGCTCGACGTTCGTGGCGTAGACGCCGTTGCGCTCGCCCAGCTCGCCGGTCTCGAAGTCGAAGAGGTACTTCGGGACGAGGAAGAGGGACAGGCCCTTGGTGCCGGGGCCGGCGCCCTCGGGGCGGGCGAGGACGTAGTGGAGGATGTTCTCCTCCATGTCGTGCTCGCCGGAGGTGATGAAGCGCTTCACGCCCTCGATGTGCCAGGAGCCGTCCTCCTGCTCGACGGCCTTCGTGCGGCCGGCGCCCACGTCCGATCCTGCGTCCGGCTCGGTGAGGACCATCGTGGAGCCCCAGGTCTTCTCGACCGCGATCCCGGCGATCTTCTTCTGGACCTCGTTGCCCTCCTCGAAGAGGATGCGGGCGAAGGCCGGGCCGGAGGAGTACATCCATATCGCCGGGTTGGAGCCGAGGATCAGCTCCGCGTACGACCAGATCAGGGACGGCGGGGCGGTGGTGCCGCCGATGCCCTCCGGCAGGCCCAGGCGCCAGTACTCGGAGTCCATGAAGGTCTTGTAGCTCTTCTTGAAGGAGTCCGGCACGGGGGCGGTGTTGGTCTCCGGGTCGAAGACCGGCGGGTTGCGGTCGGCGTCGGCGAAGGAGTCGGCGAGCTCGTTCTCCGCGAGGCGTGCGACCTCGGACAGGATGTCCTTGGCGGTCTCGACGTCCATCTCGGCGAACGGGCCGGTCCCGTACAGCTTGTCGCGTCCGAGGACCTCGAAGAGGTTGAACTCGATGTCGCGAAGGTTTGACTTGTAGTGGCCCATGGCGACGGCTCCGTCGGGGTCGGTCGGACGGCGGGAAGGGTTCGCAGTCCTCGCAGCTTTATCACTTACCAGTCGGTAATGATGCTACCCGCGGGTAATAAAAACAACCCCTATCCGGCCGGATGTGACGGAGGGCCTTCGACTTCTGGAGGAACGTCCGGCTCATGGCGCCGGAGTTCGTCCAGGGCCCCGAAGGCGGCGGCCGCGATCGGCACCGCCAGCAGCATCCCGAGGATGCCCGCCAGGCTCGCCCCCGCGGTGATCGCCAGCAGCACCAGCGCGGGGTGCATGTGCACCGTGCGGCTCTGCACGATCGGCTGCAGTACGTGCCCCTCCAGCACCTGCACCGCCAGCACCACCCCCAGGGCCCACACGCCGATCACCCACCCCCGGTCGGCGAGGGCGACGAGCACCGCCACCGCGCCGGAGATGAACGCCCCCAGGTACGGGATGTAGGCGCCGATGAAGACCAGCGCGGCCAGGCCCGGCGCCCCCGGCACCCGCAGGATCAGCAGGCCGATGCCGATGAGCGTGGCGTCGATCAGCGCGATCACCGTCGTGCCCCGCATGAAGCCCTGGACCGCCGCGAAGGCGCGGTGGGCGATCCGCTCCAGCAGGGGACCGGTGCCGCGCGGGGCGGCCTCGCGCAGCAGCACGGGGAACCGGGCGCCGTCGCGCAGGAAGAAGAAGGTCAGCAGCAGCGCCAGCACGGCGGTCGCGATGAGCTGTCCCACGATGCTGATGCCGGACACCACCCCGGAGGCGGCGCGGGCGCCGTACTTGGTGGCGAAGGACTTGAGGCTGTCGATGGTGTCGTTCAGCGAGGTCCCCGACGCGCCCAGGCGTGGCAGCAGTTTCCGGGCCGCGTCCTTGAGCGAGGCCACGATCTCGTCCCCGGTCTCCACCAGGCTGTGGACGACCACGAACCCCGCGGCCGCGACGAAGACCACCAGCGCCACGCAGGTCAGCGCCGCCGCCGCAGACCGCTGCACCTTGACGGCCCGCAGCCGCCGGTACAGCGGGCCCAGCAGGGCGCTGCCCAGCAGGGCCAGCAGGACGGGCGTGACGACCGCCGCGAAGGTGACGACCAGCCAGACGACGAGCGCGCCCACACCGGCCACCAGCAGCACGACGCCGCACCACGCGGCCGTCCGTCGCGCGGAGGCCGGCAGAAGGGGCGCGTCCACCCGGCCAGCCGATCACGGCCCCGGCCGTGTCCGCATGCCGGAAAGGGCGAACGGGTGGACCTTCCCGGTCGGATACGATATTGACGGTCCGTAGAGGAAATCCTCACCCACAGTAGCGACTTGGGAGCAGCCGGCAATGGCTCGACACCTCATCACCAGCGCCCTTCCGTACATCAACGGGATCAAGCACCTGGGCAACATGGTGGGGTCCATGCTCCCGGCCGACGTCTACTCCCGGTACCTGCGCCAGCGCGGCCACGAGGTGCTCTACATCTGCGCCACCGACGAGCACGGCACCCCGGCCGAGCTCGCAGCGCAGGAGGCCGGCCTGCCGGTCGACGCGTTCTGCGCGCAGCAGCACGACGCGCAGAAGGCGGTCTACGACGGCTTCGCGCTCTCCTTCGACTACTTCGGCCGCAGTTCCTCGCAGCAGAACCGCGAGATCACCCAGGCCATCGCGCGGGAGCTGAAGGAGAACGGCTTCATCGAGGAGCGCGCCATCCGCCAGGTCTACTCCCTGGACGACGAGCGCTTCCTGCCCGACCGCTACATCGTCGGCACCTGCCCGCACTGCGGCTACGACAAGGCACGCGGCGACCAGTGCGAGAACTGCACCCGTGTGCTGGACCCGACCGACCTGATCGAGCCGCGCTCCGCGATCAGCGGCAGCAGCCGGCTGGAGGTCCGCGAGACCAAGCACCTCTTCCTGCTGCAGTCCAAGCTCTCCCACGAGGTCGAGGCCTGGGTCGACGAGCACGGCAAGGACTGGCCGACGCTCGCCTCCTCCATCGCCCGCAAGTGGCTGACCGAGGGCCTGCAGGACCGCGCCATCACCCGCGACCTCGACTGGGGCGTGCCGGTGCCGGCCGACACCTGGCCGGACCTGGCGGCCGAGGGCAAGGTCTTCTACGTCTGGTTCGACGCGCCGATCGAGTACATCGGCGCCACCAAGGAGTGGTCGGACGCCGCGGGCGACGGCGAGACCCGCGACTGGCGCTCCTGGTGGTACGACGTCGACACCGACGTGCGCTACACCGAGTTCATGGCCAAGGACAACGTCCCCTTCCACACGGTGATGTTCCCGGCGACCCTGCTGGGCACCCGCGACAAGTGGAAGAAGGTCGACTACGTCAAGGCCTTCAACTGGCTGACCTACTACGGCGGCAAGTTCTCCACCTCGCAGCGGCGCGGCATCTTCACCGACGCCGCCCTGGAGATCCTGCCCGCCGACTACTGGCGCTACTTCCTGATCGCGAACGCGCCGGAGTCCGACGACACCTCCTTCACCTGGGAGCACTTCGCGGCCTCGGTCAACAAGGACCTCGCCGACACCCTCGGCAACTTCGTCAACCGCGTGCTGTCCTTCTCCCGCAAGCGCTTCGGCGACGAGGTGCCCGCGGGCAGGGAGGCCGGGGAGGCCGAGGAGCGCCTGGGCGCGCAGATCGCCGAGCTCCTCGCCGAGTACGAGCGGCACATGGAGGACCTGCAGTTCCGCAAGGCCGCGCAGGCGCTGCGCGCCCTGTGGAGCGCCGGAAACTCCTACCTGGAGGAGAAGGCCCCCTGGCTGGAGATCAAGACGGACGCCGACGGCGCCGCCCTGACCCTGCGCACCGCGATGAACCTGATCCACCTCTACGCGGTCGTCTCCGAGCCCTTCATCCCGGCCACGGCCGCCGCCATGCGCGGTGCCTTCGCCCTGACGGACGACACCGCGGCCTGGGTCACCCCCGAGGAGGCCCGCGCGCTGGCCGCCGTCCCGGCCGGGAGGGCCTTCACCGTCCCGCCGGTGCTCTTCGCGAAGATCACCGAGGAGGACCTGGACGCCTACCGCGAGCGCTTCGGCGGGGAGCCGGAGGCGGTCTGATGCCGACCACGGTCAGGGACAGGTCCCCGCTGGTGCTGATCCTGGCGGTGGGCCTGACCCTGGTGCTGGTGGTGGCCGGGGTGATCCTCGCGGTCTCGCTGACCGGCTCGGGCGACCGCCGCTCCGGTGCCGCCCCGGGCCGGGACGGGGCGTGCCGCGGCAGCAACGTCACGCTGGCGGAGGCCGCCGGGCGCTTCGGCCTGCGACTGCCCGACGACCCGCAGGACGTGCACTACCTCGCGCAGGGCGGCGGGCTGTCCGGCGCGCACGACCTCGAACTGAGCTTCCGCACCACCGCCACAGGCCTGGAGCGGTTCCTGTCCGCCTCCGGCTTCGGCGCGCTCGGCCCCGACGTGCAGGCCCTGCGGGTCGGCGAGCCCCCCGCCGACCCCTGCCGCCGCGCCGCCGGTGGCCTCACGCACGCCCGCTACGCCGGCGACCACGTGCCAGCCGGCGCGGACCACGGCGCCTACAGCCGCGGTGTCGCCGTCGACGACAGCGACCCGGCCCACCCGGTGGTCGCCCTTGTCGCCCTGGACGGCTGAGCGTCCGGCCGCGCGCCGCCTCCTTCGGCGGACGCACGAAGGGGCCCGTACCGACCGAGCACGCCGGAGGGCCCGGAACCGTACGGTTCCGGGCCCTCCGGCGTCACGGCGTGGTGCGGGCCGTCAGGCCTTCTTCTCCGGCGGCAGCCGCAGCGCGAGGTGGAGCTCCTTCAGCCGCGCCTCGTCGACCGTGCTCGGAGCGCCCATCAGGAGGTCCTGGGCGTTCTGGTTGAGCGGGAAGGCGATGGTCTCGCGGATGTTGGGCTCGTCCGCGAGCAGCATGACCATGCGGTCGACGCCCGGGGCGATGCCGCCGTGCGGCGGGGCGCCGAAGTGGAAGGCGCGGAGCATGCCGCCGAACTCGTGCTCGACGGTGTCGCGGTCGTAGCCGGCGATCTCGAAGGCCTTGTACATGATCGCGGGCTCGTGGTTCCGGATGGCGCCGGAGGACAGCTCGACACCGTTGCAGACGATGTCGTACTGCCAGGCGAGGATGTCCAGCGGGTCCTTGGTCTCCAGCGCCTCCAGGCCGCCCTGCGGCATGGAGAACGGGTTGTGGGAGAACTCGACCTGGCCGGTGTCCTCGTTCTTCTCGAACATCGGGAAGTCGACGATCCAGCAGAAGCGGAAGACGTCCTCCTCGAACTGGCCGGCCCGCTTCGCGGCCTCGACCCGGACGGCGCCCATGATCTTGGAGACCTCGTCGAACTCGCCCGCGCCGAAGAAGACCGCGTGGCCGGGCTTGGCGTCGACGGCGGCGAGCAGCGCCTTGACGTCGTCCTCGGTGAGGAACTTGGCGATCGGGCCGGTGAGGGTGAGGTCGTCGCCGACCCGGACCCAGGCCAGGCCCTTGGCGCCCTGCTCGACGGCGTAGTCGCCGAGGTTGTCGAAGAACTTGCGCGGCTGCTCGGCGGTGTCCGGCACCGGCAGGGCGCGGACGTGCTTGCCGGCGAAGGCCTTGAAGCCGGAGTCCGCGAAGACCGACGAGACGTCGACCAGCTCCAGGCGGGCGCGCAGGTCCGGCTTGTCGTTGCCGTACTTGACCATCGACTCGCGGAACGGGATCCGCGGGAAGGGCGAGGTCACGTGGCGGCCGCCGCCGAACTCCTCGAAGAGGTCGGTCATGACCTTCTCGATGACCCCGAAGACGTCCTCCTGCTCGACGAAGCTCATCTCGACGTCGAGCTGGTAGAACTCGCCGGGCGAGCGGTCGGCGCGGCTGTCCTCGTCGCGGAAGCAGGGCGCGATCTGGAAGTAGCGGTCGAAGCCCGCGATCATCAGCAGCTGCTTGAACTGCTGCGGGGCCTGCGGCAGCGCGTAGAACGTGCCGGGGTGCACGCGGGAGGGCACGAGGAAGTCGCGGGCGCCCTCGGGCGAGGTCGCGGAGAGGATGGGGGTGGCCAGCTCGTTGAAGCCCAGCGCCGTCATCTCGCGGCGCAGGAAGCTGATCACCTGGGTGCGCAGCATGATGTTGCGGTGCATGCGGGCGCGGCGCAGGTCGAGGAAGCGGTTGGTGAGCCGCATCTCCTCGTTCGCGTTGTCCTCCGGGAAGACCGGGAACGGCAGCTGGTCGGCGGCGCCGAGCACCTCCAGCTCGGTGACCTCGACCTCGACCTCGCCGGTGGGCAGGTCGGGGTTGACGTTCTCCCCCGAACGGGCGACGACGCGTCCGTCGACGCGGAGCACCGACTCCTTGGACTGGTGGCTCAGGGCCTCGTACGCGGGCGAGCCCGGACGGGCGACGAGCTGGACCACCCCGTAGTGGTCCCGGAGATCGACGAACAGGATGCCGCCCAGATCCCGGCGATTGTGCAGCCAACCACTCAGGCGCACTTCCGCGTCTACGTCGGTGGCGCGCAGCTCACCGCAGGTGTGGGACCGGTACCGATGCATCGTTCATCCAAGTCGTCTGATTTCGGGGATGAGGCCTCCCCAGTCTACGGGGGTACGCGCGCCCGACCCCATTCGTATGAAAGCCGCGGAAAACCATAAACTATGCGAATGCGCATCGAGGACGTGCTGGCCGCGCTGGGCACGGGCGTCTGGCGCTGGGACAGCGCCACCGACATGGTGGAGCTCGACGCCGTGAGCGCCGGGCTGATAGGGCTTCCGCCCCAGCCGCAGAAGGTCCATTCGGGGGTGACCCGGGCCCGTTACCACGCCTCCGACTACGTGGACATGGCGGCGGCGGTCGCCCTGGCGATAGCCGAGGGCACCGCGTCGGAGTCGCTGCTGCGCGTGGTCCGGGAGGACGGACGGGTCGTCCGCACGGTGGTGGTGCGCGCCTTCGGGCTCCCCTCCGCAGGCGGCCGGCCGGAGGAGGTCGCCGGCACGCTGCAGGAGGCCCCCGCGGTGCACGGCCTCCCGGGCGCGGGCACCGGCACCCGCCCCACCGCGGCGGCACCCGCCGCCCCCGCGGACTGGCGGCGGTCCCGCGAGGCCTTCCTGCTGGACGCGGGCCGGGCGCTGGCGGAGGCGGACAGCACCGAGGAGGTGCTCCGCGTGGCCGCCCACCTGTCCATGCCGGGCTTCTCCCCCGACCGCCTCGCCGTCTTCGGCGTCCAGGGCGACCGGCTCCGCGCCATCGGGTTCCACGGGCAGCGGCCGGGCGACGAGGTGCCCTTCCTGGACATGCCGCTCCGCACGGAGTACCCGGCGGCGGTCGTGGTGCGCACCGGCCGTGCGGTCTACCTGCCGAGCCCGCAGGCGTACGAGGAACGCTTCCCCGCCACGTGGCCGCTGGTGCGGGACTTCGGGCGGTCGTCCTGGGCGTACCTGCCGCTGGTCCACGCGGGCCGCACGATCGGCGCGTGGATGGCGGCCTTCCGGGAACGCGTCGCCTTCACCCCGGACGAGCGGTCGGTGCTGACCACCGTCGCCCGGATGCTCGCCCAGGCGCTGTCCCGGGCGCATCTGCACGAGTCCGAGCGGGAGCTCTCCGACGGGCTGCAGCGCGCGATGCTGCCGGGGCGGCGGCCGCAGGTCGAGGGGATGACGCTGACCGCCCGCTACGTGCCGACCGGCGGCGGGCTGCAGGTGGGCGGCGACTGGTACGACGTGATCGACCTGCCGTCGGGGCGCACCGCCCTGGTCGTCGGCGACGTGCAGGGCCACGACGTCCGCGCGGCGGGGGTGATGGGGCAACTGCGCATCGCGCTGCGCGCGTACGCCGCCGAGGGGCACCGCCCGGACGCCGTGATGTCCCGGACCTCCCGCTTCCTGGCCGGGCTCACCCAGTGTTCCGCGGACGGGGAGGACGGCCGCTTCGCCACCTGCCTCTACCTGGAGGTCGATCCGGTCAGCGGCACCCTGGACGTCGTACGGGCGGGGCACCTGGACCCGGTCGTCCGGCTCGCGGACGGCACGACGATCATCCGGCGCACGGCCGGCGGCCTCCCCCTGGGGATCGCCCCGGACTCCGACTACCCGACCACGCGGCTCACCCTGGAGCCCGGCGAGACGATGCTCATCTGCACGGACGGGCTGGTCGAGACCGGCGGCCACGACCTGGGCACGGGGTGGCGGCGGCTGCGCTCGGTGCTGGAGGACGCGGTCGACGACGGGCTGGAGGCGCTCGCCGACACCCTGGTCGAGGCGGTGCACGGCCCGGCCTCGCACCATCTGACCGGCCCGTTCGCCGACCGCCGGGAGGACGACATCGCGCTGCTGCTGGTGCGCCGCGACCCCGTCGGGACGCTCCGCGACGTCCCGGTGCGGCGCAGCGTGCTCACCGTCGCCCAGACCGACCCCCGGCAGCTGCGGGCGGCCCGGGAGGAGGTCCGCGCGCTGCTGCACGACTGGACGTCCGGGGACCAGGTCGACGCGGCCGTGCTGCTGGTGTCGGAGCTGGTCACCAATGTGCTGCTGCACACGGACGACGACGCGGTGCTGGGCGCGCAGCTGCTCGGCGTGCCGGGTGTCCGGCGGCTGCGGGTCGACGTGACCGACCGCAGCGACGACATGCCGCACCGCCGCACCCCGGGCGAGATGGCCGCCTCCGGACGCGGACTGCTGCTCCTGCAGGAGATGGCGGACGCCTGGGGCGTGGATCCGCTCGGCGACGGCAAGGCGATCTGGTTCGAACTCCATGAGGCTCCCGTGCCGGGCTAGCGGCCCGATACGCTGTGTGCCGTGTACGGCTACGACCAGAACGGGATGGCAGGGGCGGCGCCGCCGATGGGCGGGGCGCCGATGGGCGCGGGCTACCCCGAGCCGTCACCGCCCTCGCTGGCGGACGCGGTGCGCGCGTTCACCACGGGCTCGATGTCGGCGGAGGACTTCCAGGCGGTCTTCGCCACGTCCAAGGTCTACTGCCCGCGCGGCGACAACCCCGGATTCCTGGCGCTGCACGACACGCAGCAGCCGGTGATCCCCATGTTCTCCTCGCTGAAGCAGCTGCGCCGCTACGCAGGCAAGGAGTCCAAGTACTTCGTGATCACGGGTGCCGAGGTGCTGGACCTGCTGCCGACCGGCTACGGCTTCGTGCTGGACATGGAGGGCGAGCACCGGATGGTGTTCGACGCGAAGGCGGTCGAGCAGATGGTGGAGTTCACCATGCGGCGGATGTACGGCTGATCCGGCCCTCACCCCACGTAAACCGGACAAAGGCCGGGGAACGGTTGCGGGAAGTTCAGCGTTCAACTATGTTGAACGTTGAACAATCCGAGGAGGATCCTGGCCATGCCTGCAGTGACCGTCGAGAACCCGTTGACCCTGCCGCGCGTCCACGCCCCCGCCGACGCGGTGCAGCGGCGTGCGCTGCAGGTGACCACCGCCCCGAGCGGCTTCGAGGGGGAGGGCTTCCCCGTCCGCCGTGCCTTCGCGGGCATCGACTACAAGAACCTCGACCCGTTCATCATGATGGACCAGATGGGTGAGGTGGAGTACGCGCCCGGCGAGCCCAAGGGCACGCCCTGGCACCCGCACCGCGGCTTCGAGACCGTCACCTACATCATGGACGGCGCGTTCATCCACCAGGACTCCCACGGCGGCGGCGGCACCATCACCGATGGTGACACGCAGTGGATGACGGCCGGCAGTGGCCTGCTCCACATCGAGACGCCGCCGGAGGAGCTGGTCATGACCGGCGGCCTGTTCCACGGCCTGCAGCTGTGGGTCAACCTGCCCGCCAGGGACAAGATGATCGCGCCGAAGTACCAGGACATCCGCGGCGGCAGCGTCAAGCTGCTGGCGTCCGAGGACGGCGGCGCGCTCATCCGGATCATCGCCGGCGACATCGACGGCCACCAGGGCCCGGGCGCCACGCACACCCCGATCACCATGCTGCACGTCTCGGTGAACCCGGGCGCCCAGCTCACGCTGCCCTGGCGCGCGGACTTCAACGCCCTGGCGTACGGCCTGGCCGGCCGCGGCACCGCGGGCCCGGAGAACCGGCCCTTCCGCATGGGTCAGGCGGTGGTCTTCGGGCGAGGCGATTCCCTTACGATCCGCGCCGACGGGTCCCAGGAATCGCGCAGCCCCAACTTCGAGGTCGTCCTTCTGGGCGGGCTGCCGATTCGTGAGCCGATGATGCAGTACGGCC
This sequence comes from Streptomyces sp. TOM-9, assembly GCF_056858595.1. Taxonomy (NCBI): domain Bacteria; kingdom Bacillati; phylum Actinomycetota; class Actinomycetes; order Kitasatosporales; family Streptomycetaceae; genus Streptomyces; species Streptomyces sp. TOM-9. The sequence goes on along the minus strand of NZ_JBXEQB010000001.1, from coordinate 4,831,720 downwards.
CGTTCGTGATGAACACCCACGCCGAACTCGCCCAGGCCTTCGACGACTTCAAGGCCGGCAAGCTCGGCACCGTTCCCGCCGGTCAGGAGTGACGGCGGCGGCCGCGGTGCCTCGTGCATTAAACGGCCCCGCCCGGGAATCCGATTCCCGGGCGGGGCCGTCGCATACGGTGGGAGCAATTCCGGCGGACGGTTCGTTGGCCCTTCATTGGCCGCTGCATTCACCCTGAGTGACTGCACGTGCACCTGCACGTGCAGATGCACGTGACACCGTCTCTGGCTATCATCTCCCCTGTCCTGCACGGCACTTACCTGGAGAGAAGCATGCGCCACACGTACAACGGCATGGCAGCGTCCGATCTCCACGGACTGGTGTGGCAGAAGAGCCGGCACAGCAATGCGAACGGTCAGTGCGTGGAGCTGGCCGCGCTTCCGGACGGGGACGTGGCCGTGCGCAATTCACGTTTTCCGGACGGACCGGCGCTGATATATACGAAGGAAGAGATTGAATCCCTCATCGTGGGGATGAAGAACGGGGAGTTCGATCATTTCGTGGCGAACTGACGACGGTCGTCCCCGTTACGGCTCAATGTGACGGGCCGTCGTTCTGTCCGGGCATACGGAAGAGCGCCCAGACGACTTTCCCCATGCCGGTGAGGGGATGCCAGCCCCAGGTCTCGCTGAAGGACTCCACCAGATGCAGCCCGCGCCCGGACTCGGCGACGAAGTCCGGGGCCTTGGCGACGGGTCCGTGGCTGCTGGGGTCCCGCACCGCGCACACTACGCGCGTTGACCATCTGACCAGGCTGAGCCGGACGCACCCGTGGGCCGCGTCCTCGGGGACCGCGTAGCGCAGGGCGTTGGTCACCAGTTCCGAGGCGACCAGTTCGATGCCGTCCTGGAGTTCTTCCAAGCGCCAGGCGTGCAGGGTCGTCCGCGCGAATCTTCGTGCGTCGCCGACCGCCTCGTAACGCGGCGGCAGCGGGCAGGAGGTGGCACTCGACGACGAAAGGCGCTCCGGAACCAGCCCGTCCCATAAAGGCTGCACCCCGGCCGAGCTCTCAGTCCACATGCGCACCACCCGGTATCGGCACGTACGCAATCGTCCCGTACGGCCTGCGGCCGATGCAAGGGGCGGATGCACGTGCATTTGCATGGCACGAGGCAGATGGGCCGGGAGTGACGATCGAGAGTGACCGATCGAGTACTGAACGCAGCGCGAAGGTGGCAGACTGCTGGATGCCACGGGGAGAAGGTAGGCGCAAATGACCACAGTGCAGTCGGGAAGCGGATCGATGGTGCGCCGCATCCTCCTGGGCTCGCAGCTGCGCAGGCTGCGCGAAGCGCAGGGCATCACCCGTGAGGCCGCGGGCTACTCGATCCGCGCGTCCGAGTCGAAGATCAGCCGCATGGAGCTCGGGCGCGTGAGCTTCAAGGAGCGCGACGTGGCCGACCTGCTCACCCTCTACGGCATCACGGACGACGGCGAGCGCACGGCCCTGCTCGGCCTGGTGCGCGAGGCGAACGTCGCCGGCTGGTGGCACGGCTTCGGCGACGTCCTGCCCGCGTGGTTCCAGACGTACGTGGGCCTGGAGGAGTCCGCCTCGGTCATCCGCTCCTTCGAGACGCAGTTCGTGCACGGCCTGCTCCAGGCCGACGACTACAGCCGCGCCGTCATCGAGCTGGGCCACCCGGGCGCCCCCGCCGACGAGGTGGAGCGCCGGCTGGACCTGCGGCACAAGCGGCAGAAGCTGCTGACCTCGGAGCTCGCCCCGGAGATCGTGGCCGTGATGGACGAGTCCGTGGTGCTCCGCAGGTTCGGCGGGCGGGAGGTGATGCGGGCCCAGCTGGTGCACCTCATCGAGGCCTCGCAGCAGCCGAACGTGACGGTGCAGCTGCTGCCGCTGGAGTTCACGGGGTACTCCGCGGGCGCCAGCGGTACCTTCACCCAGCTGACCTTCCCGGAGTCCGACGTCCCGGACGTCGTGTACGTGGAGCAGCTCACCGGGGCGATGTACATCGACAAGCGCGAGGAGGTCGACCAGTACCGCGTCGTCATGGCGAAGCTGCGCGCCGACAGCCTCTCCCCGGACGCCACCCGGGACCGGCTGAACGCCGTCCTCCGCGCCCTCTGAGTGCACCCGGCGGCGACGCCGGGTACCGCTCTCCTCCCCTGTGAACAGGGGTTTTGCAGCTTTTCACAGGTCTCACTCGATCGAGTGAAGTGGACCTTGACGCATTGGTCGGCTCATCGGCCCGGTGATCTTATGCTCCGGTGAGCCCGTACCTGCGTACCCACACGATCGACGGGTGCGTCGTGGTGGAACTCAGCGGGGAGATCGACATCGTCGCGGCGATGGAGATCATTCCGCTGCTCGACGCGCTGACCCGCGCCCCGGGCCCCGGTCTCATCGTCGACCTGGACCCCGTCGACTTCATCGACTGCTCGGGACTCGCCGTCCTGTGCCGGCTGCGGAGCCGGGTCCACGGCCACGGCGGGCAGGTGCAGTTCGTCTGCGCCCGCCCCCCGACCCTCAGGATCCTGCGCGCCACCGGGCTGATGAGGGCCTTCCGCCCGGTGCCGAGCGTGGACGAGGCGCTCGCCCGGATCGGGCGGTGGTGACCGCCCCGTCCACACGGCCCCGGGTCAGTCCGAGCAGACGGCCGTGACGAACTCGGCGACCCGTTCCTGCGGCAGGTGGCGGGCCACGTCGGCCTCGCTGATCATGCCGATGAGACGGTGTGCGGGATGGTCGATCACCGGCAGCCGGCGCACCCGGTACTCCTCCATCAGTTCCAGCACCCGGTCGATCTGCTCGTCCCCCTCGATGATCTGCGGCCGGCCCATGGCCAGCTCGCCGCAGGAGACCTCGGACGGGTCGCGTCCCTCGGCGACGCACTTCAGCACGATGTCCCGGTCGGTGACGATGCCGACCAGCACGTCGTCGTCCCCGCAGATCGGCAGCGCGCCGATGTCCTGCTCACGCATGATCCGGGCCGCGTCGGCGAGGCTCTCCCGCTCCCCGACGCACATGGCGCCGGGATGCATGATGTCCAGTGCGGTGGTCATGACGGCGCCTCCTTGTGACAGGGACCGTTTTCCTTTCGCTCCATCGTCACCCTGGTGGAGTAGTTCCGCGATAGGGAGCACGCTGGAAGGAGACACCGGGACCGGGACCGCTGGAGGTGTTCCGTCATGCAGACCCTCGTCGGATGGCACATCGAGATGGACTTCCGGGAGGACGGCGCGAGGACGAAGGCCGCCGCGCTGCTCCGCCTTCCGGACGGCACGGAGGTCAGGTCGCACGGCCACGCCAACCGGCACCCCTCCGACCCGGACCAGGAACGGGTCGGCGAGGAACTCGCGGCGGCCAGGGCGCTCAACGACCTCGCGCGTCAGCTCCTCGGCAAGGCCGCGCACGAGATCGAGGAGGTCACGCACGTGCCCGCGCATCCCAGGATCTGAGCCCGCGGGGCCCTCACAGCCAGCCGCGCCGTTTGAAGACCAGGTAGAGGCTGACGCAGACCACGCCCATGAGCAGGATCGCGAAGGGGTACCCGAGCAGCCAGTGCAGCTCGGGCATGTGGTCGAAGTTCATGCCGTAGATGGTGCCGACGAGCGTGGGCGCGAAGAGGATGGCGGCCCAGGCGGAGATCTTCTTGATCTCCTCGTTCTGCTCGAAGCCGGCCTCCGCCAGCGCCCGCATCTCGGCGTTCTGCTGCTGCGCCACCAGGGTCGCGTTGAGGGTGAGCAGGTCGCCGAGCGCCTGCCGGAAGCCGTCCACGCGTTCGATGGTGTGCGTGACGTGGTCGGCGACGTCGCGCAGGTAGCGCTGCAGCTCCTCGTCCGTCCCGTACTTCACGAAGCCCGCCTGCAGGCCGTCCAGCATGGGGATGAGCGGGCGGGTGGCGCGCTGGAACTCCAGCACCTCCTGGGAGAGCTCGTAGATCCGGCGGGAGACCTGGGGGTCGCCGCCGAAGACCTGGATCTCGCTCTCCTCCATGTCCTTCTCGACCCCCGCGACGACCGGTGCGTAGCCGTCGACGACCGTGTCGAGTATCGCGTAGAGCACCGCCTCCGGGCCGAGCGTCAGCAGCTCGGGGTTGCTCTCCATGCGGCGCCGCACGGCGGACAGGTCGGGGGCCGCACCGTGGCGGACGGTCAGGACGAAGCCGGGGCCGACGAAGATGTGCAGCTCGGCGAAGTCGACCTCCTCCGGGGCGTCCAGGTAGCGGGCGGCGCGGAGCACGACGAAGAGGGTCTCCCCGTACCGCTCCAGCTTGGGGCGCTGGTGGGCCTGGATGGCGTCCTCCAGGGCCAGCGGGTGCAGGTCGAACTCCTTCGCCAGCGAGACCAGCTCGGCCTCGCTCGGCCGGTAGAGCCCGATCCAGGCCATCGCGCCGGGCTCGGCGCGCAGCTGCGTGTACGCCTCGGCGAGGGAGGAGGGCGTCGCGATGCGCCGGCCGTCCCGGTACAGGGCCGCGTCCATCACGCTGCTCACGGCGGCGGCCGCGGGGCCCGCGATCCGCGGCTCCAGGGGGCCCTCCCCCTCGCCGGACGGCGGCGCGGAGGCCTGGGCGGGACGGGCCGACCTCGCCGTCCTGGCCCTCTCCTTCGCCGAGTTCCTCAGTGCGCGCAGGGCACGCAGTCGACGCCCGGACACCGGCAGCACCCCCTCTTTCGGGCCTTCCGAGCAGGGTAGCCCGAGCCCGCCGGGGAAACGGCCGCACCGCACCCGGTCCCCGGCGCCGCCGCGCTCAGGCGTCCCGGCCCCGGTCCTCTTCCCCGCCGCCGCGCCCGTACGCGTCCAGGATCCGGCCGATCGTGCGGTCGAACCAGGCGTCCATGTCGACCGCAGGGCCAGCGTTCGCCAGCGCCGCGGCCAGGCGCGGGTACGCGCCCCCGCCGACCCGGTCCGTCAGATACGCCAGGCGCGCGGCCTGTTCCTCCAGCGGCGTCCACGGCAGGGCCCGGCTGCGCTCCTGGGTGGCCACCTCATTGCCCACGTACGTCATGACGGTGCCGTGGACCACCGCGAGCAGCTCCATCTTGGTGGCGTCGTCCTCGTCCAGGCCCTCCAGGGCGGCGAGGCAGTGCTCCAGGTAGCGCAGGCCGTTGGGGCTGAAGCCGTGGACGGAGGTGTACAGCCGCGGCACCCACGGGTGGCGGCGCAGCAGGTCGCGGCCGGCCCGGGCCAGGGCCATCAGGTCCGCGCGCCAGTCGCCGGAGGGTTCCTCGGGGAGCTCGTACTCGCCGGTGACGGCGTCGACCATCAACTCGTGCAGGTCCTCCTTGCGGGGCACGTAGTTGTAGAGCGACATCGTGCCCGCGCCGACCTCGGCCGCCACGCGCCGCATCGACACCGCGTCGATGCCCTCGGCGTCGGCGATCCGCACCGCGGCCGCGGCGATCTCGGCGCGGCTGTGGGCGGGCCGCGGGCCCCTGGCCGCCCGTTCCGGACGGGTCCAGATCACCTCGGGGGCGGCGGGTCGCCCGGTGCTGGCTGGCATCGATCATCACCTCGTCCACCATGGTAGTTACGTACGGCGTACGGAGTGGGGTATGGTGCCGTACATGGAAACAACGTACGCTGTACTCAGTGAGGGTCTGGAGAAGGGCTTCGGCGAGGTTCGCGCCCTGCGCGGGCTGGATCTGGCGGTGCCCGCGGGGCGTGTCTGCGGGCTCTTCGGGCCGAACGGGGCGGGGAAGACCACGGCCGTGCGGCTGCTGACCACGCTGCTCGTCCCCGACGCGGGCACCGCGCGGGTCGCCGGGCACGACGTGGTGCGGGAGCCGGCCGCGGTGCGCCGTGCCATCGGCGTCACCGGTCAGGAGGCCTCCCTGGACGAGGAGCTGTCCGGCCGGGAGAACCTGCGGCTGTTCGCCCGGCTGCAACGGCTCCGCGGTGCCCCCGGGCGGGCGCGGGCGGACGAACTCCTCGCCGGGGCCGGCCTGGAGGACGCCGCCGACCGGCCCGTGCGCGGCTACTCCGGCGGCATGCGACGGCGCCTCGACCTCGCGGTGAGCCTCCTCGCGCGGCCCCGGGTGCTCTTCCTCGACGAGCCCACCACCGGCCTCGACCCGACCGCACGGGAGGGCGTCTGGCGGTCGGTGCGCACGCTCGCAGACGAGGGCACGACGGTGCTGCTGACCACGCAGTACCTGGAGGAGGCCGACCGGCTCGCCGACGACATCGCGCTGGTCGACGGGGGCCGGGTCACCGCCCGCGGCACACCGGCCGAGCTCAAGGCCCGCATCGGCTCCTCCGCCGAGGTCGTGGTGGGCGAGGCCGGCGCGGTGGCCGGTGCGGCCGTCGTCCTGCGGTCGCTGACGGGCGCCGAGCCGGTGCTGGACCACGGTCGCCGCACGGTCGGCGTGGTCAGCGACGACCCGGCGCTCACGCTGCCGCGCATCGTGCTCGCCCTGGACGCGGCCGGCGTCCCGCTGGTGGACGCGAGCCTGCGGCCGCCCACCCTCGACGAGGTGTTCCACCGGCTGACCGGCGGCGCCGCCCCGCTCCTGCCCGTCCCGTCCACCGCTCCCGCGAAGGAGGAGGCCGCATGACCGCGCTCGCGCGACAAGGGGACGGCGGTGTCCTGGCCGACGGGGTGGCGATGCTCGGCCGCCATCTGCTGCGGGTGCGCCGGGCCCCCGGGCTGTTCGTCCTCACCCAGGCGATGCCGCTGATCCTGCTGCTCTTCTTCGGCTACGTCTTCGGCAGCGCGCTCACCCTCCCCGGGGACGCCGGGTACCGCTCCTACCTCCTGCCGGGACTGTTCACCGCCGTCGCCGCCGGCGGGCTCATGACCGGCATGATGCAGGCCGCGCAGGACGCGCAGCGGGGGGTCGCCGACCGCTTCCGCACCCTGCCGATGAGCCGGGCCGCGGTGCCGCTCGGCCAGGCGGCCGCCGACGCACTGGTCACCGCCGCCGGGCTGGTGCCACTGGCCTTGGTGGGGTGGGCGGTGGGCTGGCGCGTCGAGGCGGGCGCGGGTCAGGTGCTCGGCGCGTACGGCCTCCTGCTGCTCTTCCGCTTCGCCACCTGCTGGGCCGGGATCCATCTCGGGCTGCTGCTGCGCGACGAGGAGGCGGCGGCGCAGCTCGGCAGCGCCACCTTCGTGCTGCAACTGGTCTCCGGCGCCTACGTTCCCACCTCCGGCATGACGGGCTGGCTGCGCGCCGTCGCCGAGTGGAATCCGCTCAGCGCCGTGGCCGCCGCGTGCCGCGGGCTCTTCGGCGGCCCGGTCGCCCGGATCGCCGACGCCCCGGGGGCGGCGTGGCCCATGGCCCATCCGCTCGCGGCCTCGGTGGGCTGGTCGCTGGCACTGCTCGCGGTCTTCGTCCCGCTGGCGATACGGCGGCACGCACGCGGGGGGCGCTGACCGGGGCCGACGAGTAATCTGATTCGCGGGGGACACGGGGGCCGTACTCCGGAGGTCTTGATGGACGTCCCGGTGCTCTTCGGCCGGTCTCTCCCCGCGCCGCCCGTCCCCACGGGGGCCGCCGGCCGCCCCGAGGACCCGTCCCCGCCGGGCACGCTCTTGAGGCCGCCCACCCTCCCCTTCCGTTCCGGCCTCTCCTCCCGTTCCGGCCACGAGCCCGGGCGGGCAGCGGACGGCCCGCTCTCCTTCTTCCCGTGACGCCGTGAGCGGCGTTCGCCGAGTGGGAAGAACAAGAACGGTGAGCGGAGCGTAACGTTGCGGGCGGATACGGAGTGGCTGGCCATGGGGACTCCCGAGGAACGCGTGGACGCGGGCGTGGCGGACGCCGTCACGTTGCTGCTCGACGCCGAAGGGCGGCTGCTGAGCTGGCCGCCCGCCGCCGAGCGGCTGCTCGGCCGGCGGGCAGCGGACGTCATCGACACCCCCGCGGTGGCCCTGCTCGCCCCGGAGGACGCGGCGCGGCCGCCGGAGATCGCCGAGCGCTGCCGCACCGAGGGCGGCTGGACGGGTGTGCTGCGGCTCCGCCGTGACGACGGCATGCGGGTCACGCTGGGCGTACGGGTTGCCGGGCTCCCGGAGGGGATCGGCGGCACGTCCGTCCGCTGGATGGTCCTGGCGGCGGAGTCCCGCAGCACCGCCCGCTCCGTGGCGTCCGGGATGACCCCGGCGATGCTGGAACGGATCGCGGGCCAGACGCCGATCGGGCTGGCCGTGGTCGACACCGAACTGCGCTGCGTGTGGTCGAACGCGGCACTGGAGCGCTTCGGCGGCGGCCCCTCCCAGGAGCGGATGGGCCGCCGGCTCGGGGAGATCCAGCCGGGCCTGAACGCCACGGTCCTGGAGGCGCAGATGCGGCAGGTCCTGGAGACGGGCGTGCCGGTGATCGACTACGAGCACGTCGGGCGGTTCCGCACCGATCCACGCCGCGAGAAGGCGCATGCGATGTCCTTCGTACGGCTGGAGGACGAGCGCGGCGTCCCGGTGGGCGTCTGCTACTCCGTGGTCGACATCAGCGACCGCTGGCGGGCCCGGCAGCGGCTGTCGCTGCTGGACCGGGCCAGCGAGCACATCGGCCGCACCCTGGACGTGATGCACACCGCGCAGGACCTGGCGGACGTGGTCGTGCCCGACCTCGCCGACTACGTCGCCGTGGAGTTGCTGGAGTCGGTCATCAAGGGCGCGGAGCCGCAGCCCGGCCCGCTGGGCGACGCCGTCACCGTGCCGCTGCGCCGCGCCGGGATGCGGGCGGCGCGGCAGGGCGAGCCCCAGCCGGCGTTCGGCATCGGGGCGGTCTCCGCCTACCTGGAGGACACCCCGCCCATCCGGTGCCTGACCGACGGCACCTCCTGGCTCAGCTCCCGGCTGGACCCGCTGGAGCTGGAGTGGGCCGCAGGACCGGCCGGCGGCCGCGCGCTCCACTTCGGCGAACTCGGGCTCCACACGGCGATGGTGGTGCCGATCCGCGCCCGCGGGGTCACCCTCGGCGTGACCCTCTTCTTCCGGGTGCGCCGCGCCGACCCCTTCGACGGGGAGGACCTGCGCCTGGCGGAGGAGGTGGTGGCCAGGGCCGCGGTCTGCCTGGACAACGCGCGCCGCTACACCCGCGAGCGGGACGCCGCCCTCGTGCTGCAGCGCAGCCTGCTGCCGCACACCTTCCCGCCGCAGGAGGCGGTGGAGGTCGCCACCTACTACCGGCCGGCCGACGAGCTGTCGGGCGTGGGCGGCGACTGGTTCGACGTCATCCCGCTGTCCGGCGCCCGGGTCGCCCTCGTGGTGGGCGAGGTGGTGGGCCACGGCATCGAGGCGGCCGCGACCATGGGCCAGTTGCGCACGGCGGTACGGACCCTGGCCGACCTCGACCTGCCGCCCGAGGAGCTGCTGGCGCACCTGGACGACCTGGTCGTCCAGGTCTCCCGGGAGGCCGGGGAGTCCGCGACCGTCGGGGTGGGCGGCAGCGCGCTCGGGTCGAGCTGCCTGTACGTGACGTACGACCCGGTCAGCAGGCACTGCGTCATGGCCAGCGCCGGGCACCTGCCGCCCGCCGTGCTCCGGCCCGCCGGCGAGCGGTGCGGGGCCGAGGGCGGGGAGGCCGTCCGCTTCCCCCGGATGCCCATCGGGCCCGCGCTGGGCCTGGGCGGACTGCCCTTCGAGGCGGCCGAGTTGACGATGGAGGAGGGCAGCGTCCTCGCGCTGTACACGGACGGCCTGGTCGCGACGGCGGACGGCGCGGGCGACGTGCCGGACAGCGGGCGGAGCCGGCTGCGGACCGCCCTGGAGGCCGAGGACCTGCCGCTGGACGCGTTGTGCCGCAGTGTCGTCGACGAACTGGCCCCCGCCCGCCCGCACGACGACGTGGCGCTGCTGCTGGCCAGGACCCGCTGCCTGGACATCGGCCGGGTCGCCTCCTGGGACCTGCCCACCGACCCCGCGGTCGTGGCGCGGGCCCGCGAGCTGTCCACCCGGCAGCTGGAGGACTGGGGCCTGGGCGACCTCGCCTTCACCACCGAACTGGTCGTCAGCGAGCTGGTCACCAACGCGATCCGGCACGGCTCCGGTCCGATCCGCCTGCGGCTGATCCTGGAACGGGCGCTGACCTGCGAGGTCTCCGACGCCAGCAGCACCTCCCCGCACCTGCGGCACCCCCGCACCACCGACGAGGGCGGTCGCGGGCTGTTCCTGATCTCGCAGTTCGCCCAGCGGTGGGGCACCCGTTACACCGACGACGGGAAGATCATCTGGGCCGAGCAGTTCCTCGACGGGCACGGCCCCGACGTCGGCATCGACATCGGCATCGACACGGTCACCGTGCGCGAACCGGCCTGACGCCGGACGCCGCCCCCGCGCGCTCCTTCGTTCACCTGTACGCCCCGGCGAGGTCGCCGGGGCGTCGTGCTCCAGGCCGAGGGGTCGAGATGGTCCAGACCTATTGCCATCTGGTCCAGACCTTTCTACTCTGCCAGGGAACTGTGGTGGGCATGACATGGAGTCAACCGCCCACCAGGCGGCACTGGTTTCCCCGTCGGCCCCCACTCGAGGAGCACCCCTTGAGCACTGGAGACACCCCACGCACTCCACGCACCAGACGCATCAGGACCACAGCCGCCGCGGGGCTCACCGCGCTGCTGCTCCCGTTCGCCGCGCTCGTCGGTCTGGCCACGCCGGCCCATGCCGCGGGTACCACCGCCACGTACACCAAGACCCAGGACTGGGGCACGGGGTTCGAGGGCAAGTGGACGATCACCAACAGCGGCACCTCGTCCATCAGCAGCTGGACCGTCGAGTGGGACTTCCCCGCCGGCACGTCGGTGACCTCGGCGTGGGACGCCGACGTGACCGCTTCCGGCACCCACTGGACCGGCAAGAACAAGAGCTGGAACGGCACGCTGGCCCCGGGCGCCAGCATCAGCTTCGGCTTCAACGGCACCGGTAGCGGGAACCCGAGCGGCTGCAAGCTCAACGGCGGTTCCTGCACCGGCGGTGGCGGCGGCGACCCGACGCCCACGCCGACCCCGACACCCACCCCGACCCCGACGCCCACGCCCACCCCGACGCCGACCCCCACCGGCCCCGCGGGGAACAAGATCCGCCTCGGCTACTTCGCCGAATGGGGCGTCTACGGCCGCAACTACCACGTCAAGAACCTGGTGACCTCCGGCTCGGCGAGCAAGCTGACCCACATCAACTACGCCTTCGGCAACGTCACCAACGGCCAGTGCGCGATCGGCGACGCCTACGCCGACTACGACAAGGCCTACACCGCCGACCAGAGCGTCGACGGCGTCGCCGACACCTGGGACACCGGCGCCCTGCGCGGCAGCTTCAACCAGCTGCGCAAGCTGAAGAAGCAGTACCCGAACATCAAGATCCTCTGGTCCTTCGGCGGCTGGACCTGGTCCGGCGGCTTCGGCCAGGCGGCCGCCAACCCGACCGCCTTCGCCAACTCCTGCTACAACCTGGTCGAGGACCCGCGCTGGGCCGACGTCTTCGACGGCATCGACATCGACTGGGAGTACCCCAACGCCTGCGGTCTGTCCTGCGACACCAGTGGGGCCTCGTCCTTCAAGACGCTGATGTCCGCGCTGCGCACCAGGTTCGGCTCCAACAACCTGGTCACCGCGGCCATCACCGCCGACGGCACCAACGGCGGCAAGATCGACGCGGCCGACTACGCGGGCGCCGCCCAGTACGTCAACTACTACAACGTGATGACGTACGACTACTTCGGCGCCTTCGACGCGGACGGCCCGACCGCCCCGCACTCCCCGCTCACCTCCTACAGCGGCATCCCGATCGCCGGCTTCTACTCCGACGCGGCGATCCAGAAGCTGAAGGGCAAGGGCATCGCGTCGAACAAGCTCAACCTGGGCATCGGCTTCTACGGGCGCGGCTGGACCGGCGTCACGCAGTCCGCGCCGGGCGGTTCCGCGACCGGCGCCGCTCCCGGTACGTACGAGGCGGGCAACGAGGACTACAAGGTCCTCAAGAACACCTGCCCGGCCACCGGCACCGTCGCGGGCACCGCGTACGCCCACTGCGGCAACAACTGGTGGAGCTACGACACCCCGTCGACCATCGCGGGCAAGATGGCCTACGTGAAGAACCAGGGCCTCGGCGGCGCGTTCTTCTGGGAGTTCAGCGGCGACACCGGCAACGGTGAGCTGATCACCGCGATCAACAACGGTCTGAGCTAGTCCTCAGGAGCCGGGCCGTACGGGCCGGAGGGGCGGAATCGTGACCGCCCCTCCGGCCCGGTTGCGTCGGGGCGCGGCGGGATGCGTCAGCCGGTGGCGCAGGACGCGCCGTCGAGGGTGAAGCCGGTGGGCGGGGCGGAGACGCCGGGCCGGGTGCCGACCAGCCCGAAGCTGACCGAACCGCCCGCCCGCACCGACCGGTTGTACCCCTTGGCCCGGGCGGTGACCGATCCGCCGCGCTGGGCGAAGTCGGCGTCCCACATCTGCGTGACGCGCCGGCCGTCGGAGTACCTCCAGCCGACCCTCCAGTCGTCGAGGTCCTTGCGGGTCGTCAGGGTGACCGTGGCCTGGAAGCCGTCGTACCACTGCTCGTCCACCTCGTAGGTGATCGTGCAGGACGGCGCCTGCTCCTCCGGGGCGTCGTGCGCGGGCGGCGCGGCGGAGGACGGTGCGCGATCGGCGGCGGGGATGGTGTGCTCGGCGGCGGAGGGCCCGATCTCCTCGGGGAACGGCGCGCTCTGCGCGGGCTCCGGCGCCCCGGAGGCGCCCGACGCGCCCGGCGACGGCAGCGGGGGGAAACCGGGACCGTCCGGGGCGGTGCCGACCTTGCCGCCCTGGGCCGTCGGAAGGGCCCGGGCGGACCGGGGGGCGGAGTCGTCGGTGGTGACCAGGGCCGTCAGGCAGATCACGGCGGCGAGCACCGCGACCGCCCCGGCCACGGCGGCCCTGCCCGCGGGGACGCGGGTCCTCGCCCGTGCGGCACGGGCGGCGCGCGCGGCCCGCCGCGACGGCGGGGCCACGGCGGCGCCCCTGCCTGCGCTCCGGCGCCGGGCCTCCAGATAGGCGGGCCCCGCCCAGCCCAGCACCCCTTCGGCCAGCGCCTCGGGCAGCCCGCCGCCGAGCGGGGTCAGGCACACGGCCGCCCGCGCGCACTCGGCGCACCCGCGCAGGTGCCGGCGCAGGTCCTCGGGCGCCGCCTCGACGGGCATCCGGGTGGCCGCGTCCAGCAGGCGGGCGTACCGCTGGCACTCGTCGGAGGGCGGTTCCTCCTGGTGGGCGCGGAGGCAGCGGTCGCGGAAGTCCTCGCGCGCCCGGTCGGTCTCCCGCTCCACCGCGGTGACGTCCACGCCCAGCGCGTGTGCGGTCACGGCCGCGGGGCGGCACTCGACCTCGGCGGACCACAGCAGTGCCGCGTCCGGTTCCGCCATGGCGCGCAGTCCGCGCAGGGCCAGCGGTTCCGGGCGCGGTGCCCTGCCCCGGCGCGCGGCGCGTTCCGCGTTGAGCCAGATGCGGAACTCCGGCTGCAGGCTGTCGCCCTCGCCCCGGGCCTGCCAGGACGCGGCGGTGTCCCGTACGGCGGTCAGCAGCAGCGGCAGGGGCGGCAGCCCCGGTCCGGGTGCGCCGTCCGCCGCGTCGGGCGTCAGGTCCAGGCCGCGGTCGAACGCGTCGGCGGCCAGTCGGCCGCCGTCCTCGGGGGAGAGCGAGCAGAGCTGGGCGAAGCACAGCGCTTCCGCCCAGTACTCGGACAGCGGTACGGCCTCGGGGACCGGGGCTGGGGCAGTCATCGAGTGGTGAACCAACCCTTCGGCGTCGGGAGGCGGTTGCGCCTGCGCCTGGTGGTGCGGGGAGCCTTTCACGGTTTCCACACAAGTAGCAAGGCGCGACTTCGTTTGCCGAAGGGGTAGTTGGGGCGTGAGCGGTGATGTCCGCTTCCGCCCCCTCGTGAACGGCGGGATCAGCCGTGATGGACGAAGCGGGCGGCGACCGAGAGGGTCGCGGCGCCCTTGATCATGCCCATCCGGTTCCAGGTGAGGCCGAAGTCGGCCCGGTCGACGACCGCATCGGCGGTGAGCACGACGGCGTCGGCGGAGGAGGACTCGACGCGCCCGGTGAGGGCGAGCGGACGGGTGGTGCCGCGGACGGTCAGCTCGCCGTCGACGGAGAGGGCGCCGTCGGGGCCGGCGGTGACCCGGCGGGCGGTGAAGACGATCGCCGGGTGGGTCTCGACGTCGAGGAAGTCGGCGGAGTGCAGGTGGGTGTCGCGCTGCTTGTTGCCGGTGTCCAGGGAGGCGGCACCCACGGTCAGGGTGCCCTGCCCGGTGCCGTCGGCCGCGAGTTCGCCCTCGCCGCCGACCTCGGTGAACGCGCCCTTCACGGTGGCCATGCCCCACATCGTCCGGTGCGTGAGCCGCACGGCCGAGCCCGCGGGGTCGAGGGCCCAGGAGCCCGTGCGCAGACCGGTGGGGGTGGTCGTCGAGTCGCTCATGGGGTGTCGCACCCTTCAATAGCTCGCCAGATATTAAGTAGCCAGTTAGACAATAGCTGGCGTTGGTACCCTGGGCAATGTGACGGCGGAGATCCACGCGGAGACGGACGGCCGGTGCCCGGACACCGCCGACCTGCACCTGCTCGCGCGGTGGGACGCGCTGCAGTCGGGCTTCCGGCGGCTCACGGACCAGTTGCTGGCGGACGTCGAGGCGCGGTCGGGGCTGGCCCCGTCCTCGTTCCAGGCGCTGTGGTTCCTGATGACCACGCCGGAGCGGTCGGCGCCGATGTACCGGCTCGCAGGGACGCTGGGCTTCACCACGGCGGGCACCACCAAGGTCGCCGACCGCCTCACGGAGGCGGGGCTCATCGAACGCCGTCCCTGCCGGGAGGACCGGCGCGTCACCTTGGCGGTGCTGACCGAACGCGGCCTCCAGGTGGCGATGACGGCGGCGCTCACGCTGGCCGACGCGCTGCGTGAGCGCGTGGTCGGGCCGCTGGGCGGCGCGGAGCGGTTCGACGCGCTCACGGCGGCGGTCACCGCCGTCGACCCGGAGCCGCCGTCCCGGCCCCCGTGCGGGGGCTGAGGCTCAGGCCCGGACGGTGACCGAGCGGGGGTCGAAGCCGTAGGGCAGTTCGAGGCGGTGGGCGCGCATCAGGGCGTCGTCGGCGAGGAGTTCCTGGGTGCGGCCGTCGGCGACGACGGTTCCGCCGCTGAGGACGACCGAGCGCGGGCACAGCTCCAGGGCGTACGGCAGGTCGTGGGTGACCATCAGGACCGTGACGTCCAGCGAGCGCAGGATGTCGGCGAGTTCGCGGCGGGAGGCGGGGTCCAGGTTGGAGGAGGGCTCGTCCAGGACGAGGATCTCCGGCTCCATGGCGAGGACGGTCGCCACCGCCACGCGGCGCCGCTGCCCGAACGACAGGTGGTGCGGCGGCCGGTCGGCGAACTCCGCCATGCCGACCCGCTCCAGCGCCCTGCGGACGCAGGCCTCCAGCTCGGCGCCGCGCAGACCGGCCGCGGCCGGCCCGAAGGCGACGTCCTCGCGGACGGTGGGCATGAAGAGCTGGTCGTCCGGGTCCTGGAAGACGATGCCGACCCGGCGCCTGACCTCGGCCACGTTCTTGCGCTCGCCGACCGGGAGGCCGGCGACGGTCACCGAGCCGGCGCCCGCCTCGAGGATGCCGTTGAGGTGCAGCACGAGGGTGGTCTTGCCGGCGCCGTTGGGGCCGAGGAGGGCCACCCGCTCGCCGCGGGCGATGGTCAGGTCGACGCCGAACAGCGCCTGGTGGCCGTCGGGGTAGGCGTAGGCGAGGCCCTTGACCTCGAGCGAAGGTGTCACAGGAACCATCCCATCAGACAGACCAGCAGCGCCGCGGCCGGGAGCGCGGCGGCGTACGACCACTGGGCGCGCGAGGCCGTCACCTCGTCGATCACCGGCATGCTGCCGGCGTAGCCCCGGCTGACCATGGCGAGGTGGACGCGTTCGCCGCGTTCGTAGGAGCGGATGAACAGGGCGCCCGCGGACTTGGCGAGCACGCCCCAGTGACGCGGGCCGCGCGCTTCGAAGCCGCGCGAGAGGCGGGCGAGGCGCATCCGGCGCATCTCGTCGGTGATGACGTCCCCGTACCGGATCATGAACGAGGCGATCTGCACCAGCAGCGCCGGCAGCCGCAACCGCTGCAGGCCCAGGAGCAGTGCGCGCAGCTCGGTGGTGGACGCCAGCAGGACGGAGGCGGCGACGCCGAGGGTGCCCTTGGCGAGGATGTTCCAGGCCCCCCACACGCCGTTCACGCTGAGGGACAGGCCCAGCACCTCGGTGCGCGGGCCCTCGGCGACGAACGGCATGAGGAAGGCGAAGGCGACGAAGGGCACCTCGATCAGCAGCCGCCGCAGCAGGAATCCGGCCGGGACGCGCGCCACGGCGGCGACCGTGGCCAGCAGCACCGCGTACAGGCCGAAGGCCCACATCGCCGTGCGCGGGGTGGAGACCACCACCAGGACGAAGCAGAAGACCGCGGCGATCTTGCACTGCGGGGGCAGCGCGTGCACCGGCGAGTGGCCTTGCCGGTAGAGCCGGTGGGCGTGCCCCGCTCCCACGGCTAGACCTCCTCCGCGCGCGGACGGCGGCGGACGACCCAGAAGACGCCGGTGCCGAGCGCGAGGCTGGCGCCGACGCCGATCACACCGGCGAGGCCGCCGGAGAGCCGGGCGTTGCCGATGTCCTGGGTCTGGTAGTCGGCGAGCGGGGAGTCCTCGGCCGCGTGGTCCTCGGCCTTCTTGTCGATGCCGTGGTCCGCGGCGACCTTCTCCAGGCCGTCCGGGCTGGCGGAGGCGTAGTAGCTGACGAATCCGGCGAGCAGCACGGCGGCGATCAGGCCGGCGATCCACAGCGGCCGTATGCCGCCGCGCTTGGGGGTGTCGGTCACGGCCGCCATCAGACGGTCGCCTCCTTGAGTTCCAGCGGGCGGCGCAGGTCACGGGCGCCGTGGACGAGGTCGGGGCGGACGGCGACGACGGCGCCCACCGTCGCCGCGGTGATCACCGCCTCGCCGATGCCGATCAGGACGTGCACGCCGACCATGGCGGTGAAGACCTTGCCGAGCGAGACGTCGGTCGTCCCGCCCAGCGCGTAGATCCCGGTGAAGGCGACCGCCGCCGCGGGGACGGAGAGCAGGGCCGCGACGAAGGCCGCGCCCGTCACTCCGCCACGTCCCTTCGGCAGCACCTTGACCAGCCCGCGGAAGACGGCGTAGGCGACGACCACGGTGACGATCGCCATGTCGGTGATGTTCACTCCGAGCGCGGTCAGGCCGCCGTCGGCGAAGAGCACGCCCTGGATGAGCAGGACGACGGACACGCACAGCACCCCTGTGTAGGGGCCGACGAGTATCGCCGCGAGCGCGCCGCCGAGGAGATGGCCGCTGGTACCCGCGGCCACGGGGAAGTTGAGCATCTGGACGGCGAAGATGAACGCCGAGACGAGTCCGGCCAGCGGCGCGGTGCGCTCGTCCAGCTCGCGCCGCGCACCGCGCAGGCTCACCGCTACGGCTGCGGCCGCGACGGCACCGGTCGCCACCGACACCGGGGCGTCGATGAATCCGTCGGGTACATGCATGGGGGAGCTCCAGGTCGGGTCCGGCCGGCGGCCGGTCGGGTCGGCGAAGCAGGGCGCTCAATCATAGGGTCTTATTGCGACCTGTTTGCAAGAGCCTGTTCGTCGCTGGAGCGCACCCCGCTCAGCCCAGCGGGCGTCCCGCCCGCAGGTTCCAGCGTCCGGACCGCCCGCTGAATTCCGTCGCGGTCAGCGGGGGCACGTCGATCCGCCAGAAGGCGGCCTCGGGCGAACCCAGGACCCGTACCGCGCAGGCCCGGACGATCTCCGGCTCGACGACGGCGAGCACCCGCCCCGGCGTCGCGGCGAGCCCGTCGAGCCAGGCGCCGGCCCGGGCGCACAGCTCGCGCAGCGACTCGGCGTCGTGCGGTGCGGCATCCGGGTCGGAGAGCCAGGCGGCGACGGCCTCCGGCTCCTCGGCGCTCACCTCGGCCAGGGTCCGCCCCCGCCAGCGGCCCAGCGCCCATCCCGCGGGGGCCGTCTCCTGCGCGGCGAGGCCGAGCGCCTCGGCGGTCGCGCGGCAGCGCACGGTGGGCGAGACGAGCACCGGCCCCGCGGAGGGCAGGGAACCGGCCAACGCGCGGGCGGCGGCGAGCGCGTGCTCCTCCGGCGGCACGTCGTCGTCGAAACGCGCCTCGCGCAGCGCCGCGTTCACCACCGGTGAGATCAACATCACCCGGGTCGTCATGCACCCTCCTCGCCCTGCGGCGACCCCTCGGAATCGCCAACTGCCGCCTCACACCCGGCCGGTCGGTCGCACGGAAGCAGCTCCCGCGCATGCCGGGGCGCACACACGCGCCCTTGGCCGGATCACCGGATCGCGGTACCGTCACGACGACATTCACGACGACACGGCGGAAGTCCGGTGCAAATCCGGCACGGTCGCGCCACTGTATGCCCAGCCCAGCGCCAGGCGAGTCAGACCCGCAGTCGTCCGACAGAGCTCCACCGACCGGGACGCGAGTTCCCACCAGGAGGTCATGCCATGGCGCAGTCCGCCGTTCCGCCTGCCGTCGCCCCTTCCGCCGTCCCCGTGACGCTGCCGATCCGGGCGATCCTGCCCTGGGCGGTCTTCTTCGGCGTCCTGATGCTGGTCCTGCTCTACTTCGTGGGTGCCGAGCAGGGGGCCACGTCCCTCCTGTCCGGTGAGAACGTCCACGAGTGGGTGCACGACGGGCGTCACCTGCTCGGCTTCCCCTGCCACTGACAGGGGCGCCGCGCCGATGAACCCCGCCACCTCCGCCACCCCCGTCACCTCCGGCACCGTCAGGCAACTGCTGGTGCGGGGCATGCTGGCCGGCCTCGCCGCCGGCGTGCTCGCCCTGGTCGTCGCCTACCTGCTGGGCGAGTCCCGGGTCGACGCCGCCATCGCGTTCGAGGAGTCGCACGCCCACGAGCACGGCGGCGCCGAAGCGGTCAGCCGTGCCCTGCAGTCCACCGCCGGCCTGGCCACCGGCATCCTCCTGTACGGCGTGGCGCTGGGCGGCATCGCCGCCCTCGCCTACTGTTTCGCCCTCGGGCGGATCGGCCGCTTCGGTGCCCGGCCGACGGCGCTGCTGCTGTCGGCCGCCGCGCTGGTCGCGGTCTACGTCGTGCCCTTCCTGAAGTACCCGGCCAACCCGCCGGCCGTCGGCGACCCCGACACCATCGGCAAGCGCACCACGCTGTACTTCCTGATGATGCTGCTCAGCGTGCTGCTCGCGATCGCCACCGTGATCCTCGGCAAGCGCCTCGCGCCGCGCCTGGGCAACTGGTACGCGACCGTGGCCGCCGGTGGGTTCTTCGTCCTGGCCGTGGGGCTCGCGTACGCCTTCCTGCCCGGGATCAACGAGGTTCCGGAGCACTTCCCGGCGGCGCTGCTGTGGCAGTTCCGCCTGGCGGCGCTGGCGATCCAGCTGACGCTGTGGACCTCCTTCGGGCTGGTCTTCGGCCACCTGGCCGGACGCCTGCTGGAACCGGCCCCGGCGGCCGCCCCCACGGGGCGCGACACCGTGGGCGCGGGCACGGCGGCCTCCGTCTAGGCTTCCGCAGCACCGACCGTGACCGCCCGTACGACGCTCAGCGCGTCGTGCGGGCGGTCGTGTGTGCGTCGGTCCGTACGTCCGTCCGTACGTCCGTCTGCGTGTCCGTCCGCGCGGAGATCAGCGCGTGCAGCCGCTCCGCCGCGGCACGGCCGAAGGCGGGGTCGTTGATGTGCGTGTCGTACTCGGCGAGTTCCACCCGGCTGCCGCGCAGCTCCTCGCGGAGGGTGCGGAACAGCACCCCGTCCACCGCACGGTCGTGGTACGGCCCGCCCGGCGCCCCGAGGGTGGACAGCCCGCGCAGCGGCAGCAGGAGCGCGGCCGGGCCGGTGGCCGCGCGCAGCTTCGCCGCGACCTGACGGCCGAGTTCGGCGCACTCGGCGGCGGAGGTGCGGATCACCGTCACCGACGGGTTGTGGACGTGGACGTGGCGCGCCCGGAAGCGGTCCGGCAGTGAGGCGAGCGGGCCGAACTTGACCATGTCCAGCGCGCCCGGGCTCACCACCTGCGGCAGCCCGGCGCGCCCCGCGGTGCGCAGCCGGTCGGGCCCCGCGCCGAAGGCACCGCCGACCAGCTCGTCGGCGAGCTCGCTGAGCGTCAGGTCCAGCACCCCGCTGAACATGCCCTCCCCGGCCAGTGCCTCCAGGGAGCGGCCGCCGGAGCCCACGGAGTGGAAGACCAGCACCTCGTAACCGAGTTCGGTGAGCCGCGCGCGGGCGGCGTCGACCCCGGGGGTCGTCACCCCCGCCATGCTCGCCGCAACCAGCGGCCGGTCCCCGGCGGGCGCGGCGGGTGTCCCGGCGAAGCCCCTGGCCATCCCGGCGACGGCGTCCGCCGCGTTGGCCAGGATCGGCGCCGACACCCGGTTGACGCCCGCGATGTCGACGACGCTGTACATCATGGCGATGTCCGTCGAGCCGACGTACGGGGAGACGTCGCCCGCGGCCATCGAGGAGACCATCAGCTTCGGCACGCCGAGTGGCAGCGCCCGCATCGCGCGGGTCGCGATCGAGGTGCCGCCGCTGCCGCCGATGGCCAGGACGCCGTGCAGCCGGCCCTCGTCGTACAGCCGGCGCACCACCCGCGCCGCCCCCTCGGCCATGACCGTCACCGCGGCGCCGCGGTCGCCCGCCCTGCGCAGCCGTTCGGCGTCCGCGCCCGCGGCGGACGCCACGACGCTGCGGGGGATGTCGGGGGTGACCAGCGGCTCACCGGCCACGCCCGCGTCGATCAGCACGACCTCCACGGCGCCGCGCAGCAGGCGGTCCCGCAGCCAGCCGTACTCGGTGCCCTTGGTGTCCAGCGTTCCCAGCAGCGCAACGACCGGCATGGACAACAGTGTTGGGCCCGAGCCGGTGAGTGACAAGGCCTCATGACAGGGGCACGGGGCGCAGCAGCAGGAGCGCGGTGTCGTCGGTGCGGTCGGTGGCGGGACCGTCGTAGTGCACGAGCACCTCGGCGAGTTCGTCCAGTGGGAGCCGGCCCCGGCAGGACAGGGCCACGGCCAGGGCGGCGATCGCCTCGTCCAGGTCGCCGCCGGGGGTCTCGATGAGTCCGTCGGTGTACAGCGCGAGCACCGCGCCGCGGGGCAGCGTCAGCGTGGTGGTGGGGTACTCGGCGTCCGGGTCGATGCCGAGCAGCAGCCCGGTCGGCAGGCTCAGGATGTCGGTGCGGCCGTCGGGGAAGCGCAGCAGGGCCGGCGGGTGGCCCGCGGAGGCCAGCTTCAGGGCGCCGTCGGTGAGCTGGAGGTGGGCGTAGAGGCAGCTGGTGAAGAGCCCGGTGTCGAGTTCGTCGAGCAGCCGGTTGGTGCGGGACAGCACCTGGTCGGGGGAGGCGCCGGCGGTGGCGTGCGCGTGCACCGCGGTGCGCACCTGGCCCATCAGGGCCGCGGCGTTGACGTTGTGGCCCTGGACGTCGCCGATGACGGCGGCGGCACAGGTGTCGTCCAGCCGGATCAGGTCGTAGAAGTCGCCGCCGACCTCCATGCCGCTGGTCGCCGGCAGGTAGCGGGCGGCGACCTCCAGACCGGGCAGGGAGGGCAGGGTGTGCGGCAGCAGTCCCGACTGGAGGCTGTGGGCGAGGTGGTGCTTGGCGTCGTAGATCCGGGCCCGGTCCAGGGCCTGGGCGATCAGCCCGCTGAGCGAGGTCAGGGCGGCCCGTTCGTCGGCGGGGAAGGAGCGCTCCCGGGCGAAGGCGAGGATGCAGCAGCCCACGGGCCGCCCGGAGGCGATCAGCGGCAGGAACGCCCAGGCCGCCATGCCCGACTGCAGGTCCAGGTCCGGGTAGGTCCTTGTGAGGTCCTCGCGTGAGCCGAAGAAGCTGGGGACGCCGCTGGTGAGGGCCCTGGTCGCCGGGAGGCGCGCGGTGAGCGCGGTGCCGTCCAGGGCCGCCATGACCTCGGGCCGGTAGCCGCGGTCGCCGATGACGCGCAACCGGCCGCCCTCCGCGACGCACAGCACGAAGGCGTCGGCTCCGATGGCGGCCGGGAAGAGGTCGGCGACCAGGCGGACGACGTCGTCCACGCCGACGGCCTCGGTGAGGGCCGTGGCGAGGTGCATGAGGTGGTAGATCGCCCCGATCCGGATCGGCACCGCGGCCTCGTCGTAGGGCGGGGCCCACGGGGCGGGACCCGCACCCGCGTCGGTGGGGGAGATCCGCACGCTGACCCCGGTCGCGTCCGGGTAGAGCTGGACGAGCAGCCAGTGGTCCGGCGGTCGCAGGGCGGTGAACGAGACCGGCTGTCCGCTGAGCACGGCGGCGCGGTAGCGGTCCTCGTGGGCGGGATCGCGCAGCCAGCGCAGGCTCTCCCAGGGGAAGGTGCCCACGAGCCGTTCGACGGGCACGCCGACCAGCTCGGCCGTGCGGGGCGTGACGTAGGTGAGCCGACCGTCGAAGTCGAGCGCGCAGGCTCCCTCGGGCAGCCGCCGGGCCCAGTCCGCTGCGGCCAGTGCCTGGTCCGGGTCCACCGGGACCGCCCGCGCGGTCCGCAGCACGCGTGGCTCGGGCCCCGGCAGGATCGGCTCCCCGCCGCCGGCCCGTGCGAGCTGGTCGGACAGGCGCTCGCGGGCGTGCGCCACCAGCGCGCGCTCCGCGGGCGGCGCCTCGGCGGGTTGCGGCCGGGACCAGATCAGCACGAGCGTCCCGAGCACGGCCTCCCCGTCGGTGAGCGGGGCGGCCACCATGGACAGGTCGTACGGCATGACCAGGGCCGTGCGCGGATAGCGGTCGGCCAGTTCCTCCCGGGAGCCGATCCGGATCGTCCGGCCCTCCCGCACGGCGTCGGCCACCGGGGTCGAGCGCTCCAGGGGCAACCGCGACCAGGGCATCGACAGCTCCCGGGGTGCCCCGGTGATGACCTCCATGCCCAGCGCGCGGCCCTCGGGCATCACCAGGAAGACCGCACCGACATGGGCGCCCGTCTCACGCACCACTTCGGCGAGCACCTGGTCCAGCAGCTCCCGCGCGGGGGCAGTCACCACCATGTGTGGCTCCACCATCGGGCCGACACCACCTACAACGGGACGATACGCCCCTCCCGGCCCCGCCTCCTCTTGCCGGAAGCGGGGCCCTGGCGACGGGGCCCCGACCGGTTGGGCCGGGGGACGGGTGCCGTTGGTGCGCGGAGGTGCTGCGCCGCGGCGGGGCCGGGGTTGCTCGGGCCATGGGCCGCGCCGGGCGCGCTCGCCACCCGTGATCGTGGCGGGGCCGCGCGGCGCACAGGTGGCACGCCCGCCCCGTGCCTCGACGGCGCGCTCCGTCCGGCTTGTCGGGGTGGACGAGCACGGCACGGCGGGCGGCCCGGGGGACGGGTGCCGTCGGTGGGGCAGGTGCTGCGCCGCGGGGGGCAACAGGCGGCGTCCCGTGCCCGTAGGGGGGGGCTGGGCGGGGCCGTCGCGTAAGGCGGGGTGGGCGGGCCCGGTTACCGGTCCGTCCACGGCAACGGCGTCCGCCCGGGCGCCGGGGCCGCGCTGGGCGGGGGGCGTGCGGGACCGGGTGGTCGTCGCCGCGGGGAGGGTCAGCGGGCCGGGGCGGCCGCGGTGGCGGCGATCGCGCCGCCGGCCTGGTCGGCGAGGGTGACGGCGACCAGGCGGGCCTGGCGGGAGGGGACGGTGCCGGGGGTGGGGAGCAGCATGAAGCGGCCGTGGAAGTGGCCGTTGTGGAAGACGCGGAGCTCGACCTCCTGGTCCGGCAGTCCCAGCGTGTCCGCGTCCCAGGGGCGGCGGCCCCGCACCACGGTGCCGTCCTGCTCGATCCGCGGCGGGTGCCCGACGAGGGTGCCGTACTCGAAACGGCAGCCGCGCAGGTGGAGCAGGCTGACCAGCTGGTCGCGGACGTGCTCGACCACGACGTGCGGGGAGAGCGCGGACTGGGCCAGCCGTGCCGTCTCGTGGATGCGCGCGAGGTGGTCGGCGTCGGTGATCGCGATCACCGCGAGCCGCCTGGTGCGGGCGGCGAGCTGGGAGACGGCCAGGCCCACGGCGAGCAGCAGGACCGCCGTCGCCACGTCGCCCGGCCCGCTGATGGTGAACCGCTCGTAGGGCGGGGCGAAGAAGAAGTCGAACCAGGCCGCCGCGGACAGCGCGGCGAGCGCCCCGGCGCGGCGGCTGCCGAGGACGGCGACCGCCACGACCGCTACCACCAGCACCAGGGCCACGAGCGTGTTCGACACCTGGGTGCGGAAGGGCACGAGCACCAGGCACACCAGCGGCGGCAGGAGGAGCGCGGCGGGCAGGGCGAGCCGCGTCGGGTGGGCGAACGGGAAGGAACAGCGCGTCATGGTCATCGCCTCCGTCGAAGGGGCCTGCCGGGCCCCGGGGTCACCGCAGTGGCGTGGCGGCGTGCAGGGGCAGCCGCCAGGCGTTGCGGCGGTGCACGTCGTCGAGGACCTCGTGGAGCGGGGAGCGGGGTACGGCCAGCACCGGGCAGGCCGCGTGGACCAGGCAGTGCCGGGCCACCGAGGGGCTCAGCAGGCGGCGCAGCCGGCCGCGGCGTCCGGCGCCGACGACCAGCAGGTCGTCCGGGCGGTCCGCGACGTGGGTCAGCGCCCATCCCGCGGGCCCGCGGACGAGGAGCGCGCGCATGGGGAGGTCGGCCGGAAGGCCGCCGAAGGCGGACTCGACGGCGCCGACCAGCTGCTGCCGGGCCCGGTCCTGCCATTCCCGCAGCAGCGGCGGGCAGGGGGAGCGCCGGTAGGCGAACTCCCCGCCCGGCGGTTCCCAGGCGAGCACGGTGACCAGCACCGCGCCCGTGCGGCGTGCCTCGGCGGCGGCCCGGTGCAGCGCCGTGAGGCTGCCGAGGGAGCCGCTCACCCCCACGACCACGCGGTGGTTTCCGGCGTCATCCATGCCTTCCAGGGAAGACCTGCGCGGGGTGCCGCGGGGGCTTCTTGTCGTCCTCTTGTCGCCGGGCGGCGCACCCCTGACGCCGCCCTGACCCGCCGGTCCCGACCCGGCGGCCCTGACCCGCGGGGGTTCAGGCCGGATAGGCGTGCGCCTGGGCCGCCTTGACGGTGGCCCACACCTCGGCGCCGGGGTGCAGCCCGAGTTCGGCGGTGGCCACCGTGGTGAGGTCGGCGGCGAGCGGGAGTTCGCCCTGGACGTCGACGCGGATCTGGTCGCCGTGCGACTCGAGGCCCGCGACCCGGCCGTGCCACAGGTTCCGGGCGCTGGAGCCGGTGGGGCGGTCCCGGTGGAGGGTGACGGCGCCGGGCGGGAAGGCCACGAAGGCCGGACCGGAGAGTTCCTCGGTGGTGGTGATGGCCGGTCCGCCGTCGATTCGTACGGTGTGCCCCTCGGCGCGGCCCCGGTAGAGGTTGAGGCCGACGAGGTGCGCGATGTAGTCGGTGCGCGGGCGGCGGGCGATCTCGGCGGGGGTGCCCTCCTGGACGGAGCCGCCGTGCTCGATGACCACCAGCCGGTCGGCCAGCACCATGGCGTCCAGCGGGTCGTGCGTGACCAGGACGGCCACCGCCTCGAAGTCGGCCAGGTGGCGGCGGAGCTGGGAGCGGATGTCCAGGCGGGTGCGGGCGTCGAGCGCGGCCAGCGGCTCGTCCAGGAGCAGCAGGCGGGGCCGGGTGGCCAGCGCCCGGGCGAGGGCGACGCGCTGCGCCTGGCCGCCGGAGAGCCGGCGGGGCCGGGCGGCGGCGTGCTCGGCCAGGCCCATCCGCTCCAGCCACGCGGCGGCCTCGGCGCGGGCCCGCGCCTTGGGCACGCCGTGGCAGCGCGGGCCGAAGGCGACGTTGTCCAGCGCGGACAGGTGCGGGAAGAGCAGGTAGTCCTGGAAGACCACGCCCACCGGGCGGGTCTCGGGGGGCGTGCCGTCCAGGGCGGCGCCGTCCAGCCGCAGGTGGCCGGCGGTGAGCGGGGTCAGCCCGGCCAGGGCCCGCAGCGCGGTGGTCTTGCCCGCGCCGTTGGGCCCGAGCAGGGCGAGCACCTCGCCGGGGGCGGCGGTGAGCGTCACGTCGAGGCGGAAGGCGCCGCGGTCGACGACCAGCCGGGCGTCCAGGCCCTCGGGGGCCGGGCTGCCGGAGGTCGCGGGTGCTTTGTCCAGGGAGGTCATGGCGTGGTCATCCAGCGGTCGCGCAGCCCGGCCAGGACGGCGATCGAGACGGCGAGCAGCACCAGGCTGAGCGCGATGGCGGCGGCCGGGTCGCTCTGCAGGGCGAGGTAGACGGCGAGCGGCATCGTCTGCGTACGGCCGGGGAAGTTGCCCGCGAAGGTGATGGTGGCACCGAACTCGCCGAGCGCCCGTGCCCAGGCCAGGACGGCCCCGGCGGCGATGCCCGGGGCGATCAGCGGCAGCGTCACCCGGCGGAAGGCGGTGAAGCGGGAGGCGCCGAGGGTGGTGGCGGCCTCCTCGTAGCGCGGGTCGGCGGCCCGCAGGGTGCCCTCGACGCTGATGACCAGGAACGGCATCGCGACGAAGGCCTCCGCGACGACGACGCCCGCCGTGGTGAAGGGCAGCGTCACCCCGAACCACTGGTCCAGCCACCGCCCGGCGATGCCGTTGCGGCCCAGCGCCAGCAGCAGCGCGACACCGCCGACGACGGGCGGCAGCACCAGGGGCAGCGTCACCAGGGCGCGCAGCAGCCGGCGCCCGGGGAACTCGGTGCGGGCCAGCAGCCAGGCCAGGGGCACGCCCAGCACCAGGGTCACCGCGGTGGCGAGGGTGGCGCAGATCAGGGAGAGCCGCAGCGCCTGCCACACCCCGGGACTGGTGAGCTGCGCGGGCAGTTCGCTCCACGGGGTGCGGACCAGCAGTCCGGCGAGCGGCAGCACCAGGAAGACGAGACCGAGCAGGGCCGGCAGCAGCAGCGGCAGGGGCACCGGGGAACGGTGACCCTGCCGGCGGCCGGCGCGGCGCGGCCGGGACTCCAGGAGTTCGGGCGCGCCGCCGCGGTGGTCGGTCACGGCTTGAGGAAGCCCGCCTCGCTCAGCACCTTCGCGCCCTGGTCGGACCGGACGAAGGCGATGAAGGCCTCGGCGGCCCCGGCGTTGGGCGCGTCCTTGAGCAGGACGATCGGGTAGTCGTTGACGGCACCGGCGGACTCGGGGAACTCCACGCCCTCCACCTTGCCGGCGGCGGCCTTCACATCGGTCTTGTAGACCACGGAGGCGTCGACCTCCTTCAGCTCCACCTTCGTCAGGGCGCTCTTGACGTCCTGCTCGTAGGAGACCGGGGTGAGCTTCAGGCCGGCGCCGTCCAGCGCCTTCTGCGCCGCGGCGCCGCAGGGCACCTCCTTGGCGCACAGGGCGACTTTCATCCCGGACTTGGTGAGGTCCTTGAGGGACGCGACGTCCTTGGGGTTGCCCGGGACGACCGCGATCTCCAGCTGGTTGCGCACGAAGGTCGCGGGCGCGCCGGCCGCGTCCTTGGCGTCGGTGACGATCTGCATGGTCTTGGGGGAGGCGGCGGCGAAGACGTCGGCGGGGGCACCGGAGGTGATGCTGGCGGCGAGCGCGTCGCTGCCGCCGAAGTTGAAGGAGACCTTGGTGCCGGGGTGGGCCGCCTCGAACTCCTTGCCCAGTTCGGTGAAGCTCTCCTTGAGGGAGGCGGCGGCGAAGACGGTGACCGTGCCCTTCAGGTCGCCCGCGGAGGACGTGCCCGCCGAGGGCGAGGACGACGCGGAGGCGCCGGCGGAGTCGTCCGAGGAGGAACAGGCGCTCAGGGCCAGCAGCGCCGCGGTGCCTCCGACGGCCAGCTGAAGGGTCCGGCGGTGCGTGGGACGGGTCATCACAGGGCTGCTCCTCCGAGTCTTCACGGTCTCTCGACGACCACGTTGGTCGACTTGATGACGGCGACCGCCGGGACGCCGGGCTCGAGCTTCAGCTCCTCGGCCGACTCCCGGCTGATCATGGACACCACGCGGAACGGGCCGGCCTGGATCTCCACCTGCGCGGAGACGTCGCCGAGGATCACCTCGGTGACGATGCCCGCGAAGCGGTTGCGGGCCGAGGAGCCGGTGTGCTCGCGTTCGGTGCGGTTGAACTCCCGGGCGAAGGCGGCCAGATCGGGGCCCTCGATGATGCGCCGGCCCTGCTCGTCGCGCTCCGCCCGCAGCCGCCCGGCATCGACCCAGCGCCTGAGGGTGTCGGCGCTCACGCCCATGACTGCGGCCGCCTCGCCGATCCGGTAGGTGTGCATGACTCGATCATAGTGACGCAGATGCGAGCGGGAAGCCCCTTGTCGGATTGCATCAGCCGGATAACGGCGCATGGAGGGTTGCATGTGCGTTTCCACGACCGCCGTGCGTGGGTACGGTGATCGGGGGAGGTGGAAGCCCGTGACCGTGTCCGTTCCCGCGCCGCCGCCGGGGCTCGCCGGCTTCAGGCTGAGCGGCGACCTGGCCCGCCCCGCGCCGCTCACGGTGCCCGACCTGCGCGCCTGGCCCCAGCACACGGCCCGGGTGAGCTTCGAGTGCCAGACCAGCGGTGTGCAGCACCACCGTTTCGAGGGCCCGTTGCTCCACGAGGTGCTGTGCTCGGCCGGTCCCGGCTTCGACCCCGGCCGACGCAAGGACCGGTTGCGCTTCCTCATCGCCGTGACCGGGGCGGACGGTCACCACGCCTTGCTGTCCTGGGCCGAGATCGACCCGGACTTCGGGCACGCCCCCGTGCTGCTGGCCACCCGTATCGACGGCGCCCCGCTGGACGCGTGCGGCCCGCAACTGGTGCTGCCCCAGGACCGCTGCGGGGCCCGGCACATCAGCGGCATCACCGCCATCCGGGTGGACGGGGGCTACGGCGGCGGCCCGGCGGCGGGCAGCGACCGGGGCCTCTGAGCGGGCACTACGATCGGCGGAATGCGATCCTCCCCCGCCGGCCTGGTCCGTGAGTTCCACACCGCCTTCGGCCTCGACGTCCGCCCCCGTCCGACCGAGATCACGCCCGAGCACGCGGCGCACCGTCAGGACCTGCTCGCCGAGGAGGTGGCCGAGGTCGCCGAGGCCGCCGGGACCGGTCCCCTGGACCACCTCGCGCACGAACTGGCCGACGTGGTCTACGTCGCGTACGGCACCGCGCTGGTGCACGGCATCGACCTGGACGAGGTCATCGCGGAGATCCACCGCGCCAACATGAGCAAGCTGGGCCCCGACGGCCGGCCCACCCTGCGGGCCGACGGCAAGGTGCTCAAGGGCGAGCACTACCGGGCGCCCGACGTCGCGGCGGTGCTGCGCGCCCAGGGCTGGACGCCCGCCGGGGAGTAACGCGGCGGCGCGGCGTGTGCGACCGTGAGCCATGCTGCTTCGCCAACTGGAGTACCTGGTGGCCCTCGCCAGGGAACGGCACTTCGCCCGCGCCGCCGACGCCTGCTTCGTCTCGCAGCCCTCGCTGTCGGCCGGCATCCGCAAGCTGGAACGCGAGCTGGACGTGCCGATCGTGCGGCGGGGCCGGCGCTTCGAGGGGCTGACCCCGGAGGGCGAACGCGTGCTGCTGTGGGCGCACCGCATCCTGGCCGAACGGGACGCGCTGCAGCAGGAACTCTCCGAGATGCGCGGCGGGCTGGCCGGCACGCTGCGGCTCGGCGCGATACCCACGGCGCTGACCGCCGCGTCCCTGCTGACGACGCCGTTCTGCGAGCGTCACCCGGGGGTGCGGGTCAGCCTGGAGTCGCTGTCCTCACGGGAGATCAGCGACCGGCTCGCGGAGTTCGAGCTCGACGCGGCGATGACGTACCTGGACGACGACGCCCTGCGCCATGTGCGCCGCTTCCCGCTCTACGAGGAGCGTTACCTGCTGCTCACCCCCGCGGACGCGCCGCCGGCCGGGCTGCCGGTGGCGGGTTGGGCGCAGGCGGCCGCGCTGCCGCTGTGCCTGCTGTCGTCGCGGATGCGCAACCGCCGGATCATGGACGAGTGCTTCGCGGCGGACGGGGTCACCGCGTCACCGGCCGTCGAGACCGACTCGGTCGCCGGGCTGTACGCGCACCTGGCGGGCTCGGGCGGGCGCTGGTCGAGCGTCATCTCCCACGCCTGGCTGCACATGTTCGGGGTGCCCGCGGGGATGCGCGTGGTGCCGCTGGAGGGGCCCGCGCACGGTCCCCGGGTGGGGCTGGTGATCGCGGACCGGCGGCCCGAACCGGTGCTGGCCAGGGCCCTGCTGGCGGTCGCCCGGCAGGCGCGGGTGCGGGACGCGCTGGACGCGCTGGTGGAGGCGCACCTGGGCGGCTGATAGCGCCGCGCTATCACGCCATAGCGACGTTCGCTTTGACCCCCCGGCGGCCGGGCCGCGACCGTGAAGTGACCTTCCGCAGCGTCCACTTCACGGATGAGGAGCCGCAGTCATGGCAAAGGTGCTGTGCGTCCTGTACGACGACCCGGCCGACGGTTACCCGACCACGTACGCCCGCGACGACCTGCCGCGCATCGACCACTACCCCGGCGGCCAGACCACCCCCACGCCGCAGGCGACCGACTTCACCCCCGGCGCGCTTCTGGGCAGCGTCTCCGGCGAACTCGGCCTGCGCCGCTTCCTGGAGGAGCGCGGCCACACCCTGGTCGTCACCTCCGACAAGGACGGTGACGGATCGGTCTTCGACCGCGAGCTGGCCGACGCCGACGTGGTCATCTCCCAGCCCTTCTGGCCGGCCTACCTGACGCCCGGGCGCATCGCCGCGGCCAAGAACCTGAAGCTGGCCGTCACGGCGGGCATCGGCTCGGACCACGTCGACCTGGACGCGGCCGTCGCGCGCGGCATCACCGTCGCCGAGGTCACCTACTGCAACAGCATCAGCGTCGCCGAGCACGTGGTGATGATGACGCTGTCGCTGGTGCGCAACTACCTGCCCTCGCACCGGGTCGTCCTGGACGGCGGCTGGAACATCGCCGACTGCGTGGCCCGCTCCTACGACCTGGAGGGCATGCACGTCGGCACGGTCGCGGCGGGCCGGATCGGGCTTGCGGTGCTGCGCCGGCTGGCGCCCTTCGACGTGAAGCTGCACTACACCGACCGGCACCGGCTCCCGGAGTCCGTGGAGCAGGAGCTCGGGCTGACCTGGCACGAGAGCGCCGCGGACATGGTGCCGCACTGCGACGTCGTGACCGTCAACGCCCCGCTCCACCCCGAGACCGAGGGCCTCTTCGACGACAAGCTGATCGACACCATGAAGCGCGGCGCCTACCTCATCAACACCGCACGGGCGCTGATCGTCGACCAGGACGCCGTCGGCAGGGCCCTGCGGGACGGACGGCTGGCGGGCTACGCGGGCGACGTCTGGTACCCGCAGCCGGCGCCCGCCGACCACCCCTGGCGCACCATGCCGCACCACGGGATGACCCCGCACATCTCCGGTTCCTCGCTGTCGGCGCAGGCCCGGTACGCGGCGGGCACCCGCGAGATCCTGGAGTGCTGGCTGGACGGCAGGCCGATCCGGGACGAGTACCTGATCGTCGCGGGCGGGGCGCTGGCGGGTACGGGGGCGCACTCGTACTCCATCAGCGGCTGACCGGTCCCGGGCCGCCGACCCGCAGGGTGCGCGGGCCGGCGGCCCGGCCGGCGTGCAGGCCGCCCCCGCCCACCCCGCCCTTCCCGCCCCGGGCCGGCGGGAGGGAGAATCGACCCCATGACGGAGCGCAAGCCACCGGGCGTCCCCTTCGAGTCCTGGGTCGACAAGCAGATCCGGGAGGCGGCGGAGCGCGGCGCCTTCGACAACCTGCCCGGCGCGGGCAAGCCGCTGGCCGGTCTGGACCGGCCCTACGACGAGCTGTGGTGGATCAGGGAGAAGATGGCCCGTGAGGGGCTGTCCCACCTCCCGGCCAGCCTCAGGCTGCGCAAGGAGGTGGAGGACGCGATGGACGCCGCCTCCCGTGCCCCCTCGGAACCCGAGGTGCGCCGGATCGTCGAGGAGGTCAACGACAAGATCCGCACGGGTCTGCGCACCCCCATGGACGGTCCGCCGCTCAACCTCGTCCCGTACGAGGTGGAGGACGTCGTCGCGCGGTGGCGCGCGGAGCGGGGCTGAGGGCGCGCCTCGGGCGCCCGCCCGCCGGTGGCCCGGGGCGCGGACAACTCGCTGCGGCCCGCTTCCGGTTCGCCCGGGCGGTCGGCGGGCCGGCGCCGGCGCTCCCCGGTTGCGGGGCCCGGCGGGCTGAAAAATAGTCGGACTGTGAAAGGGCGGCCACGGGTCAGGTTCCCGGAGGGGCTCCGTGCGTGGTTCGCGGACCTGCCGGGGCGGGCGCGCGCCCTGCGGGCCGACACGGAGCGGCGGTTCCCCATCATCACCCGGCTCGCCGCCCGGCTGCTGAGCGTCAACGTGCTGGACGCCGCCACCCGGCTGGCCGCCCAGGCCTTCCTGACCGCCGTGCCGCTGCTGTTCGTCATCGCGTCCCTCGCGCCGGAGGGCGTGCGCAAGGAACTCCTCGACTCGCTGGTGCGGGTGCTGGGGCTCTCCGGTCCAGCCCGTGACCAGTTGCGCTCGGTCTACGAGTCCGATCCCGGGAACCTCCGGGGGACGGTGGGTGTGGTGGGCACCCTGATGGCCCTGCTGTCGGCGACGGCCTGCAGCCGGGCGATGCAGCGGGTGTGCGAACGTGCCTGGCACCTGCCGAAGTCGGCGGCGCGGATCGCGGCCTGGCGCTGGTTCGCCTGGGTGTGCGCGGCGCTGCTCTACCTGGCGGTCCAGGGGCCGCTGCGGGAGGGCTTCGGCGTCGGCCGCTGGCTCGGCGTCCCGCTGTCCCTGGTGAGCGCGGTGGGCCTCTGGTGGTGGACCCAGCACCTGCTGCTGGGCGGCCGGATCGGATGGTGGCCGCTGCTGCCGGGTGCGCTGCTCACCGCGGTGGTCCTGGAGACGGCCGTCTTCGCCGCGCCGCTGTACGTGCCGACGGCGCTCAACCGCAGCCTGCAGACGTACGGCTCGCTGGGCTCGGTGTTCACCCTGCTGTCCGGGCTGATCGCGTTGTGCGTCGTGGCGACGGTGTGCCTCACCGTGGGCGCGGTGTTCCACGGCGACCAGCCCGGGGGCGGCGGTCAGGCGGCCGGTGAGCGCTCCGGCCGGTAGTGGGCGAGCGCCCAGATGATGAAGATGTCGAGCGCGATCAGGATGACCGACCAGAACGGCAGGTAGGGCAGGTACAGGAAGTTCACGATGATGCCCAGGCCCGCCAGGACGACACCCATGATGCGTGACCAGAGCGCGGCGCCGCTGAGCAGCCCGGTTCCGGTGACCACCAGGAGCACTCCGAGGACCAGGTGGATCCATCCCCACCCGGTCAGGCTGAACTTGTAGACGTAAGTGCCGACGCGCGCGTACACGTTGTCGGCGGCGATCCCCGAGATGCCCTGGAAGATCGCCAGGACACCGTCGACCAGCAACAGGACGCCGGCGAAGGTGACCCCGCCGCTGACCCAACCGTTGCGGTGGTTGCCGGTCCTCGGTGTCGTGCCGGTGGCTGCCATGGCTGCCTCCTCGCGGTGATGGTGCTTCAGTGCCGCAGCGCCCGTTCCACCTGGGCCTTGACCGTGCCCGTCAGGTCGCGGTTGCTGCGTACCGTGGCCTGCCCGGACTTCTGCGGGGCCACGTCGGCGACGTTGACCACGGCGGCGTCGAGGAGGTTCCCGCTGGCGTCGCGGAAGGTCACCTCGACGGTGTAGGTGGCCTGCTTGTCGCCGCTGTTGGTGGCCGTGACCTTGGTGGTGGCCTTGCCGCCCTCGACGGTCACGGGGTCGAGCTTGACGTCGTCCTTCGCGTTGACGCCGTTCTTGATCTTCGCCAGCTGGGACTGCGCGGCGGCGGTCGCCGAGGCGACGGCCTCCGCGCCCTCGGACACCAGCGAGGACGCGGCGGACGCGGCCTTCGACGCCTTCTCGGCGGGGGTGCTGTCGTTGTCCGAGCAGGCGCTCGCGGTGAACGCGACGGTGGACAGTACGACCGCCGCGCACACCGCGCGGCCCCGGTACGGCCTCGTCATTGCCTACCTCCACAGACTCATGCGCCTCAAATGGCACATAACTCACCATACGTATTAAATTGCCGTGTCGCGTGGTGAAGGAGAGGCGGCGGTGGCATGGCGGATTCAGCGCCCCAGAGGCGTGACGATCTCGCCGAACTGCGTGCCCGGCTGTCGGCACTGGAGGCGCGGGAGACCGTTCCCGCAAACGCCGGACCGCAAGCCCCGCCGCCGCTCCGACGACGGCCCGTGCGGGCCTTCTTCTCCGCCCTGTTCATCGTCGTGGCCTGCGTCCTGGTGCCGCTGAGCGCGCTGGCGGTCTGGGTCGACTCCGAGATCGGGGACACCGACCGCTACGTCGCCACCGTGGCGCCCCTGGCGAGCGACCCCGCCGTCCAGAACGCCGCCGCCAACCGCATCACGTCCGTCGTGATGCAGCAGATCGACGTCAAGAGCCTGCTGGACGAGGTCGCCCCGCAGGACCGCCCCCGCCTGGACGAACTGCTGGGCCGCGTCTCCGGCCCCCTGACCAGCGGCATCCAGAGCCTGGTGCACTCGACGGCGGACAAGGTCGTGCGCAGCGACACCTTCGAGAAGGCCTGGACCGACGCCAACCGCAGGATCCACGAGTCGCTGGACAAGGCGCTGACCGGCCAGGGAGGCGGCGCGGTCAAGCTCACCAACGACACCGTGGCCATCGACCTCGCCCCGGTCATCGACCGGGTCAAGCAGCGGCTGGTCGACGCGGGCCTGACGATCGCCGCGAAGATCCCCGAGATCCACACCGACTTCACCGTCGTCCGCTCCGACAAGATCGGCAAGATCAGGACCGCCTTCCGGCTCCTGCAGCTCGCCGGTCTCTGGCTGCCGATCGTCGCCGTCGTCCTCGCGGCCGCGGGTGTGCTGCTCGCCGTCCGCAGGCGGCGCGCCCTGGTCGCGGCCGCGCTGGGCTTCGCGGCCGCCGCCCTCGTGCTCGGTGCGGCGCTGACCGTCTTCCGGGCGATCTACCTCGACGCGCTGCCCGCGAGCGTCGACCAGCAGGCCGCGGGGACGGTCTACGACACCCTGATCCGCTTCCTGCGCGGGACTGTCCGCGCCGTGTTCGTGCTGGGCGTCGTCGTCGCGCTGGGCGCCTGGCTGAGCGGGCCCGGGCGGTACGCCCGCCGCACCCGCGGGGTGTGGGAGTCCGTGCTGGGCGGCGCGGGGGACGCGGCGCACCGGGTGGGGCTGCGGACCGGTCCCGTCGGCCCCTGGCTCGTCCGCCACAAGCTGCTGGTCGGCTGGATCGTCGTCGCCGCCGCGGCCCTCGCGCTCGCCTTCTGGTCCTACCCGACCGGCTGGGTCGTCCTGGGGCTGGCCCTCGCCGTCGTGTTCGTCCTCGCCGCCGTGGAGTTCCTGGCCCGGCCCGACTGACCGCTCACCCGATCGGCCGCCCCGCGCTGCGCAGGGATGGCCGCCGCCGGAGGCTGACGGGAGGGCCCGCCGGCGGAGGAGACCAGCCATGAGCCAGACGCAGCCGGCGGGCGGGCGATGACCTTCGGCCTGGCACGCGGCCAGGAGCGGCCCAGGGTGCCGCTGCGGCACGGCGAGGGGGACCGCTCCCTGCTCACCAGCGTCCAGGGGCTCGCCGCGCTCTCGCTGGACGCCCTCAGCTCGGTGGCGTACGGCCCCGAGGCCATCGTCCTCGTGCTGATCGCCGCCGGCACCGCGGCCCTGACCGTGACGCTGCCCGTCATGCTGGTCATCGCGGGGCTGCTGGTCGTCCTGGTCATCTCGTACGGGCAGGTCATCGCGGTGCACCCGGACGGCGGCGGCTCCTACGCCGTGGCCAAGAAGGACCTCGGGAGGCGGGTGAGCCTGCTGGCGGCGGGCAGTCTGGTCGTCGACTACGTGCTCACCGTCGCGGTCAGCCTGGCCGCCGGCGCCGCCAGCCTCGCCTCGGCGTTCCCCTCGCTCACCCCCTACCTGCTGGAGATCTGCCTGGGCGGGCTGGCCCTGCTCACCCTGGTGAACCTGCGTGGCGTCGCCGACAGCGCGCGGGTGCTGATGCTGCCCGCCGCGCTGTTCGT
Organism: Streptomyces sp. TOM-9; assembly: GCF_056858595.1. NCBI lineage: Bacteria > Bacillati > Actinomycetota > Actinomycetes > Kitasatosporales > Streptomycetaceae > Streptomyces > Streptomyces sp. TOM-9. The sequence continues at coordinate 4,795,733 of NZ_JBXEQB010000001.1, read as the reverse complement.
CCTGTCCATCGCAGGGATCGTCGTCGCCGGCCTGCTGCGCGACCACCCCGCGGCCGTCGTCGGCACCCCGCAGCCCGTCCACGTCACCGAGGCGCTGAGCGTCCTGCTGGTGCTGAAGGCCTTCTCCTCCGGCTGCTCCGCCCTGACCGGGGTGGAGGCCATCGCCAACGCCGTGCCCTCCTTCCGGCCGCCCAAGGTGCGCCGCGCCCAGCGCACGGAACTGATGCTCGGCGCGCTGCTGGGGCTGATGCTGATCGGGCTGGCGTTCCTCATCCGCCGGGACGAGGTCGCCCCGCGCGGCGGCGTGACCTTGCTGGCCCAGCTGACCGCGGGTTCCTTCGGCACCGGGTGGCCGTACTACGCCAGCAACCTCCTGGTCACCCTCGTCCTCGGGCTGGCCGCGAACACCAGCTTCGGCGGTCTGCCGGTCCTGATGAGCCTGCTCGCCCGGGACAACCGGCTGCCCCACGTGTTCGGGCTGCGCGCCGAGCGGCCCGTCTACCGCTACGGCGTGGTCGCCCTGGCCGTGGTGGCGGCGCTGCTGATCACCGCCGTCGACGCGCAGACGCAACGGCTCATCCCGCTCTACGCCATCGGGGTGTTCACCGGCTTCACCATCAGCCAGACCGGGCTCGTCCGGCACTGGGCGGGGGCACGCCCGCGCGGCTGGGTGCCGCGTGCGGCGCTCAACGGGCTGGGGGCCCTGCTGACCGCGCTGGCCGGGGTGATCCTGGTGACCACCAAGTTCACCGAGGGCGCGTGGATGGTCGTCGTCGTGGTGCCCCTGCTGATGCTGCTCTTCGCCCGCATCGAGCACTACTACGCGGAGGTCGGCAGGGAACTCGGCCTCGGCACCGTCCCCGACCGGCCGCGGCGCACCAACAGCCTGGTCATCGTGCCACTCGGCGGGGTCAGCAGACTCGCCCGGCACGCGCTGACCGCCGCCATCGCCCTCGGCGACGAGGTCGTCGCGGTGACCGTCGAGCCCGACCAGGCCAAGGCGCGCGACCTGCTCGACACGTGGGCCCGCTGGCAGCCCGGCGTCCGCCTCGACGTCATCGAGAGCCCGCACCGCTCACTGGTGCTGCCGATCCTCTCCTACGTCCGCCGCATGTCGCAGGACGGCCGGCAGATCGCCGTCCTCATCCCCGAGATCCAGCCGCGCCACGCCCGGTACCGCATCCTGCAGAACCAGCGCGGCATCCTCCTCGCCACGATCCTGCGCGCCCGCACCGACGCCGTCGTCTGCCTCCTGCCGTACCGGCTGGACATCTGACCCGGCGCCCGCCCCGGGGACGGTGACCCGGGCGGCGCCGGTGCCGCCCGCGCCCGGGGCCTGCTCGTGGTCGGGTGGTTGGGCCTACCATCGCGGCCGTGAGAACCGATGCGCACACGGGCGGCCGGGTCCTGGTCGCCGACGACGACGCGGCCATACGCCGGTCGCTGCAGCGGGGGCTGCGGCTGGACGGCTTCTCGGTGAGCCTGGCCGACGGCGGCAGGGCCGCGCTCGCCGCCGTACGCGAGGGGGCGCCGGACGTGGTGGTGCTCGACATCTCGATGCCCGACCTCAGCGGGATCGAGGTGTGCCGCGCGCTGCGTGAGGAGGACAACGACGTCCCCGTCCTGATGCTCTCCGCCCTGGACGAGGCGGCCGACCGGGTCGCCGGGCTCCAGGCGGGCGGGGACGACTACCTGGTCAAGCCGTTCGCGCTGCAGGAACTGGTGCTGCGGCTGCGGGCGCTGCTGCGCCGCCGCCCCCCTGCCGCGGGCGGGCGGGTGCGCGCCGGGGGCCTGCTGGTCGACCCCGCGACGCGGGAGGCCCGGCTGGACGGGGAGCCCCTGGCGCTGACCCGGCGGGAGTTCGAGCTGCTGGAGGTCTTCGCGCGCAACGCCGGGCTGGTGCTCACCCGCGACCAGTTGCTGGACCGGGTCTGGGGCTACGACTTCGACGTGCGCACGGACGCCGTGGACACCTTCGTCAGCTATCTGCGGCGCAAGATGGAGGCGGGCGGGCGGCCGCGGATCCTGCACACGGTGCGCGGCGTCGGCTTCGTCCTGCGGGACGACCGGGTGGACCGGGACGACCGGGGTGACCGGTCGTGAGGCTCTCCACGCGGGTGGCGCTCGCCGTGGGCGTGGTCGTCCCGCTGCTCGTCCTCGCCTCCGGGGCGCTGCTGATCCGGCTGGTCGCCGCCGACCTGCACGCCCAGCAGGACGCCCATCTGCGCGAGCGCGCCACAGCCGTCGCGGCGGACGCCAAGGCCCTGCTGCGGGCCACCGCCGCGGACCGTCCGGCCGCCGAACAGGCCCGCACCCGCAGGCTGTTCAGCTCCGCCCTCGACGTGGGGATCCGGCTGACCGGTCCCGAGGGCACAGTGTCGGGCGGCCCCCAGCCGGACGCGTCGGCGCCGCTGCCCGCCCGTGCGTCCGCACCGGTCACGATCCGGGCCGGGGGTGCCCGCTGGCGCGTGCTGTCGGTACCGGTGAACGGCGGCCGCAAGGGGGTCCAGGGCACCTTGTGGCTGTTCTCGCCGGACGCCGCCACGAAGACCCAGCTGCAGCAGGTGCGCCGCCGGGTGGTGACGGTGGCGTTGCTGGCCGCCCCCGTGTCCGGGCTGCTGGCCTGGGCCGCGGCGGGCCGCGCCGTCCGCCCGTTGCGCCGGCTCCAGCAGCGCGCGAGCGGCCTCGACCCGCGCGTCAGCGCCGTACGCCTGGACCACACCCCGGCCCGGATCACCGAGGTCGACGACCTGGCGCACACGCTGCAGACCGTGCTCGCCCGCTACGACGAGCAAGCCGCCAGGACCGGCGAGGCGCTCGCCACCGCCCGCTCGTTCGCCGCGGTCGCCTCCCACGAGCTGCGCAACCCGCTGATGAGCATGGGCACCAACCTCGACATCCTCGCCGGCCACCCCGGCCTGCCGGACGACGAACGCCAGGAGGTCGTGGACGACCTGCGCGCCGAACACGCCCGCGTGCTGGGCCTGCTGGTCATGCTGCGCGCCCTGGCCCAGGGCGACCTCGTCGAGGAGGACGCCTTCGGCCCGGTCGACGCGGCCGAACTCGTCGACGCCTCCGCGGCCGGCCTGAGGCGCCGCCACCCCGAGGCGCGGGTCGAGGTGACGGCCGTGCCCGGCCTCCTCGTCCACGGCTGGGAGCAGGGGCTGCGCTCGATGACGGACAACCTGCTGGCCAACGCCGCCGTCCACGGCCGCGCTCCGGGAGGGCGGCCCGACGTGGAGGTGCTGCTGCGGCGCAGCCGCGACGAACGGGCTCCGGCCGTCGTCCTCACCGTCGACGACCACGGCCCCGGCATCCCGCCCGGGGCACGGGCGGCCGTCTTCGCCCGCTTCCACCGGCGTCCGGACAGCCCCGGTTCCGGGCTCGGACTGACCCTGGTCGCCCAGCAGATCGCGCTGCACCGGGGGACGATCGCCGTACTGGACCGGCCTGACGGCACGCCCGGCACCCGTTTCGAGGTGCGGCTCCCGCTCAGCGGCGTCCGCGACCCGGAACCGACCCTGCCGCTGCCGCGCCGCGACTGGCTGTCGGAACGTTCCGGGGAGCCACAAGGTTTCCACAAAGACGGTCCCTAGCTTCCGTGGTGAAGGCGCTCCGCGCTTCCGACCCGAGGGAGGACCTCATGCGAGCCCGCACCACCGTCGTGGCCCTGGCCACCGTCGTCACCCTGCTGGGCCTCGCCGGCCCGGCCACCGCCGACAGCGGCGGCAGCCCGTCCCCGGCCGCCGCGCCCACCGGGGACGGCGCCAAGGGCCTGTGCAAGCGCGCCGGGAAGATCGACGCGCGCATCGACCGGGCGCTCAAGCGGCTGAACGGGCCGGTCACCCGGCGCGGCTCGGTCGAGCGGCTGGAGAAGCGGGTCGCAGGCGCCAAGGCCGCGGGGCACGAGGAGATCGCGACCTACCTCAACGACCGGCTGACCTTCCGCACGTCCCTCGTGCCGACCCTGGAGAAGCGCCGCACCGACCTCGCGCGGGTCCGCAGCTGGTGCGCCTCCCACGACAACGGGGCCGCCTCGTGACCCGCCGCCTCGCGGCACTGGCCGTGGCCGCCGCATTCTGCGCGGGGCTGCTCACCGCCTGCGGCCCGTCCGGCGGTTCCGCCTCGGCCCCGACCGCCCCGGCGGCTCCGGAGGCCCCGGCGGCTCCGTCCGGTTTCTCCCGCATCGTCGACGACGCGGAGAGCGCGGCCGCCGCGGCGGACGCCGACGCGGCGCGCGGGGACGGCTGATCAGGCCGGGTCGAACAGGGCGCTGACCGACTCGCCGTCGTGGATCCGCCGTACGGCCTCGGCCAGGGCGGGCGCCACGGAGAGCACCCGCAGCTTCTCGGTGTGCTGCTCCTCCGGCACGGGCACCGTGTTGGTGCACACGATCTCCAGCACGTCCGGCTGCTCCGACAGGCGCTTGAGGGCGCCCGCCGCGAACAGGCCGTGCGTGCAGGCGACGCGGACCGAACGGGCGCCGAGCTCCCGCAGCCGCGCCAGCAGTTCCAGGACCGTGCTGCCCTTGGCGATCTCGTCGTCCAGGACGATCACGTCCCGGCCGGCGACCTCGCCGATCACCGATCCGATGCTGACCCGGTCGTCGGCGAACCGCTGCTTGGCCCCGGCCGCGACCTGCACCCCCAGCATCCGGGCGAAGGCGGCCGCCTCCTTGGCGTTGCCCAGGTCCGGGGAGACGACCGTGGTGCGCGACAGGTCGTTGCCGCGGAAGTGGGCGGCCAGCTCGCGCAGCGCGTGCAGGTGGTCGACGGGGACACTGAAGAAGCCGTGCACCTGCGGGGAGTGCAGGGTCATGGTGAGCACCCGGCTCGCGCCCGCCGCCACCAGCAGGTCCGCCACGAGACGCCCCCCGATCGAGATCCGGGGGGCGTCCTTCTTGTCCGAGCGCGCGTAGGCGTAGTGCGGCATGACGACGGTGATCCGGCCGGCGGAGGCGCCCCGTGCGGCGTCGCACATCAGCAGCAGCTCCACCAGGTGCTCCTGGACCGGGGCGACCAGCGGCTGGATCAGGAAGACGTCCCGTTCACGGCAGTTGGCCTGCAACTGCACTTCCAGGCAGTCGTTGGCGAAGCGGCTGACGCGCGCCGGGCTGAGCGACACGCCCAGATGGGCGCAGAGCTCCGAGGCCAGTCGAGGGTGGGCACTGCCGCTGAAGACCGCGATGTCGCGCACGGGGTCATCCTAGGCCGCGTCGTCAAATGAACTCCCCCAGCTCCGCTGGGGGTGCCCCCACCGCCCGAAGGGCGGGCCCAGCGGCTCCCCCAGCTTCGCTGGGAGGTGCCCCCAGGTGCGGTGCATCGCAAGGCGGAGATTCGTCCTCGTAGTGGGCTACTCGGACGATTCGACAACTCCCCCGGGCCGAAGGCTGAGGGAGTGCCGTGGCTGGGGGCACCTGCCAGCGCCAGCTGGGGGAGCGTCGCGGGGTGGGGGCACCCCCGGCCGAAGGTTGGGGGCGGGCATGTGACGACGCGGCCTAGGTGTATTGACCCGCAGCGTTGTTGACGCGGCTGATTGGGGGCTTGCCTCCGAGTGCGGTGTGGCAGCGATGGTGGTTGTAGGTGTGGAGGAAGTCTGCCAGGGCTTTGGTGCGCTCTGCGTTTGAGGTGTAGGGCCGTAGGTAGGCCCATTCTTCGAGCAGGGTGCGGTTGAAGCGTTCGACCTTGCCGTTCGTCTGTGGCCGGTAGGGCCGGGTGCGTTTGTGGGTGATTCCGGCCGCGACGAGGGTGTCTCGCCAGGCCTTGGATTTGTAGCAGGAGCCGTTGTCGGTCAGGACACGCTCGACGGTGATCCCGTGGGCGGTGAAGAAGACTTGCGCCCGTTGCCAGAAGGCGATGGCGGTGTCCTTGCGCTCGTCGGGCAGGACCTCGCTGTAGGCCAGGCGGGAGTGGTCGTCGATGGCGGAATGGATGTAGCTGTAGCCGATCACCGGCGTGCAGTTCTGCCGCTGGGTGGTGGTGGCTTGCCGGTTTCGGTCTCCCGCGGCCCTGCCCACGGTGCGCCAGCCGCCTCCGTCCGGGATGTTGCCCAGTTTCTTGATGTCGACATGGACCAGCTCGCCCGGCCGGGCCCGTTCATAGCGGCGGATCGGCTCGCCGGTGGGTCGGTCGATCCAGGCCAGCCGGTGCAGGCCGTGCCGGGTCAGGATCCGGTGAACTGTCGAGGCCGGCATCCCGAGGATCGGCCCGATCCGTGCCGGGCCGAGCTTACGAGTGGTCCGCAGGTGACAGACCCGGGCCTCCATGGCGGCCGGTGTGCGGTGAGGGACGGTGTGCGGCCTGCTCACACGGTCGTGCAGGCCGGCGTCGCCCTCGGCCCGCCAGCGGCGGACCCACTTGTGCGCCGTGGCGCGCGAGATGCCCATCTCCGCCGCGACATGAGCGACCGGGCGACCCGCGCACACACGCTCGACCAGCAGCCGCCTGCCGTGCACGGTCAGGCGGGCATTACGGTGGGACACGAAGACCTCCGGTGCGGTGCAGTCCTAGACAGCTCCACCACACCGGAGGTCTTCGCCGTGATCAAGACCCAGCAGGTGTCAACAACGCTCGTGATCAATACACCTAGGGGCCGGGCTCACCCAGACGGCGCAGCACCGTGGCCCAGTCGGGGGCGGGTGGCGGCAGGCGCAGGGAACCCACCGAGGCGTCCTTGAAGCCGCTGGACGTCGACACGCACACCACCGGGCCCTCGAAGCGGTCCGCGCCGTACTGGCGGAGCCCGGCCAGCCCGGCCGCGGCGGACAGCTCCGTCCACAGGCCCGCGCGGGCCAGCTCGGCGCGCGCCGCGGCCAGTTCGGCGTCGGTGACGAGCAGGGCCTCGCCGCCGCTGTCGCGTATCGCCGGGACCCCGCGGTAACTCCCCACCTGGCAGGCGATGGAGTAGGCGGCCGTCGGGGCGACCGGCACGGTGACCGCGGGCAGCCCCCGGCGGATGGCGGCGGCGAGCGGGCCGCCCGCGGCGGGCTCGCAGCTGAACAGGCGCGGGACGGCGGAGGTGAGGCCGAGGCGGCGGAGTTCGGCGAAGCCCTTGGCGATGCCGAAGAGCAGCTCCCCGTAGCCGGTGGGGACGAACACCGCCGCGGGGACGCCGACGTCGCCGAAGACCTCGTACGCGACGGTCTTGTAGCCCTCCGCGCCGAAGGGGTGCCCGGTGTGCGTGGGGGTGAGGTTGCTCACCGGGTGGAGGCCGTACTCCTCGCTGATGCGGCGGACCAGCGGCCAGCGCGCCTCCACGGGCACGGGCAGCACCTCGGCGCCGTAGGCGTGCAGGAAGGAGACGACCGCGGGGGGTGCCTGCGGGGAGGTGAGGACGACGCAGCGCAGTCCGGCCCGGGCGGCGTACGCGGCGGCGGAGGCACCGTGGTTGCCGGAGGAGGCGACGACGACGCCGGGCGCGCCGCAGGCGAGGGCCGCGCTGACCGTGCAGCGGTTGAGGCGGTCCTTGTGGCTCCAGGTCGGATTGCGCGACTCGTCCTTGACCAGGACGCCGCCGCCCAGGTCGATCAGTGGGGTGCCGCCCTCGCCCAGTCCCGGCGCCGGGAGCGGCGGCAGCAGGGGTGCCCAGCGGTCCAGGCCGTGCCGGGCGGTGGCGCCCGGGGCGCCCGCGGCGCCGAACAGGCCGTGCGGGACGCGGTCGTAGGCGTAGTCGACCTCGACGGGGTAGGAGACGGTGTCCGTGCTGGTCCGCGGGCAGCCCTCCGTCAGCGGCGGCCACAGGGGGTAGCCGACGGCGGGGTCACCGAGCGAACGCTGGCCGACGGCCAGGGAGTCCGTTGCCACGGGTCCGAGCGTAGTGGCCCCGGGCCCGGGGCCCACCTGGCACTTCACGTAGAGTGCGGCTGCTGTGCCCGACCGTTTCCGCCGACCTCCGAGGTGACCGTGATGGACGACGACGCGTCCGCCCCCGTGGCCGTCGTCGGGATCGGCGCCGACGGCTGGCCCGGTTTGCCCGCGACGTCGCGGGAGGCGCTCGCCGGGGCCGGGGTCGTCCTCGGCGGCCCGCGCCAGCTGGAGCTGCTGCCCCCCGAGGTGACCGCCGAACGGGTCGCGTGGCCGTCGCCGCTGCGGCCGGCCGTGCCGGGGCTGATCGCCGCGCACGCGGGGCGGCGGATTGCGGTGCTGGCCAGCGGTGACCCCATGTTCCACGGCATCGGCCGGACCCTCACCGAAGTGCTGGGAGCGGACCGCCTGCGGGTGCTGCCCCACCCCTCCTCGGTGTCGTACGCCTGCGCGCGGCTCGGCTGGGCGGTGGAGGACACCGACGTGGTGAGCCTGGTCGGGCGGCCACCGGCCACGCTGGCGGGCGCGCTGTACGACGGACGCCGGGTGCTGGTGCTGAGCCGGGACGCGGACACCCCGGCCGCGGTGGCCGGGCTGCTGCGCGAACGGGGCTACGGTGCCAGCCGGTTGCGGGTGCTGGAGCAGCTGGGTTCGCCCCGCGAACGGATCCTGGACGGCACCGCCGTCAACTGGCCGCACCCGCCCGGCGATCCGCTGAACGTCGTCGCGGTCGAGTGCGCCGCGGAGCCGGCGGCGGCACCACGGCTGGGCCTGGTGCCCGGGCTGCCCGACAGCGCGTACGAGCACGACGGGCAGCTCACCAAGCGCCACGTACGGGCCGCGACCCTGGCCGTGCTCGCGCCCGCGCCCGGCGAGCTGCTGTGGGACGTGGGCGGCGGCTCGGGTTCGATCGCCGTCGAGTGGATGCGGGCGCACCGCACCTGCCGCGCGGTCACCGTGGAACGTGACGCCGTCCGCGCGGAGCGCATCGCCCGGAACGCGGCCGCGCTCGGCGTTCCGGCGCTGCGGGTGGTGACCGGCGCCGCCCCGGCCGCGCTGGACGGACTGCCCGTCCCCGACGCCGTCTTCGTCGGCGGCGGGCTCACCGCGCCCGGCCTCCTGGAGGCCTGCTGGGCGGCCCTGCGGCCGGGCGGGCGGCTGGTCGCCAACACCGTCACCCAGTGGTCCGCCGTCAAACCCGCGGGAGTGCAGCCATGACCGTCCACTTCATCGGCGCCGGACCCGGCGCCGCCGACCTGATCACCCTGCGCGGCCTGCGGATCCTGGCGGCCAGCAAGGTGTGCCTCTACGCCGGGAGCCTCGTCCCCCGCGAACTGCTCGCCGAGTGCCCGCAGGACGCCCGGCTCGTGGACACGGCCCAGCTCACCCTCGACCAGATCACGCAGGAGCTGGTCCGCGCCCACGAGGAGGGCCACGACGTGGCCCGGCTGCACTCCGGCGACCCCTCCGTGTTCAGCGCCGTCGCCGAGCAGATGCGCCGCCTCGACGCGGCCGGCGTCCCGTACGACGTCGTCCCCGGCGTCCCCGCCTTCGCGGCGGCCGCCGCGGCCCTCAAACGGGAGCTGACGGTGCCGACCGTCGGCCAGACCGTCATCCTCACCCGCATCGCGCAGCAGGCCACGCCCATGCCGCAGGGGGAGGACCTGGCGACGCTGGGCCGCAGCGGCGCGCTGATCGTGCTGCACCTGGCGGCCCGCTACGTCGACCGCGTCGTGGCCGAACTCACCCCGCACTACGGGGCCGACTGCCCGGCGGCCGTCGTCGCGATGGCCTCGCGTCCCGACGAACTGGTGCTGCGCGGGACGCTCGACGACATCGCGGGGCAGGTCAAGGCGGCCGGTGTGGTCCGCACGGCGGTCATCATCGTCGGCCGCACGCTGGGCGCGGAGCAGTTCCGCGACAGCCACCTGTACTCGGCCGAGCGCGTCCACCGGCACGCGGCGGACTGCGGCGCCTCCTCCTAGGGTTCGCGCCAGGGGCCTCAGCCGAGGTCGTAGTCGAACCAGATCCGGTGGGTGCCGTCCTCGTCGACCGCGAGGCCGCCGGTGCCGGTGATGCCGGTCAGTTCGGCGGTGCCGCTCGTGGGGACGATGACGAAGAACTCGGCGGCGCGGTCGCTTCCGGAGGTCGTCGCCGAGTGCGCGAAGTTGAAGGTGCCCTCGCGGTCGTTCAGCGTCCCCTCGAAGGACTCCATCGCCACGTACGTCCCGATGCCGCTCGCCTGGTCGTAGGCGGCGGTGAACAGGGTCGACGAGCGGCCGGTGACCTCGCCCTCGAAGGTCTTCCCGATCGTGGCGACCCCGACCGGGGTCCCGGTGGTCACGGCCGGCTCCGGCACGAGTTCGGTCGGCACGAATGCCGTGACGGTGAACGTTCCCGCGGCTCTCATGCGTTGAGCCTAGCGACGGGGCCGGCCCCGCGCGGCGGGTCAGCCGGCGCGGCCGACGATCGTCCCGGCGCGGTCGACGCAGATGACGTCGACGGCGACGGGGGCCTCGCGCAGGACGCCGACGGCGGTGCGGCGGGCGGCCTCGGCGACCAGGTCGCCGAGGGGGACGCCGTGGGCGAGGCAGGACTGGACGGCCTGGAGGCCGGTGTTGGCGGTGGCGACGGCCTCGGCCAGGGCCTCGTCGGCGCCGCCGCGGCGGGCGAGGTCCGCGAGGAAGGCCTTGTCGACCTGGGAGCGGGAGGAGTGCAGGTCGAGGTGCCCGGCGGCCAGCTTGGACAGCTTGGCGAAGCCGCCCGCGATGGTCAGCCGCGGCACCGGGTGGCGGCGCAGGTACTTCAGCACGGCGCCCGCGAAGTCCCCCATGTCCAGCAGCGCGTCCTCGGGCAGCCCGTGCACGGCGACGGCGACCTTTTCCGACGTCGACCCCGTGCAGCCCGCGACGTGGGTGCGGCCCGCCGCCCGTGCCACGTCCACACCGCGCCGGATGCTGTCGATCCACGCCGAGCAGGAGTAGGGCACGACGATGCCGGTGGTGCCGAGCACCGACAGCCCGCCGAGGATGCCGAGCCGGGGGTTCCACGTGCTGCGCGCCAGCTCCTCGCCGTCGTCGATGGAAACGGTGATCTCGGCGTCGCAGGCGGCGCCGTGGCGGGCCGCGACCTCGGCGAGGTGGTCGCGCATCATCGTGCGCGGGACGGGGTTGACGGCGGGCTCGCCGACGGCGAGCGGGAGCCCGGGACGGGTGACGGTGCCGACGCCGGGGCCGGCACGGAAGACGACCCCGCTGCCGGGGGCGCCGTGGCGCACGGTGGCCCGGACGAGCGCGCCGTGGGTGACGTCGGGGTCGTCCCCGGCGTCCTTGACGACGCCCGCGGTGGCCCAGCCGGGGCCGCGCTCCTCCACCGCCAGGGCGAAGGCGGGCCGCTGCCCCTTCGGCAGGGTGATCGTCACCGGGTCGGGGAACTCGCCGCCCAGCAGGGCGGTGTACGCGGCGGTGGCGGCCGCCGTCGCGCAGGCACCGGTGGTCCAGCCGTGCCGCAGCCCGGTCCGCTCCAGCTGGGCGCTCCGGCCGCCGCTCACGGCGCACCGTAGGGTGCGGGGGTGACCGGCAGACTGCAGCACGTCCTCGTCCTGGGCGGCACCACGGAGGGACGCCGCCTCGCGGAGGCGCTGGCCGCCGAGCCGGCGGCGTGGCGGGTCACCAGCTCGCTCGCGGGGCGGGTGGAGCGGCCGCGGCTGCCGCCGGGCGCGGTGCGCACCGGCGGCTTCGGGGGCCCGGCGGGGCTCGCGGCGTGGCTGCGCGCGCACGCGGTCGACGTGGTCATCGACGCCACCCATCCTTTCGCCGGGACGATGTCCTTCAACGCCGCCGAGGCGGCCTCGGCCACCCATGTTCCCCTGCTCGCGCTGCGGCGCCCCGGGTGGGTCGCCGGTCCCGGCGACCGCCGGCACCCGGTGGCCTCACTGGCGGAGGCGGCCCGGGTGCTGCCGGAGCTCGGCCGGCGGGTCTTCCTCACCACGGGCCGCACGGGGCTGGCGGCCTTCGCGGGGGTCACGGACCTGTGGTTCCTGGTGCGTTCGGTGGACGCCCCGCAGCCGCCGCACCCGCCGCGGATGGAGGTGCTGCTGGAGCGGGGCCCGTTCACCCTGGACGGGGAGCTGGAGCTGATGCGCCGGCACCGCGTCGACGTGCTGGTCACCAAGGACAGCGGCGGCACCGCCACCGCGCCCAAGCTCGCGGCCGCCCGCGAACTGGGCCTGCCCGTGGTCGTCGTGGAGCGCCCGCCGGTCCCGGCGGGCGTCCCCGTCGTCCCGGACGTGCCGGGCGCGCTGGAGTGGCTCCGCGCGCACGGCCTGAACGGGGGCCCTGGGCGTCAGGCCGGGTAGCGCCGCGGCGTCCACACCACCGTGGTGCCGTCGCCGCGCCGCACCGCCCTCGTCTGCGACGAGCCGACGAGCAGCACGCACCGCATGTCGACGGTCGCCGGGTCCAGGTCCTCCAGCGTCGTGACCCGTACGGCCTGCTCGGGTCCGCCGACGTCCCGGGCGACGACCACGGGCGTCCCCGGCACACGGCCCTCCCGGAGCACCTTCAGCGCGGTCTCCAGTTGCGTCCTGCGGCTGCGGGACGCCGGGTTGTACAGGGCGAGCACGAGGTCGGCGGCCGTGGCGGCGCGCAGCCGTTCCTCGACGACCGTCCACGGCTTGAGCCGGTCCGACAGCGACACGACCGCGTAGTCGTGACCGAGGGGCGCGCCCGCGAGCGCCGCCGCCGACTGGGCGGCGGTGATGCCGGGCACGACCCGTACGCGGACACCGAGGTAGGGCTCGGCGGAGGCGGCCTCCAGCACGGCCGTGGCCATGGCGAAGACGCCCGGGTCGCCCGAGGACACCACGGCGACCCTCCGCCCGCGCCGGGCGAGGTCGAGGGCGAACTCGGCGCGTTCGGCCTCGACGCGGTTGTCGGAGGCGTGCCGCGACTGCCCGGGGCGGACCGGGACGCGCTCCATGTAGGTGGTGTAGCCGACGAGTTCGTCCGCCCCGGCGAGGGCGGACCTCGCCTCCGGCGTGAGCCACATCGGCCCGGCCGGGCCGAGGCCGACGACCACGACCTCGCCGTCCGCCGGGGACGGGTCCGGGGCGGGCCGTTCGTCGACGCGGCTGGGCAGCACGGCGACGGCGAAGTAGGGCACCGACTCCGGGTCGACGTCGGCCAGCATCTCCCGGCGCTCGGCGTCCATCGTGGCCCGCTCGACGTAGTGCGCGTCCGCCAGGCGTCCGGCGGTCTCCAGGGCCCGGCGCACGGCGGGGAAGGTGCGGCCGAGCTTCATCACGGCCGCCGCGTCGGCGGTCGACAGCCTGGCCGCCAGCTCCTCCTCCGGCAGCGTGCCGGGCAGGATCGTCAGGACCTCCTCGCCCTCCACCAGGGGCCGCCCGATGCGTGCGGCGGCGGCGCTGACGGAGGTGACGCCGGGGATCACCTCGGCCGGGTAGCGGTCGGCGAGCCGCTTGTGCATGTGCATGTACGAGCCGTAGAAGAGCGGGTCGCCCTCCGCGAGCACGGCGACGGTGCGCCCGGCGTCCAGGTGCGCGGCGAGCAGCTCGGCCGACTCGGCGTAGAAGTCGTCCAGCGCGCCCCGGTAGCCGCCGGGGTGGTCGGTGGTCTCCGTCGTGATGGGGTACATCAGCCGCTCCTCGATCTGCTCGGGGCGGATGTGCGCCGCGGCGATGGAGCGGGCGATGCTGCGGCCGTGCCGGGCGCAGTGGTAGGCGATGACGTCGGCGGAGCGGATGACCTCCACGGCCCGCACGGTCATCAGGGAGGGGTCGCCGGGGCCGAGGCCCACTCCGTAGAGACGGCCGGTGGTCATACGATTTCGCTTTCGGTCGCAATGGCGTTGAGGGCGGCGGCCGCCAGGGCGCTGCCGCCGCGCCGGCCCCGCACCACCAGGTGCTCCAGGCGCGAGGGGTGCGCGGCCAGGGCGTCCTTGGACTCGGCGGCGCCGACGAAGCCGACGGGCACGCCGATGACCGCCGCGGGGCGCGGTGCGCCCGCCTCGATCATCTCCAGCAGCCGGAACAGGGAGGTCGGGGCGTTGCCGACGGCGACGACGGCGCCCTCCAGCCGGTCCCGCCACAGTTCCATCGCGGCGGCGCTGCGCGTGGTGCCGAGTTCGGCGGCGAGCGCCGGGACGGCGGGGTCGGAGAGGGAGCAGACCACCTCGTTGTCCGCGGGCAGCCGCTTGCGGGTCACGCCGCTGGCGACCATCTGCACGTCGCAGAGGATCGGTGCGCCGGCGCGCAGCGCGGCGCGCGCGTCCGCGACCACCGAGGGGCTGTAGGCCAGGTCCCGTACGAGGTCGGTCATGCCGCAGGCGTGGATCATGCGGACGGCGACCTGCGCCACGTCCGGTGGCAGGCCGTCGAGTTCCGCCTCGGCGCGGATGATGGCAAAGGACTGACGGTAGATCTCCGGTCCGTCCTTCTCGTACGCGATCACGTCGTCCTCGGGGGTGGTGGGGTGCTGGTGCTGGTGCGGCGGGCGGTGTGCAGGGCGGCGGGCAGGTCCGCGGTGACGTCGGCGGGTCCGGCGGGTTCAACTCGGACGGCGCCGGCCACGGCGACGCGGTAGCGGCCGTCGGCGCCGGCGACCACGTCGACCCACGAGCCGTCCGGGTGCCCGCAGCGGCGTTCGCAGCCGGAGAAGTGCACGGGCAGCAGGCGGTGTCCGGGTTCGGGGGCGGCGTCGCGCAGTGCGGCCCCGGCGTCGGCGCGTACGTCCGCCAGCGACTTGGCGCACCCGGGCCGTCCGGCGCAGGCGGTCACCCCGCGCCACGGGGAGTCCTCGCCGGTCAGGAACCCGGCCGCGGCGAGGCGTTCCAGCGCCTCGGGGGCCGTGTCCGCCGGGAGTCCCGGGAGGACGGCGCCGCGCCAGGGCGTGATCCGCAGCTCGCCTTCGCCGGAACGTGCCGTCTCCGCGAGGAGCCGCCAGGCCCCGGTGGTGAGGCGGCCCAGGCGTACGCCCACGGACAGCGCGCAGGAGGTTCCGTCCGGGTGCGGGACGGGACCGAGCCGGGGCGGGCCGCCCACGGTCGCGTTCGAGGGACCTGCGGGAGGGGCGCCCGCCGCGTGCAGCAGCACGGCGAGGGCGGCGCCGTCCGGGTCGATGTCGGTGACGCGCCAGGCACGGGCGCCGCGTTCGGCGGCGAGGGTGAGGAAGGTCTCCGCGGCGCGCACCGCCCAGCGCGGCGCGTCGCCGGCCGGTACCTCCGCGACGGGCCGTCCGGCGATGCGGAGTTCGGCCGTGGCGGTGCCGGACCGCGCGATCAATGTCACATCGGCGCCGAGCGCGGCGGTGTCACCGCGGCCGTCGTCGAGGGCGAAGAGGAAGCGGCCGGAGAGCCCCGCGGCGGCCGGCGAGGCGCACAGCAGGGCGTCCAACTCGCGTATCCAGCCCCGCAGGTCGCCGTGACCGCGGCCGTCGAGCCCGGCGAGCGGTGAGGCGACGACGTTGCGGGCCCGTTCGTGGGCCCACGAGGGCAGCAGTCCCGCCGCGCCGAGCAGCGCCGCCAATTCCGCCCCCGCGCCCGGGTCGCGCAGCCCGCGCACCTGCAGGTTTCCGCGGGAGGTGAGGTCGATGCGGCCGTCGCCGAGGCGGTCCGCGGCGGCCGCCAACGCCTCGGCCTGACGTATCGTCAGCAGGCCGCCGGGGATGCGGATCCGGGCCAGCGCACCGTCGTCGGCGGCGTGCAGCCGCAGTGCGCCGGGGCAGGCGTCGTCGCGTCCGCGCCCCGCCGTCGCTGCGGCGAAGGCGCCGCTCACGGGGGGATCGGAGGGCGACGGCATGGCCGCGAGCATACCCGCGGGGTACTCGGGGACGTACGGGCCGCGGGGCCCGTGCGAGCGGCCCAGCGCTTACTATGCTGCGCGGGCAGGTCACCCAGCCGCGCCCACGCCATCGACGGCATCAGCGGAGGAAACCGGTGCGAGTCCGGTGCGGTCCCGCCACTGTCACCGGGGGCCGGCGTGCGAGCGCCGGGGCCTCGGGAGCCAGGAACTCCCGCCGTCCTCCACCGGCCCGGGGCGCGGACCCCGAGGAAGGCACGCCTGACGTGATCCTGCTGCTGTCGACCTCCGACACCGACCTGCTCAGCGCCCGCGCCGCGAACGCCGCCGGCGGTGCCGTCCCGTTCCGCTTCGCCAACCCCGCCCGGCTGGGGCCGGAGGACCTGACCGGCCTCCTCGACGGCGCCGACCTGGTCGTCGTACGGCTCCTCGGCGGACGCCGCGCCTGGGAGGAGGGCCTGGACGCGCTGCTCGCGGGGCCCCGGCCGGTGGTCGTGCTCACCGGTGAACAGGCCCCGGACGCACAGCTGATGGAGCTGTCCACCGTGCCCGTCGGCATCGCGGCCGAGGCCCACGCGTACCTCGCGCACGGCGGCCCGGCCAACCTGGAGCAGCTGGCCCGCTTCCTGTCCGACACGGTGCTGCTCACCGGCCACGGCTTCGAACCCCCCGCCTCCGCCCCCTCCTGGGGCAGGCTGGAGCGCGCCGCGACCGTCACCGACGGCCCGCTGGTCGCCGTCCTCTACTACCGGGCCCACCACATGAGCGGCAACACCGCCTTCGTGGAGGTCCTCTGCACCGCGATCGAGCAGGCCGGCGCCCGGGCGCTCCCGCTGTACGTGGCCTCGTTGCGCGCGCCCGAGCCCGAGCTGCTCGACGCCCTGCGCGGTGTGGACGCCGTCGTCACCACCGTGCTCGCGGCCGGCGGCACCCGCCCGGCCGACGCCTCGGCGGGCGGCGACGAGGAGGCCTGGGACGCGGGGGCGCTCGCCTCGCTGGACGTGCCGGTGCTGCAGGCGCTCTGCCTGACCTCCTCCCGTGAGACGTGGGAGGGCAGCGACGAGGGCCTGTCCCCGATGGACGCCGCGACGCAGGTCGCCGTCCCCGAGTTCGACGGCCGGCTGATCACCGTCCCGTTCTCCTTCAAGGAGGTCGACGAGGACGGCCTGCCGGTCTACGCCGCCGACGCCGAGCGCGCCGCCCGCGTCGCGGGCATCGCCGTCCGCCACGCACGGCTGCGGCACATCCCGGTCGCGGAGCGCCGTCTGGCGCTCGTGCTGTCCGCGTACCCGACCAAGCACTCCCGGATCGGCAACGCGGTGGGCCTCGACACCCCCGCCAGCGCGGTCGCGCTGCTGCGCCGGCTGCGGGCCGAGGGCTGGGACTTCGGGCCCGGGCAGGAGATCCCGGGCCTGGTCTCCGGTGACGGCGACGAGTTGATCCGGGCCCTGATCGACGCGGGCGGCCACGACCAGGAGTGGCTGACCGAGGAGCAGCTGGCCGCCAACCCGGTGCGCATCCCGGCCGCCGACTACCGCCGCTGGTTCGCCGCGCTGCCGCAGGAGCTGCGGGACGCGGTGACGGAGCACTGGGGCCCGCCGCCCGGCTCGATGTTCGTCGACACCAGCGCCGACCCCGAGGGCGACATCGTGCTGGCCGCGCTGCGCCGCGGCAACCTGCTGATCCTCATCCAGCCGCCGCGCGGCTTCGGCGAGAACCCGATCGCGATCTACCACGACCCGGACCTGCCGCCCTCCCACCACTACCTCGCCGCGTACCGCTGGATCGCCACCGCGCAGGCCGACGGCGGCTTCGGCGCCGACGCGATGATCCACCTGGGCAAGCACGGCAACCTGGAGTGGCTGCCCGGCAAGAACGCGGCCCTGTCCGCCGCCTGCGGCCCCGACGCCGCCCTCGGCGACCTGCCGCTGATCTACCCGTTCCTCGTCAACGACCCCGGCGAGGGCACCCAGGCCAAGCGCCGCGCCCACGCCACCCTCGTCGACCACCTGGTCCCGCCGATGGCCCGCGCGGACTCCTACGGCGACATCGCGCGCCTGGAGCAACTGCTCGACGAGCACGCCGCGATCGCCTCGATGGACCCGGCCAAGCTGCCCGCCGTCCGGGCGCAGATCTGGACGCTGATCCAGGCCGCGAAGCTCGACCACGACCTGGGCCTGGAGGACCGGCCGCACGACGCGGAGTTCGACGACTTCCTGCTGCACGTCGACGGCTGGCTCTGCGAGATCAAGGACGCCCAGATCCGCGACGGCCTGCACGTGCTGGGCCAGGCACCCGCCGGCGCCGCGCGGGTCAACCTGGTGCTGGCGATCCTGCGTGCCCGGCAGATCTGGGGCGGCACCGCCGCCCTGCCCGGACTGCGGGAGGCCCTGGGCCTCGACGAGTCCGCTGCCACCCGCGTGACCGCGGACGCGGCCGAGGAGCAGGCCCGCGCGCTGGTGCAGGCCATGGAGGACGCGGACTGGGCGCCGGAAGCCGTCGCCGAGGTCGCCAAGGGCCTGCCCGAGGACGTGGCCCGCGTGCTGGAGTTCGCCGCCCGGCAGGTCGTGCCGCGGCTGGCCCGTACGACGGACGAGACCGATGCCGTCGTGCACGCCCTGAACGGCGGCTTCGTGCCCGCCGGCCCGTCCGGCTCGCCGCTGCGCGGCCTGGTCAACGTGCTGCCGACCGGCCGCAACTTCTACTCGGTCGACCCCAAGGCCGTGCCCAGCCGGCTCGCCTGGGAGACCGGCCAGGCCCTCGCGGACTCCCTGCTCGCCCGCTACCGCGAGGACAACGGCGGCACCTGGCCGGAGTCGGTGGG
The DNA here is from genome assembly GCF_056858595.1 of Streptomyces sp. TOM-9. Lineage (NCBI taxonomy): Bacteria > Bacillati > Actinomycetota > Actinomycetes > Kitasatosporales > Streptomycetaceae > Streptomyces > Streptomyces sp. TOM-9. The sequence goes on along the minus strand of NZ_JBXEQB010000001.1, from coordinate 4,777,291 downwards.
CCTGTCGCTGTGGGGCACCAGCGCGATGCGCACCGCGGGCGACGACGTCGCCGAGGCGCTGGCGCTGCTCGGCGTGCGGCCGGTGTGGGACGACGCGTCCCGCCGGGTCACCGGCGTCGAGGCCGTCCCGGCGCAGGAGCTGGGCCGCCCGCGCGTCGACGTCACCTTGCGCATCAGCGGCTTCTTCCGGGACGCGTTCCCGCACGTCGTGGGCCTGCTGGACGACGCGGTGCGGCTGGCCGCGGGCCTGGACGAGCCGGACGAGGTCAACTTCGTGCGCGCCCACACCCGTGCCGACCTCGCCGCGCACGGCGACGAACGGCGCGCCACCACCCGCATCTTCGGCTCCCGGCCGGGGACGTACGGGGCGGGTCTGCTGCAGCTGATCGACAGCCGCGACTGGCGCAGCGACGCCGACCTCGCCGAGGTCTACACGGTCTGGGGCGGCTACGCCTACGGGCGCGGCCTCGACGGGCGCCCGGCCCGCGAGGAGATGGAGACCGCCTACCGGCGGATCGCGGTGGCCGCGAAGAACACCGACACCCGTGAGCACGACATCGCCGACTCCGACGACTACTACCAGTACCACGGTGGCATGGTCGCCACCGTCCGCGCGCTGACCGGCCGTTCCCCCGAGGCGTACATCGGCGACTCCACCCGCCCGGAGACGGTGCGCACCCGCTCCCTGGCCGAGGAGACCTCCCGGGTCTTCCGGGCCCGGGTCGTCAACCCCCGCTGGATCGAGGCGATGCGGCGGCACGGCTACAAGGGCGCCTTCGAACTGGCCGCCACCGTCGACTACCTCTTCGGCTACGACGCCACGACCGGTGTCGTCGCCGACTGGATGTACGACAAGCTCGCCCGCACCTACGTCCTGGACCCGGAGAACCGCGCCTTCCTCCAGGAGGCCAACCCCTGGGCGCTGCACGGCATGGCGGAGCGGCTGCTGGAGGCGGAGTCGCGCGGCATGTGGGCCGAGCCGGACCCGGAGGTCGTCGCGCAGCTGCGGCAGGCCTTCCTGGAGACCGAGGGCGACCTGGAGGGCGGGGCGTAGCGCGGAGCAGCGGGAAGGCGGCCGGTCCTGTCGGGACCGGCCGCCTTCATCTCACCCGTTGAGGCCGTGGCCGAGGACGGGGTACGGAAGGGTGAACGCGATCCCCAGGTCCGCCGGGCGGAAGCGGGTCGAACTCTTCGTGGCGATCCCGCTGCTCGTGCCGCGCATCGTCCAGACGGCGCCCTCGTTGTAGTCGAAGTGGTAGTCGGCGGGGAACTTGTGGGGTGCGGCGACGACGAGGTCCGACCTGCCGTCCCGGTCGAGGTCGCTGAGCACCACGTCGTCGCCGAAGTCGTCCAGCCCCACCCCGGCGCCCAGGACGCCGGCGGACTCCTGCGAGATCGACTGGGCCCCGGCCGTCACCAGGCCCTTCTTGGAGCCGCGCAGGATCAGGACGGACCCCGAGTTGACCTTCTTGACGGTGTCCCCGGGCACGCCGATGGCCAGGTCGCGGTACCCGTCCCCGTTGACGTCGCCGAACGCCAGGCTGTCGCCCATCCGCTCGTTGGTGTCCGGGGCGCTCGGGATGCCGGGGGCGGCCTGGTGGATGACCATGGATGCCCGGCCGGTGCCCGGCCCCCCCTTGGCACCGTAGACGAGGGTGACCATGCCGCCCTTCTTCCAGCCGACCGGCGCGTAGAACTCGAGGTGGTTGTTGCCCCAGCCGACGGCGACGTCGGCGTAGCCGTCGCGGTTGACGTCGCCGATGGCCACCCGGTCGCCCATGGGAAGGGAACCGGCCTTCACGAGCCCCTTCTTCGAGCCCCGGTAGAAGACGCTCTTCTTCGGGGTGGTCCCCTTCCCGTAGGTGTTGGTGACCACCAGATCGCTGATGTGGTCGCCGTTGACGTCGCCCGCGGCGATGTCCTTGTGGGCGGAGTCGCTCGTCAGGACGTAGTGGCCGCCCGTCGCACCGCTCCTGGTGATCCCGCCCTTGTAGACGACCACCACGTTGGGGCCGTTCGCGGTGCGATTCATGATCGCGGCGATGTCCCGTTGTCCGTCGCCGTCGAAGTCGGCGACCGTCAGTCCGGTGCCGAAGGCGAGGTAGGGCTCGTGCGGCGTGGGTACGGCGGTCTGGGTGGTCAGTCCGTTGCGGCTGCCCCAGAAGACGGTGAGGCTGGGCCACTTCTCGACCTGGTATTCGGTGGACTGCGCGGTCTGGGCCACGACGAGGTCGGCGAAGCCGTCCTTGTCGAGGTCACCTATGGCCGTCCGGCCGCCGAAACGCGCGTTGTTGTCCTCGTGGGTGGCGCCGGCCATCGTCAGGAGGGTGCTGCGCGCACCGCTGAGTCCCTCCGCGCCGCCGTACATGGCCACGACGGAGCCCGTCGTGATGTCCTGGACGACGTCCGTGATCGCGCCCACCACGATGTCGCGGTACCCGTCCCCGTTGAAGTCGGCCCAGACCCCGGAGCCGTGGACCCGGGGCGGGGGGGGATGGGGCACCTGCGCCTGGGCCGATCCCGCGGATGCCGCCGCGGGCAGTACCGCCGTGGCTCCGATGGTGAGCATCGCGAGCGTGCGGCGGTAGGAACGGTTCATCAAGTGGCCTGCCTTTCCCGGACACGGTGTTTCCCTCACATCTCCCCGTTGGACATCCGGAGGCCATGTGGGGTTGTGCCCAGGGGACACACGAAGTCACCGCTGCCGCAGGGGTCACCCGACGGTCGGCGCGGCCGAGGCCGGCGGCGCCGCCGAGGGGTTGACGATGAGCGTCGGCTCGCCCGGGACGGGTGTCGGCGCGACCAGGTCCTTGGGGTCCGTGGTCGGACTGGCGGTGGTCTGCGCGACGATCGTCGGGAAGTCCACCAGCCCGGTCCGCTCCATGACGGTGATGTGGTCCAGCACGGTGTCGTTGGCCTGGTCGGCCAGCTGCCGCACGAGGCTGTTCATGGTCGTGGAGCGGACCTTGGCGATCGTGTTGAAGATCTGGCCGTGGGTCAGCCGCAGGATGTTGGCGAGCTTCCTGTCGAAGTCGCCCCCGGAGGCGGAGGACAGGGTGCCGAGGAAGCCCATCTGCTGCGGCGTGGGCTGGTTGGGCAGCGGTATGCCGAGCTGTGTGGCCACCGTGCGGTCGGCGCTGTCCAGTGCGGTGTGCCCGTCGATGAGGTGCCGCCCGGCGGTCTTGACCGCCTGGGTGGTGCCCTTCTGCTCCGCCATCTGCCCGGCGGGGAACTCCCACAGCCCGGCGAGGCGCACCTTGACGACGAATTCCCGGTCGAGGGGGGTCAGCGGCCCGTACGCGGTGGTCACCGCCTGCGCCTCGGGGGAGGACGCCGCCACGTTCGCCCCGGACATCGCCGGGTACGCGAGCGCGGCGATCGTGCACACCAGCGCTCCGGCGACCAGGGCGGTCCCCGCCGTGAACCGGTTGGCCTTCATCGCGCCTCCTGGGTCGGGATCCGTACGCGCTTCCGGACGGTAGGGCCCGTCGCGGCGCGGCGGTACTCCTGCGCGATTTCCCTGAGCGCGGGCGGGAGTTGTTGGTACGGTGCAAAATTTCGCCTGTGCAACGGAAAGGGCCCGCGGCGCGGGGCATGTCTCCCCCCGGGTCTTGGGCGGGGCGACGGCTCCCCGTAACGCGGACGTCGGCCGGGGGCGCGAGCCTGGGCGCATGGACGCCACCGCGCTGGCACGCTCCCTGCTGGAACCGGTACCGGCCCACCGGACCGCGGGGATCCAGGTGCTGCGGGCCGAGGACTGCGCCGCCGAGGTGGCGCTGGACACCCCGCACGGGCTGACCAACGTGATCGGCAGCCTGCACTCCAGCGGGCTGATCGCCCTGCTCGACGCGGCGGGACTGGCCGCGGTGATCGCCGCGGTCGAGGCCCCCGGGGAGTTCGAGGGCGTGGTGCCGCTCGGGGCCGCGGCGACGGTGGAGTTCCTCGCCCCGGCACGCGGCCGGCTGGTGGCCTCCTGCGCGCTGGGCGAGTCCGCGCGGCGCACGCTGCGGGGCGTGCTGTCCGGGGACGGCGACCGGGCACGGCTGGCGACGCTCGCGGAGATCAGGGACGCGACGGACACCGTGGTGTGCCGCGGGGGCTTCGACTGGAGCGTCCGCCGAGTCCGCCGCGCCTGACCGGGAAACGCCCGGCGAACATCTGACGGCAGGACAGGGAAGGCGCCGCCGGGCCTCCGGCGGCGCCGTACGGTGACCGCACTGCAGGAGAGATCACCGGGGAGCGGGGCGAGAGGTGGGCGACTGGCTGAGCGCCGACAACGTGGTGGCGGTGCTGACCGCGCTGCTCGGTCTGGTGGTCTCCGTCGGCGTGGTCTGGTACGAGCGCCGCGTCCCGCGCCGGCGGCGCATCGGCTACCGCGTCCAGATGGACACCCCCATCGGCAGCGACGACCCCGACGGCGGGGGCGGCGGCCGCAGCGTACGGCTCGGGCTCTTCAACGACCTCCCCGACATGTCGGACGCCACGCTCGTGCTGATCCGGGTCGAGAACGACGGCGGCGAGGCCGTCACCGACACCGACTACACCAACCGCGACCCGGACCGCGCGCTCACTGTCGTCTTCGCCGGCCGCACGGTGCGGGGCGTGGCCGTCACCGAGGCCGACGCCGGGCCGCTGATGGACCACTTCGCCCCCGCGGGGGACACCGGCGGCGTCCGGCACCAGGGCAACGTGATCCACCTGCCCCGGGTCCCCCTCAACCGGGGCCAGCACTTCAAACTGCTCGTACTGCTCACCGGCGGCCACGTCGGCGGCGGCGTCCGGGTCACCGGCGGCGTCCGCGACGGCGTGGTGGTCCCCAACAAGGCCATGCCGGTGGACGCCAAGCCGCCGCTGTTCAGCCGGGCCGCCCGGTGGATCACCATCCTGCTCACCCTCTGCGTGACCGTCCTGGCCGGCATCATCGTCGTCCGCGAGGACCCGCCGCCGCCCATCGGCTGCGCCGCCGGACGGCTCACCGTCACCGGCTCCACGGCCTTCGCCCCGGTCATGGACGAACTCGCCCGCCGCTACGCCGAGGACTGCCCCGACGCGAGGATCACGGTCGACGCGCACGGCAGCAACGAGGGCGTCCGTGAACTCGCCGACACCGGGGCCTCCGGCGTCGTCGCCCTCTCCGACGGCCCCAAGCCGGACGGCGAGCCGCGCCTGGAGGAGAACCGCGTCGCCGTCTCCGCCTTCGCGCTGGTCGTCAACGACGACGTCCCGGTCCGGGACCTGACCGTCGAGCAGATACAGCGCATATACAGCGGGTCCGTCGTCAACTGGAGGCAACTGGGCGGCCCCGACCTGCCCGTTCTCCTGGTCAGCCGCAACGCCGACTCCGGCACCCGCGACCTGTTCCGCCGCCACATCCTCGGCGGCCACGGCGAGCCCGCCTTCACCTCGCGCGACTGCCGCACCCGCAACTCCCCCGACGACAAGGCCATCCGCTGCGAGCTGGACAGCACGGAACAGGTCCTCAAGACCGTCGCCCGCCTCCCCGGCGCCATCGGCTACGGCGAACTGCGCGCCGCCACGGCCTCCCAGGGCCTGCACACCCTGAGCATCAACGGCCGCACCCCCACCCCGGCCGCCATCGGCGACAGCAGCTACCCCTTCACGGAGATCGAGTACGCCTACACCTACGACCGCCCCGCCACGGGCTCGCTCGCCGCGAGCTTCCTCACCTACATGATCCGCGGCGCCGGCCAGGACGTCGTCAAGTCCCACGGCCACCTCCCCTGCTACAGCCCCGAAGGCCTGGAACGCTGCCGCCGTTGACCCCCCGCCCCCCCGCGCCGCTGCTCCCTCGCTCACCCGCCCGCCCGGCCACCCCGTCCGCGCACCCACGACCGGACACCCACGACCGGACACCCACGACCGGACACCCACGACCGGACACCCACGACCGGACACCCACGACCGGACACCCACGACCGGACACCCACGACCGGACTCCGTGCCGTGCGCCCCGGAGCCGGTGGGGATCCGCGGCCGGGGCCGTGGTTGTGGTCGGGGGCCGCTTCAGCTCCGTCGTGTGATCTTGAAGCACGCCGGGGCGCGGGAGCTGTACCGGTGTACGTCATGTGGGGTTCGCCGGGGCGTGGGGCGGGGTGGCGGGGGGCAGGGTTACGGTGGGAAAGGCGTACGCCCGTTCCCGCGGACCCGGAGGTGAGAGGCGGCATGACGACGCTCCCGCACCCCGCGGACCTGGATCTGCTCGCCGGGATGCAGGTCGACTACACCGACCAGGACGACCCCGTGCTGATCCGGCCGGACGGCAGCCCGGTCGAGACGTGGCGCGAGAACTACCCGTACGACTTCCGCATGGAGCGCAAGGAGTACGAGTGGCACAAGCGGCTCCAGCAGATAGAGCTGCTGAAGCTGCAGAGCTGGATCAAGGAGACCGGCCGGCGGCTGGTGATCGTCTTCGAGGGGCGCGACGCGGCCGGCAAGGGCGGGACGATCAAGCGGTTCACCGAGCACCTGAACCCGCGCGGGGCGCGGGTGGTGGCGCTGGAGAAGCCGACCGAGCGTGAGCGCGGGCAGTGGTACTTCCAGCGGTACGTGGAGCACCTGCCGACCGCGGGCGAGATCGTGCTCTTCGACCGCTCCTGGTACAACCGGGCCGGCGTGGAGCGGGTCATGGGCTTCTGCACGGATGACGAGTACCAGCGGTTCATGCGGCAGGCACCCGCCTTCGAGCGGATGCTCGTGGACGACGGCATCGACTTGGTGAAGTTCTGGTTCTCCGTGTCGCGCGACGAGCAGCGGACCCGCTTCACGATCCGCCAGGTCGACCCGGTGCGGCAGTGGAAGCTCAGCCCGATGGACCTGGCCTCCCTGGACCGGTGGGACGACTACACCGAGGCCAAGGTCACGATGTTCCGGGAGACCGACACCGAGCAGGCGCCCTGGACGGTGGTGAAGAGCAACGACAAGAAGCGGGCCCGCGTGGAGGCGATGCGCGCCGTGCTGGGCCGCTTCGACTACGGCGACAAGGACGAGGAGGTCGTGGGCGTGCCCGACCCGAGGATCGTCGGTGCCGCCGCGAACCTGCTCGAGGCCGGCGAGGCCTGAGCCCAGGTCCCTGGCGCCGTGGATGATTCGTCCATCTCCGGCTCCCAATCGGGACAAATCATCCATTGACGGCAGCGGCCCCCGCCGCGCGACCCCCCCCGCATCCGGCCGACACGGGCGAGGCCGCCCCGGAGGTTCCGGAACGGCCTCGCCCGTGTGCGTCCGTCCGCCGGACGGCGTCACTTGGTGAAGTACATGTACTTCCAGGGGCCGTAGGTCGTGGTGTTCACGGAGTCGCCCGAGGAGCCCTTGACGTACGAGGAGCGCATGCGAGCGCGGATGCCGGCCTCACCGGGGGCTTCGAGCCGCACGGCCGACTTCCCGTTGGTGGCGAGCCAGAAGTACTGGCTGCCGGCCGAGTACCACTTGCCCTGGTAGTAGACCTGCAACTCGAACCGCTGCTTGCGGTTCTCGTAGTAGCTCATGGACGTGGTGAACACCGGGTCGGTGTTCTTGTGGAACCAGTAGTACGTGGTCGAGCCGATCTTGCCCGTCTTGTAGTGCCGGGAGACGGACGTGGAGACCTTGATCTGGGTGCCGACCGAGCGGGACACGGACTTCGGCGCGTAGGAGAAGTCGCCGCCGAACGAGGCCCAGAAGGTGGTGTTCCGGTAGAGCTTGTAGGTCACCTTGAAGTCGCCGGAGGAGTTGACCTTGCCGGTCTTGACCAGCTTCTTCGTGCCGTCCGCCGCCTTGGCGTAGATCGACACCACGCGGCTCTTGCCGGTCTTGCCGAGGTGGCCGGTGACGGTGGCCGTCGAACCCCAGGAGTAGGTCGAGTGGTTGGTCTTGACGCTGACCGAGGTGGCCGCGCGGGAGACCGAGACCGTGTCCTTGCCCAGGGCGGCGGTGTGCGTTGCGTCGCCCGCGTAGTGCACGGAGTAGGTGACGGTGCCGCCGGTGTACGGGGTGTCCGCGAAGCTGAACGTCCCGTTGGAGGCGACCGTCTTGGTGCCGAGCGACTTGCCCTTCGGGGTGGTGAGGTCGGTCCGGGTCACCGTGACCTTGGTGCCGGCCGGGAAGGGCGCGGAGGCCGTGAGCCTGCCGCTGACCGTGATCTTCGTGGTCCGCTTGGCGGTGGCGGGGGCGTTCACGGTGAGCGTGGTGGCGGCCCGGGTGACGTTGACGGTCCTCCTGGCGGTGGCGGCGGCGTGGGTCGCGTCGCCCGCGTAGGTGACCGTGTAGGTGTTGTTGCCCTGGACAGCGGGGGTGTCCTTGAGCTGGAAGACGTTGTACTCGCCGATCGTCGCGGTACCCAGCGGGGTGCCGGTCCCGCCGTGGCTGTCGGTGCGGGTGATGGTGACCGCGGTACCCGGCGCGTAGTCCTCGGTCGAGCCGAGGGAGCCGCTGATCGTGACCTCCGCGCCGGGCAGGGCCGTCGCCGGGGCGGACACGTTGAGGGTGGTCGAGGCCCGGGCGACGGTGACGGTGCCCGTCGCGCTGGCGGCGGCGTGGGTTGCGTCGCCCGCGTAGCTGACCGTGTAGGTGTTGTCGCCCTGTACGGCCGGGGTGTCCTTGATCTGGAAGGTGCCGTCTTCGGCGACGGTCGCGTTCCCGAGCGCGGTGCCGGTCGTGTCGGTCGGGTCGGTGCGGGTGACGGTGACCTCGGTGCCGGCCGCGAACGGCTCGGTGGAGCCGAGGATGCCGGTGACCGTGACCTCCGCGCCGGGCACCGCCGTGGCGGGGGCGTTGACGGTGAGGGTGGTCGCGGCCTCGGCGACGTTGGCGGTGTCCCCGGCGGTCGCGACGGCGGTGGGGCCGTCGGCCGCGGCCGGCGTTGCCGTGACCCCGAGCAGGGACGCGGTGGCGAGCAGGACGGACAGAGCCGTCCCGCCCGCGAGGTGGCGGGTGCGCAAGCTGGTTCCCCCCAGGCAGGCGTGGGTGGCCGGAGGTCTTCCGGCGAGACGTGGGTGCGCCGCGGGGCGCGGACCCCCGTGGCGGGCCCGGCGCGCCTTCGTCGGCGGCAAGAGGGAACGCTACGTCATGCCTCTGACAGCGGGCCACTGCATTGTCGGCCCGCGCCGATCCGTTACCGCCGCTTCGCCCGGCGGTGGGGATCCCGTGGCCGATTCGATGCCCGGCGCCGTACAACCTCCTTGCGGAGAGGGCGTGTTCACCGGTCGGCGACCCGCACGGTGACGGTCCACTCCCGCAGTCCCAGGCACGCCACCTGGTCCGGGGCGGTGGGTGTGGCGCACAGCGGCTGGGTGGCGGTGAGCCGCGCCGTGCCGGATGCGGTGGCGCGGTAGGCGGCGATGGTGTCGCCGCGGGGGGCGCCGATGCCCGCGTTGGTGGGGGTGAGGGCGCCGCCCTCGCTGGTGACGGGGGACCACGGGCGGTCCGGCGTGCCGTCGAGGGTGACGCGGACGGTGCCGCCCGCGGTGAGGCAGACGGTGCGGCCGGTGTCCGCGGCGGTGAGCGCGGCCTCGGACACGCAGGCCCCTCCCGTGCCCGCCCCGGAACCGGCGCTGCCGGTGGCGCCCGGGGCGCTGCTCCGGCCGCCGTCCGCGGGGCCGCCGGACTGCGTGCCGCAGCCGGTGAGCAGGAGTGCGGTCGCCGCGAGGACCGCGGCTGTCGTATGACGCATGGATGGCCTCCCTTCCTCTGTGAAAGGTTTGACGTGTTCCAGGCGCAAAAGGGTCCCGGCCGCCTGCCGGCGGCCGGGACCCTTCCCGCGGGGAGGCGGGGTCAGGCCGTGGTCAGGGCGGTGTCGTCGACCACGAAGCCGGTCTGCAGGGAGGAGTCCTCGGTGCCGGTGAACTTCAGGGTCACGGTGGAGCCGGCGAAGGAGGACAGGTCGAAGGACTTCTGGGTGTACCCGGTGCCCTTGTTGAGGTTGGACCAGGTCGCCAGGGTGGTGGAGCCGGCGGTCAGGGTCAGCTTGTCGTAGGCGGCGGTGGTGGTCGTCTCGGCGGAGTCGACGTGCAGCCAGAAGGTCAGCGTGGCGTGGCAGCCGCTCGGGACGCTCACCGTCTGGGAGAGCGTGTCGGTGTGGGTGGAGCCGTAGCCGTCCAGCCAGGCCTTGTACGTGCCGCCGTGGGCGGCCTCACCGCTGTCGCCGGTGATGACGCCACTGGACGCCGTCCACGAGGTGCTGCCGGACTCGAAGCCCGGGTTGCCGAGCAGCTGGGCCGCGGTGCAGGTGCCGCCGCCCGCGGGGGAGACGGTCCAGCCGAAGGAGGCGGAGCCGGAGGCGCCGGTGCCGTCGGTGGCGGTCACCGTGGTCTGGTAGGTGCCCGCGGCCGTGGGGGTGCCGGAGATCAGGCCGGTCGAGGCGTTGATGCCGAGCCCCGTGGGCAGGCCGCTCGCGCTGTAGGTGAGCGGGGCCCCGGCGCTGTCGGTGGCCGAGATCTGCAGGCTCTTCGCGGTGCCGACGGTGGCGGTCTGGCCGCCCGGGCCGGTGACGGTGACCGTGTTGCCGCTGCTGGTGCCGTTCTTGAAGGCGGTCACGCCGTTCGGGGTGCCGAGGCCGGTCGGGCCGTCGTAGCCGGTCTTGCCGGTGCACAGGTACGAGCCGGAGCAGCCGCCGTTGGCGCCGCTGGTCACGTCGTAGAGGTTCGCCGTGTGGGCGTAGGGGTACGACGCCGGGTTGGTGCCGGAGGCCGGGGCGCCGGCCAGGGCGTACACACCCGCGATGAGCGGCGCGGAGGCGCTGGTGCCGCCGTAGACCGCCCAGCCGGAGCCGCCGTAGGTGTCGTAGACCGCGACACCGGTGGCCGGGTCGGCGACGGCGGAGACGTCCGCGACGGTGCGCCTGGCGCAGCCGGTGTCGGTCTGCCAGCTGGGCTTGGCGTCGTACGCGGAGCAGCCCGAGCCGGTGCCGTCGCCGCCCGCGCTGGTGCCCCAGACCTTCTCGGACCAGCCGCGGGTGGTGGACGCGGTGGTCAGGGAGGTGCCGCCGACGGCGGTCACGTAGCGGGAGGCGGCGGGGTACTCGGCGCCGTAGCCGGAGTCGCCCGCGGAGACGGTGATGGCGACGCCGGGGTGGTTGAAGTAGGCGCTGTCGTAGGACGGGTCGGCGGACTCCTCGTCGCCGCCGTAGCTGTTGGAGACGAACTTCGCGCCGAGCGCCACGGCCTCGTTCACGGCCGCGCCGAGGTCCTCCATGCTCGCGGAGTCCGCCTCGACCAGCAGGATGTTGCAGCTCGGGCAGGCGGCGCTGACCATGTCGAGGTCGAGGGCGATCTCCCCGGCCCAGCCGCTGTCCGGCGTGGGGAGGCTGGTGCTGCTGCCGGTCTGGCTCACCTTGCGGAAGCAGCCGCTTGCGACGGTGCAGGCCGAGAGACCGTACTGGGAGCGGTAGGTGGCCAGGTCGGTGGCGGCGTTGGGGTCGTCGTAGGCGTCGACGATGGCCACGGTCAGGCCGGAGCCGCCGGTGGCGGGCAGGTTGTAGGCGCTGTGCAGGTTGGCCGGGCCCAGACCGGACGGGGTGGCCTGCGGCGAGAGCGTGTCGTCGCGCCTCATCGCGATGTCGGTGCGGCGCTGCGCGAGGCAGCCGAAGTCGCCTGCGGCCGGTGCGCCGCACAGGTGCGTGGTCGGTACGGCGGCGCCGGCCGTGCCGGTGGGGTGCACGGTCTGGGCCGCGGGGGACTGCAGGGCCCGGGCGTTCTGCGTGTCCCGGGCGGTGGGGGTGTGGGGGGCGGCGGCCTGGGCGGCCGGTCCCGCGGCGAGCAGGCCGGTGACGGCCAGGGCGAGCGCGGGCAGGGCCGCGGTCAGTGTCCTTCTCAGTCGCCTCAGCGGCTGTGCGGGTCGATGTGCAGAGGGGTGCACGGGGTGCCTCCGTCGAGTGCCGGGAGTGGGGGTGTCGCGGCGTGGTGCGGGTGGCGCGGTGCGTCGGGCGGCGGGCAGGCCGGGACCGGTGCGGGCCGACGGGTCGGTGTGGGCCGTGGGTCGGTCGCAGGTAGGTCATGCGCATGACATGTAGACACGCGTAGACCGCCCCCGGGCTGCGGCTGCGGTCGGTGGTGACGGGCGGACGCGCTGACGTTAGGCGCGTCCGCCGGGCCGCGGACAGCCGCCGGGAAAGATCTTTACCGCCGCTTGAGCCGGGTTTGCCCGCGCCGAGACCGGACCCCTCGGCCGCCGGTCCGGGGGCCGGATTTCCCTAGGGTTTTCCCTGTATGCCCGGCCCGCGCCCTCCGGTCCTTGACCTTGTCGCAGCGTCAAGGTCTCTACTGGGCTCATGCGCATCGGAGAACTCGCCGCCCTCGCCGGGGTCACCACCCGCACCGTGCGGCACTACCACCGCATCGGGCTGCTGCCCGAGCCCGCGCGCCGGGTCAACGGCTACCGCGACTACGGTCTGCGCGACGCCGTCGAGCTCACCCGCGTCCGCCGCCTGACGGAACTCGGCCTGGGCCTCGACGAGGTCAGGGACGTGCTCGCGGACGACGCGGGCAAGGAGCTGCACGAGGTGCTGGCGGAGCTCGACGCGGACCTCGCCCGGCAGGAGGAGGCCATCCGGTCGCGCCGGGTCCGTCTCGCCGAACTCCTCGCGCAGGCCGAGGCCGGCGGCGGACTGCCCGCGCAGGCGCCCGTCTCCCCGGAACTGGCGTCGCTCTTCGCCGAGATGGCCCGGACCTCGGCACAGCTGCCGGGGCCCGAGCCCGCGATGGCCGTGAAGGAGCGCGAGTTGCTCGCGCTGCTGGACACGGCGGCCACCCCCGAGGCCCGGGGCTGGCTCACCGGCCTGTTGCGCTCCATGGGCTCCGATCCGGGCGCGATGCGCCGCGCCTACGAGGTGTACGCGCGGATGGACGAACTGGCCGGGGCGGCCGTGGACGACCCCCGGGTCGCGGAGGTGGCCCGGGCGATCGCCGACTCCGTCCCGGACGAGGTCGCCGCCTCGCTCGCCGCCTCCGGTGAGGACCTCATGACGGCGGGTGGCGCGGAGGGCGGCTTCATGGAGGCCTTCTTCGACGACCACGCGCCCGCCCAGGCCGAGGCCGTACGGCAGGCGATCCGGCTGATGCAGGGTCGTGCCCGGTGAGCCGCCGGGGGGCGTGGGCGCTGGGCACCCTGGTGGTGGCCGAGGCGGTGCTCGCCGCGTGCCTGGTGGCGGGCGTGCCGGTGCCGGAGCCGGTGCTCCGGGGCGCGGAGCTGTGCATGACCGCCGTGCTGCTGTGGCGGCTGCCGGAGGTGGTGCGGGCGCACCGGGACGCCCGGCGCCGGGGCCTGTCGCGCCGCGCCGCCGCGTGGACCGCCGTGCGGGACACCGTCCCGGCGCCCGCGCGGCGCCTGATGCGCCATGAACTCGCCCTGTCCGTGAGCCTGGTGCGCTGGATCGCGCGCCGTCCGCACGGGGTGGGCGAGGGCGCCGTGGCCGTCCCGTACACCGGGGCGCAGACGGCGACGATGTACGGCTTCCTCTTCGTCTCCGTCGTCGAGACGGTGGTGCTCGCGCTGGTCATCCCCTGGCCCGCGGTGCACGCCGTCACCCTCGTCCTCGACGTCTGGGGCTGCTTCTTCGTCCTGGCCCTGCACGCCGCCTGCGTGGTGCGCCCGCACGTCGTGGGGGCGGACGGCTCCCTGCGGCTGCGGTACGGCGCCCTCGTCGACGTCCGCGTGCCCGCCGGGCGGATCGCCGCGGCCCGTGTCGACCGGCGCTTCCCCGACGGACGGCTCGTCACGCTCGCCGGGGACGGCACCGTCGACATGGTCGTCGGCGGCCAGACCACGGTGACCGTCGAACTGACCGAGCCCGTCACGTTCCTGCGCCCCCTCGGGGTGCCCGCGCAGGCCCGCGTCCTGCGCTTCCACGCCGACGACCCGCGCGCCGTCGTGGCGGCCCTGGGGGTGGGCGCGGTGCCGGGGCTCGGGTAACGTTGCCGTCCCCAGCAGCGGACGTACCGAGGAGGTGAGACCCATTACCGCCATGTCAGGTTGGGTGCTCTCCCCCGGCGGCCCCGCGGTCCGGACGACCTAGGCCGTCGAGAGCGCCCCGCGGCGCCCCGAAAGGCCCCCATGTCCTCCGCTTCACCCGCTCCTTCCGGCTCGTCTCCTTCCCACCCTGCTCCCGCCGGCGCCTCCTCTTCCGGCGCCTCCTCTTCCGCCCTTCCGTCCCCCGCGTCCCTCGCGCCGGTCGTGTCCGTGCTCCGGGCGGCCGGCTGCGTGTTCGCCGAGGACGAGGCCCGGCTGCTCGTCTCCGCCGCCCGGACACCCGACGAGCTCGCCGCCCTGCTGGAGCGCCGGGTGGCCGGCCTCCCGCTCGAACACGTGCTGGGCTGGGCCGAGTTCTGCGGCCTGCGGATCGCCGTCGGCCCGGGGGTCTTCGTCCCGCGCCGCCGTACGGAGTTCCTCGCCCGCGAGGCCGTCGCGCTCGGGCGCGCCCTGGGCCGGCCCGGCGCCGTCGTCGTCGACCTGTGCTGCGGCTCCGGCGCGGTGGGCGCCGTCCTGGCCGCCACGCTCGACCGGCCCGTGCTGCACGCGGTCGACATCGACCCGGCGGCGGTCGCCTTCGCCCGCCGCAACCTCGCCGCGGCGGACGGCCGCGTCCACGTCCACGAGGGCGACCTCTACACCCCCCTTCCCGCGGAGCTGCGCGGCCGCGTCGACGTCCTGGTCGCGAACGTGCCCTACGTCCCCAGCGGCGCCGTCGCCCTCCTCCCCCCGGAGGCCCGTGACCACGAGCCCCGTGTCGCCCTCGACGGCGGGGCCGACGGCCTCGACGTCCTCCGCCGGGTCGCCGCCGCGGCGCCCGCGTGGCTCGCGCCGGGCGGCCGGCTCCTCTTCGAGACCGGTGAGGAGCAGGCCCCGGCCGCCGTCGCCGCGGTCGCCCAGGCCGGGCTGGAGGCGCGGGTGGCCGTGTCGGAGGAGCTGTACGCGACGGTCGTGATCGCCTCGGCCCCCGTGGCGTAGCCCGCCGGGATCCGCGCCCGTCGGCCGGACCCCGTGCCCGCCCGGAAATCCTCGCCGTGGGTGAAACCGCGGTTCCTCCGTGTGAATCAACGCCTTATTCGGTGACGCAGGCCACATGGCCTGCGTCACCGAATGGGCGATTTGTCCGGGTCTGCGTGTGACGTGGCCGATATGACGTGCGCCACTTTCGGGGCCCCTTAGTAGAAGCCGCCCCGGAATCCCCTTCCCACGTCTGAGCGGCGGGACTTTCGTCCCTGGTCCCACAACTAATCCCGTTAGTAATAGGGGTGCATTGACCTCGGGATTTAAGTCGGCCAACAATTCATGGCGTACCCCACGGAAGAGGAATTACTCGAATGCAGATCTCCGCTATGTCGAAGCTCAACCGCGTCGCCAAGGCCAAGAAGATCTCCCTCGGCTGCGCCGCTGCCGGCGTCGCCGTCGTCGCCGGTGGCGTGGCCATGGCCCCCACCGCCTCCGCCGCCCCCATGGCGCAGTCGGGCTCCGTCAACACGTGGATCAACGAGTCCCTGAAGGTGATGCGTGCCAACGGCATCCCGGGCACTTACAACGGGATCTACAAGAACCTGATGCGTGAGTCCTCCGGTAACCCGAGCGCCATCAACGGCTGGGACTCGAACGCGGCCAAGGGAATTCCCTCCAAGGGTCTGATGCAGGTGATCGACCCGACCTTCAAGGCCTACCACGTCCCCGGTACCTCGTGGAACATCTACGACCCGGTCGCCAACATCACCGCCGCCTGCAACTACGCGGCCCACGTCTACGGCACGATCGACAACGTCAACTCGGCGTACTGATCGCCCGCGCGCGGCGCTTTCCGCGCGACGCTTTCCCTGGGGACGCCCCCGGGCAGCAACGACTGCCCGGGGGCTTCCCCCTTTTCGCGTTCCCGGATTCCGCGCGCTTTTCCGGGCACGGTTCCGCCCCGGCTTTTCCTCCCCGGGCCTGGACAGACGAACCGTGCTGGTCCACGCTGTCCGACCATGACCGTCGCCCCTGACCGCCCGGCCGAGGCCGAGGCCCTGCACGCCGCCGCCGAGGACATAGCCGCCCTGCTCCGCGGGTGCCCGGACACCTCGGTGCCGATCCCCGGTGCCGAGTGGACGGTCGGGGAGGCCGCGGCGCACCTGGTGCTCGCGGGCGAACTCATGGCCGCCCTGGCCGAGGGCCGCGAGCAGCCGTACGGCGACGGCACCCCCGGCAGCCTCGCCGCCGCGAACGCCGCGTCCCTCGACGCCTTCCCCGAACGCGACGGCGCGATCCTGGCCGACGGGATCGTGCGGCACGCCCGCGCGTTCACCGACGCGGCCGCGACCCGCGCGCCCGGCATGCCGGTGGTCACCCCGCTCGGCCCCATGGACCTGGCCACGCTCGGCTCGTACCTGCTCACCCACATGCTCGGCCACGGCTACGACATCGCGGTCGCCCTACGCCGTCCCCACATGATCGACCGTGAGCGCGTCGCCCGCTGCATGCCCTTCCTCAAGGCGGCCATGCCCCGGGTCGTCGACGCGCGGGCGGCGGCCGGATTCTCCGCCTGCTACGCGCTGCGCGTCCCCGGGATCACACGCTTCGCCGTGACCTTCACCGACGGTGCGGCCGAGCTCGCGGACGAGCCGCCGCGCCGCCCCGACTGCACCATCACCACCGAGCCGGTCACCTTCTTCCTGATCGCGCTCGGCCGCCGGGGCGCCACCGCCGCCATGGCCCGCGGCAAGATCGCCGCCTGGGGCCGCCGCCCCTGGCTCGCCCCCCGCTTCCCCACCCTGTTCACCGCTCCCTAGCTCCGGCCGGGTCCCGGTCCGGGCCCGGCCAGTCGCCGGGGAGGGTGTACGTCCAGCCCGGCTGCCAGACGAAGGGCGCCAGGACGCCCTCCGTCAGGGCGACCCCGCCCAGCAGGCAGGCCAGGGCCCAGCGGTTGGCGGAGTGGGCGATCAGCAGGACGCGCCGGCCGTCCCACCGCCGGGCCAGGTCGTACAGGAGCGCGTCGGTGGCGGCGAGCACCTGCCGGTAGCTCTGGCCGCCGCCGGGGAACGGCTCGTCGACGCGCCGCAGGCGCTGGGCCGCGACGAGATGGGCCGGCCGTCCGTTCAGCGCGCCGTAGTCGCACTCGCGCAGCCGGGGGTCCCGGTGGACCGGCGGCCGCCCGTCGGGGAAGGCGAGGGCCGCGGTCTCCACGGCACGGTGCAGGTCGGAGGTGTACACCGCCGCGATGTCCTGGTTGCGGCGGCGTTCGCCCAGCTCCCTCGCCTGCCGGCGGCCGCGCTCCGACAGCAGGCCGGGCAGCCGGCCGGTGGCGATGCCCGCCTCGTTGTCGGTGGTCGTGGCGTGCGTCTCGTAGATCAGCTCCACAGCCATCGGGGGCCTCCCCAGGGTCGGGTGCGTCAGAGGGTGGCGGTGGCCCGGAAGGTGCGCCGGTAGGCCAGGGGGGAGACGCCGATGGCGGCGTGGAGGTGCTGCCGCAGGGACGTCGCGGTGGCGAAGCCCACCTCGCCGGCGATGCGGTCGACCGGGAGGTCGCTGGACTCCAGCAGGTGACGGGCGCGGGCGACCCGCTGCTGGATGAGCCACTTGCCCGGGCTCGTGCCGACCTCGTCCCGGAAGCGCCGGGCGAAGGTCCGCAGGCTCATCCGCGCGTGGTCGGCGAGGTCGTTCAGGGTGAGCGGCAGGTCGAGGTGCTCCAGCGCCCACTGCCGCGTCGCCGCGGTGCCGGCGTCCGCGGTCTCCGGCACGGGCTGGTCGATGTACTGGGCCTGGCCGCCGTCCCGCCAGGGCGGCACCACGCAGCAGCGGGCCACGAAGTTGGCCACCGCGCTGCCGTGGTCCTCGCGCACCAGGTGCAGGCAGACGTCCACACCGGACGCGGCCCCGGCGGAGGTGAGGACGTCGCCGTCGTCGACGAAGAGCACGTCCGCGTCGAGCGCCACACCGGGGAACATCCGCCGGAAGCGTTCGGCCAGCGCCCAGTGGGTGGTGGCGGGGCGGCCGTCGAGGAGGCCCGCGGCGGCGAGCGCGAAGGCCGCCGTGCAGATGGAGACGATGCGGGTGCCCGGCCGGATCGCGCCGAGCGCGGCCGCGACCGGGGCGGGGAGCTCCGCGGTGATCCGCGACTGGTCGTACGGCGGGATCACGACGGTGTCGGCGGTGGCCAGCACCTCGGGGCCGTTCTCGACGGTGACCGAGAAGTCGGAGTCCGTGCGCACGGGGCGCCCGTCGACGGTGCAGGTCAGCACCTCGTAGCGGTCCCCGGCGGAGCCGAAGACGCGGTTGGGGATGCCCAGCTCGAAGGGGTAGACGCCGTCAAGGGCGAGGACGACCACACGATGCATGGCACGATCTTATCGGAGGATGGCAATCATGCCATTTCCCCGTGCCCGTGCGGTCGGCAGGCTGGGGTCCATGACCGGAACACCCCGCACCATGCGCGCGATCACCCAGGACGTCCTCGGCGGACCCGAGGTACTGCGGGAGGCGGAGCTGGAACGCCCCACCCCCGGCGTCGGGCAGCTGCTCGTCCGCGTCCACGCCGCCGGGCTCAACCCGACCGACACCAAGCACCGGCAGACCGGGCTCTTCCTCGGCGGCCCGCCGCCCGTCCTCGGCTGGGACGTCTCCGGCGTCGTCGAGGAGACCGGGCTGGGAGTGGCCCTCTTCCGGCCCGGCGACGAGGTCTTCGGCATGCTCCCCTACCCGCACGGCGTCGGCTCCCACGCCGAGTACGTCACCGGACCCGCCCGCGCCTTCGCCCGGAAGCCGTCCCGCATGAGCCACGTGGAGGCCGCCGCGGTCCCGCTGGTCGCGCTCACCGCCTGGCAGGCCCTCGTCGACGTCGCCGCGGTCCGCCCAGGGCAGCGCGTGCTCGTCCACGCCGCCGCGGGAGGCGTCGGCCACGTCGCCGTACAGATCGCCAAGTCCCTCGGCGCCCATGTCATCGGCACCGCGAGCGCCGCCAAGCACGACTTCCTGCGCGGCCTCGGCGCCGACGAACTGATCGACTACCGCACGACCGACTACGCCGAGGCCGTCCGCGACGTCGACGTCGTCCTCGACCCCCTCGGCGGTGCCGAGTCCCTCCGCTCCCTGCGCACCCTGCGCGAGGGCGGGTTGCTCGTCACCATCCTCCCGATCGGCCTGCCCGGACTCCTCGCGGAGGCCGACCGCCTGGGCGTGCGCGCCACCGGCATGATCGTCGAGGCCGACCACGCCGGCATGACCGCGGTCGCCCGCCTGGTCGAGGAGGGCGCCCTGCGCGTCACGGTCGCCGGCACCTTCCCCCTGTCCGAGGCCGCGAAGGCCCACGCCGCCCTGGAGACGGGACGTACGACCGGGAAGCTGGTCCTCACGGTGCGCTGACATCCGTGGGCCCGCGAGCCGTACGGGCACCGGGGCAGGGCTCGAACCTGCGTCCACCCGGTCCCGAGCCGGGCGCTCCACCGCTGAGCTTCCCGGTGCCCGTACGGCCCCCGACGAGGGCAGGGCTCGAACCTGCGTCCAACCGGTTAAGAGCCGGCCGCTCCACCGCTGAGCTTCCCCGTCGGTGCCCCGATCCTGGCCGCCACGGCGGCCGGGCGTCAACGCAATTGGGCGTCGAGGTCCGCCGCCGCCGGGCGCAGCGGACGTCCCGAGAAGAAGCCCGCCGACCGCAGCACGCCGGCCAGCACCGGGTCGCCGACCTCCACCCCGTGCACGAGTTCCGGCGTGGGCCGGAAGGGCACCGGGCCGGCCGCCGGCCGCGGTTCCGTCCAGCCGCCCGCGACGGGATCGACGCCGTGCCGCCGGCACACCTCCTCCACCAGCGACCGCGGGCACTCCGCCTCGCCGCGCAGCACCTGCCAGGGCAGCGGCAGTTCGGCCCACACCCCGGTGTCCGGGTGCAGTCCCCCACCGGTCTGCCGGTGCCAGGCGGCCACGTCGGCGGCGACCAGGAACAGGACCTTGCCGGGGCAGAACCGGTCGGCGACCTCCTCGGCGGCCATGGCGCGCAGGAGCGAGAACCAGTGGGCCCGGGCCTTGGTCCAGGCCCGGGCGGTCTGGTTCCAGGTGGTCGAGTCGTCGCCGCGGCGCACGATCATCGTCGTCCGGTCCAGGGGCTGCCGCCGCCATGCGGCCTCGAGCAGTTCGGCCACGTCCAGCAGGAAGCGGTACCAGATCCCCAGCAGCCGTCCCCGCTGCCCGTCGTCGAGGTGACCGAGCACCTCTGCGGTGGGGTGGACGTGCGCGACGGCGTACCAGTTGGTGCGGTGCGGCCTTCGGCGCAGCTCCTCGAACAGGGCGTCCGCCACCTCGTCGTAGGGGGGCTGCTGGCCCGAGACCGTGAACTCGCTGCGCAGGTTGGCGCGGGCGGTGAGGTAGGCCACGAAGGCCGCGGTCGGGGTGTCGGCCGCGAACTCCTCGTAGGCCAGCCGGGAGGCGAGTCCGCTCTTGCCGACCAGCGTCACCTCCCGCTTGCGCTGCTCGACCAGGATGCGCGCCAGCTTGGCCTCCATGCGGCGCAGCAGCCGGAACCGCTTGTTGTACTGCCGCTTCGACATCTCCCCGAGCCCCGCGTCCGCGCGCCCGGCCCGGTCGAGGCGGTCGGTGAGGAAGTCGTTCGCCCCGAACCGCTTGGCGATCCGCCCGCCGGCCGCCCGGATCGCCGCCTCCACCTGCGCCGGATCGTCCCCGGACGCCCCGGCCGGCTCCGGCAGTCCCGGGAACAGCTCCGCGGCGCGGGCCAGCTGGCGCTGGGCCCCGACGGGCCGGGCGAAGTCCTCCAGCATCGAGGTGTAGCCGTGCCACAACGTGTTCAGCGAGCCGCTCGCCGCCTTCTCCAGCGCGCGCCGGGTACGGCGAGCGGGCCGTCGGCCGTCGCCGTCGAGCAGCCGGAGGGCGAGATGGGCGATGTCCTCGGGGCGCTTGCGCCGGTCGAGGGACGCGTACAACTCCCGCAGGACCGAGGTGTTCTGGGACATGTGCCCAGGCTGGCGCACCCGGCGGGGAGGGCACCACCGGTTAATGCCGACGGTCGTCAACTTCCGGTTGACGATGACCCATCGTCAACCTATCGTTGACGCATGACGCAGCAGATCCGGCTCGACGATCTGATCGCAGCCATCAAGAAGACCCACCCCGACGCCCTCGACCAGCTCTCGGACGCCGTCATCGCCGCCGAGCACCTGGGGGAGGTCGCCGACCACCTCATCGGACACTTCGTCGACCAGGCCCGGCGGTCCGGCGCGTCCTGGACCGACATCGGCAAGAGCATGGGCGTGACCAAGCAGGCCGCCCAGAAGCGCTTCGTCCCCAAGGACCTCGGCTTCCCCGACCTGGACCCCTCGCAGGGCTTCTCGCGCTTCACCCCGCGCGCCCGCAAGGTCGTCATGGCCGCCCACGCCGAGGCCAAGACCGCCCACAACCCCGAGGTCCGCCCCGAGCACCTCGCCCTCGGCCTGCTCAGCGAGCCCCAGGCCCTCGCCGCACTCGCCATGGCGGCCCAGGGCGTCACCCCCGACGCCGCCCGCACCACCCTCACCGCGGCCCTCCCCGCGGCCGTGGCCGAGGTCCCCGAGCTCGTCCCGTACGACCTCGCCTCCCGCAAGGTCCTCGAACTCACCTTCCGCGAGGCCCTCCGCCTGGGCCACAACTACATCGGCACCGAGCACCTCCTGCTCGCCCTCCTCGAACTCGAGGCGGGCGACGGCCCGCTGACCTCGCTCGGCCTCGACAAGGCCACCACCGAGCGCCACGTCGCCGCGGCACTGGCCGAGATCGTGGGCGGCACGCAGCAGGAGGAGTGAGCGGTGTCCCGGGTGGGGCGTGGTTCCATGAGGGGCCATCACGGTCCCACCCGGGAGGAACGGAACCCTGAACACCACGATCGCGGAGGCGCTGTCCGTCGCGCTGCTGCTCCTCGTGCTCGCCGGGGCGGTGATCCGGCCGTTCGGTCTTCCGGAGGCGGTGGTCGCCGTCCCGGCCGCGGCGGTGGCCGTGGGGAGCGGGGCGATCCCGCTGGAGCACGCGCGGGAGGAGGCGGCGCGGCTGGGGCCGGTGATCGGGTTCCTGGCGGCGGTGCTGGTGCTGGCGAGGCTCTGCGACGAGGAGGGGCTGTTCCGGGCCGGCGGGGCGTGGATGGCCCGGGTGGCCGCGGGGCGGCCGCGGCGGTTGCTCGGGGCGGTGTTCGCGCTGGCGTCGGCGGTGACGGCGGCGCTGAGCCTGGACGCCACCGTGGTGCTGCTGACCCCGGTGGTGTTCGCGACCGCCGCCCGGCTGGGGGTGCGGCCGAAGCCGCATGTGTACGCGTGCACGCACCTGTCCAACACCGCCTCCCTGCTGCTGCCGGTCTCGAACCTGACGAACCTGCTGGCGTTCGCGGCCAGCGGGCTGAGCTTCACCCGCTTCGCCGGGCTGATGGTGCTGCCGTGGCTGGTGGCGATCGCCGTGGAGTACGTCGTCTTCCGCCGCTGGTTCGGCGCCGACCTGGAGGCCGCCGTTGCGGTCCCGGACGGCGCCGAGGTGCCTCCGCTGCCGGTGTTCGCGCTGGTCACGGTGGTCTGCACGCTGGCGGGGTTCGTGATCACCCCGGCGCTCGGCATCGATCCGGCGTGGGCGGCCGCGGCCGGTGCGCTGGTGCTGGCCGTACGGGCGGTGGCGCGGCGGCGGATGACGGTGCGCGCCGTGGCGGGGGCGGCCGGGGTGCCGTTCCTGGCGTTCGTGCTGGCGCTGGGCGTGGTGGTGCGGGCGGTGGTCGACAACGGGCTCGCCGACGCGCTGGGCCGGATCGTGCCCGGGGGCACCGGGCTGGCCGCCCTGCTCGGCGTCGCGGCGCTGGCCGCCGTGCTGGCCAACGTGATCAACAACCTGCCCGCCGTGCTGGTCCTGCTGCCGCTGACCGCGCCCGCCGGGCCCGGCGCGGTCCTCGCCGTCCTGCTCGGGGTGAACATCGGCCCCAACCTGACCTATGCGGGATCCCTGGCGACCCTGCTGTGGCGGCGTATCGTGCACCAGCACGAACACGACGTGGACCTGAAGGAGTTCACCGTCCTCGGCCTGCTCACCGTGCCTGCGGCGCTGGGCCTGGCGGTGGTGGCACTGTGGGGTTCGCTGCACGTCCTCGGAGGCTGATGTCCGTGATCGTGACCGCCTGGATCGCCGAAGGAACCTGGCCCGCCTGCGTCGACGCCGTCCGCGTCCACGCGCCGGAGGCCGCCGACGTCGTCCTGCTGCACGTCAGCGGCCCCGACGTCCCCGGTCTGGCGCACGCCGCCTACGCCGGGCTGCTGGGCCGTGGGCACCCGGAGAACGATCCGGGCACCCGGCTGGAGGGCCTCGGCGCCGACTCCGCGGGACGGCTGCTGGACGCCGCCGCCCGGCGCCTGGGCCGTCCGTGCCGCAGGGAGGAGCGGTCGGGGCGGGTGGAGCGGGAGGTGGTCGCCGCCGCGGCCGGGACCGATCTGCTGGTGATGGCCCGTGACGGCGACCTCGTACGGCTCGGGCCGCGGAGCCTGGGCCCGGCGGCGCGCTTCGTCGTGGACCACGCGCCCTGCCCGGTCCTGCTGGTGTGGCCCGCGGCCGCGCCGGACGTGGCGACGCTCCCCCCGCCCCCGCCCCACTGACCGGGGCTCTCAGCCCGTGGCGCCGGGCAGCTGCTTGATGCCGTCGACGACGGAGCGGGTCAGCACCGCGGTGGTGAAGACGACCGTGCCGCGCGGCATGACCCCGTCCGGGTCCCGCTCGGCCTGGACGGTGCGCTCGCCGAGGAAGACGTGGGTCTTCGGGTCGAAGATCCACTCGGTGCGCGCTCCGGTTGTCTCCTCCAGCCGGGCCACCGCGACCCCGTGCCGGCCGGCGGCGTCCACGGCGTCGTCCACGGCGACCACGCCGGGGATCTTGGCGGCGGCCTTGTAGAGCGCGGTGGTCAGCCCGGCCGGCGGGTAGCTCTCGCCCAGCAGGTCACCGATGGTGGTGAAGGCCTCCTGGTCGGGGCCGTTGCCCATGCCCTTCGTCTCCTCGTAGATCTTGGCCAGGAGCGCGTCGGGGTCGGTGGGCAGGGTGGTGAGGTAGTCGTAGCTCGGCGCGTTCAGGGTCGGCTCGGGCACCTTGCCCTGCTCGTCGGTGCCCGCCAGGGTGATGCCCTCCGGGCCGGTGGTGCCGGGCTCGATCAGCCAGCCGTCCCTGCCGTCGCGGGACTCCCAGGCCTGGCGCGTGTGCAGCGGGGTGCCGGCCAGGCTGGTCGTGCCGTGCACGTGCCGTACGACGGTGCCGGCCGACTTCGACTCGATGTAGACGTACTGGCCGTCGCCCACCGGCGCGGCGGGCGACTCGGCGGCGGCCAGCGAGACGGTGTCCAGCAGGCGGGCGGCGCCCTTGGGGTCCGCGGCGCCGAGACGGGTGGTCAGGGCAGGGCCTGCGGCGGAGGTGCCGGAGCCGCCGCCCGGGCCGCTGCCCTCCGCACCGCCGAACACGAACAGGCCGGTCGCCAGGGCCCCGGCCAGCACGCCCGCGGTCAGCGGGACGAGGACCATGCGGCGCAGGAAGGGGTTGCGGCGCGCGGCCGGACGGGCGGCGCTGGCGACGGTGGTGGTGGCGGCGTCGGCGGTGTACGGGCCGGTGCTCGTGCCGAGGTCCTCGTGGATCCGGGTCATCAGACGCTCCTTGTGCAGCTGGTGACGGTCCGCCGGCAGATCCCGCTCCACGCGCGGCAGGAGACGGGCGGTCTCCTCCCATTCCGAGGGATGGGCGTTCATCGGATTCCTTCCTGTGCGGGCCGGACCGCGTTCGTGCGGTCCCCTTCTGTCTGTCGGCGGCGGGCGGCGGGTTCCATCTCCGCGTCGGCGAGCTTGCGCAGTCTCGTGCGGGCCCGGGACAGCCGGGACCGCACGGTGCCGACCGGGATGCCGAGGGCCTCGGCGGCCTCGGCGTACTCCAGGCCCTCCCACAGGCACAGCGTCAGCACCTCGCGCTCGGGGCGGCGCAGCCGGGCGAGGGCGGTGAGGACGGCGGAGATGCGGCGCCGGTCGTCGACCCGGCCGGCCACGAGGTCGGCGTGGTCGGGCACTTCGAGCGCGGCGGTCCCGGCCTGGGCACCGGCGGCGACCGCGGCCCGGTAACGGCGGTTGCTGCGGCAGTGGTTGCGCGCGATGTTCGTGGCGACGCCCAGCAGCCACGGCCGCAGCGAGCCCCCTTCGGGGTCGACGCGCTCACGCAGCCGCCAGGCCTCCAGGAAGGTGGCCGACATCACGTCCTCGGCGACCGACCAGTCGGCGGTCAGCCGGAAGGCGTGGTTGTAGACGGTACGGGCGTACGCGTCGAACAGTTCCGCGAAGGCGGCGGGGTCCCCGTCCCGTACCCGGGTCCGTACATGAGTGGTCACTTCTGTCGGCTGTCCGTCGGTCCCCCGCGGGTTCCCGTGACGTGCGTCACGCGGCGACGCCGTCGGGTGCCGCGGGTGCGAAGGGCAGCAGCTCGTCCTGGCCGGGCCGCACCACCCCGAAGGTGCTCTCGGGGACCTCGTGCCACGCGTCCGGCACGTCGCCCAGGGGCTCGGACACCACGAGCCGGGTCTGCGCCGACACGCCCTGCAGGAACCACAGGTCCGGGTGGAGCTCCCGCAGCGTGTCCACCTTGCTGCTGTAGAACAGCGACCGCGACGCGTGCTCGCTGGAGTAGCGGAAGGCCCACAGGCTCTCCCCGTCGCTGACCGCCACCGTCATCTGGACGGGGAACTCGACCCCGTGCTCGTGCCCGGTCCGCTCCACCAGCCCGGCCATCCGCGACACGGCGCCGGGCACGTCCTGGTCGAGACCGAAGGTGAGGGCGAGGAAGAACATCACCTCGGAGTCCGTCGAGCCCTCGATGGAGGAGAACAGCGCCGGGTCGACGGCGAGTGAGAGGTCGCGGCGCAGCCGGTGGAAGTCGGTGATCGCGCCGTTGTGCATCCACAGCCAGCGGCCGTGCCGGAAGGGGTGGCAGTTGGTCTGCTGGATCGCGGTGCCGGTGGAGGCCCGTACGTGGGCGAAGAACAGCGGCGAGGCGACGTGGCGGGAGATCTCCCGCAGGTTGCGGTTGTTCCACGCGGGCCCGATGTCCCGGATGACCGCCGGGGTCTCCAGGTCCGTGGCGTACCAGCCGATGCCGAAGCCGTCCCCGTTGGTCGTCTCGACCCCCATCCGGGAGTGCAGGCTCTGGTCGATCAGCGAGTGCCGCGGTTTGTAGAGGATGTTGTCGAGCAGCATGGGCGTGCCCGAGTAGGCCAGCCACCGGCACATGTCGCACCATTCCCTTCCTCGTCCGCCGTCCCCGGGCGTCCGGCCGTCCTCAGGCGTCGGCCAGGGCGACCTCCGCCCAGATCGTCTTGCCCTCCTGGGTGTGACGCGTCCCCCAGCGTTCGGTGACCTGCGCCACCAGCAGCAGTCCGCGGCCGCCCTCGTCGAAGACCCGGGCCCGGCGCAGGTGCGGCGCGGTGCCGCTGCCGTCGGAGACCTCGACGATGAGCGTGGAGTTGTGGATGACGCGCAGCCCGATGGGCTGGGTTCCGTACCGGATGGCGTTGGTGACGAGTTCGCTGACCACCAGCTCCGCGGTGTACGTGATGTCCTCCATCCCCCACTCGGCCAGCCGGCGGGTGACCTCGGCGCGGACGCCGGCCACCGCCGCGGGCTCGGCGGGCACCTCCCAGCTGACGACCTGGGAGGCGTCCAGCACCTTGGTGCGGGCGACGACCAGGGCGACGTCGTCGTCCGGGGGTTCGGGGACGAGGGCCACCAGGCTCTCGCAGACGGACTCCAGGGAGCGGGCGGGCCGGGTGAGCGCGTGGCGGAGCCCGGCCATGCCCGTGTCGACGTCCCGGTCGGCGGTGGCGATGAGGCCGTTGGTGTAGAGCACGAGGAGGCTGTCAGGGTCGAGTGCGCACTCGACGGTCTCGAAGGGCAGCCCGCCCAGCCCGAGCGGGGGTCCGGGCGGCAGGTCGAGGAAGTGCGCGCCGCCGTCCGGCGCGGTCAGTACCGGCGGGGGGTGGCCCGCGCTGGCGGCGGTGCACATCCGTGAGACCGGGTCGTAGACCAGGTACAGGCAGGTGGCGACGAGGTCGGTGACGAGGTTCTCGCCGTCGCCCTCGGTGACCTCCTCCCCGGCGAGGTGGGCGACCAGGTCGTCGAGGTGCACGAGCAGCTCGTCGGGCGGCAGGTCGACGTCGGCGAGGGTCCGCACGGCCGTCCGCAGCCGTCCCATGGTGGCGGAGGCGCGCAGCCCGTGGCCGACCACGTCGCCCGCGACCAGCGCGACCCGGGCCCCGGACAGCGGGATCACGTCGAACCAGTCGCCGCCCACGCCCGCGCCGCTGCCCGCGGGCAGGTAGCGCGAGGCGACCTCCACCGCCTCCTGCCGGCCGAGCCGCTGCGGCAGCAGGCTGCGCTGGAGGGCCAGGGCGGTGGTGCGTTCGCGGGTGTAGCGGCGGGCGTTGTCGACGGCGACCGCGGCCCGGGCGCCGATCTCCTCGGCGACCTGCAGGTCGTCCTCGTCGAAGGGGTCGGGTCTGCGGTGCCGGGCGAGCACGGCGACACCGAGCGTGACGCCGCGGGCCCGCAGCGGGATGACCATCACCGAGTGGATCCCGTGCCGCCGCAGCATCCGGGCGCGCCCCGGGTCGCCCGCGGCCCAGACGTCGATGGCCCGGTCCACGGTGCCGTGCAGCGAGGCGCGGCCGGTGACGAGGGAGCGGGTGGGCGGGGAGTCCGCCGGGTAGTGGTCCAGTTCCCCGGTCGCGGTCACCGACTCGGGCATGCCGGGCAGGACGGACTGCTGGGCGGCGCGGCGGAGGGCGACGCCGGGGTCGCCGGCCTTCGGCTCCACCCCGCGGAACAGCGGGTCGAGCAGGTCGACGGTCGCGAAGTCGGCGAGGTTGCCCACCACGACGTCGGCCATCTCCTGGGCGGTGCGGCCCACGTCCAGCGTGCTGCCGATCCGGGTGCTGACCTCGTTGAGCAGGGCCAGCCGCTCCCGCGCCAGGTACTGCTCGGTGGTGTCGACGGCGGTGAGCTGGACGCGGGGGGTGCGCCGCAGCGGATCGGCGAGCGGGGAGAGCATGACCGACCAGGTGCGCGGCGCCGGTGCCGTCCGTGAGCGGATGCGCAGGTGCAGGTCGTGGGACTCACCGCTGGCCAGGACGTGCCGCACGCCCTCCTCGACGGCCTCGCCCGCGCTGCCGGGCAGGAACTCCGAGGGCCGTCTGTCCCGCATCTGCTCCTCGGTGCGTCCGGTCTCGCGCTGCATGCCCTTGCTGGTGCGCAGGGTCCGCAGCTCGTTGTCGAAGATCGCCATGGGCAGCGTGGACTGGTCGAAGGCCTCCTCGACCACGCTGTCCACCGCCCCCCAGTGCCGCCGGTCCACCGGGGAGGCCACGACGAGCCGCTGCGGCCGGCCGCGGCCGTCCAGCGACGGGTAGACCCGCACGGAGACGTCCAGGTGGCGCCCGTCCCGGCGGCGCAGCACCGATCTGCCGCCCCAGCCGAAGGGCATCGCGAGGAACCACTCGGTGGACCGGGCGGCGTCCGAGCCGAGCAGACGGGCGGCGGGCTGCCCCACGACCTCGTCGTGCCCGTACCCGAGCAGCCGCTCGGCCTCGCTGCTCCAGCCGGTGACGATGCCGTGGGCGTCCACGACGGCCGTGGCGGGTACGGCCGGTTCGGGCCGGGGAGGGAGGCCGCCGTCGAAGTCGTCGTCGAGGCTGGAATCTCGCATCGCCATCCGTCGCCGTTCTCGCCCGTCCTCTCCCGGCCCCCTCCGGGAGGCGGCTGCCTGGGCCCTCCTCCACTTCTACCGCTCCTGGAGCGTGCCCGCAGGTCGGCGCCGGCCGGTTCAGCGCGAGGCCGCGCCGGGCACGACGCCGCCGCAGCGTACGGGCGGGAGAGCGCCGTCGCCGCCGGCGAGGACGACCTCGGCGGTGCCCTCGTGGCCCTCGGCGTAGGCAGCGGTGCAGACCACCTGGCGCACGGCGTCGTCCTTCAGGCGCCGCACGGGGAACGGCAGCGTGACCCGGACGGTGCCCCGGGACGACGTGACGTCCACCGGCCCGGCGGAGGCGGGCAGCCCGGTGCCGAGTCCCGCCGCGCGCTCCTCGGGGGCGGGGCCGTCCAGCAGCACCGTGAGGACCTTCGCGGCCGCTACCGGCGGGGCCTGCGCGTCGTCCTCGGTCGCGCGCAGGACGGGCGTCAGGTGTCCCTCGGGGGAGAGGAAGAAGAGCGTCAGCCGGTCCGGTGTCCCGGGGAAGGCGTCGACGGTGGCCGGGCCGCCCGCCTCGACGACCCCGGATCCCGGGACCCCGCAGCCGGCCAGCAGGGCCGCCGCGGTGAGGAGCAGGACCGGGACGGGCCGGCGTCTCACGGTGCCGCCTCCGCGGCCGTACGGGGAGTGCCCAGCGGCATCCGCACGGTGAGGACGGCGCCGCCGTGCGGGCCGTTGGCGGCGCGGACCGTGCCGCCGTGCAGGCGGACGTTCTCCAGGGTGATGGCCAGGCCCAGTCCGCTGCCCGAGGAGCGGGTGCGGGCCGCGTCGGCCTTGTAGAAGCGGTCGAAGATGTGCGGCAGGACGTCCGGGGCGATGCCGGGACCGCTGTCGGAGACCTCGACGGCGAACCGCGCCTGCCCGCCGTCGGGTGCCTCGGTGTGCAGCCGCACCCGGACGGGGGCGCCGCCGTGGCGCAGCGCGTTCCCGACGAGGTTGGCGACCACGACGTCGAAGCGCCGCGGGTCGAGCCGGGCCCGGATGCCCGGGGGCAGTTCGGTGGCGACCTGCGCGGGATCCGTCCAGTGCCGGGTCGCCAGGGTCTTGCGGATGGTCTCGGCGACGTCGACCTCGTCGGCGTTGAGCTCGGCGGCCTTCGCGTCGAAGCGGGAGATCTCGATCAGGTCCTCGACCAGGACGGCGAGCTTGCCGGTCTCGGCGCTGACGAGGCGGACGGCGGCGGCGGTGTCCGGCGCGAGCCGGTCGGCGTCCTCGTCGAGCACCTCGGTGACGGCGAGCATCCCGGCCAGCGGGGTGCGCAGTTCGTGCGAGACGTCGGAGGCGAAACGGCGGGCCCGGGCCTCGGCGCGGCGCAACTCGTCCACCGTCCGCTCCAGTTGCAGCGCCGTGTCGTTGAAGGTGTACGCGAGGTCGGCGAGTTCGTCGCTGCCCTTGACGGGGATGCGGGTGTCGAGCTCGCCGCGGCCCATGCGCTGCGCCGCCGTGCGCAGGTCGCGGACCGGGCGGAGCACGCTGCGGGCGGCGAGCAGGGCGGGGACGAGGGCGATGACCAGCGCGGGCAGGGATCCGTCGCGGGCGGCGGTGAGCATCGCCCGGATGTCGTCCTCCTCCGTGGTCAGCGGCATCACGGCGTAGAGCACGAGCCCGCTGGCGCGGGCGGACAGCCCGGTCTTGAAGACGGTCGGCACGGCCATCGTCAGCCAGGGGGTGCCGTCCTTGTCGACCCGCTGGAACACGCCCCGGGGACTGGCCAGCGCGGCGCGGCGCAGCTCGGGCGTGATGACGGTGGAGACGGGGCTGGTGCCGGAGGAGACCCGCATCGAGCCGTACTCGGCGAACACCACCCAGGTGTGCGGCTTGCCCTTGCGGGCGATGTCGCGCAGCACCTCCTGGAGGGCCAGGCGGTCCATCGGGAGGGTGGTGCCGACGGTGCCCGCCTGCTCGCGGAAGGAGGAGACGGCGGTGTCCTGGGCCTGTTCGAGGATGGCGTTGCGCGCCTCGCGGTACGTGAGGGCGGCGGTGGTGCCCGCGCTGACGGCCGCGACGAGCAGGAAGGCCAGCACCAGCCGGGTGCGCAGCCCGATCCGGGCCCTCCAGCGGATCACCGGCGGCTCACAGCGGCCCGAAGCGGTAGCCGAAGCCGCGCAGCGTCTGTATGTAGCGGGGGTCGCCGGGCACGTCCTCGATCTTGTTGCGCAGCCGCCGGACGCAGGCGTCCACCAGCCGGGCGTCCGCGTGGTAGCTGTGCTCCCACACGTGCTCCAGCAACTGCTGCCGGCTGAAGACCTGTTCGGGTGCGGCGGTCAGGAACAGCAGCAGCTTCAGCTCGGAGGGCGCGAGCGCCAGCCGCTGCCCGGACTTGGCGACGCCGAGTCCGGCCCGGTCCACGGCGAGGTCGCCGTGGAACTCGACGGCCGGGCGGCCCCCCGGCTCCTCGATGCGGCGCAGCACGGCGCGGATGCGGGCCTCGATCACCTCGGTGCGGGCGGGTTTGACGATGTAGTCGTCGGCCCCGGCCTCCAGCCCGACGACGACGTCGAAGTCGTCGCCGCGGGCGGTGAGCATGATGATCGGCAACTGGCTCGTCTCGCGCACCTGGCGGCAGACCTGGACGCCGTTCATGCCGGGCAGCATCAGGTCCAGCAGCAGCAGATCGGGCTGGAACTCGCCGACGGCGGCGAGCCCGGCCTCGCCGGTCGCGGCCGTCCGTACCTCGTGACCGCGGCGGCGCAGGCCCAGTTCGACACCTTCGCGCACGGAGGGGTCGTCTTCGATCAGAAGAACGCGTGGCATGACCGGAGTATCGCAACTCATCGTGCACCGCGCCGCAGTTTGCCGAGCAGGGCCCGCCGGGCGGCCTCGACCTCGGTCAGCCGCAGCGGGCGGGCCGCGGCCGCGAAGACCAGCACCACGGCGGCCGCCCCGGCCGCCACGGCGGCGAGCGGCCCCGGTGGCGCGGCGAGGCCGGCCGCGAGCCGGCCCAGGGCGGCGGCGGGCACCGCGACGAGCAGCAGCCGGGCCAGCGAGCCCGCGGTCGGCGAACGCCACGGCCCTGGGCCGCCCTCCGGCGCCGCCAGCCTGCGGTCCAGCACGAACGCGGTGACCGCCCATCCCGCGAAGAGCGCCACCGAGTACGCCGCCGCCATGCCGGTGACCGCCCAGCGCGCGGGCAGCAGCAGGTAGGCGGTGACGGACAGCCCCGCGTTCAGCCCGGAGATCACCAGGTTGAGCAGGAAGGGGGTACGGGTGTCGCCGAGCGCGTAGAAGGTGCGCGACAGCACGTACTGCCCGGAGAAGGCGACGAGGCCGGGGGCGAAGGCCACCAGCGCGTTCGCCATGACCGCGACGTCGGCGGCGTCGGTCCTGCCGTGCTCGAAGACCAGGGCCATCGCCGGCCCCGCGAGCGCCAGCAGCGCGCACGCGGCGGGCACCACCATCGCGGAGCTGCTGCGCAGCGCGTACGCGACGTCGCGGCGCACCCGCGCCGGGTCGCCGTCGGCCGCCGCCGCGCTCATCCGCGGCAGCAGGGCGGTGACCAGCGAGACCGTCACGATGCCGTGCGGCACGGCCCACAGCAGGTAGGCGTTGTTGTACGCGGTGAAGCCGGCGCCGCCGTCGATCCCGAGGACCGCGGCGCGCTGTCCCGCGGACGTGGCGAGCCGGGTCACCACCCAGTAGGCGACCTGGTTGGTGAGCACCAGCAGCACCAGCCACCCGGCGGAACGCAGCGGCCGGGCCAGCCCGCTGTCACGCCAGTCGAACCGCGGCCGCCAGCGGAAACGTGCCGCCCGCAGCGAGGGCACCAGCGCCAGCGCCTGCACCGCGATGCCGGCCGTGGTGCCCCAGCCGAGCAGCGCGGTCTCACCGGCGGTCAGCCCGCCGCCGGTGCCGGCGGTGACCAGGTAGAGACCGAAGACGGCGATGACGACGAGGTTGTTGAGGACGGGCGTCCACATCATCGCGCCGAACCGGCCCCGGGCGTTGAGCACTTGACCGAGCAGCGTGAACAGGCCGAGGAAGAGGATCTGCGGCAGGCAGGAACGCGCGAAGGCCACCGTCGTCGCGGCCTGCGCCCCGGTGTAGCCGGTGTACACGGCCACGATCGCGGGCGCGGCGAGCACGGCCGTCGTCGTGATCAGCAGCAGCGCGACGGTGCACACGGTCAGCAGCCGGTCGGTGTAGGCGGCCCCGCCGTCCTCGTGCTCCTTGGCGGCCCTGACCAGTTCGGGCACGAACACCGCGTTGAGGGCGCCGCCCAGCAGCAGCACGTAGACGATCGTGGGCACCGAGTTGCCGACGGAGTAGCCGTCGGCGGCCAGGCCGACGCCGAGCGCCGCGGCGACGGTCGCGGACCGTACGAAGCCGGTCGCCCGGGAGACCACCGAACCCGCCGCCATGACGGCGCCGCTGCGCAGCACCGAGGCGGCGGCGGGGGCACCGGCCGGGGTGGCCGGCCCGTCGGCCGGGCGGGCCGCCACGGGGGCGCTCACCGGCGCGCCATGTAGGCCTGGAACGCCCGGTAGAGCGTGTGGTTGGCGGTGCCGTCCAAGGCCGTCTCCCATTCCCCCAGGGTCTCGACGACCTGCCCGCCGGTGCCGAGCTTCCATCGGGTCAGGCCGAACGCCCGCTCCTCCGGGTCGAGTGTGGAGGGTACCCCGCGCATGTCGTACTCCAGTGCGCCCTGTTCGTGGGCGTCCCGCAGCATCCGCCACTGCAGGGCGTTGGACGGGCGGACCTCGCGGCGGTGGTCCGCCGAGGCCCCCGTCTGGTACCAGACCCGCCGGCCCACGGTGATCATGGTGTGGGCGGCCAGCACCTCGCCCTGGTGACGGGCGAGGTAGAGCTTCATCCGGCCCGGCTGCTCGGCGTTGAGGGCCGCGTACTGGCGCTGGTAGTACTCCAGCGAGCGGCCCAGCCGGAAGCCGTCGCGCTCCTCGGTGATCCGCAGCAGCCGGAAGAACCCGGGGAGGTCCGCCGCGCCGCCCACGGTCACCTCGACGCCCGACCTCCCCGCCCGCCGTATGTTGCGGCGCCACTCCTGGTTGAGGCCCGACCACAGGTCGTCGGTGCTGCGGCCGGCCAGCGGGACCCGGAAGACGTGGCGGGGCTGGGCGTCCGCGTCCCCGCCGCCGTCCGGGCCGTCGCCGCCGCAGCGCCGCCAGCCGCGGGCCCGCAGCCGCTCGGCCACGACCGTGCCGAGCGGGTCGACCTCGCACGCCAGGACGTCGGACAGGCGCCGGCCGAGGCCGGTCGCGGCCTTCAGCGCGGCGGCGTCCCAGCGGCGGTGGGCGGGCGAGGGGCCGATGCGCACGGCGAAGGCCCCGAGTCCGCGCAGGTGGCGCAGGAGCGGCGTCAGCCAGGCGTCGACGTCCGGGTCGGCCCAGTCGGCGACCGGCCCCTCGGGCAGGTAGGCGAAGGACTTCCGCGTCCCGGGGAACTGCCGCAGCAGCACCAGCGCGCCCCCGCTCAGTTCGCCGCGCCCGGCGCCGTCCCCGGCGCCCCAGCCGAGGAACCGGGGCCGCCATCCCGGCTTCACCAGCGCCCACGACGGGTACTGGAGGAAGCTCGGACCGAGCGCCGACCCGGTACGGGACGCCAGGAACGAGCGGTACGTCTCCGCGCTGACCGGTCCGAGCCAGGCCTGCCGGGGGCCGCAGCCCGCCGTCACGAGCAGTGCCGACACTGCGCCTCCCTGAGGTGTGGTCGGGTGGGAACACAGGAAGGCTCACAGCCGTCCATGACCGTCCCGAGCGGCGAATGTGACCGGACCATGACCGTTTCTCACCAGCTGCCGTCATACGGCTCCCAGGCGCTCCACCAGGGCTTTCCGCGGCCTAGAGTCCCCGGGGTCCGGCCGTTTCCCGGCCGTGCTCTCCCCGTCCTTCCCGGAGGTCTCCGTTGTCCCGGAAACGTGTGGGCCCGATACGCCGGCCCCGCCTGCGCACCGCCGCCGTCGCGGCCGCCGCCCTGTCCGCCGTGCTGACCGCCTGTTCGGGCAGCGCCCCGGCGGTGACGCACGCGGCCGGCGACGCGGCGCCGCCGAAGGAGCGGGCGGCGACCGTCACCGTCACCCCGCACGGGGGGCGGGTCAGGGCCGGCGAGCCCGTCCGGGTCACCGCCGAGGGCGGCACCCTCACGACGGTCACCGTCGCCGGGCCGCACGGCAAGGGCGTGACCGGCACCCTGTCCGCGGACCGCCGCACCTGGACCTCGGACCGCAACGTCGTGCCCGGCGCCTCGTACACCGTCGAGGCCGTGACCCGCGCCCCGGGCGGGACCACCGGCACCAGCGAGTCCAGCTTCACCACGGCCGCCGCGGGAAAGGTCAACAAGGTGGACTGGCGGCCCGGCGACGGCACCACGGTCGGCGTGGCCCAGCCGGTCTCCCTCGTCTTCGACAACCCGGTGACCGACAAGGCCGCCGTGGAGAAGCAGCTCAAGGTGACCACCTCCGACGGCACCGAGGGCTCCTGGGGCTGGCTGAAGGACTACTCCGGCCGGGACCGCGTGGACTGGCGGCCCAGGCAGTACTGGCGGCCGGGCACCGAGGTCACCCTGGACGCCCGCCTGGACGGCACCGACTCCGGACCGGGCGGCGGCTGGTTCGTCCGCGACTACCGGGCCTCCTTCACCGTCGGCGCCCGGCAGGTGGTCAAGGTCGACCTCGACCGCAAGCGGCTCACCCTGCAGCGCGACGGCCGGACGGTCCGCACGGTCCCGGTCTCCGGCGGTACCCCCGGCCCGGACACCGGTTCGTGGCGCGGCACGGCGGTGGTGCTGGCGAAGGAGGGCACGGTCCGGATGAACTCCGAGACCGTCGGCCTCGGCGACGCCTACGACGAGACGGTCGAGGACTCGATCCGGCTGACCTGGTCCGGGATGTACGCGCACGCCGCCCCCTGGAACGCCGCGTTCTTCGGCCGGGCCAACCGCAGCCACGGCTGCGTCGGGATGAGCGACGCCGACGCGGACTGGCTGTACTCCCAGGTCCGGGTCGGCGACCCCTTCGAGATCACGGGGTCGGAGGCCAAGGGCACCGTCGCGCCGAACAACGGCTTCGGCGACTGGAACGTGGACTGGGACCGGTGGCAGGACAAGAGCGCGCTGCACTGACCCGCGTCCGGGGGCGCCGGGGACGGCCCGCGGTGGTTGCCTGGAAGGGGTGGCACCACCGCACCGCCGAGAGGAAGGGCAGCGCCATGACCGGCTCCGGCTTCACCGCACAGTCCACCGCCGCCGAGGTCGCCGGCGGCATCGACCTCACCGGCCGCCGCGCCGTCGTCACCGGCGCGGCCTCCGGCATCGGCCTGGAGACCGCCCGTGCCCTGGCCGGCGCCGGCGCCGAGGTCACCCTCGCGGTACGGGACACCGCCGCCGGCGAACGGGCGGCCGCGCAGGTCGCGGCCGGCGGCGGGCGGGTCCTGGTCGCCCCCCTCGACCTCGCGGACCAGCGCTCGGTGGCGGCCTTCGCCGCCGCCTGGCACGGCCCCCTGGACGTCCTCGTCAACAACGCCGGGGTGATGATGACCCCGCAGACGCGCACGCCCGAGGGCTGGGAGCTGCAGTTCGCGACCAACCACCTCGGGCACTTCGCGCTCACCACCCGCCTGCGTCCGGCCCTGGCCGCCGCGGGCCGCGCCCGCGTGGTCTCCCTCAGTTCGGTCGCCCACCTGCGCAGCCCGGTGCACTTCGACGACCTCCACTTCCGTGTCCGCCCGTACGACGCCGGCCTCGCCTACGCCCAGTCCAAGACGGCCAACGTCCTCTTCGCGGTGGAGGCCAGCCGGCGCTGGGCCGCGGACGGCGTGACCGTCAACGCCGTCCACCCGGGGGCGGTCCTGGGCACCAACCTGTCGCGGCACCTCACCCGCGAGGCCCTGGACGCCGCCGCCGCGTCCGGCGGCCACACCTTCAAGACCCCGCAACAGGGGGCCGCCACCGTCGTGTTCGTCGCCACCGCGCCCCGGCTGGAGTGCGTCGGGGGGCGCTACTTCGAGGACTGCGCCGAGGCCCACCGCCACATCCCCGGGACCTCCGGCGGAGTCGCCGACCACGCGCTGGACCCGGACGCGGCCGCGCTGCTGTGGCAGGTGTCCCTGGAGGCCCTCGCGGCGGACGTGCGCGGCTGACCGCCGCCGGCGGCGCGGGGACGGTCAGTGCGGGAAGGTCCGCGGCGGCCGTTGGCGCGGCAGTTCGTCGCGGAACTCCTCGACGACCGAGCTGATCTGCCGGGTGAGCTGCGTCCCCTCCAGCCGGTCGAGGTAGAGGTTGCGGGCGGCCAGCCCGACCGCGTCCACGCAGAAGTAGACCGCCATCAGCGGGTTGACGAACAGTTCGCTGTGCCGGGTGCGCTCGGTGAACCGTACGTTCCCGAATTCGCCGCGCACAGCGGCCGCGACCGAACCGTGGACGATGCTCGGGTGGTCCGGGGTCGCCTCCTGGGCGTGCGCGACCGCCGCCAGGTAGAGCCGCCCCTCACGGCTGTCGCGGGGCAGTGAGAACGCGCCGAGGTACGCCCCGTCGCGCTCCAGGGCCGCCAGGTTCTCCAGCACCAGGGAGTGGTTCACCCCGTGGTAAGCGTCGACGCCGAAGCCGAGGCAGGCCACCAGCCGCTGCGGGACGCCGGTGAGCCCGCCCACCGCGGCGAGGCTGGCCATGTCCTCCTCCGGCGTGCCGAGTCCGCTCTCGTCGCCGCGCATGAGGATGTCGGTGCCGCCGTCCACCAGCACGATCGCGTCGACCCCGCCGAGGTGGCCGATCAGCGCCCGGTACGCGGCGCGCAGCGGTTCGACGCCCGCGCGGCACAGCGCGTACACGGTCGAGGGCAGGCCCTGCGACTCCAGCCAGCGGGCGAGGGTCCGTTCGGGGAAGTAGTCGCCGCGCGCGGCCGTGGAGGGGCGCACGGCGGCGACGTCGTGGTCCAGCCACACGTCGAGGTCCAGGCCGTACAGGTCCGCGAAGGAGAGGTTGGCCAGGTGGACCTCCTTGCCCGCCGCGCGCAGCGCGAGCGCGATCGGCAGCCCGGCGTAGACGTCGAAGCCGCCGCCGGCCCCGGCGACGAGGATCCGCCGCGCGTCGCGCAGCCGGGTGAACAGGGCGGGTTCGAGGAGGGAGAACACCGGGGGACGGTAGCAGCGGGCCGCGCCCCGGGGCAGTGGGTTTCCGCTCCCGGGGCGGGCGTTGGCCCGCCCGGTCCCGGGGCCGTGTCGGTGCCCGCCCCTAGACTCGGCCGGATGGTGACGGAGACGGATATCGCACTCGCCGACGGGCGGACGCTGCACGTGTACGACACCGGGCCGGGCGGACCGGGCCGTGGGGAGGACGGCGCGGAGCTGGCCGTCCTGTGGCACCACGGCACGCCCAACATCGGCACGCCCCCCGAACCGCTCTTCGCGGCGGCCGCCGGGCACGGCATCCGGTGGGTGGGCTACGACCGCCCGGGATACGGCGGTTCGACGCCCCGCCCGGGCCGGGACGTCGCCTCGGCCGCCGGTGACGCGGCGGCCGTCGCCGACGCCCTGGGCATCGGCCGCTTCGCGGTCATGGGTCACTCCGGCGGCGGCCCGCACGCGCTGGCCTGCGCGGCCCTGCTGCCGGACCGCGTCCTGGCGGTGGTCAGCGGGTCCGGCCTGGCGCCGTTCGGTGCGGAGGGGCTCGACTGGTTCGCCGGGATGGGGCCGTCCGGCGCGGCGGAACTCGGCGCGGCGGTCCGGGGGCGCGCGGCGCTCGAAGAGGCGCTGGCCTCCGGCGACTTCGACCCCGAGCTGTTCACCCCCGGGGACCACGCCGCGCTGGCGGGTGCGTGGGGATGGCTGGGTGACGTCGCGGGCAAGGGGATCGAGAGCGACCGGGGCGGCATGGTCGACGACGACCTCGCCTATGTGGCGCCGTGGGGCTTCGACCCGGCCGACGCAGCCGCGCCCGTCCTGGTCCTGCACGGCGAGGCGGACCGCATGGTGCCCGCCGCGCACGGCGTGTGGCTGTCCCGGCGGTGCCCGGACGCGGAGTTGTGGCTGCGGCCCGGCGAGGGGCACATCTCGGTCCTCGGCTCCGCGGGCGCCGCGCTGGACTGGCTCGCCGAGCGGTCCCGGCGGGGCTGAGCACGCCCCGGCGCCGTCCACAGGCTGTGGACGGCGCCGGGTGCGTACGGGAGGGCGGTCACGGGGAGGGCCGGGACCCGTACGCGGTGAGGAAGCGGTCGCGGAAGGTGTCCATCCGCCAGACCGGGGCGTCGTGCGCGGGCTGCAGCCCGTCGGACCAGCCCCAGCCGTCCGTCCGGTCCAGCACGGCCTTGTCGTGGGCGACGATCGCGACCGGCACGTCGCTGGTCGCGTCGCTGCCGGTGACGACGGGGGACGGCTGGTGGTCGCCGAGGAAGACGAGCACGGTGTCCTTGGTGCCGTACTTCGCCACGTACTGGACCAGGCTGTTCACGGAGTACTGGATGGAGTTGCCGTACTCGGTGCGGATGCCGGAGCGGTCCTTCCACACCTCAGCCGGGTCCTTGCCCTGCTCGCTGATCCCGTCGTAGACCGAGCCGTCGCCCACCCTGTCCCAGTCGATCATCTCGGGGATGGGTGCCCAGGGGCGGTGGCTCGACACCAGGATGATCTCCGTCATCAGCGGCTTGTCGTGCGGCCGGCCGTGCTCCAGCCGCTGGAAGGCCGACAGGCTGTACTGGTCGGGTACCGGCGCCCAGCTGAACTTCGGGCCCTGGTAGCCGAGGTCCCGGGAGTCGTAGACGTGGTCCAGGCCGTAGAACGCCCCCTCCGGCCAGGAGGCCGTGACGCCCGGCATGATGCCGACCGTGCGCCAGGCGCCGGTGCGCTTGAAGGCGTCCGTCAGCGTCAGCCGGTCGCTCGTGACGACCGAGCGGTAGCGCTGCTGGTTGGGCACCCACAGACCGGACAGGAAGGTGGAGTGGGCGAACCAACTCCCGCCGCCGTACGTGGGTGAGGTCAGCCAGCCGCTCCGGGAGGAGAACCCGGCGGCCTGCAGCCTGCGGGTCCCGTCCGCCAGCGCCGCGTCGACCCCGGGCGCGATCCTGGGGTCCTCGACGGCACTGCGGCCGTAGCTCTCGACGAAGGCGAAGATGACGTCCTTGCCGCGGAGCGCGGTCAGCATCCGGTCACCGGGGGTGCCGGCGAAGGCGTCGTGCGCCGCCGCCTCGGCGAACTCCTCGCGGTCCCGCAGCGAGGCCCGGACGTCGTCCGCGCGTTCCCTGACGAAGGCCGAGGACTCCCGCGAGGCGACCGGGGCGTCGCCCGTCTCCAGCCCGAGCGCCGCGCAGAGCACCCAGACGGTGCCGAGCACGAGGGCGGCCCGGGTCGTCCCCCGGCCGTCGCGGTCCACGAGCCGGCTCAGCCGGACCGCCGACAGGACCGTCAGGGCGGGCACGAGGAGGACGAGGAACGCCACCCCGACCGCCGCGGCGACGGCGTACGCCCGGCCGGAGGTGGCCGTCAGGTACCCCTCGCCGTCGGCGAGCAGGCTCCAGTCGAAGACCGGGTCGAACCGCCGGGCGAACACCTCGTAGAAGCCCATGTCGAGGAACTTCAGCAGGAGTAGCAGGCCCAGGCCCAGGCCGATGAGCACGGCCACCGGCCTTCGGGCGCGCCGCGGCAGGGCGATCAGCAGCGCCGCCCCGAGCAGCCCCTCCACGGGCAGCCGGACGAAGTGGCCCGGCCCCATGGAGGAGAGCCGGTCCGGC
Organism: Streptomyces sp. TOM-9; assembly: GCF_056858595.1. Lineage (NCBI taxonomy): Bacteria > Bacillati > Actinomycetota > Actinomycetes > Kitasatosporales > Streptomycetaceae > Streptomyces > Streptomyces sp. TOM-9. The sequence goes on along the minus strand of NZ_JBXEQB010000001.1, from coordinate 4,736,907 downwards.
AGGACGAGCGCGGCCAGGACGACCACCGCGGCCAGCGCCGTCGTCCCCCCGCGCAGCGCCCGGGCCGCCGCGGGACGTCGCTCCCGCCATCCGGTGCGCGCGGGGGTGCCGCCGCCGGGGGCGCCGCCCCCGTCCGCGGGTGATGCGTCGTCCGGCGGGTCCCCCTCCACCGCCGGTCCGTCGTCCGTCGTGCCCGGCCGGTGAGAGCGCGTGAAGAGCGACACCCCGAAGGTCCTTCCCTGTGAAGTGCGGTGACGGCACGGCGGGCCAGGCGCGGGTGTCGGGACCGCCGCCACTGGTACGGCCCGGCGGCGGCACCGGTTCAACCACCACGCAAGTCCCTTGGTCCCCCTGTCGCAGCGGGAGTTGACCGCCCCGGGGGCAACCATGTGCGGCATTCGTATGTCTGAACGGATGCCCCGGGCCGGCTGGGGTGTGGACGGAGGCCCCGTACGACCGTGGACAGGCACGACGGCAGCGACATCGACCCCGCGGACCAGTGGGTCCTCGACCCGGAGACCGGTTCCTACCGGCTGCGGCTGGACTCCGACGCCCCACCGGCGCCCACGGTGCCCCGGCAGGGCGGGCGGCGGGCACGCCGCGAGGAGCAGCGGCCGGTCCCGGCACCGCGCGGCGGCCGCCGCGCGGGGACCGCGACGTCCCGCAAGGCCAAGCGGTCCACGAAGCGCAAGGTGCTGATGTGGACCGCGGGCACGCTCGGTTTCCTGGTGCTCGCGGGCAGCGCGGGGGCCTACCTCCTGTACCGGCATCTCGACGGCAACATCGCCACCGTGGACGTCGGCACGGCGGGCAGCAAGCAAGCGACCAGCAAGGACGCGGTGAACATCCTGGTCATCGGCACCGACAGCCGCGAAGGCCTGGGCGCGAAGTACGGGGACGCCGGCAGCGTCGGCCACGCGGACACCACGATCCTCTTCCACGTGGCGAAGGACCGGTCGAACGCGACCGCGATGAGCATCCCGCGCGACATGGTCACCGGTATCCCGGCTTGCCCGACCAAGCAGAAGGACGGCTCCACCAAGACCATCCCGGCCACCCCCCAGAGAGCCACCACCCCGCGCTTCAACGAGAGCCTGGGTCAGGACGGCCGCGACCCGGGTTGCACCATGCGGACCGTCACGAAGATCACCGGCCTGCCGATCGACCACTTCGTGCTGGTCAACTTCGAGGCCGTGAAGACCCTGTCCACCGCGGTCGGCGGGGTGCCGGTGTGTCTCACCCACCCCATCCACGACACGACCGACAAGGGGGAGGGTTCGCACCTGAACCTGTCCGCGGGACCGCACGAGGTCCAGGGCGAGCAGGCCCTGGCCTTCGTCAGGACCCGGCACTCGCTGAAGAACGGCAGCGACCTGGACCGCATCGACCTGCAGAAGCAGTTCCTGGCGTCGATGATCCGTCAGATGAAGTCCGGTGACACCCTCACCGACCCCGGGAAGCTCTTCCAGCTGGCGAACGCCGCCACCAAGTCGCTCACCGTGGACACCGGCATCGGCGGCGTCGGGAAACTCACCGACCTCGCCAAGGACCTCAACCGGGTCGACCCCGAACACATCACCTTCACGACGCTCCCGGTCGTCGACAACCCGGCCGAGGTGGGGTTCCACGCGACGGTCGTCGTGGACGACACGAAGGCGCCCGCGCTCTTCAAGGCGATCAAGAACGACGTCTCGCTGACCGCCGCGAAGAAGAAGCCCGCGGCCGCCGACTCCAAGCTCCGCGGCGCCAAGGCGGACCCGTCGCAGGTCCGGGTCGTCGTCTACAACGCCGGCGGCCCCCAGGGCGCGGCGCAGGACACCCTGGAGTGGCTGCAGAACACCGAGGGCGTCTCCCACTCCACCAACGGCGGCAACGCGCCCGGGGGGAAGCAGGACCGCACGACCCTGGCCTACGGCCCCGACCAGGCGGACCAGGCCCGGGCCCTGGCCGCGATGATGGGCCTGCCGTCCGGCGCCCTGCACCCCGCGACGGCCGACGCAGGACCCCGCGCGGACATGACCCTCACCCTCGGCGGTGACTACCTGGGCGCCGGGAAGCCGCTCGCCGACCCGGACGCGGTCCCGGACGACATCCCGCAGTCGCACGCCGACAAGAAGGCGTGCGTCGGCTGATCGCCGGCAGGCCGCCCGGGCGGGCCGCGCCTACGGTGGAAGGAAGGGGCGCCCCGGCGCCCGAGATCGCGACCGCAAGGAGCGCGGCATGTCCCGCAGCGACAACCTCTCCGTCCTGGAGGGCTTCGGTACGGCGGTGAACAGCGGCCACCTCGGCGAGATCGGCGAGTACGTCGCGTCCGGCTCGGTGGACCACGACCCCGCTCCGGGGCAGGGCCCCGGGCCGGAGGGGTACGAGGAGATGTTCGGCGCGATGCGGCGGGCCTTCCCCGATCTGCACGTCGAGGTCGAACACGTCATGGCCACCGACAACGAGATCGCCTTCGCGTACACCATCACCGGCACGCACCTCGGCGAGCTGATGGGCCACGCCCCCACGGGGCGGACCGTCAGCTACCGGGGCATGCAGATCAGCCGGTTCGAGGACGGGAAGATGGTCGAGCGCTGGGGGAGCAGCGACGAACTCGGCATGCTGCGCCAGCTCGGCGTCGCCCCCTGACCCCTCGCCCGGCGCGAGCCCCGCCCCTCCCGGAGCCCGTCAGTCCGCGGCCGCCGCCGGCAGGCGGAGTTCGAAGAGGGCACCGCCCGCCGGGGCGGTGCCGACGGTGAGCGAGCCGTCGTGGCGGTGGGCGACGTCGCGGGCGATGGCCAGGCCGAGACCCGCACCGCCCTCGTCGCGGCTGCGGGCGTCGTCGAGCCGGACGAAGCGCTCGAAGATGCGCTCGCGCTCGGCGGGCGGGACGCCGTCGCCGTCGTCGCCGACCGCGAGGACGACCAGGCCGTCCCGCAGGCGTACGGTCACGGTCACCTCGGCGCGCGCGTGGCGCTGGGCGTTGTCCACGAGGTTGCCGACGACCCGGGCCAACTGGCCGCGCGAGCCCGCCACGTCCCGGAGCGGTTCGACGTCGACGGTCACCGGGACCCGGTCGGCGGGCCGCCTGCGGACCTCCTCGCCGACCAGTTCGCCCAGGTCGACCCGCCGCCGCGCGGGCCGTTCGCCCGCGTCGAGGCGGGCGAGCAGGAGCAGGTCCCCCGCCAGTTGCTGCAGCCGCTCGGTGTCCTTGACGGCGCCCGGGACGTCGAGCAGGTGCGGATGGGCCGAGCCGACCTCCAGCTGTGTGCGCAACGAGGCGATCGGGCTGCGCAGTTCGTGCGAGGCGTCGGCGACGAAGCGGCGCTGCCGCTCGACCGCGGCCTCCAGCGCGGTGAGGGTCTCGTTGGTGGTGCGCGCCAGCCGGGCCACCTCGTCGCGGGCGGCCGGCTCCGGCACACGCCGGGAGAGGTCCTCGGAGGCCGTGATCGCGGCCATCTCGCGCCGGATGCCCTCCACCGGAGCGAGTGCGCGGCGGGTGACCCGCCAGGTCGCGCCGCCGATCACCAGCAGCAGCAGGGGCAGTCCCGCCAGCATGGCCGCCGCCGCGGTGTTCACGGCGCTCTCGCGGGCCGCCAGGGAGGTGCCCGCGTGGATGAGGACGGTCTGCCCGGCGAGGTCGGTGGCCTTGATCGTCGCGAACCGGTAGTCGGCGGTCCGTCCGTCCAGCGTGGCCCGTCCCGTGCCGTGCACGACCGTCCGGCCGATCTCGCCGACCACCGGGTCGTCGCCCGCGGCGGGTGAGGGTGTGGCGCCGCCGCCGTGCCGGTCGTCGTCCTCGCCGCCGCGCGTCGCGTCGTCCCGGCCGCCCCGGCCCCGGCCGCGCCCGTGGCCACCGTCGTCCTCGCCGCCGCCGTGGTCGTCGCCGCTCTCCGCGGTGCGGCTCGGCACCGCGGAAGGGGTGGGCGAGGGCGTGGGCGAAGGCGTGGGTGTGGGTGTGGCGGCGGGCTCGCGGACGGCCCTGACGGCGCCGACCCCGGTGCCGCTGATCCGTTCCAGGCCCCTGCTCACCGCCAGCAGCCGCCCGTCCTCGGTGGTCACCTGCACCGGCACGCCCTCGGGGAGCCGGAGCCGGGCGTAGCGGTCCGCGCCCGCCCCGCGGCTGGCGACGTCGAGGGCGATCCTGCGGGCCGAGTCGTCGGCCTGGCTCTGCGCCTGGCCCGTGAGGTTGGCGCGCAGCGAGAGCAGCACGGCCACCCCGGCGGCCACCAGTGCGACCGCGACCACGAGCGTGGCGCCGAGCGACATCTTGGCCTGGACGGTGCCGAGGGGGCGGGGGCGTCTCATGCCGAGGCCAGCCGGTAACCGGCGCCGCGCACCGTCTGGATGAGGTCCGCGCCGAGCTTGCGGCGCAGGGTGCTGATGTACACCTCGACGATGTTGGGGTCGCCGTCGTACGCGAAGTCCCAGACGTGCTCCAGGATGCGGGACTTGCCGACCACCTGCCCGGCCCGCACCGCGAGCTGCTCCAGCACGGCGAACTCCTTCGCGGTCAACGTCACTTCGCTGTCGTTGCGGAAGACCCGGCGGGCGGCGGTGTCCAGCACGAGGGTGCCCAGCCGCAGCACGGGCGAGGCCCCCGCCGAACCCCGGCGCCGCAGCAGCGCCTTGACCCGGGCCACCAGCACGACGTACGAGAACGGCTTGGTCAGGTAGTCGTCGGCGCCGGTGTCGAGGCCCTCCGCCTCGTCGTACTCGCCGTCCTTGGCCGTGAGCATCAGGATGGGGACCTCGTTGCCCGCCTCGCGCAGTGCGGCGCAGACGCGGTAGCCGTTCATGCCGGGCAGCATGATGTCGAGCACGACGAGGTCGTGGACGCCCTCCCCCGCCCGGTGCAGCCCCTCGAGCCCGTCGTGGACGACGTCCACGGCGAAGCCCTCGGCCGTCAGCCCCCTGGCCAGCGAGACCGCGAGCCGTCTCTCGTCCTCCACGATGAGCACACGCATGGGGTCCAGCCTCCCAAATCGAACCTGAAGAGATCTTCAGGTGGTTTCAGGCTGCCTTCAGCCTGTACCGGCGACATTGAGGTCACGGAACAGACCTGACACAGACCGGGTACGGCCCGGTCGGAAGGGCTCCTCATGAAGCGCAACACGACCGTCGCGGCCATCGCGGCCGCGGTCCTCGTCGCCGGGGGCTACACGGCGTTCGCCACCGGCGGCCACGACGGCGGGCGCGACGGCGGGCGCGACGACGCGCGCGGCACGGTGTCCTCGACCGCCACGCCCGGGGCGACCCCGGGACACGACGCGGGCGACGACCACGGCTCCCCGGGCATCACGGCCAGCCGGGCCGCGGCCGCCGCGGTCGCGCACACGCCGGGCACCGTCACGAAGATCGAGCCGGACGACCGTCACCGCGGCTACTGGGAGGTGTACGTGACGGACGCGGCCGGGGTCGTGCACGAGCTGCACGTGGATGCGCGGACGGGCCGGGTCACGGAGGACGACCGGCACCGTGGCCGCACACGCTCCGGTGACGCGTCCCGCACCGCCTCGCCCGCACCGGCGACGACGCGGCCCGGGTACGACGACCACGGCGGCGACCGGGCCGGCAGCGACGACCCCCCGGGAGACGACCACGGCGGCGACCGGGCCGGCAGCGACGACCCCCCGGGAGACGACCACGGCGGCGACCGCGTGCGGGACGACGACCGCTCCGGTGACGACCACGGCGGGGGCCACGGCCGGGGCCGGGGCCGCGGCGGCGACGACCACTGACGTCGTCCCCCGCGTGGCCGGGCCCCCCGCGCTCGGCCACGGGCGCCGCCCCCGCCGGACCCCTCAGAGCCGCCCGACGTCCACCACGGCCTGGGCGAAGGCCGCCGGTGCCTCCTGCGGCACGTTGTGCCCGATGCCCTGCAGCGTGCGGTGCGCGTACTTCCCGGTGAACTTGGCCCGGTAGGAAGAGCCGTTGCCCGGCGGTGTGAACGGATCGACCGCCCCGTCGAGGGTGATCGTGGGCACGGTGACGACGGGCCCGCGGGCGAGCCGTGCCTCGATGTCGTCGTACCGCGGGTCGCCCTCGGTCAGGCCGAGCCGCCAGCGGTAGTTGCCGATGACGATGGGGACGTAGTCCGGGTTGTCGAAGGCCGCCGCGGTGCGGTCGAACGTGGCGTCGTCGAAGCCCCAGGTCGGGGAGTTGAACTTCCAGACGAGCCGGCCCAGGTCGTGCCGGTAGCGCTCCAGCCCCTTACGGCCCCGCTCCGTGGCGAAGTAGTACTGGTACCACCAGGCCCATTCCGACTTCGGCGGCAGCGGCTGCTTGTTCGCCTCGCGGTTGGTGATCAGGTAGCCGGTCACCGAGACCAGCCCCTTGACCCGCTCCGGCCACAGCGCCGCGATGATGTCCGCGGTCCGCGACCCCCAGTCGAAGCCGGCCAGGACCGCCTTCTTGATCCCCAGCGCGTCCATGAGCGCCACGATGTCCAGGGCGAACACCGCCTGCTGGGCGTCGCGCGGGGTCGAGCGGGACAGGAAGCGGGTCGTCCCGTGACCGCGCAGGTAGGGGACGACCACCCGGTAGCCCTTCGCCGCCAGCAGCGGTGCGACGGCGACGTAGCTGTGGATGTCGTACGGCCAGCCGTGGAGCAGGATCACGGCGGGACCGTCGGCCGGTCCCGCCTCGGCGTAGCCGACGTCCAGCACCCCGGCCTCCACCTGCTTCAGCGGGCCGAACGCCGCCGCGTCGCCGGGCCGTTCCTTGCCGGGGGCCCTGGGCGGCGCCGGCTTGTTCTCGTCCGGTCCGGTCGTCGCGCACCCCGAGGCGAGCCCGGCCAGTGTGGCCGCGACCGCCCCCGTGCCGACGATCGTGCCGAAGGTCCGCCTGTCGATCATCCGAGGCCTTCCGTGGGATGCGGGCGCGGGCACTGAGGTAGCCCATGCCCCGTGCGCCGCCGTCCGCGTCGCCGGACCGGCAAATGTCATCCCCATGGCACAGGTCCCGGCGGCCGCGGTGAGGGCCGGACGGGTGAAGTCGGGGGCACGGCGCAACCGGTGGGCGGAGCGGGGCTGTCCTGCACGGCGAGTCCGGTCGACACCGTCCGAGATCCGAGAGGAAACACCATGAACCTTCTCGATACTCCGCAGCAGTCACTGGGTGGCGTCCCGGTGGGGGCCCATCTGGCCGCCGTCGACGCGCGCTGGGTCGAGCTCCACGCCGCGCTCATCGCGGCCGGGGTGCCCCCGCTCCCGGGGGACAGCGACGCGGTGCACACCCTCGCCCGGCAGCTCGACGACGCCACGGTCAGCGCCGTCGTCGCCTGGATCGACAGCGCCGCCTCCCGCTGAGCCCGGCCAGGGAACCGTGCTTTGTGACGGTCGTGTGACGGGAATTGTGGCCTGCGCCATGGCCGGGAGCGGCAGGGTCCTGATGGGGTCGCCGGATGCGCACCCCCGCCCTCCTCCTCCCGGCCGTGCTCGCCGTTCCCCTGCTGCTGGTCACGGCCTGCGACGCCGCGCACCGGGACGACCGTGCCTCCTGCGCCGCCTCGACCGTCCCGGTCGCCCCGGCGCCCGCGGGCGGTGCCGCCGGTGTCGAGGGGGACGGCGACGGCGACGTCGAGATCACCGCCGTGAGCGCACGGCCCGCCCACTGCCCCGGCTCCGCCTCGTTCCACGTCGCGTTCCGCGTCACCAACCACGCCGACGAACCCCTCACCTACACCGTCACCTTCGGACTCACCTCCGGTGCCGGGGAGGCCCTGGCGAACGTGCCGCACACCGTGTCCTCGGTCCCGCCCGGCCGCACCGTGAGGGGCGAGGCCGACCTGGGCGCACCCCTCGCGCCGCGGTACGCCGCGGAACGGGTGCGCATCGTCAAGGTCAGGAGCGTCCCGGCGGAGGAGGTGCCCGCCGCGGGAGGCGCCTGCCCACCCTCCGGCCTCCGCCTCACCGCCGACGACGGCGACGCCGCCATGGGGCTGCGCGTGGTGGGACTCCGCCTGCAGAACTGCTCCTCCCGCGTCCGGCGCGTCGAGGGCTATCCGCTGGTCCAGCTCCTCGACGAGCAGCGCAAGCCCGTCACGGGGGTCGAGGTCTTCCGGGGCAGCGGCGGCGTCGCCCTCGTGCCCGGCTTCGACGACCCGCCCCGTCCGGTCACCCTGGAGCCGGGCGGGAGCGCGACCGCGGGCCTGATGTGGCGCAACACCGTCACCGACGGCACGTCCGTCAACGCGCCCTACGCGAGGGTGCGGGCGACACCCGGCGCTCCTGCGGTGACGGTGACCCCCGAACTCGACCTCGGCACCACGGGGAAGCTCGGCGTCAGCGCCTGGAAGGCCGACCCGGCGACCGCGGCCCGGCCGTGACACCCGGGGCACGCGCCCCGTCGAACCCGGTCCTCGACGTCCTCCCCCCCATCCGCACGAAGGCCCCGGGCTGCCCGCCCGGGGCCTTCGTGCCGTGCGGGCCACCCCATTCCTCCCCCTCACGAATGTCACGGTTGTGTCCCGAGGGGTGCCGGGGAGGCCGCTTCGTTTGACACGGCTCAGCTCCCCCTCTCATCATCATTCCACTAATCGAGTAGCTAAAGGGTGTTGAAGCACGTGGACTTCCGCATCGACCGGCGGAGCGGGATCGCCGCCTACCAGCAGATCGTGCAGCAGACCAAGCAGGCCCTGCGGCTGGGCGTCCTGATGCCGGGGGACCGGCTGCCCACCGCCAAGGAGGTCGCGGAGACCAGCGCCGTCAACCCGAACACCACGCTCAAGGCTTACCGCGAGCTGGAACGCGAGGGGCTGGTCGAGCCGAGGCCCGGCCTCGGCACCTTCATCCGCCGCTCACTGGCCCGTCCCCAGGCGGGTGCCGACTCCCCGTTGCGCGGGGAGCTGGAGGCGTGGATGACCCGGGCCCACGAGGCGGGCCTGGAGCGCGAGGACGTGGCCGCGCTGGTCGCGGCGGTCCTGGAGGAGCGGTTCGCCGGGACCACGGCGGCCGACGGAACACCGGAGGACGGGGAAATGAGGATGACCAGTGCGTGAGGCCATGAATGCCATGGACATGGGTGGCCCGGTGGAGGAGTCGGCGATGGAGGCCCGCGGGGTCGGCCGGAAGTACCGCCGGGGCTGGGCCCTGCGGGACTGCTCGTTCCGCCTGCCGGCCGGCCGTATCTGCGGGCTGGTGGGCCCCAACGGCGCGGGCAAGACGACGCTGATGTCGATCGCCGCCAACCTGCTGGAGCCGTCGGAGGGCACCCTCACGGTGTTCGGCGCGGCGCCCCAGTCCGCGGAGGCCGGACGCCGTACGGCGTTCCTCGCCCAGGAGAAGCCGCTGTTCCGCCGCTTCACCGTGGCCGAGACGCTGCGCATGGGCCGCGAGCTCAACCCCGGCTGGGACCAGCAGGCCGCCGAGCAGATCGTCCGCGCGGGCAACGTGCCCCTGCACGCGAAGGTCGGCACCCTCTCCGGCGGACAGCGCACCCGCGTCGCCTTCGCCCTCGCCTTCGGCAAGCGGCCCGACCTGCTGCTGCTCGACGAGCCGATGTCCGACCTCGACCCGCTGGTGCGCCACGAGCTCATGGGCACCCTGCTGGCCGAGGCCGCCGAGCACGGCACCACGGTGCTGATGTCCTCCCACATGCTCAGCGAGCTGGAGAGCGTCTGCGACTTCCTCCTGGTCATCTCCACGGGCGGTCTGCGCATCGCGGGTGACGTGGACGAGATCCGCAGCGCCCACGTGCTGCTGCAGGGCGTGGCCGGCGACGAGGGCCCGGGCGTCCCCGCGGAACTCGCCCGCCACACCGTCGTCGAGTACCGCACCAGCGGGCGCCAGGCCACCGCCCTCATCCGCCCCGACGGCCCGGTGAGCGGCCAGTGGCAGTCCCACACCCCGCAACTGGAGGAACTCCTGCTCGCCTACCTGCGCTCCCCCGAAGCGCCACCACTGATCAGTCCCGTGGCCCAGGTCCCGGGGCAGCCGTACGGCGTGAACGGCCCGCGGGGGGCGGCGGCATGAGCAACCTGACCGCGAACCCGTCCGCGCCGTCCGCGGCCCCGGTCGCCGACAGCGGCGTCCGCCGCCCCCGGCTCAGCGGCATGACCTGGCTCATCTGGCGCCAGCACCGCGCCGCCTACTGGACGATCCTGGCCGCGACGGCCCTGTCCGTGGGGTGGATGCTCTACCAGCGCGCCGGCCTGCTGGATTACCTCACCGCCCACGGCTGGCCCGAGGCGAGCTCCGACAAGTGGACGCAGGACATCAACCCGCACAGCGCCCCGCTCCTGAAGGCCGCCTTCGGCCTCGGCTTCGTCCCCATCCTCCTCGGTGTCTTCCTCGGCGCCCCGCTGCTCGCCGGCGACCTGGAGAGCGGCACCGCCAAGCTCGTCACCTCCCAGGCCGCCGGCCCCGCCCGCTGGCTCGCCGCCAAGCTCGGCATCAGCGCGCTGGTGGTCGTGGTCTGCACCGTGGCCCTCTCCTTCACCTTCGGCCGGTGGTGGGCACCGGTCAGCAAGGAGAACACGGTCATGGACTGGACCTCCGGCCAGGCCTTCGACAACACCGGGCCCGTGCCCGTCGCGCTCACGCTCTTCACCGTCGTGGGCGGCATCGCGATCGGCATGCTCCTGCGCCGCACCCTGCTCGCGATGGTCGTGACCTTCTTCTTCGCGGCGGCCGTCCAGGTGGTCTGGGCGTACAGCCGGCTCGACCTCGGCAACGTCATCAGGCTCACCACCGACTCGGGGGTCACCCCCGGCAGCAGCCCCCGCCTTCCCACCGCCGCCTACGAGGTCGACCAGTCGTTCATCACCTCGTCCGGGCAGACCCTCGGCTGGAGCACCTGCACGGACGCGGGGTCGCAACAGGCGGTCGACGCCTGCCTGAAGCAGAAGGGCATCGTGGGCTGGGCGCTGGACTACATCCCCATGTCCCAGATGAGCGGCATGCAGTGGCTCGGCGCCTCGATCCTGTTCGCCCTGGCCGCCGCCATCACGGCCTTCGTCTTCCTCTGGGGCCGCAAGCGCGTCGTCTGACATGAGCCGTCGGGCCACGACGACACGACCCCGGGTGGACGCGCCGAGCGTCACCCGGGGTCGCGCCGTCGGCGCCGGCGGTCCCCGCCGGCTGATGGGCCCGCAGGCCCACCGCCGACCTCCCCGAGCACCGGGCCGCGTGGGGCGCGGCGCTGCGGTCCGAACTCGCCGCCGTCGAACCGCCCGCCGAGCGCCGCAGGTTCGCCCTCGGCGGGGTGTGGACGGCGCTGCGCTCCGGACGGCCGCCCGGCGCGGGGGTGCGGGCCGGCGGGGTGGCCCTCGTCGTGGCGGGCGGTTCGTACGCCGCGTCGCGTTGGTCGCTCGCACACGACGGGGCGGGCGTCCTCGACTTCTGGGCGGCCGTCCCGAGCGTCCTGCTGCTCGCCGTCGCGCTCACCACCGCCTGGCGCACCCGCTCGTTCGGCTCAGGGCTGCGCGCCGGAGCCCTGGCCGGGCTCGCCGCCCAGGTGGCGGTGCTCGCCGTCGGCGTTCCCGAAGCGGTGTTCTGGGCGAACCAGCAGGCCGGTTACCTGAGCACCGGCGACGCCGTCCCGCCGAACCGGCGGTCCGCGGTCCGTGACGTGCTCCGCCCGGAGTTCCTCCTCGGCATGCTCGTGATCTGGACGACGGCCACAGCCGGCGGCGCCGCCCTCGGCGCGGTGCTCCGGCCCCCGCGCACCACCACCGCCGACGCGCCGTCGACGCTCATGCCACGGGTGCGGGGCTGTGAGCCCCGGTAGCGCCCCGGGTGAGTGCCTCTTCCGCCTGTGCGAGTCCGCGGACCGCCTGGGTCAGCTGACCCGGAGGAAGCGTGTACGGCAGCCGGATGTTGCGTTCGAACGCGCCTCCGATCCCGAACCGCGGTCCGGCTGCGATGGTCACTCCGTAGTCGGGCGCGATCGCGGCCAGCCGTGAGCTGATGGGCCGGGGGAACGTCGCCCAGAGCGTCATGCCGCCGGCGGGGCGCGGGGCGTGGAGGCCGGGCAGGTGCTCGCCGAGCGCTCGGAGCAGTACGTCGCGTTGCGACCTCAGTTGCCCGAGCGCGCCGGGGCGCCGGGTCCGGTCCTCGTGCAGGAGGACGGCCGTGGCGAGTTGCTCGACGACGGGGGTGCCGAGATCCGTGGCGTGACGGGTCTGCTGGACGCGTTCCAGGAGAGCGGGCGTCGCGCGGATCCAGCCGATGCGCAGGCCGCCCCAGATGCTCTTGGAGACCGAGCCGATGCTGATGGCGGTCGGCATGTGGAGCGCGAAGGGTTCCGGGCTTTCCCTGTCCAGGGCCAGGTCGGTCATGGTTTCGTCGATGACCGTGGGACACGCGAGCCCGAGGCCTTGGCGGACGCTCGTGGGCATGCACAGCCCCGTCGGATTGTGGAAGTCGGGGATAAGGTAGGCCAGGCTCGCGATGCGGCCTGCCGCCTGGAGTTGCGCGGTGTCCCAGCCCGAGGACGCCACGGCGACGGGGAGGAGCCGGGCCCGCACCTCGGTGAACGTGGTGATCGCGTGCGGGTAGGTCGGGTGGTCGATCAGGACCTGGTCGCGTGGCGACAGGAGTGTTCGCGCCAGGAGGGCGAGCGCGTGCTGCGCGCCGTTGGTGATCAGGATGTGATCGGGCGGCGTCGGCAGTCCGCGCCGTTGATACCGGTGGGCCACCGCTTCGCGCAGCTCCGCGGTGCCGTTCCGGTCGTAGCCGTGCCGCTCGTAGTGCCGCGGTAGCTGTTCGAGGGCGGCCGCGAACGCGGCGTGGAGGATTTCGACGGGCGCGGGGGGAGCGGCGAAGGACAGATCGATGGTCGCCGCGTTCGTGCCGGCCCGGCGCTCGGGTGGCGTGTCGTCGGGGAGCCGCACGGTCGCCCTGGCGCGCGCCCGTGTGGCGAGGTATCCGTGCTCGACCAGGGTGCGGTAGGCGGCGCCGACGGTGGTCCTGCTGGTGGAGAGTGCGGTGGCCAGGTCACGCTCGCTCGGCAGGGTGGAGCCGAGCGAGAGACGGCCGTCCAGGACCAGCAGCCGCAGCCTGTCGGAGAGCCGCTGATGCGCCGGCCCGGGCCCCTCCTGCCAGGTCCCCAGCATGCCTGCGACCACGTGCGACGTGACTTTCACCCGGCCAGCCTAACGAATCTGGCTATGGAATCCAGGTCCAGATGCCTCGCAGGCTTGCGTCATGGCACCTCCTGTTACCGCTGCACGCACCTCCGTCCCGCCCGGCCACGACCAGCCCGTCCTGACCCGTATGAGCGCCTTCGCCCAAATCCGGGCGGGCCGAAAGGCGCGCCGCATCCCCCAGCTCCTGCTCGGCCTGGTGGGGTACGGGGCCGCCGTGATGACGCTCGTCCAGTCCGGGCTGGGAGCAGCCAGCTGGAACGTGCTCACCGAGGGCACCGCCAAGGTCCTCGGCATCTCTTTCGGCTGGACGACGAACCTGATCTCGCTGCTGGTGCTCCTCCTGTGGATTCCCCTGCGGGAACTGCCCGGCCTCGGCACACTCCTCAACGTCGCCATCGTCGGCTTCGCCGCGGACGCGACCGCCACCGTCCTCCCCCACCCCCAGGGGACACCCGCCGCGATCGGGTACCTCGTAGTCGGCCTGGTCGCACTTGCCTTCTTCGACGCGCTCTACCTCGGCGCACAGTTCGGATCGGGCCCCCGCGACGGCATCATGACCGGACTCGTCCGGCTCACCCGCCTACCCATCGCCGCGGTGCGCACCGGCATCGAAATCGCCGTCGCCACCGCCGGCTGGCTCCTGGGCGGAACCGTCGGCGTCGGAACCGTGCTCATCGCCCTGTGCATGGGGCCCCTCGTCGGCTACTTCCTGCCACGCGTGGCGGTTCGCCTCCCCGCCCTCGCCGCGGACGAACGGCACGACCGGTGAACACGAATGCCGTGATCGGGCGGGCGACTTCGAAGGCGCGTCATGCGGAGACCGGGAGCCCCGGGCCGCTTGCCCGGGCTTTCCGCCGGCGCTTGTCGGGCAATGGCCGATACCTGTGGATCAAGGATGTCCGTCGAGGCCGAGCTTCCTCTTGCCATAGGGGGAGAAGATCGCCCCCCAGCCGGTCCAGCCGGCGTGAACCTGCGCGATCTGCGAGGGCAGGGGCATGACCGGGAGCAGGTTTCTGCCCTTCGCCCAGTTGGTGAGGAGGCCCTCGGTTGTGTCCAGGGCGGAGACGACCATGGTGACCTTCGCGTTGCCGTCGACCCAGGTCTCCCACAGCGCCCACCCTTCAGGTCGTGCCTCGACCCCCAGTCGGGCACAGGCGCGTGGGTAGGTCTCATTGCTGCCGATGGGCATGGCCTCGGGGCGGATGATGGCAACGGCAGCGAGAGGTACTTGTGGGCGCTCTGCCTCCTCCTCCAGGCACCCGTCCAAGGGGAAGTGGTACTGCAACAGTGCCCGGCCCAGGGCGTTGACAGTACGTTGGAACGGGCCGTCATCTTCGGCGTCGCCAGGATGCGACCGCTCGCCTGCGGCTGCGGAGACGACTGCCTTGGCGAGCCGTTCGATCTCCCGCAGATAGTCGAGTTCGGAGAGCTCCGGGCTGGTCATGGGGGGAGTGTCGCATCGCACCGCCGGACGTATGCACCCGTTTTTCACGTGGTCAGACCCACCCTTGTCGACCGAGATTGACCGCCCCAGGTGGTGCGCAGGTGGTGCGCAGGTGCTGCGGGCTGGTGCAACTCTCCGAACTGACCACCGCCGCTACGAACGGCGAGTTGCCCCCCTTCGAAGTTGCGCCGGCCCGCCCGCGACCGACGGTCCCGGCGGCGGGCCGGTCGACGTGTTGAACGGGTTCGAATTTCTCTTCCGTGGCCTGTGAGCCTGTTGTTAGGATCCGATCATTCGGGTGTGGGGGGCGGGGGACGCCGGGATTGACCGGCTTGCTTGCTGTGAGTGCTGAGGACCGAGCCGATTCCCCGGCCTGTTCCAGGTCCTTTCGCATCAGGGGTGGAATCAGGTGGCCAGACGTGCCCTCCTCCGCAGTGCCGTCACGACGGTCGTGTCGCTGTCGCTGACTGTCGGTCCTGCCTCCTGGGTCGCATCGGCCGATGCAGGAACGTTCAGTGAGGCCACGATTCCGGCGACCATGCGCGTCACACCGGGCTCCGGCTCCGTGGTGAGCGTCGGGCCTTCCGGGTTTCTGCACCGCGCCACCACCACGAGCGGTCCCTCCGGATTGGAGTGGACGGGCGCGGACGGCTCGACCCGAAAGCTTGAAGGCACGCAGTTGTACGACCCCGTGGAGTACTACGGAGCGGCCTCGGACATCGTGGCGCTGCCGCCCAGCGGTGGCACGGGCGACGTACTGCTGCGGAACATGGTCACCGACGAGACCACGACCGTCACTGTCCCCGCAGGTCAGGTGTACAGCAGGGCGATTGGAACCACGGTGGTGACCAAGGGCGGAGCTGGTGCCGACGGGGACTGGACCGAGTTTCATCTGCTGAGCAATGAGAACGGGACGACGGTGGACCGCCGCGTGACAGGCTTCCCGGAGGGGGCCTCCGTCATCGCTGTCGCGCGGGCCGGCGTCCATGGGTTCCTCTCACTTCTGAAGGTCCCCGGAGAGGACGTCGCACAGTACGGCTGGATCGATCTCCGCACCGCGGAGGCCACGTTTCTGCCGTACGGCACGGTGTCCGGGAATTCCGTGGTGACCGCCCTTCATCTGGTCACCCCCCAGGCCGGTGGCGTGCGGATCTATGAGCAGGGCCGGTTCGACACCCCCGTGCGCGAGGTTCAGGTCGGTCTCAAGGACGCGAAGGTTCTCGGCGTCGTCGGCGACTCGCTGATCGTGGCCCGCTATGACGCTTTTCTCGGTCAGAAGGCGTCCGGGGCGTCCATCTGGAAGGTCGTGGCCGTCCCCTTCGACGGTTCCGGCGAGCGCACGCTTCTCGCCCGTGCGGTGGCGGACCGTGTTGCCGTCCGGCCGGACGGCGGCGTTCAACTCGTCGGCGGCCAGTCCGCGGAGGACTACGGCTACCAGGACATCACCGCCGGGGCGGACGGCGTGCCGTACGCGGCTCGTGTGCTCAGCATCCCGCCGGTCCCGATGGCGCTCCAGCGGCTGACGCTGGACCACGGCACCGTCAGGACCCTGGAGTACGGCGACGGGGCCACCTTCGTGTACGACCGCCTGCTCACCGAAACCGCGCCTGGATACGGCGAGCGCGTGCGGATCGGCGGCCTGCCGGTCCCGTACCACAAGTGCAGCGTCAGCTGGGGGCTGTGCCCCGAGCTGTATCCCACCGGGGACGGCCGGACCGTGTACCGCGGGACAGTGAGCGTGGACGGCGGCTGGCAGCCCAAGCTGTTCGTCGTGGGCAAGGGCGGGACGTTTCCCGGAACGCCGATCGAAACGGGCCTCCAGGACTCTTTCGACGATTCCCCGGACCAGATGAGGATCGTGGGGGCATCCGAGAACCTGGTGCTGGTCGATGGGAGACCTGCCGGCGGCAGCCGGGAACTCCGGGTCGTGGACATCGACTCCGGCAAGGTCGTGCACACGGAGCCGTACCAGAGGGGTGCGATCTGGGGGACCACCCTGTGGTCCTCGGCCCCGGGCGGCAAGGTCACGGCCAAGGACGCACGCACCGGGGCCTCGCTGACGTCCTTCACGGTGAACACCGGGTGCCCCTCCATGGTCGATCTGCAGGCCGTCGGCCGGTGGCTGTACTGGACGTGCAACCTCAGCACCGCTCCGTACGCCGCGGGCGGCGTCTACGACCTCCAGTCCAGAAAGAACATTCCGCTTCCCTCCACCGCGCAGGCCTACCTCGGCGACGGTGTCGTCGCCGTCCGGGGCGGGCAGGGGCTGCGTGTCTACGGCCTGCAGACCGGGACGGCCGTCCAGCGGGGGGCAATCGACGCCGCGGGGCTTGTGGCGCTCGACCCTCGCAGCGGTGACCTCGCGTACTCCACGCCGGACCAGGTTGTCCACGTCCTGCACACCGGGCGGCCCGAGGCGGCCCTGGTCTCTCCCTACCGGAATGTCACCGCGCAGGTGGAGACGGACGTGACCCCGGTGTCCTGGCGCGGTCAATGGTGGCTCTCCGAGCCGACGGCTTCCTGGAGGGTGGAGATACGCCACAAGGCCACGGGCCGTGTGGTGGCCACGCGCAGTGGCGGACCGGCCGAGTACTCGATTGCGACGACGTGGGACGGCCGGGACACGACAGGCGGACGGCTTCCCAACGGCCCGTACACCTGGACGCTGACGGCTCAGCCGGCGGACGGGAAGGGAGCGGCGTTGGTCGAGTCCGGCACGGTCCGGTTGACGGGTGGCACAGCGGTATGGCGGGACCACGTCGGCGGTTCGGCGCTGCCCGACGGTGTCGGCGACCTGCTCACGCTCAATTCCTCCGGCGCGCTGACGTTCCAGCAGGGCACGGGCAAGGGCACGTTCTCGGGGAAGGTCAGCGGCAGCGGCTGGGCGACGGGCACCCGTGCCGTGCCCGTCGGGGACCTGAGCGGTGACCGCTGCAACGACGTCCTGGTCCGGCTGAGCAGCGGCACCGGCACCCTCCGGCTGTACAAGCCGGCCTGCGGGACGGCGCTCAAGCCGACCACCCCGTACACCACGCTGGGCACCGGCTGGAACCAGTACGACGTCCTCACCTCCCCCGGTGACGTCACCAAGGACGGTCGCCCCGACCTGATCGCCCGCAACGCCTCCACCGGAGCGGTGTACCTGTACAAGGGTGCGACGGGCGGCAAGCTGGCCGCACGCGTGAAGCTGGCCGACAACTGGAAGACCTACAAGAAGGTCGTCGGGGCCGGCGACCTGAACGGTGACGGCACCGGTGATCTCCTCGCCCAGGACAAGTCGAACAACCTGTACCGGTACTTCGGCAAGGGCAACGGCACCTTCGCCACGCGCGTGAAGATCGCCACCGGCTGGGGGGCCTCGTACAACGCGGTCGTCGGCGTCGGCGACATCACCGGCGACGGAAAGGCCGACCTGATCGCACGCGACACCGCCGGGAACCTCTACCGGCAGAGCGGCTACGGCAACGGGTCCTTCGCCGCGCGCGTGAAGATCGCCACCAGCTGGCAGGGCTACAAGGGCATCTTCTAAACCGCCAACGCGGGGCCAAGGGACCAGGTCGGGGAGTGCATCCCCGACCTGGTCCCTCGTCTTTGGAGCGGGTGACGGGAACCGAACCCGCGCTCTGAGCTTTTGAGGCCAACGTCCGCGCGACCTGGGCAGATGGCCCACTGTTGCCCGTGTAAGAGGGTCATGCGATGCCCGGCGTTGACCGTCGTTCGCCGCTCGATCTGGCACGTATCCCGGGACTGGTCAGGCGCGGCGCGATGCTTCGAAGAACCGTTCACGGCCCTGTGACGTCTCGGACTGCCGGCGGCTGGCCGGCGCAACGCGCCATGCGCGCATCTCTGCGTCTCGTAGCCACAGCTCACCTCCGTATCGGCCGCTGACGCCGAGGGTGCCACCGTCGAGAGCCGCAACGGCCTAGTTCGGCGATCTCGCCCCTCCGCTGGGCCCTGCGGCCGTGCCGTGATAATGGTCGGGTGAAAGAAGAGTCGCCTGTACCGACGCCCGTCATCCTCGGCATAGACGACCTCCGGGCGCTGCCGTGGACCACGCGGATCGCGCGCAGCAGCGGCGAAGGCATCAAGCTCCTGCAAGAGCACCGCGACAGCTTCATTGACGAACTCTGGCTCGACCACGACCTCGGCGACGACGACAGCATCTTGCCCGTGGTGACCCTCATGGAAGAAGCCGCTTTCAACGGGCGGCCCTTCCGAATCGGCACGATCTTCGTGCACAGCGCCAACCCCATTGGCGCCGAGACCGTCGTCCGGTCGCTCACACGCTGGGACTACCAGGTCCGGCGGGCGACGGTTTAGGAATCTGATTTTGAGGTCTGGCCTCATCCTTATCAGGGTCGGGCCTGGGCAGCCGCCGCGGTTCTGACCTCATGCCCTCGGCCTACCTATGTGGGCGCGCGGCGGCGGCCGGCCGTGCCGAGCGGGACGGAGGTCAGGAGTCTTCCCGGGTGATGGCTGACCCTGCCACGAGATCCGCCGGCCGATGCGAGGTCGACAGCAGGACCGGATTTCCGTCCAGCACGAAGCGGCGGCTGCTGACGCACACCGCTGAATCTGTGGGTACGTCGAGTACGCCGACGATGTGTTCCAAGGCGACGTCCTCGGTCACGGGGCGGCCCGATCCCCGCTGCTCCCGAGCGTCGCGTGCCCGATGAGCCGTCGTCGTGCCCGTCGATTGATTTGCGGTCAGCCCGCACACGAGTATCCAGCGCGGCGGCGATCTCCTTCTGCCGCTCCAGTGTCGAGTGCTGGTAGATCAGCGCTCCGCTCTGTTGACTGGCTGTCCCGCACCATCGTGTCCTTGAGCGTCGCGCCGGAGCGGGTCGTCAGGGGGATGAAGAGGTCCGGACAACAAAGAAGCCCCGGGCGGCTCGCCTGGGGCTTTCTGCTGGAGCGGGTGACGGGAATCGAACCCGCGCTCTGAGCTTGGGAATCCTGAAACCGATCCGACCCGACCGGACTTGACCTGCCGAAATCACCGAGTCAGGGCCTCCGCCCCGGAGGCAGGTTGCCCCGTGTTGACCGCGGTTCGCCGTCCTGCGTGGTGCAAGGTGGTGCGGGGTGGTGCGTCGCAGGATGAGCAGAGTCTGTCAGGAGCACGGGGACGAGCAGCAGATGGGCGGTCATCCCTGGAAGACCGGCCAGGCTGCCAATAGGCCATTGCTCATGCGCGTCTGCACGCGTTGATGTCAGTGGTTAGTGTCATCCTGAGCCTGCTACTGGCCAGTAGCAGGCTCAGTGCCTACGAGAAGAGAGGTTAGTCGCCGGGGCGATAGTGCTCGGCTGTTAGGCACTGACACCTCCGAGGGCCCCAGATGAGGGGCGACGTGGTCACAGGCTCAGACGTGGAGGGAGTCGTAGATGTCAAGATCACGTACGCTTCACAGCCGTTCGACCCGTTGCGCTCCCCAACCCCATGGGATCAACATGGTGCTGCAGGGGGCGAGACTGCGGTCGGCGGGGTGGGGGGCTTGGGTGGGGCTGAACAGTGAGGTCTGGCAAGGCCACTTTGCCGAGGGCCTGGTTTGGGCGCTCTCTTGCGCTGCCGGCCTGAACCCGGGTAGGCGAGCCTTGGATGTTGACGGGGTCGACATCCAAATCGGATTCCCGGGCAGGGCTCACACGATGAGATATCCGCAAATTGAGGCCCAAGTAAAATCTTGCTGCAATCCGTCCTACGTTGGCGATTGCTTCTCTTATTCGATCCCCGTCAAGAACTACAACGATCTAATCGGTCAAGTCGGGATTGATTTGCCCACTCGCCGATATTTGTTCCTTGTTCACACCCCGGCTTCGAAGGCCGAGTACGTCGCCTCTACCGCCTTATCGACGAACTTTCATTACGCTACTTATTGGGTCGATTTGATGGACCGAGATCCGATAGACCCGAACGAGCAGGCGACGAAGACGGTTCATGTCCCGACAGGGAACCTGCTAACCGTCGACAGTCTGACGCAACTCGTTAAAGGCGACGTCATCGAAGGGGGTCGTCTTAATTGATTACGAATGTAGGGGATTTCTACTCCGCCCTGTCTGGCGATCCGCAGCGCATCTCGCTGTATCTCACGTCGCGTGGTTGGCAGCCACAGGAGGAGTCGGGTGGGACGCTGTGGCTGGCGCACGACGAAGCGTATGAGGTGTTCGTGCCCCGCTATCGAACCATGCGCGGGTATGCCTCCTACGTGCGGAACATGCTCAAGACTCTTTCAACTGTTGAGTCTCGCAGCGAGTCTCAGATCGCACACGAGATTTCGGTATCGGATGCTGACGTCCAATACGTACACACGGACCCGGATACGGACCCAGGCACTACACCCATCGATGAAGGCGTCAAAGCCTTCGAAAGCTTGCGGCTATGGGTGCTCTCCGGGGCGGTCTCGGCAACTGGAGACAAGCCGCGACTGGTTCAACCGGCGCGCAAGCCAGCCCAAGCCCTTGAATTCATGCGCGGGGTACGGCTTGGCCCTACCTTCGAGGGTAGCTATGTGCTAACCGTCTACATCCCCGTGCCGCCTCATATCGGACAGACTGCGATTGAAGTCGATCACCCACAAATCAAACTCCTGAGTCAGCCTTTCCAGAGGCGCGTTTCACTCAGGTTGCGCGAAGCAACGATTGAGGCACTCAATGCCGCGGATGAAGTTATCCGGCGCCGCGAAGGAATCGAGGCATTTACTCGTCGCGCGGAGAAAGGTGTCAATGCGAACCTTTGTGAGGCGCTTACGGGATTTACCTCCCGAGAAGGCGGGGACGCTCGGATTGACTTCTCTTGGGCGTTGTCTCGTCCTGTCGAGCCTGGGGCCCCCATCGCGCTTGGAAGGGATCATGTAACTGTCCTCCGTGAGGCTGCTCAAGAAATGCGCGCCGCAGCCCCTGAGGATGACGTCACGGTAATTGGGGCTGTCGTCAGACTGCACAGGGAAGGCAAGCTCGGTCCTGGTGAGGTCAGCATCGCAGGGATCGTAGAAGGCGGATTTAACGATCGCCTTCGTCGTATCTGGCTCGATCTTCCAGAAGAAGACTATTCCTTGGCTACGCGGGCTCACGATAGCGGCGCTTCAGTATCGGTTACTGGAAGTCTCGTGAAGCGCGGCAACAGGTACGTCATGAAAAACCCATCGGGCTTCACAGTGCGCAACGAAAATACGTAGCCGTCTGACTCCTGGAATTGCTGAGATTTGACGCCTCTATTCTGCCGATGTACGGGGGCCTACTGCTCGTTGGAAGAGGGCGCCTGACCTGCGATGGGGCAGGTCCACGATGCGTACAAGGGTGAAGCCTGCGGCCCTGTAGTAGCCGTGCAACCCCTCGTTGTCCTTCCACGCGTCCAGGCGAAGCCACCGCTTGGCTTTCGCTGCGGCATGATTCGCGGCCCAGTCCAGCAAGTTCATACCGAGACCGTCGCCGGCCGCGCTCCTGCTCACCGCCATTCGGTGCACGTAGAGCGCGGATTGTGGGTCATCGTCCGGTGTCCAGAATTCCGGGTCGGCGACATCGTCTACTTGCAGGGTTGCGATCGGTTCGTCGCTCGCGTACGCGATAAAGCACACGCCTTGTTCCAGGGCTGTCATAATGCGGTCGCGGTGTGGCGGATACTGCCATTGATCGATGCCACGGGATGCAAGCCAAGCGGATGCCTCGCCCAGAAGCGATTCCACAATGCCGAGATCCTCGGGACCGCCGGGGCGGATGTGCAGATTGTTCATGCTTCCTCGTTTGGCACTTCACGCTGTCGCTCATACGAGATGACATGCCGGTCGCCGGGGAGCACTGTCACCGCAACGCGCACTGGCTGTCCTTCGCTTGTGAACCCAGTAGTGACGTGGACACCGACCGGTGTCCCGGGTCCGAGGTCCAAGCGGTGCACCTGTTCGGGTGTGGGCATCCGTACGTACAACTCATCTAGCGCTCGAACCTGTCGGTAGCCGAGTTCGGCCAGCACCTCGTTAGCCCCGCGAGTGATGTCTTCCGGGCGCATAATCTCCGAGTCCCGCACGATGGCGAGCGGGAAATAGCTGTCGTTGATGTTGAACGGCTCACCGTCGAGGTAGCGCACCCGCTTGCGGACTGCGACAAGTTCACCCGGCTCCAGTCGTAGCCGCTTGGCCACGTCCTCTGGGGGCTCCACGATGGCCACTTCGATTTCCTGGCGCGGCTCGCGGCCCTCTGCCGAGTACTCGGTCACGAAGGCGTCCATTTCTGGCGAGTACGGCCGCTTGCGGAACTCTGCCTGGGGACGGAACACCATCGGACGACGGCGCCGGACGAAGTGACCCTGCGGGCGGGCTGAGATCACAAGCCCCTCGTTCACGAGCTGGGCAAGCGCCTTGCGCACGGTCTCGCGCGACACGGAGTACTGATCACGTAGCTCCGCTTCCGTTGGAAGCTTCGCGTCCGGTTCGAGCTTCCCGGATGTGATCTGCTCCCGCAGCGCGTCCGCGATCTGTTGGTACATGGGGTTTCGCCCGAGTCGCGTCACTGTCATGCCTCCCATGGAAGCCGCTGGCTGACTGCATTGTCCAGTCAATGCGGCCAATGCTCTTGCGGTCCGCCAGTCGGTCTGCCAACATCCTGACTGTAGCCATTGTACGGACAATGGCTACAACGCCCCTCGGGCATTCCTGTGCTTCTCGGCAGGCGTGCCTCGCTCGCCCGGAGGTCCTGGCGACAGGTCTGAAGGAAGCGGTCGTTCATTGACAACTGAATGGGGATCATGCCGCCTCTCCTCGGCCAAGTAGGCGGCCACGCGCTTCTGCGTGCTGAACAGCGCAACCCGACTTGTCCACAGCCTATGTATCTGTGGCCGGTTGCCTCCGCTGCTCGTCTCGTACGAGCAGCGCTGAGGGGAGCCGGGTCTTCCTGCTCTAACGGCGCGCACCCCCGGAGTTGCCGCTCCGGGGGTGCTGTTCGGGCCGTTCCTCCGTGAAAGGAACTGTGACCCATGGCGTACATCGCTGCACGTCATCCGGTTGTTACCGGCGCCCTGTCCGATGGTGAACCGTCGGACGCTGAGCTGTCCGCGATCGAGCGGGAGCTCCCGCTCATCTCCGCTGAGGTGGAGTTGCTGGACGCCCAGATCATGACGCTCGACCGCACCCCCACTGAGGTGGACGCCCGGCGCCTGCGTCGGGCCCGCCGGCGCGTGCTCGCCGCCCGCCGGGTCCTGGCCAACGGCCCCGTCGGGCAGTCGGGCGGTGCCGCGTGAACCTCAAGCGCAAGGGACGGGCCGCCCTGGTGCTGGCCCTGGTCGGCGTTGTCGGCATGGCCTTCCGGGTCTCCTGGAACGCGCTGCGCGACGTTGCCGAGACGATCGGCGCGGACGCGACCGCGGCGACGCTGTATCCGTTCGTGGTCGACGGCCTGATGGCCTTAGCCCTGATCGCCACCTTGGTCCTGACCGATCGGGACCGCCGCTTCGCACTGCGAGTTCTGGCCACGTACACGGTCGCTTCCCTGCTGCTGAACTACGTGCACGGACTCGTGCCCGAGTTGCATGGCGGGTCGGTCGACTGGGGTCGACTGGCCGACTGGGACCCGGCGAACTGGGCCCTGGTGCTGCTCGCAACGTCGCTGCCGGTCGGGTCGATCTACTTCGGCTCCGACCTGGTGGCCAAGGTGCTGCACCACCAGTCGGCTCTGCACGCGAATGCGGGGGAATCGACCGAGACCAAGAGGAATCGGTCTAGGGCTGACCTGGAAGAGTCGACCCCCGCGACACTCGTCACGGTGCCGGCTCCGGTCGAGCTTCCCGCCCCGACCGCGCCCGCCGTGGTGGAGCCGGTCCGGTCGATCGAGTCGGCACCGGTCGCGGTGGCCGCGGCTGAGTCGACCCGGCCCCGTGGGGCGACCGGTCGGGTCCCCGAGGTGGCCCGATCGCCCCGACCGGTGCGGACGGCCGATGAGCTGTTGATCGAGGCCCGCGAGGCGACTGCTGGTTGGGCGATCGAGGACCTGACGGCGGAGGGCATCCGCCGCGCGGTGCGTACCTCGCCGGCGAAGGCGCGCGTGCTGCGCGAGACCCTGCGCGCTGAGCGGGCCGGCGGCGGCGACGTTGAGGTCGTTGCCTGATGTCGCCGGCGTTCGGGAAGTGCTACGACCCGTCCGGCGCCACGTGGGGGATACCGACCTTCCCGTGGCGCCTCGCGCCCGACGGCTACGCGACCCGCCGGCAACTGCGGGCCCGCGGCCTGCGCCCTGGTGGTCAGCCGGTTGCGGCTCAGCTCATGCGCCAGGCCCGCCGGCGGAAGTCCGGGGTCCTGGTCGCCTACCTCTACCGGATCGACCGCGCGAAGCCCGTGCGGCCGATGACCCCCGGAAAGCGGGCTGCGCTCGCCGCGGCGATGACGGCCCGTCGTACCTGTCCTTCCTGCCGTTCCGATGCGGGCTACGTGATCCCCGTGTCGCTCGGCATGTGTGTGCCCTGCGCGTACCCCGACACCGATGTGGACGCCCCCGGCGCGGGGCAGTCAGGAGAGCCCCGAGCATGAGTGACAACGTCGTTCGCCTGTTCAAAGACAACTCCACCGACACCGCGCCCGCCGTCGACCCCAAGCCCATACCGGCCCCCGACAGCCCCCGCGTCACGCGGCGTTGGGTGCGCTCCGGCCGCGCGGTGAAGACGGCTGCCACGCATGAGCGCACGAAGACGGTGGCGCGTGCGGTGATCCGGCACGGCATGTACGTGCTCGGGGGCACGCGGATCGTGGTGCGCCGCACGTGGGAGGGTCGCACCGCGGCCCGGTACGAGCGGATGCTGCGCGCGGCGGAGGCCGCGGGGCAGTTCGATGAGGCGATGCAGTGGGAGGAGCGCGGGCAGCGCTTCCGTGCCGCCCGGCACCGTCGGCGCATGGATCTGCTGTACTCGCCCATCGCCGCAGCCAAGGGGATCGTGGTCGGGACCGGGGTCGGGATCGGTGGGCTGGTCGCCCTCGGGATCGTGATGGCGATCGCGACGAAGGACGTCACGGACGTCGTGACCCCGATTATGGCCGTGATCAAGTTCATCAACCTGATGATCACGATCGTGCAGGTGGTGTGGGGTCCGCTGGTGCAGATCGGGCCGTTCCTCGCGCTGCTGGCGCTGTGGGCTGTCGGGCGGCACCAGCAGGCGGCCCCGCAGTGGACGATGCCGGCGAACGTGCGGTCGGTTGAGGGGGAGCCGATTACCCCGTCGATCGTGGTCAAGGCCCTGCGCGACCTCGGCGTGCCCGCCCTGCGAGGCGCCATCAAGGAGATGGGCGACGCCGGCGCCTCCATGCTCGGGCCGATCCGGATCGCCGGATGCGGCGTCGAGGTCGACGTCACCCTCCCGTCGGGGGTCTCCACGATCGAGGTGCAGAACCGGCGCCGCAAGCTCGCCGAGAACCTCACGAGGCACGAGCACGAGGTGTTCATCACCATCCCAACCGCAGCCCGCACCGTGCGGCTGTGGATCGCGGATTCCGGAGCGTTGGACGAGCCGATCGGCCCGTCCCCTCTCACGACGGACGAGACACTTCGGGCCGACTACGCCAAGGGCCGCGCCCCGTGGGGCCAGGACCTGCGCGGCGACGCCGCAACCCTGAGCCTGTATCAGCGCCACCTGCTCATCACGGGCCTGTCCAACCAGGGCAAGACCGCAGCCCTGCGTGCACTCGCGTTGTGGCTGGCGCTCGATCGTTCGGTGGAGTTCCGGGTCGCGGACCTGAAGGGCGCGGGTGACTGGGCCATGTTCGACGGCCTGGCCACCGTGCTGATCCAGGGCCCGACCGATGACCACGTCATCCAGGCAACGGAGATGGTCGAGAGCGGCGTTGCCGAGATGGAGCGGCGCCTGACCGCCCCGCCCGGAAGCGTCTTCCCGCCCCTGATCGTGCTGGTGGACGAGGCGCAGGTCGCGTTCATGTGCCCGCTCAAGGACGAGGACAAACGCCCCTACGGCGGGTCGAAGGCCACGTCGCGGTACTTCATGGCCGCCCGGAAGATCCACAACCAGGGCCGTGCCGTGAACGTGCTGCTGTGGCAGGGAACCCAGGACCCCACCGACCAGAACCTCCCCAAGCTTGTGCGCGAGGGAGCGCACACGCGTGCGTCGCTTGCGCTCGGTACGGAGTCGCAGGCCCGTATGGCGCTGGGGGACAAGGCCGTCGATGGCGGCGCCGCCCCCAACCTGCTCCGCCCGGGGCTGGACAAGGGCACGGTCGTCGTCGCCTCCGACGGGATCGCCATCCCCGCAGGTCAGGCGTCCATCACGGTCCGAACCCACTACATCGACACCGACACCGCGACCGAGATCGCAGAGCGGGCGAAGCGGATGCGGGACGGGGTGACCACGCTGCGAGTCATCGAGCACGGTGAGGACCGCGACCCTCTCGCGGACATCGCCGACGTGGTCGGGGATGCCGCGCGGGTGCTGACGCAGGACGTGCTGAAGCGGCTGGCGACGTTGAACGCGGACGCCTACGGCGGCTGGTCGTTCATCGACCTCAAGCGCGTCCTGGACGGCACCGGCGCTGAGCCCTACAAGTCCGACGGCCGCATGGTCATCGGCCATGACCGGCTCGCCCGGGCGCTTGCCAACCGCGACGCCGACGGTTCCGCTTCCGCTGAGAAGTAGAGGGAGCCGCACCCCCGGCGGGTCAGGGAGGCAGGGAGAACTCCCTGAACCCCTCCCTGACCCGCCTCCCTGCCCCTGACCAGCACAGATGATCCATCAGGGAAGCAGGGAGGACCGCAGGTCAGCACCCCCAACACCCCCGCCTGAGGCACCCCGACAGGGGGTGCCTCAGCCTCCCTGAACGATGGTGAGAAGGGATTCCGCATGTTCCCCGACAGCACCCCCGCCGCGGCCACCGAGCAGGCCGTGACCATCCACCAACCGGTTCCGCTCGCACCCGTGCAGCCGTATGCCGCCCCGCTCCCGCCCCTCCAGCCGGACACCGCGGCGACTGTGACGAGCGTCGTCCTCCCGGACGGCCGCGTCGTCACCGGCTAC
The DNA here is from genome assembly GCF_056858595.1 of Streptomyces sp. TOM-9. Taxonomy (NCBI): domain Bacteria; kingdom Bacillati; phylum Actinomycetota; class Actinomycetes; order Kitasatosporales; family Streptomycetaceae; genus Streptomyces; species Streptomyces sp. TOM-9. Next base: position 4,709,397 of record NZ_JBXEQB010000001.1, on the reverse strand, counting down.
ACCCTCACTCCCACACCGGCCCCGCTGCCGGAGCAGACGCGGCCGGTCGTCTCCCGCACCGCGGTCAACATCGCGTTGGGCGGTGTCGGCTTCGCCGCCGTGTGCGGCGGGTTGGTGCTGCTGACGACGTTCATCGCCGCACTCGCGGCGCTGGTCCACCAGCTCATCATCCTGGCCGCGGTCATCTTCGGCGGATGGATCGCCGCCCAAGTCCTCCGCAGCGACAAGGGCGACCGCGGGACCACGGTCAACATCCGCAAGGCCGTCTTCAAGCGCAACCACTTCCACGGCTGACCAGGGGGCGCGGTGCTGTTCTACCTGACCACCCACAAACGCCACTGGGTCCGACTCACCAGCGTGCCGCTGTTCCTCAAGTCCGAGCACTTCACCGCCGCGCGCAGCCTGCCCGAAGCGTTAGGCCCGTACGCGGTGGACTCCGGAGGCTTCTCCGAACTCCAACGGCACGGCCGCTGGACTCGCGCTCCGCGCCAGTACGTCGCTGATCTGCGGCGGATATGGGAAGGCGTGGGCCCGTTCAACTGGGCAGCGCCGCAAGACTGGATGTGCGAACCGATCATGCTCCACGGCGGCACCGCCGGCCCCCAGCACTTTGCCGGCACCCACCTGAGCATCGGCGAACACCAACGCCGCACCGTCGCCAACTACCTGGAACTACGCTCCCTCGCCCCGGACCTTCCCATCATCCCGGTACTGCAGGGCTGGGAGCTCCCGGACTACGAACGCTGCGTGAGCCTGTACGAGGCCGCAGGCGTCGACCTCACCCGAGAACCGACCGTCGGACTGGGTTCGGTCTGCCGCCGGCAAGCCACCCGCGAGGCCGCGGCCATCGTCACCACCCTCGCCGGATACGGGCTGCGCCTGCACGGCTTCGGCTTCAAGACCCTCGGGTTAGAGAAGGTCGGCCACCTGCTGGCCTCTGCGGACTCGCTGGCCTGGTCCACCCACGCCCGACATCGGCCCGCGATGACGGGTCACACACACAAGAACTGTGCCAACTGCCTTCCGTACGCCTTGAACTGGCGCGCCCGCGTCCTGACCCGTATGCCTGCCTGGCAGCAACCCGCTTTGGATGCGGCGTAGCGGGCGGGCCGCTCCTCCTCAGAGGGAGCGGCCCGTTTCGGTCTCTGCGAGGTCGGATACGGCGGCCGTGCTAATCGGGGATGCCGGTGAAGCCGTCCACGGACGGAACGACCAGGGCCATGCCGAGGCCGTCAATCAGGTCCCTAACATCGTCTTCGGGTGCGCCGGGGAGCAGGATGGCAAGCTTCAGGCCCTCCTGGGGGATGTGGCGGCGGTAGTCGAGCAACTGGCCGATCGCCATCCGCACGTCATTACGGCGGGCGCGTCCCTTGGCCTCGTAGAGCACCCTGCTGGTCGCGTCGTACAGGTCGGTCGCGAGTGTGCTCGTAGCTCCCTTGATCGCGATCTGATAGCGCTCTACCTCGTGCCCCTGGGATTCCAGGTAGTCCTTGAATGCCTCAGTGAGCTTGGCTTCGCGGCGCTTGGCCGTGCGCGGCTCACTGGTGCCATTCACCACGCTCTCATCGGTGTCATAAGCCTCCGGCGGCACCAAATCAGCGGTCGTCTCCGGGAACGGCACCCGCTCTACCCGGGTCTCCTGCAACGGCTGGACAGAGTCGGTGGCGCGGATGTCCACCTGGTCGCCGTCGAACGGCCGCAGCCGGAATACGTACAGCCGGCGGAGGGCGCCTGTCTTGTCGTGATCCCAGCGCTCCACGTACGGGACGACCGTGTCCACCGTCATCTGGCCCACGTATCGCTGCCAGCGGGTCCCGCTGTCACCGACATTGCCTTCGGAGATGAACAGGTGCACCACATGGCCCTGGGCCTGGTGCTGCAGCACCCGCTCGTTCAGTCCCGTCAGGACCTGGTGGCCGGTGGTTCCGGTGCCGGTGTAGTCGAAGACCGGACCAAGGTCATCGCTCTCCGCCCAACCGTCGAAGTTGTAGCCGTGGTCCTTGCTCTTCTTCGGATCGGAGAACAGCAGCACCGTTCCGGTCTTGCTGTAGTAGACGACGCCGCCCTGTGACGGCTTCCCCTTGGCTTCCGGGCCATTGAAAGCCTTGTCCAGCGCGGCCCGGGTGGTCTTCCTGCCCGGCGTCAACTCCAGCGATTCACTCGGCATGGCGTCACCGTACGCGCCACCACCGACACCCCCATTCCCCGCGTCCTACCGGAGCTCCCAAGCACGTCAGCGCCGGCAGCACGCCAGGGGCGGCCCGCGTCTCGCCAAAGTCCCGAGCCGCCCCCGCATCCAGCGCCCGTAAGCGAACTGGAGGACATCCAGCATGACCCACGACCCACGATCTGCGCTGCTATCGGCAGCCTTAAGCGCCGCCGAACAGGGCTGGGCGGTCTTCCCGCTGCGCCCCGTCAGCAAGCGGCCTGCCCTGCACGGGGAGGCCACCTGCCCCCGCACCGGTCCCTGCGCCACGGGGCATCGCAAGTGGGAGCAGCGCGCCACCACCGACCCGGATCGCATTCGCGCGGCCTGGTCGCAAGGGCCGTTCAACGTCGGTATCGCCACGGGCCCTTCGGGACTGGTGGTGGTCGACCTCGACATGCCCAAGGACAACGGCAGTGCAGACGCACCTTGCGGCGCGGCGACCTTTAAGGCGCTCTGCGAGCGCGCCGGACAGGCCGTCCCCGACACCTACCGGACCCGGACCGCGAGCGGCGGAGAACACCTGTACTTCACCGCACCGGCCGGCATCCGGTTGGCTAACACCGCCGGCACCGTCGGCCCGTTGGTCGACACCCGCGCGTGGGGCGGATACGTCGTCGCCGCCGGCTCTGAGACCCCCAGCGGCCGATACGAGGCCGCAGGCGGCCCTGTGGTCGTCTCACTGCCCCGATGGCTGCAAAGCATCCTGCAACCGGCCCCCAAGCCCGCACAGGCACCCTCAGTGGCCGTAGCGGGGCAATTTGGCAGATACGCTGACATTGCGCTCGCCAATGAGACGCGGAACGTCGCTACGGCCCAACAAGGCTCGCGTGAGGCGACGCTGTTCCGGGCCGCACGCGCCGTGGGGCGGTTCGTCGCGTGGGGCGACCTCCCCCGGCATGTGGTCGAGCAGGCTCTTCAGGAAGCAGGCGAGGCGGTCGGACTCCCGGCGTCACAGTGCCGCTCCACCCTGCGCAGTGCCCTGAACTGGTCCATCGCCCACAACCCGCGCCGCCGGGACACGGCATGACCGCCCCCGCCTCACTGAAGAGCATCCCCACCCCCGACGGCCCCCGCCCCGCCACACCGGCCCACGCCCCCGCGGCGAGTGGTGCGCCGAAAGTCGTCGCCCGTGAGGGCGTCCTGTCAGCTCTTCGCCCTGACCCCCAGCAGCAAACCGACCGGAGGACTGCCCCCATGACCGACGGCGCAGCACTGCTGAACGAGGTGGAAGCCTTCCACCGCCGCTTCAACGCCTTCCCTACCGAGGCCGCATACGTCGCGGTCGCCCTGTGGGACGCACACGCGCACCTGCTGGAGTGCTTCGACTCCACACCGCGTTTGGCGTTCCTGTCCCCCGAGCCGGGGTCAGGGAAATCGCGGGCGCTGGAGATCGTGGAAACCCTCGTGCCGCACCCCATGGTCGCGGTCAACGCCTCCGCCGCAGCCCTGTTCCGGGCCGTCTCCGGCAACGCCGGGCGGCCCACGATCCTGTTCGACGAGATCGACACCATCTTCGGCCCCAAGGCAGGCGACAACGAGGAGCTCCGAGGCTTCCTCAACGCCGGCCACCGCCGCTCCGGCGTCACCTACCGGTGCATCGGGGACGGCGGCAATCAGACCGTGCAGGCATTCCCCTCATACTGCGCGGTCGCGGTCGCAGGACTCGGCTCGTTGCCCGACACGATCCTGACCCGCTCCGTCGTCATCCGCATGCGCCGCCGTGCCCGCACCGAACGCGTGGAGCCATTCCGGGCCCGCGTTCACGAGGCCGAAGGCCACCGGCTGCGCGACAACCTCGCGCAGTGGGCAGAGCAGGCCCGCGGGTTCGTCATGGGCGCCTGGCCGCAGATGCCCGACGGCGTCACCGACCGCCCCGCGGACGTGTGGGAGCCCCTGCTGGCCGTTGCTGATGCTGCCGGCGGCGACTGGCCCCGTCGGGCCCGCGATGCCTGCCTCACCCTCGTGCGGGCCGCGCAGTACACCGACAAGCACAGCATCGGTATCCGGCTGCTCACCGACCTGCGCGACCACGTGCTGATCGGCGTCGACCGCCTGCCCACGATTTCCATCCTGGACCGGCTGAACGCCCTGGACGACGCCCCATGGGCTGACCTGGACGGTAAGCCCCTGGACAACCGGCGGCTGTCCCGGATGCTCGCCGAGTACATGACGGGCGACAACGAGCCCATCAGGTCCCGGAACATCCGCACCACCGGCGGGATCCTCAAGGGCTTCCATGCCAAGGACCTGGACGACGCGTGGGCCCGCTACTGCCCCCCTCCCCAGAAGTCCGCTACAGCCGCTACACCGCTACATCCCAGCTCAGAGGCCATGAATCTGTAGCGGCAACCCCAGATGTAGCGGCTACGCCCGCCGACGCGGTTCGCGTGCGTAGCCGCTACATCGAACCTCTCCGCTACAAAAAACCACCCGCTGACCTGCGATGTAGCGGCGTAGCGGATGTAGCGGACTTCCCAGAAGGGGGCCGCGGGCCCCGATGAGCGCGTACGGAGGAGAAGCGCCGGATGGCCGCCGCACCACGCACACCACAGGGCCGGATCGTCAGGCTCCAATCCCACTCGGCAGCACAGTCCCGAAGCGAGGTGAACGTCTTGCGTGAGCGATTCCTGTCGGTTGCCGAGGTGGCCGAAGTGCTCGGCACAACCGAGCGGTTTCCTCGCCGCCTCATTGCCGAGCGGCGAATCACCTTCGTCAAAGTCGGCCGCCACGTCCGCATCCCCGAAAGCGCGCTGACGGCGTACGTCGAAGCACACACCGTTCAGCCCATTCAGCCTCGCCGACGTCACCAAAGGAGGGCCGCGTAAGTGGCGAAGATGGGACCGAAGAAGGGCAAGGCCATGCGGCGCTTTGGAGCGGTGCGGATGTACCGCTCCGGCCGCTGGACCGCCTCATACGTCGACCCGACCGGGCTGCGACGCAGGGCACCGGACACCTTCGACACCAAGGCCGACGCGGAAATCTGGCTGTCCCAGGTAGAGGCAGACATCACGCGGAAGGACTGGCGTGACCCGGATGCGGGTGCGGTCAACTTCGAGGAATACGCGCTGAAGTGGGTCAAGGAACGCGGGGTCGCGCCGCTGACCGAGGAACTGTACGAACGGCTGCTCCGGCTGCACGTCCTACCCACGTTCGAGGAATACGACCTGGACGAGATCACACCGCCGCGCGTGCGTGAGTGGCGAACCGAACGGCTCGCCACCACGGGCGCAGCGACCACCGTTGCCAAGTCGTACCGGCTGCTCAAGGCCATCCTGGAGACGGCCACCGACGACGAACTGATCCGCCGTAACCCCTGCCGGATCAGAGGCGCCGGCAAGGAGGTGGCGGAAGAACGAGAGATCGCCACTGTGCCCCAAGTGGACGCGCTCGCTGACGCTGTCGGCCCGCGGTGGCGCCTGATGGTCTACCTCGGTGCCTATGGGCCCCTGCGCCCGGAGGAACAGGCAGAGCTACGGCGCAAGGACGTCGACATCGACACGATGACGATCCGCGTCCGCAAAGCCGCGCCGGAACTGAGCACCGGGGAGCGCGCAGAAGGCCCGACGAAGTCCGAGGCAGGGAAGCGGTACGTCGTGCTGCCGGCGTTCCTTCGCACGGAGCTCCGTCGGCACCTCGACTGGTACGCCGAGAAGGGCCCGGAAGGTCTCCTGTTCGTGGGGGAGAAGGGTGCGCCGTTCCGGCGGTCGTCCTTCGGGCGGAAGTGGCGCCGCGCGCGGGCGGTCGTGGGGGTGCCGGACGGCTTCCGGTTCTACGACCTCCGGCACACCGGGCACACCCTGTCGACCCGATCCGGCGCCACGCTCAAGGACACGATGGTGCGGGCCGGCCAGTCGACGGAGCGGGCGGCGCTCATCTACCAGCACTCGGACCGCGAGCGTCAGAAAGAGGTCGCGAGCGGGCTGGACAAGATGGTGCGCGCCGCCCGTGAGAACGACGCTGACCAGCTGGAAGAGGGGCCAGGTGGTGCGGAGGTGGTGCGCGGCGCCTGAATCGGTCTAGACAACACAACGGCCCAGGTTGGGGACTGCGTCCCTGGCCTGGGCCTTCATCTTTGGAGCGGGTGACGAGAATCGAACCCGCGCTCTGAGCTTGACCCCCTTGCCTCGGCCTGCGCAATTGGTTGATGAGGGCCCGCGTGCGCGCTGTGGTGTCCTCTTACTGGCCGAGTCTGTCCGTCTCAGGTGTGGAGAGATGCCGCCAGAGATGTCAAGTTACGCCTGGACGAGATGGGAGAGGGCCCTACACTTCAGATCTGGCGCCGGGCGGTTGCGGATTCGGCAGCTGACTCAAATAAGCGTGGATATCAGCGCAAACTACAAGTGTTTCATGGGGGATCGAAGTGGATTGGCCTACCTTTATGAAGGAGGGGCTTTACCTCATTCCCGTAATTTTCGCATTCGCGGCGATTGTCACGTTTTCCTTTCTTTCGTTCCTGGAAAGGGAAGGGCGCGTGATGGCGTGGGAGGGGGGTAGGCCAGTATCATTTTTGCCGCACAAGGTGAAGGAATCCCGCTGGAGCTTTGTCGTCGATCGGCGCGCAATGGCGATTCGGCGATTTGCTGGTGGTGAATATCGATTCAAGGGTCCTGTCGTCAGGCAGTCCGTAAGTATTTGCAGTCGAGCTCTGCGGGCGATTAATAGGATGCCTGCGTTCTGGGCTCCCCTCTTCTTTATTCCGTTTGCTCCATATTTCATCGCGCTTCAGCTAGGGTTCACCCTGCTGGCAGGCATTGGTGTGGGCGTTTACGCATTGACCGTCATGGTCATGATGACGCTTTTGGCCAGGCGTCAGATGCGCTGGGCTTGCGAATATCCGTACGCGCCAATTTTGAATTGCCAGAACGTCCTCAGTACGTGCCATAGCACTGTCAAACAGAGGATTAGGCCCTTCATTCTCCTCAACCATAGAATGTCGGAGTTGGTATATAACCTCGGAGATTTTGCTGTCTATGTTCCCGGGACTTCGCTTCAACGGGAAGAGATGTCGGCATATGTGGCCACGGTGCAGCGCGCACTACATGAGGCGATGGCTGAAGTGCGACGGCATGGGAGCATTGATTCGATAAAGGAACTTGTTCGGCTGGTGGCGGTCCTCCAAGAGAGGCTTATTCAAGGGCGCTGGCAGGGGTTGCTTGACGAGAGCGACATTCCTACAGGCGATTTCCCGCTCTTGCGGCGTTCCCCGGCGCGGCATCGAGACACTTGGCTGGTTCTAGCCGGCGGCGTCTTGGCGACTGGGGTTGCCGGATCAGCTATTGCGCTTGGGGTTCCCGAAGTGGCCGCCCTCCTAGGTGCGATGACTTTTCTTGCGGCTCCCGCCCTATTTTGGGGAAGTCAACGACTTAGTGTTTCTCCGTTTTCTGTATTCCAGGGCTTGCAGTCGGGCCTCAATCAGGGAACAAGTAATCAACAACCTCCGCCAGGGCCGCCGTCACTTCCCTAGGAGTCCGATAGTTCTCCAGCCTTGGAGGCCTGGCACAGCCAGGGAACCGAAACGACTCAGGACCTCATGAGTTTGCGGCCGGCGGCGATGTATGCCAAGAGTCGGCGGGCCCGTGCTGTGGGCGCGTGCAGACGTGCCACCGCGTGAATTGAAGGTCCGATCGCTCTAGGGACCTTCGCCGCAGAGAACACGCGATTTGAATTCGCACCGGCGCAACCCTCAAGGACACGATGGTGCGGGCCGGTCAGCCGGAGCAGGCTGCGCTGATTTACAAAGAGGTCACGAGCGGGCTGGACAAGATGGTGCGGGCCACGCGGGAGAAGGACGGTGACCATCCGGAAGAGGTATCAGGTGGTGCGGAGGTGGTGCGCCGCGCCTGAATCGGTCTAGACAACACAACGGCCCAGGTTGGGGACTGAGTCCCTGGCCTGGGCCTTCATAGTTGGAGCGGGTGACGGGAATCGAACCCGCGCTCTGAGCTTGGGAAGCTCATGTTCTACCATTAAACTACACCCGCGTAAGACACCTGTTGAGGCATCTGACCTCGCACACTGTACCCCATGCCCGGCCCCGGACGCATACCTCCGGGGCCTTCGTGTTGCCTCCGGAATGGCGTGCGCGGGGAGGTGCGGGGGGCGTACGGTGAGGGGGACCCGGGGTGCCTGAGTGGGCGGAGTGCCGCGTGAGGCGGGGGTGGGTTCATCCCCTAATGTGGCTTTCGTCGTTGAGGTACCGGGGAGAAGGGGAGCGATGGATCGCACCGTCGTTCGTTGTGCCGAAGGGCACGTTTTCAGCACCGCCACGTTCCCGATGCAGAACCTGGGCGCCGGAAGGCTCGGCCCCGGGCGCTTGATCAGGTGTCCGCGGTGTGCGCGGCTGCGGAGCGCCGTCCCCGTGGCGGCTGACAGCGGCAAGTAGCCGCGCAGGTCCGGACGCGCAGGTCGGACGTGACGCGGGGCTCCGGGCCGGGTCGGCTCGATTCGGCCCGGAGCCCGGTCCCCGCGTAATCTGCTTGCGTGCTTCTCTCTGACAAGGACATCCGGACCGAGATCGACAATGGGCGGGTCGGGATCGACCCGTACGAGCCGTCGATGGTGCAGCCGTCGAGCATCGACGTCCGGCTGGACCGCTTCTTCCGGGTGTTCGAGAACCACCGGTACCCGCACATCGACCCGGCCGTCGAGCAGCCGGACCTGACGCGGCTGGTGGAGCCGGAGGGGGACGACGCGTTCATCCTCCACCCCGGGGAGTTCGTGCTGGCCTCGACGTACGAGGTGATCTCCCTGCCGGACGACATCGCCTCGCGCCTGGAGGGCAAGTCGAGCCTCGGCCGGCTGGGGCTGCTGACGCACTCGACGGCGGGCTTCATCGACCCCGGTTTCTCGGGGCACGTGACGCTGGAGCTGTCGAACGTCGCCACGCTGCCGATCAAGCTCTGGCCGGGCATGAAGATCGGGCAGCTGTGCCTCTTCCGCCTGACCTCGTCGGCGGAGTTCCCGTACGGCTCGGACAAGTACGGTTCGCGGTACCAGGGGCAGCGGGGGCCGACGCCGTCGCGTTCCTACCTCAACTTCCACCGGACGAAGGTCTGAGCGCATGAGCGGGCCGGCGCGGGAGAACCTGACGTACGAGGCCTTCGGGCAGGCGGTGCGGGACCTGGCGCAGACGATCGCCGACGACGGCTTCGAGCCGGACCTCGTGCTGTCGATCGCCCGCGGCGGGGTGTTCGTGGCGGGCGGGCTCGCGTACGCGCTCGACTGCAAGAACATCCACCTGGTGAACGTCGAGTTCTACACCGGGGTCGGGACGACGCTGGAGATGCCGGTGATGCTGGCCCCGGTGCCGAACGCGATCGACTTCTCCGACAAGAAGGTGTTGATCGCGGACGACGTCGCCGACACGGGCAAGACGCTCAAGCTCGTCCGCGACTTCTGTGCCGACCACGTCGCCGAGGTGCGCAGCGCGGTGATCTACGAGAAGTCGCACTCGCTCGTGAAGTGCGACTACGTCTGGCGGCGCACCGACGACTGGATCAACTTCCCCTGGAGCGTCTTGCCTGTAGTACATAGGTCTGGCGAGCCTCCCAAGCCCTCTCGGGAGGCATAGTGAGTGGCCTTCGTTGTCGACCCCCACCGCTAAGCTGACATCCGTTCATCACTCACCGCACACGAACACCTCGGCAGAGGCCGGGGTCCTCCGCAAGGGGGCTTTACCGCGGTGAGGAGGTGAGCGCCATGGGGAGACGGAAGCCGAAGCGGCCCAACGGTGAGAGTCCTGGTCCTAACTGGATCCAGTTACTGATCGCTGTGATGACCGCGATAGCAGCTGTCGCGGGCTGTGTGGAGCAGCTGGCACGCTAGTGCCCCCATGATCGAGAGGGACCCCGGAAGATGGCGGCGGGCAAAGCTAAGCGAGCCCGGCCGGTAGCTGGTCGGCCGGACCCGCTCGATACCCCACGGGATGGCCCGACCTTGGGTGCAACCAGGGTCGGGCTCTTCTCGTAGAGCCGTGCTCCGCACTGTGGAGCCATAGGGCGGAAGTCCACCTTCGACTTTTCTACTGTCGCAGTAGAAGTCGGGCTGTGCCACATGCGCGCGAAGCCACTATAGCTCGATGCGTCTCGTTGCCCCTCGATGCAGTTGAGGCCCTGCATCCGTGGCAACCAGCGATTCCGACGCGGATCACGATGGTTTGACATTGGTCGCGCGCTGGCGTTCACCACCCCGGCCACTGCGGGGCCGCTCGGCACTGCGCGGGACCGTTGGCCGGCCTCGCGTTGTCGGTGCTGGCGCGTACGCTCCGGGCCATGGCCAACTTGAGCGTTCCCGATTCCCTGTCTGACCTGCAGCGATCGGTTGATACGGCCCGTAAGGCGGTGCGCGAGCATCACCGTGCGACGGGTCCGGTGCTGGAGTGGACAGAGGAGCAGCGGTCGGAAGGCGACCGACTGCACGCGGCCTGGGTGGAGCTCGCGGCGGAGTTGCGGGCGGCCATCGAGGCGTCCGGGCTGGAAGCCGAGCACGGCGCCTACGAGTTGGGGCGTGCGCTACGGAAGGCCGCTTACGGGGACGACTACGCCGGGGAGTAGCCCGATTGGGTAGCCCCCGCGTAGCGGGCTTGGCTGCGCTCGTCTGCATGTTTTAGAGTCGAACGTGTGCGCGATTGGCGTGATGCGGTGGAGGTGCCGCCTTGGGTGCCGGGGGAGCCGCCCGCATACGTTGAACCGATCCCGGAGTACCGCCGTCAGCGCGTGGCTTTCCAGCTTGACGGACGCCTGTACCGCGCCGCGGTGACCGAGCGCCGTGAACACTCCGACGGCCGGGAAGCCGTGCACCTGCTGGTGTGGCCCGTCCTGCCCGACGGTCGCCGGCGGGTCTGGTTCTGGTGGGACCCGGCCGTCTTCGAGGTCCGGGCATCGGTTACCGCCGTCAGCCCCGCCGAGCAGCAGCTCCTGGACGGCGACGCGGTCCGGATCCGCCGGGGCGAGACCCCGCCGGACCAGATCCCGAAGTACGAGAGCTTCGAGCCAGGGAAGCAGCCGCGGGTGCAAGTCCGGGTGGGCGGCCGCTGGCACGACGGCGTGGTCTGGCACAAGATCCGGTACCGGGACGGCCGGCACGCGGTCCAGGTGAAGGTGACCTTCCTGGAAGGCGACGGCTTCCCGGTCGTGTACTGGCGGACGTATTGGTGGAACCCGGACGCGATCCGGGTCGTGGTCTAGGTGCTTGGGTTGCCCCTGTGCTGGTGACCGTCGCCGTACAAGTTCGAGCGCGCTCCGGCGTTCACTGAGCCGATGCTGGTCGCGGTCAGTGTAGGCATCTTGGTTGAACGCGAGACATTCCATCAGAAGCGCGAGATAATTCCTAACCCATGGGACAACGCGTGAGGGCGGGGGGACCGGGCATGGCAATTCTTGTAGTGGCTGAGGGTGAAAACAATCGAGGAGATCTGTTCAATGAACGAATGAAGGACATAGTTCACGCTCTCGGCTACGAGGTAACTCGAACGAATATACACAAGCCGGGACGTGAGATAGACATCGTCGCGACCCATTCTCTGGAATCCCGAAAGGTCGTTGTCGAGTGCAAAGCGAAAAAGGAGAAGATTGGTGGGGGTGACGTCAATAAATTCGTAGGAGCAATGGATGCCGAACGTCGAGACGGTGAATCGCTATCTGGATATTTTGTTTCGATCTCCGGGTTTACCGACTCAGCCGTAGAACAGGAGGCCGCAACCGGTCGAAAGCGAGTTACTCTCCTCGGTCCTCTAGAGATCCAGGACCAGTTGCAGCGGGGGCGCATTATTGTGTCTCGATCCGTCGCATGCTACAAGGCTGGTGGTCTCGGTGGCCGCAATTGGATGGTTGATGAAGAAGCTGACCTGGTAGCGCATGACTCGGGCTGGCTGTGGGTGGTCTATTTCCAGCAAGCTGGTGAGCGTAAGGGATTCACGCTGGTCCACGCCGATGGCAACTTCCCCTCCCTCTCGATTGGGCGACGTATATCTGATGCAATTGCAAGCGAAATCGGTCAGCTTACATACCTCGAAGGGGCCCCCGAACTTTCGGAGGGGGATGTCGAATTGGTACGTGAATCGTACTTCGAGTATCTTGCCGCCGAATACGGTGAATTTACCCTAGAAGGGTTTCCTGTAGACCAGCACCTTGGGTCTAAGAGCATCGAACTGGAAGAACTCTACATTCCGCAGTACTTGGAGCTCGTCACTGAATCAGAAGACGACACGGATGGCGAATACGAAGTAACAAGTAGCCGCCTAGAACGGCATCCGCTGCGCAAAATCTTGGAAGACCACAAGGCCGTGACCATTTTGGGCGCTCCCGGTTCCGGGAAGTCCACTCTCGTCAAGCGGTTGGCGACAAGTTATGCAGATCCTCGCCGCCGGGGCCGCATATCAGACGGTCTGCCAGATGCGGATTGGCTTCCTCTTGTAATAAAATGTCGAGAAATTCGCTCCGGGAACAGGGCGACCATCATCGAGATACTGGAAGATATTCCGAGAAACGCAGAAATCCCATCTGGCGCCCACGCCTTTTCGAAGCTCATTTCTCAGGCGCTTAGAGATGGTTTGGCTTTGGTGCTCGTGGACGGCCTAGATGAGTTCCCGGATGCATCCGGAAGGGCGGGGTTTCTTCGCAGGCTGAGAACTTTCATGAGTAGGTACCCGCTCTGCACAGTGCTTGTAACGAGCAGAGAAGCAGGTTACCGGGAGGTGGCAGGATTTGTGGGTGAAAGCTTTATACAGTATCGGGTTTCTGAGCTCAACAATGATGAAATCAAGGCGCTAACGACCGCCTGGCACAAGCAGGCACATGGCCGCGGCAGTTCCGCAGATGAACGTGCCGCGATTCTAGCTAATCGCATAATCGAAACCGACAGAGTGAGGAGGCTAGCAGTAAACCCCCTCCTCTTGACAACACTGCTACTTGTGCAAAGGTGGGTTGGAGATCTTCCACGAAAGCGGTCGGTGCTGTATGAGAAGGCCATCGAACTGCTGCTCATGACCTGGAATGTTGAGGGTTACGATCCTCTTGACTTGGATGAAGCAAAGCCGCATCTGGCTTATCTAGCCCATGCGATGACAACCTCTGGTAAACAGCAGGTTAGTCAGGATGAGATGCTTGGCTTGTTTCGCGACGCTAGAGCTGCGCTCCCGGAAGTCCTCGGTTACTGTAAGCTAAGTTCCCATGACCTTCTAAGGCGAATAGAGCTTAGGAGCAGCCTCGTAAGTCAGGTCGGCCATGCAATTCAAGAAGGGCGACTGCAACCCACTTACGAGTTCAAGCACTTGACCTTTCAAGAATACTTGACAGCTACTGCTATTGCTCAGGGTTGGCATGCTGGGGCACCGGTAGACGGAGCGCATCTTGAAGCCATAAAACCGTACGCGCGAAATCCTCGATGGCATGAGGTGATTGCGCTGTATGGAGTGCTGGCCGGCAGGAGGGGTAAGCATCTTCTTGCATTTCTCTGTGACACTCTAGAGGGTGTCCTGGACCAGCAAGGCGAGGCAGATGAGGCGGCCGGTCGAGATGCCAGCGACGAATTTATCCATAATCAATTGTCCGACCTGTGCTACCTGATCTACCAGTGCCTCGATGACGAGGTGCAAGCCACGCCGGAGCTGGCAGACAGGGCCCTCGACTTGATAGTCCCGTACCTTGAGAGTTTCTATTTCGATGGCATACTTACCAGCCGCTATGGTGAGCAGCTTATCGAAAAGGCCAGAGGGGAGGTGGAGGCGGCAGATTTTGGCGATTCGCCCAGTATTGGAATCTTGGCGCGACTGTTCTTGCTTAGCCTGCCGCAAGTAGCCGATCCGCCAGAGGTAGTACGTCGACTCCAAACTATGCTGCGAGGTGACGACGTCTACGACCACGTGGGTGCTTTGGGGGCTCTTATGTCCCTGGCGTACTGGCAGCACGGCGGCTTCGAGAGCTTTCGCAACGGCGACCTTGACGCTCAGGAAAGTATCGCGGTGTGTCGGGAATGCCTTCCAGATGTACTCAAATTTATCAGAGATGAAAATCCTGTCGTGCGGCTAGCGTCCCTATGGGCGACGGCGTGGGCTGCACGCTCTATCGAATTTGGTGCAGATCGTAGTGCAGAACTCTTTCCCGACCTGCTAACTCTATTTTTCGAAGACGTCGATGAGGGAGTGCGGCGAACGGCTGGCTGGGTTATCGTCGAGATCAGCGACTATAGAAGTGCGCCACAGGTGGACCTGACTCCGAGTCGACTAGCAGCGCTTAAGAATCACTTGAAAACCCAGAAGGATTCCCACGAAACAAAAGCCGCTATGTTCCTCTCGGTAATTTCAGGTAACGCCTATTTGGTTGGCAAGGCGGCAGAGGGCGCCATGAATGCCCGACCTCCTGGACGCTTCGAGAAGAAGCTAATCGATTTCGTCACAAGAGAAGGGGAGTAGTGTGCCAGCGATGGCATGAGTCGGTGGAACGGGTTTGGCCGGTGGCCTGCCTGGGCTGGGGCCGGGCATGATCAGGGGGCCGTACGCTGGTTGGCAACTCGGGCAGGCTTGCCCCTGCCCGCAATGTGTCCGAGTGGCCCCCTGGTCTTGCTCGGCGCGGGTCCCGGACCGGGGAGGTGGCTAAAGCCGTGGAGCCGACCGCCCGAGCCACAGCGGGTTGCCTCCTCAGCTACCCCTCGCCGACTGGCGGGCGGCCGGCGGCCGGGCCGGAGCGGGGCGCAGACAGGAGCGGCGGGCCGAGGCGCCGGGCCGCGCGCCGCCGCGCTCTGCGCGGCGGGAGCGCCTTGATGAAGTAGAGAAAGTCTTACCGCACTGCGATCACTTCATGATCGTTAACTCATGCGGAGGCGCCGTCAGGCTTCTGCCCGTGTTCCAGGTAGACCAGTGCAGACCCGTTCCTGGCTTCCGTTGCAGCGAGGATCCGGCGAGCCAGTCTCGGGATGGTGCGCACGGCGACCTCAAGCGGCGCCACAAAGGCGAAGCCCTTGAGCTCATCGGGCTGCAAGCTGATCTGCGCCAGGTACTCCGGGGCGAGCTCGCCCCCGTCGAAGATGTACAGCACCTTGTCACCCTCGGCGTCACTGGGCGCCCAGTCGACGGCCAGGAGGCGGCCGATGGGTGGAGTGATCCCCAGCTCTTCACGGACCTCGCGGATGGCAGCGTGCAGCGGGGATTCGCCGGTCTCGACGTATCCGCCCGGGATCTCCCAGTAGCCTTTGTAGGTCGGCTCGACCATCAGCACCCGGCCGCCGGCATCAAAGAAGAGCGCACCCGCGGCCATGCGCGGATGCGCCATCTTTGCTTCGTGTGGGTTTGCTGCCATGCAGGTGAGCGTACCTATCTCAGATGACGTGCAGCCGGTTGGCCAGGCCGGCCAGGGTATGGCTGGCTCGGCTGCGCTGGTTGCGGACCCATGTCAGGACCAGCTCTCGCGCGAGGTAGTGACTGCGCACCTGCTCGGGTGCCCAGCTTTCGGCTTCGAGGATCTTCACAAGCGCGTCATCCGTGCGGTTGTGTGCGCTGAGCGCTCGGGCCACTTCGAGGTTGTGGCGCGCGCGGCGCTCGGTCGGCATTGAGCTGGTGTCGATTCGCGGGCCGAGGTCGATGGCGACCTGCATGTCGCCCAGCTCGGCTGCGGTGGCCACGCGGTGGATGGCGACGTTGGTGGGGCCGAAGGCGGTCCATACGTGGTTGGCGTCGCGCCCCTGTCGCTGCGCGACCCGGTCGGCCTCTGCGAGGAAGGTCCGCGTTGTGCCGCGGTCCTCGGCACGGGCGGCGGCCATCGAGCCTGCGAGGAACAGTGTTCCGTAGATGGACAGGAACTCGGGGCTGGCGTCGTTGAGGCCCGGGTGGAGGTAGTCGGCCGCGTCACTGACCAACTGCACGGAGGCGTCGAACCGGCCGTTGGAGAGCAGGCAGTGAGCGACGGAGCGGAACAGTGATCCCGTCACGACGGGATTCCCGGACTGTTGGGCGGCTGCCAGGCCGCGATCCGCCGCGATCCATGCGAGGTCGGTCTCCCCGAGCTTGGTTAGCACCATCGCGGCACCCTGGTAGGTCATGGCCATCAGCTCGTGCGCCTGCTCGCCTTCCCGACCCTCGTACGTCTGGGCTGCGATGAGCACGTCAGCCAGGAGGAGGGGCAGCCGGCGGGTGGCGAATCCATACCGGGAGTCCTGGTAAGCGTCCCAGACTGCCGCGACGTTGCCGCGTAGCTCGTCGAGGGGGGTCGCCTCGCCCTCCGTGGGTACTCCCAACATTGGAGTGAGCTGGCGGTAGTTCATCAGCGCGGACCGGAGTGCGGGCACCGTGCGTGAGCCGCTGTCCGCCGTCCATTCCAGCAATGTCGGTTCCGCGAGCAGGTCGCCAAGGGTTACGTCTAGGGCGTCGGCCAGTGACTTGATGACCGACAGCCTGTCCAGTTCCAGCCGGTTGTTCTCAGCCTTGCTGAGCCAGTCGACCGTGCGGCCGACGAGTCCGGCTAGGACGTCCTGGGACATGCCGCGCCTGCGGCGGTACCACGCGACTCGTTCGCCGATCGTCAGGTTCGTCGTCATTCCTCGCATGGGAAGAGCGTCCCCCCGTCTCCCGGCGCGACCCCGGAGAGATTTTCCGGGGTCCTGCTTCGGTCCGGTTCTAGCGTTGCTGACAACCCAAGGTGTTGTCAGGTCGATGGTGCAGCGAGGGGGCCGAGATGGCACTGACCCCGTCTGAACGGATGGAACTGATCAATGAAGTCACGGCACTTGGAGAGGAGCTGTCGGAGTTGGTGCGTCGCGCCGATGGTGTGGTCACCGCTTTGGCGTCTGGCGCCGGACGAGGTCTTCGAGCTGGTCCATCCGATCGGCCAGACGACGAAGGTCCCGGCGGACTTCCGACAGGTGCTCGGTGATCTGCTCGAACTCCGGGCTCCTCTTCACGGGCACGCCCTTGCCGGGCATGGCGGCAAAACTGCCCTTGCCCTGGTGAGAGATCGCGTAGCCGTCCTCGCGAAGCCTGGAGATCGCCTGCCGGGCGACTGTGCGTGACACGTTGTGAATGGTCATCAGCTCGGACTCTGACGGCAGCTTGTCTCCGGGGGCCAGCTCCCCGTCATGGATCTTCTGCTTGAACTCGTCGGCGATCTGCAGGTACGCCGCCCGCCCGGTGAAGTCGGCCATGGACCCTCTCAGTGCTTGTTGTACCTAGTGCAGCACATTGCATGGACGGACGTCGATAGCCACTTGACACACCAAGTAGGACAGGTGCACTCTCGAATCAGCTCAACACACTAAGTACGACAAGCTCTCATGCAGAGAAGGAGCGCACACTGATGCGTCAGATCCCCGTTGACACCTCCGCCGCCACCGTGATGGTGGCCCAGGCGCCCCAGCCCAAGGTCCGCGACCGCCGCACCGGTGAGATCGCCACGGACGCTGAGACCGGCGCGACGATGATGACCGTGGACGTGATGTTCGCGGCGAACGGCGAGGTCGAGATCCTGTCGGTGTCCGTTCCGGAGCCGGGCATTTCCGGTGACCTGGTGATGGGCACCCCGGTCGCGATCACCGGCCTGGTCGCCCGGCCGTGGGAGAACGAGTTCAACGGCCAGCGCCGCCACGGCATCAGCTTCCGCGCGGTCGCGGTCACCTCGCTCGCCGCCGGCATCGCGAAGGCGGCCTGACCATGACCCGCTTCACGGTCGCGCTGCTGCTGGTCGTCGCCACCGCGCTGGTTCTGCGGTGGCGGCGCCCCGCCTGGTACTGGCTGACCTTCGGCGTCACCCTCGCCGTCCTGCGGGTCCTGGTCCGCTACGGCTCGGTGATGGAGGCGTGCGGTCTGACCGTTCCGCCGTCCCGCTGGCGCATGGCCCTCGCGCGGGCCACCAACCGCCCCGCCCCCGGCCCCCGGGCCCCGCGCATCCTGCGCCTGCGCCCCACTCGGACCGGCCTGGTGGTGCGGTTAGGTCTGCGCCCGGGGCAGGACGCCTTCGACGTCGCCGCCTCGTGCGACCGGCTGCGGCACTCGTTCGGCATGTACGGCGTGACCTCGCGCGAGCTGCGCTCGGGTGTCGTTGAGCTGCGGATGACCGGCTACGACGTCCTCAAGCGCGTGCAGATGCCCGCGAAGATCGACCGCACCCCGATGCGGGTCCCGGTCGCCCTGCGCGAAGACGGCGCCGTGCACTACCGCGACTACCGCACCGTCCCGCACGCCCTGACCCTCGGCGCAACGAAGTCCGGCAAGTCGGTGTACCAGCGGAACCTGGTTGCCGAGCTGGCCGCGCAGGATGTGGCCCTGGTCGGGATCGACTGCAAGCAGGGTGTGGAGTTGTTCCCGCTGGCCCGCCGGTTCTCCGCGCTGGCCGACGACGCCGACACTGCCGCCGACCTCCTCGACGCTCTCATCGACCGCATGGAGGCCGTCTACCAGCTCATCCGCGCCGAACAGCGGATCACCGCCGACGTGCCCGATGCGGAGATCGCCGCCGACATCTGGGATCTGTCCGACCACCTGCGCCCGACCCCGGTCGTGGTCCTGGTCGACGAGGTCGCCGAACTCGCGCTGTTCACCACCAAGGACGAAGAAAAGCGCCGCGACCGCATCATCACCGCACTCGCCCGGCTCGCCCAGCTCGGCCGCGCCGCCGGCATCTACCTGGAGATCTGCGGACAGCGCTTCGGCTCCGAACTCGGCAAGGGCATCACCATGCTCCGCGCCCAGCTCACCGGCCGCACCGCCCACCGCGTCAACGACGAACCCAGCGCGAACATGGCCTTCGGCGACATCGCCCCCGACGCCGTCCTCGCTGCCATCCAAATCCGCCCGGACACCCCCGGCATCGCCGTGGCCGGCGACTCCACCGGCGGATGGGCCCGCATCCGCACCCCCCACACCACGCTCCGCCAGGCCGTCAACGCCTGCAACCGGCACGCCGACCGCACCCCCGACGTGCCCGAACTCGCCCCCTACCGGCCCACCCTGGTGCTCCCGCTCGCCCCGGTCGCTGCGCCCGAAGTCGCAGCGAAGACCGCGCCCGCCGTGGCCTGATCTCTCCCCGTCCCAACGGTCGGCGTGACCGCCTCGCGCCAAGGTCCCTACCCCTCCTATGCCCGAAGCAGGAAGGAGACCGACGATGCCTAAGCTCCGCGTGGACGCCGTCCTGGTCCAGGCCGTGATCGCCGGTGCCCTGTCCTTCGCCCACCTGCACGACCTCGCTGCCGCTGCCGGACAGAGCGGCTGGAAGGCGTGGGCCTACCCCATCAGCGTCGACCTGCTCCTGGTTGCTGCCTGGCGACGACTCCGCACCCTCCGCACCGACGGCGCCCCCGTCCGTGCCGCGTGGCTGTGGTTCGCGGTGGCCCTGTCCGCCTCCCTCGGGGCCAACATCGCCACCGCCGGACTCCTCGACCTCGACCACGTCCCGGACTGGCTGAGCATCCTCGTGGCCGGATGGCCCGCCCTGGCCTTCCTCGGCGGCACCCTCCTCGTCCACACCCCAAGCCCCGCCCAAGAACGCCTGGAAACCCCGGCCCCCGAGGCGCCTGAAACGGCCAGCGTTGAACGGGCCCCCGCACCGGAGCCCGAGCCGGAAGCCGTCGAAGCAGCCGAGCCCATCCCGGCCCTGCCTGCGCCCCCGCCGGCCCTTCCCACGGTCCCGGCCGCGCTCGTGACCCATGCCCGGAAGGTCGCCGACGACCACCACGCCCGCACCGGCCACCGGATCGACACCGACACCCTGCGCCTCCGGCTCGGCGTCCCCGCCCAGCTGGCCGACGCCATCGCCGCCCACCTCACCTGAGAAGGAGGAAACCCCGATGCGTCCGCACATCCGCGCTGCCCTGGAACGGTCCGCCGAACTCACCCGGAACCACCGCCTGGTGGACGCCATGCGCCTGGGCGAGGACGCGATCAACCAGGCGACCGACGACGAACACCCAGAGATCCGCCAGTGGCTCACCGACCACGCCGGCGACTTCACCGGACAGGAGGACTGACCCCATGCCCGCCCGCGACTTCTTCCACTCCGTGATGCGGATCGGCCCCGTGCAGATCGGCACCCACCGCGACCGGCACGGCACCACGAAGCACGCCGCGGTGTGCACCAACGACCGCTGCGGCTGGTCCGCCGACTACTCCAGCCAGTCAGCTGCCCAGCTGGCCGCCCGCACTCACCGCTGCTCGGCCCGGTAGGAGGCAGAACCGTGGACGTCCCGCTTTGGTTCGCCCTGATCGTCGTCGGCTACCTCGGCTGCAAGCTCATCCGCCCGCCGCTCTGGCTGGTTCTGGTGCTGCTCCTGGGCGGCTACCTCATCGCCGACAGCCTGTTCGCCCCCGTCATCGACACCGTCATCAAGTAGGGAGACGCTCATGCTCCGGCCGAAGATCCCGACTAACCCCATGCCGACCGGTGTGACGCTCCCGTTGCCGGTCGAGCCCGCCGCCGGCGTCGTGCAGTACGTCCCGGCCCCCGCGCCTCTGCCCGTGGCTCCGGTGTCGTCCCGGCCCGTCGTGCAGCGCACCCCGGGCGCCCTGGTCGCGCTCGTCGGTGGCGGGACTGCGGTGGTCCTGGTCGTCGGCGCCGTTCTGGTCTCGCTGCTCCTGGCGGTCGCCGTTACCGCCGCCTCGGTGGCCGTCTGCGCTGTTGTCCTGCGCTCGATGCTCAACAGCCAGCACAAGCACCGCTGACCGGCCCCCGGGGCGGTGCCAACCGCCAAGTATCGCCCGCCCCGGGAGCCGTGCCCCTGCCCGAACCAGAGATCCGGAAGGAACCCCCATCATGGCCCACCCCACACCACCCCCGGCGCGGATCTGCCCGGCCTGCGACGGCTTCGCCTCCGCCGCCATCACCCTCGGCGGCCGCGACCACCGTGGCCACCTGCGCACCCTCACCGTTCACTGCCCGGCCTGCCACGGCACCGGCGCCCGTTCCACCCGCACTGCCGCCTCCCTTGCCGGGGGCCGCGCGTGACCGACACCGCGACCCTCGCGGGCCTGGACCCGACCACCCTGACCGACCTGTTGCGGGTGGCCGGGTCCCCGGGCTTCCACCGCTGGGAAGACCAGATCCGCCGCACCGGCGGCTGCTCCGACCCCATCCACCTGACCGGCTGGACCCTCACCAAAGACAAGACCAGCGGCGAGACCCTGCACCACTACTCCACCGAGAACGAACCCGGCGGCCGGCTCCGCATCGCCTGCGGCAACCGCCGCGCCTCCCGCTGCCCCTCGTGCGCCTGGACGTACGCAGGCGACACCTACCACCTCATCCGGGCGGGCCTGGCTGGCGACGACCGCCGCGATATCCCCGGCACCGTGCGGGATCACCCCCGGGTCTTTGCCACGCTCACCGCCCCCTCTTTCGGGCGCGTCCACAACCGGCCCGACACCGGCCGTTGCCGCTGCGGAACCCAGCACACAGCCGATGACCCGGCGCTCGGTACTGCGCTCGATCCGGTGACGTATGACTATGCGGGGGCGGTGCTGTTCAACAACCACGCCGGGCAGCTGTGGCAGCGCTTCACCAACCGGCTCCGCCGCGAGATCGCCGCCCGCGCCGGCCTCACCCAACGGGCCATGGCCGAGGTCCTGCGGATCTCCTTCGGCAAGGTCGCCGAGTTCCAAAAGCGCGGCGCCGTCCACTTCCACGCCGTCATCCGCCTCGACGGCCCGGACGGTCCGGACACCGCCCCGCCGTCCTGGGCGACCACGGGGTTATTGGAGGACGCGGTCCGCGCTGCCGCCCGCCACTCGTACACCTCGATTACCATCCCCGCTGCTGGTGACCAATCGGCCCGGACGTTCCGCTGGGGTGCCCAGCTCGACGTTCGGCCAGTGAAGGCGTTCGGTGACGGCTCCGACATCACCGAGCAGGCCGTCGCCTCCTACGTCGCCAAGTACGCCACCAAAGCAGCAGAGAACACCGGCACCCTCGACCGCCGCATAGGCGAGCTCTCCGAACTCGACCGCCACGGCGTGCCCGACCACGCCCGCCGCCTCATCCAAGCCTGCCGCGACCTCGACGACCTCTACCCCGACCGACGGCTGTGGGCCTGGGCACACATGCTCGGCTTCCGCGGCCACTTCTCCACCAAATCCCGCGCCTACTCCACCACCCTCGGCGCCCTGCGCCAGGAACGCGCCGACTACCGCGCCGCCCAAGAACACGCGGGCCTCGGCCTGGAGCCCATCGAGCCGGACACCGTCCTGGTCCTGGCCGACTGGCAATACGCCGGCCACGGCCACACCCCCGGCGAATCACTCCTCGCCGCATCGATCGCCCGCGACATCCAGCTCAATCGCGAAACCGCCCGCGAAGCGCTTGCCCATTACAACGGGGGTGATCTTGATGGCTGCAAGGACTGAACATAAACAGCGCAAGCGCGTCATGACAAAGGACGAGTGGATCGCCAAGCACCTCCGTCACGCTCCGGCAAGGGATGACGAGTGGGTGCATCGTCTCCTCATCCTTCAAGGCAGGGCCCAGCGGTGACTCTCAGAGTCGCGGTCTATACGCGAATCTCCCGGGATGATGAGGGCGGAGGCCTCGGCGTTGCTCGTCAACGCGAGGACTGCGAACGCTTGGCCGATCTACGAGGCTGGGACGTAGCCAAGGTTTACGAGGACAACGACGTGTCCGCGTTCAAACGGAACGTTCGGCGGCCCGAGTTCGAGTTGATGCTGGCCGACTTGGCGGACGGACTGATTGATGGCGTCGTGGCGTACGACCTCGATCGCCTCGCTCGCCAGCCAAAGGACCTTGAGCGCCTCATCGACCTCTACGACGAGCACAAGCGCCGCGTGTTCGCTACCCTCACCAACGACGTGAACCTTGGCACGGCTGATGGCCGCACCATGGCTCGCGTAATGGTGGCATTCGCCAACAAATCTTCCCATGACGCCTCGCGCCGCATCCAGCGAAAGCACCTTGAGCTGGCGAGGCAGGGTAAGCCCAATGGCGGTCCAGCTCCATACGGTTGGCTAAAGGGCGGACGTAAAGTCGACCCCGTTGCCGCTGAGCACATCCGTGATGCCCAGAAGCAGCTATTGGCAGGCGTACGAATTGGGACCATCCGCACTGACTGGCAGGGTCGCGGACTGGGGCATCCCCGGGAGGGGACTACGCGGCTCCCTCATCACCTCGTGGAACGCATGCTGACCAACCCACGTCTCTGCGGATACCGCACATACCGCGGCGAGATCCTGCTCGGTGACGACGGGCAACCAGTCATCGGAGACTGGGAAACCATCAATACCGTTGCAGAGTGGGAAGCGGTGTGCGCCGTGGTCGTGGAGCGCAAGCAGAAGTATCCCGGTCACTCGCTCGCTCGGAAGTACCTGCTGTCTGGCATCGCTCGCTGTGGGCTGTGTCACGCCAAGATCCGCGGCCAAGTCAACAGGCGACGGAAGACTGGCTCCGCCGGCAGCCGGTTCAGCTATCAATGTTCCGTGGTGAACGGGGGATGTGGCAGGGTCGCGCGCGCCGGTGACCCCGTTGACGAGTTCATCATCAGTCTCGTTCTTGCTGAGCAGCGCGAAAGGGCTGCGGGAGCTGCCGTGGAAGGAGTTGAGCCGTGGCCTCTGGCGTTCGAGCTTGCTGACGTCGAGGCGGACATCGCGGCGCTCACACAGGCCGCCAAGACCAAGAAGATCACCGTGTCGACACTGCTGCAGCTCCTGCCCGACCTGGAACGGCGACGCGACGAGCTGAAACTAGAGCGTGGACGTTTCAACAAGCAAAGGGAGCAGACCGCATCGCTGGGCGTCGATACCGCGGAGGACTTCCAATCCCTCCCCATCGAGCGTCAGCAGGCGTTGATCTTGCACAGCCTGTCGGCTGTCTTGATCCATCCCGCGGGGCGGGGCAAGCGCAAGTTCGACCCGAGCTTGATTGAGCCGGTGTGGCGTTGACCTAAGACCATCGGAACCCCTAGCGACGGACGCGAGGCTGTGCTGCTGCCAGCCTCGCGTCGTTGTGTTCCCGCTGGTCGCCTCAGGTCAGTGATGGTCGGGTGTGGGCGCGACGGGTGTTGCACTCCGCTGGGCTCGCTTTGCTGCCTCTCTCCCGTACTGGCTTGCCGCCAAAGCGAGTCCTGAAGCCAAGAGGAACCGTGAGAATGCGCTGTCTTCGATCGTCACGAAGATCAGGAGTGGTGCTATCGGAAACACCAGGTACCAGCTTGGGTGGTTTTGCCACCTCGGCCTGCGCTTCACATCGCCTCCTCGTTTAGTGGCACCTTAACCCGCAGGTGGCGGAGTGGCTGCGGGCGGCGGTGTGCAGGATGAGTTGCTGCTCCGGAGGGCGCTCGGGAACGACCCTCATAGAGTCAACGACGCCTGGAGCGTCCTGCCTCCGGTGCGCGGGGCGGGGGAGCCGATCACCCCGTCGAGGGACGCGCTCTGATCCATGGCCGTGCCGCAGCTGCACTTCGTGGCCGGGTCCTTCGTGAACTTCCGGGACCACGCGTTCCAGGACGCCGGCGGGCACGCGTTCCGCTGGGTCTCCCTCAAGGCGTTCCGTTTCCCGCCCGGGGCGGGTGACCGGGAGCTGCTGGGGGCGCTGATCGCCCACGAGCAGTTCCGCGACGACTACGCGGGGGGCGACGTCGAGCCGGACGGCACGCGCCACGGCCCGTACCGGCTCGACCGCATCAGCCCGGGCGCCTACCGGCCGGTGGCCCCCGCTGACGCGATCCGGACGCTTCGGGGCTGGGCCGCCCGGTACGGCAGGGTCCCCACGTCCCTGGAAGCCGTGCTCGAGGAGCGGGTGCACCGCGTGATCGGCCCCGGGACCGCCTGCCACCGTCTGGCCGACTGGGCAGGGACGCGTTCCACGACTGGGGCGGTGTGCACTGCGCGTTCCACGAGTACGTCGTCGTCGACCACGCGCACGCGGCCCTGACGCTCCTCGTGGCGGCCGACGACTGAGGCCGCCGGTGGGACATGGGTAAGGGGCGCCACTCCTGGAGTGGCGCCCCTTACCCGTGGTTCCGGTTCCGCGTGCCGGGGTGGCGGGCGGGCCTCAGATCACCGGGAGCTTGAAGAGCACCAGCAGCGCGATCAGCTGGATCGACGCCGCCCCCAGGGCCTTGGGCCACGGGAGGTCGTGGGACTTGGAGACCATGGAGGTCAGCAGGGCGGCGCAGCCGATCCAGGTGGCCCAGCCGAGGAACTGGACGAAGCTGTTGGCGCTGCCCAGGAAGACGGCGAAGACCAGGCGCGGGGCGTCGGTCAGCGAGGTGACGAGCATCGCCAGGCCGATGGTGGGCGCCCAGGCGCCGTCGCCGCCGAGCTGGCGGGCGAGGGCGTTGGTGACGGCGCCGAGCATCAGGCCGCAGAGGATGACGGCGATGGCCGTGCACACCACCCAGGGGACGCTGTTGGAGAGGGTGGCGTCGAGCACGTCCTCGCGGGCGCTGTCGAAGCCGAAGACGGCGAGCAGCCCGTAGAGGAAGGTGACGATCAGGGCGGGGCCCCACACCTGGTAGTCGCGCATCTGCCAGAAGGTGGCGGACGGGCGCATGACGATCCCGCTCAGCAGCTGCTTCCAGCCGAGCCGGGGGCCGGCCGGGGGCGCCATGGTGTGGCCCGCGCGGTAGGTGGACACCTGGTCCGGGTGCTGCGGGGACTGCGCTTCGTAGGGGTCGTAGGCGTCGGGCGCGTCGCCGATGGAGAAGGCGCGGGTGTGCCCGGGGTTGTTGTCGTACGAGGGCGCCGGCGCCGCGGAGCCGCCGAAGTACTCGGGCTCACCCTCGGCGGCCGGTGTGAAGCCGTGGTGGGGCTGCTGCCCGCCCGGCGAGGTGTTCTGCTGCGGGTAGCCGCCGTACTGCTGATGCGGGTGCTGCACGTCCCCGTCCCGTCCGCGTCCGTTCCTGAATCCAGCCACGCCTCGAACGTACCCGTTCGCGGGGGCGGAGGGCGGCGCCCCCCGCCCCCGGAGGGGCATTGCTGCCAAGCTGTGACAGATTCCACGCCCGCGCGTGCGGGGTCAGTTGCCGAAGTTGGCGCCGAACAGGGGGCTTCCGGAGGTGGAGACGTCCACGGTGCTGGGGGCGATCGACAGCGCCCCGCTGGTGCTGATCTTGGTGCCGTCGGAG
Organism: Streptomyces sp. TOM-9; assembly: GCF_056858595.1. Taxonomy (NCBI): domain Bacteria; kingdom Bacillati; phylum Actinomycetota; class Actinomycetes; order Kitasatosporales; family Streptomycetaceae; genus Streptomyces; species Streptomyces sp. TOM-9. The sequence goes on along the minus strand of NZ_JBXEQB010000001.1, from coordinate 4,683,143 downwards.
CGCAGGGCGGTGACGGCGCCGTTGCCGCCGTTCTCGCCGTAGGTGGTGACGGTCAGGTCGGCCTTGCCGTCGCCGTTGACGTCGTCGAGGTGGAGCTCGCCGCCGAACTGGTCGTACTTCTCGTCCGAGCCCGGCACGCCCGCGGTGTTCTGCGTGAAGTACTGGTAGCCGGCCGTGGTGTTGAGCCCGGTCGGCGAGCCGTACAGGAGGGTGACCGAGCCGGCGTCGACGACCCCGTCCAGGTCCTCGCCCGCGGAACCGACGGCGAGGTCCTGGAAGCCGTCGCCGTTGACGTCGCCGAGGTGGAGCTCGCTGCCGAAGGCGTCGCCCTTCTCGGAGCCGCCGGGGATGTTGCCGCTGTCCTGGGTGATGGACGTGGCGCTGCCGGGGCCGGTCGCGGTGCCGTAGACGACCTTGACGGTGCCGCCCTTGACGGAGCCGGGGACGCTGGGCTCGCCGCCCGTGCCCGGGTCCCAGCTGACGCCGATGACGATGTCGCCGTGGCCGTCGCCGTTGACGTCGCCGATGCCGGTGATGACGCCGCCCTGGAGCTTGACGGCGCGCGAGGCGACGAGGCCGGAGGCGGAGCCGGGGAGGTAGTAGTTGGCGTTCCAGCCGTAGTCGCTGGTGGTCTCGTAGCCGTCGACGATCAGGTCGCTCATGCCGTCGCCGTTGACCTCGCCCGCGGTGAGGTTGAGCGGTCCGGTGTCGCCGCCGGACTGGATCGGGGGCTTGACCGTGTAGCGGCCGCCGGAGGTGCCGCTCTTGGTGATGCCGCCCTTGTAGACGTAGACGGTGCTGGCGGAGGAGCCGACGGCGAGGTCGTCCTTGCCGTCGCCGTCGAAGTCGGCGGCCGCGAGGGAGCGGCCCCAGCGGTCGTGGCTGCTGGGCGCGGGGTCGGCGAGGGTGGTGCCCCCGGTGAGGCCCTTCGAGGAGCCCCACAGGATGGTGACCATGCCGCCGTCGACGTCGCTGCCGAGGTCCTCGGAGGCGGCGGCGACGGCCAGGTCGCTGAAGCCGTCGCTGTTGAAGTCGCCGACGGCGGTCATCCAGCCGAAGCCGTCGCCCTTCTCGGCGCCGCCGGGGACGCCGGAGGTGTTCTGGCTGATGACGCTGCGGCGGGCGGCGGTGAGGCCGTTGGAGGAGCCGTAGAGGGCGACGACCTGGCCGGCGCCCTTCAGGCCGCTCACGTAGGCGTTGCCGGCGGAGAAGGCGACGTCGGCGTAGCCGTCGCCGTTGAAGTCCGCCTTGTGGCCGGTGCCGGTGGCGGAGGCGGGGGTCGCCGCGAGGGTGAGGAGGCCGCCGGTGAGCGCGGCGGCTGCGGTCGCCGCGAGGGCGACCCGGGTGCGCTTGTGCATGCGGGTGTACTCCTGTGCATGCGGGGATGCCCGTGGGCATCCGCAGTCTGTGGAGGAGCCGCCGCGCCCGTTCACCCGGTGTTCAGCCGGACGGCGGACGCGGTTGGCACAACTCAGACCCGCGACCATCCCAAACAGTTGCGTGAGAGGCGCAAATTTTTTCGAGTGGCCTGTGGGACGTCCGCGCCGCGCACCGGCTTCAGGAGCAGAGCGTGGCCCCGAAGGCGAGGCCGCCGGTCGGACGGGGCAGCCCGAGTCCGGCCGCGGTGAAGGTGGCCGAACCGGTGGCGGTGATGCCGGAGGCGGTGCCGCGGAAGGTCCACACGCGGCCGCTGCCCGCGTCCTCGCCGGGGGCGGCGACGGAGAGGTCGGCGCGGCCGTCGCGGTTCAGGTCGCGCAGCAGGAGGCCGCATCCGGAGGTGCCGCCGAAGCCGTCGCCGCGCTCGTTGCCCCCGGGCACGCCCGCCGAGTCCTGGTGGAGGGTCCGGGCCCCGGTGGCGGTCAGGCCGGAGGGGGAGCCGGGCAGGACGGTCACGCTGCCCGCGTCGGCCACTGTGCCGACGTCCTCGCCGGGCACGCCGACCGCGAGGTCCGCGCGGCCGTCGCCGGTGAGGTCCGCCGCCGCCAGGGCCGCCCCGAAGCGGTCGCCGGCCTCGTCGCTGCCGGGTACGCCCGCCGTGCCCTGGGCGAGGTCCACCGGGGGCCGCGTGGCGGCCGGGCCCTGGGCGCTGCCGTACAGGACGCGGACGATGCCGCCGGTACGGGTGGGCAGCGGGTGCTCGGGCACCCACGGCTCCTCGGTGTCGTGGATGCCGAAGCCCGCGCCGCCGACGGCGACGTCCGCGCGGCCGTCCCCGTCGAAGTCGCCGACCGCCAGGGCCTCACCCGTGGTCTCGCCGTACCAGGACGGCGCCCGGACGAGGCCGGCCGCGGTGCCGCGCAGATAGGCGGTGCCGCCGCCGTCGAGGCCGTTGTACGCCACGGCCGCGTCCGTCCTGCCGTCGCCGTCGATGTCGCCGACCGCGAGGCGGATGCGCCCGACGAAGTGCGGGATGCCGTCATCGGTGACGGTGGTGAGGGCGGCCGGTGCCCGGCCGGGGGCGAACGGGCCGAGGGCCACGGAGAGGCCCCCGCTCTCGTCGCCCCGGTTGCCGGTGACGATGTCGAGCCGCCCGTCGCCGTTGACGTCCGCCGCGGCCAGGCCGGCGAAGCCCGTGCCCTTGTAGGCGCCCGAGCCGGGCAGGGACGTGCCGCGCGTGAAGCCGGAGGAGCCGCCCCACAGGATGGTGATGCGGCCGGTGTCCTCCAGGGCGGACGCGTTCTCGCCCGGCGCGACGACGATCAGGTCCGCGTAGCCGTTCCCGTCGAGGTCGCCGCTGGCCAGGCGGGCCCCGAACCGGTCGCCGGTCTCGGAGGAGCCGGGGATGCCCGCGGTGGACTGGCTGACGGTGCGGCGGGCGGAGGTGCGGGGGCCGCCGGCCGACCCGGGGACCACGGCGACGTACCCGGCGGCCGTCCTGCCGCCCGCGGTCCCTCCCGGCACGCCGATCGCCAGGTCGGGGTAGCCGTCGCCGTTGAAGTCGTACGGCTTGGCGGGCGTGGCGGCCCCGGCCGCCTGGGAAGGCAGGGCGAGGCAGGCTGCCGTCGCGGTGAGGGCGAGGGCGAGGACGCGAACGCGCACGGCGGCTCCCATCGGTGCGGAACAGGTGACTGTGTGACAGGCCGGGTGGACGGAAGGTTGTGTCCGGGTGCACCCGGGGCGAACACCCGCGCGGGGGAATGCCGGCGGGCCGGTCGTGCGGTTGGGCATACGGGCCGGTGAAGCCCTACCGTTCGGGGCGGAACGGATCCGAAGGGACGGAAGTGCCGATGGTTGTCAGGGCCGTACGGAATGCCGCGCGCGGGACCGCGCGCACCTCAGCGCGTGCCGCGGTGGGCGCGGCGGTCGCGGGGTTGCTGACCCTCGCGGTGACGGGGTGCGGGCTGCTGACGACCGACTCCGGTTCGCCGGACGCGCCGGCCGCGGCGAGCTCCCCCGCCGCCTCGTCCGCCGTGGGCGGCGTGCCGGTGAAGCCGGACCCCGCGGTGCTGGCCGCGCTGCCGGCCCGTCTGGAGGCGGACGGGACGACGATCACGGTGGGCGACCCGGCGGCGCCGAAGACCGTCCACATCTACGAGGACCCGCGCTGCCCGATCTGCAAGGCGTTCGAGACGGCCGCCGGTCCGCAGCTGGCGGCGCTGGCGAAGGCCGGTGAGGTCAAACTGCAGTACACCCTGGCCTCGTTCCTGGACGAGAACCTCAAGGGCAGCGGCTCGAAGAAGGCCGCGGGCGCCCTGCGCGCGTCCGTCGAGGCGGGTACCGGGGCCTTCGCGACCTACCACGAGCTGCTCTACGCCAACCAGCCGCAGGAGCAGGTGGACGGGTTCACCGACGCGTACCTGCTGGAGCTCGCCGGCAAGGTGAAGGGGTTGCGTGGGGCGGCCTTCGACACGGCAGTGCGCAAGCAGTCGTACGGGGACTTCGTGACCGCCTCCGAGGAGGCCTTCGTCAAGAGCGGTGCCACGGGTACCCCGTACGTGAAGATCGACGGCACGGCGGTGTCCCAGGCCGACCTGCAGAAGCTGTTCGACCCCGCCTCCTTCGCCGCGCTGCTGCGGCAGTCCGGCATCGGCGGCTGAGGGCGCCGGGGGAGCGGGAAGAGCACACGAACGCCGGTGGGCGCGTACGGGATCCGTACGCGCCCACCGGCGTTCCCCGGTCCGTCCGCGGACCGGGCTGCTCCACGTGCTACTTCGCGGGCTCCGGCTGCGGCTCGCTCGCCGTCTCCGGCTCGCCGTCGGGGTCGAGCGGGGTCCTGACCGAGTCCAGCAGCAGCTGGGAGACGTCGACGACCTGCAGCGACTCCTTGGCCTTGCCCTCGTTCTTCCGGCCGTTGACGGAGTCGGAGAGCATCACCAGGCAGAACGGGCAGGCGGTGGAGACGATGTCCGGGTTGAGGGACAGCGCCTCGTCCACGCGCTCGTTGTTGATGCGCTTGCCGATCCGCTCCTCCATCCACATGCGGGCGCCGCCGGCGCCGCAGCAGAAGCCGCGCTCCTTGTGGCGGTGCATCTCCTCGTTCCGCAGGCCCGGCACCTTGGCGATGATCTCGCGCGGAGGCGTGTAGACCTTGTTGTGGCGGCCCAGGTAGCAGGGGTCGTGGTAGGTGATGATGCCCTCGACCGGGGTGACGGGGACGAGCTTGCCCTCGTCGACCAGGTGCTGCAGCAGCTGGGTGTGGTGGATGACCTCGTACTCGCCGCCGAGCTGCGGGTACTCGTTCGCCAGGGTGTTGAAGCAGTGCGGGCAGGTGGCGACGATCTTCTTCTGCGCCTTCGGCTTCCTGGTCGACTCGTCCTCGTCGTCCTCGCCGAAGGCCATGTTCAGCATGGCGACGTTCTCGGCGCCGAGCTGCTGGAAGAGGAACTCGTTGCCCAGGCGGCGGGCGGAGTCACCGGTGCAGTTCTCCTCGCCGCCCATGATCGCGAACTTGACGCCCGCGATGTTCAGCAGCTCGGCGAAGGCCTTGGTGGTCTTCTTGGCGCGGTCCTCCAGGGAGCCGGCGCAGCCGACCCAGTACAGGTACTCCACCTCGGTGAGGTCCTCGATGTCCTCGCCCACGACGGGGACCTCGAAGTCGACCTCCTTGACCCAGGCGAGCCGCTGCTTCTTGGGCAGGCCCCAGGGGTTGCCCTTCTTCTCCAGGTTCTTGAGCATCGTGCCCGCCTCGGACGGGAACGAGGACTCGATCATGACCTGGTAGCGGCGCATGTCGACGATGTGGTCGATGTGCTCGATGTCCACCGGGCACTGCTCGACGCAGGCGCCGCAGGTGGTGCAGGACCACAGGACGTCCGGGTCGATGACGCCGTTCTCCTCGGCGGTGCCGATCAGCGGGCGCTCGGCCTCCGCGAGGGCCGACGCGGGGACGTCCTTCAGCTGCTCCTCGGAGGCCTTCTCCTCGCCCTCCGCGGTCTTGCCGCCGCCGGCGAGCAGGTACGGCGCCTTGGCGTGCGCGTGGTCGCGCAGCGACATGATCAGCAGCTTCGGGGAGAGCGGCTTGCCGGTGTTCCAGGCGGGGCACTGCGACTGGCAGCGGCCGCACTCGGTGCAGGTGGAGAAGTCGAGGATGCCCTTCCAGGAGAACTGCTCCACCTGGCTGACCCCGAAGACGTCGTCCTCGCCCGGGTCCTCGAAGTCGATCGGCTTGCCGCCGGAGGCCATGGGGAGCAGGGCGCCGAGCGCCACGGCGCCGTCGGCGTTCCGCTTGAACCAGATGTTGGGGAAGGCCAGGAAGCGGTGCCAGGCGACGCCCATGTCGGTCTTGAGGGCGACCGTGATCATCCAGATGAAGGAGGTCCCGATCTTGATCATCGCGGTCAGGTAGACCAGGTTCTGCAGCGTGCCGACGCTCAGCCCCTTGAAGGCCGCGACCAGCGGGTACGAGGCGAAGTAGGCGGCCTCGTAGCCGTGCACCTCCGCCAGGGCGCCCTCCAGGCCGCGCAGCGTCATGATCGCGAGGCCGATGATGAGGATGACGGACTCGACGAAGTAGGCCTGGCCGGTGTTGGAGCCCGCGAAGCGGGACTTGCGGCCCGCCCGGCCCGGCCGTGACAGCTGGCGGATCACGATGAGCGTGAGGATGCCGAGCGTGGTCATCAGGCCGATGAACTCGACGAACACCTCGTACGGCAGCCAGTGGCCGATGACCGGCAGCATCCAGTCGGCCTGGAAGAGCTGGCCGAAGGCGTTCACCAGGGTGAGCACGAGGGAGAAGAAGCCGACGGCGACGAACCAGTGGGCGACGCCGACGACGCCCCAGCGGTTCATCCGGGTGTGGCCGAGGAACTCCCGGACCACCGTGACGGTGCGTGCGCGCCAGTCGTCCGTACGGGTGTCCGCGGGGACGTCCTGGCCCAGTCGTACGAACCGGTAGATCTGGGCGATGGCGCGGCTGAACAGCGCAACGCCGACCACGGCGAGTACCAGCGACACGATGATCGCGGCGAGTTGCATGAGGGGGCTCCTCGGACCTGCGAGAGCGGAGGCTCGGGGCTGACGCCCGGCTGCCTACTAAGCAGTAACTTATTCGGTTCTCCTGAGACTACCCAGTATCGGCGCACGTGCGCAGCCGTGCCGCCGGTGATCTGTGTCGCTGAGGCGTGCCTTCCCTTGACGCAGGAGCGGTCCGGCGGCCGCGCGGTCGCTCGCCGTGGCCGTCCGTGCGCGGAGGGCTGGCCCATAAGTTGAGTCACCACGACTCAGGTCTGTTGACAGGGTGAGAGCTGTGAGGCACCCTTGAGCCAGTTCCACTCAAGTAGGCAGCTGGAGGATTCCACCATGGCACGTGCGGTCGGCATCGACCTGGGCACGACTAACTCCGTCGTCAGCGTTCTCGAAGGCGGCGAGCCCACCGTCATCACCAACGCCGAGGGTGCCAGGACCACGCCGTCCGTCGTCGCCTTCGCCAAGAACGGCGAGGTGCTCGTCGGCGAGGTCGCCAAGCGCCAGGCCGTGACCAACGTCGACAGGACCGTCCGGTCGGTCAAGCGCCACATGGGCACCGACTGGAAGATCAACCTGGACGGCAAGGACTTCAACCCGCAGCAGATGAGCGCCTTCATCCTGCAGAAGCTGAAGCGGGACGCGGAGGCATACCTCGGCGAGAAGGTCACCGACGCGGTCATCACGGTCCCGGCGTACTTCAACGACTCCGAGCGCCAGGCGACCAAGGAGGCCGGCGAGATCGCGGGCCTGAACGTCCTGCGCATCGTCAACGAGCCCACGGCCGCCGCCCTGGCGTACGGCCTGGACAAGGACGACCAGACCATCCTCGTCTTCGACCTCGGTGGCGGCACCTTCGACGTCTCGCTGCTGGAGATCGGCGACGGCGTCGTCGAGGTGAAGGCCACCAACGGCGACAACCACCTCGGTGGTGACGACTGGGACCAGCGCATCGTCGACTACCTGGTGAAGCAGTTCGCCTCGGGTCACGGCGTGGACCTGTCCAAGGACAAGATGGCGCTGCAGCGTCTGCGCGAGGCCGCCGAGAAGGCGAAGATCGAGCTGTCCTCGTCCACCGAGACCTCGATCAACCTGCCCTACATCACGGCCTCCGCCGAGGGCCCGCTGCACCTGGACGAGAAGCTCACCCGCGCCCAGTTCCAGCAGCTGTCCACGGACCTGCTGGAGCGCTGCAAGATCCCGTTCCACAACGTGATCAAGGACGCGGGCATCCAGCTCTCCGAGATCGACCACGTCGTCCTCGTCGGCGGCTCGACCCGTATGCCCGCCGTCGCCGAGCTCGTCAAGGAGCTGACCGGCGGTCAGGACGCCAACAAGGGTGTCAACCCGGACGAGGTCGTCGCCATCGGCGCCGCCCTCCAGGCCGGTGTCCTCAAGGGCGAGGTCAAGGACGTCCTGCTGCTGGACGTCACCCCGCTGTCCCTCGGTATCGAGACCAAGGGCGGCATCATGACCAAGCTGATCGAGCGCAACACCACGATCCCGACCAAGCGCTCGGAGATCTTCACCACGGCCGAGGACAACCAGCCGTCGGTGCAGATCCAGGTCTACCAGGGCGAGCGCGAGATCGCGGCGTACAACAAGAAGCTCGGCATGTTCGAGCTGACCGGTCTGCCGCCGGCCCCGCGCGGCATCCCGCAGATCGAGGTCGCCTTCGACATCGACGCCAACGGCATCATGCACGTCTCCGCCAAGGACCTCGGTACCGGCAAGGAGCAGCGCATGACCGTCACCGGTGGCTCCGCGCTGCCGAAGGACGACATCGACCGCATGATGCGCGAGGCCGAGCAGTACGCGGAGGAGGACCACAAGCGCCGCGAGTCCGCCGAGACCCGCAACCAGGCCGAGCAGCTGGTCTACCAGACCGAGAAGTTCCTCAAGGACAACGAGGACAAGGTCCCCGGTGACGTCAAGACCGAGGTCGAGGCCGCCGTCGCGGACCTGAAGGAGAAGCTGAAGGGCGAGGACTCCGCCGCCATCCGCGAGGCGACCGAGAAGGTCGCCGCCACCTCGCAGAAGCTGGGCCAGGCGCTGTACGCCAACGCCCAGGCCGAGGGCGGCGCGGCCGGTGCCGCGGGCGGTGCCCAGCCCCAGGCCGACGACGACGTCGTCGACGCCGAGATCGTCGACGAGGACAAGAAGGACGGTGCCGCGTGACGGAGGAGACCCCGGGCTTCGAGCAGGAGCCTGACGTCCCCTCTGCCGAGGCCGGTTCCACCTCGCCGGGGGACTCCCCCGGCGAGGCGGGGCCCGGCGCCGGGTCCGCCGACCAGGCGGGCCCGGCGGCCCCGGCCGGGGACGCCAACGCCAACGTCGCTCTGCAGGCGCAGCTGGACCAGGTGCGCACGGCGCTCGGTGAGCGCACGGCGGACCTCCAGCGGCTCCAGGCGGAGTACCAGAACTACCGCCGCCGGGTGGAGCGGGACCGGATCGCGGTCCGCGAGATCGCGATCGCGAACCTGCTGACCGAGCTGCTCCCGGTGCTCGACGACATCGGCCGTGCCCGGGACCACAAGGAGCTGGTCGGCGGGTTCAAGTCGGTCGGCGAGTCCCTGGAGACGGTCGTCGCCAAGATGGGGCTGCAGCAGTTCGGCAAGGAGGGCGAGCCCTTCGACCCGCTGGTGCACGAGGCCCTGATGCACAGTTACTCGCCGGACGTCACGCAGACGACCTGCGTGCAGATCCTGCAGCCCGGGTATCGCATCGGTGAACGCACCATCCGCCCCGCGCGGGTGGCCGTCGCCGAGCCCCAGCCGGGCTCGCAGGGCACGCAGAAGAACGACGACACGGCGGACGAGGAGAACGGTGGCCCCGAACAGGGCTGACGTGGGTAGCGCACGGAAGGAGGGACGCCGGGGATGAGCATCAGCAGGGACTTGTTCGAGAAGGATCTCTACAAGGTCCTCGGCGTCCCGAAGGACGCCACCGAGGCGGAGATCAAGAAGGCGTACCGGAAGCTCGCCCGCGAGTTCCACCCGGACGCCAACAAGGGCGACGCCAAGGCCGAGGAGCGCTTCAAGGAGATCTCCGAGGCCAACGACGTCCTGTCGGACCCCAAGCGCCGCAAGGAGTACGACGAGGGCCGCGCCCTCTTCGGCAACGGCGGCTTCCGCACCGGCCCGGCCGGCCCGGGCGGGTTCGGCTTCGACCTCGGTGACCTCTTCGGCGGCGGCCCCGGCGGCACCACCACCCAGGGCGGCGGCTTCGGCGGCGGCCTCGGCGACGTGTTCGGCGGTCTGTTCAACCGCGGCGCCGGTACGACCCGTACGCAGCCGCGGCGCGGCCAGGACATCGAGACCGAGGTGACGCTGAAGTTCACCGAGGCGGTGGACGGCGCCACCGTGCCGCTGAAGATGACCAGCCAGGCCCCCTGCAAGGCCTGCTCCGGCACCGGCGACAAGAACGGCACGCCCCGGGTGTGCCCGACCTGCGTCGGCACCGGCCAGGTCTCGCGCGGCGGCAGCGGCAGCTTCTCGCTCACCGACCCGTGCACGGACTGCAAGGGCCGCGGCCTGATCGCGCAGGACCCCTGCGAGGTCTGCAGCGGCAGCGGCCGGGCCCGTTCGGCGCGGACCATGCAGGTCCGCATCCCGGCAGGTGTCACCGACGGGCAGCGCATCCGGCTGCGCGGCAAGGGCGCGCCGGGCGAGCGCGGCGGCCCGGGCGGCGACCTGTACGTCACCGTGCACGTCGACGCGCACCCGGTGTTCGGACGCAAGGGCGACAACCTCACCGTCACCGTGCCCGTCACCTTCGTGGAGGCGGCGCTGGGCGGGGAGATCAAGGTGCCGACGCTCGGCGGTCCCGCCGTGACCCTCAAGCTGCCCCCCGGCACGCCCAACGGGCGTACGCTGCGGGCCCGCGGCAAGGGCGCGGTCCGCAAGGACGGCACCCGCGGGGACCTGCTGGTCACGATCGAGGTCGCGGTCCCGGCGACCACCGAGGGCAAGGCGCTGGACGCCCTGGAGGCCTACCGGGAGGCGACCGCGGACGACGACCCGCGGGCAGAGCTGTTCGATGCCGCGAAGGGAGTCTGAGCCGATGAACACGAGCGGCGGCATGCGTGGCGGTCGGGGCCGCAACCCGTACGAGCTGACCGACGAGTCGCCCGTCTACGTCATCTCGGTGGCGGCCCAGCTCTCCGGGCTGCACCCGCAGACCCTGCGCCAGTACGACCGCCTCGGCCTGGTCTCGCCCGACCGCACGGCCGGGCGCGGCCGCCGCTATTCGGCTCGTGACATCGAACTCCTGCGCGAGGTCCAGCGCCTCTCCCAGGACGAGGGCATCAACCTGGCCGGCATCAAGCGCATCATCGAACTGGAGAACCAGGTGGCGGCCCTGCAGTCGCGGGTCGCCGAGCTCTCCGCGGCCCTGGAGGGCGCGGCGGCGGCCATGCAGCAGCGTGAGGCCGCCGTCCACGCCTCGTACCGGCGTGACCTGGTGCCCTACCAGGACGTCCAGCAGACCTCCGCGCTGGTGGTGTGGCGCCCCAAGCGGCCGGAGTGACCGCCCGCCGCCCGTCCCGCTAGGCCAGCAGGTCCGCGGGGCCGCGCGAGACGCGGTGCAGATGGCGCCCCGAGGCGATCATCGCCTCCAGCAGCCGGTGGCCCTCCGCCGCGGGGACGAGCCCTCCGGCGCACGCCTCCCGTACGAGGTCGAAGGTCTCCTTGGTGCTGATGCCCCGCCGGCGCGCGAAGTCGCGGGCCGAGCGGTCGTCGGTGATCCAGACCGAGCCCCGGAACTCACGGCGCCGGGTGATCAGCACGCACGTCTCGGCCTCGCCGAGGTGCTTGGTCGGCAGGTGGGACGAGCCGCCGAAGACCGCCCGGCGCAGCCGGTCGACCTCCCGCAGCTCGGCGTCGTCGCTGATCTCCACGGGCTCGCCGAGCCACCCGGCCTCCGCCAGCCCGGCCAGCCTTGGCAGGAACCGCGCGGAACGGCCCGCCTCCCAGGCCACGGCCTGGGTCCAGCGGCCGCGGCCGTCCAGCACCTTCTCCAGCAGGAGCAGCCGGTCGACGGCCGCGAAGTTGCACAGGACGGTGTTGTCGGGGAACCACCACGTGGTCATGGCTGGAAGACCGGATCCCCTTCTTCCGCGTCCTGTTGCTCGATGCCGTTGCCCGGGGGCGGTTCGGGCGCGAGGAGGTCGTGCAGCCGCTCCACGTCGGTGCCCAGCAGCTCGGCCAGCGGACGCAGGGTCGTCTCCCCCGCCAGGTAGGCCTTGTACAACTCCGAGGCGACACGGGGCGGGAAGCGCTCCGCCGAGGCCTGCGAGGCCTGCTTCTGGTAGTCGTCGCCGGCGCCCGCGAGCAGGTGGCAGGCCTCCGTGGTGAGGGCGCGCAGCTGTTTGCGGCGTGCCGCGTCGATGAGTCCCAGTTGGTGCAGCCGGGCCGCCAGCGCGCTCGGCGACACCCGGAAGCGCACGACGAGCCGCTCGAATCCGGCGTCCGAGAGCCCGCCCTCCGCCGTCGCGGCCTGCGTCAACTCGCGCGTGGGCATCAGCAGATGCGACGCGAAGACGTTGGCCCTGACCTCGGCCAGGTCCTTCTGCCGGCCGGGGGCGACCCGGGACTCCACGACCACGCTCCGCGCGTCCCTGGCGAGGATGTGGCAGAGCTCGTGGGCCAGCGTGAAGCGCTGCCGCGTCCACAGGTCGGTGGGCGCGAGGAGGACGAGGCGGAAGGAGTCGGCCTGCCACGCCAGGCCGTCCACACCCTGGGGAAGCCCGGTGATGGCGACGTCCACCCCGAAGCGGTCCTCCACCGCCGCGATCAGCTCGTCCGTGCCCGTCCCCGAGGCCGGCAGCAGCTCCAGCACCTCGGCCGCCAGCCGCTCGCCCTGCGCCGCGTACCGCTCCGGCGCCGGGTCGACCTCGGGCACGGCGGGCAACTGCCTTGTGCGGCCCAGCAGCTCCAGCACCTCGAAGGCGTCGGCGAACCGCGCCGCGACCTCCTGCGCCCCCACCGGGTCGGCGGTGGTGTCGCCCCGGGTACGGGCCGCGAGCGCGGGGCGCAGCGGCTCGTTACCGGTCAGCAGCCAGTCCACGCTCGTGCCGCCCGCCTCCGCGATCAGCGCCAGGTCGAGCGAGGTGAAACGGCGGATCCCGCTCAGCGACTTCGACAGCTTGTCGGGCGTGAGCCCGACCGACCGGGCGAAGGCGGCCTGGGTCATCGCCGCCGCGTCCATCACGGTGCGTACGCGCTCGATGACATACGGGTCCATGCGTACAGAGTAAGGCGGGCCTTGCGATAATCGCAAGGCCCGCCCTTTTCCGGCTGTCCCGGGGCGTTACGGTGTCACGATCGCGTAGGCCCCTCCGGGCAGCGACTCCGTTCCGTCCCCGTGCACGGCGCGCACCCAGTAGAAGTGGGTGGTGCCGCGGGCGGCGGTGGTGTCGGTCCAGGCGGTGGCGGTGACCGGCTCCGGGGTGAGGCTCTCGTAGCGGCCGGTGTCGCGGTCCCAGCGGTAGACGAGGTAACCGACGGCGTCGGCCACGTCTCCCCATCCCAGCCGCACGCCGTCGCTGACGCCGGCGGCGGTCAAGCGGACCGGGGAGCCCTCGGGGGTCTCCACGGACGGGGTGAGGTCGAGCTCGGTGAACTCCACCACATGGGCGTCGTGTTCCGAGAGGAAGAAGGAGTTGCCCCAGATGTCCTGGGCGTCGACGAAGTAGCAGCCCTTCTCGCCGTCGGGCAGCCGCTCGGCGAGGTACTCGGTGGTGCCCGGGCTCAGCCACTCGACCGCGTGGGCGTCGTAGCAGACCCGCTCCTCCTCGTCCTCGTACAGCTCACCGCGGTAGACCGCGTAACGGGCGAGGTCCGGCTCGGTGTTGGGGTCCCAGTGCAGGCGCACCCCGTACTCGGTCGGCACGACGGTCAGGCTGGTGACCTTGGCCGGGGGCTCCTCGTCGCCCGGCACAGCGAAGGCGGCCTCGTTCGAGGGTGCCGAAGCGACGCCGTCGGCGCTCTGTATGACGGCGTAGTGGTAGGTCACGCCGCGCCGCAGGGAGTTGCTGGTGTCGGTGCAGCTGTACCGCACCGGGTCCGAGCCGAGGTTGCCCTCGTGATTGACCGTGCAGGCGACGGGGGTCGCGGTGGCCGGGTTTACCGGCGAGGTGGTCGAGCGGTACACGGTGTACGTTCCGACGGCCTGCGCCCTGGGGAGGCTCCAGGTCAGCTTGACGCCGAGGAGGTTCTCCAGGGGGGTAGCCGCCACGTCACGGGGTGCGTCCGGCCGGATCACCAGTTGGGCCGCGCCCGCGGACGCGGACTTCGCGGAAGCATTGCCCGCGGCGTCCACCGCGGCGACGGCGTAGACGTACGTCGTCTTGGCGGCGGCCGTCGTGTCGGTGTACGACGCGGCCGACGGGGTGCCGATCTGCGTCCACGGGCCCGCCGCCGACGTTGACCGGTAGACCCCGTACTGCTTGGCGTCCGACACCGCGTTCCAGGTCAGGGCGTAGCCCTTGCCGTCGGCGGTCACTGCGGCCTTCAGACCGGTCGGCGTGGCCGGGGCCTGTTCGTCGATCGACGTGACGGTGACCGCGGCCGACATCGCGGAGGCGTTGCCCGCCTTGTCGACCGAGGTGACCGCGTAGGAGTACTTCGCCCCCGTGGCGGCCGGCAGGTCGCGGTAGGACGGCGTGGTCACGAGCGCGCTGCCGCCGATCCGTGCCCAGGCGCCGGTGCCGGTGCGCCGGTAGACCCGGTAACCGGCCAGGTCCATCTCGGCGTTCCTGGTCCATGCGAGCGTGAAAGCGTGGCCGCTGGCCGGGGCCTTGAGGCCGGTGGGTGCCAGCGGCTTCGTCTTGTCCACCGACGCCGACGTGCGCGGCGCGTACGTGAACTTGACGTTGGCGCTGCCCTTGAAGGCGGCGAAGTCGACGCGGAGGGTGTGCCTGCCCTTGGGGACGGTGAGGTTGAGCGTCTTGCTCCGGGTGGTGGAGACGTCCTTCCAGAGGTCGATCTTGCGGGTGCCGTCGAGGTAGACGCGGATGCCGTCGCGGGCGGCGGCGGTGAACGTGAAGGGGCCGCCGGAGCCGAAGTCGCGGGTCAGGCTCCAGCGGACGCCGAAGTTGTCCTTCGGCAGGGTGACGCTGGCGGGATCGCCGGTGCCGTAGTTCTCGTTGATCGAGGTGTCGCAGGCGGTCTTCTTCGGGGTGCCCTTGAAGGTGGTGTTCGCGTAGTACGACGCGACCCACACCCCGGTGGAGCAGGTGGTCGCCGCGTGGGCGGCGCCGGCCGGCAGCGCGAGGCCGGCGGCGGTCGTTGCGAGCGCGAGCGCGGTGGCGCGGGCGCGTATGGATGTGGTCAAAGATCCCTCCCTGAGGAGTGAAATCCTGGCAGGCCCCGAACACCCGTGCCAAGTCGATTCGGTTGCTCGTGATCAGGCCGTGCCGTCCCGGTCCCGCGTCCGCCGAAGGGGTGGCCTCCCGTGGCGGGGCGGGCGTGTGGGGCGCGTGGTGGGGAAGACGGTCCGTATGCCGCACGGAAGCGTCGGAGCCGGGATCGTGGTGGGGCTGGCCGTGGGGATGGTGGCCGGCGCGGTGCCGCTCGGGGCGAACTGGGGCGCCGAGGGGCTGGACGTGGGGCTGGCGACGGTGGCGATGTGGGCCGGGCTGCGGCTGGCGGCGCGGCGCGAGGGGCCGTGGTGGACCGCCGGGCTGCTGGCGCTGGCCCTGGTGAGCGTGGGCGTGGCGGCGTACGGGGACGTGGGCGTGCCGCGGTACGCGGGGCTGGTGCCGGTCCCGGTGGTGGCGGCGCTGCTGGTGGTGGGCGGCGCCGGTTCCGTGTGGGCCCGGCGCCGGGGGATGGGCGTGGTGGGTGCGGCGGCCGGGGCGGGCGCGCTGGTGGCCGCCGCGTGGCTGCCGGTGTGGGCGGCGGCCGCGGTGTGGGCGGCGGCTCAGGCCGGTTCGACCTCACGGACCTCGCTGCCGACGAGGTAGTCCTCGGGCTGCAGCGGCATCCGTACGCGTTCGGGGCTGTCCCAGTAGCGGGCGTTGGCCGCGGCGAAGCCGTCCTCGCCGTCGTAGGCGATCAGCCAGACGAACTGGCTGCGCTCGCGGTCCACCCAGGCCAGACCGATCTCGAAGCCGTGGGCCCGGCGCAGCGGCACGATCTCGGCGTGCCACAGGCCGAGCCAGGCGTCGAGCATCTCCGGCTTGATGGTGTACGTCCGCAGCTGTGTGGTCCTGGGCAATCCGGGGCTCCCTGGGTTCCTCGGGTCCTTGGCTTCCTTGGCTTCCTTGGCCTCCTCGGCCCTTCGGTCACGCGGGCGCGTGCACGCGGACCTGCTGGGGGCGTACGACGCGGTCCCCCATGCGGTAGCCGTGCCGTACGACCTCCGCGACCTCGCCGGCGAGCTCCGGCCGGGGCGCGGGGACGGTGCCCACGGCCTCCTGGAGGGCGGGGTCGAAGCGCCCGGCGGTGACCGGGATGCGGGTCATGCCGTACTTCTCCAGGAGGGTCAGCAGCTCGGCGCCGACCGAGTCGCCGAAGCCGCCGTCGACGCCGAGGTGGCGGTCGATGCGGTCCAGGAGGAGGACGAGGTCGTACAGGAGCGGCTGCACCAACCGGCCCTCGGCGGCCCTGCGGGCGTGGTCGAGCTCGGCGCGAAGTTCGTCCAGACCGCGCCGTCCCTCACGGTCGTTGAGCAGCCGGCGGCGGAACTGGTCGCCGAGCGCGGCCATTTCCTCGCGCAGGCCGTCGACGGCGTCGGCCACCACGGCCAGGGGGTCGGGCGCGGGCTCCTGCGCGGTCTGCGGGGCGGGGCCCTCCGGCGGCACCTGCGGCGGCGCGGGGGGCTGCGGGGGCACCTCCGGCAGGGGTGGCACCACCGGCACCACCGGCACCACCGGCACCACCGGTACGGCCGGCACGGGCGGGACCTGCGGAGGCTGCGGAGGCAGCGGTGGCGGGGTGCTCATGCGCGGCTCCAGTACTGCTGAGGCGGGTTGAGGAGGTGCCGGGGGAGGGACGCGCGGGTGTGCCACCAGCGCGGTCGGAAGCCGATCCACGCGATGAGCGCGAGGGCGGCGAGCGCCACGAACCAGGCGTAGGGCCTGGCCGGCGTGAGCGGCACCACGACGGCCGGGACGAGGGCCCAGAGCATGCTCTTGTGCCACCGCCAGGTCTTGCCCAGGGACTCGGCGGCGAGCCCCCGGTAGAACTCCAGCCGCCCCAGCAGGTCCGGATCGGCCGGGCGCACGGCCAGGCCCTGGTCGACGCAGTGCAGGATGCGCCGGGCGGCCTCCTCGGAGGCGACGACCAGCCTCCGGGTGACCGGGTGCGTGATCATCGAGCCCTCGGCACGCAGCGACCAGATGCGGCTGATCTGGTCGCGCAGCCCGGTGTGGCCGGGACTGTGCGCCAGGGCCTTCTCGTACCAGGTCAGCGCCTCGTCGAAGCGCGAGGAGGCGTACAGGCCGTCGCCGACGGCGAGTTCGGTCCCGAGGTCGCCCGGTGCCAGGTCGTCGGCCTTCATGTACCAGGTCAGGGCCGTGTGGTGGTCGCCGAGCGCGGTGTGGACGTTGCCGATCTGGAAGTGGTTCGCGGCGTCGTCCGGGTCCAGCTGCAGCGCCCTGCGGTGCTCCTGGAGGGCGTCCTGGTAGGCGCCGAGGTCCTGGTGGACGGCGCCCAGCAGTCGCCAGGCGTAGGCGTTGCGGTCGTCGTGGTGCACGGCCTGGCGGAGCTCGTACTCGGCGGCCTGCAGGTCGCCGTCCTCGATGTTCCGCTCGGCGTTGCCCACCCAGTCGCGTACGGTGCCGCCGAGGGTCGGCTGTACGGCCTCCGGCTCCCGGGGCCCCGGCCCCTTCTTCCGGGACCGGGCCAGCCGCCGGTCGTACAGGGCGCGGGCGGAGGGGTCGGTGAGCGCCTTGCGGGCCTCCAGCACGCGCCGCACCTTGTCCTCGGCCTCGCGGCGCTTGTCGGCGGTGGGGGCCTTGCTCGCCTTCCCCGCCCAGCTGCGGTGCTCGCGGTCGAGCTTCCTGCCGATCTCCTCGGCGCTGTCGGCGGTGCCGATCCCGAACTCGGCGTAGTAGTCGGGCACGTCCGTCGTGGTCATGGGGCGTCGGCTCCCGCTCCGGTCAGAGGGCCGCGGTGCGGGACACGCGGTCGCTGAGTTCCTCGAGCTCCTCGGTGCCCAGGTTGTCCGGGCGCTCGACCTCGAACTCGCCGAGCCACTCGCCCGAGGTCAGGTCCTTGACCTCGACGTGGATGATGCCGTCCACGTCGTAGGCGTAGTACACCTCGAAGGGCGCGCCCTTGGGGTACGGCGGGATCTTCAGGGTGCTCTCGCCGACGACCTTCACGTAGTCCAGGTCCTCGCCCTCGCCCTCGGTGACCTGCACCCGCAGCGCGGACTGGCGCTCCCGGACCGTGTAGAAGGTGTCGCTCTCCTTCGCGGGGACCGTGGTGTTGTGCGGGATGATCACCGCGTTGTACTCCGGTGAGCGGGGGGCGTCGTCGTGGACGGCGACCATGCCGAGCGACTGCGAGGTGACGTCCTTGATGGACTTCACCCTGCCCTTGGTGAGCCGGGCCAGGCCGTCGCCGGGGGCGGACTCCACGTGGGCGCCGCTGCCGATGTACTTCTTGCGCTCGGCGGCCTGTTCGGCGCGGACCTCGGCGTCCAGGGCGATCAGCGCGGCCCCCAGGGCCACCACCTCGTCCTGGCTGACGCCGGGTTCCGCGGTCCGCCCGGACAGCCGCTCCACCAGGGCCGGGACCTGCGGCATCCGCGTGGAACCGCCGACGAGCAGCACCTTGTCGACGTCGTCCCAGGTGAGTCCGGACTCCTCCAGGACGCCCTCGGTGAGGATGCGGGTGCGGTCCAGCAGTTCGGCGGTGAGTTCGTCGAACTTCTCGCGGGTGACGCGGATCTGCTCGTGCCGGCCGCCGGCCGAGAGCATGACGACGGCCTGCGGGGCGTTGGACAGGGTGCGCTTGGCGATCTCCGCCTTGTCGCGCAGTTCGGCGAGGGTGGCGGTGTCGTCGGTGAGGTCGGGGCCGCCGGCCGCCATGAAGGCGCCGTTGAGGTGCTCCATCAGCGCCCCGTCCCAGTCGAAGCCGCCGAGGTTGCGGTCCCCGTCGGTGGCGATGACGTCGTACTCGCCGTCCTCGACCTTCATCACGGTGACGTCGAAGGTGCCGCCGCCGAGGTCGTAGACGAGGACGGTGCCGACCCGCTCGTCCTCGTCCTGGTCGAGCCCGTACGCGAGGGCGGCCGCGGTCGGCTCGTTGACGATCCGCAGCACCTCCAGGCCGGCGATCCGGCCGGCGTCCTGGGTGGCCTTGCGGCGGGCGTCGTCGAAGTAGGCGGGGACGGTGATCACGGCGCGCTCGACGGGCTCGCCGAGCATCATCTCGGCGTCCTCCTTGAGCCGCTTGAGGATCAGCGCGGAGATCTCCTCGGGGCGGAAGGGGGTGCCGGACTCCGAGGTGTAGACGGGCGTGGGCTCGCCCATGTAGCGCTTGACGAACTGCACCACGTGGTCCGGGGCGGTGGCCGCGGAGCGTTTGGCCTGCGAGCCGACGACGACGACGTCGCCCTGGAACATCACCACGGACGGGGTGATGTTCTCGCCCTCGCGGTTGCGGACGATGGACGCGGTGCCGGTCCGGTCCGCCACCGCGACAGCGCAGTACGTCGTGCCCAGATCGATTCCCACAACCCGTGCCACAGCCGGGCACCTCCCCGTAGCCGTACGCCAACCGAATCTGCCGGAGCGTCAATCATGCAGCATGCAGGGGTGTTTCGGGGGCGGGATCGACAGGGCCGCGGGGGCCGGGCCGAGGGTCAGGCGCGGCCCATGGCGCGGGTCAGCGCGATCTCGACGACGACCCGGTCCGGGTTGGGGGCGGGGGTGCGGCCGTAGCGCTCGGCGTAGCGCCGTACCGCGTCGGCGACGGCGTCCGGGTCGGTGTTGATCCGGGCCACGCCCTCCAGCGTCGCCCACCGCCCCTTGTCGACCTGGCACACCGCGACCCGGGCCCCTTCGGGCCCGGCCGCCAGCACGTGGGCGACCTTCCGGCTCGCCTTGTTGGTGATCACGCGCGCCAGCCCCGCCTCGGGGTCGTACGTCACGCCCACCGGCACGACGTGCGGGGAGCCGTCGGCCCGGTGGGTCGTGAGCGTGCTCATCAGGTACTCCCGCCAGAAGGCGAGGTAGGCGGGATCTGGTTCGCGTGGGTTGACCGTCATACCGGGAAGGATGTCACCCGGTCGGCGCCAGGGCGACGGAGCCCCGGGCCGAACTGCAAGGGCTTTCCGTGCCCGTCGCTGGCATTCACAGACTTGAGTGGAATAGACTCAACTTGTCTCACGCTGGAGTAGGCAGGTCCGAAACGGTTCCGGAAGGACCCAGAAGGAGGAGTACGCGGACGTGGACGCCGAGCTGACCAACAAGAGCCGCGAGGCCCTGAACGCCGCCAACACCAAGGCGGTCTCGGCCGGGCACGCGGACCTGACCCCCGTGCACCTGCTGCTGGCGCTGCTGGAGCAGCCGGAGAACGACAGCGTGCTGGACGTCCTCGCGGCCACCGGCGCGGACGCCGCCGCGGTGCGTTCCGGCGCCGAGCGGCTGCTGGGCGGACTGCCCAGCGTCCAGGGCAGCACGGTGGCGCCGCCGCAGGCGAACCGCGAACTGCTCGCCGTGATCGCCGACGCGGCGGGGCGGGCGAAGGAACTCGGGGACGCGTACGTGTCCACCGAGCACCTGCTCATCGGCATCGCCCTCAAGGGCGGAGCGGCCGGTGGGCTGCTGAAGGAGTACGGTGCGACCGGCAGCAGGCTGCAGGACGCCTTCGAGCAGATCAGGGGAGGTCAGCGCGTGACGACACCCGACCCCGAGGGCACGTACAAGGCGCTGGAGAAGTACGGCACGGACTTCACCGCGGCGGCCCGCGAGGGCAAGCTCGACCCGGTGATCGGCCGGGACAACGAGATCCGGCGCGTGGTGCAGGTGCTCTCCCGGCGCACCAAGAACAACCCGGTGCTCATCGGCGAGCCCGGCGTCGGCAAGACGGCCGTCGTCGAGGGCCTGGCCCAGCGCATCGTCAAGGGCGACGTGCCCGAGAGCCTGCGCAACAAGCGGCTGGTCGCCCTGGACCTGGGCGCGATGGTCGCGGGCGCCAAGTACCGCGGCGAGTTCGAGGAGCGGCTGAAGGCCGTGCTGGCGGAGATCAAGGCCAGCGACGGCCGGATCATCACCTTCATCGACGAGCTGCACACCGTCGTCGGCGCGGGCGCCGGCGGGGACTCCGCGATGGACGCGGGCAACATGCTCAAGCCGATGCTGGCCCGCGGCGAGCTGCGCATGGTCGGCGCGACCACCCTCGACGAGTACCGCGAGCGGATCGAGAAGGACCCGGCCCTGGAGCGCCGCTTCCAGCAGGTGCTGGTGGCCGAGCCCAGCGTCGAGGACACCATCGCGATCCTGCGCGGTCTCAAGGGACGCTACGAGGCGCACCACAAGGTGCAGATCGCCGACGCCGCCCTGGTCGCGGCCGCGACCCTCTCCGACCGCTACATCACCGCCCGCTTCCTGCCCGACAAGGCCATCGACCTGGTCGACGAGGCCGCCTCGCGGCTGCGCATGGAGATCGACTCCTCGCCGGTCGAGATCGACGAGCTGCAGCGCTCCGTCGACCGCCTCCGCATGGAGGAGATGGCGCTGGAGAAGGAGACCGACGAGGCCTCCAAGCAGCGTCTGGAGAAGCTGCGCAAGGACCTCGCCGACAAGGACGAGGAACTGCGCGGCCTCACCGCCCGCTGGCAGAAGGAGAAGGAGGGCCTGAACCGGGTCGGTGAGCTCAAGGAGCGTCTGGACGACCTGACCACCCGGATCGAGCGCGCCCAGCGCGACGGTGACTTCGAAGCCGCGTCCAAGCTGCTGTACGGCGAGAAGCCGAAGCTGGAGGCGGAGCTCGCCGAGGCCACCGAGGCCGAGGAGGTGGCCAAGCGGGGCACCATGGTCAAGGAGGAGGTCGGCCCGGACGACGTCGCCGACGTGGTCGCCGCCTGGACCGGCATCCCGGCCGGCCGCCTGATGGAGGGCGAGACGCAGAAGCTGCTGCGCATGGAGGAGGAGCTCGGCAAGCGCCTGATCGGCCAGGGCGAGGCCGTGCGCTCGGTGTCCGACGCGGTGCGCCGCTCCCGCTCCGGCATCGCCGACCCCGACCGCCCGACCGGTTCCTTCCTCTTCCTCGGCCCGACCGGTGTCGGCAAGACCGAGCTGGCCAAGGCGCTGGCGGACTTCCTCTTCGACGACGAGCGGGCCATGGTCCGCATCGACATGAGCGAGTACGGGGAGAAGCACTCCGTCGCCCGCCTGGTCGGTGCCCCTCCGGGCTACGTCGGCTACGAGGAGGGCGGTCAGCTGACCGAGGCGGTGCGCCGCCGCCCGTACTCCGTGGTGCTGCTGGACGAGGTGGAGAAGGCCCACCCCGAGGTCTTCGACGTCCTGCTCCAGGTGCTCGACGACGGCCGGCTCACCGACGGCCAGGGCCGTACGGTCGACTTCCGCAACACCATCCTCATCCTCACCTCCAACCTCGGCAGCCAGTACCTGGTCGACCCGGTGCTCGGCGACGAGCAGAAGAGGGAGAGCGTGCTGGAGACGGTGCGGGCTTCGTTCAAGCCCGAGTTCCTCAACCGGCTCGACGACATCGTGGTCTTCAGCGCCCTGAACAAGGACGAGCTGCGCCGCATCGCACGGCTGCAGACCGACCGCCTGGCGGACCGGCTGCGCGACCGGCGGATCGCCCTCGACGTCACCGACGAGGCCTTGGACTGGCTCGCCGAGGAGGGCAACGACCCCGCCTACGGCGCCCGTCCGCTGCGCCGGCTGGTGCAGACCGCCATCGGCGACCAGCTGGCCAGGGAGATCCTGGCCGGCGAGGTCAGGGACGGCGACACGGTGCGGGTCGAGAGGGTCGGCGACCGGCTGCTGGTGGGCGCGACCACCGGCAAGACCCTCTGAGGCACCCCGGGAACGGCACGCGAACAGGGCACGGCGGGCCGCGCTTGCACGGCGCGGCCCGCGGTGAGGGAGGATGGGTGTATCCGTACGAAGGGAACTGCAAGGTGAGCATCGACCCGTCCTCGATTCCGAATTTCGGGGGCCAGCCGGACCCCCAGCCCGGCCCTGCCGGGAACGTGGTCATTCCTGACCAGGATCTGGTCAAGCAGCTGCTGGAGCAGATGGAGCTCAAGTACGTCGTCGACGAGGAGGGCGACCTCGCCGCGCCGTGGGAGGAGTTCCGCACCTACTTCATGTTCCGCGGGGAGGAGGACCAGCAGATCTTCGCGGTCCGCACCTTCTACGACCGGCCGTACAGCATCGAGGACAAGCCTCAGCTGCACGAGGCGCTCGACGACTGGAACCGCCGCACCCTGTGGCCGAAGGTCTACACCCACACGCACGACGACGGCACGGTCCGTCTGATCGGCGAGGCCCAGATGCTGATCGGCCTCGGCGTCGGCCTGGAGCACTTCGTCTCCAGCACCGTCAGCTGGGTCCGGGCCTCCATCGAGTTCGAGAAGTGGATCCTCGAGGCCCTCGGGCTGGAGAAGGACGCGGAGTCCACCGACGACGACGGCGACGGCGAGGACTGAGCGCGCCCCCACGGGCGTACACGGACCGCACGAGGGCAGCCCCTCCGGCAGCCCGTCCGCCACGCGACCGCCGGTGAGCGGGCGTGCGCGGGCGGGCTGTCCTGCTCCGGTCCCCGCCCGGTCCCCGCCCGGTCCCCGCCCGGGGCGCGCCCCGGGCGGCCCCGGCCCGCGCACGGCCTCAGAGCCGGCGCAGCCGCTCCACGCTCTCGCGCAGCACGTCCTCGCGCTTGCAGAAGGCGAAGCGCACCAGGCTGCGGCCCTCCTCCGCGTCGTCGTAGAAGATCACGTTCGGCACCGCCACCACCCCGCAGCGCTCGGGCAGCGCCCGGCAGAACGCCAGGCCGTCCTTCTCGTCGAGCGGCCGGATGTCGGTGGTCACGAAGTACGTGCCCTCCGGGCGGAAGACCCGGAACCCGGCCGCCTCCAGGCCGTCGGAGAGCAGGTCCCGCTTGCGCCGCAGGTCCTCGCGGAAGTCCCGGTAGTAGGCGTCCGGCAGCCGGAGCGCCTCGGCCACGGCGTACTGGAACGGCCCCGCGCTCACGTACGTCAGGTACTGCTTGGCCGCGCGCACCGCGTCGACCAGGGCGGGGGCGGCGGTCACCCAGCCGACCTTCCAGCCGGTGAAGGAGAACGTCTTGCCCGCGCTCGAGATGGTGACCGTGCGGTCGCGCATCCCCGGGAAGGACGCGAGCGGCACGTGCTCCGTGCCGTAGGTCAGGTGCTCGTAGACCTCGTCGGTGACCACGATCAGGTCGCGCTCGACGGCCAGCTCCGCGATCGCCGCCAGCTCCTGCCGGGTGAGGACCATGCCGGTCGGGTTGTGCGGGCTGTTGAGCAGCAGCAGCCGGGTCCGCGGGGTGACCGCCGCGCGCAGGGCGTCCAGGTCCGGGCGGAAGGACGGCGCGCGCAGGGTGAGCGGGACGCGGCGGGCGCCGGCCATGGCGATGCAGGCGGCGTACGAGTCGTAGAAGGGCTCGAAGGCGATCACCTCGTCGCCCGGTTCCAGCAGCCCGAGCATGGCGGCCGCGATGGCCTCGGTGGCGCCCGCGGTGACCAGCACCTCGGTGTCGGGGTCGAAGCCGAGCCCGTGGAAGCGCAGCTGGTGCTCGGCGACGGCCCGGCGCAGTTCCGGCACACCGGGCCCGGGCGGGTACTGGTTGCCGCGGCCGTCGCGCAGCGCGCGCACGGCGGCCTCGCGCACCTCCTCGGGGCCGTCGGTGTCCGGGAAGCCCTGGCCGAGGTTGATCGCACCGGTGCGGACGGCGAGGGCGGACATCTCGGCGAAGATCGTGGTCCCGAACTCGGCGAGTGCGCGGTTGAGCGGGGGTCGCGAGGAGGTCATGCCCGCCATCCTCCGCCGAACCTCTGGACTTCCTCAACGTAGCTTCGTGGGTGAACACCTGCGGCGGTGCCCAACGCGCCACCTCTGACCAGGGGGAAGGCCGTCGTCGTCTGGCGTCGTCTGTCGTCGTTGGCTGCCCTCGGACGGCCCACAGACGGCCCAGGATCGCCGGGCCGTACGCTCTGGCCATGATGATGACCTGGGCTGACTTCTGGGCATTGATAGACACCCTGGGCGGTAAGACTGATGAAGCTAGTTGCCGCCGCCTTGCTGCAGAGCTGAGTAATCGCCCGGTTCCCGACATCCAAGGCTTCGCCGAGCGCCTGGCCGAGGCTTTGTACCGTCTGGATCAAGAGAAGTTCGGCACCCTGCCCGTCGCCGACCTGACGCTGCGAGACGGTGAACCCCTCCCGCAATCCGCAGACAGCTTCCTGTATGCACGCTGTGCTGTGGTGGCTGCCGGCCAATCCGTCTGGGAGTCCGTGTTCTTCGACGTCGACCAGTTCGCCCCGTACACCGCCCCTACGCGCGACGGCGAGTCGCTCCTCTACGTGCCTGATCAGGCCTACGAACTGGCAACCGGGCAGGAGTGGGATCGGTCCACGCGCTACTGCTTCGAGACATTCTCAAATCAGGACGGCTGGCCACACCTGCAGGCCTGAGGCCGGCGGAGCCTCAATGGCTGCGTCAAGCCCGAGAACGACCTTGAAAACCGTCGTGGCAGCGATGTCACCGTGGGTTCAAATCCCACACTCTCCGCAGTAGGCCAGCGAAGGCGCTGGACAGAAGGGGTGCCCCAAGACACGGGGGCGCCCCTTCTTCGTGCCCCATGGCACCGTGCTTCCCCCTGGTTTCCCGTCTGATCGGGCACGGAAGGGGCACGACTGGGATGTCCTTCATCGTGGGTGCGACGGACTGGTTGAGGGCCATTGATGGCATGGACTTGGTGTGTGATCGCTTGTGGCGCTAGTTTCCGCGCGAGTCGATGCGGCAGAGGCTTCTCGGAGGCGACATGTGGGATGGCCCGTTCTACCGGGTGAAGCGCGAAGACTACGAGATCTGCTTCGTGCCAGGGGCGGGCGAAGACCTGGAGGAGGTATGCAACGTCGACATGTGGCTGACCTTCCCCGACGGTAATCGGTGGTCCGGGACCATATTTACCCTCGACGAGGTCCAGCGCCTGATGGACCGGTGGAAGGACACGGGCGAGTGCCTTGGCGGCACGTACTTCTACTGCTGGGACGAACTCATCGTCCGCCATGCCGGCATCTCATCCATGGTTCGGGTGATTGATGACCTGGTCGTGACGGGCGATTACGAATCGGCCCTTCGCCCGATCGGACCGGACGATGACCGAGACGATTGACTTCGGCGCTGGGCTCTTGGTGTCCCAGTTTGGAAGACTGAGGCTGCGGACTGCCTCTCACCTGGGCAGACGCTGACCTGCTGCGATGCGGTGCGGTCACCGCTGTTCCCCGTGGCTCCCCGTTCGGCACCGCCTCACCTGGCACGGCTGTGGCACGCCCGATCCACTTCTCAGACGAAGGCGATGGCGGCTCCGGTCGCGATCGAGAGTTTCGCGGCCTGGAGGAGTTGCAGGCAGACATACGATTCGACGCCGTAACGCTGCCATCCCTCAGTGGCCGGCACTTCGGCATCGGCGGCTTCAAAGACCTCTTCGGAGTGCGGATCGAGGTCCTCAGGAAGACCAAGGGCTTCAGCAAGTCGACGGGTTTCCGCCAGCAGTCGCACCGAGGACCCGAGGTAGCCGCCCCGCGCCTTCTTGTCCACGATGACGTGGGCGAAGTCGACGGGGACGTAGTAGCCCTCGCAGTCCGAATGATGGATCAGATGGTCGAACGGTCCAGGAGGATCACCGGGGATAGCCGCATAGACCTTGCTCAGGAGCGGGTCGTCACTCGCACGCTGGTCTTGATCCAACGGCTTGGGAAGGCCTTGGCCCGCCGCAAGATGGACGGCAAGACGACGAACGGTGTGCAAGCCCGAGTAGCCCCACATCTCGAACTCTGCATCCTCTGCCACAACCAGATCAGGCTCGGTCCACCGCCGCGCTCCCGAACGTTCCAGTAGCTCGCCGATTACAGCGAAGTCAGCGCGGACCATCTCGGTGTAGTCGTCCTCGGCATCAACGAGCACACCGACCACCATGTTCAAACCCATGGCGCGATCTTGCCAGTGGCGATCGGACGACTGCACTCGGCCCTGCTGCCTGTGGGACGGTTACCTCCCAGTCTGGACGCAGAACTGACGCGCGCAGACCAGCGCGGGCGTTGGCGCGATCTTTGGCCGGTGGCCTGCCTGGGCTGGGGTCGAGCATGGCCAGGGGGCCTTACGCTGGCCGCGAATCGGGCTGGCTCCTGCCTGTGCTTGGCGTGCACATGTGGCGATCTCTGATCAGCTCTACGGTTACCACCCAGTGGGTCCGCGTTGCGACAGGGGAAACGACTCACGGCCGCAGGGTTTCTCCTTGCGGGTCGTAGCAGACGAGCCCATGTTCGCCAGCCAAAGATGCGGCGTACTCAGACACTTCCTCAGCCTCGCTGTAGGACATGACCAGGTACACGATCGGCCCCGAAGCCTCGTTGATCACCGGTGGCGACGCCCACACCATCTTGCCGTCGATGTCGTCGGGGTACCGGTCGAGGAGCGCCTCAACGTAAGCCACGATGCGCGGCGCCGGAGGGATGACGACATCATCCGACTCCAGATAGCGCTCGTAGAGCTCGTCATAGACGGAGCCCGCTTCGTGGTCATCGGGTGGGAGTTCGCCATCCCACACAGCAAGGTCATAACTCACGGCCGGATCATCGCACGTGCCCTGACGACCGGGGATAGCGCTAGGCGATCGCCATTCGGTCGGCGAGTCCTGCCAGGGGTTCGGGGACTCGGTGGCCGGAGAACTGGAGGAGGTCGCGGACTGCTTCGCGGGCCAGGTGGTGGGAGTGGACTTGTTCGCGGGCCAGGGTTTCGGCTTCGAGGAGTGCGGCGGTGGCCTCGCCGACGTGTCGCCGCTGCGCGTGCGCTCGCGCCACGTCAACCAGGAAACGTGCCTGTCGCTCCGGGGACAGCCCTGAGGGGTCGATGCGTTCGGCTACGTCCAGGGCCATTCCGGCGTCGCCGAGGTCGACTGCGGTGCTGACGGCGTGGATCTCGACGTTGGTGGGGCCGAACTCGGTGTCGAAGTCGTTGCGGTCGGCTCCGTTGGTGGCGGCGATGCGCCGTGCCTCTGCGATGTGGGCGTGGGTGGCGGAGCGGGCTCCCTCGCGGGCGCTGATGACGGCCATGACCAAGTGCATGGCGCCCAGGAGCGACCTTTCCTCCGGAGGGCTGGCGTCTGCCTGGCAACGAGGCGTCAGGACGTTGATCGCCGACATGGCGGCTTGCTCGGCCTGGTCGGTGCGTTGCTGCCTGATGAAGGCGTGGGCCAGGCGGAAGAGGCCCGCGACGACCTCCAAGGGTTGGCCGGCGC
Organism: Streptomyces sp. TOM-9; assembly: GCF_056858595.1. Lineage (NCBI taxonomy): Bacteria > Bacillati > Actinomycetota > Actinomycetes > Kitasatosporales > Streptomycetaceae > Streptomyces > Streptomyces sp. TOM-9. Next base: position 4,655,274 of record NZ_JBXEQB010000001.1, on the reverse strand, counting down.
GTTCGGCTGCCTGCAGTGCCCGGTCGGCGGCGACCCATGCGGCGTCCGGCTCGTCCTGGCGCACGAAGCTTGCCGCGGCCACCTGGTAGGTCCGGGCCAGGAGGGCGTGGAGCTCCGCCCGTTCGCCTTCGGGGCCGTGGCGTACGGCAGCTTCGAGTTGAGGCAGCACCTTGGAGAGCCGGTCACTCAGTGCCGCGTAGCTCGCTGCGTGGGCGAGGTCCCACAGCTCGTCGACGTGCCGGTGGAAGTCTTCGAGTGAGGGCTCCGGGCAGGCGGTGATCTGCCCGAAGAGGCTTCCCAGCGTGGGGTGTCCGGTCAGGGCGACGCGCAGCCCGTCGAGGTCGTTGCTCTGCGGCTGCTGCTCGGGCTCCGGTTCGGGCGCGATCTCGGCTTCCGGGCGCAGTTCGCGTACCGGCACGCCGAGGGCGTCGGCCAGGGCTTGGAGCACTGATAGGCGCTCGATCGGCTGCACGCCTCGCTCGACTTGGGAGACCCAGCTTTCGGAGCGGCCCATCTCGGCGGCCAGGTCGCGCTGGGACAAGCCTCTCTTGCGGCGCAGCTCGGCGACCCGCTGACCCGCTGTGCGGTTGTCGGTGTCACTCACCGGGGGCCTCGGTCGGGTACTTGCCGGCGTACGGGGCCATGAAGTCGACCTCCGTGTTTGCCACGTACTTGTCGCGCTCGGACAGGAAGTGCTTCGTGTGGGCCTGGCGCTCGTGCTCGTCGAAGGCCGCGCGGTCGGCGTACAGCTCGAAGAAGATGCGCTGGTCCGGGGTGCCCTCGACTTCGTGGCAGGCGTAGACGAGGGTTCCGGGCTCCTTCGCGCGGATGGCGGCGGTGGTCTCACGCACCAGGGTGTCGAAGCCCTCGGCGGCGCCTTCCTTGAGCGTGAACCGTACAAACAGCGCGAAGTTGCTCATCTTTCCTCCTCGATGCCGGATCCCCAGCATCGCAGAAGTGCAGATCTACTGCTAGTCGCAGCTTTTCTATTGACCCGCAGTTTTTCTGCGAGTAGCTTCGAGTTACTGCTCGGCTACATGACCACGCCCCGTGCGGCGCGCTCTCTGCCAGGATCACGACGCCGCCCGGGGCTTCCACAAAGGGAGCCTTCATCATGCCTGCAACGCTCGCTGTTCGTCCCCGTATCGACGCCGCTGTCTGCGGCAGCTGCCAGGGCACCGGCGAAGAGCTCGACAACGACGGCTCGCTGATCGGCCTGCCCGGCGTAGTCCTCCCGTGCGGAGAATGCGGCGGTACCCACAACCTGCACGACCGGCCCGGCGAGTTCTGCCCCTGCTGGGTGCCGACCTGGGACCACAACGGCGGCCACACCGGCTGGGTACCGATCCCGCTGAACTACTGGCACGGAGAAGTCCAAGAGCTTCCCGGACCGGAAGAAGCGTGAGGCTGAGCAGTGGCTGATCCACATTGAGGCCGACATGTCGCGCGGCCAGTACATCGACCCTGGTGCAGCTCGGATCACCTTCCGCCAGTACGCCGAGCGCTGGTTGGAGACCCGAACATCTAGTCCGACCACGCGGACAGAGCTGGGTCGCCGTCTGCGCCTCCATGCGTACCCGGTGATCGGTTCTCGCTCGGTCGGGACGTTTCGGCCGGAGCACATCCGGCACCTGCTGTTCGTGTTGGAGACGAAGCCTGGAGTCAGTTCCTCGTACGCGCGTTCTATCTATGCGGACGTGCGGGCGGTGTTGTCGGCGGCTGTTGATGACACGCTGCTGGTCCGGAACCCATGCAGTGCGAAATCGGTCCGGGCACCCAGGGCTGATGCTTCGCGGGTGGTGCCGTGGACCGCTGATCAGGTGCGAGGCGTAAGGGCTGCTCTTGAGGAGCGCTACCGTGCCGTGGTCGATGTCGCGGCTGGGTGCGGACTGCGTCAGGGAGAAGTGTTCGGGCTCGCTGAGGGCGCGCTGGACTTCGAGAGCCGGACCCTGCACGTGGTGCGGCAGATCAAGCACGTGGAGGGCAAGCCTGTGTTTGCCCTGCCGAAGTGCGAGAAGGAGCGCGATGTGCCGCTGCCCGACTCCGTGGCGTACGCCCTGAAGGCGCACATGGACCTCTGCAAGCCGGTTGAGGTGTCGTTGCCGTGGGGCTCTCCGGAGGGCCCGAAAGTGGCTGCCCGCCTGCTGTTCACCAACCCTGGCGGGGGCATCGTGTGGCGGAGCAACTTCAACGCCCACGACTGGAAGCCCGCTCTCGCCTCGATCGGCCTAATCCCGGAGGCGGAGGAAGGGAAGCGCTACGTCTCCGCCCGTGAACACGGCATGCACGCCCTCCGGCACTTCTACGCCTCGGTACTCCTCGACTCCGGGGAGAGCGTGAAGGCCGTGAGCGAGTACATGGGACACGCCGACCCGGCGATGACCCTTCGCGTGTACGCGCACCTGATGCCCAACAGCCGCGAGCGATCCCGGCGGGCCGTTGACCGAGTCCTTGGGCCGCCTGGCGTTGAAGATTACGGCCCCTAGACGGCCCAGTCGCCCCCCTTGGCCCCTGGTTCTGGTTCCGATGCAGACCAGGGGCCTTCGCGTACCCGGAAACCTCTGGACTTCCTCAACTTTGCTTTCGGCCGCGGACGGCGGGGGCATCACCGTCGCACAACGGAAAGCACGGAAAGCGGGGGTGGGAACGATGGGCGCGTTGGTCGTATTGCTCGTCTTCGGCGCGATAGTGGGGCTCGTGGTCCTGGCGGCGAGGAAGGGCGGCCGGCGGAGGGGCCGGCGGCACTCGTACAGCTCCTCCGCCGCCGGGGGCGCCGGGGCCGGCTGGTGGGCGGGGGACGCGGGCTCCTCCGACGGGGGAGGCGGTGGCCACCACGGGGGAGGCCACCACTCCTGCGGCGGCGGGAGCTCGTGCGGCGGGGGGAGCAGCTCGTGCGGCGGGGGCGGCGGTGGCTGTGGCGGCGGTGGCTGTGGCGGCGGAAGCTGACGATACGAAATTGCGTATTGCCCGTGCCGAATCGCATATGCGCCCGGCGGGTTACTCACCCGTCGGGCGCATTTGTAGTGAACACCTGAACCCGTCCGGGCCCTTGCGGATGTAAAGGGGGTGGAGATGGGTAAAAACGCTGAAGGCGACGCGCCATTCATGATTGCGTATTCACCGACCCCTCGTGGGCACGAGCCGACGGACGTTCTCCCCCACAGGCGCGGGTCGGCGCGTCCTCTCCCCCCATGCCCGTGACCTCCCCTCGCTTGCTCGCGATGTGCCTGCGGAGCCGACTTCATGCTCACCATGCTTCAGACCGCCTACACCGACACCCGCGCCGGCGACCTGGCCTGGTGTCTGGGGAAGGACGAGCTGCCGGCGCTCGCCGTGCTCGACCGCGAGCTCCCGGGCGCCGGTTCCGGCGCGCCCGCGGCGCCCGCCGCCCCCCGCGTCCAGGTCCAGCTGCGGCTGCTCGGCGCCTCCCACCAGGTCATCCTGGACTCGGCCCGCGGCCGCTGCTCGGAGACCGTCGCCTGCCTGCCGGGCACCAGCGCGCCGCTGCCGTTCGGTGTGGCGCGGCGGATCGCCGGCTGGGACTACGAGTTCGCGGCGCGGATCGAGACGCTCTCCCGGGGGGGCTTCGCGGGGCGGGCGCAGGAGCTGCTCGCGCTGGTGGCCGATCACCCCAATGGCCTCGCGGGGACGTTCCCGGGTGATCCGCACGCCTTCACCGCGATGCTCGTGCAGTACCGCGGCGGCAGCGTCCTGTGGCGCACCTGGCACGCGTACCCCCAGGAAGGACGCCTGGTGGCGACCCGTTCGACCCTCAGCGCGCAGCCGTGAGCGCGGTGGTACGCCCGTGGCCGGCACGGCGTCAACGCGCCGCCAAGTGCCACGAATTGCACCCCTGTGGGTGACGTGGACCGCCATATACCTGACATAGCGTGCAAGCATGATCGACCAGTCCACCTCCCGTACGGCCCGGGCCGCCCCGCGCGCCTGCAGGCTGCGGCTCCCCGTCCCGGTGGCCGCGGCCAGGGCGCTGGTCCTGGCCGCGGTCTTCGTCTGCGCCGCCTGCGGCCTGGTGTACGAGCTCGAACTGGTCGCGCTCGCCTCGTACCTGGTCGGCGACTCCGTGACGCAGGCCTCGATCGTGCTGTCCGTGATGGTCTTCGCCATGGGCGTCGGCTCCCTACTGGCCAAGCGGCTCAGCTGCGCGCCGGCGATCGGCTTCGCGGCCGTCGAGATCGTGCTGGCGCTGGTCGGCGGGCTCTCGGTGATGGCGTTGTACGCCAGCTTCGCCTGGTTCGGCCAGTCCCGGCCCGCGATGGCGGTCTTCGCCTTCGCCATCGGCGTGCTGATCGGCGCCGAGATCCCGCTGCTGATGACGCTGATCCAGCGGGTCCGGCGGCAGGACGCGGGCGGTGCCGTCGCCGACCTCTTCGCCGCGGACTACGTGGGCGCGCTGGTCGGCGGGTTGGCCTTCCCCTTCCTCCTGCTGCCCTGTTACGGCCAGCTGACCGGGGCGCTCGTCACGGGCGCGGTCAACGCCGTGGCGGGCGGCGCCATCGTGCTCTGGCTCTTCCGCAGTGACGTCACGCCACGTGCCCGGGCCCGGCTGATCGCCGCCAACCTCGTGGTCCTCGCGGTGCTGGCGGCGGCGGCCTGGGCCGCCGGGCCGTTCGAGCGGGCGGCCCGGCAGGCGGTGTACGGCGGCGACGTGCGGCTCGCCGAGCAGACCGCCGTCCAGGAGGTCGTGCTCACCTCGGCTCCGTTGCAGCTCTTCCTCGACGGCCGGCTGCGGGTCCGCGGCCGGGACGAGTACCGCTACCACGAGGCGCTGGTGCACCCCGCCATGGCGGGCCGGCACCGCCGGGTGCTGATCCTCGGCGGCGGCGACGGGCTCGCGCTGCGCGAGGTGCTGCGTTACCGGGGGGTCGGCTCGGTGACCCTGGTCGACCCCGACGCCCGGCTCCTCGCCCTGGCGCGGGACGACCCCGCGCTGGCCCGCCTCAACCGGCACGCCTACCGCGACCCCCGGGTCGAGGTGGCGGCCGCGGACGTCTTCGACTGGCTGCGCCGGGAAGGGCCGCCGCGACCGCCGGGCGGGTACGACGTCGTGCTCGCCGACCTCCCCGACCCGGGGATCTCGCGCAGCGCCAAGCTGTACTCGCAGGAGTTCTACGGGCTGGCCGGGCGCGTGCTCGCCCCGGGCGGGCGGCTCGCCGTGCACGCGGGAGCGCCCGGCGCCGCCCGGCGCGGCTTCTGGACCGTCGACGCGACGGTACGGGCGTCCGGGCTGCGCACCGCCGACTACTGGATCGGCACCGGCCGCGGGGACGAGGACTGGGGCTTCGTCCTCGCCGCCCGGCACCGCGCCCCGGCCCCGCGGCTGCCCGCGGACGCGCCGCGGCTGCGGTCGCTGTCCCCCGCCGCGCTCGCCTCGGCGGTCCGGCGGGCCGCGCGGTCCCCGCTGCGTGACCTGCCCCCGTCGACGCTGATGCATCCGCGCTCCGGGTGAGGGCGAACCGGCGGGGAATCGGCACCGAAGCACCGCCCGGCGGATTAGGCTCGCGGCATGGAGCCGCATGAGGTGTTCGTTCCGTTTCCGGCCGAAACCATTCGCCGGTCCCTCGCCGACCTGGAGCGCGTGGCGCGCTGCGTGCCCGGCCTCCAGCGGGACGCCGGCGCCGAGGAAGGGCTCGCCGGCCGGCTGAGGCTCCGGATCGGCGGCTCGACCATCACCTACCGCGGCACACTGCGACTGGTCCCGCGCGGCGGCGGGCTGGCCGTCGAGGGCGAGGCGGTGGAGTCGCGCGGCGCGGGCACGGTCAAGCTGGCGCTGGAGCTCGGCGTGGACGCCGTGTCGGGCGGCGCCCTGCTGACCTTCAGCGGCACCGTGCAGGCCGACGGGCGGCTCGGCGAGTACGAGGAGGCGACGGTCACCGCCGCCGGCCACCGCCTGCTGGACCGTTTCGTCGCCGCGCTCACCTCCGACCTGGAGGAGCAGGCACCGGCGGGGGCGCCCGAGCCGGCCGTGGAGGACGCCGGTGCCGAGGACCTCGCCGACGACCTGCCCGCGCAGCTCGACGAGTTCGCCGGGCACGACGCCCAGGAGCTGCGTGAGCTGGAGGAACTCCCCGAGCTGGAGGACGCGGACGGCGCGGAGGCCGTCGGCGAGGTGCTGCCCGGAGCGGAGGCGGTGGCCAGGGTCCCCGAGGACCCGGCCGGCATCGACCTGCCCGCGGAGGCCGCGCACGCCCGCCGCACCCTGATCGGCCGCAGCGCCGAGGAGGTCGACCACGCCCCGCCGCGCGGCCGCTACGCCCCGGTGCCCGCACCGCAGAGCGGCGCCGCGGCCGCCTCGCTGCGCCGTTACGCGCCGGCCGCGGCGGCGCTGCTGCTGTCGGCCGTGGTCGCGGGGCGGGTGCTGCGGCGGCGCAGGCGCTCGTTCCCGTAGGGTCTGTGCCGTGGCCACGGATGAGACCCCTGACGGGCGAGACGACGAGCACGCAGTCCAACTCGAAGCCGGACCGGCGCGGCTGACGATCCTTCCGGATCTCGGCTGCCGAGTCGGCTCGCTGACCGTCGGCGGCGTCGAGCTGCTGCGGCAGGGCCCCAACTTCGGGTCCTTCCCGATGGTCCCGTGGTGCGGCCGCACCCGGGACGGGCAGTTCCGCAACGGCGGGGTGCTGCACCAGATGCCGCGGGACGCGGGCCCGCACGCCATCCACGGCACCGGCCGGCACGTCGCCTGGCAGGAGGCCCCGGGCGCCACCGGCACCAGCGCCTGCTTCTACTACGACCTGGCCGAGCCCTGGCCGTACAAGGGCCGGGTCAGCCAGCGCTTCGAGCTGTCGCAGGACCGTCTGGACCTCACGATGAGCGTGGAGACCACGGACGACTCCTTTCCGGCCCAGGCCGGCTGGCACCCCTGGTTCCTGCGCAACCTCGGCCGGGGCGGGCAGGACGCCCTGATCGACTTCACCCCCGGCTGGATGGAGGAGCGCGGCGAGGACCACCTGCCCACCGGCCACCGGGTGGAGCCGGGGCCCCGCCCCTGGGACGACTGCTTCGGCATGCCGGACGGTGTGGACGTCACCCTGACGTGGCCGGGCGAGCTACGGCTGCGGATCACCAGCCCCGCCGAGTGGGTCGTCGTCTACGACGAACAGCCCCCGGCCATCTGCGTGGAGCCGCAGTCGGGCCCCCCGAACGGGCTGAACACCGCGCCGCGCCTGGTCACCCCGATCGACCCGCTGGAGATGCGCGCCACCTGGGCCTGGGAGCCGCTGGGCTAGGCTCGTGGCCATGAGCGACGCGCGTGATGCCCTGCTGCAGCAGATCAAGGACAAGGCCGTGGTGCACGGCAAGGTGACCCTCTCCTCGGGTCTCGAGGCCGACTACTACATCGACCTGCGCCGGATCACGCTGGACGCCGAAGCCGCTCCGCTGGTGGGTCAGGTGATGCTCGACGCCACCGCCGACCTGGACTTCGACGCCGTCGGCGGGCTCACCCTCGGCGCCGACCCGGTCGCCACCTCGATGCTGCACGCCGCCGCGGCCCGCGGCCGCCGGCTGGACGCCTTCGTGGTGCGCAAGGCGCAGAAGGCACACGGCATGCAGCGCCGCATCGAGGGGCCGGACATCAAGGGCCGCCGGGTGCTGGTGGTCGAGGACACCTCGACCACCGGTGGCTCGCCGCTGACCGCGGTGGAGGCCGCGCGCGAGGCCGGCGCCGAGGTCGTGGCCGTCGCCGTGATCGTCGAGCGGGGCGCCGCCGGGGCCATCGCGCAGGCCGGTCTCCCGTACGTCCGCGCCTTCGGTCTGGACGATCTCGGCCTGGGCTGATTGGCCGTCTGACCTGCGCTTTCCCTCAGGGGTGAAGGGTTTCACGTGAAACCCTTCACCCCTGAGGTATGTCCGTGCTGCGCAGTGTGTGGAGCTCTCGCGCAAGTCTGCCAAGATGGGGGCGACGATGACGTCGATCCCAGGTCAGGGTCACTCACCGAACAACCCGCACATCACAAGGAGCGGACAGATGCCCATCGCAACCCCCGAGATCTACAACGAGATGCTCGACCGGGCGAAGGCCGGCAAGTTCGCCTACCCGGCCATCAACGTGACCTCGACCCAGACCCTGCACGCCGCGCTGCGCGGCTTCGCGGAGGCGGAGAGCGACGGCATCGTCCAGATCTCGACGGGCGGCGCCGAGTTCCTCGGTGGCCAGTACAAGAAGGACATGGTCACCGGTTCGGTGGCGTTGGCCGAGTTCGCGCACGTCGTCGCCGAGAAGTACCCCGTCAACATCGCGCTGCACACCGACCACTGCCCGAAGGACAAGCTGGACGGCTACGTGCGCCCGCTGCTGGCGATCTCCCAGGAGCGCGTGGCGGCCGGCCGCAACCCGCTGTTCCAGTCGCACATGTGGGACGGCTCCGCCGAGACCCTCGACCACAACCTCGCCATCGCCCAGGAGCTGCTGGCCGAGGCGGCCAAGGCGAAGATCATCCTCGAGGTGGAGATCACTCCCACCGGCGGCGAGGAGGACGGCGTCACCCACGAGATCAACGACAAGCTGTACACCACGGTCGAGGACGCCATCCGCACCGCCGAGGCGCTGGGCCTGGGCGAGAAGGGCCGGTACCTGCTCGCCGCGTCCTTCGGCAACGTCCACGGCGTCTACAAGCCGGGCAACGTCGTGCTCCGTCCCGAGCTGCTGAAGGAGCTCGCGGAGGGCGTGGCCGCCAAGTTCGGCAAGCAGGACCCGTTCAACTTCGTATTCCACGGCGGCTCCGGCTCCACCAAGGAGGAGATCGCCACCGCGCTGGAGAACGGCGTGGTCAAGATGAACATCGACACCGACACGCAGTACGCCTTCACCCGCCCGGTCGCGGACCACGTGCTCCGCAACTACGACGGCGTGCTGAAGATCGACGGCGAGGTCGGCGACAAGAAGACCTACGACCCGCGCAGCTGGGGCAAGCTGGCCGAGGCCGGCATGGCCGCCCGCGTCCTCGAGGCCTGCCAGGACCTGCGCTCCGCCGGCACCAAGCTCAAGTAACCGCCCCGCACGGCGGTACGCACCGGGCCCGGCCCTTCCACGCGGAGGGCCGGGCCCCGGCCATACTGGAACCCATGGCCATTCACGAGAACCTGCTCGGGGGACCGCCCCCGACGAACCTGCCCGACGACCCCGAGCCGCGCGAGCTGCTCGCCTCGGGAGCGGCCCCCTCCGAGGTCGCCGCCAAGTACCCGGTGTCCTCCCTGGCCTGGGCGCAGCTCGCGGACGACGCCTTCGAGGGCGGCCGGGTCGTCGAGTCGTACGCCTACGCCCGCACGGGTTACCACCGCGGCCTGGACGCGCTGCGCCGCAACGGCTGGAAGGGCCACGGTCCGGTGCCCTGGGAGCACGAGCCCAACCGCGGCTTCCTGCGGGCCCTGCACGCCCTGGCGCGCGCCGCCCAGGCGATCGGCGAGCAGGAGGAGTACGAGCGCTGCAGCACCTTCCTGCGGGACTCCTCCCAGACCGCCGCCGACACCCTCGGCTGAGCCACCGCCCCGCCGCCGACCACGGCATCCACCCCCGACCTGTCCGGCGCGCGCGCCGGGCAGGTCTTGCCGTAGCGTGCTCTGACCACGCATGATGCCCGTTGGGCCCGGCGCCGGTAGAGCGCGGGCCCGAGGGGACCGGGGTCCCGCCGCGACGGCGCGCGGGACAGACCGCTACCCGGTAGCTCGTATCCACGGAGACACCGATGTCCCACCGCCCCGACGTTTCCCAGGCGGCCCCCGAGGCCCCGAACCTGGACTTCGAAGGGACCACCCCGTACGAGGACTACGTCCAGGCCGACGTCCTCACCCATCTGCAGCACCCCCGCTCCGACGACCCCGGCGAGATGGTCTTCCTGGTCACCACCCAGGTCATGGAGCTGTGGTTCACCGTCATCGTGCACGAGTGGGAGACCGCCTCCCGTGCGCTCGCGGCCGACGACCTGCCCACCGCGCTGGCCGCGCTCAAGCGCAGCACCTACGAACTGCAGTCGCTCAACGCCTCGTGGGAGCCGATCGCCCACCTCACCCCGGCGCAGTTCAACGCCTACCGCGCCGCCCTCGGCGAGGGCTCGGGCTTCCAGTCGGCGATGTACCGGCGCATGGAGTTCCTGCTCGGCGAGAAGTCCGCGTCGATGCTGGTCCCGCACCGCGGCGCGCCGCGGGTGCACGACGAGCTGCAGAAGGCGCTGCACGAACCCAGCCTCTACGACGAGGTGCTGCGGCTGCTGGCCCGCCGCGGCCACGACGTCCCGCAGCGCGACGACCTCTCGCAGCGCTACGAGGCCGACCCGGCGGTCGAGCGGGCCTGGCAGGCCGTCTACTCCGGTGACCAGGAGGACGAACTCGTCCGGCTGGGCGAGGCGCTGACCGAGGTGGCCGAGCTGGTGTGGCGCTGGCGCAACGACCACCTGGTGGCGACCCGCCGCGCGATGGGCGCCAAGACCGGCACCGGAGGCTCCGCCGGGGTCTCCTGGCTGGAGAAGCGCGCGACCAAGAACGTGTTCCCCGAGCTCTGGACGGCCCGCAGCCATGTCTGACGCGATGAAGCCCACCGAGTCCCCGGCGGCGCGGGCCGCCCGCCTCGACACCGCCGACGAGCTGGCCAAGCTCCGCGACCGCTTCGTGCTGGACGACGTGGTCTACCTGGACGGCAACTCGCTGGGCGCGCTGCCCGCCGGGGTGCAGGACCGGATGGCGGACGTGGTCGCGCGCGAGTGGGGGCAGATGCGCATCCGCTCCTGGACCGAGAGCGGCTGGTGGACGGCGCCGGAGCGGATCGGAGACCGCATCGGCGCGCTCGTAGGCGCCGCCCCGGGCCAGGTCGTGGCCGGCGACTCCACCAGCGTCAACGTCTTCAAGTCCGTCGTCGGCGCCGTCCGGATGGCCCGGCAGAGCGATCCGGCCCGTGACGAGGTGCTGGTCGACGTCGCCACCTTCCCGACGGACGGGTACATTGCGGAGTCCGCCGCCCGTATGACCGGGTGCGCGATCCGCGCGGTCGACGCCGCGGAGGTCGCCGCCGCGGCGGGCCCGCGCACCGCCGTCGCGCTGGTCAACCACGTGGACTACCGCACCGGCCGGCTGCACGACCTGCCGGCCACCACCGCCGCCGTGCACGCGGCCGGCGCCCTGGTGGTCTGGGACCTCTGCCACACGGCCGGGGCCCTGCCGGTCGGCCTGGACGAGCACGGCGTGGACCTGGCCGTCGGCTGCACGTACAAGTACCTCAACGGCGGCCCCGGCGCGCCCGCGTACCTGTACGTCCGCCGTGACCTGCAGCCGCGCTTCGACTCCCCGCTCCCCGGCTGGAACTCCCACCGCGACCCGTTCGCGATGGAGGCCGCCTACCGGCCCGCCGACGGCAGCGTCCGGGGCCGGGTCGGCACCCCGGAGATCCTGTCGCTGCTGGCGCTGGACACGGCCCTCGACGTCTGGGACGGCGTGTCCCTGGACGCCGTGCGGGCCAAGAGCCTCGCCCTCACCGACTTCTTCCTGGAGTGCGTCGCGGCGTACGTGCCGGACGGCGCCGTACGGTCGGTCACCCCGGCCGCGCACGCCGAGCGGGGCAGCCAGGTCGCGCTGCGTTGCTCCGGCGCGGGCGCGGTGATGGGGGAGCTGATCGCCAGGGGCGTCGTCGGCGACTTCCGCGAGCCGGATATCCTCCGCTTCGGATTCACCCCGCTGTACACGCGCTTCGCGGACGCCGAGCGGGCGGCGCGGGTGCTGGCCCAGGTCCTGGAAGGGACGCGGTAACGCATGTCCGATCCCACCTCGTCGAGCGACACCATTCCGGCAGGCGCCGACGGCCGCGCCGACGCGGTGGGGCCCCGGTCCGCTCCGCGGGACCCCGCGGAGCGGGCCGCGGCCGAGGAGGCGTCCGCGTTCTCGCACGCCCCCGTCCCCCCGGACGCCACGGCCGCCTACGGCGACCACCCGGACCAGGTCGTGGACTTCTACCGTCCGCGGCCCGGGGCGGACGGCACACGGCCGGGGCCGCTGGTCGTGCTGCTGCACGGCGGCGCCTGGCGGGCGCCGTACGACAGGACGCACGTCTCACCGCTCGCGGACCTGCTCGCCCGGCACGGCTTCGCGGTGGCCTCGGTGGAGTACCGCCGGGGCAACGGCGGTACGGTCGCGGGCCGCTGGCCGGACACCTTCGACGACGTGGCGGCCGCCACCGACGCCGTCGCGGCGCTGGCCGTGGCCGCCCTGGGCGAGGACACCGTCGACGTCCGGCGGATCGTGCTCACCGGTCACTCGGCCGGTGGCCACCTCGCGCTGTGGGCGGCCGCCCGGCACGTGCTGCCGGCCGGGTCGCGCTGGCACCGCCCCGGCGCGCCCACGCTGCGCGGGGTGGTGGCGCTCGCGCCCATCGCCGACTTCGAGGCCGCCGTGGAGCGCGACGTGTGCTCCGGGGCGGTCGCCGAACTGCTGGGCGGGCCCGAACTGCTCGCCGAGCGCCGGGCCGAGACCGACCCGGCGGCGCTGCTGCCCACCGGCATCCCCGTGACCGTCGTGCACGGCGACCGCGACGAGGTCGTACCGCCGCAGGTCGCGGAGGCCTTCGCGGCGGCATCGGCGAAGGCGGGGGAGGAGGTCCAGCTGACCTTGCTTGCGGGCGTGGGCCACTTCCCGGTGATCGACCCGGCGGCGGACGCGGCGGCCGTGGTCGCCGAGGAGATCGCCCAGCTCGCCTGGTGAGGCGTCCTCCTGCGGGAGGTCCTACTTGAGGATGACGCCGCCACATCGTCTTCGCAGGTGACGACGGCGACACGCGGATTGCCTACCGTGAGAGCGTGACCGAGACAAGCCAGACCTCGCTGCGGACCGAGCTCCGCATGGCCCGCGGCGCCCTCAGCGGGCTGCGGCACGACCTGATCACCGACGGCTTCGCCTTCCGGCCGATGCCACCGCTGCGCGAAGGGCACCCGCTGCTCGCCGTGGTGCCGCGCAGGCTCCGGGGGTACGGGCGCTGGATGCCGCACGCGGCGCTGACCTGCTTCACGGTCTTCCTGATGTTCGTCTCGACGGAGAGCGTGGGCGGGCCGGGCGGCTTCGTGCTGGCCCTGCTGGTCGGTGTGCCCCTGCTCACCACGATGTTCCGGCCGATCGGCGCGTGGTGGCTGTCCGTCGGTGCCGCGGTGCTCACCGGGGTGTTCGGCTCCGGCTGGGCCTCCACGTATCCATGGACGGACGCCGGCTTCGTCTCGCACCTGACGGTGCTGGGCGTGGTGGCGGCGCGCACCCGGGCGCGGGTGGCCGCCGAGATGTGGCTGCTGACCGCCGCTGTGGCGCTGGCCTTCCAGGGGCTGTCGAGCGGGTACGGCTCGGACCCGTTCATCATGATCTTCCTCTCCGCCGTCGTGGTGTCCGTCGTGTCGGCGGTGCGCGGGCTGCGCCAGTCCCGGCAGGAGGTCGCCGCCCAGGTCGCCGTGACCGAGGTCGAGCGGACCCGGCGCACGCTCCTGGAGGAGCGCACGACCATCGCCCGTGAGCTGCACGACGTCGTCGCCCACCACATGTCCGTGATCGCGATCCAGGCGGAGGCCGCGCCGTACCGGGTGGAGGACCCGCCCGAGGAGCTGACCAAGAGCTTCTCGATCATCCGTGAGAACGCCGTCATCGCCCTGACCGAGCTGCGCCGCGTCCTCGGGGTCGTACGGGCCGAGGACTACCAGGCCCCCGACGCGCCGCAGCCGACCCTCGCCGACCTGGACCGGCTCGTGGCCAACGTGCGCGAGGCGGGGCTGGAGGTGGAGCGGACGGTGACCGGCGCGGTGCGCGAGCTGCCGCAGGGAGTCGAGCTGTCGGCGTACCGGATCATCCAGGAGGCGCTGAGCAACAGCCTGCGGCACGCGCCGGGCGCCGCCGCCCGGGTCGAGGTCAGCTACGTCCTCGGCGGGCTCGGGCTGCGCGTCGTCAACGGCCCGCCGCGCGGCCTGGTGAAACCGTCACCCGGAGCGGGACACGGCATAGCCGGCATGCGGGAGCGGGTGGCGATGCTGAGCGGCGAGATGACCGACGGGCCCACCGAGGACGGCGGCTACGAGGTCTGCGTGTTCATCCCGGTCCCCGGGGAGCGTGCATGACCGGGAACACCATCCGGGTGCTGATCGCGGACGACCAGATGATGGTCCGCGAGGGCTTCTCGGTGCTGCTGGGCGCCCAGCCCGACATCGAGGTCGTCGGCGAGGCCGTCGACGGACGGCAGGCGGTCGAGCAGGTGGCGGCGCTGCGGCCGGACGTCGTGCTGATGGACATCCGCATGCCCGAGCTCAACGGCCTGGAGGCCACCCGCGAGATCGTCGCCGCGGACGCCGACGCGAAGGTGCTCGTGCTGACCACCTTCGACCTGGACGAGTACGTCTACCAGGCGCTGCGCGCGGGCGCCTCCGGCTTCCTGCTCAAGGACGCCTCGGCCCGTCAGCTCGCGGACGGCGTGCGGATCGTGGCGGCCGGCGACGCGCTGCTCGCCCCGGCGATCACCAAGCGGCTCATCACCGAGTTCAACCGGCTGGGCACCCCCCGGCCGCCCGCCCAGGACCGGGTCGGGGAGCTCACCGAGCGTGAGACCGAGGTGCTCGTGCTGGTCGCCCAGGGACTGTCGAACGCGGAGATCGCCGACCATCTGGTGGTCGCCGAGTCGACGGTCAAGACGCACGTGAGCCGGGTCCTGGTGAAGCTGGGGCTGCGCGACCGGACCCAGGCGGCGGTCTTCGCGTACGAGGCGCGGCTGGTCACCCCGGGCGGCTGAACGGCGGAGGGTAGTCTCCGCACATGAGCAGCACTGCCACCGCCTTCGACCCCTGGTCGCCGCAGTTCGTCGCCGACCCCTACCCCGCGTACGCCCGGCTGCGCGCGGAGGGGCGCGCGCACTGGTTCGAGCCGAGCCGGCAGTGGCTCATCCCGCACTTCGCGGACGTCAGCGCGCTGCTGCGGGACCGGCGGCTCGGGCGGACGTACCTGCACCGCTTCACCCACGAGGAGTTCGGCCGCACCGCGCCGCCGCCGGAGCACGAGCCCTTCACCACGCTCAACGGCAACGGCCTGCTCGACCTGGAGGCCCCCGACCACACCCGCATCCGGCGGCTGGTCTCCAAGGCGTTCACCCCGCGCACGGTCGAGCGGCTCACGCCGACCGTGCAGCGGCTCGCCGGGGAGCTGGTGGAGCGGCTGGTCGCGGAGGGCGGCGGCGACCTCATCGCCACGGTCGCGGAACCGCTGCCGGTGGCCGTCATCGCCGAGATGCTGGGGATACCGGCCGCGGACCGGCACCTGCTGCGGCCCTGGTCGGCCGACATCGTCGGGATGTTCGAGCTCAACCCCTCCGAGGAGGCCGCGCGCCGGGCGGTCCGCGCGAGCGAGGAGTTCTCCGCCTACCTGCGCGAGCTGATCGCCGAACGCCGCAAGGCGCCCGGCGAGGACCTGATCAGCGCGCTGATCGCCGCGCACGACGAGGGCGACCGGCTCACCGAGCAGGAGATGGTCTCCACCTGCGTGCTGCTGCTGAACGCGGGCCACGAGGCGACCGTCAACACCACCGGCAACGGCTGGTGGACGCTCTTCCGGCACCCCGAGCAGCTGGCGGAGCTGCGCGCGGCACCGGAGGAGCTGCTGCCGACGGCCATCGAGGAGCTGCTGCGCTTCGACACCCCGCTGCAGATGTTCGAGCGCTGGGTGCTGGACGACATCGAGGTGGGCGGCACGGTGATCCCGCGCGGCAGCGAGGTGGCGCTGCTCTTCGGCTCCGCCAACCGTGACCCGGAGCGCTTCCCCGACCCCGACCGGCTGGACCTCTCCCGCGCCGACAACCCGCACATCACCTTCGGCGCCGGCATCCACTACTGCCTCGGCGCGCCGCTGGCCCGCATCGAACTCGCCGCGTCCTTCACGGCGCTGCTGCGCCGCGCCCCGCGGCTGGAGCTCGCGGCGGAGCCCGCCTGGAACGAGGGCTACGTCATCCGCGGTCTGCGCGAACTGCGCGTCACCTGTTAGGTCCTGTCCTCCGGATCGCTGCGGGACCCGGCCCGGTGGCCGGGTCCCGCGGCTCACGCGGTGATGTCGCGGCGGCGCAGCGCCGCGAGCCCGAGGGCGGCGAGCGCGAGGGCCAGCACGGTGAGCACCGCCAGCGGGGTCACGGTGACGTCCGCCGACGGCACCTTCGGCAGGTGCGTGAAGACGGACAGGTCCATCACCCATGGCGAGAGCTTGAGCGCCGGTCCGTAGAGCCCGATGGCGAGCGTCAGTGACGCCACCCCCCAGCTCGCCCGCGCCGCCTTCGGTGCCGCGCCGTACAGCAGCAGCGCCACCGCGGCCACGCACCAGACCGCGGGCAGCTGCACCAGGCCCGCCCCCGCCAGCCGCCACATCTGCCCGCCTGTGTCGCCGGCCGTCGCCCCGTAACCGATTCCCATGGTGAGGCCGGAGACGGCCATGAGGAGCACGGATCCGGCGAAGGCGAGCAGCGCGTGGCCCGCGGCCCAGCGCACCCGCCCCACGGGCGTGGCGAGGACGGGTTCGGCGCGGCCGGAGCTCTCCTCGCCCTGGAGCCGGAGCACGGCTTGGACGGCGTAGATCGCGGCGATCATCCCCATCACCCCGGTCATGGAGGCGAGGTAGGAGTCGACCAGCCCGGAGGCGCCGCCCATGTCGCGCATGACGTCGGCGAGCTGCTCGTTGCCCCGGACGAGGTCGGCCGCCCCGTTGGCGAGGCCGCCGAGCGCGCCGCCGCCCACGGCGAAGCCCGCCGTCCACCCCCACAGGGAGCCGCGCTGCAGCCGCCAGGCCAGCGTCTGTGCGGAACGCAGCCGGGGACCGGCGGTGGCCGGGCCGGGGCGGGACGGCAGCAGGGAGGCGTCGATGTCACGCCGGGCCACCAGGGCGTACGCGACGGCGACGAGACCGGCGGCCCAGGCCGCGAACAGGGCGGCCACCCACCAGCGTTCGTCCGCGTAGGGGCGTATGTTCTCGGCCCAGCCCAGCGGCGAGAGCCAGGTCAGGGTGCCGCTGCCGGCGTCGCCGACGGCACGGGTCAGGAAGGCGAGGCCCAGGACCGCGCCCGCGATGCCCCGCGCCGCACGCGCGCTCTCCGTCAGCTGCGCCGTGACGGCCGCGACCGCGGCGAAGGAGCAGCCCGCGCCGGCGAAGGCGATCCCGAAGGCCACCGCGCCCCGCGCGCCCTGCCCGAGCAGGGCCGCGGTGACGAGCAGTCCGAGGAGCAGCGAGGCCCCGATGCCGGTGACCAGGGCGGCGGCCAGCGGCGCCCGTCGTCCGACGGCACCCGCGCCGACCAGCTCCAGCCGGCCGGCCTCCTCTTCCTCCCGGGTGTGCCGTACGACCAGGAGCATCGCCATCAGTCCGGCCAGCGCCGCACCGAAGGCCATCATGCGCCAGGCCGTCAGGCCGCCGATGCTCGTGTCGAACACCGGCCCGTACAGGGCGCGCAGCGAGCCGTTGCCCGCCGTGCTCGCCGCGACCCCGGCGCGCTCCGCCGGGGTGTCGTAGAGGCCGCCGAAGGCCGAGGCGGTGGACGCGACCAGCAGGGCGATCGGCACGACCCACGCCGGGATCATGACGCGGTCCCTGCGCAGCGCGAGCCGGGTGAGCGTGCCCGTCCCGGTGAGCGCGTTCATCGTCGGGCCTCCGCGTCGGCCGCGACGGCGCCGGTGGTGCCGGCCGGGCCGGCCGGGCTGTCTTCGTAGTGCCGCAGGAACAGCTCCTCCAGCGTGGGCGGCGTGCTGGTCAGGCTGCGCACGCCCGTCTCGCTCAACTGCCTCAGCACGGCGTCGAGCTTGTCGGTGTCGACCTGGAGCCGGACGTGGCTGCCGCGCACGTCGAGGTCGTGCACGCCCGGCAGTTGGCCGAGGCCGTTCGGCCGGCCGGCCAGCTCCGCGGTGACCGAGGTGCGGGTGAGGTGCCGCAGTTCGGTCAGGCTCCCGGTCTCCACCGTGCGCCCTCCCCGGATGATGCTGACCCGGTCGCACAGGGCCTCGACCTCGCTGAGGATGTGACTGGACAGCAGCACCGTCCGGCCGCGGTCGCGTTCCTCACGAACGCACTCACGGAAGACCTCCTCCATCAGCGGGTCGAGGCCGGAGGTGGGCTCGTCGAGTATCAGCAGGTCCACGTCGGAGGCGAACGCGGCCACGAGCGCCACCTTCTGCCGGTTGCCCTTGGAGTACGCGCGGCCCTTCTTCGTCGGGTCCAGCTCGAAGCGCTCCAGCAGCTGCCGCCTGCGGGCCTCGTCCAGCCCGCCGCGCAGCCGCCCCAGCAGGTCGATGACCTCGCCCCCGCTGAGGTTGCGCCAGAGGGTGACGTCACCCGGGACGTACGCCAGGCGCCGGTGCAGGCTGACGGCGTCCCGCCACGGGTCGCCGCCGAGCAGCTGGGCGGCCCCCCGGTCCGCGCGCAGCAGGCCGAGCAGGATGCGGATGGTGGTGGACTTGCCGGCGCCGTTGGGCCCCAGGAAGCCGTGCACCTCCCCCACCTCGACGGTCAGGTCGAGGCCGTCCAGTGCGTGCGTGCGGCCGAAGGACTTGTGCAGTCCGGCCACACTGATTGCCTTCGTCATGATTCTGAACGTACAGTAGATTCACAAATTTGTGAAGTTAAGGAAGTGTATAAACTTCGGGACAGGAGGTGATGGCGGTGGCCGAAGAGTCCTCGGAGCCGATGACGTTCGTCGAACGCTTCGCGGCGGAGCTGGTCGAGGCGGGCATGCAGCGCATGGCTGCGCGGGTGTTCGCCGCGCTCCTCGCCTCGGAGACCGGCGTGCTGAGCGCCGCCGAGCTGTCCGGACGGCTGCAGGCCAGCCCGGCCGCCGTGTCCGGCGCGGTCCGCTACCTGGCGCAGGTCGGCATGCTCACCCGCGAGCGGGAGCCGGGCTCACGGCGGGAGCGCTACCGGGTGCACAGCGACCAGTGGTACGAGACCTTCACCCGCCGCGACCAGGTCCTCGCCCGCTGGGAGAACACCCTGCGGTCCGGCATGGACGCGCTCGGTTCGGACACTGCGGCCGGACAGCGGCTCGCGGAGACCGCTGCCTTCTTCGACTTCCTGCAGAAGGAACTCGTGGACATGATGGACCGCTGGCGCGACCGCAAGGCGGAGCTGCGCGAACAGGGCGTCCTGTGACCCTCTAGTAGGCGGACCGCGGGACCGTCAGCCGCCACGCCGCGGGCATCACCGTCCAGGTACGGCGCCGGACGGGGCCGGCCGGCGCGGTGTCGGCCGTGTAGCGGAAGTCCCGTCCGGAGACGGTGACGCTCCGGGCGTGCACCGGCCCCGCGGGCGCCCCGCCCTCCCTGCGGACCAGCACTTCGGCGAGGCCGGGCACCGCCGTGGAGACCGACACCTCCTCGACGCAGTCGTCCAGGTCGGCCAGGACCACCCCGTCCGCCTCGATCCGCAGCCGCTGCCCGCCGCGCATCCCCAGCCCCAGGTGCGCGGTGTGGCCGTTCAGGCTCAGCGTGCGGGCCAGCGAGCGGGCCCGGCGCTCCACCGGCGTCCACCAGGCGGGCGTCGCCGAGCCGATGCGCAGCGCGCCCAGCACGATGCCGCCGCTGTCGTCGAGCAGCAGGTCGAGCTCGCGCTCCGCCCCGTCCAGCACCGCGCGCGCCGCGCTCACCGCCCCGCCCGGTACGCCGAGCGCCCGCGCCAGGCCGGTCCGCCGCCCGACCGGCACCAGACCGACGACCGCCTCGCCCAGTCCCCGGGCCGAGTGCAGCGCCCGTACCGTGCGCAGCAGCGCCGCGTCGTCACCCACGACCACCGGGCGCCGCCGGCCCCGATGCTCCAGCACCCGGACGGCCTCCTCCTCGGACTCCGGAAGGGCGATCTTCACGGAGGGGGCTCCTCCGCACAGCACGTCCTTCGCGATGCGTACGGATTCGCCGTCCATGACGCGGGCAGCGGGGTCGATGACCACGAGCAGGGGCTGCCCGGACGGTCGCTGAGCCGACACCTTGGTCCTTCCTCAGGTAACATCTCGGTGCAAGAGCCCCTTGCGCTGCCTTGCGCCAGGGGCTTCGTCTATTTCCGGGGCACCGGTCCGACGGCTCTCCCCGCCATGGGGAGCCACGTTGGACATGCCCCGCCCGGAAGGGGTGTACGCCTGTGCCCGCACTTGTGCTGCTCGGTGCTCAGTGGGGTGATGAGGGCAAGGGAAAGGCCACCGACCTGCTCGGTGGCTCCGTGGACTACGTGGTGCGCTACCAGGGCGGCAACAACGCCGGCCACACGGTCGTCGTCGGCGACCAGAAGTACGCGCTCCACCTCCTGCCCTCCGGGATCCTGTCACCTGGGTGCACCCCGGTCATCGGCAACGGAGTCGTCGTCGACCCGGCGGTCCTGCTCTCCGAGCTGAGCGGGCTGAACGAGCGCGGCGTCGATACGTCCAAGCTCCTCATCAGCGGTAACGCGCACCTGATCACGCCGTACCACCAGACGCTCGACAAGGTGACGGAACGCTTCCTCGGCAAGCGCAAGATCGGCACCACCGGCCGCGGCATCGGCCCCGCCTACGCCGACAAGATCAACCGCGTGGGCATCCGGGTCCAGGACCTCTTCGACGAGTCGATCCTCCGTCAGAAGGTCGAGGCGGCGCTCCACGACAAGAACCAGGTCCTGATCAAGATCTTCAACCGCCGTGCCATCAGCATCGACCAGGTCGTCGAGGAGTACCTGGGCTACGCGGAGCAGATCAGGGACTACGTCGCGGACACGACGCTGCTCCTCAACACCGCGCTCGACGAGGGCAAGGTCGTCCTCCTCGAGGGCGGTCAGGGCACCCTGCTGGACGTCGACCACGGCACGTACCCCTTCGTGACCTCGTCCAACCCGACGGCCGGCGGCGCCTGCACCGGTTCCGGCATCGGCCCCACCAAGATCAACCGGGTGATCGGCATCCTCAAGGCCTACACCACCCGCGTGGGTGCCGGCCCGTTCCCGACCGAGCTGTTCGACGCCGACGGCGAGGCGCTGCGCCGGATCGGCGGCGAGCGCGGCGTCACCACGGGCCGGGACCGCCGCTGCGGCTGGTTCGACGCGGTGATCGCCCGCTACGCGACCCGGGTCAACGGCCTCACGGACTTCTTCCTCACCAAGCTCGACGTCCTCACTGGCTGGGAGCAGATCCCGGTCTGCGTCGCCTACGAGATCGACGGCAGGCGCGTCGAGGAACTGCCGTACAGCCAGACGGACTTCCACCACGCCAAGCCGGTCTACGAGACCCTGCCCGGCTGGAGCGAGGACATCAGCAAGGCGAAGACCTTCTCCGACCTGCCGAAGAACGCCCAGGCGTACGTCAAGGCGCTGGAGGAGATGTCCGGCGCCCCGATCTCGGCCATCGGCGTCGGCCCCGGCCGCACCGAGACCATCGAGGTCAACTCGTTCCTCTGAGTGACGGCGGCGCGCGGGCCCTACAACCTGTCGGCGCGCGCGCCCACCGTCATACAGGGTGCCAATGTCGTGCGCCCGGGCCGTTCCTTAGCCTGGGCGCATGACCCCTCCCTTCGCCGACCCCGGGACCGGCGCCGCCGTCAAGGCCGCCGACCGCGCCCACGTCTTCCACTCCTGGTCCGCGCAAGGCCTGATCGACCCGCTGCCGGTCGCCGGGGCCGAGGGCGCGTACTTCTGGGACTACGACGGCAACCGCTACCTGGACTTCACCAGCGGCCTGGTGTTCACCAACATCGGTTACCAGCACCCCACGGTCGTCGCCGCCATCCAGGAGCAGGCAGCGAAGCTCGTCACCTTCGCGCCCGCCTTCGCCCTGGAGCCGCGCTCCGAGGCCGCCCGGCTGATCGCCGAGCGCACGCCCGGTGACCTGAACAAGATCTTCTTCACCAACGGCGGCGCCGAGGCCGTCGAGAACGCGGTACGGCTCGCCCGGCTGCACACCGGCCGCCCCAAGGTGCTGTCCGCTTACCGTTCGTACCACGGCGCCACCTCGGCCGCGATCAACCTGACCGGCGACCCGCGCCGCTGGCCCTCCGACAACGGCTCGGCCGGCGTCGTCCACTTCTGGGCGCCGTTCCTCTACCGTTCGCCGTTCCACTCGGAGACCGAGGAGCAGGAGCGCGACCGTGCGCTGCAGCACCTGGAGGACACCATCGTCTTCGAGGGCCCGCAGACCGTCGCGGCGATCGTCCTGGAGACGGTGCCCGGCACGGCGGGCATCATGGTGCCGCCGCCCGGCTACCTCGCCGGGGTGCGCGAGATCTGCGACCGGTACGGGATCGTCTTCGTCCTCGACGAGGTCATGGCCGGCTTCGGCCGCACCGGCAGCTGGTTCGCCGCCGACCGGTTCGACGTCACCCCTGACCTGCTCACCTTCGCCAAGGGCGTCAACTCCGGCTACGTGCCGCTCGGCGGTGTCGCGATCAGCGAGGAGATCGCCGCGACCTTCGCCACCCGCCCCTACCCGGGCGGCCTCACCTACTCCGGCCACCCGCTGGCCTGCGCCGCCGCCGTCGCCACGATCCAGGTGATGGAGGACGAGGGCGTCGTCGCGCACGCCGCCGCGCTCGGCGAGAACGTGCTCGGCCCGGGCCTGCGGGAGCTCGCCGAGCGCCACCCGTCGGTGGGCGAGGTGCGGGGCCTGGGCGCCTTCTGGGCGCTGGAGCTGGTGCGCGACCGGGAGACCCGCGAGCCGCTCGTCCCCTACAACGCGGCGGGCGAGGCCAACGCCCCCATGGCGGCCTTCGCGGCGGCCTGCAAGAAGAGCGGCCTGTGGCCGTTCGTCAACATGAACCGCACCCATGTGGTGCCCGCCTGCAACATCACCGAGGCCGAGGCCAAGGAGGGCCTGGCACTCCTCGACGCGGCGCTGTCCGTCGCCGACGAGCACACGCGCTGAGCGCGCCCGGGGGCGTCCGCGGACGGCGGGTGGTCCGCACCACAGGTGTGGACCACCCGCGGCCCGGCCTCGCATAAGGTGTGGCGGAGCCGTAAGTCACCGCCACACCTGTAGGGAGGCACCGGCATGCCGGAAGGCCCAGCGGGCGGACCCGTCCGACGGAGCAGTCTGCGGCAGCAGATAGCCGACGCGCTCCGCGACGAGGTGCTCACCGGGCGCATGACGGCCGGGCGGCACTTCACGGTCAAGGAGATCGCGGATCTGTACGGCGTGTCCGCCACCCCGGTCCGCGAGGCCCTGGTGGACCTGGCGGCGCAGGGGCTGCTCGACGTCGAGCACCACCGCGGCTTCCAGGTGCGGCGCTTCACGGACGCCGAGTTCCGCTCCATGGTCGAGGCGCGCACCCTCGTCGTCGAGGGGATCTTCCGCCGCATCGCCGCGCGCGGCATGCGCGAGGTCGACCCCATGGAGCTGGCCTCCGTACGGCGCCGGGCCGAGGCCGCGGCGCGTGCCTCCCGGGCCGGCGAGCTGGACGTCCTCATCGGCTACGACATCCGCTTCTGGCGCGAGCTGACGGCGCTGGCCGGGAACGCGCACGTCGGGGAGTTCCTCGACCGGATCCGCACCCAGACCTGGGTGTACGCGGTGCCCTTCCTGCGCGGCAGGCCGGACCTGGCGGGCCTGTGCTGGTCCGACCACGTCGCCCTGGTCACCGCGATCGAGAAGCGGGACACGGAGACGGCCCAGCGCGTCGTCGAGGAGTTCGACGGCCACTCCCTCGCGCTGATGCGGCGACTGGCCGCGGGCCGGTAGGAACGGCCGCCGCCCACTACGCTGGTCCGACCACGCACGGAAGGACTTGGAGCGCCTGTGGCCTGCGACTTGTGGCTGGTTCCCCTGGTGGACGTGCTCTGCCACAGCCCCGACAACCCGTTCGCCGAGGAGATCGCCCGCTATGACAAGGCGTTGAGCGACGCCGGTCTCCCGCCGGTGCCCGTCTACTCCTACATGCCGGGCCTGTCCGGCGACGTGGCCCCGGTCGCGGGCTTCGACTACGACGCGCTGCACTTCCTGCGCCGCGCGTACCTGCTCCACATCCAGGGCCTCGCGGTCACCCCGGTCGACGAACTCGGGGGTGACTACGAGCAGTTGCTGGAGATGTTCGAGACCACCGCCCAGCAGTCGCACCTCGTCTGGCACTACGACCACGCGGGCGGCTACGTCCCCCTCGACTTCCCCCATCCGCTGGTCAACGACGAACTCCTCGACGCCGGCGGGCCCCTGGGTTCCGCCCACGGGCTGCTGCGCGAGCTCGAGTTCGTCGCCCCGGTGATCGGCATCGACCCGCACAACCCGCCGCCCGCCCCCGCGCCGCCGGCCGGTCCCACCGAGCTGGAGGAGCCGGCGGCCCCGCCTGCGCACCACGACGGCAGCCCCTTCGCGCGGGAGCGCCACGTGTGGCTGGGGCTGCACGCGGCGGCGACGCGTGCGCTGGGGCAGGGCTCGATGATCGTCTTCAGTTAGCACCGGGCGGCGGGCGCCCCCCGGCGGCGGTCAGCTCGCGCGGGGGCCCTCCGGGGGGCGCTGGCGCGGCATGCTCGGCCGGCCGCCGGGCAGCAGCGGGAACCTGCCGCCGGCGCCGGTCGCGGCGCCCTCGGCGCCGCGGGTGCTCCCCGCCCAGGTCAGGGACTGGGTCCGCAGCGGGGCGGCGCCGGCCCGGAAGTCCACCATCCAGTCGGCCGTCTCGCAGCGCACGAGCTCCGAGACGTCCTCGCTGAAGCGGCGCAGCACGGTCAGGCACCGCTCGGCGGCCTCGGCCGCGGTGCCCTCCGTCGGGCCCAGGACCTCGCGGACCGACTCCGACGCCCAGTCGAAGCGCAGCGCCTCCAGCCGGCGCTGCACGGCCTGGGCGGTGGCCATGTCCCGCATCCAGCCGGCCGTCAGGCCGAGGTAGCGGTCCAGGCCCACGCACACGACGGCCAGCACCAAGGCGGCGTACGCCCAGCGGATGTGCCCCCCCGCCCCCGTGACGGCGAGGACGGCGCCGGTCGTCGCGCACAGGGCCGCGCCGACCCGCAGCGACCGGGCCCAGCGGCGCTTGCGCAGACGGTCGGCGAGGTACCACTCGACGGTCCGCAGGGCGTCCGCCTCCACCCAGCGGTAGAGCTCCTCCAGCCGCTCGGCCGGTTCCCCCCAGTCGCCGAGCGGGAAGGGCGGCGTCCGCAGGTCCTCCTGCCGGTGCAGCGCGCGCCGCTTCGGCTTCTCCCGGGGGACCTCCTCGGGATACATGTCCGGCTGGCTCACCTGCACGCTCCCTCGCGACTTCCGATGACGAGGCACCTTCTTACCGCCGAACGGCTGACCGTGCGAGGGTCATCGGGTCATTTCCGCCCTTACGGGTTCCTTGATCAGGTATGGGGCCCGGTTCCGGGCCACCCGAAAGAGTGAGCCGGGGGTCGTGGCGACCGGCCCACGGGGAGGGTGCCGCCAGCCGATACCCTGGGCACGTGAACGTGCTTGTGATCGGCGGCGGTGCCCGCGAACACGCCCTGTGCCGTGCCCTCTCCCTCGACCTCGACGTGGAGTCGCTGCACTGCGCGCCCGGGAACGCCGGCATCGCCGAGGTGGCGGAGCTGCACGCGGTCGACGCCCTCGACGGCGCGGCGGTGGCCGACCTCGCGGAGCGGCTCGGCGCCGACCTCGTCGTGGTGGGCCCGGAGGCCCCCCTCGTGGCGGGCGTGGCCGACGCCGTGCGCGCCCGCGGCATCGACTGCTTCGGCCCGTCCGGGCAGGCCGCGGCCCTGGAGGGCTCGAAGGCGTTCGCCAAGGACGTGATGGCCGCGGCCGGCGTGCCCACCGCACGCTCCTACGTGTGCACCACCCCCGCCGAGGTGGACCACGCGCTGGACGCCTTCGGCGCCCCGTACGTCGTGAAGGACGACGGCCTGGCCGCGGGCAAGGGCGTCGTGGTGACCGACGACCTGGAGGCCGCCCGGGCGCACGCCAACTCCTGCGAGCGCGTGGTCATCGAGGAGTACCTGGACGGCCCCGAGGTCTCCCTGTTCGCCGTCACCGACGGCGAGACGGTGGTCCCGCTGCAGCCCGCGCAGGACTTCAAGCGCGCCCACGACGCCGACGAGGGCCCCAACACCGGTGGCATGGGCGCGTACAGCCCGCTGCCGTGGGCCGATCCCCGGCTGGTCGAGGAGGTGGAGCGCACGGTGCTCCAGCCGACCGTCGACGAGCTGCGCCGCCGGGGCACCCCGTTCGCCGGGCTGCTGTACGCGGGGCTGGCGATCACCTCGCGCGGTGTGCGGGTGATCGAGTTCAACGCACGCTTCGGCGACCCGGAGACCCAGGTCGTGCTGGCCCGGCTGAGGACCCCGCTGGCGGGGCTGCTGCGCGCCGCGGCGACCGGCCGGCTGGCCGCCTTCCCGCCGCTGCGCTGGAGCGACGGCGCCGCGGTGACCGTGGTCATCGCCTCCGAGAACTACCCCGGCACCCCGCGCACCGGCGACCCGATCACGGGCCTGGACGAGGTCGCGGAGCAGGACGAGCACGCGTACGTGCTGCACGCGGGCACCAAGGCGGACACCGAGGGCCGTGTGGTGAGCGCGGGCGGCCGCGTACTGTCCGTCACCGCCACCGGTGGTGATCTGGCCAAGGCCAGGGAGCGCGCCTACCGGGCGGTGGGACGGATCGGGCTGAAGGGCTCGCACCACCGTTCGGATATCGCAGAGAAGGCTGCCCAAGCCTGAATCAGCGGGCAAGGCCACTCCAAGGGGTGATGCCTTCGCCATCCTGCTGACGTGAGCCCCGAGCCCAACTACTGTGCCCGGCAAGCGCACTGTGGAACCCCGCGCGCACTGCACTATCGGCCCTACCGGCATTGCGGTGTCGGTGGGCGGTGCGACAGTGGGGGCATGCAGTCGCGTCAGCAGCTTGGGGGTGAGCACACCGTTGGCCGGGGAAGCAGGTGAGGGACACGCGCGGTCACGCGCGCTCGCCGTCCTGCGCATCCGCAGCGCCGCGCTCACGGTCGCGCTGTTGCCCGCCGCGCTGGCGGTCGTGCTGCTGGTCGGCGGCGCGACGGGCCGCATCGTCGGCGACGCGTCCGAGGTGCTGCGCTGGGCGGTGGTCGCGGGCGCGCTGCTCGTGCTGCTGCTCGCGGCCGGTGTCGCGGCGGTGATCGTACGGGCCAGGCCGGCCGAGAGCCCGACCGTGGCCGTCTCCGAGGCGTCGGCCCCCGACCTGTACCGCATGGTGCGTGACCTGGCCGTCCGCCTGCAGGTGCCCGCCCCCTCGGCGATAGAACTGACTCCGGACTGCGACAGCTGGCTGGAGGACCGCACCCATCGGCAGCGGCGCCGCACAGTGTCCGAGGCGCCCACGCTGGTGATCGGCTCGCCGTTCATGTGGTGGATGCGGGTCGCCGAGCTGCGCGCCCTGCTCGCCCCGGTCGTGGCGGGCACGGGCCCGGCCGCCGATCCGGACATCGCGGCCGCCCGCCGCTTCGTGCGCGGCCTGGACGCTGCCGTCGGCGTGGCCACCGCCCCGCAGGAGCGCTCGGTCGTCGGATTGCTGCGCCGTCCCGCGTACGGGTTCCTGGGCTGGGTCGCCAAGCTGCTGCTGCGCGGCTGCCGGGCGCACGCGGCGGAGATGGAGCGCGCGGTGGCCGCCTCCGCCTCCGAGCGGGCCCAGGCGGTCGACTACGGGCTGCGCATCGTCGCCCAGGAGCAGGTGGGCCTGGCCTACGCGGGCTGGGACCGGCTGCTGACCCGGGTGGCGCTGCCGGCCTGGCGCATGGGCCGCTGGCCGTCCCGGCTCGACGCGGGAGTGGTGGCGGCCCTGACCGAGCTGTCCCGGCGGGACCGGCTGGCCGAGGGCTTCGAGTCCCGGCTGGGCGAGCGCCCGGCGTGCGACCTGCTGGAGGAGCCCGGCACGATGGACGAGGCGGCCTCGCTGCTCGCCGCCCGGCTGTTCCACGGCGGTCCGCAGCGACCCGGCCCCGAATGGTCCCCGGTCGGCTGGGACACCTACCCGCAGGAGGTCGTGGACCGCATCTGGCGCAGCGACGCCTCCCGCCTGGTGACCGTCCTGGACGAGGTGCACGAGCCCGCGGGGGTCCCCGGGAGCCGGCGCATATCCGTGCCCTCCGGCGGTTCGCGGAGCGCGGTGGACGACTGCGCCGAGCCGGGGCGCGCGACCCTGGCCCGGGTGCTGGAGCGGCTCTCCGCGGGCGGCAGCGAGGAGCTGGCGGCCCGCATCACCCGGCACGTCGCCCGTGAGGAGGCCGTGCGCGAGGCGGCCGCGCGGGAGGAGTCCGCCGGCCAGGCCCCGTCCGACGGCGTCCTCACGCCCGTCTACCAGCTGCTCCCGCCGCGGACCGGCCGCGAGCTGCTCACCGACCATGTGACCGCGATGATCTGCTGTGCCGCGGTGGACACCGCCGGTGCCACCCCGGGCCTGGACTGGCTGGACGGGCCGGCCCTGCTGGTCGGCGGGGTGCGCCGGGGGGATCTGGCCTGGCCCGTGCTCCGGCTCGTGGAGAACGGCGACGCCGCCCCGCTGCGTTCCTGGCTCAGTGCCGTGGGCGTACGCCCCGAGAAGCCGATACGGCTCATCTGACGGAAAAATGGCGGGGTTTGTCCGCCCCGGCGTGAAATCCTGGCGATAATGCACCACGAACAGTAACCAAGGCAGCGCATTCTGTGATGTGCTGGATGTGCGCACACGCACACCACCTCGGGGGACGACGAGGAGGGGACCATCGTGGTGAAGGAGCAGGTCCGCCGCTGGCAGTCCGGGGCACTGGCGCACGGGGTCACCGACCCCTTCGGGCAGGGCCCGGTGCCGTGGCTGCGTGGCGCGGTGCAGTATCTGGACGACACCGGCCAGGTCGTGCCGTGGTACGTCGACCTGGCGGCCAGCCGCGGGGAGCCCGGGGGGCTGCCGGGTGACGCCGTGGGGCGCACGCCGCGCGTGCCCGGCCCGCGCGCCGCGGACGACGTGCGGTGCCAGGTCAAGGGCTTCGCGCCGGGCGCCTCCGTGGCCCCCGGCGACGCCATCGACTTCCGCATCACCGTCGACCCGCCGCAGAGCTACGGCATCGACGTCTACCGGATCGGGCACTACGGCGGCGACGGCGCCGCCCAGTTCACCTCCAGCCCCCGGCTGTCGGGGATCGTGCAGCCCACGCCGCTCGCCGCCGGGCGCACCGTCTCCTGTCACCACTGGTGGCAGTCCTGGCGGCTGCAGGTGCCCTCCTACTGGAAGTCCGGCGCCTACGTCGCCGTCCTCACCACGCAGGACGGGTACCGCAGCCACATCCCGTTCACCGTGCGCGACGACCGGCCGGCCGATCTGCTCCTGCTGCTGCCCGACGTCACCTGGCAGGCGTACAACCTCTACCCCGAGGACGGCCGCACGGGTGCCAGCCTCTACCACGCCTGGGACGAGAAGGGCCGCCTGCTGGGCGAGGAGGAGGCCGCGGTCACCGTCTCCTTCGACCGCCCGTACGCGGGCGCCGGGCTCCCGCTGCACGTCGGCCACGCCTACGACTTCATCCGCTGGGCCGAGCGCTACGGCTACGACCTCGCCTACGCCGACGCCCGCGACCTGCACGCGGGGCGGATCGATCCTTCGCGCTACCGGGGCATGGTCTTCCCCGGTCACGACGAGTACTGGACGGTCCCCATGCGGCGCGCCGTCGAGGCGGCCCGGGACGGCGGCACCTCGCTGGTCTTCCTGTCCGCCAACACCATGTACTGGCAGACCGAGCTGGGCCCCTCCCCGTCCGGCGACCCCGACCGGCTGCTCAGCTGCCGCAAGCGCCGCGGCCACCCGCCGGGCCGCAGCGCCCTGTGGCGTGACATGGGCGAGCCCGAACAGCTGCTGATCGGCGTGCAGTACTCCGGCCGGGTGCCCGAACCGTCCCCGCTGGTGGTGCGGAACGCCGGCCACTGGCTGTGGGAGGCCACCGGCGCCGAGGAGGGCGACGAGATCCCCGGCCTGGTCGCGGGCGAGGCGGACCGTTACTTCCCGCGCACGCCGCTGCCCGACTACATGGAGCGGATCCTGCTCGCACACTCCCCGTACGAGGACTCCGCGGGCCGTAGAGCGCACCAGGAGACCTCGCTGTACCGGGCGCCCGGCGGGGCCCTGGTCTTCGCCTCCGGCACCTTCGCCTGGTCCCCGGCGCTGGACCGTCCGGGCCACGTCGACCCCCGTGTCCAGCGCGCCACCGCCAATCTCCTGGACCGCATCTGCAAGCACGGCTGACCCCCGCGTCGCGCCCGCCGGGCGTACGTACGGGAGAATCGGGAACCGAACCGCCGATCGGGGAGGACCCATGTCCGGATTCGTCCACAAGCCCGAGCCCGCGCAAGTGCCGGGCCTGGTGCACCTGCACACCGGCAAGGTGCGCGAGCTGTACCAGAACGAGGCAGGGGAGCTGGTGATGGTGGCCAGCGACCGGATGTCCGCGTACGACTGGGTGCTGCCCACCGAGATCCCGGACAAGGGCCGCGTCCTGACCCGGTTGTCGCTGTGGTGGTTCGACCAGATCGCCGACCTGGTGCCGCACCACGTGCTGTCCACCGAGCTCCCCGAGGGCGCCCCCGCCGACTGGGAGGGGCGCACGACGGTCTGCAAGCCGCTGGACATGATCCCCGTCGAGTGCGTGGCGCGCGGCTACCTGGCCGGCTCCGGCCTGCTCGAGTACGACACCGACCGCACGGTGTGCGGGGTGACCCTCCCCGAGGGCCTGGTGGACGGCTCCGAGCTGCCCGCGCCGATCTTCACCCCGGCCACCAAGGCCGAGGTCGGCGAGCACGACGAGAACGTCAGCTACGAGGAGGTCGCCCGCCGGGTCGGTGCCGACACCGCGGCGCAGCTGCGCCAGAGCACCCTCGCGGTCTACGGCCGGGCCCGGGACATCGCCCGCGAGCGCGGCATCCTCCTGGCGGACACCAAGTTCGAGTTCGGCTTCGACGGCGAGGTGCTGACCATCGCCGACGAGGTGCTGACCCCGGACTCGTCGCGCTTCTGGCCCGCCGAGCTGTGGGAGCCGGGCCACGCCCAGCCCTCCTACGACAAGCAGTTCGTCCGCGACTGGCTGACCTCCGCCGCGTCCGGCTGGGACCGCCGCAGCGAGCAGCCCCCGCCGGCCCTGCCGGAGCAGGTGGTGGAGCAGACCCGCGCCAAGTACATCGAGGCGTACGAGCGGCTCACCGGCCTCAGCTGGTAGTCCGCCACGGCCCGCGTGCCCGCCGGTCCTCCGTCCGGCGGGCAGCGCGGCGGCCGCGGCGATGGCGGACGGCCCAGCCGTCCCAGGAACACCGAAGGCCCCGGTCGTCACGACCGGGGCCTTCTCTTGAGCGGACGACGAGGCTCGAACTCGCGACCTCAACCTTGGCAAGGTTGCGCTCTACCAACTGAGCTACGTCCGCCTGCTCCGCGCGTTCCCGTGCGGTGCGTCATCCACTATAGCCAACGCTGGGGGCCTTGGGCACACACCCCGGCGCGGCGGGTTCCCCGCGTCGTGTCCCGCGGCGCACGCGACGGGGGCGCGGCAGCGGCGAGGGCCAGGTCACGGACCTCCGGGCGGTCCCTGCCGCCGTTCCCGGCCGGCCGGCCAACTCCGGTTCCACAGCGTGCCCCAGAGCCGCCGCGGCCCCCGCGGACGCCCGGTGCGGGCGGGTCCCGGGGCGGGGGAGGGGCGGCAGGCGGGGGCGATCGCCGCCCGGGGTCAGGGGAGTTCGGGCGTTGCGCCCTGTGGTCACGGTCACACCGGCCGGTGCCGGGAGCACGAAGAAGGCCCCGGTCGGTGATCCGACCGGAGCCTTCCTTCAAGAGCGGACGACGAGATTCGAACTCGCGACCCTCACCTTGGCAAGGTGATGCTCTACCAACTGAGCCACGTCCGCACGGCGACTACCCTACCCGATCCTCAGGACCGGTCGAGCAATCAGAGCGGGTGACAGGAATCGCACACTGCGCCTTCCCCCTGGAAGAGGGATGTTCTGCTACTGAACTACACCCGCGTGGCCCGGGGGTCTCGGCCTTTCGGCCCGCCCTCGGCGTGTTCCAGACTCTAGCGGATCAACGGGGGTGGCTGTCCAATCGCTTCTTCCGGGTGATTCCCGGGCGGGGCCCCGGCCTGGCCGGCAGGGGCCCGGCGGCGGATCAGCTGGCCTCGGCGTACGCCTCGTAGAGCTTCTTGGGGATACGGCCGCGCGGCGGCACGTCGAAGCCCCGGGAGAGCGCCCAGGCGCGCACGGCGGCCGGGTCGGGGGCGAGCGAGGTGTGCTTGTAGGCCTTGCCGAGCCGGTTGCGGCGGCGCCCTGCCTCGACGTACGGCGCGAGGGCCTCCCGGAGCTTCCCGGCGTTGCCGGCGGACAGGTCGATCTCGTACGACTTCCCGTCGAGGCCGAAAGTGACCGTTTCCGCCGCTTCACCGCCGTCGAGGTCGTCGGAGAGCGTGACCACTACGCGCTGCGCCATGGATGCCGGTCCTTTCAATGGAGAAGGCCTGGGGACTGCGTTGGCCCCGTTGTTGTATCGAA
This sequence comes from Streptomyces sp. TOM-9, assembly GCF_056858595.1. Classification (NCBI taxonomy): domain Bacteria; kingdom Bacillati; phylum Actinomycetota; class Actinomycetes; order Kitasatosporales; family Streptomycetaceae; genus Streptomyces; species Streptomyces sp. TOM-9. The sequence continues at coordinate 4,622,850 of NZ_JBXEQB010000001.1, read as the reverse complement.
GCCCCAGGGCCGGGGTCAATGCTTTTCCATTTACCGGTCCGCACTTTTTTGCCGCAACCGATCGGCCAATTCCTCCGGGTGTCCCGGTGGCAATCCGGCAGGGGGATATTCCGTGACCATTCTGGAATATCTACCCGCGTAGATTTTTCGGCGGGGTACGGTGGGGACATCTCACCGCAGCACACCACCGGGAGTGACCGTGGCACGCGTCGTAGTCGACGTCATGCTCAAGCCGGAGATCCTCGACCCCCAGGGCCAGGCGGTGCAGCGAGCGCTGCCGCGCCTCGGGTTCGAGGGAATCGCCGACGTCCGCCAGGGCAAGCGTTTTGAGCTCGAACTGGAGGGGCCGGTCGACGACGCCGCCCTCGCCCGTATCCGCGAGATGGCCGAGACCTTCCTCGCCAACACAGTGATCGAGGACTTCACCGTGAAGGTGGAGTCGTGACCGCACGCATCGGTGTGGTCACCTTCCCCGGGACGCTCGACGACCGGGACACCCAGCGCGCGGTCCGCGTCGCCGGAGCCGAGCCGGTGCCGCTGTGGCACCGTGACAAGGATCTCCACCAGGTGGACGCCGTCGTCCTGCCCGGTGGATTCAGTTACGGCGACTATCTCCGGGCCGGAGCGATTTCCCGCTTCTCGCCCGTGATGGAGTCGATCATCGCCGGCGCCAAGGACGGTCTTCCGGTCCTGGGTATCTGCAACGGCTTCCAGGTGCTCACCGAGACGCATCTGCTGCCGGGTGCCATGCTGCGCAACAATCACCTGCACTTCATCTGCAGGGACCAGAAGCTGCGTGTCGAGAACAACTCGACGTCCTGGACGGCCGATTACGAGCAGGGCCAGGAGATCAGCATCCCGCTGAAGAACATCGACGGCCGCTACGTGGCCGACGAGCACGTCCTCGACGAGCTGGAGGCCGAGGGCCGTGTGGTGTTCCGCTACGCGGACTGGAACCCCAATGGCTCGCTCCGGGACATCGCCGGCATCACCAACGCCGCGGGCAATGTCGTCGGCCTCATGCCGCACCCCGAGCACGCGGTCGAGTCGCTGATCGGGACCGGCCGCACCGACGGCCTCGGATTCTTCACCTCGATCCTCAAGAAGCTGGTTCACGCGTCATGACACTCGATTCCGTGAAGCACGCCACCGGGACTCCTGACACCGAGCAGCCGTGGGCCGAACTCGGCCTGAAGCAGGACGAGTACGAGCGCATCCGGGAGATCCTCGGCCGCCGGCCCACCGGTGCCGAGCTCGCCATGTACTCCGTCATGTGGTCCGAGCACTGCTCGTACAAGAGCAGCAAGATCCACCTGCGCCAGTTCGGCGAGAAGGCCCCCGCCAACGACGCCCTGCTGGTCGGCATCGGCGAGAACGCCGGCGTCGTGGACGTCGGCCAGGGCTACGCGGTCACCTTCAAGGTCGAGTCGCACAACCACCCCTCGTACATCGAGCCCTACCAGGGCGCGGCCACCGGCGTCGGCGGCATCGTCCGCGACATCCTCGCCATGGGTGCCCGCCCGGTCGCCGTCATGGACCCGCTGCGCTTCGGCGCGCCGGACCACCCCGACACCAAGCGCGTCCTGCCGGGCGTCGTCGCGGGCGTCGGCGGCTACGGCAACTGCCTGGGCCTGCCCAACATCGGCGGCGAGGTCGTCTTCGACGCCTGCTACCAGGGCAACCCGCTGGTCAACGCCCTGTGCGTCGGCGTGATGAAGCACGAGGACATCCACCTGGCCAAGGCCTCCGGCGCCGGCAACAAGGTCATCCTCTACGGCGCCCGCACCGGTGGCGACGGCATCGGCGGCGTCTCCGTGCTCGCCTCGGAGACCTTCTCCGACACCGGCCCGGCCAAGCGCCCCGCCGTCCAGGTCGGCGACCCCTTCCAGGAGAAGCTGCTCATCGAGTGCACCCTGGAGATCTTCAAGGAGAAGCTGGTCGCCGGCATCCAGGACCTCGGCGGCGCCGGTCTGTCCTGTGCCACCTCCGAGCTGGCCTCGGCCGGCTCCGGCGGCATGCGGGTCGAGCTGGACACCGTGCCGCTGCGCGACGCGACGCTCTCGCCGGAGGAGATCCTCATGAGCGAGTCGCAGGAGCGCATGTGCGCCATCGTCGAGCCGCGGTACGTCGACCGCTTCCTGGAGATCTGCGAGAAGTGGGACGTGATCGCCACCGTCATCGGTGAGGTCACCGACGGCGACCGGCTGGAGATCTTCTGGCACGGCGAGCAGATCGTCGACGTCCCGCCGCGCACCGTCGCCCACGAGGGCCCGGTGTACGAGCGCCCCTACGCCCGCCCCGCGTGGCAGGACGCGCTCCAGGCCGACGACGCCAACAAGCTGCCGCGCCCGGGATCCGGCGAGGAGCTGCGCGCCCAGGTCCTGACGATGGTCGCGCACCCGAACCAGGCGTCCAAGGCGTGGATCACCGACCAGTACGACCGCTTCGTGCAGGGCAACACCGTGCTGGCGCAGCCGGAGGACTCCGGCATGATCCGCATCGACGAGGACACCAACCTCGGCGTCGCGGTCGCCACCGACGGCAACGGCCGCTACGCCAAGCTCGACCCGTACACGGGCGCGCAGCTGGCGCTCGCCGAGGCGTACCGCAACGTCGCCACCACCGGCGCCAAGCCCCTGGCGGTCTCCGACTGCCTCAACTTCGGCTCGCCCGAGGACCCGGCCGCGATGTGGCAGTTCGCCGAGGCCTGCCGCGGCCTGGCCGACGGCTGCCTGGAGCTGGGCACGCCGGTCACCGGCGGCAACGTCTCGCTCTACAACCAGACCGGCGACGTCGCCATCCACCCGACGCCCGTCGTGGCGGTGCTGGGCGTGATCGACGACGTCACGCGCCGCACGCCGGTCGCCTTCAAGGACCAGGGCCAGCTGCTCTACCTGCTGGGCGACACCAAGGAGGAGCTGGGCGGCTCCGCCTGGTCCCAGGCGATCCACGACCACCTCGGCGGACTGCCGCCGGCGGTGGACCTGGAGCGGGAGAAGCTGCTCGGCGAGATCCTCATCTCGGCCTCCCGGGACGGCATGGTCGACGCGGCCCACGACCTGTCGGACGGCGGGCTCGTCCAGGCCGTCGTCGAGTCCTGCCTGCGCGGCGGCAACGGCGCGCGGCTGGTCGTGCCGGACGGCCTCGACCCGTTCGTGCTCCTCTTCTCGGAGTCGGCGGGCCGGGCGGTCGTCTCGGTGCCGCGCAGCGAGGAGCTCCGCTTCACCGACATGTGCGGTGCGCGCGGTCTGCCCGCGACGCGGATCGGTGTCGTCGACGGCGACGCGGTCGAGCTCCAGGGCGAGTTCAGCATCCCGCTGGACGAGCTCCGCACGGCTCACGAGGGCACGATCCCGGCCATCCTGGCCTGATCCGTCCGCCCTTCCGACGCGCCCTCCCGAAGGGCCCTCCCGAAGCGCCCCCGTGCCGCCAGGCGCGGGGGCGCTTCGCCGGGGGCCGGTGACCCGCTCCGTCGGGGACGGCCTCATACTCCAGACGTGAGCGAGCGCGATACCCCCGGCGAACCGCCCCTGTGGCGCGGCCTGGACGCAGCGCGCTGGGCGGCCTGCCGCCCCGCCGCGTGGGCCCGCCCGCGCTGGGGCGCCCTGGCGCTGGCCGCGGCCGCCGCCGTCGGGGCCGCGGTGGCCCCGGGGGCGTTCGGGACGGTGCACTACGGGCTGGTCGCCGTCCAGGTGTACTGGCTCTTCAGACTGCCCGGGCTGACCCTCGTGTCGGCGCCGGTGCTCGCCGCGCTCCTGGTCTGGCGGGTGGAACCGCAGGCCGCGCTCCCCGCCGTCGCCGCGCTGCTGTTGTGCTGGGCCGGCGCCCGGCACCGTACGGGCGTCCACCGCCGGCAGCGGCTGCTCGCCGCGAACGCCGCCCAGGACGTACGGCTTCCGCTCCCCGGGCCCCTCCCGCCGCTGCGCCGCGGGCTGGCCACGATCGCGTTCGGGGTGCTGCTGTGCGCGGCCGCGATCCCGCCGCAGACCCGCCTGCTGTCACTGGCCGGGGGCGCACTGCTCGCCGTGGGCGTGGTGGCCCGGGTGCGGGCGGGCGCCCTGCGGCGCGGCGGGCAGCCGGTGCTGCGCGTGCTGACCCGGGTGGACGAGGACGCCCGGACGTGGGTGTTCGCGGCCGACGACCACGCGGGCCGCACGGCGCTCTTCTCCTGCCCGGTCGACCCCGAGGCCGAGCCGCCGTCCGGGTCCCGGGACGACGCGCTGCGCCCCGCCCTGCTGTTCGGGGCGCCGTACGAGGGCGCCGAACTGGTGCTGCTGTCCGCCGAGACCGAGGGCGGCACCCTCGTCGACCGGGCGGCGGGACCGGTCCGCCCCGCGTAGCCCGCGACCGGCGGTACTACTGTGCGTCCCGCAACCACCGGTACGACAAGGGGTGTCAACGATGCACGAGTACAAGGTCGTCAGCTTCCGCGAATCGCTGATAGGCGACGCCATCGACGACGACAAGCTGGAGAAGACGCTCAACAAGCACGCCGAGGACGGCTGGCAGCTCAAGGCGATCACCTCCGCCGACGTCAAGGGCCGCATCGGCCCCGGCGCCGTGCAGGGGCTGCTGCTCACCTTCGAGCGCCCGCGCCAGGCCTGACCGCCGGGGCCGGGGTGCGGGCCGGGCACGGCGCGTAGGCTGCGGACATGCCGTCCACCGCCCGCAAGGCCCGCACCTACGACCCCGCCAGGACCCGCGCGGCGCTCACCGCCCAGGTCGCCCATGCCCTGGAGGCCGCACGCGGACTGACGGAGGCTCAGCTGGCCGCGCCCGCCGGGCTGCCGGGGTGGGACGTGCACGCGCTGGTGGTGCACATCGCCCGGCAGGTCGAGGCCGTCGCCGGGGTGGTCGCCGCGCCCGCCCCGGCCAAGGCGGACCTCGACCTCACCACGTGGGCGCGCATCGCCGGCCCGCTGGATGCCGACACCCGTGAGGCCGCCGGGGAGACCGCCGACGCCGCCGCCCGCCTCGAGGAGGCCGCCCGCGGCCTCGCCGGGGTGCTGGACGAGGCGGTGGCGCCCGAGCGCCTGGTGGCGATCACGCTCGGCGCGATGCGGTCCACGGACTTCCTGGTGACCCGGCTCGTCGAACTGGTCGTCCACAGCGACGACCTCGCCGCGGCGACGGGAGTGCCCGTCCCCCTGGAGCGGCAGGCCGTCGCCGCCGTCGTACGGCTCCTCGCGGACACCCTCGCCGTCGCGGCGCCCGGCAACTCCGTCGAGGTCCGCGTCCCGCCGTACGCGGCCGTGCAGTGCGTGCCCGGGCCCCGCCACACCCGGGGCACCCCGCCCAACGTCGTCGAGACGGACCCGCTCACCTGGATCCGTCTCGCCACCGGGCGCACGTCCTGGGCCGACGCCCTGGACTCCGCCGCGGTCTCCGCGAGCGGCGAGCGCGCCGACCTCGCCCCGTACCTCCCCCTGCTGGGCTGAGGCGGTCCCGGCGTCCGCATAATGCGCCGGTGACCTCGACGACCGCCCCGGCCGGCATGCCGGCCCGCCCCTGGCTCTCCGCCGACGCCCGCCGCTGGGCCGCGGTGCGGCTTCCGGGCTGGGCGCGCCCGCTGTGGTGCGCCCCGGTGCTGGTGGCGGCGGTGATCGCGGCGATCGCTCTCGCGGCGGACGACGGTTGCACGGTGGCCGCGCCCTGCGGGCCGATGTGGAGTGACGCGATCGGCACCGTCGGCTTCCTCGTCCACACCCTGTGGTTGTTCGTCCTGCCCGAGGCTGCGGCGCTGTCGGCACCGCTGTTGCTGCTGTGGATGACCCGGCCGGACCTGTGGACCGGCGGCGCCGCGGAGCGCGGCGTGGACGTCGTGGTCGTGGCCGCGCTGTGCTGGAGCTGGGCCGCGGTCCTCGCGCGGCTGCGGGTGCGCCGCCGCCAGCGGGCCCTGGCCCTGGAGGCGGCGGGGGCAGTCGCGCTCCCGGTGCCGCAGCAGGCCGAGCCGGTGCGACGTGGCGTGCTCCGGATCGCCGTCGGCGTGGCGGCCCTGGTGGTCGCGGCGGTGGCCGCGGCGATCGCCGTGTCCGGGGACCGGGCGGACCGGGCGCACGCTGCGGCGGCTGTCCGCGCCGCGGCGGTCGTCGTCGGCAACGGTGCCGAGGACCACATCGTCGTCCGCTTCGGCGACGGCACGCGGCACCGCGTCGCGGTGACGTTCCCGGAGGACCACGACCGTGGCACCGAGGTGCCCGTGCTCGTCGACCGGGGGTGGCTGCGGCTCGCCGCGGAGCCGTACGAGGACCGCACGGGCCTGCAGCTCCTGACGCTCACGGCGGGCGGCCTCGGCCTCTCCCTGCTGCTGTCGGGGGCGCTGTCGGCGCTGCGGGCCCGCTCGGTGCGCCGCGGACCCGTTCCCGTGCTCCGGGTGCTGGCGGGGCGCGAGGACGGCAGGACCGTCATCCGGCCGGTGGACGATGCCGCCGGGGCACCGGTGCTGGCCTACCGCGCGGTCGGACCCGGCGCGTGGGCCAGCGGCGAGGGCGTGCTCTTCGGCCTCCCGGCGGAAGGCGCGGAACTGGTGCTGGCGGCCGCCACAGGCTCCGGCGACCTCCTGGTCGGTGCCACGGAGTCGCCGGCGCGGCGGTGGGTGGCGCCGTCGTCCGGGAGCGGGTCGCCCGACCACGCCGAGCACCGCCGGGAGGCGGAGGCCAGGGTCGCCGAGGCGGCCGCGGCCCTGAAGCCCGGTGCGGGCCCCGTCCATTGGCACGGCGGTGCGGGCGACCGCACGGCGGGCGCGCTGCTCCTGGTGGGCACGGTGGCCTTCCTGGGCTCCGGATTCTCCGGCGGGTCCTGGTGGCGCGCATTGCTGCCGGTCCTGGGCGGCCTGTGGCTGGTCGACAAGGCGCTGTCCATGATCACCTGGCGGATCACCGCCGACGCCACCGGTCTGCGGGTCCGTCGCCATCTGCGCACCCGGCACGTGCCCTGGGCGGAGGTCACCCGTGTCGTCCGCACCCCGGACGGGGAACTGATCGTCCGCCGCGTCGCGGGGCTGGACGACCTCCGGCTCGGCGCGGTCGCCGTTCCGGGATGGGAGCGGGTGCGGCGCCGCCCGTCGGCCGCCACGCGTGCCGCGGCCGAGCTCACCGCCATGGTCCGTGACCCCGGACTGCGCCCCTGAGCAGGCTCCGACCGGGACCACGACCAAGGTCACACGGCCAAGCGCCCCATGGGTTTACGCGCATAGAACGCACTTTTGTCGGGTTCCCTCGTTCGGACGACACGGGAACCTGCCCTAGACTCGGTCCCGTGCCACGTGGTGACGGACGACTCAACCACGACCTGCTCCCCGGCGAGAAGGGCCCCCAGGACGCTTGCGGCGTCTTCGGTGTCTGGGCCCCCGGCGAAGAGGTCGCCAAACTCACCTATTTCGGGCTGTACGCCCTGCAGCACCGCGGACAGGAGTCCGCGGGCATCGCAGTGAGCAACGGCTCCCAAATCCTGGTCTTCAAGGACATGGGCCTGGTGTCCCAGGTCTTCGACGAGACCTCCCTCGGCTCCTTGCAGGGCCACATCGCGGTCGGGCATGCCCGTTACTCGACCACCGGCGCCTCGGTCTGGGAGAACGCCCAGCCCACCTTCCGCGCCACCGCCAACGGCTCCATCGCCCTCGGCCACAACGGGAACCTGGTCAACACCGTCGAGCTGGCCGAGATGGTCGCCGCGCTGCCCCAGGGCAACGGCCGGGCCACCAGGGTCGCCGCGACCAACGACACCGACCTGGTCACGGCGCTGCTCGCCGGGCAGGTGGACGAGGACGGCAAGCCGCTGTCCGTCGAGGACGCCGCCCGTCAGGTGCTGCCCGAGGTCAAGGGCGCCTTCAGCCTGGTCTTCATGGACGAGCACACGCTCTACGCCGCCCGTGACCCGCAGGGCATCCGCCCGCTGGTGCTGGGCCGCCTGGAGCGCGGCTGGGTCGTCGCGTCGGAGACCGCCGCGCTGGACATCGTGGGCGCGAGCTTCATCCGCGAGATCGAGCCCGGCGAGTTGATCGCCGTCGACGAGAACGGGCTGCGCGCCTCCCGCTTCGCCGACGCCCGCCCCAAGGGCTGCGTCTTCGAGTACGTGTACCTCGCCCGCCCCGACACCGACATCGCGGGCCGCAACGTCTACCTCTCCCGGGTCGAGATGGGCCGCCGGCTGGCCAAGGAGGCCCCGGTCGAGGCCGATCTGGTGATACCGACCCCGGAGTCCGGCACGCCGGCCGCGGTCGGCTACGCCGAGGCGAGCGGCATCCCGTACGGCTCGGGCCTGGTGAAGAACTCGTACGTGGGCCGGACCTTCATCCAGCCCTCGCAGACCATCCGGCAGCTGGGCATCCGCCTGAAGCTCAACCCGCTCAAGGAGGTCATCCGGGGCAAGCGCCTGGTGGTCGTGGACGACTCGATCGTCCGCGGCAACACCCAGCGCGCGCTGGTCCGGATGCTCCGCGAGGCCGGCGCCGCCGAGGTCCACATCCGGATCTCCTCGCCGCCGATCAAGTGGCCCTGCTTCTTCGGCATCGACTTCGCCACCCGCGCCGAGCTGATCGCCAACGGCCTGTCGGTCGACGAGATCTGCAAGTCCCTGGACGCGGACTCGCTGTCGTACATCTCGCTCGACGCGATGGTCGAGGCGACCACGATCGCCAAGCCCAACCTGTGCCGGGCCTGCTTCGACGGCGAGTACCCGATGGAGCTGCCGGACCCCGAGCTGCTCGGCAAGCACCTTCTGGAGACCGAGCTGGCCGGCGGCCCCGACGCCGCCGACGCGCTCCGTCGCCCGTAAGCATTCGACGCAAGGACACAACACAGCCATGTCCGAGAACACCGGTGCCAGCTACGCCGCGGCGGGAGTCGACATCGAGGCGGGCGACCGCGCGGTCGAGCTGATGAAGGAATGGGTGAAGAAGGCCACCCGCCCGGAGGTCGTGGGCGGTCTCGGCGGCTTCGCCGGGCTCTTCGACGCCTCCGCGCTCAAGCGCTACGAGCGGCCCCTGCTGGCCTCCGCCACCGATGGCGTGGGCACCAAGGTCGACATCGCCCGCCGCATGGGCGTCTACGACACCATCGGTCACGACCTGGTCGGCATGGTCGTCGACGACCTGGTCGTGTGCGGCGCCGAGCCGCTCTTCATGACCGACTACATCTGCGTCGGCAAGGTCTTCCCGGACCGGGTCGCGGCCATCGTCAAGGGCATCGCCGAGGGCTGCGTGCTCGCCGGCTGCGCCCTGGTCGGCGGCGAGACGGCCGAGCACCCGGGCCTGCTGGGCGAGGACGAGTTCGACGTCGCCGGCGCCGGTACGGGCGTGGTCGAGGCCGACCGGTTGCTGGGCGCGGATCGCATCCGTAAGGGTGACGTCGTGATCGCCATGGCGTCCTCCGGTCTTCACTCCAACGGGTACTCGCTCGTCCGGCACGTCCTGTTCGAGCGGGCCGGCTGGGCGCTGGACCGGGAGGTCCCGGAGTTCGGCCGGACCCTCGGCGAGGAGCTGCTGGAGCCGACCCGGATCTACTCGCTGGACTGCCTGGCGCTGACCCGTACCACCGAGGTGCACGGCTTCTCGCACGTCACCGGCGGCGGGCTGGCCAGCAACCTGGCGCGGGTCGTCCCGGACCACCTGCACGCCACGGTGGACCGCTCGACGTGGACGCCGGGCGCGGTGTTCGGCACGGTCGGCGAGCTCGGCGGCGTGGAGCGGCTGGAGCTGGAGAAGACCCTGAACATGGGCGTCGGCATGGTCGCCGTGGTGCCCGAGGGCTCGGTGGACGCGGCGCTGACCACGCTGGCCGACCGGGGCCTGGACGCCTGGGTGGCCGGAGAGGTCGTGGAGCGCGGCGGGCACGCCGAGGCCGTCGAGCTCACCGGGAACTACGCGGGCTGACCGGCGCGGGGCAGCACGAAGCCCGGTCCGGGCAGCGCCCGGACCGGGTCAGTGGTCAAGCTGGAACGGAATGTGTTGCGTCAAGCGCGACGGCGTTGTGAGGAGGACTGGGACTCGTCGTCCTCGTCGTCGTCCTCGTCGTCGCCGTAGAGATCCGCGTACCGTGCGTACGGGTCGTCTTCCAGCTCGTCGTCATCGTCGTCTTCCTGTACCTCCGGATTGACCGGCAGTGTCGACGATGCGCCCAGCTCTTCGGCCAGACGTGAAAGGTCCGTTCCGCCGCTGTTGTACTTCAGCTGGCGGGCGACCTTCGTCTGCTTGGCCTTGGCCCGGCCGCGCCCCATTGGCTCGACCCCCTCAACGGTGGGGCTCGACGGCCCCGAGTCTTGACACGCGTTCACGATGTGGAACGGGCCCTCACATGAGAGTCCCGGTCCGTAGGACTTCAACGGTACCTGCTTCCGAGGCCGCACGGTACGTCGCCCGCACGACGCGCGTCGGAGCAGGGGCCCGCGATGGCCCCGTCCTGGCTGGTCAATCGCGATTTTACCTTCTTCCGCCGCGGTCTGGCTGCCGGGGCGTGGTAACGGTCGGATGTCCAGCCTGCGGTCCTCGTCACGGAGGCCCGCAGGGAGCCGCCCCGACTCGTGAGGACGCGCGGACACCGTACGTCGGCGGCACCCCGCGGGTGTCCGCTTTGTGATGGACGACACGCCCCCGTCCGCAGGCGGACGGGGGCGTGCCGGAGGGGCCGCGGCACTGCCGGGGCCCCACGGGTCACGGGCGCAGCCAGCTCTCCGCCGGGGTGCGCTCGGCCATGCGCTGCTCCGCCAGGCGGTCGGCGGCGGCGGCCGGCGGGATGCCGTCGGCCGCGGCGCGCTCGAAGATCGCGAGCGTGGTGTCGAAGATCTTCGTCGCCTTAGCGCGGGCCCGCTCGAAGTCGAAGCCGTGCAGCTCGTCCGCGACCTGGATCACGCCGCCCGCGTTCACGACGTAGTCGGGCGCGTAGAGGATCCCGCGGTCGGCCAGGTCCTTCTCGACGCCGGGGTGGGCGAGTTGGTTGTTGGCCGCGCCGCAGACGATCGAGGCGGTGAGGGTCGGCACCGAGTCGTCGTCGAGGGCGCCGCCGAGCGCGCAGGGCGCGTACACGTCCAGCGGTGTCCGGACCAGGACGTCAGCGTCGGAGACGGCGGTTACCTGCGGGTGACGGGAGGTGATCCGGTCGACGGCCTCGCCGCGAACATCGGTGATCACGACCTCGGCGCCGTCCTTGAGCAGGTGCTCCACCAGGTGGTGGCCGACCTTGCCGACACCGGCCACGCCGACCCTGCGGCCGCGCAGCGTGGGGTCGCCCCACTTGGCCTGGGCGGAGGCGCGCATGCCCTGGAAGACGCCCCAGGCGGTCAGGACGGAGGAGTCGCCGGCGCCGCCGTTCTCGGGCGAACGGCCGGTGGTCCACTGCGGGGCGGTGCGGGAGACCACGTCCATGTCGGCCACGTAGGTGCCGACGTCGCAGGCCGTGACGTAGCGCCCGCCGAGCGAGGCCACGAAGCGGCCGTAGGCCAGCAGCAGCTCCTCGGACTTGTCCATGTCCGGGTCGCCGATGATGACGGCCTTGCCGCCGCCCAGGTCGAGGCCGGCGAGCGCGTTCTTGTACGACATGCCGCGGGCGAGGTTGAGCGCGTCCTCGACCGCCGCTTCGTCGGAGGAGTACGCGTGGAAGCGGGTGCCGCCGAGGGCCGGGCCCAGGGCGGTGGAGTGGATCGCGATGACGGCCTTGAGGCCGCTGGCGCGGTCCTGGCACAAGACGACCTGCTCGTGACCGCCCTGCTCCGATCGGAACAGCGTGGTGACGATGCCGGGTGTCTGACGTACGTCGGTCACTGTGGTGACTCCCGAATGTCCAGAGGTCGCCCTCCGGGTGGGTGGGGGAGGGCCGGTTGGCAGAAGACTAGAACCACCCGGCCGTGAACATCTTCCCAGTGTCGTGGATCACTCCCCGTGCCGGAAGCGACGTGGGACGATGCCAGGGCGGAAGCCGTCACGAGGGAGCGGGTGTGGGCTTGTCATCGGTGCTGGTCCCGTACGCGGCGTATCTGCGGGTGTACGAGCCGCTGGCGGCCTTCCCGGAGCCCGATCGCGGCTACTGGTACCGATATGCCGCCCAGGGCGCCCAGCGGTCCGCACAGGACGAACTGCGCCAGTCGCTGGCCGGTCTGCTGTCCGTGCCGCCCGTCGCCGTCCCGGTCCGCGAGAGCGGGGACGCCTTCGTCGCCGTCGTGGACGGCGTGACCCACATCTGCCCCTGGCGCACCCGGCTGCGCGGCTGGCTGGCCCTGTCCGAACTGGTCGAGGAGTTCCCCGCCCCCGTGGTGGACGCCGTGCTGCCGCCGGTCGTGCGCGAGCAGGCGGAGGCCGACTTCACGGCGTGGCGGGCGGAGAAGCCCGAGAACGCCGACGCGCGGCCCTGGATCCGCGGGGCGACGTGGCACGTCCCGGTGCGCTGGTTCGTGCTGTTCGACGATTCCGAGCGTGAGTACGAACCCGCGGGCGCGGGCGAGTCCAAGCAGCCGGTGATGCGTTACCGGACCCCCATGGTGCAGGCCCGCCGGCGGACGGCCCGGGCGCTGCGGGTGCTCAAGGATTCACTCGAAGAGGGACCCCTGATCGACGGCCTGGTAGATGTAGGGCGTTGGCTCGAGGAGTTCCACCCGCGCTCCTTGGTCGAACTCGACTACGGCGGGCTCGTCCACGCCATCGCCCCGGACTCCCTCGCGGGGGACCGGTCCGCCGCCGACGTGGCGGAGGCGCTGGCCGCGCTGCGGGACGGGGACGGCACCCGGGCCGGCGAGGCGTACGAGCGGCTCAGCGACCGTTGGCGGGCCGTCAGGGAACTGCTGTACGCGAGTTGAGGGTCCGTCGGGAGCCGGTCGTGGGGGAGGGACTTTGGTCCTGAGTCCGGCCGACCGGTACCTTTGGCCTAAGCGTGACCTAAAGCACGTTTAGGGGTCTTGCCCTCATCCCCACCCCCCATGACAATATGGGACATCGGGTCCGGAAGGACCTCTTTCCACTCGCTCTGGGTGGAATGTCCGGTATTGCATCCCCTTGAGGTGGGGCTGTGGCTCGTGGGTTGGCTGTGACTGATCGTCACTCAGGCGTGACTGTCCGTTATGGCCCGGTCCATCGGCTTCCGTCGAGCTTAGACACCTCAGAGGGCAAATCCATCGGTTTGGCCGACACGGCTGGACAGATGGTGTAGTTGTAGTGCCAAGGACAAGCCGTTCGTCCTATTACCGACTCGGCCCGCGTCCGCCATTTCGGGCAACGCGGGTCAAGGTGCAGAATTTAGAGGAAAGAACCGTGTTGGTTCGGTTCTCTCGAGGAGGCCGCTCATGACCGCTCGCACCCCTGATGCCGAGCCGCTGCTGACCCCCGCTGAGGTTGCCACGATGTTCCGCGTGGACCCGAAGACGGTCACGCGCTGGGCCAAGGCTGGCAAGCTCACGTCCATCCGCACGCTCGGCGGGCACCGCCGCTACCGCGAGGCGGAGGTCCGTGCACTGCTCGCGGGCATTCCGCAGCAGCGCAGCGAGGCCTGACCTGAACAAACGGGCGTCCACGCGGGGCCCCCAACCCGCCGCAACGCCCGCTCCGAAGGGTCCCTGCCCCCATCAGGGACGCCCGTAGGAACGTCGATCGCACCGGAGTCCGCCGGCTCCGGTGCGATCTTTTTTGTGCGTGTGATGTGTCCGTTTTGTGAGGACTGGGCCCTCTGTCATGAGTGCAATTGCACATATTAAATTGACGGTCCCACAGGAGCCCCCAAGTTCCCTCAGAGCCGGAACTCTTCACGTGACTCCCGTCACATGCCCGACTCTTGTTCCCCTCCGGACTCGTGCGGTAGTGGGACGGCGCTGCGCCGCAGTGCCAGCCGCATCAGCCGGTGGCACACCGGGCAGTGCCGGGTCAGGTGCCGCCGTCCGCCCCCTGCCGCGGCCGCCAGGTGCGCCCGCAGCAGCGCCCGCGTCACGTCCCGGGGCGGCGGGCCCGGGTCCCTCGGCGTCGCGCTCATGTGCCAGGCGTACCACGCGGGAACGGCCGGAACCAGGGGACCCGCACCCTCCGCAACCGCGTCCCGGCTACGCCGTCCACCCCGCGCACAGCAAGAAGGCCCGCGTCCTTCGCTGGACGCGGGCCTTGCTTTCACTGCGGTCCTGACGGGATTTGAACCCGCGGCCTCCACCTTGACAGGGTGGCGAGCACTCCAAACTGCTCCACAGGACCAGGTTTCGCGGCCGTCGTTCCCTGGCCGCGAGGAAGACTGTACAGCAGGTCAGAGGGTGATTGCGAACCCGATCAGCCCCAGGCTTCGTCGAGGGCCTTGAAGATGCGTTTGTCCGAGACGGGGAACGCCGTCCCGAGGGCGTGCGCGAAGTAGCTGACCCGCAGTTCCTCGATCATCCACCGGATGTCGCGCACCCGTTCGGGGACCGGGCGCCCGGCCGGCTGGGCGGCCAGCAGCTCGGCGTACTCGGTCTGGATCTCGCGGACCTTCTCCATGCGCGTGGTGTCGCGCTGGACGCCCGTGGGCATCTGCTGCAGCCGCCGGTCGACGGCCACCAGGTAGCGGAGCAGGTCCGGCAGCCGGCGCACCCCCGTGGCGGTCACGAAACCGGGCCCCACGAGGGCTCCCAGCTGTTCCTTGACGTCCGCGAGGTTGGCCACCAGGGCGAGGCTCTGGGCGGCCTTCAGGCGGCGCTCACAGGCCTGCCAGGCGGCCAGCACCTGGCGCACCTGGGCGACCGTCCTGACGGTCAGCTCGACGAGGTCGGCGCGCACCGAGTCGTACAGCTTCCGGAACGACTCCTCGTCCCAGGCAGGGCCGCCGTGCTCGGCCATGAGCCGGTCGGCGGCCGCGGTGACGCAGTCGTCGAACAGGGCGGTCACCGAGCCGTGCGGGCTGCGCGACAGCGCGAGCTTGTCCTGGTTGGACAGCCGGTCCGCGGCGAACTTCGCAGGGTTGGTGGGCACGTTCAGCAGGATCAGCCGGCGGGTGCCGCGCCACATCGCCGCGGCCTGCTCGGCCTCGGTGTCGAAGAGCTGCACGCCCACGCTCTCGCCCTCGTCGACCAGCGCCGGGTACGCCTTGACCGGCTGCCCGGACCGCCGGGTCTCGAAGGTGCGCGGCAGGGCGCCCACCGTCCACTGCTTCAGGCCCGTGCGCCGCTCGATGCCGATGGAGCCCGCGGCGTCGAAGGCCTTGCTGATCGCGGCCTTGGTCTTCGGCCGCAACTGCAGCTTGAGCGCCTCCAGGTCCTTGTCCTCGGCCAGCTTGCGGCGGCGCTCGTCGGTCACGCGGAAGGTGATCTTCAGATGGTCCGGGACCTTGGCGAGGTCGAAGTCCTCGGCGGTGACGGGCACGCCGACCATCCGCTGCAGCTCCCGCGCGAGGGTCTCGGGGAGAGGGTCCTGCACGGGGACGACGCGGTCCAGGAAGGCCTTCGCGTAGTTCGGCGCCGGCACGTAGTGGCGGCGGATCGCCTTGGGCAGCGAGCGGATCAGCTCGGTGACGACCTCCTCGCGCAGGCCCGGGATCTGCCAGTCGAAGCCGTCCGGGGTGACCTGGTTGAGCACCTGCAGCGGGACGTGGACGGTCACGCCGTCCGCGTCCGCGCCCGGCTCGAACTGGTACGTCACACGGAACTTGAGCTTCCCCTGGCGCCAGGAGTCGGGGTAGTCGTCCTTGGTGACGGCCTCGGCGTTCTCGTTGATCAGCATGGAGTGCTCGAAGTTGAGCAGCTCCGGCTGCTCCTTGCGCTGTTGCTTCCACCACGAGTCGAAGTGCGCGCCGGAGACCACGTGTTCGGGCACCACGCGGTCGTAGAAGTCGAAGAGCGTCTCGTCGTCCACGAGGATGTCGCGGCGCCGCGCCCGGTGCTCCAGCTCCTCGACCTCCGCGAGCAGTTTGCGGTTGTCGTGGAAGAACTGGTGGTGGGTGCGCCAGTCGCCCTCGACCAGCGCGTTGCGGATGAACAGCTCGCGGCTGGTCTCCGGGTCGATCCTGCCGTAGTTGACCTTGCGGTCGGCCACGATCGGCACGCCGTACAGCGTCACCTTCTCGAAGGCCATGACCGCGGCCTGGTCCTTCTCCCAGTGCGGTTCGCTGTAGGACCGTTTCACCAGGTGCTGGGCGAGCGGCTCGATCCACTCCGGCTCGATGCGGGCGTTGACCCGCGCCCACAGCCGCGAGGTCTCCACCAGTTCGGCCGACATGATCCACCGCGGCGGCTTCTTGAAGAGCGAGGAGCCCGGGAAGACCGCGAACTTGGCGCTGCGGGCGCCCAGGTACTCGTTCTTGCTGTCGGTGTCCTTCAGGCCGACGTGCGACAGCAGGCCCGCCAGCAGCGACTGGTGCACGTGCTGGAGGTTGACCTCGTGGTCGCCCTCGGCGAGGTGGATGCCCATCGTCTTGGCGACCGTGCGCAGCTGGCTGTAGATGTCCTGCCACTCGCGGATGCGCAGGTAGTTGAGGAACTCCGTGCGGCACATCCGGCGGAAGGCGGAGGAGGACAGCGCCTTCTGCTGCTCGCGCACGTACCGCCACAGGTTGAGCAGCGCCATGAAGTCGCTGGTCTCGTCGGCGAAGCGGCGGTGCTTCTCGTCGGCCTGCTGCTGCTTGTCCTGGGGGCGTTCGCGCGGGTCCTGGATCGACAGGGCGGCCGCGATCACCATGACCTCGCGGACCACGCCGTTGCGCTCCGCCTCCAGCACCATGCGGGCCAGCCGCGGGTCCACCGGCAGCTGCGAGAGCTTGCGGCCGGTCTGGGTGAGCTTCTGGCCGTCCAGCGCGCCCAGTTCCTGGAGCAGCTGGACGCCGTCCTTGATGTTCCGGGCGTCCGGCGGGTCGATGAAGGGGAAGCGGGCGATGTCGCCCAGGCCCGCGGCGGTCATCTGCAGGATGACGGAGGCCAGGTTGGTGCGGAGGATCTCGGCGTCGGTGAACTCCGGGCGGGACAGGAAGTCGTCCTCGGAGTACAGCCGGACGCAGATGCCGTCCGCGAGGCGGCCGCAGCGGCCCTTGCGCTGGTTGGCGCTGGCCTGGCTGATCGGCTCGATCGGCAGCCGCTGCACCTTGGTGCGGTGGCTGTAGCGGGAGATGCGGGCCATGCCCGTGTCGATCACGTACCGGATGCCGGGGACGGTGAGCGAGGTCTCCGCGACGTTGGTGGCCAGCACGATGCGGCGGCCCGTGCCGCGCTGGAACACCTTGTGCTGCTCGGCGGAGGACAGCCGCGCGTACAGCGGCAGGACCTCGGTGAGGCGCAGCTGCCTCTTGTTCAGGGCGTCGGCGGTGTCGCGGATCTCCCGCTCGCCGGAGAGGAAGACCAGGATGTCGCCCGGGCCCTCGGCCTGGAGCTCGTCCACCGCGTCGCAGATCGCGGTGATCTGGTCGCGGTCGGCCTCGTCGGCTTCGCCGCCCCCTTCGGCCAGCAGCGGCCGGTACCGCACCTCGACCGGATACGTACGCCCGCTGACCTCGACGATCGGCGCGTCGCCGAAGTGCCGGGAGAAGCGCTCGGGGTCGATCGTCGCGGAGGTGATCACGACCTTGAGGTCGGGCCGGCGGGGCAGCAGCTGGGCGAGGTAGCCCAGGATGAAGTCGATGTTGAGGCTGCGCTCGTGGGCCTCGTCGATGATGATCGTGTCGTACTGGAGGAGATCCCGGTCCGTCTGGATCTCGGCCAGCATGATGCCGTCCGTCATCAGCTTGACCAGCGTGCCGTCGCCGACCTGGTCGGTGAAGCGGACCTTCCAGCCGACCGCCCCGCCCAGCGGGGTGCGCAGCTCCTCCGCCACCCGCTCGGCGACCGTGCGGGCGGCGATGCGGCGGGGCTGGGTGTGACCGATCAGGCCGCGGACGCCGCGGCCCAGCTCCAGGCAGATCTTGGGGATCTGCGTCGTCTTGCCGGAGCCGGTCTCGCCCGCCACGATCACGACCTGGTGGTCGCGGATCGCCTCGAGGATGTCGTCCTTCTTCTGGCTGACCGGCAGCTGCTCGGGGTAGCTGATCGCGGGTATGGCCGTGCGCCGCGCGTCGGCCTTCAGCGCGGCCTTGTCGATCTCCGCCCCGATCTCGGTCAGCACGGCCGAGCGGGCCTCGGGCTTGCGGATGCGGCGTGCGCCGTCCAGGCGACGGCCGAGGCGCTGCGCGTCGCGCAGGGTGAGCTCGGCCAGCCGTGTGCCGAGCTCGCCGAATGCGGGGGAGGGGGGCTGCGTAGACATACGCGTTCCAGCATCGCATCCGCCGCGCCCCCCGGGCGAACGCATTACCCCCCGGCGATCCCCGCCTCGGAGGACCGGCCCGGCGGCCCGGTGGGCGACGGCGGTGCGGGTGGTGTTCGCGACGGCACCGACACGGCCGGCGGGACTCCCCGTCGCGTGGGGGTGGTTGCGGGACCGCCGGGAGGGCCGGACGCCGGGGAACACGAAACCCCCGCCGAGGATCTCGACGGGGGTTGCTGGTGGCTGGGGCCGGGGTCGAACCGGCGACCTATCGCTTTTCAGGCGATCGCTCGTACCAACTGAGCTACCCAGCCAGCGCGGTCCTGACGGGATTTGAACCCGCGGCCTCCACCTTGACAGGGTGGCGAGCACTCCAAACTGCTCCACAGGACCTTGCGTTGCGCTCTGCGCGAGAGACAGTCTCCCACACGTTTGTGCGTGCTCCCAACGGGATTCCGCCGCGCTTTGCGAGGAACGGATCGTCGGTGGACGTCTCCCGGTCGGTGATTCTCGGTGACCGGTCGGACACGCACTGGCGGGCCGATCTCGCTGGACCAGCGTATCAGACCCCGGGCGGCGCCACGCACGCGTGACCTGCGGGCCTGCGAGGGGGAGGCGCCGGTTCCGGCCCGGAAAACACGGAAGGCAGCGCCGCCGGTGAACCGGCCGCACTGCCAACGCGCATGGTCTGCGGGACGACGCAGAGTGCCCCCAACGGGATTCGAACCCGTGCTACCGCCTTGAAAGGGCGGCGTCCTGGGCCACTAGACGATGAGGGCTGGGTGGCCCGCCGGGCGAATCTTCGGCCGTCGGGACGCGTCAGCAGGATATGGGATGCGAGGGGGGATCGCCAAAACGGTTTACGGGCCGGTTCACGGGCTGCTCGTCGCCGTGGCGGAGGGCGCCTTCGAGGGGGAGGAGGAGGGGGACGGGGCGCGGCCCGGCTCCACCTCCTCCGGGAGGTGGCGGGAGACCTCGGCGGTGGACAGCCCGAGCCCGCCGAGGGTGATCTCGTCCCAGGCCTGGAGGGCGTGGGTGTCCCGGTCCAGGTAGAGCACGGAGGCCTCCACCTTCTGGGGGGTGTCGCCCTCGACGGCGCGCAGTCCGCCGCCGCCGGTGGTGCCCTGCACCATCAGCCGGCTGCCGTGCTCGAGGACGTCGACGTCCCGGGTGTGGGTGTGCCCGGAGAGGATCAGCGGGACGGTGCCGTCCGTCTGGGCGGCGGCGATCGGATTGTGGGCGACGGCGATGTCGACCTTGGCGCCGGTGGCGTTCTGCCGCCGGATGGCGTCGGCCAGCTCCTGCCCGGCCACCCGTTCCGACGGGTCGCCGGCCGCCTCGACCGAGCGGTCCGGGGTGAACTGCGGGTCGCCGATGCCGGCGATGCGCAGCCCCTTGACGACCACGGACCGGCCGTCGTCGACCACGTACGCGTTGGCGCGGCCGGCGACCGCGCGCTGGCTGTCCATGGAGTCGTGGTTGCCGCGGACGAAGACGTAGGGCGCGCCGAGGTCGGGGATGGCGGAGGTGAAGCCGTTCTCGGCGGTGGTGCCGTGGTCCATCAGGTCGCCGGTGTCGACGATCACGTCGATCTTGTACTCGGCGACGACGGACTCGATGATCTGCCAGGCGGCCGGGTTGAGGTGGATGTCCGAGACGTGCAGCACGCGCAGCGTGGTCGGGTCCGGGTTGTACGCGGGCAGCGTGGACGTCGCGTCGTACAGCCGGGTCATGTTGGTCACCAGGCGGGCGAGTTCCTGCTGGTAGATGTCGAAGTCGCTGACGATGCTGCGCGCGTTGCCGACCACCGAGGGGGCGCTGCTCAGCAGCCCGGAGAACCGGGGTTCCAGGACGCTGCGCGGGTTCCAGGTGCCGTACGCGGTGCCGGCGCAGGCCGCCAGCACCGCGAGGGAGAGCCCGCCCGCGGCGAGGGCGCGGCGGGGCCTGCGGTAGACGGCCAGGCCGAGGGCGGTGGCGCCGGTCAGCGCGGCCACCGAGGACCGCAGCGCGAGCTCGGTCGTGCTGTGCTCGACGTCGGCGGCGACCTCGCTCTGCAGCCCGCTGATCCGCTCCGGGTGCCGCACGAGGGTCCGGGCCCGGTCGGGGTCGAGGGTGTCGACGTCCACGACCAGACGCAGCGGGCCGTCGTGGCTGTCCAGCTGGAGGGAGCCCAGCGGGGAGATGTTGACCTTCGTGTCCCCGGTCCAGGACGGGTGCAGCGACATCCGGGTGTTCATCGGGCCGACCGGTTCCTCGATGCTGCCCAGCACCACCAGGCCGAGCCAGCCGCCCACCAGCGTCACCGCGAGCAGCCCGAGCGCGCCCAGGTAGGGGCGGGCCGGGGGGAGGGGGAGGGAGGCGGCGGGCGGTTGGGCGGTGCGGCGGCGGCGCCACAGGTCACGGATACGGGGCACACGAGAGCGAACACGGAGCATTGCCGACGTATGCCCCCGGCCGTCGCGGGCCATGCGCCGCAGGACGGACGTCCCCCGCGCGCCCGCGGGGGGTCACCGGGGCTCAGCCCCAGCCGAGTTCGTGCAGGCGTTCGTCCTCGATGCCGAAGTGGTGCGCCACCTCGTGGACGACGGTCGTGGCGACCTCGTGCACGATCTCCTCCTTCGTGCCGCACATGCGCAGGGTCGGGCCGCGGTAGATCGTGATCCGGTCCGGCAGGACGCCCGCGTACCACTCCCCGCGCTCGGTCAGCGGCGTCCCCTCGTACAGGCCCAGCAGCTCCGGATCGGCGGGGTCGGGCTCGTCCTCGACGAACACCGCCACGTTGTCCATGACGCGGGTCAGCTCGGGCGGGATCCGGTCCAGCGCGTCGCTGACCAGTTCCTCGAACGCTTCGCGTGACATCTCCAGCACACCGCCATTGTCCGGGACGGACGGCCGTTCGGGCAGCGTCCGGCGCGGATTGCGGTACCGGGGCGTGCCAAAGGGGCGCCGGGTGGCAGCCGTTCGGTGACCCGCGCGGGGGCGGGCCGGTCGCCGCGGGGGCGCGCTCCCGCCCCTACGGGCGTGTCCCCGAGGGCCGTGGGCCCGTTGGGCAGCGCGGAACCCGATCCCGCCACGCCCCCGCGGGACCCACCGGACCCACCGGTCCCGCCAGATCCACCAGAGGTGCCTCCGTGACCCCTGCCACCGCCCGCGCGCGTACGGCGGCCGTGCTGCTCCTGCCCGTGCTCGCCCTGGGCTCCGTGACCGGCTGCGTGAGCGTGGGCGGCGCGGGCGGCGACGCCCACCCGAAGGGCGCCTCCTCCGGTGTCGCCGGGGAGGCCGGAGGTGCCGGGGGGACCTGGGAGGACGGCGGGATGGTGATGCCCGGCGGCCCGGGCGGGGTGGAGGGGCGGCCCGGGGCCCTCGCGCCCGGGGCCGGCTCGCCCTCGGTGTCGGCGGAGGAGTCGGTACCGGGGCCGACCCAGGGCCCGGACCGCTCCCACAGCGGGAAGCCGTCGGGGCGCCCCTCGTCCTCGGGGCGGCCCTCGCAGTCCTCGCCCCCCTCGGACCGGCCGTCGACGACGCCCCCGCCGGGGGACAGCTCGCCGCCGCCGTCCGGGGGCGGCGAGTCGCCCGAGCCGTCGCCGTCCAGCGCACCCTCGGTGAACGGCGCCACATGAGGAACGGGAGGGGCCGAGAGGACCGAATTGGCCAAAGCGGTCTCGTATGCGTATGCTGGTAGATCGTTTGATCCCATTGCCCGGCGCCGAACCGAAGCGCGCCGCGTTGGCGCGTTCCTTTTCTCCTGTGGCTGACCGCATCGAGGCGGTTGTAAGCAACCTCCGGAGCTGGCGCGTGCCGAAATCTCCGAGAGGTTTTAGCTTCAGCATGTCTATTGACACTGCCGACCGTTCCGCCATGCCCATCGACACCGACGGCGCCGACGAGGCCGTCACCGAGGAGCAGACCGCTCCCGAAACCCCCAGCGTGACCTTCGGCGACCTCGGCCTGCCCGAGGGGATCGTCCGCAAGCTGGCGCAGAACGGGGTCACCACCCCCTTCCCGATCCAGGCGGCGACGATCCCCGACGCCCTGGCCGGCAGCGACATCCTCGGCCGCGGACGTACCGGCTCCGGCAAGACCCTCTCCTTCGGTCTGCCGCTGCTCACCTCCCTGTCCGAGGGCCGCACCGAGCGCAAGCGTCCGCGCGGTGTGATCCTCACCCCGACCCGCGAGCTGGCGATGCAGGTCGCGGACGCGCTGCAGCCGTACGGCGACGTGCTCGGCCTGAAGATGAAGGTCGTCTGCGGCGGCACCTCGATGCAGAACCAGATCTACGCCCTGGAGCGCGGCGTCGACATCCTCGTCGCCACCCCGGGCCGGCTGCGCGACCTGATCGAGCGCGGCGCCTGCGCGCTGGACCAGGTGCAGATCGCCGTCCTCGACGAGGCCGACCAGATGGCCGACATGGGCTTCCTGCCCGAGGTCACCGAGATCCTCGACCTGGTCCCGGCCGGCGGCCAGCGGCTGCTGTTCTCCGCCACGCTGGAGAACGAGATCGACACCCTGGTCAAGCGGTACCTGAAGGACCCGATCACGCACGAGGTCGACCCCTCGGCCGGCGCGGTCACCACCATGACCCACCACGTCCTGGTCGTGAAGCCCAAGGACAAGGCCCCGGTCACCGCCGCCATCGCCGCCCGCAAGGGCCGCACCATCATCTTCGTCCGCACCCAGATGGGTGCCGACCGCGTCGCCGAGCAGCTGCGCGACGCGGGCGTCAAGGCCGACGCCCTGCACGGCGGCATGACCCAGGGCGCCCGCACCCGCACCCTGGCGGACTTCAAGGACGGTTACGTCAACGTCCTCGTCGCCACCGACGTCGCGGCCCGCGGCATCCACGTGGACGGCATCGACCTGGTCCTCAACGTGGACCCGGCCGGCGACCACAAGGACTACCTGCACCGCTCGGGCCGCACCGCCCGCGCCGGCCAGTCCGGCACGGTCGTCTCGCTCGCCCTGCCGCACCAGCGCAAGCAGATCTTCCGGCTGATGGAGGACGCGGGCGTCGACGCCTCGCGCCACGTCGTCGGAGGGGCCGGGGCGTTCGACGAGGACGTGGCCCAGATCACCGGCGCCCGGTCGCTGACCGAGGTGCAGGCGGACGCGGCGGGCAACGCCGCCCAGCAGGCCGAGCGTGAGGTCGCCGACCTCGCCAAGTCCCTGGAGCGCGCGCAGCGGCGGGCCGCCGAACTGCGCGAGGAGGCCGACCGCCTCACCGCCCGTGCCGCCCGTGAGCGCGGCGAGGACCCGGAGGCCGCCGTGGCCGCCGCCCAGGCCGAGGCCGCCGAGGCGGTCGCCGCCGCGGCGAGCGTCCCCGCCGCGGCCGCGGAGAGCTCCGCGCCGGAGCAGCGCACGTTCCAGCGCCGTGACGACCGGGGCAACTACGAGCGCCGCCGCGACGACCGTCGTGACGACCGCCCGTCGTTCCGCGACCGGGACCGCGGTGACCGCGGGTACGAGCGCCGTGACGAGCGTCCGTCGTTCAACCGCGAGCGTCGTGACGACCGCCCGTCGTTCAACCGGGACCGTCGTGACGAGCGTCCGTCGTTCAACCGCGAGCGTCGTGACGAGCGTCCGTCGTTCAACCGGGACCGTCGTGACGACCGCCCGTCGTTCAACCGCGACCGTGACCGTGACCGCGGCTTCGAGCGTCGTGACGACCGCCCGGCGCGTTCCTACGACCGCCGCGACGACCGCCCGGCGCGCCCCCACGAGTCGCGCGACCGCCACTTCGGCGGCGACCGCCCCTTCAACCGGGACCGTCGTGACGACCGCCCGGCGTTCAACCGCGACCGTGACGCCAACGACCGCCGCCCGTACGGCCGTCGTGACGACCACCGCCCCACCGGCGGCTTCGACCGCCGCACGGACAAGCCGCGCTGGAAGCGCAACGGCTGACCCCAGCTGAACGGCAGGGGCCCGGCAGATGGACGTCCATCTGCCGGGCCCTGCCGTTTCGGGGAATGGTTCGTCCCCTT
Source organism: Streptomyces sp. TOM-9 (assembly GCF_056858595.1). Classification (NCBI taxonomy): domain Bacteria; kingdom Bacillati; phylum Actinomycetota; class Actinomycetes; order Kitasatosporales; family Streptomycetaceae; genus Streptomyces; species Streptomyces sp. TOM-9. The sequence goes on along the minus strand of NZ_JBXEQB010000001.1, from coordinate 4,598,712 downwards.
CGGCGACCTCGACGGCGACCACTGCTCCGACGTCCTCGTCCGGAACGGGTTACAAGAAGATCGTGGGTGCCGGGGACCTGAACGGTGACGGGATCGGCGATCTGCTGGCCCAGGACAAGGCGAACGTCCTGTGGCGTGACGACGGTGACGGCAAGGGCGACCTGATCGCCCGGGACACCGCGGGGAACCTGTACCGCTACACCGGCACCGGCAAGGGCACCTTCGGCAGCCGCACCAAGATCGGCGCCGGCTGGGGCGTGCACAAGAGCCTTTTCTAGCCAGTTCCGGACGCGCCTGTGACGCATATCACGCCCCCGGCGAGGGAATCGCTGGGGGCATGACAATTCCAAAAGAACCGGGCGGGGCCGCCGGGCCCCCGGCCCCGGTCTCCGACGAGGAACGCCTCCGCCAACTCGGCTACACCCAGGTGCTGGCCCGCCGGATGTCCGCGTTCTCCAACTTCGCGGTCTCCTTCACCATCATCTCGGTCCTCTCCGGCTGCCTGACCCTCTACGCCTTCGGCATGAACACCGGCGGCCCCGCCGTGATCACCTGGGGCTGGGTGGCCGTCGGGCTCATGACGCTGGTCGTCGGCCTGGCGATGGCCGAGATCTGCTCCTCGTACCCGACCTCCGCCGGCCTGTACTACTGGGCCCACCGGCTCGCCCCGCCGCGCAGCGCCGCCGCCTGGGCCTGGTTCGCGGGCTGGTTCAACGTGCTCGGCCAGGTCGCCGTCACCGCCGGCATCGACTTCGGCGCCGCGAGCTTCCTCAACGCCTACCTGGACCTGCAGTTCGGCTTCAGCAGCACCCCGGGCCACACGATCGTCCTGTTCGCCGCGATCCTGCTGCTGCACGGGCTGCTCAACACCTTCGGCGTCCGCATCGTCGCGCTCCTCAACGACATCAGCGTGTGGTGGCACGTGCTCGGCGTCGGCCTGATCGTCGGCGCGCTCGCCTTCGTGCCGGACCGGCACCAGCCGACGTCGTTCGTCTTCACCCACTTCGTCAACAACACCGGCTGGGGCAGCAGCTTCTACGTGGTCCTGCTCGGCCTGCTGATGGCGCAGTACACCTTCACCGGCTACGACGCCTCCGCCCACATGACCGAGGAGACCCACGACGCCGCCACCGCCGGCCCGCGCGGCATCGTCCGCTCCATATGGATCTCCTGGATCGCGGGCTTCGTGCTGCTGCTCGGCTTCACGTACGCGATCCGGTCCTACGACGACGTCCTCGACACGCCGACCGGCGTCCCCCCGGCGCAGATCCTCATCGACGGCCTCGGCGACGTCGGCGGCAAGCTCCTGCTGCTCGTCGTCATCGGCGCCCAGCTCTTCTGCGGGATGGCCTCCGTCACCGCCAACAGCCGCATGATCTACGCCTTCTCGCGCGACGGGGCGCTGCCCTTCTCCGCGGTCTGGCACCGCATCAACCCGCGGACGAAGACGCCCACCAATGCCGTCTGGCTGGCCGCGCTCGGCGCACTCGTCCTGGGCCTGCCGTACCTGATCAACCTGACCGCGTACGCCGCCGTGACCTCCATCGCCGTCATCGGCCTCTACATCGCGTACGTCATCCCGACCTTCCTGCGCCTCGGCAAGGGGGACGACTTCGAGCGCGGCCCCTGGCACCTCGGCCGCTGGTCCCGCCCGATCGGCGTCATCGCCGTGACGTGGGTCGTCTTCATCACCGTGCTCTTCATGCTGCCCCAGGTCAGCCCGGTCACGGTCGACACCTTCAACTACGCGCCGATCGCGGTGCTGGTCGTCCTCGGCTTCGCCGCGACATGGTGGTTCGTCTCCGCCCGCCACTGGTTCCTCCGGGACCGCGGCCCCGCCTCCGCCGAGCTCCCCGACCCGGTCCCTGCCCCCGCCCCGGCCGACCCCTCCGGCTGACCTCCCCGCCCCCTCACCGGCGGCGGCCGCGCCGACGGGCCGAATGCGCTCGGAGCCACGGCCGCCGTCCGGCTATGCTGCGGGGTGCGGGCCGTTAGCTCAATTGGCAGAGCAGTGGACTTTTAATCCATTGGTTGTGGGTTCGAGTCCCACACGGCCTACCCGCAGGCGGTTGGTCTCGCCACCGCTGTCCTGCGTGAATGCGGCCCCACCGGTTCCGACCGGTGGGGCCGCAGCCTCTTCTCCCTCTGAACGGCAGTGCCGGCGAGCTACGTCTTCCGTGCCCGACCGCCGCCAGCGGTGCGCGCGGTCAACTCCTCGGTGGCTTCCCCCACATGCGGAAGGCCGCCCGCCGGCCACGTCCAACCATCGGCGCCCTCGCGGGTGTCGGCGGGTGGCGCCAGGGGTGCGGCGGCGGGTCTTGGGCTCGTCACTGACGTGTCACGACACAGCCACTGCGTCTGTAAACCGTGTTCACAGGCGCGCACCCCAGGCATACTTATTTTCGCCAACCCGCATATGCCATCCCTGGGGGGAAGAAATGCACGCGAAGTTCGCCATGCCCATCGTGACCGTCGCCGTCCTCGCCGCCGGCCTGACCGCCTGTGCCGAGCCGACGACCGTCAGCACCAAGCCCGTCAAGACCGAGGCCGCCGGCAAGGACGGTGGCGACAGCAAGCCCGCGAAGTCGGCGGACGAGCCGAAGAAGGACGCCGGCATCGGCGACACCCTCAGCCTCCACGGCATGGACGACGGCTCGCGGATCGACGTCACCCTGGTCAAGTGGGTCGACCCGGCCAAGAGCAGCGACGAGTTCATGACCCCCGCGAAGGGGAAGCGGTGGGTCGCCGCCCAGCTCCGCCTGACCAACGCCGGCACCGCCGTCTACTCCGACAGCCCCGGCAACGGGCTGACCGTCACCGACACCGACGGGCAGCAGTTCCAGACCACCTTCGGGGAGGTGACCGCGGGACCCGCGATGTCCAGCGACCTGCGCCTGACGAAGGGCGCGAAGGGGCTCGGGTGGGTCGTCTTCGAGGTGCCCAAGGCGTCGAAGATCACCAAGCTCCAGATGGCTCTCGACAGCGGCTTCGCCGACGAGACCGGCCAGTGGAACGTCAAGTAGCCGCCGGGGGATCGCCGTCGCGGTCCTGAGGGTGCGTCGTGGCGTCCGGTTTCGGGGCCCGGGCGCCCTAGCGCGGGGCCCCCGTCCGGAGTTGCCGGACGGGGGCCCGAGGCGTGTGCGGGGTCGGACGGCGGGGTCAGCCGTCGCAGAACTTGAGGCGCTTCAGGGTGTCGTTGATGGCCTTGCCCTGGGCTTCGGTGAGCACGTTGTCGTGGTAGGTGAAGCTTCGGGCGGCCTCCGCGTCCGCCTGGGGGTCGTTGCTGTTGATGGCGCCGCACAGGTTGCGGGCGGCGTCGATGGCCTTGTCGGGGTCCTTGGCGAAGTCGGGGTTGATGGCCTGCAGGGCGGCGATGAGCGCGGCCCGGTCGGCTCCCGTGGGGGAGGCGGGGATCCCCGCCTCGGGCAGGGACTTCTCGGGGTCGGCCTGGGAGACCGGGGACGCGGACGACACGGCGGTCTCGGGCGCCGTGGTGGCGGTGTCGGTGGAGGAGCTGCAGCCGCTGAGGGCCGTGCCCGCGACGGCGAGCAGCAGTGCGGTTGCGGAGATGTGTGTTCGCATGTCGGGATTATGACCTTTCGCCCTGCCTTAGGTGGTGGAGGCGGCCCGCGGCAGGGGTGTGACATGCGGGGCAAGTCGTCGGCCCCGGGGTGGTGGTGACGGACGGGCACGGCCCCGGCGGCCGCTACGCCGGGGTCGTGCCGCGGCGGCGGGCCTCGTCGGGGATGGGGAGTTCGAACCAGACGACCTTGCCCGTGCCCAGGCGCCGGGCGCCCCAGTGGTCGGCGAGGCGGTCGACGACGTACAGGCCGCGGCCGTTCTCGTCCTCCGGTCCGGCCCGGTGCACCCGGGGGACCAGGGGCGAGTCGTCGCCGACCTCGCAGCGCAGCACGTCGGTGCGCAGGAGGCGCAGGGTGATGGGGCGGGAGGCGAAGCGTACGGCGTTGGTGACGACCTCGCTGACGAGCAGTTCGGTCGTCTCCAGCATGGGGTCGAGGCCCCAGCGGTGCAGGGCGCGGCGGGTGAGGCGGCGGGCCCGGCAGGCGGTCTCGGGCTGGGGGGCGAGGTACCAGTAGGCGACGCTGTGCGTGGGGAAGCCGTCGAAGCGGGCGGCGAGCAGCGCGATGTCGTCGTCGCGGGAGCCGCCGGGGCCGAGGTCGCCGAGCGCCTGGTCGCACAGGGCTTCCAGGGGCGGCGGGACGAGGTCGCGGCCGGGGGTCTGGATGCGGGCGAGCAGGTTCTCCACGCCGGTCCAGATGTCGTGGCCGCGGGACTCGACCAGGCCGTCGGTGTAGAGGAGCAGCGTGGCCCCGGTGGGCGCGGGCATCTCGACGGTCTCGAAGTCGATGCCGCCGACGCCGATCGGCGCGCCCGCGGGTACGGGCAGCACCTCGCCCTTGCCGCCGGGGAGCAGCACGACGGGCGGCAGATGGCCGGCGTTGGCGATCAGCAGCCGGTGCGAGATGGGGTCGTAGACCGCGTACAGGCAGGTGGCGATGTGCTCGATGCCCAGCCGCTGGGCCTGCTCGTCGAGGTGGTGCAGGACCTCGTCCGGGGGCAGGTCGAGGCCGGCGAGGGCCTGCACGCTGGTGCGCAGCTGGCCCATGATCGCGGCGGAGGTCATCGAGTGGCCCATCACGTCTCCGACGACGAGCGCGACGCGGCTGCCGGGCAGCGGGATGGCGTCGTACCAGTCGCCGCCCACCCGCGCGGTCTCGGAGGCGGGCAGGTAGCGGCTGGCCAGCCGGACCCCGGTGGGCTCGGGGAGGGAGGCCGGGAGCATGGTGCGCTGCAGCGCGTCGGCGACGGACGCCTCGTGGCCGTACATCAGGGCCTTGTGGGCGCCGAGCGCGGTGTGGGTCGCCAGTTGCGAGGCGACCAGCAGGTCGTCGGCGGTGAAGGGGGCCCGCTCGGGCCGGCGCAGCAGGGTGAGGGTGCCCATGAGGCGGTTGCGGCCGTGCAGCGGGGCGATGATCAGGCGGCGGCCGGGTGGCAGCGTGCCGGGCGGGCCGACCACCGGGCCGAGCAGCTCCCTGACGGTGGTGGCGATGCCGGGGGCGTCGCCGAAGACCGGGCGGCCCTCCCGCAGCAGCCGGGTGAGCCGGCCGGTGGCGCTGAGCCGGACGCACTCCGACACCCCCCGCGCTCCGGGGCGGTTGACGCACCGGAGCGCTATCTGCGGCGGCTCCGGCGCGGCGGCCTCCGCGTCCGGTGACGGCAGCCCGGGGGGTGGCCGCTCCGGGGTGCGCCGCCGGGTGGGGTGCAGGTGCAGGACGACGGGACCCGCGGTGTCCCGGCCCTGCATGCCCTCCTGGGTCAGCAGCGGGTCGTGCAGATGGACGAAGATCGCGTCGGCGAAGGCGGGGACGGCCGCCGTGTCCAGCTCGCGCAGCGTCTCGTCCAGGTCCATGCCGGCGGCGATGCGCCGGGTCGCTGCGTCGAGGTAGCGGAGCCGGTCGGTCTGCGGCTGCCCGGGCGCGCGGGGCGCGTCGGCGTCCCGGGGCCATGGCGTGCGCCGCTCGGGGGGTTCCGCTCCGCCCCCGGTGGGGCCGGGGTCTTCGCCTGGGGTGCGGTGCCGCGCCACGTCCTGGTCCCGTCCCGCCTCAGCCGATTCGCCGGCAACAGAGGAACACCTGTTCCTCCGGCGGTACGTCGCTGAAGGCCGGGGCGTAGGTGTACGAGAACTCCTTGACGATCTCGAAGCCGCCCGACTCGATGACGTGCAGCAACTCCTCCCGGAGGTAGCCGGAGACGCGGATGGTGCAGCCCAGGAACGGGATGGCGAAGTCGTCCACGTCGGCCTCCACCATCGACAGGGCGAACAGCCCGCCCGGGACCAGCAGATGGTGGATCGTGCGGAGGGCGTGCGGGATCTCGGCGCGCGGCAGCATCAGCAGGGAGAAGAAGGCCGCGACGGCGTCGAAGCGGCCCAGCGGGGCCGGGCCGCCGGGGCGCAGGTCGGCGATGTCCAGCTGGTGGAAGGTGGCGTGGGGGACGTACGTCCGGGCCAGTTCGAGCATGCCCTCGGACAGGTCGATGCCCACGACGTCGAACGCCGCGTCGCTCAGCTGCCGGGAGGTGGGGAGTCCGGTGCCGCAGCCGAGGTCCAGTACACGGGACCCGGGCGGCAGGGTGTCCACGAGCCACAGGCCGGCGGAGAACTGCCCCTCCTTGTGCGGGAAGGCCTCGTCGTAGCGGTCCCCGATGGCGTCGAACGCCTCGGCCTGGCCGCTCCGGTCAGGCCGGCCGCTCTCATAACCGCCCCACACGGTCTTGTCGATCACGAAAAATCCCTTTCGTGCCCACTTCGAATTATCCCATGGAGTCCTTTTGTCGCCTCTTGATGGAATCTGACCCTCTGGCCACGGGGGTCGCAGGAGCCACGGGACGGCACCGGGGTCACAAGGGGCGTCCGGGCCCTCTCTCTCCGTGCACGGGTGGTGCTGCCGTGCCGTCCGTTACGGACGGGGCGCGTGCGCCGGGGTGGACCACGCCCGTATCGTGGGGCCACCGCGAGCACGCCGGCCCGGGGCCGCTCCGCCGCGCGCACGCCGCCGACGCCCACCGCACTTGCCAGGAACCGGACCTCATATGACCGCACCCTCCTTGCACAGCCCCGCCGACATCGCCTCCCTCCCCGCGGAGGCGCGCGACGACCTGCGCGCCTACGCGGAGCTCGGCGGCTTCACGCTGACGACCGACACCCACGCCTGGTACGCGGCCGTGGACACCGTCGCCGGCCCCGAGGAGGCCCGCGCCGCCTCCACCGTCCTCGCGGAGCTGCGCGGCCGTGACCTGCCCGCGCTGCGCGCCGCCGCACGCCGCCTGGAGGAGTCCGAGGCCCTGGGCATCGACGCCCCCCGCACGGTGGCCGAGAGCGGCCGGGCCGTTTCGCTGCTGCTGCGGGTACGCCTGACGCTGCGCACGCTCAACGCCGACGTGTACGACGTGGCCGAGGCCGAGCTGGACGACCTGGTCGCCGCCACCGCGAGCGGCGCCTGGCGCCGGGACCGCGGGGTGAAGGTCACCTGGCTGCGCCGCCGCTCGCTGCGGGGACGCGTCCGCGGGCTGGCCACCGGGCGGCCGCGGCGCGACGCCGCCCACACCGCCCTGGCCTCCGCGGCCTCCGAGCGCACCGACTGGGCCGCCCTCGGCGGCGCCGGCCGCCCGGCCGTCCCCACGGACGCGGACTTCCTCGACGACGCCTCCCGCGCCGCCGAGGCCGCCGTCACCGGGCTCGCCGAACTGGGCCGCCTCCTGCGCCCCGAGGCCGCGCTGGACAGCCTGCCCTTCGAGGAGCTCGTGGAGCTCCTCGACCGCCTCGCCGCGGACGAGGGCACGCTGTACCGGCTGCCCAACCTCAAGGCCACCCGCGACCGCCTGGAGGAGCAGGGCCTCGGCGCGGTGCTCGCGGAGCTGACGGAACGTCGGGCGGACACGGCCGAGGTCGTCGCGCTGCTGGGCGAGGCGGAGACCCCCGTCGTCCCCGAACCGCGCGCCACGTCGGAAGCGGCGGAGGGGACTCCTGCGGAGCCGGAGCCGGAGGCCGTTGCCGAGGCTGCGGTGGTCGAGGCACCGGTGACGGAGGAAGCGTCGGCTGCTCCCGCTGAGGCGGAGGCGGAGCCGGTTGCCGCGGAGGCTCCTGCCGTGGAGCCCGAGCCGGTTGCTGAGGCTGAGCCCGTGACGGAGGAGGCACCTGCTCCCGTCGAGGCGGAGCCTGTTGCCGAGGCACCGGTGGTCGCAGAGGCCCCCGCAGCCGAGCCCGAGCCCGAGCCGGTTGCGGAGGCTGCGCCTGCGGAGGTTGAGCCCGAGGCCGTCGTGGAGCCGGAGGCGGCGCCTGCAGAGCCGGAGCCGGTGGCGGAGGAAGCGCCTGCCGCCGAGCCCGAGCCCGAGGCGGAAGCCGTTGCGGAGCCCGTGACGGAGGAGGCACCTGCTCCCGTCGAGGCGGAGCCTGTTGCCGAGGCGCCGGTGGTCGAAGAGGCCCCCGCAGCCGAGCCCGAGCCTGAGCGGGTTGCGGAGGCTGCGCCCGTGGAGGCTGAGCCCGAGGCCGTCGTGGAGCCGGAGGCGGCGCCTGCCGAGCCGGAGCCGGTTGCCGCGGAGGCTCCTGCCGCCGAGCCCGAGCCCGAGCCCGAGCCCGAGGCGGAAGCCGTTGCGGAGCCCGTGACGGAGGAGGCACCTGCTCCCGTCGAGGCGGAGCCTGTTGCCGAGGCGCCGGTGGTCGAAGAGGCCCCCGCAGCCGAGCCCGAGCCCGAGCCGGTCGTGGAGGCCGAGGCCCCCGCTGCCGAGCCCGAGGAGGAGCCCGTTGCCGCGAACCTGGTGGGGCGGCGGCCGCGGAAGCCGTCGATCACGCCGGGGAAGGCCGTGACGGCGTACTCGGCGGAGGAACTGACCGCGCTGGTGCGGTGGATCGACGGCGACGGCGAGAAGCGGTCGGACGACGAACTGCTGCGTGCCGCGATGAAGGAGCTGGGCTTCGCCCGGCTGGGGCCGCGCATCAAGGAGGCCCTCGGCGCCGCCGTGGCCGAGGCGCGCGGCTGACGGGGCCGCGCGTCATCCGGCGCGCGGCAGGGGTTTGGCGACGACCCGCACCAGGACGGTGCGGGTCGTCGCGTTGCGGCAGGCGTCGGTGATGGTGGCGGTGAACGCGTCGGTGCCGGAGAAGTCCTCGTGCGGGGTGTACGAGAAGAGGCCGTTGCCCTGCTGGACGACGACGCCCCGCACGGGTTCGCTGTGGGCGGTGACGGCCGTACCGCTGCCGCTGACGCCCTTGAGGACGTCGCCGGTGGCGTGGCCGTGCGGGCCGGAGGTGACGCGCAGCAGGCCCGGTACGAGGGCGGGCCGGGGGACGACCCAGACGCGGTGGGCGGCGCGGTCGGAGACGTACAGCCGCCCGTCGGGGGCGAGGGCGGTGCCCCAGCGGGTGCGCGGGGAGGGGTAGAAGAGGGAGCCGTCCTCCGTGACCGCCAGCCCGTGGACCTCGCCCGTGGAGACCCGGGCGGTCCCCGGTACGGGGGTGACGCGGCCGTCGCGGTCGAGGCGCCGGACGCGGCCGTCGACGACGGCGTAGACGGTGCCGGCCCGGTCGGTGGCGAGGGCGTCGACGGTGGCGCCGGGGAAGGAACGGACCGGGGCCTTGCCGCCGGGTGGGAGCCGCCGCAGCCCGCCGGCCACGCCGCCCGAGACGTACACGGAGCGGTCACCGCCGACGGCGATGGCGTCGTGCCGTCCGGCCTCGGTGAGCAGCGTGGTCGTGCGGTGGCCGTCGGCGCCCACGGAGACGGCCTTGCCCTCGCCGGAGACGTAGACCGTGCCGTCCGGGCCGACGGCCAGGCCGTACGGGGCGAAGTCGGTGGTCGTGAAGGTCGTGATGACGGGCGCGGCGCCGGCCGCGCCCGGGGTGACGCGGCGGACGGCGCGGTTGGCGGAGTCGGCGATGTAGAGGCGGCCCGCGGTGTCGGTGGCGAGCCCGGCCGGATCGTGCAGGGTGGCCGCGGTGGCGGCGGCGCCGTCCCCGCCGTGGCCGGGCGCGCCGGTGCCTGCGTAGGCGGCCGGGGCGCAGTCCGCGGCGGGGGCCGGGGCGGCGGTGCCGGGGGTGAGCAGGACGGTGGCGGCCGCGAGCAGCGCGGCGGTGAGGGCGGGCCGGTGGCGGCGGCCGGGCCGTCCGAGGGGTGGGCGCACGTCGGGCTCCGCGGGATGAGGTGGGGCGACCGGTGCTGACGGGACGTCATCAATGTGGCAGTCCCCGGCGGTCCCGGCGCGCCGGGTGACCCATCGGGGGGTCGCCCGAACGGTGGCGCGTCCGCGCCAGGGCGTCCACCGGTGGGTCCGGTGTCGCGGTTACGCCACGGCGGACTCGCAGATTTAACCTCTTCGCCCTTGTCATGTCTGTTTCTACGCGCGTAACTTGAGCCGGTCCGCCGTGCGCTGCCCGTGGTTGACGGGCTGTTGGACCCGATAGGAGAAACCCTCGTGCCGATCGCCAGACCGAGCCGACACCGCAGCCGCGCCGCGGCGCTCGCGCTCATATCGACCGGAATCGCCGCGTCCGTCGTGCTGACCGGGCTGCCCGCCGCCCACGCGACCCCCTCCAGCGAGGCGGTCGTCGCCGAGGTGTACGGCGGCGGCGGCAACTCCGGCGCGACGCTGACCAACGACTTCGTGGAGCTCGCGAACGCCGGTTCGGCCGCGTACGACCTGGCCGGCTACAGCGTGCAGTACCTGCCCGGTACGCCGTCCGCCTCCTCCAAGTGGCAGGCGACCGCGCTGACCGGGTCGATCGCCCCCGGCGGCCGCTACCTCGTGTCGGAGTCCGCCGGCACCGGCGGCACGACGCCCCTGCCGGCCGCCGACGCCAGTGGCTCCATCGCCATGAGCGCCACCTCGGGCACCATCGCCCTGGTCAACGGCACCACCCCGTTGACCTGCATCACCGCCGCCGACTGCACCGCCGACCCGCGCGTGGTCGACCTCGTCGGCTTCGGCACCGCGGTCGTGCGCGAGGGCAGCGGCCCCGCGGCCGGTGCGAGCAACACCGCCGCTGTCGCCCGCGGCGCGTCCCTGGCCGACACCGACGACAACGCCGCCGACCTCACCGCCGGCGCGCCGACCCCCGTCAACGCCGCCGGGCAGACCCCGGGCGGCGGCACCCCGGACCCGACGCCCACCCCGGAGCCGACCGAGCCCGGCACCACCCGGATCCACGACATCCAGGGCACCACCCGGGTCTCCCCGCTCAAGGGCCAGATCGTCACCCGGGTCCCCGGCATCGTCACCGGCGTGCGCACCACCGGCTCCAAGGGCTACTGGATCCAGTCCACAGACGCAGAGGCCGACACCGACGCCCGCACCAGCGAGGCCGTGTTCGTCTACACCGGCTCCGTCACGCCCACCGTCGCCGTCGGCGACAAGGTGCTGGTGACCGGCAAGGTCTCCGAGTACTACCCGGGCACCGGCAGCCAGTCGGTCACCGAGGTCACCGGCCCGACCGCCACCGTGCTCTCGGCCGGCAACGCCCTGCCCGCGCCCGTCACGCTGGACGCCTCCACCGTCCCGGCGGCGTACGCGCCCGACGCCGGCGGCGGCAGCATCGAGGGTCTGCCGCTCGACCCGGCCGGGTACGCGCTGGACTTCTACGAGGCCCACGAGGGCGAGCTGGCGCGGTTCTCCGACGCCCGCGTCGTCGGCGGCACCACCCAGTACCACGAGGTCTGGGTGACCGTGAAGCCGGCCGAGAACCCCACCCGCCGCGGCGGCACGGTGTATGGCTCGTACGCCCAGCCCAACACCGGCCGCATCAAGGTCATGTCGATCGGCGCGGGCACCGACGTCCCGACCGCCGACGTCGGCGACAAGCTGGCCGGCACCACCACCGGAGCGATCGACTACGACGGCTTCGGCGGCTACAACCTCCAGGCCACGCAGTTGGGCACGCTGGTCGACAACAGCCTGGGGCGCGAGGTGACCCGCAAGCAGAAGGGCGGCGAGCTCGCGGTCGCCACCTACAACGTGGAGAACCTCGACCCCAGCGACCCCGCGGACAAGTTCGCGCGGCTCGCCGACGGCGTCGTCACCAGCCTCTCCTCGCCCGACATCGTGGCGCTGGAGGAGATCCAGGACAACAACGGCGCCACCGACGACGGCACGGTCGCCGCCGACCAGACGGTGCAGAAGTTCATCGACGCCATCGTCGCGGCCGGGGGCCCCCGCTACAGCTGGCGCTCCGTCGACCCCACGAACGACACCGACGGCGGTGAGCCCGGCGGCAACATCCGCCAGGTCTTCCTCTTCAACCCGCACCGCGTGCAGTTCACCGACCGCGCCGGCGGTGACGCCACCACCGCGGTCAAGGCGGTCAAGACCCGCAAGGGCGCGGAGCTGTCGGTCTCCCCGGGCCGGATCAACCCGGGCAGCGAAGCCTGGAACGCCAGCCGCAAGCCGCTGGTCGGCGAGTTCCGCTTCCACGGGAAGCCGGTCTTCGTCATCGCCAACCACTTCAACTCCAAGGGCGGCGACCAGCCGCTGCACAGCGTCAACCAGCAGCCGGTGCGCAGCTCCGAGACGCAGCGGAAGCTGCAGGCCACCGAGGTCAACACCTTCGTGAAGTCGCTGCTCGCGGCCGACCGGGACGCCAACGTCGTGGTCCTCGGCGACCTCAACGACTACGAGTTCTCCGGCACGGTGTCCACCCTCACCTCGGGCGGCGTGCTGAAGGACCTGCTGATCACGCTGCCCAAGTCCGAGCGCTACACCTACGTCTACGAGGGCAACTCGCAGTCGCTGGACCACATCCTGCTCAGCCCGGCGCTGCGTGACTTCGACTACGACGTGGTGCACATCAACGCGGAGTTCGCCGACCAGGCGAGCGACCACGACCCGCAGATCGTCCGCATCAAGCCGGACGGCTGCTGACCCACCCCTGCCGAGGGCGGCACCGGCGCGACGCCGGTGCCGCCCTCGCGGCGTCGCGGCGTCACCGCGTCACCGGGGGTCGGGCTCCGGGTCGGGGAACCCGCTGGCGGGCGTGTCGGCGCCGGTCCACGCGGCCAGCAGCTGCAGGGCCGCCTCGGAGGTGGAGCCGGGCTCGGCCGTGTGGATGCACACGAGCTGGTCGCTGTCGCCGGGGAAGAGCACGTGCTCGTACGACAGGGTGAGGTCGCCGACGACGGGGTGGTGGTAGAGCTTCACCCCGTGCAACCTCTGCCGCACGTTGTGGTCGGCCCACCAGGCGCGGAACTCGGCGCTCTTGATGGTCAGCTCGCCGACCAGCTCGGTCAGCCCCGGGTCGTCGGGGTGGCGCGCCGCGTCCAGGCGGAGGGCGGCGACCGCCTCGGCGGCGTGCTTGTCCCACTCCCGGTACAGGTCGCGGGCCGCGTCGTCGAGGAACATGAAGCGGGCGAGGTTGCGGTCGCGGTGCGGCAGCGCGTCGAAGTCGGTGATCAGCGTGCGGGCCAGCCGGTTCGCGGCCAGCACGTCCGTGCGGCGGCCGACGACGAACACGGGGGTGCGGTCGCCCAGCAGGTCCAGCACGCGGTGGACCTCGGGGCGCACCCGCTGCGGCCGCTGCGGCCTGCGGCGGGGCGGGGTGCGGTGCCGCGCCAGCTCGAAGAGGTACGCGCGCTCGGCCGCGTCCAGTCGCAGGGCGCGGGCGACGGCGTCCAGCACCGCCTCCGAGACATTCAGGTGCCTGCCCTGCTCCAAACGGGTGTAGTAATCGGTGCTCACCCCGGCCAGCCGCGCCAGCTCCTCCCGCCGCAACCCCGGCACACGGCGCGGCGCACCGCTGACGGTGATGCCGGCGTCCTGCGGGCTCAGCCGGTTCCTGCGGGCCCGCAGGAAGTCCCTGAGCTCGGCGTTGTGCTCCATGTGTTCCAGTATGGGCGGCCGATCATGAGGCGGCCCGGCGCGGCCGGACCCGCCGGCGGCTACCCGGACGGAGGCCGCTCCTCCAGGGGGTCCAGCCGCTCCAGCCGCTCCTGGAAGCGGTCCAGCATCTCCCTGAGCCGTTCCGCCTCCACCAGCAGCTCCTCGTGCAGTGGCCCCTCGTGCAGCGGTTCTTCGTGCAGCGGTTCTTCGGCGGCGCCCGGTCCGGGCGGTTCGCCGGTCACGTTCACCCAGGGCCCGGCCAGCCGCGCGAACTCCGCCGGCCGCAGCACCCGCAGCCCCGCCGCGCAGCGCCGGCAGGAAGCCGTCAGCGCACGCCAGCCCGGCAGCCCGGTGCCGTCGCGCACGAACACCCGGGCGGCCCGCCCGCACCGGCAGGCGCCCATGCGCACGGTGCGCACCCGCTGCCGGGCGTAGCGCGTCCCGCGCTCGTACCGGGTGTACGCGCCCAGCACGCTCACCTGGAGCACCACCGCGTCCCGGCAGTCCGTCGCGCAGGTCAGGGCCTGTGCCTCGGCCGCCGTGTGCAGGCAGTAGAACCCGCAGTCGCAACCCCGGGCCGGGCTGCGGTGCCGCCGCCCGTAGCCGCACACGGCGTCGTCGAGGGCGCCGTACACGATCCGCCCGCCCAGCGACACGCCCCGGAAGCCCGCGCGGGCGCCGTCGTGCGCCAGCATCGGGAAGGCCAGCTTGTACCCCGTGGGGGGCACCGCCGGCCGTTCCTCGGGCAACCGGCGGGCGAACCTCACCGTGCCGCGGCCTCGGCGGGCTCCGTCGCGGCGTCCGGGGCGGCGTCCGGGGCGCGGCCGGCGGGGGCCTTCTCCTCGTCCGCGAGCCGCTCCCGGCCCGGGAGCTCCTCGTCCGTCTCCTCCGCGTAGCCGTTCGCCAGTGCCCTGCCCAGCTTCATTGCGGCCTCCAAGATCGGGCGAATCCCCCGTACGGGGGGTACTCGGGCATCATGACGCACCGGGCCGCCGCCGGGGTAGGGCGCCTCGGCGCCCGGCCCGCCCCGATTTCCTGCCCGTTACACACAACTCCCCGCACGACCGGTGTGAATGACGGTGCGTCAGCGTAGGCTGGGAATGAGGGGAGGCGTCATGGACACGTACGTGACCATCGAGCTGGAGGGCGGCAAGGACCCGGCGGAGGACCTGCGCAGACTGGAGGTCTGGCTGCGGGCCGAGGAGGAACTGGCGCCGCTGGTCGTCCGCAGGGAGCGGCCCGCCGACGAGAGCATGGGCGTCGCCTACGACCTGCTCCTCATGATCCTCCAGGAGACGCTGCAGACCACCGCGCTCACACTGCTCCGCGCCCTGCGCAACCACCTGCGCAACCAGCCCGGCGACTCGCTCAGCGTCACCGTCCGCGCCGGGGACGTGGAGTGCGTCCTGACCGGCCGGGACGCCCTGACCCGTGGCGAACTGGAGGCGATGGCGGCCCGCATCCGCCAGACGCTGGAGAACTAGATCCGGGGAGAACCCGGTCCGGAGGAAGACGGCCCTGGGGAGGTCCGGCGGGCATGCCGTACGAACCGTTCGCGTCCCGGTCGCGGGCGGTCCTGATCGGGGTGTCCCAGTACGAGCACGCCCGTGACTTCTCCAACATCCCCTCCGCCAGGGCCAACGTGGCGCGGCTGCGGGCCGCCCTCGTCTCCGGCGCGCACGGCCGGTTCATCCCGCGGACCGTGGAGACCCTCGCCGAGCCGCGCACCCGCGACCGCGCGCTGCGGCTGATCGGCACCGCCGCCGCCCAGGCCCAGGACCTGCTGCTGGTCCACTTCACCGGGCACGGCTACGTCGACCTCGGCACCGGGGAGCCCGAGCTGTACCTGATGACCCGGGAGTCCACCAAGGACGGCGCCCGCCTCGACGGCATCCCGTACCGGGACCTGCTGAGACTGCTCGCCTCCTCGCGGGCCGAGCGTGTCGTCCTCGTCCTGGACTGCTGCTACTCCGGCAACGCCGGCCTGGTGCCGCTGCCCGAGCGGCCGTTCTCCCTGATCACCTCGTCGGCCGTCGGTTCCCGCATCCACAAGGGCGACGGCATCGACCCGACGCCCTTCACCGGGGCCCTGGTCCGGGTGCTGACCGAGGGCACCGACCCGTACGACCCGGTCACCGTGCAGCGCCTCGGGGTCCGGCTGCACGAACTGGCCGGGGAGTACGCCGCCACGCTCGACGAGCGGGTGGACTACGACCCCTGGTTCCCGACCGAGCGCTCCAGCAACAGCGCCGGCGACACCGTCCTGTCGCAGGCCCGGCTGACCCCGCGCCCCGCCCGCGGGACCCGCTGGCTGACGCCCTTGCGCCGGCTCGCCCAGTACGCCGGGTTCACCTGGACGTGGACGGCGGGACCCCACCAGCCGCTCTGGCACCGGGCCGTGGGCGCCGGCACCGCCCTGGCCCTGCTCGCGGGTGCCGTCACCGGCTGGACGTGGGCGCACCGCCCGGCTCCGCTGTGCCCCGCCCCGCTCGAACTGCGGGTGCTCACCTCGCCGGAGACCCGCGCCGCGCTCACCTCCGTGCTCGACGCCTTCCAGGACAGCGACGCCGCCGGCGCCACCGCGGCCCTCGGCGGCCGGCCCGAGGGCTGCGGCCAGATCAACACCACCGTGTACGCGGCCCCCACCGACCGCACCCTCGCCGCCTTCCGCGCCTCCGCCGCGTGGGCCGAACCGGAACGCGCCTGCGAGGACGCCGGGGACGGCGGGGACTGCGCGCTGCCGCTGCGGGACGTCGGGCCGCACCCGGACGTGTGGATACCGGCGGCCGGGACCGCCCCCACCCAGGTGCTGGCCGAGACCCGGCGTCCGGAGAGCGTCGTCGCCCTCGGCCGGCCGGTCACCCTCGCGCACTCCCCGGCCGTCCTCGCCGCGACCACCTCCCTGGAGGGCGTCGGGCGCACCGGCAGCACCGCGCAGCAACTGGTCGACGCCGCCCACGCGCAGGACGTGGTCGTCCGCAGCGCCGAACCGCACTCCTCGGACGCCGCCCTGGGCCAGCTGCTGAACCTGACGCCGGGCACCCGGGTCACCACCGACGCCGTGCCCCCTGCGGACGACCGGGCCCTGGCCTGTTCCGCCCGCACCTGGCTGGTCGAACGGCGGGGCACCCAACAGGCCCTCGTCATCGCCGAGTCCACCCTCGCCGGCCTCGTCACCCCGGCCCTGGAGTCCCGTCCCCCGTGCCTGGGCAACCAGTCCGACCCCTACACCGCCTACTACCCCGCCGACGTGCCACCCCTGGACCTCACCCTCGTACCGGTGACCTGGGAGACCGGCCGGGCCGACCGCGTCGTACGTGCCGAGGCGGTGCACCGGCTCGCCGTCTGGCTGCGCTCCGGTCCGGGGCAACGGGCGCTGGCCGCACAGGGCTTCCGCACGGACGTCACCGGGACGGCCGCGGCCGGCGGCACCCCGCTGGACAGCGCGATCTTCGTCGCCGACCCGCCGACGGGCGGCGCACCGCCCACCAGGAGGGCCATCGATGCCGCCCTGCGCGACCACGGCGAGGCCGCGGGCACCCGGCGCGACGTCCTCTTCGCCGTCGACGTCTCCAGCTCCTCCTACTCCGGGGCGAACGTCTCCGTCGTGCGCTCCGTCCTGGCCCGCGCGTCCGGCTACCGGTACGGCATCGCCGCGGTGCCCGGCCGCACCCTGCTGGCGCCGGGGCCGAACGACGCGGCCGCGCGGGACGCCGCGATCCGCGCGCTGGCACCGGTCGACCGGGACGCCCCCGTGGCCGCCGCCCTGCGCCGGTGGTCCCGCGCCCTCGCCGGCTCCCCCGGCGCCCTGATCGTCCTCATCACCGACGACGAGGACAGTGCCCGGGCGGAGCCGCCGGACGTGGACGTCCCCGTACTGGTGGTCTCCCTGGAGAGCTACGGCTGCTCGCTGCGCTTCAACAAGGCGGTGACGGAGGGCGGCGGCGCCTGCCTGGCGGCCACGCAGGACCTTCCGGACCGGGTCGCGGAGACGGTCACCCGCCTCACCTCGGGAGGGTCATGACAGCCCCGGGCCCCAGGAGCACGGGCGGCACCCTCCCGCCCGCGCGCTCCGTCCGCCGCCAGCGCCGCGCCCTGGGCGTCCTGCTCCTGCTGGCCGCCGCGGCCTGCAGCGGCCCCGCCGCGGCGCCGGGCCCGGCACCCGACCGCTCCCGGCCGCTGATCGTCGCCAGCGACGCCGACCTCACCGCCGGCGGGCAGCCCGGCGTCCGCCGTGCCCTGATCGACGCGTGGAACCGGCGCAACCCGGACCGGCCCGCCCGGCTCGTCGAGCTCCCCTCCGCCTCCGACGAGCAGCGCAGCGAGCTGATCGGCGCCTTCCAGTCCGGCACCGCCGCGTACGACGTGGTCAACCTCGACATCAGCTGGATCCCCGAGTTCGCCGACAGCGGGCTGCTGCGCCCGCTCGACCCCGCCCTCGTCGACGGGGACTTCCTGCCCCAGGCCGCGGACGCGGGCCGCTGGAAGGGCCGCACGTACGCGGTGCCCTTCAACACCGACGTCGGCCTGCTCTACTACCGCACCGACGACCTCGCCAAGGCCGGGCGCCGCCCCGCCGACCTGCGCGGCTACGCCAAGATCAGCGACCTGCTCGCCGACGTCCGCCCGCTCGGCCACCCCGCCTACACCACCCAGCTGCGCGCGTACGAGGGGCTGACGGTCAACACCCTGGAAGCCTTCTGGACCGCG
Organism: Streptomyces sp. TOM-9; assembly: GCF_056858595.1. Classification (NCBI taxonomy): domain Bacteria; kingdom Bacillati; phylum Actinomycetota; class Actinomycetes; order Kitasatosporales; family Streptomycetaceae; genus Streptomyces; species Streptomyces sp. TOM-9. The sequence continues at coordinate 4,580,619 of NZ_JBXEQB010000001.1, read as the reverse complement.
GGCGTCGAACTCGTCGACGGCGACGGCCGCTACATCGGCACCGAGGACGGGCTGCGCGAGGGCCTGGACGAGCTCGGCCGGCTGGGTGCCGCCAACAACCTCAACCCGGAGTCCCTGGAGGCCGACGAGTCCGTCACGCTCGCGCAGTTCACCGAGGGTCAGAGCGTGCTGATGCGCAACTGGCCCTACGCCTACAACCGGCTCGACGCCGCCCTCGCCCCCGGTGTCCGCTTCGGTGTGGCCCGGCTCCCCGGCGTCGCCGCCCTCGGCGGTCAGAGCCTGGGGGTGGCGGCGACCAGCGACCGCCCGGACGACGCCGCGGACCTGATCCGCTTCCTGACCGGACGCGGCGCCCAACATGCCCTGCTCGGGGCGGGTTTCGCCCCCGCGCGGCGGTCTGCATACGGAGCCGGGGATGTCAACTGTGACGATCCTCACGACCCCCGTGCGTGGTTCCACGACCGTCCCGCGGGGCGCGGCTCGGAGCCCTCGCCCTCGCCGTCCGTCGCGACCCCCGGTTACACGACCCTGTTGTGGTGCGCGCTGCAGGCCGCCAGGGCCCGTCCGGCGACCGCGCACTACGTCACGTTCACCCGGGTCCTGCAGCGTGAAGTGCACGGAATGCTCGCGGCGCACCGCAGCGCCGACGCCACGGCGGAGCGTCTGGGCGGCCGTCTGGGGCACGCGCTCGGCGGCCGGGGTCCGGGGTGACCATCACTCCTCGTGAGCGCGGCACTCCCTTCCGCATAACGACTGATACACACTCACATTTCCCGTAGGTCACGGCAGTCACGGCCCAATGTCCGTGTATGTCCTGTCCATCCCCATAGATTCCCGTCATGAACTCGCTTGAGTGGCTTGGAATTGGCGGGCGCCTCTATTAACGTTCGATAACGCAGCGCGGTCATCCCGCCGCCGACAGGGCGGCGCCGTGCGCTTGCCGAATCCCGTCCGCGGGAACCGGGGAACCACTTCCTGGGGTGAATCGGGGGCCCTCCGCGGTCCTCGTAGGAGACCTTCCTGCTCCGAACCCGTCAGCTAACCCGGTAGGCGAGAAGGAAGGAAAGGAGCGCGCCCGCGTGGCGTCGAACGAGCCTGCCCTGATACCCGGACAGCAACAGGGGTCCGCAACCGCGTACTCCGAGTGGGACACCGCCGAGTGGAACATCGCCGCCGGCTGGAATCCCCCGGCAGCCGAGCAGGCACCGCCGACGAAGAACGCGATCGACGGCTGGGACACCGGCCAGTGGAACATGGCCGCCGGCTGGTTCGACGCGGCAGCCACCGAGGCGACGACCTCCCACGACACCCCGTCCGCGGGCTACGAGGCCGAGGGGTACGAGGCGCCCGAGGCCGCTGCCCCCGCCCCCGCCCAGCCGCTCCCCGAGCACATCGAGGCCTTCGACGGCACGGGGGACTTCGAGGACCCCGACACCTTCGAGAGCGCGCCCTACGAGGGCCCGCAGGCCGAGCCGTGGAACCCCACCGAGGAGTCCGCCGGCCCCCGTCGCGCCCGGCACCGCGTCGCCAAGCAGCGCTCTATGGGCCGCGGTTCGGCCGTCTTCGGGGTCGCGGCCGTGGCCGTGCTGGGCGTCGGAGGGGTCGCCACCGCGGAGGGCAAGAACCCGCTCCCCGTCTCCTTGCCCGAGGTGTCCCACCTGCCCGGCATCGGAGCCCTCGTCGGCGACGACAGCGCCCCCGAGGCCAAGCAGGTCGCCGAGGCCCTCAGCCCCGACGCGGGTGAGGCCCTGCGCAACCGCATCCTCGACCAGGCCCAGCAGCAGCGGAACGCCGCCGACCGGTCCGCCAGGAACGCCGCACAGCAGGAGGCGGTGGCCAAGGCCGCCAAGTCCGCGGCGGCGGAGCGGGTCCACGCCGAGGCCGCCGCCAAGAAGAAGGCCGTGGCGGAGGCCGCGAAGAAGCTCGAGGCCGCCCGCCTGGCCGAGCTCGCCAAGAGCTTCGTCAAGCCGGTCACCTCGTACACGCTGACCGCCGGTTTCGGCGAGTCCAGCTCGCTGTGGGCCAACACCCACACCGGCCAGGACTTCGCCGCCCCGACCGGCACCCCGGTCAAGGCCATCCACAGCGGCACCATCACCGAGGCCGGCTGGGCCGGTTCGTACGGCTACCGCATCATCCTGACCCTCGACGACGGCACCGAGCTCTGGTACTGCCACCTCTCCTCGATGATCGTCACCTCCGGCAAGGTCAACACCGGTGACACCATCGGCCGGGTCGGCGCCACGGGCAACGTCACCGGCCCGCACCTGCACCTCGAGGTGCGCCCCGGTGGCGGCGACCCGATCGGCCCGATGGGCTGGCTGCGCAGCAAGGGCCTGTCCGTCTGAGCGACCGGCCCCACGGACTCCGGCGGTCCTGGTGACACCCCCCGTCACCCAGGGCCGCCGGTCCGTTTCGCGGGACGCCTACGGGACGCCTGCGGACGCTTACGGGACGACGAAGTTGTAGAGCTCCGCGATCCTCGGCGGTCCGCTCGGTTCGGGGAAACCGGACTCCTTGGCGGCGGGCAACATGATCTCCATGAAGGCCTCGAGCGCCTGCGCGGACTGCCAGACGTTCACCAGCCGCAGACCCTCGTTGGTGATCACGGCGGCATGCGAGAGCAGCCCCGCGGGAGGATGCTCGGGCCCGAACCCCGCGCGGTGGTTCGCCTCCTCGTACTGCAGGGCCGTCACACCGGGGAACTCGACCTCCGCCAGGACCGGCATGGGGACCTCCCGCTTCCCACCGACACGCCTACGCCCCAATTTCCTCCGGCTGCACCCCGGCCGCAATCCGGCCGGGGCCCGGCGACGAGGCCGGCGAGGCTAGAGGGCCTCCAGCCGGACGTCCGCCGAGTCGCACGCCGCCGTCTCGTCGGAGTACACCTCGCACACCGGACGTCCGTCGGGGGTCATCGTGTGCTCGACCTCCCAGAGACTGATCTCCTCGCCGGTCTCGAGCAGGAAGGCGTGCTCGTACAGCGTCCAGCCGGCGACCCGGCCGGTGCCGATCCGCGTGTGCCGCCCGGTGACGTACGCGATGTCGTGACCCACGGCCGAACCCAGCCGGCTGCGCAGCTCCTCGCCCGGTACGTCCGTGTTCTCGGCTCGCCGGAGCACCCGCCACGCGTGCTCCGCGGAGTGGTCCGCCGTGTACTGCCGGGGCCCCGGCGTCAGGTCCATCGCCATCTGCGGCAGCCGCGCCAGCCAGTCCGCGGCCTCCGCCTCCAGCTCCTCCGGGGAGGGCTCGCCGAAGCGTGCGTCGATCGCGTGCTGGGCGGCGGCCAGCTCGTCCGGGTCGGAGTACACCTCGTACAGCGGTTCGTCGTCGCCCGGGCCGGTGTTGTGCTCGATCTCCCACAGCAGCTGCGTACTGCCGTCGGCCAGCAGGAACGTGTGCCGCAACGTCCTGCGGCTCAGCCTGCGCGGCGGGCCCTTGCGCTGGCGGAAGGACGCCAGCTCCGTGCAGCCCATCAGCGCGGTCGCCAGCCGCCCCAGCACGCGGTCGTCGACGTCGAAGGCGTTCTGCGCCCTGGCCAGCACCACCTCGACGTCCGCCGGACCCGCCCCACCTGGTCGCGCGTTCCCCATGCGGTCCTCCTGCTCACGGCATTCCCCGCGCACCATTGCGAGCACTCAGCGTAGTGGCATCGACGCTCTGCGCGTCGGGTCTCCCGGAAAAATGGTGCACCCCCACCCGTAGGAGGCGCGTAAAACGCGAAACGCACGCTCCCTGCTGCCACTATGCGCCCATGCGCGCACTCTTCGTAGGCCTCTGCACCCTCGATGTCATCACCCTCGTCGACCACGTCCCGGCCCCGAACGAGAAACTCACCGCCCGCACCCAGACCGTCGCCGCCGGCGGCCCCGCGACCGGCGCCGCCGCCACCTTCGCCCACCTCGGCGGCGAGGCCGTCCTGCTCACCGCCTTCGGCGGGCACGCCCTCGCCGGCGCCATCGACGCCGACCTCGCGGCCCTCGGCGTCGACGTCATCAACCTCACCGCGGACTCCCCCGAACCCCCCGCGGTCTCGACCATCCTGGTCACCGCCGCCACCGGCGACCGCGCCGTCGCCTCCACCAACGTGGCCTCAGGGACGTCCGTGTCCCCGCCCGGAGACCTCTCCGTCCTCGTCGGCGACGCCGACGTCGTGCTCGTCGACGCCCACCACCCCGCCCTCGCCGTCCCCGCCGCCCGCCTCGCCCGCGCCGCCGGGGTCCCCACCCTCCTGGACGCGGGCAGCTGGCGCCCCGCCACGTCCACCCTGCTCCCCTACGTCGACGTCGCCGTCTGCTCCGCCGACTTCCACCCCCCGGGCACCTCCACCCCGGCCGAGGTGTTCGCCTTCCTCCACGACGCCGGCGTCCGCTGGACCGCCGTCACCCAGGGCCCGTCCCCCATCCTCCGGCCCGAGGGGCAGATCCCCGTCCCCGCCGTCACCCCCGTCGTCGACACCCTCGGCGCCGGCGACGTCCTCCACGGCGCCCTCGCCCACCACCTCGCCGCCCACATCACCCCCCGCCTCACCCCACCCGCCTTCGACACCGCCCTCGCCTTCGCGGCCGACATCGCCTCCCGCTCCTGCGGCTCGTTCGGCACGCGTGCGTGGATGCGGGCGTGAGCCCGTCCGTGCCCGGGACCGGCGTTCAGGACCGCCCGCGGCTCCGCCCCGCGAACAGCGTGAACAACACCACGCTCACCCCGAGCACGGCCCATCCCACGGCGGTCTCCGACAACGAGGTCTGCGTCCGCTTCGGCAGCAGCGACAGGCACCCGAGCACGACGAACATCGCCCCCAGGTAACTGAGCCCCGCCGTCAGCACCCACCGCACCATCCGGCCCGACCGCACGCTCGGCGACTGTTTGCCCATGGGGATCCCGCCCTGTTCCTCGACGATCTCGCGACACCGGGGGCCGGTCACGCCCGGCCCCTCCGCAGTGCTTCAACGCCCGCCCACAGTCCCCGACACGGGCGTACGAAGTCGCGAATTCGCGGGTGTTGCTCACGGGACTGGTGTGAATGGGCTAGCGGCAGCCGGTGGGGTGCTGCCGCGTCATCGCTCGCGTGACCTTGTAGCCCAAAAGACAAGCGCGCCGATTACGGTGCCGATCAGGAACACCAGCCATCCGACCTCGGCGTCGGAGAACGAAGCTTGCGTGGCATCCGGGAGGAGAGCCAGGCCGACAGGCACGAAGATGGCCGCGACCATGTAACTCCCGACGAGTGTCAGCACGCCGCGAAGAATCCTGCTGCGCATTGCTGACTGCATGCCATTGCTCATTCTGGTGCTCCGGTCTTGCTACTTGATGATGTTGTGACACTGGGTTCCGCGCTTGGCTCCGGCGGCGAAAAAGTCTGCGCACGCCTTTCCGTAGTGCTTCAACGTCCGTCGCGTCGTGTCGATGCGGCCCATCGAGCTCAGGTCTGCGCAGCTCTGATGTACGGGGCCCTTGCTGACGAGGTACGTGCGGCCATCAGTGTCGGAGTACCGCCAGTCGATGTGCCAGTTGCACCAGCGGCCGCCCGCCGTGTCACCGCCGAGGGTGTCCTGGATGGACGCCTCCTCCCGGGTGATGGTGCGCCCCGAGCCCTGGATGAAATGGCCGATGGACGTCGTCGGCAGGCAGAGTTCGACACCCTTCGCGTCGAAGCAGAAGCCGGTGACCTTCCCGTACCCCACGGCACTTGCCGACGCGGGCGTCGAGAAGCTGATCACCGTCGCGACTGCCGTGGACGTGGCCAGGGCGACCTGCGACACGTAGCGCGTCACCGCGTTCACTCGACCCATGGAAATCCTCCGATGCTGCTCTTGATGTCGTGACGCACCAGCAACGGCGGACCGGATTCGGGCGATACGTGGTGTTGCGTGCTGGTGACACAAGGTCGCTCGGGGGAGTGGTGCAGGAACCTTTAAGCCACAGTCCTGCAACCGAGGTTGTCATCCGAATCCTGGCGGTCAGGGGTACGGGTTCGATCGGCGCCGGAGCCAAGGACTGGTGATCCACCTCCTCCGGGACGGCGATCAGTCGGTCAGCCTGCTGGTCATCGACGCGGCAAGGGGATGTCCGCGGAGGACCCGGACATCGCCGTGACCGCACGGATGCAACGAGACGTGGACGTGCGCGGCGTGGGTGTGGCCACCGTCATCGCGGGGCGCGGCGGCCTTCGACGGCCGCACGCACACGGACGACCGCGTCCTGGACCGTCTCGTGCTCCCACACTCGCACCGACAGCCAGCCCGCTTCCGCGAGCCGGGCGTCGGTCTCCTGGTCGCGGGACCGATTGCCCTCGATCTTGGCGCGCCAGAACTCCTGGTTGTTCTTGGGCCAGGTCGCGTGCTCCGGGCAGGCGTGCCAGAAGCAGCCGTCCACGAAAACGGCGACTCGGGACGGCCCGAAGACGATGTCCGCCTCGCGGCGCACGCCTTTGACCGGCCTCTTGTGGACGCGGTAGCGCAGTCCGGCGGCGTGGAGGGCGCGACGCAGCGCCATCTCCACCCCCGTGTCCCGGCTGCGTTGCCGGCTCATCCGGGCTCGAATCTGGGGGGTCGTTTCCAAACGCCTCACACGCCCATTCTGCCGCTTGCGACGCCGACGACCGTCGGCGCTCGACCGGCTTGTGACCCGCGTGCGCGTCCCGCGCGACGCGCACGCGCCGCGGGCGGAGCATGGGGCCATGAGGCAGAGCGAGACGCCGGTCACGGATGGGTTCGAGCAGGCGATGGAGGCGTTGCGGAGGGCGCCCTACGGGGTGGTGGACGAGGCGTTGTGGGAGGTGGAGGGGAGCGTGTTGCGGGAGGTGCGGGGGCATTTGGAGGCGTGGGAGCGGGTGGTGCGGGGGCTGGAGGCGGGGCGGGGGGTGGTGCGGGGGGAGCTGGCGTGCCGGGACGGGGTGGCCGGGCTGGTGCGGAGGTTGCCGGGGCCGGTGGCGGAGTTGTTCGGGGAGTCGCTGGGGGAGGTGGACGGCCGGTACATCGAGCTGACGGTGGAGGACGCGGCCGCGCCCGGCGGTGAGGGCGGCTGGTGGTGGGGGCGGCGGCCGCGCGCAGGGTGGGCGTGACAGTGGGTGCGGGCACACTGGAGCCATGTGCCGAAGCATCAAGACCCTGCGCCCGCCGATGACGCCCGAGGTGGGCGAAGAGGACATCAGGGCCGCGGCCCTGCAGTACGTGCGGAAGATCTCCGGGTTCCGGGCGCCGGCGGCGCACAACCGGGAGGCGTTCGAGGAGGCGGTGGACGCGGTGGCGGCGGCCACGCGGGAGTTGCTGGACGGGATCCAGGTGCGGGGCCAGAGGGCCTCCTAGTCCCTGCGGGTGGTTCCCCGCAGCGGCGTGACGGTGAGTTGCGGATCGGTGACGGTAGGTTGTGGCCTGCTCGAAACAGTCCGCCGCTGCACTGAGGTGTGCCATGTCCGTTGTCCGTAGGGCCCTCGTCGTCACCGCTCTCACCGCCGTGCTGCTGGCCAGCGCCGTCGTGTGCCAGTCAGCGGAGTGACACCTGCTGGTGCAGGCCGGGGATCGTGAGTCGCTGCGCGGCCAGCAGCTGGTTGTACGCCACGACCTGCGTGAAGAAGACCGGGATGGGGATCGTCAGCCCGGGCGGCAGCGGGGGCGGTGTGTCCGGGGTGAAGGTGACCGGGAGCAGGCCGAGGAGGTTGCCGCTCAGGACGCGGGTGAGCAGGACGACCGGGCGTCCGGTGGCGGTCGTGGTGCTCCAGGGCCGGGCGTCGGACTCGAGTTCGCCCTGGCAGGGGGCCCACGGCGGCGGCTCGGGGGAGACGTGGCCGATGCCGGGCAGCCCCATGTCCAGCAGCGGCAGGCCGATCCCGGGCAGGCCGTGGAAGGGCGGGGTCCAGTCGCGGGCGTGGTGCCGGGCGCAGGCGGGGGAGAGCAGGCCCGCGGTCTGGCGGAGGCTCGCGATGTCGGCGCGCCAGGCGGTGAAGACCAGGACGCGTTCCGCGCCGGCGCGGGTGGGGACGGCGGTGATGCCGTGGTACGTCAGCCCGGTCAGGACCAGCAGCGGGGTGCGTACGCGGAACGGCTGCTCGGCGGTGATGACGCGGTCGCGGTAGCGGGCCGCGCCGATCGACAGCTCCAGGGAGACCTTCGGCAGGCACCAGGGGGAGTCGGGGGTACCCAGGCGGATGCGGGCGGGGAGCAGGGAGAGCGGTTCGTCCATGCCGCCGTCGGAAGGGTGGCGGGGGACGACCAGGTCCAGCAGCGAGTCGGGGCCGATCTTGTTGCCGGACAGGATGCCGGTGGGCGGCGCGCCCGCGGACGGCACGGGGACATCGGGCCGGCTACGGCGGGCGGACCCGCCCGCGCGGGGTGCGGGCGGCGCGTACGGGGTGGCGTCCGGCCGCCGCGGCGCCGGTGCCCGTGCCGACGGCTGCTTGCCGCGCAGGCCCAGCAGGTCGCCCACCGCGCCGAGCAGCCCGCCCGACGGCTGCTGCGGGGCCGCGCGCTGGGACGGTACGGGGCTCGGGCCGGCGCCCCTCGGGGTGCCTCCGGGCGAGACGTCGAGCGAGCCGCGGACCGGGAGCGGGGCCTGCGCCTCGACGCCGACGTGGAGCCCGCCCCGGGCGTGGTTCCTGGCCTTGCCGGTCGCGGTGCCGGTGCCGTGCACGGTGGGGTTGCGGGCCTGGTAGAGGCCGTCCAGTACGTCGCACACGGCCTCGCCCGCGCTGCGGTAGCCCTCGGCGGACTTCGCGGTGCCGTCGCCGTTGGGGGCGCCGGCGTCGTGGGCCATGGCCATGGGTGCCATCGGCTGCAGTCCGCCGGCGAGCAGCGCCCCGCCGACCGGGAGGGCACCGATGGCCCGCAGCCGTACGGCCCGGTTGCGGACGGCCGAGCGGACCGCTGGGGTGCCCGCACCGTCCTGACCTGGGGCGTCCTGACCTGGGGCGTCCTGACCTGAGGCGGAGCCCGTGGCCGTGGGCGGCGCCGGCTCCGTACCGCCCGCGGGGGCGGCGGGCGGGGCCGCCGGGGGCGGGGCGACGTCCGGGGTGCCGCCCTGCGGTGCGCCCGCGCCGGGCCCCGTGGTGCCGCCGTGCCCGCCGCCCCAGTCGGGCACCGGCCGGGCGCGCCTGCCGCGGCCTCCGTCGCCGTCCCCGTCCGGCACCCAGCTGACGGCCATGGCCCCGCCGACGACGCCCAGCAGGAAACCGATCAGGAAGCCGCCGAAGTTGGACAGCACGAGCGAGGCGACGGAGAAGATCAGGGTCGCGATGCCGGCGAAGGCGCGGTAGTGCGGGGCCAGCCACAGGGTGAGGCCCAGCACGACCAGGAAGACGCCCATGAGCAGGCCGGAGACACCGGCGATGCCCTCGTGGATCATGAGCGCGAGCGGGGCGAGCGGGATGGAGAGGATCTCCACGCCGGCGAGCAGGGTCCACACGCCGGCCCAGAAGGGACGGCTGCGGCGCCAGGCGCGGAAGCGGGACCGGAGGGCTCCGGCGCGGCTCAGCATGCGGGTCACGGCGGCCTTTCCTAGAAGCAGGAGTGGTCGCCGCGCAGCACCTGCACGTGCAGGTCCGGCAGCCGGAACGTGGCCGCGCTGACCGACCGGTTCGTCTGCCGCAGGTCGCGGACGCGGATGGAGGTCGCCTGCTGGGCGAAGGCCCCGGCCGGGCCCCGGACGCCGGGGACCTGGTCCACCGTCGAGGCGTCCTGTCCGATGTGGATGTTCTCGAAGACGGCGTCGCCCTTGATGTCGTGGGCGTCGGCGATCAGCCGGTCGGCGCTCGCCGGGTCCGCGGTCAGCCGCAGCGTGACCGGGCCGATGACCGGCACCGGCTGGACGACGGACTGGCACAGGTCGTGCAGGGTGGCCCGGCGGATGGCGGACAGCGCCTCCGGGTAGACCTGGTCACGTCCCCGGTCGAGGACGCCGAACTGGACGAAGCCGTCGCCTTCCAGGAGGGAGGAGGAGATCTGGAAGCTCTCCCCGGCGACGGTGAAGGAGTTGGCCGAAACCCCGAAGGAGGCGGCGAGCGCGCCGGTGGCCAGGCTCGCGACGACGGCACCCGCGACCGCGACGGTCGGCACCATGACGAGGGCGAGCCGCTTCCAGCTGGTGCGGCCGGAGGCGGCGACGGCGGCCTGGGACGTGGCGGGCCGGGACCCGGTGGGCTCGGTGGTCAGCACATCCCGTCAACCGTGGGACAGTCTGATCGGTCGCTCGGGAGCGGTACGCAATCACCCCGATGGTCGTACGCACTCGCCCATTCGGGTCAGAAGCAGGGGTCGGCGCCCCTCTTGACCGTCATGTGCAGGCCGTTCAGCCGGAAGGTGGCCGCGCTCACGGACCTCGTGGTCTGCCGCAGGTGGTCGATGGTGACGCTCTCGGCCTGCTGCCCCAGGGCGCCGGCCGGGCCCTTGGCCCTGCCCTCGGTGTCCGTCGTGGAGGCGTCCACACCGATCCGGATGTCGTGGAACTCGGCGTCGCCCGCCAGGTCGTCGGTGTCGACGATCAGCTGGTCGGCGTGGACGGGCTTGCCGCCGCCGCCCGCGGTGATCAGCAGGGTGACCTGGCCGAAGCCGGGGACGGTGCCGACCACGGACTGGCACATGTTGTGCAGTTCGGCGGAGCTGATGGCGGAGACCGCCTGGGGGAAGTCGCCCTCGGCGGTGTGGTCGACGGTCACGTACTGCGTGAAGCCGGTGCCGGTCAGGCGGTCGGCGGCGATCTGGATGCTCTGGCCGGACAGGGCGGTCGTGGTCGGTGAGATCGCGAGGGAGACGGGCACCGCCCCGGCGCCCGCGCCGACGGCCACGGCGGTGGAGACGGCGAGGGTCGGTATCAGGACGACGGCCGTCCGCGTCCAGCTGGTGCGGCCGGACGGACGGCCGATGCGGCTCGTACGTCGTATCAGCGGGCTCACACGGTCATTGCAACCCCGGCCAGGGGGCCCGGCAACCGGAGTCAGCGGTGCTGTCCGCCCCGGGGGTCCTGGTAGGGGGCCGCGGTCCGCGGGTGCCACCCCTGCTGCGGCGGCACCTGCGGTTGGCGCGGGCCCCACCGCTGCGGGTGCGCCCCCGGCTGCGCGGGCTGCTGCGGCCACGCGTGGGGGCCCTGGGGCTGCTGCGGCCAGGGTTGCCCGTACGGCTGCTGCCCGTAGGGCTGCGGGTACGGCTGCACCTGCGGGTACGGCCCGTACGGCCCGTACGGCGCTCCGGGCGGGGGTGCCGCCCAGGGGTACAGGGGCGGGAACGCGGGGCGGATGGCGTGGGCCGCGTGGGTGAGCGCGGGCTGGGCGACGGCCTTGCGCTCCCACAGGTGGTGGAGCAGTTCCTGTTCCCGGGCCTGGAAGTCGGCGCCGGCGGCCCCGCGGTTGGCGCGGGCGCGCAGGAAGGCGAGCGAGGTCGCGAAGGACACGTACTCGCGGACGGTGCGGGCGGCGTCCTTGCCCTGTGCGCCGCGGGCGGCGGAGCGGGCGAGGCTGCGGCCCTTCATGGAGCCGATGGCGGCGGGCTCGGGCAGGCCGAGCCAGCCGGCCACCGCGTACAGCGGCAGCTGGGTGCGGATGGTCTTCAGCTCGTTCGAGCGGGACCAGATCGCGAGCCAGACCAGCAGGCCGAAGAGCGGGATCATCAGCGTCGCGTAGACGGCGAGGAAGCCGAGCGGGCTGAGGGAGGCGGAGCCGTTCCAGGTGCCGTGCAGGACCATCGCGAGCAGCCAGCCGCCCAGCGGGGCGAGCCAGCGGCGGGCCTGGCCGGGGCGTGAGGTGGCGGCGATGGCGAAGCCGATGCCGGTGAGCGAGGTGAACAGCGGGTGCGCGAAGGGCGTCATGACGATCCGGACGACGAACATCGCCGCGGTCGTGCCCAGCCCGCCGTCGGCCCCGTACGCCTGGTCCTCGGCGAAGCCGGAGCCCAGGTAGAGGATGTTCTCGGTGAACGCGAAGCCGGTGGCGGTGAGTCCGGCTATGACGACGCCGTCGACGATCCCGGTGAAGTCACGGCGGCGGAAGAGGAAGAGCAGCAGGACGGCGGCGCCCTTGGCGCTCTCCTCGACGACGGGGGCGACGAAGGTGGCGCCCCAGATGTCGCTCTGCGAGTCGCTGGCCGTGAAGGTCGTGGCGAGCAGCTCGGTCGCGTACTCGTTGGCGAGGATGGCGACCAGCGTGGCGGCGCACGCGCCCCAGGCGAAGGCGAAGACCGCGTCGCGCAGCGGGGTCGGCTCCACGCGGTCCAGCCACAGGAAGGCCCCGCCGAGGAGCGGGACCGGCAGGACCGCCAGGAGGAGGCCGACCAGGAGGCCCTCCGTGCCGGTCTGCCGGCGCACCAGCGCGAGGATGATCACCCCGCACAGCGCCAGTACGGAGAAGAGCGCCACGAGCCGGAACGTCCGGTTCTCCCAGAAGTGCCGGCGCGGCTTGTAGTGCCACTGCCCGGGGGCGGGCAGTGCGAACTGCGGTTGCTGCTGGTGATCCGGATACTCGGGTACGGCCGGCCGGGCCGCCGGGCTCGGGAGGGGCGAGTCTGGCGAATGCGAGTACGAGGACACCCAATGACCTTACGGGGCGGTGGCCGCGTGGCGCGATGGTGTTACGGATAACCGCCCTGCGTACCGCCCGGTGCACCGCGCACGGCCGGACGTTCAGCGGCGCTCGAAGACCAGGTCGTGGACGACGTGGCCCTTGGCGATCCCCTGGCGCTCGAACTTGGTCATCGGGCGGAAGGCCGGACGCGGCTCGGCGTAGCCGCTGCCGGTGGCGTAGGCGTTCGCCAGGCCGGGCTCCGCCGTCAGCACCTCGAGCATCTGCTCGGCGTACGGCTCCCAGTCGGTCGCGCAGTGCACGGTCGCGCCGGGCCGCAGCCGCGACACGGCGAGCGCCACGAACTCCGGCTGGATCATGCGGCGCTTGTGGTGCCGGGCCTTGGGCCACGGGTCGGGGAAGTAGACCCGCAGGCCGGCCAGCGAACCCGGGGCGAGCATGTCGCGCAGCAGGACGACGGCGTCGCCGTTGGCGACCCGGACGTTGCGCAGGCCCTCGCGCTCGGCGAGGTGGACGAGGTTGCCCTGGCCGGGGGTGTGCACGTCCGCGGCGAGGATGCCGGTGCCCGGGTCGGCGGCGGCCATCGCGGCGGTGGCGTCGCCCATGCCGAAGCCGATCTCCAGGACCACCGGGCGGTCCGGGGCGAGGTCCGCGTCGGCGAAGAGCTTGTCCAGGTCCAGCGGCGTGCCGTCGAGGTCGACGCCCCAGTCCGCCCAGCGTCGCTCCAGCGCCGCCCGCTGGCCGTGGGTGACCCGGCCGCGGCGCGGGTGGAAGGTGCGGATGCGCTGCTCGGTGTGCGCGTCCGGATGCGGGTGGGAGGCGGGGCCGCCCGGGAAGTGGGGGGTGCGGGGCTTCGACATGATGCGTCGATTTTACGTACGCCCCAGCACCGCCAGTGCCCTGCGGGCGATCTCCCGGCCGATCGGCAGCGAGGCCGTCGCGGCGGGCGAGGGGGCGTTCAGTACGTGGACGAAGGGCCCGTCGCCCGTGATGAGGAAGTCGTCGACGAGCGTCCCGTCGCGCAGCACGGCCTGCGCCCGCACCCCGGCCGCGGCCGGCACCATGTCGTCGGCGCTCACCGCGGGCAGCAGCCGCCGCACGGACTCCACGAAGGCCCGCTTCGACAGCGACCGGCGGATCTCGCCGGCCTCGTAGCGCCAGTGGCGGCGGGCGATCCGCCAGGTGCCGGGGAACGCGGCGGTCTCGACGAGGTCGCGCGGGCGCACGGTGCGCCGCCGGTAGCCCTCGCGGGCCAGGGCGGGGACGGCGTTCGGGCCGACGTGCACGGAGCCGTCGAAGCCACGGGTCAGATGCACGCCGAGGAACGGGAACGCGGGGTCGGGGACGGGGTAGACCAGTCCGCGGACGAGGTCGGCGCGCTCCGGGCGCAGCTCGTAGTACTCGCCGCGGAACGGCACGATGCGCACGCCGGAGGTGTCCTCCCCGGCCATCCGCGCGATGCGGTCGCAGTGCAGGCCGGCGCAGTTCACCAGCGCCTTGGCCCGGACGGGCGGGCCGTCGTGGGGCTCGACGATCACGCTCGGGCCGTCACGGTGGATCGCGCGGACCTCCGTGCCGTACGCGATGCGCGCGTCGGCCCGACCGCCCTCGGTCGTGAGGCGGGCCATGGCCGCGGCGACCGCGGTGAAGTCGCAGACCCCCGTCGTGCCGACGTGGATCGCCGCCAGGCCGCGTACGTGCGGCTCCCGCTCCGCGATCCGGGCGGGGCCCAGCTCCTGCACCGGGATGTCGTTCTGCCGGCCCCGCTGGACGAGGGCGTGCAGCCGGGGGAGCTCGTCCCGCTCCGTGGCGACGATCAGCTTGCCCGTCACGTCGTGCGGGATGTCGTTGCCGGCGCAGAACTTCACCATCTCGGCGGCGCCCTGCGTCGCGTACCGCGCCTTGAGGGAGCCGGGGCGGTAGTAGATGCCGCTGTGGATCACACCGCTGTTGTGGCCGGTCTGGTGGCGGGCGGGGCCGTCCTCCTTGTCCAGGACCAGGACGGACGTGCCGGGGGCGGTACGGGTGAGCGCGTACGCGGTCGCGAGGCCGACGATGCCGGCGCCGATGACGACGACGTCCGTGGTGTCCATGCGCGCGGTCACCTCCCCCGTAAGGCTTGGCCCGTCCGCGCCGCGTGCAAACCTGTCGGCGGGGCGTGTTGTTCGCGCCGGGTCGCTGCGTGCGGGTCGTTTGCGCCTGCGCGCGGCTGCGCCGGGCTGCCCGGTGGTTGCGTGCGGGTTGTTTGCGCCTGCGGCTCAGACAACCCGCACACAACAACCGGCCGCAAGCGGCACCCGCCGCACCCCGGAGGGTTACGCGGGGGCCGCCAGCAGGGGTCGGGCCCGCTCGCGCAGCTCCGCGACGCGGGGCTCGTTCCCGTAGGGCTCCAGCCGGTGCAGGAGGTCCCGCACGTACTCCGTCGTCCGGGCCGACGAGATCCGCCCGGCCACCTCCACCGCCTTGACCCCGGCCGCGCACGCCGCGTCCAGGTTGCCGGACTCCAGCTCCGCGACCGCCGAGACCACGAGCCGCAGCCCGTGCGAGCGCACGAACTCCTCCGTGGGCCGGGCGAGGGCCGTCTCCGTGAAGCGGCGCACCTGCCCGGGCACACGCAGGTCGCGGTAGCACTCGGCGGCGTCCGCGGCGAGGCGGTCGTAGGAGTAGAAGCCGAGCCAGGGCGGGTCGGCGTCCCCGTCGCGGGCGCGGTCGAGCCAGGACTCGGCGGCGGCCAGGGCCGCGGCGCACGCGGCGCTCTCGCCGGCCTTGGCGTGGGCGCGGGCCTCGACGAGGTGGAAGAAGGACATCGTGCGCGCCGTGGCGAGGCCGCGGTTGCGTTCGAGGGCGGCCTGGGCCAGGTCCACGCCCTCGTCGGCGAAGCCGCGGTACGTGGCCTGGAGCGACATCGACGCCAGCACGTAGCCCCCGAGGGGGACGTCGGCGGCGGCGCGCGCGAGCCGCAGGGCCTGGATGTAGTAGCGCTGGGCGGCCTCCTGCTGGCCGGTGTCGAAGGCCATCCACCCGGCGAGCCGGGTGAGTTCGGCGGTGGCGCCGAAGAGGGAGCGGCCGACCTCGTCGCTGTACGAGCCGAGCAGCAGCGGGGCCGCCTCGACCCGCAGGCACTCGGGGACCATGCCGGAACGCCAGTCGCCGCCGCCGTACTTGGAGTCCCAGCGCCGGGCGTCCTCCGCGGCCTCGCGGAGCTTGGCGACGTCGGAGTGGCCGACGTGGTGCGTGCCCGGGGCGGGGTCCTCGCGGGCGACGCGGGCGTCGGCCGGGGTTATCAGCCAGCGGGAGGCCGGCGTGACGTACGCGCTGACCGCGAAGGAGCCGGCGAGGCTCTGCCAGATGCCGCCGCCGCCCGGGCCGCGCCGGCCGGGGTCGAGCTTCCACAGGTCGGTGGCGGACTTGACGGCCTCCCCGACGTCGCGGGGGAAGGCGAGGCCCACCTCGGGCGCGGGGTCGGCGTCGGCGAGGCCGATCTCGTGCAGCGGCACGGGACGGCCGAGCTTGCTGCCGATGGCCGCCGCGATGAGGTGCGGGGCGGCGCCCTGCGGCACCATGCCCTTGGTGACCCAGCGGGCGACGGAGGTCTTGTCGTACCGCAGGGTCAGACCGCGCTGGGCGCCGAGGTCGTTGACCCTGCGGGCGAGTCCCGCGTTGCTGATGCCGGCCAGGGCGAGAAGGGTGCCGAGTTTCTCGTTGGGCCCTCGGGGTTCTTTGGTCATGACCACTACCACCTCTCGCCGTAAGCGCGAGGGCCGCGTACGCCTGCCACGCCTGTCACACCCTCTCGACGCACAACAACGGCTGGCCCGGCGCCTCTTGTGGAGGCGTGCCGGGTCCGCCGCAGCCCGCCACCGGGCATGCGCCGGACCCCGAGCTGCCGGGACCATCGCTTCTCGGGTGAACCCAGCGTAGTTCGCCGTATCCCGCCCGTTAAGAGCTGTTGTCCCGGATGGCGAGATTCCTGCCCTGAATGCGGCCTGGCGACTCCTGCTGGTGGCGCGTGCTACCGGCGTATGCGGCTGTGCGCCCATCCGCGCGCTCTGTGCCGGTTCGGGCGGTAGGGGTTCCATGGTGGGGTGGGTTGGCCCGCGGCTCTCATGTGCGGCTATGGGGGGTTGTGGCGGGTCAGGGGGCTCCGCCACCACAATCCCCGCGGGTGGCGGACCGGTCCGGGAGGTGCGCCACGCCTCCCGGACCGTGACCCCCACACGTCGCAGAACGGACGAATGCGGGCTGCCCGGACATTGACCGGAAAATGACGTTTGAAATCCGGTGGCCCGTTCCAAGTGGCCATGATCAAGGGGGAGTTGGGCCGAACCGGCCCGCGCCGGACCGCGCGTGACGCGCGGTCCGGCGCTCAACCATGTCCTCATGCGCCTCTTTGTGCGCCGCTCCGTGGCAGCATGTTCCTCGGACGGGGCGGCAGTTCGGCCTGCCGCGGGGCCGGTTGGCCACGGTGGCCCACGTAATCCACAACCTGTGGAGGCGGCGATGCGGTGGTTGGTGGGGTGGAGCAGCGCTGCCGTGGGACAGGTTCCCGGCACGCGCGCCGGCCGCACCCTGCAGCCCGTCGGCGCACAACTCCTGTGGGGCGACCCCGATCCGCTGTGGATGGTGGGCGACTGGCGCCCCGACGAGGTGCGGATCGTCCACACCGAGAACGGTTCCGTGGCGCGGCTGGCCGTGCTGGGCCGCTGCGCCGCCTCCGACGCCGACCTGCGGGTGGGGCTGTTCGCGGCGCGCGGCGGGGCGCTGCGCCATCTGACGGCCTGGGCCGGTAGCTACACCTGCGTCCTGCAGATCGGCCGCCGCGTCACGGTGCTGGGCGACCTCGCGGGCGCCCGGCCGGTGTTCCACACCCAGTGGGCGCGGGGCACGGCGTACGGCACGGCCGCGCTGCCGCTCGCCGACCTCACCGAGGCCGCCCTGGACGTGACCTACCTGGCGGCGCTGCTGGCCTGCCCCGACTCGCCCGAGGCGCTCGGCGAAGGCACCCCGTACGCCGGGGTGCGCCGGGTGCCGCCCGGGCACGCGCTCATCATGCGCGACGGGGTGCCCGAGGTCAGCGGCTACGAGCCCACCGCCTCGCTCGCCGTCGCCGGCACCCCCGCGGCCTCCGCCGACCCGGACCGGGCGCTCGCCGGCATACGGGACGCCCTGGTGGACGCCGTCCGGACGCGGCTCGCGCAGCCCCGCTTCGTACCGGACCCGGGCGAGGCCCCGGCGCCGGGCATCGGCGCCGACCTGTCCGGGGGCAGCGCCTCCTCCACGCTCGCCCTGCTCGCCGCGGGCCTGCCGGGGATGCCGGGCACACCGCTCGGGCACGGCTCCGCCGCCGGGCAGCGGCTGCTGGCGGTGACCTTCAACGACCTGGCCACGGGCGGGGTCCACGGGCGCGAGGCCGAACTGGAGCGCGCCCGCAGCATGGCCGCCGACCCCCGGCTGCACCACGTCGTCGTACCGGGCGGGCCGGAGTCCCTGCCGTACGCCGACCTCCTGGACAGCGGGCCGCTCACCGACGAGCCCGGCCCCTCGCTGGTCACCGCGGAACGGCACCGGCGGCGCCTGGCGGCCGGCGGCGCAGACCACTTCGTGGGGCACGGCGCCCGGCAGGTGCTGGACGCCCATCCGGCGCGCCTGGCGGACCTGTTGATGGACCGGCGGCGGCGCGGCCTGCTGCGCCCCGTCACGGCCCTGGCGCGGGCGGACGGGCCCTCGGGGCGCTCGGTGTTCGTGCCGTTCACGGTGTACCGGGCGGCGCGACGGCTGGCCCGCACCAGTTACCGGCAGGGCGTGGAGGACGCCGCGGCACGCCTGCTGGCCCGGCGCTTCGAGGAGCACGGGGACGCCCTGGCCGCGTCGCTGGCGGCCCTCGCGTGGTGCCGGCCGGGCCCCGCGGCGCGCTGGCTGACCGGTGAGGCGCTCGCCGAAGTATCGGTTCGCCTGCAGGAGGCGGCTTCCCGGCCGGGCACGACGGTGGAGCGCCCCGGAGAGCGCCGGGCGCGCGCCGCGCTCGCCCGGCACGCCGCCGACCACCGGGTCTTCGAGCAGGCCGCCGAGGTGCGCAGCCAGCGGCTCCACGCGCCCTTCCTGGACAACCAGGTGGTGCGGGCCTGCCGGGCGCTGCCCGAGACGCTGCGCGTCCAGCCGGGCGCCCGCACCACGATCCTGCGCTCCGTCCTGGCGGGCGCGGGCATCCGCGAACTGCCGCCCGGCTGGGGCGCCAACTCCCACGTCTCCACGGCCGTCGCCGTCCGTGCGGGCCTGCGGGCGGCCGTCGACGACCTGCTCGACCTCTTCGAGGCCCCGCTGCTCGCGGATGCCGGGCTCGTCGAGGCCCGCGTCGTACGGGCCGCCCTGCGCGCCGCGGCGGACGGCGAACCGGTGCCCGTCGACGGCCTCACCGACCTGGTCGCCACGGAGGTGTGGCTGCGCCGGCTGCTGGCCCGGCGCGGTTCCTGCTGGACGGGCACGGAGGTGCCGGAACAGCGCGCGGTCGCCAGCGGGGTGCAGCGGCTGTCGCTGTAGGCCGGCGCCGGCGGTCATCTGACGGGGCGTGCGCCCCACGGATGCGCCGTCCGGGGGGATATGGACGCCGTTGCTCCACATATGTCACTGGCCGGAAAAGGACCCCGGCGCAGCCCTCCGCACGAGTCTCCGGGACACTCTGAACATGCGCATCCGTACCACGGCGGCGGCCCTCGCCGCCGCTGCCGCCGCCGCGGCCCTCCTGGGCCTGGCCGCGCACGCCTCCGGCGCGCCCGCCGACCGGTCCGGGGTCCGCCTCTACGACGAGGCACTGGGCAGGACGCGCGAAGACGGCGCCACGGTGTGCACCTTCTACTTCAAGGCCGAGGGCTTCGGCCCCGACCAGCCGGTCAACTGGACGGTCTCGTACGCCCGGGGCGAGGACGCGGTCGTCGGCACCCTGGTCACCGGCGCCCGGGGCACCGGGAGCACCGGCCGCGTCGTCCTCGCCGACGGCGACTACCGCTTCCGGTGGGCCGGTTCCGACGCGAAGCCGCAGCGCTTCACGGTGGCCTGCCCGGCCGGGACGGCGACCCCGTCGCCGGGCACCGCCGCCACCGCCCCCTCCGCCCTCGCGGGCGCCGTGCCCGGGGTGACGGCGGCGGCGTCCACCGGCCCGGGCACGGGCCTCCCCGCCGCGGGGCTCACCTCCGCGTCGACCTCCACCGGCCCCTCCGACGTCACCGCGGGCGTGGCCTCCGCATTGGTCGCCCTGGGCATCGCCGCGGTGGCGGCACTTGTGATGCTCCGCCGCAAGCCCGTCCGGGCCCCTGCCGCGCCCCGCCGCCACCGGCGCGCCTCCGGCTGACCTGTCGGGCCCGGTTGTTGTGTGCGGGTTGTTTGCGCCTGCGGCGGGCATCCCCCGCCCTCCCGCCCTCCCCCCAGCCTTCGGCCGGGGGGACCCCCATCCGGCGCGGTCAGTGCGGGTCGCGCACCGTGTGCCTGGGTCGGTGCCGCGCCGGCGCACTCCCCCAGCCTTCGGCCGGGGGGACCCCCACAGCGCTCGCGGTTTGGCCCTGCGTCGTTCGGCGCCGCGTTCGCCGCTCGTCTCCCCCAGCCTTCGGCCGGGGGGACCCCCATGGGCGCACCCCGCCACACCCCCTCCCGCTGTGTGGGCGTATGACGGCCGGTGGGCGGAGTGAGGCACTTGCGGCGACCCCGGACCGCTCTGTGAACCCCCACCGGCCGTTGGTCGCCCGCGATACGGAGGGGGCGGGGGAGTTGGGGGCACCCCCGGCCGAAGGCTGGGGGAGGGTGGGCGTTCTGGACGCTGACGTGTATGTGTTGTGCGGCACAGACGGCAAGGACCTGGACCGCCCGCCATGCACATAAATATGCGGTCCAGAATGCCCAGCCCCGGAGGCCCCGACCCCGGCCCACCACACACGCGCGCAGGCCCGCACCAACCGTGCGGGATGGGGGTCCCCCCGGCCGAAGGCTGGGGGAGGGCGGGCGGGGGATGCCCGCCGCAGGCGCAAACAACCCGCACACGACAACGGGCCGCAAGGGGCACCCCCGCCCGCCCCGCAGGGTGTCCGTGGCGTACCCGACAATGGTGGGGCCGGACAACGCAAGAGCAGCGGCACCACAGGACGGGCGGGCACGATGGCGGTATGGGACGACCTGGTCGGCCAGGACCGGGTGACGGAGCAGTTGGCCGCCGCCGCGCGGGACGCCGACGCCTTCGTGACGGCGGCTGCCGCGCGCAGCGCGCTGCCGACGGCGTCGAAGATGACGCACGCCTGGCTGTTCACCGGCCCGCCCGGCGCGGGCCGTGACACGGCCGCCCGCGCCTTCGCCGCCGCGCTGCAGTGCGTGAGCCCGGACCGGGCGCTGGGCGGGGCGCCGGGCTGCGGCTTCTGCGACGGCTGCCACACGACCCTGGTCGGTACGCACGCCGACGTCGAGGTGGTCCGCACCGACCTGCTCTCCATCGGCGTCAAGGACACCCGCGACCTCGTCCGCCGCTCCACGCTGTCGCCCGCCTCCGGCCGCTGGCAGGTGATCGTGCTGGAGGATGCCGACCGCCTCACCGAGGGCGCGGGCAACGTGCTGCTCAAGGCCGTGGAGGAGCCCGCGCCCCGGACGGTGTGGCTGCTGTGCGCGCCCTCCATCGAGGACGTGCTGCCGACGATCCGCTCGCGCTGCCGGCACCTGGTGCTGCGGACCCCGCCCGTGGACGCCGTCGCCGACGTACTGGTCCGGCGCGACGGCATCGACCCTGTGATCGCCGAGGCCGCCGCCCGTGCCACGCAGGGGCACATCGACCGCGCCCGCCGGCTCGCCACCGACGAGGGGGCGCGCACCCGCCGCGCGGCCGTGCTGAGGCTGCCGCTGCGCGTGGACGACGTGGGGGGCTGCCTCAAGGCCGCGCAGGAGCTGGTGGACGCGGCGACCGAGGACGCCAAGCAGGTCTCCGAGGAGATGGACGCCAAGGAGACCGAGGAGCTGCGCACGGCGCTCGGCGCGGCCGCGGGGGCGGGCAGCCGGATGCCGCGCGGCACGGCGGGCGTGATGAAGGAGCTCGCCGACCGGCAGAAGCGCCGGTCCACCCGTACCCAGCGCGACACCCTCGACCTGGCCCTCACCGACCTGGCGGGCTTCTACCGGGACGTGCTGGCGGTGCAGGTCGGCACGTCGGTGGCCATCGCGAACGTCGAGGCGCGGGACGCCGTCGAGCGGATCGCGGGGGCTTCGCGGCCGGAGAACACGCTGCGCCGCATCGAGGCCGTGCTCGCCTGCCGTGAGGCCCTGGACAGGAACGTCGCGCCGTTGCTGGCCGTCGAAGCGATGACGCTGGCCCTGCGCGCGGGCTGACCGCCGGCGCGCGGGAGCGGCCGCGCGGACCGCCCCCTGCGCCTTGATCATCCGGCGGACGGGTGATCGTTTGCGGCGCTCGCGCGTCGCCGCTCCCCGGTGCGCCCGGCCTTGCCGCAGGCTGCTGTGCGGTGCCCCCGGCCGCTGTCCCCGCGGGGGTGATCCCAGCGCACGGGGTGCGCTCCCCCCTGCCTACGGCGCGGGTGCCGCGCCCGTGCCCGAAGCGCCGTGGGGGACCTGCCGAGGTGGTGCCGCACGTGCCCGAGGTGGCCGAGGTCGTCGTTCTGTACGCGCTGCTGACCGCGGCCGGGGTCGTGGCGGTGGCGCTCGCCCGCTCGGCACTACGGCACTGGTGGGAGCAGCGCGCGGGCCGCGCGTACGAACTGCCCGTCGAGCGCACCGGCACGGTGCTGCGCGGCGCAGGGTCCGCGCTGGCCGCCGCGGTGGCGGTCACGCTGGCCGTCTGGTCGCCGTCCGGCCCGGCGGATCCCTCGCTCCCGCCGCCCCGCCCGGTCACCGCCGCCGCGCCCCCGCCGTCCCGGCCGCCGTCCGCGCCACCCCCGCGGCCGGTGCCGTCCGACCCCGTGGACGCCGGGCTGGAGCCGCCGCGCACCCTCGGTCACCCGGCCGGGGGCACGCTCCAGGAATTGTCCGACGGCACGCGGGTGTGGCTGCCCCCGCAGTACGACTACCCGGACTCCGTCGGGGTGTACTTCCCCCTGGTCGTGGCCCACATCGACCCCGCCGACCCGGATCTGTTCGCCGGCTTCGCCGCCCAGTCGCTGCGGGGCATCGCCGACCCCTTCGTGGTCGTGCTGCCCGCCCACTGCGACACCGGCCCCGGCGCCCGTCCCGCGGCCGTCCCGGTCGCGGTCGCCCGGCTCTACCGCGTCCTGCCCGGCCGCCCCGCGCGGGCGTTGCTGGGCGCCGACGGGGACGCGGCCTGCGTCGTACGGCAGCAGCTGACCGATTCCGAGGGGTACACCGCGGCGATCGGCGTCTCGGGCGGCTACGACGGGATCGACCGGTCCGGCCCGCCGCCGTACTACTCCTCCACCGACCGCGGATACCCCGGGGGTGACATGCCGCGCCCCGCGCTGCTGCTCGCCGTACCCTCCGGAGAGGAGGACGCGCGGCGCTCCGCCCTCGCCCTGCGGGAACGGGTGCGTGGCGTGTCCGCCGGGGTCCGGGTGCTGGACGGCATCGCCCCGCGGCGGCGGCTCTTCGCCCTCGTCGCCGGGTACGCGACCGAGAAGCTCGACGGTCCGGACCGTCCCTGACGGCGCGGGCCGGAATCACCCGTATGAGGACTGTGGAGGGCGGTTCGCCACCGGCCCTCCGGATACGCTCCAGATGACCACCACGAGGAACCGAGGCTCCGATGCACACCCCGCGCCTGCTCCGTACCTCCGGCACCGTCCTCGCCGTCGCCGGGCTGATGCTGTCCGCGTGCACGACCGGTGGCAGCACGCACAGTGCCGCCGCCTCGTCCCCGGCGGGCTCGCTCGGCGGGCCGCCGCCCTCGGGCGCTGCCGCGGACGCCTACGGCAACCTCCGGCCGTACTACGAGCAGCGCCTGTCCTGGCGCGAGTGCAAGGACATGCCGGGCATGCAGTGCGCCACCATGCGCGTCCCCCTCGACTACGCCCACCCGTCCGCCGCGAGCGACCTCAAGCTCGCCGTCACCCGGAAGCGGGCCGAGGACGGCGGCAAGCGGCTCGGCACCCTGCTGGTCAACCCGGGTGGCCCCGGCGGCTCCGCGATCGACTACCTGCAGTACGCGGCTTTCGGCTACCCGTCGGCGGTCACCTCCCGCTACGACATGGCCGCCATCGACCCGCGCGGTGTGGCCCGCAGCGAGCCCGTGGAGTGCCTCAGCGACCGCCAGATGGACGCCTTCACGGCGACCGACGTCACCCCGGACGACGGCGCCGAGGTCAACGCCCTCGTCGCCGCCGACAAGGAGTTCGCCGGCGGCTGCGAGCAGCGCTCCGCCAAACTGCTCAAGCACATCAGCACGGTGGACTCCGCCCGCGACATGGACGTCTTCCGCGCCCTGGTCGGCGACCGCAAGCTCAACTACGTCGGCAAGTCCTACGGCACGTTCCTGGGCGCCACCTACGCCGAGCTGTTCCCCGACACGGCCGGTCGGCTCGTCCTCGACGGCGCCGTCGACCCGTCGATCTCGGCCCTCGACGCGAGCCGCGGCCAGGCCTCCGGCTTCGAGACCGCCTTCGACGCCTTCGCCCGGGACTGCGTCGGCCACCGCGACTGCCCGCTCGGCACCAAGAGCTCCGCCGACGCCGGGCACCGCCTCGACGCCTTCTTCAAGCAGCTGGACGCCAAGCCCCTGAACACCGGCAGCGACCGCAAGCTGACCGAGGCGCTCGGCACCACCGGCGTGATCGCCGCGATGTACGACGAGTCGATGTGGCCCACCCTACGCACCGCCCTCACCAAGGCGAACAAGGGCGACGGAAGCGGTCTGCTCGCGCTGTCCGACACGTACTACGAGCGCGACGACCGCGGCCGCTACGACAACCTCATGTACGCCAACGCCGCCGTGAACTGCCTCGACCTGCCGCCGGCCCTGTCCGGCCCGCCGGCCGCCGAGCAGTCCGTCTCCGCGTTCACCGCCGAGTCCCCGCACTTCGGCAAGAACCTGGCGTGGTCCAGCCTGATCTGCGCCTACTGGCCCGTCACGCCGACCGGCAAGCCCCACCGCATCGAGGCCACCGGCGCCGACCCCATCCTGGTCGTCGGCACCACCCGCGACCCCGCCACGCCGTACGCCTGGGCCAAGTCCCTCGCCGGCCAGCTCGACTCCGGCGTCCTGCTCACCTACAACGGCGACGGCCACACGGCGTACGCCCGCGGCAGCAGCTGCATCGACTCCGCCGTCAACCGCTACCTCCTCGACGGCACGCCCCCGGCGGACGGCAAGACCTGCTGACCCCGTGAGGGGCCCCGCCGCCCCGTCCCGACCCGACAGCACCCTGGTCAGGGGCCCCTCAAGAACTGTGTAGACTTGTGCCCGCTGCCGATGCGAAGCTGTCTCGGCAGCCTGCCGCCTTAGCTCAGTCGGCCAGAGCGACGCACTCGTAATGCGTAGGTCAAGGGTTCGATTCCCTTAGGCGGCTCCATACGAAGAGCCCAGCTCAGACACTGTCTGAGCTGGGCTTTTCCGTTAAGCGGATGCGGCGAGAGCACTGTGCACGGGCTGCGCGAGTGTCGGCGGTCTCAGTTCTGGTCTCAGTCACGGGTTCAGATGGGCGCCGAAGCGCTTCCGGCCCTGGGATCGCTGCCGAGGCAGAAGCCCATGTGGCTCTGTCCACGAGAACGGACAGCGAATGTTCACCGGTTTGGGAGGCAGCCGACCCGGTGAGCGAATCGAAATGTTCACGGGTTTCGACAGCAGCTTTAGCACTGCAGAGGCTGCTGCCAGGGGGTGCTCGACGGCCAAGATCTCCGAGTGTCTAAGGTCGCATTCCATGACGAGGACCACTCCGTCGCGCCCGCTTGATGTCGAGGTGCTCTTCCCGGAACTGGCTGCCTACCGAGGTACGACCACGCGGCTCCACCCGCGACCGGGCAGCCCTCAGATGTCTGCTAGCTCAGTGGGTGGTCCGATGCTGTGGCCGGCGGAGGAGCCCTGGCCGGTGTGCGGTGAGGCCCACGGACGGGGACGAGGTCGGCGCCCGGCCGACATCCACCGCTACCGGCGGATCCTGGCTGCCGCGTGGGCCCGGGAACAGAGCCCGGGCCCTACGAAGGAGGAACGGGATCTCCTGGCCGAGCTGTACCTGGAGCACCGGCTCCCCGAGATGTCGGAGACGGATCCGCTGCCGATGATCGGCCTGGCGCAGCTGTACCGGCGGGATGTCCCGGACATGCCGCCGGGGCCGGAGGACTGCGACCTGCTCCAGGTGTTCTGGTGTCCCTTCGACGCGCACGGCCCGAGCCGGTACGACCTGAATCTGCATCTGCGCTGGCGGCAGTCGTGGGAGGTCGGGGACGTGTTGGCCGTTCCCCCGCAGCCGTTGGTTGTCGGGTCCGATGGATTCGTGCCCGAGCCCTGCGTGCTGCACCCGGAGCAGGTGGTCAGCTATCCGTTCGCCGATCTCCTGCCCGAGGACCTGTGCGCCCGGCTCGACGCCTGGGACGAGACCCAGGAGGAGGAGGCCGAGCAGTCGGCCGACGAGATCGCAGCCCACGCGGTCGGCTACCAGTACGACCTGTCGATCCCGCCCGGCTGGCGCGTCGGCGGCTTCGCCTCCTGGCACGCCACCGACCCGTACCCCATGGACTGCCAGACCTGCCGCACGCCGATGCACCTACTGCTGACCATCGACAGCTCGGAATGGGACGGCGGAAGCGGCAGCTGGAAGCCGCTAGAGGATCGAGACCTGCCTGCTCATCGGTCCGGCACCCCCACCGAAGTAGTTGTGGGCCGATTCGGCGAGCTGAACGTCTTCGCCTGCCCCACCGATCCCGACCATCCGCACCGCTGGAGCATCCAATAGCACGGGCGGCGACCCCACGCCCGGTTCGGCGCTCCGATCATCGGCGAACGCGGGTGCTGTCGCTTCTCATGCCCACTGCTGTTACGACGGCAGAAAGTGACGGCAACACGGCGGTACGCGCAGGGACCGTGGCGGTAGCCGGCGGACTGTCTCCGCCTGCTGCAGAGCCGGACTCGCTGCTCCCACAGGCCAGGAGACGAACTTGTAAGGCGAGGGTTAGGGACTGTCTCCTTGAAAGGCTATGGGCGCCATTCCTGCTGGTAGGCGGGGTGCTCGGCGTATGACTGGCCAAGGACTCGCAGCGCGTATGCCAGGCCGGCCGAGCGGGAGTCCCAGGGGCCCATGGCTTCGTAGTCGTTCGCCAGTTGCTCGATCAGATCGAGCATGGGGAGGTGGCTGTCGAGAAGAGCCTCGCCGCCCAGGGTGCCGGCCACGTAGGCGTAGGCATGGTTGTCGTCCATGATGCGTGCGACGAGGAACTCCACAAGATCGTCCATGTGGCCATCCTCGCGGGCAAGGTGCTTCGGCGGTCAACCGGCTGTCCAGATGAGGATGGCGGCGAGGTGGAGTGCGGCCTGGTAGGCAATGGCGAGCTTGTCCGTTCGCATGGCCAGGCCGCGCCATTGCTTGAGTCGGTTGATGCACCGTTCGAAAAGACGTCGCGCGCAGACCTCTTGACGTCGGCTCCGCCGACCGTGGACGGCGGCGGAGCCGGTGATCGTGCACCTCAAGAAGGCTCGAAGTGCCGCTGCGGCTACCCCTGAGACAGCGTGCCCCGGTCTGTCTCCCACAGGGAGAGGCCGCGTCGAATGTCCTCACGGGTGTAGGACATCGGTGGGAAGCCTTCCACGGTCATCACGTAGTTCTCGGACGCGCCAGGCACCTTGAAGAAGAAGCCGAATTCGCACGAGATGAGGACGGATCCGTTGGCAAAGCCCGGCTCAAGCCGGTCGGTACCGAGAATCTTGCCATCGCCATCCGTCACACGGACCTCAGCCCCGGACTTGACCTTGGAGCCCGGCGGAGGCGTACACGGCTTGCCGATGTCGGGACCCGTGTCATCGGTGGACAGTTCGACCTTCACCCTCCCGCTGATTGCGAGAGTCACGGCGGATGGCGTGGCACTGGGCGCCGCTTCCTTCGAGTCCTCGCCTGTGCCGGAGCACCCGACGAGCCCTGCCATGCCAAGTGCCAGGCCGCAGACCCACAGCTTTCTCATGTGCTTCCCACCCCTCGTGACCTGCGGCGGAATCTCCAGAGCAGGTAGCACGCACCCTACCGATGACCTCATAGCTACTTAGGGGCCGGCTGACGATGGACCATCGCAACTCGGCATGAGGGGTCGGTCCTGGTCTCAGTTGGAGTCTCAGTCGACGCCAGTCCGGGGCGGTTCGCATCTGTCCACCGCCATCCGACATGGGGGCTGACCGGGGATGCAGCCTTCGTGACGGACACCCGTGGACGCCACCAGACCAAGGTCGGACAACTCGCAATGCGTAGGTCAAGGGTTCGATTCCCTTAGGCGGCTCCATACGAAGAGCCCAGGTCACGTCGGTGACCTGGGCTCTTCGGCATTCCTGGACTTTGCATGGCTGAGGCGAGTCCGTCGCCCCGGAGGTCCTCGTCGGGCGGGGCCGGCAGCGGAACACCGCGTACGGGCCGATAGGGGTCCGTGAGGGAACGGCAGGACGGGCCCCGGTCCGGCCGGGCCGGAAAAGTGGCAGGGCCCCGCGGCGCGGGGCCCTGCCGTGTCTGGCCGGGTCGTGCTACTTGGTGAAGTAGAAGTACTTCCAGGCGCCGTACGTGGTGGAGTTGACGTTGTCGCCGGAGGAGCCGTTGACGTACGAGGCGCGCATCCGCATCCGGTAGCCGGTGTCGTGCGGGCCGAGCAGGGTCACGGTGGACTTGCCGTTGGTGCCGAGCGCGAAGTACTGCGATCCCGCGTCGCGCCACTTGCCCTGGTAGTAGACCTCCAGGCTCAGCCGCTGCGAGCGGTTCTTGTAGTACGTCATGGTCGTGGTGAAGACCGGGTTCGTCTTCTTGTGGAAGTACGCGTAGGAGGTCGAGCCGATCTTCGCCGTCTTGTACTGCTTGGAGATCGTCGTGGAGACCTTGACCTTGGCGTAGGAGGTGACCTTCACCGTCTTGCTGGCCGAGCGGGCGTCGCCCTTGAAGACCGCGGTGACGGTGGTGTCGCGGGTCATGTCGACCGTGGCGGACAGGTTGCCCTTGGAATTGACCTTGCCGGTCTTGAGGAGCTTCTTCGGCTTGTCCGAGCCGTAGGGGTCGGCCCAGATCTCGACCGTGCGGTTCTTGTACGTGGAACCGAGGTGCGCGGTGAAGGACACGTCGGTGCCGTAGTTGTACACGCTCTTGTTGTGATTGAGCGTCAGGGCGGTGGCGTTGCGCGACACGGCGACGGTGTCCTTGCCCGACGCCGGGGAGTGCGTGGCGTCACCGGCGTACTGCGCGGTGTAGGTGACGTTGCCGCCGGCCGGCGGCGTGTCGGTGAAGGAGAACGCGCCGGTGGAGCCGACCGTCTTCGTGCCGAGCGACTTGCCCTTGGGCGAGTCGATGTCGGTGCGGGTGACGGTGACCTTCGAGCCGGACGGGAAGGACCTGTCGGAGGTCAGCTTGCCGGTGACGCTGAGCTTCTTGGCGCGGGTGGCCTTGGCCGGGGCCGAGACGCTCACCTTGACCGGGTAGCGGGCGGCGTCGTTGAGGACGCGCAGGTGGATGCCGCTGTTGCCGTCCGCGATGGCGAACAGCCTGCTGCCGTCGGGGGCCCAGGCGAGGCCCTGGTTGCGGATGGTGTCGCCGCCCGAGCCGTACTGGTCGTAGGTGTAGGTCCGGTAGGGCGTCGTCGTGCCGGGCTTGAAGACGGAGATGTCCGTGTCGTACCAGCTGAACGTGGACACGGCGACCGTGCCGTCCGGTGCGATCGCGGCACCGTTGGGGCTGCTGGCCTCGACCGGGTAAGCGCCGGTGCGGGTGAGGTCCTCGGTGTTGATCGCCGTCGCAGCGTAGGGCATTTCGCCGGAGGCGGCGACGATCTTCTTGGCGTCGGCGCTGAGCGCGAAGTCGTGCATGTAGCTCGTGGCCTCGGGCGGCATGCCCTCCTTGCGCAGCACGGGGGCTCCGGAGGACACGTCGTACACGGCGAGGCCCGACCAGGTGCCGTGGATGCCGAGCACGAGGGTGTTCCCGGCCGCCTCCAGTTCGGGGGCGTCGGGGAGGTACAGGCCGGGGAGCTGGTCGAGAGCGATCTCGGGGGTGCCCAGCGAGGGGTCGAAGGAGCCCAGGTGGTGCGGGGGTTCCTGGCCGTAGATGAACCAGACCCGGCCGCCCGCGACCGCCAGGGTCTGCGGGTCGGTGTTCTCACCGGTCGGGTAGCGCGCGGCCGCGGTCGCGGTGGACGTCTCGATGGCCACGACGGAGTCGTCACCCGGAACGGCCGCGTAGACGGTGCCGGAGTCCGGCGTGATCGCCAGGTCCCGCACTCCCGGGAGGCTCGGAA
Source organism: Streptomyces sp. TOM-9 (assembly GCF_056858595.1). Classification (NCBI taxonomy): domain Bacteria; kingdom Bacillati; phylum Actinomycetota; class Actinomycetes; order Kitasatosporales; family Streptomycetaceae; genus Streptomyces; species Streptomyces sp. TOM-9. Next base: position 4,550,723 of record NZ_JBXEQB010000001.1, on the reverse strand, counting down.
CGGTCGCCACGAGCTTGCCCGCGTAGTCGGTGACGACGACCTTGTTGCCGTCCGGATCGCTGATGTAGACCCGCTGGTGGACCCCGTCCACGGCGATGTCGCCGTACGAGGAGATCGACAGGGCCGTGCTGGAGTCCGCTGCGGCGGGACCCATGGTGCCGGCGGCTATGGCCGTAGAGCTGAAGACGACCGCGAGCACGGTCGACACGGTGCGCATGCGCACGTTGATTCCTACCCCCACGAGGAAGCCCGGTGGACGGACCGGGTGATGAGTCGGGCCGCGCGACACCCGAACGCCGTCCATGTGGGGACGACGCTAAGGGCGCGGCTGCATGCGCAGCGTATGTCATCGCTGTGACAGTTGAGGAGGGGATTAACCGCAGCTCCCCTGCCCGCCCACTTCGCGTGTCCTGACCCGGCCCGCCACTGCCAGACGTAGTGGCCACCCCCCGACCACCATGCTGGGCTGCTGGGACGCCGAGGCCCGGTTGGTGTGGTTCTCGACGGCGACCGATCGAGGTTCATACAACCAACCGACCCTCTTGTCGGTCCTGTTTCGCGACGTCTGATCGACGTCTGTCGCCGAACAGGCCTGAAGGACTTGATGAAGCCCAGACGCATCACCGCCACCGCCCTGGTTCTGGCCGTGGCAGGCGGAGTGCTCACCGCCACCGCCGCGCCCGCCTCCGCGGCGGTGAGCTGCACCTCCCCCGTCTTCAAACGGCAGTTCTTCGCGAACACGACGTTCTCGGGCACACCGAAGAGGACGGACTGCGACTCCGTGATCGACCAGAACTGGGGCACGGGCGCACCCGTCTCCGGCGTACCGTCCAACAACTTCGGCGTGCGCTGGTCGGTGACGCGCGATTTCGGCTCCGGTGGCCCCTTCACGTTCACGGTGTCCGCCCGTGACGGCATACGGGTCTACCTCGATGGTGTCCGCAAGATCGACCTGTGGAAGAACGTCTCCGCCACCGTCAAGAAGACGGTCAATGTGACGATCCCCAGCGGCAAGCACACGTTTCGCGTCGACTTCGTCAACTGGACGGGCGCCGCGAACGTCAAGTACGCATACACGCCGCGCACCTCCGTCGACGTCGACAGGGTCAGGCCGCTCGCCCCGGCGGGCGCCGCCGTCTCCTACGACACAGCCACCGGCGCGGCCAAGCTCACCTGGTCCAGGAACAGGGAGATGGACCTCGGGAACTACCGGGTCTACCGGCGGCTGAAGGGGGCGTCGTACGGCGCCAAGGCGCTCGCGACGACCACCGCCACGGCGTACACCGACAGGACCCTGCCGAAGACCGGCGCGGCCTACTACTACGAGGTGCGGGCCGTCGACAAGGCGGGCAACGTCTCCAGCGGCAGCGCCGACCAGCTTGTTGCCACCGTCGACAAGACGCCGCCCGCCGCGCCGTTCGTCGAGATGGACGCGTGCCCGTCCGACCAGCCCTACGCGGCCCCGGAGCTGGTCACCACCGCGGCGAACGCCGCCGACATCGCCTGGTACGAGATGCAGCGGCTCGACGCCGCGACGAAGAGCTGGGGCACCGTCTACTCCGGCGCGAAGGGCGCGATCTGCGACACCGGCTGGCCGGCCGACGGCAGCAAGGTCACCTACCGGGGCCGGGCACGGGACGCCGCCGGGAACTGGTCGGCGTACTCGGCCGCCGCGACCTTCACCACCTCTGACCTGACCCCGCCGGCCGCCGTCGCGAAGGTCCGCGTGGAGTACCGATCGGGTGTTCCGCATCTGGTGTGGTCGTCCGTGACCGGAGCCGCCTCGTACCAGGTCGTCCAGTACGACCCGGCGAGCGGCGGTTATGTCGACGCCCTGCCCGCAAGCACCACCACGCAGACCGACGTGGTGCCCCGCCAGTCGGTCGCCGTCGCCGACAGCTACCGGTACGCGGTGCGCGCGGTGGACGCCAAGGGCAACACCGCCGCGCCGGCGGAGATCACGCTGGAGATGGCCGACCGGCCGGAGGCGATCCCCGCGTTCCAGACCACCGCCCGCAGTTTCGACGAGGGCGTGATGATCGCGTGGAGCAGCGTCGACCCGTGGACCGTGGACGAAGGGCCCCTTCCTTCGTACAAGATCGTCCGGACCGACACCGCGACCGGCGAGACCCGCATCGTGGACAAGTGCAAGCCGTCCACCCCATGGGACGAGCCGCTGGAGGACCCGAAGACGTACTGGACCTGGACGGGCGGCGACGCCCCCTTGTCGGCTCACAAGCAGGTCAACGGCAGCTGCTGGGACGTCCAGGGCAAGTCGGAGACGACGTACGCGTACCGGGTCGTCACGACCGACCGGTACGGGCACGTCTCTCAGCCGGGCCCGGCCGCCACGGAGACCACCCCGGACACCGAGCGTCCCGCCCCGGTGCGGAACCTGACCGCGGAACCCGTCCCGCTCGGTGTCCGTCTGACCTGGACGCCGCCCGCCGATGCCGACGTCCGCGGCTACCACGTGTGGCAGGGCATCACGGACCCGGACAGCGGCGAGACGGTCTGGAAGGAGAACTGCTGGAGGGGCAGCTCCCTGGCCGGGACCGAGATCCTCTGCCCGACGGTCCCCGACGGCGCCACCCACGTCTACAAGGTGGCCGCTACGGACGACCGGCTTCTGTACGACGACGAGCCACTCGACGTCCTCCACCCCGCCGAGGTCTCGGTCACCCTGCCCGACACGCGGCCGCCGGGCTGGACCCAGACCGAGGTCGGTGAGGGGCAGTACCCGAACCTGTACGTCGGCTGCTCCGAGAGCTCTGGCTTCGGGGACTGCTCCCGGTTCGCGAGCTACCGTGTGGAGCGCTGGGACCCGGCCACGGCCGCTTACGTCACCCTGGCCGAGGGCACGACGGGTGACAGGGCGTTCTTCATGGACACCACGGTGCACGAGGACCGGCTCGGCCTGTACTACTACCGCGTCGTACGCCAGGACGCTTCCGGCGCCGAGGTCCTGACCCGGTTGATGGCGTGTGGCATCTGGGACGACTGGCTCTGACCGGGCGCGTGACATGAGAGGGGCCCGGAGGATTCTCCTGGCCCCTCTCCCACGTGTGCGTCGGCGACTGCTGCTTCCGCTTGCGTTGTGGAGTGCTTCCGCGGCTGGAACCTGTGGGAGTCGCTGCTCCGCGATGTTCGCGGGAAACGATCTCCGTCGGCTGTACCCGTGCTCAGGAGGCGTAGCGCGTCACCTCGGTGACGCGGCAGGTGACCTTCCCCTTCACGTCGCCGGTGCCCTGCGCGGTCTCCTTCGCGACCTTGCCCGGGCCGAGGTTGTTCGTCGCTGCGAAGCCCTCGCCGATGCGTGTGCCGCCGGCGTCCACGAACTCGACCTGGATCGCGTAGTTGGACGTCTTCGAGCTGCGGTTGGTGACGGTCAGCTTCGCGCTCGGCCAGTGCATGACGTCGTCGACCTCACATGAGTCGATCCTCACGTCGCCGGTCGGGCCGGCCTGGCGGCCGTCGCCGTCGCTCTTCCCGCCCCTGTCGGTCGATGCCTTCGACGCACCGGGCTTCGGGTCGCCGCTGCCGCCGCCGCCGCCGCTGCTCGCCACCGTCGCGAGGACGGCGACGACGATCACGAGGACGACGACGCCGAGACATCCGAACCCGATGATCTTCCCCGTGCTGGATTTGCGCGGCTGCGGCTGCGGCTGCGGCGGCGGCCCCGCCCATCCCGGGCCCTGCCAGCCGCCGGGCGGCTGCGGCGGTCCCGCGGGTGGTCCGGGCGGCTGCGGGTGCTGAGGCGTCGACATGGCGTCCCCCTGGGTCGTGTGGTTGTGGGGGAAACCGTGCCAGAACATCACGGTCTGCACGGGTGTGACCGCAGTCTGTGACGCCGCCGTGACCGAACCGGGACGGATCGGTACTCGTCGGACGTGCCAACGGGCCGCCGGGGTCGCGCTGTAATCGGCGGGGCCGTGCCGGACATTCCCCAGTGACAGCCTGTTCTGGGAGGGAAGGGTGCGCATGACGGCACGTGAGGGTCCGCGAGGGCACGGGATCGTGGAGGAGTGGTTCGAGGCCCATGCCGACAAGGTGATGGGTTACCTGATGCACCGTACGGATCGTGAGACCGCGCAGGACGTGCTCTCGGAGACCTTCCTGCTGGCCTGGCGCAAGCAGCGGTCCGTACCGGAGGACGCGTTGCCCTGGCTGCTGGCGGCGGCGCGCCGGCTGCTCGCCAACCGGGTGCGGTCGGACCTGCGGAGGCAGGCGCTCGCGGCGCGGATGGCCGCGGTGATGGACCGCGCGCCGCAGGAGGTGTTCGAGGACCGCATAGGCGACCGCGAGCGCGTGTTCCGGGTGCTGATGTCGCTGTCCGAGAACGACCGCGAAGTGCTGCTGCTGACGGGCTGGTACGACCTGAGCGCGCAGCAGGCGGCCAGGGCCCTGGGCTGCAGCAGGGCGGCCTACGCGCTGCGGCTGCACCGGGCCCGCAAGAGGTTCCGCGCGGCCCTGGAGCCGCGACCCGCATCCTTCACCCCGCTCGATTCGGAGGTACACGCATGACGAACGACCCTGTCCTGGACGCCGTCCGGGAGCTGCGCCCGCAGGGTGCCGACGGCTGGGCGCGGTCGGCGGACGGGCGGGAGACGCTGCGGTCCGTGCTGGACCGGGCGGCGCCGCGGAGCACACGGCGGCGGTCGCTGCGGGTCGCCGTGGCCGGCGGCGCGGTCGTCGCCGCGCTGGCCGGTGGCGGGGTGGTCGCCGTCGCCGGGGGGCTGCCGTGGGGAAAGGACGCCGGGGCGCAGGTGATGTGCGCCCGGACGCTGTCGCGCGACGCGGACCTCTCGGGTCTGCCGTCCGACGCGATCAAGGCCTTCGACCCCAGGGACCCCGGCAAGGCCTGCGCAGGGCGCTGGGAGCAGATGTGGGGCCCGTCCGAGCCCGTCCCCACGTCCTTCGCGGCCTGCTACCACCCCGGCGCCGCCGGCAAGGTCGTCTGGCCGGCCGACGGCCTCGACCAGGACCAGGCCTGCGCCCGCATCGGGGCCCGGCCGATTCCCGTCGGGTAGCCCGTCCGCGTCGCGGGGCCGCGCCCATACCAAAAGGGCGCGGCCCGTACGGGTGACCCGGTGACTTTCGGTGTGCGGAGTTGCTCCGGGTGACACCTTGCTTTCTTCCATCCGTACTCGTTGACACGGCAACGGCCGGACGCGGCGCCACGGCGAGCGCGTCCGGGACATCGGACGAGGGAAGGCGCGCATGAACGTCAGTGCTCACATCGAGGCCGTCTACGCGGACGTCTGCCGGCGCAATGCCGGCGAGACGGAGTTCCACCAGGCGGTGGGGGAGGTGCTGCGCTCGCTGGCGCCGGCGCTGGAACGGCACCCGGAGTACCTGGGGACCCGGATCGCGGAGCGGATGTGCGAGCCGGAGCGGCAGGTGATCTTCCGGGTGCCGTGGGTGGACGATCAGGGACGGATGCAGGTCAACCGGGGCTTCCGGGTGGAGTTCAGCAGCGCGCTCGGCCCGTACAAGGGGGGTCTGCGCTTCCACCCGAGCGTGGACCTGGGCATCGTGAAGTTCCTCGGCTTCGAGCAGATCTTCAAGAACGCGCTGACCGGGCTGGCGATCGGCGGCGGCAAGGGCGGCTCCGACTTCGACCCCAAGGGCCGTTCCGACGGCGAGGTCATGCGCTTCTGCCAGTCGTTCATGACCGAGCTGCACCGGCACCTGGGCGAGCACACCGACGTGCCGGCCGGGGACATCGGCGTGGGCGGCCGGGAGATCGGCTACCTCTTCGGGCAGTACAAGCGGATCACCAACCGTTTCGAGGCGGGCGTGCTGACCGGGAAGGGCGTCGCCTGGGGCGGCTCGCACGCGCGGACCGAGGCGACGGGGTACGGGGCGGTGTACTTCGCGGCCGAGATGCTGGCCACGCGCGGGCAGGGCTTCGAGGGGCGCAGGGCGGTGGTCTCCGGCTCGGGCAACGTCGCCGTCTACGCGATCGAGAAGGTGCGTGCGCTGGGCGGCTCGGTGGTGGCCTGCTCGGACTCCGGCGGCTACGTCGTCGACGAGGCCGGCATCGACCTGGAACTGCTGAAGGAGATCAAGGAGGTGCGCAGGGCGCGGCTGTCGGCGTACGCGGAGGCCAAGCCCTCGGCACGGTACTCCGAGCGCGGCTCGGTCTTCGACGTGCCGTGCGACGTCGCGCTGCCCTGCGCCACGCAGAACGAGCTGGACGGGCAGGACGCCGGGACGCTGGTGAAGAACGGCGTGCTGGCGGTCGCCGAGGGCGCGAACATGCCGTGCACCCCGGAGGCGATCGAGGTGTTCCGGGAGGCGGACGTGCTCTTCGGCCCGGGCAAGGCGGCCAACGCGGGCGGCGTGGCGACCTCGGCGCTGGAGATGCAGCAGAACGCGTCCCGTGAGCTGTGGACCTTCGAGCGGACCGAGGCCCGGCTCGCGCAGGTGATGCGCGACGTCCACACCCACTGCCGGGCCACCGCCGCGGCGTACGGCGGCACGCCGGACGACTACGTCCTCGGCGCCAACGTCACGGGCTTCCTGCGCGTGGCCGAGGCCATGACGGCGCAGGGCGTCGTCTAGAGCCCGCCCCCAGTGGTGCCCGTGCCCTCCCGCGCCGCGCGCGGGAGGGCACGGGCGTTCCCGGCGGCGATCAGGAGGCGTCGCCGCCCATCACGCGGGCGAAGGCCACCGGATCGGCGTCGTACCCGCGGACGCCGGAGCGGAAGCGCCACTCGCCGGAGTCGCCCCGGCGGAACTCGCCGACGGTGGCGGCCGTGGCGGCCGCGACCTCGCCGAGGTCGGAGGCGGCGAGGTCGGTGTGGCCCTCGACCACGTGCACGCCGGTGCCCGCGACGTCGCCGAAGGTCATCCGGCCGTCGCGCTGCTGCACGACGACGCCGACGACGACCCGGTGGTAGGCGGCACCGAGCCGGTCGAGTTCGAGGGTCATGATCTCGTCGAAGCCCAGCCCCTTGCCGGTCTTGCTGTCGCGGTTGAGCGTGATGGTGCCGTCCGGGGAGCGGCTGTCGAAGTGGACGAGGTACGCCGGGACGCCGTGCGGGTCGGCGGCGCTGTAGGTGGCCGCGACGATGTCCAGGTCGCTGGCGGGTGCGCCGAGCGGGCTGGGGTCCCACTTGAGCCGGACCTCGACCTTGCCGAGGCCTTTGGTGACATTGCTCACTGGCTGGCTCTCCTTGCTTCCGGCTGGTCGGGTGCGGAGGCGGCTGTCACAGGGAACGCCCTTTCATCTGCCGTCAGTTGGGCGACGAGCGCGTGCCGCGCGCCCGTCCGAGGCGGCAACGAACGAGGGCGATCCCGGATTCCTGGCAACCGGTCCGGGGTCCCGGACGGTTCATGGGGGTGTGAGGCTGCTGGGAGCACGGACAGGAACACGATGGCAAGGACACCACGGTGAGGGATGCGGAGACGGACTTCGAGGAGTTCGTCGCCGCGCGCGGGCCGCGGTTGCTGCGGGTCGCCTGGCTGCTGACCGGGGACACGCACCTGGCGGAGGACCTGCTCCAGACGGTCCTGGCCAAGGTGTGGCCGAAGTGGCGGGGCATAGCCGCGGAGAACCCGGAAGCGTACGTGCGCAGGGCCCTGGTGAACACGGCCTCGTCGTGGTGGCAGCGCCGCTGGCGGGGCGAGGTGCCGCACGGCGAGGTGCCGGACACGGTGACGGCGGTGGCGGACCCCTTCGCCTCGGTCGACCTGGAGCAGTCGCTCGCGGTGCTGATACGCCGGCTGCCGGCGCGGCAGCGGGCGGTGGTCGTGCTGCGCTACTTCGAGGACCTGAGCGTCGAGGAGACCGCCGAGGTGCTCGGCTGCCGGCCGGGCACGGTGAAGAGCCAGGCCGCCAAGGCGCTGGCGATGCTGCGGGGGCAGGTCGCGGCGGTGCCGAGCCTGGCGAAGGGTGGTGAGCGGTGTGGATGAGGAGCCTGAGCCGGAGGAGGAGTGGGAGCTGAGCGTGCTGCTGGAGCGCGCCGTGCCGCAGCCGACCGCGCCCCATGACCGGATGGCGCAGATCAGGCGGCGGGTACGGCGGCGCAGGCGGCGCCGGGTGGCCGCCGGGGCGCTCGCCGCGGTCGGCGGCGTCACGGCGGCGGCGGTGGTGGCCGCCGCGTTGCTGCAGCCCGCGGGTCCCGTGACGCCCCGGGGGCAGCAGGTCCTCCCCGCCGCGTCCCCGTCCCGCGCGGTGCCCGCCCCGGGGTCCCCCCTGCCGACGTCGACGGGGAGCACGCACGCCGGCTACGCGCTGGTCAGCCTGGACGTCCTGTCCGGGCTGACGCTGAAACTGCCCGGCGATGGCTGGCGGTCCCTCGTGACCAGCGACCCGCGGGGCCTGGTGGTCGGGTTCGTCGGCTCCGGGCCACTCCACGAGCGCGGCGGGTGCGGGAAGCAGGAGATGATCCGCTACTCGGTCTGCCCGCCCGTGGACAAGGTCGCCGAGGGCGGGGTGCTGATCGTCTTCGAACAGGTGGAGGCGCCCGTGGGCGACGGCACGGGGTCCGGCCGGTTCGTGGTGAAGGGCGTGGCGTCCGCGGGTGAGGGCTGCCGCGCGCTCGGCGGCCAGTGGGAGCTCACGGCCTGGGGGGAGGGCCCGGACCCCGCGTCCTCCGTCGGTCTCGTGGCCAGCGCCTGTTTCAACCGTACGGCGAAGGACACCATCGCCGCGGTCACCACCAGCCTGAAGACCGCGAGCTACGCCTCGGCGTCCCCCGGCGGGCCGACCGGTCCGGGCCGTCCGACCGGTACGGGCACGCCGGGCTGACCCACGGGGCCGACCCACGGGGCTGACCGGCCGGGGACCGGGCCGTCCGCTCCACGGAGTCCCTCCGGCCGGGCGCTGCTCTTCGATCGCTCTCTCCCGTGGATGAGACGAAAGGCGCCGTCATGCCCGAATTCGCCCGCCGTGGCGGCGTCCTGTCCGTCATACCGGTCGCCGCTCTGGCGGCCGCCGGCGTGCCGGCCGGGTGCCCCGCTCCCACCGCGACGGTGGCGGGGGCGCCGCGGGCCGTCGCCGCCGTGCCGTCCGTGGCGGCACCGTCCGCCGCGGTCACCCCCGGGGCCGGTGCCGAGAGGCTGCCGGAGCAGGTGCCCGGGCTCGGGCCGCGGACCCCGGGCCGGGTCCCGGGCGACGCGCGCCAGGTCGTCGTGGTGACCGGCGCGGGCCGGAACGCGTCCCGGTCACGGGTCGTGGCGTACGAGAGGACCCCGACGGCTGGCGCGGCGGCGCGAGATGGCCCGCGCGCAACGCGCAGCGCGGGTGGACCGACGACCACCGCAGCGGCGACGAGCGCTCGCCGATCGGGGTGTTCGGCCTCACCGACGCCGGGGGCCTGAAGGCCGACCCGGGCACCCGGCTCCCGTACGGCCACTCCGGCGGGTTCTTCATCAGGGGCACAGGACTGGAGGGGGAACCGCCGGCGGGTTCGTCGACTACGTTGTGGCCATCAACTACAACCGCGGGCCCGGCACATCGCCGCGGGACTGGACCCGGCCGATGGGCGCGGACAAGGGCGGTGGCATCTGGTTCCACGTCGACCACGAGGGGCCCACGCAGGGTGCGTCGCGTTGTCCGAGGCCCACATGAGGCAGTTGCTGAGGACCCTGGACCCGGCCCTGCACCCGGTCGTCGTGATGGGGGACGCGGCCTCGCTCACGCGCTGAGACGTGCCGCGTGCGCGGCCTCGTCGGGCCGCGGCTCGCCCGGCCGGGAGCCGCCGAACTCCCAGTGGGTGGTGCCGAGTCCGCCCGCCGCCAGGGCGGCGTCGATCCGGCGGCGGACCTCGGCCTCGTCGCCGGGCGCGGACGCGAACAGCACGCGCAGCCGCAGTGTGCCGCCGGGCCCGGCCGTGAAGGCGGTGTGGTGGGGCGCGAGCGGGCAGGGCGGTTCGTGCTCCCAGTGACCGCACAGGGCGACGGTGACCGCGGCACCAGGGGCACGCTCGTCGCCGCCGGGGGCGAGGGTCACGACCGCGTCGTGGGCGAAGGTCCGGCGCACGCCCCCAGTATCGCTGTCAGCCGTCCTGCTCGTGGCGGGGACGCATCGCCTGCCGCTGGACGCGCCGCCCGAACGCGGACAGCAGCGGCTCGACGGCGGCGCGCGGGAGCACCACCTTCTGCCGGCCCGTGGGCGGGGCCGCCACCTCGCCCCGGTCGAACGTCACGACCAGGTTCCCGCAGCCGGTGAAGGCCAGGTCGTCCAGGACGGCGCGGCGTGCCGCCGGGTCCTGCAGCGCGCGGAGCCCGCGCGGGTCGTGGCCGGCGCGGGCGGCGAGCGCCCGGACCAGGTGCCCGGCGAGGTCGCCGGCCGCGTCCGGACCGAGCATGGCGAGGGCGGGAAGCACCTCGCCGGAGCGGCCGTCGTACCAGTACGTGGCCGTCGTGGTGCCGCTCCCGGAGGTGGTGCCGTTCCCGGCGGCGGTGCCCTCGGCCGTCGTCAGCTGGACGCCGAGCACGTCCCCGGAGGCGGCCAGGAACGTGTACGAGATGGTGAACTCGCCCGCGCAGCCGGCATCGTGCCCGTGCGCGGCCAGGAAGTCCCGCAGCCCGCGGTGCACCTCGCGGTCGAGCGTCCGGGTCAGTGTCCGTGCGCCCGGCACGGACGGGTAGCTCGTCGACCAGCGGCAGGCGCCGCCGGTGCCCCGGGCGCCGATGACCCGCAGCCCGTGGATCCAGGTGGGCATGACCGCCCTGACCTCCTGTCCGTCGGCGGACGCGGTCGCGGGGGAGGGCTGCCCGCCGGAGGGCGACGTGCACGCGGGGACGGCCAGCAGCGCGGCCACGGCGACGGCGGCGATCGGCACGGACTTCACCCGGCGACCGTAACCACCCTCGGGGCCGGGGCGGTTGGCGGTGCCGTATCCGGACCGGGATGTGACAGGTTCGCGACATCGCGGCGGTCCCCCGCCCGGGGTCCTGGTGCTACAGTGCGAGGAGCACGGCTGTGCGCCCCTCTTCGGCGCCGGTGCTCACCGCGTGACCGCCCGGCGGTCCGCTCCCGCAGTCCACTGCGGTGTTCCCCTTCGCCCACGCCCCGCGTCGGCGATCTCCCCGAGGCTCCGCCTCTTGCGCCGCGTGTCCCGGCGGCCGGCCGATTCCGCCGCCGTACGCGCCCTTCCCCCGAGGACGACGTATGTCCACAGCTCCCACCACCACCCCCACCCCCGCTCCCGCTTCCTCCCCCTCGGGCGAACGGCTCGTCGCCGTCGCCGGGGTCCTCGACGTCGAGGGCGGGCGCGGCTTCCTGCGCACCGCCGGTTACGCGCAGGGTCCGCACGACGTCCCGGTGCCGCCGGAGGTGATCAGGCGGCACGGGCTGCGCAAGGGCGACGCCGTCGAAGGCGTGGCCACGGCCGGTCGCTCCCGCGCCCTCGTACGGGCCGACCAGGTCGGCGGGCTGCCCGCCGGCCTGGCCCGCGGGCGACGGCACTTCGCGGACCTGACCCCGCTCCACCCGTCCGAGCGGCTGCGCCTGGAGTGCCCGCAGGGCGGTCTGACCACCCGTGTCGTGGACCTGCTGGCCCCCGTCGGCAAGGGCCAGCGCGGGCTGATCGTGGCGCCGCCGAAGGCCGGCAAGACGATGCTGCTGCGGCGGCTGGCCGGCGCCGTCGCGGACAACCACCCCGAGTGCCACCTGATGGTGGTGCTCCTGGACGAACGGCCGGAGGAGGTCACCGACATGCGGCGCTCGGTGCGGGGCGAGGTCGTCGCCTCGACCTTCGACCGCACGCCCAGGCAGCACATCGCCGTCGCCGAACTGGCCGTCGAGCGGGCCAAGCGCCTGGTCGAGACCGGCCGGGACGTGGTCGTGCTGCTGGACTCCCTCACCCGGCTGTGCCGGGCGCACAACAACGCGGCGTCCTCGGGCGGCCGGACGCTGTCCGGCGGTGTCGACGCGGCGGCGCTGCTCGGCCCGAAGCGGCTGTTCGGCTCGGCGCGCCTCGCGGAGGAGGGCGGTTCGCTGACCATCCTGGCCACCGCGCTGGTCGACACCGGATCGCGCGCCGACGACTACTTCTTCGAGGAGATGAAGAGCACCGGCAACATGGAGTTGCGGCTGGACCGGGGGCTGGCCGACCGGCGGGTCTTCCCGGCGGTGGACGTCGGCCCGTCGGGGACCCGGCGTGAGGAATTGCTCCTCAGCCCTGCGGAGCTGGCGGCCGCGCGCGGTCTGCGGCGGGTGCTGCGTGGTGCGGGGAGTTTCGAGACGCTGCTGGAGCGGATGCGGGCGACCCCGGACAACGCGGCCTTCCTGCGGCAGATCCGCGGCACGGTGCCGGCCGCCTGACCCCGCGGCGCCCTCATCATGGAGCGGTGACCACACCGCAGCGCGTGGGGCCCCGGGGTGCCGTGCGGCGGGACCGGCCGCCCGGTTTCGTCTGGTACGCGGCCTACGGCTCCAACACCCACCTCGTGCGCCTCAACAGCTACCTCGCCGGCGGGGTGCCCCCCGGCGGCGGCCGGGAGTACCCGGGCTGCCGGGACGCGCGCCCGCCGCTGCGGTCGGTGCCGCTGGAACTGCCGGGGCGGATGTACTTCGCGACGCTGTCGCCGGTCTGGTCGGGCGGCCGGGCCTTCTACGACGGCGACGTGCCGGGCGGCGGGGTGCGCGCCAGAGCCCATCTGCTGACGGTCGGTCAGTTCTCCGACATCGCCGCCCAGGAGATGTACCGGTCGCCGGGCTCCGACCTCGACCTCGCCGAGGTGCTGCGCTGCGGCAGGGCCCGGCTGGGCGAGGGGCGGTACGAGACGCTGCTGTACCCCGGGGACGTGGACGGGCACCCGGTGCTCACCTTCACCGCCCCCTGGGGCTCCGGCGGGGCCGAGCACGTCAGGCCGTCCGGGACCTACCTGCGGCACATCGCCGAGGGCCTGGCCGAGACGGGCGCCTGGGACCTGCCCGGCATCGCGGCCTACCTCGCGGAGTGCGCCGACGGGGCCTGGGACCCGCGGGAGATCACGGCTCTGCTCGGACGGTGACGCGCGGCGCCGATGGATTACGGCGCCGCCGCCGGTCCTAGGGACGTACGCGGTACGCATCCCCGCATCCGCCCCAGGAGGTCGCCCATGGCCCGGCCCGCGCCGCCCCCGCCCGCGTCCCGACCGGGCGGTGGGCCCGCCGTGCTCGTCCTGACCGGGAGGCTCGACCGCGCCGGGATCCCGCCGCTGGTCGAGCGGCTGCACGCGCTGCTGGCCGAGCGGGGCGGCGGGACGGTGCTGTGCGACGTGGGCGGGCTCGACGGCGCTCCGGACGTCGTGCTGGTCGACGCCATCGCGCGGTTGCAGCTGACCGCCCGGCGCCACGGCGGCCGGATCCGGCTGCGGGGCGCCGGGGGCGCGCTGCGGGAACTGCTGGCGCTCACCGGGCTGGGCGGGCTAGCGGGCCTCGGGTGCGAGGCGCGCGGGGAGGCCGAACAGCGGGAAGAGCCGCTCGGTGTCGAGGAAGGAGTTGAGCCCGGTGATCCGGCCGTCTGATATCTCGATGACCTGCAGCGCCCACGGCTCGTGACCCCCGTCGGGGCTGGGCCGGTACTGCCCGAAGCCCGGTGTGCCGTTGGCCGTGACCGGGACGAGCCGCGAACCGCGGCAGCCGGAGCCGAGCCCGAGCATCCAGGCCTTGATGTCCGCCGATCCGCGCAGCCACAGGCCGAAGGGCGGCATGGACAGCGTGGCGTCCTCGTGGAGCAGTGAGGTGAGGGCGTCGAGGTCGTAGGACTCGAAGGCGGCGACGTAGCGGCCGAGCAGGGCGCGCTGCTCCTCGTCGAGCGGACGGGCCGGGTCGGTCGTGGCGGGGGCGGCCGCGGCGAGGGCGGCGCGGGCCCGCTGCAACGCGCTGTTGACCGAGGCGACGGTGGTGTCGAGCAATTCGGCGACCTCGGCCGCCTTCCAGGCCAGCACCTCCCGCAGGATGAGCACGGCCCGCTGGCGCGGCGCGAGGTGCTGCAGGGCGGCGACGAAGGCCAGGCGCACGCTCTCGCGCTGGTCGGCGAGGTCGGCGGGGTCGCCCGTCTCCGGCAGGACGCGGCCGTCGGGGGCGGGGGAGATCCAGGTGCTCTCCGGCAGGGTGCCGGGCAGCGGGCCCTCGGCGCTGCCGGGCGAGGCCAGGTCCATCGGGCGGGCCCGGCGTCCGGTGCCGCCCAGGATGTCCAGGCACGCGTTGGTGGCGATGCGGTACAGCCAGGAACGCAGGCTGGAGCGGCCCTCGAAGCGGTCGTACGCCCGCCAGGCCCGCACCATCGTCTCCTGGACGGCGTCCTCCGCCTCGAAGGCCGAGCCCAGCATCCGGTAGCAGTAGCCGGTCAGCTCCGCGCGGTAGCGCTCCAGCTCCTGCGCCACGTCCGGGGGTGCAGCGAGATCGCTCATGGTTCTCCTCCGCCTTCCGATGAGTTCCGGAGCGTCCACGGGTCTACTTCAGCACAGACCACTGACACAGACCCCGGAACGGAACGAGGCGGACCATGCCGACCCAGATCTTCGTCAACCTCCCCGTGCAGGACCTGCCCAGGTCGAAGGCCTTCTTCGGCGGCCTCGGCTTCTCCTTCGACCCCCGGTTCACCGACGACAACGCCGCGTGCATGGTGATCGGCGAGGGCATCTTCGCGATGCTGCTCGTCGAGCCCTTCTTCCGGCAGTTCACCAAGAAGGAGGTCGCGGACGCCACGAAGACCACCGAGTCCATCCTCTGCCTGGGCGTCGAGTCGCGGGAGCGCGTGGACGAGCTGGCCGACGCGGCCCTGGCCACGGGCGGGTCGCCCTCGAACGAGCCCATGGACCAGGGGCCGATGTACGGCCGCAGCTTCCAGGACCCGGACGGCCACCTGTGGGAGGTCGTGCACATGGACCCGGCCGCCCTCCAGGACTGACGCGCCGCCCGCTCAGCCCGGGTGGACGTCCGGGATCTCCTGCTCCGCCCAGATCAGCTTGCCGTCCGCGGTGTAGCGGGTGCCCCACCGGCGGGTCAGCTGGGCGACGAGGAAGAGCCCGCGGCCGCCCTCGTCGGTGGTCCGGGCGTGCCGCAGCCGCGGCACGGTGTTGCTGCCGTCGTAGACCTCGCAGATGAAGACCGACTGCCGGATCAGCCGCAGCCGGATCGGGCCCGAGGCGTGCCGGATGGCGTTGGTGACCAGCTCGCTGACGACCAGTTCGGTGGTCGTCCGCAGCTCCTCCAGCCCCCACTCGGCGAGTTGGCGCGTGGCCAGCGCCCGGGCCCGGCTGACGACCGCCGGGTCGACCGGCAGGTCCCAGGCGACGAACCGGTCCGTGGTGAGCGCGTGCGTACGGGCGACGAGCAGGGCGACGTCGTCGGCGGGCGGACCGGGCAGCAGACGCTCCAGCACGGCGGAGCACAGGTCCTGCAGCGGCAGTTCGGGGTGGGCCAGGGCGTGCGCGAGCCGCTCCAGGCCCACGTCGACGTCCTCGCCGAAGGTCTCGATCAGGCCGTCGGTGTAGAGGGCGACGATGCTGCCCTCGGCCAGTTCGAGCTCGGCGGACTCGAAGGGCATGGCGCCCAGGCCGAGCGGCGGGCCGGCGGGCAGTTCGGCGAAGGTGACCCGGCCGGAGGGGTCGACGACCGCGGGCGGCGGGTGCCCGGCGCGGGCCATCGTCAGCCGCCGGGTCACCGGGTCGTAGACGGCGTAGAGGCAGGTGGCGCCGGTGACGGTGGTGGCCACGGACGCGTCGGCGCTCTCCTCCTCGGTGAGCCGCATGATGAGGTCGTCCAGGTGCGCCAGCAGTTCGTCGGGCGGCAGGTCCATGTCGGCGAGGGTGTGGACGGCCGTCCGCAGCCGTCCCATCGTCGCCGCCGCGGTGAGCCCGTGCCCTACGACGTCCCCGACCACCAGCGCGATCCGCGCCCCGGACAGCGGGATGACGTCGAACCAGTCGCCGCCCACGCCGTCCTGGATGTCGGTGGGCAGGTAGCGGGAGGCGACCTCCAGCGCCGTGCCGCCGGTCAGGGTCTGCGGCAGCAGGCTGCGCTGCAGGGCGAGCGCCGCCTCGTGCTCGCGGGTCCAGCGCCGGGCGTTGTCCACGCACACCGCGGCGCGGGCCACGAGCTCCTCGGCGAGCAGCAGGTCGTCCGGCTCGAAGGCGCCGGGCCGGCGGTGCCGGATGAAGGTCACCACGCCGAGGACCGTGCCCCGGGCCCGCAGCGGCACCCACATCACCGACCGCATCCCGAACTCGCGGATCTTGGCCGCGCGGGCCGGGTCGTCGGTGAGCCACGACGCGCGGTCGATGGCGATGTCGGCCTCGATCTCGGGCCGGCCGGAGGTCATGCAGCGCACGTGCGGCGAGGTGTCGCCGGCGTTGATCCGCTCGCCGAGCGCGACGATCGACTCCGGGGTGCCCGGGTGCACCGAGCGCATGCCGGCGCGGCGCAGCGGCACGCGGCCCAGCGCCCCGCCGGCCGGCGGCTCGTCGCCGCGCAGCACCGGCTCCAGCAGGTCGACGGTGACGAAGTCGGCGAGCCGCGGGACCGACACGTCGGCCAGTTCCTGGGCGGTGCGGGTGACGTCCAGGGTGCTGCCGATGCAGGCCCCGGCCTCGTTGAGGAGCGCGAGCCGGCCCTGGGCGCGCCAGCGGTCGGTGACGTCCATGCCCATGTAGCAGACGCCCATCACCCGGCCCTCGGCGTCGTCCAGGCGGTAGAAGGAGGTGGAGAAGGACCGCTCCCGGTAGGGGGCGGCCAGCGTCCAGCCCTGGTACTCGTGGTCGATCACCGGCTCACCGGTCAGCAGCACCTCGCGCATGATGTTCTCCAGCGCCTCGGTGTCCAGACCGGGCAGGGAGTCGCTCATGCGCATCCCGATGCGGTGCTCGCGCGGCACGCCGGCGAAACGCTCCAGGGTGTCGTTGATCCACACGTACCGCAGGTCGGGGGTGAGCACGGCCATGCCGATCGGGGACCGGGTGAGGAAGCCCTCCAGGATGGCGCTGCTCACCGCCCAGGACGGGGTCCTGGCCAGGTCGATCCCGGACACCAGCCAGCGCTCGTGCCCGTCGGGCGCCGCCAGCGTGGACACCCGCAGGCCCAGCTCGATCCGGCGTCCGTCGCGGTGCCGGGCGGCTACGAGACCGCCCCAGATGTCCTGGTCGTGCCACTGGGCGGCGACCTCCGCGGCCTTGGCGGCCTGTTCGGAGGAGGCGAGCAGCTGCGCGGCGGGGCGGTGCAGCGCTTCCGCGGCCGGGTAGCCCAGCAGGTGCTCCGCGGCGGCCGTCCAGCCGACGATCGTCCCCTCGCCGTCGATCAGCGCCGACGCGGCGTAGGCAAGGTCGAACGGCGCCTTCGCCGGCGCCGCAGCGCTTCCCTCCGGCATGACCATCAGGGGCGTCCCATTTCCGCCGATCCGTGTCTTTCATGCTAGGACGTCCTGTGCGCGGGGGCTCCTCGCGCGGACCGGCCCCGGACCGGCTCCGGACCGGCCTCGACCCGGCCTCGACCCGGCCTCGGCCCGGCCTCGGCCCGGCCTCGGCCCGGCCTCGGCCCGGGCACCGCTCAGGGCAGCGGTCCCGGGGGAAGGGGCGGAGGGGTGGGACGCAGCGCGTGCAGGCCGCCGTCCACGGGGAGCGCGGTGCCGGTGACCGCCGCGGCCGAGGGTCCGGCGAGGTAGGCGACGGCGTCGGCGACCTGCTGGGCGGTGACCAGGCGCCCGCTGGGCTGGCGGGCCTGGAGCGCGGCCCGCTCGGCCGCCGGGTCGGGGGCTGCCGCGATCAGCCGCTCCACCCAGGGAGTGTCGACGGTGCCGGGGGTGACGCAGTTGACCCGGACGCCCTCGGGCAGGTGGTCGGCGGCCATGGCCAGGGTGAGCGCGAGGACGGCGCCCTCGCTCGCCGCGTACAGCGCCTGGCGCGGGAGCCCCGC
Source organism: Streptomyces sp. TOM-9 (assembly GCF_056858595.1). Classification (NCBI taxonomy): domain Bacteria; kingdom Bacillati; phylum Actinomycetota; class Actinomycetes; order Kitasatosporales; family Streptomycetaceae; genus Streptomyces; species Streptomyces sp. TOM-9. The sequence goes on along the minus strand of NZ_JBXEQB010000001.1, from coordinate 4,532,869 downwards.
CGTGGCCGTCACCGAGGAGATGTTGACGATCGACGCGTAGCGGGAGCGGCGCAGGTACGGCAGCGCGGCCCGGCTCGCCCGGACCACGCCGAGGAGGTTGACCTCCAGCACCCGGCGCCACTCGCCGTCCGGGTTCTCCTCCACGGTGCCGACGGCCCCGGTGCCCGCGTTGTTGACCAGGATGTCCAGCCCGCCCAGGTCCTCCACGGCCCGGCCGACCGCCCACCGCACGGAGGCGTCGTCGGCCATGTCGGCGGCGAGCGCGTGCACGTGTGCCGGTGCCCGGCCGGGGGCCTGGTCCAGCACGGCGACCCGTGCGCCGCGCGCCGCCAGTGTCTCCGCCGTGGCGAGCCCGATCCCGGTGGCACCTCCGGTGACGATCGCGGCGAGCCCCTGCAGTTCCCCGGCGGTCATCGGCCGGCCCCGGTCTCCGCGCGCGTGACATTGCTCCCTGAACGGGCCGGGCGCAAGTACCCATCACTCTTAAGAGTGAAGCCAATTTTCGTGCCCCTCCGGGGTCCTCCGGCGCGGGCGCACCGCGCGCGGCCGGACGGCGCACGCCGGGGCTTTCCCGTCGTGCCGCCGTGGGTCTCGCCGTACCGCCCGGGCACCTGCCGTGGAGCCGGTCGCTCCGGTTCGGCCCCGCCGCCCTCCGCGGCGCCCGCCCGTACCGCCCGCCCGCGCCCGCGGCCCGGCCCGGTGCGGATCCCGCGGGGGGCGCGTGACGTGGGGAAGCGGCGTTCCGGGGTCCTCGCTGGGGGGTTCGGCCCGGCGTGTTCCTGCTCGCCCATGAGGGCCTCCCGGGGCGCGGGGACCGGCGTCGCCGTCGATCGAGCCATCCGTGGTCAAACAGTTTATATCGGTCATTGCTCATGATCGAATCGTGGACGCACAGATGGTGAGGGAGCGCCCGGGAGGGGTTTGCGTCGACGCCGAAGAACCGATAACCATACGTCAAACGGCATGTGCCAAAGGCATCGTGAGGCGGCATCAGCCACGGAATGGAAGCGGCTATGCTACTTGCGGCTCAGCGTGTTGTAGCAATTACGCCAGGTCAGGCGCGGCCTGCTGATTGCCCACTCCGTTGACGCCGCAATCCGCTGCTCGTGCCGTGTTCGTTCCATGACTAGCGATCACCTGAGGATGCTGATGGTTCGTGCTGGATCGTCCCCCGGAGACCACCGGCCCACCGCGACGTCCGCGTGGTTATTGCCGGTCGTCATAGTCGCGGCGGTCGCGACCGTCGCCGTATGGACCGTCCCCTCGTCCGCCAGGGTTGCGGTGCTGTGGTGTGGGGTGACCGCCACGGTGGCCGTCGCCGTCCTCGCCGTCGAGGTCGCGCGCCGAGGGCACCTGACCGCGGAACTCCGTGCCGAGGTGGCCCGTCACGACGCCGAGCTGCGGTACCGGCTGGCCCAGCAGGAGGCCGAGACCGTACGCCTCGCCAAGGAACAGCTGCCCGACGCCATGGCGAGGCTCCAGCGCGGCGAGTTCCTGGAGGACGTGCTCAAGAGCGTCGAGACCCGCACCGAGGGCCTCACCGCAGAATTCCACAGCGCGCACCAAGCCGTTCTCCACTCCGTCCTCACGGCCGTCTCCGCCGAGGAGGACATCCGGGAGTCGTCGCAGCGCGCCTTCGTGAACATCGCCCGCCGCGTGCAGGCCATCGTCCACCAGCAGGCGAGTGCCCTGCGGGAGATGGAGGACCGCCACGGCCAGAGCCCGGAGGTCTTCGGCGATCTGCTCCGCCTCGACCACGGCACCGCCCTGATCGGCCGTCTCGCCGACAGCATCGCCGTCCTCGGCGGGGCCCGCCCCGGGCGTCAGTGGAGCAAGGCCGTTCCTCTCTTCAGCGTGCTGCGCGGCGCGATGTCGCGGATCACCGACTACCAACGGGTCGAGCTGCACTCGGTCTCCGAGGTCGCGATCATCGGCCCCGCGGTCGAGCCGCTGATCCACGCGGTTGCCGAGCTGCTGGACAACGCAACCCGCTACTCCCCGCCGCAGACCCGGGTCCACCTGACCGCGGTCGAGGTGCAGTCGGGCATCGCGATCGAGATCGAGGACGGCGGCGTCAGCCTGAGCGAGGAGGCCCGTCAGCGCGCCGAGCAGATGCTCGCCCAGGCGCAGGCCGGCATCGACCTCAACGGCCTCGGTGAGACGCCCCGTCTGGGCCTGGCCGTGGTGGGCCGTCTGTCGAAGGCCTACGGATTCCAGGTCTCGCTGCGGACCTCCGCCTACGGCGGTGTGCGCGCGGTCCTGATCGTCCCGCAGGACCTGATCACCACCACCACCAACGCGACGGGCCTGGCGCACGGCATCGGTGCCGCCTCCGGTCCGCGGTCGGTGCCGGCGCCGCGCACCGGTTCGGATTCCGGTTCCGGTGCCGCGCGAACGACGGGGCCCCAGGCCTCGGCGCCCGTGACGGCCGACATGGCGGACGACATCCCCGTCGTCCACGAGCGCACCTCGAACGGGCTGCCCCAGCGGCGTCGGCGCATCCCGCCCGCCCAGTCCGCCCCCGCGGGCTCGGCCGCCGGTTCCGTCACTGCTTCCCATGCCAAACCACCGGCCCAAGAGCCGGTGCAGCCCGGCATGTGGTTGGCCGCCTTCCAGAGCGGCGTTTCCGGGGAGACGCCCGCTGCCGCTCCCGTCAGCAACAGTGACGAGTCGTTAGATAAGGGTGAGTAGCCGTGATTCAGCAGCGGGCCAACATGGACTGGATGCTCAAGGACCTGGCGACCAGCGTTCCGCAGACCCGCCACGTGGTGGTGCTTTCCGCGGACGGCTTGCGCATGGCTCAGTGGGGAACGGACACGGACGCGGCCGACCGGATCGCCGCGGCCTGTGCCGGTCTGCAGAGCCTGGCGGCGGCCGTCGCGTCGGAGTTCCCGCACGGTGACGGCCGCATGAGGCTGGTCGTGATCGAGATGTCGGGCGGTTTCTTCTACCTGATGGCGGCCGGCGCCGGGGCGTACCTCGCGGTGCTCGCCGACGAGGGGGTCGATGCCGGACTGATGGGGCAGCGGATGCGCGACCTCGTGGCGCGCATCGGTGAGCACCTGAGCAGTCCGCCGCGTAGCGACGAGCATGCCGGATGAGCGAATCGGGTCAGGGATGGGAGGAAGGAAGCCCCGAGCGGCTCTACGTGATCACGGGAGGTCGGAGCGGGGGCTCCGACACTTCCACCCTCGACCTGGTCACGCTGGTCCGGGCGCGTACCGGGCCACCGCCGGGGATGCCGCCGGAGCAGGCGGCGATCGTGCGACTGTGCACTTCGCCCCTCTCCGTGGCTGAGATCTCCGCTTACCTCAATCTTCCGGTCAGCGTGGTCACGGTGCTCCTCACCGACCTGCTGGCCGAGAAAAGGGTGGAGGCGCGCTCGCCGATTCCGCCCGCCAACCTTCCCGACGTCGCTCTTATTGAGGCGGTGATGCATGGACTTGAGAAGCTCTGACCCCCTCGTCGTCACCGGGCCGCGGAGCGAGGACGCACTGCCGGAAACCGCCACCGCCGCGGTCAAGATAGTGATCGTCGGGGGTTTCGGGGTCGGCAAGACGACCCTGGTCCGATCGGTGAGTGAGATCAGGCCGTTGACGACCGAGGAGACCATGACCCAGGCGGGTGTCGGTGTGGACGACACCGCCGGAGTGGAACGCAAGACCGCCACCACGGTCGCCATGGACTTCGGCCGGATCAGCATCAACCGGGAACTGGTGCTGTACCTCTTCGGCACCCCCGGCCAGCAGCGTTTCTGGTTCCTCTGGAACGGGCTCTTCGAGGGGGCGCTGGGCGCGGTCGTCCTTGTCGACACCCGCCGCCTCGAAGTCAGTTTCGACGTCATAGGGCGGCTGGAGGAGCGCGGGGTGCCGTTCGTGGTGGCCATCAACACCTTCCCGGAGGCGCCTCCGCACCCCGTCGAGGACCTGCGGGCCGCCCTCGACCTTCCCGAGCACGTCCCGATCGTGCACTGCGACGCTCGCAAGCGGGACTCCAGCCGCGACGTGTTGCTCACCCTGATGCGATATCTGCACTCCCTCGCCCTCTCCACGGAGGCATCGTGACAACCCCACCCCCCGAGTGCCCCGCCCACGCCTCCGGTGCCGGCGGCATACGCCGCCTCTACGACCCCGAGGCCGAGGCCGACCCGATGGGCGTCTACGAGAAGCTCCGGGCCGAGCACGGAGCCGTGGCTCCCGTCCTGCTCCACGACGACCTGCCGGCGTGGCTGGTGCTTGGCTACCGGGAGAACCTCGAGGTGCTCCGCACCCCGTCCCGGTTCTCCTCCGATTCCCGGCGCTGGAACGTCTTCCAGCGAGGGGAGCTCAAGCCGGAGCACCCGCTCGCCCCCACCATCACCTGGCAGCCCTTGGTCGTCTTCGCCGACGGTGAGGACCAGAAGCGGCTGCGCGGCGCGGTCAGCCGCGGCATGGGGCGCTTCAACCGCCATGGCATCCGACGCCACGTGACGCGGGTCTCGAACCAGCTGATCGACGAGTTCGCCGCCGCCGGCAATGCCGACCTGGTGCCCCAGTTCGCCGAGCAGCTTCCTCTGCTCGTCATGACGAACCTGCTCGGTCTCCCCGAGGAGGAAGGGCCACGGCTCGCGGAGGCGTGCCGTGACCTGATGAAGGGCACCGAGACCTCCGGTGCCAGTTACGTCCACATCCTGGAGTCGCTGACCCGGCTGGTGGCGGAGAAGCACGCCGACTCGGGCCCCGACCTGGCGTCCTGGCTCATCGACGACGCCGCCGGTTTCAGCGACGACGAGGTCATCCAGCACCTGCGCCTCGTGCTCGTGGCCGCGAACGAGACCACCGCGAACCTGATCGCGGGCATGGTGAAACTGGTGCTCACCGATCCACGGTTCCGTGGCAACCTGTCGGGCGGCCACATGACGCTGCCTGACGGCCTGGAACAGGTGCTGTGGGACGAGCCCCCGCTCTGGGTGATGCCTGCCCGGTACGCCACGGGCCCGATGGAACTGGGCAACCAGCGCATCGAAGAGGGGGACATGCTCCTCCTGGGGCTTGCCGCGGGGAACACCGACCCCGCGATCCGTCCCGACCTCGTGACCCCGATGCACGGCAACCGGTCCCACCTCGCCTTCGGCGGCGGTCCGCACGAGTGCCCGGGCCAGGACATCGGTCGTGCGATCGCCGAGACCGGCATCGACGTCCTGCTGGCGCGGCTTCCCGATCTGCGGCTCACGGTCGACCCGGGCGAGCTCGCCCGGATTCCGGCGTGGACCTCGCACCATCTCGCGGAACTCCCCGTGGAATTCACGCCGCGCCGACCGCGCGAGGAGGAGGACACCGGGGCCAGCGTGAAGCCGGCACCGCGCGAAGTGATTCCCCAGCCGCTGCCGCAGGCGGTGCCCCAGCCCTCTGTGGCACCGGTTGCGCAGGTGGCCGCAGCGCCGATGCCCTCGGTTCCGGCGGGCAGGCGGTCTTGGTGGAGCGCTCTGCGGAGCTGGCTGCGCCGGTAGACCGAGCGTCTCATTCTGTGACCCGCGCACGGCGGGCGCACGGGCGGATGCGCCCGTGCGCCCGCCGTGCGCCTCTGTGTATACGGAGAGCCGTTTCCGCCTGGTGACGGCGCGAGGGCGCGCCGTCCGCGCACACGGCGCACGCCCGGCGCAAGCATTGCGTGGGCCAACTACCTTCCACATGGCGAGATCTGGCCACTTGACTGCATGGCCATATGCCGGAGTAATGGTCGCTGTAAATGATCCACTCGTGTTCCGCTTGGGCATGTGCCAGGCGAAATTGCCGGTGGTCAGAGGGTTGACAACTGAGAGGTGACCGTCAGTGGGGCCCGACCTGATAGTTCCACCGATCTACTCTCCACTCAGTCCGGCCATCCATCCCAGCCACGCCGCCATCGACGCGCGGACCGCCGAATGGGCCGACCACTTCTCCATCGGCTCCGACGCGCTCCGCAGCCGCCTCGTGCAGCACGACATCGGTACCTTCGCGGCACGCATCCTCCCGGATGGCCGCGAGGAGGTCATCACCATCACCGCGGACTTCATCATCTGGCTCTTCGGCGTTGACGACGGCTACTGCGAGGAAGGCGACATCGGGACCCGGCCGGGCGATCTCATGGGGGCGCTCTCCCGCTTGCTGCGCATAGCCCAGAACCCCGAGGTCTCGATGCTGGCGGACGATCCGCTGGCGCAGGGGCTGCGGGACCTCCGCTACCGGATGGACGTGTTCGGCACTCCAGGTCAGGTCGCCCGCTGGGTCGACGCCCTGCGCGAGTACTTCTCCTCCGTCGTGTGGGAGGCGTCCTTCAGGAGTCGCGGCACCGTACCGGACCTCAACGACTACACGCTCATGCGGATCTACGACGGCGCCACGTCCGTGATGATGCCGCTGCTGGAGATGGGGCACGGCTACGAGCTCCAGCCGCTGGAGAGGGACCTCACCGCGGTGCGTGCCGCGGCCGAGATGGCGTACTTCATCATCTGCTGGGACAACGACATCTTCTCGCACCACAAGGAGGAGCGGGCAGGCGGCTTCTACCTGAACGTGGTGCGCGTGCTCGCCGAGGAGCGGGGGCTTCCGCAGGACAAGGCCCTCACCCTGGCCATCGCACAGCGTGACCGCGTGATGAACCTCTTCCTCCGTGTCTCGGACCATCTGAGGATCTTCGGCAGTCCACAGCTGCGACAGTTCCTCGACAGCCTCGGCCACTTCATACGCGGGGCCCAGGACTGGGGCGTCAGCTCGGTCCGCTACACCACACCCGATGATCCGGCGAACCTCCCCTCGACCTTCTGTGACACACCCAGCGACGACAGTCTGGATCCGCTGGGCATCCCGGCGATCGACTGGTGGTGGGATCTGCTTCCCGAGAGGGAACCGTCCCGTCCGTCACACGAGTTCACCCAAACGGCAACCCTCGACTCCTTCATACACCCGATCGCACAGCGCACGGCGTAGATTCCGCGAAAGAAGAGGAGTTCTCGGGGTGAATGCAGACTTGCGCTCGGTTCCGCGCGCCCCCGGTCGGCTTCCGCTCATCGGCCACGTCTGGCCGCTGGCGCGCAATGCCCTTGGTTTTGTCACGTCGCTCCGCGACACCGGTGACCTGGTCCGGGTCGACGTCGGCACGATGCCCGTCTACTTCGTGAACAGCCCCGCGCTGGTGAACGAGTTGCTGGTCACCAAGGGGCGCAGCTTCGAGAAGGGGCGCTTCTTCGACCGGCTGAAGGTCCTGGTGGGGGAGGGGCTGGTCACCGCCGGGGGAGACACCCACCGCAGGCACCGCCGCCTGATGCAGCCGATGTTCCACCGGACCCGCATCGCCGGCTACGCCGAAGTCATGGCAACTCAGGCACGGGCGACGGCCGACTCGTGGCGCCCGGGGGACACCGTCGCCGTGGAGCGGGAGATGGCCGCCATGGTGGTCAACACGCTTGCGGGGACGATGTTCTCGACGGACATCGGCAAGCCCGCGGTCGACGCCATACGGGTGCACCTGCCGGTCATCGTCAACACCCTGCTCCTGCGCACCGCCTCACCCAAGTTCCTCGACAGGGTTCCCATCCCGGCCAACCGCCGTTTCGACGCCGCGGCGGGCGCACTCCTCCGGGTCATCGACGAGGTCGTCGCAGCCGCCCGCGAATCCGGCGACACGGACCGGCCCGACCTGCTGTCGACACTGCTCGCGGCGCGTGACGCGGACACCGGCGAGGCCCTGACGGACGTGGAGGTCAGGGACGAACTCAGCACCATCCTCTTCGCCGGTGCGGAGAACACCGCGACCACGCTCACCTGGGCGTTCCACGAGATCGCACGGCACCCCGAGGTCGAGGAGCGGCTGCTGGCCGAGATCGCGGCGGTATCGGGGTCCGGCCCGGTTGGGCTGGAGCACGTCGCCGCGTACGAGTACCTGTCGCGGGTCATCAACGAAGTGGTCAGGCTGCACGGTGTCACCCTGCTGATGCGCCGTGCCGTCGAGCCCGTCGAACTCGGTGGGGTGACCCTGCCCGCCGGCACCGAGGTCGCCTTCAGCCTCTACGCCCTGCACCGGGACCGCCGTTCGTTCCCGGACCCGGAGCGGTTCGACCCGGACCGGTGGCTGCCGGAGCGCAGTGCGGACCTGCCGCGGGGGGCGTTCGTCCCGTTCGGCTCGGGGACCCGCAAGTGCATAGGGGATTCCTTCGCCTGGACGCAGATGATCATCTCGCTGGCCACGGTGCTGGGCCGGCGGCGGCTGCGGCCGGCCCCGGGCCACACGGCACGGGAGGTCACCGCGGCGGTGCCGCACCCCGACCGGCTGCCGATGGTGGTCGAGGCCCGGGAGCGGGTCGAGGTCTAGGGGCCGTCCGCGCCCCGGGCCGGGTGGGTGTGCGCCGTCTCGCCGATCAACGGCGGCGCACAACCGCTCGGCCTTTGCCGTGCTGAACGCCGCGGCGACTTGATCCGTACCGGAGCGCGGCGGGCGCCGGCGCCTCCTAGGATCACGCCATGGAACTGACGTTCGTGGACGTGAAGTCTGGTGAACCGGCCATGACCGCTGAAGTCGGGCCGCTGATCAGGGCGTTGAGACCGGCTCTGACCGCCGACGGGTTCGCGGCCTTCGCCGCCGAGGCGCATGACCAGGGGGTGGTCTTCACGGCGGCGCTGGACGAGCGGGAGCGCTACCTGGGGGTGGCCACGCACCGGGTGCTGACCACCAGCAGGGGGCGGCTGCTGCTGGTCGACGACCTGGTCACGGCGCTGGACGCGCGTGGCGCGGGGGTGGGCACGCGGTTGCTGGCGGAGGTGGAGGCCAGGGCCCGGGCGGCGGGCTGCGAGCGGCTGGAGCTGGACGCGGGCGTCGCCAACCACGGGGCGCACCGCTTCTTCCACGCCCGCCGCATGGCGATCACGGCGCTGCACCTCGCGCGCGAACTCACCTGACGGGCGGGGCGCGGGACGGCGGGGCCGTTCAGAGGTCCCCGGCGAAGGCCACCAGCTGCGGGGTGCCCCACGGTTCGGGGACCGCGGTCCGGGTGGCGTGGTCGAGGAGCCACTTCTTCAGCACCTCGAAGCCGGCGTCCCCGTAGGTGTCCTTGTAGAGCGCGGCGATGCCGGTGACGTGGGGGGCCGCCATCGACGTGCCGCTCATGATCGCGTAGAGCCCGCCGGGGAAGGCGGAGGCGATGTCGACACCGGGCGCGTTCAGGTTGACGCAGCTGCCGAAGTTGCTGAACGCCGCCCGGTGGTCGGCCCGGTCGGTCGCGGCGACGGTGAAGGACTCCGTCGCGCTCGCCGGGGAGATGACGCAGGAGCTGACGTCGTCGTTGCCGGCCGCGACGACCGGGAAGACCCCGGCCCGGGCCAGCGCGTCCAGGGTCTCGTTCATCGTCGGGGAGTAGAGGCCGCCCAGCGAGATGTTGGCCACGGCGGGCTTCACCGCGTGCTGGGCGACCCAGTTGATCCCGGCGATGATGCCGGAGTTGGGGCCGCGCGCCTCGCAGTCCAGCACGCGTACGGAGACCAGCGAGACCGCCCGGGCGACCCCGGTGTGCTCGCCGCCGACCGTGCCGGCGACGTGCGTGCCGTGGCCCGCGCAGTCCGCGGCGTTGCGGCCGTCGTCCATCTCGTCGATGCCGGGCCTGGCGCGGCCGCCGAACTCCGGGTGGGTGAAGTCGATCCCGCTGTCGATGATGTACGCGGTGACCTTGGCGCCGGTCGCGCGGACGGTGAAGCCGTGCGTGGCCGGGGCGCGGTTGCTCACGCGCTCCAGGCCCCAGAACCGGCCGGTGCCGTCGGCCGGGGGCGGGCTGCCCGGCATCCGGCGGCTGGTCGACACCGGGATCCGGTCCTCCGCGGGCAGGGTGACCGTGGTGTCCTGCTCGACGCCGCGCACCGAGGGCAGCGCCCGTACCCGGGCCAGTTGCCGTCCGGTGAGCGGGGCGGCGAAGCCCCGCATCACGCTGTCGTACACGTGGGCCGGGGTGATCCCGGCCGCGCTCGCGACGGCGGAGGGGTCGCTGTCCGGGGCCAGGGTGACGATGTAGCGGCCGGGGATGGAGTTCGGCGCCCCGACGCCGAGCAGGGGTGCCAGGGCGACGGAGGAGTGCGCCTGTGCGGGCACCGGCGCGGGGAGGGCGGCCAGCGCGGGGACGGCGGTGATCAGCAGCGCGGCGAACGTCCGGCGCAGGGACACACGCATGTGTCGATCTCCTCGGGACTCGGCGGACGGCTCGGCCGACGGGCCGTCAGCCGGCCCTCTCCCCCACCCTGTCAGCCAGGATCGGACGCGGGCGCGCCCTGCTACGCCATCCGGGCCGGGGCGCGACGAGCAGCCCCAGGCCGATCCACACGTAGGCGCTGCCGCCCACGAGGGTGCCCGGGCCGCCGGTGCCGGGGTCGCCCCGCCACAGCCACACGACGCTGCTGCAGAGCAGGACGTAGCTGCCGACCGCCGCGACCGTCAGGCCCCGGGTCCGTACCCGCAGCGCCTCGCCGGCCAGCGCCGCCAACGCCGGGATCAGCCACACCAGGTGGTGCACCCAGGTCACCGGGCTGACCAGGCAGGCCGTCACCCCCGTGAGGGCGACGCCCGTCGTGACGCCGGACCGGCGCACCTTGTACGCCCACACCGCCAGCACCGCGACCACGGCCACCGCCCACACCCACGTGGGTGCGTCGAGCCGGGCGAAGGTGCCGCGCAGCGACTGGTTCGAGGCGTACGACAGCGAGCCGACGCGGTCGGTGTCCCACATCGCCCGGGTCCAGAAGTCGCGGGACGCGCCGGGCGCGGCCAGCGCCGCCAGCAGGGTCGCCCCGGTCGCGGTGGCGGCCGCGGTGAGGCCGGCGCGGCGGTGCCCGGCGAGCAGCAGCCACCCGATGAACAGCGCGGGCGTCAGCTTCACGGCGGCGGCGAGGCCGATCGCGCACCCGGCCCAGCGGCTGCCGCGGCGCAGCAGTTCGGCGTCGGCGAGCACCAGGGCGAGCAGGACCAGGTTGACCTGCCCGAAGGTGAAGGTGTCGTGGACCGGCTCCAGGAGCGCCATCAGGCACACGGCCAGCACCATCGCGTACCAGGGGGTCCAGCCCTCGCGGCGCACGATCGGCCACACCGTCCACCACAGGACGGCCGCCGCGGCGCAGATGTTGAGGGCGGCCGCGCAGACGACGGCCGCGGGCCAGCTCACCAGGGTCAGCGGCAGCATGCACAGCGCGGCGAACGGCGGGTAGGTGAAGCCGTACGTCGTCCCGGGACTGAGGTAGTCGTAGACGCCGACGCCGTCGTGCGTCCAGGCGTTGACGGTGCCCCAGTACACGCCGAGGTCGAACCAGTGCCGGTGCAGCGGCACGGTGGCCAGGAAGAGCGCGGTCGCGACCACGGCGGCGGCCGCCGTCACGATCCGCCTCATGAGGCGAACGCGGGACGTACGAGCCGGACCAGCCGCAGCGCGGCGAGCGGGAGCAGCGCGAGGGCCGCACCCGTGGCCGCCAGGGCGATCTGACGGGGCGTCGCGGCGAACCCGCTGGGCAGCACCACGAGCGCCAGCACCGCGCTGGCGAGCGCGGCGATCCGCCGCACCCGGCCGTCGGGTGCGGCCACGGCGAGCGGCACGAGTCCCCACAGCAGGTACCAGGGGCGGATGGCCGGGCCCAGCAGCGCCACCGCGAGCAGGCTGATCCCCAGGGCGTACACCGGCCCGAGCCGTTCGCGGTACAGCCACACGGCGGCGATGACGAGCGCGGCCGCGGCCATGCCGAGCAGCCGCCACACGTCCGGGGTGCCGACGAACCGTCCCAGGACGTTGACCAGGGACCAGTTGGAGGCCGAGGCGGGCGTGGTCAGCGCGCCGATCCAGCCGTAGCCGACGCCGGTGACGGCGGTGACCGCCACAGTGGCCGCGCCGGCGACCGCCGCCGTGGCCGCCCCGGCGCGTGCCAGGCGCCGGCGGCCCTCCAGGTGTTCGGCCCACAGGCTGGCCACGACCAGCAGTCCGAGCGCCGCGGGCGCCTTGACCAGGGCGGCCAGGGTGACCAGCGTGGCGGCCACGACCGGGCGTCGGGCGAGTGCCGCGCCCAGGCCCGCGCCGAGCAGGCCCAGCATCACGGCGTCGTTGTGCGCCCCCGCCACCAGGTGCAGCAGCACCAGCGGGTTGAGCGCCCCCAGCCACACGGCCGCGGCCGGGTCCGCGCCGCAGCGCCGGGCGAGCCGCGGCAGCAGCGTGGCCAGCAGGGCCACCCCCAGCAGCGCCAGTGCCCGCATCCCGGCGACCCCGGCGTGCGCCCCGAAGCGCGCCAGCGCCAGGAACGCCGGCCCGTAGGGCGCGGGGCTGTTCCGCCAGATCGCCGGCACCTCGGCCGCCGCCGTACCTCCCAGCACGCCCGGCCCGTGCGTGTAGGCGTCGATGCCCGCGTTCACCATCGTGCCCTGCGCCAGGTAGCTGTAGACGTCCCTGCTGAACAGCGGCGGGGCCAGCAGCAGCGGTGCCGCCCACACGGCGAACGTCGTCAGCAGCGCGCGTATCGACGGGGGCCGGGGCCCGCGCACCAGCCGGCCGAGCTGCCACCACGCCGCGACGAGCAGCCCGAGGCCGAAGTACGCCACCAGCAGTCCGGCCGCCGCCTGCCCCTGCGGCAGCGCGATCCCGTCCCGTACCGGCAGCGCCCCCGCGGCCCTGCCGCCGACCGCCAGCGCGGCGGTACCGGCCAGTCCGAGAGCCATCGTGCGAGTCACGCCCGCACGTTCCCATCACCGGATGTCCGCCGGACGACCGGCGGGCGACCGGCGGATGACCGGCCCGGACGCGCGGCGCCCGCTTCGCTACGGTGAGGGCATGTTCACACCCGGGGAACGCGACCGCCTGCGGGCCCGGCTGCTCGGTCTGGCCGCGGACGACCCGGACGTCACCGGGGCCGCGCTCACCGGTTCGCTCGCGGTCCCGGGCGGCGGCGACCGGTGGTCCGACGTCGACCTGGTGCTCGGGGTGCGGGGCGAGGTGGGCACGGCGCTGGCCCGCTGGACGGCGTGGCTGTACGGGGTCGGGTTCGGTGCGCTGCACCACTGGGAGCTGCCGGCGGGGGCGACCGTCTACCGGGTGTTCTTGCTGCCGGGGGCGCTGGAGGCGGACCTGGCGTTCACGCCGGAGGAGGAGTTCGGGCCCCGGGGGCCGCAGTGGCGGACGGTGTTCGGCGCCGCGGGCCGGGCGCCGGAGGCGGCGCCGGCCGACCCGGGGACGCCGGCGGGGCTCGGCTGGCACCACGTCCTGCACGCCGCGGCGAGCATCGAGCGGGGCCGGCTGTGGCAGGCCGAGCACTGGATCGGAGCGGTGCGCACCCAGGTCATCGCCCTCGCCTGCCTGCGCCTTGGGCACCCCGCGGCCTACGCCAAGGGCGCCGACCTGCTGCCGGACGAGGTCACGGGGCCGCTGCACGCGACGCTGGTGCGCTCGGCGGAGCCGGCCGAACTGCGCCGCGCGCTCGCCGCGGCCGCGTCCGCCCTCGGGCGTGAAGTGGCCCGCGCCGACCCGGAACTGGCGCAGCGCCTGTGGCCGGTCCTGGTGGAGCGGGGCGGCGCGGCCGGCTGATCCCGGCGGCGGCCGCCACGATGATCTCCGTGACGTGGCCGGGTTGTTCGAGGAGGACGCCGTGCCCGGCCGGTGAGGTCGATGTCGTCGGCGGTGCCGCCGACGGCGCGCAGCCGGGCGACGAGGGAGCGGCGGGGCAGGGTCTTCAGCGCGACCGCCCAGGCCGCCGTGCCCAGCACTGGTGGCTGGTCGAGCCGGCAGGCTGCGGCCGACGACGACGTCGCAGCCCGTGTCGGCGGCGAGCCGTCCCATGAGGCGGGCGCGGTTCCCGATCGACAGGTCCCCGGGAGTGGGGCCGCGCCCGTGACCGGGCAGGGCGACGGCCACCGGGCCGCATCCGGCGGCCGCCGGCGCGGGCTCGGCCGTGACGTCGGCGTGGAACCCGGTCGTGTGGATGTCCCGGCCCGCCGGGGCGGGCGGGCACGGTGCTCCGTGCGCGGCGTGTCGGTGCGATCCTGAACCGCGTGCGAGATGCGATGACGGTGGTCGAGGCGGCGTTCGCCGGTGTCCTGGGGGCGCCGGAGGGGGACGTCGAGACGGCGCTGGACGCCGGGGCGTCGGCGATGGCGGCGGCGGAGGCCGGGTGGGACGAGGTCGGCCGGGCGGTGGCGACCGCGGTGGGCGGGCTGCTGCGGGGTTGCCGGGCGCGCGGCTGGGAGGACGCCGACCTGCTGCGGATGGTGCGCCGCGAACTGCGCCCGGAGCACGTGCGGCTCGCCGGGCGCCTGACCGCCGACGGGGGCGGTGACCCGGCGGGCCTCCTGACGGCGTACGGGGCGGCCGAACGGCTGGACCGCTTCACCGTGGCGACGGCCGTGCTGGAGCTCGTCCGCCTGCTGGGGCGGCTGCCCGGGATCACGCCGCCGGCGGCGCCCGCGCCCGCCGCGGGAGGTGCCGGCGGTGCGGGGCATCCGATGCTGCGGCGGATCAGGGCGCTGCTGGCGAAGGCGGAGTCCACGGCCTTCCCCGAGGAGGCGGAGGCGCTGAGCGCGAAGGCCCAGCACCTGATGGCACGGCACAGCGTGGACGAGGCGCTGGTCGCGGGTACGGCACCGGGCGGCGGCGGTCCCGGCGCGCGGCGGATCGGCGTGGAGCGTCCGTACGAGGCGCCGAAGGCGCTGCTGCTGGACGCGGTCGCGGCGGCGAACCGCTGCCGTGCCGTGTGGTCGGCGGAGTTCGGCTTCTCGACCGTCGTGGGCTGGGAGGCCGACCTGGAGGCCGTGGAGGTGCTGTACACCTCGCTGCTGGTGCAGGCCGAGGCGGCCATGCGCGGCGGCGGCGCCCCGGGGCCGGCCACGCGTCGCCCGGGACGCAGGGGCGGCAAGGGCGGCGCCAGGGGCGGGGACCTGTCGCGGGACTTCCGCGAGTCCTTCCTCATCGCCTACGCGGGCCGGATCGGCGAGCGCCTGGCCGCGGCCGCCCGTGACGCGACGGAGGAAGCCGCGGAGGCGGGCGGGTCCACGGAGGTGCTCCCCGTGCTGGCGGCCCGCGAGGTCGCCGTCGGCCGCGCCGTGGACGCGATGTTCCCCGAGACCCGCACGGAGCGGCTCAGGGGCCGCGACCGCGAGGGCTGGGAACGCGGTACCGCCGCCGCCGACCGTGCCGCCTTCCACGGCCCGGCCGGCGCCGGACCGGGACGGGCGCGTGGCCGGGGCCCGGGTCCGGCCCCGGGCTCCCGGGGGTGAGGCCGGACCTCCGGCACGGCCTGCGCCACGTCCCGGCCACGTGCGCCTAGAACAGCCACCGGGTCTGGCTGTAGGTGGTGCCGCGGGCGTAGGCGAAGGCCGTGGTGGGTTCCACCTCGTACACCAGGGCCTCGTGGCCCTCGCCGACGAGGACCTGGTCGCCGACGTCGAAGTGCCATCCGGAGCCGTACTTGGTCTCGTACGCCGCGGCGATCCGGTGCAGCTGGTTCTCGCTGCGCACGCGGGCCGCCTTGCCCTCGAGCACCACGTCCAGGCCCTCGCCGAGCGCGTTGTTGCCGGTGGTGAGGACGACCCGGCCGTTGCGGGCGAGGTTCTTGGCCTTGCGCTCGTCGGCGCCGGTGCAGAAGTGCAGGGCGTCGTCCAGCCAGACCCCGATGAGCGGGGTGACGTGGGGGCGGCCGTCGGGACGGACGGTGGTCAGCCAGTAGATCTCGGCTCCGGCCAGGTGCCCGCGGGCGTCGTGCCAGGTGGTGGGGGCCGCGCCGGTGCTGCTGAAGCGGGCGTCGAGCCGCGGCTCGGGTTCCTTCTCTTCTGTCATGGGTTCACTGATACTCCATCAGCCCGCGCGCAGCGCGTACGCGCTGTCCACGGCTTCCGCCAGGTCGCGTACCGCGGGGTCCTCGGTGGTCGCCGCCAGGGCGTGCGCGCGGTCGCCGAGGCGGGCGAGGCCGGGGGCGCCGGGCAGCTGCTCCTCGCCGGTGTCGTAGGTGCGCAGCGCGTCGGCGAAGTAGGCGGCCACCGCGTCCACCCGGAGCCGCGGCGAGGTGCCGGAGTCCCACAGCCGGCCGGCCAGCCGGTCCGCCTCGACGGCGCCCGACGCCTCGTGCGGGGAGCGGTCGTGCGGGTCGAGCCAGCGCACGGTCGCGGTGGCGACGTGGCCGCGGGCGCCCGCCTTCAGGCGTACGGCGTAGAGCGCGGTGACGGTGTGGCCGGGGCCGACCTCGCCGCCGTCGACGCGGTCGTCGCGGAAGTCCTCGTCGGCGACGGCGCGGTCCTCGAAGCCGATCAGGCGGTAGCGCTCGACGGTGTTCGGGTCGAAGGAGACCTGGGCCTTGGCGTCGCGGGCGCGCAGGCCGATGTTGACGGGCAGCTGGTCCACGAACAGGGCACGGGCCTCGGCCGGGGTGGAGACGTACGAGGTGTGGCCGTCGCCCTTGTCGACCAGCCGCTCCATCAGTTCGTCGCCGTACTCGCTGCCGACGCCGACCCCGAACAGGGCGACGCCGTGCTGTGAGCGGGCCCGGTCGATCCGCTCCAGGAGGGCGTCGGGGTCCGTCTGCCCGGTGTTGGCGAGGGCGTCGGAGAGCAGGACGACCCGGTTGGTGGCTCCGCGCCGGGCGCTCTCCAGGGCCACGTCGTAGCCGGTGCGCAGGCCCGCCTCCAGGTTGGTGGAGTCCTCCGGCGCGAGGCGGTCGACGACGGACAGGGCGCGCTGCCGGGCGCCCCCGGTGCCGAGCCGGGTCGCCGGCAGGGCGACCCGCGCGCGGTCGCTGAAGGTCACCACGGCCAGGGAGTCGTCGTCCCGCAGCTCGCCGACCGCGGCACGGAGCGCCTTCTGGACGAGGTCCAGCCGGCCCGGGTCGCCCATGGAGCCGGAGACGTCCACGACGAAGGTGAGCACGGCCGGCGGCCGGTTCCCCTCGTCGGCGGGGCGGGTGGCGAGGCCGACCCGCAGGAGGGACCAGCCCTCCTCGTCGCCGATGCGGGCGCCGTCGACGGTGACGGAGAAGCCGTCGCCCTCGGGGGCGGGGTAGTCCTGGCGGAAGCTGTTGACGAACTCCTCGTGGCGCACGTCCGCGGGGGAGGGCAGCGAGCCCTCGTCGAGCCGCCGCTTGGCGTAGCCGTACGAGGCGGTGTCGACGTCCAGCGCGAAGGTCGACAGCTGTGACGCGTCGGGCGCCCGCTCCAGGCCCCGGTCCTCGTCCGTGCCCTGCCCGTTCCACTCGGAGCCGCCGTCCTTGGGGGCGCCGTCCGCGCCCCGCACCGGTCCGGGCCGCCGCGTGTCACCGGCGTGGCCCCGGTCCGTGTTCGCGCCGCAACCCGTCAGGACCGCTCCGGCCGCCACCGCCGCCAGCACCGCCGCCGTGATCCGCCGCATCACCGTCACCTGCTTCCCCCGGGGGCGCCCCCTGCGCCTTCTGCGACTGTGACGCAGGACGGGGCGGACGGGTGGCATCGGGGCCGTTGCGGATGGATCTCAGTCGGGCAACGCCCCCTCGCCCGGGACGGCTTGGCGGGCGTGGCCGGCCGGTGGGGAGTTGGCCTGCGGGGTGGGGTGGGCGTCAGGCGGGCCGGGTGTGGCGGGCGCGTGCCGCGTACAGCGCCGCCCCGGTGGCGAGGACGGCGGCGCCCGCGGCGACGGAGGTCCAGGGGAGGGCGAAGGCCAGGGCGAGGCAGCCGAGCAGCCCGAGGGCGGGGACGGCGCGCCGGACGCCGGGGCCCACGGTCCAGGCGGAGGCGTTGGCGACGGCGTAGTAGGCGAGGACGCCGAAGGAGGAGAAGCCGATCGCCCCGCGCAGGTCGGCGGTGGCGGCGAGCACGGCGACGACCGCGCCGACGGCGAGTTCGGCGTGGTGCGGCACCCCGGACCGGGGGTGCACCGCGGCCAGGGTCCGCGGCAGGTGCCCGTCGCGGGCCATGGCCAGGGTGGTGCGGGAGACCCCGAGGATCAGCGCGAGCAGGGATCCGGTGGCGGCGACCGCCGCGCCCACCCGCATCAGCGGCGCGAGGCCGTCCGCGGCGTCGGCCAGGGGCGCCGCGGAACGGGCGAGCCCCTGCGGGCCCAGCACCGCGAGGAGGGCGACGGCGACGGCGGCGTAGACGGCCAGGGTGATGCCGAGGGCGAGCGGGATGGCCCGGGGGATGGTGCGCGCCGGGTCCTTGACCTCCTCGCCGAGCGTGGCGATCCTGGCGTACCCGGCGAAGGCGAAGAAGAGCAGGCCGGCCGCCTGCAGCACCCCGCCGGCGGTCGCGTCGGCCCCGATGTCCAGCCGGGCGGCGTCCGCGTCGCCGCCGGTGAACGCGGCGACCACGAAGGCCGCGAGCACCGCGAGGACGACCGCGACGATGCCCCGGGTGAGCCAGGCCGCCTTCTGCACGCCCGCGTAGTTGACGGCGGTGAGCGCCACGACCGCGGCGACGCCGACCGCCCGTTGCTGCTCCGGCCAGGCGTACGCGCCGATCGTCAGGGCCATCGCCCCGCAGGAGGCGGTCTTGCCGACGACGAAGGACCAGCCCGCCAGGTAGCCCCAGAACGGCCCGAGTCGCTCGCGCCCGTAGACGTAGGTCCCGCCCGAGGCGGGGTGGAGCGCGGCGAGCCGGGCCGAGGACATGGCGTTGCAGTAGGCGACGACGGCGGCCGCCGCGAGCCCGAGCAGCAGCCCGGACCCCGCCGCGCGGGCGGCCGGGGCGAAGGCCGCGAAGACCCCGGCGCCGATCATCGAGCCGAGCCCGACGACGGTGGCGTCGAAGACGCCGAGCCGTCGTCGCAGTATCGCGTTCTCACCGGTCACGGCGCCAAAGCTATACCGTCCCACTGCTAGACACCGCGTCAACAAGCTGCCATCGTGGCCGCCGGGAACGGCGACGCGACGACGGCGCAACAAGGACGCGACGACCGACCGACGACGCGGTGACGCGAAGGCGAAGACGAAGGGCGGCGGACATGGCGCAGCGCTGGGTCACGGCCTCCGACGGGGTGCGGCTGGCGGTGTACGAGCAGGGGGACCCGGCCGGGACCACGGTGCTGTGCGTGCACGGCTTCCCCGACGACCACGGTGTGTGGGACGGCGTCGCGGGGCGCCTCGCCGCCCGCGGCTTCCACGTCGTGACCTACGACGTGCGCGGCTCGGGCGCCTCGGACGTCCCACGCCGTACCCGCGCCTACCGGCTGCCGCAGCTCGCCGCCGACACCACCGCCGTCGCCGACGCGGTCAGCCCGCGGGCCCCGGTCCACCTGCTCACCCACGACTGGGGGTCGGTGCAGAGCTGGCACACCGTCAGCACCCCGGAGCTCGCCCACCGCTACGCCTCGATCACCTCGATCTCCGGCCCCGACCTGGACCACACCGGCCGCTGGTACCGCGCCCAGCTGCGCCGGCCGACGCCCGCCCGCCTGCTGAAGCTCGCCAAGCAGTCGCTGGCCTCGCAGTACGTCGGCTTCTTCCACCTGGCGGGGGTCGCCGAGCTCGCCTGCCGCAGCGGCTTCCTGGACAGCGTCGTCACGGCCCTGCGCCGCCTGGAGACCGGCGAGGGCCCCTCCGGCTACGGCCCAGGGCTCGCCGCCCGCAACCGTGCCGGGCTCAAGCTCTACCGCGCCAACGTGCTGCCCCGCATGTTCCGCCCCCGGGTCCGGCACGCCGCGCTCCCCGCGGTCGTGCTGGCCCCGTCCAAGGACGTGTTCGTCCTGCCGCCCTGGCAGGCCGAGATCACCGACTGGGCACCCGGGGCCGAGGTCCACCACGTCGACGGCGGCCACTGGCTGCCGTCCCACCGCCCGGACCTCGTCGCCGAGCACGCCGCCCGCCTGGTCGAACGTGTCGAGAAGGAAGGGACCGCGGCATGACCGCCGAGCCCGAGCACCTCGTCCTCAAGCCGCGCGACGTGCACTGGGACTGGGACGGCCTGCCCGTCCGCTACCTGGACGACGACGCCTTCCTCACCCACTTCGCCAACGTCCTCAACATCCTGCTGCCCGAGGGCGAGGACTGGTTCCTCACCGTCTTCCAGCAGACCGTGCCGATGATCGGGGACGACCGGCTGCGCGAGGACGTCATCGGCTTCATCGGCCAGGAGGCGATGCACTCCCAGGCCCACCAGTCACTGCTGGGCCACTTCAACGACGCGGGTCTGGACACCGAGGGGTTCGTCGCCCAACTGCGCTGGTTCTTCCAGGAGATGCTCGGCGACCGCGGTCTGACCGGCAGGGCCGCCCACGGCTGGCTCGTCGAGCGCGTCGCGATCATCGCCGCCATCGAGCACGTGACGTCCTTCCTCGGCGACTGGATCCTGAACGCGCACGCGCTGGACGCCCTCGACAAGCACGAGAAGGCCGGGGCCGTCCTCGACCTCTACCGCTGGCACGGGGCGGAGGAGGTCGAGCACCGCGCCGTCGCGTACGACCTGTTCACCCATCTTGACGGCCGCTACCGGCACCGGGTGCGGGCGCACCTGGTCGCCTTCCCCGTGTTGCTCTACTGGTGGGTGCGCGGACTGCGCTGCCTCATGGCCGAGGACCCGGTGGGCGCCGGGAAGCCGCGCTGGCGCGACTGGTACCGCGGTGCCCGGCGGGGGCTGCTGCCGCCGCCGCGCGCGGTCGTCCGGCTCTTCTTCTCCTACCTGCGGCCCGGCTACCACCCGTCGCGGTACGGGTCCACCACGCAGGCCGTCGCCTACCTCGCGTCCTCGCCCGCCGCGCGCGCGGCGCTCCACTAGGGGGTCCCCGCACGTGTCCCTGCCCGACCCGAGCACCCTTCCCCCGCATCCGGCATGGGCGACCCCGCCGCCCCGCCGGGCCGGCGGCTCCCGTCCGGAGCCGCTGCTCGCGCTGCTCGCCCGGATCACCCCGCTGCTGGTGCGCGGCAGCGGGCGGCGGCCGGCGCGCGAACCGGCCGCCGTGGACCGCTCGCTGGCCCTGCGCGTCGCCGAGGTCACCGCGGCGGCCGAGGGCGTCGTGGGGCTGCGGCTGGTACGGGCGGACGGCGGCACCGCCGCGCTGCCTGCCTGGCACCCCGGTGCCCACCTCGACCTCGACCTGCCGTCCGGGCGCCGCCGCCAGTACAGCCTGTGCGGCGACCCGGCCGAACGGGACGCCTACCGGGTGGCGGTGCGGCTCGTCCCGGACGGGGAGGGCGGGTCCCGCGAGATGCACGCCCTCGCCCCGGGCGCGGTCCTGCGCACCCTCGGCCCGCGCAACGCCTTCCCCCTGGCCCTGACCGGCTCCGGGTCGCTGCTCTTCCTCGCGGGCGGCATCGGGATCACGCCGATCCTGCCGATGGTGCGCGCCGCGGCCGCCGCCGGGGCGGACTGGCGCCTGGTGTACGCGGGGCGCAGCAGGGCGACGCTGCCGTTCCTGGCGGAGCTGGCCGGGCTCGCGGGGCGCGAGCCGTGGCGGGTGCGGGTCCGCACCGACGAGGAGGCCGGTGGTCCCCTGACGGGGGCGGAGCTGCTGGCGGGCGCGGACGTGGGTACGGCGGTCTACTTCTGCGGTCCGCCCGCGCTGATCCCCGCGCTGCGCCCGGCCCCGGTGCTGCACGTGGAGCGCTTCTCGCCGCCGCCGATCACGGACGGCACCGCCTTCGAGATGCAGCTCGGCCGGGACGGGGAGGTGCTCCCCGTCCCGGCCGACCGCACCGCGCTCTCCGTCCTGACGGGGGCGCGGCCCGCGACGTCGTACTCCTGCCGCCAGGGCTTCTGCGGCACGTGCCGGGTCCGGGTCCTGGCGGGCGCGGACGCGGTCCGCCACGGCGGCAGTGCGACCGCCCGCCGCACGGACGACGCGATGCTCGTCTGCGTCTCGCGGGGAGCCGCCGGCTCCCGTCTCGTCCTGGACGTCTGAACCCGGCCCGGGGCCTACACGGACAGCGGGTCGAGCGGCATCGGGACGGGGTGGCCCTCCATCATCGCGCCCAGCCCGCGCACCGCGCAGACGTCGGGCCGGTCCGCGATCGTGACCGGCATCCCGGTGGCCTGACGGAGCATCATGTCCAGGCCGGGCAGCAGCGCGCTGCCGCCCGCGAGCATGATGCCGCGGTCGGTGAGGTCGGCGACCAGGTCCGGCGGGCACCGCCTGAGCGTCTGGCCGATCCCGTCGACCAGCGTCGCCATGGGCATCCGGATCGCCTGCCGCACCGCCTCGGTGTCGACGCGGACCGTACGGGCGATGCCGCTGGCGACGTCGCGCCCCTGGACCTCGGCGCTGGGCGCGGTGGGGCCGGGCGCCGAGAGGATCTCGTGCAGCGGCCGTACCGACTGGCTGGGCAGCACCAGTTCGTGGGTGTTGCGCAGGTGCTGGACGACGGCGTGGTCGATCGCCTCGCCGCCCACCGCGATGGTCTCCGCCGCGACGATCGCGCCCATCGACATGACCGCGATCTGCGTGGTGCTCGCCCCGGCCAGCATGATCATCGTCGCCTCGGGCTGCTCGACCGGCAGTCCGCACCCGATGGCGGCCGCGATGACGGAGTCGACGAGCTCGACCCGCCGCGAACCGAGGCCGTACATCGTCTCGACGGCGGCCCGCTGGGCCAGCGGTCCGCTGCCGTTGGGGGTGCAGACGGCCGCCCGGAGCATCGGCTTGCGCCGCCAGGCCTTGCGGAGCTGACCGCCCAGCAGGTGACGGAGCATGCGCTGGGCCATCTCGATGTCGACGACCATGCCGGCCTGGATGGGGCGGACCACGCGGATGTGCTCGGGCGTGCGGCCCGTCATCTTCTCGGCGAGCGAGCCGACCGCGATGAGGGCACCGCTGTGCGCGTTGACGGCGGCCACGCTGGGCTCGTCCACGACGAGTCCCTGGTGCTTGAGGTAGACACGGGTGCGCGACGCCCCGAGGTCGACGGCAACGGAGCAACGACGCAGATGCGCCAGACTGACGGTCACGGCAGATCCTCCCCGAGGGGCCGGTTCCCGGGCCCGCCCCTGCGGCGGCCCGTTTGATCATCGTGCGGGCGCAAGTCGAGATCCGCCTGTTGTGGTACTCCGAGCGGTTGATCCGCCTATCGCATGATCCGTGCCGCGAGGACCGCGATGTCGTCGTCGGCCGGCTCCACGACCAGCAGGGACAGCACCCGGTCGACCAGTCCGCCCAGATCACCGTCGGAGTGCAGGCGCAACCCGGCGAGGCGGTCGAGCGAAGCGTCGATGTCCTCCCCGCGCCGCTCCACCAGACCGTCGGTGTACAGCAGCAGGACGTCACCGGCCCGGCAGGAGGCCGCGACGGGCTCGTAGCCTCCGTGGCCGGTGCCCAGCGGCGGCCCGACCGGCACGTCGACGATGTCGACCGTGCCGTCCGGCCGGATGACCGCGGGCGGCAGGTGACCGGCGCTGGAGAAGGTGCACGTGTTGCGCACCGGGTCGACGAGGGCCAGCAGGCAGCTCGCCGGACGGCCCGACTCGGTCTCCGAGATGAGGGTGTCCAGTCGGCGCAGGATGCGGTGCGGCGGCAGGTCGGCCGCGGCCACGAAGCGCAGCATCGAGCGGTACTGGCTCATGTCGACCGAGGCCTCCACCCCGTGCCCCATGACGTCGCCCATGGCCAGCAGGGTGCGCCCGTAGGACAGCCGTACGGCGTCGTACCAGTCGCCGCCCACCAGCGCGGTGCTGCCGGCCGGCTGGTAGCGGAACGCGGCCTCCACCGAGGGGTGCGGGGAGCCCGGCTCCGACATCAGGGCGCGCTGCAACTCCAGGGCGATGCCGTGCTCGTGGGTGTAGCGGCGGGCGTTGTCGAGGTAGATCGCGGCCCGCCGGACGATGTCCTGGACGGTCTCGGTGTCCCGCTCGGTGAACCCCGGCGACTCGCCGCAGCGGACCAGGGTCACCGTGCCGATGGGCTCGCCGCGCGCCGCGAGCGGCACGACGAGCGCCGAGTGGATGCCCACCGAGCGGAAGGCGGCCATCCGCTCGCGGGCCGACCCGCCGTGGCCCAGGGCGTCGTCCTCGAAGAGGCTCTGCACCACCGGGCTGCCCGACTGCAGGCAGCGCGGGATGGTCGTGCCCGACGGGTACTCCACGTACTCCCCGGGCTCGCCGAAGATCTTGACCTGCTCGCGCAGGTTCGGCAGCGCGGCCATCGCCGCCCGGCGCAGCCGCAGCACACCGCGGTTGTAGGGGGTGGAGCGCTCGGTGGGGAAGACCTCGACGGTGGCGATGTCGGCGAGCAGCGGCACGAGGAACCCGGCGAGCTCGGCGCAGGTCTCGTCCATCTCCAGGGTGGTGCCGATGAAGGTGGCGGCGCGGTCCAGGATCGCCAGCCGCTCCCGGGCCCGTTCCAGTTCCTGCTGGTGCTGGCGCGACGCGCTGACCTCCAGCATGATCCCGACGAGGCCGAGCACCGTGCCGTCCGCCGCGTCCAGCCGGTGGTACGCGCCCTGCCAGTAGCGCCGGCCCGTCCCGGACTCGGCGTGCGTGCGGCCGCTGGAGGGCACCTCGCGCGACTTGCCGTCGGACAGGACCTGGCGCAGCGCCTCCTCGCCCGCGTCGTCCAGGTCCGGCAGCACCTCGGTGATCCGGCGGCCGAGGTGCGCCTCGGCGGGCAGGCCGTTCATCCGGGCGAGGGCGGGGTTGACGTAGACGTAGCGCAGTTGCGGGTCGTAGATGCCCACGCCCGCGGGGGTGCCGTCCAGCACCTGCCGCAGGACCCCGTCGTCCGGCGGTGACCAGCCGCCGGGCTCACCGTCACCGCTCACCCGGTCACCCTCCTGTCCGCCGAGTGCGCCCGTTCCCATGATCGGGCGGTCCCCCGCCGGGCGCACGCCCGGATGCGGTCACCCCGCCGGGTGGCCGCCGGGCGGCGGGGCGTGTCGTCCGGGCCCCGCGGTGACCGGCCCGAAAGGATCGGGCGATGCGATGGAGGACGGCGGCCGTGGCCCTCTGCCTGCTGCTGACCGCCTCGCCGGCGGTGGCCGGCGAGCACCCCGGGCCGCGCCCGGGCCCCCCGGCCCGGGTGGAGCGGCTGTACGCGCAGGCGGCCCGCGCGGTGCAGGCGTACGAGGACGCGGAGCGGGCGGTCCGCCGCAAGCGGGCCGACCTGCGCCTGCTGCACCGGGCCGCGGCGGTGGAACGGCGGCGGCTGGACGTGCTGCGGGACCGGATCGGGGCGATGGCGCGCAGCGAGTACCGCAACGGGGGGCTGGGACCCTCGGCGCGGCTGCTGCTGTCCGGGCGGCCCGACCGGTTGCTGGAGGGCGCGACGCTGGCCCGGCAGGGCGACCACGCGCAGGCGGCGCTGCTGGCCGAGCGGATGCTGGCCGAGCGCCGGCTGGCGGCGGACACCGAGGCCGTCCGCCGGACGCTGGCGGTGCTGGCCCGCGAGGCCCGCCGCAAGGACGCTCTCCGCCGGCGCATCGAGGCGCGGCTGCTGCGCGCCCGGGCCGGGCTGTCCGCCCGGGACCTGGCGCTCATGGCCCACGAGGGACTCTCGGCGGACTGCCCGCGCGACCTCCCCCGGACCCCGCCCCGGTCGTCCGCCGCCGCCCACCGGCCGGGCGCCCCGCACTGGGTGCGCCCGGTGGCGCACTACACGCTCACCGCGGGCTACGACGCCTCCGGGGCGCACTGGGCGCACCGTCACACCGGCCAGGACTTCGCGGTGCCGCCGGGCACCCCGGTCCGCGCGGTGGGCGACGGCACGGTGGTGGTGGCCGCGTGCGGTGACGGCTTCGGCAACCAGGTCGTCGTCCGGCACGACGACGGCTACTGCACGCACTACGCCCATCTGTCCGTCCTGGAGGTCGTTCCCGGGCAGCGGGTCCGCGCCGGCGAGCGGATCGGCCGGTCCGGCAACTCCGGCAACTCCACCGGTCCGCACCTGCACTTCGAGGTCCGTGTCACGCCGCAGATGGGTTCGTCGGTCGCCCCGCTGCCCTGGCTGGCCCGGCACGGCGTGCGGATCGGCGGCTGACGGCCGCCGACGGCCCACCGACGACCGGCACGGGAACCCCACCCCCCACGGTTTCCCCACAGGTTCGCTATTGTTCGGCCTCCGGCGCTGACCGTTTCGGCGCCGCTTTCTGACCTGTGGGGGGTCCTGCATGCGCATTTCGCGCGCACATCGGGCTGCCGTCCTCCGAAGTGCATCCGTTCTCCTTCTCACCACCGGCCTCGCGGCCGGGCCGCTGGCCGCTGGGCCCGCCTTCGCCGACGACGTGACGGTCAGCGGCCTGACCACCGGCGACGACGGCACCCTGGCCGTGGGCCTGGCCGACGGCCAGGCGCTGTGGGTCAAGGTGAGCGTCCGGGCCTCCGCGGCCGTGGACGCGCCCGTACTGGCCTCGACCGACGACCTGTCCTTCTCGTGGCAGCGCGGCTGGTACACCGACCGGCCCGTCGGCCTGCCCGCGGGCACGGCGTTCGGCGACTACCCGGTGGACGTCGACTACCGCCTGCCCGGCGGCACCGTCCAGCACTGGAACGGCGCCGCACACGGCGGGGCGGGGCTCTTCGGCTACCGGCTGCACACCGGGGTCGGCACGCTCGCCTACGACCGCGACCACACCGACTTCGACCACCAGTCGGCGGTGCTCACCGGCGCCGTCACGACCTTCGACCCGGCGACGGGCACGACCGGCCCGGCCGCGCCCGGCACTCCGGTGCGGGTCAACTGGACCGCCCGCGTCGGGGTCGACACCAAGCACGGCTCGGCGACGGCGACGTCCGGAGCCGACGGCACCTTCTCGGTCGGCGTGACGCCCGGCGGCGCGCTCACCGCGGGCACCGCCGTCGTCAGCGGCGGGGCCGACACCGACCCGGTGGCCCCGGCCGCCCTCCCGGAGCTGCCGGCCAAGGCGGTGCAGTACCGGATCAGCGCCGATCCGTCGGCCAAGCGGGTCCACCAGGGCAAGACCTTCACCATGCGGGGCACCGTCCAGCGGCTGACCGACGAGGGCTGGAAGCCGTTCGCCGGCGCGCCCCTGGTCACCACCCCGCAGCCGCCGGACGTGTACCGGTACACCACGCCCGGCCTGATGGGCACGGGCACCGCGGACGCCTCGGGGAACTTCTCGCTCGCGGCGACGGCGACGAAGACGACGTACCACTACACCTACGTCAAGCCGTCGGAGTACGTGTCCGGCTTCGCCTACGCCGAGCACCTGGTCAACGTGCCCACGGCCGGCTCCTACTCGGGCGTCACGATGTCGCTGGACGCCTACAAGAAGGTCACCGCCAAGGGCAAGCTGGCGGGTTCCTGCTGGAACGCGCAGGTCTCCCTGCAGTACTCCAAGAACGGCAGCACCGGCTGGAAGACCCTCAAGTCGGGCTCCGCGGGGGACTCCTCCGGCGGCAAGTGCTCCTTCTCGGTGAGCGCCTACGGCTACACGGACGGCTACTACCGCCTGTACCACGCCGAGTCGGACGGGATGCTCGCGGTGGCCTCGGCCAAGAAGCGCCTGCACCGCACGGTGACCCGGATCGTCTCCTTCGACATGACGCCCAACAGCCCGCGCGTGGGCGGTGCGCTGAAGGCCCGCGGCACGCTGCAGTACCAGTCGGGCGGCAAGTGGAAGGCGTACAAGGGCGGGAAGGTCGTCATCGTCTTCCGGCCCAAGGGCGAGAGCACCTGGTACTGGACCGTGAAGGGGAGGACCGACTCCTCGGGCCGTTTCAGCCTCAACACCAAGGCCTACGGCGACGGCACGTGGGGCGCCTACCTGGAGGCCGACTCCACGCACTTCTACAGCGAGTCGAAGACGGAGTACGTCAATGCCCGTTGAGTCCCGGCGCGCCCTCGCGCTGATCGCCTCGGTGGCCGCGCTCTCCGGCGGTCTCGCCGTCACCCCCGCCCTCGCCGACGACGCGGGCCCGGTCGGCATCGGTGTGGCCCGTACGGCCGACGCCGAGCGCGGCTCCTTCACGGTGCCGGTGTGGACGGACGTCCCCGGCGCCGCGGTCACCTCGGTCACGGCGACGGTGCGCGACGGCGACGCGGTCGTCGTGGACGCGCTGTCGCTCGCCGGCTCCGGGGAGCGGTGGTCGGTGCCGTCCGGCGCCCCGCTGAAGCTGACCGAGGACGGCGGCGCCATGCCGCACCTGGGCCGGTACACCATCGACGTCACCGCCACCGACGACCAGGGCCACACCGTCACCCGCACGGGCGCCGGCACCCTGGACTTCACCCTGCGGCCGGTCCTCACCGGCACCGCGCTGACGCGGACGGTGCTGGACAAGGACCACCGCACGACGGCCGTCACCGGCACGCTCCTCGGCGTCCAGCCGGGCAGCGGCGACCAGGTGCCCGTCGAGGGCGCCACGGTCGACGTGACCCGCACCTACTACTCCGTCGACGGGCGGCCCGACAGCACCGGGCAGGCCGTGACCGGGGCGGACGGGTCCTTCACCTCCCAGGAGTTCCCGGTCGTCACCTGGTCCGGGCTGAGGGCGGCGCTCTCCGTGGACGACGGGCGGGTGCACGGGTCCGTCACCGCGGAGGCCGGGAGCCCGGAGATCCGGCAGACCGACGTGATCGTCACCGCCACGGCCGACCGCACCCGCGCGGTGCCCGGCCAGGCGGTGACGATCAGCGGCCACGTCAAGGACACCACGGGCGCGCCGGTCGCCGGGGTGCCGGTGGCGCTGGCGCTCAGCGGCACGGGTCAGGTCACGGTCACCACCGACGCCTCGGGCGCCTTCACCGGCAAGGTGATCGCGGCACCCGCCACGTACGGTTCCTGGTCGGCCGGAGAGGCGGACCCCTACCTGTCCGCCTCCGTCTCCGCCGGCGGCTCGATCGTCCTCCCGGCGGACTCCGTCTTCACCGAGGCGAGCGCCAAGATCGCCGCGGACACCAAGGTGACCCTGTCCGCCCGGCTGTACGCCGCATACGACCGGGTGACGTCCGTCTACCAGCCCCAGGTCGTCCACCTGGAGTACTCCAAGGACGGCAAGACGGGCTGGCAGGACCTCGGCACCGCGCACGCCGACAACAACGGCAGCGTGGTGACGATCACCAAGTGGGGCCACCTCGACGGCTACTACCGGCTGCACCACTACGTCTCCGACCAGCTCGCCGAGAGCACCACCAAGCCGGTCCGGCTGACCCGCACCAACACCCGGATGTACTCGATCAAGGCGTCCGCGACGAAGGTGAAGAAGGGTGCCACCGTCACCTTCACCGGCACGCTGAAGGAGTACGTCTCCGGTTCCTGGCGGCCGTACAAGGGCCGGCACGTCGAGCTGTTCTTCCAGAAGAAGGGCTCGACGAAGTGGACGTACGTCGCGTCGGGCACCACGAGCTCGACGGGCAAGGCCACCGTGAAGGGCAAGCCGTCCTCCGACGGCAAGTGGCTGATCCAGTACTTCGGTGACTCCAAGCACTTCGACAGCGACGGCACCGCCGTCTACGTCGACGTGCGCTGACGCACGCGGCACCACCCGTACGAGGGCGGGGGCCGGCCGGGCGACCGGTCAGCCCCCGCCCTCGCCCTTGCCCGCCTCGGCGCGCAGGGACCGCCGCAGCCGGTGCGCCGCGCGGCGGTCCTCGTCGGAGGCGTCCGTGACGTCCAGGAAGATCTGGTCCAGTTCGGGGAACTCCTCGGCCAGGGTGCGCTTGATGCGGACCGCGGCCTCCTCCACGGTCTCGCTGTCGATGCCCTCGGTCAGGTCCACCCGGGCTGCCAGCAGCACCGAGTCGACCCCGAGGCGCATCGTGAGCAGCGCGGTGACCGTGTCGATCTCCGGCTGCAGGGTCAGCAGTTCGTGCGCCCGCTGCCGCAGCCGGGGGTCGGCGGCCTCACCGATGAGGGTGTCCCGGCAGTCCTTGCCGAGCCGGTAGGCGACGTACATCAGCAGGGCGGCGATCGCCAGGGACGCGTACGCCTCCCACGTGCGGTCGCCGGTCGTCCAGTGCAGCACCACGCCGGCGAGCGCCAGCAGCACGCCGAGCACCGCGGCGCTGTCCTCGCCGAGCACGGTGCGCAGGGTGGGGTCGTCGCCCTCGCGCAGTTCGGTGCGGAAGGGGCGGCCGTGCTCGCGGGCCCCGCCGCGCACCTGCAGCAGCGCCCTGAGCAGTGAGGATCCCTCGGCGAGCAGGGAGACGACCAGGACGGCCACGGCGGTCAGGAAGGCCTGCGTGGTGTGCGGCTCGCGCTCGTGGAACGCGGACAGGCCCTGGTAGAAGGAGAAGCAGCCGCCCATCACGAAGATCCCCACGGCGGCGAGCAGCGACCAGAACCAGCGCTCCTTGCCGTAGCCGAAAGGGTGCCGCGCGTCGGGTCTGCGCCGGCTGCGGCGCAGCGCGGCCAGCAGGAAGACCTCGTTGAGGGTGTCGGCCACCGAGTGCGCGGCCTCCGACAGCAGCGCCGGCGAGGTGGTGAGCAGCCCGCCGACCGCCTTCGCCACGGCGATCACCAGGTTCGCGGCGAGGGCGATGAAGACGGTGCCCTTGGTCCGTTCGTCCTTCCCCATGGGGAGCGTGTGCCCCGCCGCGCGGCGCTCAGTGGTGGAAGGCGGTGGGTGCCTCGCCGGGCGGGTGGAGCGGGTGTTCCTGTTCGCGCAGCTGGGGGAGGTAGCGCTTGAGGTCGGCGAGGAAAAGGTCGGCGAGGTCCTCGGAGAAGCCGTTGCGGACCACGATGCGCAGCACCGCCAGGTCCTCGCGGTCGGCCGGATAGGTGTAGGCGGGCACCAGCCAGCCGCGCTCGCGCATCCGCCGGGAGACGTCGAAGACGTCGTAGGCGGTGACGTGGTCGGCGGTGGTGAAGGCGAAGACCGGCAACTGGTCGCCTCGGGTGATCAGCCGGAAGTCCCCGCACTCCTCGATCCGCGAGGCGAGGTAGACGGCCACGTCGCGGGCGGTCTGCTGGACGGTGCGGAAGCCGTCCCGGCCCAGGCGCAGGAAGGTGTAGTACTGGGCGACGACCTGCGCGCCCGGCCGGGAGAAGTTCAGGGCGAAGGTCGGCATGTCGCCGCCGAGGTAGTTGACCCGGAAGACCAGTTCCTCGGGCAGGGCGTCGCTGTCCCGCCACAGCGCCCAGCCGACGCCGGGGTAGACCAGCCCGTACTTGTGGCCGGAGGTGTTGATCGAGGCCACCCGGGGCAGCCGGAAGTCCCAGACCAGGTCCTCGTCGAGGAAGGGCGCGATCATGCCCCCGGAGGCCCCGTCGACGTGGACGGGGACGTCCAGCCCGGTCCGCTCCTGGAAGGCGTCGAGCGCCGCGCAGATCTCGGCCACGGGCTCGTAGGAGCCGTCGAAGGTCGAGCCGAGGACGGCCACGACCCCGATGGTGTTCTCGTCGCACATCGCGACGGCCGTGTCCGCTTCCAGGTGCAGCCGGTCGCCCTCCATCGGCACCAGGCGCGGCTCGACCTCCCAGAAGTTGCAGAACTTCTCCCAGCAGACCTGCACGTTGGCGCCCATGACCAGGTTCGGGCGGCCGGTGCCCGGGTGGCGGTCGCCGGCG
The DNA here is from genome assembly GCF_056858595.1 of Streptomyces sp. TOM-9. NCBI lineage: Bacteria > Bacillati > Actinomycetota > Actinomycetes > Kitasatosporales > Streptomycetaceae > Streptomyces > Streptomyces sp. TOM-9. Next base: position 4,501,505 of record NZ_JBXEQB010000001.1, on the reverse strand, counting down.
CGCCTGGTCAGGCGGCGTGCGAGGGACGTGCGGGTGCCGTCACCCGCACGCCTCATCCAGCGGCGCTTGAGGGCCATCCCGGCGAGCATGCAGGCTTCGGAGGAGCCGGTGGTGGAGCAGCCGACGGCGCTCTCCGGATCGGGGGCGTGCCACAGGTCGGCGAGCATCGACACGCAGCGCCGCTCCAGTTCGGCGGTGCGCGGGTACTCGTCCTTGTCGATCATGTTCTTGTCGAGGCACTCGCCCATCAGCACCCCGGCCTCGGGCTCCATCCACGTGGTGACGAAGGTGGCGAGGTTGAGCCGGGCGTTGCCGTCGAGCATCAGCTCGTCGTGGACGAGCTGGTACGCCGTGGCGGGCGCCATCGGGCCGTCGGGCAGCCGGTGCTTCGGTGGCGCCGCGCGCATCCCGGCGACCGGGTCGGCCCCGGCGTAGAAGGGGTTCACGGCGAGCTTCGGCAGGCCCTCGGCACCTTTGTGCAGCGACATACCGTCACGATACGTGTGAAACCCGTCACCGGCAGGTCGGCGGCGACCGGCCCCGGCCGGGGGCCGCTCAGCCCGCCGAGGACATCGACAGCTTCGCCGCGAAGCCCAGGAAGAGCGCCGCGGCGCCCGAGGTCAGTCCCGCCGCCAGGTGCCTGCGACGGCGGAACTGGGCGGCCAGGTAGGTGCCGCCGAAGATCAGCAGCGTCAGGTAGCAGAAGCTGAAGACCTGCGCGATGGCGCCCAGCGCGAGGAAGGACAGCGCGGGGTGGGCGTAGCCGGGGTCCACGAACTGCACGAAGAAGGAGATGAAGAACAGGATCGCCTTGGGGTTGAGCAGGCTGATCACCAGCGCCCGCCGGAACGGCCGCTCCGCGTCCGCCACCTCCTCGGCCGCGGTGGCCGGCGCCACCGGCTGGGTGCCCCGGGAGCGCCACATGCCCCAGGCGGCCCGCGCCATGCCGACGGCGATCCACGCCAGGTAGCCGGCGCCCGCGTACTTCACGATGCCGAACAGCACGGCGTTGGCCTGGAGCAGCCCGGCCACGCCCGCCGCCGAAGCGGTCATCAGCACGGTGTCGCCGAGGAAGACGCCCAGGGCCGCGCGGTACGCCGTCCGGACGCCGCGGCGCGCCGCGACGGACAGGGTGTACAGCGAGTTCGGCCCCGGCAGCAGCACGATCAGTACGGTGCCCAGGACGTACGTCGACAGGTCGGTGATTCCCAGCATGCGCACCAATATGGCACTTGCACCTCACGTGGCGTGAGGCCGGAGGGTGTGGTCATGAACACGAGCACGGGCTACCCGGTCGGGCAGGTGGCGGGTTTCGCCGGCGTGACCGTCCGCACGCTGCACCACTACGACGAGATCGGACTGCTCTCGCCCAGCGCCCGCAGCCACGCGGGCCACCGGCGCTACAGCGACGCCGACCTCGACCGGCTGCAGCAGATCCTCTTCTACCGGGAGCTCGGCTTCCCCCTGGACCAGGTGGCGGTCCTCCTCGACGACCCGGCCGCGGACCCGCGGGAGCACCTGCGGCGCCAGCACGAGCTGCTGACCGCGCGGATCGGGAAGCTGACGGAGATGGCCGACGCCGTCCAACGAGCCATGGAGGCACGCACGATGGGCATCAACCTCACGCCCGAGGAGAAGTTCGAGGTCTTCGGGGACTACGACCCCGACCGGCACGCCGAGGAGACCCGGGAGCGCTGGGGCGACACCGAGGCGTACGAGCAGTCGCAGCGCCGTGCCGCCTCCTACACCAAGGAGGACTGGCTGCGCATCAAGGCCGAACAGGAGGACTGGGGCGCCCGGCTGGTCGCGCTGCGCGGGTCCGGCGCCCCGGCGGACGGCGAGGCGGCGATGGACCTGGCCGAGGAGCACCGGCAGTTCATCGCGGACCACTACTACGACTGCACGTACGAGATCCACACCGGTCTCGCCGGGATGTACCTGGCGGACCCGCGCTTCAACGCCTTCTACGAGGCGATCGCGCCGGGCACCGCGCAGTACGTCCACGACGCGATCGTCGCCAACGCTAGGCGGGCGCGGGGCTGATCACCACCGCCGTGCCGTAAGCGCACACCTCGGTGCCGGCGTCGGCGGCCTCGCCGACGTCGAAGCGCATCGCCAGCACCGCGTTGGCGCCGCGCGACTGCGCCTGTTCCACCAGCCGCTCCATCGCCTCGGTGCGGGTCTGGGCCAGGGTCTTGGTGAGGCCCTTCAGCTCGCCGCCGATCAGGGACTTCAGGCCCGCGCCGATCTGGCTGCCCAGGTGGCGGGAGCGCACGGTGAGGCCGAACACCTCACCGATCACCCGTTCCACCCGGTGGCCCGGCACGTCGTTCGTGGTGACCACCAGGACGGCGGACCGGGGCGACTGTCCGCCGCCGTACTCGTCGATACCCATACGGGCATCGTCGCCCCTGCCCGCCGTCCCGCGCAGTCTCAGTACTCCAGGTGCGGTGCCCGGTCCGGGGCCGGGCAGATCCGGTGGCCCGCGTGGTCGAAGACGTACAGGTGCGCGAGGTCGACCAGCAGCGGCACGTGCTGGCCGGCGCGGAGCCGCAGGTCGGGCCCGGTGCGCACGACCAGGTCGCCGCCCCCGCCGGCGTGCCGCTCGGTCTCCGGCCGCTGCCCCGGCGGGTCCAGTACGGCCGTCTGGCCCTGGCCGGAGACCCGGGCGGCGGCCTTCTGCACCAACCGGCCCAGGCCTGCCGCGCCGCCCTGCCGGGACGCCGCACGGGAGCGCTGCCGCCCGGTGCCCGGACGGGCGGACTCCAGTTCGGGCACGACGGCCGCGCGGGCGCCGGTGCCCAGGTGCACCAGCGACTCGTGGCCCTGGTACTCCACGTGCTCCACGACACCGCTCAGCACCACCTCGCCCGGCCGCGCGCTGCTCGGCCGGTCGATGCGCACGGCCTCCGAACGCAGGCCGACGATGACCGGCCGGCCCTGCTGGATGCGGAGCATCTGGTGGTCCCTGCTCAGCGGCTGGGGGAGGACGAGCCGCTGCCGCCCGAGGTCGATCCACATCCCGCCGTCCAGCGGTGCCACCACGGTCGCCTCCATGAGGTTGATCCGCGGGGTGCCGATGAAGGCGGCCACGAAGACGTTCTGCGGCAGGTGGTACGCCGCACGCGGGGTGCCCACCTGCTGCAGCACGCCGTTGCGCATGATCGCCACGCGGTCGCCCAGGGACATCGCCTCGGCCTGGTCGTGGGTGACGTACACGGTCGTCACGCCCATGCCGCGGGTCAGCCGGGCGATCTCGGCGCGCAGGTGCGAGCGGAGCTTGGCGTCGAGGTTGGACAGCGGCTCGTCCATCAGGAAGACGGACGGGCGCCGCGAGATGGCCCGGCCCATCGCGACCCGCTGCCGCTCGCCGCCGGACAGCTGGCCCGGGTAGCGGTCGAGGATGTCCTCGATGCCCAGGGTCCGCGCGGTCTCGGCGACCCGGGGCCCGGTGTCCTGCCCGGGCATCTCGAAGCGCAGCGGGAAGCCGATGTTCTCCCGGCTGGTCATGCTCGGGTAGAGGGCGAAGTTCTGGAAGACCATGGCCATCCTCCGGTCGCCCGGCGCCAGGTCGTTGGCGTACTCGCCGTCCAGGAGCAGCTCGCCGGAGGTGATGTCCTCCAGGCCGGCGATCATGCGCAGCACCGTGGACTTGCCGCAGCCCGAGGGGCCGAGCAGCACCAGGAACTCGCCGGGGGCGATGTCCAGGGAGAAGCGGTCCACGGCGCGCACGCCGCGGCCGTAGGTCTTCGAGACGTCGTGCAGGGAAATGGCGCGAGTCATGTGGGTTCCGCCGGATCATGATGATTCAGGAGTGACGGGCGACTTGCGGTGTTGCACGGTAAAACGCTTGGGAGGACCGTAGCCGAGCGTTCGCGGGCTGGGAACGGTTCGGTCGCGACCACGTTGATACTTTTGGCGCGTGACGACTCTCGCCCTGGGCCCGCAATGGCTCGACCCCGATTACCTCATCTCGTCAGCGGGCCTGATCGGCCTGCTGGCGATCGTCTTCGCCGAGTCGGGTCTGCTCATCGGCTTCTTCCTGCCAGGTGACTCCCTGCTCTTCACCGGCGGCCTGCTGGTCGCGGGCGGCAAGCTCGACTATCCGATCTGGCTGGTCTGCGTGCTGGTCGTGCTCGCCGCGGTCGCCGGCGACCAGGTGGGCTACCTCTTCGGCCGCAAGGTCGGGCCCTCGCTCTTCCGGCGCCCCGACTCCAGGCTCTTCAAGCAGGAGAACGTCGAGAAGGCCCACGAGTTCTTCGAGCGGCACGGCGCCAAGTCGATCGTGCTCGCCCGCTTCGTGCCGATCGTGCGCACCTTCACCCCGATCATCGCCGGCGTCAGCCGCATGAACTACCGCGTCTTCGTGACGTACAACATCGTCGGCGGCCTGATGTGGGGCGCCGGCGTGACCCTGCTCGGCTACTGGCTGGGCCAGATCGCGTTCGTCCACGAGCACATCGAGCTGATCCTGGTCGGCATCGTGCTGCTCTCGGTCGTCCCGATCGCGATCGAGTTCCTGCGCGCCCGCGCGGCCTCCCGCAAGGCCGGCCCCGGGCCGCTGCCCGGCGCACACGAGTACGAGGCCGAGGACGAGGCCGGCCAGCCCCCGCTCCAGCGGGGCTCCGGCGGGCGGCACCGCGCGAACCGCCGTTAGCCGACGGAGGGAGTGGGCAGTCGTCCCGCTGTGCCAGAGGGGAGGGTGACCGCACCCTCCCCTCTGGCACACCCCGGCACCGTCCAGTGATCACGCGTCGAAAGGAGGATCCCGTGGCGCACCCCAAGGAGCCCGACGAGCCCGAGCAGCCGGCCGGCGGCTCGGAGTTCACCCCGCCCCTGGGCGTGGAACTGCCCAGGCCCGAACCGCAGGGTTCCGCCTTCGCCCGCCCCGGGACGCGGACCTCGTCGCAGCTGTCCCACCCGGCCTTCACGCCCCCCGAGGGCATCCCGGTCGTCAGCCTCTCCAAGGAGACCCCCTGGCCCGACCGGATGCGCACGATGCTGCGCATGCCCGTCGGCGAGCGCCCCGCTCCCGAGCAGCCCGCCCGGCGGCCGGAGGCGGAGGGCGGCCCACCGGTCCCGCGCGTGCTCGACCTCACGCTGCGCATCGGTGAGCTGCTGCTCGCCGGCGGCGAGGGCGCGGAGGACGTCGAGGCCGCGATGCTCGGCGTCGCCCACGCCTACGGGCTCGGACGGGTCGAGCCGACCGTGACGTTCACCCTGCTGGGCATCTCGTACCAGCCCTCGCTCGTGGACGCGCCGGTCACCGCCAACCGCACGGTGCGCCGCCGGGCCACCGACTACACCCGTCTCGCGGCCGTCTTCCGGCTGATCAACGACGTCACCGCGGCCGACCTCAGCCTGGAGGACGCCTACCGGCGGCTCGCCGAGATCCGCCGCAACCGGCACCCGTACCCGGGCTGGCTGCTGACCGGGGCGGCCGGGCTCCTCGCCGGCGCGGCGAGCATGCTGGTCGGCGGCGGCGGTCCGCTGGTGTTCGCGATCGCCGCGCTCGGCGCGATGCTGGGCGACCGGCTGGCCTGGCTGTGCGCGGGCCGCGGGCTGCCGGAGTTCTACCAGTTCGTCGCCGCGGCGATGCCCGCCGCCGTGATGGGGGTGCTGGTCGCCCGGTTCGGCCAGCACCTGCCCGGTACGAGCACCCTGCAGGCCTCGGCGGTCATCACCGGTGGGCTCTTCGCGCTGATCCCGGGAAGGGCCCTGGTCGCGGCCGTCCAGGACGGCCTGACCGGCTTCTACATCACCGCCTCCGCGCGCCTGCTGGAGGTGATGTACCTCTTCACCGGCATCGTGGTCGGCGTGACGCTGATCCTCTACGCCGGGGTCAGCCTGGGCGCCGGACTCGACCCCGACCAGGTCTTCCGGGCCTACGAGAACCCGCCGGTGCAACTGGTCGCCGCGATGGTGCTGAGCCTGGCCTTCGCCGTGTTGCTGCAGTGCGAGCGCGGCGTGCTGGTGGTCGCCGCGCTCAACGGCGGTGTCGCCTGGACGGTCTACGCGGCGCTGCACCAGGAGAAGATCGGCATCGGCATGTCGCCGGTCGCGGCCACCGCCGTCGCCGCCGGCCTGGTGGGTCTCTTCGGCCAGGTGCTCTCCCGCTACCGGTACGCCTCCGCGCTGCCGTATGTGACGGCGGCCATCGGCCCGCTGCTGCCGGGTTCCGCGACGTACTTCGGGCTCCTCGGGCTGACCCGCGGTCACCTGGACCAGGGATTCGCCTCGCTGACGAAGGCGGCGGCGCTGGCCCTCGCCGTGGCCATCGGGGTGAACCTGGGAGGAGAGATCGCGCGGCTGTTCATCAAGCTGCCCGGTGGCGCTGACCAGGCACGACGCCGCGCGGCGGCCAAGCGGACCCGAGGCTTCTGAGCCTTCCGGGCCCCGTCGCCTCGCCGCCCGGCGATCGCACGGGCAACCTGATGTTAACTGTCCGTATCGTGGTCGTAGTTGACTGTAATCGGTTTTAGGGGTTTCACTTCACCAACTGGAGTCCGTTCCGGGGCAAAACCCGACCTTTCGGAGGCATGGAGCCTTGGCAGACGAGCACCTGAGCCCGCTGGACCTCGCCTTCTGGAACCTGGACTCGCCGGGTCACCCCATGCACCTGGGCGCCGTGGCCGTCTTCGACCGCGACCCGGAGCACCCGGTCGACGCCGACGGACTCGCCGCGCTGCTCACCGCCCGGGCCGAGGCCGTACCGCGGATGCGGCAGCGCGTGAAGGACGTCTGGTACGGCGTCGGCGGCGCCGCCTGGGCGGCCGACGAGCACTTCGACGCCCGGCACCACGTCCACGCCGTCCGGCGGGCCGACGCCCGGGCCGCCGTCGCCGAACTGATGTCCCGGCCCATGGACCGCGACCGGCCGCCGTGGGAGGTCTACGTCATCGAGGGTGCCCCCGACGCGCCCTTCTCCGTCCTGGTCAAGCTGCACCACGCCCTCGCCGACGGCCTGCGTGCCGTGGAGTTCGGCGCCGCCCTGCTCGACCAGGGGGCCCGCACCACGGCGGCCGCCCCCGCCCCGGCGGGTCCGGCGCCGGGGGCTCCGGCGCCGCGGCCCGGCGTCGAGGCGGCCGTACCGGCCCAGGTACGGGGGCCCGGCATCCACCTGCCCGCGCTGCCGCTGCCCGATCCGTGGCAGGTCGTCGCCTCCCTGCCGGACCGGGTGCGCGAGGCCGGGCGCGCCCTGGGCATCGGTTCGGCCGTGCTGCGCGCCTCCCTCGACCCCGGCGGGCCCGCCGCGCTGGGCGCGGCCTGGACGCCCGGTGGCGCGGAGCGGCGCTTCGCCACTGCCTCCCTCGACGTCGACGACCTGCACCGGGTCCGCAAGACCAGCGGCGGGACCGTCAACGACGTCGTCATGGCCGTCGTCGCCGGGGCGCTGCGGCGCTGGATGCAGGCCCGCGGCGACGACCCGGCGGGTCCGGGCCCGCGCGCCCTGATCCCGGTGGCGCGGCGCCGCCGCAGAGGCGTGCGCGGCGGCCGGGGCAACCGCATCTCCGGCTACCTGCTGCGGCTGCCGGTCGGCGAGCCCGACCCGCTCGCCCGGCTGCGCGACGTCCGCGCGGGCATGGACCGCAACAAGGACGCCGGACCCGACTCGGGGCCCGGTGCCGTCGCGCTGCTGGCCGACAGCGTGCCGCCGCTCGCGCACCGCTTCGCCGCGCCGCTGCTCGCCGCCTCGGCGCGACTGCTGTTCGACGTGCTGGTCACCAACGTGCCGATGCTCGACGTGCCGCTCACCCTGGACGGCTGCCGTATGACGGAGCTCTACCCGATCGCCCCGCTCGCCCGCGGGCAGTCGCTGGCGGTCGCCGTCTCCACGTACCGCCGCCGGGTCCACATCGGGCTGCTCGCGGACGCGGAGTCCCTGCCGGACGCCGACACGCTCGCCGGGGCCCTGCACGGCGCGCTGGCCGAACTGCTCGACGCCTGCGGGTGACGCCCCCGGACACGCCTGAGGGCGGCCCGCCCCGGCAGGGAGCGCGCCGCCCTCATGGCCGCGGGAGCGTACGGGGTCAGTGACCGCCGTGCTCCTTCAGGCGCTTGTAGGACGCCTCGATCTCGGCCTCGGCCTCGGCGCGGCCCACCCAGTTGGCGCCCTCGACGGACTTGCCGGGCTCCAGGTCCTTGTAGACCTCGAAGAAGTGCTGGATCTCCAGGCGGTCGAACTCGGAGACGTGGTGGATGTCACGCAGGTGCTCGACCCGCGGGTCCGAGGCGGGCACGCACAGGAGCTTGTCGTCGCCGCCGGCCTCGTCCGTCATGCGGAACATGCCGATCGCGCGGCAGCGCACGAGGACGCCGGGGAAGGTCGGCTCGTCGAGCAGGACCAGGGCGTCCAGCGGGTCGCCGTCCTCGCCCAGGGTGTTCTCCACGAAGCCGTAGTCGGCCGGGTAGACCGTCGAGGTGAACAGGTGCCGGTCCAGGCGGATACGACCGGTCTCGTGGTCCACCTCGTACTTGTTGCGGGAACCCTTCGGGATCTCGATCGTTACGTCGAACTCGAGCACAGCCTGTCCTCCATGATCAGCACATACTTCTGGTGATTAAGTGTCTCCCACGCTTGTGTGTGGTCGCGAAAGGGGCTGGTCCGGGGTGCCCGTTCCGAAGAACTGGCAGGTGGTGGCAGGGTCGGCTGCCGCAGGACTTGCCGTGGCGCTGACGGCTGTGGCCGCAGCAGGACCGTGGGAGTCAGGCCAGCGTACGGCCGAACGGGCGATCGCCGCCTCCCGGGACGGTCAGGGGAAGCAGGCGCGTCCCCACAAGAAGGGCGGCGGGGGCGGCCACAAGGGGGCGGTCGCCCCGGTGCCGCCCGCCCCCGAGGTGCTCACCGCCGTGTCCGGGCCGCAGGGCGCGCCGCTGCCGACCATGGCCGGACTGGCGGGCCGGCTCGGCCCGTTGCTGCACGACCCCGCGCTCGGCGCGCTGACGACGGGCGCCGTCGTCGACGCCGTGTCGGGCCGGACCGTGTGGGGGCAGGGCACCGCCACGGCCGCCGTCCCCGCCTCCACCACGAAGGTCGCCACGGCCGTCGCGGCCCTCTCGCTGCTCGGGGCCGACCACCGGCTCACCACCTCCGTGGTCGCCGCGGGCAAGGACCGCGTCGTCCTGGTCGGCGGCGGCGACCCCACCCTGACCGCCCGCGCGAAGCCCGGCGGCGGATGGACGGCGGCCTCCCTGGGCACCCTCGCCTCCGACACCGCCCGCGCGCTGCGCGCCAAGGGCGTCCGCTCGGTGAAGCTCACGTACGACACCTCGCTCTTCACCGGCCCCGCCGTCCACCCCATCGGGCACAACGACAACATCGCGCCCGTCACCGCCCTGATGGCCGACGAGGGCCGCACCGACGGCAAGAGCTTCAAGGGCCCGGCCGCCCGCGGGTGGGACCCGGCGGCGGACGCGGCGGCGGCCTTCGCGGACCTGCTGCGCAAGCGCGGCATCGAGATCGACGGCGCGGTGAAGGCCGGCAAGGCGCCCACGCGCACGCACGCGGCCGACCGGCTGGCGGAGGCGCGGTCCGCGCCCCTGGCCGACCTGGTCGAGCGCATGCTCACCAACAGCGACAACGACATCGCCGAGGCCCTCGCCCGGCACACCGCCCTCGCCGCGGACCGCCCGGGGTCCTTCTCCGGCGGCGCCAAGGCCATCGGCTCCGCACTCCGCGAACTCGGACTCCCGCTGAAGGGGGCCCGCTTCGTGGACGGCAGCGGGCTCAACCGCGCCGGGCACCTCACAGCGGAGCAGCTGGCGCGGATGCTGGCGCTGGCGGCCGACTCCGACCACCCGGAACTCCGCCCCGTCCTCACCGGGCTGCCGGTGGCGGGCTTCACCGGGTCCCTGCGGGAACGCTTCACCTCCGCGGGCGGGGGCGCGGGGCTCGTCCGCGCGAAGACGGGCACGCTCACGGGGGTCAACGCGCTCGCCGGGACGGTGGTCGACGCGGACGGCCGCCTGCTCACGTTCGCCTTCCTGACCAACGGCACGACCGACCCCGTTGCCGCGCAGTCCGCCCTCGACCGCCTCGCCGCCGGCCTCGCCACGTGCGGCTGCCGCACATAGCCGAACCTGGTTGCGGGTCGGCCGCTCGCCGGAGGCTGGGGGCACCCCCAGCGGTAGCTGGGGGAGGGCTGGCGCAACCCCACGACGGCGCCGCACCTGTGCGGCACCCCGGGTTGCGCCGGCGTCTGCACGCCGGTGGGTGGGGGTGTGCCAACCCGTTCCGCCTTGCGGAACGACTTCCCACAACCCCCACGAGGCACGGGGACGTGCCGCGGGCGAGGAACGCTCCCGGGGAGGGGGACAAGCACGTACCGTGAAGGGATGACGAGCATCGGTGGTGCGGAGATGGTCGACTGGAACCTCGCGGTCGCGACCGCGACCCGCTTCGTGCGGCCCGGACCGGACGTGAGCCGGGACGAGGCGCGCGCGGTCGTGGCGGAACTGCGGCGGCACGCAAAGGAGTCGGAGGCGCACGTCCGGGCCTTCACCAGGATGTTCGGCGATCAGGAGGACCCGGCCGACACCGGGACCCCGGTGCTGATCGTGGACCGCCCGGGGTGGATCAGGGCCAACGTCGCCGGCTTCCGCGAAGTGCTCAAGCCGCTGCTGGACAAGATGCAGGCCCGCAAGCCGGGAGGCCCCGGCGGCGCCGTGCTGGGCACCGTCGGCGGGAAGGTGACCGGCGTCGAGGTCGGGATGCTGCTGAGCTTCCTGGCCTCCCGCGTGCTGGGCCAGTACGAGACCTTCGCCCCCGCGACCCGCGACATGCCGGCCGGTCCCGCCGCGCCCGGTCCGGGTGAGCCGCGCACCGGGCGGCTCCTGCTGGTGGCCCCCAACATCGTCCACGTGGAGCGCGAACTCGACGTGGACCCGCACGACTTCCGGCTGTGGGTGTGCCTGCACGAGGAGACCCACCGCACCCAGTTCACGGCCGTGCCGTGGCTGCGGGACCACATCGAGCAGGAGATCCAGGCCTTCCTCGGCGAGACCGAGATCGACCCGTCGACGCTGATCGAGCGGCTGCGCGAGGCGTTCCAGGCCTTCTCCTCCGGCAACCGGCCCGACGCGGAGGAGGCGTCGGTCGACGCGGACGGCGACGAGGGCCGCAGCCTGATCGACCTGGTGCAGACCCCGAACCAGCGGGAGATCCTGGGGCGGCTGACCGCGGTCATGTCGCTGCTGGAGGGGCACGCCGACTACGTGATGGACGGGGTGGGCCCGGACGTCGTGCCGTCCGTGGCGGAGATCCGGGAGAAGTTCCAGCGCCGCAGGCAGAGCGGTGCCGGGCGGATGGACATGGCGCTGCGCAAGCTGCTGGGGCTGGACGCCAAGCTGCGCCAGTACCGTGACGGCGAGCGTTTCGTGCGGGCCGTGGTGGACGGGGCCGGGATGGACGGCTTCAACCGGATCTGGACCTCGCCCAACACCCTGCCCACCAAGCAGGAGATCGCCAAACCCGCGGACTGGGTGGCACGGGTGCACGGGCGGAGCGAAACCTGAGTCGACCCGGGGCACAACAGGCCCCGGGGCCTCCCGGTTCACCCTTCCGAGGGACCGTGGGCGCAGGGTAAGCGTGCGATGCTCGAGTATTGCCCGCTGTCTGTCACCATCTAGCTACCCTGCGTCATCTTCACCGTCCCGACGCCTCCCCCAGCCTCTCCAGGAGGGAAACCGGACATGGGTCCCCACCCCGCGGTCGCGGCGATACGCCTGGCGGTCCGCCGCGTACTCCAGGACGTCCTGACCGACCACCCCGGCGGCAGCCCACTCGTGCTGGCCGCCTGCAGCGGCGGAGCCGATTCGATGGCCCTCGCCACCGCCCTCGCCTTCGAAGCGCCCAAGCTCGGCATCCGGGCCGGCGGCGTCACCGTCGACCACGGCCTGCAGGACGGCTCGGCGGCCCGCGCCGTCGACGTGGCCGACCGGCTGCGCGGTCTCGGACTCGACCCGGTGGACGCCGTCGCGGTCACCGTGGGCCGCCAGGGCGGCCCGGAGGCCGCCGCCCGCGACGCCCGGTACGCGGCCCTCGACGCCGCCGCGGAACGCGCCGGCGCCGCCGCCGTGCTGCTCGGGCACACCAGGGACGACCAGGCCGAAACGGTGCTGCTGGGGCTGGCCCGCGGCTCCGGCATCCGGTCGCTGTCCGGCATGCCCGCCGTCAACGGCCGTTACCGCCGTCCCTTCCTGCTGCTGGACCGTGACACGGTCCGCAAGGCCTGCCTCGCACAGGGCATCGACGTGTGGGAGGACCCGCACAACCAGGACCCGGCCTACACCCGCTCCCGGGTCCGCCACGAGGCGCTGCCGGTGCTGGAGAAGTCCCTGGGCAAGGGCGTCGTGGAGGCGCTGGCCCGCACCGCCCAGCTCTCCCGGGACGACGCCGACGCCCTCGACCAGTGGGCGGCCCAGGCCGAGCGGACCGCCGTCGACGCCGACGGCGGGCTGGACGTCGCCCGGCTGCTGACCCTCCCCGCCGCCGTGCGCCGCCGGGTGCTGCGCCGTGCGGCCGTCGCGGCGGGCTCTCCCGCAGGTTCGCTCTTCGCCCGGCACGTCGAGGAGACCGACCGCCTGCTCACCGCGTGGCGCGGTCAGAAGCCGCTCAACCTCCCGGGCGGCGTCGTCGTCGGCCGGCGGAATGGCAGACTGTTCTTCCAGGCCCTGTAGACCGAGCCGGAAGTTGTGCGGGTGAACGAGAACGACATGGGCACCGACCTCGAGAAGGTGCTCATCTCCAAGCAAGAGATCGACGCCAAGCTGGCGGAGCTGGCTGCGCAGATCGACAAGGACTACGAGGGCAAGGACCTCCTGATCGTCGGCGTCCTCAAGGGCGCCGTCATGGTGATGGCGGACCTCGCGAGATCCCTGTCCTCCCAGGTCACCATGGACTGGATGGCGGTGTCCTCGTACGGCGCCGGGACCAAGTCCTCGGGTGTCGTGCGGATCCTCAAGGACCTGGACACCGACATCGCCGGCCGGGACGTCCTGATCGTCGAGGACATCATCGACTCCGGACTGACCCTGTCCTGGCTGATCAGCAACCTCGGCTCGCGCCGTCCGGCCTCGCTCGAGGTCTGCACGCTGCTGCGCAAGCCGGACGCCGCCAAGGTCGAGATCGATGTGAAGTACGTCGGCTTCGACATCCCCAACGAGTTCGTGGTCGGATACGGCCTGGACTTCGCGGAGAAGTACCGGAACCTGCCGTTCATCGGCACCCTTGCGCCGCACGTGTACGGCGGCTGAGGCTCCGGGAACCCCGACGCCCTCCTCCGCGTTGGAGGGTGGTAACGCTGTTTGTTTATGGTCTCCGGCGACTTCGGGTGACAATGCTGGGGTACCGTCCGAAGGTCGGTTCATACACCGGATGCACCGGCGGCCCCCAGGCCGCGGTGCCTCACTGTGGCAGGAGGGACGGGGCGATTTCGCCCCGCATGGATGGACGTGAAGCGCTATTTCCGTGGGCCAGTCATGTGGATCGTGCTGGCTGTCCTCGCCGTGGTCGTATTGATGCAGGTCGTCGGTTCTTCCGGTGGCTACAAGACGGTGGACACCGGCCAGGCCATTGAGGCGATCAACAGCAACCAGGCCAAGTCCGCCGAGCTGACCACCGGCGACGAGAACACGATCAAGGTCGAGCTCAAGGACGGCGCCAAGGTAGGCGACAAGGACCTGGGCTCCAAGATCAAGGCGAGCTACATCGGCGACCAGGGCGTCGACGTGGCGAAGATCCTGCAGGCGAAGGTCGACGACGGCGACAAGAGCACGCTGCCCGACGGCTACACCGTCGCGCCCTCGAAGCAGAACGCCTTCGTCGGCATCCTGCTCTCGCTGCTGCCCTTCGTCCTCATCGTCGTGGTCTTCCTGTTCCTGATGAACCAGATGCAGGGCGGCGGCTCCCGGGTGATGAACTTCGGGAAGTCCAAGGCCAAGCTGATCACCAAGGACACCCCGAAGACCACCTTCGCCGACGTGGCGGGCTCGGACGAGGCCGTCGAGGAACTCCAGGAGATCAAGGAGTTCCTGCAGGAGCCGGCGAAGTTCCAGGCCGTGGGCGCCAAGATCCCCAAGGGTGTGCTGCTCTACGGCCCGCCCGGAACCGGCAAGACCCTGCTCGCGCGCGCCGTCGCCGGCGAGGCGGGGGTCCCGTTCTACTCGATCTCCGGCTCCGACTTCGTCGAGATGTTCGTGGGTGTCGGCGCCTCGCGTGTCCGCGACCTGTTCGAGCAGGCCAAGGCGAACGCCCCGGCCATCGTCTTCGTCGACGAGATCGACGCCGTCGGCCGGCACCGCGGTGCGGGCCTCGGCGGCGGCCACGACGAGCGCGAGCAGACGCTGAACCAGCTGCTGGTCGAGATGGACGGCTTCGACGTCAAGGGCGGCGTCATCCTGATCGCCGCCACCAACCGCCCGGACATCCTGGACCCGGCGCTGCTGCGCCCGGGCCGGTTCGACCGGCAGATCGCCGTCGACCGCCCCGACCTGCAGGGCCGCCTGGAGATCCTCCGGGTCCACCAGAAGGGCAAGCCGGTCGCCCCGGACGTCGACCTCAAGGCCGTCGCCCGCCGGACCCCCGGCTTCACCGGCGCGGACCTCGCGAACGTGCTCAACGAGGCGGCGCTGCTCACCGCGCGCAGCGACAAGAAGCTGGTCGACAACGCGATGCTGGACGAGGCCATCGACCGTGTCGTGGCCGGCCCGCAGAAGCGCACCCGGATCATGTCCGAGAAGGAGAAGAAGATCACCGCGTACCACGAGGGCGGTCACGCCCTGGTCGCGGCGGCTTCTCCGAACAGCGACCCGGTCCACAAGATCACGATCTTGTCCCGCGGCCGTGCCCTCGGCTACACGATGGTCCTGCCCGACGAGGACAAGTACTCCACCACCCGCAACGAGATGCTCGACCGGCTCGCCATGACCATGGGCGGCCGCGCGGCGGAGGAGCTCGTCTTCCACGACCCCACCACGGGTGCCGCGGACGACATCGAGAAGGCCACCACCACGGCCCGCGCGATGGTCACCCAGTACGGCATGACCGAGCGGCTGGGCGCGATCAAGTTCGGGTCGAGCGACGGGGAGCCCTTCCTCGGCCGTGAGATGTCCCACCAGCGCGACTACTCGGAAGAGGTCGCCGGGCTGGTCGACGAAGAGGTCAAGAAGCTCATCGAGACCGCGCACAACGAGGCGTGGGAGATCCTGGTCGAGAACCGCGACGTCCTCGACAACCTCGTTCTGGCCCTCCTGGAGAAGGAGACGCTGAACAAGGAGGAGATCGCCGAGATCTTCAAGTCGATCGTCAAGCGTCCGGCGCGTCCGGCCTGGACGGGTTCCTCGCGGCGCACGCCGTCGACCCGCCCGCCGGTGCTCTCGCCCAAGGAGCTCGCCCTGACCAACGGCACCCAGCCGACGGCCAACGGCAGCACCACGGCGTCCTCCCTGAGCAAGTCCGCCGAGACGGTGGAGCTTCCGGAGGAGCCCAGCGCGGAGTCCTGACGTCCGCGACGTGGCCTTGGTCACGGACATCGGAATGCGTGCCGCGCCCCCCAGGTTTCCTATCCTGGGGGGCGCGGCGTTTCCGCGGTTCCCGCGGTCCGCGCATTTCGGCACGTCTGAGGAACGAGGCACACATGACCGACCCGGTGACCCTGGAGGGCGATCTGCGCCCCATCGGCGAGTTCGACGAGAAGCGTGCCGAGAACGCCATCCGTGAGCTGCTGATCGCCGTCGGGGAGGACCCCGACCGCGAGGGACTGCGGGAGACCCCCGGCCGGGTCGCGCGGGCGTACCGGGAGATCTTCGCCGGGCTCTACCAGGAGCCGGAGGACGTCCTGACGACCACCTTCGACCTCGGGCACGACGAGATGGTCCTGGTGAAGGACATCGAGGTGCTGTCGAGCTGCGAGCACCACCTGGTGCCGTTCGTGGGCGTCGCCCACGTCGGCTACATCCCCTCCGTGGACGGCAAGATCACCGGTCTGTCGAAGCTGGCCCGCCTGGTCGACGTCTTCGCCCGCCGCCCGCAGGTGCAGGAGCGGCTGACCACGCAGATCGCGGACTCGCTCATGCGGATACTCGAACCGCGCGGTGTGATCGTGGTCATCGAGTGCGAGCACATGTGCATGACGATGCGCGGGGTTCGCAAGCCCGGCGCGAAGACCATCACCTCGGCGGTGCGGGGCCAGTTGCGCGACCCCGCGACCCGCGCGGAGGCGATGAGCCTGATCATGGCCCAGTGACCTGAGGGGCCGCGGGCCCCGGCCCCCGGCCCGGTCGGCGTTCCCGTTTCCCGTTCCCCGGTCCCCGTTACCGTTCCGGGCTTCCCGCCCGGGGACGGAACCCGCCCGCCGGAGTTCACGTCCTACAGGGCGCAAATCTCCGACGAGAGCGGGGCGTGCGGTGGTGAACCGCACTGCCGGGGCGTGGTGGCTGATGTCTGTCGTGGCAGAGGAAGATCCCGCTGTCCGGGTTCCCCGGGACAGGGTGCGACGGCTCCCACGGCTGATGCCGGGGTCGGCGGCGCCCCGCGCGGTGGGGAGGGCGTGCGCGCTGGTGGGGCTGCTGGACCTCGCGGCGGCGGTGTTCCCCGGGTTCCGGCACAGCCGGATGCACGTGCTCGCCGGGGTCTTCCCGGGCACGGTCACCTCGGTGGCCGCGGCGGCGGGGGTGGTCACCGGCATCCTGATGCTGATGCTGGCGCACGCCCTCAAGCGGGGGAAGAAGCGCGCCTGGCGGGCGGCCGTGCTGCTGCTGCCGGCGGGCGCGGTGGCGCAGGTGCTGCACCGGCACTCGCTGGGCGGTGCCGTGCTGTCGGCGGTGCTGCTGGCCCTGCTGATCGGGTACCGGGCGGAGTTCTCGGCGCTCGGCGACCCCCGTACCCGGCTGAAGTCGGTCGCGGCCTTCGCGGGGCTGAGCGCGCTCAGCCTGGTGGTGGGACTGGTCATCGTCAGCGCCCACCCGGCGGCGGAGATGGGCGACCCGTCCTGGACGGACCGGCTGGCCGAGGTGGTCTGCGGGCTCTTCGGCTTCGACGGGCCGGTCTCCTACGCCACCGGCCAGGCCTTCGACGTCGTCGCGTACTCGCTGGGCGGGCTGGGGTTCCTGATCGCCGCCACCACCGCGTACCTGGCGCTGCGCCCGGCCCATCCGGTCGCCGAGCTGACGACCGGGGACGAGGAGCGGCTGCGGGCGCTGCTGCGCCGGCACGGGGCCCGCGACTCCCTGGGGCACTTCGCGCTGCGCAGGGACAAGAGCGTGGTCTTCTCGCCGAGCGGCAAGGCCGCGGTCTGCTACCGCGTGGTGTCGGGGGTGATGCTCGCCAGCGGCGACCCGATCGGCGACGTGGAGGCCTGGCCGGGGGCGATACAGCGGTTCATGGCCGAGGCCCGGGCGCACGCCTGGATCCCCGCGGTCATGGGCTGCAGCGAGACCGGCGGGGAGGTGTGGACCCGGGAGACCGGTCTGGACGCCCTGGAGCTGGGCGACGAGGCGGTGGTGGAGACCTCCTGCTTCTCCCTGTCGGGGCGGGCGATGCGCAACGTGCGGCAGATGGTCAAGCGCACCGAGCGCGCGGGGTACGTGTGCCGGGTCCGGCGCGTGGCGGAACTGGGCGAGGAGGAACGCGACGCGGTCCGCCGCGCCGCGGACGCCTGGCGCGGCACGGACACCGAGCGGGGCTTCTCCATGGCACTGGGCCGCTTCGGCGACCCGGCGGACGAGGAGTGCGTGGTGGTGACGGCGCACGACGCGCAGGACGTGCTGAGGGCGGTGCTGCACTTCGTTCCCTGGGGCGAGGACGGCATGTCGCTGGACCTGATGCGGCGCGACCGGTCCGCCGACCCGGGGCTGAACGAACTGCTGATCGTGGCCGCGCTGGGCGAGGCTCCGCGGCTGGGCGTGCGGCGGGTCTCGCTGAACTTCGCGATGTTCCGGTCGGCGCTGGCCCGCGGGGAGCGGCTCGGCGCGGGGCCGGTGCTGCGGACCTGGCGTGGCCTGCTGGTCTTCCTGTCCCGGTGGTTCCAGATCGAGTCGCTGTACCGGTTCAACGCCAAGTTCCAGCCGGAGTGGCTGCCGCGCTTCCTGGTCTTCCGGGCCACCGGGGACCTGCCCCGGATCGGCCTGGCCGCCATGCGCGCCGAGGGATTCGTCACCCTGGCGCTCCCCGCGTGGGCCTCCCGGCGCCTGCGGTGAGCCGCCCGCTCTAGGCTGGCCCCATGGGTACGATGCGCGGCCACGTGGCCGGATTGCCGTCCTGGGACCGGTGCGCGGTCATGGGCGTGGTCAACGTCACGCCGGACTCGTTCTCCGACGGCGGCGACTGGTTCGACACGGACCTGGCGGTGAAGCACGGTCTGGACCTCGTCGCGGCCGGTGCCGACCTGGTGGACGTCGGCGGTGAGTCGACCCGTCCGGGCGCGGCGCGGGTGGACGAGGCGGAGGAACTGCGCCGGGTGGTCCCGGTCGTCCGCGAGCTGGCCAGAGCCGGGGTCGTGGTGAGCGTCGACACGATGCGGGCCACGGTCGCGGAGAAGGCGGTCGAGGCGGGCGCGGCGCTGGTCAACGACGTCAGCGGTGGACTGGCGGACCCGGCGATGATCCCGGTCGTCGCGGCGACGGGCAGCCCGTTCATCGTGATGCACTGGCGCGGCCAGAGCATCGACATGAACAACCGGGCGGTCTACCGGGACGTCGTCGGCGAGGTCACCACCGAGCTGCGGCGCAGCTTCGAGCACGCGGTGGCGGGCGGCATCGACCCGGAGCGGATCGTCCTCGACCCGGGCCTGGGCTTCGCGAAGAACGCTGAACACGACCTGACCCTGATCGCCCACGTCGAGGACCTGCTGGCCCTCGGCCGCCCCCTGCTGATCGCGGCCTCCCGCAAGCGGTTCCTCGGCCGTGTGCTGGCCGGCGAGGGCGGCGATCCGCCCCCGGCCAGGGAACGCGACGCCGCCACGGCCGCCGTCACCGCCATCGTGGCGGGCCGCGGCGCCTGGGCGGTCCGGGTGCACGAGGTGCACGACAGCGCCGACGCCGTACGGGTCGCGCGGGCGCTGGAAGGGGCTCGGTGAGCTAGGTGTCCGACCGGGTGCCGAGGGGTGCCGGGAGAAGCGAACGAGGGAGCTTGGTGAGCGACGCACGCGAGGCCGCCGGGCGGCAGGCGGCGACGATGCCCGCGGCGGGATGCCGAGCGGGCGGAGAAGCGAACGAGGGAGCTTGGTGAGCGACGCACGCGAGGCCGCCGGGCGGCAGGCGGCGACGATGCCCGCGGCGGGATGCCGAGCGGGCGGAGAAGCGAACGAGGGAGCTTGGTGAGCGACGCACGCGAGGCCGCCGGGCGGCAGGCGGCGACGATGCCCGCGGCGGGATGCCGAGCGGGCGGAGAAGCGAACGAGGGAGCTTGGTGAGCGACGCACGCGAGCAGACGACGAGGGACGGGGGGACAGGATGACGCCGCGTACCGCCGAGGCCGCACGGGTCGAGGAGGCCAACCAGGCGTTCTACGACGCCGTGGAGCGGTCCGACCTGGACGCGCTGGAGGAGCTGGTGCTGACCGGCCCGCTGGCGGAGACGGTGTCCGTGGTGCACCCGGGCTGGCCGGTGCTGCGCGGGCGACGCGAGGTGATGCGCTCGTACGCCCTGATCATGGCGAACACCGAGTACATCCAGTTCTTCCTGACCGACGTGGAGGTGGCGGTCGACGGCGACACGGCCCTCGTCACGTGCACCGAGAACATCCTCACCGGCGGCCCCGCCGAGGAGGAGGGCGAGATGGGCTCCCTCGTGGGCGGCCTGGTGGTCGCCACGAATGTGTTTCGGCGCACACCGGAGGGCTGGCGGCTGTGGGTGCACCACGGTTCCCCGGTGATGGCGGACGGGGCCGACGAGGACGCCGCGGAGGACGCCGACAACGGCGGCGAGGGGTCAGCCTGAGGCCTTCTGACCACTCGTTCGAGCCAAGAAGTGGTGAAGGCCGGAGTAGGCCGCTGCGTCCCGGGGTAAGCGCGGGGCGGTCGGCCGCCTCGGTGCCCGGTACTGGGGACTGTCGGTGGTCGAAGGTACATTCGAGTAAGGGCGGAGCGGCCCTCCCCTCCCGCTGGGCGGGCGGACCGCGCCCGCCCGTCCGTCCGACGACCAGCGGGAGTGAATCGTGGATCGTGTCGCGCTGCGCGGCCTGAAGGCCCGCGGGCACCACGGCGTGTTCGAACACGAGCGCCGCGAGGGCCAGGACTTCTTCGTGGACCTCGTCCTCGGCCTGGACACCGCCCCCGCCGCCGCCACGGACGACCTGACCAGGACCGTGCACTACGGCATCGTGGCCGAGGAGGTCACCGCCGTCGTCGAGGGCGAGCCCGTGGACCTGATCGAGACCTTGGCCCAGCGGATCGCCGACCAGGTCCTCAAGCACGACCTGGTCCAGGAGGTGGAGGTCACCGTGCACAAGCCACATGCCCCGATCACCGTCCCGTTCGCCGATGTGTCCGTCACCATCACCCGGAGGCGCCCGTGAGCTACGACCCCACCGTGCAGCCGGTCCCGGCCTCCGTCGTCGCGCAGGTCGACGCCGCGGACTCGACGCTGCAGAATCCGAAGTTCGCCGTCATCTCGCTGGGCAGCAACCTCGGCAACCGCCTGGAGACGCTGCAGGGCGCCGTGGACGCCTTGGAGGACACCCCGGGCGTCCGGGTCAAGAAGGTCTCGCCGGTGTACGAGACGGAGCCCTGGGGCGTCGAGCCGGGCTCGCAGCCGAACTACTTCAACGCCGTCGTCCTGGTCAGGACGACGCTGCCGCCGTCCTCGCTGCTGGAGCGCGGCCGGGCGATCGAGGACGCCTTCGCCCGGACCCGCACCGAGCGCTGGGGCGCGCGCACCATCGACGTCGACATCGTGGCCTACCAGGGCGTCGTCTCCGACGACCCGGAGCTGACGCTGCCGCATCCGCGGGCGCACCAGCGGGCCTTCGTGCTGGCGCCGTGGCTGGACATCGACCCCGCGGCGGAGCTGCCCGGACAGGGGCCGGTGGCCGGTCTGCTGGCGGGCGTGGGCCGGGAGAGCGTGTGGGCCCGGGGCGACGTGGAACTCAGGCTGCCGGAGTAATCGTTACGATCCCGTCGGTACGTTCGTCGATGTGATGTGGGGAGCGAGCACTCGGTGAAGGCGCTGCGCATCAGGACCCTGGTCGGACTGTTCGTGGTGGCCGGAGTGCTCTCCTGGGCCGGCGCGAAGCTCTGGGACTCGCTCGGCACCCTGCCGGGCGTGCCCGTGGCCGCGCCGATCGTGCTGGCGCTGATCGCCGCCGTGCTGGCGGCGACGGCGCTGTCGTTGCGCTCCAGGCTGCGCGCGCAGCGCGAGCGGCGTCCGGGAGCCAAGGGCGTGGACCCGCTGCTGGCCGCCCGGGCGGTGGTCTTCGGCCAGGCCAGCGCGCTGGTCGCCGCCCTGGTCGCGGGCATGTACGGCGGCGCGTGCGTCTTCCTCGTCATGTACCAGCTGGACAACGACCCCCGCCGTGACCAGGCGATCTACGCGGGCACCGCGGTGATCGCCGGCATCGCGGTCTGCGCCGCCGCGATCTTCCTGGAGCGGGTCTGCCGCCTCCCCGAGGACGAGGACGACAACCGCACCGGCGCGGTGGGCGGCCGGGCCTAGCTCTGTCAGTAGCCGCGCCGGACGTTCTCGGCGGCGGCGTCGGCCTGTCGCCGGGAGCGCCGTCGGCGTTCGGCCGTCAGCTCGGCCAGCGCGCCGTCGAGGGCGGCCAGGACGCGGGCCTTCGCGGGGTCGGTCACCCCGGGGGGCGGGTCGGTGGCCGGGCCGCCGCGCAGGCCGAGCGCCCCGGTGAGGGCGGTCAGGACGGGCTCGTCCGCCGCCAGGCGGTCCGCCGCGCGGCGCCGGGCGGGGGAGTCGCCCAGCACGGTCCGGGTGTCGCGGACCAGCCACCTCCGGTGCCGTTCCCGTACGACCTCGCCCCCGGCTTCCAGGGCGGCCAGGTAGACGCCGGCCAGGCCGCGGCCCCTGCGCCACAGCCAGTCGCCGGGGGTCTCGTACGGCGCCTGGCGCACCAGCGCGGCCGCGGCCTCCTCCAGCAGCGGGTCGGCGAGCTCCGGGTGCCCGCCCGGCACCAGGCGGTCGCCCTCCAGGGCCACCGCCCCCGCGGCCAGGAGGTCGACGGCCTCGGCCGCGGCGAGGGCGAGGGAGAGGTCGCCGGGCTCCACGGCGCGTTCGGCGGCCCGTTCCAGGGCGGTGATGATCAGGTCCCGCGGGGTGGTCATGGAACGCTCCGCATCAGGAGGCTTCGGCGTCCGGTTCGGCCCGGCGATTGTCGCCCGGCCCGGTCCCGGCCGCCACCGACCGCCCCGCGTCATCGTTCTCGTCCTCGACATCGCCGTCGTCGCCGTCCTCGTTGACCGAACGGCGCAGCGCGGTGTGGAGCGTCGCCGGGGTCAGCACCCCGGCGAAGCGGTCGCCGTCGACGACGGCTATCCAGCCCGCGTCGTGCTGGAGCATCGCGCTGAAGGCCCGCTTGAGGGGGGCGCCGACCGGGACCCAGGCCTCCAGGCGGCGGGTGTGGTCGGCCACGGTGCCCGAGGTGAGGGTGCCCGCGGCGACGTAGCCGCGCAGCCCGCCGTCGTCGTCGAGGACGACGGCGTAGGGGTCGCCCTGCTCCGCCAGGACGGCGGCGGCCTCCGCGGCGGGGGAGCCGGCGCGCACGACGGGCGGGTGCTCCAGGTCGGCGGTCTCGACCGGCGTGACGGACAGCCGCTTCAGACCGCGGTCGGAGCCGACGAAGTCGGCCACGTACGGGGTGGCGGGGGAACCGAGCACGGTCGCGGGGGTGTCGTACTGCTCGATCCGGCCGGGGCCGAAGACCGCCATGCGGTCGCCGAGCCGGACCGCCTCCTCGATGTCGTGGGTGACGAACAGCACGGTCTTGCGCACCTGTTCCTGCAGCCGCAGGAACTCCGACTGCAGCCGCTCGCGCACCACCGGGTCGACGGCGCCGAAGGGCTCGTCCATCAGCAGCAGCGGCGGGTCGGCCGCCAGTGCCCGCGCCACACCGACCCGTTGCCGCTGCCCGCCGGAGAGCTGCTCGGGGTAGCGGGAGCCGTGCACGGACGGGTCCAGGCCGACCAGTTCCAGCAGCTCGGCGGCGCGCGCCCGGCGCTTGGCGCGGGTCCAGCCGAGCAGGTGCGGCACGGTCTCGGTGTTCTCCAGCACGGTCTTGTGGGGGAACAGCCCGACGTTCTGGATGACGTAGCCGATGCGGCGGCGCAGCCGTACCGGGTCGGTGCGGGCGATGTCCTCGCCGTCCAGCAGGATCCGGCCGGCGGTGGGCTCGATGAGCCGGTTGACCATCTTCATCGTGGTGGTCTTGCCGCAGCCGGACGGCCCGACGAGGGTCACGAGTTCGCCCTCGCGCACGTCGAAGGACAGGTCGTCGACGGCGGTGGTGCCGTCGGGGTAGCGCTTGGTGACGTTCTCGAAGCGGATCATCGGGACCTCTCGTCGGCGCTGGGTGGTGCGGCTCACCCCCCAGCTTGGTACACGCTCGGCGATGGTTGTGAAGGGGGTGTTGCGAGGATGTGGCGGGACGCCGGGAATGTCGGTGGCCGGGTTTACGCTCACCTGCATGATCTGAAGCGGGCGGGGGAGGTGGCATCGCATGGCCGGACAGGACTGCCTGGCGGCGAACGACTGGATCTGCGGTGAGTACGTGCGCACGCGCAGCCAGGAGTTGCTGGACGCGGGTGTGCAACATCTGTGGATCACCGTGGCGTCGGTGGCGGCGGGCGTGCTGCTCGCGTTGCCGCTGGCCCTGCTCGCCCGGCGCTGGCGGGCGGCCGAGGGGCCGGTGCTGGGCGTGACGACCGTGCTCTACACGGTCCCGTCGCTCGCGCTCTTCTCCTTGCTCGTGCCCGTGTTCGGCATCTCCGCGGCCGTGGTCGTCACCGGGCTGACGCTCTACTCGCTGACCATCCTCGTCAGGAACTTCCTCGCCGGCCTGGACTCCGTGCCCGAGGACGCGCGGGAGGCCGCCCGCGGCATGGGGTACGGCCCGGTACGCCTGCTGCTGGAGGTGGAGCTGCCGCTGGCGCTGCCGGCGGTGATGGCGGGCGTGCGGATCGCCACGGTCGCCACGGTCTCCCTCACGACGGTCGGCGCGATCCTCGGCTACGGGGGCCTGGGCAACCTGATCTACGCGGGGATGCACAGCTTCTTCAAGGCCGAGGTGTTCACCGCCTCGGCGATCTGCGTGGTGCTGGCGATCCTCGCGGACGTGCTCCTGCTCGGTCTCCAGCGGCTGCTCTCGCCCTGGAGCCGTGCCCGGAAGGCGGTGGCGTGATGGCGGTGATCCCCGGCGCGTGGGAGTGGCTGACCACCGGCGCCAACTGGACCGGCACCGACGGGGTGCTGCAGCGGCTCGGCGAGCACCTCTCCCTGACCTTCGTCTCCCTGGGCATCGCCTGCGCCGTGGCGCTGCCCGTCGCGATCCTCCTCGGCCACCTCGGCAAGGGCGGGGCGCTGGCCGTCAACCTGTCCAACGTCGGTCGCGCGGTGCCCACGTTCGCCGTGCTCGTGCTCCTGATCATCGCCCTGGGGTCGGCGAGCCACTGGCCGACGATCCTCGCGCTGGTCCTCTTCGCCGTCCCGCCGCTGCTCACCAACACCTACGTCGGCATGCGCCAGGTCGACCGCGACGCGGTGGAGGCCGCCCGCGGCATGGGGATGACCGGTGGGCAGCTGCTCGGCCGGATCGAGCTGCCGCTCGCCGCGCCCTTCGTCCTGAGCGGGGTGCGCTCGGCCGCCGTCCAGGTCGTCGCCACCGCCACGCTCGCGGCACTGCCCGGGGAGGGCGGCCTCGGCCGCATCATCACCGCGGGCTTCGCCCAGTACGACACCCCGAAGGTGGTCGCGGGCGCGGTGCTCGTGGCCGCGCTCGCCCTGCTGGTGGAGGGAGTCTTCCTGTTGCTGCAGCGCCTGGTGTCCCCCACGCGGAAGTCCCGACCCGCCCGAAGACCTGCCCGTCCCACACATCAGATGGAGTTCTCATGAGCAAGGCCCTGCGCACCGCCACCGCCGTGGCCGCCGTGGCGGTCCTCTCCGCCGGCCTGGCGGCCTGCGGCGGCGACAGCCTGGAGAAGAGCGGGGGAGGGGGCAGTTCGTCGGCAGGCGGCGGCAAGGGTTCCCTGACCGTCGGCTCGGCCGGGTTCACCGAGAGCACGGTCCTCGCGCAGCTGTACGCGCAGTTGCTGACCGACGCCGGCTACAAGACCACGATCAAGACGGTCGACAACCGCGAGCTGTACGAACCCGCCCTGGAGAAGGGCCAGATAGACGTCGTCCCCGAGTACGCGGCCACGCTCGCGGAATTCCTCAACGCGAAGGCGAACGGCAAGGACGCCGCGCCCGTGGCCTCCTCCGACGTCGACGCCACCGTCACGGCGCTCACCGAACTCGCCGACCCGCGCGGGCTGAAGGTGCTGCCGGCCGGTGAGGCGGTCGACCAGAACGCGTTCGCGGTCACCAAGGACTTCGCGGAGAAGAACAACCTCAAGACCCTGTCCGACCTCGGGAAGTCGAAGATCAAGGTCAAGCTCGCCGCGGGCGAGGAGTGCTCCATCCGCCCCTTCTGCTCGCCCGGCCTGAAGAAGACCTACGGCATAGACGTCACGTCGGTCGACACCAAGGGCGTCGGCACCGTCCAGGCCAAGCAGGCCGTCAAGGACGGCACCGACCAGCTGGTGCTCACCACGACCACGGACGCCACCCTCGACCAGTTCGGCCTGGTGCTCCTGGAGGACGACAGGGGCCTGCAGAACGCCGACAACGTGCTGCCCGTCGTCAACGCGAAGGAGGCCGGCGGGGCGGACGTCGCCGCGGCCCTGGACAAGCTCACCCAGGTGCTGACCACGGCCGACCTCACCGAGCTGAACAAGCAGGTGGACGCGGAGCGCAAGAAGCCCGAGGACGTGGCCGCCGACTACCTGAAGTCGAAGGGCCTGCTGAAGGGCTGAGGCCCCGGGGCCGACGGACGGTCCCGGACGGTTCCGGACGGACAAGATCGACTAAATGGTGGCGGGAGGGCGTTCGCGTGACGTTTGGTGCACGCGCGAGCGCCCTCCGTATTTGTCGTTGTGTGTTCGGTGAGAAATCGGATGCCGCGGCCCCACACGACGCACGGGCACGCTAAGTTCCCTTCCATGCCCCGTGGACGACACCGCCATTCCCAGCCGCTGCACCGGCTGCTCCCGCCCGTGACGGTCGCCGGCTCCGCCGCGGCCCTCGCCGTCGGCGCGCTGGTGATCGGTGATCCGGTGCTGCTCCGTGTGTTCGTCGTCGCGGCGGCCGGTGTCGCCGGTGGCGGCGCCTTCCTGCTGCGCAGCTGGGACCGCGCCGCCGGCAAGCAGGTTGCCGACCTGAAGACCGCGCGTGTGCGCGACGAGTGGCGTGCCGACGAGCGGATCGCGGAGCTCGAGGTGGACCTCGAGGACTCCCGCGAGCTGCGCGGCAAGCTGGAGAACAAGCTGCGCGGCAAGCGCGCCGAACTGGCCCGGCTCCGCACGGAGCACGCGGACCTGCTGCGTCGCTACGCCACCGCCGAGTCCGAGCGGGCCCGCGCCCTGGAGGACGGCCGCGTCGCCAAGAAGGCGGTCGGCTCCGCGCTGCCCGTGCCCTACACCTCGCCGGTCAGCCCGGCCGCGTACCTGCGGGCCGCCTCCGCGCTGCGGGACCTGTCGCGCAACGGCGCCCGCCAGCAGGCCGCGCTCACCGTCGAGGAGGCGCGCCGCCGCGACCTCACCGACACCGACGAGCCGCAGGGCAGGCACGCGCTGGACCCGGCCGTCCGTGAGCGTCCCGCCGACGCCACCACCAGTGGCAGCGGGAACACCCCGGCGCTGCCGGTGCGCCAGCCCAAGCTCGTCCCGGCGGTCGCCGCGGCCGTGCTGCCGTACGCCAAGCCCAACCGGCAGGCCAGCCGTGCCCAGGGCGGCTTCGACTTCTTCGGCACGAAGAACGAGAAGGCCCGCCCCCAGGAACTGGAACCGGCCGGCGAGGCGGCGCCCGCGGGGGCGGACCTCGCCGACGTCGTCGGGGACGAGGCCGTGGCCGAGCAGGCCGAGGTCATCGACCTGACCGTGCACGACGAGACCGAGCAGCTGGACCTCAGCGAGCTGCGCGCCCAGTCCTCCTGACGTCCGGCCTTCCGACGTCCGGCGGGCCGCCCGCAGGCGCCCCGCCGGTCACTTGTCGATGTCGCCGACGACGAAGAACATCGAGCCCAGGATCGCCACCATGTCGGCGATCAGCGTGCCCGGCAGCAGTACGGCGAGCGCCTGGATGTTGTTGTAGGACGCCGAGCGCAGCTTCAGCCGGTACGGCGTCTTCTCGCCCTTGGACACCAGGTAGTAGCCGTTGAGCCCGAGCGGGTTCTCGGTCCAGGCGTACGTGTGGCCCTCGGGGGCCTTGAGCACCTTCGGCAGCCGCTGGTTGACGGGTCCCGGGGGCAGCTCGGCCAGCCGGTCGAGGCACGCGTCGGCGAGGTCCAAGGCGACGTGGGTCTGCTCCAGCAGCACCTCGAAGCGGGCCAGGCAGTCGCCCTCGGTGCGGGTGGGGACCTTCAGGGTGTCCGCCAAATCCCCGTAGGCCAGGTACGGCTCGTCCCGGCGCAGGTCGAAGTCGACGCCCGAGGCGCGGGCGATCGGGCCGCTCACCCCGTACGCGTGCACGTCCCGCGCGGCGAGGACGCCGACGCCGCGGGTGCGGCCGCGGAAGATCTCGTTGCCGAGGACCAGGTCGTCGAAGGTCCCCATGCGCGAGCGCACGGCGGCGACGGCGGCCCGGACCCGGCCGTGCCAGCCATTGGGGAGGTCCTCCTTGAGGCCGCCGACGCGGTTGAACATGTAGTGCATGCGGCCGCCGGAGACCTCCTCCATGACCGCCTGCAGGTCCTCGCGCTCGCGGAACGCGTGGAAAATCGGGGTGATCCCGCCCAGTTCGAGGGGGTAGGAGCCGAGGAACATCAGGTGGTTGAGCACCCGGTTCAGCTCGGCGAGCAGCGTGCGGGTCCACACCGCGCGCTCGGGCACCTCCATGCCGAGCATGCGCTCCACGGCGAGCACGACACCGAGTTCGTTGGAGAAGGCGGAGAGCCAGTCGTGCCGGTTGGCCAGCATGATGATCTGGCGGTAGTCCCGGGCCTCGAAGAGCTTCTCGGCGCCCCGGTGCATGTACCCGATGACCGGCTCGGCCGAGCCGATCCGCTCGCCGTCCAGGCTCAGGCGCAGGCGCAGCACCCCGTGCGTCGAGGGGTGCTGCGGGCCGATGTTCAGCACCATGTCGGTGCCCTCGGCCGCGCCGCCGATGCCGATCGTGGTCTCCGTCATGGGCCCAGTTTCCCATCCCTTTACGTGTCCCGGGGCGTGCCCCCCGGAGCTTCCCCGGCGGCCGGCACGGGCTGCTCCAGCCAGAGGAAGCCGCCGAGACCGGACGGCTCGGTGAGCTCGGCCGCCTGACCCGCGCGGGTCAGGGCGCGCACGTAGCCGGCGGGGTCGGAGGAGGCCAGGGAGAGCGGCGGACGGGCCCCGGTGACCCCCAGGGCGCCCAGGGCCTCGCGCTGGGTGCGCAGGACCGCCCCGGGGCCCGCGCAGGCGTCCATCGTCACGTGTGCCGTGATGTCGCAGGAGCCGTCGGGCACGGGCGGTGAGACCTCGCGGCCCGCCCGGAACGCGGTGAGCGTCCCGTACGGCGGGCGGGCCCCGGCCACGTGGCCGTAGTCGACCGCGACGGCGAGCCCGGCCTCCAGGCAGGCCACCGCGGCCGCCCAGGCGGAATCCCGCCAGCGGCCGATCTCCGCCCGGGTCCCGGCCTCCGCGCCCTCGACCGGCCACCAGCGGCGCAGCCAGGCGGCGTCCTCCCCGGCCACCGCGTCGCCCAGGCGCTCGGCGCCGTCCGAGGCGCGGACGAGGACGTGGCGGGGCACACCGTGCGCGTCGGTCTCCGCCACCGCGACCGGCACGTTGTCCAGCCATTCGTTGGCGAAGAGCAGGCCCCGCAGGCCCCGCGGGAGCTCGTCGGACCAGGTCACCCGGGCGTCCAGGCCGTCCGGTCGCGGGGCCTTCTCCACCGCGTGGGGCCGCAGGCGGGCGCGCAACGTGGCGGGAACCACATCGAGCACCCCCGTGAGCAGTTCCCCGGCGCCCGCGCCGACGTCCACCAGGGCCAGCTCGCCGGGGTGCCTGAGGTCCGCGTCGACGCGCTCCAGGAGCCGGGCGACGGCCCCCGCGAACAGCGGCGAGGCATGCACCGAAGTGCGGAAATGGGCGGCCGGGCGCTCCCGGCGGAAGAAGCCTCCCGGGCCGTACAGGGCCCGCTCCGTGGCCTCCCGCCACCCCGTCCACGCGGCTGTGCTGTCGATCACGTCTCCACCGTATGTGCACAACCCGGGGCTTCGGACGGTTGAGCGGTCCATCACCGGTTCCAGGTAGGGTGCCGTGGTCAGAGGTGTGTCCGCCCGTGACGGCCGCGGATGAATCGATCATGAACATTTGGCCATCGCGTGAGCGTACGCCTATTGCCGGATGGCCCGGTACTGATAGGTGCTGTGCAAGTGACAGGCAGTGGAAGGTGAAGAGCGGATGACGGCCGGCAACAACGGTGCCCCCGAGCCCGGGAGTGACGACCCCTTCGCGTACCTGTACCGCCAGGACGGCGAGGAGCCGGGTCAGGCGGCTGCTGCCCAGCCCGGTGTGCCCCGCACCTCGTACAACCAGGTGCAGCGGGTCGGTGAGCGGCGCCAGCAGCAGCCGCAGCAGTCCCAGCAGGGCGGCTACGGCTACCCGCAGCAGCAGCCCGCGTACGGTCAGCAGGCGCCCTCCTACGGTCAGCCGCAGCCCCAGCAGGCACAGGCGACCCAGCAGTTCCCCCAGGGCCCGGCAGGCCCGTCGGGACCGGCCGGCGGCGGCAGCCGGCGCGCCGCGTCCCCGCGCCCCGGCGGCCCCAACAGCAAGGGCCTGCTGATCGGTGCCGTCGCCGTCGTCGCCGCCGTCGCGATCGGCATCGGCGTCGCCATGGCGGGCGGTGACGACAAGACCCCGCAGGCGGGCGGCGGCTCCACGCCGACCGCGAACAGCGACGGCGGCAAGAGCGACAGCTCCGGCGAGCCCTCGGCCTCGGCGAGCGCGACCGTTCCGGGAGTCGTGGACGCGGCCACCCTGAAGCTGGCCGGCGGTGCCACGATCGCCACCGGCGTCTCCGGAGGCAAGGGTGCCGGCGGCAAGTACGTCGCCGGGATGGAGTCCGTGGGTGCCTCGGCCACGTGGGACTTCTCCGTCCCCGAGGACGGCGCGTACACGCTGTTCGTGGAATACACCGTGCCGGGCGCCGACGGGAACGCCACGATCACCGTCAACGGCGAGAAGCAGCAGCGGCCCATGAGCCTGCGGAACTTCGCGCACGCCAAGCCTGGTGACTACGAGGGCGGCTGGACCAAGTCCTACAGCTACATCCGGCTGAAGCAGGGCGAGAACACGGTGGCCCTGTCCTGCGAGGCAGGCAACCAGTGCAACTACTACCTCGACCAGGTCTCGGTCGAGCAGGGCGAGCACAAGGGCTAACGCCCCGTCTCCTCCGAGCACAGCACATCGACCCGCCCCAGCAGGTCCTCGTACACCCCGCGGTCGAACTCGCCCGCGACCGGTGCCGCCACGGTGGCCGCCGAGAGGGCGACGGCGCGGGCCAGGCGGCGCGGCCAGTCGAGGCCCTCGACGAGCCCGGAGAGCAGGGCGGCGACGGCGGAGTCGCCGGCGCCGGCGGGATTGCCGGGGACGGGCGCCGGGGGCCGGGCGGTCCACACGGTGCCGTCCTCGGCGAGGGCGAGCATCCCGTCGGGGCCGAGCGAGGCGGCGACGGCGCGGGCGCCGCGGCGGCGGGCGTCGCGGGCGGCGCGCATGGGCTCTGTAGCGCCGGTGAGCCCGGTCAGCTCGGCGGCGTTGGGCTTGACCAGATCCGGCCGGGCGGCCAGGCCGCGCCGCAGCGGCTCACCGCTGGTGTCCAGCAGGACCGGGACACCCGCGGCGCGCGCGTCCCGCACGAGTTCGGCGTAGCAGCCGACCGGCAGTCCCGGCGGGAGGCTGCCGCACAGCGCCACGGCGCGCGCCGCGCCGCCGTCCAGGAACTTGCGGTACGTACCGAGGAAGGCCGCCCACTCCTGCGAAGTGATCGTCGGGCCGGGCTCGTTGAACATCGTGGTGTCGCCGCCCGACTCGTCCACGACGCCCACCGTCCGCCGGGTGCTGCCGGAGGTGGGCACGAGGGCGTCCGTGACGCCGTCGATCCCCGTCAGGCAGGCCCGCAGCCGGTCACCGGACGCGCCGCCCGCGAAGCCGGTCGCGACGGCCTCGTGGCCGAGCGCGGCGAGGACGCGGGCGACGTTCAGCCCTTTGCCGCCGGGACGTTCCGCGGCCTCCGACACCCGGTGGGTGGTGTGCGGCCGCAGCCGGGGGACGCGGTAGGTCACGTCGATGGCGGCGTTCAGCGTGACGGTGACGATCACCGCATGATCCCTTCGAACAGCGTGTGCGATGGGAAGGGATCATGCCAAAGGAACGCCCGGAGGCACAGACCCCGCCGCCCGGGGGTCCGTCAGGGCTCGACGACCCAGCTGCCCTTCCGCATCACGCCCACGAGGTCGAACGACGCGTTCAGGACCACCAGGTCGGCGTCCTTGCCCGGCTCCAGGGAGCCGATCCGGTCGTACGCGCCCAGCAGCCGCGCCGGGTTGGCGCTCAGCGCGCGCACGGCGTCGGCGACGGGCAGCCCGTCCACGGTCACCGCCCGCTTGAACGCGGTGTCCAGGGTCAGCGTGGAGCCCGCGATGGAGCCGCCCTCGACGAGCCGGGCGACGCCGTCGACGACGTCGACCTCCATCGGGCCCAGCAGGTAGCGGCCGTCGCCGAAGCCGGCCGCGTCCATGGCGTCGGTGATGAAGGCGACCCGGTCGGCCCCGGCGCTGCGGAACGCCATCTCCAGGACGGCCGGGTGCAGGTGGACGCCGTCGTTGATGAGTTCGACGGTGACCCGCTCGTCCTCCAGCAGGGCGGCGATCGGGCCGGGTGCGCGGTGCAGCAGCGCGGGCATGGCGTTGAACAGGTGCGTCGCCACGGTCGCGCCCGCCTCGACGGCCTGCAGGGTGGCCTCGTACGCGGCGTCGGTGTGGCCGACGGCGGCGATGACGCCGTGCTCGGCCAGCATCCGCACCGAGTCGAGCCCGCCGGGCAGTTCGGGGGCGAGGGTCACCATGCGCGCGGTGCCGCGGGCGGCGTCGAGCAGCTTGCGGACGTCCGAGGGGTGCGGGTCGCGCAGCAGCGAGGGCTTGTGCGCACCGCGCCGGTGCGGGGAGATGAACGGCCCCTCGAAGTGGATGCCGGCCAGGTCGCCCTGCTCGACCAGTTCGGCCAGCAGCGCGGCCTGCCGGGACAGGTCGTCCAGGTCCCCGGTGACCGTCGAGGCGAGCAGGGTGGTGGTGCCGTGCCGCCGGTGGGTCGCGATGCCGGTGAGGACGGCCTCGGCGTCACCGGAGGAGAAGGACGCGCCGCCGCCGCCGTGCACGTGGATGTCGACGAAGCCGGGGACGATCCAGTGCCCCGTCAGATCGCGGGTGGACGCCTGGAGCGGGTCGTTCGCGACGATCGAGCGGCCCTCGACGGTCAGCCGGCCGTCCTCGACCACGCCGTCCGGCAGCACCACACGGGCACCGGTCAGCACGCTAGTTGCCGCAGTCAAGCGGTCACCTCCACGGAGAGAAGATCCCAGGCGAGCAGCCCTGCGCCCAGGCATCCGGCGGTGTCCCCGAGGGCCGCCGGCACGATGAGGGGGAGTTGCTGGAAGGTCAGCCGCCGCTCGACGGCGGCCCGCAGCGGTGCGAAGAGGGTGTCGCCGGCCTCGGCGAGCCCGCCGCCGACGATCAGCGTGCCCGGGGTCATCAGGGTGATCCCGGTGACCAGGCCGTCGGCGAGGGCGGCGACGACCTCGTCCCACACGGCCGCCGCGCGGGGGTCGCCCGCCTCGACGGCGGCGGCGCAGCCGGCGGCCCCGGCGTCCGGGATCCCGCCCGCGGCCTCCCAGGCGCGGGCCACGGCGGCGGCGGAGGCCGCCGTCTCCAGGCAGCCCCGCTGGCCGCAGCCGCAGACCGGGCCGCCGGGGCGGACGACGACGTGCCCGAGCTCGGTGGCCTCGACACGGCCCTCGATGCCGATCGCCCCGGCGATGCCGGTGCCCAGCGCCACGAACAGGAAGCGCTCGGCGCCCCGCCCCGCGCCCAGCCGGCCCTCGGCGAGGCCGCCGGCGCGCACGTCGTGGCCGAGGGCGACGGGGGTGCCGTCGAGGCGGCGGGTGAGCAGGTCGCGCAGGGGCGCGTCGCGCCAGCCGAGGTTCGCGGAGTAGACCGCGATGCCGGCCCGCTCGTCGACCAGCCCGGGCACGGCGACCCCGGCCGCGGCGGCGGGCTCGCCGTAAGCGCTTTCGCCGTAGGTACGAAGGTCCGCGGCGAAGTCGAGCACGGAGTCGACCACGGCACCCGGGCCGCGCTCCCGGCCGGTCGGGCGGCGTGCCTCGTGCAGCAGCGTGCCGTCCGCCGCGACCAGGGCGGCCTTCATGCCGGTGCCGCCCACATCGAGGGCGATGACGTGTCTCACGGGGGACAGTGTCGCGCGGGACCCCGCAAAAGGTCTAGTCCACTCGTCGAAAGAGATCGCGTGCCGCGTGCGAAAGGGGGCCAGGCGGGGTTGCGGGCGCGAACCCCGAGTGGTGTAGACCTCATGAGGGGGTCGGGGCGGGGACTGCGTGTGATCGGGGGGACACCCGGCGCATCCGCGGGCCCGGGCGCGGATATGGTTGTCGGATGGAAAGGGACGAGACCGGGGCGGACGCCCCCGCGGACGGGCTGACGGAGCAGGACCGCGCCGTCCTCGACATCGCCCGCCGCACGTGGGCCGGACCCGGCGCGAAGGAACGGGCCGTCCGCGAACGCCTCGGCATCTCCCCCACGCGCTACTACCAGCTCCTCAACGCCCTCCTCGACGACCCCCGCGCCCTCGCGCACGACCCCGTCACGGTCAACCGCCTCCGCCGCACCCGCGACACCCACCGCACCACCCGCTGACGCCCGCCCCCCGCCGGGTCCGGGGTTCGGGCGGGCAGCGACGGCGGGTTGTCGTGTGGTGGGCGCCGTCGCGGTCCGCGCCCATCCTTGCGGCGGTGCGACGGGCGTCCCCGCCGGTGACCGGTGGTCCGGGGTCCGGGCGGGCGGCGACGGCGGGTTGCCGTGCGGTGGGCACCGTCGCGGCCCGCGCCGGCGCGGTGGATCCGCGGCGGGCACCGTCGGTCCGCGTCCATCTTTGCGGCGGTGCGATGGGCGTCCCTGCCGGTGACCGGTGGTCCGGG
The DNA here is from genome assembly GCF_056858595.1 of Streptomyces sp. TOM-9. Taxonomy (NCBI): domain Bacteria; kingdom Bacillati; phylum Actinomycetota; class Actinomycetes; order Kitasatosporales; family Streptomycetaceae; genus Streptomyces; species Streptomyces sp. TOM-9. Next base: position 4,467,068 of record NZ_JBXEQB010000001.1, on the reverse strand, counting down.
GTTCGGGCGGGTGGGTGGGAGACCGCCCGCCGCAGGCGCAGCGGACCCGCGGGCGGCGGTGCGGAGAACACCGCCGGAGGCGGGATGCTTCCGTACGCCGGGCGTGCCCCCCGCAGGGGTCGGTAGGGTCGGGGGCATGAGCCGCAGCCGCAGGGACGAACTGCCGGTACCCACGACGCCCGAGGGCAAGGACGGCCTGGCCGCACTGCTCGCGGAGCCCCGCAGGGCCGTGCTGGCCCTGGACTTCGACGGGACGCTGGCGCCGATCGTGCCGGATCCGGACGCCGCGCGGGCGCATCCCCGCGCGGCCGCCGCACTGGCCCGGCTGGCGCCGCGGATCGGGTCCGTCGTGGTCGTGACGGGCCGCCCCGCGGGCGTGGCCGTGCGGTACGGGGGCTTCGCCGGGGTGCCGGCCCTGGAGCACATGGTCGTGCTGGGCCACTACGGCGCCGAGCGTTGGGACGCCCGTTCCGGCGAGGTCAAGGCGCCCGGCGCGCACCCCGGGGTCAACGCGGTGCGCGCGGAACTGCCGGGCGTGCTGGACGCGATCGGGGCGTGGCACGGCACGTGGGTGGAGGACAAGGGCCGCGCGGTGGCCGTCCACACGCGCCGTACGGAGGATCCGCAGGCCGCGTTCGAGGCGCTGAGCGGACCGCTGAGCGATCTGGCCGACCGGCACGGGCTGATCGTGGAGCCGGGCCGGATGGTGCTGGAGCTGCGGCCGCCCGGCATGGACAAGGGCGTGGCCCTCAACGACTACCTGCGGGAGGTCGGCGCAGGTCCCGTGCTGTACGCCGGTGACGACCTGGGCGACCTGGCCGCCTTCGGGGCCGTGGAGAAGCGGCGCGCCGACGGCCTGCCCGGTGTGCTGGTGTGCAGCGGCAGCGCGGAGGTGGCCGAACTGGCCGCCCGGGCCGACCTCGTCGTGGACGGCCCGGAGGGCGTCGTGGCGCTCGTCGACGCCCTCGCGGACGCCCTGGAGGAGCGGGACGGTCAGGACGGGCCCGAGAGCCAGCCGCCGGTCAGCGACTGAACCGCGGACCCGTCGAGGTCCGCGAGCTTCACGCCCGTGAACTCCCGGGCCCGCGGGGAGGTCTGGACGCGGAAGGGCGGCCGCTCGGCGCCGAGCACCTCGACGATGGGCGCCGCGGCCTCGTCGATGGTCTGGGCGGCCGTGAACGCCTGCGTGGTCCGGTCGAGGTAGTGGGTGAACGCGGGCCGGTAGGGGCCCGCGGCCGCCGCGTACGCGGGGATGTCGATGTCGAGGTTGGCGACGAACTCGCTGCCGACCGCGCCCGGTTCGACGACGCTCACCGTGACCCCGACCGCGGCCGCCACGGGCGCGAGCGCCTCCATGTAGCCCTCGACCGCGAACTTCGCGGCGCAGTAGGCCTCGTTGAAGGGCTGCCCCACGACGCCGCCCACGCTGGTGACGGTGACCAGGCGCCCGCCGGAGGCGCGCAGGTGCGGCATCGCGGCCTTGGTGACCTCGACGACGCCGAAGAAGTTGACCTCCATCGTGGCGCGGACGTCCGCGACCGTCTCCAGCTCGATCGTGCCGACGTGCCCGGCGCCGGCGTTGTTGACCACCGCGTCCAGGCCGCCGAACTCCACGACGACGTCCTCCACCACCGCGGCGACCAGCCGGGCGTCGGTCACGTCCAGCCGCTTGACGTGGACGTGTTCGGGGACCCCCGCCCCGGCCGCGGCCTTGCGGAGGGCGTCCGCCTTCCCGGGGTCGCGCATGGTCGCGACGACGTTCCAGCCGGCGCGGGCGGCGGCCACGGCGGTGGCCAGGCCGATGCCCGAGGAGGTGCCGGTGATCAGGACGGTCCTGGGGGTGCCGGTGGTCATGGGGTGGCTCTCGCTCTCTGCCGGGCCGTGCGGGTGCGCGGGTGTGCGCGTACTCGGGTGCGCGCGTACTGATGACCGCACCCTAGACACCCCGGCGGCCTCCGCCCGGTCAGCCCCGGCCCGCGGCGTCCGCGTCGTGGACGAGGAGGGCGATCTGGACCCGGTTGTTCAGGCCGAGCTTGCCGAGGATGCGGGAGACGTGGGTCTTCACCGTCGGCACGCTCATGTGGAGCCCGGCCGCGATGTCCGCGTTGGACCGGCCCTCCCCGATGGCGAGGGCCACTTCGTGCTCCCGCTCGCCCAGCGACGCGAGCCTGCGCCGTGCGGTGGCCCGCGCGCCCCTTCCCCCGGCGCCGGAGTCGGCGACCTGGGCGATCAACTGCCGTGTCACCGCCGGGGACAGCACCGGTTCGCCGGCCGCCACCTTCCGTACCGCCTCGACGATCTCGCGCGGCGCCGTGTCCTTCAGGACGAAGCCCGCCGCGCCCGCGCGCAGCGCCCGCAGCACGTGCTCGTCGGTGTTGAAGGTCGTCAGCACGATCACCTCGGGCGCGCCCGGCCGCGCCCGCAGCGCCTCGGTGGCCGCGAGGCCGTCCACGACGGGCATGCGGATGTCCATCAGCACCACGTCGGGGGAGTGCTCCTGGACCAGTGCCGCCACCTCGCCGCCGTCGGCCGCCTCGGCGACGACCTCGACGTCCGGCGCCCCGCCCAGCATCATCCGCAGCCCGGCCCGCACCAGCGGGTCGTCGTCCACCAGCAGCAGCCGCACCATCGTCACGCCGCCCACGGTAGCCAGGCGCGCAGCCGGAAGTCCCCGCCGGCCCGGCCGTGCTCCAGGTCGCCCCCGGCGAGCGAGGCCCGCTCCGTCAGCCCGATCAGCCCCTGCCCGGCGCCGGGGATGGCCGGCACCACGGCCGCCGCGGCCGGCACCGGGTTGCTGACCTCGACGGTCAGCCCCCGCGCGGGACCGCCGGCGAGCCGCACGGTCACCTCCGTGCCGGGGGCGTGCTTGCGTGCGTTGGTCAGCCCCTCCTGCACGATCCGGTACGCCGTGCGCCCCGAGGCGGCGGGCGCCGCCGCCACCGCGTCGTCGTCCGCCTCCAGCACGATCCGCATCCCGGCGTCCCGGGACTCCTCGACCAGCCGCGGCAGGTCCGCCAGCGTCGGCTGCGGCCGTCCGCCCGCGCCGTCCGCCGCACCGGAACCGTCCGGCTCGCGCAGGACGCCGATGATGCCGCGCAGGTCGTCCAGCGCCTGGTGCGCGCTCTCCCGGATCACCCCGGCGGCGCGCTCGATCTCCGCGGGGGACGCCCCCGGGTGGAACTCCAGTGCTCCCGCGTGGACGCTCAGCAGCGACAGCCGGTGCGCCAGCACGTCGTGCATCTCCCGGGCGATCTCCTCGCGCGCCTGCCGCCGTCCGCGCTCGGCGTACGAGGCCAGCAACTGGCGCCGGGAGCGTACGTAGAGCCCCCAGCCGATCGAACCCGCCATGATCACGAAGAAGGTCATCGCCGAGCCGGTCTCCGGCAGGTCCGGGTCGGGCCCCCGCGCCATGAACAGCGGCAGCGGAGCGAACGCCAGGGCCGCCACCCAGGCCGTCGTGCGCAGCGGCCGGTGCGCGGCCACGGTGAAGACCGCCACCGCGGTCGGGCCGCCGACCAGGTGCGCGAACCACCCGGTCACCAGCAGCACCACCGCCAGCTGCACCGGCCACCGCCGCCGCAGGAACAGCGCCGCGCACGCGGCCGCGCTGACCGCCTGCTCGACGGGCCCGACCTGGGCACCCACCCCGTCCACGGACAGCACGGAGAAGGCCGCCGCACCGAGGAAGACCGCGATGTCGGCGACGATGTCCTTCCGTACGCGTCGCATTCCCCCGAATGTACGGTCCCGGGGCGCCGGCACCACCCCCGCGCCCCAAGTCGAGACTTTCGGACGACAGCCCGTGCGCGATCGGCGACTTTCGCCGACAGCCCGCGCGGGCGCGTGCTCCCTAGCCTCGTGGCATGAAGGGTTTCCTCGGTTTCCTCAGCTTCGTGCTGCTCTCCCAGGGCATCGGCGGCATCGCCTACGAGCTCACCGGCGGCTGGTTCCGTCTGTGGGCGCTGACCCACCGGATCGGCTTCCTGGACGGTTACGAGATCTACGTGTGCGTCCTCCTGCTCGTCCTCGGCGTCGCGGTCCTCTCCGCGGCGGAGTCGGTGGGCAAGCGCTCCTGACGCCCGGTTGCGCCCGGTCGCGCACGGCCCGCCCCGGTCCCCCGTTCCTGTGCGACGGGGGCCGGGGCGGTGGCACATGTAGGGGGTCGGGTCACCAGTTGTTGTTGTCGCGGACGATCGCCGCGCACTCCACGACGGCGCGGGCGGTGGGGCTGAAGTTGGTCGACGGGGTTCCGTTGACCTTTCGGACGGTCACGGACCACCCATTGCCGGACCGCTGGCTCGTCAGTACGTGCAGGTCGCTGCTGCTGAGGACGAATCCGCCGCCGGTGACCTCGGTGCGCGAGGGGCAGCGTGCCGAGACCGTAACGGTGGACATGTCGGCCACGACGGCGGAGACACCCAGGAACTCGGCGGTCCTCAGCCGCCCGAAGTTGTCCCGGTTGCCGCCGCCCTGGACGGGGTTCGAGGCGGCGTCGTCGGCGACCGCGGCGGTGCGCGCGGTGGCGGAGGCGTGGGTGGGACCGGCGAATGCGGTGGTCGTGACGACCGCTGCGGCGACCGTCATGGCTCCGGCGACACCCCAAAGCACCTTATGGCGGGGTCGACCGGACATGGTCTTCTTCGCTCGTATGTTCATCTCTCTGCCTTCGAAGATGACGGAAGGAGCTCGCTCCGGGTCGAAGCGATTGCGCTCATCGTCACCTTGTGCGAGGTGTTCCGCACTTTGGGTGACCAAAGAGGATGAACGGGGCCCGGGGCGCGATCTGACGGAGCGGCGGTACGACGCTCGGTCAGCACGCCGGAACGGGCCTCAGATGGGGCCGGCGACCGCGCACGGTTCCACGCGTGGCCGCTGCCGCACGATGCCCGCGCGGACCAACGAGGCGCCGCGCGGAGCGCCCGACGGGGCGTCGGATGCGGGGGCGGCGGTGGAGCAGGGCGGGCAGGGGCCGGTCCGGCCGGGGGGTAGCGGGTCGCCGCAGCCGGGGCATTCGGGGAGCGGGGCCGCAGGGGCGGCGGGGTCGCGGGCGGGGCGCGGTGCGGGGAGCTTGTCGCGCAGGCGACGGGCGATGAAGCCGGCGGGGGAGTGCACGGCGGGCGGCAGTCCGCAGGACAGGGCCGTGCCCAGTTCCAGCTCGCTCGCGCCGTGTGCCAGCCAGCGGGCGGCGAGCGGGGCCAGCCGGGCCGCCTCGGCGACGCCCAGGGCGAGCCTGCCCTCCCACCGCCCGAGGCGGTGCAGCGCGGCCGCCGCGCGGGCGACCAGCGGCTCGTCGGCGGGGGTCCCGGGGTGGGAGGTGTTCTCCTTCTCCCTGTTCTCCCCCTTGGGGGATGCGCCGACGGCCCGTACGGACGGCGCACCGGCGGTCGGGAGGCTGCCACCCGGTGCGGCGAAGGCGGCCTCGATCTCGGCGGGGTCGCGCAAGGGCACGTTGGAGACGAGCACCTGGGTGGTCCAGCGGCCGGTCTCGCGGCTCTGCGCGCGGCGGGTGTGCACATAGCCCTCCGCCTCCAGCTGCTGCCGGGCCCGGCGCAGGGCGATGCGCCCCTCGGGCATCTTCTCGCCGATGGACTGCAGGGTCTCCCGGGACCCCTCCGGCAGGGAGAGCGCCCACTGCAACAGCCGTACGGCGGTGCCGTTCAGGCGTGGATGGCGGATGAGGTCGTTCGGCGTCTGGGAGAAGAAACGGGTCGGCGGGATAGCATGGCGGATCATTTGCGGGGCTCCTTCGGATAAAGCCTCGTACGTGTAGGCCCCCGGCCGGTGTTGGCGCACCACTGGGGGCCGCTTCATGCGCTGGGCACGAAGGGTGATCGGCCGATTACTCTACCGGTGTCCCGGTGTTGTCGGCGACGAAGGAGACGAACGCCGTCCACGCCTCGCCGGTGAAGGCGAGCGCGGGTCCGGCGGGGTCCTTGGAGTCCCGTACGTGCACGGCGCCCGGGGCATGGGCCACCTCGACGCAGGCACCGCCCTCGCTGCCGCTGTAACTGCTCGTGAACCAGGCGAGTTGGGACGTCATAGCTCCCCCGCAATCTGCTCGATCACTCTGGCGGAGTCCCCCACGCTGAGGGCCTGTGAGCGGATCATCGCATAGCGCTGGTGGAGTTTGCTGACCTCGTCCCGGCCGTCCACCAGCACGCTGCGGCCCTGGACTTCGAGATAGGCGAGCAGCCGCAGATCGTGGGTCTCCAGCAGGTGCATCGGTCCGTCGAAGCCCGCGTGAGCCTCGTGGGAGAGCGGCATCACCTGGACCGTCACATGACGCAGCGCCGCGGTCTCCACCAGCCGCTCCAACTGGCGCCGGTGCACCGCCCGTCCGCCGACCGGACGGCGCAGCACCCACTCCTCGATGACGAAGGCGAGCTGCGGCGCCGGGGCGCGGGTCAGCAGCGCCTGCCGGGCCAGCCGGGCCCGTACGCGGCGTTCGACCTCCTCCGTCTCCAGGGTCGGGCAGTAGGCGCCGAGCACGACGCGGGCGTACTCCTCGGTCTGCAGCAGGCCGTTGATGACCTGCGTGTCGTAGGTGTAGAGGCTCACCACCGCGCGCTCCAGCTCCGCGTACTCCTCGAACCAGGAGGGGAACTCGGCCCGTTCGAGATGACGCGCCGCGGACCGCAGCACCCCGCCGCCGTCGCCCAGCAGGGTTCCCGCCCTCTCCACGAACGCCGGCGGCGGCATCCGCTCGCCGCGCTCGATCTTGACCACCAGCGACTTCGAATAGCCGACGTGCGCGGCCAGTTCGTCGGTCGACATCCCGCGGGCCTCCCGCAGGGACCGTGCCACTGAACCGAACATCCGCATGCTGGCCGAGCCCTCGCCCTTCGCGGACACGGCACCACCTCCCCGGTACACACGCCGTACACAGCCGCGGACCGGTCCCGACACAACTGATCCGGGGTCAGGTCCGCCCTGGTCAGGCTAGCCACGGCACGGAACCGTTGGACCCATGACGCAGGAATCTCCACCCGCGGCGGCGATGCGCGTCGTCGCCGAGCCCGCCCGCATCGCCGAGGTCCGCCGGGCCGTACGCGAACAGCTCCGCGCCTGGGGGCGCGAGGACCTGGCGCCCGCCGCCGCGCTGTGCGTCACGGAGATACTCGCCAACGTGCACCGGCACGCGGGCTCCCCGGAGTGCGAGCTGACCCTGGACGACCTGGCCGCGGAGGGCGTGCGGGCCACGGTCAGCGACCGCTCCCCCGTCCTGCCGGTCCCGGCCCCCGGGCCGCCGGACTGGGCGGCCGAACGCGGGCGCGGCCTGCACCTGATCGCGGCGGCGGCGCACCGGTGGGGCGTACGGCCGACTCCCGACGGCAAGCAGGTTTGGGTGGTGCTGCGGTGAGGCCCGGCTCGTGGACCTGGCTGGACGACACGGCGTTCGGGCCGGTGGCGTTCCTGCTGCTGGCCCATCCGCACGGGAGCGGGACGGAGGAACTCGCCGCGCTCCTCGGGCTCGCCGAGCCCGGGCGGCGGCTGCCGGAGCTCGGCGAGCGGATCGCCGTCCCGCGTCCCGGGCGGGCCACGGTGCGCGGCCCGGACGGCGGCCCGCTGCTGGAGGTCGCGGCCGGGGAGCGGTGGTCCGCCTTCGTCGCGGGCGGGGGACCGGTCGCGCTCGTCGTGGGGCTGGACCCGCTCGCCCGCCGCGCGCCGCTGCCGGAGGTGGAGACCTACCTCGCCCTGGGCACGACCGCCGGACGCATCCGGCTGGGGATCAGCCGGCGGGCCCCCGACAAGGCCTAGCCCAGCGCCCGCAGCTGGTCCAGGAACCACTGCTGCGGGGGGAGCGCCGTCGAGGCCGCCGCGAGTCGCTTGGTGGCCTCGGCCCGCTCGCCGTGCGACACGGACAGCGCCTGGTGGAGGGCGTTGGCCGTGGCCCGGATGTCGTACGGATTGACCACGAACGCGTCGTCGGCCAGCTCCTCGTACGCCCCCGCCTCGCGGGAGAGGACCAGCGCCACGCCGTCGTCCGAGACGACCGGGATCTCCTTGGCCACCAGGTTCATGCCGTCGCGGATCGGGTTGACCAGCGCGACGTCCGCCAGGCGGTAGGCGGCCAGGGAGCGCGCGAAGTCGTCCTTGACGTGCAGGACCACCGGCTGCCAGCCCGGCGTGGCGAACTCCTCGTTGATCTCCTCGGCCAGGTCGGAGACCTCGTCCGTGTACTCCCGGTAGACGGCCAGGTCGTGACGGGAGGGGTAGGCGAAGGCGATGTGCACCACGCGCCCCTGCCATTCGGGGTGGTCGCGCAGCAGCTGCGCGTACGCGAGCAGGCCGCGGATGATGTTCTTCGACAGCTCGGTGCGGTCCACGCGCACGATGACCTTGCGGTCCGGGCCGCCCACGGCCTCCTGCAGCGACGCCAGGCGCTCGTCCACGTCCGGCTGGTGCGCCCGCTCCCGCAGGAAGTCGGCGTCCGCGCCGAGGCCGTGCACCCCGATCCGCGTGGTGCGGCCCTTGTACGTGATCGTGAGGCTGCCCTCGTCACGGATGACGGAGGCGCCCAGCACGTCGGCGCAGCACGCGGCGAAGGCGTCCGCCCAGCGGCGGGTCAGGAAGCCGGCCCGGTCGGCGCCGAGGATGCCGCTCAGCACCTCCGCGGCGACGTCGTCGGGCAGCAGGCGGAAGTAGTCCGGCGGGGCCCACGGGGTGTGCGAGAAGTGGCCGATGCGCAGGTCGGGGCGGCGCGAGCGGAGCAGCTGCGGCACCAGCGCGAGGTGGTAGTCCTGCACCAGGACGGCCGCGCCCTGGCCCGCCTCGTCGGCGAGCGCGTCGGCGAAGGCGGCGTTGTACGCCACGTACGCCGCCCACTGCTCGCGGAAGTCCTCGTCGAAGACGGGCTCCAGCGGGGTCTGGAACAGCATGTGGTGGACGAACCACAGCACCGAGTTCGCGATGCCGTTGTAGGCCGACGCGAAGGTGTCCGCCGGGATGTCCAGCATCCGTACGTGCTGGCCGCCGGTGTCGGCGGTGGACAGCCGGCCCGTGCCCCCGGAACTGCGCAGGACGGCGGCCCGGTCCCCCTCGCCGAGCGCCGCGCAGACCCAGACGGCGTCCGCGTCCGGCCCGATCGCGCTCAGGCCCGACACGAGTCCGCCGCCGCCGCGGCGGGCGGTGAGCGTGCCGTCCTCGCGGAGGCTGTACGACACGGGGCCGCGGTTGGACGCGACCAGTACGCGCGCGGCATGCGATGCGACCATGCGGCCAGCCTAGCCACGCATCCCCGACCGCAAACGTACGAGCTAGCCCAGCCGGGGGTTCCAGCCAGGTTGTGGGCAGGCGGTCCGCCGCCAGGCGTGGGGGCACCCCCAGCGGAGCTGGGGGAGGGTGGGCACAACCTGGCCACGGCGCCGCACCTGTGCGGTACCGCGGGTTGCGTCGGCGTGTGCACCCCGGTGGGTGGGGTGCGCCCACCCTCCCCCAGCCTTCGGCCGGGGGGACCCCCATGCCCCGCGGGACGACTGCCCGCTACCGGGCCGGAGGCCTACGCCACCGCGCGGTGGGCGTATTCGGGGACCGTCCGCATCGGGGGGCGCTCATCCGTCGCGACCTCGTGGACGCGGGGCTCGAAACCGCCGTCCGGGGAGCGGTCGAACTGCGTGAGGACGGGCCGCACGAGATGGCCCCGGGCCAGGCGGATCTGCGCCGTCCGGTAGATCGCCGCGGCCATGCGGCCCAGTGCCTGGCCGTCCTGGTGCCGGTGGTGCCGGACCCCCACGTCGACCTGGGCCAGCGCGTCGAGCCCGACCGTGTTGAGCGCGTCCACCAGCAGCCCGAGCTCGACCCCGTACCCGACGGGGAACGGCAGCCGCTCCAGCAGCGAGCGGCGCGCCGCGTACTCGCCGCCCAGCGGCTGGACGAACCCCGCCAGCTGCGGCCAGTGCAGGTTGAGCAGCGGCCGCGCGACCAGCTCCGTCACCCGGCCCCCGCCGGCCGGGACCACCGTGCCGCCGGTCTCCAGGGGCCGGTCGTACATCGCCTTGACCAGCTGCACGTCCGGGTCCGTGAGCAGCGGCCCGACGATCCCCGACACGAACCGCGCGTCGAACTCGCGCAGGTCGGAGTCGACGAAGCAGACGATCTCCCCGCGCGTCACGAGCAGCGAGCGCCACAGGACCTCGCCCTTGCCGGGCAGCGCGGGCAGCCGCGGGAGCACCTCGTCCCGGTGGACGACGACCGCACCCGCGGCCGCGGCGACCTCCGCCGTGCGGTCGGTCGACCCGGAGTCCAGCACGACGAGTTCGTCGACCAGCGGCACGGCCTCGCTCATCAGCTCGCGGCGGATCGTCCCGACGATCGCCCCGACCGTGGCCTCCTCGTCGAGGGCGGGCAGCACGACGCTGACCGTGCCGCGCGCGCCCGCGGCGCGCTTGGCGGCGAGCAGTTGCGGCAGCGGCCTGTGGTCGGCGGTCCAGGACCGCCGCTGCAGCCAGCCGGCCACCTCGTCGAGCACCGGGTTGCTCCGTTTCTGCCCGTCTCGCAGGACGGACGGCCCATGACCAGGTTCGAGGTCGTCGGTTACAGTCTTGAACACGAGGCATGACCATCGTATGTCCGCGGTGATCGCGCCCCGTCCGACAAATGCCCGGGCCCTGCGCCCGGTGCCATACCGCTCATCCAGAGGGGCAGAGGGAACGGCCCGTTGAAGCCCCGGCAACCCTCCCGCCGACCGCGAGGTCCAGGTGGGGAAGGTGCCAATTCCGTCTCGCGGCGAAATGCGCCGTGAGGAAGATGAGGAGAAAGGGCCTCGCCTGACATGGCTGCGCAGACCGTTGCACCCGCGTCCACCGATTCCGCCTTCGGCCCCGCGTCCGCGCTCTCCTGCCGCGAGTGCGGTGAGCGCTTCCCGCTGGAACCCATCTTCGCCTGCGAGGTCTGTTTCGGGCCGCTCGAAGTGGCGTACGACCTCCCGGGCGGCGACCCCGAGACCCTCCGCAAGCGGATCGAGTCCGGGCCGGACAACATCTGGCGGTACGCGCCGCTGCTGCCCGTCCCCGCGGACGTGGCCTCCAAGCCCAACCTCAACCCGGGCTTCACCAAGCTGGTCAAGGCCGACAACCTCGCCCGCGAACTGGGCGTCACCGGCGGCCTGCACATCAAGGACGACTCCGGCAACCCGACCCACTCCTTCAAGGACCGGGTCGTCGCCATCGCCCTGGAGGCCGCCCGCACCTTCGGCCTCACCACCCTGTCCTGCTCCTCCACCGGCAACCTGGCCGGCGCCGTGGGCGCCGCGGCCGCCCGGGCCGGCTTCCGCTCGTGCGTGTTCATCCCGCACGACCTGGAGGAGGGCAAGGTCGTCATGGCCGCGGTCTACGGTGGCGAGCTGGTCGGCATCGAGGGTACCTACGACGACGTCAACCGCTTCTGCAGCGAGCTGATCGGCGACCCGATCGGCGAGGGCTGGGGCTTCGTCAACGTCAACCTGCGCCCCTACTACGGCGAGGGCTCCAAGACGCTGGCGTACGAGATCTGCGAGCAGCTGGGCTGGCGCCTGCCGGACAACATCGTCATCCCGATCGCCTCGGGCTCGCAGCTGACGAAGATCGACAAGGGGCTGCGCGAGCTGATCAAGCTCGGCCTGGTGGAGGAGAAGCCCTACCGCATCTACGGCGCGCAGGCCGAGGGCTGCTCCCCGGTCTCGACCGCCTTCAAGGCCGGCCACGACGTGGTGCGCCCGCAGAAGCCGAACACGATCGCCAAGTCGCTGGCCATCGGCAACCCGGCCGACGGCCCGTACGTGCTGGACATCGCCCGTCGCACGGGCGGCGCCGTCGAGGACGTCACCGACGAGCAGGTGGTGGACGCCATCAAGCTGCTCGCCCGGACCGAGGGGATCTTCGCCGAGACGGCCGGCGGCGTGACGGTCGGCGTGCTGCGCAAGCTCATCGAGAACGGGCAGCTCGACCCGGCCGGTGAGACCGTCGTCCTCAACACCGGTGACGGCCTCAAGACGCTGGACGCCGTCGCCCCGACCTCCCGCCCCACGGCCACCATCCGCCCGAGCCTCGACGCGTTCCGCGCCGCCGGCCTGGCCGGCTGACCCCGACCGCACCGGCCGACCCAGACTGAAGGTGAACCCAGCATCATGAGCGCTACCGTCCGCATCCCGACCATCCTCCGCACCTACACCGGCGGCCGTGCCGAGGTCCCCGCCGAGGGCGGCACCCTGGCCGAGGTCATTCACTCGCTGGAGCAGAGCCACCCCGGCATCTCCGCGCGGGTCCTGGACGACACGGGCAAGCTGCGCCGTTTCGTGAACGTCTACGTCAACGACGACGACGTCCGCTTCTCCGAGGGTCTGCAGACCACGGTGGGCGAGGGCGCGTCCGTCTCGATCATCCCGGCGGTCGCCGGAGGCTGCTGAACCGCACGGCCCGCGGGCGACAGGGGTGCCGGGGACCACCCGGCACCCCTGTGTGCTTGAGCGGTAGTTGAAGGCCTGTACAGTTGCCTTCGACGGCTCGCAACTCCCTGCAACGCTCTGCGCAACCCCTCTTCCCCGGGGTGGCCTTGTCGACGATTTATCGCCAAATTCACGTCGCGTTTGTCGCGTTGGCCGCTTATGTCCGGTCCGAGTTGCCCCGGATTATTCGCCGATCAGGCTCTTCTTCCGATTCTCTGTGCCCGGAATTCTCGTCCGATTGACCTGTTGCAGACAGCGTCCGGGCAGATACATTCAGCCGCGGTCGACGCGTTCCGGCGCACGCCCCCTTGGCTGTAGGGGGTGAGGTCTGACCCGGGTCCGCGAGGTGCGGGTCTGCGAAGGGCCAGCAATAGGGGAGTTAGGAATGGCTCAGGGCACCGTCAAGTGGTTCAACGCGGAGAAGGGCTACGGCTTCATCGCGGTCGACGGTGGTGCGGACGTCTTCGTGCACTACAGCGCGATCCAGATGGACGGCTACCGCACCCTCGAGGAAGGTCAGCGGGTCGAGTTCGAGATCTCGCAGGGCCAGAAGGGGCCGCAGGCGGACATGGTCCGTCTCGCAGCCGGCTGACGCGCCGCGCATCGGCCACGGAGCACTTTCGCGTACGGCCGCTCAAACGTACGCGTCGAGGCCCGCCCCCCACACGGGGGCGGGCCTTCGTGCTGTCCGGGGCGGCCGCGGACCCGACCTGCGGGTTGTCCACGGTCCCGGCCAAGCGGCTTGCACTCTCCTGGGGCGAGTGCTAATCATTGGCGTTAGCACTCTGACGTTGAGAGTGACAAAGGACCGAGTGGGTGAGGCCCGCTCCACCGCCGTAAAGGAACCGGTGGGAGGGCAGGCCGTCCGTCGCGGGCGCCGGCACGGTCCTGGAGTAATCCTTCCCCGCAGCCCTGTGCCGCGGGGGGACCCCAAGTCCGGGAGGACCACTTCACATGGCCAAGATCATCGCGTTCGACGAGGAGGCACGGCGCGGTCTCGAGCGCGGGATGAACCAGCTCGCCGACGCCGTCAAGGTCACCCTTGGCCCCAAGGGCCGCAACGTCGTCCTCGAGAAGAAGTGGGGCGCCCCCACGATCACCAACGATGGTGTGTCCATCGCCAAGGAGATCGAGCTCGAGGACCCGTACGAGAAGATCGGCGCCGAGCTGGTCAAGGAGGTCGCGAAGAAGACGGACGACGTCGCCGGTGACGGCACGACGACCGCGACCGTCCTCGCCCAGGCGCTGGTCCGCGAGGGCCTGCGCAACGTCGCCGCCGGCGCCAACCCGATGGCGCTCAAGCGCGGCATCGAGAAGGCCGTCGAGGCCGTCTCCGCCGCCCTGCTGGAGCAGGCGAAGGACGTGGAGACCAAGGAGCAGATCGCCTCCACCGCCTCCATCTCCGCCGCCGACCCGCAGATCGGCGAGCTCATCGCCGAGGCGATGGACAAGGTCGGCAAGGAAGGCGTCATCACCGTCGAGGAGTCCCAGACCTTCGGTCTGGAGCTGGAGCTCACCGAGGGCATGCGCTTCGACAAGGGCTACATCTCGGCGTACTTCGCCACCGACCTGGAGCGTATGGAGACGTCCTTCGACGACCCGTACATCCTGATCGTCAACTCCAAGATCTCCTCGGTCAAGGACCTGCTCCCGCTGCTGGAGAAGGTCATGCAGTCCGGCAAGCCGCTGCTGATCATCGCCGAGGACGTCGACGGCGAGGCGCTGTCGACCCTGGTCGTCAACAAGATCCGCGGCACCTTCAAGTCCGTCGCGGTCAAGGCCCCGGGCTTCGGCGACCGTCGCAAGGCCATGCTCGGTGACATCGCCATCCTCACCGGTGGCACCGTCATCTCCGAGGAGGTCGGCCTCAAGCTGGAGAACGCCGGTCTCGACCTGCTCGGCCGCGCCCGCAAGGTCGTCGTCACCAAGGACGAGACCACGATCGTGGACGGCGCCGGCGACCAGGACCAGATCCAGGGCCGCGTCAACCAGATCCGTGCCGAGATCGAGAACAGCGACTCGGACTACGACCGCGAGAAGCTCCAGGAGCGTCTGGCGAAGCTGGCCGGCGGCGTGGCCGTCATCAAGGCCGGTGCCGCCACCGAGGTCGAGCTCAAGGAGCGCAAGCACCGCATCGAGGACGCGGTGCGCAACGCCAAGGCCGCCGTCGAGGAGGGCATCGTCGCCGGTGGTGGCGTGGCCCTGCTCCAGGCGTCCAACGTCTTCGAGAAGCTCGAGCTCGACGGCGACGAGGCCACCGGTGCCGCGATCGTGAAGCTGGCCCTGGAGGCCCCGCTGAAGCAGATCGCCGTCAACGCCGGCCTCGAGGGTGGCGTCGTGGTGGAGAAGGTGCGCAACCTGACCCCGGGCCACGGCCTCAACGCCGCCACGGGCGAGTACGTCGACCTGATCGGCGAGGGCATCATCGACCCCGCCAAGGTCACGCGCTCCGCGCTGCAGAACGCGGCCTCCATCGCCGCGCTCTTCCTCACCACCGAGGCCGTCATCGCCGACAAGCCGGAGAAGGCCGCTGCGCCGGCCGGCGGCGGCATGCCCGGCGGTGACATGGACTTCTGATCCTCCGGGATCAGGACTCCGCACCACGGCAGAAGACCGAGGGCGGTACCCCACGCGGGGTACCGCCCTCGGGCGTTTCCGGCTGCCGCCCGGTCACGGGACGGCGACCGGTGCGTCGAGCAGATCGCGCCAGGTGCGCACCGCCTCCCTGTCGACCGGGCCGGTCCAGCCGCCGGGGCGGACCGCGCCCCCGACGTGGAAGGCGTCGATGCCGCCCGCGAGGAGCCGCGGCAGGTGCTCCGCGCGGAGCCCGCCGCCCACCATGAGCTGGGGCTCGCCGGGACGGCCCGCCTCCGCCAGCAGATGGGCGAGCCCGGCGTCCACCCCGCGCGCGGAGCCCGCCGTGAGGAAGGTGTCCAGTCCGGGCAGCCCGCGCACCGCCGAGCGCACGGCTTCCCGGTCGGCGGAGTGGTCGATGGCACGGTGGAAGGTCCAGCGGGCACCGGAACCGATCGCGTCGACCAGCAGGCGCACGGCGGCCAGGTCCGGCGCGCCCGACGCGTCGAGGAACCCGAGCACGAACTCGTCGGCGCCCTCGCCGCGCAGCGCCGCAGCGGCGGCGCAGAGCGCGTCCGTCCCGCGGGTGCCGCCCACGGCGAAGTCGGCGCGGGCCCGCAGCATCACCCGGACCGGGATGTCCACCGCGGCCCGGACGGCGGCGAAGGTCTCCCGGGACGGCGTCAGACCGTCCGCGGCCATGTCCGTGACCAGTTCGAGGCGGTCCGCGCCGCCCGTCCGGGCCGCGAGGGCGTCGTCGGCGTCGAGCGCGATCACTTCGAAAATTGGTCTAGACATATCTCTAGGGTGTCACATGCCCACAGGTGCCCGCGACCCCCCGTACCGCACAATGACCTTCATGGCTGACACCGCACCCGAAACCGGCTCCGCCCTCCTCGCCCGCTGGTGCGACCTGCTGCGCCGCTGCCAGACGGAGTCCGTCGACCCGGTGCCGTACGGCAAGGACCTGATCGCCCGCTGGGCCGAGCCGCACCGCCGCTACCACACCACCACCCACCTCACCGCCGTCCTCGACCACGTCGAGGCCCTCGCCGGGCACGCCGAGGACCCGGACGCCGTGCTGCTCGCCGCCTGGTTCCACGACGCCGTCTACCGGCCCGACCGCTCGGAGAACGAGGAGCGCAGCGCCCGGCTCGCCGAACGCGCGCTCCCCGAGGCCGGGGTCCCGGACGCGATCACCGCCGAGGTCGCCCGCCTGGTCCGGCTCACCGTCACCCACCACCCCGCCGAGGGCGACCGGGACGGCGAGGTCCTCAGCGACGCCGACCTGGCCGTCCTCGCCGGCGACCCCACCGCCTACGCCGAGTACGCGGCCGCCGTCCGCGAGGAGTACGGCTTCGTCCCCGACGACGCCTTCCGCGCCGGCCGCGCCGACGTCCTGCGCCAGCTCCTGCGGCTGCCCCGGCTGTTCCGCACCCCGGAGGCGTACGGGCGCTGGGAGGCCACCGCCCGGCGCAACCTCACCACCGAGCTGGAACTGCTCGCCCCCGGCGACGTGGACGACGCCCGTCGATGACCGCGGCGCGAACCGATGACTCCGGTGCGCGCGGGCGGTCCTTGTCCGTGGCGGGGAGCCGCCCGCGACACGCGACGAAGGGGTACGACAGCGATGACCGACGACACGCAGGTGCAGGCCGCCGTCGCGGCCGAGTTCAGGGACCTGGCCGACCTGCTCGACGGGGCCCCCGCCGCGTGGTGGGACACCCCCTCGCTCTGCGAGGGCTGGCGGGTGCGTGAGGTCGTGGCGCACATGACGATGGCGGCGCGCTACTCGCAGGAGGCCTTCATGGCCCTCCTCGCCGAGCACGGCTTCGACTTCACCCGGCTGTCCGACGCCGTCGCCGAGCGGGACGGCGCACTGCCCACCGGGGAACTGGTCGGCTGTCTGCGCTCCGAGGTGATGGGGCGGTGGCAGCCCCCGGGCGGCGGTGCCCACGGCGCGCTCAACCACGTGGTGATCCACGGGCTGGACATCACCGTGCCGCTCGGCACGGGACGCCGGGTCCCGGCGGAGACCCTCGGCATCCTCCTCGACGACCTCACCGCGGGCGGAGGGCACGCGCACTTCGGCGTCGCCGTCGAGGGCCGGCTGCTGCGGGCCACCGACCGGGACTGGTCGTACGGTTCCGGCCCGGAACTGCGGGGCACCGGCGAGGACCTGGCCCTGGCGATGTGCGGGCGCCGGCTCCCCGCCGGCCGGCTGGAGGGCGAGCCGCTGTGAGCGGGGCCGGTCTAAGCCCTGCCGGCCCCACCCTGGGGGGACCTGCGCTTGGGGCGGCGCAGGCCGGCCTCGGTGAGGTGGCGCAGCAGTTCCTTGCTGCCGACCTCGACGGCGCCCGCGGCGACGGCCGAGGCGTAGCGCTCGCTGGGGACGTCGTAGTGGTCGGCGTCGAAGGCGCGGCGGGGGGCGCCGATGGCGGCGGCGAAGGCGTGGAGCTCCTCGTACGAGGTGTCGCTCACCATGTGGGACCACATGCGGCCGTGGCCCGGCCAGGTCGGCGGGTCGATGTAGACGGTCACGTCAGCGGGGCCCGCCGAGGGCCGCGGACAGGCCGCCCACGGGGGCGACGGCCTCGCCGAGCGACTCGCACACCCAGTGCGGGTCGGGGCCGAGTTCGGGCTCCACGTCGAGGGCGTGCGGGTCGGCGCAGCGAGGGCAGAGCGGCCAGCGGCCCATGCGTTCGAGCAGGGCGTCCTTGACGTCCTGGGCGACCAGCCCCGCGACGAACGCGGCGCCGTCGGGCCACTGCTCCACCCACCAGCGGCGCTGGGAGACGGCGTCCTCGACGAGCGAGACGATGTGCGCGTCGGCGACGCCGGTCGCGGTCAGGTCGGCGAGGACGAGCGCGCGGGCGCTGTGCAGGGCCGCCTCCAGGCCGGCGGAGGAACCGGGTGCGTCAGGATCCATGGCCCCCATTGTGGACCAACCGCCGCGCAGGCGTCCTTGACGTCGTCAGGAGGTGAAAATAGCTTTCGTCCGTGGCCGAGAAGATGAAGGAAACCTTCAACACCGGTGGGCTGGCCGCCAAGGTCAGGACCATGGCCCCGTCCATGACCCGGTCGATGCAGCGGGTCGCGGAGGCCGTGGCCGCGGATCCGGCGGGCTGCTCCCGGCTGACCGTCACGGCGCTCGCGGCCCGTACGGGGACGAGCGAGGCCACCGTGGTGCGCACCGCGCGCGTGCTGGGCTACCCCGGCTACCGGGACCTGCGGCTCGCGTTGGCCGCGCTGGCCGCCCGCGTGGAGGCGGGGGCACCGCCCGCCGTCACCCCGAACATCGCGGTGGACGACCCGCTGGCCGACGTGGTCACCAAACTCGCGCTGGACGAGCAGCGGTGCCTGGCCGACACCGCCGCCCAGCTGGACGTGGCCCAGCTGGAGGCGGCCGTGGCGGCGCTGGCCGCCGCCCGCCGCATCGACGTGTACGGGATCGGGGCGTCCAGCCTGGTCGCCCAGGACCTGGTGCAGAAGCTGCTGCGGATAGGCCTGGTCGCGCACGCCCTGGCGGACCCGCACCTCACCCTCACCAACGCGGTCCAGCTGCGCCAGGGCGACGTCGCCGTGGCCGTCACGCACTCCGGCCACACCCACGACGTGGTCGAGCCGCTGCGCGCCGCCTTCGACCGGGGCGCCACCACCATCGCCGTGACCGGCCGGGTGGACGGCACCGTCACCCAGTACGCCGACCACGTGCTGCTCACCTCCAGCGGCCGGGAGAGCGAACTGCGCCCGGCCGCCATGGCCAGCCGCACCAGCCAGCTGCTGGTGGTGGACTGCCTGTTCGTCGGGGTCGCCCAGCGCACGTACGACACCGCGGCCCCGGCCCTGTCCGCCTCGTACGAAGCCCTCGCCCACCGCCACAGCCCGCGAAGGAACCACCCGCAATGACGCACGCCGAGCTCCGTCGCGAGCTGGACCACCTCGGAACCGAGGCCTTCCGTGCCGAGCTCGCCGAGGTCGACCGGCTCCCGACGCTCGACATCGCCCGGCTGATGAACGCCGAGGACGGCACCGTGCCGGCCGCCGTCGCCGGGCAACTGCCCGTCATCGCCGCCGCCGTCGACGGCATCGCCGCGCGCATGGCCCGCGGGGGCCGCCTGGTCTACGCGGGCGCGGGCACCGCGGGACGGCTCGGCGTGCTCGACGCCAGCGAGTGCCCGCCTACCTTCAACACCGCGCCGGGCCAGGTCAGCGGGCTCATCGCGGGCGGGCCCACGGCGATCGTGGACGCCGTCGAGGGCGCCGAGGACAGCGGGGAACTGGCCGCCGCCGACCTGGACGCCCTCGGGATCGGCCCGGACGACACCGTGGTCGGCGTCTCCGCCTCCGGCCGCACCCCGTACGCCGTCGGCGCCGTGGAGCACGCCCGCGCCCTGGGGGCGCTGACCGTCGGACTGTCCTGCAACCCGGGCTCCGCGCTGGCCGCCGCGGCCCACCACGGCATCGAGGTCCTCACCGGCCCGGAGTTCCTCACCGGCTCGACCCGGCTGAAGGCGGGCACGGCGCAGAAACTCGTCCTCAACATGCTGTCGACGATCACGATGATCAGGCTGGGCAAGACCTACGGGAACCTGATGGTCGACGTGCGCGCCTCCAACGACAAGCTGCGCGCCCGGTCCCGGCGGATCGTGGCCCTGGCCACCGGCGCGCCCGACGACGAGATCGAGGCCGCGCTCACCGCCGCCGGCGGCGAGGTCAAGAACGCCGTCCTCGTCGTCCTCGGCGGCGTGGACGCCCCGACGGCCGCCCGGCTCCTGGCGGAGGCGGACGGCCATCTGCGCGCGGCACTGCTCGCGGCCGTCGCCGGCGACCGCGGATGAGCATGCGCGCGCGGGCGCGGGGTCACGCCGCGCGGAGCGCCTGCGGGAGGGGCGCCGCGTGGAGGACCGCCAGGCCCGAGACCGCGCGGGTCAGCGAGACGTACAGGCGGCGCAGGCCGGTGCGCTCGTCGGGCTCGCCGTCGACGACCGCGGCGGGCTCGTCCAGCACGACGTAGTCGTACTCCAGGCCCTTGGCCAGGGAGGCCGGGACGAGCGTGAGGCGGACCTCGGGCGTGGTCTCCTCACCGGGTGACAGGTACGGCAGGCCGGCCGCCGCCAAGGCCTCGGCCAGTGCGGGCACGCGCGCGTCGGCGGCGATCAGGCCGATGGACCCCTCGCGGTCCAGGGCCTGCCGGCAGGCGTCGAGCACGGCCGGGGTCAGCCCGCCCGCAGGGACCTCGGTCACCGAGAAGGCGCCCGGGTTCTCCCGGACGGAGGTCGCCTCCTTCAGGCCGGGTGCGATCTCGGGCAGCAGCCGGGACGCGTAGGCGATGACCTCCAGCGGGACGCGGAAGCCCTGGGTCAGCTCCTCGACCCGCGAACCCGGCTTGCCGAGGTGCTCCAGCGCCTCCTCCCAGGTCCCCGTCGCCCACGGGGTGGTGCCCTGGGCGAGGTCGCCCAGCACGGTCGCGGAGCCGGTGGAGCAGCGGCGGCCCACCGCCCGGTACTGCATGGGGGAGAGGTCCTGGGCCTCGTCCAGCACGACGTGGCCGAGCGAGGCCGTGCGGTGCACCAGGTCGTGGGCCTCGTCGACCAGCACGGCGTCGGCGGCCGACCACTTGGCGGAGGCGGCCGAGCGGGCGGGCTTCTCCCAGAGGATCTCCTTCTGCTCCTCCTCGGTCAGCACGCCCTGCGCGCACTCGGCCAGGAACTGCGGATCGGACAGCAGCCGCAGCACCGTCTTCGCCGGGTCCACCGGCGGCCAGGCCTCCTTCACGGCCGCCTTGACCGCCGTGTTGCGCGCGACCGCGTCCTGCACCCGGTCGTCGGGGGCCTCCCCGGCCGCCTCCATCCGGACCAGCACGGCGTGCGCGATCCGCTGCGGCAGCGCCTCGCGGGCGGCGCCGTAGCGGATGTCACGCTCCATCAGCTC
The DNA here is from genome assembly GCF_056858595.1 of Streptomyces sp. TOM-9. Lineage (NCBI taxonomy): Bacteria > Bacillati > Actinomycetota > Actinomycetes > Kitasatosporales > Streptomycetaceae > Streptomyces > Streptomyces sp. TOM-9. The sequence continues at coordinate 4,446,139 of NZ_JBXEQB010000001.1, read as the reverse complement.
GCGGACCAGTTCCTCCAGTTCGTACGCCGGGACGCGCCAGCGGCGCGAGCCGCGCACCACGACCACCGGCTCGGTGGGCATCCGGATGCCGGAGCGGACCGCGCGCCGCAGCACCTCGGCCATGCGCGCGTCGCCCTTGACGCCGGCGGCGGCCGCCGAGTCGGTGCCCTTGACCGGGACGTGGGCGACCAGGTCGTCGACGGTGGCCTGCTTGACGCTCAGCTCGCCCAGGGCGGGCAGCACCTGCTCGATGTAGTGCAGGAAGGACGCGTTGGGGCCGATGACGAGGGTGCCGGTGCGGGCCAGCCGTTCGCGGTGCGCGTAGAGCAGGTACGCCACCCGGTGCAGGCCGACGGCGGTCTTCCCGGTGCCGGGCGCCCCCTGCACGCAGACCGTGCCGCCGACCCCGGCGCGGACGATCTCGTCCTGCTCGGGCTGGATGGTGGCGACGATGTCGCGCATCGGGCCGACGCGCGGCCGCTCGATCTCCTGCTGGAGCAGCTTGCTGGAGGTCTGCGCCTCGTCCGGGTCGGTGAGGTGCTCGTCCTCGTAGGCGGTCAGCTCCCCGCCGGTGTAGCCGAAGCGGCGACGCAGCGCGACGTCCTGCGGGTCGGTGCGGGAGGCCCGGTAGAAGGGCTGGGAGACCGGCGCGCGCCAGTCGACGACCATGGGGTCGCCGTCCGCGTCGTGCACGTGGCGGCGGCCGATGTAGAAGCGGTGACCGGCTTCGGCGCCGTCCGCGTAGTCGAGACGGCCGAAGAACAGCGGGGTGTGGGCGAGGTCCGCGAGCGCCTTGATGCGGGCGGTGATCTCCGACTGCAGCACTTCCGCGTTCACCCAGTTGGCGGTGACGTCCCGGATGTCGAGGGCCTCGACGTCGGCGCGCATCGCGCGCAGGGCGGAACGGGACGAGGAGAGGTGGGAGCGTTCGCGGTCGAGCGGATTGTCGGTGGTGAGGGACTGTTCCCCTGGCACGGGTTGCCTCCGGCGGCACGTAGGGCATGGCTCAGCCGGCCCCTGACCTGCGCGCACGGGGGCGCGGGGCGGGGCGCTGTCCTGATACGGATCACGACTCGGGCCGACCGGTTTCCGTCCGGCCGGTGGCGCCGTCCCTCAAGGGGGCGGGCGGCAAGACGCAGGATCTTACGCCTCGGCGACGGCAGGTGCTAACCGGTTTTCCACCCGCCCGTAGCCGGAACCTCTGCCCAAAGCGTCACGTATGCGTACATTGGGGGCATGGCACGACCAGTGGTCTCCCGCGTCCACGGCAGCACCGCCATCGCCGAGGCCCCCGGGCACCGGCATCCGGTCCACCCCGTCGGGGACGCCCTGCGCGCGGTCCGGGTCTACGTCGCCACGGCCGTCCGCGTCGTGGTGCTGGGCCAGGACGGCGCCGCCGCGCGCGACTGACGCGGCGGGCCTCCCGGCGCGGCCCCGCGGACGGGTCAGAGCAGCTCGTCCGCGTCGACGATGCGGTACGCGTACCCCTGCTCGGCCAGGAACCGCTGGCGGTGCGCGGCGAAGTCCTGGTCGATGGTGTCGCGGGCGACCACGGAGTAGAAGCGGGCCTCGTGACCGTCCGCCTTCGGCCGCAGCACCCGGCCGAGGCGCTGCGCCTCCTCCTGACGGGAACCGAAGGTGCCCGAGACCTGGATGGCGACCGTCGCCTCCGGCAGGTCGATCGAGAAGTTGGCCACCTTGGAGACCACGAGCACCGAGATCTCGCCCTGCCGGAAGGCGTCGAAGAGCTTCTCGCGCTGCGCGTTGGTCGTCTCGCCCTTGATCACCGGCGCCCCGAGGTGCTCGCCCAGCTCGTCGAGCTGGTCGATGTACTGGCCGATCACCAGCGTCTGCTGCCCGCGGTGCTTGGCGACCAGCGCCTCGGCGACCTTGCGCTTGGTCGCGGTCGTCGCGCAGTAGCGGTACTTCTCCTCCGGCTCGGCGGTCGCGTACGCCAGCCGCTCGGAGTCGGTCAGGTTGACCCGCACCTCCACGCAGTCGGCGGGCGCGATGTAGCCCTGCGCCTCGATCTCCTTCCACGGCGCGTCGAAGCGCTTGGGACCGATCAGCGAGAAGACGTCCGACTCACGGCCGTCCTCGCGCACCAGCGTCGCCGTCAGGCCGAGCCGGCGGCGGGCCTGGAGGTCCGCGGTGAACTTGAAGACCGGCGCCGGGAGCAGGTGCACCTCGTCGTAGACGATCAGGCCCCAGTCGCGGGAGTCGAAGAGCTCCAGGTGCGCGTAGACGCCCTTCCGCTTGGTCGTCAGCACCTGGTACGTGGCGATGGTGACCGGACGGATCTCCTTGCGGGTGCCGCTGTACTCGCCGATCTCGTCCTCGGTCAGCGAGGTCCGCTTCACCAGCTCGTGCTTCCACTGCCGGGCGGAGACCGTGTTCGTCACCAGGATCAGCGTCGTCGCCTTCGCCTGCGCCATCGCGCCCGCGCCCACCAGCGTCTTGCCGGCGCCGCAGGGCAGCACGACCACGCCCGAGCCGCCGTGCCAGAAGCCCTCCACCGCCTGCTCCTGGTAGGGGCGGAGCTTCCAGCCGTCCTGGTCCAGCTCGATCGGGTGCGCCTCGCCGTCCACGTAACCGGCCAGGTCCTCCGCCGGCCAGCCCAGCTTGAGCAGCACCTGCTTGATCTGGCCGCGCTCGGAGGGGTGGACGACCACCGTGTCCGGGTCGAGCCGGGCGCCCACCAGCGGCGTGATCTTCTTCGAGCGGAGGATCTCCTCCAGCACCGGACGATCCGTGGAGGTCAGCACCAGGCCGTGCGCCGGGTGCTTGCTCAGCGTCAGCCGGCCGTAGCGGGCCATCGTCTCGGCGACGTCCACCAGCAGCGCGTGCGGCACCGGGTAGCGGGAGTACTGCACCAGCGCGTCCACGACCTGCTCGGCGTCGTGCCCGGCGGCGCGGGCGTTCCACAGCCCCAGCGGGGTGATCCGGTAGGTGTGGATGTGCTCGGGCGCCCGTTCCAGTTCGGCGAAGGGGGCGATGGCACGCCGGCACTCGTCGGCGAGCTCGTGGTCGACCTCCAGCAGCAGGGTCTTGTCGCTCTGGACGATCAGGCAGGACACGCAAACCTCCGCGAATGGGCGGGCCGGGACCGGGAAGGGGGCCGGGCTGAACTATCCATGGTCCCCCATCCCCGAGGGGAAACGTCCCGGTCCTCCGGATCGATACCGCGCCCCGCCCCCGGGCGGCGCCCCTTCCCCGCCCCGCGGCAGGGTCACGCCAGGTCGTCGGCGAGCTCGGCGACACCCGTTATCCGGTGCAGCGCGAAGGTGCGGACCTCGTCGGCGGTGTGGTCGTACGCGGTGACGAACCCGCCCTCCACCCGGATCGGGCCGATCACGCGCTGGCTCGCCGCGCCCTCCGCGTTGACGTAGCCGATCCACACCGACTCGCCGGTCAGCACCGCCGCCTGCATCGTCGCCAGCGTCTCGGCCGCCGCCGTGCGCGGCAGCCGGCCGTCGCCCTGGCCGCCCGGGCGCGCCGCGGACTCCCTGCGGACCGCGGTCGAGGCCCGGTCACCGGCCCGGATCGCCTTGACGGCCGCCCCGAGCAGTGTCCCGTCCGGGGTCGGCGGCCCGTCCACCACGGGTACCGGCGCGCTGCGCGGCGGGGTGCGCCGGGCGTCCGCGCGGGTGATCAGCACATCGCCCTCGGCGGACTCGGCCGCCGGCGCGTGGCCCAGCGCGCGCAGCCGCTCCAGCAGCGTTGCCGGATCGCTCTGCGCCGCCAGCACCGTCGGCGCGAGGCGGCGCAGCCCGAGGCCGGCCGCCCGGCGGTCGGCCAGCAGCTCGCTGAGCAGCGCGTCGTCGTCGCAGCGCACGTACGCCGAAGCCGCGCCCACGCGCAGGCGTCCGTGCCGGCGGGCGACGTCGTCCACGAGGTAGCTCAGCGGCTGCGGCACGGGCGTGCGCGAGTGCGCGGAGAGGAAGGCGTGCAGGTCGGCCGCGGTGCGGCCGGCGTCCAGCGCCCGGCGCACCGACTCCTGGGTGAAGCGGAAGACGGTCGCGCCGCCCTTGGACTCCACGTCCGCCAGGACGTGCAGGGTCTCGGCGAGGTGCGGCTGCAGAGGGCCCGGCGCGACCGCCGTCAGATCGGCCTGGAGCAGCACGTGGTCCAGCGGCTCCGGCAGCAGCGGCCCGAGCAGCACGGCCGCCGCGTCCCCGGAACGCCGCAGCAGCGCGCGGCCGTGCGCCGCCAGCGCGCCACGGCCGGTGACCCCCAGCATCTCCGCCTCCGTCACCGTCCAGCGCACCAGGTCGGCGCGGAGCGGGTCCATCGAGGCGCCGCCCCGCAGCGGGCGCTCCCAGCGCAGCCGGGCCAGCAGCGCGTCCTGGTCCGCCGAGGCGCCCTCGGGGAGCGCGGCCAGCAGCTCCAGCGTCCGGCGGCGCACCTCCGGGGCGAGCGAACGGTCCAGGTCGGGGCCGAGCGCCGCCAGCGCGCGGCCCTTCACGTCCCGTGTGCCGACGACCCCCGGTACGCGGGTGGCGGCCAGCCACGCCGTGACCAGGGCCGCCCAGCGGTACTCGGCGGGCAGCGTCAGCCACCCGTCGGCCGCGGGGGTCGGCGCGTACGCCTCGTCCAGTTCCCCGTCCGCGGCGACCAGGCCCGCGGCGTACGCCACCTCCACCCAGAACGCGGCCAGCGGATCCGGCACGTCCAGTGCCGTGGCCACCCGCTTGAGGTCCCGCACGCTCAGCCCGCCCGCGCGCAGCACCGAAGGGCCGCCGGTCTCCCACTGCTTGAGCAGCTCCTCGACCGTACGGACCGCCGTGAAGGCCTGGCCCGCGGCGTTCCTGTCCACAGCCTGTGGATCGTGCTGCTTCGGCTCCACGGCCGGCGCGACCGGCTCGGGGGCGCGGTGCGCCCTGCCGTCGCGCAGATGCAGGGCCACCTCGCGGGGGAGCACGACGTTGCGCGCCCCGGCCGGCAGCAGCAGCCCGCGCTCCAGCAGCCAGGCCACCGGGGGCGGCGGCACCGACACGTCCGCCACCTCCCCGTACGGTGGGCCCCACGCCAGCCTGCGCAGCACCGCCCCGGCCTCCGGGGGCGCGGCGTCGAGCAGCGCCGCCATCCGCGCGGGGTCGGCGAACAGCGAGCTCAACGCCCCCACCGCGCTCACCGGGTCGTGCGTGGGCGGCAGCCCGGCCACCGTGAGGATCTGCTGCAACCGCGTCGGCGACATACCGGAGGTCGCCTCGGCCACGGTCGGCCCGAGGCCGGTCGGGGACGGGGTCCCCGCGGCCGGGGCCAGGATGTCGCGCGCCGTGCGCACCAGGCGCAGCCGGTCGTCCCCGCCCCACAGCAGTGCCTGCGCCCGCAGCGTCGCCACCGCGCCGGGCAGCGCCTGCGCCGACTCCGGGCCCATCAGCGCGGCGAGCGCGTCGTGTCCGGCGCCGTCCGGCGCGACGGCCAGGGCCTCGGCGGTCTGCAGCGTGAACCGGTCCAGGCGTTCGAGGGCGCGGACGACGGAGGCGCGGGTGCCGGCGCGGGTCGCCAGCTGCGAGAGGTCGTTCGGGACCGGGTTCAGCAGGTCCGGGCGCGCCCGGAGCAGTGCGGACAGCGCGTCGTCGCCGCGGGCGCGCAGATCCTCCGCGAGCGTGCGCGGCGCCGCCGCGGGGCCGTCAGTGCTCATCTCCCCCACATTAGCCCTGCCCGTCCCCAACCCATGCTGGGCGTCGCCCCCGCTTTTCCCCAAGCGTGCCCGGTGCCCGGGTGTGTGGGGTTGCGGGCAGTCGTCCCTGGGCATGGGGGTCCCCCCGGCCGAAGGCTGGGGGTGGGTGGGCGCACCCCACCCACCGGGGTGCAGACGCCGGAGCAACCCGCAGTACCGCACAGGCGCGGCGCCGTCGTGGGGTTGCGCCAGCCCGCTTCGCCTCCGGCGAGCGGCCGACCCGCAACCATGCCCGGGGGCGGTAGCGTCGGGGCATGGGTGCGGAGGAGAGCGACCGGCTGGTACTGGACTACCTCAGCAAGGTGGGGGACCTGGCACAGACCGCCCTCCCGGCGGACCGGCGGCGGGACCTCGTGGCACGCCTGCGCAAGGACATCGACCGGGAGCGGCACGGCAGCGACAACCCCGCCGTGGTGCGGCGGATCCTGGGACGGCTGGGCGCCCCGGACGCGGTGGTGCAGGGGGAGGCCGCCGCGGTGCCCGCGCCCCGCACCCCGGCGGACCCCGCACCGGCGGAACCGCAGTGGTGGCGGCTGCCCGACCAGCGCACCCAATCGCCGTCGCCATCGCCTTCGACCTCGCGGACGTTCCTGCCCGGTGACGAACTCGCCGGGCTGCCCGGCATGACCGGCGGCCTGATCATCCCGCTGACCCCCGAGGAGGACCCGGAGGCCGCCCCGGCCGCCAAGGCCGAGGCCCAGCCCGAGGCGGAGCCGGACGCCGCCCCGGCAACGCGCCGCGGGCCGCGGCGGTGGCGGGCCGGTCTCCTGGAGTCCGTCGCCGCGCTCCTGCTGCTGACCGGCGCCGTCCTCGGCTCCTGGATCGCCCTCCTCGCCGGGTGGGCCGTGGCGTACGGCTCGCGCCGCCTGTCCCGCCGCGCGTCCCGGTTCGCGGCGCTGGGCCTGCCGGGCCTGACCGCCGCGGCCGCGCTGATCTGGATCTGGGGCCGCTTCGCCGGACGGTGGGGCGAGCCGATCCCCGAGGGCGGCCTGGACTCCGCGATCGCCGACGCGCTGCCCACGGTCGTGCGGATCGCGGCCGTCGCCTCCGCCGCCTTCCTGCTCTGGCGGGGGAGCAGGGCCGGCCGGCGGCCTCGTTAGAGTGGCTGCCATGCCCGCTTCCCAGCCGACGTCCCCGATAACGGTCGGGTTCGACCTCGACATGACCCTGATCGACTCACGGCCCGGCATCAAGGCCACGTACGAGCGCCTCGCCGAGGAGACCGGCGTCTTCGTCGACGCCGCGCTCGCCGTCACCCGCCTCGGGCCGCCGCTCGACTGGGAGCTGGCGCACTGGTTCCCCGCGGAGGACATCCCCGCGGTCGCCGACCGCTACCGGGCGCTGTACCCCGGGTTCGCCATCGCTCCGACCCCGGCCATGCCCGGGGCGCGCGAGGCCGTCGCCGCCGTGCACGCGGCGGGCGGGCGGGCCGTCGTGGTCACCGCGAAGCACGAGCCGAACGCCAAGCTGCACCTCACGCACCTGGGTCTGGAGGTCGACGAGGTGCGCGGCTGGCTGTGGGCCGAGGCGAAGGCCGAGGCGCTGACCGAGTACGGGGCGGCGGTCTACGTCGGGGACCACGTGGGGGACGTCGTCGGGGCCCGCACGGCCGGCGCGCTGTCCGTGGCGGTGGCGACGGGCCCGGTCACGGCGGACGAACTGCGCGCCGCCGGGGCGGACGTCGTGCTGGCCGACCTGACGGAGTTCCCCGCCTGGTTCGCCTCCTACGCCCCGGACCCCGACGCCGTCGCCTGACGGCTCTGCGCCCGCGCGGAGCGCAGCAGCCCGGCCAGGGCCAGCGCGAAGCCGACGCCCATGAGCATCGACACCAGGTAGGCGGCGGTCGGCAGCGGGTCGGATCCCAGGAAGAGCGGGGCCACGGTGGCCAGAGTGCCGAGCGCGCCGACGACGAAGACGGCGGCGCCGACGCGCACGAGGAGATCGCCGGGTTTCCGGGTTTCGGTGGTCACCGGACCAGGGTAGATCGCCCGGGGAAGTCGCAGCGCACCGGCCGGACGGTGGCCGGGGCAGGAAGACCACGGAGTCTTGTCACACGCCCCTGGGCCATTAGCCTTATGGGCAGCGGGTCTGCCAAGGGGCCCGCTGTCTTGCTATCCAAGAGCTTTTTTCTGTCTACAGCGAGGACGAGGTCGGACGTGCCTACCGGCAAGGTCAAGTGGTTCAACAGCGAGAAGGGCTTCGGCTTCCTCTCCCGCGACGACGGCGGCGACGTCTTCGTGCACTCCTCCGTCCTGCCGGACGGCGTGGCCACGCTGAAGCCGGGGCAACGAGTCGAGTTCGGCGTGGTCGCCGGACAGCGCGGTGACCAGGCCCTGTCGGTGACCCTGTTGGAGCCGGCGCCGTCCGTGGCGGCCGCGCAGCGACGCAAGCCCGACGAACTGCTGCCCATCGTCCAGGACCTCACCACGCTGCTGGAGGACGTCGCCCGCTCGCTGCAGCGCGGCCGTTACCCGGACAAGGCCCACGGCCACAAGATCGCGTCCGTCCTGCGCGTCGTCGCCGACCAGTTGGACGTCTGACCCCCCGCCCGGGTGCGGGCTCACGACTCGAGCGCGTGCGGACCGAGGGGCGGCACCAGTCCCTCGGCCGCGGCCCGGGTGAGCAGCCCGCGGACCGCCGCGTAGCCCTCCTCGCCGAGCGCCGAGGTGAACTCGTTCACGTACAGCCCGATGTGCTGGTCCGCCACCTTCGGGTCCATCTCCTGCGCGTGCTCCATGACGTAGCCGCGTGAGGCCTCGGGCTCGTCCCAGGCCATGTGGACGGAGGCGCGGGCCGCGGCCGCCAGTTCGCGCAGACGCTCCTCGCCCAGGGAGCGCTTGGCGATGATCGCGCCCAGCGGGATGGGCAGCGTGGTGGTCTGCTCCCAGTGCTCGCCCATGTCCGCGAGCTTGTGCAGCCCGTAGTCCTGGTAGGTGAAGCGCGCCTCGTGGATGACGAGCCCCGCGTCCACCCGGCCGTCCCGCACCGCCGGCATGATCTCGTGGAAGGGCAGGACGACGATCTCCCCGACACCGCCCGGCACTTCGGCGGCCGCCCACAGCCGGAAGAGCAGGTACGCCGTCGAGCGCTCGCTCGGCACCGCCACCGTGCGCCCGCTCAGGTCGGCGCCCTTGCCGGTGCCCTCGTCCCTGGTCAGGACGAGCGGGCCGCAGCCGCGGCCCAGCGCGCCGCCGCAGGGCAGCAGCGCGTACTCGTCGAGCACGTAGGGGAGCACCGCGTACGAGACCTTCAGGACGTCGAACTCGCCGCGCTCGGCCATCCCGTTGGTGACGTCGATGTCCGCGAAGGTCACGTCGATCGCGGGCGCGTCCGGGACCAGGCCGTGCGCCCAGGCGTGGAAGACGAAGGTGTCGTTGGGGCACGGGGAGTAGGCGATCCGCAGTGCGCGCTCTTGGCTCATGTCCGGTCTCCAACGTCGAGTACGGCGGGTTGCTTCCCGAGCCGGGCGAAGGCGTCGGCGAGCGCGTCGAGCGCCTCCCCGATCCGCCAGGCCGCGCGGTCGCGCGGGCCCACCGGATTGGACACCGTACGGATCTCCAGGACGGGCAGCCCGTGCGCCGCGGCCGCCTCCGCGACGCCGAAGCCCTCCATGGCCTCGGCCGGCGCCCCGGGGTGACGGCGCGTCAGCTCCGCGGCCCGGCCGGCCGTCCCGGTCACCGTCGACACCGTCAGGACCGGCCCGTACGCCGCGCCGAGCACGTCGGCGACCCGGCGGGACAGCGGTCCCGGCGGGCGGTGCTCGGAGGTGCCGAAACCCAGCTCGGCGACCGGGAGGAAGCCCTCCGGGCCCTCCGCGCCCAGGTCGGCGGCGACGATGGCGTTCGCGACGACCACCGAGCCGACCGGTGCGTGGGGCTGGAAGCCGCCGGCGATCCCGGCCGAGACGACGAGCCCGTACCGCGCCGCGGTGAGCGCCGCCGCCGTGCCCGCCGCCGCGGCGGCGGGGCCGACGCCCGCGGCCAGCACGTCCGCGAGGGCGGTGCGCAGCAGCACGCGGCCACCCGGTACGGGCTGCTCGGTGGCCGTGCCGCCGAGTCCGCGGACGACCGCGTCGCGTTCCGCCGGGACGGCGGTGACGACGAGGAGGCGGGGCATCATGACCTCGGCGGAGTCAGCGGACGGTTTCAGCCCGCCGACTTCAGCTTGAACTGCCAGACGCCGAGGTAGTCCTGGGCGCCGGCGGTCTCGATGATGTTGAGGGTCACCTCGCTGGCCGCGGCACCGGTCTGCGCGTCGGAGAGCAGGGTCTCGGCGTCGAAGGAGCGGTAGGTGGTGTCCTTCAGCAGCCCCGACTTGCCGGAGGTGCCGGCGGCCACGACCCAGCCCTTCTCGGCGATCGCGGGGTCGACGCCGATCCGCACCTTGTCACCGGGCCGGACCGTGATGGTCTTCTCGGGCTTGCCCTGCAGGCAGGCCAGGAAGACCTGCTCGGAAAGCTTCTTCCCGTCGAGGTAGCACTTGCTGGTGGCCTCGGTGGTCACGGTCCTGTCGCCGACGGTGACGGTCGCCAGGGGGGTCGGCTTCTCGCAGGCGGAGAGGGCGATCAGCCCGAGGGACACGGCACCGAGGGCGGCGGCACGGCGGCGATTGCTCATGAAGGTGAGGCTACCGGGCGGTCGCGCTCCCGCTACGCGGGGGGCCCGCTCGTGTCCCCGGGCCGCCCCCGCTCAGACGGTGCGCGGACGTGTCGCCCGTCCCCGGGCACCCGTCATCAGGCCGCGGACCGAGAAGGTGACGCCGAGCGCCACCAGGGCCGCCCCCACCGCCATCCCCAGCGTGCCGTTGAGCGGCAGGACGATGCCGATGGCGCCGCCGATCACCCACGCCAGCTGGAGGGCGGTCTCCGAGCGGGCGAACGCCGAGGTGCGCACCTCCTCGGGCACGTCGCGCTGGATCAGGGCGTCCAGCGAGAGCTTGCCCAGCGCCTGCGCGATGCCCGCCGCGGCCGCGACGACGGCGATGGTCAGCACGCCGTACCAGGCCGCCGCCACGCACGTCGCCGCCAGGGCGGCGGCCAGCGCGCTGATGATGATCCGCTCCGGTCCGCGGTCGCGCAGCCAGGAGCCCAGCGCGGTGCCGAAGGCGTTGCCGGTGCCCGCCGCCACGGCGACCAGGCCCAGCGACACCGGCCCCGACAGGCCGCCCAGCGGATGCTCGCGCAGCAGGAACGCCAGGAAGAGGGTCAGGAACCCCGACAGCGCCCGCAGCGCGGCGTTGGCCTGCAGGGCGTGCAGCACCGGACCGCCGACGCTCCGCAGCCCCGGCCGCTTCTCCCGCCACTGCCGGCCCAGGCGGTGGTGCTCGACCTCCTCACCCGAGGTCAGCTCGGCGCGCGCCTCGCCCTTGGCGGAGTCCACCTTGTGCGGGAGGGAGAAGGAGAGCAGCGTCCCGACGACGAAGACGACGAACGCCCCGTACAGCGGCACGCCCGGCCCGATCAGGTGGAGCAGCCCGCCGATCGGCGCCGCGACGGCGGTGGCCAGCAGGCCCGTCAGGCTCACCCGGGAGTTCGCCTTCACCAGCGTCGTACGGGCCGGCAGCAGCCGTGGCATCACCGCGCTGCGCACCACGCCGTACGCCTTCGACGCCACGAGCACGCCCAAGGCGGCCGGATACAGCTCCAGTCCGGCGGTCGCCACCACCCCGGCCATCGTCCAGGCCAGGATCGCCCGGGCCAGCATCGACATCGCCATCGCGGCGCGTCGGCCGTGCGGGATGCGGTCCAGCAGCGGCCCGATCACCGGGGCCAGCAGCGCGAACGGGGCCATCGTGACCAGCAGGTAGAGCGCCACGCGGCCGCGCGCCTCACCGGTCGGCACGGAGAAGAAGATCGTGCTGGCGAGCGCGACGGTGATCAGCATGTCGCCGGCCGAGTTCACCGCGTGCAGCTCGATCAGCTTCGCCAGACCCGACTCGCCCGCCCCGCCCGAGTGCGTGTGACGCCGGACGCGCCGCACCACGGCGGACGACGTACGCTGCGTGGCGCGCGCGACGGCGTTCCCCGCCCTGCGAACCGGTCCCGGGCCGGACGTCACTGTGCGTGCCACGCTCGCCAGTCTGCCCTACCGGGCGGCTTTCCGAACGGGGCGCGCACCGATAGCGTGCGATCGCGCAGAATGGAGTCATCAGGTGCGCCCGTGGACGTACGGGCAGGCAGCGTTTGAAGCGGTCCTCCGGTCCGCTCCGCCACCGCCCCGCCCGACCCTCGGCGGCGCACGCGTAAGACGGCGTAGGAGAGAATCGATTCTTGTGAGTGCTGCGATGCGAAGCCGTACCCCTGACCGCCTGTGCGCCGAGGCGGTCGACCTCGCCCTCGAAGCCGCCGTCGAGGCCTTCGGCGAGAAAGCGGTCGGCGAGCACCTCGGGGCGGTCGCCGAGGGCGACCGCGTCGTCACGCACCTGTTCGACTGCCGTGAGGCCTCCTACCGCGGCTGGCGCTGGGCGGTCACGCTCACCCGCGCCTCCCGCGCCAAGGCCATCACCTTGGACGAGACGGTCCTCGTGCCCGGGCCCGAGGCCGTCCTCGCGCCCGAATGGGTGCCGTGGAGCGAGCGCCTGCGCCCCGGCGACCTCGGCCCCGGCGACCTGCTGCCCACCGAGGCGGAGGACCTGCGCCTGGAGACCGGCTTCTCCGGGGAGGACGCCCCGCCGCCGAACTCGCCGGTCTCCGAGGAGATGGCCGAGCTCGTCGAGGCCGAGGACGCGGACGTCTCCGGCGGCCCCCCGGCGACCCTGCCGATGGCGCCCACGGTCGGCACGATCGCCGCGGTCGCGGAGGAGATCGGCATGGCCCGGCCGCGCGTGCTGTCCCGGTACGGGCTGCACGTCGCCGCGGACCGCTGGGAGGACGAGTACGGCCCCAAGGCCCCGATGGCCCAGGCCGCCCCCGCCCAGTGCGTCTCCTGCGGCTTCCTCGTCCCGATCGCGGGCTCCCTGCGGCAGGCCTTCGGCGTCTGCGCGAACGAGTTCTCCCCGGCCGACGGGCGCGTCGTCTCCCTCGCCTACGGGTGCGGCGCGCACTCCGAGGCCGCGGTCATGCCGAAGACGCCCCGGCCCGCGCCGCCCGTCCTCGACGAGACCGCGATCGAGCCGCTCCCCCTCCACCCCGACCGCCAGGGCTCCGTCGAGGACACGACCCCGGCCGAGGAACTCGGCCACAGCTGACGGCTCCGCCGCGGCCCGGGCGGGGGCGCGGACGCGCGCGCCTCGGCGGCCGTGTGGGCTCCGCCCACGCCCGGCCTGGTCAGGGGCGGGGCCGTTGTGCGCCGGTCGTCCCGGCTGGGTGACTCTGCCACGGCCGACGGCCGGCTCCACTGGCGCCCGACGCCCGCGCCGGGTTGCGCGGGCTGCCGTCCAGGTCGAGGGGTGGGTCACCGGTGACGGCTGCCATTAGCGGCCATGTGGGGCTCCGCCCATGCCCGGGCCCGGCCCGGGACCGCTGTGGCGCCGGTGAGGGCGCGATCTCGGCAACTCGACCACGGTCGCTGGACCCGGGGGTGGCCGACGCCTGGGGTCGGGTGGCGCTGGGCCTTCCTTGGTAGCCGTGTGGGCTCCGCCCACGCCCGGCCCGGACCCGCCAGGCGCCGGTCGTCCAGGTTGGGTGACTCGGCCACGGCCGACGCCCGCGCCCGAGTTGCGCGGGCTGACGCCCCGGGCCCTCCGGTCGAGGAACTGGGCCCCGGTTGACGGCTGCCGTCCGCGGACGGCGTGCCTCGGGCCGGGTGGGGTGCCGCCCCCGCCCGGGTCGGGACTGGGGTCGCTGCGCGCCGGTGAGGGCGCCATTCCGGCCGGGGAACTCGGCCACGGTTGCTGGCTCCACCGGCGGCTGCCGCCCCCGCCCGGGTTGTGCGGGCTGCCGCCCAGGTGACGGCTGCCCTTCGCGGCCAGGTGGGGTGCCGCGGTCGGGGAACTCGGCCACGGTCGCTGGCTCCGCCGGCGGCCCGCCGCCGGGACCGGGTGGCGCTGGGCGTGCCTCGGGGGACCGTGTGGGCTCCGCCCGCGCCTGGCCTGGTCCGGGTCGGGACCCGGGTTCGGGGTTTCTCGCCACCGGGGCCGCTGTGCGCCGGTCGTCCCGGCTGGGTACTCGGCCGCGGTCGACGGCCGGCTCCGCCGGCGGCTGACGCCCGTGCCCGGGTTGCGCGGGCTGTCGGCCAGGCACTCCGGTTGAGGAACTGGGCCACAGCCGACGGCTGCCGTCCGCGGACGGCGGGCCTCGGGGCCGGGTGGGGTGCTGCCCCGCCCGGGTCGGGGCTGGAGCCGCTGTGCGTCGGTGAGGGCGCCATCCCGGCCGGGGAACTCGGTCACGGTGCTCGCTCCGTCGGCGGCCCGCTGCCGGGACCGGGTGGCGCTGGGGGCGCCTCGGGGTCCACGTGGGCTCCGCCCACGACCGGCCTGGTCCGGGGCCCACCGGGGCCGCTGGGCGCCGGTCGTCCAGGTTGGGTGACTCGGCCACGGCCGGCTCCGGATTGCGCGGGCTGCCGCCCGGGCACTGGCTGCCGTCCGCGGATGGCGCGCATCGGGGCCGGGTGGGGTGCCCCTACGCCTACGCCCGGTCCACCGGGGCCGAGCAGAGCCTGGGCCGGCCCGGCCCGCGCGGGGCGGCGTCCCCGGGTGCGGGCGCGTGCGGGACGACCGGGCGACAGCCCACGCGGTAGCGTCACTCGCACAGGGCAGGGCATGCGACACCGCGTGAGGGAGAAGACGACGTGAGCGGGACCGCGATGGACCGGGGCGCAGATCCGTTCGGGACCGCACGGCTGCGGCGGGCCGTGCTGGACGCGTGGGCCGCGTCGCCCGCCCGGTTCCGGGAGGACGCCAACGCGGAGGAGGACCTCGCGCTCGGCGGCTACCGCGACCGTCTCGTCGTCGAGCTGGCCCAGAACGCCGCCGACGCGGCGACCCGTGCGGGGGTGACCGGCCGCCTGCGGCTGACCCTGCGCGAGGGGGTGCTCGCCGCCGCGAACACCGGGGCCCACCTGGACGCCGCGGGCGTGGAGTCCCTGTCGACGCTGCGCGCCAGCTCCAAGCGCGAGGAGGGCGCCCTGGCCGTCGGCCGCTTCGGCGTCGGGTTCTCCGCCGTGCTCGCGGTCAGCGACGAGCCCGCGATCCTCAGCCGCAGCGGCGGCGTCCGCTGGTCGCTGGCCGAGGCCCGCGACCTCGCGCGGGAGACCGGTGGGCACTCCCCGGGGCTCACCGACGAACTGCGCCGCCGGGACGGCCACGTACCGCTGCTGCGGCTGCCGCTGCCCGCCGAGGGCACCGCCCCGGACGGCTACGACACGTGCGTCGTGCTGCCGCTGCGCGACGGCGCCGCAGCGGACCTCGCGGCGAGCCTGCTCGCCGCGATCGACGACGCGCTGCTGCTGTCCCTGCCCGGCCTGACCGAGGTGGTCGTGGAGACGCCCGAGGGCGTACGGACCCTGAGCCGGCGTCAGGAGGACGGGCTGACCGTCGTCGTGGACAGCGCCGGCGGCACCACCCGCTGGCGCACCGTGAGCGACGCGGGCCCGCTGGAGGCGGGGCTGCTGAGCGACCGCCCGGTCGAGGAGCGGCTGCGCCCGGTGTGGTCGGTGACCTGGGCCGTCCCGGTGGGCCAGGACGGCGCGCCGGAGCGGCCGCGGACGGCGCCCTTCGTGCACGCCCCGACGCCGACGGACGAGCCGCTGGGACTGCCCGCGCTGCTCATCGCCTCGCTGCCGCTGGACCCGAGCCGGCGCCACGCCGCGCCCGGCGCCCTCACCGACTTCCTGGTCGCGCGGGCGGCCGAGCTCTACGTACGGCTGCTGGCGGACTGGCGACCGGTGGGCGCGGGCATCGTGGACCTGGTGCCCGGCCCGCTCGGCAAGGGCGAGCTGGACGCGCAACTGCGCCGCCACGTGCAGGAGCGGCTGCCGCGCACCGCCTTCCTGCCGCGCGCCGCCGACGTCACGGACGCGGGCGGCGAGGACGAACTGCCGCCCGCACTGCGCCCGGTGGAGGCCGAGGTCGTCGAGGGCACCGGCGCGGAGACCGTGCGCGTGCTGGCGGAGGTCTTCCCGACGCTACTGCCCCCCGGGCTGGAGCGCCGCCCCGAACTGCGCGTCCTAGGGGTGGCCCGGCTGCCGCTGGGCGACGCGATCGACCGGCTCGCCGGGGTGGAGCGCCCCGCGGAGTGGTGGCACCGCCTGTACGACTCGCTGGCCGGCACCGACCCGGACCGGCTGAGCGGGCTGCCCGTGCCGCTGGCCGACCGGCGTACCGTCGTCGGACCGCGCCAGGTGCTGCTGCCGCTCCCCGAGATGGACAGCGTCTACGCCGAGGGGGCCGCCCCGGTCAGCACCGGGCTGCCCGCCGCCTCGGAGCTGGCCCGGCTGGGCCTGAAGGTCGCCGACCCGGCGGCCGCGCACCCGCTGCTGGAGAAGCTCGGGGCCACCCCGGCGACCCCGCGCGCCGTCCTCACCACCCCGCAGGTGCGCGCCGCGGTGGCCGCGTCCCTGGACGCCGACGAGGCCTGGGACGAGGACGCGCCCGCGCTGGACGCGGAGGAACTGGCCGAGGTCGTCCTGGGCCTGGTCCGGGCCGCGAACCTCGCCCCCGGCGACGAGCCGTGGCTGGCCGCCCTCGCCCTCACCGACGACGAGGGCGAGCTCGCCCCCGCCGGTGAACTGGTGCTGCCGGGCAGTGCCTTCGAGCAGGTCATCCGGGAGGGGGAGCTCGGCTCCGTCGACGAGGACCTGGCCGCCCGCTGGGGCGAGCAGCCGCTGACCGCGGTCGGCGTGCTCGCCACCTTCGCCCTGGTCCGGGCCACCGACGTGGTGCTCGACCCGGACGAGCTGGAGCCGCGCGAGAGCGACTGGGCCGAGCCGGACGACGCCGGGCTGCTCGACGCGGTCGACGTGTGGTGCGAGGACGTCCTCGACCAGCTGCCGGACACCGACGTGCCGCCGGTCGCCACCGAGATCGTCGCCGTGCGCGACCTCGACCTCGTCGCCGACGACGCCTGGCCGCAGGCGCTGGCCATGCTCTCCGTGCCGCCGCTGCGCGACGCGGTCACCCAGCCGGTGCGGGTCCTGCTGCCGGACGGCACCACGGAGTCCGTGCGGCCCTACACCGCCTGGTGGCTGCGCGACCACCCGGTCCTCGACGGCCGCCGCCCGGTCGGCCTGCGCGCGATCGGCGGCGACCCGCTGCTCGACGGGCTGTACGAGGACGCCGAGGCCGGCGCCGTGGACGACCAGGTGCTGCGCGCCCTGGGCGTGCGTACGTCCGTCACGGCCCTGCTGGACGAGCCGGGCGGCGCCGCCGAGCTGCTCGCCCGGCTCGCCGACCCGGGCTCCACGGTCACCCCGGCCCAACTGCACCGCCTCCACTCCGAACTGGGCACCCTCGAACCCGAGCAGGTCACCCTCCCCGAGGAGCTGCGGGCCGTCGTCGACGGCCACGAGCCGCGCGTGGTCGACGCCGGGGACGCCCTCGTCGCGGACGCGCCCGACCTGCTCCCGCTCACCGCAGGACTGCCCCTGCTCCCGGTGCCGCCGGTCCGCGCCGCGGCGCTGGCCGAGCTGTTCCAGGTGCGCCGGCTCAGCGAGGCCCTCGACGCCCCGGTCGTCTCCGAGGGCGAGCCGCACGACGTCGCGGACGCGGTCCGCGAGCTGCTCCCGGGCGCCCCCCTGTCGTACGTCGAGCACGAGGAACTGTTGGTCAGAGCGGCCGACGGCAGCACCGTCGAGCTCGACTGGCGGTGGATCGACGGCACCCTGCACGCCGCCACGCTGGAGGGCGTCGCCGCCGGCCTGTCGTGGGCGGCCGGCGCCTGGCAGCGCCGCTTCGAGGTGGCCGCCCTGCTGGAGGACCCGACCCGCACGGAGGAGCTGGCCCGCGACCGCTGGTTCGACTGAGCGGCGGGGTGGCTGTGTGGCGACGGACCGAGTGGCCGTCGTCACACAGGGAGATATGTCGAAAGCATTTCCGCTGGATGACTGTTCGCGCGTACTCTCTTCCTCTCACCATTCGAGACGCCTCGTCCGGGGGAGTTTGACGGGCGTCCTCTTCATCTGGGGGATTCTCAAGCATGCGTATTCGCGCCACTGTGGCCGCCGTTTCCGGCGCCCTGGCCCTCGCTTCGCTGGCAGTCCCGGCCGCTCAGGCCTCCGACAAGCCGGCCGCCACTGCCCTGTCGACCTTCGCCGCCAAGGCGGGGGCGGACGAGTCCGTGGGTGACACCAAGATCACCAAGGTCGTCGTCAACGGCGGCAAGGACATCGTCCTCGGGACGAGCAGCAAGAAGACGGTCTCCGTCGCGGTGACCGCCACCGACCCGGCCGGCATCGACGGCGGCGTGGCGTTCCTCTGGCACGGGTCGTCGTTCACCGACGACGGCATCGACGGCGGCCTCTTCCCGCCCACGGACTACGCCGCCTGCACCGTGGTCAACGCCACCACCTCCACCTGCAAGGTCAGCATCACCATCGACCCCAAGGCGGACCTCTACAAGAACGCGCTCGCCGGCTCCTGGAAGGTGTACGCCGTGGTCGGCGGCAAGGACGGCGACTACGTAGAGAAGGAGATCGCCGGCACCGCGAAGATCAAGCGCAACACCGAGCTGACGGTCAACGCCACGCCGGAGCCGGTGAAGAAGGGCAAGACCATCACCGTCACCGGCAAGCTCACCCGGGCCAACTGGGAGACCCACAAGTACGCCGGCTACACGGGCCAGTCCGTGCAGCTGCAGTTCCGCAAGAAGGGCACCACCGCGTACAAGACGGTCAAGACCGTCAAGTCCAGCAGCACCGGTGCCCTGAAGACCACCGTCAAGGCGTCCGTGGACGGCTACTGGCGCTACACCTTCGTCACCACCTCGCTCAGCGGCGCGTCGGGCTCCACGGCCGACTTCGTCGACGTGAAGTAACCCCACCCGCACCACCCACCACCCACCGGGCGCCGGGCCCCCTCAGCGGGGGCCCGGCGCCCCGTGCTTGCGCACACCCACGCTTGACCGGTCCTTGAACCGCCCATTCCCCGGTGATCTGTAGGCTTCCACCGCCATTCGGCATTCACCTGGGGATTCTTCCCCTCGTTCCACTCAGTGGGGACACATGCGCATACGTACTGCCGCGATCGTGCTGGGCACGGCCGCGGCTCTCTCGGCCCTCGCCGTACCGTCCGCCAACGCGGACGAGGCCCAAGGCGACACGGCCATCACCAAGGTCGTCGTCAACGGCGGCAAGCCGATCGTCGTCGGCACGAGCGACAAGAAGATCTCGTACACCATCAGCGGCAGCGACAGCAGCGGCCTCGCCTACGGCGGCGCCTTCCTGTGGCGCGGCACCAGCCTGGACGCGCCGAGCGGCGTCACCGGCTTCGGCGAGACGGAGACCTGCTCCGCCACCGCGTGCACCGTCACCGCCACCGTCAGCCCCAAGCTCGACGAACTGCCCAGCTCCCAGGCCGGCACCTGGAACGTCCTCGCCGAACTGGACGGCAAGGACGGCGACATCCGGGAACTCGACAAGGGGACCACGATCAAGGTGCTGCGCGGTTCGCACCTGACCGTGAACGCCACACCCGAGCCGGTGAAGAAGGGCAAGACGATCACCGTCACCGGCACCCTGACCCGGGCCAACTGGGACACGCTCAAGTACGGCGGCTACGCGAGCCAGTCCGTGCAGCTGCAGTTCCGCAAGAAGGGCTCGACCACCTACACCACGGTCAAGACCGTCAAGTCCGGCAGCACCGGCGCCCTGAAGACCACCGTCAAGGCTTCGGTGGACGGCTACTGGCGCTACGCCTTCGGCACCAACGCCACCACCGGCGGGACCGCGGCCACGGCCGACTACGTCGACGTCCGGTAGCACCCGCCGCACCCGCCGCACCCCGGGCGCCGGGTCCCCTCAGCGGGGGCCCGGCGCCCGCTGTTGTTCCGGCGGGGCGTCGTCGTCCAGGCGGCGGACGCGGCGCCAGACCAGTTCCAGCAGCGCCGCGGCCGCCACCGCCACGACGACGGCCGTCCAGGGGCCCTGCGTGCCGACCAGCCGGAGGGCGAAGAACTCCTGCAGCCACGGGGTGACCAGGACGACCAGGAATCCCGCGCCCATGGTGAGGACCAGGGCGATCCGCCACCAGGTGTAGGGACGCGCGACGAGCGCCAGCACCCACATCGCGACCAGGAAGAGGGTCAGCGTCGCGGCGCTGGTCTCCGCCTCCAGCGCGCCGGCGCCGCGGTAGTGGTGGCGGGCGAGCATGTACGTCACGAAGGTGGCGACGCCCGCGATCACCCCGGCGGGCAGGGAGTAGCGCATGACCCGGCGCACGAAGAGCGGTTTGGCCCGCTCCTTGTTGGGGGCCAGGGCGAGGAAGAAGGCGGGGACGCCGATGGTCAGGGTGGACAGCAGCGTCAGGTGCCGGGGCAGGAACGGGTAGGGCGCGTGCCAGATGATCACCAGCAGGGCGAGCAGCACCGAGTAGACGGTCTTGGTGAGGAAGAGCGTCGCGACGCGGGTGATGTTGCCGATGACCCGGCGGCCCTCGGCCACGACCGACGGGAGCGCGGAGAAGCTGTTGTCGAGCAGCACGATCTGCGCGACCGCCCGGGTCGCCTCGGATCCTGAGCCCATGGCGACGCCGATGTCGGCGTCCTTGAGGGCGAGGACGTCGTTGACGCCGTCCCCCGTCATCGCCACGTTGTGGCCGCCGGACTGCAGCGCGCCCACCATCTCCCGCTTCTGCTGCGGGGTGACCCGGCCGAAGACCGTGCCCCGGTCGAGCTCGGCCGCCATCTGCGTGCGCTCGGCCGGCAGCCTGCGGGCGTCGACCGTCCGCTCGGCCCCCGCCAGCCCCAGCTTCCCGGCGACGGCGCCGACGGAGACCGCGTTGTCGCCGGAGATGACCTTGGCGTGCACGTCCTGCTCGGCGAAGTAGCGCAGGGTGTCGGCGGCGTCGGGGCGCAGCCGCTGCTCCAGGACGACCAGTGCCGCCGGGGTGGCCGAGGCGCCCACCGCCGGGTCGCCCAGCTCCTTCCCCGTCCGGGCGAGCAGCAGCACCCGCAGGCCCTGGGCGTTGAGGCCGTCGATCGCGCCGAGCGCCCGGTCGCCCGCGGGGAGCAGTACGTCGGGGGCGCCGAGCAGCCAGGCGCTGCGCTCACCGCCGGGCTCGGTGAAGGCCGCGCCGCTGTACTTGCGGGCGGAGGAGAAGGGCAGCGCGTCGGTGACGTGCCAGCCGCCGTCCGGGGCGGGGAAGGCCGCGGCGACGGCGGCCAGGGTGGGGTTGGGGCGCGGGTCGGCGGAGCTGACCGCGCCGAGCACCTGCCGGATGTACGCCTCGGGGACACCGTCCAGCATCCGCAGCTCCGCGACGTCCATCCCGCCCTCGGTGAGGGTGCCGGTCTTGTCCAGGCACACCACGTCCACCCGGGCCAGCCCCTCGATCGCGGGCAGTTCCTGGACGAGGCACTGTTTTCGGCCCAGCCGGATCACGCCGATCGCGAAGGCCACCGAGGTGAGCAGGACCAGCCCCTCGGGCACCATCGGGACGATGCCGCCCACCATGCGGCGGACCGCTTCGCGCCAGTCGTCGCCCTCCAGGACGAGCTGGCTGACGATCAGGCCGATCGCGGTGGGGACCATCATCCACGTGACGTACTTGAGGATCTGGCTGATGCCGCTGCGCAGTTCGGAGTGGACGAGGGTGAAGCGGCTCGCCTCCTCGGCGAGTTGCGCCGCGTAGGCCTCCCGGCCGACCTTGGTCGCGGTGAAGGACCCGCCGCCCGCGACGACGAAGCTGCCGGACATCACGGGGTCGCCGGGGCGCTTGACGACGGGGTCGGCCTCGCCGGTGAGCAGCGACTCGTCGACCTCCAGGCTGTCGGCCTCGGCCACCTCGCCGTCGACCACCACCTTGTCCCCCGGCCCGAGTTCGACGAGGTCGCCGAGGACGATCCCCGAGGTGGAGACCCGGGTGGCGACCCCGTCGCGGCGCACGGTGGGTTTCGCCTCGCCGATCACGGCGAGTCCGTCCAGGGTCTTCTTGGCGCGCCACTCCTGGAAGATGCCGATGCCGGTGTTCGCGATGATGACGAAGCCGAAGAGACCGTCCTGGATCGGGCCGACCACCAGGATGATCAGGAACAGCACGCCGATGATCGCGTTGAAGCGGGTGAAGACGTTCGCGCTGACGATCTCGGCCAAGGAACGCGAGGAACGCACCGGGACGTCGTTGACCTCGCCCCGCGCGATCCGCTCCGCCACCTGGGCGGCGGTCAGTCCGCCGGGCGTCGCCGGCCGTACCCCGGCCGCCTCCCGCTGCGTGCGTTCCGTCATGGCTTCGACGGTACGTGGGGGACGGCGCCGACGGCGCGGCGGGCCGTCGCTCTCGGGGACATCTCCGGGGCGCCGTACGACCGGGGGCGTAGCCGCCCCGCGGGCCCCGGCTCAGTCCTGCGCGGCGTCCTCCGCGGCGCGGGACCGCCGGATGGCGTCCCGGCGGGCGCGCACGTACCACAGGCCGATGAGCCCGAGGCCGCCGCCGGCCAGGCAGGTCCAGATCCACCAGGCGTGGCCGTGGTCGGCGTACCAGCCGTAGAAGGGGAGCTGGACGAGGAAGAGCGCGAACCAGATGACCGTCCCGACGGTGACGGTCGCGACGTCGTTCGCCTCCAGAGGTGCCGGTGCCTCACGCAACCCGGTCGTCCCCTTGCTGTGGCTGCTGCTGCTCATACCGCACAGCGTACCCAGTGGCCCCGAGGGGTCTACGCGCGGAGATAGCGTTTGGGACGCTCATATGTTCATACTGAAACGGTCCGAGACTGGCCGGTTTCAGTCGTAGGAACCTCCAAAAGCTCCCCCCCACGCAAGGACCCGCATGTCCCCGTCGACCACCGCCAAGGTCGTGCCCAGTTCCCCGACCCCGCCCCCGGCGACCGCCCACGGCGCGCTCGACCGGTTCTTCCGGATCACCGAGCGGGGGTCCTCGGTCCCCCGGGAGATCCGCGGAGGTCTGGCCACCTTCTTCGCGATGGCCTACATCATCGTCCTGAACCCGATCATCCTCAGCTCGGGCGTGGACAAGTACGGCCACCACCTCGACGGCGGCCAGCTGGTCACCGCCACCGTCGTCACCGCCGCCTTCACCACCCTGCTCATGGGCGTCATCGGCAACGTGCCGATCGCGCTGGCGGCGGGTCTGGGCGTGAACAGCATCGTCGCGCTCCAGCTCGCTCCGAAGATGAGCTGGCCGGACGCGATGGGCATGGTGGTCCTCGCCGGCCTCGCGATCATGGTGCTGGTCGCCACGGGCCTGCGGGAGCGGGTGATGAGTGCGGTGCCGCTCGGCCTGCGCAAGGCGATCGCCATCGGAATCGGCCTGTTCATCGTGCTGATCGGCCTGGTCGACTCCGGCTTCGTGACCCGGATCCCGGACGCCGCGCACACCACCGTCCCGCTGCAGCTGGGCGCGGGCGGCCACCTGACCGGCTGGCCGGTGCTGATCTTCATCCTCGGCGTGCTGCTGACCCTCGGGCTGATCATCCGCAAGGTGCCCGGCGCCATCCTGATCAGCATCGTCGCGATGACCGTCCTCGCGCTCGTCGTCGACGCGGTGGCGAACGTCAAGGACACCGCCTGGGGCCTGACCGTCCCGCAGTGGCCCGGCAACCCGGTCGCGACCCCCGACTTCGGGCTGATCGGCAAGGTGAGCCTGTTCGGCGGCTTCCAGGAGGTCGGTGTGCTCACCGGCATCCTCTTCGTCTTCACCGTGCTGCTGAGCTGCTTCTTCGACGCGATGGGCACCATCCTCGGCGTCAGCGACGAGGCGCACCTGCTGGACTCCAAGGGCGACCTGCCCGGGATGAGCCGGGTCCTGATGGTGGACGGCATCGCCACCGCCGCCGGTGGCTTCACCTCGTGCTCGGCCAACACCTGCTACGCGGAGTCCACCGCCGGTGCCGGCGAGGGCGCGCGCACGGGCCTCGCCTCGATCGCCACCGGTCTGCTCTTCATCGTCGCGCTGTTCTTCGCGCCGCTGGCCACCATGGTCCCGGCCCAGGCGGCCACCCCCGCGCTCGTCGCGGTGGGCTTCCTGATCATGGCGGGCAGCATCCGGGAGATCGACTGGAGCGACTACACGATCTCCATCCCGGCGTTCCTGACGATGCTGCTCATGCCGTTCACCTACTCGATCACCAACGGCATCGGCATCGGGTTCATCACCTTCTGCGTGCTGCGGCTGGTGGCGGGGCGCGGCCGTGAGGTGCCGCCCGCGCTCTACGCGGTGTCGGCGGTCTTCGCCTTCTACTACCTGATGCCGGCGCTCGGCCTGATGTAACCGGCCGTGTAGAACTGCTCGGTCTCGTCGACGGAGGCCTTGAGCCTCTCGTCGAAGTCATCGCGAATGAGCGTCCGGACGATGTAGTCCTGGACGCTCATTCCGCGTTTGGCGGCGTGAGCCTGGAGACGGTCCAGCAGGTCCCCGTCTATGCGCATGCTGAGCACTCTCGAAGCCATGGCCCAAGGGTCCGGCGGGCCCCTCGGGGCATGCGTCGTTTTCGGGGCGGAACTCACCCGGATGGGTGACTTCCTTGACGAATGCGTTTGGACGCGGCGCGGTTACGGCAATTTTACTTAGCATAGGTAATGAGCTAATCTAACGAACGTGACCGAACTGTCCGAGGACGACCGCTCAGCGGTGAACACGCTGCGCGGAGCCGTGATGCGGCTCTCCCGCCGACTGCGCCACCACCGGGTCGACGAGTCGCTGAGCCCGACGGAGATGTCCGTGCTGGGCACCCTCGCGCGCTGCGGATCCGCCACCCCCGGGGAGCTGGCCCGCAAGGAGCACGTACAGCCGCCGTCCATGACGCGGATCGTCGCCATGCTCGAGTCCAAGGGCCTGGTGCACCGGGACCCGCACCCGGACGACCGGCGCCAGGTCGTCGTCCGGCAGACCGAGCAGGCGGAGGCGATGCTCGAGGAGAGCCGGGCCCGGCGCAACGCGTTCCTGGCCGAACTCATGGCCACCCTCACGGAGGAGGAACGCGCCGTGCTCCGCGAGGCGGCGCCCGTCCTGGAGAAGCTCGCTCACGCCGACGCAAGGAACCGATGACGAGGAGGCGAGACCGGATTGAGTTCGGCAGCCGCATCACAGGCCGCACCCGAACCGAACATCCCTGAGGGGACCGGACCGGCCGGCACCGCCGACCCGGCCGATCTTGCCACCCCGGCGGGCGCCGACGCCGCCGCGGGGGCCGCAGGACCGTCCGGGACCCCCGGCGCCGGCCACCCCGCCGCGCCGCCGGCGCCCGGCGGCATGTTCAGCTCGCTCCGCAACCGCAACTACCGGCTCTTCGCCGGTGGGGCGATCGTCTCCAACACCGGCACCTGGATGTCGCGCATCGCCCAGGACTGGCTGGTGCTGAGCCTGACCGGGTCCTCCTTCGCCGTCGGCATCACGACCGCGCTGCAGTTCCTGCCCATGCTGCTCTTCGGGCTCTACGGCGGCGTCATCGCCGACCGCTACCCCAAGCGCCGCACCCTGCTGGCCACCCAGGCCGCCATGGGCCTGCTGGGCCTCGCCCTGGCCGCGCTGACCCTCAGCGGAGCCGTCCAGGTCTGGCACGTGTACGCCATCGCCTTCGGCCTCGGCATGGTCACCGTCGTCGACAACCCCAGCCGGCAGGCGTTCGTCGTCGAGATGGTCGGCCCGGCCGACGTCCGCAACGCGGTCTCCCTGAACTCCGCCAACTTCCAGAGCGCCCGCCTCATCGGCCCCGCCGTCGCGGGCGCGCTGATCACCGCGGTCGGCAGCGGCTGGGCCTTCCTCTTCAACGGCCTGTCCTTCCTGGCGCCGCTCGCCGGACTGCTGCTCATGCGCCGTTCCGAGCTGTACGAGGTGCCCACCGCGCCGCGCGGCAAGGGCCAGCTGCGCGAGGGCCTGCGCTACGTCGCCGGACGGCCCGAGCTGATCTGGCCCATCGTGCTGGTCGGCTTCATCGGCACCTTCGCGTACAACTTCCCGATCTGGCTCACCGCCTTCGCCGACCACGTCTTCCACGGCGACGCCGGGATGTACGGCCTGTTCAACTCGGTGCTCGCGGTCGGCTCCGTCGTCGGCGCGCTGCTGGCGGCCCGGCGCGGCAGCACCCGGCTGCGGCTGCTGGTCGGCGCGGCGCTCGGGTTCGGCCTGCTGGAGGTCGTGGCGGCACTGGCGCCGACGTACTGGATCTTCCTGGCGCTCATGCTGCCGATCGGCATCTTCGGCCTGACCTTCAACACCACGGCCAACGCCAGCGTCCAGCTCGCGACCGACCCCGCCATGCGGGGCCGCGTCATGAGCCTGTTCATGATGGTCTTCGTGGGCGGCACACCGCTGGGCGGCCCGCTCGTCGGCTGGATCACCGACGTCTTCGGGGCCCGGACCGGCTTCCTGGCCGGCGGCCTGGTCGCCGCGGTGGCGGCGGCCTGCGTCGGACTCTTCCTGGCCCGGCTGGGCGGTCTGCGGCTCAAGATCGACCTGCACCGCGGCAAGGACCACAAGCTGATCGAGTTCGTGCCGCGGGAGTCGGAGTCGGTGGCCGCCTGAGCGCGGCCACGGGCCGGGCGAACGGTCAGGCGGCCCCGGGGACCCGGCGCCGGTTGCGGAACTGCCGCATCAGCTCGGCCCACACCAGCAGGCCGGTCACCGGGGCGGTGGCCGCGAAGAGCATGTGCACGTAGTCCTCGCCCAGGCTCGACGAGGCCCACAGGCTCCACGCCAGCGCGGCCACCACGCCCACCGCGGTCAGGAACCACGAGGGCAGTTCGCGGCGGTCGTCGACGATCGCCGCGGCCGTGCCCAGCCCGCCGCCGATCACCAGTCCCATGACCAGGACGGCGCGGGTCCAGTCCGGGGCACCGATGACGTCCTGCAGCACGGGTTTCGTGTGCAGCTGGCGGTAGGTGATCAGCAGGCTGGCGACGTAGACGGTCACCAGCGTCCCCAGGCTGAGCGCTCTCACCAGCTGACCGAGCGCACTCCGCTCTCCACCGGGCATGATGTCCCCCCGCTGCCGGAAGTAGGCCGAAACGGCCGGTAACGGCTCTACAGAATGCCCGAAAACGGATGAACGGCACAGGGGATCGGCGAAACCGGGGCGCCCCCCGGCCGCCTCAGGACGTGTGCGCTCCGGCGTCGTAGCGCTCGCGGGCCTCGACGACCTCCTCGATGTGCTCCTCCGCCCAGTCCTTCACGGCGGAGAACAGCACGGCCAGGCTCTCGCCCAGCGGCGTCAGCGCGTAGTCCACCCGCACGGGCACGGACGGCGTGACGGTCCGTGCGACCAGTCCGTCCCGCTCCAGGGTGCGCAGCGTCTGCGTGAGCATCTTCTGGCTGACGCCCGCGATGCGGCGGCCCAGGTCGCTGTAACGCTGCGGCCCGTCCTTGAGCGCGGCCATGAGCAGGCCGGCCCACTTGTCGCTGATCCGGATGAGCAACTGGTTCGTCGGGCAGCCCTTCATGAACGCGTTGTAGGCCACGCGTTCCTCCTCGCGCCGCTGGGACGCGGTGGTCGTCACCATGGGGGCTCCCCTCCGGACTCCTCGGTTCGGTACGCACTTCCAGGTACGTACTTACCCGTAGAGAGTAGCTCTCCCTAGGTTTGTGGTGGCGGCCGGACCGGTCGCCGCACATCCTCAGGAACAGGGAGCTTCTGCCATGCGTGCTGTCGTGATCAGGGAATTCGGCGGGCCCGAGGTGCTGGAGGTCGCCGAGGTGCCGCTGCCCGAGCCGGGCCCCGGCGAGGTCCGGGTGCGGGTGGCCGCGGCCGGGATCAACCCCGCCGACCTCGCCGTAAGGGCCGGTCTGCTCGGGGCCGGGGCGCTGGTGCCCGGCGCTTTCCTCGGGCTGGGCTGGGACGTCGCGGGGACCGTGGACGCGGTCGGCGCCGGGGTCTCCGGTCCCGCGCCGGGCACGGCCGTCGTGGGCGCGGTGGGCGGGTTCGGGCAGCGGACCAAGGCGCACGCCGAGTACGTCGTGCTGGGCGCGGACGCCCTCGCCTCGGCCCCCTCGTCCGTCGACCCCGTCCACGCGGCCACCCTCCCGACCAACGCCCTCACCGCCGACCAGGCGCTCGGTCTGCTGGCCGCCCGGCCCGGCGACCGCGTGCTGGTCACCGGCGCCGCGGGCGCGGTCGGGGGCTACGCCGTCCAGCTGGGCCGCCACGCGGGGCTGCACGTCGTCGCCCTGGCCCGCCCCGCCGACCTCCCGCTGCTGCGGGAACTGGGCGCCGACGAGGCCGTGTCGTCCCTGGACGGCGTGCGGGCCGACGCCGCCCTCGACGCGGCGGCGCTCGGCGCCCCCGCCCTGGCGGCCGTACCGGACGGCGGCGGCTACGTCACCGTCCGGCCCGACGCGGTGCCCGCCGCCGAGCGCGGCATCCGGGTCGCCGCCGTGCAGGTCCAGCCGGACGGCGGGCGCCTCGCGGAACTCGTGGCCCTGCTGGACCGGGGCGTGCTCACCACGCGGGTGGCCGACACCTACCCGCTGGAGGAGGCCGCGAAGGCCCACGCGCGCCTCGCGGAGGGGGGTGTGCGGGGGAGGCTCGTGCTGGTTCCGTGACCCCGGCGGCGTCGGTGACCTCGGGGGTGCTTCATCGTTTCGAGTGAATGTGCGATAGGGACGCCCCGGGCGGGCGGCGGCTGCGTGAGAATCGCAGGTGTCGTCAGTCGCACGCGTGGAGCCCCCTGGAGGACCGATGAGCTCACAGCCCCACTGGGCGTCTCGGGCGGCCGCCGGTTCGTACGCGCCGGACGACCCGGAAACCGCGCTCAAGTACGCGATCCGGCACCACGGGGGGGACCGGGTGCAGATCGTCGAGGGGGTCATCCAGCAAGTGGTGCCACCTACGTGGGGGCATGAGAGGGCCGCAGCCATGATCCGTCGGCAGATCGACCCCGTCGTGCAGAAGATGGGCTGCCTCTCGGGCTCGGGAAACCTGGACCTTCCCGGCAGTGGCAACTGGTACGTGCCGGATCTGGCCGTGGTGCCGGAAGACCTGGCGGAAGCCGACGCTCTCGTCCCCCACCAGACCCTGCTGGTGGTGGAGGTCACCTCCGAGTCCAACGGTGACACCGACCGGATCGTCAAACGCCGCCGCTACGCCGAGTACGGCGCCCCGCTGTACCTCCTCGTCGACCGTCAGGAGCGCAGCTGCACCCTGTACGCGGAGCCGGCGGAGCTCGGCTACCGGGTGGTGGACGGCCCGCATCCCTTCGGCACGCCGCTGCGGCTGCCCGAGCCCTTCGGACTGGAGCTGGACACAACGGAGTTCTGAGGACCCGCCCGTCCCGCGACCCGTCGCGTCACAGCCCGTCCGCCAGCAGCTCCGCGAGGTGCCGGGCGCGTACCCCGCCGAGCTGGGCGATCTGGGTGCGGCAGGAGAAGCCGTCCGCGAGGACGGCCGTGCCGGGGCGGGCGGCGCGGACGGCGGGCATCAGACGCTCCTCGGCGCAGGCGACGGAGACCTCGTAATGGCCGCGCTCGAAGCCGAAGTTCCCGGCCAGGCCGCAGCAGCCGGAGGCCAGGGTGCCGGTCAGGCCCGCGCGGGAGCGCAGCCGGCGCTCGGCGGCGTCGCCCAGGACGGCGTGCTGGTGGCAGTGGGTCTGGCCGGTGACGGACCGGTCGAGGCGGGGCGGCGTCCAGCCGGGGGCCCGCTCCTCCAGCACCTGCGCGAAGGTGCGTACGGAACCGGCCAGGGCCGCCGCCTCCTCGGTGCCCAGGAGTTCGGGCAGATCGGTGCGGAGCGCCGCCGCGCAGCTCGGCTCCAGGACCACGACGGGATGACCGGCGGCCACCACGGGGGCCATCCGCTGGACCGTACGGCGCATCACCCGCCGGGCCCGGTCGAGGCGGCCGGTCGAGACCCAGGTCAGACCGCAGCAGACGCGTCCCGGCGGCAGCACGACACGCAATCCGGCCGCCCGCAGGACGCGTACGGCGGCGCGGCCGACCTCGGGGGAGAAGCGGTCGGTGAAGGTGTCCGGCCACAGCACCACGGTCCCTCCCGTCTCCGGCGCGGGCTCCTGCCGCCGCCACCAGCGCACGAAGGACTCCTCGGCCAGCGGCGGCAGTTCCCGCTCGGGCGCGACGCCCGCCGCCCGCTTGGCCACGGCGGCCAGCGGCCGTACCCGCGCCAGGGCGTTCACGGTCCCGGCGAGCGGGGTCGCCGCGCGCAGCCACGTCGGCAGGCCGCCCATCAGGTAGTGCGCGGCGGGCCGCGGCCGCCGCCGGTAGTGGTGGTGGAGGAACTCCGCCTTGTAGGTGGCCATGTCGACGCCGACCGGGCAGTCCGAGCGGCAGCCCTTGCAGGAAAGGCAGAGGTCGAGGGCGTCCAGGACCTCGGGCGAGCGCCAGCCGCCGGTGACGATCTCGCCGGCGAGCATCTCGTGCAGCAGCCGGGCCCGGCCTCGGGTGGAGTGCCGCTCCTCGCGCGTCGCCCGGTACGAGGGGCACATGACGCCCGCCCCCGGATCCCCGGCCCCCGGACCCCCGTCCGTGTCACGGCACTTGGCGACACCGACGCAGCGGCGCACCGCCGCCGAGAAGTCCCCGCCGTCGTGGGGGTAGCCGAAGGCGACGTCGACCGGCCGGCGCGGCAGGACCGCGAAGCGCAGATGGGCGTCGAGCGGTTCGGGCCGCACCAGCATGCCGGGGTTGAGGCCGCCCGCCGGGTCCAGTGCGTCCTTGAACCGGCCGAAGAGGGCGACCAGTTCGTCGCCGTACATCCTGGGCAGCAGCTCCGCGCGGGCCTGCCCGTCGCCGTGCTCCCCGGACAGCGAGCCGCCGTGGGCGACGACGAGCTCCGCGACGTCCTCGGAGAAGCGGCGGAAGCGGGCCACGCCGGCCGCGCCGAGCAGGTCGAAGTCGATGCGCACGTGGATGCAGCCGTCGCCGAAGTGCCCGTAGGGGGTGCCGTGCAGGCCGTGCTCGCGCAGCAGCGCGCGGAATTCGCGCAGGTAGGCGCCGAGCCGTGCCGGGGGCACCGCGCAGTCCTCCCAGCCCGGCCAGGCCTCCGCGCCGTCGGGCGTCCGGGTGGCGGTGCCGGCGGCCTCCTCGCGGATCCGCCACAGCGTGCGCTGCGCGACGGGGTCGGTCACGACGACCGAGTCGCCCGCGTCGGCGAGCCGCCGCAGCGCCTCCGCCTCGCCGGTGCCGGGCATCTCGACGAAGAGCCACGCGCCGCCCCGCGGCAGCAGCCCGGCGGCCTTACCGCCCACCAGGTCGGCGGCCATGCCCTCCACCGTCAGCGGGCCGTAGGGCAGCAGGCCGTTCGCGGCGTCGGCGGCGGCGCCTTCGTCCGGGTAGCCGAGGACGACCAGGACGCGCACCGGGGGTGCGGGCACCAGCCGGACCTCGGCCTCCGTGAGCACCGCGAGCGTGCCCTCGCTGCCGGTCAGGGCCCGGGCCAGGTCCCGGCCGCGTTCGGGGAGCAGGGCGTCGAGGGCGTAGCCGGAGATGCGGCGGGGGAGCTGCTGCGGATAGCCGGTGCGCAGCAGGGCGAGATGGCGGTCCACCAGCTCCCGCAGGTCGGCGCGGAGCGGGTCGGCGGTGCGCAGCGGCTCGCCGCCGTAGGTGAGGCACTCCAGGGCCCGGACGTTGTCGGCGGTGGTGCCCCAGGCGACGGAGTGCGGGCCGCACGCGTTGTTGCCGATCATGCCGCCGAGGGTGCAGCGGCTGTGGGTGGACGGATCGGGGCCGAAGGTCAGCCCGTGCGCGGCGGCGGCGCGCCGCAGGTCGTCCAGGACCACTCCCGGCTGCACACGGGCCGTCAACGCCTCGGGGCTGAGTGACACGATCCGGTGCATGTGCCGGGTGAAGTCGAGGACGACCCCGGTGCCCGTCGCCTGCCCGGCGATCGACGTGCCGCCGCCGCGCGGCACCACTGGCACCCCGTGCGCCCGGCACACGGCGAGCGCCGCGGCCACGTCGTCGGCGTCGCGCGGCGCGACCACGGCCACCGGAACGCGCCGGTAGTTGGACGCGTCCATCGTGGTCAGCGCCCTGCTCTGCGGGTCGAAGGAGACCTCGCCCCGCACCGCCCGCTCCAGTTCGCGGCGCAGTCCGTGCCGCAGATCGTCCGCCATGCCCCTCAGCCTGCCCCACCGCGCCGCATGTCTCACCGGATGGACCGGAGCCCGTAACCGGGTCGTCACGCACTACGCTGCGAGACGTGGCCGAGATCCAGATTCCCGCTGACATCAAGCCCGCCGACGGACGATTCGGTTCGGGCCCCTCCAAGGTGCGGCCCGAGGCGCTCAGCGCCCTGGCCGCGACCGGCACCTCGCTGATGGGCACCTCTCACCGGCAGGCGCCGGTGAAGGACCTGGTCGGCCGGGTCCGGGACGGCATCCGCGAGCTCTTCTCGCTCCCCGAGGGCTACGAGGTGGTGCTCGGCAACGGCGGCTCCACCGCCTTCTGGGACATCGCCACCCACGGGCTCATCGAGCGCAAGTCGCAGCACCTCAGCTTCGGCGAGTTCTCCTCCAAGTTCGCCAAGGCGGCCAAGCTGGCGCCGTGGCTGGACGAGCCGACCGTGATCTCCGCCGACCCGGGCACGCACCCCGAGGCGGCCGCCGAGGCCGGCGTGGACGTCTACGCCTTCACCCACAACGAGACCTCCACCGGCGTCGCGATGCCGCTGCGGCGCGTGGCCGGCGCCGACGAGGGCGCCCTCGTCCTGGTCGACGCCACCTCCGGCGCGGGCGGCCTGCCGGTCGACATCGCCGAGACCGACGTCTACTACTTCGCCCCGCAGAAGTCCTTCGCCGCCGACGGCGGGCTGTGGATCGCCGCGTTCTCCCCGGCCGCGCTGGAGCGCGCCGCGCGGATCGCCGCGTCCGGCCGCCACATCCCGGCCTTCTTCGACCTGCCGACGGCGATCGACAACTCGGGCAAGAACCAGACGTACAACACCCCCGCTCTCGCCACCCTGTTCCTGCTGAACGACCAGCTGGAGTGGATCAACGGCCAGGGCGGTCTGGACTGGGCCGTCGCGCGCACCGCCGACTCCTCCTCGCGCCTGTACACCTGGGCCGAGGACTCCAAGTACGCCACCCCGTTCGTCACCGACCCGGCCAAGCGCTCCCAGGTCGTCGGCACGATCGACTTCAACGACGAGGTCGACGCGGCGGCGATCGCCAAGGTGCTGCGCGCCAACGGCGTCGTCGACACCGAGCCGTACCGCAAGCTGGGCCGCAACCAGCTGCGCGTCGCGATGTTCCCGGCCGTGGAGCCGGCCGACGTCGAGGCCCTGACCGCCTGCGTCGACTTCGTCGTCGAGCGGCTCTGAACCCGGGCCCCACGGGGCCACCACCGCCGGCGGGCGGGGCGACCGCCCCGCCCGTCCGCGTTCCCCGGGGCGTCTCAGCGCTCCCGGCGCAACAGCCGGCGCACCCCCACCAGCAACGCGGCGACCGCGGCCAGGGTGACGGCGCCCAGCGCGAACTGCCGTGTCGAACCCGCCCCGTCCGCGCCGGAACCGGCGGCGTCCGCCGAGGAACTCCCCGACGGCCCGGGGGAGGAGGAGGCGGCACGGCGCGCCGCGTCGGGCAGGTCGTCCCCGCTCAGCGGCACGCGCCAGACCTCGCTGTCCGCGCCCTCGCTGCCGTACATCAGGGCCCGGCCGTCCGGGGTGAAGGCGACGGACTCGCCCTGCCGCTGCAGCGGCACGTGCATCTGGTCGATCCGGCGCGCCGTGCCGTCGGACCAGCGGTACATCAGCGCGCCGAGGTAGCCGCGCAGCACCAGCCGGCTGCCGTCCGGGGAGAAGGCGCCGTCGGTGATCCACAGCGGGATGGCCGCGACGCGCCGGAAGACGTTGGTGCCGCTCGCGGAGAGCTTCGCCGGGCCCTCGTAGAGGCCGCCGCCGTCCTCGTTCTTGCTCGCGATGTACACCCGCCCGGTCGTGGGGTCGACCATCATCGCCTCGGCGTTGCGCGGGCCGCCCTCGTACTGGACGGTGTACTGCGTCGCGGTCACCGTCCGGTCCGTCAGCCGCTCCGGCTCCGGGAAGCGGTAGATCCACACGTGCGGCCAGGAGCCGCCGAGGTTGTCGCCGATGTCGCCGACGTACAGGGCGCCGTCCGGGCCCATCGAGATCGCCTCGACGTCGCGCGGGCTGCCCACGCCGCGCAGGGTGACGGTGGCGACGGTCTTGCCGGTCGCGGAGTCGACGGCGTAGACGTACGGGCCGTCGTCGCTGTCGTTGTGCGTCCAGTAGACGCCCTTGTGCAGGCGGCTGGCGACCAGGCCGCTCGATTCGGTGATCCGCGGGTCCGACATCGTGAAGGCCACCGACTCCCCGTCGTCGGCGGCTGCGCTGCCGACGAGGGGACCCATGACGAGGACGGAGGCCGCGGCCGCGGCGAGCAGTGGGCGCATGCGCCCAGCCTGCCAGGTGGACGGCTCAGGCGAAGTCGAGGCCGCCGGTGCGGCTGCGCTTCAGTTCGAAGAAGGTGGGGTGGCCGGCCAGCGCCCGGACCCCGTCGAAGAGCCGCGCCGCCTCCTCGCCGCGCGGGATCGAGGTGAGGACGGGGCCGAAGAAGGCGGCCCCGTCGATGTGCAGGGTGGGCGTGCCGACCTCCTCCCCGACCGGGTCCATGCCCTCGTGGTGGCTCCTGCGCAGCTCCTCGTCGTACGCGGTGCCGCCCGCGGCCCGCGCCAGCTCCGGCGGCAGGCCCGCCTCCGCCAGCGCCTCGCGCAGCACCTCGTCGGAGGCCGGGCGGTCCTGCACGTGCAGCCGGGTGCCGAGCGCCGTGTAGAGCTCGCGCAGCACGTGCTCCCCGTGGTGCCGCGCGGCGGCGACGCACACCCGTACCGGGCCCCAGCCGGTGCTCAGCAGCCGCTCGTAGCGCTCGGGCAGGCCCTGCCGACCCTCGTTGAGCACGGACAGGCTCATCACCCGGAAGCGCAGGCGCAGTTCGCGTTCCCGCTCCACCTCCAGGATCCAGCGGGAGGTGATCCAGGCGAAGGGGCAGATGGGGTCGAAGTAGAAGTCCACCGAGTGCGTCATGCCCGTCACCCTAGGAACGGAACGGCCCGCTCAGCAGGGCCATTCGAGGGCTTCCCCACTGGGCCAATCGCAGCGGCCTCCCGGCCTTCCCGGGCCCGCGGCAGTGACGGTGCTAACACCGCCGGACCCGAGGTCAGGGCCCTGCCGGGGAGCCGGCGGGCTCTAAGATCCCCTCCATGTCCAGTGCACCCCCCGGCCCCGGCGACGGGCCCCGCCGCACGCCCGGACGCCGCACGGCGTGGATGTTCGTCGGCGACTCCATGACGATCGGCAGCGCGGGGGAGCACACCTGGCGCTACCGCATGTGGCAGCACCTGCGGTCGCTGGGGACGGAGGGCGAGGACTTCGAGATCGTCGGCCCGCGGACCGCGCTGCACGACCCCGGTGCCGACGCGGCCGTCTCGCAGCGCTACGCCGACCCCGCCTTCCCCGCCTCCGCGCGCCGCCACCTGGCCGGCTGGGGCGAAGGGTGGCTGCACATGGCGCCGCTCATCGAGGGCGCCGTGCGGGAGCACCGTCCCGACGTGCTGCTGGTCTCGCTGGGGCTGATCGACCTCGGCTTCTACACCAACCCCGAGCAGACCGAGGCCAACGTGCGGCTGTTCGTCGGCCGGGCGCGGGCGGCCAACCCCCGTGTCGCCGCGGTGCTGCTGCCCGTCATACCCAACTCGCGCTGCGACCAGGACCCCGGATTCGGCGCACAGTGCGATGAGTTCAACACCCGCCTGGCCAAGACCGTCGCCGACCTGGGCACCGCGGCCTCGCCGCTGCTGCTGGCCTCCCGCCCGGCCGGCTACGACATCGCCCGGGACACCTACGACGGCACCCACCCCAACGCCTCCGGGGAGCACCGACTGGCGGCCGCGTTCGCCGACGCCGCGCACCAGGCGTGGGGACTGGGGGCGCCGTACCGACACCCCCTCAACTCCGCTTGATTCGAGCGCACTCCAAGAGCTTGGCTGGTCCCCATGGAGTACACACAGCTCGGACGCACCGGACTCAAGGTCAGCCGGCTCGTACTGGGAACGATGAACTTCGGCCCGCAGACGGACGAGGCCGACAGCCACGCGATCATGGACGCCGCGCAGGACGCGGGCGTCAACTTCTTCGACACGGCCAACGTCTACGGCTGGGGCGAGAACAAGGGCCGCACCGAGGAGATCATCGGCAGCTGGTTCGCCAAGGGCGGCGGCCGCCGCGACAGGACCGTCCTGGCGACCAAGGTCTACGGCAACATGGGCGCCGACGGCGCCCCCTGGCCGAACGACGACAAGCTCTCCGCGCTGAACATCCGCCGTGCCGCCGAGGCGAGCCTGAAGCGCCTGGGCACGGACCACATCGACGTCTACCAGTTCCACCACATCGACCGCGCGACGCCGTGGGAGGAGATCTGGCAGGCGATCGACGTCCTGGTGCAGCAGGGCAAGGTGCTCTACGCCGGGTCGTCCAACTTCTCCGGCTGGGGCATCGCCAAGGCCAACGAGGCCGCCGCGCGGCGCCATTCGCTCGGCCTGGTCAGCGAGCAGTGCCTGTACAACCTCGCCGAGCGCCGCGCGGAGATGGAGGTCATCCCGGCCGCGCAGGAGTACGGCCTGGGCGTCATCCCCTGGTCGCCGCTCCACGGCGGCCTGCTGGGCGGCGCGCTGCGCAAGGAGCGCGAGGGCGGCGGCTCCCGCTCCACCTCCGGCCGCAGCGCCGACTCGCTGAAGGACAGCGCCCTGCGCGAGCAGGTCCAGGCGTACGAGGACGCCGTCGACAAGGCCGGCCTGCAGCCCGGTGACGTCGCCCTGGCCTGGCTGCTGGGCCGCCCCGGGATCACCGGCCCGATCGTCGGCCCGCGCACCCGCGAGCAGCTGGACTCCGCGCTGCGCGCGGTCGAACTGGAGCTGCCCGCGGAGCTGCTCGCCGAGCTGGACGAGATCTTCCCGGGCCCGGGCCCGTCCCCGGAGGCCTTCGCCTGGTAGGCGTCCGCGGTGGTCCGCCCCGTCGTGCGCCCGGTCGCAGATTCACCCGGTCGGGCGCACGATGAGGGTATGACCACAGCCAAAGAGATCATGCATCCCGGCGCCCGTGCGATACCGGCGACCGAGACTCTCGACCGGGCGGCGCAGCTCATGCGCGAGCTCAACGTCGGCGCGCTGCCGGTCCACGACGTGAACGACCGGATGTGCGGCATCATCACCGACCGGGACATCGTCACCAAGTGCATCGCCGCGGGGCGCGACCCCTCCAAGGTGACCTGCGGCGACCTGTGCGAGGGCACCCCCCGCTGGATCGACGCGGACGCCGACGTCTCCGACGTCCTGACCGAGATGGAGTCGCACCGCATCAAGCGGCTCCCGGTGGTCGAGGACAAGAAGCTGATCGGCATCATCACCGAGGCCGACCTGGCCCGCCACCTCACCGACGAACAGGTGGCGGAATTCGTCGAGAGGGTCTACGCCGGCGCCTGAGACGAGCCGGCCGGGACGGGCCGGCCCCTCCCCTGCGGTCGGCTAGCCGCGCACGACGGTGCCGACGATCACCACGACCACCAGCAGGGCGAGGGCGGCGGTCATTACTCGGGTACGGGTCTTCGGGTCCA
The DNA here is from genome assembly GCF_056858595.1 of Streptomyces sp. TOM-9. Taxonomy (NCBI): domain Bacteria; kingdom Bacillati; phylum Actinomycetota; class Actinomycetes; order Kitasatosporales; family Streptomycetaceae; genus Streptomyces; species Streptomyces sp. TOM-9. The sequence goes on along the minus strand of NZ_JBXEQB010000001.1, from coordinate 4,408,837 downwards.
CACGTCGAGGTTAACGGGGCGGCCTCAGTGCCCCAGCGGGCAGGTCCGCACCGTCTCGTAGCGGGGTTGCGCCCCCGGCACCCCGGGTGTGGGCGGATGGCTCCGCACCAGGGAGATCGCCGCCGCCGTCCACGGGGTCCCCGCGAACTGCGCGAGGGCGTCCGTGAAGGGCCTCAGGCCCACCCTGGTGCGCCCGGCGCGCTGCCGGGCCAGTGTCAGGTGGGCGTGGAAGCGGCCGTGCTCGTCCTCGTGGTGGACGCCCGCCCGCCGGGCGGCCGCCTGCGCCGCGGCCGCCGTACGTCCCAGGTCGTCCCCGTCCAGTCCGGCCCAGAGCGTGCGGTCGCCGAAGCGGCCGCCGCCGGTCAGCGCGATCCGGCAGTGCGGATGGCGCCGCGCCGCCCGGTCCAGGCGTTCGGCGAGACCGGGCAGCAGGGCCTCGTCCACCTCGCCGAGGAACGCCAGCGTCACGTGCCATCCGGCACGTTCCGTCCAGCGCAGCCCGTCCGCGCCCGGCAGGGCGCGGAGCGCGTCCACGGTGCCCCCCAGTTCGGCGAGGGCGGACCTGGGGGGCACGACGGCCACGAACAGCCTCATCCCCCCAGGGTGCACCGCACCGGACTAGCGTGCGATGTCCGCGTAGCCCTCGACCTCGCGCGGGTCCCGGGAGCCCGGGCCGACGTAGCGGGCCGAGGGGCGCACCAGGCGGCCGGTGCGCTTCTGCTCCAGGATGTGCGCGGACCAGCCGGCGGTGCGGGCGCAGCTGAACATCGACGTGAACATGTGGGCCGGGACCTCGGCGAAGTCCAGGATGATCGCCGCCCAGAACTCCACGTTGGTCGCCAGGACGCGGTCCGGGCGCCGGGAGTGCAGCTCCTCCAGGGCCGCCTTCTCCAGCGCCTCCGCGATCTCGAAGCGGGGGGCGCCCAGCTCCCTGGCCGTACGGCGCAGCACCCGCGCCCGCGGGTCCTCGGCGCGGTAGACGCGGTGGCCGAAGCCCATCAGACGCTCGCCCTTGTCCAGGGCCTGCTTGACGTACGCCTCGGCGTTGCCGGTCCGCTCGATCTCCTCGATCATGCCCAGCACGCGCGAGGGCGCGCCGCCGTGCAGCGGGCCCGACATGGCGCCCACCGCGCCGGACAGCGCGGCGGCCACGTCGGCACCGGTGGAGGCGATCACGCGCGCGGTGAAGGTGGACGCGTTCATGCCGTGCTCGGCGGCGGAGGTCCAGTAGGCGTCCACGGCCTTGACGTGCTTGGGGTCCGGCTCGCCGCGCCAGCGGATCATGAAGCGCTCGACGACCGTCTCCGCCTTGTCGATCTCGCTCTGCGGCACCATCGGCAGCCCCTGGCCGCGCGCCGACTGCGCCACGTAGGACAGCGCCATCACGGCCGCGCGCGCCAGGTCCTCGCGGGCCTGCTCGGCGTCGATGTCCAGCAGCGGCTTCAGACCCCACACCGGCGCGAGCATGGCCAGCGCCGACTGGACGTCCACGCGGATGTCACCGGAATGGACGGGGATCGGGAAGGGCTCGGCGGGCGGGAGGCCGGGGTTGAAGGCACCGTCGACCAGCAGGCCCCACACGTTCCCGAAGGAGACGTGGCCCACCAGGTCCTCGATGTCCACTCCGCGGTAGCGCAGGGCGCCGCCTTCCTTGTCGGGTTCGGCGATCTCCGTCTCGAAGGCGACGACTCCCTCGAGTCCGGGTACGAAGTCGGACATCAGGCGGCTCCTCTTGATGCGGTCGACGATCCGGTGGTGCTTGTGGCACGCGGGGTGGTGCAGGGGTGGTGCATGGGGGTTGGCACTGGGTGCCCCGCACGATATCCCCCGATGTCGAGAGGGCACAGATACCCGGCCTGTAAGTCTGTCCCCTCCTGCAGGTGACGTGAAGCGTGAGGTCCGGCACATGTTCCGGCGGGTGGTCCGGCGGGTGTTCCGGCGCAGGTCCCGCGCGGGTTCCGGCGCACCGTCCGGCACACGGTGCCGCCGCCGTGCTGCAAGATGTGCGGGTGCAGCACAGCCACCACGACCCCGCCGCCATGCGCAAGCAGTACCGCGCCCACGGACTGACCGAGGACGAACTGGCCGGCGACCCGTACACGCAGTTCGCGCGCTGGTTCGCCGACGCCGTCAACGCCCGCGTCGACGAGCCCAACGCCATGGTGGTCTCCACCGCGGGGGCCGACGGACTGCCCAGCTCGCGCACGGTCCTGCTGAAGAGCTACGACCACCGCGGCTTCGTCTTCTTCACCAACTACGGGTCGAGGAAGGGCCGGGAGCTCACCGAGCGGCCGCACGCCTCGCTGCTCTTCCCCTGGCACCCGATCGCGCGCCAGGTCATCGTGGCGGGCGCCGTCGGGCGCGTGTCGCGCGAGGAGACCGAGGCGTACTTCCGCACCCGTCCGCACGGCTCGCGGATCGGCGCCTGGGCGAGCGAGCAGTCCTCGGTGGTGGGCTCGCGGGAGGAGCTGGAGCACCGCTACGAGGAGCTGGCGGCCCGCTACCCCGAGGGTAGCGACGTGCCCGTGCCGCCGGACTGGGGAGGCTTCCGGGTGGTCGCGCGCAGCGTGGAGTTCTGGCAGGGACGGGAGAACCGGCTGCACGACCGGCTGGTGTACACCGCCGCGGAGGACGGCTGGACGGTGCGGCGCCTGTCGCCCTGAGGGCCGTGCCACGCCGGGGAGGGGGGCGGGACCGGTCACCGCCCGCGGACGCAGGCGACCCGCGGGCTGCTCCCCGGACGGCGGGCCGTCCGGGCATCGGCCGGACGAATCCGACGAGCCCGCGGGTCGGGTGACTGCGATGGATTTGGCCCGCTACGCACATCGCGCGCAGGCGAGGAGCGCAGGCGTCAGCCCGCAGCCACCTCACGCGTCCGATGGGAACTCATTCTCCGGACCACCTCCCTTCGTGTGTGTCCGCAACCTTAGGAAAGGCTCCGGCGGACGACAAGCGGTTTTTTTCGCGGCTCCTTCCGCCCCGTGGACCACGGCCCCGAGGCCACCGAATTTCGTGAAGTTCCTGTGTCGTCGGTCACACAGGGGTTGAATGTCCAGACGTGCAGTCATTCGATGCGACGCCGCAACTGCTTGCCGCGCTCCTCGACGGCATGGAGGCCGGCCTCTGTGCCCTGGACCGCGACGGAGTGATCACGCACTGGAACGCGGAGGCCGCCCGCATCCTGGGCTGGACGGCCGAGGAGGCCGTCGGCCGGCGCGGTTTCGCCGGCTGGGCCGCGCGCACCGCCGACGCCGAGGAGGTGCGCGAGCGGCTGCTGGGCGCCATGGCCGCGGACGGCCGCCAGGTCCACGAGTTCGCGCTGCTGACCAAGGACGGCCACCGGGTGCTGGTGCGCACCCAGGCCGCCGCCGTGCACGGCTCCGACGGGCGCCCCGCCGGGGTCTACTGCGCGTTCTCCGAGGTGCACGCCCAGATCGACCTGGAGCGCTCGATAGCCCTCAGCGAGGCGCTCTTCGACGACGCCTCGACCGGGGTCGTCCTCGTCGACGCCGACCTGCGCCCCGTCGTGGTCAACGCGTACGCCGCCCGCGTGCTGCGCACCAGCCGGGACGCGCCGCTCGGGCGGCCGCTGGGCGACTTCCTCGACCAGGGGGTGGAGGAGCTGGAGAGCGCCCTGCAGCACGTGCTCGCCGAGGGCGCGCCCCCCGCGGCCAGCGAGCTGTGGGTGGGCCTGCGGGAGGAGGCCGGCACGCGCTGCTGCTGGCGCAGCGGCTTCGTGCGGCTCGGTTCGCCGCTGGGGGAGGAGCCGGTGCCGCTCGGCGTCGGCTGGCTCTTCCACGACGTCACCGAGGCCAAGCTCGCCGAGCAGGAGGCGGCGCGGCTGCGCTTCCGCAGCAACCAGCTGCACCGGGCCGCGCTGGCCGTCGCCGAGTGCGAGGACCCCATGGAGGCGGCCACCTGTTACGTGGACTTCGCCCTCGCCGGGTTCGCCGAGCACGCGCTGCTCGACGTGCTGGCGCCCGACGGGGCCCGGCTCGTCCGGGTCGCCGCCACGCCCTCCGGTGGCGCGGGGCCCTGCCTGCCGGTGCCCGGCGGTATCCCGGTGCGGTACAGGGAGGGGCACCCGGCCCTGCAGGCGGTCGCCCGCACCGGCTCCGTGCGCGCCGGCTTCGGGGCCGCGGCCGCCGAGCCGGCCTCACGGGCCCAGGTCGCCGGCTGGGCCGCCGCCCGGCGCTGGCCCGACGGCACCGTCCACGGACTGTGCGCCGTGCTCCGCAGCCGCGGCCGCACGCTCGGCGTGCTGACCTTCCTGCGCGGCACGGGCCGCCGTCCCTTCGACCGGGCGGACGCCGCCTTCGCCGAGGACGTCGCGCTGCGGGTGGCGGCCTCCCTCGACCTGCCGCCGCTCGACCCGCCGCCGCGGGCCTGACCGTGGGCTCAGTGACGGTAGAAGATCCGGTCCGCGTACTCCTCGAAGACCTTCGCGTTCCACTCGTGGCCCCCGTCGACGTTGCCCGAGCGGAGCATGGGCGGGGTGACGCCGCGCGCTGCCAGGTCCGCCGCGGCCGTGGCCACGACGGCCTGCATCAGCGCGCTGGTCACCACGGTGGAGGCCGGACCGAACGGCGCCGGGATCCCCGGCACGGACAGCTCCGCGTCGCCTGGCGCGATCTTGCTGTCGATCACGACGTCGCAGTGGTCCTTCAGGAAGGTGCCGCTTGGATGCCGTGAGTGCGTCTCCTTGGCGTATGCCACCGATGTGACGCCGATCACCTTCATCCCGAGCGCCTTGGCCTCCTGCGCCATCTCCACGGGGAGCGGGTTGCGGCCGGAGAGGGAGATGACCAGCAGGAGGTCGCCCGCCCGCGCGGGAGAGCTGCGCAGCACGACCCGGGCCAGACCGCCGACCTGTTCGAGCGCGCTGCCGAGCGTGGCCGGGACGACGTCCACGCCGACCGCGCCGGGCACGGCGAGCAGGTTCACCAGGGCGAGGCCGCCCGCGCGGTAGACGACGTCCTGCGCGGGGAGCGAGGAGTGCCCGGCGCCGTAGGCGAACACCCGTCCCCCGGCCGCCACGGTGTCCGCGAGCGCGGCCGCGGCCGCCTCGATCCCCGCGGACTCCTCGTCCCTCACACGCCTCAGCAGTGCGATGGCGGCATCGAAATATGTGGCGGCCAGATCGGTCATGCCGAGAACCGTGGTGCCGCGGCGTCCGCCTGTCAACCACAGGGCCCCGGTTGTCGGTCGCATGCGTCAGAATTGAGTCCAGGGCCACGTACGAGCCACCGAGGGGCGCGCATGTCCGGACTGATCGACACGACGGAGATGTATCTCCGCACCATCCTTGAGCTGGAGGAGGAGGGTGTCGTCCCCATGCGCGCCCGAATCGCCGAACGGCTCGACCAGAGCGGACCGACGGTCAGTCAGACCGTCGCGCGCATGGAGCGGGACGGACTGGTGCACGTCGCGGGCGACCGGCATCTGGAGCTGACCTCCGAGGGCCGCCGGATCGCGACGCGCGTGATGCGCAAGCACCGGCTGGCCGAGTGCCTGCTGGTCGACGTCATCGGCCTGGAGTGGGAGCACGTGCACGCCGAGGCGTGCCGCTGGGAGCACGTGATGAGCGAGGCGGTCGAGCGCCGCGTCCTCGAGCTGCTGCGGCACCCGACGGAGTCGCCGTACGGCAACCCGATCCCGGGCCTGGAGGAGCTGGGCGAGAAGGACGGCGCGGACCCGTTCCTGGACGAGGGCATGGTCAGCCTCACCGACCTGGAGCCGGGCGTGGCCGGCGCGAGCGTGGTCGTGCGGCGGATCGGCGAGCCGATCCAGACGGACGCGCAGTTGATGTACACGCTGCGGCGGGCCGGCGTGCAGCCGGGCGCGGTGGTGTCGGTGACCCCGTCCGCGGGCGGTGTGCTGGTCGGCAGCGGTGGCGAGGCCGCGGAGCTGAGCACGGAGACCGCCTCGCACGTGTTCGTCGCCAAGCGGTAGTCGCCTCACGCGCCGGCCGGAGTCCGGCCGGGTCGTGGGCGCCACCGGTGCCGGGGCCGTTGTTCGAGGGACCCCGGCGCCTCCCCATGCGCCGGAGTCCCTTCCTCCCCCGTCCCCCATCCCCCCCTGGGCCCCCGTGGAGCCCACCCGGATCCCCGAGCTGTCCGGGTGGCTCCCCGCTGCCCGTCTTCCCCGCCGGGCCGCGTCCCGCTGAAGTCCTCCCCTCGGCGCGCGCCGGCAATCCTTGAGCGTTGTCACTCGAAAGAGCGGTGTTGCGCGTGTGAAGACGCATATCGAACAGGATTTCGATAGCGTGGGGGTCTGAACGTCACGTACCAGGGGGTGCGGCACATGGCCAGGCGCGTCGAAGTCACCGGAGCGGGCGGCCTCCCGCTCACGACGTGGGAGTACGCCGACGGGTCCGCTCCCGGGCCCGCCTCCGAGCCCGAGGAGGCGCCGCGGCCCGCCGTCCTGCTGCTGCACGGCCTGATGGGGCGGGCCTCCCAGTGGGCCGGTACCGCCCGACGGCTCGCCGCCCGCCACCGAGTGGTGGCCTTGGACCAGCGCGGCCACGGACGCAGCGCCAAGCCCGAGGGGCCCTACACCCGTGACGCCTACGTGGCCGACGCCGCCGCCGTCGTCGAGCAGCTGGGGCTCGCCCCGGTCACCGTCGTGGGGCACTCGATGGGCGCCCTCACCGCCTGGCAGCTCGCCGTGCGCCGCCCGTCGCTGGTGCGGGCCGTGGTGCTGTGCGACATGCGCGCGGTGGCCCTCGGGGAGGCGAGCCAGCGCTGCTGGGAGGACTGGTTCAGGGCCTGGCCGCTGCCCTTCGCCGGTCCCGACGCGGTGCGCCGGTGGTTCGGCGAGGAGGATCCCTGGCTGGAGGGCTCCCGCCCGGCCCGCGGGGAGTTCTTCGCCGAGGTGATGGAGGAGCACGCCGACGGCTGGCGCCCGGTGTTCGAACGGCGCCACATGCTGCGCTCCCGGGAGTCCTGGATCCACGACGCCCACTGGGACGAGCTGGCCCAGGTGTCCTGCCCCGCCCTCGTCGTGCGCGGCTGGGACGGCGAGCTGGGCCGCGCCGAGGCCCAGGAGATGGTGCGCGTGCTGCCCTGGGGCTCGTACGCGGAGATCCCCGACGCCGGGCACCTCGTCCCCTGGGACCAGCCCGAAGCCTGGTACGCGGCGGTCGAGACCTTCCTGGCGGACGTCGCCGGCGTGCCGGTCTGCCAGGCCTGAGGCCCGTCCGGGCCGGCGCCCCGGCCTGCTCCGGGGGCCGTCGGCCTGGTGTCAGGCGAAGACGACCGTGCGGCGGCCGTTGAGCAGGACGCGGTGCTCGCTGTGCCACTTCACGGCGCGTGCCAGGGCCTGGCACTCCACGTCGCGGCCGATGGCGACCAGCTGCTCCGGGTTGACCCCGTGGCCCACCCGCTCGACCTCCTGCTCGATGATCGGGCCCTCGTCGAGGTCGGCGGTGACGTAGTGCGCCGTCGCGCCGATGAGCTTCACCCCGCGGGCGTGGGCCTGGTGGTAGGGCCGGGCGCCCTTGAAGCTGGGCAGGAAGGAGTGGTGGATGTTGATGATGCGGCCGGCCAGCTCCTTGCAGAGGTGGTCGGACAGGACCTGCATGTAGCGGGCGAGGACGACGAGTTGAACGTTCTCCTTCTCCACCAGGGAGAGCAGCTCCGCCTCGGCCTCGGCTTTGTTCTCCTTCGTCACCGGGATGTGGTGGAAGGGGACGTCGTAGGAGCCCGCCAGCTCCGCGAAGTCGGTGTGGTTGGAGACCACGGCCGCGATCTCCACCGGCAGCGCTCCGATGCTGGTGCGGAAGAGCAGGTCGTTCAGGCAGTGCCCGAACTTGCTGACCATGAGGATGATGCGCATCCGCTCGGCGGAGGGCGTGATCTGCCAGTCCATGGCGTAGGCGTCGGCGACGGCCGCGAAGCTGGCCCGCAGCTTGTCGGCGGTGACCGGGTGGCCCGCGGAGAAGTGCACCCGCATGAAGAACAGCCCCGTGTCGTGGTCGCCGAACTGCTGGCTGTCCTCGATGTTGCACCCGGTCATGAAGAGGTAGCTCGACACGGCGTGCACGATCCCCGCCTTGTCGGGGCACGACAGGGTGAGGATGTACTGCTGGGACTGCGGCGGCGAATCGTCGACGGCGTTCACGGGGCTAGGGTCGCACAAAGTCGCCCCGCCGTTCCAAGGCGTCCGCCAGCCGGGCGACCCTGGTGTCGTCGCAGGTGGCACCCCGCTCGCGTGCCGCGCGCGGACGGCTCAGGCCGTGCGTGTGTAGATCTTGAGGATGTCCAGTGACCGCGGCGGCGTGTCCGGGTCCTCACCGTCCCCGGTGGCCATCCGTACGTGCGCCTCGCGGGCGGCCCGCACGGCCTCGGGCCACGCATGGTGCTCCAGGTACGCGGAGACGGGAGCGTCCGCGCCCACCTGGTGGAGTATCTTCAGCACCCGCAGCACGGCCACGTCGACCAGGGCCGCCTCCTGGGAGTCCCGGAAGACGGTGCCCACGTACTTCTCCGCGGACCAGTTGTCGAGCCAGGTGTCCTCGACCAGGCGGTAGACGGCGTCGGTCACGTCGCCGTAACCCGGTTGCCCGGTGAGCCAGACCTCGCGCTGGAACACCGGGTCGCTGATCATGTGCAGCGCGGAGCGCACGTTCGTGCGCCAGCGCCACCAGGGCATGTCGTTGAGCGGCATGCCCCCCATCGTGGAGGAGCGGGTGCCACGGCGGGAAGACTTCTCCGTACTCTGCACAGTGCACGATCGTACGTGCTCCAGGGTCCACACACTCTGTTCACCCGATGGTGACCCTCCGTTCCCTTGCGTTCACCCTGGTGTTGCGACAAACGCGGAATCTTCCCATTCCATGAGTGATTGGCGTACGCGCAGAGCCGCTCCGTTCGCGTCCGCGATGGCCGGCGTCGCCCTGCTGGCAGGATGCGGCACGCTCCCAGGGGGGACGGGTGGCACCACGGGCCCGGTCGTCGTCATGACATGGGCTCCGGAGAACACCGGCGCGACCAACATGCCCGGCATGCCCGGCATGGCCAAGGCCTTCGCCAAGTACGTCAACGCCCGCGGCGGCATCGCCGGCCGGGAGCTGAAGGTCATCACCTGCAACGACCACAACAGCGCCCTCGGCGTCGGGGACTGTGCCCAGCGCGCCGCCGACGAGGGCGCGGTCGCCGTCGTCGGCTCCTACAGCCAGTTCGGCGCCGCCTTCACCTCCACGCTGGAGGCCGAGGGCATCCCGTACCTCGGCGGCTACGGCATCACCCAGGACGAGTTCGAGAGCCCGCTCTCCTACCCCGTCAACGGCGGCCTGCCCGCGCTGATGGCCGGGGCCGGCCGTCAACTGGCGGGCAAGTGCGACAAGGTGAGCCTCATACGCCCCGACACCGCCGCGGGCGACCTCTTCGCACGCTTCCTCGACGCCGGCCTGCGCGACGAGGGCCGCACCAGCGCCACCGACCTGCGTGCCCCCGAGGACGCCACCGACTACAACGGGATCTCCCGGCGGGCGATCGGCAGCAACAACCCCGGCGACTGCGTGAGCGCCGCGCTCGGCGACAAGACCGCCACCTTCTTCGATGCCTTCCGCCGGACGACCACCACCGACCCGGCCACCGGCCTGGACGACGGCCCCAAGGCCCAGATCGCCTCCGTCCTCGGCAGCGTCCAGCAGTCCACCCTGGACAGCACCGGCGGCAGCAACAGCCCGCTGGAGGGTGCGTTCGTCACCGGCTGGTACCCGCCGGCGTCCGACTCGCGCTGGGCGCTGATGCGGAACACGATCAAGAGGTACGCCTTCGGCGACAACAGCATCGACCCGAACGACCCGGGCGTGCAGACCACGTGGATCGCCTACACGGCCCTCGCCGAGGTCATCGAGAAGATGGGCAAGGACCAGGCGGTCACGGCCCCGTCGCTGAAGCAGGCGCTGGACGAGGCGCACGACGTCTCCACCGACGGCCTCACGCCCCCGCTCGGCTGGCGCGAGCAGGACACGGCCTCCATCATCGACCAGCCGCGCCTGGTCAACGGCCGGATCACCTTCCAGAAGGTCGAGAAGGGCCGACTGGTCGCCGCGCGCAAGGGCTTCGTGGACGTGACGAAGACGCTGGAGAACGCCCCGGGCTGACGGGCGCCAGGGGTTCCATGGCGCGAGTGGGAGCGGGAGCGGAAGCGCCGACGGCCACGGCCGTCGGCGCTTCATGTCCCCCGGGGCCGGGATCCGTTCCCGGGGGCCCTTCGTCTCAGAGCTGACCGCCCTGGTGCTGCGTCAGCCCGTACTTCTTCGCGATGGGGTTCCACAGCGCCGCCGCGCGCGATTTCGCCTGCGTTGCGGTGCCGCTCTGGGTGTTGCCCGCCGCGTACTGGTCGGTGTGGCGCGCCTGGCCGTGACGGCAGAGCTTCTTGCCGGCCTTGAGCTGGTCGGCCCAGGCCGCGTAGTGGTTGTCGGCGGCCGCGGAGGCCGTCCACGCCTTGTTGAGGGCGTCGGTGAGGTCCTGGTGGTCGGGGAGCTGGTCCACCGGCAGCGACTTCAGTTGCGTCATCAGGTCGTTGCGCTGCTGCGCGGCGGCCCGCAGGTCGGCGGCCGCCCCGTCCAGGTTCCGGCAGCCCTTGATGCCGGCGACCGCGTTGATCACGGAGGTCCGGTTGCTGCCGCTCGTCTTGAGCAGCGCCTCAAGCCCCTTGGCCTGCTCCTCCGCCGCGCCCTCGTCGCCTCCCCCGGAGGAGGCCGGGGACGAGGCGCTCGACGAGGCCGACGGGGACTGGGCCGCGGCGGGGTCGTCGTCCCCGCCGCTCATCAGGGCGCCCGCGAGGAGACCGGCGACGGCGCAGCCGCCGACGACGATGCCGATCAGCGCCGCCGGGGTGAGCTTGCGACGGGCCGGGGCGGGCTGGTCGTAGTCGTAGGACGGCTGCGGCACGTAGGCGGGCTGCTGACCGTAGGCGGGCTGTGCGTAGTCCGGGGACGCCGCGTAGCCGGGCTGCTGCGGGGGCGGGTTGTCCTGGCGGTACAGGTGCCCGAAGTCGTCGTGGGGCTGCTGTGCCGGGAGCATCGCGTCGTGACCCTGGTGACCCTGGTGACCCTGGGGGTCGTGCGGATAGCCGTAGCCGGGGGCCTGCTGCGGGGCCGGCGCGTCCTCGAAGCGCGGCAGGTGCTGGGTCGCGTCCGCGTCGGCCGGGGTGCCCGGGCGTACGCCGTACGGGGCGGCACCGGGCATCGGGTAGGGCGGCAGGACCTGTGTGGCGTCCGCCACGGGGCCGGGCTGGAACGGGGGCGCCGGGGGCTGCTGCGGCTCGTGGGCCGGCATGGGCGGCCGGGCCTGCGGGTACGGCGGGAAGAGCTGCGTCGCGTCGGTGTCCGGGAGGGACTGATGCGGGGGGCCGTACGCCTGGGGCTGCTCGCCCCACGGCTGCCCGGCCGCGGGGCCGGAACCCCAGGCCGCGGTCGCTCCCGGGCCGGGTATGCCCCCGTCCGCGGGCAGCACCACGCCCTCGTGCACCTCCGGATACGCCTCGTCACCGCGTCCGCCGTGCATCACCGGTACCTCTGCCTTCTCCGTCGCTACGGAATCGTCGGCTCACGCTACCGGGTCTGCTTCGGACGTCACCATGCCGCGGTGGGTCCGGCGGGATCCGGGGGGCCGCCCCGTCGCAGAACAGGGTGCCCCTACCGGTGGGTTGATGTCGTTCCTGTAACGATTCGGGGGACGGGGGCGTGCGACGCCCCCGCCCCCGTGTCGTCACGCCGCCAGTTCCTCCTCCAGGCGGGCGTCGAACTCCCGGACGGCGCTCTCCGCCGCGTACGGCTGCAGGCGCAGGCGGAGGTCGTCGAGGTACTCCGCGCCGCGGGTGGTGCGCAGCGTGGCCAGCAGTTCGACGGCCTGGGCGCCGGTGTGGCAGGCCTGCTCGACCTCCCGCTGCTGGACCTGGGCCTGGGCGAGCAGGAGCAGGCCGATCGCGCGGCGGCGGGCCTTGTCCGGGGCGTGTCCGGCCAGCGCCTCCTCGGCGCGGCGGACCGCCTGCGGCGCCTGGTTGAGGTCGCGGTGGCAGTGGGCGAGCTCGTCGGCGAGGTAGGCCGGTCCGAAGTGCCGGATCCAGTCGGGGTCGTCGCCCGGTTCGGAGCGCTCCAGCGCCTCCACGGCCTGCCCCGCGACGGCGCCGCAGGCCCGTGCATCACCCATCAGCGCGTGGCCGCGCGCCTCCGCGGCGTAGAACATGGCCTGTGCGGTGGCGGTGACCTGACCGCGGGCGCCCTCCTGGGCGGCGCGGGCGAGTTGGGCGATCTCGCGCGGGGTGCCGAGCTGCGCGGCGAGGTGGCTCATCCCCGCGGCGAGGACGTAGCCCCCGTACGCGCGGTCCCCCGCCGCCTGGGCCAGCCGCAGCGCCTGGATGTAGTAGCGCTGCGCCAGGCCGGGTTGGCCGGTGTCGACGGCCATGTAGCCGGCGAGTTCGGTCAGCCGGGCGACGGCGGAGAAGAGCTGACGGCCCGTCGCCTCCCGGTAGGAGCCGGCGAGGAGCCCGGAGACCACGCTGTTGAGGTAGTGCACCACCACGGGGCGCACATGACCGCTGCCGAAGCGGTGGTCGAGTTCGTTCAGCGCCCGGGTGGTCGCCCGTACCGCCTCGACGTCGGACATGCCGACACGCTGCCCGCCGGCGCGGGCGACCTGGGCGTCGGCCCGGGTGATCAGCCAGTCCCGGCTGGGCTCGACCAGGGCCGAGGCCGCCACGGTGGAGCCGGTGAGGAAGTCCCGGCGGCCGACGTCGCTCCGCCACAGCTCGCAGACCTGCTCGATCGCGCCGAGCACGGTGGGCGAGAAGTGCAGGCCGACACCGGTGGCCAGGTTCTTGCCGTTGGCCATGCCGATCTCGTCGATGGTGACGGTGCGGCCCAGCTTCCGGCCGATGGCCTCGGCGATGATCGCCGGTGCCCTGCCCCGCGGTTGCTGGCCGCGTAGCCAGCGGGCCACGGAGGTCTTGTCGTAACGCAGGTCGAGGCCGTGCTCCGCGCCGCACATGTTGACCCGGCGGGCCAATCCGGCGTTGGAGCAGCCTGCCTCCTGGATCAGTGCCTGCAGCCGTTCGTTCGGCTGGCGTGCGACGAGCGGTCGTGCGGCCATGGGCTCCCCCTCACAGCTGCCGCTTTCGGGACCTCAAGATCCCTTCCCGAAGATCCCTTCCCGGTACGCGCCACTCAAATTCGCCGCAAAGGACATAATTTGCGGTGGGATGCATGCCTACACACCCAAGGGTGACTACCCGGATGCCGGACCTCCCCCTACCGCGCGCCCCCACCAGTGCTCCCGTGCGCCCGGCATGAGCCGCGAGGCCGGGACGTCACTGCCCGTAACCCGCGCTGGGCAGCGCAGTTGTGAAGGTCGTGGAAGACACCGTGGAACACACCATCGCTGCCCCGCCGCGGATCGCCGGCCAACTCCTCGAAGCCGCCGTCGGGTACGCGGAGGAGCGGCACTGGGACGTGCTGCCCGGTGCCTGGCTCGTCGAGGACGACGCCGCGGGCCGCGGCGGCCCGCGCACCCCGCGCTGTTCCTGCGGCGACACCGCCTGCCCGGCGCCCGGGGCGCACCCGACCGGGCCCGGCTGGGTCGGTGAGGCGAGCGGGAGCGGAGCCACGGTACGCAGGATGTGGCTGCGCCAGCCCCATTCGTCGGTCCTGCTCCCCACCGGACGCACCTTCGACGCCATCGAGGTCCCGGAGGACGCCGGTTGCCTCGCGCTGGCCCGCATGGAGCGCATGGAACTGCCGCTCGGCCCGGTGCTCGGGACCCCGACCCGCCGGATGATCTTCTTCGTACTGCCCGGAGCCGGCGCGAAGGCGCCGGACCTGCTGCGCCGTCTCGGCTGGGCGCCCTCCTCGCTCGACCTGGTGGTGCGCGGCGACGGTCACTGGGTCCCTGCCCCGCCCACGCGGCTCGGCACGGGCGGCGTCGTCCAGTGGGTGCGCCGGCCCACGGCCCTCAACCGGTGGCTGCCGGACACCGAGGAACTGATCTCCCCCCTCGCCTACGCCTGCGGACGCTAGCCGGGCCCCACCCCCGTCGGCATAGGCTGGGCGGATGCCGAATGCATCCGTCGCGCCCGCCGTACGCGTCCATGGACTGTGGAAACGCTTCGGGCAGCAGATCGCCGTCGCCGGGATCGATCTGACCCTGCCCGCGGGGCACTTCGTGGGGATCGTCGGACCCAACGGCGCGGGCAAGACCACGACCCTGTCGATGGTGACGGGCCTGCTGCGGCCCGACGACGGCCTCATCGAGGTCGGCGGTGCCGACGTCTGGCGCGACCCGGTCGCCGTGAAGTCCCGCATCGGCGTCCTGCCCGAGGGGCTGCGGCTCTTCGAGCGGCTCACCGGCCGCGAACTGCTGGCGTACACGGGCCGGCTGCGCGGCATCCCGGGCGCGGAGACCGACCGCCGGGCCGCCCAGCTGCTCGACGTCCTCGATCTGGCCGGCGCCGCCAACAAGCTCGTCGTGGACTACTCGACGGGCATGCGCAAGAAGATCGGCCTGGCCGCGGCGCTGCTGCACAATCCCGAAGTGCTCTTCCTGGACGAGCCCTTCGAGGGGGTCGACCCCGTCTCCGCCCAGGTCATCCGCGGGGTGCTGGAGCGCTACACCGGCTCCGGGGCGACCGTCGTCTTCTCCTCGCACGTCATGGAGCTGGTGGAGAGCCTGTGCGACTGGGTGGCGGTGATGGCCGCCGGCCGGATCGTGGCCCAGGGCCCGCTCGCCGAGGTCCGCGGGCAGGCGCCGACGCTGCAGGACGCCTTCCTGACCCTGGTGGGCGCCCGGGACCGCGGCCCGGGGCAGGACCTGGACTGGCTCGGCGGGGCGAACGCTCCGGCGGCGCGGGGCGCCGGGCAGGGCGGGCACGGCGGAGGCGGCGCGGACGGCGGGGACGGGCCGGCCGGGGCGAGCCGGTCGTGACGGGCACCTTCGTACGGCTCAAGCTGTCGGTCCTCCGCAACGGGTTGCGGCAGTCGACGGGCCGCCGGGTCGGCTGGATCATCGGCAGCCTGGTGTCGCTGCTCTACGCGCTGGGCCTGGGCGTGGGGCTGGTCGCCCTGCGCGGGAACGACTACGCGCCCTCGGCGGCCATCGGCGTGGCGGTCGTGCTCGGGGTCGGCTGGGCCGCCATGCCGTTGTTCGTCTTCGGCGGCGACGACACCCTCGACCCGACCCGGCTGGCGATGCTGCCGCTGCGGCCGCGGCCGCTGATCCGGGCGCTCCTGGTGTCCTCGCTGGTCGGCGTCGGGCCGCTGCTCACGTTCCTGGTGGTGGTCGGCGCGGCGGTGTCCGTCGTGGCGGGGGCCGCCTCGGCGGTGGCGGCGGTGATCGCGGTGCCGCTCACCGTGCTGCTGTGCGTGGCCCTGTCGCGGGCCGTCGCCGCGGCCAACACCCGGTTGCTGACCAGCCGCAAGGGACGCGACCTGGCGGTGCTCAGCGGCCTGCTGGTCGCGGTGGGCGCCCAGCTGGTCAGCCTGGGCGCCAACGCGCTCACCTCCGGGCACGGCCTGGAGCGGATCGACGCCCTCACCTCGGTGCTGCGCTGGCTGCCGCCGGCGTCGGCGCTGGACGCGGTGCGGTCGGCGGGGGAGGGCGCGTACGGGCCGGCGGTCGCCGAACTCGCCTGGACCGGGGCCGTGCTGGGGCTGGTGCTCGTGTGGTGGCACCGCAGTCTGGACCGGCTCATGACCCGCCCGGACGCCTCCACCGTGCAGGCGGGCCCGTCGAGGGTCCGGGAGACCCGGTTCCGGCTGCTCCCCGAGGGGCGCACCGGCACCGTCATGGAGCGCCAGTTCCGCTACGCCTGGCGTGATCCGCGGACCAAGGCCGCCTGGGCCACCGCCCTGGCCCTGGGGCTGCTGCTGCCGCTCGTCTCGGCGGTCCAGCAAGGCAGCGTCTACACCGCCTGCTGGGCGGCCGCACTGCTCGGGCTGCAGATGTACAACCAGTTCGGCATGGACGGCTCCGCCTTCTGGACGGTCGCGGCGACCGTCTCCTCCCGCACGGACGCGTACGCGGAACTGCGCGGGCGGGCCCTGGCGATCGCGGTGGTGGGCGTCCCGTACGTGGCCGTCGTGACCATCGGCGCGGCCTTCCTGCTGGGGCGGGCCGACGCGGCGGCCGAGACGCTCGGGCTCTCCTTCGCACTGCTGGGGGCGCTGATCGCCACCGGCGCCTGGGCGAGCGTGCGCTTCCCGTACTCCATGCCGCAGGAGAACCGCTTCGGCAGCGCCGCCGCGCCGGGCCAGGGGAGCCTGGCCTGGCTCAGCCTCGCCGGGGGCGCAGCGACGGGCGCGGTGATCACGCTTCCCGTGCTCGGCGTACTGATCTGGCTCCACGTCTCGGGGCGGCACGGCGCGCTGTGGCTCGTCCTGCCGCTGGGCTGCCTCTACGGGGCCGCGTTCGCGGTGCTGGGGGTCCGCACGGCGGCGCCCCGCCTGCTGGGCCGCCTGCCGGAGGTGCTGACGGCGGTGAGCAAGGGGTAGCCGCCGCCCGGCAGGTTCCGTGCGGCCCGGGGCCCAGGAGACACGGCCTAGAGGCGTGACAACGATGCCGTGGCGTGCAGGACGTCCCGGATCGCGGCGTGGTCCCCGTCGCGCCCGGCGGCGACGCGGCCGGGCGCGATGTGGCCCGCGGCCAGCTGGCAGAAGTCGAGCTGGTCGACGGCGATCTCGGCGACCACCGTCTCCGGGGTGCCGATCGCGCCGGGCGAGTCCAGCGAGATGTACCAGTGGCCGCCGCCGGAGCCCTCGACGTGGAGGTCGAGGGTACGGCCGGGCGCACCGGCCCGTACGAGACGGGCGGTGGACTCGGCCCGCCCCGCCTGGCGGAGCGCGGCCAGGGCGGTGGGCAGCATCCGGGCCGCGAGGTCGATCATGCGGTTGAGGTGCGGCGCCGCGGGCGGTCCGTACTCGGGGTAGTCCAGGGCCTGCGCGATGTCCTCGGCGTGGATCCAGCACTCGAAGGCGCGGTCGATCAGGGCGTCCCGCATCGGCACGACGGCGTCGGTGAAGTCCACGGGCAGCCCGCCGGTCGCGGAGCCGGCGAAGGACAGCGTCCGCACGATGTCCCGGGTCTGGGTGCGCCACTTGTTGCGGACGAAGGCGTGCGTGTGGCGGCGGCAGCGCTCCCCGGCGAGTTCGGTGCGCTCCAGTCGTGTGCGGGGCGCACCGGGGCCGAGCGGGTCGTCGAGGCCGAGCGCGGTGGCCACGACCCCGTCCACCGAGCCGAGATGGGCGAGGACGCCGCAGAGCGTCAGCTCGCGCGACCCGCCCGCCCAGACCAGCTTGACGGGCATGTCCCACTCGGGTTCGCCGAGGTCGGCGAGGAGCGCGTCGAGGCGCGCGGTCTCGGCGTCGTACGGCGCGGCCCATCCGGGGACGGGGATACGGGCCGGGCGGCGGCCCAGGCAGCCCTCCAGGACGCGGGCGCGCAGCAGCGGGTCGAGGTCGAGGGACTCCTCCTGGTGCAGCAGGCCCACCGCGCGGCGCAGCCGCACCGCCTCCTCGGCGCAGGGCGCGCAGTCGGTGAGGTGGACCTCGACGGCGCCGGCCTCGTCACGGGAGCAGGCCGACAGTGCCCACGCGCCGAGCAGGGAGCGCAGCACGCGGTGGTCGTACTCCGGGGGTCCGGGCCGCACGGGCGCCTTCGCCGCTTCTCGCTCCGGCTCGCGCGCCGTCTTCGCCGCCTCGTGCGCGGGCACGTCCGGCGAGGGCGGGGGCGCGGCGGGCACGGCCTCGGGCAGCGGGCCGTCCTCGGCGGCGCCGCGGGGCATCGGCACACGGGGCAGGTTGGTCCCGGGCGGGGGAGTCTCGCCGTTCTCGGCCGGTCCGTTCACAGGGACCTTCCCTGGGGCGAGGAGTCCTGCGCAGCGGTGGACAGCAGCTGCAGCCCGAGCCGGAGGCGGCGGCGCGCCTCGTCCTCGGTGACCCCGAGGTCGGCGGCGGCCTCGCGGTAGTCCATGCGGCGGCGGTAGGCGAGGTCGAGGGCCAGGCGCAGGGGTTCGGGCATGGAGGTCACGATGTAGTCGGCGCGGGCGGCCGTCGAGGCCTCGCGGACCCTGGCCTCGACCTGCTCCGGGGTGCCGGCGCCGCGGGTCTCCGACTGGCGCAGCCGGTGGACGGCCTGGCGCTGGGTGAGGCCGGCGACCCAGGAGCGCAGCGAACCCTGCTTGGGGTCGTAGGCGTCCGGGTTCTCCCAGATGTAGCCGAAGACCTCACGGGTGATCTGGGCGGCGGCCTCCTCGTCGTCCATGACGCGGTGGGCGAGGCTGTGCACGAGGGAGGCGTAGCGGTCGTACAGCTCGCCGAGCGCGGCCTCCTCGCCGCGCGCGAGCCGCTGTTGCATCTTGCGGTCCCAGCGGGGTGGTGCGGATGCCGCCATCGCGTCTCCCCCTTTGTCACCGTCGTCCTACTACGGTCGCACTGCCTCGGATCGAATGTATCCGCCGATTGCTGCCACGTACGACGCCTTGAGGCAAGCTTCTGCCATAACTGATCGGTTCTGGTAATGCGTTATCCGGGTGTGACCGGAAGATTGCGGGGAAGCGGCTCAGGCGGGGCATAGGGTCTGTACGACCGCTGCCGGGAGAAGGGCCAGACAGTGGCATTGCAGGTGGTGCAGGACGAACGGGACGGTTGGGTGGTCCTGACCGTTTCGGGGGAAATGGATCTCGTGACCGCGCCGGTGGTGCGCCAGCACGTGCACGACGCGGTGGCCGACGGGCGCCACAGTGTGGTGCTGGACCTGGCCGGGGTCCACTTCTGCGACTCCAGCGGTGTGGGTGTGCTGATCGCCGCCCGGCGGCTGATGCGGTCCTGTGCCGGGCAACTGCGCCTGATCCTCCCGCGGAACAGCCCCTCCGACGGTGTCGCGCACGTCAACCGGGTGCTGGCCGCGCTCGGCGTGCGCCGGCTCTTCGAGGTCTTCCCCGATCTCGAGGCCGCCACCGACGACACGGCCCGGCCGCTGTCGGCCTAGACCGTCCTTCCGTGCCACCCAGGGGCGCGGGCCCGTCAAGTGCCGTGTGAGCACTCTCACATCCCACGTCCGCTTCGTCCATGAAGGGCCCGTGGGCGCCCGATTGTGAGCTACCGGGCGAAATCTGCGGAGGATGCACCTTTCGCCGGACCTCCGCCCGGGTTACCTTCGTGCGCAGAACACGTGTTCAAGGTTCTGTCCGGCGGGTGGGGGCGTTCGTACGGAGGTCTCCACTGCCCATGCTCGATCTCGCGGGTGCCTGGGACCACCTCTCGTGGTCCTTGCGTCATGTGCACTGGTACGGAGTGGCCGTCGGGTCCCTCCTCGCCGTCAAGCTGCTGCTCTCCATCCGCCGGCGCCGCCGTCCTGAGCTCGCGTTCGACAAGCCGGTGACCCGGCTGCGCATCCACGGCGTGATCACGGTCTACAACGAGGCCCCGGCGATGCTGCGCGGCTGCCTGGAGTCGGTCCTCGCGCAGACCCTGCTGCCGCACTCCCTCACCCTGGTCGACGACTGCTCCAAGGACCACTCGGCGCGTGCCCTGGTCGAGGAGATGCGCCCGCAGTTCCAGCGCGCGGGGGTCCGCCTCGACTTCGTCCGCTTCCCCGGCAACCGCGGCAAGCGCCACGGCCTCGCCGCGGGCTTCCGGCAGGAGCCGCTCGCGGACGTGTACCTGTGCATCGACTCCGACACGCTGCTCGACCGGCACGCCGTCGCGGAGCTCGCCCGGCCCTTCGCCAAGCGCCGGGTCCAGTGCGTCACCGGGCTGGTGCTCGCCCACAACCGCGGCACCAACCTGCTGACCCGCCTCATCGACATGCGCTACGTCAACGCCTTCCTCGGCGAGCGGGTCGCCTACTCCCGCCTCGGCTCGGTGCTCTGCGCCTGCGGGTCGCTGGCCATGTACCGCGGGTGGGTCGTCCGCAAGCACCTCGACGACTTCCTCGACCAGCGGTTCCTCGGCCGCCCGGCGACCTTCGGGGACGACCGGCGCCTGACGTACTACTGCCTCACCGAGGGGCTCTCCCTGATCCAGCCGTCGGCCGTCGGCTACACCGACGTCCCCGAGCGCCTCGGCCACTACGTGCGCCAGCAGATCCGCTGGGGCAAGTCGTTCATCCGCGAGGGCTTCCTGCTCCTCGCCAAGTTCCGGCTGCACCGCATGTACTGGTGGCTGAACCTCGTCGAGCTGGTCACCTGGGTCGCCTTCACCGCGGGGCTGCTCGCGGCGCTCGTGGCGGTCCTGATGCACCCGCAGGGCTGGACGCTGCTGGCCGGCTACCTCGCCTACATGTGCGTCATGGCCTGGGTCCGGTCCGTCCACTACCTGCGCGGCGCCGCGCAGGTGAGGATCGTCGACCGGGTGGGGACGTTCCTCGCCGCCCCGCTGTACGCCCTGCTCAACATCGGGTTGCTGCTGCCGCTGCGACTGTGGTCCCTGGCGACGCTGCGGCGCACCAACTGGGGCACCCGGACCCGGATCGAGGTCGGCGGTGCCCACGACGACATCGCCTTCCAGCCCCATCCGCAGCCCCACCTCCCGCGCCAGCGCCGGGAGACGGCCCCACCGGCGGTCGGCGCCGTCGCGCCCGTGCGCGACGCCGCCTCGTAGGCGGCGCCCGCGTTCCGCCGCCGGTCCGACCGGATCCCGCAGACCGCATGGCGTGCCCTCGGCATCGCCCCTCCACCGCGCTAGGAGCTTCCCCGTGGGTTCTGCCCGCCCCTCCGTCCGCCCCTCCGTCCGGTCCGACCGGCTCGTACCCTCGGGGCGCGGGAAGCGGCGCCACCCCGTGTGGAGGGTGGCCGGGTACCTGCTGCTCTCGGTCGCCGTCGGCGCGGGCGTCACGGCGCTGTACCCCGTGTGGCGTGAGGCACATGGGCCGCCCCCGGAGCTCACCGTCCGCTACAAGGCGGGCACGCCGGCGTCGGCCGCCACGGCCCGGCCGTGGCTGGAGGTCGTCAACACCTCGGACCACCGGGTGCGTCTGGCCGACGTGGCGGTCCGGTACTGGTACACGCAGGACGGCGGCTCCCCGTACGCGTTCAACTGCGTCCAGGCCTCGGTGGGCTGCCCGAACGTCGACGGGAGGACCGTCGCCATGGACCGTCCGGCCCCGGCCGCCGACCACTACCTCGAGCTCACCTTCACGAAGGCCGCGGGCACCCTGGCCCCGGGCGCGAAGAGCGGGGCCATCGGGGTGCAGCTGTACCGTCCCGGCGGGAAGGTGGACCAGCGCGACGACCGGTCGTTCAGCCCCGCCCACGACACCTTCCAGGCGTCGAAGCTGGTGACCGGCTACCTGGACGGCAGGCACGTCTGGGGCGACGAGCCCGGCGGCGACGTCACCACGTCCCCCCGGGGCCCGGCCGCAGCCGCGGCACGGCCCGCGCCGCCCTCCGGGATCGTCTTCGACGACTTCCGGTACAGCGGCCCCCGGGACCCGGCGCTGCGCGCCCACGGCTGGCTGGTGCGCACCAGCGGGGGCGGTCCCGGCATCCACGACACGTGGTCGGCGGGAGGCGTCAGCTTCCCCGCGGACGGGGACGCGCTGGGCGGCCAGGTCCTGCAGCTGCGCGCCGCCACCGACGGGACGAAGCGCGGCACCACCCAGGCCGAGGTGCACACCACCGGCACGGAATTCCTGACCGGGACCTTCGCCGCCCGGATCCACTTCGCGGACGAACCGGCGAGCGGCCGCAACGGCGACCACGTCAACGAGACCTTCTACATGATCTCGCCCCACCACCACGCCGAGTACAGCGAGCTCGACAACGAGTACCAGCCGAACGGGGGCTGGGGCGCCCCCGGGCCGAGGCTCGACACGACGACCTGGCGCAGCGCGAGGGAGGGTGACCGGGTCACCCGGGCCACGACGTCCAGCCTCAAGGGGTGGCACACGCTGGTCACCACGGCAGCTCACGGCGTGGTGACCTACAGCCTCGACGGGCACGAGCTGTTCCGGACCGGGGGCAAGTACTACCCGACCCAGAACATGTCCGTGAACTTCAACGCCTGGTTCGTGGACCTTCCGTTCGCGGGCAAGCGCACCTGGGACATGAAGGTCGACTGGTTCTACCACAACGCCAGGAAGGCCCAGTCCCTGGCGGAGGTGGAGAAGGCGGTCGACGGCCTCGCCGCGGGCGGCACGGGCTACGTGAACACGGTCCGCAAGCCCTGAGCCGGTACGGCGGCGAGGCCGGCCGGGGTCAGGAGTCGGCCGGAGCCGGGCCCAGCGTGGTGGTGCCGATCGCCGCGCGGTGGCCCAGGCCCGTCCGGTAGGCGTCCAGCGCGGCCTCCACCCGGCCGGACCGGCGCAGCAGGTCGCCCAGCAGCCGGCAGATGTCCGCCAGGTCTCCGGCGGCTCCCGCGCGTTCCAGCAGCGCCAGGGCGGACACGTAGTGCTCCTCCGCGGCCTCCGGGTCACCGCGCTCCTCCGCCAGCAGCCCGAGCAGCCGGTGCGCCCCGCCGGCGTGGACGGCGCCGCGCCACGGGCCCAGCTCGTCCAGCAGCCGGGTCAGCAGCTCCTCGGCCTCGGCGGGCTTCCCGCGCCGCCGGAGCACGTCGGCGAGCTCCACCTCGACCTGCACCGTGAACAGCACGGACCGGCCGGCGGACAGCATGTCGCGGGCGGTGCGCAGCTCGCGCTCGGCCTGCTCCAGGTCGCCGTCCTGGGAGTGGACGTAGCCGCGCATCCAGTGGCAGTGGGCCAGGTCCGTGTGCAGCTCCAGCCGCTGGAACAGCTCCTGCGCCTTTGCCAGGGAGGCCTCGGCCTCGCCGGTACGTCCCGCGACGATCAGGGTGCGGGCGATGCTGCGGTGCATCTGGGCGACCAGGGCCGGATCGCCCGCCCCGGGGGCGAGGTTGAGCGCCTGCTCGGCGGCGTGGGCGGCCCGGGCGTAGGCGCCCAGGTCGGTGTACGGCCCGATGGCCGCGATGTGCAGCATCAGCAGGGCGTCGGGGTCGGGCCGGGCGCCGTCCGACACGGTCTGCCGTTCGAGCCGGGTGATGCCCTCCTCCAGCAGGTGGGAGGCGTACCGCACCTCGCCCGCCAGCAAGTGGGACACGGCCCGGCCGCGCAGTGCCGCGGCGCGCCGGGCGTCGGGGGCCGCGGGGTCCGCGTCGAGCAGCCGCTCGGCGGTCTCGAAGTGGAGCCGGGCCTCGGCGAGTTCGCCCGCGTCGAGGGCGGCGTCTCCCAGCCTGAGCAGTTCGAGGGGATCCTGCGGGCCGTCCTGCGGGCCGCTTTCCGGACCTGTGCCGGGACCTTCGTCCAGGCCGTCCCGCGCCCGGTCCTGGCCGTCCTGTGTGCCCACCGTGAACCTTCCCCTTTGGAACTCTTGCGGAGGAGGGTACGCGGCTTTGCGCCGGACGTGCCTCACGCTTTCGTAAAGCGCTCCCTGAGCTTGTACTTGAGGACCTTGCGCAGGGTCTCGTTCCGGGGCAGCACCTCCACCACCTCGAGCTGTTCGGGCAGTTTGTGGACGGCCAGGCCCGCCTCGCGGAGGAAGGCCGTGACCTCGGCGAGGGTGAGCGGTCCGGCGTCCGGCGGCTGCTCGACGACGGCGCAGACGCGTTCCCCGCGCTGGGGGTCGGGCAGGCCGATCACGGCGGCGTCGGCGACGCCGGGGTGGGCGTAGAGGAGTTCCTCGATCTCCTTGGCCGAGACGTTCTCACCCTTACGGATGATGATGTCCTTGAGGCGCCCGGTGAGGACCAGGTAGCCGTCCGGGGTGAGCCTGCCGACGTCCCCGGTCCGCAGGAAGCCGT
The DNA here is from genome assembly GCF_056858595.1 of Streptomyces sp. TOM-9. NCBI lineage: Bacteria > Bacillati > Actinomycetota > Actinomycetes > Kitasatosporales > Streptomycetaceae > Streptomyces > Streptomyces sp. TOM-9. The sequence continues at coordinate 4,385,082 of NZ_JBXEQB010000001.1, read as the reverse complement.
CCGCGTCGAAGGCCTGTTTGGTCAGTTCCGGGTCGGTGTAGCCCTGGCACACGGCCTCACCGCGCAGCAGCACCTCGCCGTCGTCGGCGATGCGTATCTCCATGGAGGCGGGCGGGCGGCCCTCGGTGGTGGCGAGCCGGTCGACGGGGTCGCGCGGCGAGCCCATGGTGATCATGGGGGCCTCGGTCATGCCGTAACCGTGCGCGAGGGCGCAGCCGAGGTCGCGGACCACCTCGTGGTAGAGCTCGGGCGGCTTGGGGGCGCCGCCACCGGACAGCAGGCGCAGGGTGGGGATGATCCTGCTCCCCGCGGGCTGCTTGCGCTGCTCGGCGAGGAAGAGGGAGTAGAAGGCGGTGCTGCCGCCCGCCATGGTGACCCCGTGCCTGCGGTAGGCCTCCAGGGACCCAGGGAGCGAGAAGTGCTCCAGCAGCAGGGCCGGGAAGCCGCACAGGAGCAGCATGACCAGGTAGTCGGGGCCGCCGATGTGCGCGTACGGGAAGGCGACGGAGCCGACGTCGTCCGGGCCGAGCTCCAGGGCGAGGGCGAGGCAGGAACCGCCGGCGATGAGGCTGCGGTCGGTGTGCAGCACGCCCTTGGGCTCGGAGGTGGTGCCGGAGGTCCAGTAGATCCAGCGGACCTGCGTGCCGTCGGAGGGCGGGGCGGGGAGGGAGTCCGGGTCGCCGTCGGGCAGGGAGTCGTAGGCCTCCAGGACGTCGCGCGCGCCGAGGCGGCGCGCCATCGCGGTGTGGTCGAAGCCGCGCCATACGCCGGGGACGGCGAAGAGGCCGGGGCCTGTCTGGCGCAGGATGTGGCCGACCTCGTGGTCGCGGTAGAAGGGCATGACCGGGGTCTGCACGGTGCCCAGCCGGGCGAGGGCCGCCGACAGGACCACCGTCTCGATCCGGGTCGGCAGCTGCCAGGCCACCGCGGTGCCGGGCCGGATGCCGCGGGCCTGCAGCCCGGCGGCGACCCGTTCTGCGCGGTCGCGCAGCTGCCCGAAGGTCAGCCGGCGGTCGTCGGTGTCGAGCAGCGCCGGGGCGTCGGGGGTCAGGGCGGCCCGCCCTTCGATGAGCGCCCAGAGGGTCGGCGAGTCGCCCAGGCTTCGCATCTCTTCTCCTCCCGGTATGTGATCTGACGTCACGTCAGATCCAGTCGCCCGGAGCGTAGGCGCCCGGCCGGGTGTGGTCCAGGGTCCGCGCGTCGCCGATGGACGCTCCGGGGCGGCGGGCGTACTGTGAATCTGACGGTCCATCAGATTCAAGGAAGGGTGGGGAGCGATGGAACTGCCCCGGATCATCAGCGTCGACGACCACGTGATCGAACCCGCGCACCTCTTCGAGACCTGGCTGCCGGCGAAGTACCGGGACCGCGGGCCCCAGCCGCTGACCGCCGGGATCGGGGAGCTCGCCTACATCGGCGGGAAGTACCAGATCACGATGGACCCGGACGGCCCGCCGACCGACTGGTGGATCTACGAGGACCTGAAGTTCCCCTACAAGAGGAACATCGCCGCCGTCGGCTTCGACCGGGACGAGATGACCCTGGAGGGCATCACCCGCGAGGAGATGCGGCGTGGCTGCTGGGACCCCAAGGCCCGGCTCGCCGACATGGACCTCAACCACGTCGAGGGCTCGCTCTGCTTCCCCACCTTCCCGCGCTTCTGCGGTCAGACCTTCGCCGAGGCCAAGGACAAGGAGGTCGCCCTCGCCTGTGTCCGCGCCTACAACGACTGGATGGTCGAGGAGTGGTGCGGGGACAGCGGCGGCCGGCTGATCCCGCTCTGCCTGATCCCGCTGTGGGACGTCGGCCTGGCCGTCGCCGAGATCCGCCGCAACGCGGATCGCGGGGTGCGGGCCGTCACCTTCAGCGAGATCCCGACCCACCTCGGTCTGCCCAGCATCCACTCGGGGTACTGGGACCCCTTCTTCGCCGTCTGCGAGGAGACCGGGACGGTGGTGAACATGCACATCGGCTCGTCCTCGCAGATGCCGGCCGCCTCCCCGGACGCGCCGCCCGCCGTGCAGGCCTCGCTCTCCTTCAACAACGCGATGGCCTCGATGATGGACTTCCTCTTCAGCGGGGTGCTGGTGCGCCACCCCCGGCTCAAGCTCGCCTACAGCGAGGGGCAGATGGGCTGGATCCCCTACGCCCTGGAGCGGGGCGACGACGTCTGGGAGGAGCACCGGGCGTGGGGCGGCGTGCGTGACGTGATCCCCGAGCCGCCCTCCACCTACTACTACCGGCAGATCTTCTGCTGCTTCTTCCGCGACAAGCACGGCGTCGCCTCGATCGACGTCGTCGGCCGCGACAACGCGACCTTCGAGACCGACTACCCGCACGTCGACTCGACCTTCCCGCACACCAAGGAGGTCGCCCTCGACCATGTGAAGGGCCTCGACGACGAGACGGTGTACAAGCTCATGCGCGGCAACGCCATCCGCATGCTGGGGCTGGAGCCGGACCGGTGGACCTGACGTACACCGAGGCGGAGCAGGCGTACCGGGGCGAGCTGCGGGCCTGGCTCGCCCGGACGCTGCCCACGCTGCCGTCCGCGCCGGACCCCGCCGACTGGCCCGCCCGGCGGGCGTACGACACCGGCTGGCAGCGGCGCCTGTACGAGGCGGGGTACGCCGACGTCCACTGGAACGCCGACCCGACCCGACGGCTGATCTTCCTGGAGGAGACCGAGCTGGCCGGGGCGCCCTACGTCGGCGCGAACTTCGTCGGTCTGCTGCACGCCGGGCCCACCATCGCGGCCGAGGGGACGGCCGGCCAGCGTGAACGCTGGCTGCCCCCGGTGCTGCGCGGGGACGAGGTGTGGTGCCAGGGTTTCAGCGAGCCGGGGGCGGGCTCGGACCTGGCGTCCCTGCGGACGCGGGCGGTGCGCGACGGCGACGCCTACGTGGTCACCGGTTCGAAGATCTGGACCTCGCATGCCGAGGTCGCCGACTGGTGCGAACTGCTGGTGCGCACCGATCCCGACGCACCGCGGCACCGCGGCATCAGCTGGCTGGCGATGCCGATGGACGTGCCGGGCGTGACGGTGCGGCCGCTGCGGACCCTGGCCGGGACGACGGAGTTCGCCGAGGTCTTCCTGGACGAGGTGCGCGTGCCGGTCGCCAACCGGGTCGGAGCGGAGAACGACGGCTGGCGGGTCACGATGGTGACCCTCTCCTTCGAGCGCGGCACCGCTTTCGCGGGTGAGGTCGTCGCCTGCCGGCGGACCCTGCGTGAACTGGCACGGACCGCCCGGGAGACGGGAGCCTGGGACGACCCCGTGCTGCGGCGCCGGCTGGGCCGTCTGGTGGCGGAGTTCGGCGTCCTGTGGCGGCTGGTCCAGTGGAACGTCAGCGCCGGCGCCCCGGGCGTCGGGGGCTCGGTCCTCAAGTTGCGCTACTCGCATGCGCGCCAGGAGCTCTACGACACCGCCGCCGAGGTCCTAGGCCCGTCCGGGGCGCTGGACGCGGACCGCCCGTGGACGGCGGACCGGCTCTCCTCGCTCTCGTACACCATCGCGGCGGGCACGTCGCAGATCCAGCGGAACATCGTCGCCGAGCGGATCCTCGGCCTGCCGAAGGGGGCGTGAGCGGCCGTGGACTTCCGCCTCACCGAGGACCAACGGGCGCTCGCCGACGGGACCCGTGGACTGCTGGCGCGGCTCTACCCGGCGGAGCGCCTGCGGAAGGACGCCGCCGGGGCGGCCGCGGGGCCCCCGGTGACCCTCGACCGGCAGATGTGGCGGGCGCTGGGGGAGGCGGGGTTCTTCGCACTGCGGCTGCCGGAGGAGCGGGGCGGGCTCGGCCTCGGCCTCCCGGAGGCCGTGCTCGTCTTCGAGGAGGCCGGACGGGCGCTGCTGCCGGGTCCGCTGGTGACGACGCACCTGGCGGCCGGACGCGTGCTGGGGGCGGCGGAGGGCGCCACGGTGGTCACCGCGGTCGACGGCGAGCTGGCCGAGTGGCTGGAGGCGTCCGACCACGTGCTGGGCTCCTTCGACAAGGCCGAGCCGATACGTTCGGTGGACCCGCTCACTCCGCTGCACCGGATGGTGGGCGGCGAACCGGCCGGCGGCGGCGGGGGAGCCGGCGAACTGCTGACCTCCGCGCAGCAGACCGGCAGCGCGGCGCGCACCCTGGAGCTCGCCGTGCGGTACGCCGGGACACGGGAGCAGTTCGGGCGGCCCGTCGGCTCCTTCCAGGCGGTCAAGCACCTGTGCGCCGAGATGCTGGTCCGGGTCGAGATGGCACGCACGGCGGTGCGTGCGGCGGCGGTCTCCGGGGATCCGGGCGAGACGGCGGCCGCACGGCTGCTGGCGGACGAGGCGGCCGTCCGCAACGCCCGTGACTGCCTGCAGGTGTTCGGCGGTATGGGTTTCACCTGGGAGGCGGAGGTGCATCTCCACATTAAGCGGTCGTGGATCCTGCGGAGCCGGGGCCGTTCCGTGGCGGAGTGTGAGGAGCAGCTCGCGGAGAGACTCCTCGACGAGACTCTTCGCTGGGTTTAGGTAGTTATGGCCGATTCGTCACGGATAAGGAGTCCCCGAGCGTCGATATCGGGTTGTGTCCGAGGTGTGACTCGTCACGCCGTGGAGTCGGAGCCTGCCTCGGGTACGCTCCATCGGGTGCGTGTGGTGGTGAAACGCGACGGATGTGGCAGTGGCGGGGTCTCGGTACCCGGCGGGCTGCCTGTACCGGGCTGTTCGATTTCGCCCCGTAATGGGCCTCGCACAGTATGCAGCACTCGTGCCCCCTTGCGCTGGAATATGCCCGAAGCGCTTGTTGCGGTCACTGCGGGTCAATCATGCTGGGTTGCGAAGAGGTCACGTACGGTGACCCTGCCGAGGCGCGAGGCGACGTGTCCGCCGGTTCGGATGGTGTGAGCGGTGCAGGTGCTCCAGGTTCAGCTTGAGGTCGGCCCCGACCCCGCGGAGGTGGGCCGGGCCCGCCGGTGGGCCCGCTCGCGTCTCGCGGGCTCCGGCATAGGAGCCGACGAGCCGGTCGCCGAGACGCTGATCCTGCTCATCTCCGAACTGGTCACCAACGCCGTCGTGCACACCGGCTGTCCGGCCGTGCTGCGGATGCTCTTCCGCTCCTCCGGCGCCGCGCAGAGCGGCGAACGGGAGACCGTGCGCGTCGAGGTGGCCGACACCAGCGACGCGCCGCCACGGCCGCGGCACGCCGACAACGACGAGACCGGCGGCCGGGGACTGGAACTCGTGGACGGCCTCGCGGACCGCTGGGGCTGGCAGCGTGAAGGTGCCGGCAAGCAGATCTGGTGCGAGATCGACCGCAGCGAGCGCCCCGCGATCGTCCCCGCGCAGTCCATGGGCGGGCTGATCCGCCGCCCCGCCTTCTGACCGTACGGACCGCCCTCAGAGCACCGCCACCGGCGCGACCGGACTGCCGACCCCGCCCACGAAGGGCTGCGGGGTGGCGTCCAGCAGGAACGCGTACCGCCCCTCCTCGGCGCAGGCCTCCGACAGCGCCTCGAGATTCCAGTTCTGGCCCTGGGGCATGCCCATCTCCACCAGGTCCAGGGCGTGCACGGCGAGCCACAGGTCCTCGATCTCCGGCGGGAAGATCTCGAAGGTCAGCGTGTCGTTGGCGACCGCCGCGACGTCGCGGGCGTGGAACCACTCGGGAGTGCGCACCGACAACCCCGGTGAGGGGAAGGCGTAGGCGTGCTTGTCGCCCGCCAGGTACAGCCGCATCTGACCGGTGCGGACGAGCGCGACGTCCCCGGCGCGGACGGTGGTCCGGGCCAGTTCCTCGGCCGCGTCGAGGTCGTCGGGGGTGACCGCGTGGTCGCCGGGCAGCCGGTCGGTGCCGCGGGCGCGGGCCACATCGAGCAGGACGCCGCGGGAGAGCAGCGTCGTGATCTTCTCTATGCCGCTGAAGGCGGCGCCGCCGTGGGCGGTGATGGAGCCGGCCGGGCGGCCGTTGTAGATCCGTCCCGAGTGCGAGACATGGGTCAGGGCGTCCCAGTGGGTCGCCGCCTGCAGCCCCATGGTGACGATGTCGTCGCTGGTGGCGACGGTGCCCGGGCCGAACATCTCGTGGTTGAGCATCACCATGGTGCGCAGGGGGTTGACCCGGCCCGGGATCATTCCCGTCTGCACCCCGTCCTGCTGCAGGGGCAGCGCGAGCGGCACGCGGCGTCCGCTGCGCACGGTGCCGGCCGCCGCGCGGACGACCTCGTCGGTGACCAGGTTGAGGGTGCCGGTCTCGTCGTCCTCACCCCAGCGGCCCCAGTTGTTGACGCGCTTGGCGATGTCGTGGAACTCGGCGGGGAACGCCATCGCTGCCTCCTGGTCTCAGGGCTTGTGCTGGGGTGCGTCCGTGCTCCTAAAATCTAACGGTCCGTCAGAAACTCTGAGAAGGGGCGGGACCGGACGTGGGCAACTTCCTGAACGGAAAGGTCGTCGCGGTCACCGGGGCCGGGCGCGGCATAGGGCGGGCCGTCGCCCTCGCGTGCGCGGCCGAGGGCGCCAAGGTCGTCGTCAACGACTATGGTGTCGCGGTCGACGGCAGCGGACCGACCGGTGAGGTCGCGGCCGCCGTCGTCAAGGAGATCGAGGCGGCCGGCGGCGAGGCCACCGCGGTGACCGACGACGTCTCGTCGATGGCGGGCGGCGAACGGATCGTCACCACGGCCGTGCAGACCTACGGCCGCGTCGACGGAGTGGTCTGCGTCGCCGGGATCCTGCGCGAACGCATGCTCTTCAACATGGGCGAGGACGAGTGGGACCCGGTCCTCGCCACCCATCTCAAGGGCACCTTCACCGTCTTCCGCGCCGCCTCGGCCGTGATGCGACGGCAGGGCTCGGGCACCCTCGTCGGCTTCACCAGCGGCAACCACCAGGGCAGCGTCTCCCAGGCCAACTACTCCGCGGCGAAGGGCGGGATCATCTCGCTGGTGCGCAGCGCCGCACTCGGACTGCACCGCTTCGGCGTGACCGCCAACTGCGTCGCCCCCGTGGCACGCACCCGCATGTCCGCCAACGTGCCCATGGAGCTCGCCGAGATCGGCGAGCCCGAGGACGTTGCCGCCATGGTCGTCTTCCTGCTCAGCGATCACGCCCGCGACGTCACCGGACAGGTCTACACGGTCGCCGGACCCAAGATCGCGGTCTGGGCGCAGCCCCGTGAACTGCGCGCCGCCTACGCGGACGGCGGGGGATGGACACCGCAGCGCATCGCCGCGGCCCTGCCCGGCTCCGTCGGCACCGACCCCATGCCGATGCTCGCCCAGCTCGAGGCCATGCGCGCCGCCGCGGCCGCCTCCCGAGGGCAGTGACGGCCCCGCACCGAGGAGAGGGCGGACCATGGACTTCACCTTCGGCCCGGAGACGGAGGCCTTCCGCGCGCAGGCCCGGGAGTGGCTGGCGGCGCACCCGGACCGCGCACCCGGCCGGGAGTGGGAGCGGGAACTCGGCGCCGCCGGCTGGATCGGCCTCGGCTGGCGCGGCGACTACGGCAACCGGCGTGCCACCCTGCCCCAGCAGGTCGCCTGGGGCGAGGAGTACGCCCGCGCCGAGGCGCCCGCCCGGTCCGGGCACATCGGCGAGAACCTGCTGGCCCCCACCCTGGAGGCGCACGGCACGCCCGACCAGCGCGACCGCTTCATGCCGCCGGTCGCCCGCGGCGAGGAACTGTGGTGCCAGGGGTACAGCGAGCCCGGGGCGGGCTCCGACCTCGCCGGCGTCCGCACCGCGGCCGCCGCGGACCACGACGCCGGCGGTCCCTGCTACCGCGTGACCGGTCAGAAGATCTGGACCTCCCTCGCCCAGGACGCCGACTGGTGCTTCGTCCTGGCCCGCACCGAACCCGACTCGCGCCGGCACCACGGACTGAGCTTCCTGCTGGTCCCCATGGACCAGCCCGGCAGGGTCGAGGTCCGCCCCATCCGCCAGCTCACCGGGACGGCCGAGTTCAACGAGGTCTTCTTCGACGGGGCCCGCGCCGACGCCGCCCACGTCGTCGGCGGGGAGGGCAACGGCTGGCAGGTCGCCATGTCCCTCCTGGGCGTCGAGCGCGGGGTCTCCACCCTCGTGCAGCAGATCGGCTTCGAACGCGAACTGCGGCAGGTCGTCGACCGCGCCGTCGCCACCGGGGCGGTGACCGACCCCGTGCTGCGGGACCGGCTGGTGCGCCAGTGGGCCGAGTTGCGCACCATGCGCTGGAACGCCCTGCGTACGCTGGGCACCGCCGACCCGGCCGCCCCGAGCGTCGCCAAGCTGCTGTGGGGCGGCTGGCACCAGCGGCTCGGCGAACTGGCCGTCGCCGTCCGCGGCGCCCCCGCCGCGACCGGCCCAGCGCCGTGGGAGCCGGAGCGGCCCTACGAACTCGACCAGGCCCAGCGCATGTTCCTCTTCAGCCGCGCCGACACCATCTACGGCGGCTCGGACGAGATCCAGCGCACGATCATCGCCGAGCGGGTGCTCGGCCTCCCGAAGGAGCCTCGCGGATGAACAGCGACGGGACGTACGGCCACTGGATCGGCGGCCGGTGGCACGAACCGGCTGGAGCGCACTATCCAGTTGTCAATCCGGCCACGGAGGAGACCGTCGGGCACGCCCCTCAAGCGGGCCCGGCGGACGTGGACGCCGCGGTGCGCGCTGCCCGGGAGGCGTACGAGGGCTGGTCCCGTACGAGCCCGGCGGAGCGTGCCGCGATCCTGGAGCGGATCGCGGACGTCCTCGCCTCGCGGTCGGCGGATCTCGTACCGCTGCTCCAGCAGGAGACGGGAGCGACGATCCGTGTCGCGTCGAGCATGCAGATTCCAACGGCGGTGGACCGCTTCCGGCGCTACGCGCGGGGCGCGCTGGAACCGGACACGATCCCCTTCGCGCCGCAGCCCGTGAAGGCCTCGCCGCTCGCCCCCGGCGGGCTGGTCAACGCGGCGGCGGCACGGCGTCCGGTGGGCGTCGTCGCCTGCATCACCTCCTACAACTTCCCCCTGGTCAACCTGGCCGGCAAGGTCGCCCCCGCCCTGGCCGTGGGCAACACCGTCGTCGCCAAGCCCGCGCCCCAGGACCCGCTGACCTGCCTGCTGCTGGGCGGGATCATGCGGGAGGCGGGCCTGCCCGACGGGGTGTTCAACGTCATCACCGGCTCGGGCGCCGCGGCCGGTGAGGCACTGGTCGCGCACCCCGGCGTCGACATGATCAGCTTCACCGGCTCGACGGCGGTCGGGCAGGCGATCGCCCGCGTCGCGGGCGCGTCGATGAAGCGGACCCTGATGGAACTGGGCGGCAAGGGCGCGGCGATCATCCTCGAGGACGCCGCACCGGGCGTCCTCAGATCAGCGGTATCTGCTGTCGGTTCAACATGGGCATTCCATTCAGGTCAGATCTGCACGGCGCCGACCCGTGTGCTCGTCCCCCGCGGGCGGTACGAGCAGGTGATCACCGCCCTCGAACAGTACGCCCGTTCGCTGACCGTCGGGGACCCTGTGGATAACTCCACCGTCGTCGGCCCGCTGATCACCGCCGCCCAGCGCGACCGCGTCGAGGCGTACGTCACCGGCGCCCGCGAACAGGGCGCCCGCGTCGTCACCGGCGGCGCGCGCCCCGACCTCAAACCCGGCTACTACGCGGCCCCCACCCTCCTCGCGGACGTCACGCCCGCCATGACGGTCGCCCGCGAGGAGATCTTCGGCCCGGTCGTCGCCGCCCTCCCCTACGACACCGAGGACGAGGCCGTCGAGATCGCCAACGGCACCCCGTACGGCCTGTACGACTACGTCTTCGGCAGCGACACCGCGCGCGCCTGGGCCCTGGCCGCCCGCCTGCGCAGCGGCAACGTCGGCATCAACACCGTGCAGCGTCATCCCGAGACGCCCTTCGGCGGCTTCAAGCACAGCGGGATCGGCCGCGACGGCGGCTCCTTCGGACTGCACGCGTACAGCGAGCTCCAGGCGGTGGTGTGGTGATGAGAGGCGTGATCTTCGACGGGACGCAGCCCGCGGTCGTCGACGACCTGGAGGTCCGGGACCCGGGCCCCGGCGAGGTGCTGGTCCGCATCCACGCGGCCGGGCTGTGCCACAGCGACCTGTCCGTCGTCGACGGGGTCATCCCCTTCCCCGTACCGGTCGTGCTCGGCCACGAGGGGGCGGGCGTCGTCGAGGTGACCGGCGCCGGCGTCTCGCACGTCTCGCCGGGCGACCGCGTGGCCCTGTCCACCCTTGCCAACTGCGGCACCTGCCCGGACTGCGACCGGGGGCGCCCGACGATGTGCCGCAAGGCCATCGGCCGTCCCGGCAGGCCCTTCAGCCGTCAGGGCGAGCCGCTGTTCAACTTCGCCTCCAACTCGGCCTTCGCCGAACTGACCGTCGTCAAGGCCGTCCAGGCCGTCCCCCTCCCCCGGGACATCCCCCTCACCTCGGCCGCGCTCATCGGCTGCGGGGTGCTGACCGGGGTCGGCGCCGCCCTCAACCGCGCCCGGGTCGACCGCGGCGACACGGTCGTGGTCATCGGCACCGGCGGCATCGGCCTGAACGTGCTGCAGGGCGCGCGCATCGCGGGCGCCTCCCGGATCGTCGCCGTCGACACCAACCCGGCGAAGGAGGAACCCGCCAGGCTGTTCGGCGCCACCGAGTTCGTGGACTCGGCGGAGGCGGCGCGCGCGCTGCTGCCGACCGGCGCCGACCACGTCTTCGAGTGCGTCGGCCACGTCGGGCTCATCCGCCAGGCCGTCGACCTCCTGGACCGCCACGGCCAGGCCGTCCTGCTGGGCGTGCCGCCGGCCGACGCCGAGGCGTCCTTCCTGGTGTCCTCCATGTACCTCGACAAGTCCATCCTGGGCTGCCGCTACGGCTCGTCACGGCCGCAGCGCGACATCGCGCTCTACGCCGACCTCTACCGGCAGGGCCGGCTCCTGCTGGACGAACTCGTCACCCGTACCTACCCGGTGGAGAACTTCGCGAAGGCGGCGGAGGACGCCCGGGGCGGCCGCGTGGCGCGGGGCGTGCTGACCTTCTGAGGCGGTTCAGAACGCCGCCGTCGCCCGGAAGGTCCGCCGGTAGGCGCTGGGCGAGACGCCGAGGACGGCCTGCAGGTGCTGCCGCATGGAGGCCGCCGTGCCGAACCCTGCCTGCGAGGCGACCTGGTCGACCGACAGGTCGCTGGACTCCAGCAGGTGCCGGGCGCGTTCGACGCGCTGCTGCGTCAGCCACTGCCCGGGGCTGGTGCCCACCTCCTCCCGGAAGCGGCGGGTGAAGGTGCGCACGCTCATCGCCTCGCGCTCGGCCAGCTCGCGCAGCGTCAGCGGCTGGTCGAGCCGGTCCAGCGCCCAGGAGCGCGCCGCGGCCGTGGTGGCCTGCTGGGGCTCGGGGACGGGCCGTTGGATGTACTGGGCCTGTCCGCCCTCCCGGTGCGGCGGCACGACCGTACGGCGCGCGCTGGCGTTGGCCACGGCCGTGCCGTGGTCACGGCGGACGAGGTGCAGGCACAGGTCGATGCCCGAGGCGACGCCCGCGGAGGTGAGGATGTCGCCGTTGTCGACGTACAGGACGTCCGGCTCGACCCGCACACGGGGGAAGAGCCTTTGGAAGTGGTCCGTGCTCGACCAGTGCGTGGTGGCGCGCAGGCCGTCCAGGTGGCCGGCCGCGGCGAGGAAGTACGAGCCGGTGCAGATGGAGACGAGCCGGGCGCCGGGACGGATGCGGGCGAAAGCCGCCGCCATCTCCTCGGGCAGCCGGCCCTCGGTGTGCGCGACGGAGCGCTCATGGGCGGCGGGGACGATGACGGTGCCCGCCGTCTCCAGGACCTCGGGGCCGTGGGCGACGTGGATCTCGAAGTCGGCGTCGGCGCGCACCGGTCCCGGACCGTGCGGGGAGCACGTCACCACCTCGTACAGATCGACCCCGTCGGAGTCCCTCGCGCCGCCGAAGATGCGGTGCGGGATGCCCACTTCGAAGGGGATCACACCGTGCTGCACCAGGACGACGACCCGGTGGCGCACCGGTGTGCGCGGAGGTGCGGTCGGCGAAGGCGTCTCCATGGATTCGGCCATGGCCCGATCCTTGCACAACATGGCCATCCGGCCACTCGTTCCGTGAAAGAGGATGCCGGATGCTGACCTGGTGACGCAGACTCCCGAGCTTCCCGTGCAGCCCCTGGCTGACAGGGGCCCCGACGTTCCCCGGCCGTTCCGCACGCCCCGGATCCACCGCGCGTGGTCGGTGGCGGCCGCCGCCTTCGTCACGCTCATCGGCGCCGCCGGCTTCGCCTCCCTGCCCGGACTGCTGATCGAGCCGCTGCACGGCGAGTTCGGGTGGTCGCGGGGCATGATCGGCCTGGCCGTCTCGGTCAACCTCGCGCTCTACGGCGTGACGGCGCCGTTCGCCGCCGCGCTCATGGACCGCTTCGGCATCCGCCGGGTCGTCGCGGCGGCGCTCGTCACCATCGCGACCGGTGCGAGCCTGACCGTCTTCATGACCGCGAGCTGGCAGCTCGTGCTCCTGTGGGGCGTGCTCGTCGGGCTGGGCAGCGGCTCCATGGCCCTGGCCTTCGCGACCACCGTCACCAACCGCTGGTTCGAGGACCGGCGCGGCCTGGTCACGGGCATCCTGACGGCGGCCGGCGCGGCGGGACAGCTGATCTTCCTCCCCCTGCTCTCCGTCATCATCGAGCACGCGGGCTGGCGCGCCGCGGCCCTCACCGTGGCGGGCGCCGCGGTCGTCGTCGCGCCCCTGGTCTACCTGCTGCTGCGGGACCACCCCGCCGACGTGGGCCTGGCCCCGTACGGTGCCGCGGAGTTCGTGCCGAAGCCGCCGCCGGTGACGGGGGCGGCCAAGCGGGCGGTCAAGGCGCTGTTCAACGCAGCCCGCGGTGGCCCGTTCTGGCTGCTGGCGGGGACCTTCGCGATCTGCGGGGCCTCGACGAACGGCCTGGTCAAGACGCACTTCGTGCCCGCGGCCCACGACCACGGGATGCCGGTGACGGCCGCCGCGTCACTGCTCGCCGTGATCGGCATCTTCGACATCGCGGGCACGGTGGCCTCCGGCTGGTTCACCGACCGCTTCAGCCCGCGGCGGCTGCTGGCCACCTACTACGGGCTGCGCGGACTGTCGCTGATGTTCCTGCCCGTGCTCCTGAACGATGCCGTGCACCCGCCCATGGTGCTGTTCATCGTCTTCTACGGCCTGGACTGGGTCGCCACCGTGCCGCCCACCATCGCCCTGTGCCGCGAGTTCTACGGCGCCGACAGCGCCATCGTCTTCGGCTGGGTACTCGCCTCCCACCAGTTGGGCGCCGCCCTGGTGGCGTTCCTCGGCGGCGCGGCGCGCGACGCCTTCGGCTCCTACGACGTGGTCTGGTACTCCTCCGGGGCGCTGTGCGCGGTGGCGGCGCTCATGGCGCTGGTGATCCGGCGACGGGCGACCCCGGGCGCCGGGGCGCTCCCGCTCGCGGCGTAGCCGGCCGGCCCCGGCGCTGCCGGGTCCCGCGGCTGCCCTGGTGGCGGTACGGGAACCGCGTGCGGCGCCGGGGCGTCCGACCTGTGCGTGAGGGAAGCGACCAAGGGCCTCACCGCCCTTCTTGTGGCGGGCCTGGGTGCGGCGTCCGCGCTGCTGGCCTGGGCACCGCTCGCCAGGGTCAACGTCGAGGGCGGCTTCGAAGGGCAGCGCCGGGACTTGAGCGTCCTCTACGTCGACCTTCCGCTCATCGCCGCGGGCGGCGCCTTGGTGCCGCTCGCCTTCTGGCTGCTCATGCTGCGCGGGTCGCGCCGCCCCGGGCTCGCGGCCCTGGTGGCGGTGGCCGTGGCCGCCCTCGGGATCTGGGCGCTGACCAGTTGGTGGGCGCCCCACCAGGCGCCGGAGTTCACGGGCTGAGGCGCGTACGCGGCCGCGGTCAGGGCGCGAGCCGGCCGAAGCGGCCGCGGTGGAAGAGCAGCGGCTCGCCGCCTTCCGCCCCGTGGCCCAGATCCCGGACCCGGCCGATGACGACGAGGTGGTCGCCGCCGGTGTGCACGGCGTGGATCGCGCAGTCGATCCACGCGGCCACGCCGCGCAGCCGGGGCGAGCCCGTCACCGGCGCCGGATCCCACTCCACGCCCGCGAACTTGTCCCCGCCGCTCACGGCGAAGGAGCGGCACAGCTCCTGCTGGTCCGCGCCGAGCACGTTCACGCAGAACACCCCGGCCCGCGCGATGCGCGGCCAGCTGGTGGACGTGCGCGCCACCATGAAGGCGACCAGCGGCGGATCGAGCGACAGCGACGCGAACGACTGGCAGGCGAACCCGGCGGGTCCGCCCTGCGCGTCGTCCCCGGGCGCCGCGATCACCGTCACGCCGCTCGCGAAGTTCCCCAGTACCTTCCGGAATTCGGCCTGGTCCACCGGGGCGCGCTCGTCCGGCCGCACGGCCCGCAGTTCGGGCGGCGGCAGCGGGTCCACCCGCCCGGCCGTCGTCACCGCCCCGGCCGACCGGAGGTAGCGGACGACGGCGACCGCCATGCCTGCTTGTCCCATCACGCGGTCCATTGAAACTGACGGACCGTCAGAAGTGAAGGCCTGTGGGAAGGACGGCCGAAGCCCGCGCGTACCGTGCCTGTCATGGGATGGGGTACGGGGTGGGGGTTCCCGGCGCGGCCCGCGGTCGACCCGTGGGGCGATGCCGGACGCGCGGCGGCGGTCACGACGTACTGCGCGGTGGGGGTGATCGCGGCAACGGTCCGTATGGTCGTCCTTCCGTCCCTGAAGTCCGCGGACGGTGCCTTCGAGGAGCCGCTCGCCCTCTGCGTGCTGCCGCTGGCCCTGATCCCCCTGTGGGCCTTCGCGGTGGCCGCCTCGCTCCTGCACGCCCTGCCGGCGACGGTCCCGGGACTGCGGCTCGCGGGGCGCACCGGGCGACGCCCCCGCTGGCTCTGCCTGCTGGCGGCGGAGGCCGCGACGGCCGCCGTCCTCGCGGTGCCGGTGGTGTGGCTCGGCGGTCCGTACCTGCTTGCGTGGTTGTGCCTCGCGGGTGCCGGTGCGGCGCCGGTGCTGGTCACCTCGTTCTACGCGGGGCGCCGGGACCCGGAGGGCAGGACCGGGTGGGCGCGGCAGCGGCAGGTCGCCTTCCGGATCTCCGTCGTGACGATCGCGGTGATCGGGCTCGTCTTCGCGGGTGCTTTGCTGGCGTACGGCACCGGACTGCTGGAGGAGTACCGGCCCCCGCCCGGGGTCGCGGCGCCCGAGGGGTGAGCCCGGTGTCACCGGCCACGGAAGTCCGGTGGGCGGCGTTCGAGGAAGGCGTGCAGTCCCTCCTGGGCGTCGGCGGTGGTCATGTTCTGCTCCTGTGCGGCCGCCTCTGCGGCGAAGGCCGTCGCGCGGTCGGAGTCCAGGGACGCGTTGACGAGTTGCTTGGTCAGGGCGAGGGCGCGGGTGGGGCCGGAGGCGAGTCGCCGGGCGAGGGTGTCGGCGGCCGCGTCGAGCTCGTCCGCGGGGACGACGCGGTTGACCAGCCCGAGGCGTTCGGCGGCGGCGGCGGGGAGGTCGTCGCCGAGGAGGAGGAGTTCCTTCGCGCGGTGCGGGCCTATCAGGCGGGGGAGGAGGTAGGCGCCCCCGCCGTCGGGGACGAGGCCGCGGCGGACGAAGACCTCGATCAACTTCGCCGTGTCGGCGGCCAGGACGAGGTCGCAGGCGAGGGCGAGATGGGCACCGAGACCGGCGGCCGTGCCGTTCACGGCGGCGACCACGGGTTTCTCGCAGTCGAGGACGGCGGCGATGAGGCGTTGGGCCCCGGATCGGATCGTCCGGGCCACGTCGCCCGCGACCCGGTCCGCGGCGGCCGGACCGCCGCGCAGGTCGGCCCCCGCGCAGAACGCCCGGCGGCCGGCGCCGGTCAGGACGACGGCTCGCACGGCCGGGTCCGCAGAGGCCTCCAGAAATTTCTGGATGAGGCGTTCGCGCAGGTCAGGGGTGATGGCGTTCATCGCCTGGGGGCGGTTGAGGGTGAGCCGGGAGACCCCGTTGTCGGTGACGTGGAGTACAACGGATTCCACGGAGCCATCACGCTCCGTGACCACTCCACGGGGGGAGTCAGTCATGTGTGTTCTCCTGACGGCAGACGGCCAGGGCGTCCAGGGCGCAGGCGCCCTGCCCGCGCGGCAGCACCATCAGCGGATTGATGTCGAGTTCGGCGAGGCCGTCGCCGAGTTCCAGGGCCATGCGCTGCACGCGGAGGATGACGTCGACGAGCGCGTCCGCGTCGGCGGGTGGCGCCCCGCGCACGCCGTCGAGCAGGCGGGCGCCGCGCAGTTCCCGCAGCATGTCCCGCGCGGTCCCGGCGTCGAAGGGCGGTACGCGGACGGCCGTGTCCCGCAGGACCTCGACGAGGACCCCGCCGAGGCCGGCGGTGACGGTGGGCCCGAAGAGCGGGTCGTGGCTCATGCCGACGACCATCTCCACGCCTGGCTCCACCATCTGGCAGACGAGGACGCCGTCGAGCTCCAGGTCCTCGAAGCGGGCGATGTCGGCGAGTTCGCGGTAGGCGTCGCGGACCTGGCTGGCGGAAGTGAGGCCGATCTTGACCAGGCCGAGTTCGGTCTTGTGCGCGAGCCGGTCGGCGGACGCCTTCATCACCACGGGGTAGCCGACCTGGGCCGCCGCCCGGACGGCACCGGCGGCGCTGGTGACCAGTTGCTCGCGCGGGACGCGGATGCCGTACGCCCGGAGCAGTTGCTTGGCGGCGTGCTCGCTCAGCCGGCGGCCGGGGTGCAGCAGGGCGCGCGCCTTCCGCGCGGAGGAGGAGGGCGTGCGCGGCGCGTCGTCGAAGGGGGAGCGGTAGCCGGCGGCGAAGCGGTGGTGGTCCAGCCAGGCCCGTACGGCGGTCACGCAGTTGCCGAAGGTGCGGAAGGTGGCGAGCCGGGAGGAGCCGAGCAGGGTGGTCCGGTAGGCCTCCTCGGTGCCCACGGGGGAGCCCCAGATCACGCACACCAGTTTGTCGGTGGCCTCGGCGGCCTCGGCGAGGTCCCGGGCCAGCCGGTCGCTCATCGGCGGGAAGGGGCCGGTGATCGGGCAGACGAGGACGCCGACCGCGGGATCGGCGAGGATCGCGTCGATGATCTTCCGGCCGCGCCAGTCACCGACGGGATGGCCCCCGCTGTCCACGGGGTTGGAGACGTTCAGGTACTCCGGTATCCACTGGTGGAGTTCGGCCTGCTTCGGCTCCGGGAGGGTGGGCAGCGGCAGCCCGGCGGCGGTGGCCAGGTCCGCGAAGTGCGCCCCGGTGCCGCCGGAGATCGAGTAGACGACCACGCCCTCGGCGGCCGGTGGCCGGGCCCGGGCCAGCAGGGCGGCGGTGTCCTGGAGTTCGTCCAGCGCGTCGACGCGGATCACGCCGAACTGGCGGAAGGCGGCGTCGGCGACCGCGTCGGATCCGGTGAGCTTGCCGGTGTGCGTGGCGGCGGCACGGGTGCCCGTCTCGGTACGGCCCACCTTGACCATGACCACCGGCACCTTGTTGCGGGCCGCGCGGTCGGCGGCGAGGGCGAACGAGCGGCCGTCCTTGAGGCCTTCGGCGTAGACCGCGATCGCGCCGACCTCGGGCCGCCCGGCGAAGTAGGAGAGGAAGTCGGCGGTCTCCAGGTCGGCCTCGTTGCCGGTCGGCGCCCAGTGGCTGAGCCGGATGCCGAGCTCCTGCAGGGCGTAGACCGGACGGCCTTGGTGGCCGGACTGGGTGATCAGGGCGATCGCCGGCCCGGGGAGGTCCTCACGGAACGCCTGGAAGGCGTTGAGGTTGGTGTTCGGCCCCAGCAGCCGCAGTCCGCTGCCCGCGACGGCCCGGCCGAGCCGCTCCTGGGCGGCGGCGCCCGCCTCCCCGGTCTCGGCGAAGCCGGAGGCGAAGACGACCGCGAACCGGGCCTTGGCCCCGGTGAGCTGCTCGAGGACGGGGAGGGGGTCGGCGACGAGCAGGACGGCAAGGTCGACCGGCTCGGGGAGATCCGCGACGGATGCGTGGCAGGGCAGACCGAACACGGTGCCGCGGCCGGGGTTGACCGGGTGGAGCCGGGCGCCGACCCGCTCGGCCCAGGTGACGAGTTGCCGGGTGATGCCGGCGTTGGGGCGGCCCTCGGCGTCCGAGGCGCCCACCACGGCCAGGGACTCGGGCCGGAAGAAGCGGTCGAGGTCGGGCACGCAGGCGTGCAGCGGGCGCCCGCTGACGTCCACGTCGTCCGTGCCGTGGCCCGGGCCGCCGGCGTCCGCCGCGGGATCGGTGCCGCGCGTGCTGAAGGTCGATCCAAGCATGTGTCTCGCCCGTCCCGCTCGAAGGTCCAGAGAACTGACGCAATGTCAGATTACTGAACTGACGATCCGTCAGGAACGGGGAGGATGCGAGAAACCTGTGCGCCCCGCGGGAAGGCGGTCCGGCCGGCCGAGGGGGAGCGGGCCGGCCGGTCCGCCGGACTGGGATGGAGCGGGAGCGGTACGGGGGCGGTGCGGGGGCGCGCAGGGGTGGTACGGAGGCGGTGCGTGCGGCGGCGCGGGTGCTCGTCCGTACCCCCTCGGTACCCACCGCGCGCGTTCGCTACCGCCGCGCCACCGCTTTGGCGATCCGGCGCGCGTCGATGGCCATTTCACGGAACATGCCGCTGATGGGATTGGTGAAGCCGGTGAAGTACAGGCCGGGAGCGTTCTTCGGGCTGCGGCCGCCGTGCCGCACGGGCCGGCCCCGCTCGTCCAGGACGTCGAGATGACCGACGAGCGGTTCCAGGCCGCGCCGGTAGCCGGTGGCCGCGACCACCGCGTCCGGGGTGATCCGCGTGCCGTCGGCGAGCAGCACCTCGCGCCCGTCGAAGCCCTCGACGGCGGCGACGGGTTCGACCTTCCCCGACCGGACGGCGTCGATGATGCCGACGTCCTGCACGGGGATGGAGCCCTCCCGCACCCGCGAGTAGAGCCCGTTGTCCGGGCGGGGCAGCCCGTACGCGGACAGGTCCGGCACGGAGACGCGCTCCACGTAGGGCGCGATCTTGTCGACCAGCTTCGTGGGGAGTCGGCGGACCATGATCCCGGTGCGCTGCGCGGGCCACCCCGCGGTGGAGCGGCGCATGATGTGCGGGGGCGTCCGCACCGCCAGCCGGACGCGGGCCGCGCCGGACTCGGCGAGGTCGACGGCGATCTCGGCGCCGGTGTTGCCCACGCCCACGACCAGGACGTCCCGGCCCTCGTAGGGCCGGCCGTTGCGGTAGCGGGAGGCGTGCAGCAGCTCTCCGTCGAAGGTGTCGCGCCCGGGCCAGTCCGGAAGGTGCGGCGTGTGGTTGTAGCCGGTGGCGACGACGACGCTGCGCGCGGTCAGCCGGCGCCCGCCGGTGGCCGGGAGCACCCAGCCCGCAGCCGGGTCCCCGGCGGGCTCGATCCGCCCCACCTCTATGCCGGTGGCGACGTCCAGCCCGTGGAACTCGGCGTACTGCTCCAGGTAGCGCACGACGTCGTCGCGGCCCACCCAGCGGCCGTACGGCCGGGGTATCCCGAGGCCCGGGAGCGCGGACAGGCGTCTGGTCGTGTGCAGCCGCAGCCGGTCGTAGTGGCCGCGCCAGGAGGCGCCCACCGCGTCCGACCGCTCGACGACCAGGGTGCGCACGCCCCGGTGCCGCAGCGACGCCGCGACGGCGAGGCCGCCGGGACCGGCGCCGACGACGATGGCGTCCGGCGCCGCCGTGTTCGGTAGGGGGGTGGCGGCGGATGCGGAGGTGCCGGCGGATGCCGAGGTGTCGGTCATGGCTGCTCCCGTGCCTGCAGGGTGAGGGTCACTCCGGAAGGTAGCGCGCTTTCGCCCCGGCACCTTGCGGAGGTGCGACCGCATCCGGTCAACTGACATACCGTCAGATTCCTTGCCCCGGGGAGGCACACGATGCAGACGATCTGGCTGACCGGCGCCGAATGGCTCGCCGTCCTGCGCATCGGCCTCGGGCTGTGGTGGCTGGAGAGCTGGCGGCACAAGGACAAGAAGGGCTGGTTCGAGCGGGGCACCGGCATCACCTGGGCCGCCGACGTCGCCGCGAAGCACCGCTGGACCTTCGTCCGGGGCGGATTCACCGCGGTCGTCGCGCCCCGCCCCAAGGTGATGGCCTACGTCGTCGTCCACGCCGAACTGGCCGTCGGGCTCGGTCTCACCGCCGGGCTGCTGACACCGGTCGCGCTGGCCGGCGGCATCGTCCTCAACCTGCTCTACCTCGTCCTCATGATCCACGACTGGGCGGAGCAGGGGCAGAACGCCATGATGATCCTCGCCTCCGTCGTCCTCCTCTTCGCCATGGGCTGGCAGACCTGGTCCCTCGACAGCGTCTGGGGGCTCTTCCTGTGACCGGTCTGCCCGAGCCCGACGCCTTCACGCGCACCTACTGGAGCGCCGCCGCCGAGGGCCGGCTGCTGATCCGCCGGTGCCTGGCCGCGGGCTGCGGCGCCGCCCACCACTACCCCCGGGAGTTCTGCCCGCACTGCTGGAGCGAGGAGGTCGTCTGGGAGCAGGCCGCGGGCCACGCCACCCTCTACACCTGGTCCGTGGTGCACGCCAACGACCTCCGGCCGTTCGCCGGACGCGTCCCCTACGTCGCCGCCGTCGTCGACCTCGCCGAGGGGCCGCGCATGATGACGGAGGTCGTCGGCTGCGCCCACGACGCGCTGCGCGTCGGGATGGACCTGCGCGTCTGCTTCCGCCCCGCGGCCGCAGGTGGGGAGATCGCGATCCCCGTCTTCCGTCCGGCCAGGGCGGCCACCGCCTCCTTTGCTTGAATGAGGACGTGCTGAGGCCGGTGGAGTTGGAAGCGTACGGACTGCTGCTCAGGCCCTGGGAGGAGACGTCCGGCGACCTCGACGCGGCACTGCGCGGCCTCGCGGACCCGGACTTCCGCCGCTGGAACACCGCGCACGCCCCCGAGCCCGACGAAGCCGGCGTGCGGGCGTTCCTGCGGCGCCGGCGCGACGGCTGGGGGGCCGGCGACCTCGCGTCGTTCGCCGTCACCGAGGCCGGTGTGGTGCTCGGCCAGGCCGCGATAGGGATGATCGACCACGCCATGCGCGGCGCACGCGTCAGCTACTGGACGCTCCCCGAGGCCCGTGGGCGCGGCGTCGCCTCCCGGGCCCTGGAGGCGGTCACCCGGTGGGCCTTCCGCGATCTCGGCCTGCACCGGCTGGAACTGGGCCACGCCGTCGGCAATGAGCCCTCCTGCGGTGTCGCGCGGCGCTGCGGTTACGTCCTCGAAGGGGTCCTGCGCGAGGCGGTCGTCGACCTGTCCGGCGCCCTCCGGGACGTCCACCTGCACAGCCGCCTGGCGACCGACCCACGTCCCTGACCCCGGCAACCCCACCGAGATTTGCCGCGCCTTGGGGGAATCTTGTGCCGATCGGGACAAGTGCTTTCCCGATCGCCGTGTGCGGGTTGGCTAAGGTGCGATCCGCCCCTCGCGCGCCGCGGACCCGTAGGCCGGTGCTTCCGCGCGCGCCGCACAGCCGCCGCACGCGTGCCGCGCGCCGTGCCGGGGGCCTCAGCAGTCCTGCCAGGCGCACCCGGTGCGGTGCGTCCCGTGTCGTGAATGGGGTGGGGATGTCCGGTCACCGGATGTCGAAGAAGCGTCGTTACATCGCCTGGGCGGTGGCGGCGGCCGCGGTGCTCGTGGGCGGTGGTGTCGCGGCGGGGGCCTCGATGGCCACCACGGTGTCGCGCCCGGCCCCGAAGGTCTACACGGGGCGGGCGTTCGACACCTGCACGGCGCCCTCCGCGTCGGCGATGAAGGCGTGGCACAACGGGTTCTACGGTGCGGCGGCGGTGTACGTCGGCGGCAAGAACCGGGGGTGCGCGCAGCCGAACCTGACCGCGTCCTGGGTCAAGTCGGTCAGCGCCACGGGCTGGAAGCTGATCCCGCTCTACGTGGGCGCGCAGCCGCCGTGCCAGACCAGCCGCAACCCGGAGAAGCTGACCGCCTCCACCGCGGCCTCGCTGGGCGCGGCGGATGGCGCGGACGCGGTGGCCAAGTCGTCGGCGCTGGGGATGAAGGCCGGCAGCCCGGTGTACCTGGACATGGAGTCGTACGACGTCACCAACACCTCGTGCAACAACGCGGTGCTCGCGTACGTCCGGGCGTGGGACAAGGCCGTGCACGCCAAGGGCTACTGGGCCGGCTTCTACGGCTTCCGCAGCTCCAGCGCGAAGGCCGTCGCCACGGCGGCCAACCGCACCGACCTGCCGGACGTCCTGTGGTACGCGCTGTGGGACGAGCACAAGACCACGACCACGGACTGGCCGTTCTCCACGTCGCTGTGGACCGGGCACCGCCGCGGCCACCAGTACATGGTCAACAGCAAGGAGACCCGCGGCGGTCACACCATCACCGTGGACCGCAGCGACTGGGACGCCCCGGTCGCCGTCACCGGCTGACGTCCGAGGGGGCGGTGGAGCCCCGGCGGGGCGGGACTGAGGGTCCGTGACCCTCAGTCCCGCCCCAGCACCACCGTCCCCGAGGAGCAGAACCAGCCGCCCGTCCCCGAGGCCACGGCCAGCTCCGGCAGCGCCCCACCCGGCTTGCGCACCTGGCGCTCGCCCGCCTCCCCCCGCAGCTGCCGGACCGCCTCGACGAGCAGGAACAGCCCCCGCATGCCGGGATGGCAGGCGGACAGCCCGCCGCCGTCGGTGTTGACCGGCAGGGGCGACGCGGCGACGAAGGGCCCGCCCTCGCCCTTGGCGCAGAAGCCGAGGTCCTCCAGCGTGACCAGGGTCATGTAGGTGAAGGCGTCGTAGATCTCGGCGAGGTCCATCTCGTCGGGGGTGACGCCCGCGCGGGAGAAGGCCAGCCGTCCCGAGACCGCGGCGGGGGAGACCGTGAAGTCGTCCCACTGCGACATCGTGGCGTGCGAGACGGCGGTGCCGGAGCCGAGCACCCACACCGGGGGCGGCGCGGCGTCCCGCGCGTACTCCGCGGCGGCCAGGAGCACCGCGCAGCCGCCGTCGGAGCGGATGCAGCAGTGCAGTTTGGTGAACGGGTCGGCGATCATCGGCCCGGACAGGACGTCGTCGACGGTGATCGGCGTGCGGTACATCGCGTCGGGGTTGCGGGCCGCGTTCGCCCGGGCCCGGACGGCGACGGTGGCGAGCTGCTCGGCGGTGGTGCCGTACCGGTGCATGTGGCGGCGGGCGGCCATCGCGTACTTGGCGATCAGCGTGTGCCCGTACGGGGCCTCGAACTGCAGGGGCCCCCGCGCCCCGAAGGACAGGTTGGCGGTGCGCCGCCCGGCCTTGAGGTCGGCACGGGCGGTGGATCCGTAGACCAGGAGCACGACGTCGGCGTGCCCGGCGGCGATCGCGTCGGCGGCGTGCGCGGCCATGACCTCCCAGGTCGCGCCCCCGACGGAGGTCGAGTCGACCCAGCGCGGCCGCAGTCCGAGGTACTCGGCGACCTCGACCGGCGCGAGCGTGCCGAGTCCGGCCGAGGCGAAGCCGTCGACGGCCGACCGCGGCAGCCCGCTGTCGGCGAGCGCGCGGCGCGCCGCCTGGGCGTGGAGCGCGTAGGGCGTGGCGTCGTCGACCCTGCCGCAGTCGGACAACGCGACACCGAGGACGGCGACTTCACGGCCGTTGCGAGTACCCTGACCCTGAGCCATGAATCTGACGGTACATCAGATTCGGGGTTTCCGGACGCCGCCGGATCCCCCGAGGTGGGAGGAGAGCTCGCCGTGGACGCCGCCTTCACCGAGGAGCAGGAAGAGATCCGCCGCACCCTGCGCGAACTGCTCCGCAAACGCTGCGGACCGGACGAGGTGAAGTCCGCCGCCCGCACCCCCGAGGGCCACGACGGCGCCCTGTGGCGGCTGCTGGCGCGGTCGCTGGGCCTGCCCGGCCTTGCCCTGCCCGCCGCGTACGGGGGCGCCGGCTGCGGCCCGGCGGAACTGGTGCTGGCCTGCGAGGAGACCGGCCGGGCGCTGCTGCCCTCACCGCTGCTGGGCACGACCGTGCTCACCGCCCCCCTGGTCGAGGCGCTCGGCACCGACGCCCAGCGCCGAGCCCTGCTCCCGCGCCTCGCCTCCGGGGAGCCCGCGGCCCTTGCCGCACCCCTGGTCGCCCTCGGCCTCACCGGGCCCAACAGCGGTGACTGGGCGGGCGGCGGCCGCGCGGGGGGCGTACAGGCCCGCCGGGTGGACGGGGTCTGGCGGCTGTACGGGCAGGCGGACCAGGTGCTCGGGGGTCCCGGCGCAGGGCTGCTGCTGGTGGCCGCCCATACGGGTGGCTACGCCCGCAGCCGGATCCGGCTCTTCCTCGTCCCCGGCGACGCCCCGGGCCTGGTCCGCAGGCGGCTGACCGCCCTGGACGAGACCCGCCCGCAGGCCCGCGTCGAACTGCGCGACGTCCCCGCCGAGCCCCTGGGCGGGGAGGAGGCGGGCGATCCGCGCCCCGCGCTCGCCCGTACGGGTGTCCTGGCCGCCGCCGCACTGGCCGCGGAAGCCGTCGGGGCGGCCTCCCAGGCGCTCGCGGGGACGTTGGAGTACGTCGGGGCCAGGGAGCAGTTCGGACGGCCCGTGGGCTCCTTCCAGGCCGTCAAGCACCGTCTCGCCGACCTGTACGTCCAGGTCCAGGCCGCCCGCTCGGCCGCCTACTACGCCGCCTGGGCCGTCGGGAGCCCCCCGGAGCAGGCACCGGACGCCGCGGTGGCGGCACCGCTCGCGCTCGCCCAGGGCCTGGAGGCGCTGCGCGCCACCGCGGGCCAGGCGGTCCAGTTGCACGGCGGCATCGGCTTCACGTGGGAGCACCACGCGCACCTGTACGTGAAGCGGGCCGCCTCCGACGTGCTGCTCTTCGGCCCCGTGCACGCGCTGCGGGCCCACGCGGCCGAGCGGGGGGGCCTCTTCACACCCACGACCGCGCCCGCGACCACGACCACGACCACGACCAAGGGGAGGGCGGCGGCATGAGCGTGCTGCGGACCGCCGTGCAGAAGGTGTCGTCGACCCGGGCGTTCGCCAGGGTCGGGCCGCATGTCGTCCCGGCGGTGGACCGGTTCGTGCACCGGGCGACCCGCGGCAAGGTGCTGCTCAGCGCGCGGATGCTGCCCGGGCTGGTGCTCACCGCCACCGGCGCGCGCAGCGGGCTGCTCCGGCGCACCCCGCTGGCCTGCATGCCCGAGGAGGGCGGGACCTTCGTGCTGGTCGGCAGCAACTTCGGGCGCACGGACCACCCGGCGTGGACGGGGAACCTGCTGAAGCACCCCGACGCGGAGGTCAGCTGGCGCGGCCGGGACGTCCCGGTCCGGGCGGAGTTGCTGACGGGCGGGGAGCGCGAGGCGGTGTGGGCGGCGCTGCTGGAGTTCTGGCCGCCGTACGCGACCTACGCGCGGCGCGTGGACCGGCGGATCCGGTTGTTCCGGCTCGTCCCCAGGGAGCCGGGCGGTGGCGGCGGGGCCGTGGAGCCGTAGAGCCGTGGAGCCGTGGAGCCGTCGAGCCGTGGGACGGAGCCCCCGGAAAGGACAACGCGGGCGCCTGGGCCGGCAACCTCCCCCGAGGACCGGTCGGCGCCCGCGTCGTTGCAGGCAGGACTTCGACGTGAACGTAGATCAACAATGCCGCCGGAGGCGGGCGTCAGCGCCGCGGCGTCACCGCGTCGGCTTCTTGCCCGTCACACCGAGGTGCACCAGCAGCGAGAGGTTCGGCTTCAGCTCGGCCTGCTTGACGCCCCAGCTCTGGAAGCCCTTCTGGTGCGCGGCGACCGCGGCGAGCATGGCCACGAGGGATCCGGCGACGGCTGCCGGGCTGACATCCTTGTCGACGCGGCCCTTGCCCTGGAGCTCCTTGATCGAGTCGGAAAGGGAGTTGGTGAGGGGGTTGAGGATCTTCATACGGATCTTGTAGAACCGCTTGTCCCCTTCGGCCGCGCCCAGGTCGACGACGCGCAGGATGGCGTCGTGCTTGCGCCAGAAGGAGAGGAAGCCCTCGACCAGTTCCTCCGCCGCCGTGGCGCCGGACTTGCCGGCCCAGGAGCGGCCGGCGACGAGGTCCGTCAGCGCGGCCCCCTCCTTGGCCATCTCCTCGGCGAGCTCGAGGACGGCGCCCTCGACGTCGGGGAAGTATTGGTAGAACGTTGCGGGGGAGGTACCCGCCATCCGGGCGACGTCGATGACCTTGACGTCCCGGTACGGCGACGTGCTGAGCATTTCGCCGAGGCAGTCGAGCAGCTTCTGCCGCGTCGCCTGTCCCCGGCGCCCTGCCACACGGCCGTCGACGGTGCGAACTTGTCCTGTCATGCCGTCAGTTTACGGGCTGGTGATCAGCGCGCGATTCGGTGCCTGCAAATGGGGAAGGCCATGTGTTCGATTTCTCCTCGGGCGCGGCGGGGGATCCGCCGATAACGTGTCAAGTCAGACACTCCGTCGATCCACGCGAATCCCCACGTGAATCGGGATCGCCAGCCGCATCACCGGACGAATCGAGGACGAGATGGCCGTGCACCCCGACGGCACCCCCTGCTGGGCCGACGCCATGCTCAACGACCTGGAGGCCGGCAAGCGCTTCTACGGCGGACTGCTCGGCTGGACCTTCGGGCAGGGTGAGGAGCAGTACGGCCAGTACACCCAGGCGTACGGCCCGGACGGGAGGAACGTCGCGGCCCTCTCCCCCAAGCCGGACGGCCGGATGCCGACGGTGTGGAACCTCTACCTCGCCTCCTCCGACATCCGGGCCACCGCGGGCAGGATCCGTGACTCGGGCGGTCAACTCATCATGGAGCCCATGCCCGTTGGGCCCTTCGGCACGATGCTCATGGCGGCAGACCCGGGCGGCGCGGTGTTCGGGGTGTGGCAGGCCGGCACGCACGGCGGCTTCGAGGTGACCGGCGTCCCGGGCTCCTACATCTGGACCGAGGTCTACACGCGCGAGACCGAGCGGACCGACCCCTTCTACGAGGAGGTCTTCGGTTTCGGCAGCAAGCGGATCGAGGGCGAGGCCATCGACTTCCGGATCTTCGTCCCCGAGGGCGAGGAGGTCACCCCCGACAAGGCCGTCCTCGGCCGCTTCCGGATGGGGGAGGGCTTCCCGCAGGAACTGCCCGCCCACTTCGTCGTCTACTTCGCCGTCTCCGACGCCGACCGCGCCGCGGAGGCGGTCGCGCGGCTCGGGGGCCGGGTCACGATGGGTCCGATGGATTCGCCTTTCGGCCGTTTCCTCCTGGCGAGCGACGACCAGGGTGCCCATTTCGCCCTGATCGATCCCGGTACCACGGTCGGTGAGAAGCCGTCCTGAACGCACGCGGATCCGCAACCGAATCAAAGGTAATCGCGTGTCGACACCGCCCCGGGTTCGCAACTGATACTCATCCCAGGAAGAATCAGGGACGGACCCCGGGATGGGGGGAACCCACGGGGAGGTGGCAGGGCAGTGGTGCAGCAGCTGACGCAGCACGATCCGAGACGGATCGGCCCTTTCGAGGTGCTGGGCAGGCTGGGCGCCGGCGGCATGGGCCTGGTCTATCTCGCCCGCTCGGCGTCCGGCCGGCGCGTGGCGATCAAGACCGTACGGGCGGAGCTCGCCGAGGACCAGTTGTTCCGCGTGCGCTTCGCCCGTGAGGTGGAGGCGGCCCGCGCGGTCAGCGGCTTCTACACGGCGGCGGTCGTCGACGCCGATCCCAGGGCCGCCGTGCCCTGGCTGGCGACGGCCTTCGTGCCGGCGCCCTCGCTCGAGGAGATCGTCAACGAGTCCGGGCCGCTGCCCGTGCAGGCCGTGCGGTGGCTGGCGGCCGGGGTCGCGGAGGCGCTCCAGTCGATCCACGGTGCGGGGCTGGTCCACCGGGACCTGAAGCCCTCGAACGTGCTCGTCGTGGAGGACGGCCCGCGGGTGATCGACTTCGGCATCGCGAGCGGGGTGTCCAACACGCGGCTGACGATGACGAACGTCGCCGTCGGCACGCCCGCGTACATGTCGCCCGAGCAGGCCAAGGACTCGCGCAGCGTCACCGGCTCCAGCGACGTGTTCTCGCTGGGCTCGACGCTGGTCTTCGCCGCGACCGGGCACGCGCCCTTCCACGGGGCGAACCCCGTGGAGACGGTCTTCATGCTGCTCCGGGAGGGCCCGGACCTGTCGGGTCTGCCCGGCGACCTGCGGCCGCTCATCGAGGCGTGCATGCGCATGGAGGCGGACCGCCGGCCGAGTCCGGCGGATCTGCAGGCGCAGTTGGCGCCGCATCTGTTCTCCTCCGCGGGTGACGACACCGGTACGGCCTCCGCATGGCTGCCGCCCGCGGCGGTGGGCCTGATAGAGGAACGGCGCAGTGGCGGGCGCCCCGGCGCGGGGCCTGGCGCCCCCGGCGGTGGCGCGGGCGCCGGAGCGGCCGGTGGCGGCGGTGCGGGTGCCCCCGTGCCCCCGATGCCCGCACAGCCTCCCGCGCCCCCCGTGGTGCGCCCTCCGGCCGCCGCCGAGGGCCCGGGCGGACCGGTGCAGCTCGCCGGTTCGGCACCGATAGGACCCGGGATGCGGCTCGCCGAGCGCAAGAACCAGGCCGCGGCCACCGCCGCCGCCGGGGACGGGCTCGGCTGGGCCGGCCGCGGCGGCGCGGCCGGGGGCCCGCCGGCGGCGGTGCCGGGCCAGGGCAACGCCCAGGGCACGCCCCAGGGCGCCCCGCAGGCACCCGCGGTCCCGCCGGGCGAATGGCGGCCGTGGCGGTTCCGCATGTCGAACGACGTGTGGGGCACGCCGGTCGTGTCCTCGGGACGGCTCTACGTGACCTCCTTCGAGGTGCACGCGCTGGACGTGGCCACCGGGCGGCGGCAGTTCAAGACCCGTGACGTGGCGTGGACGATGGCGGTCTCGGGCGGCCGGATCCACGGCTCCGACGGGCCGAGCCTGTACGCGCTGGACGCCGCGGACGGCTCCGAGCACTGGCGCACCGGTGTGGACGGCTGGATCTACTCGCTCCGTGCGGACGCCGGGACCGTGGTCACCGGCACCCGCGGCGGCGGCGTGCAGGTCTGGGACGCCGCGGCCGGACGGCTGCGCTGGGAACGCGGCGGGGCGCAGACGGAGTTCGAGACGCCCGAGTCGGGCCCGAGCGTGGTGGACGGGGTCGTGTACTTCCACGGCGGCGGCCGGCTGCACGCCCTGGACGCGACGAGCGGCGCGGAGCACTGGTCGTACCCGACCGGGGAGGGCGGCGCCATGCCGACCCGTCCGGTCGTCGCCGACGGCGCGGTCTACGTGACCGTGGGGAACCGCGTGCTGGCGCTGGACGCCCGCAGCGGCGCCGAGCGGTGGCGCTTCGACGCCCCCGCGGTGATGTTCGCGCCGCCCGCCTACGTGCCGGGACCGGGTGTCACGGGCGGCGGCGTCTACGTCGCCGACTACCTGGGCACCGTGTACGCCCTGGACCCGGCGGACGGGCGCGACCGCTGGCGGGTCGCGACGGAGCAGCGGCAGAGCGTGGAGCCGGTGCTCGTCGCGGGCGGCTCGGTGATGCTGGGCGCGGGCGGCGCGCTGTACACGCTCGACGCGGTCTCCGGCACCCCGAAGTGGCGCTTCGCCGCGCAGGGCGAGATCGTCGGCTCCCCGGTGGTGGCCGACGGGCGGGTGCACTTCGGCTCGAAGGACCACTGCCTCTACACGGTCGACGCGAGCGGTGGCCAGTTGCGCTGGAAGCTGGAGACCGGCGGGGAGATCACCGGTTCGCCGGTCGTCTCGGAAGGCGTGGTCTACGCGAGCAGCAAGGACCGCTGCGTGTACGCCCTCAACGCCGTGAAGGGCACCGAGGCGGCCACCCGGCGCGCGTGACGTGCCCGGCTGACGGCCGTCGTGCCACACACGGAAGGGGCTGACGACGGCCGCCGCCGGCCAACTTACGCGGCGGGAGGCCGGGGCGCCACGCGAGGGGCGTCAGGGTGACCCTCGTTCACCGCGTTCCGGCCACGGGAACGCGATGAACGCCGGCCGTACCGCGCGGCCACCCGGTGTCCGCCGAACCGCCCGCGGCCCGGGACACCGTCACCGCACCCGGTGCTCCCGGGCGCGGTGCGCGAACAGCCGGGCCTGGTGTTCGGGCGGGAGGTTGCCGAGGGCGATGAGGTGCGGCGCGTGCGCGAAGGCCTGGGCCCGCGCGGCCTCGTGGGCCGACCAGACGGCGCGGACGGTGCCCTGCACGGCCTCGGTGGGGTGGGCCGCCAGGACCGCCGCCGCGCGCAGGGCCGCGTCGAGCAGCAGCGGGCCGGGCACGACCTCCGAGACCAGCCCGGTCTCGTGGGCCCGCCGGGCGCCGATCCGCTCCGCGGTGCCCATCAGGGCCATGCGCATCACCTCGCCGTAGGGCATGCGCTGCGCCATGGCGATGGCCTCGTACGCGCTGACCATGCCGTAGCTGGTGTGTGGGTCGAAGAAGGTGGCGTGCTCGGCGGCGATGACGAACTCGCACTCGCCGAGCAGGTAGAAGGCGCCGCCGCAGGCCATGCCGTTGACGGCGGCGATGACCGGCTTCCACAGGTCGTTGGCCTTGGGCCCGATTGTCAGCAGCGGGTCGTCGAGGGCGTAGGGCGACGGCGGCTGCGGGACCTGCACCGCGCGGTCCAGGCCGGTGCAGAAGGCGCGGTCGCCGGCTCCGGTGAGGACGACGGCGCGGACCTCGTCGCCGGCGCGGAACTCCCGCCAGAGCGCGCTCAGCCCCGTGGCCGTGGCGAGGTCGATCGCGTTGTGCCGTTCCGGCCGGTCGAGGGTGACGACGGCGACGCCGTCCTTCGTCTCACAGCGCAAGCCAGCGGGGGATGCCGTCATGGAAGACCGCCTTCACGGGGGCGCCGATGCGGATGCGGGCGGGGTCGAAGGAGTCCAGCCGGGCGTCCGGTGCCGTGACCAGGTTGCCCACCAGCCGGATCCGGGGGTCCTCGGCGAGTTCGACGAGGACCACGTTGTACGGGGCCTGTTCGGCGTAGCCGGACAGCAGCGGGGGATGGGGGACGACGTACGACCAGACGCGTCCGCGGCCGCTCACCGGCCGCCACTCGCAGGCGAAGGAGTGGCAGTACGGGCAGCACGGGCGCGGCGGGAAGCGCAGCCGCCCGCAGTCCGCGCAGGCCTGGACGCGCAGTTCGCCGGCGCGGGCGTACTCCCAGAAGGGGGCGCCGTCGTCGTCGGTGACGGGGCTCAGCATGTCAGCTCCTCAGGATCAGGGCGGAGGTCGGGACGCCCTCGCCCGCCGTGACCAGGCAGGTCCGCGCGCCGGGCACCTGGGCGGTGGAGGTGCCGCGCAACTGCCGCACGCCTTCGGTGATGAGGTTGAAGCCGTGGACGTACGCCTCGCTCAGCCCGCCCCCGGAGGTGTTCAGCGGCAGCCGGCCGCCGATCTCCAGGGCGCCGCCCTCGGTGAAGGCGCCCCCCTCCCCGCGGGCGCAGAAGCCGTAGCCCTCCAGGGAGAGTGGGACCAGGGCGGTGAAGGCGTCGTAGATCTGGGCGACGTCGATGTCCTGCGGGGTGAGGTCGGCGTGCTTCCACAGATGGCGGGCGGCGGTCCAGGCCGGGCCCGTCAGGGGGTCGTCGGTCCAGTAGTTGACCATGCCGTGGTGCTGGGCCGGCAGGCCCTGGGCGACGGAGTGGACGTAGACGGGGCGCTGCCGGCCGTCGCGGGCGCGGTCGGCGGAGACCACGACGCAGGCCAGGGCGCCGTCGGTCTCCAGGCAGTTGTCGTAGAGGCAGAGCGGTTCGCTGATCCAGCGCGAGGTCATGTACATCTCGCGGGTCAGCGGGCGTTCGTACATGATCGCGGCCGGGTTCTGGTTGGCGCGGTTGCGGCAGGCCAGGGCGACGTTGAAGAGGTGGTCGCGGGTGGCGCCGTACTCGTGCAGGTAGCGGCGGGTCAGCATGCCGATCTCGTCGGCGGGCCGCAGCAGGCCGAAGGGCCGGGTCCACTGGGCGGGGGTGGGCAGTTGGACGGTGGTGTTCGTCCACGGGCGCGGGCCGCTGCCGCGCTTGCGGGACCGCCAGGCGACGCCCACGGTGGCCTGGCCGGTGGCGACGGCGGCGGCGAGGTGGGCGACGGTGGCGCAGGAACCGCCGCCGCCGAAGCCGGCCTTGGAGAAGAAGGTGAGGTCGCCGAGGCCGACGGCCTTCGCCAGCTCGACCTCGTCGGTCTCCTCCATCGTGTACGACGCGAGGCCGTCGACCTCGCGCGGCTCGATCCCGGCGTCGTCGAGGGCCGCCAGGATGGCGCGGCAGGCGAGGGCCTTCTCCGACTCGGGGAGGTGCTTGGCGAAGGGGGTCGCACCTATGCCGACGATCGCGGTGGCGTCCTTCAATGCTGACATTCCGTCAGGCTATCGCTAATCTGACGGATAGTCAGCTCATGGGGAGGTGCTCGGCGCATGCGCGGTGACCTGGAGTGGGGCAGCGTCCCACGGCTCGTGCGGGAGGCCGCGCGACGCTGGGGGGAGCGCGAGGCGGTCGTGGACGGCCGGACCCGCGTCACCTACGCGGAGCTCGGTGCCAGGGTCGAGCGCGCCGCCGCGGCGGCCGTCGCCTCCGGGATCGCCCCGGGGGACCGGGTCGCCGTCTGGGCGCCCAACACGCTCGACTGGATCACCGCCGCCCTGGGCTCGGTCACCGCCGGCGGGGTGCTCGTCCCGCTCAACACCCGCTTCAAGGGCGCGGAGGCGGCCTACGTGCTGCGCCGCACCCGCGCCAAGCTGGTCTTCGTCACGGGCACCTTCCTCGGCACCTCCTACGTCGCCTCGCTGCGGCGCGCGACGCAGGAGCACCCGCTGCCGGACCTGGAACAGGTCGTCGTCCTCTCCGACGCGGCGCCGCAAGGCCACGGCTACCGGCGCTGGAAGGACTTCCTGGCCGCGGGCGACCCCGTCACCGGTGCGGCGGTACGGGCCCGTTCCGACGCGATCGACGGCTCCGCGCCCTCGGACATCACCTTCACCTCCGGGACGACCGGCCACCCCAAGGGCGCGGTCGTCACCCACGCCCAGACCCTGCGCGTCTACGACGTCTGGGCGGACCTGGCCGGGCTGGAGGAGGGCGACCGCTACCTGATCGTCAACCCGTTCTTCCACACCTTCGGCTACAAGGCCGGGATCATCGCGTGCCTGATGCGCGGCGCGACGATGATCCCGCAGCCGGTGTTCGACGTGGGCACCGTCCTGGCCAACATCGCCGCTGAGCGCGTCACCGTGCTGCCGGGGCCGCCCACCCTCCACCAGTCGATCCTCGACCACCCCGAACGGGCCCAGCACGACCTGAGCTCGCTGCGGCTGGTCGTGACGGGCGCGTCCGTGATCCCGCTGCAACTGGTGGAACGGCTGCGCAGCGAGCTGAAGATCGCCACGGTGCTGACCGCCTACGGGCTGACGGAGGCGAGCGGCACCGTGACGATGTGCCGGCGCGGCGACCCCGCGGAGGTGGTGGCCGCGACCTCCGGGCGGGCCATCCCCGACACGGAGGTGCGGGTGCTCTCCGAGGGGCCGGGCCGTCCCGGCGAGGTCCTGGTGCGCGGCTACCACGTCATGTCCGGCTACTGGGAGGACCCCGGGGCCACGGCCGAGGCCGTCGACGCGGACGGCTGGCTGCACACGGGGGACGTGGGCGTGATGGACGCCGACGGCAACCTGCGCATCACCGACCGCATCAAGGACATGTTCATCGTCGGCGGGTTCAACGCGTACCCCGCGGAGATCGAGCAGGCGCTCGCCCGCCACCCCGACGTGGTGGAGGCGGCGGTGGTGGGCGTCCCCGACCCGCGGCTCGGCGAGGTCGGCCGCGCGTACGTCGTGCGGCGGGACGGTGCCGTGGTCACCGCGGACGACCTGATCGCCTGGTCCCGGCGGGAGATGGCCAACTACAAGGTGCCGCGCGAGGTCGAGTTCCTGGCGGAACTGCCGCGCAACGCGAGCGGGAAGGTGCTCAAGACGCAGTTGCGGGGACGGGGACGATGAGGAGCGTGCCCGGATGTCAGGGGGGTGTGGAAGTCGTCGGGCGAGACGATCGTCTGGTGCCGGTTGTCCGCGCCGTCCGCGGCGGCGAGGAGCCCGGCCGGTGGACTTCGGCGCGATCCGGGGCATGACAAAGACCGACTGCGGCGCCCCCTCCGCGCCGCAGTCGGTCCATGGATCCCTTGTGCCGTCCCCCGCTCCTTGAGGCGCTCCCCCCTTGGTGCGCCCTCAGGCCGCGCTGCTTCCCCCGTGGTGGTGCTGTCCCCCGTGCCCCCTCGGGCCGGCCGTCCGCCGATCAGGCACCGGTCAGGGCGAGTGCCAGTTGTCAGGCTTGACCGTGGTGTCGTCGCCCTTGACCTTGGGCTCCTCGATCTCCTCGGTCTCGACGACTTCCGGCTCTTCCTCGACGGTGGAGCCGGACTCGGGTGCCGTCTCGCTCATGGTGCCTCCCCTTGTGGTGGGACTGGGCCGATACGAAGCCCGCCTGGCAACGACCCCCGTGCGCTACCAGGCGGGCAGCTCTTGCAGTGATGGAATCGTGGCAGGCCTCGATAATCAACCGATAAACGGAACTGTTGATGTCCTGTATCAGCGGTGTTGCGTGGTGCGGAACCGCTACACGGCGATCGCCGGGGCGGCCGGACCGTGGAGCAGGAGCCGGACCTCGGCGGCGTCGGGGGAGCCCAGCGCGACGAAGGACGCCAGGGCGTCCCGCCAGCAGGCGCGGGCACGGTCCACCTGGCCCACCTCGGCGAGCGCGCGCCCGAGGACGGTGAGCACCTTTGCGTGATAGAGCTCGCCCCCCAGATCGCGCAGCGCGTTCAGCGACTGCTCGGCCAGCGAGGCCGATTGACGGTGGGCACCGGAGGACAGATGCACCTCCGCCATACGGAAGAGGCACATGGCCTCCCAGAACTGCTGTCGCGCCGCTCTGAAGACGGGGAGCGCCTCGGAGAGCGACGCCAGGGCCTCCTCGCGGCGACCGGCCGCCGTCAGCGCGATGGCGAACGCGTACAGGCCGTTGCCGAGACGGAACCCGGCCCGCAGCTCGCGGTAGATCGACAGGGCCTGCCCCGCCGAGGCCACGGCGGCAGAGACGTCCCCGAGTTCGATCTGGGCGCGTGACAGGTTGCTCAGCGCGGCGGCGCCGCCATGGCGGTTGCCGTCGGCCACGAAGGCCTCCAGGGCCTGGGAATGATGGTCAGCGCAGTCCTGGAAGCGCCGCGACGCGAGGGCGACCATCCCGCGCAGGTTGGGGGCGTAACTGCTGGTCAGAGGGTCGTCGACGGCACGCCCGAGCGCGAGGCTGCGTTCGGCCTCCCGGTCGGCCTCCTCCAGTCGTCCGGCCAGGACGTACTGCTGGCCCAGCAGCACGCGGGCCCGGCCCTCCACGAGCGGCTCGCCGCAGGCGTCGGCCGTCGCGACGAGGGAGCGCGTCGCGTGCTCGTATTGGCGCGCGTAGATCCCGGACTCCATCAGGTCCTGGCTCACGAGCAGCAGGTCGACGGCCCGCCGCATCGGGCCCTCGCAACCGCCGGCGGCAGCCTGCCGGACGGCGGCGAGGAGACTGGGCGCCTCGGTGAACAGCCAGTCCAGGCCCTCCTCGCGGGAGCCGAAGGGCATTCCGGCGCGGCCCACGGGGGCCAGGTGCGCGAGCAGGCGGTCGCCGGGGTTCTCCAGCTCGTAGGCGCACATCGCCGACGCGAGGTAGAAGTCCAGCAGCCGGGACACCGCCGCGCAGCGGGCGTCGTCCCCTTCGTGGCGCTCGGCGCAGTCGCGGGCGTACAGGCGGACCAGGTCGTGGTAGCGGTAGCGGGCGGGTGCGGCGGACTCGATCAGGCTGATGTCGACCAGCGTCTCGAGCAGTTCCTCGGCGTCGTAGACGTCCAGGTCGAGGACGGCCGCCGCCGCCTCCAACGAGATGTCCGGGCCGTCGGCGAGGGCCAGCAGGCGGAAGGCACGGGCCTGCTGCGCGGTGAGCTGGCCGTAGCCGAGTTCGAAGGTGGCCTTGACGGCGAGGTCGCCGGCCTTGAGTTCGTCCAGGCGGCGCCGTTCGTCGCTGAGCTTGCGGGCGAGGAAGGAGACCGTCCAGGTGCGGCGGGTGGCCAGGCGAGAGGCGGCGATGCGGATGGCGAGCGGCAGGAAGCCGCAGGCGGCGACGACGTCGAGGGCGGCCTGGCGTTCGGCGGCGACGCGTTCCTCCCCGACGATGCGGGTGAAGAGCAGCAGCGCCTCTTCCGGGCTCATGACGTCGAGATCGACCAGATGCGCACCGGCCAGGTCGACCATGCGGGCCCGGCTGGTGATCAGCGCGGCGCAGCCGGGGGTGCCCGGCAGGAGGTGGCGGACCTGGGCGGCGTCGTGGGCGTTGTCCAGCAGGGTCAGGATCCGGCGGCCCGCGAGGGTGGAGCGGTAGAGCGCCGCGCGGTCGGCGAGGGACTCGGGTATCGCGGAGTCGGTGACACCGAGGGAGCGCAGGAAGGAGGCGAGCACCGTCTCGGGTTCGGCGGGCCGCGCGGCGGTGCCCTGGAGGTCGACGTAGAGCTGGCCGTCGGGGAAGGTGCCCGCGACGGCGTGGGCGACGTGGACGGCGAGGGTCGTCTTGCCGACTCCGCCGATGCCGGCGACGGCGGAGACCGACATGACGCCGCCCTCCGCCGAGGACGCGGCCAGGCGCTCGCCGAGCTCGCGGACGAAGGCGACGCGGCCCGTGAAGTCGGCCACGGTGGCGGGCAGCTGGGCCGGACGCACCGGCTCCGCGACGGCCTCGGCCTGCGGGACGGGCGGCGGCAGCAGCGACGGGTCGGCCTCCAGCACGCGCTGGTGCAGCTCGGCGAGCTCCGCGCCCGGGTCGACGCCCAGCTCGTCGTCGAGGAGACGGCGGGTGTCGGCGTAGACGCCCAGCGCCTCGGCCTGCCGCCCGCTGCGGTACAGGGCGAGCATCAGCAGGGCACGCGGGCGTTCGCGCAGCGGGTGCTCCGCGGACAGGACGGTGAGTTCGGAGACGACCTCGGCGTGGCAGCCGGCCTGCAGGTCCAGGTCGAGGCAGGTCTCGGTGAGCTGCAGCCGCCATTCCAGCAGGCGGGTGCGCTGGGTCTCGGCGTACGGGCCGGGGAGCCCGGCCAGGGGCTCGCCGTCGAAGAGGGCCAGCGCGCCGCGCAGTTCCTCGCGGGCGGTGGCCAGGTCGCCCGCCGCGCGGGCCTTCTCGGCCGCGGCCTGGTGCCGTTCGGCGAGGAACAGGTCGAAGCCGTCGCCCGGGTGCAGCACGTAGCCGCCGTCGACGGTGGCCAGGGCGTCGGCGCCGAGGGCCTTGCGGAGGCGGAAGGCGTAACTGCGTAGCGCCGCGAGCGCGGTGGGCGGTGGGTCCTCGCCCCAGACGGCGTCCAGCAGTTCCTGCGCGGTGGCCGTGCGGCCGCCGCGCAGCAGCAGCGCGCCGAGCAGTGCCTTCTGCTGTGGCGACCCGGCGGAGATCGGCTCCGTGCCGCGCCAGGCCCGCACCGGGCCGAGGACCGCGAAGCGCAGCGCTCCGCCTTGGTCCTTACCGCTTGCCATGCCTGCCCCCAGGTGCCGCCGTACCTTCGCGACGAGCGCGTATATCGATCGTTCATCACGAGCCGGAACAGTCTTCACGGACGGCGGGACCATCCCGATCGGTTCCGCCGCTTGTGCCAGTTTGCCGCCTCAACCTGTACGCGGTCACCTATGGGTGGCTTTCGGGAGGGGCGTTCCAGGGAGTAGCGGGGAATGTTCGGTCCAGTTTCATGTGAAGTGCGGGCATATGCCGTCGGTCTGACGGGTGTTCCGTCCGGGGAGGTGGAGAGCCGCCCATGTGCTCGCGTTGTGTGCCGCAGGCCGTGAGCGGACCGCGGAGCCGCAGCGGCGGTGCGCCGGCGCCGTCGGTGTACCGGTTGCCCGGTCCCGCCTTGCGCCGCCGGGCCGTCCGGCATCCGGAGGGGCGACCGTACGCGCCGTACGACTGCGACTTCGCCGCGCTGGACCGGCGTGCCCGCGCGGTCGCGGCGCGGCTGGGACGGCTGGTGCCGCCGGGCAGCCGGGTGCTGCTCGCCTATCCGCAGGGCGCGGACCTCGCCGGGGCGTTCTACGGCTGCCTGTACGCCGGGATGGCGGCGGTGCCGCTGGTCGACGGCGGCCCGGACGGGGCGGCGACGGTCGCGGAGGCCGTCGACCGCTGCCGCCCCTCGATGGTGCTCACCGGTGCCGACGCGTGGACCGCGCTCTCGGTGGACCGCTCGCGCACCCAGGTCGTGGAGGCCGACGGGCGCCGGGTCGGCGGCGAGCCGGTCGACCGCCTGGCGCAGGAGTGGCGTCCGGTCGGCGTCCTGCGCACGGCGCCCGGCTACGAGCGGTACGTCGCAGACGGGCTGGGCGGGGGCCGCATGGAGCCCCCGCTGCGGCACGGCGACCTCGCGGACGCGGTGGGTGAGCTGGCGGTCGCGGCGGGCCGGGGGACCCCGGAGGACAGCCTGGGGTGGATCGCCTCCGTGCACGGGTTGGAGGACGCGGTGTGGCGCATGCTTCTGCTTGTGCCGGGCGGCGGGGTGGCGTGACCCGGGGTGCGGTGCCGTTGTGGTTGCGGTTCGTTGTCGTGCGCGAGTGCGTTGCGCCTGCGGCGGGCGGTTTTCCCGCCCTCCCGCCCTCCCCCAGCCTTCGGCCGGGGGGAGGGCGGGTGGTGGGGGATGCCCGCCGCAGGCGCAAACAACCCGCACACAACAACGGGCCGTGAGGGGCACCCCGGCCATCCGGCGGAGCCGCGCGCAACAAACGCGGCGCCGCACACAAAGACGGGCCGCCCCAACAGCTACTGACGGTCCGTCAGATTCGCGCTACCGTGGGCTCATGGAGACCTTCCCGAGGATCATTTCGGTGGACGACCACACGGTCGAGCCCCCCGGCGTCTGGCGGGACCGGCTCCCGTCGGCGTACCGGGACAGCGCGCCGCGCATCGTGCGCGCGCCCCTGAAGTCGATGACCTTCGTCGGGGGCAGGTTCGCCCCGCGCATGGGTGAGCCGGGTGACGAGGGGCCCGTCGCCGACTGGTGGGTGTACGAGGACCTGCGGCGTCCCCTGACCCGGCTGGACACCGCCGTCGGGTACAGCAGGGACGAGGTGCGGCTGGAGGCGATCACCTACGAGCAGATGCGCCCCGGCTCGTACAGCGTCCCCGAGCGGCTGGCGGACATGGACGTCAACCACGTGCAGTCCGCCCTCTGCTTCCCCACCTTCCCGCGGTTCTGCGGTCAGACGTTCACCGAGGCGAAGGACCGGGAACTGGGGTTGCTGTGCGTGCGGGCCTACAACGACTGGATGGTCGAGGAGTGGTGCGGCCCGCAGGCCGGGGGCCGGCTGATCCCGCTCACCCTCATCCCGTTGTGGGACGCGGAGCTGGCCGCAGCGGAGGTGCGCCGCAACGCCGAGCGCGGGGTGCGGGCCGTCTGCTTCTCCGAGATCCCGCCGCACCTGGGGCTGCCGTCCGTCCACACCGACGCGTGGGACCCCTTCCTGCGGGCCTGTGACGAGACCGGCACCGTCATCGCGATGCACATCGGCTCCTCCTCGCGCATGCCGTCCACCTCCGCCGACGCGCCGCCCGCGGTCGGCTCCACGATCACCTTCGCCAACTGCTGCTTCTCCATGGTCGACTGGCTGATGTCGGGGATCTTCGACCGCTTCCCCTCCTTGCGGATCATGTACGCGGAGGGCCAGATCGGCTGGATCCCGTACATCCTGGAGCGCGCCGACGTCGTCTGGGAGGAGAACCGGGGCTGGGGCGGCGTGGCCGACAAGGTGCTGCGGCCGCCCTCGGAGCTGTTCCGGGAGCACGTATACGGGTGCTTCTTCGACGACGCGGTGGGTCTGCGCAACATCGACGCGATCGGCGTCGGCAACGTCCTGTACGAGACCGACTACCCGCACTCCGACTCGACCTGGCCCAAGTCCCGTGAGGTCGGCGAGGCCCAGATGGGCCACCTCGCCCCGGACGTCGTCGAGCGGATCGTGCGCGGCAACGCGATCGAGCTGCTGGGGCTGACCCCGGACGGTTTGTGGCACGGGCAGGGCGGGGTCGCCGGCTGAGGAGGCCCGCCTGGTGGGCTTCGTCTGGCATCCGGAGGAAGCCGACGGCCCGCGGCTGTCGGTGTCCGGCATCGGCGTGCCCTTCGACGGGTTCGCCACGCGCTGACCGGCGCCGGTGCCGGTCCGGCCCGACCCCTTGTCTGACGGACCGTCAGGTCCGACCATGGCGGCATGACCAAGACCGCCTACGGCATGCAGCTGCCGGTGCAATCGCTCAGCACCCTCTACGCGGAGCCGTGGGAGGCCGCGGCGCCGCCGGGCGACCTGGTGGACGTCGCGCGGGCGGCGGACCGGCTCGGCTTCGCGTACATCGGGTGCTGCGACCACGTGGCCATCCCGCCCCGGCTCGCCCCCGCGATGAGCCCCACCTGGTACGACCCCGTCGCCACGCTGGCCTTCCTGGCCGCCGTGACGACGCGGGTGCGGCTGCTGAGCCACGTGGCGGTGATCGGACTGCGGCATCCGCTGCTGACCGCCAAGCAGTACGCGACGCTGGACCACCTCTGCGGCGGCCGGCTGATCCTCGGGGTCGGGGCCGGGCACGTCCGGGAGGAGTTCGAGGCCCTCGGGGTGGACTTCGAGCGGCGCGGGCCGCTGCTGGACGAGGCGATCGACGCGGTGCGGGCGCACTTCGCGGCGGGGGAGCAGAAGCCGGAGCCGGTGCAGCGCCCGGTCCCGGTGTGGGTCGGGGGGTCGTCGCCCGCGGCGGTGCGGCGCGCGGCGCTCAAGGGCGACGGCTGGCTGCCCCAGGGGGACTCCCGGAAGGCCATGCCGGGGCAGATCGCCCGGCTGCGGGAATTGCGCGGCGGGACGCCGATCACCGTCGGGGTGATCGCGGAGCCGCTGTACGTCGGCGAGCCGGGGTGGCCGGTGGGGCGGCGCACGCTGACCGGGAAGCCGCAGGCGCTGGCCGAGTCGCTGCGGGAGTACGGCGCGATGGGGGTGGACCAGATCCAGGTGAGGTTCCGCGCCCGGGGAGCGGCGGAACTGCTCGACCAGATGGAGGCGTTCGCCGACGGCGTGGCGCCGCACCTCGACGCGTAGGGAGTGACGGACATGGGCAAGCTGGACGGCCGGGTCGTGCTGATCACCGGCGCGGCGCGCGGGCAGGGCGAGCAGGAGGCGCTGCTCTTCGCGGCGGAGGGGGCGCGGGTCGTCCTCGGGGACGTGCTGGACGAGCGGGGCGCCGCCGTGGCGGAGGGGATCGGCGGCGACCGGGCGCGCTACGTCCACCTGGATGTGACGAGCGAGGCGGACTGGGCCGCGGCCATGGACGCCGCGACCGAGGCCTTCGGGCGGCTGGACGGCCTGGTCAACAACGCCGGCATCCTGCGCTTCAACGAACTCGTCGACACCCCGCTCGCGGAGTTCCAGGAGGTCGTCCTGGTCAACCAGGTCGGTGCCTTCCTGGGGATGCGCACCGTGGCCCCGCTGCTCGCGGCGGCCGGCGGCGGCACCATCGTGAACACCGCCTCCTACGTGGCGCTGGCCGGCATGGCCGGGGTGACCTCGTACGCCGCGACCAAGGCGGCCGTCGTCGGCATGACGCGGGTGGCCGCCGTGGAGCTGGCGCCCAAGGGCATCCGGGTCAACGCGATGTGCCCGGGTGCGATCGACACCCCCATGTCCAACCCCGGGGAGAGCGTGCCCGCGGAGGCCCTGGACCAGCTGTACGGCAAGCTCGTGCCGCTCGCCCGGATCGGGCGCCCGGAGGAGGTCGCGCGGCTCGCGCTCTTCCTGACCGGTGACGACTCCTCGTACATCACCGGGCAGCCGTTCGTCATCGACGGCGGCTGGCTGGCCGGGGTCTCGCTCTTCTGACGGCGATCGGGTATTGACCTCCCCCGTCGCCGGTGGAAGAGTCGGAGCGGGAATCTGACGATCCGTCAGAAAAGCTAGGGACGGTGAACCCCTTGGAATTCGGGATCTTCGTACAGGGATATGTGCCCAAGTTCCGCTCGGAGGTCGACCCGCAGGCCGAGCACCACGCGCTGATGGAGGAGACCGAGTACGTCGTCCAGGCGGACCGGTCGGGCTTCAAGTACGCCTGGTTCAGCGAGCACCACTTCCTCGAGGAGTACTCGCACCTGTCCGCCAACGACGTCTACATCGGCTACCTCACCCACGCCACCGAGCGGATCCACCTCGGGTCGGGCATCTTCAACCCCCTCCCGCAGGTCAACCACCCGGTGAAGGTCGCGGAGAAGGTCGCCATGCTCGACCACCTCTCCGACGGGCGCTTCGAGTTCGGCACCGGCCGCGGCGCCGGCAGCCACGAGATCCTCGGCTTCCTCCCCGGCATCACGGACATGAACGCCACCAAGGAGATCTGGGAGGAGACCGTCGGCGAGTTCCCGAAGATGTGGCTCAACGAGGAGTACCCGGGCTTCCAGGGCAAGCACTGGTCCCTGCCGCCCCGCAAGGTGTTCCCCAAGCCGTACGGGACGTCGCACCCGGCCATGTGGTACGCCGCGGGCTCGCCGCCCTCCTACGCCATGGCCGCCCGCAAGGGCCTGGGCGTGCTGGGCTTCAGCGTCCAGAAGGTCTCCGACATGGAGTGGGTGCTGGAGCAGTACAAGACCGCGGTGCGCGACGCCGAGCCCATCGGGGACTTCGTCAACGACAACGTCATGGTGACGACCACCGCGATCGTCGCCGAGACCCGCAAGGAAGCGATCCGCGTCGCCGCGAGCAGCAACCTCAACTACCTGCAGTCGCTGGTCTTCCGCTACCACGACACCTTCCCGCGCCCGGAGTACATCCCGCAGTGGCCCGAGCTGCTGCCGACGTACACCGAGGAGCTCATCGAGATGCTCCTCGACGAGGAGCTGATGATCTGCGGCGACCCCGACGACGCGCTCAAGCAGTGCAAGCGCTGGGAGTCCGCGGGGGCCGACCAGCTGTCGTTCGGGCTGCCGGTGGGCGTCCCCTTCGAGGACACGATGCGCACGATCAAGCTGGTGGGGGAGCACGTCATCCCCAAGATCGACACGGACCCGGTGCACCGGACCACCCGCTTCCGCCGGGCGGCGTGACGCCGCGGGCCACCGACAGGGCGGCGCCTTCCCGGACCGCCGCCCGGCCCCCGTCCGGACCGGCACCGCGGCGGCGGCCCGCCGCGCCCGGGGACGGCCGGGGGCCACACCCGCGCGGCGGGCGGCCCGCCCGCGGCCCCAGCAGGAGGAGGGACCACGCATGCTCGACCACCTGATCCGCGGCGCGACGCTCGTCGACGGCACCGGTGCCCCGGCCCGCACGGCCGACGTCGGCCTGCGGGACGGCCGCGTCGTCACGGTCACGCGGCCCGGCCGGGCCGAGGAGCCCACACGGACCACCGAGGACGCGACCGGGCTGGTCCTCACCCCGGGCTTCGTCGACCCGCACACCCACTACGACGCCCAGCTGTTCTGGGACCCCTTCGCGACCCCCTCCATGAACCACGGGGTCACCACCGTGGCCGGCGGCAACTGCGGTTTCACCCTGGCGCCGCTCAAGCCGCAGGACGCCGACTACACCCGCCGGATGATGTCCAAGGTCGAGGGCATGTCGCTGAGGGCCCTGGAGTCCGGGGTCGACTGGAGCTGGCACGGCTTCGGCGACTACCTGGACGCCCTGGAGGGCCGGATCGCCGTCAACGCCGGCTTCATGGTGGGCCACTGCGCGCTGCGCCGCTACGTCATGGGGCCCGACGCCGTCGGCGGGCAGCCCTCACCGGACCAGCTCGACCTCATGCTGCGGCTCTTCCACGAGTCGATGGAGGCCGGCGGCTGGGGCCTGTCGACGACCCAGTCCGCCACCCACTCCGACGGCGACGGCCGCCCGGTGGCCTCGCGGCACGCCCGGCCCGCGGAACTGCTCGCGCTCTCCCGGGCCGTCGGGGAGCACGAGGGCACGCAGATCGAGGCGATCGTCGCCGGTTGCCTGGACACCTTCTCCGACGACGAGATCGACCTCTTCGTCGACATGAGCGTCGCCGCGGGCCGCCCGCTCAACTGGAACGTGCTGACCGTCGACGCCGCCGTCCCGGACCGTGTGCCCCGCCAGTTGCAGGCCTCCGAGCGGGCCCGCAAGGCCGGGGGCCGCGTCGTCGCGCTGACGATGCCCATCCTGACCCCGATGAACATGTCGCTCGGCACCTTCTGCGCCCTCAACCTCATCCCCGGCTGGGGCGAGATCCTCTCCCTGGCCGTCCCCGAGCGCATCGCCCGGCTCCGCGACCCCGAGGTCCGCGCGGGGATGCTCCGCCGCGCCGGCAGCCCCGAGGCGGGTGTCTTCCGCCGGCTCGCCGACTTCGGGCGGTACGTCATCGGGGACACGTACTCCGAGGAGAACCGGCGGGCCGGCGTCAGCGGCCGGGT
Organism: Streptomyces sp. TOM-9; assembly: GCF_056858595.1. NCBI lineage: Bacteria > Bacillati > Actinomycetota > Actinomycetes > Kitasatosporales > Streptomycetaceae > Streptomyces > Streptomyces sp. TOM-9. The sequence continues at coordinate 4,340,770 of NZ_JBXEQB010000001.1, read as the reverse complement.
CGTGCGGGACATCGCCGCCGAACGGGGCCAGGACCCCTTCCGCACCCTCGTCGAGATCTGCGCGGCCGACGAGTTGCGGACGGTGCTGTGGCCCATGCCCACCGACAACGACCCGGACAGCTGGGAGCTGCGCCGGAACACCTGGGAGCACGAGGACGTGCTGCTCGGCGGCTCCGACGCGGGTGCCCACCTGGACCGCATGTGCGGGGCGCCGTACACCACCCGGTTCCTCGGCGACTGCCTGCGCGGCCGGCGGCTGGTCCCGCTGGAGAAGGCGGTGCGGATGCTCACCGACGACCCGGCGCGGCTGTTCGGACTCCGCGGGCGCGGCCGGGTCGCCGAGGGGTACCACGCCGACCTGGTGCTGTTCGACCCCGAGCGGATCGACGCGGGCACCGCCACCCTCGTGCACGACCTGCCGGGCGACAGCCCGCGCCTGGACTCCAGGGCCCGGGGCGTGGTCAGCGTGCGGGTGGGCGGCGTGGAGACGATCCGCGACGACGGGATCACCGGGGCCGTCCCCGGCCGGGTCCTGCGTTCCGGACGGGACACCCGCACGGTCCCCACGGGCCTGTGACCCCGGGCCGCCCCCGTGGCGGGACACCGTGTCGCGGGTGTCCGCGCCGCGCGGCACGGGCATAACGTTGGCCCACAGCACGGGAGGTGCGACGACGCCATGCGGATCGCCACGACGATCTTCCTGACCGACCACTCCGTCCCCGCCGTCCGGCTCGCCCGGGAACTGGAGGAGCGCGGCTTCGACGGCCTGTACCTCCCGGAGCACACGCACATCCCGGTCAGCCGCCGCACCCCCGCCCCGATGGGCGGCCCGCTGCCGCCGGAGTACGGCCGTACGCTCGACCCCTTCGTGGGCCTGTCCGCCGCCGCGGCCGTCACCCACCGGCTGCGGCTCGGCACCGGGATCACGCTGGTCGCGCAGCACGATCCGATCGTGCTGGCCAAACAGGTCGCGAGCCTGGACTTCCTCTCCGGCGGCCGGTTCACCCTCGGCGTCGGCTTCGGCTGGAACGTGGAGGAGGCCGCCGACCACGGGGTCGACTGGCCGCGCCGCCGGGAGCTGGTGCGGGAGCGGATGGCCCTCATGCACGCCCTGTGGGCGCCGGAACCGACCGCGTACGAGGGCGGCTCCTGCCGGGTCGCGGCCAGCCACGCGTGGCCCAAGCCCGCCTCGGGCGGGCGGCCCCGCATCCTGTGCGGCGGCGCCGGGGGCCCCGCGCTGTTCGCGCACATCGCCGAGTACGCCGACGGCTGGATGCCGATCGGCGGGGGCGGGCTGGCGGAGAGCGTGCCGCGGCTGCGCCGGGTGTGGGAGGCCTCCGGCCGGGACGCCAAGGCGCTCCAGGTCGTGCCGTACGCGGTGCGACCCAGTCCGGGCAAGCTGGCGTACTACCGGGACCAGGGCCTGGAGGAGGTCGTGCTGCAACTGCCGTCCACGGGAACGGCGGACGTGCTGCGCACGCTCGACGACTACGCGCAGTACATCTGACCCCGGCCGGCGCTCAGGTGCCGGGGTAGCGCTCCAGCCACGCCGCGGACGCGCCGCCGGGACCGTGCAGCGCGGGACCCTGCGTCATCTCCATGGCGAAGTCGTCGGCGAGCTGGAGGACGGTGCCCCGGCCCTCCAGTTCCGCGGTCCAGGCCGGGGGCAGGGCCGTCTCGCCGTGCTGCACGCCCAGCAGGTTGCCGCAGATCGAACCGGTGGAGTCGCTGTCCCCGGAGTGGTTGACCGCCAGCAGCAGTCCGTGCCGGACGTCCTCGGCGACCAGGGCGCAGTAGACGCCGACGGCGAGCGCCTCCTCGGCGGTCCGGCCCGCGCCCAGGGACTCCACCCGCTCCGCGCCGGGCAGTCCCTGGCGTACGGCGCCGAGGGCGGCCTGCAGTGCCACGGAGGTCTCCTCGTGCCCGGGGCGTGCCGCGATCAGGGCCAGCGTGTGCTGCACGGCGCCGTCCAGGGCCTCGCCGCGGGCCAGTCCGTGGACGATGACGGCGAACGCCCCGGCGGCCAGCACGCCGGTGGGATGACCGTGCGTCTGCGCGGCGCACTCGACGGCGAGCTGGAACACCAGTTGCGGCTCCCAGCCGACCAGCAGGCCGAAGGGCGCGGACCGTACGAGCGCGCCGCTGCCCTTGGCGTCCGGGTTCTTGGGGTTGTCGAGGGTGCCAATCCGCTCGTCGCCGAGACCGGTCAGGCAGGCCTTCCCGGGGCCGCGGCGCGCGTACAGCCACTCCTCGCGGGCCAGCCAGCCGGCGTCCTTGCGGCGCTCGTCGGGCCCCCAGTCGTTCTGGGTGGCCGCCCAGCGCAGGTGGGCCCGGTGCACGTCGGTGGGCGGGTGCCAGGCCCCGGCGTCGCGGCGCACCTGGGCGCGTATCAGGCCCTCGGCGGTGAACAGCGTCATCTGGGTGCCGTCGGTGACGGCCCCCCGCCGCCCGTACGCCGGGACGTAGTCGGTGACCCCGTCCTTCCCGTGCGCCTTCCGCAGGGCGGCCAGGGAGTCGGACTCGACGCCTGCGCCGAGGGCGTCGCCGATCGCACCACCGAGCAGACAACCGCGCACCCGGCTGCGGAAGTCCTGCTGCTCGGCACGCCCCCATATGGCCCCGACCATGACCAACGCCTCTCTGCTCGACCCGACCAAGCACTGTAATCGACCCAGATCGGTCGGCTTCCGGTCACGAACGGAATGTGGTCGGTCACGCATCGGCGAAGGCCCCCGCTGCCGTGGCAACGGGGGCCTTCGAGGGGCCGGGGCCCGGGGGTCACCAGGTGCGGCCCTGCCACGCGGGCCGGGGGGCCTGGATGCCGCGGGTCAGTGCCCAGCGGGCCGCGCCCGCGAGCAGGGAGGTGACGATCAGCCCGATGAAGAGGTTCACCACGCAGGTGGCGAGCATCTCGTTGGAGCGGTGCAGGGCCAGCGGGATCACCACGGCGAAGAGGGTCAGCCCGGCCATGATCCAGCCGAAGAACAGCGTGGCGCGGGGCGTCGTGGTGAGGAGGACGCGCAGCAGGAGCGTCGCGGCGAGCGCGACGAGCGCTGCCCCGAGGACGTAGGCGGTGGCGGCGGCGTCGCGCCACAGCCCGTAGCCCTGGGGGGCGAAGAGCGGCAGCAGCAGGAATCTCTGCGCGACCAGGATGCCCGCCTTGGCCAGCAGGCCGGCGAGCACCGCGGTCACGGCTCCGACGGCCCACAACCGCCAGGCGTGGACGCGGCGGCGGTCGTGGTCGGCGTGGCTGCTTGACACGTGGGGTTCCTTTCCGGTCAGCCGACGCAGAGGACCAGGAGGCACAGCTGCATCGGTGACTTCGTTGCCGGCGGCGTGGGGGCCGCCGTCGTCGTGGGGGGTGTGGCCGGGACGTCCGCGGGGGAGTGGGGGGCGGACGAGGGCGCGGTGGTGTGCGGGGTGATGTCCGCGGGTGTGGGGACGGCCGTGACCGTGCCGGTCCGGGGACCGGTGTCGCCCTGCGGGGCGGTGTGCGCCGGCGCGGTGGTGCGCGTCGCGGTCGGTGCGGCGTGGGGTGCGTCGCCGCGCGGCGCGGTGGTGGCGGGGTGTGCGGGCTGACCGGGGCGGTGCGTGGCGTCGCCGCCGGGCTGCGCGGGGATCGAGGAGAGCGGCAGGGTGCGGGCGGTGGCCGGGGTCAGGGTCTCCGCGGCCGCCGCCGTGTCGGCCCGGCCCTTGGAGCCGCCGTGTGGCAGCGCCGCGACCGTGAGGCCGCCGCCGACGAGTGCCACGGCCGTGGCCGCCGCCGCGCGCCGCCGGTTCTTCTTCCAGCGTTCCAGCTGCCGTCGCCGGGCCGCACGACCCTGCAGCGACGGGTCGGCGTCGTCCTGTTCGGTTCCGTCGGGGTCGTCCGGGGAGTCCGCGTCGCGGAGCCGCTCGCGTTCGGCGGTCGGGTCCGGGCCCTGCCACATGGGCGGTGCTATGTCGGGTGCGTACGCGCCGCACCCCGGACACACGAGAGCCCCGTTGAGATGCCGACGGCAAGAGGAGCAGTAGTCCATCTCCGAGTCTTTCTCTGCTGACAACGCCGCCGGGGGACGTCGGCGGCAGGTCCGCGCGCACGTTCACCGTGCAGGGCGGGACGGCCAGCAACGCTAACGACACCTCCCGAAGGAGGTGCGCAGCCTGTGTGACGCTTTTGGAGAGTTGCTCGGACTCTTTTGCACAGGTTGCCGAGGGGCGCGGCTGAGGCCGCGCCCCGGCTCAGTCCTCGAGGACGGGCAGCAGTTCGGGCAGGTGGCCGTCGGAGGCCAGGCCTGCGGCGATGCGTTCTGCGGGTACTTCGCCGTAGGTGGTGGTGCGCTGGCGGGCGGGGCGGCCGGCGGCGTCGGCGATGGCGACCAGGTCGCGGATGGAGCGGTAGGAGCCGTAACCGGAGCCCGCCATGCGGGAGATGGTCTCCTCCATCAGGGTGCCGCCGAGGTCGTTGGCGCCGGAGCGCAGCATCTCGGCGGCGCCGTCGGTGCCGAGCTTGACCCAGCTGGTCTGGATGTTGCGGATGTGGGGGTGGAGCAGGAGGCGGGCCATGGCGGTGACGGCGCGGTTGTCGCGCAGGGTGGGGCCGGGGCGGGCGATGCCGGCCAGGTAGACGGGTGCGTTGGTGTGGATGAACGGCAGGGTGACGAATTCGGTGAAGCCGCCGGTCTCCTGCTGGATCCGGGCGAGCAGGCGCAGGTGGGCGAGCCAGTGGTGGGGCTGGTCGACGTGGCCGTACATCATGGTGGAGGAGGAGGGCAGGCCCAGTTCGTGTGCGGTGGTGATGACCTCGACCCAGGTGGCGGCGGGCAGTTTGCCCTTGGTCAGGACCCAGCGGACCTCGTCGTCGAGGATCTCGGCGGCGGTGCCGGGGACGGAGTCCAGGCCGGCTTCCTTGGCGGCGGTCAGCCATTCGCGCAGGGACAGGCCGGTGCGGGTGGCGCCGTTGACGACCTCCATGGGGGAGAAGGCGTGCACGTGCATGCCGGGTACGCGTTCCTTGACCGCGCGGGCGATGTCGAAGTAGGCGGTGCCGGGCAGGTCGGGGTGGATGCCGCCTTGCATGCAGACTTCGGTGGCGCCGAGCTGCCAGGCCTGTTCCGCCCGGTCGGCGACCTGGGACAGGGACAGGGTGTAGGCGTCGGCGTCGGTGCGGCGCTGGGCGAAGGCGCAGAACCGGCAGCCGGTGTAGCAGACGTTGGTGAAGTTGATGTTCCGTGTGACGACGTAGGTGACCTCGTCGCCGACCGCGTCGCGGCGGACGTCGTCGGCGATCCGGCACAGCGCGTCCAGCGCCGCCCCGTCGGCGTGCAGCAGCGCGAGCGCCTCGGCGTCGGTCAGCTTCGTGGGGTCGTCGGCGGCCACGGACAGTGCGGTGCGCACGTCGGCCTCGATGCGGTCCGGGACCAGGCCGGGGGCGGCCTGCTCGCGCAGCGCCTCCCAGTCCCCGTAGACCTCGTCGAAGTCGTCCCGGCGGTCGCCGGTGCGTCCCTCGGTGTCGATGGTGCGGTGCAGGTCGGTGCGGCCGACGGCGGTGAAGACCTCCTCCGGCTCCTGCCACGGACGGCCGGTGACCTCGGCGTCCTCGCGCGCCAGACCTGTGGCCGGGTCGGCCAGCGCGGTGACGTGCGGCAGCAGCCGCGGGTCCAGCCACGGCTCGCCGCGCCGGACGAACTCCGGGTAGACGCAAAGCCGTTCGCGCAAGCTGAAGCCCGCCTCCGCCGAGCGCGCCGCCAGCTCCTCGATCTGCGGCCAGGGCCGCTCGGGGTTGACGTGGTCCGGGGTCAGCGGCGAGACCCCGCCCCAGTCGTCGATGCCGGCCCCGATCAGCCGGGCGTACTCCGCGTCCACCAGGTTCGGCGGCGCCTGGAGGCAGGCCGACGGCCCCATGATGTGCCGGGCGACCGCCACCGTGGCCACCAGGTCGTCCAGTTCCGCGTCCGGCATGCCGCGCATCGCGGTGTCCGGCTTGGCGCGGAAGTTCTGGATGATCAGTTCCTGGATGCCGTGGTACGACCGCGCGACGCGGCGCAGCGCGAACAGCGACTCGGCACGCTCCTCGTAGGTCTCCCCGATGCCGATGAGCAGCCCGCTGGTGAACGGCACGGAGCTGCGCCCCGCGTCCTCCAGCACCCGCAGCCGTACGGCCGGTTCCTTGTCGGGGGAGCCGTAGTGCGGGCCGCCGGGCTCGCTCCACAGCCGGGTCGCCGTCGTCTCCAGCATCATGCCCATCGAGGGGGCGACCGGCTTCAGCCGCTGGAAGTCCGTCCAGCTCATGACCCCGGGGTTGAGGTGCGGCAGCAGCCCCGTCTCCTCCAGGATCCGGATGGACATCGCCCGCACGTACGCGATGGTGTCGTCGTAGCCGTGCGCGTCCAGCCACTCCCGCGCCTCGGGCCACCGATCCTCCGGCTTGTCCCCGAGGGTGATCAGCGCTTCCTTGCAGCCGAGTTCGGCACCGCGCCGGGCGATCTCCAGCACCTCGTCCGGGGACATGAACATCCCGTGCCCGGCCCGCCGCAGCTTGCCGGGGACGGTCACGAAGGTGCAGTAGTGGCATTTGTCCCGGCACAGACGGGTGAGCGGGATGAAGACGCTCTTGGAGTAGGTGATGATCCCGGGCCGTCCCGCCGCCTCCAGGCCCGCGTCCCGCACCCGGGCCGCGCTCTCCGTCAGGGCGGCGAGGTCCGCCCCCCGCGCCTGGAGCAGCACCGCGGCCTCCGCGGTGTCGAGCGCGACGCCGTCCCGTGCGCGCCTCAGGGCACGGCGCATGCTGTTGGTGGTGGGCGGAGTGTGGGTCATCCTCCGAGGATAGGTGCGGCGTACGTCAGTCGGCGGTGTCGGGAGGATCACCGGGCCGCCGGGCCCCGACGGGGAATAACCGAGCTGGCCTTGACGTCCGCGTCAAGGTCTACCGTCGGGGGCATGCGGATCGGAGAACTCGCCGAACGGGCCGGGACCACCACCCGCGCCCTGCGCCACTACGAATCGCTCGGCTTGCTGCGGGCCCGGCGCACGGGCAACGGCTACCGGGCCTACGACGAGCAGGACCTGCGACTGCTCCGGCAGATCCAGGCGCTGCGCGCCTTCGGCTTCGAACTGGAGGACACCCGGCCGTTCGTGGACTGCCTGCGGGCCGGCCACCCGGAGGGTGACTCCTGTGCCGCCTCGATCGACGTCTACCGGCGCAAGCTGGCCGAGCTCGACGAGTGCATCGACCGTCTGGGGGAGCTCCGCGAGCGACTCGGCTCGCAGCTCGTCCGCGCGGAGCTGGCCTCGGCCGGGGGCACCTCCGAACCGCGCTGTGAGTTCAGCTGCGAGGCAGACGAGGGGAGTACGCGATGACGACGCACATCGAGGGCCTGACCGAGGTGACCGACGCGACGTTCGCCGAGGAGGTGCTGGGGGCCGAGGGGCCGGTGCTGGTGGAGTTCACCGCCGACTGGTGCCCGCCCTGCCGCCAGATCGCCCCGGTCCTGGCGGAGGTCGCCCGCGAGGAGGCGGGCCGGCTGAAGGTCGTCCAGCTCGACGTGGACCACAACCCGCAGGCGACGTCGGCGTACGGCGTCCTGTCGATGCCGACCCTGATGGTCTTCCGGTCGGGGGAGCCGGTGAAGTCCCTGGTGGGGGCGCGGCCCAAGCGGCGGCTGCTGCAGGAGCTCGCCGACGTCCTGTGAGCGGGCGGGCGCCCGGGCGGGTCCCGGGACGGGTGAAGGCCCGCCCCGGGAACCGGCCGTCAGGCCTTCGCGGGCTCCTCGGGCAGGGTCGCGGCGGCGGCCGCGTCGTCCCCGTCCCCGTCGGAGTTGATCCGCGCCAGGACCGCGTCGCGCTCCGGGGTGTCCTCGGGCTTGACGAAGCCGATGAGCACGTACAGCACGAGGCTGACGGCGAGCGGCGTCACGATCTGGATCTGCAGCTGCACCCCGTCCAGGCCGTAGTTGGTGAGCCAGAAGGCGAACAGGCCCGCCGCCCAGGAGACCAGCGCCGCCGTCGGGCCGGACTTGCGGAAGGTGCGCAGCAGGCCGAGCATGAACGGGATCGCGATGGGCCCCATCAGGCCGGCCACCCACTTGATGACGACCGTGATGATGTCCTTGAAGGTCGGCGAGTTGACCTGGGTGGCCACCGCCATCGACAGGGCGAGGAAGGCCACGGTGGTGAGCCGCGCCGCGAGCAGCCCGGCCCGCGCGTTCCAGCCGCGCGCCGCCTTGGACAGCACCGGGGCGATGTCCCGGGTGAAGACGGCGGCGATGGCGTTGGCGTCGGAGGAGCACATGGCCATGGTGTGCGAGAAGAAGCCGACGACCACCAGGCCCAGCAGGCCGTGCGGCAGCAGTTGCTCGGTCAGCAGGGCGTACGAGTCGGAGGCGTCCGGCTTCTGCGCCTTCACCAGCAGCGGGGCGACCCACATCGGGAAGAAGAGGATCAGCGGCCAGACGAACCACAGCACGGACGACAGCCGCGCCGAGCGCGTGGCCTCGCGGGCGTTGCTCGTGGCCATGTAGCGCTGGGCCTGGTTCCACATGCCGCCGTTGTACTCGAACGTCTTGATGAACAGGTACGCCAGCAGGAAGGTCAGGGTGTACGGGCCGGCGGTCGGGGCGGTGTGGTTGTCGGGCAGCTTGTCCCAGACCGTCCACAGCCCGCTGATCCCGCCGATCTCGCCCAGCACCGCGACCAGCATGGCGAGGCCGGCCAGCAGCTGGATGACGAACTGGCCCAGCTCGGTGAGGGCGTCCGCCCACAGGCCGCCGACCGTGCAGTAGACGGCCGTGACGGCGCCGGTGATGAGGATGCCCTGGTTGAGGGAGACACCGGTGAAGACCGACAGGAGGGTGGCGATCGCCGCCCACTTGGCGCCCACGTCCACGATCTTGAGCAGCACGCCGGAGACGGCGAGTGCCTGCTGGGTCGGGACGTTGTAGCGGGTCTTCAGGTACTCCAGCGGCGAGGCCACGTGCAGCCGCGAGCGCAGCCGGTTGAGCCGGGGCGCGAAGAGGTTGGCGCCGATGGCGATGCCGATGGCGATGGGGAAGGACCAGGTGACGTACGAGGTGACGCCGTAGGTGTAGGCGATGCCGGCGTACCCGGTGAACATGACCGCGCTGTAGCCGGACATGTGGTGCGAGATGCCGGACAGCCACCAGGGCATGCGACCGCCCGCGGTGAAGAAGTCGCTGACGTCGTCGACGCGTTTGTGGGACCACAGGCCGATGGCGACCATCACGCCGAAGTAGCCGACGAGTACGGCCCAGTCGAGACTGTTCATGCGTTGTTGCCCTTTCCAGGGGTCCGCCTTGTGAACGGGAGCGCACTTCGCCGGTACGTCCGTCGCGGGGCGGCGCCCCAGATTGAACCGCCTGGAAAGGGGCTGGTCAAGACCATCGGCGTTCAAGGACATGAACGTCGATCAGCGAGTAGAACGATTTTACTTGTTCTTGACCTTACTTCACGTTGTTGTGAACCTGCCCGGCGCCCCACGATGAGCGGGTACTTCGCCGGAACGACCGCACGTCGACCGGAGCCCGCCCGGGCTCCGACCGTCCCTGTCAGTGCATCAGTTCGCCCGCGTTCACCAGCAGCGACTGCCCGGTGATCGCGCGCGCCCGGTCGGAGGCCAGGAAGACCGCGGCCTCCGCCACGTCGCCGTCCGTGGCCAGCTCCGGCAGCGCCATCCGGTCGGTGAGCCGGTGCAGCACCTCGTCCTCGGGTACGCCCTCGGTGTGCGCGGTGAAGCCGACGTAGGCCTGGACCGGCGGGCCCCACATCCAGCCCGGCAGCACGGTGTTGACCCGGATCCGCTCCGGGCCGAGTTCACGGGCGAGCGAGTACATCGCCGAGGTGAGCGCGCCCTTGGAGGAGGCGTACGCCGCCTGGCGCACCTGGGACGGCGCGGCCACGGCGGACTGGGTGCCGATGAAGACCACCGAGCCGCCGCCGCGCCCGCGCAGACCGGGCAGGCAGGCCCGGGTCATCCGCAGCGTGCCGAGCAGGTTGACGTCCAGCACCGTCTTCCAGGTCTCGAAGTCGGCGTCGGCCAGACCGCCGAAGTAGCCGTCCATGGCGGCGACGTGGACGACCGCGTCGATCCCGCCGAAGCGCTCCTGTGCGAGTGCGGCCAGCGCCTCGCACTGTGCGGCGTCCTTGATGTCCGTGGAGCGCCAGGCGACGTGGGCGCCCCCGGGGTCGATCTCGTCGGCCGCCTTGGCGAGGTGGGCCTCGGTGCGGGCCCCGAGCACCGCGTTCCCGCCGTCGCGGACGACGGCCTGGGCGACGCGCTGTCCGAGGCCGGCTCCGACCCCGGACACCACCACGGTCTTGTCGCGCAGCAGCACGACCCACCACCTCCACCCCGACGGATGAACTGACGGATCGTCAGAATAGGCTCACCCGCCCGCGATGGCCAGGGCCTTGGCGAGCCGGCGCAGCCCCTCCCCGATCTCGTCCGGGGTGTGCGTCACGAAGGACAGCCGCAGCGCCGCACGGTCGGGCTCGCCCGCGTAGAAGGGCGCCCCCGGCACGTAGGCCACGTCGTGGGCCACCACCTGGGGCAGCAGCTCCGTCGCGTCGTAACCGGCGGGCAGCCGCGCCCAGACGAACATGCCGCCCTCGGGCCGGTTCCACGAGCTGCCCTCGGGCAGCGCGCCGGGCAGCCCGGCCAGCAGGGCGTCCCGCCGCTCCCGGTAGGCGGCGCGGACCCGGGTCAGATGGGCGTCGAGGTCGGAGTCGGCGAGGTAGCGGGCGGCGGCGGCCTGGTCCACGGTCGAGGTGTGCAGGTCGGCGGACTGCTTGGCGACCACGCACGCGCGGTGCAGGGTGGCCGGGGCGCGCAGCCAGCCGAGCCGCATCCCGGGGGCCATGATCTTGGACAGGCTGCCGAGCAGGACCGTACGGTCGGCGGCCGCCTCGTGGGAGGCGATCCACGGCTCCGCCTCGCCGTCGTAGCGCAGTTCGCCGTACGGGTCGTCCTCCGCGATCCACAGACCGTGCCGTTCGGCGATCAGGGCGACCGCCTGCCGGCGCTCGGCGGTCGTCGTGCGGCCCGTGGGGTTCTGGAAGGTCGGCACCAGGTAGAGCAGCTTGGCCTTCTCCCGGACCACGGCCAGCTCCAGGGACATCGGGTCGATGCCGTCCGCGTCGGAGGGGACGGGCACCACGCGGGCGCCCGCGAAGGCGAAGCACTGCAGCGCCGCCAGGTAGCCCGGGTCCTCCACGAGGACGACGTCCCCGGGTTCCAGCAGGGCGGTGGAGATCAGGGTGAGGGCCTGCTGGGAGCCGCCGGTGACGAGCAGGTCCTCGGAGCCGGTGGGCAGTCCCGCCCGGCTGAGCCGGCCGGCGACCGCCGTGCGCAGCGCCGGGTCCCCCTCGGTGGTGGAGTACTGCAGCACCCGCTCGGGTGCCTCGGCGAGGACGCGGTCGTACGCGGCGCGTATCGCCGCGGCGTCGAAGAGCTCGGGGGCGGGCAGCCCGCCGGCGAAGGAGATCACCTCCGGGCGGGCGGTCAGCGCGAGGATCTCCCGTACCGGCGAGCCGCCGACGGAGGTGGCGCGGGTGGCGAGGCCGGGGACGGCGGCACGCATGGCGGGCTCCTTCGCTGTGGGCGGGCGATTTCGCGGACCGTACACAGATGTGCCGGGCACCGCCACGGGCTTCCATTTCTGACGCTCAGTCAGCTACACCGTATGCATGACCGAAGAAGACACCCGCAGCGAGGTCTACGCCGAACTGGCCTCCGTCGGCCCGTACGGCCCCGGCCTCGGCCACGCGCTCATCACCATGGTCGAGCCGCACCCCGGCCACGAGTACGCCTACAACCGCTGGTACGAGGACGACCACTTCATCGCCGGCGCCATGGCCATGCCCTGGATGTACGCCGGGCGCCGCTGGGTGGCCACCCGCGACCTGCAGTTACTGCGCTACCCGGAGAAGTCCGCGGTGGCCCGGCCCGTCACCGAGGGCTGCTACATCACCGTGTACTGGATCACGGCCGGGCGCTACGGGGACCACATGAAGTGGACCGTCGCCATCAACCGGCGCCTCAACCGCGACGCCCGCGTCCACCACGACCGCACCCACGTCTTCACCGCCTTCCAGGACCACGCCGTCACCGTCTACCGTGACGGGCCGGCCGGGCCCCGGGACTTCCACGCGCTCGACCACCCCTACGCGGGGCTGGTCGTCGAGGTGGTCGACACCGACACCCCGCAGGAGTGCGACGCGCTGCTCGGCCTGCTGCGCGACCGCCACCTGCCGCGGCGGCTGGCCGGCTCGCCCTCCGCGATGGTGACCGTCTTCCGTCCCACACCGCTGCCGCTGGAGCGGATGTCGTACGTGAAGCAGGTCGAGGGCGTCGGCACCCGGCTCACCCTGCTGTGGTTCCTGCAGCGGGACCCGCGCGAGGTGTGGGAGGAGCACTTCACGGGGCTGGACACCGAGGTGGCCGGCACGGGGCTCGGTCGGGTCGAACTCGTCGCGCCCTTCGTCCCCACGGTGCCCGGGACCGACACCTACGTCGACCGGTTGCGGGGGTAGGGCGCCGGGGTGGCAGTGAGCCCCCTCGGCCAGGACGGCGTGCCGGTCGAGAGGGCCCGTACGGATACTGCGGCGGTGCTCAGTCGAGGTCGTACGTCCCGTGGCCGACGTCCGCGACGAACGCCGCCCAGGCCTCGGGGGAGAAGGCGAGCGTCGGGCCGTCGGGGTCCTTGGAGTCGCGGACGTCGACGGCCGACGTCGTACGGGAGGCCACCTCGACGCAGGCGCCATTTCCCTGGGAACGGGTGGACTTGGTCCACGCCCTGGTGTTTCCGAGCTGAATAGCCATGATCGCTCCGAGCATTCTTTTTTGTGCAGCTCTGACGTGATCGAAGCTACTCGCCAACATCACTGCCCACAGCGGCTATTACCTCCAACGGGTGGCATATTCCAGGAGGTCTTCCGCCTCACGGGACGCAGGTGTACTCTGCGGCATTCCCGCCGGGGAGTCAGCGTGCATACTCCTTAGCGGCGTCCGCGATGAACTGCCGGCTCTGCTCCGCGCTGAGCGCCTGGGCCCGCAGGTGCTCGTACATCACGCTGTAGCCGTGCACGTCGGTCGGCTTCTCCAGGTACAGGTCGCTCGTCACGCCCTCGATGTAGACGACGCTGGAGTCGGTGGCGTCGGCGAACTCCAGGATCGCGAAGTTGCCGGACATGCCGGGGTGGGCCCCGGCGTCGTACGGCAGGACCTGGACCGTGACGTGCGCCTGGGTGCTCATCTGGGCCAGGTACTCCAGCTGTTCGCGCATCACGTCCTTGGTGCCGACGACACGGCGCAGCGCGGACTCGTCCATCACCACCCAGAAGCGCAGCGGCGAGTCCGGGTCGGTGACGCGCTCCTGGCGCCGCAGCCGGATCTCGATCCGCTTCTCGATCTGCTCGGGCGTGGCCTCGGGGAGCGTCCCCTCGATGACCGCCGAGGCGTAGTTGCGGGTCTGCAGCAGGCCCGGCACCACCAGGGAGTCGTAGACGCGCAGGGACTCGGCCTCGGTCTCCAGGCCGATGTAGACGCTGTAGGGGACGTCGCCGAAGGCGTGCCACCAGCCCTGCTGCCGGGACTCGCGCGCCATGTTCATCAGGGAGTCGACGAGACGGCTGTCCTCGACCCCGTACACGCTGCACAGGTCGCGCACGTCGCGCTGGCTGATGCTCCGGCGCCCGTTCTCCAGCCTGCTGATCTTCGACTGGGAGACCAGCAGCCGGGCGGCGACCTCCTCCGCGGTCATCCCTTTCTGCTCGCGCAGCTTGCGCAGTTCCGAGCCGAGTCGGCGTCGCCTGACGGTGGGATTGACGTTGGCGGCCACGGGATGTGCACCTCCGTATTCCGGACTGGTCCGTGTTCTCTGCAGATATGTACTGCTGGTCAGCAGAGTGCCACTATCGGTCATCCCACCGCTGGGAATTGGTCATATGCTGCGCTCGTCGAAAGAGCGGACAAACAGCAACGCGCGGGGCGGTTGCGATGGGATCGCGGTCGTCACGGTGTCCGGGCCCTGCCGCCGGACACCCCGGGTCAGCGGACGCCGGCGCGGACCATGCCGTGGCCCGTCGCCCTGGCCGCCGCCGGACGCCCCTGGGCGGGGGCGCGCTTCGGCTGCGCGGCGGCACCGTTCTGCACGTCCATCACGGCGTGCGCGACGAGGCCGCCCATGGGGTCGTACCTGATCAGGTCACGGAGCCGCGATCGGGACGACCGGCCTTCGTTGCCCGGGTACAGGTGCTTGCCGAGCCCCACGGCATGGGCGATCGCGGCGAGTGCGGCGGTCCGCGGGTCCGGTGGCACCCCGGTGCGGATCGCACTGTCCAGCCGGGCCCTGATCTCCCGGCTGACCTCGCTGTCGGTCGCCTGATAGCGCGTGGTCGGCAGCACCCCGCACATCTGCCCCGGCACGGCGTGCACCATGCCGCACCGTTCCAGATGCGTGAGATACGTCTGGCGCAGCCCCAGGCGGGGCCCGCCGATCCAGTGGACGGCGCGCACGGGGCTGCCACGACGGCGCAGCAGTTCGAGCGCGGAGTCCAGGGTCGGATCTCCTGTCGGCCGTGGGTGCACCACGGCGATACGATCCCCGTCAGGGGCTATCCGTCCTGCGAGGGCCAGCTCCACTAGCTGTGCCCCGGCAAGACCGAGGTCGAGCGACTGCGGCTGCGCCGTGGTACCCGTGGCCGGGTCCAAGGCGAGAAGCAGTAGCTCCTCCGGAAGTGTTCTGCGGCTCCTGCCCATCCATGCCTCCCCGCGTGGATGAATGACAGGGTGACGCCTCTCACACCGGCCTGTCGAGAGCGCCTTGCCCGTTCGTGCGGGAACCGACTCATATGTCGTTCTCGTCTAGCACCGAGGGCGGCGGTGGCTCGCGGGGGGCCGTTGGCGTCCCACGGCGGGTCCCACGGCGGCTTCACAGCAGGGGCCTGGAAACTGGTGTAAGGGTGAGCGGGGCGCCGCGGCGGCGCACCGCACGAGTGTGGAGGAGGTCCGGTGGCGGGCGAGTCCCCCGGCAGGGCGGAGCAGCAGGAGTTGTCGGGGGAGGCGACCGGAGGCGGGGCGGTGGATCCGCGGCTGTCGGTCTTCCGCGGGGTCGTGGGAGCGCCCCGGGGCGCATCGGAACCGGCCACCGGGGACCCGGAGTTCGCGCCGGAGCCGCCCGAAGCGGAGGGCGTGCCTGAGCCGGATCGGAGTGCTTCCGCTACGCCGGATGACGGAGCGGGCGTGGACGGCGAGCCGCAGGACGCTACGCCGGACGCGGAGGACGCCCCTCCGGCCGACGGCGCGGGGGACGATGCGGAATCCCGTACCGACGACGCAGTCGCCGAGGAGGCGGGCGCGGAGGAATCCGGTACGGACGGCGACGAGGACGGCGACGAGGACGGCGACGAGGACGGCGACGAGGACGGGGCCGGGGACGGGGCGGAGGCCGAAGCCGGCACCGAGGACGGCCCCGAGGGCCGCAGCGAGGAGCACCGCACCGAGGACGAGGCCGCCGAGGACGGCGCCGCGGAACCCACCGCCGGCGGGACGCCCGCGGAGGGGCCCGAGGACGCGGTGGACGCCGTGGACCCCGAGGACCCCGAGGACGCCGAGGAGCCAGAGGAGTCCGCGGACTCCGGGGCCGAGCCGGAGGAACCTTCCGCCGCCGGGGAGACCGGCCGCGGCGAAGAGCCTTCCGCGGGGACGGACGAGCGGACCGGGGCGGACGCCGAAGCGGAGCCCGGGGACGACGACGCCGGCGACGCGGGCGAGGAGACCCCGGACGACTCCACTCAGGACGCTCCCGGGGAGTCCCGGGACGCCACCCCTTCGGACGACGACGAGGACGACGCCGAGGGCCCCTCACAGGGCCCCGGAGACGTCAAGGGCGGACCCGGGGCGCGCGAGGCGTCCGGGGGCGGACACGACGGCCCCAGGGCCGGGGAGGGCACGCTCACGCTGCGCGCGCCCCGCACCGAGGGCGGCGGCACGCCGGCCAGGGACCGCACCATGGCCCTGCGCGTGCCCTCCGCGTCCGCGCCCGTCAAGGCGCCCCCCCGGCCGAGCGGAACGTTCGTCCCGCTGCGGACCGACGACCGCCCGGACGTGGTCCCGCAGGCCCCGGCGCCCGTGGAGACCGCGCCGACCACGGAGCCCGGCGGCGGTTCGCGGACGAAGCAGATGCCGCTGCCGCCCGACCCCGACGAGCCGCTGCGGCTGCTGGCGGAACTGACGAACACGCCGCCGCCGCCGCAGACGCCGCTGCGCACGACCGTGCGGCGGATCAAGATCTGGACCCCGCTGGTCCTGCTGCTGATCGTGGCCTTCTGCGTGGCGCAGGCGCTGCGCCCGCTGCCCGAGCCGGAGCTGGACCTGACCGCCGAGACCTCGTACACCTTCAAGGGCGACGAACTCGCGCTCCCGTGGCCCAGCGAGGGCCAGGCCGTCGTCGAGGCCGAGGGCCTGGGCCGCATGGGCGAGTTCGGCGAGCAGGTGCCGACGCCGATCGCGAGCGTCGCCAAGGTGATGACGACCTACGTCATCCTGCGCGACCACCCGATCAAGAAGGGCGGCAAGGGCGAGACCGTCGAGGTCGACCAGAAGGCCGAGGACCAGTACCACAGCGGCATGCAGGAGTCGGAGTCCGTCGTCCCCGTCACCGCCGGGCAGAAGCTCAGCGAGTACGAGGCGCTGGAGGCCGTCATGCTGCCCTCGGCCAACAACATCGCCCGCCTGCTGGCCCGTTGGGACGCGGGATCGGAGGAGGCGTTCGTGAAGAAGATGAACGCCGCCGCCGAGGAACTCGGGATGGACGACACGACGTACACCGACCCGAGCGGCCTGGAGGCGACCACCGTCAGCACCGCGAGCGACCAGGTCAAACTGGGGCACGCGGCGATGAAGGACGAGGTCTTCGCGCAGATCGCCACCAAGATCCAGTACACGGACATCAACGGCGACGACCAGAAGAACTACAACCAGCTGGCCGGCTACCACGACATCGTCGGCATCAAGACCGGCACCAGCACCAAGGCCGGCGGCAACCTGCTCTTCGCCGCCTACCGCACGATCGGCGGCACCAAGCAGCTGATCGTCGGCGCGATGCTCGACCAGCAGAAGGCGCCGATCATCGACACGGTCCTCAGCCGCAGCCGCACCCTGATCGACGGCACGCGGGACGCGCTCGCCTCGGCCACGATCATCAAGAAGGGCGACGTCGTCGGCTACGTCGACGACGGCCTCGGCGGCCGCACCCCGGTGGTGGCCGGGAAGGACGTCACCGCGATCGGCTGGACGGGCCTCAAGGTCGACATCTCGGTGGAGACCGGCAAGGGGGGTCTGCCGCACGCGGCGCAGGCAGGTGACCAGGTCGGTGAACTCGTCGTCGGAAAGGGCGACAGCATGATCCGGGTCCCGGTCGTGCTGCAGTCGGCCCTCGTCGAGCCCTCCTTCGGCTCGAAGCTGACCCGGGTCGCCTGACCCGGGTCGGCCCCGCCCGCGGTGCGCGGGCGATCGGGAGGACGGGCCGGCCGGACCGCTATACGTGGTCCAGCCGGCCCGCCTTCGCCTCCTCGACCAGTGAGCGGAACTGCTCGGCGCTCATCCGCACCCGCTGCCCGAAGTCGTCGGTCAGCACGACCCGCTGGTCGGCCGGCGCCGTCTCGTCCACGTACAGCGTGGGACAGCCGCAGTCGCAGTTGCCGCAGAACACGGCCACCTGTTCCATCGGTCCACCTCCGCCCGGTCCGCGCCCGGCCGGTCACCGGGCGTCATGAGCGGCATACCCGTGGTGACGGTGTTTCAGGCCGGTGGAGCCGACGGGGCCGACGGGGCCGGGGGCGTCTGGGGCGCCGAAGCCGCCTGGGCCGACAACTCGCGCTCCAGCGGGGTGCGGAAGCGGGGCGTGACGCGGACGGCGTCCAGCCACCCCCGCAGCCGCGCGGCCTCCGCCTCGATCGCGGCGACGGCCTCGCGGCCCGGGTCGCCGAAGAGCCGGTGGACGACCTCGCCGTCGGCGCGCTGCGCCCAGCCGCCGACGACCTGCCCGTTCCACCACACGGTCGGGCCGATGTTGCCCGAGCGGTCGAAGAGCGCCGCCCGCTCCCGCTCGTCCTGCGGCAGGTACCAGTCGCGCCGCTGCCAGCCCATCGGCGTCGGGTCCAGCGCGGGCAGCAGCGCCGCCCACGGTGGCGTCGGCGGGGCCGGGTCGCCGTCGCCCGGCAGCACGTGGCCGGTCTCCCCGTCGAGCAGGACCTCCTCCGTGCCGAGCGCCGCCAGGGCCTTGCGGACCTCGGTCAGCGTCCAGCCCGTCCACCACTTCAGGTCGGCCTCCGTGCCCGGCCCGTACGCGGCCAGCCAGCGGCGCACCAGCTCGACGCGCGCCTGCGCGGTGGGGGGCGTCCGGGTCACCGTGCCCGGGGCCCAGCGGTACTGACTGCTCGTCCAGCCGCCCACCGGCCTTCTGCGGACGATGCGGCCCTCCGCCGCCAGCACCCGCAGGACGCGCGTCGACACCGCCTGGGTGGCCTCGTACGGCTTGCCGCGTGCCACCACGACCTGTTCGCGCAGCCGGGGCACGTCGGAGGCGAGCTGCGCGGCCGTCGCCTCGCCGCGTCCGGTCAGGGCGGCGAGCACGGACTCCTCCAGCTCCGCCAGCCACCGCTCGTCCCAGCCGCCGCCGTCGGCCAGGTGCTTGAGCAGTTTCCGCCGCTCCAGCGCGGCGATCGCCAGGGCCGCCGCGGACAGCACCACCGGCGCCGAGGCGGTGGTGACCACGAACATCGTCCGCCGCATCGCCAGCAGCCGGGTCAGGCTCCGGTCCTCGTGCAGTGCCCGGTCCAGGGCCGCGGCGCCGGGCTCGCGCATCCTGGCGGCGGCCGACACGTAGACCGTCGCCGGGTCCGTGCCGTGCAGCGCCACCAGCGACTCGGTGACCTCCTCGGGGGTCGCGGCCCGCCGTTCCGGCGTCAGCCGGTGCCGTACCGCCATGCGGCGCCGCCGCTCCTGCGCCCCCACCGTCCGTCGTGCGTCCATGGCTCATCGTGGCACGGCCCACCGACAGCACCTCCGGCCGCCTGTGACGTACATCACACAATCGGTACCGGAAGTCGTGTAAGGACAGCGGCCGTCCGCGCTCTCCCGGTGGACCGGAACGCATCCGGAGCGCACCGCCCGCCTGCCGAGGAAGGCCATGCTGACCGACATCGACCACATCGTCAGGGCCCGTCTGCGCACCCCGCGCTCGGGGCCCCGGGGCCGGGAGATCACCGCGACCCTGCGCTACCGCCGCGACGACCCGCTCGCCGCCCGGATCACCTTCCCCGCGGAGGTCTCCCTCGACGGCGCCGAGGTGACCTGGGTCTTCGCCCGCGGGTTGCTCACCACGGGCCTGTACGAGCCCGCCGGGGAGGGCGACGTGCACATCCGGCCGAACGGGCCGGAGCACACCGCGATCGAGTTCCGCACCGACGAGGGCACCGCCCTCGTGGAGGTGCGCACCTCCGGTCTGCGGAGCTTCCTGGCCCGGGTGTACGAGGCCGTGCCGCCCGGGCAGGAACTGCGCCACCTGGACATGGACGCGGTGATCGCCGCCTTGCTGGACACCGACGGCGAGTGACCGCCACACGGCCACGGCCGCCCCCCCATGGCCCGGGGGCGGCCGTGGGGGTCAGCGCGCGAGCGGCCGGAACCCGCGCAGGCGCAGCGAGTTGCCGACCACGAAGACCGAGGAGAAGGCCATCGCGGCGCCCGCGATCATCGGGTTGAGCAGCCCGGCGGCGGCGAGCGGCAGGGCCGCCACGTTGTAGCCGAAGGCCCAGAAGAGGTTGCCCCTGATCGTGCCCAGGGTGCGCCGGGACAGCCGGATGGCGTCGGCGGCCACCCGCAGGTCGCCGCGGACCAGGGTCAGGTCGCTCGCCTCGATGGCGGCGTCCGTGCCGGTGCCCATGGCGAGTCCGAGGTCGGCGCGGGCCAGCGCGGCGGCGTCGTTGATCCCGTCGCCGACCATGGCGACGGACCTGCCCTCCCGCTGGAGCCGGGCCACGACGGCGACCTTGTCCTCCGGCATGACGTCCGCGATCACATCGGCGGCGTCGATGCCGACCTCGGCGGCGACGGCCCGGGCCACCGCCTCGTGGTCGCCGGTGAGCAGCACCGGGGTGAGGCCCAGTCCGCGCAGCATGCGGACGGCGTCGGCGCTGGTCGGCTTCACGGCGTCGGCGACGACGAGCACCGCGCGGGCCCGGCCGTCCCAGGCGGCCGTGACCACCGTGCTGCCGCGGGCCTCGGCCTCCGCCTTCGCCCGGGCGAGCCCCGCCGGGAGCGGCTCGGGCAGTTCCTGGCGGCCCACCGTGACCTCGTGGCCGTCGACGGTGCCCTGGACGCCGAGTCCGGGCAGCGCGCGGAAGCCCGTGACGTCGGGCAGCGGGCCGGTGCGCTCTTCCGCCGCCCGGGCGACCGCGCGGGCGATGGGGTGCTCGGCGGCGTCCTCCAGGGCGCCGGCCAGGCGCAGCACCTCGTCCTCCCGCTCGCCCTCGGCCAGGTGGACGCCGGTCAGCGTCATGGCACCGGTGGTGACCGTGCCGGTCTTGTCCAGCACGATGGTGTCGACCCGCCGGGTGGTCTCCAGGACCTCGGGTCCCTTGATGAGGATGCCGAGCTGCGCGCCCCGTCCGGTGCCGACCATCAGCGCCGTGGGCGTGGCCAGTCCGAGCGCGCACGGGCAGGCGATGATCAGCACGGCGACGGCCGCGGTGAAGGCGGCGGTCGGGCCCGAGCCGTTGCCGAGCCAGAAGCCGAGGGTCGCGAGCGCGAGCCCGATGACGACGGGGACGAACACCGCGGAGATCCGGTCGGCGAGGCGCTGCGCCGCCGCCTTGCCGTTCTGGGCGTCCTCCACCAGGCGGGCCATACGAGCCAGTTGGGTGTCGGCGCCGACCCGGGTGGCCTCCACGACCAGCCGGCCGCCGGCGTTCACCGTGGCCCCGGTGACGGCCCGGCCCGGCCCCACCTCGACCGGTACGGACTCGCCGGTGAGCATCGAGGCGTCGACCGCCGAGGTGCCCTCCCGTACGACGCCGTCGGTGGCCACCTTCTCGCCCGGCCGCACCACGAACAGGTCGCCGACGGCCAGTTCGGCCGTGGGGACGCGCACCTCGCGCCCGCCGCGCAGCACGCCGACGTCCTTGGCGCCCAGTTCCATCAGGGCGCGCAGCGCGGCGCCCGCCCGGCGCTTGGAACGGGCCTCGAAGTAGCGCCCGGCCAGGATGAAGGCGGTGACGCCGGAGGCGACCTCCAGGTACAGGTTGGCGGAGCCGTGCCCCTGGGCGACGGTCAGCTCGAAGGGGTGCGTCAGGCCCGGCACGCCCGCGTCGCCGAAGAAGAGCGCCCACACCGACCAGCCGAAGGAGGCCAGCGTGCCCATGGAGATCAGCGTGTCCATGGTGGTGGCGCCGTGCCGCAGGTTGGTCCACGCCGCGCGGTGGAAGGGCCATGCCGCGTACGCCACGACCGGCGCGGCCAGGGTCAGCGACAGCCACTGCCAGTTGCGGAACTGCAGGGCCGGGACCATGGCCATCGCGATGACGGGCACGGCGAGCACGACGGCGGTCAGCAGCCGCTGCCGCAGCGCCGTGAGCTCGCCCGGCGCGGACTCCGGCTCCTCCCGCGACGCGTCGGTGACCGGCGGGGCGGGGAGCGCGGCGGTGTAACCGGTGGCCTCGACGATGGCGATCACGTCGCCGACGCCGATCCCGTCCCCGAACGCCACCTTGGCCTTCTCGGTGGCGTAGTTGACGGTGGCCGTGACGCCGTCCATCCGGTTGAGCTTCTTCTCGATCCGGGCCGCGCACGAGGCGCAGGTCATCCCGCCGATCGCGAGTTCGAGCTCGGTGACGCCCGCAGGGGCGGCCTGCGCGGCGATCCGCGGGGTGACCTGCTGCTGATCCGGGACGGTCATGCCCGGCCGACCAGCTCGTAGCCCGCCTCGTCCACGGCGGCGCGGACGGCCTCCTCGTCCAGGGGGGCGTTGGAGTCGATGGTGAGCAGGCCGGTCTTGGCGTCCACCGTGATGCCGGTCACACCGGGGAGGGTCGAGACCTCCTTGCTGACCGCGGACTCGCAGTGACCGCAGCTCATCCCGGAGACGCTGTAGCTGACAGACATGGGTTCTCCTCGTGCGTCCTGTGCGTGTTCCGGTGGACGGCGTCGGGCACCGTGCCGTCCACCCACCATCAAATTATACCCCCTAGGGGTATCGAGGAAGGGGAGGGTGGGGGAGCGGGGGGTGGTGTGGCGCGGGGTTCCGCGCGCCCGCGGGCGCACGCCACGATGTCGTCCATGGCAACTCGGCCCGCGCCGCTGCGCCTTGACCCGCTCGGCCGCGACCAGCACGGGGAGAACGCCGCCCTGCGCGCCCTCGGCCCGGTCGCGCGCGTCGAGCTCCCCGGTGGTGTCCCCGCCTGGGCGGTCACGCGCCACGACCTGCTGCAGGAACTGCCGGCGGATCCCCGCACGGCCAAGGACCCCCGCCACTGGCGCGCCCTCGCCGAGGGCGAGGTCCCCGAGGGCTGGCCGCTGATCACCTTCGTCACCGTGCCGGGCATGATGACCGCGGACGGCGCAGCGCCACCGGGCCGCAGGACGTCGTCGCCGACCGGCGCGCGCTGTACGGGATCATGGCCGAGCTCGCCGCCGCCCGCCGCGCCGTCCCCGGCGACGACCTGACCAGCGCCCTGATCGCGGCGCACGAGGACGGCGAGCGGCTCGGCGAGGCCGAGGTCACCGGCACCATGCTGCAGATCCGCGTGGCCGGGCACGTCACCACCCTCAACCTGATCACCAACGCCGTACGGGCGCTGCTCGACCACCCCGGGCAGCTGGACCTCGTCCGGTCGGGCGGGCGAGCTGGGGCGCGGTCGTCGAGGAGACCCCGCGCTGGGACTCGCCCGTGGGCCGGTTCCCGCTGCGCTACGCGGTCGAGGACATCCCGGTCGGGGACACCGTCATCCCCCGGGGCGACGCCTTCCTCGCCTCCTACGCCGCGGCCGGACGCGATCCGGAGCGGCACGGCCCCGACGCCGACCGCTTCGACGTCACCCGCCCCGCCGGCCGCCACCTCACCTACGGGTACGGGCCGCACTTCTGCCCGGGCGCCGCGCTGGCCCGCCTGGAGGCGGAGATCGCGCTGCCCGCGCGGTTCGCACGCTTCCCGGGCCTGCGGGCGGCCGTCGCGCCCGGAGAAGTGGAGCCGCTGCGGTCGATGGTGAGCAACAGCGTGCGGGTCTTCCCCGTCACGGCGTGAGACCGGGCCCCGGGGCGCCTGCCCGCTCAGGACCAGAAGCGGTTGGCGGCGTCGAGGTCGCCCACGCACTCGTCCAGGTCCGTGATCCGGTCGCCGACGATCCGGAACACGATGCCGCCGGGCTGGTCGAGGTAGCCGCCCCCGCGCTCGGCCGTGAGGTGGTGGAGGGACATCGCGTGGCCCCGGCCGTCGACGAGCACCTGCCGCAACTGGACCCGCATGCTGCCGTCGGTCTCCTCGGCGAGCCTGCGGTAGTAGCCGATGATCTCGTCCCGGCCCTTGTAGTGACCGGCGAGCGGATGGTCGCCGGGGGAGTGGTGGGCCGCGTCCCCGGCCAGCAGCCCTGCCAGCGCGTCCATGTCGCTCCGGGTGAGCGCCGCGTACACCTTGTGGACCAGCATGGCGTGCGGGTGTCCCGCCATGGCCATCGCCGCCTTTCCCTGCCGTCCGTCCACCGACCGACACCAGCCACCCTGGCACCGGTCCCCGGCGGGCGCACCCGCTGCGGCCGTGACGGATCGCAGGCCGGGCCGCCGACGCCGCCCCGCAGGTGTGCGTGGCCCTCGCGCTGACCATCGGATGGGGATTCGATAGCTCGCGCGATCGAATCTGGCGCCGGAGGATGGATCGGCAATGGAATCACGCGTATGGTCGGAGCCGTCCGTCGCCGAGGAGGCCCCATGTCCGTCGACCGCACCCGCCTGAAGGAACTGCTCGCCCGGGAGACCGCCGAGGCCGCCGCCCGCAACCCGAAGTCGCGGGCCGCGTACGAGGCCGCCGACCACCTCTTCGGCCGGGTGCCGATGACCTGGATGAACAAGAACGCGGGAGCCTTCCCCCGCTACCTCGCCGGTGCCCGCGGCGCCCGTGTGACCGACATCGACGGCCACGAGTACGTCGACTTCTGCCTCGGCGACACCGGCGCCATGGCCGGGCACTCCCCGGAGCCCGTCGCCGCGGCGATCGAGCGCCGCTACCGCGAGCAGGGCGGCGCCACGGCGATGCTCCCCACCGAGGACGCCGAGTGGGTGGGCGCCGAACTGGCCCGCCGCTTCGGGCTGCCCCGCTGGTCGTACTCGCTGACGGCCACCGACGCCAACCGCTGGGCGATCCGGCTCGCCCGGGCCGTCACCGGACGGCGGAAGATCCTCTTCAACAGCTACTGCTACCACGGCAGCGTCGACGAGTCCCTGATCGTCACCGGCCCCGGCGGCCGCGGCGGGGCGAGCCGCCCCGGCAACGTCGGAGCGCCCTGCGACGTCACGCTGACCAGCCGCGTCGCGGAGTTCAACGACCTGGAGGGCCTGGAACGGGAGCTCGCCCACGGGGACGTGGCCGCCGTCCTGATGGAGCCCGCCCTCACCAACATCGGGATCGTGCTGCCCGAGCCCGGTTACCTGGCGGGCGTCCGCGAGATCACCCGCCGGTGCGGCGTCCTGCTGATCAACGACGAGACCCACACCTTCTCCGCGGGGCCGGGCGGCGCCACCGCCGCCTGGAACCTCGACCCCGACGTCCTCACCATCGGCAAGGCCATCGCCGGCGGCGTACCGGCCGGTGCCTACGGCCTCTCCGCCGACCTCGCCGACCGCCTCCTGTCCCGCGGCGACCTCGACCTGGTCGACATGGGCGGCGTCGGCGGCACCCTCGCGGGCAACGCCCTGTCCGTCGCTGCCATGCGCGCCACCCTCGAACACGTCCTCACCGACGAGGCGTTCACCGGCATGTCCGCCCTCGCCGCCCGCTTCGAGCGGGGCGTCGCCGACGCCGTCGCCGCGCACGGCCTGCCCTGGTCCGTCAGCCGCCTCGGCGCCCGTACGGAATACCGCTTCGCCGCGCCCGCGCCGCGCGACGGCACCGAGTCGGCGGCCGTCTCCGACCCCGAGCTGGAGGACTTCCTGCACCTGTGGCTGGCCAACCGCGGCATCCTCATGACGCCGTTCCACAACATGGCCCTGATGTGCCCGGCCACCACCGAGGCCGACGTCGACACCCACACCACCCTCTTCGCCGGTGCGCTGGCCGAACTGGCAGGCTGAGCCCCGTGGACGACATCGACCGCGCCATCCTCCGTGAACTCCAGACCGACGGCCGCATCCCCTACGCGGACCTCGGCCCGAAGGTCGGGCTCTCCCCGTCCGCCGCCCGCCAGCGCCTGCAGCGGCTCATGGACGGCAAGGTCGTGCAGGTCGTGGGCGTCACCGACCCCATGGCCATGGGCGGGCAGGCGATGGCACTGCTCGGCGTCCGCGTGGACGGCGACCCGCGCGCGGTCGCGGACACGCTCGCCGCCCGGGACGAGGTCGTCTACGCGGTCCTCACCGCCGGGCCCTACGCACTGTTCGCCGAGGTCGTCTGCCCGGGCCCGTCCGACCTGCTGGACTTCGTCAACGACGTCGTCAGGGCCGTCGAAGGGGTCGCGGGGGTGGACACCTTCCCGTACTTCGGCATCCACACCCACCGCTTCCTGTGGGACGTGGGCTGACCCGCGGGCCCGGTCAGCCCTTCGGGACGACGCGCAGGGCGCGGTAGTCGTACCCGTCCTGCGCGAATCCGGGCGCCTCCCACTCCAGGGCCACCGACTGGCCGGCGGACAGGGTGCGGAAGCCGTTCATCTCGATGTCGCTGTAGTGGGCGAAGCACCCCCCGGGCGTCTCGGGGCAGTCCAGCACGCCCCAGCCCTCTTCCTCGTACCACTCGCGTACGGTCGCGTTCGCCATGCCCGCAGCCTAAGCGCGTCCGCGCCACGGGGCGCGTCCACGACGGTCTACGGGCGTCACCAGCTCTGCCGACCGTCCCACGGTGCGGCGTCCGCCGGAGGGTACGCCCCCGGCAGGGCGGCCCCGTGCAGATGGGGGACATCGGCGGCACGGGAGGCTTGGGCCTCCTCGACCCAGGCGTCGGCCAGCAACGTGGGCGATCCCGCCGTCCCGGCCGCGGCTGCTGTAGCGGGTCCCGGCGCCGGGACCGACAGACTGCCGTAGCGCTCCATCCGCTGCCAACGCAACCGCGACCCGGCGAGGGCGGTGGCCACCGACTGGATGACCACGAGGTACATCAGCTGCCGGTAGACGAACTGCTGCAGGGGCAGGCTCCACAGGGGGCCGGCCCGCTCGCCGTCGAGCCGGAAGGCGTACAGCCCCATCACGGCCTGCAGCGCCAGGAATCCCAGCCACAATCCGACGATGCGCACGGGGTCGAGGAAGACCAGCCCGTAGACGGCGAAGACGTCGACCACGGGGGCCAGCAGGGGCAGCAGCACCTGGAAGAGCAGCAGGTACAGCAGGCCGCGGCGGCCGAGCTTGCCGGCCGCGCCGGACTGCAGCAGTGCCCCGCGGTGCTTCCACATCGCCTGCAGCGTGCTGTAGCACCAGCGGTAGCGCTGGCGCCACAACGCCCCCAGCGAGGCAGGGGCCTCGGTCCAGGCGATCGCGTCCTCCTGGTACACCGCCCGCCAGCCTGCGCGACAGAGCGTCATGGTCAGGTCGGTGTCCTCGGCGAGAGTGTCGTCGCTGACGCCGCCGGTTCTCACCAGGGCGTCGCGACGGAACGCGCCGACGGCCCCGGGCACGGTGGGCATGCACTCCGCGAGGTCGAACAGGCGGCGGTCGAGGTTGAAACCCACCACGTACTCGATGTGCTGCCAGCGGCCCAGCAGGCCCTGGCGGTTGATGACCTTGGCGTTCCCGGACACCGCACCGACACCCGGATCGGCGAAGGGCTGCACGAGTCTGCGCACCGCGTCGGGTTCGAAGACCGTGTCGCCGTCGACCATCACGAGCAGGTCGTACGAGGCCGCGGCGATCCCGGTGTTGAGCGCCGCGGGCTTGCCCGCGTTGGCCTGCCGGATGACGCGCACAGAAGGCAGCCGCAGCGACTCCACGAGGTCGGCCGTGCCGTCGGTAGAGCCGTCGTCGACGACGACGATCTCGACGGGGTGGTCGGAGGCGAGGAGTGAGCGGACCGCCGCCTCGATCCCGGCGCTCTCGTTGTACGCGGGCACGATGACGGAGACCGGAGCGGTCACCGGCAGTCCCCACAGGACGTCGCGCCTGCGGACGTGTCGTCGGGCCGCGACCATCACGGCGGCGGCGCGCAGCAGGGCGAGCGCGCCCGCCGCGTACAGTAGCCAGCCGAGGATCCGGAGGGCCCACGCGCTTGCGGTGAGTGCGCCGATGAGCCCCAGGCCCAGCCAGTGGTCTCCGGCTGCGGCGGGCCGAGTGGACTGTGGAAGCCGTACCGCTCCGCTCACCGTGGTCACGGAGAAGCCCCGGTCGGCGAGTGTTGAGAGCAGCGGGTCCAGAGCCGCCAGCGTCTGCGAGCGGTCGCCGCCGCCGTCGTGCATCAGCAGGATCTGCCCCGCCGTGCCGCGCGGGACCGAGTCGGTGACGATCCGGTCCACACCCGGCCGCCGCCAGTCACCGCTGTCAAGCGTGCTGAGCACGGTCAGGTAGCCGTCCCCGGCGGCCGCCCGGATCGCGGACCAGTCCTGGTTCGTCACCGCCGCGTTCCCGGACGAGTACGGGGGGCGTAGCAGCGAGCTGGTCCTCCCGGTGGCGCCCGCCAGCGCCAACTGGGTCTCGCGCAGCTCCAGCGAGCGCTGCCACTCCGGGAGCGTGCCCAGGTCGGTATGGGTGAAGGTGTGGACACCGATCTCGTGCCCCTCGGCGAGGATGCGCCGCACGAGCTCCGGATGGGCGGCGACCTGGGTGCCCACCACGAAGAACGTGGCGTGCACATGATGGCGGCGCAGAACGTCCAGGATCTTCGGCGTCCACTTCGGATCCGGGCCGTCGTCGAAGGTGAGGGCGACGGTGCGCACCCCGGGACCGGCCGTGCGTACGGCGTGCGAGGAGCCGTCGACAACCGGGCCGCCACGGGTCACGCCGGCCGGCACGCGGTCGGAGGCACCGGACGGCTTGGCGGCGTCGTCGCCGATCCCGGACATGTGATGGGTGTAGCCCTGGATGATCAGTGCCGCGCTCAACGTCAGGACCAGCATCGTCAGCAGGAGCCAGTGTGTACGCAGCGGCACGTTGCGCACGTTGCGCACGATGCCGCGGTGGCCGCGTCTTCGGGGGTGGCGGGTCTGGGCGCGCCTCATCGGGATTGCTCTCCTCGGCGGTGGAACACGGCCGTCCCTAGTCGCGGCCGCGACCGGTGCTGTGGGCGGGGGCGGGGGCGGGGTGGGAAGCCGTACTCCTGCCCCGGACCACGGCGGGTGCCGGGGTCGTTTTCGCGGCGCCCGGCGGGGTGCTTGCCGCCGGGCTCGGTCCGGTCGTGGTCGCGGCCCCCGGCTCGGCTACGGATGCGGGCGTGCGGGACGCGTCGCCGGGGCGACCCTCGGGAACCGCGGTCGGTGCTGTCGCCGGACGGCGCGGGTCGCCTCCCTCACGCTGTGGTGCCCCCGACGCCGGACCGCCTGAGGGGCGCTCGGCGGACTCGGGCAACGGGAGGTACGGCGAGGAGGCGCCGGGCCCACCCAGGAGCGCGCTCAGCAGGAGGGCGATGTACGCGGCCGCGGGCACGGCGAGCAGCAGCCCGAGCCGCCGAACCCGCCGCTGGCGACGCCCCGAGGCGTCGACGAAGACGGGCGCCGTGACGGCGTGGCGACGGGGCGCGACGGGGCGCTCCGGCTGCGGCCGTGTCGCGTCGGGGTCAAGGGTCTGGTGCACGGCCGCGCACCCTACAAGCGATCCCGCTCCGTTGGCGACCGCCACCATATTTCGCCCAAGAGCGGCATGTGGTGGTTTCCGCTCCCGCAATGCTTTCGCGGTGTTGTCACTCCGGTCCCGGCCCCGGGGTGTAACGGTTTCGGGGCCGGTTGCGCCCCCGTGGATAGCCCCGTGCAGCACCGCACACGGGCCCGAGGAGTGAAGGGGCAGGATGAAGCAGGACGTGAGCAACCCACGGGTGGCCGTGCTCGGGCCCCGCCTCGCCGCGGACGTGGTGACCATGGCCCGGGAAGGGGCCAGGATCAGGCTCGACTACTCGCCGGCGAGCCTCACCATGGTTGACCGGGTCATCGAGGCCATCCGGCGTGAAGGCCCTCCCCTCCAGGCGGTGGCTCCGACCCTTCGGGGGTTCGGCGCCTACACGGGCGAGGTGCTCGTCCGCGCGACCGGGGCGGCCTGGGTGGAGTTCGACGAGAAGGAGCGCGATACATTCGGGCAGCCGTTCGGAATCCGCACACCGGACGGGCGTGTCTGGAACCCGCTCGGACGGGCGATGAAGCGGTACGAGAACGGCGCGGCGGACAGCCTGCGTCTTTTCTGCCTCTCGGTGATGGGCCGGGGCCAGGTGTGACTCCCGCCGTGCCGCGGGAGGCCGGGTCTCCGCGGCGCGACAGGGCGGCATGCACGGGGCGACGAGCACGAAGAGGACGCAGTGGGCAAGGCGGAGGTTCGTCGGCGCGACCGGCTGGGCGAGGGCGAACTCGGTGATGCGGTCCGGCGGGCCCGCAGCGGTGACGAGACCGCGTTCGCAGCCGTCTACCGGGAGGTCCACCCGATGCTCCTGGGCTACCTGCGCGGCCTGGTCGGCGACGACGCCGAGGACGTGGCCTCCGAGACCTGGCACGACATCGTCCGGGACGTGGCGGGCTTCCGCGGCGACGGCCAGGCCTTCCGCGGCTGGGCCGCGGCGATCGCCCGGCACCGTGCCCTGGACCACATCAGGAGGATCAAGGCGCGGCCCCGCACCACACCCCTCGAGGACCGCGTCATCGAGCCGGTGACGCTCGCGGACGCCGGCGGCTCGGCGCTGGAGAACCTGTCGACGCGGCGGGCGCTCGATCTGATTGCAGGGCTGCCGCAGGACCAGGCCGAGGCGGTCCTCCTGCGAGTGGTCGTCGGGCTCAACGCGCCCACGGCGGCCAAGGTTCTGGGCAAGCGGCCGGGTGCGGTGCGGACCGCCGCACATCGGGGTCTGAAACGCCTGGCGGAGCGCCTCGACGGAGCCGGGGGAAGTGAAGGATGAAAGACAGCAGAGAACACGACGACTGGATGGACACCGCGCTGGTGGAGCGGCTGCTCGACGGCGCTCCCATAGGGGACGCCGACGGCCGTGCGACTCATGTGGCGCGTCTCCTGGCGGCCGCGTCGGCGCCGTTGCCGGCGGATCCGGCACGGGAGCGGGTGGTGCTGGCGGCATACCGGCAGGCGCAGGACGCCGGGTCCACGCGGCGGCGACCGTCCGCCCTCGGCCGGCGTGCCCGCGTGGTGGCCGGCGGACTGGCTGCGGTCTTCGCCCTCGGTGGTGTGGCGGTCGCCGCGCAGTCCGGCACGCTTCCGAACCCCTTTCACTCGACCGGGACCGGGCCCCGTCCGGTGGCCTCCGGCTCGGCGGGGTCAGCCACGCCGCTCGCCTCCGCGTCCCCCACCCCTGTCGCCGCCACGCCCACCGGACCCGTGCCCACGCCGCCCGCCGGACCCACGGCGGGGAAAGCGGCCGGCACGCCTCCTGCCACGCCCGGTTCGCGGGCCACGCCCCCCGGGCTCACAGAGGCCGAACCCAAGGGGCTCTGCCAGGCCTACGCCAAGGCCGTTGGACGCGGCGAGGCCATGGACGCTGCCGCACGGGCCATGTTGGAGAGGGCGGCCGGTGGAAAGGAGGCCGTGGGCCCCTACTGCGATCGGATCCTGGGCCCGGGCGCCACTACGAAGCCCCAGGCCCCTGCGCCGCCGACGGAGGCCGGTCGCCGCCGCTGACCGTGCAGGGCCCGACGGGCCCTCAGCCCCACACCGAGCGGACGCCGTTGACCAGGTTGACGACCGTCCCCAGCACCAGGAACCAGCCGAAGCAGAGGTAGACCCGCCCCACGGTCCGGTCGCCCCGCGCCGGCGAGGACGCCGGACCGGGCGCCGGAGCGGATTCCACGCGCACCGGCTCGTCGGGGGCGAGCAGGCCCCGCGCCGCGCGGCGCCACACGCGGCCCGCCCGTATGAGCACGATCGCCACGAGGCAGCAGAACGCAGCCGTCTGGAAGTAGGTGCCAGGTGATGCCAATTGCGCCGAGGCGTAGCTCTGCATGAACGCGTGACCTTCCAGGATTCCGGACGCGCCGGACCGCACACCGGCCTGCCCGTACCGACGGGCGAAGCGGTCGAGGACGGCCCGGCCGGCGATCTCGGCGGAGAGCCGTACGCGGCCATCTTGTGATGATCCGCAACGCAGGTCAACACCCTCCGGCCGCCCGAAGAAAGGCGGACCGCACGGCGGAGCGGAAAGCGAGGAATCGCCCTATCCGCGCACCCCTTCCGGGAGCCGGTCAGAGGCAGCCGACGCAGTACAGGCTGTGGCCCCCAGCCCCGGCGGCCACATCTAGCATGTGACCCCGCCGGTCAAGGGAACCGGCCGCGCCAAGGGGGGATCAATGGACGTCGAGCAGGTCATGGACTTCCTCGTCGACCACCGGGCACCCGCTGTCGTCCCCGGCTACGTCTCCGAACAGCTCCTCTCCATGTCGTGGATCATCGACGCCGAGCACATGGGCCGCATCGTCCAGGTGGCGCAGCGGTGGCTGCGGTCCGACGACCCGTTCCGCGCGGCCGTGGCGATCGGCCTGGAGAGCGAGACGTATCTCGCCGACTCCTGGGCGGAGATCGCCGCCCTGGCCGCACCCCTCAAGGAGCGGTTCCCGTCCATGGCCGCCGACGTGGACGCGTGGATGGCGCGGGCGGAACCCTCCTACGAGCGGCTGAGGCGCGGCTCCTTCTTCGAACAAGCCGCCGACGGCTCGTGACCGCGCTCCGCCCGGTCCTCCCAGCCGCCGGCCCGGAGTTCGTCCAGGTGCGGTGGCGAGGCCATGGTTCCTCAGGCGGACGCCTTGGCGATGATGCCCTCGACCTCGTCACGCCCGAAGGCCCGCAGGGTCGTGCTGCGGATGTTGCCGATCGCGCCGAGCCGCAGCAGTGCCGCGGCGGCGGTCTCGTCGTCGGGTGCCTCGACGACCGCCACGAGGTCGTAGGGCCCGACGGTCCAGTAGATGTCCACGAGCCGCCCACCGACGTGCCGCAGGGCGTCGCCGAAGGCGTCGGCCCGGTCGGCCGTGTCGGCGTAGGCGCGGATCCCCTGGTCGGTCCAGCTCAGCAGTGTGATGTAGAGCGGCACGATCTCTCACCTCGACAAAGAGAGGAGCGTCCACTCACAGCGTATGTGCGCCCCTGACGGGCCGCATCCGGCGCGGGGGCGGCCGTCGCCCGATCATCGAGGATGCCGAACGCGCCGGTTCCGGTGCCCGAGTGGTGGGTCGTGCAACCTTTCGCCTTGCTTCTGGCATCAGGGTGTCGGGCTTCACCTGGAGTGCGGCCTGGAGAGGAGTGCCGTTCATGGCGGAGCGCGGGCGTG
Source organism: Streptomyces sp. TOM-9 (assembly GCF_056858595.1). NCBI lineage: Bacteria > Bacillati > Actinomycetota > Actinomycetes > Kitasatosporales > Streptomycetaceae > Streptomyces > Streptomyces sp. TOM-9. The sequence goes on along the minus strand of NZ_JBXEQB010000001.1, from coordinate 4,308,128 downwards.
ATGAGGAGTTCAGGGAGTTCGCCGAGTCCAGGGCGGACTGGCTGCGAAGAGTGGCCTTTTTGTTGTGTTCGGACTGGCATCGGGCTGATGACCTGGTGCAGGAGACCTTCACGAAGTTGTACGTGCACTGGCGGCGGATGCGGCGTGCGGAGAATCCGGATGGTTATGCCCGGGTGGTGTTGGTGAACACTTTTTTGGCGGAGCAGCGTTCGCCGCGGCTGCGGTGGGCGGTTCGGTGGCAGGGCCGGCCGGTGGAGGACCATCCGGCGCCGCCGGCCGATCCGGATGCCTCCCTTGATCTGCGGCGGGCGTTGGCTGCGATTCCGCCCCGGCAGCGTGCCACTTTGGTGCTGCGCTACTACCACGATCTGAGCGTCGAGCAGACCGCCGATGCGCTCGGTTGTTCTCCGGGGAACGTCAAGAGCCAGACGGCGCGCGGTCTTCAGGCTCTGCGTGGGGTGCTCGCCGCCCGTTCCGCCACCACTGCTGGGAGGACTCTGTGATGCGTGATCAGACCGATGAGTTGACCCGGGAGCTGGGTGAGTTGGCCGGCGCGGCTGCGCCCGCGAGTGGCGTCGATGTGGCCAGGGCGGTGCGGGAGGGCAGGGTACGGCTGCGGCGCAGGCGGTTCGCGGCGCTGGGCGCGGCGGCGACCGCGGTGGCGGCGACCGCGGTGGCGGCGACCGCGGTGGTGTCGTTCCTGCCGCCCGGTGTCGACCGGGCCGAGCGACCGACGCCGGCCGCGACCCGGGTCTGGACCGCTCCCACCCCCGCACCGGACACAGGCCACGCCCCCTTGACCGTGGAGGCGTCCTTCGGCTGGCTCCCGGCAGGCTTCGGCAAGATCGAATACTCGCCGCAGCAGAAAAGAACCGTCGTGAGCGCCGCGGGCAAGATCCCCGAAGGCGGTGTGACGGGGCCCGGCGTCTCGCTCGACGTCTACCCCGAGGGAACCAAGCCGTCGCTCGGGCGCCCCTGGTACCCCGGAGGTCCTCGGCAGTACCGGATCGACGCGTCGCCGGTCAACGGCCGCACCGCGTACTGGGTGGGGAAGAGCCCGACGGCCGCCTGGGGCCCCGCGGGTGTCTGGCACCTGCGCTGGCAGACCGCGGACGGCCGGTGGGCGGAGCTGCAGGGTGACGGTATGCCGGGGACCGCGGGGCAGCAGACCCTGCACAAGATCGCCGAAGGGGTCGTCGTGGCTCACCGGGCGATTCCGTTGCCGTACCGGATCAGCGATGTGCCCGCGGGATTCGCCGTTTCCGAAGCCTCCTTCGACATGGGGAGGAGGCCGGACGACGCGCCCTGGACGGCCACCGTCAACTTCATCGTCGGCGGGATGTACATCCACACCACGGTCCAGCCGGACCTGCCCGAGCCCACCATGAGCCTCCCGCCGGGCGCGGTTGTCCAGCGCTCCACGTCCACCTGCGTCCGGGAGGACGGCCTCAAGCTCTGCACCGGTTCGGAGTACGGCGTGGACGCCTACCACGCCGTGGGCGGCCCGAAGAGCTGGCTCAAGCGGTTCACCCTGCTCGGGACGGACCAGAACGACTGGACGACGAACGTGCTGGGCTGATGTCGACGGGCGCCCCGGAGCGGCTGCCCGAGCCCTGTGGCACGCATACGGTACGGCCGTGATCACGAGAAAGGGCCAGTTCCGGGGGATCAAGCCCCGGAACTGGCCCTTCGGTATGTGCCCCAGCAGTTCACCCACCACTGTTCGAGGGCTGCCGCGGTACGGCGCCCTACCCGAAGACGAAGAGTGGTTTGGCGCCGTGCGCGGGTGTCTCGGCGAGCGTGATGGCTTCGATGAAGCGTTCGAGCGGGAACGGCCGGCCTTCGGGGATGCTCAGCACGCCGTCGGCGACGAGATCGCGGACCTCGGACAGCGCGCGCAGCGCATCCTCAGGTGAGGCACTGCCGAACCAGCGGTTCAGCCAGAAGCCACGGACCGCTTTGGTCTCGTAGATGACCGAGCGCGCCGACAGCGGGATCGTCAGTGCTGCCGGGTCGGTCTGCCGATGGGTGGAGAGCGCGCCGTAGACCACGACCTGTCCTCCGGGAGCCAGTGCCTGGGACACCTGGGCACCCACGGGGCCCGCGACGCAGTCGATGGCCTTGCGCACGCCGTCCGGCCCTGCGATCTCGGCCACGCGGTCCACCAGGTCCTCGTCCTCCGTGCAGATGACCTCGTCGCCGCCGAGCGCCTTGATCTCCTCGACGGCATCGCGCCGCCGCACGACGTTGATCGTGCGCATACCCAGATGCCCGGCCAGCTGAATGACGAGCCGGCCGACGGTGGAGCCCGCGGCCGTCTGCAACAACCATTCACCCGGCTGTACGTCGAGTTCGCGAGTCACCAGGAGCAGCGCGGTCAACGGGTTGACGGCGAGCTGACAGGCGTCGGAGTCGCTCAGTTGGTCGGGGACCGGCAGGAGCCTTCGTGCATCGGCGACGAGGTATTCCTGCCACGTGCCGGCCACGCGCGGCCCGGGTACCGCCGGGACCGCGACGGTCACCACGCGCTCGCCGATCGTCAGTCCCCCCGCATCCGGGCCCAGGGCCTCGATGCGGCCCACGCATTCCATGTGCCCCCCGACGGTGGGAAACCCGGGGGAGAAACCGTAGCGGCCGCGCAGTACGTGCAGATCGCTCGCGTGAACCGGAGTCGCCTTCACCCGGATCAACGCCTGACCGGCCTCAGGCGTGGGGACAGGCCGGGATTCCAGCCGCAGGACGTCGGTCGGCTCGCCGACCTTTCCGGCCACGAGCGCGCGCATGGATTGTGGCACGGGCATGGGATCTCTCCTTTGGTCGAGGGCGGCATCGCCCGATGGGCAGTGAAGTGATGGGCGCACCGTGCCCCGCAAAAGTTCTCGCCCGCCTACACCTGCGGGTCGTCGATCAGGTCACGACCCTTGGCGGTGTCCGCGTAAAGAGCGGACAGTGTTCATTCTCCATGGTGCGGCCGGTCTTCGCTTTCGCCAGGTCGGCGAGAAAGGCGAAAATCGCCTCGGGTGACACAAAGGCCACCAGTTTTACCCGATTGCGAAACGGGCGGGAAAGTGTTCAGTCGCGGTCGGCATCCGACGGGTCGGCACAGTATTTCGCATACTCCGTACCGGCGAAGTGCTCGCCCAGCTTCCGGGAGAAGTACCGGAGCATCGGCAGCGGCCGGTGGTTCATCACAAGATGCTGCGTCTTCCCTTCGTCGTTCATGTAGACGACGGCGATATTGGCGATCGGCCTGCCGTCCACCGTCGCCGCGTAGTCCTCGACGAAGCCGTTCTCTCCGTATGTGCCGATGTAGATGAAGTCCTGGAATTCGTACAGGGTGCGCGCGTAGGACAGTATCGCGAGAACGTCCTTGGCTCCGTGGATGGTCCCGTTGAAGACACCGGCCTCCAGCGTCACATCATCGGCGAGATTGTCCAGCCAAGGAGGGTAGTAGTCCTTGCGCTGCCGCACCGGGTCGCCGCTGCCCAGATATGTCGGTGGCGTCTTGTAGGTCATCTCCAAGCCTCCTGTGGTGAGCCGTTTCCTCATTCGAGCAGTTCCCCCGGTGAACAGGGTCGCCGTACGCAACGGTCGCCGTCCAACGAAAGTCGGAGACCGCAGCCATCTCGCCGAGAGATACCTGTGGGATATTGGGAGTGTGGAACTGCGCCAACTCGAGCACTTCGTCACCGTCGCCGAGGAAGCGAACTTCACCCGTGCCGCCGCACGGCTGCACGTCGTCCAGTCCGCGGTCTCGACCACGATCAAGAACCTCGAGCGAGAACTCGGCACGCCGCTGCTGGAACGCACCTCCAAACGCGTCCTGCTCACCGATGCCGGTGCCGCCCTGCTCCCGCGCGCCCATGCCGCCCTCAACGCCGCCCGGGAAGCCGTGGACGCGGTGGCCGAGGTCCGCGGGGGACTGCGCGGCACCCTGCGGCTGGGCACGATGACCACGGTGGGGCTCATCGACCTTCCCGCGCTCCTCGGCGCATTCCACCGGCGTCACCCCGGCGTGCTCCTGCAGACCAGCGCCGCCGCCTCCGGCTCCCAGGGCCTGATCGACGCCCTCCTCGAACGGCGGCTCGACCTCGCCTTCGTCTCCCTGCCCGGACCGCATCCCACCGGCATCACGCTGACCGACCTCGTCGCCTCGGTGCTCGACCTCGTCGTGCCGGCCGGCCATCCGCTCGCGGAACGCCGCACCGTGCCGATCACCGAACTGGCCGGCCTGGACTTCGTCGACTTCCCCGTGAGCTACGGCATCAGGACCGTCGCCGATCAGGCCTTCGCCGCCGCCTCCGTGACCCGTCGTGTCGCCCTCGAGATCACCGACCTCCCCACCGGCGTGGCCTACGTCCGCAACGGCCTGGGCGTGGCGCTCCTGCCACGGCCCGCCCTCGCCAAGGCGGAGGGCGTCGCCACGCTGACCATCGACGGCGCCGACCTGGACTGGCCGTTCTCCCTGGCCACTGCGTCCGAGCGGACGCCCAGCGCCGCAGCGCGTGCCCTGATCGCGACAGCGCACGAGTTCCTCATCTGGCGAGGGTGAGGGCCGCCTTCGAGCGTGGGGACCGGGTGTCGAACGGCCGGCTCCGTAGGCACTTGCCTCGTGCCGACCTCCGCCCGCGAGCCGGCCGGTCGATCCCGGGGCGTGGGAAGATGCCGTCCATGACTTTCATCCGAAGGGGCCGTGCCGCGTAGAAGGCCGGCTTCGCTTCGACCGCGAGATCGCGGATGGGGAAGCCCTTGGATCCGTCATCGCGATGTCCCGGGTCTGTCGGGGGCGGCGAATGCTGCCATCCGTGTGCTCGAACGGGAGCGGTTGTCCCCGGGCATCGTGTCAGTGGCGCTCAGCGGATGGTCTGTGCGCGTTCACGGCACCAAGCGCCGGTGGAGGCCTTGGGAAGCCGAGTTCACGTGCCCCTGTTGTGGCGAGGGCTGGGCCCGGGACAAGCTGCAAGAGGCCCTGCTCCTCCTTCCGCCGCGGGCCGCCACCGAACTCCGAGTGCAGGTGGAACGCCTGGACACGGTCCTTCTCGGACGAACGCACCATGAGCCCCTGGCGGACCCGGATCTGGCGTGGTGGCATCGCAGGTGCTGACCACGGACGTGCCCACTGGCCGTCCGGACACGCTTGGACGGTGCCCCGACCTCGCCCTCACCGGGCAACCCCCCCCGTACGGGGACGACCTTTAGGCTGTGCGGATCTGTCGTTCGTCTCGTGGGGGCTGACTTCGTGCGCGCCGTCCGATCCATCCGCCGATCCGGCCCCCGGAAGCCCCGCAGATCCAGATGCGCCGCGGGGGTCGTCGCGTTGGGTCTCCTCGGGGGGCCGGGGCTCTCCGGTTGTGCGGGCGGGGACAACCCCGACGACGCCAACGGCGGGCACGGGCCGATCCTGAGGAAGCTCTGGGACGTGCCGACGGGGTACGCGGGGGACTACGACTACGTGCATGCCGTCTGGGTGATGGACGACCGGATCGTCCGCGTCTCGAACATGTCGCTCGAGGCCATCCGGTTGTCGGACGGCCACAGCATGTACTACCGGCAGCTGGATTACCCGGCAAGTGCGTCAAGGGCACTGGACTCACAGGACCGGGGCCTGGTCGGCGGGTCCACGTACGACGCGCGTACCGGCACGGATCTGAACCCCATGGGAGGCGATGACGGTCGGAAGTTCGTGGCGAGAGAACCGGGCGTGACGCGGCAACCGATCCAGGAATGGCGGAAGAAGGGGCACAAGTACAACTCCTTCACCGCTCAGGATCCCGCGACGGGGAAGATCGTCGGCCGCTACTCCGTGCCGGAGCTGAACTTCATCGCGAAGGGCGAAGTGGAGAAGTGCTTCGCGATACGGCTGACGGACGGGCGGATCGTCTTCGTCGCCTCGGACAACGTCGGCGACTACCTGGCCGCCGCCTATCGCGCACCGGAGTAGGCCGTGCCTGGAGGAGCCGCCGTCCGACCTCTCCGGGAGGGAGGCTACCGGGGGCACCTGGTGCTTCTGCCCGGCTGGTGACAGGCCGGTCACCGGTGACCCCCATGCACGGTGACGATCCCGCCGCACCACGACGGGAGAAATGACCGCCGTCAGCACGTGGGTCGTGCAACCTTTCGCCTTGCTTCTGGCATCAGGGTGTCGGGCTTCACCTGGAGTGCGGCCTGGAGAGGAGTGCCGTTCATGGCGGAGCGCGGGCGTGATGAGGAGTTCAGGGAGTTCGCCGAGTCCAGGGCGGACTGGCTGCGCAGAGTGGCCTTTTTGTTGTGTTCGGACTGGCATCGGGCTGATGACCTGGTGCAGGAGACCTTCACGAAGTTGTACGTCCACTGGCGGCGGATGCGGCGTGCGGAGAACCCGGACGGTTATGCCCGGGTGGTGCTGGTGAACACCTTTTTGGCGGAGCAGCGTTCGCCGCGGCTGCGGTGGGCGGCTCGGTGGCAGGGCCGGCCGGTGGAGGACCATCCGGCGCCGCCGGCCGATCCGGATGCCTCTCTTGATCTGCGGCGGGCGTTGGCGGCGATTCCGCCCCGGCAACGCGCGACTTTGGTGCTCCGCTACTACCACGATCTGAGCGTCGAGCAGACCGCCGATGCGCTGGGTTGTTCTCCGGGGAACGTCAAGAGCCAGACGGCGCGTGGTCTTCAGGCTCTGCGTGGGGTGCTCGCTGCCCGTTCCGCCACTACTGCTGGGAGGACTGTGTGATGCGTGACGGGACCGATGAGTTGACCCGGGAGCTGGGTGAGTTGGCCGGCACGGCTGCGCCTGCGAGTGGTGTCGATGTGGCCAGGGCGGTGCGGGAGGGCAGGGTCCGGGTGCGGCGCAGGCGGTTCGCGGCGCTGGGCGCGGTGGCGGCCGCGGTGGCGGCGACCGCGGTGGTGTCGTTCCTGCCGCCCGGTGTCGACCGGGCCGAGCGGCCGACGCCGGCCGCGCCCCGGGTCTGGACCGCTCCCACCCCCGCTCCGGACACAGGCCACGCCCCCTTGACCGTGGAGGCGTCCTTCGGCTGGCTCCCGAAGAACATCGACGCCCTCGGCTATCTGCCAGAGAAGGGCAAGACCGTCGTGCGGGCCCAAGGCAAGGTCCCCGAAGGCGGTTCGGTCGCACCCATCCTCTGGCTCAAGGTCTACCCCGAGGGGACCACGCCCTCGACCGGGCGGCCCTTCTACCCGGGAGGCCCGCGGCAGCACCGGGTCGAGGCGCCGTCGGTCAACGGCCGCCCCGCGTACTGGGTGGGGAAGAGCGCGACGGCCGCCTGGGGGCCCGCCGGCGCGTGGACTCTGCGCTGGCAGACAGCGGACGGCCGCTGGGCCGAACTGAGCGCCGATTACATGGCAGGTACCGGCGCACAGGAGATCCTGCACCGGATCGCGGAAGGGGTCGTCGTGGCTCACCGGGCGATTCCGTTGCCGTACCGGATCAGCGATGTGCCCGCGGGACTCACGCTTTCCTCGGCCTATTTCCAGGAGGATCCGACCCCTTGGGCAAGGCATGTGCCCTGGACGACCACCATCAGCTTCCTGGTCGGGGGGAGGTACATCACGACCACGGTCCAGCCGGACCTGCCCGAGCCCGCGAAAAGCTCGCCCCCGATGGGCTCCCAGCACGTCCCGCCCAAGCCGACCTGCGTCCGGGAGCGCGGCCTCAAACTCTGCACCGAGTCGATGTACGGCGTGGACGCCTACCGCACGGTGGGCGGCCCGAAGGGCTGGCTCAAGCGGTTCACCCTGCTCGGGACGGACCAGCACGACTGGACGACGAACGTGCTGGGCTGACCGGCACGGATCAGCCGTCGGGAGCACCTCTCGCTTCCCCGAGTGCCGCCAGGACGTGCTCTGTTCCGTCGAATCCCACGGCTTCCGCGTGACCAGTACCGACCGGCCCCTGACCACCCACAGCGGTCAGGGGCCGACTGCCCCACGGGGTGCAGCGACAGGGCTGCTTCACCCTGTCGCGCACCGTGGTCTCGGTGAGATCGAAGTCCTCGGCGACCTGGCCGACCGAGCGGTCCCCGCGTCGGCACAGCTCGACGATCTCGGCCTTGAGCTCCGGTACGAACGAACGGCGAGGGCGTGGCTTCTTCTTCCCCATGCTCTCCATGACGGACATCCTCCGGGGCTGAACCCCAGATCTCGGATGTCCGCCACAGCGGATCAGGCCCAACAGCACCAACTCGGCGATGAGGCACGGTCGGATCAGAAGGCGTCTCGCCACCAACAAGGTGTCGGCTCGCCGTATGGCAGGCCATCGGGTCTTTCGAGGATTTTCAGGTCGAGAGTCTGCACGATGCTGCGCAACTCTCGGGCTGTCTTTCTTGGGAGAGCACAGATCGCCAGCTCCAGTAGATCTCGCTCGTCTGAGGGCTCAGGGCAGCAGTCTGGGACGCCGCACCGGTCACTGAACGGTGAGGGAAGCTGGTCCTTCGGCGCTTGTGCGATGGCTGCCCATCGGGAGAGAGCTTGCCCTACCAGGCCGGGCTGGAGCCGGGTTCGTTCCAACTCGATGACTTGTGCTTGAGCGGGGCCCGAGAGTCGGCTGATCTTTGAGTAACTGCCGGAATTGGCAGCAAAGCGTCTGTTGTTCGCCCGGAGGCGTGAGGGGCGCCTACGCGGCATGGCCCTTTCGGCTGTGCGTCATGGACGGAAGTCTGTCATGCGGCCAGCCCGATACGTCAGCGTGCGTCTGGTCCTGATTCAGGCCCTATGTAGATCTCTATGCCTTCGGAGTCCCAGGCCCTGTTGTAGCCGCCGCTCGGCGCGTGCACAACGAAGTCCTCAGCTTCAAAGGAGACCATGCCGTCATCGCCGTCTCCGAACCACTCCACGACCACGTCCTTGTCCGGCTCCATCACGTACTCGGCCGCGGTCGGCTCGAAGACCACCACCATGCGCCGGTCCGCATTGATCAGGAAACGCATCCGTACCCTGCCGAAGGTGGTCGGATCAGTTCTCCTGGAAGTGATTCGCCGGTCACCTGACCTGGGAGACGTTCTTGGTCGGTACTCTGACCTGCGGTTGGGCTGTCAGCGGTTGTCAGTTTGGTTGTCATTGAGCACCACCGGACGGCCCGGAGACGACCCGGTCGGACCGTGGCCTAGAGCCCCCCCAGGCCGAGGTTGGCGCCATCGCGAAGATCTGGGAAGCCTTGAGCGATGAGGGCCGCAGGCTCAAGGCAGGCGTGACGGGTCGATGCGCTGGTCGGGTTGTTGGCGCAGCCAAGCTGTTGGTACCTAGCGACAGCGGTCCGGAGCTTGTTGGCGACAGAACGCAGCGTCGCAAAGCCTTCGTGGTGCTCGATCTGCTCCAGAGCGAACGATGCATCGGCCCCTGTGGCTTCCGCTGCGGAGCGGCACTCGGCAGTGAACATCCGCGCTGACGAGGTTGAGCAGGGCGACCCTGTGCCTGAACCGAACCGCGACTCATTGGGAGTGAGGCGGTGCTCCAAGACCGTCTTGACGTGAACGGCAATTGCTGCCTTGGGCGACTGGGGAGCCACCTCCTGGCCTGCGGACGCAGCCGGCGAGGCGGCTCGGTCAGGGTTCGGTTCAGCGCGGGAATTGCTGCAACCTGCCAGCAGCACCAGAGCCGCCGTTCCACCGCAAGCCATCGAAATCAGTTGCCGCTTCACTAGGTCCCGCCCCCAACCTTGTACGTGTCGGGCGTGATCTTATCCAGGCCTTGATCACGTCCAGTCAAGGTTGCAGGTCGGTAAGTGCGGGCAGCTGAGGCACGAGGTCGGCGGAGCGGCTTTGGGCGGGAGCTGGCATGAGTGGCCCTCCCGAGCGAACTGCTTCCGGACGTTCAGTGGCACCTCGACACCTACGCCGGGCACGGCCGGGACGGTCACGTCTTTCTCGGCCCCCGGGGTGGGCAGGTGCGGCGGAGCAACATCCGCGACGACTGGATCCGTGCGCGGTCCAGGACGGGCATCACGGCGGACGTGCACTTTCACGATCTACGACGCACGGGGAACACCCTGGCCGCCTCCGGCGTGAGCCTGCGGGAGCTGATGACCAGGATGGGCCACAGCACTCCGCGTGCGCTGATCTATCAGCATGGTCAACGGCCGAGACCGAGAGATCGCCGACCGACGCCGATGGCTGCTGCGATGGGCTACTGGGTGCCGCACTCTGAGCTTGGGAATCGCAAGGTTGGACGAACACCAAACAGATCCTGACCCGCCAGGTCTGGTGGCTCAAGATGCCGTTGCGGGGGTTCGCGGTGGCCCCTGATCGACTGTCGGTTACCGCCCCGATCTGGCACGCATTGGGTACGGCAGAACGCGCTGAACGCGCGTCGGTAAGGACGGATTGGGCGCGCTGTTCGCGATCAACGCGCGGTCGTTCTGCCTCGGCCCCGAGCATGCAATCGAGTCGACTTATGTTATTACGTCCCGAACCCTTCGCGGGATGGACGCTCTATGGGACTGGCCATGGCCGCAGTGACCGTGGCTGATCCCCAGGGGGCTCGCCTGGGAACGGAGGGTATGACGCTTGCTCTTGACTGCCATGTACTTTGCATCGCAAAGTTAGTGAGTGGCGGGTGGCCGGCTGGCAATCCGATTTCCAGCGCTGCTGAAGCGCGACTACCGGGGGACATCATGGGAGCACCCGCACCGAGCAGCGCGGAATCCGAAACGAGGACGCGGGCGGCCGGCCTGTTGGCCGCGACGGAAGGCCTGCGGGCCAGGACCCGCACGCAGCTGAACGGCTCGTGGGTCCCCCTCCTCGGCTTCGGTCTCCTGGCGCTGGCGGCCACTCCGGTCGCCCGGTACGCCTTCAACTTTGGGGCCCACGGGCGCTACATCGGGTCCTATCCAGCCTTCGCCTACGCCGAGCTGACTGGCCTGTGCGTCGTGCATGAGCCGGGAACTCCCTGCTTGAAAGGCGAGTTCGACGGCGCCGTCCTGCGCTTCGCGGCCTGGGGCGTCTGGTTCGCGCTCCTCCCCGTGGCATGGTTCGTCTTCGCCCGCTGGTATCGCCTGCGTGGCGAGACTCGCGGCATCGTCCCGCGCCGCGCTGTGTGGATTCGCGCAACCGTCACAGCCACCGCGGCGATCACGACGGCCCTGGTCATGCTGCTGTTCGGCAGGAACCAACCGTGGGAGGCCGCACTGCTGGAGAACAGTTACGCCTCCCCGTGGTACCTGGTCGGCGTCGGACTCCTCGCCCTCGGCATGGCCGAACGCAGTTGGATCGCCGCAGCGGCCGGCACTGCTCACGCCGTGGTCCTCACGGGCTACCTGGGAGCCTCCTGGGGCAGCGGCTGGCTCCCCTGGGAGCACCCCATCCACCCCGGCTGGACCGACGGCCCGCAGGCCAAGGCTTTTCTGCTTGCGGCCGTCCTACTCCTCGCTGGTCTGGCGGAGCGGGTGGCGGTCCGCCGCCGGGCCTCCCCGGGCGCTGCCGGTACGCGTACCGTCGCCTCATGAGCGTCGAGGACTCGTCCGCCGCGCGTGACAACCACGAAGGACTGCATCCGACCCACGCGCTGGACGACACCGTCCACCAGCGCGTGCGGCTCGGCATCCTCACCGTCGCTCGCGAAGCCGACCGGGTCGAGTTCGGCTTCCTGAAGAAGCAACTGGCCGTCACCGACGGAAACCTGTCCCGGCATCTGAAGGTGCTGGAGGACTCAGGCCTGATCACCTTGGAGAAAGGCTACGCCGGCAAACGCCCCCGCACGTGGATCGCCCTCACCCGCGAGGGCACGCAGGCACTGGACGCCGAACTCCGGGCCCTGCGTGCACTCGTCCACCGCCTGGAAGCCTCCGGCCCCGTAAGCGGCCCAACCGGCATATGAGCACCGCCTTAGGACCGAGGTGGGGCGAGCACCGGCGTGACCTGTGGATTCCCCACCTTGAACAGAGTCCGGCAGCCGCACCCCTCGGCACCCCGGTTCCCCGTGAGTCCCCTCCCGTTCTGGCACGGATGTGGCACGGTCACTGAGAGGGGCCCTCACGGGTCGCTCGCCTAACCGGAGGCCGGTGTTGGACCGGGGGAAGATTCGCCGAGCGCGTGGGTGAGGCGATTGATCACCTCGGGGACGGTGAAGCTCCATCCCACCAACCGTGGGCCCGACCAGTTGATCCGACTAGCAATTGTTCGTCGGACAGGTCAGGAAGCTCGGCATTGCGCCAGTGGTCCAACGTCAGAGACTCGACTCGAAGGTTTCCACCCCAGAGTTCGGCGGCCGTTTCGCGCGCGCGGCCGTGGACCAGAACGGAGCTGCTCCCCGTCCGCTGGAGTCCATCGGGGCAGGGCTGCCGGCATCGTCACGTACGAACCAAACCGTCCGCTCGCGTGCGACGTCCCTGAAGAATGCAGCTGCTTGGGCACCACTCTGGCTCACGGTTCCAGAAAGTAGCAAGCGCGCGAAAGGGCGCGTGATCAGTTCTTCTGGAAGTGAATCGGGCTTCCGCCGACCTGGGATAACCGAGGCGACCAGCCCTGTGACCTGCGGTCAACCCGCCAACCATTGTCGCCCTTGAGCGCCCTTGGACGGCCCAGACACGGCCCCGGGGCGCTGGGCACGCGACCGCAACCGTCTCCTTCCGACTCGCCCGAACCGAGAACAAGACAGCACACACGTCTGAAAACGTTCTTGTTGGTGCTCCCTGCAGGTGGTCTGATCTTCACCATCTCAAGATCCAAAAGGAGTTAACGTGAACCGCGTAAAGATGGCCAGCCGCACCCTGGGTGTGTGTTTCGCGGCAACCGCGCTCACGGTGGGAGCAGCTTCCACTTCGAGCGCTGCGGCCGCAGTGACCAAGACCGCCAGCTGCTCGACTACGGGCGCTTCTGGCTCGTCCGTGTCCGTCAACGGCTCTGACCCGAGGGCCGAGGTGCAGGTGACTCTCTCGGTCAAGGACACATCGGCCGATGGCCACAGCGTCCGAGTTCGCTACCTCACCAAGACGGACACCGGGCAGACCCTCACGTGGCCCTGGCACACCAACGCCGATGGCAACGGCACCACCAAGGTGTGGTCCACCACGGCCCAGAGCAGCTACGGCATCTACGAGAAGGGTGTCGAGATTGCTCGCTTCGAAGGGAGCACCTTCCTCAACTCCTGCACTGACTGGGCATAAGGCCGTCCCAGTCCCTCGCTATTGAAGCCTCCAAGCTGTAGGAGGTTCTGGCGTCACTTGAGCGCCCTCCATGGCCCGCCACGGCCGGGAGGGCGCTCTCGCATGAGGCCGGTGTGGAGAGGCTTTGGGCTGGGGCTGCCATGGGGCGAGAGATCGGGGCCCGTAAGCTTCCCGCGACTCGGGCAGTCTCTGGACCTGCCCGCAATAGCCCGATGTGGGCCCCGATCCTCGAGGCTCGCTCCATGGTGGCTGCCTAAAGCATCGGAGCGCCAGCCGACCCAGTCATCGCGGTTCTGACCTCATGGCCCTCGGGCCTACCTATGTGGGCGCGCGGCGGCGGACGGCGCGCCGAGCGGGACGGAGGCAGGAGCGTGGGCGCGGCCGGACGCGGGCCGCGCGCCCGGCGGAGCGTGAGCGACTCCGGGTGCCTTGATGAGGTAGAGAAATCGGTAACAAGTACTGTGGTCTGACCCGCCTCCCGTTGCCCCACTGGCAAGATCGCGATCTACGGCTGGAGTGCCAGAAGGGTATGGCGATGGCAACGCTTGCGGAGATCGAAGCCCTGTTGGGTGAGTCCCGGTTCAACTGGTCGGATCCGGCTCCGTGGATGGCCTTGGAGCAGGAACTTGGTATCGAGTTTCCTGCGGACTTCCGTGAGATCGTCGACGCCTACGGTTCAATCGAGATCAACGGGCAGTTGTATCTGAAGCATCCCGCCGATCATCTTCTGCACAGTCTGGGCGAAAAGGTCAGGGAGGATCTCGAGTTCTGGCGTGAGGAGGACATGGCGGAGTTCCTGCCCAGTCCGGTGGGGGCGAGCCCCGGTGAGTTGATACCGGTGGCGACGGCCACGACGGGCGAGGCGGTTTTCCTTCGCGTTCCCGACGACCCCTCGTCGCCCTGGCGCGTCGTGGTCCAGGAGTTTGACAGCCCGGCCTGGACTCTCTACGTGATGACGTTCGGCGAGTGGCTGTTGGCTTACCTCAGGGGTGAGGACGTGACCGTGTGTTCTCGCAACCGTGCGCCTGGCCGCCCGTTCTACGAATTCCTGCCCTGACAATGGCACGGTCCCGTTGGCAGATGTGGAGCCAACGGGCCCGCTCCGCGAACGCAAGGTCGTGAGACCGGGCAGCGCCGCAAGACCGAGCATGTAGTAGACCGGCGACGCTCACTAGAGCGTGTCGTCAAACGATCTTGCCTGGTGGATCATGGTCCGGTGATACGTCGCCATGAACTGTCAGACGCCGAGTGGGAGTTCGTCCGGCCGCTGCTGCCCCATGCCGAGTCGGGGCGGAAGCGGCTGGACGACCGCATGGTCCTGAACGGGATCGTGTGGAAGTTCCGGACTGGGTCCGCCTGGCGGGACGTGCCTGAGCGATACGGGTCCTGGGCCACCTTGCATACCCGTTTCCGCCGGTGGGCTGCAGACGGAACCTTCGACCGGATGCTGCGGGCAGCCCAGGCGAAGGCGGATGCTGCCGGTGCCGTCGACTGGATGGTGTCCGTCGACTCCACCATCGTGCGGGCCCACCAGCATGCCGCCGGGGCCCGAAAAGGGGGGCCCACAACCCGGGGCTCGGACGGTCCCGCGGCGGCCTGACCAGCAAAATCCATCTCGCCTGCGACGGACTGGGCCGCCCGCTCGGCTTCACGATCACCGGCGGCAACACCAACGACTGCACCCAGTTCACCGCCATCATGCAGGCCATCCGCGTGCCCTGGATCGGACCTGGCCGGCCCCGAATCCGGCCCTCGCACGTCATCGGCGACAAGGGCTACAGCTCACGGGCCATCCGCACCTGGCTGCGTGAACGGGGCATCGCGCACACCATCCCCGAGCGCGTCGACCAGATCCGCAACCGGCGCCGCCGCGGACGCCGCGGTGGACGACCCCCGGCCTTCGACAAGGCGGTCTACAAGCGCCGCAACGTCGTGGAACGCTGCTTCAACCGCCTCAAGCAATGGCGCGGCATCGCCACTCGCTACGACAAGACCGCTCAGTCCTTCCAGGCCGCCGTCACCCTCGCATCACTTCTGATGTGGGCCTGACGTTTGACGACAGGCTCTAGGCCATGGGATGCGGGCCCACACCGAGCAGCTCGACAACCCAGAAGTCGCCGCACGTGAGTGAGAGGCTACGGATGTTGGCGCTGCCGACCCCGCCGGTTGGCAGGCGTACCTCCAGCGGTCCCGGCTTCAGCGCCCACTCTGGGCTGATGCCAGGTGCCTCGCTGCGGGCGGCCTCAGCGGTCCCCTCCCAGCCCGTACGGGACTCGCGACTTTCGGTTCTGGCGTGCTCGCTGAGGTGGACCTCGGTGAAGTCGATGCCGCCAACCGTGGCGGGTCCGTCGTAGCGGCTCAGGCTGAGTGAAGTCTCGGACATATCTCCAGCTTGACGCAGGTTGCGCCGGCGGCCGTGGCTGACGCCGCGGCGCCTGCGGCACCGATCCGCTGACCCTGGTCGACGCGCTGCGGGTTGCAACGACCCCGGGTTTGAGCGCTTGCACGAACAGGTGCAGCGCACTGGAGGCTGCGCCGACCCGATCCACCTGGCTTCCCGAGCGAACTGCTGTCGGACGTTCAGTGTCACCCGACACCTACGCCCGGCCCGGCCGGGACGGTCACGTCTTCCTCGGCCCCCGGGGTGGGCAGTTGCGGCGGAGCAACTTCCGGGACGACTGGATCCGCGCGCGCTCCAAGGCGGGCATCACGGCGGACGTGCACTTCCACGATCCGACACACGGGGAACACCCTGGCCGCCTCCGGCGTGAGCCTGCGGGACCTGATGACCAGGATGGGCCACAGCACTCCGCGCGCCGCGTTGATCTATCAGCACGTGGCAACGGCCGAGATCGCCGATCGGCTCGGGTCGCTGATCCGCAAGGCGCGAGGTGACGTGGACTCGTAGTGGACGTCGTGGCACGGATGTGGCATCACCGTGGTCACGAGAAAGGGCCAGTTCCGGGGATCAAGCCCCTGAACTGGCTCTTCGCCATGTGCCCCAGGCAGGATTCGAATCTGCGACACCAGCTTCAGGAGTTCGTTCGCCGGGGTTTGCCGTCTGCCACGAGAGGCCGGCAGCTAGCAACCCAGCACCCTGGTGAAGTTTCCCCGTGATCTCGGACACGTGATCGTTATGCCGCGAGCGTGTGCTGCTGACGTTGCCTGGTCTCGGCCGGGGTGAGGTAGCCGAACGTGCGGTGCTTGCGTAGGCGGCGGCGGTTGTAGAAGGTCTCGATGAAGGAGAAGACCTCGGCGCGGGCGGTGGCCCGGTCGGGCCAGGTGCGGGTGCCGATCTCTTCCTTGAGCAGGGCCCAGAAGCTCTCCGCGGCGGCGTTGTCGAAGCATGATCCGGTGCGTCCGCAGCTCTGCCGCAGCCCCAACCTCCCTATGCGCTCACGGAATTGGGTCGAGGTGTATTCGCTGCCGCGATCGCTGTGGACCACGCAGCCGGGCTCGAGTCCGCCTCGGCCGTGCGCCATGTCGAGAGCGTCGACCACCAGCTCGGCGCGGTGGTGGTCGGCCATGGCGTAGCCGACGACTTCGCGGGTGGCCAGGTCCAGCCAGCAGGCGAGGTAGAGCCAGCCCTCGGCGGTGGGCAGGTAAGTGATGTCGCCGACCAGCTTGGTCCCGGGGCGTTCGGCATGAAAGTCGCGGCCGATCAGGTCCGGGGCCGGCTTCGCTTTCGCGTCCGGCCGGGTCAGCGAACGCCGTCTGCGCCGGGTGACGCCGCGGATGTCGCGTTCACGCATCACGCGGGCGACGCGCTTGCGGTTCACCCGTCGGCCCAGGCGGCGCAGTTCGGCGTGGATGCGCGGGACGCCGTAGGTGTGCCGGGAAGCGATGTGCACCACGGTGATCTCGTGTGCGAGTGCGTCGTCGGCGGCCCGCTTGGCACGGCGGGCGGCCTCGCCCTCGCACCAGGCGTAGTAGGAGGACCGGGCGACCTTCAGCACCCGGCACAGCAGAATGATCGGATAGTTCGCCTTCTCCGTGTGGATAAACCGGTACAGCTCGCTCACCGGTCGTTCTCCTTCGCGAAGAAGGCCGTCGCTTTTTTCAGGATCTCGATCGTCTGCTGCTGTTCGCGGACCTCCTTGCGCAGCCGCTTGAGCTCCTCGCGCTCGGCGCTGGTCAGCTCACCGGACTTGCCCTCGCCCTGGTCTGCCTTCGCCCGGCGGTACCAGCCGCGCAGGGACTCGGAGCTGATGCCGAGTTCCCGAGCGACGGCAGTGACCGTCTTGCCCGAGGAATCAACGAGCGCGATCGCATCCCGCTTGAACTCCTCGGTGTAACGCTTCGTGTACTTACTTCCCACCTGGTGCTACTTCCTCTGGAACCTCAAGATCCCAGTCTCCAGGTGTCCACGATCGAGGGGAAGCTTCACTGGAGCGCCGCCGACGTCCGCGCGTATACGGCTTCGTTGCCGTCATCTTCTGCCGTCAGGATCCCGCGCAGCACCGCAACAACGCAGCACCGAGTTGGGTTCGCCGTAGTGACGGTGAGCGCTGAGCTTGGGAATCACCGGGTCTGGCTTGTCTGAGACTGGTCGTGACCAGCTACGTGACCGCATCCTGCACAGAGCGGTTGAGCTCGCCGACGACTCCGATTGGCCGTGGCTCACCAACTGATCGGGCACGCATCGGGCACGGGCTTACGAACTGGTCCGCGAACTGACCGCCCGCCGCCGGCGATGGGACAGGATACGACGACGAGTGCCGCGCCGAAGGAGGGGACCGTAGGGCCGCAGCTCCCGTCGCATGGCCATGAGGCAGAGTTCTAGCTCTGGTTGGTTTTCATAGCGGTACCCGGGGTCTTCCTGGTCGAACGCTTCATCGCCCTGTGCCGGAGGGGTCCGCCAGGTGCTCTGGCGGAAGGGTCCGCCCAGTCTGCGGGTCTCGCGCACGAGATCCGTGTACGCCATGGCTACGATCCGGGATTCCAATTCGAGCAGGGCACGGGAGTTCTGCATGTTCTCCAGTGTCGTGTATGTCAGTTCTCCGAGAGCCGCCCGAGTCTCCTCGTCACTGCGGGCGCGCCACCGTATCCGGTACGGAAGATCTTGGTAGGCCCGAACTGCCGCTAGAGCGCTTGCGAAAAGGTCGCGCCGCTGAGTTCGCCGGCTGGCGTACTGGTTGGCCAAGTAGCCCAGGACCGTCGCTAGTGCCGCCACGCCAGCGGCCAGCAGCGCAACCTGATTCGACGTTTCCAACGCGACCTCCCTCGGCAACGAGACGCAGAGTATCGAGAGGTTCACCGGGCATCCACGGGTCAGGGCGAAGAGGGCCCGGTCGGCGTGCACGCCTTCCAAGTCTGTTGGTCCAGGTCAGCGGGCTATCCAGGGCAGTACGCCTGTGCCCGCGCGGGTTCGACGGGGAGGCTTGGGTCTGTTGCCGTACCCGGGCAGACGGCCCCGGACGCTGGTGAATGAGACGGAAACTGAGACGGGGCGGCAACAGGGCTGCCAGCCCTATTACTCACGCTATGACTCGTCGGTGAGCCTGGCTTCGTGTAGGGAGGCAAGTTCGCCTAGGTCGTTCGCGACCATGACTTGCGCGAGTCGTCCGGCAACGGCCACAACCTCGGGCCATGCGGTTGCCTGGAGGTACTCCGCGTCGGCGTCGTTGGGGGCCTCGGCCTCTGCGGCCTTGAGTGCACCGCACAGTTGCCGCATGAGATCGACCCCTTCATCGGTCCCCAAGCTGATGCCGAGATAGCGATCTGGGTGGTCGGCGTCGCAGAAGTCATCGAAGAGTGTGTGGAAGATGTGGTCCAGATTCTCGAAGGTTGACGGATCCAGCCACACGTCCCGCTGCCACGGAGGGTTGGCCAGGGCCAGGACCGCCGGCACGAGGTTGACTCGGAAGTTCGCTATGCGCTGGCTGTCTTCGCTCACGAAACCGAGAGTAGCGACCATCCCACCCGCGGACTGACTGAGCAGCAGGACTCTTTTATCTCTGTGGACGCTGAGCTTGGGAATCACCGGCCCTTGCGGCACAGGTCGTGCTCTGAACAGCGTCAACGACAGCTGGGGCGAGCCATTGAGCTCGCCCCAGCAACCGTCGTTGACCGTGGTTTACCGCCCTCTCGGGCACGGAACGGGCACGGCGACCTTCTGATCCGTAGCTATAGCCAGACCGGTCAGCAGGGGCCATAGAGGTCACCGGGAGGTCCCTCGAGACCGGTGTCGACCGCTGGGGGGCCCCGGAGTTGCTGTCTTCGCTGCTGTACAACAGGCATCCGGGCGGGCGCGCCGTGTCTACCCCAGGGGACCAGCACCGCAGATGCAGCCAGCCGAGGACAGGCGCATGCCGTGGCCTCAAAGGGACGAGTTCGTCGTGGGGCTATAAATCGCGGTCTGCACGCCTCCCACTTACCTCACCGAGCGTCCATTGTACGCACTCGGGACGAATGCCTGTGCGTACACGGCAGAACTCCTCGACAGCAGCTTCGATTTGTTCGGCTGGCAGCGTGCTGCGCAGATCGAACCAGTAGGGTTCTTCTGGATTCGATACTACTCCCGGATCAAAATCGGGAGGGTTGGGGTTATCGGAGACCCAGATGTTGTCCAGGACCTCGTCCGTCTCTGGGCCAGGGTACCCCGCATTCACGAACCAAATCAGACCACCGTAGCCGGTCTCTTTATTAATGGAGACCACAAGGAAGTTGTTCGGCATATCCGCTCTATCCACGTGCCGGCGGTCCGACCACGCAAACCAAGCGGTGGTGCCCGGGAACCAATGTTCGCCTTGCTGGTTCCAGCCCTGTAGGGAACCCATAGCCTCTGCAACCACCGAGGAGATTTCGTCGCCTGTTTCAGCGAACCACTGGCGATCGCCGCAAGTTACGTTGAGAATCATCGTGCCTCGCATTTTACGAAGCTGGGCGTTGAGGGCTAGTGCTGGGGCGGCTCGGGATGGAGTCCACGCACCCGCGTAGGCTGTCGCGAGGTGAGGCCGCCCGCACGGTAAAGCACGGGACCCGGGGTGCGGACAGGGTCGTCTGCCTCATCCATCTGACTTCGTCGCGGTGCACACCCAGTTTGGAAGACTGAGGCTGCGGACCGCGCCTCACCTGGGCGGACGCTGACCTGCGGCAAAGCGACCCCGTCACCGCTGTTCCCGGTGGGTCCCCATTCGACACCGCCTAACCTGGCACGGCTGTGGCACGCCGATCCCCTCGACGCGAACTATGGGCACGACGGTCGCTGAGGTCTGCCCGGCACGCCGGCCAGTCGCCTGGGGCTGGTGATGGTTGGCCGTGGGCGCGGAGGTTGCTGTACTTCGCTGCTGTACACCGCCCGTTTGCGGGGAGCCGTGTGCAACCTGAGACTGTGCTGCGAGAGCTACGCGCGGAGCTTCCCGCGAGATCTGGCGGCCGTCAGTCGGTATCAGCGAGCCAGGATCGTGCGTCCTCAAGTGCAGCTGCTGTGAGGGCGGGGGACAGTTCTGCGGATGCCCAGACCTCTAGTTGGTCATCAGGTGCTTCGAATGAGCGCGACACAGCAATCTCCAGATCGCCACCCAGCTCCGCATATTCCATGGTCCAGCAGTCATCGATGATGTTGGTGAATCGAGTTACGACAAAGCGCCTTCCGGCCAGTGTCACGTCACGCATGGTCGTTCATCTCCGCCCGGCAACGGCCAGTTCTTCTGGAAGTGATGCGGGAGCCCGCTGACCTGGGCCCGCCTAGGCGATCAACCCCGTGACGCGGGCTCAGTGCCTCGAGGCTGACGACGCTCGGTTCCGCAGCAGTTCGTGAACAGCGAGGACGACATCGCTGGTGATCTCTTCCCACGGGGTTGACCAGTTCTCGTTCCAGTCGTCGAGCGCGATGGCGCACGAGACGATGGGCTCCAACTCAGGCGGATACCGGAGTTCACTGGCTGCTTCGGTCCAGATCATGTCCGCGCCGGTTGCGGGGTCGAGCGACCCATCGGCGATCTGCTCGGCAAGCCAGTAGGCCAGTTCCCAACGAGCGGCAGTCGGATCCGCCGGTGGTTCGAAGACGAAGCCGAGCTCGTCCATCACCTGATCGAACAGCTCGGACGCTTCGGGTTCCTCGCGCCGCCCGAGGCCGGCAAGGAGTGGCAGCGACGGCGTGTCCACGTCGGCCAGGAGGGCGTCGAGAGCCGCTGCGATGAGCCGATCAGAGCCCACGGGCCGTCCGAACGCACGCGACCGCGCGAGCATCCTCAGCTGCCTGACGGCCTCGTCCTTGGTCACGTCCGCACCCCCTTGTCGACCATGCCGGACCGGCATCGTGTCACGTCGGTAGAGCTCGGTCGCAAGCGGTTTTGGGGCACGACACGGCAGGCGGAAAGACCACATCCAGAGGCGGAAGACCAGCGCGATAGCTGCCGTCGACCGCTGCCGTTGATGTCGAAAGTGGATGTCAAAGGCCCCGGACCTTGATCGGTCCGGGGTCTTTTCCCTTGTGCCCCAGGCAGGATTCGAACCTGCGACACCCGCTTTAGGAGAGCGGTGCTCTATCCCCTGAGCTACTGAGGCGGAGGCGTGGGACAGCCTAGCGGATGAGGGTCAGGGGTGTGCCGGCGATTGCGCCGGGTGCCGTGGTGTGTGGCGCCCCGCGAGGGGCGTCAGCCGCAGGGCGGGCCGTCGTCGAGGTCGGCGGCGGTGAGGGCCGCGGTGAGGCGGTCGACGCGGGCGCGGAGGTCGTTGATCTCCTCCAGGTCGAGGCCGGTGGCGGCGGAGATGCGGAGCGGGATCTGGAGGGCCTTGGCGTGCAGCGCGGTGCCGGCGTCGGTGAGGTGGACGGTGACGGAGCGCTCGTCGTCGGTGGAGCGCTCGCGGCGTACGAGGCCGGTGGCCTCGAGGCGCTTGAGGAGGGGGGAGAGGGTGCCGGAGTCGAGGCGCAGGTGCTCGCCGATCTTCTTGACCGGCAGGGCGCCGTGTTCCCAGAGCACGAGCATCACCAGGTACTGGGGGTAGGTGAGGCCGAGGTCCTTGAGCACGACGCGGTAGACGCCGCCGAAGGCGCGCGAGGCGGCGTGCAGGGAGAAGCAGATCTGGTTCTCGAGCCGGAGGTGGTCCCCGGCGCGGGCGGGCGCGGTGGC
Organism: Streptomyces sp. TOM-9; assembly: GCF_056858595.1. Classification (NCBI taxonomy): domain Bacteria; kingdom Bacillati; phylum Actinomycetota; class Actinomycetes; order Kitasatosporales; family Streptomycetaceae; genus Streptomyces; species Streptomyces sp. TOM-9. Next base: position 4,285,961 of record NZ_JBXEQB010000001.1, on the reverse strand, counting down.
GGTCATGGGTCCAGGGTAGCCCGACCGTCCACGTTTTAGTTGTGTGCAACTCAGTTGTGTGCTCTACTTGTCGTCAACGGGATCGCAACCGATCGAAAGAGGACGTTCCATGGACGCGCTGTACACCGCTGTCGCCACCGCCAACGGCCGTGACGGGCGCGCCGTCAGCTCCGACGGCCAGCTCGACCTGGCGCTGGCCATGCCGCCGGCGCTCGGCGGCAACGGACAGGGCACCAACCCCGAGCAGCTCTTCGCCGCCGGCTACGCCGCGTGCTTCGCCAGCGCCCTCGCCCTGGTCGGGCGGCAGGCGAAGGTGGACACCAGCGAGATCTCCGTGACCGCCGAGGTGACCATCGGCAAGGACGACACGAGCTTCGGCCTGGCCGTCGTGCTCCGTGCCGAGCTGCCGTCGGAGCTGGAGAACGAGACCGGCCGCACCCTGATCGAGCAGGCCCACCAGGTCTGCCCCTACTCCAAGGCGACCCGGGGCAACATCCCGGTCGAGCTCGTCGTGGAGTAAGCGGAGCAGGCATCGGCAGGAGCGGAAGGGCCCCGGGCGCGCGGTAGCGTCCGGGGCCCTTCCCGTGCGTGCGGGACCGGACGGTCCGGGAGGCCCCCCAAGCGCTGCCGGAGCCACCCGCATTGATTGTGACTCAGCTCACAAGCGACCCTGAAATATCCGGGGAACGGCTCCCCGTTTACACCTACGTCGCACAAACGGGGACTCGCTCCCCGGAACCGAGCGCCACCGAGGACAGAGAGGAGTACCCGTCATGGCAGTCGTCGCCACGAAGCTCCGCGCGGACGCCACGCGCAACCGCGAGCGGATCATCGTCGCCGCCCGCGAGGTGCTCCTCGAGCACGGTACCGACGCCCCGCTCGACGAGATAGCCAAGCGGGCGGGTGTGGGCAACGCCACCGTCTACCGGCACTTCGCCGACCGCCAGGAGCTCGCGCTCCAGGTGGCCCTGTCGGTGACGGACAGGATCACCCGGCGGGCCGAGGAGGCGCTGGCGCAGGAGCCGGACGCCTTCGACGCGCTGCGCCGCTTCGTGCACGAGGCGGCCGACGAGCGCGTGGGCGCGCTGTGCCCGATGCTCTCCACCGGATTCGGCAAGGGGGACCCGCGGCTCGAGGAGAGCCGCATACGCTTGGAGCACGCGATCGAGGAGCTGATGGCCGCCGGGCGGCGGTCCGGACGGCTCCGCGCCGACATCGACGTCGGCGACGTGATGGTGGCCGTCAGCCAGCTGACGCGGCCGCTGCCCGGTAAGCACTGCGGCAGCATGGAGCGCTTCATCCGCCGTCATCTGCAGTTGTTCGTGGACGGCCTGGAGGCGCCGGCGCGCTCCGAACTCCCGGGTGACTCCGCCACTTTCGAGGACCTTCGGCAATGTCGCTGAGTTCCGCCTGCCGAACGGGCGCCCCCGCGTAATTCACTCGCCCACAACATTTCTGTTACGTACCGTATGTCCTCTTCGTCTTCAATGTCGTCATCTCTTCGTACCGTTAGTGAGTTCATCCATGCCTGATCTGGCACACGCCCAGCGCTGGAAGGCGCTGGCCTTCATCGCGATAGCCCAGCTGATGGTCGTCCTCGACGGCACCATCGTGAACATCGCCCTGCCCTCCGCCCAGACCGACCTGGGCATCTCCGACGCCAACAAGCAGTGGGTCATCACGGCCTACGCACTGGTCTTCGGCGGCCTGCTGCTCTTCGGCGGACGCATCGCCGACCTGTGGGGCCGCCGCCGCACCTTCGTCACCGGCCTGATCGGCTTCGCGGCTGCCTCCGCGATCGGCGGCGCCGCGGCCAACGAGGGGGTGCTCTTCGGTGCCCGCGCTCTGCAGGGTGCCTTCGGCGCGCTGCTCGCGCCGGCCGCGCTGTCGCTCCTCGCGGTGATGTTCACCGAGGCCAAGGAGCGCGCCAAGGCGTTCGGCATCTACGGCGCCATCGCCGGTGGTGGCGGTGCCGTCGGCCTGATCCTCGGTGGTGTGCTCACCGAGTACCTGGACTGGCGCTGGACGTTCTTCGTCAACATCCCCTTCGCCGCCGTCGCCGCGTTCGGTGCCATGCGCTTCGTCCACGAGCCCGCCGGCAGCCGCAACAGCAGCGGCCTGGACATCCCCGGCGTCGTGCTGGCCACCGCCGGTCTGGTCTCGCTGGTCTACGGCTTCACCCGCGCCGAGACCCACGGCTGGAGCGAGGGCACCACGATCGGCCTGTTCGTGGCCTCGGTCGTGCTGCTGGTCGCGTTCGTGGTCGTCGAGGCCCGCGTGAAGGCCCCGCTGCTGCCGCTGCGCGTGGTGACCGACCGCAACCGCGGTGGCGTCTACCTCTCGCTGGGCCTGGCCATCATCGCGATGTTCGGCCTGTTCCTCTTCCTCACCTACTACCTGCAGGTCGTCCAGGGCTACTCCGCGCTGAAGACCGGCTTCGCCTTCCTCCCGATGATCGCGGGCATGATCGCCGGTTCCACGCAGATTGGCGCGCGTCTGATGACCCGCGTCCGTCCGCGCCTGCTGATGACCCCGGGCTTCCTGGTGGCGGGTCTGGGCATGCTGCTGCTGACCCAGCTGTCGGTCGACAGCTCCTACGCGGGCCTGGTCCTGCCGGCCGAGATCCTGCTCGGCCTCGGCATGGGTACGGCGTTCATGCCGGCCATGAGCCTGGCCACGCACGGTGTCGAGCCGCGTGACGCGGGTGTCGCCTCCGCCATGGTCAACACCTCGCAGCAGGTCGGCGGTGCCATCGGCACGGCGCTGCTGAACACCATCGCGGCCAGCGCCACCACCACGTGGGTCGCCGCACACGCTGCCGAGGCCCGTACGCTCGGCAAGCAGGGCTTCGTCAACGCCGCGGCCGTGCACGGCTACTCCACCGCGATCTGGTGGGCGGTCGGCATCCTGGCCCTGTCCGCGATCATCGCCTTCACCTTCATCACCACCACCGGTGGCGGCGGTGTGGTGGCGGCGTCCGGCACCAAGGACGCCGAGGGCGCAGAGGAGGTCGCCGTCCCGGTGATCGCCCACTGACGGACGCGTCGACGACGACGGCACGCCGGAGACGGCGAGTACGGCGAAGGGCCCCGCTTCATGGGAGGAAGCGGGGCCCTTCGCGTTGCGGAGACTACCGGCCGAACTGCACGGACCGTTTGGCCAGGCCCATCCAGAAGCCGTCGATGACGCTGCGCTGGGCGCCGAGGTCGTCCTCGGCCGCGCCCATCGTGACGAAGAGCGGTGCGAAGTGCTCGGTCCTGGGGTGGGCGAGCCGCCCGGCGGGGGACTTGTGCTCGAAGTCCAGCAGGGCGTCCACATCCTGCCCGTCCAGCGCGCGGTGCCCCCAGTCGTCGAACTCCGCCGACCAGCCCGGCACCCCGCCGGCGTGCCGCAGCGCGGCCAGATTGTGGGTGAAGAAGCCGCTGCCGACGATCAGCACGCCCTCGTCGCGCAGCGGGGCGAGCCTGCGCCCGACGTCCATGAGTTCCTGCGGGTCGAGCGTGGGCATCGAGACCTGCAGCACGGGGACGTCGGCGTCCGGGTACATCTCCACGAGCGGGACGTACGCCCCGTGGTCCAGGCCGCGGTCGGGGATGTCCTGGACGGGAGTGCCCGCGCCGCGCAGCAGCTTGCGCACCGAGTCGGCCAGCGCGGGCGCGCCCGGGGCCGCGTACCGCACCTCGTAGTAGTGGCGGGGGAAGCCCCGGAAGTCGTAGACGAGCGGGACCGTGGTGGTGGCGCCGAGGGCGAGCGGGGCCTCCTCCCAGTGCGCGGAGACCATGAGGACCGCCGTGGGGCGGGGGAGCCCGGCGGACCAGGCGGCCAGTTCGCCGGGCCACACCGGGTCGTCGGCGAGCGGCGGGGCGCCGTGCGAGAGGTAGAGGGCGGGCATGCGCATGGGGCCTCCTCAGGCCGGGAGGTCGAGGGTGTGGTGGGTGTGCTCGGCCTTGGCGCGCAGGTAGCGCACGTTGTCCTCCGACAGGTGGACCCCGGTCGGCACCCGCTCGGTGATCGTGACGCCCAGCGCGGACAGCTGCGCCGCCTTGTCGGGGTTGTTGCTGAGCAGGCGGACGGCGTCGACGCCGAGGGCGCCGAGCATCTGGGCGGCGGCGGTGTAGTCGCGTTCGTCGTCGAGGCGGCCGAGGGCGCGGTTGGCGGCGTAGGTGTCCAGGCCCTCGTCCTGGAGGGCGTACGCGTCGAGCTTGGCGTACAGGCCGATGCCGCGGCCTTCCTGGCGCAGGTAGAGCAGGTAGCCGCCGGCCTCGGCGATGCGCTGCACGGCCTCGCGCAGCTGGGGGCCGCAGTCGCAGCGCGCGGAGCCGAAGACGTCGCCCGTCAGGCACTCGGAGTGCGGGCGGACCAGCGGAGACGTCGCGCCCTCGTGAGGGCCGAGGCCGAGCGCGATGTGCTCCTTGCCGTCGGCGAGGCCGGTGAAGGTGAAGACGTCGGCCGGGGTCGTCCAGCCGTCGGGGAAGGTCAGGGGGATCCGCACCCGGGTGCGGGTGGCCGCGCGCGACGGGGCGGGGGCTGCGTCCGGTGCGGTCGGGGTCGTCATACGGCTCCCTCGCCTGAAGAGTTCCTTGAAGTTTCAAGCTGGCAAGGGGGAACGTACCGGCGATTGCTTGAAAGTTCAAGGTCGAATTCGTAGAGTGGGAGGATGACGACGAGAGCCCCCGAACCCCGCTGGCTGAGCGAGGAGGAGCAGCGCGCCTGGCGCGCGTACATGGCGTCCACCCAGCTGATCTCGGACGCACTCGACCGGCAGCTCCAGCGCGACGCGCGTATGCCGCACGCGTACTACTCGCTGCTGGTGTGGCTCTCGGAGACCCCCGACCGCCGGATGCGCATGACGGAGCTGGCCGAACGCTCGAAGATTACGCGCAGCCGGCTCTCCCACGCCATCTCCCGCCTGGAGGAGAACGGCTGGGTCCGTCGCGAGAACTGCCCCTCCGACCGGCGCGGCCAGCTCGCGGTCCTCACCGACGAGGGCTTCGCAGCGCTCGCCGCGGCCGCTCCCGGCCATGTGGAGGCGGTGCGCGGGGCGATCTTCGACCGGCTCTCCGAGGAGCAGGTGCGCCAGCTCGGCGAGATCTGCCGGGTCATCGCCGAGGGCCTGCAGCCGCAGAACGGAGCGGTGGACCTTCCCTGGCTGCGCTGAGCGCGCGCCGGTTCAGGTCAGGTCCTTCTCGTACCAGGCGACGTCCCAGTAGCGGCCGAACTTCCGGCCGACCTCGCGGTAGACGCCCAGCGGGCGGAAGCCGAAACGGGTGTGCAGGCGGACGGACGCCTCGTTGGGCTGCGCGATCCCGGCGTACGCGCGGTGCAGGTCCTCGCCCCGCAGGGCCTCGAAGAGCGCCGTGTAGAGCAGGGTGCCGACGCCGCGGCCCCCGGCCTCCGGGGCGCAGTACACGGAGGTCTCCACCGAGGTGGAGTACGCGGCCTTCGGGCGGAACGGGCTGCTCGTGGCGTATCCGAGCAGTGCGTTCGTACCGTCCTGTTCCGTCCCGTGGGCAACCAAAAGGCGGTGCGGTCCGTCTTCCGGGTGGGAGAGCAGCCAAGGGCGGCGCTGTTCCGGGGAGAAGGGCTCCAGGTCGAATGTGACCGGTGTCTCACGGACGTAGTGGTTGTAGAGGTCGGTGAGGGCCTGCAGGTCCTCTTCCCCACCCGGCCTGACCTGCACTTCGACGGACTCGGGCAATGATCCACCTCCGGCTGTGGCCGGACAGGGTACTGCAAGATCGTAAAAAACGGGGCGGCGCTTGGGAATTGTGTCCGGATTCCAGTCGTTATCTCTTTTCGAGTGGGCAGCCGAAAGGCACGCGTGAAGCTGCTGGAGGGGCAGCTCACTCAATCCGACACCCGACCGAACCTTCGCAAGGGAGCACGCATGGCAACCCGTGCCGTCGCCCGCAGCACCACCGGCGGGAACAGCAGCGCTCGCGCAGGCCACGGCGAGATGGCCGACCGCGACCTCGTCGGCATGTACCTCGACGAGATCGCGCGCACGCCGCTGCTCGACGCCGCGCAGGAAGTCGAGCTTTCCAGGGCGATCGAGGCCGGCGTCTACGCCGAGCAGCTCCTCGCGGGCGAGGAGCTGGGTCAGGGAGCGGACGCCGACCGAGAGGAACTGGAGACGATAGCCGCCGCGGGTGCGCGGGCCAAGGACGTCTTCATCCGTTCCAACCTGCGCCTGGTCGTCGCCGTCGCGCGACGCTATCCGCGCAGCGGCCTGCCGCTGCTCGACCTCATCCAGGAGGGAAACGCAGGCCTGGTACGCGCCGTCGAGAAGTTCGACTACACCAAGGGCTTCAAGTTCTCCACGTACGCGACGTGGTGGATCCGTCAGGCGATCACCCGGTCCATCGCGGACCAGTCGCGCACCATCCGGCTCCCCGTCCACCTGGTGGAGGAGCTGGGGCGGGTGCGCCGGGTGCAGCGCGAGTTCAACCGCGAGCACGGGCGCGACCCGGAGCCCGCGGAGATCGCGGCCGAGCTCGGCTCCACCCCGGAACGGATCTCCGACGTACTGGACTGGGCGCGCGACCCCGTGAGCCTGAACATGTCGGTGGATGACGAGGGCGAGACCCAGTTCGGCGATCTCGTCGAGGACACGTCGGCGGCCTCGCCGGAGGACTCCGTACTCGTCATGCTGCGGCGTGAGGAACTGGAGGATCTGATCGACCGGCTCGACGACCGGACGGCGTCCATCATCCGGGCGCGGTACGGGATCGTGGACGGCCGTGAGCGCACGCTGACCGAGGTCGGCAAGCAGCACGGGCTGACGCGTGAGCGGATCCGGCAGATCGAGAAGCACGCGCTGGCGGACCTCAAGCGCATGGCGCGCGCAACCGGGCTGTCCATCGAGGCGGCCTGACGTCAGGCGGGCGCCGCTGCAGGCGCCCGCGCCACCACAGACTCGAGCCCCGGCGCCACCCCCCTGTGCCGGGGCTCGACCCTTTCCCGGGCCGGCCCGGTCGTGCGTCGCCCGCGTGCGTACTGCCGGGCCTTCGTCGCGGCCGGGCGTGTGGACGGCCCCGTACCCTGGACGGCATGAGCAGCACCCCCGACCCCGCTACGGGGCCCGCCGCGGCCCCGGCCCCGCAAGCGCCGCGCGAGCACGTGCCGGCGCTGGTCTTCGACGACCCGCTGGACCGGCAGTCGTCCGACGACACCGACACCGGGTGGGGCGAGCGCCCCGGCCAGGGTGGTGCGGGAGATCTCGCGCGCTTCCTCGACGAGAAGCCCCCGCACCACATCTGAGGCGGACGGTCGCTACGGATGCGTCCGGTTGGTACCGCTGTGGCCGCCGTAGGGGGAGGGGATGCCGGGAGCGCCGCCGTGGCCCTGCTGCTGGCGGGCGAGCAGGTCGCGTATCTCGGTCAGCAGCTCCAGCTCCGTCGGGCCGGCCACCGCCGCTTCCTTGCCCTCCTTGCGCCGCTCGTTGAGCTTGTTCATCGGCAGGATCAGCAGGAAGTACACGACCGCCGCCGTGATGAGGAACGTCAGTGCCGCGCCGGCGACCGCGCCCCACAGGAGGCCCACGCCCTTCGTGAGCTCGCCGTTGACGACGGTGCAGGGCGACTCGATGCAGAGGGTGTAGCCGTCGAGGTTCTTGGTGCCGATGGCACCGATCACCGGGTTGATGAGGCCCTTCACGAACGCGTCGACGATCTTGCTGAACGCGGCGCCGACGACGACCGCCACAGCGAGCTCGACGACGTTGCCACGCAGCAGGAAGGCTTTGAAGCCCTTCAAGGGACGATTTCCTTTCGAAGAACGACCGTGCAGTTCGGCCCGGGGACCCGTGGGGCCTGGTGGTGTCCGCCGGGCGCCGCCGGCGTGGGGGCCGGCGGTGACGGAGGTGGGTGAGCGGTTCGGCCTCCGAGGGTAAGGGGTGGCGCCGCGGGCCTCCCCGCCGGTTGCCTTTCTCACGGAGTGCGGCTAGCGCAGCGCCACCGCCAGGGGCGAGGTGGCCGCGGCGCCGGACAGCGCCGCCGCCGTCCGGCGCGGGACCGACAGCACGATGAGCGCACCGCCTCCGAACCCGCCCCCGTCCACGCCGGTCGCCCCGCCACCCGGGGCGCCGTCGGCGGAGGAGGGCACGGTCACCACGGGCGCCCCGCGGGCCACCACGCGTGCCGCCGCGAGGATGTCCACCCGGTCACCGGGCCGCAGCAGCCCGGCGGCCGCAGCGTCCGCGATGCGCACCGGCGCCCGCACCATGTCCCGCGCGGCCGCGGCGGGCGCCGGAGCGGGGCCCTCCCGCCCGGCCCGGCCGTGCTGCGGATCAGTACGGGGCGCCGCGGCGGCCAGCGCGGCCGCGGTCATCGCCAGGCCCGCGGCCATCATCCGCCGCCGCCGGCGCAGCGCGCGCCGCAACCGGTGCCGCCCGCCACCCGCCCTGATCGGTGCGAACACCGGAACCACGCACGGGGCGGGCGCGCCCACCCCCGCGCCCGCCGGCGGCACCGGCACGTCACCGCCGTCCGTCCACAGCGCGCATCCACCGCTGTCCACCATCTCGACCACCCCCGTCATCGGGCCCTCGTCCGCCGGCGCATCCGGCCTGGCAGGACCACCATGACGCATCGCGGCGCCGCCCCCCGGCGGCCTGTGGAGTACCGACCGGTTGTGGATAACTCGGTCACCCGTTCGAGGGGATGGACCGGGCGGGTCTGGCGGCGCGGCGCCCGCGGTGGTGTGCTTGCTGGTAACGAACCGAAGCGTCCGAGCCCGAGAGCGGGAGGTGGTCGACGTGCCCAGGCAGTCATTGCGCGACGGCCCGTCCGAGAGGTCGAGAGCCCATCCGGGGGACGTCAGCCGTCGCGTCGCGCAGCGGCGGGAACAACTGGGGCTCAGCCGCGAGGAAGTGGCCGCCAAGGCCGGTATGACGCCGAGCTACGTGCGGTACGTGGAGGAGCAGTGCCATCACACCATCGGGACCAACGCCCTGCTCCGGCTCGCGGGGGCGCTGCGGACCACCGCCAGCCACCTCCTGGGGGGCGACGCCGAGCACGTCCCCGGGGAGACGGAGGCCGTCGGCCCGCCGGTGATGGAGGAATTGCTGTCGCAGGAGTGCTGGACCCGGCTCTCCGGCCATGACGTCGGCAGGATCGCGCTCACCACCTGCGGCGGCCACCCCGCGGTCGTCCCGGTGAACTACGCGGTCGTCGACGGGGCCATTGTCTACCGCACGGCCGCGGACGCGCCCCCGTCCCTCGCCCAGGGCAGCGAGGTCGCCTTCGAGATCGATCAGCTCGACGCCTGCCTCAGCGCGGGATGGAGCGTGCTCGTCCTCGGGGTCGCCGAGCACGTCGTCGATCCCGAGGACGCCCGCGTCCTGGAGGCCCACCCCGGCCCGTGGTCCGGGGGTGAGGACGATCTGTGGATACGCATCGTCCCCACCCACATCACGGGCAGCCTCATACGCACCGCGTAGCGCGCGGAGAGGCCTTCGCGGTCCGCCCGCCGAGGGGTACCGGGGTCAGGCGTGGTGGAAGACGGCCACGGGACAGTGTGCGTGGTGCAGCACGGCGTGGGTCACATGGGCCAGCCGGCCGCTGGAGCGCTGATGCCGTCGGGCACCTGCGACGAGCAGATCGGCATGGGCCGAGGCATCCACCAGGGCACCGCTCGCGGAGGAGGCCTTGACCAGGTCCACGGTCACGGTGATGTCCGGATACTCCTCGCGGATCGTGTCGGCGACATGCTGCTCCGCCGCTGCCTCCCGGTCACCGACGGACGTGGCGTCGTCCAGCCCCGGCACCATCTCGCCCACGGCCCCGAGCAGGCTCCATGCGGTCAGGAGACGCAGGGTGGCCTTCCGCAGCCGGGCCTCGTCGGCGGCGAAGCGCACGGTGGCCAGATCGGTCTCGTCCCGGATCCCGACCAGGACGACACCGGTGGAGGGCTGCTCGCTGCCCCGCACGACGACCACGGGCCCGCGCGCCTGGGTCGCCACCCGCAGCCCGACCGAGCCCAGCAGCAGTGCGTGGAAGCCACCGCGTCCACGGCAGCCGACGACGGTCAGGCCCTCCGCCAGGGACTGGTCCAGCAGACTTTCGGCGGGCTTGCCCTTGCCGAGTGAGGTGGAGACCGCCAGGTCCGGATAGCGGCCGGTGGCCGAAGCCGCCGCTTCGTCCAGCAGGGCGCGGCCTCCGTCGAGGACCAGCTGTGCGGTCTGGGGGGACAGGGCTCTGCCGGAACGGGTCTCGATGCCGGCCGCGTGCAGGATGTGCAGCGGGCGATCGCGCAGCACGGCCTCACCGGCGGCCCACATCACCGCAGCGGTGGCGCGGGGCGAGCCGTCCGTGCCGACCACGACCGGTCCGTGGGTGGTGTCCATGGCGGTGCCTCCTTCTCGCTGTCGCTCGGCTCCGTCCCCACCCGTCCCGTCTCCCCACCCGTCCCCCCCACCCGTCCCGTTCGGCACCACCCACGGCACCACCCACGGCCCCGCCCACCTCTCAGCCCGGCACCAGGACCGCCGCACCGTTGATGCGGTCGGCGGCCAGGTCGGACAGCGCCCGGTCCGCGTGGTCCAGGGGATAGGGGGTGGCGGTTACCCGGATCCCGATCCTGGCGGCCAGGGCCAGGAACTCCTGTCCGTCCTGTCGTGTGTTGGAGGTGACGCTGCGCAGACTGCGTTCCTGGAACAGATGGCGCTGGTAGTTCAGTGCCGGGATGTCGCTGAGGTGGATGCCCGCGATCGCCAGCGTGCCGCCCCGGTCCAGGGCCTCCAGGGCGGGCTGCACCAGGTCGCCGACCGGGGCGAAGAGGATGGCCGCGTCCAACGGCTCCGGTGGCCGGCCCGCCGCCGCGCCCGCGGAGGCGGCACCGAGCTCCAGCGCGAGCTCCCGCGCCGGCTCCGACCGGGTCAGTACGTGCACGGTCGCCCCCTCGGCCAGCGCGACCTGGGCGGCGATGTGCGCGGACGCGCCGAAGCCGTAGATGCCCAGCCGCCCGCCGGCCGGCAGGTCGCTGCGGCGCAGGGCGCGGTAGCCGATGATGCCCGCGCACAGCAGGGGCGCCAGGTGCACGGCGTCGCGGCCGTCGGCGTCCTCGGGCAGTGCGTAGGCGTAGTCCTCGGGCACGGTGGTGAAGTCGGCGAAGCCGCCGTCGGCGTCCCAGCCGGTGTAGAGCGAGTACGGGCACAGGTTCTCGCGGCCGGTCAGGCAGTAGGCGCAGTTCCCGCACGTGCCGCGGAGCCAGGCGACGCCCACCCGGTCGCCCTCGGCGAAGCGGCAGGCCTGCTCGCCGGTGCCGATGACCCGCCCCACCACCTCGTGTCCGGGGACGGTCTCCCGGCGGTGCGGCGGCAGGTCCCCCTCCGCCAGGTGCAGGTCGGTGCGGCACACGCCGCACGCCTCCACGCGCAGCAGCAGTTCACGCGGTCCGGGCACCGGCTTGGGGCGTCCGACGCGCACCAGTGGCTCCGTGACCATGGGTCCGGGCCGGTCGACGACCCAACCACTCAGCATGTCTCCAGTCTGCGACCGGAGGCCTCGGCGCTGCAGCACGAAACCGGTCGTGTGGGCACGCCGAAGGCCCCCGTCGCCCGCGACGGGGGCCTTCACCAGGCGAGGGTGCCGTGGACTCCGCTCAGGCGGCCGAGGTGCTCGCCGAGCTGGAGGAGCCGCTGGAGGAGCCGGTTGAGCCGGCCGAGCCGCTGCTCTTCGAGTCCGAAGAGGACTTCGACTCCGAGCCGCTGCTCTTGGCGGCCGGCGTGCTGCTGGACGACGAGCCGCGACTGTCGGTCCGGTAGAAGCCGGATCCCTTGAAGACGACGCCGACCGCGGAGAAGACCTTGCGCAGCCGGCCGTTGCAAGCCGGGCACTCGGTCAGCGGGTCGTCGGTGAACTTCTGCACCGCCTCGAGGCCCTCGCCGCAGGCGGTGCACTGGTACTGGTACGTCGGCACTTGCTCCTCCTGGCACTCTGACTCATTGAGTGCTAACGACGGTCAATAGTGCAGCATTCCGAGGCCTCAGTCCACCGTGACCGGCTCTCGGTGACCGATGCCACTGCCGTGGCCGGTTCCGGCGCCGCGCGCCGCGACCACTTCGGGCTGCCTCGGCGCGAGCCGATCACGCAGCACGAGCAGCGTGACGAGTGCCAGGCCGGTGCCCACCAGCGGCACGGTGAACCCGGCGCTCGCCCCGAGCCCGTCGGCCAGCCGCCCGGCGGCGGTGGCGGCCGCCGCCTGGCCCAGCGCCACCGCGCCGGTCAGCCAGGTGAAGGCCTCGGTACGGATCCCCGCCGGCACGAGTGCGTCGACCAGGGTGTAGCCGGTGATCAGGGCCGGGGCGATGGTGAGTCCGACCAGCAGCCCGAGCCCGCCCAGCAGCGGCACGGCGTGCGCCGCCCACAGCATCGAGGTGGCCAGGGACAGCGCCGTGTAGCCGACCACCATGCGCCGCTTGGGTCCGGACTTCCAGGCGACGGCGCCGCACGCGATGCCAGCGAGCATGTTCCCGGCCGCGAACGTCCCGTAGAGCAGGCCGTTGATGCCGGGCCTCCCGATCTCCTGCGTGAAGGCCGTCATGGAGACCTGCATGCCGCCGAAGACGGCGCCGATCCCGAGGAAGGCCACGGCCAGCCCCCGCACACCGGGCACGGTCAGCGCCGAGGCCTCCCGCTTCCGGGCCCCGGGGACGGACCGGGACGGTGCGGGCGCGGTCCGCCGCTGCGCGGCGAAGAGCAGTCCACCGGCCAGCGTCAGCACGGCCTCGGACAGCAGCCCGGCCGCCGGGTGCACCCCGGTGGCCAGCGCCGTGGCCAGCACCGGCCCGATGACGAAGGTGAACTCGTCCGTGACCGACTCGAAGGCCGCCGCCGTCTGCAGCAGCGGCGACCCGGCCGGCAGCGTGGCCGCCCAGCGGGCCCGCACCATGGGCCCGACCTGCGGCACCGAGGCGCCAGTGGGCACCGCCACCGCCAGCAGCGCCCACAGCGGCGCGTGCGCCAGCGCCAGCACGGCGAGCAGCGTCCCGGACGCCGCGTGGACGAGCACCCCGGGCAGCAGCACGGCGCCCTGGCCGAAGCGGTCGGAGAACTTGCCGCTCAGCGGGGCGAACAGCGCCATGGCGACGCCAGTGACGGCCGAGACGGCACCGGCGGTGCCGTAGGAGCCGGTGGTGTGCTGCACCAGCAGCACGATGCCGATGGTGAGCATCGCGAAGGGCTGGCGCGCGGCGAACCCGGGCAGCAGGAAGGCCCACGCACCCGGCGTGCGCAGCAGCTGCCCGTATCCCGGGCGCGCCGCGGTACGGGAAGGACGGGGGGAACCCGACGGATGGGAGGAACCCGAAGGACGGGAGGATCGGGACGAACGGGACGTACGCGTGACCGTGGATGCCACGGCCGGGCCTTTCCGCCGCCTGGTAGCGCACCCTGGACGCCTTGGTCGCGTTCCTGTGCGCCGAGAGCTGTCCTCTCGCGCATGACCGAGGTAGATACCGGGTCTCTCCGGCCGCCGGGCGGTCGCGCCAGCTCTGCGTCAGGCAGAGTTGGTGGTGACTGTCGTCAGCCATGTTAACGGCCGGCCCCACCGCCCGATTCCAGCCATCCGGCCAGCTTGCCGCCGCGTCCCACCGCCCGCAGCCGGGCTTCCGCCTTGTCCCGCACCGGGTCGGTAGCGACGACGAGAAGTTCGTCACCGTGCCGCAGCACCGTCGTCGGCAGCGGGACGAAGCTCCTGTCCTCGCGGACGACCAGGGTGACCGCCGCGCCCGGGGGCAGGCGCAGTTCGCCGACCTCCACGCCGTGCATGCGCGAGTGCTCCGGGATCCGTACCGACAGCAGGTGTCCGCGCAGCCGCTCCAGGGGCGCCGACTCGATCCCCAGGTCCTCCGCGGCCCCCGGGTCCCCGAGCCGGAGCCGGCGGGCGACCCACGGCAGGGTCGGACCCTGCACGAGGGTGTAGACGATCACCAGGACGAAGACGATGTTGAAGATGCGCTCGCTCTGCCGGACGCCCGCCACCATCGGGATCGTCGCCAGGACGATGGGCACCGCCCCGCGCAGCCCGGCCCAGGACAGCAGCACCTGGTCGCGGAAGGGCGTGCGGAACGGCAGCAGGCTTGCCGTCACCGACACCGGCCGCGCCACCACCGTCAGGACCAGGCCGACCACCAGCGCCGGCACGATGTCGTCGCCGAGTTCGTGCGGGGTCACCAGCAGGCCCAGCAGCACGAACAGGCCGATCTGCGCCAGCCAGGCCAGCCCCTCCGCGAAGCCCCGGGTGGCCGGGCGGTGCGGGAGCTTGGCGTTGCCCAGCACGACGGAGGCGACGTACACGGCGAGGAAGCCCGAGCCGTGCGCGAGCGCCCCGCCCGCGTAGGCGAGGACGGCGATCGCCAGGACTGCGATCGGGTAGAGGCCGGAGGCGGGCAGCGCGACGTGGCGCATCGCGAACGCGCCGAGCATGCCGACGGCCAGGCCGACCGCGGCGCCGATCGCCAGTTCCAGGGCGATCTCGCCCAGCAGCAGCCCCCAGTTGTGCACCGGCCAGTGCTCGGAGAAGGCGACCACCAAGATGACCACCGGGGCGTCGTTGAAGCCGGACTCCGCCTCGAGCACACCGGTCACCCGGCTCGGCAGCGGCACCCTGCGCAGCACCGAGAAGACGGCCGCCGCGTCGGTGGACGAGACGACCGCGCCGATCAGGAGCGCATGCCGCCAGTCCAATCCGACGAGGTAGTGCCCCGCCGAGGCCGTGATGCCGACGCTGACCGCGATGCCGAAGGTCGCCAGGACCGCCGCCGCCGGGACCGCCGGTTTGATCTCCCGCCACTGGGTGCCGAGACCACCCTCGGCCAGAATCACCACAAGTGCGGCATATCCCAACACTTGTGTCAATTCGGCGTTGTCGAAGGCGACTCCCAGTCCGTCCTGTCCTATTGCGACGCCAATGCCCAGATAGAGGAGCAGGCTGGGCAGGCCGCTGCGCGAGGAGAGGCGCACGGCGACCACCGCTATGAGCAGCACGAGGGCGCACACCAGCAGGAGTTCATTGAGGCGGTCGACAGTCAGGAGCCGGTCCTTCCAACGAAGTTCATTGCCTTACCTAATATTTTACCTGTGCTTGGCGTTGTGGCGATCTCCGTCCACAGGTAAGGACACCGCCTGGGGACCTACGGGCCGGTACGCCTAAGGTGGCCCCTAGCAATCGGTCCACCCTGCCGTTCGAAGGACATCGATGCCCGCCAAGAAGAAGTCCCGCCGCACGCGCCTCATCGTGATCGGGGTCGTGCTCGTGCTCGTGGCGGGCATCGTCTACGGGTCGTACTGGAGTGTCGCGACCGTCCGCGCCTCCCTCCCGCAGACCACCGGAACCCTGCAGCTCAAGGGCCTGACCGGCGCCGTCCAAGTGAAGCGGGACGGCAACGGCATCCCGCAGATCTACGCCGACACCGCCGAGGACCTGTTCCGCGCCCAGGGCTACGTCCAGGCCCAGGACCGCTTCTACGAGATGGACGTGCGCCGGCACCTGACCGCCGGCCGGCTGTCGGAGATGTTCGGCAGCGGCCAGGTCGAGACCGACGCCTTCCTGCGCACGCTCGGCTGGCGCCGGGTCGCGCAGCGGGAGTACGACAAGAAGCTGTCGGCCACCACGAAGACGTACCTCCAGGCCTACTCCGACGGGGTCAACGCCTACTTGGACGGCCACTCCGGCGCCGACCTGTCGGTCGAGTACGCGGCGCTGAAGTTCAGCAACGACTACGTGCCGCAGAAGTGGACCCCGGTCGACTCGGTCGCCTGGCTCAAGGCGATGGCCTGGGACCTGCGCGGCAACATGCAGGACGAGATCGACCGCTCGCTGCTGTCGAGCCGGCTGAGCCGCAAGCAGATCGAACAGCTCTACCCCGACTACCCGTACGACCGGAACCACCCGATCGTCGAGGGCGGGAAGGTCAACGACCTCACGGACGAGTACGAACCGCCGGGAACCACCTCGGAATCGGGCACGAACTCGGGAACCGGTACGGAAACCGGCACGGGCACGGGTTCCGGCGACGGCACGGGCGATGGCACGGGGACCGGTACCGGCACCGACGCCGCCTCCACCTCCGACGCGACCCAGAATGTCCAGTCCCAGCTGGCCTCGCTCTCCGACACCCTCGACCAGATCCCCGCGCTGCTGGGCCCCAACGGCAACGGCATCGGCTCCAACTCCTGGGTGGTCTCCGGCGAGCACACCACCACCGGCAAACCGCTGCTGGCCAACGATCCGCACCTGGCCCCGCAGATGCCCTCGCTCTGGTACCAGATGGGCCTGCACTGCAACACCGTAGGCGAGGCCTGCCCCTTCGACGTGGCCGGCTACACGTTCTCCGGCATGCCCGGTGTGATCATCGGCCACAACCAGTCGATCGCCTGGGGCATGACCAACCTCGGTGCCGACGTGACCGACCTCTACCTGGAGAAGGTCACCGCCGACACGTACCTCTACGACGGCAAGCAGCAGTCCTTCAAGACCCGCAAGGAGACCATCAAGGTCGCCGGCGGTGACGACCGCACGATCACGGTGCGCAGCACCAGGAACGGTCCGGTGATCTCCGACCGCAGCGCCGAGCTGCGCACCGTCGGCAACCGCGCCCCGGTGCCGAACTCCGCGCCCGACCGCGGCGAGGGCTACGCGGTCTCCCTGCGCTGGACGGCGCTGGACCCGTCCAACACCATGGACGCGGTCTTCAAGCTCGACACGGCGACCGACTGGGAACAGTTCCGGGCCGCCGCCCGCGACTTCGCCGTCCCGTCCCAGAACCTGATCTACGCGGACAACGAGGGCGCCAAGGGCCACATCGGCTACCAGGCCCCCGGCCGGATCCCGGTCCGCGCCAGCGGCTACGACGGCACCTACCCGGCCCCCGGCTGGGACCCGCGGTACCAGTGGAAGAAGTGGATCCCCTTCTCCGCGATGCCGTACGAGCACGACCCGAAGCGCGGCTACATCGTCACCGCCAACCAGGCCGTGGTCGACCAGGACGAGTACCCCTACCTGCTCACCAAGGACTGGGGCTACGGCACCCGCAGCCAGCGGATCAACGACCTGGTCCAGTCCAAGATCAAGGACGGCGGCCTGGTCTCCATGGACGACATGCAGGAGATGCAGGGCGACAACAGCAGCGAGATCGCCAAGCTCCTTGTGCCGTACCTGCTGAAGATCGACATCAAGGACGACAAGGACGACTACGTCCGCAACGCCCAGAAGCTGCTGGAGGGCTGGGACTACAACCAGGACTCCGACTCCGCCCCCGCGGCCTACTTCAACGCCGTCTGGCGCAACGTCCTCAAGCTGGCCTTCGGCAACAAGCTGCCCAAGGAGCTGCGCCCCGAGGGCCAGTGCCTGACCGTCCCGGCCGCCGACCGGTCCGGCCCGGTCGACGACCTCGACGGCGCGTCCAAGCTGGTGCGCGAGTGCGGCCGGCGCGCCGCGGACCAGGCGCAGCCGGACGGCGGCGACCGCTGGTTCGAGGTCGTGCGCTCGATCCTGGACGACGAGGACAACCCGTGGTGGACGACCTCCCCCACGGCCTTCTACGACAAGGACAGCGGCCGGACCCGCACCACCCGCGACGAGCTGCTCGCCCAGGCCATGAAGGACGCCCGCTACGAGCTGACCGCGAAGCTCGGCAAGAACATCGACACCTGGAGCTGGGGCCGCCTCCACACGCTGGACCTGCGCAACCAGACCCTGGGCACCGGCGGCCCCGCGGTCGTCCGGTGGCTGCTCAACCGCGGCCCGTGGCAGCTCGGCGGCGGTGAGGCCGCGGTCAACGCGACCGGCTGGAACGCGGCCGGCGGCTACGAGGTCGTCTGGGTGCCGTCGATGCGGATGGTGGTCTCGCTCGACGACTTCGACAAGTCCCGGTGGATCAACCTGACCGGAGCCTCGGGCCACGCCTACAGCTCGCACTACACCGACCAGACCACCAAGTGGGCCAAGGGCGAGCTGCTGCCGTGGGTCTTCACCAAGCAGCCGGTCGACGGGGCCACGGAGGACACGCTGACGCTGAACCCGTAGCCCGCACGGGCGGCGTGCGACGACAAGCACGGGAGGGGGGCGGGCCGTCTCGGGCCCGCCCCCCTCAGCCGTCCCCGCCCCCTCCCTCGCCTGCCGCACGGGCCGCCGGCTCCCTCAGCCGTTCCCGAAGCGCCGTACGCCCTCCGGGGTGACCACCGCGTCGACCGGCCGGTCGTGCGGCTCGTCGGGCACCCGGTCCAGCACCTCGTGCGCGTACAGCAGCACCACCAGGGCGGGCGTCACCCCCGCCGCGTCCAGCCGGGCGAGGACCCGGTCGTACGAGCCCCCGCCGCGGCCCAGCCGCAGCCCCCGGCCGTCGACGGCCAGTCCCGGGAGCAGGACCGCGTCCGCCCCGGTCACCGCGGCCGGGCCGAGCCGGGGGCCGGTGGGCTCGTACAGTCCGCGGGCGGTCCGCACCAGGCCGCCGGAGCCCTCGTACGGGGCCCAGTCCAGGTCGTTGTCCGGCAGCAGGACCGGCAGCAGCACCCGCTCCCCGCGCTCGCGCAGCACGTCGAGCAGTGTGCGGGTGCCGGGCTCGCCGCCCATCGACACATAGGCCGCCACCGTCCGGACGCCGGACAATTCCGGCAGATCCAGGGCGTGTTGCGCGATCGACCGCTCGGCCACCGTGCGGTCATGAGCCGTCAACCCGCGCCTCACCTGGAGGAGGTGCTCCCGCAACTCCCTCTTGTTAACGTTTTTGTCACTCATTTGACGCGCAACCGCCGCCTATCCCCATCAAGCAACCGCAACTTCATCTTCACCTCATATACAGCGGTTATCGTTGTCCCATGACGCACGCACGTACCCGGATCAGCAAGGCTGTGATCCCTGCCGCCGGCCTCGGCACCCGGTTCCTGCCCGCCACGAAGGCGACTCCCAAGGAAATGCTGCCGGTGGTCGACAAGCCCGCCATCCAGTACGTCGTGGAGGAGGCCGTCGCCGCGAACCTCTCCGACGTCCTCATGATCACAGGCCGGAACAAGCGTCCGCTCGAGGACCACTTCGACCGCAACTACGAGCTCGAGTCGGCGCTGACCGCCAAGGGCGACGAGGCCCGCCTGGCGAGGGTCCAGGAGTCCAGCGACCTGGCCACCATGCACTACGTCCGCCAGGGCGACCCGCGCGGCCTCGGCCACGCCGTGCTCTGCGCCGAGCCGCACGTCGGCGACCAGCCCTTCGCGGTGCTGCTCGGCGACGACCTGATCGACCCCCGGGACCCGCTGCTCGGCCGCATGATCGAGGTGCAGGAGCAGTACGGCGGCAGCGTCGTCGCGCTGATGGAGGTCGACCCGAGCCAGATCCACCTCTACGGCTCCGCCGCCGTGGTCCCCACCGCCGCCGACGACGTGGTCCGCGTGACCGACCTTGTCGAGAAGCCCGCGGCGGGCGAGGCCCCCTCCGCCTACGCCGTCATCGGGCGCTACGTGCTGGACCCGGCGGTCTTCGCGGTGCTCGGCAAGACCCAGCCGGGCCGCGGCGGTGAGATCCAGCTGACCGACGCGCTGCGCGAACTGGCCCAGCAGGACGGCCCGGACGGCCCCGTGCACGGTGTCATCTTCACCGGCCGGCGCTACGACACCGGAGACCGTGGCGACTACCTGCGTGCGATTGTCCGACTGGCATGCGAACGTGATGACCTGGGCCCGGACTTTCGGTCCTGGCTGCGCACGTATGTCAGCGAGGAGATGCAAGCTTGAGCAGTGGCACGGCCGACCGCGTCTGGTCCGTCTCGGAGCACCTCGACAACATCCTGCGGCAGCTGAAGCCGCTGGAACCCATCGAGCTGCAACTCCTCGACGCGCAGGGGTGCGTCCTCGTCGAGGACGTGATGGTGCCGGTCGCGTTGCCGCCCTTCGCGAACAGCTCGATGGACGGCTACGCGGTCCGCACCACCGACACCCAGGGCGCCGACGCATCACATCCGGCCGTGCTCACCGTCATCGGTGACGTGGCGGCCGGCAGCGGCGAACTGCCCACCGTGGGGCCCGGGCAGACCGCCCGGATCATGACCGGCGCCCCGCTGCCCCCCGGTGCCGAGGCCGTCGTCCCCGTCGAGTGGACCGACGGCGGCACCGGCGGTGCTCCGGTACTCGGCATGCCGGCCGCGAGCCGGAGCCCCGACGCCGTGGGCGGCGAGGTCAGGGTCTACCGGCCCGTGGGGCCGGGCGACCACGTCCGCGCCCGGGGCAGCGACGTCGCCGCGGGTGAGCTGGCGCTCAGCGCCGGCACGGTGCTGGGCCCGCCGCAGATCGCCCTGCTCGCCGCCGTCGGGCGGGCCGCCGTACGGGTGCGGCCCCGGCCGCGGGTGGTCGTGGTCTCCACCGGCAGCGAGCTGGTCCCGCCGGGCGAGGAGCTGGGCCCGGGCCGTATCCACGACTCCAACAGCTACATGCTCACGGCCGCCGCCCGCGAGGCCGGCGCCCAGTCCTACCGGGTGGGCGCGGTCGCGGACGACGCCGAGACCTTCCGGGCCACCGTCGAGGACCAGCTGATCCGGGCGGACCTCGTGGTCACCAGCGGAGGCGTCAGCGTCGGCGCGTACGACGTGGTGAAGGAGGCCCTCGGCGAGGAGATCGAGTTCCGCAAGCTGGCGATGCAGCCCGGCAAGCCGCAGGGCTTCGGCTTCATCGACGTCGGCGCGCGCAGCGAGGCGGAGGGCGGTGGTGAGGACGCGGACGCCGCGCCGCCGGAGCCCGAGCGCACCCCGCTGCTCGCCCTGCCCGGCAACCCGGTCAGCGCCTACGTCTCCTTCGAGCTGTTCGTCCGGCCCGCGATCCGCACCCTCATGGGCGTGGAGCCGGTCTTCCGGACGACCGTGCAGGCCGTCTGCGAGGGCGGACTGACCTCCTCGCCCAAGGGCAGGCGGCAGTTCCTGCGCGGCCGCTACCACCCCTCCACCGGCCGGGTCACCCCCGTGGGCGGCGCCGGATCGCACCTGGTCAAGGCGCTCGCCCACGCGAACGCGCTGATCGTGGTACCCGAGGACACGACGGAGGTCGCGGCGGGCTCGGAGGTCGAGGTCGTGCTGCTCGACTGAGCGGGTACCGTTACTGCCCACGCGAGCACGCGGCGAGCAGTGGGAGTGCCGTACCGATGACAGAACAGCAGCATCTGACGCACATCGACGAGGCGGGGGCGGCCCGCATGGTCGACGTCTCGGAGAAGGACGTCACCGCCCGTACCGCCCGCGCCACCGGCCGGGTCCTGGTGTCGCCCCACGTCATCGAGCTGCTGCGCGGCGAGGGGGTGCCCAAGGGCGACGCCCTCGCCACCGCGCGCATCGCCGGGATCATGGGCGCCAAGCGCACCCCCGACCTCATCCCGCTCTGCCACCCGCTGGCGGTCTCCGGGGTGAAGGTCGACCTGGTCGTGGGCGACTCCTCCGTGGACATCACGGCCACCGTGCGGACGACCGACCGCACCGGCGTCGAGATGGAGGCCCTCACGGCGGTGAGCGTCGCCGCGCTCACGGTCGTCGACATGGTCAAGGCCGTCGACAAGGCCGCGGTCATCACGGACGTACGGGTCGAGGAGAAGACCGGCGGCAAGTCCGGGGACTGGAGCCGCAGCCGATGAGGGCGCTCGCGATCACCGCGTCCAACCGCGCGGCCGCCGGGGTCTACGAGGACCGGGGCGGCCCGCTGATCGTCGCCGGGCTGCGGGACATGGGCTTCACGGTCGACGGCCCGCGCGTCGTCCCGGACGGCGAGCCGGTCGGCAGCGCGCTGCGGGAAGCCGTGGCCGGGGGGTACGACGTCGTCGTCACCACCGGCGGCACCGGCATCTCGCCCACCGACCGCACCCCGGAGGTCACCCGCGCGGTCCTGGACTACGAGGTCCCCGGCGTCGCCGAGGCCATCCGGGCCGCGGGCCGCGAGAAGGTGCCCACCGCCGCCCTGTCCCGTGGCGTCTGCGGTGTCGCCGGGCGCACCCTGGTGGTGAACCTCCCCGGGTCGACCGGCGGCGTCAAGGACGGCCTGGCCGTGCTGGCCCCGATCCTCGTCCACGCCGTCGAGCAGATCCACGGCGGCGACCACCCTACGTCTGGGAGACCGAGCTGAACGGGTCCTGGCCGGCCGAGCTGGCGGACGGGGACGTCCTCCTCCGCCCGATAAGGATGCGCGACCAGCGGGCCTGGCGCGAGGTGAACCGGCGCAACCGCGAATGGCTGCGCCCATGGGAGGCCACCGTGCCCCCGGCGCCCCCCGGCCACCTCACCCAGCGGCCCACCTACCGGCAGATGGTCCGCCATCTGCGCCACGAGGCCGCCGCGGGCCGCATGATGCCGTTTGTCATCGAGTACCAGGGCCGGCTCGCCGGACAGCTCACCGTCGCCGGCATCACCTGGGGCTCCATGTGCAGCGCCCACGTCGGCTACTGGGTCGACGAGGCCGTGGCCGGCCGCGGGGTCATGCCCACCGCGGTCGCGCTCGCCGTCGACCACTGCTTCCGCGCGGTGGGACTGCACCGCATCGAGGTCTGCATCCGGCCGGAGAACATGCCGAGCCGGCGGGTGGTGGAGAAACTCGGCTTCCGCGAGGAAGGGCTGCGCCCCCGCTATCTCCATATCGACGGAGCCTGGCGTGACCATCTGGTCTTCGCGTTGACGGCGGAGGAGGTGCCGGAGGGAATGCTCCACCGCTGGCACCAGGCCCGACCTGGCACGGCTCACAAATAAAATATCTGTTCGAAAATAGCCGCGGATCCGACTCCGACTTGAACGCAATCAGAAAAAAATTTCGGAGTATCAGCCAGATCGTGCGACACACCGCGCCAAATTGCGTATGCCCTGTCGCGAACCCCCCTACCGTGTGATGCGTGAGCAGCAGCGGCCTCATCTACGCAGTCATCGTCGGGGCCTGGGCTGCCTACTTGGTGCCGATGTGGCTCCGTAGGCAGGACGAGCTCAACGAAGCGCGCCCGACGGAACGCTTCAGCACCGCCATCCGGCTGTTGTCCGGACGTGCGGCACTGGAGCGCAGGTACGCCAAGACGGAGGACCCGGAGTCGGAGGCCGAGGCGGAGCCCGCGGTCGACGTCCGGGCCCTTGCCGTGCCCGCGACGGAAGTGAAGCCGAAGTCCCGGCAGGGCGGTCAGGCGGGCGCGTCGGGGAAGCCGGCGAAGCAGGGCGGCCAGGCGAAGCCCGGGAAGTCGAAGAAGCCCAATCCGCGGGCCAAGGTGCTCGCCGCCCGCCGCCGCACCATCACGCTGCTCTTCCTGGGCTTCACCGCGGGCATGATCGTCGCCGCCGTCGGCGGCGTCTCCTTCCTCTGGGCCCCGGCCGCGCCCGCCGTGCTCCTCACGTTCTACATCGCCTACCTGCGCGCCCAGGAACGCCGCCGCTTCGTGGTCAAGCTCGACCAGCGCCGCGCCGCCGACGCCGCCAAACGGCTGCGTGAGGCCCGTACGACCCGCGAGCCCGCCCCCCTCGAAGCGCACGACGTGGTCGAGCCCGCACCGCCCGCAGAGGAGCCCGCGACGGCCGACCGGCGCGCCCTCGTGGAGCAGACCGACCACGCCGAGTGGGTCGACCAGCAGCGCGTCCCCACCGAGGACACCTGGGAAGTCCCGGCCCCGCGGCCGAGCTTCTCCACCGCCCCGGTCACCCCGCGCCGCTCCCGCGACCGCTCCCGCACCCCCCTGTTCGACCAGCACGCCGACCGCGACCGCCCCCGCGCCGCCAACGAATGACCTCCCGGCGCCGGGGGCGCGGAGCACCCCCGCCGGGATGCTAGAGTTTTCCTCGTTGCAAGGGCCTGTGGCGCAGTCCGGTAGCGCACCTCGTTCGCATCGAGGGGGTCAGGGGTTCGAATCCCCTCAGGTCCACAGCAGCTCGAAGCCCCTGTCGGAGAGATCCGGCAGGGGCTTTGTCATGCCGTACAGCAGCGAAGTGCAGCAGCCACCGTCGCCTCGACCACGCTCAGTCGGCACACCAGTTGCGCGGCACCTGCCTACCTGAGCAAAGATGCGCGCGTGAGCCATGAACCGGACGAGGTGAACGAGGCGATAAACGAGGCGATAGCGGGCGAGCTGCGTCTCATGGATCCCGGCGTGCGGGCGTCACGGTCCCTGACCGGGCAACTGCTCGACCCTGAGTTCGTCGAGGTCGGCTCCTCGGGCCGGCGATGGACTTATGCGCACATGCTGGCCGAGCTGTCGGACATGGAAGGCAGCTCCGAAGACGGTCCCCGTTACGAGCCCACGGACGTCACGGGAGTCGTCCTGGCTCCCGGACTGGTGCACCTCACGTACGAGACGACGATCAACGGCCGGCGGGCGCGTCGCAGCTCACTCTGGCGTCAGCGGAGCAGCGGAGCGGAGTGGCGGATGTACTACCACCAGGCCACTCCTGTGCCGCCGGAAGTCGAATAGCGGGGATTCCGCATCGAGCGGGTCACCAGCGCGGAGGCCGTGCCACTCTTGCGCCGGAACGGGCGGGGAGTCAGGGGGAATCCCGGTGCGCAGAGAGAATCCCCCCAGGTCCACAACACATGAGATCCCGGTCCGGCGGTCACCGTCGGGTCGGGGATCTCGGCGTTCGGGCCTCGGGTCGTGGGGTTCCCGCCCGGCGAGCCGTGCCGGGGGCGGAAGGGCTGACGCCGATGGAACGGAAAGAGCCCGGTGGGTGAACATCATCCGCCGGGCCCGTTCGGGTGCTGCCGCCGCTTCCGGGGCCGCTGGGGCGGCTGTTACGGTCCTTGACAATTGCGTGGGGGGTACAAGCCGGGGGGCTTGGGGAATCGCGCGGCGCGGGAGCGCCGCGCACGGCTGCCGCTGTGCCGCTCCGCTTTCTTCGTGACTTCCAGGAGGAACGGGTGGCCAGACGTGCCCTCGTCCGTATCGCCGCCGTGACCGCCGCCCTGGCGTGCGCGGTTGCCGTGGGCTACGGTCCGCCGCCGACGCCGGCCCGGGCCGCGACGTCGCAGGAGACGGTCATCCCGGCCGAGCCCCGCTCGATGCCGCAGCGGGCCTCGCTGCAGAGCGCAGGTGTCTCCGGGTTCCTCGAGTACCGCTCCGTCTCGGCGCGCGGAGCCCTGTGGTGGACCCGCAACGACGGTACCCGGGTGCAGATGGACGACCCGGGACGACACGGCCCGGCCTCGTTCGGCACCTCCGGCACCTCGGACGTCGTCGCCCTGGAATACCAGCACCACGTCGTCCTGCGGGACATGACGGACGGCACCGTGGACACCGTCACCGTGCCCGGCGAGCAGTACTACATGCAGACGTACGGACGGACCGTGATCAGCGGCCAGAACACCAACGGGGAGCACACCGGACTGCACCTCCTGCACGACGACCACGGCACCACGGTGGACGTCCCGGTCACCGGGCTTCCGGAAGGCGCGGTCTTCCCCCACTTCCCGCACGGGTCCAGCGACGGATTCCTGCTGTTCGTCTCCCTCCCCGGCACCTCCACCGGCTCCTACGCCTGGGTCGACGTGGCCACAGGCAAGGCCGTCCTCCTTCCCGCAGGCGTCGCCGACTCGGCCTCGGTGGTCGATTCGCGGTACGTCCTGAGCCGGGCGCCGGGCACGGTGGCGGCCTACGCGCGCGGCAGTTGGGACGCTCCCGCGCACACCGTCGCGCTGTCCGACGACGCCAAGGTCCTGGGCGCGGTGGGGGACGCCCTCGTCGTGGCGCGCCATGTGCCGGAGTACGGCGTGGCGGACTCGAACACGGCCGTGTGGCGGTTGTCCGCCGTGCCCTTCGACGGCTCTGCGGAGCGCACGCTGGTCACCCGTGCGTCCGCGACGGCGGTCCCGGCCCCGGACGGGAGCCTGGTCTTCGCGGGAGGCGAGTCGGCCACCGACTACGGGATCGGGAGGATCACCGCCGACGCCGACGGGCGTCCGAAGGCCACGCGCATCACCGACCTGCCGCCCGTGCCCATGGCCGTCGAGCAGGTGGCGGTGTCCAACGGACGGCTCGTCACGCTGGAGAACGGCAACGGCCTGACGGCCTTCTACAGCCGTGACCTCGGCGGCACCGCCCAGGTGACGTACGGCGAGCGGCGGCAGGTGGCCCCCGTCGCGCGCCGGCACAGCAACTGCACCACCGGGTGCCCGCTGATCAAGGCCACCGGCGACGGGCGCGTCGTCTACACCGGCTTCGCGAACGCCGGCGAGGCCGACGAGCAGAGCCTCTACGCCACGGGCGACGGCCCGGCGAGCGCGGTGACCGAGCGCGACACCGGCTTCTCCGGCCCCGAGGACGTCGCACTCAGTGCCGCTTCCGGCCGGACGGCGGTCGTCTGGTACCGGCACGGCAAGGACAACTACAACTTCACCGACCTGGACACCGGGAGCGTGCTGCGCAAGCTCCCGGAGGGGTCGCGCTGGGCCCTGTGGGGGCGCACCCTGTGGACGCCGACGGGGACGACGGGTGTGGCCGCCCAGGACCTCCGTACCGGCGCACGGATCACCAGCTTCCCGCTGACGGGATGCTCCGACACCGCGGCCCTGGCGGCGGTGGGCCGCTGGGTGCGCTGGGCGTGCCGGAGCGGGGACACGGTCAAGGGCGGCGTCTACAACACGGTGACCAAGAAGCAGGTCGCGCTGCCCTCCACGGGCGTCCAACGACTCGGCGACGGCTTCGTCGTCTCGCGTGAGAGCGACGGTGTCCTGACCCTGTACGACGTCCACAGCGGCACCGTGGTGAAGCGGACGCTCGCGGGCAACTCCGTCTCCTGGTCGGTGGACCCGTACACCGGCTACATCGCCTACACCGACACCGCCCAGAACGTCCACGTGCTCGACGTCGCCGTACCCGCGTCCGCGTTGAGCGTGCCGGACGCGCAGGTCGGCACGACCGTCGACACCGACTCCACCCCCGTGGGCTGGCGCGGGAAGTGGTGGCTGTCCAAGCCCGCCGCGTCGTGGCAGCTGGTGCTCAAGCGCAAGGCGACCGGCGCGGTCGTGCGGACGGTGAGCGGGGGCGCGGCCCGGGCCACGATCAGTGCCGTCTGGGACGGCCGGGACGCCAAGGGTGCCCTGCTGCCCAACGGCGCCTACACCTGGACGCTCAGTGCCGTCCCCGCCGACGGCGCCGGCGCGGCACTGACGACCTCCGGAAG
This sequence comes from Streptomyces sp. TOM-9, assembly GCF_056858595.1. Classification (NCBI taxonomy): domain Bacteria; kingdom Bacillati; phylum Actinomycetota; class Actinomycetes; order Kitasatosporales; family Streptomycetaceae; genus Streptomyces; species Streptomyces sp. TOM-9. Next base: position 4,258,855 of record NZ_JBXEQB010000001.1, on the reverse strand, counting down.
CGTGAAGCTGAGCGGTGGAGCGGCCGTACGACGGGACTTCGCGGGCGGTGACGGCTTCGGCGAGCTGCTGACGCTCACCTCCTCCGGCACCCTCGCCTTCCAGAAGGGCAACGGCACCGGGAAGTTCTCGGGCACGCTCTCGGGCGCCGGGTGGCCCGCCACCATCACCGCGGTCCCCTACGGCGACGTGAACGGTGACCGGTGCAACGACGTGATCGTGCGCTTCGGCAGCGGCACCCTGCGGGCGTACAAGCCGGGCTGCGGCAAGGCGGTCACGACGTCGACGCCGTACACCTCCCTGGGCACAGGCTTCCAGCAGTACAACGTGCTGACCTCGCCGGGGGACGTGACGGGCGACGGCCGTGCTGATCTGATCGCGCGCAAGTCCTCCAACGGTGACATCTACCTGTTCGCCGCGACGAGCGGTGGGAAACTGGCGGCGGGCAAGCGGATCCGGGCGTCGTGGGACGAGTACAAGAGGCTCATCGGCGCGGGCGATCTGAACGGGGACGGGTTCGGCGATCTGCTGGCCCAGGACAAGTCCAACGAGCTGTGGCGCTACGAGGGCGACGGCAAGGGCGCGTTCAAGGCCCGGGTCCTGGTCGCGAAGGACTGGGGCACCACGTACAACGCGGTCGTCGGCGTCGGTGACATCACGGGCGACGGCAAGGCCGACCTGGTGGCCCGGGACACCGATGGCGTCCTCTACCGGCAGACCGGTTACGGCAAGGGCACCTTCGCCGCCCGTGTGAAGATCGCGACGGGCTGGAAGGCCTACAAGAGCGTGTCCTGAGTCGTTCCCGGCCGGCGGACACGCCCGGCTGACATGCCCGGCGGACACGGTCCGGCGGACACGGCCCGGCAGACCGAGTTCCGGTCGGCCGGGCCGTCGCGCCTGACGTCAGCACCACCGCAGGCGGGGTGACTCAGTGCGCGGGGCAGGTGCCCGTCAGCCGCGGACGATGTTCTCCGCCTGCGGGCCCTTCTGTCCCTGCGTCACGTCGAAGGTGACGTGCTCACCCTCGGTGAGCTCGCGGTAGCCGTTGCCGGCGATGTTCGAGTAGTGGGCGAACACGTCCGGCCCTCCCCCGTCCTGCTCGATGAAGCCGAAGCCCTTCTCCGCGTTGAACCACTTCACGACGCCAGATGCCACGGTGTTCGTCCTTCGCATGCTGCTGCTGCGGCGCACCCAGGGCGCGCCGGCGGACCCTCGATTCCGGGCCGCCGCTCCTTGCTTACCCGATGATGCGCTGCCTTCGCCAGCGAATACGCCTGCGTCGGCGCAGGTGTCTTCGCGCGCCCTGTGTTTCGCGGAGGCGGACACCCTCGCAGGGCACGCCCTCGTGACGGACGTTGGCGGGGTCGACATACTTGGTATATATACTCGGTATGTCGATCCGTCACGGGCTGCTCGCCCTGCTGGAGCACGGGCCTCGCTACGGGGCCCGGCTGCGCGCCGAGTTCGAGAGCCGCACCGGTGCGACCTGGTCCCTCAACGTCGGCCAGGTCTACACGACCTTGAACCGGCTGGAGCGCGACGGGCTGGTCGCGCAGGACGGTGAGGACGGCTCGGGCCACGCGCTCTACCGCATCACCGAGGCGGGTCACGCGGAGCTCGGCTCCTGGTACCGCAGCCCCGTCGACCGCAGCAACCCGCCCCGCGACGAACTCGCGATCAAGCTCGCCATGGCGGTGAGCGCGCCGGGGGTCGACGTCCGGGACGTCATCCAGCTGCAGCGGCGCCACACCCTGCGGGCGATGCAGGACTACACCCGGCTCAAGGCCCGGACCCCGGAGCCGCCGTCGGACCGGCCGGAGGAAGTGGCCTGGGCGCTCGTTCTGGAGCAGCTCATCTTCCAGACCGAGGCCGAGGCGCGCTGGCTCGACCACTGCGAGGCGCGGCTGGTCAGGGTGGCGGCGGCCGCCCGGGCCCGGCAGGCGGATGCGGATCCCGGGCGGGAGGCCGCGGACGGGGGCGCCCCCCGGGGCGGCCGCCGCCGCGCATCGCGCCCCTAGGCCGTGTCGTCAAAGTCCCGCCTGCCCAGCGGCGCCTGGCACGGCACCTCGCTGCGTTGTCGAATCGTCCGAGTAGCCCACTACGAGGACGACTCTCCGCCTTGCGATGCACCGCACCAGACGCCGCTGGGCCCGCCCTCCGGGCGGCCGGCGCTCCTTTGACGACACGGCCTAGCCCCGCCGCCGACCACCGCGCCCCGGATGCCCCCGCGGCCTCCCGGGGCCCCGTACGCCCTTCGAAGAGGACCGCCTTGTCCCTGCTCGCCACCGAACCCCTCCTGCGCATACGCGACCTGACACGGACGCACGGCAGCGGAGCCACCGAGGTGCACGCCCTGCGCGGTGTCGACCTCGACGTCCACGCGGGCGAACTCGTCGCCGTCATGGGACCGTCCGGCTCCGGCAAGTCCACCCTGCTGGCGATCGCGGGCGGTCTGGACGCACCGACGTCCGGCAGCGTGACGGTGGAGGACACCGAGCTCACCACAGCGGGCCCCAGGGAGCTCGCGGCACTGCGCCGACGCCGTATCGGCTACGTCTTCCAGGACTACAACCTCATCCCCGCCCTCACGGCCGCCGAGAACATCGCCCTCCCCCGCGAACTGGACGGCGTCCCGCTGCGCCGGGCGCGCAAGGAGGCCGTCGCCGCCCTGCGCGACGTCGGGCTGGAGCACCTGGCGGACCGCTTCCCGGACGAGATGTCCGGCGGCCAGCAGCAGCGCGTCGCCATCGCCCGGGCGCTCGTCGGGGAGCGCCGTCTGCTGCTCGCCGACGAGCCGACGGGCGCGCTGGACTCGGAGACGGGGGACTCCGTCCTCGCCCTGCTCCGCAGGAGGTGCGACGCCGGAGCGGCCGGCGTCCTGGTGACCCACGAACCGCGGCTCGCCGCCTGGGCGGACCGGATGGTCTTCCTGCGGGACGGCACCGTCGTCGACGAGACCAGGAGGACGTACGCCGAGGCGCTGCTCACGGAGGGGACGGGAGGCCGGTGACCGCCCGGATCCACGCCTGGCGGGCGGCGCTGCGGATCGCCGGCCGGGACGCCCGGCGGACCCCGGGCCGCACCCTGCTCGTCGTCGTCATGCTCGCCCTGCCCGTCTTGGGCGCGTCCGCCGCCGACGTGACGCTGCGCAGCTCGCAGCTCTCGCCGGAGCAGCAACTGGACCGCACCCTCGGCCAGGCGGACGCCGAGCTCCGCTACCCGCGCTTCGGCCCCGTCCTCCAGGGGCCCGACCCCGACGACGTCGCTGTGGACCGCACGCCTGTCGAGGGGGCGACGGGCGGCGCAGCCGACGAGCCGGCCGGCGCACCGTCCCCGGCCGTCGCCGCGCCCGTCCTCGCGCGGGCCGTGCCGGCGCACGCCCGGACGCTCGAAGAGATCACCGGCGTCGCCAAGGTGCGCACGGGACATGGCACGTTGAACGCGGACGTCCTCGAGCTCAGGACCGCCGACCCGATGACCCGCGGCATCATCACGCTCAAGCGGGGCCGCTACCCGGTCCGCCCCGACGAGGTCGCGGTGACCGCCCACCTGCTGGAGGTGAGCGGCCTGCGGGTGGGTTCACGGCTCACCGTGCGGGACCTCACCCGCCCCTACCGCATCGTCGGCGCCTACGAACGTCCCGGGGACCTGACCGCGGACGAGGTCAACGCCCTGCCCGGAACGCTGCTCGCGCCCTACGGCCGGATGCTCGCGGCGGCCGGCACGCCGCCGCTCGAACCGCCGACCGGGACCCTCCTGGTGGCGGTGCCCGGCGGGTACGGCTGGGCCATGGTGAAGGAGGCGAACACCCGGGGCGTGACGGTGCTCTCGCGGGACGTCACCCTGCATCCGCCGGCCCGCGCCGACGTGCCGCTGTACCGGGAGCACCCGGAGCTGCCCAGGCCCCGGCCGGTGTCCCCGCGGGCCACCCAGGCGGCGACCGCCGTCGCTCTGGCGCTCGCGGAGGTCTGCCTGCTCACCGGGGCCGCGTTCGCCGTCGGCGCCCAGCGTTCACGCCGGCAGTTCGGTCTCGTCGGCGCGGGCGGCGGCGAGGCGAGGGACATCAGGGCCGTCGTCCTCGGCGGCGGTCTGGTCACCGGGGTGGTCGCGGCCGCGGTGGGGAGCGTCCTCGGTCTCGGCCTGGCCGCGGCCCTGCGCCCCGTGCTGGAGGAGTGGGGCGGCGCGCGGTTCGGAGGTCTCGACCTGCGCCCGCTCGACCTGCTCGGCATCGCGCTCCTGGCCGTGCTCGCGGGTCTGGTGGCCGCGGCCGTGCCCGCCGCCGCGGCGGCGCGGCAGCCGGTCCTCGCCGCGCTCACCGGTCGCAAGGGGGTACGGCGTTCCGGACGGCGGCTCCTCGTCGCGGGACTGGGCGCGTTCCTGCTCGGGACGGCGATCGCGCTGTTCGGGGCGGTGAGGACCGAGTGGAAGGTCGTCGTCGCGGTGGGCAGTGTCATCGCCGAGACCGGCGTCGTCGCGATGACCCCGACGTTCATGGGCGTCGCCGGCCGGCTCGGGCGCCGGTGGGGCCTGTCGCCGCGCCTGGCGCTGCGGGACGCCGCACGCAATCGCGCGCGTACCGCCCCCGCCGTCGCGGCCGTGCTCGCCGCCGTCGCCGGCACCGTGACCGTCGCGGCCTACACCGGCAGCACGGCCGCCCAGGAGCGCGCGGAGTACGAGGCCTGGCTGCCCACCGGAGCCGTCTGGGTGACGGTGGACGAGGACCGCGGCCGCGACGCCCCGGCTGCCAGGAGCGCCGTCGCCCGGCACCTGCCCGTCGGCGTCGAGGCGGACGTGGACCAGTTGTCCACCGGCCGTGCCGGCTGCGACGAGGACGGGATGTGCGGTCACGTGGACGTCCTGAGGCCTCCCGCCAAGGAGTGCCCGCTGTACGACATGGGTCCCTCGAACCCGCTGTCCTCCCTGCCCCGTGCCGAGCTCAGGAAGCTGGCCTATGACTGGCGCTGCACGTACGACAGCGCGGGCATGACCACTCCCAGCGGTGTCCTGGTCGGCGACGCGAAACTGCTGACCGTGCTCGGCGTCGACGACCCCGGGGCGGTGGCGGCCCTGGCGCAGGGGCGGGCCGTCTCCCTCGACCGCCGCAACGTCGACACCCACGGCAGGGTCGCCGTCCGGTTGGTCACCGACGACCTGGCGGCGAACGCCGCCGAAGCGCGGGGGAAGGAGCCGCCGGGCAGGGTCGTCGAATTCCCCGTCCACCAGGTTCCCGGCAGCCCGCGCAACTACGGCGTCGACGTGGTCGTACCCCGGGCGGCGGCCAGGTCGGCGCACGTCGGGACGGTGCCGCTCGGCGCGTACTTCACCACCACGCACCCGCCGACCGACACGCAGCGGCAGATGACGCAGCAGGCCCTCGACGACACCGGAGCCGACGTCCGGTTCCATCTGGAGGAGGGCCCCGACGACCCGACCGGCGTCGTGCCGCTGGCGCTGGGGATCTTCGCCGCGGTCATCACACTCGGCGCCGCCGGAACCGCGACCGGCCTGGCACGCGCCGACGCCGAGACCGACCTGGCCACCCTCGCCGCGGTCGGCGCGCCGCCCGGGATCCGCCGACTGCTCAGCGCCTTCCAATGCGCCGTCGTGGCCGCCACCGGCGTCGTGCTGGGCGCCGTGACCGGGATCATCCCGGCCATCGGCCTTCGCCTGGTCGACCGGCGCATCATGCTGGCCTTCCACCAACGGCAGCTCGACGAGGGCACCGCGCCCCGGATCACCGAGCACGTGTTCATCGTGGTCCCCTGGGGGCTGCTGGCCGCCCTGCTGATCGCGGTGCCGGTGGTGGCGGCCTGCCTGGCGGCACTGGCCACCTCGTCGAGACCGACGACCACGCGCCGGGCCGCGTAGGGCACTTCTGCCGTACGCCCCGGCCGGGGGAAATGGGCTGGCCTTCGGCGGGGTTCGGGGGGAACATGCGGCGGTGGGGATTTCGGGGCCGCCGGACGGCGAGGTGGAGGTGCCCGCGCCGATCGGGGCGCTGGCGGGGGAGCGGACGCCGCTGCCCGTGTGGCGGAACGAGGCGGGCGGGGTGACGTTCCGGCTGGGGGCGGGGGAGGACCGGCTGTTCGCCAAGTGGGCGCCGGCGGGCTCGGGGCTGGATCTGGCGGCCGAGGCGGAGCGTCTGGAGTGGGCGGGCCGCTTCACGCCCGTGCCGCCCGTCCTGGAGCACGGGGCGGACGGGGACGGGGCCTGGCTGGTGACGCGCGGGCTGCCCGGGGAGAGTGCCGTCAGCCCGCGCTGGACGGCGGATCCCGGCACCGCGGTGCGTGCGCTGGGCGCCGGGCTGCGTGCGTTGCACGAGCGGCTGCCCGTGGACCGCTGCCCGTACGACTGGTCCGTCGGCACCCGGCTGGAACGCGCCCGGCGGTCGGGCAGGGACGTGCCGGGGGACCTGCCGCCGGCGCCGCCCGTCGAGCGGCTCGTGGTGTGCCACGGCGACCCCTGCGCGCCCAACACGCTGCTGGGGGACGACGGGACCTGGTCGGGCCACGTCGACATGGGCGCCCTCGGGGTGGCCGACCGCTGGGCCGATCTGGCCGTCGCCACCTGGAGCACCGAGTGGAACTACGGCCCCGGCTGGGAGGACGCGCTCCTGGACGCGTACGGCATCGCCCCCGACCCGGAGCGGACCGCCTTCTACCGGCGGCTGTGGAGCGTCACCTGACCGGTGACCCCGGGCGGGCGGAGGTGGCACGATCGGGGAGGAAGCGGAAGCGCGAGCGTGAGGGGGCGGGGCGCGATGGCCATCGGTCTGGAGAAGGTGCAGGCGGCGGCGCCCGGGCTGGTGAGCCTGTACAAGGGTGCCCGGGTGTCGCTGGAGAAGGCCGGGGTCGCGGGGGAACGGGCCGCGGTGTACCTGGTGCTGGACCGGTCCGGCAGCATGCGGCGGCACTACCGGGACGGCACGGTGCAGCGGCTGGCCGAGCAGGCCCTGGGGCTCGCGGCGAACCTCGACGACGACGGGGTCGTGCCGGTCGTCTTCTTCTCCACCGAGGTGGACGGCGTCGCCGAGATCGGCCTCGACGGCTACGAGGGGCGGATCAACGCGCTCCACGACAGCTACGGCCACATGGGCCGCACCAACTACCACCTGGCGATGCAGGCGGTGATCGACCACTACCGGGCGTCCGGCGCGACGCAGCCCGCGTTCGTCATCTTCCAGACGGACGGCGGCCCTTCCTCACGCACGGCCGCCGAGCGGCTGCTGTGCTCCGCGGCCGGGTTGCCGCTCTTCTGGCAGTTCGTCGGCTTCGGGGACCCGGAGGGCAAGGACTTCGACTTCCTGCGCAAGCTGGACGAACTCCCGGTGCCTGCCAAGCGGGTGGTGGACAACGCCGGTTTCCACGCCGCCGGGGAGGAGCCCGCGGCGGCGTCGGACGCCGAGCTGTACGCGGCACTGATGGAGGAGTTCCCGCAGTGGCTGGCGGCGGCGCGGGCGGCGGGCGTCATCCGGGGCTGACGGTCACCTCGGCGGGACCGGCGGTGGGACCGGCGGTGGGTGCGGCGGCCGCGTCGACGAGGCGGTCGAGTTCGGCGGCCGACCCGGGTGCGAGCCGGTAGACGCCCTGGAGGCCGACCGACCGCATCAGACGGCCGTCCTCGACGAACCGCAGCCGGCGTTCGGCGCGGCGCGAGCGGTAGGTGAGCCGTTCCAGCAGCTCGCCGGGGACGGTGGTGCCGAAGTCGAGCGGGGTGCCGGGCGGGCCGAGAAGCACCTCGGACACGCAACCGCCCTCCAGCGGCGACCAGTCGGGCAGCTTCGCCAGCTCGTCCGCGGCCTCCTCGTACGGGATGATCCGCGCCACCTCCAGGCGGCCCAGCACATGGAGCCTGGTCCGGTGGACGCGCAGCGGGAAGACGCGGTCGCCGGGCCGTACGCCCGCGAGCCGGAAGCTGGGCAGGGACTGGTGCGGGCCGCCGAACAGGACGCGGAGCGGGCGTCCGGCGTAGCCGTCGTGCGTCAGCCGGCGGCAGAGGTCGTTGGTCCACAACGTCGTGAAGGACTGCGGGGCGTCGGACGGTTGCGACATGGCGGCCACCGTAGGGGGCGGGACCGACAACGGCCGCGAGGGGGCGGGGGCGTGCCGTGTGACCGAGGTCATGGCAGGGCCGGTGGTGGATCCGCCACGGGGCGCCCGGGCCACGTGGGATGCTCGGGGCGGTTGTTACCCGCCGGTAAGTCGCGGGTCGCCCTCTCTGCCGTGCGTACCCCCCACCACACGCTCCGAGGACCCTCCATGCGCGCATCCGCCTCCAGGCACGTCCGCTTAGCCGCCGCCGCGGCCGTCTCCCTCCTGCTCGCCGGGTGTTCGGCCGCCGCCGTCCCTTCGGCCGCCACCCCCGCCCAGGCCGCGCCGCCGTCCGCCACCGCGCGGGCCGCGGCCGGTGTCCAGGCCGCGCCGTCCCATGACCTCACCGTCAAGGCGGCGCCCACGAACACCTCGACCGCCGTCGCCCGGGCCGGCGGCGACGGGCACGCCCGGCGGGCGGCGCTCAAGGTCGCCTCGTACGACGGCACGACCCGGCGGGCCGTCATCTCCGCCGCCGAGGCGCCGCGGACCGGCGACGTGATCGCCAGCGGTCCTGCCCCCGGAGCCCCCGACGGGCTGCTGGCCGAGGTCACCCGCGTCCTGGACGGCGACGGCGCACGGACCCGGGTCGAGACGGCGCCCGCCACGATGAGCGCCCTGCTCGGCGGGGACAAGGCCGAGGGCACCGTGCCGGTCGACCCCGCGGACGTGGACGTCGAGCCCCTGGTGGCGGACGTCGAGGTCTCCCGGGCCACGGCGGGCGGCCGTACGACCGGCCCGGGCGGTGCCCGGTTGCCCCTGGGCAGCCTGCGCGTGGACGTCGGCGCGGAGGCCGGGGTGCCCGCCGCGGGCCTGCGGGTGTCCGGTTACGTCGAGGTCGCTCCCGAGGTCGAGTTCTCCTACGACGGCGGTCCGGCGTTCTCGCCCGACGCCGCGTTCCTCGGCCTGTCGGGACGGTGGACCTCCGGCTGGGAGGTGCGCGGCCGGGCCGCCGTCTCCGCGGACGGCGGCCGGCCGCTGCGGGTGCCCTTCGCCAGGCTGCACGCGGACCCGGTCATCCAGGTCGGGCCGGTCCCGGTGGTCGTCAACCTCGACCTGACCTGCTACCTCCAGGTCGAGGCGGACGGCACGGTGAGCGTCGACGTACGGCAGGACCTCAAGGGCGGCTTCCGCCTCGGCGGCGACTACGAACGGACCGCGGGCTGGCGGCCGGTCACCGCGGCCGACATGACGAGCACCCCGGTCCGCGCCGCGCTGACCGCCACCGGCCGGGTCAAGGCCACGGTCGGCGCCGAGGCGAGCGTCGGCCTGTACGGGGCGGTGGGCGTCACCGCCGACCTCGCGCCCTACCTGCGCGGTGAGGCCACGGCCGGCGCCGCGTCCCGGGGCAGCGCCGGCTCCGCGGCCCTGGCCTGGAGGCTGTACGGCGGTGTGGACCTCACCGGGGCGCTGCAACTGCGCCTGGGCGTCTTCGGCACCCCGCTCATGGAGCAGCGCGTCCCGCTCGGCGCCGTGCACCGCGAATGGCTCCTGGACGACGGCTCCCTCCGGCCGAGGGCCTGACTCCGGCCCGGTGCCCGCTCCCGGTTCGGGCCGTCAGAGCAGGGGGTTGGGCAGGCCCGTCCAGTGGTCGCCGTTGGTGGCCCCGGCAGGGTGCCCCCGTGTGCTGGTCGCCCCGTGCGCCTCCGTCCTGGCCTTCTGCCTGGCGGCGGCGTCTCGTCGGGGCCGTCCCGCTAGAGCCTGTCGTCAAAGGAGCGCCGGCCGCCCGGAGGGCGGGCGCCGCTGGGCAGGCGGGACTTTGACGACACGCTCTAGGGGGAGCGGTGCGCTGCTCCCGCTGTTCGGCGACGCTCCCGGTTCGGGCCGTCAGAGCAGGGGGTTGGGCAGGCCCGTCCAGTGGTCGCCGCTCGCGGAAGTCTCCAGCCGCATCAAGGTGAGTGCCTTGACGGGGAGTTCGGGGGCGGAGAGCAGGGCCGCGCGGTCGGTGCGGGTGTCCGCCGTGGCGGGAAGGGCGTCGAAGGCGCGGGCGGTCTCGGTGCGCACCGAGGCCCACAGCCGTGCCTCGGTGGGGCGATGGGCCTCGCCGAGCGCGGAGACGAGGCTGCCGAACGTGGTGGCGACCAGGGATCCGTAGAGCTTGGCGTGCAGGACCGCGGGGTCGTCGCTCAGGCCCCGGCCGAGCGGGGGCACGGTGACGCCGTGCCGGGCGAGGCGGGCCGGGCTGATCCGGACGTCGGCCAGGTCGCGGTAGACCAGCCGCAGCGGCCGGGCGTGCCGGTCGAGGATGACCAGGAGGTTCTGCCCGTGCGCCTCCAGGGCGACGCCCTGGGACAGCAGCCGCAGCATGACCGGCAGCGCGAGCCGGGCGAAGGCGGTGAGCCAGGCGGTGCCGTCCTGCGGGGCGCCCGGTCCCGCGGCCGTGAGCAGTGAGCGGAGCAGGGGCGGTCCGCCGTCGGCGGGCCGCCCGGTGAGCGCGGCGACGGGCAGCACGCTCTCGCCGGCCGCCGGGTCGGCGAAAGCGGACGGGGACTCCCGCAGCAGCGCCGCGAGGTCGGGGCTGGCCTCACCGCCGACGACCGCGGCGGCCGCCGCGAGGTTGCGGGTGACGCGCAGCGTGCCGCCGCCGAGCCGCAGGGTCAGCTCGTCCAGCAGCGCGGACAGAGGCTCGCTGTCGGTCACCGAGCGGGCCGAGATGTCGCGGACGGCCGAGGTCATCCGCATGCTCAGCGCCGTCTTCAGATGCGGCCCGCCGTCGAGCGGGGCGAGGGTGCGCACCGACATCAGCGGCCGGGTGGGGACCGCGGCCTCGGCGTACGGGCGCAGCCCCAGGGCTGGCAGGATGTGCCGGGTCTGCCAGGGGTGGACGGGCAGCAGGAGCCGGTCGCCGTCGCGGAACCGGTCCGGCCAGGCGCCCGTGACCAGGGAGCCGGCGGCCGGGACGGCGACGAGGTCGAGGGCGACGACGGGCCGGTGCTCGGGCCCGAAGGCCAGTTGCTCGGCCACGGAGAAGCCGGGACGGCTGCGGCAGCACGGGTGGTAGGGATGGCCGTCGACGACGCCCTGCTCGAAGGAGGCGAGCGTCGGCGGCCGGCCGCCGTGGCCCGCCATGCCCGCGGCGCCCGCCCGGGACAGGGCCAACGAGGCGACGCTGTCGTCGAGTTCGTCGCGCAGCAGGCCCGATCCCGGCAGCCCGAGGGCCTCCACCAGGGCGGCCGGGTGGTCGTGGGGCCGGCCGTCCAGCAGCAGGGCGGGCTCGTCCTTCGGCGACCCCAGGTCGTGCGGCAGCCGCCGCGGCCCGGTGAGCACCCGGCCGTCGAGGAACAGCACGCGGTCCGGGCCGCGCGAGGCGACGCCCGGCAGGGGTTCCAGGAGCAGGGCACGCCACAGACGGCCGAGGACGGCGGCGCGGGCACCGGGGAGCGCGGCGGTGTACGCGTCGTGCAGGTCAGGGCGGAGCGGCGCCAGCTCGGTGGCGAACGCCGTCTCCAGGGGGCGCCGCGTCGCAGCCGCCGAGTGCGGGTACATGATGGGTCCCTACCCTACGAGGAGGCGGCCGACCGTGCATCGACCAGCGCACCGACCAGCGGGAACGAGCCGTCGTGGGTGACGCCTGGGACCGCGCCGAGGCGCTCTCCGCGACGGCCCTGCTGAACTGCCTGCTGCGCGAGCTGGCCGAGGCCGCGGGCGAGGACGGGGGCCGTCCGGTCCACCGGCTGCCCGCGACCGGCCGGCTGCTGCGGGTGCGGGCCGGGCGCCATCCCGCCGGGCCCGAGCTGCGCGCCGGGGACGGCTGGCGGCCGCTCCCGCTGGAGGCGCTGGTCGACGTCGCCGCCGCGGAGCTCACCGCGCGCACCGGTGTCGCGGGCACCGGGCTGCCCGCCGAGATCGGCGACAGCCGCGACGTGCTCGCCGCCCTGCTGGAGGCCCGCGAGCACGCACCGCCGCCCGCCGATCCGTACCTGCGTTCCGAGCAGGCCCTGGTGGCCGGTCACCGCCACCACCCCGCCCCCAAGACCCGCGGCGGCGGCCCGCCGGAGAGCTGGCTGCCCTACGCGCCGGAGGCGCACACGAGCTTCCCGCTCACGCTGCTCGCGGTCCGCGCGGACCTGCTGGCCGGTGAGGGCGACACCTCGGTGCTCGACCGGCTGTACCCGGACGTCCCCGAGGGCCACCGGGTCCTGCCCGCGCACCCCTGGCAGCTGGCCCTGCTGGGCGACCTCCCCGCGTTCCGGGACGGACGTCTGCTGCGCCTGGGGCACACCGCCGTACCGGCCGTGCCGACGGCGTCCCTGCGGACGGTGTACCTGCCGGACGCCGACCTCTTCCTGAAGTTCAGCCTCGACGTGCGGATCACCAACGACATCCGCCGGCTGTGGCGGCACGACCTGCGCTGGCTCGGGCCGGTGGACGAGGTGCTGCGCGCGGTCCCGGAGGCGGACGTCCTGTCCGACCGCGGCTACCGGACCGCCGACCTGGGCGGCCTCGACGCGTTCGAGGGGCTGGCCGTGCTCGTCCGGGACGGCTTCGGGGAGCACCTGCGCCCCGGGCTGACCCCGCTGCTCGCGGCCGCCGTCGCCGAGGGGTACGAGGGCAGCCCGCTCGCCGCGCCGGGCCTGACCGCGGACGGCGCGCTGGCCTGGTGGGAGGCGTACCTGCGGCAGGTCGTGCCGCCGGTGCTGCACGCGTACCTCCGGCACGGGGCGGTGCTGGAGTGCCACCTGCAGAACGTGCTCGTCGCCGTGGACGCCGACGGCGTGCCCGGCCAGGCGCTCTTCCGCGACCACGAGGGCGTCAAGCTGGTCGAGGAGCGGCACCACGAGCTGCTCCGCCGCCACGCACGTCCGGACGCGCCCGGGCCCGGAGTGGACGCCGCCCACGGCTGGGAACGCCTGGTCTACTGCCTCGTCACCAACAACCTGCTGGAGATCGCGGGCGCCGTCGCCGAACGCCACCCGGAGCTCACGCCGGTGCTGTGGGCGCGGGCCCGGGCGTTCCTCGCGGAGTGGGCGGCCGGGCAGGGGGACCCGGCGCCCGTGCGGGAGCTGCTCGCCGCCCCGTACGTCCCCGCGAAGACCAACCTGCTGCTGCGCTGGACCGGCGCGGACGGCGCCGCCGCCCGCTACCTGCCGCTGCCGAACCCGCTGCGGCCTCAGGGCGCCGTGGTGACCGACTCCAGCGAACGGCGCGTGGCGGGGCCGTAGAACCCGGAGGTGTCGCCCGTGACGCCGTAGCCCATCTGGTACCGCTGGACGGCGTACTTGACGCCGCCGTCGTACTTGCCGTCGGCCGGACCGTCGTAGAGCTGGACCTGGGCGAGCCGCTGCTGCAGCGCCAGGACCTCGGGGCCGCGCGAACCGGGCTTGAGCACCGCGCCGGAGCCGGCGGTCGCGGTGCCGGTGGCCCCGCCCGGGGCGGTCGCGGTGCCCGTGGCGGAGGCCCGCGGCAGGGTGCCGGACGCGGAACCGGAGCCGGACGGGGAGGCCTCGCCCGCGCCCGTACGCGCCGACGGGACCGGGGCGCCGCGCGAGGGCTCCGCGGTGCCGTCGGAGTCCGGCAGGCTCGGCAGCGTGAGCCGCGGCGGCGAGGTGCTCGGACCGGGCAGCGCACGGTCGGCCTCGCCCGGACCGGTGACGAGGTGCCCGAGCAGGGCCAGGACACCGACGCCGGCGACCGCCCCGGCCACCGTGACGACGGCCCGCAGGCGCCGCCGGGAGCGGGCCGCCCCGCCGCGCGCCCCGCGGCGCCCGCCCGCCGGGTGCGGTACCCGCGGCGGCGGCTCCTGCGGGTCGCCGGGGCCACCGCCCGTGCCGTGCGGCGTGTCGGGGAACACTTCGGCGTAGTCGGGCGTGGGCCCCTCGGAGCCCACGCCTATCAGCGGTCTGGCGGTCGTCCCGCCCGCCCGGCCGTCGTTCATCTCTCCTCGCCCGCCTGGTCGGGCACGAGACGTTCGAGGACGTCCTGGAACTCCTCGCCGACGGTGATCAGCAGCCCGTCGCCGTCCTTCCGGCTGAGCTGGGTCAGCACGCCGTCCCGCCACCAGTAGACGTACGGGCTGATGGGGCCCACCGCGTCCTCGTGGCCCGCCGCCGCGAAACCCGCCATGCCGTTGAGCGCCGGGATGACGCCGCTGTCACGGATGGCGTGGAAGGCCAGCTGGTGCCGGAACGGCATGGCCACCAGCGCCCCGTCGGCGGTCAGTGGCTCCCCGGTGACCCGTTCCACCAGCTCGTCCAGGACCAGCACCCGGGCGGCGGTGAAGAAGGAGTCCCCGACGAGGACGTCGAAGCGCACGTCGGCGTGCCGGACCACCTCGTGCCGTTCCACCGGCAGGTCGCGCAGGTTGAGCAGGGCGCGGCCGCGCAGCTCACGGGCGTCGCCGAGCGGGACCAGGGCGTGGTCGGCGAGCGTCATCACGCTCTCCGGGAGGTCCAGGGCGAGCACCTCAAGCAGCCCGGGCGCGGCGATCCGGGCGTAGCGGAAGGTCTCCGGGTCGACGGCGTCGGGGGTGACCAGACGCGGGTAGAGCCGTTCGCGGATCTCCTCGGCGGGCAGGGTCTCCAGCGGCGAGGGCCCGTCGAGGGTGCGCAGCACCGCACCGATGTGCTCCCGCGCCAGCAGCGGCCACACGCGCGGGCCGCGCCGGTCGTTGTGGCACAGCGCGGCGAGGTTGCCGAGCCCGAAGCGACGGCCGGAGTCGTCGGTCACCATGTCGGCGAAGACCGTGACCTCCAGCCCGAGTTCGGCGAACGACTCGCGCACGATCGCGCGGAAGCGCGCGCCCTCGTCCACCGAGAAGAAGGCGTACTCGGGGTCGCGGGGTGCGTCCCGCTGGTCACGCTTCGGCCCGCGCCGGAAAATCCCCACCTCAACTGTCCCCTCGACCTGGACTCGACGAGCAGGGCGCGATCCTATCGGCAGGCGCCCGGGGCCGCCGTCTCCGTCAGGCTTCGCCGTCCGGCGCGTCCCGGTAGGTCTCCAGCAGCCGCAGCCACACCTCGCTCATCGTGGGGAAGGCCGGTACGGCGTGCCACAGCCGTTCCAGCGGCACCTCGCCGGCGACGGCGATGGTGGCGGAGTGCAGCAGTTCGCCGACCGACGGGCCGACGAAGGTGACGCCGACGAGGTGACCCCGGTCCAGGTCGACGACGGCACGCGCCTTGCCCTTGTACCCGTCGGCGTACAGCCCGGCTCCGGAGACGTTGCCGATGTCGTAGTCCACGACCTTGACGCGGCGGCCCTCCCGCTCGGCCTGCTCGGCGGTGATGCCGACGGCGGCGGCCTCGGGCTCGGTGAAGACGACCTGGGGGACGGCGACGTTGTCGGCGGTGGCCGCGTGCCGGCCCCAGGGGGCGGTGTCCAGGGGTTCCCCCTTGGCGCGGGCGGCGATGGCGGCGCCGGCGATACGGCCCTGGTACTTGCCCTGGTGGGTGAGGAGGGCGCGGTGGTTGGTGTCCCCCGCGCAGTACAGCCAGCCGCCCTCGACGCCCTTGACCAGGCAGGTGTCGTCGACGTCCAGCCACGCCCCGGGGGTCAGGCCGACCGTCTCCAGGCCCAGGGCGTCGGTGTGCGGGACGCGGCCGGTGGCGAACAGGGCCTCGTCGGTGACGAGTTCCGACCCGTCGGAGAGCACCAGGGTGACCGGCCCGGACTCCGACGCCCTCCGCAGTTCGGTGACCGACACGCCGGTGCGGATGTCCACCCCGGCGGCGCGCATCCCGTCCGCGACGAGCTCGCCCACGAACGGCTCCCAGCGGGGCAGCAGCCCGGAGCCGCGGACCAGCACGGTCACCTCGGAGCCGAGCGACCGCCAGGCGGTCGCCATCTCGACGCAGACGACGCCTCCGCCGACCACCGCGAGCCGCCCCGGCACCTCGGGGGAACTGGTGGCGTCGCGGCTGGTCCACACGTGGTCGTCGGCGATGCCGGGCAGGTCGGGCAGTTGCGCGCGGGTACCGGTGCAGACCGCCACGGCGTGCCGGGCGACCAGGACGCGCTCGCCGCCGTCCGGGGTGTCGACCACGACCCGGCGCGGGCCGTCGAGCCGGCCGCGGCCCCGGACGAGGTCGATGCCGGCCGAGTCCAGCCAGCCCACCGCCCCGTCGTCCTTCCAGTTCCCCGTCCACCAGTCGCGGCGGGCCAGCACCGCGGCGGCGTCGAGCCGCCCGCCGGCCGCCTCCCGTGCCCCCGCGACCGCTCGCGCCGCGTCCAGGGCGGCCTGCGGGCGCAGCAGCGCCTTGCTGGGGATGCACGCCCAGTACGAGCACTCGCCGCCGACCAGTTCCGCCTCGACCACCACGGTGGTCAGTCCGGCCTGCCTGGTGCGGTCGGCGAGGTTCTCCCCGGTGGGGCCCGCGCCGATGACGATGACGTCGTAGGTGTCCGTGCTCGCGTTCGTGCTGCTGTCTGCCGCCGTGGTCATGGTTCCACCGTAGGCAACACCGCGTCCGCGCACAGCCGGAACCAGCGTGTCCCGCCGCTTCACCCGTATGGCGAGGGGCGTCCCCGCCGTGGTGACCGGCCCCAGGGGGTGGGACGGGCGGCGGCGCCGGGAGCCCGCCTCGTGGACATCGCCCGGGGCGGATGGGGAGCGGGACCTCGCGCGACTGGGGGGCCATCAGGGCGAGGCCGGAGGCGGCGCCCGAGGGTGCCGGCGTCTGCGGCCGCCGGTCGGGGGCGCTTCACGCGGGCAGTTGCTGCTCCGTCCAGATGACCTTGCCCCGTTCGGTGTAGCGGGTGCCCCAGCGGCGGCAGAGCTGGGCGACGAGGAAGATCCCGCGGCCGCCCTCGTCGGTGGTGGCCGCGCGGCGCAGCCGGGGGGAGGTGCCGCTGGCGTCGGCGACCTCGAAGACCAGCGCCCGGTCGCGCAGCAGCCTGGCCTGCACGGGGCCGGCGCCGTGGCGGATGGCGTTGGTGATCAGCTCGCTGGCGATCAGCTCGGTGGTGAAGGTGAGCTCGTCGAGGCCCCAGGCGCGCAGCCGGCGGGTGATCGCGGAGCGGAGCGCGGAGACGGCCGCGGGGTCGTCGGGCACGTCCCAGCAGGCGACCTGACGCTCGTCCAGTGACCGGGTGCGGGCGACGAGCAGGACGACGTCGTCGGCGGAGGGGGCGGGGCGCAGCGCGGCCTCGAGCGCCGCGCAGACCTCCTCCGGCGGGCAGCCCCGCGGGACGGCGGTGAGGGCGCGGCCGAGTCGGCGCATCCCGGTGTCCGGGTCGAGGTGGCGGCCCTCGATGAGGCCGTCGGTGTACAGGACGAGGCCGCTGCCCTCGGGGACCGCGAACTCCGCGGCCTCGAAGGGGAGTCCGCCCAGGCCCAGGGGCGGCCCGGAGGGCAGGTCGGGGAAGCGCACCTCGCCGTCCGGGGCGAGCAGCGCGGGTGGCGGATGACCGGCCCGGGCCAGCTGGCAGCGCCGTGCGACCGGGTCGTAGACCGCGTAGAGGCAGGTCGCGCCGGCGAGGCCGGGACCGGCGCCGCTCTCGTCGTCGAGGCGGACGACGAGGTCGTCCAGGCGGCCCAGCAGCTCGTCCGGGGGCAGGTCGAGGGCGGAGAAGTTGTGCACGGCGGTGCGCAGCCTGCCCATGGCGGCGGCGGCGTGGATCCCGTGCCCGACGACGTCACCGACGACCAGGGCCACCCGCGCGCCGGAGAGCGGGATGACGTCGAACCAGTCGCCGCCGACCCGGCCGCGCGCCGCGGGGAGGTAGCGGTGGGCGACGTCCACGGCGTGCTGCTCCGGTACGCCGCGGGGGAGCAGGCTGCGCTGGAGTTCGAGGGCGAGGTGGTGCTCGCGGGTGAAGAGCCGCGCGTTGTCGATGCAGACGGCGGCGCGGGCGGCGAGGTCGCGGGCGAGGGTGAGGTCGTCCTCGGCGAACGGTTCGGTCCGCGCGGCGCGTTGGAAGGTGGCGACGCCCAGCAGGGTGTCGCGGGCGCGCAGGGGTACGGCGATGACGGCGCTCGGCTCGCCGTCGGGGCCCGGGGCGGTGTCGCGGACCGCGGAGCCGCCGTACAGCGCTCTGGCCTGGGGGCTGTCCGGGACGAGGTGAATCGGTTCGCCCCTGGCGTACGGGCCGTGGCCGCGGGCCGCGCCGTCCGCCGCCACCCGGCGCAGCCCCGCCCCGGGGCCCCCGGGGGCACCGGGGGCCGTGCCGTCCAGGACGGGGCAGTACAGGTCGACGGTCGCGTGGTCGGCGAACCGGGGTACGGCGGCCTCGACGATCTCGCGGGCGGTGCGGGCGACGTCGAGCGTGGTGCCGATCCGCAGGGCGGCGTCGCTGAGCAGTTCCAGGCGGCGGCGCGCGGCGACGGCCAGGCGGCCGACCCCCGGCTCGCCGACCAGCAGCGGGCGGCGTGCGGCCGCGCCGGGGGCGTCGCCGCGCGAGCCGGCGTCGCCGGGCACGCTGACCTCCACGACGGAGCCGCCCGCGAGGGGCCGGCACAGCAGATGGGCCGTGCGGCCGTGGGAGAGGGGGAGTTCGAGCGCCTCCCGCCGGCCGGCGGCGATCAGCCCGGCCGCGGTCTCGGCGAGCACCGACTCGTCCCCGTCGGTGAGCCCGGCCGGGGGGCCGACGCCGGGGATGTGCCCGGCGCCGTCGAGCCGCAGGGGGGCGGCCGCGGCGCCGCGGTGCTCGGCGGTCAGGTAGCCCTGCAGCAGGGCGCGTTCGCGTTCGCCGCACTCCTCCAGGAGCCGCTGCTCGATGGCGAGGGCGCAGCCGCGGGCGAGTTCGGCCATGAGGGGGTGCGCGTCGCCGTACAGGCTGGTGAGGTCGAGCACGCCCTCCACCCGGCCGCTGAGGGGGTGGCGGACGGGCACGCCGAAGCAGGTGAAGCCGCGCAGGGCGGCGGAGAAGTGCTCCTCGCCGGAGACGCGGACGGGGTGCCGGGCGGCCAGGGCGGTGCCGATGCCGTTGGTCCCGGCGTCGAGTTCGTGGTAGCTGAAGCCCGGGGCGAGCCGGACCCGGTCAAGGGCGGGCAGCAGCGGCGGCTCGGCTGCCCGGCGGTCGATCACCAGCCCCCGGTCGTCGGTGAGCAGGACGGCGGTACGGGTGCCGGAGAGCGTGCCGGCGAGCCGGTCGAGGACCGGACCGGCGGCCCGGACCAGTGCCCCGGTGGGGTCGACGTCGTCGGTGTACGGGACCTCGAGCCGTTCGGGGTCGAGGCCGGCGGTCTGACAGCGTTCCCACGAAGCGAGGATGGGTACCCGCACGGATTCGACCACCAGGCTCACTCCTTGACGTCCGCGTCCCAGGTCCCGAACGTAGGGCGGCGGCACGGCGACGGGGGGCGGGTCGGTGAAATCCCCGCGTACAGCCACCCTTGTGGGTGACGGCCCGTTTGACAGGGGGCAACACGACCGTCACGGCGGGGGAGATCGCTTCGCGAAGCGGCGTGCGGTGGTGAAGACTTGGACCCGCCGCAGCCGTACGCCGTACTTGGGAGGATCCACCATGTCCACCACGCCCCACTCCACCACGCGGGTCGCGCACACCGTCTGGGACGGCAGTCTGACGGAGGGCAGCGGGGTCGTGACCCTCGACTCCTCCGGCATCGGGGAGTACCCGGTGACCTGGGTCGCCCGTTCCCAGGAGCCGGGCGGGAAGACCAGCCCCGAGGAGCTCATCGCCGCCGCCCACTCCAGCTGCTTCTCGATGGCCCTGTCGGCCGGCCTGGGCAAGGCGGGCACCCCGCCGACCCGGCTGCGCACGCAGGCCGACGTCACCTTCAAGCCGGGCACCGGGATCACCGGCATCCACCTGACCGTCGAGGGCGAGGTGCCCGGGATCGACGAGGCGGAGTTCGTCAAGGCGGCCGAGGACGCCAAGGCGAACTGCCCGGTGAGCAAGGCGCTCGCGGGCACGGAGATCACGCTCACGGCCTCGCTGGCCTGACGCCGCGCGGCGCCGGCCCGTGAGCCGGCCCGCGAGCCGGACCGCGTGCACCGCCCATCGAAACGTTTCGGTTTCGGTGGGCGGTGCCATATTGTCGTTGGGATACGAAACCGTTTCGCAGGGGACGAGAGACGGAGCAGGAACATGACGACCGACGCGAGCGCACCGGCGCGCCGCACCCGGCTGACGCCCGAGCGGGAGCAGGAGCTGTACGGCGCGGTGATCGACCTGCTGCGCGAGGTCGGGTACGACGCGCTGACGATGGACGCGGTCGCCACCCGCACCCGGTCCAGCAAGGCCACCCTCTACCGGCAGTGGAAGAGCAAGCCGGAGCTGGTCGTGACCGCGCTCAGGTGCACCAAGCCGGTGCACGTGGAGAACGTGGACACCGGTTCGCTCCCCGGCGACCTGCACGAGCTCGCCGACCGCATCGGCGACGGCTCGGACGTGGACACCCCGCTGATCCGGGGCCTGGCCCACGCCTCCGCCACCAATCCCGACCTCGCCGAGGCGATGCGCCAGCACCTGATCGAGCCCGAGCTCACCGGGGTGCGGCAGCTGCTGGGGCGGGCCGCCGACCGGGGGGAGATCGACGCCGCCGTCCCCGCGGCCGAGTTCATGCCGCACATGATGCTCGGCGCCGTGATCACCCGCCGCCTGCTGGAGGACGTGGAGGTCGACGCCGCCTTCATGCACCGCTACATCGACGCGGTGGTGCTGCCGGCCCTCGGCATCGGGCCGGGGCGCGGGCGCTGACGCCCGTTCCGGCCGGTTGTCGTGTGCGGGTGCGTTGCGCCTGCGGCGGGCGGGGGAAGACCAAACCGCAGCCGCGCCGCAGGCGTCAGTCGCTGACCGTGCTGCGCGGCCGGTACTCCAGGTCCTCGTACTCGGGGTGGTGCGCGATCCAGCCCGCGATGAACGGGCAGGCCGCCAGCACGCTCTGGCCGTGCTCCCGCGCCTCGTCCAGCGCGTGGCGGGCGAGCGCGGAGCCCACGCCCCGGCCCTCGAACTCCGGGTCCACCTCGGTGTGCAGGAAGGCGATCATCTCGGGGGTGCGGATGTACGTGGCGAAGCCCGCCAGCCTGCCGCCGACGTGCGCCTCGTAGCGGCGCGCGCCGGGGGTGTCCGTCACCTGTGCGGCGCTCTTCACGACTGGTAGCCCTCCACGGTGTGGGAGGGGCGCACCTTCGCCTCGCCCGGGTCCCCGCCCGCCTCGGTCTTGGCGCGGCGCTGGCGGAGCAGGTCCCAGCACTGGTCGAGCTCGCGCTCCAGCTCGTCGAGCCGGGCCTGCTCGGTGCCGCTGTCCACCCTCCCCTCGCTGAGGAGTTCGCGCAGGGTCCGCTCGTCGGAGACCATCGCGCTGATCCGTTCCAGGATCGCCCTCTCGGGGCGATCTCCCGTGTGCTGCTCGGCCACGGCCGCACCTCCCTCGGTCCTCGGCTCCCACTCTAGGCAGCCGGTTGCGCCCCTGCGATCGAAACACTTGCGTTTCGATAAGGCGGGCCCTAGTCTCGACGTGTACGAAACGGTTTCGTATCTCGTCGGGTTCCCGGCGTCCCGACCCCTCCCTGCCTCCCCGTGACCGACTGGAGCGCGTCCCGCATGTCCCAGAGCACCGCCGACCCGAAGGCCGGCACCGGCCTACCCCCCGTGGGGGCCGAGACGAAGGCGCCCGACGCCCCGGCGGCGCAGCGCTGGTGGGTCCTCGCCGTCATCGGCATCGCCCAGCTGATGGTCGTGCTCGACGCGACCATCGTGAACATCGCCCTTCCCTCGGCCCAGGCCGACCTGGGATTCACCGACGGCAACCGGCAGTGGATCGTCACCGCCTACGCCCTCGCCTTCGGCAGCCTGCTGCTGCTCGGCGGCCGGATCGCGGACCTCTTCGGCCGCAAGACCGCCTTCCTCATCGGCGTCGCGGGCTTCGCCGGGGCCTCCGCGCTCGGCGGCGCCGCCGGCAGCTTCGAGATGCTGGTGACCGCCCGGGCCCTGCAGGGAGCCTTCGGAGCGCTCCTCGCGCCCGCCGCGCTCTCGCTGCTCACCACGACCTTCACCGACGCCAGGGAACGCGCCCGCGCCTTCGGCATCTACGGCGCCATCGCCGGCTCCGGGGCGGCCGTCGGCCTGCTGCTCGGCGGGGTGCTGACCGAGTACCTGAACTGGCGCTGGACCCTCTACGTCAACCTGGCCTTCGCGCTGGTCGCCTTCCTCGGCGGCGCGGCCCTGCTGCGGCGGGCGAGCCGCCGTCCCGGCGCGACGATCGACCTGCCCGGCACCGTGCTGGTCTCCGCCGGGCTGTTCGCCGTCGTCTTCGGCTTCTCCAACGCCGAGAGCCACGACTGGAGCTCGCCGCAGGTGTGGGGCTACCTGGCCGCGGGCGCGCTGCTGCTGGCCGCCTTCGCCTGGTGGCAGACCCGGGCGCGGCACCCGCTGCTGCCGCTGCGCGTGCTGCTGGACCGCAACCGGGGCGCCTCCTTCGCCGCCTCACTGGTCTCCAGCGCCGGGATGTTCGCGGTCTTCCTCTTCCTCACCTACTACCTGCGGCTCACGCTCGGCTACTCCTCGGTCAGGACGGGCCTGGCCTTCCTCCCGCTGGTGGGCGCCCTGATGGTGGGCGCCCAGGTCGCCACCACCGTGCTGGTGCCGCGGGTGGGCCCGAAGCCCGTGGTGCCGGCCGGTTTCGGCCTCGCGGCGGCGGGCCTGGCCTGGCTGACCGGGCTCGGCCTGTACAGCGGCTACGCGGCCGACGTGCTGCCGCCGCTGCTGGTGATCGGCCTGGGCATGGGCCTGATCTTCCCGCCCGCGATGAACCTGGCCACCACCGGTGTCGGTGCCGAGGACGCGGGCGTCGCCTCCGCCGCCGTCAACGCCATGCAGCAGGTCGGCGGCTCGATCGGCACGGCGCTGCTGAACACCCTGGCCACCGGTGCCGCCACCGACTACGCCCTGGCCCACCGCACCGATCCGCTGGTGAAGGCGCAGGCCGCGCTGGAGGGCTACGGGACGGCCTACTGGTGGGCCGCGGCCTTCTTCGCCGCCGGCCTGGTGATCAGCTTCCTGCTGTACCGGCGTGGAATTCCCGCTCAGGACGGGAATGCTGAGGCCGCCCCGGTCGTCCACATGTAGGGGGGATGAGCTGCGGGGCCGCCCCTGAGCGGTGGGAAGGTCCCGCACGCGCCGACCCGTGGGGACGGGGTGCGGTGCGACGGAGGGCCCGGTGCCGGCGTCCGTGGTTGCACACGGAAGCCGTGCCGGGCCTTTCCCATGCGATTCCACGGTGATCCGGGGAGCCCGGGGCGGATGTGACGGAATCTGCGTGCGGTGCACCGCAAAAGGGAACCTATGGTCAGTTAATGTGCGTTTTCACTGGTCCATAGGGTTTCGTCGAAAGGCCCCTCGGTTGAACCTGCTCGACCTCCTGCTGCTGGTGCTGACCGTCGCCTACGCCGTCGCCGGCTTCCGGCGCGGACTGGTCGCGGGCTGCATCTCGCTCGCGGGCTTCCTCGGCGGTGCGGTGGTCGGCGTGTGGCTGCTGCCGTACGTGCTGCAGTACGTCGAGTCGGGCACGCCACGGGCGACGCTGGTCGCGCTGCTGACCGTCCTGGTGCCCGCGGCCGGCGGGCACGCCCTCGCCTCCGGGGTCGCCTGGAAGGTGCGGACGGGTCTGGACTGGGGTCCGCTGCGCTGGTTCGACGGGGTGGGCGGCGCGGTGGCGAACGCCGTGGCCGTGCTGCTGGTCGCCTGGGTGGCCGCGAGCGTGCTGGTGACGTCCTCCTCCAGCGTGCTGGCGCAGTCGATCCGCGGGTCCGAGGTGCTCGGCACGGTCCAGGACACCATGCCCCGGCAGGCACCCACCTGGTTCAGCAGGGCGACCAGCGCACTGGCCGAGGCCGGGTTCCCGCAGGTGTTCAACCCCTTCGAGTCCGAGCCCGTCAACGGGGTGCCCGCGCCCTCCGGGGACAACGTCACCACCGCCGCGGCCGGCGCGGCCGCGCGCAGCACCGTCAAGATCGAGGGCGTCGCCTTCGTGGACGGCCGCCGCCAGGGCCAGGAGGGCACCGGTTTCGTCTTCGCCGACGAGCACGTCATGACCAACGCCCACGTGGTGGCCGGGGTGGACGAACCCGCGGTGCAGGTCGGCGGGCTCGGGCGGGCCTACCGGGCCACCGTGGTGCTCTTCGACCCCGGCAAGGACGTCGCCGTCCTGGACGTCCCGGGGCTGGACGCGCCCGCGCTGAGCTTCACCGACGACGCCGTGAGCGGTGACGGCGCGGTCGTGGCGGGCTACCCGCAGGACGGCGGCCTCGACCTGCGCGCCGCGACGGTGGCCGGCCGGATCCGCGCCACCGGCCAGGACATCTACGGCGACGGCACGGTCACCCGCGACATCTACCAGGTCCGGTCCGTGGTGCGCCCGGGCAACTCCGGCGGCCCGCTGCTGGACACCTCCGGACGTGTCTACGGGGTGGTCTTCGCCCGCTCCACCGCCGACTCCACGACGGGCTACGTGCTGACCGCCGACGAGGTGCGCTCCGACGCGCAGCGCGGGGCGCACGCCAAGGAGCCGGTGGACACCGGCGACCGGGCCGCGCTGTGACGGGCGCACGGTGACCGCAGGACCGCGGCAGGCCTCCGCATACGTTCGACGTTAGACTTTCCCTTTACGCGGAAAACCGGGCGAACCCATCGAAATCGTCGAACCCATCGGGCGTCGTCCGGCGCCGAGCCGGACGAGGACGACCGCGGCCGAGCACGCCGGAGTGGTGCCGTTGTCATGATCTCCATCCTCTTCGCCGTCCTCGCGGCCTGCAGCAACGCCTTCGGGACGGTCCTGCAGCGGCGCGCGGTGCTCACCGTCCCCGCCTCGAAGTCCCTGCGCCTGGGCCTGATGAAGGACCTGCTGCGCACCCCGGTCTGGCTCGCCGGCATCCTCGGCGTCATCCTCGCCGCGATCTTCCAGGCGCTGGCGCTGGGCAGCGGTTCCCTCGCCGCGGTCCAGCCGGTGTTCATCCTGGAACTGCCGCTGGCCCTGGTGATCGGCGGCATGGTCTTCCACGTGGAGCTGTCCCGCAAGGCCTGGGTCAGTGTGGCGTGCATCGCCGGGGGCCTGGCGCTGTTCCTCTTCTCGATGGCGCCCAGCGGGGGGCGGGACCAGGTGCCGGGCATCTGGTGGGTGCCGACGCTGCTGATCGTCGGCGGGCTCGGCGCCGTGCTGGTGCTCGCCGGGCTGCGGCGGCCCACCGGCCTGATGCGCGCCGCCTGCCTCGGTGGGGCGGCGGCGGTCGGCAACGCCCTCACGGCCGCGCTGATCAAGTCGTCCATGGACGTCCTGGAGCACCAGGGGATCGCGGCCTGGCTGCTGTCCTGGCAGACCTACGCCTTCGCCGCGGCCGGCGGGTTCTCGTTGTTCCTGCTGGGGACCGCGATGCAGGGGGGACCGCTGATCGCCTCGCAGCCCGCCCTGACGCTCGGCGACGCCGTCGTCGGCTTCTGCCTGGGGGTCACGCTCTACGGCGAGCAGCCGCGCACCGGCTTCTGGCTGCTGCCCGCGCTGGCGGGGTTCGCGGTGCTCAGTTACGGCGTCTTCGCGATGTCCCGCACGCAGTGCCTGTACAAGTGCGTCCACCCCGAGGAGCACCTGGCCAGCCCGGCCGGGGAACCCGCCACCTCGACCATGTGAGCCCCACGCGCGGACGCCTCGTCAGTGGCGCGGGGCGGGGTACGCCTTGGGCAGGCGCATGCCGCGGTCGGCCATGATCTGCCGGACGTGGTTGGGGTAGTCGGTGATGATGCCGTCGATGCCCATGTCCATCAGGGCCTCGATGGTCGGGTTGTCGTCACAGGTCCACGGGATGACCTTCAGGCCGCGCTTGTGGGCGTCCTCCACCATCTTCTCGGTGACGTAGAACGTGAAGTTCGGGTCGGCGATGGTGCCGTTCTGCGGCATGCCGTAGACCGGGGAGAGCGCCTTGACGCCCGGTATGGCGGCGGCGGCCTTGACGAAGTCGCCGTCGTAGTCGTCGGCGTCGATGCCGCCGAGCCACGGGGAGGCGCCGGGCTTGCCGACCTGGAGGAAGTCGTAGTTGGTGAGCGCCACCAGCGGGTACTTCGGCGCGAGCTTGTGCATCTCGTTCAGGGCGCCCCAGTCGAAGGACTGGATGGTGACCTGCTTCTCGATGCCCGAGCGGTGGATCTCCTCGAAGACCCGGCGCACGAACAGCTCGCGCGGCGCGGTCTGCTCGGGAGCGCCGGCCTCCACCTTGGTCTCGATGTTGAGCTTGACCTTCTTGGCCTTGTAGCTCTTGACCAGGCCGAGGACGTCCTTGAGCTCCACCATGCGGTGGCCCTTGATCTGCTCCTGCTCGGGGAAGCCGGGCAGCTGCTGGTAGCCGCAGTCCATCGTCTTGATCTGGGCCAGCGTCAGGTCCTTGATGTACTTGCCGACGTACGGGTACATCGGGTCGCCGGCCGTCACGGGGCCGGTGTCCTTGCACTTCTGGGCGCTGATCTGGCGGTCGTGGTTGACGACGACCTTCTGGTCCTTGGTGACGTGGGTGTCCAGCTCCAGGGTGCTCACCCCGAGGCGCAGGGCCTTGCCGAAGCCCTCCAGGGACTCCTCGGTGGTCATGCCGATGCCACCGCGGTGGGCCTGCAGGTCGAAGGAGGCCTTGGGGGAGTGGCCGTGGCCGTGACCGTGGTCGGCCGTGGCCGCCTGGGCGGCGGTGGGGACCACGAGCGCGGGAACGACGGCCAGGGCTGCGATTGCGTGCCGGAGGGACATTTACACCTCGTCTACATCGGACGAACAGGACCTGGTGACGCTAAGCCGCAGGTCGAGCGCGTACGAAGCCCGCGCGTGAGGGCATGGTGAACGCCCGGGGAACGATCGTCCCCCGGGCGTGGCCCGGTCACGGACGGTGTCAGTCCAGGAGGCCGTCGTAGTCGGGGAGCTTGAAGGTGCGCTCGGCGTGGCCGCCCACCAGGTCGGTGGTGTTGTTGCCGATGTTCGCGACGATCGTGTAGCCGCGCTTCTCGACGGCGGCGCGCTGCGCCGTCTTGTACGCGCTGACCTCGTCGAAGAGGTCCGGGATCGAACGGCCGTAGAGCCCGGCGACCGGGTAGCCCTCGCGGTCGAGGTTGTAGTGCGTGGCCGGGTAGATGAAGTCCGGCCGGGCGGTGACGAAGAAGACGTCCACGCCACGGGAGTCCGCGTACCGGGCGAGGTCACGCGTCGGCGCGACGGCCGGCGGGAACCACCAGTCGAAGTACGTCTCCAGCGCGGTGTTGTCGATGTCCAGCACGATCGCCAGCTTCTCGCCGGGCTTCCGGGCGGCGGTGCGGTCCTGGACGTAGGTGTGCGCCTGGTCGATCACCGGGCGCACGTCCCGCAGCCAGGTCTCGTGGTCGACCGAGGCGGCGGTGGCGGAGGCCGTGGTGGCCGCCGCCACCGGGACGCCGGTGGGCTCGGCGGCGTGCGCGTCGGCGGGGAGCGCGATGCCGGACACCCCGGCGGCGATGATCGCCGCGACGACGGCGCCGCGTCTCCAGGTGAGGGTTTTGAGGGTTGTCATGCACCGTACGTTCGCTGGTGCGGGTGAGCGGAAACTGGCGTTCGGATTACCGGTTGGTAACTATCCTTGGGGCTCGGACAATTGGCCGGCGAAGGCCACGAACGCGGTCCACGCGTCCGGCTCGAAGGCCAGAACCGGGCCGGACCTGTCCTTGGAGTCCCGTACGTGGACGGCGGCCGGGCCGACCGCCACCTCGACGCACTGACCGCCGTCGCTGCCGCTGTGACGGGACTTGAACCACACGAGAGCGCTCACAGTTCACCCGCAATCTGCTCGATCACCTTGGCCGAGTCCTCCGGCGTGAGGGCCTGCGCCCGGATCATGCCATAGCGCTGGTGGAGCAGACCGGCCCTTTTCCGGTCATCGGTGAGCAGGCCCCCGGCCTGGCCCTCGGCGTAGGCGAGCAGGTGGCGTTCGGGGTTCTCCAGCAGGGTGAAGGGGCCGTCGAGTCCGGCGTGGGTCCCGTAGCGTGCCGGCATCACCTGGATCTGGACGTTGCGCCGCCGCCCCACCTCGACGAGGTGCCGCAACTGCTCCCTCATCACGGCCGGTCCACCCGTCGGGCGGCGCAGGACCCACTCCTCCAGGACGAAGGAGAGCATGCACACCGGCTTGCGGGTGAACAGCGCCTGGCGGGCCAGCCGGTCCTCGGTCCAGCGCTCGGCCTCGTCCTCCTCCAGGGCCGGACAACGGGCCGCGAAGACCGCGCGCATGTAGGCCTCGGTCTGCAGCAGGCCGTTGACGACATGGGAGTCGTACGCGCCCAGGCTCAGCGCCCGGGCCTCCTCGTCCGCGTACTCCCCGTACCCCACGGGCAGCCTCTCCCGGGACAGATGGGGTGCCACCGCCTTCAGCACCCCGGATGAGCCCAGCAGTTGCTCGGCACTGTCGATGAACGCCGTGCTGGCGATGCGCTCACCGCACTCGATCTTGACGGTCTGCGACTTCGAGTAGCCCGTGTGCGCCGCCACCGCGTCCAGGGTGAGCCCCTGGCCCTCGCGCAGCGCCTTGAGCAGGTCCCCGAAGATCCTCATGCTCACCGAGCGCTTGTCCTCGACCGTCACGCGGCCACCCCCGTCCGGCTCCCCTGGCGTCGTCCCGCAGCGCCACGCTAGGCACGCGGCGGCCGGCGGCGCGCCGGGAACCGGCGGAATTCACCTGACGCGGGGAATCGCGGACCGGGTGTGACGCAGGCCACGCCACGGTGTCGATGGATTCACGGCGCCCGCGCGGTCCACCGGGCATGACAGAAAACGTGAAGGGCCCGGCGAGTTACTTCCCGTCGATTGAGAAGAAGTACGGCCGGCCGGTCGAGGAGTGGAAGGAGCTCATCCGCTCCTCCCCGCTGACCCGGCACATGGAGCTCGTCGGCTGGCTGAAGGCCGAGCACGGACTCGGGCACGGACACGCCAACGCCCTGGTGGCGCACACCCTCGCCGAGGGGAAGGACGCGTCGTAGCCACCGGGTCACTCCGGCAGTCGCGTCCCCTCCGGAAGCCGTACGGCGAAGTCGTCCGCCAGGACCCGCAGCACCTCGTCCGCGTCCGCCAGTTGCCGTTCCTTGCGGGTGCCGTCGGCCGTGGTCTCCGTCAGGCGGCGTCCGGTCAGGGACAGGTGCGCGTCGCCGGTGGTGCGCTGGGCGTAGACGCCGCGGGAGAAGGGGGAGCGCGGGTTGGTCGCCACGTGCCAGTTGATGACCTCGTAGTCGGGGGCCTGGAAGGGCTCCACCGTGAAGGCGTACTGGTCCTCCCAGCCGTCGTCACCGGTGCCGGGCGGGTACGCCTGGAGCTTCCACAGTTCCAGCGGCCCGTCGTGCGGCGCGTGGACCAGCCGGTGGCGGCGCGGCGCGTCGTGCAGTTCCACGTCCGGCACCAGCGGCAACGGCTCCAGCAGGGCGCCGATGCTGCCGAAGCCGACGTCGCTCACGTACGGCACCGGCTCGCCGGGCACCCCGGCGAGCATGAGCATGTGCGTACGGGGGCGGACGTCCCCCGGCTTCGCCCCCACCAGCACGCGTGCGGTGAGCAGCGTGACCCGGAACCCGAGGGCGGTGAGCGCCGCGGCGAACAGGGTGTTGTGCTCGTAGCAGTAGCCCCCGCGCCGGCCGTGGACGAGCTTGGCCTCCAGGTCGGGCAGCGCGAGCGAGGGCGCCCGGCCCAGGACGGGGTCGAGGTTCTCGAACGGGATGCCCAGCATGTGGGCGCGGTGCACGGACCGCAGCACCTCCGCCGTGGGGCGGCGTTCACCGGCCCAGCCGATGCGGGCGAGATAGGCATCGAGATCGAGCGTCATACGACCACCCTACGGATGCGCGGCGATTCCTTCGCCCCACGGACCGGGCCCCTACACGGGCGCGGGGTGGCGGTCGTCCTCGCTCTCCTCCAGGAGTTTGCGGGCGAGGCTGTCGACGGCGCGGTCCATCAGGACACGGTCGGCGGGGTCGGCGATCGTCCAGTCGTCGAGCCGGGAGTCCAGCCAGCGGCGCCAGGCCGCGGCGAGGAGGTCGAGCTGGGCGCGGCCGGCCGCGGTGAGGGCGAGGGCGTCGCCGTCCATGCGGGCCCAGCCGCCGCGGGCCACCTTGGCGAAGGCGGGTTCGAGGACCTCGCCGGGCATGCGGTGGGCGCGGGCGACGGCGTCCAATGAGGCGCCGCCCTGGAAGCGGTCGCGCCAGTGGATCTGCCCGAGCGCCCAGGCCTCGCCCGGGGTGAGTGGGGAACCGGAGTCGGCCAGGATGCGGAGGGCGACGGCGGGCTCCGCGGCGTGTTCGCGGCGCATGACGCCCGCGACCGCACGCTCCAGTTGGACGACGGCGTCGGGGGAGTCGGGGGCGGAGAAGCCCTCGCCCATGTCCGAGGCGCCGGCGCGGGCGCTGTCGCGCAGCGGCACCTCCTTGAGGAACCAGGCGATGACGAAACCGGCCAGGGCCACCGGGGCGACCCACAGGAAGACGTGCTGGATCGTGTCGGCGTAGGCGTCGACGATCGGGGCGGCCCGGTCGGGCGGGAGCGCCCGCAGGGCCTGCGGGTCCTGCGCCGCGGCGGCCGGGACGCCGGGCACCTCGGCGAGGGCGGCGGACAGGGCGGGGCCGAGCCGGTTGCCGTACAGGGTGCCGAAGACGGCGGTGCCGAAGGCGCTGCCGAGGGTGCGGAAGAAGGTCACCCCGGAGGTGGCGGTGCCCAGTTCCGCGTACGCGACGGTGTTCTGGACGGCGATCGTCAGGACCTGCATGGCCAGGCCGATGCCGAGGCCGAAGACGAGCATGTACAGGGACTCCAGCCACGGCCCGGTCGCCCGGTCCATGGTGGACATCAGGTACAGGCCGAGCGCCATGACGGCGGTGCCCGCGATGGGGAAGGCCTTGTAGCGCCCGGTGCGGCCGATGACGGTGCCGGAGGCCATGGACGTGCCGAGCAGTCCGGCGACGAGCGGGAGGGTGCGGACCCCGGACTCGGTGGCGGAGACCCCGTCGACGAACTGGAGGTAGGTCGGCAGGTAGGTGAGCGCGCCCAGCAGCGCGAAGCCGACGATGAAGCTGAGCAGCGAGCACACGACGAAGACCGGGTTGCGGAACAGGTGCATGGGGAGCATCGGCTCCTTCGCGCGCAGCTCGACCAGGACGAACGCGGTCAGCAGCACGGCCGAGGAGACGAACAGCCCGACCACGACGGCGGAGTCCCAGGCGTACTGGCTGCCGCCCCACTCCAGGGCGAGCACCAGTCCCGAGGCGCCCAGGGCGACCAGCGCGATGCCCGCGTAGTCGACGACGGGGCGGACGGCGGCCCGGACGACGGGGACGGTACGGGCGGCCATCACGACCATCACGATCGCGACGGGGACGTTGACGTAGAAGCACCAGCGCCAGGTGGCGTGGTCGGTGAACAGACCGCCCAGCGTCGGGCCGACGACCGTCGTGACCCCGAAGACCGCGCCCAGCGCGCCCTGGTACTTGCCGCGCTCGCGCAGCGGGATGACGTCGGCGATCAGGGCCATTGCCGTGACCATGAGCCCGCCGCCGCCGATGCCCTGGACGGCGCGGGCGACGATCAGCATGAGCATGCTGGTGGCGGCGCCCGCGAAGACGGAGCCCGCGACGAAGACGACCGCGCTGACCTGGAAGACGACCTTGCGGCCGAACAGGTCGCCGAACTTGCCGACCAGTACGGTGGAGACGGTCTCCGCCAGCAGGTAGGCCGTGACCACCCAGGCCATGTGCCCGGCGCCGCCGAGGTCCGCGACGATCGTCGGGAGCGCGGTGGAGACGATCGTCTGGTCCAGGGCCGCCAGCAGCAGGCCGAGCACGATCGTCACGAAGACGACGTTGGTCTGGCGGCGGCTCAGGGCGGGCGGCCGGCCGGCGGTGGGGACGGTGACGGCCATGGCTCCACCCTCGCGCGGGCCCGCCGGTGCCGCCCGGCCACACGCCCGTACGGGCTATGCGTCGGCGTCCGCTACCGCTTGAGCTCCTCGCGCAGCCTGCGGTCGATCGCCAGGGCGAGCTCCGCCTCGACGACGGCCTGCACCAGGGGGCGCAGCCGGGCGATCGCCTCGCTCAGCCGGGTGGTGTCGCCGGACTGCAGGTCGGCCTCCGCGTCCGGCAGGACGTAGGTGCGGGCCAGCTCGACGAAGAGCTCGGCGAGCAGGTCCATGCGGCCCCGCATGGCGCGGCCCGCGGCGAGCACCTCGGCGAGCGGGACGCCCTCCCTGACCAGAGCGGCCGAGGCCTCCAGCAGCCGGCGGCTGACGTGGACGACGTCATCGCCGTCCACGGCGAGGTAGCCGATGTCCAGGGCGGTGGCCAGGTTCTCCGCGGTGGCCTGGTCGCCGTAGTGGTCGGCGAGGCCCTCCGGGGTGAGCCGCAGCGGCTCCTCCTCCGACCAGCGGGTGGGCAGTCCCGGGTCCAGGCCGAGCAGTTCGCCGACGTCGCGGCGGCCGCTCTCCCAGGCGTCCATCAGTTCGGCGATGCCGCCGAGGGTGTGGCCCCGTTCCAGCAGGGCCGTGATGGTCCGCAGCCGGGCCAGGTGGTGGTCGTTGTACCAGGTGATGCGGCCCTCGCGGCGCGGCGCCGGGAGCAGCTTGCGCTCCCGGTAGAAGCGGACGGTACGCACCGGGACCCCGGCCGCTTCGGCCAACTCGTCCATCCGGTACTCGCGCTCGTGCGTCGCCACGCCGATCAGCCTATGCGGTGTGCGCGTCACATCGCGCGGTCCGCCCTCTACCCCTGGTAACGCCTTCTGGTCTACGCTCCGAACCGTGCCAGTGAACACTGGCGCGATTCGGCAAGGGGCGGCACCGAGAGGCGGCGGTATGGCCGGACACAGCGAACACGTGCGGGTTGCGGTGATCGGATCGGGGTTCGGCGGACTCGGCGCCGCCGTACGGCTGCGACGCGAGGGGATCACCGACTTCGTCGTCCTGGAGCGCCGGGACTCCGTCGGCGGGACGTGGCGGGACAACAGCTACCCGGGGTGCGCCTGCGACGTGCCCTCGCACCTGTACTCGTTCTCCTTCGCGCCGAACCCGCAGTGGCCGCGCACCTTCTCCGGCCAGCCGCACATCCGGGCCTACCTGGAAAGGGTCGCGGACACCTTCGGCCTCCGCCCGCACCTGCGCCTCGGCACGGAGGTCACCGAGGCCCGCTGGGAGGCCGGCGCCCGGCACTGGCGCATCACCACCTCCCGCGGCGAACTCACCGCCGACGTCGTGGTCTCGGCCACCGGGCCGCTGTCCGACCCCAAGCTGCCGGACGTCCCCGGTCTCGACGCCTTCCCGGGGAAGGTCTTCCACTCCTCGCAGTGGGACCACGACTTCGACCTCAAGGGCAAGCGGGTCGCCATGGTGGGCACCGGGGCCTCGGCCATCCAGATCGTGCCCGCCATCCAGCCCGAGGTGGAGCGCCTGACCGTGGTGCAGCGGACGCCCCCGTGGGTGATGCCGCGCATGGACCGCGGGATCAGCCGGGCCGAGCAGTGGCTGCACGGCAAGGTGCCGGCCACCGCCAGGGCGCGGCGCGGACTGCTCTGGCTGATCCGCGAGTTCCAGGTCGGCGCGTTCACCAAGCGCCCGGCGATGATGCGCGGCGCCCAGGCCATGGCGGCCGCGCACCTGCGCAAGGCCGTCAAGGACCCGGCGCTGCGGGCCAGGCTGACCCCCGACTACCGGATCGGCTGCAAGCGCATCCTGCTGTCCAACGACTACTACCCGGCGCTCGCGCGGCCCAACACCGAGGTCGTCGCCTCCGCGCTGAAGGAGGTGCGCGGCTCGACCCTCGTCATGGCCGACGGCACCGAGCGCGAGGCCGACGCCATCGTCTTCGGCACCGGCTTCCACGTCACCGACATGCCCATCGGCGAGCGGGTGTTCGGCGCCGACGGCCGCTCGCTGACCGAGCACTGGAAGGACGGCATGGCCGCGCTGCGCGGCTGCACCGTCGACGGCTTCCCCAACCTGCTGTTCGTCATCGGACCCAACACGGGCCTCGGGAACAGCTCGATGATCCTCATGATCGAGTCCTCGCTGAACTACGTCGCCGCGTACCTGCGCGCCCTGGACACCACCGGCGCCGCCGCGCTCGACGCCCGCCCGGAGGCCGTGCGGTCCTGGAACGAGGAACTGCAGCGCCGCATGGCGCGCACGGTCTGGAACACCGGGGGCTGCGTCAGCTGGTACCTGGACGACCAGGGCCGCAACACCACCGTCTGGCCCGGGACGACCTCGGAGTTCCGGCGCGCCACGCGCCGGCTGGAACTGCAGGAGTACGAGATCGTGCCCGCCGGTGCCCCCGGGGAGCGCACCGAGCGCGTGGAGGTGGCCTCGTGACCGCGTCCGTCTTCGACCTCCCGGCCGCCCGGCGCACGCACCGCGTGCGGTCCGCGGACGGCACCGCGATCCACGTGGAGGAGTACGGCCCCGAGGCCGGCACGGCGCCCACCGTGGTGCTGATCCACGGCTGGACGTGCAGGACCCTTTTCTGGGCCCCGCTCATCCACGAACTCGCCGGGGAGTACCGGGTCGTGGCGTACGACCAGCGCGGCCACGGCGCCAGCGGGACCCCGCGCCGCGGCGGCTACGGCACCGGCGCGCTCGCTGACGACCTCACCGCGGTCCTGGAGGCCGTCGTCGAGGGCGACGAGAAGGTGGTGCTGGTCGGCCACTCCATGGGCGGGATGACCGCGATGGCGGCCGGCGACCGCGCCGCCGTGCAGACCCGCACGGCCGCGGTGCTGCTGGCCAGCACCGGCAGCGGGCGGCTGCTCGCCGAGGCGGCGGTGCTGCCCCCGCGGGTGCGCAGCAAGCGGGTGCGCGACGCCTTCCACCGCTTCCTGCTGGTCAGTTCGGCGCCGCTCGGCCCGCAGTCCGCGGTGACCCGGGCCGCGCTCAAGTACGGGATCCTGGGCGCGGCGTCGAGCAAGGAGCTGGTGGCCGCCACCGCCCGCATCGTGCACGCCTGCGGGCGCCGGCAGCGCGCGGCGTGGGGCCGGGTGCTGGCCGGGCTCGACCTGGACGCGGGCGTCCGCGCGCTGCGCGCGCCCACCGCCGTGCTCGTGGGCGGCGCCGACAAGCTCACCCCGCCGGCGCACGCGCACGGCATGGCCGCCCGGCTCTCCCGGTTCGCCGGGCTCACCGAACTGCCGGGCCTCGGCCACATGACGCCGCTGGAGGCACCGGCCGCGGTGGCGGGCGTCGTACGCACCCTCGTAGAGGACCACCTGCGGCCCGGGGCCCAGGTCAAGGAGGAGACGGCATGAGCAGGTCGCTGAACGGGCAGGTCGCGGTGGTGACCGGTGCCGCCCGCGGGGTGGGGGCGCTGCTGGCCCGTAAACTCGCCGCGCGCGGCGCCCGGTTGGCGCTGGTGGGGCTGGAGCCGGACGAACTGAAGCGCGTCGCCGCGGAGATCGGCCCCGACACCGGGTACTGGACGGCCGACGTCACCGACCGGGAGGCCATGGCACGGGTGGCCGGGGAGGTCGTCGAGCGCTACGGCCGCGTCGACGTCGTCGTCGCCAACGCCGGTGTGGCGACCGGCGGTCCGTTCCTCGACGTGGACCCCGCCGACTTCGAGCGCGTCATCCAGGTCAACCTGCTGGGCAGCGTGGTCACCGCCCGCGCGTTCCTGCCCGCCCTGCTCGCCTCGCGCGGCTACCTGCTGCAGATCGCCTCGCTCGCCGCGATCACCCCGGCGCCGCTGATGACCGCGTACTGCGCGAGCAAGGCGGGGGTGGAGTCCTTCGCGCACTGCCTGCGCGCCGAAGTCGGCGTCAAGGGCGTCAAGGTCGGTGTGGGGTACCTGAGCTGGACCGACACCGACATGGTGCGCGGCGCCGACGAGGACGAGGTGATGCGCGAGGCCCGCGCACGGCTGCCCTGGCCGGCCAACCGCACCTACCCGCTGGAGCCGGCGGTCGAGCGCATCGCGGACGGGATCGCCCGCCGCTCGCCGCACGTCTACGCCCAGTGGTGGCTGCGTGGAATGCAGTCCGTGCGCGGGTACTTGCCGGGCCTTATCGGGGGTGCCCTGGGGCAGCGCGAAATGCGCCGCCTGGAGCCGAGGATCGCCGCCGCGGGCGGCATCCGGCACGGACTCGTCGGCCGCGGCGGCGCCGCGGACGAGCGGGCCCGGTCGGAAAGACCCGTCTGACCAGCGCTGTTCACGGAACGCGTTCGTCCGAAATGCGTACTGTGTCCGGCCGTGTCAGCCTGGTCGAGGCCCATTCCATACATCACGAAGGAGTGATCATGGGCAAGAACGACCCCACGCGAAACAAGGCCGGGCAGCAGAACCGCCCGCAGGCTCAGCCCCAGTCCCAGGAGCGCATCGGCCAGACCCGCGAGCGCGTTCCGGGCACGGCAGGCGAGCCGATGCGCCAGCAGGGCAAGCAGCAGCACCGCGAGCCCGGCCACGGCCAGCCGTCCAGGACGTCCCCGCAGTCGATGCCCAAGGGCGACCGCCAGCGCTCGCTGGAGGAGATCGACGAGCGGCAGGACCGGGACAGCTGACCCGCGTGGTCCAGGCGTGAGCGTGGAGGGGCGCGCCCGTTCAGGGCGCGCCCCTTCCGTCGTCCCTGACGGGGGAGGGACTCAAGGACGCGGGGGGAGCGGGGGCCGACGCCGGTCCGGGCGGTCGGACAGATCGGGCGGTGTGGAGGCCGGGTGCTTCTCCAGCAGGTCGAGTGCCGTCTGCACGGCGACCTCCAGGTCGGTGCGGCGACCCTCCGCCCAGTCCAGCGGGGTGCGGATGATCGGGATGTCCGGCTCCACGCCGTAGTTCTCCACCGACCAGCCGTAGGCCTCGAACCAGGCGGCGTTCATCGGCACCGTGATCACCGTGCCGTCGCCCAGCCGGTGCCGGCCGGTCATGCCGACCACGCCGCCCCAGGTGCGGTGGCCCACCACCGGGCCGATGCCCAGCAGCCGGAACGTGGCGGTGATCATGTCGCCGTCGGAGGCCGTCGCCTCGTCCGCCAGCGCCACGATCGGCCCGCGCGGGGCGTTGCCCGCGTAACTCACCGGCTGCGCGTGCCGGGTGTGGTCCCAGCCGAGGATCTTGCGGGTCAGGCTCTCCACCACCAGGTCGCTGATGTTGCCGCCCGCGTTGCCGCGCACGTCGACGATGAGCGCCGGGTGGACGATCTCGATGCGCAGGTCGCGGTTGAACTGCGCCCAGCCCGAGCCCCCCAGGTCGGGGATGTGCAGGTAGCCGCACCTGCCCTCGCTCAACGCCCGGACGACCGCGCGTCGTTTGGCCACCCAGTCCTGGTAGCGCAGCGGCCGTTCGTCCACCAGCGGCACCACCGCGACCCGGCGCGGATGTCCGCCGTCGGGCGGGGTGAAGGTCAGCTCCACCGTGGTGCCGCCCGCGGCCGACAGCAGCGGACCGGGTCCGGCGACCGGGTCGACGGCACGGCCGTCGACGTGGGTGAGCGTCGCGCCCTCCAGGACGCCGGTGCCGGCCAGCGGAGAACGGGCCCTGGAGTCCGAGGACTCGCCGGGCAGGATGCGCGCGAGCACCCACCGGCCGTCCTTGGTGTGGACGAAGTTGATCCCGAGCAGCCCGATCGGCCGCTGGTAGTGCGGCGGCCCCTCGCTGCGGCGGGCGGGCGCCACGTACGCGTGCGAGGTGCCCAGTTCGCCCAGGACCTCGCGCTGCAGGTCGGCGAACTCGTCCGGGGTGGCGACCCGTTCGACCAGCGGACGGTACTGGTCGAGGATGGCCGGCCAGTCGATGCCGCACATGTCCGGCGCCCAGAAGTAGTCGCGGATGATCCGCCCGGCCTCGTCGAACGCCTGCCGCCACTCGGCGGGCGGGTTCGCCTCGTGCAGGATCCGGCGCATGTCGATGTAGACGGTGGAGTCCAGGTCGCCCGGCTCGTACGCCGGGACCACGGTCAGGTCGCCCTCGTCGAAGACCACCAGTTGCGTGCCGTCGCCGCTGACCCGGTACCAGTCCATGTGCCGCACCAGCTCGACCCGCTTGGACTTGGCCAGGCCGAAGTACTCCAGCGTGGGGCGCGCGGAGGGGTCGGTCGGATTGACGAAGGTCTCGCCGAGCGCGCCGGAGATCGGCCAGCGCAACCAGGTCAGCCCGCCCCGCACCGCCTCCAGCGAGCTGTACTTGGAGGCGGGCACCGGGAAGGGCGTCACCCGCATCGGCAGTCCGGCCGCCTCCACCGCCAGCGGCCCCTCGGCGAAGCCGGTCGGGTCCAGCCCGCCCCCCGGCGGGCGGCCCTCCACGGGCAGCGCGAAGGGCGAGGGCGTCGCCGAGTGCAGCGGCACCAGGTGCGGGCGGCAGCCCAGCGGGAAGGACAGGTCGCCGGTGTGCACGTCGTACACCGGGTCGAAGCCGCGCCAGGACAGGAAGGCCAGGTAGCGGCCGTCACGGGTGAAGACCGGCTGCTCGTCCTCGAAACGGCCGTTGGTGACGTCGATGAGGGTGTGCTTGCCGGTCTCCGGGTCCGGGCTGAGCCGGGCGATCCGGATCTTCCGCAGCGAACGGCCGATGACCGGGTGGGACCAGGCGATCCAGTTGGAGTCCGGGGAGAAGGACAGGTCACGGACGGGGCCGTTGGTGGAGCGGACGAGCTCGGCCACGACGCCCGACTCCGCGTCGACCATGAGCAGCCGCCCGTCGTGGGAGGCGACGGCGAGGATCTGGCCGTCGGGCGAGGGCACCAGTTCGTGGACGCGGCCGAGCAGCCCGCACGCCAGCCGCGTGCCGCCACTGCGGCACGGGGGCCGCGGCAGCGTCTGCCCCTCGGCGGACGCCGGGTCCTGCGCCGTTTCGTCCTCCGCCTCCTCCTCCACGGACCGCAACGCCTGTGCGACGGCGTCGTCGGCGTCGGCGATGTCGGCCGCGGCCAGCGCCGCGGGGCGGCCCGGCAGCGCGGCGATCTCGATGGCGTCCTCGCCCTCGGCGTCGGTGACGAAGGCGATCCGCCCGGTGTCGCCCAGCATGACCGGCAGCCGGACCCGCGACCCGGGCACGTCGGAGATGGTGCGCGCGGGCCCGTCGCGGTGGGTGAGCCAGTACAGGCTGCCGCGCACGCACACCGCGCTGGCGCGGCCGGTGCGGTCCACGGCCAGCCCGTCCAGGTACGCCGAGGCCGGGACCTGGTACGGGCGCCGGCCGGCGCGCGGGCCGCCGAGGTCGACCGCGACGCGGTGCGGCACCGACCCCGGGCCGAGGTCGTCGACCAGCCACACCTCACCCGCGCACTGGTAGACCACGCGCGTGCCGTCGGTCGCGGCGCTGCGGGCGTAGAAGTCGGCGTGGTCGGTGTGCCGCCGCAGGTCCGTGCCGTCCGGCAGGCAGGAGTACAGGTTGCCGACGCCCTCGTGGTCGGAGAGGAAGGCGATGCGCCCCGCCACGAACATCGGCGACTCCAGGTGGCCGTCGACCTCCGGCACCAGCCGCCGGCACTGCAGCCACAGCCGCCCCGTCGCCCCGCCCCGGTACCGCTTCCACGAGGCCGGTTCGTGCGGCGCGGTCGCCGTCAGCAGCAGCGTCCGGTGCTCGCCGCCGGCGCTGTCGTCCACGGCGATGTCCGACACCGGGCCCCAGGGCAGACGGCTGCCCGGGCCGCCCTCGTCGGGGATCGCGTAGGCCCACGTGTAGTGCGAGAACGGCTCGCCGTGCGACGAGACCGCCAGGATCCGGCCGTCCGGCGTCCATGAGCGCACGCGCGTGTCGGTGCTGCCCCAGTAGGTCAGCCGGCGGGCCGGGCCGCCCTCGACCGGCGCGACGTACACCTCGGGGTCGAGGGAACGCCAGCTGTTGAAGGCGATCACGGAGCCGTCGGGCGAGAAGCGCGGATGCCCGACCCGGATCCGGTCGGCCGTCACCCGCCACGCGCGCCCCTCGTCCAGGGGCGCGACCCAGATGTCGTCCTCGGCGACGAAACAGAGCCGCTCGCCGTGAACATGCGGAAACCGGAGGTATGCGGCGTCGCTCACTCATCCATCGTTCGCGGCTCCCGGAGCCCGGGCAACTTTTCCGGTCCGCGTCAGCGCAGGCACTCCCGTACCGCGCGGACCAGTGCCTGGGCGCGGGGATCGGCGGTGACGTTCTTCTGCATGCCGTTGGTGACGTATCCGAAGGCCACGGCCTCGCCGGGGTCCGCGAAGCCCAGCGACCCGCCGCGGCCGGGGTGGCCGAAGGAGCCGGGGGACAGGAGCGGGGCGGCCGGGCCGTGCAGCATGAAGCCCAGGCCGAAGCGGGTGTTCACCACCAGCACGCGGTCCGGGCCCTCCGACTCCGGGGTGCGTGCCGAGGTGAGCGTCGCCGGGGCGAAGAGCCGCGCCCCCGGGCCCTCGACCTCCCCGATCAGCGCGGCGTAGAAGCGGGCCAGCGAGCGCGCGGTGGCGATCCCGCCGGAGGCCGGCAGCTGCGCCGCGTGGTACGCGGGGTCGTTCTCGTCCGGCAGCGGGTCGATCGCGCCGAACGCGCGCCGGGTCAGCGACGACGGGTCCTCGTACGCCTCGGTCACGTTCCGCTTGGGTCGCGCCCGCAGCCCGGCCGCGGCCGGCGGCGGCGGGGTCTCCACGGCGGCGATCCGCCCGACGCGGCGCTCCTCGCCCGCGGGCAGCCCGACCCACAGGTCGAGGCCGAGCGGGCGGGCGATCTCCTCCGCCACGTAGCGCCCTATGGACCGGCCGCCGCTCGCCCGCTGCACCAGCTCGCCGATCAGCCAGCTGTAGGTCTGCGCGTGGTAGCCGTGGTCCGTCCCCGGTGCCCAGAACGGGGCCTGGGCCGCGAGCGCCCGCGGTCCGCTGCTGCCGTCCTGCGCCTGGCCCGGGCTCAGCGGGGTGTCCAGCGCCGGCACACCGGCCCGGTGCGCCAGCGCGTCGCGGAACGTGACCCGCTCCTTGCCGGCGGTCTTGAACTCGGGCCAGTACGTGCCGACGGGCGCGTCCAGGTCCAGCTGGCCCCGCTGGTGCAGCAGGAGCAGGCACGCCGCGGCCACGCCCTTCGTCGCCGAGCGCACCACCTGCGCGGTGTCCTGCACCCAGGGCGCGCCCCCGTCCCCGTCCCCGTCGGCGGAGCCCGCCCACAGGTCCACGACCTTGCGGCCGTCCCGGTACAGCGCGACGGCCGCGCCGCGCTCGCCCCGCTCCTCGAAGTTCCGGACGAAGGCCTCCCGGACCGGCTCGAAGCCTTCCGTCACTGCCCCGTGGACGTCCACCACAGCCCGTGCTCCCACCATGCGCCGCCGTTGTTGCTCCTCCCATGGTGCCTCCCGCCCGCGACCGGTCAGGACCGGGGTCGGCACGGCGCGGCAGCGCCAAGGGGTGTCCCGGGAAGCGGTCAGGCGGTCGCCTTCGCCGCCGCGCGGCCCGCAGTACGGCCGGAGAAGATGCAGCCGCCGAGGAAGGTCCCCTCCAGCGAGCGGTAGCCGTGCACCCCGCCGCCGCCGAAGCCGGCCGCCTCACCCGCCGAGTACAGCCCGGGCAGCGGCTCGCCGTCGGCGCGCAGCACCCGCGCGTCCAGGTCGGTCGCCATCCCGCCGAGCGACTTGCGGGTCAGGATGTTCAGCCGTACGGCGATCAGCGGGCCCGCCTTCGGGTCCAGCAGCCGGTGCGGCGCCGCGGTGCGGATCAGCTTGTCGCCGATGTAGTTGCGGGCCCCGCGGATCGCGGTGACCTGCAGGTCCTTGGTGAAGGTGTTGGTGATCTCGCGGTCGCGGGCCTCGATCTCGCGGCGCAGCGCCGTCTCGTCGATCAGGTCGTCCTTGGTGATCGCGTTCATGCCGCGCACCAGCGCCGCCAGGTCGTCCTCGACGACGAAGTCGACGCCGTGCTCCTTGAACGCCTCGACCGGGCCCGGCGCGCCCGGCAGCGCGCGCTTGAGCACGTCGCGCACGCTCTTGCCGGTCAGGTCCGGGTTCTGCTCGGAGCCCGACAGCGCGAACTCCTTCTCGATGATCTTCTGGGTGAGGACGAACCACGTGTACTCGTGCCCGGAGCGCATGATGTGCTCCAGCGTCCCCAGGGTGTCGAAGCCCGGGAAGAGCGGCACCGGCAGGCGCTTGCCGGTCGCGTCCAGCCACAGGGAGGACGGCCCCGGCAGGATGCGGATGCCGTGCCTGGCCCAGATCGGGTTCCAGTTCTCGATGCCCTCGGTGTAGTGCCACATCCGGTCGCCGTTGATCAGGTGTGCCCCGGCCGCCTCGGCGATCCCCAGCATCAGGCCGTCCACGTGTGCCGGAACGCCCGACAGCAGCTTGCGCGGCGGCGTGCCCAGCCGCTCCGGCCAGGCCTTGCGCACCAGGTCGTGGTTGCCGCCGATCCCGCCCGAGGTGACGACCACCGCCTGCGCCCTGAGCTGGAACTCCGCGCGGATCTCCCGCGAACTCGCCTGGCCGCGCTCGGCGTCGCTGTCCACCAGGACCTCGCCCGCCACGCCGTCCACCGCGTCGCCCGTCGTCGTCAGCGCCGTCACGCGGTGCCGGAAGCGCAGCTCCACCAGCCCCTTGGCGACCGCCTCCCGCACCCGGCGGACGAACGGCGCCACGACACCCGGCCCGGTGCCCCAGGTGATGTGGAAGCGGGGCACCGAGTTGCCGTGCCCGGTGGCGAGGTAGCCCCCGCGCTCCGCCCAGCCGACCACCGGGAAGAACCGTATCCCCTGCGCGTGCAGCCAGGACCGCTTCTCGCCGGCGGCGAAGTCCACGTACGCCTCGGCCCACTTGCGCGGCCAGTGGTCCTCGGCACGGTCGAAGCCGGCGGTCCCCATCCAGTCCTGCAGGGCGAGTTCGCGGCTGTCCTTGATCCGCATCCGGCGCTGCTCGGGGGAGTCGACGAGGAACAGCCCGCCGAAGGACCAGAACGCCTGACCGCCGAGGTTGCTCTCCGGCTCCTGGTCGAGCAGGAGGACCTTGCGGCCCGCGTCGGCCAGCTCGGCCGTCGCGACCAGACCGGCCAGCCCCGCTCCGACGACGATGACGTCCGCGTCCAGCGCCATGGTGTGCCTTTCCGCTCCCCTTTGGTGTGCAGGCACGTTACGCTACGCGCGAGTAAGGAGGCGAGAGGGCAGCGCCTCTCAACATCGCTCGCCCGCGGGGGATGACGCCATGCGCAGGTTCGAGGGACACGTCGCCGTCGTCACCGGAGGCGCCCAGGGCATCGGCGCGGCGACCGCCCGGCGCCTGATGTCCGAGGGCGCGGACGTCCTGCTGGCCGACCTGGACGGGGAGCGTGCCGCCGCGACGGCGGAGGCCCTCGGCAAGGAGACCGGCGGCCGGGCCGCGGCGGTGGCGTGCGACGTCGTCGACCAGGCCGCGGTGGACGCCGCCATGGCGTACGCCGCCGAGCGCTTCGGGCGGCTCGACGTGCTCGTCAACAACGCCTACGCCTGCCACGTGGACCCCCCGCGGTTCGAGGACCTCCCCGACGCGGAGTGGTACGAGGACCTGGAGGTCACCCTCACCGGGGCCATGCGCTGCGCCCGCGCGGCGCTGCCGCTGCTGGCGCAGGCGGGCGGGCGCGGGGCGATCGTCAGCATCGGCTCCGTCAACGGGCACATGAACTTCGGCAACCACGCCTACAGCGCCGCCAAGGCGGGCCTCGCGTCGCTGACCCGCACGCTGGCCGTGCACGCCGCCCCGCGCGGCGTCCGGGTCAACCTCGTCGCCCCCGGCACGGTGCGGACGCCCGCGTGGGCGGGGCGCGACGAGGCCCTCGACCGCCTCGCCGGGGTGTACCCCCTCGGGCGGGTCGGCGAGCCCGACGACATCGCGGCGGCCGTCGCGTTCCTCGCCTCCCAGGACGCGTCCTGGATCACGGGCCTCACGCTCCCCGTCGACGGGGGCATCCTCGTCAACGGGTCCGGCTTCCGCGCGGCGTTGGACTGACGCCCGGGGTGCGTTCTGTGGGGCCCGGTGTCTGTGTGCCGCCCGGTGGTTGTGTGCGGCTCAGTTGCGCCTGCGGCGGGCGGTTTCCCCGCCGCCCGCCCTCCCCCAGCCTTCGGCCGGGGGGGACCCCCATCCGGCGCGGTCAGTGCGGGCCTGCGCTCCGTTGGAGTGGGGTCGGGGCCGCGGCGGCGCACTCCCCCAGCCTTCGGCCGGGGGGACCCCCATGGGCGCACCCCGCCACACCCCCTCCCGTCGTATGGGCGCATGACGGCCGGTGGGGGGTATGTAGGGCACTTGCGGCAACCCCGGACCGCTCTCTGAACCCCCAACGGCCGTTGGTCGCGGAACCAACTGAGGGGGCGGGGAAGTTGGGGGCACCCCCGGCCGAAGGCTGGGGGAGGGAGGGAGGGAGGGAGGGCGGGCGGGGGATGCCCGCCGCAGGCGCAACGCACCCGCGCACAACCACCGGGCCACAGACGAACGCGCCGTCACACGTGAAGCATGAGCCCGATCCCGGCCACGACCACAAGCGCCGCGACGATGCGCGGGCGCCCCAGCCGCTCCTTGAAGAAGACCGCCCCGATGACCGCCCCCGCGATGATGGAGGTCTCCCGGAGGGCGGCGATCGGCGCGAGGGCGCCCCGCGTCTGGGCCCACAGGACGAGGCCGTACGCGGACATGGACAGTGCCCCGCCGAGCAGCCCGCGGGCGGCGACCGGGCGCAGCTGCGCGGGGAGCGCGGCGCGGCGCACCGCGAGGGCGCAGCACACGAGCAGGACGCCCTGGATGAGCAGGAGCCAGGCGACGTAGCCCAGGGCGGTGCCGGACGCGCGGACGCCG
Source organism: Streptomyces sp. TOM-9 (assembly GCF_056858595.1). Taxonomy (NCBI): domain Bacteria; kingdom Bacillati; phylum Actinomycetota; class Actinomycetes; order Kitasatosporales; family Streptomycetaceae; genus Streptomyces; species Streptomyces sp. TOM-9. The sequence continues at coordinate 4,214,169 of NZ_JBXEQB010000001.1, read as the reverse complement.
ACCCCGTCGACCACGGTGTACGCCGCGATGGTCAGCCCGGTGCCCACGGCCGCGCCCACCGCCGGCCAGTCCTTGCTGCGGCCGCGCATGCCCCACAGGGCGGCCCCGCCCAGCCCGGCGGAGGCGACGAGGACGCCCGCGGTCTGCAGGGCGTCCGGCACCTCGCCCACGAAGACCGCCGCCAGCAGCGTCACGACCATGGGGGCGACACCGCGCGCGATGGGGTAGACCTGCCCGAAGTCCCCCAGCGTGAAGGACTTCATCAGCAGGTACATGTACGCCATGTGGATCCCCACCGACACGATCAGGTAGGGCCAGGCGTCCCCCGCGGGCAGCGGGGCGAACCCGGCGATCGCCGCGCCGCAGATCGCTCCGCCGCCCCCGACGAGGGTGAACGCGACGAGCTGGTCCTTGATGCCGTGGGCGATGGCGTTCCACGCCGCGTGGGTGACCGCCGCGAGCAGGACGGCCGCCGCTATCAGGGGCGTCACGCGGTGCGTTCGCGGACGTCGGCGAGGGTCGCCCCGGCGTGCCCGACCAGTTCGGCCGGGGCCATGGGGAAGACGGTGTGCGGGGTGCCGGCGGCCGCCCACACGGTGCCGTGCGCCAGCAGCCCCCGGTCGGCGAGGACGGTGGTGCGGGTCCGGTGCCCGAAGGGGGGTACGCCGCCGATGGCGTACCCCGTGGTCTCGCGCACCAGGTCCGCGTCGGCCCGGCGTACCTCGCCCGCGCCGAGTTCGGCGCGGACCCGCTCCACGTCGACCCGGGACGCGCCGTCCATCAGCACCAGCACCGGGACCCCGTCCGCCGCGAAGATCAGGGACTTGACGATCTGGCCGAGCTCGCAGCCGATCGCCGCGGCGGCCTGCGCCGCGGTGCGGGTCGCGTCCGGGAAGGCGCGCACGGGTACCTGGAGCCCCAGCGCGGTGAGTGCCTCCGCGAACCGGGGATGGGCTGCAGCTGATGTCGACATGACCAGCACGCTAGCCCTCGGCGGGGCCAGGGTGCCAAGCCATTTGCGGGCGGGTCACGAGGCGGCCTTCAGCACCGAGGCCACGATCGGCCCGGCGGAGTCGCCGCCGTGCCCGCCCTCCAGGACCATCCCGGCGGCGGCGACGTCACCGCGGTAGGCGAGGAACCACCCGTTGGGCTGTTCCTGGCCGCCGACCTCCGCGGAGCCGGTCTTGGCGCCGACGTCGCCGTAGACCCCGCGCATCGCGCCGGCGGCGGTGCCGCTCGACGCGGTCAGCCGCATCATCGACTTGAGGTTGCTCCGTACGCCGGACGGGAGGGCGCTGCCCGCCTTCGCCAGCGGACCCTCGATCAGGCCGGCGGCCACCAGCCGGGGCTGGCGGAACACCCCGTTCTGCACGGTGGCGGCGACGGAGGCCATGTTGAGCGGGCTCATCTGTATCTGGCCCTGGCCGATCATCTCCTCCGTCATCTCGTCGCCCGGGCCGCCGGGGACGCGGCCGTCCCAGGCCGGGACGCCGACGTTCCAGGTCCGGCCGAAGCCGTAGTAGCGCTGGGCGACCGAGGGGACCGAGGACTCGTCGAGGTGGCCGGCGAGCTTGATGAAGCCGGTGTTGCAGGAGATCGCGAAGTCCCGCTGGAAGGTGGCCGAGGGGTCGGAGGAGCTCTCCACGTTGTGGAACATCTTGCCGTTGTCGAAGTTCGCGGTCGCCGGGCACGGCGCCGGGGTGCCCGGGGACACGCCCTTTTCCAGCAGGGCGGTCGCGGTGACGACCTTGAAGGTGGAGCCGGGGGCGACCTGCGCGTTGAAGGCGTTGTTGTTGTCGCTCGCCGGGTTGTTGGCGAAGGCGAGGATCTCGCCCGTGCCGGTCCTGACCGCGGCGACCGAGGACTGGCTGCTGCGCTTGACCGCCTGCTCGGCGGCCTTCTGCAGCGTCGCGTCCAAGGTGGTGGGGAGCTTCGCGGCCGTGCCCTTGGTGATCACGTGCAGCGTCTGCCCGGGGCCGTCGGCGCCGTTCACCCAGGTCTCGATGCCCGGCTTGCCGCCGGAGAGCTTGGCCCCGTAGCGCTCGCGCAGCTGCGGCAGCACCGAGGCCAGGGACGGGTAGTCGTCGGCGTCCAGCTCCTTGCCGTTGCGGTCGACGACGACCACCGGCGGCGAGGCGGCCTCACCGGTCTCCAGCGACTGACCTTCCGTCAGTTTGGGGTGCAGCACCGCGGGTTCCCAGTCGACCAGGGGGCGATGGGTGGTCTCGCCGCGGAAGACGGTGAGGGCCGAGGAGTACGTCCACGTGGAGGACTTGCCCTGGTAGGAGAGCGAGGCCACGACCTTGAACGGCACCACGGCCCCCTGGGCCGTGCCCGGCGTCAGCCGTACGCGGGCGACGTGCGCCTGCTCCCGGTACGCGGACAGGTCCCCGGAGGCCGCCGCCGCGTGGTTGGTGAGGGCCCCTGCCGCGGTGGTGTCCCCCTTGGCCCACGCGGCCAGGAAGTCCGCGGCGGTCTTCTTCACCTCCGCCGCGGTCGGCGGCCCGGTCTCCACCGGGGCGGCCTCCGTGGCGAAACCGCCGCCCCCGGCCAGCCCGTTGTAGATGTTGTACGCCCCGTACCCCGCGGTCCCCACCAGTCCCGCGGTCAGCGTGGCGACGATCCCCAGCTTCACACCTCGGCGCATGGCACCGACCCTCCCCGTGGTCCCCCTGAACGTGTTCAAAAATGAGGCAATGCAAGCGCACTCTACGGGACGGAGAGGGACCTGAGGCTGTCGACCGGGTCACAGCTTCGGCACGCGCTTCCCATCGATCGGGAAAGTCCGCCGGTCGGGGCCATCGCGCGGCGGGGTCACCGTTCCGGCCCCGGCGGCAGCCGTTCCTCGTCGGTGAGGGCCAGTTCCGCCCAGACGATCTTGCCTCCCGCGGTCCTGCGGACACCCCACCGCGTGCACAGCTCCGCGACGATCAGCATGCCCCGGCCGCCCTCGTCGGTGGGGTCGGGACGGCGCGGCAGCGGCGGGCCCGGACCGGCGTCGAAGACCTCGCAGGCCAGCTTCATGTGCCGGATGAGCCGCATCCGTACGGGTCCCGCCCCGTGCAGGACGGCGTTGGCCAGCAACTCCGCGACGATCTGCTCGGCGGCCGCCCGCAGCCGGTCCAGCCCCCAGACGGACAGCTGCCGGGCCGCCTCGGCCCGCACCCGTCCGACCGCGGCCGGATCGGCGGGCACCTCCACGGTGAACACCCGGTCGGGGCTCAGCCGGCAGGTCTTGGCCAGCAGCAGGGCGACGTCGTCGTCCTGCCCGCGCTTGGGCAGCAGGTCGACCACCGCGGTGCACAGGTCCTCCAGCGACGTGCCCGGCGGCCGGCTGAGCGCGGTCCGCAGGCGCTCCAGACCCTCGTCGATGTCACCGTCCCGGGTCTCCACGAGCCCGTCGGTGTACAGGGCGATCACGCTCCCCGCGGGCACTTCCAGGTCGACCGACGGGAAGGACCGCAGTCCCACGCCCAGTGGCGCGCCGGCGGGGATCTCCGGGAAGGCCGCCGTGCCGTCCGGGGTGATGATCACCGGCGGCGGATGCCCGGCCCGGGCGATGGTCAGGCGCTCGTCGGTGGGGTCGTAGACCGCGTACAGGCAGGTGGCGCCGAGGATGCCGGCGGCGGGCGAGGGCTCGTCGGAGTCCTCGAAACCCAGCCGGACGACGAGGTCGTCCAGCGCGGACAGCAGCCGGTCGGGGGGCAGGTCCAGGCCGGCGAGGGTGCTCACCGCCGTGCGGATCCGCCCCATGGCCGCGGCGGCGTTGAGCCCGTGCCCGACGACGTCCCCGACGACCAGGGCCACCCGGGCACCGGACAGCCGGATCACGTCGAACCAGTCGCCGCCCACGCCGTCCTGCGTGTCCGCCGGGAGGTAGCGCCAGATCGTCTCCAGGGAGAACCCGGCGCTCGGGTTGCGGGGGAGCAGGCTGCGCTGCAGCGTCAGGGCCATGGTGTGCTCGCGCGTGTAGCGGCGGGCGTTGTCCAGGCTGAGGGCGGCCCGGCTGACCAGCTCCTCCGCGAGCGTCCTGTCGTTCTCGTCGAACGGCGTGGGGTTCTCGCTGCGGACGAGCACGGCGACACCGAGGATCTCGTCCCGCGCGACAACCGGGAGGATCAGCAGGCTGTGCATCCCGAGGTCGAGGACCCGCTCCAGTCGCCGCGGGTCCTCCTCCAGCCACGTGCCGGGCTCGGTGTCCAGCTCCGTCTCCATGTACGTCCGGCCGGAGCTCAGCACCTCGATGAACGGCGAGTGCGGGGGGACGAAGACGGGGCTGCCGCGTGCGTAGAGCGACTCCCGGAAGTCGTGGTGGACCGAGGCGATCCCCGCCCGGTGGAAGACGGGGACGTTGCCGTCCTCCAGCGGGCCGAGCCGGGTGAGCGGGGCGTCACCGAGCCGCACCGATTCCGCGAGGTCGATCGTCGCGTAGTCGGCGAGCAGCGGCACCAGCAGGTCGGCGAGGTCCTGCGCGGTCTGCAGGACGTCCAGGTTGGTCCCGATGCTGGTCGCCGCGCGGCCGAGCACGGTCATGCGGTCCCTGGCCCGCCGGCTCTCGGTGACGTCCACGTTGACCGAGCAGACGCCGGCCCGGCCGTGGCGGACGTCCTCGATGCGGAAGACGGAGAGTGCGTAGGCGCGGTGCCGCAGCCGGTCCAGCTGGCTCAGCTCCCGGTCGATCACCGGGACGCCGCTCTCCAGGACCTCGCGCAGCAGGGCCTCGACCTGCTCGGTGTTCGAGTAGAGCGGTGACTCGTCCAGGTGCCGGCCCAGGCGCTCCTCCCGGGAGAGGCCGAACGCCTCGGCCAGGGCGTCGTTCAGCCACGCGGTGCGCAGGTCGCTGTCCCAGATCGCCATCGGGAAGGGGCACAGCTCCGCGGCCGACTCCAGCACGGACGCAGGCACCCCGGCCGTCGCGACCAGCCAGTCCGTCGTGCCCGAGGCCCCCGGCAACCCGGTCACCCGCAGGTCCACGTCCAGCAGCCCGCCGTCGCGGTGCCGCAGCGCGACCGGACCGGCCCACTCCCACGTGAACCCCCGCGGCCCGCCCGCCGGGCCGTCCAGCAGCATCGAGGCCGGCCTGCCCAGGACGTCCGCCGCCGCGTACCCCAGCAGCCTCCGCGCGACCTCGGTCCAGCGGACGAGGACCCCCTCCGCGTCGACCACCGCCAGAGCCGCGCCGACGCTGTCGAGCGCCGACGCCTGACCGGGCACGTTGCGATCGGGGGCGGACATACGTGACATTCCCTCGGGGTTCACGCTAGGTCCGTGGTCGTCCCCCTGCAAACGGTCACCGAGCAGGTCAGCGGCCCCGCGGCCGGGCGGGTCAGATCCAGGTGTCCAGCCACATCCGGTCGCGCCAGGCGTCCATGGGGATCGTCTGCCCGGTGTAGAGCGGGAAGAAGTAGATGAAGTTCCAGACGATCAGCAGCACCAGCGTGCCCGCGCCGACCGCGCCCCACATGCGGCGGCGTTCGCTCGCGCCGGGGGGTCCGAGGAGCGCGCCGAGCATCATCGCGAGCGCGAGGCAGAGGAAGGGCACGAAGACGACCGCGTAGAAGAGGAAGATCGTCCGGTCCTGGTAGAGGAACCACGGCAGGTACCCGGCCGCGATGCCGCAGGCGATCGCACCGGCGCGCCAGTCGCGGCGGAAGATCCAGCGGTACAGGACGTACAGCAGGGCGAAGCACCCGGCCCACCACAGCAGCGGGGTGCCGATCGCGAGCACCTCGCGGGCGCAGCCGCCGGCCGCGGTGCAGTTGTCCTCGCCGAGCTTGGGGGACTCGTAGAAGTACGACACCGGGCGGCCCAGGACCAGCCAGCTCCACGGGTTGGACTGGTAGGTGTGCGGGGAGTGCAGGTTGACGTGGAAGTCGTACACCTGCGACTCGTAGTGCCACAGGCTGCGCAGCGCCGCCCAGGACCGGGAGGGGAAGCCGCCGTCGCTCTTGGCCCAGTCACGGTCGTAGCCCTTGTCGGTGGTGAACCAGCCGAGCCAGGACAGCAGGTAGGTGACGACGGCGACGCCGACCACGGACAGGCCCGCCCACAGCCCGTCCAGCCAGAACGCCGTCAGCCGGGGGTGGCGGGCACCCGCCAGGCGGCGGGCGCCGGCGTCCCACAGCACGGTGAGGACGCCGAACAGCGCCAGCACGTACAGGCCGTTCCACTTGGTGCCGATGGCCAGGCCCAGGCAGATCCCGGCCGCGATCCGCCACGGGCGGACGCCCAGCCACGTGAAGGAGGCGACGCGGTCGTCAGGGCGTCCCTCGGGCAGGGCGGCGGCGAGCCGGGCCCGTGCGCGGTCCCGGTCGATCAGCAGGCAGCCGAAGGCGGCCAGCACGAAGAACATGACGACGAGGTCGAGCAGGGCGACGCGGCTCATGACGAAGTGCAGGCCGTCGACCGCCATCAGGCCGCCCGCGAGGCAGCCCAGCGCGGTCGAGCGGAACAGCCGGCGGCCGATCCGGCAGAGCATCAGCACCGACAGCGTCCCGAGCACCGCCATCGCGAAGCGCCAGCCGAAGGGGTTCAGCCCGAAGATCCACTCACCGGAGGCGATCACCCACTTGCCGACCGGCGGGTGCACCACGTACGAGGGGGCGTCGGAGAGCGGGATGGAGGGCGGGGTGGCGAGGATCAGGTCGTTGGCCTTGTCCGGCCAGCTGCCCTCGTAGCCGTACTGCAGGAGCGACCAGGCGTCCTTCGCGTAGTACGTCTCGTCGAATATCACCGCGTGCGGGCTGCCCAGGTTCCAGAACCGCAGCAGGCCCGCGAAGAACGCCACGAGCAGCGGCCCGCCCCAGCCCGTCCAGCGGGCCAGCCGGCGCGCCGTCGCCGGGCCCACGCCGAGCGCCGCCCACGCCCGTGTCCCCGGCTCGGGGAACGGCGGGACCAGGCGCTCGCGCACGTCGGGGCGCGGGCGGTCCACGTAGCCGAAGCGGCGCAGCTGCCGCTGCCAGGGGCTCTGCTCCTCCGCGGCCTTGGGGGCGTCCTCGACCCGGTGCGCATGCGTCGCGGTGTCACTCGTCACCGGGCCATCGTAGGGAAGCCGCATGTGTATGTGCTGAGGACCGGGCCAACCGGGGGTACGCCGCCGTGCCGCGGCAGGCCCGGCCGGGTGTGCCGCGGATGGGAGACTGGGGCGGTGACTAGCTCCGCAGGACCGGCCGCAGGCGTACTCGTGCTCGCAGGGACCCCCATCGGTGACGTCGCCGACGCGCCGCCCCGGCTCTCCGCGGAGCTGGCCGGGGCCGACGTGATCGCCGCCGAGGACACCCGGCGGCTGCGCCGGCTCACCCAGTCCCTGGGCGTGACCACCACCGCCCGGGTCGTGTCCTACTTCGAGGGCAACGAGACGGCCCGCACCCCGGAGCTGGTCACGGCGCTGGAGGAGGGCGCCCGGGTGCTGCTCGTCACCGACGCCGGGATGCCCTCGGTCTCCGACCCCGGCTACCGGCTGGTCGCGGCCGCCGTCGAGCGCGACATCCGGGTGACGGCCGTCCCCGGACCGTCCGCCGTGCTGACTGCGCTCGCCCTCAGCGGCCTGCCCGTGGACCGCTTCTGCTTCGAGGGCTTCCCGCCCCGCAAGGCCGGCGAGCGGCGGGCCCGGCTGGGCGAGGCCGCGGGGGAGCGGCGCACCCTGGTGTACTTCGAGGCCCCGCACCGCCTCGCCGACACCCTCGCGGCGATGGCCGAGGCCTTCGGCGCCGGGCGCCGGGCCGCCGTCTGCCGCGAGCTGACCAAGACCTACGAGGAGGTCCGGCGCGGTCCCCTGGAGGAACTGGCGGCCTGGGCCGCCGAGGGGGTGCGCGGGGAGATCACCATCGTCGTCGAGGGCGCCCCGGAGACCGGGCCGCAGGAACTGGACGCCGCCGAGCTGGTGCGCCGGGTCCGGGTCCGTGAGGAGGCGGGGGAGCGGCGCAAGGAGGCGATCGCGGCCGTGGCGACGGAGGCGGGGCTGCCCAAGCGGGAGGTCTTCGACGCCGTGGTGTCCGCGAAGCACGCCGCGAACCAGCCCACAACCGGCTAAACGCGGCGCGGTGCAAAGTCCTATCGTAGGAGAGGGAAAAACCTGGGCCGCCTGCTCGGCCCCGCGTCACATACTCCCCAAAACTGGCTCAAGAAAGGGCACCCCCGCTATCGCCGGCGCCTTCCCGGGCGTTCGCTGATGGAGGGAAGTCCCGCTCCGGACGCCTCGTCCGGAGGGCAACAGGAGCTGCCATGAGCGAGACCATCGGAACCGATGGCACGGTTCGTGAGGCGTACGCCTTCGTCTGCATCAGCTGCGGACGGGGATGGGAGCAGGCGTACGAGATCGAGCACCACGTCGACGCGCAGGGTCACGAGGTCGTCTGGTACATGGCGGACGGCAAGCGGGTCCCGTCCCCGCTGACCCGGCCGACGTGCGTGGAGTGCGAGAGCCACAAGGTCCGCATCATGCGGGCCGGACAGGTCTCCGATGTCGCCGGGTCCTGGTCGGCCACCGCGGCCGCCGGTCCCCTGCCCGCGGCCTCCGACATGCGCCGGGTGCCGGCCGCGCCCGCCGTGGAGGACGCAGAGCGCCGCGCACGGCACTGGTCGCCCCGCAACCTGCTGCACCGCAGGAGGGACGCCCGGTAGCCGCCGCGGCCCCCCGCCTAGGATCTGGGGCATGCCCGAGCAGAACCAGAGCCAGAGCCGGCGCCCGAAGAAGGACGCGTCCGCCGCCCCTCCCCTCCCCGAACCGCTCGCGGTCCCGGTGGCGGACTCGCACACCCACCTCGACATGCAGGAGGGCAGCGTCGAGGAGGCGCTGGCGAAGGCGGCGTCCGTCGGCGTGACGACCGTGGTCCAGGTCGGCTGCGACGTCGACGGCTCCCACTGGGCGGCGCGCACCGCCGGGGCGCACGACCAGGTGTGGGCGGCGGTCGCCCTGCACCCCAACGAGGCCCCCCGGATCGTCCACGGCGATCCGGACGGGTGGTCGCGCCAGGGGGCCCGCGAGGCGGGCGGGCTGCCCGCGCTGGACGCCGCCCTCGCGGAGATCGACGCCCTCGCCGCGCTGCCCCAGGTGCGCGGCGTCGGCGAGACCGGGCTGGACTACTTCCGCACCGGGCCCGACGGCGTCGAGGCCCAGCAGTACTCCTTCCGCCGCCACATCGACATCGCCAAACGGCACGGCAAGGCCCTGGTCATCCACGACCGCGAGGCCCACGCCGACGTGCTGCGCATCCTCGACGAGGAGGGCGCGCCCGGCACCGTCGTCTTCCACTGCTACTCCGGCGACGCGGAGATGGCCAAGCTCTGCGCCGACAAGGGCTACTACATGTCCTTCGCCGGCAACGTCACCTACAAGTCCGCCCAGGACCTGCGCGACGCAGTGGCCGTCGCCCCCGCCGAGCTCCTCCTGGTCGAGACCGACGCGCCCTTCCTCACCCCCGTACCGCACCGCGGCCGCCCCAACGCCCCCTACCTGATCCCGGTCACCGTGCGGGCCATGGCCGCCGCCCGGGGTGCCGCGGAGGACGAGCTCGCCGCGGCCATCGGGGCCAACACGGCCCGTGCCTTCGGCTACTGACGCCGCGTCGCACGGTTCGCGCGGTCGGCGTAACGCCGGATGTCCGATTCCGGACGCCCGGTGGCCGCGCCGGCGGCCGCCGGGGGCGGCGCAGGGCGCGCTGACCACGGTCACGATGGGTGTCGCGGCCCCTTCGTCCGGCGACACGGCGTGACCGTCCGGCTTGGGAGAGTGGCGAATCCTCCGCTATGGTCCCGGTTCGGTCCGATCGGACCGGGCCGGAGGTACGCCGTGAGCAACATGAGCAAGGCGGGCACGACGCAGGCCGGAACACGGTCCTACGCGGACGGCCCCTACCGCAGGACACCGGGCACGGCCCCCGCCGACGAGGACGTCGAGCCGCGTCCCGGACGCGCGGCCGCCCGGCGCAGGCGCGCCGCACGGCGCCCGGACGCGCTGAGCAGGCTGCTGCCCCAGGCCCTGGTCGTCGCCTGCCTGGCGGGCGGCAGCACCGCCTACCTCGCCGGCGGCAAGGCCGTGCAGCTCAGCGTGGACGGCCGGCCGAGCACCCTGCACACCTTCGCCGGGAGCGTGGAGGAACTGCTGCAGCGCCAGGGCATCGAGGTCGGCGACCACGACATCGTGGCCCCCGACCCCGACGCGGAGCTGCAGGACGGCGACACCGTCGCCGTCCGGTACGGCCGCCCGATCGCGCTGACCCTCGACGGCCGGCCCCGCCGGATCTGGACCACGGCCGGCACCGTGGACGGCGCCCTGCGCCAGCTGGGCGTGCGCGCGGACGGCGCGTACCTGTCCGCCTCCCGCGGCGAGGCGATCGGGCGGCACGGGCTGGAGCTGGACGTCCGCACCGAACGCCAGGTGACCTTCCTCGTCGACGGCCACGAACGGCCGGTGCGCACCAACGCCGCCACCGTCGGCGAGGCGCTGCGTGACGCCGGCATCGCCCTGCACGGCCTCGACACCACCTCCGCCGACCCCGACAGCTTCCCGCGCGAGGGCCAGACGATCTCCGTCCGGCGCATCCGGGGCCACGACGAGGTCCACGAGGAGCCGGTGCCCTTCCCCGTCGAGCGGACGCAGGACCCCTCGCTGTTCGAGGGCACCACCGCCGTCGACACCCGGGGCAGGAACGGGCTGCGCCGCGTCACGTACGCGTACCGCACGGTCGACGGGGTCCGGCGCAAGCCGCGGCGCATCGCCGAGGAGGTGCTGCGCGAGCCCGTGCGGCAGGTCGTGCGCGTCGGCACCAAGCCGCTCCCCGACAGCGTCCAGGGCGCCGACCACCTCAACTGGAAGGCCCTCGGCCGGTGCGAGGCGGGCGGCCGCCCGAACGCGGTGGACGCCTCCGGCACCTACGGCGGCCTCTACCAGTTCGACCAGCGCACCTGGCGCAACCTGGGCGGCCACGGCCGCCCCCAGGACGCCTCCGCCAAGGAGCAGACGTACCGTGCCAAGCGCCTGTACATCCAGCGCGGTGCCAGCCCCTGGCCGGTGTGCGGCCGCAAGCTCTACTCCTAGCCCGCCGGAGGTCCCGCCGGGCCCGGATACCCTGGAGCGGTGAGCACCACCGACCACTCCGGTCCCGCCGACGACGCCCTGCTCGGCCCCGCCGACATCCGTGAGCTGGCCGCCGCGCTGGGCGTCCGCCCCACCAAGCAGCGCGGCCAGAACTTCGTCATCGACGCGAACACGGTGCGCCGCATCGTGCGCACCGCGGACGTCCGGCCCGACGACGTGGTCGTCGAGGTCGGCCCGGGGCTCGGCTCGCTCACGCTGGCGCTGCTGGAGGTGGCCGAGCACGTCACCGCCGTGGAGATCGACGACGTGCTGGCCGAGGCCCTCCCCTCGACCGTCGCCGCCCGCCTGCCGGGCCGGGCCGGCCGCTTCGCGCTCGTGCACCGCGACGCGCTGCGCGTCGAGGAGCTGCCCGGTCCGCCGCCCACGGCGCTGGTGGCCAACCTGCCGTACAACGTGGCCGTCCCGGTGCTGCTGCACATGCTCGCGACCTTCCCGAGCATCGAGCGCTCCCTGGTCATGGTGCAGTCCGAGGTCGCCGACCGGCTGGCCGCAGGGCCCGGCTCCAAGGTGTACGGGGTGCCCTCGGTGAAGGCGGCCTGGTACGCCGAGGTGAAGCGGGCCGGGGCCATCGGCCGCAACGTCTTCTGGCCCGCCCCGAACGTGGACTCCGGCCTGGTCTCGCTCGTCCGCCGCAAGGAGCCGCTCGCCACCACCGCGACCCGCGAGCAGGTCTTCGCGGTCGTGGACGCCGCCTTCGCGCAGCGCCGCAAGACGCTGCGGGCCGCGCTGGCCGGCTGGGCGGGCTCGGCCGCCGCCGCCGAGGAGGCGCTGGTGGCCGCGGGGGTGTCGCCGCAGGCGCGCGGGGAGGCACTGACCGTGGAGGAGTTCGCGGCGATCGCCGAGCACGGCGGTGGCGGCCGCTCACTGCGGTAACAGAGGGCACAATGGGGGCGCCGCCGTGCCCCACGCACCGAAGGCCCACGCACCGACGGCCCCGCATCGAGTGCGCCACGCTCACGCTCCGAGGAGAACCGCGCAAGTGACCCGCCGACCCGCGTCCGTGACCGTCCGCGTCCCCGCCAAGGTCAACGTCCAGCTCGCGGTGGGCGGACCGCGCCCCGACGGCTTCCACGACCTGGCCAACGTCTTCCTCGCCGTCGGCCTGTACGACGAGGTCACCGTCACTCCCCTGGCCTCCGGCATGGGCGACCCCACCGCCGAGGAGCTGCGGATCACGGTCGCCGGACCGGACGCCGACCAGGTCCCGGCCGACGCGAGCAACCTCGCCGCCCGCGCCGCGACCGCGCTCGCGGCGCGGCACGGGCTGGAGCCGCACGTCCACATCCACATCGCCAAGGACATCCCCGTCGCGGGCGGCATGGCCGGCGGCAGCGCCGACGCGGCGGGCGCCCTGGTCGCCTGCGACGCACTGTGGGGCACCGGCGCGAGCCGCGAGGAGCTGCTCGCGATCTGCGCCGGACTCGGCAGCGACGTCCCGTTCAGCCTGGTGGGCGGCGCCGCCCTCGGCCGGGGCCGCGGCGAGCTGCTGGAGCCGCTGGAGACCGGCGGCACCTTCCACTGGGTCTTCGCCGTCGCCGACGGCGGCTTGTCCACGCCCGAGGTCTACCGCGAGTGCGACCGGCTGCGCGGCGACGCGGAGGTGCCGGAGCCCCAGGCGTCCCCGGCCCTGCTGGAGGCGCTGCGCACCGGTGACGCCGTGGCCCTCGCCGCCTCCCTGGCGAACGACCTCCAGCCGGCCGCGCTCTCCCTGCGCCCCTCGCTGGCCGCGACCCTCGCCGCGGGCGCCGAGGCCGGCTCCCTGGCCACCCTGGTCTCCGGCTCCGGGCCCACCACCGCCTTCCTCGCCAAGGACGCCGAGTCCGCGCAGGCCGTGGCCGGCGCCCTCGCCGCCTCCGGCACCTGCCGCGCGGTACGGGTCACCACCGGCCCCGTGCAGGGCGCGACCCTGCTCTGAGTACCCGTACTCACCGTCTTCCGGGGCGAGTTGAGTAGGGCGGGCCTGACGGAGCGGCGCCCCGGCGCGGGATCGTGCCGTCATGGGGATGACAGCCGGAGAGATCGCCGCGACCACGCCCGCGGCACGGGACCGTTACGTCGACTTCCTGCGGGTGGCGTCGCTGGCCACGGTCGTGCTGGGGCACTGGCTGATGGCGGCGGTGACCACCGGGGCCGGCGGTGGCGTCGAGGTCGGCAACCTGCTGGCGCTGCGCCCGGCGCTGCAACCGCTGACCTGGGTGCTGCAGGTCATGCCGGTGTTCTTCTTCGTCGGCGGCTTCTCGCACGCGCTCTCCTACCGCTCCGTCGCCCGCTCCGGCGGCGGGTACGCGGCCTTCCTGCGGGCCCGGCTGCGCCGGCTGCTGCGGCCGACGATGCTGTTCGTCGCGGTGTGGGCCGCGGGCGCGCTGCTGCTCCCCGTGCCGGACGTGGCGGCGCGACTGGTGGCGCAGCCGCTGTGGTTCATCGGGATCTACCTCGGCATGGTGGCCTTCACCCCGCCGTTGCTGCGGCTGCACGAGCGGTACGGCTGGGGCGCCTTCGTCGCGCTGTCGGCCGGCGCGGCCGTGGTGGACGTGCTGCGCTTCGCCCTCGACGTGGCCTACGTGCCGTTCCTGAACTTCGCCTTCGTCTGGCTCGCGGTGCACCAGTTGGGCTTCCTGCGGGCGGACGGCAGGCTGCGCCTGCCCGCGGCGGCGGCCGCGTGCGGGCTGGCCGGGGCGGTCGCGCTGGTGGCGCTCGGGCCGTACCCGCTGTCCATGGTGGGCATGCCCGGCGAGCGGATCTCGAACATGGCGCCGCCCACGCTCGCCCTGCTCTGCCACGGCGTGTGGCTGGTCGGCGCGGTCGAACTGCTGCGGCGCCCCGCCGCGCGCCTGCTGGAGCGCCCGCGCGTGTGGCGCGGCGTGGTCACCGCGAACGGCATCGCGATGACGGCCTTCCTCTGGCACCTCACGGCCATGCTCGCCGTGTACGGCGCGCTGACCTCCCTGGGCCGCACACTGCCCGCCCCGGCAACCGCCGCCTGGTGGGCCCAGGTGCCGCTGCGCGTGGCGGCCGCGACCGCCCTCACCGCCGCCCTGGTCGCCGTCTTCCGCCGCGCCGAACGCCCCCCGGCCCCGCGCCCCGCCCGGGCGCCGGGCCCGCTCTCCGGCCCTGGTGCCGCGTTCGGCGTCGCCCTCGCGCTGCTGGGCGTCCTCGGCCTGTCCGCCGTCGGCTTCGGCGGCCTCCTCGACGGCCACTCGGCCACCCTGATCGCCTTCCGCGTCACGGCCCCGGCCGCCGTCCTCATGGCCGTCGCCGGCTGGGCCCTGGTGGAGCGGTCGGGCCGCAGCCGGGGCTGAGGACGACACCTCGGCGTGGCCCGCCGTACCGAGGCCGATACGGTCTGCGTGTGAAGCAGCAGATCCTCGCCGAGATCGACGGCATAGCCTGGGACCGGTTCTTCCACGCCTACCAGGTGGCGACCGACACCCCCGGCCATCTGAAGGCCCTGCTCGGCGACGACGAGAAGGCCGCGTCCACCGCGGCGGACCACCTGTGGTCGGCGATCCTGCACCAGGGCACCGTCTGGCCCGCGACGGCACCTGTGGCGAGGATCGCCGCCCGGATGCTGGCGATCCCCGAGATGCGAGAGGGTGCCCTCACCTTCCTGAAGGATGTGGCGGCCGCCGTCGATCTCGCGGACGCCGTTCCCGAGTTGCGGGCCCGGGCGTATCCCGCCGTCCCGGAGTCGGCATCCGCGATCGACACCTGGCTCGCCCGGTACCTCGCCGAGGACGAGGACGGGCAGGTGGATCTCTGGACGGAGGACGGGGAAACGGGCGACCTCGTGCTCACGCGCGCGGCACTCGACTGTTACGACGCGCTCCCCGACCTCTTCGACCCGGTGGCGGAGTTGCTCGACGACCCCGATGCGGACGTCCGCACCGCGGCATGGGCCGCCGCCGCCCCGCTGCTGCGTCATCCGGCGACGGCTCCCCGGGCCGCCGGCCTGAGGGGGCGCCTGGAAGCCCAGGCCCACGCGACCGGGTCCGTCGAGGCACGCGCCTCGCTGCTCCTGGATCTCGGCGAACTGGGCGGTGAGCCCCGTGCCTGGCTGGCCGACCCCGACCCGGCGGTGCGGACGGCCGCCGCGCTCGCGCCCGCTCTGGCGGACGACCCGCACGCGCTGGACGTACTCGTGGACGCGACCCGCTCCCCGCGGGCATTCGACAGGCTCTCCGCGCTGCCCCGCTTCGGTGGCGAGCCTCCGCGCTGGACCCTGGTCGCCGTGCTCTGCGCCCGGGTCACGGACTTCGCCGCACTGTACGAGAGCGCGGCGGCGGCGGTGCCGCTGGGCTTCCGGCTCGCTCCGTGCCCGGACCTGGGGCCGTATCTGCGGGTCGCCTTCCCCGAAGGCCTGCCCGAGGCGCCGACCGCCCAGCAGAGCGCCTTCGCCCGCGATGTCGCGGCCCGTGACGATCTATGGGACGCGGTCAACGGCAACCGGAAGATCACGTTCGCCCGGCTGGGCCTGCCGGACGACCGTGAGGCCTGGCAGCGACTGGGCGCGCGAGGCACGGTCGGCTGACCGGGAGCGGGGCGGGACCACCCGCACTGGTGTCCGGGGGGCGGTCGCCGTACCCGGGGGGTAGGCGGGCCGCACTACCCTGGGAGGTCGTTCTTTCGTAGTGACAGGAGTCCCATGGCCGTCAACCTGGTCAACGTCGAGTCCGTCAGCAAGGTGTACGGAACACGCACCCTGCTGGACGGGATCTCGCTCGGCGTGTCGGAGGGCGACCGCATCGGCGTCGTCGGCCGCAACGGCGACGGGAAGACGACCCTGATCCGGATGCTGGCGAAGCTGGAAGGCCCGGACACCGGGCGGGTGACGCACACCTCGGACCTGCGGCTGGGCGTGCTGACGCAGCACGACAGCCTGGACCCGCAGGCCACCGTCCGGCACGAGGTGGTCGGCGACCGCGCGGACCACGAGTGGGCGGGCGACGCGAAGATCCGGGACGTGCTCACCGGCCTCTTCGGCGGGCTGGACCTGCCCGGCTTCCCGCAGGGGCTGGACACGGTGATCGGGCCGCTCTCCGGTGGTGAGCGCCGCCGGATCGCGCTGGCGAAGCTGCTGATCGCCGAGCAGGACCTGGTCGTGCTCGACGAGCCCACCAACCACCTCGACGTCGAGGGCATCTCCTGGCTGGCCGGCCATCTGCGGGCACGGCGCTCGGCCCTGGTGTGCGTGACCCACGACCGCTGGTTCCTGGACCAGGTCTGCACCCGCATGTGGGACGTGCAGCGCGGTGACGTCCACGAGTACGAGGGCGGTTACAGCGACTACGTCTTCGCCCGCGCCGAGCGCGAGCGGATCGCCGCGACCGAGGAGGTCAAGCGGCAGAACCTGATGCGCAAGGAGCTGGCCTGGCTGCGCCGCGGCGCCCCCGCCCGCACCAGCAAGCCGCGCTTCCGCATCGAGGCGGCCAACGAGCTGATCGCCGACGTGCCGCCGCCGCGTGACAACGCCGAGCTGATGAAGTTCGCGACGACCCGGCTGGGCAGGACCGTCTTCGACCTGGAGAACGTGACCGTGCAGGCCGGGCCCAAGGTGCTGCTGAAGCACCTGACCTGGCAGCTGGGCCCCGGCGACCGGGTCGGCCTGGTCGGCGTCAACGGCGCGGGCAAGACGTCCCTGCTGCGGGCGCTCGCGGACGCCGCCGTCAGCGAGGGCGAGCAGCAGCCGGTGGCCGGCAAGGTGGTGGTCGGCAAGACCGTACGGCTGGCCTACCTGTCGCAGGAGGTCGCCGAACTCGAGCCGTCGCTGCGGGTGCTGCAGGCGGTGGAGTCGGTGCGCGGCCGCGTCGACCTCGGCAAGGGACGGGAGGTGACGGCGGGTCAGCTCTGCGAGAAGTTCGGGTTCACCAAGGAGAAGCAGTGGACCCCGGTCGGTGACCTGTCCGGTGGCGAGCGGCGCCGGCTGCAGTTGCTGCGGCTGCTGATGGACGAGCCCAACGTGCTCTTCCTCGACGAGCCCACCAACGACCTGGACATCGAGACCCTGACCCAGCTGGAGGACCTGCTCGACGGCTGGCCCGGCTCGATGGTGGTCATCTCCCACGACCGGTACTTCCTGGAGCGCACCACCGACCGCACCTTCGCCCTGCTCGGCGACGCGACGCTGCGCATGCTGCCGCGCGGCATCGACGAGTACCTGGAGCGGCGCCGCGCCGCCGTCGAGGCCGCCACCCCCGCCCCCGCCCCCGCCAAGCCGAAGGGCGGCGGCGACAGCCGCGCGGCCAAGAAGGAACTGCAGCGCATCGAGCGGCAGCTGGACAAGATCGGCGAGCGGGAGTCGAAGCTGCACGCCGCCATCGCCGAGAACGCCACCGACTTCGAGAAGGTGGCCGAACTCGACATGGAGCTGCGGTCGCTGGCCGCCGAGCGCGAGGAACTGGAGATGCGCTGGCTGGAGCTGGCCGACGAGGTGTAGCAGTGCCGTAACGGTCCTTCGGCGCGGGGCGGAACGGTGCGTCACC
Source organism: Streptomyces sp. TOM-9 (assembly GCF_056858595.1). Classification (NCBI taxonomy): domain Bacteria; kingdom Bacillati; phylum Actinomycetota; class Actinomycetes; order Kitasatosporales; family Streptomycetaceae; genus Streptomyces; species Streptomyces sp. TOM-9. Next base: position 4,196,592 of record NZ_JBXEQB010000001.1, on the reverse strand, counting down.
GGTGGTACAAAGAGGGTCACCGTCCGCCCCCGCACACCTGTGCCCGAAAGGTGCCCGCTGATGTCGCAGCCGCCGCCTCCCCCCGGCAACCAGCCCGGATTCGGGCCGCAGCCGCCTCAGTACGGTTACCCGCCGCAGCAGCCCAACCCCTACGCCCAGCCGCCGACGCACCCCCAGGGGCAGCAGCAGCCGCCCCCGCCCCCGCCCCCGCCGCCGGGCCCGTACGGCCCCAACCCGTACGCCCAGGCGCCGACCCAGCCCCTCCCCGGGTACGGCTACCAGCCGTACCCGCAGTACCCGCAGCCGCCGAAGCGCGGCAACGGCAAGGTGGCCGGGATCGTGGCGGCGGCGATCGCGGCCGTCCTGGTCGTCGGCGCGGGGGTCTTCCTGGCCGCGGGCGGCGGCGAGGACGGGCCCGCGGACACCCCGGCGAAGGGCGGCGGCAGCAGCCGCCCGGCCGGCGACGGCCCGCTGAAGGCCCGCGCGTTGTGGGACAAGAAGGCGGTGCGCCCGCCCAAGTCCGAGATCACCGCCCCGGTCGCGGAAGCCTGGTTCACCGGCAACGCCGTCGTGAAGACGATGCCGGACGCGCTGCGTTCCTTCGACCTCGACAGCGGCAAGGAGAACTGGTCGATACCGCTGGAGGGGGAGTCCTGCCCGGGCCCGGAGTCGGCGGCCGGTGACCGCCTGGTGCTGCAGTACGGCACGGACTGCGACAGCGTGATCGCCGTCGACATCGCCCACGGCAAGAAGCTGTGGGCGAAGAAGCTGCCCGACCCGGACGGCCGGACCTCGCACAGTTACTCGCAGATCGCGCTCACGGGCGACACGGCGGCGGTCTCCTGGATCGGCGGTTCGGTCGCGTACAAGATCAGCACCGGGGCCGTGCTGTGGACGCCCAAGGCCGGTTCGGAGTGCACCGACAAGGGCTACCACGGCGGCACCGCGCTGGTCGCGGTCGTCGAGTGCGGCGGCTTCGGCGGTGACGAGTACGTGCAGGGCCTGGGCGCCGGCGGCGCCAAGAAGTGGTCCTGGCAGGTGCCGAGCGGCAGTGAGGTGTACAGCGTCATCTCCACGGACCCGGTGGTCGTGGGGCTGTCGGCGGGCAGCCTGTCGATGACCGACATCGTGTACCTGGACGGCGGCAAGATGAAGAGCCGCATCTCGCTGGGCGCGGGCGGCGCGGACGCCACGTACCGGATCCACTGCGAGGACAACCGGTGCACCAACGTCGCCGTCGACGGCACGACCATCTACCTGCCCACCAAGACCCATTCGGGCAGCGGCACCTCCTACTCGCAGACGAACGAGATCGCCGCGCTCGACCTCACCACCGGCAAGCCGAAGTGGCTCGCCAAGCCCGACCAGGAGCGCGAGCTCAAGATCGTCGGCGTCAGCGGCGGCAAGGTCGTCGCGTACCAGAAGAACACCTACGACAAGCCGGGCCGCCTGCTGCGGCTCGATCCCGCGACCCGCGGGTTCACCGTCTTCATGGAACTGCCGGAGAGCGGCAAGGACCTGGAGAACGACTTCCTGGACAGCGGTTCGGGCTGGTGGCTGTACCAGGACCACTTCTTCCTGACCTCCGACCACATCTCCGCCTCCGCCAACCTGACGGACCGGTCCATCGCCGCCTTCGGCTGACCGGGCCGCGGGGAGAGCGACGGCGCGCGGGCCCGCAAACAAGCACACCCGGTCGCAAGTCGGCCATGTTTGGAGATAATGCGGATTTAGGGAGGCTTCTGCCGAGTAGGGGGCGCAAAGCGTCGAACAAGCGTGTACCTTCCCGGGCATGGCCCGGGGCCGCCGCGGGGGCACAGGCGGTATGCCGGAGGGGCTTCGCCGCGGCATGTGAAGGGGGACCGGCTTGGACTCGGTGGGCAGGCCCGCACCAGTCCATGGGGGGATGAGGGGGACGCCCATGGGCGTACGGCTCGTCGTCGTCGACGACCATCGTCTGCTGGCCGAGGCGCTCGCCTCGGCGCTGAAGCTGCGCGGGCACCGGGTGCTCGCGGCGGCCGCGCCCGCGTCGGGCGCGGCGGATCTCGTACTGAGCCGGTCGCCCGAGGTGTGTCTGATCGGGACGGCGGCGCCGGCCGAGCCGGGCGCCTTCGACGCGGTCGTGCGCATCAAGCGGGAGCGGCCGGGGGTCGCGGTGCTGGTCCTGGGGCCGGTGCCCAACCCGCGCGGGATAGCCGCCGCGTTCGCAGCCGGCGCCTCCGGCTACGTACGGCACGACGAGCGGATCGAGGGCGTCGAGCGGGCGATGGCCAAGGCGCGTGCCGGCGAGGTGGCCGTTGCGCCCGCGCTGCTGCAGGGCGCGTTCGCCGAGTTGCTCAACCCGGTGGCCGAGCCGGACGACGAGGGCACCAGACTGCTGCAGATGCTCACCCCGCGCGAGGTCGAGGTGCTGCTGCGGGTCGCGGAGGGTGAGGACACCCGGCTGATCGCGGCGGGCATGCGGATCGCGCCGAGCACCGCCCGTACGCACGTCCAGCGGGTGCTGATGAAGCTGGGGGTGGGCTCCCGGCTGGAGGCCGCCGCCCTGGCGGCCCGCACGGGGCTGCTGGACCGGGTCAGTCACCATCTCCCGGGCGGTGCGATCCCGGCTCAGGCGTCTCCTGCGCAGCGGGCGGCGGAGGAGGGGGACTGAGCTTCATCCACAGGAGGAAGAGCAGTCCCAGCACCAGCATGCCGATCCCGGTCCAGAGGTTGATGTTGATGCCCTGGGCCTTGGCGATGTCCGCGTCGGACGCGGTGATCCCGGCGATGGTCACGATCACCCCGTAGACCACGAAGAGGCCGCCGATCACACGGCGCACGTCGAACAGGCGTGCCGCCGAGGCCGACTTCTGCTCCAGGTCCTCGATGCGGTGCTGGAAATCCGGCTCGTTGCCGTACTCGCTCACGACGCGTCACCTCACAGGGAGAAGGGGATGTAGCACAGCACGGCCAGGAGGACGGCGCCCCAGCCGAGCAGTGCGGGCCTGCGGTACCAGGCGTCGTCGCCCTGGGCGGGCGGCTCGGCCATGCCGGGGGAGGTGGTCCCGTAGACGAGTCCGGCCAGTGATTCGACGGGCTTGGGCTTGGTGAACCACGAGACGAGGACCATCACCACACCGCCGACGACGAAGGCGGCGATGGCGGAGACGAAGTTGGCGCCCTGGTCGCTGGGGATCGAGATCAGTCCGCCCTTGTAGAACCCGAAGTAGTTGATCATCGCGGCGACCGTGCCGCTCAGCAGCCCCCAGAAGCCGGCCGCGGCGGTGGAGCGCTTCCAGAACATGCCGAGGATGAAGACGCAGAACAGCGGCACGTTGAAGAACGAGAACAGCGTCTGCAGGTAGTTCATGATGTTGCTGAAGGACGAGGCGATGAAGGCCGTGCCCATGCCGATCAGCACGCCGATCGCGGTCACCACGCGGCCGGTGGTGACGTAGTACAGGTCGGGCCGGTCACGCCGTACGTAGGCACCCCAGATGTCGTACGTGAAGACGGTGTTGAAGGACGAGACGTTGGCCGCCATGCCGGCCATGAAGGCGGCGAGCAGCCCGGTGATCGCGATGCCGAGGACGCCGTTGGGCAGCAGGTCGCGCATGAGCACCGGGATCGCGTCGTTGTACTGGAGCCCGCTGCCGGGCTTGCCGATGCCCGGCTCCATGACGAGCGCGATCAGCCCCGGCAGGACCACGATCAGCGGGATGAAGATCTTGGGGTACGCGGCGATGAGCGGGGTGCGCTGGGCGGCCGAGAGGTTCTTCGCGGACAGGGCGCGCTGCACCTCGGCGAAGTTGGTCGTCCAGTAGCCGAAGCTGAGGACGAAACCGAGGCCCAGCACGATGGTCAGCCAGTTCGCCCCCAGCGGGTTCGGCGAGCCGATGCCCGTGCCGTCCCAGGCGGTGAGGAACGCGGCGCCGTGCGAGTCGGTGAGCGAGTCCGTCAGCCCGGACCAGCCGCCGACCCGCTTCAGGCCGACGACGGTGAGCGGGATCAGCGCCGCGAGGATCACGAAGAACTGCAGCACCTCGTTGTAGATGGCCGAGGACAGGCCGCCGAGGGTGATGTAGAAGAGCACGAAGAAGCCGGAGACGACGATCGCCACCCACTGCGGCCAGCCGATCAGCGCCTCCAGCACGATCGCCATCGCGTAGAGGTTGACGCCCGCGATCAGCAGAGCGGACACCGCGAAGATGATCGAGCTGAGCAGGTGCGAGGCCGGTCCGAAGCGGTGCAGCAGGAACTCCGGCACGGAGCGGACCTTGGAGCCGTAGTAGAACGGCATCATCACCAGGCCGAGGAAGACCATGGCCGGAATGGCGCCGATCCAGTACCAGTGCACCGTGTACGCCCCGTACTGTGCGCCGTTGGCGGCCATCCCCAGGATCTCGGTGGCGCCCAGGTTGGCGGCGATGAACGCCAGACCCGTGACCCAGGCGGGCAGTGACCGGCCGGACAGGAAGAAGTCGAGGCTGGTCCGGACGGCGCGGCGGGCGGCGAAGCCGATGCCGAGGACGACGACGAAGTAGATCGCGAGGATCGAGTAGTCGAGCGCGTTCGTGGGGAGCCGTAGCCCTTCTGCCAGGTTCTGCATGGTGTGATCACTCCCCGCAACGGGGTCTCCGTTGACGTTGCTGTTGCGTTGTGGTTCATTGTGTTTGGTTCTGTTTGTTGGCGTGGTGTGAGGAGCCCGCAGGGTGAAGAAGACATCGACCCGGCTCGCCGACGGGCGCGAGCTGATCTACTACGACCTGCGCGACGACGAGCCCCGCGACGCCGTCGACCGCCGCCCGCTGGACCCGGTGACCAGCGCCTCGGAGATCCGTCAGGACCCGCTGCTCGGTGACTTCGTCGCCATCGCCTCCCACCGTCAGGCCCGCACCTACCACCCGCCCGCGGACGAGTGCCCGCTGTGCCCTTCCCGGGACGGCCGGTTGAGCGAGATCCCGGAAGACCACTACGACGTGGCCGTCTTCGAGAACCGCTTTCCCTCGCTCACCGGAAAACATGGCCGTTGCGAGGTCGTCTGCTTCACCGACCGGCACGACAGGTCCTTCGCCGACCTCACCCCCGAGCAGGCGCGGCTGGTCCTCGACGCCTGGACCGACCGCACGGCCGAACTCTCCCGGCTGCCCGGCGTCGAGCAGGTCTACTGCTTCGAGAACCGCGGTGAGGAGATCGGCGTCACCCTCGGCCACCCGCACGGCCAGATCTACGGCTACCCGCACGCCACCCCGCGCACCGAGCTGATGCTGCGTTCGCTGGAGCGGCACCGCGAGGCCACCGGCGGCCGCAACCTCTTCGACGACCTCGTGGCGCGCGAGCGCGAGGACGGCAGCCGTGTCGTCCTGGAGGGCGAGCACTGGACGGCGTTCGTGCCGTACTCCGCGCACTGGCCGTACGAGGTGCACCTCTACCCCCGCCGCAGGGTGCCGGACCTCACGGCCCTGGACGAGGCGGCCCGCGCCGAGTTCCCCGGGCTCTACCTGGAACTGCTGCGCCGCTTCGACCGGCTGTTCGGCCCTGAGGGGGCACCGCCCACCCCGTACATCTCCGGCTGGCACCAGGCGCCGTTCAGCAGCGCCCAGCGCGAGGAGTTCGCGCTCCACCTGGAGCTGTTCACGATCCGCCGCACCGAGGGGAAGCTCAAGTACCTCGCGGGCTCCGAGTCCGGCATGAGCGTCTTCATCAACGACGTGCCGCCGGAGACCGCCGCGAGCCGCCTGAGGGAGGTCGCCTCCCCGTGAGCGGCGCACCCGTGATCGTCACCCCGCCCCCTACCGGCGAGTGTTCATCCGGCGCCGCTACCGTGGCCCCGAGTCGAACCCGAGAAAGGCTGTGACCCTGTGAGCGACCCGAGCACCAAGAAGGTTCTGGTCACCGGAGGCGCCGGTTACGTCGGCAGCGTCGTGGCGGCCCATCTGCTGGAGGCGGGCCACCGGGTCACCGTCCTGGACGACCTGTCCACCGGCTTCCGGGACGGCGTCCCCGAGGGCGCCGACTTCGTCGAGGGGCGGGTCCAGGACGCGGCGAAGGTGCTCGACGCCACCTACGACGCCGTGCTGCACTTCGCCGCCAGCTCCCAGGTCGGCGAGTCCGTCGTCCACCCCGAGAAGTACTGGCGCAACAACGTCGTGGGCACGCTCGACCTGCTCACGGCGATGCGTGACGCCGGGGTCCGGCGGCTGGTCTTCTCCTCCACCGCCGCCACCTACGGCGAGCCGAAGTCCGTCCCGATCACCGAGGACGACCCGACGCTGCCGACCAGCCCGTACGGCGCGTCCAAGCTCGCCGTCGACCACATGATCACCAGCGAGGCCGTCGCCCACGGCCTGGCGGCGGTCTCCCTGCGCTACTTCAACGTCGCGGGCGCCTACGGGGCGTTCGGCGAGCGCCACGACCCCGAGTCGCACCTCATCCCGCTCGTGCTGCAGGTCGCCCAGGGACGCCGGGAGGCGATCTCGGTCTTCGGCGACGACTACCCCACCCCCGACGGCACCTGCGTCCGCGACTACATCCACGTCGCCGACCTGGCCGAGGCGCATCTGCTCGCCGTCGACGCGCCCGCCTCCGGCGAACACCTGATCTGCAACCTCGGCAACGGCAACGGCTTCTCCGTACGCGAGGTCATCGAGACCGTCCGCCAGGTCACCGGTCACCCCGTCCCCGAGGTCGTCGCCCCGCGCCGCGGCGGCGACCCGGCCGTCCTGGTGGCCTCCGCCGAGCGGGCCAAGGAGCGCCTGGGCTGGCGTCCCTCGCGCACCGACCTCGCCGAGATCGTCCGCGACGCCTGGACCTTCGTGCAGGACCTGCGGGACCGGGAGGGCGCCAAGTGAGCGAGGACGGCTTCCGCGCCACGTACGGCACCGGCCCCGAAGGGGTCTGGGCCGCCCCCGGCCGGGTGAACCTGATCGGCGAGCACACCGACTACAACGACGGCTTCGTGATGCCGTTCGCGCTGCCGCACACCACCGTCGCCGCGGTCGCCCGCCGCGCCGACGGCCGGCTGCGGCTGCACAGCGGCTCGCCGGACGTCCCCGCCGGCGTCGTCGAACTGCACGTCGACGAACTCGCACCCGACGGCGGTGCCGGCTGGGCCGACTACCCCGCGGGCGTCATCTGGGCGCTGCGCGAGGCCGGGCACGAGATCACCGGCGCCGACATCCACTTCGAGAGCACCGTCCCCACCGGCGCCGGCCTGTCCTCCTCGGCGGCCCTCGAGGTCGTCACCGCCGTCGCCCTGAACGACCTCTACGGCCTGGGCCTGGAGCGGTGGCGGATCGCCCGGCTCTGCCAGCGCGCGGAGAACGTCTACGTGGGCGCCCCCACCGGGATCATGGACCAGACCGCCTCGGCGTGCTGCACCGAGGGGCACGCCCTGTGGCTCGACACCCGCGACCTGTCGCAGCGCCAGATCCCCTTCGACCTGGCCTCCCAGGGCCTGCGGCTGCTCGTCGTCGACACCCGGGTCACCCACGCCCACAGCGAGGGCGAGTACGGCAAGCGGCGGGCGGGCTGCGAGGAGGCGGCGGCGCTGCTCGGCGTGGACGCGCTGCGGGACATCCCGTACGAGGGGCTCGACGAGGCCCTCGCCCGCGTCGAGGACCCCGAGCTGCGGCCGCTGGTACGGCACGTGGTCACCGAGGACCGCCGGGTCGAGCGGGTCGTCGAACTGCTGGAGACGGGCGACGCCCGTGCCATCGGGCCGGTGCTGACCGAGGGCCACGCCTCGCTGCGCGACGACTTCAAGGTCTCCTGCCCGGAACTCGACCTGGTGGTGTCGGCCGGTGTGGAGGCGGGTGCCCTCGGCGCGCGCATGACCGGCGGCGGCTTCGGCGGTTCGGCGATCGTGCTGGTGGAGGAGTCCGCCGCGGAGAAGACCGCCGAGGCGATCGCCGGTGCCTTCGCCACGGCAGGCCACCGCGAGCCGCGCATCTTCACCGCGGTGCCGTCCGCGGGGGCCCGCCGGCTGGTCTGACCCGCTGCGGAGACAGGGAGCCGGCCCCGGCACCGGGGCCGGCTCCCTGCCGTGGGACGCCTGCACGGCAGGAAGTCCGTCCCGCCCGGCGGGTGGTCGGACACCGCGGGGACGACGACAGGGAGTCCACGGCCCGCGCCCCGACCGGCGCTGCCGCGGTCCGGCACGCCTTTCTCCGTCCACCGCTGTGGAAAACCGCACCGTGGGCCACAGTCCGGCACGTCCCGGGGGAACTCCGTCCCGCAAGTTTTTCCATTCGGGCGCCTTTGTCTGCTCCTGCCCCTACGCTTTTTGGCAGCGCCGGTGGGGGCCGGCGGCATCAGGGGGCGAGACACAAGGGTTCGGTACCTGGTTGGGGACGGCTGCTAGCCCGGCGGCGTGCGGCGTCCGCTCCAGGTGCCGGGCCTCCGTGCACATCGACCTCGTCCGTGGGGGGAAGTGCCGAATGCCGGGAGTGGGGCCCGTGGGACGAATCCGCGTTCTCGTCGTCGACGACCACCGCATCTTCGCCGAATCGCTCGCGGCCGCCCTCGCGGCCGAGCCCGATGTCGACGTCTCGGCCGCCGGGAGCGGGGCGGCTGCCCAGCGCTGCCTGGAACGCGCGGCCTCCGACGGCCGCCGCTACGACGTGCTCCTGGTCGACGCCGACCTGGGGACGACGTCCGCCGTGGGGGTCCGGGTGATGGGCGCACCCAGGGCCGCCCCGCTCGGCGCGGCCGACGGCGGCGCCCAGGCCGGACTCGACGGCATCGCCCTGGTGGAACGCGTACGGTCCGAACACCCCGCCACCCGGACGGTCGTGCTCGCCGAGCGGGACGATGCGCGCCGCGCCGCCCGGGCCCTGCAGGCCGGCGCCTGCGGCTGGGTCGCCAAGGACTGCTCGCTGTCCCGGCTGCTGGCCGTGATGCGCGGCGTGCTGCGGGACGAGACGCATCTGCCGCCCGCCCTGCTCACCGGCGTCCTGCGGGAGTTGACCGCCGCGCGCCGGCACCGGACGGAGAGCGAGCGGCTGGTGGAGTCGCTCACCCCGCGCGAGCAGGAGGTGCTGCGCTGCATGGTGGCCGGCCTGGGCCGCAAGGCGGTCGCCGAGCGGCTGTACCTGTCGCCGCACACCGTCCGCACCCACATGCAGAACGTGCTGGGCAAGCTGGGCGTGCATTCGACGCTGGCCGCCGTGGCGCTGGCCCGGCGGGCCGGGGTGCCACCGGCCGACGGAGAGGGCGGCCGGGTGGGTTCCGCGGCCCCGGTCCAGCACGTCTGACGGCATGGAGCGCGGCGGATCGCCCTCCCCGTGACCGGGGAGAGCGACCCGCCGGGTCACCGCGGATACCCGCGGTCATTCACCGCCGACGCCGGTGGCCGGCGCCGGGCGGTCACCGCTGACGCCGGTGGTCGGCGCCGAGCGGCTGGTGTCACGGTCGTTGGCACGGTCGCGGTGACCGTTCTCCTGACCGCGGTCATTGAGGCCGTCGAACGGGTCGCGGCCGTTGTTGTCGCCACGGTGGTTGTCACCCGCGTCGTCGAAGGGGTCGCGGTTGTTGTCGCCGCGGTTGTCGCCCCGGCCGTTGCCGCCGCGGCCGTTGTCCCCGCCGTTGCCGCCGCCGTTGCCGCCGCGGCCGTTGTCCCCATGGTTGCCGCCGCGGCCGTTGTCACCGCGGTTGCCGCCCCGGCCGTTGTCGCGGCAGTTGAAGCCACCGTTGAAGCCGGGGACGCCCACGAAGCCGGGACCGGCGATACCGCCGACTCCGCCGACGCCGCCGACGAAGCCCGGACCGCCGACGCCACCAACGCCGCCGACGCCGCCGACGAAGCCCGGACCGCCGACGCCACCAACGCCGCCGACGCCGCCGACGAAGCCCGGACCGCCGACGCCACCAACGCCACCGACACCGCCAACACCGCCGATGCCACCGACGCCACCGGGACCGCCGACGAAGCCGGGACCAGCGATACCGCCGACGCCACCGACACCGCCGACACCGCCGACACCGCCGACACCGCCGACGCCGCCGACACCGCCGACGCCGCCCACAAAGCCGGGGCCACCGCGACCGCCGGGGCCGTCGCTGCGCTTGGCGAGGGCGACGCTGTCCAGGGGTTCCTCGGCGCGGCTGTCCTCGCGGAACGGGTCGTCCACGCCGTTGAAGCGCTCGTCGCCGCGACCGTGCTCGCGGCCGCCGCGCCCGTTGTTGCGGCAGATGCCGACGCCGCCGATGCCACCGACGAAGCCGGGGACGCCGATGCCGCCGACCCCACCGACGCCGCCGACCCCACCGACACCGCCGACACCGCCGACGCCGCCGACGCCGCCGACACCGCCGACGCCGCCGACGCCGCCGACCCCACCGGTGCCGCTGCACCAGCCGGGCACGGGACCGACGTTGGCGACGAAGCGGGCCGAGGACCAGGCCCAGAGGTTGCCGCTGAGCTGGTACCAGCGGGGGTTGCCGCCGATGGGGCTGCCCACGGACTTGCAGACGATGGCCACCAGGGCGTTGAAGGGGATGACGCCGACGCTGCCGAATTGGACGCCCGGTCCGCTGCGGACCCGCAGACCCGTACGGGCGACGACGCGGCCCTGGAACAGGGCTGCGTTGGGGGAGCGTGCGGACTTCACCGCCACTTCACGGGACAGGTCCCGGAGACGCTCCGAGGGGGAAACGAGTTCACTTTGGCCGTCCGGTCCAGGAGCGGCAGGCACCCCGGCGGCAGGCCGGCCGTCGGTGGCGAAGGCGGTGCCCATGGTGCCGATGGCGAGGGTGCCGGCCAAGGCGCCGGTCACCGCGGTTGCGGCTATCTTGCTTGCGCGGGTGTGCAGAGTCATCTGCATCTCCAAGGTGGAGCGGGACCCGGCGGGGTCCAGGGAAATGGAAGCCGGACGCGCCCCGACCGCCTTCCACTTGACGTTGTCGGAATGTGGTGCGCCGGCAGCCGCAAAAGTGGCCATTTGAGCCTTTATGCGGCGTTCACGGTCATCACGCTAAGTGCGCCACTTTGTGTGCGCAACCGGTGGCGGAGCGTGGCCGTTTGTGATCACTCCCTGGCGGTTACGCCGGGTAATCGCCGTCAGCCGGGGACGTTGTCGAAGGGTGCGGTCAACTGTCGGAGCAGGTTCGCGAGTTCCCCCCGCTGGCGGCCGGAGAGCTCGCCGAGGATGGCCCGCTCCTGGGCCAGCAGGCCCGCCAGGGCCTGGTCCGCCCGGTCCCGTCCCTCCGGGGTGAGCCGTACGAGGACGCCGCGCCGGTCCGAGGGGTCGGGTAGCCGCTCCACGAGCCCCTTCTTGGTGAGCCGGTCGATCCGGTTGGTCATCGTCCCCGAGGTGACCAGCGTCTGGGTCAGCAGCTGTCCGGGGGAGAGCTGGTAGGGCGCGCCCGCGCGGCGCAGGGAGGTCAGCACGTCGAACTCCCAGGGCTCCAGACCGTGCTCGGAGAACGCCAGTCGACGGGCCCGGTCCAGATGCCTCGCCAGCCTGCTGACCCGGCTGAGCACCTCGAGCGGTTCGACGTCGAGGTCAGGGCGCTCCCTGCGCCACGCAGCGACCAGCCGATCGACCTCGTCCTCCATGGAGATCAGTGTAAGGGTTGTGTCGACATGAAGTCTCTTGACATCAAGAGATTAGCTCTGGAACCTTGTGGGCAAGGTCGGCGGCAGGAAGAGATCCATCTCTCGCCAGGGAGTTCGAAACATGCCCGCAGCAGCCTGGGATCCCCAGCAGTACCTCCACCACTCCACCCACCGGACCCGCCCCTTCCACGACCTGCTGGCCCGGATACCGGAGCTGCCCGGCGCGAGCCCGCGGATCGCGGACGTCGGCTGCGGTCCCGGCAACGTGACCGCCCTGCTCGCGCAGCGCTGGCCCGATGCCCGGATCACCGGCCTCGACAGCTCCGCCGAGATGCTGGAGGCCGCCCGGGCCTACGAGGGCCCCACCGCAGGGGGCGGCAGCCTCACCTTCCGCCCCGCCGACGCCGGCCACTGGGTCCCCGACGGCACCTACGACCTGATCGTCTCCAACGCCGCCCTCCAGTGGGTCGAGGGCCACGCCGAGCGCTTCCCCCTCTGGGTCGAGCACCTCGCTCCCGGCGGCGTCCTCGCCTTCCAGGTCCCCGGCAACTTCACCTCGCCCAGTCACGCGCTGCTCGGCGACCTCTGCGACTCCCCGGCCTGGCGCGACCGCCTCGGCGAGGGACACGGCCGCCGCTACGTCCACATCCTCCAGCCCCCCGGCTACCTGGAGCGCCTCATCGAGATCCCCGACGTCGAGGTGGACGTCGACGTCTGGGAGACCACGTACGTACAGCTCCTGCAGGGCGAGGACGCGGTGCTCGAATGGACGAAGGGAACGGCGCTGCGCCCGGTGCTGACCGCCCTCGAGGACGACCCGGAGGCCACCGGGGAGTTCCTCGGCCAGTACCGCGACCTGCTGCGCAAGGCCTACCCGGCGGGGCCGCACGGCACCGTCTTCCCCTTCCGGCGGATCTTCGCCGTCGCACGGAAAGCGGGGTGATCCCGATGATCACCGCCCTCGACCACGTCCAGCTCGCCGCCCCGCCCGGCTCCGAGGAGATCCTGCGCGCCTTCTACGCGGGGGTCCTGGGGATGAGCGAGGTCCCCAAGCCGCCGGTGCTCGCCGCCAGGGGCGGCTGCTGGTTCGCCGCGGGCCCGGTCCAGTTGCACATCGGCGTCGAGGAGGACTTCCGCCCCGCCCGGAAGGCCCATCCGGGCTTACGCGTGAGCGGCATCGGGGTCTACGCGGACCGGCTGGAGTCCCGCGGCGCCGCGGTCGTCTGGGACGGTGACCTGCCGGGCCATCGCCGTTTCTACACCGACGACCCGTTCGGCAACCGTCTGGAGTTCCTGGAGCCCGTCGACGCCGTGTGACACCCCGGCGGCGCCGGTCCCCCCGCGGGGCCCGGCGCCGCCGGGCGGCACAGCCGGCACAGCCGTCACAGCGTGAGGAAGGCCGCCCCCAGGAGCGCGGCGCCGGCCAGGGCGGCGGTCCAGGCGGTGCGGGGCCAGCGCAACCCCCCGGCCAGGACCAGGGAGGCCAGGAGCAGGGCGCCGCCCAGCGGGACCCAGGCGTGCAGCACACCGGCGAGCCCGGTGCGCACCACGTCGTCCGTGCCGGGCTTGACCGCGACCGGTATCCGCTCGCCGGTGCGGTGGGTGACCGCCTTGTCGATCGTCACCTTCCCACGGAGGGAGCCGAGACCCTCCGGCACGAAGGGGCCGGTGCAGGTGTCGGCGCCGCAGGTGGAGACCGTCATCGTGCCCTGCTCGCGGCCCTTGGTGAGCATGACGTGCTGGGCGGTCTTCCACGAGGTCCACACCCCGGCCGCCAGCATGACCAGGACCAGCGCGCTCAGCACCACGATGCGGCCGACCAGCAGCAGCCCCCAGGCGCTCTCGGCGGTGCGGCGGGCGAGACTCCGTTTGACCATGCGGGCGATCCTTGGCCATTGCATGGCACTCGGTCAACCTTTCGATGGTCAACCGTTGTAGGTGCCCTGCGCCCTCTCCAGCCCCTCGCAGACGAGCGACTCGACCGCGTCGGCCGCGCGGTCCACGAACCACTCGAGCTCCTTGCGCTCGGTGGAGGAGAAGTCCTTCAGGACGAAGTCCGCGACCTGCATCCGCCCCGGCGGGCGGCCGATGCCGCAGCGGACCCTCAGGTACTCGGGGCCGAGGGACTTGGTGATCGACTTCAGGCCGTTGTGGCCGTTGTCGCCGCCGCCCTTCTTCAGGCGCAGGGTGGCGTAGTCGATGTCCAACTCGTCGTGGACCGCGACGAGGTTGCCGAGCGGCACCTTGTAGAAGTCGCGCAGCGCCGTCACCGGGCCTCCGGAGAGGTTCATGTACGTCATCGGCTTGGCCAGCACGACGCGGCGGCCGCCGATGCGCCCCTCGACGACCTGGGACCGGCTCTTGTGGGTCTTGAAGCGCCCGCCGATCCGGTCGGCGAGCAGGTCGGCGACCATGAAGCCGATGTTGTGCCGGTTGCCGGCGTACTCCGGTCCGGGGTTGCCCAGACCGGCCACCAGCCAGGGCCCCTCGGGGGCGCTTTCCGCTGCGCTCATGCTCATGTCGTCCATTCAACAGGACCGCCGCCCCGCTCCTTGCGGAGCGGGGCGGCGGACGGGGAACTGCGGGTGCTGCCCGTACTTACTCGGCAGCGGCCTCGGCGCCCTCGCCCTCGGCGCCCTCACCCTCGCCCTCGGCGGGAGCCTCGGCCTGGGCGGCGACGACCTGCAGGACGACGGTGTCCTCGTCGACGGCCAGGGTGGTGCCCTTGGGGAGCGGGATGTCCTTGGCGAGGATGGAGGTACCGGCCTCCAGGCCCTCGACGGAGACGGTGACGCCGTCGGGGATGTGGGTCGCCTCGGCCTCGACGGGCAGCGCGTTGAGCACGTGCTCCAGCAGGTTGCCGCCGGGGGCGAGCTCGCCCTCGGTGTTGACCACGATCTCGACGGTGACCTTCTCGCCGCGCTTGACCGCGAGCAGGTCGACGTGCTCCAGGAAGCCCTTCAGCGGGTCGCGCTGCACGGCCTTGGGGATGACCAGCTCGTTGCCGTCACCCTCGATGTCCAGGCTGATCAGGACGTTCGGGGTGCGCAGGGCGAGCAGCAGGTCGTGGCCCGGCAGGGCGACGTGCTTGGGGTCCTGGCCGTGGCCGTAGATGACACCGGGGACCTGGTGCGAGCGGCGGATGCGGCGGGCGGCGCCCTTGCCGAACTCGGTGCGCAGCTGCGCGGAGATCTTCACCTCGGACATGGGGATCACACTCCTCGTGATGACGACGGGACTTCGGTCGGTCGCCCAGCCCACGACGGGCCGTTCCACTTACGAGGAGCGCGTCGATAACGGAGTCCGCCGTCGAAACGGGAACGGCCTCCCTCGCCGAGCAACTCGCAGAGTCTACCCGGCGGGGAGGCCGCCCCGGAAATCGATCAGACGGTGATCAGTGCGCGTCCTCGAAAAGGCTCGTCACGGAGCCGTCCTCGAAGACCTCGCGGACCGCGTTGGCGATCGTCGGTGCGATCGACAGCACCGTGATCTTGTCCAGGTCCAGCTCACCCGGCGTCGGCAGGGTGTCGGTGAAGACGAACTCGCTCACCTTGGAGTTCTTCAGCCGGTCCGCGGCCGGGCCGGACAGGACGCCGTGGGTGGCGGTGACGATGACGTCCTCCGCGCCGTTGGCGAACAGGGCGTCCGCCGCGGCGCAGATGGTGCCGCCGGTGTCGATCATGTCGTCCACCAGGACGCAGATGCGGCCGCGCACGTCACCGACCACCTCGTGCACGGTGACCTGGTTGGCGACGTCCGGGTCACGCCGCTTGTGGACGATGGCCAGCGGCGCGCCCAGGCGGTCGCACCAGCGGTCGGCCACGCGTACCCGGCCGGCGTCGGGGGAGACGACGGTCAGCTTCGAGCGGTCGACCTTGGCGCCCACGTAGTCCGCCAGTATGGGCAGCGCGAACAGGTGGTCGACCGGGCCGTCGAAGAAGCCCTGGATCTGGTCGGTGTGCAGGTCGACCGTGAGGATCCGGTCGGCGCCCGCGGTCTTCATCAGGTCGGCCACCAGGCGGGCCGAGATCGGCTCGCGGCCGCGGTGCTTCTTGTCCTGGCGGGCGTAACCGTAGAACGGGACGACCACGGTGATGCGCTTGGCGGAGGCCCGCTTCAGCGCGTCGATCATGATCAGTTGCTCCATGATCCACTTGTTGATGGGAGCGGTGTGGCTCTGGATGACGAAAGCGTCCGAGCCGCGGGCCGACTCCTCGAAGCGGACGTAGATCTCACCGTTCGCGAAGTCGAAGGCCTTCGTCGGCACAAGGTTGACGCCCAGCTCACGTGCCACCTCCTCCGCGAGCTCGGGGTGTGCGCGGCCGGAGAAGAGCATCAGCTTCTTCTCACCGGTCGTCTTGATCCCGGTCACTGCACCGTCTCCTTGGTGTTCAACGCAGCTTCGCCCTCGGTGAGGGAGCTGGCGGAATTGTGTGCACCTCACACGGTACGCGCTGCGTGGCGCGACCGCGCACGTGGGGAAGGCCACCCCGCACGCGCTCCCCTGCCGGTCAGGCCTCCGGCGCGGCCTGCTGGGCCTGTTCGGCGGCGTGGGCCGCCGCACTGCCGGGCCGCTTCCTGGCCACCCAGCCCTCGATGTTGCGCTGCTGGCCGCGCGCGACGGCGAGCGAACCGGCCGGCACGTCCTTGGTGATCACGGAGCCCGCGGCGGTGTAGGCGCCGTCCCCGACTGTGACGGGGGCCACGAACATGTTGTCGGAGCCGGTGCGGCAGTGGGAGCCGATCGTGGTGTGGTGCTTGGCCTGCCCGTCGTAGTTGACGAAGACGCTGGCGGCGCCGATGTTCGTGTGGTCGCCGATCGTCGCGTCGCCGACGTAGGACAGGTGCGGCACCTTGGTGCCCTCGCCGAGGGTGGCGTTCTTCATCTCGACGTAGGTGCCGGCCTTCGCCTTGGGGCCGAGCTTGGCGCCCGGGCGCAGGTAGGCGTACGGGCCGACCGAGGCGGCCTCGCCGATCTCCGCGCTGACGGCCACGGTGTTGCTCACCGTGGCGCCGGGGCCGACCAGGGTGTCGGTCAGCGTGCAGTTGGGGCCGACCACGGCGCCCGAGGCGAGGCGGGTCGCGCCGTACAGCTGGGTGTTCGGCAGCACCAGGGTGTCGGGTTCGAACTCCACGGTGACGTCCAGCCAGGTCGACGCCGGGTCCATGATCGTCGCGCCCTCCAGCATCGCCCGGTGCAGCAGGCGGTCGTTGAGGATGCGGCGGGCCTCGGCGAGCTGCACGCGGTTGTTGATGCCGGCGATCTCGCGGTGGTCCTCGGCGACCGAGGCGCCGACGCGGTGGCCGGCCTCGCGCAGGATGCCGAGGGTGTCGGTGAGGTACTCCTCGCCCTGGGCGTTGTCGGTGGTCACCTTGGCCAGCGCGTCGGTCAGCAACTGCGCGTCGAAGGCGAACACCCCGGAGTTGATCTCGGGGATGGCCCGCTGCTCGTCGGTGGCGTCCTTCTGCTCGACGATCGCCAGCACCGAGCCGTCGGCGCCGCGCACGATGCGGCCGTAGCCGGTCGGGTCGGGGACCTCGGCGGTCAGCACGGTGACGGCGTTGCCGTCGGCGGTGTGGGCCTCGACCAGTGAGCGCAGGGTGTCCGGGGTGAGCAGCGGGGTGTCGCCGGCGGTGATGACCACCGTGCCGGACAGCTCCGGGAGTTCCGCCAGGCCCGCCCGGACCGCGTGGCCGGTGCCGTTCTGCTCGTACTGCACGGCGGTGCGGACCGCGGCGTCGGTCCCGGCCAGGTGGGCGGTCACCTGCTCGCGGGCGTGGCCGACCACGACCAGCAGGTGCTCGGGCTCCAGGGCGCGGGCCGCGGCCACGACGTGTCCGACCAGGGAGCGGCCGCTGATCGTGTGCAGGACTTTGGGGGTCGCCGACTTCATACGGGTGCCCTCACCCGCGGCAAGGACGATGACGGCGGCCGGGCGGTGGGCGCTCACGGAACGGACTCCTCGGCGTGGGGTGAAGGTCACCCGAAGGATACCGGGGCGTTTCGGGCGGTGAACGCGGAAGGGTCGCGACGGTTGCCGCGACCCTTCGGTCAGTGCTCCGCTGCCAGGATTCGAACCCGGACTTAAGGGACCAAAACCCTCAGTGCTGCCGTTACACCACAGCGGAAGGAAACCCCGGCCGAACAGGACATCCGGTCAGGGTGCCCGTCTGGCCTCCACCACTATGCCGCACCGGCGGCCTCCAATGCGACGAGAAAGATCGGTACTTCCCCTCGTCAAAGGTGGGTACAAGTGCCAAGAGCCGTATTCCCGCCGACACGCGTGCTCTGTTCGGCCTTCACTTAGCCCTGCCATACTTACGAAGCCGTAAGTTACGGTGGCGTAGCCCCCGACCTTCATTGAGGGACCACCATGACCACACAGACCGACGTGATCACCGAGTCCCCGGAACCCGGGGCCGGCTCCGGGGCCCCGCTTCCCCGTGCCACGCTCGGTGGTGACAAGAAGCAGTCACTCGAGCAGATCACCCTCGGACTCTTCATCGGCATCCCCTTCCTCGCCCTCGTCGCGGCGATCCCGCTCGCGTGGGGATGGGGCCTGAGCTGGCTCGACCTCGGCCTGATGGTGGGGATGTACTACCTCGGCTGTCACGGCATCACCATCGGCTTCCACCGCCACTTCACCCACGGCTCCTTCAAGGCCAACCGCCCGCTGAAGATCGCCCTGGCGATCGCCGGGTCGATGGCCGTCGAGGGACCGGTCGTGCGGTGGGTCGCCGACCACCGCAAGCACCACAAGTTCTCCGACGCCGACGGCGACCCGCACAGCCCCTGGCGCTACGGCGAGACCGTCCCCGCCCTGATGAAGGGCCTGTGGTGGGCCCACATGGGCTGGTTGTTCGACGAGGAGCAGACCCCCCAGCACAAGTACGCCCCCGATCTGATCAAGGACCCGGCGATCCGCCGGATCAGCCGTGACTTCTGGCTCTGGACGTCCGTCTCGCTGCTGCTCCCGCCGCTGATCGGCGGCCTGGCGACGATGTCGTGGACCGGCGCCGCCACCGCCTTCTTCTGGGGCTCCCTGGTCCGTGTGGCCCTGCTGCACCACGTCACCTGGTCGATCAACTCGATCTGCCACGCGGTCGGCAAGCGGCCCTTCCGCTCCCGCGACAAGTCCGGCAACGTCTGGTGGCTGGCCGTGCTGTCCTGCGGCGAGTCCTGGCACAACCTCCACCACGCCGACCCCACCTCCGCCCGGCACGGCGTGCTCCGCGGCCAGGTCGACTCCAGCGCCCGCATCATCCGCTGGTTCGAACTGCTCGGGTGGGCCAGTGACGTACGGTGGCCGACCGCTGACCGGATCGCCGCCCGCCGTAAGGAGAGCGTCAGCGAAGCGGCATGATTGACGGGTGAGCGACGGCAGAAGCAGCAGCAGGGGCAGCGAGGGTACGCCGTCGCGGCGTGCCCGACGGGTCCGCATGACGGGCAAGGAGCGCCGCGAGCAACTCCTCGACGTGGGGCGCACGCTCTTCGCCGAACGCGGTTTCGAGGGCACCTCCGTCGAGGAGATCGCGCACAAGGCGGGCGTCTCCAAGCCCGTCGTGTACGAGCACTTCGGCGGCAAGGAGGGCCTCTACGCCGTCGTCGTGGACCGCGAGATGCGGTGCCTGCTCGACATGGTCACCGGTGCCCTCACCGGTGGCCATCCACGCGAACTGCTGGAACAGGCGGCCTTCGCGCTGCTGGACTACATCGAGCAGTACACCGACGGCTTCCGGATCCTCGTGCGGGACTCGCCCGTCGCCCAGTCCACCGGCACCTTCGCCTCACTGATCAGCGACATCGCCACCCAGGTGGAGGACATCCTGGGCATGGAGTTCAAGCAGCGCGGCTTCGACGCCAAGCTCGCCCCGCTCTACGCGCAGGCGCTGGTCGGGATGGTGGCGCTCACCGGGCAGTGGTGGCTGGACGCCCAGAAGCCCAAGAAGGCGGAGGTCGCCGCACACCTGGTGAACCTCTCCTGGAACGGCCTGTCCGGGCTCGAGCCCAGGCCGCGGCTGATCGGCCACCGCAAGAACTGACGCCGCGCCCCGCTCCGCACGCACAGGACGAAGGGCGGTGCCCCCCGCCGCGGGGGGCACCGCCCTTCGTCATGACCTGCCGCGGGTGGTCAGCCGGTGTTGCGCAGGCCGGCCGCCACGCCGTTCACCGTCAGCAGCAGCGCGCGGGCGAGCAGCGGGTCGGGCTCCTCGCCGCGGGCGGCGGCCTCGCGCTGCCGGTGCAGCAGCGCCACCTGGAGGTAGGAGATCGGGTCGAGGTAGGCGTCCCGGATCCGGAAGGTCTGCTGGAGCACCGGTTGCGCGTCCAGCAGCTTCGCCTCACCGGTGATCCGCAGCACCTCGGCGACCGTCAGCTCGTGCTCGGCCTTGATGACGTCGAAGACGTGCTTGAGTCCGTCGGGCACCAGGGTGCCGACGTAGTGCTCGGCGATCCGCAGGTCGGTCTTGGCCAGCGTCATCTCGACGTTGGACAGGAAGTTCCGGAAGAAGTGCCACTGCTCGTACGCCTCGGCGATGTCCGCCTCCCGGCCCGCCTCGCGGGCGGCCTTCAGGCCCGAGCCGACGCCGTACCAGCCCGGCACGATCTGCCGCGACTGCGTCCAGCCGAACACCCACGGGATGGCCCGCAGCCCGTCCAGGCCCGCCCCGCTGTCCGGGCGGCGCGAGGGGCGCGAGCCCAGGTGCAGTTCGGCCAGCTGGTCCACGGGGGTGGAGGCGAAGAAGTACGCGGGCAGGTCCGGGTCCTCCACCAGCCGCCGGTAAGCGGAGTGCGCGGCGTCGGAGACCACGTCCATGGCCGCGTCCCAGCGGGACAGCGCCTCCTCGGACTGGCGGGGCGCGGTGTGCAGCGCCGAGGCCTGCAGCGTGGCCGCGACCGTCAGCTCCAGGTTCTCCCTCGCCAGGGACGGGATCAGGTACTTGTCGGAGATGACCTCGCCCTGCTCGGTCACCTTGATCTCACCCTCCAGCGTGCCCCACGGCTGCGCCAGGATCGCGTCGTGCGTCGGGCCGCCGCCCCGGCCGACGGTGCCGCCGCGGCCGTGGAAGAGCCGCAGCCGCACCCCGTGGCGGTGCGCCACGTCGCGCAGGCTCCGCTGCGCCCGGTGGATCTCCCACTGCGAGGTGGTGATGCCGCCGAACTTGGAGCTGTCGCTGTAGCCGAGCATGACCTCCTGCACGTCGCCGCGGAGCGAGACGAGCTTGCGGTACGAGGGGTCGGAGAGCATCTCGTCGAGCAGCCTGTCGGCGACCTTCAGCTCGTCGGTGGTCTCCAGCAGCGGCACGATGCCGATCTTGGCGATCCCCGCGTGCAGGTCGATCAGCCCGGCCTCGCGGGCCAGCACCGCCGCCGCGAAGACGTCGTCGGAGCCCAGGCACATCGAGATGATGTACGACTCGACCACCTCGGGCCCGAACCGCTCGAAGGACTCCCGCACCGTGTCGAAGACGCCCAGCGTCTTCGCCCCCGCCGCATCCAGCGGCGCCGGGGACGGCGCCAGCGGCCGCCGCGAGCGCAGCTCCTTGGCGAGCAGCCTGCGCCGGTAGTCCCGCGGCATGTCCGCGTACCGCCAGGACTCCTCGCCGAGCCGGTCGAAGAGCTGGCCGAGGGCGTGGTGGTGGGCGTCGGCGTGCTCGCGGACGTCCATCGTGGCCAGCTGAAGACCGAAGGCGGCCAGCGTGCGGATGGTGCGGTCCAGACGGCCGTCCGCGATCAGCTCACCGCGGTTGGCGCGCAGCGAGTCCTGCACCAGACGCAGGTCGGCCAGGAGGCCGCCGGTGCCGAGGTAGTCGCGGCCGGGCACGTGCGGTGTGCCCTTGGCCAGCCGCTCCCGGGTGTTGAGCAGCTTCTGCCGGATGCAGGTGGCCTTGAGGCGGTAGGGCTCCTCCGCGTTCAGCCGCTTGTAGCGGGGGCTGATCTCCGGGAGGCGCTGCAGGTCCTGCTCCAGGTCGGCCAGCAGCTCCGGCGAGGCGCCCGAGTTGCGGATCGAGTTGGACAGCGCCGCGCGCAGGTCGTCGACCAGCTCCAGGGCGTCGGTGATGCCGTGCTCGTGCTGCAGGATCAGCACGTCCCAGGTGACCTGCGGGGTGACGTTGGGGTTGCCGTCCCGGTCGCCGCCGATCCAGGTGCCGAAGGTCAGCGGGCGGGTCTCCGCGGGCAGCGGCACACCGACCCGCTCCAGCTCGACCGCCAGGTCCTCCAGCACGTCGCCGACCGCGCCCGCGTGCAGCTCGTCCAGGTAGTAGATGGCGTTGCGCGCCTCGTCGGCGGGCTCGGGGCGCACGACACGCAGTTCGTCGGTCTGCCAGAGCAGGTCGATGTTCTCCGCCAGACGCAGGTCGCTGCGGCGGCGGTCCCCGCCCGCCTCGACGGACTCGTCCAGCAGGGCGGCGATCACCCGCAGCTTGTTCAGCACGCTGCGGCGGGCCGCCTCGGTCGGGTGGGCGGTGAAGACCGGACGCACGTTGAGGTTGCGCACGGTCTGCCGCAGGTGCTCCGGGTCGGCGTCCTTGAGCAGGTCGGCCGTACGGGCCAGCAGCCCGCCGTCGGCCGCCCTGCGGGAACGCAGCTCACGGCCCCGGTGCACCTGCTCGGTGACGTTGGCGAGGTGGAAGTAGGTGGAGAACGCCCGTACCAGCTTGGCCGCGGTCTCCAGATCGGTCTCGCCGAGCAGGGCGGCGGCGGCCTCGCCGTCGCTGCGGGTCAGCGCCCGCACCCTCTCGACGAGATCGAGGAGCTCCGGGCCCTCCTGCCGGACGAGCGTCCCGCCGAGGAGGTCTCCCAGGCGGCGGATGTCCGCGCGGAGGGGGGCGCTGCCGGTGGTGTTGTCGGCGCTGCTCACAGGTGCGGCTCCTCGTGCAGTGGAATGGTCGGCGGCATTGTCCGGACCGCGCTGTCC
Organism: Streptomyces sp. TOM-9; assembly: GCF_056858595.1. Taxonomy (NCBI): domain Bacteria; kingdom Bacillati; phylum Actinomycetota; class Actinomycetes; order Kitasatosporales; family Streptomycetaceae; genus Streptomyces; species Streptomyces sp. TOM-9. The sequence continues at coordinate 4,174,134 of NZ_JBXEQB010000001.1, read as the reverse complement.
GACGGCACAAGGATAGGTCGGGGCCGCCCCACGGACCGGGGCTGACCGCCAGGCGGACACCGTCGCGTCTAGGCTGGTCCGTATGAGTACGACGGGGGAGTACGTACCGGACGGGGCCGGCGGACGAAGCCGGGTGGTCGCCGGGCCGTGGTGGTGGCCCAGGCGGCGCAGCATGGTGCTCGACGTGTCCCTGGCCTTCGTCTCGGCCGTGGAATGCCTCCTGGAAGGCGCGGCCTTCGCCGAGAAGTCCGGGGTCTCGCCGGTCGTCACGGGTCTGTTCGGCCTGCTGGTCGGCTCGGTGCTGGTGCTCCGCAGGCGCTGGCCGGTCCTGGTCGTCCTGGTCTCCATCGCCGTCACACCGGCCCAGATGGGCATCCTGCTGAGCATCGTGGGCCTCTACACCCTGGCCGCCTCCGACGTACCGCGGCGGATCATCGCGGTGCTGTCGGGGATGACCATGCTCGGCATGCTGATCGTCACCTTCCTGGAGATGCACGGTGACCTCGGCGGCGCGGCGTACCACGCGCCGCTGGCCGTGGTCGTCCTCACCTCCGTGCTCGCGGCGGTCGGCGTCACCGCGCCGCCGGTGCTGCTGGGCCTGTACGTCGGCGCCCGGCGCCGGCTCGTGGAGAGCCTGCGGGAACGGGCGGACGGCCTGGAGCGGGAGCTGTCCCTGCTGGCCGAGACGGCCACGAGCTCCGCGGAGCGTGCCCGCATGGAGGAGCGCACCCGCATCGCGCGCGAGATGCACGACGTCGTCGCACACCGGGTGAGCCTCATGGTCGTGCACGCGGCCGCGCTGCAGGCGATCGCCGTCAAGGACCCCGAGAAGGCCTCGGCCAGCGCGCAGCTCCTCGGGGACATGGGCCGGCAGGCGCTCAACGAACTGCGCGAGATGCTGGGCGTCCTGCGGGCGGAGCCGGTGACGGCGGCGCGGGCGGCGTCGGCGGGTGCGGCGGTCCGTGTCGTGGCCGCTGCGGAAACGATTGCGCCCGCCCCGTCCCCGGTCGCGGCCGCGACCGGGGACGCCGAGACGGAGGACGAGCAGGGGCCGTGCCTGGCCGAGCTCAGGCGGCTGCTCGACGAGTCGCGTGCCACCGGGATGGACGTCGAGCTCACGGTGGAGGGGGAGGAGCGTCCGCTGGCGGCGCGGGTCGAGGCCACGGTCTACCGCGTCGTGCAGGAGGCGCTCACCAACGTCCACAAGCACGCGCCCGGCGCGTGGGCCCGCATCCGCCTCGCCTACCGCGAGGCGGAGGTCGCGGTCCTGGTGCAGAACGGGCCCTCCGACGGGGCGCCCGCGCTGGTGCTGCCCAGCGGGGGCAACGGGCTGGTCGGCATGAAGGAGCGCGTCACGGCGCTCGGCGGGGGGTTCGCCGCCGGCACGACCCACGAGGGCGGGTTCCGCGTCTCCGCAATGCTTCCCGCCTAGCGGTACGGCCCGGGGTCGTGGTTGCGGCCGGTGGTTGTGCGCGGGTTGTTTGCGCCTGCGGCGGGCATCCCCCGCCCACCCGCCCTCCCCCAGCCTTCGGCCGGGGGGACCCCCATCCGGCGCGGTTGGTGCGGGCCTGCGCGCGTGTGTGGTGGGCCGGGGTCGGGGCCTCCGGGGCTGGGCATTCCGTACCGCATATTTATGTGCATGGCGGGCGGTCCAGGTCGTGCCGTCTGTGCCGCACAACACATACACGTCAGCGTCCAGAACGCCCACCCTCCCCCAGCCTTCGGCCGGGGGTGCCCCCAACAACCCCGCCCCCTCCGTATCGCCGGGCGACCAACGGCCGGACGAGGTGGGGGTTGTGGGAAGTCGTTCCGCAAGGCATGGGGGTTCCCCCCCGGCCGGAGGCTGGGGGAGGGTTGGCACACCCCCACCACCGGCGTGCACACGCCGACGAAACCCCAGCCACCGGGCAGGTGCGGCGCCGCTGTGAGGTTGCGCCAACCCTCCCCCAGCTACCGCTGGGGGTGCCCCCAGCCTCCGGCGAGGCCGACCCGCAACCAGGTCACCGCGCGGCCGCAACGCGTACGCGCACAACGACGGGCCGCAAGGGGCACCCCCCACAACAACGAACCGGCGGGCGCGGTCAGGTCGTGAGGCGGTGGGGACGGGAGCCCGTCGTGAGGGCGCCCAGGGCCGCGTCGATGGTCGGGCCCAGGTAGTAGTCGCCGGTGTGGTCGAGGCAGTAGACGCGCCCCTCCGCGTCGATCGCGAGCTGCCCGTGGCCCGCGGACTCCTCCCCGAGCGGTGCGACCTCCGTGTCGAGCGCGCTGCCGAGGTCGCCGAGGGTGCGCGCGAGGTGCAGCCCGTGGAGCGGGTCGACGCGGACCGTGCTGGGTGCGACGTGGCGGCCGGGGGAGGTGACGGCCGGCACGGTGAGGCCGCCGAACTCGGCCCAGGCCTCGACGGCGGCGGGGAAGACGCTGTGGCGGTGGCCGCCGGGGGAGACGTAGGCGCGGAGCGTGTCGGCCCAGACCTCGGCCTGCCGGATGTCCCAGCGGCCGGGCTGCCAGCCGGCGGCGCGCAGGGCCACGTCGACGCCGACGGGGAAGCGGGTCGAGTTCATTCGGCGTCGGCTCCCGGGTCGAAGGCGCGGACGCCGAAGTGGGCGAGCAGCGCCTCGCAGGAGCGGCAGGGCGGGGTGTAGGTGCCGTGGGCGGGGTCGCCGTCCTCGCGTATGCGGCGGGCGGTGAGCTTGGCACCCTTGAGGGCCTTGCGGGCCTCGCCGTTCGTGAGCGGCTTGCGCGCGGCGCGTTTGCTGCGGGCGCCGTCGACGGTGGTGAGGTGGCGGGACAGCAGCACCGGCTCGGGACATCGCCCGGTGAAGCGCTCACGCTGGGCGACGGGGAGGGCGTCGAGGACGTCCTGGACGAGCGGGTGGAGCGGGGGCGGCTGGTCCGCCTTGGCGCCGGTGCAGGTGAGGACCTCGTCCTTGACGGAGAGCGCGGCGGCGACCGCCGGCAGGATCCCGTCGCGCCGATGGCGCAGCGCCGGTGGCGCGGGCGCTTCGTCGGCTCCCCAGTTGAGCCGCGGATCCGCGGCGTCTCTCGTCAGCATCTTCGTACGGCCCTCCGATCCGTCCTCGCGTCGAGGACGTCCCCCTATGTGCGTAAGACTGCCAAACGGACAAGGCGTTACGGAAGTCGGTTGTGAGGTGAGAGGTTTACTTTGTGCCGGATGTCACGGCACTGTGGGGAGATGCGTATCGTCGTCCGGTGTGCTGCCGCAGCGGTGCTCCTTGCGTTGGCCATTGGTTGTACGGATAGTAGCGCCGGGTCGGACGGGAGGGCCAAGCCCACGGAGAACGGCCGGGATTCGACCACGGCCTCCACGAGAGGGGCACAACGCGCGCTCACCGCGGCCCGGTTGAAGGCGGCGCTGATCACCTCCGCCGATGTGCCCGGTTACGTGGTGACGGGCGGCGCGGGCGTGCCTGTCCCCGAGGAGGCGCTGACCGCGGACCGGCCCGGGTGCCGTCCCCTGTCCGACCCCGTGAGCAGCCGTCCCGTCCGGCCGCGCACGGCCCAGGTGACGGCCGCCGTCACCAGGCGCGGGGCGCTCGGCGGTGACGGCGGGCTGGACCTGCTGCTGCTCGCCGCGCACCGGCCCGGCGAGGCGGGCGAGGTCGTCGCCGGGATCACCGCCGCCCTGAGGCAGTGCCGTTCCTTCGGGACGACGGACGGGGAGGGACGCGCCCGGCACTTCGCCGTCCGTCCCGTGCGGGCCCCCGCGGTGGGCGACGAGGCGGTCGCCTACGTGATGACCGACACCGCCGACGCCACGCGAGGCACCGCCACCGTCACCGTCGTGCGCACCGGGGGCAGCACGGCCACCTACGTCACGGTCAAGCCGTCCGGGGACCCCGGGGGACCGCCCCCGGCCGTCGCACGCGCCCAGCACGGGAAGCTCGCCGCGGCCGCCGTCCAGCCGTGACCGGAACCAGCTCAAGCGCCTCTTGCCACACCCCATAGGCTGTGCCCAACACCGGATCCAGCATGGGGGCATCGGCAATGACGACAGGTCGGCCCGGGTATCGGGCCGCGCCACCGAACGCGGCTTACGCCGGTCAGATCGTGCACTTCCCGGACCCGGTGCGGCGCGCCCGCCACCCGCAGGGCGTACGCGTGGACGAGCGCGGCTTCCCCGACTTCTCGCCGTACGCCCGCGCGGCGGCCGAGATCGCCGAACCGCCGGACGGCTTCGGAATCGACGAACTCCGGCTGACCGACTACGTGTCGGCCAACGCCGCGCAGCACGCCGCCGGTCACGAGCTGTGGGGCAGCCTGTCCCCCGTCGCCACGCCGCACGGGTGGAGCTGGCACCACGTCGCCGGCAGCCGTCGTCTGGAGCTGATCCCCGCCGAGGTCAAGTCGTTGCTGCGGCACCACGGGGGCCTGGCCACCACCGCCTCCGCCGACCACGACAAGCGCGGTACCCGGCCGCTCCAGGAGACCCGGCCGGTCCACTTCGGCGTACGCAAGGACGGGGTCGCCGTCACCGAGCAGCAGGTCCGGGACGTCGAGGAGGAGCTCGGCTACCGGCTGCCCGGCGCGTACCGCACCTTCCTCAAGGCGGCGGGCGGCAGCGCACCGCGCGGTGTCGCCCTGCTGCCCATGCTGGGACTCCTGGTCGACCAGCCCTTCTTCACCGTGCGGGACGAGGCGGCGGCCAACGACCTCGGCTACGTCAACAAGTGCCTGCGGGACCACCTCACCAAGGACTACCTGGCGATCTCCTACGTCCAGGGCGGTGTGCTCGCCGTGAAGGCGCGCGGCGCCGACCTGGGTTCCATGTGGCTGTGCCCGTACGACGACGTGCGGGACGCCGACGGCGCCTTCGGCTCCACCGAGGAGCGGGTCACCGGGCTGCTGCTGCCCTGCGGCGAGGACTTCGACGCCTTCCTGGCCGCGCTCGCCGGCGACCCGCCGGAGCTGGAGACGGTGGCGAACCTGATGGTGGACGGCGGCTTCGCCCGTGCCGTCCCGGTGGAGGGGTGAGGCAGGACATGGTCACGTTCGCGCAGGCGCAGGAACGCGCCGAGCGGTGGATCAACGCCGACGTCCCGGCCTACCTCGCACGTGAGGTGCAGGTGCGGGAGTTCGACCGGGGCTTCGTGGTCTGGTCCGAGCCGAGGGACGGCGGCCCGACCTCGGACGACGGGGAGACCCGCATCGTCATCGCCCGGGACAGCGGCGACGCCACGCTCTGGCCCGCGCTGTCCGTGGGCGAGATCATCCGCCGCTGGGAGGAGGTCTACGGCGCCGCGGCCGGCGCGGTCGCGGACGCCGTGCCGGAGCGGCCCAAGCGGATCGACCTGGAGGCGACGTCCTTCCTGCTGAGCCCGCCGCAGTGGCTGCAGGACGCCGCCGACCGGCTCGGCATCCCCGACCGCCGTGACGTTCCGGACGGCGCCCTGGCCGAGACCGTCCCCACACCGCCGCGCGCCCCGGCCCCGGTCACCACGCCCGGTCCCGCCACGCCCACCCAGCCGTACGTCCCGACCCCGACCCCGCCGATGCCGACCCCGTACGGCGGCGCGCCCACCCCGCCGCCCGCCGCGTGGCGGGACGCCAACGACAGCCAGGGAGCGGGGGCGTCCGTGCCGCCGCCGGCGACCGTCTACGCGCCGCCGATCAGCGACTCGGACGACGCCCACACCCCGCCGCCGATGACGAGCGCCGAGGCCAGCACCGAGCGGCTGCCCGGTGTGGCGGAGGCCGGGACGCCGCTGCCGGGGCCCCAGGCGCAGGGCGGTTACGGCTACCCCGTCGCCGGCGGCGGCACGCCGCCCCCGCCTCCGCCGCCCCCACCGGCCCCCGGGCCCGGCGCCTACGGCTACCCGGGCGGCTCGTCCACGCCCCCGCCGCCGGGGCCCCCGCCCTCCCCGTTCGGCGGTCCGGCCGTGGCCCCGCCGCCCCCGCCGCCGGTGGCCCAGCAGGGCCCGCCCCCGCCGCCGCCCGCGCCTTCCACCCCCGCCAGGCCCGGCCCCGGGGACGTGCACCAGGCCGCGACGATGCTGTCCCGCCCGGACGGCCCGCCTCCGCCGCCGCCCCCGCCGCCGCCCGGTCCCGGCCGCGGCGCCGCCGACGTGTCCGCCGCCGAGACCTCGAAGGCCGGCCCTCCCGGACCGCCCGGACCGCCCGCGCCGCCGCCCGGTCCGGGCGTGCCCGGCACCCCGGCTGCCGGGTACGTGCCCACGCAATTGGTGCAGCAGCTCCCCGCGAACGACCGGCCGGCGGCCGGGGACGTGCACCAGGCCGCGACGATGCTGTCCCGCCCGGACGGCGCCGCCGGGGCGTCGGCACCGCCCCCGCCCCCGCCGCCGCCCGGTCCGGTCGCGGCGCCGCCGCAGCCCCCGGCGTACGGCTACCCCCAGCAGCCGCAGGCCCAGCCGCAGCCGCCCACCGGGGTGCCCACGGTCGGCCCCGGCTACCTGGCCGTGCTCCGCTACCGCGCGCAGGACGGCTCGGAACAGCAGCTGATGCGCCGCTCCGCACCCGGTACGCCGCACCCGGAGTGGCAGATCCTGCACGAGCTGCGCGCCCTCGGCGTGCCGCCGCAGGCGGTGCTGGAGCTGCACACGGAGCTGGAGTCGTGCGACCTGCCGGGCGGCTACTGCGCCCGGATGATCCGCGAGACCTGGCCCCAGGTGCGGATCAGCAGTACCGCCCCCTACGGCAAGGACCACGCGAGCCGTCGCGCGGGCGTGCAGCACCTGCTGACGCACCTCGGCGAGCTGCACCAGGTGGCGAGCGCCCCGGCGCACGCGCACCCGCACCGGGTGCCGCTGCCCGAGCCGCACCAGGTCCAGCGGGTCCCCCCGGTCCCGCTGGACGCGATCGGGCAGGAACTGGCGCAGTCCTTCGGGCCGCAGGGCGTGTTCCGCTTCGACCAGCGGGCGGTCGCCCGCCAGGGCGTGCCGGACCTTGTCGCGCAGACGCTCACCTGGTCCGGGCTGCCGGTGGACTTCGGGCCGTTCTTCTGGGCGCAGGCCCAGCCGGGGCGGCCGGTGCCGACCCTGGCGGAGCTGGCGGCCGAGCGCGGCGTGCAGCCGGCCCCGGACGCGGGCTCGTACCTGGTGATGGGCAATGACTTCGGCCGCCAGCTGTGCGTGCAGTACGGCACGGCGCACATCGTCGCGGTGCCGCTGGAGGCCGGGCCGGGCGGTACGGCTCCCGTGCCGCAGTTCGTCAACACCAGCCTGCCGGAGTTCGTCCGCTGCCTGGCACTGCTCGGGAAGATGTGGCGCTGGCGGCTCGGCCTGACGCCCGAGCAGGCAGGCCGCTGGACGGTCGACTTCCAGAACCAGCTGGCCGCGCTCGACCCGGCGGCGGTGGCGTCGCCCGAGCACTGGTGGCCGGTGCTGATCGAGCAGATGTGGGACGGGATGCTCTAGGTCCCCGTACGGCGTCGCTCCGGCTGGTCTGCGGACCGGTCGGAGTGTCGCGTTATGGGTAAATCCGGCAAATCCCCGAGAATAGGGGTATGAGTACGGCACACCCCCGCGGCGGCCACGGCTTCGCCACCGTCCGTGGCCGCGGGTACCGCACCGAACAGGTCGACCGCTTCCTGGAGGAGCTGTCCGAGGACCGCGACGCTGCCTGGGAGCGTGCCGCGCGGCTCACCGTCCTGGCCAACGAGATGACCGCGGAGTGCGCCGCGCTGCGCGAGGCGGTCTCCACGCTCTCGCCGCCCACCTACGAATCCCTCGGGAAGGGCGCACTGGACCTGCTGCGGCTGGTCGAGGATGAGGCGGCCTCCGTACGCGAACAGGCCGAGGAGGAGGCCCGGCACGCGCACGACGCGGCCGCGGCCGCCCGCCGCACCCTCATGGACGAGGCCCGCGCGGCCGCCCACGCCCGCCGCGGCACCACCGATGAGCAGGCCGAGCAGGTGCTGGAGCAGGCCCGTGCCGACGCCGGGCGCGTGCTCGGCGAGGCCCGCGAGGAGACCGGCCTGCTGCGGGACGAGGTCGCCCGGGAGCTCGACGCCGCGCGGCGGGAGGGCGAACAGGCGCTCGCCGAACTGGAGAAGGAGCACCGCGAGCGCTTCGACACCCAGGAGCACGAACTCGCTGAGGGCGAGGCCGGGGTCGACTCGCGCCTCGCCGAACTCACCTCGTACGCCGAGGCCATGGTGGACGACGCCCGCCGGGCCCTGGCGGAGACGGAGGAGGCCGCGCGGCGCCGCCAGGAGGAGGCCGACGCCGCCGCCGCGGATCTCCTCGCCCAGGCCAGGGTGCGGGAGGAGCGCATCCGTCTGGCCGCCGAACGCGAACTGCGCGAGCACGAGGTCCGCCGGGAGGAGATCCGCGAGCACCTCGCCCACGTCCGTGGCAGCCTCGCCGCCCTCACCGGGCGCGAGGCCCCCGACGCCGAGGAGGAACCGGGCCCCGCCGCCCCCGACGTGCCCTCCCCCTCACCCGGGGACGATCAGGAACCGCCGTAGGCGGGGAACTCCCCGCTGTCCAGGACCCACGGCCCCACGGGGACGGCGTCCCCGAAGGCGTAGTCGTGGCGCGCCCGGTAACGGGGGCTGTCGTCGCCGGGCGCCGGCCCCGGATCGGAGAGGACGGCCAGAGTCTTGTCGCGCGTGGCCGGCCCAGTCCGGATCGTCGGCCATCTGGCCTCGATCTGCCGCCGCAGCCGCAGGGCGATCAGCTCGTGCCGGTTGAGCGGCGGCATCGTCAACGTGATGACGCCCTCGCCGATCTCCACGGCCCGGGTGTCCTCGCGCCCCATCAACTCGGCGGCGATGGCCCGCATGCGCGCGTAGCTCTTCGCGTCCACGGCGTCACCGTACCGCCGGGTCCTCCTCCAGGACCGGGAAGCGGCGGGGCGCCACCAGCAGGACGGCGGCCAGGGACAGGACCGCCGCGACGGCCGCGCCGGCGTAGACGTGGTTGACCGCCGCCGCGACGGCGCGGCGCACGTGGTCGTCGACGTGCGCGGCGCCGGCGATGGAGTCGAGGTCGGTGCCGGAGCCGTGCAGGCGGGAGGCGAGGGTGGCGTTGGCGACGGCGCCGAAGACGGCCGCGCCGACGCTCTGGCCGACCTGGCGGCAGAAGAGGATCGACGAGGTGGCGGTGGCCCGTTCGCTCCACGGGACGGTGGACTGCACGCCGACGATCAGGGGGAGCTGGAAGAGCCCGAGGGCGGCACCGAGCAGCAGCATCACCAGGGTGGGCTGCCAGGCGGGACCGGCGTACGGGAGCAGCACCAGTACGACGAGGACGACGGTGGCGGCCGCCATGCCCAGGGCGGCGGTGTTGCGGAAGCCGATGCGCAGGTAGACGCGGTTGCTGAGGGCGGCGGACAGCGGCCAGCTGAGCGTCATCACCGACAGCACGAAGCCCGCCGCTATCGGGCCGAGCCCGAGCACGGTCTGGGCGTACGTGGGGAGGAAGACCGTCGGGGCCACCATCAGGACGCCGAGCATGCCGAGGGCCAGGTTGACGGCGACGATCACCCGGCGCCGCCAGACCCAGCCGGGGATGATCGGCTCGGCGGCCCGGCGCTCGGCCCACACGGTGAGGGCGCCCAGGACGAGGCTGCCGCCGAGCAGCCACCACCGGGCGGGCCCGCCCTGCACGAGGCCGGTGATCAGCAGCCCGCCGGAGAGGAAGAGCAGCAGCGCGCCGGGCCAGTCCACGCGGTGCCGGGTCCGCTCGCCGACCCGCTCGCGCAGATGACGGGAGATGAGCAGGAGCGCGACCGCCCCGACGGGCAGGTTGATCAGGAAGATCCAGCGCCAGCTGGCGTAGCCGGCGAACAGCCCGCCGCACAGCGGCCCGAGGACGGCGGAGACCGCCCAGACCGTGGAGATCGCCGCCTGGATGCGGCCGCGCTCCTTGAGCGGGTACAGGTCGCCGGCGATCGTCTGCACGGTCCCCTGGATGGCGCCGCCGCCGAGCCCCTGCACGATGCGGAAGGCGATCAGGCCGGCCATGTTCCACGCCCCGGCGCACAGCACGGAACCGAGCAGGAAGATCCCGATGCCGGTCAGCAGCACGGGCTTGCGGCCGAAGGTGTCGGCGAGCTTGCCGTAGACCGGGAGGGTCACCGTGACCGCGAGCAGGTAGCCGGAGAAGAGCCAGGAGAAGACGGAGAAACCGCCCAGCTCGCCGACGATCTGCGGCACCGCGGTGGAGATGATCGTGGAGTCCATCGCCGCCAGCGCCATGGCCATCATCAGCGCGGCGACCACCGGGCCGCGCCGCTGCGGCCCCGTCCCGGAAGCGGTGGCGGCTGCGGTCGCGGGCTGCTCGGTGCGCTCCACGGGACCCCCTGGTTGTGTGTACGACACACGATTTCATGCCGGGCCCCCGCGCGCACAGGGGGTTCCCGCAGGCCGGACGGCGGGGCTTGAACCTCCCGCGACCGGAGGCTGCAGGCTCGACCCCGAGCCGGGTCCGCCGAAAGGTGCAGTCCCCCTAGGGGTCCCACCGAACTTTCTCCTACCCCCGGTTCGTACCGGCGGAGGACGAGGGAGCCCTCCTGGGCTCCCTAGCCTTCTGGTGGGGCTAACCCCCGGGCCGATACGGAGACCCGCACCATCGTTCCGGCCCCCTCCCCGAAGCCAGTCTTGGTACGCGACGCAGCCCGCCCCGAAACGGCGGCGACGACCACTCGAACAGGAGCAGTCCAGTGACAACGGCAGTATCGATTCCCAAGTCCGGGGGCAGCGGAGAACGTACGGCCGTGGCCGCCCGGGCCCGTCAGGTCACCAAGGCGTACGGCTCGGGCGAGACCCGGGTCGTGGCCCTGGACGCGGTCGACGTCGACATCGACCGCGGCCGCTTCACCGCGATCATGGGGCCCTCCGGCTCCGGCAAGTCGACCCTGATGCACTGCCTCGCCGGTCTCGACACCGTGACCGACGGCCGGATCTGGGTCGGTGAGACCGAGATCACCAAGCTGAAGGACAAGAAGCTCACCCAGCTGCGGCGGGACAAGATCGGCTTCATCTTCCAGGCCTTCAACCTGCTGCCGACCCTGAACGCGGCCGAGAACATCACGCTGCCCATGGACATCGCCGGCCGCAAGGCCGACCCCCAGTGGCTGCAGCGGGTCGTGGAGACCGTCGGGCTGGCCGGCCGCCTCAAGCACCGGCCCGGCCAGCTCTCCGGCGGTCAGCAGCAGCGCGTCGCGGTGGCCCGCGCCCTCGCCGCCCGGCCGGAGATCATCTTCGGTGACGAGCCGACCGGCAACCTCGACTCGCGCGCCGGCGCCGAGATCCTCGGCTTCCTGCGCCGCTCGGTCGACGAACTCGGCCAGACCATCGTCATGGTGACGCACGACCCGGTCGCCGCCTCGTACGCCGACCGCGTCCTCTACCTCGCCGACGGCCGGATCGTCGACGAGATGCGCGACCCGACCGCCGACTCCGTCCTGGAGCGCATGAAGGACTTCGACGCCCGTGGGAGGACGTCGTGACCGTCGTCAAGACCTCGATGCGCAACTTCGTCGCGCACAAGGGACGCATGGCGCTGTCCGCCATCGCCGTCCTGCTGTCGGTGGGCTTCGTCTGCGGCACGCTCGTCTTCACCGACACCATGACGTCCACCTTCGACAAGCTCTTCGCCGCCACCGCCTCGGACGTCACGGTCACGCCCAAGGGCGCGGCCGGCAACGACGAGATGCAGATGACCACCAAGGCGGCCACCGTGCCCGCCGCCACCGTCGCGCGGCTGAAGGAGGTCGACGGCGTCAAGTCCGCGTCGGGCGAGGCCAACAGCCAGACCCTGACCGTCACCGACGCCGCCGGGGAGAACCTCGGCCCGACCTCGGGTGCCCCCACCATCGGCACCAACTGGGACTCCACCGAGCTGCGTTCGGTCGACGTCACCTCCGGCCACGCCCCGCGCGGGCCCACCGAGGTGATGGTCGACGCCGACACCGCCGACAAGAAGCACCTCGAACTGGGCGACGAACTGCGGGTGATCGCCATCCCCGGCGAGTTCCGGGCCCGGATCAGCGGCATCGCCACCTTCAAGGTCACCAACCCCGGTGCGGCGATCTTCTACTTCGACACCGCCACCACCCAGACCAAGCTCCTCGGCGCCAAGGACGTCTTCAGCAGCGTCGGGCTGACCGCGAAGCCCGGGGTCAGCGACGAGCAGCTGAAGAAGAACGTCACCGCCGCCCTCGGCTCCACCGCCGGCTACAAGGTGCAGACCCAGGCCGAGTGGACCGCCGAGAACCAGAACGACATCGCCGGCTTCCTCGACGTCATCAAGTACGCGATGCTCGGCTTCGCCGGGATCGCCGTCCTCGTCGGCGTCTTCCTCATCGTCAACACCTTCTCGATGCTGGTCGCCCAGCGCACCCGGGAGATCGGCCTGATGCGGGCCATCGGCGCCAGCCGCCGCCAGGTCAACCGCTCGGTGCTGGTCGAGGCCCTGCTCCTCGGCGTGGTGGGCTCCGTGCTCGGCATCGGCGGCGGCGTCGGGCTCGCCGTCCTGCTCATGAACCTCATGGGCAGCGCGGGCATGAACCTCGACACCTCCTCCCTGACGATCAAGGCCTCCACCCCGGTCATCGGGCTCGTCCTCGGCGTCGTGGTGACCGTCCTCGCCGCCTACCTGCCCGCCCGGCGGGCCGGCAAGGTCTCCCCGATGGCCGCGCTGCGCGACGCCGGCACCCCCGCCGACGCCCGCGCCGGCAGGGTGCGCGCCTCGATCGGCGTCGTCCTCACCCTCGCGGGCGCCGCCGCCCTCGTCGCCGCCGTGCAGGCCACCAAGGCCGCGGACGGCTCGATGTTCCTCGGCCTCGGCATCCTGCTCACCCTGGTCGGCTTCGTGGTCGTCGGGCCGCTGCTCGCCGGTGTCGTCGTCCGGGTGATCAGCGCGGGCGTCCTGCGGGCCTTCGGCCCGGTCGGCCGCCTCGCCGAGCGCAACGCGCTGCGCAACCCCCGGCGCACCGGCGCCACCGCCGCCGCCCTCATGATCGGCCTCGCGCTCGTCGCCGGCCTGTCGGTGGTCGGCTCCTCCATGGTGGCCTCGGCGACCGACCAGCTCGACAAGTCGGTCGGTGCGGACTTCATCATCGCCTCCGACAGCGGCCAGCCGATCACGCCGCAGATCGAGCAGGCCATCAAGGCCGCGCCGCACCTCGCCCACGTCACCGACTACAAGTCCCTCGACGTCAAGCTCACCGCCCCCGACGGGTCGGTGTCCGACACCTCCCTGTCCGCCGCGGACCCGACGTACGCCCAGGACCTCCAGGTCAAGACGGTCGCCGGCGAGCTGTCGGCCGCCTACGGCGCCAACGCGATGTCGGTCGGCGAGAACTTCGCCGACAAGCACAAGGTCAAGCTCGGGGACGAGCTCGCCGTCCGCTTCGCGCACGGCGAGACCGCCACGCTGACGGTCGCCGCGATCACCTCCGCGGACACCGTCTTCGACCAGGGCGCGATGTACACCAACATCACGACCGCGGCGCGCTACGTGCCGGCCGACCGGATGCCGATCAACGACATCATGTTCGCCGCCGCCAAGGACGGGCAGCAGGACGCGGCCTACGCCGGGCTGAAGAAGGCGCTGCACGACTTCCCGCAGGTCCAGGTCCGCAACCAGGCCGACTACAAGCAGTTGCTCAAGGACCAGATCGGCCAGCTGCTCAACCTGATCTACGGCTTGCTGGCCCTGGCGATCATCGTCGCCATCCTGGGCGTCGTGAACACCCTCGCCCTGTCGGTGGTGGAGCGCACCCGGGAGATCGGCCTCATGCGGGCGATCGGCATGTCGCGGCGGCAGCTGCGGCGCATGATCCGCCTGGAGTCGATCGTCATCGCCCTCTTCGGCGCGGTGCTCGGCCTCGGCCTCGGCATGGGCTGGGGCGCCTCGGCCCAGCAGCTGCTGGCGCTCCAGGGGCTCGGGATCCTGGAGATCCCCTGGCCGACGATCATCACCGTCTTCATCGGCTCGGCCTTCGTCGGACTCGTCGCGGCGCTGGTGCCGGCGTTCCGGGCGGGGCGGATGAACGTGCTGGGTGCGATCGCGACGGAGTAGCGCGCGGAGCGCGCAGCGGCCCCGGGTACGCATCTTGCGTGCCCGGGGCCGTCGTCGTGTGCGGGTGCGTTGCGCCTGCGGCGGGCGGTTTCCCCGCCGCCCTCCCGATTGCCCGGCGCGGTCAGTGCGGGCCTGCGCTCCGTTGGGGTGGGGTCGGTGCCGCACCGGGGTACGCCCCCAGCCTTCGGCCGGGGGCGTACCCCGCCACACCCCCTCCGGTCGTGTAGGCGACTAACGGCCGGAGGGGGTGAGAAGGCGGTCCGGGGTTGCCGCAAGTGCCCCACTGACCCCCCCCCACCGGCCGTCAGTCGCCCCATCCCGTGGGAGGGGGTGTGGCGGGGTGCTCCCCCCGGCCGAAGGCTGGGGGAGACGAGCGGCGGACCCGGCGCCGAATAACGTGGACCAGCACCGCGAGCGCTGTGGGGTCCCCCCGGCCGAAGGCTGGGGGAGTGCGCCGGCGCGGCACCGACCCCACAACGACCGCGCGAGGCGGTCACTGACCGCGCCGGGCAATCGGGCGGGAGGGTGGGAGCACCCCCCACGGCCACCCCCGGGGCCCGCGCGCAAACGACCCCGGACAGGTTGCGGCGCCGGCTGTCCGCGGAGCGTCGTACGCTGGGACACCCCGGCTCGTTCGACGCGTCGGGCTGTTCGCGTTGCCCCGCCTGTCTGCCTCTGGGACGGAAAGCCACATGAGCCTGAACGGTCTGCTCGACGTCGTCGTGGACGACCCCGCGCTCGCGGAGGCGGTCCGCGGTGCCGCGGACGGCAACCGCCCGCACGTCGACCTGGTGGGTCCGCCCGCCGCCCGCCCGCTGGCCCTGGCCGCGCTCGCGGCCCGCGCCGGCCGCACCCTGCTGGCGGTGACGGCGACCGGTCGTGAGGCCGAGGACCTGGTCGCGGCCCTGCAGTCGCTGCTGCCCGAGGACTCCGTGGTGGAGTACCCGGCCTGGGAGACGCTGCCGCACGAGCGGCTGTCGCCCCGTTCGGACACCGTGGGCCGCCGCCTGGCCGTGCTGCGCCGGCTGGCGCACCCCAGCAAGGACGACCCGACCGCCGGCCCGGTGCGGGTCGTGGTCGCGCCGATCCGTTCCGTGCTGCAGCCGCAGGTCAAGGGTCTGGGCGATCTGGTCCCGGTGGCCCTGCGCACCGGGACGACCGCCGATCTGAACGACGTCGTGGACGCCCTGGCGGCCGCCGCGTACGCCCGGGTGGAGCTGGTGGAGAAGCGCGGCGAGTTCGCCGTGCGCGGCGGGATCCTGGACGTCTTCCCGCCCACCGAGGAGCATCCGCTCCGGGTGGAGTTCTGGGGCGACGACGTCGAGGAGATCCGCTACTTCAAGGTGGCCGACCAGCGCTCGCTGGAGGTCGCCGAGCACGGCCTGTGGGCGCCGCCCTGCCGGGAGCTGCTGCTCACCGACGAGGTGCGGGCGCGCGCCGCCGAGCTGGCCGAGGAACACCCGCAGCTGCGCGAACTGCTGGACAAGATCGCCCAGGGCATCGCCGTGGAGGGCATGGAGTCCCTCGCCCCGGTGCTGGTGGACGACATGGAGCTGCTGCTGGACGTGCTGCCGGCCGGGTCGATGACCGTGGTCTGCGACCCGGAGCGGGTCCGTACCCGGGCCGCCGACCTCGTGGCGACCAGCCGGGAGTTCCTGGAAGCCTCCTGGGCGGCCTCCGCCGGGGGCGGTGAGGCCCCGATCGACCTGGGCGCGGCCTCGCTGTGGAGCATCGCCGACGTACGCGACCGGGCCCGTGAGCTGGGCGTCCCCTGGTGGTCGGTGAGCCCGTTCGCGGCCGATGACGAGCTGGAGGCGGACACCCTCAAGCTCGGCATGCACGCCCCCGAGGTCTACCGGGGCGACACCGCCCGGGCGCTGGCCGACACCAAGGGCTGGCTCGCCGACGGCTGGCGCGCGGTCTACGTCACCGAGGGCCACGGTCCCGCCGCCCGCATCGTGGAGGTGCTGGGCAACGAGGGCATCGCCGCGCGCCTCGACACGGGTCTGGACGGGCCGGTCGAGCCCTCCGTGGTCCATGTGGCCTGCGGCCCGCTGGAGAGCGGCTTCGTCGACCCCGCCCTGAAGATCGCGGTGCTCACCGAGACCGACCTGTCCGGCCAGAGGTCCTCCACCAAGGACATGGGGCGCATGCCGTCCCGGCGCCGCAAGACCATCGACCCGCTGACGCTGCAGGCGGGCGACTTCATCGTGCACGAGCAGCACGGCGTCGGCCGCTACGTGGAGATGGTGCAGCGCACCGTCCAGGGCGCCACCCGTGAGTACCTGGTGGTCGAGTACGCGCCGGCGAAGAAGGGCCAGCCGGGGGACCGGCTGTTCGTGCCGACCGACCAGCTGGAGCAGATCACCAAGTACGTCGGCGGCGAGGCGCCCTCGCTGCACCGCCTGGGCGGCGCGGACTGGACGAAGACCAAGGCGCGCGCCAAGAAGGCGGTCAAGGAGATCGCCGCGGACCTGATCCGGCTGTACTCCGCCCGCATGGCCGCGCCCGGCCACAGCTTCGCGCCGGACACCCCCTGGCAGCGGGAGCTGGAGGACGCGTTCCCGTACGCGGAGACCCCGGACCAGCTCACCACGATCGCCGAGGTCAAGGAGGACATGGAGAAGACGGTCCCGATGGACCGGCTGATCTGCGGCGACGTCGGCTACGGCAAGACCGAGATCGCGGTGCGGGCGGCCTTCAAGGCGGTGCAGGACGGCAAGCAGGTCGCCGTCCTGGTGCCCACCACGCTGCTGGTGCAGCAGCACTTCGGCACCTTCTCCGAGCGCTACTCGCAGTTCCCGGTCGTGGTGAAGGCGCTGTCCCGGTTCCAGAGCGACAGCGAGGCCAAGGCGGTCCTGGAGGGCCTGCGCGAGGGGTCCGTGGACGTCGTCATCGGCACCCACCGCCTGTTCTCGTCGGAGACCAAGTTCAAGGACCTGGGCCTGGTCATCGTCGACGAGGAGCAGCGCTTCGGCGTGGAGCACAAGGAGCAGCTGAAGAAGCTCCGCGCCAACGTCGACGTGCTCACCATGTCCGCCACGCCCATCCCGCGCACCCTGGAGATGGCGGTCACGGGCATCCGCGAGATGTCGACGATCACCACCCCGCCGGAGGAGCGGCACCCGGTGCTGACCTTCGTCGGCCCGTACGAGGAGAAGCAGATCGCCGCCGCGGTCCGCCGCGAACTGCTGCGCGAGGGCCAGGCCTTCTACATCCACAACCGGGTGGAGAGCATCGACAAGGCCGCCGCGCGGCTGCGCGACCTGGTCCCCGAGGCGCGGATCGCCACCGCGCACGGGCAGATGGGCGAGTCGGCGCTGGAGCAGGTCGTGGTGGACTTCTGGGAGAAGAAGTTCGACGTGCTGGTCTCCACGACGATCGTCGAGTCGGGCATCGACATCTCCAACGCCAACACCCTCATCGTCGAGCGGGGCGACAACTTCGGCCTCTCCCAGCTGCACCAGCTGCGGGGCCGGGTCGGCCGCAGCCGCGAGCGCGGCTACGCCTACTTCCTGTACCCGCCGGAGAAGCCGCTCACCGAGACCGCCCACGAGCGGCTGGCGACGATCGCCCAGCACACCGAGATGGGCGCCGGCATGTACGTCGCCATGAAGGACCTGGAGATCCGCGGCGCGGGCAACCTGCTCGGCGGCGAGCAGTCCGGCCACATCGCGGGCGTCGGCTTCGACCTGTACATCCGCATGGTCGGCGAGGCCGTGGCCGACTACCGGGCCGGCATGGAGGCGGGCGGCGGCGAGGTCGAGGAGGCCCCGCTGGAGGTGAAGATCGAGCTGCCGGTCGACGCGCACGTCCCGCACGACTACGCGCCCGGCGAGCGGCTGCGTCTGCAGGCGTACCGGTCGATCGCCGCGGTGAACTCCGAGGAGGACGTCAAGGCCGTCCGCGAGGAGCTCACCGACCGCTACGGCAAGCTCCCGGAGCCGGTGGAGAACCTGCTGCTGGTCGCCGGGCTGCGGCTGCTGGCCCGCCGTCTGGGGGTCTGCGACATCACCCTGCAGGGCAACAACGTGCGGTTCTCGCCCGTCGAGTTGCGCGAGTCGCAGGAGCTGCGGCTGAACCGCCTCTACCCCCGCACGGTCGTGAAGCAGGCGGCCAAGCAGATCCTGGTGCCGCGCCCCACCACGGCGCGGATCGGCGGCAAGCCGGTGGTCGGCCGGGAACTGCTCGCGTGGACGGCGGAGTTGCTGACCACGGTCCTGGACAGCTGAAGCCTCAGGGGACGCGAAAGGGCCCCGTCCGCGCGAGGTCGAGCTGCGCGGACGGGGCCCTGTCGCTCCGGAGGCTTCCCGAGGTTCAGCCCAGCAGGCGCCGCAGGTTCAGCCGGCCCCACAGCAGGCTGGTGGAGAACGACAGCACCATCACCGCCAGGACCAGCCCGACCAGCAGCACCGCGGCCACCGGTCCGCTCAGGTCCGGCGAGACCACGCGGTGGACCAGTTCCTCGACGAAGAGCACGTGCACCATGTACGCGCCCAGCGCCGCGCCGGCCAGGTGCTTCAAGCGCGGCTGGAAACGCTCCGGGATGCGGATCCGGCTGACCAGCAGCAGGACGCAGACGCTCATCGCGGCCACGAAGAGGTGGGCGTTGGGGATCACGTAGTGGACCCGCGTGTTGTACCAGAGGCACCCGGCCATGGTGAGCGGCAGCAGCACGACCAGCCACCGGCGCCACGGGACGGCGCCGGCCGGCAGGGCGAAGAGCATGGCGCCGCCGACCGCGTACACCAGGGAGTAGGTGCCGAAGCCCCAGGCCACGGGGGGCAGGTCGGTGTGGGTCAGGTCCCCGGCCAGGGCGAGGACGCTCGGCAGGACCGCGATGCCCAGCAGCACCGCCCCCAGCCCCCAGGGCCGCTTGCCGTCCTTGATCAGCATCGCGAAGGCGAGCAGCACGATGATGGGGATGTAGTTGTACATGAACCACAGGTGGTAGGCGGGCTGCACGGAGCCGATGAGGGAGTCCCTCGCGAGCTCGGTCATGGGCCGCTCGTTGCGGTCCCGCAGCCAGGCCCACACCAGGTAGACCGCCGTCCACGCGAAGAGCGGGACGGTGTTGCGGACGATCCGCTGCCACATCCGGGCGCTGTCCCGCGGCGGGGCGCCGACCAGCACCGCCCATCCGGCGATGGCGAAGTACATGGGCACCGCGAACGGGTTGACCGCCTCGGCCACGTGCCCCGCCCAGTACGTCGCGGCCCCGTGGGACGCGTCGTTCCCGGTCGAGCGGATGAACTGGGAGCCCACGTGGCCCAGCATGACGGTGGCGGAGCACAGCAACCGCATCAGGTCGATGTCGTAGCGGTGTTCCCGCGCGTCGGCGGAGTGTCCGGGGGAGGCGGAACTGCGCTGCAACGGCAGTCGCACGGCTGTTTCATTCGACACCGCGTGATGATCGGGCACATGGGTGTCGTGGAGCCGAACGGTCACCCAACTCCCCGGGGCCCGGCGGTATCGGAACGGTCTCGGTCCGCCGGGCGGTGTGCCCGTTCACCCGTGATTCGCCGTGATGTGGCGGGGGGTTCGTCCGGCGTCATCGGAGCGGGCTTTCCCTCACCCCTTCGGGTGTCATTGTCCGATGGCCGGAACGCGTGTGTGGCGCCGGGTCCCCTCTTCCCGCCTGGCGTTTCCCGCCCGGCCCGGCGTCCGGGGGTGCCGGTGGGCGGTTTGCCCGGCGGGGGGCGCGGGGCTAGCGTCCGGCATCGCTGGACGGATCGTCCGGCGTGGATGGACGGCGCCGGGACGCCCGCCCACGCCGGGGTGGTCCGTCCCGCGCGCCGATGACTCCCGGGCCCGGGGATCCGCCGTCCCATCCCCCTTTCCATGGACGGATCCCCGGGACCCGGGCCCACCATCCAGCCCCCGGAGGAACACGTGCCCGGACCACACCCGCCCGCCCGGCGCCGCGCATGACGCACGGACCCTGGGACCTGCTCGCCCGCGGTGGAGTGGACGTCCTGTCCCTCATGGCGCTGGTGGGCCTGCTCTACCGGCGCGGCTGCCCGGCCCCGCAGATGCCGCTGGTGCTGACGGCGCTCAACGTCGGCCTCTTCGCGGCGATGAGCGCGATGGGCGCGGGATCGTTCCCGGCCGGGGTGGGCTTCGGGCTGTTCGGGATGCTCTCCCTGGTCCGGTTGCGCAGCACCGCCTTCACCGCCCGGGACGTCGCGTACACCTTCACGGCGCTGGTGATCGCCCTGTGCGGAGGCCTGCCGCAGCGGGAGATCTGGTTCGTCGTGGCGCTGGACGTGCTGGTGCTCGCGGCCGTCCTGGTCGTCGACGACCCGCACGCCCACCGGCCGACCCGGGTGGTGCGCCTCACCCTGGACCGCCTGTACGCCGACCCCGCGGCGGTCCACCGGGAGGTCGTGCTGCGGTTCGGCCAGGAACCGCTGGCGGTGCTCGTGGACGAGGTCGACTTCGTGCGCGAGACGACCCGGGTCTCGGTCCGCTACCGCGGCGACTCGCCCCTGGGCTGGGGGCTGCCGGACGACGGTGCGGGGCCCGCCGCCGGACGGGGCGGCCAGGACAGCCTGCTCGAGAGCAGGCTCGTGTGACCGGCCCGGAGGGTTTCGCCGAGGCGCTGGGACTGGCCCCGCTGCGCGGGGCGACCCTCGCCGAGGTCGACGCCGCCGCGGCACTGCAGCACCGGGTCGACCGCAAGTACCTGCTGCCGGCCCTGTCGGCACGCTGCCTGGTCGCCGCCCTGGCGCCGACGCACCACGTGCTGGACGTCGGCGGCCGCCGCACCACCGGGTACCGCAGCACGTACTTCGACACCGCCGGGCTCGGCGCCTGGTACGCGCACGTGCAGGGGCGCAGGCGCCGCTGGAAGGTCCGTACCCGGCTCTACGTCGAGGACGGGCTGTGCCGCGTCGAGGTCAAGACCAAGGACGGCCGCGGCGCCACGGTCAAGCACGCCCGCACCCTGGCCGCCCGGGAGTACGGCCTCATCGGCGCCGGGGCGGCCGCCTTCGTCGACGACGTGCTCGGCGCCGCCGGGGTCCCGGTCCGCTCCGGGCTGCTGTCCCCCGCCGGGGAGATCCGCTACGTCCGCGCGGCCCTCGCCGACCTGGCGGCCGGCAGCCGGGTCACCCTCGACGGCCGGCTCACCTGCCACCGCGGCAGGGCGACGGCCGCGCTGAACCACGGCTTCGTCCTCGTCGAGACCAAGGGCGGTCCCCGTCCGGGCGCGGCCGACCGGCTGCTGATGGGCCTGGGGGTACGGCCGCTGCCGCTCAGCAAGTACGTCGTGGGGCAGGCCCTGCTCGTCCCGGGCCTGCCCGGGAACGACGTGCGCCGCCTGGTGCGGTACTGCTTCCACGCCCCCACGCGCGCCGAACCGGAGGCCCGGGTCCCCGGCCCGGCCGGACCGGCGTGGTGAGCACGGCCCACCGCAGGGCGCCCGTCCGCCCCCGGGCCCCCCGCACGGGCCGCCGGTACCCCGCCGTCGCCGTCGCCGCCGTGGCCGCGGCGGTCCTCGGCCTGATCGGCACCCACGTCACCGCCCCCGCGGACCCCGGGGCGGGCGGCGCGGTGCGGCGGATCGAGCAGGACCCGCCGCCCCCGCTGTTCCCCGACGCCGAACTGCGCGGCTGGACCACGCGGCTCGACGCGCAGCAGCGGGCCGCCGACGCGCTCTACGCCCGGTGGCGGTCGGGGCACGGCACCGCCCGCGACGACCCGGCGTTCGTCCGCTGGGCGGCGGCCCGGATGCCCGATCCGCCCGCGGAAGCCGCACGCGCCGCCGGACTCGGGGAGGTCAGCCGTCTCGCCCGTACGCGCACCGCCGCCGGCCGGACGGCCGCCGCGTGGCTCGCCGCCCACGGGGAGCGGGACATCTGGCGCCTGTACCTGGACGACCGGCGCGAACTGATGCCCCGCGCCGAGGGCGAGGCCGCCCGGGTCCGCCTGGACGCGGCGCTGGAGCTGGCCGGCACGATCAGCGGCCGGCTCGCCGGGCACTACCGGCGGTCCCGCCCCTCCGCCCTCGATCCCGCCCTGGGCCCGGCCCGGAAGGCCACCCCGGCCGCCGATTGCGCCTGCGCCTACCCGGCGGCGCCCGCGGCGCTCTCCTCCGCGGCCGTCGCCGTCCTCACCGCCCTGGCCCCGCGGCGCGCCGCCGAGTACCGCTGGATGCAGGTCCAGGTGGTGCACGCCCGGCTCTACACCGCCGACCACCTACGGGACGACCTCCTCGCCGGCGCCCTGCTCGGCGCACTGGTCGGCGACTACATCCGGGCGGCGGACACCACCCCGACGAACCGCGCATGACCCAACGGCACCCCGTGTGACCTGCGGCGCCAGCTCGTCCGCACACCAGGTTCACCTGGACGCCACCCCGGGAACGCCGGTGTTCACCACATTCGCACCCCCCTCCCCCCGTGGCGTCCCATAGTCTGCCGGGGCAGGTGATATCGGACAGCGACCGGGACGGATCCATGCACATCGCCGTCTTCGCCGAGGTGCCGGAGGCCGTGGGCCGGACCGGGTGGGCGGACGTGCCCGGCGAGGAAGCCGGGGAAACGGGGTACACGGGGGTCCAGGAACTGTTCGACATCACCCGGTTCGGAGAGCGGACGGACCGCGCGTGGGGGCCGGCGGTCACGGACGGCCGGGCCGTCCCACCCACCGGCCCGCTGCCCACCGTGCCCGCGATGACGGACCGGGCCCCCGTCCACGACCATCCGATCCCGGAGCCCGGCCGGACCCCGGCCGAGCTCCGCGAGCGCACCCGGGAGTGACCCCCGATCTCCGCCCAGACGACCACCGCCGCCCCCGCCCTCACCACCGGTCACGCGACCGGGACGAGCGAGGCGTCCACCACGCCCGTCGCCCGGCCGCGTGAGCACAGATACGACATCGACCTGCTGCGCGTCCTGTGCTCCATCGGTGTCATCGTCTGCCACGCCGCCGGCCAGCTCCTCAACGCCGTGGGCCGAGAGCCCTCCGGCGGCCGGCCCGTCTACTGGACCGGGCTGGTCTCGGACGGGCTGACCCGGTGCGCGGTGCCGCTGTTCTTCGCGATCGCCGGCTGGGTGGTGCTGGTCGGCGCGACCCCCCGGGACGGCACGCAGGTCCGCAGACGGCTGACCCGCATCGTGGTGCCGATGGGCGTGTGGACCGCCGCGTACCTCGTCTGGGACTGGATCCGGGACACCAACTCCCGTCCCACGCAGCGGCTGGCCCTCGAGTCGCTGTTCGGCTCGATCCAGCCCGCGTACCACCTCTGGTACCTGTACGCCTACGTGCCGGTGATCCTGCTGCTCTCGCTCGCCGCGCTGATCAAGGCGGGGAAGCGGCCCTGGGGCCTGGGCGTGCTGCTCGTCCTGCTGGCCATCGCGCCGACCTTCATGGGCGACCTCGGCAAGGTCGTCCACGTGAACCTGCCCGACTTCGAGTGGAACCTGTCCCCGTACCAGGTCGCGTACGCCGCCGCCGGGTCCGCGCTGCTCGCGCTGCCGCTCGCGGCCACCACCGGCCGCGGCCGGCGGCTGAGGTGGCTGGCGGCCGGGGTCTGCGCGTGGGCCGCGGTGGTCGCGTACGAGCACTGGGTGCACTACCCCTCGCCCTACGCGGGCCTGGCCGTGCCGTTCCTGGCGGGCGCGCTGGTGATGGCCCTCAACCGGATCAGCATCCCGGAGCGCCTGCGCCCGCTGGTGTCCCGGCTCGGCGGTGCGGCCTTCGGCGCCTACCTGGTGCACCTGATGTTCCTGCGGGCGCTCGCCCCGCACCTCGTCTCCGCCGACGCGGGCTGGCCGGGCGCCGTCCTCATGATCACGCTGCTGGTGACCGGGACCGTGGTGCTCTCCTTCGCCGCCAGCCTGCTGTGGACGCGCCTGCGGCTCAACCGCTGGCTGGGCTGACCCCGAAGGCCCGGAGCACGTGACGGAGGGGCGCCGTGTCACCGACACGGCGCCCCTCCTGAAGGACCGGTTCCCCCGGGAGGCTCAGCCGAGGACGGTCTTCAGCTTCGCCACGTTGTCCTGCGTCACCTTCCACAGCGCCTCCTGGCGCCCGTGGACGTCGGCGACGGTCGCCGACAGGTTGTCCAGGATGCCGATGGAGCGCTCCGCGAGGATCGCGCCGAGGTTCCGGTCGTGGACGGAGACGCCCCACTCCGGGCGCTCGATGTCGGACAGGAAGTACGCCATCTTCGGGTGGGAGATCAGGCTGATGATGGGCGTGCCGCAGCCGAACGGGATCATGCCCGCGTGGCCGCGCATGCCGATCACCAGCTTGGTGCGCGCGAAGGCGGTGCGCAGCTGGTCGGTGTCGAAGTCGTACATGGGCTCGACCGGCAGCGAGATGCCGTACTCACGCCGCAGGTCGAAGACGAAGCGCTCGTCGTCCAGCGCGTGGGCGGCGTAGCGGACCTCGGCGTGCTTGCCGATGGCACGGACCGCGGTGGCCATCTCCCGGAGGAAGTGGTCGTAGTCGTGGCCGAAGCGCAGCCCGGCGCGGTCGTAGGCGCAGTTGATCAGCACCGTGTCGTCCCGCTCCACCGGGTCCTGCCAGCCGGGCACCAGCTGGCGGGAGACGGTGGTCGGGCAGGGCTGGAAGAGCACCCGGTCCTGCAGCTCCGCGGGGAGCAGCGCGCGGACCTTCTCCACCGAGCCGTGGTTGCGCAGACCGAAGAACGCCGACTTGGAGACCAGCAGCCGCAGGCTCTCCTCGAACCGGCGGCGCGTGTACGACTGGCCGTCGAAGGCGTTGTAGCCCACCGCGAAGACCGCCAGCGGGACGTCGATCTTCTCCAGCAGCCGGTCCGGCACGTTCCACTGCCAGGCGCTGTTGCCGTTCGGCGAGGTGTCCGGGATGAACAGGCCGCCGCCGCCGATGACCAGGCCGCGGCGGGAGTTCACCCGCTCCAGGGCCGCCTCGTCGAACAGCTTGTGCGCGTGGATGGAGTGCCAGCCGCGGTCACCGGTGTCCGGGCCGAAGCAGAGTCGGACCGTCTCGGGCAGGATCTTGTCGCCCGCGTTGCCCTGGCGCTCCATGTAGAACGCCACGTGCGCCAGCTGCTCGGAGGGGGTGCCGGTCTCGGCCGGGCGGGCGGCGATCGCCTCCGCGCGTTCGTACGAGATCCGGCAGGCGCGGTCGCTGACGTCCGCGTTGAGGCCGGCCAGGGCGTACTCGCGGGAGGCCGTGTTGTCGCCCAGGATCCACGCCATGTTCGCCAGCCGGCCGAAGGGGCGGGCGGCGGCCGGGGCGTGGGCCGTGGAGAGCAGCAGGTGGGCCGTGGCCTCCTCGTAGCGGGAGGTCGACATCAGGGCCTGGCCGAGCAGCTCGTGGGAACGGCTCTCGTCGGCCGGGATGGGCGAGCGGCCGAGGATCTCCACCGCGTCCTCGTACCGGCCCTTGGACAGGTACGCCTCGGCGACCTCGCGGATGCCGTCGTGCCGGCTCTCGCTCGCCACGAGGTGGCGGCCGAAGTGGATCAGCAGGTCCGGGTGCTTCTCGTCCTCCAGGGCCAGGAAGCGCTCGACGAAGTCCGCGTGGGGGAGGTCGTACTCTCGCCACGCCGCCTCGGCGCCCGAGTAGCCGTGCTCGCCGCCGTTCCACGGCTTGTGACGGCCGGTGAAGTGCAGGATGACGACGTCTTCCTCGTCGGGGGAGCGGTCGCCGGACAGCCGCCGCTTGACGAAGTTGTAGCGCGGGTCGATCTTGACGAACTTGCCCGCGAGCAGGGCGTTGAGGATGCCCTGGTCG
Organism: Streptomyces sp. TOM-9; assembly: GCF_056858595.1. Classification (NCBI taxonomy): domain Bacteria; kingdom Bacillati; phylum Actinomycetota; class Actinomycetes; order Kitasatosporales; family Streptomycetaceae; genus Streptomyces; species Streptomyces sp. TOM-9. The sequence continues at coordinate 4,148,398 of NZ_JBXEQB010000001.1, read as the reverse complement.
TGCTTGTCGAGCTCGTACGTGCCGGAGGTGCCGACGGCGTCGATCTGCGCGCAGAACTCGTCGGTGAGGTACTCCTTCTGGATGACCAGCAGGCCGCTGTTGAGCTTCGACTGGTCCAGCAGGAACTGCGGCACCGCGCCGACGCCGTGCCGCATCCGCAGCAGCTCGCCCAGGTCGCCGAGGACGACCATGTCGGTGTCGAGCGTGATGACCGTGTCGTAGTCGCGGATCCGGAAGACGTCGAGGATGAAGTACGCCTTGCGGATCAGGTAGTTCTCCGGGTCGCCCTTGACGAAGTCGTCGTAGCGCTCGGGGACGACACGGCGCATGACGACGCGCGGGTGCAGCTTGCGGATCTCGGTGACCGAGGCCGGCTGCAGGTCGTCGTAGAGGACGACGAAGTCCTCGCAGAGGCCGGGGTTGGTCAGGGCCAGGCTGCGCAGCAGGGTGAGGAAGCCGGGCAGGTAGTTCTCGTCGACGTACGACGCGAAGGCGACGCGGCGCTTGCCGGTCAGCGTTTCGCTCCGGGGCGCCGGAACCGGGACAGAGGCGGTCATCGGAGCGATATCCTCATTTCAGTGACGTCCTGGGCGCGGGCCATGACCCATTCCTTCTCGTCCGCGTAGCCGTGCGCGGTGGCGATCGGGAGCTTCATCGCTTCCTGCAGGCGGTAGGCACCGCTGTCGTAGAAGTCGAACCCGATGAGGTCGATCTTCGGGTTGACGTCCAGGAAGTCCAGCAGCCACAGCATGTTGAAACCGCTGGTGGGGATGGACGGCATCGCGTCCTCGCCGATCCTGCCGATCTCGCGCACCGGCCAGCGCAGCGTGCGGTCGCCGACGTAGCGCTGGGCGCCGGGGACCAGGCGGCGGCGGACCGAGTTGCGCCACTGGTGGTGGCTGCCGCTGAAGACCAGCCGCGTCTGGACCTTCTTGTCCCAGTTGAAGTTGTGCAGGTGGATCGTCGCGTGGATGTCGGTCTTGGTGCCATTGGCCGGCGCCTCGATCCGGTACGAGTTGAAGCGGACGACGAGGTCGTAGGAGTCGATCTCCTGACCCATCGTGCTGGAGCCCACCCGCTGGGAGTTGGCGACCAGGCAGATCGTCTTCCCCGCGATGAGGTTGCGGAAGTCGCTGAGGCCGACCATCTCGGAACCGGTCAGCGCCGGGTCCGGGATCGGGTCCAGCTCGCGCAGCCGGCGGTCGTCGGCGTACAGCTCGAGCAGCTCGGTCGAGCCGGCCAGCCGGCCACGGTCCCGCTCCAGACGGATGTTCACGTAGTCGGTCAGCGCCGCGCGCACCGAGGTGGCGGAACCGTCCTGCTCGCTCATCCCGACGAGCGCGGCCACGAGCCGGGGCTCGGCGCGCTCCCAGTCGCCGGCGTCCTTGAGGGCCAGGCCCTCGGCCCACAGCTCGGTCTCCGGGACGCCCGCGAACTCACGCGAGCCCGGGGCCTGCTTCTGGAGCAGCTGCAGCGTCTGCGCGAGGCGCTCGCCGCTCTCCCGCAGCTTGGTGATGCGGCCCGCGATGTTGAGGTCGTCGTTGGGGGTCAGCGCCAGGAAGCGCTCGTACGCGGCGATGGTGGCCGCGTCGTCACCGAGCGCGTCCATCAGGCGCGCCCGCAGGCGCCAGCCGGCCCGGGACTGCCTGCGGACGCCGAGGACCGTCTCGGTGATGCGCGACGCGAGCTGCAGCTCGTCGGCGCCCTGCACGTCCACGGCCTTGTTGCCCACATCGAGCAGGGCGTCGAAGACCTCGGGGTTCGACTTCGGCCAGGTGCTCTTCCCGCCGGTGAGCGCGGCGGCGTCACCCGGATCGGTCATCGCGGCCGCGTACCGGGCCAGCAGTTCCCGGATCGCCTCGGCGAGCTGGCCCTTTCTCCAGTCCAGGTTCTTGGCGAGCTTGCCGCCGTGGACCGCACAGGACCGGACGCACTCGGCCACGGAAACCGAAGCGATCGGAATATCCGCGCCCGCGGAGTTGTCCAATCTTTTCTCGAGCCATCCAGCCCGGAACTTGACCATGCTGCTCCCAACAATGACACGGCCGCTGGGGAGAACTGCATGGGTTTCCCGCGCGGATCAACAGACGCCGCCCGGGCACCTCGACGCACATGGACACGCGCACGGCACATGGGGCGGAGGCGATCACCATAGGGAGTGGATGTGACGTTCAAGTGAACGAGGATCTAAGCGGATGCGAACGGGGAAGGCGGCGGCCGGGGGATACCGTGGACGACGTGGGGAAAAGCGGGAGTTCGTATTCCGTATTCCCTGCGTTCACCTTGCCGAAGCATTCCCGACGCCCCCTCTGGATCTAGTCCGATACGCTTGTCCTCCGGCACCGTCCGGGGGGCCGGAGTCCGTGGCCCGCGTCGAGATCGTCTGGATTCCCAGGTGCCCAAACTTTCGGTAATCGTCCCCTTCCGCAATATTCAGCCATACGCGCACGACATGTTGTGCGGGCTGGCCAACAATGCGGGGGCGGACACCGAGTTCATCCTCGTAGACGATCACTCGACAGACGGCACCCCGGAGATCCTGGACCACTGGGAGCGCCGGCTGCCGGGCATGAGGGTGATCCGGCACGAGCAGAACAAGGGCGTCGCCCAGTCCCGCAACAGCGGACTGGACGCGGCCGGCGGGACGTACGTGACCTTCCTGGATGGCGACGACTGGTACGCCCGCGGCTACCTCGACGAGCTCGTCGCCGGCATCGAGCGGCTGGACTGCGACTTCGTGCGCACCGGGCACGTCAAGGCCACCGGCACCGAGCGGGTCGTGCACCGCCCCCCTGCCAGGCGCTGGGACGCCGTGCTCCACCCGCGCGACGCGATCACGCCCTCGCACGTGTCGACCATGGTCGACTACCCCTTCGTCTGGGCCGGGATCTACCACCGCCGGCTCTTCGAGGACGGCGGCATGCGCTACAACACCGGTCTGCGGACCGCGGAGGACCGCGAGTGGGTCTGGCGGCTGCACCTGACGGCCCGGTCCTTCGGGGTGATCCGCCCGCTCGGGGTCTTCTACCGGCGCGGGGTCAGCGACTCGCTCACCCAGATCAGCGACGGCCGGCAGCTGGACTTCATACCCGCCCACGACGCGATACTCGACGACGTGCTCGCCGACCGCGAGGCCGAGCGCTTCCTGCCCAAGATCGTCCGCACCTACTGCGCGCTGATCGCCTTCCACATGTCCAACGTGCGGCGCTACGACACCGGGACCGGCAGGCAGCTCAAGCGGCAGTCCGCCGCCGCCCTGGCCCGCATGCCGCAGGACGTGCTGGACCGGACCCTCGCCGAGATGGACATCCAGCGCGCCCACGTGCTCCAGCGGCTGCGCGGCGACGCGCCGAAGGCGGCCTGACGATGACCCTGCCGACGGCCGAACGGGCTGAGGAGAGCATGAACCACGACCGGGCCCAGATCTTCGAGGTCTCGACCCTCTACGGCGCCGCGACCCTCGCCGCCGCCCTGGACGCCGGCGCCTTCGGGCCCCGCACCGGCACCCGGCGCATCCTGCTGGTGAGCAACAACGCCCCGGTCCCCGAGACGGTCGTCCAGCTCTCCGACATGCACGGGTACCAGCGGATCGTCACCCGCTTCGACGAGGTCGTCTCGTGGAACGAGGTGATCCACCCGCACCGGCCCTCCAAGTGGGCCCCGCTGGAGGACGAGAGCTCCATCTGGCAGCGGTTGTTCCGGCATTCCTGGGGCCTGGGCGACGTCCCCGTCGAGCTCGTCGTGGAGTCGATCCAGGTCAACCCGGCACGCGCGCTCGCCACGATCTTCGCCGAGAGCGCCGTCCACGTGTACGCGGACGGCCTGATGAGCTACGGGCCCACCCGTGAGAAGCTCCCGGGCCCCCTCGGCAACCGCGTCCAGCGGGTCCTCCACCTCGACCTGGTCCCCGGACTGCGCCCGCTGCTGCTGGCGGAGACCGGCGCGGAGCCCGAGCTCGTCCCCGACGACGCCTTCAGGGCCGTGCTCAAGGAGATCGCCGTCGAGGCGGCGGACGACCCCCGGCTCACCGCCCTCGCCCAGGACCCGCCGACCGCGGTGCTGCTCGGCCAGTACCTCGCCGCCCTGCGCATCCTCACCCCGCAGGAGGAAGAGGAGCTGCACGTCACCATGGTGCGCGGCGCGATCGCCGCGGGTCACCGCTCGATCGTCTTCAAGCCCCACCCCACGGCGCCGGCCGGCTACTCCAAGGCGATGGAGGAGGCCGCGGCGGCCGAGGGCGCGCGGCTGCGCGTGCTGGACGGCCCGCTGCTGGCCGAGACGCTGTACGAGGTCTGCCGGCCGGAGCTGGTCGTCGGCTGCTTCTCCACCGCGATGCTCACGGCGAGCGCCTACTACGACGTCGCGATCGCGCGGGCCGGGACCCGTCTGGTGCTGGACCGGCTCACGCCGTACCAGAACAGCAACCGCGTCCCGCTGACCATCGTCGACCACTTCGTGCCCGACGTCGACACCCCGGGTGCCCAGGGCGGCGCCGCCGGGGAACTCGCCCCGCTCGTACGGGCCGTGGGCTTCTGCATGCAGCCCAGGATGCACCCCGGGCTGCGCGAGGAGACCGCGGCGTGGCTGCGGGACCACCTCGGCCCGGACACCGAGTACTACTTCCGGCGCCGCCGCCTCACCGCGCTCGGGCTGCCCGGCGGCGGCCCGCTCAGCGCCGCCCAGCGGCTGCGCGGCAACACCACCGTGCGCCGCATGGCACGCGTGGCCCGCCGCCTGCGCTCCCGGCCCAGGCGCTAACGCCCGACCTGCCCCAGCCAGGTCAGCGTCCGCCGCACCTCCAGCGAGAACGGGTGGTGCGGCCCGTGCACCCGGTCGGAGTCGTACAGCAGGCGGGACAGCACGTCGTGGGCGGCCATGCGGTCGCCCACCGACAGCAGCAGGTGGCCGATGCGGCGCCGCACCTCCAGCGGCAACTCCGGGTCGGTGGCGCGGTACTGCTCGAAGGAGGGCAGCAGCGCCCGGTACTCGGCGAGTGCCGCCGGGGCCTCGCCCAACTGCTCCAGGCACTGCGCGGCCTCGTAGCGGTACTGCAGCGACTGGCGGCCCAGCGGCCCCGACTCCGCGGCCAGTTCGTCCGCGAGCCGGCGCAGCTCCGGCAGGGCGCGGCGGTACTGGCCGTCCTCCATCAGCGTGGCCGCGTACTGCTTGCGCAGCATCCGCACCACCGGTGACTGCTCGCCGTGCTTCTCCGCGGCGGCCGGCAGCACGCCGCCCAGGATGTCCACCGCCTGCGTGATGCGTCCGGCGTCGAGCAGCCGCTTCACCTCGTCGACGGCCTCCGCGATGCCGTGGCCCGCGGGGGCCCCGGTCGCGCCCGGGGCGGGGGTGGGCTGCGAGGGGGCGGCCGGCCGGTCGGGCCAGGGCGCCAGCGGACGCAGGAAGGGGCGGGTGGGGTCCATCGGCCCGAGGGAGCGGTGGACGACGCCGGGCACCGGCAGCAGCGGCGCCAGCCGGCGGTAGGTCTCCTGGGCGTCGGCCGGGCGGTGCTGCGGGTCCTTCGCCAGCAGTTGCAGCACGAGCGCCTCCAGTGGTTCCGGCACCTCCGGGCGCACCTGCCGCAGCGGCACGGGCTGCTCGTACAGGTGCCGGTGCAGCACGCCGAGAGCCGTGGCGCCCGCGAACGGGACGGTGCCGCTGACCAGTTCGTGCAGCAGCACCCCGAGCGCGTACAGGTCGGTGCGGGGCCCGACGGCGCCGCTCATCGCCTGCTCGGGCGCCATGTACGCGGGCGTCCCGATGGGCGTGCCGGTGTGGGTGAGCCGTGTCGTGTCGGTGTCGAGCACGGAGGCGACGCCGAGGTCGAGGACGACCATGGTGCCGTCCGGACGCACCATCACGTTGCGGGGCTTGAGGTCGCGGTGCACGATCGGCACCGCGTGCACCGCCGACAGCACGGCGCACAACTGCGCGGCCACGGCGACCGCCCACGGCCAGGGGTAGGGGTCGTGCTCGGCGAGGTGGTCGGCGAGGTCGGCGCCCTCCACGTACTGCATGACGAAGTACAGCTCGTCCGCGTCGCTGCCCGCGTCGTGGACGGTGACCAGCCCCGGATGGTCGACCTGGGCGGTGACCCGGCACTCCCGCTCGAAGCGCCGGCGCAGCTCCTCGGCGTCGGCGCCGCCGGCCACCTTGTCCGGGCGCAGCAGCTTCACGGCCACCCGCCGGTCCAGCCGCCGGTCGTACGCGGTCCACACCTGGCCCATGCCGCCCTGACCGAGGACCGTGGCCAGCTCGTAACGGCCGGCGACGATCCGTCCGTTCACTGACCGCCCTCCTGCTTGCGCAGCAGGTCGCTCAGCTCGTCCAGTTCGGCCCGCACCTGGTTGATCCGCGGCGGGTGCGGGTGCGGGTGCGTGTGCGGGGGCGCGGGCGACTGCGGCGGCACGGGGGCCTGCGGCGCGGCGGGCGGGGGCGGGGTCGTGCGGTAGGGGTTGAAGTCCACCGGCGGCTGCGGCGGCGCCTGCTGGTGCGGCGGGGGGTACGGCACGGTCGTGGCGTACGACGGGTAGCCGGGCACCGCGGCCGCCCGGTGCAGCGCCAGGTCGGCCACCAGGTAGTGGACGCCGACCAGGGGGACGAGGGCGATGGCGGTGAGCATCGCCACGTCGGTCCAGGGGCTCTCCTCCGGCAGCGTGCCGACGGTCGCGAAGGAGGCGATGCTCACCGCGGTGCAGATCCAGAAGAACACCCAGTCCATGGTCCGGCGCCGCTGGATGGCCAGGTGCAGCAGCGGGAGGCCGGACAGGAAGCCGCAGCTGATCGCGGTGATCGTGAGGAAGATGACACGGAGCGTGATCGCCGTGGCCTTGGACTGAGCGGGTGGGTACGGCGGGACCGGGCCGGGGCCGTTCATCACTGCTCTCGTACTCCCTGGACATCAGTGCGGAGGACAGCTGCGGGTGGTATCGCGAGAGTATCCGCCGTCGCCGACGGGCTGTCACCCGATCCCGTAACTATTCGGGACGCACCGTGCCGTCGGTCAGCCCGTCGTAGAGCCCCTGCACCAACTGCTCACCCAGCTGTCCCGCCAGCCGCAGGGTCTCCTCGAAGGCGGCCAGGGTGCGGAAGCGTTCCCCGTACCGGCGCTGGTCGGCCGGCGGCAGCCGCGGCACCTGGAGCCGGCGGACGTCCAGCCGCGTCGCGGTGGAGGCGTAGCTGCTGGCCTGGCGGTTGTTGGCGGTGCCGCGCAGGAAGCCGGCGAGGAACCAGGGGTCCAGGGCGGCCGGGTCGGGGCGCAGCAGGTGGAGGTTGCGGCCGAGGGCCGCCCCGGCGGTGGCGGCGTCGACGACGCGGGCGGCCGAACCCCGGCCGAGCACCGGGACGACCACGTCGCCCTCCCGCGTCAGGACCGGCTCCTCCTCGGGCGGTCCCTCGGGCAGGCTGCCGCTCGGCGCGCCACCGCCGAGGACGTCGTGCTCGGTGAGCACGGCGGGACCGCCACCGGGGCGGGCGCTCCCGGTGCCGCCCGCTCGCAGCACCAGCGCCCCGGCACGGGCCAGTTCGCCGACCGTGGTGAGCGGCCAGCGGGCGGGCTCGGCCGCCCCGGCGGGGGCGGGGGTGAGCTCGGCGGTGCGCAGCAAGGTGGCGGCCAACCGGTCGCGCACCCCGGCGAGTTCGGCCGCCCCGCCGCCCGCGGCGGGCGGCGGCAGGTGGCGGGCGGGGGCCAGGTCCACGTCGTCGTCGAGCAGGTCGATGACCTTCAGGGCGCGGCTCACACCGGGTCGTTCCTCCGTGGTGCCGTGCCGGTCGAAGGAGTGCCAGGCGTCCAGCACGGTGGCGCGCACCGACTGCCAGGGCACCTTCTCACCGCCGGGGGCCGCGTCCTGCGACCCCGCGGTGTCGACCAGCAGCAGGTGCGGGGAGGCCGCCGTGCCGGCGCCCGGCCTGCGCAGCACCCACAGGTGGAGCGGGATGCCGTACGGGGGCGCGGCGCCGGCCGGGAGCGCGACCACCGCGCGCAGGGCGCCGCGCCGCAGCAGGTCGGCCCGGATCCGGCGGCCGGAGCGGCGCGAGGCGGCGGCGGGCGGCATGAGCAGCACGACGGTCCCGCCCTCCCGGACCCGGGCCAGGCAGTGCTGCACCCAGGCGAGTTCGGACTCGGTGCGGGCCGGGAAGCCGTACTCCCAGCGGGGGTCGTAGGCGAGGTCCTCGTGGCCCCAGTTGCGCTCGTTGAACGGCGGGTGGCACAGCACCGCGTCGGCGGCGAGCCCGGGGAAGGCGTCGGCGCGCAGGCTGTCGCCGCCGGCGACCCGCACCACCGCGGCGGGGTCGGCGTGCAGCGCCAGCCGCAGCGCCGCCAGCGCCGCCAGGTCCGGGTCGGCCTCCTGGCCGTACACCTCGTGCGGGGCCTCGACAGCACGCAGCAGGGTGCCGGTGCCGCAGGCGGGGTCCAGCACGGTACGGGCGGGACCGGCGAGCGCGGCCATCAGCTCGGCGGCCGCGGCCGGGGTCAGCGTGTACTGCCGGGGGTTGGCGTCCAGGTGGCGTCCGAGCAGGAACTCGTAGGCCTGGCGCGGGCCCATCCCGGCGGCGAGCTCGGCGGCGCCGTGCAGCAGTTCGGCGTCGACGGGGGCGCCGAGGGCGAACCGCCCGCCGAAGTGCCGCTCGAAGAGGTCCCGTACGGCGTCCTCGGCCGCGGCGCCCTCCATCCGGGGCCCGTCGGCGGGGTGTTCACGGACGAGCAGGCAGACGGCACCGGCCTGCCGGAGCGCGGCCGCGGTGCCCGAGGGATGGGACTCGGCCCGCTGCCAGACCCGTTCACGCAGCGGGACCTCGGCGAGTTTGCCCTGGGCGCGGAGCCAGCTCTCGACCTCCGGCAGCGCGAAGGCCGGGCTGGTGTCGGTGCCCCCCACCGGCTTGGGGAAGTCGGCATGCCTGCGGCGCCAGTTGCTGACGGCCGCCCGCCCCACCCCGGCCAGCCGTGCGATCCCGGCGGCGGTCACCTCGCTTGCGTTCTCCGGCACCTGGCTGGCTCCCTTCCCGCGGCGGGGTACGGCTGTGGCCCCGAGCATACCGGTGAACGAAAGTTCCGACCCTTCACGCGTGAACTCGCGCGAATCGAGATTCCATGTTGACTCGGTTCACAGCTCATGCTGTCATTGACTCATCGGTTCACGGAGTCCCCGGGCGTTCCGCCGGCCCGCAACCGTCATCCACACGCTGTCCACCAGGGGGGACGATCCTCATGACCACCACTCGCGGAGCGCTCACGGCGCTCGGCTGCGTCACCGCCGCCCTCACGATGGCCGCCTGCGGCCCGCTCGGCGGCACGGCGGAACCGGCCGCCACCGGCCTCGCCGACCAGCCGGCCGCCACCATCGAGAAGAAGGCCGTGGCCGCCATGAAGTCCGCCCCGGCGATGACCGTCGACCTCGACGGCATCTCCGACGGCGAGCGGATGAAGTTCCGCATGACGATGAGCAGGACCGGCGACTGCAAGGGCGAGGTCACCGCCGAGGGCGGCACCGTCCAGCTCGTCAAGGCGGGCCCCTCGCTCTACATGAAGGGCGACGACGCCTTCTGGAAGAGCCAGGGCTCCGACGGCGCCGCGATGAAGGACCTCCTCGCCGGCCGGTGGATGAAGACCAAGGCCGACACGCCGGACAACAAGGACCTCGTCGAGGCCTGCGACCTGAACGCGTTCCTCGTCGAGGTGGAGAAGGACTCGGACGGCGAGCTGGGCGGGAAGAAGGGCGAGCCCACCACCGTGGCGGGCACGCCCGCCGTGCCGATCACCAGCAAGGACGGGTCCGAGACCACCACCGCCTACGTGGCCACCGAAGGCAGGCCGTACCTGCTGAAGCTGGTCGTCAAGGGCGGCAAGGAGCCCGGCACGATGGTCTTCTCCGACTTCGACGAGGCGGCCGCGATCACCGCCCCGGCGGCCAAGGACACCGTCGACATCGACAAGCTCGCCGGCTGAGCCACCGGCTACGATCCCCGGGCCCTGGCGCGCGCCGCGCCAGGGCCGTCCCCTTCCCGAGAACGGCGGAACGCACCATGGAAGACCGGATACCCGACGACATCGCCGCCCTCGCCGCGGCCGAGGGGCTCGGGCGGCACCGCCTCACGATCATGCCGAAACGGCACGGCTTCCTGATGACGTGCAACTTCGTGTTCATGATTCTCGTGGGGCTGGCCTGCTTCGTGCTGCCCGGCCTCTGGTTCCTCCACCATGCCCTGCGCACCCCCAACTTCTCCCGCAAGGCCGCCGCCCGGCGCCTCCACTTCTTCGAGTCCGGGCTGGTCGAGATCGACCACGCCGGCGTCCCCGCCGCCTTCCGCTGGGACTCGATGACGGTGCTGCAGGAGATCACCGAGTCCTACGTCAACGGCGTCCACGTCGCCACCGGTTACCGCTACACGCTGCACAAGCCGGACGGCACGGTCCGGAAGATCCTCAACTTCTACGCGGAGCCGGAGCGGTGGGGGCCGTTCATCCAGCAGGAGGTCGCCGGCTTCCAGCTGCCGGGAATGCTGCGGATGCTGGCGGAGGGGCGGACGCTGACCTTCGGGGACATCTCGGTCAACCGCTCCGGCGTCGCGACGCCCCGGCGCGGTGCCGTCACCTGGCAGGAGATCGAGGGCGTCCGGGTCACCGACGGCGTGCTCGTGCTGAAGAAGGCCGGCAAGTCCCTGTCCTGGTCGTCCAAGAAGGTCAAGGACATCCCGAACTTCCTCCTCTTCCTCTCCCTTGTGGACGAGCTGCGCCGAACCGCCGTCGCGCACTGACCGTTCGGGCGCCGTACGCCCCCTGCCCGGCCCCACCTGCCACCCCCTAGAGTGCCAAGGTGCTTACAACCAGGGCGGGAACGGCAGCGGCAGCCGTCGCCGTGCTGCTCGGCGTGGGTCTGGCCGGGTGCACGGGCGAGGGCCTCGGCAGCGGCACGGGCAGCGGGGCCGGGAGCGACGGGGCACCGAAGGGCAGCGCGCTCAAGGCGGTCGGCGACCTGGCGGTGAAGGGCCGGGCGCCCAAGACGGGCTACGCGCGGGACGAGTTCGGCGCGGCCTGGGCGGACACCGACCACAACGGCTGTGACACTCGCGACGACATACTCCGCCGGGACCTCACCGGCACCTCCTTCCGTGCCGACCGGGGCGGGGACTGCGTCGTCGCCTCGGGCACCCTCGACGACCCCTACACCGGGAAGCGGATCGACTTCACGCGCGGGCGCAGCACGGTCGACATCGACCACGTCGTGGCGCTCAGCGACGCCTGGCAGAAGGGCGCCAAGTACTGGTCCCCCGACAAGCGCAAGCAGATCGCCAACGACCCGCTGAACCTCCTCGCCGTCGACGGCCCGACCAACCGCGGGAAGGGCGACGGCGACGCCGCGACCTGGCTGCCGCCGGACAAGGCCTTCCGCTGCCCGTACGTGGCCCGCCAGGTGGCAGTGAAGAAGAAGTACGGGCTGTGGGTCACCGGGGCCGAGAAGGCCGCCATGGAGAAGGTGCTGGACACCTGCCCCGACGAGCCCCTGCCGGACGCCGGCAGGCCGGTGACGTCCGGCGGCGGGAACGGCGGCGGCGGCGACAGCGGCGGCTCCGGTCCGGGCGACGGGAAGGAGGGCACCGCCCCCTCCCCGGGTGCCTCGTACGCGAACTGCGCAGCGGCCCGCGACGCCGGCGCGGCCCCGCTGCACCGCGGCGACCCCGGCTACTCCCGGGCGCTGGACCGCGACGGCGACGGGGTCGCCTGCGACACCTGAGGTGCCGCGGATCGTTTGCGCAGTGTGTTGTGCGGATCGCTGGATATCCCGGTGCCCTGCTCAATATCCTCGATCACTGCATCACTGCCAGGTCGTGCACCGTCGCTCGATCCCTTGCCGGGAGGCAAAAATGCTCCGCCGCAGGACTGCTCTCTCCGCCACCGCCGCCGCAGCCGTGCTGCTCGCAGCGCCACTGCTGACCTCCTGCGGCACGCCGCACGCGGGTGCCGCGGCCGTCGTGGACGGCCGGCAGATCACCGTGGAGACGGTCCAGGCGAAGGTCGCCGCGGTGCGCGCCGCGCAGGAGAAGACCCCGCAGGCCGCCCAGCTCATCGAGGCCAGCAGCGACCTCCAGCGCAACGTCGTGCACCGGCTGGTGCAGAACGAGGTGATCGAGAAGGCGGCGCAGGACGTAGGCGTCTCCGTCACCCGCAACGAACTCCAGGAAGCCCGCGGGGACACCGAGAAGCAGGCGGGCGGCAAGGCGGCGCTGGAGGCCCAGCTGCTGCAGACCTACGCGATGGTGCCCGCCGACATCGACGAGAGCATCCGCACCGACCTGCTGATGCAGAAGGTCGCCGCCCACTACGGCGCCGACGTGCAGACCCCCGAGGGCCAGACGGCGCTGATCAAGGTGCTGCGCGACACGTCGAAGAAGCTGAACATCGACGTCAACCCGCGCTACGGGAAGTGGAACTCCGACAAGCTCGACCTGGACGACACCAAGGACCCGTGGCTGACCGAGGTGAGCCGCCGCGCCGCCCAGGCCTGATGCACCGGAACCGGGGCCGGGTCCGACCTCGGACCCGGCCCCGGCGCTGTCGCACGGCGAGGTAGTTTCGTCGGGTGGACCACTCCGATGACTCCGCCCGTCCGGGCCGCCTGGTACTGCTGACCACCACCCACCGGGTCGCCCCCGGCCTGCTCTCCTGGCCCGCCTGGGAGCTGCTGCGCGCCGCCGACCTGGTCGTCTGCCCCGACCCCGGGCACCCGCAGCTGCCGTACCTGCGTGAGGCCGGGGTCGCCGTCGAGCCGTCCGCGCCCACCGGGCGGGAGCTGGTCGACCTCACCGAGGGCGGCCGCACCGTGGTCTACCTGGCCGGCGGCGAGGGCGACCGCGGCGTCACCGACGAGCTCGCCCGGCTCGGCGGCTCCGGCCGGGTCCGCATGCCGGACCTGGAGCTGCTGCCCGGGTCCTACGACCTGCCGGGCGCGCGGCTGCTCGACCTGGTGCAGGTGATGGACCGGATCCGCCGCGAGTGCCCCTGGAGCAGCGTCCGTACCACCCAGGAACTGGTGAAGTACGGCATCGAGGAGGTCTACGAGCTCGCCGAGGCCGCCGAGGAGGGCGACCGGGAGGCCCTGCGCGAGGAACTCGGCGACGTGCTGCTGCAGGTCGTCTTCCACGCGCGGATCGCCCAGGACGACCCGGAGGAGCCGTTCTCGATCGACGACGTCGCCGCCACCATCGTGGAGAAGCTGATCCACCGGCACCCGCACGTCTTCGGCGACGAGGTCGCCGAGACGCCGGAGGACGTCCGCGAGCACTGGCTGCGCACCAAGGCCGAGGAGAAGCGGCGCGGCTCGGTCACCGAGGGCATCCCCCTCGGCCAGCCCGCGCTCGCCCTCGCCGCCAAGCTCGGTTCCCGGGCCCGCCAGGCGGGCCTGTCCGTGGCCGTCCCCGGCCAGGACGCCGCCGACACCGGTGAGCGCCTGCTGGCGCTCGCGCTCGCCGCCCAGGAGGCCGGCATCGACCCGGAGTCCGCCCTGCGCGCCGCCGCGCGCCGCTACCGGGACGCGATCCTGGAGGCCGAGAAGCCCGGGGCCGGGAAGCCGGAGGCCGGGGAGCGGGAGGCCGAGAAGCAGGGCTGACCCTCCGTTCCGGGTCATCCCCGCTGTCCCGAGTGAATTTGGGGCAGATCGGGTAAATGGGTCATATGATGCGAGCACTGGAACAGATCCAGCTGGCCGTGCCGCACGACTACATCGTCGGCATCGCGCCGCTGGTAGTGGGCATTTTCCTGGTCGGGATCCTGGTCGGCGCGGTGTCGATCGGGATGTGGGCCCGGGGCAAGGAACCGCCCCCCGAGCAGAAACCGCAGCCCCGTGGCGGGGCGTGGCACACCCGCCAGGAGTACGGCCGCGAGACCCCGGCCGACCACGGCCCCGGCCACCAGGACGGTGAGCGGCACACGCTCACCGAATGGCGGGAGCCGGACGAATGGCCGCAGGACGGCGTCCGGCGCCTCCCACACTCCCTGAAGGGCTTCGGCAACTGGGGCTCCCACGGCGTGCCCGGCCCCGAGGGCGCCACCCGCGGCCCCGCGGGCACCCGCAGCCCCGAGGGCGGCACCCGCACCCCCGCCGGCACCGCGGGCGGGTCCCCGGGCGCCGCTCCCAGAGGCGCACCGACCCGTTCCGGGCCGGGACAGGAGGAAGGCGGCAAGGAGGAGCACTGAGCCGCGGCCGCCGGGCCCGGCCGTGGCCGCTCTAGGCTGGCGGCCATGCGCATCGACGTAGGGCACGCGTGGCCGCGCGACGAGGCGGAGGCCCGGGCCCTGCAGGACCGGCTCCGTCCGCTGGCGGACCACCGCGGGCCGGGCCCGCAGCGGCCGCGATACGTGGCCGGACTGGACGTCGCCTACGGCGGCGGTCACGGTGTCGAGGGCGACACCGTCGCCGCCGCCGTCGTCGTGCTCGACACCGCGACGCTGGCCCCCGTCGAGCAGGTCACGGCGACCGCCCGGGCCACGTTCCCCTACGTCCCCGGGCTCTTCGCCTTCCGCGAGCTGCCCGTGCTGATCGACGCGCTGGAGAAGCTCTCCGTCACGCCCGACCTGCTGCTCTGCGACGGCCAGGGGCTGGCGCACCCGCGGCGCTTCGGGCTCGCCTGCCACCTGGGCGTGGTCACCGGCCTGCCGGCGGCGGGGGTGGCGAAGACGCCCTTCGTCGGCACCTGGGACCCGGCCGCGCTCGGCGACGCCCGGGGATCGACCGCACCGCTGGTGGACGCGGGTGAGACGGTGGGCCGGGTGCTGCGGACCCAGGCCGGGGTGAAGCCGGTCTACGTCTCGACCGGCCACGGCGTCGACCTGGACACCGCCTGCCGTCATGTGCTCGCCCTGGCCCCCTCCTACCGCCTCCCGGAGACGACCAGGCTCGCCGACCGGCTCAGCCGCGACCGGCTAACGTCATGGGGTGCATGAGAGCGTGACCCCCGACCCCGGCATCCCGGCCGCCCCCGAGCTGTTCACCTGGCAGTTCGCGACCGATCCGTACCCCGCGTACGCCTGGCTGCGCGAGCACTCCCCGGTGCACCGCACGACCCTGCCCAGCGGGGTGGAGGCCTGGCTGGTCACCCGGTACGCGGACGCCAAGCAGGCGCTCGCCGACGCACGGCTCAGCAAGAACCCCGTCCACCACTCCGAACGCGCCCACGCCAAGGGCAAGGTGGGCATCCCGGGCGAGCGCAGCGCCGACCTGATGACGCACCTGCTCAACATCGATCCGCCCGACCACACCCGGCTGCGGCGGCTGGTCTCCAAGGCCTTCACCCCGCGCCGGGTGGCGGAGTTCGCGCCGCGGGTGCAGGAGCTGACCGACCGCCTGATCGACGGTTTCGCCGCCAAGGGCGAGGCGGATCTCATCCATGAGTTCGCGTTCCCGCTGCCGATCTACGCCATCTGCGACCTGCTGGGCGTCCCCGCCGAGGACCAGGACGACTTCCGCGACTGGGCGGGCATGATGATCCGGCACGGCGGCGGGCCGCGCGGGGGAGTGGCCCGCTCGGTGAAGAAGATGCGGGCCTACCTGCTGGAACTGATCCACCGCAAGCGCTCGGAGCTCGGCGACGACCTGATCTCCGGACTGATCCGGGCGAGCGACCACGGTGAGCACCTCACCGAGAACGAGGCCGCCGCGATGGCCTTCATCCTGCTCTTCGCGGGCTTCGAGACGACCGTCAACCTCATCGGCAACGGCACCTACACCCTGCTGCGCCACCCCGAGCAGCGGCGGCGGCTCCAGGACTCCCTCGCCCGCGGCGAGCGCGAGCCGCTCGCCACCGCCGTCGAGGAACTGCTGCGCTACGACGGGCCGGTGGAGCTGGCGACCTGGCGGTTCGCGACCGAACCCCTCACCGTCGGCGGGCAGTCCGTCGCCACCGGCGATCCGGTGCTGGTCGTCCTGGCGGCCGCCGACCGCGATCCGGAGCGCTTCGCCGACCCGGACACCCTGGACCTGTCGCGCCGCGACAACCAGCACCTGGGGTACGGCCACGGCATCCACTACTGCCTGGGCGCCCCCCTCGCGCGGCTGGAGGCGCAGTGCGCCCTGGCGACGCTTCTGACCCGGCTGCCGGACCTGCGACTTGCCGCCGAGCCGGCCGACCTGAGGTGGCGCGGCGGCCTGATCATGCGGGGCCTGAGGACCCTGCCGGTCGCCTTCTCACCGGAACGTGACTGACAGGACGTCAGAACGTGATCTTCGCGTGATCCGTGGGACACCGACTTGTGATGCATGGGCCAAGACCACTACCGTCGGGCGCCATCGCAGTATTCGAATGTGAAAGGCGATGCCGCAATGCTGAAGTCCGGGAACGGCCGACACCGCAAGCCGCGTCAGGCCCCGACCGCCATGGTCGCGGTCGCGGCGACCGGGGCGGGCCTCACGCTCCCCCTCTTCGCAGCGAGCGGCGCCAGCGCCGCCGACGCCAACAGCACCTGGAACGCGGTCGCCATGTGCGAGAGCGGCGGTCTGTGGAGCTCCAACACCGGCAACGGGTTCTTCGGCGGCCTGCAGATCACCGAGGAGACCTGGGAGCAGTACGGCGGCGCCCAGTACGCCGAGCGCCCGGACCTCGCCAGCCGCAACGAGCAGATATCCGTGGCCGAGAAGATGCTCGCCGAGCTCGGCCCGGACGCGTGGTCCGGCTGCGCCGACTCCTCAGGACTCACCGACGCCCTCGACGACCTGCTGCACGGCGGCCAGGACCAGGACGGCCAGGGAACGGGCGACTCCACCGGCTCCGGCGACCAGGACACCGACGGGGACGGCACCACCACCGGCGACGACAGCACGGGCACCACCTCCCCGGGCACCGACGAGGACACCACCGCCACCCCGGACGCCGACGCGACCGAGGGTCCCGACGCCTCCGCGACCCCCTCCGCCGACGACAAGGGCAAGGGCAAGGGCACCGGCAAGCACCGCAAGCCGGAGACCGGCACCGGCACCGGCACCGGCACCGCCACCGACGGCACCGCCACCGGGAACACCGCGGGTTCGACCGGTACGCAGAGCGGCGACCCCGCCGGCCTGCCGGCCCACTTCGTGGAGGGGGAGGCCGCCTGGGGCGTCCTCCCGCTCACCACCGACACGCGCGCGGAGACCAAGAAGGCCGACACCGGCCGGGACAGCGGCACCAGCGCCAAGACCACCACCGGCAGCCGCTACCTGGTGCAGGAGGGCGACTCGCTCTGCGAGATCGCGATGGAGCAGCACGTCGGCGGCGGCTGGCGCGGCCTGTACGACGCGAACCGCGACGTCATCGGCGACGACCCGAACGTGATCAGCCCCGGCTCGTACCTGGACCTCGGCCGCTGAGTCCGCCGCGCGCCGCCGGGCCGGGAGTCCACCCCCGCCCGGCGGACACCGGCTGACATCGGGCTGAACTTTCTCCTCCGTTCCGCAGCAGGGCGCGTCCATCCCCCGAGCGTGCCCGGCCGGGGCTTTTCGGGTCGGTTAGGCTCATGCCGAAACGAAGAGACATCCAGAAGGAGACCCACGTGCCGTCCATCGACGTCGTCGTAGCCCGGGAAATCCTCGACTCGCGAGGCAACCCCACCGTCGAGGTCGAGGTCGGCCTCGACGACGGCAGCACGGGCCGTGCAGCCGTCCCCTCCGGTGCGTCCACCGGTGCGTTCGAGGCCCTCGAGCTCCGCGACGGTGACAAGAGCCGTTACCAGGGCAAGGGCGTGGAGAAGGCCGTGCTGGCCGTCATCGAGCAGATCGGCCCGGAGCTGGTCGGCTACGACGCGACCGAGCAGCGGCTGATCGACCAGGCGATGTTCGACCTGGACGCCACCCCGGACAAGTCCTCCCTCGGCGCCAACGCCATCCTCGGTGTCTCGCTGGCCGTGGCCCACGCCGCCTCCGAGGCCTCCGACCTGCCGCTCTTCCGCTACCTGGGCGGCCCGAACGCCCACGTGCTGCCGGTCCCGATGATGAACATCCTGAACGGCGGCTCGCACGCCGACTCCAACGTGGACATCCAGGAGTTCATGATCGCACCCGTGGGTGCGGAGTCCTTCTCCGAGGCCCTGCGCTGGGGCGCCGAGGTCTACCACACCCTCAAGGCGGTCCTGAAGGAGCGCGGCCTGTCCACCGGCCTCGGCGACGAGGGCGGCTTCGCGCCGAACCTGCCGAGCAACCGCGACGCCCTCGACCTGATCGTCGAGGCCATCAAGAAGGCCGGCTACCAGCCCGGCCAGGACATCGCGCTCGCGCTCGACGTGGCCGCCTCCGAGTTCTACAAGGACGGCAGCTACTCCTTCGAGGGCAAGTCCCTGTCGGCGGCCGAGATGACCGCGTACTACGCCGAGCTGGTGGCGGCGTACCCGCTGGTCTCCATCGAGGACCCGCTGAACGAGGAGGACTGGGACGGCTGGAAGACCATCACCGAGGAGCTCGGTGACAAGGTCCAGCTGGTCGGCGACGACCTGTTCGTCACCAACCCCGAGCGTCTGCAGCGCGGCATCGACAGCGACACCGCCAACGCGCTCCTGGTCAAGGTCAACCAGATCGGTTCGCTGACCGAGACCCTCGACGCGGTCGAGCTGGCCCAGCGCAACGGCTACAAGTGCATGATGTCGCACCGCTCCGGCGAGACCGAGGACGTCACCATCGCCGACCTCGCCGTCGCCACCAACTGCGGCCAGATCAAGACCGGCGCCCCCGCGCGCAGCGAGCGCGTCGCCAAGTACAACCAGCTGCTGCGCATCGAGGAGATCCTCGACGACGCCGCGGTGTACGCCGGCCGCTCCGCGTTCCCCCGCTTCAAGGGCTGACCCCGTCCGGTGCCGCCCGCCGCGTCCGCGGCGGGCGGCACCGTGCGCCAGCAAGGGCCACCCGAACCCCACCGGAGGTGCACGTGCCGGATCGCTTCTCCACCGCGACGCGCATCCGTGCCCTCGGGGCACAGGCGCAGGCCCGCGTCTACCGCGCGGCCGGCCGCCCGCGACCCGCGCTGCCCCGTGGCCGCAACCGGCTGACCGGCCGGGCCGCGCTGCTGGCGCTGGTCGTCTGCGCCCTGGTCGTCGCCCTCGCCTACCCCATGCGCCAGTACGTGGCGCAGCGCTCGCAGATCGCCGACCAGCGCAAGCAGGCCGAGCAGGCGCGCAAGCGGGTGGACGAGCTGCGGGAGGAGAAGGCCCGCTGGCAGGACCCGGAGTACGTCAAGGCGCAGGCCCGGGCCCGGCTGCACTACGTACTGCCGGGCGAGACGGCGTATACGGTGGTGGAGCCCACCGGGGCCGCGGCTCCCGAGGACTCCGGCGCCCGCCGCAGCGACAGCGCGGCCCGCCGCCCCTGGTACGCGAACCTGTGGGACGGCGTCGACCACGCGGACGCCGCCGCCACCGCAGCACATCGTTGACGCAAGCCCCTGAGAGAGACACGCCCAGGCATGGAAAAGCCCCCGCCGCAGACCGAGCACGCCCCGCCCACCGAGGCGGACATCGCCGCCTTCAAGGAGCAGCTCGGCCGTCCGCCGCGCGGCCTGCGGGCCATCGCGCACCGCTGCCCCTGCGGCAACCCCGACGTGGTGGAGACGGCGCCGCGCCTGGAGGACGGGACGCCGTTCCCGACGCTGTACTACCTGACCTGCCCGCGCGCCGCCTCGGCGATCGGCACCCTCGAGGCCGAGGGCGTCATGAAGGAGATGACGGCCCGCCTCGCGCAGGACGAGGAGCTGGCCGCCGCCTACCGCGCCGCGCACGAGGACTACATCGCCCGCCGGGACGCCATCGAGGTCCTGCAGGGCTTCCCCAGCGCCGGCGGCATGCCGGACCGGGTGAAGTGCCTGCACGTCCTGGTGGGCCACTCCCTCGCGGCCGGCCCCGGGGTGAACCCGCTGGGCGACGAGACGATCGCGATGCTGCCCGAGTGGTGGCGCAAGGGCCCGTGCGTGAGCCCGTGCGGCGCCGCCGGGCAGGAGGAGGGCGAGGACCGGTGACCCGGGTCGCCGCCATCGACTGCGGTACCAACTCCATCCGCCTGCTCGTCGCGGACGCGGACCCCGCGACGGGTGAGATCAAGGACCTGGACCGCCGGATGACCATCGTCCGGCTCGGCCAGGACGTGGACCGCACCGGCCGGCTCGCCCCCGAGGCCCTGGAGCGCACCTTCGCGGCCTGCCGCGAGTACGCGGGCGTGATCGGGGAACTGGGGGCGCGCAAGGTCCGTTTCGTGGCCACCTCCGCCTCCCGTGACGCCGCCAACCGGGACGACTTCGTGCGCGGCGTGGTGGACATCCTCGGCGTGGAGCCCGAGGTGATCACCGGCGACCAGGAGGCGGAGTTCTCCTTCACCGGCGCCACCAAGGAACTGACCGGACGTACGGACCTGCAACGGCCCTTCCTGGTCGTGGACATCGGCGGCGGCTCCACCGAGTTCGTCGTCGGCGACCGCCACGTCACGGCCGCACGTTCGGTCGACGTCGGCTGCGTGCGGATGACCGAGCGCCACCTGGTCCGCGACGGCGTGGTCACCGACCCGCCCACCGCCGCGCAGATCGCCGCCATGACGCGGGACATCGACGCCGCCCTCGACCTCGCCGAGCGGACCGTCCCGCTGCGCGAGGCCCGCACCCTCGTCGGCCTGGCCGGGTCCGTCACCACGGTCGCCGCGATCGCGCTGGACCTGCCCGAGTACGACTGGGCCGCCATCCACCACTCCCGCGTCCCGGTCGGGACGGTGCGGGAGATCAGCGCGCGCCTGCTGGCCGCCACGCACGCCGAACGCGCCGCGATCCCGGTGATGCACCCGGGACGGGTCGACGTGATCGGCGCGGGTGCCCTGGTGCTGCTGCGGATCATGGAGCGCACGGGCGCCCGGGAGGTCGTGGTCTCCGAACACGACATCCTCGACGGGATCGCCTGGAGCATCGCCTGAGCAGGGCCTTTTCCAACTGAGCGGACCTTGGGGGCGGGCGTGACACGCCCGCCCCACAAAGTTCGTGAATTTCTTCACATGAAAGTTCCCGCCGGACGGCCCAACTTTCCGGGGCCGGGACCCCGCGAGCCCTCCAAAACCCTTGGTGCGCCCGTGTTTCGGCGGTGTTGCGGGACGGTGGCGGGGTGCCCCCGGATGCCGATCGCCGCTGGTCGGACGGGGCGCTCAACGCCCGCGGCACCCACCGGGTTCCCCCTGGGTGCTGTGGCCCTGGTCACGAAGCGGCGCAGTGTAGCAGAGGGCACCGCAAACCTTGTGAAGGGGCTCACGAGGTACCCCCTGGGGCGTGGTGAATACTCGAAGCATGAGCACCACGGAGCGTCCCAGGATCCTCGTAGTAGGCGGAGGGTACGTCGGCCTGTACGCGGCGCGGCGCATCCTCAAGAAGATGCGTTACGCGGAAGCGACGGTGACCGTCGTCGACCCGCGCTCGTACATGACGTACCAGCCGTTCCTGCCGGAGGCCGCCGCCGGCAGCATCTCTCCCCGCCACGTCGTGGTGCCGCTGCGCCGCGTGCTCCCCAAGGCGGAGGTCCTCACCGGCCGGGTCACCACCATCGACCAGGACCGCAAGGTCGCGGTCGTCGAGCCGCTCGTGGGCGAGACCTACGAACTGCCCTTCGACTACCTGGTGGTCGCGCTCGGCGCCGTCTCCCGCACCTTCCCGATCCCCGGCCTCGCCGAGCACGGCATCGGCATGAAGGGCGTCGAGGAGGCCATCGGCCTGCGCAACCACGTGCTGGAGCAGCTCGACAAGGCCGACTCCACCAACGACGAGGACGTCCGCCGCAAGGCGCTCACCTTCGTCTTCGTCGGCGGCGGCTTCGCCGGCGCCGAGACGATCGGCGAGGTCGAGGACATGGCCCGCGACGCGGCCAAGTACTACACCAACGTCAAGCGCGAGGACATGCGCTTCATCCTCGTCGACGCCGCCGACAAGATCCTCCCCGAGGTCGGCCCGGAGCTGGGCACCTGGGGTCTGGAGCACCTGCGCGAGCGTGGCATCGAGGTCTACCTCGGCACCTCCATGAGCTCCTGCGTCGACAAGCACGTGGTGCTCGCCAACGGCCTGGAGGTCGACGCCTCCACCATCGTGTGGACCGCGGGCGTCAAGCCCAACCCGGCGCTCGCCCGGTACGGCCTCCCGCTCGGCCCGCGCGGCCACGTGGACACCGCCCCGACGCTCCAGGTCCAGGGCACCGACTACATCTGGTCCGCCGGTGACAACGCCCAGGTCCCCGACCTGGCCTCCGGCCCCGGCGCCTGGTGCCCGCCGAACGCCCAGCACGCGCTGCGCCAGGCCAAGGTGCTCGGCGACAACGTGGTGTCCGGCATGCGGGGCTTCCCGCAGAAGGAGTACAAGCACGCCAACAAGGGCGCGGTGGCCGGCCTCGGCCTGCACAAGGGCGTCGCCCTCATCCGCTTCGGCAAGCTCAAGCTGAAGTTCAAGGGTCGTCTGGCCTGGTACATGCACCGTGGCTACCACGGCATGGCGGTCCCGACCTTCAACCGCAAGATCCGGGTCCTCGCGGACTGGACGCTGGCGATGTTCCTCAAGCGCGAGGTCGTCTCGCTCGGCGCCATCGAGAACCCGCGCGAGGAGTTCTACGAGGCCGCCAGGCCGGTCCCGGTCGCGGCGGTCGCCGCCGAGGCCACCAAGGCCAAGGCCTGAGCAGGTAGCAGTCCGGCCGAAGGGCGTCCGCCATCCGTGGGGCGGGCGCCCTTCGCCGTGCCCGTGTCCCTGGCCCCGGGGCACAGGACATGAGATGGGTAGAGGTAAAGAAGCGGTAGTGCGGGAATGTCGGTGTATCCCGCATCCGTTTCCCAGCCCAGTGGACCCGTCTTCATGGAGGCACGGAGGTACCCGCCATGGCCGATGCGGCCGGACGACTGACCGCTCTCGCCGAGCAGGCGCTCGGCGTTCCCCTCCCGCTGCGCATCCGTGCGTGGGACGGCAGCGAGACCGGACCGCCCGACGCCCCGACGCTGGTCGTGCGGCACCGCCGGGCGTTGCGCCGGCTGCTGTGGAAGCCCGGCGAGCTCGGCCTGGTGCGCGCCTGGGTGGCCGGTGAACTCGACGTCGAGGGCGACCTGTACGAGGCGCTGGACCGGC
This sequence comes from Streptomyces sp. TOM-9, assembly GCF_056858595.1. Lineage (NCBI taxonomy): Bacteria > Bacillati > Actinomycetota > Actinomycetes > Kitasatosporales > Streptomycetaceae > Streptomyces > Streptomyces sp. TOM-9. Next base: position 4,125,325 of record NZ_JBXEQB010000001.1, on the reverse strand, counting down.
TCTCCGGGCTCGTCTGGGATCGCCCCACCGAGGACGACGGGGCGTCACCGCGCCGTCTGCTCGGGCTCGCGCGCGACCCCGAGACCTACCGGCTGGCCCGGGAGGCCCTCGCCCTCGCCGGCCCAGGACTGCCGCCGCCCCCGCCGCCGGAGGAGGTCCGCCGGCGCTCCGGGGTGCTGCACAGCCCGGTCCGCGACCGGCAGGCGATCAGCCATCACTACGACGTCGGCAACGACTTCTACGGGCTGGTGCTCGGCCCGTCCATGGTCTACTCGTGCGCCTACTGGGAGGGGCCCGACGCGACCCTGGAGGACGCCCAGCGGGCCAAGCTCGACCTGATCTGCCGCAAGCTGGAACTGCGGCCCGGGCAACGGCTGCTGGACGTCGGCTGCGGCTGGGGCTCCATGGTGATGCACGCCGCCGAGCACTACGGCGTCCACGCCACCGGCGTCACGCTCTCCACCGAGCAGGCCTCCTCCGCGCGCAAGCGGGTCGCCGACGCCGGCCTCGCCGACCGGATCGACATCCGCGTGCAGGACTACCGGGCGGTCGACGACGGGCCGTACGACGCCATCTCCTCGATCGGCATGGCCGAGCACGTGGGCCGCGAGCGCTACCGGCAGTACGCCGGGGTGCTGTACGGGCTCCTGCGGCCCGGCGGCCGGCTGCTCAACCACCAGATCGGCCGCCGCCCCTGGGCCGATGAAGAGGCCTATCACGTCGACGAGTTCATCGACCGGTACGTCTTCCCCGACGGCGAGCTGGCCCCGGTCGGCTCCACCGTCTCCCGGCTGGAGGAGGCCGGGCTCGAGGTACGGGACGTGGAGGCGATCCGCGAGCACTACGCCCTGACCCTGCGGCAGTGGGTCGCCAACCTGGAGGCGCACTGGCCGGAGGCCGTCCGCCTCGCCGGAGCCGGCCGCGCCCGTGTCTGGCGGCTGTACATGGCGGCCTCCGCGCTCTCCTTCGAGCAGAACCGCATCGGCGTCAACCAGGTGCTCGCCGTCCGTCCGACCAAGGACGGCGGCTCCGGGATGCCCCGCACCCGGGCCGACTGGCTGGGCCCGGGCCGGCAGGACTGACGCGCCGGGGGCGGAGGCCGTCGCGGCCTCCGCCCCTCGGGCGCCTCCCGCCGTTCCGCTACTCGGCCTTGATGGCCTCCAGCATGTTCAGCCTGGCCGCCCTACGGGCCGGCCACAGCGCGGCCAGGACGCCCACCAGGGCGGCCATCGCCAGGAACACCCCGATCCTGTCCCAGGGCAGCGTCATCGCATAGCTCGGCAGCTGGGGCTTGATCAGCCCGCCGACGGCCCAGGCGAGGAACACCCCGAGCCCGAGGCCCAGCACCGCGCCGAACAGCGAGATCACCAGGGACTCCAGCCGGATCATCCGCTTGACCGCGGCACGGTCCAGGCCGATCGCGCGCAGCATGCCGATCTCGTGCTTGCGCTCGAAGACCGACATCGCCAGCGTGTTGATCACACCCAGCACCGCGACCAACACGGCCATCGCGAGCAGCCCGTAGAGGATGTTCAGCATCAGGTCGATCGTGGAACTGAGCTCGCGGGAGATGGCCGCCTTGTCCTGGACCTTGATCACCGGGTTCTCGCCGAGCGCCTCCACCAGCGCGTCCTGGTTGGCCTCGTCGGCGCCGCCGGCCATCCGCACCAGCACCCGCATGTCCCCTGCCTCGGGGGTGTGCGGGGTGACCGTGGCGTTGTCCATGATCACGCCGTTGATCAGGTCGCCGCCCTCGTAGACGCCGCCGATCGTCAACCGCCCCTTGGTGCCGTCGTCGTAGCGCACCGGCAGGCTCTGCCCGGTGTGCCAGCCGCGCCGCTCGGCGGTGTCGGAGTCCACGACGACGGAGTCGCCGTGCACCGCGGCCAGGGAGCCGTGGGTGAAGTCGAAGGTGAGCAGCCGCCCGATCTGCGGCGCGTCGACGCCGGTGACCCACTCGTCCTCGCCGCCCAGTTCGGTGTGCGCGTCGCGCACCGCGCTGGAGTCGCTGACGCCGTCGGTGCCGGCGACCTTCTCGGCCACCTCGGGGGAGAGGTTCCGGCCGGTGGCCATCGTGATCTGGTAGTCGGCCTTCAGGTGGGCGGCGGCCAGTTCGTCCACGGTGGTCTTGACCGAGATGGCCACCACCGTGAGGGCGGTGATCAGGGTGAGACCGATCATCAGGGCCGACGCGGTGGCGGCGGTGCGCCGCGGGTTGCGCACCGAGTTCTGCCGGGCGAGCTTGCCCGTGACCCCGAAGGGCCGCAGCAGCGGCGCGGCCGCGGCGACCACCGGCCGGGACAGCAGCGGCGTGAGGACGAAGACGCCGATCAGCAGTAGCCCGGCGCCGCCGCCCAGGACCATGTTGCCGTTGTCCTTCATCCCCGAGCCGGCCAGGACCAGGACCACACCGGCGGCCGACAGCAGCGCGCCCAGGGTGTTGCGCAGGAGCAGGCCCTTGACGGTGGCCGGGGCGTGCACGCTGCTCATCGCCGCGACCGGCGGGATCTTGGCGGCCCGGCGGGCCGGCAGCCATGCGGCGAGCATGGTGACGCCCACACCGACGGCGAGCGCAGCCCCGGCCGTGCCGGGCTGTACGGACAGGGCGCCCTCGGGCAGTTCCGCCCCGGCCGAGCCGAGCGCCGCCCGCATGACGGCCGCGATGCCGATGCCCAGCAGGAACCCGGTGGCACCGGCCACCACGCCCACCACGAGGGCCTCGACCAGCACCGACCGCGTCACCTGCCGGCGGCTGGCGCCGACGGCGCGCAGCAGTGCGAGTTCCTTGGTGCGCTGGGCGACGAGCATGGTGAAGGTGTTGGCGATGATGAAGATGCCGACGAAGAGCGCGATGCCGGCGAAGCTGAGCAGGGTGGTGTTGAAGTTGCTGAGGTCGGAGGCGATCTGCCGGGCCTCGTCGTCCGCCAGTTTCTGCCCGGTGGTCGCGGTGGCGTCCTTGGCGTGGCGCGGCAGCAGCTTCTCGATCTCGGCCCTGAGCGCGGCCTGCGCGGTGCCCGGCGCCGCCTTGACGTCGATCTCCTCGTACGTGCCCGGCTTGCCGAAGAGCTTCTGGGCCGTGGCCGTGTCGAAGAGCACCAGGCTGCCGCCCGCGGCGACGTTGCCGTCGTCGGTGGAGAAGACGCCGGTCACCTTCTGCCGCATCACCGGGCCGTCGATGGACATCCGGACGGTGTCGCCGACGGCGTAGCCCGTCCGCTCCGCGGTCTTGGAGTCCAGCGCGATCTCGGAGGAGGTCCGCGGGGCGCGTCCCTCGCGGATCGGATAGCGGTCCGCACCGGCGTAGTTGCCGCCGCGGGTGGACCAGCCGTCGCCGACCAGCCGGCCGTCCTTGCCGGCGATCGCGGTGAAGCCGGTGACGGTCGCGGTGGTGGACGCGGTGCCGGGCAGCCGGCCGATCTCGTCCACCAGCCGCTGGGGGAGCGGGTGGTCGGCGTCCCCGTAGGTGACGGCGACCGAGACGTCGGAGTAGCTCCTCGCGGAGGCCTTGCGGAGGGCATTGCCGATGGTGTCGGTGAACACCAGGGTGCCGGAGACGAAGGCGACGCCGAGCATCACGGCGAGCACGGTCATCAGCAGTCTGGCCTTGTGCGCGAGCACGTTGCGCAGGGCGGTACGGAACATGTCAGGGCTTGTCTCTCGGTCGTGGCTCGTGGTCGGCGGCGCGGATCAGCTGGTACGGCCCTTGGCGTCGAAGCGCTTCATGCGCTCCAGCACCGTGTCCGCGGTCGGGCCGTGCAGCTCGTCGACGATCCGCCCGTCGGCGAGGAAGACCACGCGGTCGGCGTAGGAGGCGGCGACCGGGTCGTGGGTGACCATGACGACCGTCTGGCCGAGCTCCTTGACGGAGTTGCGGAGGAAGCCGAGGATCTCCGCGCCGGAACGGGAGTCGAGGTTGCCGGTCGGCTCGTCGGCGAAGATGATCTCGGGCCGGCTGGCCAGTGCCCGGGCGACGGCGACCCGCTGCTGCTGTCCGCCGGACAGCTGGGACGGCCGGTGCGACAGCCGCCCGGACAGTCCGACCGTCTCGACGACCCGGTCCAGCCACTGCTTGTCGGTCCTGCGGCCGGCGATGTCCATCGGGAGCGTGATGTTCTCCGCGGCGGTGAGCGTCGGCAGCAGGTTGAACGCCTGGAAGACGAAGCCGATCTTGTCCCGGCGGAGCTTGGTGAGCTGCTTGTCCTTCAGCGAGGACAGCTCGGTGTCGCCGATCCGCGCCGAGCCGGACGAGACGGTGTCCAGGCCCGCCATGCAGTGCATCAGCGTGGACTTGCCCGAGCCCGAGGGCCCCATGATCGCGGTGTACTCGCCGGCGCGGAACTCGACCGTCACCGCGTCGAGCGCGACGACCCGGGTCTCGCCCTCCCCGTAGACCTTGCTCAGGTCGGTGGCGCGGGCGGCCGTGGCCGTGGCGGTGGGGTGTGCGGTGGTGGTGGTCACGGCACGCTGCTCCTGTCGGGACGGGGGGAGTCGATCGGACCCCTCCATCGTCCCGACGGGAGACGTCGCCGGGATCCGTCCACATCGTGGTTCTGCAGGCAGTCCCGAGAGGTACACGCGGACCCCCGCGTCCTACTTGGGGATGACGGGGACCCCGACATCCCGCCCCCGGGTGGAAGCGATTTCGCGTCATATGCAGCGGGCGCGGTCCGCCGCCCGGACCGCCCCGGGCCTGTGCTTTCCTCCGGGCGGAACGTATCTGATGGTCCGTCAGTCAGCCTTAAAATCAGACAACATGACGAATCCTGGGCCCTGTTCCACCCGCCCCGCCGGATAGGCTCGTACTGCGCTCTCGCACCGCCACGCCCGGATGGTGGAATGCAGACACGGCGAGCTTAAACCTCGCTGCCCCTTGCGGGCGTACCGGTTCGAATCCGGTTCCGGGCACTCACTTCCTCACCGGCGTGACACCACCGCCACGTTCTCAGCCCCGTTCGCGTTCCACCGGGAGCCACAGTTCGGCCTCCGCCTCGGTCCCGTCCGCGGAAGGACGGGCGCGCAGGATCTCGGGGCCGGGGCGGCTGCGGTACGGGTTGGAGGGGAACCACTGGGTGAACACGTCCCGCCACAGCTCCTGGATGGCCTGCGGCGCCGGCCCGGAGGTGGTGAAGACCGCCCAGGTGCCCGCGGGGACGGGGAGGACCGTGGTGCCGTCGGGCGCGGCCGCCGAGGTGATCACCCCCTGGTGGTAGTCGAGGAAGGTGCCTTCGGCGCGACTCGGGTCCAGGTCGTCGCAGACCGCGACGACCCCCCGCGGTTCCTGGTCCGACAGCTCGTCCAGACGTGCCACGAGCCGCGGGTCGATCCCGCGGACGAAGTCGACGATCGCCTGGTTCGGCCCCGAGTGCACCAGGGGGACCCGGGCCTTGAGCCCGACGACCCTGAAGTCCGGCCTGTCCACGACGCGGTAACGCATGCTGCTGCTCCCTTCGACGGTGAGGCGGAAGGCCAACCGGGGCTGGGAGACCAGCGCGGCGCCGGTGCGCCGGGCCTCGCCCGGTCCGACCCCGTGCACGGCGCGGAACGCCCGGGCGAAGGCCTCGCCCGATCCGTACCCGTAGCGCACCGCGACCTCCAGCAGCGTCGCGGGCCCCGCGAGCACCTCCGCGCCGGCGACGGTCAGCCGGCGGCGCCGTACGTACTCCGAGAGCGGCATGCCCGCGAGCGCGGAGAACATCCGGCGCAGGTGGTACTCCGAGGTGCCCGCGACACGTGCCAGCGCGGCCACGTCGACCTGCCCGTCGAGATGGCGCTCGATGTGCTCCAGGGCCTGGTTGAGACGTTCCAGCACTCCCGGTCCCCTTCCTCTTCCACGACCCACGCTAGGCGTCGGGCACCCCGCCGGACCCGACATCCTGTGCCCGGTCGGGTCGGGTGGCAGCGACGTCCGCCGCCGCACGGGCGAACGCCCGGACCCGGGCCGTGGTGTTGCCGTGCCGCCACACCAGACCGCGCTCGATGGGCGGTGCGTCGTGGAGGGGGACGTAGGCGAGGTCCGGCCGGGGGTAGTAGCGGCGTGCGTGCTCCCCGACGGGGAGGACGCCCCGGCCCAGCGCCACCAGGGTGAGCATCTCGGAGAACGACCCCCCGGACGGCCCCTTCGGGACCGGGCGGCCCGACGGGGTGCGCTCCGGGGTGCGGTCCCGCTTGAAGGCCACCGAGGTCACCTCCGGGTACTGCACCACGGGGTGGTCCGCGAGCACCTCGAGCGACACCGACTCCCGGCCGGCCGCCGGGTGCCCCGCGGCCACCGCGAGCACCCGGCGCTCCCTGAGCAGCACCGGTCCGCGGACCATCCCGTCGAAGGGGAAGGAGGCCAGGAGCACGTCGACGGAACCGTCCAGCAGGCTCGCCCGGGAGGTGGCCAGCTGGACCTCGCGCACGTCCACCCGGCAGTCGGGATGGCGCTCGGAGAACAGGCGGACCACCCTCAGCAGCGTGGGCGCCGTGCCCTCGCCGAGGAAGGCCACGCGCAGTGCGCCGGTGATGCCGCGGCCGGCGTCGGCGGCCCTGCGCAGCGCCTCCTCCATCCCGGCGACGAGGGGGAGCAGGTCGTCCGCGAGCCTCCTGCCGACCGGGGTGATCCGGACGCTGCGGCTGTTCCGCTCGAAGAGCGGGCAGCCGATGCTGCGTTCCAGCTTGCCCACCACCTGGCTGACCCGCCCGGTGGTGACCCCCAGGCGCTCGGCGGTCCGGCCGAAGTGCAGCTCCTCGGCGAGGGTGAGGAAGGCCTCGATCTCCACCCGCTCCAGCACGCTTCCCCCTCGGCGTTGAACTCCGCTCAACGATCGTACGGTGATCATGTCTTGATGGCGGCGGCCCCCCGGCGGATCGTGGAGGACGTCCACGGCACACCACCTCTGGAGGAGACATGACCGTGCTGCGCGTGAAGGCCTTCGACCACCTGGTCCTCAACGTCGCCGACGTCGAGCGGTCCCTGGCCTTCTACACCGGACCGCTCGGGCTTGAACCGGTGCGCGTCGACGAATGGCGCGCGGGGAAGGCCCCGTTCCCGTCGGTGCGGGTCACCCGGGAGACCATCATCGACCTGGTCGCCGGGCCCCGCGGCGAGTCCAACGTCGACCACATCTGCCTCACCGTGGAACCGCTGGACTGGGAAGAGGTCGTCGCGTCCGGGGTGTTCACGGTGCTGGAGGCCAACGTGCGGAGGTTCGGCGCGCGCGGCTCGGCCCTGTCGACCTACGTCCAGGACCCGGACGGCAACACGGTCGAACTGCGCTGGTACCCGCAGGACGCGCAGGACTGAGCGCGGCTCCGGGCGCCGCCTTCGGCGCCCGGCCCGGTTGCTACAGTGCGCCCGTGTCCGACTCCTCGCGTGAATCCCTGGCCGGCGCCGGCTGGGAGAGCCAGCAGCCCGGCGCCTACCGGGAGTTGATGCCGGCCCGGGTGGTCAACCTGTCGTGGCTGGACCCGGTGACCCTGTGGAAGGCCCGCAACGGCCCGCTCGCCTCGCTGTTCGGCGACCCGACCGGCCGGGACCGGCAGCGCTGGGTCAACGGCCAGCTGGAGCGAGGGGCGTCCGGCACGGACCTGGTGATCGAGCGGGACGACCCCGACACCTTCTCCTTCCTCCTCCTCGGCGACACCGGCGAGGGCGACGACCCGCAGTACGCCGTCGTCCCCGGGATGCTCAAGGCGGGCGCCGGCACGCGCTACGCCGTGATCTGCAGCGACGTCCTCTACCCCGTCGGCAGCGCCGACGAGTACGACACGAAGTTCTTCCGGCCCTACCGGGACTACGACGCCCCCGTCTACGCCATCCCCGGGAACCACGACTGGTACGACGGGCTCAACGGCTTCATGCGGGTCTTCTGCCGCGCCCCCGCCCTGCCGCCCGCGCCGCGCCCCCGCCGGTTGACCCGGGCCTGGTGGCGCACCCTGCTGTGGGCGAAGCCCGACGTGCCGGACGACGCCCGGCTCGACGAGGCCCGGCGGCTGCGCTCCGCGCCCTCGCAGACGGCCTCCCAGCCCGGCCCGTACTGGGCGATCGACTCGGGGCCGATACGGATCATAGGCATCGACACGGGGCTGCTCGGCGACATCGACAGGGAGCAGGGCGAGTGGCTGCGCCGGGTCTCCCTGGGGCCCCGCCCCAAGATCCTCGTCACCGGTTCCCCGATCTACGTGGACGGCGAGCACCACCCCTGCGCCATCGAGGGCGGCGGCACGGTCGACGAGGTCGTCCGCGACCCGGAGCGCAACTTCGTCGCCGTGATCGGCGGGGACATCCACAACTACCAGCGCTACCCGGTGGACGTGGACGGCCGGAGGATCGAGTACGTCGTCTCCGGCGGCGGGGGCGCCTTCATGCACGCCACCCACACGATCCCCCGGGTGGCGGTCGGCGGCGTCACCGAGGACCGCTTCCGCTGCTACCCGATGCGCGGCGACTCCCTCGCCTTCTACAGCCGGCTCTACGGCCGCCGGCTCCACCTGCGCCGCCTGTTCGACCTGACCCCGGACGAGGCGTCCGCGGTCCTCGCCCGGCGCCTCGGCATCCCGGCCACCCGGGCCACCGGCGCCCGCGTGACCTGGCGGACCCGCTTCGTCGCGAGCGTCCTGGGTGCTCCGCCCCGGCCGGACCGCAGGCGCCGGCTGCGCCTGCCCGTCCGCCGGGTGCTCACCCGTCTGCTCTCTCCGGGCTCGGCGACGTACAGCCCGCCGTTCTTCAAGAGCTTCCTGCGGCTGGACGTCAGCCCGGCCGCCGTCCGCGTGCGGTGCTTCGCCGCCACCGGCCTGCTGGCGCACGAACTGGACCCGCCGGTCGAGGACGACTTCACCGTCCCCTTGCCGTACGCGAACGGTACGTGAACGCCGGGGTCCTTTCCCCGGCCCTTCCCGCTGCGCGCATCACGATGCCCCGCGACGGCGGTGATCTGCACGAACGCGCCGGATGCGGCGGTGCGGGGCGGCCCGCGGACGGAGGCGCCGCGACCACCTGTACGGACAAGTCCGGGCCTAGGCTTTTACCGTCACCTGAAGGTCCCGTCGCGTTCTGGACATCTGCGCTTAGTCAACCTTCCCCCTAAGGCTCCTAAGTTCACAGCCAAGCAATGGCAAGCAGTGAGCAACGGAGGTCGTTGTGTCCGAGGGTGTTCGCAGGGCCCGGCGGTACGCCGCGCCCGTGGCGGCTGCGGCCGCCGCCGCGGTCGTGACCATGGTGGTCAGCCCGACGCTGGGTGCGTCGGCCACGGCCCCGCAGACCGCAAGCAAGGGCAAGGCCCCGGCTGCGAAGAACGTCATCTTCATCAACGGCGACGGCATGGGTGCCGCCGCCCGGCAGGCCGCGCGCCTGCACCTGACCGGTCTGAGCGGTCAGCTCGCGATGGACAAGCTCCCCTACTCGGGTCAGCTGACCACCGAGCCGGACGACCCGAAGGCCGTCGTCACCGACTCCGCCGCGGCCGCGACCGCGTGGGCGACCGGTGAGAAGACCTACAACGGCGCGATCAGCGTCGACGTGGACGGCAACCCGCTGGCCACCCTGGGCCAGCAGGCCAAGGCCGCCGGCAAGGCCACCGGCCTGGTCACGACCGCGCAGGTCACCGACGCGTCCCCGGCCGCCTTCTTCTCCAGCACGGCCAACCGGTCGGCGCAGGACGAGATCGCCCGCCAGTACATCGAGGTCAGCAAGCCCGACGTCATCCTGGGCGGTGGCGAGGACTGGTGGCTGCCCGCGGGCAGCCCCGGCGCCTTCCAGGACAAGCCCGCCGAGGACACGTCCGAGGCGAGCAAGGGCACCAAGGGTGACCTGATCAAGAAGGCCCAGAAGGCCGGCTACTCCTACGTCTCCAGCGCGGACCAGCTGAGCCGCGCCAAGGGCGGCAAGCTCCTCGGTCTCTTCGCCAACGAGGAGATGTTCCAGCAGCGTCCCGAGGGCCAGGGCGACGTGTACAACCCGGTGGTCGGCCTGTCCACCATGACCAGCAAGGCCCTCAGCACGCTGGACAAGAACAAGAAGGGCTTCTTCCTCATGGTCGAGGAGGAGGGCGTGGACGAGTTCGCGCACTCCAACAACGGCGCCCGCGTCCTGCAGTCCATGCAGGAGCTGGAGAAGGCCGTCGCGGTGGCCCGCGCCTACGTGGCGACCCACCCCGACACCCTGCTGGTCGTCACCGGTGACCACGAGACCGGCGGCCTGGCCGTGGAGGAGGCCGACTCCGCCGACGAGTCCGGCGACGGCATCTCCGCCGAGGACGGTCCGTTCAGCATCCACGGCAGCGACAAGTCGTTCTACATCGACTGGACCACCTCCGGTCACACCGCTGTGGACGTCCCCGTCACCGCGGCCGGCCCGCTCGCGGACCGCTTCACCGGCAAGCACGCCAACACCTATGTGCACGACGTGCTGAGCCAGATCCTGGCGACGCGTCGCTGAGCGAGGATCCACGTGCGGCGGGTGCCGGGGAGGGGACGTCCCCTCCCCGGCACCCGCCGTTCCTCCCCGGCGGTGTGGCGCCGCGGGGACGGGGAAAGCCGTGGTGACAGGCATGGTGCGCGGGCCGCAAAAGATCCTCCTTGAGGCGTAGGCGACCCGCTTTGCCATACCATTACTCTTGGTGCGAAGCCGTATCGCGCGGCCATGGAGGAGTGACAGATGAGGAGCAGCAACCCGGTCTTCTCGCGGCGTGGGTTCTCCCGCGGGGAGGGCTACGCGGGCTTCGGCGGTCAGCCGCAGACGCAGGGCGTCCCCCAGACGGGCGGCAACCCCTACGCGGGCACGAACCCGTACGCGGGCAGCAACCCCTACGACACCACGTACCAGGCCCCGCCGGGCGCCCCCGTGCAGACCGGCCGGATGACGATGGACGACGTCGTCATGCGCACCGCCATGACCCTGGGCACCGTGGTGCTCGGCGCGCTCGTGGCGTGGTTCGTGCTGCCGGTCTCGGAGAAGAGCTACGGCCTGGCGATCGGCGCCTCGCTCGTGGCCCTGGTCCTGGGCCTGATCCAGTCGTTCAAGCGTGAGGCCTCGCCCGCGCTGATCCTCGGCTACGCGGTCTTCGAGGGTGTCTTCCTCGGCATCTGGAGCAAGATCCTCAACTTCATGTGGCCGGGCATCCCGCTCCAGGCCGTGCTGGGGACCATGGCGGTCTTCGTCGGCATGCTGGTGGCGTACCGCACCCGCCTGATCCGGGTCACCGCCCGCTACACCCGCATCGGCATGGCGATCGCCATCGGCTTCGTCATCCTGACGTTCGTCAACCTGATCGCCGCGATGATCGGCGGCGGTGACGGCCTCGGCCTGCGCAGCGGTGGGCTCGGCATCGTGGTCGGCATCATCGGGATCGCGCTGGGCGCGTTCTTCCTGTCGCTGGACTTCAAGCAGATCGAGGACGGCATCCAGTACGGCGCTCCGCGCAAGGAGTCCTGGCTGGCGGCCTTCGGGCTCACGCTCTCCCTGGTCTGGATCTACCTGGAGATGCTGCGGCTGATCGCGATCCTGCGCGGCGACGACTGAGTGCGCTGACCCGCGAGGGACATTCAACGGGCCCCGGAGGCAATGCCTTTCGGGGCCCGTTCGCATGTGCGGGAGGGGAGGCGCGTCAGCCGAACCTCCGCGCGGCCCGCCTCAGGTCGTATTCGTGGACGATGGCCTTGGCGTGTCCGTAGGACAGGTCGTGCTCGCTGCGGAGCCAGCTGACTTTCTCTTCGAAGCGGAGGAAAGCGGGCCCGTCGTCGACCGTGCGAAGCCATTCGCCGATCTCGCGGCCGGTGCAGTGGGGGATGTGGGAGAGCAGGTTCCGGTGGGTCTCTTCCGAGAAGGTCTGTGACATCGGCGCCTCCGGTATGCGTTCCGGTCACCCCACCGTGCCTGAGCCGTCGACCGTTGGCAACAGTGCAACGCACTCGGTTGTGTGTACGCACCGGTAGGCTCGCGTGGTGCTGGACTGTACGACGCTCCGCGACGCCGCCGGACTCCTGGCGGCGCGTTACCGCTCCCTGCCGCAGAGCCGGCTCCGTGGCGAGGTGGCCCGGGCGGGCCTGGAACTCGCCCGTGAATTGGCCGCGATGGCACAGCGGATCGAGTTCCCCGGGCGGGAACCGCTGCCGGTGCCGGACGAGGGGGTCTTCGTGATCGGCGACCAGATCTCCGTGGCCGCCCACGACCTGGCCGCCGCCCTGGAACCGCATCCGGAACTGGCGCACGTACGCGACGCGGCCGTGTCCCGGATCGGGGACACGGCCGCGCGGTGCGGTCCGTAGGACGGGCAGGACGGGCTACAGCGAGGCGACCACCCGGTCGGCGAGCACGTAGACGGACTCCTCGCCGTAGGTGAAGGTCAGCGCGTAGCCGCCGGCGACGGCGGAGCCGCCCAGCAGTATCGGGGACTCGCCCTGGTCCAGGGCGTCGCAGAGGCGGTCGGCGGTGTCCCGGTCGCCCGGGGTCATGCAGAGCGTGGTGCCGTCGGCGAAGACGTACACGTCGAGCGTGCCGAGCGGGCCGGGACGGACGTCGGCGAGCGGCATCCGCAGGTCCGCGAGTTCGGACAGGCGCTCGGCGGTCTGCTCCTGGTTGGCCACGACCGGTGCCGGGACGCCGAACTCGGCGTCGGAGGGGTGCCGGAAGGGCGCCGGGCCACCGGGCTCCAGGCCCGCGAGGTCGGCCTGGCGGGGCAGGAACGGGCCGTACGGCAGTACCTCGTAGTCGGTGCCGGCGACGCCCGGGACCGGGCCGGCCCCCTGGCCGCCGAAGAGCTGGGCGTCGAGCTGCGGGTCCACGAGGGCCTCGCCGGACTCGCCCGTCCCGTAGCCGAGAGGGGCTTCCTGAGCGGCCCAGAAGGCACGTGCCTCGGCCAGTTCGCGCTCCCGCTCGTCGGCGAGCGCGTCGGCGACGGCGGTGCGGATGGCCTCGGCGTCCGGAGTGGTGCGTGCGGCGGGAACCCCGGCCGCCCGCCCGGCACGGGCCTCGGCCAGGTCCGCGCGCAGGGCCGCGACGTCACGACGTACGCCGCGTGTGGCGAACAGCGCGGCGGAGCCGGCGGCCACGGCGGTTGCCGCGCCCGTCAGCAGGACGAGGAACATGGCGCTCACTGGCGTACTCCCGACTGTGCTTTCCCGAGCCTGGCCCCCTGTACACCACCACTCTGCACCGGAATCCATGGCCTCTGCAGTGCGGAACGTCACGAAATGGGAGGGTACAAAGTCTCGCCCCGTACCGGTGGCACGCCTCTGACCTGCCTAAACGACCGCCCCCGGGATTAGGTCACATCCAGGGGGCGGTTCGATTGCGACTTGTGTCTCGAACGTACGTCCGAGGACCGGGAAGGGCCCGCGGGGCCCGTTACGACAGGCGCTCGATGACCATGGCCATGCCCTGACCGCCGCCGACGCACATGGTCTCCAGGCCGAACTGCTTGTCGTGCCACTGGAGCGAGTTGATCAGCGTGGTGGTGATGCGGGCGCCCGTCATGCCGAAGGGGTGACCGACGGCGATCGCACCGCCGTTGACGTTGAGCCGGTCGATGTCGACGCCCAGGTCCCGGTAGGAGGGGATGACCTGCGCCGCGAAGGCCTCGTTGATCTCGACCAGGTCGATGTCGTCGATGGTCAGCCCGGCACGCTTGAGTGCCTGGCGGGACGCCTCGACCGGGCCGTGGCCCATGATCTCGGGGGAGAGGCCGGAGACGCCGGTGGAGACCACCCGGGCGAGCGGGGTGATGCCGAGCTCGCGCGCCTTGGTGTCGCTCATGACGACCAGCGCCGCGGCGCCGTCGTTCAGCGGGCAGCAGTTGCCGGCGGTCACGGTGCCGTCGGGGCGGAAGACCGGCTTCAGGCCCTGCACGGCCTCCAGGGTGACCCCGGCGCGCGGGCCGTCGTCCTTGGCGACGACCGTGCCGTCGGGCAGCGTCACCGGGGTGATCTCGCGCTCCCAGAAGCCGTTCTTGATGGCCTCCTCGGCCAGGTTCTGCGAGCGGACGCCGAACTCGTCCTGGTCGGCACGGGTGACGCCCTTGAGGGCCGCCAGGTTCTCGGCGGTCTGGCCCATCGCGATGTACGCGTCCGGGACCAGCCCGTCCTCGCGCGGGTCGTGCCACTCTCCCCCACCCTGCGCGGCGCGGGCCGCGGTGCGGGCCTCGGCCTCGGCGAAGAGCGGGTTGTGGGTGCCGGGCATGCCGTCGGAGCTGCCGTTGACGAAGCGGGACACGGTCTCGACGCCGGCCGAGATGAAGACGTCGCCCTCGCCCGCCTTGATGGCGTGCAGCGCCATCCGGGTCGTCTGCAGCGAGGAGGAGCAGTAACGCGTGACCGTGCAGCCCGGGAGGTGGTCCATGCCCATCTGCACGGCCACGATCCGGCCCAGGTTGTGACCCTGCTCGCCGCCGGGCAGGCCGCAGCCCAGCATCAGGTCGTCGATCTCGCGCGGGTCGAGCTGCGGCACCTTGGCGAGGGCCGCCTGGATGATCGTGGCGGTCAGGTCGTCGGGACGCAGGTCCTTCAGGGACCCCTTGACGGCCCGGCCGATGGGGGAGCGGGCGGCAGAGACGATCACGGCTTCGGGCATCGCGACTCCTCGACGAGGCGGCGGGGGTACGGCTGGGACTCTCTGGGAAGTTACCTGTACGTAGCGGAGGGAGTCACGGCCTGGGGGCTGTGACGCGGACCTCTTTCTGAGCGCTTGCTTAGTCCATGATGGCGCATCCTCGTGGCGAACGCGCCCCCCGTGCGATGCTGACGTGGTGAATCCGGACGACCTGGTACGGCTGCGGCGCGCCCGTGACGCGATGGACCGCGACTACGCGGAACCCCTCGACGTCACCGCACTGGCCCGCGCGGCGCTGATGTCCCCCGGCCACTTCTCGCGCAGCTTCCGGGCCGCGTTCGGCGAGTCCCCGTACAGCTACCTCATGACGCGCCGGATCGAACGCGCCAAGGCCCTGCTGCGACGCGGCGACCTCACGGTCACGGAGGTCTGCTTCGCGGTCGGCTGCACCTCGCTCGGCTCCTTCAGCTCGCGCTTCACCGAACTCGTGGGCGAGACCCCGAGCGCCTACCGCGCCCGTGACCACGAGCCGGGCGCACCCATCCCGGCGTGCATCGCGAAGCGGTACACCAGGCCGGTCAGGAACAAGGAAGCGAAGACCGCGGCGCGGGCCCAGGCCCTGTCGTCAAAGTAACGCCGGCCGCCCGGAGCGCGGGGCAGGCGGGACTTTGACGAGAGGGCCTAGCGTGGTCCGCATGGACATCACGCTGTCACAGTGCTTCATCGCCGTCGACGACCACGACAAGGCGCTGCCCTTCTACCGCGACGTCCTCGGCCTGGAGGTCCGCAACGACGTCGGCTTCGAGGGCATGCGCTGGGTGACGGTCGGCTCGCCCGACCAGCCGGGCGTGGAGATCGTGCTCGAACCGCCCCTGGCGGACCCGGGCGCCTCCGACGCGGACAAGCAGGCCATGAGCGAGCTGCTCGCCAAGGGCATGCTGCGCGGGGTCATCTTCGCCACCAGTGACGTCGACGCCACCTTCGAGCGCATCCGCGACGCGGGCGGCGAGGTGCTCCAGGAGCCCATGGACCAGCCCTACGGCGTCCGTGACTGCGCCTTCCGCGACCCCTCCGGCAACCTGCTCCGCTTCAACCAGCGCAAGGCCGGCTGACGCGGGTTCCAGGTGTCACGGTCGCCGGAGCAGCCGGCGGCGGACGTAGGTGCGGGGTGCCGTGCGGCGCGTATCGCCGCCCCCGGGGGCCCGCACCACGCCGGGGTTGACCCCCTGCGGCGAGCGGACGGCGGCGGTCCCCGACGGGTGCCCTCGCGGGTGGATGGGAGACAGCCCCCGCCGCAGGCGCAGCGACCCGCGGACGGCGGCGGCGGGTTGCCGCACGGCGCATGCCGCCGCCCGAAGGGCCGCACCACGCCGGGGTTGACCCCCTGCGGCGAGCGGACGGCGGCGGTCCCCGACGGGTGCCCTCGCGGGTGGATGGGAGACAGCCCCCGCCGCAGGCGCAGCGACCCGCGGACGGCGGCGGCGGGTTGCCGCACGGCGCATGCCGCCGCCCGAAGGGCCGCACCACGCCGGGGTTGACCCCCTGCGGCGAGCGGACGGCGGCGGTCCCCGACGGGTGCCCTCGCGGGTGGATGGGAGACAGCCCCCGCCGCAGGCGCAGCGACCCGCGGACGGCGGCGGCGGGTTGCCGCACGGCGCATGCCGCCGCCCGGCCCGCAACCCGCCGGAGGCGCTAGTTCTGGGCGGCCTCGGCCGCCGCCGTGGCGGCGGGTTCCGTCGCGTCGGGGAGGCGGCGACGGCGGCGGCGCTTGAGGAGGGCCCAGCGGCCGCGGGGGCCGGAGACCGTGCCGGCGGCCGCGGTGACCTCGGTGCCGGCCTCGCCCGCGGCTTCCGCGGCGGCCTGGGCCACCGGGAGGAAGCCCTCGCCGCGCCGGGCGTCGGGGCGCTCGTCCTCCTCGGGCCAGAGCCCGACCGCGGAGCACAGCGTCGGCAGCATCGCCATGGCCGCGGTCGCGTAACCCTCGGCCGACGGGTGGTAGTTGTCCGGGCCGAACATCTCGCGGGGGCGAGACTCGAACTCGGGCCCGAGCAGGTCGCCCAGCGACACGGTGCGGCCGCCGAGGCCCACCACCGCGATGGTCTGCGCGGCCGCGAGCTGTCGGCTCAGCCGCCGCGCGATCCAGCGCAGCGGCTGGTAGACCGGCTCGATCGTGCCCAGGTCGGGGCAGGTCCCGACGATCACCTCGCAGCCCGCCTCGCGCAGCCGCCGCACCGCGTCGGACAGCATCCGCACCGAGACGGCCAGCGGCATCCGCCGGGTCACGTCGTTGGCTCCGATCATGATCACGCACAGACCGGGCGCGGTGCCGGGAACGGGCCCCAGCAGAAGATCGACCTGGCGGGCCAGGTCGTCGGACTGTGCGCCGGGATTGGCCACGTTGACCAGCCGCACCGGCCGTTCCGCCACCGCCGCCACCCCGGAGGCCAGCAACGCGCCGGGGGTCTGGCTCGCCCGGTGCACCCCCTGCCCCGCCGCCGTGGAGTCGCCCACGAGGGCCAGCACGATCGGCCGCTCGTCGGTGCTCAGCGCGAAGGCGGCGCCGTAGACGCCGTCCGCGCGGGGCGGGACGGCGTCGGAGCCGCCCACGGTCCTGCGGGCGAGCGCGGCCTCGGTCAGCACCAGGCCGACCGCGGCGCCGCCCAGCAGCCCGATGCCGCCACCTCCGTACGCGGCGGCCGTCGCGATCCGCCGCGCCACCCTTGCCCTGGACAACGTCCACCTCCCGCGCCGGGTGTGCGGACCCTCGTGGCCCGACCCGTACAACGATTTGTTGCCCCGTCCGATGCCCGCCGCAACCGCTGGGAGGCCCCGACTCAGGTCAGCCGCTGCTGTGCGACGAACCAGGCGAGCTGGGTGCGGTTGGCGGTTCCGGTGGACTCCATCAGGGACCGGATCCTGCGCTGCAGCGTGCGCAGGGATATCCCCAGCTGGGAGGCGATCGCCTTGTCGGGCAGCCCGGACATCAGCAGCGAGAGCAGCTGCTCGTCGAGCTCGGGGGAGCCGGGGAACTCCGGGTCCTCCTCGGTCTCGCCGAGCGAGGGCATGCGCAGCGGCGTGCCGCGCAGCCAGCGGTCCTCGAAGAGCTCCAGCAGCGCGTCGACCAGCACCGAGGGGTGGAGCAGCAGCAGGCCGGCGGAGGAGACCACGGAGCGGTCGCGGCCGCCGGACAGCGGCAGCAGCGCCCGCTCGGCGTCGACGATCATCAGTTTCATCGGCACGGTCGGCGCCGCCCGGGCCAGCTCGCCCGGCTCGACGAAGCCCGGCATGTCGGCCGCGCCGGGGTACACCAGGGCCGTCGTCTCGTACAGGGAGCGGTACTCGACCCCGGCGGTCAGCCGCTCCTTCTGCACGACGTTGCCCGCCGCGGCGACGTACGGCGGCCGCACGAAGGTCAGCACCTCCTTACGGGCCTCGCGCTGCAGCTGCTCGATCATGTGCTGCTGCTCCGTCTCGCCGTGGATCACCTCGGCGATCCCACCCGGCATCACGGGCTCGGCCGGCCGGGACGGGCGCACGGCGGCGAGCGCCGTGAGCCGTTCCCGCACGGAGGCGAGGCCGGACTCCACGGCGGCCAGGCCGCTGAGCGCGGCGGCGTAGTCGGCGTTGCCCGTGCCCGCTTCGATGGTGTCCGGGTGTTTCTGGTCAGGCATGGCCCACCCCCCGGTTGTATAAGCCCGGTGTCGTAACAGCGACGTGTCGTGATCGCGCCACGGTGTGACTCTACAACCGGACCTTCCGGGGCGTACGTAACACCAATGTGAAGCATGCGACGCCCGGTGCCGGCGTGGGCGACCCCCCACCGGAAAACCGCTTACCCTGGCCTCACAATCACGGAGAACCCGGAGACAATGGTGCAGTTCCACGACTCGATGATCAGCCTCGTCGGCAACACCCCGCTGGTGAGGCTCAACAGCGTGACGGCAGGAATCCAGGCGACCGTCCTGGCCAAGGTCGAGTACTTCAACCCCGGCGGTTCGGTCAAGGACCGCATCGCGCTGCGGATGATCGAGGCCGCGGAGAAGAGCGGCGAGCTCAAGCCCGGCGGCACGATCGTGGAGCCGACCTCCGGCAACACGGGCGTCGGCCTGGCGATCGTGGCCCAGCAGAAGGGCTACCACTGCATCTTCGTCTGCCCCGACAAGGTCTCCGCGGACAAGATCAACGTCATGCGGGCCTACGGCGCCGAGGTCGTGGTCTGCCCCACCGCCGTGGACCCCGAGCACCCGGACTCGTACTACAACGTCTCCGACCGGCTGGTGCGCGAGACCCCGAACGCCTGGAAGCCCGACCAGTACAGCAACCCCAACAACCCGGCCTCGCACTACCACTCCACCGGCCCGGAGCTGTGGGAGCAGACCGAGGGGAAGATCACGCACTTCGTGGCGGGCGTCGGCACCGGCGGCACCATCTCCGGCACCGGCCGCTACCTGAAGGACGCCTCGGACGGCAGGGTGAAGGTCATCGGCGCCGACCCGGAGGGCTCCGTCTACAGCGGCGGCTCCGGCCGGCCGTACCTCGTCGAGGGCGTCGGTGAGGACTTCTGGCCCACCGCCTACGACCGCACCGTCGCGGACGAGATCGTGGCGGTCTCGGACAAGGACTCCTTCCAGATGACCCGCCGCCTGGCCAAGGAGGAGGGCCTGCTCGTCGGCGGCTCCTGCGGCATGGCGGTCGTCGCGGCGCTGCGCGTGGCCGAGCGGCTCGGCCCGGACGACGTCGTGGTCGTCCTGCTGCCGGACTCCGGCCGCGGCTATCTCTCGAAGATCTTCAACGACGAGTGGATGGCCGACTACGGCTTCCTGGAGGAGGGCACCGGCCAGGCCCGCGTCTCCGACGTGCTGGACCGCAAGGACGGCGGCATCCCGCAGCTGGTGCACATGCACCCCGAGGAGACCGTCGGCCAGGCCATCGAGGTGCTGCGCGAGTACGGCGTCTCGCAGATGCCGATCGTGAAGCCGGGCGCCGGGCACCCCGACGTCATGGCCGCCGAGGTCACCGGTTCGGTCGTGGAGCGGGAGCTGCTCGACGCGCTGTTCACCAAGCGCGCCACCCTGGACGACCCGCTGGAGCGGCACATGAGCGCGCCGCTGCCGCAGGTGGGCTCCGGCGAGCCGGTCGGCGACCTGATGGCGGTGCTGGGCTCGGCCGACGCGGCGATCGTGCTGGTCGAGGGCAAGCCGACGGGTGTGGTCAGCCGCCAGGACCTGCTCGCCTTCCTCGCCGAGGAGGCCAAGTAGCGGCACCCGGGGCGCACCCGGGGACGTCCCCGGGAGGTCCGCCACGGGTTCGCGGAAGTGGTACACCCACGTCACGTGGCCGCAGCACGCGCTTAACACGCGTCCGGCACATTGGTGGATGTCGGCGGACGGCACACCGGTCGCCCGGCCGACACCACGGATGTGGCGCCAAGGACCTCCGGAGCGGCTCCCGGACCTCCATGGTGACCCCAGGACGTGTGGCCCGGCCCTGATCCGGCCCACGTCCCTCGCGGGGACCGCCGTCGTCCCGCCCCCCGGGTGACCGGGGGTGCGGCGGTTCCCGCGCAATCTGTGGAAGAGCGGTCCGCGTCCCCGCGCGGGCCGCTCTTCTGGTTGAGTGGCCGCCGTGATCAGCGCACAGACGTTCGCAGCCGTCGAGGAGTCCATACGCACCGTGGCCGACGAGGAGGCGCTCGCCCGCTTCGGCCGCCTCGCCGAGGGCGACGTCGACGAGAAGAAGGGCCCGCTGGACCTCGTCACGGTCGCCGACCGCCGGGTCGAGGAACGCCTCACCCGTACGCTCACCCGCCTGCTGCCGGGCTCCGCCGTCATCGGCGAGGAGGCCGTGCACGCCGACCCCGCGCTGCTCGGTGCGCTGCTGGGCGAGGCTCCGGTCTGGATCGTCGACCCGGTCGACGGCACCTCCAACTTCGTCCGCGGCGACTCCTCGTTCGTCACCCAGGTCGCCCTCGCCGCGCGCGGTGAGCTGCTCGCCTCCTGGACGTACCGGCCCGTCGACGGGGTCCTCGCCACCGCCCGGCGCGGCGAGGGCGCGCACGTGGGCGGCCGTCCGCTGCGGCTGGGCACCGGCGGCGCCCAGGACGGGGACGAGGTGCTGCTGGTGGCCGGCGCCCGGCCCGCGCACCTCACCGCCGACCAGCACCGGAGGCTGTACGAACTGGGGGCCGCGCACGGCGTCAAGCCCTGGGCGAGCGGCTCCGCCGGCTGCGACTACCTCGACGTCGCGCTCGGGCGGCTCGACGCGGCCACCTACGCCTACGACAACCCCTGGGACCACTCCGCCGGCGTCCTGCTGGTCGCCGAGGCGGGCGGAACGGTGCTGGGCGCGGACGGGCTGCCGTTCCGCATGGCCGCCGGGCCGCTGCCCTTCGCCGCGGCACGCGACGAGACCGCGGCCCGCCGCGTCGTGGCACTGCTCACCGCGTAACGCGGCGCCGGCTGCGACCGCGGAGCCGGGCACACCGCGGGTCGGGCCATACGGCCTCGACCCGTGCGGCGCCCGCCGCGGACGCGTTCCGGCCCGGGCGGGGCCGCCCGCCGCCTCAGGGCCGTCAGTCCTCCCAGGCGTCCGGGTCCTTGCCGCGGCGCGGCGCGCTGCCCCGCTCGTTGAACAGCCATCCCAGCGAATGGGCGGCGTTGACGGCGACGATGCCGACCCAGGCGACGAGGAGCCCGGGCAGGTCGCCCTTGTCGGCCGCGATGGCGGACAGCGGGATCGCCATGATCAGGGAGAACGCCCCGAAGCCGTAGCGGGCGCCGAAACGGCCGCCCCCATGGCCGCGCGCCTCCGGGCCGACCCGGCGCCCGGCACGGGCGAACGCCGTCTGGTGCTCGGCCAGTTCGCGGCGTACCCGCCGCTCGACCTGGGAGTCGATGCGCCGGTCCATCTTCTCCAGGAAGGAGTCGATGAGGGCCGACTCGTACTCCTCCCCCAAGTCCTTGCGCGCCTGGATGGTGGCGGCGAATTCCTTCTTGAGCTCTGGGTCAAGGGCGTCCATGACGCCACCGTACGGACCGGTCGGCCCGGTGGCACTGGGGGAAACCCCCGAACGTTCCCGGGGGTCGCCCCAGTAGGGTCGTGGGGTGACCGGACACGCGCCGCGCCTGCTGACCGCCCTCCACCACGCCCCGTCCGACCGCCCCGACGCGGTCACCGTCGACGGGCGCCCGAGCTCGCGCGAGGAACTGCTCGGTGCCGCGGGCGCCTTCGCGGCGCGCGTCGCGGGTGCCCCGGCGGTCGCCGTGCACGCGGCGCCGTCCCTGGAGACGGTCGTGGCGGTCGTCGGCGGCCTCCTCGCGGGTGTCCCGGTCGTCCCGGTGCCGCCCGACGCGGGACCGGCCGAGCGCGACCACATCCTGCGCGACTCCGGGGCCGTGCAGGCGCCCCCGGTCGTGCTCACCGAGCGCCGGTCCTGGGACGGCCCCGAGCCGGACCCGGACACGACGGCCCTCGTCCTGTACACCTCGGGCACCACCGGGGCGCCCAAGGGCGTTCTGGTCCCCCGCCGCGCGGTCGCCGCCGGACTCGACGCCCTCGCCGGGGCCTGGGAGTGGACGCCGGAGGACACCCTCGTCCACGGCCTGCCGCTGTTCCACGTGCACGGTCTCGTGCTCGGCGTGCTCGGCGCGCTGCGCACCGGGAGCCGTCTGGTCCACACCGGCCGCCCCACCCCGCAGGCGTACGCGGCGGCGGGCGGCAGCCTCTACTTCGGCGTGCCGACCGTCTGGGGCCGGGTCGCGGGGGACCCGGAGTCCGCCAGGGCGCTGAGCGGCGCCCGGTTGCTGGTCTCCGGCAGCGCGCCGCTGCCGGCGCCGGTCTTCCGTGAGCTGGAGGCGCTGACCGGGCAGCGGCCGGTAGAGCGCTACGGCATGACGGAGACCCTGATCACGGTCAGCACCCGGGCCGCCGGTGAGCGGCGCCCCGGCTCCGTCGGGCTGCCGCTGTCGGGGATCCGCACCCGGATCGCGGCCGAGCCGGGCGCGGAGATCGGCGAGCTCCAGCTGACCGGGCCCACCCTCTTCGACGGTTACCTGGGACGGCCGGAGGCGACCGCGGCCTCGTACACCGAGGACGGCTGGTTCCGCACCGGGGACATCGCGGCGATCGAGCCGGACGGCATGCACCGGATCGTCGGCCGGGCCTCCACCGACCTGATCAAGTCCGGTGGCTACCGGATCGGCGCGCGCGAGGTGGAGAACGCCCTGCTGGACCACCCCGCGGTGCGGGAGGCGGCCGTGGTGGGCGCCCCGCACACCGACCTCGGCCAGGAGATCGTGGCCTACGTGGTGGCGGACGGGGTGGGCGAGCGCGAGCTGATCGACTTCGTGGCCGGTCACCTGTCGGTGCACAAGCGCCCGCGCAAGGTCCGCTTCCTGACCGAACTGCCGCGCAACGCGATGGGCAAGCCGCAGAAGAAGCTGCTGCCGCCCGTGTGAGCCGGGGCGCCTTGCCCTCCTGCATAGAATCATGCAGAGTCATCGGCACATGAATGGCCGACCGGAGAGGGCGTCATGGCCACCGAGAACGCCACCGGAGCCGACGGGACCGACACCGCGTCCGCGCGCCTGATGAAGCTGTTCGAGGCGCACCGGCTCACGCCCACCCAGCGCCGCATCGCGCACTGCCTGGTGCGGCGGGCCGCCGACGCGCCCTTCCTGTCCAGCGTCGAGGTCGCCGAACTGGCCGGGGTCAGCCAGCCCTCCGTGACCCGCTTCGCCGTCGCGCTCGGCTTCGACGGCTACCCCGCGCTCCGCCGCCACCTGCGCGACGTCGCCCCCGCTGCGGCGCCCCAGGGGCAGCCGGCCGGCGACCGGTACAACGAGTACCAGGAGGCCGTGCAGGCCGAGATCGAGAACCTGAGGCACCTCGCCGCGCTGCTCGCCGACCCCGCCCCGGTCGCCCGCGCGGGCGCCCTGCTCGCCGCGTCCCGGCCGCTGCCCGTGCTGGGGCTGCGGGCCGCGGCCGCCCAGGCCCGCGGCTTCGGCTACTTCGCGGCCAAGGTGCACCCCGACGTCCGTCTCCTCGACGAGGGCGGCAGCATGCTCGCCGACCGCGTCGACGCGGCCGTGCGGGCCGGGGCGAGCGCCCTGCTGTGCTTCGCGCTGCCCCGGCATCCCCGTGAGGTGGTCGAGGCGCTGGAGTACGCCCGCTCCGCCGGGCTGACCGTCGTCACCGTCGCCGACAGCGCCTTCGCGCCGGTCGCCGCCCACTCCGACGTCCTGCTCCCGGCGGCCGTCGGCACGGGACTCGCCTTCGACACCGCGTGCGCGCCGATGCTGCTCGGGCGGGTGCTGCTGGAGGCGATGTGCGACGGGCTGCCGGACGCGCAGGCGCGGCTGGAGGAGTTCGACGCCAAGGCCGCGGCGCAGGGCCTGTTCGTGGAGTGAGCCGCCCCGCGGCCCGGGGCCGGACGTGGACGCCGGGTCAGGCGCGCACCCCGTCGTGCTCCACGATCAGATGGCGGGGACCGCGCAGCACCGGGCTTCGCCGGTACGGCGGCGGGTCCTCCGCCAGCCGGAGGCCGTCCAGGTCGCGCAGCAGCGCGGTGAGGGCGATCTGCGCCTCCAGCCGGGCGAGCGGCGCCCCGAAGCAGCTGTGCACACCGCTGCCGAAGCCCAGGTGCTGGTTGTCCGTGCGCTGCGGGTCGAAGCGGTCGGGGTCCCGGAAGCGCTGCGGATCACGGCTGCCGGAGGCGAGCACCAGGATCAGGGGCGCCCCCTTGGGCACGGTGACCCCCGCGACCTCGACGTCCACCAGCGGGGTGCGCTGGGGCAGCATCTGCACGGGCGGCTCGAACCGCAGCAGTTCCTCCACCGCCTGCGGCATCAGGGCCGGTTCGCGGCGCAGCAGGTCCAGCTGGTCGGGCCGGCGCAGCAGGGTGAGCATGCCGTTGGTGATCAGGTTGACGGTGGTCTCGTGCCCGGCGACGAGCAGCAGCACCGAGGTCACCATCAGCTCGATCTGCGTCAGCCCGCCGGCCGGGTCCTGGTCGTTGACGAACGCCGCCAGCAGGTCGTCGGAGGGCTTGCCGCGCCGCTGCTCGGCCAGCCCGCCCAGGTAGACCCCCATCGCCCTGCGGGCCTCGGTGGCGGCCTGCGTGCGCTGCGTGGGGTCCTCGTCGGGGTTGAGGTCGAGTCCGCCGACGATCGCGTCCGACCAGCCGCGGAACATCGGCTCGTCCTCCCGGGGCACGCCCAGCAGCCGGCAGATCACGGTGACCGGGAGCGGGTAGGCGAAGTCGTCGACGACGTCGATGCGCTGCTTGTCCCGGAGCCCGGCGACGAGGCCGTCGGCGATCCGGACGATCTCGCCGTGCATGGCGTCGACCCGGCCGGGGGTGTGCGGCGGGCCGAAGGGCCGCATGGCGGTGCGGCGGAGCCGGTCGTGCTCGGGATCGTCCACGCCGATGAAGGACGGCGCCAGTTCCCCGGCCAGCCGGGCCTCCTGCGGGTCGCTGCGGTGGCGCCGGTCGGAGCTGATGCGCGGGTCGTGGAGCAGGGCCTTGATCTCGTGGTACGTGCCGACGAGGTAGCTGCCGTCGTCCTGCGGCGCCACCTTGCTCTCGCGGAGTTCGGCGTAGAGCGGGTAGGGATCGGGCCGGCTGGCGTAGTCGGTGATCCTTCGGAACAGCGTGTCCGCAGCCATGCGCGGGGGCTCCTCGTCGTCGTGGGCCGCGGCGTCCTGCCACGGCCCGTCCGCGGCGCTGGCGGCGGCGGCCTCAGCCGCCGTGCCGCACCAGGGTCAGGCGCCGGTCCGGCAGATGACCGGTGAGGGCGACCGTCGGGCCGTGCGAGAGCACCGCGGGATCGGGCACGTCGGACGGCAGGGGGATCATCGGGGCGGTCCGGTCGGCGGCCCCGGGCTCGGGCGGGAACGGCGCGGCCGTCTCGATCAGGTTCTGGTAGTAGTCCAGCCACTTGGCCCGGTTCACCGACACCGCCGCCGTGATGCGGCCCTTGTAGCCGTAGACGACGACCAGCCGGGCCTCGCGCAGCGAGCCCTGGGCGACGACGACCTGGTCGGAGTAGGTCGGCACGCCCACCGACTTGATGTTGTGGCCGAACTGGCTGGACCAGAAGGTCGGCACGGCCAGGTGCGGCCGCCGGAACGGGCCCGCGCTGACCATGTTGTGCGCCGCCACCTCGGCCTGCGCGACCGCGTTGCCCCAGTGCTCCAGGGCGAGCAGCTGGTAGCCGAACAGGGGGTGCGGGAAACGGGCCACGTCGCCGGCGACGAACACGTCGTCGGTGACGATGCCGTACATGTTGAAGGCACGGCAGCCGGCGTCGCAGGTCACGCCGCGCGGGCCGGCGGCCAGGCCGGACTCGGCCAGCCACTCGGTGTTGCGGACCGCGCCGAGGGCGACCACCGCCACGTCCGCCTCGACGGTGCTCCCGTCGGAGAGCCGGGCGCCGGTCAGCCGGCCGTCTCCCTCCAGGGAGGTGACCTGCACCCCGCAGCGGAGGTCCACCCCGTGCCTGCGGTGCATCTCGGCGGCGACCGCGGCGAGCGTCCCGCCGAGCGCCCCCACCAGGGGCGCGGGGCCGCGCTCCACCACGGTCACGGGGATGTCCCGCTCCCGGCAGGCGGAGGCGATCTCCGAGCCCGTGAAACCGGCACCGATCACCAGCACACGCCGGGGCCCGGCGTCCAGCCGTTCGGCGAGCCCGGCCGCGTCGTCGCTGGTCCGCAGCGCGAACACACCGTCCAGGGCGGCCTCGGCCGGGTTCGGCCAGGGCCGGGCGCGGGTGCCGGTGGCGATCAGCAGCCGGTCGAAGGGCAGTTCCTCGCCGTTCGCGAGGAAGACGCGCCGGCCGATCCCGTCGACCCCCGTGGCGGCGACGCCCAGCTTCCACTGCGCGTCCACCTCCCGGCGCGCCGGGAGCCCGGTCGCCGTCGCGGGCACGCGCCCGAGCAGCACCTGCTTGGACAGCGGCGGCCGGTCGTACGGCGGGTGCGGCTCGTCGCCCACCAGCGTCAGCGACCCCGCGAAACCCTCGTCGCGCAGCGTCTCGGCGGCCCGCAGGCCGGCCAGGGACGCGCCGACGATGACGATGCGCCCGTCGCGCAGTTCACCGGACATCGGCACCCGCCGCCCCGCCCACCAGGATGGCCTGCACCGGGCACGCCACCGCGGCCCGGTGGACGCGCTCTTGCTGGTCCTCCGGGACGGCCGGGACGTACAGCAGGGCCTCCTCGCCGTGCAGTTCGAAGACCTCGGGAGCGAGGAACGCGCACTGCGCGTAGGCCTGGCAGCGATTGAGGTCGACCACGATGTTCATACGCACCACTCCAGCCCCGAAGGCCCCCGCTCTCAGTGGTAGCACTGCCTCCGCGGCCCCGCATGCGGTGCCGTTCTCACGGAATTTTGATGTTCCGTGAGTAACCTCCCTCCCCAGCACTGACGGAACGAGCCGTGGAGGAAGGGAGACAGCGGTGGTGCGCGGAGCGTATGCGCTGGCGCGGGTGGCGGTCCTGGTACGGGTGCCGGCGCGGTGGCTGTGGTGGCTGGGGGTCGTGGCGGCGGGTGCCGGGGTCTTCGTGCCCGGACTGACCGGACGCCGCATCGGGGTGCTGGGTGGCGCCGCACTCTTCGTGGTCGCCGCGGTGGTGGCCTTCCTGGTGCGCCGGCGGCGGTACACGGCCCTCGCGGAGGCGGCCGAGCGCGCGCCCCGGGGCGTCTTCCTGCAGGACCGCCGGGTCACGGCGCGCGCCTGGACCCGGGCCCGGCGGTGGTGGCTGCTCGCGGCGTTCGTGGTGGCCCTCGCGTCCGGCGCGGCCGCGCCCGCCGCGGCGGGGATGCTGCTCGCGGGCGCCGGAGCGGGGCTGTGGGCCAAGGCGGTGCGCCTGGGGCGCTGGGAGCGGGCGCACGAGACGCTGCTGTGGGTCAGGCCCGAGTACGTGGGACGCGGCCCCGCCGCGGCGGCCGTCCCCGGTTACGAGGCCACCGGCCCGGTGGCCGGCGACGCGGGCCCCGGCGGGTCGTCCCGCCGTCGCGCCGCGGCGGCCCGCTGAGCCGTCCGGGTGAACGAGCCGCGGCCGCGCGGCCGCGGCTCAGCCGCCGCTCTCCCGTACGAGGTCCTCGATCGTCTGGGCACGGCGCAGGGTGCGGAAGTCCGGACCGGGCCCGCAGTAGCCGTGGACGGCGGGGCGGGGCAGCGAGTTGTACGCGAAGTGCGTCGAGAAGTAGTACGCCCCCGTGTCGGGCAGCGCCACGAGGTCGCCCTCCGCGAGCAGCGGCAGCTCGCGCGCCGTGGCGACGAGGTCGCCCGCGAAGCAGCACGGCCCGGCGACGTCCTGGACGACCGGGGTGCCGTCCTTGGGGCGTCCTTCCGGGTCGAGCGCCAGGACCCGCAGCGGCCAGGCGCCGGGCGCGAAGACGGTGCGCGTGGCGACCTGGGCGCCGGCGTGCGTCACGGCGATCGCGCGGCCCCCGGCCGTCTTGGCGTACTCCACGCGCGCCAGGATCGTGCCCTGCTTGGCCACCAGTGACCGCCCGAACTCGGTGACCAGCGCGTACCGCCCGTCGAAGAGTCCGGGCACGGCCGCGCGGAGCACGTCGGCGTAGGCGCGGAAGCCCGGCCGGACCTCGTCGGAGGCGAAGTTGACCGGCAGGCCGCCGCCGATGTCCAGCGTGGTGACCTGCCGGCGCCCGGCCGCCGCGTTGATCCGCTCGGCGAGCTCGTACGCCGCGCGGACGCCGGCCGCCATCAGCTCCAGGGGCACGCCCTGCGAACCGGTGTGGGTGTGCAGCCGGGTGAGCCAGGGACGGTCGAGGTAGGCGCGGACCACCCACTGCGCCGCGCCCTCGTCGCGCAGGGCGACGCCGAACTTCGACGTGGCGGTGGCCGTGCTCATCGCGCCGATGCTGCCCGCGCCGACCTGGGGATTGACCCGCAGGCCCAGGGGGGCGGCGGTGGTGCCGGGCGGCACGAGCCGGTCCAGGCGCGCCAGCTCCTGCGGGTTGTCGGCGTTGAGGGCGATGCCGAGGGCCAGCGCCTCCCGCAGTTCGTCCGGGGTCTTGGCGGGGGAGTCCAGCACGATCCTCGCGGCGGGTACGCCCGCGGCCCTGGCCAGGGCGAGCTCGCCGGGGCTGGCGACCTCCGCGCCGATGCCCTCCTCGCAGAGCAGCCGCAGCACCGGCACCAGGGACGCGGCCTTGACCGCGAAGGTGTGCGTGACCTCCACCCCGGGCGTCGCGAAGGCCGCCCGCAGATCGGCGGCGGCCGCCCGGACGCCGTCCAGGTCCAGCAGGCCCACCACCGGCCTGTCGGTGCCGACCAGTCCCTGCCCGACCGCCGCGCGAAGTGCCCGTTCCCGTCGTACCGCGGGTTCCTCCGTCATACCGCCATCGTGTCAGGCCGAGGCCGTCGGGGCGGGTCCGTGACGGACGGGCCCCGGTGGGTACGACCTGCCCGTGGGGGCCGTGACCCGGAGACGTCCCCGCGGGGACGCGCCGGAGGCACGTCGGCCCGGTTGACTAGTGCTATTCAGGAGGCAAGGATGTGAATGACTCAATCCAGTCGCGAGGAGGCAGGGGCATGACCGGAACCGGCGCCGGACCGAGGACCGTACGCGCACCGCGCGGCAGCGCGCTCACCGCGCAGGGCTGGCAGCAGGAAGCCGCGCTGCGCATGCTGCAGAACAACCTCGACCCCGAGGTCGCCGAGCACCCCGACAAGCTCGTGGTCTACGGCGGCACCGGCAAGGCCGCCCGTGACTGGCGGTCCTTCGACGCGATGGTGCGCACCCTCCAGGGCCTCAAGCAGGACGAGACGATGCTCGTCCAGTCCGGCCGCCCGGTCGGCGTGATGCAGACCCACGAGTGGGCGCCGCGCGTGCTCATCGCCAACTCCAACCTCGTCGGCGACTGGGCCACCTGGGAGGAGTTCCGCCGCCTGGAGGCGCTGGGCCTGACCATGTACGGCCAGATGACGGCCGGTTCGTGGATCTACATCGGCACCCAGGGCATCCTGCAGGGCACGTACGAGACCTTCGCCGCCGTCGCGGAGAAGAAGTTCGGCGGCAGCCTGGCCGGCACCATCACCCTCACCGCCGGTCTCGGCGGCATGGGCGGCGCCCAGCCGCTCGCCGTCACCATGAACGGCGGCGTCGCCATCTGCATCGACTGCGACCCGCGCGCCATCGAGCGCCGCATCGAGCACCGTTACCTGGACGTGCGCGCCGACTCCCTGGAGCACGCGCTCGCCCTCGCCACCGAGGCCCGCGACCAGCGCAAGCCGCTGAGCATCGGCGTCCTGGGCAACGCGGCCGAGCTGGTGCCGCAGCTGCTCGCCATGGACGCGCCCATCGACGTCGTCACCGACCAGACCTCCGCCCACGACCCGCTGGCGTACCTGCCGATCGGCGTCGACTTCGAGGACATGACCTCGTACGCGGCCGAGAAGCCCGCCGAGTTCACCCAGCGCGCCCGCGAGGCGATGGCCAAGCACGTCGAGGCCATGGTCGGCTTCATGGACGCGGGCGCCGAGGTCTTCGACTACGGCAACTCCATCCGCGGCGAGGCCCAGCTCGCGGGCTACGACCGGGCGTTCGCCTTCCCCGGCTTCGTCCCGGCCTACATCCGCCCGCTGTTCTGCGAGGGCAAGGGCCCCTTCCGCTGGGCGGCGCTGTCCGGCGACCCGGCCGACATCGCCAAGACCGACAAGGCGATCCTGGAGCTCTTCCCGGAGAACGAGTCGCTGGCCCGCTGGATCAAGATGGCCGGTGAGCGGGTCCACTTCCAGGGCCTGCCCGCGCGCATCTGCTGGCTCGGCTACGGCGAGCGCGACAAGGCCGGCGAGCGCTTCAACGAGATGGTCGCCGACGGCACCCTGGCCGCCCCCGTCGTCATCGGCCGCGACCACCTCGACGCGGGCTCCGTCGCCTCCCCGTACCGCGAGACCGAGGCCATGCTCGACGGCTCCGACGCGATCGCCGACTGGCCGCTGCTCAACGCCATGGTCAACGTCGCCTCCGGCGCCTCCTGGGTCTCCATCCACCACGGCGGCGGCGTCGGCATCGGCCGCTCCATCCACGCCGGCCAGGTCACCGTCGCCGACGGCACCAAGCTGGCGGGCGAGAAGATCCGCCGCGTGCTCACCAACGACCCGGGCATGGGCGTCATCCGGCACGTCGACGCCGGGTACGACCGCGCCGACGAGGTCGCCGCCGAGCGCGGTGTGCGCGTGCCCATGCGCGAGGGCGGCGAGGGCGTCGAAGGCGGGGAGGCGTGACCTCCTCGTTCCACGAGATGTGGAGGGAGTTGCGGCCCATCGGCCGCGACTCCGGCTCCGGCGGCTACCGCCGCTACGCCTGGACCGGCGCGGACGCCGACTGCCGCGCCTGGTTCACGGCGCAGGCCGAGGGCCGGGGCCTGACGTACGAGCTGGACCGCAACGGCAACCAGTGGGCCTGGCTGGGTGATCCCACCGCCGGCGACGCCGTGGTGACCGGTTCGCACCTGGACTCGGTGCCGGACGGCGGCGCCTTCGACGGCCCGCTGGGCGTCGTGTCCTCCTTCGCGGCGCTGGACGAGCTGCGGGCCCGCGGCGCCGCGCCCGCCAAGCCGCTGGCGATCGTCAACTTCGGCGACGAGGAGGGCGCCCGCTTCGGGCTGGCCTGCGTCGGCTCCCGGCTGACCGCGGGACAGCTGACCGCCGAGAAGGCCCACGCGCTGCGCGACGGCGACGGAGTCACCCTGGCACAGGCGATGGAGCGGGCCGGGCACGACCCCGAGGCGATCGGCCCGGACCCCGGACGCCTCGCCCGTATCGGCGCGTTCGTCGAGCTCCACGTCGAGCAGGGCCGCTTCCTGGCCGACACCCCGCACGCGGTCGGCGTCGCCTCCGCCATCTGGCCGCACGGCCGCTGGCGGTTCGACTTCCACGGCGAGGCCAACCACGCGGGCACCACCCGCCTGGAGGACCGCCGCGACCCGATGCTGACGTACGCCAACACGGTGCTCGCCGCCCGCAAGAAGGCCCGGCTCGCCGGCGCGCTGGCCACCTTCGGCAAGGTCGGCGTCGAGCCCAACGGTGTCAACGCCATCGCCTCCCTCGTGCGCGGCTGGCTGGACTCGCGCGCCGCCGACGAGGCCACCCTGGCCGAGGTCGTCGGCGAGATCGAGCGCGCGGCGGTCGAGCGGGGCGAGCGCGACGGCGTCCGGGTGGAGGTCACCCGGGAGTCCTTCACCCCGGTCGTGGAGTTCGCGCACGGCCTGCGCGACGAGCTCGTCAAGCTGCTGGGGGAAGTGCCCGTGCTGCCGACCGGGGCGGGACACGACGCCGGCATCCTCTCCGAGGCCGTCCCGACCGCCATGCTGTTCGTACGGAACCCCACCGGGGTCTCGCACTCCCCGGCCGAGACGGCCACCGAGGACGACTGCCTGGCCGGGGTGACCGCACTCGCCGATGTACTGGAGGGCCTGGCGTGTCGCTGACGCCGCAGAGCTACTGGGCCGAGTACGCGTGGACCGGCGGCCGCGTCGAACGGGGTGTGGTCGTCGACACCACCGCCGACGGCCGGATCGCCGCCCTGCGCACCGGGGCCGCCGCGCCGCCCGTCGGCGCCGTGACGCTGCGCGGGCTCACCCTGCCGGGGCTGGCCAACGCCCACAGCCATGCCTTCCACCGGGCCCTGCGCGGCACGGTGCAGCAGGGCAGCGGCACCTTCTGGACCTGGCGCGAGGTCATGTACCGGGTCGCGGCCGCGCTGACCCCCGACACCTACTTCGACCTCGCCCGCGCCGTGTACGCGGAGATGGCCCTGGCGGGCATCACCTGCGTCGGCGAGTTCCACTACGTGCACCACCGGCCCGGCGGCGGCCCCTACGAGGAGCCCAACGCCATGGGCGAGGCGCTGATCGCCGCCGCGGACGAGGCGGGCATCCGCATCACCCTCCTCGACACCGTCTACCTCTCCTCCGGCTTCGGCGCCGCCCCCGAACCGCACCAGCTGCGCTTCGGCGACGGCGACGCCGAGGGCTGGGCCGAGCGCGCGTCCGCCCTCGCCGACCGGCCCCACGCGCGGATCGGCGCGGCCGTGCACTCGGTGCGCGCGGTCCCGGCCGGCCAACTGGCCACCGTCGTCCGATGGGCTGAGGACCGGCAGGCGCCGCTCCACGTCCACCTGTCCGAACAGCCCGCCGAGAACGAGGCCTGCCTCGCGGCGCACGGCGTCACTCCCACCCGGCTCCTTGCCGACCACGGTGTGCTCGGTCCGCGCACCTCGGCCGTGCACGCCACCCACCTCACCGACGAGGACATCGCGCTGCTCGGCGGCTCCGGCACCACGATCTGCATGTGCCCCACCACCGAACGGGACCTCGCCGACGGGATCGGCCCGGCCAGGCGGCTGCAGGAGGGGGGCAGCCCGCTCAGCCTCGGCAGCGACAGCCACGCCGTGATCGACCTGTTCGAGGAGGCGCGGGCCATGGAGCTGGACGAACGGCTGCGCACCCGCACCCGCGGCCACTGGACCGCCGCCGAACTGCTGCGCGCCGCCACCGCGGACGGTCACGCCGGCCTGGGCTGGGCCGACGCCGGGCGACTGGAGGCGGGGGCGCTCGCCGACTTCACCACGATCGCGCTGGACAGCGCGCGCACCGCGGGCCCCCCGGCCCGGCTCGGCGCCGAGACCGCCGTCTTCGCGGCCACCGGCGCCGACGTCCGCCACACCGTGGTCGGCGGCCGCCACGTCGTCCGCGACGGCGCGCACCAGCTCGTCCACGACGTGGGCGCGGCCCTGGCCGCCGCGATCTCCGCCGTATCCGCCGCCGAAGGAAGCCCGTCATGAGCAGCAGCGTCATCACCAACATCGGCAGCCTGGTCACCAACGACCCGGCGCTCGGCGAGGGCCCGCTGGGGTTGCTGGAGGACGCCGCGCTCGTCATCGACGGCGAGCACGTGGCCTGGGTCGGCCCCTCCGCGGCGGCGCCCGCGGCGGACGAGTCGTACGACGCGGCCGGCCGGGCCGTCATCCCCGGCTTCGTCGACTCCCACTCGCACCTGGTCTTCGCCGGAGACCGCACCCGCGAGTTCAACGCCCGCATGTCGGGCCAGGCGTACACCGCGGGCGGCATCCGCACCACCGTCGCCGCCACCCGGGCCGCGAGCGACGAGGAGCTGCACGCCAACGTCGCCCGCTACGTCGCCGAGGCGCTGCGCCAGGGCACCACGACCATCGAGACCAAGTCCGGCTACGGCCTCACCCCGCACGACGAGGCCCGCGCCCTGCGCATCGCCGGCGCCCACGCCGACGAGGTCACCTTCCTCGGCGCGCACATCGTCGCCCCCGAGTACGCCGACGACCCGGCCGGCTACGTCGACCTGGTCACCGGCCCCATGCTCGACGCCTGCGCCCCGTACGCCCGTTGGGTCGACGTCTTCTGCGAGCGCGGCGCCTTCGACGGCGACCAGGCCCGCGCCGTCCTCACCGCCGGTGCCGCCCGCGGTCTGGTCCCGCGGGTGCACGCCAACCAGCTCGGCCACGGGCCGGGCGTGCAGCTCGCCGTGGAGCTGGACGCGGCCTCCGCCGACCACTGCACCCACCTCACCGACGCCGACGTCGACGCGCTCGCGGGCAGCCGCACGGTCGCGACGCTGCTGCCCGGCGCCGAGTTCTCCACCCGCGCCGTCTACCCCGACGCGCGGCGGCTGATCGACGCGGGCGCCACCGTCGCGCTGTCCACGGACTGCAACCCCGGCTCCTCCTTCACCAGTTCCATGCCCTTCTGCGTGGCCGTCGCCGTACGGGACATGCGGATGACCCCCGACGAGGCGGTACGGGCCGCGACCCTGGGCGGGGCGCTGGCGCTGCGCCGGGACGACGTCGGGCGGCTCGCGCCCGGCGCGCGGGCCGACGCGGTGGTCCTGGACGCCCCCTCGCACGTCCACCTCGCCTACCGGCCCGGTGTGCCGCTGGTGTCCGCCGTGTGGCGGCGCGGGGTGCGCGAAGCGACGTGATCCGCACGCATGTGGTGCGCACGGCTGTGCTGGTGATAGACGTTCGGGAATGAGATCTCGACGTGTGCTGACCGTGGCCCTGCTGTCCCTGGTGGCCGCGGCCCCGTTCGCCACGGCGGTACCGTCCCGCCCGGCCGCCGACGAGGTCCGGCCGCTCGGGCAGGTCGTGCCCGCGCCGTCCTCGGTCGAGCCGGACGGGACGGCGTTCACCCTCGGGGACGCCGCCGGGATCCACGTCCCCGGCGGCTCCGCGCAGGCCGGGGCGATCGCCGGCCAACTGGCCGCGCTTCTGCGCCCGTCGACCGGGTACGCCCTGCCCGTGACGGCGGACCGGGCCGAGGAAGGCATCGTGCTCGCGCTCGACACCGCCGCCCGCACCGGGGCGGAGGGCTACACCCTGCGGTCCACCGCCCGCTCCGTCGTCATCCGCGCGGCCACGGCCGCCGGGCTCTTCCACGGGGTGCAGACGCTGCGGCAGTTGCTGCCCGCCGACGTCGAGCGCCGGTACGTCGTCCGGCGGCCGTGGACCGTCCCGGGCGGCACGATCTCCGACGCCCCGCGCTACGGCTACCGCGGCGCGATGCTGGACGTGGCGCGCCACTTCTTCACCGTGGACGAGGTCGAGCGCTACATCGACCAGCTCGCCCTCTACAAGATCAACCGGCTGCACCTGCACCTGACCGACGACCAGGGCTGGCGCATCGCCGTCGACGGCCTGCCCCGGCTGACCGCCCACGGGGGCAGCACCGAGGTCGGCGGCGGCCCGGGCGGGTTCTACAGCAAGGCCGACTACCGCGAGATCGTGGCGTACGCGGCGAGCCGCTACATGACCGTCGTGCCCGAGATCGACATGCCGGGCCACACCAACGCCGCCCTCGCCTCCTACGCCGGGCTCAACTGCGACGGCGTGGCCCGCGAGCTCTACACGGGCACCAAGGTCGGCTTCAGCTCGCTCTGCGTGTCCAGGCCCGCCACCACCGCCTTCGTGGAGACCGTCCTGCGCGAGGTGGCCGCCCTCACCCCCGGCCCGTACCTGCACATCGGCGGCGACGAGGCGCGGGCCACGCCCCACGCCGACTACGTCGCCCTCATGGACCGCGCGCAGGCGGTGGTCCGCGGGCTCGGCAAGACGCCCGTCGGCTGGCACCAGCTGACCGGCGCCCACCCCGTCCCGGGCGCCGTCGCCCAGTACTGGGGGACCGGCGCCAAGGACCAGGCCGACGTCGCGGCCGCCGCCCGCGCGGGCACCCGGCTGATCCTGTCGCCGGCAAACCGCGCCTACCTCGACATGAAGTACGACGAGGACACCCCGCTCGGTACCTCCTGGGCGGGCCGGACCGACGTCCGGCGCGCCTACGACTGGGACCCCGCGGACCTCGTCGCGGGCGCCCCGGCCGACGCCGTCCTCGGTGTCGAGGCCCCGCTGTGGTCCGAGACGGTCACCAGCAGCGCCGACGTCGAGTACCTGGCCTTCCCCCGCCTGCCCGCCGTCGCCGAACGCGGCTGGACCCCCGCGGCGCGCACCGGCTGGGCCTCCTTCCGGGAGCGCCTGGCGGCCCAGGGCCCGCGGTGGACGGCGATGGGGATGAACCACCACCGGGCTCCCGGCATCGACTGGCCGGCCGCCGGCACCGGCCCCGGCGACGTCGTCGGACTGTCCTGACGAAAGGCCGGGCCCGGTGAGAGGGAACTCTCACCGGGCCCACTGCGCCGTGCCGGGGAAGGGGAGCGGGTCACTCCTCCACGAGCAGTCCCCGTCGCAGCCGCCCGAGGGTGCGGCTGAGCAGCCGCGAGACGTGCATCTGGGAGATGCCCAGCTCCTCACCGATCTCGGACTGTGTCATGTTGCCCACGAAGCGCAACGAGAGGATCTGCCGGTCGCGTACCGGGAGCTCGGCGATCAGCGGCTTGAGGGACTCCACGTACTCGATCCCCTCCAGACCGTGGTCCTCGTAGCCGATGCGGTCGGCGAGCGCCCCCTCGGAGTCGTCCTCCTCGGGCTGGGCGTCCAGCGAACTCGCGGTGTACGCGTTGCTGGCGCTCATGCCCTCGACGACCTCGGACTCGGTGATCTGCAGCCTGTCGGCCAGCTCGGCGACGGTCGGCGCGCGGTCCAGCTGCTGCGCGAGCTCGTCACCGGCCTTGGCCAGGTCCAGCCGCAGCTCCTGGAGCCGGCGCGGGACCCGCACGGACCAGGAGGTGTCACGGAAGAAGCGCTTGATCTCGCCGATGATCGTCGGCATGGCGAACGTGGGGAACTCGACCCCGCGGCTCAGCTCGAAGCGGTCGATGGCCTTGATCAGCCCGATCGTGCCCACCTGGATGATGTCCTCGACGGGTTCGCTGCGGGAGCGGAACCGGGAGGCGGCGAACTTCACCAGGGCGAGGTTGAGCTCGACCAGCGTGTTGCGTACGTAGCTGTACTCGGGGGTGCCCTCCTCCAGCGTCTCGAGCCGCTGGAAGAGCGTCTTGGACAGGGCCCGAGCGTCGACCGGACCCACCTCGTCGAAGGGCGGGATCTCCGGGAGGTCCTCCAGGCCCTCCGGTGTTCCGTGTTCCTCGTGGACGCTGGCCTCGGTGGTCGCCGACGCGTCGCGCGCGTCGAGCCGGGATGCCATGCTCTCCTCCTCGGTGCGGCGGCAGGGCAAGCGGAGCGTGAAATTCAGCCCACACTCAACGCCTACCCCGTTCGGCGCGGATATTGCAACCCGGCGGTCATCGATCTCCGGGCCGCCGCCGGAGCGACTACCGCCCTGATCAGGAAGCGCGTAGGGTGCGAGATGCGGATCGCCGAGTCGTCCGGGAGGAGTGTGCATGGACCGCGAGATGGTCGACACGGCCGGGCGGGACCGGCTGCACGTTTCCGTGCAGCGGTACGGAACGAAGGCGGTCGTGGCACCTGCCGGTGAGCTGGACCACCACACCGCCGACCTGCTGCGCGAGCCGCTCGACACGCTGATCGAGGACGGCTTCGGCACCCTCGTGGTGGACTGCACGCATCTGGAGTTCTGCGACTCCACCGGACTCAACGTCCTGCTCGGCACCCGGCTGAAGGCCGAGGCCGCGGGCGGGGCGGTCCATCTGGCCGGGATGAAGCCGGCCGTGGCCAAGGTCTTCGCGATCACCGGGGCCGAGGCCGTGTTCACCGTCCACGACACCCTGGACGACGCCCTCAAGGAGTGACCCTCCGCAGCGGCTCCCCACGGGGGCCGTTGTGGCACGCCCTGTTTCGTCCGCATCCGGAGGTGTTCACCGGAGCGGCCCGGGCAGGAGAGACCTCGGGATCACTTCGGACACTGGCGGACATCGGTGAGTGGAGGCGCTGATGAGCACCACCCGGCCCCCTACGGCCGACGACCGCGACCCGGATCCGGGCGATGCGGCACTGCCGCCGCGCGGTCAGGGCGCCCAGGACGCTGAGACACGGCGGCTTTCCCTTGCCGACGTGGCCGGCGTGGTGCCCAGCGCCCGCGACTTCACCCGCCAGGCCCTCTACGACTGGGGCTGGCTGCCGGCCGAGACCGCGGACCGCCGCGCGGCGGCCGAGGACGTGCTGCTGGTGGTGTCCGAGCTGGTCACCAACGCCTGCCTGCACGCGGGCGGTCCCGAGGAGCTGCGGCTGTTGCGGCACTCCAAGGCGCTGCGCCTGGAGGTCGCCGACGGCGGCTCCGGCAGTCCCGCCCCGCGGACCCCGCACCGGGCCGGACGGCCGGGCGGGCACGGGATGTTCATAGTGCAGCGGCTCTGCCTGGACTGGGGGGTCGTACGCCACGCCGACGGCCGGCCGGGCAAGACGGTCTGGGCCGAGGTCGCCGCCCCGGCCTGAGCCGGATCTCTTCCCCTCTTTCCCTGACGGGCGTACTGTCGCGCCACATCTGATGGAGCGTCAGTAACTTCTGGGGGAAGGGAGACATCCGGTGTCGCTCTCCAAGCGCAAGGCGGCCGCGGTGTCGACCGTCGGCGCCGTCATGGCGGCGGCGGCCGTCCTCGGCAGCGCCCCGGCCGCGTACGCGAAGGTCGTGGACGTCAGGTACGACTGCAAGACCCCGATCGGCGACAAGAGCGCCGTCTCGCCCATCGACATCACCGCCACCAAGTCGGGGTCGGGCTACAGGATCGTGATGTCGTTCCGCAAGGGCGTCTCCTCCAGTCCCGTCGACCTGGGGAAGGGCGCCATGAATCCGAGTGCCCTCATCACCCTCGGCGGGGCCGACAGCGGGTCGCTCAAGGTGTCGGGTCCCGCGAACGCCGCGACCGTGCCCGCCAACACCCCGATCAAGATCAACGACTTGTCGGGCACCTACGTCCCGCGCGGCAGCGGCAAGGTCACCTTCACCGCGGGGGTGCTCACCATCAAGGCCCTCGGTACGACGACGACCTGCACCCCGGGGAACGGCCCGGGGCCCTCGCTGACCCTCGACGTCACCGCGGCGGCCGGGTCCAAGGGCGGCTCCGCCTCCGGCGGTTCGGGCGGGTCCGGCGGCGAGTCCCTGCCGCAGACCGGGCCCGAGGACGGCGCCGTCGCCCTGGGCACCCTCGGTGGCACCGTCCTGCTCCTGGGCGCCGCCGGCGTGCTCTGGCTGACCCGCCGTCCAGGGCACCGAATCTGACGCTCCGTCAAATTCGGTCAGGCTTTCGCATTGACTTCTCTTGATCGCCGGACGTCAATGACCGTCGGCGGTACAGAAAGGGACTCTGTACCAGAAAAGTGATCAAGAGGTGCAAAATGATCGCGTTTCCTCGCAATGGCGCCTTATGGAGACGGAGGTCCGCCGCCGTGCTCGGGGCGTTCGCCCTCGCGCTGGGCGGCGGGACCCTCCTTGCCGGGCCCGTCGCCGCGGCGACCTCCACCTTCCAGGTGCACTGCATTCCGCCGGGCATCTCCGGCATCCCGCCGTTCGACGGGCCGACCGTCGCCGACGTCTCGGTGAGCGACACGACCCCGCAGCTCGGCGACACGGTCACCGTCACCTACGTGCTCGACGGCCCCATGGCCAACACCAGCAGCTTCAACCTCCCCATCCCCGAGGACCAGATCACCCCGACCGTCAAGGTGCGGCTCGGCGGCGCGCAGACGCAGGAGCTCACCCTCGTCGGCCCCAAGGAGAACCCGGTCATCCCGGCCGGTGCCGACTTCCCGGACTTCACCATCACCGGCACCTTCACGGTCACCGCGCCCGGCCAGATCACCCTCACCCCGGGCGACTACAACGTCCACTCCGACTACGGCATCTCGGCCGACACCCCCTGCACCGTGCTCAACCCGCCCGCCCCCGTCGCCGAGACCATCACCGTGGCCGCGCCCAACGGCCGGCACATCGCGCTCGGTTCCTCCTCCGGCCCGATCGGGGCGCAGGTCACGGTCACGGGCGCCGGCTTCACCGCGGGCGCCGCCGTGACCGTCGCGGGCGTCCAGGGCGCCACCGCCACCGGTGAGTTCACCTCCGCCACGGCCGACGGCTCCGGTGCCTTCAGCGCGACGCTGGCCGTCAGCGACCTCGACACCACCGGCATCGTCGCGTTCGAGGGCGGCGGGTACGACCCGGCGACGGCCGCCGGGCCGGTGGCCTACACCGTCATCGACACCACCCCGCCGCCACCGGGCAGTCAGAAGCTCACCACCTCGGTGAAGGCGGGCACCCTGTCGATGACCCAGGCCGGGGACACCGTCGAGATGACCCCCGTCGACTTCGGCGAGGGCGGCCCCTCCACGGGCGCGCTGCAGACCGTGACCGTCAAGGACTTCCGCGGCGGGAGCACGGGCTGGTCGCTCACCGGCAAGGTCACCGACTTCAAGGGGCCCGGCGGCACGCTCATCGGCGCCGACCGGCTCAGCTGGCAGCCCGCGTGCGTCGCGGCGTCCGGCAGTCCCAGCACCTGCGCCGCGGGCTCCGCCGGCGCCGTGGGCAGCGCGGGCGCGACGCTGGCCCAGGCGTCCGACGGGACCCTGACCGGCGGCGAGTTCACCGTGGACGCGGGGCTGTCGCTGGACGTGCCCGCGTTCTCCGCCACGGGAAGCTACTCCGGAGTCTTGACCCTCACGCTTACCTGACGCACAGTCAGATAGCTCGGGTGGGCCGGCCGCCGCGACCGGCCCACCACCGGACCGCGAGGGAGCGCCGCCATGACCAGAGCCAGGGCCGGAGCCAAGGCGTCCGGCGTGCTCCCGACCGTCCTCCCCGTCCTCTTCGTTCTCTTCGTCCTCCTCGGTCTGCTCGGCCTCGGCGCGGCATCCGCTCCCGCCGCACTCGCCGCGGACAACGGCCGCTGGTCGGTCTTCCCGGCCCCGGCCGCCGGGGCGAAGGACCGCAGCCCCACCGCCCAGGAACGGCCCTTCTTCACCCTGGAGGCCGACCCCGGCACCACGCTCAGGGACAAGGTCTCCGTCTCCAACCTCTCGGGCGAGCCGATGACCTTCCGGCTCTACGGCGCCGACGCCTACAACACCCCCCGCGACGGCGGCTTCGCCGTGCGCGGCGCCGACGAGGAGAACACCGACCTCGGCTCCTGGGTACGGCTGGCCCGGAGCAGCATCACCGTCCCCGCCCGCACCCGCGCCGACATCCCCTTCACCGTCACCGTCCCCGCCGACGCCTCGCCCGGCGACCACCCCGGTGCGATCGTCGCCCTCGACACCCGCGTCGGCGCCGCCCCGGGCGACGTACGGGTGGGCGTGCGCAGGGCCGTCGGGGCCCGCGTCCACCTGCGCGTCGCGGGACCAAGCCTCGCCGCCCTGTCCGTGGAGCACGTCACCGTCGGCCACGGCGGACCGCTGTTCCCCGGCACCGGCGACAGCCACGCCAGCATCCGCTACACCCTCGTGAACCGGGGCAACGTCACCCTCACCCCGCGGCTCGCCGTCACCGCGCGGGGCCTGTTCGGCCGCACGCTGCTGGACCGCCCGGCACGCACCCTGCCCCTGGAACTGCTGCCCGGCCAGCGGGTCGAGCTCACCGAGCCCTGGGCGGACGCCCCGCAGTTCGACCGGGTCGGCGTGCGGCTGCGCGTCACCGCGGTACGCGCCGACGTCGACGAGACCGCCGGCGCCTCGTTCCTCGCGGTGCCCTGGGCGGCCGTGGGCCTCGCCCTGGCCCTCCTCGGGGGCCTGCTCAGCCTGCTGGTGCGGATCCGCGCGCGGCGCCGGACGGCGCAGGCGGACCCGGCGGCGGGGGAGGAGCCGTACGAGGCCGGCGGCACCGACCTCGCGGCCCGCGCGGGCGGCGGACCCGACGACCCCGGCGCCACCGGCGCGACCCTCGGCGGCAGGACGGCGTGAGGCCCATGCGACGGCGCACCCACCGGATCCCCGCGGCAGCCCTCTGCCTCCTCGCGCTGCTCCTCCTGAGCACCCCCGCCCCCGCCGCGGCGGCTCCCGGCCCGGCCGTGACCGTCAGCCCCGAGCAGGCCGGCGCCGGCGGCGACATCACCGTACGGGGCACCGGCTGGCGTCCGGACACCCTGCTCACGCTGCTGATCTGCGGCCAGAACGCGATCGGCGGCACCAACTCCTGTGCCAACGCGTACGGCCGGGCCGTCACCACCGACGCCCACGGCGCCTTCCGCCGCGCGATGCCGGTCGCGGAGCCGCCCGAGCCCTGCCCGTGCGTCGTCCACGTCGCCACCGTCACCGGTGAGCGCACGGTGGTGGACGCGCCCTTCGTCGTCGCCGGTCACCCGACCGCCCCGCTGCCCGAGCGCACCGGCGGCGGCCGGCTCGCCGTGCTCAGCGCCCGGCTCGACGGCCCGAACGGCCTGCTCACCTGGTTCGGCGCCCCGCCCGGCCGGCGCCTGGTGCTCACCGTCGGCAACCTCGGCACGGGCCCGGCCAAGGACCCCGTCTTCCGGGTCGGCACCTCCCACGGGCTCTTCGGGCCCCAGTGGGAGGAGCGCACCTGGCGCGGCACCGTCCAGCCGGGCAGGAAGGCCCGGGTCGAGCTGCCCGTCGAGCTGGCGGCCGGCGCCCACGGCGAC
Source organism: Streptomyces sp. TOM-9 (assembly GCF_056858595.1). Lineage (NCBI taxonomy): Bacteria > Bacillati > Actinomycetota > Actinomycetes > Kitasatosporales > Streptomycetaceae > Streptomyces > Streptomyces sp. TOM-9. The sequence continues at coordinate 4,082,845 of NZ_JBXEQB010000001.1, read as the reverse complement.
TACACCGTGACCCTGGAGCACGGCGGCAAGGTGCTGGTCACCGAGCCCTGGGACGTCCCGCGCCCCTGGGGCGTGACCCTCTTCTGGCTCCTGCTCTGCGTCGTCGTGCCCGCCGCGCTCTTCCGGCTCTGCATGGCCGTCGTCAACCGGGTCCGCCCGCGTGCCCCGGGACCTGCGGGACCGCCCCCCGGCCCACCGGCCGGCCCGGCGCCCGCCCTGCCGTGGTTCAGCCACGACCACCAGCCGCAGCACCGCACCGCTGAGGGCAGCACTCCATGGGGGGACGGCACCGCCCACCGCCACGAAAGGAACCACACGTGACCCACCGACGATCCCGGGCCGCCACCGCCGTCGGCCTCGCCCTGATGCTCAGCGGTGCGGGCGTCCTCGCCGCGGCACTCCCGGCCGCGGCCGCCGACGTCGCGTACGCCACCGAGTGCACCCCGCCCGCGGCGTCCGGCCTGCCCAAGGTCAACGGGACCACCAAGGCCGACATCAGCGCGCCCGCCACGGCCGCGGTGGGCGACGAGGTCGAGGTGGTCTGGAAGTTCACCCAGGCCGCCTCCAAGAACCCGGACCTCATCGACCTCCCGGCGAACAGCGTCAAGCCGTCCGGTGAGATCACCGTCGCCGGCGCCCAGAGCGGCGGCCTGGCCGTCGAGGGACCGCGCGAGAACCCGGCGATCCCCAAGAACAGCGAGATGAAGCTCTCCGACATGAAGGGCACGCTGAAGCTCACCGCACCCGGCGACGTGACGCTCACCCCCGGCGGCTACGCCATCAACGCCTTCTCCACGGACACCACGTGCGTGCCCACCGGCACCGTCCCGGTCGCCGCGACGATCAAGGTGACCGCGGACGGCGGCGGCACCGGCTCCCCGACGACCACCCCGACCACGACCCCCACCACCACGCCGAGCACCACCCCCACGACGACGCCGAGCACCACGCCCAGCGGCACCGCCACCGGCGGAACCTCCCACACCGGCAAGGAGGTCGACGTCTCCTACGCCTGCAAGACCCCGATCGGCGACAAGAGCGCGGTCTCGCCCGTGCGGATCGACGCCGAGGAGAAGGGCGGCGCCTACGACCTCACCGTCCACTTCGGCGAGTCCGTGATGGACAGCCCCGCCGACATACCCGCCGACTCCGTCAAACCCTCCATGAAGGTCGAGGTCGGCGGCGTGGACCAGGGCGAGGTCGCCGTCGAGGGTCCCACCAACAAGGACCCCATCAAGGCGGGCGACCCCATCGAGATCCCCGACCTCACCGGCAGGTACACACCCGCCCACGACGGGCAGGCCACCCTCACCCCGGGCGTGCTGACCGTCGAGGCCCTCGGCACCACCACGACCTGCACCCCCACGGAGGACCCCGGAGTCTCCCTGACCCTGGACGTCACCGGGCAGGAGGGCGGCATCACCGGCGGTTCCGGCGGGTCGTCCGGCACGTCGGGCGGCACGACCGGCACCTCCGGCGGCCTCGCCGACACCGGTTCCTCCGACCGGGCCGCCCTGAACGCCCTCGCCCTCGTCGCGGGGACCGTGCTCCTCCTCGGCGGCGCGGTCTTCACCTTCACCCCGTGGAGCCGCCTGCGGCGCTGACCCTGGCGCGCACCGGCTACCGCGCGGTGGGGCCGTCCAGCTCCTCGATCGAGGCGTTGGACGGCCCGCGCTCGCCCCGCAGACCCTCCGCCACCGATTCGGCGTCGCGCAGCACCCGGACCGCGTTGCGCCACGCCAGCTTCGCGAGGTCGTCCTCGGACCAGCCGCGGCGCAGGAGTTCGGCGAACAGCCTCGGGTAGCCCGAGACGTCGCCGAGGCCCTCGGGGAGGTGGACGACGCCGTCGTAGTCGCCGCCGAGGCCGAGGTGGTCGACACCGGCGACCTCGCGCATGTGGTCGAGGTGGTCGGCGACGGTGCCGATGTCCGCGACGGGCCGGGGGTGGCCGGCCGCGTAGGCCTCCTGGACGGCCTGGGCCTCGGCGGACTGGTCGAGCGGGTGCAGGCCGTGGGCCTTCATGTTCTCGTTCGCGCCGACGATCCACTCGGCGGCCGCCGGCAGGATGAACTGCGGCACGAAGGTGGCCATCGCGACACCGCCGTTGCGGGGCAGTTGCTCCAGGACGTCGTCCGGGACGTTGCGGACGTGGTCGCAGACGGCGCGCGAGGACGAGTGCGAGAAGAGCACCGGGGCCTCGCTGACCCGCAGCGCCGCCCGCATGGTGCCGGGGGAGACGTGGGAGAGGTCGACGAGCATGCCCAGGCGGTTCATCTCGCGGACGACCTCCTCGCCGAAGGCGGTCAGGCCGCCGTGCCGCGCCTCGTCCGTGGCCGAGTCGGCCCAGTCGATGGTGTCGTTGTGGGTGAGCGTCATGTAGCGCACGCCCAGCGTGTACAGCATCCGCAGCACACCCAGGGAGTTGGCGATGCTGTGCCCGCCCTCGGCGCCCATCAGGGAGGCGATGCGGCCCTCGGCGCGGGCGGCCTCCATCTCGTCCGCCGTCACCGCGAGGCGCAGGGCGTCCGGGTGACGGTCGACCAGGCGCAGCACGCAGTCGATCTGCTCCAGCACGGCGACGACCGCGTCGCCCCCGGTGAGGTCGCTGCGGACGTACACCGACCAGAACTGCGCCCCGACGCCGCCCGCCCGCAGCCGGGGGATGTCGGTGTGCAGGTGGGCGGACTGGTCAGCGGCGATGTCCCGCCGGTCGAGGTCGTAGCGGACCTGCTCGCGCAACCGCCACGGGAGGTCGTTGTGGCCGTCCACCACGGGGTGGGCGGTGAGCAGCTCCTGTGCGCGTGCGAGCAGGTCCATGGACTACTTCTTCCCTCCGAAACCGAAGCCGGCCGACCCCTCCACCTTGGCACGCAGGCGCTTGCCCTTCTCGGTGGCCTGCTGGTTCAGCTCGTCCTGGAAGTGCCGCATGCGCTCCAGCAGTTCGGCGTCGTGCGCGGCGAGCATGCGCACCGCCAGCAGGCCCGCGTTGCGCGCGCCGGCCACCGAGACCGTGGCGACCGGGACACCGGCGGGCATCTGCACGATGGACAGCAGCGAGTCCATGCCGTCCAGGTACTTCAGCGGTACGGGCACGCCGATCACCGGCAGCGGCGTCACCGACGCCAGCATCCCGGGCAGGTGCGCCGCGCCGCCGGCGCCCGCGATGATCGCCTTGAGGCCGCGCTCGGCGGCCTGCTCGCCGTACGCGACCATCTCGCGCGGCATGCGGTGCGCGGAGACGACGTCGACCTCGTACGGCACCTCGAACTCGTCCAGCGCCTGGGCGGCGGCCTCCATGACCGGCCAGTCGGAGTCGGAGCCCATCACGATGCCGACCAGCGGCCCAGCGGGATTGCTCACTCTTGGATCGTCCCTCGCAGGTAGTCGGCGGCGTGCCGGGCGCGTTCGCGCACCTCGGCCAGGTCGTCGCCGTAGGTGTTGACATGGCCCACCTTGCGGCCGGGCTTCACGTCCTTGCCGTACATGTGGATCTTCAACTGCGGGTCCCGGGCCATGCAGTGCAGGTACGCCGCGTACATGTCGGGGTAGTCGCCGCCGAGCACGTTGGCCATCACCGTCCACGGCTGGCGCGGGCGCGGATCGCCCAGCGGCAGGTCCAGCACCGCGCGCAGGTGGTTGGCGAACTGCGAGGTTATGGCGCCGTCCTGGGTCCAGTGGCCGCTGTTGTGCGGACGCATGGCCAGCTCGTTGACGAGGATCCGGCCGTCCCGGGTCTCGAAGAGCTCCACCGCGAGGTGACCCACCACGCCCAGTTCCTTGGCGATGGTCAGCGCGAGCTGCTGGGCCTGCGCCGACCGGGCCTCCGGCAGCTCGGGCGCCGGCGCGATCACCGTGTCGCACACGCCGTCGACCTGGATGGACTCCACCACCGGGTAGGCGACCGCCTGCCCGTGCGGGGAGCGCACGACGTTGGCCGCCAGCTCCCGTACGAAGTCGACCTTCTCCTCGGCCAGCACCGGCACGCCCGCCCGGAACGGCTCGGCGGCACCGGCCTCGTCGCGGACGACCCACACGCCCTTGCCGTCGTAGCCGCCGCGCACCGTCTTGAGCACGACGGGGTAGCCGTCGCCCTCCTCGGCGAAGCGCGTCACGTCCGCGGGGTCGGAGACGATGCGGTGCCGCGGGCAGGGCACGCCGATCGAGTCGAGCTTCGCCCGCATCACGCCCTTGTCCTGGGCGTGCACCAGCGCGTCGGGCCCGGGGCGGACGGCGATGCCGTCGGCCTCCAGCGCCCGCAGGTGCTCGGTGGGGACGTGCTCGTGGTCGAAGGTGATCACGTCGCAGCCGGCGGCGAACGCGCGCAACGTGTCGAGGTCGCGGTAGTCGCCCACCACGACTTCCCCGGCGACCAGGGCCGCGGAGTCCACGGGCGTGTCGCTGAGGAGCTTGAACCTGATGCCGAGGGGGATGCCCGCCTCGTGGGTCATACGGGCGAGCTGGCCGCCGCCGATCATGCCGACTACCGGGAATGTCACAGTCACCAGGATATCGGGGCACGAATGTCCCACCGACCGCCGTCCCGCGGGGGCCCCGGATAGCATGAAGGTCACTGACCAGACACAGACGGGGCCGAACGATCACATGGACGGTGCGACCGGGTCCAGCACCCGCGCAGGACTGCGGAACCGGCTGACCGCGATGACCCGCGAGATCGCCAAGTTCGGGGCGGTCGGCGGGGCGGGAGTCCTGGTCAACATCGGGGTCTTCAACTTCGTCCGGCACGTCACCGACCTCCAGGTCGTGCGGGCCAGCATCATCGCGACCGTCGTCGCGATCGTCTTCAACTACGTGGGCTTCCGCTACTTCACCTACCGTGACCGCGACAAGTCGGGCCGTACCCGCGAGCTGACCCTCTTCCTGTCGTTCAGCGCGGTGGGCCTGGTGATCGAGAACGGGGTGCTCTACACGGCGACCTACGCCTTCGGCTGGGACAGCCCGCTGCAGAGCAACGTCTTCAAGTTCATCGGCATCGGCGTGGCGACCCTGTTCCGCTTCTGGTCCTACCGCTCCTGGGTGTTCAAGGCGCTGCCCGTCCGCGAGACGGTGCAGCAAGCAGAATCGTTCCTGGTCACGACGGGCACCGAGACCCCCGGCGGCGCCCGGACCGGAACCCCCGGCGCCCGGTCCTCCGCGCGCTGAAGACCGGCTAGCGCTTCTCCGCGCCCCTCCCGCGGGTGGCCCGGTCCTCCCCTGCCAGGAAGAGCGCGAAGACCGGAGGACGCTGCTGCAGCAGCTCCAGCCGGCCCCCGTCGGCCTCGGCCAGGTCGCGCGCGACCGCGAGGCCGATGCCGGTGGAGTTGCGGCCGCTGACCGTGCGCTCGAAGACTCTGGCCCCCAGCTCCGGCGGCACGCCCTGCCCCTCGTCCGTGACCTCGACCACGACCTGCGTCCCGGTGACCCGGGTGGAGATCGCGACCGTGCCGGAGCCGTGCATCAGCCCGTTCTCGATCAGCGTCGCCAGCACCTGGGCCACCGCCCCGGGGGTGCCGACCGCGCGCAGCCGCTTCTTGCCCGCGGAGGTGATGGCCCGGCCCGCGCTGCGGTATGCCGGGCGCCACTCCTCGACCTGCTGCTTGATCACGTCGTCGATGTCGAACACCACCGCCGAGCCGGTCCGCGGGTCCCGCGCGTTGGTGAGCAGCCGCTGCACGACGTCCGTGAGCCGTTCCACCTGACCGAGTGCGATCGTCGCCTCCTCCTTGACGGCGTCCTCGTCCTCGGCCGTGGCGATGATCTCCTCCAGCCGCATCGACAGCGCCGTCAGCGGCGTCCGCAGCTGGTGGGAGGCGTCGGCCGCCAGGCGCCGCTCGGCGGTCAGCATCCGGGCGATCCGCTCGGCGCTGCGGTCCAGCACGTCGGCGACCCGGTCCAGCTCCGGCACCCCGTAGCGCCGGTGGCGCGGTCTCGGGTCGCCCGAGCCCAGGCGCTCCGCGGTCTCCGCCAGGTCGGTCAGCGGGCTGCCGAGCCGGCGCGCCTGGCGCACCGCGAGCACGACGGCGGCCAGCACCGCCAGCAGCGCCACCGCGAGGATGATCAGCAGGGTGCGGCCGATCTCCTGGCTGACCTTGCTGCGGGACTCCTCGACGGTGACGATCTCGCCCTGCTCGCCGGTCTGCCGGGAGGAGATCACCTGGCCCGTGGGCCTGGTGCCGATGGTGATCGGGTCCGCCCCCGGGATCTGCACGAGCGCGTACCGCCCGGGGGCGATCTGCTGGGCCAGCACCTCGCGGCTGATCCGCTCCTCGCCGATCATCCTGCTCTCGACGATGCCGACCAGCCGCACCGCCTCCGAGTCCACGCTCTCCTTGGCGCTGTTCTCGATCGTCCGGGCCTCCACCAGGACGAGGGAGACACCGAAGACGGCGATGACGACGAGCACCACGGCGAGCGTGGACTGGATGAGACGGCGGCGCATGAGTGAAGCGTCTCAGACCGCGAGGGCCCCGGGCGTGCTAGTTCTTCTCGAACCGGAAGCCGACACCGCGCACCGTGGAGATGTAGCGGGGGGCCGCCGCGTCGTCGCCGAGCTTCTTGCGCAGCCACGAGATGTGCATGTCCAGGGTCTTGGTGGAGGACCACCACGTGGTGTCCCAGACCTCGCGCATCAGCTGCTCCCGGGTGACCACCCGGCCGGCGTCGCGCACCAGCACCCGCAGGAGGTCGAACTCCTTCGCGGTGAGCTGCAGTTCCTCGTCGCCCATCCACGCGCGGTGCGACTCGACGTCGATCCGCACGCCCTGGGTGGAGGGATGCTGGGCCTCGGCGGTGCCACGCCGCAGCAGCGCCCGCACCCGGGCCAGCAGCTCGGCCAGCCGGAAGGGCTTGGTCACGTAGTCGTCGGCGCCGGCGTCCAGGCCGACCACCGTGTCCACTTCGTCGGCGCGGGCGGTGAGCACCAGCACCGGGAAGCCATGGCCTTCGGTGCGCAGCCTCCTGCACACCTCCAGCCCGTCCATTCCGGGCAGCCCCAGGTCGAGCACCAGAAGATCGAAGGAGCCGAGCAGGGCGGCTTCGAGCGCCGCGGGTCCGTCCTCGCGCACCTCGACCTCGTACCCTTCGCGGCGCAGCGCGCGTGCGAGCGGTTCCGAGATGGATGCGTCGTCCTCGGCGAGCAGTACGCGGGTCATGGGCTGATGGTAGTCCGCCCGGAGAAACCGCACGCCGGGCGGGCCGTCACTGTTGTGAGGTACATCTCAAGTCATCCCATATAGCACATCTCGCGCTGTCATAAGGTAACGAAAGGCCCGAAACACCCCTTGGGACCTCTGGCGCGCCCCACGCGTCGAAGGACCCTTCTGTGACGGGACCGGTCCCCACCAGTATTTCAGTCAACGACCTGTAGGCCGGGGCCGCGCCTGTGAAGGCGTCGGCCGTGGATCCCGGGTGCGCCTTGGTGCGCCCCGGTGCCGGTCACCCCCCACCCGGGCGCGCACCGCTCTCGCAGCGCGTCCCGAGAAGCAAGGAAAGTCCATGGCGTCCAGCCTGACTGAGGGCCTTGCCGCGCCGAACCCCGGATTCAGCGGCAGGAACTTCCTCGGCCACCCCCGCGGCCTGGTCACTCTCTTCCTGACCGAGACGTGGGAGCGTTTCAGCTACTACGGCATGAGGGCGCTGCTCGTCCTCTACCTGACGGCCTCGGTCGCGGACGGCGGCCTCGGCATGAAGGCCGCCACCGCCTTTGCCATCTACAGCGTCTACACCGCCACGGTGTACCTGCTGGCGATGCCGGGCGGCTGGTTCGCCGACCGCTTGTGGGGCCCGCGCCGTACGGTCGCCATCGGCGGCGCGATCATCATGATCGGCCACTTCCTGCTGGCCGTGCCGGTGAAGGCCTCCTTCTTCGTCGGCCTGGTCTTCATCGCCGTGGGCTCCGGCCTGCTGAAGTCGAACATCTCGACGATGGTCGGCCAGCTCTACCCGGACCGCAACGACCCGCGCCGCGACGGCGGCTTCACGATCTTCTACATCGGCATCAACCTCGGCGCCTTCCTCGCCCCGCTGGTCATCGGCACCGTCGGCCAGCAGGTCAACTGGCACCTGGGCTTCGCCCTCGCCGGTGTCGGCATGGCGCTCGGCCTCGCCCAGTTCCTCATCGGCACCAGGAACCTCGCGCCGGTCTCCAGCGTGGTCCCCACGCCGCTGGACGCCGCCGAGCGCGCCGGCCTGATGAAGAAGGCGCTGCTGTGGCTGGTCGCCGCCGTCGTCTTCTACGGCGTGGTCACCTTCACCGGCCACTTCACGATCAAGTGGGTGCTGTGGCCGCTCTCCCTGCTGGGCCTGGCCGTGCCGAGCTTCTACTTCTGGCGCATCCGACGCGACCAGGAGCTCACCTCGGACGAGAAGACCAAGGTCACCGGCTACATCTGGTTCTTCATCGTGGCCGCCCTGTTCTGGATGATCTACGACCAGTCGGGTTCCACGCTGACGGTCTTCGCCTCCGACCACACCTCGTCCACGCTGTGGGGCTTCGACTTCCCCGAGAGCTGGTTCCAGTCGCTGAACCCGCTGTTCGTGATGGCCCTGGCCCCGGTCTTCGCCGCGCTGTGGATGCGGCTGCGCCGGAAGAACCCGAGCACGACCGTGAAGTTCGCCCTCGGGCTCATCGGCATCGGCGCCTCCTTCGTCGTGATGATGCTGGCGCAGGCCGCCGCCTCGGGCGACGCCAAGGTCACCCCGCTGTGGCTGGCCGTGGTCTACCTGATCCAGACCACCGCCGAGCTGTGCCTGTCCCCGGTGGGCCTGTCGGTCACCACCAAGCTGGCCCCGGCCAAGTACGCCAGCCAGATGATGGGCCTGTGGTTCCTCGCCGTGACGGCGGGCGACTGCGTGGCGGCCATCCTCCAGCTGGTCATCGGCGACGGCTTCCTGTCGGAGACCTCCTTCGCGGTCCAGGGCTTCGTGGCGCTTGCCGCGGGCGCGGCCTTCATCGCGTACCGCAAGCGTGTCATCCGGCTCATGGGGGACGTCCACTGACGTCTGCGCCCCGCGCACGCGCCGAGGGCCCGGAGCGGCACGCTCCGGGCCCTCGGCGCGTCTTTGCGCGGGGCGGCTGCGTCGGGCCGCCCGGCGCCTCGTGCGCGGGTGCGTTGCGCCTGCGGCGGGCGTCCACCCGCCCTCCCCCAGCCTTCGGCCGGGGGGACCCCCATCCGGCGCGGTTGGTGCGGGCCTCGCGGGGTTCGTGGGTGGGCCGGGGTCGGGGCCTCCGGGGCTGGGCATTCTGGACCGCATATTTATGTGCATGGCGGGCGGTCCAGGTCGGACCCCGGATGCCGCACAACACATACACGTCAGCGTCCAGAACGCCCACCCTCCCCCAGCCTCCGGCCGGGGGTGCCCCCAACTCCCCTGCCCCCTCCGTTGGTTCCGCGACCAACGGCCGGTGGGGGGTTGAGAAGGCGGTCCGGGGTGGCCGCTAGTGCCTACTCACCCCCACCGGCCGTCATGCGCCCGCACAGCGGGAGGTGGTGTGGCGGGGTGCGCCCATGGGGGTCCCCCCGGCCGAAGGCTGGGGGAGACGAGCGGCGAACCCGGCGCCGAATGATGTGGACGTACACCGCGAGCGCTGTGGGGGTCCCCCCGGCCGAAGGCTGGGCGAGTGCGCCGGCGCGGCACCGACCCCACAACGACCGCGCGAGGCGGTCACTGACCGCGCCGGATGGGGGTCCCCCGGCCGAAGGCTGGGGGAGGGCGGGCGGCGGGGAAACCGCCCGCCGCAGGCGCAACGCACCCGCACACAAACAACGGGCCGCAAGGGGCACCCCGGGCCGCAAACACACCGCACCCCGGAGGGCTACGCGTGGGGGCGGCCCATCGCCCGGAACGTCCAGCCCGCCGCGCGCCATGCCGCCGGCTCCAGCGCGTTCCGCCCGTCGATGACGTGTCGGCGCCCGGCCACCGCCCCGAGCACCGCCGGGTCGAGCTCGCGGAACTCCCGCCACTCCGTGAGGTGCAGCACGACGTCGGCCCCGCGGACCGCCTCCAGCGCCGTCGCGGCGTACCCGAGGGTCGGGAAGAGCCGCCGTGCGTTGTCCATGGCCTTGGGGTCGTACACGGTGACCTGGCCGCCCTGGAGGTGGATCTGCCCGGCGACGTTGAGCGCGGGGGAGTCCCGCACGTCGTCGGAGTCGGGCTTGAAGGCCGCGCCGAGCACCGCGATGCGCTTGCCGAGGAAGCCGCTGCCGCCGCAGGCCTCGCGGGCGAGCTCGACCATGTGGCTGCGGCGGCGCATGTTGATGGAGTCGACCTCGCGCAGGAAGGTCAGCGCCTGGTCGGCGCCGAGCTCACCGGCGCGGGCCATGAAGGCGCGGATGTCCTTGGGCAGGCAGCCGCCGCCGAAGCCGATGCCGGCGCGCAGGAACTTGTTGCCGATCCGCTCGTCGTGGCCGATGGCCTCGGCGAGCTTCACCACGTCGCCGCCGGCCGCCTCGCTGACCTCGGCCATGGCGTTGATGAAGGAGATCTTGGTGGCGAGGAAGGCGTTGGCCGCCGTCTTGACCAGTTCCGCGGTCGGGTAGTCGGCGACGACGAAGGGGGTGCCCTCGCCGATGGGGGCCGCGTAGACCTCGCGCAGCAGCTTCTCGGCGTGTCCGGAGGCGACGCCGACCACGATCCGGTCCGGGTGGAGGGTGTCCTGGACGGCGAAGCCCTCGCGCAGGAACTCGGGGTTCCACGCCAGTTCCGCCCCGTCCCCGGCGGGGGCGAGCTCGGCCAGGCGGGCCGCCAGCCGTGCCGCGCTGCCGACCGGGACGGTCGACTTGCCGACGACCAGTGCGGGCCGCTGCAGGTGCGGGGCGAGCAGCTCGAAGGCGCTGTCGACGTAGCTCATGTCGCAGGCGTACTCGCCGTGCTTCTGCGGGGTGTTCACGCAGACGAAGTGGACGTCGCCGAAGGCGGCGACCTCCTCCCAGGAGGTGGTGAAGCGCAGCCGCCCGCTGGAGTCCGGCAGGCCGGCGACGTGGCGGCGCAGCAGTTCCTCCAGGCCCGGTTCGTACATGGGCACGCGGCCCGCCGCGAGGGTCTCGATCTTGGCGGGGTCGATGTCCAGGCCCAGCACTTCGAAGCCCAGCTCGGCCATCGCCGCGGCGTGCGTGGCGCCGAGGTAGCCGGTGCCGATCACGGTGAGCTTGAGCGCCATGCGGACGGTCCCTCCCAGGTCGTGGCCTGATTGCGAGGTTGAGCATAGCCCCGGGCGGTGACCGGGCTTTCCCCGGCGCGTGCACCGAAGGGGGCCGGGGCATGGGCACGGCACCGTCCCAGGCGCCACAATGCCCCCTACGCACGCGTGGGGAGCGGGTGCACAGGGTGGGGGTGGATCATGACGACGACGGATCCGGTGGGCCACGAGGAGACGGCGGTCCCGGAAACGGAGCGGGAAGCGGCGCCGGGGGAGACGGCGGAGCCGGCCCGCAGGGGGCGCAGTCGCACCCGGAGGGTGCTGCTGGGCGCGCTGGTCCTGCTGGCCGTGGGGGTGCTGGGGGTGGCGGGGACGCTGTGGTGGACGGTGGACCACTACACCGGCAAGGTGGACCGCATTCCCAACGTGTTCCCGACGAAGGTGCCCGAGAGCGAGCAGCCGCAGGCCGCCAAGGGCGGTGAAACGTTCCTCCTGGTCGGTGTGGACACCCGTTCCGAGCTGCCGACCACCGGCCGGGACGCCAAGGCCCCGGAGTGGAAGCGCGGCGCCCAGCGCAGCGACACGATGATGCTGGTGCACCTGCCGGCCGACCGCGAGCACGCTTACGTGGTCTCGCTGCCCCGCGACAGCTGGGTCCCGATCCCGGGGAACGGCACGGCCAAGCTGAACGCCGCCTTCTCCTGGGGCGGCCCGCCCTTGCTGATCGACACCGTGCAGCGGCTCACCGACGTGAAGGTCGACCACCTCGCCGTCATCGACTGGAGCGGCTTCAAGACCCTCACCGACGACATCGGCGGCGTGGACCTGGACGGGAAGCACATGAACGGCGAGGAGGCCCTCGCGTACGTCCGCTGGCGCTACGACCTGCCGCGCGGTGACCTGGACCGCACCCACCGCCAGCAGGCCTTCCTGCGCGCGGTGATCGCCAAGACGCTGACCAAGGACTCCATGAGCAACCCGCTGAAGGCGAAGGAGCTGCTGGACCGGGTCACCGGTGTGGTCAGCGTCGACGACCGGCTCTCCGACGGGGACCTGCGCGACCTGATGTGGAGCATGCGCGGGGTGCGCCAGGGCGACATGGTCTTCATGAACGCCCCGGTCGGCGGGCTCGACATGATCAAGGGCCAGTCGGTGGTGCTGCTCGACGAGAGCGGCACCGCGCGGCTGTGGGAGGCCATGCGCAACGACACCATGGCCGAGTACGTGGCGAACCACTCCCTCGACCGTCTGGGCTCCTCCACCCCGTGAGCCCCGAGGGCGCGGCGGGGAAGAGCGGAGGGGCCGGCCGGGCGCGGTGTGCGCGCCCGGCCGGCCCCCGGCCGTCCTACGGGGTCAGGAGTCGGGCGTGACCGTGACCTTGTCGTCGTTCTTCAGCTCCGAGACGAGCTGCTTGACCTTCGGCATGTCCCACTTGAGGGCGCTGCCCACGTTGGTGCTGATGGAGCCCGAGGTCGGCATGTTCATCGAGACGCCCTCACCGCCGGAGACGCTCTTCATCGCCCAGAACATCGACACCAGGTCCCACAGGCTCATGTCCTTGTCGACGATCAGCGTGTCGAGGCCCGCGCCCATGGTCGGGTAGAGCTTGAAGGGGTTGAGGACCGTGCTCGGCGTGGCCGTCTGGCCCGCGAGCGCGGCGAGGAACTTCTGCTGGTTCTTGGTGCGGCCCAGGTCGCCCTCGGCCTCCTGGTAGCGCTGGCGGACGAAGGCCAGGGCCTCGTCGCCGTTGAGGGTCTGCTTGCCCTTCTTGATGTGCAGGCCCGAGTTCTTGTCGTTGATGTCGCGGGGGATGTCCAGCTCGACACCGCCGACCGCGTCGACGAGGCCCGCGAAGCCGGCGAAGCCGATCTCCGCGTAGTGGTCGATGTGCAGGCCCGTGTTGTACTCGACCGTGCGCACCAGCAGCGTCGGTCCGTCTATCGAGTAGGCGGCGTTGAGCTTGTTCTGGCCGCGCGAGGCGAACGTCTTGCCGGACTCGGAACCCTTGAACTCGGGGATCGTGACGTAGGAGTCACGGGGGAGCGAGATCAGCGAGTTCCCGTTGTCACCCACGTGCAGGATCATCATCGAGTCGGTCCGCTTGCCCTCGGCGGAGCCGGTGTGCAACTGCTTCTTCTGCTCGCCGGACAGGCCTTCACGGCTGTCGGAGCCGACGATGAGGTAGTTGGTGCCCTCGCCGGTCTCCGGGCGGTCTATGACCGTGCCGAGGTCCACCTCGCGGCGCACCTTGCCGTCCGCCCAGAAGTAGGTGCCGATCGACCAGGCGGCGACCACGACGACCAGACCGATCAGGACGGCCTTCACCCGCCGCTTGCGGCTGCCGGGCGGTGAGGTGCGGCCGCCGGTGGACGGCGGGCCGTACGAGCCGCCGCCGTAACCGTCGTGGCCCGCGCCCGGGCCTGCGTGACCGGGGACGCCGCTGCCGTACGCCTGCTGGCGGGGCACGCTGCCGGGAGCCGCCGCCGCACGGCGCGGGGACAGCTCGGGGGGCAGCGGAGGCTCGGAGATCTGCTGCTGCCGCTGGTTCCTGTTGTCGGACCAACCGTCGGGCCATGCGTTCATGTACCGCAGTGTGCCCTGCCGCCCTGCCCGGCAGTGCCTCCGTGGCGCTTCTGAAGCAGAGCTGATGCAAAGGTCACAGGACCGCGGTGATGCGGTGACCAGTTGTGTCCGGGTGCTCTCAGCCGGTGAGGTGCGTCGGGGCGTTGGTGTGGGTCTCGATCATTCCGGCGGCCTGTTCCAGCAGTTCGTGCGCCAGGTTGGAGCAGGCCCGGGAGGCGGCCACGTCCTCCCCTATGCGCATGTCCGGCTCGTCGTTCGGATTGCGCCGCGAATAGCCGTGGCCCACCACGCCCGGGGCGCCGTCCCCGGAGAGCGAGGCGGTGCAGGCGGTGCGGCTGCCGTCCTCCTCCAGCGACAGCTTGATCGTCCACGTCTTCTCCATGGCGGATCACCTCTCGGACCTCGGGACGTCGGCCCCTTTCTCAGCATCCGCCCGGCCCCGCCGCCGGGCAAGGTGTGCCCGGCGGGGAGCACGGCACGGCAGTGCTTAGGGTGGAGCCATGTTCGAGGAGCCACCCCCGCACCCTGTCCCGTTCAAGCCCACGTCCGCCTCGCGGATCACGCTGGCGCACATCATGACCCACCACGACACGAACCTGCTGGGCACCGTGCACGGCGGCGTGGTCATGAAGCTCGTGGACGACGCGGCGGGCGCCGTCGCCGGACGGCACTCCGAGGGGCCCGCGGTGACCGGCGCCATGGACGAGATGGCCTTCCTGGAACCGGTGCGGGTCGGCGACCTGCTCAAGGTGCAGGCCCAGGTCAACTGGACCGGGCGGAGCTCCATGGAGGTCGGCGTGCGCGTGCTCGCCGAACGCTGGAACGAGTCCGGCCCGGCGACCCAGGTCGCCAGCGCCTACCTGGTCTTCGTGGCCGTGGACGCCGAGGGCGCGCCGCGTCCGGTGCCCCAGATCGAGCCCGAGACCGACCGGGACCGGCGCCGTCTGCAGGAGGCGCAGATCCGCCGCACGCACCGGCTGGCCCGCCGCCGGGCGATCATGGAGCTGCGCGAGAAGCGCGCCGCCGAGGGCTTCGAGGACTGACGGCGCCCGGCGCCCGGCCCTCAGCCGCACGCGACGCGGTCGCCGCGCGCGGGCGGGAGCTCCACCGGCGGCGCCGCGGGCGGGTCCGGCTCACCGGCCCGCACCGGGGTCAGGCCGTCGTAGTCCGCGCCCACGGTGATCCGCAGCGTCGACCCCAGCCCGGAGACCGCCCGCAGCTCGGCGTACGGCAGGGCCGTCCCCAGGGCCTTGGCGGAGCGGTCCCAGCCCGGGTCGTAGTGGATGACCGTGTACTCCGCGTCGTGCCGGACGGTGTTGCCGGGCGTACCGGTGGTGTGGAAGCCCAGGCGGCGCAGTTCCTTGTCCACGCGCGCCCCCAGTCCGTTGACCGTCGTCCCGTTGTTGACCTGGACGCGGATCGACTTGGGCGGCACGTCGACCTGTTCCGGCTCGGGCGCCGAGGGGCTGGGCGTGGCCAGGGGGCCGCCGTCAGGGCCGGTCAGCGGGCGGTCCTCGCGCAGCGCGTCGAAGATCCGCCCGGCGCCCTTCACGTCCCAGCGCAGGGTCGTGCCCACGCCCTGCACCCGGAACGGCGTGGCGTCCACCGGCACCGACGCGAACTCCACCGAGCTCGCCCCGAAGCCGCCCCGCAGCCCCGTGGCGAGCGCGATCAGGTCGTCCGGCTTGGTCTGCCGGTCCGCGCGCACCGAGCCCAGCGCGGCCTTGGCCACCTGGTCGAGCTTGACGGGGTTCTGCAGCAGCCCGATGTCGGTGACCCGGCGGACCAGGGCGGCCAGGAACCGTTGCTGGTTCTGCATCCGCGGGAGGTCGGGGCTCCCGGGGTAGTGACCGGAGCGCACGTACCGCAGCGCCGTGCCGCCGTCCGCGCGGACCGTGCCGGCGGGCAGGTCGAGGCCGGTCAGGGGGTCCCGAAGCGGCTGGGCGAAGCAAAGGTCGACGCCGCCGATCTTGTCGACGGTCTTCATGAAGGAGCCGAAGTCGAACTCGGCGTAGTGGTCGACCTTGATCCCGGTCATCTTCTCGACCGTGCTGACGGCGAGCGAAGGGCCGCCCACCCCCCAGGCCCACTTCAGCTTGCCGGGGCGGGGCAGCTCCGCGTACGAGTCCCGCGGCAGGGCGACCACGCTGACCCGCCTGCCGTCCCGCGACAGGTGCGCCAGCATCATCGTGTCGGTGCAGTCGCAGGGCTCCCCGCCCAGGCGCAGCGCGGTGCGCTGCGCCGCGGTCAGCCCGCGGCGCACGTCGGTGCCGACCAGCAGGAAGTTGGTGCCCTTGGTGGGGTTGGGCCGGTTCTTCATCCCGGCGAAGGCGTCCACCCGCGCGAGGCGGTCGTCCATGTGCCCCAGGACGGCGTGCCCGATCCCGCTGGCGGTCAGGATGCCCAGCGAGACGGCGCCGAGGACGCGCATCCCGCGGCGCACGGGCGACCGCTTCCGGGCCCGGCGGGCGGCTGCGATGGGCTGCTGACGGCGACGAGCGACGGTCATGGAGTCACGCTAAGGAGTCATACCGTCGTACGGGATGAGCCCCGCCCGGCTGCACGTGTTCGTATCATCCGTTCGCGGTAACGTGTCCGGCTGTGAACGCTGCGACCCCCCACGTGCTGCCCGCCGTCTCCGTGATCATGCCGGTGCTCGACGAGGAGCGGCACCTGCGCAACTCCGTCCGCCACATCCTCGAACAGGACTACGCGGGCGAGCTCGAGGTCGTCATCGCCCTCGGCCCCTCCACCGACCGCACGGACGAGATCGCGGCGGAGCTGGTGCGGGAGGACCCCCGCGTCCACACGGTGCCCAATCCCACCGGCCGCACCCCCGCCGCCCTGAACGCCGCCATCAAGGCCTCCCGGCACCCGGTCGTGGTGCGGGTCGACGGCCACGGCATGCTCTCGCCCGACTACATCGAGACCGCGGTGCGGCTGCTGGAGGAGACCGGCGCCGCCAACGTCGGCGGCATCATGCACGCCGAGGGCGAGAACGACTGGGAGCGTGCCGTCGCCGCCGCCATGACCTCGAAGATCGGCGTCGGCAACGCGGCCTTCCACACCGGCGGCGCCGCCGCCCCCGCCGACACCGTCTACCTCGGGGTCTTCCGCCGTGAGGTGCTGGAGCAGCAGGGCGGCTACAACGAGGAGTTCATCCGCGCCCAGGACTGGGAGCTGAACTACCGCATCCGCGAGGCCGGCGGCCTGATCTGGTTCTCGCCCGAGCTGCGCGTCTCGTACCGCCCGCGGCCCAGCGTGCGCGCGCTGGCCAAGCAGTACAAGGACTACGGGCGCTGGCGCCGCGTGGTCACCCGTTACCACCAGGGCTCGGTCAACCTGCGCTACCTGGCCGCCCCGGCCGCCGTCGTGGCCATCGCGGCGGGTGTGGTGGTCGGCGCCGCGGTCACCCCGCTCGGCTTCGTCGTCCCCGGCGGCTACCTCGCGGCCATCGCGCTGGGCTCGCTCCCGGCCGGCAAGGGCCTGTCCGCCGGTGCGCGGCTGCAGATCCCGGTGGCGCTCGCCACGATGCACATGGCGTGGGGCTACGGCTTCCTGACCAGCCCGCGCTCGCTCGCCCGGCGGGTCATCGCCAGCCGCCGCCCGGCGGTGCGGGCGGCGGCCGACGCGTGATGCGGCGGGTGGACCCCTACCAGCTGTAGTAGGAGTTCACCTTCATGCACGCCGAGTCGTCGGAGGCGTTGAGCGCGCTCGCGCTGTCCAGCACTTCCTTGGTGTCGGTGCTGCTGGCCGCCGGGTAGGTCGACCCGGCGGTCCAGTCGGCGCCGATCACCAGCGTGATGCCCTCGGCGGACGAGGACTTCTTCACCGCGCCGGTGGGCAGCTTCAGCGCCTTCGCCACGGCCAGGGCGTCGGCCTGGTCGTCGTCGCTCGCGTAGGTGATCGTGCTGCCGGACTGCGACTGCGGCGTGGAGTCGGACTCGGCCTGGGTGAAGCCCAGGGTCTTCAGCTTCTCCGTGACCGTGCTCGCCCGGCCGGGGGTGGCGGGCACCGAGGTGCTGCCGGTGCCGTTCTGGACCGTCACCGCGATCTCGCCCTTGGGCGAGGCCTTCGCGGTGGCCGTGGCCGTGCCGGTCTTCTTTTTCTTCTTCGAGGCCTTGCCGTCCACGGCCTGGTCGTTGCGGAGCAGCGTGAAGAGCTTGGTCGCCGCGGAGGTCGGCACGACGTGCGCGGTCGGGTTCTGCGGGTCGGCGCCCCAGGGCATCGTCGTCATGGTGATGCGGTCGGTGGGAACGCCCTTGAGGTCGTTGCCCAGGTCGTAGAGCTTCTTGACCGTGCCGAGGCCGGTGTCGACGGTCAGCGCCTTGGTGGCGGCCTCCGCCAGGCCCGTCAGCTTGCCCGGGTCGTTGAGCTTCGCGCTGGACTTCAGCTGGCGCACCATCGCGTTCATGTACATGTGCTGCGCGTGGGTGCGGCCGATGTCGCTGCCGTCCTCGAAGCCGTGCCGGGTGCGGAGCCACTGCAGGGCCTGCTTGCCCTTGATGATGTGGTCGCCCTTGGTGAGCTTGAGCCCGGACTTGCGGTCCCAGACGTTCCCCTTGACGCAGACCGGGACGCCGCCGACCGCGTCGGCCATGGACACCACGCCGGCGAAGTCGATCATCATGAAGTGGTCGATGGATATGTCGGTGAGCTTCTCCCAGGTGGCCACGGTGCAGCCGGGGCCGCCGTGCTGGAGGCTCGTGTTGATCGTCTCCGAGGTGGTCTCGGGGTAGACCTGCCCGTCGTCCGGGTCGGTGCACTTGGGGATGGTGACCCGGGTGTCGCGCGGGATGCTGACCACGGTCATGTTGCTGCGGTCCGCGGAGACGTGCAGCAGCATCTGGACGTCGGCCAGCGGCTTGCGGTCGGCGTCGGCCTTGGCGCCGCCGAGCTTCTGGTTCGCCTTGGACGCACGGCTGTCGGAGCCCAGCAGCAGGATGTTCAGCGGGGTCTGGCCGGCGGCGTTGGCCTTGCTCTTGGCGGCCTGGCTGTCGCCGAGGTTCAGCGCGTCCTTCTTGATGTTCGCGTTGAGGTGCTGGTAGTACGCGTAGGCGGCGCCGGCCGAGCCGAGTATCGCCACCGACGTGACGATCGCCACCCAGCGCAGGGCGCGCCTCTTGCCCTTCTTGCGGCGGCGGTTGCCGCGGCGGCCGCCGCCGTCGTGGTCGTCGTTCGCCCCGTCGCCCTGCGTCGCGGTCAGGGTGCCGGTGGACGCCCTGTTGCCCCCGTCGTCCTCGTAGGCGTCGTAGTCGGCCCGGTGGCCGTCGTCGCCGTAGCCCCCGGTGTCGTAGCCCGTGGCGTCGTAGTCCGCCGGCTGGTAGGGCGCGTACGGCTCCTGGGGCGGGTACCCGCCGCGCTGCGGCTCCTCCGGGCGGTAGCCGCCGCGCTGGGGCTGCTGCGGGACCGTCGGGTGCGGGGTGGGCTGCTGCGGGATGTACGGCTGCCCGTGACCGTTTCCGTACGGAGAGTCGTCCCATCCGGGTTCGTGAGGATCGTAGGGGGCGTTCCGCCCTCCAGGGATGCTGCCGTGGCGCATGTGTGCCCTCCCATGACGCGCTGGTCACTACGGTCACCGGTTGCGCCGCAGCGCGCGGATCGTGGGTGATTCTCAGCTGTGCGACTGTCAAGGTCCTGTGGAACCGGAACAGCCCTGCTCGCGGATGGTTGGAGGTCACGATACATAAACCGCGACGGGGTCAAGGCATTCGCTTCTTATCGCCTGTGTAAAACGATCGTGCGCATTACCCCAAACCGGGATCCCAGCGATATGGCCTGTACACGTCCATGCAGGCTGAATCATTCGCTCCGTTCAGGGCCCCGGCGCTCGTGGGCAGCGATCCGTCGTCGTCGGAGGCACCCTGGAAGGCCGTCCCCTCCTGCCAGTCCGCGCCCACGACGAGTGTGACGGAGGCGACATGTGAGGATTCCTTCACAACACCGGCGGGGAGCTTGAACACCTTCGCCACGGCGAGCGCGTCCGAGCGGCCCTGCGCGCCCTCGGCGGCCGGGTACTCGATCACGGTGGCCGCCGACGGCTGCGGTGCGGTGGCCGCAGCCGCCTTCCCGAACCCGCCTTGGGCCAGCGCCGTGGCCAGGGCGCGCGCCCTGCCGTTCACGGGAGTGCCCGTGGCGTCGCCCGCGGTGCCGTTGACGACCGAGACCGGGATGTCCGCGGCGGGCCGCGCCGCCGGTCCGGTGGGCTCGTTCTTCGCCTTCTTCTTCCCCTTGTCGTCGAAGGGGAGGTCGTGGACGAGCCGCGACCACACCTTGGGGGCGGCCACCGGGTCCGGCATGTAGTGCTGGTCGTTCTCGGTGTCCGTGACCGGCGGCATGGTCAGCATCGTGATCCGGTTCGACGGGACGCTCTTGAGCTGCATGCCGAGGTCGAAGAGCTTCTTCGGGGTGCCGATCTCCTCCGACACCTGCAGCGCGTTGGTGGCGGCCTCGGCGAGGCCGCGCAGCCGCCCGCCGTCGGTGAAGACGTTCTGCGAGCGCAGCTCCCGCACCATCGAGTTCATGTACATGTGCTGCGCCTTGGCGCGCCCGAGGTCGCTCTCGAAGGCGTGCCGGGTGCGCAGCCACTGCAGGGCCTTCTTGCCGGTGATCTTCTGCGTGCCCGCCTTCAGCTTCAGCCCGGAGCCGCCCGGCTGCTGCGGGGTCGGGTGGTCCCACACCGGCTGCTTCACGCAGACCTCGACGCCGCCGACCGCGTCGGCCATCTTCACCACGCCCGCGAAGTCGATCATCATCCAGTGGTCGATGTAGACCTTGGTGAGGTTTTGCACGGTGGCGAGCGTGCAGCCGGGGCCGCCGCGCGCCAGGCTCTCGTTGATGATCGCGTGCGTGGTGGCGGCGAACTTCTTGCCCGTCTTCGGGTCGGTGCACTTCGGGATCGGCACCCGGGTGTCGCGCGGGATGCTCACCACGGACATGTTGCTGCGGTCGGCGGAGACGTGCAGCAGCATGATCACGTCCGCGCGGGGCGGTTCGTCCTTGGTGTACCTGGCGCCGCCGAGCTTGAGGTTCTCCGCGGAGTTACGGCCGTCGGCGCCCAGCAGCAGGATGTTCAGCGCGTTCGTCGGCGCCTTGGCCACGTCGCTGTCGCCGCTGTTGCGCTTCCCCTTGCGGAGGTTGTGGCTGAGGTGCTCGTAGTACGCGTAACCGGCCCCCGCCGTCCCGAGTATGAGCACCGCGAGGGTGACCGCGATCCACCGGACGACCCGGCGTCTGCGGCGCTGCGGCGGCCGTGCGCCCGGCTCTCCGCCCGGCCTTCCGCCCGGCTGTCCGCCGCCGCGTCCCGGGTCCGTGTGCGGGGCCCGCGCCGCGTCCGTGCCCCGCTGCGGCGCCCCGTCCCGCGGGTGGTCGTCGTAGAGGCTGTCGTCCCAGCCGAGATCGCGCACACGACTGTCCGTCATCGTCCGGTTCCCACCCCTGATACCCCTGTCGACCCTGGTGCCCTTGCCGGGCGGCTACTTGGCGCACACGCTCTTGTCGTCCGCCTCGACCTTCTGGATGCCCTCGGGCGCCTTCGTCGGCGGGGCGATCGGCGTGCCCGCCTGCGTGAAGTCCTTGCCGAGGGTGAGCGTCATGTTGGCGCGCGGGGCGGCGTCCTCGGTGCCCTGCTTGAGCGCGGAGGCCGGCAGCCCCATCATGTCGGCCAGCCTGCGTGCCTGGTCGGCCTGGTTGGGGGCGTACTCCAGCGTGGTCTTCTGCAGTTCGGTGGGCGCGTTGCCGCCGTTGGTGGAGCGGGTGACGCCCTCCTCGTTCTGCAGCCAGTTGACGGTGTCCTGGGCGGCGCCGAAGACCCCGCTGCCGTTCAGCACCTCGACCCGCACGTTGATCGCGTCGGCCTTGGGGCCCTTGAGCTTGGCCGCATCGGAGGCCTTCTGCTTCTTCTTCACCTCGGTGAGCGAGACGTCGTTGCGCACCATGGTGAACAGCTGCGGCGCCTTGGTCTCGTCCAGCACCACCGTGGCGTGCACCTTCTCGGCCGGGTTGTCTATCACCGGCACGGTCGCGAAGGTGATGTTCTTGGTGTCGACCCGGCTCAGGTCCTTGGCGAGTTGGCTGAGCTTGGGCACGCTGCCGATGCCGGTGTCGACGGTGAGCGCCTTCGTCGCCGTGTTCGCCAGCTTGAGCAGCTTCGTCGGACTGGTCAGCGTGTCGCCCGACTTCATCGTGCGCATCATCGAGCTGAGGAACTGCTGCTGCAGCTGGATGCGGCTGAGGTCGCCGCCGAAGCCGACGCTGTGCCGGGTGCGGACGAAGGCCAGCGCCTGCTCGCCCGCGACGATGTGCCGGCCCTTGTCCAGCTTCAGGTGCGAGTCCGGGTCGTCGATGTCCTTGGCCAGGCACACCTCGACGCCCCCGACCGCCGTCGACAGGTCCTTCACCGCGTCGAAGTTGGCCATCATGAAGTGGTCCGGGGTGATGCCCGTCAACGCCTTGACGGTGCGCATCGTGCAGCCCGGGTCGCGGCCGTACTGGCCCAGGCTGGTGTTGAAGCGGACGTCGCTCTCACCCGGGATGATCTTCGTGGAGCCGTCGGACTGCTTCGTCGGGCAGTCCGGGATGTCCGTGATGATGTCCCGGGGGATGCTCAGCGCCGTCGCGTTGGAGCGGTCCTTGGAGACGTGGAAGAGGATCGTGGTGTCGGCGTGGCCGACGTTGGCCGCGTCGCCGTACTTGCCCTTCAGGCCCTGCCGGCTGTCGGTGCCGATGACCAGGATGTTGACCGGTCCGGTGGACGTGGCGTTCTTGGAGCCGATGCCCGGGTCGATCGTGTGGATGTTGCCGTTGAGCTGCTGGTACAGCGCGTAGACGCCCACGCACGCCGCGATGACCACGACCCCGAGCGTGCCGGCGGTCCAGATCAGGGCGCGCTTCTTGGTGGACTTCCGGGACTTGGGCCGGCGCCGGCTGGTGCGCGCGGCCGCCCGGCCGCCGCCCTCGCCCCTGGTGCCGCCTGCCCGGCTGCCGCCCGCCGCCCTGCCGGTGCCCGCCGCGCGGCCGCCCTCGGGGGAGCGGCCGCCCGTCGTGGCGCGGCCCTCGCCCTCGGCGCCGGAACGGCCCTGCCGTGCGCGGCTTCCGCCCTGCGGCTGGACGCGCTGCGTCCGCCGGCCCGTCCCCTGCGCGGGGACGCCGGGCTCCGGCTGCTGCGGGGGGTCCAGCCGCAACTGGTAGCTGCCCGTCTCGGGATCGAAAACCCACTGATCCGCCGGGTCGACGTGCTGCCTACGGCCTTGCGTGTCCACGGTCGATCGAGTCCTCCGTCTCGGCCGCTGCAACAGGCCGGATCGCTCACACTAACCCCACAGTTCAGCGTGTACGCCCGTCGCTGACAAATTCCGCTCTCCTACACCTGGACAAACTGTTCAATCCCCACTGCCGCCGCACACGTCGCGGTCGGCGGTGGTGCCGCGGTACGAGGGGGAGGCGCTCGCCGACCCCGACGGTGTGGGAGATGCGGGAGAGGCGGTGGAGGTTCCGCCGGCCGTCGGGCGGGCGGAGCCGGAGCCGGTGCCCTCGTCGCCCTCGACGGTCACCTGCCCGTCCTCGCGCAGGGTCGTGAACAGTTCGTCCGCGGCGGGTTGCACCAGTTCGTCACGGTTGGGGTCCGCCGTGTACGGACGCCGCGGCACGGTCAGGAAACGCACCTGGTCCGTGGGCGTCTTGCGCAGGCTCTGCGCCAGCTCGTACAGCTCGGCCAGCGAGTCGAGGCCCTCGTCCGCGGTGAGCGAGGAGGTCGCGGCGTCCAGCAGCGGGTAGAGCTTGGCGGGGTTGAGCAACACGCCCGTGGAGTCGACCTTCTGCACCAGGGAGGCGAGGAACTGCTGCTGGCGGTCCATGCGCTGGGTGTCGCTGCCGTCGCCGATGCCCTTGCGGGCCCGGACGTAGCCGAGTGCCTGCTCGCCGTGCAGCTCCTGGCGGCCGGCCTCCAGGTCCAGGTGCGCGTCCTGGTCGTGCACGGCGTGCGGGACGCAGACCTCGACGCCGTCGACCGCGTCGACCATCTTCTTGAAGCCGTTGAAGTCCACCACGAGGTGGTGGTCGACGCGGATCCCGGTGAGCTTCTCCACCGTACGGATCGTGCAGGCGGCGCCACCGAACTCGAACGCCCAGTTGAACTGGGCGAACTGGGGGTTGGTCATGCTGCCGTCGGACCGCCGGCAGGAGGGGATGTCGACCATGAGGTCGCGCGGCAGGCTGACCGCCGTCGCGCTCTTCCGGTCCGCGGCCAGGTGCAGCAGTATCGCCGTGTCCGACCGCTGGGTGCCGGTGTCCTGGCCGTACTTGCCGTTTCCGTCGCCACGGTTGTCCGAACCCAGGAGCAGGATGTTCTCGGCGGTGGTCGCCTCGGGCAGCACCTTGGGCCGCTCGGACTGCACCCGCATCAGCTCGTGGGCGGTGTCCGTGTCCGTGTGGATGTTCCCGTCGAGCTGCTTGTACAGGTACCAGGAGATCCCGGCCCCCGCCAGCAGCACCAGGGAGACGACGACGGCGAGGACGCGCAGCCAGGTGCGGCGGCGCTTCCTCGGCGCGGTGTCGGCGGGAGGGGTGTCGGCGGGAGGGGTGTCCTCGGCTTCCGGCGAATCGGCTGGCGTGGTCACGTCCGGGCCCGTCCTTACAGGTGCTGCTGATGATCAGGTCACCTATAGAGACCGTCCAAACCCGTACTCGGTTGTGCGGAGTTGTTCAGTTCCGTCCGAGGTCTTCAGGAACGGTGGGCCGGTGCGCGGTCAGGCCGTGTGGGTCACCCGCTCGCTCTCCCGGCGTTTGTCCAGGTCGGCGGGGGGAAGCCGGTCCAGGTTGCGGCAGAGCACCACGGAGGCGTCCGCCGCCAGCGGTGCCAGCAGCCCGGCGGCCAGACCGTCCCAGTCGTCGTACGGCCGGCCCGAGAGCAGCCGCGCCCCGGCCGTCAGTCCCAGGGCCGCGGCGGACGCGCGGGCCCGTTCGACCACCTGCGCGCCGGTGAGCTCCTCCCCGCCCGGCAGCTGCAGCGCGGGCGCGTCCGCGCCCACCGGCGCGTACGGGACGAAGCGGTCGCCCTGGGAGGGGACCTCGACCGCGTAGTCGAGGAAGCCCTCCGGCGGCTGCGGGAAGCGGCCGCCCAGTGGGCGCAGCGCCAGCGCGACCCGCTCGCCGGAGCAGGCGCGGGCCTCCTCCAGGGTGTCCGGGCCGGAGACCACGAGGTCGGCCTCGCCCGGGTCGCCGCCCGGCACCACGACCACGCCGGTGGAGAAGCAGGCGAGCACCCATACCGCGGTCTGCCAGTGCGCCGGCAGCAGCAGTGCCGCACGGTCACCCGGCTGGGCGCCCAGTTCGTCCTGGATGAGGTTGGCGGTCTTGGCCACCCAGTTGCCGAAGGTGGCCACCGACAGTTCGACGCGTTCGCCGGTGGCGTCGTCGTAGAAGGTGACCAGGGGCCGGGCGGGGTCCGCCGCGAGCGCGGAACGCAGCAGGTCGGCGGGTGTACGGGCAGTCGATGTCACGCGGCCCAGGCTACGTCAGGCGGGGGCGTCCCGGGTGCCTCTGATGGGCCGGCAGAACAGGACGGCCCGTCAGATCCCGGCTGCGCGTTCTGGGGCCTTATGTAACTGTTCTTCCCATGCGTGCACTTCTTGCGACGTCGATCTCCGCGGCGTGCATGGCTGCCCTCGCCCTGCCGCTCGCCTTCCCCTCCGGTGCCACCGCCACCATCCACGCGCCGGTGCGGGCGGCCGCCCCCGGCACGCCCCCCGGCGACACCCACACCCTGCCGCTGGCCCCGCTCGCCACCTCCGGCCGTGCCATCGGCACCCCGCTCGCCCAAGGGCTGCCCGCCCGTGCCGTGCGGCCGTTCTCCCTGATCGGCATCACCTGGGACGACGTCGGCACCGACCTACGGGGCACCGTCCAGGTCCGGACCCGCGCCACCGGCACCGGCATCTGGTCCGGCTGGCGCACCGTCGAGGCGCACAACGACGACGCCCCCGACGCCGGCTCGCCCGAAGGCTCGGCCTCCGCGGTGCGCGGCGCGACCGCCCCGCTGTGGGTCGGCCGTTCCGACGGGGTCGAGGTGCGGGTCGTGCCCGAGGCCCCCACCGGCAGGCGCGGAGTGCGGCCCGGCCTGCCCAGGGGACTGCGACTGGAGATGGTCGACCCCGGGGACGAACCGGGTGACGGGTCCGGCGACGGCCCCGGCGACGACCTGGGCGGCAGCTACCTCGACCCCGACGCCGCGCTGGACCCCGGGCCCGCCGGTCCGGGGGGCGGCGGTCCGGACGGCGGCGGTCCGGACGGCGGTGGCACCACGGGCGGCCCCTACGACGGCGGCGACCCCTTCGACGGCGTCGGCCCCAGCGATGCGGGCGACCCGCTCGAAGGCGTCGGGCCCAGCGAGGGCGGTGACCCGCTCGGCGGCCGCCACCCGCAGGACGGCACCACCACCGACACCGCCGCGGACCCGAGCGACACCTCCGGCACCCCGGTCGAGTCCCCCTTCGTCCCCGCGCTCAGCCGGTCCCAGACCGAGACCCTCACCGGGCAGCGCTTCACCGGCGCGCGCCCCCGCATCGTCACCCGGTTCGGCTGGGGCGCCGACGAGCAACTGCGCAGCGAGGAATCGGAGTTCACCGACGACGTCAGCGCGATCTTCGTCCACCACACCGCCACCGGCAACGACTACGAGTGCTCCGACTCCCCCTCGGTCATCCGCGGTATCTACCGCTACCACGTCAAGAGCAGCGGCTGGCGCGACATCGGCTACAACTTCCTCGTCGACAAGTGCGGAAACATCTACGAAGGCCGCAGCGGCGGCGTCTCCAAGGCCGTCTTCGGCGCGCACACCCTCGGTTTCAACGAGCACACCATGGGCATCGCCGTGCTCGGCGACTACTCCGAGGAGCAGCCCACCCGTGAGGCCCTGACGGCCGTCGCCCGGCTCGCCGCGTGGAAACTCGGAATTTACGGCCGTGATCCGGAGGGCATGACATACCTGGTGTCCGGAGGGAGCAACAAGTACCCGAAGGGTACGCGGGTCCGCATGAACGTCATCTCGGGCCACCGGGACGGATTCGCCACGCAATGCCCAGGAACGGAGTTGTACGACGATCTCGGCATCATCCGCCGCACCGCGGCGGGGCTCCAGGGCCGCTGATCGCACCCTGCATAGGATTGGCCGCTCACGCGTTCGGCCCGCCAGGAAGCGGAGACAAACACAGGTGACTGAAGCGATCCTCTTGGTCGGTGGCAAGGGCACCAGACTGCGCCCCCTGACGGTGCACACGCCCAAGCCGATGGTCCCCGCGGCCGGCGTCCCGTTCCTCACGCACCAGCTGGCCCGGGCGCGCGCGGCGGGTGTCGAGCACATCGTCCTGGCGACCTCCTACCTCGCCGAGGTCTTCGAGCCGCACTTCGGCGACGGGTCCGCCCTCGGGCTGCGCCTGGAGTACGTCACCGAGGACGAGCCGCTCGGCACCGGCGGGGCCATCCGCAACGTCGCCGACCGCCTGGACTGCGCCCCCGGCGACCCGGTCCTCGTCTTCAACGGGGACATCCTCACCGGCCTCGACATCGCCGGCCTGGTCGCCACCCACCGCGACTCCGGCGCCGACGTCTCCCTCCACCTGACCCGGGTCGAGGACCCGCGTGCCTTCGGGCTCGTGCCGACCGACCCCACCGGCCGCGTCACCGCGTTCCTGGAGAAGCCGGAGACGCCCGAGGAGATCGTCACCGACCAGATCAACGCGGGCGCCTACGTCTTCGACCGCTCCGTCATCGACTCCATCCCCACCGGCCGCGCGGTCTCCGTCGAGCGCGAGACCTTCCCCGGCCTGCTGGCCGACGGCGCCCACCTGCAGGGCATGGTCGACTCCACCTACTGGCTCGACCTCGGCACCCCGCAGGCCTTCCTCCGCGGCTCCGCCGACCTCGTCCTCGGCCACGCGCCCTCCCCGGCCGTCCCCGGCCGCTGCGGGGAACGCCTCGTCCTGGAGGGCGCCCGGGTCGCCGACGACGCCAAGCTCACCGGCGGCACCGCCGTGTCCGCGGGCGCCGTCATCGGCTCCGGAGCGGTCGTCGAGGGCAGCCTGGTCCTGGCGGGCGCCGTCGTCCACCCCGGCGCGACCGTCGTCGACTCCCTCATCGGCGCGGGGGCGGTCATCGGCGAGCGCACCGTCGTCCACGGCTCCGTCATCGGCGACCTCGCGCACGTCGGCGCCGACAACGAACTGCGGCACGGGGTGCGCATCTGGTGCGGCGCGGTCATCCCGGACGGCGCGGTCCGCTTCTCCTCCGACCAGTAGGCGACCGGCCGCCGGCCGCCGGCCGCCCAGGACCCCGGCCGGCGGGCGTACCCCGCCCACCGGCCGGAAACCCGGAAGCCGGACGGCCCACGCCGTACCCTCGGAGGGTGCACCCCGAGCAGAGCCGACTCCTCCGCGCCGCGACCGGCCGCGTCCCCGGCCCCCGCACACCCGGCCGCACCCGCCGCTGGACCCCCCGCGGCCCCCTGGACCTCGGCCTCACGCTCGGCCCCCTGCGCCGCGGCCCCGGCGACCCCGCGTTCCGCGTCGGCGCCGACCGCGCGGTCTACCGGGCCTCGCGCACCCCCGAGGGCCCCGGCACCCTGCGCATCGCCCGCCCCTCCGGCGGCGAGGTCGAGGCCGAGGCCTGGGGCCCCGGCGCCGAGTGGCTCCTGGACCGCCTCCCCGGCCTGCTCGGCGACGCCGACGACCCCGCCGCCTTCACCGCCCGGCACCGCGTCGTCCACGAGGCCCACCGCCGCAACCCCGGGCTGCGGCTGACCCGTACGGGCCTGGTGCTGGAGTCCCTCATCCCCGCGATCCTCGAGCAGAAGGTCACCTCCGACGAGGCCTACCGCTCCTGGCGGGTCCTGCTGTGGCGTTTCGGCGAGCCCGCCCCCGGCCCCGGCGAGGAACTGCGCATGCGCGTGATGCCCGACGCCCGCGGCTGGGCCATGATCCCCTCCTGGGAGTGGCACCGCGCCAACGTCGACGGCAAGCGCTCCGCCGCCGCGGTC
The DNA here is from genome assembly GCF_056858595.1 of Streptomyces sp. TOM-9. Classification (NCBI taxonomy): domain Bacteria; kingdom Bacillati; phylum Actinomycetota; class Actinomycetes; order Kitasatosporales; family Streptomycetaceae; genus Streptomyces; species Streptomyces sp. TOM-9. The sequence continues at coordinate 4,054,100 of NZ_JBXEQB010000001.1, read as the reverse complement.
CGGGCCGCCCGCGCCGCCGCCCGCATGGAGCAGGCCACCACCCTCGCCCCCGCCGACGCCCTCGCCCGCCTCCAGGCCGTTCCCGGCATCGGCCCCTGGACCGCGGCCGAGACCCTGCAGCGCAGCAACGGCGACCCCGACGCGATCACGGTCGGCGACCTCCACCTGCCGCACACCGTCGGCTACGCCCTCACCGGCGCCCACCGCTGCGACGACGCCACCATGCTCGAACTCCTCGAGCCCTACGCCGGCCAGCGCCACCGCGCCGCCCGCATCATCCTCCTCACCGGCCGCCGCCCCCCACGCCGCGCCCCGCGCATGGCCCCGGGGAACATCGTGGCCCTCTGACCCGCGCGGACACGGGTCAGAGGGCAGGGGAGGCCGTGGGCCGGCCGACGGGTCAGCCCATGGTCATCTTGGTCTTCCAGCCCACCCCGTCGGTGTTGGTGATGACGACGGTGCCGGCGCCGCCTTCCGAGTTCACCGCCGCGGCCAGTGAGTCGAGCTTCACCCCGCCCGTCGTCGGGTCCTTGATGCCGGTGCGCAGCAGGAGCCGGGCACTGACGTCCGTCCGGTAGACCAGGTCGGTCTTGCCGTCCCCCGTGGCGTCCCCGGCGGAGACGATCTGGGTGATGGTGGCTGGAGCCGGTGCGTTCGAGCGCAGGTTGCCGTTGGCGTCCACGACCATCAGGTCGGGGAATCCGTCGCCGTCGCCGGCCCGGACGTACAGCACGTTGGGGGCCGGCCAGCGGCGGCTTCGCGCTCGACCAGGTCGTCGGCGTCGATGTCGGCGCCCCTTTGGCGCACGTGACCGATCCGGTGTACAAGGCCGAGTTGAAGCCGTCGTCGCTCGCGTCGGCGTCCGGGAACTGCGTCGCGTCACGGTGGGCGGGGTGGGCCGGGCGCTGTCGAAGACGAACCGGCACGGTGTCGAGGTGGGGGTGTAGGCCGAGGTGGTGCCTGCTTGTCCAGCGACTTGGCCCGCCAGGAGTAGGTGGTGCCGTTCTTCAGGCCACTGGTCGAGAAACGTCAAGGAACTGATCACGGTTTCTTCCTCGACGCCGGACGCCGGTATCGAGGTGTACACCCACCGGAAGGCGAAGGACCCGAAGGACGACTGGAAACCGATACCCCATCCGGTGCCCGAAAAGGTGAATGAGCCCTCCTGCAAGAGGGCGTGGCACGGATTCCAGGACTGGTGGCATGAAAACATCGAGAACCATGACTGGTCGCAAAATCCGCTTACTCTGGAATCCGGTGGCGGTCCGATCTTCGTCCCGCCCCTGTCACCCGTGTTCTGAGCCTGTGTTATATTCCGCGCATGGCTGAGGGATTTCGAGTGAATTCCAGTGTCCGGGCAGAACTCGACTTCGCGCTCCCGGAGGGCGGCACCGCCCTCCGGGAACTGGTCGAGCCTTGGTTCGCCGACGCGGTCCGAGAGTTGGCCGGAAGCGCCATGGACCCCTTCGTCGGCGCGCTGGACCTGACGGACCGGGAATCCGCGCTGACGACGGCGGGCGCCCCCTACGGCCGACCCGGAGAATTGTGGGGATCGCTCTGGATCGCGCGAGTTCTGAAAAGCGGCCGCAAGCGTTCCGGACGGATCTTTTCCCCGAAGAATTGGGAGAAATTCCTGCGGGATCTGGAGTCCGTGCCGCTCGAGGCGGAGCTGAGACTGGCCGTCCTCGGTCCTGACGGTTATCCCGGCAGCACCTGGATCACCATCGGCGCCAGGCGGGACTACGAAGCACCCGAGTGGGTGGCCCTGACGGTGGACAGGTCGAGCGAGGAATTCGAGAAGGCCCAGTCCGCCTGGCACGACTTCATCATCCGGCACGCGGATTCCGGAAGGGGTACGGCGCTTTTCGGCTGTATCGCCGACGACACGGACAGCACCACCGGCCGGAGCTCCCTGGAAGCGGCACTCGGCCTCTTCCAGGACGAGACGTTTCCCGTCCTGGACCGGAATGTGCGGGGCTATTCGTGGATCACCGTGTGCTCGCCGGGTGTCGCGGAGCTGCTCGGCGGCGCGGAGGCGGTCCGTAGGGACGGAACCTTCGCGCAGGTTCGTGGGGTGGCCGGCGGGTCGCTGTTCCTCAAAGCCACCGAGGACGTCCGTGAGTACGGGGACGACAGAGTCCTGGCCGTGTTCGAGTCCCTGCGCGCCGTACTCCCGGCAGGGACGCCCTCCTCGTTCATCTCGGACAGGAAAGTCCGTCTCGTCTTCCGCGACGCACGGTGAGACGGACGATCGCCCTCGCAGGGGCCGTGATGCTGCTGGGGTCCCTCATGGGATGCGGTACGCGACAGGCCGACGACCCTGGGGCCGGTTCGAGCGCGCCCCGGCCGGCCGACGCGAACAGTGTCGCCGCCGACGTGAGCGGTGCGGCGGAATCCGCTGGACTCAAGGCCGCGGCCTAGGTGTCGCCCGAGGACCACGGCTGTGTCGTCGGTCTCATGGCGCAGCCGATCGGGGAGGAGCCCGCCCGGACGATCGATGCGGCACTCGACTGGCTCCACGAGAACGGGTGGAGCGGTGAGGAGCGATCGCTTCCGCAGGGCATCTCTCAGGTTCGCCTGACGCGCCAGGGCTGGACACTCCTGATCCGGGACTACTCGCAACCGTCCGACGCGGTACGCGACATCACGGGTCTGGTCGCTCTCAAGGCCACCAGGGACGACTGTCGGCCCACCTCGGAGCCGCACCGGTCACCGCGTTCGCCACGGTGACCGGCCCCGACCCGCAGCCCGGGAGGCGCGTGCGGGCCGAACGGCCCGTCACCGCACCTCGATGAACGCCTCCGCGCTCCGCCCCGGCCGCTCCTTCGGCGGCGCCGCGGGCCGGCCGACGGCGACGGCGCCCATCGGGTCCCAGTCCTCCGGCAGGTCCAGCACCTTGCGCACCACGTCGCGGCAGAACATCGTGGAGGACACCCACGCCGACCCCAACTGCTCGCCGGCCAGCGCCACCAGGAAGTTCTCCACGGCCGCGCCCATGGCGACCACGAACATCTCGCGCTCCGCCGCCGACCGCCGCGGGTCCGGGTAGTCGTGCGCCCCGTCCGCGACCAGGCAGGGCACCACCAGGTACGGCGCCTTGCGCAGGACGTCGCCGCGGCGCACCCGCTTGGCGATGGACTCCTCGCTGCGGCCGTCGCGGCGCAGGTCCGCGATCCACGCGTCGCGCATGGCGTCCAGCAGCCGGACCCGTGCCGGTTCCGACTCCAGCAGCACGAAGCGCCACGGCGTCGTGTGGTGCGGCGCCGGCGCGGTGACCGCGAGGGCCACGGCGCGCCGTACGGCCGCCCCGTCGACGGGCTCGTCGGTGAACTCGCGGATCGTGCGCCGCAGGGAGACCGCCTCGCGGACGGCCTCCGAAGTGCCCAGCCGGAACATGTCGTTGGCGGCGACCCGGACGAGGGCGCGGCCGCCTTCGCCGTCCTCCTCGGAGGGCAGCACCAGGCCGTCCAGACCCCGGACGAGGGCGACGGGCGCCCCGGTGGACTTGCCCTTCACCAGGTCGCCGGCCGCGGCGAGCTCGTCGGCCAGGGCCGTGACCGTGACCGCCAGTTCGTTGCCGTGGGAGTCGGTGGCGCCCCGCAGGTCGTCCAGCACGCGCAGTCCGGCCGCGCCGATCGCCACGTCGGTCAGGCCCTCGCGCCAGGGCCGCCCGAAGGTGTCGGTGACGACCACGCCGACGTTGACGCCGAGCGCGTCCCGCAGCCCCGCCCGGATGGCGCGGGCGGAGGCGTCCGGGTCCTCGGGCAGCAGCAGCACCGTGCCGGGGGCCGTGTTGGAGGCGTCCACGCCGGCCGCGGCCATGACGAAGCCGTGCCGGGTCTCCACGATCCGGGTCGGCCCGCGCCGTGCGACGAGCCGCACCGTCTCGGCGTCGATCGCGGCCTCGCGGTCGGTGGCGCGCACCACGCGCCCCTCCGCCTTGCTGACGATCTTCGAGGTGACGACGAGGACGTCGCCGTCGGCCAGTTCCGGCGTGTTCGCCGCGATGAGCTTGGCCAGGTCGGCGCCGGGCTCGACCTCGGGCATGCCCGTGACGGCCCACACGCGGTAGGAGGCGATCACGCCCGCACCTCCCCGGCCAGCGTCAGCGCCTCGTGGGCCATCGCGGCCGTCGCGTCCAGGTCCGTCATCATCAGCGGCACGGCCCGGCACCGGATGCCGGCGGCCTCGACCTCGTCCACCGCCCCGGCGTCGACGGTGTCGACCAGCCAGCCGTCCAGGAGGCCGGAGCCGTAGTGCGCGGCGACCGCCGCCGCCGTGGACTCCACGCCGACCGCCGCCAGCACCTTGTCGGCCATGCCCCGCACCGGCGCGTTCCCGACGATGGGGGAGAGGCCCACCACCGGCACGCCCGCCTCGGCGATGGCCTCGCGGATGCCGGGGACGGCCAGGATCGTCCCGACCGACACCACCGGGTTGGACGGCGGGAAGAGGATGACGTCCGCCTCGCCGATCGCCTCCAGCACGCCGGGCGCGGGCTTGGCGCCCTCCGCGCCGACCGGCAGCACCGCGTACGCCGGGACGGAGGCCCGCAGCCGCACCCAGTACTCCTGGAAGTGGACCGCCTTGCGCCCGCCACCGGGGCCCGCGTCCGGGTCGTCGACGACGACGTGCGTCTCGATCCGGTCGTCGGTCATCGGGATCAGCCGCACTCCCGGCTTCCAGCGCGCGCACAGCGCCTCGGTGACCGCGCTGAGCGGATAGCCCGCGCCGATCATCTGGGTGCGCACGATGTGCGTCGCGAAGTCGCGGTCGCCGAGGCCGAACCACTCGGGCCCGACGCCGTAGGCGGCCAGTTCCTCCTTGACCGTGAACGTCTCGTCGGCGCGGCCCCAGCCCTGTGCCTCGTGGATCCCGCCACCGAGGGTGTACATGACGGTGTCGAGGTCGGGGCAGACCTTGAGGCCGAACAGGTGGATGTCGTCGCCGGTGTTGCCGATGACGGTGATGTCCGCCTCCGGCGCCGCCGCCTTCAGGCCGCGCAGGAAACGGGCTCCCCCGATGCCGCCGGCCAGTACCACGATTCGCATGCGGACAGTCTGTCAGCCCGCCGCGTCAGCCTGCGAACGTCCCCTCGCTTGCCGGCTCCCCGGAGGTGCAGGCGTACGGGGTCATCTCCGTCAGGCCGGGGAAGTAGATGTGCAGGCTGACCGCGCCGTCCAGCGAGTCGTTGACCACCTCGTGGACGTAGCCGGGGGCGAACACCCGCTGGTGCCCCGGCAGGAGTGAACGGCGGGTCCCGCCGTTGCCGCCGAGGGCGTGCTCGGTCAGTTCGCCCTCGAGGACGGTCAGCACGCCCGAGGAGCGGCCGTGGTCGTGCAGCCCGCTGCCCTGCCCCGGCACCCAGCTGAGCAGCCAGACCTCGTAGCCGGGTCCGGTCTCCAGGCGGTCGTACCAGCGGGTGGTGGCGTCGTAGCGGACGCGCGGTGCCCAGCGGCCGCGGTCGGCCGCGATCCTGCGGGCCAGCCCGGCGAATTCCGCGACGGTGGCGGGGTGGGCGGGAGCGGGCGGGAGGAGGTGGGGGATGGCGAGGGGGTCGCCGGCGATCGAGACGTCGCTGTTCATGGGTGCGGGAGTTCCTACGGGAAGTGAGGAGCGTCAGGCATGCGCATGAGGCTGTGCGGGCTGGGAAGAGTCCTTCAGCGGCAACAGCTGGAACAGCGACAGTGAGCTTCCACGGCACGACGGAACTCGCCGAGGCGGCGGATCCGGGCAGGCGCGTGGGTCACTGACATGCGCCCTAGCACACCGGGTCCTCGGCGGCCTGTCAACTTGATGTCGGGTTTGTCGTAAATCTTTCACCTGATCCGGCTATTCGACATGGCGAAAGGTTTGTGCGCCGAAGACCCAGGAAAAGTGCCGACGCAACCACACGGCTACGCAGGAACGTCTCCTCGTGAAACGTCGTTGTGTTTTCGTGATCGCATCGTGATCGCCGCCCCCCAGGGGCGTCGACCGTGGTTGACGTATGCGGACGTTTGGGCTGATTTGAACACTTTCTGTCAGGCCTTGGTTCCGCAGGGTGAATAACGGGCCCAATAGCAGATCTCGGCTTGACTGGCCCGTATCGGCACACTTGTAATTTCACTCGTGTCGTTCGACCGTCGCAGGTAACGGCAACATCACGGGGACGCGAAAACAGACGAGGGGCGCGCATGACCGAGCTGTTCCAGCTGTTGCTGGCCGAAGAGGCCGACGAAGAGCTCGGGTGGCAGGAGCGCGCGCTGTGCGCGCAGACCGATCCCGAGTCCTTCTTCCCCGAGAAGGGCGGCTCCACCCGCGAGGCCAAGAAGGTCTGCCTCGCCTGCGAGGTCCGTTCCGACTGCCTCGACTACGCCCTCGCCAACGACGAGCGCTTCGGCATCTGGGGCGGCCTGTCCGAGCGCGAGCGCCGGCGACTGAAGAAGGGCGTGGTCTAGAGCCCTCCCCGGGCTGCCGCCCGGCACATCGGGGTTCGTACGTATATGTGCCCCGGACCCGGAAGGGCCGGCTCCCGCAACCGTTAGTGTGGGGGCCCGTCCGAGACGCCCAAGGCGTCGTCCGAAGTCCAGCGAACCGGGGCCCGAACCTCGATGTCCGTGAACAGTTCAGCCGGGACTCAATACGCCGCCCAGGCACCGGAGTTCCCGCGCCACGTCGTCACCGCCGTGCTCGTCGCCCACGACGGTGCCCGCTGGCTGCCCAACGCGCTCTCGGGTCTGGTCTCCCAGGACCGCCCGGTCCAGGACGTCATCGCCGCCGACACCGGCAGCGCCGACGACTCCGCCCGCCTGCTCGCCGAGAGCCTCGGCGACCACCGCGTCCTGCACCTCGCCCGGCGCAGCGGCTTCGGCGCCGCCGTCGACGAGTGCGTGCGCGCCGCCGAGCCCCTGACCGCGGAGCAACTGCCCTACCTGGGGCGGCCCAGCAGCTGGGACCCGGTCTCCCGCACCTGGAACGACGACGCCTATGACGAGCCCGAGGAGCCGCACGGCGAACCCGTGCAGTGGCTGTGGCTCCTGCACGACGACTGCGAGCCCGCCCCGGACGCCCTCCTCAACCTCCTGAGGGTCGCCGACGCCTCTCCGTCCGCCGCGATCATCGGCCCCAAGCTGCGCAGCTGGTACGACCGGCGCCAGCTGCTGGAGGTCGGCGTCTCCATCGCCCGCAGCGGCCGCCGCTGGACCGGCCTGGAGCGCCGCGAGCAGGACCAGGGCCAGCACGACCAGGTCCGCCAGGTGCTCTCGGTCTCCAGCGCGGGCATGCTGGTGCGCCGCGACGTGTGGGAGGACCTCGGCGGGTTCGACCGCCGGCTGCCGCTCATGCGCGACGACGTCGACTTCTGCTGGCGCGCCCAGTCCGCCGGCCACACCGTCCTCGTCGCCCCCGACGCCGTCCTGCGGCACGCCGAGGCGGCCTCCCGCGAGCGCCGACCCGTCGACTGCGCCGGCCGCTCCGTCGTCAACCCGCACCGCGTCGACAAGGCGGGCGCCGTCTACACGCTGCTGGCCAACACCCGCGGCGCCCTCCTCCCGTACGTCTTCGCGCGCATCGTGCTCGGCACGGTGCTGCGCACCCTCGCCTACCTCGTCGGCAAGGTCCCCGGACAGGCCGTCGACGAGATCACCGGCCTGCTGTCGGTCCTGCTGCGCCCCGGCCGCCTCCTCGGCGCCCGCCACCGGCGCTCCCGGCCCGCCGTCCCGGCCTCCGAACTGCGGACGCTCTTCCCGCCGCCCGGCGCGACCGTACGGGCCACCGTCGAGCAGGTCGTCAGCAACGTCTCCGGCCGTGCGGCCGCCGACGCCTCCTCCGCCGGACGCCACGGCGGGCTGGACTCCGGGCCCAGCGGGGGCGACGACGACGGCGAGTACCTGGAGGTCGAGCAGTTCGCGCTGCTGAAGCGCGTCGCGCGGCAACCCGCCCCGATGCTCTTCGCCGTCCTGCTGCTCTTCTCCCTCATCGCCTGCCGCGCGCTCCTCGGCGGCGGCGCCCTGTCCGGCGGGGCACTGCTGCCCGCCCCCGCCGACGCCTCCGACCTGTGGGGCTCCTACCTCGGCGCCTGGCACGCCCTGGGCGCCGGCAGCACCGAGACCGCGCCGCCCTACCTGGCGATCGTGGCCACCCTGGCGAGCGCCCTGCTCGGCAGCACCGGCCTCGCCCTGACCGTGCTCCTCGTCGCCTCGGTACCGCTCGCGGGCCTCAGCGCGTACTTCGTGTCGCGGCCGCTGGTCGAGTCCCGGCTGCTGCGCGCCTGGGGCGCCGTCGCGTACGCCTTCCTGCCCGCCGCCACCGGCGCCCTCGCCGGCGGCCGGCTCGGCACCGCGGTCCTGGCCATCCTGCTGCCGCTCATGGCCCGCGCCGCCGTCTCCGCGGCGGGCCTGCGGATGTCCGCCGACGCCGTCGAGCGGGGACTGCGGCCCGGCTGGCGCGCCGCCTGGGCCGTCGCGCTGCTGCTGACGATCACCACCGCGTTCACCCCCATCACCTGGCTCGTCACCCTGGTGCTCGCCGGCGTCGCCATCGCCACGCGCGTCGTGCGCGGGCAGGGCCGGCTCCTCGTCCCGCTGGCCATGCGCGCCGTGGCCGTCCTCGGCGCCCCCGTGGTGGTGCTCGCGCCCTGGTCGATCGGGCTGCTCACGCACCCCAAGCGGTTCCTGGACGAGGCCGGTCTGCCGTTCGGCGCCAAGTCCGCCACCGCCACCGACCTCCTCCTGATCAACCCCGGCGGCCCCGGCGCCGCCGGCGGCTACCTGCTCGCGGGCATCGTCCTGGCCGCGCTGGCCGCACTGGTGCGCGGCGAGCGCCGCTCGGCCATCGTCACCGCCTGGGCGGGCGCCCTGACCGGCCTGGTATTCGCCGTCCTCGCCAACAGCACCTCCTGGGCCGGCCCCGCCACGCTGGTGTACGGCCTGGCCCTGCTCGCCGCCGCCGCGGTGGGCGCCGAGGGCGCCAAGGAACGGCTCGCCGCCTCCGGCTTCGGCTGGCGCCAGCCCGTCGCCGCGCTCGTCGCCCTGGCCGCCGTGCTCGCCCCGCTGTCCGCCGCCGTCGGCTGGATGGCCGGTGGCGCCGACGGCCCGCTGGAGCGCCGCGACCCGACCCAGGTGCCCGCCTTCGTCGCCGAGGAGAGCACCACCCGCGACCAGGCCCGCACCCTCGTCCTTTCGGGCACGCCCGCCCACGTCTCATACGCCCTGGTCCGGGGCGCCGGAGCCCGCCTCGGCGACGCCGAGATCGCCGCCGCGGCCGGCAGCGACGCCCGGCTCGCCAAGATCGTCGGAAATCTCGTGGCCGGCTCCGGCGCCGACCAGGCCAGCCAACTCGGCGGCTACGCCGTGCGCTACGTCCTCGTCCAGAGCGGCGCCCCGCGCGAGATGAGCCGCACCCTCGACAGCACCCCGGGCCTGTCCCGGCTCAGCCAGGCCGACGGCAGCGCCCTGTGGCGGGTGGACGACGACGTCGCCCGCATCACGATCGTCGAGCCCTCCGGCAGCGGCGACGACAGCGGCTCCGGCGACGCCGCCGGCACCGGCTCCGGTGAGGATGCCGACGCCCCCGCCGACGTCGTCACCGTCGCCTCCGGCAAGGTGGAGGCCCACACCACCGTCCCGGCCGGCGCCGACGGCCGCGTCCTGCGCATCGCCGACCGCGCCGCCCCCGGCTGGACCGCCACCCTCGACGGCAAGGAGCTCACCGCCACCACCGTCGACGGCTGGGCCCAGGGCTTCCGGCTCCCCAGTAGCGGCGGCCGTCTCGACCTCGTCTACGACGACCCGTTCACGCACACCGTGTGGGTGTGGGTCCAGGGCTTCCTCGGCCTGGTGCTCGTGGTCATGGCCCTGCCCGGCCGGCGCCGCGAGGTCGACGACGACCTGCCCGACGCGGAGGCCGCGCCCGTGGCCGAGGCCGCGGCCGCCGGCATCCCGGCGCAGGGCGGCGGCGACGGCCGTCGCGCCCGCCGGCTGCGCGCCGCCGCCGAGGCCGAGGGGGAGGCGGACGACGCCCCCGCGGAGCCCGAGGCCGCCGGGCCCCCGCACCAGGAGCAGGCCGAGTACGCGCAGTACGCCGAGTACGACCCGTACGCCGCCGGCCCCCAGCAGGACGACCCGTACGGCCAGGAGCAGTGGGCCGCGGAGTACACCAGCACCTACGGCTACGAGCAGCCCGCCCAGCCGCAGGAGCAGGTCTACGACCCGTACGGCTACGGCCAGGAGTCCCAGCAGCCCGGCTACGACCGGCAGGGCTACGAGCAGCAGTCCCAGCAGCCGCAGGGGTACGAGGAGCAGCCCCGGCAGCAGGGCTACGACGCTTCGTACGCCCCCTACGGCACCTACGACACGGACGCTTACGACACGGACGGCTACCGCCGCGACGGGAGCAACCAGCAGTGAACCGCAGCACCCTCTCCCTGATCGGCGTCACCGCCGCCCTGGCCGCGGTCGCAGGCGTCGCCACCGTCTCCGGCGCGGGCACCCCGGACGCGGCGCCCGCCGTGAGCGCGGCGCGGCTGCCCGTCGAGCGGTCCACGCTGGCCTGCCCGGCCCCGTCGGACTCGGACTTCGCCACGACCACGTACACCGCCTTCACGCCCAAGGGCGACTCCGCCGGCTCGGGCGGCGCCGCCGCCCTGCTGGCCGCCGCCGACCAGGACGGCAAGGCCGCGGCCAAGCGCAAGCCGGTCGCACCACTGAAGGAGGCCGGCCTGCCGGTCACCGCGGTCACCGAGGCCTCCGACGCCCCCGCGCTCATCGGCACCGCCGACGGGGCGCTCGCCCCCGGCTGGACCGTGCAGCAGACCACGGTGGTCGACGCGGGCCCGGCGCGGGCGGTGCTGGGTGCCTCCTGTGCCGTGCCGGACAGCGAGTTCTGGTTCCCCGGGGTCAGCACCGGCGCCGGCCGGCAGGACTACGTCCACCTGACCAACCCCGACGACACCTCCGCCGTCATCGACCTCGCGCTCTACGGCGACAAGGGCGAGGTCAAGACCAGCACGACCGACGGCATCACGGTGCCGCCGGGCGCGACCGTACCCGTCCTGCTCTCCACGCTCACCACGGAGAAGTCCGACGCCCTCACCCTGCACGTCAGCGCCCGCAGCGGCCGGGTCGGCGCCACCGTGGAGGCCGAGGACGCCAAGGCCGGCGGCGACTGGCTGCCCGCCTCCACCGACCCCGCCGCCGAGGCCGTCATGCCCGGCATCCCCGGCGACGCCTCCGATGTGCGCCTGGTGGTCTTCGCGACCGGCGACAGCGACGCCGATCTCAAGCTGCGGCTCGCCTCCTCGGGCGGCGAGATCACCCCCGCCGGGCACGAGACCGTGCACGTCAAGAGCGGCATGACCACCGCCGTCGACCTCGGCGACGTCACCAAGGGCGAGGCCGGCTCGCTGATCCTCAGCCCGACCGACCCCTCCGACGAGGCCCCCGTGGTCGCCGCCCTGCGGATCACCCGCGGCAAGGGCGCCAACCAGGAGACCGCCTTCCTGCCCGCCACCGCCCCGATCGGCGACCGCGCCAGCGCCGCCGACAACCGCACCAAGGGCTCGACGCTCGCCCTGACCGCGCCGGAGGGCGACGCCACCGTGCGAGTCGTCACCTCCGCCTCGACCAAGGGCGGCGAACCCGTCACCAAGAACGTCCCGGTCAAGCGCGGCACGACGGTCGTCCTGTCACCGCCCGCCCCCTCCGCGGGCAAGGGCGCCTTCGCCGTCACGGTGGAACCCGCCTCGGGCGGCCCCGTCTACGCCTCCCGGATGCTCGCGCTGCCGGAGGGCGGCGTCCCGATGTTCACCATCCAGACCATGCCGGACGACCGGGGTCTGGTCGCCGTGCCGAAGTCGGAAGAGGACCTGTCCATCCTCAACCGCTGACGATCCCCGACCGGCACGGGCCCGCGGGCCCGTGCCGGTACCGGGATCAGCCCTCCCCGTACCGGGGGTCGACGTTCTCCGGTGACAGTCCGAGCAGTTCGGCCACCTGCTCCACGACCACGTCGTGCACCAGCAGGGCCCGTTCCTCGCGGCTCTTGGCCCGGATCTCCACCGGTCGCCGGTACACCACGATGCGGTGCGGGTTGCCCTTCTGCCCGCCGAGGAGCCGCCCCAGCGGCACCCCGTCGTCGAACCGGCCGTCGGCCGCGGCGCCGTCGGCACCGTCCGCCGGCCAGGGCACCTCCTGCACCGCGAACTCCACCTCCGCCAGTTGCGGCCAGCGCCGCTCGAGCCGGTCCGCCGCGTCGCGCACCAGGTCGTCGAAGGCGTCGGCGCGGGTGCGTGCCAGGGGCACCTGCGGGGGCGCGATGGGGCCGCGCATGCCGCGGCCGTGTCGGTCGCGGTGGCGCTGGCGCGGTGCGGGCGAAGGGGTGTCCATCACCTCTGAGAGTAGCCGTCGGGAGCCCCGGTTATGCGGCTCCGTGACCGCTGCCACCACCACGGGGGACGAGGACCGGACATCCCCGTTGATGTCGCAGAATGTACGGTCGATCGCCCCTGGCGCCCACGTGATTCCCCTGGCCTGACCGCTTCACCGATCGCAATTGGCGTCATTTGCAGCGTTTGGTGATCGGTGTCCTCGGAGGGGTGCCCGTACATTTCCGGCCCTTTGCAGGTCAGGTGTGTTGACCCCAGGTCGGACCTTCCCGGCCAACCCGGACGACACGACGGGGTGAGCTCCTGGGGAGTCGTCGCGGCCCGCTCAAGAGTGCGGTACCGTCCAACGTCGTGAGCCTTGTACGTCGCTGTTCGCGCACCGCGTGTGGCCGTCCCGCCGTCGCGACGCTGACGTACGTCTACGCGGACTCCACCGCCGTCCTCGGCCCGCTCGCCACCTACGCCGAGCCCCACTGCTACGACCTGTGCTCGGAGCACTCCGAGCGCCTCACCGCCCCCCGCGGCTGGGAAGTCGTACGGCTCGCCACGGACACCGGACCCAGCCGCCCCAGCGGTGACGACCTCGAAGCGCTCGCCAACGCCGTTCGCGAGGCCGCCCGCCCCCAGGAACGCGAGGGCAACGGCACCAACGGCCGCGGCGGCGACCCCATGGAGATCGCCCGGCGCGGGCACCTGCGCGTCCTGCGCTCGCCCGATTCCTGAACCGGCACCCCCCGCCATACCCCGCCCCGGGTCCGCACGTGCACCCGGGCTCCTCATCGGCCCGTTCGGATCCGCCCGGTAGGTTGGCTCTTGCCACGATCCATCCACCGGCAACCGGATTCAGAGCGGAGCACATGCGGTGACCGACCTCTCCCAGCTCGTGAAGGCGTACGACGTCCGCGGAGTCGTCCCCGACCAATGGGGCGAGCCGCTCGCCGAACTCTTCGGCGCGGCCTTCGTCACCGTGACCGGTGCCGACGCGATCGTGACGGGCCACGACATGCGGCCCTCCTCGCCCGGCCTGTCCCGGGCCTTCGCCCGCGGCGCGGCCTCGCGCGGCGCCGAGGTCACCGAGATCGGCCTCTGCTCCACCGACCAGCTGTACTTCGCCAGCGGCAAGCTGGGCCTGCCCGGCGCCATGTTCACCGCCAGCCACAACCCGGCCCGGTACAACGGCATCAAGATGTGCCGCGCCGGCGCCGCCCCCGTCGGCCAGGACACCGGCCTCATCGAGATCCGCGAGCTCGTCGAGCAGTGGTCCGACACCGGCCTCCCGGCGAGCGACGCCACCCCCGGCGAGGTCACCCAGCGGGACATGCTCGCCGACTACGCCGCCCACCTGCGCACCCTGGTCGACCTGAGCTCCATCCGGCACCTCAAGGTCGTCGTCGACGCCGGCAACGGCATGGGCGGCCACACCGTCCCCACCGTCTTCGACGGCCTGCCCGTCGACCTCGTCCCGATGTACTTCGAGCTCGACGGCACCTTCCCCAACCACGAGGCCAACCCCCTCGACCCGAAGAACATCGTCGACCTGCAGGACAAGGTGCGCGAGACCGGCGCCGACATCGGCATCGCCTTCGACGGCGACGCCGACCGCTGCTTCGTCGTCGACGAGCGCGGCGAGCCCGTCTCCCCCTCCGCGATCACCGCCCTTGTCGCCGCCCGCGAACTGGCCAAGCACCCCGGCTCCACCGTCATCCACAACCTGATCACCTCGTGGTCCGTGCCCGAGGTCGTCAAGGAGCACGGAGGGACGCCCGTCCGCACCCGCGTCGGCCACTCCTTCATCAAGCAGGAGATGGCCCGCACCGGCGCCGTCTTCGGCGGCGAGCACTCCGCGCACTACTACTTCCGCGACTTCTGGAACGCCGACACCGGCATGCTCGCCGCGCTCCACGTCCTCGCCGCCCTCGGCGGCCAGGACGGCACGCTGTCCGGACTCGTCGCCGAGTACGACCGCTACGCCGCCTCCGGCGAGATCAACACCGCCGTCGACGACCAGGCCGGCCGCACCGCCGCCGTCCGCGCGGCCTACGCCGACCGCCCGGGCACCGGCCTCGACGAGCTCGACGGCCTCACGGTCACCGGCGACGGCTGGTGGTTCAACCTGCGCCCCTCCAACACCGAGCCGCTGCTGCGCCTCAACGTGGAGGCCCGCGACACCGAGCTCATGGCCGGCGTCCGCGACGAGGTCCTCGCCATCGTCCGCGCCTGACGGCCACCCCGCCGGAGGAGGCACCGCACCGCACCGCCTCCTCCGACGGGGGACCGGGGCCCCCGACACGGTCACGCGGGCCCGCCCGCCCGGCGATAGGCTGAATCGGCCGGTCCGGACACGTACGCCCGCACACGGCGGACGCCCGGAAACCACGACCACGACACGACCACACGGGAGAAGCCACCCATGCCGCTCGTCGAAGCCAGCCTCCTGGAGATCCTCGCCTGCCCCGCCTGCCACGCGCCGCTGCGCGAGGACGTCGAGGCCACCGAGCTCACCTGCACCTCCGCCGACTGCGGCCTGGCCTACCCCGTGCGCGACGACATCCCCGTCCTCCTCGTCGACGAGGCCCGCCGCCCCGCGTAACGCGACCCGGCCGCCCGCCACCGCACGCCCGCCCGCGCCGTACGCACACCGGCGCCGGCACGGGCACCCGCACCGCACGGCGCCCCGCGACACCTGACACAACCGGACCGGACCGGAGGTCACCCCCGATGCTGGACGAGACGCTGCTCGACGACCCCGACGCCCTCGCCCGCGCCGACACCCGCGGCCTCCTCCTCGGCGTCGCCGCCGCAGGCGCCCGCGTCCGCACCGCCGCCCGCCTCGCCCAGGAGGCAGGCGTCGGCGAACTCAAGCCCGACGGCCGCCCCCGCAGCGTCCTGGTCGCCGGCCCCGGCGCGGTCGCCGTCGCCGCCGTCGCCGAACTGCTGGCCGCCCTCGGCAACGGCAGCGGGCCCGTACTGCCCCTGCACCCCACCGGCCCCGCCCCGTACGACCTGCGATGGGCCCTCCCCGGCTGGGCCGGCCCCATGGACCTGCTGCTCATCGCCAGCCCCGCCGGCACCGAGGCGGGCCTGGCCGACCTCATCGAGCAGGCCTACCGCCGCGGCTGCACCGCCGCCGCCGTCGTCCCCGCCGGCTCACCCATCGCCGAGGCGATCCAGCAGGTACGGGGCATGGTCCTGCCGTACGCCCCCGCGCCCGACCCGGCGTCCGTCGCGGGGGTCCTCGGCGAGGCCGCCGACCCTGCCGAGGACCTCGGCGCCTTCTGGGCGCTGCTCACCCCGCTGCTCGCCCTCGGCGACCGCATCGGCCTGCTCGCCGCCCCGCCCGACGCCATCGAGCGCGTCGCCGACCGCCTCGACGAGGTCGCCGCCCGCTGCGGCCCCGCCACCGCCACCTACAGCAACCCCGCCAAGGCACTCGCCTCCGAACTCGCCGAATCCCTGCCGGTGATGTGGAGCGAGGGGCCGGTCGCCTCCGTCGCCGCCCGGCGCTTCGCCGCGGCCATCGCCGCCCGCGCCGGACGCCCCGCCCTGCACGGCGAACTCCCCGAGGCACTCGACACCCACGGCGCGCTGCTCGCCGGCTCCCTGGCCGGCGCCCTCGACCCCGAGGACTTCTTCCGCGACCGCGTCGACGAGCCCGAGGACCTGCGCCTGCGCGTCGTGCTCCTGCACCGCCCCGGCAACGCCGCCTCGAGCTCCGCCCCGCTCGCCCGCGAGCTCGCCACGACCCACGACACCCCGCTGAGCGAGCTCGCCCCCGCCGAGGGAGGCGACCTGGAATCCGCCGTCGAACTCCTCGCCGTCACGGATTTCGCCTCCGTTTACCTCGCCATCACTTCCACCGGGAGATCATGACCGCATGGACCGCCTGACCAACACCATCCGCCCGTACGCCTGGGGTTCCACCAGCGCGATCCCCGAACTGCTCGGCACCACCCCCACGGGCGAGCCGCAGGCCGAACTGTGGATGGGCGCCCACCCCGGCGCCCCCTCCCGCATCGACCGCGGCAACGGTCCGGTCCCGCTCGACCAGGTCATCGCCGCCGACCCGGACGGTGAACTCGGCGCCCCTGCCGTCGAACGCTTCGGCCCCCGGCTGCCGTTCCTGCTCAAGCTCCTCGCCGCCGGCTCCCCCCTCTCCCTGCAGGTCCACCCCGACCTCGCCCAGGCCGCCGCCGGCTTCGCCGACGAGGAGGCCCGCGGCGTCCCCGTCGACGCCCCGCACCGCAACTACAAGGACGCCAACCACAAGCCGGAGATGATCGTCGCGCTCACCCCCTTCGAGGGACTGTGCGGCTTCCGCCACCCCGAGGAGACCGCGGCCCTCCTCTCCGGCCTCGGCGTCGACTCCCTCAAGCCCTACGTCGACCTGCTGCGCGCCCACCCCGAGGAGGCCGCCCTCCGCGAGGTCCTCACCGCCGTACTCGGAGCCGAACACGACGCCATGGCCGGCACCGTGGACGAAGCCGCCGAAGCCGCCGGCCGGCTCGCCACCGAGGGCGGACCGAACGCAGACGCCTACGCCGCCTACGCCGCCATCGCGCACGCCTACCCCGGCGACCCAGGCGTCATCGCCGCCATGCTGCTCAACCACGTCCGACTCCAGCCCGGCGAGGCGCTCTTCCTCGGCGCCGGCATACCGCACGCCTATCTCAGCGGCCTCGGCGTCGAGATCATGGCCAACTCCGACAACGTCCTGCGCTGCGGCCTCACCCCCAAGCACGTCGACATCCCCGAACTGCTGCGCATCGTCCGCTTCCACGCGGGTGACGCCGGTGTCCTGCGCCCCGAGGCGTCCCCCGACGGCGAGGAGCTCTACGGCACCCCCATCGACGAGTTCCGGCTCTCCCGGTACTCGCTCGCCGCCGGCGCCGCCCCCCGCACCCCCCACGACCGCACCGCCCAGATCCTGCTCTGCACCGAGGGCACCGCCACCCTGCGCACACCCGGCGACCCTGCGGCCCCGGAACTCACCCTCGGCCGCGGCCAGTCCGCCTACGTTCCCGCAGGCGAACAGGTCGAACTCACCGGCGAGGGGACCGTCTTCCGGGCCACCGTGGTGGCCTGACGCACCACGCGAAGCACGGCCTGCAAGAATGTCCCGCCGTAACGCCGTAAAGACCGGGCAAAGACCAGGGCCGACGGAAGGGACCATCAGCACCTATGAGCGCGTCAGGCGGAACCAAGGCGATCGTCGCCGCATTGGGCGCCAACCTCGCCATCGCGGTGAGCAAGTTCGTGGCGTTCGCCTTCAGCGGCTCCTCGTCCATGCTCGCCGAAGGCGTGCACTCGGTGGCCGACTCCGGCAACCAGGCGCTGCTCCTGCTCGGCGGCAAGAAGGCACAGAAGAAGGCCACCGAGGAACACCCCTTCGGCTACGGCCGTGAGCGGTACATCTACGGCTTCCTCGTCTCCATCGTGCTGTTCACCATCGGTGGCGTCTTCGCCCTCTACGAGGGCTACGAGAAGGTCCAGCACCCCCACGAGATCGAGCACTGGTACTGGCCCATCGGCGTCCTGGTCTTCGCGATCGTCGCCGAGGGCTTCTCTTTCCGCACCGCCATCAAGGAATCCAACGTGGTGCGCGGCAAGCAGACCTGGAGCCAGTTCATCCGCACCGCCAAGGCCCCCGAACTCCCCGTCGTCCTCCTCGAGGACTTCGGCGCGCTCGTCGGCCTCGTGCTCGCCCTCGGCGGCGTCGGCCTGTCCCTGCTCACCGGCGACGGCATCTGGGACGGCATCGGCACCCTCTGCATCGGCGTCCTCCTCGTCGCCATCGCGCTCGTCCTCGCCTCCGAGACCAAGTCGCTGCTCCTCGGCGAGGCCGCCGGACCCGAGGTCGTCGCCCGCATCCGCGCGGCCATCGTCGACGGCGACACCGTCACCCGCCTGATCCACATGCGCACGCTCCACCTCGGCCCCGACGAGCTCCTCGTCGCCGCCAAGATCGCCGTGCAGCACGACGACACCGCCACCGACGTCGCCCGCGCCATCGACGCCGCCGAGGCCCGCATCCGCGAGGCCGAGCCCATCGCCCGCGTCATCTACCTCGAACCGGACATCTACCGCGAGCCGTCGGCCGCCCCCACCGCCCCCACGGCGGACTGACCCCCTCCACACGACCTCCACGCACCTTCCGGACGCGCCCGGCCACTCGGTGTAGATTCGTCCCTAGCCAGACGTCGCTGCTGATGGCGGTCGGGCGGTCCGGACACGGACCGGCCGAGGGAGAGAGGGCCTCCGACGGGCTGAGCTGCGGTCGAGGGAGACGTATGTCCGCATGCCTCCCCCCGCCCCGCAGCGGAAAGCCGATGTCCGTTCTGGAAGCACCCCACGAGGAGACTGCATGTCCCCCGTCACCAACGACTTCAAGGTCGCCGACCTCTCCCTGGCCGCCTTCGGCCGCAAGGAGATCACCCTCGCCGAGCACGAGATGCCCGGCCTGATGGCCATCCGCGAGGAGTTCGCGGCCTCCCAGCCGCTGGCCGGCGCCCGCATCACCGGCTCCCTGCACATGACCGTGCAGACCGCCGTCCTCATCGAGACCCTCGCCGCCCTCGGCGCCCAGGTCCGCTGGGCCTCCTGCAACATCTTCTCCACGCAGGACCACGCCGCCGCGGCCATCGCCGTCGGCCCGCACGGCACCCCCGAGAACCCGCAGGGCATCCCCGTCTTCGCCTGGAAGGGCGAGACCCTCGCCGAGTACTGGTGGTGCACCGAGCAGGCCCTCACCTGGCCCGACTCGCCCACCGGCGGCCCGAACATGATCCTCGACGACGGCGGCGACGCCACCCTGCTCGTCCACAAGGGCGTCGAGTTCGAGAAGGCCGGCCAGGCCCCCGACCCCTCCACCGCCGACAGCGAGGAGTACGAGCAGATCCTGCTGCTCCTCAACCGCACCCTCGGCGAGAACCCCCAGAAGTGGACCCAGCTCTCCTCCGAGATCCGCGGCGTCACCGAGGAGACCACCACCGGCGTCCACCGCCTGTACGAGATGCAGCGCGACGGCACCCTGCTCTTCCCGGCGATCAACGTCAACGACGCCGTCACCAAGTCGAAGTTCGACAACAAGTACGGCTGCCGCCACTCCCTCATCGACGGCATCAACCGCGCCACCGACGTCCTCATCGGCGGCAAGGTCGCCGTCGTCTGCGGCTACGGCGACGTCGGCAAGGGCTGCGCCGAGTCGCTGCGCGGCCAGGGCGCCCGCGTCATCATCACCGAGATCGACCCCATCAACGCCCTCCAGGCCGCGATGGACGGCTACCAGGTCACCACGCTCGAGGACGTCGTCGAGACCGCCGACATCTTCGTCACCACCACCGGCAACCGCGACATCATCCTCGCCGAGCACATGCAGCGCATGAAGCACCAGGCGATCGTCGGCAACATCGGCCACTTCGACAACGAGATCGACATGGCCGGCCTCGCCAAGATCCCCGGCATCGTCAAGGACGAGGTCAAGCCCCAGGTCCACACCTGGACCTTCTCCGACGGCAAGGTCCTGATCGTGCTGTCCGAGGGCCGCCTGCTCAACCTGGGCAACGCCACCGGCCACCCCTCGTTCGTGATGTCCAACTCCTTCTCGGACCAGACCCTGGCCCAGATCGAGCTGTTCACCAAGCCCGAGGAGTACCCGATCGGCGTCTACGTCCTGCCCAAGCACCTCGACGAGAAGGTCGCCCGGCTCCACCTCGACGCCCTCGGCGTCAAGCTCACCACCCTGCGCCCCGAGCAGGCCGCCTACATCGGCGTCCCGGTCGACGGCCCCTACAAGCCGGACCACTACCGCTACTGACGCCGCCCGGGCCGCCCGCACGACAGCGCGCCACCGGCCCCGATGGCACCACAGGAGCCACCCCGCAGGCCCCCGCCCCCGGCGGGGGCCTGCCCCGTCGGGTCCCCGCCCGCTTTGTAAGGTCGAACCATGCCCCGCGGCCGCTACTCGTTCCACGACACCCACGACCACACCCCCCTCGGCGAAGAACACTTCCACTGCGCCACCGGCCCCACCGGCTGGCGCTACACCGCACAGAACACCCACCCCGACGGCGGCCACGCCGGCTCCGTCGACCTCACCATCGACGAACTCGGCCGCCCCATCCGCCTGGAACTGCACGCCGCGAGCTGGCAGGTCCGCGGCGCCGCCCTCGACGGCCTCACCTGGGTCCGTACCGACCCCTCCGGCGAACACGCTCAGGAGGGCAACGTCCCCGCCCACGCCTTCACCGGCGCGTCACCCGCGTTCTACGTCGCCACCGCGCGGCTGCTCCGTCTGCAGCCCGGCTCCCCGGCCACCCGCGTCCGCCTCGTCGCATTCCAGCCCCCCGTGCTCGCACCCCGCACCCTCGACCAGTCGTGGGCCCTGATCAAGAGCGATGCACACACCACCGACAACGCCCCCCTGCTCGTGGACGAATACCAGGTCAACGACCTGGAGACCGGTGAACAACACACCGTCCACATCGCCGGCGACGTCGTCCTCTCCGCCCCGGGCATCGAACTCGAGGACCTCGAGTCACCCCCGTCCCGGTTCCCCGCGACGGACTGACCCGCCGACGCAGCGGCGACCCCTCACGCCGGAGGCGTGAAGCCCGTCGACGAGGACGAGGACGAGGAGGAGGACGTCGAGGACGGAGGCACCGGCGCCTGCGGGGCCTGCCCCCCGCCCCCCGGCGGCACCGCGTCCCCCCGCACCCCGCCGTCCGTACCGGGCACCACCCAGCCCGCCGCAGGCGGCACCGGCGCCCGGCCCTTCCCCGGCTCCGCGACCCAGAAGCCCCCCGGCTCGACGACCCCGTCGACCGGAGCGCCGTCCGGAATGCCGAAGACCCGGCGCGCGTCCCGCGCCTGCCGCTCCGCCACCGCCGCCGCCAGGAACCCCGCCGGCGGCGTCCCCTCCGGCACCGTGGCCCCCGTGCACGCCACGACGTCCCCCGCGAGCCGTTCCGCCATCGACCAGCCCACCTGCGGATCCAGCTGATGCATCCGCGACAGGTACTGCCGCACCGCCAGCCACAGCCCCTCAGGCACCGCCGACAGGTCCACCCCCGCCAACTGCCCCGCCAGCCACGGCGGCGCGGGTGGCATCGGCCGCGGTGACCGCGTCACCGGGATCCGTTCCCGCACCACCAGCGTCCCCGCGAAGACGTCCCCGATCCGCCGACCGCGCGCCGACACCAGCGAGGCGATGCAGGCGATCACCCCGAGGAACATCTGGA
>NZ_JBXEQB010000001.1:2717500-4027500 GCF_056858595.1 Streptomyces sp. TOM-9 | reverse complement strand
AAGTGGGAAAGGATGTGGAGTCGCACAGACAACCAGGAGGTTGGCTTAGAAGCAGCCACCCTTGAAAGAGTGCGTAATAGCTCACTGGTCAAGTGATTCCGCGCCGACAATGTAGCGGGGCTCAAGCGTACCGCCGAAGTCGTGTCATTGCAGCAATACTCCCAACGGAGGCTGTGATGGGTAGGGGAGCGTCGTGTGCCGGGTGAAGCGGCCCTGTAAGGGAGTCGTGGACGGTTCACGAGTGAGAATGCAGGCATGAGTAGCGATACAAGAGTGGGAAACTCTTGCGCCGATTGACTAAGGGTTCCTGGGTCAAGCTGATCTGCCCAGGGTAAGTCGGGACCTAAGGCGAGGCCGACAGGCGTAGTCGATGGACAACCGGTTGATATTCCGGTACCCGCTTTGAAGCGCCAGCGCTGAATCTGGTGATGCTAAGGCCGTGAAGCCGCCCTTGATCTCTTCGGAGTGATGGGGAGTGGTGGAGCCGCTGAACCTATCCAGTAGTAGGTGAGCGATGGGGTGACGCAGGAAGGTAGTCCAGCCCGGGCGGTGGTTGTCCCGGGGTAAGGGTGTAGGCCGAGTGGTAGGCAAATCCGCCACTCATGAGGCTGAGACCTGATGCCGAGCCGATTGTGGTGAAGTGGATGATCCTATGCTGTCGAGAAAAGCCTCTAGCGAGTTTCATGGCGGCCCGTACCCTAAACCGACTCAGGTGGTCAGGTAGAGAATACCGAGGCGTTCGGGTGAACTGTGGTTAAGGAACTCGGCAAAATGCCCCCGTAACTTCGGGAGAAGGGGGGCCATTGCTGGTGAGGGGACTTGCTCCCTGAGCTGGTGGTGGCCGCAGAGACCAGCGAGAAGCGACTGTTTACTAAAAACACAGGTCCGTGCGAAGCCGTAAGGCGATGTATACGGACTGACGCCTGCCCGGTGCTGGAACGTTAAGGGGACCGGTTAGCTCCATTTCGGTGGGGCGAAGCTGAGAACTTAAGCGCCAGTAAACGGCGGTGGTAACTATAACCATCCTAAGGTAGCGAAATTCCTTGTCGGGTAAGTTCCGACCTGCACGAATGGCGTAACGACTTCTCGACTGTCTCAACCACAGGCCCGGTGAAATTGCACTACGAGTAAAGATGCTCGTTTCGCGCAGCAGGACGGAAAGACCCCGGGACCTTTACTACAGCTTGATATTGGTGTTCGGTTCGGCTTGTGTAGGATAGGTGGGAGACTTTGAAGCAGTGGCGCCAGCCATTGTGGAGTCGTCGTTGAAATACCACTCTGGTCGTGCTGGATGTCTAACCTCGGTCCGTGATCCGGATCAGGGACAGTGTCTGGTGGGTAGTTTAACTGGGGCGGTTGCCTCCTAAAGAGTAACGGAGGCGCCCAAAGGTTCCCTCAGCCTGGTTGGCAATCAGGTGTTGAGTGTAAGTGCACAAGGGAGCTTGACTGTGAGACTGACGGGTCGAGCAGGTACGAAAGTAGGGACTAGTGATCCGGCGGTGGCTTGTGGAAGCGCCGTCGCTCAACGGATAAAAGGTACCCCGGGGATAACAGGCTGATCTTCCCCAAGAGTCCATATCGACGGGATGGTTTGGCACCTCGATGTCGGCTCGTCGCATCCTGGGGCTGGAGTCGGTCCCAAGGGTTGGGCTGTTCGCCCATTAAAGCGGTACGCGAGCTGGGTTTAGAACGTCGTGAGACAGTTCGGTCCCTATCCGCTGTGCGCGTAGGAGTCTTGAGAAGGGCTGTCCCTAGTACGAGAGGACCGGGACGGACGAACCTCTGGTGTGCCAGTTGTCCTGCCAAGGGCATGGCTGGTTGGCTACGTTCGGGAGGGATAACCGCTGAAAGCATCTAAGCGGGAAGCCTGCTTCGAGATGAGGACTCCCACCCCCTTGAGGGGTTAAGGCTCCCAGTAGACGACTGGGTTGATAGGCCGGATGTGGAAGCCCAGTAATGGGTGGAGCTGACCGGTACTAATAAGCCGAGGGCTTGTCCATAGGTTGCTCGCGTCCACTGTGTAGTTCTGAAACAACGAACCGTTGGTTCGACAGTTTCATAGTGTTTCGGTGGTTATAGCGTTAGGGAAACGCCCGGTTACATTTCGAACCCGGAAGCTAAGCCTTTCAGCGCCGATGGTACTGCAGGGGGGACCCTGTGGGAGAGTAGGACGCCGCCGAACAATTATTAGCCTCAGCCCCTGAGTTTCGACTCGGGGGCTGAGGCTTTTTTGTGTTGTCCCCCGATACGCAGAGCCGCCAGGAGGCAGGCAAGGAGCAGTCGCCCCCTCCTGCCTCCAGAAGCCTTCGTCTTCGGTCCTACAGTCGGCCGGCGGCCTTGAGGCCGAGGTAGGCGTCCGCCAGCGCCGGGGCGATGTCGGAGGGCGGGGCGTCGACGACGGTGATGTTGTGCCGGGAAAGGCGCTGGGCGACGCGGCGGCGCTCAGCTCGTGCCTGTTCGGCGGCCGCGGCCGCGTACACGGCGTCGACGCTGTGACGGCCCTGCGCCATCTCTTCGATGCGGGGGTCCGCCACCGAGGCGATGAGGACCTCGTGGCGGTGGGTGAGCTGGGGGAGGACGGGCAGCAGGCCCTCTTCCATCGGCGCGGCGTCGAGCCCGGTGAGGAAGACGACGAGCGAGCGCTGTGTGGCCCGTTGGAGGACCGTGGCGACCAGACCGCGGGCGTCGGACTCGACGAGTTCTGCCTCGAGCGGTGCCATGGCGTTGACCAGGGCGGGGAGCATGTCGCGGGCGGCACGGCCCTGGACGGAGGCGCGTACGCGGCGGTCGTAGGCCAGCAGGTCGACGCGGTCGCCGGCGCGGCCCGCGAGGACGGCGAGCAGCAGGGCGGCGTCCATGGCAGCGTCGAGTCGTGGGGCGTCGCCGACGCGGCCGGCGGCCGTGCGGCCGGTGTCGAGGACGATGAGGATGTGGCGGTCGCGTTCGGGGCGCCAGGTGCGGACGGCGACGGTGGCCCGGCGTGCGGTGGCCCGCCAGTCGATGGAACGGGTGTCATCGCCTGGGATGTACTCGCGGAGCGAGTCGAACTCGGTGCCCTGGCCCCGGATGAGCACGGACGTGCGTCCGTCGAGCTCTCGGAGGCGGGCCAGGCGCGACGGCAGGTGTTTTCGGCTGTGGAAGGGCGGGAGGACCCGGACCGTCCAGGGGACGCGGTGGGAACCCTGCCGGGCGGCCAGGCCGAGGGGTCCGTAGGAGCGGACGGTGACGCGTTCGGCGTGCCGGTCGCCGCGGCGGGTGGGGTGCAGGGTGGTGGTGACGCGGCGGCGTTCGGCTGACGGGATGGTCAACCGGTGACGCGACGCGGCCACCTCGGTACCCGGGTGCCAGCTGCTGGGCGGCCAGGCGTCGCGGAGGTGGGCGCGCAGCGGGCGCCGGCCGGGGTTGGTCACGGTGAGCACGACTTCCGCCGTTTCACCGAGTCGAACTGATGTCTCACCGGATCGGGTGAAATGGAGCTTCCGTACTGGCGCGGCGAGCACGAGGTCGCACAGAATTCCGAACAGAAGGATGCCTTCGACGAGCAGGATGCCGTTCCAGCCCGGGAGCAGCAGACCGACGGCGAGGGCGCCGAGGGCGGCCAGCAGGGCGGTACGTCCGGTGAGTGCCATGGTCGGTCGTCGCCCGTCTCAGCGCGGTACGGGGACGCGGGCGAGGACCGAGGTGATGACCGAGTCGGGTGTGGTGCCTTCCATCTCGGCTTCGGGCCGCAGTTGGATGCGGTGCCGGAGCGTGGGGAGGGCGAGGGCCTTGACGTCGTCGGGGATGACGTAGTCGCGGCCGGTGAGCCAGGCCCAGGCGCGGGCGGTGGCGAGCAGGGCGGTGGCTCCCCGGGGGGAGACACCGAGCGTCAGAGAGGGGGATTCACGGGTGGCTCGGCAGATATCGACGATGTAGGCCGTGATGTCGGCGGAGACCGACGTCTTGGCAACGGCGGCCCGGGCGGCGTCGAGGTCGTCGGGGCCGGCGACCGGCCGCAGACCGGCGGAGTCCAGGTCCCGGGGGTTGAAGCCGTCGGCGTGGCGGGTGAGCACGTCGATCTCGGTCTCGCGGGACGGCAGCGGGAGGATCAGCTTCAGGAGGAAGCGGTCCAGCTGGGCCTCGGGGAGCGGGTAGGTGCCCTCGTACTCGACGGGGTTCTGCGTCGCCGCGACGAGGAACGGCTCGGGTAGCGGCCGGGGGATGCCGTCGACGGACACCTGGCGCTCCTCCATGGCCTCCAGGAGGGATGCCTGGGTCTTGGGCGGGGTGCGGTTGATCTCGTCGGCGAGCAGCAGGTTGGTGAAGACAGGGCCTGCCTGGAAGGAGAACTCGGCTGTGCGGGCGTCGTAGACGAGGGAGCCGGTGATGTCGCCGGGCATCAGGTCGGGGGTGAACTGGACCCGCTTGGTCTCCAGTCGGAGGGAGGCGGCCAGGGCGCGCACGAGGAGGGTCTTGGCGACTCCGGGCACGCCTTCCAGGAGGACGTGACCCCGGCAGAGCAGGGCCACGACCAGGCCGGTGACGGCCGGGTCCTGGCCGACGACGGCCTTGGCGATTTCGGTGCGGAGGGCCTCCAGGGAGGCACGGGCGCTGTCGGCGGTCGGGGCGGCGCTCACGGGGTTGCTTTCCTCTCGTTGAGAAGGACGCGGCGTTCCAGTGCGTCGAGGTCGTCGGCGAGACGCAGCAGGGCCGCGTCATCGGGGGGAGGTGGACCGTGGAGCAGGCTGTGCGGGTCGACGGAGGGGTCGTCGAGCCGGGCGGCCACGGCGGTGGCCAGGGCGGCCGGGTCGTGGGCCTGGGACGGAGGGATGCCGACCAGTGGGGCCAGCCGGTCGCGTGCGGCGGTGCGCAGCACCTCTGCGGCCCGGCCACGGGCCCGGCCGTGGCGGTAGAGGCGGGCACGTCCCTCGGTGGCCTCCGCGGCGCGGACGGTGGCGGGCAGCCGCTCGGCGACGACGGGGCCGAGGCGGCGGGCGCGCCACAGGGCCGCGAAGGCGGCGGCGATGAACAACTGCAGGACGGCCCAGTTCCAGCCGTCGGGGATCAGGTCGAGGAAGCTTTGCTGTCCGCCGCCGAAGGCGGAGGCGTCGGCGAGTGAGGGGAGGTACCAGACGAGCTTCGGGTGCGCGCCGAGGATCTGCATGGCGAGCGAGGCATTGCCCTGCTCGGCGAGGTTCTCGTTCTGCAGGAGGGTGTGGGTGCCGAGGACGACGGTGTCGCCGCCGCTGGCCGCGGGCAGCCGCAGCAGGGTGAAGTCGCCCGGGGCGTTGGGGTAGCACTGGTCGGCGTCCCGCGAGGACGTCGTATATCCGCTGCCGCCCATTTCTGCGGAGCCGGCAGTGCGGGCGGCGGCCAGGTCGCACCCGGGCTCGAGGACGTGGACGGGGACGGGCCCCGTGGAGCGGACGCCCGGGGCGAGCCGTCCGATGGAGGGCTCGCTGGGGGAGAGGAGGACGATACGGCCGCCCGCCCGCTCCATCGCGTCATGCACCGCGTCCTGCTGACGCTTCGTCAACAGGTCGGGCACGGTGACGAGGACGGTGGTGTCGGGTCCGGCG
Organism: Streptomyces sp. TOM-9; assembly: GCF_056858595.1. NCBI lineage: Bacteria > Bacillati > Actinomycetota > Actinomycetes > Kitasatosporales > Streptomycetaceae > Streptomyces > Streptomyces sp. TOM-9. The sequence goes on along the minus strand of NZ_JBXEQB010000001.1, from coordinate 4,021,942 downwards.
GCGGCCACGGCCTCGTCCGTGGTGGTGACGACCGTGGTGGTCACACCTTGGTCGTGGAGGAGTTGAGCGACGGCCCGGCTGCCGGACGGGTCGGGAGAACGGGGGTCGAGTGCGTCATGGTTCTCACCGGAACGCATGGCGGCGTACAGGACGCCGAAGACGATCAGGACGAGGAACGCCACGAGCAGGGTGCGCGAGCGCGTCCACAGCTGGCCCGCGGTCGGGGAGGCCGACGTGGTGGCCGGCGTGGCTGCCTGGGCCGGGGGCAGGGTGTCGGTCACGGGCGGGAACCTCCGGCGGCCGCGCCGCTGTCGGCCAACCGGGGCTTGGTGCCTTGCACTTCGGCATCGAGTTCGCGCAGGGCCGCGTAGGCGACAGGGGTGCCCGGGCGGTCCCCGTAGGTCACGTCGTCGAAGGTGCGGGCGGCGTCCGCGAGGCGCGCGGCGTGGTCGGGGAGGGGACGGCCTGCCTCGGCGGCGGCCTCGTCCGCGGTCCGGCCGGGGCGCGGGTCGAGCAGGGCACGTTCCTCCAGGGAGCGCACGATCGCGCGCATCCGTTCCTGGACGGCCTCGCTCCACCGGCCGTGGTGCGCGTGTTCCTCGGCGGCGGCCCGGTGCTCGGCGGCGGTCCGGGGAGCGTCAGCGAACAGCCCGGTGCCGGTGGTGGGTTGCGCGCGCAGCCTGCCGAGCCGCAGCCGCAGGGCGACGACCAGCAGCACGACCAGGACGATGATCGCCACCACGCCGACGGTGCCTCCGGGGGTGACCCCGGAGGCGGCGTCCATCAGGTGGGAGACCTTCTCCCAGAGCCAGTTCAGGGCGCGTTCGAACAGGCTCGGGTCGTCGCGGTGGTAGATGCCCTTGGACAGCTCGTCCTCGGCGGCCTCTCGGGCGGGGCCGCGGGGAATGGTGACCGGTACGTCCTCCCCCGACACCGGCATCAGCCCCCGGTGGCTGAGCTGTTGCCGGGTGCGCCGCTCCCGCCGAGGGCGTCGGCGTAGCCGGGGACGCCCGCGGCACGGGCCAGTTCGATGTCGAGGGCCTCGCGACGGATCCGCTGATCCATGTAGAGCAGGGCGGTAACGCCGGCGTTGATGGGGAAGGTGATGGTGGATCCGATGACGGCCCCGATCCCGATGACGATCAGGTACGTCCAGCCGAGGTTCGCCTGGTCGCCCGATGCGAAGGACGACAAGCCGTCGCTTCCGGTGAAGATGCCCGCCAGCACGAAGGGAATCTGGATGATCGACGAGACGATGTAGACGAGGATCATGGTGAGCAACTGGATGCCCAGAATGCGCCACCACGACCCGCGGACCAGCTTGGCCGACCGGGCCATGGACTTCAGGACGCCCTGCTTCTCCAGCATGAGGGCGGGTGAGGAGAGGCTGAAGCGGATCATCAGCCAGACGATCACGCCGAGGGCGACCGCGCCGCCGAGGAGCGCCAGGCCGACACCGGCGGCCGTTGCGCCGCCGGCCGCGACGAGGATTCCTGGGACGATGCCGACGGCCATGATCCCGGCGCCGATCAGGGTGAGCAGCAGCGTCAGCCCGAACAGGCGCGGCAGCTGGCGGCGGGCATCGGACCACGCCTCGGCCAGGGTCACCTCGCGGCCGAGGACGGCCCGGCTGACGACCATGGTGAGCATCGCCGTGGCGATCACCGTTCCGAGGAGGGTGATGACCAGGGCGAGCCCCCCGGCGGCCAGCGTGCCGCCGACGGCGTTCATGACGTCGCTGAACGAGGGGTCGGTACGGCCTTCCAGGGAGTTGAGCGTCTCGCTGTCGTCGAGCATGAACCCCTGGAGCAGCAGCATGGCGCCCTGGGTCAGCAGCGAGACCGCGAAGGAGATGGTGAGCACGGTGCGCCAGTGCGCGCGCATCGTGGAGACCGCGCCGTCGAGGATCTCGCCGACTCCCAGCGGACGCAGCGGGATGACACCGGGCTTGGGGGACGGCGGGGCACCCCAGTGCGGCTGCTGCCAGCCGGCCGGCGCGGGGCTGCCCCACACCGGGCCGCTGGGCGGAGGCGGGGCGCCCCAGCCGCCTGCGGTCTTCCACTGGCCCGCGGGCGGCTGCTGCTCGGACCAGTTCTGCGGCGCAGCGTCCTGCGGCGCACCGGGGCCGTCGGTGCGGCCCGGTTCGCCGGAGGGGGAGGATCCGGGCGAGGCCCAGCCCGGAGAGTCGTTCATCGTCGCTCCTTCGCTACTGCGCTACCTACTCGTCCAACGGCGGGACGGTGGCCATCGTGCCATGGGCGAAGCGGGCTTGTACCTGCGGATGCGGAGTGCCGCAACCGTTCAAAACGTGCTGCCGTTCACGGCAGACTGAGCAGATGGGTGATCAGTACGTGGTAACTCTGGCCAATGATTCCAAGGGCAACCCTGACGAGCCCCTCCCGGCGCTGCGCTGGGAGGAGCCGCCGGAAGGCCCCGTCGTCGTCCTCCTCGACCAGACCCGGCTGCCCTCCGAGGAAGTGGAGCTGGTCTGCACCGACGTCCCCGCCCTGGTCGAGGCCATCCGCGGCCTCGCCGTGCGCGGCGCCCCACTGCTCGGCATAGCCGGCGCGTACGGCATCGCCCTCGCCGCCGTCCGCGGCTACGACGTGGACGAGGCCGCCGAATCCCTCGCCCACGCCCGGCCCACCGCCGTCAACCTGGCCTACGGCGTCCGGCGGGCCCTGGCCGCCTACCGGACCGCCCTCACCGGCACCGCCGGGGGCGACCCCGAACGCGCCGCCGCGGCGGCCCTGGCCGAGGCCCGCAGCCTGCACGCCGAGGACAAGGAGGCCAGCGCCGCCATGGCCCGCCACGGCCTCCAGCTGCTCGCCGAGCTCCTCCCCGGCGGCGGCTACCAGATCCTCACCCACTGCAACACCGGCGCCCTCGTCTCCGGCGGCGAGGGCACCGCCTTCGCCGTCGCACTCGCCGCCCACCGCCAGGGCCAGCTGCGCCGCCTGTGGGTCGACGAGACCCGCCCCCTGCTCCAGGGCGCCCGCCTCACCGCCTACGAGGCCGCCCGCTCCGGCATGGCGTACACCCTGCTCACCGACAACGCCGCAGGCTCACTCTTCGCCGCCGGTAACGTCCACGCCGTCCTCATCGGCGCCGACCGCATCGCCGCGGACGGCTCCGTCGCCAACAAGGTCGGCAGCTACCCACTCGCCGTACTCGCCCGGTACCACAACGTGCCCTTCATCGTCGTCGCCCCCACCACCACCGTCGACCAGGGCACCGCCGACGGCCCGTCGATCGAGATCGAGCAGCGCCCAGGGCACGAAGTGACCGAATCGGCCGGAAACCCGGTGGCACCCCTCGGCACCCAGGCGTACAACCCTGCGTTCGACATCACACCCGCAGGCCTGATAACGGCAATAGTCACCGAAAACGGCGTGGTTTCGCCGGTCACACCCGATGCCCTGGCAGCTTTGTGCCCGTCTCGTGCTCCAGGTCACGATCAGGTAATGGGATGATGGTCGCTATGAAGGGACGCGTCCTGGTCGTCGACGACGACACCGCACTGGCAGAGATGCTTGGCATCGTGCTGCGCGGAGAAGGTTTTGAGCCGTCGTTCGTGGCCGACGGTGACAAGGCCCTCGCCGCATTCCGTGAGACCAAGCCTGATCTGGTCCTCCTCGACCTCATGCTCCCCGGACGGGACGGCATCGACGTATGCCGCCAGATCCGGGCCGAGTCCGGGGTCCCCATCGTCATGCTCACCGCGAAGAGCGACACGGTCGACGTCGTCGTGGGCCTGGAGTCCGGGGCCGACGACTACGTCATCAAGCCGTTCAAGCCCAAGGAGCTCGTCGCCCGCGTGCGGGCCCGGCTGCGCAGGGCCGAAGAGCCCACGCCGGAGCAGCTCACCATCGGTGATCTGGTTATCGACGTGGCCGGCCACTCGGTCAAGCGGGACGGCCAGCCCATCGCGCTGACCCCCCTCGAGTTCGACCTGCTGGTCGCGCTCGCCCGCAAGCCCTGGCAGGTCTTCACCCGCGAAGTGCTGCTCGAACAGGTCTGGGGCTACCGGCACGCCGCCGACACCCGCCTGGTCAACGTGCACGTCCAGCGGCTGCGCTCCAAGGTCGAGCGGGACCCCGAGCGCCCCGAGATCGTGGTGACCGTCCGCGGCGTCGGCTACAAGGCCGGACCGGGCTGACGTGGCCACCGCGTACGAGCGTGAGCGGATGGAGAGCCGGCACGCGGACCCCCTGACGGGTCTGCTGCCGGTGCTCCGCTCGTTCGTGCGCTGGGCCCGGCGGCCCCTCCAGCCCGCCGCCCGGCTCTGGCGCCGCAACATCCAGCTGCGCGTGGTCGCCACCACCCTGCTGATGTCCCTCGGCGTCGTCCTGCTCCTCGGCGTCGTCGTCATCGGGCAGGTCAAGAACGGACTGCTCGACGCCAAGCGGCAGACCGCCCAGAGCCAGGCCGTCGGCGGCTTCGCCGTCGCCAAGGAGACGGCCCGCAGCGCCCCCGACACCGGCGGCGCCGGAACCGACAGCCAGCACAGCCCCGACACCGCGACCTGGCTCAACGACCTCGTCGACGGACTCGCCAGCAGCGGCCAGGGCGTCTACTCCGTCGTCGCCCTCAGCTCGGACACCTACAGCGCCAAGGCGGACAGCCCCGGCACCCACGCACCCCGCGGCTCCGGCGGCGTCTGGCCCGAGGAGAGCGTGCCCGCGGACCTGCGTCAGGCCCTCGACGAGCGGTCCGACGTCTTCGAGCGCTACATCTCGATGAAGAGCGACAGCGAGCCCGACGGCGAGCCCGCCCTCATCGTCGGCCAGCGCCTCAGCGACCCCAACGGCAACCCCTTCCAGCTGTACTACCTCTTCCCCTTCGACCAGGAGGAGAAGACCCTCGGCCTGGTCAAGGGCACCCTGGCCACCGCAGGGATCTTCGTCGTCGTACTGCTCGGCGCCATCGCCTGGCTCGTCGTCCGGCAGGTCGTGACGCCCGTCCGCATGGCCGCCCGGATCTCCGAACGGCTCGCCGCCGGACACCTCCAGGAACGCATGAAGGTCACCGGCGAGGACGACATCGCCCGCCTGGGAGAGTCCTTCAACAAGATGGCGCAGACCCTCCAGGTCAAGATCCAGCAGTTGGAAGACCTGTCCCGGATGCAGCGCCGCTTCGTCTCGGACGTCTCCCACGAGCTGCGCACCCCCCTGACCACCGTCCGCATGGCCGCCGACGTCATCCACGAGGCCCGCGAGGACTTCGACCCCGCCACCGCCCGCTCCGCCGAGCTGCTGCAGAACCAGCTCGACCGCTTCGAGTCGATGCTCTCCGACCTCCTGGAGATAAGCCGCTTCGACGCGGGCGCCGCCGCCCTGGAGGCCGAACCCGTCGACCTGCGCGACGTCGTGCGGCGCGTCGTGGACGGCGCCGAACCGCTCGCCGAGCGCAAGGGCAGCCGCATCGTCGTCCACGGGGACGAGCAGCCCGTCACCGTCGAGGCCGACGCCCGCCGCGTCGAACGCGTCCTGCGCAACCTCGTCGTCAACGCCGTCGAACACGGCGAGGGCCAGGACGTCCACGTCCGCATGGCCTCCGCCGGAGGCGCCGTCGCCGTCGCCGTGCGCGACTACGGCGTCGGCCTCAAGCCCGGCGAGGCCACCCGCGTCTTCAACCGCTTCTGGCGCGCCGACCCCGCACGCGCCCGCACCACCGGCGGCACCGGCCTCGGCCTGTCCATCGCCCTGGAGGACGCCCGCCTGCACGGCGGCTGGCTCCAGGCCTGGGGCGAGCCCGGCGGCGGCTCCCAGTTCCGGCTGACCCTGCCCCGTACCGGCGCCGACAGCCTGCGCGGATCACCGATCGCCCTCGAACCAGAGGACTCCCGCCGCAACCGCGACCTCGCCTCCGCGCTCTCCCACCGCGGCATGCCCGCAGGTGCCACCGCGCTGGACGCCGCCGCGTCCCCGGCCTCCGCACACCACGGCTTCCCGGCGCCGCGCTTCGCCGCGCCCGCCATCCCCTCGATGCCGCTCAGCCCACCGCGACCCCCGGCCGCAGACCCCGCGGCCCTGCCCGGCAACGGCGCACGGGTCGTCGGGCACCGCGCGGGCAGCGGGACGGTCACCCACCCCACGACAGCGGACCAGGCGCGGGAGGACGAGGACTGATGCGTGCGAAGGGGGGCGGCCTTCCGAGGCCGGCCGCTGCGGGCGTGCTCCTGTGCGCACTGGTGCTGCTCACGGGCTGCGCCTCCATGCCCAGCAGCGGCGAGGTGCACAAGGTCGGCGGCGGCGAGAAGCACGCCGACACCGACGCCCAGGTCCGGGTCTTCGGCGTCAAACCGCAAGGCGGCGAGAACCCCCGCGACATCGTCAACGGCTTCCTCGAAGCCACCACGAGCGACGAGGCCGACTACGCCACCGCCAAGCTCTACATGACCAAGGACCAGGCCAAGCGCTGGAAACCCGAGTCCGGGATCACCATCCTCGCCGGCGGACCCTCCCAGGTGCAGGAACCCGGCGCGCCGATAGCCGACGGCAAGGACGGCGGCAGCACCCAGATCACCCTCACCGGCGACAGGGTCGCCACCGTCGACGGACGGCACGCCTACCGCGCCGAGGACGGCTCCTTCAGCACCGGCATACGCCTGACCAAGGAGAAGGGCGAATGGCGCATCGCCGGCGTCGGTGACGGCCTGGTGCTCAGCGAGGCCGACTTCCAGCGCTTCTACCGCTCCGTCGACACGTTCTACTTCGCCTCCCCCGGGCCGGGCCCCGAAGAGGCCGCCGCCGGCCGGAACGCCCTCGTCGCCGACCCGATCTACCTGCGCAAGCGCATCAACGCGCTCAGCACCACCGTCAACGCCCTGCTCGCCGGACCCACCGACTGGCTGGAACCGGTCGTCGTCTCGGCGTTCCCCATGGGCATCCGGGCCACCAAGGTCGAGATCGACGACTCCCAGCGCGTGACGGTGACGCTCAACCGGTCCCCCGGCGGCGACGGTGCCCGGTGCGAGCGGATGGCCGCCCAGCTGATCGAGACCGTCCAGGGCATGTCCTCCACACCCGTGCCCTCGGTCGAACTCCAGGGCCCGGCGGGCCGCAGCCTGTGCTCGCTCCGGCGCGACGACGCCGGAGCGTACGCACCGGGCAAGCTCGTGGGAGAGAGCCGGGAGCAGTACTTCATCGACGCGGACCACCACCTCGTCAGCCTCAGCGGCGCGGACACCCAGCCCACCGCGGTGGCGGGCCCCCTCGGCACCGGCCCGTTCAAGATGGGCTCCGCCGCCGTGCGGCGCGACGAGCAGTACGCCGCCGCCCTCAGCGAGGACGGTGCGAGCCTCTACGTGACCGGGCTGAGCGCCGACGCCCAGCTCGGCCCCGTCGTCCTGCGCAGCCAGGCCACCGACCCGAAGAACCGCCTCACCACGCCCAGCTGGGACGGCTACGGCGACCTCTGGATCGCCGACCGCAACCCGAAGCAGCCGCAACTGCTGATGCTGCGCGACGGCGCCGGCACTCCTGTGCCCGTCGCCGTGCCGGAACTCGGCGACGGGCGCATCGAATCACTACGGGTCGCGGCCGACGGCGTGCGCATCGCCCTGCTGGTCCATGACGGCGACCACACCACACTGAGGCTCGGGCGGATCGAGCGCACCGGGACCGCCGACGACCCGCGGATCACGGTGGCGGAGCTGCGCAGCGTCGCGCCGCAGCTCGAGGACGTCAAGGCGGCGTCCTGGGCCGGGGTCAGCCGGGTGGTCGTCGTGGGACGCGAGGCCGGGGGAGTGCCGCAGATCCAGTACGTGGACGCGGACGGCTCGGGCGCGTCCACGCCGAGCCTGCCGGGCATCAGCGGCGTGACGTCGGTCGCGGCCTCGGAGCGCCAGGACAAGCCGCTGCTGGCGGAGCTCGATGGCGGGGTCTTCCGGCTGCAGCCCGACTCCAACTGGAAGGAAGTCGCGCCCAAGGCCAGCTCGCCCGTCTACCCGGGCTGACCGGCCGGGGGCGCCCTCCCCGGGCGCCCCCTTCGGGCGTCTGCGTCGAGCGGCGATCGCGCGGTGATCATGCGGCGGCGGAAGTTATCCACAGGCTGGGGACGGGCCTGGTGATCATCGCCCTTTCCCGGGATCGTTGAGTCATGCGGGGAGCACGGTCAGCACGGGGGCGGCGCGGCCGCGGGGGATGGCGGAGCCTGTGGGGGGCCCGTGGGGTGCGGTCATGGTGGCGGGAGATCTCGGGGCTGCTGCTGCCGGCCGAGTGCGCGGGGTGCGGGACGCCGCGGACCGTGCTGTGCGACGAGTGCGGCGCAGCGCTGCACGAGCCCGGGGCCCGGCAGGTCTGGCCGGACGCGCCGCCCGATGGGCTGCCCGCCGTGTGGGCGGCGACCGTCTACGCCGACCAGCCGCGCGCGGTGCTGCTGGCGCACAAGGAGCGCGGCGCGCTGGGGCTGGCCCGCCCGCTGGGCGAGGCCCTGGCGGGCGCGGTCTACGCCGCGGTGCGGGGAGGGGGTGGGGGAGGGGCCCCTGAGACGCGGCACCCGGAAGGCATCCTCGCCCCCGCCCTCCCCCCGCTCCTCCTCGTCCCCGTCCCCTCCTCCCGCCGGGCCGTCGCGGTCCGCGGCCATGACGCGACCCGCCGCCTCGCCTTCGCCGCCGCCGCGGACCTGCGGCGCGACGGGCTGTCCGTCCGGGTGGCCGCGGTGCTGCGGCAGCGGCGCGCGGTGGCCGACCAGTCGGGCCTCGGCGCCTGCGACCGGCCCGCGAACCTCTGCGGTGCCCTGACGGCCGTGCGCGGTGCCGGCCGCCTCCTGGGGACCGCGCCCGTGGTGCTGGTGGACGACCTGATGACCACGGGCGCCTCGCTCGCCGCCGCGGCCCAGGCGGTCGAGGACGCCGGGGGCCGGGTCCTGGCCGCGGCCGTGGTCGGCGGCCCGGCGCCGCTGCGCCACCCGGCGGGCGCTGCGGGTGATCCGGGCGCGCCGGGCGCTTAGGGCGGCGGGGAAGGTTGGGCCCCCGGGTAGCCCCGACGCGGGAAGCCGGGGCGGGCGGGGCTCCGACCGCGGGCCGGGTGGACGGCCGGACGGGCGGCCGAACAGGTGGCCGAACGGGAAGCGGAATCCGAAGGTCAGAGCGGATCTCGCAGGTCGCACAAGGGGCATTTCACCCGAAGGGAGGTATAGCGCTTCTGGGGGTGCCGACCCCGGGTCCGCGGGTCTATGTTCGGTGGTGAGGGGCGGCGGCGCCCGCTGTGGGCCGCCGTTTCACGGACCGCGGGACGTGGTTCACCCATGGTTCAGTGGGTGAAGATCTGTCTCGCGGGGGAGGAGGAGGTGAGAGTCGCGGCTTCGCCGCCCGGGAAGCCTCCGAGCGCGCGGAGCGGCAACGAACGTCGACGCCGGGCGGGACCTGGTGCCCGCCGGCCTCAGCGCAAGGGATCGTCCCGTGAGACCGAGGCGATCCGGGAACGGAGTTCTGCGTGGACATCGTCGTCAAGGGCCGCAAGACCGAGGTGCCCGACCGGTTCCGGAAGCACGTGAACGAGAAGCTGGAGAAGATCCAGAAGCTCGACGGCAAGGTGATGAGCCTCGAGGTCGAGGTGTCCAAGGAACCGAACCCCCGGCAGGCAGACCGTTCCGACCGGGTGGAGATCACGCTGCGCACCCGTGGCCCGGTGATCCGGGCCGAGGCCGCCGCGACCGATCCCTACGCGGCGCTCGACGTCGCGGCGAACAAGCTTGAGGCGCGGCTGCGCAAGGCGGCCGACAAGCGCCGGGTGCACCGCGGCGGCAGCCGTACTCCCATGAGCGTGGCGGAGGCGACGGCCGGACTGGCCATGACCGAGTTCAACGGCGCGCCGACCGGCGGGGAGACGTCCACAGGCGTGCCCACCACCAAGATCGGCGGCTGTCTCGAGGTCCAGGGTGAAGGACCCCTGGTGGTTCGCGAGAAGACGCACGCGGCAGCACCGATGACGCTCGACCAGGCCCTCTACGAGATGGAACTGATCGGGCACGACTTCTACCTGTTCATCGACTCCGACACGGAACAACCGAGTGTCGTCTACCGGCGGCACGGCTACGACTACGGCGTCATCCACCTCAAGGCGGACCCTTCCGTCGAGGATGCGCCGGCCGGCGCGGGCGGAGCGCTCAGCCGGTGAACTAGGGGTCAGGGGCGGCGCTCCCGGGCGGGAAAACGACCATCGCCTGGGGGCGCTGCCGTGCTCGGGCATGGAATCATGGCCGGGCAGCCAATGTACGGGCCGCAGCGCCCGGTTGGCCTGGCACGGACAGTGCGACTACCACGGGCGCCGGCCCGAGGGGGAGGAACCGATGGCGGACAGCTTCGAGCCCGCGCCGGCCGTTGGCGCGGAGCCCGGTCCGGGCGCCGCGGGGGAGGCGGGCGTCGCCGGTGCGCCGCGCAAGGAGCCGATCAGGGTGCTCGTGGTGGACGACCACGCCTTGTTCCGCCGGGGGCTGGAGATCGTGCTCGCGCAGGAGGAGGACATCCAGGTCGTCGGCGAGGCGGGGGACGGCGCGGAGGCGACGGAGAAGGCCGCCGACCTGCTGCCGGACATCGTGCTGATGGACGTGCGGATGCCGAGGCGGGGGGGTATCGAGGCGTGCACCTCCATCAAGGAGGTGGCCCCCAGCGCGAAGATCATCATGCTGACGATGAGCGACGAGGAGGCGGACCTCTACGAGGCCATCAAGGCCGGGGCGACCGGTTACCTCCTCAAGGAGATCTCCACCGACGAGGTGGCCACCGCGATCCGCGCGGTGGCGGACGGGCAGTCGCAGATCAGTCCGTCGATGGCGTCGAAGCTGCTGACCGAGTTCAAGTCGATGATCCAGCGCACGGACGAGCGCCGGCTCGTGCCCGCCCCCCGGCTGACGGACCGTGAGCTGGAGGTGCTGAAGCTGGTCGCCACCGGCATGAACAACCGGGACATCGCCAAGGAGCTCTTCATCAGCGAGAACACGGTGAAGAACCACGTGCGGAACATCCTGGAGAAGCTGCAGTTGCACTCGCGGATGGAAGCCGTGGTGTACGCGATGCGGGAGAAGATCCTCGAGATCCGCTGAGTCCGCCCGGTCAGGAGAGGGCTTCGGCCAGGGCAGCGGCGAGCTTGGGGTCGTCGAGCCGTTCGACGCGGACGCTGTCGCAGCCGACCCATGTGGCGGCCTCGCGCAGTGCCTGCGCCATGGGTTCGACGGCGCGCGCGGACTCCAGCGAGACCTGACGGGCGATCAGGGTGGTTCCCTCGCGGGCCGGGTCGGCACGGCCGACCAGCCGGCCGCCGGCCAGCAGCGGCATCGCGAAGTAGCCGTGTATGCGCTGGGGCTTGGGAACGTACGCCTCCAGGCGGTGGGTGAAGCCGAAGATGCGCTCGGTGCGGGGCCGGTCCCAGATCAGGGAGTCGAAGGGGGAGAGCAGGGTCGTGCGGTGCCGGCCGCCGCGGGAGGCTTCGGCGAGGGCGGTGGGGTCGGCCCAGGCGGGCTTGCCGCCCCAGCCTTCGACCTGGACGGGGACGAGCCCGGTGTCGGCGATGACCGAGTCGACCTGCTCGGCCTTGAGCCGGTGGTAGTCGGCGAGGTCGGCCCGGGTGGCGACGCCCAGCGCGGCGCCGGCTTGGGCGACCAGCCGGCGCAGGCATTCGGCGTCGTCGATGTCGTCGTGGAGGAGGGCGTCGGGAACCGCCCGTTCGGCGAGGTCGTAGACGCGTTTCCAGCCGCGCCGCCGGGTGCAGACGACCTCGCCGGTGTCGAGCAGCCACTCCACCGCGATCTTCGTCTCCGACCAGTCCCACCAGGGGCCGCCGTTCTTGGCGCCGCCGAGTTCGGTCGAGGTCAGCGGGCCGTCGGCCTTGAGCCGGTCCAGGACGGCGGCGGTGGAGCGGTCGGCGTCCTGCAGCACGTGCCAGCGGTGGCCGCGGGCCCGCCGGGCGCGGCGGCGGAAGGCGAAGTGCGGCCATTCCTCGACGGGGAGGATGCAGGCGGCGTGCGACCAGTACTCGAAGGCGTGGTTCTCCGTCCAGTACGCGGCCTCGACCGCGGTGCGGCCGACGGCGCCGAGGCGGGCGTACGGGATGAGCTCGTGGGAGCGGGCGAGCACGGAGATGGTGTCGAGCTGCACCGCACCCAGCCGCCGCAGGACGCCGCGGACGCCGCCGCGGCGGTCGGGGGCGCCGAGGAAGCCCTGGGCGCGCAGGGCGGTCCGGCGGGCGTCGTCGGCGGAGAGGGCCACGGGCGTCGTCATGGGCCCACCCTAGAAGGCGCCACTGACAATTCCGGTCCGGGCCTGGCCGCGGGGCCCGTCCCGGGAGTCCGCGGCCAGGCCGGCCGCCGCCGCGGTCACCCGCCCTGGTGCGGGAGGTAGGCGGCCCCGCCGCTCAGGCCGAGGTCGGAGGGGAGCAGGGAGCCGATCCACGCGTCCCGCCGGGTGCCCTGGTGGACGATCTTGGCGCGCATGGTGCCCTCCATCCGGAAGCCCGTCTTGAGGGCGACCGCGCGGGAGCCGGCGTTGCCCGCCTCGGCGTACCACTCCAGGCGCTCCACGCCGAGCTCCTCGAAGGCCCAGCGGGCGACGGCGCGGGCGGCTTCGGCGGTGAGGCCGCGGCCGCGCTGTTCCTTGGCGGTCCAGTAGCCGAGTTCGGCCTGCCGTTCCGCGGTGTTGAGCTGGGCCAGCCGCACCAGCCCCATGGCTCCCACCAGGCGTCCCTCGCGCGTGGTGACGGCGAAGTTGTAGACGGTGTCGTCGCGCCAGCCGTCGGGACAGGTCCGGGTGACGAACTCCTGCGCATGCTCGTGGGTGTACGGGGACGGCACCGGTGTCCAGCGCGGGATCTCCGGGTCCTGGCAGGCGACGCGGACGGCCTCGGCGTCGTCCGGTCCGAAGGGGCGCAGGACGAGGCGGTCGGTGGTGAGGGTTATCGGCTCCATGCGTCGGAGTATCCCCGAGGCAGGGGTGCGGTCTCGACCGGAAAAGACCGGATCGGGAGGGCGGCCGGCGGGGAGAACCGCCCGGCTTGGTGACGGACCTCCCGGCCCGCTGGTGTCCTCGCTTACGATGGCCGTTGCAGCGGGGTGTGACCTGCTGTGCCAGCGCGCGAAACCGTGCCAGGCCCGACCGGCAAGGAGCCAGCCTACGTGTCCGTCCTCAACAAGATCCTGCGTGCAGGCGAAGGCAAGATCCTGCGCAAGCTGCACCGCATCGCGGACCAGGTCAATTCCATTGAAGAGGACTTCGTCAATCTGACGGACGCCGAGCTGAGGGCCCTCACGGACGAGTACAGGGAGCGCTACGCCGACGGCGAGAGCCTGGACGACCTGCTCCCCGAGGCGTTCGCCACCGTCCGCGAGGCCGCCAAGCGCGTCCTGGGTCAGCGGCACTACGACGTCCAGCTCATGGGTGGTGCGGCGCTGCACTTCGGCCACGTCGCCGAGATGCGCACCGGCGAGGGCAAGACCCTGGTCGGCACGCTGCCCGCCTACCTGAACGCGCTGTCCGGCAAGGGCGTGCACCTGATCACCACCAACGACTACCTCGCCGAGCGCGACTCGGAGTGGATGGGCCGGGTGCACCGCTTCCTGGGCCTGCAGGTGGGTTGCATCCTCGCGAACATGACCCCGGCGCAGCGCCGCGAGCAGTACGCCTGTGACATCACCTACGGCACCAACAACGAGTTCGGCTTCGACTACCTGCGCGACAACATGGCGTGGTCGCAGGAGGAGCTGGTACAGCGCGGTCACAACTTCGCGATCGTGGACGAGGTGGACTCGATCCTGATCGACGAGGCCCGTACGCCGCTGATCATCTCCGGCCCGGCGGACCAGGCCACGAAGTGGTACTCGGACTTCGCCAGGCTGGTGACCCGCCTGAAGCCGGGCGAGGCCGGCGCCATGGGCAAGGCGGAGACCGGTGACTACGACTTCGACGAGAAGAAGCGCACCGTCGCCATCCACGAGTCCGGTGTGTCCAAGGTCGAGGACTGGCTGGGCATCGACAACCTCTACGAGTCGGTGAACACCCCGCTGGTGGGCTACCTGAACAACGCCATCAAGGCCAAGGAGCTCTACAAGAAGGACAAGGACTACGTCGTCATGGACGGCGAGGTCATGATCGTCGACGAGCACACCGGCCGCATCCTGGCCGGCCGCCGCTACAACGAGGGCATGCACCAGGCGATCGAGGCGAAGGAGGGGGTGGACATCAAGGACGAGAACCAGACGCTCGCCACGATCACCCTCCAGAACTTCTTCCGCCTGTACTCCAAGCTCTCGGGCATGACCGGTACGGCGATGACCGAGGCCGCGGAGTTCCACCAGATCTACAAGCTCGGCGTGGTCCCGATCCCGACCAACCGCAACCTGCAGCGCAAGGACCGGGCGGACCTGATCTACCGCACCGAGGAGGCGAAGTTCGCGGCGGTCGTCGACGACATCGTCGAGAAGCACGAGAAGGGCCAGCCGGTCCTGGTCGGCACCACCTCGGTCGAGAAGTCCGAGTACCTGTCGCAGCAGCTGAACAAGCGCGGCGTGCCGCACGAGGTGCTCAACGCCAAGCAGCACGAGCGTGAGGCGTCGATCGTCGCGCAGGCGGGCCGCAAGGGCGCCGTCACGGTGGCCACCAACATGGCCGGCCGTGGTACGGACATCAAGCTCGGCGGCAACCCGGACGACCTGGCCGAGGCGGAGTTGCGGCAGCGCGGCCTGGACCCGGTGGAGCACGTCGAGGAGTGGGCGCAGGCCCTGCCGGAGGCGCTGGAGCGTGCCGAGGCGGCGGTCAAGACCGAGTTCGAGGAGGTCAAGGAGCTCGGCGGCCTGTACGTGCTGGGCACCGAGCGCCACGAGTCGCGGCGCATCGACAACCAGCTGCGCGGCCGCTCCGGCCGTCAGGGCGACCCGGGCGAGTCCCGCTTCTACCTCTCCCTCGGTGACGACCTGATGCGCCTGTTCAAGGCGCAGATGGTGGAGCGCGTGATGGCGATGGCCAACGTGCCCGACGACGTGCCGATCGAGAACAAGATGGTGACCCGCGCCATCGCCTCCGCCCAGTCGCAGGTCGAGCAGCAGAACTTCGAGATCCGCAAGAACGTCCTGAAGTACGACGAGGTGCTCAACCGGCAGCGCGAGGTCATCTACGGCGAGCGCCGCCGCGTCCTGGAGGGCGAGGACCTGCACGAGCAGGTGCGTCACTTCATGGACGACACGATCGACGACTACATCGCGATCGAGACGGCCGAGGGCTTCGCCGAGGACTGGGACCTGGACCGGCTGTGGGGCGCCTTCAAGCAGCTCTACCCGGTCACGGTGACCGTGGAGGACCTGGAGGACGCCGCGGGCGACCGGGCGGGCATCACCGCGGACTTCATCGCGGAGATGGCCAAGGACGACATCCACGAGCAGTACGACGGGCGTGAGCAGCAGCTCGGCTCGGAGATCATGCGCGAGCTGGAGCGGCGCGTGGTGCTGTCGGTGCTGGACCGCAAGTGGCGCGAGCACCTGTACGAGATGGACTACCTGCAGGAGGGCATCGGCCTGCGGGCGATGGCGCAGCGCGACCCGCTGGTGGAGTACCAGCGCGAGGGCTACGACATGTTCAAGGCCATGATGGACGGCATCAAGGAGGAGTCCGTCGGCTACCTGTTCAACCTGGAGGTCCAGGTCGAGCAGCAGGTCGAGGAGGTGCCGGTGGAGGCCGGTGCCCCGCAGGACGCGGCTCCGACGCTGGTCAAGCAGGACGCCCGTCCGGAGATCCGGGCCAAGGGCCTGGAGGCCCCGAAGCGGGCCGACCGGCTGCACTTCTCCGCTCCCACGGTGGACGGCGAGGGCGGTGTCGTCGAGGGCGACTTCGAGAGCGACGCGGGCCCGGAGTCGGACGGCATGACGCGGGCGGAGCGCCGCCGCGCGGCCAAGGGCGGCCGGCGCCGCAAGAAGTAGCGTCCGCGCGTTCCGGGGCCGGACTCCTGCGGGGGTCCGGCCCCTGGCTTTCGCCCCGGCGCGGGTCACCGCGCCTCGACGGCGGCGCAGCGCCATCCGGTGCCCGTGACGGTGCCGCCTCCTGCGCGTGCCGGGCCCTCGCGGCCCGCGCGCTCCAGGCGGAAGGCGAGGGCCCGCACGACGTGCGGGGTGAGCAGCACGACGGCGCTGACCTCGACGGCCGTCCCGTCGGGGACGGGGCAGACGCGCGGCGGCCCCAGCAGTCGAGGCAGGTGGCCCCGGGAGACGTAGCGCCAGTCGGCGCGGGCGCCCACGAGGTCCCAGAGCCGGTCGTAGGCCTCGGGTTCCATCCGTCCGGCGAGGCTGGTGATGGGCCGCCGTCCGGTGAGGACCTCCAGGAGCCGTCCGGCGAACCAGACGTGCGGTGGCAGGGCGGTGACGTGCCGTGTGGGTGCGGGCGTGGACGCGGGCATGGGTGTGAAGACAGGCATGGTGTGGACCCCCGTGGTCTACCGACTGGTAACCGGGTTCTACGGGGACGGGCGCCGCTGCGGGAAGCCGGGCCCGCGATGTCCGGGGGGCGGTGCGGGATTCACCTATCAGGGGTGGTGCGCCCGTATGCTGACGCCATGCGCGTCTACATCCCCACGACCCTCCCAGGCCTGGCCGAGGCGCACAAGGCGGGTGAGCTGGGCCCTGCCCCGCTGGACGCCTTCGCCGTCACCCCGAGCCTGCGCGAGTGGTACGTCTCCGACGACATCGAGGAACTGGAGTACGCCGCGCTCACCCGCGCCGCCCAGGCCTCCCTGCGGCAGCTGGCGGCCACCCCGGACGCGCCCAGGCGGCGCGTCGTGGTGGCGGTGGACGTCGCCGACGGCGCCGTCTCCTTCGACCCCGACCGCGGCCTGGACCCCTCCGCGCTGGGCGCGGTGCGCCTGGCCGCGCCCGTGCCGATGGCCAGGGCGGCCGCCGTCCACGCCGACGCCGACGAGGCCGAGCAGGACGTCACGGCGGCCGCCGACGCCCTCGGAGCGGCCGACGCGGGGGACGACGACGCCCGCTTCACCGTCGACGGCGCCGAGGACCACGAGCTGCTCTGGTACGCCACCCAGGAGATCCCCTCGCTCATTGCGTGAGGTGACCGTACGAATACGCCGCGAGTGGATTTGACCTGGGCACTTGCCTTGAGGACATGGGGTCTGGGTACGGTTTCGGATGTGAACGCGCATCTCGTGTGGGACTGGAACGGCACGCTGCTCCATGACATCGACGCGGTGATCGAGGCGACCAACGCCTCCTTCGCCGAGATCGGGCTGCCGCGGATCACGCTGGAGCGTTACCGCGAGCTGTACTGCGTGCCGGTCCCCCTGTTCTACGAACGGCTCATGGGCCGGCTGCCCACCGACGAGGAGTGGGAGGTGATGGACGACATCTTCCATCGCCACTACTGGACCCTCGCCGGTACGTGCGGCCTCGCCGAGGGGGCGGCGGAGATCCTGGCGCGGCGCCGCTACGAGGGGCTGACGCAGTCGCTGTGCTCCCTGGCGCCCCACGATCAGCTGATACCGATCCTGCGCACGCACGGCATCGAGCACCACTTCCTCCGGGTGGACGGCCGTACCGAGGGCAGCCACAGCGGCAAGTCCGAGCAGATGGCGCGGCACGTCGCCGCGATGGAGGGCATAGCGGCGGACCGCATCGTGGTGATCGGCGACGCCGTCGACGACGCGGTGGCCGCCAAGCACGTCGGGGCCATGGCGGTGCTCTACACCGGCGGCTCGCACAGCCGGGCCAGCCTGGAGACCGCGGGGGTGCCCGTCGTGGACAGCCTGGAGCAGGCGGTGGAGACCGCCGAGGCGCTCGTCGCCTGAGCCTGAGCCTGAGCCGGAGCCAGAACCTGCGCCCGCGCCTGCACTGAGCCCAGCCCCAGCCCCGGCCCGGGCCCGGGTCCCCGCCGGGGACCCGGGCGGCCGTCCGTCAGGTCACCGGCGCCTTGGAGCGCAGCACCGTGAGGAACTCGCGCATCCACGCCGGGTGGTCCGGCCAGGCGCGCGAGGAGACCACGACGCCGTCGACGACGGCCTCGGAGTCCTGGAAGCTCGCTCCAGCCGCCTCCATGTCCATCTCCAGCGCAGGGTAGGCGGTGACGCGGCGCCCGCTGAGGGCGCCGACGGCGGCCGTCAGCAGGGGGCCGTGGCAGATCTGCGCGACGGGCTTGTCGGCGTCGAAGAAGGCCTTGAGGACCTTGCGCAGCTCCGGGTCGTTGCGCAGGTACTCCGGGGCGCGTCCGCCGGGGACGACCACGGCCGCGTACGCGCCGGGGTCGACGTCCGCGAAGGACAGGTCGGCCGGCCAGGTGTACCCGGGCTTCTCGGTGTAGGTGTCGAAGCCCTCCTCGAAGTCGTGGACGACGAACCTGAGCTTCTTGCGGCTCGGGGCCGCGATGTGCACCTCGTACCCCTCCTCGAGGAGCCGCTGGTACGGGTACATGACTTCCAGCGATTCCGCCGCGTCGCCGGTCACGATCAGGATCTTGGTGGCCATGGCTGGGTGTCCCGCCTCTCACCGTCTGCTGTCCGCCTGCTGTCCGTCCGCTGCGTGCTGCTGCGCCGCGCTGCCGTCCGGCGCCGCCGTCGTGTGAACGTCTCGATACATCTCCGCGACGCTCCCCTCCTCAACCTGCACCCGCCCGGCCGGACTGTCCAGTTCGTCAAAGATTGGTTCGTGGTTTTGTACACAAAGAGCCCCTGACAGCCCCCCCGGACGTAGCGATAGCCTTACAGCGTGATCAGCGCTGATCCACCGATCACCATCACCTACGTCACGCAATGGCGCGCGACAGGAGCATGAGGACATGCAGACCAAGCTGGACGAAGCAAAGGCCGAGCTGCTCGCACGGGCGGCCCGGGTAGCTGAGAACAGCCCGGCGGGGGGACAACCTGGCCAGGGCCTCGAGAAGGAGGCGCTGGAAGCCTTCCTTCAGCGCTACTACCTGCACAGCGCCCCGGAGGACCTGCTCGACCGCGACCCGGTGGACGTCTTCGGCGCCGCCGTGTCCCACCACCGTCTCGCCGAGGTGCGCCCGCAGGGGACGGCCAACGTCCGCGTGCACACCCCCTCGGTGGAGGAGAATGGCTGGACGTGCAGCCACACGGTCGTCGAGGTGGTCACCGACGACATGCCGTTCCTGGTCGACTCCGTCACCAACGAGCTGTCCCGGCAGGACCGCGCGATCCACGTCGTCGTCCACCCGCAGATGCTTGTGCGCCGTGACGTGACCGGGAAGCTGCTGGAGGTGCTGGACGCCGCGCCCGGCGACGGCGCCGGTGTGCCGCACGACGTGCTGACCGAGTCCTGGATCCACGTGGAGATCGACCGCGAGACCGACCGCGAGGACCTGAAGCAGATCACCACGGACCTGCGCCGCGTCCTGTCCGACGTCCGCGAGACCGTCGAGGACTGGCAGAAGATGCGCGACGCCGCGCTGCGCATCGCCGACGAGCTGGCCGCGACCCCGCCCGCGCTGCCCGAGCAGGAGGTCGGCGAGGCCTGGGAGCTGCTGCGCTGGCTGTCCGAGGACCACTTCACCTTCCTCGGCTACCGCGAGTACGCGCTGACCACGGAGAGCACCCCCGAGGGCGAGGAGGACGTGCTCACCGCCGTCCCGGGCACCGGCCTCGGCATCCTGCGCTCCGACCCGCAGCACCGCGTGGAGGAGTCCGAGAGCGGCCAGGCGGTCTCGCCGTCCTTCAACCGGCTGCCCGCGGACGCCCGCAAGAAGGCCCGCGAGCACAAGCTGCTGATCCTCACCAAGGCCAACAGCCGCTCCACCGTGCACCGCCCGTCCTACCTCGACTACATCGGGGTGAAGAAGTTCGACGCCGACGGCAACGTCGTCGGCGAGCGCCGCTTCCTCGGCCTGTTCTCCTCGGCCGCCTACACCGAGTCGGTGCGCCGGGTGCCGGTGATCCGCCGCAAGGTCCAGGAGGTGCTGGACGGCGCCGGGTTCTCCCCGGACAGCCACGACGGCCGTGACCTGCTGCAGATCCTGGAGACCTACCCGCGCGACGAGCTCTTCCAGACCGGCCCGGACGAGCTGCGCGAGATCGTCACCAGCGTGCTGTACCTGCAGGAACGCCGCAGGCTGCGGCTGTTCCTGCGCCAGGACGAGTACGGCCGCTACTTCTCGGCGCTGGTCTACCTGCCCCGGGACCGGTACACCACGGGCGTGCGGCTGCGGCTGACCGACATCCTCAAGGAGGAGCTGAACGGGGTCACCGCGGACTTCACCGCCTGGAACACCGAGTCGGTGCTCTCCCGGCTGCACTTCGTGGTCCGCGTCGCGGCCGGCACCACGCTGCCGCACCTGACCGACCGCGACGTCGAGCGGATCGAGAACCGGCTCGCCGACGCCGCCCGCTCCTGGGCCGACGGCTTCGCCGAGGCGCTGACCTCCGAGTGCGGCGAGGAGCGCGCGGCCGAGCTGACCCGCCGCTACGCGCACGCCTTCCCCGACGGCTACCGTGCCGACTTCACGCCGCGTGCGGCCGTCGCGGACCTGCAGCACCTGGAGCGGCTCAACGGCGAGGACTTCTGCCTCAGCCTGTACGAGCCGGTCGGCGCCGCCCCCGACGAGCGCCGCTTCAAGATCTACCGCACCGGTGCCCCCGTCTCGCTGTCCGCGGTGCTGCCCGTGCTGCAGCGCCTGGGCGTCGAGGTCATCGACGAGCGCCCGTACGAGATGCGCCGCGCCGACGGCACCCGCGCCTGGATCTACGACTTCGGGCTGCGCATCGACCCGTCGCTGGGCGACCTCGGCGACGACGCCCGTGAGCGCTTCCAGGACGCCTTCACCGCGACGTGGACCGGGCAGGCCGAGAACGACGGCTTCAACTCCCTGGTGCTGCGCGCCGGGCTGACCTGGCGCCAGGCGATGGTGCTGCGGGCGTACGCCAAGTACCTGCGGCAGGCCGGCACGGCCTTCTCGCAGGACTACATGGAGGACACCCTCCGCAACAACGTCCACACCACCCGGCTGCTGGTCAACCTCTTCCAGGCCCGGCTCTCCCCGGACCACCAGCGGGCCGGCAGCGAGCTGACCGACGCGCTGCTGGAGGAGGTGGACGCCGCCCTGGAGCAGGTCGCCAGCCTGGACGAGGACCGCATCCTGCGCTCCTTCCTCACGCTCATCAAGGCGACGCTGCGCACCAACTACTTCCAGCGCGCCGACAGCGGCAAGCCGCACGCCTACGTGTCGATGAAGTTCGACCCGCAGGCGATCCCGGACCTGCCCGCGCCGCGCCCGGCGTACGAGATCTGGGTGTACTCCCCGCGCGTGGAGGGCGTGCACCTGCGCTTCGGCAAGGTCGCCCGCGGCGGGCTGCGCTGGTCCGACCGGCGCGAGGACTTCCGCACCGAGGTCCTCGGCCTGGTCAAGGCGCAGATGGTGAAGAACACCGTCATCGTGCCGGTCGGCGCCAAGGGCGGCTTCGTCGCCAAGCAGCTGCCGGACCCGGCCGCCGACCGCGAGGCGTGGCTGGCGGAGGGCATCACCTCCTACAAGACCTTCATCTCCGGTCTGCTCGACGTCACCGACAACCTGGTCGGCGGGCAGGTCGTGCCGCCGGCCGACGTGGTCCGCCACGACGGCGACGACACCTACCTGGTGGTCGCGGCCGACAAGGGCACCGCGTCGTTCTCGGACATCGCCAACGAGGTCGCCACCTCGTACGGCTTCTGGCTCGGCGACGCCTTCGCCTCCGGCGGCTCGGTCGGCTACGACCACAAGAAGATGGGCATCACCGCCCGCGGCGCCTGGGAGTCGGTCAAGCGGCACTTCCGCGAGACGGGCCACGACACCCAGAGCGAGGACTTCACCGTCGTCGGCGTCGGCGACATGTCCGGTGACGTCTTCGGCAACGGCATGCTGCTCAGCGAACACATCCGGCTGGTCGCCGCCTTCGACCACCGGCACATCTTCATCGACCCCGTGCCGGACGCGGCGACCTCGTACGCCGAGCGCCGCCGGATGTTCGAGCTGCCGCGTTCCTCGTGGGCGGACTACGACACCAAGCTGATCTCGCACGGCGGCGGTGTCTTCCCGCGCAGCGCCAAGGCGATCGCGCTCACCCCGCAGATCCGCAAGGCGCTCGGCATCGAGCAGCCGGTGGCGAAGATGACGCCGGCGGACCTGATGAAGGCGATCCTCAAGGCCCCGGTGGACCTGCTGTGGAACGGCGGCATCGGCACCTACGTGAAGGCCGCCACCGAGTCCCACCTCGACGTCGGCGACAAGGCCAACGACGCGATCCGCGTGGACGGCGGCGATCTGCGCGTCAAGGTCGTCGGCGAGGGCGGCAACCTGGGCCTGACCCAGCTCGGCCGGATCGAGTTCGCCCAGACCGGCGGGCGGGTCAACACCGACGCCATCGACAACAGCGCCGGCGTGGACGCCTCCGACCACGAGGTCAACATCAAGATCCTGGTCAACGCGGTCGTCGCCGACGGCGACCTGACGGTCAAGCAGCGCAACTCGCTGCTGGCGCAGATGACCGACGAGGTCGGCGCCCTGGTGCTGCGCAACAACTACGCGCAGAACGTGGCCCTGGCCAACGGCATGGCCCAGTCCGCCAGCCTGCTCCACGCCCACCAGCGCTACCTGCGCAGGCTGGTCCGCGACGGCAAGCTGGACCGGGCCCTGGAGTTCCTGCCCTCCGACCGGCAGATCCGGGAGCGGCTGAACGCCGGCCACGGCCTGACCCAGCCGGAGCTGGCCGTCCTGCTCGCCTACACGAAGATCACCGTGGCGGAGGAGCTGCTCGGCACCGGCCTGCCCGACGACCCCCACCTGCGGCAGCTGCTCGACGCGTACTTCCCCAAGGCGCTGCACGAGCGGTTCCAGGCGCAGATCGACGGGCACGCGCTGCGGCGCGAGATCGTGACGACGGTGCTGGTCAACGACACCGTCAACACGGGCGGCACCACCTTCCTGCACCGCTTCAAGGAGGAGACCGGGGCCACCACCGAGGAGATCGTGCGGGCGCACACCGCGGCCCGCGCCATCTTCGGCCTGGGCGGCATCTGGGACGAGGTGGAGGCGCTGGACACGGTCGTCGCGGCCGACGTCCAGACCCGGATCCGGCTGCACTCGCGGCGGCTGGTCGAGCGGGGCACCCGCTGGCTGCTGAACAACCGGCCGCAGCCGCTGGCCATCGCGGAGACGATCGACTTCTTCCGCGAGGGCGTCGCCACGGTGTGGGCGGTGCTGCCGAAGCTGCTGCGCGGCGCCGACCTGGAGTGGTACGAGTCGATCCACGACGAGCTGACCGGCGCGGGCGTGCCGGAGGAGCTGGCGACTCGGGTCGCCGGGCTCTCCTCGGCCTTCCCGGCGCTCGACATCGTCGACGTCGCCGACCGGACCGGCAAGGACCCGCTGGCGGTCGCCGAGGTCTACTACGACCTCGCCGACCGGCTGCAGATCACGCAGTTGCTCGACCGGATCATCGAGCTGCCGCGTGCCGACCGCTGGCACTCCATGGCCCGCGCGTCGATCCGCGAGGACCTCTTCGCGGCGCACGCGGCCCTCACCCAGGACGTGCTGTCCGTCGGCAACGGCTCCTCCACCCCGGAGCAGCGCTACCAGGCGTGGGAGGAGTCCAACAGCGCGCTGATCGGGCGGGCGAGGACGACGCTCGACGAGATCCAGGGATCGGAGAGCTTCGACCTGGCGAACCTGTCGGTGGCGATGCGGACGATCCGCTCGCTGCTGCGGGCCCGCCGCTGACGCCGGGACGGCGCACGTACGACGGCAGGGGCCGGGGAGCACGCGCTCCCCGGCCCCTGCCGCGTGGACGGGCTCAGCCGACCCGGTACAGCCGTTCGCCGGTGCGGGGGCCCTGGGCGACCTGGACGCCGCCCGGCGGGGCCGGGTCGTCCGCCTCGGTCATCACCCACTTCACGTGGTAGCGGCGGGCGATGGCCAGGCGCTGGTCCGTGGGCGTCGCGGGGGCCAGGTAGGCGCGTACGTCGGCCTCGCGGCGCTCGCGGTCGGCCGCCGTCGTCGACGGGTCGGGCCAGGCCGGTGACACCAGGAACGCGCCGTAGGCGGGCATGACGTGCTTGGGGTTGTACCCGTCGGTCAGGAGGACGTCGCCGACGGCGACGTGCGCTTGCGCCCACAGGTAGCCGGGCCAGGTGCCCAGCCGCTGCAGGTGCAGCGCGGGCGGCACGTAGCGCGCCGGTACGACCGCGCCCGCCTGCGCCAGCAGTCCCGCGCAGGCCGCCACCGCCGCCAGCGGGGCCAGCACGGTGCGCAGCGCGGTCCACGGCGGGGCCTGCGCGAGTTCCACCGCCAGCGCGAACTGCAGCGGTACCAGCAGCAGCCCGAAGATCCGCCCGAAGGAGTAGGAGCCGCTCAGCCAGCCGTAGGCGGCGACGGCGCAGTCCGCGGCGAACATCAGCACCAGTGGGTCGAAGCGGTTCAGCCGCAGCCGGCACAGCAGCGCCGGCAGCCCGGCAAGGGCCAGCCCGTACCACTGCCACAGGTCCGCGTACAGCCGCCGGTGGACGTCGTCGACGGTGGGGTCGCCGAGCAGCGCGGAGAGGCTGAAGTACGGCCACCAGGCGGCGACGGCGAAGGCGACGGCCGCGGTCAGCGCCCACCGGCCGAGGACCCCGGCGGCGACCGGCATGCGCTGCATGCCGATGACGATGGCGACCACGCCGATGAGGGTGCCCATCGCCGTGAAGGGGTGCACGAGCAGCACGGTCCCGATGAGCAGTCCGAGCCAGGCGTGCAGCCACGTCCCGGCGACGCCGCGGCGGGCCGCCCGCGCGGTCAGCGCCCACACCCAGAACGTCACGCCGACGGCGAAGGCACTGGGGTAGGTCAGTCCCCGGATCATCGACTGCAGACCGAGGAAGCCGCTCCACTCCTTGTGCTGCGGCCCCCACAGCAGGACGAACGCGGCGAGCGCCAGCACCGGCGCCCAGCGCCGGTTGCTCAGCACGCGGGTGAAGGCGCCGATGCCGGTGACGACCAGCGCCAGGTTGACCGGGCCGCACCCCTTGAGCAGCTGCCAGCCCGGTACGCCCGTCAGGTGCGACAGCAGCCCCAGCACCACGGTGTACGGGGTGAAGTAGGGGCTGCCGGTGCCCGGCACGTCGAGCAGCGGGTTGGCCGGGTGCCGCCAGTCCGTGGCGATCCGCTCGATCGCGGCGGCGTGCTGCCCGAAGTCGGAGGCGACCGGCGACTGCCAGGTGCGGTAGGCCACCACCGCCCAGAAGAGGGTGCCGAGGATCAGGTACGGGGAGGGCCTGCGCACGTCCCGCAGCTCGTACGCCTGGATCCGCCAGTCCCGCTGGGTCAGCACGCCGGTCACCGCAGCCCTCCCGGCCGTCGTCGGCTCGTCACCTCGTTCCCCTCGATGCTTGATCGTGACGGACGCGGCTGCATCCCGGCGGGGCCCGTACGGGGCGTCGCTACGGCCGTGCGGCGGCCTCCTGCGGACCGGAGCGCGGTCCCTGCGGCGGGGCGCCGGCCAGGAGCGCGGGAGCGGGTGCGGGGGTGCGGGCTTCCAGGGGCACGACGGGCAGCGGTTCGCTCTCGCCGAGGAAGACCCGCCGAACGACCCGCTCGGCGGCCCGGCCGTCGTCGAAGGCGCAGAAGCGGCGGCGGAACGCCTCCCGCAGCCCGGCCGCCTCCGGGCTGTTCCAGACGCCGTCGCGGAAGACCGCGATCAGCTCGTCGTCGCTGGTGGAGACGGCGCCGGGGGTCTCGCCGGGGGCGCCGGACAGCAGGTCGAAGTAGACGCCGCGACTGGCCCGGTAGACCGGCCAGTCGTCGGCGTGGACGACGATGGGCCGGTCGAGGAGCGCGTAGTCGAACATGATCGACGAGTAGTCGGTGACCAGGGCGTCGGCGGCCAGGCACAGCTGTTCGACCGACGGGTGCCGGGAGACGTCGATCAGCAGCCCTTCCTCGTGCAGCGCCTTCAGACGGGCGTCCTCGCCGTGGAAGTAGTGGATGCGGGTGAGCAGGACGAAGCCCTCGCCGAGCGCCCGGCACACCCGTTCCACGTCCAGCCGCGGCACGAAGTTGCGCTGGTAGTCGCGGGTCGTCGGCGCGTACAGGACCGCGGTGCGGCCGGGGGCGATGCCCAGGGCCGCGCGGGCGTGGGAGACCTCGGCGGCGCCGGCGGTCAGGAAGACGTCGTTGCGCGGGTAGCCGGTCTCCAGGTGCTGCCAGGAGGAGGGGTACACGCGCTCCCAGACCTCGCTGGAGTGCGGGTTGGAGGACACGCTGTAGTCCCAGCGGTCCACCCGCTCCAGCAGCCGGCGGAAGCTCATGCCCTTGGCGGAGGCGGGGTAGCGCTGCTGGTCGATGCCCATCTTCTTCAGCGGGGTGCCGTGGTGGGTCTGCAGGTGGACGCTGCCGGGCCGCTTGCGGACGTCGTTGGGGAAGTTGACGTTGCTGATCAGGTACGTGGCCCGGGCCATCAGCCGCCAGTAGCGCCGGGTGCGCGGCACGACGTAGTCCACGCCCTTGGGCACCCGCGGGACGTCGGACTTGCGGACCAGCCACACCCCGTGGACGCCCGGGGCGATCTCCCGTGCCTTGTGGTAGATCGCGGCCGGGTTGCAGAACACCCCGCGGTCCCAGTACGCCGAGTACACCGCGAGGTTGGGGTCGAGCGGCCGCCGCAGGTGGTAGGCGTACAGGGCGGCCTTGGCCCGCTGCGCGACCTGCCGGCGCAGCCGCCGCCTGCGCCGCGTCAGCTCCTTGCGGGCCTCGCGCGGTACGTCGCCCAGCCGGGCCAGCAGCCAGCTGCCGCGGGCCAGCCGCCGGTAGGCGGTGGCCTTGTCCGCGGGCGGCACGAACCCCTCCGGCAGGTGGCGGGCGTACCAGCGGGCCGCGAGCCGGAAGAACGCGCCGCGCAGCCGCGGCGGGATCCGGTCGGGGTTGCCGAGGCAGAACAGGAAGTGGCTGACGGCCCGCTCGAACAGCATCGGCCGCAGCGGCGCGAGGTGTTCGCGGCCGGGCGCGTCGAGGAAGTCGAAGAGCCGGGTGTACTGGTCGAGGATGACGAAGTGGTTGCGGCCCGGGCTGCGGGTGCTGGCGCCGCTGCGCCGCTGCCGGTACTCCAGCACCGCCCGGGCCAGGCAGGAGATGCGTTCGGCGCTGAGCATCGTCACGTACGAGACGAGGGCGTCCTCGTAGATGCCGTCGCTGAAGGAGAAGCCGTGCCCCCGGTAGAAGGCGCGGCGGTAGACCCGGTTGGAGGTCATCGCGAACAGCCGCAGGAACTCGGGGCGTTCGGTGATCCGGAAGACGTCGGTGCCGGCCGAGGCGAGCAGGTCGCCGAAGACGCTCTTCTCGGCCGCCTCCCACCAGTAGGTGCGCACGTGGTCGAAGTAGAGGATGTCCGGGTCGCCGTCCTGCTTCAGCCGCTCGGCGACCGCCTCCAGCGAGCCGGGGGCGAGGGTGTCGTCGCCGTCGAGGAAGAGCAGGTAGTCGCCGGTGGCCCGCTCGGCACCGGTGTTGCGGGCCCGCCCCACTCCCAGGTTCTCCTCGTGGTGCAGCGCGATCACCCGGCAGTCGCGGGCCGCGTACTCGTCGAGGATGCGGCCGCAGTGGTCCGGCGAGCGGTCGTCGACCGCGATCACCTCGAGGTCGGGCAGTGACTGCGACAGCACCGAGTCGAGGCAGGCGCGCAGGTAGCCCTGCACCTTGTGGACCGGGACGATGACGGAGAAGCGGGGCATGTGGATCCTGGGTTCCCTCAGGGTCGGTGACGGTCGGGTTCGAGCAGCCGGTCGACGGCGCGGGCCGCCGCACCGCCGTCGTCGAGGTGGCAGAAGGTCGCGCGGAAGTGCGCGTACGCGTCGGCGCTGTGCCGTGCCACGGTGCCGAGGTCGCGCAGCGCGCCCGCCAGGTCGGCGGTGGACTGCAGCAGCGGGCCCGGGGCCTGGGCCTCGAAGTCGGGGTAGAAGCCGCGCAGGGTGTCGCGGAAGTGCTCCAGGTCGGGGACGAGGAAGAGCATCGGGCGGCCGGTGTTGGCGAAGTCGGCCGCGGGGGAGGCGTAGTCGGTGACCAGGACGTCGGCGACCAGCAGCAGCTCCGCCACGTCCGGGTGGCAGGACACGTCGCGCACGAACCCGGAGCGCGGGGTGCGGACGCGGTCGGCGACCAGGGGGTGGGAGCGGAAGAGCAGCACGTGGTCGGCGCCCAGCGCGCGTTCGGCCTCCGCCAGGTCCAGGTGGGGCGACATGCGGTAGTGCTCGGTGTCGTACGCCAGGTCGTCGCGGCGCGTCGGCGCGTACAGCACGACGGTGCGGTCCCTGGGGATCCGCAGCCGGTCGCGCAGCGCGGCGGCCACCTTGGCGCGGTCGTCGGCGAAGAGCACGTCCGTGCGGGGCAGTCCCGTCTCGGCGACCGGGCCGTCGTAGCCGAGCGCGGCCCGCAGCAGCGGGGTGCTGTACGCGTTCGGCGACAGCAGCAGGCTCCACTGGGCGCCCGGGTCGCGTGGCGGGCGGGGCAGGTGCACCAGGTCCGCGCACAGGGTGCCGGCGAGGTCCCGGCCGGTCCGCTTGAGGGGAGTGCCGTGCCAGGTCTGCAGCACGGTCTGGTCCGGGCGGCGCACGAACCACTGCGGCAGGTGCGTGTTGGTGACGACGTAGCGGCTGCGGGCGAGCGCCTCGTACCAGGCGGCGCTGTGCAGCACGACCGGCCGCGCGGTCGCCGGCGGAGGGGCCTGGCCGTCCCTGACCACCCACAGGTGCTCCAGGCCGTCCGCGGCGCGGCGGCGCAGCATCTCCTCGTGGACGGCGCGCGGCGAGTCCCCGTACGCCCGCCCGTCGAAGGCGCTGTAGAGCACCGACTCGCGGCGCGGCAGCCCGCGGGTGCGCGGATGGTGGCTCTCGCGCAGCGCCCGCTGCCGGTACGGGCCGCGCTGCGGCTCCGGCACCGTGGGCCGGGCGTCGAGGAACAGCCGGTCGTGGAAGCGCCGGTCGACGCAGAAGGACTTGCCGCCCGCCTCCGCCGCCATCGGCAGTGCCTCGAACACCCCGGGCGCGACCCGCACCGGCGCTTCCGTGCCGGCGCCGTCGCGCAGGTGCAGGTACCAGCGGCCGGCGGGCAGCGGGACGGTGCCGGCGAGGGACTCCAGCGTGCCGGGGCGCACGGTGGCGGTGAAACGGCGCCCCTCGTACGGGCCCGGCTCCGCGGCGTCCTCCGGCACGGACGGCAGCGGCGGGATCGCGCTGGACGGCGGCGGGAAGCCGGGGCGGCGGCCCGGTACGCCGTCGGCCTGGACCGGGACGGCGTGCTCCACGCGGTGCGTGCCGTGGCGGAGCACCAGTTCGGCCGGGCCGGGGGCGGAGCCGGGCGCGAGGCGGCCGGCCACGACCAGGGCGCCCTCGGCGGTCCAGCCGATGGCGTCGGCCACCGGCTGCGGGGTGCGGTCGCGCAGCACCAGCTTCCCCGACGCCTTCGCCTCGACCAGCAGCCGCCGCGGCGTCCCGCCGAGCCGGGGGTCGGTGCCCAGGTCGTAGTGGCCGGCGGGCAGCGCGCCGTCGAGGTGGACGGGGTCGGCGTGCCCGGGGTTCAGCAGCGCGACGTCCCAGCTGTCGGTGTCCTCAGGGCGGATCTCCTTGGGCCCGGCGTCCAGCGCGGGCCGGGCGGCCGCCAGGTCGGCGAGGGGCACGCGGGCCCGGCGGACGCCGTCGTCCCTCTCCCCGGGGACCGCGGGCTCCAGCGGGTACTCCAGCACGGTGGGCGTCGCGGAGTGCGTCAGCCGTACCGCCGTCGCCTGTGGCGCGCCCGTGAAGTCCAGTTCCACCGAGGTGCCGTCGCCGGTCGCCCGGTGGCCGGTCAGCCGCCGTACCTCCGGCTCCACCGACAGGTGCAGCCGCCCCTGCCGGTAGTACGGCACGAGCCGCATGCCGCCGCCGGCCGCGTACGACGGCGGGGACGCCCCCGAGCCCGCGTCCGCGGCCCGCAGGCCCGCCTTGCGGATGACCCCCTTCGCCGCGACGACCACCCCGAGCCGCCAGCGGCCGGCCCGTGGTTCGCCCTGGCGGCGGCCGGTGGTCAGCCGCGCCGGGTCGATGGTGATCTCGAAGCCCGACCAGTCGTAGCAGTGTTCCTCCTGGCGCGAGTTGAGGGTCGCGGCGGGCTCCTGCCGGATCCTGACCGGCAGCAGCACCACCTTGGCCCGGCGGCCGTGGCCGTGGACGGCGACCGCGGTGATGTGCGCGGCGCCCTTGCGGTCGGCGTCGATGTTGCGCAGGTAGGCGTAGCCGCGCAGGACGAGCCGGCCGTTCTCCCGCACCACCTCGCGCACCCGCGCCCGGACGGGGAAGTCCGCGCGCCGCAGCCGGGCCGCCGAGGCCGGCAGGGCGATCCGGCCGCCGTCGGCGCCGCGCAGCACCGCCCGCTTGCGCAGCGGCGGGCCGGTGACGCCGAAGCCGGCGGAGTTGCGCTGCTCGTGGTCGAGCACCGTCAGCAGGTCGTCGAGGCGGTCCTTGACGATCAGGTGCCACTTGATGCGCAGCCCGGCGGTCAGCTCGGGGAAGAGGGTGGGGTCGACCCGGGTGAGCCAGTCGCGGCAGCGGTCCATGAAGACCCGCCGGTACTCGGGGCCGGCCATCGGCAGGGCGTCGATGAAGTACAGCAGGTCGTCGGTGAGGACCGAGCGGTCGTAGGCCCGTTTGAAGGAGGTCCAGCGCGTGCGGGCCGGGTCGCCGAGGAAGCGGCTGACGTGGTCGACGGCGGCGATCCGGTCGCGCACGCCCTTGACGTCGGTGCGGCGCCGGGTGATGGAGCCCTCGCGGATCCGCCAGTAGTAGACGTGCTCGTGCGTCACGTCGACGGCGTCGGCGAGGAAGTGCGCGGGGATGGTGAGCGGGGTGTCCTCGTAGAGCACGCCCTCGGGGAAGGCCAGGTGGTGGCGCTCCCAGAAGGAGCGGCGGAAGACCTTGTTCCAGGCGACCCGGTCGGACAGCAGGCTCAGGTCCCGGGTGATGTGGGTGCCGGTGACGGTGCGGGTCATGTCCCGGTGCTGCCAGGCCTGGCTGCGGCCGTCGGCGGTCAGCCGCCACACGTTGCCGGTCGCGAAGTCCGAGCCCGACCCGTCCAGCAGGCCCACCAGCCGCTCGTAGGCGTGGGGCGGCAGGATGTCGTCGCTGTCGAGGAAGCACAGGTACTCGGTGCGCGGGTCGGCGTGGCGGGTGCCGGTGTTGCGGGCGTGGCCCAGTCCGCCGTTGTCCTGCCGGACCAGGCGGAAGCGCGGGTCGCGGTCGGCGAAGCCCTGGGCGATCTCCGGGCCGGAGTCGGTGGAGCCGTCGTCCACCATGACCACGTCGAGGGCGTCGAAGGTCTGTGCGGCGACCGACCGCAGGCATTCCTGCAGCCAGCTCTCGACGTTGTGGACCGGAACGACGACCGTGAGGCGGGGCGTGCGCGACACCATGGTGACGTGGCCCTTTCCGGACGAGGGCGACAGGGGGCGAGGGGTTCAACTCGTGATCGCGTCCTCGGTCACCTCGCCTGCGCCTTTCGGGTGATCCACCGGGCGCCGGGGGCCGCTCCTGCCTACGCTCGGCGCTATGCCTCGGTTCAGTGTGATCGTCCCGGTATGGAAGACCCAGGGTTACGTCCGTGCGTGCCTGGAGTCGGTGCTCGGGCAGCGGTACGCGGACCTGGAGCTGATCGCGGTCGACGACTGCTCGCCCGACGGGTCGGCCGCCGTCGTCGACGAGGTCGCCGCCGCCGACCCCAGGGTGCTCCCGCTGCGGCGGCCCCGCAACGCGGGGCCCGGCCCGGCCCGGAACGCGGGCGCGGCCCGGGCCAGCGGCGACTACCTGCTCTTCCTCGACTCCGACGACCTCCTCGCGCCCGGCGCCCTGACCGCCCTCGACGCGAGGCTGCGGGCCACCGGCGACCCGGAGGTGCTGCTCTTCGACCACGACCGGGTCGACGTGTGGGAACACCGCACGGAGAGCGGGGACGGCGACTTCCTGCAGGCGGCCGCGCTCGCCGGGCACGCCGTCTTCCGGGCCACCGAGCGCCCGCAGTGCCTGACCGTCTTCCCCGCCGCCTGGAACCGGGTGGTGCGGCGCGACTACTGGGTCGGGTTCGCCTTCGGTGCCGGGCCGTACGAGGACGTTCCGGTGGCGTACGAGATGCTGCTCGCCGCCCCCCGCATCGCCTGCCTGGACCGGGTCTGCGTCACGTGGCGCGGGCGCCGCCGCGGCAGCTTCTCCAGCACGCCGGGCCCGCAGCACCTCGTCCTGGCCGACCGGTACGACGCACTGCTGGCCCGGCACGACCTGCCGGTGCTGCGCGCCGAGCGGGACCGGCGGCTCACGGCCGTCCTGGACGACCCCGGGCGGCTGCGCCCGCAGGACCGCGCCGCCTTCTTCCGCCGAGCCGGGCTGCCGGGCACCTTCGCCGCCCACCGCGCCGCGGAGCTGGGCACCCGGGCCGCCCGGCGGCTGCGCACGCACCGCAACGCCGCCGCCCGCGAGGTGTACCGCCGCTGGTACGCCCTGGAACGCCGCCGCCCGCTCGACGACGACCTGGTGGTGTACGCGGCGTACTGGAACCGGGGGGTGCTGTGCAGCCCCGCCGCGATCTACCGCAAGGCCCGCGAGCTCGCCCCGCACCTGCACGGGGTGTGGGTGGTCCGGCGCGGTGCGCAGGACGCGGTCCCCGAGGGCGTCGACCGGGTGGAGGCGAACTCCCGCCGCTACTGGGAGCTGCTGGCCCGCGCCCGCTTCCTGGTGAACAACGCCAACTTCACCGGGGAGGTCGTCAAGCGCCCCGGCCAGGTCTACCTGCAGACCCACCACGGCACCCCGCTCAAGCACATGGGCATGGACCTGCGCGCCCACCCGGCGGTGGCCAAGGGCATGAGCTTCCGCCGTCTGCTGGACCACGCCGACCAGTGGGACTACTCCCTGTCCGCCAACCCCCACTCCAGCGAGGTCTGGGAGCGGGTCTACCCCGGCGGCTACCTGACGCTGCCGACCGGCTACCCCCGCAACGACGTGTACTTCACCGCGGGCGCCGACGACGTGCGGCGGATCCGGGCCGCGCTGGGCATCCCGGACGGGGTCAGGGCGATCCTGTACGCCCCCACGCACCGCGACTACCAGCGGGAGTTCGTCCCGCAGCTGGACCTCGCCCGGCTGTGCCGGGCGCTGGGGCGGGAGTACCTGGTGCTGGTCCGCGCGCACTACTTCTACCCCGGGGCCGGCCCGGCGGCGCTGCCGGAGGGGGCGCTGGACGTCTCCGCGCACACACCGCTGGAGGAGCTGTGCCTGGCCTCCGACGCGCTGCTCACCGACTACTCGTCGCTGATGTTCGACTACGCCGGCCTCGACCGCCCGATCGTGGTCCACGCCGCCGACTGGGAGGTCTACCGGGCCGCCCGCGGGGTCTACTTCGACCTGGTCTCCGGGCGCCCCGGCGACACCCCGGGCGTGGTCGCCCGCGACGAGGCCGCGATCGCCACCGCCTTCCGCTCCGGTGCCTGGGCCTCGCCGGAGGCGGCCGAGCTGCGGGCGGCCTTCCGGGCCCGCTTCTGCCCCTGGGACGACGGCCGGGCCGCCGAACGCGCCGTACGGCGGGTGCTGCTCGGCGAACCGGAGCTGCTGCCCG
Organism: Streptomyces sp. TOM-9; assembly: GCF_056858595.1. Lineage (NCBI taxonomy): Bacteria > Bacillati > Actinomycetota > Actinomycetes > Kitasatosporales > Streptomycetaceae > Streptomyces > Streptomyces sp. TOM-9. The sequence continues at coordinate 3,988,374 of NZ_JBXEQB010000001.1, read as the reverse complement.
TCCTCAAGCCGGACGAGCGCACCCCCGCGCCGCCGCCGTGAGCCGTCAGGGGCGGGCCGCCGGGGCGGGGGTACGGCGCTCCGGGGGGAGGGCGGCCGGCTGGCCGCCGTCCTCGCCGAGGAAGACCCGCCGCACGACCCGCTCGGCGGCGTGGCCGTCGTCCCACGGGCAGAAGTGGGCCCGGAACGCCGCCCGGGACTGGGCCGAACGGGGGCCGCGCCAGGTGTCCGTGGTGAGGATGGACAGGAGTTCGTCCTCGCTCCGGGCGACCGGCCCGGGGGCGCCGGCGGTGATGTCGAAGTACGTGCCGCGGGCGGCCCGGTAGGCCGTCCAGTCCTCGGCGTGGACCACGATCGGGCGGTCGAGGCCGGCGTAGTCGAACATCAGGGGGGAGTAGTCGGTCACCAGGGCGTCCGCCGCGAGGCACAGCTCCTGGACCGAAGGGTGGGCGGAGACGTCCAGCACGGTGTCCGGCAGCCCCTCGGGGAGCGTGCCCGAGCCGCCGTGGCCGTCCGGTGCCCGGTACAGGACCACGTGGCCGGGGCCGAGTTCACGGGCCAGCCGGACCAGGTCGACGGGCGGGTGGAAGCCGCGCCGGTAGTCGCGGTGCGCGGGCGCGTACAGGATCGCCGTGGACTCCGGCGGGATGCCCAGCCGGGCCCGGATCCGCCGCACGTCGTCGGCGTCGGCGCGCAGCAGGACGTCGTTGCCGGGCCGCCCGTGCTCCAAGGTGGTGTAGCCGGCGGGGTAGGCCCGCTCCCAGACCACGGTCGAGTGCGGGTTGGCGGACAGGCAGAAGTCCCAGCGGTCGGTGTGGGCCAGCATCCGGGCGAAGTCACGGCCCGCCGAGGCGGCCGGGTGCCCCTGGACGTCCAGGCCCGTGCGGCCGAGCGGGGTGCCCTGGTGGGTGTGGAGGTTCACCTGGCCGCGCCGCTTGCGGTAGGCGTGCGGGAAGTTGACGTCGTTGACCAGATAGGTGGCGCGCGCCAGCGCCGTCCAGTACGCGGGCGAGCCGGGCTGGAGCCGGCGTACGCCGCGCGGCAGGGTGGCCGCGTACGCCGGGGTCGTGATCCACGCGGTGCGCAGGTGCGGGGCCAGGTCGCGGACGGCGGCCTCCAGGGCGGCGGGGTCGCCGCCGTAGCCGGCGTAGCGGCAGGCCGCGAAGACGGCCAGGTCCGGGTCGAGGCGGCGCTGCCGCTGGATCCGGTAGTGCAGCCGCAGGCCCGCCTCCCGGGCCGCCCGGGCGGTGTCCTTCACCAGCCGCCGCAGCCTCCTGCGCAGCGCGTTGGCGGTGCGCACGGCGTCGAAGACCTGCCGCGCGCCGAGCCGCACGAGCAGCCGCCGGGTGCCGCCGGGGACGCCGTGCGGACGGGAGCCGGGCTCCTGCGGGCGGTAGCGGCGGAAGTGGACGCTGCAGCGCTGGAAGTAGACGCCCCGGGCCGAGCGGGGCAGCCGGCCGGGGGTGTTGTAGACCGCCAGCAGGTGGTCGGTCATCCGGCTGAAGAGGGCGGCCCGCCAGCTGTCGAGGGCGGGGTTGCGGTCGAGGAAGGCGAAGACCCGGTCGTACTGGTCGAAGACGTCGAAGTGCCGGCTGCTGGTGGTGCGCAGGATGCTGCCCCGGCGGCGCTGCCGGTAGTGCACGCAGACCCGGTCGAGCACCGCGATGCTGCGGGCGGACAGCAGCAGGGGGTAGGTCCAGGGGACGTCCTCGTACCAGCCGGGCGGGAAGGCGAGGTCGCGGCGCTGGACGAACTCCCGCCGGTACGCCTTGTTCCAGGCGACCGGCAGCAGCCGCAGCAGCTCGGGCCGGTCGTCGAGGGGCCCGGCGGGGCGTGCGTCCTGGGCGAGCAGGGGGGCGCGCTGGTTGCGCACGACACGGCCGTCCCAGTAGGTGCGGGCGTAGTCGTAGACCAGCACGTCCGGCTCGGCGGTCTCCTTCAGGCGGTCGGCGACGGCCTGCAGGGAGCCGGGCGCGAGGGTGTCGTCGCTGTCGAGGAAGAGCAGGTAGTCCCCGGTGGCGCGGGCCATCCCGGCGTTGCGGGCCGGGCCGAGACCCACGTTCTCCTTCAGGTGCAGGACGGTCACCCTGCGGTCGCGGGCCGCGAAGGCGTCGAGGATGGCACCGCTGGCGTCCGGGGAGCGGTCGTCGACGGCGATCACCTCGAAGTCCGAGAAGCTCTGCCCGAGCACGGACTCCAGGCACTCGTGCAGGTAGGCCTGCACCTTGTGGGCGGGCACGATGACGCTGAACCGGGGCAAGGCAGCACATCCATAATGTCGGCTTACGCGGCGTATGCCCGTTATATCCCGGGCGTACGCCGCGTACGGCGACCCGTCCGACGACGGAGTGTTGCCCCTCTGGCCTGCGGAGGGTTACGGGGTCACTTCACGGCGCCCGCCATGACGCCGGAGACGAACTGGCGCTGGAAGGCGAAGAAGACGACGAGCGGGACCACCATCGACACGAAGGCCCCCGGTGCCAGGACGTCGATGTTGTTGCCGAACTGCCGGACCTGCTGCTGCAGCGCGACCGTGATGGGCTGCGAGCCGCTGTTGGAGAAGATCAGCGCCACCAGCATGTCGTTCCACACCCACAGGAACTGGAAGATGCCGAGCGAGGCGATCGCCGGGCCGCCCAGGGGCATGATCACGGTGGCGAACAGCCGCAGCTCGCCCGCGCCGTCCAGCCGGGCCGCCTCCAGCAGCTCCCGCGGGATCTCCGCGAAGAAGTTGCGCAGCAGGAAGACCGCGAACGGCAGGCCGAAGCCGACGTGGAAGAGCACCACGCCGATGATGTCGCCGAAGATCCCGATCTGCCCGAACAGCTTCGCCACCGGGACGAGCGCGATCTGCACCGGCACCACCAGCAGCCCCACCACCACGAGGAACAGCCAGTCCCGGCCCGGGAACTCCATCCAGGCGAAGGCGTAGCCCGCCAGCGCCCCGATCACCACCACCAGCAACGTGGCCGGCACCGTGATCAGGGCGGTGTTGACCAGCGAGGAGGTGACGGCGTCGTTGCCGAGCAGCTCCCGGTAGTTGGTGACGGTCAGCTGCGAGGGTGTGGTGAACACCTTCCACCAGCCGGAGTCGGCGATGTCCACCGGCCCGCGGAAGGAGGAGATCAGCAGCCCCACGGTCGGCATCAGCCAGAACAGGGCCACCAGCACCAGGAACACCCGCAGCGCCCCGCCGCTGGTACGGGCCGCCACCCGCGAGGCGAAGGACCGCCGGGCGGCGGCCGTGGTGGCCCGCGCCTCGGCGGGGCCCGCCGGTTCCGCTGTGCCTGCGACGGTCGTCATCGTCGGGCCTCCCTGCGCAGTCGGCGGATGTTGAAGACCATGACCGGGACGACCAGCAGCAGCAGGACCACACCGATCGCGCTGCCCACGCCCTGGTCGTTGCCGGCCCCGAAGGAGGACAGGTACAGCTGCAGGGCCAGGACGTTGGCCTCGTCCTTGGAGGTGTCGGGCGCGACGATGTAGACCAGGTCGAAGATCTTCATCACGTTGATCATGAGTGTCACGACGACCACGACCAGCACCGGCGCCAGCAGCGGCACGGTGATCCTGCGGAAGACCTGCCACTCGTTGGCGCCGTCGATGCGCGCCGCCTCCATCAGCTCCCGCGGCACCCCCGCCAGGCCCGCCGCGATGAGGACCATGGCGAAGCCCGCCCACATCCACAGGTACGACCCGATGATGGCGGGCGTCACCAGGGTGGGGCCGAGCCAGTCGACACCGTTGTAAGGCTCCGCGAAGTTCGACGCCGGCAGCCGCAGTTGGGCCCCGGCCGCCGAGGCGGGCAGCGAGAAGGTGCCGTCCGTGCCGGAGGTGGCCGAGGCCACCACCCGTCCGTCGCGCACGGCCTCGACCTTGACGCCCTCCAGCGCCTTCTCACCGGCGTCGATCACCCCGGGCTCGCCGCCGCCGCCCGGCTTGAAGTCCAGCCACACGGTGCCGGTCACGCCGGGGCCCGCGGCGGCCTGCCGGGCGTCCGCGGTGCCCGCGGGCAGCTTCGCCGCGGGGATGCCGATCAGCGGCAGCCCGACCGCCGTCCCCTGCCCGGCGGCGTCCCGCGTGGTGTACGAGCCTCCTCCCGAGGCCGCCAGCGAGCCGTTCGGCCGGGGCCGGGCCCCGGGGTACGCCGAGGACTCGGCGAAGGTGTCGTGGACACCGACCACGACCGCGTTGGCCGCGCCGCGCGCCGGGTCCTGCTCGTACACCAGCCGGAAGATGATCCCGGCCGCCAGCATCGAGATCGCCATCGGCATGAAGACGACCAGCTTGAAGGCGGTGCCCCAGCTCACCCGTTCGGTCAGCACCGCGAAGACCAGCCCGAGGGCCGTGGCCAGCACCGGCGCCACGACCACCCAGACCGCGGTGTTGCGCAGCGCCGTCAGGGTGCTGTCGTCGCTGAAGACCGAGGCGTAGTTGTGCAGGCCGACGAAACCCGAGCCGGCCTTGTCGAACAGGCTGCGCCAGGTGGTGTACCCGATCGGGTACACCACCAGCGCGCCCAGCAGCACCAGCGCGGGCAGCAGGAACAGTCCCGCCACCCAGCGCCGGGTGCCCATGACGCTCCTGCCCGGGGCGGAGGGAGCGCCGCCGGGAGCGGCCGGCCCCTTCGCCGTGGCCGCCGTCGCCATCGTGGCCGCCTAGCCGGCGTACGCCTTGGCGGCGTCCGCTTCCAGCTTGGCCTGCGTGCCGGCGACGTCGGAGGGGTTCCTCAGGAAGTCCTGCAGGTCCTTCCACTCGCCCTTGCCCGCGGTGCCGCCGAAGGCCGCCGGGGCCTGGTCGGACATGTCAAAGCGGAAGTCGTCGCCCGCCGCGACCAGGCCCTGGGCGATCGAGCGGGAGACCTCGTCCGGGTACGCCGACAGGTCCAGCGACTTGTTCGGCGAGACGAAGCCGCCCGAGGAGGCCCACACCTTCGCCGCGTCGGTGGAGGCGAGGAAGGTCAGCAGCGCCTGCGCGCCCTTGGTGTCCTTCAGCGCCACACCGACGTCACCGCCGCTGACCACCGGGGCCTTGCCGGAGCCCACCGCGGGGAAGGGGAAGACCTTGGCGTCCTCGCCCACCTTCGCCTTGGTGTTGTCGCCGATGAACGCGCCGACGAAGTCGCCCTCGTAGACCATGCCGGCCTTCGGCGGGTTGCCGGTGAAGGTCTGCGTCACGGACTTCGGGAAGTCGGTCTTGAGCGCACCGCTCTGCCCGCCGGCGATCAGGTCCTTCTTGCCGAAGAGCTGGGCGAGGGTGGTGAGCGCGTCCTTCACCGAGGGGTCGGTCCACTTGATCTTGTGCTCGGCCAGCTGGTCGTACTTCTCCGGCCCGGCCTGGGAGAGGTAGATGTTCTCGAACCAGTCGGTGAGGGTCCAGCCGTCCGCCCCGCCGACCGATACCGGGGGAGTGCCCGACTCGAAGAGGGTCTCGGCGGTCTGGAGGAAGTCGTCCCAGGTGGCCGGAGGTTCGGAGACCCCGGCGTTCTCGAAGGCCGCGGTATTGTACCAGACCAGCGACTTGTTGGCGGCCTTGGCGTAGACGCCGTACTGCTTGCCCTCGTACGCGCCCAGGTCCTTCCAGCCCGTGGTGAAGTTCTTGTCGAGCTGCGCCTGGACGTCGGAGGAGAGCGGCTTCAGCCAGCCCTTCTGCGCGAACTGCCGTAACACTCCGACCTGCGGGAGGAACGCCACGTCCGGCGGCTGGCCGCCCTCGATCTTCGTACCGAGGAAGGTGGAGACGTTGTCGCCGGTGGGCACGAAGCCGACCTCGGCCCCGGTGCGCCGGGTGAACTCGTCCAGCACCTTCTGGAAGTTCTTCTGCTCCGGTCCGGTCCACACCGCCGCGACCTCGAGCTTGACGCCCTTGAGGTCCGGCAGCGAGACGCTCCCGCCGCCACCGGAACTGCTCCGGCCCCCACCGGGGTCGCCCTTGTCGTCGTCGCCTCCGCCGCACCCGGCGGCCGTCAGCGCCAGGGCGGCCGTCGCCACGGCGGCGATGACCGCTTCGCGTGTACGTCGCGTGCGCCTGCTGGATGTCCGCATCTGCCTGCCCATCCCCTCAGCGCGGACCCGCGCCGCGGTGGCAGCCCGCCGCATGGCCGTGGCAGCTGCGCCGGGCGTCCCGTCCCCGCGTCATCCGCTGTTCCGCGTTCAGTCCTACGCCCTGTCTGATAACCGCCGCAATAGCGCCTCAGCGCACGGCGGTTGGATCGTGACCTTCATGTGACCGGCGGTGCGGCCGGCGCAGGGGACCGGGAGGGCTCAGAGCAGCGGCGGCACCGGATCGGCCGCCGCGGACTCCGCGGCACGCTGCAGGGCACTGGCCAGCAGGGCGAGGTCGGTGGGGCCGTTGCCCAGTTCGCGGACCGGGCGGCGGGTCGGCGGATCGCCCATGCGCTCCCATTCCAGCGGGACCACCGTGGGCCGCAGGGTCGCCGTACGCGGGATCCGGCCACTGACCCGTCCGGCCTGGAAGGCCGTGACCGCTCCGTCCGGCCGGCGCAGGTAACCCCGGCCCGGCAGGGCGTCGTCGACGGTCGCCGGCTCCTCGACGGCGACCAGCAGCGCGGCCGACTCCGGCTCCTCGGTGCGCAGCGCGATCCGCAGCCGCGCCGCGTCGTCGGTGTCGGTGCCCGCGGTGCGCTCCGGGCGGCCGGTCGCGGCGACCAGGTGGACGCCGAGACGCTCACCGTCGCGCGCCACGCCCTCCAGGGCGCGGACCACCGAGCCCGCGGCGGGCCGGCCGGGACTGCCCAGTGCGGGAGCGACCAGGACGTCGAAGTCGTCCACCACCACGACCAGCCGGGGCAGCGGCTCGGTGGTGCGGGTCCGTACCCGCACCGCGCCGCGCACCTGCGGGTCGGCGGCACCGGCCGGGGCGTGGCCCGGCTCCACCTGGCGGGGCACGGCGGGCAGTCGGCGGCGCTCGTGCCACTGCGCGAAGTCGCCCCCGTCCAGCAGCTCGTCACGGCGCCTCAGCTCCGCCGTGAGGGCCTGCGCGAACTCGCGCATCCGCACCGGGTCGGAGGCGGACAGATAGGTGGAGACGTGCGGGAGGTCGGTGCAGGTGCGCAGCCCCTCGCCGCGCTCCGACCCGGCGCCGTCGACGAGGACCAGGGCCAGCCGGTCCGGCCGCTCGCCCGCGGACAGGGCGGCGGCCACCGAACGCAGCAGTTCGGTCTTGCCGGCGCCCGCGGCGCCGCCGACCAGCAGGTGCGGCCCCTCGGCGACCAGGTCGACCAGGACCCGGCCCTCCGGGCCGGCGCCCAGGACCGCCGCGGCGGCGCCGCCGGAGGGAGCGGGCTCGGCCCAGCGGGTCGCGATCTTCGCCGGGGTGGCGAGGGCCAGGTCCAGTTCGTCCAGCAGCCGGGCCGTCGGCGGCAGCGCGGAGCGCGTACGCCGGGGCGCGGCGGCGTCGCCCTCGCGCAGCGGAGCGAGGGCGCGCGCGAAACGCTCGGCCCAGGCCGCCGACACCGCCTCCATGGTCATGTGCTCCGGGCCGTGCGGCTCCATCCGCAGCGTCGTCGCGACGTCGCCCTCCAGTACGGCGACGGCACCGCACCCGGCGGCCAGCCGCTCCGGGCTCTCGGCCAGGCACAGCAGGTGCACCCCGACCGACGGCCCGGCGGCCGCGATGCGGCCCGCGGCCTCGCGCAGATAGGCCGAGCCCGGGTCGCCGTCCACCACCAGCAGGGTGTACGGGCCCTCGCGGCGTGCCGCGGCCTCGGCCACCTCCTCCGGGGAGGCGGTCGCCCAGCCCGTGCCGAGCGGGCCCTCCTCGATGCGCCGGACCACCTCGGAGACGCGGGCCTCCGCCTGCTCCCGGTCCGTGGCGGTGAGCAGCCGGCAGTCCTGGCCGTGCGCCGGGCGCAGATGCGGCAGCCAGTTCAGCCACCCCCACTCCTCGGCCCGCTGTTCGGCGGGACGGGAGCGGTCGGCGTTGACCAGGACGACCTCCAGCACGCCGGGCGGGTGCAGGGCGCACAGCTGGGCGATCACCGCCCGGGCCAGCCCGGACAGCCTCGGGCGCGGTCCGGCGAGGCCCAGCACATGGGTGTGCGGGTCGCGCAGGTCGACGGTGAACGGCACGGCGGGCAGCGTCCGGAAGCCGTCCTCGGCGGTCAGGTCGGCGGTGCCGAGCCGGACCGTGAGCAGGTCGGGATGGCCGAGGGCGCGCTCCCACAGCCGCGGGCCCGGTCCGAGCGCGGTGAGCAGGACGGCCGCGGGATCGGGCCAGCGCTCGCGCAGCGCGGCGGCGTCGGCCTGGTCGTACGTCGCCGCGCCGCCCCCGGGGCCGTCGGCGCCCGGGGCGCCGCGTCCGGCCGCCAGGCGCCTGGCCCAGCCCCCTATGGCCCCGGCCATCCGGCTGCCGGCCTCCGCGGCCTTCCCGCCGCCGCGGCGGCCCTGGGGCAGCGCGACCGTGCGGGTCTGCTCGGACAGGCCGCGCTGCGGGGTGTCCCGCCGGGCCGGGGTGTCCGGCGCGTCCTGCGCCGGCCCCGGTCCGGGCGCGGGAGCGGCGAGGGCGTCCACGCCCACGTTCCCGGCGCCGGTGCCGGTGGTCGTCGGGCCGTCGGCGGGCGCCGCGTCCCGGGCGGCGGGCCGCTCCCCGGTGCCGTCGGCGGGACGGGCGGGACGCCAGGTCGCCACGGGGCCGCTGTCCGGCCAGGAGGTCGGGGGGAGGGTCACCTGGAGGTGCCCCTCGGCGTCGGGGACGGCGGGGATGGAGGCGGGCGGCGGGGGGACGGCCGAGCCCGGGGGTGCCGGCTCCAGCCGGAGGGTCGACTCGCCGATCCGCAGCAGCGTGCCGGCGGGGAAGGGGACCGCGCGCTCGCCCACGGGAGCGCCGTCGAGGGTGGTGCCGTTGGTGGAGCCGAGGTCGGCCACGGTGACCCGGCCCTCGCCGTCCACCGTGATGGCACAGTGCAGCCGCGAGACGTCGGGGTCGTCCAGCGGGACGTCCGCGTCCGCGGACCGGCCGACCCGGATCCGGCCGCCCTGCAGCAGGTGGACGCCGCCCGCGTCGGGTCCGCCGACGACGTGCAGCCGGGCGGCGGCCGAGGGGCGGCCGCCGTCGTGCCCGTCGGCGGGGGAGTGCAGCGACAGGACGGCGCCGTCGAGCAGGGGCGGCACGCCGAGGACGGCGGTGGCCGGGTCCAGGCGCTCGGTGCCCGCGTACAGCGGGGGCGTGGACTTGCCGGCCCGCGCGGGCTGGCCGGAGCCGCCCGAGCCGGACGCGAGGGCTCCGGCCACGGCACTCAGGGGAGTGCCCGCGGGCGCGGTGACCAGCACGTCGCAGGAGCGCGCCGCGCGGCCGCCGCGCGGCCCGAGAACGGTCAGCCGGATCTGCATCTCCGTCCACGGTCCCTTCTGCCCGGATCCACCGCGGTGCGGGCCCCCGACCCCACCCCGCCGTGCCCGGGACGTCGACACGTACAAGAACGGACCGGCGGGCTCCCCTCGCCCGGCTGACCCAGCCGGCTCGGCGATGCGCGTTCCGCGACACGCATCCTCCCACCCGCCGCCGACAGCTCGCCGCCGGTGCCCACCTTTGCGATCTTGAATGGTCAGCATTGGGCGGAAAGAGCAACCAAACGACCGTACCCAGCGTCCTAACCCCACACCCGCCCCGTACCGGAACGCAGCCCCGCTCCCACGTGGCGGCACTACAGTGGGCGAAACAGGCCACGGACCAGGCCAAGATCCAGGGAGCGCGAACGTGCGGCCGGTAGGCAGCAAATACGAACTGGTGGAGCCGCTCGGGCGCGGAGCCACGGGCACCGTGTGGCGGTCGCACGTACGGGACACCGGCGAGACCGTCGCGATCAAGGTGCTCAAGGAGGAGCTGGCGGGCGATCCCGACATCGTCATGCGCTTCCTCCGGGAGCGGTCGGTCCTGCTGAGGCTGCGCCACCCGCACATCGTCCGGGTCCGCGACCTGGTCGTGGAGGGTGAGCTGCTCGCCCTGGTGATGGACCTGGTCGAGGGTCCCGACCTCTACCGCCACCTGCGCGAGAACGGCCCGTTCTCGCCGGTCGGCGCCGCCCTGCTGACCGCCGCCGTGGCCGACGCGCTGGCCGCCAGCCACGCCGACGGCGTGGTCCACCGCGACCTCAAGCCCGCCAACGTCCTGCTCGCCACCGTCGCCGGCCCGGACGGCACCCAGCAGATGCACCCGATGCTGACCGACTTCGGCATCGCGCGGCTGGCGGACTCGCCCGGCGTCACCCGCACCCACGAGTTCGTCGGCACGCCCGCCTACATAGCGCCGGAGTCGGCCCAGGGCCGTCCGCAGACCTCCGCGGTGGACATCTACGGCGCCGGCATCCTCCTGTACGAACTGGTCACCGGCCGCCCGCCGTTCCGGGGCGAGAGCGCGCTCGAAGTGCTGCACCAGCACCTGAGCGAGGAGCCGCGCCGTCCCTCGACCGTGCCCGAACCGCTGTGGACGGTGATAGAGCGCTGCCTGCGCAAGGAGCCCGGCGAGCGGCCGAGCGCGGAGAACCTGGCGCGCGCCCTGCGCGTCGTCGCGGCGGGCGTGGGCGTGCACTCCTCCCCGGCGCAGTCCGAGGCGGCGCTCGGCGTCGCCGCGCTGCTCGCGCCGGACCCGGCCCCGGCCACCGTCCCGGACACCCCGCTCGTCCCGCCGGGCACCGCCGACCCCACCCAGGTGCTGCCGAACCGGTCGCCCGTCGGCGCGTACGACGCGTACGACCCCAATGCCGCCACCAGCGTCCTGCCCGCCTCGGCGGGGGGCGCCGCCGATGCGACCCGGGTGATCCCGGGCGGCTCGGCACCGACGGCGTCCGGCGACGGCACCCGCGTGATGCCGCCGGTGCCGGACGGGCCGCCGGACTCCGGTGTCCCGCAGGGCCCGCATCCGTGGGAGTCGCAGCTCAACCGCGCCCGTGCGCGCGCCGAGCAGACCGAGATCCAGTACCTGGACCCGGAGCAGGACCCGCTGCGCCGCAGGCCGCGCCGGCAGCCCGCCCAGCAGCCGCAACAGCCGCAGCAGCCTCCCCAGGCGTACCAGCAGCGGCCGCAGCAGCCCCCTCAGTACCGGCAGCCCTCGCAGCCCGCCTACGCCCCGCAGCCGCATCCGCAGCAGTACGGCCAGCAGCCGCAGCCCCAGCCCCAGCAGTACGCGCCGCGGCCGCAGCAGCCCGCGCCGCGCTACGAGCAGCCGCAGCACCAGCGGTACGAGCCGCAGCGCCCGCCCGCGCCCGAGCCGGCCCCGCACCGCGAGCCGCGCCCCCGCAGCGCCAACCCGATGAAGATCCCGGGCCTGGGGTGCCTCAAGGGCTGCTTCACGATGATCGTCGTGCTGATCGTGATCTTCATGCTGGCCTGGTACCTCACCCCCCTGCAGGACTGGCTGAACACGGGCAAGGGCCTGTGGGACACCGTGACCGGCTGGATCAGCGAGGCGTGGAACTGGGTCTCCACCATCGGTGACACCGCCAACAGCGCCCCGGACGTCCCGAACGTCCCCGGCGGCAACCAGTAGCGGCGTGCGGCGGCGCCCCCGGCCGGGGGCGCCGGCAACCGAGCGCGCAACTGGGCGGGCCGGGGCGGCGGATGACGTGGCGCCACCCGTGCGCGGGGCCCGGTTCCGTCAACGCCGAGCGGTACGCCGTCACCTCTCCGATCCGCCGATGTTGGTGATTTGTCGACTTCTGGAGGGTGATTTCTCCCGGAGAAGCCGCACTCACCCCTGACAGGTTCCCCCAACCGGCTCGCATCCGCGTAGCTTTGTCGCCAACACGACGGCACGTCGGAGGAGTCGGAGCAGCCTTGGGACGGAAGATCGGCAGCCGGTACACCGCGCACCAGGTGCTGGGGCGGGGTTCCGCCGGCACGGTGTGGCTGGGCGAGGGCCCCGAAGGCCCGGTCGCCATCAAGCTGCTGCGCGAGGACCTCGCCTCCGACCAGGACCTCGTCGGCCGCTTCGTGCAGGAGCGCACGGCCCTGCTGGCGCTCCACCACCCGCACATCGTCGGCATCCGCGACCTGGTGGTCGACGGTTCCGACCTCGCGCTCGTCATGGAACTCGTCCGCGGCACGGACCTGCGCTCCCGGCTGGAGCGCGAACGCAGGCTCACCCCCGAGGCGGCCGTGTCCATCACCGCGGACGTCGCGGACGGCCTGGCCGCGGCCCACGCCGCGGGCGTTGTCCACCGCGACGTCAAGCCGGAGAACGTCCTGCTGGACTCCGCCGCCCCGCCCGGACCGGGCGGGGCGCCCCCGGCGCTGCTCACCGACTTCGGCATCGCCCGGCTGGTCGACTCCCCGCGCCGCACCCGGGCCACCCGCATCATCGGCACCCCCGACTACCTGGCACCGGAGATCATCGAAGGTCTGCCGCCGCGTGCCTCCGTCGACATCTACGCCCTCGCCACCGTCCTGTACGAGCTGCTCGCCGGCTTCACTCCGTTCGGCGGCGGTCACCCCGGCGCGGTGCTGCGCCGGCACGTCACCGAGTCCGTCGCGCCGCTGCCCGACCTGCCCGACGAGCTGTGGCAGCTGCTCTCCCAGTGCCTCGCCAAGGCCCCCGCCTCCCGGCTGAGGGCGGCCGAGGTCGGCGCGCGGCTGCGCGAGCTGCTGCCCGCGCTCGCCGGGCTGCCCCCGCTGGAGGTGGACGCGCCCGGCGACCACCACGGCGAGGATGCGTACGACCGGGAGCCCGGTTCCGTCGCCGAGCCGTACGACCCGCCGGCCGGCCAGCCACGTGGTGCCGTGCCCCTGGTCCGCGGCTCCGCACCCGACTCGACGCGCGACACGCACACCAGCATCAAGCTGCCCACCGCGGAGGAGCTGGCCGGCGGCGGGGCCGCCGCGATGCCCGGCCAGCGCGCCCGGCACCGCCACCGGGCCGTCCCCGACGCGCTCCAGCGCCGCCGCGTCAAGATCGGCGCCGCGGCGGCGGCCGCCCTGGTCGTCGGGCTCGGCGGCTGGGCGATCGCGGCCTCCGGCTCCGACGACGACGGCGGCTCCAACAGCCGGGAGGACAAGCCGTCCGGGCAGGCCTCGACCACCCCGACCGCCCCCACCGGCGCCGCCGCCTCCCCGCAGGGCGCGGTCAGCACCCCGGCGGGCACCGCCGAGGACGCCGCGCTGCGCTGGTCCGGCTACACGGCGCTGCCCCACTTCCCGGACCACGACGTCCACCCGGTCGGCGGCCCCCGCGCGATCTCCGTCTCCGGTACGACGTACGTGTTCACCCGGGGCAGCGACAAGAACGTCTGGTACCTGGTCTCCGGCACCTGGCACCGGCTCACCGGGATAAGCGTCGCCGACGACCCCTCGGTCGTCTCCTCGCGCGCCGGGCAGCTGGACGTCTTCGCCCTCGGCACCGACCACAAGGTCTACCGCCGCACCCTCAGCGGCGGCGCGTGGGGCGACTGGTACCAGGTCGACCAGCCCGCCCGTTTCACCACGACCCCCGCCGCCGCGTCCTCCGCGCCCGGCCGGATCGACCTGGTCGGCTGCTCCGGCGGTGACCTCGTCACCTCCTCCTGGGTCGACGGCCGCTGGAACGCCTGGGCGCTGGTCCCCACCGCGGGCCGGGTCACCGCCGCCCCCGGGCTGGTCTCGGCCGCCTCCGGCACCCTGGACGCCTTCGCCGTCCGCAAGGCCGACGGCGCGGTGCTGCGCCTGCCGTACGTGAACGGCGCCTGGCGCCCCTCCGAGATCGTCACGGGCCTGGACGCCACGGGCCGCCCCGAACCCGCCGTCTCCGGCGGCCGGCTCTTCGTCCTCGCCCCCGCCGACGACGGGGCCCTGGCCGCCGCCGTCTCCGACGGCGGCACGTGGACGCCGGTGCCGCTGTCCGCCAGCACCCCCTCCCACCCCGGTCTGACCACGGCGGACGACACCCTGACCCTGTACCTGCGCCGCGCCGACGGCACGCTCGCCCACGCGTCGGCCCCCGTCCCCGTCTGAGCGGCGCGGGACCTCCCGGCCGGTGGGCCGGGCCGCCCCGGCTCACCGGCACGGCAATGCGCGGCGTGCCGGTACGCTGGGGGACGTGGCAGTCCTGGATGTATCCGAAGAGCTCAAGTCCCTCTCGTCGACCATGGCCTCGATCGAGGCCGTTCTGGACCTCGACAAGCTGAGGGCCGACATCGCCGTGCTCGAGGAGCAGGCGGCGGCCCCGTCGCTGTGGGACGATCCCGACGCGGCGCAGAAGATCACCAGCAAGCTGTCGCACCTGCAGGCCGAGGTCCGCAAGGCCGAGGCGCTGCGCGGCCGCATCGACGACCTGGGGGTGCTCTTCGAGCTCGCCGAGGCCGAGGACGACGCGGACACCCGCGCCGAGGCCGAGACCGAGCTGGAGTCGGTGCGCAAGGCGCTGGACGAGATGGAGGTCCGCACCCTCCTGTCCGGCGAGTACGACGCCCGTGAGGCGCTGGTCAACATCCGCGCCGAGGCCGGCGGTGTCGACGCCGCCGACTTCGCCGAGCAGCTGCAGCGGATGTACCTGCGCTGGTCCGAGCGGCACGGCTACCCGACCGAGATCTACGAGACCTCGTTCGCGGAAGAGGCCGGCATCAAGTCCACCACCTTCGTGGTGAAGGCGCCCTACGCCTACGGCACCCTCTCCGTCGAGCAGGGCACCCACCGCCTGGTGCGCATCTCGCCCTTCGACAACCAGGGCCGCCGCCAGACGTCCTTCGCGGGCGTCGAGGTGCTGCCCGTCGTCGAGCAGAGCGACCACGTCGAGATCGACGAGACCGAGCTGCGCATCGACGTCTACCGCGCCTCCGGCCCCGGCGGCCAGGGCGTCAACACCACCGACTCCGCGGTCCGGATCACCCACATCCCGACCGGCATCGTGGTCTCCTGCCAGAACGAGCGCTCGCAGATCCAGAACAAGGCCAGCGCGATGAACGTGCTGCAGGCCAAGCTGCTGGAGCGGCGCCGCCAGGAGGAGCAGGCCAAGATGGACGCGCTCAAGGGCGACGGCGGCAACTCCTGGGGCAACCAGATGCGTTCCTACGTCCTCCACCCGTACCAGATGGTCAAGGACCTGCGGACGGAGTACGAGGTCGGCAACCCCCAGGGCGTCCTCGACGGCGACATCGACGGCTTCCTCGAGGCGGGCATCCGCTGGCGCAAGCAGCAGGAGCAGGGCGCCGGCGTCTGACGCGTCGTCAACGTCCCGGAACTCCACGACTGCCGCCCATCGGGCGGCAGTCGTTGCGTTCCGGGGCGCCCGAGCCCGCACACGG
The DNA here is from genome assembly GCF_056858595.1 of Streptomyces sp. TOM-9. NCBI lineage: Bacteria > Bacillati > Actinomycetota > Actinomycetes > Kitasatosporales > Streptomycetaceae > Streptomyces > Streptomyces sp. TOM-9. Next base: position 3,973,146 of record NZ_JBXEQB010000001.1, on the reverse strand, counting down.
GCGTGTGCGGACGGTCCGGCCCGGGTGCCGACGGTGCCACCCGCACCGTCGTCGGCGGCAGCGGATCGGTCACCCAGGGTCACGGCAACGCGAGCCGGACGGGGTGCCGTCGCGACTCTCTTCGTCCGGTCGGTGCCGGTTTCCGCTTGATGCCGCGCCTGACCGGCTGCGGCCACCACGCCGCGCCGGGAGGCTCACGCCCGGATCCGGGGGCCCCTGTGCGTCCACGGGAGCCCCGCAAACGCCACGGGGGCCCGCAGCGCCGATGCGCCGCGGGCCCCCGTGCTTGCTGTCTGTGTACGCCGTGCTACACGGCGGCCTCGTGCACCACCCACGCCACCGCGAGCAGGGCGACCAGCAGGGCGATCAGTGCCGCCGGGGAGATGGCCGCGAAGGGGTTCTCCTGCTGCATGCGGGCGCGGTGGGCGCGGCAGACCGCACAGCGGCCCTCGCTGACGGGGCCGGCGCAGTTGGCGCACACCAGTCGGTCGACTGTCATGCGGTGGCCTCCTCCCAGGCGGCCTGGCGGCCGCTCCATGAACAACGCGCGACAGGGGCGGTACGTTCCCGAGCCCCCCGACCACTGTGCCAGTTCCCGGGACGCTCGGCGCGCCCCGCGTGATTCCTGCGACTCCGAAGAGTGACGCATGTGGCCAATGCCTGCTTTGTCCCCCCGTGGTCGATGAATAAACCCGTCATCCCGGACCGCGGACTGCGCGGGCCGCGGCCATTCGCGTAAGGTCGCCTCCGATCCCCTGTATCCGGAGTGCGACCGTGATCCGATTCGACAACGTCACCAAGACCTACCCCCGGCAGAACCGTCCTGCACTTCGGGACGTGTCGCTGGAAATCGAGAAGGGTGAATTCGTCTTCCTGGTGGGCTCCTCCGGCTCCGGGAAGTCGACCTTCCTGCGGCTGATCCTGCGCGAGGAGCGGACGGACACCGGCATGGTGCACGTCCTCGGCAAGGACCTCGCGCGGTTGTCCAACTGGAAGGTGCCGCAGATGCGGCGCCAGTTGGGCACCGTCTTCCAGGACTTCCGCCTGCTGCCCAACAAGACGGTCGCGGAGAACGTGGCGTTCGCCCTCGAGGTGATCGGCAAGCCGCGCGGCACCATCCGCAAGACGGTCCCCGAGGTGCTCGACCTCGTCGGCCTCGGCGGCAAGGAGGACCGCATGCCGGGCGAGCTGTCCGGTGGTGAGCAGCAGCGCGTGGCGATCGCCCGGGCGTTCGTCAACCGCCCGATGCTGCTGATCGCGGACGAGCCCACGGGAAACCTCGACCCGCAGACCTCCGTGGGCATCATGCGGCTGCTGGACCGCATCAACCGGACCGGCACCACCGTGGTGATGGCCACCCACGACCAGAACATCGTCGACCAGATGCGCAAGCGCGTCATCGAGCTCGAGAAGGGGCGACTGGTCCGCGACCAGTCCCGCGGCGTCTACGGCTACCAGCACTGAGCCTGGGCCCCGCCCTGCACACCGCAGCCTTCTGAAAGGACAACATGCGCGCCCAGTTCGTGCTCTCGGAGATCGGCGTCGGTCTCCGGCGCAACCTCACCATGACCTTCGCGGTCATCGTCTCCGTGGCCCTCTCGCTCGCGCTCGCCGGCGGCTCGTGGCTCGCCCGCGAGCAGGTCGACTCGATGAAGGGCTACTGGTACGACAAGGTCCAGGTGTCGATCTTCCTCTGCAACAAGAACGACGCCAAGACCGACCCCAACTGCACCAAGGGCGCGGTCACCGAGGAGCAGAAGCAGGACATCGAGAAGCAGCTCAAGGCGCTGCCGCTCGTGGACAAGTACTTCCACGAGAGCGCGGAGGACGCCTACAAGCACTACAAGGAGCAGTTCTCCGACTCGCCGCTGGCCGACTCGCTCACCCCGGACCAGATGCAGGAGTCGTTCCGGGTCAAGCTCAAGGACCCGACGAAGTTCCAGGTGGTGGCGAGCGCCTTCCAGGGCCGTCCCGGCGTCCAGGAGGTGCAGGACCAGAAGGCCCTGCTGGACAACCTGTTCGGGCTGCTCAACGGCATGACGCTGGCCGCGCTGGTGGTGCTGGCGTTCATGCTCGCGGTGGCGATGATGCTGATCGTCAACACGGTGCGCGTGTCGGCCTTCAGCCGCCGCCGGGAGACCGGGATCATGCGGCTGGTCGGCGCGTCCAGCTTCTACATCCAGATGCCGTTCATCATGGAGGCCGCGTTCGCCGGTCTGGTCGGCGGTGGCCTGGCCTGTCTGATGCTCCTCGTGGGCCGCTACTTCCTGATCGACCACGGCCTCTCGCTGCAGACCAAGGTGCCGCTGATCAACTTCCTCGGCTGGGGCGAGGTGGCGCAGGTGCTGCCGCTGGTGCTGGTGGTGGGCATGCTGATGCCCGCGCTGGCGGCCCTGATCGCGCTGCGCAAATACCTCAAGGTCTGATCCGCGCCAAGGGCGCTGTACGGCCAACTTTCCGTACAGCGCCCGCTTCTCGCCTAGACTGCCCGACGTGCTGAGCCCACGTCCGCCCGGGAGACCACGCCGCCTGCGCCGTGCCGCGGCGCTGACGCTGGTCTTCGGCGCGGTCCTGGCGACGGGTGCCGCGGCGGGTTCCTTCGGGGACCTCGGCGGGGAGCGGCGGACGCCGTCGCACTCCCGCATCCCGGCCGGCACCGTCGCCGACACCGACGAGATCGCCGAGGCGATCGCGGAGGGCAAGGTCGGCGCGCAGGCCGCGCAGGCCCTGGTCAGCCGTAGCGGCGACCGCTGGTCCTCCTTCTACACGGCCCAGGAGTACGAGGGTTTCCAGCAGTCCCTGGACGGCCGGTACGTGGGCGTCGGTCTGTGGGTGCGACGCACCGAGGACGGCCGGATCGGCATCGACCGCGTCCAGTCCGGCAGCCCGGCCGCCCGGGCCGGGGTGCTCGCCGGGGACCGGCTGATGAGCATCGACGGCACGGAGGTCACCGGCCGTCCCGTCACCGAGGTCGTCGCCCGGCTGCGCGGTTCCGACGCGGCCGGCACCGCCGTGGCCTTGGGCCTGCGGCGCGGCGCGCGCTCCTGGACGGTCTCCCCGCGGCGCGCCCTGCTGCCGACGGAGTCCGTACGGGTCCGGCACGTCCCCGGCGGCGTCAGCGTCGTCAAGGTGGACGCCTTCACCAAGGGTGTCGCCGGGCAGGTCCGCAACGCCCTGGCCGGCCGGCCGGGACACAAGGGCATAGTCCTGGACCTGCGCGGCAACTCCGGCGGCCTGGTCACCGAGGCCGTCGGTGTGGCCTCCGCGTTCCTGGACGGCGGCCTGGTCGCCACGTACGACGTCCACGGCAGGCAGCAGGCGCTCTACGCGGCCGACGCCGGCGACACCGACACCCGGCTCGTCGTGCTCGTGGACGGCGGCACGATGAGTGCGGCCGAACTGCTCGCCGGCGCCCTGCAGGACCGCGGCCGTGCCGTCGTCGTGGGCTCCCGCACCTTCGGCAAGGGCTCGGTGCAGATGCCCAGCCGGCTGTCGGACGGCTCGGTCGCCGAGCTCACCGTCGGCCACTACCGGCTGCCCGCGGGCCGCCGGGTGGACGGCCGCGGGGTCGAGCCCGACCTGAAGGTCACCGGTGGCGCGGACGCCGAGTCCGAGGCCCTCCAGGTGCTGGACGGTCTGGGCACGCCGGCCCGCTGACCGGCGCGCAAACCGGTACCCCCCGGCCCCGCCGAGGTGCGAGAATGGCCGCGCTATGGCAAAGGAAACGGGTCGCAAGCTGATCGCGCAGAACAAGAAGGCGCGGCACGACTACCACATCCTCGACACCTACGAGGCGGGCCTGGTGCTCACCGGCACCGAGGTGAAGTCGCTGCGCCAGGGACGCGCTTCCCTGGTCGACGGCTTCGGCCAGCTCGACGGGGGCGAGGCGTGGCTGCACAACGTGCACATCCCCGAGTACACCCAGGGGACGTGGACGAACCACTCGGCGCGGCGCAAGCGCAAGCTGCTGCTGCACCGGGAGGAGATCGAGAAGCTCTTCCAGAAGTCCCAGGAGACCGGTCACACGATCGTGCCGCTCTCCCTGTACTTCAAGGACGGCCGGGCGAAGGTCGAGATCGCGCTGGCCAAGGGCAAGAAGGACTACGACAAGCGGCAGACCCTGCGCGAGAAGCAGGACCGCCGCGAGGCCGACCGGGCCATCTCGGCGGCGCGCCGCCGGCAGCGGGGCGACTGACCCCCGGGAAATGCGCTGGCCTCCGTGTACGTCGGTCACGTACGATGGCGTCAGCACCACCGGGCCGTGACGGCCCGGTGAGCAGTTTGAAAAATCAACATGGGGATGATCGGTTTCGACTGGGGATGTCGAAGCAGGGGAAGCGAGCCGAGAAAGCGGCAATGATCTCGTAAACCATATGCCGAAAACAATAATCGCCACTTCTAAGCGCGATTCCTCCGCCTTCGCTCTCGCTGCCTAATTAGCAGCTAGCGAAGACTCCGCGGAGTGTCAGCCCGGGGCTGTTCCCGACCCGGATCCTGGCATCAGCTAGGGGACTAAACCACTGAGTCCGGCCACGGGGCTCGGTGGGAAACCAAACAGTGGCTGGGCCCGTCGGCGGCTTGTCCGCGTGACTGCCGGGGCCGAGAAAAGCACAGCGGACTGCGCTCGGAGAAGCCCTGATTCTGCACCACAGGACGCGGGTTCGATTCCCGCCATCTCCACTGACCCAACGGAAGGCGATGCCTGCCGCGCACTGCGCGGCAGGCATCGCCTTCCGTCGTTTCCGGGGCCCGTCGCCTCGCCGCACGGCGCCCCGCCCGGCTGACGGCCGGTAGGTCAGGCCCGGCGACGGGCCGTCCGCAGGGAGGCCGCCGCGACCAGCGCCGCGGTGGCCGCGGCGACCGCCGGTATCGCGTACGCGGGGACCGCACCCCGGTGCTCCACGACGGACCCCGCGGCGAAGGAGCCCGCGGCGATGCCGCCGAGGAGGGCCGTGACGGCCAGCGTCATCCCCTCGTTGAGGCGGCCCGGCGGGACCCGGCGCTGGATCAGGGCCATGCCGTTGATCATCGTGGGCGCGGTGGCCATGCCCGCCAGCAGCAGCGCGGGGGCCAGCAGCCACAGGCCGCCGAGGGCCGCCGCGGGCAGCGGGCCGAGCATGAGGGCGGCCATCAGGGCGACGCTCGCGGCGAAGCGGCCCTCCGCGCCGCCACGGGGCCTGCGCAGCCCGTACAGCAGGCCCGCGGCGCACGAACCCGCCGCCTGGAGGGCGAGCACCGCCCCGGCGGCGCCGCGGTGCCCCTGGGAGTCGGCGAAGGCGATCGTGGTGACCTCCAGGGCGCCGAAGACCGCCCCCGTCGCCAGGAACGTCAGCAGTACCGCCGGTACCGCGGCCCGCAGGGCGCCCGCCCCCGGTCCTGCGGTGGCCCGCGGCACCGGCGGCGGTTCGGTGCCGCGCTGCGCGGCGAAGATCAGGATGCCGCCGAAGAGCAGCAGCGCCCCCGTCAGCGTGCCGGCCTCGGGGAACAGCGAGGTGCACAGGAAGGCCGCGAGGACCGGGCCGAGCATGAAGCAGACCTCGTCCGCCGCCTGCTCGAAGGAGTTGGCGACGTGCCGGCCCCGCTCGTCGTCCCGGTACAGGTGCGCCCAGCGCGCCCGCGCCATGCCTCCTGTGTTCGGCGTCGTCGCGGTGGCGGCGTACGCGGCGAACAGGGTCCAGGCCGGGGCGTGCAGCCGTACGCACACCACCAGCGCGAGCGAGCCCAGCGCGGCGAGCCCCGCGGCCGGCACGGCCACCCGGGCCTGGCCGTGCCGGTCGGTCAGGCGCGCGGTCCAGGGGGCCACCACGGCCGTCGCGGCGAGCCCGGTGGCGGTGACCGCCCCGGCCAGCGCGTACGAGCCGTAGCCGGCCGCGATCATGACGACCGCGCTGACGCCGAACATCCCCATCGGGAGCCGGGCCAGGAGGTTCCCGGTGGTGAAGGCCCGGGTGCCGGGCAGGGCGAAGAGCCGCCGGTAGGGGGCGGCGAAGGCGAGCGCGGTCATGCGACCACCCTCCCGGCGCGTCCCCGGCGCGGTCCAACACCTGATCAGCGCCCATTGACGCGTTCCCGTTGTCAATCGCGGACGTGTTCAATGGGCGGATGCCGCACGCCATCGACCCGCGCCTGCTGAGGGCCTTCACCGCCGTCGCGGAGGAACTGCACTTCACCCAGGCCGCCGCCCGCCTCCACGTCGCCCAGCAGGCGCTGAGCCGGGACGTCCGGCGCCTGGAGCGGGAACTGCGGGCCGAACTGTTCGTGCGGACGACCCGCTCGGTGCGGCTGACCGCCGAGGGGGAGCGGCTGCTGCCGTACGCCCGGCGCGTGCTCGCCGCCCACGACGAACTGGCCGCCGCCTTCGCGCCCGCCGGCCGTCCGCTGCTCGTCGACATCGGCGCGCCGGTGGGCACCGGCCACCGGGTGCTGGCCGCCGCCCGCGCCGCCGCGCCCGAACTCGAGCTCACCGCGCGCTTCCACGGCGGGCTCACCGGCGCCGCCGCGGGGATCCTCGCCGGCCGCCTGGACGTCTCCTTCGGCCGGGCGGCGGGCCTGGCCCCCGCCGTGCTGGACCGGCTGGAGCACCTGCCGGTCCGCTACGAGCGGATGGCGGTGCTGCTCCCCGCCGGCCACCGGCTGGCCCCGCTCGCCGAGGTGCCGCTCGACCGACTCGCGGGGGAGTCGCTCTACGCGGCCGCCGGGAACCCGGACACCGCCGAGTGGACGGATCTGGCCCGGCGCCTGTTCCGGGGCCGGGGCATCGCCGTCGCCGCGCCCTTCCCCGCCATCGACGGGCCGGAGGAGTTCGTCCGTCTGGTGCGCAAGCACCGCTGGCCCGTCCTGGCCAGCACCGAGTTCATCGACCTGCCCGGCTTCGTCCTGCGCCCGCTCACCGGCCCCGTACCGCTCGCCCCCGTCTCCATGGTGTGGCGGCGCGGACTGCGCCACCCCGCACTGGACGTTCTGCTCCGCGCCGCGCGCCGGCTCGCCGCGGAGGACGACTGGCTCACCGTGCCGGACGGCGCCTGGCTGCCGGAGCCGGACGCCCGCGTGATGGCGCCCCCGGCGCTCACACCGGGCCCGCGCACCGGGTGAGAGCAAGGTTGCGTGGCGGTCACCTCAGGCCATCGGGAGGAAACGCGCCGTTCCTACCGTCGTGGGCATCACCCGACGAGCGACATCAGGGCCTGGAGGCGTCATGACTGCCGCGAGCACCACCGCACGCAAGGGCGGCCGCTGGATCGAACGGTGGGACCCTGAGGACGAGGGGTCCTGGGAGAACGGCGGCCGGCGCGTCGCCCACCGGAACCTGCTCTTCTCCGTCCTGTCCGAGCACGTCGGCTTCTCCGTCTGGACGCTCTGGTCGGTCATGGTGCTCTTCATGGGCCCGGAGTACGGCATCGACCCCGCCGGGAAGTTCTTCCTGGTCGCCATGGCCACGGCGGTCGGCGCCCTGGTCCGCGTCCCGTACACCTTCGCCGTCGCGCGCTTCGGCGGCCGCAACTGGACCGTCCTCAGCGCGCTCATGCTGCTGCTGCCGACGATCGCCGCCGCCGTCGTCATGGAGCCCGGCACCTCCTACGGGACCTTCCTCGCCGTCGCCGCGCTGACCGGGGTCGGCGGCGGCAACTTCGCCTCCTCCATGACCAACATCAACTCCTTCTTCCCGCTCCGGAAGAAGGGCTGGGCCCTCGGCCTGAACGCGGGCGGCGGCAACATCGGCGTGCCGGTCGTCCAACTGGTCGGCCTGCTGGTCATCGGCACGGCGGGCGCCGGCCACCCGCGGCTGCTGCTGGCCGTCTACATCCCGCTCATCGTGGTCGCCGCCACGCTGGCGGCCCTGTACATGGACAACCTGGCGCCCGTGCGGAACGACATCGGCGCGGCCGCCGAGGCGGTGAAGGACGGCCACACCTGGATCATGTCCTTCCTCTACATCGGCACCTTCGGGTCCTTCATCGGCTACAGCTTCGCCTTCGGGCTCGTCCTGCAGAACCAGTTCGCCCGCACCCCGCTGCAGGCCGCGTCCATCACCTTCGTCGGCCCGCTGCTCGGCTCGCTGGTCCGCCCGGTCGGCGGACGGCTCGCGGACCGCTTCGGCGGCGCGCGGATCACCCTGTGGAACTTCCTGGCGATGGCCGCCGCCACCGCCGTGATCGTCCTCGCCTCGGCACAGAAGTCCCTGGCGCTGTTCTCCGGCGCCTTCGTCGCGCTGTTCATCCTGACCGGCCTCGGCAACGGCTCGACGTACAAGATGATCCCGGGCATCTACGCCGCCAAGGCCGCCGCCAAGGGCCTGACCGGCGAAGCCGCGGCCTCCTACGGACGCCGGCTGTCCGGCGCCGCGATGGGCCTGATCGGCGCCGTCGGCGCGCTCGGCGGCCTCGGCATCAACCTCGCCTTCCGGCAGTCCTTCCTCACCCGGGGCACCGGCACCCCGGCCTTCGTCACCTTCCTGGCCGTCTACGCGGTCTGCTTCGCCGTCACCTGGGCCGTATACCTGCGCAGGCCCGCACCGGCCCCCGCCCCGGCGGCCGGGCCCGGTGCCGGGGCCGAGCCGGAGCCACGGCTGTCCTACGCGCAGGTGTAGCCCCGGCGAACTGCGTAACAACGGGGAAATGCCGGTGAACCGAGACCGTCACCGGGGCTTGGAACCATGCGCGCAACGGGGCGCACGACTCCGGGACCCGGGACGGTCCCGGCCTCCGTTGCACGCGTACCTCCGGCGGAGCGAGGCAGAGCCATGCAAGTGCGACACCCAGACGTCCTCCCCTTGGCGGGCTTCACGGTCGGCGTCACAGCGGCCCGCCGCGCCGACGAGCTGTGCGCCCTGCTCGAACGGCGCGGCGCCGTCGTGATGCGGGCCCCCGCGCTGCGGATCGTCCCGCTGCCGGACGACACCGAACTGCTCGCCGCGACCAAGCGGTTGCTCGACCGCGGTCCCGACGTGGTGGTGGCCACCACGGCGATCGGCTTCCGCGGCTGGATCGAGGCCGCCGACGGCTGGGGGCTCGGCGAGCCCCTGCTGGAACGGCTGCGCCACGTCGAACTGCTCGCCCGCGGCCCCAAGGTGCGCGGTGCGATCCGCGCGGCCGGGCTCAGGGAGTCCTGGTCGCCGGCGTCCGAGTCGATGGCGGAGGTCCTCGACCGCCTGCTGGACGAGGGTGTCGACGGCCGGCGCGTCGCCGTCCAGCTGCACGGGGAGCCGGTGCCCGGCTTCAGCGAGGCACTGCGCGCGGCCGGCGCGGAGGTCGTGGGCGTACCCGTCTACCGCTGGATGCCGCCGGAGGACCTGGGCCCGGTCGACCGGCTCATCGACGCGGCCGTCGCCCGCGGACTGGACGCGGTCGCCTTCACCAGCGCCCCCGCGGCGGCCTCCCTGCTGGACCGGGCCGACCGCCGGGGCCTGCGCGGCGAACTCCTCGACGCCCTGCGCCACGACATCCTCCCGGCCTGCGTGGGCCCCGTCACGGCGCTGCCCCTGCAGGCCCACGAGGTGCCCACCGCCCAGCCCGAACGCTTCCGCCTCGGGCCGCTGGTCCAACTGCTCGCCGCAGAGCTCCCGGGGCGGGTGCGTCCCCTCCCCGTCGCCGGACGGCGCCTGGAGATCCGCGGCCACGCGGTCGTCGTCGACGGCGAGCTGCGCCCCGTCCCCCCGGCCGGGATGGCCCTGCTCCGCGCCCTCGCCCGGCGCCCCGGGTGGGTCGTCTCCCGGGCCGACCTGCTCCGGGTGCTGCCGGGGGCGGGGCGCGACGAGCACGCCGTCGAGACGGCGATGGCGCGGTTGCGGGCGGCGCTGGGGGTGCCGAAGCTCATCCAGACGGTGGTCAAGCGGGGGTACCGGCTTGCGCTGGATCCGGCGGCCGATGCCAAGTACGCCTCCGCGTGACCCGGGGTCGTGGGTGCGGCCTGTTGTTCGTGTGCGGGTTGTCTGCGCCTGCGGCGGGCATCCCCCGCCCTCCCGCCCGATTGCCCGGCGCGGTCAGTGCGGGCCTGCGCTCCGTTGGGTTGGGGTCGGGGCCGCGCCGGCGCACTCCCCCAGCCTTCGGCCGGGGGGACCCCCACAGCGCTCGCGGTTTACGTCCACGTCGTTGCGTACCTGGTTCGCCGCTCGTCTCCCCCAGCCTTCGGCCGGGGGACCCCCATGGGCGCACCCCGCCACACCCCCTCCGGTCGTATGGGCGACTGACGGCCGGACGAGGTGGGGGTTGTGGGAAGTCGTTCCGCAAGGCATGGGGGTCCCCCCAGCCTCCGGCGAGCGGCCGACCCGCAACCAGGTGACTGCGCCGGATGGGGGCCCGGCCGAAGGCCTGGGGGCGGGCGGGGGAGAAACCCCAACGGCAACCACGACGCACCCGCACGGGGCGGCGCGGGGTACCCCGGACGCTTCGGGGGGCACTTGCCGAGTGGGCGGGAAACGCCTGGTTGGCGTACGGTGACAGGCTGCCCCGTACGCCGGGGCGGCGCGCGCGGCGCGTGACGTACGGAAGTGGAAGAAGGGGGTCCTGCGTGGCAGCGGTCCGGGACACGGAGATCGCAGTCGAGCAGACGCATCTGGACCGGGTGTACGACCGGCTCGAGGAGAAGATCCACGAGGCGGAGTTCCTCATGGACGACGCCGTCAAGCGCGGCCAGGTCGGCACGCCGGGCGCGCTGGCGGAGCGCGACGCCCAGGTGTTCCGGGCGGGGCTGCACCTGAACCGCCTGAACGCGGAGTTCGAGGACTTCCTCTTCGGCCGGATCGACCTGCTGCTGGGCAAGGACGGCAAGAAGGGCCCGGACGGTGCGTACACCTCCGTGGAGCCCGCCGATGACGCGATCCGGCCCGACGGGACGGCGGAGGTCGCCGAGACCCTGCACATCGGCCGGCTGGGCGTGCTGGACGCGGACTACGCGCCGCTGGTGATCGACTGGCGGGCGCCCGCGGCGGCGCCGTTCTACCGGGCGACGCCGGTCGCGCCCGGCAGGGTCGTGCGGCGGCGCGTCATCCGCTCCAAGGGCCGCAAGGTGCTGGGCGTCGAGGACGACCTGCTGCGCCCGGAGCTGAGGACGGGGCTGCCGGTGGTGGGCGACGGCGCGCTGATGGCCGCGCTGGGCCAGGCGCGCAGCCACACGATGCGGGACATCGTCTCCAGCATCCAGGCGGAGCAGGACGTGGTGATCAGGGCCCCCGCAGCCTCCGTCACGGAGGTGACCGGCGGGCCCGGCACGGGGAAGACGGCCGTGGCCCTGCACCGGGCGGCGTACCTGCTGTACCAGGACCGGCGCCGGTACGCGGGCGGGATCCTGGTGGTCAGCCCGACGCCGCTGCTGGTGGCGTACACCGAGGGCGTGCTGCCCTCGCTGGGCGAGGAGGGGCAGGTCGCGATCCGCGCTGTGGGCTCGCTCGTGGACGGTGCCGAGGCGACCACGTACGACGATCCGGCGGTCGCCCGGATCAAGGGCTCGCTGCGGATGCTGAGGGTGCTGCGCAAGGCGGCCCGGGGCGTGCTGGAGCACGGGTCCGGGCAGGGGCGGTGCCCGGACCGGCTGCGGGTGGTGGCGTTCGGGCGGCGGCTGGAGCTGGACGCCGAGGAGCTGTCCGGGATCCGGCACGCCGTGCTGAGCGGCACGGCGCCGGTGAACCTGCTGCGGCCCCGGGCCCGCCGTCTGCTGCTGGACGCGCTGTGGCGCAAGGCCGGGCGCCGGTTCGAGGACCCGGAGCTGGCCGCCGAGGAGCGGCAGGGCTTCGACGAGGACGTCTCCACCGAGCAGGAGTTCGTGGACTTCCTGGCCGCCTGGTGGCCGGTGCTGACCCCGCGCGGGGTGCTGGCGGCGCTCTCCGACGAGAAGCGGCTGGGACGCTGGGCGCGGCGGGTCCTGACGCCGCCCGAGGTGCGCCGGGTGGCGCGCTCGCTGCGCCGGCTGGACCTCGCGGGCAACGGGGCGCTGTCCGTGCACGACGTCGCGATGCTGGACGAGCTGGAGGCCTTGCTGGGCCCGCCGCCGAAGGTGCGCACCCGGGAGGCGGACCCGCTGGACCAGCTGACCGGTCTGGAGGAGGTCACCACCTTCGCCGACCGGATGGCGGCCGGGCGGCGCAGCCGGCAGGACCGGCTGGACGCGGAGCGCACGGAGTACGCGCACGTGATCGTCGACGAGGCGCAGGACCTCACCCCGATGCAGTGGCGCATGGTGGGCCGCCGGGGCCGTGCCGCGACCTGGACGGTGGTCGGCGACCCCGCGCAGAGTTCGTGGACCGACCCGGACGAGGCGGCCCTGGCCCGTGACGAGGCCCTGGGGACGCGTCCGCGCCGCCGTTTCACCCTCACCGTGAACTACCGCAACCCGGCCGAGATCGCGGACCTGGCGGCGAAGGTGCTGGCGCTGGCCATGCCGGGCAGCGAGTCGCCGCGCGCGGTGCGTTCGACGGGGCTGGTGCCCCGGTTCGCGGTGACCGCCGACGGCGGCACGGGCGAGGCGGTGCGCGCGGAGGCGGAGCGGCTGCTGGACGAGGTCGAGGGCACGGTGGGCGTGGTCGTGGCCATGGGCCGCCGTGAGGAGGCCCGGGGCTGGCTGGCGGGGCTGGGCGAGCGCGTCGTGGCGCTGGGCAGCCTGGAGGCCAAGGGGCTGGAGTACGACGCGACGCTGGTCGTCTCGCCCGCGGAGATCGCAGACGAGTCCCCGGCGGGGCTGCGGGTGCTGTACGTGGCGCTGACCCGGGCCACGCAGCGGCTGACGGTGCTCTCCGGCGCCCGCGACCTGCCGGACGGCGCCGGCGTCCCGGACCTGCTGCGGGACTGAACCGTCCTCATGACGACGGCGGGGCGCCCCTCTCGGAGGGGCGCCCCGCCGGACGCATGTGACACCGACCCGCCATGCTCGCCTCGCGGCAAGTGGGCGCTCGAAGCGCCTATGGTTGGGCCCGGGGGCTTGGATCGAGCCGGTGCCTCACCCAGGCTAACAAACGATCCGGGATTGTCATTCCGTCCGTGTGCGCCGTTCCGGTGGCGGGTGGGGGAACATTAAGCACACAAGCTTCCGTTGACCCCCCTCGCTACTCGACATTCTGTTGTGGGGCCCCCGGGTTTACGCGTACCCACCAGTAGGTGGCAGCATCGAGGGCGCACAACCAGCGACAGCGGAGGAACAGCGGCCATGGCAACGGCGCCGAGCGTCTCGTACTCAATCACGGTGCGGCTGGAGGTACCCGCGAGCGGATCCGCGGTCAGCCAGCTCACCACGGCCGTGGAAGCCTCTGGTGGCGCAGTCCACGGCCTCGACGTGACCGCTTCCGGCCACGAGAAGCTGCGGATCGACGTGACCATCGCGGCCACCTCGACGGCCCACGCGGACGAGATCGTCGCCAAGCTGGCGCAGATCGAGGGCGTCGCGATCGGCAAGGTCTCCGACCGCACGTTCCTGATGCACCTCGGCGGCAAGATCGAGATGGCGTCGAAGCACCCCATCCGCAACCGTGACGACCTCTCCATGGTCTACACCCCCGGTGTGGCCCGGGTCTGCATGGCGATCGCCAAGAACCCCGAGGACGCCCGCCGGCTGACCATCAAGCGCAACAGCGTCGCGGTGGTCACCGACGGCTCGGCCGTGCTGGGCCTGGGCAACATCGGGCCGAAGGCCGCGCTGCCGGTCATGGAGGGCAAGGCGGCCCTGTTCAAGCGCTTCGCGGGCATCGACGCCTGGCCGATCTGCCTGGACACCCAGGACACCGACGCGATCGTGGAGATCGTCAAGGCGATCGCCCCCGGCTTCGCCGGCATCAACCTGGAGGACATCTCGGCGCCCCGCTGCTTCGAGATCGAGGCCCGGCTGCGCGAGGCCCTGGACATCCCGGTCTTCCACGACGACCAGCACGGCACCGCCATCGTGGTGCTCGCGGCGCTGACCAACGCGCTGCGCGTGGTCGGCAAGCAGATCGGCGACGTACGGGTCGTCATGTCGGGTGCGGGCGCCGCCGGCACGGCCATCCTCAAGCTGCTGCTCGCGGCGGGCGTCAAGCACGCCGTCGTGGCGGACATCCACGGCGTCGTGCACAGCGGCCGGGAGGACCTGGTCGCCGCCGGCCCCGGGACGGCGCTGCGCTGGATCGCCGACAACACCAACCCGGAGGAGATCACCGGGACCCTGAAGGAGGCCGTGCGCGGCGCGGACGTCTTCATCGGCGTCTCCGCCCCCAACGTCCTGGACGGCGGGGACGTCGCGGCCATGGCCGACGGCGCCATCGTCTTCGCCCTGGCCAACCCCGACCCCGAGGTGGACCCGGCGGTCGCCCGGGAGACCGCCTCGGTGGTCGCCACGGGCCGCAGCGACTTCCCGAACCAGATCAACAACGTGCTGGTCTTCCCGGGCGTCTTCCGCGGCCTGCTGGACGCCCAGAGCCGCACGGTGAACACCGAGATGATGCTCGCGGCGGCGACCGCCCTCGCGGACGTCGTCACCGAGGACGAGCTCAACCCGAACTACATCATCCCGAGCGTCTTCAACGACAAGGTCGCGGGCGCCGTCGCCGGTGCCGTCCGCGAGGCCGCCAAGTCGCAGGGCCTCACCGCGACGCCGTAACGACGGAGCGTCATCGAGCCGCACACGTCCCGCTTTTTGTGTGACTCTCCCGGGTGCCGGATTGGCGTTTCCCCCAGAAATAGGGGCAGGATGCGTACCTGGGCGGTGAGGGCCGCACCGCAGAAGCGCGATGAGCGTCTTCACAATGCGTCTTCCCCGACGGTCGACGTTGGGGGTTTCCATGCAAGGAGTACTTAGATGAACCGCAGTGAGCTGGTGGCCGCGCTGTCCGAGCGCGCCGAGGTGACCCGCAAGGACGCCGACGCCGTTCTGGCCGCGTTCGCCGAGGTCGTCGGCGAGATCGTCGCCAAGGGCGACGAGAAGGTCACCATCCCCGGCTTCCTCACCTTCGAGCGCAGCCACCGCGCCGCGCGCACCGCGCGCAACCCGCAGACCGGTGACCCGATCCAGATCCCGGCCGGCTACAGCGTGAAGGTCTCCGCGGGCTCGAAGCTCAAGGAAGCCGCCAAGGGCAAGTAGTTCCGCGCCTACCGCGACAACCGAAAGGGCGGCCTCCCCGCGGGGAGGCCGCCCTTCGTGTGTTCCGGGCGGTGGGCCGGGCGCCGGGTCAGTCCGCGGCGGGCAGCTCGACCTTCGCGCCGAGCTTCTCCAGCTTGCCCATGAAGTTCTCGTAGCCGCGGTTGATCAGGTCGATGCCGTGCACCCGGGAGGTGCCCTGCGCCGCCAGGGCCGCGATGAGGTACGAGAAGCCGCCTCGCAGGTCGGGGATGACCAGGTCGGCGCCCTGCAGCCGGGTGGGGCCGCTGACGACCGCGGAGTGCAGGAAGTTGCGCTGTCCGAAGCGGCAGGGGGTGCCGCCCAGGCACTCGCGGTAGAGCTGGATGTGGGCGCCCATCTGGTTGAGCGCCGAGGTGAAGCCCAGCCGGGACTCGTACACCGTCTCGTGGACGATGGACAGGCCCGAGGCCTGCGTGAGGGCCACGACCAGGGGCTGCTGCCAGTCGGTCTGGAAGCCGGGGTGGACGTCGGTCTCCAGGGCGATGGCGTTCAGCGGGCCGCCGGGGTGCCAGAAGCGGATGCCGTGGTCGTCGACCTCGAAGGCCCCGCCCACCTTGCGGAAGACGTTGAGGAAGGTCATCATCTCGCGCTGGCTGGCGCCGCGGACGTAGACGTTGCCCTCGGTGGCCAGGGCCGCGCAGGCCCAGGAGGCGGCCTCCAGGCGGTCCGGGAGGGCGCGGTGGTTGTAGCCGCCGAGCTTGTCCACGCCGGTGATGTGGATGGTCCGGTTGGTGCCCATCGTGATGATGGCGCCCATCTTCTGCAGGACGCAGATGAGGTCCTCGATCTCCGGCTCGATCGCGGCGTTGCTCAGCTCGGTGACGCCCTCGGCCAGGACGGCCGTCAGCAGCACCTGCTCGGTCGCGCCGACCGACGGGTACGGGAGCTCGATCTTGCAGCCGCGCAGCCGCTGCGGGGCCTCCAGGTACTGGCCCTCGGGGCGCTTCTCGATGACGGCGCCGAACTTGCGCAGCACGTCGAAGTGGAAGTCGATCGGCCGGCCGCCGATGTCGCAGCCGCCCAGGCCCGGGATGAAGGCGTGGCCGAGGCGGTGCAGCAGGGGGCCGCAGAACAGGATCGGGATCCGCGAGGAGCCCGCGTGCGCGTCGATGTCGGCGACGTTCGCGCTCTCCACCTTGGACGGGTCGAGCACCAGTTCCCCGGGCTCCTCACCGGCCTGCACCGTCACCCCGTGCAGCTGGAGCAGGCCCCGCACCACGCGCACGTCGCGGATGTCGGGCACGTTGCGCAGCCGGCTGGGTTCGCTGCCCAGCAGCGCGGCCACCATCGCCTTCGGCACGAGGTTCTTCGCGCCGCGGACATGGATCTCCCCCTCGAGGGGGGTGCCGCCGTGGACGAGCAGTACGTCGTTAAGGCCGGTCATTGCTCTCGCGTTCCTGGAGACGGGCAGAAAGGAAGCTAGGTCCCCGCAGGCACCAAGGGGAAATGGTAATCGGCCTTCCGGCGCCGGGGAGAGGCCTGTGAGGTCCCACTCATGTAATGGCTTCGCTACAGCACCCTGTGCGGTCGCGCGCCTCCGGAGGGTCGCCGGCGGGGCGCCCCGTGCGCCGGGCCCGGTCCGGAAAGGGCGCCGTTGCCACCCCGCGCGGCGGCGGAATGCGGGATCATGTTGACCATGACCGAAGTGTCATCGCTCACCGGCAGACTGCTCGTCGCGACGCCCGCGCTCGCGGACCCGAACTTCGACCGGGCGGTGGTGCTCCTCCTCGACCACGACGAGGAGGGGTCCCTCGGCGTCGTCCTCAACCGCCCCACGCCCGTCGGGGTCGGCGACGTCCTGGAGACCTGGGCCGGTCTGGCGGGCGCGCCCCCGGTCGTCTTCCAGGGAGGGCCGGTCTCGCTGGACTCCGCGCTGGGCCTGGCCGTGGTGCCCGGGGAGCCGCGGGACGGCGAGGACGGGGAGCCGCTCGGCTGGCGCCGGGTGTACGGCGCGATCGGCCTGGTCGACCTGGAGGCGCCGCCGGAGCTCCTCGCGGCCGAGCTGGGTTCCCTGCGTATCTTCGCCGGGTACGCCGGATGGGGGCCCGGACAGCTGGAGGACGAGCTCGTCGAGGGCGCCTGGTACGTGGTGGAGTCCGAACCGGGGGACGTCTTCTCCCCGGACCCCGAGCAGCTGTGGCGCTCCGTGCTGCGCAGGCAGCGCAGCGAACTCGCGATGGTCGCGACGTATCCGGACGATCCGTCTCTGAATTAGGCTTGCGTGCCATGAGCACTCTCGAGCCCGAGCGCGGGGCGGGCACCGGCACCCTCGTCGAACCGACCCCGCAGGTGTCGAACGGCGATGGCGACCACGAGCGCTTCGCGCACTACGTTCAGAAGGACAAGATCATGGAGAGCGCGCTCTCCGGATCGCCGGTGGTCGCGCTCTGCGGCAAGGTCTGGGTGCCCGGCCGGGACCCCAAGAAGTACCCGGTCTGCCCGATGTGCAAGGAGATCTTCGAATCCATGCCCACCGGTGGCGGGGACAAGGACAAGGACAAGAGCGGCAAGTAGCGGCCGCCACGGCACCCGGCAGGTACGGCCGCGGCACGGCGGCCGTACTTCGCGCGTTCGGGGGGACATGGCGCAGGACGACGCCGTCACGGCGGACCGGGTCTTCGGGCTGTGCGAGCGGGGGCGCTTCGAGATGGCGCACTCGCTCGTCGACGACGCCTTCGTCGCCCGCAACGGCAGCTTCGGCTACCTCGTACGGGCCAGGGTCTTCGCGTACGAGCGGCGGGCCGACCGGGCCCGGGAGGCCGTCGACTGGGCGCTGGCGCACGCGGAGCGCGGCGACCCCGACCCGCCGCTGCTGGCCGGGCTCGTCCTGCTGATGCTCGGCGACGCGCACGCCGCCCTCGGGCTCGGGAGGCGGGTCGTCGCCGCCGACCCCCGCGAATGGCGTGCCCAGGTGCTGGTGGCCGACTCCTGCCGGATGCTCTCCCGTGGCCCCGAGGCGGTCGCCGCCGCCCGGCGGGCGGTCCTGATCGCGCCCCGCGAGGCCGAGGCCCAGGTCGCGCTCGCACGGGCGCTGGACCTCTCCGTCCGCCCCGCCGCCCAGGCCGAACGCCGCACCGTGGTGGCCCGCGCCCTGGAGCTCGGTGCCGCGCCCGCGGACGTGGCGGGGCGGCGCCGGTGGCCGCGGCTCGTGCCCGTGCTGCTGGTGGCCGCGCTGGTGCTGTTCGCCGAACCGGAGGTGCTGGCCGGCGGGGTGGGCGTGCTGGCGGCGCTGGCGGGCGCGCTGTGGCTGCTGCAGGCCCGTCGTTCCGGCAGCACCGGCCTGGGGCGGTTGCAGACCGTACGTGCTTTGGCCCGCGCCGAGTTGAACGGGGACCCGGCCCGCGCCCGGGCCGTGGCCCTGACCGTGGCGGCCCACCTGGCCGTGCTGCCCATCGCCGCCACCGGCCTGGCGGCGGCCGCCGCAGCCGACGGCACCCCGTGGCCGCTTCCGGCCGTCCTGGGCGTCGCGGCGGGCGCCGTGGTGGTGCTGCTGGGGGCCGCCCGCGCGGTGCGCTGGTGGTACGGCGACACCTTCCTGCAGCGCGACGTGCTGCCCAGCCGGCACGTCGTCCTCCAACTGACCGCCGTCGTCGCCCTCATCGGCACCGTCGTGGCCCTCTCCGTGGCGCAGGCGACCTCCGCGGCGCTGTGGTCCGCGGTGACCGTGAGCCACCTCCTGTGGTGCGTCGTCGGCATGCTGATCCCCGTCCTCGCGCTGAACCGGGACCGCCGGGCCCGCGGCTGACGGCTCCCCGCGTCCGGCCGGAGCGGGCCGGGAATCGGCGATTGGTCTATTCCAGTTGCCGCGGGCGCGGCAGGATGGGCGCCATGGACCTCATCCCGGCGCCCGTCGAGGCGCACCGGCACGCCGACGGCGGTCACGTCGACCTGGGCCCCGGCACCACCCTGGACGCCGGCCCCGGCACGGAAGGGACCGCGCACTGGCTGCGCGCCACGGTCGGCGCCGCCACCGGGCTCCCGCTGCCGCCGCCGCCCGCGGGCACGCCCGGCACCATCACGCTCCGCCTCGACCCCGACGTGACCGGGCGCCTCGGCGCGGAGGGCCACCGCCTGACGGTGTCCGCCGGGGACGGCGTCCGCATCGCCGGCGGGGGAGCGGCGGGGGTGTTCTGGGGCGCCCAGACCGTACGGCAGCTGCTCGGGGCCGACGCCTTCCGCCGCGCGCCGCTGCCGGGGCGCGACTGGCGCCTGCCGCACTGCACGGTCGAGGACGCCCCGCGGTTCGCGTGGCGCGGCGTACTGCTGGACGTGGCACGGCACTTCATGCCCAAGGACGTCGTCCTGCGCTACGTCGACCTGCTGGCAGCGCACAAGCTGAACGTGCTCCACCTGCACCTGACCGACGACCAGGGCTGGCGGGTGGAGATCCGCCGCCACCCGCGCCTGACCGAGGTCGGTGCCTGGCGCGGCCGGACCAAGGTGGGGCTGCGGGAGTCCCCGTTGTGGGACGAACGCCCGCACGGCGGTTACTACACGCAGGACGACCTCCGCGAGATCGTGGCGTACGCGGCCGAGCGGCACGTGACGGTCGTGCCGGAGATCGACGTCCCCGGCCACTCGCAGGCCGCCATCGCCGCCTACCCGGAACTCGGCAACACCGACGTGGTGGACACCGGCGCCCTGCCGGTGCTGACCAGTTGGGGCATCAACCCGAACGTGCTGGCGCCCACCGAGGCCACCGTGCGCTTCTACGAGGACGTGCTCACCGAGCTCCTGGAGGTCTTCCCCTCGGAGTTCGTCCACATCGGCGGCGACGAGTGCCCCAAGGACCAGTGGCGCGCCTCCGCCACCGTCCAGGCCCGCATCAAGGAGCTGGGGCTGCGCGACGAGGACGAGTTGCAGAGCTGGTTCGTCCGGCACTTCGACACCTGGCTGAGCGCGCGCGGCCGCCGGCTGATCGGCTGGGACGAGATCCTGGAGGGCGGACTGGCCGAGGGCGCCGCCGTCTCCTCCTGGCGCGGCTACGCGGGCGGGATCGCGGCGGCCCGGGCCGGCCACGACGTCGTGATGTGCCCGGAGAGCCAGGTCTACCTGGACTGGCGGCAGTCGGACGGCGAGGACGAGCCGGTGCCCATCGCGCACGTCCGCACCCTGGAGGACGTCTACCGCTTCGAGCCCGTCCCGGACGGCCTCACCGCCGGGGAGGCCGCCCACGTCATCGGCGCGCAGGCCAACATCTGGACGGAGACGATGGATTCGGTCCGCGCGGTGGACTACATGGCCTTCCCGCGGCTCGCCGCCTTCGCCGAGACGGTCTGGAGCCGGCTGCCCCGGCCCGCCGCCCGCGACCACGAGGGCTTCGCCGCGCGAATGACCACCCACTACGGGCGACTTGACGCACTGGGGGTCGAATACCGTCCGCCGGGCGGTCCGCTGCCGTGGCAGCGGCGTCCGGGCGTCATCGGACGCCCGATCGAGGGGCCGCCCCCGATCGTGTGAGGCCTGCCACAACCCGGGGCCGGTCGACGCGGGAAATGGCAAGGTGGTCTGGCCAATCACGGCAAGGCGCATGAAGGAGGCCATTCCCGTCGCAACCTGGAGAAAGACGCATACCGGACGGGGTGCCATCCGGAAGGCGGGTTCTCCTTTGCGACCCTCGCGTTGATCACCCCGGAAGATGTGCCAGAGTTGCCACGTCCGGGCTGTCAGCACGTACCGTACGGCTACCGCACCGCGGACAGCCGGGGAAGGGGCAGCTGCGTGAGCACGTACGCACGGCAGGCAGCGCGCAATGTGGCGTTGCCGACCTCGCTCGACGAGGCCGTGGCGGCCTTGGCCGCCACGCCCACAGCCGTGCCCGTCGCCGGAGGCACCGACCTCATGGCGGCCGTGAACTCCGGGCTGCTGCGCCCCGCGGGACTGGTCGGGCTCGGGCGGATCAGCGAGATCCGCGGGTGGCAGTACGCGGACGGCGCGGCGCTGCTCGGCGCCGGCCTCACCCACGCCCGCATGGGCCGCCCGGACTTCGCCGCGCTCATCCCCGCCCTGGCCGCCGCCGCCCGCGCCGCCGGACCCCCGCAGATCCGCAACGCGGGCACGCTCGGCGGCAACATCGCCGGCGCCGCCCCCACCGGCGACTCGCTGCCCGTGCTGGCCGCCCTGGAGGCTTCCGTCCTCGTCGCCGGCCCGGACGGCAACCGCGAGCTGCCGGTCAGCCACCTGCTCACCGCCATGGACCCGCTGCGGCCGGGCGAGGTCCTGGCGTACGTCCGGGTCCCGCTGCTGCACGCGCCGCAGACGTTCCTCAAGGCCACCGGCCGCACCGGGCCGGGCCGCGCCATCGCGTCCGTCGCCGTCGTCCTCGACCCCGCCCGCCGGGGCGTACGCTGCGCGGTGGGAGCTGTCGCACCGGTGCCGCTGCGGCCGCTCGAGGCCGAACGCTGGGTCGCCGGGCTGATCGACTGGGACGGCGAGCGGACGCTGGCACCGGAGGCCCTCACGGCCTTCGGCGAGTACGTCGCCGCCGCCTGCATCCCCGACCCCCTGCCGGCCCCGGACGGCACCACGGCCCCCGAACTGCCCCCCGCGGCCGTCCAGCTGCGGCGTACGGTGGCCGCACTGGCCCGCCGCGCGCTGGGGAGGGCACTGGCATGAGTGACGACGTGTACGACGACAGGACACCGGACGGGCGCATGACCGACCAGCCGCAGGCGGGGTCCCCCCTGCCGCACGGCGGGGGATTCACCCCTGGGCACGGGGTGTGGGAGCCCCTGCCCCACGGCGAGTACGACGCCGACCAGACCATGCAGGTGTCCTTCGCGGCGCAGCTGTCCATGACCGAGCCCGGAGCCGACCCGCTCGCCGCCCCGGGCCACGGCTACGCGCCCGAGCCGACCGGCGTGCCGATAACGGTCGCCCCCGCGGAGGCGCCCGGCGGCCCGGCCGCCGGCGAGGACGCGGCCACCACGTGGGCGATCCCCGTCGTGCGCGAGGACGCCACCGCCGACGACTCCGGCGAGTACTCGGTGGGCGCCTTCGTGCCCACCCCCGACCCGTCGCGGCCCTGGACCGCCCCCGCCGCCCCGCACGCGCCTCCGCTGCCGCGCCCCGGCGTCGCAGCGGACGGCGGCTGGGCGCTCCCCGCGGACGCCACGGGCCAGTGGACGCTGCCCCTCACCCCGGACGGCGCCGCCGGCGAGTCCGGTGAGTACGGCTTCCCGCCCGTCTCCGCCCCCGCGCCGGACGGCGCCGCCGAGGAGTTCCGGTCCGAGCCCGCCCCCGGCGAGGACACCGCGCACCCGCAGGAGCCCGCGGCCGACCTCGGCGCGGACCTCGCCGCCGAAGAGCCCCCGGCGGGGGAGGAGGCGGCCGAGGAGCCCGGCGACGGGCCCGACGCCGACGCGCACAGCGAGCACCCGGTGGACTCCTACGTCCTCAACGTCAACGGCACCGACCGGCCCGTCACCGACGCCTGGCTCGGCGAGTCCCTGCTGTACGTGCTGCGCGAGCGCCTCGGCCTCGCCGGTGCCAAGGACGGCTGCGAGCAGGGCGAGTGCGGCGCGTGCTCGGTCAAGGTCGACGGCCGCCTCGTCGCCTCCTGCCTCGTGCCCGCCGCGACCGCCGCGGGCAGCGACATCCGCACCGTCGAGGGGCTGTCCGCCGACGGCGGGCCCTCGGACGTCCAGCGCGCGCTGGCCGAGTGCGGGGCCGTGCAGTGCGGTTTCTGCATCCCCGGCATGGCGATGACCGTGCACGACCTGCTCGAGGGCAACCACAGCCCGACCGAGCTGGAGACCCGGCAGGCCATCAGCGGCAACCTCTGCCGCTGCTCCGGGTACCAGGGCGTCCTGGAGGCCGTGCGCCAGGTCGTGGCCGAGCGCGAGGAGACCGCGGAGGGCGCCGCGGACGACACCGCCGGCGACCCGGCAGACGGCATCCGCGTCCCGCACCCGCGCCCCTCCTCCGGAGGCCCGGCGTGAGCACCCCGGACCTCCTGAACCGGCACCACCTCCCCCCTCGCGGCAGCGAAAGGTACGCGCGATGACGGGCCCCGACGCCGCGACGGCCACCCCGGCCGTGGGCACCCCCGCGACGGTCGCGACCGGCGCCGCCGAACAGCAGTCCCCACCGCAGGGCATCGGCGCGTCCCTGCCCGCCACCGACGGGATGGCCAAGGCCCAGGGGACGTACCCCTACGCCGCCGACCTGTGGGCCGAGGGCCTGCTGTGGGCGGCCGTGCTGCGCTCCCCGCACCCGCACGCCCGCATCCTGTCCATCGACACCTCCGAGGCCGTCGCGCTGCCCGGCGTACGGGCCGTGGTGACCCACGAGGACGTCCCCGGCGACGCGATGCACGGCCGGCGGGTCGCCGACCGTCCGGTCTTCGCCAAGGACACCGTCCGGCACCACGGCGAGGCCATCGCCGCCGTGGCCGCCGACCACCCCGACACCGCCCGGCTGGCCGCCGCCGCCATCCAGGTCGAGTACGAGGTCCTGGAGCCCGTCATCGACCCCGAGCGGGCCTTCTCGGCGCCCCCGCTGCACCCCGACGGCAATCTGATCCGGCACATCCCGCTGCAGTTCGGCGACCCGGACGCGGTCGGCGAGGTCGTCGTCGAGGGCCTGTACCGGGTCGGCCGCCAGGACCCGGCCCCGGTCGGCGCCGAGGCCGGACTCGCCGTGCCCCGCCCCGACGGCGGCGTCGAGCTGTACGTCGCCTCCACCGACCCGCACACCGACCGCGACCTGGCCGCCGCCTGCTTCGGCCTGGAGCAGGACCGCGTCAAGGTCGTCGTCACCGGCGTGCCCGGTGCGATGGGCGACCGCGAGGACTCCGGCGTGCAGATCCCGCTCGGGCTGCTGGCGCTGAAGACCGGCTGCCCGGTGAAGTTCGTGGCCACCCGCGAGGAGTCCTTCCTCAGCCACAGCCACCGCCACCCCACGCTGCTGCGCTACCGCCACCACGCGGACGCCGAGGGACGGCTGGTCAAGGTCGAGGCCCAGGTGCTGCTGGACGCCGGCGCGTACGCCGACACCTCCGCCGACGCCCTGGCCGCGGCCGTCGCCTTCGCCGCCGGCCCCTACGTCGTGCCGCACGTCTTCGTCGAGGGCTGGGCGGTGCGCACCAACAACCCGCCCTCGGGCCACGTCCGGGGCGAGGGGGCGATGCAGGTCTGCGCGGCCTACGAGGGCCAGATGGACAAGCTCGCCGCCAAACTCGGCCTGGACCCGGCCGAGATCCGCATGCGCAACGTCATGGCCACCGGCGACCTGCTGCCCACCGGCCAGACGGTCACCTGCCCGGCGCCCGTCGGCGAACTGCTCAAGGCCGTGCGCGACACCGACCTGCCGCCGCTGCCCATGGACGACGACGAGTCCGAATGGCTGCTCCCCGGCGGCCTGGAGGGCGCCGGCGAGCCGGGCGCGGTGCGCCGCGGCGTGGGCTACGCGCTCGGCATGGTCCACATGCTCGGCGCCGAGGGCACCGACGAGGTCTCCACCGCCACCGTGCGCGTCCACGACGGCGCCGCCACCGTCATCTGCGCCGCCGTCGACACCGGCCAGGGCTTCGCCACCCTCGCCCGGCAGATCGTGCAGGAGGTGCTCGGCGTCGAGGACGTCCGCGTCCTGCCGTCCGACACCGACCAGCCCCCGGCCGGCGCCGCCGCGCGCGGCCGCCACACCTGGGTCTCCGGCGGCGCCGTCGAGCGCGCCGCCAAGATGGTGCGCACCCAGCTGCTGCAGCCGCTCGCCGGGAAGTTCGGCATGTCGGCGGAGCTGCTCTCCATCGCCGACGGCAAGATCACCTCGTACGACGGGGTGCTCTCCACCACCGTCGAGGAGGAGCTGGCCGGCAAGGAGCTGTGGGCCACCGCCCAGTGCCGCCCGCACCCCACCGAGGGGCTCGACGACACCGGCCAGGGCGACGCCTTCGTGGGCCTCGCCTTCTGCGCCGTGCGCGCCGTGGTCGACGTCGACATCGAACTCGGCGCGATCCGGGTCGTGGAGATGGCCGTCGCCCAGGACGTCGGCCGGATCCTCAACCCCGCGCAGCTGTTGGCCCGCATCGAGGCCGGGGTCACCCAGGGCGTCGGCATGGCCCTCATGGAGGACCTCCGCGCGCCGCGCGGCGTCATCAAGCGGCCCAGCCTGACCGGCTATTCGCTGCCCACGGCGCTCGACGCGCCCGCGATCCGCGTGGTCCGGCTCGTCGAGGAACGCGACGTGCTCGCCCCCTTCGGCGCCAAGGCCGCCAGTGCGGTCCCCGTCGTCGTCTCCCCGGCCGCCGTCGCCTCAGCCGTCCGCGCGGCCACCGGCCGCCCGGTCAGCCGGCTGCCCATCCGCCCCCAGCACGCGGTGGCCCGCCCCCTGGGCTGACGCCCCGCCATCCACGATCAAGGGCCCGGTCCGTGCGGACCGGGCCCTTCATGTGGAGGTCGTGGCCGTTCTCGGAGCGGGGTGTGCAGTGGCTCGTGGACGAGTGCGAACCACGGTGTGGGCAAAGTGCCCCGGCCACGCGAGCGACAGCTCACAACACGCTAATTTGGGGCACCCCCAAGGCAGAGGAGAGCCCCGTGGGCAAGGTGGTCATGTACAGCTCGGTGTCGGTGGACGGCTTCGTCGCGGACGAGAATGACCAGCCCGGACCGCTGTTCGACTGGCTGTCCAGCGGTGACGTCCCGTTGGACGAGAGCGGCGTGCTGAAGGTGTCGCAGACGTCCTACGACTACACCCGGCCGTACTGGGACCGGATCGGAGTCACGATCGTCGGCCGCCACGTCTTCGACCTGACGGACGGCTGGGACGGGAAGCCGCCGGGCGGGATCGACCACGTGGTCGTCGTGACGCACCGGCCGGCGCCCGAGGGCTGGGACCCCGAGGCACCGTTTCACTTCGTCGACGGCGTCGGGGCAGCCGTGGCCAAGGCGCAGGAGCTTGCGGGTGACCGCATGGTCGAGGTCGCCGCCGGCGACGTCGGTGGCCAGGTGCTTGCCGCGGGCCTGATCGACGAGGTGCGCATGGACGTCGTACCCGTCGTGTTCGGGTCCGGCAAGCGCTACTTCGGGTCGGTCCACGCGCAGCACCTGTTGGAGGATCCTGACGTGGCGATCCAGGGCAACCGGGTGCTTCACCTGCGCTATCGGGTGCGCCGTTGACCGTTTCCTTTCCCTGGTCAAGGCAGAAGAGGCCGTGGCGGGAATCGAACCCACGTAACTCGATTTGCAGTCGAGCCCCTGAACCACTCGGGCACACGGCCTTGCGTCGTCGACGTGACTCGACCATAGACGCGGCCCCCGGGAAGGGGTCAACGGTTCCCGGGGGCCTGCAACAGGACTGCCACACGCCGTTCACGAACCGCCGGGCGACGCGAGGAACTCCTCCACCACCGGGCGGAACAGCCCGGGTTCGTCCACCCACGGGAAGTGCCCGACGGCGTGCAGCGGACGCAGGCGGGCGTGCGGGAAGCAGGCCGCGACGACCTCGCCCGCGCGCATCCCGGTGATGGCGTCACGGTCGCCGGTGAGGACCAGCACCGGGCAGGTCACCTCGCGCAGCCGGGCCAGGACAGCGAGCCGGGCCGGTTCGTCGATGCCCTGCCAGAAACCGGCGCGGGGGACCGGGTGCAACTGGCCGCCCTCGGCGGCGGCGTGGACGCGCTGGGGCTCGTCCCAGTGGCCGTACGCCATCGGCGCGACCTGCAGAAGCAGCGTACGGACCCGGTCGAGGTCGTCGGCGGTCTCCAGCTCGGCGAGGGCGGCGACCGCCTCCGGCCACCAGGGTTCGCGCACGCGGCTCTCGAAGATCTCGCGGGCGTCGTCGGGCAGCTCGCCCTGCAGCCGGGAGCCCGGGGTGACCAGCACGAGGTGCGTCAGCCGCTCCGGGTAGGCGGCGGCGTACACCTGCGCGGTCGCGGCGGCCGCGTCGTGCGCGAGCAGCGCGAAGCGCTCCAGGCCCAGGTGCGCGCGGAGCGCCTCCAGGTCCTGGGCGAGCCGAGGGAAGGAGTAGGCGAGCGGGTCGCCGGCCGGCGGGCTGCCGCCGGTGCCCCGGCTGTCCGGGACCACCAGGCGCCTGCCCCGGTCCAGGCCGCCCAGGTCGCCCAGGTAGGCGGCGTCCCGCCCCGGGCCGCCGGCGAGCGCGAGCAGTACGGGCCCCTCGCCCCGGTCCTGGTAGGCGAGCTCGGTTCCGTCGTACGAGGTGTAGTGCGGCATGGCCTACGCCTTCCCGGCCCGGGCCCGCTTCTCCCGGCCCTAGGCCGAAAGGCCGACCCGGGTGCCAGGGGCAACGAGCCGGTTGACCCCTTACCCTGTCGTGGTGACCACCGCAGACACCGAGCCGGTATCCGGCCACGCAGGCATGCCCCTCGCCGGGCCGGACACCGGGGCCGACACCGTCCTGGGCAGCCGCTACCGCGCGCTGACCCTCGCGATGGTCTCCGTCGTCCTGCTCATCGCCTTCGAGGCCACCGCCATCGGCACCGCCATGCCCATCGCCGCCCGCGAGCTGGACGGGCTGCCGCTGTACGCGTTCGCCTTCTCCGGCTACTTCACCACCTCGCTCTTCGCGATGGTCGTCAGCGGCCAGTGGTGCGACCGCACCGGGCCGCTGGCGCCGCTCGTCACCGGCATCGGCGCCTTCGCGGCCGGCCTGGTCGTCTCCGGCACCGCCCAGTCCATGTGGCCGTTCGTGCTCGGCCGCGCCGTGCAGGGCATCGGCGGCGGGCTCGTCATCGTCGCCCTGTACGTCGTCGTCGGCCTCGCCTACCCCGAACGCCTGCGGCCCGCGGTGATGGCGGCCTTCGCCGCGTCCTGGGTGCTGCCCTCCATCGTCGGCCCGCTCGTGGCCGGCACGGTCACCGAGCAGTTCGGCTGGCGCTGGGTCTTCCTCGCCATCCCCCTGCTCGTCGTGCTCCCGCTCCTCACCGGCCTGCCCGCGCTGCGCCGCGCCTCCCTCCAGCGGCCCCCGGACGACCGCGCGGCCCCCGACGGCCGCCGGCTGCGCCTCGCGCTCGCCGTCTCCGCCGGCGCCGGGCTGCTCCAGTACGCCGGGCAGGACCTGAGGCCGCTGTCGCTGCTCTTCGCCGTGGCGGGCGCCGCGCTCGTCGTCCCGGCCGCGCTGCGGCTGCTGCCCCGCGGCACCTTCCGCGCGGCCCGCGGACTGCCGTCCGTGGTGCTGCTGCGCGGTGTGGCGTCCGGCACGTTCCTCGGCGCCGAGAGCTTCGTCCCGCTCATGCTCGTCACGCAGCGGCACATGTCCCCGACCCTCGCCGGGCTCTCCCTGGCCAGCGGCGGCGTCACCTGGGGCATCGGCTCCTGGATCCAGGGCCGCCCCCGCCTCGAACCCCACCGCGAACGCCTCGTCGTCCTCGGCATGTTCCTCATGGCCGCCGCGATCGCCGGCGCCGCCCTGCCGCTCCTGGACGCCGCCCCCGCCTGGAGCGCCGCCGCCGCGTGGGGCGTGGGCGGCCTCGGCGCGGGCCTGGTCATCTCGTCCCTGAGCGTCATCCTCTTCAAGCTCTCGCCCCCCTCCGAGGCCGGCGCGAACTCCGCCGCCCTCCAGGTCTCCGACGCGCTCTCCAGCGTCGTCCTGGTCGCCGCCGCGGGCACCGTCTTCGCCGCCCTCGGCGGGGCGGCGGGCGCCTTCACGGCCGTCCTCCTCCCCATGTCCGTCCTCGCCCTCGCGGGCGTCGCCGTCGCGGTCCGCCTCCGCCCGAAAACCGGGTGAGACGGGCGCGCCCGGGGATTACCGTCCCGGTGTGGAAAAGCTGACCCTCGTCTTCACCGACGCCGAGTGGGAGTCCCTGGGCGACCTCGCCGACGCGCACGGCGTGCCCGTCGCGGAGGGCGTGCGCACGGCGGTGCGGGCGTACGAGGCGGCCGAGGCCGCGCGCGTCCGCACCACGGGGGAGGCGTACGCCGCCGCCCACGCGGACCTGCTGCGCAGGCCGGGGGAGTGACGTGAGCGTGCGCCAGCTCACACTCGCCGAGGTCACCGACCTCGCCCGCCTCGCCTGCGGCGGCCAACCGCCCGCGGGCGCGGATGCGGGTGCCCCTTGAGGCCGGTGGTTGCGTGCGGGTGCGTTGCGCCCGCGGGGGGCATCCCCCGCCCTCCCGCCCTCCCCCAGCCTTCGGCCGGGGGGACCCCCATCCGGCGCGGTCAGTGACCGCCTCGCTGCGTTCGTTGTGGGGTCGGTGCCGCGCCGGGGTACGCCCCCAGCCTTCGGCCGGGGGCGTACCCCGCCACACCCCCTTCGGTCGTGTGGGCGACTAACGGCCGGATGGGGTGAGAAGGCGGTCCGGGGTTGCCGGAAGTGCCTTACTTACCCCCACCGGCCGTCAGTCGCCCCAACACACGGGAGGGGGTGTGGCGGGGTGCGCCCATGGGGGTCCCCCCGGCCGAAGGCTGGGGGGAGACGAGCGGCGGACCCGGGCGCCGAACGATGTGGACGTACACCGCGAGCGCTGTGGGGGTCCCCCCGGCCGAAGGCTGGGGGAGGGCGCCGGCGCGGCCCCGACCCCAACCCAACGGAGCGCAGGCCCGCACTGACCGCGCCGGGCCATCGGGAGGGTGGCGGGGAAACCCCCAACCGCAACCACAGCCGCGCCGCACACGACAACGGGCCGCAACCACGAGCCCGCGCCGCGCGCCAGTAGGCTGTGACGGTTGTCGTACCCGACCCGTCACCGGAGACCGTGACTACCACCGCCCCGCACAGCGCAAGCAGCTCGCACTCGCACCACCTGTCGCCCGCCTTCCCCGGCCGCGCCCCCTGGGGCACGGCCGGCAAGCTGCGCGCCTGGCAGCAAGGTGCCCTGGACCGTTACGTCGCGACGCAGCCGCGTGACTTCCTGGCCGTCGCGACGCCCGGCGCAGGCAAGACGACGTTCGCGCTCACCCTGGCTTCGTACCTGCTGCACAACCACCTCGTGCAGCAGATCACCGTCGTCGCCCCCACCGAGCACCTGAAGAAGCAGTGGGCGGAGGCGGCGGCCCGGATAGGCATCAAGCTGGACCCGGAGTACAGCGCGGGGCCGGTCGGCAAGGAGTACCACGGGGTCGCGGTGACCTACGCGGGCGTCGGCGTGCGCCCGATGCTGCACCGCAACCGCTGTGAGCAGCGCAAGACGCTGGTGATCCTGGACGAGATCCACCACGCGGGCGACAGCCGGTCCTGGGGCGAGGCGTGCCTGGAGGCGTTCGAGCCGGCGGCCAGGCGGCTGGCGCTGACCGGGACGCCGTTCCGGTCGGACACGAACCCGATCCCGTTCGTGACGTACGAGGAGGGCAACGACGGCATCCGCCGGTCCTCCGCCGACTACACCTACGGCTACGGCAACGCGCTCGCCGACCACGTCGTGCGCCCTGTGATCTTCCTCTCCTACAGCGGCAACATGCGCTGGCGCACGAAGGCCGGCGACGAGATCTCCGCGCGGCTCGGCGAGCCGATGACCAGGGACGCGATCGGCCAGGCCTGGCGGACCGCGCTGGCGCCGACCGGCGAGTGGATCCCGAACGTGCTGCGCGCCGCCGACCAGCGGCTGACGGAGGTCCGCAAGTCCATCCCGGACGCCGGCGCCCTGGTGATCGCCACCGACCAGGACTCGGCCCGCGCGTACGCCAAGCTGATCCGGGAGATCACCGGGCACAAGGCGACCGTGGTGCTCTCCGACGACACCGGGGCGTCCTCACGGATCGAGGAGTTCAGCGCGAGCGACGACCGCTGGATGGTGGCGGTCCGCATGGTGTCGGAGGGCGTGGACGTCCCGCGGCTGGCCGTCGGGGTCTACGCGACGACGATCTCCACCCCGTTGTTCTTCGCACAGGCGGTGGGCCGCTTCGTGCGGTCGCGCCGGCGCGGCGAGACGGCCTCGGTCTTCCTGCCGACCATCCCCATGCTGCTGGAATTCGCGGGCGAGATGGAGGTGGAGCGGGACCACGCCCTCGACAAGCCCAAGAAGGAGGGCGAGGAGGACCCGTACGCGGAGTCCGAGAAGGAGCTGGAGGAGGCCGAGAAGCAACAGGACGAGGACACCGGCGAGCAGGACATGCTGCCCTTCGAGGCGCTGGAGTCCGACGCCGTCTTCGACCGGGTGCTGTACGACGGCGCCGAGTTCGGCATGCAGGCGCACCCGGGCAGCGAGGAGGAGCAGGACTACCTGGGCATTCCGGGCCTCCTCGAGCCGGACCAGGTGGAGTTGCTGCTGCAGAAGCGGCAGGCCCGGCAGATCGCGCACAGCCGGAAGAAGCCGGACAGCGAGGCGGACCTGCTGGAACTGCCCGCCGAGCGGCGGCCGATCGTCACGCACAAGGAGCTGCTGGAGCTGCGGAAGCGGCTGAACACGATGGTCGCCGCGTACAACCACCAGAGCGGCAAGCCGCACGGCGTCATCCACAACGAGCTGCGCCGGGTGTGCGGCGGACCGCCGAGCGCGGAGGCGACGGCGGGGCAGCTCAACGAACGCATCAAGAAGGTCCAGGAGTGGGCGACGCGGATGCGCTGAGCGGCGGTCGTCCGCTCATCCGCGGTGCCCGCGCCGGGTGCTGATGGTACGTCAGTGGCGCTGTGAATCTTGCGGTGCGAGAGGTGATTCAACGGAAGATTTACGTCGTGCGCCCCCGCTACCCCCGTCACGTGACCGGATTGTGGACGAAGTCTTCCGCTGAGCGGTACGCATCGCTACCGTTCCGGTCACGCAACGCGCCGTGGCAGAGCAGCCTCGGGGCGCCAGCCGGTACCGCCAGACCGGTGGCCTCTCCGCGCTCTGCCGCGGGACCGGCAGTGCTCCCGCCGTGAGAGATGAGCCGCCACTCACACGAGAAGGGGGCGTCGTGACCGCGGAGACCTCTCAGACGCTCGATCGGGGCCTGCGGGTCCTGAAGCTGTTGGCCGACACCGACCACGGACTGACCGTCACGGAGCTGGCGGTGAAGCTGGGCGTCAACCGTACGGTGGTCTACCGCCTCCTGGCCACGCTGGAGCAGCACTCCCTGGTCCGCCGGGACCTCGGCGGCCGCGCCCGGGTCGGGCTCGGCGTGCTGCGGCTGGCGCACCAGGTGCACCCGCTGCTGCGCGAGGCCGCGCTCCCCGCCCTGCGCTCCCTCGCCGAGGACATCGGCGCCACCGCCCACCTCACGCTGGTCGACGGCACCGAGGCGCTGGCCGTGGCCGTCGTCGAGCCGAGCTGGACCGACTACCACGTCGCCTACCGCACCGGTTTCCGGCACTCCCTCGACCGCGGCGCCGCGGGCCGGGCGATCCTCGCCGGACGCAGCGTGCAGCCGTACGAGCCCGATCCACGGTGTTCCGAGGGTCCCGGGTACGTGCTGACCCACGGCGAGCTGGAGGCCGGGGCGAGCGGTGCGGCGGCCCCGCTGGTGGGCGTGCCGGGCATCGAGGGCAGCGTGGGCGTGGTGATGCTCGCCGACGCGATACCCGAACGGGTGGGTCCCCGGGTCGTCGAGGCGGCGCTGGAGGTCGCCGACGCCCTGCGCTAGCGGCCCCGGCGCCCCGGCGCCCCGGGCCCCGGCACGCCGGGCCGCCGCCGTGAACTACATTCACCCCATGCCTTTCGTCTCCGCCCGGAACCGGATCCTCGCCGTCTGCGCCGCGCTCGTGGCCGCGCTGCTGGCGGTGGCCCTGTTCGCGCCGCTGCCGATCTCGATCGTCGTGCCGGGGCTGACGGCCGACGTCCTCGGCGACGACCAGGGCAAGCCGGTGATCACGATCTCCGGGACCGGGACCCGCGACACCTCGGGGCAGCTGCGGATGACGACCATCGGCGCGACGAACCCGGACGCGGCCGTCCGCTTCGGTGACGTCCTCAAGGCCTGGTTCGCCACGGACCAGGCCGTGATGCCGCGCGACGCGGTCTACCCGACCGGCGGCACCGTCAAGGAGATCGAGCGGCACAACCAGGCGGAGATGACCGAGTCCCAGCAGGACGCCACCGCCGCGGCCCTGCGGCAGCTGCGGCTGTCCCCCTCGGACGTCAAGGTCACCCTCCACCTCGCGGACGTCGGCGGGCCCAGCGCGGGGCTGATGTTCAGCCTGGGCATCATCGACAAGATCGAGGGCAACGGCCGCGGCGGCGACCTCACCGGCGGCCGCAGGATCGCCGGTACGGGGACGATCACCGCCGGCGGCAAGGTCGGCCCGGTCGGCGGCGTCCCGCTCAAGGAGCAGGCCGCCCGGCGTGACGGCGCGACCGTCTTCCTCGTCCCGAAGGCCGAGTGCGCCGACGCCAGGGCCGAACTCCCCAAGGGGCTGCGCCTGGTGCCCGTCACCACCCTGGACGGCGCGATCGACGCCCTGGACGCCCTCGACAGCGGCGGCAAGGTCCCCAGCTGTTAGTGCGAGGTCATGTGCCCCGCCGGGTGTCCATGTGGCGCCAGGAGGGGAAGACCAGCGGGCACAGCGTCGCCAGGAAGTACGCCCCGCCGGTCAGCAGCAGCGCGCCGGCCAGGCCGATGCCGTCCACCAGGTAGCCCGCGGCGAGGCCGCCCACGGGGGTGGTGAGCAGCACCCCGGCGCCCAGGGTGCCCAGGGCGCGGGTGCGCAGCTCGTCCGGGATGTTCTCGAAGGTCACCGTCGCCAGGATCGGGTTGAGCGCCCCCGCCGCGATGCCGCCGGCCACCATGGTCACCGCCAGGGCACCCCATCCGGGTACCCACGCGGCGACCAGGAACCGGGGCGCGCCGCACAGCAGGAAGCACACCGTGTAGACCGGCCATCGCGGCAGGCGGTGGCCCACCGCTCCGTACAGCAGCGCACCGGCGAGCGCGCCGGCCCCGAAGAGCCCCGACAACAGGCCGAGTTGGACGGAGCCGCCGAGTTCCCGGTCGGCGTGCACGGGCAGCAGCACCGAACTCCAGCCCGCGTCCAGGCCGTTGGTGACCATGACCATCAAGGTGATGGCGAGCAGCAGCCGGGTGCGGATCAGGAAGGCGTAGCCCTCGCGCAGTTCGGCCCGGTACGTGCGCAGGGAGACCGGTGCCGCGTCCTTGGCGGGTTCGGCGCCGGGCAGTCCGCGGACGCCGAAGGCGATCAGCAGCGCGGAGACGGCGAAGGTCGCCGCGTCCAGCAGCAGCACCGCCTCCGCGCCCAGGACGGCGATGAGCACGCCGCCGGCCGAGGCGCCGAGCATTCGGGCGCCGCGTGAGGCGCCGTCGAAGTAGCCCGCGGCGCGCCCCAGTGGCGTCCCGGCCCGCTCGGCCAGCACGGGCAGCAGGACCTCGCGCGCGGTCTCGCCGGGGGCGTGGAAGAGCCCGCTGACGGCCATCAGCGCGCACAGCTGCCAGAAGCGCAGCACGCCCGCGAAGTGGAGCAGCGGGATCGCCACGACGGCCACCGCGCACACCGCGTCCGACAGGACCGAGGACCTGCGCCGTCCGAAGCGGTCGATGACCGGCCCGCCGACGAGCGCGGAGACCACGACCGGCAGGGTCGCGCAGAAGGCCGCCAGGCCCGCGCGGGCGGCGCTGCCGGTGGTCTGCAGCACGAACCACGGTACGGCGAGCACGGTGAGCGAATTGCCGCTGATCGACACGACGTTGGCGGCCAGCACGAGCCGCAGCGGCCGCGGATCGGGTGCCGGCACAGGCCCGGTGGCCCGCTCGGTGCCGTCGGATATGCCGGTGCCGGTCTCCATGTGTGTCCCCCGTGGTCGGTGCGGTCAGTCCGCGGTGCGCGGAAAGGTGTGCAGGTGGACGCGGACGGGCACGGCGTCCCCGGTGTCCTCGCGGTCCGAGGGGTGCTGCCCTTCCGAGGTGCGGTAGCGCTCCAGCACGGCGTGGAGTTCGTCGCGCAGGGCGCGGGCCCCGGCCGGGGTGAGCCGCAGGGCGAAGTCGCTGAGGTCGAAGCTGCGGCGCCACTCCGCGGGCCAGTCGCCGACGGTGGCGAGCCAGGTCTCCAGCTCCGCGGCGTGGTGCGCGGCGACCTCGCGCCCGAACAGCCCGATGGCGGCGCGCACTTCGGGGTCGGCGTGGCCGAGGAAGCCCCCGGCGTCGAAGTGCGTGCCGCGGTGCGCGGCCCTCCACCAGCGCTCGCGCGCGGTGCCGCGGTCCGGTTCCTCCTCGACGAAGCCGTACGCCGCCAGTTGCCGCAGGTGGTAGCTGGTGGCGCCGCTGGACTCGCCGAGCCGGGCCGCCAGGCCGGAGGCGGTGGCGGGGCCGTACTCGCGCAGCGCGGCGAGCAGCCGGATGCGCAGCGGGTGCGCGAGGCCGCGCAGGGTGCGCGGGTCGAGGCGGATGACGCCGGGGTCGGTCGCGTCGGCGGTGGGGTCGTCTGGCACGGTCCCACCGTAGAGGTTGCAAAGACTCCTTTGCAATGCTTTCTTTGCATGCATCGTCCGACGCACGCGGCCCGCGCGCTCACCCCGCCCTGATGAAGCCCTCCTTCACCAGCCACTCCTTGGCGACCTCGTGCGGGTCCTCGCCCTCCACGTCCACCTTGGCGTTGAGCTCGCGGCCGACGTCGGTGGTCAGCTTCTCCGACAGCGGGTCGAGCAGGGAGCGGATGGCCGGCCAGCGCTCCAGGGCCTCGCTGTTGACGACGGGGGCGGCGTCGTAGTTGGGGAAGAAGCGTTTGTCGTCCTCCATGACCTGCAGGTCCAGGGAGGCGATCCGGCCGTCGGTCGTGTAGACCTCGCCGAGCAGGCAGGAGCCGGGCTTGGCGATCTGGGTGTAGATGATCCCGGTGTCCATCTTGCGGATGTTGGCGGAGGGCAGGTCCATGCCGTACGCCTTCTCCATGCCGGGCAGGCCGTCGTCCCGCGAGGCGAACTCGTTCTCCACGCAGAGGGTGACCGCCTTGGGGTCCCTCCGCGACAGTGCGGCGACGTCGGACAGGGTCCGCAGCCCGTACGGACGGTTCTTGTCCCGGCTGATGGCGAGGGCGTAGGTGTTGTCCAGGGTGGACGGCCGTAGCCAGGTGATGCCGTTGCGCAGGTCGGCGTCGCGGACGGCCCGCCACTGCTCCATGGGGTCGGCGATGGGCTCGTCGTGGCCGAGGTAGGTGATCCAGGCGGTGCCCGTGTACTCGTACATGGCGTCCGCGGCACCGGACTTGACCGCCTCCCGCGCCCCGATGGAGCCCTGGATGTTGGTGCGGTCCAGCACCTCGGCGCCAGCCGCCTTGAAGACCAGGCCGATCATCGAGCCCAGGATGATCTGCTCGCTGAAGCTCTTGGACGTCACCGTCAGGGAGGCGCCCTTGAGCGGGAGCCCCTGTCCCAGGGAGCCGGGGCGCACGTCGTCGACGAGCGGGCTGCCGCTCTTGAGCCCGCAGCCCGGGGCGCAGGCGAGCAGCACCAGGAGGCCCGCGGCGGCCAGGGCCCGGCGGCGCATCAGCCCGTGTCCAGACCGTGCGGCCGCAGCAGCTGCTCGGCCAGCGACGCCAGCCAGTCCACCAGCAGGGCCAGCACCACGGTGAGCACCGAACCCAGCACGAGCACCGGCATGCGCTGGGTGACGATCCCGGTGGTGATGATGTCGCCGAGGCCGCCGCCGCCGACGAAGGTGGCGAGCGTGGCGGTGCCCACGTTGAGCACGAGCGCGGTGCGGACGCCGGCCAGGATCAGCGGTACCGCCAGCGGCAGTTCGATCCGGGACAGCGTCCCGGCCGCCGACATCCCGATGCCGCGCGAGGCCTCGATCAGAGTGGGGTCGATGGCCCTCAGCCCCGCCATGGTGTTGGACAGCACCGGCAGCACCGCGTAGACCACCATGCCGATCAGCGCCGTGCGCGGCCCGATGCCCAGCCAGATGACCAGCAGCGCCAGCATCCCGATGGCGGGCGTCGCCTGCCCGATGTTGGCGATCGCCGTGACCACCGGCGCGGCGGGGCGCAGCCGCCGCCGGGTCAGTGCGATGCCGAGCGGGACGGCGATGACCAGCACCCAGAAGGTGGAGATCGCGGTCAGCTTGACGTGCTGCCACAGCCGCACCCTGACGGTGTCGCCGACGAGGGCGTTCTCGGCGATGGAGTCGAGGGTGATGCCGGTGATCCACAGATAGGTGGCGAGCAGGACGAGGGCCAGCACGAACGGGGTGACCAGCAGTCTCCGCCAGGTCAGCCGCCGGGCCGGCGGTCGGGCGGCGGGCCCGGGGGGCCGGTCGCCGAGGCCCTCGCCGCCCGTGGGTTCCTCCGGACCGGCCGGGCCCTGCCCGGCCCCGGGAGCCGTCGCGGGCCCGCCCGGCCCGCCCGGTCCTCCCGTCCCGTCCGTCCCGCCCGGCGGTACGCCGGTGGCGGGGCTCATGCCCGCGCCCCCGGTTCGTGGTCGGCGCCCTCCTGCTCCGCCCGGGTCTGCGGGGCGCGCAGCTCCTCCAGTTCGTGACGGTGTTCCAGGGCCGCCAGCCGGTCCTCCTCCAGCAGCTCGTGCACGGAGTTGAGCAGCGTCTCCATGTCCACCACCCCGGTGAACTCGCCGCGCCGGCCGGTCACCGCGACCCGTCCGCTGCTGTCGGTGAGCACCGCCTCCAGGGCGTCCCGCAGGGTCGCGTCCCGGGTCACCGTGTCGCCCACCAGCGTCCCGGCGCGGGCGAGCGAGCCCTTGGCGCGCAGCAGGTCGCCGCGCCGCAGCCACTTGTAGGGGCGGCCCCTGCGGTCCAGCAGCAGCAGTTCGTTGGTCGTGGTCACCTCCCGCAGCCGGTCGAAGATCGACTGGAGGGGGTCGTCCAGGCGCACCGTCGGGAAGTCGGCGACGCCCACGTCCCGCACCCGGGTCAGGTTGAGCCGCTTCAGGGCGGCCCCGGCGCCCACGAACCCGGAGACGAAGTCGTCGGCCGGATTGGTCAGGATCGCCTCAGGGGTGTCGAACTGGGCGATGTGCGAGCGCTCCCGCAGCACCGCGATGCGGTCCCCGAGCTTGATCGCCTCGTCGAAGTCATGGGTGACGAAGACGATCGTCTTGTGCAGTTCGTGCTGCAGCCTGATCAGTTCGTCCTGGAGGTGGTCACGGGTGATCGGGTCGACGGCGCCGAAGGGCTCGTCCATCAGCAGCACCGGGGGATCGGCCGCCAGCGCCCGCGCCACCCCGACGCGCTGCTGCTGACCGCCCGACAGCTGGCGCGGGTAGCGGCTGCGGAACTCCCTCGGGTCCAGCCCGACCAGGTCCAGCATCTCCTCGACGCGGTCCCGGACCCGCGCCCTGGACCAGCCCACCATCCGGGGGACGAGCCCGATGTTCTCGGCCACCGTCATGTGCGGGAACAGCCCGGAGGACTGGATCGCGTAGCCGATCTTGCGGCGCAGCTTCACCGGGTCCATGTGGGTGACGTCCTCGCCGCCGATGCGGATGCGGCCCGAGGTCGGCTCGATCAGCCGGTTGATCATCTTCAGGGTGGTGGACTTCCCGCACCCGGAGGGCCCGACGAAGATCACCGTCTCGCCGGCCCCGATCTCCATGCTCACGCCGTCCACGGCCGGCTCCGCGCTGCCCGGGTACCGCTTGGTCAGCTGCTCCAGCTCGATGGTCGCGCCCGACGCCTCAGCCACGGATCCCCCGGGGGACGGTGAGCCGCCCGAGCAGCACGTAGCAGGCGTCGAAGAGCAGCGCCAGGACGACGATGCCGACCGTCCCGGCCAGCACCTGGTTGAGGGCGTTGGCGCCGCCCAGGGAGGCGATCCCGCGGAAGATCTCGTTGCCGAGCCCCGGTCCGGAGGCGTACGCCGCGATCGCCGCGATGCCCATCAGCATCTGCGTCGCCACCCTGATGCCGGTCAGGATCGGCGGCCACGCCAGCGGCAGCTCGACCCGCGCCAGGGCGGCCGTTCGCGACATACCGATGCCGCGGGCCGCGTCGACCAGCGCCGGGTCGACCCCGCGCAGCCCCACGATCGCGTTGCGGACCACCGGCAGCAGCCCGT
The DNA here is from genome assembly GCF_056858595.1 of Streptomyces sp. TOM-9. NCBI lineage: Bacteria > Bacillati > Actinomycetota > Actinomycetes > Kitasatosporales > Streptomycetaceae > Streptomyces > Streptomyces sp. TOM-9. Next base: position 3,934,247 of record NZ_JBXEQB010000001.1, on the reverse strand, counting down.
ACAGCGTCAGGGCCGTCACCGTCGGGGGGACGCCGAGCCCCAGCCAGGGGATCAGCAGGCCGATCAGGGCCAGGGAGGGGATGGTGAGGATCGTCGCGGTGGAGGTGACGGCCAGGGCCGCGGCCCAGTCGCGCCGGTAGGACAGGACCCCGATCGCCACCCCGATCGCGGTCGCCAGCACCATGCACTGGAAGACCAGGCTGGCCTGCTGGTACGCGTCGATCAGCAGCTGCTCGTGACGGCTGGCGAGGTACTCCCAGAAGCTCACCGGGCATCACCCCTGCCGTCCCTCGGCTACGTGTCCGCGTCCTGTGCCGCCTGCTCGACCAGCGGGATGATCCGCAACGGGACCGGGTTCTCCATGACGATCGCCGTGGAGGCCCGCACGATGCCATCAAAGCCCACAACCCGGTCGATCACACGTTGGAGATCGGCGTTCGAGCGGGCCACCAGCCGGCACAGCATGTCCCCCTGCCCGGTCGTGGTGTGCAGCTCCAGGACCTCCGGGACGCCGGCCAAATGCGCCCGCACGTCCGGGCCTTGCCCCTGCTTGATCTCCAGCGTGGCGAACGCCGTCACCGGATAGCCCAGCGCGGCCGGGTCGACCTGCGGTCCGAAGCCGCGGATCACCCCATTGGCCTGAAGGCGGTCCAGCCGTGCCTGCACGGTCCCGCGCGCCACTCCCAGGCGCCGCGAGGCCTCCAGCACGCCGATCCGCGGTTCCTCGGCGAGCAGCTTGATCAGCCGTCCGTCCAGCCGGTCGATCCCCATGACACCCCAGTCCCTCCTGTGACGGTGGTCACCGTGCACAGAATGCCGCCCGATTTCCGTCGACCGCTGTACAGCTTGTCCAGTCGTTCTGCGAACTATTGCGCACCTTGAGGTGCCGGGCGAGGCTGCTGCCATGACTGAGACCCTGGATCACACTTCCCCCACCCCCGGCGACGCGGACCCGTTCCCGGTCAAGGGAATGGACGCGGTCGTCTTCGCGGTGGGCAACGCCAAGCAGGCCGCCCACTACTACTCGACCGCGTTCGGCATGAAGCGCGTGGCCTACTCCGGACCGGAGAACGGCAGCCGCGAGACCGCGTCCTACGTCCTGGAGTCCGGCAGCGCCCGCTTCGTCTTCACCTCCGTCGTCAGGGCCGCCACCGACCACGGCCGCTTCCTGGAGGAGCACGTCGCAGCCCACGGTGACGGCGTCGTGGACCTGGCCCTGGAGGTGCCGGACGTCCGCGCCGCCTACGACTACGCCCTCGCCCACGGCGCCACCGGCCTGGAGGAGCCCCACGAGGCCGGCGACGAGTACGGCACCGTGGTGCTGGCCGCCATCGCCACCTACGGCCAGACCCGCCACACCCTGGTCGAGCGCGGCGCCTACAAGGGCCCGTACCTGCCCGGCTACGTCGCCGCCGAGCCGATCGTGGAGCCGCCGGCCAAGCGGTTCTTCCAGGCGATCGACCACTGCGTCGGCAACGTCGAGCTCGGCAGGATGAACGACTGGGTGACCTTCTACAACCGCGTCATGGGCTTCACCAACATGAAGGAGTTCGTCGGTGACGACATCGCCACCGAGTACTCGGCCCTGATGTCCAAGGTCGTCGCGGACGGCACGCTGAAGGTCAAGTTCCCCATCAACGAGCCCGCGATCGCCAAGAAGAAGTCCCAGATCGACGAGTACCTGGAGTTCTACGGCGGCCCGGGCGTCCAGCACATCGCCCTCGCCACCAACGACATCGTCGCCTCGGTCCGCGCCATGCGCGCCGCGGGCGTCGAATTCCTCGACACGCCCGACTCCTACTACGACACCCTCGGCGAGTGGGTCGGCGACACCCGCGTCCCGATCGACACCCTGCGGGAGTTGAAGATCCTGGCAGACCGGGACGAAGACGGCTACCTGCTGCAGATCTTCACCAAGCCTGTCCAGGATCGCCCGACCGTCTTCTTCGAAATGATCGAGCGACACGGTTCGATGGGCTTCGGCAAGGGCAACTTCAAGGCGCTCTTCGAAGCGATCGAGCGCGAGCAGGAGCGCCGCGGCAACCTCTGATCGCCACCGCCGCCGACTCCGGCGCCGGACCGTGCCCCCGCGGGGGAGGGCGCGGCCGGCGCCGGTCGCCGTCAGAAGACGATCGTGAAGTGGCGCAGGGCCGACAGGAACGCGTACGCGCCGAACCCCCACAACGCCAGCGCCCCCAGCACCGCCCCCGTCGCGGCCCACAGCCCCGTGCGCGGCGGCCGCCGCAGCGCCCCGGCGAGGGCACCGACCACCACCCCGGCGGCCGGCAGGCCCGCGATGAGCAGGGCGGCGTTCTCCAGGGCGACCTTGGCGCGGTGGTTGCCCACCCAGTCCGTGGGGCTCTGGTGCTGCGCCGCGTCCGCCGCGCCCATGATCCACAGCACCACCGGCGGGGCGAGCAGCACGACCGCCCACACGCAGCGCACCGCGATCCTCCGCCCGTGGCGTCGCCGCGCCTGTGCCGTGCCCCCGGGGTCCGTCGTATCCGTCACGGCGGTCATCCTCGCCGCGCCCCCGCCCGCGCCACCATCCGTACGGATACTCAGAAAGCCGTGAGCCGCGCGGTGACGTGATCTTCCCCGGGCGGCGGCGCGGTGCGAAGCTGGACGCATGGGCGATCTCATCGACCGGCTGCGCGCCGGACTCCCCGACGGGGCCATCCTCGCCGATCCCGACGTCACCGCCTCGTACGCCAACGACATGGCCAGCTTCTGCCCGGCCGGGGCGCCCGCGGTGGTCGTCCTGCCGCGCACCGTGGAGCAGGTCCAGCACGTCATGCGGACCGCCACGGCGCTGCGGGTGCCCGTCGTGCCGCAGGGGGCCCGCACCGGCCTGTCGGGCGCCGCCAACGCCTCCGACGGCTGCATCGTGCTCTCCCTGACCAGGATGGACCGCATCCTGGAGATCGACCCCGTCGACCGGGTCGCCGTCGTCGAGCCGGGCGTCGTCAACGCCGCCCTCTCCCGTGCCGTGGCCGAGCGGGGCCTGTACTACCCGCCGGACCCCTCCAGCTGGGAGCAGTGCACCATCGGCGGCAACATCGGCACCGGCTCCGGCGGCCTGTGCTGCGTGAAGTACGGGGTCACCGCCGAGTACGTGCTCGGCCTGGAGGTCGTCCTGGCCGACGGACGGCTGCTGCGCACCGGCCGGCGCACCGCCAAGGGCGTCGCCGGCTACGACCTGACCCGGCTGTTCGTCGGCTCCGAGGGCAGCCTCGGCGTCGTCGTGCGGGCCGTGCTGGCCCTCAAGCCCGCGCCGCCCGCCCAGTTGGCGCTGGTGGCCGAGTTCCCCTCGGCCGAGGCGGCCTGCGCGGCGGTCTGCGACATCATGACCGGCGGCCACGTGCCCTCGCTGCTGGAGCTGATGGACGGTACGACCGTGCGCGCGGTCAACGACATGACCAGCATGGGGTTGCCCGAGTCGACCGAGGCATTGCTGCTCGCCGCCTTCGACACCCCCGACCCGGCCGCCGACCTGGCCGCGGTGGGGGCGCTGTGCGCGGCCGCCGGGGCGACGCAGGTGGTGCCCGCCGAGGACGCGGCGGAGTCCGAAATGCTGCTGCAGGCACGGCGGATGGCGCTGCCCGCACTGGAGCGGGTCTCCACGGCCACGATGATCGACGACGTGTGCGTGCCGCGCGGCAGGCTCGCCGCGATGCTCGACGGGGTCGCGGCGATCGCCCGCAAGCACGACCTGACGATCGGCGTGTGCGCGCACGCCGGGGACGGCAACACCCACCCCGTGGTGTGCTTCGACGCCGCCGATCCCGAGGAGTCCGGCCGGGCCCGCGAGTCCTTCGACGAGATCATGGCGCTCGGCCTGGAGCTCGGCGGCACGATCACCGGGGAGCACGGCGTCGGCGTCCTGAAGAAGGAGTGGCTGGCCCGCGAACTCGGCCCGGTGGGCGTGGAGATGCAACGCGGCGTCAAGGCCGTCTTCGACCCGCTCGGCATCCTCAACCCCGGCAAGGTGTTCTGAGCCCACGGCCGCGGCCACCCGGCCCGCGGGCCGTCGCCCTACGCGTCCGGCGGTTCGTCGGCGCCGTGCCAGGGGTCGGGCGTGCGGCGCTCGTCGCGCGTGCCCTCCCCGGCGGCCGGGGCCAGCAGCTCGTCCAGCCGCTCGTCCATGGCCAGGTGGTCCAGCTCCGTCCCCGGCGGCACCGCCCGCAGCGTGCGCTCCAGCCACGCCGCCACCGGGTGCGAGGACGCCTCCAGCAGGGCGGTGCCGTCCGGCGAGCTGAGGGCCATGCAGATCACGCTCCGCCCGTCCGTCTTGGTCGGCCAGATCCGTACGTCACCGTGTCCGCTCGGCCGGAACACCCCCTCGACCAGCAGCTCCCGGGCGAAGGTCCAGTTGACGGGGCAGTCGGAGCCGATGTGGAAGGTGATATGCACGGCGAAGGGATCCTCCGCCCGGTAGGACAGCTTGGCCGGGACGGCGATGCTGCGCTCGGGCGACAGCACCAGGTGCATCTCCAGTTCCCGTTCGACCACGGTGTGCATCTCGTCGTCCTTTCCTCGGCGCGAAGGCCCCTGGCGGTGCTGCGCGGCGGATGCTGCGCGGGGCCCGCACCGGGAGAGAGCGCATACGGCCTTCACCATTACGCGGGTTCCGGGGATCGGGAGGACTTTCCCCGAAGGCCCGGCAGACGCGAGATGGATGCGGTACACACGGAACGTCGCCGTCCGCACCGTCCCGGGTGCGTCCGGCCGTACGACGGCCCTCCCGTTACCGCCCCCGCCGCGCCCACGGCTCCGCGGCGCGCACGTCCCCGTCCGTCCGAGGCGGTGTCAGTTCGGAAGCGTATCGGTTCGGTCGACGGGATTTGCCCCGGAATACCGATCCTCGCCCAAGGATCGTTTCTTTCGTCCGCCCGCCGCGTTCTTCGTTAGTGTCGTCCCTTGCACGCCGGGGACGGCGGGCTGGTCCGAGCGTGTCGGTCGTGAGGGGAGTTGTCTCGGATGACCTCCGGTAGCAGCGGCGGGAGTCTGCCCGGTCCCGGGTACTACCCGGACCCGTCCATCCCGGGATACATCCGGTACTGGAACGGGTCCTCCTGGGTGCCCGGTACGAGCCGCCCCGCCCCGCAGCCCGGGGAGGACCTCGCGCCGCCGTCCGGTGCGGCCGTGGCAGCGGCCGGCCCCGCGCTGGCACCGCCGCCCGCGCCCCCGGTGCCGCAGACCCCGGCGGCGACGCCGTGGACCCCCGCGCTGGAGGAGTCCGGGCCGATGTTCCTGGACGAGGACCCGCTGGCGCCGAGGGTCGAACGCGGACCCGGCACCGGCACCTTCACCGGGCTGCAGGCACAGGCGCAGCCGCAGCCGCGCCCCGCGGAGCAGCCGCGGCGGGAGTCCCGTCCGGAACCCGCCCCGGAGCGGGCGTGGGCCGCCGACCCGGCCCGGCAGGACCCCGTGCCCCGCGTGTCGTGGGGCACCCCCGAGCGTGCGGAGCAGCCCGCCGCACCCGACCGGGTCCAGGCCCCCGCCCCGGCCCCCCTGCGGACCCCCGCCCCCGCCCCCGCCCCCGCCCCGGCCGCGCCTTCGCCGGCCCCGGCTCCCGCGCCCGCGGCCGCACGGGCGGCCGCGGGCGCGGCCGGGGCCACGGCGTCCGCTCCGACCGAGAGCGCCGTGCCCGGGCAGCAGGTGCCCGCTCCCGTCCCGTGGGCGCAGCAGGTGCACGACCTGGCCCGTCAGGTCCCGCCGCAGGGCGGGGAGGCCGCCCCCGCGTCATGGCGGCCGGGGGCCGACGACCCGTCGGCCCCCGCGCGGCGGCAGGCGCGCCCCGCGTCGCCGGGGAGGCGCCTGGTGGCCCGGCTGATCGACAGCGCGGTGGTGGGCGCGGTCGTCGCGGCCGCCGCTCTGCCGCTGGGCACGGCGGCGTACGAGCACCTGCGCGACAAGGTGGACGCCGCCCGGCTGACCGGCGAGGAGGCGACGGTCTGGCTGATCGACGGCACGACGGGCGTGCAACTGGGCGTCCTCGCCGCCGTCGCGCTTGTCACCGGACTGCTGTACGAGGTGCTGCCCACCGCCAAGTGGGGCCGCACCCTGGGCAAGAAGCTGCTCGGCCTGCGCGTGGTGGACGTCGAGAGCCGGTACGAGCCCGGCTTCGGGCAGGCGCTGCTGCGCTGGCTCACCCACACGGTGCTGGACGCGCTCGTGATCGGCTTCCTCGGGCTGGCGTGGTGCCTGTTCGACCGGCCGTGGCGGCAGTGCTGGCACGACAAGGCGGCACGTACCTTCGTGGCCCGCGACAGCTGACACCCGAACGGCCCCCGCCGGAGGCGCGGCCGAATCGTCCGGGTTTCACTCGGGGCATGAGCACCGACCAGCCCGAGGACCCGTTCGCCAAGCCGCCCCGGGAGCCGTCCGGGCCCGCGCAGCCGCCGCCCGGGCAGTCACCGCCGCCCGCGGAGCAGTCGCCGCCCGGGCAGCAGCCTTACCCGCCGCCCCCGTACCAGCCCCCGCCCGGTGGCGGCTCGCCCTACGACCAGCCGCCCCCGGGCTACGGCGGCGGCGACCCCTACGCCGGTGGCCCGTACGGCGCGGGCGAGCCCGATCCCCTGGCCGGGATGCCCCCGCTGGCGCACCGGGGGCGCAGGCTGCTCGCGCGCATCGTCGACGGGCTGATCATCGGCATCCCGGTCTACGGCCTCACCGGGCTGATCTGGGACTACGACTACAACGCCACCGGCGCGGTGTTCTCCCAGGGCGTCATCTACGCCGTGATCTACCTGGCCTACCAGGTGTTCATGCTCGCCAGGTCCGGGCAGAGCCTCGGCAAGAAGCTGCTCAAGGTGCGCGTGGGCATGCTCGCCGACGGCACCAATCCGACGACCCCGGCGGCGCTGAAGCGGGAGTCGGTCTACTCCCTGGTGCCGATCATCCCGTGCTGTGGTGAGATCTTCTGGATCATCGAAGTGCTCTGGTGCACCTGGGACAAGCCGTACCGTCAGTGCCTGCACGACAAAGCGGGGCAAACCGTGGTGGTTTCGGTGGAGTAAGGCACGCTGTGGGGTGATCGTCGCAGGGCCGTGACCATCACCGTCTATGCGCCGTCATGCCCGGCTGATTTACTCACTGCATGAGTTCGAATCAACCGCCCGGCTACGGTTACCCGCAGGGCGGCTCGGGGGGCCAGGACCCGTACGGGCAGAACCCGTACGGACAGCAGCCGCACCCCCAGGGCCAGAACCCTTACGACCAGCAGCCGTTCCCGCAGCAGCAGTCGCCCTACGCCTATCCGCAGCAGGGGCCCGGTTACGGCCAGATGCCGACGGACCCGGCCCTGGCGGGCATGCCCCCGCTGGCCGGCAGCGGCCAGCGCTTCCTCGCCCGGCTCATCGACGGCGGCATCTTCCTCGTCGCGCTCATCATCCTGATGGTCGCCACGAGCACCTCCTTCACGGACACCGGCGCGTTCCTCGGCATCGAGCTGCTCGTCTTCGCGGGCGCGTTCGCGTACGAGGGCCTGATGCTCCAGTCGACGGGTCAGACCATCGGCAAGAAGGTCATGAAGATCCGCGTCGCCAAGCTGGCCGACGGCAGCCCGCCCGGCAGTGCCGCCTGGGGCCGCGCGGCGGTCTACTCCTTCATCGGCATCGTGCCGTGCGTGGGCTCCATCCTGTCGCTGCTCAACGTCCTGTGGCACCTGTGGGACAAGCCGTACCGCCAGTGCTGGCACGACAAGGCGGCCAAGACCGTCGTCGTCCAGGCCTGACACCCGCACTGACGAAGACGACGGCCCCGGAGCGGATGCTCCGGGGCCGTCGGCGTGATCTGCGGGGGTGCGGGTTCAGCGCCGCAGCGAGTGCTCCCCCAGCCGGGGTTCGGCGGCGCCGCGGACGCGGGGTCGTGGCACCGGCTGCTGTACGGCGGGCAGTTCGCGCCTCGTGCGGCGCGTGCCGGCCGGGATCGCCGCCGTCACGGCGACCAGGACACCGAGCGTCAGTCCTGCCGCGGCGATGACCGCCACCGCGACGCCCGATCTCGCCTCGGAGAGCAGCAGCATCGCGAGGGTGGAGAGCACCACGGTCGCGGAACCGTAGGTCAGCTGGGCGGGGGTGGGACGTGGCATGGCTGATCCGTCCTCATATACGACGATTGTGGCGGAGCGTCGGCCAGGGCCGTCTTCCCGGTGGTTCAGACGTGGCACGCCAACCACCGACTCTACGGTGCGAGATGCCCGCACGGAACGCCCGGTAAGCGTGACCTAACCCACGGTGCGGAAGCACGGGGGGCGCACGGGGTCGCATCGCGATCTTCCCCGGGACGCAACGAACCTGCGGCGAAATGGAGTTGCGCAGGCCGATGTGTCCGCTATGCGCAACGGATCGGTCGCTCACCGTACTTGTCGGTCATGGCCAAGTCAAGATCTGTCTTTTCATCCGTCACTCCGGTGCAATGGCTTCACCCTAGGGAGGTCAATACATCGTGATAAGCCAACGACGGACCATCAGATCCGCCGCTCTGGCCGTGGCGATCGCCGCAATAGGCGCCACCGCCTTCCCCGTCGCGGCAGCCCAGGCCGACCCGCAGGCCGGTCGCGTCGTGCGGCACGACCCGGCGAAGGCGGAGCGCGTCGAGCACGATCTGAAGGGCCCGCTGAGCGAGCGCCAGTCCGCCCAGCGCCAGCAGGCGATCGAGCAGGTCATCTCGGGCAAGTCCAAGGTCGAGGACCGCGGTGCCTCGGACGTGGTCAAGCTCGGCAAGAACAAGTACGTCGAACTCGGGCGCGAGAAGACCGACAAGATCTTCGTGATCCTCGCCGAGTTCGGGACCAAGACCGACCCGCAGTACGGCGGTACGACCGGTCCCGCGCACAACCAGATAGCCAAGCCCGACCGCCGCAAGGACAACAGCACGGCGTGGCAGGCGGACTACAACAAGCAGCACTTCCAGGACCTGTACTTCTCCAAGGCCTCCGGCAAGGAGTCGATGGCGAAGTACTACGAGAAGCAGTCCTCCGGCCGCTACTCGGTCGCCGGCGAGGTCGCCGACTGGGTCAAGGTCGACTGGAACGAGGCCCGGTACGGCAGCAACAAGTGCGACACCTGCACCTGGAACCTCGTCGCGGACGCGGTGAACAAGTGGGTCGACGCGCGCAAGGCCGCCGGTGACTCCGCCGCCACGATCAAGGCGAAGCTGGCCGAGTACGACCAGTGGGACCGCTACGACTACGACGGCGACGGCAACTTCAACGAGTCCGACGGCTACATCGACCACTTCCAGATCGTGCACGCCGGTGAGGACGAGTCCGCCGGCGGCGGCGCCCAGGGCGAGGACGCGATCTGGGCCCACCGCTGGTACGCGTTCGGCACGGACGCCGGCGCCACCGGCCCGGCGGGCAACCTGCTCGGTGGTACCCAGATCGGCGACACCGGCGTCTGGGTCGGCGACTACACCGTCCAGCCGGAGAACGGCGGCCTCGGGGTCTTCGCCCACGAGTTCGGTCACGACCTCGGTCTGCCGGACCACTACGACACCACCAACACCGCCGAGAACTCCACCGGCTTCTGGACGCTGATGTCGTCCGGTTCCTGGCTCGGCACCGGCAAGGACACCATCGGCGACCTGCCCGGCGACATGACCGCCTGGGACAAGCTGCAGCTGGGCTGGCTGAACTACAGCACCGCCAAGGCCGGCAAGGTCGGGATCAGCACCCTCGGCGTCGCGGAGTACAACACCGCGAGGAAGCAGGGCCTGGTCGTCACGCTGCCGAAGAAGACCGTGACCACCGAGCTGGCGACCCCGGCCGAGGGCGCGAAGCAGTGGTGGAGCGGCAGCGGTGACAACCTGAGCAACACCCTCACCCGTGACGTCGACCTCACGGGCAAGACCTCGGCGAGCCTGTCCCTCAAGGGCTGGTACGACATCGAGGAGAACTACGACTACCTCTACACCGAGGTGTCCACCGACGGCGGCGCCAACTGGACCGCGATCGACGGCACCATCGGCGGCGCCCCGCTCCCGCGCGACGCCAGCGACAAGCCGGCCCTGACCGGCACCGCGGCCTCCTACCAGGACATGGTGCTCCCGCTGGACGCCTACGCGGGCACGTCGGTCAAGCTCCGCTTCCGCTACCAGTCCGACGGTGGCGTGGCCCAGAAGGGCTTCCTCGCCGACGCGATCACCCTGACCGCCGACGGGGCGACCCTGCTCAGCGACGGCGCCGAAGCCGGTGACAACGGCTGGACCGCGAACGGCTTCACGGTCAAGGGCTCCACGTTCTCCGAGGACTACGCGCAGTACTACATCGCGGAGAACCGGCAGTACGTCTCGTACGACACGACCCTGAAGGTCGGCCCCTACAACTTCGGCTGGGGCACCACCAAGGAGAACTGGGTCGAGCACTACGCGTACCAGAACGGCCTGCTGATCTGGCTGTGGGACACCTCGATGAACGACAACAACGTCAGCGCGCACCCGGGCGCCGGTCGGATCCTGCCGATCGACGCCCACCCCAAGGCGCTGAAGTGGAGCGACGGCACGCTGCAGCGCAACCGCGTGCAGTCCTACGACTCCACGTTCACCAAGGCCCGCACCGACGCCATCACCCTGCACAAGAACGGCGTCGCCACCAAGCTCCCGAGCCTGCCCGGCAACACGGTCTTCGACGACAAGAACTCCTACTGGTCCTCGGAGAACCCCACGGGCAGCGTGAAGGTGGCCCCGAGCAACACCAGCATCACGATCCTCCACGAGGCCCGGGACGGCAGCACCATCACCGTCCGGGTGGGTCCCTCCAAGAAGTGATCACGCTCCGCACGAAGTGACCTGATCGGCCCCCGTCCCCTGGTGGACGGGGGCCGATCTGCCGATCATGTGCTTATGGCCAGCGGCGGTTTCACCAGGCTTCCGAGCGGCGACGTCGTCGTGGCCCTCCGGTTGCCCTCGCCCGGCGGGGCCCCGGACGAGTACATCAGGGTCCTCGTCGTCTCGGCCAACCGCCAGCGCGCACTGACCCGCCTGCGGAACCTGGGCTTCCGGACCGTCCGTCTCGTCGGCAACATGGAGCCCCCCACGTCCGACGAGATCAACGCCGTCCTCCACCACCCCGACGGCCTCGTCTGGCGCCGCATCCCCTCGGCCCCCGCCGCCCCCTGGCAGTCCATCGCGGCGCTGCTGGGCCCGACGGTGCGCCGCTGAACCCGGGGTGCGGCCCCGGGGGCCGTCCTCCCGCCACCGGCCGTCAGGCCTGTCCGCGGACGACCGGCTTTCCGGACAGTTCGGCGCCGGCGGCGCGCAGCTCGTCCAGCGCCGACTCGGTCGTCCTCGCCATGACGCCCGCCGTCAGGTCGAGCAGCACCCGGGTGCGGAAGCCCTCCCGCACGGCGTCCAGCGCGGTCGCCCGCACGCAGTGGTCGGTGGCGATGCCGACCACGTCGACCTCCGCCACCCCGCGCTCGCGCAGCCACCGGGCCAGCCCGGTGCCGTTCTCGTCGGCACCCTCGAAGCCGCTGTACGCACCCGCGTACGCGCCCTTGTCGAAGACCGCCTCCACCGCGCCCGAGGCGACCGCCGGAGCGAAGTTGGGGTGGAAGCCGACGCCCTCGGTGCCGGCGGCGCAGTGCACCGGCCAGGTGTGGACGTAGTCGGGGTGGTCGGAGAAGTGGCCGCCGGGGGAGACGTGGTGGTCGCGAGTGGCCACGACGTGCCGGTAGCCGGCCGTGGCGTCCCCGATGAGGTCGGTGATGGCGGCGGCGACCTCGGAGCCGCCGGCGACCGCCAGGCTGCCGCCCTCGCAGAAGTCGTTCTGCACGTCCACGACGATCAGTGCGCGGTGCATGGTGGTCGGTCCCTTCCGGTCGCTGTCGCTTCGACTGTAGTGAGCGGCGGCCCTGCCGCGGCAGGGTGCCCCGGCCGATCAGTGGGTGATGTACTCGGTGTGCAGCGCCGGCTCGCCGCGCGACAGCTGGGTCGCGGACAGCGGCAGGGCGGCGCGCGCCTCGATGTGGCGGGTGCGGGCCGCGTCCAGCGGCTCCCGGTGCACGGTCTCGCCGCCCAGCACCAGCGGCACCAGCAACTGCCGGTCCGCCAGCGGTCCCGGGACCGGTCCGGTGCCGATCACCTCGGCCTCGGCGACCCCGTCGGCGTCCAGCCGCCGGGCCGCCCACTTGCGTCCGCCGATGCTGGTCTTGCCGCCCATGGACTTCTTGGCGACGGGCACCAGGGGCGCGCCCGGGTCGTCGGAGGTGGCCCGGGCGACCAGCTTGTAGACCATCGAGCAGGTCGGCTGCCCGCTGCCGGTCACCAGGGAGGTGCCGACCCCGTACGCGTCGACCGGCGCCGCGGCCAGCGAGGCGATCGCGTACTCGTCCAGGTCCGAGGTCACCACGATCCGGGTGTCCTTCGCCCCCAGGTCGTCCAGCTGCTGCCGCACCCGGTGGGCGAGCAGCAGCAGGTCCCCGGAGTCGATGCGCACCGCGCCGAGCTCGGGCCCGGCGATCTCCACGGCGGCCCGGACGGCCGTCGCCACGTCGAAGGTGTCGACCAGCAAGGTGGTGCCCCGGCCGAGCGACTCGACCTGGGCGGTGAAGGCGTCCCGCTCGTCGTCGTGGAGCAGGGTGAAGGCGTGCGCGCTGGTGCCGATGGTCGGCAGGCCGTAGCGGAACCCTGCGGCGAGGTTGCTGGAGGAGGCGAAGCCCCCGACGTAGGCGGCGCGGGAGGCCGCCACCGCCGCCAGTTCGTGGGTGCGGCGGGCGCCCATCTCCATCAGCGGGCGGCCCCCGGCGGCCACGGCCATCCGGGAGGCGGCGGCCGCGATCGCGGAGTCGTGGTTGAGGATCGACAGCACCACCGTCTCCAGCAGCACCGCCTCGGCGAAGGTGCCCTCGATCCGCATGACCGGCGAGCCGGGGAAGTACACCTCGCCCTCGGGGTAGCCGAGGACGTCGCCGCGGAAGCGGTAGCCGGCCAGCCATTCCAGGGTGGGCGCGTCCACGACGCGCTCCCGTTCCAGGAAGGCCAGGATGCGGTCGTCGAAGCGGAAGTTCTCCACGGCGTCCAGTACCCGTCCGGTGCCGCACACCACCCCGTACCGGCGCCCCTCGGGCAGCCGGCGGGTGAACACCTCGAACACCGAACGACGGTGGGCGGCGCCGCTGCGCAGCGCGGCCTGCAGCATGGTCAGCTCGTACCGGTCGGTGAACAGCGCGGTGGAGGGGACGGTGACGGGCAGCCCCAGGTCTGCAGTGCTCATGTCCGAGGATGCTACCCCCAACTCTCGTCAGAGTGACGATTTCTCGGAGGGCCGGTTTCCCTGTCGGCACGGTCTGGTGACAGCATGGGTCCCGTGAGTGTCGCCCCCGCAGAGATCGAACGGACCGAGTCGAGCGAGGCCCCCTTCGAGGTGCCGTCCCCGGACGTTCCCTGGGTGACTGTCGTCCACAACGACCCGGTCAATCTGATGAGCTACGTGACCTACGTCTTCCAGGCGTACTTCGGTTATCCGAAGGACAAGGCCACCAAACTCATGCTCGACGTGCACCACAAGGGCCGCGCCGTGGTCTCCAGCGGCACCCGCGAGGAGATGGAGCGCGACGTGCAGGCCATGCACGGCTACGGGCTGTGGGCCACCCTGACGCAGGACCGCTGAGGCCGCGAGACCACCGAGAAGACCACCGAGCCCCTGAGGGACGGCTGATACCGACATGCCCGGCTACTTCCAGACCGCTGCCGCAGGCGGCGCCGCCGTCGCGCTCGACGAGGTCGAGATCTCCATCCTGCGCAGCCTGGCCGTGCAGCTCCTGGAGCTGATCGGCCCCGGCGACGCCGCCGACGGCGCCGAACCGGCCGACCCGCTGGCCGAGCTGTTCGCCGAGGGCCCCACCCGGCCCCCGCAGGACCCGGCGCTCGCCCGGCTCTTCCCCGACGCCTACGAGGAGGAGGCGGACTCCTCGGACTTCCGCCGCTACACCGAGAACGACCTGCGCACCCGCAAGCGCGGCGACGCGCTCGCCGTCGTCCGCAGCCTCGACGCGCTGACCCCCGGCGGCGACGGGGGAGCGGTGCTCAGCCTCGACGCGGAGCAGGCGCGCCGGTGGCTCGGCACCCTCAACGACCTGCGGCTGACCATGGGGACCCGGCTGGAGGTCAGCGAGGACGAGGACAGCGAGCTGTACCGGCTGCCCGACTCCGACCCGCGCAAGCCGCTCGTCATGGCCTACCTCTGGCTCGGGGCGCTCCAGGAGAGCCTCGTGGAGACCCTCATGCCGTGATCCGGGCGGCGTCCGTTCGCTCAGACGACGCTCAATTCCGGATAACGATCACGTCACCGCAGCGGACCGCATTCCCATTCGGCGCACCTTTTGTCCGCTTCTTCCTGTGCCATGTGCCACATTTGCGCTGCGTGCCCGGCGCACACCCCGTGATACGAATCCTCGACCACCGGCCGTGACGCCACCCCTGTCACGGTCGGTCGCGTGGCCGGCTGACCCCGGCGTGCACCTCCACCATCCGGGGGGATCGGAACCCGATCCGGGCCGTCGCGGCCGGACGGGCATGGAGAAAGGCACAGCACCATGACCTCGACGCAGGTCGAGCAGTACGAATCCGGCGGCGGCGCCACGGGGGCCGCGCCGGAAGAGGGCTACAAGCGGGGACTCAGCGCCCGTCAGGTCCAGATGATCGCCATCGGCGGCGCCATCGGCACCGGCCTGTTCTACGGCTCCAGCAAGGGCATCGCCGCCATCGGGCCCAGCCTGATCGCCTGTTACACGGCCGCCGGCATCGTGATCTTCTTCATCATGCGGGCCCTCGGCGAGCTCCTCACCTACCGCCCCACCTCCGGCAGCTTCGCCGACTACGCCCGTGAGTTCTTCGGGCCGTTCGCCGGCTTCGCCACCGGCTGGTCGTACTGGGCCCTGTGGGTCACCGCCTGCATGTCCGAGGTCACCGTCGCGGGCGCCTACATCAACTTCTGGTGGCCGTCGGTCCCCGTCTGGTCCACCGCCGCGGTCGCCCTCGTGGTGCTCTTCGTCGGCAACCTCGTCTCGGTCAAGATCTTCGGCGAGCTGGAGTTCTGGTTCTCCACGATCAAGGTCACCGCGATCGTCGCGATGATCGTCATCGGCGTCGGCATCCTGACCTTCGGCTTCTCCTCCGCCGGCGACACCGCGTCCGTCACCCACCTGTGGGCCGACGGCGGCTTCGCCCCCAACGGCGCCTGGCAGGCCATGCTCGCCATGCAGGGCGTGATCTTCGCCTACCTCGGCGTCGAACTGGTCGGCATCACCGCGGGCGAGGCCGAGAACCCCAAGCAGACCCTGCGCAAGGCGATCAACACCCTGCCGGTCCGCATCGGCATCTTCTACGTCGGCACGCTGATCGTGCTGCTGTCGGTCTTCTCCTGGACCAAGTACACCTCGGGCGTCAGCCCCTTCGTCCAGGTCTTCGCCCAGGTGGGCATCCCCGGCGCCGCCGGGATCATGAACTTCGTGGTCCTCACCGCCGCCCTGTCCTCCTGCAACTCCGGCATCTACTCCACCGGCCGCATGCTGCGCGGCCTGGCCGTCAACGGCGAGGCGCCCAAGGCCGTGGCCAAGCTCAGCGACCGGCAACTCCCGCTGCCCGCGCTCGTGATGTCCACCCTCTTCATGGGCATCGGCGTCATCGTCAACGTCGTCTCCCCGGACAAGGCGTTCGTCTACATCACCTCCGTCGCGACCTGCGCCGGCCTGTGGACCTGGATCGTGATCCTCGCCGCGCACCTGCGCTACCGCGCCAAGGTCCGCGCCGGGCTGCTGCCCGCCGCCGACTTCCGGATGCCGGGCGCCCCGGTCACCAACTGGATCGCCATCGTGGCACTGCTCTCCGTCGTCGTCCTCATGGCGACCGACGCCGACACCCGCCTCGGCCTGTACGTCTGGCTCGTCTGGTCGGCCCTGCTCGGCATCGGCTACGTGGCCCTCAAGCGGCGCATCCCCCGCGACCCCGCCCTGGCCCTCGCCCAGGAGTAGTCCCGGGCCCGGCGTCTCAGCAGGTGGCCGCCGTACAGCCGTACGGCGGCCACCTTCTCTATCCTGACGACCATGCTGACCATCACCCGTGCCCTGCACGACGCACTCGTCGCCCACGCCCGCGCCGACCACCCCGACGAGGCCTGCGGCGTGATCGCGGGTCCGGCCGGCAGCGGCCGGCCCGAGCGGCACATCCCGATGCTCAACGCGGCCCGCTCGCCCACGTTCTACGAGTTCGACTCCACCGACCTGCTCAAGCTCTACCGGGAACTCGACGACCGCGACGAGGAGCCGGTGGTCATCTACCACTCCCACACCGCCACCGAGGCCTACCCCTCGCGCACCGACATCTCCTACGCCAACGAGCCCGGCGCCCACTACGTGCTGGTCTCCACCGCCGACACCGACGGCGCCGGCCCCTTCCAGTTCCGCTCGTTCCGCATCGTGGACGGCGAGGTCAGCGAGGAGCCGGTCGAGATCGTCGACCCCTCCGTCTGAGACGCGACGGTCCGCATCCTGGGACACCCGTCTCTGGGGCCCGGGGGGAATCGATACGATGAGCCCATGGTTTCCCACGACGTGAGCGACACGGCGCCGGGCACGCTGCTCGTGGCGCGGCTGCACGTCGACCTGTGCCGCCTCGCCAGCGCGGCATGTACGTGCGCCTGAGCGCCGTCAGCCCGCGCAACCCCGCTTCCCGCCGTACTCACGCACCCACTGGAGCCGACGCATGGCCATCGAGGTCCGCATCCCGACCATCCTCCGCACGTACACCGACGGCGCCAAGGCCGTCGAAGGCAGCGGCAGCACCGTCGACGAACTCCTCGCCGACCTCGACACCCGCCACACCGGCATCCGCGAGCGCATCGTCGACGGCGGCGAGCTGCGGCGCTTCGTCAACGTCTACCTCAACGACGAGGACGTCCGCTTCCTGGACGGCATCGCCACCAAGCTCACCGACGGCGACAGCGTGACGATCCTCCCCGCGGTCGCCGGCGGCAGCGGCCTGCCGGCCGACCGCGTCGGCGGGCGCTGATGCGGTACGACAGCCCGCTGGCAGCCGTCGGCAACACCCCGCTGGTACGACTGCCGCGCCTGTCCCCCTCCGGCGAGGTCTCCGTCTGGGCCAAGCTGGAGGACCGCAACCCCACCGGCTCGGTCAAGGACCGCCCGGCACTGCACATGATCGAGCAGGCCGAGCGCGCCGGCCGGCTCACCCCCGGCTGCACGATCCTCGAACCCACCTCCGGCAACACCGGCATCTCGCTCGCCATGGCGGCCCGGCTCAAGGGCTACCGCATGGTCTGCGTCATGCCCGAGAACACCTCGTCCGAGCGGCGCGAACTGCTCACGATGTGGGGCGCCGAGATCATCCCCTCCCCGGCCGCCGGCGGCTCCAACACCGCCGTCCGCGTCGCCAAGGAACTGGCCGCCGAGCACCCCGACTGGGTGATGCTCTACCAGTACGGCAACCCGGACAACGCCGGCGCCCACTACGCCACGACCGGCCCGGAGATCCTGACCGACCTCCCCTCCGTCACCCACTTCGTCGCCGGGCTCGGCACCACCGGCACCCTCATGGGCGTCGGCCGCTACCTGCGCGAGAAGGTCCCCGGCGTGCAGATCGTCGCCGCCGAGCCCCGCTACGACGACCTCGTCTACGGACTGCGCAACCTCGACGAGGGCTTCATCCCCGAGCTCTACGACGAGTCCGTCCTCACCACCCGCTTCTCCGTTGGCTCCGAGGACGCCGTCCGCCGCACCCGCGAACTGCTCCAGCAGGAGGGCATCTTCGCCGGCGTCTCCACCGGAGCCGCCCTCCACGCCGCCCTCGGCGTGGCCCGCAAGGCCGAACGCGCCGGGGAGCGCGCCGACATCGTGTTCGTCGTCGCCGACGGCGGCTGGAAGTACCTGTCGACCGGCATCTACACCGCCGCGTCCACCGAGGCGGCCGTCGCCGCCCTGCACGGCCAGCTCTGGGCCTGATCCTCCCCCCACGGCGCCCTCGCCCCGCCGGACTTCCGGCGACGAGGGCGCCGTACTGGTGATTCCGCCCACAACGGGGCTCCGCAGAGGAGCACGCGCACGCCGTGCGCCTTACGCTCAAGAGCACATGGCGGGTCGCTCCCGCCCCTCCCCCCTCCCCCTGCGGAGCGGGGGCGTCGTGGCGCGCCAACGCAAGACCCCCGGAACAATCCACGGAGGTTTCTGCACATGAAGCTCACCGTCGTCGGCTGCTCGGGGTCGTTCCCGTCCGCGGAATCGGCCTGCTCGAGCTACCTCATCGAGGCCGACGGCTTCCGGCTGCTCCTCGACATGGGCAACGGCGCCCTCGGCGAGCTGCAGCGCCACTGCGGTCTGTACGACCTCGACGCCATCCTGCTGAGCCATCTGCACGCCGACCACTGCATCGACATGTGCGCCTACTTCGTCGCGCGCTACTACCGCCACGAGGGCGGCCCCGCCCACGCCATCCCCGTCTACGGGCCCGAGGGCACCGAACGGCGGCTGGCCAGCGCGTACGGGGACGTGCCAGACGAGAAGTGCATGAGCGAGGTCTTCGACTTCCGCACCCTCGAACCCGGCACCTTCCGCCTCGGCCCCTTCACCATCACCGCGGACGTCGTCAGCCACCCCGTCGAGGCGTACGGCTTCCGTGTCGAGCACGCCGGTCGCACCATCACCTATTCGGGGGACACCGGTCCCTGCGACGCGCTGCTGACCCTCAGCGAGGGCACCGACCTCCTCCTGTGCGAGGCCTCCTTCACGCACGGCAAGGAGGACATCCCCGACCTGCACCTCAACGGCCGCGAGGCCGGCCAGTACGCGGACCGCGCGGGGGCCGGGCGACTGCTGCTCACCCACATCCCGCCGTGGACCGACCCGCGGACCAACCTCGAGCACGCCCGCGAGGTCTACGACGGCCCGGTCGAGGTGGCGAAGGCCGGCGCGGTCTACGAGGTCTGAGCGCCCCCGCCCGAAGCAGCACGAAGCCCCCGGAACCAGACCTTCGGTTCCGGGGGCTTCGTCGTGTGCCGCGCCGGGCGCTACGCCTTGACGAGGTCCTCGTTCTCCTCCTCGGGCTCGCGGCCCGGGGTGGGGAGGTTGAACTTGGTGATCGCGAAGCGGAAGACCACGTAGTAGATCACCGAGAAGACGAGTCCGATCGGGATGATCAGCCACGGCTTGGTCGACAGGTTCCAGTTGAGCAGGTAGTCGATGGCGCCGGCCGAGAACGTGAAGCCCGCATGGACACCGAAGGCCCAGGTCACGGCCATGGACAGCGCGGTGAGCACCGCGTGGATCGCGTAGAGCAGCGGTGCGATGAACATGAAGGAGAACTCGATCGGCTCGGTGACACCGGTGACGAAGGAGGTCAGCGCGAGCGAGATCATCATGCCCATGACGGCCTTGCGGCGCTCCGGACGGGCCGTGTGCGCGATGGCCAGGGCGGCGGCCGGGAGGCCGAACATCATGATCGGGAAGAAGCCGGTCATGAACTGCCCGGCACCGGGGTCGCCGGCGAAGAAGCGGCTCAGGTCGCCGTGGACGACGGTGCCCGCGGAGTTGGTGAAGTCACCCAGCTGGAACCAGGCCACCGAGTTCACGAACTGGTGCATGCCGATCGGGATCAGCGCACGGTTGATCAGACCGAACAGCGCGGCGCCGACCGAGCCGAGACCGGTCATCCACTCGCCGAAGTTGCTGATGACCTCGCCGATGGGCTCCCAGACCAGACCGAAGAACACACCGACCAGGACGCCGACGAAGGCCATGATGATGGGCACGAGGCGGCGGCCGTTGAAGAAGCCGAGCCAGTCCACCAGCTTCTTGCGGTGGTAGCGCTGCCACAGGACGGCAGCGAGCAGACCCATGATGATGCCGCCGAGCACACCGGGGTTGTTGTAGGTGGCGGGGATGTCCGCGCCGGCCTGGATCTTGGCCTCGGTGACCGGGAAGGCCTTCAGGACGTTGCTGTAGACCAGGAAGCCGACCAGTGCGGCGAGGGCGGTCGAGCCGTCGGCCTTCTTGGCGAAGCCGATGGCGACGCCGATGCAGAACAGCAGCGGCAGGTTGTCGAACACGGCGCCGCCGGCGGTGGCGAACACCGAGGCGACCTTGTCCCAGCCGAGGCCGTCCGCGCCGAAGACGTCGGGCTGGCCGAGACGGAGCAGAATGCCCGCCGCCGGCAGGACGGCGATCGGCAGCTGCAGGCTGCGGCCGACCTTCTGCAGGCCTTGGAAAAGGCCGGAGCCCCGCTTCTTCGCTGCGGGGGCCGCCGATGCGGTGGCGGTTGTCATGGGGGGTCCTCCTGGTCTAAACCACCGAATGGTGTAGACCAGTATTAACATGTAAGCGACGCGTCAAGGAAAGGCTCCTCCGGTGTGGTCTAGACCACACTCCTGAGCGTGGTGCCCCCGCTACGCCTTGACGTTGCCCTGCTCCATCTCCTCCGCGACCTCCTCAGGCTCACGCCCCGGCGTCGCCAGGTCGAACCTGGTGATCACGAAGCGGAAGAGCACGTAGTACACCGCCGCGAAGACCAGCCCGATCGGGACGATCAACCAGGGCTTCGTCGCCAGGTGCCAGTTGATGACGTAGTCGATCAGCCCCGCCGAGAAGCTGAAGCCGTCGTGCACGCCCAGCGCCCACGTCACCGCCATCGACACCCCCGTCAGCACCGCGTGGACCGCGTACAGCGCCGGCGCGATGAAGAGGAACGAGTACTCGATCGGCTCGGTGATGCCCGTCACGAACGAGGTCAGCGCCACCGACAGCATCAGGCCCCCGACCTCCTTGCGGCGGCCCGGGCGGGCGCAGTGCGTGATCGCCAGCGCGGCGGCCGGCAGGGCGAACATCATGATCGGGAAGAAGCCCGAGGTGAACTGCCCGGCCGTCGGGTCACCCGCCAGGAAACGCGTGATGTCCCCGTGCACCACCGTCCCGTCCGGCTTGGTGAAACTGCCGAACTGGAACCACACGAAGACGTTGAGGAACTGGTGCAGCCCCACCGTCAGCAGCGCCCGGTTCGCCACGCCGAAGATCCCCGCCCCGTACGAGCCCAGGTCCGTGAGCCACTGGCTGAAGGCGGTGAGCCCGGCACCGACCGGCGGCCAGACGAACACGCACAGCACCGCGAAGACGATCGCGACGAACGCCATGACGATCGGCACCAGCCGGCGCCCGTTGAAGAAGCCCAGCCAGTCCACCAGCCTCGTGCGGTGGTAGCGCTGCCAGAAGAACGCCGTCAGCAGCCCGATCACGATCCCGCCGAACACCCCCGGGTTCTGGTACGCCGCCGGAGCCGCCGCCGACGGCGTCCCCGGGGGGATGCACGCCCCGCTGATGGTGCTCGTCGCCAGGAACTCCGTCCCCGGCGGGCAGTCCTGCGGGAACTGGTGCAGCACCCCGTAGTAGACGAGGAAACCCGCGACCGCCGCCAGCGCCGTCGAACCGTCCGACTTCTTCGCCATCCCGATCGCGACACCCACCGCGAACAGCAGCGGCAGCCCCAGCGAACCGTCCAGCAGCGCCCCGCCCGCGCCGTCGAAGACCCTCGCCACGTTGTCCCAGCCCAGGCCCTTCGGGCCGAAGACGTCGTCCTGGCCCAGCCGGTTCAGGATGCCCGCCGCCGGCAGCACCGCGATCGGCAGCTGCAGACTCCGTCCCATCTTCTGCAGGCCCTGGAACAGGACACCGCTCCACTTCCGGCTCGGACGCGGGGCGGCTGCGGCGGCGGCGTCCGGACCCATGGGACTACCTCCCGGCAGGTAATGTGGTGTAGACCAGTTGCGGCACGGCTGCGTCACCCATGCATCCCCGCAAAAGCGGTCCGCCACTGCATTACGGTGTGAAATCGGACCGAACGGCCGAGACCAACCAGGAGTACAGATGGCCAGCAAGGCAGAGAAGATCGTCGCCGGGCTCGGCGGACTCGACAACATCGAAGAAGTCGAGGGCTGCATCACCCGTCTCCGCACCGAGGTCAAGGACGCCTCGCTCGTCGACGACGCCGCGCTCAAGGCCGCCGGAGCGCACGGCGTCGTCAAGATGGGCAACGCGATCCAGGTCGTCATCGGCACCGACGCCGACCCCATCGCCGCCGACATCGAGGACATGATGTGACCCGGCGCTGACCGCCGGGGCCACCCCCACCTCACCCGCAAGGGGCCCGTTCCCGGACCGGCACGGGCCCCGGGCCGCGCTACGACTAGGCTCGACGCCATGTCTCGTATCGACGGCCGCACCCCCGAAGAGCTCCGCCCCGTCACCATCCAGCGCGGCTGGAGCAAGCACGCCGAAGGATCCGTCCTCGTCTCCTTCGGCGACACCAAGGTCCTCTGCACCGCATCCGTCACCGAGGGCGTCCCCCGCTGGCGCAAGGGCAGCGGCGAAGGCTGGGTCACCGCCGAGTACGCCATGCTGCCCCGCGCCACCAACACCCGAGGCGACCGCGAGTCCGTCCGCGGCAAGATCGGCGGCCGCACCCACGAGATCTCCCGCCTCATCGGCCGCTCCCTGCGCGCCGTCATCGACTACAAGGCGCTCGGAGAGAACACCGTCGTCCTCGACTGCGACGTCCTCCAGGCCGACGGCGGCACCCGCACCGCCGCCATCACCGGCGCCTACGTCGCCCTCGCCGACGCCGTCACCTGGATGCACGGCCGCAAGATCCTCCGCGCCAAGGCCCAGCCCCTCAACGGCACCGTCAGCGCCGTCAGCGTCGGCATCATCGACGGCGTCCCCATGCTCGACCTCTGCTACGAGGAGGACGTCCGAGCCGAGACCGACATGAACGTCGTCTGCACCGGCGACGGCCGCTTCGTCGAGGTCCAGGGCACCGCCGAAGGCCAGCCCTTCGACCGCAAGGAACTCAACAGCCTCCTCGACCTCGCCGTCGCCGGCTGCGCCGAACTCGACGCGCTCCAGCGCGCCGCCCTCGCCGACCTCGAACAGATCACCAAGAACTGACAAAGAGCACGTCTGCAAAACGCAACCCGAGGACGGCGCGGTGCGTATGTAAAGGTATGCACCCACGCACCCGCCGCCTCGCGGCGCTCGCCACCGCGGCCGCCCTCGGCACCACCGTCCTCATCGGCTGCAGCGCCGTCGACGCCGTCGACAAGGCGCTCGACTGCGCCAACGTCGCAGCCCAGGTCGCCACCGACGTCCAGAACCTGCAGAACGCCGTCAGCAACGCCGGCAACAGCCCACAGGACGCCGCCAACGCCCTCGACCAGATCGCCGACGACCTCGCCGACCTCGGCGACAAGACCGGCAACGCCGACGTCAACACCGCCGTGGGCAACCTCCAGCAGGCCGTCGAGAACGCACAGAAGGCCGCCGAGAACGGAGACGTCCCCGACATCACCCCCGTCGCCGACGCCGCATCCGAACTCTCCAAGGTCTGCACCCCCGGCTGACGGGATAATCGGACCATGCCGCACACCCGCCTGGTCCTCGCCACCCGCAACGCCCACAAGGTCGCCGAACTCCACGCCATCCTGGCCGACGCCGGACTCGGCGTGGAGCTCGTCGGCGCCGACGCCTACCCCGAGATCCCCGACGTCCGCGAAACCGGCGTCACCTTCGCCGAGAACGCCCTCCTCAAGGCCCACGCCCTCGCCCAGGCCACCGGCCTCCCCGCCGTCGCCGACGACTCCGGCCTCTGCGTCGACGTCCTCGGCGGCGCCCCCGGCATCTTCTCCGCCCGCTGGGCCGGCAAGCACGGCGACGACCGCGCCAACCTCGAACTCCTCCTCGCCCAGCTCTCCGACATCGACACCCCCCACCGCGCCGCCCACTTCATGTGCGCCGCCGCCCTCGCCCTCCCCGACGGCACCGAACGCGTCGTCGAGGGCCGCCTCCTCGGCACGCTGCGCTTCGAACCCCACGGCGCGAACGGCTTCGGCTACGACCCGATCCTCCAGCCGCTCGGCGAGTCCCGGACCTGCGCCGAACTCACCGCGGAGGAGAAGAACGCCATCAGTCACCGCGGCCTGGCCTTCCGGGGCCTGGTGCCGGTGGTGCGGGAGCTGGTGGGGTGACATGACGAAGGGGCCACGCCGGGATGACCGACGTGGCCCCTCGGGAGGTGTGGCCGGTGGGATTCGAACCCACACGAGCGAAGCTCACCCGGATCTAAACCGGCGCGCGTCTGCCATTCCGCCACGGCCACTGGACGCCTACATCGTACTGTCTCGGCGTCCCCGCGAACGTGCCCTTGACCTCACACCTGCCGGTCGGCCTGCGCCGGTAAGGCGGCCCGGATGTCCCGGCCGGCGAAGGTGCCGGTCTGGCTATGGCACGAGGGGCACAGATACCGGAGATTGCCGATCCGGTTGTCGAGCCGGTCGCCGTTGATGTGATCGATCTCGAGCGTGATTGGCAGCCCTTGCCACACTGGCCCCGTGCCGCAGGCGCCGCACAAGTAGGGCATGCCCTTCTCCTGGAGCGCCCGGTGCAGCATACGACGACTGCTTCGCGGACTGCCGGGGGCGAGGATGCGCAAGATCTCGTCCGCCGTCTTGCGCCTGGGGGACGGAGCGCCACGGGCGTGTGCCTGCCCGGTGAAATGTCCGGTGGACAGCCCTTGTTCGGCGACAGCCCGCACGATCCGCCGTCTGGACGTCCCGTTGTCAGGCATCCCGAGGCACCGAATGACCCCCGCCAGGCTCGTCGACCGGTCCACTGCGGCCCGGAGTTCCCGTGCGTCGACGGTCCGGGGCCTGCCGGTGACGCTGGTAACCGGCTCGGTGAAATGGGAGGTGTCCACGCCGAAATGGGCCAGCCTGCGGGCGATGTGCCGGTAGGCGCTGTCGTACGGCGGCACGTCCAGGTGCTCCAGGATCTCCCGGACGGAGCCACAACGGGATGCGGCGTCCTCCAGGGTCTCCTTGGTGTACCTCCGGGGTGACCTGCGCGGCAGCGGATCCTCGACGAAGTGGCCCGTGTCGATGCCGTAGTGCTTCAGTCGCTCCTTCAAATAGCCCAGCGGGCCGCTGCCAAGGGGCTGGCCGAGGCGCGCGAGCATGTCCACGAGACTGCGGGACTGGGCAGCGCAGGCCGTGAGGGATGCCCGGGTGTACCCCGGGCTGTCGTAGAGACGGGACATCTAGCGCACCGCCCCGCGGCGTTTGCGGCCCCGGTACGTGTCGGTGGCCGCGTGGCAGTTCGGACAGAACAGCCGCAGGTTTTCGGGGCGGTTGTCCCACCAGTCCCCGTTGATGTGGTCGACCTCCAGGCGCAGTGGCGCACCGTTCCACACCGGTCCGGTGCCGCACATAGCGCACAGGTCCCGGATCCCTTGGCGGAGCAGATGCCTGCGCAGCCGGTCGCTCGGGATCCGCCCGTCGTCGGGTGTGCCGAGTACCAGTCGGTCGTTCAGGGACCGCCTGGGGCGGTGCGAGACGGTGTTGGGCGCGAAATGCGAGATGTCGATGCCCAGTCGCGCGATGCGGCGGCCGATGTGCGCCTGGTTACCGCCGACCGGGTTGATGCCCAGCCGACGTACGACCTCCGCGATGCTGGTCGACTCGCGAACGACGGCACGCAACCGGCGTTCGGTGTGACGGATTCCCTCCCGCTCGAAGTGCGAGCAGTCGACGCCCCAGGCGCTGATGAGCTTGCGCAGGTAGGCGCGGCTGCCGTTGGTGGGCGTACCCCCGAGCCTGGTGATCACGTCGGAGAGCGACGTGCACTGGGCGGCGGCCTCTTCGACGAGTTCGCGCGTGTATCTCGCGGTCACATATCCCCCATGCGATCGTGTGTTGCACTTTCGCACGTTTTAACGACCCGCTTGTACGACGGTTACGCCGACCGGGATACGCCGAAGGGCGCCCGGAACGACACGTCGGGCGCCCTTCGGCGGGGAGGTGGGCTACGCGTCCTTGAGGACCTGGCGCTGGTGGCCGAGGCCGTCGATCTCGAGCTCGACGACGTCGCCGGCCCGGAGGTAGGGCTTGGGCTCGGGGCGGCCGAGGGCGACGCCGGCAGGAGTGCCGGTGTTGATGACGTCGCCGGGGTAGAGGGTCATGAACTGGCTGACGTAGCGGACGACTTCGGCGACCGGGAAGATCTGGTCGGCGGTGCTGCCGTCCTGCTTGAGGTCGCCGTTGACCCACAGCCGCAGGCCCAGGGCCTGGGGGTCGGGGATCTCGTCGGCGGTGACGAGCCAGGGGCCGAGGGGGTTGAAGGTCTCGCAGTTCTTGCCCTTGTCCCACTGGCCGCCGCGTTCGATCTGGAAGGCGCGTTCGGAGACGTCGTGGGCGACCGCGTAGCCCGCGACGGCGGCGAGGGCTTCGGTGCCGTCGGCCGCGTAGCGCAGTTCGCGGCCGATGACGACGGCGAGTTCGACCTCCCAGTCGGCCTTGAGGCTGCCGCGGGGGACGAGGACGGTGTCGTCGGGGCCGACGACGGTGTCGGGGGCCTTCATGAACAGGATGGGCTCGTCGGGGACGGCGGCGCCGGTCTCGCGGGCGTGGTCGTGGTAGTTGAGGCCGATGCAGACGATCTTGCCGATGCGGCTGAGCGGGGGGCCGACGCGCAGGTCCTCGGGGTCGAGGGCGGGGAGGGTGGCGTCGGCGGCCGCGGTGCGGATGCGGGCGAGGGCGTCCGCGTCGGCGAGCAGGGGGCCGTCGATGTCGGGGGTGAGGGAGGACAGGTCGCGCAGGGTGCCGTCCTGGTCGAGCAGGGCCGGGCGTTCGGCTCCGGCGGGGCCGACTCGCAGCAGCTTCACAAGACTCTCCGGGTGTGGTCGGGGGGTGGTGGTCGTGGCCGAAGGTCGTGGCCGAGGTCATGTCCGGGGTCATGTCCGATGGGGGCGGTCATCGGAGGTCTTGGTTGATCCTCCAGCGGCGGGGGTGGCGTCCGCAACCCCTTGACCACGGTGTGGACGGTGCAGCCAGGCGCGTTCGGCGGCGGTCCAGGCGGTCGAGGTGGCGATGTAGAGCCCGGCGGCCGGGGGGACGATCGCGGCGGTGACGAGGGTGCCGAAGGAGAGCAGCGGCAGGTGCTTGGCGAGGCCCTGGGCGTCGGGGGCGGCCTTGCGGGCGCGGCGGTAGGACCAGTAGGCGACGGCGGCGACCACGAGGAGGATCGCGGCGTGGAGGGCGCCGGCGCGGTCGTCGCCGATCCGGGCGGCGGAGGAGGCGTGGTAGAGCACGAAGAAGGCGGGGAGTTGGAGGAGCGTGGGGAGCATGCCGGCGAAGGGGGAGGAGCCCTCGTCCGCGTAGAGGTCGGTCAGTGCGCGCCGGAGTTTCTGCGGGTCGCGCCCGTGCTTGTGGCGCAGTTCGGCGACGCGTGGGGCGAGGGCGGCGCGGGTCTTCTCGCCGCGGGCGGCGGCGCGGGCGAGCGGGTGGAGGGCGAGCCTGACGAGGACGGTGAACAGGACGATCGCGGCGGCTGGTGCGGCGGCGGGTCCGGTGAGGGGGGTGAGGGCGTGGGTGAGGCTGAGCAGGAGGTGCGTGAACACGGACATGGGGGTGGGACCCTCCGCGGGTGTCGTCGTGCCGGTCGGGGTGGGCGCGGCGTGACGGGGCGCGGTGGGGCAGCGGGTGCCGGGGTGCGGTGGCGTTGCCCCTAGGCGGCCGTCGGGAGGGGGCGGCCGGGGGCCCTGGGGCGTGGGCGGCCGGAGGCGTCGGGGTCGCGCTGGGGGAGGAAGGCGGTGCGGTGTTGCCGGTCGCGCAGCGCGGTGCGGACGCGTCCGCGGGGTACGGGTGGTGCCGTGGCCGTGAGGCGGAGGGCGCTGCGGAGCAGGAGGGCGACGGCGGCGGTGGTCGCGGCGGCGGCGACGGTGGCGGTGAGGCCGGTGTGGGTGAGCAGCAGTGCGGTGAGGAGGAGCAGGAGTGCGGCGCCGTGCAGGCGTGCGGCCGCGGCGGTCCTGCGGATCACGTGGGCTGCTCCTTCCGTTCGTTTCGCAGGGGATGACGAACGGGGGGTCAGCGTGGTTCCGCGGCGGCGAGTCCGCCCCAGACGACGAGGCGGTAGGCGGAGGTGAACTCGGGGGTGCAGGTGGTGAGGGTGATGTAGCGGCCGGGTCCGGTCATGTGCCGGCGGGGGTGGACGGTGCTGTGGGGGACGGGGGCGATGACGGTGCCGTCGGAGGGGGTGGTGCGGGGGACGGTCTGCTGGACGACGTAGGTGTAGCGGGTGGTGGCGGTCTCGACGAGGAGGGTGTCGCCGGGGCGGAGCCGGTCGATGCGGCGGAAGGGTTCGCCGTGGGTGTTGCGGTGGCCGGCGAGGGCGAAGTTGCCGGGCTGTCCGGGCCCGGCGGTGTGCGGGTAGTGGCCGGCGTATCCGTGGTTGAGGACCTTGGCGCGGCTGATGCCTTCGGCGATGGGGGCGGTGACGCCGATGCGGGGGATGCGGAGGACGGCGTAGGCCTGGGAGGGGCGCGGGCCGGCGGTGGGGTTGCCGGTGCGGGTGGCGGTGCCGTTGCTCAGGGAGCGGCTTGTGGGTGCGGTGCCGGCGGCGACGGAGGCGGTGGATTCCTCCGATGTATCGGAGGTGTGGGCGTCGTCCCACTGCCGTTCCAGGGCGGTCACCCGGTGTGCGGCGGCGGATTGCGCCCGCAGGTTGGTCCACCACAGTTGGTGGGCGACGAGCAGCAGGAGGACGGCGCCGAGGGTGAGGGCGGCTTCGCCGGCGCCCCACAGCGCGCGTCCCTGCCAGCGCAGCGGGGCGTGGGCGCGGGTGGGCATGCGGGCACCGTAGATGACGTCGCGTCAGATTCCCAGGGTCGCGGCCCTGCCCGCTGCCCCGCCCGCGGGCCTCGTCACCCGGCCAGGAGCCGGGACACGCTGTAGATGGCCAGGCCCGCCAGGGCGCCCACGACGGTGCCGTTGATCCGGATGAACTGCAGGTCGCGCCCGACGTTGGCCTCGATCTTGCGGGTGGTCTGCTCGGGGTCCCAGCCGGCGATGGTGTCGGTGATCAGTGCGGTGATCTCGTCGCGGTAGGTGGTGACCACGTACGTGGCGGCGTCCTCCAGCCAGCCGTCGATCTTGGCGGTCAGCCGGGGGTCCTCGGTCATCCGCGCACCCAGCGACAGCAGTGAGGCCCGGGCGCGCAGCCGCAGCTCGCTGCGCTCGTCCTCGGCGGCGGCGACGATCATGCCGCGGACCGAGCCCCACGCGGACTCGATGAGGTCCTGGACCTCGTTGCGGGCGATCAGGTCCTTCTTGAGCCGTTCGACGCGGGCCCGGGTGTCCGGGTCGGACTGCAGCTCGAAGGCGAAGTCGGCCAGGAAGCGGTCGATGGCGCCGCGGGCGGGGTGCTCGGGCATGTCCCGCATCTCGGCGGTGAAGCGCACGAGTTCCTTGTAGACGCGTTCACCGACGCGGCGGTCCACGAAGCGCGGTGTCCAGCCGGGGGCGCCCTCCTGGACCGCGTGCATCACCGAGTCGGAGTGCTCGACCAGCCAGTCGTGGGCCCGGACGCAGACCAGGTCGACCACCCGCCGGTGCCCGCCGTCGGCGACGACGCGCTCCAGCATCTTCCCTATCCCCGGGGCGATCTCCTGGGCATCGGCGCGGCGGGTGATGGCCTCGCCGACCACCGCCTGGACGTCGGAGTCGCGCAGCACGGTGAGGGCGCCGCGCAGCGCCGCGGCGCCCTGCTCGGTGACGCGGTCGGCGTGTTCGGGGTGCTCCAGCCAGGCGCCGAGCCGCCGTGCGATGCCGACCTTGCGCAGCCGGGTGCGGACGACCTGCGGGGACAGGAAGTTCTCACCGACGAAGTCGCCGAGGGTGCGGCCGAGCGCGTCCTTCTTGGTGGGGATGATCGCGGTGTGCGGGATGGGCAGGCCGAGCGGCCTGCGGAAGAGCGCGGTCACCGCGAACCAGTCGGCGAGGGCACCGACCATGCCGGCCTCGGCGGCGGCCGCGACGTAGCCGGACCATCCGCCGGCTCCCGCCGAC
Organism: Streptomyces sp. TOM-9; assembly: GCF_056858595.1. Classification (NCBI taxonomy): domain Bacteria; kingdom Bacillati; phylum Actinomycetota; class Actinomycetes; order Kitasatosporales; family Streptomycetaceae; genus Streptomyces; species Streptomyces sp. TOM-9. Next base: position 3,904,351 of record NZ_JBXEQB010000001.1, on the reverse strand, counting down.
TCCGCCCACTTGGCCAGCGCGTAGACCGCGGTGGCCACCAGCAGCAGGCCGGTGGCGATCACCTTCATGCGTCGTACGCCCCGCCGCCGGCCCTCGTCGGCGGGGCTGTATGAGAACGCCGGAGTCGGGTCTTGGTCCGATCCGGTCACCGGGGCCGTTTCCATCCGTCGTATCCACTCCTTCCGCGTATCGTCCACACCACACTCTTCGAGTGGAACGAACAACGAGTTCCCGGCGTCCGACAATGCAGACGGGCAGGCCCGACGTCTCCATGGGATCATGGCGGCAGCGGATCGCGCCGGTTTCCCGCCCTTTGATCCCAGGAGTGAAGCACCGCATGGCCAGATCGACGGGTTATGCACTGCTCGCCGGAATTGTCGCGCTGGTCGCGGTCATCTCCGCCGCGATCTTCGTCACCGTCAGCCGTGCCGACGGCTCCGGCCGCTCCGGGCAGGACACGGTGGGGGCCGGACTCCCGGGTGTCCCCAACCAGGCCGCGCCCGCGGCGTCGGGTGCGTGGGTGGGCACCTGGTCGACGTCTCCCGTCGGGGGCGAGCCGAACAGGCCTGACGGCTACGCCGGGTGGTCGATCCGCAACGTCGTGCACACCAGTGTCGGCGGCACCTCGGCGCGCGTCCACCTCTCCAACCTCTTCGGCCGGTCGCCGCTGCTGATCGGCCGGTCGACGGTCGCCGTCGCGGCGGACCCGGGGTCGCCTGCCGCGGCGGACGGCACGATGCGGTCGCTGACCTTCGGCGGGCGGACGTCGGTGCGGATCCCCGCGGGGGGCGAGGTCGTCAGCGATCCCGTCCAACTGGCCGTGCCGCACGCGGCGGACCTGCTCGTCACGACGTACACGCCGAAGGCCTCTGGCCCGGTGACGTACCACCCGCGGGCGCAGCAGACCTCGTTCATGGCGGCCGGTGAGCGCACCGCGCGGACCGACGGTTCCGGGTACACCACCTTGACCCCGTACTGGCGCTACGTCACGGGGGTCGACGTTTTCACGCGGCAGGCGGCCGGGTCGGTGGTGCTGTTCGGCGACTCGATCACCGACGGCATCACCTCCACCTCCGGCGCGAACCACCGCTGGCCGGACCGCCTTGCGACGCGGCTGCGCGGCTCCGGAGACCGGGGGCTGCGGCTGGGCGTCCTCAACCAGGGGATCAGCGGCAACCGGGTGCTGCGCGACGGCGAGAACGGCGGCAATCCCAGCGGCCTGAGCCGCCTCGACCGCGACGCGCTCTCCCAGACCGGCGTCCGCACGCTCGTCGTCGAGCTGGGCATCAACGACGTCATGCGACCGCCGCAGCGGACCGGCGCGGAGGAGATCCTCTCCGGGCTGCGGGAGATCGTGGCGCGCGGTCATGAGCGCGGGCTGCGGGTGCTGGGTGCGACGCTGACCCCGTGCGGTGGCCACCCCGGCTCCAACACGCACACCGAGGCGGTGCGGCAGCAGGTGAACGCCGCGATCCGGGCGGGCACGGTCTTCGACGAGGTGATCGACTTCGACCGGGCGCTGCGCGACCCCGACCGTCCCTCCGCGCTGCTGCCCGCCTACGACTCCGGCGACCATCTGCACCCCAGTGACGCCGGCTACCTGCGCATGGCGGAAACTGTGGAGTTGTCGCTGCTCAAGGGCGGCGCGGCGGCCAAGGTGTGACGAGTACGGACGGACGGCGACACCCATGACGGAGCACGCGGGCGGTCTGCCCGGCTACGCGGAGCACTTCAGCGAGCCCGAGGGCTACCTGGACTTCGCCCGCTACGGTCCGCCCTCGCGGGACGTCCTCGACGCCACGGCGGCCGCGCTGGCGGCCTCCGCCGAGGCCGACCACACCACCGTCAACGACCTGATGCGGGCCGAGCCGCGCGCCCGGGCCGCGGCGGCCCGGCTGGCGGGTACGGACACCGGGCACGTGGCGCTGCTGCCCAACGCCTCCATCGGGATCTTCCACGCCGCCTTCGGCGTGCCCGGCGGCGCCGTCCTGGTGCCCTCGGCCGACTTCCCGGCCAACCACTACCCGTGGCGGCGCACGGCCGCCCTCGGCCGGGCGGTGCCGCGCTGGCTGGACGGCGCGCCGACCCCGGACGCGGTGCGCGAGGCGCTGACGGACGACGTGGTGGCGGTCTCGATCAGCGCCGTGGACTTCCGCACCGGCTACCGGGCCGACCTCGCGGCGCTGCGCGAGGTGATCGGCGACCGGCTGCTCGTGGTGGACGCGATGCAGGCGTTCGGCGTCGTCGAGCAGCCGTGGCAGGCGGCGGACGTGGTTGTGGCGGGCGGCCAGAAGTGGCTGCGGGCCAGCTGGGCGACCGGGTTCGCGGCGCTGTCGGACCGGGCCCTGGAGCGGCTTGAGCCCACGCTGACGGGGTGGACCGGGGTCGAGGACGTCGCCGTCTTCGACGACACCGAGCACCCGGTCGCGCCGGACGCGCTGCGCTGGAGCATCACCAATCTGAGCCCGGTGACGGCCGCGGCCTTCGCTGCGGCGCTGGAGCTGGTCGAGGGCGTGGGGGTGGCCGCCGTCGAGGCGCACGTCGCGCGCCGGGTCGACGAGCTGATCGACGTGGTCCGCTCGGCCGGCGGGAAGGTGCTGTCCCCGGTGGCCCGCGCCGAGCGGGCGGGCATCGTGTCCTTCGCGCTGCCCGACGTGGACCCGGAGCGGATCGCCAAGGCGCTGCACGCGCACGGGGTCACCCCTTCGGTGCGGGCGGACTCCGTCCGGCTGTCGGCCCACGCGTCGACCACGACGGGCGCCGTGGAGCGCGTGCGCGCCGCGCTGGCCTCGCTGCGCTGACCGGCCGCGCCGCGGTGGGGCGGGGCAGGTGAGGGCGGACCTCGCGAACAGTGCCTGGCCGGTGCGGACGTACGTCAACGTCATGGACCGGTCGTAGCCCCCCTGGTGGGGGCGTTCGTGCCGGAGGGCGCGGTAGGTGTATGCGGTGATGGAGCCGAAGGCGGTGTGTCGGTGAGGACGCCGGCCGCGGGGGCCACCCAGTAGGTGGCGTGGCGCCGGAGGCCGCTCGCCGCCACGGTCGCGTACCGGTGCGTGGTCCCTCCTCCCGGTGCGGGGAACGGCTCCACCCGTTCGCGCGCAAGCGCCCGGCCTTGCTCGTGGTGACCGCCGGGTGCCGCGGAGTTTCACCCGCCGGGGTGGTGGGCGTCACGCTTTCGGCCTGTCACAGGCTTGTCACGGATGCGCCGCGATGACCCCATTTGTCCCGATGGTGGGAGAGTGTCCGGCGGGTCGTACGGCACGATTGACCCAAGATGTTCCGCCGGCGGCACAACCCTCGGCGGCCGCGGAGGAGTCAGTACAGACATGAGCAGCAGCAACGCTTCCCCCGGCGGCTGGGAGAACCGGCCTTCCGGCAAGAAGCCGAAGCGCACCGGTGCCCGCAGACTGATCCCGAGCTGGCGCGCGGTGCTCGGCGCGTTCCTGTTGGTCGTGCTGGCGTGCGCGGGGGCGTTCATCATCGGCTACCAGCTGGTCGACATCCCCAAGGCGAACGCGGGTGCGGTCGCGCAGAGCAACGTCTACCTGTACTCCGACGGCACCCAGCTCGCCCGGGACGGTGCGGTCAACCGCGAGAACGTGGGCCTGGACCAGGTGTCCGAGGTCGCCCAGCACGCCACGCTGGCCGCCGAGGACCGCAACTTCTACCACGAGTCCGCGATCAGTCCGAAGGCGATGCTGCGCGCGGCGTGGAACACCGTCACCGGCAAGGGCAAGCAGTCCGGTTCGACCATCACCCAGCAGTACGTCAAGAACTACTACCTCAACCAGGAGCAGACGGCGGTCCGCAAGGCCAAGGAGTTCTTCATCGCGATCAAGCTGGACCGCGAGAAGACCAAGGAGGAGATCCTCGAGGGCTACCTCAACACCAGCTACTACGGCCGCAACGCCTACGGCATCCAGGCCGCCGCCCAGGCCTACTTCGGCAAGGACGCCGACGAACTCGACGCCGCCGAGGGCGCGTACCTGGCGACCCTGCTCAACGCGCCCAGCGAGTACGACATCGTGGCCCACCCGGAGAACAAGGCCAAGGCTCAGGCGCGCTGGGACTACGTGCTGGACGGCATGGTCAAGGAGGGCTGGCTGAGCGAGGGCGAGCGCGCCGGGCTGAAGTTCCCGACCCCGCAGAAGGCCAAGGCCGCCACCGGGATGTCCGGTCAGCGCGGCTACCTGGTCGAGGCCGTCAAGGACTACCTGTACGGGGCCGGGATCCTGGACGAGGAGACGCTGCGCTCCGGCGGTTACCGCATCACCACCACCATCGACCGCAAGAAGGAGAAGGCCTTCGTCAAGGCGGCCGAGGAGCAACTCCTGGACAAGCTCGACCCGAAGAAGCACCCGGTGGACAAGTTCGTGCGGGTCGGCGGCGCGTCCATCGACCCGGCCACGGGCAAGGTCGTCGCGATGTACGGCGGCGTCGACTACACCAAGCAGTTCGTCAACAACGCGACCCGCGCCGACTACCAGGTGGGCTCCACCTTCAAGCCGTTCATCTTCGCCTCCGCCGTCCAGAACGACTCCACCACCCAGAGCGGCCGGCGCATCACCCCGTACACCGTGTACGACGGCCGGAACAAGCGCGAGGTCATCGGGCCGGACGGCCCCACCGGCTACGCCCCGGGGAACGAGGACGGCGTCTCCTACGGGCCGATCACCGTCACCAATGCCATGGACAAGTCCGTGAACTCGGTTTACGCCCAGATGGCGCAGGACGTCGGCCCGGGCAAGGTCAACGACACGGTGCGGGCGCTGGGCATGCCGGAGAAGGTGAAGCTGGTGACCACCCCGGCGATGGCGCTCGGCACGATGACGGCGAGCCCGCTGGACATGGCGCAGACCTACGCGACGCTCGCCAACCACGGCCGCTACGTCCCGTACACCATGGTGGTGAAGATCACCAAGAACGGGCACGACGTCCAGCTGCCCACGCGCCGGCCCACGCAGGCCGTCCACCGCGAGGCCGCCGACACCACGACCTCCATCCTGCGTTCGGTGGTCCGGGGCGGCACCGCCACCGCGGCGCAGGCCGCGGGCCGGCCCGCCGCGGGCAAGACCGGCACGGCGGAGGAGGACAGGGCCGCCTGGTTCGCCGGCTACACCCCGGACCTGGCCACCGTCGTCGCCGTGATGGGCCAGGACTCCCAGACCGGCGCCCAGAAGAAGCTCTACAACGTCACGGGACTGCCCCGGGTCAATGGCGGCGGCTACCCCACGCAGATCTGGGCCCAATACACGGCCGACGCGCTGGAGGGGACGCCGGAGAAGAGCTTCAAGCTGCGGCTGGAGCCCGGGGCCCAGGCCCCGCCGACCTCCGCCCCGCCGGCCACCTCCGCCCCGCCCACCACTTCGGCCCCGCCGACGGCCTCGGCCCCGCCGGAGCCCTCCGAGCCGCCCGGCACGGAGGAACCGCCCACCAGCGAGACGCCGACCGAGCCCAGCGGCCCGGCCAGCCCCGGCGAGGACGGCGGCACCGAGGGCGGCGGACTGCCCATCGGCGGCCTGGACGGCGACCCCGGCGGCGGGGACGATTTCGGGTAGGCACAGGGCCGGGCGCCGCCGGGGTTCCCCCGACGGCGCCCGGTGCGGCCCAGCGCGGGCCTGGGTCAGCGCAGGTCAGTGCCCCGAGGTCGCCTTCAGGCCGACCACGGACACCAGCAGCAGGCAGATGAAGAAGATCCGGGCGGCGGTCGCCGGCTCACCCAGCACGACGATGCCGAGCACCGCCGCGCCGGCCGCCCCGATCCCGACCCACACCCCGTAGGCGGTGCCGATCGGCAGCGTCCTGGCCGCGTACGACAGCAGCAGCATGCTCGCCACGATGCCGAGCCCCGTGCCGACGCTGGGCCACAGCCGGGTGAAGCCGTCGGTGTACTTCATGCCGATCGACCAGCCGACCTCGAGCAGGCCGGCGGCACACAACAGGACCCATGCCACGACGGGCACCTCCACGATCCTCAAGGGGTCAGGGGGCGTCGTCTTTGCATGGGCCCTGGTACGGCGCGTCTCGTCAGGGGACGAACACGACGATAACAAATCAGAGGTAGAGGCCGGTGGAGTCCTCCGAGCCCTGCAGCCGCTCCGCCGCCACGGCGTGCAGGTCCCGCTCACGCATCAGCACGTACGCCGTGCCGCGCACCTCGACCTCGGCCCGGTCCTCCGGGTCGAAGAGCACCCGGTCGCCGACCTCCACGGTCCGTACGTTCTGTCCCACCGCGACCACCTCGGCCCAGGCGAGCCGCTTGCCGACGGCCGCCGTGGCGGGGATCAGGATGCCGCCGCCGGAGCGCCGCTCACCCTCGGGGACGTCGGAGCGCACCAGCACGCGGTCGTGCAGCATGCGGATGGGCAGCTTGTCATGCGTATTCGAACTCACAGGTACGACGTTACCGGCGTCGCCGGCGCAGTGAGAGCCCGGCCACCACGGCGACCAGCGCCACCGCCGCCACCGCGACCGGCACGATGCGCTCCACGCGCGGCGCGCCGTCCTCCGCCACGAAGTGGCCCCGCAGCTCCGTCACACCCCGGTTGACCGCCACGTACGCACGGCCCGCGGTGCGGTCCACCGCGGAGGCGACCTTCGCCTTGGCGTCCGCCGCGATCGTGCTGGGGTGCACCCGCACCGCGATCTCGTCCAGCGTCGCGGCGAGCGCCTGCCGCTTGAGGGCGATGTCCGCCTCGATCTGAGCAGGGCTCCTGCCATCCGACACTGCTCCGCCTCCATCGTCCTTGTCGACCGGTACCGTGCAGACAGTCTGTCAGCCCGTCCGTGCCGATGCCCGTCGGCACCCCGAATCGGAGAACTGCACCATGAGCGAGCGCCTCCAGCCCGGCGACACCGCCCCCGCCTTCACCCTTCCCGACGCCGACGGCAACGAGGTCTCCCTCGCCGGCCACGCGGGCCGCAAGGTCGTCGTGTACTTCTACCCGGCCGCCCTCACGCCCGGTTGCACCAAGCAGGCCTGCGACTTCACCGACAACCTCGACCTGCTCGCGGGCGCCGGCTACGACGTCATCGGGATCTCGCCCGACAAGCCGGAGAAGCTGGCCAAGTTCCGCGAGAAGGAGTCCCTGAAGGTCACCCTGCTCGCCGACCCCGACAAGTCGGTGCTGGAGGCGTACGGCGCCTTCGGCGAGAAGAAGCTGTACGGCAAGGTGGTGACCGGGGTGATCCGCTCCACCGTCGTCGTCGACGAGCAGGGCAAGGTCGAGCACGCCTGGTACAACGTCAAGGCCACCGGCCACGTCGCCAAGCTCATCCGCGACCTGGGCATCTGACGCCCCGTCGGGCCGGGGCCGGTCACGCCCGGGTGTGCGAGCCGGTCAGCGCCGCGTACACCACGACGTTCGCCGAGTAGGACTGGGTGGCGTGGTCGAAGGTGCCGCCGCAGGTGATCAGCCGCAGTTCGGGGCGGACCCCGGAGCCGTACACCCGGTCCGGGCGGAAGCCCGTCTTGTCGACGATCTCCACGCCCTCGACGGCGAACTCGGCGACCGAGCCGTCCGAGCGGGTGACCTCCACCAGGTCGCCCTGGGTGACCGTGCTCAGGGCGTAGAAGACCGCCGCCTTGGTGCGGGTGTCGACGTGCCCGACGATCAGCGCCGCCCCCGCGTCCCCGGGGGCGGGACCGCGCCCGTACCAGCCGGCCACGTTCGGCGTGGTGAACGGCGGCGGGTCCACCGCGCCGTCGGCGGTGAGCCCCCGTTCCACCAGCTTGGCGTGGATGCCGGCCGAGGGGATGTCGATCCGCAGGGGGCGCGCCGGGGACAGCGGCGTGTGCGCCGCGTAGACCTGGGCGGGCCGCCCCGCGGCTCCGGCGTCCGCGGTCGCGGCGGGCGCGGGGGCGCCCGACCCGGAGCCCGGCAGGCCCGGGTGGACGTACCCCCTCAGCCACGCCGCGCCGAGCACCACGATGGTCGCGAGGGTCGCGACCGTACGTCCCTGCACCGGGTCAGTCCCGGGTGCGGCGACGGTGCACGACCAGTCCCGCGGCCCCTGCCACGGCCAGGACCCCGGCCGCCACGATGCCGGGCACGCCCGGCTGCTGCTGCTGCTGCTCCGCCGCGGCCGGGTGCGCCGCCATGGCGCCGCCGCCCGCGGGGACCGGAGCGGACGGGAAGCCGGAGGCGGCCTCGGTGACCTCCAGCGTGCCCTCGTGGGATTTGCCGTCGCAGGTGATGGAGACCCGGTAGGAGCCCGGGGTCAGCCCGGAGCGGACCACGGCGGAGGCGTACATCCCGCCGTCGCTGGCCGGGGCGAGTGTGACCGGGGTGACGAACGCGGAGGAGCTGACGGTGCCGGTCTTGGCGCGGTCGCACTGGTCGGTGCGGACGTCGACGTCGCCGCCGGGGCCGGCCGTACCGGGGGTGATCTTCACCGGGCCGCTGGCGACGCCCCCGACGCCCCCGACACCGCCGACGCCCCCAGTGCCGCCGGTCCCGCCGATGCCTCCAGTGCCGCCGATCCCGCCGATCCCGCCGGTGCCGCCGGTGCCGCCGTCGTTGTCCGGGCCGTTGTCCGAGCCGTTGTCCCCGCGGTCGTTGTCCTCCTGGCCGGAGTCGTCGCGTCCGGAGTCGTCCCGGCCGCCGTTGTCGCGGCCCGAGTCCTCGTGGTCGTTGTCGCTGTTGTTGTCGCCGTTGCCGCGCCCGCTGTCGTCGTCATCGTCATCGTCGTTGTTGTTGTTGTTGTTCTGCCGGCCGTTGTCCTGGCCGTCGTCGTCGCCCTTGTTGCCGAACTGCAGGAGGGGGTTGTTGCTGCCGCCGTCCTGGTCCCCGTCACCCCCGCCTCCGCCACCTCCGCCACCTCCGCCGCCTCCGCCGAACTGGAACGAGGTCCCGCTGGAGTCGTCCGGTCCGTCGTCGGCCACGGCGGCGGGACCGCACAGCGCGATCAGCGTCGCCGCCGCGGCGGCACACAAGGGAACGCGGGCGGCTCCCATGACAGAGCCCATGATCACAACCTCCACTCAACCGGGCTCACGTCGTCGGATTGGTCGGCCCCGGTGTTTCGAAGGTCCCTTCCCGCGCGGGCCCCCGCATGCGGTGGTGGTCCGGACGGGTCGGGGGGTCGCCCGGACCGGGGACAAGGGGCGGACGCCGCGCGCATGTGCACAGGTCACCCGGCCGGACTAGAGTCCGCAGCCATGACAGCGCGCAAGCCCATCGAATCCTGGCTCACCGACATGGACGGCGTCCTGATGCACGAGGGCATCCCGGTGCCCGGCGCGGACGCCTTTATCAAGCGGCTGCGGGACTCGGGCCGCCCGTTCCTCGTCCTGACGAACAACTCGATCTACACCCCCCGCGACCTGGCGGCGCGGCTCAGCCGCATCGGCCTGGACGTGCCGGCCGAGAACATCTGGACCTCCGCGCTGGCCACGGCCCGCTTCCTGGACGACCAGCACCCCGGCGGGACGGCGTACGTCATCGGCGAGGCCGGCCTCACCACGGCCCTGCACGACGCGGGCTACGTGCTGACCGACCACGAACCCGACTTCGTGATCCTCGGCGAGACGCGGACCTACTCCTTCGAGGCCCTCACCAAGGCCATCCGCCTGATCAACGCGGGGTCCCGGTTCATCGCCACCAACCCCGACAACACCGGACCCTCGCCCGAGGGGGCGCTGCCCGCCACCGGCTCGGTCGCCGCCCTGATCACCAAGGCGACGGGGAAGGACCCGTACTTCGTCGGCAAGCCGAACCCGCTGATGATGCGCACCGGCCTCAACACCATCGGCGCGCACTCGGAGACCTCCGCCATGATCGGCGACCGCATGGACACCGACGTGCTGGCGGGCCTGGAGGCCGGGATGCAGACCTTCCTGGTGCTGACCGGCCTGACCAAGGCGGGCGACATCGACCGCTTCCCCTACCGGCCGACCACCGTCGTGGACTCCATCGCGGACCTCGTCGACCTCGTCTGACCTCGGCTGACGACGGCACCGCCCCCGGCCGCGACCGGCCGGGGGCGGGTGGCACCCTCCACGATCCGGGGCGGCCGCACGGTGACGCCGCGCCGCGGGACGTTCACCGGATGATCATCCGCCGGGCGGCGGGAGTTGGGGGCGGCGGAGCATGCTCTCCCCGCATTTCCCCAGCGATCTTGGAAGGGCGTCCACCGATGCTGTCCCGCACCCGCACGGCCACCCTCGTCCCCGGCGCGGTCGCCACCGTGCTCGCCGCCACGATGGTGCCACTCCTCGGCACCCCGGCGGGCGCCGCCTCGTACGGCACCCCGACGATCTCCCTGTCCGCCTCGTACCTCTCCGGCGCGGTCGGTGCCACCGCCGACCCGACCGTCACGGTCACCGTCGCGCAGAGCGGCGCGGACGCCTCGGCGCTCACCGTCGCCGCCTCCGCCAGCACCAAGACCTCGGTCGCCGGCACCGGCGACGTGACCGTCACCGGCACGGGCGGCAGCCGCACCCTGGCGGTCGCCCCCCGCGCCCGCGGCTACGCCGACCTGACGGTCAAGGTGACCGGCCTCGGCGGCAAGACCGCCACCAAGACGCTGCACTTCGCCGCCTCCGCCGCCGTCACCCACGCCGCCGACACCCGGTACACCACCGGCTCCAGCGACGCCTCCGCCGCCGTGGACGTCGGCGGCGGCTACATGGTCGTCGCCGACGACGAGAGCAACGTGCTGCGGCTGTACCGGCGCGACGGCTCCGGCGCCCCCGTGCGCACCTGGGACGTCGGCTCCAAGGCCGGCGCCTCCTCCGAGATCGACATCGAGGCCGGCACCCGGGCGGGCGACACCATCTACTGGACCGGCTCCATGGGCAACAACAAGGACGGCGAGGTGAAGGCCGACCGCTCCACGCTCTTCGCCACCACCGTCACCGGCAGCGGCGCCGACACCCAGCTGACCGTCTCCGGCTACTACGAGGGCCTGCGCGCCGACCTGATCGCCTGGGACAAGGCGGCCGGCAACCGCTACGGCTTCGCCGCGGGCGCCGCCTCCGGTGAGATACCCAAGGCCATCGACGGCTTCAACGCCGAGGGCATGGAGTTCGCCCCCGGCTCGACCAGCACCGCGTACATCGGTTTCCGCGCCCCGCTGGTGCCCCCGGCCTCCGGCGGGAATGCGCTGCTGGTGCCGGTCACCAACCTCGACAAGCTGGTCGGCGGCAAGCCCAACACCTCCGTCCACGCCGCCTTCGGCACCCCGGTCACGCTCGACCTCGGCGGCCTCAGCGTCCGTGACATCCGCCGCAACGCCGCCGGGCAGTACCTGATCCTGGCCGGTTCCTGGGCCGCCGACGACAACAGCGACCCGTACGCCCTCTACTCCTGGGACGGCAACGCCGGCAGCGCGCCCGTCAAGCTGCTCGACCTGCCCACCTCCGACCCGGGCGCCTGGGAGGCCATCGTGGACGTCCCGGACCTGACCGCGGCCGGTGCCCGGGCGCAGCTGATGACCGACAACGGCGCCGCCGACCTCTACGGGGACGGCAAGGAGGCCAAGGACCTCAGCCACCCCGAGTGGCAGAAGTCCCGCAGCAGCTGGTTCACCCTCGGCGGCTGAACCGCAGGGCCGCACCGCCCATGACCAGCAGCACCCCGGCGCCCGTGAGCATCAGCGCGGGCGCCCGGTGCTGTTCGCCCGTGGCGGCCAGACGCGGTGGGGTGTCCGGTGCGCTGCCCGGGGCGGTCTCGTCGCCCTTGCCCGGTACGGGTGCCGGCCCGGATCCCGTACCGGGACCCGTACCCGGTCCGGTGCCGGGACCGGGGCCCGGTCCGGCGCCCACGGAGGGATCCGGTGCCGGGGACCCGCCCGGGCGCGTGCCCGGCCCGTCACCCGGTCCGGTGTCCTCGCCGCCGTCCCCGCCTTCGCCGCCGTCCGGCTGCCCCTCTTCTCCCGGCCGGCCGGGGCGCGGGGACTGCGGCCCGGCCGTGGCGTCCCGGTGGGGGACGACGTCGAAGTCGTAGCCGGCGGACTCCCCGACCCAGTCGCCGTCCGTGCCCCGGCGCTCCATGATCGTGGCCGACGCCGTGACCGGTCCCGCGGGCGTGGGCGCGGTGAAGCGCAGCCGCAGTGCGATCGCCACCTTGCGGCGCGACGGCAGTGTGGTGCCCGGCCCGTCCTTGCCGCCCACCACGGCGATGTTCTCGTCGTTGTCCGTGCGCTCGACGGCCACCGGCCGCCACGAGCGGTCCCGTGCGCTCCCCGGTCCCGCGACGGGGGCCGGCGCCCGGTACTCCAGGCGGATCTGATCGGGCGCCAGCTTCCGTCCGCGGTCGACGAAGACGAGGACCGGGTGCACGTCGCGCAGCGGCCCGTTCGACGTGTTCTCCAGTTCCACCCGGAACTCCTCGGGCCCGGCCCCCGCCGTGTAGGTGTGGGGACCGCCCAGCAGCCGGGCGGTGACCGGGAAGGGCTCCGCGGCCGACTGGGGGGCCGCCGCCACGACCGCTGCCGCCGCGACGGCCAGAGCGCTGCACCACCTCATGGGCAGCGAAGCTCTCACGGTCATCCGCTGATATCACCGCGCGACGCGGCGACGGCCCGCCCCCGCACCCGTACGGGCGGCTAGCCGACCGCCGTCTGGCCGAAGAGCGGCGCCAGCGCCAGCAGCGCGGCCCCTTCGGCGACCACGCGCCGCCCGGCCGCGGCGACGGTGACGGGCACCGTGCGGCCGGCCGCCCGCAGGGTGCGCGGATCCATGGCGGCGGCCACCTCGCGCGCGAAGAGCACGGGGTCCGCCAGCACGGTGCGGCCGCCGAGCACGACCCGGTCGATGTCCAGCAGGGAGACCAGGTTGGCGGCGCCCACGCCGAGCAGCCGCGCGGCCTGCGCCGTGTCGCCGCAGCCGACGGCGGCCAGGCACAGCGCCTCCAGGCAGCCCCGGTTGCCGCAGGCGCACACCGGCCCGTCCAGGGCGACCGCCTGGTGGCCGAACTCTCCCGCGCCGGTGCGGGCGCCGCGGTGCAGGGTGCCGTCGAGCACGAGGCCGGCACCGAGGCCGGTCCCCAGGTGCAGATAGCCGAACGAGTCCCCGGCACCCAGGCCCGCCCCCGCGCCGTCCCCGTCCCCGTTCCCGTTCCCGCCGGGCGGGAGCACGGCGAGGGCCGCCGCGTTGGTGTCCTTGTCCAGCACGACGGGCAGCCCGAGGCGTTCGGCCAGCGCGTCGCGCAGCGGGTAGCCGTCCCATCCCGGCAGGCCCGTGACGCGGTGCAGCACCCCCGCGGTGTGGTCGAGGGGGCCCGGGCAGGCGAGCCCGGCGCCGAGCACCGCCCCGTCCGCGCCGGGCGTGGCGCCGACGGTCTCCCTGACCAGTCCCGCCACCGCCTCCAGCACCTCCCCGGCCGGGCGGCGCAGGTCCAGGGGGACGGTCCTGGCATCCACCACGCCGCCCGCCAGGTCGGCGAGCACCACCGTCAACTCGTCGCGGTCCAGGTGCACCCCCACGGCGTACCGGGCGCGGCGCGCCAGCCGCAGCAGGGTGCGCGGCTTGCCGCCGGTGGGGGCGCCGCGCCCCGCCTCGTCGACCAGGCCGTCGGCCCGCAGCCGTGCGGTGATCTTGCTGACGGCCTGGGGGGTGAGCCCGGTGCGCTCGGCCAGTTCCAGGCGGCTGATGCCGGCGCCCTCGCCCACGGTCGCCGTCCGCAGCAGGCCCAGGACGAGGGCGGCGTTGTGACTGCGCAGCGCGGGCAGGTTGGCCCCGGAGATTCCCCTGTTCACATCTCCCATTGTCAGGTTCGCTTGCGCTTTGGCAACAGCGTTGCTTAAGTGGTGCCATGGCTCCCGCACCTCTTCGCGTCGGGCTGGTCGGCTACGGTCTGGCCGGCTCGGTCTTCCACGCCCCGCTGATCTCCACCACCGACGGCCTCGTCCTGGACACCGTCGTCACCGGCAACCCGGAGCGCCAGGCGCAGGCGCGCGCCGAGCACCCGGACGTCCGCATCGCCGGCCACCCGGACGAGCTGTGGAAGCGCGCCGGCGAGCTCGACCTGATCGTCCTGGCCTCGCCGAACAAGACCCACGTCCCGTTCGCGACCGCCGCACTGGAGGCCTCACTCGCGGTCGTCGTCGACAAGCCGGTCGCCGGCACCGCGGCCGAGGCGCGCGCCCTCGCGGACCTCGCCGACGAGCGCGGCCTGCTGCTCTCGGTCTTCCAGAACCGCCGCTGGGACAACGACTTCCTCACCCTGCGCGGGCTGCTGGAGCGCGGTGAACTGGGCGAGGTGTGGCGCTTCGAGTCCCGCTTCGAGCGGTGGCGGCCGAGCCTGAAGGGCGGCTGGCGCGAGTCCGGCGACCCCGCCGAGATCGGCGGCCTGCTCTACGACCTCGGCAGCCACCTCGTCGACCAGGCGCTGACCCTCTTCGGGCCCGCCGTCAGTGTGTACGGCGAGCTGGACGTGCGCCGGCCCGGCGCCCAGGTGGACGACGACGCCTTCGTGGCCCTGACCCACGCCGGGGGCGTCCGCTCCCATCTGTGGATGAGCGCCACCACCGCGCAGCTCGGCCCCCGCTTCCGGGTGCTCGGCAGCGCCGCCGGATACGTCAAGCACGGCCTGGACCCGCAGGAGGCCGCGCTGCGCGACGGTGCCCGCCCCGCCCCCGGCGCCGTGTGGGGCACCGAACCGGAGGCCGAGTGGGGCACGCTGGGCGCCGGTGACGAGGTGCGCCCCGTGCCGACCGTGCCGGGCGACTACCCGGCGTACTACGCCGCCGTCGCCGCCGCCCTGCGGGACGGCACCGCGCCGCCGGTCACCGCCCGCGAGGCCGCCGACGCGCTCACGGTCATCGAGGCGGCCGCCGTCTCGGCCCGCGAGGGACGGACCGTGCAGCTCACGCCGAAGGCCTGACCCCAGGCTCTTCCCCGGGGCGTACAGCGCCCGGCCCGCGGTCCGCTCCTCCCGGAGCCGCCGGCCGGGCGCTCCTCACCCTCGGGCGCCGGGACCGCGGGAGTGGTCCGGTGCGTCAGGGGAGAGACGGCGCACCCGCACCCCGTCCGGCGGCTCCGGAGGCACGCCGGCGGACACGGTGGGCGCGAGGACGCAGCAGCGGGCGACCCCGACCGCCGCGGCCACCCGTGTCGCCGATGTGCCGTACGGCAGGACTTCCAGCACCGCCGCACGCCCCAGGGACAAGGTCCATGAGGCGTCGGGTGCGGATCTTCGCGGATCGGACAGGGACAGTCGTGAGGAGGCCGCGAGCTTGGCCATGGCCGGACCACGTCCTGGAGGCGTAGGAAACACTTCCGGCGACCGGGGTCCTGGGCCGTCCTGTCAGGCTAGAACACCTGAATGCGGCCGGGCTAGGGCGTGTTGGGGGCGCGCGTACGGGACGCGTGTCAGTTCGTGGGCTCCGGCCAGTCCGGCAGGATCGTGAAGCACCGGGTCAGCCGGGTCGCCCGCAGCGTGCGCAGCGTGAACTCGTCCCGGCACACCAGCCGTACCCGCCCGGAGTGCTCCTCGGCGCGGCGCCGGGCGCGCACCAGTGCCGACAGGCCGCTGCAGTCGATGAACTCCACCGGCCGCAGGTCCACCACGATGTCCGGGCGGTCGGCCCCGGTCAGCGCGTCGAGGGCGGCGGACACCCCGGGCGCGGTGAGCGCGTCCACCTCGCCGCCGAGCGTCACCAGGGTGCTGGACCCGTCGGTGCGCCGGTCGATCCGGGGCATGGTGTTCGTGGCGTCGTCGGACATGGGACGTCTCCGGGGACGGGAGCCTGGCGCCTGCGGCACGGGGACGGGAACGGGACGCCACCGGGGTCCGGGGTGGTGGGCCCAGCCTATGCCCGACGCGCCGTCACCGGCCCGGCCGAGGGCGAACCCGTGACGTCCCCCGCCGGTGGGTCAGTCGCCGGCCCTCCGCAGCGCGTCGGAGTCCGCCGTGCCCGTCACGACACCCCGGGCCAGTTCCGCGAGCCGCACCCGGTGCGTCCGCGCGTACCGCCGCAGCGCCGTGAACGCCTCGTCGACGCCGACGCCCCAGCGCTCCGCCAGCACGCCCTTGGCCTGTTCCAGGACGACCCGGCTGTCCAGCGCGGCCTGCAACTGGGCGGCCAGCGCCTCCTGCCGCTGCCGGGCCCGTTCCTGGAGTATCCCGATGGCGGCGGCGTCCGCGAAGGCCCGGGCCAGCGCCACGTCACCGCCCGGGGGATCGCCGGGCACCCCGCGGAACAGGTTCAGCGCGCCGATCACCTCGGCCCGGCGCCGCAGCGGCACGGCGTACGTCGCGTGGAAGCCCCGGTCGCGGGCGAGCGGGGCGAAGCGCGGCCAGCGGTCGTCGCAGCGCGCGAGGTCCGGGGCGGTGACCACGTCCGAACCCCGGTAGCAGTCCAGACAGGGTCCCTCCTCCCGCTGCCGGCGCAGGAGTTCGCCCGCGCCGCCGCAGCCGGCCGCGGTCCGCAGCTCGCCGCGCCCGTCGTCCAGCAGCAGTCCGGCCGCCGTGACGTCCAGCAGCTCCACGCAGCGGTCGGCCACCCGCTCCAGGAAGACGCCCACGTCGAAGTCGCCGTCCAGGGTGTCGGCGAGGTCCACGAAGACCTCGGCGAGCCGCAGCTCGCGCACACGGTGCGTCGGGTGCTCTGTCACGTCCGGCTCCAGCCCTCGGCGGACACGGCTTCGCCGGGGGATTCTGCCATGGGGAGCAGACGCGGCATTCGACGGGAAAGGCACCGACTGCCCTGATCTGAGGGCCCCTTGACGGTTCGGTATGTCAGGATTGGCGGCGACCGGTCTCGTCCCGCCATCCAAGGGGGAGTGGATGTTCGGCACCAACACCGGCCCGCTGCGCAGGGCGGCCTGCGCCGTGTCCGCCGCCGGACTGCTCTCCATGGCGCTGGGCGGCTGCTTCGGCACCGGCAAGCCCGGGGGGAACCAGGACAAGGGCGGCGGCAGCAGCCCCGGGAGCACCGCCGGGGCGCCGTTCTGGGTCAACCCGGACACGGCCGCGGCCCGTCAGGCGGCGCAGTGGCGCCAGGAAGGCCGGGAGGCCGACGCCGCACTGCTGGAACGGATCGCGGGCCGGCCCGTCGCCGAGTGGATCGGCCAGGACGACGCACAGGACCGGGCCAGGGGCTACACCGAGGCCGCCGCCCGCGACGGCCGGACACCCGTGCTCGTGCTCTACAACATCCCGCACCGCGACTGCGGTCAGTACTCCCAGGGGGGCGCCGCCGACGGCGCCGCCTACCGCGCCTGGGTCGACGCGGTCGCCGCCGGCATCGGTGAGCGCGAGGCGCTGGTGGTGCTCGAACCGGACGCCCTCACCCACATCGTCGACGGCTGCACGCCCCGCGAGTTCCAGAAGGAGCGCTACGCCCTGCTGACCCACGCCGTGGACACCCTGGGCGCGCTGCCCCGCGTGCGGGTCTACCTCGACGCCGGCAACGCCGGCTGGGTCAGCGACCCCGCCCGCCTGGCCGGCCCGCTGCGGGCGGCCGGCGTCGCCGCGGCGGACGGCTTCGCCCTCAACACCTCGAACTTCTACAGCACCGCCGCGAACACCGCGTACGGCAGGAAGCTGTCCGCGCGGCTCGGCGGCAAGCACTTCGTCATCGACACCAGCCGCAACGGCCGTGGCCCCCTCGACGGCGCCCACGACGAGGCCTGGTGCAACCCGCCCGGCCGCGGCCTGGGCACCCCGCCCACCACCGACACCGGTGACGAACTCGTCGACGCCTACCTGTGGATCAAGCGTCCCGGCGACTCCGACGGCACCTGCAAGGGCGGCCCGCGGGCGGGTGACTGGTGGCCCGAGTACGCCCTGGGACTGGCCCGGCGCGCGGCCTCCTGACCGCCCGCCGGGCCCCTCCCGTCAGGTCACCCGCACCCAGCGCGCCTGCGACGGCGTGCCCTCGTCGTCGGTGACGACCAGCATGTACCAGCCTGGCGGCACGATCGACGGGTCCTCGGGGACGGTCACGCTCACCGACCCCTCGCCGCGCTCCACGTCCAGCGCGATCGACCGCTGCTCCACGTCGGTGGCGTGGGTGACCGCGCTCGGCCGCATCAGCCGTGCCGCCTCGATGCGCTCCGCGTGCGCGGCCCGGAAGGTGGCCGTGCCGCCGCGCCGGAGGGCTTGCGGGCCCGCGCCGAGCGAGGGCCGGGAGCCCCGGTAGCGGTACGCCGGGGTGTAGACCTCGATCCTCTGCTCGAAGAAGCCCGGCTTGGTGTCGGCCGGGTCCCCGAAGAGCGGGTTGGACCCGAAGACCGCCACCCGGCCGTCGGGCAGCAGCAGCGCCTCGGAGTGGTAGTTGCGGCCCACCGACGGGTCGGCGGCCTCCCGGAAGGTGTCGTCCGCCGGGTCGTAGATCTGCGCCCGCAGGACGTCGCTGCCGCCGCGGCCCCGGTAGTCACGGGAGCCGCCGGTGGTGAACACGGTGTCGTCCGGCAGGATCACCGTGTTCAGGTAGCGGGTGGGCTCGGGCAGGTCGGGGCCCGTCGTGTACCGCGGGTCCGCGGCGTCCAGGTCCACCACGGCGGTGCGGGTGGTCGAGGAGTGCGACTCGCCGACCCCGCCGCCGCCCAGCACCATCACCTTCTGGTCCTGCGCGGGCGGCAGCAGCACCGAGCCGGCCGTCTCCAGGTCCTCGGCGTCCTCCAGCCCGGGGACCTCGGTGAAGCGGTTGGTGCGCAGGTCCCACACGCCCGGGACACGGCCCTCGTCCGCCGGCCCGTACCCCGCGTTGGCGCCCGAGTAGAAGATCTTCCCGCCCTTCATCAGGAAGAGCGCGGGGTAGGTGGGGAAGTAGCGCTCGCCGGTGTACGCCCACGTCCGGGTCTTCGGGTCGTAGACCTCGTTCTTGCCCGGGACGACCTGGCCGATGTCGTCCAGCCCCGAGACGGAGAGCACCCGCCCGTCGGCGAGGGTGACCAGCGTCGGGTACCAGCGGGCCTCGTTCATCGGGTCGACCGGGACGTAGGCCTCGGCCACCGGGTCGAACTCGTACGCGTTCTTGATCCCCTGGAAGTCCTTCTTGTCCAGGCCGAGCTTGGTGGCCAGCCCGTAGAAGTTCTCCCGGTCCTCGCCCTCCAGGCCACGGATCCCGTACTGCGCCGCGGTGTTGACGATGCCCTTCTCGCCCTTGACCAGCGACTGCACGAACACCCGTGCCTCGCTCGCGGTCACGGTGACCTTGCCGGTCCTGGCGTCGACGGTCTTCTTGGCGCGGGGCACGTTGACGGGGAACTCCGACCGGAAGGCCCGGCCGTTCTCGTCGTTGACGAAGACCGTGCCCTCGGGGAAGGTCCGCGGCTTGTCCGGGTCCTCGTTCTTGATGAGCATCGCGCCGCCCGCCCGGTCCACGGCCTCCTTGAGCTTCTCGTAGCGGGCGGTGCCGCCGGCCACCAGCAGCGTGCCGTCGGCCAGCTGGGTGTGCCCGGCGCAGAACATGTCCTTGGGGGTGCCGATCTCCTTGAAGGTGTTCTCCACCGGGTCCCAGAGCACGCTCTTGAAGGACTTGGCCTTGAAGTTCCGCTCGTCGTTGCCGGAACCGGCGATCAGCAGCACCTTCCCGGTGTGCAGCAGCGCCGCGTGGATGGCGTTGACGCGGAACTCCTCGGGCACCTCGACCATGTCCCAGTGGCCGTACGCGGCCTTGTACCCGGGCTGGTTGATCTTGTAGTCGTGGTACTTCTCCGCCGAGTAGCCGTAGATCGCGGGCGCGTTCATCCCGGCGAGCACCCCCACGGCCGTGCTCCCGACGGCGATCTTCCGCAGTCTGCGGCTGGGTCGGTAGCTCATCGGGCGGCGCTCCTGGAACGGACGAGGGACAGGGACCAGACGGCGATCGGTGCCAGGGTCAGGACGAGGGCCAGCGTTGCCCACGTGCGCATCGCCACGTGGGTGTGGCCGTTGAAGAAGCTGGCGGCGAGCGAGCCGCCGAAGACGAGCAGCCAGAACAGGTGGACGCGGAAGGTGGACAGCAGCCGGTCCGGGCTCGCGGAGTCCCCCTTGGGGGTGACCACGAACCTGCTCTTGCGCCGCAGCACCGCGTCCATCAGCGAGCGGGCGTAGATCGGCGCGGACAGCGCCGACATCACCATGCCCGCCGCGCCCGAGGAGCCCTCCGGCTCGTGGGGGCTGACGTTGTGCCGCCGGTTCCACACGTACAGGCCGATCTGGAGCGCGGCGGCGTCGCTGTAGAGCATCATCCAGACCTCGGAGTCGATCTGGATGCCCGAGGCGCCGAGCCCGAGGAACAGCGCGCAGCTGAGGCCGCCCAGGAGCCAGTTGACCGCCGTCATCGGGTAGTAGACGACCATCAGCGTGTAGTTGAGCAGGCGGCCGGGGGAGAGGGTGAACGGCACCTTCCAGAACTGCTTGATGAGCGTCTCGTAGGTGCCGCGGCTCCAGCGCAGCTGCTGGGTGAAGAAGTCGGTCCAGGAGGACGGTCCCTCGCCGACGGCGAGGACGTCCGGGGTGTAGACCGAGCGCCACTTGCGGCCGGTGGCGGGGTTGCGGTGCCGGTGCAGTTCCAGGCCGGTGGCCATGTCCTCGGTGATGGAGTCGTACAGCCCGCCGATGCTTCTGATGGCGCTGATGCGCACCGCGTTGTTGGTCCCGACGAACATGGGGGAGCCGTAGGCGTTGCCGGCCCGCTGGATGAGCGCGTGGAAGAGGAACTGCTGGCTCTCGGCGGCCTTGGTCACCGCGCTGTCGTAGTTGCCGTAGACCTGCGGGCCGACGACGAAGGCGACGTCCGGGTCCCGGAAGTAACCGAGCATGCGCTCCAGGAAGTTGGGGAGCGGGACGTGGTCGGTGTCGACGGAGGCGAAGACGTCGTAGTCGTCGCCGTGGGCGTCGAGCCAGGCGTTGTAGTTGCCGTGCTTGGTGCGGGCGCGGAAGGGGCCGGTGGGCCGGTTCCACCGCTCCACGCCCTTGCGGGTGAAGTGGCGTACGTTCAGGCGCTCGCACAGGCTCTTGACGTCGGGGTCGTCGCCCTCGTCCAGGAGCCAGATGTGCAACGTGCCGCGGTGGCGCAGGCGGACCGCGGCCTCCAGGGTCGCCCGCACCATCGCCAGGGGCTCCTTGCCCGGGACGAAGGTGGTCACGAAGGCGACCTTGCTGCCCTTCTCGGGTACGACGGGTACCGGATCGCGCGCGACGAGCGTCGCATGGGCGTTGGACGTCACGTTGATCAGCCGGAAGAGCTCGATCAGGCCGATGGATATGAGCATCACGGCGTCGGCGGCGACCAGCCAGCCCGGCGCGTGTTCCCGGCGGGTCCAGTGGGCCGGCTGCATCAGCCAGGCGAGCAGCACCGCCGAGAGCACCGGGGCCGCGCCGAGCAGCAGCGCCGCGCGGATCCGGTGGGGTTCCTCCGCGAGCAGGCTGCGGTACTTCACCCGGTACGGGACTCCGGGTTCCGGCTCGGTGAGCGGGCCGGCGAGCCTGCTGTAGTGCTCGTAGTCGTACCGGGGCGCCGCTGCGCCGGATTCCGGCCGGGACGGGCCGGGGCGGGAGCGCCGGGGTATGACGGGCACGGGCGTGCCGGCCCGAGGGTCGGTCGTGTACTGCTGGGCGCCGGATGTCGGCGGCATGTGGATGCTCCCCCCGAAGCATGTCGCGCCGCTGTCGCGGCGGTGTTGGCGCCCCGGGCGCTGCGGCCCCCCGCCCCCGGGGCATGCGTGGGCGTTCTGTGGCCTCCGGGTCGCGTGAGGCCGGCTATGACTCGTCAACGACCGGACCACCGTGAGGTAACGCCTGAATCCACCCCTCTCGCCCCGGGGCCCTCCCCTGGGCCCGTACACGGAAAAGCCGCCGGAATCCGACCCGTTGGCTCACCGGTGAGGGCGCATGTGTCCGGTTGGCGCATGGATGTCCCGCGGATCCAGCGTCCCGGAATGCCCGTCTTGATGGCAAGGCGCGAAACGAGTTGTTAACAGGTCGTATGAGCGATTTGGTCCGGTTGTCGGCTCACAGCTCGACGGAGGCCTCGTCCTCGGTCACGTGCGTCCCCATCCGGGCCAGCAGCAGGGCGACGTCGTCGTCGGGGGACTGCAGCTGCGCGCCCAGCACGACGTCGCAGGTGTCCTCCAGCGAGCGGCGGCGGCTCTTGAGCTTGAGGACGCGCATCAGGGTGCGCAGCCCCACGTCGATCGACTGCCGCCGGTCCTCGACCAGCCCGTCGGTGAACAGCGCCAGCAAGGTGCCCTCGGCGAGCTTCCGCTCCACCGTGTGGAAACGGATCCCTCCGACGCCCAGCGGCACCGCGTTGGGCAGGTCGATCAGCTCGGCGCGGCCGCCGGGCGGCACCAGCACCGGCGGCAGGTGCCCGGCGGTGGAGAACTGGCAGCGGCCCGTCGCGGGGTCGCAGACGGCGTAGACGCAGGTGGCGATGAAGTCGCCCTCGGCGCTGCCGGTGATGTTGTCGAGGTGCGCCAGCACCTCGTCCGGCGGCAGGTCGAGCCGGGCGAAGGCCCGGGTCGCCGTGCGCAGCTGGCCCATGATCGCCGCCGCGTGCAGGCCCTTGCCCATCACGTCCCCGACGATCAGCCCGACCTTGCCGTCCCGCAGCTGCAGGACGTCGTACCAGTCCCCGCCGACCTCCCGGACGGCGGGGATGTAGCGGGCGGAGATCTCCATCCCGTCCACGCGTGGCGGCTCGTGCGGCAGCAGGCTGCGCTGGAGGGTGAGCGCGGCGTTGCGCTCACCCGCGTAGAGCCGCGCGTTGTCGATGGATATCGCGGCCCGGGCGGCCAGCTCCACCGCCAGCGTGCGGTCCTCGTCGTCGAAGGGCTTCTGGTTGCGGGTGCGGAACATCCCGACCGCCCCCAGCACCTCGCCGCGGGCGATGAGCGGCGCGGCGAGGTACGAGTGCGCGCCCGCCCGCTTCAGCTGGGCGGCGGCCCGGTCGTCGCGGGCTATGCGGCGCAGCATGCGGCTGCTCACCCGGTGCACGACCACCGGCTGGCCCTCCCGCACGGCCTTGGTGATCAGCCGGTCGTCGGCGTACCGGGCCAGCTCCCCGACCGGGTCGACGGCGCCGATCGCCTCGCTGGACTCGGCGGCCGCGACCGCCAGCGCCCGGAACTCGGCCGACTGCTGGGCGCGCACCTTGGGCACCGGGCCGCCGCGCAGCACCTCGTCCAGGACGTCGACGGTGGCGATGTCGGCGAGCGTGGGCACCACCACCGAGGCCAGTTCCCGGGCGGTCTGCTGCAGGTCCAGCGTGGTGCCGATCCGGGTCCCTGCCTCGGCGATCACCGCGAGCCGGCCGCGGGCCTCGGCGATCTCCTCGGCCGCCTGGTGGCGCTCGGTGAAGTCCGCGATCGACGCGGCCAGGCCCAGCACCCGCCCGGTGGGGTCCTGGATCCGGTAGTACGAGATCGACCAGGCGTGGTCGTGCTCCTGGTCGGCGTACGTCCTGACCACGGTGTCCAGGTCCAGCAGCGGCTCCCCGGTCTCCAGCACCTGCCGCATCCGGGCCTCGATCGCCCGGAACTCCGCCCCTGGCGAGATCTCGCGCACCCGGCGCCCCAGCATGGCCGCTGCGGGCAGGCCGTGCAACTCCTCCATGGCCCGGTTGACGCGCACGATCCGCAGGTCCGTGTCGAAGACGGCCAGCCCGATCGGGGACTGGTCGACGAGGCTGCTGGACAGCGCCATGTCCGTCTCCACGCGCCGCACGGTGGACAGGTCGGCGCCCAGGCCCAGCGCGTAGACGCCGCCGTCCACGTCGTGCATCCGCATGTTGCGGAACTCCACGTCACGGGTCGTGCCGTCGGCGTGCACGATCGGGAACACGCCCTGCCAGATGGCACCCGCCCTGACCTGCTTGAACAGCTCGGTGACCAGCTCCAGCTTGTCGGGCGCGACCAGCAGCAGGCCGGCGTTCTGGCCCAGGGCCTCTTCCGCCGAGTAGCCGAACAGGCGTTCGGCCTCCGGGCTCCACAGCACGATGTGACCGGTGCGGTCCAGCACCATCGCCGCCACCTGCAGCAGGTCGAGCAGGCCTCCGGGCGAGGCGGCCCCTGGACTCGGCCGGGCCTCCCTGCCCGTGCCGGGCGGCGGCGGATCGTGCTCGCGCATGGCCTCCTCGTGAGCCCCCGTAGAGCTCTCACATCATCGTTAGGGGATATTTTCGCACTGAGTCACCCTGGGCGCCGCCCTTCCCCCACAAACGAGCGAGGGCGCCCTTCCCGAAGGAAGGACGCCCTCACATTGTGCGCCGCCAGGGACTCGAACCCCGAACCCGCTGATTAAGAGTCAGCTGCTCTGCCAGTTGAGCTAGCGGCGCTCACCGACAGAGAGGATCCTACCTGACCAGTGGCGGTGCTCCCGACCACCTCGTCCAGGAGCGCGGGGTCGTCGTCCAGCCAGCCGAGGCGGACCATCTTCACCCCCGCCTGGAACCGGCTGTCGGCCCCTATCTGCTGCATCAGCTCGGCCACTATCCGCCGCACCGTCCGGTCGGACAGGCCCAGCTTGCGGCCGATGGCCTCGTCCGTCAGCCCCGAGGCGAGCAGCCGGACGACCTCCCGGTGCCGTGCGGCGGGCGCGGCGCCGACGTCGTCGGTGAACAGGTCCGAGGCGGCCGCCCAGCAGTGCTCGAACATCTGGCGCAGCACGGCCACCATGGCGGGGCTGCGCAGGACCATGGCGGAGCCGGAGCCGCCCTCGCCGGCGCCCTCGTCGAGCCCCAGCGCCGGCACGACGGCGAGGGTGTGGTCCACGATGATCATCTTCATGGGCAGCGTCGCGGTCGTGCGCACCTCGCCGCCGTCGTTGACGAAGGTCCTCAGATGCGTGCGGATGTTCGGAACGGCCGCCGCGGTCGCCAGGTAGATGGACCGCTGGCGGACCCCGCGGCCGAGGGCCTCGCGATTGCGGGTGTCGCCGAGGTGCTCCTCCTGCACGCTGGCGTGCATCGAGAGGATCTCGGTGGTGACGGTGCTGGCCGCCTCGTCCAGGATGGCCGCGATCTGCGCGGGCTGTGCCGCCACCTCGATGCGCGCCTCGGCGAGCTGACGCATGTGCACGGGCTGGAACTCGGCCGCCACGCGGCTCAGCGCGGTGTGGGCGTTCGTGATCGTCTGGACCAGTTCCTCGGTGCGTCGCCGGCTGCCCTCGATCAGCTGGGCCATCGCCGTCGCGGGGGAGTGGACCGACCAGCCGCTGCGGGAGGAGGGGAACTGCGCGGCAAGACCCAGATCCGCCAGGCAGCGCACCGCCGCGTCCAGTTCCCCGTGTGACCATCCGGTGAGGGCACAGACGCTTTCGGGCGCCCAGTCGGCGTCGGCGAGCGCCAGGGCGTAGAGTTCCTGCGCCCGGGCGCGCAGAAGGTCGTCGGTCACTGCTCGCACCCCCAATGCTTCACGTCACCCCCGGCTTCGATCAGGTTAAGGGGCGGGGCTCGTGTATGGACCCTTCGGGGCCCATCCGGTCCCATGTGTCCGCATAGGGCCATGTCCGAATCCGGAACGCGAAAACTACAGACCAGCGGCTTGGCGTCCGACAGAATTCAGTCAGTCGTACGGTTCCCCCAGACCGGACCGGCACCCCCGAACAGCAACACCCCAGCTCACACCCCCAGGACAGGTCTGCCATGTCATCGATTCGTCGCAACGCCCTCCGTGTAGTTCTGGGCGTCGTCGCCGCCATCTCGTTGGGGCTGATCGGCGCGACCACTGCTTCTGCGCAGCCCGCTGCGCAAGGCGACATCGTCTGGGCGGCTCCCAACGACATCGTCTGGTAGCCAACCGGCGGGCAGTACCCCCAAAGACAACAGCACCCCCCAAATAGCCACACCCCCTCCCCCCACGCTGATGGGCCCGGCATACCTCCCCCCTCTTGCCGGGCCCCTCAGCATGCCCGCGTGCAGGAGGAGGCGGGTATCCGCCACGGCGGATTCACGCCGCACGGAAGCGGTGCGCAAGCGGTTGCGGCACCGGTAGACCTCCTGTGCATGACATTCGCCCACCCCCCAAGTGCCCGAGACGCACGACCCGTTCGGGCTGCCCGTCATGCCCTGCTGACCGCGACCGCCACCGCGTGCGCGCTGGTCGGCGGCACCCTCGTGCTGCCCGCCACGACCGCCGCGGCGGCCCCGGTCAAGGACCCGGCCGCGTCCGTGCCGCGCGCCACCGCCCACGACATCACCCTCGTCACCGGTGACGTCGTGCACTTCACCGACCGGCCCGGTACCGCGCAGGACACCGTCACCGTGGACCGCCCCGAGGGCGCGACCGGGGGCGTGAAGATCCAGCAGAGCGGCGGCCGCCTCTCGGTGGTCCCCGACGAGGCCGAGGCCCTGCTGACCGCGGGCCGGCTCGACCGCCGGCTGTTCGACGTGACCGCGCTGGTGGCGATGGGGTACGACGACACCCGCACCGGCGGGGTCCCGCTGATCGCCACCTACCGGGGCGGCGTGACGGCACCCGCGGGCAGCACGGTCGAGCGCCGGCTGCCCAGCATCGACGGTGCCGCGCTGCGGGCCGCCAAGGCCACCGCCCGCACCTTCTGGAAGGACGTGGCCGGTACCGCGCCCCGGGCCCGGTCGCTGGACGGGGGCGTCGAGAAGCTGTGGCTGGACGGCCGGGTGGAGGCCGACCTCGCCGAGTCCGTGCCGCAGATCAACGCCCCGCAGGCGTGGGCGGAGGGCTACGACGGCACCGGGCGGAAGGTCGCCGTGCTCGACACCGGCGTGGACGACACCCACCCGGACCTCAAGGGGCGGATAGCCGCCGAGCGGAGCTTCGTACCGGACCAGGCGGTCGCCGACGGCAACGGCCACGGCACGCACGTCGCGTCCACGGTCGCGGGCGACGGCGCGACCTACCGGGGCGTCGCGCCCGGCGCCGAACTGCTGGTGGGCAAGGTGCTCTCCGACGAGGGCTACGGCGAGGACTCCTGGATCATCGCGGGCATGGAGTGGGCGAAGGCCCAGGGCGCCGACGTGGTGAGCATGAGCCTCGGCTCCCAGGTGCCGGACGACGGGACCAGCCCCATGGCCCGGGCAGTCGACACGCTGTCCGCCGACGGCGGGCCGCTCTTCGTCATCGCGGCGGGCAACTCCTACGGGGAGTTCACCATCGGGGCGCCCGGCTCGGCCGCGTCCGCCCTGACGGTCGCCTCCGTCACCAAGTCCGACGAGCGCTCGGACTTCTCCAGCATGGGCCCGCTGACCGGCAGTTACGGACTCAAGCCGGACATCTCCGCGCCCGGTTCCGACATCACCGCCGCCAAGCCCGGCGGCGGCTACCAGACGATGTCCGGGACCTCCATGGCCACCCCGCACGTCGCCGGGGCGGCGGCCGTCCTCAAGCAGCGCCACCCCGACTGGTCCGGGCGGCAGCTGAAGGACGCGCTGATGAGCTCGTCCACGCCGCTCACCGGCTACACCCCCTACCAGCAGGGCACCGGCCGGGTGGACGTGCTGAAGGCCGTCGACGGCACGGTCCAGGCCACCGGTTCCGTCGCGACCGCCTTCTACGACTGGCCGCACGGCGCCGACGACCCGGTCGCCACCCGCACCGTCACCTACCGCAACACCGGCACGGAGGGCGTCACCCTCGACCTGGCGACCGACGCCGACGCGGCCGCCTACACGCTCTCGTCGCCGTCCGTCACCGTTCCCGCCGGGGGTACCGCCGACGTCACGCTGCGCCTCGACCCGTCCGCGGTGGAGCCCGCCACGACCTTCTCCGGCCAGGTCCTGGCCACCGACCGGGCCACCGGGACCCTCGTGGCGCACACCGGTTTCGCCCTGGTCAAGGAGCAGGAACTCTACGACTACACGGTCGAGCTGAAGGACCGGGACGGCAAGCCCGCCTCCGGCACGGTGTACCTGGGCGTCGAGAACGACTTCTACCAGTACCAGTACGCCGTCGACGGCCGGCGCACCCTGCGCCTGCCCCCGGGCACGTACACCGCGTACACCTACATGGACGTCCCCGGCGACGAGCCGGACTCGCTGGGCCTGGCCTTCCTGTCCGCGCCGCGTACGGTGCTGGACGAGCCGGCCACCGTCTCGCTCGATGCGAGCAGGGCGCGGAGGATCAGCGCGTCCGTGCCCAAGGACACGGCGGACACGCAGCGGCAGATGGACTTCGCGGTGGTCTCCGCCGCCGGCGGGGTCGTCCGCAGCGGCTACCAGGTGCCCCTGAAGTACGACACGCTGTGGGCCCAGCCGACCGGCAAGGTCACCGGCGCCTCCATGAGCTTCTCCACCCGCTGGCGGCTGGCCGAGAAGGAGGTCGCCGTCGACTCCGTGGACGACCTCGTCGTCCAGGCCGGCAGCACCCTGCGGGAGGGGAGAAGCGAGCTCGCCACGGTGTACGCGGGCCACGGCGCGGCCGCCGACTACGCCGGTCTGGGCGCGAAGGGCAAGGCCGTCGTGGTGGACCGCTCCGACGCCGTCGCCCCGGCCGACCGCGCGGCCGCGGCGGTGGCCGCCGGTGCCGCCCTGCTGATCGTCGTCAACGACGGCGACGGCAGGCTCAGCGAGTACTACGGCGAGGGCGCCGGGCTGCCCGTCGTCTCCGCCATGCGCCGCGACCGCGAGCGCGTCCTGCGAAAGAGGGTCACCGTCACCCAGCGCGCCCAAGGCCGCTTCCTGTACGACCTGGTCTCCCAGCACGACGGCGCCATCCCGGACCGCTCCCTGGCCTACGCCCCGGACCCGGACCGCGACCTCGCCCGGGTCGACGCCACCTACTACGGCCGGACGAAGGCCCCGGGCGGCGGCTTCCGCTACAACATCCCCGCCTACGGCCCCGGCTTCGGCTTCGGCGAGCGTGAGAGCTACCCCTCACTGCGCACCGAGTGGCTGACCCCGCTGCGCGGCGCGGCCTTCTGGTACGAGGACCACTCCGTCCTCGGCCCGCAGGACGAGACCCTGCAGGAGATGCGCAGCGGCAACGACCGCGTGACGGCCGGCCGTCACTACCGCACCGAGTGGTTCGCCCCCGTCCAGCGTCCGCGCCTCGGCCAGGGCTTCTGGGGCCCCAGCCGTGACGCCGCCGGTGGCCTGCAGTTCAACATCACGCCGTGGACGGACTCGGGCGCCGGACACTCCGGCTCCATGCCCAACGACGAGTACGACACCGGCACCATCGCGCTCTACCAGGGCGGCACGCTGCTGCGGAAGTCCGCCGGCCGGGCGCTGTACCTCTTCGACCCGGTCCCGGCGCAGACCCTGCCGTACCGCCTCGTCCTGGACGCATCGCGCGACGCCGACCGCTGGCGCACCTCGGTGCGCAGCCGTACGGAGTGGGGCTTCCGCTCCGGCGCGGTCCCGGACGGCGTCTGGCAGCAGGACATCGAGCTGCTCCAGCTGGACTACGACGTCACCACGGACCTCGCCGGCGACGTGCCGGCCGGCGCCAAGGTGCCGCTCGGCCTGTCCGCCGCCACCCAGGAGTGGCTCGACGACGTGACGCGGGCCACGTCCGCGACGCTGTCCGTGTCGTACGACGACGGGAGGACCTGGCGGCCCGTGCCCCTGCGGCGTGCCGCCGGCGGCACCGGCCACTGGTCGGCCGAGCTGCGGACTCCCCGCACCCCGGGCGGGTTCGTGTCCCTGCGGGCCACGGCCTCCGACGGCCGGGGCGGCACGGTGGAGCAGGAGGTCGTCCGGGCGTTCGGCCTGAGCTGATCCGGTCCGGTACGGGGTCGGAGGGAGCGGTCATGAGCACCCCCTCCGACCCCGTATGATTGTCCTGCACGCGCCGCTAGCTCAACTGGCAGAGCAGCTGACTCTTAATCAGCGGGTTCGGGGTTCGAGTCCCTGGCGGCGCACAGCGAGAGGGCGCCCCTCCTTCGGGAGGGGCGCCCTTCGTCGTCTTCCGGTGGGCGTCGTGCGTCGTGCGCCGGACGGCCTCGGGCCTCAGATGGCCAGTGACAGCAGCACCGGCGCCGCGCGTTCGTTGAGGGTGTCGGCCGCGCCCTTGAGGCGGTGGGCCTGGGTGACGGGGAGGGAGAGGGCGAGGCAGCCGACCGTCCTGCCGACGGTGATCGGGATGGCGGCGCAGACCGTGCCGATCGCGTACTCCTGCAGGTCCAGGGTGGGGACGCTGGCCGGCTGGCTCTCCAGCTTGGTCAGCAGCACCTTCTCGCTGATCGTGGTCTTGGACGTGAGCCGTACCGTCTTGTGCCGGGACAGGTGGTCGCGGCGCCCGTTGTGGTCGAGCTGGGTGAGCAGGCACTTGCCGACCGCGCTGGCGTGGGCGGCGAAGCGGAAGTCCACCCACTCGTTGACCTTGGGTGCTTCCGGGCCGTCCGCGAAGTCGACGATCTTGACCTCGCCGTCGTCGTAACGGCTGAAGTAGACGGCGGCGCCGACCTCGTCGCGCAGCGCCGTCAGGATCTTCTTGATCTTCTCGCCGAGCGCCAGGTCGCGACTGGCGCTGCCGAGCAGGACCAGCGACTCGCCGACGGCGTAGCCGCCGCCGGGCAGGGCGTTGAGGTAGCGCTCGCGGTTGAGCATGGCGAGGAGTTGACCGAGATAGCCGATGGGCACTCCGATCTCACGGGCGAGCTGCTCGGCGGTGACGCCGTTCCTGTGCTTGTCCACGGTCTCCAGCACGCGCAGCGCGTGCTGGACCGCGTAGACCGGCGCGACCTGTCGGTGCTCAAGCGCCACGGTGTCCCCCTACAGGTGTGACCGTTTGCGTCCTTGCTGTAGCTACTGGTCACGGCTGCCGGGCACGACAGCAGCCCGGCAGCTGGGCCGGATTCCACGATAGCCTCAATGCGGTTTGCAGTAGAGCCCGTTGAAGCTTTATGTGGGCGGCCGCAGGCGTATACGCAGGAACGGGCCACTCTGGCATATGCCAACGGCACGGCCCACTTTTCCTCAGAGCACCGCACCGAGGAATTCCCGGGTCCTGTGGTGCTCCGGGGAGCCGAAAATGCGCTCCGGCGGACCCGACTCGACGACCCGTCCGCCGTCGAACATCAGTACGCGGTCCGAGACGTCCCGGGCGAACCCCATCTCGTGGGTGACGCAGAGCAGGGTGATGTCCGTGCTGCGGGCGACGTCCCTGAGCACGTCCAGCACCCCGGCCACCAGTTCGGGGTCGAGCGCCGAGGTCACCTCGTCCAGCAGCAGGATGTCGGGCCGCATCGCCAGCGCGCGGGCGATGGCCACCCGCTGCTGCTGGCCGCCGGAGAGCCGGGTTGGGTGGGCGTCCTGCTTGTCGGCCAGGCCCACCAGCTCCAGCAGCCCGCGGGCGCGCTCGGCGGCCTCGTCGCGGTCCAGGCCGAGGACGTGCACCGGGGCCTCGGTGACGTTGTCCAGCACCTTCATGTTCGGGAAGAGGTTGAAGTGCTGGAACACCATGCCGATCCGGCGGCGCGTGCCGCGCAGGTGCCTCTCGTCGGCCGGCACGAGCCGGCCGCCGCGGCCCGGCATGTGCGAGAAGGGCTCGCCGTCCACGTGGATGACGCCCTCGGTGGGCCGCTCCAGGGTCATCAGCAGCCGCAGGATGGTCGTCTTGCCCGAACCGCTCGGGCCGATCAGGGTGACGCGCTCACCGCGCCGGACCTCCAGGTCGAGGTGGTCCAGCACGGTGTTGTCCCCGTACCGCTTGACCACCTGGTCGAAGCGGACGGCGGGCGCCGCCGGGCCGGACTTGGCGGGGGTGGGGGACTCGTCAGTGAGCAAGGCGCTTCTCCAGCTTCCGCATGAGGACCGAGGTGGGGCAGCTCGCGACCAGGAAGATCATGGCGGCGATGGTGAACGCCTCCAGGTAGGCGAAGTGGTCACTGCCGAAACGGTTCGCCTCGTGCACCATCTCGTCGACGGTGATGACCGACAGGAACGGTGTCTCCTTGAACATCGAGATCACGTAGTTGCCGAGGGCCGGCACGATCTTCCGCACCGCCTGCGGCAGCACCACGGCGCACCAGGTGCGCGCCCGCGGCAGCGACAGCGCGACCGCAGCCTCCCACTGCCCCCTCGGCACCGCCTCGATGCCCGCCCGGTACACCTCCGAGGTGTACGTCGCGTAGTGCACGCCCAGCACGGTGATGCCGATCACCAGCGGGTCCAGTCCCGGGACCAGCACCCACACCGCGAAGAGCTGGATCATCACCGGAGTGGAGCGCACGAACTCCACGGCCGCCCGCAGCGGCAGCGTCACCCAGCGGCTGGGCGTGCGCCGCAGCACCGCGATGCCCAGGCCCAGCGTGACGGCGAGCAGCGAACCGAGCAGCGTGGCCAGCAGGGTGATCCCGAAACCGTGCAGGATCAGCGGCAGGCCCTCGCGGGCCGTCTCCCAGTCCCACATCAGGCCCGACCTCCCGCCGGCTGTCCGAGCCGCGCCTTGGCCACGGCCTCCAGGCCGTTCATGGCCAGTGTCAGCGCGTACGCGAGGACGAAGTAGATCGCCAGGAGCAGCAGGTATGCCGTCGCGGTGTCGCCCGTCGTCGAACGGAGCTGGTCCATCTGGAAGGTGACGTCCGAAATGGTGATCAGCGACATCAGCGGGGTGCACTTCAGCAGCTGGATCAGCAGGTTGTTGAACGGCGGGATCATCTGCGGCCAGGCCTGCGGCAGGACGACCAGGCGCATCCGCTGCCACGGCGTCATGCTCAGCGCGACGGCCGCCTCCCGCTGCCCGCGGGGCACGGCGTCCAGGGCGCCCCGGACGACCTCCGAGCCGTACGCCCCGTAGTTGAGCCCGAAGGCGACCACGGCGCAGGCGAGCGGCACGAGCTTGAAGCCGAGGATCGGCAGCGCGAAGAACAGCCAGAACAGCTGGACGTACAGCGAGGTGCCGCGGAAGAACTCCACGACCACCCGGGAGGTCCCGCGCACGGGCATCCGCCGTGAGCGCGCCATGAAGCCGAGGACGAAGGCGATCAGCAGCGCGAGCGCCGCGCCGAGGACGGTGGCCTGCACGGTGACCCACAGACCCGCGCCCACACCGGGCAGCGAGTGCGTGAACTCCGTGAAGCCGGACATGGATTCACCGGCGAGGTCGCCGGCGCCGATGGGGTACGAGGACAAGGCGCCGCCTCACGCCGCGCACAGCTGCGCCGTGCGCAGCGTCGCCGGCGGGACCTCCGCCTTGGTGAAGCCGTACTTCCCGATGAGGGACGTGTAGCGGCCGGGGTCGGTGGTGATCTTCTTGAGTTCCTTGTTGAACGCGTCGCGCAGGCCCGTCGCGTCCTGCCGGAACACCGCGCCGCCCGGGCTGTACTGCTTGCGGCCGCCGACCACCGGCAGGAAGGGGTCGAGCACCTCCACCGCGGCGCCCTTGTTGGTGCGGGCCAGCCAGCGCAGCGAGATCCCGGTCAGTGCGAAGGCGTCGATCCGGCCGGCGAGCAGCGCGTCCACCCCGTCCTGCTGCTTGGCCAGGGACTTCACCGAGGTCAGCGGCACCCCTGCGGCATCCGCGTAGTCCGCCTCGACCGCCGCGCTCAGCACGCCGACGGTGACCTTCCCGCGGGCGCAGGACACCAGGTCGCTCAGCCCCTCGGGGTTGCCCGCGCGGACCATCAGGGCGGTCGGCGAGACGAACTCGGGCTCCGAGAAGATCACCTTCTGGCAGCGGTCGGGCGTGATCGCCATCCCGGCGCTGACCACGTCGAAGCGGTCGGCCGTCAGGCCCGGTATGAGCGCGCCGAAGTCGGTGAGCGTGGGCCGCAGTTCCGGCACCCCGAGCGCCGTGAAGATCTCCCGGTGGAGGGTGGGCGCCTCGCCGGCCAGCTCGTCGCCGTCCCGGTACCCGTACGGCGCCTCGCCCGCGAAGCCGACCCGCACGTACCCCTGCTTCCTCAGCTTGGCCAGCAGGTCCCCGTCGCCGGTGGGCGCGCCGGTGCCGGCCTGCGTACGGCTGCACGCCGCCAGCAGCCCGGGGACCGCCACGAGACCGCCGACGCCTGCGGTACGGGAGAGGAAACCCCTGCGGGACAGGGGACTGCGCTCGGACATGGACCAGACCTCCGGTAGTTCGCTTCCGTGCGGTGCGGTGACCACACGAGGGCCGCGCCTACCCCGGCGCACAGGGGGCATTCATGCGAATCTGGTGGGGTACCCGATGTACGGAACGTCCGCGGGAGGCAGGGAGCTGCCATGAGCGACAGCACCGAAGGGAACGGCAAGCGCGAGCAACTGGTCGTGGAGCGGGTGCCGAAGGCACTGCTCGTCGGCGGCCGCTGGCGGCCGGCGAGCGACGGGCGCGAGTACGAGGTGGAGGACCCGTCCACCGCGCGACCGCTGTGCGCCGTGCCGGACGCCGGGGCCGAGGACGCCAAGGCCGCGATGGACGCCGCGGCCGCCGCGCAGGAGGGATGGGCGGCCACGGCGCCGCGTGAGCGCGGGGAGATCCTGCGGCGGGCCTTCGAGCTCATCGTGGAGCGGCAGCAGGAACTCGCCCTCC
This sequence comes from Streptomyces sp. TOM-9, assembly GCF_056858595.1. Classification (NCBI taxonomy): domain Bacteria; kingdom Bacillati; phylum Actinomycetota; class Actinomycetes; order Kitasatosporales; family Streptomycetaceae; genus Streptomyces; species Streptomyces sp. TOM-9. Next base: position 3,870,048 of record NZ_JBXEQB010000001.1, on the reverse strand, counting down.
TGATGACCCTGGAGATGGGCAAGCCGGTCGCCGAGTCCCGCAGCGAGATCCTCTACGCCGCCGAGTTCTTCCGCTGGTTCTCCGAGGAGGCGGTGCGCATCGAGGGCGGCTGGCGCACCGCGCCCGACGGCAACGGCCGGATCTGGGTGATGCGCCAGCCCGTGGGCCCGGCGCTGCTGATCACCCCGTGGAACTTCCCCATGGCGATGGGCACCCGCAAGATCGGCCCCGCCGTCGCCGCCGGCTGCACCATGATCGTCAAGCCGGCCCACCAGACGCCGCTGTCCATGCTCGCCCTCGCCGAGATCCTCGGCCAGGCCGGGCTGCCGGACGGCGTGCTCAACGTCCTCACCACCGCGCACCCCGCGGAGATCAGCGGCCCCCTGACGGAGGACCCGCGGCTGCGCAAGCTCTCGTTCACCGGTTCCACGGGCGTCGGGCAGAAGCTCATCGAGCTCAGCGCGCGGCAGGTGCTGCGGACCTCCATGGAGCTGGGCGGCAACGCCCCCCTCGTCGTCTGCCGGGACGCGGACCTGGAGAAGGCCGTGGAGGGCGCGGCCGTCGCCAAGATGCGCAACATCGGGGAGGCCTGCACGGCGGCCAACCGGATCTACGTCCACCGCGACCTGGCCGAGGCCTTCACCGGGCGCCTCGCCGAGAAGCTGGGCTCCATGGTCGTCGGCCGCGGCACCGAGCCCGGCACCCAGGTCGGCCCGCTCATCGACGGCGCGGGCCTGGACAAGGTGGACCGCCTGGTGCAGGACGCCGTCTCGGCCGGGGCCCGCGCGGTCACCGGCGGCGCCCCGCTCTCGGACCGCCCCGGGTACTTCTACCCGCCCACCGTGCTGGCCGACGTGCCGCCGGACGCGGCGATGCTCCGGGAGGAGATCTTCGGGCCGGTCGCGCCGGTCGTCACCTTCGAGGACGACGACGAGGCGATCCGGCTGGCCAACGACACCGTGTACGGCCTGGTCGGCTACGTCTTCACGGAGAGCCTGCGGCGCGGCATCCGCTACGCCGAGGAACTGGAGACGGGCATGCTCGGCCTGAACAAGGGCGTCGTCTCCACCCCCGCGGCGCCCTTCGGCGGCGTCAAGCAGTCCGGGACCGGCCGCGAGGGCGGCGCCGTGGGGATCGAGGAGTACCTGGAGATGAAGTACGTGGCGGTGGACGTCTAGGGCCCGGACCCCGCGGGGTCAGGCGCCGCCGGGCAGGCCGTACGCGTCGGCGATGAGCTCGTAGGACCGCAGCCGCGCGGCGGGGGTGTGGGCGTTGGCCGTGATCATCAGCTCCTGCGCACCCGTGCGGTGCACCAGCGCGTCCAGGCCGTCCCGGACCGCGTCCGGCGTGCCGTGCACCACGTTGCCGAGCCAGGCGTCCACGAAGTCCCGCTCGGCCGGGCTGAACTCGTACGCCTCCGCCTCCTCCGGGGTGGGCACCAGGCCGGGGCGTCCCATGCGCAGCCGCAGCATGGCCAGGGCGCCGCTGAGGACCTGCCGGCGGGCGTCCTTCTCCTCGTTCGCCGCCAGCGCCGCGACGCCGATCAGCGCGTACGGCTCGTCCAGCACCTCCGAGGGCCGGAAGGACCTGCGGTACAGCTCCAGCGCCGGTTCGGTGTTCGCCGCGGAGAAGTGGTGCGCGAAGGCGAAGGGCAGCCCGAGGACCGCGGCCATCCGGGCGCTGAAGGTGCTGGAGCCGAGCAGCCAGATCGACGGCCGCGCGGCGGACTGCACGCCGCCCGGGACGGTGCCCTGCACGGGACCGGGGATGGCGTGGATCCGGGCGTAGGGGTGGCCGTCGGGGAAGTCGTCGTCCAGGAAGCGGATGAGCTCGGACAGCTGCTGCGGGAACTCGTCGGCGCCCTCGTTCAGCCGGTCGGTGCGGCGCAGCGCGGCGGCGGTGGCGCCGTCCGTGCCCGGGGCGCGGCCGAGGCCGAGGTCGATCCGGCCCGGCGCCAGGGCCTCCAGGGTGCCGAACTGCTCGGCGATGACCAGCGGCGCGTGGTTGGGCAGCATGACGCCGCCGGAGCCGAGGCGTATGCGCTCGGTGTGCGCGGCGAGGTGGGCGAGGATCACGGCGGGGGAGGAGGACGCGACCCCGGGCATCGAATGGTGCTCGGCGACCCAGTAGCGGTGGTAGCCGCGGGCCTCGGCGAGCCGGGCCAGCGCGACACCGGCGGCGAGGGCGTCCCTCGCGGTCAGTCCGCTGCCGACGCCCGCCAGGTCGAGGACGGAGAGCGGGACGGGTGCGCTGCCGAGGGTGGTGCCTCGTACCGGGTCGTTCGTGTCCACGTTCCTGCGTCGCCTCCTGCGGCCGGTTCCTCGTCTACGGCAACGAGCAACCGGAGACCGGCTGCGGCTATTCCCCGGGGCCGGCGCCGGGGGCGGCGGCCGGCCCGTAGCCGCGCAGCGCGGCGATCCCCTCGGGTGGCACGGGCCGCGAGTACAGCCAGCCCTGCCCGGTGTCGCAGCCGATCCGGCGCAGCCGCTCCGCCTGCTCGGCGTTCTCCACGCACTCGGCGGTGACCGTCAGGCCGAGCCGGTGGGCGAGCTGCACCAGCGCCTCGACGATCGTCTCGTCGGCCGGGTTGGGGTGCAGGCCGTCGCGGAAGCCGTGCACGAAGCTGCCGTCGAGCTTGAGCGCGGAGACCGGCAGCCGGCTGAGGTAGGCGAGGTTGGAGTAGCCGGTGCCGAAGTCGTCGATGGCGATGCGCACGCCCATCTCCTGCAGGGCGTGCAGCGCCTGCAGGGGCCGTCCGGCCGAGCCCATCACCGCCGACTCGGTCAGCTCCAGTTGCAGCAGCCCGGCCGGCAGCCCGGTGTCGTCGAGGATCTCCGCGACGTCGGCGACCAGGTCGGAGTCCCAGACCTGGCGCACGGCGACGTTGACGCTGACGAAGATCGGGTCGTCGGGCCAGTCCTTCTGCCACTGCCGCGCCTGGCGGCACGATTCGGCGAGCACCCAGCGGCCGAGCTGGACGATGGAGCCGTTCTCCTCCGCCAGCGGGATGAACCGGTTCGGCCCGAGCAGCCCGAAGTGCGGGTGCTGCCAGCGCACCAGGGCCTCCACCCCGCGCAGGCTGCCGCTGCCGAGTTCCACCAGGGGCTGGTACTCCAGCGTGAACTCCCCGCGCTCCACGGCCTGCCGCAGGGTGCTGGACAGCGCCTGCTTGGTCATCCGGTGGGCGTTGCGCTCGGGGTCGAAGAGCGTCCAGCGGGCCTTGCCGTCCGCCTTGGCCCAGTACAGCGTGGTGTCGGCGGCCTGCATGATGCCCGTGGCGGTGGCCCCGGCGGCCTCGCGCTCGACGACGCCGATGCTCGCCGAGACCGCCAGCCGCTGCCCGGCGAGGTCGAACGGCAGCTGCAGCGCGGTGAGTACGGATTCGGCGAGCCCGGTGGCCTGCCCGGTGCCGGTGGAGTCCTCGACGAGGACGGCGAACTCGTCGCCGCCCAGCCGGGCGACGAGCGTCCCGCTGCGCCCGAGCCGGCCCGCGCAGTCCGACAGCCGGGCGGCGACGGCCTTGAGCAGCCGGTCGCCGACCCGGTGGCCGAGGGTGTCGTTGATGGCCTTGAAGCCGTCGAGGTCGAGGTAGCACAGGCCGATCCGGCCGGTGCGGCTGTCGGCGCCCTCCAGCGCGGTGGCGAGGCGCTCGAAGAACAACTGCCGGTTGGGGAGCCGGGTGACCGGGTCGTGCATCCGCAAGTGGCGCAGCTGCTCGCGCAGTTCGCGGGTCTCGCCCAGGTCCTCGACGGACATCAGGACTCCGCCGGGCACGGGCACCACGACGACCTCGGCCCAGACCGTGCTCCCGTCCGGTCCGCGGACGGGTCTGGTGCGGCGCAACTCCCCGCGCCGGCCGGTCAGCACGTCCTCGTACTCGGCGTACTCCGGGCTCTCCCCGAGCGGGGGGACCTCGCCGCCGGAGCCGGTGAGGCCGACCAGCTCCGCCGCGGTGCGGGCGGTGAGCAGCACCGGGTCCGCGCCGAGCAGCGCGCCGAGCGCCGGATTGGCCTCGCGCACCCGGCCGTCGGGACCGACCAGTGCCATCGGCAGCCGGGCGACGTTGAAGGCGGCGCGGTAGTCGCGCACCTCCGACGCCGGACGTTCCGAGGCCGGACGTTCCGGGGCTGACCGTTCCGGGGCCGGAGCGTGACGTTGAGTGACCGTCGTGGCCGCCGCCTCGGGCTCGAGGTCCGGGCTTCCCGAGGGTCCGCCCACCGCTGGCTCCCGCATAGGTGTCGTCTCGCACACATGGTCGTGGAGGAATCGAATGACCGCCAAGAGGCGGCGTTCGGCCTGGAAATGTGCCGATCATAGACGTTGGGGAATTGCCGCGGCCACCGCCGTCGTGGTGATTCTCGGCACGTGGGATGCGATCTTGATCATTTGTGATTGGCCCCTGAATTCCATTGATCGATTTTCGTCACTCATTACGCACTGTAGTGATCGGACGGTAACCCGGGCGGCGCAGCACAACAGGGCAAAACATAGCAAACCGTAGCAGCGTGATGTGGGTGTCCCGACCCCGTACGGGAGGTCCACGTGCCGCTGTCAGGGCTACCCATACGTGCGCATCGGCGCCTCCGCCGGAGCGTCCGCGGGCATGCCCCCGACGGGCTCCGGGCGGCCATCGCCGCCGTCAGCGTCTTCGCGGCCGTCGTCGCGTGGACGCTGGTCACCGGCCCCGCGGCCGGGGGCTCCGACTCCTCGCTGTGCGCCCTGCCGCGGACCAGGGCACACCACTCCGAGGGCGTCAGCGCCTGGAACACCGCCTACCCGCGGGCCCGTGGCGACGTTGACGCGCTGATGGTGTTCCTGGCGTTCCCGGACGCCGCCCCCACCATCAGCCCCGGCGAACTGGCGGCCGATCACTTCCCGGCCACCGCCGACTTCTTCGCCCGGGCCTCGTACGGCACCTTCCGGCTGCGGCCGCGCATCCTGCCGCACTGGCTGCGCATGCCCGCGGCGTCCACGGCGTACGGCATCGGCCGGGACTGGAGCCCCGCCCTGCGCGCCCGCTACCTGCGGGACGCCGTGGTGGCGGCCGACCGGGAGGTGGACTTCTCCCGGTACGGCGTCGTCTACCTGGTGGCCGACCCCGACGCGCCCGGCGTCGACCCGGACGCCACCAAGGTGGTCAACCTGGGCAGCCCGGTCCGTGTCGACGGTGCGGACCTGCACCGCTTCGTCACCGTCTTCGAGGGCCACCCGCCGGACGTCAACGTGCTCGCCCACGAGACCGGGCACGCCTTCGACCTGCCCGACCTCTACTACCGGCCGCCCCAGGGCAGCAACGCCGACTGGGACACCCACGTCGGCGACTGGGACCTCATGGGCAGTCAGTTCGGCCTGGCCCCGGACTTCTTCGCCTGGCACAAGTGGAAGCTGGGCTGGCTCGGGCGCTCGCAGGTCCGCTGCGTCACCGAGGGCGGCACCCACACCTTCCGCCTGAGCCCCGTCGAGCAGCGCGGCGGCACCAAGCTGCTGGTGCTGCCCGCGGGCCTGGACGGAGCCGTCGCCATCGAGGCCCGCGCCGCCCTCGGTAACGACCGCCTCACCTGCGGCCAGGGCGTCCTGATGTACCGCGTCCGGGCCGACGTGTCGTCAGGCGACGGCCCCGTGGACGTCATCGACGGCCACCCGGGCAGCGGCGACTGCTGGGAGTCCTCGGTGTACCCGCCGCTCGCCGACGCGCCACTGCGCAGCGGGGAGACGTACGCCCTCGGCCGCTCGGCGCACATCCGCGTCGCCGACCGGCACTCCGACGGGTCCTGGACCGTCCAGGTCACCCAGGGCTGAGCCGATGCGAGGACCCCGGGCGCTCGCGGTCCTGGCATCGGTGCTCCTCTTCGCGGCCGGCAGCACCGTCGCCACCGGGGGCGCACCCGCCGCGGCGCCGCCGGCCGACCGTCCCTGCGCGCTGCGCGCCGCGCCGGGCGTCACGATGTCCGAGGGGTTCGGGGGCGCGGACGGCCGCGAGTTCGCCCGCGCCACCGGCGAGGTGCGGGCGCTCACCCTGCTCGTCGACTTCCCGGACAAGCCCGCCCCGTACAGCGCCGCCGAGCGCTACCGCGAATTCTTCCCCGCCGTGCGGCACTGGTTCTACCGCGCCTCGTACGGGAAGCTGCGCTACGTCTCCACGCCCGTGCTGCGCTACATCCGCATGCCGAAGCCCTTCACGTCGTACGGGATAGGGCGCGGCTACGGCTGGCGCACGCACACGGCCATGATGCGGGACCTGCTGCGCGTCGCCGACCGGAAGATCGACTTCTCCGGGTACGACCTGGTCAACGTCCTCGTCACGCCCAACGCCGGGCCGCCCGCCGAACAGGCCGTCCTCTCGGTGACCTGGACCGGCGCCTCGGCCGCCACCACCGACGACGGCACGAGCCTGGACCGGGTCTCCCTGGTCTACGGCCACGACCAGTCCGGCGCGCGGGTGCTCAGCCACGAGAACGGCCATGCCTTCGGGCTGCCCGACCTGTACTCCGTCGAGGACTTCGGGCACACCGACACCCTCGCGGGCCAGTGGGACGGCATGTCCCTGGACTGGGGGCTGCAGGGCGACCTCTTCGCCTGGCACAAGTGGCGCCTGGGCTGGCTCGACGACTGGCAGGTCGTCTGCGTCCGCGACCCGGGCGCGCGCTCGGTGCACCTCACGCCGGTCGAGGTGCCCGGCGGCCGCAAGGTGGCCGTCATCCCCCTCGGCCGGACCCGCGCGTACGTCATCGAGGCGCGCGCCGCCCGCGGCAACGACAGCGAGGCCTGCCGCGAAGGGGTGCTGATCTACCAGGTGCGCACCGACGTCGACTCGGGACACGGACCCGTCACCGTCGAGGACGCCCATCCGCGCACCACCGCCTGCGAGTACAGCAGCGCCACCTTCAACGCGCTCAACGACGCGCCGTTCTCCTCCGGCGGACGCTTCACCGACCGCGGCCGCGGCCTCACCGTCGAGGTCCTCGGCCGGGACCCGGACGACGAGGGCTGGACCGTGCGGATCACCACCTCGCGCCCCCTGTGGGACGGCCCCTAGGGCCACGGCCCGACATGACAAAAGGCGCCCTCCCGATGGGAGAGCGCCCAGGTCAACGGCTGTGCCGTGAGTGCGCCGCCAGGGACTCGAACCCCGAACCCGCTGATTAAGAGTCAGCTGCTCTGCCAGTTGAGCTAGCGGCGCTCGCTGACGTCGTAGAGATTAGCATCCGCTTGCGGGCGGGTGAAAATCGATAATCAACCGGCCTCCGCGCGGGCTGCCCGGACGCAGGCCCACAGCAGGACGTCGGCCCCGGGGAGCCAGGGGCGGCGCGTGTCGGGGGCGACCAGCCAGCGGGAGCGCCCGTGGCCGGTGTCGCCGTACGGCGGGGGCAGCGCCACCGAGTCCCCCTCGCCGTGACAGAACACCGGCGGCACCCTCAGCCCCCACTCCTCCCAGGTCAGCAGCCCGGGGAGGCGTGCGGCGGTGCCCGGCTCGGCGAGCAGCAGCACCCTGCCGCGGAGCGTGGCGGCCGGGCCCGAGCCGGGGCCCGAGGACCACAGCTGCTCCAGGACCCGGCGTCCGAACAGGGCCGGCAGGTTCACCGCGTCGAAGGCCGTCCCGCAGGGCAGCACGCTGGGCGCCGTGGGCCGTGCGGACCACAGCGCCCGCACGCTGCGCGGGAAGGCGCTGGCGGAGGCCAGCCAGTCGGCCCCGTCGGGGGTGGGGTACTGCGCGTCCGGATATGGGTGGGAGGCGGACTCCGGCACGCCCCCCGGCCATGTGTGCCACTGCCAATCACTCATGACCCATACAACTACCGTGAGTGAACGTTTCGCTACGCGACATCGCCCGAAGGCCGGACACGCCCGCCATGTGTCGGGTACCTTGCCCCGAACGCATATGCCAGGTGCGTCGTCAGGACAGCGCTGCGTCCCCGCCCCGCATCAGGCCCTCGCCGAACTCGATCATCCGCTTGGCGTAGTCCTCCGACCAGCCCGCCTGCGCACCGATGGCGGCGGGGGTCAGCCGGTCGAACCGCTTGGGGTCGGCGAGCTGGGCCGCTGCTATGGCCTGGAACTCCGTCGCCCGGTCCGCGGCCGCGCGGAAGGCGAGGGTGAGCTCCGTGGAACGGGCCAGCAGCTCCCGGGGGTCCTCGATGGACTCCAGGTCGAAGAAGTGCTCCTCGTCCTCGGCCAGGGCGGCGGGCTCGAACAGCAGCTGGGCGGGTTTCAGACGGGGTGCGGGCTGCTTGCCCGCCGCGCTGTGAGCCGACTGCGGCTCGGACATGAACGTACCTCCAGGATCGTCAGCGCCTTCCATTGTCCCGCCCCGCGCAAGAGTGCCCCGGGCGACGGCCGGCGCGCTACGGCCGCCAGGCCACGCGGTGCTCGGACAGGTGGGCCAGCACGGCGTGGTTGGCCTCCCAGCCGTCCGGGAACTTCACGGTCACCCCGAGCTGGACCGGCTCCGTCGAGGGGTGCTCGTCCAGCAGCTCCGAGACCCCGGCGCGGCACACCACGATGCACGCGTGCCGGTGGCGCGAGGCCAGCACGCACAGCCGCCCCGTCTCCAGGTGGAACGCGGTCGCGTCGGGACGCCCCGACAGCGGATGGAGCACCACGGTGACGTCGAACTCGCGGCCCTGCAGCCGGTTGGCGGTGTCCACGGTGACCCCGGTCACGCCCAGGTCCGCCAGCGCCGCGCGGACCGCCGCCGCCTGGTCGCGGTGGGCGGTGCCCACGGCGATCCGGTCCGGGCCCACCGGGGCGGTGCCCCGCTCGGAGACCGCCACGCCGCCGCGGTCCAGCAGCCGCCGTACGACCACTGCGACCGCGCGGACCGCCTCGGGGTCGGTCCGCGGGGTGCGCCGCGCGGGCAGCTCCAGCAGGCCCCAGCCGGACGCCGCGGCCTCGTCCACCACCCGGTCGGGGCCCGAGCCGTCACCGGGCACGCCGAAGGAGAGCCGCCGGTCACCGTGGTCGGTGCCGCTGCGGAACGGGGTGTACGGGTAGAAGGCGTCGGAGACCAGCGGCGCGGCGGAGGCCGGCAGCCGCCAGGAGACCGGCAGCCGGTGCTGCGGCAGCCCCGGGTTGTGGGCCAGCAGGGTGACCACCGCGCTCGCCGACGGGTCGTAGCTCAGCCCCGCCCACTGCTCGGCGCCGACCACGCTGAACGGATCCAGCTGACCCGGGTCGCCGACGAACAGCGCCCGCTCGAACAACCCCGCCACCTGCAGCAGCGCGTCCGAGCGCATCTGGTAGGCCTCGTCGACGATGGCGTGCCGCCAGGGCTCGGTGTCCTTCACGAAGGCCCACTTCGCGGCGGTCGCGATCACCACCTTGGCCCCGGTGAGGTCGGCCGCCTTGCTCGACTTGAGCACGGCCTCGTGGCGGTCGAGCACCGGGTCCGGGGGAGAGTCGCTGCCGTGCAGCCGGCCGATCGGCAGTCCGGGTTCGGCGGTGGCCAGCCGGTCCACCAGGTCGTCCACCTGGGCGTTCGTCTGGGCGACCACCATCAGGGTCTCGCCCGCCGCGACCAGCTCACGGGCGGCACGCACCACCAGCGTGGACTTGCCCGCGCCGGGCGGCGAGTCCACCACGACGCCGCGGTGCGTCCCGTGCAGGGTGTCGTGCAGGATCCGCTCGGTCGCGGTGCCGGCCGCCCGGGCGGCGTCGCTCACCGGGCTCACAGATAGTCCTCCGTGGTCGCGGGGTCAGGGCTCTCGGCGACGGCGGCCGCGGTCGGGCCCGCGGTCGTGCCGGCGGTCACGCTCGCGGCCGCGGTGCCCGGGGGCCCGCCGTGCGTCCACGGGGTGTCCTCGCGCTCCGGCAGCCCCGCGCCGCCACGCGGCGCGTGTTCGAACAACGTCCAGCACACCTCGTCCCCTTCCTCCGGCACCGTGCCGGGCTCGGGGACCTTGCCGCGGCCCATGCCGTTCACCACCCGCAGGAGCACCGCGCCGGGCCCGGCCCACTCCACGAACTGCGCCTGCTGCGTACGGCCGTCCGGCAGCGCCCGGTAGAGCTTCGCGTCCTCGTCCAGATGCGGCCGGTCCTGTGTGAGGACCGTCACCAGCGGGCGCGGCTTGGGCACCTTGCCCTCGCTCATCGTCATCTCCACCCGGTCCACCCGGCCCGCGAAGGCCTCCCCGGCCAGTCGCCGCCCGGCCATCACCAGCGGGTCGTCCAGCGCTTCCTGGGCTTCCAGCCGCACCTGGGCGGTCTCCCGGCCGGCGAGCTTCTGCGCCGCCGACACGGCGTCGTCACGGCGGGGCTGCGGCGGCTCCCCGGCGCGCACGCGGTCCCGGTGGGAGGTGTACGACCAGCGGTCCCGTTTCCAGCGGTCCGCGACGCGGGCGCCCTCGGGCAGCTCGCGCAGCAGGTCCAGTGACCGCCACACCGCGTCCCAGGTGGGGCGCATCTGGCCGGCCAGCAGGCGGGCGATGTCCTCGCCGGCCCCGGTGATCCCGGCGTCGTAGCGGGCGGTGGCCGGGGCGAGCACCGTGTTGTCGAAGACCGGGTCCGTCGCGGGGCCGGCCGGCGGGAACGTCAGCAGGCCGTCCGGGCCGCGGTGGGACTCCGCGCGGCGGGCCGCATCCATGCCCGTCATGCCGTCGGTGGGTTCGATCCAGGCCAGCAGGGCGCCCAGGTGCTGGTCCTCGAGGTTGCTCTGGCCGGTCGCCCAGTGCCGGGTGAGCAGTTCGGTCGCGGACAGCAGCAGCGCGGAGCCGGGGGTGCGGGCGCGTTCCCCGTAGTGGGTGAGCCAGCGGCCGAGCAGCGGCACCCGGGCGGGGACCGGGTGCGGCTCGTCGGGGTCGTCCTCGGCGGTGCGGCGGAAGCGGGTGGAGCGGCCGAGCAGACGCACGTACTCCACCGCGGGGGTGTTCGCGACCACGATCTGGGGTGCGTCGGTGCAGACCTCCGACTCTCCCCCGGCCTGGTGGCCGGGTGATGCGCCCGCCCGGTTGCGGGTCGCCGGCTCGGTCTCCGTGTCGTCCGCGTAGGACTCCAGGTAGGGCAGCACGACCTGCGCCAGCTCGGCCAGGAAGGCGAAGCGCAGATCGCGGTCGCGCGGCTGCGGCACCGCCAGCAGCCGGGGCTCGTCCCGGTCCGTGCCGACCAGGGCGCCCAGCGGGGCGCCGACCTCGCCCGCGGTGGTCAGCGGGACGAGGACCAGCGGCCGGTCCGACAGATGGCGGTGGCGCACCGTCGCGAGCGGGGTCGCCCGGCCGGTCGCCATGGCCTCCGCACGGGCCAGCACCGAGATCAGCGACATCCCAGCGCCTCCGCCCGCAGGGCCTGCGCCCGCCGCAGCGCGGCGACCGCGGGATCCGCCGGATCGCCCTCGGTGCCCAGCGCGGCCGCCAGCACCTGCTCCACTTCGGTCAGGGCGCCCAGTTCACCGCGCACGCCGCGGCCGAGGACCTCCACCGCGCCGCAGGCCCGGGCCTGGTCGCGGCAGTGGAAGGACAGCTCGCAACTGGCCAGGCACTCGGGCGCGTACGCCGCGGGCAGCCGGTCCACCGCATCGGAGAGCTCCGCGGCGGGGCGGGTCGCCGTCCGTCCGTCGTCGGTGAGCCTCAGGTCGAAGGTCGTGCCCTCGGGGAGGGCGGCGGCGATCTCCTCGATCCGGGTCAGCCGGGCCAGCTGCCGCCGGGTGACCGACAGTTGCTTGCGCACGTCGACGAACTCGGCGGCGGGCAGGTTGGAGAAGTCCTTCGGGCACACCAGCAGCACCCGGTGCTCCGGGGTGCCGAACCCCAGCCGCTCCAGCGCCAGGACGTACACCGCGGCCTGGCGGGCCGCCGCGCCGACCTTCACGGCGTCCGCGGAACCGTCAAGGATCGGGAAGGACTTGACCTCCACCACCGTCCACGAGCCGTCCGGCCGCACGGCGATGGCGTCCGGTTCGAGGTAGACCGGGGCGTCGGCGACCTCGAGCACGAGCAGGGGGTGGTCGAGCAGCGTCCACCGGCCCGCCGCGGTCGCCTCCTTGAGCGCGAGGCGGGTACGGGCCACCCGGCCCTCGGGGCCCGGGGCGGACAGATCGGGCAGCACGGCGTCCGCGGTCTCGGGCGCGCCCAGCAGGCGCAGCAGCTCGGCGCACCCCGCGGCCTTCACCCGGGCCTCGAAGGCATGGCCCCGTACGAACGCGAACTGCGACTGCCCGAAGGGCGCGGGATTGCCCAGGACGCGCGCCACCGCCGCCTTGTCCACCCCGGCGGCGTCCAGCAGCGCCCGGCGGCGGCATCCGGGGTTCGCGGCGAGCGCCGCCAGGGCGCGCGCGTCCATCGGGCGCGGCACGGTCGTGGGGCCGCGCAACGCGGCCAGCCGCTCTCGCAGATCGTGCGTAGTGCTCACCCGGGCAAGTCTCGCACCCCCCACCGACAACGCGGGCCACAATGCGGAGGCCGCGGGTCCGCGGCCTCCGCCGGAGCGTCAGCGCCGCGGTTCCACCGTGGTTCCCGGCAGGAACCCCACGTCCGCCGGGGCGACGTCGCGGGAGGTCGCGACGACGGTGGAGGAGGCGGGCCGCGGCGTCGCGAACCGGGTGCGCGCCCCGGCGCGTATGAGGTCCACCACACGCAGCGCGGGCCGCGCCAGCAGGAAGCCGATCCCCATCACGGCGATCCCGGCGAGGGCGTCCAGCAGGTAGTGGTTGGCGGTGCCCATGACCACGAGGGTCGTGCCGAGGGGGTAGAGGACGCCCAGGGCGCGGACGAAGGGCGTGCGGCCGTGGCGCCAGAGCATGATGCCGCACCACAGGGACCAGCCGACGTGCAGGCTCGGCATGGCCGCGTACTGGTTGGTCATCCCGCCCAGCCCGCGCGGCGCGCTCGCCTCCGCGCCCCACCAGCCGTACGAACCGTACTGCGCCATGGTGTCGACGAAGCCGTGACCTGCGGCCAGCAGCCGCGGCGGCGCGGTGGGCATGAGCGTGAAGCCGATCAGCCCGACGAGGGTGGACATCAGCAGCCATGTGCGCGCGAAGCGGTAGACGGTCGGCCGCCGGCGCCACAGCCAGACCAGCACCAGCGGTGTGACCAGGTAGTGGAGCGAGGCGTACCAGAAGTCGGCGGGAACACCGAGCGACCGGTAGCGGCTGAAGAGGGAGTTGAGCGAGCGCTCGGGGTCGATGCTGAGCGCGCGTTCCAGGTGGAGTATGGCGATGCCGTGGTCGACTGCCCGGCCCACGTCGCCGCGTACGAGGAGGCGGCCCGCGGTGTAGAGGCCGTAGACCACCGCGATCAGCGGCAGCTCGGTCCACCAGCGGAGCCCGCCCCGGTAGGCGGACGCCCGTGGGGCGGTGGTGCTCATCGTCATCCGGCCGTTCTCCCCCCATCTCTCCCTGTGAGAGTCGCTTCGATCTACCGTACGACGTACGCTAGGCAACCCGGGCAGCGCCCCCGACTATTCCCTTCACCACCGATTCGTCCTGGATTCACGGAGCCGTGCTCGGGAAGACGTGCGAAAAGACGCCCCGCTTCCTCCCCGGGTTGCCCGGGAACGCGGGAGAATCAAGGAAACCGCTCGACCTTCCGACCGCTCGCGCACGATTCCCCCGACCGGACACGCATCCCTCATGACTGTCACCCCGCCGGCCCGCTCCCCACGGCGCCGCGTCCCCCGCAACACCCTCAACCCCGACCGCATCCTCGACGCCGCGGTCGGGCTCCTCGACCGCCACGGGCCCGAGGCCTTCACCATGCGCGTGCTCGCCCAGGAGCTCGGCGTCGCGACCATGGCCGTCTACTCCCACTTCAAGGGCAAGGACGAGATCATCGACGCGGTCAACGAACGGCTGCTCGCCGAGATCGAGATGCCCCCCGGCTCCGGCGTGCCGCGCGAGCAGCTTATTGAACTCTGTGTCGGTGTGTACCGGCTTTTCAGTGAGCATCCCTCCGCGCTCCAACTGCTGACGAGCCGCCCGCTCCGCGGCGACGAGGCCATCGCCGTCATCGACCGGATGCTCTGCCTGCTGATCACGGCGGGACTGGACCCGCCCGCCGCCGCGCGCGCCCAGGTGGCGCTGATGCAGTACACGGTCGGCGCCGCGCTGTGGGTGGTGCGGCGCAAACGCGCGGAGTGCGAGGAGGCCGAGGCCGGGCTGCGCGAGAGGATCCGCAGCCGGCTCGCGGACCTGCCGCCGGACAGCTACCCCTCGCTCGTGGGGCTGGCCCCCGAACTCGTCGCGGCGCAGCAGTCCGGCCGCGCGCAGTACGAGGCCGGGCTGTCCGCGCTGCTGGACGGTCTGCTCCGCTCCTGAGCGCGGCGCACACGGGAGCGCCCCGGCCGGGGCGGGGTGCTGAACTGCCGGCCGGGGCGCCCGTGTGGGGGGAGGGGGATGGTCGCGTGCGGCCTCAGCCGCCGTAGGCCGCGAGGGCCTTGGAGAAGGCGCCCGCCTCCTGGAGGATCGAACTGCACGTCGCGTCGGCGACGTTCTTGGCACCCCCGGGGCACTGCTTGTCCCGCGTGCCCGACCACATCGACAGCCAGCCCAGGCCCTTGGACCGGGCGAAGGTCACCAGCTGCGTCGCGTCGTCGACCCTGAAGACCTCCGTGGTGACGTCGTTCACGCCGATCATCGGGGTGACCGCGACGGTCTTCCAGGCCGCGGCGTCCGACAGCCCCAGCACGCCCCGCAGCTGTCCCTGGGTGGCGGTGGCGGCGTCGATCGCGTAGCCGCCCATGTCGCCGCTGAAGGAGGCGCCGTAGTCCATCGCCATGATGTTGACCGCGGTGATCCGCACACCGTGGGACCTGGCGTCCGCCAGCAGGCCGACACCGTCCTGGGTGAGGCCGGTCGGCATCACCGGCAGGGTGTAGGAGACCTCCAGGCCGCTGTGGCTCGCCTGGAGCTGCGAGATGGCCTGCGCCCGGCGGGTGTTGGCGGCCGTGTCGGCGATGGCGCCGCCCTCGACGTCGAAGTCCACCTTGGTGAGCTTGTAGGTGTCGACGACCTTGGCGTACGCCGCGGTCAGCGCGGGGACCGAGGAGCAGGTCGTCGCCAGCTCCGAGCCGGACGCGCCGCCGAAGGAGACCCGGACGTCACCGCCCGCCTTGCGCAGGTCGCCGATCTGGGCCGCGACGCCGTCGTTCGCCAGGTCGCTGACCCCGCCCCACTTGGGCGTGCAGCCGCCGCCGTCGGTGACGAAGGCCAGGTTGTACTGCTTGACGCCGGTCGCCCGGGAGTGGGCGAGCAGGTCGAAGGCCGGGTAGAGCGAGGTGTCGACGTACGGCGCGAAGCCCGCGGAGGACGGTGAGCCGGTGCCCGAGGTCGGACTCGCGGTCGCGGTCGGGACCGGGGTCGCGGTGGCCGTGGGCGAGGAGGTCTTCGTGGGGGTGGCGGTCGGCGTCCTGGTGGGGGTGGCGGTCGCCGTCGGGCTCACGGTGGTGGTGGGGCGCCCGCTGGGGGAGGCGGTCGCGCCGTCGTCGACGGAGCACTTCACGTCGTTGATCCGGCAGTTGACCGGATCGCCCGCCTTCGCCGCGGACTTCGTCACGAAGCCGACCTCGGCCGTCTTCCCCGCGGCGATGTCCTTGTTCCAGCTCGCGGGGCGCACGGTCACGTGCTGCCCGGACGCCGTGTAAGTGGCGTCCCAGAGCGAGCTGATGCTCGTGCCCGCGGGCAGGTCGAACGTCAGAGTCCAGTCGGACAGTGTCCCGTTCGAGGAATTGGTGATCTCGTACCGGCCGGTGTACCCGGTGCTCCAGTCGCTGGTCTTGCTGTACGCGGCACCGACGGTGGCGGCCTGGGCCGAGCCCGCGAGCGCGAAGGCTCCGGCCGCGACGACCGCGCCCGCGGTCACGCCCCCGAGGAGGGCGACCTTGCGGGTGGGACGACGACGATGTGAGTTCCTCATGAGGCCGCACGCTAGCGATGCCGATTCGGACAAATGCCCAGATCCGTGCGGGCGTTCGACTTCTTATGGCGCGCTTAAGGGAGCCATCGGGGCCGGTTAAAGGTTCAGACCTCTGCGGGCGGCGCGGTGCTGCCCGTGGCGGGTCGGTCGGCCGGTCCCCGCCGCCCGGGGCCGGCGGCCATTGTCAAGCCCCGAAATCCAGGGGCATGACGCGGGGCACGTGGCCGGGGTTAATGGAGACATGGGTTCACGCAGGGCCGGGAATTCGCAGTGAAATTCCGGACAGGACCGTTCGCCGTACATACCTCCCCGTAATTCCTCACGCAAGGAGAACCCCGATGACTCGCACACGACGTCTGGTAGTCCTCACCGCTTCCGCCGCGCTGGCCGCGGGAGGTGCCCTGATCCCGACCACGGCGTTCGCCGCCCCGGCCTCGGCGCAGGCCGGCTCCGCGGTGACGCAGACCTCCCAGCAGCGGGCCGGCGCCGTCAGCGGCTACGTCAGTGACGACTACTGCTATTCCGGGGAGGACGCATACTATTACTACTACGAGGCCTGCGACATTTATTGGGGTTGAACGGACCGGATATCGCGGGATCCGATCCGAATACCGGCCGGGTGGCGAGAGCCATCCGGCCTCGGTCGTTCAGGGCCCCGTGGCCGCGGCGGTCCGCTTCAGCCGCCTGCGGCGCACCACGCGGTGGTTCCGCTTGCCGCCCGCGGCGAGCGGCCGCAGCGCGATCCACACCCGGATCTCCGCGCCGCCCAGCATCGAGGAGCCGAGCCGGACGTCGCCCCCGGTGGATTCCGCGAGGCGCCGTACGATGTCCAGCCCGAGGCCCGTGGAACCGTCGCCGCCCGCGCCCTGGCCGCGTCGCAGTGCGGCCGCCGGGTCCTTGATGCCCGGGCCTGCGTCGGAGACCAGCACGATCACCGCCTCCTGGCTGCTGTGCACGTCCACCGCGAAGGCCGTGCCCTCGGGGGTGTGCCGGAAGACGTTGCCGAGCATAGCGTCCAGCGACGCCACCAGTTCGGCCCGCGCCACCGGTACCCGCACCGGGCGTTCGACGCCCGCGGTGCTCACCTCGCGGCCCTGGTCCTCGGCGAGCGCCGACCAGAAGGCCATCCGCTCCCGGATCACCTCGGCCGCGTCGCAGCCCACCGCGACCGGCTGGCTCTGCGCCTGCTGGGCCCGTGCGGTGCGGATGATCTGGTCCACCTCGCGCTCCAGCTGCGCCACCGCGTGCCGGGTCTGCTCCCCGGCGGGGCCGTCGCCGAGCGAGGCCGCGTTGAGCCGCAGCACGGTCAGCGGGGTCCGCAGCCGGTGTGACAGGTCGGCGGCCAGCTCCCGCTCGTTGGCGAGCAGTTGCACCACCTGGTCCGCCATCGCGTTGAACGCCACGGCGGCGGAGCGCAGTTCGGCCGGGCCGTCCTCCGGGACGCGTACGGTCAGGTCCCCGCGCCCCAGGCCGTGCGCGGCCTCCGCGAGCCGCTCGGCCGGACGCACCAGGCGCGTGCCGAGCCGGTCCGCCACGGCCACCGCGCCGACGATCAGGCCCACGCCGACCAGCGCCAGCACCGCCCAGGCGGCGGTGACCCCGCGGCTGACCTCGCCGTCCGGCACGAACACCTCGACCACCGCAACCGAGCCAGAACCGACCGCGGTCGGCTGGAGCAGGGCGTAGCCCCCGGTCACCGGGACGGTGGAGGCCCGGCCCAGTTCCGACGCCCGGTCCAGGTCGGCGTCCGGGGCGTGCGGGTCGCCGATCTCCACCCCCGCCGTGCCCTCCGTCGCCGGCACCCGCACCGCGATCCGGCCGTCTGCGCCCGCCTGCGTCGAGGCCACCGCCCGCTCCAGCTGGGTGCGGTCGGTGGTGATCGCCAGCGCCGGCCCTATGGCCGCGGCCTGCCGCTCCGCGTTGCCGAGCGCCCGGTCCCGGGCCATCTCCTTGACAGTGAGCGCCAGCGGCACCGCGAAGGCGACGACGACCATGGCCGTCACCGCGACGCAGACCTTGACCAGCGCCCACCTCACCGCGGTGGCTCCAGCTTCACGCCCACCCCGCGCAGGGTGTGCAGGTAGCGCGGCCGGGCCGCCGTCTCCCCCAGCTTGCGCCGCAGCCACGACAGATGGACGTCGATGGTCTGGTCGTCGCCGTACGACTGCTGCCACACCTCCGACAGCAGCTCGCGCCGTGCCACCACCACGCCCGGCCGGGCCGCCAGGAAGGACAGCAGGTCGAACTCACGGCGGGTCAGGTCCAGCGGCGCCCCGTCCAGGAGGGCCTGGCGGCGCAGGACGTCGATCTGCAGCCCGCCCACCCGCAGCACGCGGTCCGCCTCCGCCGACCGCGAGCGGCGCAGCACCGCCGCCATGCGCGCCGACAGGTGCTCGACCGAGAACGGCTTGATGAGGTAGTCGTCGGCACCCGCGTTGAGCAGCCGCACGATCTCCGACTCGTCGTCCCGCGCCGTCGCGATGATCACCGGCACGTCCGTGATGCCGCGCAGCATCTTCAGCGCCTCGGCCCCGTCCAGGTCCGGCAGGCCGAGGTCCAGGATCACCACGTCGAAGCCGACCTGCGCGACCTCCCGCAGCGCCTCCAGGGCCGTGCCCACGCTCCGTACGGTGTGCGCGGCCTCGGTGAGGTGCCGGATGAGGGCGGAGCGCACGAACTGGTCGTCCTCGACCACGAGCACACTTGCCATGGCCCGCAACTTAGCCCATGAGGGGGATGCCGGGTGGGCGCGAGCACGTCAGAACGTGAAGCGCAACCCCCGGCTCCTTCCGGCGGGTGCGTCCGGCACTATGGGCGGATGCGAAAAGGACTGGCGCACGCCGGAGCGTGGACGCTCGCCACGAGCGCCGCCGTCGCACTGTCGTGGTTCGGCGTCCACCACGTGCTGGCGGGCACGGCCTACGACCCGCCGCGGGCCCTGCCGATCTCCGAGCCGGTCTCCGACAAGGTCCCCGCCCCCACGCAGTCCCCGGACGGCGGAGCCACCCACCGCGCGGCCGGGCCCACGGCCACCGGCCCGGCCAGGACCGCCCCCGCCACGCCGCGCACCCCCGCCTCCGCCCCGGCCCGGCCGCCCGGTTCGGCCACCCCCGCCACCACCTCCTCCGCCGACACCGGCAACGTGCACGGCTACACGGTCGAGGGCGGACGGGTCGTGCTCGACCTGGGCGAGACCTCCGCGACCCTGGTCTCGGCGACGCCCGACTCCGGCTGGGAGATGAAGGTCTGGAAGCAACCGGAGTGGATCCGCGTCGACTTCGTCTCGGCCACCACGACCTCGTCGCTCTTCTGCACCTGGAACGGGCATCCGCCCACGGTCGACACGTACAAGGCGCAGAACACGGGCGGTTAGCGGAACACCGACTCCGGGGGAGCGGGCGAGGCCGCCGCCGTGGCGTCGGTGACCGGCGCCGCGCCGCCCGCGAAGGCGTCCAGCTCCCGGCCGTGCTCGACCCGTCCCGGATGCGGGTCCGAGGCCACCCGCCGGGTGAACTCCGCCACGGGCAGTTCGCCGTCCGCGGCCACCAGGATGACGTTGCCGAAGCGCCGCCCCCGCAGGACCGCGGGATCCGCCGCCAGGCACGCGTGCGGGAAGCAGGCCCGCACCGTCGCGATCTGCGTCCGCAGGAACTCCAGCCGTCCGCCGTCCGCCACATTGGCGGCGTAGAGCCCCCCGGGCGTCAGCGTGCGCCGCACCTGCGCGAGGAACTCCGTACTGGTCAGGTGGGCGGGCGTACGGGCCCCGCCGAAGACGTCCGTGATGACCAGGTCCGCCCAGCCCTCCGGGACCTTCGCCAGGCCCTCGCGGGCGTCGCCGCCGCGCACCTTGATGCGCCAGGTGCGGTCCCAGGGCAGTTCCCGCCGCACCAGCTCGACCAGCGCGGTGTCCAGCTCCACCACCTGCTGCGTCGAGCGCGGCCGGGTCGCCGCGGTGTAGCGGGCCAGGGTCAGCGCGCCGCCGCCCAGGTGCAGCACGCGCAGCGGGCGGCCGGGCGGCGCGGCGAGGTCGACGACGTGGCCGAGCCTGCGCTGGTAGGAGAAGTCCAGGTACTCCGGGTCGCCGAGGTCGACGTGCGACTGCGGCGCCCCGTCGATCAGCAGCGACCAGCCCCGCGGCCGGTCCCGGTCCGGCACGAGCTCGGCGAGACCCCCGCCGACCTGCTCGCGTATGCCGTCCGGTGCCTTCGTCGTCCTCGTCCTGCGCGGTGCCATGCACCCCAGTATGGGCGGCAGGCGTCGCGGGGCTCAGAGCCGGTCGGCCAGCTCGATCATCCGGGCGGCCTCGCCCAGCGCGTCACGCAGCACCGCCGGGTCCGTCACGGCGCTGTCGTCGTGCGGGGGCACCAGCCAGCCGGTGCCCGCCACCGGCGGCTCCCGCAGCTCGCCGGGGACGGTGAAGCCGCCGCCCTCGGTCTGCGTGCAGGCGCTGCCCGGCATGTCCCAGCCGTCGGCCGTGCCCGGCGGCACCAGGAAGCCGAGGCTGTGACCGGAGCTGTCGTGCAGCACGGGTCCGAGACCGGTCCGCATGCGCAGGATGTCCACGGCCTCCAGTCCCTGCCGGGCCGGGACGGTGACCAGATCCCATGGTTCGTCCAACAAGGCGAATCCTCCTTGGGGTCGGACGGTGGGTTGCACGGTGTCCAACGCGCGCGGACGTCAACGGCTACGCCCGCTTGACGCCGACAGGGGTGGCGTTTCATGGCGAATGGAGGGTGAGATATCCCTTTTGTAGCCAAACCCACGGTACTCGGGCTCTCACAGCGAGTACGGTCGTCGCGCCGCCAACCGGCACCGCACCGACCGTCCAACGGGAGCCCGGCGATGCATTCGTCACCTTCCACCCCCAACACAGCCTTCCGGCGCCTGCGCGGAGACCGGTCCCCCGGTGAGTTCGCCGCCGCCGTGCGCCGCGCGGGGCGGGACATCGGCGAACAGGTCAGCTGCGACGCCCGCTACATCGGCCGCGTGGAGTCGGGGGAGATCCGCTGCCCCAACTACGCCTACGAGCGGGTCTTCCGGCACATGTTCCCCGGCCGCGACCTCGCCGACATGGGCTTCGAGCCGCGTGAGCTGGTCCGCGGCCGGCGCGGCACGGCGGTCCCGGCCCCCCGGCCGGCCCCGTACGAGACCGAGACCGACGAGGAGAGCGACGTGCTGCGTCGCGCGTTCATGACCGGCGGCCCGGCCGCCATCGCCACGACCCTGATGCTGGGGCCCGCCGCCGCGGCGGAGCCGGTGCACAAGGTCGGCAGACCCCAGGCCCGGGCCGTCCGCGCGGCCGTCCGCGAGATCCGCCTGCACGACGACCGGCACGGCGCCGGCGCGCTCTACCGCCAGGCCGGCCACTCCCTCGGGGCCGCCTACCGCCTCCTCGACGAGGGCACCTACAGCCAGGCCGTCGCCGAGGACCTGATGGGCGGCGCCGGTGAACTCGCCATCTCCGTGGGCTGGCTGGCCCACGACTCCGGGCGCCTCGCCGACGCCCGCTCCTTCTACGGCGAGGCCCTCGCCACCGCCCGCATGGCCGGCGACCGCGCCCTGGAGGCGCACGCCTTCTGCAACGCCTCCTTCCTCGCCCGCGATGCCGGGCGCCCCCGCGAGGCCGTCCGCGCGGCCCAGGCCGCCCAGCAGGCCGCCCGCCACCTCGGCTCGCCGCGCCTGCTCTCGCTGCTCGCCCTCCGCGAGGCGGGCGGGTGGGCCGGTCTCGGCGACCGCCCCGGCTGTGAACGCGCCCTCGCCCGTGCCCAGACCCTGTTCGGCAGCGGCCCCCGCGCCGCGGACCCCGAGTGGATGACCTTCTACGGCGAGGCCGAACTCGCCGGGCTGGAGGCCCAGTCCTGGTCCGCCCTCGGCGACCACCACCGCGCCGTCGAGCACGCGCGGCGCGCGGTCGGCCTGCAGGCGCCGCACTTCACGCGCAACGCCGCGCTGTACACCGCGGAACTCGCCGACAACCTCGCCTCCGCCCGCCTCGTCGACGAGGCCACGGACGCCGGCATCCGCGTCCTGGACCTCCTGGGCCGCGTCCAGTCCCCGCGCGTGCGGGGCATGCTCTCCTCCACCGCCCAGACCCTCCAGCCGTACTCCCGGCGCAAGGACGTCGCCGAATTCCTGCGCAGGCAGGCGCAGTCGCGGCCGGCGTGAACCGGCGCGCTCCGCGGTGCCGGTGGCCGCGTCAGACGTGGAAGTCCTCCGCGTCCGGCAGAACGCTCCCGGAAAGGCGGCGGGCGAAGGCCTCGTAGGCGTCGTGGCCCAGGAAGTACGGCCCGGTGGGGTGCTGGCAGAACACCCGGCCCAGGTCGTCGACCAGCACGATCCCGCCTTCCGAGGTCTCGTACCCGACGGGGAGCACCGGCCGGCGCAGGTTGCCGCCGAGCTCGGCGAAATCCTCGGCGTCGCCCTCGTAACCGACGTCCGGGCGGACGACGAGAGCGATCTCTGGTGCCTTCGGGTACGGCAGGCGGAGCAGCCCGTACGTGTGCAGGAAGCGCAGTGCGGCGGCGGACGCGGTGAGCGGGAAGCCCTGGCGCTCGGCGTCACGCAGCCGGAAGGCGAGGTGACCGGCGATCGGGTCCCGAACGTCCCGCCCGGCGTACCAGCCGTGCTCTTCCAGCCACCGCCGGACGGTCCCCTCGTGCGTCGAACCGCCGCTGCCCTCGTGGCGTCGAGCAGATGGGTCTCCTGCTCCTCGCACCGCTACGCCCACAGCCGGTCGAGGTGGAGCCGGAGGCCGTACGTACCGCCGGGGCCGGTGACCGTGAGGGCGCCGTCGGGGGCGAGGGCGATGGCGTCCGCGCGGTGCAGCAGCGGAAGAGGGTGGACGCGGGCGTCGAGCAGGTTCCAGACGCTCGCGCGGCCGTCGGCCCAGGCGGCGACGGCGACCGGGCCGTGGGCGGGGGTGTCCGCGGCGGCCAGGGCGGTGATGACGGAGTCGCGCCGCTCCACGGGGTCCGGCATCGGTTCGTCCGAGGTCGCCCACAGGCGCAGGGTGCCGTCCAGCCCGCCGCTGAGGCAGAACGACAGGTCGTGCAGGGCCGAGTGGACGTGCGCGACCGCGGAGACGGGGGCCTGGTGCAGGGGGCGGCTCACGGGCCCGGGGTCGTATGCGGGGGAGCGCCACACGTGGACGCGGCCCTCGGCGTCACCGACGACCAGGAGACCGGAGGAGGGCACCGAGGCCAGGGCCGAGGGGACGTCCGGGTTGTGGCGGTGGGCGGCCTCACCGAAGGCGACCGTGCCGGGCGGGAAGGCGTGCAGAAGCTGGTCGCGGTCGAGGAGCAGCAGGCCGTCGCCGAGGGCCGCCAGGGCTACGGGCCGTACCTCGGTGGGGGAGGGCACCCTGCGCAGGTCCGCACCCGTGACGGGGTCGAGGGAGTGCAGCCGGCCGAGGGGATCGGCCGCGAGCAGCTCCCCCTCGACCGTGCCGGGGCCGAGGGCGGTGAAGGACTCGCCGGGGCGGAACCACTCGGCGGTCCAGGTGTGCCGGTCGGCGATGGGGCGCAGCAGCGCGGCCATCTGGGGTGCGTCGGCGAGCGCGGCGGCGTGCAGGACGGCGGCGCGCTCGGGGTCGCTCATGCCGGGGGTCGTCAGCACGGGCGCCGCGCGGCGCCACACGGGGGCCAGCACCGCGGGGGCCGCGGCCGCGGTGTCCGGGTCGGAGAGGGCCGCCGTCACGGCCGTCGCGGAGCCGTGGACGAGGAAGCCCGCGTCGCGCAGCAGCCGGTCCGCCGTACCGGCGGCGACGGCGTGGCCGAGCACGTGCTCGCGGGCGTAGGAGCTGGTCAGGGCACGGGACTTGAGGACGTCGACGATGCGTTCGTCCAGGCCCGCGGCGACGGGCCCGCCGGGCGGCACCTCGTACCCGGACCCCTCGGGCAGGCGCTCCACGGCGGCAGCGACGGCCTCCGACGCCGACGGGTCGCCCGTCAGGTGCGCGTGCAGCAACTCCCACACGTCCCGGGGGACCGGGCCGTGCAGCGCGGCCAGCGTGTGCAGCGCGGGGCGGGCCGCCTCGGGCAGCCGCACCCACCACACGGCCGGTACGGCCCCTTCGGCGGGCGGCCCGGGCACCGTCGCGGCCAGGCGGGCCGTCGCCGGGTGCGGGAACACCTGGTCCGCGGTGAAGGCGGCGCCGGCGGGGGCCAGACCGGCGTACCAGGCGGCGAACTCCGCGCGATCGGTCAGTGCGGGGTCGTCCAGGTCGACCACGAAGGCGCCGTCGGGAACGCTCCCGACGTCTCCCGCTTCGAGCAGCACGCGCACGTGCGGGAAGCCCAGCAGGGGGTCCACGAGGCCCTCCCGGCAGCCCGGCCCGGCGCGGTGCAGGTCGGCGAAGCCCACGGTCAGCGGCCGCGGGTCGGCCAGGATCCGTCCCAGCAGGTCATCCGGGGAGAGCGGCCCGTAGCCCAGTTGCCGCCCCAGTTCCCAGGACACGGCGTCCACGGTCAGACCGCGGGCGGGGGCGAGCCCGTGCACCATGGTGCCGGGGGCCTCGTGCGCGCCGGCCACGAACCACGCCAGCAGATGGCTCTTGCCGGCACCGGGGGAACCGGTCACCGCCAGCGGTGCCTTGGTGCCCGACGTCGCCCACTCCAGGACCCGCCGGCCCGCGGGCCCCCGGCCGGCCCCGAGAGCGGGCCGGTCCGCCGTCCCCAGTTCGCCGTCCATGTTCCTCAGCCTTCCTGTGCCGCCGCCTCGCGCAGCTTCCGGATGCCGGCGGCCCGGGACTCGGCCGTCTCCCCGTAGGGGAAGTTGTGCGTCAGCCCGGCTTCCGGGAAGAGGTCCGCGAGCATCATCGAGCAGTAGTGCCCCGGCATGAAGCACGACTCCAGTTCGGTGTGGATGCGCCTGACCTGCTCCGGTTCCACCCCGGCCGCCCGCAGGTTCGCCCACAGCCGCTCCTCGGGGTGCACGCAGATCCCGCCCGAGGAGGTCAGGATCTTCGCCTCCCCGTCGGCGTCGACGACCTCGAACGCCGCGAACCACTCCGCGCTCGCGGTGTCCCGGAGGTCGTCCAGCACCTGCGGCCACCAGTCCTCGCGGTCCGCGAACGCCGTCCCGTCCAGTTCCCGCAGCCGCGTCTCCAGCGCCGCGAACGCCTGCGACGCCGTCTCGGGCCGGTTGGTGGCCGCGATCGCCGTGAGGGCCTCGTCCAGTGCCAGCAGGCTCCGGGCGAACGCCTCCAGGGTGCCGTTCACATGCCGCTCGGGCTCGTCGTACTCCACGAGGACGCCGCGTACGGCGCCGTCGGGGGCCAGGCAGATCTCGTACCCGCGGTCGTTGCCGAGCCGTACGTACTCGCGCGCCCGTTCGGGAACTCCCACCTCAAGGGTCGCCGCGTACTCGACCAGCGACTCCGGATCCTCCGGCGCGGTCGCGAAATACGGTCCCACCTGGAGCGGCACCACCACGCCCGGAGCGCTCGCGAAGCGGCGGACGCCGCCCTCGCCGAACCGCGCGACCACGGGTTGCCCAAGGTCGGTCACTTGCCCTCTTCCTCCTCGACGGGCGCTCCGTCGCGTCGGTCCGTCAGTAATGCTCGGCGATGCTTTCCAGGAGGCGCGTGTACGTGCCCTCCTCGTCGGCCAGCGCGCCGGGGTCGACGGAGCGGAAGCGCGCCGTGATCCGCTCCACGGTCTCCTCACGGAGTCGTCGGTCCGTGCCGTCGGCGTAGTTGGCCCGCTCCTCGTACAGAACGGTCAGGAACTCCGCGAGTTCGGCGAGACCCGGGTGAAGCGGCTCGGAGAGGGACTCGCCCTGGGGGAGTGCGTGGACGGAACCGTCGACGCCGTCCACGACCAGACCGTCGTCGTAGCCGATCCAGCCGATGAAGACCCAGCTGTCCGATGTCCGCGGGAGGTCCTCCATGTCGCCGAAGAATTCGTACACCTCACCCGCGAGCCTCATGCCGCCGGCGACGCCCGGTTCCAGTCCGAACAGGAAGTCCTTGGGATCCGGAAGGCCCGCCCCGGCGAGGAAACGCCTGGTCTCCCTATGCGTGATGGCCGGGTTGAGGGAGTCCTCGGGTACACGGACGACGGCCTCGGGCCCGAAGACCTCAACGAGATGTGCGTGCGTCTGCTCGAGCGACATTCACCGGTCCTTCCTGCTCCTCGCCATGACGCCGCACTACCTGTCGGTGGGCGTCGGACCAGCGGAGTCTACTCATCACGCCCGACCGTGACGTTGCTTGAGCCGCTCCATGTAGCGCTGGTGCTCCTCGTTGCCGGCGTCCTCGCTCGCCTTGGTGGGCCCGTACTGGAACGTGTGTTCCACCGAGGCGTTGGGGAAGTAGTGCTGCAGCCATGCGGCGCACACGGGTGACCTGCGTTCGCAGGGTGCTCTCTCCGTGTAGAGCTCCGTGATGTGGTCCCGGTTCCCGGTGTTCATGATGGGGACGCCGAGCACCCGCTCGGAGTGCGCGTAGATGGCGCGGTTGCTCCGCCCGACGAGGATGAACTCACCTCCCCGGTCGTCCTTGTAGCGGACCGCGGCGTAGTTGTTGTCGCCGTAGTCGCCCGTGCCGTTGTGCGCCTGGCGCGCCAGTTGGGTGGCTCGCGCCAGTTCCGACCCGCCCTCGGGAATCTGGCGCGAGTCCACCTTGGTCCGGATGTCGCCCTTCTTCTTCGGCGGAAGCGGGTAGTCACCCTTCTTGATGGGGGTCGTGGAGGACTTGCCGCCCGTGATGTTGTGGATCCCCGACGTGTCCAGGGGGTGCACGTCGCTCGTCGAGGCGTTGGGATGGACCCGCTGGACCCTGCCGTCGTCGTGCAGCAGGTAGACCGGGGTCGGGTTGTTGGGATCGCGGTTCCGGGCCCCGTGAATGGTGTTCAGTTCGGTCGCGATGTGGTCGTCGTTGTCGCGGTGGTTCTGGTGCATCTGCTTGAGGCCCTTGCGCATGTCGCCGCGCAGATGGCCCACGGCCTTCTCGGCCGCCTCGCCGATGCCGTCCACGATCTTCGTGGCGATCGGCATGACGTGCTCGGCGATCTCGCCGCGGCCGCCGGTGCGGCTCTTGGCGTTGCGGGCCCGGCCCAGGTGCCCCTTCGACTTGCCGTGCAGGGAGCCGGTGATGCCGTCGAGCTGGGTGTCGATCCGGTCGAAGCTGTCCCCGTCGCTCTGGAAGTGACTGCCGCCGCCGCCCCCGCCACCGGTGCCCCCGCCCCCGCCCCCGCCGCCTCCGGCGCTGGCGAGGGTGAAGCTGTCGGCCTGCTTCTTGGCGCCGTCGACGCCCTCGCCGAAGCCCTCCTTGCCGGCGTCGGCGGTCCGGCCGAGGTCGACGCCCTTCTGCAGGCCGAGGGCGTTGGAACCGACCTGGATGATCAGGTCGGCCGCCATCGACTCCAAGGCGGCGTAGATCGGGGCGGTGGCGATGGACATCAGCTGGTCGACGACCTGGTTGATGACCTCGCGGAAGATCTTCTTCACGATCATCCGGGTCGCCTGGGTCGCGGCGGCCCCGGCGAAGCTCGACAGCCCGAGCGTGAAGGGGGCGGAGGCGATGGTCGCGACGATCTCGGCTGCCAGGATGCCGAGTTGGACGATCGCCGCGACCTTGGCGACTTCGATCGCGATCGCCACCCCGTCGAGCGCCATCGCCCCCATCCGCGCGGCCTCGGCGAGATTGGCCAGATGCGTGCCCTTGACCTTGCCCCAGTGCGCCTCGAAGGCGTCCATCGCGGCGCCCGCGTTCGCGCCCAGCAGCTCCTGCACGGCGGTGTGGGCGTCCATGGCACCGCCGTCGATGTCGTCCGCGAAGTCCCGCAGCGACGTGGCCATCTCGCGGTAGTCGTCCTCGTCGACGTTCGGCCATGCGATGCCGATCAGGTCGAGCACGTACGCCAGCTCGTCGGGCAGTACGACACCCACCGCGGACACCCCCGTGTCTTCTCTTGACTGCAGCTGCAGAAATTTTGACGCTACGTGAGCGGCTCCAGTTCCTCAACTGCCTTGGGAATGAAGGACCGTGTCTCGGACGGGTCGCCTGGGGGCGCCGTCGCCGCGCACATCACCCGGCTCAAGCAGCACCGGGCCGTGGCCACCGGGTACGGCACGTGATCGCCCGGACCGGTCCTGGCGCCGCGGCCGGACGGCGACGCCAGCGCGGCGGTATGCGCCGTACGACATGGCGTCGTTCCCGTCGAGGAGGATCACGTACGCGTCGCCCCGCGACCAGCGGACGTGCCGAATGGCGTCGATGTCCTCGTAGGGCCAGGGGCCCGCGGGTTCCGGCTCGCCGAGCCGGTCGCGCAGCAGCGCGGCCACCCGCTGGTACTCGGCGTCGTGGTCCTCCGCCGTCGCCTCGTGCCGCACGTCGGGGCGGCTGTGCCAGGGCCCGAACTCGTTGTCCCACTCGGCCGGGTCGTCGGGGTCGGCGAAGTACGCGAAGGGGTGCAGGACGTAGCTCCCCGCACCGCATCCGGCGTGGGCGCACACGGCGTCGGGGGACCCGTCGTCCATGCAGCCGGGCCGTTCGCCCAGCTCCAGCCACCAGTCGTCGACGCCCTCCTCACGCCCGGGGAGGAACTGGACCTCCCACCAGCCGATGACCGGCCCCTCCTCCTCGTTCTCCGGGACCTCCCAGCCGTTGGCCACGAACGCGTCCTCGACCGCCCGGCTGCTCCACGGCAGGTCCGCCAGAGCGATCATCCGGTCCACGAAAGCCGCGTCGGCGCCGAAGAGTTGTATCGCCATGGCACGCGACCCTAGCGGCCCGGCCTAGGCTGCCCCCATGTCAGGACCGCAAATGCCGCAGATCCGCGCCTTCGTCACCGCCTTCGCCCGCCGCCAGGCCGCGCGCACCGTCGACCTCCCCGGTGGCTTCGCCGTCCTCGACGACGCCTACGCGTACTCGCACGGCAACAACCACGTGGTCGTGGACGGCGCCGTGGATCCCGAGGCGCTGCCGGCCCTCGCCGACGAGGCGCTGGGCCACCTGAAGCACCGCGCGATCACCGTCCTGGACGACGCCACGGGCACCGCCTGCGCCGCGCCCCTGATCCGCGCCGGCTACCACCACTGCGCCGAGCTCGTCATGCTGCACACCGGCCCGGTACCGGACGGCGGCCCCGCGGCGGAAGTGGACCTCGACGCCTTCCGCGCCCCCCTCGCCCGGCGCTGGCGCGGCTTCCTCCCGGAGGCCGACGACGAGGTCATCCGCCAGCTCGTCGACCGCCGCGAGGTCCGCCGACGCGGTGCGGACGTCGTCCGTTTCATCGGCGCGCGGACGCCCGAGGGCGACGTCGCCTCCTGGGCGGACCTCTACATCGACCCCGCCTCCGGCACCGCCCAGATCGAGGACCTCATCACCTCCGAGGCCCACCTCGGCCGCGGCCACGCCGACGCCGTCCTGTCCACGGCGCTGCGCGAGGCCGTCGACGCCGGGTGCGCCACCCGCTTCCTCGTCGCCGACGCGGACGACTGGCCCCGGCAGTGGTACGCGCGCCGCGGCTTCACGGCCATCGGCCGCTTCCACAGCTTCGGACGCGGCTGACAGCGCCGTTCCGTAGTCTTGTGACCACGGGGAGTGCGGGGGTGGGTGCGTATGACCGGCGAGGTGACCCAGCCGCCGATGGCGTGGCGGTACTGCGGCAACCAGGTCAAGCTCTGGCGTGAGCAAGCGGGCGTCACGCGCGAGCAGTTGGCGCGCGAGGCGGCGTACGGCTACGAGACCGTGAAGTCCATGGAGCAGGGCCGACGCCGGCCCAGTTCCCGCTTCCTGCAGATCGCGGATCATCTGTGCGGGGCCCAGGGGAAGCTGGCCGCAGCGGAGGCGTACCTCAAGCCGGAGAAGTTTCCGGCGAGGTCCCAGGACTTCTTCCGCTACGAAGCGGAGGCGGTGAGCCTCTGGTCGTACGAACCGCTGCTGATCCCCGGGCTGCTCCAGATCGAGGCCACCGTGCGCGCGCTGCTCGGAGCGCACCGGCCGCCGCTTGACGACGCGGTCCTGGAAGAACGGGTCCGGGCACGGCTGGAACGCCAGTCACTGCTGCGGCGCAGTCCACCCGTCGAGTTCAGCTTCGTGGTGTACGAGGCGGCCCTGCGCTGTCCCGTGGGTGGCACGGACACGGCGAAGCGGCAGCTCGTGCACCTGCTGGAGGTGGCCGAGCTGCGCAACGTCTCCTTGCAGGTGCTGCCCTTCGCCGCCGGTGCTCACCCCGGACTCAACGGGCCCATCGTGCTGCTGGAGACCCGGGAGCACGAACGCCTCGCCCTCACGGAGGGGCAGTCCCTCAGTCTGCTGACAGCGGACCCCGAACAGGTGGGTGCGCTGACGCAACGGCATGGCATGATCCGGACGGAGGCCCTCGGCGCCGACGAATCGGCGCGGTTCATCAAGCGGATGGCGGGTGAGGCATGAGCGGCGAACTGTCCTGGCGCAAGTCGACGTACAGCGACACCGAAGGCAGCAACTGCGTCGAGGTCGCCACCACCCCCCACCGCGTGCACGTCCGGGACAGCAAGGACCCGGACGGCCCCTCCCTCTCCTTCACCCCCGCCGCGTGGACGGAGTTCCTCCGCGGCGTGGGACGGGACGCGGCACCCCCCTCCGAGTAGTGCGCCGCGTCCCGCCGGTCCGTCAGGACGCGGTGTCCGCCTCCGCCGCGTCGGGGAGCGCGCCCGTGCGGGCGACGCCCGCGTACCAGAGTGCGCTGGACTTCGGGATGCGCTCCTGCGTCTCGTAGTCGACGTAGACCGCGCCGAAGCGCTTGTCGTACCCGTACGCCCACTCGAAGTTGTCCATCAGGGACCACAGGAAGTAGCCCCGCACGTCGGCGCCGTCGCGCATCGCGCGGTGGACCGCCTCCAGGTGGACGCGCAGGTACTCCACGCGCTCGGGGTCGTGCACGGCACCGTCGGGGCCCACGGAGTCCTCGTAGGCCGCGCCGTTCTCGGTGATGAGCAGCGGCAGGTCGGGGAACTCGCGGTTCATCCGCATCAGCAGGTCGTACAGGCCCGTGGGGTCGACGGACCAGCCCATCGCCGTCCGCTCGCCAGGGGGCTGGTGGAAGGCGACGTCGTCCGCGCCCGGCCAGGGGGAGAACGCGCTGGAGCCGTGGCCGTCGCTGCGCGGCCCGTCGACGGAAGCGCCGTCCGACACCAGGGTGGGCGTGTAGTAGTTGATGCCGAGCACGTCCAGCGGGTGGCGCTTGATCGCGGCGAGGTCGCCGTCCTGGACGAAGGACCAGTCGGTCAGGCCGCGGGTGTCCTCCAGCAGGTCCTGCGGGTACGCGCCCTTGAGCAGGGGGCCGGTGAAGACCCGGTTGCCGACGGCGTCGATGCGGCGCGCGGCGTCCACGTCGGCGGCGGAGCCGGTGAGCGCGCGGACCTGGTGCAGGTTGAGCGTGATGCCGAGCTGGGCGCGGGCCGGGAGGACCGAGCGCAGCGCCTCGGCGGCGCGGCCGTGGCCGAGGTTGAGGTGGTGGGCGGCGCGCAGGGCGGCGACCGGGTCGGTGCGGCCCGGGGCGTGGACGCCGGAGCCGTAGCCGAGGAAGGCGCTGCACCAGGGCTCGTTGAGGGTGGTCCACAGCTGGACGCGGTCGCCGAGGGCCTCGGCGACGATCCGCGCGTACTCGCCGAAGCGCTCCGCGGTGTCGCGGGCGGGCCAGCCGCCGGCGTCCTCGAGCTCCTGCGGCAGGTCCCAGTGGTAAAGGGTGACGGCCGGCTGGATGCCGTGCTCCAGCAGCTCGTCGGTGAGCGCGCGGTAGAAGTCGAGGCCGCGCTCCACCGCCGGCCCGCGGCCGGTGGGCTGGACGCGGGACCAGGAGACGGAGAACCGGTAGGCGCTCAGGCCGAGGTCGGCCATGAGGCGCACGTCGTCACGGAACCGGTGGTAGTGGTCCGCGGCGACGTCGCCGGTGTGGCCCTCGAAGACCTTGCCGGGGGTGTGGCTGAAGGTGTCCCAGATCGACGGGGTGCGCCCGTCCTCTGCAGCGGCGCCCTCGATCTGGTACGCGGCGGTGGCCGCACCCCACAGGAAGCCGGGCGGGAACTGGTGGCCGCCTACTGCGGCGGTGCCGCTCGCTGCGGGACGAATGTCGGACGCTGTCATACGGGAGCGCTCCCATCGGAACGAGTGAACAAGAGGGGTAAGTGGGGAGGGGCGCGGCCGCGGCCGGGGGAGGGGATCAGCCCTTGACCGCGCCCTGCATGATGCCGCCGACGATCTGCTTGCCGAAGATCACGAAGACCAGCAGCAGCGGGAGCGTGCCGAGCAGCGCGCCGGCCATGATGACGGACTCGTCGGGGATGTAGCCGCGGCCGAGGCTGGTGAGCGCGACCTGCACGGTCGGGTTCTCCTGGGTCAGCGCGATGATCGGCCAGAAGAAGTCGTTCCAGGCCGCGACGAAGGTCAGCATGCCCAGGACCGCCATCGCGGGCCGGGCGGCCGGGAAGACCACGTGCCAGACGATCCGCAGGCTGCTGGCGCCGTCGACGCGGGCGGCCTCGATGATCTCGGTGGGCAGGGCCTGGGAGAGGTACTGCCGCATGAAGAAGACACCGAAGGCGCTGACGAAGGTCGGCAGGATGACCGCCTGGAGGTGGTTCGTCCAGTCGAGGTCCGCGATCCACAGGAACAGCGGCACCACGCTCAGCTGCGGCGGCACCATCATGGTGCCGATGGTCAGCATCAGCAGGAAGTTCTTCATCTTGAACTGCAGTTTGGCGAAGGCGAAGCCGGCGATGGTCGAGAACAGCACCGTGCCGATGGTGATGCTGCCGGCGACGATGGCCGTGTTCAGCAGCGCCGTGCTGAGGTTGGCCTCGGTCCACGCGGTCTGCAGGTTGCTGAAGAGGTTCGAGCCGAACCAGAACGGTGGCGGGGTCTGTGCCAGCCGCGAGTTCGTCCGGGAGGCGGCGATCGCGGTCCACACCAGGGGGAAGAGGGATATCGCCGTGAAGATGATCAGCACGATGTAGGTGAACGGGCCCGCGTGGAGCTGCCGTCCGGCCTTGGGCGCCCCGGGGGTGCGGCGCTTCGCCTTGCGGGGCGCGTCCGCTGCGCCGGCCGCCTGATCCGCCGGGTTGGTCGAGATGGTGGCCATCGTCGTCACCCCTCGTGGTTCTTGCGCAGCCAGCGGGCGACCAGCCCGTTGGCGGCGGCGATCAGCAGCAGGAGCAGGAACATCGCCCAGGCGATGGCCGAGGCCCGCCCGAGGTGGTAGTTCGTCCAGCCCTGCTCGTACAGGTACAGGCCCAGCGTCTGGAACTGGTGGGACGATCCGCCCTTCTCGCCGCCGGGGCCGCCGAAGAGGAACGGCTCACCGAACAGCTGGGTGGCGCCGATCGTCGAGACCACGATCGTGAAGAGGATCGTCGGCCGCAGCATGGGGATCGTCACGTGGCGGAACTGCTGCCAGCGCGAGGCGCCGTCCAGCGCGGCGGACTCGTACAGATCGTGCGGCACGGCCTGCATCGCGGCCAGGTAGATCAAGGTGTTGTAACCGGTCCAGCGCCAGATCACGATCGACGAGACGGCGATCTGGGAGGACCAGGTGCCCGCCCGCCAGTCGATGTGGTGGCTGAAACCGAGGTGCTCCAGCACCCAGTTGATCATGCCGTAGTCGGTGCCGAACATCAGCGTGAAGACCAGCGTGGCGGCGGCCACCGACGTGGCGTACGGGGTGAGCATCGCGACCCGGAAGAAGGTCGAGCCGCGCAGCTTGTAGTTGAGCAGGTGGGCCAGGCCCAGTGCGATGAGCAGCTGCGGGACGGTCGAGATCACACCGATGGTGAACGTGTTCTTCAGGGCGTTCCAGAAGAACTCGTCCTCCAGCAGGCGGGTGTAGTTGTGGAAGCCGACGAACTCCCGCGCGTCGAGGTTGGTCAGCTCCACCCGGTAGAAGGAGGACCAGCCCGTGTAGATCAGCGGGAAGAGGCCGAAGGCGGCGAAGAACAGGAAGAAGGGCGAGACGAAGGCGTACGGCATCGCCTTGACGTCCCACCGGTAGCGGCGGCTGCGCCAGCGGCCGCGTCGCTCGTCACGTGCGTCGCGCGGTCGGCCGGAGCCGCCGCGCGGGGCCGCGCCCCCCTCGGAGGGGGGCGCGGTCACTGCGGTCATGTCGGAGATCTCCGAAGCCATGCGGGTCACTGGTCCAGTGCGTTGTCGATTTCCTTCTCGGCAGCCGCCCAGCCCTGAGCAGGGGTCTTGCCCTGCTGCTCGACCTGCAGGATGCCGACGTCGGTGATGGCCGTGTAGATCTGCTGGTCCTTCGGACCGATCACCAGGGTCGGGATGCTCTTGGCCGCGTCGGCGAAGATCTGGCCGATCGGCGCGTTGCTGAAGTACTCGTGCTTGGCGTCCTTGACCTCGGGCAGGTCATAGGCGCCCGGGGCGCTCGGGAAGCTCGCCTGCTTGGCGAAGACCTTGGCCTGCTGCGCCGGGGCGGTCAGCCACGCGGCCAGCTTGACGGCCTCTTCCTTGTTCTTGCCGGCCGAGGGCACGCCGACGAAGGAGCCGCCCCAGTTGGCGGGCTTCGGCGCGGCGGCGACGTCCCACTTGCCCTTGCCGGCGTCGCCGGACTTCTCCTGGATGTAGCCGAGCATCCACGACGGGCAGGGGAGCGAGGCGAAGCGGCCGTTGGCGAAGCCCTGGTCCCAGGCCTTGTCGAACAGCTTCAGCTTGGCGGTCATCTTGCCGGTGGTGGCCTCCATGGCCAGGTCCCAGGCCTCCTTCACGGAGGGGCTGGTCTTGTAGATGACCTTGCCGCTGCTGTCGTAGTAGCGCTCGGAGGCGCCGTTGCTGATCGCCTGGTAGAGGCCCGCGGCGGAGTCCAGGAACGTGGTGCCCTTGGGCGCGTTCTCGGTGTAGGTCTTGCCCGCGTCCAGGTACTTGTTCCAGTCGCCGGCCCAGAGCTTGGCGACCTCGGCGCGGTCGGTGGGCAGACCCGCCTTCTTGAACAGGTCGGTGCGGTAGCAGATGGCCATCGGGCCGATGTCGGTGCCGAGGCCGACGGTCTTGCCGTCGGAGGTGCTGGCCTGGGCCCACTTCCAGTCGAGGTAGTTCGACTTCTCGACGCCCTCGGCCTTGGAGAGGTCCTCGAACTTCGCCGCCTGGGTGGTGACGATCTCGTTGATGTTGCCGACCTCGATGGCCTGGATGTCGCTCAGGCCGCTGCCGGCGGCGAGGTGGGTGAGGAGCTGCGGGTAGTAGGCGTCGTTCCGCTCGATCACGTTCTCCTTGATCGTGATGTTCGGATGCGCCTTCTCGTACTCCTCGTACAGACCGGCCTGCTTGTAGCCGAAGACACCGAAGGTGCCGACCGTGAGGGTGATCTTGCCCTTGCCGTCACCCTCCGAGCCACCGGCCTTCGCGGGCTCGTCGCTGTCCTTGGAGCAGCCGGCGAGCAGGCTCACTCCGAGCGCGGCCACTGCGGTTATCGCTACGGCAGCGGTACGGCCTCGTGGCCGGGACGACTTCCTTGTCGTGCGCATTCGGGTCCTCCGGGATACGTGCGGGAAGTGTACGTGTTCGCTAGTGTGGGAGCGCTCCCACATGTGATGTGTTGAAGAGTCTCCGTTCCCCGATGAGGTGTCAAGGGAGCAGACGCTCTAAGTTGGCGCAGTTACCACCTCGTGATTGGGAGGCCGCAATGGTGATCGGCGGACGGCGCAGCGGCAGGCCGACGCTCGAAGAGGTCGCCGCGCGGGCCGGAGTGGGCCGGGGCACCGTCTCCCGGGTGATCAACGGATCACCTCGGGTGAGCGACCACGCCAAGGCCGCGGTCGAGGCCGCCATCGCCGAGCTCGGCTACGTCCCCAACCGCGCGGCGCGCGCCCTGGCGGGCAACCGGACGGACGCGATCGCCCTGGTCATCCCGGAGGCGGAGACCAGGCTCTTCGCCGAGCCGTACTTCTCCGACATCATCCGGGGCGTGGGCGCGGAGCTGGCCGACACCGACATGCAGCTGCTGCTCACGCTGCTGCGGACGCCCAAGGAACGGCAGCGCTTCGCCCAGTACCTCACCGCCCACCGGGTCGACGGCGTCCTGCTGGCCTCGGTGCACGAGGACGACCCGCTGCCCGACCTGCTGGAGCAGCTGGAGATGCCGACGGTGCTCAGCGGCCGCCGCTCCGACCTGGAGTCGGTGTCGTACGTCGATTCCGACAACGTCGGCGGCGCCCGTTCGGCGGTCGCGCACCTGCTGGGGCTCGGGCGCAGGAGCGTCGCGACCATCACCGGGCCGCTGGACATGTACGTCGCCCGCTGCCGCCTCGACGGGTACCGCCAGGCGGTCGAGGGCGCCGGGCTGGTCCACGACAACGCGCTGGTCGCGGCCGGCGACTTCACCGAGGAGGGCGGCCGCGCCGCGATGCGGGCGCTGCTGGAGCGCCGCCCCGACGTCGACGCGGTCTTCGCGGCCTCGGACGTCATGGCCGGCGGCGCGCTGCAGGTGCTGCGCGAGCGGGGCCGACGGGTGCCCGACGACGTGGCGCTGATCGGCTTCGACGACTCCGCCATCGCGCGCCACACCGACCCGCCCCTGACCAGCGTGCGGCAGCCGATCGAGGAGATGGGCCGCACCATGGCGCGGGTGCTGCTGGAGGAGATCGCGGCGAGCACCGCCACCCGCCGGCACGTCGTGCTGTCGACCGAACTGGTGCGCCGCGAGTCCGCGTGACCGCCGCCCCGGCGGACCGCAGTGCCAAGTGACCCGTGCGCCCGGAGGAGTTGGCCCGGATACCGGGGGGTGAGCCCCGTCACGTGAGGAGGCTCACGGTGTGACATGGGCCCACGGGGCGCCATCGGCGGCTCTTTGTCACACCCCTCTCCTAAAATCAAGACATGCCACCGACCGTTCTGGACCGCCGCTCCGTCGAAGCCGCCAATGAGGCCATACGGCGGTACGTCGCGGGCCGGCGCACCTGGTCGCGCGCCGAACTGGCCGAGCTGGACCGCCTCCGCGGGATCTGGCAGGCCGCCCGCCAGGGCCAGGGCGACGACCCGGCCCGCCGCCTTCCGGGCGAGGACTGACACCGCCCCGGCAATGCCGACAGAGGATGTCGGGTATGCCGGGGAGCATGGCGGCATGACGACCAGCTGGACAGACTTCCAGGAAGCACAGCCCGGCCTCGCCGAGGCCGTGCGCACCCGATTCGGCGGCTACAAGCACCACGTCCTCGGCACCCTCCGCGCCGACGGCTCACCCCGGCTCAGCGGCATCGAGGCCGAGTTCCGGCTCGGCGAGCTGTGGCTCGGCATGATGCCCGGCTCCCGCAAGGCCCTCGACCTGCGCCGCGACCCGCGCTTCGCGCTCCACGTCAACCCCGGTCCCGACACCTCCATGGACGGGGGCGACGTACGGATCTCCGGACGCGCCGTCGAGGTCACCGACCCGGCGGCGATCGCCCGCTTCACCGGCGAGGTGACGGTGCCCGAGGGGCCCTTCCACCTCTTCCGCGCCGACATCGCCGAGGTCGTGCGCACCTACGTCGAGGACCCCGACCTCGTCCTGCAGGTGTGGCGGCCCGGCGGTCCGCTGCGCACCGTGCGCCGCGGCAACGACGAGTCGCCCCCGCGCACGGACGGCTGAGGTGCCGTCAGTTCTCGGGGAAGGGGCTGTCCCCGCGCGCCACGGTCGCGAGGAGCCCGGAGAAGTACCGCTGGACCATCTGGTGGAGCTGGTGGCCGAAGCTGATCCGCGCCACCCCCAGCTCCGCCAGACGGGCCGGTGAGGGCCCGCCCGGCCGGGACAGCACGTTGACCGGGCGGCCGTCCACGGCCTCGACGACGGCCCGGACGGTGGCCTCGTCCAGCGCCCCGATCGGGTAGACGCAGTCCGCGCCCGCCTCCAGGTACGCCCGTGCCCGGCCCGCCGCGTCCGCCAGCCGCTGCGCGGGGGCGCCGCCGCCGCGGAGGAAGCAGTCCGTCCGGGCGTTGATCACCAGCTCCGGGGCCGCCGCGCGCAGGGCGGCGATGTACGCCGCCTGCTCCCCGGGGTCGGCCAGCAGCCCCGTGCGGTGGTCGGTGTCCTCCAGGTTGCAGCCCACGGCGCCGGTCGCGGCCAGCCGCTCCGCCAGTTCCGCGGGCGGCAGCCCGTAGCCGCGCTCCATGTCGGCGGTCACCGGCACGGGGACGGCACGGGCGATGCGGGCGACCGCGGCGCACATCTCGTCCGCGGGCGTGCCCTCCTGGTCCTGGTAGCCCAGGGCGGGCGCCACGGCCGCGCTCCCGGTGGCGACCGCCGGGAAGCCCGCGTCGGCCACGGCACGCGCCGAGGCGGCGTCCCAGACGTTCGGCAGGACCAGCGGGTCGCCCGGCACGTGCAGGGCGCGGAGTCGAGAGGCGAGGGCCGTACGGGAAGGCTCGGTGCTCATGCCCTCCACGCTACGAGCGCGGGCCCGGACTCGCCGAGGGCCATTCACCCGTCGTGCGGCAGGGCCACTTCGGGTGCGCCGGGCGCCGGGGTGCCGCAAGCTGGACGGGTGAGCACCACCCCGATCGTCGTGTCCCCCGTCCAGGCAGGGGATCCGCCCTTCCGCATCGTGCAGATCGACGGGGAACCCGTCGGCATCGCCCATGACCTGCTCGACGTCGTCCGCATCGCCCTCGACGCCGGGCGGGAGCACGTCGACTTCGACGACCCCCAGGCCGTGCGCTGGCTCGGCGGGGGCAAGTACCACTGGGCCCCGTGAGGCCCTCCGGACGTCCGGTCCTCCGTACGGTTGCGTAAGATCCACTTCCCGCGATTGGGTGGTCCGCATGACTCGGACCCTCTACCTCTTCGCCGGTGCCGCCCCCTCCGTCTTCGACGTCGCGCGCGTCATCGAGGACGCCCAGGTGCGCGGCTGGGACGTCTGCCTCGGCCTGACGCCCACCGCGGCCCGCTGGCTGGAGCCGAGCCTGGACGGACTGGCCGCGCTGACCGGCCGCCCGGTGCGCCACGAGTACCCGCTGCCCGGCCGGCCCGAGGTCTGGCCCCCGGCCGACGTGATCCTGGTGGCCCCGGCCACCTTCAACACGATCAACGGGTGGGCACTGGGCCTGACGGAGACGTTCGTGGCCGGCACCCTCGCCGAGGGCATCGGCAAGCGCGTCCCGATGGTGGCGATGCCGTCCGTGAACGCGGCGCTCATGCAGCACCCGCAGTACGAGCGCTCGCTGGAGACCCTGCGCGCCGCCGGGGTCACGGTGCTCTTCGGCGACGCCGGATCCGGCCCGGAGTACCCCTGGCAGCCGGCGCTCGCCGCCGCCGAGGCGGTCGCGGGCTGACCCGCCGCCCGGGGTCACGAGCGCCCGGGGACGAGGAAGGCCCGGTCCGCTTCCGCAGACCGGGCGTTCCCTGGTGAGGGTGAGTGACGGGACTCGAACCCGCGGCATCCTGGACCACAACCAGGTGCTCTACCAGCTGAGCTACACCCACCATGACCGGTGATTCCTACTGCTTCCCACCGGCCGAGAAAAAGTGTACAGGGTCCGGAGGGGTGCTCGCTGCCACGTTTTCCGTGGGTCGCTCAGTCCGAGGTTTCCGCAGGCAGGACGTACTTCGCGGCGATCGAACGCGCCGTGTCGGTGTCCGGCCCGGGCTGGGGCACGAAGACCGCCTCGCGGTAGTAGCGCAACTCCGCGATGGACTCGCGAATGTCGGCGAGGGCGCGGTGGTTGCCGTTCTTCTCGGGGCTGGCGAAGTAGGCGCGCGGGTACCAGCGCCGGGACAGCTCCTTGATGGAGGAGACGTCCACGATGCGGTAGTGCAGGTGCTGCTCGAGCGTGGGCATGTCCCGGGCGAGGAAACCGCGGTCGGTGGAGACCGAGTTCCCGCACAGCGGCGCCTTGCGGGGCTCGGCCACGTACTGGCGGACGTAGTCCAGGACCAGCTTCTCCGCCTCCTCCAGCGTCACCCCGCCGTCGAGCTCCTCCAGCAGGCCGGAGGTGGTGTGCATCGTGCGGACGATCTCCGGCATGCTCTCCAGTGACTCGGCCGGCGGACGGATGACGATGTCCACCCCCTCGCCGAGCACGTTGAGCTCCGAGTCGGTGACGAGCGCCGCCACCTCGATCAGAGCGTCCTGGGCCAGGGAGAGCCCGGTCATCTCGCAGTCGATCCACACCATCCGGTCGTTCATACGTCTCACCCTACGGGGCGATCCCGCGGAGCAGGCATAGTCGCGCTGCGGCTGCGTCCGTCACGGCCGTCCCGGTCACCGCGCGGCCGCCGGGCGCCGTGCGGCTCGCGGGCGTCGAAACGGCTGCCGGGCTGCTCCGGGATGCGCGTCGCGTAGGGCGGCTCGGCGTCGGTCTTCGCCGTGCCCGGGCCACCGCCGGGACCGGCCTGTCCCGCGATCTGCAGCACCCCGCCGTGACCGCGGTCCGCGGTGGCGGTGGGCACGGGGCTGCGGCGCGGGGCCGGCACCGGGCCGCCGGCCGCCTCGCCGCCGCGTGGTTCCCGGGCGGCGGCGAGCGAGGGGTCCGGGTCGTCCTGCGGGCGCCGGGCCCGGTAGGCCGCCCGGTACGAGGCGGGGGAGGAACCGAGCTGGCGGCGGAAGTGACCGCGCAGCGCGACGGGCGAGCGGAAGCCGCAGCGCGCGGCGACCTCGTCCACGGAGTAGTCGGAGGTCTCCAGCAGCCGCTGGGCCTGCAGGACGCGCTGGGTGATCAGCCACTGCAGGGGCGCGCTGCCGGTCAGCGTGCGGAAGCGGCGGTCGAAGGTGCGGCGGCTCATGTAGGCGCGGGCGGCGAGGGTCTCCACGTCGAACTGCTCGTGCAGGTGCTCCAGCGCCCAGGCGACGACCTCGGCGAGCGGATCGCCGCCGATCTCCTCCGGTAAAGAGCGGTCGAGGTGCCGGGGCTGGCCGCCCCAGTCGCCGCGCCGCGGCGGCACGACCAGCCGGCGGGCGAGCGCGTTGGCGGCCTCGCCGCCGTGGTCGCTGCGTACGACGTGCAGGCACAGGTCGATGCCGGCGGCGGTGCCCGCGCTGGTGAGGACGTCGCCGTCGTCGACGAACAGCTCGCGCGGGTCGACGTGGACGGAGGGGTAGCGCTTGGCGAGGGTCGGCGCGTACATCCAGTGCGTGGTGGCCGGGCGGCCGTCCAGCAGCCCCGCGGCGGCGAGCACGAAGGCGCCGGTGCACAGCCCGATGATGCGCGCGCCCTCCTCGTGGGCGCGGCGCAGAGCGTCCAGCGCCTCGGCGGGCGGCGGCTGCGAGATCGAGCGCCAGGCGGGCACGACGACCGTGCCGGCCCGCGACAGCGCCTCCAGCCCGTACGGGGCCGACAACTCCAGCCCGCCGGTGGTGCGCAGCGGGCCGTCCTCACCGGCGCAGACCAGCAGCCGGTAGCGCGGCACACCCGCGTCCTGGCGGTCGATGCCGAACACGGAGAGCGGGATCGAGCTCTCGAAGATGGGGCCGCCGCTGAACAGCAGTACGGCGACGACCTCCTGACGGCGTCGAGCCGACAACTTGCGCGGTCCACGGCCCTGTTGGGTGGTGGCGGACGGGCCGGCCGGGCCTGACGGAACGGAGGTGCTCACCGGGACGCCGGACGCTCCCGGGACGTGCGGGACGCCCGGTGCCCCCGTCGACGCGGACGGTGCGGTGGACATGCCGGCGGCCGACTGGATCTCCGCCATGGTGCCGGTCCTGGACTCCTGTGTCATGGAGCTCAAGCCCCCCTCGGTCGTCTGGTCCTCTCGGTCCTGCACGGGTCCCCCGCCGTTGTCACTCAAGATCGAATCTACTGGTTCCGCTGTACCCGCAGTGGCAAGTTCACCACCTGCCGGTATGTCGACATGACCACGTGGCGTGAAGCATTCGATCACGAAGCGTTCCCCTCGTGAAGTGTGCCTTCCGCGAGGGGGACCGGCGCACAACGCCCGTGCGCCCCCTCATTCCGCTTCCGCCCTGGTGGCGGCGGGGGTTGTGGCACATGATCCCAAGTCCCCCTGCCCATAGGGAAGTTGGCCGAAAATGATGGGAAGTCCTGTACGCACCCCTGGTCAGCGCTCCGTCGTACGCCCCTTGTGTGGCCGGAGAACGAGTGCGCCCCCTGTGCCTCGCACGGCCGGGAGGACGATTCCGGATATGGCCGGAGGCGGACAGCGGGAGAGGGCCGGGCGCGAGGTGACTTGTCCGATTGGCGGCGGGGCGTTGCGCTCGGCGGCCGGCTCCGGCATTCTCCTGGAAACTCCGGGGTAGGGGGACGCTGTGAGGGTGTCTGCGCATCTGTGCAGGGGCCCACAGTCGCCGTACTCTGGAGTCAGCGGGAAGGGCAGCCCCTTACCGGTCGAAATCAGGCCGGTCCCGCGGCCCCCGCACTGTTGTTGTCCGCCCACTCGGCGCTCCCGGCGCCGACCTTGCCGAGAAACCGCATCATGGCCGGTTACGAGCTCCCCGAGCCCGCCGACGGAAAGCCGCTCGCCGAATCGGCGGCGGTCCCGGAGGCGGCCTGCGAGCCGCGCACTTCCTGTGATCCCGCCTTCCGGCACGGCGTGGTCGTCGGTTTCGACGGCTCCGTGTCGAGTGAACGGGCCCTCGCGTACGCCATCGGCATGGCACGCCGGTCCGGTTCGGCGCTGATCATCGTGCACGTCGCCAACCGGCTCCCGGCGACCGTGTGGGCGGGCTGCGAGCCGCCCGTCTTCGTCGACGTCCCCGACCACCGCACCGAGGTGCTCGGCCTGGAACTCGCCTGCGCCGACCACCTGTCGGAGGTCCCGTGGATCCTGGTCGAGCGCGGCGGCGACATCTGCCACGAGCTGGAGGAGGTCGGCCGGGAGTACGAGGCCGACGCCATCGTGGTGGGTGGGACGCACGGGATCATCGGCAAGATCTTCGGGTCGGTCGCCGGACGGCTCGCGCGGCGTGCCCAGCGGCCTGTCGTGGTCATTCCATAACGATTCGGTGCACGCCGCCGTGAATACGGCCTCCGCAGGATTGCTTGTGCCCTTGTGAAGGGTATCTCATCAGCAGTTTCTTCCCTCGTACACGAAGGGGGCCCGCGGTGGACAACGACGTCTCCACGGCGCGCACGGCAGGAGCCGGTGCTACGGCTCTGGGATATCTGACACTCGGCCTGACGCTGATCGCCTACGGGCTGCTCAGCACCGGCGTATTCGACAACACCGCGGCGGCGGACGCCGCGCGGCTCGCGCTGGTCGTCGGCGGCGTCACGCAATTCGTCGCCGGCATGTGGGAGTTCTACGGTGGCAACGGCTTCACCGGCACCGCCTTCGCCTCACTGGGCGCCTTCTGGGTGACCTGGTCGGCGGGGTCCGGCGCGGGCGCGAGCAAGGAGGCCGCCGGGCTCTTCATGCTCCTGTGGGCGCTGCTGGCGCTCAGCCTGACCATGGCCGCGTGGCAGATGGGCGGTGTGGCACAGGCGGTCTTCGGGCTGCTGACCGTGGCCACGGCCCTGTCCGGCATCGCGGCGCTCGCCTCCAACAGCGGCCTCGGCAAGGCGGCCGGCTGGGTCGGCCTCGCGGCCGGCGCGGTCGCCTGGTACGGCGGGACCGCACTGCTCACCAACGCCACGTGGGGCAGGCGCGCCCTCGCCGACGGCTGGCGGCTGGCCATGCCGCACCGCGGGCACGCGGCCTGACGTCCGGGGAGGCAACGGCGAGGCCCCCCGCGCCCTTCGGCGCGGGGGGCCTCGTGCGTGCCGGGGCCGTCGGCTACTCGACCGTCACGGACTTCGCGAGGTTGCGCGGCTTGTCGATGTCCCGGCCCAGGGCCAGCGCCGTGTGGTAGGCCAGCAGCTGGAGCGGGATGCCCATCAGGATCGGGTCGAGCTCGTCCTCGTTCTTCGGGACGACGATCGTGTGGTCCGCCTTCGCCTGCTCCTGGTGCGCGACCGCCAGGATCCGGCCGCTGCGGGCCTTGATCTCCTCCATCGCGGCGCGGTTCTTCTCCAGCAGCGAGTCGTCCGGGATGATCGCGACCGTCGGCATCGCGGGCTCGATCAGGGCCAGCGGGCCGTGCTTGAGCTCGGAGGCCGGGTAGGCCTCGGCGTGGATGTAGGAGATCTCCTTCAGCTTCAAGGACGCCTCCAGCGCCACCGGGTAGCCGCGCACCCGGCCGATGAACATCATCGACTTGGCCTCCGCGTATTCGGCCGCCAGCTTCTTGATGTCCTCCTCCTGCGTGAGGATCTCCTGGATCTGCTCGGGCAGCCTGCGCAGGCCCTCGATGATCCGTTTGCCGTCGGCCACCGACAGGTCGCGGATGCGGCCCAGGTGCAGGGCGAGCAGCGCGAAGGCGACGACGGTGTTGGTGAAGCACTTGGTGGAGACGACGCAGACCTCGGGGCCGGCGTGGACGTACATGCCGCCGTCGGTCTCACGGGCGATCGCGGAACCCACCACGTTCACCACGCCGAGGACGCGGGCGCCCTTGCGCTTGAGCTCCTGGACGGCCGCCAGCACGTCGTACGTCTCACCGGACTGCGAGACGGCGATGTAGAGGGTGTCGGGGTCCACGACCGGGTTGCGGTAGCGGAACTCGGAGGCCGGCTCGGAGTCGGCGGGGATGCGGGCCAGGCCCTCGATCAGCGAGGCACCGATCATCCCGGCGTGGTACGAGGTGCCGCAGCCGAGGATCTTCACGCGGCGGATGCCGCGGGCCTCGCGGGCGTCGAGGTTCAGGCCGCCCAGGTGCACGGTGGAGAACTTGTCGTCGATCCGGCCGCGCAGCACGCGGTCGACCGCGTCGGGCTGCTCGCTGATCTCCTTGTGCATGTACGTGTCGTGACCGCCCATGTCGTAGGAGGCGGCCTCCCACTCCACGGTCTCGGGGGTGGCCGTGGTGCGGGTGCCCGAGGTCGTGTAGGTGCGGAAGTCGTCGGCCTTCAAGGTGGCCATCTCGCCGTCGTCGAGGGTGACGACCTGGCGGGTGTGGGAGATCAGCGCGGCGACGTCGGAGGCGACGAACATCTCCTTCTCGCCGATGCCGAGGACCACCGGCGAGCCGTTGCGGGCCACGACGATCCGGTCGGGGAAGTCGGCGTGCATGACGGCGATGC
Source organism: Streptomyces sp. TOM-9 (assembly GCF_056858595.1). NCBI lineage: Bacteria > Bacillati > Actinomycetota > Actinomycetes > Kitasatosporales > Streptomycetaceae > Streptomyces > Streptomyces sp. TOM-9. The sequence continues at coordinate 3,825,228 of NZ_JBXEQB010000001.1, read as the reverse complement.
CGTACGTGCCCTCGATGACCTTCAGCGCCTCGCGGACCTTCTCCTCCAGGGACTCGGCCTGGGAGCGGGCGACGAGGTGGGTGATCACCTCGGTGTCGGTCTCGGAGGCGAAGACCACACCGTCGGCCTCCAGCTTGGCGCGCAGCTCGGCGGCGTTGTCGACGATCCCGTTGTGGACGACGGCGACCTTGCCCTCGGTGTCGAGGTGGGGGTGCGCGTTCTCGTCGCTGGGGGCGCCGTGGGTGGCCCAGCGGGTGTGGGCTATGCCGGTGGTGCCGGCGAAGCGCTTGGGGACCCGTGCCTCCAGCTCACGGACCCGGCCCTTGGCCTTGACGGCCTTGAGCCCGCCGGACTTGCCGGCGACCACGATGCCCGCGGAGTCGTAACCGCGGTACTCCAGCCGCTGCAGGCCCTCCAGCAGCAGCGGGGCGACATCACGCTTCCCGATGTAGCCGACGATTCCACACATGTTTCCGTCCCTCCCGGTCGCTCGAGGCGGCCCGGTCTCGCTGTCAGCCGTAGACGATGCGGCGCAGCTGCCGCAGTGAGTACCCGGGCGGGGTGACCGCCCGGTACGGCAGCTCGGCCGTGATCTGTTCGAAGATCTCCGCGTTCTGCAGACCCTTGGCCTGCAGCTCCCGGTGGCGGCGCCGTACGAAGTCCTCGGCCGTCTCGTCGAAGTACGCCAGGATGTCGAGGACCACCCGGGCGGCCTCACCGCGTTGCAGCGGCGTGGTCCGCACCAGGTGGTCGACGAGGTCGTCATGTGTCGTCCGGCGTTCGAGCACCGGTCGATAGTGAGGGAAGGAGGAGGCTGATCGCAAGATTTCTGCCCGATATCGGGCAGGGAAGTGGCGAAAACTACGCCGGAAGGCCGAGCTCGCGCGCGATCAGCATGCGCTGCACCTCGCTGGTGCCCTCGCCGATCTCCAGGATCTTGGAGTCCCGCCACATGCGCGCGACCGGGTACTCGTTCATGAAGCCGTAGCCGCCGTGCACCTGGGTGGCCTCGCGGGCGTTGGTGACCGCGATCTCCGAGGAGTAGAGCTTGGCCATCGCCGCCTCCTTCTTGAAGGGCTCCCCTGCGACCAGCCGGGACGCCGCGTCCCGCCAGGCCAGCCGGGCGGTGTGGGCGCGCATCTCCATGTCGGCGAGCTTGAAGGCGACCGCCTGGTTGCTCCCGATCGGGCGGCCGAAGGCGGTGCGCTCCTTGGCGTACGCCACCGACTCGTCCACACAGCCCTGGGCCAGACCGGTGGCCAGCGCCGCGATGGCGATCCGGCCCTCGTCCAGGATGCGCAGGAACTGGGCGTAGCCCCGGCCCCGCTCGCCCAGCAGGTTGGCGGCCGGCACGCGGCAGTCGGAGAAGGACAGCTCGCGGGTGTCGGAGGCGTTCCAGCCGACCTTGCTGTACTTCTTCGACACGGTGAAGCCCGGGGTGCCGGAGGGCACGATGATCGAGGAGATCTCCGGGCGGCCGTCCTCCTTGCGGCCGGTGACGGCCGTGACCGTGACCAGCGAGGTGATGTCGGTGCCCGAGTTGGTGATGAAGCTCTTGGTGCCGTTGATCACCCACTCGCCGGTCGCCTCGTCCAGCCGGGCCGTGGTGCGGGTGCCGCCGGCGTCGGAGCCGCAGTCCGGCTCGGTCAGCCCGAAGGCGCCCAGCTGCTCGCCGGAGGTCAGCTGGGGCAGCCACTGCCGCTTCTGCTCCTCGGTGCCGAAGCGGAAGACCGGCATGGCGCCGAGCGAGACCCCCGCCTCCAGGGTGATCGCCACGGAGGAGTCCACCCGGGCGAGCTCCTCCAGGGCGATGCAGAGGGCGAAGTAGTCGCCGCCCATGCCGCCGTACTCCTCGGGGAAGGGCAGGCCGAACAGGCCCATGCGGCCCATCTCGCGGATGATCTCGTAGGGGAACTCGTCGTGCTCGTAGAACTCGCCGATCTTCGGCGCGACGACGTCGTGCGCGAACTCCTCCACCGTGCGGCGGAGTTCCTCGTACTCGGCGGGGAGCCGGTGGGCGGTCGTCATGGCTGTGGTCACTCCTGGTGGGAGAGGGCGCGGACGGTACGGGACGGGCTCGGTCGGCCCAATTGCTCCGCCATCCACACGCTGGTGGCGGTGAGGCGGCTGAGGTCGACCCCGGTCTCGACGCCGAGGCCGTCGAGCATCCAGACCAGGTCTTCGGTGGCGAGGTTCCCGGTGGCGCTCTTGGCGTACGGGCAGCCGCCGAGGCCGCCGGCGGAGGCGTCGACGACGCCCACGCCGTGCCGGAGGGCGGCCAGGGTGTTGGACAGTGCCTGGCCGTAGGTGTCGTGGAAGTGGACGGCGAGCCGCTCGACGGGCACGTCCAGGCCGGTCAGGGCGTCGAGCAGCGCCACGACGTGGCCGGGGGTGGCGACGCCGATGGTGTCGCCGAGGCTCAGCTCGTCGCAGCCCAGGTCGTGGAGCCGGCGGGCCACCGCGGCCACCTGCGGGACGGGCACGGGGCCCTCCCACGGGTCGCCGAAGCACATCGACAGGTAGCCGCGCACCCTCGCCCCCGCCTCCTTGGCGGCGGCGACGACGGGAGCGAACATCTCCAGCGACTCGTCGACCGTGCGGTTGAGGTTGGCCTTCGCGAAGGACTCGGTCGCGCTGCCGAAGACGGCGACCTCGCGCACCCCCAGGGCCAGGGCCCGCTCCAGCCCGCGCTGGTTGGGCACCAGCACGGGCAGCCGGATCCCGTCGCCCAGGTCGTCCAGCAGCGGCATCAGCTGCTCGGCGTCGGCGAGCTGGGGCACCCACTTGGGGTGCACGAAGCTGGTCGCCTCGATGGTGGTCAGCCCGGCGTCGGCCAGGCGGTGCACGAACTCCGCCTTGACCTCCGTGGGCACCGTGGCCTTCTCGTTCTGCAGCCCGTCGCGTGCGCCGACCTCGTGGATGCGCACCCGCCGCGGGAGCCCGTCCAGCGGCACGGACATGGGCAGCCCGGGAGTTCGCTCGACGGCCATCACCCGGCCTCCTCCTGGTGCGGGGCGACGACCGCGAGCACCTGGTCCATCGCGACGGTGCTGCCCGGGGTCACGTCGATCTCGGTGACGGTGCCGTTGTGCGGGGCGGTGATGACGTGCTCCATCTTCATCGCCTCCACCACGAGCAGGCTCTGGCCGGCGGTGACCTCGTCGCCCTTGGCGACCTTGACCACGGTCACCGTGCCCGGCATGGGCGCGGCCAGGGTGTCCACCCCGCCCGCCCCGGCCGCGCCGCGCAGCGCGGCCTCGACCGGGTCGTACGGCTGCAGGCGCCAGCCGTCGCCGTCCCTGCCCAGCCAGTCGCCGGCGTGGTCGAAGGCGTGCGTGACGCCGTCCCACTCGACGGTGATCCGCTGCCCGGAGCCGGGGAGCAGCCGGGCGCGCACCGCGGGGGCCTCGCCGATCCGCACCTCGGCCTGCGGGGCGCCGCCGCGGACGCGGACCCGCACGGCCTCGCCCCCGGGTACCCGCAGCCAGTGGTCGGTCCAGGCGGGCTCCCCGCCGAGCCGCCAGCCGCTCGGCACGGAGAAGGGGTCCCGCCAGGCTCCGTCGGCCGCCACCGGTTCCAGGGCGGCGTGGCGCAGCAGCGCGGCCGCCGCGTACACCTCGACGGGAACCTCGGAGGGCACCAGGCCCGCCAGCTCCCGGTCGATCAGGCCGGTGTCCATCTCGCCGGAGACGACGTCGGGGTGGGCCAGGAGGCGGCGCAGGAAACCGGTGTTGGTCTCCAGGCCCAGCACGGTCGTCCCGGCGAGGGCGGCCCGCAGCCGGCGCAGCGCCGTCGGGCGGTCGGGGCCGTACGCGATGACCTTGGCGAGCATCGGGTCGTAGGACGTGCCGATCTCGCTGCCCGCACTGAGCCCGGAGTCGACGCGCACGCCCTCGCCGACGGGCTCGTCCAGCGCCAGCACGGTGCCCGCCGACGGCAGGAAGTTGCGCGAGGGCACCTCGGCGCAGATCCGGGCCTCGACGGCGTGCCCGGTCAGGGCGACCTCGTCCTGTCCGAAGGACAGCCGCTCGCCCGCGGCGATCCGCAGCTGCCACTCCACCAGGTCCAGCCCGGTCACCAGTTCCGTGACGGGGTGCTCGACCTGGAGGCGGGTGTTCATCTCCATGAAGCAGTAGGCGGACGGGTCGGCGCCCGGGACGATGAACTCCACGGTGCCCGCGCCGACGTAGCCGCAGGACAGCGCGGCCTGCACGGCGGCGGCGCCCATGGCCGCCCGGGTCGCCTCGTCCAGCAGGACCGAGGGGGCCTCCTCGATCACCTTCTGGTGGCGGCGCTGCAGGGAGCACTCGCGCTCGCCGAGGTGCACCACGTTGCCGTGGCCGTCGGCCAGCACCTGGATCTCGATGTGCCGGGGACGGTCGATCCACCGTTCCACCAGCAGGGTGTCGTCCCCGAAGGAGCCGCGCGCCTCGCGGCGGGCGGCCGCGATCTCCTCGGGGAGCAGCGTCGTGTCGCGCACCAGGCGCATGCCCTTGCCGCCGCCGCCCGCGGAGGGCTTCAGCAGCACGGGGGTGCCGATCTCCAGGGCGGCGGCCGTCAGCTGCTCGTCGGTGAGCCCGCTGCCGCTGCTGCCCGGCACCACCGGGACCCCGGCCTCGCGGACGGTCTCCTTGGCGCGGATCTTGTCGCCCATGAGCTCGATGGCCCGGGCGGGCGGCCCGATGAAGGCGAGCCCCGCATCCGCGCAGGCACGGGCGAAGGCGGCGTTCTCGGCGAGGAACCCGTAGCCGGGGTGGACGGCCTGGGCGCCGGTGCGGGCGGCCGCCTCCAGCAGCCGCTCGATCGACAGGTAGCTCTCGGACGCCGCCGCCGGGCCGATGCGCACGGCGGTGTCGGCCTCGCGCACATGGCGGGCCCCGGCGTCGGCATCGCTGAAGACGGCGACCGAACGGATCCCGAGCCGCCGCAGGGTGCGGATGACGCGGACCGCGATCTCGCCGCGGTTGGCCACCAGGACGGTGTCGAACATCGCTGACATCTGAGTGCTCCCCCTACATCCGGAAGACGCCGAAGCCCGGCGCCTGCGGATCGCGTTGCGGAATCGGCGCGTTGGCGCACGCGGTCAGGGCCAGTCCCAGCACCTGGCGGGTCTGCAGGGGGTCGATGACCCCGTCGTCCCACAGCCGGGCCGTCGCGTAGTAGGCGTTGCCCTGCTCCTCGTACTGGGCGCGGATGGGGGCCTTGAAGCCCTCCTCGTCCTCCGCCGCCCAGGTGTCGCCGGCTGCCTCGATCTGGTCGCGCTTGACGGTGGCCAGCACCGAGGCGGCCTGCTCGCCGCCCATGACGGAGATCTTGGCGTTGGGCCACATCCACAGGAAGCGCGGCGAATAGGCGCGGCCGCACATCGAGTAGTTGCCCGCGCCGTAGGAGCCGCCGATGACCACGGTCAGCTTGGGCACCCGGGTCGTGGCCACCGCGGTGACCATCTTGGCGCCGTGCTTGGCAATGCCGCCCGCCTCGTACTGACGGCCCACCATGAAGCCCGAGATGTTCTGCAGGAAGAGCAGCGGGATGCCGCGCTGGTCGCACAGCTCGATGAAGTGCGCGCCCTTCTGGGCCGATTCGGAGAACAGGATGCCGTTGTTGGCGACGATCCCGACCGGGTGGCCGTGGATCCGGGCGAAGCCGGTGACCAGCGTCGTGCCGTACTCGGCCTTGAACTCCGCGAAGCGGCTGCCGTCGACGAGGCGGGCGATGACCTCGCGGACGTCGTAGGGGGTGCGCGAGTCGACCGGGACCGCGCCGTAGAGCCCGGCCGGGTCGACGGCGGGCTCCTCGACGGGTCCGACCGTCCACGGCAGCGCGCCGCGGGCGGGCAGGGTCGCCACGATGTTCCGCACGATGCGCAGCGCGTGGGCGTCGTCCTCGGCCAGGTGGTCGGTGACGCCGGAGGTGCGGGAGTGCACCTCGCCGCCGCCGAGCTCCTCGGCCGTGACCACCTCGCCGGTGGCGGCCTTCACCAGCGGCGGGCCGCCCAGGAAGATCGTGCCCTGGCCGCGGACGATCACCGCCTCGTCGCTCATCGCGGGGACGTAGGCGCCGCCCGCCGTGCAGGAGCCGAGGACGGCGGCGACCTGCGGGATGCCGCGCGCGGACAGGGTGGCCTGGTTGAAGAAGATCCGCCCGAAGTGGTCGCGGTCGGGGAAGACCTCGTCCTGCTTCGGCAGGAAGGCGCCGCCGGAGTCGACCAGGTAGACGCAGGGCAGCCGGTTGTCCAGGGCGATCTCCTGGGCGCGCAGGTGCTTCTTGACCGTCATCGGGTAGTACGTGCCGCCCTTGACGGTGGCGTCGTTGGCGACGATCACGACCTCGCGGCCGGCGACCCGGCCGATCCCGGCGACGACGCCGGCGGCCGGGGCCTGGCCGTCGTACATGCCGTCGGCGGCCAGCGGGGCGAGCTCCAGGAAGGGCGATCCGGGGTCGAGCAGCCCGTCCACGCGGTCGCGGGGGAGCAGCTTGCCGCGCGCGGTGTGCCGGGCGCGGGCCTTCTCGCCGCCGCCGAGCGCGGCGGCGGCGAGCTTCTCGCGCAGCCGCGCGGACAGCTCGGCGTGCGCCTTCTCGTTGGCGCGGTAGGCCTCGCTCGCCGGATCCGCGGCGCTGGCGAGGACGGGTGCTTCCATGTCACGGGCCCCCGGAGGAGTTAGCGGTCGTTAACGTGTTGTCGACCACGTTAGCGGTCGTTAACACGGCTGTCTAGAATGGTAGGACGATGAGATGGCGGGGGGCATCCGCAGACCGGACGCCTCGCGGAAAGGTGCGGTGTGGAGCCCACGAGGACGGCGGCCAAGGCGGCCAGCGGCAGGCGCGACCAGATCCTGAGGGAGGCCGCGCGGCTCTTCGCCGAGCGCGGGTTCCACGGGGTCGGCGTGGACGAGATAGGGGCGGCCGTCGGCATCAGCGGCCCCGGGCTGTACCGGCACTTCGCGGGCAAGGACGCGATGCTCGCCGAGCTGCTCGTCGGGATCAGCGGCCGGCTGCACTCCGCGGGCCGCATGCGGGTGGCCGAGGCCGACGGCGCGGCCGCCGCGCTGGACGCCCTGGTCCGCGGGCACATCGACTTCGCGCTGGACGACCGGGCGCTGATCACCCTCCACGACCGCGAACTGGACCGGCTCCGCGACTCCGACCGCAAGCTCGTGCGCCAACTGCAGCGGCAGTACGTCGAGCAGTGGGTCACGGTCGTCCGCGAGGTCCACCCGGGGGCGGCCGAGCCCGAGGTCCGCGCGGCCGTGCACGCCGTCTTCGGCCTGCTCAACTCCACCCCGCACCTCGGCCCGCACGGGGGGCTGCCCGGCCGCGCGGCGACCGCCGTGCTGCTGCACCGGCTGGCCCTGGGCGCCTTTGCCGCTCTGGACAGCGCGCACAACCGGGAAGTAACTTACTGAGCGCTTGCTTATCGCCCAGTGTGCAGAGGAGGCGCCAAGTGCGTCGCACGGTATTCAACGAGGACCACGAGGCCTTCCGGGAGACGATCCGGGACTTCATCGCCAACGAGGTCGTGCCCGTCTACCCCGAGTGGGAGGAGGCGGGGTACCCGCCCCGCGACTTCTACCGGCGCCTGGGCGAGCTGGGCATCTTCGGCATCGAGGTGCCCGAGGAGTACGGCGGCGCCGGCATCACGGGCTGGAAGTTCAGTGCGGTGGTGACCGAGGAGTGCGCCCGCGCCGGCGTCAGCTTCGGCAGCAGCGGCGTGCACACCGGCCTGGTGCTCCCGTACCTCCTGGAGTTCGCCAACGAGGAGCAGAAGAAGCGCTGGCTGCCCGACTTCATCAGCGGCGACATGATGACCGCCATCGCCATGACCGAGCCCGGCACCGGCTCCGACCTGGCCGGCATGACCACCACCGCGAAGCTCTCCGAGGACGGCACCCACTACGTCCTCAACGGCGCCAAGACCTTCATCACCGGCGGCGTGGTCGCCGACCGCGTGCTCGTCGTCTGCCGCACCTCGCCGGCCACCCCGGAGGACCGCCGCCGCGGTCTGTCGATCCTCGCGGTCGACACCACGAGCGAGGGCTACGCCGTCGGCCGCAAGCTGGAGAAGATCGGCCTGCGCACCTCCGACACCGCGGAGCTGTCCTTCACCGACGTCAAGGTCCCCGTCGAGGACCTGCTCGGCGAGGAGGGCAAGGCCTTCTCCTACCTCGCCCACAACCTGCCGGTCGAGCGCCTCGCGATCGCCTTCGGTTCCTACGCCCAGGCCGACGCCGCCGTCCGCTTCGCGGCCCAGTACGTGCGCGACCGCAAGGTCTTCGGCAAGAGCGTCGCGGAGTTCCAGAACACCAAGTTCGTGCTCGCCGAGTGCGCCTCCGACGTCGACGCCATGCAGGCCGTCGTCGACCGCGCCCTGGAGGCCCACGAGCTCGGCGACTTCACCGCCGCCGACGCCGCGCGCGCCAAGCTCTTCTGCACCGAGACCGCGGCCAAGGTCATCGACCGCTGCCTCCAGCTGCACGGTGGCTACGGCTACATGCTGGAGTACCCGATCGCCCGCCTGTACGCGGACAACCGCGTGCACCGCATCTACGGCGGCACCAGCGAGGTCATGAAGTCGATCATCGCCAAGTCGATGGGGCTGTGACCGGACGGTCCGCCGACCCCGAGAGACACACGTGACCAACCACGCACTGCAGTCCCTGCTCGATCTCCTCGACCTCGAGCGGATCGAGCAGGACATCTTCCGCGGCGCCAGCCGCCCCGCCGTCGTCCCCCGCGTCTTCGGGGGCCAGGTCGCCGCACAGGCGCTGGTCGCGGCGGGGCGCACGGTCCCGGAAGGACGCGACGCCCACTCCCTGCACGCCTACTTCCTGCGCATGGGCGACCCGGGCGCGCCGATCGTCTACCAGGTCGACCGCATCCGCGACGGCCGCTCCTTCACCACCCGCCGGGTGGTCGCGGTGCAGCACGGGCAGCCGATCTTCCACCTGTCCGCGTCCTTCCAGACGTACGAGGACGGGCTGGAGCACCAGGAGCCGATGCCGCCGGCGCCCGACCCGGAGAGCCTGCCCACCGGCGAGGAGCTGTTGCGGCCGCACAGGGACCGGTTCCCCGACCCCTCGGTCGTGGACCGCCTCCTGGAGGCGCGCGCCGCCGTCGACCTGCGCTACGTCGACGCCCCGCCCTTCCTCGCCGCCGGGGCCGGGCCGCGTGAGCCCCGCTCCCAGGTGTGGTTCCGCACCAACGGGAAGCTCGCCGACGACCCGTTGCTCCACGTCTGCCTCGCCACCTACGTGTCGGACATGACGCTGCTGGACTCCGTGCTGCTCGCCCACGGGCGCGGCGGCTGGGCGGTCGGCGACGTGGTGGGCGCCAGCCTGGACCACGCCATGTGGTTCCACCGGCCGTTCCGCGCCGACGAGTGGCTGCTGTACGACCAGCAGAGCCCCTCGGCCTCCGGCGGGCGCGGGCTCGGCACGGCGCGCATCTACACCCAGGACGGGCGGCTCGCCGTCTCCGTCATCCAGGAGGGCGTGGTCCGCGTACCGCGGGACTGAGCCGCCGGGTCACCGGGTCACCGGTCCGCGGCCAGCGGCAGTGTCGCCCGCACCAGGAAGCCGCCGTCCGGCTCCGGACCCGCGTCCAGGGTGCCGCCCAGCTGGGCGGCGCGCTCGCGCAGCCCGGTCAGGCCGTGGCCGCCGGACGGCAGCGCCGGGCCGGGCGCGCCCCCGCCGCACGGCGCGTTGCGCACCGCGACGTGCAGCGCGTCGGCGGCCAGCCGTACGGTCACCTCGGTGCGCGCGCCGGGAGCGTGCTTGCGCACGTTGGTCAGGGCCTCCTGCACGGTGCGGTACGCCGCGTGCTGCACCGGCGGCGGGCACCCGGGCCGGCCCAGGCCGGGCAGGTCGCCGTGCACCTGCGGCCCGGCCGCGGCGAGCAGCGTGGGCAGCTCCGCGAGGCCCGGGCCGGCGTCCTCGCCGCCCACCGCCACCGGCATCCGCAACAGCCCCACCATGTGCCGCAGTTCGTCCAGGGCGTCGCGGCTGAGCTGCCGCACCGTACCGGCCGCGGCCCGTGCCTCCTCGTCCCGGGCGGTCACCTCCAGCGCGCCCGACTGCACGGCGATCAGGCTGATGTGGTGGGCCACGGTGTCGTGCATCTCCCGCGCGAGCCGGGTGCGCTCCCGCACCACCGCCCGTTCCGCGGCCAGCCGCCGTTCCCGCTCCCGGCTCTCCGCCAGTTCGGCGAGCCGCGCCGCGAGTTCACGGCGTGACGCGGCGAGCAGCCCCAGCGCCGTCGGGGCCACGGCGAGCAGCGCCGACAGCAGCACCGCGAGCACGGTCGCCGCGGGGGCCCAGTCGACCTCCCCGATCCACGGCCAGGGGAAGAACGACACAAAGGCGACGGCCGCTGCGCTGCCCAGCGTCACCACCATGGGCGGCGGGATCCGCCTCCGGCCGGGGAGCGGCTGCGGCCCCCGCCGCAGCAGCCGCCGGGCGCGGGCCACGGTGAGGGCGCCGCCGTCGGCGGCGATCGTGTACAGCGCGGCCATGGGGGCCAGCCACACATAGCCCAGCGACAGGGCGGGCAGCGTCGCCAGCAGCACCGTCAGCGGCAGCCGGCGGCGCAGCACGAGGGCGCCGGCGGCCACGTACGCCGCCGACAGCGCGAGGGGACCGCCCAGGGAACGGGTCGCCCAGGCCTCGGTCGCCGCGACGGCGACCAGGCACCCGTCGACGGCGGCCCGGGGGAGTCTCACGCGGCGCTCCCCGGCGAGAGCCCGGCCCGGTGCGCCAGGATCGCCAGTGACACCCGGTTCGGCGCGTCGAGCTTGCGCAGCAGGGCGCGGACGTGGTCCTTCACCGTGGCGACGGTGATGTGCAGCCGCTCGGCGATCTCCAGGTTCGACAGGCCCCCGGCGACCAGCAGCAGCACCTCCCGCTCCCGTCCGGTCAGCCGGTCCAGGGGCGCCCCGGCGGGGTCGGCCTCCTGGGCGTCGGCCGTGCCCAGGAAGCCGTCGACCACGGCGCGGCTGACGGTGGGCGTGAAGACCGTCCCGCCGGAGGCGAGCACGCGGACGGCGTCGATGAGGGTGGCGACCGCCGTGTCCTTGAGCAGGAAGCCGGTCGCGCCCGCGCGCATGGCGGCGGTGATGTGGGCGCTGGTGTCGAATCCGGTGAGCATCGCGACGGCCGGCGGATCGGGCAGCGCACGTACGGCCCGCAGCACGGTCAGCCCGTCGGGTTCCGGCATCACCGTGTCCAGGAGCACCAGGTCGGGCCTGCGCGCGCGGACGGCGGCCAGTGCCGTGCGGCTGTCGCAGTCCGCGACCACCCCGATGTCGCCCGCGGACTCCAGGATGCGCCGCAGGGCGGTCCTGACCAGTGTCTCGTCGTCGACGATCACGACCCGTATCACGATCCCGCGCCTTTCTCCGGACGGCCTTCCACTCCACCCGAGGGTGGACTGCGAACTCCATCCCGGGGCTGATCCACCGGCGGCGCCGGACCGGAAGAATCGACGGCGATCGTAACGAGCACGCCGCCGGGTCGCATGTCCGGGCGGCCGTGCCCGTCGGTCGACGGGGGAAACGGGGGCCTACGGGGGAAAACGGGGGCCCACGGGGAACGGGGGTTCTCATGTCGCGGACCAAGGGCGGGGGCGAAGGTCCCGGCCTGTCGACATCGGGCCCCGGGTCGCCGGAAGGACGGCGGCCCGGGGCCCGTCGGGAGTGGCGGGCCGCGCCCCCTCGGGGGCGCGGCCCGCTGTCATGCGGAGCCGGTCAGGCCCGCCGCGTCCAGCAGGTAGGCGGTCATCGCGTCGTAGTGGCGCGGGTCGGTGACGTGGTCGTCCAGCGGGACGGTCACCGAGACCGTGCCCTCCGCCTCGGCGAGGAAGAGGGCCGGGTCGTTGCAGTCCGCGAAGCCGATCGCGTCGATGCCGCGCTGTCCGGCGCACCCCGCCCAGCCGTGGTCGGCGACGACCAGGTCGGGCAGCGGCCGGCCCTGCGCGGCCAGCGCGTCGAGGACCGCCGCCATCGGGCCGGGGGAGTGGGTGTGCCACAGCGTGGCGCCGCGCTCCAGCATGGCCACGTCGCAGAACTGGAAGACGCCGCCCTCGTCGGTGGACAGCCCGCCGGGGATCGCGACGACCTCGGCGCCGGCGGCCCGCACGGCCGCGGCCAGGGTGCGGTGGACGTCCAGCAGGCCGCCGGGGTGGCCGGTGGCGAACAGCACCCGCTGCCCGCCCTCCACGGCCTTGCAGAGCATCCGGGCGGCCCGGTCCAGGGCGCTGATCGTCAGCTCGGGGTCGATGGTGTCCTGCCCCATGAGGTACCCGGGGTCGGCCACGACCCCGCAGCGCTCGGCCATGACCGCCAGCACCGCCTCCTCGTCCGTCCAGCGCTCGCCGAACTCCAGACCGAACCAGTAGTGGCGGTCGCCCTCGGCGAGTCTGCGGTAGTGGGAGCGGTTGTTCTCGCGGGGGGTGGCGACGTCGCCCGCGATGCGCGTGCGTACGAGGTGGTCGGCGAGGGCCTTGCGGGACGGCACGGTGACATGGGGCAGCATGACCCCCATTGTCGCCTGCTGTCGGACGTGCGTGCGGGGGGCCGCCGATCGACGCCGGTCCGTTACCTCCTGTCGGGACGTCAGAAAGCCCGCCGCGGCGGGGTGCACGGGTTCACAGCCAGCGCAGCGCGAACCACAGCTCCATGCGTACGTCCGGGTCGTCCAGGTCCGCCTCCAGCAGGGCCGCCGCGCGCCCGATGCGCTGGCGCACGGTGTTGCGGTGCACCTCCAGGGCGACGGCCGTACGGTCCCAGCTCCCGTGCAGGCCGATCCAGGTGCGCAGCGTCTCCACCAGGGCGGGCGAGTCCGCCACCGCCGCCAGCAGCTCCCGCGCCCTGGACCGGGCGTCGTCCGGGGTGACCAGTCCGCTCATGCCGGGGCCGGCTCCGCGATGGATCACCAGCGGCGCACGGGTGGCGACCGCCCGGCGCAGCGCGCCCGCGGCCTGGCCGTCCCCGGTGACGAGGGCGGCCACCGCGACCGGGCCGCTCACCCCGAGGGTCCACCCCGGCTGGGCGGTCACCTCGCGGCCGGCCGGCAGGAGCAGGCGTACGACGGTGTCGCCCGGCTCGATCAGCGCGGTGCCCAGCGCCGTGCCGAGCGCGGCGGCCGCCAGCGGTCCGGCCGGGCCGCCGCGCTTGCGGGCGTGCACGACGGCCCAGCGGGACTCCGGCCCCAGCAGCGGGGCCGCCTCCTGCGGCTCCGCGCCCAGCAGCAGCCGCACCAGCGCCGCCGACCGGCCCGCCTCCGCGCTGCCCAGGTGCGGGCCGGTGAGCAGGGAGAGCAGGACCGCGGCGACGTTGGCGACCGCGTGGTCGCCCGGATCCGGGTGGCCCGTGACCAGGACGAGCGCCGGCCGCTCGCTCGGGGTGCCGCCGGCCAGCGCGTACGCCGACAGGCGTGTCCCGCCGTGGGTGTCGGTCGCCGAGGAGGGCGCGTGCGCGTCCGGCGCCGGCAGGACCACCCCGGCCAGCCGTACCGCCGCCGCACGCGCCTGCGGGTCCGGGGCGGTGCCCGCCGCGTACACCTCGGAACCGTCCGGGGCGATCAGCGCGGCCCACGCGCCCAGGCGGCCGGCGAGCCTGCGCAGCACCGAGGGCACGGGGTCCGGGCGTCCGGCGGCCGCGGCGAGGGCCTGCTGTGCCTCGGTGACGTGCCGCAGCTCACGGACCCGCGCCTCGCCCATGGCCTGCCAGACGGCCCGCGCGACGGCGGTGAAGGGGGTCCGGGGCGGCACCTCCACCAGCGGCAGGCCGTGCCGGTCGCAGGCGGCGACCAGCGCCGCCGGGGTCTGGTCGTGCACCGGGGCGAGACCGAAACCGAGCGCCGCCGCCCCCGCCTCGACCGTGCGGGCCACGTAGCGGTCCAGGTAGGCGCCGGCGCCCACCGCCGACGCGAAGTGCACCCCCGCGGTCAGCAGCAGCTCCCCGCCGAGCAGGTACGGGAAGGGGTCCTCCATCTCGCTGGTGTGCACCCACTGGACGCGGACGTCCCGGTCGGCCGCGGACGGTCCCGCGACCTGGCGCAGCCCGAGGTCGGGCAGGGCGAGCAGGGTGGCGAGCGGGATCGGCGGCGTGGGCGGCGCCAGGTCCTGACGCGGGGGAGTCATGTGCGTTTCCTCCATGCGGACCGGGTGCGATGGATGAAACGTACACTTCAGCGCTTCTTCCCGGCCACCTATCGTCACCGCAAAGGAAAGCCCGCGGCTCCGCCCGCGCGACCGATGGAGGAGGGCTCATGGCCGTCGACTACGCCGTGATCATCGGCTATCTGGCCGGCATGCTCGCCGTGGGCTGGTGGGGCATGCGCCGTGCCAGGTCCAAGAGCGAGTTCCTGGTCGCCGGCCGCAGGCTGGGCCCGTCGATGTACTCCGGCACCATGGCCGCGATCGTCCTCGGCGGCGCCTCCACCATCGGCGGCGTCGGCCTCGGCTACCAGTACGGCCTGTCCGGTGCCTGGATGGTCTTCACCATCGGCCTCGGCCTGCTGGCGCTGAGCGTCTTCTTCTCGGCCCGCATCGCCCGCCTGAAGGTCTACACCGTCTCCGAGATGCTCGACCTGCGCTACGGCGGCTCGGCCGGCGTCATCTCCGGCGTCGTCATGTGGGCGTACACCCTGATGCTCGCGGTGACCTCGACGATCGCCTACGCGACGATCTTCGACGTCCTGTTCGGGATGGACCGCACCCTGGCGATCGTCCTGGGCGGCGCCGTCGTGGTGGCGTACTCCACGCTGGGCGGCATGTGGTCGATCACGCTCACCGACATGGTGCAGTTCGTGGTCAAGACCCTCGGCGTGCTGGTCCTGCTGCTGCCGATCGCGGTGATCAAGGCGGGCGGCTTCGCGGAGATGAAGGCGCAGCTGCCGAGCGAGTACTTCGCGCCCCTGGGTATCGGCGGGCAGACGATCTTCACCTACGTGCTGATCTACACCTTCGGCATGCTCATCGGCCAGGACATCTGGCAGCGCGTGTTCACCGCCCGCAGCGACAGGATCGCCAAGCTCGGCGGCACCGTCGCCGGTGTCTACTGCCTGGTCTACGCGATCGCCGGCGCCGTCATCGGCACCGCCGCCAAGGTGCTGTACCCGAACCTGGCCGCGGCCGACGACGCCTTCGCCACCATCGTCAAGGACGCGCTGCCGGTGGGCGTGCGCGGCCTGGTGCTGGCCGCCGCGCTCTCCGCGGTGATGTCCACCTCCTCCGGCGCGCTGATCGCCTGCGCCACCGTGGCCAACAACGACATCTGGTCGCGGCTGCGCGGCGTGGTCGGCCGCGGGCGGGACGGCGAAGAGGGTGCGCACGACGAGGTCTCGGGCAACCGCGTCTTCATCCTGGTCATGGGCGTGGTCGTCATCGTCACCGCCATCGCGCTGAACAACGTCGTCGAGGCGCTGACCGTGGCGTACAACCTGCTCGTCGGCGGGCTGCTGGTGCCGATCCTCGGCGGTCTGCTGTGGCGGCGCGGCACCGCGGCGGGCGCCCTCGCCTCGGTGGCCGTCGGCGGCCTGGCCGTCGTGGGCCTGATGGTCTGGAAGGGCGTCCTGGCCAACGAGCCGGTCTACTACGGCCTGCTGGCCTCCCTCGTCGTCTACGTCGCGGTGAGCCTCGCCACCAAGCCGACCGACGCCGCCGTGCTGGCGGCCTGGCGGGAGCGGCTGGCCGGCCGGACCCCCGTCCCGGCCGCCGAGGGGACCGTTCCGGTCGGATAAAGTCACAAAGCGAGCAGAGCGCAACGAAGCGTACGAAAGAAGGCAGTTACCCATGAGCAGCACCGAACCGCGCGGCCCCATCGACTCCTCCCGCACCCCGCGGTACGCCGGTCCCGCCACGTTCGCGCGGCTCCCGCGCCTCGACGAGGTCGGCACCACCGACGTCGCCGTGGTCGGCGTGCCCTTCGACGCGGGCGTCTCCTACCGCCCCGGCGCCCGCTTCGGCGGCAACGCGATCCGCGAGGCCTCCCGTCTGCTGCGCCCGTACAACCCTGCGCAGGACGCCTCGCCCTTCGCGCTCGCCCAGGTCGCGGACGCCGGTGATATCGCCGCCAACCCGTTCAACATCAACGAGGCCGTCGAGACCATCCAGGCCGCCGCCGACGACCTGCTCGACACCGGCGCCCGCCTGATGACCCTCGGCGGCGACCACACCATCTCGCTGCCCCTGCTGCGCGCCATGGCCCGCAAGCACGGCCCGGTCGCCCTGCTCCACTTCGACGCCCACCTCGACACCTGGGACACCTACTTCGGGGCCGAGTACACCCACGGCACCCCGTTCCGCCGGGCCGTGGAGGAGGGCGTCCTCGACACCTCCGCGCTCTCCCACGTCGGCACCCGCGGCCCGCTGTACGGCAAGCAGGACCTCACCGACGACGAGAAGATGGGCTTCGGCATCGTCACGTCCGCCGACGTCTACCGGCGCGGCGCCGACGAGGTCGCCCAGCAGCTGCGCGAGCGCATCGGCGACCGCCCGCTGTACATCTCCATCGACATCGACGTCCTCGACCCGGCCCACGCCCCCGGCACCGGCACCCCCGAGGCCGGCGGCATCACCTCCCGCGAGCTGCTGGAGATCCTGCGGGGCCTGGCCTCCTGCCACCTGATCTCCGCCGACGTCGTCGAGGTCGCCCCCGCCTACGACCACGCCGAGATCACCAGCGTCGCGGCCTCCCACACCGCGTACGAGCTGACCACGATCATGACCCGGCAGATCGCGGCCGGCCGCGCATGAGCGGGCGCAACGGCGGCGACCTGGTCGTCGAATCCCTGACGGCGCTCGGCGCGACGACGGTCTTCGGCCTGCCCGGGCAGCACGCGCTGGGCGCCTTCGACGCGCTGCGGCGCTCGAAGCTGGAGTACGTGGGCCTGCGCGTGGAGAACAACGCGGGCTTCGCCGCCGACGCCTACGCCCGCGTCACGGGCGGCGCCGCGCCGCTGCTGGTCTCCACCGGCCCCGGCGCGCTGATGACGCTCGCCGCGCTGCAGGAGTCGGCAGCCGCCTCGGCGCCGGTCGTCGCCATCGGCAGCCAGGTGCCGGTCGCCGGGCTCGGCGGTGGCCGCCACGGCTACCTGCACGAACTCGCCGACCAGAAGGCGTCGTTCCGCGACATCGTCAAGTCGGTGCACACCGTCCGCACCGCTTCCCAGATCCCCTCGGCCCTCGCCGCCGCCTGGGAGTCGGCGCTGACCGCCCCGTACGGGCCGGTCTGGGTGGAGATCCCGCAGGACGTGCTGCTCGCCCCCGTCACGGTGCCGCCGGTCGGGGAGCTGGCGGCCGGGCCCCGGCCGCTGCGCCCTCGCGCCGAGCTGATCGCCGAGGCGGCGGCACTGCTGTCCCGCGCCGAGCGGCCGGTCGTGCTGGCCGGCGGCGGCGTCGTGCGCTCGGGGGCCGAGGCCGAACTGCGCGCCCTCGCCGAGCGGCTCGACGCCCCGGTGGCCTGCACCTTCGGCGGCAAGGGTGCCTTCCCGTGGGAGCACCCGCTGTCGCTGCGGAGCTGGCTGGAGGACCGGCACACCACCGAGTTCCTGGAGGAGGCCGACGTCCTGCTGGTCGTCGGCTCCGGGCTGGGCGAGCTCTCCTCGAACTACCACACCTTCCGCCCACGTGGCCGGGTGATCCAGGTCGAGGCCGACCTCGGCAAGCTGGAGTCCAACCACCCGGCGCTCGGCATCCACGCCGACGCCCGGCTCGCGCTCGGCGCGCTCGCCGCGGCCGTGGACGAGCGCCGCGACGCGGGCGCGCCCGAGGCGGTGGCCGCACTGCTGGAGCGGATCCGGGAGCGCCTCGACGGCCAGGACCTCGGCCTGGAGCAGCGCGTCCTCGCCGCCGTGCGGGACGCCCTCCCCGAGGACGCCCCCAGCTTCTGGGACATGACGATCCTCGCCTACTGGGCCTGGTCCGCCTGGCCCGGCCCGATGCACTCCGCCCAGGGCGCCGGCGGCCTCGGCTACGGCTTCCCCGCCGCGCTGGGCGCGGCCGCCGCGGACCGCACCCGGCCCGTGCTGGCCGTCTCGGGCGACGGCGGCGCGATGTACTCGATCGCCGAGCTCGCCACGGCCCGGCAGTACGGCCTGCCCGTCACCTGGCTGATCGTCGACGACGGCGGCTACGGCATCCTGCGCGAGTACATGACGGACGCCTTCGGCGAGGCCACCGGCACCGAGCTGGCCCGGCCGGACTTCGTCGCACTCGCCGGGGCCTTCGGCGTCCCGGCGGTCCGCACGAGCCCCGAGCGGCTCCGGGACGACCTCGCGGACGCCCTCGCGGCGCCCGGCCCCTGCGTGGTCGTGCTCCCCGCGCTGCTGCGGATGTTCGCGCCGACACACCTGGGGTGAAGCCGACGCACCTGGGGTGAACCGGCGCCCGGTCCCGGCCGAGGGGAAAACGTTTCGTCGGGTTTTGTCCCGGGACCTCCGCCCGGGCGCTGTCGGACCCTCGTCGTAGTTTTGTTGCGGGAGGATGAAATCCGCACTCCAGGGCGTTGTGATCCTCCGGCGAAAAGGACGGGACGGGAGGACACCGGGTGGCGGCGAAGGACGACGAAGCGAAGGCCGGCGAGGCCGTGAGGGCCGAGGGCTGGCTGCGGCGGCTGATGGGGTACTGCTGGCGCTACCGGGGGAACGTGGGCCTCGCGCTCGGTTCCTCGCTCGCCGGCATGGCCGTGATGGCCCTCGTGCCGCTCGTCCCCAAGCTGATCATCGACGACGTCATCGTCAAGCACGACAAGCCGCTCGCCCCCTGGGCGGCCGTGCTGATCGCCGCCGCGGTCGTGGTCTACCTGATGACGTTCCTGCGGCGCTTCTACGGCGGCAGGCTCGCCCTCGACGTGCAGCACGACATGCGCACGGACATGTTCCACTCGCTCACCCGGCTGGACGGCGCGCGCCAGGACGAGCTCAACACCGGCCAGGTCGTCGGCCGGGCCACCAGCGACCTGCAGCTCATCCAGGGCCTGCTCTTCATGGCGCCCATGATGATCGGCAACGTCCTGCTCTTCGTCCTGTCGATCGTCGTGATGTTCGTGCTCTCGCCGATGCTGACCCTGATCGCCCTCGCCGTCGCGCCCGCCCTGTGGTTCCTGGCCGACCGCAGCCGCAAGCGGCTCTTCCCCGCCACCTGGTACGCCCAGGGCCAGGCCGCCGCCGTCGCCGGGATCGTGGACGGCTCGGTGACCGGCGTCCGCGTCGTGAAGGGCTTCGGCCAGGAGCAGCAGGAGATGTCCAAGCTGCGCTCGGTCAGCGAGCGGCTCTTCGCCGGACGGCTGCGCACCATCAGGTTCAACGCGCGCTACGGTCCCGCGCTCCAGGCGGTGCCCTCGCTCGGGCAGGTCGGCATGCTGGCGCTCGGCGGCTGGATGGCCGTGAAGGGCCAGATCACCCTGGGCACCTTCGTCGCGTTCTCGACCTACCTCGCCCAGCTGACCGGCCCGGTGCGCATGCTCACGATGATGCTCACCGTCGGCCAGCAGGCCAGGGCCGGAGTCGAGCGCGTCACCGAGCTCATCGACACCCGGCCCAGCCTGGAGGAGGGCACCGGGCAGCTGCCCCGCGAGGCCCCGGCCACCGTCGAGTTCGACCACGTCAGCTTCGGCTACGACCGCACCCGTCCCGTGCTGGACGACTTCTCGCTCACCGTCGAGCCCGGCGAGACCGTCGCCGTCGTCGGCGCCTCCGGCAGCGGCAAGTCGACTGTCTCGCTGCTGCTGCCCCGCTTCTACGACGTGACCGGCGGCGCCGTCCGCGTCGGCGGCCGCGACGTGCGCGACCTCACCTTCGACTCCCTGCGCGACGCCATAGGGCTCGTCCCGGAGGACAGCTTCCTGTTCTCCGACACCGTCCGCGCCAACATCGCCTACGGCCACCCCGACGCCACCGACGAGCAGATCCTCACCGCGACCCGGCACGCCCAGGCGGACGAGTTCATCAGCGCCCTGCCCGAGGGGTACGCAACCGTCGTCGGCGAGCAGGGACTGACCCTCTCCGGCGGCCAGCGCCAGCGCGTCGCCCTGGCCCGCGCCATCCTCACCGACCCGCGGCTGCTCGTCCTCGACGACGCGACCTCCGCCGTGGACGCCCGCGTCGAGGCCGAGATCCACGACGCGCTGCGCGAGGTGATGGCCGGCCGCACGACCCTGCTCATCGCCCACCGGCGCTCCACCCTCGCCCTCGCCGACCGGATCGCCGTGCTGGAGGCCGGCCGGCTGGTCGACGTGGGGACGCACGAGGAGCTGGAGGCCCGCTGCCCGCTGTACCGGCGGCTGCTCACCGACCCCGACGAGCTCGGCTCGGACGTCGTCACGCACGACCCCGCGGGCGAGGTCGTGCCGCTGACCGAGTGGCCCGGCGAGGGCGCGATCGCGGCCCCGGCGGCACGTCCCGCCGCCGCCGAGGCTCCCGCGGAGGGCGGCGTGACGGCGGCCCTGTGGCCGCAGGACCGCCGGCACCGCGACGAGGACACCGGGCGGACGCGGTCGGCGCCCTCCCCGGCCGCCGCGCGCGGCGGCCCGGGCGGCATGGCCTCGGCCATGGCCGGGATGCCCGCCACCCCCGAGCTGCTCGCGCAGGTGGCGGCGCTGCCCCCGGCCCTGGACACCCCGGACGTCGACGAGGACCAGGCGGCCTCCGTCGAGAAGGACTTCGGCCTGCGCAGTCTGCTGCGCGGCTTCCGCGGCCCCCTGCTGCTCAGCCTGCTGTTCGTCGCCGTCGACGCGCTGGCCGGGCTGCTGCTGCCGGTCCTGATCCGGCACGGCATCGACTCCGGTGTGCGGCAGGCCGCGCTCGGCGCCGTCTGGGCCGCCTCGCTGCTGGGACTGGCCGTGGTCGCCGCGCAGTGGGGCGCGCAGTGGGGCTCCACGCGCCTGACCGGCCGTACCGGCGAGCGCGTGCTCTACACGCTCCGGGTGAAGATCTTCTCCCATCTGCACCGGCTCGGGCTCGACTACTACGAGCGCGAGCTGAGCGGCCGCATCATGACCCGGATGACGACCGACGTCGACGCCCTGTCGACGTTCCTGCAGACCGGACTGGTCACCGCGCTGGTCAGCGTGCTCACCTTCCTCGGCATCCTGGTCGCGCTGCTGGTGATCGACGTCCAGCTGGCGCTGATCGTCTTCGCCACCCTGCCGGTGCTCTTCGTCGCCACCTGGGTCTTCCGCCGCAAGTCCGTGAAGGCCTACGAGCTGGCCCGGGAGCGGGTCAGCGTCGTCAACGCCGACCTGCAGGAGCACGTCGCCGGACTCCGCGTCGTGCAGGCCTTCCGGGGCGAGCGCGGCGGCGCCGAGCGCTTCGCCGACCGCAGCGACGCCTACCGGCAGGCGCGTGTGCGCGGGCAGTGGCTGATCTCGGTGTACTTCCCCTTCGTGCAGCTGCTGTCCAGCGTCGCCGCCGCCCTGGTGCTGATCGTCGGCGCCCACCGCGTCGGCGCGGGCACGCTCACCGCAGGCGCCCTGGTGGCCTACCTGCTCTACATCGACCTGTTCTTCTCACCCGTGCAGCAGCTCTCCCAGGTATTCGACGGCTACCAGCAGGCGTCGGTGTCCCTGGGCCGCATCCGCGAACTGCTGCGCACGCCGACCGCCACCCCGCCCGCCGGGTCCCCGCGCGGCGTCGGCCGGCTGCGCGGCGAGATCGCCTTCCGCGACGTGCACTTCCGCTACACCGAGGAGGGCGCCGAGGCGCTGTCCGGGATCGACCTGCGGATCCCGGCGGGCCAGACGGTGGCTTTCGTCGGCGAGACGGGCGCGGGCAAGTCGACCCTGGTCAAGATGGTGGCCCGGTTCTACGACCCGACCTCGGGCGCGGTCCTCGTCGACGGCCAGGACATCCGCGAGCTGGACCTGACCGGCTACCGGCAGCGGCTCGGCGTCGTCCCGCAGGAGGCGTACCTCTTCGAGGGGACGGTCCGCGACGCCATCGCCTACGGGCGGATGGACGCCACCGACGCCGAGGTCGAGGCCGCGGCCCGGGCCGTCGGCGCCCACGACATGATCGCCACGCTGGACGGCGGCTACCTGCACGCGGTCGCCGAGCGGGGCCGCAACCTCTCCGCCGGACAGCGGCAGTTGATCGCCCTGGCCCGCGCCGAGCTGGTCGACCCCGACGTCCTGCTGCTCGACGAGGCGACGGCCGCCCTGGACCTGGCCACCGAGGCCCTGGTCAACCGGGCCGCCGACCGGCTCGCCGTACGCCGCACCACGCTGGTCGTCGCCCACCGGCTGACCACCGCCGCCCGCGCCGACCGGGTCGTCCTCCTCGACCACGGCCGGGTCGTCGAGGACGGCACGCACGAGCAGCTCCTCGCCGCCGACGGCCGCTACGCCGAGCTGTGGCGCACCTTCGTCGGCGAGGACGAGAGCAGCGAGGCCGTCGCCTAGGCGCCGCCTTCGCGCTTGTGCGGCCCGGACCCCGGTGGTCCGGGCCGCCGCTCTTTGCCCAACGCCCCCTGGCGGCGGGCCACTTCCTCCTCATAGGTTCACGGGCGACGCCCGTCGAACCCCGAAGGAGGGGGCATGCGCAACGCGCTCAGATGGCTGCTGGCGCTGGTGTTGCTCATAGGCACCGCCGGCGGTGGAGCCGCCACCGCGACCGCTGACGAGCCGGACATCAAGGACCGCATCCTGGCGATACCCGGGATGAGCCTGATCGAGGAGAAGCCGGTCACCGGATACCGCTTCTTCGTCCTCAACTACACGCAGCCGGTGGACCACCGGCACCCGTCCAAGGGGACGTTCCAGCAGCGGATCACCGTGCTGCACAAGGGGACCGACCGGCCCACCGTCTTCTACACCTCCGGCTACGGCCTCTCCACGACCCCCTCCCGCCGCGAGCCGACGCAGATCGTGGACGGCAACCAGGTCTCCATGGAGTACCGCTTCTTCACCCCGTCCCGTCCCGCCCCCGCCGACTGGTCGAAGCTCGACATCTGGCAGGCCGCCAGCGACCAGCACCGCATCCACCGGGCACTGAGCCGGATCTACGCCGAGAACTGGCTCGCCACCGGAGCCAGCAAGGGCGGCATGACGGCCACGTACTACCGCCGTTTCTACCCGCACGACATGGCCGGCACCGTCGCCTACGTCGCCCCCAACGACGTGGTCAACGACGAGGACTCCGCCTACACCCGCTTCTTCCGCACCGTCGGCACCGCCGACTGCCGCGCGCGGCTGAACGCCGTGCAGCGCGAGGCACTTCTCCGCCGCGGCGAGATCGTCGCCCGCTACCAGCAGTACGCCGCCGACAACGGGCTGACCTTCACCACCGTCGGCAGCGCGGACAAGGCGTACGAGAACGTGGTGCTGGACCTGGTGTGGGCCTTCTGGCAGTACCACCAGCAGTCGGAATGCGCGGACGTGCCCGCGGCGACCGCCACCACGGACGCCCTCTACTCCTTCGTCGACTCCGTCTCCGGCTTCGACTTCTACACCGACCAGGGCCTGGAGTACTACACGCCGTACTACTACCAGGCGGGCACGCAGCTCGGCGCTCCGACCTTCGCGACCCCGCACCTGAAGGGCCTGCTGCGCTACCCCGGGATCTACCAGCCGCGTTCCTACGTGCCGCGTTCCATCCCGATGCGCTTCCAGCCCCGCGCGATGCACGACGTCGACACCTGGGTGCGCCACCACGCCGAGCGCATGCTCTTCGTCTACGGGCAGAACGACCCGTGGGGGGCCGAGCCGTTCCGCCTCTCGCGGGGGGCGCACGACTCGTACGTGATGTGGGCGCCCGGCGCCAACCACGGCGCGGTCATCGGCGCGCTGGGCGCGGCCGACAAGGCGAAGGCCACCGCCGAGGTGCTGGAGTGGGCCGGTGTCGCCCCCGCGGCCGTACGTGCCGATCCCGAGGCGGCCAAGCCGCTGGCGGCCTACGACGCCAAGCTCGACCGGAGCACCGAGGCCGCCGGCCCGCCGCCCACCCCGACGTACAGCGCCGTCCCCTGGGGGCAGGACCGGCGCTCGCGGGCCAGCTCCACGACCCGGAACTGCGGGGCGTGCGGCCCGGACCCGTCGCAGGGCGTCTCCTTCACCTGTCCCTTCCGGGAGCCGTAGAGGCAGTCGCCCGCGATCGTCCGGGGCCCGCCGCCCCCGCCGGGATCCCCTGGGTGCGGGGCCTTCAGGTTGCGCATGCAGGCGTATCCCTGGGGACGGGCGGCGGTGACGGTGAGCAGGAAGTCCGTGGTCGGCGGGCAGCGGTCGCCGACCCGCGTGGTGGGCGGGGGAGCGGGCGACGGCGACGCGGGCAGCAGCCCGTACAGCCGGCCGACGACCCGGCCCCGGGCGCCCGGGTCCGAGCACGCCACCTCCCGGTAGGAGCCCACGGGGTCGCCGGCCGCGCACTCCCCCTGGTCCAGGAAGACCGCGTCGAGCGTGGCGGGCGGGACGTCCGGGCCGGCGGCGCTGCTGCCCGTGCCGCCCGCGCCCGGCGAGCAGGCGGCGAGCAGCACGGCGACCAGCCATGCCGCACCCAGGAGCTGCCCGGACAACACGCGCATGGCGGCCCCCCACCCGTCCCCCCGGGCGAGTCGCCCGTTTTCGGCAGGATAGGTGGCGTGGCCCGTTGCCGGGAGGGGCCGCCCCGCGCGCGGCGGGTTCAGTACCGCAGGCCCCAGCCGACGGGGTAGAGCGTCCGCGCCGGGTCGTCCGCCGCAGGAACGGCCACCGGCAGCTTGCCGCTCGGCCGTACCTTGCCCGCCAGCACCCGCGCGGCCGCACGCATCGACACGTCCGTCCAGCCGTAGGTGGCCAGCGCGGCTGCCACCCCGTCCAGCCGGGCGACGTCGTAGGGGTTGCGGATCGCGATCTGCACCACCGGCACGCCCGTCGCGACGAGCGCGGCCACCAGCGCGATCTGACCCGTCGACGCCCCGGTGACGTTGTACGTGGCCACCACCACGGCGTCCTTGTCCCGCGCGGCGGCGACCGCCTGGTCGATCGCGGCCCGGCCCGGTGCGGTCCCGGTCGACAGGACCTGCGCGGTGTGCCCGAGGCCGGCCAGGGCCGCGCCGAGCACCGCGGTGGGCGGCCCGCCGGTGCCCGAGGGCGCGGCGGGGTCGGCGCCGACGACCAGCAGCCGGCGGTGCGCGGGCAGCGGCAGCGCCCCCTGGTTCGCCAGCAGGGTGACGGTGCGTTCGGTGATCCGGTCGGCCTCCGCCAGGTGGCCGCGGGTGCCGACCACCCGGTCCACGCCGCGGTGGGTGACGTACGGGTCGTCGAGCAGCCCGCGCCGCGCCTTGAGCATGAGGACCCGGGTAAGGGACTCGTCGAGGCGTTCCTCGGTGAGTTCTCCGGACTTCACGGCGGCCAGGACGCCCTGCCAGGCGGTCTCCAGGACCGGCGGGTTGAGCAGCTGGTCGGCGCCGGCCTTCAGGGCGAGCACCGGGACACGGTCGTCGCCGTACTTCTGGCGCACGCCCTCCATGCCGAGGGAGTCGGTGACGACCACGCCGTCGTAACCGAGTTCCTCGCGCAGGATGCCGGTGAGGATGGGCCGGGACAGCGTGGCGGGGTCACCGGAGTCGTCGAGTGCGGGCACCAGGATGTGCGCGGTCATGATCGAGTCGATGCCGGCAGCGATCGCCGCGCGGAAGGGCGGCGCGTCCAGACGCCGCCACTCCTCGAGCGAGTGCGTGATGACCGGCAGTTCGAAGTGGCTGTCGGTGCCGGTGTCGCCGTGACCGGGGAAGTGCTTGGCGGTGGCGACGATCCCGGCCCGCTGGTAACCCTCCACCTGGGCGGCGACGAGCGCGGCGACGGCCTTCGGGTCGGCACCGAAGGAGCGCACCCCGATGACGGGGTTGGCGGGGTTGACGTTGACGTCGGCGACCGGCGCGTAGTCCTGGGTGATGCCCATCGCCGCCAGTTCGGCCCCGGCGACGGCCGCGGCCCGCCGGGCGTCCCCGGTGCTGCCGCCCGCACCGAGCGCCATCCCGCCGGGGAAGAGCGTGGCGGGGGAGCCGACCCGGGCGACGGCGCCGTGCTCCTGGTCGGTGGAGATCAGCAGGGGGATCCTGGAGGCCCGCTGTATGCCGTTGGACAGGTCGGCGATCTGGTGCGGATCGCGGGTGTTGTGGGCCCACGCGAAGTAGATGATGCCGCCGACGTGGTACTTGGCGATCAGCTCGGCCGCGTTGGAGACCCCGATCTCGGCCTGGTTCGCGGCGACGTCGGCCGGATCGGGGGCGGTGGCCGAATGGCCGTACACGCGCATGACGAAGAGCTGGCCGATCTTCTCCTCGATGCTCATGCGGTCGATGAGCGCACGGACGCGTCTGCGGTCCGTCGCGGCCGCGTTCGCGGTGCCCGGGACGCCGAGGGCGAGGGCGGTGGAGGCGGCCGCGGCGGCACCGAGCACCGTACGGCGGGACGGATGGGGACTGCTGTGCATGACGGACTCCTTCCGGCAGGAGGTGGGGGGCGTGCTGAAAGAAACCTTCAAGCAGACACGCTTAGCCGGAAAGTTATTGTCAGTCAATGAGTTGGGCACGTGCCGGGACGAGCCGGGACGGCACCGCGAGCACCGCCGCGTAGCGCTGGGTCTGGATACAGCGGATGGTCTCGTCCCCGGTGGGGGACGCCGACAGTTCCCGCCGGCCGATGGTCAGGACGGCTCCGGTGGGCCGGCAGCCCGTCAGTACGAAGCCGAAGCGCCGCTCGTCACCGCGCCGCGGATGCCGTGCCAGTTGCTCGCGCAGAGCGGCGGCCCCCTTGCGGGGCAGACCGGCGAGGAAGGCGTCGAGCTGCCGGGACGAGGTGACCTCGGTGCTGCGGCGGCCGCCGGGCTCCCGGGTGTCCTCGAGACCGCCGAACGCCAGCGTGTTCCCCGGGGCGGGCGGATCGGCCCGCGGGTCCGTCTCCTGCGCGAAGCGCGGCCGCTTCGGCATCCGGTCGCGCGGCACCTCGAACACGGCGACCACCTGGTTGGCGACCAGGCACTGGCCCATCGGGGTCTGCGCGAGGCCGAGCACCAGCCGGTCGCCGCTGCGGAAGAGGATCGCGTCCTTCGTGCTGTTGCAGCCGGTGGTGCGGCTCCAGGCGACCAGGACCGATCGCGAGAAGTCGGTCCGTGCGGCGCGCTGGGCGATGGCGTCGGCGATCTGCGGCGCCGACTTCATGAAGTAGCCGGGGAAACGGCCCAGGTCGCGCTCGCCGTCGAGGACCGTGTGCACCGCGGGCACCCCGCGCGTGGTCTCGGTGAAGTACACGCGCCGGGTGGAGACCGCCCCGTTGCCCGGCGGGGACGCCGCGGTGGACGGTGCCGGGTCCGCGGGGCCGGAGGTCGCCGAGCCCGGGCCGGCGGGCACGGTGGTGATCGCGGAGGGGGCGGGGCCGCCACCGGCGCCGTCGGAGGGGGGCAGACCGGTGGCGGGCTGCTGCCGGCCGCATGCGGCGGAGAGGGTCGTCAGTGACGCAGCCAGCAGCGCGACCGACACCGCTTTGCGGAGGCTTCCCAGCAGCACGCCGGTTGGACGGGATCGGTACGGAAACGGTTCCCTGCGGGTGGATGACATCCGCCCATGGTCAGGCAACGACCCGGGGGTAGTGGTCGCGCAACGCCCGAACCGTCTCCGTGATGGCCGGACGTCGCGACGCCCCCGTCCGCCACAAGGCGTACAGCCGCCGCACGGGCGCCGGCTCCAGCGCCACCACGACCACGCCGTCCGGCACCGGCCCGCGCCCCAGCCGCGGCACCAGCGCGATCCCCAGCCCGGCCGCCACCAGCGCCAGTTGCGTCTGGTACTCGGCGACCTGGAACGCCAGGTCAGGCTCGGTGCCCGCCTCCCGCAGGGTCCGCACCAGCCAGTCGTGGCACACGTGTCCGGGCGGCTGGCAGATCCACCGCTGGTCGACGACGTCCTCGCGGACCAGCGCCGCGCGGGCCGCCAGCGGATGCCCGGCGGGGACGAGCACGTCGCAGCGGTCCTCGCCGATCACCACCCGCTCCAGGCCCTTGGGCGCGGGCAGCGGGGCGATGTCCCAGTCGTGCACCACGGCCAGGTCGACGACGCCGCGGGAGACCAGGTCGACCGACAGGTGCGCGCCCTCCTCCACCAGCCGCAGCTCCAGCGACGGGTGGGCGGCCGTCAGCCCGGCCAGCACCTGCGGGAGCAGACCTCGCGCGGCGGTCGGGAAGGCGGCCATGGTCAGCCGCCCGGTGGGGCGGCCGCGCCGCTCCTCCAGCGCCACCTCGGCCCGCTCCACGATCGCCATCAGCTCCTGTGCGGTCTCCGCCAGCAAGTGGGCGGCCTCGGTGAGCGCCACGCCGCGGCCCTGCCGCTCCAGGAGCGTCGTACGGGTCTCCCGCTCCAGCTTCGCGATCTGCTGGGACACCGCGGACGCGGTGTAGCCGAGGGCCGTGGCCGCCGCCCCCACCGATCCGTGCACATGCACGGCGTGCAGCGCCCGCAGCCGGGCCAGGTCCAGCATCCGTTCACCTCGTCATCCCGTGCGCCCGAGGCGCACCATTCAGCAACGCTGAAGCCGACAGTGCAGTAATGCTCGCTGGTGCTTAAGGGTACGGTGCCCGATGCTGGAGCGATGCGACCGGTACACCTCGCCCTCGCGGTCCTCGTCGCCGCGGTCTGGGGCGTCAACTTCGTGGTCATCGAGGTCGGGCTGGGCCACTTCCCGCCGCTGCTCTTCTGCGCCCTGCGCTTCCTGGTAGCCGCCGTGCCCGCGGTCTTCTTCGTCCGCCGGCCCGGCGTCGCGCTGCGCTGGATCGTGGCCGTCGGACTCGTCCTCGGCGTCGCCAAGTTCGGCCTGCTCTTCATCGGCATGGACCAGGGCATGCCCGCCGGGCTGTCCTCCCTGGTGCTACAGGTACAGGCGGTCTTCACCGCCCTCCTCGCGGTCGCGCTGCTGGGCGAGCGGCCCGGCCGGCTGCGGATCGCGGGCATGGGCGTCGCGTTCGCGGGGATCGGCGTCGCCGCGTACGACGAGGGCGCCTCGGGGCCGCTCGGCGCGTTCGTGCTGGTCGTCGCGGCCGCCGCCCTCTGGGGGCTGTCCAACGTCCTCACCCGGCGCGCCGCCCCGCCGGACGCGCTGAGCTGGATGGTCTGGGTCAGCCTCGTCCCGCCGCTGCCGCTGCTCGCCCTCTCCCTGGTCTTCGAGGGCCCCGCCGCGGACGCCGCCGCGCTGCGCGGTCTCGACTGGAGCGGCGCCGGCGCGATCGTCTACGTCGCCTGGGTCACCACCGTCTTCGGCTTCGGCGCCTGGGGGTTCCTGCTGCGGACGTACGACGCCTCCGCGGTGGCCCCGTTCTCCCTGCTCGTCCCGGTCTTCGGCATGACCTCGGCCGCCCTGCTGCTGGACGAGGGCGTCGGCCCGCTGCGCTGGGCGGCCGCCGTGCTGCTGGTGGGCGGCGTCGCCGTGACGTCGCTGGGCTCGCTGGGCTCGCTCCGGGCGGGCGCCGGGCTCAGGCCGACTCGCCGAGCAGCCGCAGCAGGTGCGAACGCCCCCGCGACAGCAACTCCGGCAGCGTCCGGACCTGCGGGTACCAGAGCTTCTCGTACTCCCAGCACAGCCAGCCGTCCCAGCCCGCGCGGCTGAGCACCTCCACCGTGCCGGCCAGCGGCAGCGCCCCGTGACCGAGCGGCAGCGGGGTGGTGTCCTGTGCCGAGGACACGTCCTTGACCTGCACGTAGCCCAGGTAGGGGGCGAGCACCGGGTAGGTGTGCTCGGGCTGTTCGCCGCCCAGCCAGGGGTGCATCACGTCCCACAACGCGCCCGCGTGGTGATGGCCCACCAGACCCAGGATCCGCGCGACGTCCGCGCCGGTCCGGTGCGAGTCGTGGGTCTCCACCAGCACCCGCACGCCCGCGTCCGCCGCCTCCGGGGCCACCGCCGCCAGCCGGCGGGCCGCCCGGGTGTCGGCGGCGTCCCCGTCGTCGTCACCGGCGCCGGGGAACACCCGTACGTAGGGGGCGCCGAGGTCCGCGGCGAGGCGTACGTGGTCGCGCAGGCCGCGCAGCGCCGGAGCGTCCTCACCAGGCGCTGCCACCTGCACGTAGGAGGCGACCGCCAGCACCGCGACGCCGGAGCCCCGGAACTCCCCGGCCACGTCCGCGCGCTGCCGCTCCGTCAGGCCGCTGTGCACCGGCTCCTCGTGGCCCGCCCGCAGTTCCACGCCGTGGTAACCGTGCTCCGCGGCGAGCCGGACCACGTCCGGCACGGGGAGCCCCGGCACGCCGAGGGTCGAGAACGCGAGCTTCACTTTTCGGACGTTACAGCACCAGCCGCCAGTCCTGCCCGACGAGATCGCGGCCGAAACTGCGGTGCGGCTCCTCCCCGACGAGCTCGAAACCGGCCGCCTCGTAGATCCGCCGGGCGGAGACCAGCACGTCGTTCGTCCACAGCACCAGCTCGCGGTGACCGGTCGCGCGGGCGTGCCCGACGCAGGCGTCGACCAGCCGCCGGCCGATGCCGTGGCCCCGGGCGGCCGGGTCCACCAGCAGCAGGCGCAGCCGCGCCGTGCCGGGCTCGTCGGTGCGTACGCAGAAGACGCAGCCGGCGCGCTCGCCGTCGAGTTCGGCGATCCACGCCCGCTCGTGGCCGTCCGCGACGATCCGGGCGACGAGGGTCTCGTACTCGGCGTCCCAGCCGTACTCCTCGGCGTAGACCTCGGCATTGCGCTGGACCACCCAGCCGAGGTCACCGGGCCGCGGCTCGCGCAGCCGGACCCGCGGCCCGGGAGGTGTCCCCGTCGCGGCGGTACCGCCGAGGACGTCGCGGACGGTGCGCATGGCCTCCGTCAGGCGTTCGCGGTCGCCCGGGGCGAGCCCGCCGACCATGGTCGCGACGGCTTCCCGCGACCGGTCCTCCAGGAGCCGGGCGGCCTCGCGGCCGTCGGGGGTCAACTCCACGCGCTGCCGCCGGGCGTCCCGTGGTGACGGCGCGCGGGTCACCAGTCCCCGCTCCCCGAAGGCCGCCAGCATCCGGCTGAGTTGCCCGGCGTCCACGGACAGG
The DNA here is from genome assembly GCF_056858595.1 of Streptomyces sp. TOM-9. Taxonomy (NCBI): domain Bacteria; kingdom Bacillati; phylum Actinomycetota; class Actinomycetes; order Kitasatosporales; family Streptomycetaceae; genus Streptomyces; species Streptomyces sp. TOM-9. The sequence goes on along the minus strand of NZ_JBXEQB010000001.1, from coordinate 3,794,249 downwards.
GCCGTGCGCAGGTCGGCGGCGTCCAGCCCGCCGCCGGCGGCGTGGGCGAGCTCGTACAGAACGCGGGCCTCGGTGAGGGTGTACGGGGTGTGCAGATGGCGGCTGTAGTCGAGCGCGCCGATGAGGTTGGTGTAGAAGCGGTTGAACGCCCGGATCTCCTGGACGGCCACGGCGGGTTCCCCTCGCGGAAATTCTTTGACTGCGTCAAAGGTATCCGTGCGGGGCGGTTCTGGACAGGCGCCGGCGCGCTGGGTGTCCCGCCGACCCGCGTGCCTTCATGTGCCGCTTCGCGGTGCCGCCGTCGAGGCCCGCACCATCAGCTCCGTCCGTACGGTCGCGAGCCCGCCGGGAGGCGGTGCCTGGCGGCCCATGACCAGGCGGCCGGCGCGGGCGCCCGCCTCCTGCAGCGGTATGCGCACCGTCGTGAGCGCGGGCGCGGCGTCCACGCTGAAGGGCAGGTCGTCGAAACCGGCGACCGAGACGTCCTCGGGGATGCGCAGCCCGCGCTCGCGCAGCGCCGCGCAGACGCCGAGCGCCACCGTGTCGTTGGCGGCGACGACCGCGGTCAGCCCCGGCTCCCGGCGCAGCAGTTCCAGCGCCGCGTCGTACCCGGAGGAGCGGTCGTAGTAGCCGTGCACGGTGAGGCGGTCGAGCTCGGCGGGGGAGCCCGCGAGCCCGGCCTCGGCCAGGGCGGCACGGTGGCCCTCCAGGCGGTGCCGGGTGGTGCTGCGCTCCGCGGGGCCCGCGACGTAGCCGATGGTGCGGTGGCCGAGGGCCAGCAGGTGCTCGGTGAGGCGCTGCGCGCCGCCGCGGTTGTCGAAGGCGACGGTCATCACGGCGTCCGCGGCGGGGCCGGGCAGTTCGGCGAGTTCCGGCAGGGGCGGGCGGCCGCACAGGACGATCCGGGTGCCGGAGGCGGCGAGCCGGGCGAGGCGGGCGGCGACGGCGGCGCTGTGCCCGGTGCCTTCCACCGCGCCCCCGGTGAGCACCACGCCCGCGGCCCGCTGCCGCTCCAGCAGGGTCAGGTAGTTGAGCTCGGCCTCGGGGGAGCCCCCGGTGTTGCAGACCACGGCGAGTTTCCCGGCGCCCGCGGGCAGCCCGGGCGGATGCTCGGTGCCGCCGCTGATCTCGCTCTGCACGGCGCTGGCGATGAGCCCGAAGAAGGGGTCGGCGACGTCGTTGACGAGTACCCCGACCAGGTCGGAGGTGGCGGCGGCCAGTGCGCGGGCGTGCCCGTTCACGACGTAGTCGAGGTCGTCGACGGCCCGCAGGACCCGCTCGCGCGTACTGCCCGCGACCGGGTAGTTGCCGTTCAGGACACGCGACACGGTTGCGGCGGACACTCCGGCGCGCGCCGCCACGTCGGCCAGGGTCACTGCCATCTTGTCTGTTTCCTCCGGGTCGGTCCTCCCCGGGCCGTCCGCCCGTAGCCGCACATGCTCTCACCTCGGGGGCCGGTGGGGGAGCGGAGTCGCACAGCACCTTGCACAGGGCGTTCCACCGCCCCGGGACCACTCTACGGGAAAGCGCTTTCTGCCGTCATTCGGGAGCCGTGAGGTGCGGCCGCGGGCGGGGGCCGGCCCCCGCCCGCGAGCCCGGTCCCGGCTTCTCTGCCGCGCGTGATGCGGTCGCGCCGAAGACCCCGGCCTGGGAGGCGTGTTGGCGCTCGGGAGCGGTGGCCGCCGCCGAGCGCCCGTGCGGCGCCCTGCCGGCGACCCTCGCCGAGGGCGCCCCGGGGGCGTCCGGTGCCCGCCCGCGTCGCGGCCGCGGCTCCCGCTGTCGCGTGCCGGGGCGCGTGGGGCCGCAGGGGCGAGGGCGCCCCGGACGTGGCGGCGTCCCCGCAACCAGGACGATGACTCCACGTCAGGCGGTGGGCAAGCGCTTTCTTTCCGGGCCCTCTCCCCTTGTCGGAGGTGTTCGCCGGCGGTTAGCGTAAGCCGGGGAAAGCGCTTGCTTCCGTTCGGCGCCCCGCCGGAGAGAGGAACCCCACGTGACACGCAGGACCGTGCGGATCGCCATGAACGGCGTCACCGGCCGTATGGGCTACCGCCAGCACCTCGTCCGCTCGATCCTCGCCCTGCGCGAGCAGGGCGGGCTCGACCTCGGCGACGGCACCGTGCTGTGGCCCGAGCCCGTCCTCGTCGGCCGCCGCGAGCACGCGCTGCGCGCCCTCGCCGACCGCCACGGCCTGGACCCCGCCCTGGTCTCCACCGACCTGGACGCCGTGCTCGCCGACCCCGCCACCGAGATCTACTTCGACGCCCAGGTCACCGGCGCCCGCGAGGAGGCGATCACCAAGGCGATCGCCGCCGGCAAGCACATCTACACCGAGAAACCCACCGCGACGGGTCTGGACGGGGCGCTGCGGCTGGCCCGCCTCGCCACCGCCGCCGGCGTCCGCCACGGCGTCGTCCAGGACAAGCTCTTCCTCCCCGGCCTGCTCAAGCTCCGGCGGCTGGTCGACGGCGGCTTCTTCGGGCGGATCCTCTCCGTCCGCGGCGAGTTCGGCTACTGGGTCTTCGAGGGCGACTGGCAGTCCGCCCAGCGCCCCTCCTGGAACTACCGCGCCGAGGACGGCGGCGGCATCGTCGTCGACATGTTCCCGCACTGGGAGTACGTCCTGCACGAGCTGTTCGGCCGCGTGCTGTCCGTGCAGGCGCTCGCCACCACGCACGTGCCGCAGCGCTGGGACGAGCAGCACAAGCCTTACGACGCCACGGCCGACGACGCCGCCTACGGGATCTTCGAGCTCGAGGGCGGAGTGGTCGCCCAGGTCAACTCCTCCTGGGCCGTGCGCGTCAACCGGGACGAGCTGGTGGAGTTCCAGGTCGACGGCACCGAGGGCTCGGCCGTCGCGGGGCTGCGCAACTGCCGTGCCCAGCACCGCTCCGCCACCCCCAGGCCGGTCTGGAACCCCGACCTGCCCGCCACCGAGGTCTTCCGCGACCAGTGGCAGGAGGTCCCGGACAACGGCGAGTTCGCCAACGGCTTCAAGGCCCAGTGGGAGCTGTTCCTGCGCCACGTCCACCTCGACGAGCCCTACACCTGGGACCTGCTGGCCGGTGCCCGCGGTGTCCAACTGGCGGAACTGGGCCTGAGGTCCTCCGCCGAGGGCCGCCGTCTCGACGTACCGGAGCTGACCCTGTGACCGTGACGCTCCTTCACCTCCCCACCGAGACGGGCGAGCTGTACGCCTACCGGCCGCGCACCGAGCCCGCGGCCCACGCCGGCACCCCCGCGACGGCGGACGAGCCGCGCAGCCGCGTCGTCTATGCGGCGGCCCACGTCGTCGCCGACCCCTTCCGCACCGCGGCCGACCGGCCCGCCGCGCTGGACTGGGAGGCCACGCTGGCCTTCCGCCGCCACCTGTGGTCGCACGGACTCGGCGTCGCCGAGGCCATGGACACCGCCCAGCGCGGCATGGGCCTGGACTGGGCCGGGGCCGCCGAACTGATCCGCCGCTCCTCGGCCGAGGCCCGTGCCGAGGGCGGCCGCATCGCCTGCGGCGTGGGCACCGACCAACTGGCGCCCACCGAATTCGGCCACCCCTACGGCCTCACGGAGATCCGGGCCGCCTACGAGGAGCAGCTCGCCGTCGTCGAGGACGCCGGCTCGCGGGCCGTCCTCATGGCCTCCCGTGCACTGGCCGCCGTCGCCAAGGGGCCCGACGACTACCTGGAGGTGTACGGCCACCTCCTGCGCCAGGCCGCCGGGCCCGTCGTACTGCACTGGCTGGGCCCGATGTTCGACCCCGCACTGGAGGGTTACTGGGGCAGCACGGACCTCGACGCGGCCACGAGCACCTTCCTCGAGGCGGTCGCCGCCCACCCCGGCAAGGTCGACGGCGTGAAGATCTCCCTGCTCGACGCCGGGCGCGAGGTCGAGCTGCGCCGCCGCCTCCCCGACGGCGTGCGCTGCTACACCGGCGACGACTTCCACTATCCCGAGCTGATCGCCGGCGACGACCGGGGCTTCAGCCACGCCCTGCTCGGCGTCTTCGATCCGCTCGCGCCGCTCGCCGCCCGGGCCGTGCGCCTGCTGGACGACGGCGACCCCGGCGACCCCGGTGGCACCGGTGGCACCGCGGGCTTCCGGTCGCTGCTCGACCCCACCGTCGAGCTGTCCCGCCACCTCTTCGGCGCCCCGACCCGCCACTACAAGACGGGTGTCGTCCTCCTCGCCTGGCTGGCCGGCCACCAGTCGCACTTCACGATGGTCGGTGGTCTCCACTCGGCACGCTCCCTCCCCCATCTGGCCCGCGCCTACGAACTGGCCGACCGGATCGGACTGTTCCCCGACCCGGCGCTCGCCGCGTCCCGCATGAGCCGGCTTCTTTCCGTGTACGGAGTGTGACATTGCGTACTGACAACCGGACCTCCGGCGACCTCGCCCGGCTCAGCATCAACCAGGAGACCGTGCGGCAACTGCCCCTCCCCGAGCTGATCGAGGGGCTGGTGACGCTCGGTGTCCCCGGCGTCGGACTGTGGCGCGGTCCGGTCCGGGAGTACGGCGTCGAGGCGACCGCGAAGCTGGTGCGCGAAGCCGGGCTCACGGTCACCACGCTCTGCCGCGGCGGCTTCTTCACCGCCTCCGACCCGGACGAGCGCGCCGCAGCGCTCGCCGACAACCGGGCGGCCCTGGACGAGGCGGCGGCCCTGGGCACCGGCACGCTCGTCCTGGTCTCCGGCGGCCTCCCGGCCGGGGACCGCGACATCGCCGGCGCCCGTGAACGCGTCGCCGACGCGGTCGCCGAGCTCGCCCCGTACGCGCAGGAACGCGGAGTGCGCCTGGCGATCGAGCCGCTGCACCCGATGTACGCCTCCGACCGCTGTGTCGTGTCGACCCTCGGCCAGGCCCTGGCCATCGCCGAACGCTTCCCCGCGGAGCAGGTCGGCGTCGTCGTGGACACCTACCACCTGTGGTGGGACGACCGGGCGGCCGCCGGCATCGCCCGGGCCGGCGCCGGCGGCCGGATCGCCTCGTTCCAGCTCGCCGACTGGGTCACCCCGCTCCCCGAGGGGGTGCTCCTGGGCCGCGGCCAGCTCGGTGACGGCTGCGTCGACCTGCGCGGGTTCCGCGAGCGGGTGGACGCGGCCGGCTACGCGGGAGCCGTCGAGGTGGAGATCTTCAACCCCGCGCTGTGGGCACGCGACGGGGCCGAGGTGCTGGCCGAAACGGCGGGCAGGTACCGCCGGCACGTGCTCTGAGAAATCTCTGGAAATTTCTTCCGGAAGCCGTGCAACCATCCCCCGGGCCGGTGTGTCTATGTAGCGTCAAGACCCAGAGGGGGGCCTCACAAGGGTCTTGAGTGGGGGAGAGCGCGGCACCCGGAGGGGGCTCGGGGTCTCGCGCAGAGGGAGGGGAACGCCAAAGGGGTCCGGCTCAGCCGGACCCCTTTCGCCATGTCCGACCACGTGCCGCCACCCGGCCCGGTCCGCGTCTCCGCCGCTCCGCGGCCGGTTCAGCGTTTCTCGCGGGCCCGCCGGGCCAGCACGGACGCCATCACCGGGATCAGCGTCTCCAGCGCCGCCGTGACCGCCTCGACCGGGAGGCCGGTCCGCTTGGCCACCGCCCGCGCCGCCGGGGCGGCCACCTTGGCCAGGACGGCCGCCAGCACCCCACGGCCCGGTTCCGGTCCCGTACCGCCCTGCACCCCGGCGAAGCCGACGGCGGCCGCGGGCAGCGGCTCGGGCTCGTTGGCGGCCTGCTCCATGGCCTGGCACAGCTCCGCGGTGCCGCCGGGCGTCACCGCGTCGTCGGTCAGCACCCCCGTGATCGAGGCCACCGCGCTCCCTACGACCCGCTGCGCCTGTCCGGCGTCGGTCCCGAGCAGCTCGGTGATCTCCCGGAGCCGGTCGTCCCCCAGCTCCTCCAGCACCTCGTCCTTCAGCGGTCGGTCGCTCATGGTCGGGACGCTACGCGGGAATCGCCCGCCAGGCCCGCCGACCGCAGCCGGACGGATGTACGCGCTAGAAGGGCACGCCGCAGCGCAGGATGACGTTGGCGTACGGCCGGGACTCGCCGGTGCGGACGACCAGGCGGGCCTGCCGGGTGCGGGCCTTGAACTCCTCGTGCGGCACGAGTTCCAGGTCCGGGAAGGCACCGTCGAGCTGGGCGGTCACCTCGGGATTGTGCTCGCGGACCTCCTTGGCCGCGATCGCCCCCTCCACCACGAGCTCCTCCAGCAGGCCGTCGAGGACCTCGGAGAAGGACGGCGTGCCGGCCCGGAAGGCGAGGTCGACGACGATCGGCCCGGGAGGGATCGGGAGCCCCGCGTCGCAGACCACGACCAGGTCGGTGTGGCCCAGCACGGCGAGGGCGCCCGCGAGATGGCGGTTGAGGATTCCGGACTTCTTCACAGCTGACCCACTTCTTCGAGGGTGGGGAAGGATTCCTGCGCACCCGGCTTCGTGACGGCGGCGGCGCCCACCCGCACCGCGAACCGCACGGCGGTCACCAGGTCGTCGCCCGCGCCGAGCCGCCAGGCCAGCGCCCCCGTGAAGGAGTCGCCGGCGCCGGTGGTGTCGACGGCCACCACTCGCGGGCTCGGTATGCGCACGGTGCCGTCAGGCGTCGCGGCGAGCGCGCCCGCCCCACCGAGGGTGACGACCACCGAGCGCGGGCCGAGGGCGAGCAGCCCCGCCGCCCACGCCTCAGGGGTGTCCCCGGCGTCCGCGCCCAGCAGGACACGGGCCTCGTGCTCGTTGACCACGAGCGGGTCGCAGCCGGCGAGCACCTCCCGGGGCAGCGCCGCGGGCGGCGAGGGGTTCAGTACGACCCGCGTCCCGGACTCCGTGGCCGCCGCCACCGCGGCGGCCACGGACTCCAGAGGGATCTCCAGTTGCAGCGAGACCACCCGGGCGGCGGCCAGCAGCTCGCGCGCCCCGGTCACGTCCGCCGCGGTGAGCCGGGCGTTGGCGCCCGGCGACACCACGATGCTGTTGTCGCCCGAGGGGTCCACGGTGATCAGCGCGACCCCCGTGGGGGTGTCGCCGCCGAGGACGCCGGTGGTGTCGACGCCGGCCGACCTCAGCGAGCCGGTGAGCAGCCGCCCGTGGGCGTCGTCGCCGACCCGCGCGAGGAGCGCCGTGCGCGCGCCCAGGCGGGCCGCGGCGACGGCCTGGTTGGCCCCCTTGCCACCCGGGTGGGTCGCGAGGTCGGAGCCGAGGACCGTCTCGCCGGCCGCCGGGCGGCGGTCGACATGGATCACCAGGTCGGCGTTGGCCGACCCTACGACCAGCAGGTCGTAGCCGTGCATCTGCGTGTTCCCTTCGGGGGTCCTGCCGTACCGGTGCGGTCTGTCAGGAGGAGAAGTCGGCGACGTTCTTCTCGGTGACGACCTTGACCGGAACCTTCACCAGGCTGCCGAGCTTCTCGCCCTTGGCGGCCTTCACGGCGTTCTGCACGGCCAGCTTGCCGAGCTCCTTCGGCTGCTGCGCCACGGACGCCGTCAGGGTGCCGGCCTTGACCGCGGTGAGGCCGTCGGGGGTGCCGTCGAAGCCGACGACCTTGACCGACTTGCCGGCCTTGTCGCCGAGCGCCTTGATCGCGCCGAGGGCCATCTCGTCGTTCTGGGCGAAGACGCCGGTGACGTCGGAGTGGGCCTGCAGCAGGTTGGTCATGACGTCCAGGCCCTTGGTGCGGTCGAAGTCGGCGGCCTGCTGGGCTACGACCTTGATGCCCGGGTAGGCCTTGATGCCCTCGTTGAAGCCCTGGCCGCGCTCGTTGGCCGCGGAGGTGCCTGCGGTGCCCTGGAGGACGACGACGGTGCCCTTGCCGCCCAGCGAATCGGCCAGGGTCTTGGCGGCGAGCCGGCCGCCCTCGACGTTGTCGGAGGCGACGGTGGTGGCGAGCTCGGCCTTGTTGACGCCGCGGTCGGCGGCGACGACGGGGATGCCGGCCTTGTTGGCTGCCTTCACCGAGGGACCGGCCGCGTCGGAGTCCACCGGGTTGACGATGATCGACTTCACGTTCTGGCTGGTGAAGTTCTGCAGCTGGTTGGCCTGCTGCGACGCGTCGTTCTGCGCGTCGGTGACGGTCAGGTCGACGCCCTCCTTCTTCGCCTCGGCCTGCGCGCCCTCCTTCAGCTGCACGAAGAACGGGTTGTTGAGGGTGGAGACCGACAGGCCCACCTTCACGTCGGAGGACGAGCCGGAGCCGGAGTTGCAGGCGGTCGCGGTGAGCGCCAGGGCGGCGACGGCGACGGTGGTGGCGGAGATGAGCTTGGTGCGCATGGTGGTTCCTTGCTGGTGCGGTGCGGAGAAGAAGAGGGAGGTCTGTGGTGCGCGCGGCGCGGTCAGGCGCGGCGGCGCAGGGTGTCGAGCAGGACGGCCAGCGCGATGACCGCGCCGATGACGACCTGCTGCCAGAAGGCGGAGACCGACAGCAGGTTGAGGCCGTTGCGGAGGACGGCGAGGATCAGCGCGCCGATCAGGGTGCCGGACGCCTTGCCGACGCCGCCGGAGAGGCTGGCGCCGCCGATGACGACCGCCGCGATGGCGTCCAGCTCGTAGCCGTAGGCGGCCTGCGGCTGCGCCGAGGCGAGACGGGAGGCGAGCACGATGCCCGCGACCGCCGCGAAGAGGCCGGACAGCGCGTAGATGATGATCTTCTGGCGCTTGACGCGGATGCCGGAGAGGCGGGCCGCCTCCTCGTTGCCGCCGATCGCGTACATGGCGCGGCCTATGTAGGTGCGGCCGAGGATGATCGCCGTGGCGGCGCCCGCGACGATCATCACCAGGACGGGGACGGGCAGCCAGCCGCCGATGGTGTCGCCCAGGTGGGAGACGGAGTCGGGGAAGGCGATGGGGCTGCCCTGGGAGATGACCAGGGTGAGGCCGCGGCCGATCGACAGCATCGCGAGGGTCGCGATGAACGGCGGCAGCTTGCCGAAGGAGATCAGCAGGCCGCTCAGCAGACCGCTGGCGACACCCGTGGCGACGGACAGCACGACCGCCAGCCACACCGGCAGGCCCGCCGAACTCGCGCTCCAGGCCAGCACCGTCGCGGAGAGCGCCGCGACCGAGCCCACCGACAGGTCGATGCCGGCCGCCACGATCACGAAGGTGGAGCCGAAGGCGAGGATGGCGACGACGGCCGCCTGGACGCCGACGTTGAGCAGGTTCTGGGTGGACAGGAAGTCGCCCGACAGGAACGACAGTGCCACCAGCAGGACCACCAGGGCGCTGAGCGCGCCGTTGTTGAGGAGCACACGGCGCGCCGCGGCGACGCCGCCCGTGTCCGTACCGCTTTTGATCGTGTCAGTGGCCACGGGAGCCCTCCACATCCTTCGTTGCTGTTGTGTTGCCGCCCTCGGCGGGCGCTGTGCCGACGGCCAGGGCCATGACGGAGTCCTGGGTGGCCTCGTGCGCGGGGAGTTCACCGGCGATCCGGCCCTGGGACATCACCAGGACGCGGTCGCTCATGCCCAGCACCTCGGGGAGGTCGCTGGAGATCATCAGCACCGCGTGGCCGGAGGCCGTGAGCTGGTTGACGAGTTGGTAGATCTCGACCTTGGCGCCGACGTCGATGCCCCGGGTCGGCTCGTCGAGGATGAGCACCTTGGTGTCGGCCAGCAGCCACTTGCCGATGACGATCTTCTGCTGGTTGCCGCCCGACAGGGTGCGCACGTGCTGGTGGAGCCCGGCCATGCGCACCTTGAGCTGCCCCGAGATCCGGTCGGCCGCCTTGCGCTGCCCGGCCCGGTCGACGAACCCGGCGCGGGTGGAGCGGCCGAGCGTGACCAGCCCCAGGTTCTCCTGGATGGTGGCGTCCAGCACCAGGCCCTGGCCCTTGCGGTCCTCCGGCACCAGGCCGATGCCCGCGTCCATGGCGGCGTTGACGTCGTGGCGGCGCAGCCGCTTGCCCAGCACCTCGACCGTTCCGGAGTCGTACGGGTCGGCGCCGAAGACCGCGCGGACGACCTCGGTGCGCCCGGCGCCGACGAGCCCGGCCAGGCCGACGACCTCGCCGGCCCGCACCTCGAAGCTCACGTCGTGGAAGACGCCGCCCCGGGTGAGGCCCTCGACCCGCAGCAGGGGCGCGCCCGCTTCGGCGCGCTCGCGCGGGTACTGCTGCTCGATGCTGCGGCCCACCATCAGCCGGACCAGTTCGTCCTCGGGGGTGCTCGCGGGCACCTGCGAGACGCTGCGGCCGTCACGCAGGACGGTCACGCGGTCGCCGAGCGCGGCGATCTCCTCCAGGTGGTGGGTGATGAAGACGATGCCGACGCCGTCCTCGCGCAGCTTGCGCACGATCCGGAAGAGCTTGTCGACCTCCTCGCTGGTGAGCACCGCGGTCGGCTCGTCCATGATCAGGACGCGCGTCTCCAGGCTGAGCGCCTTGGCGATCTCCACCATCTGCAGGCGGGCGATGCCCAGTTCGGAGACCGGGGTGCGCGGGTCGACGTCGACGCCGACCCGGGCCAGCAGGGCGGCGGCGTCCGCGTTCATCTGCTTGCGGTTCACCAGGCCGAGTCGGCGCGGCTGGCGGCCCAGGAAGATGTTCTCGGCGACGCTCAGCGCCGGGACGAGGTTGAACTCCTGGTAGATGGTCGCGATGCCCAGCTTCTCGGCATCCTGCGCACCATGGATGCGCACCTCCGCGCCGTCGACGAGGATCCGGCCCCCGTCGGGGCGGTTGGCGCCGGAGAGCATCTTGATCAGGGTGCTCTTGCCCGCGCCGTTCTCGCCGAGCAGGACGTGCACCTCGCCCCCGCGCAGGTCGAAGTCGACGCCGTCGAGGGCCACCACACCGGGGAAGACCTTGCGGACGCCCTCCATGCGGAGGAGCTCGGGGCTGCTCGTGCTCAACGGGAACTCCCTTCGGACGCGCCGCAGGAGCGGCGGACAACGAGACGGGCGGACACGGTGACCGACGGCGCCGGCCTGCCCTCCACCCGGTCGATCAGCGAGCGCACGGCCGCGCGGCCGAGCTCGCCGGTGGGCTGGGCGATGGCGGTGATCGGCGGATCGGTGTGGAGGAACCACGGGATGTCGTCGAAGGCGGCGAGCGCGATGTCGTCGGGCACGCGCAGGCCGCGGGCGCGGATCTCGTCCATGGCGCCGAGCGCCATCAGGTTGTCCGCGGCGAAGACCACGTCGGGCGGGACCGGCAGGTCCAGGAAGCGGGCGGTGGCCCTGCGGCCGCTGTCCGCCTGGAAGTCGCCCTGGCCTATGTACTCGTCGGGCAGCTGCAGACCGAAGGCGGCCAGCGCCTCACGGAAGGCCTGCACCCGCTCGCGGCCCGTGGTGGTCGCGGCGGGGCCCGCGATGATCGCCAGCCGGCGGTGGCCCAGGCCGTGGAGGTGGGCGACCAGGTCGCGCACCGCGTCGCAGCCGTCGGTGCGGATCACCGGGACGTCGTTGCCGACGCCGGGGATCCAGCGGTCGACGAAGACCATCGGGGTGCCGGAGAGCACCGCGTCCAGGATCAGTGGGGAACCGCCGTCGGTGGGGCTGACCAGCAGCCCGTCGATGCGGCGGTCCAGCAGCGTGCGGATGTGGTGGTCCTGCTGCTCCGGCCGCTCGTCGGCGTTGCCGATGATCACGCTGTAGCCCAGTGCCCTGGCCTCGTCCTCCACCGAGCGGGCGAGCTCGGTGAAGAAGGGGTTCAGCACGTCGCTGATGACCAGGCCGAGGGTCCGGGTCTGGTCGGTGCGCAGCGAGCGCGCCACCGCGTTGGGCCGGTAGCCGAGCTCGGCCACCGCTTCCAGCACCCGGGTGCGGGTGCCCGGGCGGACCGCCGGGTGGTCGTTGAGCACGCGGGAGACCGTCGCGACGGAGACACCCGCGCGTGATGCCACGTCCTTGATGCTCGCCACCCGTCCCACCTCCTCGTGGAATCGATTACAAAGAGGATTGGAATCGATTACATGCTCCAGGGCAAGAGCATGAAACCGGATCGTTACATTCCGGGGCCCCGTCGGGCGGAGTTGTCCACAGCCCTCGGCGGCCTGTCGGGGCCGGGCGGTACCGTCGGATCACATCGCAGATCCGGGGAGGTGGCCCGCGCCGTGGGGGAGTTGAGACTGGCCGTCGTCGAGGGCGTCCTCGAGCGGATCACGTACGCCAACGAGGAGAACGGGTACACGGTCGCCCGGGTCGACACCGGCCGCGGCGCCGGCGACCTGCTGACCGTGGTCGGCTCGCTGCTCGGCGCCCAGCCGGGCGAGTCGCTGCGCATGGAGGGCCGTTGGGGCTCCCATCCGCAGTACGGCAAGCAGTTCACCGTGGAGAACTACACCACCGTCCTCCCGGCCACGATCCAGGGCATACGGCGCTACCTCGGCTCCGGGCTGATCAAGGGCATCGGCCCGCGGATCGCCGAGCGGATCGTGGAGCACTTCGGCACCGACACCCTGGAGGTCATCGAGCGGGAGCCCGCGCGGCTGGTGGAGGTCCCGGGCCTGGGCCCCAAGCGCACCAAGCTGATCGGCGCCGCCTGGGAGGAGCAGAAGGCCATCAAGGAGGTCATGGTCTTCCTCCAGGGCGTCGGCGTGTCCACCTCGATCGCGGTGCGGATCTACAAGGAGTACGGGGACTCCTCGATCTCCGTGGTGAAGAACCAGCCCTACCGGCTGGCGGCCGACGTCTGGGGCATCGGCTTCCTCACCGCCGACCGCATCGCGCGGGCGGTCGGCATCCCGCACGACAGCCCCGAGCGCGTCAAGGCCGGTCTCCAGTACGCCCTGTCGCAGGCGACCGACAGCGGCAACTGCTTCCTGCCCGAGGAGCAACTGCTGTCGGACGCCGTGAAACTGCTCCAGGTGGACACCGGGCTGGTCATCGACTGCCTCGCGGAGCTGGCCGGCGAGGAGGGCGTGGTCATCGAGCCCGTGCCCGCCCCCGACGGCGGTGGCGACCCGGTGCGCGCGGTGTACCTGGTGCCCTTCCACCGGGCGGAGATCTCCCTGGCCGGCTCGCTGCTGCGGCTGCTGCGCGGCACGGAGGACCGGATGCCCGGCTTCCGTGACGTGGACTGGGGCAAGGCGCTGGCCTGGCTCGCCGAGCGGACGGGCGCGGACCTCGCCCCCGAGCAGCAGCAGGCGGTGCGGCTGGCGCTCACCGAGAAGGTCGCCGTGCTGACCGGCGGCCCGGGCTGCGGCAAGTCCTTCACCGTCAAGTCCGTGGTGGCCCTGGCGCGGGCGAAGAAGGCCAAGGTCGTACTGGCCGCGCCCACCGGCAGGGCGGCCAAGCGGCTGGCCGAGCTCACCGGGGCCGAGGCCTCGACGGTCCACCGGCTGCTGGAGCTCAAGCCGGGCGGAGACGCCGCGTACGACCGGGAGCGGCCCCTGGACGCCGACCTGGTCGTCGTCGACGAGGCCTCGATGCTCGACCTGCTGCTGGCGAACAAGCTGGTCAAGGCCGTGCCGCCGGGGGCCCACCTGCTCTTCGTCGGTGACGTGGACCAGCTGCCCAGCGTCGGTGCCGGCGAGGTGCTGCGCGATCTGCTGGCCGAGGGCGGCCCGGTCCCGTCGGTCCGGCTGACCCGCATCTTCCGGCAGGCCCAGGAGTCCGGCGTGGTGACCAACGCGCACCGGATCAACTCCGGAGCGCACCCGGTCACCCAGGGGCTGGACGACTTCTTCCTCTTCGTGGAGGAGGACGGCGAGGAGACGGCCCGGCTCACGGTGGACGTGGCGGCCCGCCGCATCCCGCGCCGGTTCGGGCTCGACCCGCGCCGTGACGTCCAGGTGCTCGCCCCCATGCACCGCGGCCCCGCGGGCGCCGGCGTGCTGAACGGGCTGCTGCAGCAGGCCGTGACCCCGGCCCGCCCCGACCTGCCGGAGCGGCGTTTCGGCGGCCGCACCTTCCGTGTGGGCGACAAGGTGACGCAGATCAGGAACAACTATGAAAAAGGCGCCAATGGCGTCTTCAATGGAACGGTGGGGGTCGTCACCTCCCTGGACGCCGTGGAGCAGCGGCTCACCGTACTGACCGACGAGGACGAGGAGATTCCTTACGACTTCGACGAGCTGGACGAGCTGGCGCACGCCTACGCGGTGACGATCCACCGGTCACAGGGCAGCGAGTATCCCGCCGTGGTGATCCCTGTCACCACCGGGGCGTGGATGATGCTCCAGCGGAACCTGCTGTATACCGCCGTTACCCGGGCAAAGCGATTGGTCGTGCTCGTGGGTTCGCGCAAGGCGATCGGCCAGGCGGTGCGCACCGTCTCCGCAGGCAGACGCTTCACGGCACTCGACCACCGGCTGGCGCGGGCGGCAAAATAGGCACTGGGTGCCATCATTCGGCTCCTCGACCGACCCCGAGTGCACGTGGCCACGCCAAATGGGGGACAGTAGGGGTAGTCAGGGCACCTACCAACCTCGAAGAAGAGGCACGACGTCGGTGAGGGAATGACGTGAGCGACAACTCTGTAGTACTGCGGTACGGGGACAGCGAGTACAGCTACCCGGTGATCGAGGGCACCGTTGGGGACAACGGCTTCGACATCGGCAAGCTGCGCGCCAACACCGGCCTGGTCACCCTGGACAGCGGCTACGGCAACACCGCGGCCTACAAGTCCGCGATCACCTACCTCGACGGCGAGCAGGGAATCCTCCGCTACCGCGGCTACCCCATCGAGCAGATCGCCGAGCGCGGCACCTTCCTGGAGACCGCGTACCTTCTCATCAACGGTGAGCTCCCCACCGTCGACGAGCTCGCCGCCTTCCGCGGCGACATCACGCAGCACACGCTCCTCCACGAGGACGTCAAACGGTTCTTCCAGGGCTTCCCGCGGGACGCCCACCCGATGGCGATGCTCTCCTCCGTGGTCAGCGCGCTGTCGACCTTCTACCAGGACAGCCACAACCCGTTCGACGAGAAGCAGCGCTACCTCTCGACGATCCGGCTCATCGCCAAGCTGCCGACGATCGCCGCGTACGCCTTCAAGAAGTCGGTCGGCCACCCCTTCGTCTACCCGCGCAACGACCTCGGCTACGTCGAGAACTTCCTGCGGATGACCTTCGCGGTGCCCGCCGAGGAGTACGAGCTCAACCCGGTCGTGGTCGACGCGCTGGACAAGCTGCTCATCCTGCACGCGGACCACGAGCAGAACTGCTCCACCTCCACCGTGCGCCTGGTCGGCTCCTCGCAGGCCAACCTGTTCGCGTCGATCTCCGCGGGCATCAACGCCCTGTGGGGCCCGTTGCACGGCGGCGCCAACCAGAGCGTGCTGGAGATGCTGGAGTCCATCCAGGCCGACGGCGGCGACGTGGACGCCTTCATCCGCAAGGTGAAGAACAAGGAGGACGGCGTCCGTCTGATGGGCTTCGGCCACCGGGTCTACAAGAGCTTCGACCCCCGGGCCAAGATCATCAAGTCCGCGGCGCACGACGTGCTCTCCGCCCTCGGCAAGTCCGACGAGCTGCTGGACATCGCGCTGAAGCTCGAGGAGCACGCGCTCAGCGACGACTACTTCGTCTCGCGCAACCTCTACCCGAACGTCGACTTCTACACCGGTCTGATCTACCGGGCCATGGGCTTCCCGAGCACGATGTTCACGGTGCTGTTCGCGCTCGGCCGGCTCCCCGGCTGGATCGCCCAGTGGCACGAGATGATCACCGAGCCGGGTTCCCGGATCGGCCGTCCGCGCCAGGTCTACACGGGCATCGTCGAGCGGGACTACGTCCCGGTCGAGGCCCGCTGACGCGAGCGCCCCGCACGCAGAGAAACGCCCCGCGCCGAATCCCCCCACGGGTTCGGCACGGGGCGCTCCTGTTTCCCGGAGCGGATCCCCCCACGGGTCCGTACCGGGCGTTCTTTGGGTGCGCTCGCCCAGCCGGGACCAAGCACCCGGGAGGGCCGCTCAAAGCTCTCCGGGCAGTTCGCCCCGGCATGGCGACCGGGCTGTCCCCCAAAGACAACCCGCTCATCATCTCACCGAGTCCGCCGGGAGCCCGGTGTCTTCGCCGGGTTAGACCCCCTCGTAAACCAAAAGGTTACGTTCCAGCCAGTGTGATCTCGGTCTCGGCTACGCATCTCCTACGCCATCCGCATCATGGCAGACCCCCGTGCCGGTCGCGAAGCCCCCGTCCCGTAACGTGCTGTTCCTCCTCGAGGAGCGGAGCGTGATGTCGCAGAACGCAAGTGTGGGCCGGCACGTCGTGGTGACCGGCGGGGGAACGGGAATCGGCCGGTCGGTGGCCACCCTCTTCGCCGAGGCCGGCGACCATGTGACCATCGTCGGCCGGCGCCGCGAGGTGCTGCGCGCCACCGCCGACGAGCTGCGCTCCCAGCACGGTTACGACGTCACCCCGGTCGTCTGCGACCTCGCCGACCCCGACGACGTGGAGGCGACCCTCGAGCGGCTGCCCCGGCGCATCGACGTCCTGGTCAACAACGCGGGCAGCCGGGAACTCGCGATCGGGGCCGGCCCGCACGGGGTGCTGGCCCGCTGGCGCGGCGACTTCGAACGCAACGTCCTCACCGCCGTCCTGGTGACCGAATCCGTACGTGACCGGCTCCCCGAGGGCGGCCGGGTCATCACCGTCACCTCGGTGGCCGCGCTGCGTGGCGGGGGCTCCTACGGGGCCTCCAAGGCCGCCCTGCACGCCTGGAACCACTCCCTGGCGGCCCAGCTCGGCCCGCGCGGCGTGACCTGCAACATCGTCGCCCCGGGCACCGTGGCGGGCACCGAGTTCTTCGGCGCCCGGCTCGACGCAGCCGAGCTGACCCGCAGGGCCGGCCGGACCCTGGTCGGCCGGGTCGGGACGCCCGAGGACGTCGCCTCCGCGGTGGTCTTCCTCGCCTCCCCCGGGGCGGGTTTCATCACCGGGGAGATCCTGCAGTGCAACGGCGGCGAACTGCTCGGCCGCTGAGCTGACGCACGCGCGTCCCGCGGGGAGTACGCCGGGCGTACTCCCCGCGCCACAGCCGGTCGCTGCGGCCCCGTACCTGAGGATGAGGCGCCCCCGGGAAAACCCTGGGAATGCCCCGATCCCGGCGAAATCGCCTTGCCCCCTCCGTCGCGGCCCTGCCAGCGTTGAGACCTGGGACGGGAGACGGGGGACGGGCCGGGGCGGGAAGAGGGGCGGCCGGATGGACGTTGCACGGATCGTGTCGGCCCTGGACTTCACCGCGGGCCTCGAGGGGTACCTGCGGGACGGCCACGTCATCTGGGCGTACGCGGTGCTCGCTGCCACCACCGCGCCGCCTCTGGTGCCCAACGCGGCGCTCCTGGTCACAGGGGGCGTGCTGGCCGCCCAGGGACGGCTGGACATCGCCCTGGTCCTGCTGGTCGTCGCCGGCAGCGCGCTCCTGGGCGACCTGCTGATCCACCGCACCGGCCGCGCCGTCAGCGGCCGGGTCCTGACCCGGCTCTACCGGCGGCCGCGGCGCCGTGCGCTGCTGGAGTGGGCCAGCGTCCGGATACAGCGGCACGGGATTCCCTTCGTCATCGGCGTCCGCTTCCTGCCCAGCGGGCGGGTCGTCGGCGGCCTCTCGGCGGGCATCGTGCGCTACCCGGCCCGCCGTTACCTGATCGGCGCGGGTGTGGCCGAGGCGGTCTGGGCGACGTACTCGGTGGGTCTGGGCTACTTCGGCGGCCTCGCCATGTCCAACTCGCTGTACGCCGTCGCGCTGGGCCTCGGGGTCTCCCTGGCCGTGGCCGGAATCGGCGGCGTGGCGCAGATGCTCTCCGGGCGCCGTTCGGCCCCGGCGGGTACGGCGTCCTCCGGACGCGTGGTGGCCTCGGGAGGCGCCGCGTCCCCCGGGGCGGACGAACCGGAGGGGGGCGCCCCGCAGGGGAAGCCGGCGGACCGGGCGCTGCGGAGCTGAGGCGCTGAGGCGCGGCGCCGGGGGAGCGGGCCGTGCCGGTCCCGGTGTCAGGGGGTCGCGGCGGGGGCGCCGGCGGCTTCCGTGATGGCGACGGCCCCGGTGCCGACGTGCGGGGCGAGGTAGCCGTACAGCGCGGCCTTGACCTCGCCGACGTACGCGTCCCGCTCGGCGCCCTCGTGCGCCAGGACCAGGGCCAGGCCCGCCTTGAACAGGCCGAAGGCCATCGCGGCCACCCGCGCCCGCTCGGCGGCCGAAAGGGCGGGCGCGCGCAGGCCGAGGAGGGTCTCCACGCGCTCCAGCAGGGAGGCGTGCAGGGTGTCGTGCTCCATGACGACCGTGCCGGGGATGTCGCTGTCGTGGACCAGGGCGAGGAAGGCGGGGTTCTGGCAGTTGAACTCGATCATCGGGGCGACGATGACCTCGAGCATCTCGCGCAGCGGCAGCGAGGCGTTCTCGGGGGTGAACAGCTCCCCGTGCCCCTCGCGCATCCGCTGGTTGAGGATGCCGCCCAGCTCGATGGCGATGGCCTCCTTGTTCGGGAAGAACTGGTAGAGCGTGCCCGGGGACACGCCCGCCTCGCGGGCGATCGCGTTCGTGGTGGCCGCGGTGTAGCCCACCTTGCAGAACACGTCGGCCGCCGCCTCCAGCAGCTGCGCCACGCGCCGTTCGCCGCGGGCCTGCCGGCGTCGAGGCTTCTGCTCCTCAGGCACGTGTAATCCCCAATCATGTTTGACAAACGCGAGTGGTCGCTCACATTCTGAAGAAACGCGAGTGATCGCTCGTGTTCGCCATTTTACGGCGGTTCCTCAGGGGAGGGGACACCTCTGTCATGTCGGATGTCAACCGTGAGCACCCGCCGGGGGGCTGGACCCGGGCGATGACCGCCCGTCCTCGCCTCACCCTGCTGCTGGCGCTGCTGTTCACCGCCCTCGCCGTGGTCGCGGGCAGCGGCGTCGCGGACCGGCTGCGCAGCGGCGGATGGGAAGCCCCCGGCTCGGAGTCCGCCTACGCGGCGGACGCGCTGGAGAGGTACTTCCCGGACTCGCAGCCCAATCTGATCCTCCTCGTCGACGGCCGTGGCGCCGGTGTGGACTCCCCGGAGGTGGCGGCCGAGGGACGGGAGCTCGGTCGCCGGCTCGCGGCGGACGAGGACATCGCCGGCGTCACCTCGTACTGGACGACCCGGGCCTCCGCGCTGCGCGCCGAGGACGGCCGCGAGGCCATGATCGTCGCGCGGATCGGCGGCGACGACGACGCCGTCGCCGCTGCCGTCGAGCGCATCGCCCCCGCATACCGGGGACGGCACGGCGCGGTGGAGGTCAAGGTCGGCGGCATGGCCGCGTTCCGGCACGACCTGCAGACCACGATCCAGGAGGACCTGGCCCGCGCCGAGCTCATCGCGCTGCCGATCACCCTCCTGCTGCTCATCATGGTGTTCGGCAGCGCCGTCGCGGCGGTACTGCCGCTGGGCGTCGGCGTCGTGGCGATCCTGGGCACCAACGCCGTGCTGCGGGGCATCACGACGTTCACGGACGTCTCGATCTTCGCGCAGAACCTCACCACGGCCCTCGGCCTCGGACTCGCCATCGACTACGCCCTGTTCATCGTGCGGCGCTTCCGGGAGGAGCTGGACACCGGGGCCGACCCGCTGACCGCCGTGGGCGCCACGCTGCGCACGGCCGGGCGCACGGTGCTCTTCTCGGCCCTCACCGTGGCCGCCGCGCTCTCCGCGATGTTCCTGTTCCCGCAGTACTTCCTGCGCTCGTTCGCGTACGCGGGCATCGCCGTGGTGCTGCTGGCGGCCGCCGCAGCGCTGGTGATCCTGCCCGCCGCGCTGGTGGTGCTCGGTCACCGGGTCAACTCCCTGGATCTGCGCCGTCTCCTGTCGCGCCGGCGGAGCGGGAAGGCCGGACGGGAGCCGGGCGCGGGCTACGCGCGGCTCGCCCGCCTGGTGATGCGCCGTGCCCCGCTGTTCGCGATCGGCACGGCCGCCGGGCTGGTCCTGCTCGGGCTGCCCTTCCTGCAGGTGCAGTTCGGCACCGCCGACGACCGCCAGCTGCCCGCGACGGCCGAGGCGCACGTCGTGCAGCAGCACATACGCGACGGGTTCCCCGGCAACCCTGGCGGAGAGATCACCGTGCTCGCCGAGGACCGTCCCACCGAGGCCCAGCTCGGCGACTACAGCGGCAGGCTGTCCGCGCTGCCCGGAGTGGTCGTCGTCGACGGCCCGGCCGGCCAGTACGCGCAGGGCCGGCGGACCGCCGCGCCCGGCCCGGCCGAGGCGGCCAGGGCCACCGACGGCGCGGCGTACCTCACCGTGCTGCCCGAGGCGGAGTCCGTGGACGAGGCGAGCCAGGACCTCGTCGGCAGGATCCGGGCGGTCGACGCCCCCTTCAAGGTCTCCGCCACCGGCACCGCGGCCCAGCTGGTCGACACCAAGGAGGTCATAGCCGACCGCCTGCCGTGGGCGGCCGCCCTGATCGCCGCGGTGACCTTGTTGCTGGTCTTCCTCCTCACCGGCAGCGCGGTCATCCCGCTGCAGGCCGTGCTGCTCAACGCGCTGAGCCTCACCGCCATGTTCGGGGCGGTGGTGTGGGTGTTCCAGGACGGTCACCTGTCCGGTCTGCTCGACTTCACCGCGACGGGCAGCATCGAGACCACACTGCCGGTGCTGATGTTCTGCGTCGCCTTCGGACTCTCGATGGACTACGGCGTCTTCCTCCTGTCGCGCATCAAGGAGGAGCACGACCGGACCGGTGACCACCGTGCGGCGGTCGTCTTCGGGGTGCGCCGCACGGGCGGGCTCATCACGGCTGCCGCGGTGATCCTGGCGGTGGTGATGGTGGCCATCGGCACCTCGCGGATCGCCAACACCAAGATGCTGGGCCTCGGGATCGCGCTCGCCGTCCTCATGGACGCGATGGTGGTGCGCACCCTGCTCGTGCCCGCCGTGATGCGGCTGACCGGACGGGCCACCTGGTGGGCGCCGCGGCCGCTGAGGGCGCTGCACGACCGGTTCGGGCTGAGTGAGGGCGAGGGCCCCGGCCGGGCCCCTGTGCGGGAGGAGCCCGTACCGGACCCGGAGCCGGAGCCGGCCCGCTCGGGCTGAGCGGCGGCCGGGCCGACGTCAGCCGAACTCCTGGCGTCCGCGGTTCCCGGGGCGCCGGGAGCTCCACAGGCGGATGGTGTCCGCGTACCAGAACGGCTTGCCGCCCTCCACGATGTCGGGGGGCGGCAAGTGCCCGTGCTTGCGGTACGAGCGCACGGTGTCGACCTGCACCCGGATGTGAGCGGCGATCTCGGCGTACGACCAGAGGGTCCGGTCCGTCATCTCCCACGCACCTCCCATGCGCCGGCCTCGGGGGTGGCCGGCCTCGCCGGGACAACGA
Source organism: Streptomyces sp. TOM-9 (assembly GCF_056858595.1). NCBI lineage: Bacteria > Bacillati > Actinomycetota > Actinomycetes > Kitasatosporales > Streptomycetaceae > Streptomyces > Streptomyces sp. TOM-9. The sequence continues at coordinate 3,773,077 of NZ_JBXEQB010000001.1, read as the reverse complement.
CATGCGATCAAGGGCGGAAGGGGCTGTTGATCATCTGTGACGCGAAGCCCGCGTAACGGTGACAAACGTGGCGGATGCATGACCGGCCTCCCCGATTGTCGGAGAAACCGTCCGGGTGCGGGAAGCCGCGCCCCTCAGCCCTCGAACCGGGCGGGCAGCGGGGGGACTTCCCCCTCGGCCGCGTCCCCGTCGGCCACGGCCCTCAGGCGATTGAGGATGGCGGTGCCCGCCCGGGTGTAGGCCGCGACGTCGTCGAAGAGCACCGACTGCAGGTTGCCGGTGTCCAGCAGGGCGATCAGCTCGAAGGCGAGCAACGGGATGTCGGCGTCGGCGCACAGCTGTCCCGTCCGCCGGGCCTTCTCGAGGGTGATCTCGACGTAGGTCGTCCACTCCAGCCGGGCTTGGGCGACCACGTCGTGCACCGGCCCGCTGCGCGCGTCGTACTCCGCCGACACCGCCAGCAGGAAGCAGCCGCCCGGGAACACCCGCCGCCGCGAGTAGTCCAGCCACGACTCGCACAGCCGCCACACCCGGGCCAGCCCCGCCGGCAGCTCCCGCGACGGCTCCACCACCTGCCGGATGTACACCTCGCGGGCGGCCCGCACGGTGGCGAGCTGCAGCTCCTCCTTCGACCCGAACAGGGCGAACACCCCGCTCTTGCTGAGCCCGAGTTCGGTCGCCAGCCGGCCCAGCGACAGACCTTCCAGACCCTCCACCGAGGCGATCGCCATGGTGCGGTCCAGCACCAGCCGGCGGGTCTGGTTGCCGCGCTCCACCCGGCCGTCCGTACGCGTAGCTGCCATCCGGGCATCCTAGGGAAGGCCACGTCCGGGCGGCAGGCACCGGGCGTAAGGTCGGTGGCGTGACCTCGACGAATCCCTTCCTCAGCCCGAGCACCCTCCCGTACGAGCTGCCGCCCTTCGCCGACATCCGCGAGGAGCACTACCTCCCCGCCTTCGAACAGGGGATGGCCGAGCAGCTCGCCGAGACCGAGGCCGTCGCCGCGAACCCCGAACCACCGGGCTTCGAGAACACGATCGTCGCCCTGGAGCGCTCCGGAGACCTGCTGGACCGCGTGTCGAAGGTCTTCTTCAACCGCGCGAGCGCCGACACCGGTCCTGGCATCCAGGAGATCGAGGCCAGGATCAACCCCGCCCTCGCCGCCCACGCCGACGCCATCCACCTCGACCCCGTCCTCTACGGCCGCGTCAAGGCGCTGTACGAGACCCGCCGGGAACTCGGCCTGGACGCCGAGGCGCTGCGGCTGCTGGAGCGCTACCACACCCGTTTCGTCCGCGCGGGCGCCGAACTCACCGAGGAGGGCCGCGAGCGCCTGAGGGCGCTCAACGCGGAGATCGCGGAAGCCTCCACGGCCTTCGAGCAGAACCTGTTCGCCGACACCAAGGCCGCCGCCCTCGTCCTCGACGGCGCCGACGAACTGGCCGGGCTCTCCGCCGACGCCGTCGCCGCCGCGGCCGCCAACGCCACGGCCCTCGGCCACGACGGCCGGTATGTCCTCAGCCTGAAGAACTTCTCCAACCAGTCGGAACTCGCCTCGCTCGACGACCGTGCCCTGCGCCGCCGTCTGCTGGAGGCCTCGCTCGGCCGCGGCCTGACCTCCAACCGCGAACTCACCGCCCGCCTCGCCCGGCTGCGCGCCGAGCGCGCCGCCCTGCTCGGCTACGAGAACCACGCCGCGTACGTCGTCGCCGACCAGACCGCCGGCACCCCCGAGGCCGTGACCTCGCTGCTCGCCCGTCTGGTCCCGCCCGCCGTCGCCAACGCCGAGCGCGAGGCCGCCGCCCTGACCGCCGCCTCAGGGCTGGAGGACTTCTCCGCCTGGGACTGGACGTACTGGTCGGAGAAGGTCCGCAAGGCGGAGTACGACATCGACACCGCCGTCATGCGCCCCTACTTCGAGCTGGACCGGGTCCTCCAGGACGGCGTCTTCTTCGCCGCCGGCCAGGTCTACGGTCTGAGCTTCACCGAGCGCCCCGACCTCGCCGGCTACCACCCCGACGTCCGGGTCTTCGAGGTCTTCAACGCCGACGGCTCGCCCCTCGGCCTCTACCTGGGCGACTACTTCGCCCGCGCCTCCAAGCGCGGCGGCGCCTGGATGAACAGCCTGGTCGACCAGTCCGCGCTCTACGGCCGCAAGCCCGTCGTGGTCAACAACCTCAACGTCGCCAAGCCCGCCGACGGCGAGCCCGCGCTGCTCACCTACGACGAGGTCAACACCCTCTTCCACGAGTTCGGGCACGCCCTGCACGGCCTGTTCTCCGACGTCCGCCACCCCTTCTTCTCCGGTACGGCCGTCCCGCGCGACTTCGTCGAGTACCCCTCCCAGGTCAACGAGATGTGGGTGACCTGGCCGCAGGTGCTGGCCCACTACGCCCGCCACCACGAGACCGGCGAGCCCATGCCCGCCGAACTGGTGGCCCGGATGGAGGCCGCGGAGCGGTTCGGGCAGGGCTTCCGCACGGTGGAGTACCTGGCCGCCGCCGTCCTCGACTGGGCCTGGCACACCATCCCGGCCGGCCACGACCCCGGCGACGCGGAGGAGTTCGAGGCCGCCGCCCTGAAGGAGGCCGGGCTCGCGCTGCCCGCGATCCCGCCGCGCTACCGCAGCACCTACTTCGCGCACATCTTCGCCCACGGCTACAGCGCTGGGTACTACTCGTACATCTGGAGCGAGGTGCTCGACGCGGACACCGTGGAGTGGTTCAAGGAGAACGGCGGCCTGCGGCGCGAGAACGGCGACACCTTCCGCCGCGAACTGCTCTCCCGCGGGGGCAGCGTCGACCCGATGGCGGCGTTCGAGGGCTTCCGGGGCCGTGCGCCGCGCATCGAGCCGCTGTTGACGCGCCGCGGTCTGGCCGGCTGACCGCCGGACCGCCCGACCGGCTGACCGGCTGACCTCTCGGGGTCCTTCCCCGGCCGAAGGACGGCGACGGCGTCCGTTCCGTCGTCACGCTGCTTCCCGCCGCTTCCCACCGAGCCGGTGGCCGGCGAGGCCCAACGCCTCGTCGGCCAACCGGCGGTGGGGCCCGGCGGGGCGGGACCGGGGATCCCCTGGGGCACTCCGGGCCGCCCGATCAGACCCTTGGCGCAGACCTATCAGGAATGATCTATACCGGATCGGTCACGGCAACATTACAGACAGCTTTTGTCTCTGCGCGCATGGTGAAGCTCTGTCACGGTGTCTTCACAACCGAGCCTCAGGGGGTTCACCATGTCTCAGCCGTCGCACGCATCGCCACCGGGCCACTACCCGCCGCCGCAGGAGCCGGACTGGAGCCGGCCGCCGAAGAAGACGGGGGCGGGGAAGATAATCGGTTTCGGGATCGTCGCCATCGTCATCGTCGTGGGGGGCAGCGTCGCCTTCGCCCTCAAGACCGGGGACGACAAGGGCGGTTCGGGGGGTGACTCCTCCGCGGTCAGCGCGTCCCCGGCCGCGGGCAGCGGCGGGAAGCCGGCCCCGGGTGACGCGAAGGTCACCTCGTGCGGCCTCGCCGACTTCAGCAAGTTGCCCACTGCCGAGGTGACCCTCACCAACCACAGCTCGCAGACCTCCGACTACGAGGTGCACATCGAGTTCGTGGACGGCGGCGGAACACGCATCGCCCAGGCCGTCGCGACCACGACCGGCCTGACCGCGGGGGACGAGGCGCAGACGAGGGCCCAGGGCAGCGACCCGGCCTCCGGCGAGATCGACTGCAAGGTCACCGAGGTCCTGCGCAAGGCGAGTTGACCCCTCGCCCGCCCTGCCGCCGAGGGTGTGTGCGTGGCACGCTCCGCCTCCCCTCCGGCGACCGGTGACTCCGTTTCGCCTTCCGGACCCCGCGGCATGCGACCGCGGGGTCCGTCCGGCGGGACGGCGCGCGGTGCCCGCAAGCGCCCGGCCGGGACCCGTGGTACCAGGTGACGAGCCTGCCCGCGGGCGGCGAACGACGGTGCGCACGGGAGCGCTTCTCGCCGGGGCCGTCGCCGTGCGGGCGGGAGTCGGATTCCGTGAAGGTTCCGCATACGGCCCCGACACCCGCCAGGTCGCGGCGAAATGGCGGAAAAGCGTCATGGACGTGCGGTAACCCCGGGTGGATCCCCTCATCTGACGGACCGTCCCGGTCGCCCTGGGCTGTTGTGCGAGGACGGTCCGTGTCGGACCACCCGCGATGGGCCGCCGTTCAGGTGCGGAGCGTCACCGATGCCCTGATCCCGATTACCTTGCGTGGACCTGCACGTCTCGTTCATCTTCTCTCCGTTCGGCCTTCACTCTTCCTTGAGCGCAGCCCCCTCATGGGCCGCGACTGTCAGTGCCGCCTGAGGACGTATTTCGGCCTGGGGCACAACAGCGCGAAGGGGAGGGAGGTCGGCCGCCATGGTCCGGCCACGCGTTCTGTACATGTCGGCTCACGATGGTGGCAGGTACCTGCCACAGGCCTCATCGCCTGCGGGACCGGGGAGCCCGGAGGATCCCGGGCCCTCCTCGGAGGGCTCGTCGCGTACGGCGAGACCCGACAGGGGAGCCAGACCCGACGGCCAGGACCGCCGCGGTCGTGACGACCGCGGTGACCGGCACGACCGGGCCGGGGCGCCGGTCACCGCGGTCGGATGGCGGCTGGTCGGCGCCAACAACCGCGAACTGGGCCGCAGCGCGGGCACCTACGCCTCCCTCGCGGAGTGCCAGGCCGCCGTGCTCCTGCTCCGCGAGCACATCGGCCAGGTCCGGGCACAGCTGTCCATGGCGGACGCGGGCGGCACCTGGACGTGGCGCGTCGAACTCGGCGGCAGGAACGTCGCCGTGTCGGGGCGGACGTACCACCGCCTGCGCGAGTGCCAGCAGAACCTCGGCCTCTTCCTGGCCGCGGTCACGGTCGCCGAGATGACCGAGGGCACGGCCCACCGCCCGCGGCTGCGCGGCCTGCGCGCATCGGCGTCCGCGCGGTCTACGCGAGAAGAACCGGACGAACCCCGCAGCGGGCGGGCCCGGCGGGAGACCGCCGTGCAGGCTCCGCCGGTCGCACCCTCCGCGGTCACCGCGCCCACCCCGGTCACCCCGGTCACCGCGGTCACCGCACCCACCGTGCCCGCCGGACCCCGGATCGGGGCGGTGGCGCGATGACCTCCCTCGTTCCCGGCCTCACCGGCACGGAGCCCGGTCCCGCCGCCGAGGACGTGCCGCGCGACATCCGGGCGTCCGCCGAGCCGGCCGACCGCGTCTTCCGCTCCGTCGCCCGGGGCAGCGGTGCCGCGGTGCTCGCGATCATGCTGCTGGTCGGCTTCTTCCTCACCTACCGCGCCTGGGAGGCGCTGAGCGTCGCCGGCTTCTCGTTCCTCACCACCACCGTCTGGGAGCCCGACTCCCACCACTTCGGCATCGCGGCGGTGCTCACCGGCACGGTGCTGATCGGCCTGGTCGCCATCTGCTTCGCGCTGCCCCTGGCGCTGGGCACGGCGCTGTACATCTCGGAGTACGCCCCGCGGCGGCTGAAGCGGTTCCTGGTCAGCCTCGTCGACCTCATGGCGGCGGTGCCGAGCGTGGTCTACGGCCTGTGGGGTGCGTTCTTCCTGCAGGGGCACGTCGTCGGACTCTCCCGCTGGATCTCCACCTACTTCGGCTGGATCCCGATCTTCAAGGTGAACGGGGCCGAACCCGACAACCCGCTCGCGAGCATGACCGTCTACACGTCCTCCACCTTCATCGCCGCCATGGTCGTGGCGCTCATGGTCACCCCGATCGCCTGCTCCGTCATGCGTGAGGCGTTCTCCCAGGCACCGCCCGGCGAGCGCGAGGGCGCGTTCGCCCTCGGCGCCACCAAGTGGGGCATGATCCGCTCCGTCGTCCTGCCCTTCGGGCTCGGCGGCGTGATCGGCGGGACGATGCTCGGCCTCGGCCGGGCACTGGGCGAGACCATCGCGGTCTACATGATCATCTCGCCGGTCTTCGAGATCCAGCCGCACATCCTGCAGAACGGCGCCATCTCCGTGTCGTCGCTGATCGCCCTCCGCTACGGATCCGCGAGCGAACTCGGCATGTCGGCCCTCATGGCCGCGGGTCTCGCCCTCTTCGTCATGACCCTCATCGTCAACTTCATCGCCTCCTCGATCGTGGCGCGCAGCCGCTCGGGCGCGGGGGCGGAGGCCTGAAATGACCGATCTCCTCAAGACACCGCGGACGACGACGCCGACCCGCGAGGACGACGCGGTGCCGGAGGTGCGCCGCAACACCTCGCCCGTGACGGCGGAGGACCGGCTGGCACTGGCCGGCGCACTGGCCGGCTCCGTGGCCCTGACGTTCGTGCTGTTCGGCTGGATCGCCCCGTTCGACTCGCTGCTGGGCTTCGTGGTCGTCGCCTACGTCCTGTTCATCGGCCTGTACGCGGTGCTGGTCTCCCTCGACCAGAACCGCGTCGCGGTGCGCGACCGGGTCGCCGCCGTGATCTGGCAGAGCCTGGCGACGGTGCTCCTGCCTGCTCTTCGTGGTCGGATACGCCCTGTACCGCGGCAGACCCGCGCTGACGCACCTCAACTTCTTCACCGAGAACATGGGGGGCACGGGCCCTCTGGCGTCGCTCAGCGAGGGCGGTGTGCTGCACGCGATGGTCGGCACCCTGGAGCAGATCGGCATCGCGCTGGCGATCACCGTGCCGCTGGGCCTGATGTGCGCGGTGTTCCTCAACGAGGTTCCGGGCACCTACGCCCGCTTCGTGCGGACCGTCGTCGAGGCGATGACCGCGCTGCCGTCCATCGTGGCGGGCCTGTTCATCTACGCGACCTTGATCCTCATCCTCCACTTCGAGAAGTCCGGCCTCGCCGCCGGGCTCGCGCTGAGCGTGATGATGCTGCCCATCATCATCCGCGCCGCCGACGTGGTCATCCGCCTGGTGCCGAGCTCCCTGCGCGAGGCCTCCTACGCGCTCGGTTCGGGACAGTGGCGCACGATCTGGACGGTGGTGCTGCCGACCTCCCGCTCCGGTCTCACGACCGCGGTCATCCTGGGCACCGCCCGCGGTATCGGTGAGACCTCCCCGGTGCTGCTCACCGCCGGAGCCAACCCCTCGCTCAACGCCGACCCGCTGAGCGGGCCCCAGGTCTCGCTGCCGCTGGCCACCTTCCAGTTGGTGGCCTCTCCCCAGCCCAACATGATCGCCCGCGGGTTCGGATGCGCCGCGCTGCTGATGGCACTCGTGCTGCTGCTGTTCCTGCTGGCCCGCGTCCTCGGCGGCCGCGGCCCGGGCGAGCTGTCCCGCGGCCAGCAGCACCGGCGGGTGCTGGCCTCCCGCCGCGACGCGGAACGCATGAGCCGCCGTCCGGATCCGCTCGCGCAGGCCGCAGCCGCAGCCGCGACCGGGACCCGGCCGTGACCGTCCATCCCGCCCGCACGCAGGGCACCGACCGCACCGATCAGGAGTCACCCGTCATGCCCGGAGCACGTCCGGCATCTTCCGAACGTCCCCGCGTCAGAGTCCTGACCGCCCTCGCCCTGATGCTGGCGGCGCTGCTGTTCGGCGCCTCGCTGCCCGTCGCCGAGGAGGCGTCCGCCGCGACGTACGTCCCGATCGCGGGCGCCGGCTCCACATGGAGCCAGAACGCGATGGACCAGTGGACGGCCAACGTCCAGCAGTACAACATGAAGGTCACCTACAACGGCACCGGTTCCTCCGACGGCCGCAACCAGTACCGCAACGGCACCGTCGACTTCGCCGTCTCCGAGATCCCCTACGGCATCAAGGACTCGGGTGTCGTCGACACCCCGCCGCGCCGCAAGTACGCGTACATGCCGATCGTGGCCGGCGGCACGTCGTTCATGTACAACCTCAAGATCGGCAACCGGCAGGTGACCAACCTGCGGCTGTCCGGTGAGGTCATCACCAAGATCTTCACCGGTGTCATCAAGACCTGGAACGACCCGGCGATCAAGAAGGACAACCCGGCGCTCGCGGCGTCGCTGCCGGCGCGTCCGGTCATCCCCGTGGTCCGCTCGGACGGCTCCGGCACCACCGCGCAGTTCACGACCTGGATGGCCAAGCAGTACGGCGGGCTGTGGGACGACTACTGCCGCAAGGCCGGCCGCACCACGCCGTGCGGCACGACGTCCATCTACCCCAAGATCTCCGGATCCCCCGTCGTCGCCCAGGCGGGCTCCAACGGCGTCTCCGGCTACGTCGCCGCGCAGCGCAACGTCGGCACGATCACCTACGTCGAGTACTCCTACGCGAAGGTCACCACGCACTTCCCGGTGGTCAAGGTGCTCAACAAGGCGGGCTACTACGTCGAGCCGACCGACAAGAACGTGGCGGTGGCGCTGCTGAAGGCGCAGATCGACGACAAGACGCTCACCCAGAAGCTGGACGGCGTCTACAACGACACGGACCGCCGGACCTACCCCCTGTCCAGCTACAGCTACATGATCATTCCCACCAAGGTCGAGAACAACTTCAGCGAGCTGAAGGGCAGGACCCTCGGCGCCTTCGCGTACTACTTCCTGTGCGAGGGCCAGAAGAGCGTCGGCAAACTCGGGTTCTCGCCCCTGCCGATCAACCTGGTGCAGGCCGGGCTCGACCAGGTGCGCCGCATCCCCGGGGTCGACGTCGAGTCGATCGACGTCAAGAACTGCCAGAACCCCACCTTCTCCACCGACGGCACCAACACCCTCGCCAAGAACGCGCCCTACCCGAAGGACTGCGACAAGCAGGGAAGCAGCCAGTGCGCCACGGGCACCGGCGGCAACACGGCCTCGACCACGGTCAAGGGCGGCTCCGGTTCGTCGGGCGGTTCGGGCTCCGGCGGTTCCGGCAGCGGTACGTCCGGCAGCGGGGGCGGTTCCTCCACGGGCGCGAGCGGTGGGAGTCAGGGCGGCACGACGTCCGGCGGCGCCGACGCGAGCGCCTCGCCCTCGGTCGACCCGGACACGGGACAGGTGATCGCGAACGACGGTTCGGCCACCGGCGGCGACGACGGGGCGTACGCCACGCCGGTCACCACCGCCGGCAGCATCGGCGGCGGCACGCGCACCGCCCTGATGGTGCTCGCCGCGGTGCTGCTGCTGACGCTCACGGTCGCGCCGCCGCTGCTCACGTCGCTGCTGAACACGAAGCGGAGGCGGTCGTGATCCCCTCGCGCTTCCGCCGGGCGGCACATCGCGCCGTGCTCGTCGCCTGCGCCCTGGTGATGGCCGCGGCGGCCGCGCCGGCCACCGTGTCGCAGGCCGACTCAGGCTCCGCGATGACCGTCTCCGGCAAGGGGGAATTCGCCGACCTCAAGGTGACCGTCGACCAGACGAGCAGCCTGGTCAACCAGGTCGTGAAGATCACCTGGAAGGACGCGGTCCCCACCGTCGACGACAGCAAGTACCCCGCCGACTACCTGCAGATCATGCAGTGCTGGGGCGACGACCCCTCGGGCCCGAGCCCCGAGCAGTGCCAGTTCGGCGGTTCGGCCGACCTCGGCGCGGGCACGGGCGGGCAGGCGGCCGGCGCCTGGACCAACACCCGGCAGCTCAGCTACGGCGGCCTCAAGGACCCCGCGCAGACGCTGCCGCCGCCCGCCACGGGCAGCAACATCTCGTTCGCGCCCTTCCGCGCCGTGAGCGGCGACGTGTTCGACAGCGGCAACACCAACGACTTCTTCGACTCGAACACCACCAACGAGGTGCCCTACGCGCGCACCGGTTCCAGCGGCACCGGGGAGGTGTACTTCGAGGTCCAGACCGCGGCGGAGGCTCCCGGTCTCGGCTGCGGGGACGTCCCGAAGGGGAAGTCCGGCGCGCGCTCGTGCTGGCTCGTCGTCGTCCCCCGTGGTGAGACGGAGGTAGACGGGACCTCGTACCGGGCGCAGTCGGACGGCCTGCTCCAGTCCTCGCCGCTGTCGGCGACCAACTGGAAGGAGCGCCTGGTCTTCCCGCTGCGCTTCGAGCGGGCCGGCACCTACTGCCCGATCGGGGCCGCCGAGCGTCCCACCCTCGGCACCGAGATGGCCGCCGAGGCCGTGCACCGCTGGCAGCCCACCCTCTGCCAGACCGGCAACAAGACCATCTACGGCTTCGCGCAGGCCGGCGACGTCGGCGCTCGCGAGAACCTGACCGTGGACGAGCCGGGCATGGTGTTCCTCAACCGTGCGGCGGATCCGGCCACCTTGCCCCCGGACACCAAGCCTGTCTACGCGCCGGTGACCCTGTCCGGGCTGACCCTCGGGTTCTTCATCGAGAGCCACGCGGCGTCCTCCGCCTCCGATGAGATCCACGCACGCAACGGCAACCGGCTGACCTCGCTCAACCTCACCCCGCGACTGGTCGCCAAACTGCTCACCGAGTCGTACCAGGACGGCAACTCGCGCTTCGCCGAGAGCACCGCGAAGAACCCGTACAACCTGGGGCACGACCCGGAGTTCATCAAGTACAACCCCCGCTACGAGGACCTGGACTTCCTCGGCGCCCTCGGCGACGCGCTGGTGCCGCAGCCGCTCTCCGACGCGGCCTCGCAGCTGTGGAGCTGGGTCGACAGCGACCCCGCCGCGCGGGAGTTCCTCGACGGCACGCCCGACAACGAGGGCAGCCACGGCGATCCGGGCTTCTCGGGCATGACGGTCAACCCGAACTACAAGGACCTGGACCTGCCCGTCGACGGCTTCCCGAAGAGCGACCCGTACTGCCAGCAGTTCCCGGACCACCCGGACCAGCCGCTGTGCATCCTGGACAAGCACCCCTACGCGACCGACATGAAGAACGCGGCCCGCTCCGCCGCCCGCGGCGACACCCTGGCCCGCGGCAACTGGGACCCGACCAGCCAGCCGCCCGCGTACAAGAAGGATCCCCCGCAGCCGGCGGGCCGGCGGGCCATCCTCGCGGTGACCGACACCGCGACCGCCCGGCGTTACGGACTGGTGACGGCCAAGCTGCAGAACGCCTCGGGCGCGTTCGTGGCGCCCACCGACGCGGCCATGCTCGCCGCGCAGAAGGCGATGAAGCCCGGCCCGGTCAGCGGGGTCCTGGTGGGCGACCCCAAGGCCGGGGCCAAGGACGCCTACCCGCTCACGCTCCTCACCTACGCCGCCACCATCCCGGAGAAGCTGTCCAAGCAGGAGGGCCGCGACTACGCCGCGCTGCTGCGGTACGCCGCCGGGAAGGGCCAGGTGCCCGGAGTGACCGCCGGCACCCTGCCCGACGGGTACGCCCCGCTGCCGGCGTCGCTGCGCAAGCAGACCGAGTCGGCCGCCGACGCCATCGTGTCCCGGTCGGGCCCCTCCGCGCCCGAGGAGGAGAGCGAGAACACCTCCGGCGGCACGGGCGGCGGTGGCGGCAGTCAGACCGTCGGCACCGCGCCGTCCTCCACGCCGTCCCCCTCGGACCCGCCGGCGGCCCCGGTGACCGCCTCGCCGCCGCCGGTCCCCGTGGCCGCCGACGTCCCGCTGTCCCGCACGCCCGAGTGGGTGCTGGGCGCCGTGCGCTACGTCCTCCTGATCGCCCTGGTCGCCGGGCTCGTCGCGGCCGTCTGCGGCCCCCTCCTGCCGAGGGTGGCGCCGCGACTCGCTGCAGGTCTGCAGACCTGGCGTGCCAAGGGCACGTCCGGCCGAGAGCCGAGGGGGTGATGCCCGAACCCGAGACCACGACAGGTCCGCGCCAACGAACTGTCTGAAACAACCGTGCCGGGCACCACCCGGCGCAAGCCTATCCGAGAGGTAAACGCAAGTGAACATACGCAAGTTCGCGGTGGCCGCCGTCGGCGTCGCCGGTCTGCTCACCGGCACCGTCTGCGCCAGCGTCGCCGTCGCCGACCCTTCCGGCGCCCCGGCCTTCCGCCAGCTGTCCGGTGTGGGCTCCGACACCACCCAGGACGTCATGAACGGCATGGCCCAGTCGATCACGATCGGCGGCCAGAAGGTGATCGGCTCCTACGACGCCACCGGTTCGGCGAAGATCACCACCAAGAGCGGCACGACCTGCACCATCGACCGCCCGAACGGCTCGGGTGCCGGCCGCAACGCGCTGGTCGCCTCCCTGCAGGCGAATGACAACTGCCTGGACTTCGCCCGGTCCTCCAGCCTCAGCCTGGGCGCCGTCGACCCGGACCTCACCTACGTCCCGTTCGCCGTGGACGGCGTGACCTACGCGATCACCGGCTCCAGCCAGATCCCGCGCAAGCTCACGCTGAACGACCTGAAGCAGATCTACACCTGCAACAAGGACTACGTGGGCACCGCTCCCAACTTCACCATGACGGCGTACCTCCCGCAGGCGGGCTCCGGCACGCGCAGCTTCTGGGAGTCCACCGTCGGCATCTCGGACACCGACGTGAAGAACGGCGTCTACCCCTGCATCAAGGACGCCAAGGGCGGCAACCCGGTGCAGGAGCACGACGGCCGCATCCTCGACGACAAGTCGATCGTGCCGTTCTCCATCGCCCAGTACAACTCGCAGTCCACGCAGACCATCGCGGACCTGCGCGGCAAGGCGGTCCTCGGCACCATCGACGGCATCGCGCCGACCGTGCTGAACAGCAGCTTCGGTGTGAAGCGCGACGTCTACAACGTGATCCCGACCAGCAAGGTCGGCACCGCGCCGTGGAGCACGGTCTTCGTCGGCTCCAACTCGCTGATCTGCCAGAAGACCGACGTGATCAACACCTACGGCTTCGCCGCCAACGCCAACTGCGGTGACACCAGCAAGCAGACCCCCTGATCCACGCCCTGCTGTCTCCGTCACTTCCGCAACCTCCGAAGAGGGAGAACACGACAGTGTTCAAGAACAAGCTCTCGCGGGCCCTGGCGGGCGGTCTCGCGAGCCTGGTCGCCGCCTGCGCGGCGGGCCTGATCGCGGCCCCGGCCGCGCACGCCGCCGAGATCGGCACCGTCACCTTCAACCCGGCCACCGGCACCGACACCACGGGCATCGCGCTGACCACCTCGGACGCGTGTCCCGACGAGGCGACCAACGTCATCGTGTCCGTGACCGGTTCGGGCTTCCCGGCCGAGGGCCAGACCGTCGTCGGCAACGCGTCGAAGGACATCTACCCGATCTCCGGTGACGGCGGGATGATCGTCCCGCTGACGCAGACGATGCGCGACTACGCCAAGGACGCCGGCTTCAACGAGCTGAAGGGCGAGTACTCCTTCAAGGTCACCTGCCGGCTGGCCTTCGGCTCCTCGAACTTCGGCGACTTCACCGGATCGATCTGGTTCACGTCCAACGAGACGTACCAGAACACCGACCCGAGCGTGAAGACCGACACCTCCACCGCCCTCGCGGTCAGCCCGGCCAGCCCGGTCACCGAGGGCGAGACCGTCACGCTGACCGCCAACGTGGCTCCGGCGGCCGCCGAGGGCAAGGTGCAGTTCAAGGACAACGGCACCGCGCTCGGCTCCCCGGTCGCCGTCTCCGGCGGCACCGCGGTCCTCACCACGAACGCCCTGGCCGCGGGCGACCACGACCTGACCGCCGAGTTCACCCCGACCGGCGCCGCCTACAACCCGTCAGCCTCCACCGCGGTGGCGTACAAGGTGAACGCACCGCAGGCGACCGCGACGACGACCTCGCTGGCCATCTCGCCGTCCGACACCACGCCGCAGTTCAGCCCGGTCACCATGAACGCCACGGTCACCCCCGCCGCCGCGGCCGGCTCCGTGAAGTTCCAGGACACCGTGGGCGGCGCCACCACCACGCTGGCCACCATCCCCGTCTCGGGCGGCCAGGCCTCCTACACCACCAGCAGCCTGGCGAAGGGCGAGCACAGCTTCTCCGCGACCTTCGTCCCGGCGAACAGCGCGGCCTACACCGGTTCCGACTCCGGTGCGGTCCCGTACCTGATCGGTGACTTCGCCGGCGTCTCCGCCTCGCAGGACATCACCACGACCGTCGAGTCCGGCGCCCTGGTCATCAGCGTCGACAACCCGCACGTCACGCTGCCGTCGCCGGTGCTGAACGCCGACGGCGACCTGCTGACCACCACGGGCGGGATCAACACGGTCACCCTGACCGACGCCCGCGCCGGCAACCCCGGCTGGAGCGTCAGCGGCCAGGTGACCGACTTCTCCGACGGCGGCACGCACGCCATCAACGGCCAGAACCTGGGCTGGACGCCGGACGTGGTCGACCACGCCCCGGCGCAGACCGTCACCGCCGGCTCCGCGGTCTCCGCGGCGCAGGGCGTCGCCCCCGGCGACGCCGGCCAGGGCGGCCTGAAGTCCTCCCGCTCCCTCGCCACCGGTACCGGCCTCGGTACCGCGCACCTGGGTGCGGGCCTCTCCCTGAACGTGCCGACCTCGACCGTGGCCGGCACCTACACCGCGACCCTCACCCTCACGGCGATCTGAGCCGGCGGACGGCCCGGGGGCGGTGACGCCCCCGGGTCCGGCCCGGACCGGGACGGGCAGCGATGCCCGTCCCGGCAAGCACGTCCCGCACCACCCCGTCCCACCCGCGCCCGATCGGACGACCTGACATGATCACACGATCAGCCCGCCGTATCGCCGCCGTCCTGGCCGCCTGCGTCCTCGCCGTACTCCCGGCCGCCGAAACGGCGTCGGCCGCCGCCCCGCAGGCCGCCGCCTCGCACGCGGCCGCCGCACGACCCGGCGCGGGCCCGAACGGGCGCACCACCTTCGGCGTCCAGCCGTCCACGGCCGACAAGCCCGACGGCCGGCCCAACTACTCCTACGGCGTGACCCCGGGTGCCGTCATCCGGGACCACATCGCCATCTGGAACTACAGCGCCAAGCCCCTGACGCTGAGCGTCTACGCCGCCGATGCCATCAACTCCGCCGAGGGCGGCTTCGACCTGCTCGCCCGGGCCGCCAGGTCCAGCGACGCCGGCACCTGGATCAAGCTCGGCAGGTCCCGGGTGACCGTGGCCGCCCGTTCCCGCGTCATCGTCCCCTTCACGCTGACCGTGCCGCGCACGGTCGCCCCCGGCGACCACCCCGCCGGCATCGTCGCGTCGCTGTCCGCGGTCCGCACCGGCGCCAAGGGCGACCGGGTCCAGGTCGACCAGCGCGTCGGCGCCCGGATGTACCTGCGGGTGGCCGGCCAACTCAGGCCGCTGCTCGCCGTCGAGGACCTGCACACCGACTACCACGGCACGGCCAACCCCTTCGGGACCGGCACCGCGACGGTGTCGTACACCGTGCGCAACACCGGCAACGTCCGGCTGGCCGCCGAGCAGACGGTCCGCGTCCGCGACGCGTTCGGGGGCATCGCCACGGTGAAGGGCTCGCGCGACCTCGCCGAGGTCCTCCCGGGCAACGCGCTGAGGATCAGCGTCACGGCCACCGGCGTCCTGCCGACGGTGCGGGACACCACCACCGTCTCGGTCGACGCGGTCTCGGTGCGCGGTGACGTCGCGATCGCCGACCTGCCGAGCCTGACCCGCTCCCAGGGCTTCTGGGCCGTGCCCTGGTCCCTGTTCGCCGTCCTGGCGGTCGTCGCCGCGGTGGCCGTCGCATGGTGGGTCCGCCGCCGGCGCCGCCGCCGCGGACCGCGTCCGGACGCCGCCCGCACCGCCGGGACCGCGCCGAAGAAGCCGGCCCCCGCCTCGCGTGCCTCCGCTCCCGTCGCCATGGTGCTGGCCGCTCTCTCGCTGTGGGCGGCCGCGCCCGCGGCCCACGCCGCGGCGCCCGGCGACCTCACGGTCGCGCCGCAGCACGGCAGCGCCGCCGAGCCCATCACCCTGACCGCCGCCGGGCCCTGCCCCGACGGGACGCGGAACGTCATCGCCCGGGTCAAGGGCGCCGGATTCCCCCGCGACGGCAAGATCGTCGTCGGCAACTCCGAGATCGGCACCTACCCTTCGGCACCGGGCGGCGGGCTGGTGATCCCGCTGACCTACACGATGCAGGACTACGCCCACGACGCCGGCTTCAGCACCCTGCGCGGCACCTACACCTTCACCGTCAGCTGCCTGGAGGCCCCTTTCGGCCTCAAGAGCCTGCGGGACCTCACCGGTTCGCTCCGCTTCACCTCCGGCACCACCTACACGGACGGCACCCGGGCCACCCCCGAGAAGCCCGCGGCGGGAACCTCCGCTCAGCCGGGCGGCACCGCACGTCCGGGGCAGTCGTCCACCCCCGGCGGGTCGGGCCGGACGGCCCCCGCCGACGGCCAGGGCGGTCAGGGCGGTCAGGGCCTCGTGCCCCCGGCCTCCCCGGACGCCTCCGGTGCGCCTGCCCAGGGCGGTGTCACCGGGGTCGTGAACGCCGCCTCGGCCGACCCGGCCGGGGACGCGCACGGCTCCCTCGTCGCCTGGTCGCTCGGCGGCTTCGCGGTCGCCTTCCTGGTGCTCCTGGCGGGCGCCGCCCAGTGGGTGCGGGGGCGCAGGGGACGTGCCGCGCGGGCGGACACGTCCGGCTGAGCACCCGTCACCCCGTCCATTCACCAAGCAAGACAAGAGGAGAAAGACAGTGTCCTTCACACGCCTGCACCGCTCGACCGCGGCCGCACTCGGCTCGCTCGTCCTGGCCGGCGGGGCGGTGGGCATCATGGCCGCGACCTCCGCGCACGCGGAGACCATCGGCACGCTGAAGGTGACCCCGGCCACCGGCTCGGACACCGTCGGGATGGCGTTCGACACCTCGGGGCCGTGCCCCGCGGCGGCGGCCAACGTCATCCTCAAGGTGCAGGGCGAGGGCTTCCCGGCCGAGGGCCAGAACGTGGTGGGCAACTCGGAGATCGCCATCTACCAGCCGGCGCCCGGCGGCGGCTTCTCCGTGCCGTTGATGCAGACGATGCGCGACTACGCGAAGGACGCGGGGTTCAAGGAGCTGAAGGGCCGTTACGACTTCACCCGGACCTGCCGCAACGCCTTCGGGGCCGACACGTACGGCGACTTCACCACCGCCATCTGGTTCACCACCAACACCACCTACCAGGACACCGACCCCGCGGGTGGCACCCCGACGCCCACGCCGACCCCGAGCACCACCCCGACGAACACCACCACGCCGACGGACAGCCCCACGCCGACGACGGACCCGACCGACACCGGCGAGCCGACGGACACCGACGAGCCCACGGACACCACCGGTGGTGACACCAGTGGTGACACGGGTGACGACACCACGGGCGGCGATTCGCAGGACATCTCCACCGAGGTCGACGGCGGCGCCTCGGGCGGTGACGACGACTCGCTGGCGGCCACCGGCGCCGACGCGGGCTGGCTCGCCGCCGTCGCGGCCGCCCTGGTCGGGTCCGGCACGATCGCCGTCCGGCAGGCCCGCCGCCGCGGTCTGCTGTCCTTCACCGACTCCTCGAACGACTGAGACGGCGGGAGACGACCATGAAGATCACCACCGTACGCCGGCGACTGTCGCTCGTGCTCGCCTCGGCGATCGCCGCGGGCGGCATCGCCGTCGCCGCCGCCGGGACCGCCAGGGCCGAGGTCATCGGCTCCATGGAGGTCGCCCCGGCCACCGGCACGGACGTGTCGGGGATGTCGCTCACCACCTCGGGGCCCTGTCCCGAGGACGCGACCAACCTGATCGTCAAGGTGAAGGGCGCCGGCTTCCCGGCCGAGGGCCAGAACGTGGTGGGCAACTCGGAGATCGCCATCTACCCGGCGGTGCCCGGCGGCGGGTTCACCGTGCCGCTGATGCAGACGATGCGCGACTACGCGAAGGATGCGGGCTTCACCGAGCTGAAGGGCCGCTACGACTTCACCCTGACCTGCCGCAAGGCCTTCGGGGCCGACACCTTCGGCGACTTCACCTCGGCCATCTGGTTCACCACCAACACCACGTACCAGAGCACCCCGCCCCCCACCCAGGTCGCCACCACGACCACCCTCGCCGCATCCCCGGCGAGCCCGGTGGTCCAGGGCACTTCGGTGAAGCTCACCGCGACGGTGGCCCCCGCCGCGGCCGCGGGCTCGGTCCGCTTCCTCGACGGCGCGACCCAGATCGGCTCCCCGGTCGCGGTGTCGAACGGCGCGGCGTCGCTGACCACCACCGCCCTGGGCGTCGGCACCCACGCGCTGAGCGCGGCGTTCACCCCGGCCGACGCGGCGGCGTACAAGCCGTCGGCTTCCGGGGCGCTCCCGTACACCGTCAAGGTCAAGCCCCCGGTCGTCGTCACGGCCCCGAAGGTGACCGGCACCGTGAAGGTCGCCTCGACGGTGACCTGCTCCGCCACGTTCGGCGGGGCGACCTCGTACGCGTACGCCTGGCTGCGCGACAACAAGGTCGTCAGCGGCGCGACCGCGAAGACCTGGGGCCTGACCTCCGGCGACTACAAGCACAAGGTCGCCTGCCGGGTGACCGCCAAGAACACCACCGGCAGCACCGCGGCGACGAGCCCCGCGGTGACCGTGGGCGTCGGCCCGGCCCTGAAGAACACCAAGCTGCCGACGATCAGCGGCACCGCCAGGACCGGCAAGCGGCTCACCGCCAAGGCCGGCAGCTGGAAGCCCTCGGCCACGTCCTACAGCTACGAGTGGCGGCGCGACGGCAAGGCGATCCGCGGTGCCACGCACTCCACGTACGTGCTGACCAAGGCCGACCGCGGGCACCGCGTCGCGCTCAAGATCACCGCGAAGCGGTCGGGCTACACCAACGGCAGCGCCACCTCCAAGTCGGTGAGGGTGGGATGACCCCGGTCGGCACCCCGGTCCGCGTGGCTCCCGCCCACGACCGGCCCGCCCCCTCGGGGAACGGGCCGGCGGACCTCACCCCGCCGGGGCCGGAGGCCGGCCGGACGCGCACCACGCGTCCGGCCGGCCCCGGCCTGCGGGTCGCCGGGGCGGCCCTGAGCATCCTGGCGGCCCTGCTCCTCGGCTTCGTCGTGGACGTGGGCCTGCTCGGCCAGGTCCGCCACGCCCGCGACCAGCAGGTCGACTACGCCGCGCTGCGCAATGACCTCGCCAACGGGGTGGCACCCGTGGGCGGTTCGGGCGACGGCGTCAAGCCGCTCACCACCGGTACCCCGGTGGCGGTGCTCTCCGTCCCCGGGCTCGGACTGCGCGAGGTCGTCGGCGAGGGCACCACCTCGGAGGTCCTGACCCGCGGCCCGGGCCACCGCCGTGACACGCCGCTGCCCGGCCAGGCCGGCACCAGCGTCATCATGGGGCGCCAGGCCACCTACGGAGGCCCCTTCCGGCACCTGGGCGGCCTCCACCCGGGCGAGCAGCTCACCGTGACCACCGGCCAGGGCGTGCACCGCTACCGCGTCGTCGCGGTCCGCCGCGCCGGTGACCCCCAGCCCGCGCCGCCCGCGGCCGGCAAGGGCCGCCTGACGCTGATCACCGCCGAGGGCACCGCCTTCATGCCGCGCGGCATCCTGCGGGTGGACGCCGACCTGATGTCCGACGTCCAGCCCGCCTCCGCCCCCGCCGTCCTGCCCGGCGCGCTGCCGGCCGACGAGACCGCCATGGCCGTCCAGGAGACCGCCTGGCTGCCCGTCGTCCTGTGGGGCCAGGGCCTGCTCCTCGCCGCCGCCGGCCTCGCCTGGGCGCACGCCCGCTGGGGACGGCGGCACGCCTGGGTCGTCGGCGTCCCCGTGCTCGGCCTGCTCGGCCTCCTCGTCGCGGACCACGCGGCCCTGCTCCTGCCCAACCTGATGTGAGGACCCGTTCGTGACCGAGACCACCATCCCGCTCCCGCCGATCACGCAGGACGCCAGCCCCGGCGCCACCCTGGAGGCCCGCCGCATCTCGTGCTGGTTCGGCGACCACAAGGTCCTCGAACGGGTCTCCCTGACCATGCCCGCCGGGGAGGTCACCGCCCTCATCGGCCCCTCGGGCTGCGGCAAGTCCACCTTCCTGCGGACCCTCAACCGGATGCACGAACTCGTGCCGTCCGCCGCCCTGGCGGGCGAAGTCCTGCTGGACGGCGAGGACATCTACGCCCGCGGGCGCCGCCTCACCGAGGCCCGCCGCCGCATCGGCATGGTCTTCCAGAAGCCCAACCCCTTCCCGGCGATGTCGATCTACGACAACGTCACCGCGGGCCTGAAGCTCACCGGGCAGCGGGTCCGCGACGCCGCGAAGGACGCGCTCGTCGAGGAGTGTCTGACCAAGGCCGGCCTCTGGAAGGAGGTCCGGGCCCGGCTGCGCCAGCCCGGCGGGGCCCTCTCCGGCGGTCAGCAGCAACGCCTGTGCATCGCCCGCTCGCTGGCCGTACGGCCCAAGGTGCTGCTCATGGACGAGCCCTGCTCGGCCCTGGACCCCACCTCGACCCGGCGCATCGAGGAGACGATCCGCGAACTGGCCCACGAGGTCACGATCGTGATCGTCACCCACAACATGCAGCAGGCCGCCCGCGTCTCGGACCAGTGCGCCTTCTTCCTCGCCGAACAGGGCACCCCCGGCGGCATCGTGGAGCACGGGCCCACCCCCGCCATGTTCGGCAGCCCGACCGACCCGCGGACGGCCGACTACGTGGAGGGCCGGTTCGGGTAAGGGGTGTCCATGCCTCCTCACACCTCCCCACCCCAGGTGCGGCCGGGCCGCGGGGTCCTCGCCGTCGTCGGCTCGGCCGCCGACGGCGTCGAGACCCTGCGCGAGGGCCTCGTCCTGCCCGCGCTCGCCCGCGGCTGGCGCGTCGCCGTCACGCTCACCCCGACCGCCGCACGCTGGCTCGGGGAACAGGGCGAGACCGGGCGGCTGCGCGACGTGACCGGCCTCCCCGTGCGCGACCGGTCGCGGCTCCCCGGCGAGCCGCGGCCCCATCCGGCCGCCGACTGCTGCGTGCTGGCCCCGGCCACCGCCAACACCCTGGCCAAACTCGCCCTCGGCATCGCCGACAACCAGGCCCTCACCCTGCTCGCGGAGGTCCTCGGCACCCCGCACGTGCCGCTGGTCGCCGTCCCGGCCGTCAACGCGGCCCACGCCCGCCACCCGGCCTGGCCCCGCCACCTCGCCACCCTCCGCGCGGCCGGCGTCCACCTCCTCCACGACCCGGACGCCCGGCCCCTCCCGGAACCGGGCGAGGCCCCCGACGGCCGCGGTCTCCCGTGGGCCGACGTCCTGGACGCGGTCGACCGTACGACGCGATGACGGCGGCGGTCCGTCCGTCGCGAGGCAGAGGCGGAGACCGGCCAATCGTGAACGGCCGATTCAGGCGCGGCGTGGGTTGCGGGAAAGCCGCTCCCGGGCTGCCGCCGGGCGTCGCCCCGACGGCCCTCCTACGGCACCGGACGCCCCGCCCGCGGGCCCCACTGACCGCCGCCGCCCCGGCCGTTGCGACCCCGCCCCCACCCCGCGACCCGCACGCCGTGCGCACCCCCGGCACGCCCGCGCGACCGCCGTCGTACCCGTGGTGACCAGCAAAAAAGCCCCTCCATAGGGAGGGGCGCAGTGGGTGCCCCCGGCAGGACTCGAACCTGCGGCCAAGCGCTTAGAAGGCGCCTGCTCTATCCACTGAGCTACGGGGGCCGGACGTTGGCCGCGACCGAACCCGCCCCTTGTGTCGACGGTTCCGTGACCTTGCCGGGGACAAGGATAGGGCGCGGCTGATGTGCGGCCGGTTGCTTCGCCTTCATGACACGTTGTGTAGGTTCGGTGAAGCGGTCTGATAATCGCAGGCAGGTGCGAATGTCGCACCAGTTTTGGCGCCTCAGCCGACGGCTGTTGTGCACTCGTTATGCCGGTGTCTCTTCCGGCCCTTCTGTCCCGTTCCGGTCTTCTTGCGGGCCGAAAGACGTGAACTAGGCGGAATACGCTTCAAAAACCCACCAAAATGGGGCATTCTGCCACTGTGGCGATCTTGGATGTACGGCCCGAACTCCTCGACGCGCTGTCGGCGCTGCGCGATCGCGTCGCGGACGCGCGCTTTCCCCTCCCCCTTCCCGGAGCCGAGCGGGCCCGCCGCACACGTCAAGAGCTGCTGGCGCAGCTCGACGACTATCTGGTGCCCCGGCTGAAGGCGCCCGAAGCGCCGCTGCTGGCCGTGGTGGGCGGTTCGACGGGAGCGGGGAAGTCCACGCTCGTGAACTCGCTGATCGGGCGGCGGGTCAGTGACGCGGGCGTGCTGCGCCCCACGACGCGCACACCGGTGCTGGTGTGCCACCCCCAGGACCGCGCGTGGTTCGCCGATCCGCGGGTGCTGCCGGGCCTGGCCCGTGCCTGGGCACCGCGACCCAGGACCGCGGCAGACGCCGACGGGGAGGAGAGGCCGGACGGGAACGACGAGGAGCGCGAGGCGGAGGAGACCAGGCTGTGGCTGCGCCTGGAGACCGACGACACGCTGCCGCGCGGACTCGCCCTGCTGGACGCGCCCGACATCGACTCCCTCGTCTCCCGCAACCGCGAGCTCGCCGCCGAACTGCTCTGCGCGGCCGACATCTGGATCCTGGTGACCACCGCGTCGCGCTACGCCGACGCCGTGCCGTGGCACCTGCTGCGTACGGCCAAGGAGTACGACGTCACCCTGGCCACCGTCCTGGACCGGGTGCCGCACCAGATCGCCGAGGACGTCTCGCAGCACTACGCGGCGCTGCTGACCCGGGCCGGGCTCGGGGACGTACCGCGGTTCACCGTCCCGGAGCTGCCCGAGTCCGCGGGGGCGGGCGGGCTGCTG
The DNA here is from genome assembly GCF_056858595.1 of Streptomyces sp. TOM-9. Classification (NCBI taxonomy): domain Bacteria; kingdom Bacillati; phylum Actinomycetota; class Actinomycetes; order Kitasatosporales; family Streptomycetaceae; genus Streptomyces; species Streptomyces sp. TOM-9. The sequence continues at coordinate 3,750,580 of NZ_JBXEQB010000001.1, read as the reverse complement.
CCGCACACCGCGGTGGCGGCGCTCGGCAGCTGGCTCGCGCACTGCGCCGAGGACCCGGCCGCGCGGCACCAGGCGGCACGGCGCACCGTGACCGGGGTGCTGGGCTCGCTCGGCAACCGGCTCCCGGAGCTGGCCGGCGCCTCGGCCGCGCAGCACGCCGCCGCGGTACGTCTGACCCGCCATGTGGACAACGCCTACGACGAGGCCGAGTCGCGCGTGCAGGAGGCCGTCGGCGCCGGGGCGCTGCTCGCCGGGGACGCCCTGGCCAGCTGGCGCGGCTACCCCGACTGCGGTCCGGCGGCCCTGCTGTGCGCCCTCGCCGAGAGCCTGGCGGTCCAGCTGCGCACCGAGGTCGCGGCGGCGGACGAGCGGACCCTCGACGCCTGGCGCGGCGACCGTGCGGGCGCCGTCCTGACGGAGGACGCCGACCCGGAGGCGGCCGCCGATGACGCCGCCGAGCGGATCGAGGACGCCGTCGACACCTGGGGGTTCACGGTGAACCGCCTCGCGCACCAGTCGGTGCGCGGCAGCGCGGAAGGCGTCGACCCGCAGCACGCGGCGGCACTGATCGCGGTCGCCGTGCTCGGCGGCCGCAAGGGCACGGTCGCGGGCGAGCGGCTCGCCTCGCTCGTCGGCGCGCAGGCGGCGCTGCGGGCGGGCGACCGGGCGCGCGAGGAGCTGGACCGGCTCGTCGGCGACGTGCTCGACGCGGAGCGGGAACTGCGGGTGCTCCCGGTCGACGCGCTGGATGTGACGGCGGCCCAGCAGGCGTCGCTGATCGCGGAGCTTTCGGTCGTGCAGAAGTCGTACGGACTCCAGGAGAGGTGATCAGGTGCTCACAGAGCGGGTGGACGCCCTGTCGGAGCTGCTCGGGCTGTCGCGCACCCGCGTGAGCCACGAGGCGCTCGACGGGGCCGGGGAACTGCTGGAACGGGTCGGCGACCGGCGCCGGCTCTCCGCGGACCACACGGTGGTGGCGCTGGCGGGGGCGACGGGCAGCGGGAAGTCGTCCCTGTTCAACGCGCTGACCGGCCTGGAACTGTCGCGGATCGGCGTCCGCCGGCCCACCACCTCGGCGCCGGTCGCCTGTGCCTGGGACCCCCGGGGCGCCTCCGGGCTGCTGGACCGGCTCGGCATCGGGCCCAAGGCGCGGTTCGCCCGGCACAGCGTCCTGGACGAGGGGGCGGAACGGACGGACGACGGGCCCGCCGGCCTGGTCCTGCTCGACCTGCCGGACCACGACTCGGCGGCGACCGCCCACCGCGACCAGGTGGACCGGGTGCTGAAGCTCGTCGACGTGATCGTGTGGGTGCTCGACCCGGAGAAGTACGCGGACGCGGCGCTGCACGAGCGCTACCTGCGGCCGCTGGCCGGGCACGCCGACGTGACCGTCGTCGTCCTCAACCAGATCGACCGGCTCCCGGAGGAGGCCGTCGAGCAGGTCCTGGACGACCTGCGGCGGCTGCTCGACGACGACGGGCTCGCCGTCGGCGAGCACGGCGAGGACGGCGCCATGGTGCTGGCCACCTCGGCGCTGAACGGTGACGGCGTGCCGGAGCTGCGGGCGGCCATCGGCCAGGTCGTGGCGGAGCGCGCGGCCGCGAGCCGGCGGCTGTCCGCGGACGTGGACGGGCTCGCCGAGCGGCTGCGCCCGCTGTACGTCGCCGAGGGGATGACGGGGCTCACCGACCGGTCCCGCGAGGACTTCACGGCGAGCCTCGCCCACGCCGTGGGCGCCGCGGCGGCGGGCCGGGCGGCGGAGCGCACCTGGGCCAGGGCCGCCGAGGAGGCGTGCGGCACCCCGTGGCGGCGGCTGCGCCGCGGACGTGGCGCCGATCTGCGCGACGGCATCCTCGACGGCCGCCGTCCGGCGCTGTCGGCGTCCCGCGCGTCGGTCGACGAGGCGGTGCGCGCGGTCGCGGCGGAGGCGGTCGAGGGGTTGCCCGCTCCCTGGGCGCAGGCGGTACGGGAAGCCGCGCGCCGCGGTGGCCGCACGCTCCCGGAGGCGCTGGACGCGACGGTGGAGCGGGTGGCGCCGGACGAGCCGCTGCGTCCCCGGTGGTGGACGGTGGTCGGTACGGCGCAGTGGCTGCTGGCGCTGCTCGCGACGGTGGCGCTGGCGTCGGGGATCGTGACGGCGGCGGGTGCGTTGCGGCTGCCGTGGTGGCTGCCGCCCGTGCTGCTGGCCGTGGGCGCGCTGGGCGGTCCGCTGCTCACCCGGGTGAGCCGGTTCGCGGCCCGGGGCCCGGCCCGGCGGCACGGCCAGGCCGCGGAGCGGCGGATGGCCGACGCGGCGGCCGACTGCGGGCGGGCGCGGGTGCTGGAGCCGCTGGCGGCGGAATTGCTGCGCTACCGGGAAGTGCGGGAGCAGTACGGGGTGCTCTCCGGAAACCACTTCCGGGTGACGGAGTTGTCCACAACAGGCCAGTAATCCACAGGTTGAATCCCATTTCTCCACGGGGGGCGCGGCGGGCGCACCATGGAGCCATCGCGGGGCCGGCGGCAGGGGGCCGCCGGCCGGCGACGGCAACGGGGGAGCAACGGCAATGAACGAGACACTGGTCACCGTCGTGGGGAATGTCGCGACCAGGCCGGAATTCCGGAAGACGCCCACGGGCGTGCCGGTCGCCAGGTTCCGGCTGGCGACGACCGCGCGCCGCTGGGACCGGGAGCGTGGCGGCTGGTCCGACGGGCACACGAGCTTCTACACGGTGTGGGCCTGGCGGCAACTGGGGGAGAACGTGGTGGCGTCGGTCGGGGTCGGCGAACCGCTGCTCGTCCAGGGACGCCTGAGAGTGCGTGAGGAGGAGCGCGACGGCCAGCGCTGGATCTCCGCCGACGTCGACGCGATCGCCTGCGGCCATGATCTGACGCGCGGCACCTCGGCGTTCCGGCGGGTGTCCGTGGGCCGCCCGGAACTGGTGGTTCCGAATTCCGCCGCGGGCGCCGGGGAGCCGCTCGCCGATCCGCTGGCCGCCCTGTCCGGATAAGCCGGACAGCTGAGCATTCGCCCGGTGGTAAAACGCCGATGATTTATCGACAATTTCATGTCTATGCCTACGCGCGGGTAACGATTGCGATTCGAATTCCCGGGCGGCCGTGAATCCTGGTGGCTTTGGTGCGGTTGGTTCCTAGGATTCTGCGGAACCCCGGCTTTCCGCGGGGATCCACAGCTGTCGGCGAGGCGTGCCCCCACGACCAGCCTCGCCCGGAGGGGAAATTCATGTTCACTGTACGGAGGCGGGGAGCTGCCCGTCTTGCCGTAGCGATGGTGGCCTCAGGCCTCCTCGCCGCGGGTTCCATAGCCGTTGCCGGGTCCGCCATCGCGGACGACGCGACCCCCACCGCGCCCGGTGCGACGGCGACGCTCGGCGGTTTGAAGACCTTCGACGCGGCCGTCATCAACGACGGCGGCAAGAAGGACCCGGTCAGCGCCGGACTCTTCGAGATGTCCGTCGACGGCGGTGGCACGATCCAGACGTACTGCATCGACCTGCACAACCCGACCCAGGGCAACGCCGCCTACAAGGAGGTCTCCTGGGACGAGTCGAGCCTCCACGACAACGCGGACGCCGGCAAGATCAACTGGATTCTGCAGAACTCCTACCCGCAGGTGAACGACCTCGCGGCGCTGCAGAAGACCGCGGCCCTGTCCGGCCCGCTGACCGAGAAGCTCGCCGCCGCGGGTACCCAGGTGGCCATCTGGCGCTTCTCCGACAAGGCCGACGTGACGGCGGTCGACCCGGTCGCCGAGGAGCTCGCGGACTGGCTGCAGGACCACGCCAAGGACCTCCGGGAGCCCGCGGCGTCGCTGACCCTCGACCCGCCGGCGGTCTCCGGCAAGGCCGGTGACCTGCTCGGTCCGATCACCGTCCACACCAACGCCTCCACCGTCCAGGTGAGCCCCGCGCCCAGCAACCCCTCCGGCGTCAAGGTCACCGACAAGAACGGCACCGCGGTCACCTCCGCCAAGGACGGCGACGAGGTCTACTTCGACGTCGAGGCCGGCACCCCCGACGGCACGACCTCGCTGACCGCCACCGCGAACACCAAGCTCCCGGTCGGCCGCGCGTTCACGGGTGTCAACAGCACCACGCAGGTCCAGATCCTCGCCGGCTCCAGCGACAGTTCCGTCTCCGCGACGACCACCGGCACCTGGGCCGCCAAGGGCCCGATCCCGGCGGTCTCCGCCGAGGTCAACTGCGCCAAGAACGGCCTGGACGTGACGGCCGCCAACGAGGGTGACAAGCCGTTCACCTTCACGCTGGCCGACAAGGAGTACACGGTCGAGGCCGGGAAGTCCGAGACCATCACCGTGCCGGTGGCCGAGGACCAGCACTACAAGGTCACCATCACCGGCCCCGAGGGCTTCGAGAAGACCTTCGAGGGCGTCCTCGACTGCGAGACCGCCGGCAACGGCGGTGACACCCCGTCCTCCTCGCCCAGCCCGGCCTCGGCCGGCGGCTCCTCCGAGGGCACCGGTGACACCGGCTCCACCACCGGCGGCGACCTCGCCGAGACCGGTTCGAGCAGCGCCACCCCGGTGATCGCCGGCATCGCGATCGTCCTGGTCGTCCTCGGTGGCGGCGCGGTCTTCTTCCTCCGCAAGAAGAAGGCGGCCCCGTCCGCCGAGTGAGCTGACACCACTGGCCGCTCCTGAGCGAAGGGGGCGGAGGTCGACAGACCTCCGCCCCCTTCGCCGTTCCGCGGCACGCACGGACGCCCGGAACAGGTCTGCGGTCCACCCCGACCGGCGGACAGCGGCCTGGCGGCGCCGCAGCGTTCCCCTCGGAGTGATCTCCGAGGGGAACGCCATGTGGCACGGGCTCAGTACTGCTCGGTCTCCACGAAACCGGCGTCCGCGCCGTCGTCCGCGCCGAAGGCGGCGGCGGTCGGGTCGAATCCGGGCGGGCTGTCCTTCAGGGCCAGGCCCAGGCCGGCCAGCTTCGCCTTGACCTCGTCGATCGACTTCGCACCGAAGTTGCGGATGTCGAGCAGGTCGGCCTCGGAGCGCGCCAGCAGCTCACCCACCGAGTGAACGCCCTCACGCTTGAGGCAGTTGTAGGAACGGACGGTGAGCTCGAGCTCCTCGATCGGCAGCGCCATGTCGGCGGCGAGCGCGGCGTCCGTGGGGGACGGGCCCATGTCGATGCCCTCGGCGTCGACGTTGAGCTCGCGGGCGAGCCCGAACAGCTCGACCAGGGTCTTGCCGGCCGAGGCCATCGCGTCGCGGGGACGCATGGCCTGCTTGGTCTCGACGTCGACGATCAGCTTGTCGAAGTCGGTGCGCTGCTCGACACGGGTCGCCTCGACCTTGTAGGTGACCTTGAGCACCGGGCTGTAGATGGAGTCGACCGGGATGCGGCCGATCTCCTGGCCCTGCTGCTTGTTCTGGACGGCCGAGACGTAGCCGCGACCGCGCTCGACGGTCAGCTCCACCTCCAGCTTGCCCTTGCCGTTCAGGGTGGCCAGGACGAGGTCGGGGTTGTGCACCTCGACGCCGGCCGGGGGCGCGATGTCGGCGGCAGTGACGACGCCGGGGCCCTGCTTGCGCAGGTACATCACGACGGGCTCGTCGTGCTCCGAGGAGACGACGAGCTGCTTGATGTTGAGGATGAGGTCGGTGACGTCCTCCTTGACGCCCGGCACGGTGGTGAACTCGTGCAGGACGCCGTCGACCCGGATCGAGGTGACGGCGGCGCCGGGGATCGACGACAGGAGGGTGCGGCGGAGCGAGTTGCCGAGGGTGTAGCCGAAGCCCGGCTCCAGCGGCTCGATCACGAACCGGGAACGGAACTCGTCGACGACCTCTTCGGTCAGTGAGGGACGCTGAGCAATCAGCACGGGGTATTGCCTCCAGTGTTTGGCGCCCGCTATGTGACGCCGTAGACACCATGAAGGGTACGGGTGGTACGGCCCCCCGCGTGGCTGACCCGCCCGTCCGCCGGTCGGCCGGCGGCCCGGCGCCTGCCGGAGCGAGTACAACGATCAGCTATCCGTGCCCCCGAGAGTCAGCCACTGGGGCATTTCGTGGGTGCATACTGGGGGCAATGACTAAGCCTGCTGCACCGAAGCGTCATTTGCCCACCAGCCCCTTCAAGGCCCCGGTCGCGCCCGCTCCCAAGCACTTCGCGGTCGGCGACCAGGTCACGCACGACATCCACGGTCTCGGGCGGGTAGTCGACGTCGACGAGGGAACCGCGGTCGTCGTGGATTTCGGCTCGGCGCAAATGCGGATCTTGAGCCCGTACAGCAAGATGACCAAGCTGTAGGACCGCTGTGCCGGGTCACGGCACGCCAGGGTCCTTCAGGGGGTCCTGTTACGAAAGGGAAACCTCTCATCGATGTGACGTCGCTGTTCTCCGCCCCGGAAGGGCAACCCCGCGGTACCACCGCAGTGTCGCCGTCTCCGACGACGAACCCCTTCCAGGCCCCGGACTTCGGGGAGGACGAGACCTTCGCTCCCGAGGACGTGCAGGAGCCCGCCTCCGGCACGCGCGCCCCGCGGCCCAAGCGCACGTAGCCCCCACGGGTGCCGGCGGTTCCGTCGGCACGCAGAGGGACGACCACGGAACCAGGCCCGTACTCAGCCGCTGACGGATCCGCAGCTGAGGTTCACCACGGTTCCCGTGATGGCGCCCGCCCGGTCGGACGCCATGAAAGCGGCCGTCTCCGCCACTTCGGCCAGCCTCGGCAGCCGGCGCAGAGCGGTGCCCCGTTCCATGTAGGCCTTCACCGTGGGGCTGTCCTCGGGATCGGGCTCGGCGTCGTCGATCATGCCCCAGGACACCCAGGCTTCCGGGATGCCGTCCGGGCGCAGGCAGACGACGCGTACGCCGCGCGGTCCGACCTCACCGGCCAGGTGCCGGGAGAGCAGTTCCACGGCGCCGCAGGCGACGCCGAAGCCCCCGGTCGCATGGAAGCCCTGGTCCCGGCCGGAGAGGTGGGCCGCGGTCGTGGAGAAGGTCACGATCACCCCCGAGCCCTGTTCGGCCATGTAGCGGGCCGCCGTCGTCGCGGTGACGAAGTTGGCGGTGGCCGCGGTGGTGATCGGCGTCAGGAAGTCGTCCACGGACATCCCGGTCAGCGGCGTGCCCTGCAGGTCACCGCGGATGCTGACCGCGTTCACGGAGACGTCGAGCCGGCCCGTCGTGCGGACCACCTCGGCGGCGTGCCGCTCGACCGCCTCCCGGTCGAGCGCGTCGACCTCGGCGACGTCGGCCCGGCCGCCGGCGGACTCGATCTCCCCGGCCAGCTCCTCCAGCCCGGCGAGCCTGCGACCGGTGAGGAAGACCCGTGCCCCCTCGCGGCCGAAGGTCCGGGCCACGGTCCGCCCGACCGCACCGCCCGCGCCGTAGACGACCGCGGTCTTGTTCTCCAGCAGCATGTCCGGTCCCCCTGATCAGAGTCTTTGTCGATCGTGCGGGCACCCTAGACGCCGGTACCGACAGACGGACTCCCGTGTGCGGTTCCGGCGCGCCTGCGGAGCCGGCCGGAAGCGTGAGGGACGTCGCCCGGGTACTCGTTTCCGCCCAGGGGTGGACGGCTGGCAAGATGGGGTGTATCTGCCCACACATCGAACGCCGGACGGTTTCTCTTGGCTGAGTTCATCTACACCATGCGCAAGACGCGCAAGGCGCACGGCGACAAGGTGATCCTGGACGACGTCACCCTGAGCTTCCTGCCCGGTGCGAAGATCGGTGTCGTGGGGCCCAACGGCGCCGGCAAGTCCACCGTGCTCAAGATCATGGCGGGACTGGAGCAGCCGTCCAACGGCGACGCGTTCCTCTCGCCCGGCTACTCGGTCGGCATCCTGCTGCAGGAGCCGCCGCTGGACGAGTCCAAGACCGTGCTGGAGAACGTCCAGGACGGTGTGGGCCCGGTCAAGGCCAAGCTGGACCGGTTCAACGAGATCGCCGAGCTGATGGCGACCGACTACTCCGACGCGCTGCTCGACGAGATGGGCAAGCTGCAGGAGGAGCTGGACCACGCCAACGCCTGGGACCTGGACGCCCAGCTGGAGCAGGCGATGGACGCCCTCGGCTGCCCGCCCGGCGACTGGCCGGTGGTCAACCTCTCCGGTGGTGAGAAGCGCCGCGTCGCGCTCTGCAAGCTGCTGCTGGAGGCCCCCGACCTGCTGCTGCTCGACGAGCCCACCAACCACCTGGACGCCGAGTCCGTGCAGTGGCTGGAGCAGCACCTGGCCAAGTACGCGGGCACCGTCGTGGCGATCACCCACGACCGGTACTTCCTGGACAACGTCGCCGAGTGGATCCTCGAGCTCGACCGCGGCCGCGCCTACCCGTACGAGGGCAACTACTCCACGTACCTGGAGACCAAGCAGTCCCGTCTCAAGGTCGAGGGCCAGAAGGACGCCAAGCGCGCCAAGCGGCTCAAGGAAGAGCTGGAGTGGGTCCGCTCCAACGCCAAGGGCCGCCAGGCCAAGTCCAAGGCCCGCCTCGCCCGGTACGAGGAGATGGCCGCCGAAGCCGAGAAGATGCGCAAGCTCGACTTCGAGGAGATCCAGATCCCGCCGGGCCCGCGTCTGGGCAGCATCGTGGTCGAGGTCAACAACCTCTCCAAGGCGTTCGGCGACAAGGTTCTCATCGACGACCTGTCCTTCACGCTGCCGCGCAACGGCATCGTGGGCATCATCGGCCCCAACGGTGCCGGCAAGACCACGCTGTTCAAGATGATCCAGGGCCTGGAGGCCCCGGACGCCGGCACGATCAAGGTCGGCGAGACGGTCAAGATCTCCTACGTCGACCAGACCCGCGCCAACATCGACCCCAAGAAGACCCTCTGGGCGGTCGTGTCGGACGAGCTGGACTACATCAACGTCGGCCAGGTCGAGATGCCGTCCCGCGCGTACGTCAGCGCCTTCGGCTTCAAGGGCCCGGACCAGCAGAAGCCGGCCGGCATCCTGTCCGGCGGTGAGCGCAACCGCCTCAACCTGGCGCTCACCCTCAAGCAGGGCGGCAACCTGCTGCTCCTCGACGAGCCGACCAACGACCTCGACGTAGAGACCCTGTCCTCGCTGGAGAACGCGCTGCTGGACTTCCCCGGCTGCGCCGTGGTCGTCTCCCACGACCGATGGTTCCTGGACCGGGTGGCCACCCACATCCTCGCCTACGAGGGCGAGTCCAAGTGGTTCTGGTTCGAGGGCAACTTCGAGTCGTACGAGAAGAACAAGATCGAGCGGCTCGGCGCCGACGCGGCCCGGCCGCACCGCGCCACCTACAAGAAGCTCACCCGGGGCTGAGCGGGAGATGGCCCGGCACATCTACCGCTGCCCGCTGCGCTGGTCGGACATGGACGCCTTCGGGCACGTCAACAACGTGGTCTTCCTCCGCTACCTGGAGGAGGCCCGGATCGACTTCATGTTCCGGCTGGCGCCCGGGGAGGGCAGCGAGTCGTTCACGGGCGGGTCGGTCGTCGCCCGCCACGAGATCGACTACCTGCGCCCGCTGGTCCACCGGCACGAGCCGGTGACGGTGGAGACGTGGGTGACCAAGGTGGGGGCCGCCTCACTGACCGTCGCGTACGAGGTCAAGGACGCGGAGGCGGTCTACGTGCGCGCCTCCACGATCGTGGTGCCGTACGACCTCGAGAAGGGCCGGCCGCGCCGGATCACGGCGGAGGAGCGGTCCTTCCTCGAGGGGTACTTCGACGACAGCGCGGGCTCGCCCGGTGACGCCGGCAAGGGGGCCGTCGCCGCATGACGGCACCCCTGCGACTGGCCGATGCCAGGGAGGCGGACGGTTTCGCCGCCTTCCTGGCCCGGCTGCTGCGCTGGGACAAGGCCGCCGTCGTCCGGCTGCGCGCCTCGGGCACGGTGCTCGCCGTGTTCGGGCAGCCGCCGTTCGGCGGCGGGGTCCTGGCCGTCCGCACGGCCGAGCTGGACGGGGCCGCCGGCGACCTGGACTCGACCGTCTCGGCCGGGCAGTTGCTCGACGGCATCGACGAGGTGACGGGCACGGTCGCCGTGCCCGCGGCCGTCACCGGGCCGGCCTGGGCCGGCCTGCTCCCGCCGCGCGGCGGCTGGGAGCGGGTGCGGGGCCTGCCGTCCGTGGAGGACGTGCGCGCCGTGGCCGCCGCCGCGGTGACCGAGTTCCGCGACCGCAGCGAGGCACTGCGGCCGGAGAGCCGCACCCGCGCGGAGCTGGACGCCATCGCCGACGACATCTGGTCCCGGCAGCTCGGCGTCACCGGCCTGCCGCTGCGGGTGGTCCACGCCGCCCACGCGCTGGGCTTCCTCCGCCCGGTGCGCACCCCCGTCCCGGCACCGCGTACGGGCGGCCGGCCGGCGGTGGAGCTGCTCACGGTGGGGCCGTGGCTGCGGCTGCGCACGCCGTACGGCTCGGTCGCCGTCCGGCGCGGGGCGCCGGGGCTGTCGGTCAGCCCGGTGTGATCATCCCGCGGTGTTCACCATCGACGCCGCCGCGTAGACCAGGTAGTCCCACAGCTGCCGCTCGTGGTCGGGCTCCAGTTCCAGCTCGTCCACCGCGGTCCGCATGCGCCGCAGCCAGGCGTCGTGGGCGGCCTGGTCGACCCGGAAGGGCGCGTGGCGCATCCGCAGCCGGGGGTGTCCGCGGTTCTCGCTGTACGTGCGGGGACCGCCCCAGTACTGCATGAGGAAGAGCCTCATGCGCTCCTCGGCGGGCCCGAGGTCCTCCTCCGGGTACATGGGGCGCAGGATCGGGTCCTCGGCGACACCTTCGTAGAAGCGGCGGACGAGCCGCCGGAAGGTCGGCTCGCCGCCGACCGACTCGAAGAACGTCTGCTGCTCGACGGTGCCCCGCGGGATCTCATTCACGCCTCCCATGCTCTCAGACGGCCCGCGTTGTCCGGAGGGGGTCACCGCCGCAGAGTGGTCGTATGACGGATGGCGACCGGTACGCCGCGGCGGCGGTGCCGTTGCGGGCCCGGCTGGTGCGCCGGATCACCGCGGGCGGGGGGCTGGCGGACCCGCGGTGGCGGGCCGCGTTCGAGGAGGTGCCGCGCCATCTGTTCGTCCCCGTCTACCACCGGCCCCGCTCCGGCGGAGGGTTCACCCGGCTGTCGGCGGACGACGCCGACCCGCGCGGCCGGTCCCGCTGGCTGTCCGGCGCCTACGCGGACGTACCGCTGATCACCCTGGTCCGGGGCGGGGAGCTGGTCTCCTCCAGCAGCCAGCCCTCGCTGATGGCCGCCATGCTGGAGGCCCTGCGGGTCGAGGACGGGCAGCGGGTGCTGGAGATCGGCGCCGGGACCGGGTACAACGCCGCGCTGCTCGCGCACCGCCTCGGTACCGGGGCGGTGACCAGCGTGGACCTCGACGCGGAGATCACCGAGGCCGCCCGCGCGCACCTGGCCGCGGCGGGGCGCCGGGCGACGGTGGTCACCGGGGACGGGGCGCTGGGCTGCCCGGACCGTGCGCCGTACGACCGGATCGTCGCCACCTGCGAGCTGCCGTCGGTGCCGCAGGCGTGGCCCCGGCAGTGCCGGCCCGGCGGGCTGATCCTCGCGCCCTTCGCGGGCGGGCTGATCGCGCTGCGCGTGACGGGCCCGGAGCGGGCCGAGGGGCGCTTCCTGCACACCCCCGCGTACTTCGTCTCGCTGCGGGGCGCCGGCGCGGCCCCGCGCCGGGCGGCCGCCGGCACCGACGGCACCCCCGGGCGCAGCCGTGCCAGCGACACCCCGCCGCGGGTGCTGGAGGACGAGCTGTTCCGCTTCCTGCTCGGCCTGTACGCCGGGGACGCCGAGGTCCACTGGACCCCCGGCGGCCCCACCGTCACCGCCGCCGACGGCTCCGCCGCGCACGCCGCCCGGGACGGCACGGTCCGGCTCACCGGGCCGCGGGACCTGTGGGCCGCCGTCGAGGAGGCGTACGCCCTGTGGCGCGGCCAGGGGCGGCCGCCCCGGGACCGCTTCGGCATGAGCGTGGCGGAGGGCCGCCAGTGGACCTGGCTGGACCGCCCGGACGGGCCGCACCGCTGGGAGCTGCGGCCCGCGCCGGGAACGGCCGGGGTCAGTCGCGGACGATCGTGATCGTCGTCCAGGCTCCGACGTGGACGCGGTCGCCGTCCGCCAGCGGGACGGGCACGAAGGGGTCGATGGGGTCCTCGCCGCCGTTGACGGTGGTCCCGTTGGTGGAGCCCTGGTCCACCACCGACCAGCTGCCGTCGGGCTGCTCCACCAGCACGGCGTGCTTGTGGGAGACGCCCGGGTCCTCGGGAGCCCGGGACAGGTCGATGTCGGGGGCCACGCCCGTGCTGTGCCGGCGTCGGCCGACGGTGACCTGGGGGCCCGTCAGCGGCATCCGCTGCTCGGGGGAGTAGGAGGGGAAGTACAGGCCGCGTGCCTCGGGGCCGCTGCGGGCCATCATGTCGGTGAAGTAGTCCCGGTCGGCGGCGATCACGGCGGTCCAGGTGCGCGGGCCCGCCTGCGGGGGCCCGGGGTCCGGCGGGCTCGGCGGGGTCAGCAGGAAGTCGCCCGAGCCGGAGGTCACCGACTCCGGGGCCAGCGGCTCGGCCGGGCGGTTGATCTGCGACGGGCGGGACCGCTGCGACTCGTAGCGCTGGTACGGCGGCCCGTCCGGCGGGTAGCCGGGGGAGGCGGGCGGTGCCTGCGGGACGAAGGTCGTCCCGGCCTGGGTGACGAAGTTGTAGCGGCACTCCTCGCAGAACTGGGCGTACCCCTCGCGCGGGGTGCCGCAGTTGGGGCAGGGCTCGGCGGCGGCGGTGGCGTCCGGGTCGTAGCCGAACCCGCCCTGGCCGTACCCGGGGTCGTACGCCGGTTCGTAGGCGGGCTCGTAACCGGGCGTGTGGCCCGGGGAGTAGCCGCCGGAGTACGGGGGCGCCGGCGCCGGAGCCGCGTACGTGGGCGGCGGGGACGACGGGCCGGGGACGGAGGGGGACGGTGGCGCGGACATGCGCATCCCGCACACCTCGCACCAGTCGTCCGTCGTGGACTGGTGACCGTTCGGACAAGTCGACATGTCGCGCTCTCCCCCTCTGCCCCGCCCTGTCCCGCTGCTCTATTTCTTCACGCGGACGGTCTTCGTCGAACGTGTCTCGAGGGTCATCTCGTCCGCGTCGGCGACCCGGGCCTTCAGCCGCACAGTACCCGTCGCCGCGTCCACCACGTCCACGACCTTGGCCAGCAGCTTGGCGGTGTCCTCGTTGCCGGAGTCGCTGGCCAGCTGCACCGCCCGGCCGAGCTTGGCGGTCGCTGAGTCGAGGTCGCCCTGCTTGCGGGCCTCCAGGCCCTGCTGGATGACCTGGGCCAGCTCCGCCTGCCCGGTGTAGTGGGCGACCTGCGGGTTGATCCGCGTCGAGGCCGCCATGTCGTCCGTCCACACCGCACGCACCAGCCCCTGGCCGAGCACGCGCGTGGTGCCGTCCGGCTGGGGCAGGACGAGGGAGATCCGGGCCGCGAGCATCTCCTGGCCGACGCCGGCCGCCGGCACCACCACGTTGACGTGGTAGTCGCGCGACTCGTCGCCCCAGGAGCCCGTCGGGTAGTCGCCCGCGCGCGGACCGGCCTCGGTGCGGCGGGCGGTGAGGTCCTCCACCGTCGGTGCGACCTGCTTGACGTACCGGATCTCCGCGCCCTGCGGGGTCCACAGGCGCAGGGCCACGTCCGCGACCTCCTTGCCCATCGCGGCCTCCATCATCTGCCGGAAGTCCGCCTCGAGCCCGGACGGGTCGGCGACGATGTCCACCGTGCCGAGCAGCGCGGAGGCGATCCCGGTCAGCTCCTTGACCTCCCAGTCGGTGCCGACGCCACGCGCGTCGCAGGTGAAGCGGCCCGCGCAGGCGTCCAGCGCGGCACGCAGCACCTCCGGCTTCTCGTGCTCGTTGCGGCCGTCGGTGAGCAGGATGCCGTGCCGTATCGACACGTCGGAGGTGGCCAGCAGCCGGTCGGCCAGCCGCAGCCAGGTGCCGATCGCGGTGCCGCCGCCCGAACTGAGGCGGCGCAGCGCCTCCTTGGCCTGGTGCCGGGTGGCCGGGTCGGCGACGGCCAGACCGCCGTTCGCCGGGTAGACCTCCTTGGCCTGGTGGGTGCCGGCGACCACGGCGAAGGCGACGCCGTCGCGGATGGTGTCGATGGCGGCGGCGGTCGCCTCGCGGGCGCTGCGCATCTTGGTCGGCGGGTAGTCCATGGAGCCCGAGCAGTCCACCATGATCACCACGGCCGCACCGGGCGCGGAGCCCGGCACGTCGCCGGGCGCGTGGGTGGCCAGCGGCAGCCCGCCGGTGGTGCCGCCGCCTGTCGAGGTCACGGTGACGATCGCGTTGACCTCGCGCCCGCCCTCCGGGAGGAACTCGTTCTGGTAGATGTCGACGGAGAACTGCGGCACGTTCGACTTGGAGAAGTTGGCCATCGGGTGCGCTCCTTGCGCTTGTTCAACCTTCGGAAGAGAGCATCAGGGAGAGGTCACGCGGCCGGGAACGGCAGCACGGCGACGGTGATGTTGTCGTGGCCGCCACCGTCGATGGCGACCCCGACCAGCGTGCGGGCGCAAGCCAGCGGCCGGGTGCGGGCGTCCTCGGGCACCACGGAGGCCAGCTCCGCGGCCGACTCCGCGTAGTTCCACAGTCCGTCGGTGCACACCACCACTACACCCGGTTCGTCCGGTTCGAAGGAAGCGGTGTGCGGGTCCAGTTCCACGGCGTCCGCGCCGAGCCAGCCGGTGATGGCGTGGGCCCGCTCGTCCGCGTACGCCTCGGCCTGGGTCATCAGGCCCATCGCCACCATACGTTCGGCCCACGAGTCGTCCTCGGTGAGCCGGGAGGCGGGGGCGGAGCGGTCGTCGGGGATCCAGTAGGCACGGCTGTCCCCGATCCAGCCCACGGTGAAGGTCTTGCCGGAGGTGATCGCGCTGACGCAGGTGCACGCGGGCGCGTTGTGGTGGCGCCGGGCCTCCTCCTCGGGGGTCTCGGCCGCCAGGTCCGTCACCGCCTGGGCGGCGACGAGCAGCGCGTCGCGCATCGCCTCCTCGGGATGGGTGCCGCGGGAGAGGGCCCGCACGAGAGAGGTGCTCGCGGTGCCCGCGGCGGTCTCCGAGGCGTCGTCGGGACGGTACGCGGAGGACACCCCGTCGCACACCACGGCGACGACGGCGGGCGTGCCGTCGGGCAGCGCGGTCGTCGCCAGCGCGAAGGCGTCCTCGTTGCGGTGGTGCCGCAAGCCCCGGTCGGTCACGGCGGCCACGCCGTCGCACTCCTGCTCCTGGTGGTCGCGGGGCCGGGGCTGCGCGTGCCCGCAGTGCTCGCAGTAGCCGTCCCCGTCGACGTCGCCCATGCCGCAGGCGACGCACCGCGGCGAGGCCGCGGACGTCCCGCCCGGGGACGGGTCCAGCCGCGGGTCGGTGATCCGCGCCCGGGGCAGGTCGGCGGTGCCCAGGCCGAAGGCGAGGGTGTCGGTGTCCCTCCCCGGCGGGGCCAGCTCGTACGACTCCGGCTCACCGCCCGGCGGTCCGGGGGCGGCGGCGGGGTCGGGCGGCGCCAGTTCGTACGCGTCCGGTTGCCGGGGCGCGGACAGGTCGGCGCCGCAGACGCCGCAGAACTTGTCGTCGGGTTCCAGAGGCTCGCTGCACTCCGGGCAAACGGTCTCGTGCGGCATGGCGGTTACACCCACGTCCGGGGGCGGAGGCGGTTGGCCCGCTCCACCAGATCGATCCTTGTGCGGCCCTGGTCGGCGAGCCGGGCCAGTACCCGGTACGAGTGTTCCAGGCCGAAGCGCAGCCCCCGTTCGTCCAGGTCCCGGCCCAGGAGCCCGGGCGTGGCGGATCCGGCGGACGGGACGCCGGCCGCGCCCTGCTGCCCGGCCAGCACCCAGTCCAGCGCGCTGCCCAGCACCTCGGTGGACAGCTGCTCGCGCAACCGCGTGTCAAGACCGAGCCGTTGCAGGTCCTCGACCTGCCGGGCCGCGGCGCGCAGGTCGTCCAGGAGCGGCTCCTGCGGGGCGCGTCCGCGCAGCCGCGCGCGGACGGCCGCCACCCGCGCGGCCGTGTAGTGGATCGAGGACTCGGGGACCGACTCCAGGGCGTCCACCGCCCCCGCCCGGTCGCCCGCGGCGAGCCGGACGCGGGCCAGGCCGAAGGCCGCGCTCACGTAGCTCTGGTCGGTGGTCCACACCAGCCGGTAGTACTCGGCGGCGTTGTCCAGCTGGCCCAGCAGCTCGGCGCAGACGCCGAGCGCCAGCTTCGGGGCGGGCTCGCCGGGGAAGGCGTCGTAGACCGCGTCGAAGGACAGCGCGGCGGTGCCGTCGTCACGGGTGACGAGCGCGGCCAGACCGCGGTGCCACACCACGCGCCAGTCGTCGGGATGCTCCTCCTGCAGTCTGCGCAACTCCTCGACGGCCGCGGGCGCGTCGTCGTTGTCGAGCCGGGCGCGTACGGTGCGCAGCCTCAGCTCCGGGGACCGCACCGGCGCCGCCTGCAGCGCGGCCACCAGCTCGGACGGCGCGGCGGCCGCGAGTCCGGCCAGGAAACCGGCGTTGGGGTCGGCGGGGTCGACGTGCGGAACGGGCAGCGAGAGCGCCGCGGCCCGTACGTCGAGCGACGAGACGGCGGGCCCGGCCGCCAGGGCCGGCGGGGCGGTCCGCTGGGCGGGCACGGTGAACGGGGTGCCCGGCACGGTCGCGGCGTACCCGCCGGGGCCGGGCACCGGTGCCGGCGACGGGGGCAGGGCAGGAGCGGCGGCCGTCGCGGCGGGCAGGGCGGGCACGGCGCCCCTGCGGTCGCCGTTCGCGCCGCGGTCGCCCAGGGTGGAGGCGTCCTCGGCGGCCGCCAGCAACTCGGTGTCGACCACTCGCAGTTCCGGACCGAACAGGGTGGACAGCGCGGGCCGCGGCTTGCCGGTGCCGAGCGCGACGACCTCGCGCAGCACGCCCAGCAGCTGCTCGCTCATCTCCTCCGCCGAGGCGAAGCGCCGGCCCGGGTCGGGGTCGGTGGCACGGACCAGCAGCCGGTAGAAGGACTCGTAGCGGGAGAAGACCTCGATGCCGTCCGGGTCCGGCAGGCTGTCCGCGAACACGTTCGTGTAGCCCTGGAAGTCGAAGGTGAGCACGGCCAGCGTCCGCGCCACCGTGTACAGGTCCGAGGCGACGGACGGGCCGACCTCGGGCACCTCGGGGGCCTGGTAGCCGACCGTCCCGTAGATCGGGCTGTCCTGGTCGTCCATCCTGCGGACGGCGCCCATGTCGATGAGTTCCAGCCGGTCCTCGGTCTGGATGGCGTTGTCGACCTTGAAGTCGCAGTAGAGCAGGTTGCGGCTGTGCAGGTGGCCGAGGGCGTCCAGCGCCTCGATCGCGTAGGCGATGGCCTGGTCGACGGGGAGCGGCTCGCGTCTTCCGTCGGCGCTGCGGCGCTCGTTGGCGATCTCCTTGAGGGACTTCCCGCCGACGTACTCCATGACGATGTAGCCGTCGAGGGTGCCGCCCCGCGGGTCGAGGTGCTCGACGAAGTTGTAGATCCGCACGATGTTGGGATGCTCGATCTCGGCGAGGAAGCGGCGCTCGGAGACCGCCGCGGCCAGCGCGTCCTCGTCACCGGTGTCGAGCAGGCCCTTGAGCACCACCCAGCGGTCGCTGACCGCCCGGTCCACGGCCAGGTAGATCCAGCCCAGGCCGCCGTGCGCCAGGCAGCCCACGACCTCGTACTGGCCGTGCACCACGTCGCCCGCCCGCAGCTTGGGCGTGAACGAGTACGGGTGACCGCACTTGGTGCAGAATCCCTCGGTGCGCCCGGCCCGGTCGCCGCGGCTGCGCCCGACCGGCGCCCCGCAGTCGCCCTTGCTGCAGAACCGCTTCCGCTCGGGGACCTGCGGGTCGTGCAGCACCGCGGCGGCCGGGTCCGGCCGGGGGATGGGCGGTACGGTCACCAGGCCGGCGCCCAGCTTGCCGCGGGTCGGCCCGCTGGAGCCGGAGCGCGAACTGCGCACGGAGACGGAGGCGGCACCGCTCGTGGTGCCGCTGAGCGAACGGGACAGCCGTCCCGACACCGAACGGCGCGAGGAGCGGGACGAGCCCGAGGTCCGCGACGAGCGCGAGGAGGCTCCGGAACCCGGTCCGGTCCCCGCGGCCCGTGACGGCTGCGACGGCTTCGACGAGCCCCCGCCCCCGCCCGGACCGGCGGCCGTGCCCGCCGCCGCGGCGAGCGGCGCCAGCCCGCACGTGTCGCAGAACAGCTCACCGCCGCCGACGTCCTCGATCGTCCCGTCGCAGCCCGGACGCTGGCAGTTCATCGTGCATCCCCCCTGTGGTCGGCAGGTCCCGCCTGCCCCGGCACCAGCAGCTCGGCAACGGCCTGCTGATAGCGCAGCACCGCGTGCTCCGCGGCGCGCAGGTCGCACGGCGCGCTCCACAGGAGACGCCGTGCGTGGTCGTACCGCTCCATCAGGAGCGGGTCCTCCGCCATTCCGTGACGCGCCACCTTCGCCCGGTACGCGTCGAGGCGGCCGCGGAGCTCGGCGCGGACGGCCAGCGGCGCGGTGACCGCGGTCAGCGACTCGCGGGCGCGCAGCAGTTCGTCGTCCGCGCGCTGTTCGAGGCCGTCCAGCAGCGGGGAGAGACGGTGCCACTGGCCGGTCCTGCGGAAGTCGACCGCGGCGGAGAGCTGATCGTGCAGCGCGACCGGTGCCCCGCTCACCGCGGGCACCTCCGAGGCCGCGATCTTGGCGAGCACCTCGACCCGGGCGCTGCGCGCCTCGGTGAGGGTGCGGTCGGCGCGCGACAGGACGTCCCGCAGCCGCATCAGCCGGTGATCAGCGTCGTCGCGGACGTGCAGCACGGCCTCGACCTCTCGCCGTATGTCCTCCAGGGTCCGCCCGGCCCGGTCGTAGCGCCCGGTGTCGGGCCGGCCGCCG
Source organism: Streptomyces sp. TOM-9 (assembly GCF_056858595.1). Lineage (NCBI taxonomy): Bacteria > Bacillati > Actinomycetota > Actinomycetes > Kitasatosporales > Streptomycetaceae > Streptomyces > Streptomyces sp. TOM-9. The sequence continues at coordinate 3,731,726 of NZ_JBXEQB010000001.1, read as the reverse complement.
GACCAGAAGGCGAGCGGGTCGGAGAGCACCTCGGCGCGCAGCGCCGCCAGCGAGTCCAGCATCCCCGCCAGGTCGTCGCCCGAGGGGTGGGTGCCGGGGCGCACCCCGACGGACTCGGCGAGCGAACGGACCCGCTGCGCCTCCGCGATCAGCAGGTCGATGCGCGCAGGCAGCGCCGACCACACCGCGTCGGCGGCGGACACCACGTCCATCACCTGCGCGTACCACTCGTTCATCCGCGCCAGCAGCTGCTCCAGGCTGACCCGTTCGCTCAGCCGGGCCGGACCCGTCAGGCCCCGCGCCGCCTCCGGCACGGCGCCGCCGGAGACGGTGACGCCGGAGCCGCGCAGCAGCTCGGTCAGTTCCCGCAGTTCGCTCTGGGTGGGCCAGCGGCGCCGGCCGCGCAGGGCCCGGGCGGTGACGAGGGCCTCCGTGTACGTGTCGAAGTGCGCCCACAGCAGGGCGACGGCCTGCTCGGCCGCGGCCCAGCGCTCCTTGGTGGCACCGCTCAGCGCCGCGCCCTCCAGCAGCCTGCGGCCGGAGTGGTCCTGCAGCGCGAGCAGGGACGCCTCGATCGCGTCCCGCTCGTCACCGAGCCGTGCCAGGGCACGGTCGGCGTCCTCACGGCTCATCGCCGGTCCGGATGGTCCCGCGACCGCCATCGCACCTTCCTTCTCTCCCGCCGGTCCCCGTGCTTCGCGTCAGTCCTTGTAGAGCGGTTCCGGCGGCCCCTCGATGCCGGGAAGGTCCGCCTCCAGCCAGGTACGGTACGCCTGCATCCAAGGACTGTCCGGGCCACCGCTGCGGTAGTCCTCCAGCACCCTGTTGACCCGGCGCACCAGGTCGGTGTCCTTCTCGTTCATCGCCACGCCGTAGTACTCGGTGGTGACCGGGGTGCCCACCAGCCGCACCGCCGGGTCCTGGGCGGCCTGGCCGGCGGCCAGCGCGTTGTCGGTGAAGACGGCGTCCGCCTCGCCGAGTTGCAGCATCACCAGGCAGTCCAGCTGGTTCGCCACGAGCAGGACGCGGGGCTGCAGCCGCTCCTTCTCCTTCTCCAGCTCGGCCTGCCCGGTGCTCCCCTGGGCGACGCAGATCCGTTTCCCCTTCACGGAGGAGTCGAACCCCTTGATGGTGGACCCCTGGCGGGGGACCAGCAGTTGCTGCCCCGCCTCGAAGTAGGCGGTGGAGAAGGCGATGTGCTTCTCCTTGATCCGTTCGCAGGTGATGCTCACGGTGCGCACCAGCAGGTCCACGTCACGGTTGTTGACGGCGTCGAAGCGCTTGGCGGTCGGCACGGTCTTGTAGAGGATGGCGTCCTCGCTGCCGAGGATGTCCTTGGCGATGGCCTTGGCCAGGTCGATGTCGAAGCCGACGATCTTCCGGGAGACCGGGTCGCGGTAGCTCCAGCGGTAGCCGTTCTGGTCGACGCCGATGACCAGTTTGCCGCGCTTCTTGATCCGTTCGATCGCCGGTCCGCTCGCGGAGGACGGCCGCAGACTCGCCTCCGGGTGGCCGCCGCAGTCGTCGGCCGTGGCCTTCCCCGGCGCGGCGGCCGGCGACCCGGTGGCCGCCGTCCGTGCCTCGGGCCGGTCCCGGCCCCCGTCCCCGAACCTGCCGTCCTGCAGCGGCAGCACGGCGCCGGCGGCCGCGGCCGCGCACAACGCGGCCGCCGAGACCACGGCCGCCCAGCCCCGCACGCGCCGTCCACGCTCCTGGCGTCCCATCAGCCGCCTCCCCCCGCTCACCGGTACTCCGACAGCCGGCGCCCGATGCCGAGCACCGCGCCCGCGGCGCCGAGCACCGCCAGCAGCGCGGCACCCGCCACCAGCCCGTCCAGCGCGCCGCGCCCGTCGGCGGCCGCCCGTTCGAACTCCTGCTGCTCGTGGTCGACGGCGTCGGCTAGTTTGTTGTCGACCTCGTCGAAGCAGAAGCCGGTGAACTGCTCGGGCCGTTGCCCGTTCTCGTACGTGCCGCCGATCGTCTGGGCCACGGCGTCCAGGTAGTTGCCCGCGTCGTCCTTCTCGCGGGCCTCGCCGTGCAGTCCCCACCAGGCCTTCGCGGCCTCCATCGCGGACGTGATGCTCTTGCGGCCCTGGTCGTCGTCGGCGAGGGCGAGCGCCCGTGCCAGCAGGCCCGTCCGCCCGTCGGCGTCCGTGCCCGCCAGGCCCTGCAGTTGCTTGTCGTACGCCGTGCTGTAGGCGTCCCCGCCGCCGCGGGCCACGAGCGTCAGGTTCTCGTTGCCTCGGGCCTGCAGGGTCTGGATCCGGGCCTCGTTGAGGACCTGCAGCGAGCGCGCGCCGTGCGCGTAGGAGTCGTCCAGCTGGGCACGGGCGACGCCGTGCCCGGCGACCAGCCACAGCAGCACCACGGCGGTGGCCACCGTGCCGGCGAGCATGCCCGGGTTGAACACCCGGTGGGTCCGCCGGTAGGAGCGCCGCTGCACCCATACCAGCGCGCCCAGCGCGACGAGGCCGAGGCCCCAGGCGGCCAGCGGCAGGGCCTTGGCGTCCTGGTAGTCCTCGCCCAGCCGTGCGGTCTCGATCGTCCACAGCTGCTTGGCGTCCGGGAGGATCTCCTCGCTCATCATCTTGTTGGCGCGCCGCAGGTACGCCCCGCCGACCGGGAAGCCCTGGCGGTTGTTGGCGCGGGCCCGTTCGACCAGGCCGGTGTAGACCGACAGCCGCTGGTTCAGCCGCTCCAGGCGGGCCTGCGCCTGGGCGGAGTCCTCGGAACTGGCCGCGGCGTCGGCGATGTTCCGCGAGGCGATCTCGATGTCCCGGGTGTACCGCTCGCGGTCCTGCGCGGGGTCGTCGCCGCCGGCGAGGAAGCCGCCGGCGGCGGTGGCGTCCGCGTCGGCGAGCGAGCGGTAGATGTCCGCGGCCCGGGCGCTCAGCGGCTCGCTGTGGTGGATCACGTCGTCGGCCGCGGCGGCGCGATCGGTGATCTGCCACGCCGTCACCGCGCCGAAGGCGACGACCAGCAGGGCCAGCAGCGCCCCGATGATCCGCAGCCGTCCCGGTTCCGTGGTGGCCGCGGCGCGCCACACGCGTAGTTGCTCCACCCATGCCCGTGGTCGCCTGCCGCCGGGTGCGGGCGTGTCCGCCCGCACGGTCGGCGACTTCGTCTCCATCGGCGTCTGTGTCACCTGCCGGCCCTCCCCCCGACCCGTTCGCCCGCGCGTACGCGCGACGAGCCCATGACCAGCAGTATGGCCGTCGTCACCGGCATCCACCCAGGGATTGCGTGGATCTTGCCGTCCGTACAGCCCGTCCGCCGCCCGCCTGGTCCCCTCGCGCGCCGCCCCCTCGCAGCTCACCACGCACGGGGGGTGCGTTCGGTTCCCCCGGCGTGCGCGCCGGTTATGACACGGAGCCCAGCGATGCGTAGTGCGCCCGCAGCCGGGCGTGCGCCTGCGCCGCCGCGCCGGTGGCGTCCAGGCCCAGCAGGGCGGCGCCCAACACCGGCGGGGAGGTCACCACCTTGGGGACGGCCTTGGGCGCCGCGGCGGCCAGCAGGGAGGTCACGGAGTCCATCAGCAAGGGGTGGCGGGCGGCCAGCACTCCGCCGCCGAGGACGACGTCGGCCTCCTCGTCGAGCAGGTCGAGCCGGCGCAGCGCGACCGTGGCCATGACCACGATCTCCTCGGCCTGCCGCTCCACGATGGCCCGGGCGACCGGGTCGCCGGCCTGCGCGGTCGCGAAGAGGACGGGGGTCAGCTCGTGCTTGCGGGAGATCGCGAGGTGGCCCAGGTGCAGGGCCTCGATCAGGGCGTGCATCGAGGTCAGCCCGAAGTGCCCGGGGAGCGCGGCGGCGAGCGCGGTGGCGCCGCCGCGGCCGTCCTCGGCGCGCGCCGCCCACCACAGGGCCTCGTCGGCCAGGCCCGCCCCGCCGCCCCAGTCGCCGGACAGGTGGCCGATGGCCGGGAAGCGGGCCGTGCGCCCGTCCGGGAGCATGCCCGCGCAGTTGATGCCGGCGCCGCACACCACGGCGACCCCGCGCGGCCCGTCGACGCCCGCACGCAGGAGGGCGAAGGTGTCGTTGGCGACACGGGTGGTCCCGCCCCAGCCTTGGGCGTGGACGGCGCGTTCGAGCAGCTGCTCCTCCACGGGCAGGTCGGCGTTGGCCAGGCACGCGGAGACGTGCCGCACCAGCGGTTCCCCGGGTCGCGGGGCGAGGCCGGCGGCGTCGGCGGCCCGCTCGACGATGCGCGCGATCACCTCGACCGCCGCCTCGGTGCCGACGATCTGCGGCTGGAACCCGCCGCCGCGGGCGGTGCCCAGCACCGTCCCGTCGGCGGCGACGAGGGCGACGTCGGTCTTGCTGTTGCCCGCGTCGACGGCGAGCACCCCGTCGACGACGAGAGGGTTCAGGCCCACGCGAGGTGCTCCCGGTTGTGCGCGATCAGACGGTCGGTCAGGGCCTCGGCGTACTCGTACTGGCCGACCAGCGGGTGCGAGAGCAGGGCTTTGAAGACCCGGTCGCGTCCGCCGTGCACGGCGGCGGTCAGCGCCAGGTCCTCGTAGGCGGTGACGTTCGCGACCAGACCGGCGTACAGCGGGTCCAGGGGCGGGACGGGCAGCGGGTGCGTCCCGTGCGCGTCCACGGTGGCCGGGACCTCGATGACGGCGTCGTCGGGGAGGAAGGGGAGGGTGCCGTTGTTGAGGGTGTTGACGACCTGGACGTCGCCGGTGTCCCGCAGGAGGGAGGAGGCCAGGGCCACGGCGGCCTCGGAGTAGTAGGCCCCCCCGCGCCGGGAGAGCAGCTCCGGCTTCTCGTCGAGGGTCTCGTCCCCGTACATCCCCAGCAGTTCCGCCTCGATGGCGGCCACCTCGGCGGCCCGGGACGGCTTGGTCCGCATCTCCCGCACGACCTCGTCGTGGGCGTAGTAGTAGCGCAGGTAGTACGAGGGCACCACGCCCAGCCGGTCCAGCACCGGGCGGGGCAGGTGGAGGTCGGCGGCGATGGCGTCGGCGTGCTCGGCGAGCAGCTTCGGCAGGACGTCCTCGCCGGCGGGGCCGCCGAGCCGGACGCCGCGTTCCCAGGTGAGGTGGTTGAGACCCACGTGGTCCAGGTGGACGTCCTCGGGCGCCACGCCGAGCAGCCCGGCGAACTTCCGCTGGAAGCCGATGGCGACGTTGCACAGTCCGACGGCCTTGTGACCGGCCTGCAGCAGGGCGCGGGTGACGATGCCGACCGGGTTGGTGAAGTCGATGATCCAGGCACCGGGGGCCGCCCGGCGGACCCGCTCGGCGATGTCCAGCACCACCGGCACCGTGCGCAGCGCCTTGGCCAGCCCGCCCGCGCCGGTGGTCTCCTGGCCGACGCAGCCGCACTCCAGCGGCCACGCCTCGTCCTGCGCCCGGGCGGCCTGGCCGCCCACGCGCAGTTGCAGCAGCACGGCGTCGGCCCCGGCCACGCCCGCGTCCAGGTCCGAGGTGGTGGTCACGGTGCCGGGGTGGCCCTGCCTGGCGAAGATCCGCCGGGCGAGCCCGCCGACCAGCCGCAGCCGGTCCTCGGCGGGGTCGACCAGGACCAGCTCCTCGACCGGCAGGGTCTCCCGCAACCGGGCGAAACCGTCGATGAGTTCCGGGGTGTACGTGGACCCGCCGCCCACGACCGCCAGCTTCATCCTTTGACTCCCGTCAACGTCACGCCTTCGATGAAGGCCCTTTGTGCGAAGAAGAAGACGACGATCACGGGTGCCATGACCAGCACCGTGGCGGCCATCGTCAGGTTCCAGTTGGTGTGGTGGGCGCCCTTGAAGGACTCCAGGCCGTAGCTCAGGGTCCAGGCGGCCGGGTTCTCGCTCGCGTAGATCTGCGGGCCGAAGTAATCGTTCCAGCAGTAGAAGAACTGGAACAGCGCCACCGCGGCGATGGCGGGCTTGGCCATCGGGAGCACGACGCGCAGCATCGTGCGCAGTTCGCCGCAGCCGTCGACCTTCGCCGCGTCCGTGTACTCCTTGGGGATGGTGAGCAGGAACTGCCGCAGCAGGAAGATGGTGAACGCGTCGCCGAAGGCCATCGGGATGATCAGCGGCCACAGCGTGCCCGACAGGTGCAGCTGCTTCGCCCAGAACAGGTACATGGGCACGACGACGACCTGCGGGGGCAGCATCATCGTGGAGATCACGAGCATCATCGACAGATTCCGCCCGCGGAAGCGGAACTTGGCCAGCGCGTAGGCGACCGGCGTGCTGGAGACGACGGTCAGCACGGTTCCGAGGCCCGCGTACAGCAGGGTGTTGCGCCACCAGGTGAGGAAGCCCGGGGCGTCCCAGACGGTGCCGAAGTTGCCCCACTCCCAGGTCCTGGGCCACAGGTCGCGGGTGAGGGCCTGGTTGTCGCTCATCACCGCGGTGAGGAAGACGAAGACGAACGGCAGGACGAAGAAGAGCGCGGCCGCGATGCCGAGGGCGTGCACCGCGATCCAGTGCAGCGCCGCCTTGCGGGCCGCGGTGCGCCGCGCACCGGAGGGGAGTCCGGTGGCGGACGCCGGGGCCGAGGGGGCGAGGGTCGCGTGGGTCGTCATGGGTGTCAGTCCTCCGCCGTCAGGAAGCCGCTGCGGCGGCGCATCAGGAGCGCGGTGAAGGCCATGGAGAGCGCGAAGAGCACGAGGGCGATCACACAGGCCGAGCCGGTGTCGAAGCGCTGGAAGCCGAGGTTGTAGACCAGTTGCGGCAGGGTCAGCGTGGACTTCTCCGGGTAGCCGGGTTCGAACTGCTGGCCGGAGCCGCCGATGATGCCGCTGGCGACCTTCCCGGCGACCAGGGGCTGTGTGTAGTACTGCATCGTCTGGATCACCCCGGTCACGACGGCGAAGATCACGATGGGCGAGATGTTCGGCAGCGTGACGTAGCGGAACCGCGACCAGGGGCCGGCGCCGTCCAGCTCGGCGGCCTCGTACTGCTCCTTGGGCACGTCGAGCAGCGCCGCCATGAAGATGACCATGAGGTCGCCGATGCCCCACAGGGCCAGCAGCGTGAGGGCGGGCTTGGACCAGGACGGGTCGTTGAACCAGCCGGGCGTCGGCAGCCCGACGCTGCCCAGCAGGTGGTTGACCGGCCCGGTGCCGGGGTTGAGCAGGAAGGCGAAGGCCATGGTCGCGGCCACCGGCGGGGCCAGGTAGGGCAGGTAGAAGGCGGTGCGGAACAGCCCCGCGCCCGTCTTGATCTTCGTGATCAGCAGCCCGATCCCGAGCCCGAACACGACCCGCAGGCTGACCATGACGACGACCAGCCACAGGGTGTTGCGCAGCGCCGGCCAGAAGAACGGGTAGTCGTTGAAGACGTACGACCAGTTCTTGAGGCCGTTCCAGGTGGGGGCGGTGAAGCCGTCGTACTTCATGAAGGAGAAGTAGACGGTCGAGACCAGCGGGTAGGCGAAGAAGACGCTGAAGCCGATCAACCAGGGCGAGAGGAAGGCGAGGGTGCGAAGCGCCTCGCGGCGGCGCTTCGCCCTCAGCATCGGGTGGACGGTGCTCATCAGCGGGCCTGCGCGATGTCCTTGTCGACCTGCTCGTCGACGCCCTTGAGGCCGGCGGCCAGGTCGGTCTGCTTGCCCGCCTCGTAGGCGTAGCCGAAGTCCTGCAGCGTCAGCTGGTAGGTGCCGCCGTTGACGCTGGCGGGGGTGGTGGTGCTGTTGGGGTTCTGCGCGATCTCCACGAAGGTGCGGAAGAGGGGATCGGCGTCCAGCTCCGGGGACTTCAGCGCGGCCAGCGTGGAGGGCACGTTGTGGATGGCGTTGGCGAAGCTCACCACCGCGTGGGTGTCGGTGGTCATGTACTTCACCAGCTCCCAGGCGGCGTTCTTCTTGGCGCTGGTGTTGGCGACGCCGATGATCGTGCCCGACAGGTAGCCCTTGCCGTAGGTGTCGGCCTGGTGGTCCGGCACGGGGAAGGGGGCGACGCCGATCTCGAACTTCGTGCCCGCCTCCGCGGCCATGCCGGCCCGCCACTCGCCGTCGATGGCCATGGCCACCTGGCCGGTGTGGAAGGGGTTCTTGGCGCCCCACTCGTCACCGAAGCCCGACCGGTACTTCTCCAGCTTCGTGAAGCCGCCGAGCGCCTTCACCATGTCCTGCTGCCAGGTGAACATGGCCGCGAAGCCCGGGTCCTTGGCGACGCCGGACTTGCCGTCGGCGTCGAAGTACTTCGCGCCCCACTGCGCGGCCAGGTGGGTGGTGGTGGACTCGTAGCCGTGGAAGTTCGGCATGAATCCGAGCTGGGAGTAGGAGTCGCCCTTGCTCTTGGTGAGCTTGACCGCGTCGGCCTTGAACTCCGAGAGGGTCTTCGGCGGGGAGGTGATCCCGGCGGCCTTGAAGGCGTCCTTGTTGTAGTACAGCCCGTAGGCGTCGCCGAGCAGCGGCAGCGTGCAGCGCTTCCCCTCGAACTGGGTGTACTCCAGCATCGGCTTGGGGAAGGTGGCGGCCGGGTCGATGCCGGACTTCTTCAGGAACGGGTCCAGGTCGGCGAAGGCGTTGGACGAGCAGAACTTGCCGACGTTGTCGGTGGTGAAGGAGGAGACGACGTCCGGGGCGTTGGGGCCGCCGGCCCGCAGCGCCTGGTTGATCTTGTCGTCGGTGATGTTGCCCTGCACCTTGACGTGGATGTTGGGGTGGGCCTTCTCGAACGCCTTGACGTTGGCGTCGATCGACTTCACCTCGCTCGGCGCGGACCAGCCGTGCCAGAAGGTGATGGTCACGTCCTTGCTGGGGTCGTCGCCTGCGGTGTTGTTGCCGGAGCCCGTGCACGCGCTCGTCAGCAGGGTTATCGCGGCGGCGGCTGCGACGGCGGCCGCGGCCGTCTTGGTGGAACCGGACACTTCGCTTCCTCCGGGGGACTTCGGGCGGTTCGAGGGTGTGCGAGACCGGCGGAGGGACCCGCGGGGGTCCGTCCGCTGCGTGTGCGGGTGGGTGGGTGGGCCGGTGCGTTCAGCGCGAGGTGTCGAACACCTCGTCGCGGGTGGTGGCGAGGGCGCTCTGCAGCGCCCCGGACAGGACGGGGTCGTTCGGTACGCCGCCGAGCACCAGCCGGGGCCGGGGCACGGCCAGGTCGGCCAGTTCGGACTGGACCAGGGAGCGCAGCGGCTCCCCGCCCGCGGCGATCACCCCGCCGGCCAGGACGATCAGTCCGGGGTCGAGGACGGTCACCAGCGAGGCCAGCCCGATGGCGAGCCCGGTGGCGAAGCGCCGCAGCAGCTCCGCGTGCGCGTCGTCGCCGGTCCCCGCCGCCGCGGCGAGCAGCGCCGAGGCGCCCTCGGCCTGGGTGCCCCGTGGCACGGTGAGTCCCAGTTCCCGCGCGATGCGCAGCACCGCGTTGCAGCCGGCCAGTTCCTGGAAGCCGCCGGCGTTGGCCTTGGCGACGTGCCGGACCAGGGGGGTCCCCGGCACCGGCATGAAGCCGACCTCGCCGGCGCCGCCGGTCCAGCCGCGGTGCAGCCGGCCGCCGATCACGATGGCCGCGCCGATGCCCTCCTCGTTCCACAGCAGGACGAAGTCGTCGTGGTCCCGGGCCGCGCCGAGCCGTTGCTCGGCGACGGCGGCGAGGTTCACGTCGTTGTCGTACTCCAGGGGGACGGGCAGGGCGGCGGCCAGCTCGTCCAGGAGGGTGGGGGAGTGCCAGCCGGGGAGGTGGCTGGCGTAGCGCAGCCGGCCGGTGCTGGGGTCGAAGGCGCCGGGGGTGCCGACGACGATCCGGTGCAGGTCGGTGCGGTGCAGCCCGGCCGCCTTCACCGCGCCGTCGACGGCCTGGACGACCTGCTCGACGGCGCCGCCCTGGCCGCGCCGGCCGCGGCCAGGGGCGGCGAGCTCGAACACGCCGGTCACCCGGCCGGTGATGTCGGCGACGGCGGCGCGGATGCGCTCGGTCGTCACGTCGAGGCCGGCGACGTGCGCGGCCGCGGGGTTGACCGCGTACAGCTGGGCGTTGGGCCCGGGGCGCCCGGCCGTCGTGCCGGTGGCGAGGACCAGCCCGGCCGCTTCGAGACGGGCGAGCAACTGGGAGGCGGTGGGCTTCGACAGGCCGGTGAGCTTGCCGATCCGGGTACGGGAGAGCGGGCCGTGTTCGATGAGCAGGTCGAGCGCGGCGCGGTCGTTCATCGCCCGCAGTACGCGCGGTGTGCCGGGGGTGCCAGGTGTGCCTGGGCTTCCGGGGGTAGCGGCCACGGTCTCGTCCTCCCTCGTCGTGACGGCTCGCGCCGCAGGCTACGGCACGGGGCTGATGGGCTGGGTGGGGTCAGGGGGGCTGGTGTGCCCGGTGTTGGTAGTTAGGAAACTTTCCTGTTGGTGAAAGGCAAGGTAGGCGCCCGTGGCCGGAGCGTCAAGGGCGGTTCGCGAGGTCGGCGCCAAAGCGTTACCGGCCGCACCGCGGCACGCAAAAGGGGCGCCGGGCGGTGCCCGGCGCCCCTGGTGGGCGGTGTCGCTACTTGACGGTGCTCGGCTGGGACGGCCCCGGCGCCGGGGCCAGCGGCTGGGCCGCCAGGGCCTGCGGGGAGGCGGGGTTGGCCAGTGCGGACGGCGGGGCGACGGCGGACGAGGGGTCGGCCGGCTCGGCCTCCTCCACCGCCTGCGGGGTTCCGCCGACGATCGCGATCCCGGCCGCGTCGAAGGCCCGCTTGATCCTCCAGCGCAGCTCCCGGGCGACCGCCGCCGACTTGCCCGGCATCGTCTTGACCTGCGCCTGGATCAGCACCGAGTCCGAGGTCACCGACTCCAGGCCCAGCACCTCGACGGGCTCCCAGAGCACCTCGTCCCACGGCTGGTCCTTGGCCATGGCGGCGGCGGCCTCCTCGATCACCGTGCGGGCCCGGTCCAGGTCCTCCCCGTAGCCGACCTGGACGTCCACCACGGCCGTCGCCCAGCCCTGGCTGAGGTTGCCGATCCGCTTGACCTCGCCGTTGCGGATGTACCAGATCTCGCCGTTGTCGCCGCGCAGCTTGGTCACCCGCAGTCCGACCTCGACCACGGTGCCGCTGGCGACGCCTGCGTCGATGACGTCGCCGACGCCGTACTGGTCCTCCAGGATCATGAAGACCCCGGAGAGGAAGTCGGTCACCAGGTTCCGCGCGCCGAAGCCGATAGCCACACCTGCCACACCCGCGCTGGCCAGCAGCGGAGCCAGGTTGATCTTCAGCACGGACAGCACCGTCAGTGCCGCCGTCCCCATGATCACGAACGAGGCCACGCTGCGCAGCACCGAGCCGATCGCCTCACTGCGCTGCCGCCGCCGCTCGGCGTTGACCAGCAGCCCGCCCAGTGCGCTCGTCGCCGCGACCTCGGCACCGCGGTTCATGCGTTCGATGAACTTGGTGATCATGCGGCGGACGACGGTCCTCAGCACCAGCGCGATCACCAGGATCAGCAGGATGCGCAGCCCGGCGGAGAGCCAGTCCGCCCAGTTCTGGCTGATGTAGTCGGCGGCGTCGGTCGCGCTCTTCTGGGCGTCGTCGATCGTCGTGACGGTGGACGGCGAGGGGGACACGGGCGGAAACCTCCGGGGTTGGGCAGGCTTCCCACACTAACGGGGGAGGCGAAGTGTCCCGTTGTGTTGTTCGAGCGCGACGTGCGGTGATTCAGGGCATGTAAAAGGGGTGTGGTTGAAAACACCCTCGCTCCGTTACCCGGTCATGGTGGCGCCGTGACCGGGCTTCCGGAGAGACTGTGGGCAGATCGTCCCGGCGCGAGCCACGCGCCGCCGGCGTAAAAGGAGGCACCCGTGCCGCATGTCCTGGTCCTCAACGCGTCGTACGAGCCGCTCGGCGTCGTACCGCTCCGCCGCGCGCTCATCCTCGTGCTGAACAAGAAGGCCGTGTGCCTCGAGGAGTCCGGCGCCTATATGCACAGCGCGACCTGTACTGTCCCCGCTCCGAGTGTCGTCAAGCTCACCAAATTCGTCCGAGTCCCCTTTCGCGGCCCCGTGCCCCTGACCCGGCGGGCGCTGTTCGCGCGGGACGGCGGCCGGTGCGCGTACTGCGGAGGCGTCGCAACCAGCGTCGACCACGTGATCCCGCGCAGCCGCGGAGGCCAGCACACGTGGGACAACGTGGTCGCGGCATGCCGCCGGTGCAACCACCTCAAGGCCGACCGCCATGTCGCCGAGCTCGGCTGGCGGATGCGCAACCAGCCCGCCCCGCCGTCCGGCCTCGCCTGGCGGATCATCGGGACGGGGCATAGGGACCCGCGCTGGCTGCCATACCTGCAGCCATTCGGCGCGGAGGACGCCATGGCCCGGATCGACGGCATATCCGCCTGAGACCGGGCCTTCGTGTTGTCCTGAACCGTCCCGGACCGGGCTCAGGGCCCCGGACCGCACCCCCGTGCCGGTCCGGGGCCCCTTCCCGCGCCCGCCCGCCCCCTACTCGTGCCGCAACTGCGCCGGGTGCACGGTGCGGCGCAGCAGCGGCAGGCAGGCGGCGGTCGCCAGCAGGGCGGCGGCCAGCAGGCCGCCCGTGAGCAGCGCCGGCTCCAGCAGCGGCAGAGCGCGCCGCCCGTCGTGGAGCACGACGGGGAGGACGAGCGCCAGGCCGCAGCCGGCGCCGAGCAGCAGCGCCGGGACGAGGGGCAGCGCCGTCTCCAGCAGCGTGGCGCGCCACAGCACCTTCCGGGGCGTGCCCGCCGCGGCCAGGGCGGCCAGGGTCCGGCGGCGGGACATGAGCGACTCCACGACGCCCACCGCGACGCCGCTCACGGTGACCGCACTGCCGATCAGGACGGCGAGCCCCGCCAGGTTCCAGCCGCCCACGTAGAAGGCCAGGTCGTCCGCGCTGTAGCCCGGATCCGCGCGCAGTCCGTCCACCGTCACCCGGCGCATGGCCACCCAGCCCGCCCCCACCAGCGCCGCGAGCATCAGCACCGAGTGGGCCCGGGCCGCGGCCCAGGGGTCGTTCCGCAGCCGTTCCCCGGCGATCAGCAGCACCGGACGGCCCGACCGGGCGGCGAGCCGTCCGGTGAGCAGTGCCAGCCCCGCGCTGCTGTGGAGGAGCCCGTAGACGTACAGGACCAGGAACGCCGGCACGACCACTGCGGCCGGCGCACGGTTCAGCGCCACCCGCGTCCCCGCCAGCATCAGCGCGGTCCCCGCGAGCAGCGCCACCGGGCCCAGCAGCCAGCGGATCGCCCCGCCGCGCGGCGGCCGTCGCTTCGCGACCACGCCCAGCGGGTCGCGCGCCGACCGGCGGAGGGCGAACCGTGCCTCCAGGGTGGCCAGCACCGGCACCGCCAGGACGACCAGGGCGGCGGGAAGCCACGGCACCGGCACGTCGGTGGGCCAGGTCGGTGTCCTGCGGTCGTCCTGCACCGCCGCGAGCACGGCCCGCAGCGCGAGGAAGCCCACCAGCCCGGCCACCGCTCCCAGGACGCCGGCGGCGCCCGCCTCCAGCGCGGCGATCCGCCGGACCTGCCGGGGGGCGGCCCCGGACAGGCGGAGCGCGGCCAGCCGGTGCTCACGTCGCAGCGCGCCGATCCGGGTGCACTGGCCGAGGAAGGCGATCACCGGGACCAGGAGCAGCAGGAGCACGGCGACGACGCCCGGCCGCAGCCCGGCGAGGTTGAGCAGGTCGTTGGTGTACCGGGGCGTCCCGTCCGCGTACCGGGTGCCGATCACGGCCACGACGGCGGCCGCCAGGGCGAAGCCCGTGCCGAGGGCCGCGCCGAGCGCGGTGAGGGCCAGGCGCCACCACTCGCTGCGCGGGGAGCCCCGCAGCAGTGCCCAGGCCAGCAGGGCGTCCCCCCGAAGCCCTCTCACCGGGTCACCTCGGCGGCGGGCTCGTCCTCCGACTCGACGACGCCGTCCCGCACCGTCGCCTCGCGGTCCGCGTACGCCGCGACCTGGGCGTCGTGCGTGATCAGGAGCACGGCGGTACCGGACTCGCGGGCGGCGTGGACCAGGGCGGTCATGACCTGCTCACCGGCGAGGGAGTCCAGGGCCCCGGTCGGCTCGTCCGCGAAGACCGCCTTCGGGCCGGTGACCATCGCACGGGCCAGGGCGACGCGTTGTGCCTGCCCGCCCGACATCTCGCCCGGGCGCAGGGCGGCCTGACCACGCACGCCGATGCGCTCCAGCCAGGTGCCCGCACGGTCATGGGCGGCGGCGCGGGAGGTCCCGGCCAGCAGCAGGGGCAGGGCCACGTTGTCCAGGGCGGTCAGTTCGCCGACCAGTTGGCCGAACTGGAAGACGACGCCGAAGTCGGTGCGCCGCAGCGTGGAGCGGCGGGTCTCCCCGGCCTGGTCGAGCCGCTCCGCGCCGGCCACGCCGCCCGTGTACCGGACCTCGCCCTCGTCCGGCCGGACGATGCCCGACATGCAGTGCAGCAGCGTGGACTTCCCGCTGCCGCTCGGGCCGGTGACGGCCAGGACCTCCCCGGGCAGCAGGCGCAGCGAGGCGCCGCGCAGGGCGTCGGTGGTGCCGTACCGCTTGACGAGGCCGCGGGCCTCGATCAGGGGTGTGGTCATGCTGAGGTGACCTCCTCGGCCAGGGCGCCGAGGCGCTGCGCGGCGTTGTCGATCCAGCGCAGGTCGGCGTCGAGATGGGTGAGGGCGTAGTCGGCGGAGAGCACGGCCGACAGCGGGGCGCCGGGCGCGGTCTTCACCGCGGTGAGCTCGCGCATCCGGGCGAGGTGGGCGGCGCGCTGCAGGCGCAGGAACGCGGCGGGGTCGCCGTGGCCGGAGGCCATGATCGCCGTGACCTTGGCGAAGATCTCGTTGGCCGCGCTGACGGGCGCGGGCGGTACGGGCTCCCCGAGCCAGCTCCGCAGTGCCAGCGAGCCCTGTTCGGTGAGCCGGTAGGTGGTGCGCTCCGGGCCGCCGTCGCTCTCGGTGGCGTCGACCTCGGCGAGGCCGTCGCGCACCAGGCGCTGCAGGCTCGTGTAGACCTGGCCGTAGGCGAGGGGGCGGGCCTGGGGGAAGCGTTCGTCGTGCCGCCGCTTCAGGTCGTAGCCGTGGCCGGGACCGGCGGCGAGCAGTCCCAGCAGGACGTTGCCGGTGCTCATGCGACGCCCCCCTCTCTTCACTCAATACATGTACTCAGTGAATAGTGACAGCCCTGCGACCACCCCGCAACGGTCCGCAACGGTCCGCGGGCGCACGGCGGGCGGCGGGGGTGGGCTGCGGGGGCAGGTGGCGCCGGGTCAGTCGGTGACGGCGTACGCCTGCAACGAGTACAGCGAGTAGCCGTACTTCGTGCCGCGCTCCAGCCCCTGCACGCGCAGGAAGCGCGTGTCGGAGGGGGCGTCCAGCCGTACGGACTCGGTGCCGCCGCGGCCGTCGGAGATCACCGCCGCGGTGTGCCAGCTCTGCCCGTCGGCCGAGGTCAGGATCGTGTAGCGGGCGGCGTACGCGTCCTGCCAGCGCAGCACCACCCGGCCGATCCTGGCGGCCCGCGGGAGCTCGGCCTGCACCCAGGCGTCGTCCCGCACGGGGGAGGACCAGCGGGTCGCGGGGTCACCGTCGGTCAGCGCCGAGGCCGGGAAGTCGGCGGTCTCGTCACCGGAGGAGGCGGCCGGGGCGCCCGCGGCGAGGTCGGGGCCGCCGGTGCGCGGATAGGCGTGCACCGTGACGGTCTGCCGCACGGTGCGGCCCTCGGCGCGGAACGCCAGCGGCACCTCGTACACGCCGGGCACACCGTCCGCGGGCAGGGACAACCGCACCGGCACCACGACCTTGCCGCCGCGCGGCAGTTCCACCTCACCGGGCGTAACGGCCTCGACGCCCTCCGGGGCCTCGGCGGTCAGCGACACCCTGGCGGCGGCGGGCGAGGCGTCGGTCAGCTCCGCGGTGACGGTCGCGGGGGCGCCGCCGAGTTCCAGGTCGGTCTCGGTACGGTCCAGGGTCATCCGGGCCGCGGGCCGGTCGGCGTACCAGGGCACGATCTCGTGGACGACCGGCGGATGGGCCCCCGCCGACGGGGTGACCCGCACCGCGTCCACCCGCAGGCCCTGCGCCGGCAGTTCGGTCCAGCCGCCGCCCAGCGAACCGAGCCGGTGCCAGCCCTGGCCGGGCACCCGCACCTCCACCGACCCGGCGGTCCCCGGCCCGGTGTCGGTGAGCACGGTCAGCGCCTCCAGCGGGCGGGCCGAGCCGTACTCCAGGGTCAGCCCCCCGGCGGGCACGCGGACGGTGGTCGTGGCGTCGCCGTCGGAGGCCGCCAGGGACGCGGGGTCGGCGGCGAGGACGCCGGAGGCACCGTCGTCCTCCGTGCCGACGGTGAACTCCCGCACCGTCACGGCGTTCTCCTGCGCGGCGGTCGCGCGCAGCCGCACGTACCGCGCCCGGGTGCCCTCGGGCAGCCGCACGGTCACGGTCCGGTCGTCGTGCACCGTGGCGGCGGTCCGCCAGCCGCCCTCGTCGCCCGCGGAGTACTCCAGCACCGCCTCGCGCAGGTAGTCGTCCCGCTCGGGGCCCCGCTGCGCGGTCCCCATGGCGACGCGCACGCTGCGGATCGTCCGGGTGCCGCCCAGGTCGACCCCGAAGGCGTCGTCCTGCCGGGGAGGGGCGTCGCTGGCCCAGGCGGTGCCGTCCTTGCCGTCGGTCATCAGCGACGGGTCGGTGGACCGGGCCGAGCCCAGGGTGGCGGTGGCCTTGCGGCCCGCGGTGCGCACGCCGGTCCACGCGTCCGCCGTGGCCAGCGTCTTCGCCAGGAACGGGTCGAGCACCCCGTGGCCCACGGTGGCCGGGCTGTTCGCTATCCGCCGGCGGGCCCGCTCCAGCGCCAGCCGGTCCCGCCACGCGCCGGTGCCGTCACCCGCGCGCAGCGCCACCAGCATGTCGACGGCGTGCTCGCCCGCCGAACCGTACCGGGCCAGCTGGCTCAGCCACGGCCGCACCTCGCCGCCGAAGGAGCCGTCCGCCAGTCCGTCAAGGCGTTCCGGGGCGCCGCGCATCGTGGTGAACGCCGCGCGCAGCCGGCCGGCCGCCTTTTCCAGCCGCTCCCGGCCGCCGTTCGCGTAGGCGTCCAGGAACTCCGCGATGAGCGGCCGCAGATACGCCGACTCGCCCTCGTCCAGCGCCGAGGAGGCCTCGTTGCCCGCGAGGGCCCGCAGTGCGTCGCGGGCTCCGGGATCGCGGCCCGCCAGGTCGTCGACGGCCGCGCGCCAGGAGGCCGCACGGTCGTACCCACGCGGGTTCCACGCGTAGTCGGCCACCGTGAACAGCGCGATCCGGGAGGCGGCGGGCTGGCGCATCGCCGTCGCCAGCAGTCCCGCGGACGCCGTCGCGACCGCGGGCTCGCGTCCGGTGTAGGGGCCGAGGAAGATCCGGTCCTCGGCGAAGTCGTTGACCGGGTAGTCGTCCATCGTCAGCAGCGGGTGCTGCAGCGCCGCCCGGGCATCGGCGATCTGCCGCCCGGTGATCTCCCCCGGGACGACGCCGACACCCGTCCACGCCACCTCCACGCCCCGGTCGAGCACCCGGGCCAGTTCGCCCCGGAAGTCCGTGGCGCCGTCCTGGTAGTACTCCGTCGGCAGCAGCGACAGCGGTACGGCGGCCCCGTGGCGCTCCGCCAGGTGGGCGGCGAGCGCGTTGGCCACGTCGGCCTGCGCCCGGGCCGCCGCCTCGGGGCCGTCGCCGTACGCGTCCGCGTCGGCCTCGCAGTGCCACTCGCTGTAGCTCACGTCCTGGAACTGCAGCTGGAAGCCGCGCACGCCCAGCGCCCACATCGCGTCGGCCTTGCGCAGCAGCGCCCTGCGGTCCTCCTGCGAGGAGAAGCACAGCGCCTGGCCCGGCGACACCGCCCACGCCAGCGTCACGTGGTTGGCCCGGGCCCGCTCGGCGAGCGCGCGGAACTCCGCGCGGCGCGGGGCGGGGTAGGGCTCGCGCCACCGCTCCTGGCGGTAGGGGTCGTCGCCGGGGGCGTACAGGTAGCGGTTCTGCTTGGTGCGGCCGAGGAAGTCCAGCTGGGCGAGCCGCTGCTCCTGGGTCCACGGCTCGCCGTAGAAGCTCTCGGTGACGCCGCGCGTCGCCGCCGCGGGCCAGTCGCGGACGACGACGCCCGCCAGGCCGCGCGCGGTCGTCAACTGGCGCAGCGTCTGCGCCGCGTGGAACAGGCCGTCCTCGCCCGCCCCGTCCAGCGCCACGACGGCGCGGCCGCCGGTGCGTCCCACGGCGAGCCGGTAGCCGCCGGAGGGCAGGTCCCCGGTGGGCGCGGCACCCAGGGCGCGCAGCGCGGTGTCGGCGCGCGCGCCGCCGGCGTAGACCACCAGCCCCCGAGGGTCCGCCGCCCCCTCGTGGAGCGTGGTCACGCCCGCGCCGCGCAGGATCGCGCGGAGGGCGTCCAGGGCGTAGGGGTCGGCCCCGGGCCCGGCGACCAGGGTCGCCGTGTCCGGTACGGCGACGGTGCCGCCGCGACTGCGCAGCGACTGCGGCTCGGGGTGGACGGCGGGCGCGGCGTCTGCCGTCACGGTGCCGTCCGTGGTGCCGGGCGCCGTCGTCGGGGCGACGGGTGGAGCGGCCAGGGCGGCCGGCGTGGTCCCGAGCACCCCGCCGACGACGGCGGCGACGAGCGCTGCCGTGTGGGTCGCGGCGGTTCTCCTGCCCGGGGTCATGGTCCGACAGCCCATCACCCGCACGGAGGGCGTGTCAACGCGACGACGCGCCCCTTCCGGCCCGTGCCCGCGGGCCGTACCGCCGGTAGCCGGCGGCGCCCGGGGACACGACCGGCCGGTCGAGGGAAAACCCCCGGCCGTCCCACCCCTGCCGCGTGCGAGGATGGCCGAAAACCCGACGAAGGAGACGGACACGTGCCCGGCACCAACCTCACCCGTGAGGAGGCGCGGCAGCGAGCGCGCCTGCTCACCGTGGACGCGTACGACATCGAGCTCGACCTGAGCGGGGCCCAGGAGGGCGGCACCTTCCGGTCGGTGACCACGGTGCGCTTCGACTCCGCCGAGGCGGGTGCCTCGACCTTCATCGACCTGGTCGCCCCCGCGGTCCACGAGGTGGTGCTCAACGGCACCGCGCTGGACCCGGCCGAGGTCTTCGCGGACAGCCGCATCGCCCTGCCGTCGCTGCAGGCCGGCGCCAACGAGCTGCGGGTCGTCGCGGACGCGGCGTACACCAACACCGGCGAGGGCCTGCACCGCTTCGTCGACCCGGTCGACAAGCAGGCGTACCTCTACACCCAGTTCGAGGTGCCGGACGCCCGCCGGGTCTTCGCCAACTTCGAGCAGCCCGACCTCAAGGCGAGCTTCACCTTCACCGTGAAGGCCCCGGCCGGCTGGACGGTCATCTCCAACTCCCCGACGCCCGAGCCGGTCGACAACACGTGGAGCTTCGCGGCCACCCCGCGCATCTCCACGTACATCACCGCGCTGATCGCCGGCCCCTACCACGCCGTGCACAGCACCTGGGAGGGCGAGGGCGGCCGCAGCGTGCCGCTGGGCCTGTACTGCCGTCCCTCGCTGACGGAGTTCCTCGACGCCGACGCCATCTTCGAGGTCACCCGGCAGGGCTTCGACTGGTTCGAGGAGAAGTTCGACTTCCCCTACCCCTTCGCCAAGTACGACCAGCTCTTCGTGCCGGAGTTCAACGCCGGCGCGATGGAGAACGCGGGCGCGGTCACCATCCGCGACCAGTACGTCTTCCGCTCCAAGGTGACCGACGCGGCCTACGAGGTGCGCGCCGAGACGATCCTCCACGAGCTGGCCCACATGTGGTTCGGCGACCTGGTCACCATGGAGTGGTGGAACGACCTGTGGCTGAACGAGTCGTTCGCCACCTACACCTCCATCGCCTGCCAGGCCTACGCGCCCGGCAGCAAGTGGCCGCACTCCTGGACCACCTTCGCCAACTCCATGAAGACCTGGGCGTACCGGCAGGACCAGCTGCCGTCCACCCACCCGATCATGGCGGAGATCAACGACCTGCAGGACGTCCAGGTCAACTTCGACGGCATCACCTACGCCAAGGGCGCCTCCGTCCTCAAGCAGCTGGTGGCCTACGTCGGCATGGACGAGTTCTTCACCGGCGTCCAGGCGTACTTCAAGCGCCACGCCTGGAAGAACACCCGTCTGGCCGACCTGCTGTCCGCCCTGGAGGAGACCTCCGGCCGCGACCTGAAGACCTGGTCGAAGAAGTGGCTGGAGACCGCCGGCATCAACATCCTGCGCCCGGAGATCGAGACCGCCGCCGACGGCACCATCACCTCCTTCGCCGTGCGCCAGGAGGCCCCGGCGCTGCCGGCCGGCGCCAAGGGCGAGTCGATCCTGCGGCCGCACCGCATCGCGATCGGCGCCTACGAGCTCCAGGACGGCAAGCTGGTCCGCGTCCAGCGCGTCGAGCTCGACGTCGACGGCGAGCTGACCGCGGTGCCCGAGTTCGTCGGCGTCACGCGCCCGGCGGTCGTGCTGCTCAACGACGACGACCTGTCGTACGCCAAGGTGCGGCTCGACGAGGTCTCGCTGGACACCGTCCGCGAGCACCTCGGCGACTTCACCGAGTCGCTGCCGCGCGCCCTGGTGTGGGCCTCGGCGTGGGACATGACCCGCGACGGCGAACTCGCCACCCGTGACTACCTGGAGCTGGTGCTCTCCGGCATCGGCAAGGAGTCCGACATCGGCGTGGTGCAGTCCCTGCACCGCCAGGTGAAGACGGCGCTGGAGCTGTACGCCGCGCCCGAGTGGCGCGAGACCGGCCTGGCCCGCTGGACCGAGGCGACGCTGGAGCACCTGCGCGCGGCCGCCCCCGGCAGCGACCACCAGCTCGCCTGGGCCCGCGCGTTCACCGCGACGGCCCGCACCAAGGACCAGCTGGACCTGATCGCCGGGCTGCTCGGCGGCACGGAGACGATCGAGGGCCTGGCCGTCGACACCGAGCTGCGCTGGTCCCTCCTGGAGCGGCTGGCCGCCACGGGCCGCGCCGACGAGGAGGCCATCGCGGCCGAGCTCGGCCGGGACGCCACGGCGGCCGGTGAGCGGCACGCGGCGACCGCGCGCGCCGCGCGTCCCACGGCGGAGGCGAAGGCCGGGGCGTGGGCCTCGGTCGTCGAGGCGGAGACGCTCACCAACGCCGTCCAGGAGGCGGTCATCGCCGGCTTCTACGAGCCGGACCAGCGCGAGCTGCTGGCGCCGTACACGCAGCGGTACTTCGCGGCGGTCTCGGACGTCTTCGCCTCCCGGAGCCACGAGATGGCCCAGCAGATCATCGTCGGGCTCTACCCGGCGCTCCAGGTCTCCCAGGACACCCTGGACGCCACCGACGCCTGGCTGGCGGCGGCCGATCCGGCGCCGGCGCTGCGGCGCATGGTGACGGAGTGCCGTGCCGGGGTCGAGCGCGCGCTCAAGGCCCAGGCCGCGGACGCGGCGGCCGGCTGACCGGCGGGCACAGCCCTGTGAGGGCCCCCGCGGCGCACCGCCGCGGGGGCCCTCGGGTCTTCCGGGAGTCCTCCGCGCCAGGACACGGGGGCGCGTGGGGCGCCGCGGGGGCTGCCGCCTCGCGACGTGCCGAGGAACGCTGGGCCGTTCGGGGAGTGCCGCGCGCCGTCGCGGGGCCGGTCGCCGGCGATGCGGATGCCTGACGACGGGGGCGCGCCGGGACCGCCGGACGGGCCGGAACGCTCCCGCGGGCGGTACGACCGGCACGAGGTACCGGGGAACACCTGAAGCCGGGCCGCGGTGCTCCGCGGCCCGGTCAGCGAGGTGGGAAGGGGATCAGCCCTGGGCCTTGCGGGACTTGTCGGTCGCGACGACCAGACCCGCGATGACGAGGAACAGGGCGATCGGCAGGGCGACGTACAGGCCCAGCGTCTGGAGCACGCTCAGACCGGAACCCGGGTCGTCGCCGTCGTCGCGGGTGTTCGCGAACGCGGGGGACGACATCAGCAGCATCAGCGCCGTACCGGCCGTGACGGCACCGGCGCGCAGGGCGTTCTTGTTGAGCTTGTCCACGCTCTCAAAGTAGCGAACGCTCCGGCGGCCCGCGCGTCCGGGGTGGTGTTACGGCCCGTCGGGCGCCGCCATCGCGGTCCGCACCTCGTGCGCCAGCGCGTGCAGCCGGGGCGAGGCGGTCAGCTGCTCCAGGGTGAGCGGCCGGCCCTCGGCGTCCGCCACCGGCAGCCGCCAGTTGGGGTACTGGTCCCAGGTGCCCGGCAGGTTCTGCGGGCGGCGGTCGCCGACCCCGTCCGGCAGCCAGACGCCGACCATGCGGGCCGGCGTCCGCGCCAGGAAGCGGTGGACGGCCTTGACGACCGCCTCCTCGTCGCGGGTGCCCTCCGGCAGCATCCCCAGCCGGCCGAGCAGCGCCAGCCACTCTGCGACCTCCACGGCGTCCTCGGCCTGCTCCACCTCCAGCGGCCGGGTCAGCAGGCCCAGCCGGTGCCGCAGCCCGACGTGCTCCCCGGTCAGCCGGGCCGCCGTCGTCGGCAGGTCGTGGGTGGTCACCGTCGCCAGCGCGTCCGCCCGCCAGGCCGCGGGCGGCAGCGGACGGGCGTGCGCGGAGCCGTGCGCCCCCTCCCAGTCGCGCTCGAACCAGAGCACCGACGTGCCGAGGATGCCCCGGTCGGCCAGCTCCTCGCGGACGCCCGGCTCGACCGTGCCGAGGTCCTCCCCTATGACGACGGCACCTGCGCGCTGCGCCTCCAGCGCGAGGACGCCGAGCATCGCCTCGGCGTCGTAACGGACGTACGCGCCCCGCGTCGGCGGCTCGCCCTCGGGCACCCACCACAGGCGGAAGAGCCCCATCACATGGTCGATGCGCAGGCCCCCCGCGTGCCGCAGCACGTTGCGCAGCAGGTCGCGGTAGGGCGCGTACCCCGTGGCGGCCAGGGCGTCCGGGCGCCACGGCGGCAGGCCCCAGTCCTGGCCGTGGGCGTTGAAGGCGTCCGGCGGCGCGCCGACCGACATCCCGTGGGCGAGGGCGTCCTGCAGCGCCCAGGCGTCGGAACCGGAGGGGTGCACGCCGACCGCGAGGTCGTGGACGATGCCGACCGCCATGCCGGCGTCCCGCGCCGAACGCTGGGCCGCGGCCAGTTGGGCGTCCGTCAGCCAGGCCAGCCAGCAGTGGAAGTCGACCTGGTCCAGCCGTTCGCCGCGGAGCCGCGCGACCTGCCCCGAGCGCGGGTCGCGCAGCCCCGCCGGCCAGCCGCGCCACTGCGGGCCGTGCAGCTCGGCCAGCATCGACCAGGTGGCGTGGTCGTCCAGTGCCTGCCCCTGGTCCGCGAGGAAGTCGCAGTACGCGGCCCGCCGTCCCGGCGACAGCGGCACCTTGCGGACCAGCGCCAGCGCCTCGCGCTTCAGCTCCCACACCGCGTCACGGTCGATCAGGGCGTCCTTCAGCAGGACCGAGTCGCGCAGCACGGCCGCCTTGCGCAGCAGGTCCGCGGCCCGCTCGCGGTCGTCGGGGCCGAGGTAGGCGTACTCCGGGATCTCCTCCACCCGCAGGTACACCGGATCGGGGAAGCGCCGAGAGGACGGACGGTACGGCGACGGGTCCGTGGGATGCCCCGGCACGGCCACGTGCAACGGGTTGACCTGCAGGAAGCCCGCGTGCAGCGCCCGGCCCGTCCAGGCCGCGAGGTCCGCGAGGTCGCCGAGGTCGCCCATGCCCCAGGACCGCGAGGACAGCACGGAGTACAGCTGCGCCATGAAGCCCAGGACGCGCTCCGGGGGCCCGGGCAGCCGTTCCGGCGCCACGACGAGCTGCGCCTGCGCCGTGCGCCCGTCGGGGGCCTGCGCGCGCAGCACGTGCCGCCCCACGGGCAGCGGCGTGCCGCCGTCCCAGGTGGCCTCGCCGCCGTCCTCCGTCGTCAGCCGCAGCCCGGTGCCCTCGGGCAGCCGGTGCCGGAGCGGACGTCCCCTGCGCATCACGACGCTGCGGGGGAGCAGCCGCCGCCCCGCACGGTGATCGTGCTCCGCCAGCGCGTTCCGCACCGCCGCCGGGGTCGAGGCGTCGACGCCCAGCGCGGCCAGCACCGCCACGACCGTCCCGTCCGGCACGCGCACCTCGCGGTCCGGCGACGGACGGTAGGTGACGTCCACGCCGTGCAGCGCGGCGAGTCTGTCCCGGTCGGCGGCTTCGGTCATGGGGTGCCCTCCTGGGGCGTCATCGCGGGTGCGCTTTCTCCGGACAGCCTCAGCCATACCCACTGCGTGGCCGCACAGTCGCATTCCGTGCACGCGCTCCACCCAGGAGTGGCAGCCCGTCGTGGTCCCGGGTCGTGCCGCGAAGCGGCCCGCCCTCCCCCAGCCTTCGGCCGGGGTTGCCCCCACCTCCCCCACCCCCTCCGCGGGCCGTCATGCGGCCATACGACGGGAGGGGGTGTGGCGGGGTGCGCCCATGGAGGTCCCCCCGGCCGGAGGCTGGGGGAGTGCGCCGGCGCGGTCCCGACTCAGGCACACGGTGCGAGACCCGCACTGACCGACCGGGGCCATGGGAGGGCGGGCGGGGAAACCGCCCGCCGCAGGCGCAAGGCCCGTACACGAACAACCGGCCCGCACCCGAACGCACCCCGGGCCGCCGATGCTCAGGCGAACGGCAGGTCGAACGCGCGAGCGGTACGCGCCCGCCAGGGGGACGCGGCCTCCAGCTGGGCGGCGAGTGCGAGCAGGGGGCCCTCCTCGCCGTGCCGGGCGCCGAGCATCATGCCGATGGGCAGCCCCGCCGGGGACCACTCCAGCGGCAGCGACACCGCGGGCAGCCCGGCGATGTTCCAGGGCGCGGTGAACGGCGTGAACGCCAGCTGCGCCGCGAAGTCGGCCTCCGGGTCGGCGTCGTCGCGCAGGGCGCCCACGGGGGCGGGGAGCTGCGCCAGCGTCGGGGTGAGCACCGCGTCGTACGGCTCGGCGGCCTCGGCCAGTTTGCGGCCCACGCCCTGCATCACCCCCAGCGTGCGGGCGTAGTCGAGGCCGCCCACGTCCTGCCCCTGGGCACGCAGCCAGCGGGTGAGCGGCAGCAGGTCCCGCTCCCGTTCCGGTGACACGGGCGTCAGCGCCGCCAGCACGGCCCACACCGGGGTGAACGCGTCGCGGTCGCCCGGGGCGAGCGGCTGCGGCACGTCCACGACCTCGTGCCCGAGCCCGGCCAGCAGTGCCGAGGTGCGTTCGTACGCGGCCAGCACCTGCGGGTCGACCCGTACGCCCGCGACGTCCGGCACCGCCCAGCGGGCGATCCGCAGCCGGCGCGGCTCCTGCTCGCACCACTGCAGGAACGACCGCTCCGGCGGCGGCAGCCGGAAGGGGTCTCCGGGCGCGGGCACCGCCAGCACGTCGAGCAGGGCGGCGGTGTCGCGGACTGTGCGCGCGAGGGGCCCGTTGACCGCCAGTCCGCTCCCGTCGCCCCACGGCGCGGGGCTGACCCGGCCCCGGCTGGGCTTCAGCCCGACGACCCCGCAGCAGCTCGCCGGGATGCGGATCGAGCCGCCCCCGTCGCTGCCGTGCGCCGCCGCCGCGAGCCCGGCCGCCACGGCCGCGGCCGCGCCGCCGCTGCTGCCGCCGGCGCCGCGCGCGAGGTCGTACGGGGTACGGGCGGGCGGGCCCACGGTGCCCTCGGTGTAGGCGGGCAGCCCGAATTCGGGGGTGCTGGTCTTCCCGGTCAGGGCGGTCCCCGCGTCCCGCAGCAGACGCACGAGGTGGGCGTCCTGGTCGGCGACCCGGTCGGCGAAGACCGCCGATCCGGAGGTGAAGCGCACCCCGGCGACCGGCGTCAGGTCCTTCACCGGCACCGGCACGCCGAGCAGCGGAGGCAGCCGCCCGCCCTCCTTGAGCACGCGTTCGGCGTGCCGCGCGTCCTCCAGGGCGCGTTCGGGCGTGACGGTCAGGTAGGCCCCGAGGACGGGGTCGAGCCGCTCGATCCGGTCGAGGTAGTGGGCCGTCAGCTCCACGGGCGACAGAGCACCCGCCCGGATGGCCGCGGCCTGCTCCAGCATCGTCAGTTCATGAGGGGCGGACACCCCGCCAGGTTAGGGCCTGCCCCGGGACCGGACGTGAGGTGAACGGTGAGGTGAACGTTTTCCGCCGCTGCCGCGTCATAGGGGAAATCGCGGAAGGGGAGGGGCGGGGCGTGGCGCTGCTGAGACGGAGGTCCCGGCCGGGGGAGGGGGAGGACCCCCTCGCGCCGGAGCACCTCGATCGCGTACGGGCGGTCCTGGCGCTCGGCGGGGTGCCGGCGGGGGACCTGCAGGACGGGGTGCAGCAGGTGCGGCTGAAGCTGCTGGAGCACCGGGCGGGCGGCCGCGAGCCGCTGCGGGACCCGGGGGCGTGGGCGGCCGTCGCCGCCTCCAACGTGGCGATGGACTGGCACCGTTCGCGCCGCCGTCAGCAGCGGCTCGGCGAACGCCTGGCGGCCCTGACGCCCCGGGACGAGGCCCGGCACGGCGGGGGAGAGGCGCATGTGCTGGCCCTGGCGGTCGCCGACGGCCTGCAGGAACTCCCGCCGCAGCAGCGGCAGGTGCTGACGCTGCGCTTCTACGCGGACCTGCCAGTGGCGCAGATCGCCACGGCGCTCGGTGTCCCGGAGGGCACGGTCAAGAGCCGTTTGCACGCCGCCGTCCGCGCGCTGCGCGGCCGGCTGCACACCAAGGAGGTGGTGTGACGATGAACGGGAACGAGCACAGGGCAGACGCAGCGGATCAGACGGACGAGGCGGACGCGACGGACGAGGCACTGTCTGCCGCCCTCGCGGACGTGCCGCCGGAGGTGCCCGGCGACAGCGAGGCGTACCGGGCGTACGACGCCGCGCGCGCCGACGTGGCCCTGCTGCGCACGCACGTGCGGCTGATCGGCGACGCGCTTGCCGCACGGCCGGCACCGGCCGTGGAACGACGCCCCCGCGGGCGCAGGGCGCTCGCGCTGTGCCTGGCCGCGGTCGTGGCGGGCGTGGTGGGGGTCACCGGGGTCGTCCTGGCGAGGAACGCCGCCCTGGGCGACGGCTCGGCGGCGGGCGACGCGAAGTCCACGCCGGAGGGCATCGTCGCCTGCGCGCGCGACATCGCCGAGGGCACCGTGCGCGAGGTGACGCCCACCGGGGGGCCGGGGGACCTGCGGGTGGTGATGGACGTCGACCGCCGCCTCAAGCCCGCCGTGGGCGACCCCCGGCTGACGTTCACGATCCACGTCGACGACGACCACGACGACGTGGCCCCGCCCCCCGGACCCGGCTCCCGGGTCCTGGTGATGGTCTCCGTCCTCCCCGGCGAGCCGGTGGACCTGTACGAGGGCGCCGCGGACATCGCCTCCGCCCGTGCCTGGATGGAGAAGGCACTTGGGGCCTCCCGGGGCCTGCCGTGCGAGAGCGACACCGGATGAGAGGAGTGAAGGACATGGGACGCAGGACGGGACCGGCCCTCACCGCGGCCGCGCTGCTCGCGCTCGCCGGCTGCGGGACCGGCACCGGCGAGACCGACTCCGAGTCGGTCCGCAGCACCGACGCGGAAGTGCTGGCCTGCACC
This sequence comes from Streptomyces sp. TOM-9, assembly GCF_056858595.1. Classification (NCBI taxonomy): domain Bacteria; kingdom Bacillati; phylum Actinomycetota; class Actinomycetes; order Kitasatosporales; family Streptomycetaceae; genus Streptomyces; species Streptomyces sp. TOM-9. The sequence continues at coordinate 3,704,360 of NZ_JBXEQB010000001.1, read as the reverse complement.
GAACTCGTCGCCGAGGGGACGGTGCTGCGGGTGACGCCCGGGGAGGGACCGGACCGGGTGTCGGTGCGGATGGAGGTGGACCGCTACCTCAAGGGGGAGCGAGCAGACCGCCGGCTGACCTTCCCCGTCGACCGCGACGAGGAGGGGGAGCCCGAGATGGCCGTGGGGAGCCGGCTGCTCGTCAGCGTGATGCTGCGGCCCGCGGGCTACACCTTCGTCCGCCAGGGCGAGGACATCGCCCCTGCGCGGGAGTGGATGGAGCGGGCGCTGCCCCGCTCGCGCACGCTGCGCTGCGGGGAGCAGGAGTACGAGTGGCGGCAGAGCTGAAGGGGCGGGCGCTCCGGGGAGCGCCCGCCCCTTCAGGCGGTGATCAGGCCGTGGCCGCGGTTCAGCCCGCGTTGACCTTGTTGATCAGCACGCTGCCGGTGCCGGCGGCGGTGCCGTCGGCGTTGAGCAGCTGGACCTCGCCGAAGAACTGACGTCCCTCGGGAGCCGGGGCCGCGACCAGGACGTTCGCCGCGACGTTCGCGGAGGCGCCGTTGGCCAGCGGCACGGTCGCCGCCTCGTCCACGGACACCGAGCCCAGCGTCGTCGAGTAGAAGACGTCGCGGTAGTCGTACTCGGTGGTGCCGGCCGGGACCGAGTACCCGTCCACCGTGATGGTGTACGTGCCGGCCGCCGGGTTGGCGATGCTCACGGCCTCCTCCGAGTCGCCGTCCGCGGACTGGCCGACCACCGCGCCGTTGAGGGACACGGTCAGGTCGAGGTCCGCGGAGGTGTCGGAGGTGCCGCCGATGGCGACGTCCAGGCGGGACGCGCCCGCGGGGACGACGACCGTGCTGGTGACGCTGTCACCGTCGGCGATCGTCTTGCGCGCCGCCGCGGCGGAGCCGAGCGCGCCGCCCTTCAGCTTGCCCTGCACCGGGGCGTAGCCGTTGGTGACCTTCCACGACACCGGGGCGGCGGTGCCGACCGTGGCCTCCTCGACGGTCTGGACCTCGGGGTCGAAGGAGACGCCGAGCGCGGTCGCGGTCAGGTTGTACGGGTTGTTCAGCACCGGCGAGGTACGGCGCGCCTCGACCTCGATCTCCCACACGCCCGGGATCGGGTTGGCGTAGGAGCGCAGGTCGGGACGGCACCCGTTGGTGGTGGTGTAGTTCGGGTAGCAGAACGTCGTCGTGGTGTTGTCCGCCGGGACGCCCCACGGGGTGATCGCGATGAAGCGCGTCTGGCTGCCGGTGGCCAGGCCGCCCATCTTGACCTCGAGCGTCTTGGCGCCCTCGGGGACGGTCACGAAGTAGGACGTGGTGCCGTTGCGCTGCACCGAGCCCGACGCCTTGACCGCGAACGACGGCTTGGCCTGCGCGGAGGCCACGACCACGGTGTTGAGGATCTGCTGGTCGGTGCCGCGCGTCGAGGGGTCGTCGACCGTCAGGATCGCGCTGTGCAGACCGGTGGAACCGGGCTTGGCCTTGACGCGCACGGTCACCGGCTTGTTCAGCGGCAGCCGCACGTCGTCGCCGTCGGCGAAGCGGAAGGTGCCGTCGTTGTTCACCCAGTCCAGGTCGTGCCGGATGGAGCGGTCCGGACCGGTGGTGCGGGTGATGGTGACGTCGTACGTCTTGCTCTGACCGGCCTTCAGGCCGCCCTCGCGGTCGTAGATGCCGGTGCCGTAGCCCGGGGTCGCCAGGAACTGCGACAGGGCCGTGGAGACCGGGGCCTTGACCGTGTAGGTGTGGGCGCCGGCACCGGCCCTGATCAGGCGCCAGGCGTCCTCGATGTCGATCAGGCCGGAGCCCTGGGCATACGCCGGGACGTCCTTGATCTTGTGCGCCGTGCTGGTCAGCGCGGTGCGCAGGGCCGCCGGGGTCAGCGCGATGCGGGCCTGCTTGGCCGCGGACAGCAGCAGCGCGGAGGCGCCGGCCGCCTGCGGGGAGGCCATCGACGTGCCCTGCAGCATGGCGTAGCCGGGCGGCAGGGTGTAGCCCGCCTCGGCGACCGGGCCGCCGGGCTCCCAGGTCGGGATGGTGTTGATGGAGGCACCCGGCGCGGAGATGATCGGCGCGAAGCCGCCGTCCTCACGCGGACCGCGCGAGGAGAAGGGCATCATGTCGTACGCCTTGGTCACCTGCGAGCCGTAGTTGGCCGCCCAGGTCTCCTTGGAGATGGTGGCGCCGACGCTCAGGACCTTGTCGGCCAGGCCGGGGTCGCCGATGGTGTTGGCGCCGGGGCCGCTGTTGCCGGCCGAGATGACCAGCTGCACGCCGAAGTCGTCGATGAGGCGGGTGTACAGCTGCGCGCGGACGTTGTTGCCGTCGTTCAGCGCGGGCAGGCCGCCGATGGACATGTTGACGATGTCCACACCGCGGTTGACCACCAGGTCGATCATGCCTTCGGTCAGCGCCACGTTGGTGCAGCCGCCGGACCAGGTGCAGGCGCGCGACGAGACGATCTTCGCGCCCGGCGCCGCGCCGTTCATCTTGCCGCCGAACAGGCCGTTGGCGGAGGTGATGCCCGCGACGTGGGTGCCGTGCTCGGACTCGATGACGCCGATGTTGACGAAGTCGGCCTTCTTGCCGACCCAGGTGCCGCCGTACGGGTCCGTGGGGACGTCCTTGCGGACCTGCACCACGAAGGGGATACGCTCGGAGATGGCGGTGGCGGGGTTGTCGGTGCCGAAGTAGCCGATCTGGAAGCCGTCCTTGTACGGCTTCATCTCGGCGTCGTCGGCGAAGTCCCCGTTGTCGTTCAGGTCGAGGCGGACGGTGCCCTTCGCCGGGTCGTACAGCACGCCCCAGTAGTCGGCGGTGTCGCCGTCGCGGTTGAGGTCACCGGCCATGTCGCCACCGACGGTGGCGGACTCGAAGAAGACCGTGACCTGCTGCGTCGCCTCGGGGGCGGTCCAGGTGCGGCCCTGGTAGGTGACGCGCGGACCGTTGGTCATGCGGCGCCAGGTGGCGTCGCCGTCGGTGATCGGGTCGGTCGCGGTGACCCAGTCGACGATCTTGCGCTCGCCGGTCGTGGTCTTCTGCAGCGCCGGGTGGCCGAGGTCGACGCCCGAGTCGAGGATGCCGATGGTGACGCCGCGGCCGTCGGCCTTCGGGTTGTCCTTGACGAAGTCCACCGCGCCGGTCTCGAAGGCCGGCTGGTAGGGGTTCGTCGCCGGGGTCTTCGCGTCGGGACCCGGGTAGGTGGTGGAGCCGTGGCCGTGGCCGTGGCCCTTCGAGGACCCCTTGCCGCCGTCGGCCGACGGGGACGGGTCGTCGAGGACGATCTCCTGCTTGAGGTCGATCGCCTGCACCGACGAGAGCTTCTGCGCCGCCGTGATCGCCGCGTCCGCCTTGCCCGTCGGGACCGTGGCGCGGACGTAGCCGAGGTTGTCGTAGGTCCGGTCCACCGACGCGCCCTTGAGCGCGCCGAGCTCGTCCGAGACCTGCTCGGTGGAGCCCTTCTTGGTGGCGATCATGAGGGTGACGTTCTTGTCGCCACCGGCCTTGGCCTCGGCGAGCAGTTCGGCGTCGGCCGTTCCGAGCTTGTCGTGCGCGGTCTTGACCGCCGCGTCCGCCGGGTCGCCGGTCGTGTCGGCGAAAGCGGTGGAGGCGGAGATTCCGGTCGTCGTCAGCGCGGCCACCAGGCCCGCCGCGAGCGCGACACGGACCACGCGTCTCTTCCCGCGTATGTGATCGAGAGACATGGGCATCCTGTTCAAGATTTGGGCGCCAGTTGACCGACACATTGCGCCATCCGCGGGGTTGTTGGGGAGTGCCGTAGATGGCGTAAGACCGACATGACGCGAATACGTCAAGAAGCCGGGACCCGTCACGGGGCGCGAAGCATCCCGAACCGGCCCATTGCGTCCGGCCGTCCGGTGATCCGCGGCTCGCGAGGGCGCGCGGCGCCGGGGCGGTCGGTGAACACCGGATGAGCGTCCGGCCGCCTGCGGACCGGCCGCCGGTGACCGGCGGGAGGACTGCTGATCCATGTCCGGAGATGGGTGCCGGACGTTCCGTTTCCGTTGCACCGCAGGCCATCCCGGGTGCCAACGATCCGGTGAGGAGCGGCACCGCGGTGCCGCCGCAGCCACCGTCAACCGGGGGAACCCGCCATGCCTGGTCCCGTGTCCGCTGCCGTCCTCAGCCGCCGCAATGTCCTGATCGCCTCGGGTGTGACCGCCCTGGGCGCGGGGCTCGGTTTCGCCCTCGTCCCCGGTTCGGGCGACGCGAAGGCGCAGCCGCCCGGCACCGAACCCGGCGCCGAACCCGCCTCCGGTGCCGCCCCGTCGGCACCGTCCGCTCCGGCCGCCGCCGAGCCCTTCACCGCCGGCACGACCCTCCAGTCCGTCGCCTCGCCGCGCGGCAGCGGGGGCTATCGCCGGCTCGCCGACGGCCCGGGGTGGAAGCGGGTCGTCCGCACCGAACTGGGCGCCGCCAAGAGCGGCCGCACCGGGCGCCGTACGCCCCTGTCCTGCTTCGTGCACTTCACCGACCTGCACCTCACGGACGTGCAGAACCCGCAGCGTTACGAGTTCCTGCGCTCCGCCGCCTCCACGGGCTGGCGTCCCCAGGAGGCGCTCACCAACACCGGCGCCGTCTCCCTGGTCGAGCGGGTCAACGCCCTGCGGCACGGGCCCGCCACCGGCACGCCCATCGGTTTCGTCATGACCACCGGCGACAACACCGACAACAACTCGCGGATCGAACTGGACTGGTTCCTCACGGTGATGAGCGGTGGCCGCTTCACCCCCGACTCCGGCGACCCGGGCCACTACGAGGGCGTCCAGGACTCCGGGCTGAAGGGCTTCTGGCAGCCGGACGCCGCCCTGCGCGACGTCGACAAGGCGCTCGGCTACCCCCGCCTGCCCGGTTTCCTGGCCGCGGCGGTCCGCGAGCTCAACAGCCCCGGGCTGAACGTCCCCTGGTACTCCACCATCGGCAACCACGACCAGCTGTACGGGGGTTCGTACGCCGCCTCGTCCTTCTTCCACGACCTCGCGCTCGGCTCACGCAAGTTGTTCTCGCTGCCTGCGGCCGAGGCCGAAGCCGTCAACGCGTTCCTGCGCGAGGGGCCAGACCCCCAGGGCGCCCGCTTCCGCCAGGCATGGAACCGCTACAAGTCCGGCGCCCGCACCGTCACCCCCGACGAACGCCGGGCACCGGTCACCCCGCGCGAGTACATCGCCGCCCACCTGGACCCGGCGCACGCCGGCGCCGGTCCCGTCGGCCACGGCTACACGACGGCCGAACTCGACTCCGGCCTGCTCCACTACACGTTCCGGATCTCCGACGGCGTGCTCGGCGTCAGCCTCGACACCACCGACCGGGGCGGCGACTACCGCGGTTCCCTCGGCACGGCCCAGATGGACTGGCTGGACCGGACGCTCACCACGCACGCCGACGACACGGTCCTGGTCTTCAGCCACCACGCCAGCTGGTCGATGACCAACCTGATCCGCGACCCCGCCCGCCCCAGCGAGCGGCGGCACGGTGGCGACGAGGTGCTCGCGCTGCTCGGCAGGCACCGCAACGTCGCCGCCTGGATCAACGGGCACAGCCACAAGAACAAGATCGTCCCGCACGGCACCTTCTGGGAGGTCTCCACCGCCTCCCACGTCGACCACCCGCAGCTGGCCCGGATCGTCGAGCTGACCGACAACCACGACGGCACGCTCTCGCTGCTCTGCACGCTCGTGGAGTCCGCGGCCCCCTACCGCACCGACTTCACCGACCTGTCGCAGACCGGACTCGCCGCCCTCTACCGCGAGCTCGCGTTCAACTCCCCGGGAGCCCGCGCGACGCTCTCCGGAGAGCCGGGCGACCGCAACGTGGAGCTGCTGCTGAAGAAGCGCTGACCGCCGCGCTCACCGCGGGAGCACCACCACCCACGACGCGGGGTCGCGGTCGGTCGCGGCCATCAGGGCCGTACGGACGACGGTGGCCTGCTGCTCCAGGGACTCCCGCAGCTTGCGCGGCGTGATGTGCACGACCGAGATGCCGAGCCGCTCCAGGTGCTCGCGCTTGCGGGCGTACTCGCCCCACAGGGCGTCGTCCTCCTGCCGGGGCACGCGGGCGTCGAGCTCCACCGCGACCGCGTGCTCCGGCCAGTACGCGTCCACGCCGCCCAGGTGCGGGCCGCCCGGCAGCCGCAGGTCGACGTTCCACAGCGGATCGGGCAGCCCGAAGCAGCGCACCATCGTGTACAGCCGGCTCTCGGCGATCGCCCGGCCCTCGGCCACCAGCGCGTCGACCGCCTCGACCACGTGCGGCCGGGACAGCAGACGGGCCCGGCTCAGCTCCCCGACCAGCGCGGTCGCCTCGCAGTGGCCGCCGCGCACCGCCTCGGTCAGCACCTGGCGGACCGCCCGGGCGTCGTCCAGCTCCTCCACCGCGTCCGCCAGCGCCCGGGGCAGCGGCGCGCACGGCATGCCCTGCACCTCCCGCGGCCGGGGCAGCGCGGTGGTGCGCACCAGCCCCACGTCACCCACGGCGCGCAGCCTGCGCTGCCGGGTCACCAGCAGGTCGATCCGGTCCAGGCCGACCAGCGGCGGCACCGAGGAGAAGCGGTGCAGGGCGAGCGCCGCGAGGCCCGTGACCATCGCCTCGCGGCCCGCGTAGAGCAGAGCCGCCCGGACCCGCTCGTCGCCGGTGGGCCGCCCGCGGTGCAGGACGTACACCCGGGGCAGCACCTCCTGCCAGGGGCCGCCGGGACGGCAGCGCTCGGCCAGCGTCTCGGGGGTGACGCCGTGCTCCCGCAACTGCCGGGCCGACAGCACCGTCGGCCGGGTACGGGAGAGGTGGTCGAGGGGGCGGGGGCTGAGGGGGATGTTGTGGTTCATGCCGGGTGGATTCCCGCATCCCTCAGCGAGCCTAACGGCTGTTACCGTACCGTCGACAAATGCGGACATCCCCGCACTAAAGTTCAGACGTTCGGTTGCCGAGTGCCATTTTTCACCTATCCGGGTGACCGGCCTTGCCTCACCTGCTCCCCGGCCCTGGCGATGCTGCCGCACCACCGGGGCCGGGCGGTACCCCACGTACGCCATTGGGGTGACCGGTCACCTGTTCCCTTCCGGGAGGGAGGCCTCAGACCGCCCCCGCCGCCGCGTCCCGCTCCTGGGCCCGCAGCGCCCGCGCGAGGTCGTCACGGCACTCGGCGACCAGCCGGCGCAGCGCCGGCGGCGCGTCCGCGTGCCCGTCCAGCCAGGCGTCGGCGGCGTCGAGGGTGGCGGGCCGGTCCTGGTGGTGCGGGAAGAGCCCGCGGACGACCGCCATGCCGATCTCGATCGAGCGCTCCTTCCAGACCCGCCCGATCACGTCGAAGTAGCGGTCCGCGTAGGGGGCGAGCAGCTCGCGCTGGCCCGCCTGGTCGAAGCCCGCGATGGTGGCCTCGACGAGCGCGTTGGACAGCGCGTCGGACTCCACGACCGACGCCCAGCACTGCTCCTTGACGGCCACGGAGGGCCGCGCCGCCAGGCAGCGCACCTGGTGCCGCTTGCCGGAGGCGGTGTCGTCCCGGGCGAGTTCCGCCGCGACGGCGGCCTCGTCGGCAGCGCCGGCGGCGGCCAGCGCTTCCAGGAAGGTCCAGCGCAGCTCCTGGTCCACCTCGAGCCCGTCGATCTTCTCGGTGCCGTCGAGCAGCCCACGCAGCACGTCCGCCCCGGCGTCCCCGGAGGCGACGGCCGCGTAGAAGCGGGCCCAGGCCAGCTGGTGGCCGCTGCCCGGGGCCGCCGCGCGCAGCTCGCGCAGCGCGCCGTCCGCCAGCTCGCGCCCGCCCTGCCCGCGCCAGGCGGGTGCCGCGTAGTCGTGCAGGGCCGTACGGGCCTGCATGTGCAGCCCCTGCAGGACGCCGATGTCGGTCTCGGCGCCGGCGAAGCGCAGCACCAGGCCGAGGTAGTCGCGGGCGGGCATCAGGCCGTCGCGGGTCATGTTCCACACCGCGGACCAGGCCAGGGCGCGGGCCATGGGGTCGGTGAGCGAGCCCAGGTGCCCCCGGACCGTGGCCAGGGAGTCCTCGTCGAAGCGGATCTTGCAGTAGGTCAGGTCGTCGTCGTTGACCAGCACCAGGTCGGGCCGCTCCGCCCCGGCCAGCTCGCCCACCACCGTGCGCGGGCCCGCGACGTCGGTCTCGGCGCGCGCGTAGCGTTCCACGGTGCCGTCCGCGGTGTGCCGGTAGAGCCCCACCACGACCCGGTGCGGGCGCAGCTCGGGGTGCGAGCGCGCGGCCTGCTGCACCACGGCCAGCTCGGCGATCCGTCCGTCGGCGTCATACGTCACCTGCGGGGTCAGCGAGTTGACGCCCGCGGTCTGCAGCCAGGACCGGGACCACCCGGCCATGTCGCGCCCCGAGGTCTCCGCCAGCACCGACAGCAGGTCGCCCAGCTCGGTGTTGCCGTAGGCGTGGCGCTGGAAGTAGCGGCGCGCGCCCTCCAGGAAGGCGTCCCGCCCGACGTAGGCGACCAGCTGCTTGAGCACGCTGGCGCCCTTGGCGTAGGTGATGCCGTCGAAGTTGAGCTTGGCGTCCTCCAGGTCGCGGATGTCGGCCGTGACCGGGTGGGTGGAGGGCAGCTGGTCGGCGCGGTAGGCCCAGGCCTTGCGGCGGTTGGCGAAGGTGATCCAGCCCTCCTTGTAGCGGGTGGCCTCCACCAGCGAGAACGCGCCCATGAAGTCGGCGAAGGACTCCTTCAGCCACAGGTCGTCCCACCACCGCATGGTGACCAGGTCGCCGAACCACATGTGCGCCATCTCGTGCAGGATGACGTTCGCCCTGCCCTCGTAGGACGCCTGGGTGACCTTGCCGCGGAAGACGTACTCCTCGCGGAAGGTGACCAGCCCCGGGTTCTCCATCGCGCCGATGTTGTACTCGGGCACGAAGGCCTGGTCGTACTTCCCGAAGGGGTACGGGTAGCCGAAGTGGTCGTGGAAGAAGTCCAGGCCCTGCTTGGTGACGGTGAAGATCTCCTCGGCGTCGAAGTGCCGGGCGAGGCCCCTGCGGCACAGCGCCCCCAGCGGGATCTCCAGTTCGGAACCGTCCGGCAGCGCGCGCCGGTAGGTGTCGTGGACCATGTGGTACGGCCCGGCGACGACGGCCGTGATGTACGTGGAGATCGGGCGGGTCGGCGCGAAGCGCCGGGTCTCGCCGCCGTCGGAGACCCCGGTGACACGCTCGTTGCCCAGCACCACCCAGGACTCGGGCGCGGTGACGGAGAAGGTGAACGGCGCCTTCAGGTCGGGCTGCTCGAAGTCGGCGAAGACCCGGCGGGCGTCGGCCGGCTCGTACTGCGTGTAGAGGTAGACCTCGCCGTCCTCGGGGTCGGTGAAGCGGTGCATGCCCTCGCCCGTCCGGCTGTAGGCGCACTGCGCGTCCACGACCAGGACGTTCTCGGCGGCCAGGTCGTCCAGCGCGATCCGCGTCCCGTCGAAGACCACCGCGGGGTCCAGTTCCCGGCCGTTGAGCGTCACCGACGTGACGGAGGGCGCCAGCAGGTCCGCGAAGCTGGACGCGCCGGGCTCCGTGCAGCGGAACCTGACGGTGGTCACGGACCGGAACGTCGGCTCCTGCGGACGCAGCGCCGACCGCAGGTCGAGGGCGACCTCGTAACCGTCCACGGCCAGCAGCCGTGCCCGCTCTCGGGCCTCGTCACGCGTGAGGTTCTCACCGGGCACGGGGTCTCCATCCTTCGCACGCCGTCGTGGGATCTGTCTTGTGGACGCCACGCATCTTCGCACGTCGGCCCTGACGACGGCGCACGGGAATGGGGATGGCACCGGGGGCGTTGCGCGTTGCGGACCACGTGTCACCGCATCATGCCCAGAGGAGAGAACCGTGACCGAGACCACGACCACCCCCACCCCGGTGGACTTCTGGTTCGACCCCGCCTGCCCTTGGGCGTGGATGACCTCACGCTGGATGCTGGAGGTGGAGAAGGTGCGCCCCGTCGAGGTGCGCTGGCACGTGATGAGCCTCGCGGTGCTCAACGAGAACCGTGACGAGCTGCCCGAGCAGTACCGGGAGTTCCTGACCACGGCCTGGGGCCCGGTCCGCGTCTGCATCGCCGCCGAGCAGAAGTACGGCAGCAAGGTGCTCGGCCCCCTCTACACCGCGCTGGGCACCCGTATCCACAACCAGGGCCTGGGACACAAGGACCACGACGTCATCGTCGCCGCCCTGGAGGAGGCGGGCCTGCCCGCCGACCTCGCCGACTTCGCCCGCAGCGACGCCTACGACGAGGAGCTGCGCGCCTCCCACCAGGAGGGCATCTCCAAGGTCGGCCAGGACGTCGGCACCCCGGTCATCGCGGTGCCCGGCGCCGACGGCGAGCAGATCGCCTTCTTCGGTCCGGTCGTCACCCCGGCGCCCAAGGGCGAGGCCGCGGCCCGCCTGTGGGACGGTACCCTGCTCGTCGCGTCGACCCCCGGCTTCTACGAGATCAAGCGGACCCGCGACCAGGGCCCCGTCTTCGACTGAGGCGGCCAGTCCGGTTCAAAAGTGCCGGAGCAGTTCGGGGAAGGCCGTCAGCCGCAGCACCCGCCCGTCGGCCGGGTCGAGCTCGGACTGCTCCAGCACCCAGGTGTTCTCGTTGGGGATGAACACCGCGCTCATCCCCGCCTCGCGCGCGGGCAGGATGTCCGACTTCGGGGAGTTCCCGATCATCCAGCTCCTGCCCGGCGCGTAGCCGTACTCCGCCAGCAGGGCGCGGTAGGTGTCCGCGGCCTTCTCCGGCACGATGTGCACCCCGCGGAAGCGGTCCGCCAGCCCCGAGGCGGCCACCTTGCGCGCCTGCTCCTCCTCGTCGCCCTTGGTGAGCAGCAGCAGCTCGTGGCGGGTGCCCAGCTCCTCCAGCGTGCTCGCCACACCGGGCATCAGCTCCACCCGGTGCTCCACGAAGGCCACCGCCAGCTCGTCCACCCGCCGGAGCTCGGCCTGCGTGACGGGCCGCTCCCGCAGCCGCTCCAGGAGCTCGCCGAGGCTGCGCAGGAAGACCTTGCTGCCGTAGCCGTGGACGACCGCGTTCGCCGCCTCGATCTCGTTGAGCAGCGCCCTGATCTGCGCGCGGTCCAGGACGGGATGGTCCACCCAGTCCAGGAAGTCCTCTATGACCCGCTCGAAGACCACGTTGTTCTCCCACAACGTGTCGTCCGCGTCGAAGACCAGTACCTGTCCGGTCAGCCGTGCCTCGTCCATCCCGCGAGGGTATCCAGCACCTGCCGCCGGAGGCCGCGCATTTTCCGCGCGCTACGCGTGCCGTCCGGCGAGGGCCGCGTCCAGCTCCGCGCGGGACGGCGGATCGGCGCCCACCCGCGTGCAGTTGAGCGCCGCGGCCGTGACGCAGCGCTCCAGTACCGCGGCGAGCCCCTCCCGCGAGGCCGGGACGCCCTCGCCGGCGATCGCGTCGAGCAGCGCCGCCTGGAAGGCGTCGCCCGCGCCGATGGTGTCGACGACGTCGACCTCGGGCGCGGCCACCCGTACGAGGGCGCCGTCGGTCACCGCGAACGCGCCGTCCGGACCCAGCGTGACGACCGCGAGCCGCGGCCCCTCGGCGAGCAGCGCCCGGGCGGCCTCCTCCGGGGCGAGCCGCGGGAAGAGCCACGCCAGGTCGGCGTCACTGGCCTTGACCACGTCCGTGACCCCGGCCAGCCGCAGGCACGCCCGGCGGTAGGCGAGCCGGTCGGGCTGGACGGCCGGCCGCACGTTGAGGTCGGCGACGACGGTGCGCCCCGGCAGGGCGTGCAGGTCGCGGCAGAGTTCCAGCACCCGCGTCGCACCCGGTTCGACCACCGCGGCCAGCGAACCGGTGTGCAGCACCGCGGTGTCCGCGGGCAGCGGCAGCCGCTCCGGGTCCCACGCGGCCAGGAAGTCGTAGGAGGCGGAGCCGTCCCGGTCCAGGTAGGCCATCGCCAGTGTGGTGCGCCCGGCCGGGCTCGTGGCGCGGACGACCTCGACCCCGGTGGACTCCAGGTGCGCCCGCACCAGCTCGCCGGGCGGGTCGTCGCCCCACGTGGTGACCAGGGTGGTGGGCCGCCCGAGCCGGTGCAGGCCGACCGCGACGTTGGCCGGGCTGCCGCCCGGCACGGGGGTGACCTGCCGCTCCCCGGAACGCCACAGCAGGTCGACGAGGACCTCGCCGACGACGCCGACGCGGGAGGGGGAGGACGGAGCGCTCATGCGGGCAGCATAGGAGGCCGTCGTACGGGCGCCGGAGCGGTGTCCGAGCGGTGCCGGACCCGGCCGGTGGCGCCGCTCCGGCGGCGATTGGAGAAACCCCACTAAGGCCCGGGTGACGAAGCTCACGCCCGGCGCCGCATCCTTGTAGGAAGCCGACCAACGCCGTGATCAGGCCTTTGTGATCGGCGGACGATGATCGGCGGGGGCGACGCGGGTTAACGTCACGGTGTCCCGAACCGACCCTCACCCCGCGGAGTCACCCGATGGCCAGCGCAGTTCCCGCCGCTTCCGCCGTACGGACCCACCCGGTCCTCGCCGACCTCATCCCCGCGTCGCGGTTGCGCGACGTGGCACTCGTCACCGGTGGCGCCGTACTGACCGGTCTGGCCGCGCAGTTGTCGGTCCCGGTCCCCGGGTCGCCGGTGCCCGTGACGGGCCAGACCTTCGCCGCGCTGCTGGTGGGCACCGCCCTCGGGGCTCGCCGCGGCTTCCTGGCGCTCGCGCTGTACGCGGTCGCCGGTGTCGCCGGCGTGCCGTGGTTCGCGGAGGGTTCGTCGGGCGCGGCGGCGCCGAGCTTCGGCTACATCCTCGGCATGGCGCTGGCGTCGGCGCTCGTGGGCGCGCTGGCCCGGCGGGGCGCGGACCGCAGCGTGTGGCGGATGGCCGGCGTCATGGTGGCCGGCAGCGCCGTCACCTACGCCGTGGGTGTCCCCTACCTCGCGCTGGCCGCGCACCTGACGCTGGGCCAGGCCGTGGCGCTGGGCCTGACCCCGTACCTGATCGGCGACGCGGTGAAGGCCGCCCTCGCCATGGGCGCGCTGCCCGCCGCCTGGAAGCTGGTCGGCCGGCGCGACTGACCGGTCACGACCTGCGACGCACCCGGGTGGGGGCGGGGCGAAGGCCCCGCCCCCACCCGTTCTCCTTCAGTGCCGCGGCGCCGGCCCGCGCCGGGTCAGCCACAGGCCCGCGCCGCCCGCGGCCAGCAACAGGCCGCCGCCCAGCAGGAGGACGGCCGTGCGGCCGGGAGCGCCGGTGTCCGGCAGCGTGCCGGGTGCGGAGGGACTGGCGCCCGCGGAGGTGTCGGGGCCGAAGGGCACGTTGTCGGTGCCCAGCAGCAGCGGGGTGTCGGGTGCGTTCGGAGTGGGCTTGCTGGTGCCGAACGGGACCGGTCCCTGCTGCCACAGCAGGGTGCCGGTGTCGCCGAGCATCACGGGCAGGCAGATCTTGCCCTTGCCCTGGAGGTCGTAGGTCGCGGACACGGTGTAGGTCTTGCTCTTCCCCGCGGCCAGTTTCCCGACGGCGCAGCTGAATCCGCTGTTGGAACCGTCCGGGAGCTGCGCCTTCGGAATCGGGTTGCAGCCCTGCACGGCGGTCACCGCGAGGGCGTCGAAACCGACCACCAGGAGCCTGAGCCGAGGGGACTGCGCGTCACCCTTGTTGACCACCCGGGCCGTGATCGAGGTCTTTCCGGTCGTGTTGTCGACGGAGATCCTGGACGGCAGTTCCGTGCTCACCTTCACCCCGGCCGGGGCGCTCGGACCAGGCGTACCCCCCTGGCCGCTGCCCGGCACGGGCTCGGCACCGTACACCGGTCCGGCGAACGCCAGCGCCAGCACCGCGGCCGCCGCGGCCGATTTCCGAACATGAATTCGCCGATTGAAAAGGCGCATTGTTCTTCCCCCTTCTGCCCCGCATCAGCGGTATCTGAAGAGAGGTACCACAAGATTCCGGGCAACTATGCTGTCATGGTGGCAAGTTCATACTTCTGTCCCGGTCCCCGCGTGAATTGCGGGCCACCGGACAGGAATTGAGGGGCATGGGGAATTCTTCCCGCAGTGGGGAGTCCGGGCATGGTGGGAAATGCGGGTGGTGAGGTGCGCGGCCGGCTGGTGGCCGGCCGCTACCGACTGGGGGAGCCGATCGGCCAGGGCGGCATGGGCCGCGTCTGGCGGGCGGTCGACGAGGTGCTGGACCGGCAGGTCGCGGTCAAGGAGATGCGACTGGACGACATGGAGGCGGAGGACGCCCGGGTCCGTCGCGAGCGCAGCCTGCGGGAGGCGCGCGCCACGGCCCGGATCGACCACCCGAACGTGGTCCGGATCTACGACGTGGTCCAGGAGGACCACCGGCTCTGGATCGTGATGGAACTGGTCGACTGCCGGTCCCTGGAACAGATGCTGGCGCAGGACGGCCCGGTGGACGTGGCCGAGGCCGTGACGATCGGAACCGGGCTGGCCCGCGCGCTGCGCGAGGTGCACGCGGTCGGCGTGCTGCACCGCGACATCAAGCCCGGCAACGTGCTGATCGACACCCGGGGACGGGTCGTCCTCACCGATTTCGGCATCGCGGCGATCCAGGACGCCACGGCGCTGACGATGGCCGGGATGCTGGTCGGCTCGCCCGACTACATGGCCCCCGAGCGCGTGGAGGGCCGTCACCAGGGCCCGCCCTCGGACCTGTGGTCCCTGGGCGCGACCCTCTGCGCCGCCCTCGAGGGCAGGTCCCCGTTCTCCCGGGCCACCACCCTGGCCACTCTCCACGCGGTGCTCTACGAGGAGCCCCTGCTGCCGGCCGGCGCCGGGCCGCTCCACGGCGCCCTGGCGGCCCTGCTGCGCAAGGACCCGGCGGAGCGGATGACCCTGGACGGCCTGGACGAGGCGCTCGCGGCCCTCGCCGCGCCCCCGGGCGGGCCGACCGTCGTCACCCGGCAGGCGCCGCCGCCCCCGGAGGAGGGGCACACCCCGACGCTTGCCGTCGGACGGGCCGCGCGGGAGCCGGCCGCCGGGCCGGAAGCGGCGCCGGAGCCGCAGGACGCCGTCCCGCCGGGCTGGGAGCGCCGCGTCACGGAGGCATCACCGGCGCCAGGACCGGAACCGGCGCCAGGACCGGAACAGGGCCCCGGACCGGAACAGGGCCCCGCGGTGCCGCCGGTGCCCCCGGGCCCCTCGCGCCCCCCGGCCTCCTCACGCCTCCGCCGGGTGGCCCTGCTGACCGCCGCGGGAGCGGCCGCCGCGGCCGTCGCCGTCACCGTCGTCCTGCTCACCGCGCCGCGCACCGGCCATCGGGAGGGCCCCGTCGTCGCGGGCACCAGCCGTCCCCCGTCCACCGGAGCCACCTCGTCCACCGGCACCTCGACCGGCACGCCCGCCCCCGGGGAGCGCAACGAGACCGGCTTCGCCTGGGAGCCGCCGCGGGGCTGGACGCGCAGCGCCAAGAGCCCGTCCAACGTCCACTACCACGCCCCGGACGGACAGCAGGAGATCGCCGCCTCGTACGCACTCGCGCGGGGCGGCGATCTCCTGGAGCAGTGGCGCGCCTTCGAGGCCGGTTCCCACGACGTGCCCGGCTACCGGAAGACCCGGCTGGAGCGGACGTCGTTCCGCGGTCGGCCCGCCGTCGTGTGGGAGTACGCCTTCACCCAGGCCGGCGCGCCCTGGCGGGCGCGGCAGCTCGGCTTCACCGAAGGAGGCAAGTCGTACCAGCTGAACGTCTGGTACGCGGCTTCGGCCGGGTCCGCCGCGCTGGCCGCCTACGACCGGGTGGGGGAGTCCTTCCGGCCCTTGTGAAGCAGTTGGCGCACCACCGCGACGGCGACCACGCCGAGCCCCACCAGCACCGAGACGACCACCTGGTCCCGGCCGCCGCCGTCGGCGGTGTCGGTGAGCATGTAGCCGAGCACGAACACGATCATGGCGATCGTCGCCCAGGTCAGGTACGGGTACAGCCACATCCGCACCCGCAGCCGCTCCGGGGCCTCCTTCAGGATGATCTTCCGCATGCGCAGTTGCGAGAAGCAGATCACCAGCCACACGAACAGCGCGATCGCACCGGAGGCGTTGAGCAGGAAGAGGAAGACGGTGTCGGGGTACTTGTAGTTGAAGAAGACCGCGACGAAGCCGAAGACGACCGAGCCCAGGATCGCCGCCTGCGGCACACCGCGCCTGGTGGTGCGGGCGAACGCCTTCGGCGCGTCACCGCGCCGGCCCAGCGAGAAGGCCGTGCGCGAGGCCGTGTAGAGGCCGGAGTTGAGGCAGGACAGCACGGCCGTGAGTACGATCACGTTCATGATCTGGCCGGCGTGCGCGATGCCGATCGAGTTCAGCGCGGCGACGTAGGAGCCGTCCTTGGCGATCGACGGGTCGTTCCACGGCAGCAGCGACACCACGATGAAGATCGAGCCCAGGTAGAAGACGCCGATCCGCCAGATCACGCTGTTGGTGGCCTTGGTGACCGCGCGCTCGGGGTCGGCGGACTCGCCGGCGGCCAGTGTGACGATCTCGCTGCCCATGAAGGAGAACACGACCAGCAGCACACCGGTGAGGATCTTGCCGGGGCCGTTGGGGAGGAAGCCGCCGTGCGCGGTGAGGTTGCCCAGCCCCGCGGCGTCGTCGTGGCTGCCGGGCAGCACGCCGAAGACCGCGAGCGCGCCGAGCACGATGAAGCCGGCGATGGCCACGACCTTGATCCCGGCGAACCAGAACTCGAACTCGCCGTAGGAGGCCACCGAGGCCAGGTTGGTCGCGGTGAGCACGACCATCACGATCAGCGCCCAGCCCCACTGGGGCACGGCCGGGACCCAGCCCTCCAGGATCTTGGCCCCGGCGGTCGCCTCGACCGCCAGCACCACGACCCAGAAGAACCAGTACAGCCAGCCGATGGAGAAGCCGGCCCAGCGGCCCAGCGCACGGTCGGCGTAGGCGGAGAAGGAGCCGGAGGTGGGGTTCGCGGCCGCCATCTCGCCCAGCATGCGCATGACGAAGACGACCATGGTGCCGACGAGGGCGTACGACAGGAGGATGCCGGGGCCGGCGGCGGCGATGCCGGAGGCGGAGCCGACGAAGAGGCCGGCACCGATCACACCGCCGATCGCGATCATCGACAGGTGGCGGTTCTTGAGCCCGGCCTTCAGGCCCGAGCCGTCCTGCTGTTCCGTCGTGGCCTCGTGGGCCGCAGCGGTGGAGTCGGCCACTGGGGTGGGGGGACGTGTACTCATGGGGTGGCATGAAACACGGCCCGGCGCGGCCGTGGGAACCTTTGATTCCGTTTTGTTGTCCCATCCTCAAGCCACCCTCAAATCCCCCTCACGCATCACCCACGGCATGTCGCCCAGCGTGCCCGTGCGACACTCGTCCGTATGCGCGTGTACCTCGGTTCCGACCATGCCGGCTTTGAACTCAAGAACCACCTCGTGGAGTGGCTCGAGGCCAACGGGCACGAGCCCGTCGACTGCGGCCCGCACATCTACGACGCCCAGGACGACTACCCGCCGTTCTGCCTGCGCGCCGCGGAGCGCACCGCCGCGGACCCCGGCTCCCTCGGCATCGTGATCGGCGGCTCGGGCAACGGCGAGGCCATCGCGGCCAACAAGGTCAAGGGCGTCCGGGCCGCGCTCGCCTGGAGCCAGGAGACCGCGACCCTCGGCCGCGAGCACAACGACGCCAACGTCATCAGCGTCGGCGCCCGCATGCACACCACCGACGAGGCCACCAAGTTCGTCGAGGTCTTCCTCGGCACGCCCTACTCGGGTGAGCCGCGCCACACCCGCCGCATCGACATGCTCTCCGCGTACGAGACCACCGGCGAGCTGCCCCCGATCCCGCCGCACCACCCGCAGGAGGGCTGATCCGGGCATGCCCGAGGGGCATACGATCCACCGCCTCGCCGCGGACCACGAGGCACGCTTCGCCGGCCGGGTGGTCCGCGCGAGCAGTCCGCAGGGCAAGTTCTCCGACGGCGCCGCCCTCCTGGACGGCGCCGTGATGGAGTCCGCGGAGGCCCACGGCAAGCACCTCTTCCTGGGGTTCGGCCCGGTCGGCTGGGTCCACGTCCACCTCGGGCTGTACGGGAAGTCGGGCTTCGGCACCGGGCCGGGCGGGGCCCCCGTCGGCCAGGTCAGGCTGCGCCTGGCCACCGACGAGCACCACGCCGACCTGCGCGGGCCGACCGCCTGCGAGCTGATCACCGGGGCCGAGAAGCAGGCGATACACGACCGGCTCGGCCCCGACCCGCTGCGGCCCGCCGACACCGGGGAACGCGCCTGGGCCCGCGTGGCGCGCAGCCGCACCAGCGTCGCCGCGCTGCTCATGGACCAGAAGGTCGTCGCCGGCGTCGGCAACGTCTACCGCGCCGAGGTCCTCTTCCGCCACGGCGTCGACCCGTACCTGGCGGGACGCGACCTGGACCGCGCGCGGTGGGACGCGATCTGGGCCGATCTGGTGGCCCTGATGCGCGAGGGCGTGCGGAACAACCGCATCGACACCGTCCGCCCCGAGCACACCCCCGAGGCCATGGGCCGTGCGCCGCGCGTCGACGACCACGGCGGCGAGGTCTACGTCTACCGCCGTGCGGGGATGCCGTGCCACGTCTGCGGCACCGAGGTGCGCACCGCCTCCCTGGTGGCGCGCAACCTCTTCTGGTGCCCCGCCTGCCAGCCCGTCCGGGGCTGACTCCCCGCTCGGACCCGCGGCCGGCCGGGGACACGCCCAAGGGAGCGCCCCAGCCGGTGGACATGGCCCCGAGCGGGGACCTAGAAGCCGTGCGGCAGCCAGGGGGCGACGTCGCCGCCGAAAGCCACCGCGGCCTCCCGCAGCGCGCCCTGCCGAAGCTCCCGCACGCGTCCGGCCCGCGCCAGCGCGGTCAGCGAGACGTCGCCCAGGTAGGCCGCGCCCAGCTCGCGCACCGACAGCGCCAGGTCCGCGGCGTCCGTCGTCCGCTCGCACATGGCGCCCTTGGCGTCGCCGCCGAGCCGCCAGCGGCCCTCGTTCCAGGGGCAGAACGGGTCCGAGACCTCCAGTACGACGTCCAGCGGGGCAGCGTAGGTACGGGCCGACAGGGCCGCGCCCACCTCGACCGGGCGCAGCAGCAGCCCTTCCCTGACGCGCACGCCGCAGCGGCGCACGTCGTCGACCAGGTGCAGGACCGGGTCGTCGGCGGGACGGTTGCGCGCGGTGATGCGGCAGGTGAGGTCGATGCCGAACAGGTAGTGCCACAGGGCGGCGTATGTGTCCGGATCCAGTGCCTCCAGGTCGCGCAGCACCACCGTTCCGTCCGGTCCGGCTGCGTTCCAGGCGGACTTCACCGCGTAGCGCGTGTAGCCCCGCACCTCCCCGTCGCGCTCGGCGACCACGCAGAGCAGTTTCGACGCGCCGTCCCGGAACGCCTCCGGGTCGAGCACGCCCTTGCGCTCCCAGTTCGGCCGCCGCTCCAGCATGCCCGGCCGGGTGGGCACCCGCCGCGCGTAGACCTCCTCGCAGGCCGCCAGGGACTTCTCCGGGTCGGCGAAGCGCAGGGTGACCCCGTCGGCGCCCGCGGGCACGGTGAGGCCGGCGCGCAGGGTGTCGACCTCCAGGGTCGTCTGGCGGGTGGCGACCTCGTAGCCGTACCGGCCGTAGATCGCCGGCTCGGAGGCCGTGAGCACCGCCAGGGGCTCGCCCCGTTCGCGCACCTCGTCCAGTTGCCGCCGCATCATCGAGGTCAGCAGCCCGCGGCGGCGGTGCGTCGAGGCGACGCTGACCATGGTGACGCCGGCCGCCGGGACCACGGCGCCGCCCGGCACCGCCATGCGGAAGGAGAACGCCCCCGCGGTGCCGACGACCTCCGCGCCGTCCCAGGCCGCGATCGACCGGGAGAACTCGGTCACCCCGCGGTCGAACTCCCGCTCCTCCGTCGGCCAGACCGCGCTGCCGAACGCGCGTTCCAGCGTGCTGAACCACTCGTCCCACTGTTCGGACTCGAGAACCCGCAATTCCACCGTCATGTGCCCTGCCTACCAGTCGCCCCAAGGGCGGGCGAACGGTTTTCGCCGGTCATGGCGGCGAATCGGCGCACCATGAGGGGCACCTCCGATGCGGAGAACGGGTGAGGGTGGATAGGGTCGCCGGGAACATGGCACGACGCCCGGTAGGAGACGGATTCGGGGCCCGGTGGCGCAGGACGGTCCACCGGGCCCGCGTAGGCCTGCGCAAATCCGCCGTGGACTACTTCCGCGGCGACGCGGCCGACTGGCTCGCCCTGACCGTCCTGACGATCAGCGTCCCGCTGATCGCCTGGGCCACGGTGCTGGCGCCGCAATGGTGCCCGCCCACCACCCTGGTGCTGCCCGTCCTTGTCGGCGGCCTGCTGCTGCGCCCCTCCAGCCTCCTGCTGCTGTACGGGGCGAGCGCCGCCGCGATGGTGGTGGAGTCCGCCGTCCTCGGCCCGTACCGCGACGGCGTCGGCCGGGTGACCCCGGGCACCGTGCTGGTGGTGGCGGCCGTGGCGCTGGCCGGGCTGATCGTCGCGCAGTTCCGCGCCCGGGTCGGCGTGCCCTGGATGCGCGGCGGCACGATGCTCTTCGACCTGCGCGAGCGCATCCGGGTGCAGAGCAGGCTGCCGCGACTGCCCGACGGCTGGCACGCCGAGATGGCGCTGCGGCCGGCCGGCGGCCAGTCCTTCTCCGGCGACTTCGTGGTGGCCACCCGCACCTCGGGCGGGCGGATCCTGGAAGCCGTCCTCACCGATGTGTCGGGCAAGGGCATGGACGCCGGCTCCCGCGCCCTGCTGCTCTCCGGCGCCTTCGGCGGCCTGCTCGGCTCACTGCCGCCGCACGCCTTCCTCACCGCCGCCAACGGCTACCTGCTCCGGCAGAACTGGGACGAGGGCTTCGCCACCTCCGTCCACCTGGTGCTGGACGTGGAGACCGGCGACTACGAGCTGCTCTCCGCGGGCCACCTGCCGGGCATGCAGCTCAGCGCGGGCACCGGCCGCTGGGAGGAGAAGGCGGCCGAGGGGCCGCTGCTGGGGGTGTACGACGGCGCCGAGTTCAACAGCGTGAAGGGCACGCTGCGCTCCGGCGACGTCCTGCTGCTCTTCACCGACGGCCTGGTCGAGGCCGCCGGCCGCGACATCACCGAAGGCATCGACCGGCTCGTCGGCGAGGCCGACCGGTACGTCGCGCACGGCTTCCGCGGCGCGGCCTGGCAGCTGATCGAGGCGGTCGCCAAGGACGTCAACGACGACCGCGCCCTGCTCATCGTGTGCCGGGACTAGCCGCCGGCCGGAACGCCCAGGACATCTTCGGCTCCATCGCGAAGCGGAACAGCCGCTGCACCGGAGGGGTGCACAGCGCGGTGACCACCACGACGGCGATCGCGGTGACCGCGACCTGGCCCAGCGGGGTGTGGATCCAGTCGTGGTCGTACCAGCTGCCGAAGCGGGAGCCCTTGGCGAGGAAGCCGTGCAGCAGGTATCCGTAGAGCGTGCCGGCGCCGAGGGCCGTGAACCACATGCGGCGGCGCGGCACCCAGGCGAAGAAGCACACCGTCAGCGCCAGGGAGCAGCAGAACAGCGCCAGCGTCATGACCGGCCCCGTCCACCAGGGCGCGCCCAGCTCCTGGGCGCTCGTGCGGTGGTAGAGCCAGGCCCGGTCCATCCGGGGCACCACCCAGTAGGAGACGACCAGCGCGCCGAGCCCCGCCGGAACGGACAGCACGCGCACCACCCGGCGCCGGGCGAGGTGGAAGTGCTCCGCCTTCAGGCACATGCCGAGCACGAAGAAGGGCAGGAACTGCAGGACGCGCTGGAGTTCCAGGTCGTCGCCGATGGTCGGGGTGACGGACGCCAGGGCCGCGATCACCAGGGCGACCGCGACCGGCTGCCGGACGATGCGCCAGATGGGGGCGGTGAGACGCCAGATGAAGAGGGCGGCGAGGAACCAGGTGAGGTACCAGGGGTCGAGCAGGCTGAGCGGTTGCGGCGCCGCGTCGTCGGCCCAGTTCCTGAAGAGCGAGTAGGCGGCCTCGAAGAGCAGGTACGGGACGGCGATGCCGGTGATCAGTCTCCTGACGCGGTCCGGACGGGCGTCGAAACTCTTCGAGAAGTAGCCGGAGATGACGATGAACGCCGGCATGTGGAACGCGTACACGAGGATGTAGAGCGCACCGGCGGCCCTGCTGTGCCCGGTGAGCGGTTCCCAGGCGTGGCCCATCGCGACCAGGACGATCGCGAGGTACTTGGCGTTGTCGAAGAACGGGTCGCGCCCGGCGGAGGGCGCGGAGGCGGTGGCGGGGGCGGCGGACCCCGCGGGGGCGGCCGGCCCGGGGGCGGGGGCGGCTTCCGTGCGGGGAGCGGGGAGAACGGAATTCCCGGTCTGGGTCCTGCCGGGGGACAGGGTGTTCGTGCGGTGGGGCTGGAACATTTGATGCACCATAGCGGGCGCCTCTGCCTGAGTAAATTCTCGATCGGAATGGCGGTAGCGGCGCTGCTACCCCGGAATGCCTGTGTCATGCCACTGCCCGTTCCATGACGCTATGGGCAGTCATATAAGGGTTGAACGGGGCATATCGGCAGACGGGTTGACGTCTGTGCAGGTTTTTTGATGATCGTTTGTGTGGCAAGTGCATGTGCGGGGAAATAGTTTGGGGGAAATTCACTCGAACGTGCCGTGCAATTGCGAGATTGTCCTCATCCGAAGTGATCAGAAGTGATCGCGATGTCCTGCGTCACAGGTGTGCGACCCCGGCGCGCGGGGAAGGGGTGTCCCGCGGGGTCACGGTGTCGGTGGCAGGTGGCACGATGGACGTCGCGGGGGTGCGGCTGCGTTGCTCCCCCGGAACGGTGAGGCGTCAGACCGAGGATGTGATCCCCAGTGGCCATCTCCCTGTCCGTGGTGCTGTTGTTGGCGATCATCATGATCGTCCTGATAAGGGGCAAGACGCTCAAGGTCGGTCCGGCCATCGTCGCCGCGCTCTTCGGCTTCTTCCTTGCCTCCACGGGCATGGCGCCGGCGATCAACAAGTTCCTCGACTCGTTGGCGGACACCATCAACCAGATAAACCTCTGAGCGGTCCCCGTCACATGTCACAGGTCACCCGTCACCCGGCGCGGTGGCCGCGCCGGGTGACGGGGAGTCAGGCGACGGCCGGTGTGCGGTCCTCGGCCGTCCCGATGATGCGGCGCAGTGCGGCGGCCCGCTCCTGCGGGCCCCGGGCGGACAGCAGCGCCGCCAGTACGGCGATGCGGGCCTGCCCCGCGCGCAGCGTCCCGGCCAGCACACCGCCGGCCGCGACGAGGTCCACCGCGCCGCCCCCGGTGTACATCGGCGCCACCGGCCCGGCCGCCACCCGGGTGCTCACGGCGACCAGCACCCCGGCGTCGACCGCGCGGCGGACCGCCGCCACGAAATCGGGCGTCGCGTTGCCCGCGCCGGTGCCGACCAGCACGATGCCCTGGGCCCCCGCACCCAGCGCGGCTTCGAAGAGCACGGGGTCGGCGTCCACGTGGTGCATGACGACGTCGACGCGCGGAGCCGTGACGTGTGCGTCCGGCAGCGGCAGCGCCGCGGCACGCGGCCGCGGGGCGCCCCAGGCGATCTCGCCGAACTTCACCCGTCCCAGCGGCCGGCCCGAGGGGTCGGCGAAGGCCTGGACGTCCAGGGTGTGCGCCTTGACCGTGCCCCGGGCGGCGTGCACGAAGCCGCCGAAGGCGATGACCACGCCGATGTCCTCGCCGGTCGCGGCGGTCAGCAGCGCGTCGTAGAGGTTGCCCGCCGCGTCCCCGTCCACGGCGTCCAGCGGGAGCTGGGCGCCGGTGAGGACCACCGGGCGCCGGTCGCCGTGGTGGAGGTCCAGGAGGAAGGCGGACTCCTCCATGGTGTCGGTGCCGTGGGTCACCACGACGCCGTCCACGCCCGGGTCCGCCAGCACCTCGTGGACCGTCCGCAGCAGTTCCAGCTGGTGGGCGGAGGTCAGCCGCGAGCTGTTCACCGTGAACAGGTCGCGCACCGTCACCTCGACCCCCTCGGGGACCGCGCCCGCCGCCAGCACCTCGTGGCCGGCGGCCTCGGCCGCGTACCCGGCCCCCTGCCACCGGCTGGCGATCGTGCCGCCGGTGCCGATCACGACGATGTGCTTCACGTGTCCCTCACTCGCGTGTTCGCCTGACTCCTCCGCGGCAAGGATATGCGGTGAACCCCGGCACCGGATTGCCAATCAGCCCGCGTAGATCGGCCAGGCGTGGTATCTATCGCCCCCATGGACGCCATCGACAGAAGAATCTTGCGCGAGCTCCAGGCCGACGGCCGGCTCACCAACCAGGAACTGGCCGCCCGCGTCGGCCTCACCCCCTCCCCGTGCCTGCGCAGGGTGCGCCAGCTGGAGGAGGACGGGGTGATCCAGAGCTACCGGGCCGTCGTGGACCCGGCCGCCGTCGGCCGCGGCTTCGAGGTCTTCGCCTCCGTCGAGGTACGGCGGGACCGCGAGTCCGTCGCCGCCTTCGAGGAGCAGGTGCAGGCCATCCCCGACATCGTCGAGGCCTACCGGCTCTACGGCGCGCCCGGCTGCCTGCTGCGGATCGCGGTGGCCGACAGCGACGCCTACGAGCGCTTCTGGACCGAGAAGCTGATCGCCCTGCCGGGCGTGAGCGAGGTGAACTCGCAGATGATCATGAAGCGGATCAAGGGCCCGCAGGGCGTGCCGGTCGGCTAGGGCCAGCGTTCGCCGGGGTCCGGGTTCAATGTGCCGGTCGGCTAGGGCCAGCGTTCGCCGGGGTCCGGGTTCAATGGGCCGGTGGACTACCAGCGTTTCCTCGAGCAGGCCATGGCCGCGGCCCTTCCGGAGCTCGGCCGCGGCAAGGTCGCCGACTACATCCCCGCCCTCGCGGCCGCCGACGCCGGCGCCTTCGGCATGGCCCTGGCCACCGTCGGGGGCGAGGTCCACGGCGTCGGGGACTTCGCCGAGCCGTTCTCCGTCCAGAGCGTCTCCAAGCTCTTCACGCTCGCCCTGGCGCTCCACCACGGCGGCGACGCCCTGTGGCGCCGCGTCGGCCGCGAGCCCTCCGGCAACCCCTTCAACTCGCTCATCCAGCTGGAGACCGAGCAGGGCATCCCGCGCAATCCCTTCATCAACGCCGGAGCCCTGGTCGTCACCGACGCCCTGCTGACCCTCACCGGCGACGCCTCGGGCGCCGTACGCGAACTGCTGCGCGCCGAGTCGGGCAACCCTGCCCTCGCCACCGCCCCCGCCGTCGCCGCCTCCGAGGCCGCCCACGGCCACCGGAACGCCGCCCTGGCGCACTTCCTCGCGCACTTCGGCAACCTGCACAACCCCGTGGACACCGTCCTGGAGCACTACTACGCCCACTGCGCCCTCGAGGCCTCCTGCCGCGACCTCGCCCTCGCGGGCGGCTTCCTCGCCCGGCCCGGACTGCGCGCCGACGGCAGCCGGCTGCTGTCCCGCACCGACGCCAAACGCCTCAACGCCGTGCTGCTCACCTGCGGCACCTACGACGCCGCGGGGGAGTTCGCCTACCGCGTGGGCCTGCCCGGCAAGAGCGGCGTCGGCGGGGCCATCCTCGCCGTCCTCCCGGGCCGGGGCGCCCTGTGCGCCTGGAGCCCCGGCCTCGACCCGGCCGGCAACTCCGTCGGCGCCATGGCGGCCCTCGACGCGTTCACCACCGCCACCGGGCTGTCGGTGTTCTAGACGGAGCCCGGGGCGCGTCCCAGCGCGTCCCGCACCGCCTCCTCGGAGCGCGCGACCACCGCCGTGCCGTCCTCGGCGGTGATGATGGGGCGCTGGATCAGCCGCGGGTGCGCCGCCAGCGCCCCGATCCAGCGGTCCCGCTCACCCGGCTCGCGCGGCCACTCCTTCAGTCCCAGTTTCTTCGCCTCGGCCTCCTGGGTCCGCACGATGTCCCACGGCTCCAGCCCGAGCCGCTCCAGCACCGCCCGGATCTCGTCCGCGTCGGGCGGATCCTCCAGGTAGCGCCGCACGGTGTACTGCGCGCCCTCCTCGTCCAGCAGGTGCAGCGCGGAGCGGCACTTCGAGCACGCGGGGTTGATCCAGATCTCCATGCCGCCAATGTAGTGAGGCGCTCAGCGGTCGTCGCGCCCGTCGTCGCGCAGTCTGCGCCAGATGCGGGTGCGGTGGAGCACGTAGACGGCGACCGACAGGACGAGCGCCTGCAGTCCCACGGCGAGCAGCCAGAAGACGACCTTGCTCTCCAACTCGTCGGTCATGTACGTGAAGTTCATGCCGAAGAAGCCGGTCAGGAAGGTCAGCGGAAGGAAGATCGTCGACACGATGGCCAACCGGTTGATCACACCGTTCTGCTCGCCGGACACCAGGGAGGAGTAGCTGGCGAACGCCCGCCGGGCGGCGTCCTGGAGCGACTCGATGCTGGAGAGCACCATCCGCGCGGCCCGCTGGTACGAGGTGGCCAGCCGCTGCCGCTCCTCCGGGAAGCTGCCGCTCATCATCCGCCGGGTGATGGTCTCGTCGGTCGCCTGCAGGTACGGCAGCAGGGAGTGGTGCAGCAGCGCCGCGCGCCGCCGCAGCTGCGCCAGCCGGTACACCTGCTGCGGGTTCCGGCTCTCGAACATCTCGTCCTCGAGGTCCTCCACCTGCAGCAGCGCTTCCACGGCGGACTTGCGGAAGGTCTCCAGGGCGTCCTCCAGCAGCAGGAAGAGCGCGGCGGTGGTGTCCGCGGGCCGTTCGTGCGGCAGCCGGGTGACGAACCGCCCGACGACCGTGTTCGGACCTCGGTGGACCGTGACCAGGTACCGCCCGGTCACGAAGACGTGGAGGTGGGCGACCTCGTCGTCCTCGATGACCGGTACGACGAACCGGGCGTTGTCCCCGTGGAACTCCGCCCGCGCGCTCTCGCCCTCCCTGCCCAGCCACGCCAGGTCCTCGGCCTCCAAGCCGAGTTCGTGGGCGATCGGCGCCTCGTCGGGCCGTCCTTCCCCGGGCACCTCGATGTCCACGAGCAGGAAGCGCGACGCCGCGAGCCGCTCCCGCGCCTCCGACACGGCGGCGCGGGCGACGGTGCCCTCGGGCATCGACACCACCGTAACGATCATCGTTTCTCACCGTGGATCACCGGCACACCACCCAGCCTGCGCAGACTCCGGCGTCCACGCATGCGGAGGTGCCCGGTCCAGGGGATCCGCGTACCGGCGGGCCGTCTTTTAACCAGCCCCCGGTCGCATGTCAAGCCCCGAAATGCAGCGACGTGACGCGGGCGGAACGCCGGGGCTTACTGGAGTCAAGAGGTCGCGCAATACCGACCGAAAGGAACCACCGGGACATTCCCCCCGGTGCCGGAATACCCGAAAAGGGGTCATCCGGAATCCCCGCCCCGCATCGCCTGAGGAGAACTGTCATGTCCCGCACCCGCAAGATCGTCATGCTGACCGCCGCCACCACCCTCGCCGCCGGTGGCGCCCTGCTCCCGACCAGCGCGTTCGCGGCCGCCCCCGCCCACGTCAGCGCCGTCCAGGCGGCACCCCAGCAGCACAGCCTTCACGTCGCTGACGGCGGCGGGGTGAACAACAACATCCCCCTCTTCAACAACACCGGTGGCTTCTTCGGGGGCCAGGTGAACAACAACATCCCGGTCTTCAACAACGGCGGCGGTGGTTTCTTCGGGGGTGGGGTGAACAACAACATCCCGGTCTTCAACAACGGGGGTGGCGGTTTCTTCGGGGGTGGGGTGAACAACAACATCCCGGTCTTCAACAACTGATCCCCCAGCCCACCACCCGGGCGCGGCCGGCCCCCACCCCGGTCGCGCCACCCCGTCGGGGTGGTCCGCCAGGTGGCCCGCACGTCCACGGGCTTCGTGGGGCGGGGAACGGACGAGGCCCCAGGCCGACGAACACGTCGCTGACCTGGGGCCTCGTCCTGCAGAGCGGGCGACGGGAATCGAACCCGCGTAGCCAGTTTGGAAGACTGAGGCTGCGGTCCCCGCTCACCTGGGCGGACGCTGACCTGCGGCAACGCGGCGCTTTCACTGCTGTTCCCCGTGGCTCCCCGTTTGGCACCGCCTCACCTGGCACGGCTATGGCACGCCCGATCCCCTCGATGCGAACTATGGGCGCGACGGTCGCTGGGGTCTGCCGGGCATGGTCGCCGGTTCCCGGTCGCGTTTCGGCGCCCTTCGTTGCGCCGGAGCACCCGGCGATCTCCGCGAGCAGCGCCAGTGCGGTGGCCGTGGCGCAGAGGGCGGTGCGTCTCCGGGCTCGCATCGAGCGCTCCTTCAGGTGTGTGCGGTGTCCCGCCCCGGCGGTCAGCCGGCGAGGCGGGTGCCGAGGCGGTAGGCCTTGGCGGCGCCGAAGGCCGCGGGGGCGAACAGGCGGACGTCGTCGGTGCTCAGGCCCGTGGTCGTGCCGCGGAACGTCAGGACGCTCCCGGTGTCCTTGTTCTCCCCGGGGGCGGAGACGACGAGGTCGGTCCTGCCGTCGTTGTCGACGTCGCTGAGGAGCAGGCGCTCGCCGAAGCGGTCGCGGGTCTCGCTGCGGCCGGGGACGCCGGGTGTGTCCTGGTTGAGGACCTGACCGCGTGTGGTCACCAGGCCCTTGCCGGAGCCGGGCAGGAGCAGCACCCTGCCGGCGTTGGTGGCAGGGTCCGCGGTGTATCCGGGGAAGCCGATGGCCAGGTCGGCGTAGCCGTCGCCGTTGGTGTCGCCGAGGGCGATGGTTCGGGGGGCGAATCCGGACTTCCCGTACGAGCGGATGCCGGGGGACTGCGCGTTGACGATCTGGTCGCGGCGCCCCTTGCCCGGGCCGTCGGGGCTGCCGTAGGTGACGCTCACTCGCAGGCCAGGGTCGGGGGAACGGAACTCGGAGTCCCCGACGGCGATGTCCACGTAGCCGTCGTGATCGATGTCCCCGAGCACAACGGAGTCACCGGTGGAGATCACGCCGGTCTTCCGCAAACCCTGCCTGGTGCCTTCGTACAGCAGGACGGGTGCCAGCGGCCGGTCGTTCGTCGCGCCCTCCCGAGGTTGGGGGTTGATCAGCAGGTCTGCGATGTCGTCCCCCGTCGCGTCGCCCGCGGTGAGGACCATGTTGTGGAGGCCTCCCATGTCGCCGGGGATGTCGGGGTCGTGCGGGAGCCGGTGGATGCCGGGCCGGGGGCCCTTGCGGGTGAAGCCGTTCACGTAGATCCACACGTCGGGGACCTCGACGCCCCACCACGCCACGGCGAGCTCGTCGCGGCTGTCGCCGTTGAAGTCGCCGATCGCCAGGCTGATGACGTTGTGCGCCGCGAGACCGGGCCGCGTGGGTCTTCCGAACACCGTGCCGCTGGTGACGCCGTCGGGTCCGCCCCAGTAGACGGTCCTGGAGATGGCGAGGTCGGTGTAGCCGTCGTCGTCGAGGTCGCCCCAGGCGATGTCCGGCCCGGACGAGGCGAGGCCGAAGCGCGACTGGCCCGCAACGTGGGGGCTGCCGTGGGTGAGGACGGTGCGGTGGCGGCCGTCCAGGCCGTCCTCGTTGCCGTACATCACCACGACCGTCGGCCCACCGGCTCCGCCGCCGCTGCCCCCGGGCGTGTCGACAGCCACGTCGTTGTAGCCGTCGCCGTTGAAGTCGGCGCGGGGCAAGCGGTTGGTCACCCTGGGGCCCGAGGGCGGGGCGTTGTCGAGGGCACGGGTGGTGGCCGTGGCCCGGGGCTTGCCGGACGGAGGTCCCCCGGAGCACGCCGCCACCCCGCACAGGAGCGCCGCCACCACCGTGAGGAACGGGACCACGCCAGATCTGCGGGACCGCATCAAGTCTCCCCTCCGTCCAGTCACTTGCCTCTCCGCCCCTGCCGGGAGACGCAAGTGACCTACTCGACCGCCGAGCCCCCGGTTTGGTTGTGCGGATCATGCGTCGGGCCGTGGCGCGAGAAGTGGTCGGTCAGCGCGTCGAGGACGGCCCGGACCGCCGGGGAGGTCCAGCGTCCGCGGCGGCGGAGTTGCCGGTCGCCCTCGGTCACGGTGGTTGCTGACTCCGCTGCTGTACAGCCCCAGCTGCAGACTGCTTCGGTCTATGGACGCTATACGAGGGACGTCTCGTGGACTGCCTCACACCGACCGCTACCTCGTCCCAGGGCACACGGTCACCGGCGTCTTTACGCAGACCGACCGGCCCCGTCATTCGTAGCCGACTGCCTGTGCCGGTCAGGACCCACCGCCTGCTGGCCATCGAACCGAGGGCGACGTAGCGGCTTTGGGCGGGAGCTGCCATGGGGCGAGAGATCGGGGCCCGTAAGCTTGCCGCGACTCGGGCAGTCTCTGGACCTGCCCGCAATAGCCCGATGTGGGCCCCGATCTTCGAGGCTCGCCCCATGGCGGCTGCGTAAAGCCGCGGAGCCGACCGCCCCAGCCGCAGCGGGTTTCCACTCAGCACCCCTTCGCCGTCTGGCGGGCGGCCGGCGGCTGGGCCAGAGCGGGACGAAGGCAGGAGCGTCGGCCCGAGGCGCCGGGCCGCGCGCCGCCGCGCTGTGCGCGGCGGGAGCGCCTTGATGAGGTAGAGAAACCTGTAACAGGCCTGGTCAGGCGGCCATGTGTGGCTTCACCTGATGCTTGACGCTGCGGCGGCTCCAGTGCTTGCGCCCATCCTCACCTCGGCTGGGCTGACATCGCTGACCATCGTCGTCAGCCTTCTGTACTTCCCGGAGAGAGACCGACGGCGGTAGCGGCCTCGTGCGTGAACACGGTCATTACGTCGTCGGTTCCGAGCCAGAAACGCCCGTCTGGCGGCCACTGGACCGAACGGCCAGAGACAAGCCACGCTGTGGTAGCAGGTGCACGAAGCTCGACAGCAACCGGCAGCCGGAGTCCGGAGTCGCCCTCGGACCAGAGGATGTAGGCGCCCACCAGCGGAACTCCGATGAGCCCTGACCAAGAGGGATGGTCAGTTACAACCACGGCTGGCGTCCCTCCGGGCTGTCCGATCATGCCCAGGTGGCTGGACATGGGCTCTCGGAAGACCTCCAAACCGTAGTAGTCAAAACTATGGCCCCACACTGCCGAATAGCACGTGCCGTTCTCGGCGAGCAAGCCGACGCCCATCGTGGGCTCGTGCCACACTCCGAAGTCCCACTCCTCGACCTCGGTGCCATCGTCACCGCAGCTCAGCGGGTAGTAGGTCACTTCTACAAGGCGTGCACCGCGCAGACTTTCGACCGATCTCTCATATTCATCCTCAGTGAGCTTGGGCGACCGCATCTCACGATTGTCGTGGCCCTTCACCGGCCCAGGCATCCGAGATTGTTTGAATGCCGAACGGAGCCAACGCCGTCTCCCTCGCTGTTGAGCAGCCAATCATCAGGGCTGGTCAGGCCTCGTCGGCTGGTGGCACCGGCACGTTGTAGGTCAGCGTGTAGCGATCGGCTGCGACGATGATGTCGGCGGTCTCGACCGGGCGTTCTCCGGCGAAGTAGGTCCTGGTGATCGCCATGACGGGCACGCCGGGCGCGATCTGCAAGGACTCGCTCTCGTATGGGCGCGGAGATCGGGCGTTCACGTCCTCGGTCACGTGGGTGATGTGCAGCCCAATCGCGTCCATGCGGGGGACCACGCCGGTGATCGCACCGCCTTCCGGCTGCTCGACGGGCGTCCCCTCGGTGGTGGCGAGTGCTTCGTATGAGGTGGACAGCATGATGGGCTCGTCGTCTGCGAAGAACCGGTAGTTGGTCCGCGTCACCGGGTCGCCCGGCTCGATGCCGAGACGCTCGGCGATCGCCTTCGTCGCCGTGGTGCGGCGGCTCTGGTACTCCCATTCGGAGCGGCGGCCCTCGGCTTCGGTGGCGCGCTTCATAGGTGAGCTGGTCGGTCTCTTGCCGTAGAGGTCGCCGAGGACCCGCCGGCGCATGGGGCGTTGCTCGCGGACGAAGGTGCCCCGGCCCTGCTGCTTGAGGACCAAGCCTTCGTTCTGCAGGACTTCCACCGCGTTGCGGATCACGATGCGCGATACGCCGTAGTCGCTCATCAGTTCGGACTCGGACGGCAGCTTGTCTCCGGCGCGCAGGGTGTCGCCGGTGATCTGCTGTCGGATGTCGTCGGCGATCTGCAAGTACGCCGGTCGCCCCTGGAATGTGGCCATCGCGCTGGTCTCTCCGTCTACTCGATAGAACAAGTAGACCATGCGTCCCCTAAGAGCCGATAGATAGACCTCAGCGCACCCTTGGTAAGTCGTCCTACTCGTTATAACCTTTCCTTTAGTAGATGCTTCACGCCTGAGAGTGATCATCGGCCGTTCGGTCAACGAGAAGGAGCGACGCCCCTACCGCCAAGCAGATGCGTCGCTCCCTGATCCCACAAAGGGGAGTTCCCATCATGCCTGAATCTGCTCTCACTGTCCGGTCTGGTTCCGGGCGCGGTTGCGCGGCCTGCGGCGAGACCCGGTGTGCCGTCCCGGCCGACTGCCTGTACTGGCTGACCTCCCGTCCCTGGGGTCCCTGCGCGGACTGCGAGGGGACCGGTTGGGCCGGGGAGTTGTCTCCGTGCATCTTCTGCGAGACGTGCGTCGGTTCGGGCCTGGAGGAGTACACCCCGGCCAGCCTGCCCGCGCAGGGCCTCAGCGACCGGACGCAGGCCCGCTTCACCGCCCACATCGAACGGCTGCGCGCCCTGGTCCCGGATGCCGTGATGGCGGTGGTCGCGTGACCTTGACGCAGGTTGCCCCGGCGGCCGTGGCTGATGTTGCGGCCGCCTGCGGCACTGAGCCGCTGACCCTGGCCGACGCGCTGCGGGTCGCCAACGATCCGGGGTTCGAGCGCTGGCGCGAACAGATCCAGCGCACCGGAGGCTGCGCCGACCCGATCCACCTGCAAGGACTGACCGTCACCCGTGACGCCAAGTCCGGGGAAGTCCTGTACTCGTATTCGACCGAGGGGGAGCCCGGGGGCCGGTTACGGGTGGCGTGCGGCAACCGCCGTGCTTCTCGCTGCCCCTCGTGCGCCTGGACCTACGCGGGCGACACCTTCCACCTCATCCGCGCGGGGCTCACCGGGGATGAGCGCAAGGACGTGCCGGTCTCGGTCCGCACCCATCCCAAGGTCTTCGCCACCCTGACGGCTCCCTCGTTCGGGCCGGTCCACAACCGCCCCGACACCGGCCGCTGCCGCTGCGGTGTCGCCCATGGTGAGCATGACCCGGCGATCGGCACCCCGCTGGATCCCGAGCGGTACGACTACGCGGGCGCGGTGCTGTGGAACAACCACGCGGGCGACCTATGGCGGCGCTTCACCATCTACCTGCGCCGAGAGATTGCCGCCCGCGCCGGACTCTCCCAGACGGCCATGCAGGAGGCGTGCCGGGTCTCCTTCGGCAAGGTCGCCGAGTACCAGAAGCGTGGCGCCGTGCACTTCCACGCCATCGTCCGCCTCGACGGCCCTGCCGGACCCGACGACGCCCCGCCGCCATGGGCGACTGTGGCGCTGCTGGATGCCGCGATCCGCGCCGCTGCCGGACGGGTCTCCGTCCCGCTGCCCTCGGTGGCCGGCACCCACCCGGCCCGCGTCCTGCGCTGGGGCAAGCAGGTCGACGTCCGCCCCATCGGTGCCGACGACGGCCAGGAGCTGACGGAACAGGCCGTCGCCGCTTACGTGGCCAAGTACGCCACCAAAGCAGCCGAGACCACCGGCACCGTGGACCGCCGCATTGGGGAACTGGCGGAGCTGGACAACCTGACCGACCTGCCCGCGCACACACGCCGCCTGATCGAAGCCTGCTTCGACCTCGACCCGCACTACCCGGACCGCAAGCTCGCGCAGTGGGCCCACATGCTCGGCTTCCGCGGCCACTTCTCCACCAAGTCCCGCCGCTACTCCACCACCCTCACCGCGTTGCGCCAGGTCCGCGCCGACTACCGCGCCCGCCAGGAACGCCAGCAGCGCGGCTTACCCGACCCCGACGACACCTTGGAGGGTTCCACGCTCGTGCTCGCCCACTGGACCTACGCCGGACACGGCCACACGCCGGGAGAGTCCTGGCTCGCCGCCTCGATCGCCCGGGACATCGGCACCAACCGCGACACTGCCCGCGAAGCACTCGCCGACCTGCCCGACGATGAGCCGGGGGAGTGGTGAGCGTGGATCGACTCCTGACCGTGCAGGAAGTTGCGGAACTGCTGGGGACCAGCGTCCGTTTCCCCCGCCGCCTGATCGAGGAACGCCGGATCGCCTTCGTCAAGGTCGGCCGCCACGTCCGCATCCCCGAGAGCGCCGTGTCCGCGTTCATCGCGTCGAACACGGTACGCCCGGCCGCTGCGGCTCCAGGTCTGCGGGTGGTGGCGTAATGGCTGGGAAGAAACGGCAGTTCGGCAGTGTGCGCAAGCTCGCCTCCGGCCGCTATCAGGCTCGCTATCGGGGCCCGGACGGTCAGATGCGTCCTGCGCCCAACACCTTCCGGCTGAAGCGGGAGGCGGACGACTGGCTGGCCGACAAGCAGACCGAGGTGCGCCGAGGTGAGTGGATCGATCCTGACGTAGGCGCGGTGCGGTTTGGCGTGTACGCCCGAACCTGGATCGCTGAGCGGGGTGTGAGCCCGCGGACGGCGGAGCTGTACGGGTCACTGCTCCGCCTGCACTTGGGGCCGACCTTCGAGGCGGTCCCCGTCGCCGACATCACCCCCGCCGGCGTGCGGGCCTGGCGGGCTGACCGGCTGGATGCGGGCGTCGGCCCGTCTACCGTTGCGAAAGCGTATGCCCTGCTCAGGGCCATCCTGACTACGGCTGCCGAGGACCGGGTCATCCGCCGCAATCCGTGCCGGATCAAGGGCGCGAGCAAGGCGCCAACCCCTGAGCGCCCGACTGCGACCGTGGCGGAGGTCTACGCCGTGGCGGGAGCGATCCAGCCGCGCTACCGCGTTCTGGTGTTGATCGCGGCTTTGTGTGGCCTCCGTTGGGGTGAGCTGGTGGGCCTGCGTCGGCGGGACATCGACATCGACGCGGGGACGATCCGCGTGCGCCGGGCAGTCGCCGAGTTGCAGAGTGGCCAAAGGCTGATCAAGCAGCCGAAGAGCGAAGCGGGCGCCCGCACCGTGGGCATTCCCGCCGTGATCCACGCCGAGGTGGTCAGTCATCTGCGCATTTATGCCGAGACCGGGCCGGACGGGCGTGTCTTCAAAGGGCCCAAGGGCGCTACGCCCCGGCGGAACCACTTCAACAGGTTGTGGCGCAAGGCGTGCGCGGCGGTGAACGTCAAGGGCCTGCACTTCCACGACCTCCGCCACACCGGCAACACCCTGGCGGCCTCGACGGGCGCGAGCACGAAGGAACTCATGACCCGGATGGGGCACAGCTCGCCTCGTGCCGCGTTGATCTATCAGCACGCCAGCGCCCAGCGAGAACGCGTGATCGCGGACGCCGTGAGTGCCCTCATCGAGTCCGCTCGCCAACGGCCGACGTGACCCGTGTGGCACGTGTGTGGCACGGCGGCCCGGATCGGGCCGGGAACGACGAAGGCCCAGGCCGGGGAAAAGCTCCCCTGACCTGGGCCTTCGTCCTGCAGAGCGGGCGACGGGAATCGAACCCGCGTAGCCAGTTTGGAAGACTGGGGCTCTACCATTGAGCTACGCCCGCAACGGCCAGTCATTCTGGCACATCAGATCGTAGCCGATCGACCCGGCTCCCGCGCACGGCACATATGGCCGTCAGGGTGTGCGGAGGCATGTACTCTACGTGTCGCACCGACGGGGTGTGGCGCAGCTTGGTAGCGCGTCCGCTTTGGGAGCGGAAGGTCGTCGGTTCGAATCCGGCCACCCCGACCAGTGCTCGGCCGCCCTGTGCCGAGCAGGGCCCGGCCGCAGGATTGTGGTACCGGTAGGATGGGTCGTCGGCCACTGAAACGCGGAAAAGCCAGGTCGAACACCAGCCGCCCCGCACGATCGCCGAGCGGCCGCCCATCAACGTAAAGCCCCCAAGGAGACCCAACCGTGAAGAGCGCCGTCGAGACTCTGAACCCGACCCGGGTTCGACTCACTGTCGAGGTGCCCTTCGAGGAGCTCAAGCCCAGCCTCGACGCGGCGTACAAGAAGATCAACCAGCAGGTCACGGTGCCGGGCTTCCGTAAGGGCAAGATCCCCGCGCGCGTCATCGACCAGCGGTTCGGCCGTGGCGCGGTCCTCGAAGAGGCCATCAACGACGCACTGCCGAAGTTCTACACGGAGGCGGTCAACGAGGGCGAGCTCAACGTCCTCGGCCAGCCCGAGGTGGACATCACCGAGTTCAACGACGGCCAGGAGCTGAAGTTCACCGCCGAGGTGGACATCCGCCCGGTCATCGAGATCCCGGACTACTCCGGCATCGAGGTCACCGTCGACGCCGTCGAGGTGTCCGACGAGGACGTCGACAAGGCCCTGGAGCAGCTGCGGGAGCGCTTCGCCTCCACCACCGTCGTGGAGCGTGCCGCCGCCGACGGCGACGTCGTCGTCGTCGACCTGGAGGCCTCGGTCGAGGGCGAGGTGCTGGAGGACGGCGTCGCCAGCGGCGTCACCTACACCATCGGCTCCGGCCAGCTGCTCGACGGCATCGACGAGGCCGTGACCGGCCTGGAGGCCGGCGGTTCGGCCACCTTCACCTCCGAGCTCAAGGGCGGCTCCGCCGCCGGCAAGGAGGCCCAGGTCAAGGTGGACGTCACCACCGTCCAGGCCCGTGAGCTGCCCGAGCTGGACGACGACTTCGCCCAGCTGGCGAGCGAGTTCGACACCCTCGAGGAGCTCCGCGCCGACGCCGTGAAGCGCCAGGAGCGCATCAAGCAGTACGACCAGGCCACCCAGGCCCAGGAGAAGGTGCTGGACGCCCTCCTGGAGCTGGTCGACATCCCGCTGCCGGAGAAGCTGCTCAAGGACGAGATCGAGACCCGCGTCCACAACCTGGAGCACCACCAGTTCCCGGCCATGGGCCTGGACTGGGACTCCTTCCTGGAGAACGAGGGCAAGACCCGCGAGGAGTACGACCAGGAGATCGAGGGGCAGGCGAAGAAGGGCATCAAGACCCAGTTCGTCCTGGACGAGCTCGTCTCCACCGAGAAGCTCTCGGTCAACCAGGAGGAGCTCACCGAGCACCTCATGCGCCGTGCCGCCTCCTCCGGCATGAGCCCGGACCAGTTCGCCCAGGCGGTCGTCGAGGGCGGCCAGGTGCCGCTGCTCGTCGGCGAGGTCGCCCGCGGCAAGGCGCTGGCCCTGGTCGTCGAGGCCGCCACGGTCAAGGACACCAACGGCGAGGTCGTCGACCTGGAGGACGAGGAGGACGAGACCGGCGAGACGGTCGAGGCCACCTCCGAGGACACGGACGCCGAGACCGCCAAGGGTGAGGGCTCCGAGGCCTGAGCCTCGCCCCGCAGGACCATCCGACGGGCCCGGACGACCAGTTCGTCCGGGCCCGTTCTGTTCGGTTTCGCTCTCCGCTTACACCCTGCCTGCGCTGACAGCGAACAGTTCCGCGTGGGGGATTGCTGGGCCCCACCTGCGCGTTAGGGTCCGTAAGTACGAGGGCCCGTGCCCTACGAGAAGACCCTGTGACGGCGTCCGCGCCGTCCGACAACGAGCAGGTGGATACGTGACGACTCCGATGCCTTCCGCCGCCGGCGAGCCGACCATCGGTGGCCTCGGCGACCAGGTCTACAACCGGCTGCTCGGCGAGCGGATCATCTTCCTCGGCCAGCCGGTGGACGACGACATCGCCAACAAGATCACCGCGCAGCTGCTCCTCCTTGCCGCCGAGCCGGACAAGGACATCTACCTCTACATCAACAGCCCCGGCGGTTCCGTGACGGCCGGCATGGCGATCTACGACACCATGCAGTTCATCAAGAACGACGTGGTCACCATCGCCATGGGCCTCGCGGCCTCCATGGGCCAGTTCCTGCTGACGGCCGGTACCCCCGGCAAGCGCTTCTCGCTGCCGAACACCGACATCCTGATGCACCAGCCCTCCGCCGGCCTCGCCGGCTCGGCCTCGGACATCAAGATCCACGCCGAGCAGCTGCTGCGCACGAAGAAGCGCATGGCCGAGCTCATCGCGGAGCACTCCGGCCAGAGCGTCGAGGCGATCACCCGTGACTCCGACCGCGACCGCTGGTTCTCCGCCGAGGCGGCCAAGGAGTACGGCCTGATCGACGACGTCATCACGCACGCCGTGAACGTGCCGGGCGGCGGCGGCACCGGGGCCTGACCGGGCCTGACGCCCGTACTGCCCCGCAGGACCGACCCCAGCCCACTGCTCATCTTCAGGACGGTGAACGTGACCACCCAGAACTTCCCCGGCAGCGGCATGTACGACCGCACGAACGCCGCCGAGGCCCGCTACGTGGTGCCGCGCTTCGTGGAACGCACCTCGCAGGGCATCCGCGAGTACGACCCGTACGCGAAGCTCTTCGAGGAGCGCGTGATCTTCCTCGGGGTGCAGATCGACGACGCCTCCGCCAACGACGTCATGGCGCAGCTGCTGTGCCTGGAGTCGATGGACCCGGACCGCGACATCTCGGTCTACATCAACAGCCCCGGCGGCTCCTTCACGGCGCTGACGGCCATCTACGACACGATGCAGTTCGTGAAGCCCGACATCCAGACGGTCTGCATGGGCCAGGCGGCCTCCGCCGCGGCCGTGCTGCTCGCCGCCGGCACGCCCGGCAAGCGGATGGCGCTGCCGAACGCCCGCATCCTGATCCACCAGCCGTACAGCGAGACCGGCCGCGGCCAGGTCTCGGACCTGGAGATCGCCGCCAACGAGATCCTGCGGATGCGGGCCCAGCTGGAGGAGATGCTGGCCAAGCACTCCAGCACCCCGATCGAGAAGATCCGCGACGACATCGAGCGCGACAAGATCCTCACGGCCGAGGAGGCCCTCTCCTACGGTCTGGTCGACCAGATCGTCTCGACCCGCAAGGGTTCGGCGGTCGCGGTCTGACGCCCGGCAGGGCATTCTGCGACAAGAAGTCCCCTCTTGGAGCCGCGGGGTTGTGCAGGTCACGGCCCAGTAGCTCCAAGGGGGGCCCGCACTGGGGGCGCGGCAAGGTACCGTCGATAGGCAAGCACCAGGACTCGTCGAACTGACGGGACCCAGGCGAAGGGGAAGCACCTCGTGGCACGCATCGGTGACGGCGGCGATCTGCTCAAGTGCTCGTTCTGCGGAAAGAGCCAGAAGCAGGTGAAGAAGCTCATCGCAGGACCCGGTGTGTACATCTGCGACGAGTGCATCGACCTCTGCAACGAGATCATCGAGGAGGAGCTCGCCGAGTCCTCCGAGGTGCGGTGGGAGGACCTGCCGAAGCCGCGCGAGATCTACGAGTTCCTCGAGAGCTACGTCGTCGGCCAGGAGCCCGCGAAGAAGGCGCTCTCCGTGGCGGTCTACAACCACTACAAGCGGGTGCAGGCCGGTGAGAACGGCGGCGGCCGCGGCCACGACGACGGCATCGAGCTCGCCAAGTCCAACATCCTGCTGCTCGGTCCCACGGGCTCCGGCAAGACCCTGCTCGCCCAGACCCTGGCCCGGATGCTGAACGTGCCGTTCGCCATCGCGGACGCCACCGCGCTGACCGAGGCCGGGTACGTCGGCGAGGACGTCGAGAACATCCTGCTCAAGCTGATCCAGGCGGCCGACTACGACGTCAAGAAGGCCGAGACGGGGATCATCTACATCGACGAGATCGACAAGGTCGCCCGCAAGAGCGAGAACCCGTCGATCACCCGCGACGTCTCCGGCGAGGGCGTGCAGCAGGCGCTGCTGAAGATCCTGGAGGGCACCACCGCCTCGGTGCCGCCGCAGGGCGGGCGCAAGCACCCGCACCAGGAGTTCATCCAGATCGACACCACCAACGTGCTCTTCATCGTCGGCGGTGCCTTCGCCGGACTGGAGAAGATCATCGAGTCGCGGGCCGGCGCCAAGGGCATCGGTTTCGGCGCGACCATCCGCTCCAAGCGGGAGATCGACTCCGCCGACCAGTTCTCCGAGGTCATGCCGGAGGACCTGGTGAAGTTCGGCATGATCCCCGAGTTCATCGGCCGTCTGCCGGTCATCACCAGCGTGCACAACCTCGACCGTGAGGCGCTGCTGCAGATCCTGGTGGAGCCGCGCAACGCCCTGGTCAAGCAGTACCAGCGGCTCTTCGAGCTCGACGGCGTCGAGCTCGAGTTCGAGCGCGGCGCCCTGGAGGCCATCGCCGACCAGGCCATCCTCCGCCAGACCGGCGCGCGCGGCCTGCGCGCCATCATGGAGGAGGTGCTGATGTCGGTGATGTACGAGGTGCCCTCGCGCAAGGACGTCGCCCGCGTCGTCATCAGCGAGGACGTCGTCCACTCCAACGTGAACCCGACCCTGGTCCCGCGCGAGCCCCGCATCATCGGCAAGGGCGAGCAGAAGAGCGCGTAGCGCACCCCGGCACACGAAAGGGGGCGCCCGGCAGCTGCCGGGCGCCCCCTTCGCCGTACGGGGCGGGTCACTTCTTGACGCGGACCTCGTCGCGGATCTTCACGGTGCTGTCCGCCCACTCCGTGAGGGAGGGGGGCTCGGTGGCGCCGGTGATGTCGACGTTCATGTCCATGGCCATGGCGACCGTGCTGTCGTCGGCCCATGCGCAGTACGGGAAGCTGACCCCGGCCGAGCCGATCGTGCCGCACTTCATGATGTCGCCGTCGAAGCCCGTGGGGTGGACCTCCTTCGGGGCCTCGCCGCCGGAGCTGCCGGCCTTGGAGGTGAAGGCGGCGAGCATCTTGTCCAGCACGCTGCCCGGGTCGCTGACGTCACCGTAGGCGCCGGTGACGATCAGCTGCTCGGTGGCGCCCTTCTTGTAGTTTCCGGAGACCGTGGTGGCGTCGTCGATGCCGGTGTCGTCCCCGGTCTCGCCGTTGCTGAGTCCGGGGTCGTTGCCGGACTTGGCGTACTGGCCGTCCAGCAGCGTGGCCGGCATGGCGAGCTTGTGGTCACCGCCGCTGCCGCCGCTGCCCGTGAGGGCGAGGATGCCGCCGCCTATGACCGCGACGGCGACCACGACGCCGACCACGATGCCGATGATCTTGCCCTTGCCCCCGGACGGCGGCGGCGGGGCACCCCAGGCGCCCGGCTGCTGGCCGTAGGGGCCCGGCTGCTGGGCGTACGGGCCGGGCTGCTGACCGTACGGGCCGGGCTGCTGCGGGTAGCCGTAGCCGGGGGCCGGCTGCGGGGCCGTGGGCTGCTGCGGGTAGCCGTAGCCCGGTGCGGGCTGCTGGGGCGGGCCGGGCGGGACCGGTGGCTGCTGGGGGTGGCCGGGCTGGCCCCCGTAGCCAGGCTGGCCGCCGTAACCCGGCTGCGGCGGCGGCTGGTTGAAGCTCATCGGTGAGTCCCCTCGTTGAACTGCTGTCTCCTCGTACTCATCCTTGCGGATTGTTTAGGCCGTCTTTACACCGGCGTCGTCAGGACTTGGTAACAAGACGGTGCAGATGCCCGGTTGATCACCCCGACCACCGGTGCGGACCGGTACCGCCGACCCGTCCCATCTGCCGGTTTCCCGTCAGGAGTCACTCGTCCGCCGGTGGTTCGGAGGCGGCGGGCCGGCCCCCGGGGACCGGCGGGGGCCTCCCGCCCCCGGCTCCCGGCACCACGCGCCCCCCGGATCCGGACCGCGAGCGCCCCCGCCGGGCCCCGCGGAGGGCGTGCGTCCTCGGGGCCCCGTCCCCGCGCCTCGCGCCCGGGCACCGGTGGATTCGTAACGGGGCCCGCCCCGCCCGTAAACTGAGCGCCGTGACCGACAACACTCAGCAGGCCGCCGAGAGCGGACCGAACAGCGCGACCCCCGAACTGCCGACCCAGTACGCGCCGGCCGAGGTAGAGGGGCCCCTGTACGAGCGCTGGGTAGAGCGCGGTTACTTCGAGGCCGACGCCAAGAGCGACAAGAAGCCGTACACCATCGTCATCCCGCCGCCGAACGTCACCGGCAGCCTCCACCTGGGCCACGCCTTCGAGCACACGCTGATCGACGCCCTCACCCGCCGCAAGCGGATGCAGGGGTACGAGACGCTGTGGCAGCCCGGCATGGACCACGCCGGCATCGCCACGCAGAACGTCGTCGAGCGCGAGCTCGCCAAGGAGGGCAAGTCCCGCCACGACCTCGGCCGCGAGGCGTTCATCGAGCGCGTCTGGCAGTGGAAGGCGGAGTCCGGCGGGCAGATCTCCGGGCAGATGCGGCGCCTCGGTGACGGCGTCGCCTGGTCGCGTGAGCGCTTCACCATGGACGAGGGCCTGTCCAAGGCCGTCCAGACCATCTTCAAGAAGCTCTACGACGACGAGCTCATCTACCGTGCCGAGCGCATCATCAACTGGTGCCCGCGCTGTCTGACGGCCATCTCGGACATCGAGGTCGAGTACCAGGACGACGACGGCGAGCTGGTCTCGATCCGCTACGGCGAGGGCGAGGACTCCATCGTCGTCGCGACGACCCGCGCCGAGACGATGCTCGGCGACACCGCCGTCGCCGTCCACCCGGAGGACGAGCGCTACCGGCACCTCGTCGGCCGCGAGATCGAGCTGCCGCTCACCGGCCGCCGCATCCCGGTCGTCGCCGACGAGCACGTCGACCCGCAGTTCGGCACGGGCGCCGTCAAGGTGACGCCCGCGCACGACCCGAACGACTTCGAGATCGGCCAGCGCCACGGTCTGCCGAACCTCGCCGTCATGGACGAGCGCGCGGTCATCACCGCGCACGGCCCCTTCCAGGGACTGGACCGCCTGGAGGCCCGCTCCGCCATCGTCGCCGCGCTGCGCGCCGAGGGCCGGATCGTCGCCGAGAAGCGCCCGTACGTCCACTCCGTCGGCCACTGCTCGCGCTGCAAGACCACCATCGAGCCGCGGTTGTCCATGCAGTGGTGGGTCAAGGTCGGCCCGCTGGCGAAGGCCGCGGGTGACGCCGTCCGCGACGGCAAGGTCAAGATCCACCCCCAGGAGATGGAGAAGAGGTACTTCGACTGGGTCGACAACCTCCACGACTGGTGCATCTCGCGCCAGCTGTGGTGGGGTCACCGCATCCCCGTCTGGTACGGACCGGACGGCGAGATCGTCTGCGTCGGTCCCGACGAGCAGCCCCCTGGCGGCGAGGGGTGGACCCAGGAGACCGATGTCCTCGACACCTGGTTCTCCTCCGGTCTGTGGCCGTTCTCCACGCTCGGCTGGCCCGAGCAGACCGAGAGCCTCGCGAAGTTCTATCCGAACTCCGTCCTGGTCACCGGGTACGACATCCTCTTCTTCTGGGTCGCCCGGATGATGATGTTCGGTCTCTACGCGATGGACGGCACCCCGCCGTTCCACACCATCGCCCTGCACGGCATGGTCCGCGACCAGTTCGGCAAGAAGATGTCGAAGTCCTTCGGCAACGCGGTCAACCCGCTGGACTGGATGGACACCTACGGCTCCGACGCGCTGCGCTTCACGCTCGCGCGCGGTGCCAACCCCGGCACCGACGTGCCGATCGGCGAGGACTGGGTCCAGGGCTCCCGCAACTTCACCAACAAGATCTGGAACGCCACGCGCTTCGCGCTGATGAACGGCGCCACGGTCGAGGGCGACCTGCCCGCACCCGAGGAGATGTCGGCCACCGACCGCTGGATCCTGTCCCGGCTGGACGCCACGGTCGCCGAGGCCGACGCGCTCTACGACGACTACCAGTTCGCCAAGCTCAGCGACGTCCTGTTCCACTTCGCGTGGGACGAGGTCTTCGACTGGTACGTCGAGCTGTCCAAGACCACCTTCCTGGCGGGCGGCCGCCCGGCCGAGGTCTCCCGGCGGGTGCTGGGCGAGGTCCTGGACAAGCTGCTGCGGCTGCTCCACCCGGTGGTCCCCTTCGTGACCGAGACGCTGTGGACCACGCTCACCGGGCGCGAGTCGGTCGTCATCGCCGACTGGCCGGCCGACTCCGGCTTCCGCGACGCGGCCGCCGAGAAGGAGATCGCGGCGGTGCAGTCGCTGGTCACCGAGGTCCGGCGGTTCCGCGCCGACCAGGGCCTGCAGCCGGGCCAGAAGGTCCCGGCCCGGCTCGACCTCGGCTCCACCGGCCTGGAGGCCCACGAGGCGGCGGTCCGCCAGCTGCTGCGCCTGCAGCCGGAGGGAGAGGGCTTCACCGCGACGGCGACCCTGCCGGTCGCCGGCGCGACGGTCGCGCTGGACCTCTCCGGGGCGATCGACGTCGACGCCGAGCGCAAGCGGCTCGCGAAGGACCTGGCCGCCGCCGAGAAGGAGAAGGCGCAGGCCACGGCGAAGCTGGGCAACGAGGCGTTCCTCGCGAAGGCACC
The DNA here is from genome assembly GCF_056858595.1 of Streptomyces sp. TOM-9. Taxonomy (NCBI): domain Bacteria; kingdom Bacillati; phylum Actinomycetota; class Actinomycetes; order Kitasatosporales; family Streptomycetaceae; genus Streptomyces; species Streptomyces sp. TOM-9. The sequence goes on along the minus strand of NZ_JBXEQB010000001.1, from coordinate 3,660,200 downwards.
GGAGCCCGTCGTCGCCAAGATCCGCACCCGCCTGGCGGCAGCCGAGGCGGACATGGCCCGCATCACCGCGCAGCTGTCCTCGCTGCCGCAGGGCTGACGCAGCCGGGGTGGGCAGGCGGAAACGCCTGCCCACAACCCGGATCCACCTGGCCGCTTCGTACAATGTGGTCGTGAGCAACCCGCGCCCCGAGAACGACGAGCCCCTTTCCGACCCGCTGGCCGCGATGGGTCTGGGCGGCGACGAGGACGAAGCCGACACCGACCCCGGCCGCGAGGCCGACCTGGCGGTGATCGAGGCGGGCAGCCGTACCCTCCGGGCCGGAGGACCGGTGCCGCAGGACGACGGCGTCCCGGCCCGCCCCGCCGACCCGGAGGTCGACAAGGCCCTCCGTGAGGTCGAGGCGGAGCTGGCCGGCCGCTGGCCGGAGACGAAGCTGGAGCCGTCCCTGGACCGGATGACAGCGCTGATGGACATCCTGGGCGAGCCGCAGCGCTCCTACCCCTCGATCCACATCACCGGCACCAACGGCAAGACCAGCACCGCCCGCATGATCGAGCGGCTGCTGCTCGCCTTCGACCTGCGCACCGGCCGCTACACCAGCCCGCACGTGCAGTCCGTCACCGAGCGGATCAGCCTCGACGGCCGTCCGATCGCGCCGGAGAGCTTCATCGAGACGTACCGCGACCTCGAGCCGTACGTGCAGATGGTGGATGCCTCGCAGCCGTACCGGATGTCGTTCTTCGAGGTGCTGACCGGCATGGCGTACGCCGCCTTCGCCGACGCCCCGGTGGACGTGGCCGTCGTCGAGGTCGGCATGGGCGGCAGCTGGGACGCGACCAACGTGGTGGACGGCACGGTCGCCGTCGTGACCCCGATCGACCTGGACCACACCGACCGCCTGGGCGAGACGGCCGGCGAGATCGCCGTGGAGAAGAGCGGGATCGTCAAGAAGGACGCCACCGCCGTGCTGGCCCAGCAGCCCGTGGAGGCGGCCCAGGTGCTGCTGAAGCGGGCCGTCGAGGTGGACGCGACGGTCGCCCGGGAGGGCATGGAGTTCGGCGTCACGCACCGCGAGGTGGCCGTCGGCGGGCAGATGCTGACCCTGCGCGGTCTGGGCGGGGAGTACGAGCAGGTCTTCCTGCCGCTGCACGGTGAGCACCAGGCCCACAACGCGGCGGTGGCGCTCGCCGCGGTGGAGGCCTTCTTCGGCATCGGCACCCTGCACGCCCGCACCCTGGACGTCGACACCGTCCGCACCGCCTTCGCGGGCGTCACCTCGCCGGGCCGGCTGGAGGTCGTGCGCCGCAGCCCCGCCGTGGTGCTGGACGCGGCGCACAACCCGGCGGGGGCCCGGGCGGCGGCCGCCGCGCTGGGCGAGGCCTTCGGTTTCACCCACCTGGTGGGCGTGGTCGGGCCGAGCGGCGACAAGGACGTACGGGGGCTGCTGGAGGCCTTCGAGCCGGTCTTCACCGAGGTCGTGGTGACCCAGAACTCCACCCACCGCGCCATGGACGTGGACGAGCTGGCCGCGCTCGCGGTCGAGGTCTTCGGCGACGAGCGTGTGCAGGTCGAGCCGCGGCTGGACGACGCGATCGAGGCGGCCGTGACGCTCGCCGAGGATCAGGGCGAGTACTCCGGCGCCGGGGTGCTGATCACCGGTTCGGTGATCACCGTGGGAGAGGCCCGGCTGCTGCTGGGCCGGAAGTGACGAGCGGGAAGCGGAACCAAGCGGATGCGGACCCTGTGCGCGAGCACCCTGATCGGTGAGTTCTTCGTGATCGGCTTCGCCGGTCTGGTGGCGATGAAGCAGCCGGAGCTGACGGCCGGCACGGTATGGACGGTCAGCGGCATCGCCATGGCCCTGTGCGTGCTGCTGTGCGGCATGCTCGGGCGGCGCGGCGGGCTGGCCGTCGGCTGGCTGCTGCAGGCCGGGTTGATCGTGAGCGGCTTCGCCGTCCCGGTGATGTTCTTCCTCGGCGCGGTCTTCGCCGCCCTGTGGTGGGCCGCCGTCCACTTCGGCCGGAAGGTCGACGAGGCCAAGGCGGCGCGGGCCGCGCAGCCGGCCTGATCGCACGTCCCGTGCCCCGGACCCAGGGGGTGCCGTGGGTCGTGGGGATCCCCGGTAATGTCGTCGTACCCGCACCCGCACATAGGAGTCACACCGTGTCCCAGCGCACCCTCGTCCTTCTCAAGCCGGACGCCGTACGTCGCGGCCTGGTCGGCGAGATCCTCGGCCGCATCGAGCGCAAGGCGGACTGGAGCATCACCGCGCTGGAACTGCGCACGCTCGACCGCGCGATCCTCGAACAGCACTACGCCGAGCACGTCGGCCGGCCCTTCTACGAGCCGCTGGTGGAGTTCATGGCCTCCGGCCCGGCCGTCGCCCTCGTCGTCGAGGGCGAGCGGGTCATCGAGGGACTGCGCGCGCTGGCCGGCCCGACCGACCCGATCGCCGCCGCCCCCGGTTCGATCCGCGGCGACTTCGGCACGATCGTCCGGGAGAACCTGATCCACGCCTCGGACTCCGAGGAGTCCGCCGAGCGCGAGATCAAGATCTTCTTCCCCGGCCTGGCCTGATCCTCCGCGACGATTCGCCCCGAATTCACAGCTGACGCCCGATCAGCTCAACGGGCGGCCGGAAATTTCCCGGCCGCCCGCAGGCATATGCCGGGGGTTCGGGGGAACCAATTCCGCCGACACGGCGTCACCATTGCAGAGGACAGCTGTGTGTTCTGATGACAATGGCGGCGGAACCCTGACCCCGTGCCCCGTCGGGCGCGACTACCATGGAATCTCCGCACCTCCGGCTCGGCGCACAGCAGCGCATCCGCCGTGCTCACCCCCACATCGCTCCAGCTCGGGAAGGCCAGACGTATCCTCATGGCGAACAACATGTCGTTCATCGGCCGTGACATGGCTGTCGACCTCGGCACCGCCAACACGCTGGTGTACGTCAGGGGTCGCGGGATCGTCCTCAACGAGCCATCCGTCGTCGCCATCAACACCAATACGGGCGGCATCCTGGCGGTCGGCTCCGAAGCGAAGAAGATGATCGGCCGGACCCCCGGCAACATCGTCGCGGTCCGTCCTCTCAAGGACGGGGTGATCGCGGACTTCGAGATCACCGAGCGCATGCTGCGCTACTTCATCCTCAAGATCCACAAGCGCCGCTACCTGGCGCGCCCCCGCGTCGTGGTCTGCGTGCCCTCCGGCATCACCGGCGTCGAGCGCCGCGCCGTCATCGAGGCCGCCACCCAGGCCGGTGCGCGCCAGGTGCACATCATCGAGGAGCCCATGGCCGCCGCGATCGGCGCCGGGCTCCCGGTCCACGAGGCGACCGGCAACATGGTCGTCGACATCGGCGGCGGCACCACCGAGGTCGCCGTCATCTCGCTCGGCGGCATCGTCACCGCGCAGTCCATCCGGGTGGCGGGTGACGAGCTGGACAACGCGATCATCCAGCACATCAAGAAGGAGTACAGCCTCCTGCTGGGCGAGCGCACCGCGGAATCGATCAAGCTCACCATCGGCTCGGCCTTCGCGGTAGAGAACGAGGAGCACACCGAGATCCGCGGCCGCGACCTGGTCTCCGGCCTGCCCAAGACGGTGGTCATCTCCGCAGCCGAGGTGCGCAAGGCGATCGAGGAGCCGGTCAACGCCATCGTCGACGCGGTCAAGACGACCCTCGACAAGTGCCCGCCCGAGCTGTCCGGCGACATCATGGACCGCGGCATCGTCCTGGCCGGCGGCGGTGCGATGCTGCGCGGCCTGGACGAACGGCTGCGCCACGAGACCGGCATGCCGATCCACATCGCCGAGTCCCCGCTGGACTGCGTGGCCCTCGGCGCCGGCAAGTGCGTCGAGGAGTTCGAGGCGCTGCAGCAGGTCCTGGACGCGCAGCCGCGCAGATGAGTCCTCACGATCCGTCGTACGGGTGAAGTCCTGCCCGTACGCCGGATCGTTCTACCTCCCGGCACGGCCCATCGGGCCCACGGGCTCACACGCTCTGACGAGGAAGGCACGGACTGGCCCCCGTGAGGGACACACGAGAGAGCCGGCTTCTGCTGGTACTGCTGGTGGCGATCGCTTTCGCGCTGATCACCGTCGACATCCGCGGCGGTGAGGACTCACCGCTCGACGGCACCCGGTCCGCCGCGGCCGCCGTCTTCGGCCCCGTCGAGGACGGGGTCGCGGCCGCGGTCGACCCGGTGGACAACGCGGTGGACGCGGTACGCGACTCCGGCGACCGCAGCAGCCGCATCAGCGAACTGGAGCGGGAGAACGCCGAGCTGAAGCAGCAGCTCGGCAGCAAGGACGTCACGCGCGAGCGCGCCCGCGAACTCGACAAGCTGCTCAAGCTCGCCGGAGCCGGTCAGTACCGGGTCAAGGGCGCGCAGGTCATCGCGATAGGAGCCGCCCAGGGCTTCTCCTGGACGGTCACCATCGACTCCGGCGCCAACGACGGCATCCAGCGCGACATGACGGTCGTCAACGGTGACGGCCTGGTCGGCCGGGTCACCACCGTCGGCCCCTCCACCTCGACCGTCCTGCTCGCCTGCGACCCGGACTTCACGGTCGGCACCCGGCTGGAGAAGTCCTCCGAGCTCGGCTTCGCCACCGGCCAGGGCAACCGGCCGATGCGGGTGCAGCTCCTCAACGGCAAGGCCCACGTGAAGAAGGGCTCCCGGCTGGTCACCTTCGGCTCGCAGGCGGACAAGCCCTTCGTCCCCGGCGTGCCGGTCGGCACGGTCGCCAAGGTCGACCCCGCGGGCGGCGGCCTCACCCGCACGGTCGAGGTCACCCCGTTCGTCGGCTTCACCAAGCTCGACATCGTCGGCGTCGTCGTCCAGGGCCCGCGCAAGGACCCGCGTGACTCGGTGCTGCCGGCCGGGCCGAAGCCGGTCCCGACGGTCACCGTCACGGCGACGCCCAGTGTGAGCCCCTCTCAGTCCTCGCTCTACGGACAGGAGGAGGTCCGATGAAGCGCGCGCTGCTCGCCACCGGCCTCGTCGTCGCCGGCATGGTCGTCCAGGTGTGTGTCCTGGCCCGCCTCCACCTGCCCGGCGCCGTCCCCGACCTGCTGCTGCTCGTCGTCCTCGGCCTCGCACTGACGTACGGCCACGTGGCCGGCTGCCTCATCGGCTTCGGCGCCGGCCTGCTCGCCGACCTCGCCCCGCCCGCCGACCATGCCGCGGGCCGCTACGCCCTCGTGCTGTGCGTCGTCGGCTACATCGCGGGCCTGGTCAGGCCCGACGGCGGCCAGCTGCGGTCGGCCACCCGGCCGATGCTGGTCGTGGTGGGCGCCGCCATCGGTTCCACGGTGCTGTACGCGGCCGTGGGCGCCCTCGTGGGCGACACCGCGGCGCAGCACGTCGGCCTGGGCAAGCTGCTGTTCACCGCCGCCCTGTACGACCTGCTGCTCGCGCCGTTCACCGTGCCGTGGATCATGGCACTGGCCCGCCGGTTCCAGGGCGACCCGCTCGGGGAGGACGCCTCCGGTCCCGGCTTCGGCGCACGCATCGGCGGCCAGCGTTCGAGCCTTCTGGGCAGGGTGGGGAGCGTCGCCAAGGGAGGGCGGCGCTTGTGAGCGACGCACGCGAGGCCGCCGGGCCGCGGCCGACGACGAAGCGCGCGGTGTCGTGCCGAGCGGGCGGAGAAGCGGGAGTGGCGGCGTGAGCAACATCCCTGAGACGGGGCGGACGCCGCGGGTCACGATCCGGCTGGTGGTCCTGCAGATCCTCGTCCTGTCCCTGCTGTTCACCCTCGGCGGGCGGCTGTGGTTCCTGCAGATCCGCAACGGCCAGGAGTACACGGCGCAGGCCAACAGCAACAACGTCCAGGAGGTCGTCGCGCCCGCCGTCCGCGGGTCGATCCTGGACGACAAGGGCGTGGCGCTCGCCGACAACGAGACCCGGCTGGTGGTCTCGGCGAGCCGCACCGACCTGCTGAAGCAGAAGGACGACGGCAAGGCGGTGCTGACCCGGCTCGCCGACGTGCTGCACATGAAGCCGGAAGAGGTCCTGGGCAAGGTGCGGCTCTGCGACTCGCAGACCCCCAAGCCGTGCTGGAACGGCTCGCCGTACCAGCCGATCCCGATCACCGACGAGGCCACCACCCAGCAGGCGCTGCAGATCATGGAGCGCCGTGAGGACTTCCCCGGCATCACCGCCGAGCCCACCGCGGTGCGCCGCTACACCTCCCCCTTCGGGTCCAACACCTCCCAGGTCCTCGGCTACCTCTCGCCCGTCACGGACGACGAGCTGACCGCCGCGGAGAAGAAGGGCCAGTCCCTGCTGCGTTCGGACCAGATCGGCCGTTCCGGCCTGGAGCGCACCTACGACAGCGAGCTGCGCGGCAAGGCCGGCGTCACCCGCTACGAGGTGGACAACCTCGGCCGGGTCATCGGCAAGGCGGGCGAGACCGCCGCGGAGCCCGGCAGCCACCTGGTCACCAGCATCGACGCCCGCGTCCAGAGGGTCGCCGAGAAGGAGCTCGACGAGGCGATGAAGGTCGCCCGGAAGACCTTCGACAAGGTCACCGGCAGCCTCTACAAGGCGGACTCCGGCGCGGTCGTCGTCATGGACGTGCACACCGGCCAGGTCATCGCCATGGCCAGCGCGCCCACCTACGACCCGAACGTCTGGGTCGGCGGCATCTCCGCCAAGGACTACGCCAAGCTGACGGGCAAGAAGTCCAACTTCCCCCTGCTCAACAGGGCCATACAGGGTCAGTCGGCCCCCGGCTCGACCTTCAAGGCGATCTCCACCTCGGCCGCCGTGAAGGCCGGCTACGACATCAACGGGCGCTACCCCTGCCCGTCGTCGATGACCATCGGCGGCCGGGTCTTCAACAACTTCGAAGGGGAGAGCGCGGGCTCCATCACCCTCGCCCACGCCCTGGAGATCTCCTGCGACACCGTCTTCTACGGCCTGTCGTACGACCAGTGGCTGAAGGACGGCGGCACCAAGCCCAAGAAGCACCCCAAGGACTGGTTCTACAAGACCGCCAAGGAGTACGGCCTCGGCTCGGTGACCGGCATCGACCTGCCCTCCGAGGTGACCGGCCGGATCCCGGACCGGCAGTGGAAGCGGGACTACTACGAGGCCAACAAGAACTACTGGTGCAAGGTCGCCAAGAGCGACAAGCAGGACTACGCGAGCCAGATCGCGCGCGAGAACTGCGTCGACGGCTACGTGATGCGCGCCGGTGACTCGGTCAACTACGCCATCGGCCAGGGCGACACGCTCGTCACGCCGATCCAGATGGCCAACATCTACTCGGCCATCTCCAACGGGGGCACGCTCTACCAGCCCACCATCGGCAAGGCGATCATCAGCGCCGACGGCAAGAAGGTCACCCGGATCAAGCCGAAGGTCAACGGGCACGCGCCGGCCACCAAGAACACGCTGAAGTACATCAACGAGGCCCTGGAGGGCGTCGTCACGCACGGTACGGCCGCGTGGCGGTTCGGCGGCTGGCCGCAGGACAAGATCGCCCTGCACGCCAAGACGGGTACCGCGGAGGTCGCCGGCAAGCAGACCACGTCGTGGTTCACGACGTACAGCAAGGACTACGCGATCGTCATGACGATCTCCCAGGGTGGTACCGGTTCCGGTGGTTCCGGTCCGGCCGTCCGCAAGATCTACGAGGCCATGTACGGCGTCCAGAAGGACGGGTCGATCGACAACAAGAAGGCGCTGCTCCCGCACCCCTCGAGCAAGCTCCCGAAGATCGACTCCGACGGCACGATCAAGATCACCAAGGCCTCCTGGGCCGACGTGCCGCAGGCGCCCGCCGCGCCGCGGGACACGGCGCTGGCCGCCGCCGCGCTGCCCCCGGAGCGCACCGAGAAGCTCCTGCTGGGCAGGAGGTACTGGTCATGAGCGCGCACGGCTACGCGATGCGTCGCTTCACCCCGGAACGCGGCACCCTGGGCAAGCTCCTGGCCCGGGACTCGATACTGCGCCGGATGGACTGGCTGCTGCTCGGCGCCGCCCTCGCGCTGTCCCTGATCGGTACGGCGCTGGTGTTCTCCGCGACGCGCAACCGCACCGAGCTCACCCACGGGGACCCGTACTACTTCCTGCTGCGGCACATGCTCAACACCGCGATCGGCTTCGCCCTCGCCGCCGGCACCGTGGCGCTGGGCCACCGCCGGCTGCGGGGCGCGGTGCCGGTGCTCTACGCCATCTCGGTGCTGCTGGTGACCGCGGTCCTCACCCCGCTGGGGTCCACGGTCAACGGCGCGCACGCCTGGATCGTGCTGGGTGGCGGCTTCTCCCTGCAGCCGTCCGAGTTCACCAAGATCACCATCATTCTGGGCATGGCGATGATGCTGTCCGCCCGCGTCGACGCGGGCGACCGGCTCTTCCCCGACCACCGCACGGTCGCCCAGTCGCTCGGCTTCGCCATACTGCCGATGGCGATCGTCATGCTGATGCCCGACCTCGGCTCCGTCATGGTGATGGCGGTCATCGTGCTCGGCGTGCTGCTGGCCTCCGGCGCATCCAACCGCTGGGTCCTCGGCCTGATCACGGCGGGCGCCGGCGGCGCCATCGCGGTCTGGCAGCTCGGCGTCCTGGACCAGTACCAGATCGACCGCTTCGCCGCCTTCGCCAACCCCGCCCTCGACCCCGCGGGCGTCGGCTACAACACCAACCAGGCGCGCATCGCCATCGGCTCCGGCGGGCTGCTCGGCAAGGGCCTGTTCGACGGCAGCCAGACCACCGGGCAGTTCGTGCCCGAGCAGCAGACCGACTTCGTCTTCACCGTGGCGGGGGAGGAGCTCGGCTTCGTCGGGGCGGCCCTGATCATCGTGCTGCTGGGCGTCATCATGTGGCGCGGCTGCCGCGTCGCCCGGAACGCCACCGACCTGTACGGAACGATCATCGCTGCCGGCATCGTCGCCTGGTTCGCCTTCCAGTCCTTCGAGAACATCGGCATGACCCTCGGCATCATGCCCGTGGCGGGTCTGCCGCTGCCGTTCGTCTCGTACGGCGGATCGTCGATGTTCGCGGTCTGGATCGCCATCGGGCTGCTGCAGGCCATCCACATGAAGCGGCCCATGTCGGCCTGATCCCGCCCACCGGGTGAACGCACCATTGCGGCCGGGCGAACCCGCGATTAGGTTCCTGACATGGGGAAGCGTGTCGCGGAGACCGAGCGCAAGTACGAGGCCGCCGAGCAGACCGGTGAGCCCGATCTCGAAGGCCTGCCCGGGGTCGCGGCGGTGCGCGTCCTGGAACCGGCCGAACTGGACGCCGTCTACGTCGACACCGCCGACCTGCGGCTGGCCACCCACAAGATCACGCTGCGGCGCCGCACCGGCGGCGACGACGCGGGCTGGCACCTGAAACTGCCGAGCTCACAGGCCGACACCCGCACCGAGGTGCACGCGCCCCTCGGCAAGCAGGGCCGCAAGGGCGGCCCCCGGGTCCCCAAGTCCCTGCTCGCCGAGGTCGCCGCGATCGTCCGCGACCGCGAGCTCGTCCCGGTCGTCCGGCTGCGCAACACCCGCAAGCGGGTGCACCTCGTCGACGCCGGGGGCGCACCCCTGGTGGAGATCGCCCACGACCACGTCCGGGCCACCCTCCTCGACCACGGCGACGGTGCGGAGACCGCCTGGACCGAGGTCGAGACCGAACTCATCGACGGCGACACCGCCCTCCTCGACGCCGTCGAGAAGCGGCTCCGCGCGGCGGGCCTGCGGCGCTCGAAGTCCCCCTCGAAGCTCGCCCGCGCCCTCGGGAAGCGCCTGGCCGACGCACCCGGGCCGCCGCAGCCGCCGTCCTCCACCGACACCGCCGGGGACGTCGCCCTGGCCTACGTGCACGAGCAGGTCGCCGCCATCATCGGCTGGGACCCGGAGGTCCGCCGCGACGAGCCGGACTCCGTCCACCAGATGCGGGTCTCCACCCGGCGGCTGCGCAGCGCCTTCAAGTCCTTCCGCCGCGAACTCGACCGCGAGGCGACCGACCCCGTCGGCGACGAGCTGAAGTGGCTCGCCGGGGTGCTGGGCCTGGAACGCGACCGCGAGGTCCTCGCCGACCGCCTCCGCGACCGCGAGGCCGAACTGCCGGAGGAACTCGTCACGGAGGTCCTCACCGCCCGCATCGGCGGCGACGCCCCCGTCCACGAGGGCGCCCGCAAGGAACTCCTGCGCGAACTCGGCGGCAGGCGCTACTTCCGGCTCCTGGACACCCTGGAGTCACTGCTCGCCGATCCGCCCCTGCTCGACGCGGCCGCGGCCCCCGCGGCCGACGCCGTCCCCAAGGCCGTGCGCCGCGACCACCGGCGGCTGCGCACCCGTGTCGAGTCGGCCCTGGAGATGGAACCCGGCCACGAGCGCGACCTCGTCCTCCACGACGCCCGCAAGGCCGCCAAGCGGGCCCGCTACAGCAGTGAGGCGGCCCAGGCCGTCCCGGCGCTGCGCAAGCCCGCCAAGAAGCACACCCAGCGCATGAAGGCCGTCCAGCAGCTCCTCGGCGAGCACCAGGACAGCGTCATCTGCCGCGACGCCGTGCTGCGCCTCGCCTCGGACGCCCGCGAGGCCGGCGAGGACACCTTCGCGTACGGCGTGCTCTACCAGCTCGAACGCGACCGCGCCGCCGCCGCCGAGCGGCAGCTCCCGCAGGAGTGGCCCCGGGCCGACCGCGGCACGCTGGCCGGCTGAGCCGGCTGAGCCGGCCCGGGACGGCCACCACCGCGCCGCCGCGTCCCGGAGCGCCCGGGCCCGGGCGTCGCGTGGACGCGGCCGGGAAGCCCTCTGTGACGCGTTACGCTGAATGGTCACCCTTGCCAGCTCACGAAAGACACCTCTGATGCCTGTCGAGTCGGTCTTCCCCCAGCTCGAGGCCCTGCTGCCGCATGTGCAGAAGCCGATCCAGTACGTCGGCGGGGAACTGAACTCCACCGTCAAGCCCTGGGACGAGTGCGACGTCCGTTGGTCCCTGATGTACCCGGACGCCTACGAGGTCGGGCTGCCCAACCAGGGCGTCATGATCCTCTACGAGGTGCTGAACGAGCGCGAGGGGGTCCTCGCCGAGCGCACCTACAGCGTGTGGCCGGACCTCGAGGCGCTGATGCGCGAGCACGGCGTGCCCCAGTTCACCGTGGACGCGCACCGCCCGGTCAAGGCCTTCGACGTCTTCGGCCTCAGCTTCTCCACGGAGCTCGGCTACACCAACATGCTCACGGCCCTGGACCTCGCGGGCATCCCGCTGGAGGCCCGGGACCGGACCGAGGACGACCCGATCGTGCTCGCCGGCGGCCACGCGGCCTTCAACCCGGAGCCCATCGCGGACTTCCTGGACGCCGCCGTGATCGGCGACGGCGAGCAGGCCGTCCTGGAGATCACCGACGTGATCCGCGCCTGGAAGGCCGAGGGCCGCCCCGGCGGCCGCGACGAGCTGCTGTTCCGGCTGGCCCGCACCGGCGGGGTGTACGTGCCGAAGTTCTACGACGTGGAGTACCTGGCCGACGGCCGGATCGCCCGCGTCGTCCCCAACCGCTCGGGCGTGCCGTGGCGGGTGTCCAAGCACACCGTCATGGACCTCGACGAGTGGCCGTACCCCAAGCAGCCGCTGGTCCCGCTGGCGGAGACGGTCCACGAGCGCATGTCCGTGGAGATCTTCCGCGGCTGCACCCGCGGCTGCCGCTTCTGCCAGGCCGGCATGATCACCCGCCCGGTGCGGGAGCGCAGCATCACCGGCATCGGCGAGATGGTCGACAAGGGCCTGAAGGCGACCGGTTTCGAGGAGGTCGGCCTGCTGTCGCTCTCCTCCGCCGACCACACCGAGATCGCCGAGGTGGCCAAGGGCCTCGCCGACCGGTACGAGGAGGACAAGATCGGCCTGTCCCTCCCCTCCACCCGCGTCGACGCCTTCAACATCGACCTGGCCAACGAGCTGACCCGCAACGGCCGCCGCTCCGGTCTGACCTTCGCCCCCGAGGGCGGCTCCGAGCGCATCCGCAAGGTCATCAACAAGATGGTCTCGGAGGAGGACCTGATCCGCACCGTCGCCACCGCCTACGGCAACGGCTGGCGCCAGGTGAAGCTGTACTTCATGTGCGGGCTGCCCACCGAGACCGACGAGGACGTCCTGCAGATCGCCGACATGGCGAAGAACGTCATCCAGAAGGGCCGCGAGGTCACCGGCCAGAACGACATCCGCTGCACGGTGTCGATCGGCGGGTTCGTGCCCAAGCCGCACACCCCGTTCCAGTGGGCCCCGCAGCTCGGCGTCGAGGAGACCGACGCCCGCCTGGAGAAGCTGCGCGACGCCATCCGCGGCGACCGCAAGTACGGCCGCAACATCGGCTTCCGCTACCACGACGGCAAGCCCGGCATCATCGAGGGCCTGCTCTCCCGCGGCGACCGCCGCGTCGGCGCCGTCATCCGCGCCGTCTACGAGGACGGCGGCCGCTTCGACGGCTGGCGCGAGCACTTCTCCTACGACCGCTGGGCCCGCATGTGCGAGAAGGCGCTCCCTGAGCAGGGCGTCGACCTCGACTGGTACACCACCCGGGAGCGCACCTACGAGGAGGTCCTGCCCTGGGACCACCTGGACTCCGGTCTGGACAAGGACTGGCTCTGGGAGGACTGGCAGGACGCCCTCGACGAGACCGAGGTCGACGACTGCCGCTGGACGCCGTGCTTCGATTGCGGGGTGTGTCCCCAGATGGACACCCACATCCAGATCGGCCCGACGGGGAAGAAGCTGCTCCCGTTGACCGTCGTGAAGTAGCCCGTCGTGGAGACGAGGCCCCCCGCCGGACGGCGGGGGGCCTTCGTGCGTACGGGGGAGCGGAACGGCCGTCAGACCGGCGTCGCCGCGCGGCGGTTGACCCCCACGTCGGCGGGCGGGAGGGGAAGATGCGCTTCCGGGCGTACCGTTCGGGCATGCAGGAACGGGGGAATGCCGGTGGGTACGGCGAGAGCGGGGACGGCTGCCTGGCGGTGGCGATCAGGATGCCGGTGCGGATCGTCGCGCTGGTGGTGGTCCTTCCGCTGCGCATGGCGTGGGACGCCCTGACGGTTGCGGGCCGGGCGCTGGGCCGCGCCGGGGGATGGCTGGGCCGGGTGCTGGTGGTCGCCCCCGCGCCGGCGCTGTGGCGGTATGTGCTGGTGCCGGCCGGGCGGGCCGTGCCGTGGCGTGGGTGGTCGCCGTGCTGGTCGTGTTGCCGGTGGTGGCGCTGTGGCGGTACGTGCTCGTCCCGCTGGGGCGGGCGGGGGGCGGTGTGGGCGGTCCGGGTGCTGCTGGTGGTGCCCTTGGCGGCGCTGTACGCCCGTGTCCTGGTGCCGCTGGCCGCCGGGGTGGCGTGGCTGGCCCGGTGGGCGGTCGGGGTCCTCGTGGTGGTTCCGGTGGTCGCGGTGTAGCGCCACGTCCTGGTGCCGCTGGCGGTGGCGGTGGCGTGGCTGGTGCGGTCGGTGGTCGTGGCCCCGTTGCGCTTCCTGTGGGGCAGGGTGCTCGTGCCGGTCGCCCGGGAGGTGCGGGACGCACTGTTGGTGGGCTGGCGCGTGGCGGGGTACGTGTCAAGGGTCGTGGGGCGGGCGCTGAAGTGGCTGGTCACCGCGGTTCTGGTGGTTCACGCCGGTTGGGTGTGGCGCACCCTCGTGCTGCCCGTGTGGCGACCGGTGCGGCGGGTGGCGGCCGAGGCGGGCCGGGCGGTGCGCGACGCGCTGGCCACCGTGCGGGAGACCGTGCGCGGGATGCGCGCCGATCTGCGGAGGGCGTTGACCGGCGCGCCGCGGCCGGTGGAGCGCGGCGGCGCCGTGGGGAACCGGAAGGCCGGAACCCCCAGTAACCTGGAAGGCACAAGCAACCCCGTCCGGGGTGACCAGACGTACGAAGGACTGAACGACACTGGGCAAGCGACAGCCCGAAGGCCCGCCGCCCGCACCCGCGGTGCAGCGCATTCGACTGCGCTACACCAAGCGCGGCCGCCTCCGGTTCACCAGCCACCGCGACTTCCAGCGCGCATTCGAGCGGGCTCTGCGCCGCGCCGGGGTGCCCATGGCCTACTCGGCGGGTTTCACCCCGCACCCCAAGGTGTCGTACGCCAACGCCGCACCCACCGGCGTCGGAAGCGAGGCCGAGTACCTGGAGATCGCGCTCGCGGAGGCACGTGAGCCGGAGAAGCTGCGCCTGCTGCTGGACGAGTCACTGCCGGCCGGTCTCGACGTGGTCGAGGCCGTCGAGGCCCGCACGTCGGGGCTCGCCGAGCGGCTGGAAGCGTCCGTGTGGCAGCTGCGGCTGGACGGTGTGGAGCACGCCGAGGCCGAGCGGGCCGTGGCCGCGTTCCTCGCCGCCGGGACCGTCGAGGTCCAGCGGATGACGAAGAACGGCGTGCGGACTTTCGACGCGCGCGAGGCAGTGACCCGGCTCGAAGCGGTCGATCCGCAGGTGGCCGGGGCCCAGGACGGCATTCTCGAACGGGATGCCGATAGGCCGACACCAGGAGCTTGTGCGATACTGCGGCTGGTTGTTCGGCATGTGACACCTGCTGTACGACCCGACGACGTCCTGTCCGGCCTCCGCGCGGTGGCCGACCTCGCGCCGCCGGTCCCCGCTGCGGTGACCAGGCTGGCGCAGGGGCCGCTCGATGAGGAGACCGGCACGGTGAACGATCCGCTCGCGCCTGACCGCGATGTCGCGGCGGCGCCGGAGGGATCCGCCTAGGACCGTCGTCGTTGTGCGGCCGACGCATCCGGGGAAACCCGGGTCCGGCAGCACACATCAGACGAGACTTTCGTCGGTCCGTCATTGCGGTGCCGACGAGCTACACGACAGTTCCCGTGTGGCGCCCGCGCCCCCGGGCGGCGGCCCCGCTGAGACGCGGGCCGCCGCGTACCGGACCAGGACGCGGCGCCCGGGAACGCGACGGGAGAAATGCCCGCATGCTCGAGACCAACGAGCCGAACGAGGCGCCCGAGAACGGCGCCACCGAAGCCGCCTCCGGCGGCACCGACACCGAGGCGACGGTCGCCCCGCGCCGCCGTCGCCGCGCGGCCAGCCGCCCCGCGGGACCGCCCGCGGCCGGCGAGGCCGGTCAGGACGTGACGTCCGGCGCCCCCGCTGGGGCCGCCGAGCCGCCGGCCATACCGGCCGAGGCCCCATCCGCCGATTCCGAGACCGAACCCGCCCCCGCGCGCACCCGGCGCCGGGCGACCCGCAAGTCCTCCGCCCCGGAGCCGGCCCCGGCCGGGTCCGCCGAGGAGGCGGCCGAGGCCGCCCCCGCCCCGGCCCGTCGCCGCGCGACGCGCAAGGCCACCGCTCCTGCGGCCGCCCCCGAGGCCCCCGCCGCGGTGACCCCTGCCGAGGAGACCCCTTCGACCGAGACCTCCGGGGCCGAGCAGGCCGAGCAGCCTGCGGCTCCGGCGCGTACCCGGCGCCGTGCCACGCGCAAGGTGACCAGCCCCGAGCCGGTCCAGGCCGAGGCGGAGTCCGGTCCCGCGGCCGCCGCCGACACGCAGGCGAAGGAACTCCAGGCCGACCTGCCGCTGCACGCCGAGGCCGCCCCGGAGGCGGAGCAGGCCGAGCAGCCTGCGGCTCCGGCCCGTAGCCGGCGCCGTGCGACGCGCAAGGTGACCAGCCCCGAGCCGGCCCCGGCCCCGGCCGAGGACGTGCCCGCGGCCGCGGCCGCCGCCGACGCACCCGCGAAGGCCCTGCAGGAGGAGCCCGCGGAGAAGCCGAAGCGGGGCAGGGCCGAGAAGCCCCAGGCCGAGAAGTCCAGGACGACCCGCTCGCGGCGGCGTACCGCTCCGGCCGCATCCTTCCTCGCCGCCGACGACGGCTCCCGCCGTCTGAAGCCGGGCGCTCTCGCGCCGCGTGACGAGGCGGGGGCCCAGGCCGGGGGCGAGGCCGCCGAGGGCGCCGCCCCTGAGCAGCGCGCCTACACCGCCAAGGCCGTCCCGGACGGCTCCGGCTGGGCCGTCGAGGTCGAGGACGCCTACGAGATCCGCGGCTACGGCGACACCGTCGAGGAGGCCCGCGTCGCCGCGGTCGCGGCCGTCGCGGAGGCGTTCGGCGTCCCCGCGGACACGATCGTCATCGAGGTCCAGGAGGCGCAGGGCGCCGAGCCCGCCGCGGTCCCCGAGGCCGAGGCCGCCCCTGAGGCCGAGCCCGAGGCGGAGCCCGCCCCCGCGCGCGGCCGCCGCCGGGTCGTACGGCCGCCCATGGCCGTGTTCCAGGCTCCGGTGTTCCAGGCCCCCGGTGTGGTGCAGGCGGAGCAGCCCGCCGAGCGCGAGGAGCAGGAGGAGCCCGAGGCGGACGAGTACGCCGCCGAGACCGGTGGGCGCCGTCGCCGTCGCCGCCGGCGCGGGGAGGCCGTGGAGGCCGCGGAGGCCGCGGAGGCGGTCGTGACCGAGCACGCCCCCGAGGAGCCCGAGGCCGCGCAGGAGGACGAGGCGGAGGCCGAAGGCGAGGAGTTCGAGGCCGACGAGCACGAGGGTGAGGGCGGCGAGCGGCCGTCCCGCCGTCGCCGCCGCGGTGGCCGCCGCCGTCGTCGCGGCGAGGCCCTCGACGGCGAGGAGGGCACGGTCGGCGAGGACGAGGAGGGCGAGGACGCCGGGGACGAGTCCGAGGAGGACGAGGAGTCGGCCGAGAGCAGCACCAGCCGCCGCCGTCGCCGTCGCCGCCGCCGTGGTGGCGAGGGGACGGCCGAGGAGAGCCTGGGCGAGGACGCACCGGAGCGCACGGTCGTCAAGATCCGTGAGCCGCGCAAGACGGCCGAGCCGGTCGACGAGGTGCAGTCCATCAAGGGCTCCACCCGTCTGGAGGCCAAGAAGCAGCGGCGCCGCGAGGGCCGCGAGCAGGGCCGCCGGCGTGTGCCGATCATCACCGAGGCCGAGTTCCTGGCCCGCCGTGAGGCGGTCGAGCGCGTCATGGTCGTCCGTGAGAACGGCGACCGGACGCAGATCGGCGTGCTGGAGGACGGCGTCCTCGTCGAGCACTACGTCAACAAGGAGCAGGCCACCTCCTACGTCGGCAACGTCTACCTGGGCAAGGTCCAGAACGTGCTGCCGTCCATGGAGGCCGCGTTCGTCGACATCGGCAAGGGCCGCAACGCGGTGCTGTACGCCGGTGAGGTCAACTTCGAGGCGCTGGGCATGGGCAACGGCCCGCGGCGCATCGAGGCGGCCCTCAAGTCCGGCCAGTCGGTGCTGGTCCAGGTCACGAAGGACCCGATCGGCCACAAGGGCGCCCGCCTGACCAGCCAGGTCTCGCTGCCCGGCCGCTACCTGGTCTACGTGCCCGAGGGCTCGATGACCGGTATCAGCCGCAAGCTGCCCGACACCGAGCGCGCCCGGCTGAAGCAGATCCTCAAGAAGATCGTCCCCGAGGACGCGGGCGTCATCGTGCGCACCGCCGCCGAGGGTGCGAGCGAGGACGAGTTGCGCCGTGACGTCGAGCGGCTGCAGTCGCAGTGGGAGGACATCCAGAAGAAGGCCAAGAGCGGCAACGCCCCGTCGCTGCTCTACGGCGAGCCGGACATGACCGTCCGGGTCGTCCGCGACATCTTCAACGAGGACTTCGGCAAGGTCATCGTCAGCGGCGACACCGCCTGGGAGACCATCCACGGCTACGTCTCGCACGTCGCGCCGGACCTGGCCGAGCGGCTGGGCCGCTGGACCTCCGAGGTCGACGTCTTCGCCACGTACCGGATCGACGAGCAGCTGCTGAAGGCGCTGGACCGCAAGGTCTGGCTGCCGAGCGGCGGTTCGCTGGTGATCGACCGGACCGAGGCGATGGTCGTCATCGACGTCAACACCGGCAAGTTCACCGGCCAGGGCGGCAACCTGGAGGAGACGGTCACCAGGAACAACCTGGAGGCGGCCGAGGAGATCGTGCGCCAGCTGCGGCTGCGCGACCTGGGCGGCATCATCGTGATCGACTTCATCGACATGGTGCTGGAGTCCAACCGCGACCTGGTCATGCGCCGGCTGCTGGAGTGCCTGGGCCGGGACCGCACCAAGCACCAGGTGGCCGAGGTCACCTCGCTGGGCCTGGTCCAGATGACCCGCAAGCGGGTCGGCCAGGGCCTGCTGGAGTCCTTCTCCGAGACCTGCGTGCACTGCAACGGCCGCGGCGTCATCGTCCACATGGACCAGGCCACGGCGGCCGGTGGCGGCGGCAAGCGCAAGCGCCGTCGTGGCGGCGCGGCGGAGGAGCCGGCGGTCGCGGAGACCGCCGCCCTGACCGAGGCCGAGGAGGCCGCGGAGGAGGTTCCCGAGCTGGAGCCGGTCGCGGTCACCGAGGCCGAGCTGGTGCCCGCCATCGGCGGGGACGAGGACTGGTACGGCAGCCCGGCCGAGGCCGAGGCGGCGGCGGGCCGGCGTTCCCGGCGGCGCGCCTCGCGGCGGGTCACCGCCCCGGTGAGCTCGCCGGACGCCACGGCCGAGATCGTCACCGTCGTCCCGTCGGTCGCCCCGGTCACCGAGCCCCAGGCGGCGGAGGCCGCGACGGCCACCGCCCCCGAGGCGCCCGCCGTCGTGGGCATCGCCGAGGCGGTGCAGGAGCCCGCCGCACCGGTCCGTGGTCGGCGCCGGGCGACCCGCAAGGCCACCGCGCCGAGCGCCCCCGCCGGTGAGGCCGCCACCGTGGTCGTCCCCGCGGCGGAGCCGGCCGTTCCGGCCCCGGCCCCCGAGCCGGAGCCGGTGGCGAAGGTCCAGGCGCCGGCCGCGCCGGTGCGCCGTCGCGCCACGCGCAGGGTGTCCGCCCCCGCGGGCGCGCCGTCCGCCGGCGAGGAGGCCGCGGTCGTGGTCGTCCCCGGCACCGAGGCGCAGCCGGAGGAGACCCCGGCGGCCGAGGCGGGGACGGAGGCCGTCGAGGCCGGGCAGGCGGAGCCGAAGAAGCGGGCCGCGCGCAAGACGGCCGCGAAGAAGGCTCCGGCGAAGAAGGCCGCCGCGAAGAAGACGGTCGCCAAGAAGACCGCCACCAAGAAGACGGTGGCCAAGAAGACGACGGCGAAGAAGGCCGCCGCCAAGGCCACGGCCGAGGCGCCCACCGAGGCGTCCTGACCCGGGGTCACCGTCCGCGGGCCGTTCCCCACCGGGGGACGGCCCGCGGTGCGTACGGGGTCGCGCAGGCGCCGGTTTGACCCCATCGGGGACGCCCCGTAACCTTGACCTTCGGCGTTTTGACGCCCATTCCTGAGCATCTTCCTACCGGCCACGGCCGGCAGAGGCCCCCCAGCACCGCAGGGACGGCTGGCGTCAGGAGTGACGATCCGAGCGAGAGAGTGAGTTCCGCGTGTACGCAATCGTGCGCAGCGGTGGCCGCCAGCACAAGGTGGCCGTCGGCGACATCGTCGAGGTTGACAAGATTTCCACTGGCAAGGTTGGCGATGCGGTCGAGCTCTCGACGCTCCTCGTCGTCGACGGCGACGCCGTCACCAGCGACCCGTGGGTGCTGGCCGGGATCAAGGTCCAGGCCGAGATCGTGGACCACCACAAGGGCCAGAAGATCGACATCCTGCGGTACAAGAACAAGACCGGCTACCGCCGTCGTCAGGGTCACCGTCAGCAGTACACGGCCCTGAAGATCACCGGCATCCCCGCCGCTGCGAAGTAAGGGACTGAGGAGAGATGGCACACAAGAAGGGCGCATCGTCCACCCGGAACGGTCGCGACTCCAACGCCCAGCGGCTCGGCGTCAAGCGCTTCGGCGGCCAGGTCGTGAACGCCGGTGAGATCATCGTCCGCCAGCGCGGCACCCACTTCCACCCCGGCTCGGGCGTCGGCCGTGGCAAGGACGACACGCTGTTCGCCCTCGCCGCCGGTGCGGTCGAGTTCGGCACCAGCCGTGGTCGCAAGGTCGTGAACATCGTCCCGGTCGCCTGATCGGCCGCGATACGACTTCACCGAGGGCGGACCCTGTTTCCCGGACCGGGAAGCAGGTCCGCCCTCGGCGCGTTAACCCACAGACATTCCCGTACGCATCTGGAGGAACATCCGCATGACCACCTTCGTGGACCGCGTCGAGCTGCACGTCGCCGCGGGTAACGGGGGCCATGGCTGCGCCTCCGTGCACCGGGAGAAGTTCAAGCCGCTGGGCGGCCCGGACGGCGGCAACGGCGGCCGTGGCGGCGATGTGACGCTGGTCGTCGACCAGTCGGTCACCACGCTCATCGAGTACCACCACCACCCGCACCGCAAGGCCACCAACGGCAAGCCCGGCGAGGGCGGCAACCGTTCCGGCAAGGAGGGCACGGACCTGGTCCTGCCCGTCCCGGACGGCACCGTCGTCATGGACGGGCACGGCAACGTGCTCGCGGACCTCGTCGGCCACGGCACCACCTTCATCGCCGGCCAGGGCGGCCGCGGCGGCCTCGGCAACGCGGCGCTGGCCTCGGCGCGCCGCAAGGCGCCGGGGTTCGCGCTGCTGGGTGAGCCCGGTCAGAGCCGGGACCTCGTCCTGGAGCTGAAGACGGTCGCCGACGTGGCGCTGGTCGGTTACCCGAGCGCGGGCAAGTCCTCGCTCATCTCCGTGCTCTCGGCGGCCAAGCCGAAGATCGCGGACTACCCCTTCACCACGCTCGTCCCCAACCTGGGTGTGGTCACGGCCGGTTCGACGGTCTTCACCGTCGCCGACGTCCCCGGGCTCATCCCGGGCGCCAGCGAGGGACGCGGCCTGGGCCTGGAGTTCCTGCGGCACGTCGAGCGCTGCAGCGTCCTGGTGCACGTCCTGGACACCGCCACCCTGGAGTCCGAGCGCGACCCGCTGAGCGACCTCGACATCATCGAGGCGGAACTGCGGGCGTACGGCGGTCTCGAGGACCGTCCGCGGATCGTCGTCCTCAACAAGGTCGACATCCCCGACGGCCAGGACCTCGCCGACATGGTCCGCCCCGACCTCGAGGCGCGCGGCTACCGGGTCTTCGAGGTGTCGGCGGTGGCCCACAAGGGCCTCAACGAACTGTCCTACGCCCTCGCCGGCATCGTGGCCGAGGCGCGCGCCGCCCAGCCGGTCCAGGAGGCCACCCGTATCGTCATCCGGCCCAAGGCCGTGGACGACGCCGGCTTCACCGTCACTGCCGAGGACGGCTTCTACCGCGTCCGCGGTGAGAAGCCCGAACGCTGGGTGCGCCAGACCGACTTCGCCAACGACGAGGCCGTCGGCTACCTCGCCGACCGGCTCGCCCGCCTCGGTGTCGAGGAGCAGCTGGTCAAGGCCGGCGCCCGGGAGGGCGACGAGGTCGTCATCGGCGCCGAGGACGACGCCGTGGTCTTCGACTGGGAGCCGTCGGTGGCGGCCGGCGCGGAGATGCTCGGACGCCGCGGCGAGGACCACCGCTTCGACGAGCCCCGGCCGGCTGCGCAGCGCCGCAAGGACCGGGACGCCGAACGGGACGACGTCCAGAAGGAGTTCGAGGGTTTCGACCCGTTCGATTCCTGAGCCGCGGCGACAACGCACAAGGGCCGGCCCCCCTCGATGAGGGGGGCCGGCCCTTGTCGTGCGCGTTCGGCCTCCGAGGGGGCCGTCCGGCGGATGGGTCAGCTCATGGACGCGTGCAGGGGTGCGGTGCCGTCGTTCCCGGCGTTCGACCGGTCGTCCTCGCCGAGGCGGGCCATCACACGCTCGAAGTCGCGGGTGGAGAGCAGCAGCTTGTAGATGATGGCGAACTCGAAGAGCAGCAGCAGCACGGCCGCGGCGATGGTGGTGCCGATGACGGCGCCGGTCAGTGGCGCGATGATGAACACCGCCATCTGGAACTCGATGCCGCTGATGAGGTGCGGCCGCACACGGTGCCGGATCAGGAAGTCGCGGAAGGCCCCGTAGGAGGCGAAGCGCTTCTTGAAGCTCTGCTGGAGGTCGATGACCGGTGCCTGACCGCCGGCGGGCTCGCCCTGGGCACCGGCCTCGGCCGTCACGGTCTGGGTGGTGGCGGGCACGGCATCGCGCTGGGCGGGGACGAGGCCCTTCGGCGTCTCGTCGCCGGCCTCCTCCTCGCGGAGCAGGTCCTCCATGAACCGCAGGGACTGGTTCGAGCGCACCTCGGACTGGCGCTGCTGGAGCTTCTTCCGCATGCCGGCGCGGACCTTGAAGATCTGCAGTGCGTCGAGGTACCGCAGGGCGTCGAGGAAGATGACGGCGAGGGCGAGCCACATGTAGATGGAGTCACCGGTGCGGTAGAACTGACCGCCCATGAGGGCTCCGGCGCAGCACACCACGCGCACGCGGTCGAAGATGTAGTCCAGCCAGCCGCCGAACTCCGAACCCTTGCCGGTGAGGCGGGCCAGCTTCCCGTCCATGCAGTCGAGGATGAAGCTGAAGTGGTAGAGGACCGCGCCCAGGATCAGCCACTTCCAGTCGGCCAGCGCGAAGCAGGCCGCCGCCCCGAGGCCCAGCAGGAGCGCGCCCCAGGTGATCTGGTTCGGGGTGAGACGGGTCCGCATGGCCGTCCAGCGCACCAAGGGCGTCGCCACCGGGTCGACCAGGAATACGGTCCACCAGGCGTCCCGCTTTTTCTCGGTGAGGCGACGTACTTCCGCGAGGGGCGGTATTTCCATGAAAGAGGACCCTTTCGAGGCGAATGGTGCATCCAGGCGCCACGGCCTGATCAAATGGACGGTGGGCGGGCGCGTGCCGACGGCACCGGCGCGGCAGGGCTCGCCCCTGTTCCGGCGGACCGCGACGGGTCCGCTCGTAATACCATACAGGGTTTGACCAAAGAGATCTGCTGTGGATTCCCGGTCGTCACCGGCGGATGTGCGTCGGGTTCGCCTGTCAAGATGGCGGAAGTCGGAAGGATGTGTGGCGTGGGCCACAGCCGCGATGTCGCGATATGGAGGCGCTCTCGGGACTCCGCTGCGCCAGGCTATCCTGGGTGATTCGGGCCTCGCCTCCCATCAGGTACGGGCGGGGCCGTCGTGAACGCCGGTGTGAACGCGTCTTCAGGGACGACGGGAACGGTTCCGCGCATGCGGGCGGCGGCGGTTCCGCAGATGAGTTCCCTGCCCTGGAGGTTTGATGTCCCGGCGTGCCGACGCTGATCCCTCGATCACCGTGGTCGTGCCCGCGTACAACGCGGCGGAGACAGTGGCCAGAACACTCGATTCGCTCGTGGCGCAGACCTTTCGAGATTTCGAGGTCGTCGTCGTGGACGACGCCTCGAACGACACGACCTGCGATGTGGCGCAGAATTACGCGGACCGCCTTCCGGGGTTGCGTTTCGTGCGGCGCGAGAAGAACAGTGGCGGCGTGGGCGCGCCGCGCAACGACGGTGTCCGGGCGGCGCGCGGCACGTACGTGATGTTCCTGGACTCCGACGACGAGCTGCCGGCCGAGGCCTGCGAAGTCCTGGTCGAGGGTGCCCGGAAGGCCGGTGCGGACATCACGTCCGGCCAGACCCTGCGGGTCAACCACGGACGGGGCAGCGTCAAGCCCTGGCAGCCCGAGCTGTACGCCGCCGAGCGGAGCGTGGCCGGCATCGGCGAATGGGTGGAGTTGCTGAACGACCCGATCGCGGCGGCGAAGCTCTATAAACGCGACTTCCTGGTCGACAATGACATCTTCTTCCCCGAGGGTCTCTTCTACGAGGACACCTATTTCTCGGTCAAGGCCTACCACCTGGCCCGAGGGATATCCGTTCTGCCCGTGCCGGTCTATCACTGGATCTGGGAGGATCGCCAGGGAGCGGGTGCATCCATCACCAATCGGCGCAATGAGATCAGAAGCGTCAGGGACCGGATAGCGGTGCACCGTCTCGCGGACGCCTATCTACGCGAAAGCGGCGCCCTGGAACTCAAACTGCACAAAGACCTCAAATTCCTCAGACATGACACGCGGCTGTACATGAAGGAACTCCGTCACGCGGACGCCGAGTACCGAGCGGAATTCTCGGACCTCGTCTCCGGATACCTGGCGGCGGAGGTGGAGGAGGCGGCTTTTTCCCGTAGTGCCCCTCTCGACCGGGTCAGGTCCTTCTACCTGCGGCACGGGCTGATCGACGCGGCCCTGACCGTGGCCGACTTCGAGCAGCGGCGCGGCGTGCTGTCGACCGATCTCCTCCTCGAGGACGGCCGGGTGTACTGGTCCGCGGCGCACCTGGACCTCCCGCAGGCGCGGGTGTTCCTGGACGTGACCGAGCTCGGGCTCCACGGCGAGACCTTCGAGAATTCACGGATGTTCAACCGGGCCACCTCGGTGGAGGTGGTGGGCAGGCAACTGCGGATCACCGGTGAGATCCCGAACCAGTTCGGCCACATCGGATCGGCGGACCGTCTGGACCTGATCGCCCTTACACGCTCCAAGGGGCGCGGACGGCGGGACGCGGGGCGGATCTCCGAGGTCCGGGTGAGCTCCGGCGTCATCACGTACGAGGGGACGCTGGGCTTGCGCGGGCTGTTCGCCGACTTCCCCGACGATGAGGCGCTGAACCTCCAGGTGCGCCTGGAGTGGCAGGGCCGCAAGCACACCACCGCCGTGAGCGTCCGCGGCCTCGACCTCGGCGGGCTGAACGCGGCGCTGCGTGCGACGGCGGTCGAGGCTTACGGGACGGCCAGCGGGAACCTGGCCTTCCGGCGGGCGGCCGTCGCAGGCGGCAAGCGTCCGGCGCGGTCGGGATGGCGCGGCGTGAAGGATCGGCTGCTGGGCTCCGGCCACCGGGAGGGGTGACCCCAGGCGGGGCGCTCCGCGGATCGCCGCCGGGGCGGCGCTCGCGGCGAAGGAAGGGGCCTCCGGGACACCCAAGGTGTCCCGGAGGCCCCTTCCTCATGTGCCGGGGTGGCGTGTCAGGACTCCTGCGTCAGCTGCTTCATCCGCTCGATGACCCGGCCCGCGGCGTTGCCGTCGTCCAGGTCGCAGAAGGTCTCCTGGAACTTCTTGTACGCGTCGCGGTACCGCTCGGTGATCGCGTCCAGGTCGCCCAGGGCGGAGATCAGTTCGTCCGACGTCGCGATCAGTGGCCCAGGGGCCTCGTTCTCGAAGTCGAAGTAGAAGCCCCGCAGCTGGTCGCGGTAGTGCTCGAGGTCGTAGGTGAAGAAGAGCATCGGACGGCCGGTGTTCGCGTAGTCGAACATCAGCGAGGAGTAGTCCGTGATCAACACGTCCGCGGCCAGGAACAGTTCGGCGATCTCCGGGTACTCGGAGACGTCCCAGACGACACCCTCGCCGGCGCCGGGCACCGTGTCCACCACGTTGGGGTGGCGGCGGATCATCAGGGCGTACTCGTCGCCGAGCGCCTCGCGGAACCTGTTCAGGTCGACCCGCAGGTCCAGCTTGTACCGGCCGGGGCCGTAGAACTGGTCATCCCGCCAGGTCGGCGCGTACAGCACGACCTTCTTGTGCTGCGGGACGCCGAGGTGCTCCTTGACCTGCCGTGCGATCTCATCGGCCTGCGGGGAGTACAGCATGTCGTTGCGCGGGTAGCCGGCCTCGAGCATCTCGCCGCCGAAGTCGAAGGCGCGCTTGAGGATGGGGGTGCTGAAGCGGTTGGGGGAGACCAGGAAGCTCCAGCTCAAGGACTCCTCGGCGACATTCTCCAGGTAGCGGGCGTTCGCGAACTGCACGTCCTCGATGTCGTGGCCGATCTTCTTCAGCGGAGTGCCGTGCCACGCCTGGACGATCACCTGGCCCTCGCGGCGCTTGATCCAGTGCGGCAGGTGCGCGTTGGTGACGATGTAGCGGCAGCGCGCCATCGCCTCGAACCACTCCCGGCCGTGCATGCGGACCGCCGTGGCGCCCTCGGGCAGCTCCACCTGGTGGTCACGGACGACCCACAGGTGCTCCAGGTCGTCACCGCGGCGGACCAGCTCCTCGTAGACGGCGCGCGGAGAGTCCGAGTACTGCTTGCCGGTGTAGCTGTCGTACAGCACCGCCTCGCGCAGCGGGAGGCGGCGTGCCTCGGCGTAGACCTCGGTGCGCAGCTTGGCCTGCCAGTACGGGCCGCGTTCGTCCTCGTCGAGGGCGGACGTCACTTCGAGGACGAGCTCGTTGTACGCGTGCGTGACGGCCTCGTAGCCACGGCCGTCGACCGACGTCCGCGCGGGGAGCCGCTCGATGAGCCGGGGCGCGACCACGACGGGCGACAGCACCTCCTCGCCCGGCGCGTTCACGACCATGACGCTCCACCGCCCGGCGCGGATCGGCAGCGTTCCCGCCAGCGACTCCACGGACGTGGGGGTCAGCCGGGCCGTGAAGCGGCCGTCGGCGGCGGTTCCGGAGAACCACTTCAGCTCGTGGTGGCCGCGGTGGGCCAGCACGATGTCGATCGGGCCGTTCGCGAAGGGGTACGCACCCGCCAGGACCAGACCGCCGTCGTGCTCCCAGGACAGGGTGTCCACGGTCGGGCTCAGCAAGCGGTCGCTGAGCCGCAGGTACCCGGCGGCGTTGGTGTGCAGCGCCAACTCACGGGGCAGCCCGGACTCGGAGCCCTCGATCGGGTGGAGCCCGGTGGCGGCGTCGTCGTCGGCGATGATCTGCCTCGGCTTGTCCTCACCGGGGACGACGATCGTGGTGCGCCACATCTCGGCCGGTACAGGCTCGGCCAGCGAGGGGAGGGCGTTCGTGGTGCGTCCGGTCACGATGTCCGAGACCGGGACGCGCACGGTGAAGGGAGTGCGGCCGTCGGCGTACGCACCCGGCTCCAGCGGGTACGCGTACTCGGTGGGCGTCTTGTGGTGGCTGACGACCAGCTGCGTTCCCTTGCGGAACTTCCCCGTGAGGAAGCCGTCGAGGACGAGCGTGCCGTCGCCCATCCCGTGGCCGGTGAGCCGCGCCTTGACCTTCTCGACCCGCACGTGCAGCCGCTTGCGGATGAACGTGGGGACGATCCGCGTCTCGTCGTCGACGTACCGCACCGGCGGATTGGCCCCGGAGCCGAAGGGCCCGGGGGTGAGGGCGCCGCGACGCAGCAGCCCGCTGCTGAGGTTGCCGATGGCGAACCGCCAGATGCCCTCGGTCCAGCGGCCCTTGGTCTTCAGGCGGTTGACGTCCAGCGAGACCTCGAAGCCGGACCAGTCGTAGGAGTGCCGGGCCTGGCGGGACGACGCGGTGGCACCGGGGCTGTGGACGGTGCGGGCGGGCAGGATCAGCCGGCGCTTGGTCTTGCTGTTGCTCAGGCTCAGCATCTTCAGCGACATGTGGCGCCGGTGGACGCTGACGTTGCTGACGTAGGAGTGACCGACGATCTTGATCTTCTCGCCGTCCCAGGCGACGCTCTCCACCTTGGTGCGCAGGGAGAGCTCCTGCTTCAGGCGGTACACGTGCCGGGGGACGCCGACCGTCGTGTCCTTGAAGAACGGGTACTCCGCGTAGCGGCGCAGGCGCCGGACCACCGGGATGGAACCGCCGGTGCCCTTCTTCTCGTAGGCCAGCACCTCCA
Source organism: Streptomyces sp. TOM-9 (assembly GCF_056858595.1). Lineage (NCBI taxonomy): Bacteria > Bacillati > Actinomycetota > Actinomycetes > Kitasatosporales > Streptomycetaceae > Streptomyces > Streptomyces sp. TOM-9. The sequence continues at coordinate 3,632,872 of NZ_JBXEQB010000001.1, read as the reverse complement.
GCAGCTCGTCCAGCTTCCGCTCGCTGATGAGGTGCCACTTGAGGCGCATGATCGAGGGCAGCGACTCCAGGACCTCGGGCTCGACGCGGCTGAGGAAGTCGGAGGCGATGTCGACGAAGAGCTCGCGGAACTCCTCGTCGGCCTCCGGCAGCACGTTGATGAAGATGCGGATGTCGCTGCCGATGGCGGACTTGTCGTACCACCGCTTGTAGCGGCGGTACTCCGCGCCGGGCTGCGCGGCCAGGAAGCGGCTCACGGAGTCGACTGCGGCGACGCGGTCGCGGACGGCGTTCAGCTCGGTGCGGCGCTGGGTGATGGAAGGGCCCGCGCCGGCCTCGCGCTGCCGCCAGTAGTAGATCGGGGTGTTGAGGATGTCCACGGAGCGGGCACGGAAGTGCGCCGGAATGGTCAGGGGGATGTCCTCGTAGAGGACACCCTCCGGGAACGCCATCTCGTGCTTGTCCCAGAAGTCCTTGCGGAAGACCTTGTTCGGGGCGAGGCGATCGTAGATCAGCATCTCGTCCCGGGATATGTGCGTCTTGAGCCGCGTGGTGGCCATCGGCTTCTTGTGCATGGGGGACGGGGAGGTGCCGCCGATGCGCAGCAGCATCACGTTGCCCGACAGCAGGTCCGACCCGGTCTCGTCCAGGGTGCGGACGCACAGGTCGTAGGCGTAGTCGGGGATGATGTCGTCGCTGTCGACGAAGGTGACGTACTCCACGCCCGGGGTGCAGTGCTTCACACCCGTGTTGCGGGCGTTCCCCAAGCCGCCGTTGGGCTGCTGGACGAGCCGGAAGCGGGAGTCCTGCGCCGCGAAGGCGCGTGCGATGTCGCCGCTGGAGTCCGTCGACCCGTCGTCCACCATGATCACTTCGAGCTCACGGAAGGTTTGCCCGGCGAGCGACTCGAGACATTCCTGGAGGTACGTCTCGACGTTGTAGATCGGTACGACCACCGAAAGCCGAGGGAGCATGGGGCGGAACAACCTTTCCGTCGCTTACTGGGCTGAACCGGGGCCGTGCTCCAGGTGAACCGGGCACCCAAGGTTCACCCGCAGTTTATCGCACGGCATCCTGCGGCTTAGACTGTCGGAATGACCTGGATGATCACCGGCGGTGCCGGATACATCGGCTCGCACGTCGTCAGGGCGATGGTCGAAATCGGTGAGGAAGTCGTCGTCGTGGACGACCTGAGCACCGGCGACCCGCAGCGGCTGCCCGCCGGGGTGCACCTGGAGAAGGGCTCTGTGCTGGACGCGGAGCTGCTGGACCGGGTACTGCGCGATCACTCGGTGCGCGGGATCGTGCACATCGCGGCGAAGAAGCAGGTCGGGGAGTCGGTGGAGCTTCCGCTCCACTACTACCGGGAGAACGTCCAGGGCCTGCAGACCGTCCTGGAGGCCGCGGTGCGCGCCGGGGTGACCAGCTTCCTGTTCTCGTCCTCCGCCGCGGTCTACGGAATGCCCGACGTCGACCTGGTGACCGAGGAGACCCCGTGCGCGCCCATGAGCCCGTACGGGGAGACCAAGCTCGTCGGCGAGTGGATGGTCCGGGCGACGGGTGCTGCCCACGGCATCGCCACCGCCTGCCTGCGCTACTTCAACGTGGCCGGCGCGGCCACGCCCGAGCTGGGTGACGCGGGGATCTTCAACCTCGTGCCGATGGTCTTCGAACGGCTCTCCCAGGGGAAGCCCCCGCTGATCTTCGGCGACGACTACGAGACCCCCGACGGCACCTGCGTGCGCGACTTCATCCACGTCGAGGACATCGCCTCCGCCCACGTCGCCGCCGCGCGCCGGCTGGCGCAGGACCCGAACGCCGCCCTGGTGCTGAACATCGGCCGCGGCGAGGGCGTCTCGGTCGCCGAGATGGTGGGCATCATCGGCTCGGTCACCGGCCGCACCGACGCCACGGCGCAGGTCATCGAGCGCCGCCCCGGCGACCCCGCCCGGGTCGTCGCCTCCGCCTCGCGGATCGAGGAGGAACTGGGCTGGACCGCCCGCCACGAGGTGCGCGAGATGGTCGCCTCCGCCTGGGCCGGCTGGTGCCTGCGCCACCCGGAGCAGGTCCGGCACTGAGTTCCGTACCGAAGACCGCGGGAGGGGGGCTGCGACGGAACGAAATCGTTCCGTCGCAGCCCCCCTCCCGCGTCCGTGGCGCCGGTCACGCGACCCCGGCGCGCTGCCGTGGGACGGCCTGGGGGGGTCTCCGCGCCGCCGTCCTGGCCCGCCGCTCGTCCACCCGGGCCGCCAGGGCGTGCACGGCCTCCTGGAAGCGCTCCGCGGCGGACGGCGCCGCCGGGCCCAGCAGGTGTTCCTTGAGGTTCGCACGCGCGGTGGCCAGCGTGTCCTCGGCCGTGCCGCGCACCACGGCCAGCAGCTCGCCCAGGCCCGCCGCGTCAGGGGTGAGCACCGTCCCGGCCCGCACGGTGGGGAAGGACGCGCGGAATCCCGCCTCGCTCCGGTCGGTGGTGTTCGTCACCGCGTAGGGCTTGCCGCTCACCAGGAACTCGGAGATCACGCTGGACACGTCGGTGATCAGCAGGTCGCAGTGGTCGAAACAGGAGTAGAGGCCGGGACGCTCCTCGACGATCACCAGGTGCTCGTCCGCGGGATGCGCCGCCCAGTACGCGGCCTCCCACGCCGCGGTCGCCCGTCGTACGGCGGCTGCCACGCTCCCGTCCCCCGTCGTGCCGCGGTCGGCCATGCGCTCCAGGTCGTCGGCGTCGGGCAGCGACCAGGCGGCGGTCAGCCGGGCCAGTTCGCGCTCGCTGTGCCGGAGGAGGTCACGCTGCCCGGGGAGGGCGGAGTCCGTACGGCGCCGTTTGGCGTCCTCGATCAGTTCGACGATCCGCCGGTGGGCGGCACCGGCCCGCGGGTCGACGCTGCCGGTGAGCGGGTGCGGGCGGTAGAGCACGCGGACGGCGGGCTCGGCGAGCAACCGGCGGACGATGGCCTCACCGGCCACCGTGATCGAGGTGTTGCCGGGGTCGTCGGTCCACCCCTCCCAGGTGGGCGCGTAGAGCACCGTGAGGGTGCTCCCGGGCGCCGGTGGGCCCGAATGCGGCCGGATCCCGCCCAGTTGCGGACGGCCGACCTCCACGACGTCCTCGTCGGCCACGCCCACCTCGGCCAGCGCGTAACGCTCCCGGGCCGCGGGGCCCGCCACCCAGACCTCGTCGTACGCCTTCGCGTACGGGTTGCAGCTGGACAGCTTGTCGCTCTCGCCGTGGTTGACGAAGGCGTGCATGATCGACGGGATGCGCAGCACCTGTGAGGTCTTCGGCGCGTTGGCCGGGTGGAGCAGCACCTTGAGGCTGGAGTCGCCGAGCCGCATGAGGTCGGCGACCTTCGGCAGGCACACGATGGGGAGATCGGTGGGGCCGATGCGCGGCACCATCCCGCGCTCGCGCAGCAGGATCACCGGCCGCCCGTCGAGCTCGGCCAGGGGGGCCAGCCACATGTTCGCCTGGTAAGCGGAACTCGCGCCCCCGGAGAAGTACATGCCGACCGTGGGCTGGTAGCGGTCGAGCCAGCGGTCGAACCACTCGAGGACCTCCTCCGCGCCCGGTGGCCGCCTGCCGGGCATGAAGGACCGGGCGAGCAGGGCCAGCGCCACGGTGGCCAGCAGCGCGGACAGGGCGACGCCGTCGGCGGCGTACGCCGTGGCCCCGGTCGCCGCGGCCACGCTCAGCCCGAAGGTCGCCGGGCTCCCCACCAGCAGCAGCCGCAGGCCCGGCTGACGGGTAATCAGGGGTGGTGGCGGGGCGGGCAGCGGCAGTTCGGACGTGTCGATGTTGCGTGTGACGACGGGGAGCCGGCGTGCCCGTTGCACCAGCGCGGCCCCGCCCTGGAGGGCGATGTGCGCCCCGTGGACGTACAACAGGCCGCCGAGGCACACGAGGTGGAACAGCACGGACTCCCGTTGGTCCAGGCGCAGCAGTCCGACGATCAGCAGCAGGTCGCGCAGGGACTGCCGGGTGACCGCCTCCGCCTGGAGCAGGCCGAGGGCCTTGGGCGGCGGGCGCTTGCCTGCGTGCAGGCAGACGTCGGCGGCGCAACCGGCGAGGGCGGCGCCCGCCATCAGGGCCCCGTTGGGCAGGGCCACGCCCACCACCTGCGCGATCAGGGCGCACATCTGGGCCAGAAGGAGGCCGAAGTGGTGGACTCCCGGCCGTTTCCCCACGGCACGTTTCACAGCGGCAACTTCCCATCGTCGTACGTTCGGCGGCCCGGCGGAACCGCCCGGACGCGCGAGCGTGCGCTGGGCCGCCCGGGGTGCCGGTTCGCCGTACCCGTGCACGCTGCCCCGTGTTCGAATCCGCAGGCAAATCGTTCCCATTGGGATGGTTCTCTTGTGACTTTTTTGCTTACGGAGCGAAGCGTCCCTTATATGAATTTCACATCTTGTCAAGGGGTGTTCGGGCGCGGGCTTCACGGCGCGTCTGCCCCGTAAGGCCGTCCCAGTCGCCGTCCGGTGGGTGGAAGGCGGCGGCGCCCGGTCGACCGACTGCCGTAGATTGCGAAGCCGGGAGAGGGAAGGGACGGACGTGGCGAGCGCGAGGCAGGACGTGGCGGAGGCCCGGCGGGTCGTGGTCAAGGTCGGGTCGTCGTCGCTGACGACGGCGGCCGGGGGCCTGGACGCCGACCGGGTGGACGCCCTCGTGGACGTGCTGGCCAAGGCGTGCGGGACCCAGGAGGGCGCGGCCGCCAAGGAGGTCGTCCTGGTCTCCTCCGGCGCCATCGCCGCCGGCCTGGCACCGCTCGGGCTCACCCGGCGGCCCCGGGACCTGGCGCGGCAGCAGGCCGCCGCCAGCGTCGGCCAGGGCCTGCTCGTCGCCCGCTACACGGCCTCCTTCGCCCGGTACGGCGTTCGGGTCGGCCAGGTGCTGCTCACCTCCGACGACATGAGCCGCCGGGCGCACTACCGCAACGCCTACCGCACGCTGGACAAGCTGCTCGCCATGGGCGCCATGCCGATCGTGAACGAGAACGACACGGTGGCCACCGACGAGATCCGCTTCGGCGACAACGACCGCCTCGCCGCCCTCGTCGCCCACCTGGTCCGCGCCGACCTGCTCGTCCTGCTCTCCGACGTCGACGGGCTCTACGACGGCGACCCCGCCCTCCCGGGCACCTCGCGCATCGAGGAGGTCCACGGGCCGCGGGACCTGGAGGGCGTCTCCATCGGCAGCGCGGGCAAGGCCGGCGTGGGCACCGGGGGCATGGTCACCAAGGTCGAGGCCGCCCGGATCGCCGCCGGCGCCGGCATCCCGGTCGTCCTCACCTCCGCCGCGCAGGCCGCGGACGCCCTGGCCGGACGGCGGACCGGCACCCTCTTCCACGCCACGGGCAAGCGCTCCGCCGACCGGCTGCTGTGGCTGGCCCACGCCTCCACCCCGCTCGGCGCGCTGATCCTGGACGACGGCGCCGTGCAGGCGGTCGTCAAGCGCCGCACCTCGCTGCTGCCGGCCGGCATCGCGGCGGTCGAGGGCCACTTCACCGCCGGCGACCCGGTCGAACTGCGCGACACCTCCGGCCACGCCGTCGCGCGGGGCCTGGTGAACTTCGACGCCAAGGAGCTGCCCCGGCTGCTCGGGCGCTCCACCCGCGAACTGGCGCGGGAGCTCGGCCCCGCCTACGAGCGCGAGGTCGTGCACCGGGACGACCTCGTACTCCTGCACCACTGAGGCGGACCTCCTTCGTGGTTACTTCGTGAAAACCGCCCCGCGCCCGCTTCCGGGCTGCTGGACTTTGAGGGCGGAGCACGGAATCAGGCCAGGGACGCGACGACAGGGACGACAGGGAGGCCGCCGGTGAGACGAGGGCGCCCAGGGGCATCGTCGTCCCGAGGGACGGCGGAGCGGACACTGGTGAGCGTGACGAGCGACGACACCGCCCCGCCCGCGCGAGAGCGCCCCGTGTCCCGGCTCTGGCACGTGACGCTCAGCGTCTGCGGGCCCGAGGCCCCGCTCGCCGAGGTGCGACGCGCGCTGGAGCAGCTCGCCAACGACCACCCCTTCCTGCTGACCAGCCGGTACGCGGCCGACCACGCCGAGATCCGGTACTGGGAGGAGGCCCGCGACCTGCACGACGCCGCCGCGATCGCGCTGCGGCTGTGGGGCGAGCACCGCTCCTCCGCCAACCTGCCGCCCTGGGAGACGGTGGGCCTGGAGGTCATCGACCGCGACACCTACCACCAGCGCCTGGCGGAGGGTTACGGACCGCCCCCGGCGGCGCCCCTCGGTGTGCATCCCTACTGAGCCGCACCGGCCCGGCAGCCGTGCGCGGCACGGTCTCACCCGCCGGAAAGCCGTCCCGCCGTCCGGCGCCCACGCCGTACCCTGGCCGCTATGAGCAGCCGCAGCCACAGCAACGACGACCTCGCCGCCTCCCTGCCCTCGCCGTGGCCGAAGAGCCCGGTGCTGCAGGCCGCCTACCGCGCCCGTGCGGCCGCCGAAGACCTCGCGCCGTTGCCGCGCTCGGTGAAGGACGACGCGCTGCTGGCCATCGCCGACGCCCTGGTCGTCCGCACGCGGGAGATCGTCGAGGCCAACGCCAAGGACGTCGCCCGCGCGCGTGAGGCGGGCACCGACGAGGCGATCGTGGACCGGCTGACGCTGACCCCCGAGCGGGTCCGCGCCATCGCCTCCGACGTGCGGGACGTGGCCGGCCTGCCCGACCCGGTCGGCGAGGTGGTGCGCGGCTCCACGCTGCCCAACGGGCTGGACCTGCGCCAGATCCGCGTGCCGCTGGGCGTGGTCGGCATCATCTACGAGGCCCGGCCCAACGTCACCGTGGACGCGGCCTCGCTGTGCCTGAAGTCCGGCAACGCGGTGCTGCTGCGCGGCTCCTCCTCCGCGTTCCACTCCAACACCGCGCTGGTGACGGTGGTGCGCGACGCGGTCGGCGGCGCCGGACTGCCCGCCGACGCCGTCCAGTTGGTGCCGGGAGAGAGCCGGGAGTCGGTGCGCGAGCTGATGCGCGCCCGCGGCATGGTCGACGTACTCATCCCGCGCGGCGGCGCCTCCCTCATCAAGACGGTGGTCGAGGAGTCCATCGTCCCGGTGATCGAGACCGGCACCGGCAACTGCCATGTGTACGTGGATGCGCAGGCCGACCTCGACACGGCCGTCGCGGTCCTGCTCAACTCCAAGGCGCAGCGCCCGAGCGTGTGCAACGCCGCCGAGACGCTGCTGGTGCACCGGGACATCGCCGCCGACTTCCTGCCGCGCGCCCTGGACGCGCTGGCCGGGGCCGGGGTCACCGTGCACGCCGACGAGCGGGTGCGGGAACTGGCCGAGAAGAGCGGCACCAAGGCCACCGTCGTCCCGGCCACCGCCGAGGACTGGGAGACGGAGTACCTGAGCCACGACATCGCCGCAGCCGTGGTGGACTCGCTGGACGCCGCCGTGCAGCACATCCGTCTGTGGTCCTCCGGGCACACCGAGGCCATCGTCACCACCTCGCAGCCGGCCGCCCGGCGGTTCACCCGGTTGGTGGATTCCGCGGCCGTCGCCGTCAACGCCTCGACCCGGTTCACCGACGGCGGGCAGTTCGGCTTCGGCGCGGAGATCGGCATCTCCACCCAGAAGCTGCACGCCCGGGGGCCGATGGGCCTTCCGGAGCTGACCTCGACCAAGTACGTCTACACCGGGGACGGCCACGTCCGCGGCTGACCGGCCCCGGCGGACGGACGGAGTTTCCGAGCGGCCTGCCCAATCCGCGTCATCGGCCCTATTCTGGACGGGTGCCGGACGAACTGGGGGGCAAGCCGTTCCCGGACGGCGAGGACCACGGTGGCGCGGATGACGAATTCGCGTCCGTGGTGCTCGACGAGGCCTTCATACGGGCGGCCGCCTTCCACGAACCGAGCGCCCACGAGCGCATGCTCGCCGCCGCCACGGCCCAGGCCGAGGCCGAGGCGTCCCGTGCGCGTGTGCTGGGCGGGGAGGACGGCAGCGGTCCGTACGACCAGGAGGAGGCCGAGCACTCCGCGCAGGACGAGGAGTACGAGGACCTCTACGCCCAGCGCCGCCCGTACCGGGGGCACGGCCGCTGGCACCGGACCGTGGCGTGGGTGCTCGCCGTGGTGATGGGCATCGGCGTCGTCGCCCTGACCTTCGCGGCGGTCTACCGGGGTGCCGGAGGGGCCCGCCAGCCCTCCGTACCGCCCTCCCCGACGGGCCGGATCGGAGCCCCGTCGCTACCCCCGGTGGCGGTCAGCCACACCCCCTGAGCGCCTCGCGAACTTGTCCCGTACCAGGACGTTTTAAAGGGCCCTGACAGACCTACGCTTGTTGTATGGCCGGGCCTGGAGACCCACCGGAGGGGAACCCCGAGGGCTCCCCGGGAGGTGGTGAGGACGAGTACCGATCCGTCGTCTTCGACGAATCGTTCGTCCGGGCTGCCCGGATACAGGAGTTCTCCGCGCGGGAGCGGCTGGACGGATCGGCCCGCTCGGTGCGCACCCGCCGGCTCTGGGCCCGCGGCGGCGCCCCGCGCCAGGCCCTGGTCCTCGTCCTCCTGATCGCCGTGGCCTTCGGCACCGCCGTCTACCTGGGCATACGCAATCCCTACGACCAGCCCGCCCCTCCCGTGGCGCAGTCGCTGCAGATCACCCTGCTGCCGCTCGCCCCCACGGCCGCGGTGGCCGCCGTGGACCGGTCCCGGCCGTTCGCCGGGCAGCGCGCCGAGCACTACCGGGCCGGCGGGACCGGATACGCGCTGCCCCCGGCGCGCCGCACCGCGCACTTCAGCGAGAGCCAGGTCATGCAGGCCCTGGTCTCCGCCAAGGAGTACCTGGTCGCCTCCTCCGCCGATCCCGACGCGCTGACCGGCGGGGACATCCGCACGGTGCGCACCATGCTGGACCCCGGACAGCTCGACCAGTTCGACCGCAGCCTGGAGCGGCCCGCCGACGACGGGCGCCACGCGGCGACCGGCTGGCTGGTGCGCTTCGACCCCGCCCGCGTCGCCCTCGCCGACGACGAGGTCAAGGTGCGCGGCAGCATGACCGTGTCCGAGGCGGGGGAGGAGGCCCTGGAGGTCGTCACGGACCACACCCTGGTCTACGCCGTGCAGGCCGCCACCGGGGGCAGCGGCCAGGCCTCGCTGTTCACCGTGCGGCGCGAGCTGCGGCTGCGCTTCGACCGCGCGGACCTGCGCGACAAGCACGTGGAACTGCTGCAGGCCGCCGTCGAGGCCGGGCCGCTGTCCTGCGTGACCGCCCCCGTGGCGCACTTCCTGCCGCTGCTGGCCGGGCAGCGGCCGCCGGTGCAGCCCGGGGTCGACCCCCACGACCACCGCCACGAGATCAGCTCGGTGTGCGGCGTGCTCGCCCCGGCCCCGGCGGCCGGACCCGGGATCAGCCCTCCGGCGGCGGGTCCTGCGAGTCCTTCGGCGGGCGCCCCGACGGGCCGGAGCCCGAGCCCGGCGTCCCGGTGAAGCGGTCGCGCAGCCGGCCGCCGACGTCGCCGGCCCCCGCCCCGATGTCGGAGAGCAGCTTCATGAGCGGGTCCTTGCTCGTCTTCACCGTTTCGGCGTAGTGGCTCGCGGATTCCTTGAACGAGTCGTAGACCGAGGTGTCCTTGTCCTCGCTGCGCCGCGGGTAGTGGCCGTCCATGATGCGCTGGTGGTCGCGGCTCGCCGCCCACTTCTTCAGCTCCGCGGCCCGCACCGTGGTGAACGGGTGGCTGCGCGGCAGGACGTTGAGGATCTTCAGCACGGAGTCGCGCAGGTCGCCGGACTCCTCGTACTCCTCGGCCTGCTTCAGGAAGGCGTCCACGTTCATCTCGTGCAGGTGGTTGCCGCCGGCGATCTTCATCAGGCCGCGCATAGAGGCCTGCAGGTCCTGGCCGACCAGGAGTCCGGCACGGTCCGCGGAGAGCTCCGACTTGCGGAACCACTCGCGCAGCGCGGTGACGATCGCCATGATCGCGAGGTTGCCGAGCGGAATCCACGCCACCCGCAGCGCCAGGCTGGTCAGGAAGAGCAGGATCGTGCGGTAGACGGAGTGGCCGGACAGCGCGTGGCCGACCTCGTGGCCCACGACGGCCCGCATCTCCTCCTCGTCCAGCAGCTCCACCAGCCCGGTGGTCACGACGATGATGGGCTCGTCCAGCCCGATGCACATCGCGTTGGGCTGCGGGTCCTGGGTGACGTACATCGCCGGGACCTTGGGCAGGTCGAGGATGTAGCAGGCGTCCCGCAGCATGTCGTTGAGGTGCGCGAACTGCTGGTCGCCGACGCGCACAGAGTCCGAGAGGAACAGCAGCCGCAGCGAGCGCTCCGGCAGCAGGCCGCTGAGCGCCTTGAAGACGGTGTCGAAGCCGCTCAGCTTGCGCAGTGCCACCAGCGCGGAACGGTCCGCCGGGTGCTCGTACGCGCGCGAGGAGATGCCCTCGAAGCGCCGCCGGTTGCGTCCGGGAAGCCGCCCTCCGTCGTTCGCGCCGCCGCTCGCACCACTCGAATCGTTCGGACCGGACATATGTCCCCGCCCCCCTGTTCGGCCGTTGGGTACCTAGTGAGGACGCGCGGAGCCACCGCGAAGTTCCACCCCGGCCGCCCGTACGATGTTGCCGAGTCCTCCGCCCGTCGACAGACCCCGAAGCCACCAAGGGACAGCCGAATGACCTCCTACGCGACCGCCGCCGTTCTGACCACGCTCGCCGAGGGCGAGGGCGGCGGCAACCACGAGAGCCTGAGCCCCTACCTCACGGGCGGTGGCGCGCTGTTCGCGCTGCTGCTGCTGCTCTTCATCACCACCCGCTTCAACCGCGACCGCTGAGCTCGATCAGGCGATGCGGGTAGGGTCTATCCGCATGAAGGAGCGAATCGGTGTGATGGGTGGGACGTTCGATCCCATCCACCACGGTCACCTCGTGGCGGCCAGCGAGGTGGCGCACCTTTTCCAGCTGGACGAAGTGGTCTTCGTGCCCACCGGCCGGCCCTGGCAGAAGAGCGAGCAGAAGGTGTCGGCGGCCGAGGACCGCTACCTGATGACGGTGATCGCCACCGCGTCGAACCCGCAGTTCTCGGTCAGCCGCAGTGACATCGAGCGCGGTGGCCGCACCTACACCATCGACACGCTCCGCGACCTGCGGGCCGAGCACCCCGAGGCGGAGCTGTTCTTCATCACGGGTGCGGACGCGCTGGCCCAGATCTTCTCCTGGCGCAAGGCCGAGGAGCTGTTCTCGCTGGCGCACTTCATCGGCGTCACCCGCCCCGGGCACACCCTGTCCGACCCCGGCTTCCCGGCCGGCGGGGTCTCCCTGGTGGAGGTGCCCGCCCTGGCGATCTCCTCGACCGACTGCCGTCAGCGGGTCGCCAAGGGGGAGCCGGTCTGGTACCTCGTGCCCGACGGCGTCGTCCGCTACATCGACAAACGCAGGCTGTACCGGTAAGTGATCAGCGGCTGATCGGCAACTGGAGGGGTCCCCAGTGAACGACTACCCCCGATGGCAATACGCCGAGGGAACACCCGAGCGGGGCGGTCAGGAGCCCTACGGAGAAGACCCCTACGCACAGCAGCAGGGCGACTACGCAAACGGTTACGGCGACGAGTACGGGCAGTACGACCCGTACGCCCAGCAGACCGGCGAGCAGACCGGTCAGCAGCCCTCGTACCAGGGCCAGCAGGGGTACCCCGGGCAGCCGTACTACCCGCAGGAGCAGCAGCAGTACCAGCAACCGCAGCCGCCGCAGCAGCAACCCCAGCACCCCCAACAGTCCCAGCAGACGCAGCAGTACCAGGGGTGGATCCCGCAGCAGCCGCAGTACCAGGAGCCGTACTACGAGCAGCAGCAGTACGGACAGCAGCCGCCGGCACCCCCGCAGCCCCCGTCGCAGACCCCGCCGCAGGCCCCTCCGGCCCAGCGGCAGCCCGCCTACGAGGAGTCGCCGGCCCGGCCCGCCGCCGGCCGCTCCGCCGGGGCCGAAGCCGACTACCACACCGGCCAGTTCTCCTTCGTCGACGAGGAGACCGAGGAGTCGGAAGAGGTCATCGACTGGCTGAAGTTCACCGAGTCCCGCACCGAACGGCGCGAGGAGGCCAGGCGCCGCGGCCGCAACCGCGTGGTCGCCGCGGTCGTCGTCCTGGTGCTGGCCGCCGTCGGCGGCGTCGGCTACCTGTGGAAGGCCGGCAAGATCCCCGGCCTCGGCGGGGACTCCGGGACCGCCCAGCAGGCCGCGGGCGGCCAGAAGCGCGACGTCATCGTGCTGCACCTGCGCCCGGTCGGCAGCGAGGCGACCTCGACCGCGCTGCTGGTCAGCAACTCGACCACCAAGAAGGGCACCACCGTCCTGCTGCCGAACTCGCTCGCCGTGAGCAGCGACGACGGCGGCAGCACCACGCTCGGCAAGTCCGTCGTGGAGAACGGTTCCGCCCCCACCCGCGAGGCGCTGGAAGGCCTGCTCGGCACCAAGATCAGCGGCACCTGGCGGCTGGACACCCCGTACCTGGACAACCTCGTCGAGTCCCTCGGCGGAGTCCTCGTCGACACCGACGCCACGGTGAAGGCAGGCAAGAAGCAGGACGGCAAGACCCTCGTCAAGCCCGGAAAGCAGCAGGAGCTGGGCGGCCAGGCCGCCGTCGCGTACGCCGTCTACCGGGGACCGGGCGAGGGGGCCGACAAGCAGCTGGCCCGCTTCGGGCAGGTCGTCCAGGCCGTGCTGAAGAAGATGTACAGCGACCCGGACCTGGCGACCAAGACCGTCGAGGGGCTCAACCAGGTCATCGAGCCCCCGCTGACCGAGAAGGACCTCGGCAGCAGCCTCGCGGCCCTGTCGGAGGAGGCCAAGGGCGGCGACTACACCACCGAGACGCTGCCGGTGGAGCCCGACGGCACGCTGAGCGAGAAGGCCACCGAGGACGTGGTCAAGAAGGTGCTCGGCGGCACCGTCACCAACACCGACTCCGACGGCATCCCCCGGGTCACCCTGCGCAACGCCACCGGCGTGGCCGCCAACACCGGCGAGGCCCAGGTGCAGATCGTCGGCGGCGGCTACACCTTCGTCTCCGGCGCCACCGCGGACACCCGGGCCACCTCGCAGGTCCTGTACGCCGACGCCGACCAGAAGACGAACGCGGAGGAGCTGGCCAAGACGCTGGGCCTGTCCGCCAAGGCCGCCAAGAAGGGCGGCGTGGCCTCCAACGCCGACATCACGGTCGTCCTGGGCCAGGACTACAGCCCGCCGGAGAAGAGCTGACCGGGGGCGGTCCATAACCGGTCGGGGACCGAGCGCGGTCCGTGAGACCCTGGACGTACGACGTCCCCGACCGGAAAGCCTTACCTGTGACCGCCACGGACCGCTCCATCGAGCTCATTCAGACCGCCGCCCAGGCGGCCGCCGACAAGCTCGCGCACGACATCATCGCCTACGACGTCAGCGACGTCCTCTCCATCACCGACGCGTTCCTGCTGGCCTCCGCGCCCAACGACCGCCAGGTGAAGGCCATCGTCGACGAGGTCGAGGAGCGGCTGCAGGAGGAGCTCGGCGTCAAGCCGGTGCGCCGTGAGGGCGAGCGCGAGGGCCGCTGGGTCCTGCTCGACTACGTCGACATCGTGGTGCACGTCCAGCACTCGGAGGAGCGGGTCTTCTACGCGCTGGAGCGGCTCTGGAAGGACTGCCCCGAGCTCGAGCTCCCCAAGGACGCCGTCGCCACCCGTGGCAAGGCCGAGGAGCACGCCCGCGCCACCGCGGCCGCCGACGAGGACGGAGAGCTGATCTGAACGGCCACACGCGGGGTCGCGGCCGCCGCGTCGTCTTCTGGCGGCACGGACAGACCTCCTGGAACGTGGAGGGCCGCTTCCAGGGCTCCACGGACATCCCGCTGACCTCGACCGGTGTCGCGCAGGCCAAGCGCGCCGCCCGGTTGCTGGCCGCTCTGCAGCCGGACGCGATCGTCTCCTCCGACCTGCAGCGCGCCGCCGACACCGCCGCCGAGCTGGCCGCGGTCACGGAGCTGGACATCTCGTACGACGAGGGCCTGCGGGAGACCTACGCCGGCGTGTGGCAGGGCCTGACCCACGAGGAGATCACCGAGCGGTACGGCGAGGAGTACGCGGCCTGGAAGCGCGGCGAGCCCGTGCGGCGCGGCGGCGGCGAGCTGGAGACCGAGGTCGCCGACCGGGCCGCCCCGGTGGTGCTCGCGGCGGCCGACAAGCTGCCCGACGGCGGTGTCCTGGTCGTCGTCAGCCACGGCGGCGCCATCCGCACCACCATCGGCCGGCTCCTCGGGCTTGACCCGCGCAGCTGGGAGGCGCTCGGCGGGCTGTCCAACACCTGCTGGTCGGTCCTCGGCGAGGGCGCCCGCGGCTGGCGGCTGCTGGAGCACAACGCCGGGACCCTGCCCGAGCCGGTGCTCGGCGACGACGACTGACGGGGCCGGGAGCCGGGGCGGGGCCGGGCCGCAGCCGATTTCAGGAATCCGGCCCTGACCGGCTAAGCTTCTTCTCGTTCGCAGGGCGGAAAGCCCGAGGACAGCGGGGCTATAGCTCAGTTGGTAGAGCGCTTGCATGGCATGCAAGAGGTCCGGGGTTCGAATCCCCGTAGCTCCACAGCGGTATCGGATCCCGTCTCCCCCCAGGGGAGGTGGGATCTTCGCGTTTCACCCGGTCCGTTCCGCGGCCGGCCCCTGTTCCGCGGCGAGCGCCGAGAGCGGGCGCGCGTGCCGGGGGCAGCCCACCAGCGGGTCGTCCAGTTCCCGCAGCCGCGCCGTCAGCTCCCGGCTCTCCGCGTCGGCCGGCGTGTAGACCACGATCCGGTGCTCCGGCATCGCCTGGACCGCCAGCCTCGGGTGCCGGGCTGCAGATGATCGTGGCCGGCTACACCATCTCCTACGCCGTCCTGCTCATCACCGGTGCCAGGACCGGCGACCTGTGGGGCCACCGCAGGGCGTTCCTGGCCGGGCTCACCGTCTTCACCGCCGCCTCCCTGGCCTGCGGACTGGCCGGGTCGACGGGGCAGTTGACCGCGTTCAGGCTGGTGCAGGGGGCCGGGTCCGCCCTGATGATCCCGCAGGTGCTCAGCCTCATCCAGCGCAACTTCTCCGGCGAGCGGCGGGTGCGCGCCCTCGGCGTCTACGCGGCCGTCCTGGCCACCGGTGCCGCCGCCGGGCAGTCCCTGGGCGGGCTGCTGGTCAGCGCCGACCTGTTCGGTACCGGGTGGCGCCCGGCCTTCCTGGTGAACGTCCCCATCGGGCTCGTCCTGCTCGTCCTGGTCCCATGGGTCGTCCCGCGCGACCCGGAGGGCGCCGCCGAGCGCCGCCGCGGTCTCGACCTGCCGGGGCTGGTCACCCTCGGCGCGGCCGTGACCCTGCTCACCGTGCCCCTGGTGCTCGGGCAGGAGGAGGGCTGGCCGGCGTGGGGCTGGGTCTGCCTCGGCCTCAGCGTCGTGCTGTGCGTGGCCTTCGCCCTGCTGGAGACCCGGCTCGCCCGGCGCGGTGGCGCGCCGCTGGTCTCCTCGCGGGTCCTGCGGGCGCCCGGCATGCTCCGTTCCGTCGCCGTCATCGGGGTCGCCATGGCCCTCAACGCCGGGTTCCTGTTCGCCATCGCGCTCCACCTGCAGAGCGGGCTGGGCCTCAGCGCCCTGCATACCGGGCTCACCTTCAGCGCCGCGGCCGTCTCTTTCGGCGGCACCGGGCTCACCTGGCGCCGGCTTCCCGCGCGTGCCCGCGCCTGGCTGGCGCCGGGCGGACTGATCGTGGCCGGCGCGTCCTTCGCGGGGGTCGGCCTGCTGCTGCGCGACGGGCAGCAGCACGAACCGGCCTTCCTGGTGGCCCTGTTCGGTGTCGGCCTGGGGCTGGGCGCCTCCTTCAGCCCCACCTTGACCCTCGCTCTCGGACAGGTCCGTCCCGAGGACGCCGCGGACGCCAGCGGCCTGCTGGCCACCGTCACCCAGCTCGGTCAGCTGATCGGGGTGGCCTCCTTCGGCACGCTGTTCCTGGGCCGGCTGAGCGCCGCCCACTCCTCGGCGCACGCTGTCGCGGTCACCTCCGCCGCCCTGGCGGCCACCGCGGCGGCCGGGGCGCTCGTGGCGGTGCTGCGGCGGCGCAGGGCCTGAGCGCCGCTCAGGCGGCCGCCACGGGGGTCCTGCGCGGTGCGCGAGGGCGGCGCCGAGCGACGGCGACGGCCGCCGACAGGCACAAGAACGCGGCCCCGGCGGCCGGGTAGACCGCCGAGAGGGCCATCTCCCCGGCGGACTGGTGGAGTTCGGGACGCGCGACGCCGTCGCCGTGCGGGGTGAGCCAGAGCGCGTACGAGCAGAAGAGGACGGCGGACGCGGCGGTGCCGGCCCACCAGTGTGCGGGGCGGCTTTGCCGCAGGGCCTGGCCGGCCAGCAGGACGACCAGGGGGACCGCCCACACCCAGTGGTGCGACCAGGAGACGGGGCTGACCAGCAGCGCCGTGACGGCGCAGGACAGGACGGCCCAGGCGCGTTCCCCGGCCGCCAGGTGGGCCGTGGCGACGGCCAGGCCCACGGCGGCCACGAGCAGTGCCGCGACGAGCCACCAGGTGCCGGGGTCGCCGGTGTGCAGGGCGCGGGCGAGGACGCCCCGCAACGACTGGTTGGCGGTGTCCTCGCCGTTGCCGGCGCGGTCGGCGGAGAGGACGACCTCCGTCCAGAAGCGCCGGGAGTCGCGTGGCAGGACGAGCGCGGAAAGGCCGATGGTCGCGGCGAAGGTGACGGACGCCACGACAGCCGTCCGCAGCCAGGTGTTCCAGCGCTCCCGCCGCCGCCAGGCGATCACCGCCCCGCCGACGGCCAGGAAGGCGACGAACAGCAGCGGTGTCAGCTTGATGCCCGCCGCGATGCCGATGCCGATCCCCGCGACCCGGCCCCGGCGCCCGGCGAGGTCCCCCAGCACGAGCACCGCGAGCAGCAGGTTGATCTGCCCGTACCGCAGCGTCGTCCAGACCGGCTCGCACCACACCGCGCCCGCCGCGACGCCCAGCGCGGCTGCCGCCGCGGGCAGTCGCCGCGGCAGCCCGGCCAGCCGGAGCGACAGATGGGCCAGGGCGACCAGCAGGCCGAGGTTGACCGCGGTCGCCGCGATCCGCGCGGCACCCGGGCCCAGCAGCGTCAGGGACGTGAAGAGCAGCGCCGCGAACGGCGGATAGGTGTTGGGCAGCTGCGCGTGGGTGACCCGCATCGCGTACAGGTCGTCCCCGCCCCGCACCGACCAGCCCTCGGCCCGGTAGACGGTGAGGTCGATCATCGAGACGTGTGCCGCGCGTTGGGCGGCACAGAACGCCGCGAAGGACACCAGGCACACCAGCGCCGCGACGAGGGTGGGCCTGCGGACCCGGGAGCTGCGCGCCGCGGTGTCGGCGATCGGCTGCGTCGCGGTCACTGCGGCCTTCTCCAGATTCTTCCGGGGCGGGGTCAGCCGACAGTACCGGGCGCCGTGCCCGCGGGCCAGGAATCGATTTGGCGTACCGGCCCCGGGGCCGTGTAATGTATCCCAGGTCGCCGGGGGAACCCGGGAGAACGGCATCGCGGGGCTATAGCTCAGTTGGTAGAGCGCTTGCATGGCATGCAAGAGGTCCGGGGTTCGAATCCCCGTAGCTCCACTTCCCACTGCGGACACTACCCGTCCGGTCGCGACGACCGGGCGGGTTCTTCGTGTGCCCCGGCGCACCGCGGTCCGTACGCCGGAGGGGCCCGGCACCGCGACGGTGCCGGGCCCTGCTGCGTGCGGCCGGGGTCAGCGGCGGCCGCCCTCCTCCATGCGCAGGGCCAGTGCGGGGCAGCGGGCCACCGCGCGCTGCGCGGCCGCGTCCAGGTGCGGCGGGACGGGCGTGCCGGCGATGTCGGGGTAGCCGTCCCGGTCCAGCCGTACGATCTCCGGGAGGACGCCGGCGCACAGGCCGTGCCCCTTGCACAGCGTCCAGTCGACGTTCAGCCGCTTGTTGCTGGTCTGCGCGGCGGCGCCGGCGGGAGCGCCGCCCCGCGGCGCCGGCGGGTCGGACTTCAGCAGCGGCAGCACGCCCACGGTGGGGCGGCCGCAGCCGCCGCCGAGGACGTGGGCGGCGAGGTCGTCGGTGAAGGCGTTGATGGTGGACATCACGAAGCGCATCGAGCCGTCGGGGTGCTTGCACACCCCGCGCCCCTTCACCGCGACCGCGGTCTGCCGCAGTTGCTCCAGCGCGGCCTGCCCGCCGCCGTTGAGCACGTCCTGCAGCAGTCCGGCCATACGCGGCAGCCCGAGGCGGCACGGCCCGCACTGGCCGGCCGTCTCGGCGGCCAGCCACTGCGCGACCCGCAGCGACTCGCCCAGCGGGCACAGGCCCGGGTCCAGCGGGAGCAGGGCGCCCGCGCCCAGGGTGGCCTTGTGGGCCTCCAGGCTCTCGCGGGCGATGGTCACCATCGAGGCGACGCTGGGGTCGATCCAGTTGCCGTGGTAGCCGCCGACGAGCACGCCCTGCCCCGGGTTCCCGCCGCACATCTGCAGGATGTACGACATCGGCACACCCGTCGGGGTCTCCACGACCGTCTGCCGGGGCACCGAGCCGGACACCGTCAGCATGGCCGTACCGGGCTCGCCCGGGGCGCCCGCGGAGCCGAAGCGGATCGCCCCCATGCGGGCGCCGATGGCCAGTTGGGTGAAGGTCTCGGTGTTGGAGAAGAGCGTCGGCATGCCGCCGAGGCCGGACTCGCTCGCGCTCACCTTCTTGCCGGGCGGCAGGGGGAGGCCGCCGTTGGCCGCCGAGATGATGCCCGAGGACTCGCCCGACACGAAGCGCTCCGGCATGCGCACGATCCGGGCCCTCAGCTGGCGGCCCCGCTTGGTGCCCAGGCCCCGCTCGGCCAGGGCGTCGCGCACGGACTGCTCGTTGGTGTCGCGCGTGACGCTGATGACCAGTTCGCGGGCGCCGAGGATCTCGGCGCACAGCAGGGCCCCGTCCAGCATGAGGTGCGGGGCGCGGCGCAGGATGACGGCGTCCTTGCGGCAGGCCGGTTCGCCCTCGCAGCCGTTGACCATCACCGCGGTCGGTGAGCCGCGCCGGCGTGCGGCCTCACCGACGGCCTTGAGCTTCTTGTAGAAGGGGAAGCCCGCCCCGCCACGGCCGCGCAGGCCCATCAGCTCGGCGAGGTCGAGCAGTTCGCCCTCGGTCATGCTCGGCATGGAACCGTGCACGTTGAGGTGGGTCACCCGGTCCAGGCGCTCCACCTCGTCGAACCCCGCGGTGATCCGGGGCAGCCCGACGGTACGCACGTCGGGGAGCACATCACCCGCCCCCGGGCGAGGGGCGGGTGACCGGTCCGGTATGGCGGGAACGCTCATCGTTGTCCTTCATAGGGTCCGGGCGTGGACTGCTGCCAGGCGATCGGCTGGAGCCTGTCGGCTCCCAGCGGATCCGCGCCCTGCCTGCCGTCCGGCACCGGGGTGCCCCATGCGGGAGTGCCGTCCCAGCCGGTCTGCTGGGGTTGCTGCTG
Organism: Streptomyces sp. TOM-9; assembly: GCF_056858595.1. Lineage (NCBI taxonomy): Bacteria > Bacillati > Actinomycetota > Actinomycetes > Kitasatosporales > Streptomycetaceae > Streptomyces > Streptomyces sp. TOM-9. The sequence continues at coordinate 3,613,431 of NZ_JBXEQB010000001.1, read as the reverse complement.
GTACGGCACCTGCGGTTGCTGCTGGTACGTCGCCTGGGGGTCGGCGGGCACCTGCGGCAATTGCATCGTGGCGGCCGCGGGATCCATGCCGAGGGTACGGTCCGGGGCCGGGGGAGGAACAGCCGTGTACTGCTGGGCGGTGGGGAAGTTGGGCAGCGGCGGCAGCGGTTCGCTGTAGGCGCTGGCCAGGCTGGGCCCGTTCTCCTCCCGGGGCACGGCACGCCGGCGGCCGGAACCGCCCCGGGACGCGGCCCGTTCGCCGCCGAGCTTGCGGTAGGAGGCCGAGCGCTCCCGCGTCTCGGGGAAGAGCGCCTCGCCACGGGTCCTGCGGAGCCGGTAGACCAGCCCGATGGCGACACCCACCAGGCAGATCCCGTAGGCGACGATGATCCAGGTCTTGGCGGAGCGGCCGGACTGCAGACCGTGGATCAGCGCCATGCACCAGGACGCGTAGGCGGTGCTGTGCAGGATGCGCCACCGCACGGGGTGCCGGTTGGCGGCGAAGACGCTGCGCATGGCGCCCGTGGCGGCGGCGAGGATCATCAGGTAGGCGGCGAGCACGCCGAGGGCGATGAGGCCGTCCCGGCCGGTCACGCCGAGGGGGAGGAAGGCGCCGGCGGTGGTGACCCGTGTCTCGACGACCTTCGTCGTCACGTGCAGGATCAGGAATCCGATCGCGGCGACGCCCAGACCGCGGTGGATGCCCTGGGTGAGCAGGCGTTCGCGGGGCCCGAGGAAGACGGTGTCGGTGGATACCAGGCCCCAGATGACGGTGCAGCTCAGGGAGACGAGGGTGAGGACGCCGGCGCCGAAGTCCAGGAACGCCCGCAGGTACGGACCCGCGGTGACGGCGAGGACGAGCAGGGCGGCGGCGGTGCCGGCGATCGCCCAGGCGCGGGGCGACCGTGCGGCGCGAAGGGCCCCGGACAGGATGTCGCTCGCCGGTATCGGGGGGGTCCGGCGACCGTCCGGGGACTGTCGGTTGGTGCGCATGCGGCAGACGCTAACCCGTACGGGTGGCCTGAACGATCGTCTTTCGACAACCCGGGATGAGGATCATTACGAACTGCTAACGTTGGTTTGTTCGGGCTCCGTTCGGCAAGGATGATCGGTCCTTCACCGGAGCGTCCGTTCTCCGGCACCATATGTCCGCATTCCGGATCGGATTGCCATCCCAATTGCCCTTTCGTGGGCCTTCCTTGAGTCCTTCTTGGCGAACACATGTCCCTGGCATGAGCTGTTCACCGCGAGAGTGGCGTGGCGGTCCACGCGCGCTGCCGTCTCCGGCGCGCCGCCACTCCGCGCGAACTTCACACAGCAGGGGGTTTCATGAGCTCAACCCGCTCGAGAAGGCGGGCCGGCCTGGCCCTGGCAGCGACACTGCCTCTGGTCGCCGGTGCGCTGGCGATGGGCATACCCACCGCCCAGGCCGACGCACCGCACGGACGTCACAGCCTCGCCGGCAGCAAGCCGGCCTGGGCCACCGCCAAGGCCGACAAGGGCGCCACCGCCGACTCGGCCGAGGTCACCCTCCGGGTGTACCTGGCCGGCCGTGACGCCCAGGGCCTGGCCGCCTACGCCCAGGCCGTGTCCGACCCCGGTTCCGTCTCGTATGGCACGTTCCTCTCGGCGAAGCAGGCCAAGGCCCGCTTCGGCGCCTCCGCGCAGCAGATCGCGCAGACGCGGCAGTGGCTGGAGTCCTCCGGGCTGAAGGTCACCGGCGTCGACGAGCACTACCTGACCGTGACCGGCGACGTCGCCGACGCGGAGCAGGCGTTCGGCACCCAGCTCCACAACTACGCGAAGGGCGCCAAGACCTACCACGCCCCGACCGGGACCGCCTCCGTCCCCGCCTCCCTGGGTGGCGCGGTGCTCACCGTCACCGGCCTGGACAACTCCCCGCGGCGCGCCCAGCACCAGGACACGCTGCCGCCGCCCGGCGCCGTCTTCAAGAACTCCGGCCCCTTCTCCACCTACTACGGGTCGAACACGAACAAGAAGCTGCCGGTCGCCTACGGCACGCGCGCCCCCTACGCCGTCAAGGGCTACACGGGCAAGCAGCTGCGCGCCGCCTACGGCGCGGGCTCGTACAACGGCAAGGGCGTCACCGTCGCCATCACCGACGCGTTCGCCTCCCCGACGATCGTCGCCGACGCCAAGAAGTACGCCGCCCGCAACGGCGACGCGGCCTACAAGCGCGGCCAGCTCTCCCAGGTGCTGCCGGCCGACTACCGCTACACGAGCCCCGACGAGTGCGACGCCTCCGGCTGGTACGGCGAGGAGACCCTGGACGTCGAGGCGGTGCACGCGGTCGCCCCGGCTGCCGACATCACCTACGTCGGCGCCTCCTCCTGCACCGACGACGACCTGCTCGACGCGCTCGGCAAGATCGTCGACCACCGGCTCGCCGACATCGTCTCCAACTCCTGGGGCGACATCGAGAGCAACGAGACCCCGGACATCGCGGCCGCCTACGACCAGATCTTCCAGATCGGCGCGGTCGAGGGCATCGGCTTCTACTTCTCCTCCGGCGACGCGGGCGACAACGTCGCGGCGCACGGCGCGAAGCAGGTCGACACCCCGGCGAACTCCCCCTGGGTCACCTCCGTCGGCGGCACCTCGCTCGCCGTCGGCAAGGGCGACAAGTACCAGTGGGAGACCGGCTGGGGCACCCTGAAGGCCACGCTGGCCGAGGACGGCTCGAGCTGGACGGCCTTCCCCGGCGCCTACACCTCCGGCGCCGGCGGCGGCACCAGCAAGCTCTACGCGCAGCCCTTCTACCAGCGCGGCGTGGTTCCCAACTCGCTCGCGCTGGCCAACGGCGGCACGGTCAAGCAGCGCGTCGAGCCGGACATCTCGGCCGTCGCCGACCCGAACACCGGCTTCCTGGTCGGCCAGACCCAGGCCTTCCCGGACGGGTCCTTCCAGTACAGCGAGTACCGGATCGGCGGCACCTCGCTCGCCGCACCGGTGATCGCGGGCGTCCAGGCGCTGGCGCAGCAGGCCCGGCACGGCGTGCCGATCGGCTTCGCCAACCCGCTGATCTACGACCGCTACGGCACCGGCGCGTACCACGACGTGACCGACCACCCGCTGGGCCGCGGCAAGGACCTCGCGGTCGTCCGCGTGGACTACGCCAACGGCTTCGACGCGGCGGACGGCACGATCACCTCGCTCCGCAGCCTCGGCAAGGACAGCTCGCTGTCCGCGGTCGTCGGCTACGACGACGTGACCGGCGTCGGCACCCCGGCGCGCGGCTACCTCGACTCGTACCGGCCGCACCACCGCTGAGCCGCACCACCGCTGATCAGCGCCGGAAACGGCTGGGCAGGGCCCGCACCGGGGGGAACCTCGGTGCGGGCCCTTCCCGCTCTGCGGTACCCTGACCGCATGCGTGCCGTACGCCTTCTGCTTAGCAAGCCGCGCTGACCACGATCGATGTCAGTGCGGCGCCCCTCCTGTGCGAGGGGCTTTTTCGTTTCCGCAGTAGCGCAGGCAGATGTCCGTACGGCGGCCGGGCCGCAGGCCGTCATGACAGCGATGGAGTACGAAGGACGATGAGCGAGACCACCCCCGCCGCGGAGGCGGCTGCGCCCCACCGCTACACGGCCGCCCTGGCCGCCGACATCGAGAGCCGCTGGCAGGACTTCTGGGACGAGCACCAGACCTTCGCCGCGCCCAACCCCACCGGTGACCTGGCCGGGGACGGCGAGCTGGCCAAGCCCAAGAAGTTCATCATGGACATGTTCCCGTACCCCTCGGGCGCGGGACTGCACGTCGGCCACCCCCTGGGCTACATCGCCACCGACGTCTTCGCCCGCTTCCAGCGGATGACCGGGCACAACGTGCTGCACACCCTGGGCTTCGACGCCTTCGGCCTGCCCGCCGAGCAGCATGCCGTGCAGACCGGCGAGCACCCTCGGGTCACCACCGAGGCGGCCATGAACAACATGAAGTCCCAGCTGCGCCGGCTGGGCCTGGGCCACGACAAGCGCCGGTCGTTCGCCACGATCGACCCGGACTACTACAAGTGGACCCAGTGGATCTTCCTGCAGATCTTCAACTCCTGGTACGACCCCCAGGCCGACCGCGCCCGCCCCATCGCCGAGCTGGTCGAGCAGTTCGAGAAGGGCGAGCGCGCCACGCCCGACCGGCGTGCCTGGGCGGAGCTGAGCCCCGCCGAGCGTGACGCCGTGCTGGGCGAGTACCGCCTGGCCTACGCCTCGGAGTCCCCGGTCAACTGGTGCCCCGGCCTGGGCACCGTGCTGGCCAACGAGGAGGTCACCGCCGACGGCCGCTCCGAGCGCGGGAACTTCCCCGTCTTCAAGGCCAAGCTGCGCCAGTGGATGATGCGCATCACCGCCTACGCCGACCGCCTGCTGGCCGACCTGGACGCCCTGGACTGGCCCGAGGCGATCAAGCTGCAGCAGCGCAACTGGATCGGGCGCTCCGAGGGCGCCAAGGTCGACTTCGCGGTCGAGGGCCACGGCGAGAGCCCGATCACCGTCTTCACCACGCGTCCGGACACCCTGTTCGGCGCCACCTACATGGTGCTGGCCCCCGAGCACCCGCTGGTCGACACCGTGGTGCCGGCCGCGTGGCCGGAGGGCACCAAGGACGCCTGGACCGGCGGCGCGGCCACCCCGGCCGAGGCCGTCGCGGAGTACCGCAAGCAGGCCCAGTCCAAGTCGGACGTCGAGCGGCAGACCGAAGGCAAGAACAAGACCGGCGTCTTCAGCGGCGCGTACGCCGTGAACCCGCTGACCGGCACCCGCGTCCCGGTCTTCGTCGCCGACTACGTCCTGATGGGCTACGGCACCGGCGCGATCATGGCCGTCCCCGGCCAGGACGAGCGCGACTGGGAGTTCGCCACCGTCTTCGACCTGCCCATCATCCGCACCGTCCGGCCGCCCGAGGGCTGGGAGGGCGAGGCGTACACCGGCCAGGGCCCGGCGATCAACTCCGCCAACGACGAGATCGACCTGAACGGCCTGGAGGTCGCCGACGCCAAGCGCAAGGTCATCGCGTACCTGGAGCAGCGCGGCATCGGCGAGGGCACCATCAACTTCCGCCTGCGCGACTGGCTGTTCAGCCGCCAGCGGTACTGGGGCGAGCCCTTCCCGATCGTCTACGACGAGGACGGCGTCGCCCACCCGCTGCCCGAGTCGATGCTGCCGCTGGAGCTGCCCGAGGTCGAGGACTACTCCCCGCGCACCTTCGAACCGGACGACGCGGACACCGAGCCCGAGACCCCGCTGTCCCGCAACGCGGAGTGGGTCCACGTCGAGCTGGACCTGGGCGACGGCCGCGGCGTGCGCCCGTACCGCCGCGAGACCAACACCATGCCCAACTGGGCCGGTTCCTGCTGGTACGAGCTGCGCTACCTGGACCCGCACAACGACCGGCAGCTGGTCGGCCCCGAGATCGAGCGGTACTGGATGGGTCCGCGCGAGGGGCAGCCGCACGGCGGCGTCGACCTGTACGTCGGTGGCGCCGAGCATGCGGTGCTGCACCTGCTGTACGCGCGCTTCTGGTCCAAGGTGCTGTTCGACCTGGGCCACGTGTCGTCGGTGGAGCCGTTCCACAAGCTGTTCAACCAGGGCATGATCCAGGCCTACGTCTACCGCGACGGCCGCGGCTTCCCCGTTCCGGCGGCCGAGGTCGAGGAGCGCGACGGCAGCTGGTGGTACGGCGGCGAGCAGGTCAAGCGCGAGCTGGGCAAGATGGGCAAGTCCCTGAAGAACGCCGTCACCCCGGACGAGATCGCCGCCGAGTACGGCGCCGACACCCTGCGCCTGTACGAGATGGCGATGGGCCCGCTGGACGTCTCCCGGCCCTGGGACACCCGTGCGGTCGTCGGCCAGTACCGGCTGCTGCAGCGGCTGTGGCGCAACGTGGTGGACGAGACGACCGGCGAGGTCACGGTGACCGGCGCCGAGCCGGACGAGGACACCCTGCGCGCCCTGCACAAGGCGATCGACGGCGTCCGCCAGGACCTGGAGGGCCTGCGCTTCAACACCGCCATCGCCAAGATCACCGAGCTGAACAACCACCTGACCAAGGCGGGCGGCCCGGTGCCGCGCTCGGTCGCCGAGCCGCTGGTGCTGCTGATCGCGCCGCTGGCCCCGCACATCGCCGAGGAGCTGTGGCGGCGGCTGGGGCACGAGGGGTCCCTGGCGCACGAGGACCTGCCGGTGGCCGACCCTGCGTACGTGGTGGACGAGACCGTCACCTGCGTCGTCCAGATCAAGGGCAAGATCAAGGCCCGTCTGGAGGTGCCGCCGACGATCTCCGACGCCGACCTGGAGGCCCAGGCCCTGGCCGACCCGGCGGTCGTGGCCGCGCTGGACGGCGCGGGGGTCCGCAAGGTGATCGTGCGGGCGCCGAAGCTGGTGAACATCGTCCCCGCGTGATGGCCTGAGTACCTGAGTGCCTGATGCGCGGCTGATCGCCCGGCCGGAGCAGGTCGGCGCAGGTCGGTGCCGGCGGTGCAGGTCGGTGCAAGGGGCGGGTAGGGGTTCTCCCGGAACCCTCGCCCGCCCCCGTCCGTTTACGGTGGGCATACAACTGATCGAGCAGATCGGGCCGGTCGGACGGACCGGGCCGACCGGGCAGAGGAGCCGCCGTGGATGTCGCCGTCGCCGTGATCCTGCTCCTCTTCGCCTCCTTCGTGGCGCTCGGTGTCGTCGCCGCGGTCAAGACGGCGCGGGCGGTCAAGCGCGGGGTGGAGCGCACCAGCATCGAGGCCCGCCGCGTGGTCGAGGACACCGGTCTGAAGGCCCGCCGCTACAGCAGGCCCGGGCCCGCCGGGAAGCTCGCCGAGCTGCGCCTGGCGCTGCGTACGTCCGTCACGAGCACGGAAGCGGCGCTGGAAGGGCAGGCCGCCGTCGACCCGTCGCTGAGCGAGGCCGTCGCGCTGCTCGCCAGGCTGAGCTCCCACGCCCGGGAGCTCGACGCGGAGCTGCGGCTGCTGGAGCGCGAGCCCAACCGCACCCGCATCGCGGCCCGGATCGGCGAGCTGGAGGAGCGCACGCGGCGCATCACCCACTCCGCGGACTCGCTGCGCTGGGCCGCCCAGGACCGGGCCCGCCGCTTCGCCGACGACGACCTCGCTGCGCTGGGCCGCGACATCGACCTGGAGGCCGGGGCGTTGCGGCACTGGGCGCCCTCGGCGCTGCCGGAGCCGGAACCGGAACCGCGCACTCAGCCGGGGACGCGGCGCGAGCGGATGCCCGAGCCGGGCACCGGACAGCCGCCCAAGGCGCTGTGAGGGGCCGGGCGCGGCCGGGACGGGCCGCGGGGACGTTCACCGGGGTTCACCTCGGCGGAGCCGTACTGTCGCCCGGCCTTCGGCGCGGGTAACCTCCCGCACATGTCGTCCCATGTCGCTATCGTCACCGATTCCACGGCCTACCTGCCGCAGGAGGCCCTGACCCGGCACCGGATCACCGTGGTGCCCCTGGCGGTGGTGATCGGCGACGAAGCGCTGGAAGAGGGCACCGAGGTGTCGGCGCCCGCGGTCGCCCGCGCCCTGCAACGCCGCAAGCCCGTCACCACATCGCGGCCGAGCCCGGAGGAATTCGCCGCCGCCTACCGCGCGGTGGCGGAGTCGGGCGCGACCGAGATCGTCTCCCTGCACCTGTCGGCGGAGTTCTCCGGCACCTACGACGCCGCGCTGCTCGCGGGGGCGGACGCGCCCGTGCCGGTGCGCGTCGTGGACACCGCGATGGTCGCCATGGCCCTCGGGTTCCCGGTGCTGAGCGCCGCCGAGGCGGCGGAGGCGGGCGGCTCCGCGGACGAGATCGTGGCGGCGGCGGAGAAGCGGGCGTCGGACACGTCGGCCTACTTCTACGTGGACACCCTGGACTACCTGCGCCGGGGCGGACGCATCGGCGCGGCGCAGGCGCTGCTCGGGTCGGCGCTCGCGGTGAAGCCGCTGCTGCAGCTGGACGAGGGCCGCATCCAGCTGCTGGAGAAGGTGCGTACGGCCTCCAAGGCGCTGGCGCGGCTCGAGGAGATCGTCGTCGAGCGGGCGGGCACCCGTCCGGTGGACATCGCCGTCCACCACCTGGCCGCCGCGGACCGCGCGTCCGCGCTGGCGGAGCGGCTGCGGGCGCGGGTCCCCGGGCTCAACACCCTCGTCCTCAGCGAGGTCGGCGCGGTGATCGGTGCCCACACGGGGCCCGGGCTGCTGGGAGCGGTCGTCTCCCCGCTGTGATCCCTTCCGGGTGACGGGGTTATCCACAACCTCTGGACGATCCACAGGACTTGAGCAAGATCATCTCGTTGGTGCCGGTCCGTTTACCGTCCCTGACATGGGATCGACCACCGCAACTCCTCGCCACCGCAGGCACCCGTCCGCCCGCGTGCCCGTACCCGGGCCCGCCGCCGGCGCGGTCCGGGAACGGGCCGCCGCCCTCTTCGACCGTCCGCCGAGCCGTCCCGCGCCACGGGGTGGGGCGGGCGCGGCGGCACCGGATCCACCGGAACGACCGGAACGACCGGAACGACCCGATGTGCCGGAGCGGTTGGCCGTGCCGGAACGACCGGCGCTGCCGGAACGACAGGCTGCGCCGGGGGCGCCGGATCCGCCGGGGCGCCGCGCCGCGGGTGCCTGGCGGCTGGCCCTCACCGAGCGCCTCCCCACCTGGCTCTCCGTCCGCTGCGGCATCGAGGCGAAGACGGCGGCCGCCCTGGCCGTCGTCCTCCTCGTCGCCCTCGCCTTCGCGGTGCACCACTTCTGGACCGGCCGGCCGCGCACCGTGGCGGTGCCGCCGGTCGCCGCGGCGCTGCCCGCCGCGGCCGGGGCCCCGGCCGGCGCGCGGGCTTCCGCGGCGGCCGGGCCACGGGCGCCGGGCCCCGCGCCGGGGGCGAAACCGGTGCTGGTCGTGGACGTCGCCGGCAAGGTCAGGAGGCCGGGGTTGCGCCGGCTGCCCGCGGGGTCCCGCGTGGCGGACGCCGTGGACGCCGCCGGGGGAGCGCTGCCCGGCACGGACACCAGCGCCCTGAACCTGGCCCGCCTGCTGGCCGACGGGGAGCAGATCGTCGTGGGCCGCCCCGCCCCGCAACCGGCCACCGGGGTCCAGGGGACCGCCGCGGCGAGCGGGCCGGTCAGCCTCAGCGCCGCCACGGCCGAGCAGTTGGACGCCCTGCCCGGTGTGGGGCCGGTGCTCGCCCGGCACATCATCGAGTACCGCGGCCGGCACGGCGGCTTCACCTCCGTCGAGCAGCTGCGGGACGTCAACGGCATCGGGGACCGCCGGTTCTCCGATCTCAAGCCACTGGTCACCCCGTGAGCGCGCCCCGCCCGGCGGTGCATGCGGCGGCCGCCTCACCCCGGGGCGCGTCGAACCCGCGCCAGGAGGGCCCGCCGGACCTCCGTCTGGTGGCCCCGGCCCTCGCGGCCTGGCTCGCCGCGGGCCTCGCCCTCGCGGCGCCCGGGCGAGCCGTGGTGGGGGCGTGCGCGCTGGTCGTCCTGGTGGCGCTCGCGTCGTTCGTACGCCGGTGGACGTCGGTCGCCACCGTGGCGCTCTGCGCTGCGGCGTCCGCGGCCGTGGCGGGACTGCACTCCGCTGACCTGCACCGTGGCCCGGTGCCCGCCCTGGCGGCCGAACGCGCGCATGCGAGCGTGGAGTTGAGGCTGACGGCGGATCCCCGGCTGATCCGCCCGCAGGTGCGTGGGGCCGTCCGGGCGCCGGAAGCGGTGCTGGTGGAGGCCGAGGCCGTACGCGTGACGGCGAGCGGCACGAGGACCGCCGTCCGCACACCGGTCCTGCTCATCGCCCGGCAACCCGCCCGTGCCTGGCTGACGTTGCTGCCCGGCACGCACGTCGAGGCGGAGGCCCGGCTCGCCCCGGCGGCGGGGCCGGGCGACCGGATCGCCGCGGTGCTGTCGGTACGAGGGCCGCCGCGCGTCGTGGCGCCGCCCGGCCGTGCGCAACGTGTGGCCGGCGGACTCCGCGCGGGGCTGCGCGAGGCCACCGAGGGCCTGCCGTCCGACGCCCGTGCCCTCCTTCCCGGGCTGGTCGTCGGGGACACCTCCCGTATCCCGGTGGAGTTGCACGACGCGTTCGAGGCCACCGACCTGACCCATCTGACCGCGGTCAGCGGTTCCAACCTCTCGCTGGTGCTGATCCTGCTGATCGGTCCGCCCGGTCTCGCGCTGCGCGCCGAGCGCGGCGGCCTGGCACCGCGGCTGGCCCTTCCGCTCCGTGTGACGGCCGTGCTCGGGGGCGTGCTCACCGTGGCCTTCGTCGTCGTGTGCCGGCCCGACCCGAGCGTGCTGCGCGCGGCCGCCTGCGGGCTGATCACCCTGCTGGCCATCGGCACGGGCCGCCGCCGCAGCCTGCTGCCCGCGCTGTGCGGGGCCGCCCTGCTGCTGCTCCTCCACGATCCCTGGCTCGCCCGCTCGTACGGCTTCGCCCTGTCCGTGCTGGCCACCGGCGCGCTCTTGGTCCTCGCCCCGCGCTGGAGCACCGCCCTGCGGCACCGGCGGGTGCCACCGCGCCTCGCAGAGGTCCTGGCCGCGGCGGCCGCAGCGCAGGCGGTGTGCGCCCCGGTGGTGGCGGTGCTGGCCGCCCACGTCAGCCTGGTCGCCGTCCCCTGCAACCTGCTGGCGGAACTCGCGGTGGGCCCCGCCACCGTCCTCGGCTTCGCCGCCCTGGCCGCGGCGCCCTTCGCCATGCCCGTCGCCAAGGCACTCGCCTGGGTCGCGGGCTGGCCCGCCGGCTGGATCGCGGCGGTGGCCCGGCGCGGTGCCGCCCTGCCGGGGGCGACGCTCGACTGGCCCGGCACCTGGGCGGGCGCCCTGCTGCTGGCGGCCGTCACCGTGGTGGTGGTCGCGGCGGGGCGCCGCCTCCTGCGCCGTCCCTGGCTGTGTGCCGCCGCCGCGCTGCTGCTCGTGCTCGCCGTCGTACGTCCCGCGCCGCTGCCCCGCTCGGTGACCGGCTGGCCGCCGCCGGCCTGGCGGCTGGTGGCCTGCGACGTCGGCCAGGGCGACGCCCTGGTGCTCTCCGCGGGCGACGGCGCCGCCGTCGTGGTGGACACCGGCCCGGAGCCCCGCCTCGTCGACCGCTGCCTGCGCTCGCTCGGGGTCACCGCGATCCCGCTGCTCGTCCTCACGCACTTCCACGCCGACCATGCCGCCGGCCTCCCCGGGGTCCTGCGCGGCCGTTCCGTGGGCGCCATCGAGACCACCACCCTCGACGAACCCTCCGACCAGGCCGCCTTCGTACGCCGTCAGGCGGCCGCGGCCCGCGTTCCCCTGCTGCGCGCGAGGCCCGGGGAGCGCCGCCGCCTGGGCCCCCTCGACTGGCGTGTGCTGTGGCCCGCCGCGCCCTCCCTCCTCGCGGGCGCCGAGGGTGCCGATCTGGGCGGCACCAATCCCAACGACGCCAGCGTCACCTTGCTGGTCCGCACCGCAGGGCTCACCGTGCTCCTCCTCGGCGACCTGGAGCCCGCGGCCCAGCACGCGCTCCTGACCGCCGTCCCGGACCTCCCGCGCGTCGACGTCCTGAAGGTCGCCCACCACGGCTCCGCCTACCAGGACCCGGCGCTGCTGGCCCGCATCCGGCCCCGTCTCGCGCTCGTCAGCTGCGGGGCCGGGAACCCGTACGGACATCCGTCGCCCCGGACCCTCGCCGCGCTGCGCGCCCAGGGCACCACGGTCCTGCGCACCGACCGGGACGGCCCGGTCGCCGTCCTGGGCGACCGGGAGGACCTGCGGGCCGCCGCGACCGGTCGCTCGCCCGCCGCCGAGCGGGCCGTCCGGGGACGGCGAAGGGCCCGCACCGGTGCACGACCGGTACGGGCCCCCGGGTGCCGGGGACGGGCGGCTCAGGCGCCCTCCAGGCCCATCTCCTCCTCGGGCACGGAGATCACCCAGCGGGTGCTCTGCCGCGGCCGGAGGTAGAAGAGCCAGTAGGCCAGCGAGGCGGCGACGATCACACCGGTGATCACCAGGTCCTGCGCGGTCTGCTGGGTCAGCACGTACGCCAGCACGACGACCAGCAGCAGCGGCACCGCGGGCCACAGCGGCATGCGCCAGGCCGCACGCTCCTTGTGCCCGGCGCGGCGCGAGCCGAGGGCCGCGAGGGCGACGACGATGTACATCGCGGCGACCGCCACGCCGGTGACGCCGCTCAGCGTCTCCACCGGCACGAAGCACAGCACCGCGCCCGGCACGCCCACCGCGAGCGTCGCGATCCACGGGGCGCCGAACCGCTTGCTCAGCGTGCCGAAGGCCTTGTTGACCGGGGCCGGCCAGGCGCGGTCGCGCGCGGAGGCGTAGAGCACCCGGGAGTTCTGGATGACCATCACGATGCCCGCGTTGATGATGGCCAGCGCGATGCAGAGGCTGATGAAGGTGCCGACCGCCGAGTTGCTCCAGCCCCGCACGAGCGCCGAGAGGTCGCCCGCCATCAGGGAGTTCATGTCGGGTGCGCCCAGCGTGATCGCGATCGTCGGCACGATCACCACCAGGGCGCCGATGCCGAGCGTCCACAGCACGGTCCGGGAGACCGTGCGCCGCGGGTTCTCCATCTCCTCGGACAGGTACACGGCCGTGCTGAAGCCCTGCAGCACGAAGAGCGCGATCGCCAGCCCCGCGATGATCGTCCCTGCCGTGACCGCCGACCCCACCCCGTGCCCGGCCTCCGTCACCGGGTGGATCAGCACCGAGGCCGACCGCGAGGTGTGGGAGAAGCCGAGGAAGGCCACGACCGCCGCCGCGACGACCTCCAGGACCAGGAAGACGCCGGTGATCCAGGCATTGGCCCGCAGGTCCAGCAGACCCATGACGGTGGCCAGCAGCATGACGGCGGCGCCCGCGATCTTCGGGTCGATCTGCATGATCGGCGCCAGGTACTCGCCGGTGCCGAGCGCGATGATCGGCGGCACGATCATCACGACGATCAGGGACAGCACGAACACGATCCACCCGGCCAGCCGCCCGATGAGCGTGCCGACCATCGCGTACTCGCCGCCCGCGCTCGGTATCAGCGTCCCGAGTTCCGAATAGCAGAAGGCCACCGCGATGCAGAGGACCGCCGCGATCACGATGGTCAGCGCCGTCCCGGTTCCCAGGTCGGCGAAGAGCGGGGGCACGATGACGAACAGCGAGGAGGCCGGGGTCAGGCACGACAGCGTCAGAAGCGTTCCGCCGACCACGCCGATCGACCTCTTGAGCGACTTCGGGGCCTCGATGGGCGGGGCCGTCGGCGAGTGCGGGGCCGTCGGCGGGTGGAGCGTGTCGGTCATGCGCGCATCCGATCGGGTCGGGCTCGAGGGGGCTACCGCCTCCGGTCCAGGGAAACATGAAACGGAATATTCATCTCCGCTTCCGAGGATGAAACCGCGCGCGTCAAGCCCCCGTCAAGAGTCTCCGGACAACGAAATCCGAAGATCAACCAGCCCATGTCCGACGTAAAACCGGCAACTTAAGGCCTGTCACTGTGTATATCGCCGATCGGCGATCAGAACAGCCACACCCCTTCCTTCATCAGCTCCCGGTCCCGCATCTCCGGCAGCGTCCCCCAGGCTTGCACCCATTGCGGCCGGATCGCGTAGAACGCGTACGAAGGTCCGTCACCTCGGGGATCCCACCCGGCCTTCGCCGCGAAGGCGTCACCGGCACCGTCCGGCAGCCGCGCGAAGTCGACGACCCGTGCCGTGCCGTCGATGAGCACCAGATCCCTGGTGTGACCCAGGCTCAGCCGCACCCGTCCCGAGGACTCCAGGTTCCTCCCGGTGGGATTCGTCCTGCGCGTGGCGAGCCACAGCTCCTCCCCGTCCCACCAGAACGACAGCGGGACGAGGCACGGCACCCCGCGCGCGTCCGCCGTCGCCACCCACACGTCCTCGTCGTCCCTGAGCCGGCCCATCGCCGCGGCGTGCCGCTCGTGCAGTGTTCGCGTCATGCCGTGAAGCTAGCCGGGTCTGGCGTGATCGTCGCCGGTTCCCCAAGACTGACGCCATGGACGCTTCCCAGGCCGACGCCTACCTCCGCCGCATCGGCGCCACGCGCCCCGAACGCCCTGACGCGGCGGCCCTGCGCGAGCTGCACGTGCGCCATCTGGTCGCCGTGCCCTTCGAGAACCTCTCCATCCACCTCGGGGAAGGCGTCCTTCTGGACCCCGAGGTCCTCCACGACAAGATCGTGACCGCTCGCCGCGGCGGCTTCTGCTACGAGGTCAACGGCGCCTTCGGCGCCCTGCTCGCCGCCCTGGGGTACGACGTCACGCTCTACGCGGCCCGTTCCGTCAACGGCCCGCGCCTCGGCATCCCCTTCGACCACATGGCGCTCCGCGTCCGCACCTGCGACGGTGTCACCCTCCTCGCGGACGTCGGCTTCGGCCGCCATGCGCACCTCCCCCTCGACCTCACCCCCGGTGTCGACCAGAAGGACCCCGGCGGCGTCTTCCGCTTCACTCCGGCCCCGTACGGAGACCTCGACCTCCACCACGACGGCGAGCCGGTCTTCCGCCTCGAACCCCGCCCCCGGGAACTCGCCGACTTCGAGGCCGGCTCCTGGTACCAGCAGACCTCGCCGCACTCCCATTTCACGCGGTCCCTGGTCTGCTCCCGTCTGACCGAGGAAGGCGGGAGGCTGACGCTCTCCGGCCGCACGCTCATCACCACCGCCCCGGACGGCATCCGCCGGGAAGAGGCCCTGGACGGCGACGCCGCCGTCCTCGCCGCCTACCGCGAGCGCTTCGGTCTCGTCCTGGATCGGGTTCCCGAGATAAAGTAAGACTCAATCTACGTAAGATCGGGTCTACCTTTCCAGTCACCTTCCCAGCCAGCCACGGGGGCCGACGCCGATGGAGTTCACCGGCCGCACAGCCGACCTCGAGCACCTCACCGACCTGCTGCGCCGGGTCACCGACGGCACGGCCGCCACCCGCGGCCAAGCCGTGATCGTGACGGGCCGGCGCCGGGTCGGGAAGTCCCGCCTGGTCCAGGAGTTCTGCGACCGCTCCGGGGTGCCGTACGTCGTCTTCCAGGCCACCCGCGGGCGGAACCCCGCGGCGGAACGGGCGGATTTCGCCACGGCCCTCGCCCACTCCGGCCTGCCCGGCGCCGACCTCGTCGCCGGCCTCCAGACCGGCGACTGGAACCAGGCGCTGCGCTCGCTCGCCCTCGCCGTCCCCGACAGCACACCGAGCATCGCCGTGATCGACGAGGTGCCCTGGCTGGTGGAGCAGGACCCCGAGTTCGAGGGCGCCCTGCAGACCGTCTGGGACCGCCACCTGTCCGCCAAGCCCGTCCTGCTGGTGCTGGTCGGCAGCGACATGTCGGTGATGGAGGCGCTCCAGACCTACGGCCGCCCCTTCTACGGCCGCGGCACCAAGATGACCGTCCGCCCGCTCCACCTCGCCGACGTGCAGTCCATGACCGGTCTCGGCGCCGCCGACGCGGTGGACGCCCTCCTGATCACCGGCGGCTTCCCGGAGATCGTCCAGTCGTGGCGGCCCGGCACCTCCCGCACCGCGTTCCTGCGCGAGGCCTTCTCCACCCCGCTCTCCCCGCTCCTCGTCGCGGGGGAGCTCTCCCTGCTCGGCGAGTTCCCCGAGGCCTCCCACTCCCGTGCCGTCCTGGAGGCCGTCGGCAGCGGCGAACGCACCTTCTCCTCCATCGCGGCCCGCACCGGGGGCGCCCACCCGCTCCCCTCGGGCACCCTGTCACCCCTGCTCGGCACCCTCCTGACCAAGCGCGTGCTCGCCGCCGACCTCCCCCTGTCGGCCAAGGCCGACACCAAGAACAAGCGCTACCGCATCGCCGACCCCTACCTGCGCTTCTGGCTCGCCTTCGTGGACCGCGCCCTCCCCCTGATCGAACGCGGCCGGGGCGACCTCGCCCTGGAACGCTTCGAGCGGTCCTGGTCCACCTGGCGCGGCCGCGCGGTCGAGCCCGTCGTCCGCGCGTCCCTGCTCAGGCTGCTACCCGACGAGGCCTGGCCCCGCACCGAGGCCGTCGGCGGCTGGTGGAACCGCCAGAACAACCCCGAGGTCGACCTCGTCGGCGCCGACCGCGAACCGGTGGCCACGGAGGTCCACTTCGTGGGCTCCGTCAAGTGGTTCGACACCCACCCCTTCGGCCGCCACGAATACGAAGCCCTCGTCCGCGACGTGACCGCCGTCCCCGGTGCGACGCCCGCCACCCCGCTCGTCGCCGTCTCGCGCTGCGGCGTCGCTCCCGGCCTCCCCCTGGCCGCCCACTGGGGCCCCGAGGACCTGGTCCGCGCCTGGCGCGGCTGAACCGTCCGCCGCGGCTCAGGGCACCACCGCCGTCGCCGTAACCTCCACCAGCTGGCCGGCGTACCCGAGGCAGCCGACCCCGAGCAGCGTCGACGTGTGGGGCCCCTCGCCCAGCCCCGAGGCCCGGACGACCTCCCAGACCCGCGACAGTTCGGCGGGTTCGGTGCCCACGACGTACACGGTGGAGGCGACCACGTGCTCCAGGCCGCTGCCCACGGCCCGCAGCGCCTCGTCGAGATTGGCGACGACCTGGCGCGCCTGGGCGACGGGATCGCCGGGCCCCACCAGGGCGCCCTCCGGGTCGAGCGGTACGGAACCCGCCATGAAGGCGAGCCGCTGCCCGGCCTCGACGACCGCGGCGTGCGCGTAACCGGGCGGCGGGAACAAGGTCGGGACGATCGTGCGGTGCACCACGGGACCTCCTGGCTGGGAGCGGCTGACCCGGCGATCCTGCAGAACCGCGGGCACGGACGTCACCCGGTTTTCCCGCACCCCGTGCCACCCGCCCGCCGCCGGGCTGAGAGTTCCCTGAGAAGTGCAACCGCCGTGTCACGGCTTGCCCATGGCTCCGTCCCGGCGCGCATGAAGGGGCGGGGGCCGTGGCAGGTTGACGGCATGACCATCATCGGCTGGATCGTACTGGGCCTGATCGCGGGCGCCATCGCGAAGATACTGCTGCCCGGGAAGGACCCGGGCGGACTGGTCGGGACGACGCTGATCGGCATCGCGGGCGCGGTGGTGGGCGGCTGGATCTCGGCGAAGTTCCTCGACCACCCCATCACCAAGGACTTCTACGACCTGCCCACGTGGGGTGCGGCCATAGGCGGCGCGCTCGCCCTCCTGATCATCTACCGCATCCTGTTCGGGGACTCCCGCCGCTGACCGCGGGCGCGGGGAGCAGCTGCACGTCCTCCCGGCGCACCGACAGGGCCTGCGAACGGCGCGGGTCCCACAGCCAGATCCAGTCCCCGGAGGCGCCGAAGGACAGGACGGCGTGGTCGTCCGGCACCGGGCCGTTCTCCACGGGGACGGGGCCCTCGCCGACGGGCACCACGCACATCAAGGTGCCGTGCAGCCCGAAGTACCTCGCCGGGACGTGCCCCCGTCCGGCGGCGGACGCCGCGTCGCGGGCGGCCCGGTCCGCGTCGTGGGCGCCGGCGGCGAGCGTGGTGGCCGCGAAGGCCGCCGACAGCAGCACGGTCACGGTGACCAGGGCGAGGCGGTTGTCGCCCTTGGCGATGTGCACGTGCCGCAGCCAGCCCGCGACCGCCGTGAAGAACAGCACGAACCCCAGGGCGAGGCCCAGCGGTTCGGCGGCTGCCGCGTACGGCCACAGGTCCCCGGCGGAGCGGACCGAGCCGGACGGGATGCCGAACCGGTCGAGGTAGAACGCCTGCATCAGCCGCCCGAGCCAGGTCACCAGCGACCACCCGACGGGCAGGGCGAGCGGCACCAGCCAGACCGCGTTCCGTGAGAACCACGAGTCGCGCAGGGCGAAGTGGATTCCCGGCGCGCACAGGAGGGCCACCGCCGCCAGGGGCCACCACAGGGGTTCCGCGTCCGCCCCGGAGGCCGCCCAGCCCAGCAGCGCCGCCGCGGCGGCGGCGCCGGCCACGCCGGGCAGCGTCCGCACCCGCAGCGCGGCACGGTGCGTCCCGGTGGCCGCCGGGACGTCCGTCTCGGGCGGTGCGGGCCGCAGTTCGTGGGCGTCCGGCGTGAACGCGGCTCCGCCGAGGGGACGTTCCGAAAGCTCCCGCTCGACGGCCTCCCGGGTGAGCCCGGACGGCAGCCGCAGCAGCCGGTGCGCGCCACGCCCGCCGCACGCGGCCCACCACCGTGCGAGCCGGTCGCGCCCTTCGCCGCCCGCGCCGGGACGGCGGATCACGCGGTACTCGGTCCGCAGGTCGTCCGGCCGCAGCAGCAGCGCCGCGTCCCGGACCCACAGGCCGAGCTGATGGGTCCTCGCCAGGCGTTCCACGGCCCCGCACGCCGCCTTCTCGGCCCGCCAGCGGGAGCCGTTCAGCCGTACCTCGACGACGAGCGCGACGCGGCTGCCGCCCGCGGTGGCTGGGGCGTCCTCACGGCCTGCGCGGCGCACCGCCCAGCCCCGCGCCTCCATCAGTCCCTGGGCGAGGGCGAGCTCGTCGGGCTCGTCGACGGCCTCGACCAGGAGACGTACGCGCTGGTTGAACGGGACCGCGGGGAGCGCCCCGGCCACCCCGGGGCGCTCCGCCCCCGGCTCCTGCGAGCGGCGGCGCTGGGCGGGAACGCGCAGCGGCACGGCCTAGTCCTCCTCCAGCCAGCCCTCGAACTCCTCCGCCAGTTCGTTCAGCGCGGCGGGGTCGAGTTCCTCGTCCTCGTCGTTGATGAGCAGGAGCCACTGGGCGTCCTCGGCGTCGTCCTCGCCGGCGAGGGCGTCACGCAGGAGCTGGGGGCGGGCGGGCAGGTCGAAGCGCTCGGTGGCTTCGTCGGCGGCCTCCTCCGCGGCATCGCGGTCGGGGAGGACGAGCACATGTCTGACGTCGGTCACCGGGACATTGTGTCGGACCCGCGTGGGATGCTGGACGGCGATGGCCAGGAACAGTACGACAGACAGCCCGCTCGCCCCGGTGACGATCGCGGTGGGGCAGGAGGACCTGCTCCTCGACCGCGCGGTACGGGAGGTCGTGCTGGCGGCGCGGGCCGCCGACGCCGACACCGATGTGCGCGACCTCACCCCGGACGCGCTCCAGCCGGGCACGCTGGCGGAGCTCACCAGCCCCTCGCTCTTCGCCGAGCGCAAGGTCGTGGTCGTACGGAACGCGCACGACCTGTCCGCGGACACCATCAAGGACGTCAAGGCCTATCTGGACGCCCCCGCCGAGGAGATCACGCTCGTCCTGCTGCACGCGGGCGGCGCCAAGGGCAAGGGTCTGCTCGACGCGGCCCGCAAGGCCGGGGCGCGCGAGGTGGCCTGTCCGAAGATGACCAAGCCGGCCGACCGGCTGGCCTTCGTCCGGCAGGAGTTCCGCGCGCTGGGGCGGTCCGCGACCCCCGAGGCCTGCCAGGCCCTGGTGGACGCCATCGGCAGCGACCTGCGGGAGTTGGCGAGCGCCTGCGCCCAGCTCGCCGCCGACGTGGAGGGCGCGATCGACGCGGCCGTGGTCGCCCGCTACTACACGGGCCGGGCCGAGGCCACCGGCTTCGAGGTCGCCGACCTCGCGGTGACCGGCCGCGCCGCCGAGGCACTGGAGCGGCTGCGCTGGGCGATAGCGGTCGGCCAGCCGCTGCCCGGCATCACGTTCGCGCTCGCCTCGGGCGTCCGGGCCATCGGCAAGCTCGCCTCCGCCCCGCGCGGGGCGCGCCCCGCGGACCTGGCGCGGGAGCTGGGCATGCCGCCGTGGAAGATCGACCGCGTCCGGCAGCAGATGCGCGGCTGGTCGGGGGACGGTGTCTCCGCCGCCCTGCGCGCGGTCGCCGAGGCCGACGCCGCGGTCAAGGGCGGCGGCGCGGACCCGGCCTACGCCCTGGAGAAGGCGGTCGTCGCCGTGGCCCGGGCCGCGCGGGCCCGCTGAGGGCCGCGGGCGGAGTCGGACATGCCGAAGGGCCCCGTACCGGGAGGTACGGGGCCCTTCGGGGGCCGCACCCGCGTGGCGAACGCAGGCCGCGTGCGGCCGGGACATCAAGGGTGCCGGTGGAGGAGCGGGTGAGAGGGACCGCTGTGTCCGTCACCGACGGGTACTGCTGCGGGAAGGCTCAGCCCTGGAGGCCGGCCACCTTGAGAGCCAGCGCCGACTTCTTGTTGGCGGCCTGGTTCTTGTGGATGACGCCCTTGCTCACGGCCTTGTCGAGCTTCTTGGAGGCGAGGCGCGCGGCCTCGGTCGCCTTCTCGACGTCGCCGGTGGCCACGGCCTCACGGGTGCGACGGATGGCGGTCTTGAGCTCGGACTTGACGGCCTTGTTGCGCAGGCGCGCCTTCTCGTTGGTCTTGTTGCGCTTGATCTGGGACTTGATGTTCGCCACGAAAGAGCCTTTTCAGGTTTGGTCTGATGGGGTCCGCGCCTCGGGTAAGAGGGCACGAGGCGCGACTGCCCAGGTTAGCAGTCGGCCGCCGCGCCGCCCAAACCGGTGGCCCGTGGCGGGTCCCGCGGCTCCTCCCGCACCGCCCGGCACGGCCGTGGGCCCCGGCCATGGGACTATGGGAGCCATACGTATCGATCCGACCAGAGGCGACAGGCGCCTCAAGAGACAGGACCCTGCGTGCCCGCGACCCCTTCGAACGTGCCGGAGCCGAGCCGTACCGACCCGGCGCTGATCCGCAATTTCTGCATCATCGCGCACATCGACCACGGCAAGTCGACCCTTGCCGACCGGATGCTCCAGCTGACCGGTGTGGTGGATCAGCGGCAGATGCGCGCCCAATACCTCGACCGCATGGACATCGAGCGCGAGCGCGGCATCACGATCAAGTCCCAGGCGGTCCGTCTGCCCTGGGCGCCCACCGCGGGCGCCGATGAGGGGAAGACCCACATCCTGAACATGATCGACACCCCGGGGCACGTGGACTTCACCTATGAGGTCTCCCGGTCGCTCGCGGCCTGTGAGGGCACCATCCTGCTGGTCGACGCCGCCCAGGGCATCGAGGCGCAGACGCTGGCCAACCTGTACCTCGCGATGGAGAACGACCTCACCATCGTCCCGGTGCTGAACAAGATCGAC
The DNA here is from genome assembly GCF_056858595.1 of Streptomyces sp. TOM-9. NCBI lineage: Bacteria > Bacillati > Actinomycetota > Actinomycetes > Kitasatosporales > Streptomycetaceae > Streptomyces > Streptomyces sp. TOM-9. The sequence goes on along the minus strand of NZ_JBXEQB010000001.1, from coordinate 3,592,477 downwards.
CTGCCGGCCGCGCAGCCCGAGAAGTTCGCCGAGGAGCTGGCCAACCTCATCGGCTGCGACCCCTCCGACGTGCTGCGGGTCTCCGCCAAGACCGGACTGGGCGTCGAGGCGCTGCTGGACCGCGTCGTGGAGACCGTCCCGGCCCCGGTCGGCGTCGCCGACGCGCCCGCCCGCGCGATGATCTTCGACTCCGTGTACGACTCCTACCGCGGCGTCGTCACCTACGTCCGGGTTGTCGACGGCCAGCTCGGCAAGCGCGAGCGCATCAGGATGATGTCCACCGGCGCGACCCACGAGCTGCTGGAGATCGGCACCAACTCGCCCGAGATGCTGTCGGCCGACGGCCTCGGCGTCGGTGAGGTGGGCTACCTGATCACGGGTGTGAAGGACGTCCGCCAGTCCAAGGTGGGTGACACGATCACCCAGCAGTCCAAGGGCGCCACCGAGGCGCTGGGCGGTTACAAGGACCCCAAGCCCATGGTGTTCTCCGGCCTGTACCCGCTGGACGGCTCCGACTACCCGGAGCTGCGCGACGCGCTGGACAAGCTGCAGCTCAACGACGCCGCGCTGGTCTACGAGCCGGAGACCTCCGCGGCCCTCGGCTTCGGTTTCCGCGTGGGCTTCCTCGGCCTGCTGCACCTCGACGTGATCCGCGAGCGCCTGGAGCGCGAGTTCGGGCTCGACCTGATCGCCACCGCGCCCAACGTGGTCTACCGGGTGGTGATGGAGGACGGCGCCGAACACGTCGTCACCAACCCCAGCGAGTTCCCCGAGGGCAAGATCTCCGAGGTGTACGAGCCGGTGGTGCGGGCCACGATCCTGGCGCCCACGGAGTTCATCGGCGCGATCATGGAGCTCTGCCAGACCCGGCGCGGCTCGCTGCTCGGCATGGACTACCTCTCCGAGGACCGGGTGGAGATCCGCTACACCCTCCCGCTCGCCGAGATCGTCTTCGACTTCTTCGACCAGTTGAAGTCCAAGACCCGCGGCTATGCCTCGCTGGACTACGAGCCCACCGGCGAGCAGACCTCCAGCCTGGTCAAGGTCGACATCCTGCTGCACGGCGACAAGGTGGACGCCTTCTCGGCGATCACGCACAAGGACGCGGCGTACGCGTACGGGGTGCGCCTGGTCGCCAAGCTGCGCGAGCTCATCCCGCGGCAGGCCTTCGAGGTGCCCATCCAGGCCGCCATCGGCTCCCGGGTCATCGCCCGCGAGACCATCCGCGCCATCCGCAAGGACGTCCTCGCCAAGTGCTACGGCGGTGACATCTCCCGTAAGCGGAAGCTGCTGGAGAAGCAGAAGGAGGGCAAGAAGCGGATGAAGATGGTCGGTTCCGTGGAGGTGCCGCAGGAGGCCTTCATCGCGGTGCTCTCCAGCGACGAGGGCGCGGCCAAGAAGAAGTAGCCGCGGCGGCTCGCCGGCGTGGTCCGACGCACCGCACAGGAAGGGCGCTTGTCCGATGACCGGGCAGGCGCCCTTTCGTATGAGCGGACCGGCATTCGGGTGATTGGCAAAAACCCCGGGCCGCGCGGTTTCTGGCGGGGATCGAGGACGTTACTCATCGTGACAGCGGCGAAAGGCGTCGCTGCGGAAGGGGAATGTGAAGTGAAGTACTCGAAGGCCGCGGCCGTCGTCGCCGGTTCCGTGATCGCGCTGGGCGCCGCCGGTGCCGCCGCGTCCCCCGCCTTCGCCGGGGAGGCCCTCCCGCTCGGCAACGGGCCGATGAAGATCCTGGACGCCAAGGACGAGGTCGCCAAGACCGGTCTGAAGGCGGTCACGGGCAAGACGAACGAGCTGCTCGGCGGTGCCGGCAAGACGGGGGGCACCAAGGGCATGATCGGCGGTCTGCCCATCGGCGGCTGAGCGCCGTACTCCCCGCGGTGCCGCCGACGGGTGGCCGGAGCGGCGGCCGGAAGGCGGGCTCCCCGGATTCCGGGCGGGCCCGCCATTATGTGTACGTACCATGTATCCGGTCGTCACGGTTGCATCGCGGTGGCCGCGGCCCCTTACCAAGCGGGCGCCGATTCCCTACTCTGATCACCACTCGTTAGTTACTCACGAGTCACCCAGCAAAGAGGCGGGCCCCCGGAGGTTGTCGTGACCGACACGCAGACTTTGATCGAGAACCGGCCGCCCTCCGTGGCGAACCTGTTCCTGGAGCGCGTCGAGGCGACGCCCGATGCCGAGGCGTACCGCTTCCCGGTGCCGTCGGCCGACGGCGGTCCGGAAGAATGGAGGTCGCTCACCTGGAAGCAGGCCGCGGACCGGGTCCATGCCATCGCCGCGGGCCTGATGGACCTGGGGGTGCGCCCCGAGGAGCGGGTGGCCATCGCCTCCGCCACCCGGGTCGAGTGGATCCTGGCGGACCTCGGCGTGCTCTGCGCCGGCGCCGCGACCACCACCGTCTACCCGAGCACCAACGCCGACGAGACGGCCTTCATCCTGGCCGACTCCGGCAGCCGGGTGCTGATCGCCGAGAACGCCGTGCAGCTGGCCAAGGCCGTCGAGCGCCGCGCCGAGCTGCCCGAACTGGCCCACGTCGTGGTCGTGGACGCCGAGGGCGCCGACCTCGGGGAGGACGGGTGGGCGCTCTCGCTGGCCCAGCTGGAGCAGCGCGGCAAGGTCTACCTGGAGAAGAACCCCGAGGCCGTCCGCAAGACCGTGGGCGACATCACCAAGGACCAGCTGGCCACCCTCATCTACACCTCCGGCACGACCGGCCGCCCCAAGGGCGTGCGGCTGCCGCACGACTGCTGGGCGTACATGGCCCGCGCGATCCAGGCGAACGGCCTGCTGGAGGCGGACGACGTCCAGTACCTCTGGCTGCCGCTGGCGCACGTCTTCGGCAAGGTGCTCACCGCCGGGCACATCACCATCGGTCACGTGACCGCGGTCGACGGCCGCGTGGACAAGATCATCGAGAACCTGCCGGTCGTGCAGCCCACCTACATGGCCGCCGTCCCGCGCATCTTCGAGAAGGTCTACAACGGCGTCGCCGCCAAGGCCCGCGCAGGCGGCGCGGCGAAGTACCGGATCTTCAAGTGGGCCGTCGAGGTCGCCCGCGAGTACGCCAAGGTCACCCAGGACAACCGCCGCCGCACCGGCAACGCCGGCGCCCCCTTCGGGCTCTCCGCCAAGCACGCCGTCGCCGACCGCCTGGTGTACGCCAAGCTCCGCGACGCCTTCGGCGGCAAGCTGCGCGCCTGCGTCTCCGGCTCCGCCGCCCTGTCCCCGGAGATCGGCTACTTCTTCTCCGGCGCCGGCATCCACATCCTGGAGGGCTACGGCCTGACCGAGTCCAGTGCCGCCAGCTTCGTCAACCCCGGCGAGGCCTACCGGACCGGCACCGTCGGCAAGCCGCTGCCCGGCACCGAGGTCCGCATCGCGGAGGACGGCGAGATCCTGCTGCGCGGCCCCGGCATCATGCAGGGCTACCACGGGCTGCCCGAGAAGACGGCCGAAGTGCTGGAGTCGGACGGCTGGTTCCACACCGGTGACATCGGGGAGCTCTCCGCGGACGGCTACCTCACCATCACCGACCGCAAGAAGGACATCATCAAGAACTCCAACGGCAAGTACATCGCGCCGGCCGCGGTCGAGGGCCAGTTCAAGGCCGCCTGTCCGTTCATCAGCAACGTTCTGGTGATCGGCGCCGACCGCAACTTCTGCACCGCCCTGTTCGCCCTCGACGAGCCCACGATCCTCGGCTGGGCGAAGGAGAACGGCCTGGAGGGCAGGCCCTACGCGGAGGTCGTCGGCTCGGAGCAGGTGCGGGTCCTGATGGACGGCTACGTGCAGCGGGTCAACGCGGACCTGCAGCGCTGGCAGCAGATCAAGACCTTCCGCGTGCTGCCGCGCGACCTGGACGTCGAGCACGGTGACCTCACGCCGAGCCTGAAGCTCAAGCGGCCGGTCGTGGAGCGGGAGTTCAAGGACCTGATCGAGGACATGTACGCCGGCACGCGGGAGGACTGAGCGTCTCAGTCACCCACCCGGGGGCCCGGCAGGTCCACGTCGCGCAGCGCGTGTTCCAGCCGGGCCACGCGGCGGGCGAGCGCGGTGACGTCCGGACGGCCGTCGGCGGCGAGCTGCCGCTCGACGGCCGCGAGGCGCTGCTCGATCGCCTCCAGCCGGTCCCGGTCGCGCTCCAGAAGGCCCCGCAACTGGCGGGTCTTGTGGTGCAGTTCCAGGAAGACGGTCACCTTGGCGCGCAGCACCCAGGGGTCGAAGGGCTTGGTGAGGTAGTCCGCCGCGCCGGTGGCGTAGCCGCGGAAGGCGAAGGTGGTGTCCAGGTCGTTCCCGGTCAGGAAGATGATCGGGATGTCCTTGGTCTGGTCGAGGCGCTTGATGTTCGCGGCGGTCTCGAAGCCGTCCATGCCCGGCATCAGGACGTCGAGCAGCACCACCGCGAACTCCTGGCGCAGCAGCGCCTTCATCGCCTCCTCCCCGGAACGGGCGCGCACCAGCGGCTGGTCGAGCGTGCCGAGGATGGCCTCCAGGGCGATCAGGTTGTCCTCCATGTCGTCGACGAGGAGGATGCCGGCCTTCCCCGTGACCGTGGCGGTGCCGCCCGGGGTCACGAGGTGGGCCTCGCGGGGCCGTCGGGGCCGCCGGGGCAGGACCGTTCGCCGTCCCGGCCCGCGTCGGGGTCGAGCAGCAGGTGCGCCGCGTGCAGCAACCGGTCCACGTCCACCGGTTTGGGCACGTAGTCGTTGGCGCCGCAGGCGATCGAGCGCTCCCGGTCGCCCGGCATCGCCTTCGCCGTGAGGGCGATGATCGGCAGCTCGGCGAAGCGCGGGGTGCGGCGGATGGCCTCGATCGTCTCGTACCCGTCCATCTCGGGCATCATGATGTCCATCAGCACGAGGGCGACGTCGGGGTTCCGCTCCAGGGTCTCGATGCCCTCGCGGCCGTTCTCCGCGTACAGGACGGGCATCCCGATCCGGCCCAGGACGTGGGTGAGGGCGAAGACGTTGCGGATGTCGTCGTCGACGATGAGCACGCGGTTGCCGGCCAGGACCCGGCCGGTGCGGCCGTCCCGCCACTCGTCGATCCGGTTCGAGGTGGGCCAGGTGTCCCCCGGCGCGACCGGGCCGGACGTCCGGCGCTCGGCGTCGTACGCCGCGGCCACGGGCACCGGGCCGCCTCCGGCCTCCGCTCCGCCGCCCGCGGGGCCGTGCTGCGGCTCGGGCTCGCCGGCGCCGCCGTGGCCCGCGTACACCGCCGGGACGTACAGCGTGAAGGTGCTGCCCCGGCCGGGCTCGCTCTCCGCGACGATGCGGCCGCCGAGCAGCCCGGCGATCTCCCGGCTGATGGACAGGCCCAGGCCGGTGCCGCCGTACTTGCGGTTGGTGGTGCCGTCGGCCTGCTGGAAGGCCTCGAAGATCACCGGGAGTTTCTCGCCGGGGATGCCGATGCCGGTGTCCCGCACGGCGAAGGCGATCAGGTCGTCGGCGCCCTCGCAGCGCGCCACCCGCAGTTCCACCCGGCCCTGGGAGGTGAACTTGATCGCGTTGGAGAGCAGGTTGCGCAGCACCTGCTGCAGCCGCTGCTCGTCCGAGAACATCTCGCGGGGCACGTCCTCGCTCACGGCGACGTCGAAGGTGAGCCCGCGGTCGAGGGTGACCGGGCGGAAGGTGGCGTGCACGTAGTCCAGCAGCTTGATCAGCGGCAGCTTCTTGGGACGGACGTCCATGCGGCCCGCCTCGATCTTCGACAGGTCCAGGATGTCGTTGATCAGCTGCAGCAGGTCCGAGCCGGAGCGGTGGATCGTGGTGGCGAAGTGCACCTCCTGCTCCGACAGATGACCGTCCGGGTTGTCCGCGAGCAGCCGGGCCAGGATCAGCAGCGAGTTGAGCGGGGTGCGCAGCTCGTGCGACATGTTGGCCAGGAACTCCGACTTGTACTGCGAGGAGGTGGCCAGCAGGGCCGCCTTCTCCTCCAGTTCGGCGTTGGAGCGCTGCAGCTCGGCCTGCTGCCGCTGGAGTTCGTCCGACCGCTCCTGCAACTGCTGGGCGAGCCGCTGGGACTCCGACAGCAGCGACTCCGTGCGGGAGTTGGCGATGATGGTGTTGATCGCCACGCCGATGGTGCTGACGAACTGGTCGAAGAAGGCCAGGTGGACGTCGGAGAAGCGGGAGAAGGAGGCCAGTTCGATGACGCCGAGCAGTTCGTCCTCGAAGAGGATGGGGATGATCACGACACTGGTCGGGGCGGCCTCGCCGAGACCCGAGGTGATGGTGATGTAGTCGGGTGGCGCCTCCTCCACGAGGATGCGTTTCTTCTCCAGCGCCGCCTGCCGCACCAGCCCGTGTCCGGGCATGCCGGGGGTGTCCACCGTGGCGCCCTGCGCCGAGCCGTACCCGGCGATGAAGGCCAGCCCGCGGGGGGCCCGGGGCTGGGCGGTGCCGCTCCGGCCGGCGTCGGTCTGGGCCAGGAAGAACGCCCCGTACTGGGCGTTCACCAGCGGGGTCAGCTCGCGCAGGATGAGGTCGGCGACCTCCATCAGGTCGCGGTGGCCCTGCATCAGGCCGGCCAGGCGGGCCAGGTTGGACTCCAGCCAGTCCTTGGCGCGGGTGGTCTCGCGGAGGTTGGCCACCATCAGGTTGACGTTGTTCTTCAGCTCGGCGACCTCGCCCTGCGCCTCGACCGCGATGCTGCGCGACATGTCGCCCTGGGCGACCGCGGAGGCCACCTCGGCGATGGCCCGCACCTGGGTGGTCAGGTTGGACGCCAGCTCGTTCACACCCGTCGTCAGGCGCTTCCACGTGCCGTACACGCCCTCCACCCGGGCCTGGCCGCCCAGCTGGCCCTCGCTGCCGACCTCACGGGCGACCCGGGTCACCTCGGAGGAGAAGGACGACAGCGTGTCCACCATCGTGTTGATGGTCGTCTTCAGCTCCAGGATCTCGCCGCGCGCGTCCACGTCGATCTTCTTCGACAGGTCGCCCTGGGCAACGGCGGTGGCGACCTGGGCGATGTTCCTGACCTGCGAGGTCAGGTTGTCGGCCATGAAGTTGACGTTGTCGGTGAGGTCCTTCCAGACGCCCGAGACGCCGCGGACCTGGGCGCGGCCGCCGAGCCGGCCCTCGGTGCCGACCTCGCGGGCGACCCGGGTCACCTCGTCCGCGAAGCCGCGGAGCTGGTCGACCATCGTGTTGATGGTGTCCTTGAGCTCCAGGATCTCGCCGCGGGCGTCGACCGTGATCTTCTTCGACAGGTCGCCGTTCGCCACCGACGTGGTCACCTGGGCGATGTTGCGGACCTGCGAGGTGAGGTTGGACGCCATGAAGTTGACGTTGTCGGTGAGGTCCTTCCAGACGCCGGAGACGCCGCGGACCTGGGCCTGACCGCCGAGGTTGCCCTCGGTGCCGACCTCGCGGGCGACGCGGGTCACCTCGTCGGCGAAGGCGGAGAGCTGGTCGACCATCGTGTTGATGGTCGACTTGAGCTCCAGGATCTCGCCCTTGGCCTCCACGGTGATGGTCTTGCCGAGGTCGCCCTGGGCGACGGCGGTGGCGACCTGGGCGATGTTCCTGACCTGGGAGGTCAGGTTGTCGGCCATGAAGTTGACGTTGTCGGTGAGGTCCTTCCAGACGCCCGAGACGCCGCGGACCTGGGCGCGGCCGCCCAGCTGGCCCTCGGTGCCGACCTCGCGGGCCACCCGGGTCACCTCGTCGGCGAAGGCGGAGAGCTGGCCCACCATCGTGTTGATCGTCGACTTCAGCTGCAGGATCTCGCCCTGCGCGTCGACCGTGATCTTCTGCGAGAGGTCGCCGTTGGCGACCGCCGTGGTCACCTGGGCGATGTTGCGGACCTGCGAGGTGAGGTTGGACGCCATGAAGTTGACGTTGTCGGTGAGGTCCTTCCAGACGCCGAAGACGCCGCGGACCTGGGCGCGGCCGCCGAGGTTGCCCTCGGTGCCGACCTCGCGGGCGACGCGGGTCACCTCGTCGGCGAAGGCGGAGAGCTGGTCGACCATCGTGTTGACGGTGAGCTTGAGTTCCAGCAGCTCACCCGTCGCCTCGACCGTCACCTCGCGGGTCAGGTCGCCCCGCGCCACCGCCGTCGTCACCAGCGCGATGTCGCGGACCTGGGCGGTCAGCCGGGCGGCCATCGTGTTGACCGCCTCGGTCACGTCCCGCCAACTGCCCGAGAGCCCACGCACCTTGGCCCGGCCGCCGAGCCGGCCCTCGGTGCCGACCTCGCGGGCGACCCGGGTCACCTCACCGGTGAACAGCGACAGCTGGTCCACCATGCGGTTGACCGCCCGGCCGAGCCTGCGCAGGTCCCCGCGGAGCGGCCGGCTGCCGTCGTGCAGGTCCACCCGCTGCGTCAAGTCGCCGTCCGCCACGGCGTCCAGCACCCGGGTGGCGTTGGCCGCCGGGATGACCAGCGCGTCGATCAGGGAGTTCGCCGCCTGCACGCTCATCGCCCAGGAACCCTGGCCCGGGCTGTCCGCGAGCCGCTCGTCCAGCCTGCCCCGGCGTACGACCTCCCGCTTGACCCGGCCCAGTTCGACGGAGAAGTGCTGCTCCCGCGCGACGATCCGGTTGAACGTTCCGGCGAGTTCGGCCAGTACCCCTTCGGCACCGTCACCCAGCCGCACCCGGAAGTCGCCGTCGCACAGGGAGCGCATCGCCGTGAGCAGCGGCCGCAGTTCCGCCGTGCGTATCCACTCACCGTCCGGCGGCGGGTCGACGACACGCGGACGCGCAGGAGTCGCGGTTTTCGGGGCGGGAACAGCCGATTTAAGAGCCATGACGGCCTTCTTCGGTGACTCGGCGCTTATGAGCGCGCTCAGTCTGTCACGCTGTGCGTGCCGTTAAGGGCGCAATGCCGGATCTGCTCGGGAGCCGCACAGTGGGGCCAGATTCCATGCCACGGGAGTTCGTTTCCCGTACCAGCCTGCCCGGCAACCAGCTGGCGGCCTCCGCGGCACGGAAGTTCGTCCGCGCCGCGCTGGCCGAGTGGACCACGGAGGAGCCGTGGCCGGCCGAGAGCATCGGTGACCACCTCGTGGACGACGCGGTGCTGCTCGTGAGCGAACTCGTGACGAACGCGGTCATCCACGCCGGCACCACGGTCGAGCTGCTCTGCCGGCTGGAGAGCGCGGCACCGGGCGCACGCGAGGACGGCGGCCTGGTCGTCGAGGTCTCCGACCACCACCCCGCCCGGGTCGTCCGCGACCGGGCCGAACTCGCCCGCGAGGGCCGCGACGGCGGGCGCGGCCTGCAGCTCGTCTCCGCGCTCTCCGAGGAGTGGGGCATCACCTACCGGCGCGACCTCAAGACCATCTGGTGCCGGCTGACCGCCGCCCGCGAACGCGGGGAGACGCTGCCTCCGGCGCCCGAGGCCGAGCGCGCCCTGCTGCGCGGACTGCGCGCCACCGAGATCCTCGCGCCCATGGCGCACCGCCTCCCGCGGCGGCACGACAGCGAGTGGATCAACCGCGGCTCGCTCTCCTTCCTCGCCGAGGCCTCCGACCTGCTCGCCGGGCAGCTCGACGAGGACATGGTCGCCTCCCTCGCCGGGCAGCTGCTGGTGCCCCGGCTCGCCGACTGGTGCGCCGTCTGGCTCACCGGGGACGGGCCCGAGGGCTCCGAGCCGCGCCTGGCACGCGTCTGGCACGCGGTGGAGGGCCGCATCGACGGGCTCCGCATGGTGCTGGAGAAGGAACCGCCGCCGCCCGGCTCCCGCCCCGGCGCCGTGCCCTGGCCGTGGCCCGCCGTCGCCCACGGCACGGAAGCGGTCGGCGCGGCACTCGCCTGCCCCCTGGTCACCGGCGGCCGCCGGCACGGCACGCTGCTCCTCGGGCGCACGGGGCTGATGCGCTTCCCCGACGAGGTCATCGGCCTCATCGAGGACTTCGCGCGTCGCGTCGCGCTCGCGGTGGGCACCGCCCGCCAGTACACACGGCAGGCCATGATCAGCCGGGTCCTGCAGCGCGGCCTGCTGCCCGCGGGGCTCGGCGCGGTGCCGGGCGTCGACACGGCCGTCGTCTACGAGCCCACGCGTGCCGACGTCGTCGGCGGCGACTTCTACGACCTCTTCCCTGCGGGCGGCGGCCGCTGGTGCTTCGCCCTCGGCGACGTCCAGGGCCACGGCCCGGAGGCCGCCGCGGTCACCGGCCTCGCCCGGCCCGTCATGCGGCTCCTCGCGCGCGAGGGGTACGGCGTCGCGGAGGTCCTCGACCGGCTCAACCGCGCCCTGTCGGACGAGGCCGCGGCAGCCACGCTCGGCGACGCGCTCGGGCCGGGGTGGGACGCGGGGCCGCGCTTCCTGTCCCTGCTGTACGGGGAGATCGTCCCGGAGGCGCCGGATGGGCCGCAGGGGCCGCAGGGGCCGCAGGGGGCGGGGGAGGGCGCGGCGGGCGGTGGTGGTGCGGGTGGTGGTGCCTTGTGCACGTTGGCCAGCGCCGGGCACCCCCTTCCGCTGCTCCTCACGGGAGGCGGCGCGGTACGGCCCGCGGCGGCGCCGCAGATACTGCTCGGGATCACGGACGACGCGCGGTACCGCAGCGAATCGTTCCGGCTGGCCCCCGGGGACACGCTGCTGTGCGTCACGGACGGGGTGACGGAGCGGCGCAACGGGAGCCGTCAGTTCGACGACGACGACGGGCTCGCGGCCGTGCTTGCGGCGTGCGCCGGGCTGGGGGCGGCGGGGGTGGCGGAGCGGGTCCGGCGGGCGGTGCACGAGTACGACGTGGCGCCGCCGGATGATGATCTCGCGGTGCTTGTGCTTCAGGCCCAGTGAGGGTGCGTTCGCTGTGTGCGGGGGGTGCCCCTTGCGGCCCGGTGGTTGTGTGCGGGTGCGTTGCGGTTGCGGCGGGCGTCCACCCGCCCTCCCTCCCTCCCCCAGCCTTCGGCCGGGGGGACCCCCATCCGGCGCGGTCAGTGCGGGCCTGCGCAACGTGTGCCTGGGTCGGGGCCGCGCCGGCGCACTCCCCCAGCCTTCGGCCGGGGGGACCCCCACAGCGCTCGCGGTTTACGCCTACATCGTTCGGCGCCCGGGTCCGCCGCTCGTCTCCCCCCGGCCGGAGGCTGGGGGAGGGAGGGCGGCGGGGAAACCCCGAACCGCAACCACGACGCGCACCCGCACACGCCCACCGGGCCGCACACGAGGGGACCGGAACCGCCCTCGGAGGGGATGGCGGACAATGGGACGCATGCCATCCGTACTGCCCGACGGGGAGCCCATGCCTGAGGACGGCGCGCTCCCGCCGACCGCCCTGCGCGGGGCGGAGTCCCGCCCGCTGGGGTTCTACCTGCACGTCCCGTACTGCGCGACCCGCTGCGGCTACTGCGACTTCAACACCTACACCGCCGCCGAGCTGCGCGGCACCGGCGGCGTGCTCGCCTCCCGGGAGAACTACGCGGACACCTTGGTCGACGAGATCCGGCTGGCCCGCAAGGTGCTGGGCGACGACCCCCGCCGCGTGGAGACCGTGTTCGTGGGCGGCGGGACGCCCACCCTGTTGCCGGCCGCGGACCTGGCCCGGATGCTGGGGGCCATCCGTGACGAGTTCGGCCTGGCGGAGGGCGCGGAGGTCACGACGGAGGCGAACCCGGAGTCCGTGGACCCGGCGTACCTGGAGGAGCTGCGGGCCGGGGGGTACACGCGGGTCTCGTTCGGGATGCAGAGCGCCCGGCCGCACGTGCTGCAGGTGCTGGACCGGCGGCACACGCCCGGCCGCCCGGAGCAGTGCGTGGCGGAGGCGCGGGCGGCGGGGTTCGAGCACGTCAACCTGGACCTGATCTACGGCACGCCCGGGGAGTTGGACGAGGACTGGCGGGCGTCGCTGGACGCCGCGATCGGCGCGGGGCCGGACCACGTGTCGGCGTACGCGCTGATCGTGGAGGAGGGCACGCAGCTGGCGCGCAGGATCCGGCGCGGCGAGGTGCCGATGACGGACGACGACGTGCACGCGGACCGCTACCTGATCGCGGAGGAGCGCCTGGCGGCGGCCGGCTACGGCTGGTACGAGGTGTCGAACTGGGCGACCTCGGACGCGGCCCGGTGCCGCCACAACGAGCTGTACTGGACCGGCGCGGACTGGTGGGGCGCCGGGCCGGGCGCGCACAGCCACGTGGGCGGGGTGCGGTGGTGGAACGTGAAGCACCCGGCGGCGTACGCGGCGGCGCTCGCGGAGGGCCGCAGTCCCGGGGCGGGCCGTGAGGTGCTGGCGGCGGAGGACCGCCGTGTGGAGCGGATCCTGCTGGAGCTGAGGCTGTCCGACGGCTGCCCGCTCGACCTGCTGGCCCCGGCGGGTGCCGAGGCCGCGGAGCTGGCCGTAAGGGACGGCCTCCTGGAGACCGGTCCTTACCGCGAGGGCCGTGCCGTCCTCACCCTGCGCGGTCGCCTACTCGCCGACGCCGTCGTCAGGGACCTGGTCGACTGACTCAGCCCGGGGCCGTGACGAAGTCGATCAGCTCCTCCACGCGGCCCAGCAGTTCCGGCTGCAGGTCCCGGTAGGAGTGGACGGCGCCCAGGATGCGCTGCCAGGCGGCGCCGGTGTTCTCCGGCCAGCCCAGGGCGCGGCACACGCCGGTCTTCCAGTCCTGGCCGCGGGGGACGGCCGGCCAGGCGGGGATGCCGACGGAGGAGGGCTTCACGGCCTCCCAGACGTCGATGTAGGGGTGGCCGGCGACCAGGACGTGCTCGCCGGTGACCTCCGCGGCGATGCGGGACTCCTTGCTGCCCGGGACGAGGTGGTCCACGAGGACGCCGAGGCGGGCGTCCGGGCCGGGGGCGAAGGAGGCGACGATGGCCGGGAGGTCGTCGACGCCGTCCAGGTACTCGACGACGACGCCCTCGACGCGCAGGTCGTCGCCCCAGACGCGTTCGACCAGTTCCGCGTCGTGGCGGCCCTCGACGTAGATCCGGCCGGCGCGGGCGACCCGGGCGCGGGCACCGGGGACGGCGAGGGAGCCGGAGGCGGTCAGCCGGGGGCCGGCCGCCCTGGCGGCGGCGGAGGGGCGTACGAGGGTGACCACGCGGCCCTCCAGGAGGAAGCCGCGGGGCGTCATCGGGAACACGCGGTGCTTGCCGAAGCGGTCCTCGAGGGTGACCGTGGGGCCCTCGGCGGTCTTCTCGCAGCGGACGACCGCGCCGCAGTAGCCGGTGGACACCTCCTCCACCACCAGGTCCCGTTCGGCCGCGACCTCGGGCGCGGGCGTGGCGGGACGCTTCCACGGCGGGGTGAGGTCGGGGTCGTAGTCGCGGCTGCGCATGCCAGGGATCGTATCCGCGCGGCGCACCGCTCAAGCGGATCCGAACCGGGCGGCGAGCGCGTCCCGTTGGGTGCGGACGAAGCGGGCGTCGACGACGGCGCCGTGGCCCGGCACGTACAGCGCGGTCCCGCCGCCCAGCCGCAGCAGCCGGTCCAGGGTCGCGGGCCAGGAGTGCGGGGCGGCGTCGGGCCCGGCCTGGGGTTCGCCGGACTCCTCGACGAGGTCCCCGCAGAAGACCACGGCCGGCGTGCCCGGCACGACCACCACCAGGTCGTGGGTGGTGTGGCCCTCACCCGGGTGGACCAGCAGGACCTGGCGGTCACCGCCGAGGTCGAGCTCGTAGGAGCCGTCCACGAGGTGGCCGGGGCGTACGAGGGCGTCCGCGGCCCGTGCGGACTCGGCCTCGCCGGCGCCGTGCTTGACCGCGTCAAGGCCCAGCGAGAAGCGCTCGCGGTCGAGGTAGGCGTCGAGGGTCATCTCCCCGAAGACCTGGACGCCCTCGAAGGCGGCGGCGCCGAAGACGTGGTCGAAGTGGCCGTGGGTGAATGCGATGTGCGTCACGTCCCGTCCGGTCAGTTCGCGTACCTCCCGGCGCAGTCCGGCACCCTCGGGGACCGAGGAACCCGTGTCGATCAGCAGCACGCCCTCGTCGCCGACGACGACCCCGACGGTCACGTCGAGGAAGGGCAGCCGCCGCCGCGCCACCCCCGGTGCGAGCTGCTCCCAGCCGCCGGGGGAGTCCGGTGCGGTCGGTGTGGTCTCCACAACGCGACGGTATCCCCGCGGGACGCCTCGCGCCCGCTACGGTGGCCGGTCAAGGACGCCCCCGGGCCGGACCCGTGGACGGCCCTTGCCGAGGTCTTGCCACCCCGCCGTACACTGACTTGGGGAAAACTGGCACTCAGGGAAGAGGAGTGCCAGGCCACGGGGGCGACACGACCCGCACGGTGACCGAGCGACTGGAGGTGCGCGATGCTCAGCGAACGACGGCTCGAAGTGCTGCGTGCCATCGTCCAGGACTACGTGGGCACCGAGGAGCCGGTCGGCTCGAAGGCGCTCACCGAGCGGCACGCCCTCGGCGTCTCCCCGGCCACCGTCCGCAACGACATGGCCGTGCTGGAGGACGAGGGCTACATCCAGCAGCCCCACACCAGCGCGGGCCGCGTGCCGACCGACAAGGGCTACCGGCTCTTCGTCGACCGGCTCACCAGCGTCAAGCCCTTGTCCGGCGCCGAGCGCCGGGCCATCCAGAACTTCCTGGACGGCGCCGTCGACCTCGACGACGTGGTGGCCCGCACGGTCCGGCTGCTGGCGCAGCTGACGCGGCAGGTCGCGATCGTCCAGTACCCGTCGCTCACCCGCTCGACCGTGCGCCACGTCGAGCTGCTCGCGCTCGCCCCGGCCCGGATCATGCTCGTGCTGATCACGGACACCGGACGGGTGGAGCAGCGGCTGGTGGACGCCCCGGCGCCGGTCGGCGAGACCGTGCTGGCCGACCTGCGCGCCCGGCTGAACAGCCGGGTGGTGGGACGCCGGTTCAGCGACGTCCCGCCGCTGGTGCAGGAGCTTCCCGAGGGCTTCGAGCCCGACGACCGGCCCTCCGTCCAGGTGGTCCTCGCCACACTGCTGGAGACCCTGGTCGAGGAGACCGAGGAGCGGATCATGCTCGGCGGCACGGCCAACCTGACCCGCTTCGGGCACGACTTCCCGCTGACGATCCGCCCGGTGCTGGAGGCGCTCGAGGAGCAGGTGGTGCTCCTCAAGCTGCTGGGCGAGGCCAAGGACTCGGGCGTGACGGTGAGAATCGGTCACGAGAACTTCCATGAGGGCCTGAACTCCACATCGGTCGTCTCCGTCGGCTACGGTTCGGGCGACGAGGCGGTGGCGAAACTCGGCGTGGTCGGACCGACCCGCATGGACTACCCCGGAACGATGGGAGCGGTACGCGCAGTGGCACGTTACGTCGGACAGATCCTGGCGGAGTCGTAGTGGCCACGGACTATTACGCCGTGCTCGGCGTACGCCGCGACGCAAGCCCGGACGAGATCAAGAAGGCCTTCCGCCGTCTTGCGCGCGAGCTGCACCCGGACGTCAATCCGGATCCGAAGACCCAGGAGCGGTTCAAGGAGATCAACGCCGCCTACGAGGTGCTCTCGGACCCGCAGAAGAAGCAGGTCTACGACCTCGGCGGCGACCCGCTGTCGGCCAACGGCGGCGGCGCGGGCGCAGGCGCGGGCTTCGGCCAGGGCTTCGGCAACTTCAGCGACATCATGGACGCCTTCTTCGGCACGGCGTCCCAGCGCGGTCCGCGCTCGCGCACGCGGCGCGGCCAGGACGCGATGATCCGGCTGGAGATCGAGCTGGACGAGGCGGCCTTCGGCACGACCAAGGACATCCAGGTCGACACGGCCATCATCTGCAACACCTGCCACGGCGAGGGCGCGGCCCCGGGCACGACCGCGCAGACGTGTGACATGTGCCGCGGCCGCGGTGAGGTCTCGCAGGTCACGCGGTCCTTCCTGGGCCAGGTCATGACCTCCCGGCCGTGCCCCCAGTGCCAGGGCTTCGGCACCGTCGTCCCCACCCCGTGCCCGGAGTGCGCGGGCGACGGCCGGATCCGGTCGCGGCGCACGCTCACGGTCAAGATCCCGGCCGGTGTCGACAACGGCACCCGCATCCAGCTCGCGGGCGAGGGCGAGGTCGGCCCCGGCGGCGGCCCCGCCGGCGACCTGTACGTCGAGATCCGCGAGCTGCCGCACCAGGTCTTCCAGCGGCGCGGCGACGACCTGCACTGCACCGTCACCATCCCGATGACGGCCGCGGCGCTGGGCACCAAGGTCCCGCTGGAGACCCTGGACGGGCTGGAGGAGATCGACATCAGGCCCGGGACGCAGTCCGGCCAGTCGATCCCGCTCCACCAGCGCGGCATCACCCACCTGCGGGGCGGCGGCCGGGGTGACCTCATCGTGCACGTCGAGGTCCAGACCCCGGGCAAGCTCGACCCCGAGCAGGAGGAGCTGGTGCGCCGCCTGGCGAAGCTGCGCGGCGAGGAACGGCCCATGGGGCAGTTCCAGCCGGGCCAGCAGGGCCTGTTCTCCCGCCTGAAGGACGCGTTCAACGGGCGCTAGCGCGACACGGCCGGGCCGACGGAGCCCGGCCGCCCACCGGCCCGCGGTCCGGGGTGGACACCCTGGACCGCGGGCCGTCGCGTGCCGTGAAACGATGGGCGCATGGCCGCCCTGACCCACCGCTCCCCGAGGACCGCGCCGTGACCGCACCCGTCTTCGTCGTCGAACCCGGAGCGCTGGGCCCGGACCGCATCACGCTCCGCGGCCCCGAGGGGCGGCACGCGGTGTCCGTGCGCCGGCTGCGGGTCGGCGAGGAGATCGTGCTCACCGACGGCCTGGGACGCGGCGCGTACGGCACGGTGGCGGCCGTCGACGGCAAGGACACGCTCGAGGTCGCCGTCGCCGACGTCCGCGAGGAGGCCGAGCCCCGCCCGCGGATCACCGTCGTCCAGGCGCTGCCCAAGGGCGACCGCGGGGAACTCGCCGTCGAGACCATGACCGAGGTCGGCGTCGACGCGGTCGTGCCGTGGGCCGCCGCGCGCTGCATCACCCAGTGGAAGGGCGAGCGCGGCGCCAAGTCCCTGGCCAAGTGGCGTTCCACCGCCCGCGAGGCCGCCAAGCAGGCCCGGCGCCTGAGGTTCCCCGAGGTCGCCGAGATGATGACGACCCGTCAGCTCGCCGGGCTGCTGTCCGGTGCGGCGTTCGCCGCGGTCCTCCACGAGGAGGGCTCCGAGCCGCTCGCCGCCGCCCCGCTGCCGCCCGAGGGTGACATCGTGCTCGTTGTCGGCCCCGAGGGCGGGGTCTCCCCGGAGGAGCTCGACGCCTTCGCCGAGGCCGGCGCCAAGCCGTACCGACTCGGCGCCAGTGTCCTGCGCACCTCCACCGCCGGCGTCGCCGCGACCGCCCTCCTGCTCGGCCGCACCGGTCGCTGGGGCTGAGGCGGCGGCCGGGCCGGAATCCCCCCGGCGGGCAATGAGATCGAAAACCCCTGACCAGCAGGGCGCCGGGTGGTTAGTGTGACGACGTGACGCAGCCGCAGCCTTCGCACCCCGCGTACCTCCGCTTCCCGCACCTGCACGGTGACCTGATCACCTTCACCGCCGAGGACGACGTCTGGGCCGCCCCGCTGGACGGCGCCGGCCGGGCCTGGCGGGTCAGCGCGGACAACATGCCCGTCGGCCATCCGCGGTTCTCCCCCGACGGGGCGCTCATCGCGTGGACCTCCACGCGGGACGGCGCACCCGAGGTGCACGTCGCGGCCACCGACGGCGGGCCGTCGAAACGCCTGACGTACTGGGGCAGCGGCCGCACCTCCGTGCGCGGCTGGACGCCCGGGGGCGACGTACTGGCGATCAGCACGTCCGGGCAGGCGTCGCTGCGCCGCAGCTGGGCGCGGGCGATCCCGGTCGACGGCGGTCCCGCGTCCACGCTGCCGTACGGGCCGGTCGGCGACGTCGCCCACGGGCCGGACGGGGCCGTGCTGTTGCTGTCGGCCACGATGGGCCGCGAGGCCGCGGCCTGGAAGCGCTACCGGGGCGGCACCGCGGGCAAGCTGTGGATCGACCGCACCGGCGACGGGGAGTTCGAGCGGATCCACGCCGGCCTGGACGGCAACCTGGAGTGCGCGATGTGGGTGGGGGAGAGGATCGCCTTCCTCTCCGACCACGAGGGCGTCGGCGCGCTCTACTCCAGCCTTCCCGACGGCAGCGACCTGCGCCGCCACACCGCCGTGGAGGACGGCGCCTTCTACGCGCGGCAGGCCGCCACCGACGGCACCCGCGTCGTCTACACCAGCACCGGCCGGCTGTTCCTGCTGGACGACCTCGACGGCGCGCAGGCCCGTCCGGTCGAGGTACGCCTCGGCGGCCAGCGTGCCGACCTGCAGCCGCACCCGGTCCACGCGGCCCACCACCTCGGCGACGCCCGGCCCGACCACACCGGCCGCGGCAGCGCGGTGGAGATCCGCGGCACCACGCACTGGGTCACCCACCGCGGCGGCCCGGCGCGGGCGTTGTCCGCCGAGCCGGGGGTGCGCACGCGGCTGCCGCGGGTGTTCGGCGGCGAGGGCGACCAGCAGGTCGTCTGGGTCACCGACGCCGAGGGCGAGGACGCGCTGGAGATCGCCCCCGCGGCGGGCTCCGGCACGGCCGCGCCCCGCCGGCTGGCCGCGGGGCGGCTCGGCCGGGTCCTGTCCATGAGCGTCTCCCCGGACGGCCACCGGATCGCCGTCGCCTCGCACGACGGCCGGGTGCTGCTCGTCGAGGCCCAGACCGGCGAGGTCCGCACCGTCGTCGAGGGCGAGCACGGCCACGCGAGCGGCCTCGCCTTCTCGCCCGACTCGGGCTGGCTCGCCTGGTCGCACGCCGGCCCCGATCCGCTGCGCCAGCTCAAGCTCGCCTCGACCGCCGACCTC
The DNA here is from genome assembly GCF_056858595.1 of Streptomyces sp. TOM-9. Lineage (NCBI taxonomy): Bacteria > Bacillati > Actinomycetota > Actinomycetes > Kitasatosporales > Streptomycetaceae > Streptomyces > Streptomyces sp. TOM-9. The sequence goes on along the minus strand of NZ_JBXEQB010000001.1, from coordinate 3,573,761 downwards.
ACCGTCGTCGACGCGACCCCGCTGCGCTTCCGGGACTTCTCGCCCGCCTTCACCGCCGACGGCAAGCACCTGGCGTTCCTGTCCGAGCGCTCCTTCGACCCGGTCTACGACGAGCACGTCTTCGACCTCGCCTTCCTCGGTTCCTGCCGCCCCCACCTGATCACGCTCGCCGCCACCACCCCCTCGCCCTTCGGCCCGCAGCGCCACGGGCGGCCGGTCGACTCCTCGTCCGAGGACAAGGACGGCGACGACCGCGGCCAGGACGAGGGCAAGAAGGACTCCCGCAAGGAGGACGGCGAGGACCGGCACCGCACCCCCGTCACCAAGGTGGACGCCGAGGGCCTGGCCGACCGCATCGTGCCCTTCCCGGTGGAGGCTGCCCGCTACTCCACGCTGCGCGCGGCCAAGGACGGCGTCCTGTGGCTCCGTCACCCCGTGCGCGGCGTCCTGGGGGCGAGCCTGGCCTCGCCCGAGGCCGAGCCGCCGTCCACCGCGCTGGAGCGGTACGACCTCAAGCAGCTGCGCGTGGAGGACATCGCCGACGACGCCGACGACTACGCCGTCAGCGGGGACGGCAACAAGGTGCTGGTGACGTCCGGTCACCGGCTGCGGGTGGCCGCGGCCGACCACAAGTCGGCGCCGTCCGACGACGAGACCGACAGCAACGTGACCGTCGACCTCTCCCGGGTCCGCGTCACCGTGGACCCGCAGGCCGAGTGGCGTCAGATGTACGACGAGTCGCACCGGCTGATGCGGGACAACTTCTGGCGCGCCGACATGGGCGGCGTCGACTGGGACGGCGTGCGCGAGCGCTACCGGCCCGTCCTGGACCGGGTCGCCACCCACGACGACCTCGTCGACCTGCTGTGGGAGGTGGCGGGCGAGCTCGGCACCTCGCACGCCTACGTCACCCCGCCCGGCGGCCGCGGTGACGCGCTGAACCGCCAGGGCCTGCTCGGCGCGGACCTCGCCCGCGACGCGGACGGCGTGTGGCGCGTGGAGCGGGTGCTGCCCTCGGAGACCTCCGACCCCCGGGCCGGGTCCCCGCTGGCCGCGCCGGGCGTCGCGGTCCGCGCCGGCGACGCGATCCTCGCGGTGTACGGACGGCCCGTGGACCCGCTGGCCGGCCCCGGCCCGCTGCTGCTCGGCACCGTGCGCAAGCCGGTGGAGCTCACCGTCGGCCCGGCCGACGGCGGGGCGGTGCGCCATGTCGTCGTCGTGCCCATCGGGGACGAGGAGCCGCTGCGCTACCACGACTGGGTGGCCGGGCGCCGGGCGTACGTGCGCGAGCTGTCCGGCGGGCGGCTGGGGTACCTGCACGTGCCCGACATGGTCGGCTCCGGCTGGGCCCAGATCCACCGCGACCTGCGCGTGGAGGTCACCCGGGAGGGTCTGGTCGTGGACGTGCGGGAGAACCGCGGCGGCCACACCTCCCAACTGGTCGTGGAGAAGCTGGCGCGGCGGATCGTGGGCTGGGACCTGCCGCGCGGGCTGCCCGCCTTCAGCTACCCGCTGGACGCGCCGCGCGGGCCCGTCGTGGCCGTCGCGAACGAGTTCTCCGGCTCGGACGGCGACATCGTCAACGCGGCGATCAAGGCGCTGGGGATCGGGCCCGTGGTGGGCACCAGGACCTGGGGCGGCGTCATCGGCATCGACTCCCGCTACCACCTGGTCGACGGGACGCTGGTCACCCAGCCCAAGTACGCCACGTGGCTGGAGGGCGTGGGCTGGGACGTGGAGAACCACGGTGTCGACCCGGACGTGGAGGTCGTCCACACCCCGCAGGACTCGGCCGCAGGGCGCGACCCGCAGCTGGACGAGGCCGTGCGCATCGCCCTGGAGGCGCTGGAGGCCAACCCGGCCCGTACCGCGCCCCCGTTGCCGTAGCGGTGTGGGCGGGGCGGGGCCCGGCGCGACCCGGCCCTCGCGACGGCGCGCCGCCGCGAGGGGCACCGGTAGCATGCGGGACGTACTGATCAACCCCTGGACGGAGGCGTCAGGTGGCGGGAGAACCGCAGGCGGACTGCCTGTTCTGCAAGATCGTCGCGGGGAGCATCCCCGCGACCGTCGTGCGGGAGACCGAGACGACGGTCGCGTTCCGCGACATAAACCCCCAGGCACCGACGCACGTCCTGGTCATCCCCAAGGCGCACTACCCGGACGCCGCCTCACTGGCCGCCCAGGCGCCCCAGCTCGCCGCGGACGTGCTGCGGGAGGCGGGCGAGGTCGCGGCCGGGGACAAGGTGGACGGCACCGGCTACCGGGTCGTCTTCAACACCGGCGCGGGGGCGGGCCAGACCGTCTTCCACGCGCACGCCCACGTGCTGGGCGGCCGTGGCCTCGAGTGGCCTCCCGGATAACCACCGGTGTCCGCACGTGAATTGGTCGTGCTCGGCACGGCCAGCCAGGTCCCGACCCGGCACCGCAACCACAACGGCTACTTCCTGCGCTGGGACGCCGAGGGCATCCTCTTCGACCCGGGCGAGGGCACCCAGCGTCAGATGCTGCGGGCCGGTGTGGCGGCGCACGACCTCACCAGGCTGTGCGTGAGCCACTTCCACGGGGACCACAGCCTGGGCCTGGCCGGGGTGATCCAGCGGATCAACCTCGACCGGGTGCCCCACCCGATCACCGCCCACTACCCCGAGTCGGGCAGGCGGTTCTTCGACCGGCTGAGGTACGCCACCGCCTACCGCGAGACCGTGCGGCTGCGCGAGGAACCGGTGGCGGGCGAGGCCGCGGTGCTGGTCGACTCCGAGGCCTTCCTGCTGGAGGCGCGCCGGCTGTCGCACCCGGTGGAGGCGTACGGCTACCGGCTCGTCGAGCCCGACGGGCGCCGCATGCTGCCGGAGCGTCTGGCCGCGCACGGCATCACCGGCCCGGCGGTGGGCCGGCTGCAGCGCGAGGGCGAGGCGGACGGGGTGACGCTCGCCGAGGTGAGCGAGACGCGCCCGGGTCAGCGCTTCGCCTTCGTGATGGACACCCGGCTGTGCGACGCGGTGTACGCCCTCGCCGACGGCTGCGACCTGCTCGTCATCGAGTCGACCTTCCTGGACGAGGACGCCGCGCTCGCCGAGGAGCACGGCCACCTGACGGCCGGCCAGGCAGCCCGGGTGGCGGCCGAATCGGGCGTACGGCACCTGGTGCTCACGCACTTCTCGCAGCGCTACACCGACCCGGCGGACTTCGAGCGCCAGGCCCGGGACGCGGGTTTCCAGGGCGAGCTGACGGTCGCCCAGGACCTCGGCCGGGTCGCCGTGCCGAAGCGCCGCCAGGCCTAGCCGGAGCCGTCCGTACGCCTGTGACCTGTACGGTTGCGGGGTGAGTATCCCGAAGGCCGAACTCCATCTGCACATCGAAGGCACCCTCGAACCCGAGCTCGCCTTCACCCTCGCCGAGCGCAACGGGGTCGACCTGCCCCACGCCTCGACCGAGGAGCTGCGGCAGGCCTACTCCTTCAGCGACCTGCAGTCCTTCCTGGACCTGTACTACGCGCTCATGGCCGTGCTCCGCACCGAGCAGGACTTCGCGGACCTCGCCGACGCCTACCTCGCCCGGGCCGCCGCGCAGGGCGTGCGGCACGCCGAGGTCTTCTTCGACCCGCAGGCGCACACCGCGCGCGGCGTCCCGATCGGCACCGTCGTCGAGGGCCTGGCGCGGGCCCTGGACGGCAGCCGGGAGCGGCACGGCGTGAGCACGCGGCTGATCATGTGCTTCCTGCGGGACGAGCCGGCCGAGTCCGCGCTGGAGACCTTCGAGGCCGCCCGGCCCCACCTGCACCGGATCAGCGCCGTCGGCCTGGACTCCGCCGAGGTCGGCCACCCGCCGTCGAAGTTCCGCGCGGTCTACGAGGCCGCCGCCGCGGCGGGCCTGCGCCGGGTCGCGCACGCGGGTGAGGAGGGCCCTCCGGCGTACGTGTGGGAGGCGCTGGACGTGCTCGGCGTCGACCGGATCGACCACGGCATCCGCAGCATGGAGGACCCGGAGCTGGTGGCCCGGCTGGTCCGCGACCAGGTGCCGCTGACCGTCTGCCCGCTGTCCAACGTGCGGCTGCGCTGCGTGGACACCCTCGCCGACCATCCGCTGCCCGCCATGCTCGACGCGGGGCTGCTGGTCACCCTGAACTCCGACGACCCCGCCTACTTCGGCGGCTACGCGGGCGACACCTTCGACGCCGTGGCCGGTGCGCTCCCGCTCGGCGAGGACGCCCTGCGGCGGATGGCCCGCAACTCCTTCCTGGCCGCCTTCCTCGACGACGACGAGGAACTGCGCGCCCGGTACCTCGCCGAGGTGGACGCACACATCTTCTGAGCGCGTTCTGAGCGCGTTCTGAGCGCGTTCTGAGTGCGTGCGCGCGTGCCGGCATGAGTACGCGCACTCATGCGGGCCGCACCGCGCGGGCGGAGCATGGAGTCATGCGAAGGCACCTGATACGGCCCGCTGCGGCCGTCACGCTGATCGTGACCACGCCCGTCGCCACCTGGGGGCTCATGGGCCGGCAGGACGCGGCCGGCTTCGAACCCGCCGAACTGGACTACCTGGTACGGCCCTTCGCCATCCCGGAGGGGGCGGAGACCGCGATCGGCGTGGCCGCGGCCGTGCTGCTGGGCCGGGCCTCCCGTCCCGGGCCGGACCGCTTCGACGGCCGGTGGTGGGAGGTCATCGGGCCGCTGCTCGCGGCCGGACTGCTGGCCGGAGCGATCTGGCGGACGGTGACCGCCGGGGTCATCGGCGCCAACATCGGCGCCGGGCTGGCGATCCTGCTCGGCGGGCCGGTGGTCGCCGGGCTGGTGCTGTGGTCGCTGGGCCGGGGCCTGTGGCTGGCCCGCTCGCGGCGCCGCGGCACCCGCCCCCCGCGCGGGGGGACGGGCACCGCGGGCTGGCGGCCCGCCGCCGGTCAGGGCACGTAGTACATCGGGTTGGGGAGCTTGAACGACTTGTCGGCGTGCCCGCCGTTCAGGTCGCTGTACTGGTCGCCGAAGTTGGCGACGATGTCGTACCCCTGCGCCTCGATGTGGGCCCGGGTGCCCGCCTTGTAGTCGACGGTGGAGCAGGTCCACGTCGGGGCGGAGCAGGGCAGGTAGCCGGTCGCGACCTTGTTCTTGAGGAAGAAGTGGGCCGGGTCGGCGGTGGAGGTGTAGCCGGCGGTCCCGAGGTTGCGGACGCTCGCGGCGCGCTGCGTCTCCGGGCGGCCGGTGATCCAGAAGACCGTCACGCCGTGGTCGGCGGCCCAGTTGGCCAGCTGGGGCATGCCGAAGACCGGGGCCATGTCCTTGTTCTGGATGTAGGCGTCGTTCGAGGCCGGCGTGTAGTTGAAGCCCACCTCGAGCTCGTAGTTGTACGTCAGCAGGGACGTGTCGTCGACGTCCAGGACGATCGCGGGCTTGCCGTGGCGGTGGTGCGCGGACTTCGCGAGGGCGTCCCGCAGGTAGTCCTGGGCCTTCTTCTCGATGCCGGCGACCTGCTTGGCGTAGTTGCCGTCGGTCGCGGCCTGGTGCTCACCGGAGGCGTCGACGGTGTCGCCGTAGTACGCCTTGATGTCGTTGACCACGTCGGTCAGGTTGGGGATCTGCTTGTCGCTGCGCGGCACGGAGGTGTCCGCGGTCGCCGCGCCGACCCCGTAGAGGGTGGCGGCCGCCGCCACCGCGGCGACGGCGGCGGCGAGGGTGCGGGTGCGCCCGCGGGTGAACACGGACGGTCTGGCAGCGGGCATCTGGGGGGCTCCTTCGATCCGGCCGGAGGGCACGCACGGCCGGGCCCACGCGCTTGGGGGGAACGCCCGGCCCTGCGGGGCTCGTTGACGCGGCGACGCTAAGGGCCCCGATCATGCTGGTCAAGGGCTGTCTACGCGCGATGACCCCGAATCGCCGCCCGAGGACGGATCAGCCCAGGTCGCCACGTGCGGAAAGGACCGGCAAAGCTTTGGTATGCCGCCGCGACCGGGCCCCGCGCCGCCGTGCCCGTACCCGTCCGAGGGTCAGTGGCGGTGCCGTCCCGGACGCCGCCGCCCCGACGTGGCGCCCCTCCTGCGGGTAGCCCTCGACAGGGCCGCGCCGCCCGCGAAGAGCACGACGCCCACCGCGAACGCGGTGAAGCCCAGCGGTGCCTTCGGCAGCCCCCACAGGGTCTCCGCGAAGGGGTCCGGCGGGGCCTGTGCGCTGCCCACGCCGCCCAGCAGGCTGAGGATCAGGGAGACCCAGACGGCGAACCCGGCGAGCGCCACCAGCACCCCGGCGGCCATGAGCACCCGGCCCGGCCCGCGCACCCGGAACAGCCCGCTGAAGGCCTCCTCGGCGGCCCCGGGGTCGTCCGCCTCCCGCCGGTCGCCGCCGGCCGCGTAGTGCCGGCGCCCGGCGAGGTACTGCGCGCGCCCGGACGGGTAGCGGCGGGTGGGGCCGGGCCCGGACCGGCCCCGGGTGTCCCCGAGGTCGTGGAGCACGGTCAGCGGCGGGGGAGTGCCACCCGTGGCATCCGCGGCTTCCGCGGCCTCTCCGGCTTCCGGGGGGTCCGCCCCGTGCCCGGGGTCCGCCTGCCGGGCCGACTCCACCGACAGCCGCAGCTCGACGTGGCCGATGCGGAGCAGATCACCGTCGTGGAGGGGGCGCGGTGCGTCGAGCAGGGTCCCGTTGAGGTAGGTGCCGTTGGTCGAGCCGAGGTCGCTGAGCACCACGTGGCTCCCGGCGCGGTTCATCGCGGCGTGCCGCCGGCTCACGCCCTCCGCGTCGAGCCGGATCCCGCTGCCGGCGAGCCTGCCGATCTCGCAGTAGCCGGCCGGTACGGGGTAGGCCCGTCCGGTGTCCGGCCCCGTGGTCACGATCAGTTGTGGCGGTGCGGCCGAGTGTCCGGGCATCTCCAGCCCCTGGGGGTCATCCGCTTTCCCTCAGGATCCGTCCGCGTCCCCGTGCGGACAAACGCTGGTCACGGCCCCGGGCGCGCGTACGATCGGTCGGAACGACACCAGGTCGGGAGGAGCCCGGGTGGAAGACCAGCCCGTCCTCGATCCGCTCGCGGCGGTGCGCGGGCCGGACGACCCGGAGACCGATGTGTACCTGACCGGCACGGTCTTCCTGGACATCATCTTCACCGGTCTCGACAGCGCGCCCGTGCGCGGCACCGAGTCCTGGGCACGCGGCATGGGATCGAGTCCCGGCGGCGTGGCCAACATGGCGACCGCCCTCGCCCGGCTGGGGCTGCGCACCTCGCTCGCGGCCGCCTTCGGCGACGACGTGTACGGGGACTACTGCTGGGACGCCCTCGCCGCGGGGGAGGGCATCGAGCTGGGGCTGTCCCGCAAGATCCCCGGCTGGCACTCGCCGGTCACGGTCTCCATGGCGTACGAGGGCGAGCGCACCATGGTCAGCCACGGCCACGAGGCGCCGCCGCCGGAGGAGCCCGCGCCGCCCTGCCCGCCGCCGAGCCGGGCGTGCGTGGCCTCGCTGGTGCCCGGGGTCCCGCAGCAGGAGTGGATCGGCACCGCCGCCGGGCGGGGCAGCCGGATCTTCGCCGACGTCGGCTGGGACGACAGCGGCCGCTGGGACATCGCGGACCTGGCGGACCTGGCGCACTGCGAGGCCTTCCTGCCGAACGCCGCCGAGGCCATGCGCTACACCCGCACCGACTGCCCCCGGGCCGCCGCCCGCAAGCTCGCCGAGCTGGTCCCGCTGGCGGTGGTGACGCTCGGCGCCGAGGGCGCGTACGCGGTCGACTCCGCCGCCGGCCAGGCCGCCGAGGTGCCGGCGCTCTCGGTGGAGGCCCTGGACCCCACGGGCGCCGGGGACGTCTTCGTCGCGGGCTTCCTGACCGGCACCCTGGCCGGCTGGTCGCTCGCCGACCGGCTGGCCTTCGCGTGCCTCACGGCCGCGCTGTCGGTGCAGGAGTTCGGGGGTTCGCTCTCGGCGCCCGGCTGGATCGAGATCGCGGCCTGGTGGCAGCACGCCAAGGCCTACGACGACCAGGACCGCTCGGCGCTGCGCCGCTACGCCTTCCTGGACGACCTGCTGCCCACCGGCACCCGCCGCTGGCCCCTGCGCCGCGCCGTGCCGACGATCGGCTTCCGTCCGCCGCCCTTCCGCTGACGCGGTGGCGCTCAGGAGGCCGGCGGTACGCCGTCGCGAACGGTGAGGTGCTCCACGGAGAACTCCGCCGGCGCCGGACGGCCCGTGCGGTCCCGGATGTCGTCCGCGGTCGGCGTGCGTGCCTCCTCGGTCAGCTGCCGCAACAGGTAGGCGTCGAGGGACAGGCCGGCTGCGGCCGCACGGCGCCGGAGCGTGCGGTCCACGTCATCGGGGACGTTCCGGATGCGGATGGAGGGCATGCCCCCGGCATGCCTCCGGCGTGCCGTCGTCAGACCCGGCGCTCCAGGATCCGGCCCGGCCAGGGGGCGCCCTCGGCCTGGGGCACGGTGAAGGGCTGGGCGAGGGTGAAGCCCAGGGCCTCGTACTGCCGGACGAGCCGGCCCTCGCCGCCCGCGTAGCAGTCGACCCGCAGCAGCGGGATGCCGCGGCGCCGCGTCTCGGCGACGGCGTCGTCCACCAGGGCCGCGCCGATGCCGCTGCCGGACAGCGCCCGGTCGGTGACGAGCAGCCGCAGGTACAGCTCGCGCCCGTCCACGGGCGGGGCGTAGTCGGGCTTCTCCTCGGCCAGCACGCACACGCCCACCACCCGGCCGTCGGCCACGGCCGCGCGCAGCAGGTACTCCTTCGCGTACCGGGCCACGCGCTCCACCGCCGGGGGCCGGGAGGACCAGGGGCGGGTGCCCCACTGGCCGGTGTGGCCGCGGGCGGTGAGCCAGGCGACGGCTCCGTCCAGCAGGGCGAGCGTCGCGGGCAGGTCCTCGGGTCCTCCGGTACGGATCTCCATCCCGCAGTTCTACCCGGTGCGTGACGCAGCGTAAAACCCCTCGGCACCCCAGCCGCACCGACGTACCCTTGAACCCCAAGCCCAGTGGCATGTCGAACAGCAGAAGGCGGGATGAGCAGGCCGTCGAGCCTGGCCCATGACTCAGACACCGACAACGCAGCAACCGCAGGCGAGCGCCCACTTCGTCGTACCGGCCAAGCACCCCATGGTGACGGTCCTGGGGTCCGGTGACTCGCTCCTGCGCGTGATAGAGCAGGCGTTCCCGGCCGTCGACATCCATGTACGAGGCAATGAGGTCAGCGCGAGCGGTGAATCCGCGGACGTCGCGCTGGTCCAGCGCCTTTTCGACGAGATGATGCTGGTACTGCGCACAGGCCAGCCGATGACGGAGGACGCAGTGGAGCGGTCGATCGCCATGCTCCGCCAGGACAGCGGAGCCGACGGCCTGGAGGAGACCCCCTCCCAGGTGCTCACCCAGAACATCCTGTCCAGCCGGGGCCGCACCATCCGCCCCAAGACCCTCAACCAGAAGCGCTACGTCGACGCGATCGACAAGCACACGATCGTGTTCGGCATCGGCCCTGCCGGTACCGGCAAGACCTACCTGGCCATGGCCAAGGCCGTCCAGGCGCTGCAGTCCAAGCAGGTCAACCGGATCATCCTGACCCGCCCCGCCGTCGAGGCGGGCGAGCGGCTCGGCTTCCTGCCGGGCACGCTCTACGAGAAGATCGACCCCTACCTGCGTCCGCTGTACGACGCGCTGCACGACATGATCGACCCCGACTCGATCCCGCGCCTCATGGCGAGCGGGACGATCGAGGTCGCTCCTCTGGCGTACATGCGCGGCCGCACGCTCAACGACGCCTTCATCATCCTCGACGAGGCGCAGAACACCAGCGCCGAGCAGATGAAGATGTTCCTCACCCGGCTCGGCTTCGACTCCAAGATCGTCATCACCGGTGACGTCACCCAGGTCGACCTCCCCGGTGGCACGAAGAGCGGACTGCGGCAGGTCGTGGACATCCTGGACGGCGTCGAGGACGTGCACTTCTCGCGCCTGACGAGCACGGATGTCGTACGCCATAAGCTGGTCGGGCGCATCGTGGACGCCTACGAGCGCTACGACGACCTCAACGGCAACCGAAAGTAGCCTCCGAAGCACTATGGCGATCGACGTCAACAACGAATCCGGCTGGGATTTCGACGAGGCGGCGGTGCTCGACATCAGCCGCTACGCCCTGCAGCACATGCGCATCCACCCGCTGTCCGAGCTCTCGGTCATCGCGGTCGACGCCGACGCCATGGAGCAGCTGCACATCCAGTGGATGGACGAACCGGGCCCCACCGACGTCATGTCCTTCCCGATGGACGAGCTGCGTCCCGGGAAGGAGGACGAGGAGCCCCCGCAGGGACTGCTCGGGGACATCGTCCTCTGCCCCGAGGTGGCGAAGAAGCAGGGCGACGAGGCCGTGACCAAGCACTCCATGGACGAGGAGCTGCAGCTGCTCACCGTCCACGGGGTGCTGCACCTGCTCGGTTACGACCACGAGGAGGCCGACGAGAAGGCCGAGATGTTCGGTCTGCAGAAGGCCATCCTCGACGGCTGGCGCGCCGAGCGCGGCATCCAGGGCCCGTCGCCGGCCCCGACGACCACCCACTGATCGCGATGGTGGTCTTCGCCGTCCTGCTGGTCGTCGTCGCCTGGCTCGCCGCCTGCGCCGAGGCCGGCATCGCCCGTACCTCGCGCTTCCGGGCGGAGGCCGCGGTGCGGGCCGGCCGGCGCGGCGCGGACAAGCTGCTGGCGGTGTCCTCGGACCCGACCCGCTACCTCAACGTCGCGCTGCTGGTCCGGGTGGCCTGCGAGATGGCGGCGGCGGTGCTGGTCACCGTCGTGTGCGTCCGGCACTTCGAGGAGACCTGGCAGGCGGTCCTGGTGGCGGTCGCCGTCATGATCGTGGTCTCGTACGTCGCGGTGGGCGTGTCGCCCCGCACCATCGGCCGCCAGCACCCGCTGAACACGGCCACCGCGGCGGCGTACGTGCTGCTGCCGCTGGCCCGGGTCATGGGGCCGATCCCGGCGCTGCTGATCCTGCTCGGCAACGCCCTCACCCCCGGCAAGGGCTTCCGCCAGGGCCCGTTCGCCTCCGAGGCGGAGCTGCGCGCGCTGGTGGACCTCGCGGAGAGCGAGTCCCTGATCGAGGACGAGGAGCGCCGCATGGTGCACTCCGTCTTCGAACTCGGCGACACCCTGGTGCGCGAGGTGATGGTGCCGCGCACCGAGCTCGTCGCCATCGAGCGCTTCAAGACGATCCGCCAGGCCATGACCCTCGCCCTGCGCAGCGGGTTCTCGCGCATCCCGGTCACGGGCGAGAGCGAGGACGACATCGTCGGCATCGTCTACCTCAAGGACCTCGCCCGCCGGGTGCACATCAACCGGGACGCCGAGACCGACCCGGTCTCCTCGCTGATGCGCCCGGCCTTCTTCGTCCCCGACACCAAGAACGCCGGCGACCTGCTGCGCGAGATGCAGCGCGAGCGCAACCACGTCGCCGTCGTCATCGACGAGTACGGCGGCACGGCCGGCGTCGTCACCATCGAGGACATCCTGGAGGAGATCGTCGGCGAGATCACCGACGAGTACGACCGCGAGGTGCCGCCCGTGGAGGAGCTGGGCGGGGGGCGTTACCGCGTCACCTCCCGCCTCGACCTCGGAGACCTGGGCGAGCTCTACGGCGTGGACCTGGACGACGAGGACGTCGAGACCGTCGGCGGCCTGCTCGCCAAGACCCTCGGCCGGGTGCCGATCCCCGGCGCCTCCGCCGTCGTCGGGCTCCCCGAAACCGCCTCGGCCCCGCACGCCCCCGCCGCGCTCCGGCTCACCGCGGAGGCCCCGTCGGGCCGCCGCAACCGCATCGGGGCGGTCCTCGTCGAGCCGGTCCCGGTCGTCGCGGAGGACCCCTCGGGCCCGGAGCCGGACGGGGCGATGCACGGCGGGTAGCGCCGGTCAGCCCTGGTCGACGAGTGGGACGCCGGGGGCGAAGTGTTCCAGCGCGGCGGCCAGGCGTCGCCGGTCGAGCCGCCAGCCGTTCACCTGGCGGGACGCCATGAGCAGGTCGAACGGTACGGGGGCCAGGGCCCCCGCGGCGGCGCGTGCCAGCGCGCCCTGCCCGGCACCGGGCAGGGGTGGAGCGCCCTCGCGGCGCGTCACCCCGATCCAGGGCAGCCGGTGGCCGTGAGGGACCGGCTGCTTCCACAGCACCACGGCGGTGACGTCCTCCCACGGCACGTGCACGGTGGTGGCCCGGTGGCGCAGGGGTGTCCCGCCGAGGAGCACGCCCGTCGCGTCGACGCGCAGGGCGACCTTGCGGGTCAGCGAGTTCGCGGCGATGAGGAGCCCGCCGCCGCCGAAGAGGACGCCTCCCGCGATCCGCATCGCGGGCGGGGCACCCGTGCCCGGCATCACGAGGACCGAGGTGAACACGACCGCCGCCAGCAGCACGGCGACCGTTCGGCGGTCGAAGCCGTAGCGCGCCTCGTAGGCCGGCGCCGCGTTGTCATCCATGCCGAGATCATGACAATGCCCTGCCCCGGAGGGGAACCATCGAGGACGGATACGCTGACCGCATGAGCGACGAGCTGCACCCGGAAGACCGCAAGATCATCACCCTGGCCCGCTCCGCCCGCGCCCGCAACGGCGTCGCCGAGGGGGCGGCCGTGCGCGACGAGACGGGGCGCACCTACGTGGCGGGGACCGTGGCCCTTCGGTCGTTGTCGCTCAGCGCGCTGCGGACGGCGGTGGCCATGGCGGTCGCCAGCGGTGCCACGTCCCTGGAGGCGGCGGCCGTGGTCTCCGAGGCGGACGCGGTGCCGGACGAGGACCGTGCGGCCGTGCGCGACCTGGGCGGCGCGGACACGCCGGTGCTGCTGGCCGGCCCCGACGGCGTCGTCCGGGCGACGGTCGAAGCGGGCTGATCCGGCGCCGGCTCAGCCGCCGGGCCCCGCAGAACGGGCCGCGCGCAGGGCGTGCTCCCAGTCACCGACCAGGGCGCGTGCGGCGGGCAGCAGCGCCTCGCCCTGCACGGTGAGGCCGACGCCGCGCGGCCCGCGGTCGAAGAGGCGGAAGCCGAGCTGCCGTTCCAGGGCGCGGATCTGCTTGGAGAGCGCGGGCTGGGAGATGCGCAGCCGCTCGGCGGCCCGGGTGAAGTGCAGCTCGTCCGCGACCGTGACGAAGTAGCGGAGGTCACGCACGTGGACGTCCATATCCATCGGTTATAGCAGCGGATCGTGGCCTGCGCCGTGCCCGCGGGGGAACACCGGGCGACACCCGGGGGAACGGCCGCTCCGGTCCCCCGGGCGGCGCCGCCGCCCGGGGCGTCAGCGGGGCCCGGTGGATCAGGGACAATGGTCGCCATGAGCGTTCGCACCGAGACGACCCCCGCCCCCGCCCACCGGGCCGGCTTCGCCTGCTTCGTGGGCCGCCCCAACGCGGGCAAGTCCACCCTGACCAACGCTCTGGTCGGCACGAAGGTGGCCATCACCTCCAACCGGCCGCAGACCACCCGGCACACCGTGCGCGGCATCGTGCACCGCCCGGAGGCCCAGCTGGTCCTGGTCGACACCCCCGGTCTGCACAAGCCGCGCACCCTGCTCGGCGAGCGGCTCAACGACGTCGTCCGCACCACCTGGGCCGAGGTCGACGTGATCGGCTTCTGCCTGCCCGCCGACCAGAAGCTCGGCCCCGGTGACCGCTACATCGCCAAGGAGCTGGCCGAGGTCCGCAAGACCCCCAAGGTCGCCATCGTCACCAAGACCGACCTGGTGGACTCCAAGCGCCTCGCCGAGCAGTTGGTCGCCATCGACCTGCTCGGCACCGAACTGGGCATCGAGTGGGCCGAGATCATCCCGGTCTCCGCCGTCGGCGACAAGCAGGTCTCGCTCCTGGCCGACCTCCTCGTCCCGCTGCTCCCGGAGGGTCCGGCCCTCTACCCGGAGGGCGACCTCACCGACGAGCCCGAGCAGGTCATGGTCGCCGAGCTGATCCGCGAGGCCGCTCTCGAGGGCGTACGGGACGAGCTGCCGCACTCCATCGCCGTCGTGGTCGAGGAGATGCTGCCGCGCGAGGGGCGCCCGGCGGAGAAGCCGCTGCTGGACGTGCACGCCAACATCTACATCGAGCGCCCCAGCCAGAAGGGCATCATCATCGGCCCCAAGGGCTCCCGCCTGAAGGAGGTCGGCACCAAGTCCCGCCGCCACATCGAGGCGCTGCTCGGGACGCCGGTCTTCCTCGACCTGCACGTGAAGGTCGCCAAGGACTGGCAGCGCGACCCCAAGCAGCTGCGCAAGCTCGGCTTCTAGGCCGACACGGCCCGGGCGACCGGGCCTAGGCCGTCGCACCCCCGGCGGCCCCGCCGCTGAAGATCCCGTGGAAGCCGAACGGCACCGCGTGCGGGACCTCGGCGCGGGCCAGCTCGCGGAACGTGACGGCGTCCAGGACCAGCAGGAAGGACGAGCCGGCCGCGGCGTCGAGGACGACGGAGAGCACCACGCCCTCGCCCTCCGCCCCGGCCTCCGGGGCCGCGACGAAGACGGGCTCCCCGGGATAGCAGTCCTCCTGCGACCAGGTCACGGTGCCGCCGTCGGCCGTGTCGAGCCGCACCAGCTGGTCGGTGAAGTGCTCGCCCCGCCCGTCGCGGCTGCCGACGCCGTACGCGAAGCGGTAGGGGCGTCCGTTGCACCGCCCGTAGTCGATGCGGGGGAGCTCCATCGGCTCCTCGCCGAGCCGCTCGCCCGTCACCGCGCCGTCCCCGCCGATCCGGTACCGCGTGGGCCGGGCCTGCGGGACGCCGCCGCCGTCGCGCAGCCGGTCGAGGTAGAGGGCGTCGATGACGGACGGGTCCTCGTAGGCGCACAGGTCCAGCACCAGCGCGTCGCCGTCCTCGAAGGCGTTGACGTGGTGGAAGGCGAAGAAGGCCGGGCCCTTGGCGACGCGGCGGACGGTGCCGTCCCTGCGGTCCATGACGATGAAGCGGGTGCCGCGCTCCGGGCGCCAGCGGTAGTTCTCGATGAAGGGCCGGCCGCTGAGCAGCAGTGCCGGCGGGTTGACGACGAGCGGGAACTCCACGAGCACCACATGGCGGTCGGTGATCGCGAAGCTGTGCATGTAGCCGGGCCGGGTGACGGGCAGGCTGCCCAGGAGCCTGCGGCGGGCCGTGCCGTCGGAGGACTGGCGGTAGACGCGGTACTCGCTGCGCCGCGCGAAGTGCGCCACGAAGTTGACCAGTTCGCCGGTGACCGGGTCCTGGTGCGGGTGCGCCGTGGTCCACTGACCGGCCAGCGCGTCCTCGTAGCCGACGACGCCGACCGTCTCCAGCGTCCTCGGGTCGAACTCCACCGGCATCGGGGTCTCGGTCAGCGCGACGAAGCGTTCGCCGAAGCGGGCGACGCTGACGTTGGCGTTCCCCGAGGGCTTGCGGAGGAACGGGGTGAGCACCCGGGCGAAGAGCGAGCGGCAGGGGTCGGTGGCGAACTCCTGGTAGCCGATGCGGCCCTCGTGCCGGGCGGTACGGCTGCTCGGCACGTCCAGGAAGCGGTTGGCGTAGGAGACCCGGCCGTCCTCGATCGCGAACCGGTGGAGCATCGCCTGGCCGTCGAACCAGTGCCGGTAGCGGCGCTCCCCGGCCTCGAAGAGGGCGGGGCCGTTGCGCAGCAGGACCCCGTCGAGCCACCGCGGCAGCCGTCCCCGCACCGGCAGTTCGGGGACGGTCACCTCGTCGGTCAGGCTGCGCAGCCCGGTCGTGTGCCCGCTCATCGGCTACGCGCCCTCCTTCAGCACCAGTTGGACCAGTTCGCGCTGTTCCTCCGTCAGCCGCGGGTCGGCGCAGTGCACCGTGCGGCCGTCCACCGTGATCTCGTACCGGAAACCGTCCGGTACGCCCTGCGGGGGCGCGGCCGGGCCCGCGGCGAGGACGTCGCGGGCCAGGGCGTGCAGACGGAAGGCGTCGGGCCGGCCGGCGGTCTCCAGCACGGCCCGGCGCTCGATCCCCGCGAAACCGCCGGAGCGGATCACCTGTATGCGCATGGCGGACGTCTACCCCTGTGCGGGCGGTCGCGCACCTTCCGGGACCGGCGACTGGCGCGGCACGTCGGTGCCGTTCACGGCGGTCGGGATGCCGACCTCCGACCACGCCTTCACCACCGCCGCGTGTTCCTCGCCCTCACCGAAGCGCCCGGCGGCCGAGGCGACCGTCGCCTGGGCGAACTCGGCGAACGTCGCCCTGGGCGACAGCGCGCCGCCGGTCAGCACGTCGTACCAGATCAGCCCGGCCCGCTCCCAGGCGTTGCCGCCCAGCGCGACGGCCAGCAGGTGGAACGCCCGGTTGGGGATACCGGAGTTGATGTGCACGCCCCCGTTGTCCCGCGAGGTGCGGACGTAGGCGTCCATGTGGCCGGGCTGCGGGTCCTTGCCGAGGACGTCGTCGTCGTAGGCCGTGCCGGGGGCCTTCATGGAGCGCAGCGCCATGCCCGTGACGCGAGGGGCGAGCAGTCCGGCGCCGATCAGCCAGTCGGCCTGCTCGGCGGTCTGGCCGAGCGCGTGCTGCTTGATGAGCGAGCCGAAGACGTCCGACATCGACTCGTTGAGGGCGCCGGACTGGCCGAAGTAGTCGAGGTTGGCGGTGTACTGGGTGACGCCGTGGGTCAGTTCGTGGCCGATGACGTCGAGGGGGAGCGTGAAGTCGAGGAAGATCTCCCCGTCGCCGTCCCCGAAGACCATCTGCTCGCCGTTCCAGAAGGCGTTGTTGTAGTCGCGGTCGTAGTGGACGGTGGCGTCCAGCGGCAGCCCGGCGTCGTCGATGGAGTGGCGGCCGTACGCCGTCAGGAAGAGCTCGAAGGTCGCCCCCAGTCCGTCGTAGGCCCGGTTGACGGTGTCGTCGGCCGTGGCGGGGTCGCCCTCGCCGCGGACCTTCCGCCCCGGCAGGTCCGTGCGGTGCTGCGCGTCGCTGATCGTGCGGCGCGGCCGGTCCGACGGCTCCGCCCCGATCACCGGGAGGGCTCCGATGACGGTGGTCAGCCGGCGGCGGGTGCGCTCCGCGGCGTCGCGTTCCAGGGTGCGGCGGGCGGGCTCGGCGAGTGCGCGGTCCTCGTTGCGGGCGACCTTGTCGAGGACGTGCGGCGGCACGATCGTGCAGAAAACAGGTGTCTGCTCCATGCAGGGCAATGTGGCACGGTGCTCACTGTCTGTCACTAGGTGTGACCATGATCCACGAAAAGGGGGGAAGATGTACGTTTTTCATGTCATCACGGGCGGTCTTGCATACTGAGAAGAACGCCGCAGCGGCTGCAGGGTCCCCGGGGGCTCGGTTATGGTCGACAGCATCATGCGTTTCGGGCTGCTTCTTCTTAGCTGCCGCGGCGAGGGCCTGTAGTCCAGGTCGACTCCCTCCCCGCGGGGTTTGGCGTTGCACCAGCGCCGGTCGGCCGCCTCCACAGCCGCAACCGAGGAGCACCCCCGCAGATGTCCACCCCGAACGCCGTCGGCCGCCCCACGCCCATCACCGCCGCGACGGTGCGCCAGCGCCCGACCGCGATGCCGGTCCACAAGTACAAGCCGTACGAGGCCGTGGAGATCCCGGACCGCACCTGGCCGGACCGGCGGATCACCAAGGCCCCCCGCTGGCTGTCGACCGACCTGCGGGACGGCAACCAGGCGCTGATCGACCCGATGTCACCGGCCCGCAAGCGCGCGATGTTCGACCTGCTGGTGACGATGGGCTACAAGGAGATCGAGGTCGGCTTCCCCGCCTCGGGCGAGACCGACTTCGCCTTCGTGCGCTCCATCATCGAAGAGGGCGCGATCCCCGACGACGTCACCATCTCCGTACTGACCCAGGCCCGCGAGGAACTGATCGAGCGGACCGTGGAGTCCCTGCGCGGCGCGGCGCGCGCGACCGTGCACCTGTACAACGCGACCGCCCCGACCTTCCGCCGGGTGGTCTTCCGCGGCTCCAAGGAGCAGATCCGGCAGATCGCCGTGGACGGCACGCGGCTGGTCATGGAGTACGCGGACAAGATCCTGGGCGACGAGACCGTCTTCGGCTACCAGTACAGCCCGGAGATCTTCACCGACACCGAGCTGGACTTCGCGCTGGAGGTCTGCGAGTCGGTGATGGACGTCTGGCAGCCCGAGGAGGGCCGCGAGATCATCCTGAACCTGCCCGCGACCGTGGAGCGCTCCACGCCCTCCACCCACGCGGACCGCTTCGAGTGGATGTCGCGGAACCTGTCGCGCCGCGAGTACGTGTGCCTGTCGGTCCACCCGCACAACGACCGCGGCACGGCCGTGGCCGCCGCCGAACTGGCGCTGATGGCCGGCGCCGACCGCATCGAGGGCTGCCTGTTCGGCCAGGGCGAGCGCACCGGCAACGTCGACCTGGTCACCCTGGGCATGAACCTGTTCAGCCAGGGCGTGGACCCGATGATCGACTTCTCCCAGATCGACGAGGTCCGCCGCACCGCCGAGTACTGCAACCAGATGGAGGTCCACCCGCGCCACCCGTACGTGGGCGACCTGGTCTACACGTCCTTCTCCGGCTCCCACCAGGACGCCATCAAGAAGGGGTTCGACGCCATGGAGGCCGACGCGGCCGCCCAGGGCCCGGGTGTGACAGTCGACGATCTGGAGTGGGCGGTCCCGTACCTGCCGATCGACCCCAAGGACGTCGGCCGCTCCTACGAGGCCGTCATCCGCGTGAACTCGCAGTCCGGCAAGGGCGGCGTCGCGTACGTCCTGAAGAACGACCACAAGCTGGACCTGCCGCGCCGCATGCAGATCGAGTTCTCGAAGATCATCCAGGCGAAGACCGACGCCGAGGGCGGCGAGGTCACCCCGAAGGAGATCTGGGCGATCTTCGAGGACGAGTACCTGCCCACCCCGGAGAACGCCTGGGGCCGCGTCGCGCTGCGCTCGGCGCAGACCTCGACCAGCAGCGACGGCACCGACACCCTGACCGTCGAGGCGGTCGTGGACGGCGCGGAGACGGTCCTGACCGGTACCGGCAACGGCCCGATCTCCGCGTTCTTCGACGCGCTGGCCTCGGTCGGGGTCGACGCCCGCCTGCTGGACTACACCGAGCACACCATGAGCGAGGGCGCCAGCGCCCAGGCCGCCTCGTACATCGAGTGCGCCATCGACGGCCAGGTCCTGTGGGGCATCGGCATCGACGGCAACACCACCCGCGCCTCGCTGAAGGCGGTCGTCTCCGCCGTCAACCGCGCGGCCCGCTAGTCACAGCACGTGAACCGGCCACGGCGCCCGAGCGGGCGCCGTGGCCGGTTCTCGTATTCGGCCCTCACGTGGTACTGACTACGCGCCGCTCATGTGGCTAACATCACGTCATTACGGCGCCGTTGCCGGAGCGTTACCCACGCGTACGGCGCGTAAAGGGACGAACCGGTGTAAATCGGAATGGCGGCCGGAGGGTGCGAAGTGCTCCACATCAAGGGCTTGTGCATCTTGGGCGTGCGGACGGTCTGGCACACCGAAGGTGACGGGGAGTTCTTCTGCGCCGGCTGCGGCGGCGACCGCGGCTACCGGCGGCGCACCGGCACCCGGCGGCTGACCCTGCTGGGCCTGCCCCTCCTGCCGCGCGGCTCGGCCGGCACGGTCGTGGAGTGCGTGGTGTGCCGCGCCCACCGCGGGCCCGAGGCCCTGGAGCAGCCCACCACCACCGTCTTCTCCGCCATGCTCCGCGACGCCGTCCACACCGTCGCCCTCGCCGTGCTCACCGCGGGCGGCGCCATGGGGCGCGGCGCCCGCGAGGCCGCCGTCGGCGCGGTCCGTTCGGCCGGGTTCACCGACTGCACCGAGGACCAGCTGCTCGGCCTGCTCGCGGCCATCGTCGCCGACGAGGGCCGCTTCCCCGGCGCCTCCGACGCCCTGGACGCCGACGGGCTCGCGGACGCCCTCGACGGCTGCGGCAGCTGGCTGTCCATCGAGCTCCACGAGGCCCTGGGCCCCCTCTCCCGCCACCTCGCCCCCCAGGGCCGCGAGCACATCCTGGTCCAGGGCGCCCTCATCGCCCTCGCCGACGGCCCCTACCTGCCCGCCGAGCGGGAGGTCCTCGGCGCCGTCGGCCGCTGCCTCGGCCTCGTCGGCGAGGACACCGAACGCATCCTGGAGGCCGCGGCCCGCACGCCGTCCTGACGGGCCGCCCCTGACCGCCACCGCCGGGCGTACTCCCCGGGGAGTAACGGGGCCCGCACCGCACCCCGGGCAGTAACGCCGGGCTCGGTCCCGGGCCCGACGAAAAGGCGCCCCCGCGCCGGAAGTCTGGAAAGGACCAGACCACCGGCCCGGAGGGAGGCCCATGATGGGGGCCCCGACCACTGAGACCACACCGGCCGCCGCGCCGCCGCCGACCCGAGGACGGGGGCGGAGCCGGGGCGCCCGCGCGCTCCCCTGGGCGGTGCTCGCGCTGTGGATCGCCGTACTGGCGCTGGCCGGCCCGCTGGCCGGCAAGCTCGCCGACGCGCAGCAGAACCGGGCGGTGGACTACCTCCCGGTCAGCGCCGACTCCACGCAGGTCGCCCGGCTCCAGGACGCGCTGCCCGGCGGCGAGGCCACCGAACTCGTGGTCGTCTACCACCGCGACGGCGGGCTGACCGCCGCCGACCGCGACAAGGCGGCCGCCCAGATCGCCGGCATCGCGCGGGCGCACCGGCTCACGGGTGGCACGCCGCACGCCGTCCTGTCGCACGGCGACACGCTGATGTACCCCGTGGCGAGCACCGGGCCGGGCCAGGACGACGCGGCCAGGAACGCCTTCGTCACCGACGTCCGCGACCGGGCCGAGGGCGGCGACGGGCTGACCGCCCACGTGGGCGGCCCCGGCGCGCTCAACACCGACATGAAGGAGGTGTACTCCTCCCTCGACGGGCCGCTGCTCTACACCACGGTGGCCGTCGTCGCCGTCCTGCTGATCCTCATCTACCGCAGCCCGCTGCTGTGGCTGCTGCCCCTGCTCGTCGCGGGCGTGGCCGACGCCGCCGCGATGGCCGGGGTCTACGGACTCCACCAGGCCTTCGGCGTCACCGTCACCGGCCAGAGCCAGGGCGTGATGACCATCCTGGTCTTCGGCGCCGGCACCGACTACGCGCTGCTGCTCGTCTCCCGCTACCGCGAGGAACTGCGGCGCGTGCCGCGCCCGTACGACGCCATGCGCGCCGCGCTGCGCGGCTGCGGGCCCGCGATCCTGGCCTCCTCCGGGACCGTCGCCGCGGGGCTGCTGTGCCTGCTCGCCGCCGACCTCAACAGCAGCCGGGGCATGGGCCCGATCGCCGCGGTCGGGGTGCTGTGCGCGCTCCTGGCGATGACGACCCTGCTGCCCGCGCTGCTGGTGCTGCTGGGCCGCCGGGTCTTCTGGCCGCTGGTCCCGGCGTACGGCAGTGAAGTGCCGCGTCCGCGCGGCCTGTTCGCGGCGATGGGCGGCTCGGCCGCACGCCGTCCGCTGGCCGTGCTCGCGGGTGGCGCGGTGCTGCTCGGGGCGCTGGCGCTCGGGACCCTGGCCCTGCCCGGCAGCCTGAAGAACGACGACGCCTTCACCAGCGCCCCGGAGTCGGTCGCCGCCATGCGCATCCTCGCCGAGGCCGACCCCGGCCGCTCCGCCCAGCCGATCACCGTCATGGCACCCACCGGCCGGGCCGGCGAGGTGCTGGCCGCGGTCCGGGGCACCGAAGGGGTCGCGTCCGCCGAACGCGGGCGCAGCGGCGGCGGCTGGACGGAGGTGTCGGTGACCGCGCAGGCGCCGCCCGAGTCGCCCGGCGAGACCGCGACCATCCACGCCCTGCGCGCGGAGCTGGACGGCCCCTACGGCGCCCACGTCGGCGGGCCCGGTGCCCAGCAGGCCGACCTGGCCGCCACCAGTTCCCGCGACCGCCGGGTCGTCGTGCCGCTCGTCCTGGCGGCCGTGCTGCTGATCCTTGTGGTGCTGCTGCGCAGCCTGGTCGGGCCGCTGCTGCTCGTGGTGGCCGTGATCGCGGTGTGGGGCGCCGCGCTGGGCATCGGCGGGCTGGTCTTCGGGCCGCTGTTCGGCTTCGAGGGCACGGACCCGGGGCTGCCGCTGCTGTCGTTCGTCTTCCTCGTGGCGCTCGGCGTCGACTACGGCATCTTCCTCATGCACCGGATGCGCGAGGAGTCGCTGGCGGGGGCCGCGCCGGCCGCCGCGGCCGTCACCGCGCTGCGCACCACGGGCGGGGTGATCGCCTCGGCCGGGCTGGTGCTGGCGGCCACGTTCTCGGTCCTGGTCAACATGCCGCTGGTGTCGCTGGTCGAGATGGGCTTCGTCATCGCCGTGGGCGTCCTGCTGGACACCTTCCTCGTCCGCACCTACCTGGTGACCTCCGCGAGCGTGGCGCTGCGCGAGCGGCTCTGGTGGCCGGGCCGGCTGAGCCGGCCGCGTACGGGCCCGTGAGCCGGCCCGTGAACCGGTCTGTCACGCCGCCGACCCCGTAACGGAAGATGGAGCCGTGCCGAAGCCGCCGCCCCTCCCGCCCGCCGTCCGTGCGCACAAGGACGCCGCCCTCGCCGGGGGCGTGCTCGCGCTCCAGAGCGCCATGGGCGCCCTCCTGCCGTCCGGGCAGGGGCACCGCCCGGACGCGGCGGGCTGGGCGCTGCTGGTGGTCACCGCGCTGGTGCTGGCCGTCCGGCGGCGGTGGCCGATGACCGTGATGCTCGTCACGGTCGCGGCCGTCGCCCCGTACCACGCCATGGACAACCTCCACCTGGCCGTGGTCCCGGCGAGCATGGTGGCGATCTACTCGCTGGCGGTCGCCGGGCCGCCGCCGCGGACGTACCTCACCGTGGCGGCGGTCGTCGCGATCATGGTCGGGGTGATGTCGGCGACACCCGACCGGCACGCGGCGACCGACATGCTGCGCAGCGGCGGCTGGGTGGTGGCGGTGGCGCTGACCGGCGAGGCGGTGCGCATCCACCGCAAGTACGTGGCCGCCATCGTCGGGCGCGCCGAACGCGCCGAACGCACCCGCGAGGAGGAGGCGGCCCGGCGCGTCGCCGAGGAGCGGCTGCGGATCGCCCGCGACCTGCACGACCTGCTCGCTCACAGCATCACCCTCATCGGCGTGCAGACCTCGGTCGCCGCGCACGTCCTGCTCGCCGACCCCGACCGGCTGGACCGCACGGCCGTCGCCGGCGCCCTCGACAGCATCGCCGGCACCTGCCGCGACGCCCGCGCCGAACTGCGCGCCACCCTCCAGGTGCTGCGCGGCGACGACGACCGCGGCCCGCTGCCGGGCCTGGCGGCCGTGGCCGACCTGGCCCGCTCCGCCGAGGCCGCCGGCGCCCGGGTGGAACTGGCCGTCGCGGCCGGCGCGGACGGGGTGCCCCCGGCGATCGGGGCGGCCGCCTACCGCATCGTGCAGGAGGCCCTCACCAACGCCGTACGGCACGCCGGGGGCACCTCGGTCCGGGTCGGGGTGGAACTCGGCACCGACCCGGACCGCGGCGCCGCCCTGCGGATCGCCGTCACCGACGACGGCCCCTGCCCGGGGACGGAGGCCGAGCACGAACCGGACCGCCCCGACGCCCGATGGCGGCCCTGGCGCGCCGTGGCACCTCCGAGGCCCCCCGCGGACGCCGGCCCGGCGGAGACCGTGCCCGCCGCCGGCTACGGCCTCATCGGCATGCGCGAGCGCGCCCGCAGCGTCGGCGGCACGCTGACCGCCGGGCCCCGGCCCGAGGGCGGTTTCCGGGTGGCCGCCGTTCTGCCGTTCGCGGGGGGCACGGCATGATCCGCGTCCTGCTCGCCGACGACCAGACCCTGGTCCGTGAGGCCTTCGCGATGCTCGTCGAGTCCGCCCCCGACATGCAGGTCGTCGGGCACGCGGCCACCGGGCGGGAAGCCGTGGCGGCGGCCCGCGCCGGCCGCGCCGACGTGGTGATCATGGACATCCGCATGCCCGACCTCGACGGCATCGAGGCGACCCGGCTGATCGCCGCCGACGACGACCTGGCCGGGGTCCGGGTGCTGGTGCTCACCACCTACGACAGCGACGACCACGTCGTCCCCGCACTGCGCGCCGGGGCCAGTGGCTTCCTCGTCAAGGACACCCGTCCCGCCGACCTCCTCGACGCCATCCGCACGGTCGCCGCGGGCGAGGCGCTGCTCTCGCCGGGGCCGACCGCGCGGCTCATCGCCCGGGTGCTGCGCCTCCCGGAGGGCCCGCCGCCGGGCGGGCCGGCCCCGGAACGTCTCGCCGCGCTGTCCGCACGGGAGCGGCAGGTGCTCACCCTCGTCGCGCGGGGCCTGAACAACACGGAGGTCGCCGAGGCGCTGGGCCTCAGCCCGCTCACCGCCAAGACGCACGTCAGCCGGATCATGGGCAAGCTCGGCGCCCGCGACCGCGCCCAGTTGGTGATTACGGCCTACGAGTCGGGGCTGGTCGCGCCCGGCGGGGCGGCGGGGCTCAGCGGCTGACCGCCCGGACCAGGATCGCGGCGGCGACGGCGAAGCAGGCGAGCACGGTCCGCACCGTCGCGCCCAGCATCCGCCGCCCGCGGTCCGCGTAGCCGTGCAGCACCTCCAGGGCGGTGCCGTCGGGGCCGGCCGCGGTGATGCGGTGGGTGACGGAGTCCATCAGCGGGCCACCAGCACCAGGGCCAGGGCGACGAGGGCCGGCACGGTCTGCACGAAGAGGATGCGGCGGCTCGCGGTCGCGGCGCCGTACAGCCCGGCGACCGCCACGCAGACGAGGAAGAACACCGTGGCCTGGAAGCCCACCGGGTCGGCGGCCACGGCGCCCCACACCAGCCCGGCGGCCAGGAAACCGTTGTAGAGCCCCTGGTTGGCCGCGAGTGCCTTGCTCGCCTGCGCGAACTCCGCGGTGGTCCCGAAGGCCCCCCTGGCGCGGGGGGTGGTCCACAGGAACATCTCCAGGACCAGGATGTAGAGGTGGAGGGCCGCTATGAGCAGCACGGCGACGGTGGCTGTGATCGACATGGGCCGTAGCGTACGACCCGGGCCGGTCCGGTCGCCGCGTACGGAACAATGGGCGCATGAGTCTGTTCCGCGACGACGGCATCGTGCTGCGCACCCAGAAGCTGGGCGAGGCGGACCGGATCATCACCCTGCTCACCCGCCGGCACGGCCGGGTGCGGGCGGTGGCCCGCGGCGTGCGGCGGACGAAGTCCAAGTTCGGCGCGCGGCTGGAACCGTTCTCCCACGTGGACGTGCAGCTCTTCGCGCGCGGGGGCGAACTGATCGGCCGCGGCCTGCCGCTGTGCACCCAGGGCGAGACGATCGCCCCCTACGGCAGCCGCATCGTCACCGACTACGCCCGCTACACCGCGGGCACGGCGATGCTGGAGACCGCCGAGCGCTTCACCGACCACGAGGGCGAACCGGCGGTGCAGCAGTACCTGCTGCTGGTCGGCGGCCTGCGCACGCTCGCCGACGGTGAGCACGACCCGCGTCTGGTGCTCGACGCCTTCCTGCTGCGCTCGCTGGCGGTCAACGGCTACGCGCCCAGCTTCGGGGACTGCGCGAAGTGCGGGATGCCGGGCCCGAATCGGTTCTTTTCGGTCGGTGCGGGAGGAGTCGTATGCGGCGAGTGCCGCCCGGCCGGAAGCGTCGTACCCTCACTGGAGTCACTGGAACTCCTCGGCGCGTTGCTCGGAGGGGACTGGGAGACCGCCGACGCGTGCGAACCGCGCCACTGCCGGGAGGGCAGCGGACTGGTCGCGGCGTATCTGCAGTGGCATCTGGAGCGCGGCTTGCGCAGTCTGCGTTTCATCGAGAAGTAGCGGTACCCGGCGGGCCCGGCAGCACCAACTCGTGAGGCACAGGAAGTGGAGAGCAAGGTCATGGCAGTACGCGGGATTCTGAGCCGTCCCCGGCGCGAGTACCGGGCTCCCGACCCGCACCCGTCCGGCGCGCAGCCCCCCAAGATCCCAGGTGAGCTGGTCCCCCAGCACGTGGCCATCGTGATGGACGGCAACGGCCGCTGGGCCAAGGAGCGCGGCCTGCCCCGCACCGAGGGGCACAAGGTCGGCGAGACCGTCGTGCTGGACGTCCTCAAGGGCTGCCTGGAGCTGGGGGTCAAGAACCTCTCCCTGTACGCCTTCTCGACCGAGAACTGGAAGCGCTCGCCCGACGAGGTCCGCTTCCTGATGAACTTCAACCGGGACGTCATCCACCGCCGCCGCGACGAGATGCACGAGATGGGCATCCGGATCCGCTGGGCCGGGCGCATGCCCCGGCTGTGGAAGTCGGTCGTCAAGGAGCTCCAGGTCGCGGAGGAGATGACCCGCGACAACGACGCGATGACGCTGTACATGTGCGTCAACTACGGCGGCCGCGCCGAGATCGCCGACGCGGCGGCGCGCCTGGCCGAGGACATAAAGGCGGGTCGCCTCGATCCCTCCAAGGTCAACGAGAAGACCCTCGCCAAGTACATGTACCACCCGGACATGCCGGACGTGGACCTGTTCGTCCGCCCCTCCGGCGAGCAGCGCACCTCCAACTTCCTGATCTGGCAGTCCGCCTACGCCGAGATGGTCTTCCAGGACGTCCTCTGGCCGGACTTCGACCGCCGCGACCTGTGGCGCGCGTGCCTGGAGTACGCCTCCCGCGACCGCCGTTTCGGCGGCGCGCTGCCCAACGAGCAGCCGCCGGCGGCGGCGGGCGACGCGGACACGGAGTAGTCGGCAGTCACCCCGCGGTCGTCCACGGACGACCGCGGGGCGGGAGGAGCACGACGGCGGGCGGGGCCCGGTTCAGTTCGCGGCGGGGCCGCCGCAGCCGGCGCAGTCGGCGCAGGTCCCGAAGATCTCCACGGTGTGGGCGACGTCGACGAAGCCGTGCTCCTCGGCGATGGTGTCGGCCCACTTCTCGACCGCGGGACCCTCGACCTCGACCGCCTTGCCGCACACGCGGCAGACCAGGTGGTGGTGGTGGCCGCTGCTGCAGCGCCGGTAGACGGACTCGCCCTCCCCGGTGCGCAGGACGTCGATCTCGCCGGCGTCGGCGAGGGACTGCAGCGTGCGGTAGACCGTGGTGAGGCCGACCGAGTCACCCCGGTGCTTGAGGAGGTCGTGCAGTTCCTGGGCGCTGCGGAACTCGTCGACCTCGGCGAGGGCCGCGGCGACGGCGGCACGCTGCCGGGTCGATCGTCCGCGGACGGGGGGCTTGGCGGTCGTCACCGGTGGCCTCCTACTCGGTCGGTTCGGTCGGTCATTCTGCCAGGCCTGGAGCTCATACCCGGACGTCGTCCTCGGTGGGACGCGCCGCGGGTACCTCCAGGGTGCACCGTGTCCCGTCCTCCGCGGCACGGCGTGCACGCTTTTTCGCCAGCGGCGCGGCCAGCAGCGTCAGCGTGACGAAGACACCGATGGCCAGCAGCACGATGGTCGCTCCGGAGGGCACGTCGGCGTAGTACGAGGTGACCGTGCCGGAGAAGGCGACCGCCACGCCGATCACGACCGACAGCGCGAAGGCCGTGGCGAAGCTGCGGGCGATCTGCTGGGAGGCGGCGACCGGGATCACCATCAGCGCGCTGACCAGCAGCAGTCCGACGACCCGCATGGCGACCGTGACCGTGACCGCCGCGGTGACGGCGACCAGCAGGTTGAGCAGCCGCACCGGCAGACCGGTCACCCGGGCGAACTCCTCGTCCTGGGAGACCGCGAACAGCTGCCGTCGCAGGCCCACGGTGACCAGCACCACGAAGCCGGCCAGCAGGCAGATCGCGGTGATGTCCTCGGGGGAGACGGTGGTGATGGAGCCGAACAGGTAGGTGAGCAGGTTGGCGTTGGAGCCGTTCGGCGCGAGCGAGGTGAACAGCACGCCGGCCGCCATGCCGCCGTAGAAGAGCATGGCGAGCGCGATGTCGCCGCGCGTCCTGCCGTACCAGCGGATGAGTTCCATGACGATCGCGCCCGCGACCGACACGGCCGTCGCCATCCACACCGGGTTGGTGCTGAGCAGGAAGCCGAGGCCGACACCGGTGAGGGCGACGTGGCCGATGCCGTCGCCCATGAGGGCCTGGCGGCGCTGGACGAGGTAGATGCCGATCGCGGGGGCGGTGATGCCGACGAGGACGGCGGCGATCAGCGCCCGCTGCATGAAGGCGTAGGAGAACAGCTCCATCAGAACAGCCCCGTCCGGATCGGCTCGGCCACGTGGCCGGCGTGCGGGTGGACATGGTCGTGGCCGGGCAGCGCGTGCTGCCCCTGGGCCTTCGGCGGGGGCCCGTCGTGGACGACGCAGCCGTCGCGCAGCACCACCGCGCGGTCGATCAGCGGCTCCAGCGGTCCCAGTTCGTGCAGGACCAGGAGCACGGTGGTGCCCACCGAGACCTGTTCGCGCAGCGTCCCGGCGAGCACCTCCTGGCTGGCGAGGTCGACGCCCGCCATCGGCTCGTCCATGATCAGCAGTTCGGGCTCGACGGACAGCGCGCGGGCGATGAGCACCCGCTGGTGCTGGCCGCCGGAGAGCGCCTCGACCGGATCTCCGGCCCGGTCGGCCATCCCGACCAGCTCCAGGGCGCGCTCCACGGCCCGGCGGTCCGCCTTGCGGGGCAGGCCCAGCCTCGTTCGGGCCAGCCGCCCGGCGGAGACGACCTCGCGCACGGTGGCGGGGACGCCGGAGGCCGCCGTGGTGCGCTGCGGCACGTAGCCGATCCGGGCCCAGTCGCGGAACCGGTTCAGCGGGGTGCCGAAGAGCTCCAGACCGCCCGCGGTGAGCGGCACCTGGCCGACCACGGCGCGGATCGCGGTGGACTTGCCCGAGCCGTTGGCGCCGAGCAGCGCGACGACCTCCCCGCGCCGCACGGTCAGGTCGACGCCGCGCAGCACCGGCCGTGAGCCGAGGGTGGCGGTCGCCCCCCGCATCGATATGACCGTGTCCATTCCAGCCTCCGTACCGGGCTCCGTCATCGTTGCCTCACTTCGCGCCGAGCGCCGAGCGCAGGGCCTGAAGGTTGCTGTGCTGGACCTCGAAGTAGTCGCGGCCCGCGGACCTGTCGGTGATGCCCTCGATGGGGTCGAGCACCGCGGTCTTCAGGCCGAGGTCGCCCGCGAGGGTCCTGGCGGTCCGGTCGCTGGCGAGCGTCTCGAAGAATACGGTGCTGACGCCCTTGTCCTCGGCGAGGGTGTGCAGCGTCTTCATCCGGGCGGCGCTGGGCTCGGACTCCGGGTCGATGCCGCTGATCGCCTCCTCGACCAGCCCGTAGCGCTCGGCGAGGTAGCCGAAGGCCGCGTGGGTGGTGATGAAGGTGTCCGAGGTGCGGTTCCCCAGCCCGTCCTGGAAGTCGGTGTTCAGCGCGTCGAGCTTCTTCACCAGCGCGGCGGTGTTCTTCCCGTAGGTCGCCTCGTGGTCCGGGTCGGCCTTGGCGAGGGCCTTGCCGACGCCTTCGGCGACCTGGGCGTAGCGGACCGGGTCGAGCCAGACGTGCGGGTCGGCGCCCGCGTCCTCTCCGTCCTCGTGCCCGGTGTGGTTGTCCCCGGTGCTGTGGTCGTGGCCGTCGACCTCGGTGCCGTGGTCCTCCAGCGGGGTCAGCGCGGCGGCGTCGACGGTGTTCGCCACGCCGGACTGGGCTATCGCGTCGTCGACGGCGGGCTGCAGGCCCTTGAGGTAGACGATGACGTCCGACTCGCCCAGCTCGCCGGTCTGCCGGGGGGTGAGCTCCAGGTCGTGCGGTTCGGTCCCGGGCTTGGTCAGTCCGGTCACGTCGACGTGCCCGCCGCCGATCTGCTCGGCCAGGAACTGCATCGGGTAGAAGGAGGCGGTGACCTTGACCCTGCCGTCGGCCCCGCCCCCACCCGCGGTGGAACAGGCGGAGAGGGCGACCAGCCCGGCGACGGCGGCGAGGGGGACCAGAGCACGACCTATGTTCATGACACCCATTTTCAACAAAATTGGAAACGATTGTCAATTGGCTCAGTAGTGACCTGACCCGGCGCCCCCGGACTGCGGAACCGATTTGATACGGGCCCCGCACCCGCCGGTAATCTGAGGTATTCGCCGGACCGCACGCGACCCGGCGGATCCCACCGACCGCTTCGTCGTCTGAAGAGAGCACCGTGGCCGCCGACAAGATCGACACCATCGTCAGCCTGAGCAAGCGCCGTGGCTTCATTTTCCCCTGCAGCGAGATCTACGGCGGCCAGAAGGCCGCCTGGGACTACGGGCCGCTGGGCGTCGAACTGAAGGAGAACATCAAGCGCCAGTGGTGGCGTGCGATGGTCACCTCCCGGGAGGACGTGGTCGGCCTGGACTCCTCGGTGATCCTGGCCCGCGAGGTCTGGGAGGCCTCCGGTCACGTCGCCACGTTCACCGACCCGCTCACCGAGTGCACCTCCTGTCACAAGCGTTACCGTGCCGACCACCTGGAGGAGGCGTACGAGGCCAAGCACGGCCACCTGCCGGCCAACGGCCTGACCGACCTCAACTGCCCCAACTGCGGCAACAAGGGCACCTTCACCGAGCCCAAGCAGTTCTCCGGGCTGCTCTCCACCCACCTGGGCCCGACCCAGGACTCGGGCGCCGTGGCCTACCTGCGCCCGGAGACGGCACAGGGCATCTTCACCAACTTCTCCCAGGTGCAGACGACCTCGCGCCGCAAGCCGCCGTTCGGCATCGCCCAGACCGGCAAGTCCTTCCGCAACGAGATCACGCCCGGCAACTTCATCTTCCGGACCCGCGAGTTCGAGCAGATGGAGATGGAGTTCTTCGTCAAGCCGGGCGAGGACGAGACCTGGCACGAGTACTGGATGCAGCAGCGCTGGGACTGGTACCGGGGCCTCGGCATGCGCGAGGAGAACATGCGCTGGTACGAGCACGCCAAGGAGAAGCTGTCCCACTACTCCAAGCGCACCGTCGACATCGAGTACCGCTTCAACTTCGGCGGCACCGAATACTCCGAGCTCGAGGGCATCGCCAACCGCACGGACTACGACCTCAAGGCCCACAGCCAGGCCAGCGGCCAGGACCTGTCGTACTTCGACCAGGAGGCCGGTGAGCGCTACTTCCCGTACGTCATCGAGCCCGCGGCGGGTCTCAACCGCGCCATGCTCGCCTTCATGCTCGACGCGTACAACGAGGACGAGGCCCCGAACGCCAAGGGCGTGATGGAGAAGCGCACCGTCATGCGCCTCGACCCGCGCCTGGCGCCGGTCAAGGTCGCCGTCCTGCCGCTGTCGCGCAACCCGCAGCTCTCGCCGAAGGCCAAGGGCCTCGCGGCCGACCTGCGCCGCCACTGGAACATCGAGTTCGACGACGCCGGCGCCATCGGCCGCCGCTACCGCCGCCAGGACGAGATCGGCACCCCGTTCTGCGTGACCGTCGACTTCGACACCCTCGAGGACAACGCGGTCACCGTGCGCGAGCGCGACACCATGAAGCAGGAGCGCGTCTCGCTCGACCAGGTCGAGGCCTACCTCGGCGGCCGGCTGCTCGGCTGCTAGGTCCGGACCCGGACGTACGCGAAAGGCGCCCGGTCACCCCCAGAGGGGTGGCCGGGCGCCTTCGTGCGTCCGCGCGGCGGGGCGCTCAGGCCTCCAGGCCGCGCAGGATCAGGTCGTTGACCGCGGAGAACGCGGCGTCGATGCCCGGGGCGAACCACTCGGCGGCGTACGCCGGGTCGTGGAAGCGGACGGTGGCGTCCCACACCGCCTGCGCGGCGGCGTCGGGGTCACCGGCGGCGAACTCGCCGGCGGTCACACCGTCCCGGACGATCCGCGCGAGGAGCCCGACCATGACGGCGACGTGCTGGGCGACCACCGAGCTGTGCTCGACGGTGAGCGCCATGTACGTGGCGAACAGCTCGGGATCGCCGCCCGCCTTGCGCCGTTTGGCCGCGAACAGCGCCTCCAGCCAGGCGCGCAGCCGCTGCGGCCCAGGGCGGCCGTCGTCCTGCGCTATCGCCGTCAGCTCCGCGTGCGCCTGGTCCAGCCACCGCTGGGTGACCGCCTCCCGCAGCGCGGCCTTGGTGCGGAAGTGCCGGTAGACGCTGCCGTGGCTGACCCCGAGGGCCCGCGCCACGTCGACCACGGTCGCCTTGGCCGGGCCGTAACGGCGCAGCACCTCCTCCGTGGTCTCCAGGATGCGTTCGGCGGTCAGCGTCTCGGGTGGCATGGTCGTCATTCTCCCAGGGCCGGGCGGGTGCCGGTCAGTGCCGCTGCTCACTGTCCAGGTGTGCCATCTGGGACTCCGGGTAGCGCTCGCCCGCGGCCGCGTCGGCCGGGACCGCGGTCTCGATCGCCGCCAGGTCGGCCGCGTCGAGGGTCACGTCCAGCGCGCCCAGGGCCTCGGCCAGCCGCTCGCGGGTGCGGGCGCCGACCAGCGGGACGATGTCCTCGCCGCGGGCCAGCACCCAGGCGATGGCGGTCTGGGCGACGGTGACGCCCTTCTGCTCCGCGATCTTGCGCAGCGCCTCCACCAGCCCGAGGTTGTGCTCCAGGTTCTCGCCCCGGAAGCGGGGGCTCATCGCGCGGAAGTCGTTGCCGGCCAGCTGCCGGTCACGGGTGAAGTGGCCGCTGATCAGACCGCGGGACAGCACGCCGTACGCCGTGACGCCGATGCCCAGCTCGCGGGCGGTGGGCAGGATCTCGTCCTCGATGCCGCGGGAGATCAGCGAGTACTCGATCTGCAGGTCACTGATCGGGGCCACGGCCGCGGCCCGGCGCAGGGTGGCGGCGCCGACCTCGGACAGGCCGATGTGGCGCACGTAACCGGCCTGGACGAGCTCCGCGATGGCGCCGACGGTCTCCTCGATCGGGACGGCGGGGTCGACCCGGGCGATGCGGTAGACGTCGATGTGGTCGGTGCCCAGGCGCTGCAGCGAGTACGAGGCGAAGTTCCTGACGGCCTGGGGGCGGCCGTCGTAGCCCAGCCACGTGCCGTCGGGGCCGCGCAGGGCGCCGAACTTGACGCTGATCAGCGCCTTCTCGCGGTCGGCAGGGGAGGCCGCGCGCAGGGCCTCGCCGATGAGCATCTCGTTGTGGCCCATGCCGTAGAAGTCGCCGGTGTCGATCAGCGTGACGCCCGCGTCGAGGGCGGCGTGGATCGTGGCGATCGACTCGCCGCGGTCGGCGTCGCCGTACAGGGCGGACATGCCCATGGCGCCGAGGCCGAGCGCGGAGACGGAGGGGCCGGTGGAACCGAGGGTGCGGTTCTGCAAGGGGACTCCTTGGTCGGGATGAGGAGGTCGTGCGGGGATGCTGACAACAGTGACACATGCACTGACAGATTTCAATATCTGTCAGTGCATGGCTGTCATGCGGTCTCCTCGGTACGGGCCGGTCCGGCCCCGCGGCCCCTCAGGCCACCTGGCGCGGCAGCCGCAGGCTGGCGAGCGCCGTCACGACCACTGCGGCGAGCTGCACGACCAGCACCGTGACCAGTGCCTCCCGCGTCCCGTGCGAGGGGACCAGGGCGAGGAAGAGCGTGCCGAGGGTGGCCACGCCCAGGGCCAGCGCCGACTGCTGGGTGGTGACCATGACCCCGCTGCCCACGCCGGCCCGCTCGGCCGGTACGTCCGCGAGCACCAGCCGGAACAGCACCGGCAGTTGCAACCCCTGGCCGAGGCCGGCGATCGCCACACCCGGCAGCAGGGCCCACGCCGTCATCCCGGGTTCCCAGCTGCGGGCCACGGTCAGCGCCAGCACCGCGACGCCGACGCCCTGCAGCACGCCTCCCGCGGTGACCACGCGCCCGCCGTACCGGCCCACCAGGCGTGGCCCGGCCAGCGAGGCCAGGAAGAACGCCACGGCCATCGGCACGAGCGTGGTGCCCGCCTCCACCGGTCCGTACCGCAGGCCCTGCTGCAGGGCGACCGCGATCACGAACATGAAGCCGCCGAAGCCGATGGAGAACGGCACCAGCAGCGGCAGCGCCCGGCGCATCCCGGTGAGCGCGAACAGGCTCGGCGGCACGAGCGGGATCCGCCCGGCCCGGTCGGCCCGCCGCTCGACCAGGAAGAACGCCAGGGCCGCGAACGGGAAGACGGCCAGCGACACCCACGTCCACGCCGGCCAGCCGGCCGCCCGGCCCTCGGTCAGCGGCACCAGCAGGGTCACCAGCGACACCGCCAGCAGCAGGGTGCCCGGCCGGTCGACCGGCGCGGGGCGGTCGGAACGGGTCTCCGGCACCGAGCGCACCGCGAGCAGCAGCCCGGCCGCCGCGACCGGCACGTTGACCAGGAAGACCGCGCGCCAGCCGGTGCCCGCGATGTCCGCGGCGACCAGGACGCCGCCGAGGATCTGGCCCGCGACCATGGACAGGCCCGCGGTCGCGCCGTACAGGCTCAGCGCCTTGGCCCTGCGGTGGCCGGTGGTCGCGGAGTGGATGGTGGCCAGCACCTGGGGCAGCATCAGCGCGGCCGCCGCGCCCTGCGCGACGCGGGCGCCCACCAGCACCCAGGCGTCGGGCGCCAGGCCGCAGGCGAGCGAGGTCAGGCCGAAGGCCGCCATGCCGGCGAGGAAGAGCCGGCGGCGGCCGAAGGAGTCGCCGAGCCGGCCGCCGAGCACCAGCAGCACGGCGTACGCCACGCCGTAGCCGGCCACGACCAGCTCCAGCACGGCGGCCCCCGCGTCGAGGTCGGTCTCGATGGCGGGCAGGGCGACGTTGACGATGAAGAAGTCGATGAGCGGCAGTGCCGCGCCCAGCAGCACGGTGAACAGGCCCAGCGGGCCGAGCGCCGGCGCGGTGGGGCCGGGCGGTGCCTCGGCGGCCGGTGGCGTGGTTCTCGCGGCCGGTGCCGGGTCGCCGGTGCCGACCCGGATGACGCGGGGTCGCACCTGGGCGCGGGAACGGAGGTCGGCGGAGACGGGGGCTTCGATGTGATCGGTCACGTATGCCACGATGACCTTGTTCCCAGGGGGGTACCAGAGAGCGTTTATCCAGGTATCGCGACCACCTGGCAATGGTTTGGGACGTCAGGCACCCTGGAGGTATGACGTCTCCCAGCGCCGCCGCGCGGAGCGAGCTCGCTTCCTTCCTCCGCAGCCGCCGTGAACGGATCTCCCCCGAGCAGGTCGGACTCCCGCCCGGCCGCCGCCGCCGCACCCCCGGGCTGCGGCGCGAGGAGGTGGCGCAGCTCGCCGCGGTAG
This sequence comes from Streptomyces sp. TOM-9, assembly GCF_056858595.1. NCBI lineage: Bacteria > Bacillati > Actinomycetota > Actinomycetes > Kitasatosporales > Streptomycetaceae > Streptomyces > Streptomyces sp. TOM-9. Next base: position 3,538,783 of record NZ_JBXEQB010000001.1, on the reverse strand, counting down.
GGGTGACCTGGTACACCTGGCTCGAGCAGGCCCGGGAGATCCAGATCTCCGCGCAGGTGGCCGACTCCATCGCCCGGGCCCTGATGCTGGACCCGAACGAGCGCACCCACCTCTTCCTGCTCGCCGGGGTGCCGGACCCCAACCCGCGCGCCCAGTGCCCGGGGATGTCGGACCAGATCCGGGAGATGCTGGCGAAGCTGGAGCCGCTGCCGGCCGCGGTCCTCAACAGCCGTACCGACGTCATCGCCCACAACCGCACCTACGCGCGGCTGGTCGACGACCTCGACCGGCTCCCCTTCGAGGACCGCAACATCATGTGGCTGGTCTTCACCGACCCCGCCTGGCGCGAGGGCCTGCCGGACTGGCACGAGACCAGCCGGCAACTGGTCGCCAAGTACCGTGCGGCGATGGCCGAGCATCTCGCGGAGCCCGCGTGGAAGTCCCTGGTCAAGCGGCTGGAGCAGGCCTCCCCGGAGTTCTGCGAGCTGTGGGAGCGGCATGAGGTGCAGGAACCGGAGAACCGCACCAAGCGCTTCCTCAACCCCCGGGTCGGCCTGCTGACCTTCCACTTCACGCACCTGTGGCTCGGTCCCAGCCAGGGCCCCCGGCTGGTCACCTACTCCCCGGCGGACGCCGCCACCCGCGAACGGCTGGACCGGCTGTACGAGATCGCCGGTTCCGCGCCCAGCGCTATGCCGATGCCGGTGTGAGCAGCCGCTGCCGCGCCTCCATCAGGGCGAAGCCCAGCAGGTTCAGGCCACGCCACCGCACGGGATGGGCGGCGTGCTCGTCGTCGGCGGCCAGGCCGATGCCCCATATCCGGTCCACGGGGCTGGCCTCCACCAGCACGCGCGAGCCGGTGCCCAGCAGGTAGTCCCGCAGGGCCGGGTCCTGGCCGAACTTGGCGACGTTGCCCGCCACGACCAGTTCCTCGCGGTGCCGCTCCCAGGTCGCGTTGTCGAAGCCGCGCACCTGCCGTCCCAGCTTCTTCGCGGCGTGCGGGTGCGGGGCGGCGAGGATCCCGGCGAGGGTCCGGTCGTCGTCGAAGAGCCGGGCCTTGCCGGCCATCATCCAGTGCTCCGCCGTGGCGTAGCCGATGCCGTCGACGGTGAACTCCGAGGGCCACCACTGGCTCAGGCAGCCCGCGCCCACGCTGCCGTCGCGCTGCGGCTGATGGCCCCAGAAGAACAGGTACTTCGGCCGGACGCCACGCGCGGTCAGTGCCGTCAGCGCAGCCCGGGAACGGGCGTCGCGGGGCTCGGTGATCTGCGTCGTCATGTCACCGACCGTAGCGCCGGGCACCGACAACGGCCCCCGGTTTTCCCGGCTCACCCCGGGGCCGACCCCAGCAGCTTGGTCACCACCCGGTCCAGCGCCGCGAGCTCCTCCGCGTCCAGCTCCACCAGGCCCGGTGGGGGAGTGCCCAGGATGCGGTCGGCCTCCTGCGCCGCCGCGGCGCCGTCGGGTGTGAGGCTCAGGAGCTTGCGGCGCCGGTCCCGCGGGTGCGGTGTGCGTTCCACCAGCCCGCGCCGGACGAGGTCGTCGACGACCAGGGTGACGTACGGGCGGTCCGTCATGAGGTCGGCGGCGAGGTCGCCCGGCGTCACGGGGGCCGCCGCGATCCGGCGCAGCGCCTTGACGCGGAAGAAGCTCATGCCGAGGGCGTCTGCGACCTCGCGGCGCCGTTCGTTGCGTTCGAGGACGAGCGTGCGCAGGTCGCGCCACACCCGGGTGGCCGTGGCCTCGTTCACCGGGCGCCCACCGGCTCGCGGGCGGCGTCCTTGCCGAGCCGCTTCGCGGCGCGTTCCGCGGTGCCCGCCGCCCAGTGGCCCGAGGTCAGCCAGCCCAGCGCCAGGATCGCCACACCGCAGCCCGTGATGATCCACCACGCCGTGAGGTCGAGCCCGGCGGCGAGCGCGGCGCCGATGACGGCCACGCCCAGGGACTGCCCGACCTGCCGGCTGGTGGAGGCCACCGCCGCGGCGACCCCGGCCTGGGTCCGCGGCATGCCGGAGACGGCGGTGTTGGTGATCGGGGCGTTGACGAAGCCGAAGCCGATGCCGAACAGGACGTACGCGGTGAACAGCTTCGCGTCCGAGGCGGTCGCGTCCAGCGCGGCGAACATCACGCCGCTCGCCGTGGTGGCCAGGCCCGCCAGCAGCAGCGGCAACCGTGGGCCGCGGCTGCCGACCATGCGCCCGGACAGCGGGGCGCAGACCAGGGCCATGGCCGCCATCGGCAGCAGGTGCAGACCGGCGTCCAGGGCGGACATGCCGCGCTGGTCCTGCAGGTACAGGGTGTTGAGGAAGAGGAAGCCGGCGAGGGCCGCGAAGGCGCTCACCGCTATCACCGTCGCCCCGCTGAAGGGCGCGCTGCGGAAGAAGCGCGGATCGATCAGCGGTTCCGTGCGCCGCCGTTCGTAGGGGACCAGGGCCACCGCGGAGCACAGGGCGAGCACGAGGCAGCCGACGATGACCGGGGAGCCCCAGCCCGCCGCGGGCGCCTCGATGATGGCGTACGTCAGCGAGCCGAGCAGCGCGATGACCATCAGCTGTCCGACCGGGTCGATCCGGCGTGGCCGGGGGGCACGGGACTCGGGCACGTACAGCGCGGTGAGCACCAGGGCGAGCAGGCCGATGGGCAGGTTGATCCAGAACACCGAGCGCCAGCCGACCGACTCCACCAGCGCGCCGCCGATGATCGGCCCGGCGGCCATGCTGATGCCGACGACACCGCCCCACGCCCCGATCGCCCGCGCGCGCTCGCGCGGATCGGTGAAGACGTTGGTGATGATCGACATCGCGACGGGGTTGAGCATCGAGCCGCCGACCGCCTGCAGCATGCGGAAGACCACCAGCCACTCCAGGCTGGGGGCGATGCTGCACAGCCCGGAGGCCACGGTGAAGATCACCAGGCCGACGCGGAAGATCCGGCGGCGGCCGATCCGGTCGGCGGTCGAGCCGGAGAGCATGAGCAGCGAGGCCAGCACGAGCGTGTAGGCGTCGATGGTCCACTGCAGTCCGGAGATGGAGGTGTGCAGGTCCCGGCGCATGGCGGGCAGCGCGACGTTGAGGATGGTGTTGTCGAGGCTGACGATCAGCAGGCTCATGCAGCAGACGGCCAGCACCAGCAGACGTCTGCGCCGGCTCAGCTCGGGCATCGGCCGTTCCCGTCTCCGTGGTCGGTGCTATCGGTGGATTGATTGTACCTGTGTAACCATTTCACGCTACACCCAGTCCCTCCCGGGTGATACGGGAGAATGGTCCGCATGACTGCTGACGCCACCGCTCCCGCACTCCGCATCGGCCCGCACACCGTGTGGCCCCCGGTGGTGCTGGCACCGATGGCCGGGATCACCAACGCGCCGTTCCGCACGCTGTGCCGCGAGTTCTCCGGCGGCAAGGGGCTCTTCGTCTCGGAGATGATCACCACCCGGGCCCTGGTCGAGCGCAACGACAAGACCATGCAGCTGATCCACTTCGACGGCACCGAGAAGCCGCGTTCGATCCAGCTGTACGGGGTGGACCCGGTCACCGTCGGCAAGGCGGTCCGGATGATCGTCGACGAGGACCTCGCCGACCACATCGACCTGAACTTCGGCTGCCCGGTCCCCAAGGTGACCCGCAAGGGCGGCGGCTCGGCCCTGCCCTACAAGCGCAACCTGCTCCGCTCGATCCTGCGCGAGGCGGTCGGCAACGCGGGCGACCTGCCGGTCACCATCAAGATGCGCAAGGGCATCGACGACGACCACACCACCTACCTGGACGCCGGCCGGATCGCCGTAGAGGAGGGTGTCACCGCCGTCGCGCTGCACGGCAGGACCGCCGCCCAGCACTACGGCGGCACGGCCGACTGGGAGGCGATCGCCCGCCTCAAGGAGCACGTCCCGGAGATCCCGGTGCTGGGCAACGGCGACATCTGGAGCGCCGCGGACGCGGTCCGGATGATGAGGGAGACCGGTTGCGACGGTGTCGTCGTCGGCCGCGGCTGCCTCGGCCGCCCGTGGCTCTTCGGCGACCTCGTGGCCGCCTTCGAGGGCGGCGGCGCCCCCGCCGCCCCGACGCTGCGCGAGGTCGCCGGCGTCATGCGGCGGCACGCCGGGCTGCTGGGGGAGTGGCTGGGCGACGAGGAGCGCGGCGTCATCGACTTCCGCAAGCACGTCGCCTGGTACACCAAGGGCTTCTCGGTCGGCTCGGAGATGCGCCGCAAGCTCGCGATGGCCTCCTCCCTCGCCGAGCTCGACGCCCACCTCGCCGACCTCGACCTGGACCAGGAATGGCCGGATGGCGCCGAGGGGCCGCGCGGCCGGACGGCCGGGAGCAAGCGCGTGGTGCTCCCGGACGGCTGGCTGGAGGACCCGTACGACTGCTCGGTGGTCGTCGGCGCCGACGCCGAGCTGGACACTTCGGGCGGCTGAGGACGTTTCGGCGGTCCGCGGGGACGTCCGGACTGTAAGACGAACCGCGGCCAGGGCGAGTGATTCTCGCCACGCCTGATAGGGGCGTCGCTCAAATGAGCAGCCCGAGTGTCACCACACCTCTCCAATGAGTGGCACTGAGTGTCATCGTTGTCGTGGCCACATGGTCAAGTCATCCCTCACGTGGAGTGACCGGCTCCGACCGTGGCGATCACGTGGCGAGAGCATGTGTTCGACGGTTGAACGCATCGCCCGTTCACCCGGAGGGACGCCATGACTTTCGATCTCTCGGCGGATGGGTGGTTACGACCGTGTGACCTGGTGATTGACGTACTGCAGCGCCTTCGAGATGGGTACGCTCCCCGCCGTCAGGGCATCCCGGCCGCGAGGAGCGAGTCCCGTGTCGGAAGAACAAGTAATCCAGAAGTTCGTCTACGACTTCACTGAGGGCAACAAGGACCTCAAGGACCTGCTCGGCGGCAAGGGCGCGAACCTCGCCGAGATGACCAACCTCGGCCTGCCCGTCCCTCCGGGCTTCACGATCACCACCGAGGCGTGCAAGGTCTACCTGGAGTCGGGCGCCGCACCCGCGGCGCTGCGCGACGAGGTGAGTGCGCACCTCGAGGCGCTCGAGCAGAAGATGGGCAAGAAGCTCGGTCAGGCGGACGACCCGTTGCTCGTCTCCGTCCGCTCGGGGGCGAAGTTCAGCATGCCGGGCATGATGGACACGGTCCTCAACATCGGCCTGTCCGACGCCTCGGTCGCGGGCCTGGCCGCGCAGGCCGGCAACGAGCGCTTCGCGTGGGACTCCTACCGGCGCCTCATCCAGATGTTCGGCAAGACCGTGCTGGGTGTCGACGGCGAACTCTTCGAGGACGCGCTGGAGGACGCCAAGCGGGCCAAGGGCACCCACGACGACCTTGACCTGGACGCGGCCGACCTGCAGGGCCTGGTCGAGCAGTTCAAGGCCGTCGTGGCCAAGGAGACCGGGCGGGACTTCCCCCAGGAGCCGCGCGAGCAGATGGACCTGGCCGTCCGCGCCGTCTTCGACTCGTGGAACGGCGAGCGCGCCAAGCTCTACCGCCGCCAGGAGCGCATCCCCGGCGACCTCGGCACGGCCGTCAACGTCTGCTCCATGGTCTTCGGCAACCTCGGCTCCGACTCCGGCACCGGCGTCGCCTTCACCCGCGACCCGGCCACCGGCCACCAGGGCGTGTACGGCGACTACCTGAGCAACGCGCAGGGCGAGGATGTCGTGGCGGGCATCCGCAACACCGTGCCGCTCGCCGAGCTGGAGCAGCTGGACAAGACCTCCTACGACCAGCTGATGCAGATCATGGAGACCCTCGAGACGCACTACAAGGACCTGTGCGACATCGAGTTCACCATCGAGCGCGGCAAGCTGTGGATGCTGCAGACCCGCGTCGGCAAGCGCACCGCCGCCGCCGCCTTCCGCATCGCCACCCAGCTGGTCGACCAGGGCCTGATCGACGAGGCCGAGGCGCTGCAGCGGGTCAACGGCGCGCAACTGGCGCAGCTGATGTTCCCCCGCTTCGACGAGAAGGCGAAGGCCGAGCGGATCGGCTGGGGCATCGCCGCCTCCCCGGGCGCGGCCGTCGGCAAGGCCGTCTTCGACTCGTACACCGCCGTGAAGTGGTCGCGCTCCGGCGAGAAGGTCATCCTCATCCGCCGCGAGACCAACCCCGACGACCTCAACGGCATGATCGCGGCCGAGGGCATCCTCACCTCGCGCGGCGGCAAGACCTCGCACGCGGCCGTCGTCGCCCGCGGCATGGGCAAGACCTGCGTCTGCGGCGCCGAGGAGCTCGAGGTCGACACCAAACGGCGCCGGATGACCGCGCCCGGCGGGATCGTCGTCGAGGAGGGCGACGTCCTGTCCATCGACGGCTCCTCCGGCAAGGTCTACCTCGGCAAGGTGCCGGTCGTGCCGTCCCCGGTCGTGGAGTACTTCGAGGGCCGCATGCACGCCGGCGCCGACGACGCCGACGAGCTGGTGCGGGCCGTGCACCGGATCATGGCGTACGCGGACCGGGTCCGCCGGCTGCGGGTGCGCGCCAACGCCGACAACGCCGAGGACGCCTCCCGCGCCCGCCGCTTCGGCGCCCAGGGCATCGGCCTGTGCCGCACCGAGCACATGTTCCTCGGCGAGCGCCGCGAGATGGTGGAGCGGCTGATCCTCGCCGACACCGACTCCGAACGCGACAAGGCGCTCTCCGCGCTGCTGCCGCTGCAGCGGTCCGACTTCATCGAGCTCTTCGAGGCGATGGACGGGCTGCCGGTGACCGTGCGCCTGCTGGACCCGCCGCTGCACGAGTTCCTGCCCGACATCACCGAACTGTCGGTGCGGGTCGCGCTCGCCGAGTCCCGCAAGGACGCCAACGAGAACGACCTGCGCCTGCTGCAGGCCGTCCACAAGCTCCACGAGCAGAACCCGATGCTCGGCCTGCGCGGTGTCCGCCTCGGCCTGGTCATCCCCGGTCTGTTCGCGATGCAGGTACGGGCGATCGCCGAGGCCGCCGCGGAGCGCAGGAACGCCAAGGGCGACCCGCGGGCCGAGATCATGATCCCGCTGGTGGGCACCGTCCAGGAGCTGGAGATCGTCCGCGAGGAGGCCGAGGGCGTCATCGCCGAGGTCGAGGCCGCCACGGGCACCGAGCTCAGCCTCACCCTGGGCACGATGATCGAGCTGCCCCGCGCCGCCCTGACGGCCGGTCAGATCGCGGAGGCCGCCGAGTTCTTCTCCTTCGGCACGAACGACCTGACCCAGACGGTCTGGGGCTTCAGCCGCGACGACGTCGAGGCGAGCTTCTTCACCGCCTACCTGGAGAAGGGCATCTTCGGCGTCTCCCCGTTCGAGACCATCGACAAGGAGGGCGTCGGCGCCCTCGTCCGCTCCGCCGCCGAGGCCGGCCGCGCCACCCGGCCCGACCTCAAGCTCGGCGTGTGCGGCGAGCACGGCGGCGACCCCGAGTCCGTCCACTTCTTCCACGAGGTGGGCCTGGACTACGTCTCCTGCTCCCCGTTCCGCATCCCCGTCGCCCGCCTGGAGGCGGGCCGCGCGGCGGCGCAGAGCAAGGGCAGCGACTGCCGGTAGCCCGGCCCGGAAGACCATCTCCCACCCTCACCGGGGGCGGCACCTTTGTGCGAAGGTGCCGCCCCCGCTTCCGTTCCGCCCGGCTACGAACGGAACGGGCCGCGCACCTCGTAGGTGATGCCGCCCGACGAACTGCCGCTCGTGCCGCGCTGCGAGGAGAAGTACAGCCGGGTGCCGTCGGGGGAGAAGGCGGGACCGGTGATCTCGGAGGCGGACTGGCCGCTGACCCGCAGGAACGGCGAGACGACGTCGTCCGGGGTGATCAGGCAGATCTCCATGGTGCCGCCGTCCTCGGCGACGTAGAGGTCACCCGAGGAACTGCCGGTGACGTTGTCCACGCCCGTCAGCGGGGCGCTGCCGGAGACGAGGGAGTCGTCGTACGCCAGCGCGTAGGTGCCGGCGGCCAGGTCGAGCCGCCAGACGCGGTTGTCGCCCTTGGTGGTGAACCAGACGGTGTCGTCGGCGTAGTGGCAGCCCTCGCCGCCGTTGAACCTCTTCGCGCCGGACACCTGGCTGCGGGTGGCGGTCGGGGAGCCATCGGGGTCGGGCACGTCCGCCCAGGTGAAGGAGCCCGCGGCGGCGGTGCCGGCGACCAGCACCTGCAGGGCCCCGGCCGACAGGTCGCCCCAGGTGGCCGGGACGAACCGGTAGAAGCAGCCGTTGGTCTCGTCCTCGGTCAGGTAGACCACCTTGCGCACGGGGTCGGCGGCGGCCGCCTCGTGCTTGAACCTGCCCATGGCGGCGCGGCGGACGGCCGCCTCCACGCCCCGGGGGTCGGTCTCGTACACGTGGCCGAGGCTGACCTCCTCGCAGGACAGCCAGCTGTTCCAGGGCGTCCTGCCGCCCGCGCAGTTCTGCCGGGTGCCGGAGAGGATGCGGTAGGCGCCCGTGACGCTGCCCGAGGCGTCGAACCGCACCGCGCTCGCACCACCGTTCGGGTCGATCTCCGAGTTGGAGACGTAGATCCAGCCGCTGCCGTCGGCGAAGCACGCGCCGCCGTCGGGCGCGCTGTGCCAGGTGTACGACGTGCCCGCGACCTTCTGGCCGGAGCGGGCGACGACACGGCTGGTGAAACCGCCGGGCAGGGCGATGCCGTTGGCGTCGGGCGCCTGCAGCGCGCCGTAGGGGCCGGTACCGGGCTGGGCGGGTGCGGCGTGGACCGCCCCGCGCATGAGGGTGCTGCCGAAGGCGGCCGCCGAGCTGCCGACCACCGCTCCGCGCAGGAAGGTTCGACGTTCCACGATCACTCCAGGGACGACGGGGTGGCCCGCCCGGACCCATCGCCGCGGGCGGGTCGCGCACCGGAAGGCTAGGGTGCGCCCCTCGACGTCTTCGCCAACACAGCGTGAACCCCCTGCCACGGTCTGCCGGATTCACCGTCATGGCAGAGGGCGCGGAACGCGGCGGCTCACCCCGCCGCGGGCAGCTCGTAGCGGACGCCCGTCAGTTGTTCGGAGGCCGCCCACAGCAGCTCGCCCGCCCGGTCGTCGCGGGTCCACGGGGCACGCCAGGAGGGGGCCGGGGAGCCGCGCCAGCCCTGGAAGCGAGGGCCGGTGAAGGAGTCGGGGAGCACGCCGGGGGCCGTGGCGGCGTACAGCAGCGGGAGCGCGCCGGCGTCCGCGGACTGGGCGATCACCCGGTTGCCGAGGTTCACCACGCGTTCGACGGTCCGGCGGTTCTCCATGCGTGCGGCGCGGGTCTGCAAACCGGTGCTCGCGTAGCCGGGGTGCGCCGCCGCGACGACGGTGCCGGCGCCCGCGGCCGCCAGCCGCCGGGACAGCTCGTGGACGAAGAGCAGGTTGGCGCTCTTGGAACGGGCGTAGGCGACCCAACGGCGGTAGCGCCGCTCGCTGTTGAGGTCACCGGGGTCGATGGTGGCGACCGCGTGCATGCTGCTGGAGACGGAGACGACCCGCGCTCCGGGGGTGGCCAGCAGGCGCGGCAGCAGCAGCCCGGTGAGGGCGAAGTGGCCGAGGTGGTTCACGCCCATCTGGGTCTCGAAGCCGTCGGCGGTGGTGCCGTGCGGCAAGGCCATCACACCGGCGTTGTTGACCAGCAGGTCCAGCCCGGTGCCGTCGTACCCGGCGGCGAAGGCGCGCACCGAGGACAGGTCGCCCAGGTCGAGGTGGCGGTATCCGGCGCGGGCGTCGGGCACCTCGGCCTTCAGGCGGTCGACGGCTTCCTTGCCGCGCGTCTCGCTGCGGCAGGCGAGCAGCACCCTGGCGCCCCTGCGGGCGAGCTCGCGGGCGGTGCAGTAGCCGATGCCGCTGTTCGCACCGGTGACGACGGCCGTGCGGCCGCTCTGGTCGGGGATGTCGTGCGCGCTCCAAGCCATGCGGGCCAGCGTAGGGCCGCCGCGCCGCCCTCCACACGGGTGCGCGACGGCCCGTCGGCGTCAGGAGTGCGGGGGACGGTCCTCGCCGGTGCCGCCGGTGCCGCCGGTGCCGAACTCGTCGCCCAGCTTGTCCTGAGCGGTGTCGACCTGGCGCTGGTACTTCCCGCCGGTCTTCTCGTCCAGCATGTCGCCGCCCTTGTCGATGCCCTTCTGGGACTGGCTCTCGTGGCCCTTCAGCTTGGCCTTGATCTTGTCGAACATGGACATCGCTGTCCTCCTCGCCGTGAGTGGCACTTCTCTCAGCATCACCGCCCCGCCGAAGATCCGCATCCGGAACCCGTGAGTGGTCGAAGCCGCAGGTCAGGGCGGTGAAGCGAGGTGCGGCGCGCGGCGTGACCGGGGCCTGGCGCCGTGCCCGGACCCTGGGGGCCCCGGCCACGGGGACCACCGGCCGGCGCGTCCCGTGGCGGCGGCGCACCGGCGGCTCAGGCGCCGTCCTGCGTACGGTCGTTGCCGCCGCGTCCGTCTGGAGCCGCGGGGCTGCGGGCCCCGGGCGGCCGACGCGAGGTGCGGCGGTGCCCGGACCCCGGGGTGCCGACCACGGGGACCACCGGCCTGGGGCCTCCCGTGCGGCGGCGCACCGGCGGCGCGGCCCGCCGTCCGAAGCCCCCGGGCGGGGGTGGCGGGGTGGTGGCACACGCGCCGTCCAGCGCACGGTGGTTGCCGCCGGGGCCACGGGCCGCGGGCGGCCGACGCGAGGTGCGGCCGCGGTGGGAGCTCGTGCGGTTGCGCATGCCTGCGGGCTGGGCCGCGGTGCGAGAGGCGGATTGCGGGCGCTCGCGTGGTGGTCTCTGCCGGGGTGCGGGTCGGCAGCGATCCGGGGTGACCCGCATGCCGGTGCGGCCGCCTGCCCCGACGGGGGGCCTCGCGGGTCCGCCGTTTCGCTCCGGGAGGGGGGACGCGGCAGTGGCGACGGAGGGCGACCGGAATCCGGGTCTGGGTGCGGGGCGTCGCGCAAGGCGGGGCGACCGGCGGGTTCGCCGTCGCGCCGGACCCATCGGGACGCGTGCCGGATGGGTGGCCGGTCAGGGGGCGAGGGACACCCGGCCGCCGATGTCGACGGTGCCGTCGGGGTGGACCCGGGTCAGGATCTGCGAGCCCACGCCCTGGCGGACGTCCAGCGGGCGTCCCAGCTCGCGGGTGAGCACGAGCGCCGCGGCGCCCGTCGCCTCGTCCTCCACGATCCCGTCGCCGCGTCGCGGGAAGGCCCGTGCGCGGACGCGTCCGGCCGCCTCGTCCGCCCAGGCCCAGGCGTAGAGCCAGCCCTCCCCGGGCGGTGGCGCGGGCAGCGCGTCCACCTCCTCGGGTGAGCCGAACCGCTGGGTGCGACGCCCCGACGCCCACTCCGCTCGCCCGCGCACCCAGGTGAAGGCGCCCTCCGTCCAGGCCTTCACCTCGCCGGCCGGCGGCCGCAGCACCTCGGCCCCGAGCAGCCACGCCGTCCCCACCGTCGGATGGCCCGCGAAGGGCAGCCGCACGCTCGGCGTCCAGATGTCGACGACGCCGCGCGCGGTGTCGTCGACGAACACGGTCTCGCTGTAGCCGAGCCCCGCGGCGAACCGCTGCCGCGCCTGCGTCCCGGGCACGGACGCGCCGTCGCGTACCACCCCGAGCAGGTTCCCGCCCCGCCCCTCGGGACCGATGAACACGCGCAGCACCTCGACCTCGGCCATGGACCGATTCAAGCAGGCGCCCGGCCCGTCACCGCACCCGCACCGGGAAGGCCGGCACCGAGACCGCCTCGTCGTCGAGGCAGCGGCCGTTCTCCAGGTCGAAGCGCTGCTTGAGCAGCGGGGAGGCGACGAAGGCCCGGCCCTCGGCGGTGGAGCCGAGCAGGCCGCGGGACAGGACGTAGGCGCCGGTGAAGGGGTCGCGGTTGTCGATGGCGTACGGGCGCCCGTGCCGGTCGGTGAAGAGGGCTGCCTGCCGGCCGTCGGGGAGGAGGGCGGCGACGCCGCGGCCGGGGGTGAGGGCGTCGTGGTCGCAGACGGCGAACCAGCCCGCGGTGCCGGGGAGGAGGACTTCGACGGTCATGCGGTGGTGGTCCCTTCGAGGGTGCGTACGGGGAGCACGGGGCCGGCGAGCAGGTCGAGGTCGGGCTTGACCTGGTCGCGCTCGGGGACGAAGCGGACCGAGGGGTCGGGCACACCGGGGGCGTTGACGAAGGAGACGAAGCGCCGCAGCCGCTCCGGGTCCCCCAGCGTCTGCGCCCACTCGTCGCGGTAGTGGGCGACGTGGTCGGCCATCAGCCGCTCCAGCTCCCCGCAGATGCCGAGCGAGTCGTGGACGACGACGTCCCGTACGTGGCCGAGCCCGCCCTCGATCCGCTCCAGCCAGGCGGAGGTGCGCTCCAGGCGGTCGGCGGTGCGGATGTAGAACATCAGGAAGCGGTCGACCAGCCGGACCAGTTCGGTGTCGCTCAGGTCCTGGGCGAGCAGGTCCGCGTGACGCGGGGTGGCGCCGCCGTTGCCGCCGACGTACAGGTTCCAGCCGCTCGCGGTGGCGATGACGCCGAAGTCCTTGCTCCGCGCCTCCGCGCACTCGCGCTGGCAGCCGGAGACGGCGGACTTGAGCTTGTGCGGGGACCGCAGGCCCCGGTAGCGCAGTTCCAGGTCGATGGCCATGCGGACGCTGTCCTGCACGCCGTAGCGGCACCAGGTCTGCCCGACGCAGGACTTCACGGTGCGCAGCGCCTTGCCGTACGCGTGCCCGGACTCGAAGCCGGCGTCCACCAGCCGGGTCCAGATCATCGGGAGCTGGTCGACCCGGGCGCCGAACAGGTCGATCCGCTGCCCCCCGGTGATCTTGGTGTAGAGGCCGAAGTCGCGGGCCACCTCGCCGATGACGATCAGCTTCTCCGGGGTGATCTCCCCGCCCGGGATGCGGGGCACGATCGAGTACGACCCGTTCCTCTGCAGGTTGGCCAGGAAGTGGTCGTTGGTGTCCTGCAGCGCGGCCTGCTCGCCGTCCAGGACGTAGCCGGAGGCGCCGATCGCCGGGGCGAGCGAGGCGATGATCGAGCCGACGGCCGGCTTGCAGACCTCGCAGCCTTCGCCGCCGCGGGCGCCGTCGCGGCCGTGCCGGTCGAGCAGCTCGCGGAAGCCGGTGATCCGCAGCGCCCGCACGATCTCGTAGAGCTCCTGGCGGGTCTGGGCGAAGCAACCGCACAGCCCCTTGTCGACCTCGACGCCCGAGGCCTCCAGCTCCGCGGTGACCAACTGGCCCAGCACCTTCACGCAACTGCCGCAGCCGGTACCGGCCTTGGTGCACTTCTTCACCTCGGGGACCGTCGTGCAGCCGTGCTCGGTGACCGCGCCGCGGATCGTGCCCTTGGTGACGTTGTGGCAGGAGCAGATCACCGCCTCGTCCGGCAGCGCCGACGGGCCCAGTGCCACGGGGGCGCCCGCACCCGCCGGGAGCACCAGCTGCTCCGCGGGGACGGGGGGCACCGAGCCGGTGAGCGGGCGCAGCATGCCGTACTGCTCGGCGTCGCCGACGAGGATGCCGCCCAGCAGCACGCCGTCCGGCGAGACGACCAGCTTCTTGTAGACCCCGGAGCGGGAGTCGGAGTAGACCACGTCGAGGCAGCCCGCGGTCGCGCCGTGGGCGTCGCCGAAGGAGGCCACGTCCACGCCGAGCAGCTTCAGCTTGGTGGAGGTGTCGGCGCCGGTGAAGGAGCCCTCCTGGCCGGCGATGGCCTTCGCCGCGGTCTCCGCCATGTCGTAGCCCGGCGCCACCAGGCCGTAGACCCGGCCGTCCGGGGCCAGGGCGCACTCGCCGATCGCGTAGACCCGCGGGTCCTCGGTGCGGCAGGTCGCGTCGACGACGATCCCGCCGCGCTCGCCGACCGGCAGTCCGCACTCACGGGCCAGCTGGTCGCGCGGCCGTACGCCCGCGGAGAAGACCACCAGGTCGACGTCGAGCGACGAGCCGTCCGACAGCGCCATGGCCCGGACCGAGCCGTCGGCGGTCGTGACGACCTCCTGCGTGCCCACCCCCGTGTGGACGGTCACGCCCATGCCCTCGACCGTGCGCCGCAGCGCCTCGCCACCGCCCTCGTCGACCTGCACCGGCATCAGCCGGGGCGCGAACTCCACGACGTGCGTGTCCAGTCCGAGCCCCTTGAGCGCGCCTGCCGCCTCCAGCCCGAGCAGCCCCCCGCCGACGACCGCGCCGGTGCGCGAGGTCATCGCGTACTCCTCGATCGCCAGCAGGTCCTCGATGGTGCGGTAGACGAAGCACCCCGTCGCGTCCTTGCCGGGGACCGGCGGCACGAAGGGGTACGAGCCGGTGGCGAGCACCAGGGTGTCGTAGCCGACCGTGAGCCCGGAGCGGGCGGTGACGGTCCGGGCCGGGCGGTCCACGGCGACCGCCGGGTCGCCCAGGTGGAGTTCGATGCCGTGCTCCGCCATGAAGCCGGCCTCCACCAGGGACAGCCCCTCCGGGCCGGTGCCGGCGAAGTACGAGCTGAGGTGGACGCGGTCGTACGCCGGGCGGGGCTCCTCGCAGAGCACCACCACCCGGGCACGGGAGGTCAGGCCGCGGTCGGCCAGCGCCTCCAGGAACCGCTGTCCGACCATCCCGTGGCCGACGAGCACGATGGTAGGCGTGGTCATGTCAGGACCCTCCGTTGTCGGTGAGCAGGTGGAGCGGGGCGACGGGCAGCGGCTCGTCGCCCTCCCAGGTGCGGGCGAGCGCGCCCACGGTGCCGAGGTCGCCGAGGAGGATGCCGCCGACGAGGCGGTCACCGCGCAGGACGACCTTCCGGTACGCGCCGCGCGTGGCGTCTGCGAGGCGGAGCACGTCGTCTCCCGGGGCGGGCGTGGTCTCGCCGAAGGAGGCGATGTCCAGGGCCACCGGGCCGTTGAGGGTGAGCCGGGTCAGCGAACGGGTGCCGCCGTACCGGGGCGCGGGGCCGGCCGTCAGGACGTCCGCCAGCGCGTCCGCCTGCTCGGTGGCCGCGCCCGCGAGGCCGTAGACGACGCCGCCGTGCTGGGCGCAGTCGCCGATCGCGTGGACCGACGGGTCCGAGGTGCGCAGCGCGTCGTCCACCACCACCCCCTTGGCGACCGCCAGCCCCGCCGCCTGGGCGAGCCCGACGCGCGGCCGCACGCCGCAGGCCAGCACGACCAGGTCGGTGCCGAGGCAGTAGCCGTCGGCGAGTTCGACCGCGGTGACCACGGACGGCCGCGGCCGCCGGGAGGGCCGCGCGACCCCGGCCCCGTCTTCGTCCCGGGTCAGCAGACCACGCACCCGGCACTGGGTGTGCACCTCGACGCCCAGCCCCTCCAGGTGCACGCGCAGCAACTCCGAGGCGGCCTCGTCGAGATGGCGCTCCATCAGATGCTCGCCCTGGGTGGCGACCACCACCTGCGCCCCGCGCGCCGCCAGCGCCCGCGCCGCCGACACCCCGAGCAGCCCGCCGCCGACGACCACCGCACGCGCCCCGGGACGCACCGCCGCCGAGAGCGCCAGGCAGTCGTCCATCGTGCGGAAGGCGTGCACCCCCTCCGGGAACGTGCCGCCGTCCTGCGTGAACAGCCCGCGCAGCGGCGGCAGCACCGGATTGGAGCCGGTCGCCAGCACCAGCCGGTCGTACCGGGCCACGCCACCGTCGTCGCAGACCACGGCCCGCTCGTCGCGGTCGATCCGCACTGCCCGGACACCCCGGCGCACCACCGCACCGGGCACCCCCGGCAGCGCGACCACCTCCGGCGCGTACCGGCCCGCCAGCACCTCCGCGAGCAGCACCCGGTTGTACGGGGCGTGCTGCTCCTCGCCGATCACCGTGACGTCCGCGCCGGAGGGCGCCAGACGCTGCGCGAGGCGCGCCCCCGCCATTCCGCCGCCGACCACCACCATCCTCATGGCACGAGCCTGCGGCGCCGCTGTTACCCGGCCGCATCCCCGTCGTTTCCCCCGGGGAACAGTGCCCTCAGCGCCCGCCCGGCCCCACTGTGAGCCCGAAGCGGCCTCCGGCTACGACCGGTCGACCCTGATCACGGCGATCCCGGGCCGGACCTCGGCCACCGACGCGAAGTCCTCGACGCGCTCCTGCTCCGCCAGGTAGCCGAAGTCCAGGACGTCCTCGGCGTGCTCCTGGAGCCCACCGTCAGGTCGATCGTCTCGCGCTTCGTCCTGGTGCCGAGCTGCCGCCGGGCGAGGGCGAGCATCGCGTCGTCCAGATCGATGACCGTGCGTTTCCATGACGGCCTCCCGGTTGACATGAGACAGCATCAGGCAGGATGCCAGCACATCAACAGCGATATCAGGCCTCGATGTACCGCGGCTGCGCCCGCTCGACGCGGACCGCGCACACCTTGAACTCCGGCATGCGGGACGTCGGGTCGAGCGCCGGGTTGGTGAGGGTGTTCGCCCGGCCCTCGCCCGCCCAGTGGAAGGGCATGAACACCGTGTCCGGACGGATGGAGCGGTCCACCCGGGCCGGTGCCACCGCGCGGCCGCGGCGCGACGTGACGGCGACCGGGTCGCCCTCGGCGACACCGATGCGCTCGGCGAGGCGCGGATGGAGCTGCACGAACGGACCGGGCGCGGCGGCGTTCAGCTCCGCCACCCGCCGGGTCTGGGCGCCCGACTGGTACTGCGCCAGCACCCGTCCGGTCGTCAGGTACAGCGGGAAGTCCCCGTCCGGCTCCTCGGCCGCCGGACGGTGCAGCACCGGCACGAACCTGGCCCGGCCGTCCGGCGTCGCGAACCGGTCGAGGAACAACCGGGGCGTGCCCGGGTGCGCCCCGGCGTCCCCGGCCGGGACGTCCGGGCACGGCCAGAACACCCCGTCCTCCGCCTCGATGCGGCGGTAGGTGATCCCCGAGTAGTCCGCGGGCCCGCCCGCCGACGCACGGCGCAGTTCCTCGAAGACCTCCTCCGGGTCGGCAGGGAAGCCCTTCTCCCGGCCCAGGCGTGCGGCCAGCCCGTTCAGCACGTACAGGTCGCTGCGCACGCCCTCCGGCGGGTCCAGGGCCTTGCGCCGCAGCAGCACCCTGCCCTCCAGGTTCGTCGTGGTCCCCGTCTCCTCGGCCCACTGCGTCACGGGCAGCACCACGTCGGCCATCGCCGCCGTCTCCGACAGCACCACGTCGCACACGGCGAGGAAGTCCAGCGCCGCGATGCGCTCCGTGACGTGCGCCGCCCGCGGCGCGGAGACCACCGGGTTGGAGCCCATCAGCAGCAGGCCCTTCACGTCCCGGCCCAGCGCGTCCAGCAGCTCGTACGCGCTGCGCCCCGGCCCCGGCAGGTCGTCCGGGTCGACCCCCCACACCCGGGCCACGTGGGCGCGCGCCGCCGGGTCGTCCAGCTTGCGGTAGCCGGGCAGCTGGTCGGCCTTCTGGCCGTGCTCCCGGCCGCCCTGGCCGTTGCCCTGCCCGGTGAGACAGCCGTACCCCGACAGCGGGCGCCCCGCGCGCCCCGTCGCCAGGCACAGGTTGATCCACGCGCTCACCGTGTCCGTGCCCTTCGACTGCTGCTCCGGGCCGCGCGCGGTCAGCACCATCGCCTCCGGCACGCCGCAGAAGAGTTCCACCGCCTCCCGGAGCCTGGGCACCGGCACCCCGGTGATCCGCTCGACCAGCTCCGGCCAGAGCGCCATCGCCGAGGCCCGCGCCTCCGGCCAGCCGGTCGTCCGCTCCGCGACGAAGTCCTCGTCCACGCGGCCCTCCGCGACCACCAGGTGCAGCAGGCCGAGCGCCAGCGCGAGGTCGGTGCCGGGGCGCGGCTGCAGGTGCAGGTCGGCGTGCTCGGCGGTGCGCGTACGGCGCGGGTCAACGACGATCAGACGGCCGCCGTTCTCCTTCAGCTCCGTGAAGTAGCGCAGCGCGGGCGGCATCGTCTCGGCGAGGTTCGAGCCGACCAGGATCACGCAGCCCGTCCGCGCGACGTCCGCCAGCGGGAACGGCAGGCCCCGGTCCAGGCCGAAGGCCCTGGTGTGGGCGGCCGCGGCGGAGGACATGCAGAAGCGGCCGTTGTAGTCGATCTGGGACGTCCGCAGCACGACCCGGGCGAACTTGCCGAGGGCGTACGCCTTCTCGTTGGTCAGGCCCCCGCCGCCGAACACACCGACCGCGTCGGGGCCGTGGGCGGCCCGCACCCGCAACAGGCCTTCCGCGACCCGGTCCAGGGCCTCCTCCCAGGGGGCCGGCTCCAGCCTCCCCGAGGCGCGGTCCCTGACCAGGGGCCCGGTCAGCCGTGCCTCCGGGGCCAGCACGGCGGGCGCGGTGCGGCCCTTGCCGCACAGGGCGCCCTTGTTCACGGGGAAGTCGCGCTCCACCACGTCCGGGATGCGGCTGCCTCCGGCGGTGCGGCGGAGGCCCATTCCGCACTGCAGGGCGCAGTAGGGGCAGTGGGTGTCGACCGTTCCGCTGGCGCTCATGCCGCCCACGATGCGGCGCCGGTGTTTCGCCCCCCGGGCGGGGGCGTTACGCCCGGCGTACGGTGCGCTCCCTGCGGGGCTGTGCCGGGTGTGAGGGTGCGGGTCGTTTGTCGTGTGCGGGTTGTTTGCGCCTGCGGCGGGGCGGTCACCCCGCCGCCCGCCCTCCCCCAGCCTTCGGCCGGGGGGACCCCCATCCGGCGCGGTTGGTGCGGGCTTCGCGCGTGCGTCGTGGGCCGGGGGCGGGGCCTCCGGGGCTGGGCATTCTGGACCGCATATTTATGTGCATGGCGGGCGGTCCAGGTCGGACCCCGGATGCCGCACAACACATACACGTCAGCGTCCAGAACGCCCACCCTCCCCCAGCCTTGTGCCGGGGGTGCCCCCAACTCCCCCGCCCCCTCCCTATCGCGGGCGACCAACGGCCGGTGGGGGTTCAGTGAGCGGTCCGGGGTCGCCGCAAGTGCCTCACTCCGCCCACCGGCCGTCATGCGCCCGCACAGCGGGAGGGGGTGTGGCGGGGTGCGCCCATGGGGGTCCCCCCGGCCGAAGGCTGGGGGAGACGAGCGGCGAACCCGGCGCGGAATGATGTGGGGGTAAACCGCGAGCGCTGTGGGGGTCCCCCCGGCCGAAGGCTGGGAGAGTGCGCCGGCGCGGCCCCGACCCAGGCACACGGTGCGCAGGCCCGCACTGACCGCGCCGGATGGGGGTCCCCCGGCCGAAGGCCGGGGGGAGGGCGGGCGGCGGGGCAACCGCCCTCCGCAACCACAACGCACCCGCACGCGGCGACACGGTCACCCCGGTCCGGGCCGGGTCACCCCAGGGCGCGCTGGACGCCGGCCTCGCGGGGGCCGAGGAAACGGGGGGCCGGGGTGAACGCGGCGTCGAACGCGGCTTTCACGGCTCCGGCGACCTCGCGGGTCCCCCCGTAGTACCAGGTCGCGTCGTGCCGCTCGTCGACCCCGATCCCGTACGCCTCGATCCCGGCCGCCCCGCACAGCGCCAGCGCCCGCCGTATGTGGAAGCCCTGGCTCACCAGCAGCGCCCGGTCGACGCCGAAGACGCGCCGGGCCCGGGCGCAGGAGTCCCACGTGTCGAAGCCGGCGTAGTCGAGGACGACCTTGTCGCGGGGCACGCCGTGCGCGGCCAGGTAGTCCCGCATCGCGGTCGGCTCGTCGTAGTCGGTGCGGCTGTTGTCGCCCGTGACGAGGACCGCCCGCACCTTGTGCGCCGCCCACAGTTCGGCGGCCGCGTCGAGGCGGTGGGCCAGGTAGGGGGAGGGCTCGCCGTTCCACAGGCCCGCGCCGAAGACGACGGCGACGGGCTCCGCGGGGGCGTCCGCCACCGTACGGACCCGGTCGTCCGCGGTGACCTGGAGCCACGTCGCGGGCAGCAGCGCGAGCACGCCCAGGGCCACGGCGGCCCGCAGCAGGTGCCGCCGCCCCCGCCTGGACCGCGGGAGCCGTGGCAGCCGCCGCAGCCGCGCGAGCCGCCGCAGACGCGGCAGCACGGCCCCCACGCGTACCCCTGGCGTCTTCCGGTTCGGGCTTCGTTCCACGTCCGAGTCGACGTCCCGTACGTCCCTGCGGTTCCATGAGGGTGATGCGTGACGACCATTCCCGCCTCCCGTTCTTCGTGTACGGGACCCTGCGGCCCGGCGAGATCAACCACTCCTGGCTGCTGCGCGGCCGGACGACGTCCGAGACGCCCGCCGTGCTGCACGGGGCGCTGCTCTTCGACGGTCCGGGCTACCCGTACGCCGTGGGCGACGACCGCGGCCGCATCCACGGCGACGTCATCCATCCGGTCGAAGACCTGTACCAGGAGGTGCTCGCGGACCTGGACCGCCTGGAGGAGTACAGCCCGGGCGCCGCCGGGAACCTGTACGAGCGGGTGGTCCGCGACGTGCGCACCTACGCCGGGCGGACGCTGCCCGCATGGGTGTACCTGGCGGCCGCGGACCACGAACGGGAGCTGCGCGAGAAGGGGCGCCCCATCGAGGGCGGGGACTGGAAGCGCCGCTGACGCGCGCTCCGCGGGCGCCCCTCACACCCGCCCGCACGGAGTGTGAAGTGGCGGAAACCAGTCGTCATCTCGGTGCAACGGCGTGGCAACCCCCGCTCGCCACACTCGGTGCATGACGGCCGAGGAACCCGCGCCGCACGGCGTGCCAGGACCGGACCACTTCGACAGCACGGCGCAGCTCATGTCCCGGATCACCACGCAGCTCAGCAGCCAGCTCTCGCGGGTGACGCTGCGCTCCGCGGCCCCCCGCCGCCCGGTCCTGGTCGCCGTCGCGCACGGCAGCCGCGACCCGGAGGCGCTGCGCACCGCGCACGCCCTGCTGGAACGGATCAGGGACCTGCGCCCGGGGTTGTCGGTGCGGCTCGGCCACATCGAGATCGACGAGCCGTCGCTGGACGACACCCTCGCGGCCCTGCGCGGCGAGGCCGTCCTGGTGCCGCTGATGCTGACCCGCGGCCACCACGTCAAGCGCGACGTCCCCGGGGCGCTGGCCAGCGCCCCGCACCTGCGGGGGCGGGTCGCGGCGCCGCTCGGCCCGCACCCGCTGCTCGCCGAGGCGCTGTACGACCGCCTGGCCGAGGCGGGCTGGCGCACCGGCCCCCCACGGGCCGCCCGGCGGGCCGGGATCGTGCTGGCCGCCGCAGGGTCCCGGGACCCGCAGTCGGCCCGGGACACCGAGGCGACGGCCGCGCTGCTGCAGGCCCGGCTGGGCGGCGGGGTGCCGGTGGTGCCCGCGTACGCGTCGGCGGGGCCGGACGTCGCCGCGGCGGTGCGGCAGCTGTCGGCCGACGGCCGGGACCGGGTCGCGGTGGCCTCCTGCTTCGCGGCGCCGGGCCGCTTCGCGACGGCGACGGCAGCCGCGGCGCCGTGGATCGCCGCAGCCCCGCTCGGCGCGCATCCGGCGATGGCGGCGCTGGTGCTGCACCGCTACGACCGGGCGCTGGCCGGCACGGCGGGTCCCGCCGCCGCGGCGCAGCTGGCCACGGCGTAGCCGCCGGGACCGGGGCGCGCCCGCTACCGTCGCGGTATGGACGCGAACCACCCTGCGGCGACCGAATACGCCCCCTACAGCGAAGCCGACACCGAGCGCTACGTGCCCGAGCCCGACAAGCGGCCCGGCCGCACGTCGTTCCAGCGGGACCGGGCCCGCATGCTGCACTCCGCGGGGCTGCGCAGGCTGGCCGGGAAGACGCAGGTGGTGGACCCGGTCGACGACGCCCGGGCGCTCAACAGCAGCCCGCGGACGCGGCTGACGCACAGCCTGGAGTGCGCCCAGGTCGGCCGGGAGCTCGGGGCGGCCCTCGGCTGCGACCCGGACCTGGTGGAGACCGCCTGCCTGGCCCACGACATCGGCCATCCGCCCTTCGGGCACAACGGGGAGATGGTGCTCGCCGAGGTCGCGGCCGGCTGCGGCGGCTTCGAGGGCAACGCCCAGAGCCTGCGCATCCTGACGCGGCTGGAGCCGAAGCGTTTCGCCCACGCCGACGACGGCACCCTGACCAGCGTGGGCCTCAACCTGACCCGGGCGGCGCTGGACGCGGCGACGAAGTACCCCTGGCCGCGCGGCGGGCACCCCACCGACCCCACCAGCCCCAAGTTCGGTGTGTACGAGGACGACCTGCCGGTCTTCGCGTGGCTGCGCCGCACCGCCCCCGCCGACCGCCCGTACGTGCAGTGCTTCGAGGCTCAGGTCATGGACTGGGCCGACGACGTGGCGTACTCCGTCCACGACGTCGAGGACGGGCTGCACGCCGGCCATCTGGACCCGGCGGTGCTGCTCGCCGAGCCCGAGCGCCGCGAGATCTTCGCCGTCGCCGCCGGCCGCTACGCCCCCGGGGCGGCCGAGGACGAGCTGGCGCAGGCCCTGGACCGGCTGCTGGACATGGAGTGGTGGCCGCACGGCTACGACGGTTCCGCCATCGCCCAGGCCCGGCTGAAGGACGCCACCTCGCAGCTGATCGGCCGCTTCTGCCTGGCCGCCGAGCGCGCCACCCGGGACGCCTACGGCACCGGCCGGCTCACCCGTCACCGCGCCCAGCTGGTCGTCCCGCGCGACCAGCGGCTGGAGTGCGCCGTCCTGAAGGCGGTCGCCGACCGGTACGTGATGCAGCGCGAGGCGCAGGAGCGGCGGCGTGCCCAGCAGCGCGTGGTCATCGGGGAGCTCGCCGAGGCCCTGCTGGCCCGGGCGCCGGAGGGGCTGGACCCGCAGTTCCGCGGCATCTTCGACGAGGCCAAGGACGACCGGGCCCGGCAGCGGGCCGTCGTCGACCAGATCGCCTCGCTCACCGACGCGGCCGCGACCGCCCTGCACGCCCGGCTCACCGCCCCCCGGTGAGCCCCCGGCGGGCCCCCGGCCGCCCCCGTGCGCCGCGCCGCCCCCGTTCCCGGTCGGCGCGGCACTCTTCACGTCGGCCCTGCCGTGCGGGACGCTCACATGACTGGCAATTGCCAGAGGGAGGGCCGCCGGGCACCCGAGGACACCAGGGAGGCGCACAGTGGTGGACGCAGACCACACATTCGTCATCGTCGGGGCGGGGCTCGCCGGGGCGAAAGCGGCGGAGACGCTGCGCTCCGAGGGTTTCACCGGCCGCGTGATACTGATCGGGGACGAACGCGACCACCCCTACGAACGACCCGCGCTCTCCAAGGGCTTCCTGCTGGGCAACGAGGAGCGCGACTCGGTCTTCGTCCATCCCGCCGCCTGGTACGCCGAGCACGACGTCGAACTCCACCTCGGCCAGCCGGTCACCGGCCTGGACCGGACCGGCAAGCGGATCACCCTGGGCGACGGCACCTCCATCCCGTACGACAGGCTGCTGCTGACCACCGGCGCCGAGCCGCGCCGGCTGGACATCCCCGGCACCGACCTGGCCGGGGTGCACCACCTGCGCCGTCTCGCGCACGCCGAGCGGCTGAAGAACGTGCTGACCTCGCTCGGCCGCGAGAACGGCCACCTGGTGATCGCCGGAGCGGGCTGGATCGGCCTGGAGGTGGCGGCCGCCGCCCGCGGCTACGGCGTCGAGGTCACGGTCGTCGAGCCGCAGCCGTGCCCGCTGCACTCGGTCCTCGGCCCGGAGCTCGGCGAGGTCTTCGCCGACCTGCACCGCGAGCACGGGGTGCGGTTCCACTTCGGCGCGCGGCTCACCGGGATCACCGGCCAGGACGGCATGGTGATGTCGGTGCTCACCGACGACGGCGAGGAGCACCCCGCCCACCACGTGCTCGCCGCGATCGGCGCCGCCCCGCGCACCGCGCTCGCCGAGGCCGCCGGGCTCGCGCTGGCCGACCGCGCCGCGGGCGGCGGCATCGCCGTGGACGCCTCGCTGCGCACCTCCGACCCGGACGTCTTCGCCGCCGGAGACGTCGCCAACGCCGAACACCCCCTGCTGGGCGGTCGGTTGCGGGTCGAGCACTGGGCGAACGCCCTCAACAGCGGGCCCGTGGCGGCCCGTGCGATGCTCGGCGCGGACGTGGTGTACGACCGGGTCCCGTACTTCTTCACCGACCAGTACGACCTGGGCATGGAGTTCTCCGGGCACGCCGCCCCCGGCACCTACGACCAGGTGCTGGCCCGGGGCGACGTGGGCAAGCGGCAGTTCATCGCCTTCTGGCTGCGCGACGGCAGGGTGCTGGCCGGGATGAACGTCAACGTGTGGGACGTGACCGACACCGTCCAGAAGCTCATCCGCTCCGGCCGCCGGGTCGACACCGACGCGCTGGCCGACCCCGCGGTGCCCCTGGCATCCCTCCTGGAGTGAGCCCGGAGGCGGTCACCTAGCATGGCTGTCATGGAGCCCAGGACCGCCGTCGTACCCGTCGAGGAGATCTTCGAACTGCGCTGGAGGGTGCTGCGGCCCGGGCTCCCGCGGACGTCGGCGATCTTCCTGGAGGACGGTCATCCGCTCGCCTTCCACATGGCGGCCTACGACGGCGACGGCGGCGACGAGGTCGTGGCGTGCGTCACGCTCTTCCCGGAGCAGCTGCCCGGCGACAGCGCGATCGCGTACCGCATCCGCGGCATGGCCAGCGCCCCGGAGGTCCGCGGCCGCGGCTACGGCGCGGCGCTGCTGCACGCCGCGCTGGAGCAGGCCCGGCAGCGCGGGGCCGAGCTGGTGTGGTGCAACGGCCGTACCTCGGCGCGCGGCTTCTGGGAGGGGCAGGGCTTCATGCCGGTGGGGGAGGAGTTCGTGCTGGAGCCGGCCGGGCCGCACTTCCTCTTCGTCGCCAAGCTGGTCTGACCTTCCCCGGGCCGCGCCGTAGAATCCTTCCGTGGCTGGGCGGATCAGGGACGAGGACGTCAAGGCGGTACGGGACGCGGTCCCGATCGACGCCGTCGTGTCCGAGTACCTGCAGCTCAGGAACGCGGGCGGCGGCAACCTGAAGGGCCTGTGCCCCTTCCACGACGAGAAGTCGCCCTCCTTCCACGTGAGCCCGAGCAAGGGGCTCTACCACTGTTTCGGCTGCCAGGAGGGCGGCGACACCCTCGACTTCGTGATGAAGGTCGACCACCTGTCCTTCTCGGAGGCGGTCGAGCGGCTCGCCGCCGTGGCGGGCATCACGCTGCGGTACGAGGAGGGCGGCTACACCCCGGGCCGGCAGCAGGGCGAGCGGATCCGGCTGGTCGAGGCGCACAAGGCGGCCGCGCAGTTCTACGTCGAGCAGCTGGGCGGCGCCGAGGCCGAGATCGGCCGGAAGTTCCTCACCGAGCGGGGCTTCGACCAGGCCGCCGCCGAGCACTTCGGCGTCGGCTACGCCCCGGCGGGCTGGGACCACCTCGTCCGCTTCCTGCGCGGCAAGGGCTTCACCGACCGCGAGCTGATCGTCTCGGGACTGGCCAGCGAGAGCCGCCGCGGCGGTGCCATCGACCGCTTCCGGGGCCGGCTGATCTGGCCGATCCGCGACATCACCGGCGAGGTGATCGGCTTCGGCGCGCGCAAGCTGCGCGAGGACGACCAGGGCCCGAAGTACCTCAACACCCCCGAGACGCCGATCTACAAGAAGTCCCAGGTCCTGTACGGCATCGACCTGGCGAAGAAGGAGATCGCCCGCACCAGCCGGGCCGTCGTCGTCGAGGGCTACACCGACGTCATGGCGTGCCACCTCGCGGGCGTCACCACCGCCATCGCGACCTGCGGCACCGCCTTCGGCGGCGATCACATCAAGATCCTCCGCCGGCTGCTGATGGACAACTCGGGCGCCGAGGTCGTCTTCACCTTCGACGGCGACGAGGCCGGCCAGAAGGCCGCCCTGCGCGCCTTCGAGGACGACCAGAAGTTCGCCGCCGAGACCTCCATCGCCATCACCCCCGGCGGCATGGACCCCTGCGACCTGCGCCTCGCCGAGGGCGACGCCGCCGTACAGCGGCTGGTCGACACCCGCACCCCGCTGTTCGCCTTCGCCCTGACGTCGGTCGTCGCCCGCTACAACCTCGACACCGCCGAGGGCCGGGCCTCCGCGCTGGAGGCGGGCGCACCCATCGTCGCGGGCATCAAGAACGCGTCCATCCAGCACGAGTACGCGGTGCAACTGGCCGGCATGCTCGGCATCCTCGACTCGCAGTTCGTGGTGCGCCGTGTCTCGCAGCTCGCCCGCTGGCAGCGCGAACGCCGCCAGTCCGGCGGCGCCGCCCAGCCGGGCCGGGGCGCCGCGGCGCGCCCCGACGCGGCCCCGGGCCCCGCCGCTCCGGCCGGTCCGCGCGGGCCGCGGCTGGACATGCGCAGCCCCGCCCACCGGGTCGAGCGCGAACTGCTCAAGCTCGCCCTCCAGCACCCGGAACTGGTCTCCCCGGCCTTCGACGCCTACGGCGAGGACGAGTTCACCGCACCGCCGTACGCCGCCGTGCGCCGCGCCATCGCCGAGGCGGGCGGTGCCGAGGCCGCCGACGCCGAGTTCCTCGTCCGGGTCCGCGACGTGGCACCGGACGACACCGTGCGCTCGCTGGTGACCGAACTCGCCGTCGAGCCGGTCCAGCACAAGGCGCCGGACATCTACGCCGGCAAGATCCTGGTCGACGTACGCCGTCAGGCGGTCGCCCGCCGCATCGCCCAGCTCAACACCGACCACACCCGGCTGAGCGCCCAGGGCCCGCGCGCCGACGAGGCCCAGCTCGCCGCCGTCCAGGGCGAGCTGTGGGCGCTCCAGCAGTACGGCCAGCGCCTGCGCGAACAGGGCGTCGCCGCCCTCTGAGCCGGGCGCGGACGGCCGTCCCGCCCGGGAACGGACGGGGACGCGGGCGTGACGAGGGGGTTGCCCTCCGTCACAAAAAAGCGGCGCACGACCCTCGTGGGCATGGTGTGCCGTAGGCCACACTGGGGGCGGTGCAAGAGTCCTCGGAGCGCGGACTGCCGAGCGGTGTCGATGGTGACGCCACCGGAGTGCCGCTGACGGCGAACTCCCGGACGGGCCGTGGCGAGGACGCCGCGACCGTTCCGTCGCGGCGCGTCTCCGAGTCCGTGGCTGCGCTCACCGTGGAGGTCTCTCCCGTGCACATCCAGACACTGACGCCCCTGACGGCCCCGGCCGACGACCTGCTGGAGCGCGTGCCGGAGCAGAACCACGCGGCCGTGCACCCCGAGGAACCGGCCGGCGGACCCGACGAGGCGCAGGCGCAGGCGCGTGCGGAGGCCGCGGCGGAGACGGGGTCCGACCCCGAGTCCGATGCCGACCCGGGCCCCGTACGGCGGTCCGGCGACGAGGTCTCCGGCCCGTCCGCGGACCTGTTCCGCCAGTACCTGCGCGAGATCGGCCGGATACCCCTGCTCACCGCCGAGGAAGAGGTCGAGCTCGCCCGCCGGGTCGAGGCCGGCCTCTTCGCCGAGGAGAAGCTGAACGGCACTCCGGACCCCGACTCCCGGCTCGCCGTCGACCTCGACCGGCTGGTCGTGCTCGGCCGGATGGCCAAGCGCCGTCTGATCGAGGCCAACCTGCGCCTGGTCGTCTCCGTCGCCAAGCGGTACGTGGGCCGCGGCCTGACCATGCTCGACCTGGTCCAGGAGGGCAACCTCGGGCTGATCCGCGCCGTGGAGAAGTTCGACTACGCCCGCGGCTACAAGTTCTCCACTTACGCGACCTGGTGGATCCGCCAGGCCATGAGCCGCGCCCTGGCCGACCAGGCCCGCACCATCCGGGTCCCGGTCCACGTGGTGGAGCTGATCAACCGCGTCGTGCGCGTCCAGCGCCGCCTGCTGCAGGAACGCGGCTACGAGCCCTCCACCGAAGAGGTCGGCGCCCACCTGGAGATCCCCCCGGAGCGGGTGAGCGAGGTGCTGCGCCTGGCGCAGGAGCCGGTGAGCCTGCACGCCCCGGTCGGCGAGGAGGAGGACGTCGCCCTCGGTGACCTCATCGAGGACGGCGACGCCACCTCGCCCGTGGAGTCCGCCGCCTTCCTGCTGCTGCGCGAGCACCTGGAGGCGGTGCTGTCCACCCTCGGCGAGCGCGAGCGCAAGGTCGTCCAGCTGCGGTACGGCCTGGCCGACGGGCGCCCGCGCACCCTGGAGGAGATCGGCCGGATCTTCGGCGTCACCCGCGAGCGCATCCGGCAGATCGAGTCCAAGACCCTCAACAAGCTGCGCGACCATGCCTTCGCCGACCAGTTGCGCGGCTACCTGGACTGAGCACGCCCGAGCACGCCCGAGCACGCCCGAGCGCGCCCGAGCCCCCGCCGGCCCGGCCGGCGGGGGCTCGCGTCGCGGCGTCGCGGCCGGTCAGTCGACCTCCGCCACCGCCTGCGCGAACTGCGCCGCGTACAGCCGGGCGTAGGCACCGTCCTTGGCCAGCAGCTCCTCGTGGGTGCCCTGTTCGACGATGGCGCCGCTCTCCATCACCAAGATGACGTCCGCGTCGCGGATCGTGGACAGCCGGTGCGCGATGACGAAGCTGGTCCGCCCGTGGCTGAGCTGCGCCATGGCCCGCTGGATCAGCACCTCGGTACGGGTGTCGACCGAGCTGGTGGCCTCGTCGAGGACGAGGATCACCGGGTCGGACA
Source organism: Streptomyces sp. TOM-9 (assembly GCF_056858595.1). NCBI lineage: Bacteria > Bacillati > Actinomycetota > Actinomycetes > Kitasatosporales > Streptomycetaceae > Streptomyces > Streptomyces sp. TOM-9. The sequence continues at coordinate 3,510,464 of NZ_JBXEQB010000001.1, read as the reverse complement.
GGAACGCCCGCGCGATGGTGATCAGCTGCTTCTCGCCGGCGCTGACGCCCGTGCCCTCGTCGTCGATGACGGTGTCGTACCCGTCCGGGAGGGTGCGGACGAAGCGGTCCGCGTGCGCGGCGCGCGCGGCCTCCTCGACCTGCTCGCGGGTCGCGCCCTCGGTGCCGTACGCGATGTTCTCCGCGATCGTGCCGCCGAACAGCCACGTGTCCTGCAGCACCATGCCGATGCCGGAGCGCAGTTCCTCCCGCGGCAGGGACGCGATGTCGGTGCCGTCGACGGTGATCCGTCCGCCGGTGACCTCGTAGAAGCGCATGAGCAGGTTGACCAGCGTGGTCTTGCCCGCGCCGGTCGGGCCGACGATGGCGACCGTGTGGCCCGGTTCGACGGTCAGCGACAGGTCCTCGATGAGCGGCTTCTCCGGCTCGTAGCGGAACGCCACGTCCTCGAAGCGGACCTCGCCGTGCTGCTCCTTGCGCAGCCCGAGCGTCTTCGGCTCGGGGCTCTGCTCCTGCGCGTCGAGCAGCTCGAAGACCCGCTCGGCGGAGGCGACGCCGGACTGCACCAGGTTGGACATGCTCGCCACCTGGGTCAGCGGCTGGCTGAACTGCCGGCTGTACTGGATGAAGGCCTGGACGTCGCCGATGGACAGCGCGCCGCCGGCCACCCGCAGCCCGCCCACGACGGCCACCAGGATGTAGTTGACGTTCCCGATGAACATCATCGCGGGCTGGATGACGCCCGAGATGAACTGCGCCCGGAAGCCCGACTGGTAGAGCGCCTCGTTCTGCTCGCGGAAGGCCTCCGCGGACTCCTCCTGGCGGCCGAAGACCTTCACCAGGGTGTGCCCGGTGTACATCTCCTCGATGTGGGCGTTGAGCTTGCCGGTGGTCCGCCACTGCTGCACGAACTGCGGCTGGGCCCGCTTGCCGACCGCCGTGGCGACGAACACCGACAGCGGCACGGTCACCAGCGCCACCAGCGCCAGCAGCCAGGAGATCGAGAACATCATCACCAGCACGCCCACGATCGACAGCAGCGCGAAGATGATCTGCCCCATCGTCTGCTGCAGCGTCTGGCCGATGTTGTCGATGTCGTTGGTGGCCCGGCTCAGCACCTCGCCGCGCGGCTGCCGGTCGAAGTACGACAGCGGCAGCCGGGTCAGCTTCGCCTCGACGTCCTGGCGCAGCCGGAACACGGTGCGCTGGATGACCGTCGTGGCCAGCCGGCCCTGGACGACCGCGAAGACCGCGGCGGCCGCGTAGATCGCGAGGGCGGTCAGCAGCACGTGGCCCACGGCGTCGAAGTCGATCCCGGCGCCCGGGGTGAAGTCCGCGGACTGCAGCAGGTCGGCGAGGGTGTCGCTGCCCTGCTGCCGCAGGTGCTCGATCGCCCCGGCCTTGTCGGTGCCCGCGGGCAGTGAACGGCCGAGGACCCCGGCGAAGATCAGGTCGGTGGCCTTGCCCAGGATCCTCGGGCCGATGACGTTGAGGGCGACGCCCAGCGTCGTGCAGGCCAGCATGGCGACGACCAGGGTGCGCTCGGGGCGCATCAGCCCCAGCAGCCGCTTGCCGGAGCCCTTGAAGTCCATGGACCGCTCGGTGGGCTGGCCGCCCATGAACCGCATCGGCCCCGCCGTGGGTGCGGGCCCCCTCCGGGGCGCGGGGACGCTCATGCCGCCTCCTGCTCGGTGAGCTGGGAGAGCACGATCTCCCGGTACGTGGGATTGCCGTCCATCAGTTCGTGGTGGGTGCCCGTGCCGACCACACGGCCCTCGTCGAGGACCACGATCCGGTCGGCGTCGCGGATGGTGCTGACCCGCTGCGCCACGATCACGACCGTCGCGTCCGCCGTCTCCCGGGCCAGCGCCCGGCGCAGCGCGGCGTCGGTGGCGTAGTCCAGCGCGGAGAAGGAGTCGTCGAAGAGGTAGACGCTGGGCTTGCGCACCAGGGCCCGCGCGATGGCGAGGCGCTGGCGCTGGCCGCCGGAGACGTTGGTGCCGCCCTGGGCGATCGGGGCGTCGAGTCCGGAGCCGCCGCCCTCCTGCGCGAGCCGCTCCACGAAGTCCCGGGCCTGCGCGATCCCCAGGGCGTGCCAGAGCTCCTCGTCGGTGGCCTCGGGGTTGCCGTAGCGCAGGTTGGAGGCGACCGTCCCGGTGAACAGGTACGGCTTCTGCGGGACCAGGGCGACCGTCTCGGCCAGGTGCGCCGCGTCCAGTTCGCGCACGTCGGTGCCGTCGATCAGCACCTGGCCGCCGGTGGCGTCGAACAGCCGCGGCACCAGACCCAGCAGGGTCGTCTTGCCGCTGCCGGTGGAGCCGATCACCGCCGTGGTCTCCCCGGGCCGGGCGACCAGGTCGATGCCGCGCAGCACCTCGGCCTCGGCGCCGGGGTACGCGAAGTCCGCGGCGCGCAGCTCCAGCTCGCCGCGCCGTACCGCGAGCCGCACCGGATCGGCGGGCGGGGTGACGCTGGGGTCGGTGCCCAGCACCTCCTCGATGCGCTCGGCGCAGACCTCGGCACGCGGCACCATCATCACCATGAAGGTGGCCATCATGATCGACATGAGGATCTGCATCAGGTAGCTGATGAAGGCGGTGAGCGCGCCGATCTGCATGCCGCCGCTGTCGATCCGGTGGGCGCCGAACCACAGCACGGCCACGCTCGTGACGTTCACGACGGCCATCGCGACCGGGAACATCAGCGTCATCATCCGCCCGGCGCGCAGCGCGACGTCCGTCAGGTCGTCGTTGGCCTTGCGGAAGCGGGCCTGCTCGAAGTCGTCCTTGACGAAGGCGCGGATGACCCGGATGCCGGTGATCTGCTCCCGCAGCACCCGGTTCACCGTGTCGAGCCGTTCCTGCATGGTGCGGAAGAGCGGACGCAGCTTCCGCACCAGCAGCAGCACCAGCACGCCCAGCACCGGCACCACCGCCAGCAGCAGCGAGGACAGCGGCACGTCCTGGCCGAGCGCCATGATGATGCCGCCGAAGCACATGATCGGTGCCGAGACCATCAGCGTGAAGGTCATCAGCACCAGCATCTGCACCTGCTGGACGTCGTTGGTCGTCCGGGTGATCAGCGAGGGGGCGCCGAACTGCCCGACCTCGCGGGAGGAGAAGCGCTGCACCCGGTCGAAGACGGAGGCGCGGATGTCCCGGCCGACCGCCATCGAGGTGCGGGCGCCGTGGTAGACGGCGCCCACCGAGCAGGCGAGCTGGACGAGGGTCACGGCGAGCATGATGGCGCCGACCCGGAGGATGTAGCCCGTGTCCCCCTTGACGACGCCGTCGTCGATGATGTCGGCGTTGAGGGTGGGCAGGTAGAGCATGGCGAGGGTCGCCACGAGCTGCAGTACGACGAGCACGGAGACGGCACGCCTGTAGGGCAGGAGATGGGACCGGAGGAGACGGATCAGCACGACGGATGACCCTATAGTCCGATGGTTGCCGCAGGCACACGGTTTACCGGCTCATGGCCGACACCGGGATCAACCCGGGAACGCCCCCGGATGCGTCTGCTCACGCACCGCGACGTACTGCTGCCGCACCGAGTGCCCGATCGGCCCGTCGTCCGGGCCCGGTTCGGCCACGGCGTAGTCCGCGGGGTGCCAGTACGGCGGCTGCTCCGGCGAGGCCGTGCCGTTCACCACCCCCAGTGACCAGGCCGCCTGCCGGGCCGCGCCCAGCGCCGCGTACTCGCCCGGCGGCGGCACGACGACCTGCGCGCCCAGCAGCGCCGGGGCCATCGACCGTACGGCGGGGAGGTCACCCGCCGGGCCCAGCAGGAAGATCCGGCGCACCTCCACCCCGCGCGCCCGCAGCACGTCCAGCGCGTCCGCCAGCCCGCACAGCATCCCCTCGAACGCCGCCCGCGCCAGGTGCTCCGGCTTCATGCTCTCGCGCCGCAGCCCGTGCAGCGTCCCCGCGGTGTGCGGCAGGTCAGGTGTGCGCTCGCCCTCCAGGTACGGCAGCAGCACCAGGCCGTATGCACCCGGGGTGGAGCGCATCGCCAGCTCCGACAGCCCGGCCAGGTCGGTGCCGAGGAGATCGGCGGTGCCGCGCAGCACCCGTACCGCATTGCGTGTGTGGACGACCGGCAGATGGCGGCCGGTCGCGTCGGCGAAGGAGGTGATCAGGCCGGTCGGGTCGCTCAGCGCGTGGTGGTGGACCGCGAAGACCGTCCCCGCCGCACCCAGCGACACCACCGCGTCCCCCGGGCCGACGCCCAGCCCGAGGGCGGCCGCCATGTTGTCCCCGGTACCGGCCGAGATCAGCAGCCCCTCCGGGGTCCGGCCGGCCGGCTCGGCGGGGGCCAGCACGTCGGGCAGCTGCACCGGATGGCCGAGCGCCAGCTCCACGATGTCCGTGCGCCACTGTCCGGTCGCCGCCGACCAGTAGCCCGTGCCCGAGGCGTCGCCCCGGTCCGTCGTGCGGCGCCGGGGGCGGCCCATGAGCTGCCACACCAGCCAGTCGTGCGGCAGCAGCACCTGCGCGGTGCGCTGCGCCGAGGCGGGTTCGTGCCGGGCCAGCCAGCGCAGCTTGGCCACCGGGTACGCGGCCTGCGGCACCGCCCCGACCGCCTCGGCCCAGGCGCCGGGACCGCCCAGCTCCTCGGTCAGGTCGGCGGCCTGGATCTGCGCCCGCTTGTCGTTCCAGAGCAGTGCGGGCCGCACGAGCGCCCCGCCGGCGTCCAGCGCCAGCATCCCGTGCTGCTGTCCGGAGACCCCGATGGCCTCGACGCCCTCGAGCATCCCGCCCTTGGCGGCCTCGCCCAGCGACAGCAGCCAGGCCTCGGGGTCGATCTCGGTCGGCGTCCCGGCGCCCTCGCCGCCCGGCAGGGGGTGCGGGGCGTGCGTCTGCCGGAGCACTGCTCCGCTGCCGGTGTCGCACACGACGACCGTCGTGCCGCTGCCCGAGCTGTCGATCCCCGCCACAATCCCCATGCGGGCATCATGCCGCACCCGGCGCGTACGGCGGAAAACCGGGCACCTTCACCCGCATCCGCCCGCGCCGGACCGGCGTCGTCAGGTGTTGCTGGTGCCCCAGTCGTCCTCGACCGCCGAGCCGTTGCCGCGCACGCGGCGCAGCCGCTCCGCGACCGCCGGTGGCAGCCGGTCCCCGACCTTGGCGGTCACCGCGTCCACGGCCTTCACGGCCGCCCCGCGGCCCGCCTGGCCCGCGGACTCCACGGTGTTCCGCAGCGCCGGGTTCTGCGCGATGCGCCGGGCGCTCTTGCGCAGCTGCTCGTAACGGTCGCGGCCGGCCCGCGCCCCGAGCACGTACCCGACGGCGACCCCGCTGATGAACGTCAGCCGGTAGCGCATGGCTCCACCCTCTCCTCGTCTCGGGGCTGTGCTTCGCGCCTACCCGTCGTGGCCTGCGGACAACCACGGAGATACCGGTTGGCGGAGCACCCCCCACCTTGCGCTAATGTATGTGTCGCAGCGAGCGCACGCCGTCCGGGATGCCGGAAACGGGTGCATTCGGTGCAAGCGGAGCGATCCCCTGTAGCTCAATTGGCAGAGCAGCCGGCTGTTAACCGGCAGGTTACTGGTTCGAGTCCAGTCGGGGGAGCTCGCGCTCCTCTATCCCCTGTAGCTCAATTGGCAGAGCAGCCGGCTGTTAACCGGCAGGTTACTGGTTCGAGTCCAGTCGGGGGAGCAGCGGTCAAGGACCCCCGCGGGGGTCCTTTTTCGTGTCCCCGGGAACCGATCGTCCGGTGAGCGCAGTCCACCAGGTGGTGCGTCTGTGACCCGCGAGGGCGACAGATCGTATGAGCAGCTATGCTGCGGCAGACGGCGTGCACGGGATGGTGACGGCACGCCGTACGGGGCGGTAGCTCAGCCGGTTAGAGCAGCGGACTCATAATCCGTCGGTCGTGGGTTCGAGTCCCACCCGCCCCACCAGTGTTCACAACGGCCGGGGCCGCCGCGGGTTACGCGGCGGCCCCGGCCGGTTGTGCGTGGCGGGTGCTCCGGGCGGTGGCGGGAGCTGTGGGGGCGTCAACCGCCCTGGTGCGCGGCCGCGTTCGCCGTATGGAGGCCGCGCGGGGAATCCGGCGTCGTCGGACGGAGCGTCACACCGTGGACAGGTCGATCGCCCGGTCGGCGTCCTCGGGGCGCAGCACGCGGAGGATGCCCTCCAGGAGGTAGTAGTCGGCGTAGGGGACGGAGACCTCGACGCCGTCCTCGGCGGGGCGGTTGCGGGTGCAGCGGGCGACGACGGCCTGGGCGCGGGTGGAGCGGGTGGTCAGGCAGGTGCGGGACAGGGCGAGGAGCAGCTGCAGGGCGCTCTCGCGGTAGCGGGCCGTGCCGGTGGCCGCGGCGAGGTCGAGCAGGCCGCAGGCCATGACCGCGCCGGCCGAGGCGTCCTTGACGTCGTTCGGCTGCTGCGGGGCGAGGTAGTCCCAGACGGGCACGTGATCGGGCGTCAGCGCGCCGAGCGCGAACTCCGCGAGCCTGCGGGCGGTGGCGAGGAACTCCGGATGGCCGGTGCGGCGGAACATCGTGGTGAAGCCGTAGACGCCCCAGGCCTGGCCGCGGGACCAGCAGGAGGCGGGGCTGTAGCCCTGCACGGTGTTGGGCCCGACGGGGGCGCCGGTGGCCGGGTCGAAGTCGAAGACGTGCGGGGTGGAGCCGTCGGGCCGCAGGAAGTGGCGCTGGGTGGTCCGCGCGTGCGCGACGGCGATGTCGAGGTAGGCCGGGTCCCCGGTCTGCCGGCCGGCGAAGGCCAGGAGGTCGAGGTTCATCATCGTGTCCATGATGACCCGGCCCGCGTTGTCGGCGCTGCCGAGCGCGCCCCAGGCCCGGATGAAGCGGCCTGCCGTGTTGTACCGCTTGATCAGGGAGGACGCCGCCTGCAGGGCGCCGTCGCGCCACTTGGAGTCGCCGGTCAGGCGCCAGGCGGTCACCCAGGACGGGGAGAAGAGGAAACCGAGGTCGTGCGTGCCGGTGTCGGTGCGCCGGGGCGCCAGCCGTTCCGCGGCGGCGAGGGCCAGGGAGCGGAACTGCGCGTCGCCGCTGTGCAGCCACGCCATCCACAGCGTGCCGGGCCAGAACCCGCCGACCCAGTCGCCGCCCGCGGAGTAGGTCCACTTCTCGAACTTCGTGATGACCGGGAACGAGGTCACCCCGGGTGCCACCGCGCGCAGCTTCGCCACCGCGTAGTCCGCCGCCTCCCGCAGCGTGCGGGTGGTCGCGGCCGGGTCGTCGGCGTACGCGGTGTGCGCGGTGTGTGCGGGGGGTGCGGCCTGTGCCGGGGGAGCGAGCGCGGTGGTCGCCGCGGCGGCGCCGGCGGCGGTGGTCAGCAGATGGCGCCGGGAGATGCCCATGGGTGCCTGCCATTCGGAGTGGGGGTTCGCGAGGAGGCCAGCGTCAGAGTGGCATGCCTATGACAGTGATGTACACCTACATGGCGTGAGTTCCTGTACGTGAACAAATAATCGTCGACGGTGGCTGGAGGGGCGCTCTTGACGGCCCGTCGAAGCCGACCTAGGTTCCGGTGGCGCGTTCGTGGAGTTGTGTGTCGTTCATATATGAAGACAGAGGGAGAAGAGACATGCACACCCCTTGGGGCCACTCCCGGCGCCGCCGCGCAGGCGTCGTCGCCGTCCTCGCGGCCCTCCTCGTCCCGCTGGCCTCCGCCGCCCCGGCCGCGGCCCGGCCGGACGGGCGCCACGTCCCGGCCGGCGGGCCCACCACGGCACCGCGGACGGTCGTCCTCGACGGGAAGGACCTGGTACGGGCGAAGGCCCGGCTGCGCGCCGGCGATCCGCGGTCCCGCCGCGCCCTGCGGGACCTCGTCGTCCAGGCCGACGCCTGGCTGGGGCAGGGCCCCTGGACGGTCGTGGACAAGGACCGCGTCCCGCCCAGCGGTGACCCGCACGACTACTTCAGCCAGGCCCCCTACTGGTGGCCCGGCTCGCCCAGGACCCCGGACAACCCCCAGGGCTGCCCGTACGTGCAGCGCGACGGGGAGCGCAACCCCGAGGTCGACGGGCTCACCGACCACGACGAGCGGGGCAAGGTATTCGAGTCGGCCTACGAACTCTCCCTCGCCTGGTACTACACCGGAAGGCGCGCCTACGCCGAGCACGCCGCCCGCATCCTGCGCACCTGGTTCGTCGACCCGGCGACTCGGATGAACCCGAACCTGGGCAACGCGCAGGCCATCCCGTGCCGTTACGACGGGCGTGCCATCGGCATCATCGACTTCTCCCAGGGCTTCACCAGCCTCCTCGACGCCACCGCCGTCCTCGATCTGGGCGCCCCCGGCTGGTCGGCGCGGGACCGTGACGGCATGCGGACCTGGGAGAACGGGTTCCTGGACTGGCTGGTGGACAGCGACTTCGGCAGGCAGGAGGGCGCCGCCGCCAACAACCACGGCACCTTCCACCACATGCAGGTCGCCGCGCTCGCCGCCGCCACCGGCCGCACCGCGCTCGCCCGGCAGACCGTCACCGCCGCGCGGGCCGGGCTGATCGACCCTCAGATCAGCGCCGACGGCAGCCAGCCGCAGGAGCTGGCGCGCACCCGCAGCTGGCACTACTCCACCTTCAACCTGGTGGCCTTCACCCGGCTCGCCGCCGTGGGCGACCACGTGGGCGTCGACCTGTGGCACCACACGGGCCCGGGCGGCGCGTCATTGCGGAGGGCCGTCGACTTCCTGCTGCCGGCCGCCACCGGTGCCGGGCCATGGCCCCACCCCGAGCTGGACTTCCACGCCTACGCCGCCTCCGACCTCGTCCACGCCGCCGCCGACCACGGCGACCGGCGGGCACGCGCCGCGCTCGCGGACCTGGAGGCGCCCCCGGGCGGCGACCTGTGGGCGCTGCGGCCCGCACCGGAGCAACTGGACGGCATCACGGGCTGAACGGGGACGGCCGGGGCCCCGGTTCCCTCCGGATGCGCCATCCGGGTGACTGTGATGTGCTGGACCTGTCGATGACGGCCCGGCACCGCGATCCGGGTGCAACGGGCCCCGGCCATCCCGCCCCTCCCCAGGGGGCCGGTGATCCGCGCTCCCTCGCAGGCACCGTCGTGTGCCCGGTGCCTCGGGAGCGCCGGCACCGAACCGGCACCGACCGATCCAACCGATCCGACCAACCGATCCGACCACCCGATCCGAGGTGGAGTCCATGGCTCTCGCGAAGAAGCTCGCCGCAGGAACGATCGCCGCGCTCGCGACGGGGGCCCTGGTCCTCGGCGGCACCGGTACGGCGGTCGCCGACGACGGCTGCCACGCCGGGAGCGGACAGGACGGTTCCGTGTCGCACTGCCTGCCGGGCGACTCGGGGTGGACCGCGGAGGACGTCCAGGAGGCGCTGCAGTCCTTCCTGCAGGCCCATCCGGACATCGCCGCCGATCCCCATGTGCAGGCCTTCGCCGCCCTCGCCACGCAGTGGCTGGAGGCGCACCCGGGCATGACGCAGGACCAGTTGGCGGCGGCGCTGGAGCCGGTCGTCTCCTGCCTGGAGGCGGGCGGCGCACCGGAGTCCTGCGTGATGTCGCCGTCCTGACGGAAGGGCCGGGACGATGCCGGACAGCCCGATGATCCTCGTGACCGGCGCCGCCGGGAGCGTGGGGGCGGTCGGGCACAGGACCGTCGAATTGCTGAGGGAACGCGGCTTCCCCGTCCGCGCCTTCGTCCACCGCGAGGACGAGCGGGCGGTTCAACTGCGCGACACCGGGGCGGAGGTGTTCGCCGGCGACCTGACCAGGACCGCGGACGTCGCGCGGGCCGCCGAGGGCTGCGGCCGGATGTACTTCGGGATGGGCGTGTCGGCGCAGTACCTGCAGGCCGCCGCGACGACGGCGGCCGTGGCCCGCGCGCACGGCGGGCTCGACGTGCTGGTCAACATGTCGCAGATGACGGTGTCCCAGATGAACCTCACCAGCACGTCGGAGTCGAAGCAGCAGTGGCAGCAGTGGCTGGCGGAGCAGGTCATGGACTGGTCGGGGGTGCCGGTCTGCCACATCCGGCCGACGGTCTTCATGGAGAACCCGCTCTTCCTCGGCCTCGGTTTCCGCTCGGTCGCCCGGGACGGAACGATCCGCCTGCCCTTCGGCGACGCGCGGACCTCGCCCGTCGCGGCCCGGGACGTCGCCGAGGTGGTCACGGCGGTGCTGGCCGAACCGGCCTCGCACGTCGGCCGGGTCCACGAGCTGACCGGGGCCGAGTCCCGGGACATGACGGCGATCGCCGCCGAGTTCACCGAGGTGCTGGGGCGGAAGGTCGACTACGTCGACGTGCCGTACGAGGAGTGGGCCGGGGAACTGGACGCCCTGGGGCTCCCCGAGCACGTACGGCAGCACATCGCCACCATGGCCCGCCTCCACGCGGCGAACCGGTACGACCGCGCGACCGACGACGTCAGGGAGATCCTGGGCAGACCGGCCTCCGGCATACGCGAGTTGGTCGAGGAGCACCCGGAGGTGTTCGGCTGACGCCCCCGGCGGACCGCGTCGCCGGTGGTCCGTCAGCGGTCCGTCAGTGGTCCGCGCAACAGGGCGTCGGGTTCGCCACCTCGAACGGGGCCAGACGCCCGCCCACCGCGGGGACCAGCGGCAGGACCAGTTCTCCGGCCCGCCACTCGGGGCGGACGTGGTCGCCGGTGAGGACCTCGGCGTCCGGCGCGGGCCGCTCGTCCGCGGGGGAGCCGAGCACGACGAGCCGCGTGATCGCGGTGCGGGCCAGCAGGTTGGCCACGGTGACCGTACCGGTGAGGCCGCCGACGCCCGGGTAGACCACGGCCCGGCCGCCGTTGAGCGCCGCGGCCTCGGCGGCGGCACCGGCCGCCGCCTCGGCCAGCGGGGCCGGGCCGTGGCAGCCGCGGCCGGCCAGGAAGACGCCCAGCGGGGCGCCGGTCCCCTTGGTCTCCGTGAGCGAGAGCCACGCCGTCTGCGCGGCGGCGGGGTCCGGCAGCGTCAGGGAGACCGCCGTGTGCGGATCGCCGCCGCGGACCAGGTGCGTGCACGCGAGAGTGCCCGCGGGGAGGCCGAGCCGGTCCACCAGGTGGTGGACCAGGTGGTCGGCCTCCCGCAGGCCGGGGGAACCGGCGTCCACGCCGAGGACCGTGGGGGCCGTCGTCACGAGGGCAGCACCCAGATCGGGTTGGTGTAGAACCACAGGTCCTTCCAGGGGTCGGCGTCGCCGAGGACGTCGATCGCCGGGCCGGCCGGGTCCACGGCGGCGCCGTTGATGCCGACGGCGCCGCGGTTGCCGTCCGTGCCGCGCAGCCGGACGTAGAGCGGCTTGTCGACGCGGCCCAGGGAGTACGTGAGCCGCACCGACCCCGTCGACCGGCCCACCTCGAAGGACTTCACGACCCTGGTGTCCGGGGTGGCGAAGGTGTCCTTGTCGGAGACCCGGCCGGTGACCGCGCCGCGGATGACGTCCACCCGGGCCAGCTCCGGTACGAACTGGGCCCAGTTGGGGCCGTTCGCCAGGTCGATGTCGACGACGAGGTCGACCTTGTCGCCGCGGCGGACCCGCAGCATGCCGCCGAGCGTCTGCTCGTGCCCGCCGGAGCGCAGCCGTGCGTCGACCCCGCTGATCAGCCCGCCGTGGTCGACCCAGACGCGGCCCTCGCGGATGCCGTCCATGACCGCCCGGTACGAGAAGCCGGCGGCCCCGACGTGGGTGCGGCTGTACTGGCCCGGCCAGAAGTCGCCGTCGGTCAGGCTGAGTCCGCCGCCGTAGACCGGGTCGTCGTAGTGGCCCTGGGTGGCGAAGTCGCCGCCGCCGCGGACGGCGGTGTCGGCGTACACGTTGTGCGCGTCGGAGTTGGCGGTGATCCACCAGGGCTTGCCCTCGGCGAGGAGGCTGTCCCACAGGCCGCCGACGGTGGCGGTCATCCAGTCGAAGCCGCCCCAGGTGCGGTAGCTCTCCAGCGGGTAGCCGGGCCAGGACTGGGCGCTCGGGCTGCTGTCGTAGAAGCCGCGGCCGGAACCGGGGCCCTGCGGTGCGGGCAGGCCGGCGGCCTGGTGGCCGGGCGCGCCCTCCATGCCGACCGCGATGGTGGGCTGGGCGTCGCGCCAGGCGCGGATCTCGTGCGGGGAGTCCAGGCCCTTGCGCGCCGGGTGGTTGGCCAGGAACAGCGCGTCCTGGACCTTCTTGCGGCGGACGGCGTCGGCGAGGAAGTCCAGACCCGCGACGGCCAGCGCCTCGTTGGCGGGGGTGGGCGCGGTGGCGCCCTTGACCGAGCCGTCGAAGGAGTTCTCGAACTCCTTCAGCACGGCGACCTCGTTGCGGCCGGGGTGGACGAAGACCGTGCCGTGCTCGGCGGCGGGGATGTTCCACTCCAGGCCCTGGAAGACCAGGGTGTCGGAGATCTCCCCGCGGGCCGCGACGATCTGCGGGTTGACCTTCTCCACGCCGATCTTGGCGTGCTGCTCGCTGCCGTGGTCGGTGATGACCATCCAGTCCAGGCCGTTGGCGTTGGCGTGGCGGACGTGGTCGATGACGCGGTACTTGGCGTCGGAGCTGAACTGGGTGTGGATGTGGTGGTCGCCGGCCAGCCACAGGTAGCCACCGGGGCGCGTCGCGCCGTGCCCCTGGTGCCCCTGCGGGGAGGAGCCGTGGGCGGCGGCCTGGCCGGCACCGGCGAGCACGCTGCCCGCGGCCAGCCCGGCGCCGAGCAGTCCGGTGCGGCGCAGCATGGAGCGCCGGGAGAGCTGGCCCGGGGTCAGTTCCTCGTCCGGGACCGAGAGGTCGAGCGCCGGCGGCAGGGACTCCGTGCCGTCGCCGTGGTGGTGGTGAGCGTGGCTGTGGTCGTGCCCGTGCTGGTGGCCGTGGCCCATGATCCGCTCCTTGCCCTCCGCGAGGGCGCCGGTCCGCGCTGACTGGGGCGTGCGTCAGGAGAGCCTGCGGATGCCGGATGAACTCCCCGGGCCACGTGGGTGGACACCACCGGGCCGCGACATGTGGGCTGGGACACGGGGAACGGAGGTGATCACTCCACCGCGGTGCGGAGGCGGTTGCCGGCCGGGGCGTCGTGGAGCCGTTCCCTGGAGGGGAGTCGGGTGTGCGGGCCGGTGGCGCGGGGTTGCGGTGTCCGTGCGGTCGCGCGGTACTGGGCCGGCGTGCGCCGCACCGGGTGTCGCCGCCGCGGCGCGCACGAACCGGGCGGCGCCGACGGCCACGCGGAGCCTGGCGAGGCGGTCGGGCCGGGTCCGGCTCACGGCACACCCTCCGGCCCGCGAGGGCCCCGCGAACGCGACCGTGCCGCGCGGCGGGACGGCGGACGTCCTCCCCGGCCCGTGGCGGCTCCGTGCCCGTTCCGCCCGCGGGCACCGGCTGTCGCTGCCCCGTTCACCGGGCGTTCCTTCGCCCGCCCGGCACATGTGTCACCCTTGCGTTCCCCCCTTTCGATGTGATCAAGGAAGTCCGCATGGCCCAGCTGCCCGATCTCCTGCCCGATTCCGCCGGGAAGCCCGACAGATGGGCCCGGTTCCGGGGACTTCCCCCGTGGCAGGTCGTGGGTTCGGTCCTTCCGCTGGTGCTGATCATCGTCGGCGGGCTCCTCGGCGGACTCGCCGGCGGACTGGGCACCATGATCAACCTGAAGATCGCCCGCACCGGGCTGGCCCCCGCGGTGAAGGCGCTCGCCATGGCGGGCGTCGTCCTCGCGGCCGCGACCGCCTACCTCGTCGCAGCCGCCCTCCTCTCGGCGGCGCTCGGTTAGGGCCCCCGAGGCGGCCGCCCGAGGGCGCGGGGCCGGAGCGCCACGATCCGGCTCTTAGGGTGGGGGCATGGCCTCCTCGACCCCGCCGAACGCCGCTCCGGACGCAACACCGCCCGGGCAGGTTCCCGTTGACCCCGCCGAGCTGATCGCCGACCCCTACGGGGCGTACGGCAGGCTCCGCGAGGCCGGTCCCGTCCACCGCGTCACCGGCACCGACGGGCGTCCCGCCTGGGTGGTCACCCGGTACGAGGACGTGCGCCAGGCGCTCGGCGACCCGCTGCTGTCCCTGGACAAGCGCAACGCCCTGCCCGGCAACTACTCGGGGTTCGCGCTGCCGCCCGCCCTCGACGCCAACCTGCTGAACATGGACCCGCCGGACCACACCCGCATCCGGCGCCTGGTGTCGCAGGCCTTCACCCCGCGCCGCGTCGCGGACCTGCGCGAGCCGGTCCGGCGTACGGCCGCCGAACTCCTGGACGCCGTGGCCCCCGACGGCCGCGCCGACCTGATCGCCGCCTATGCCGCGCCACTGCCGATCCGCGTGATCTGCGACCTGCTCGGCGTCGCCCCCGGCGACCGCCGCGACTTCCGGGGCTGGACGGACGCCCTGGTCGCCCCGGACCCGTCGCGGCCCTCGGCGGCGAAGGAGGCGGTCGCCGCCATGCTCGCGTACTTCGGGCAGCTCATCGCGCGCAAGCGCGCCCACCCCGAGGACGACCTGCTCTCCGCGATGATCGCGGCCCGCGACGACGGCGACCGGCTCAGCGAGGACGAGCTGATGTCGCTGACCTTCCTCGTCCTGTTCGCCGGGTACGAGAACACCGTGCAGCTCATCGGCAACGCCGTCCTGGCGCTGCTGACGCACCCCGGGCAACTGGCCGCCCTGCGGGCCGAGCCGGGCGGGGCCGCGGCGGCGGTCGAGGAGCTGACCCGCTGGGACGGGCCGGCGCCGCTGGCCATCCGGCGCTTCCCGCTGGAGGACGTCACCATCGGCGGCGTGACGGTCCCGGCCGGCGAGACGGTGCTGCTGTCGCTGGCCGCGGCCAACCGCGACCCCGCGCGCTTCCCCGAGCCCGACCGGCTCGACCTCGGCCGCGCCGACACCGCGCACCTCGGCCTCGGGCACGGCATCCACTACTGCCTCGGTGCTCCGCTGGCCCGGCTGGAGACCGGGATCGCGCTCACCGAGCTGCTGGCCCGCTTCCCGGGGCTCGCCCTGGACGCGGACCCTGCGCAGCTGCGGTGGCGCCCGTCGATGCGCACCCGCGGCCTGGTGGCCCTCCCGGTCCGTTTCTGACCGGCGGTACGGGAGGGGTCACCGGCGGGCGGCGACGGTCGCCGCCACGGCCACCGCCAGCGCGCACCCGGTGGCCGCGCCCAGGGCGGCGGGCGGTGCCACCAGGAGCACCAGGAGGCCCCCGGCCAGGGCGCCGGCCACCAGGGCGGCGACGCTCAGTGCCTGGCGTACGGCCATCCGCCGGTCGTGCGCCGTGGCACCGGTGCCGCTGAGCAGCCCGACCAGGGTGCGGGTCATCACGGTCGTGGTCAGGCCCGCGACGCCGACGCGTCCGGCCATCGCGTTCTGGATGCCCATCGCCACCGCGCAGACCACCACCAGCACGCGCCGCGGCCCGTCCAGCGCGTGCAGTGCCGTGGCCGAGGCCAGCAGCGCGGTCTCGCACACCGCGGCCGCGCTCACCAGCGCGATCGGGCGGGCCGGCCGGGCCAGTGCCGCCCGGCAGAAGAGGATGCCCACGGCGAAGCCGCCGAGGGCCACCAGCGAGGTGACGACCGAGAACTGGGGCGCCCCGGCCAGGCCGAGGCTGACGAAGACCAGGTTGCCCGTCATGTTCGCCACGAAGACATGGCCCAGGCTGAGGATGCTCACGGCGTCGACCAGCCCGCTGAGCACGGTGAGGACGAGCAGCAGCACGGTCAGCAGGCGCTGCCGGTCCGCTTCCGGGCCACCGCTCATGTCCAGCCGCCTTCCGCAGGGGTTCGCCGCCGCTCCTGGTCAGGATGCACCGGGCCGGGCCCCGGAGCAGACTTGTGCGTGTCCGCCCCGACCCGGGCGCGCCCCCGAACCGAAGGAGCGTGGTGATGGCGGAACCGCTGCCGCAGCCGGTGCTCAGCCCTCTCACCACGTCCGCGATCTTCCTGGTCGTGACGGTCGACCCCGGCGGGGAGACCGCCGTCCGTGATCTGCTGGAGGACCTGTCCGGGCTGCAGCGCTCGGTCGGCTTTGGCACCCCGGACGGGCGGCTGAGCTGTGTCGCCGGGGTGGGGTCGAACGTGTGGGGCCGCCTCTTCGGCGGGCCGCGCCCCGCCGGACTGCACCCCTTCACCGAGCTGACCGGGCCCCGCCACCAGGCGCCCGCCACCGCGGGCGACCTGCTCTTCCACATCCGGGCCGGCCGGCTGGACCTGTGCTTCACCCTGGCCCAGCTGGTCATGGACCGGCTGCGCGGCCATGTCACGGTCCGTGACGAGGTGCACGGCTTCAAGTACCTCGACGTCCGCGACCTGCTGGGGTTCGTGGACGGCACGGAGAACCCGGTGGGCCCCGAGGCGACCGAGGCGGTCCTGGTGGGCGACGAGGACCCGGACTTCCGTTGCGGCAGCTACGTGATCGTGCAGAAGTACGTCCACGACCTCGACGCCTGGAACGCCCTGCCCGTGGAGGCGCAGGAGCGGGTGATCGGCCGCAGCAAGCTGGGCAACATCGAGATGGACGACGACGTCAAGCCCGCCGACTCCCACGTCGCCTTGACCACGATCGTCGAACCGGACGGCACCGAACGGCAGATCCTCCGCGACAACATGCCCTTCGGCCGGGTGGGCACCGCCGAGTTCGGGACGTACTTCATCGGCTACGCGCGGACCCCCGAGGTCACCGAGCGGATGCTGCGCAACATGTTCCTCGGCGACGGGCAGGCGAGCCACGACCGGATCCTGGACTTCTCCCGGGCCGTGACCGGCACGCTGTTCTTCGTGCCCTCCGCCGACTTCCTGGACGACCTTCCCGATCCCCCCGCCGTCGCGGCCGCCCCGGCCGCGAAGTCGCTGGGGATCGGCGACCTGAGGAAGACCGTCACATCATGAACAACCTGCACCGGGAACTCGCCCCGATCTCCGAAGCCGCCTGGGACGACCTGGAGGAGGAGGCGCGGCGCACCTTCAAGCGCCATGTCGCCGCCCGCCGCATCGTCGACGTGCCCGAGGCCGCCGGCCCCGAGTTCGCCGGGGTGAACACCGGCCACCTCGACCCGGTCGAGGCGCCCCACGGGGACGTCCTCGCCCGGGTGCGCCGCGCGCAGCCGGTCGTCGAGCTGCGCGTGCCCTTCACGGTCGACCGCAGCGAGGTCGACATCGTCGAGCGCGGTGCCCAGGACGCGGACTGGCAGCCCGTGAAGGACGCCGCCCGGCGCATCGCGTTCACCGAGGACCGGGCGGTCTTCGAGGGGTACGCGGCGGCCGGCATCACCGGCATCCGCGCGAGCGCCTCGAACCCGCCGCTGAGCCTCCCCGCGGACGTGCGCGACTACCCCAACGCCGTCAGCCAGGCCATCTCGGCGCTCCGCCTCGCGGGCGTCGGCGGCCCGTACACGCTCGCGCTGAGCGCCGACGCGTACACCGCCGTCAACGAGACCTCCCACTACGGCTACCCGATCCACGCCCACCTGGCCCGGCTCCTGGACGGGGAGATCGTGTGGGCGCCCGCCATCGACGGGGCCTTCCTGCTCTCCACCCGCGGCGGCGACTTCGAGCTGCGCATCGGCCAGGACGTGTCCATCGGCTACCTGTCGCACGACGACACGAGCGTGCGGCTGTACTTCCAGGAGACCCTCACCTTCCTGGTGCACACGGCGGAGGCGGCGGTCGCGCTCACGGCCGCGTGACGGGTGACGGGTGACGGGCGCCCGGTACGGGTATTCGCCCGTTATGACCGGAAAACACAGGAAGACATCGCTCTGGCCGCACCGTTCCGAGGTCAGGACCGGCGGGCCCGCCCGCCACGCCGCCTCGGCGGGCGCGGACGACGGCGGTCGTGAGCCCGTCCCCGAGGACCTCCCGCCGGCCCACGCCCCCGTGGTGCCCGGCACCCACGTGGACGGCACGGAGGCGCCCCACCACCGCGCGTGAGAGCGGGCCGCACCGGACGCAGGACCGCCTCGTGCCCCGTCCGCCGTCGACCGGCGCCGGATGGGCCGCTGACGGGCCCTCACCAAGTGTGCCCCCGTACGGGTGGAGCGGGCCGCGAGGGCGTGACACGTTCCGTCACCGCGGGGACCGATTGTGTGATTATTCGGCCCGCTCGGTTGGAGGTAGTGCCCCCATGACCTCAGTGACGGAACGTCAGTCCGGCCATCCCGCGGCGGAGGTGCGGACCCGATGACGATGCACACCGAGAACGAGATCGTCATCGACGCGCCCCTGCGGTACGTGTGGCTGCGGACCAACGACGTCGCCGGCTGGCCCACCTTGTTCAGCGAGTACGCCGAGGCCGAGATCATCTCCCAGGAGGGCGACACCACCCGCTTCCGCCTGACCATGCACCCCGACGAGAAGGGCCGCGTCTGGTCCTGGGTGTCCGAGCGCACCGCCGACCCGGCCACCCGTACCGTGCGGGCCCGGCGGCTGGAGACCGGGCCGTTCGAGTTCATGAACATCTACTGGCAGTACGAGGAACTCGGCCCGGAGAGCACCCGCATGCGCTGGCTGCAGGACTTCCGGATGAAGGTGGACGCGCCCGTCGACGACGAGGGCATGCGGCAACGCATCAACAGCAACTCCCGCGTCCAGATGCAGCTGGTCAAGGACCGGCTGGAATCCCGCCGGATCCGTCCCGTCGGCACCCTGGACACCCACGCGGACACCCGCCGCGGCGGCGACATCCGCACCCTGCTGACCACCACCTCGGTCGGCACGACGGACGGGTTCTGCGGCATGGTCACCGTCGGTCCGGGCGAGGCCGTCGCCGAGCACTACCACCCGTACTCGCAGGAGCAACTGGTCGTCGTCGAGGGCGAGGTGCGGGTGGACCTCGACGGCTGCCCGCGCAGCGTCGCCGCCAACGAGGCCCTCCTCGTCCCGCGCGGGGTCCGCCACCGGCTGGTGAACACCTCCGACGCGGTGGCCCGCGCCGTGTTCTTCCTGGCCCCGCTCGCGCCGCGTCCGGAGCTGGGGCACGTCGACACCGAGACCCGCGAGGAGGCCGCCGCCATCGCCCGCGCCGCCACCGCGACGGGTCCGGCGACGGAGGGCCCGGCGCCGGGCCGCGAACTGGTCGACCGGTGACCGCAGGCCGTACCGCGCGCAGGGTGGTGGTGACGGGCGTCGGAGCCGTCGCCGCCGGCGGCGTCGGGCGGGAGGCGTTCTGGGAGCGGATCGTCGGGGGCAGGCCGGCGATCCGCCGGATCACCCGCTTCGACCCCTCGCGGTACCGCTCGCGGATCGCCGCCGAGGCCGACTTCGACCCCCTCGCGGCCGGGCTCACCCCCCGGGAGATACGCCGCAACGGCCGGTTCGCCCAGTTCGCGCTCGCCGCGGCCGCCGAGGCGCTCGCCGACAGCGGGCTGCGCACGCAAGCCGAGGACACCGACCGCATCGGGGTCTGCCTCGGCACCGCCGTCGGCGCCACCGTCACCCTGGAGGACGAGTACGTGGTCGCCAGCGACGGCGGCCGCCACTGGGAGGTCAGCCCGGACCACGGCATGCCCTTCCTCCACCGGGCGATGCACCCCTCCTCGGCCGCCGCCGAACTCTCGCTGCGGCACGGTCTGCACGGCCCTTCCTCCGTCGTCTCCACCGGCTGCACCTCCGGCGTCGACGCGATCGGCTGCGCCTTCCGGACGCTGAGCGACGGCGAGGCCGACGTCATGCTGGCGGGCGCGGGCGAGGCGCCCATCTCCCCGGTCACGGTGGCCTGCTTCGACGCGATCCGCGCCACCACCGCCTTCGCCGGCGACCCCGAGCGGACGCCGGCGCCCTTCGACGCCCGGCGCGACGGCTTCGTCCTCGGCGAGGGCGGCGCCGTGCTCGTCCTGGAGGAACTGGAGCACGCCCGTGCCCGGGGTGCGTCCGTCTACTGCGAGGTGCGCGGCTGGGACAACCGCACCGGCGCCTACCACATGACCGGTCTGCGCCCCGACGGCTACGACCTGAGCGAGGCGATCATCTCCGCCATGTCGGAGGCCGGCATCGTCCCCGAGCAGCTCGACTGGATCAGCGCGCACGGCTCCGGCACGGTGCAGAACGACCGCTACGAGACCGCCGCGTACAAGCGCGCCCTCGGCGAGCACGCGCGCAAGGTCCCGGTCAGCTCCGTCAAGTCCGTCATCGGCCACTGCCTCGGCGCGGCGGGCGCCCTGGAGATGGCCGCCTGCGCCCTCGCCGTGCGGCGGGGGGTGATCCCGCCGACCGCCAACCTCCTGCGGCCCGACCCGCAGTGCGACCTCGACTACACCCCGGTGCTCGCCCGCGAACGGCGGGTGCGGCACGCACTGTCGGTGGCCTGCGGGCTCGGCGGTCTCCAGTCGGCGATGGTCTTCTCGGCCCTGGAGCCGGACCCTGAACGGGAGGCGGAGGCATGAGCACACGCGCGGTCATCAGCGGACTCGGGGTCGTCGCCCCCACCGGTGTCGGCGCCCGCCCCTACTGGCGGGCCACCGTCGCCGGGCGCAACGGCATCCGGCCGCTCGGCAGGCCCGACGCGAGCCGCTCCCCGGTCGTGCTCGCCGGGGAGGTCACCGGGTTCGACGCCGCCCGCTGGATCGACGACACCCTGCGCGCGGAGACCGACCGCTGGACCTGGTTCGCCCTGGCCGCGGCCGAGATGGCGCTGGCCGACGCGGCGCTGCGGCCCGCCGACCACCCCCCGTTCCACCTGTCGGTGGTCACCTCCAGCGGCTCCGGCGGCAACGAGTCCGGCCAGCGGGAGACCCACGCCCTGTGGGCTCGGCAGCCCGGCCAGGCCGGCGCCCACCAGTCCATCGCCTGGTTCCACGCGGCCGGCGCCGCCCAGATCTCCATCCGGCACGGGCTGACCGGCGGCTGCGGCGTCGTCGCCGCGGACGGCGCGGGCGGCCTGGACGCGCTCAAGCACGCCTGGCGGCGGCTGCGGCGCGGCGGCAAGGCCGTGATCGTCGGCGGCACCGAGGCGCCGCTGTCGCCCTTCGCGCTCGCCTGCCAGTCCACCCTGCCCACGGTGCACCGCGGCACCGACCCCGAACGGGCCTACCTGCCCTTCAGCCCGTACGCCTCGGGGTTCGTCCCCGGCGAGGGCGGTGCCCTGATGGTCCTGGAGGAGAAGGCGCACGCCGCCGAGCGCGGGGTGCGCGGTTACGCCGAACTGCTCGGCCACGCCGCCACGCACGACGCGCACCACCACACGGCTCCCGCGCCCGACGGCGTCCAGCTGGCCCGGGCCGTCACCACGGCGCTCGAGCAGGCCGGACGCGCTCCCGGGGACGTGGACGTGGTCTTCGCCGACGGCGCCGGCGACCCGGCCGGGGACGCGGCCGAGGCGGCGGCGCTGCAGCGGGTCTTCGGCGACCGGCTGGCGGAGGTACCGATGACGGTGCCCAAGGCGGGTGTCGGCCGGCTGACCTCCGGCGCCGGCGCGCTGGACGCCGTGACCGCCGCCCTCGCCCTGCGCACCGGCGTGATCCCGCCGACCCGCGGCGGCGACGCGCGGGCCGCCCGCGAGCGGTACGGCGTCCGCCTGGTCACCCGCTGGACACGGCCGGAACGGCTGACGACGGCCGTGGTGCTCGCCCGCGGGACCGGCGGGTTCAACAGCGCCGTCGTCCTCGGTTCGTTGGACGCGGACTCCTCGTATTAGCGGCGTGCCCTACGGCCTGGGAGTGAATGAGGGAAAACCTGGAGCAATGACCGTCACGTCCACCCGGCGGGGGGCGTTGCTCCTGATGTCGGCGTCCGGAGGACGTCGTTGAACTCCCAGAGGAGAAACTCCCCATGCTGAAGAAGGCTCTTGCCTGCGCTTCTCTCGCCGTCGCGGCCACCGGCGCCGTCGTCCCCGCCGCCGTGGCCTCCGACACCTCGGGTGGGAACTACTCGCAGAACGTCAACCTGATCCCGCACCCCTGCCTGGACGTGAAGCGCATCTACGCCCTCAACCCCCTCGCCGTCGACCTGCTGACCGAGACCAGCGGCCAGCAGTGCAACGAGAAGTCGAAGGTCGTCGACGGGCACAAGTCCGCGCTGTCCGACCTGATCGACGCCGGGGCCTACCAGAACTGAGGGACCGGGCACACCGAGGGCCCGGCCCCACGGAACTCCGTGGGGCCGGGCCCTTCCCCCATGCGTGCCGGCACGCACGAGCGGCGGCCGCCCCCGTGGATCGGGGACGGCCGCCGTGGATCCCGCCCGGAATCAGTTCTGGTACGCGCCGACGTCGGCGAGGTCGGACAGCGCCGACTTGTGCCCGTCCACCACGCTGGACTTCTCGTTGCACTGCTGGCCGCTGGTCTCGGTCAGCGCGTCGAGCGCGACAGGGTTGAGGGCGTAGACCCGCTTCACGTCCAGGCAGAGGTGCGGCAGGACGTTGACGTTCTGCGAGTAGTTCCCACCGTGGACGTCGGAGGCCTGTGCGGTCGGCGCGAGGGCCGCGGCGCTGCCCGCGGCGGCCACCGCGAGAGTGGCGCAGGCGAGTGCCTTCTTCAGCATGTTGCGAAGCTCCAGAATGAGGTGCGGACGGATGGCGGGGCGCCCGGGGGCGGGCGCTGCCGTCAGACGTTGAAGCAGGCGTTGCCGGCCGTGGGGTTCAGCAGCGCGCCGGCGTTGATGCCGTTGCCGCAGACGTTGACCGGGATGTTGACCGGGATCTGGATGACGTTGCCGCTGAGCACACCCGGGGAGCCGATGGCCGCACCCTCGGCCGAGGCACCGCCGCGGTCGTAGTGGCGGTCCTTGCCGCCGTCGCTTGCGAGGGCGCCGCCCGCACTGCCCATCACCGCGACACCGGCCGCGACGGTCAGCACTGCGGCCTTCGAGAGACGCTTCACGAGCTCTTCCTTTCCTTGGTCACTGACGTGCGGTCTGGTCAACGACGCGCAAGGCGGGGCGGATGCGGAGCATCACCCGAACAGCCGCCGGAACAGGGCGTCCAGGATGGTCAGCTGATAACCAGAAACCTGGGGGGTCGTCAGATTTGCTACCGGACAAGGAGCTCCGCAGATGCGAATTTCCTTGCGACGGACCGCCTCCGCCGCCCTGATAACTGCTCTTCCCGCCCTCGCCCTGACGGCGCCCCTTCCGAGCGCGGCGGAACCACGGCCCGGTCCTCCCGGAGCGATCCCGGACCAGTACGTCGTGACCCTGGACGACGGCACCGCGCCGCGGACCGTCCTGGACGGTCTGGGCGTGGAGCCGCTCTTCACCTACCGGCACGCGCTTTCCGGCTTCGCCGCCCGGCTCACACCGGCCCAGGTGCAGCGGGTACGCGCCGCGCCCGGCGTCGACCAGGTGGAGCAGGACGCGGTGGTCGCCATCCCGCTCGGCGAGGACGCCCCCGCCGACACCGACCTGGAACCCCCCTACCCGGGCGACGTCCCGGGCGAGCCGACCGGTCCCGTCGACTTCCCCGGCCCCGGCCCGCAACAGGAGGGACCGCAGCAGGCGCCGGCCGAGGGAGCACCCCTGCCGGCGGGACCGGACGGGCAGTCACCCGAGCAGTCGCCTGGGCAGTCACCCGAGCAGGCGATGCCGGAACCGGCCGGTCCGGAGCAGTCGGCTCCGGACCAGACGGTGCCCTACCAGGCGGAGCCGGAACCGGCCAGGCCCGGGCAGGCGGCGCCCGGGCAGTCGGTGCCCGAGCAGTCGGCGCCCGGGCAGTCCGCGCCGGACCCCGCGGCGCCGGGCGAGTCCGTTTCCCCGGTGACCGGGACCAAGCCGGTCCAGGTCCCGCTGACCCCACCCGGCCCCGCCTCGCCCTCGGCCCCCGTACCGGACTCCTCCGGACCGCGGGCGACGGGCGTGCGCGCCCTGGGCGGCTTCACGCCCTGGGGCCTGACCCGGATCAACAACCGGGCCCTCGGGGGCACCGGCTTCTCGGTGCGGGCCACCGGGGCCAAGGTCACCTCGTACATCGTCGACAGCGGCATCGAGTTCTCCCACCCGGACTTCGGCGGTCGTGCCGTGCCCGGGTACGACGCGATCGGCGACGGCCTGGACGGCGGGGACTGCAACGGCCACGGCACCCACGTGGCGGGCGTCGTCGGCGGCACCTACACCGGTGTCGCCCGCAAGACGACGCTGGTGTCGGTGCGGGTCTTCCCGTGCGTCGGGCGCACGTCGACCTCCGCAGTCATCGCGGGCATCGACTGGGTGGCCGGGAACGCGAAGAAGCCCGCCGTGGCGAACCTGTCGCTGTCCGGGCGCTGGTCGCCGGCGGCCAACCGTGCCGTCGAGGGGCTGGCGGCGGCCGGGGTGTTCCCGGTGGCCGCGGCCGGGAACGACAACCTCAACGCGTGCTTCGTCTCACCGGCCAGCTCGCGGACGGCCTTCACGGTCGGGGCGATCGACCAGGAGGACCGCCGTGCCTGGTTCAGCAACTGGGGCACGTGCGTCGACATCCACGCACCGGGCATGGGCATCCTGTCGGCGTACCTCAACGGCAGCTTCCGCGACATGGACGGCACGTCGATGGCCGCCCCGCACGTCACCGGGATCGCCGCCCTGTACAAGGACACCCACGGGGACGCGTCCTTCACGGCGCTCAGCCAGTGGCTGACCGGTCACGCCCTGCGCAACGTGCCCATCGACGGTGGTTACGGCACCGCGCGGCTGACGGCCTACACGAACGGCCTGTGACATGGCGGGGCCGCCGGAGGAGGTGACCTCCGGCGGCCCCGGCAGGTGTGACGGTTCGCGTCAGCCGTTGATGCAGACGTTGCCCGCGACCGGGTTCAGCAGGCCGATCGCGTTCAGGCCGTTGCCGCAGACGTTGATCGGGACGTTGATGGGCACCTGGATGACGTTGCCGCTCAGGATGCCGGGGGAGCCGGCGGCGATGGCACGGGCGTTGGCACCGCTGCGGCGGTTGCCGTAGCCGTAGCCGTCGAAGCCGTAGCCCTTGCCGTAGCCCTTGCCGTAGCCGTGGCTGCCGCCCTTGCCACCGCCGTCGTAGCCGCTCGCGAGGGCAGTGGTGGCGGAACCGAGGACGAGGGCACCGGTGGCGACCGTCAGGGCGACAGCCTTGGAGAAACGCTTCACTTCTGATCCTTTCGGACTGGAGGGGACCAAAGGTCGTGATCTGACCAACGACCCGATTTGTCCATGGATGCGCATGATCACCCGAATAGTCGTACCGGATTCGGATAGCACATGACGCTTCGTCAGTTATTCGGTCTCCGGGCGACCGTTCGGCGCACCAGAAGCGGCGTGGCCCGGCGGTCGATGTGACGGTAAATCACATGGTTCTCGCTGCGATCGCACGTGCCCGACGGTCCGGCGCACGCACCGTACGCGTGGTGGCCGGGCTGGCCGGAGCGGCGGTGCTGCTGTCACCGGGGTGGACCGCAGGCCCGGCCCTGGCGGAGGCCCCGCCTGCCACCGGGGGGCCCTCCCCGTTCTGGGTGGACCCGGACAGCCGGGCCGCCCGTCAGGCCGACGCCTGGGAGGCCCGCGGCCGGACGGCGGACGCCGCGCTGCTGCGGCGGATCGCCGACCAGCCGCTGGCCACCTGGCTCGACGACCGGACCCCGGACGCCGCGGGCGAGGCCCGCCGGATCACCGCGGCGGCCGAACGCGCCCACCGCATCCCGGTGCTGGTCCTCCACGACCTCCCGCGGCGCGACTGCGTCCGCCGCCCGACCGGCGCCGCCGATGCGGCCGCCTATCGCCGCTGGGTCACCGGCGTCTCCGGCGGCATCGGCGGCCGTCCGGCCGTGGTGGTCCTCGAACCGGACGCGGTCGCCGGCCTGGTGGCCGGCTGCGGGGGAGCCGCCCCCGGGCCGCCCCCGGGCCGGGCGGCGCTGCTGGCCGAGGCCGTGGGGCTCCTCAAGGCACGTACCGGTACCCGGGTCTACCTCGACGCGGGGAACCCGGGGCGGGTCCCCGACCTGCGCGCGCTCGCCGCGGCGCTGCGGCTCGCCGGGATCGGCCGGGCCGACGGCTTCGCGCTGAACGTCGCCGGCTTCCACACCACCGGGGTCAGCACGGAGTACGGCGACCGGCTGTCCGGGCTGCTCGGCGGCGCCCACTACGTCATCGACACCAGCCGCAACGGCAAGGGCCCCTGGGCGGCCGTGCGCAGGAACGCGCAGTCCTGGTGCAATCCGCCGGACCGGGCGCTCGGCCCCGCGCCCACGGTGCGCACCGGCAGTCCGCTGGTGGACGCCTACCTGTGGGTGAAACAGCCCGGTGAGTCCGACGGCGCCTGCCGGGGAGCGCCGCCCGAGGGGCACTGGTGGGCGGCGTACGCGCTCGAACTGGCCCGGGAGGCCGGGCGGCGGCCGGCGGCACGGGCGTTGCGACCCGCCCCCGCCGTACCCACCTGGACCCCGTCGGCGTCCGCCCCGGCTCCGGCGTCCGCCCCGCCCTCTGCGGCTGCCCCGGCTCCGTTGAATGCCCCGGCTTCGGTGGCCGTTCCCTCCAGCTCCCCCTCGGCCGCCCCCGGGGCGGTGCCGTCGAGGCCCGCGGCGCCCGGCGGGAGCTGAGGCGGACGAGGCGAGGACGAAGCAAGGACGGCCGCCCGTACCGGGCGGCCGTCCTCGTGTGCCGGGTCCTGCGGTGTTCCTCAGCGCCGCGCCATGTGGTGCCGTACCGCCGCCATGCGGGCGGTGGCGCGCTGCCTGGGCGCGCGGTGCCGGCCCCTTGCCGTACGCCGGGCCCGTCGCGCCCGCCGAGCGGCCAGGACGCCCGCCACCCGGCGCCGCAGCACGCTGCACCGCCAGACCAGCAGCGGGACCAGGGAGGTCAGCAGCGCGATCGCGGCCCAGACGCGCATCGCCGGGTGGGCGTGGCCGCGGGGGACCGAGGCGAGCAGCGAACCGGCGAGCAGGGCCGCCCACAGCAGGTGGACGCGGAAGGCGGCGAGCCGGTCCGGGCGGGCCGGGTCGCCCCCGGCCGCGGCGAGCCGGCCCTGCGGGCGCCGGAGCACCGTCCGTACCAGGGAGAGCACGTGGAGCGGGGCGGACACCGCGGACATCACCAGCCCCGCGACGCCGAAGGACCCCTTCGGCCGGTGGGGGCCGGCGTTGCGCCCGCGGGTCCCCAGGCACAGGGCGATCCGGAACGCGACGGCGGCGCCGTGGAGCGCCAGCCACACCGTGGGGTCGAAGGGGGTGCCGGAGGCACCGAGCCCCAGGAAGAGCGCGCAGGCCGGCACGGAGAGGATCCAGCCGAGGCCCGAGAGGGGGTAACGGGCGGCCGTCAGCGTGTAGGTGAGCAGGCTGCCGGGGCGCAGCTTCCACGGGGCCTTCCAGAACTGCCGCAGGAGGGACTCGTAGGTGCCGCGGCTGCGGCGCAGTTCCTGGGCGAAGAAGCCGTGCCAGGAGGACGGTCCCCGGCCGACGGCCACCACGTCCGGGGTGTGGACCGAGCGCCACTTGCGGCCGGTGGCGGGGTTGCGGCGGGCGTGGATCTCCAACCCGGTGGCCAGGTCGCCGGCGGCGGAGTCGTACATCCCGCCGGCCTGCCGCAGCGCCGAGACGCGGACGACGTCGGTGGTGCCGGTGAACAGGGCGGAGCCGTAACGGTTGGCGGCCCGCTGCGCGGAGGCGTGGACGAGGAAGCGGTGGCTCTCGGCGGCCCTCGTCACGGCGGTGTCGTGGTCGCCGTGGACCTGCGGCCCGACGACGAAGGCGACGTCCGGGTCGCGGAAGTAACCGAGCATCCGCTCCAGGTAGTGGGGGAGCGGGACCTGACCGGTGCCGACGCAGGCGGTGAACTCGTAGTCGCCGCCGTGGGCGTCGAGCCAGGCGTTGTGGTCGCCGTGCCGGGCGCCGGCGCGCAGGGCGCCCTTGGGGTGGTTCCAGCGCGCGACGCCCTTGCGGGTGAAGTGCCGTACGCCCAGCGTCCCGCAGAGCCGCCGGGCCTCCGGGTCGTCGTCCTGGTCCAGCAGCCACACGTCGACGGGGCCGTCGTGCCGGACGCGTACCGCGCCCTCCAGCGTGGCCCGCAGCCCCTCCAGGGACTCCCCGCCCGGGGCGGAGGAGACCAGGAGGGCGACCCGGGTGCCCGGTGCCGGGGCGACCGGGACCGGGTCGCGGGCGACCAGGGTGGCGTGGGCGTGGGCGAGGACGGCGACCAGGCGGAGGAGTTCGAGGAGGCCGAGGGAGACCAGCATCGCGGTGTCCGCGACGTGCGCCCACTGCGGCGCGGTCTCGCGGGCCGTCCAGTGGCGCGGCTGCACGAGCCAGACCAGCACGCCCAGCGAGGCCAGGGGTGCGGCGGTGAGCAGCAGCCAGGTGCGGATCCGGTGCCCTTCGCGGGAGATCAGGCTGCGGTACCTGACCCGGTACAGCACCCCTGGCCGCGGGGGGTCGTTGAGGGGTCCGGCGAGCGTCCCGTGGCGCGCGTAGTCGTGGCGGCGGGGGGCGCCGGGGACCGGGGCGGGCCGGTCGCCGTTGCCGGTGGCCGGTGAGGGGACGAGCCCCCCGGGCCGGTTGGGCGTCTTGCGCATGCTGCTGGGCGTGATCGTCACGGCGACCCCGTAGGAGGAGAGAGGTGAAGGAATCACCGAAAGGTGGGAAAGCGGTGCAAAGCCCCTGATGGGCACTGAGAAAGTAGCAAAGGGCAATAGAGTTATCCGACAAGCAGACAATCGGCGTGGCGCGGTGCGCGGCCATTGCCCGTTACGACCCGGCGCGGATACGCTGCGTTCGCGATACCGATCGCTATACGGAATATCGAACAGGCGCCGGAGAGAGCGAGCAGAGATGGGACGTCTCGTACCCGCCGTGACCAGAGCCCTGGACATCCTGGAGCTCTTCCTCGAAGGCGACGGCACGATGTCCGCGCCCGAGATCACCCGCAGGCTGGGTCTGCCGCGCACCACCGTGCACGAGCTGGTGACGACCCTCGCCGCGCGCAACTACCTGGTGCCGCAGTCCGGTCAGTCCGGCCGCTACCGCCTCGGCGTGCGCACGTACCAGCTCGGCAGCCGCTACGCCGAGCAGCTGGACCTCGCCGCCGAGGGTCAGCAGGTGGCCCGTTCGGTCGCGGAGACCTGCGACGAGACGGTGCACGTGGCGATCCTGGAGGGCACCGACGTCATCTACATCGCCAAGGTGGACAGCACCCACGCGGTCCGGATGGTGTCGGCGGCCGGACGCAGGCTGCCCGCGCACTGCACCTCCGTCGGCAAGATGCTGCTGGCCTCGCTGCCCCCGGACGCCCTCGACGAACGCCTGCCCGGCGACGGGCCGCTGCCCGCGATGACCGAGCACAGCATCACCTCGGCCGACGAACTGCGGCGCCAGCTCGATGCAGTGCGCGAGCGGGGGGTCGCCGTCGAGCGGCGCGAGTCCAACCCGGACGTCTCCTGCGTCGCCGCCCCGGTCCGCAACTCGGCGGGACGGGTGGTGGCCGCGCTCAGCATCTCCGTGCCGATGATCCGCTGGACCGAGGAGCGCCGGGCCGAGCTGGAGGAACTGGCCGTCAAGGGGGCCGCCGGGCTGTCCGAGCGCCTCGGGCACCGGGGCGGTGCGCGATGAGCGGCGTCGAACTCGCCCTCAAGGCCGGGGCGCGGCTCGGCGAGGGCCCCACCTGGGACCCGGTCGGCGCGCGGTTGCTGTGGGTGGACATCCTCGCCTCCCGGGTGCACTGGTACGACCCGGCCGGCGGCGGCGAGTCGGTGATGGCGACCGGGCAGCACGTCGGCGCGGCCAAGCCGCGCGCGGCCGGCGGCGTGGTGGTGAACCTGCGCGACGGCGTGGGGCTGTACGACGCGGACGGCGCCTTCCGCTGGCTGCACCGCGACCCCGTCCCCGGCCGGCGGGCCAACGACGCCGCCGTGGACGCCGCGGGCACCCTGTGGGCCGGCACCATGCGCTACGACGAGGCGCCCGGCGGCGGGACCCTGCGCCGGGTGGCCCCGGACGGCACGGTCGAGCCGGTGCTGGACGACGTGACCGTCAGCAACGGCACCGACTGGAGCCCCGACGGCTCCCTCATGTACTACGTGGACAGCCCGACCCGGCGCGTCGACGTCTTCGACGTCGACCGGGACACCGGACTCGTCCGCGGGCGGCGGCCGTTCGCGGAGGTCGAGGAGGCCGCGGGGCTCCCGGACGGCCTCACCGTGGACGCCGAGGGCTGCGTCTGGGTGGCCCTGTGGGACGGGGCAGCCGTGCGCCGCTACACCCCGCGGGGGGACCTGGACCGGGTCGTGGAGGTGCCGGTACGGCGGCCCACCGCCTGCGCCTTCGGCGGCCCTTCGCTGACCGATCTCTACATCACCTCCGCGAGCGCGGGCCTTGACGCCCGGGAGCTGGCGCAGCGGCCGCTGTCGGGATCGCTGCTGGTGGTGCCGGGAGCCGGGCAGGGGATGCCCGATGTGCCGTTCGGTGGTTGATTCCGTGGTGGTTCGGGGTTGATTCGGGGCTGATCGGCCCCTAAACCCGCATGTCCCGGGTTTCACAGAGGTTTCACGGGATCGACGGTCAACTCATATGTACGTCGTATCGTCGCGTCCCATACGCTGCCGGGGCAATGGACTACTGCACAGCATGCCGACGGCACATCAACGGCGCCCTGTCTTGCCCGGGGTGCGGAACGCCCGCTCACCAGCTCGGTGCGCAGGGGCCTGCCGACGCGCCCGTGCAGGAGCCCGGGACCGGCGGGGGCGAGACCCCGGCGCCGCCCGAGGGCGGTCGTGCGGATCGCCGCAAGGCCGCGGGGCGGGGCTCCGCGGAGAGCTCCCCGCGCCGTTCCGGCAGCCGGGCCCGCACCCGCCGCGTCCGCACCCGCCGCCGTTCCCGGCTGCTGGTCGGCACCCTGGTGGGCGCCGCGATCGTGCTCGTCGGCTGGAGCGTGGCGGAACTCCCGCTAGCCGGCTACGTGACGGGTGCGAACACGGCCGCCTCGGACGACGCACGGACCGACGGGGCCTCCCCGCGCCCGACCTCCTCGCCCGGTGGCGACACCTCCGAGGACCCGGCGGCACCCGCCTCCGACGCCTCGGCGTCCGCGAGCGCGAGCGCCTCCGCGTCGCCCAGCGCCTCGAAGAGCGGCAAGGAGTCGTCGTCCCCCTCGGCCTCGGCCTCCGCCTCGGTCAGCCAGCCGCCCGCCGGTTCCGGGACCAAGCCCCCCGCCGGCGGGGGCCCCACCACCTCGGCGCCGCAGAACTCGAGCCCGGCGTCCGCGCCCCCCACGCACACGCCGAAGCCGACGCCCTCCTGCACCCGTTTCCTGTGGTGGTGCACCTGACGGGCACCGGGCCCGTCCTTCCCGGCTCGTCCACGGACCCGCTCCGTCCTGCTCCGTCCTGCGGCCCCACCGGCCGTCGCCGCGGTGTGCGACGGGACACGCCCATGCCGATTTATTTGACTTCCTCAAACATCCAGGCTCATGGTTAGTTAAGAACCTAAAGCTTTGGAGGCGTTCCCCATGCCGAAGAGCCGTGAATGGCACCTGGTCGCCCGCCCGCACGGGTGGCCGAAGCCCGAGGACTTCGCGCTGCGCGAGACCGAGGTCCCCGAGCCCGGACCCGGTGAGATCCTCGTGCGCAACCTCTACGTGTCGGTCGACCCGTACATGCGGGGCCGTATGAACGACGCGAAGTCGTACGCGGAGCCGTACCGGCTGGACAAGCCGATGCACGGCGGCGCGGTCGGCCGGGTCGTCGCCTCGGGCGCGGAGGGCTTCGCCCCCGGCGACCACGTGCTGCACTTCCTCGGCTGGCGCGAGTACGCCCTGGTCAACGCGGAGACCGCGGTCAAGGTCGACCCCGACCTCGCCCCGCTCAGCACCTACCTGGGCGTGCTCGGGATGACCGGCCTCACCGCCTACACGGGCCTGTTGCGCGTCGCCGGCCTCAAGGAGGGCGACGCGGTCTTCGTCTCCGGCGCGGCGGGCGCGGTCGGCAGCCAGGTCGGCCAGATCGCCAAGCTCAAGGGTGCCTCCCGGGTGATCGGCAGCGCCGGTTCGGACGAGAAGGTCAAGCTCCTCGTCGAGGAGTACGGCTTCGACGCCGCCTTCAACTACAAGGACGGCCCCGTGGCCGAGCAGTTGGCGGCGGCCGCGCCCGACGGCATCGACGTCTACTTCGACAACGTGGGCGGCGAGCACCTCGAGGCGGCCATCGGCGCCCTCAACCTGCGCGGCCGGGTGGCCGTCTGCGGCATGATCGCCCTCTACAACGCGACCGAGCCCGCCCCCGGCCCCCGCAACCTGTCCCGGCTCATCCAGAACCGGCTGCGCATCGAGGGCTTCCTCGTCGGCGACCACTACGACCTGCAGCCGCAGTTCGTCCAGGAGGTCGGCGGCTGGATCCGCGAGGGCAGGCTGCGCTACCGCGAGACCGTCGTCGACGGGATCGAGAACAACCTGGAGGCCTTCCTCGGCGTCCTGCGCGGCGACAACACCGGGAAGATGCTGGTGCGTCTGCCCGAGTGACCGCGGCGCGAACGGGGACGAGGGGCGTGCCCGGGCGGGTGCGCCCCTCAGGCGCCGCGGGGTTCCCCGTCGTCGCGGGCCGGGCCGAGCAGGGCGACGAAGTGCCGGAAGGCCGCGGGCATGTCCACCTCGCCGGGGGCGTGCAGCCACTGCAGCTGCAGACCGTCCATGACGGCCACGAGCAACGGGGCGGCCTGCTCGGGCGTGAGGCCGCCGGGCAGCGTCCCGCCGTACTCGGCGCGCAGCGAGTCGGCGGCCCAGCGGCGCACCCGTGTGTAGCGGTCCCTGAAGTACTCCCGCGCGGGGTGGTCCTCGGTGACGCTGTCGCCGGCGAGCACGCTGAAGACCTGGACGACGCCCGGCCGGGTGGCGTTGTACTCGACCAGGTTGGCCACCATCTCCATCGGCCAGGCCGTGCCGTGCAGCGCCGCCGAGGCCATGTCCCACCGGTCGCGGACCTCGAGCACCGCGACGAGCAGGGCCTCCTTGGTCGGGAAGTAGTGGAGCAGCCCCTGCTGCGTGAGCCCGACCCGCTCCGCGACGGCGGCCAGCGAAGCCCCCCGGTAGCCGCGTTCGGCGATCACTTCGAGGGCGGCCTGGATGATCTCCGCCTTGCGGTCCTCGTTGCGGACCGCGCGGCCGAGTCCCCGGCCGCGGTCGTTGGCAGTCACAGGCGTGAGCCTAGCCCCGTGCCGGGTACGGGCCGAAAGTAACGAAGAGGTGACGACACCTACCGATCAACAGGACGCGGGCCGGAGGATGGCGACCAGTCAGGCAGGCAGGCGACGGGTTGTCACGTCCTCACGAAGGAGTCCACCCCATGAGCGACACCTCCGGAACCCCGCTCGACGACGCGGTCGAACGCGCGCTGGGCAAGCTCGACCTCGACGCGAAGACACGGCTGCTGGCCGGGCAGGACATGTGGTCGCTGCCCGCGCTGCCCGAGATCGGACTGGGCTCGCTGGTCGTGTCGGACGGGCCCATCGGGGTGCGCGGCGTGCGCTGGACCGCGGACGACCCCTCGATCGCGCTGCCCAGCCCCACGGCGCTCGCCGCCACCTGGGACCCCGCCCTCGCCCGCCGCACCGGGCGGCTGCTCGCCCAGGAGGCACGTCGCAAGGGCGTGCACGTCCTGCTCGCCCCGACCGTCAACCTGCACCGTTCGCCGCTGGGCGGGCGGCACTTCGAGGCGTACTCCGAGGACCCGTACCTCACCGGTGAGATCGGCACCGGCTACGTCGCGGGCGTCCAGGACGGCGGGGTCGGCACGACCGTCAAGCACTTCGTCGCCAACGACGCCGAGACCGAGCGCTTCACCGTCGACAACGTCATCGGCGAGCGCGCCCTGCGCGAGCTCTACCTCGCGCCCTTCGAGGCCATCGTCAGGGACGCCCGACCCTGGGGCGTCATGGCCGCCTACAACTCCGTCAACGGCACCACGATGACCGAGCACCACCGCCTGCAGAACGAGGTGCTGCGTGAGGAGTGGGGCTTCGACGGCTTCGTCGTCTCCGACTGGGCGGCCGCCCGGGACACCGCCGCCGCCCTCGCCGGCGGCCTCGACGTGGCCATGCCGGAACCGCGCACCGTCTACGGGCAGGCACTGGCCCGCGCGGTGCGCGAGGGCCGCGTCGAGGAGTCCGCCGTGGACACGGCGGTGCGCAACGTGCTGCGCCTCGCCGCCCGGGTGGGCCTGCTGGCGGGCACCCCCGCGGCGGTGCCCGCCGACCGGATCCCCGCCGCGATCGACGGCCCCGCGCTCGCCCGGGAGATCGCCCGCCGCTCCTTCGTCCTGGTCCGCAACGAGCCGCGCGGCGGGCGGCCGGTCCTGCCGGTCGACCCCGCCGCGGTGCGCGGGATCGCGCTCATCGGCGCGGCCGCGCGTGACGCCCGGGTGCTCGGCGGCGGGTCCGCGCAGGTCTTCCCCGCCCATGTGGTCGCGCCGCTGGACGGCCTGCGCGCGGCGCTGCCGGAGGGCACCGCCCTGGCCTACGCCGTGGGCGCCGACCCCAACGAGGAACTCGCGCCCGCCGGGCCCGGCTTCGTGCTGCGTGCGGTCTGCCGGGACGCGGCGGGCGAGGTCCTCGGCACCTGCACGCTGCCCGGGGGCCACGTGCAGTGGATGGGCGGCGACCTGCCCGACGGGGTGACCCACGACACCCTGCGCTCCGTCGAGGTCACCGGCACCTTCACCCCCCGCGAGAGCGGCGCCCACCACTTCGGCACCCGGGGGCTGGGCGGCTTCCGGCTCGTCGTGGACGGCGCGCCGGTCTACGAAGGGACCCAGGTCGCCGGGCCCGAGTCCGGTCCCTTCGAGGGGATGTTCGGCGCGCCCGTCGAACGCGGCCGGGTCGTACTGACCGCCGGGGTGCCCGTCGAGGTCTCACTGACCCACGTCCTGCCCCGGGACCGCAGGGGGCCGGTCCGGGCGGTCGTCTTCTCGCTCGTCCACGGCGAACCGCAGCGGGACGGGACCGAGTTGATCGCGGAGGCCGTCGCGGCGGCGCGGGAGGCGGAAGTGGCGGTGGTCGTGGTCGCGACCACCGAGCGGGTCGAGAGCGAGGGCTTCGACCGCGCGGACCTGCGGCTGCCGGGCCGTCAGGACGAACTCGTGCACGCGGTGGCCGCGGTGAACCCTCGGACGGTGGTCGTGGTGAACGCCGGCTCGCCGGTGGAGATGCCGTGGCGCGAGGAGGTCGCCGCGGTGCTGATCGGGTGGTTCCCCGGACAGGAGGCCGGCGCGGCGCTCGCCGACGTCCTCCTCGGCGCCGCCGAGCCCGGCGGCCGGCTGCCCACCACCTGGCCGGCCCGGCTGGCCGACGCCCCGGTCGGCGAGGTCGTGCCCCGGGACGGGGTCCTGCGCTACGACGAGGGCGTCTTCATCGGCTACCGCGCCTGGGAGCGGGCCGGGGCGGAGCCCGCGTACCCGTTCGGGCACGGGCTCGGCTACACCGACTGGGCCTACGAGGACGCCTCCTTCGCACCGGCGGAGGGACCGGCCGCGGACGGCGGGCGAGGCACCCTGGGGACGCTCACCGTACGGCTGCGCAACACCGGTGACCGGCCCGGGCGGGAGGTCGTCCAGGTCTACCTGGCGGCGCCCGCGGGCGAGGACCCGGCGGGCGGGCGCCCGGCCCGCGTCCTGGCCGGATTCCTCCCGGTCGAGCTTCCGGCGGGCGCCGTGACGGAGGCCCGGATCGCGCTGCCCCGCCGTGCCGCGCAGATCTGGGACCCCTCGGAGGGTGACTGGCGCACTCTTGCGGGTACGTACACCGCCGAGGTCGCGCGCAGCGTCGCCGACCGCCGTCTCACGGTGCCGGTGGCCGTGGGCGGCTGACCCACCACCCCGGGGAGGTCCCTGACACCCTCCCCGGGGTGCGGGGTCGTCCTCGCCCGGCCCGGGGACGCCCGCCGCATGATGACG
Source organism: Streptomyces sp. TOM-9 (assembly GCF_056858595.1). Taxonomy (NCBI): domain Bacteria; kingdom Bacillati; phylum Actinomycetota; class Actinomycetes; order Kitasatosporales; family Streptomycetaceae; genus Streptomyces; species Streptomyces sp. TOM-9. The sequence goes on along the minus strand of NZ_JBXEQB010000001.1, from coordinate 3,474,773 downwards.
GATCGTCAGGCTCCGTTGCGGGTGCGGTCCCCCGGCCGGCCCCCGCCCGATTGCGGGCCGCCTCCGGTGACGTGACGCTCGTGCCAACCGCCCCCCACTCCAGGCGTCCACCCGAGGAGCAGCGATGACGGCACGTACGCGCACCCGTCCGGTCCTGGCCGGCGCGGCTCTCGTCCTGGCCGGCGCGTCCGCGCTGCTGACCGGCGCCGCGCGGGCCGGAGAACCGCCCGCGCCCGCCGTCGCCGGCTGCACGGTGAACGGCCGGACGGTCACCGGGGGTGTCGTCACCGGCACCGAGGGCTTCGACGAGATCGACTGCCCGGGCGGTGTCCCCGCGGGCGTCGTGGTCGCCGGGGGCGGCGGCGTCGACGTCATCACCGTCCACGGCGGCAACGCGGGGACCGTCGACGGCGGCGGCGGGGCCGACATGATCGAGATCAACGGCGAGAACAGCGGGCGGGTCACCGGCGGCGACGGCGACGACCTCGTCGACCTGATCGGCGACGCCGGGGCCAACTCCGGCACCGTGGGCGGCGGACCGGGCGACGACGTGCTCTTCCTGAAGGCCGAGGACATCGCCGGCACCGGCGTGGTCACCGGCGACACGGGCTCCGACGTCTGCCTCTTCGACCCGGACCCCTCGGGCCCCCGGGACTGCGAGGTCATGGTCTGAGCCCCACCGGCCGCGCGCCGGTTCGCATACCCTGTCGCGCATGCGAGATCTTGCCAACGGGATACGGCTCTTCGTGGATGGCCAGCGCTGGGTGCTCCGGCACGGCCGCTGGTTCGGCTTCGGGCTGCTGCCGGCGCTGATCACCCTCGTCGGCTACGTGGCGGCACTGGTCGTCCTCGCCTTCTGGGCCGACGACGCGACCGCCTGGGCCACCCCCTTCGCCGACGACTGGGACTCGCCCTGGCGCGGCCTGTTCCGCGGGCTGCTCACCGCGGTCGCCTTCGGCGGCGGCCTGCTGCTGGCGGTGATCTCCTTCACCGCGGTGACGCTCCTGGTCGGCCAGCCCTTCTACGAGTCCCTCGCCGAGCGGGTCGACGTCACCGAGGGCGGCGCGCCCGACGCACCCGACGTCCCGCTGTGGCGGGAGCTGCTGCAGTCCGGCCGGGACAGCCTGCGGGTGCTGGTCCGGGTCGCCGCCTGGGGCGTCCTGCTGTTCGCCGCAGGCTTCATCCCCTTCGTCGGCCAGACCGTCGTCCCCGCGATCGGCTTCTGCGTCTCCGGATACTTCCTCGCCCTCGAACTCAGCGGGGTGGCCTTCCAGCGGCGTGAGGTCCCGTTGCGGATGCGGATGCGGATGCTGCGTGGGCGGATGGCGCTGACGCTGGGCTTCGGTGTGCCGTTGATCCTGTGTTTCCTGGTGCCGTTGGTGTCGGTGCTGCTCATGCCGGGTGCGGTGGCGGGTGCGACGCTTTTGGTGCGTGCGTTGATGCAGCCGCAGGAGGTGCCGGAGCCGCGGCCGGAGTCGGGTGCGCCCGTGGGGCGGCTGGACTTGCGCAAGCCGTAGCCGCCGGGGGCTCGGCGGGGTGGCCTTCCAGCGGCGTGAGGTCCCGTTGCGGATGCGGATGCTGCGTGGGCGGATGGCGCTGACGCTGGGTTTCGGTGTGCCGTTGGCGTCGGTGCTGCTCATGCCGGGTGCGACGCTTTTGGTGCGTGCGTTGATGCAGCCGCAGGAGGTGCCGGAGCCGCGGCCGGAGTCGGGTGCGCCCGTGGGGCGGCTGGACTTGCGCAAGCCGTAGCCACCGGGATCCGGAGGGAACCGTTCCGCACCTGCCGCGTGACTTATGTGCTGAGGACGAGCACGCGAGGGGGAGGCGCGCCATGGCGCAGCGCACCAACCAGTACGACGACAATCCGCAGAGCTACCGCACGTACTGGGAAGGCCGCGGCTACGAACACGACGCCGAGGTCGCCGCGTTGCGGCGGCTGCTCGAAGGGCGGCACTTCGGGCACGCGGCGGACGTCGGCGGCGGCTTCGGCCGGCTCGTGCCGGTGCTGCGGGAGTTCGCCGACCGGGTCACGCTGGTGGACGCCAGCCGCAAGCAGCTGGACGACGCGGAGGAGTTCCTCAAGGGGCTCGCGGGGGTGAGCATGCGGCTGATGAGCGCGGGGGGCCTCGGGCTGCACTCCGCGAGCGTCGACCTGGTCACCATGATCCGCGTCATGCACCACCTGCCCGACCCGGGGGCCGCGCTGACCGAGATCGCCCGGGTGCTGCGGCCGGGCGGCACGGCCGTCGTCGAGACCGCCAACCTCGCGCACGCCGCCAACCGGCTGCGCTACGCGGCGCACCGCCGGCGGGTGCCGCGTTCGCCGGTGGACATCCGCTCGGGGGAGAACCGCGAGCGCGACAGCATCCCGTTCGTCAACCACCACCCGCGCACGGTCGCCGCGCAGCTGGAGGCCGCGGGGCTGCGCGTGGAGCGCCGGCTGTCGGTGTCCAACCTGCGCAGCGCGCGGCTCAAGCGGGTGGTCCCGCACGCGACGCTGGTACGGGCCGAGGGGGCGCTGCAGTCCCCGCTGGCCCGCGTGGGGTTCGGGCCGAGCATCTTCTTCCTCGCCCGCAAGCCGGCGTAGCGCCCGGGGCCCCTGGCGGAGCGGTGCCCCGGTGCGCCATGCTCCGGGCGGCCGACCCGTACCCGACCGCCCGGAGGTCCCCCGCGATGCGCCTGCCGCTCCGCCCTGCCGTGCCCGCCGACGTGCCGCCGCCCACGGCGGAGGAACTGCGACTGGAGCGGGCCGTGCCGCGGGAGATCCTGCGCCGCGGCGGCTTCGACACCGCGGCCCCGCGGTTCGCCCGGGCCCTGGCGGAGGCCCGCGACCTGGCCTCGGCCGCCCGGAGCGTGCGGCGGCACGGGCGCGCGCTGTGGCGGGCCGCGGTGGACCGGGCCCAGGGCCGCGGGGTGGTGGGCGGTGACCTGAGCCACGACGACGACCGGCCGCTGTACTGGGCCCGGCTCGCCCTCGGCGCGGAACTGCGGCGGTGGGAACCGGCGTTCGCGCTGCCCGCCGCCGGCCGCGCCGCGCTCGCGGCCCGGCTGGAGCGCGCCTCGCGCGGACAGGACGCCGTCCGCCCGCCCCTGGCCGAGGGCGTGCGGCGCATCCTGCTGACCGGCTTCGACCCCTTCCGGCTGGACACCGACATACGCTGCAGCAATCCCTCCGGGGCCGCGGCGCTCGCCCTGGACGGCGTCACCCTCGCGACCGCCTCGGGTCCCGCCCGCGTGGAGACCGTCGTCTTCCCGGTGCGCTGGGACGACTTCGCCGACGGCGCGGTCGAAGCCGTCCTGCGCCCCCGGTTCCGGCCCGGCCCGCGCAGGGTCGACCTGTTCGCCACCGTCAGCCAGGGCCGGGACGGACGCTTCGACCTCGAACGCTTCAACGGCGCCTGGCGCGGCGGCCACCCCGACAACACCGGCCTGTCCGTCACCGGCCCGGTCCCGGTCCCGGTGGCCGCCGGCCGGCAGCCGCAGTGGACGGCGTCCACGCTCCCGTACACGGCGCTCGCCGCCGGCACCGGCCCCTTCCCGGTGCACGACCGCACCACCGTCACCGAGGTCCCCGCCGGGGCGACCGACCCCGTCACCCGTGACGGCGGCCCGACCCCCGGCTCCGCGGCCCGCGCCGGGGGCGGCGGCGACTACCTCTCCAACGAGATCGCCTACCGGGCCACCCTGCTGCGGGACAGGCTCGCGCTGCCCGCCCCGGGCGGCCATGTCCACACCCCGGTGCTGCACTTCGGCCCCGGCAACACCGACCCGGCCACCGGCTCGGTCACCGACCCCGCCTTCGTCGCCCAGCGGCTCGCGGTCACCGCCCAGATCCGTGCCCTCCTCGTCGCGGCCGTCGGCGCGCTCGGCTGAGGAGAGGTGACCTGGGTGCTCGGCCACGTCCCGGCCGGGGACGTGAAACGTGTCGCGCCGGCCGCCGCGGGCCGGATCACCACCGTCGCCGTGGGCCCGCGCGGTCAGGGGAGGCGATGACTGAACGGAAGCCCCGCCCGGCCCGTATGAGACCGGGGACGGCCGCAAGATAGCCGAACCGCGCACCACTTGTCCCGTAAACGCCGCACATGTACCAGATGTGAGGAATATGCGAGAAGGTGGTGCAGGCAAGGGGAAGCGGGCCGCCGCGGCGTGGCCCCCGTGATCGAGGGAGGTTCTGCCGTGACCGTCGCAGTCGGCGTCACCGGTAATGCCACCGAGTTGTTCCGCGCCAACACCGCGCACAGTCCCTCGTACTTCGCGCTGCGCCGCGCCGCCGGCGGCCTGTCGTCCTCCGACGCAGGACACGACATCGTCGACTTCTGCATCCCGTGCAACCCGTACTTCCCGAGCCCGGCCATGTACGACCGGCTCCAGGAGTCGATGCGGGACATCCTCACCTACTACCCGAGCAGCACGGACGTCATCACCAACGAGCTGTGCTCGTTGCTCGGCCTCAACCCGCAGACCGTGGCCATGGGCAACGGCTCCACCGAGCTGATCACCTGGATCGACCACCTGCTGGTCCGCGAGAGCCTGGCCGTCCCCATACCCACCTTCGGCCGCTGGACCGACCAGCCCATGGAGACCGGCAAGCGCGTCGACATGTTCCTCCTCCCGGAGGCCGCCGGATTCGCCCTCGATCCGGCGGCCTTCGTCTCGTTCGTCCGCGCGCGGGGTTCCCGTACGGCCGTGATCTGCAACCCCAACAACCCCGACGGCGGCTTCCTCCCCAAGCACGCCGTCGTCGCGCTCATGGACGCCCTGTCCGACCTCGACCTCGTCGTGATCGACGAGTCCTTCCTCGACTTCACCGACGCCGAGGCCTGGCCGAGCGTCGCGAGCGAGGCCGTCCTGCGGCCCAACGTGATCGTCCTGCGCAGCCTCGGCAAGAACTTCGGCCTGCACGGCATCCGCTTCGGCTACCTCGTCGCCAACCCCGCGCTGGCCGGGAAGGTCCGCCGCATGCTGCCGAAGTGGAACCTCAACTCCTTCGCGGAGGCGGTGGTCTTCATGCTCAAGGACCACCGCGAGGAGTACGCGCAGAGCCTGCGCCTGGTCTCCCGCGACCGGCAGGAGATGACCTGGCAGCTCGCGGCCCTGCCGGGGCTGACCGTCTACCCGTCCCAGGGCAACTTCGTCTTCGTCAAGCTCCCCGACGGCGTCGACGGCGCCGTGCTGCGCGACCGGCTGCTGGCCGAGCACGGGGTGCTGGTCCGCGAGTGCGGCAACAAGCTGGGCAGCAGCAGCCGTTTCATGCGGCTCGTGGTCCGGCCGCAGGCCGACGTCCAGCGGCTGCTGACCGGGCTGAGCACGGTGCTGTACGGCAGCACCTGGTACGCGGCGCCCGCGCCCACGCCCGCGGCGGCCGCCGCGCCCGTCCAGGAGCAGCCCCCGCAGCCCGCTCCGCAGCAGCTGCCGCAGATCCAGCCCGCGCCGCCCGTACAGCCCGCCATGCCGCCGGTGCAGCCGCTCCCGCAGATCCAGCAGGCCCCGCCGCCCCAGCCGATGTACGAGCAGCCCATGGGGCCGCCGCCGATGCCGCCGCAGCCGGTCTACGAGTTCAGGCCCGAGCCGCCGCCGCAGCCGGTCTACGAGTTCAGGCCCGAGCCGCCGCCGCAGCCGGTCTACGAGTTCAGGCCCGAGCCGCAGCAGCAGCAGTCGCAGCAGCAGCCTCAGGTGCCGCCTCAGACGCAGCCCCAGCCGCGCCCCCAGGCGCCTGCTCCGGACATGTACCCCGCGCTGACCGCCGAGGTCCCGCCGGCCTTCGCGTCGGCGCCGCCCGGCACCCCGCGGCCGGCGCTGTACTGGCAGGACGCCTCCTGACGCACCGCGCCCGCGCGGGCCGGTGGCTCACCGGCCGGCGCGGGCGCAGGGTCACCTGGCCGCCCGGAACGAGCGGCTGTCCAGGGTCTTCCACTCCCCGCACGAGCTCTGCTTGCCCTGGGTCTCCCGGATGACGCAGTGCGTCTCGACCACCCGGCCGTCCCGGGTGATCGCCTTGACCCACACCCCGGAGCCGACGGAGGTCACCGTGGCGCCGCAGACGCCGCGCGGGTAGCCGCGGTTGCCGCTGAGGGAATGCCAGACGAAGGGCCCGCGGGGAAGGGTGCGGCCGCCGATGAAGACCCGGCCCTCGAACACCGCGACGGAGATCTCCTGGTCGCCCTTGCGGAGGGTGGAGTCGATGCTGACGCAGGATCCGTCGCGGCCGTCACGGCCGTCGCCGCGGTCGTTCCGGGGCCCGTCGTCCCGGCCGTTCCCCCGCTCGTCCTCGCGGCCGTCCCCGCGGTTCCCGCCCTGGTCGTCGCGGCGCTGCTGCTCGCGCTCGTCGCCGCGTTGATCGCCGCGGTCGTCCCGGCGCTCGTCGTTCCCGCCGTTCCCGTCGCCCTGGTCGTCCCGGCGCTCGTCGGCGCGCTCGTCGTCGCCCTCGTCCCGGCCGTCGTCGCCCCGGTCGGTCTCCCGGCCGCCGCGCTGGTCCCCGCCGTCCCCGCCGTCCTCGCGACCGCCCTCGTCACGGGCCTCCTCGTCGCGGCCGCCGTCCTCGCCCTCCTCCTCGTCGTCGTCCGCGGCGACGCTGCGCGTGCCGGGCGGCCGCGGGTCGGCCACGGCCGCCGTCGTGCCGGCCGCGGTGGTCACGGCGCCGGGGGTCGTGGCGAGCACGGGCGCCGACACCGCGGCCGCGGCGACGGCGAGCGGCACGACCACACCGGTCAGCCGTCCGTACCGCCGGGACCTGCGCGACGGCGGCCTGCCGTCAGGACTCATGGGGGACTCCCTCGTCGAGTGCGAAAGCGCGGGGCTTGATCGACGGGATGCGTACCCGTCTGCGCCCGGAGTCTCCGCCGGAGTCATTCCGGTGGCTCAGAACATCCCCGTACGGCCGACGGGGGTTCACCCGGTGCCGGTCCCGAAGTCGACAGGCGGGGAGGACGGCGCCGCTCAGTGGGTGCCGAAGGAGTGCACGGTGGTGGAGCGGTAGGTCTGCCCCGGCCGCAGGACCGTCGACGGGAACGAGGGCTGGTTGGGGGAGTCCGGGAAGTGCTGGGTCTCCAGGCAGAAGCCGTCGCCCTGCCGGTAGACCCGGCCCGAGGAACCGGCGAACGCCCCGGTCAGGAAGTTGCCCGTGTAGAACTGCACACCGGGCTCGGTGGTGGCGATCCGCATGACCCGGCCGGAGACGGGCTCCGTGACCGTCACGATGTGCTCGGGCGCGGCGGTGCGGCCCTTGTCGAGCACGAAGTTGTGGTCGATGCCCTGCCCGTACAGGACCTGCTGGTGCGCGGAGCGGATGTCGCGGCCGATCGTCTTCGCGGAGCGGAAGTCGAACGGGGTGCCCGCGACGGACGCCAGCTCACCGGTGGGGATCAGGGTGGAGCCGACCGGGGTGTAGCGGCGGGCGGCGATCTGGACCTCGTGGTCGTAGATGCCGCCGTCGCCCTCGCCACGCAGGTTGAAGTACGTGTGGTTGGTGAGGTTGACGACCGTCGCCTTGTCGGTGGTGGCGGTGTAGTCGATCCGCCACCGCGCGTCGGCGGTCAGGGTGTAGACGACCTTGACCTTCAGCGTGCCCGGGTAGCCCATCTCGCCGTCCGCGCTGGTGTAGCGCAGCACCAGACCGGCGTCCGAGCCCGCCTTGAAGCCCTCGACCTCCCAGACCCGCTTGTCGAAGCCCCGGTCGCCGCCGTGCAGGCTGTTCGGTCCGTCGTTGACGGGCAGCTGGTAGGTGCGGCCGTCCAGGGTGAACTTCCCGCCCGCGATGCGGTTGCCGTAGCGACCGATCAACGCGCCGAAGTACGGGCTGTTCGCCACGTAGCCGGCGATGTCGTCGAATCCGAGGGACACGTTGACGCGGCGCCCGCGCCGGTCGGGCAGCTCCAGGGTCTGGACGACGCCGCCGTACGAGAGCACCTTGAGGGTGATCCCGCCGTTGCTGACCGTCCAGATGTCGACCTTGGTGCCGTCCTCCAAGGTCCCGAAGTGTTCCTTGCTCACCTTGCTCCCGCCTGCGGGCCTGTGCCGGGCGTCGGCGGTCTGCCCCGCCGTGCCGGCCTTTCCGGCCGCCCAGGCGCTCGTCCCGCTGATCGCGGGCGCGACCGCCCCGAGCGCCGCGCCCGCGATCAATGTACGTCTGTTCACTTGCGGCTCCTTCGATAGGTAGCTGCTTTACGAACCGACCTTGCGCTTGTTCCAGACGTCGAAGCCGACCGCGGCCAGGAGCACCAGACCCTTGATGACCTGCTGGTAGTCCGTGCCGATGCCGACGAGCGACATCCCGTTGTTGAGCACCCCGAGCACCAGGCCGCCGATGATGGCGCCCAGCACGGTGCCGACGCCGCCGGTGGCGGATGCCCCGCCGATGAAGGCGGCCGCGATGGCCTCGAGCTCGAAGTTGATGCCGGCCTGCGGGACACCGGCGTTGAGCCGTGCCGCGTAGACCACACCCGCGAGCGCGGCGAGCACGCCCATGTTCACGAAGACCAGGAAGACGACCCGCTTGTCCTTGACGCCGGAGAGCTTCGCCGCCGCCTGGTTGCCGCCGAGCGCGTACACATGGCGGCCGATCACCGCGTTGCGCATCACGAAGCCGAAGACGATGAGCAGCCCGGCCAGGATGAGCAGCACGATCGGCACGCCGTGGTAGCTGGCCAGCGTCATGGTGAAGGCGACGACGCAGGCGACGATGGCGAGCAGCTTCAGCAGGAAGAAGTTGCGCGGCAGCACGTCCAGGTCGTACGCGAGCTGCTGGCGGCGGTCGCGGATCTCCTGGACGACGGCGATGGCGATCACCACGAGACCGATGAGCAGCGTCAGGTTGTGGTAGTTGGTGTGCGGCCCGACCTCGGGCAGGAAGCCGTTGCCGATCTTCTGGAAGCCGCGCGGGAAGGGCGAGATGGACTGGCCCTCCAGGAAGATCTGCGTGCCGCCGCGGAAGAGCAGCATGCCGGCCAGGGTCACGATGAACGACGGGATCCCGACGTACGCGATGAAGTAGCCCTGCCAGGCACCGGCGACCGCGCCGATGAGCAGGCAGGCGACCAGGGCGAGCGGCCACGAGACGTGGTGGTGGATGATCATCACCGCGCCGGCCGCGCTGACGAAGGCCGCGAGCGAGCCGACGGACAGGTCGATATGACCGGCGATGATCACGACCATCATGCCGATCGCCAGGATCAGGATGTAGCTGTTCTGGCCGATGAGGTTGGTGACGTTCTGCGGTTTGAGCAGGATGCCGCCGGACCATATCTGGAACAGCGCCGCGATCAGCACCAGCGCGATGATCATGCCGTACTGGCGCATGTTGCGCCGGGCCGCCTGCAGCAGGAGGCCGGCGGCTCCGGCCGCCGCGCCGCCGCCCTCGGCGGCCGTTGCCGCGCCCCCGGCGGGCGGCGGAGGAGTCTTGTCGGTCTTCACCGGGCTGCCCATCTCAGTTACCTCGGTCCATGGTCATGTGGCGCATCAGCACTTCCTGGGTCGCGCTCTCGCGCGGGATCTCCCCGGTCAGCCGGCCCGCGGACATCGTGTAGATGCGGTCGCACATGCCGAGCAGCTCCGGCAGTTCGGAGGAGATGAAGACGACGGCCTTGCCCTGGGCCGCCAGGTCGTTGATGACCGTGTAGATCTCGTACTTGGCCCCGACGTCGATGCCCCGGGTGGGCTCGTCGAGGATGAGGACCTCCGGCCCGGCGAAGATCCACTTGCTGAGGACGACCTTCTGCTGGTTGCCGCCGCTCAGCTTGCCCGTGGTCTCGAAGACCGTCGGGGTCTTGATGTTCATCGTGGAGCGGAAGGACTCCGCGACCCGGGCCTCCTCGTGCTGGTTGACGACGCCGCGCCGGGCGACCTTGGACAGGGCGCTGAGCGAGATGTTGCGGCTGATGTCGTCGATGAGGTTCAGCCCGTAGTGCTTGCGGTCCTCGGTGACGTACGCGATGCCGTGGCCCACCGCCTCCGGGACGGTGCGGGTGCGGATCTCCTTGCCGTGCAGGTAGACCCGGCCGCTGATGCCACGGCCGTAGGAGCGGCCGAAGACGCTCATGGCCAGTTCGGTGCGGCCGGCCCCCATCAGCCCGGCGATGCCCACGATCTCGCCGCGCCGGACGTCGAGGGAGACCCCGTCGACGACCTTGCGCTGCTGGTCGATCGGGTGGTGCACGGTCCAGTCCTCGACGGCGAAGGCCACCTCGCCGATCTCCGGCTCCCGCTCGGGGAAGCGGTGGTCGAGGTCGCGGCCCACCATGCCGCGGATGATCCGCTCCTCGGTGACGGCGCTGTGGCCGTCCTCGTCGGTGGCCTTCATGTCGAGCGTCTCGATGGTCCGCCCGTCGCGCAGGATGGTGATGGAGTCGGCGACCCTGGCGATCTCGTTGAGCTTGTGCGAGATGATGATGCAGGAGATGCCGTGCTCCTTGAACTCCATGATGAGGTCAAGGAGCTTGCGGCTGTCCTCGTCGTTCAGGGCGGCGGTCGGCTCGTCCAGGATGAGGAGCTTGACCTCCTTGGACAGCGCCTTGGCGATCTCGACGAGCTGCTGCTTGCCCACGCCGATGTCCGCAACGCGGGTGGTGGGCCCGTCGGTGAGCCCGACCCGCTTGAGCAGCCGGCCCGCGTGCCGCAGCGTCTCGTTCCAGCTGATGACACCGCGGGTGGAGTGTTCGTTGCCGAGGAAGATGTTCTCGGCGATGGACAGGTACGGCACCAGGGCGAGCTCCTGGTGGATGATCACGATGCCGCGCTGCTCGCTCGCGCGGATGTCGCGGAACTCGCAGGTCTCACCCTGGAAGAGGATCTCCCCTTCGTAACTGCCGTGCGGGTACACCCCGCTGAGCACCTTCATCAGGGTCGACTTGCCCGCACCGTTCTCACCGCAGATGGCGTGGACCTCGCCCTCGGCGACAGTCAAGGTGACGTCGGAGAGCGCCTTGACCCCTGGGAAGGTCTTGGTGATGGAGCGCATTTCGAGGACGGGTCCGGCCATTCCTGCTTTCCGTTCTCCTCGGGTGGTGGGAAGTGACGATCGTCGGTCGTGGTCCGGCTCCGGGACTACTGGAGCTCGGACTCCTTGATGTAGCCGGAGTCGACGACGATCTCCTTGTAGTTCGACTTGTCGACGCTCACCGGCGGCAGCAGGTAGGTCGGGACGACCTTGGTGCCGTTGTTGTAGGTCTTGGAGTCGTTGGTCTCCGGCTTGCCGCCGGTCAGCACCGCGTTGCCCATCTGGACGGCGACCTTGGCCAGTTCGCGGGTGTCCTTGTAGACGGTCTGGGCCTGCTCGCCCGCGATGATCGACTTGATCGAGGCGACCTCGGCGTCCTGACCGGTGACGATCGGGAGCGGCTTCTTGCCGGTGCCGTAGCTCACGCTCTTCAGCGCCGAGATGATGCCGCGGGAGATGCCGTCGTACGGGGAGAGCACCGCGTCCACGTCGTCGGAGGTGTACGACTTGCTGAGCAGGTCGTCCATGCGGGCCTGGGCGGTGGCGCCGTCCCAGCGCAGGGTGGTGACCTGGTTGAGCTCGGTCTGGCCGCTCTTGACCACCAGTTGCTTCTTGTCGATGTACGGCTTGAGGGTGTCCATCGCGCCGTTGAAGAAGTACTTGGTGTTGTTGTCGTCGGGCGAGCCGGCGAAGAGCTCGATGTTGAAGGGGCCCTTCTTGCTGCCGTCCTGCAGGCCCAGCTTCTCGAGGATGTAACCGGCCTGGAGCTGGCCGACCTTGTAGTTGTCGAACGTCGCGTAGTAGTCGACGTTCGCCGAGCCCAGGATCAGGCGGTCGTAGGAGATCACCTTGATGCCCGCGTCGTGGGCCTGCTGCAGTACGTCGCTGAGGGCCGAGCCGTCGATGGCGGCGATGACCAGCAGCTTGTCGCCCTTGGTGATCATGTTCTGGATCTGGGCGACCTGGTTCTCGACCTTGTCGTCGCCGTACTGCAGGTCGGTCTTGTAGCCCTGGGCCTGGAACTGCTTGACCATGTTGTCGCCGTCGGCGATCCAGCGCTCAGAGGACTTGGTGGGCATGGCGATGCCGATGGTGCCGCCCTTCCCACCGTCCTTGTCGCCGCCGCCTCCGGTGTTGTCGCTCTGCCCGCAGGCGGTCGCGGTGGCGCCGAGGGCGAGGGTGGCTATCAGCGCGGCTGTGGTGCGCAGACGTGCGGCTCTGGCGATGCGCATGGCTGATCAGATCCTTTCGGCGGCCAGGCGGGGGTCGGTCGCCTGGTCCGGGTCGGTCGCGATGTCCAAGGGGAAGCGGTGGAGCGGACCCGGCTGCCGCGCGCCCAGCGGGGAGAGCCCGCCGTCCGCGCCCAGCCGGGAGAGCAGGTCGAGCACAAGGCGGCCGCGCCGGACCCGCTCGCGGGCGGTCGTCAGGGCGACCTCCCGCAGCTGACGTCCGTACGGGTAGATGCCGGGGGCCTTGCTCAGCCCGAACTTGAGGTAGATCGGCGCGCCGCGGCGGATCAGCTCCGCCGCGTCGTAGAGCCGGACGAAGCCGCCGAGGTCGTCCGGGGCCTCGATGTAGAAGTCCATCGGCGCACGGCTGACCCGGCGGATCTCGGTGATCTGCTGGAGGGTCAGGTCGGAGGGGATGTTGATGGAGTCGGCGCCCAGCCGCTCCCACACCGCGTAACCCGCCGGGTTGACCGGGCCGACCAGCGCCGAGACCTTGAAGGTGGTGTCGGCCGGCAGCAGGCCCTGCTCGCGGAGCTGGTGCAGCAGCCACAGCACGCCCTCGTCGGCGACGAGCAGGCAGCGCACGCCCAGGGCGGCGGCGCGCAGCGCGTCCTCGACGCAGCCGGCCACCTGGTCGTGGCCGCGGGCGCGCAGGCCCCCGCCGCGGGAGTCGGTGCGGGTGGCGGCGCCGATGTCCCAGGTGCCGCGGGGACCGGTGAACAGGCAGAGCTCGACGTCCCGTTCGGCGCAGGCGGTCACCATCTCGGTGATCTCCGCGTCCGTCAGCATCCAGATGCCGCTGCCCTGGCTGATCCGGTGCACCGGCACCTCCAGCCGCTCGCTCTCCTCCAGCACGGTGGCCAGCGCCTCCGGGCCCTCCACGGAGGGGATCTCGGTGCGCCAGGCGCCCCCGTCGGGGAAGGAGTGCGGGGAGGCGTCGGCCGGGTCGTCCGCGGGCGCGCCGTGACCGAGGAGGGTGAGCGCGTACTGGCCCGGGTGTCGGGGACCGCCTGTGGTGCCGGCCGTGCCGGGGCTCGGGGTGGGTGCGTCGGTCACGGTGCTCCTTCGTTCTCGCCGTTCGATATCTCGGACGACGTTCGGTTCATTGGGTATGGGTGGGCACGGATGGGACATCGGATGTCCGCCGCGCACGGAGCGGTCACGGACGCAGCAGCACCTTCCCCACCTTCGGATCCCTGTTCCCCAGCAGTCCGAGGGCGTCGGCGTACTCCTCCAGCGGCAGGTCGTGCGTGATCAGCGGCGCCGGGTCCAGGATCCCGGCGTCGAAGGCCCGTACGGTGTGCGCCCAGGCGGCGGGCGGCGCCCCGAAGACCGTGTGCACGGTCAGCTGCCGCACCACCAGGTCGGTGGGGTCGAGCCCGAGCGCTCCCGGCGCGGGGATGCCGGTCAGTGCCAGCCGGCCGCCGCGGCGCAGCAGCCCCGCCGACACGCGGGCCGCGGAGGCGGAGCCGGCGGCCTCGACCACCAGGTCGTACCGCCCGTCCTCACTGGCCAGTTCACCGGTCGTGCGCAATTTCGTGGCGCCGAAGGAGGCGGCCAGCTCCTCCCGGTCCCGGCCGGTCCCCACCACCAGCAGCTCCGCCGGCGACACCGCGGCCAGGAACTGCACCGCCAGCATGCCGAGCGTGCCGGTGCCGACGACCGCCACCCGCTCGCCCGGCGCGGCCGGGGCCTTCAGCAGCGCCGCCGCCACGCACGCGGCCGGCTCCAGGAGCACGGCGGCGCGCAGGTCGGCCGCGTCGTCCAGGACGTGCAGCAGCCGGGCGGGCAGCGTCAGGGTGTCCGCCATGGCACCGGGCTGCGTGAAGCCGGTCTCCTCGTACGGCGCGCTGCACAGCGTGGTCTCCCCGGCGTGACAGCGCTCGCAGACCTGGCAGTTGCGGAAACCCTCGCCGACGACCTTCCGGCCCACCAGGCCGGCGGTCACCCCGGCGCCGACCGCCTCCACCGTGCCGGACCACTCGTGGCCGGGGGTGACGGGGTAGCGGACGTAGCCCTCGGGGCGGGTTCCGGCGTACACCTCCCGGTCACTGCCGCAGATGCCCGCGGCGTGGACCCGGACCAGCGCCTCGCCCGGACCGGGCGCGACCGGTCCGGCCGGCACGATCCGGTGCCGGCCGGGTCCGTCGAGGACGACGGCGCGGGGGGTGTGGACGGTCACTTGGCGCCCTTCGGCTTCCGGCGCTCCCAGCCCTCGGCCCACAGGTCGAAGCGGGCCTGCTGCTGGGGGAACTCGGCGGCGGCGTCGACGTCGAGCTCGACACCGAGGCCCGGCGCGTCCGACAGCGTGAAGTACCCGTCCTCGCCGACCACGGGGGCGCCCTTGACGACCTTCTTGATCTCGGAGTCCGCGAAGTCGTTGAAGTGCTCGAGGATCTTGAAGTTGGGGGTGCACCCGGCGAGCTGGAGGCTCGCGGCGGTGAGCACGGAGCCGCCGACGTTGTGCGGGGCGACCAGCACGTAGTGGGTCTCCGCGGTGGCGGCCAGCTTGCGGACCTCGTTGATGCCGCCGATGTGCCCGAGGTCGGGCTGGATGATGTCGGCGGCCTGGAGCTCGAACAGCTCGCGGAACTCGTAGCGGTCGTGGATGCGTTCACCCGTGGCGATCGGCAGATCGGTGTGGGCGGCCACCTTCGCCAGGGCCTTGAGGTTCTCCGGCGGCACCGGCTCCTCGATCCAGCTCGGCTTGAAGGGGGCCAGCTCGCCCGCGACGCGGATCGCGGTCGCCGGGCTGAACCGCCCGTGCATCTCCACGAGCAGCTCGGTCTCGGGGCCGATCGCGTCGCGCACGGCCTCGATGAGGGAGACGGAGTAGGTGGTGGCCGCGTGGTCCAGCTCGAAGTGGCCGGTGCCGAAGGGGTCGATCTTCAGCGCGCGGTAGCCGCGGTCCACCACGGCGCGGGCGGCCTTGTGGTAGGCCTCCGGGGTGCGCTCGGTGGTGTACCAGCCGTTGGCGTACGCCTTGACCTTCTCGTTCACCTTGCCGCCGAGCAGCTGCCACACGGGGACGCCGAGGGCCTTGCCCTTGATGTCCCAGCAGGCCATCTCGATGACGGCGATGCCGGACATGACGATCTCTCCGGCCCGCCCGTAGTCGCCGTACTTCATCCGGCGGACCAGGTCCTCCACCGCGAAGGGGTCGGAACCGGATATGTGGTTGGCCTCCGCCTCGCGGAGGTAGCCGAGCAACGCGTCGGTGTGGCCGAGCATGCGGGTCTCGCCGACGCCCGTGAGCCCCTCGTCGGTGTGGACGAGCACGTAGGTGAGATTCCGCCAGGGAGTACCGACCACATGGGTGCTGATGCCGGTGATGCGCACGGGAAGCCGCCCCTTACAGGGTGTCGTTCGAGATTTCGTCACACGTTCGAAATGTTGAAGGGAACGTAGTTACGGGCTCCCGGCGGTGTCAATGGGTGTGCCGGGCAGGTGTCGGCGATGTTGCCGAAGTGAGTCCGTAGCCCGTGACGCGTGCCGTTCCGTGTCCGAAACCCCGGACGAACACCCGGGTCCGGCGCGGCTAGCCGCCGGCCGGGTTCGGCCCGAAGGCCGCCGCGTAGACCAGCCGCGCGAGCTTGGCCTGTCCCTCGGCGCTGGGGTGGAACCAGTCCCAGGGACTGAGCTCCTTCTGGGTGAAGCGGTAGTCGAAGACCATGCCGCCGTCGTAGCGGCAGCGCTCGTGGCGCGCGCACTCCTGCCGCAGCACGTCGTTGTACGCCATCACCCTTTCGCGTACGGTCTGCCGCCGTTCGCGGGCGCCCGCGCTCATCGACTCCGCGTCGGACAGCATCGACGGGCACAGGCCCAGCTTCCAGATCTGCCGTCCCAGCACGTTCTGCCGGCCGACGTCCCACAGGCGCATCAGGTCGGGCACGCTCGCGACGAAGACCTGCGCCTTCGGCAGCTTGCTGTCGAGGGTGCGCAGGGCGGCGGAGAAATCCTTGCGGTATTCGGCCACCGGGGTCATGCGGTCGATGCTGCGCGCGCACGCGTCGTTGGCCCCCATCAGGATGGTCACCTGCTGCGGCCGCAGCGCGACCGCCTTCTTGGCCTGCTCCGGCAGGTCGTGCATCCGGGCGCCGCTGGCCGCCAGGTTCCAGCTCTCGGTGGCCGGCCGGTTCAGCACCCGGGTGGCCACGCTCTTCACGGAGCTGCGGCTGCCGGTCGCCCAGGACAGGTCCGGACAGTCCGTCAGGATCCCGCAGGCGTCGAAGGCCCGGGTGATGGAGTCGCCGAGCGCGGCCAGCGAGGCGGGGGTGGTGTCCCACACCTGCGCGGGGCGCTTCGCCGTGCCCGCCCGCCCGGCGGCACCGGCCTCGGTGCTCCCGGGGCCGTCGGTGGCCGAGCAGCCGGCCGCGAGTGCCGTCGTGAGCAGTGTGACCAGCGCGATCAGGGCGCCGCTGACCCCGCGCGGGAGCGACTGGCGCATCCGTTCTCCCTCGGACGAGTGGGTGACTTCTCGCTGATCCCGACAGTACGTCACTCCTCGCCTGACGCAGCGCGGTAGCTTTTTCCCTGACAGGTGGTGCGAAAGAGGTGATCAGAGGTCAGATCTTGTCTCATTCGTTATGATTAGTGCAGAATGTCCACTGCTGTCCCGGATGGCTCGGTTATGGGCATGAGGCCGCTGGGGAAGGCGTACCTCGTCCCACACTGGAGGTCCCGGTGACGACACGTGGAGTTCTGTACGTGCACTCCGCGCCACGCGCGCTCTGCCCGCACGTCGAGTGGGCCGTCGCGGGCGTGCTCGGCGTGCGCGTGAACCTGGACTGGATCCGCCAGCCGGCCTCTCCCGGCACCTGGCGGGCCGAGTTCTCCTGGCAGGCGGAACCCGGCACCGCGTCCAAGCTGGCGTCCGCGCTGCGCGGCTGGCATCTGCTGCGCTTCGAGGTCACGGCGGAGCCGTGTGCCACCGCCGAGGGGGAGCGCTACAGCAGCACGCCCGAACTCGGCATCTTCCACGCCGTCACCGGCATCCACGGGGACATCCTCATCCCCGAGGACCGGCTGCGCGCCGCGCTCGCCCGCGCCCGCAAGGGCGAGGCCGACCTGGAGACGGAAGTCGCCAAGCTGCTCGGCAAGCCGTGGGACGACGAGTTGGAGCCCTTCCGCTACGCGGGTGAGGGCGCCCCCGTGCGCTGGCTGCATCAGGTCGTCTGACGCTCCGCCACCCGTCGCGGTGCCGCGGCGCCGTCCGGCGCCGACGGCTCGTCGCCCGCGCGCGCCGCGGCGCCCGGCCACCACACCTTCGGGCCGATGTCCCGTACCAGCGCGGGCAGCAGCAGCGAGCGCACCAGCAGGGTGTCCAGCAGCACCCCGAAGGCCACGATGAAGGCGATCTGCGCCAGGAAGGCCAGGGGGATCACGCCGAGCGCCGCGAAGGTGGCGGCGAGCACCACGCCCGCCGAGGTGATCACCCCTCCGGTGGCGGTCAGCCCGCGCAGGACGCCCTGCCGGGTGCCGTGACGCAGCGTCTCCTCGCGGACCCGCGTCATCAGGAAGATGTTGTAGTCCACCCCGAGGGCGACCAGGAAGACGAAGCCGTACAGCGGCACCGAGGCGTCCGTCGCCGAGAAGCCGAACGCATGGCGGAAGACCAGCGCCGACACGCCCAGGGTGGCCGCGAAGTTGAGCGCCACCGTGGCGACCATGAGCAGCGGCAGCAGCAGGCTGCGCAGCAGGGCGGCCAGGATCACCAGGATGATCGCGAGGACGACGGGGACGACGAGCGTGCGGTCGCGCTCCGCGGTCCGCTGGGTGTCCACCTGCTGGGCCGTGTAGCCGCCGACCACCGCGTCCGCGCCGGGTACCGCGTGCACGGCCGTGCGCAGCCGCTGCACCGTGGCCTTGGCGGCGTCGCTGTCGGCGGCGTCCTTCAGCGTCACCTCCAGCAGGACCCGGCCGCCGGCCACGAGCGGCTCGCCCCCGCCGGGCCGGCCGGCGGCGGTGCGCGGGGCGACGGAGTCGACGCCGTCGGTGCCGGCCGCGGCCCGGGTGACGAGGTCGAGCCGGTCCGCCTTCGCGATGACCACGGCGGGGTTCCCCGCACCGCCGGGGAAGTGCTCGCCGAGGACGCGCTGGGCGGTCACCGAGGGCGCCTGGTGGACGAAGATCTCGTCCAGCGGCACACCCCGGGCGGTCAGCGCGGGGGAGAAGGCGGCACAGCCCACCAGCAGCGCCAGGCTCGCGGCCCACACCCGGCGCGGCGTGCGGTCCACGAGGGCCGCGATCCGCCGCCACACGCCCTCCCCCTCCGGACGCCTGTCCCGGGGCCGGGCGGGCCAGTAGGCGGCCCGGCCGAGCAGCAGCAGCGCCGCCGGCAGGAAGGTCAGGCTGCTCGCGACGGCGCAGACGATGCCGACGGCGCCGACCGGGCCCAGGGCCCGGTTGTTGGTGAGGTCGCTGGCCAGCAGGGCGAGCAGGCCGAGGGCCACGGTGGCCGCGCTCGCCACGATCGCCCCGGCCGAGCGGCGCAGCGCGGCGCGCATCGCCGTGAACCGGTCGCCGCGGACCGCGAGTTCCTCCCGGAAGCGGGCGGCGAGCAGCAGGGCGTAGTCGGTGGCCGCGCCGATGACGAGGATCGACAGGATGCCCTGGACCTGGCCGTCGACCCGGACGACGCCGTGGTCCGCCAGCACGTACACCACCCCGCAGGCCAGGCCGAGCGAGAAGACCGAGCCGACGATGATGACCAGGGGGAGCAGCAGCGCGCGGTAGACCAGCAGCAGGATCGCCAGCACGACGCCGAGTGCGGTGAACAGCAGCAGTCCGTCGATGCCCGCGAAGGCCTCGCCCAGGTCGGCCTGCGAGGCCGCGGGCCCGGCGACGTGGGCGGTGGTCCCCGCGACCCCGGCCGCGGTGTCCTGAATCCGGCCGACGGCGTCCCCGACGTCCCGGCCGAGGTCGGGGCGGAGCTGCACGACGCCCTGCAGGGCCCGCCCGTCGTCGGAGCGCAGCGCGGGGGAGGGGCGCCCGGTGACCCCCTCGGTGCCGGCGAGCGAGGCCAGCGCCGACGTTGCGGCCTGCTGCTGGGCGTCGGTCACGGGGCCGCGGTCGGCGGTCCAGACGACGATCGCCGGTACGGTCCCGTTCCGGCTGAAGGCCGTCCGTTCGGTGACGGCCCTCGTCGACTCGGCGCTGCGCGGCAGGAAGGCCGCCTGGTCGTTGGTGGAGACCTCGCCGAGCCTGCCCGCGTAGGGGCCGAGGGTGCCCCCGACGCCCAGCCAGGCGACCAGCATCACCACGGGCAGCAGCCATCGGACGGCGCGCGGCAGGGATGTCATCGCTCTCTCCCGTGGGATGCGGAACGGGGGACTGCCCCGTGCGGAACGTGCGGAAGGATGTATCTCATCTATTGAGTATCTTAATCATCAAGATTATCTACGATGGAGGGGTGCCCGACAACTTCCAGGACGAGTCCCCGACCGGGCTGCAGGCCTTCGCCGTGCAGCTGCGCAGGATGAACAGCGAGTTCAACCGCATCGCGCAGGACTTCGCGCAGAGCCAGAAACTGCACCACACCGACGTGCAGGCGCTGGTCGCGATCCTGGACGGCGACGGCCACGGCGGGGCCATGACCCCCGGTCTGCTGCGCGAACGCCTCAATCTGACCTCCGGTGCCGTCACCGCCTGCCTGGACCGGCTGGAACGCGCCGGGCACGTCCGCCGCACCCGCGACGCCGCCGACCGCCGCGTGGTCCATCTGCACTACGCCCCGCGGGGGATGGAGGTGGCGCGGGAGTTCTTCCGCCCGCTCGCCCGGGGCACCGACGCGGCGCGCTCTCGCTTCACCGAGGACGAACTCGTCGTCGTGATGCGCTTCCTGGCCGCGATGAACGACGAGCTGACCACCCTGCGCGCCCCCGTCCCGGACTGAGCCCGCGTCCGTCACGGCCCCACGCGGCCCTCCGCTACGGCCCTGCCGCGCCCGCCCGGGCCGCGGCGGCTATGTTGCGTGCCATGCCGCCGAAGACCACGGAGTGGAACGGCGAGACGCTCCACCAGTACGCGTGCCCCGCCAGCCCGCGCGGATGGAACAGCGCCCGCTGCCCGTAGACGGTGCGCCCGGTCCCGTCCCGTCCGCACGTCAGCTCCAGCCAGGCCAGGCCCGGCAGCCGCATCTCGGCGCGCAACCGCAGCAGCCGGCCCGGCTCGATCTCCTCCACCCGCCAGAAGTCCAGCGAGTCGCCCGCCCGCAGGTGCGTGGCGTCCCGCCGGCCCCGGCGCAGCCCGACCCCGCCCACGAAGCGGTCGAGCCAGCCGCGCACGGCCCAGGCCAGCGGGAAGGAGTACCAGCCGTTGTCGCCGCCGATGCCCTCGATGACCCGCCACAGCGCCTCGGGCGAGGCGTCCACGATGCGCGTCCGGCGGTCGGTGTAGAGCGAGCCGCCCGCCCAGTCGGGGTCCGTCGGCAGCGGGTCGCTCGGCGCGCCGGGCACGGAGGCCGAGGACCAGCGGGTGACCACGTTCGCCTCGCGGATGCGCTGCAGCGCCAGCCGCAGCGCCGCCTCGACGCCGATCATGCCCTCGGGCGGGTCCGGCACCCACGCGGCGATGTCGCGGTCGTGGCAGACCACCTCGTGCCGCAGCGACTCCGTCAGGGGCCGCGCGATGCCCGCCGGCACCGGGGTCACCAGCCCCACCCAGTGGCTCGACAGGCGCGGCGTCAGCACCGGCACGGGCACGATCAGCCGGTGAGGCAGCCCCGCCACCTCGGCGTACTCCAGCATCATGGCGCGGTAGGTGAGCACGTCCGGGCCGCCGATGTCGAAGGCGCGGCTCACCTCGGGCGGCAGCGTGGCGCAGCCCACGAGGTAGCGCAGCACGTCCCGTACGGCGATCGGCTGGATCCGGGTGCCGACCCAGCGCGGGGTGACCATCACCGGCAGCCGTTCGGTGAGGTAGCGCAGCATCTCGAAGGAGGCCGAGCCGGAGCCGATGATCACCGCCGCCCGCAGCGCCGCTGTCGGCACCCCGGAGGCGAGCAGCACCCGGCCCACCTCGGCGCGTGAGCGCAGGTGCGGCGACAGCTCCCGCTCGGGCACCCCGGCGGGGGTCAGACCGCCCAGGTACACGATCCGCCGCACGCCCGCTGCCTTCGCCCGGGACCCGAAGACCTCCGCGGCATCCCGGTCGGTCCGCTCGAAGTCCGCTCCGCTGCCCAGGGCGTGGACGAGGTAGTACGCGACGTCCACGCCCTCCATGGCCGCCCGCACCGACTCCGGGTCGGTGACGTCGCCCCGGACGACCTCCACCTCGCCCGCCCACGGGTGGTCGCGCAGCTTGCCGGGCGTACGGGCCAGGCAGCGCACCCGGTGCCCGGCCTCCAGCAGTTCGGGGACGAGCCGGCCGCCGATGTAGCCGGTCGCGCCCGTCACCAGGCAGGTGAGGCTCATCGCGGGCTCCCGGCGTCGCGGGCGAAGGGGCCGGCCGCCGGCTCGGGCGGCAGCAGGGTGCGCAGCAGCGCCGCCAGTGCCGTCAGCGCGGCCGTGAGCAGGAGCGGCAGGAGCGGCAGGAGCGGCCAAAACGGTGCCCCGGCGTAGCGCGGGGCCGGTGCGGTGCCCGGCGGCCCCGGGACCGGGCGGGCGTCCGTTCGCAGGCGCGGGCTCATCGCGCTCCCTCCGTTCCCGGGGCGGTCAGCGCGCCGGCCACCTCCGGCGGCAGCGGACGCAGCCGCAGCAGCCCGGCGACCAGGCGCGCCGTCAGGGCGTGCCAGGTCCCGGTACCGCGCAGCATCGCGTGGTCGCCGCCCGGCACCACCAGGTGGCAGACCTGGGCGCCCGCCGCCCGCGCCCGGTCCGCCAGGGTCAGCGAGCCGGCCGGATCGGTGACCCGGTCCCGGTCGCCGTGCAGCAGCACCAGACGGCGCCCCGCCAGATGCCCCACCGGCTCGTCCTCGGGACACCACGGCGCCAGCCCCACGACCGCGCCCACCAGCGGATGCCCGGCCACGCGCAGCGCCGCCCGGCCGCCCATCGAGTGCCCCACCAGCACCACGGGCACCTCCCCGGCGCGTTGCCGCAGTGCCTCCAGCGCCCGCAGGGCGTCCCGCGCCGCGTCCTCCCGCTCGCCGTTCCAGCCGCGGTGCCGGTAGCGGACCCCGGCCAGCGCCACCGCGTGCCCGGCGGTGGCCCGGCCGATCGCGCGGACGAAGGGACGCATCCTGGCCCCCGGCAGATTCCACGGCGGGGGCGGTTCCAGGCCCTCCGCACGGCCGCCGTGCAGCACCAGGACGGCGGCGCGCGGCCGCTGGGGCAGCACGTACGGGACCAGCACCGGACGCGGCGTGCCGCCGCCCGTTTCGTCACCGTACGTCATCGGACCGCCCCTCTCGTGTGCTCTCCGTCATTATCGGCCGCCCTCCGTGACGACGCCCGTCACGTGCGTCCACCCATGGATTCGCGGCCGTCCGCCCGGCGGATTGCCGCACCGACCAATCCGTCCCGCCGCGGGCTCCGAACCACCAGCAGGGAGAGGACCGCGACGAAGGGACGGGACGTGACCGAAGCAAGGCGAAGGGTGGCCGTCGTGGGCAGCGGCGTCGCCGGGCTCACCGCCGCCTACCTGCTGCAACGGCACTGCGACGTGTCGCTGTTCGAGGCCGACGACCGGCTCGGCGGGCACGCCCACACACACGACGTACCCTCCTGCGACGGCCGGGTGACCTCCGTCGACACCGGCTTCATCGTCCACAACGAGCGCACCTACCCCACCCTGCTGCGGATCTTCGCCGAACTCGGCGTCCCCACGCAGGAGTCCGAGATGAGCATGTCCGTGCGCTGCGAGGGCTGCGGCCTGGAGTACGCGGGCGCGCGCGGCCCCTCGGGGATCTTCGCGCAACCGCGCAACGCGCTGCGCCCGGCCTATCTGCGTATGCTGGCCGAAGTGCCCCGATTCCACCGCCTGGCCCGGCGGCTGCTCGCGGAGGGCGGTTCCGACGACACCACCACGCTGGGGGAGTTCCTCGGCGCGGGGGAGTTCTCGGCGTACTTCACGGCGCACTTCACGACCCCGCTGGTGGCCTGCGTCTGGTCCTGCTCGCCGCGGACCGCGGCGCACTACCCGGCGGTCTACCTCTTCCGGTTCCTCGACCACCACGGGATGCTCTCGGTGGGCGGCTCCCCCACCTGGCGGACCGTCACCGGCGGATCACGCGTCTACGTCGAGCGCATCGTCAAACGGCTCACCGCGATCCGCACCGCCACCCCCGTACGCGCCCTGCGCCGGCACGCCGACGGCGCCGACGTCGTCACCGACGACGGGGAGACCGAGACGTACGACGCGGTGGTCGTCGCCACCCATCCCGACCAGGCACTACGGCTGCTCGCCGACCCCACCGCGGAGGAGCGCCGGGTGCTCGGCGCCATCCCGTACTCCAGCAACCCGACGGTGCTGCACACCGACACCACGCTGTTGCCCCGCAGCCGCGGCGCCCGCGCCTCCTGGAACTACCTCATGCCCACCTGCGCCCCCGACCCCGGCGGGGTCCGCGTCAGCTACGACATGAACCGCCTCCAGCGGCTGGACACCCCCGAGCGCTACGTCGTCACCCTCGGCGACGAGGAACGCGTCGACCCCGCCCGGGTGCTCGCCCGCATGGTGTACGAACACCCCGTCTACACCCCCGCGTCGCTGGCCGCGCGACGGCGGCTGCCGGCCCTCGCGACCCCCGTCACCGCCTTCGCCGGGGCGTACCACGGCTGGGGCTTCCACGAGGACGGCTGCCGCTCCGGCGCCGAGGCCGCCCGCCACCTGGGGGCGCGATGGTGACCCCCGCGGGGCTGCCGCCGCAGGTGCCCGCCCTGTACGAGTGCACGATCACCCACGTGCGCACCGATCCGCTGCGGCACGCCTTCGCCCACCGCACCTACATGTGGCTGACCGACCCCGCCCGGACGCCCCGGCTCCCCGCCGCGCTGCGCCCGCTCGCCCGCTTCGACCCCCGCGACCACTTCGGCGGCCGGCACCCGACCGTACGGGCCGCCCTCGACGCCTGGCTCGCCGCGCAGGGCGTCGACCTGCACGGCGGCCCGGTCCGGATGCTCAGCCACGCCCGGGTCCTCGGCCACGTGTTCAACCCGCTGACCCTGTACTGGTGCCACGACCCGGACGGCACCCTCGTGTGCGTGGTCGCCGAGGTCCACAACACCTACGGGGAACGGCACGCCTACCTGCTGCGCACCGACGGCCGCGACAGCGCCCACGTCGCCAAGGACTTCTACGTCTCCCCGTTCCTCCCCGTCGACGGCGGCTACCGCATGCGGCTGCCCGAGCCGCACGACCGGCTCCACCTCACCGTCCACCTGGAACGGCCCGGCGGCGGCACCCCGTTCACCGCCACCGTGCGCGGCGAGCGGCGCCCGGCCACCACGCCGGGCCTGCTGCGTGCCGCCGCCCGCCACCCCTGGTCCACGGCCGCGGTGTCGGCCGGCATCCGCCGGCACGGCATCCGGCTGCTGCTGCGCGGACTGCCCGTGCAGCCCCGTCCCGTCCACGCGCCCCAGGAGGGTTTCGAGTGACCATGTCCACCACGTCCGTCCCCCTCTCCGCTTCCGCACCCGCCTCCGGCGTGGACCCCCGCCGCTGGCCGGACGTCGCCGCGCCGCCACGGTGCTCACGGCTGCGTGCCGCGGTCGCCGGTGCCGTGCTGCGACGCGCCCTGAGCGGGCTCCCGCTGCGCTGCCGGCTCGGCGACGGCGGCCCGGTCCTCGGCACGGGCGGGCCCACCGTGCTGATCGCCGACCCCGAGGCCTTCCACCGCCGGGTCGGCACCGCAGGACTCATCGGCTTCGGCGAGTCCTACATGGCCGGCGAATGGGACGCGCCGGACCTGCCGGCCGTCCTCACCGTGCTCGCCTCGCACGTCACCGAGCTCGTCCCCCGGCCGCTGCAGCGGCTGCGCGCCCTGTGGGCACACCGGCAGCCCACCGAGCGGCGCAACACCCTCGACGGCGCCCGCGGCAACATCCACGCCCACTACGACCTGTCCAACGAGCTCTTCGCCCTCTTCCTCGACGAGACCCTCACCTACTCCTCGGCCGTCTTCCGCGGCTTCCCCGCCCGGCGCGCCCAGCTGGCCGCCGCACAGCACCGCAAGATCGACCGGCTGCTCGACCTGGCGGGCGTCGGCGAGGGCACCCGGCTGCTGGAGATCGGCACCGGCTGGGGAGAACTCGCCGTCCGCGCCGCCCGCCGCGGCGCCGAGGTCGTCTCCGTCACCCTCTCCGAGGAACAGCGCCGGCTCGCCACGGCCCGGATCGCCGCCGCGGGGCAGCAGGACCGGGCCACCGTCCGGCTGCGCGACTACCGGCAGGTGACCGGGAGCTACGACGCCATCGTCAGCGTCGAGATGATCGAGGCCGTCGGCGCCGAGTACTGGCCGGTGTACTTCACCGCCCTGGACCGGCTGCTCGCCCCCGGCGGCACGGTCGCGCTCCAGGCGATCACCATGCCCGACGAGCGAATGCTCGCCACCCGCGACACCTACACCTGGATGCAGAAGTACGTCTTCCCCGGCGGGCTCATCCCCTCCCTGGAGGCGATCGAGCGGACCCTCGACGAGCACACCGCGCTGCGCGTCACCTCCTGCGACGGCTTCGGACCGCACTACGCCGAGACGCTGCGGCTGTGGCGCGAGCGCTTCACCGAACGCGCCGCCGACGTCGCCGCCCTCGGCTTCGACGAGACCTTCCGCCGCATGTGGACCCTCTACCTCGCCTACTCCGAGGCCGGCTTCCGCTCCGGCTACCTCGACGTGTGCCAACTGCGGCTGACCCGGGGGGAGACCACCAGGTGAAGGGCGCCGCGGACACCCTCGCCCCGTTGCTGGAGCAGTTCACCGGCGGCCCGCTGCCCGTGCGGCTGCGGGCCTGGGACGGCAGCACCGCCGGGCCGCGCGACGCCCCCGTGGTCGTCCTGCGCTCCCGGCGGGCGCTGCGAAGACTCCTGTGGCAGCCCGGCGAACTCGGCCTCGCCGAGGCGTACATCACCGGGGACATCGACGTGCGCGGCGACCTCACCGAAGGCCTGCGCGCCGTGTGGCACGCGGCACGCGACGGCGGGCTGCGCCCTCCCCGGCTCACCGCGGCCGACCGGCTCCGCGCCGCCGGCGCCGCCGTACGGCTCGGCGCGGTCGGCCCCCGGCCGCCCGCCCCGCGCGGACGCGCCCGGCTGAACGGCACCCCGCACACCAGGGGCCGCGACCGGGCCGCCATCAGCCACCACTACGACCTGTCCAACGACTTCTACGAGCTCCTCCTCGACCCCTCCATGGCCTACTCCTGCGGCTACTGGACCCGCCACGACGACCCGTCGTACGGCCTCGCCGACGCCCAGCGCGACAAGCTCGAACTCATCTGCCGCAAGCTGGACCTGCGCCCCGGCACGCGGCTGCTCGACATCGGCTGCGGCTGGGGCGCGCTCGCCCTGTACGCCGCGCAGACCCACCGCGCGCAGGTCCACGCGGTCACTCTTTCCCGCGCCCAGCGGGACTTCGTACGGGACCGGATCCGCGAACGCGGCCTGGAGCAGTACGTCACCGTCGAACTGCGCGACTACCGCGACCTGGAGGGCAACGGCGGCTACGAGGCGGTCACCGCGATCGAGATGGGCGAGCACGTCGGCGACGAGCACTACCCGCGCTTCGCCGGCGCGATCCACCGCATGCTGCGCCCCCGGGGCAGGGCGCTGGTGCAGCAGATGTCCCGCGGCCGCGTCGCCCCCGGTGGCGGCGCCTTCATCGAGACGTACATCGCCCCCGACATGCACATGCGCCCGCTCGGCCGGACCGTGGGGCTGCTGGAGGACGCGGGCCTGGAGGTGCGGGCGGTGGAGTCCCTGCGCGAGCACTACGTCCACACGGTGCGGGCCTGGCTGGCCACCTTGGAGCGGCGCTGGTCCGACGTCGTCCTCCTGGCCGGCGAGGAGACCGCCCGCGTGTGGCGGCTGTACCTGGCGGGCGGGGCGCTGGCCTTCGCCGAACGCCGCATGGGCGTCGACCAGATCCTCGCCGCACGGCCCGCGGCCGACGGCGCCGGAGGCACGGCCGGCACGCCCGCCGCCTGGTACGCGGGGTGGTGAGGCGGTGAACGGCTTCCCCTGGGGCGCGTTCGGGGCGGGCGTGGCGGTGGCGGCCGGGGCCGCGCTCGCCGTCATGCTCGCCACCTTCGCGTTCGCCCTGTCCCGCGGCAGGCACCGCTACGTCGACGTCGCCTGGGGCGTGGCCTTCACCGCGGTCGCCGGGTCCGCCTACGGCATGTCCGCCGGACACGGCGACCCGGCTCGCCGCGCGCTGGTGCTCGCGCTGACCGCCGTGTGGGGCCTGCGGCTCGCCGTCCACATCGCCCGCCGCGGCCGCGGCCACGGCGAGGACCCCCGCTACGAGGCCTTCCTGGCCAAGGCCCGCGGCAGCCGGGCCGCCTACGCACTGCGCGCGGTGTACCTGCTGCAGGGCGCGCTCGTCCTGGTCGTCTCGCTGCCCGTCCAGGCCGCCTCGTACATCCCCGGGCCGCTCGGCCCGGCGGCCGCGGCCGGCGCGCTGCTCTGGCTCACCGGCCTGCTCTTCGAGGCCGTCGGCGACCACCAGCTGGCCCGGTTCAAGGCCGACCCGGCGCACCGGGGCCGCATCATGGACCGCGGCCTGTGGAGCTGGACCCGGCACCCCAACTACTTCGGCGACTTCTGCGTCTGGTGGGGGCTGTTCGCGCTGACCTGCGACGCCTGGCAGGCCGCCGCGGTGTCGGTCGTGTCCCCGCTGCTGATGTCGTACCTGCTGACCCGGGGCAGCGGGAAGGCCCTGCTGGAACGGCACATGGCGGACCGCCCCGGCTGGGCCGCCTACGCGTCGCGCACCAGTGGTTTCTTCCCCCGGCCCCCGCGCCGGCACGCCGGCGCCCCGCCGGGGTGAGGGGGCGGGGGCGGGCGGGACCGCCCGCGGCCCGCCGCGTGCCGCCCGCCGGGTGGGCCTCGGCGGAGGGCGGCCCGGGTGCCGACGCCCCCGGGCGGGCCACGCGCAGGACACCGGGCCGGTCGAATGTCGGCCTTTGACCGCCGCGGCTCTCGACCCGCGGGCATGTGGTGCGGTGCCGCGTGCCGCCCGCCGGGTGGGCCTCGGGGAGGGCGGCCCGGGTGCCCCGGGCCGCCGCCGCGGGCCCCGACCCGCGGGGCGGCTACTTGCCGCGGGCGCTGCGGAAGCGGGCGAGGGCCTCGTCGAGGTCGACGAGGGGGGCGGGGTAGTCCAGGGCGGCCCGCTCGTCCTCGGGTAGCCGCCAGGGGCGGTGCACGGCGCCGCCCCGCACCTCCGCCAGCTCCGGCACCCAGCGGCGCACGTAGGCGCCGTCCGGGTCGAAACGACGGGCCTGCACCAGGGGGTTGAGCACCCGGTTCGGGCGGGTGTCGGTGCCGGTCCCGGCCACCCACTGCCAGTTCAGCTGGTTGTTGGCGATGTCGCCGTCCACCAGCAGCTCCAGGAAGTGCGCGGCGCCGATCCGCCAGTCCACGTACAGCGTCTTGGTCAGGAAGCTCGCGGCCAGCAGCCGCGCCCGGTTGTGCATCCAGCCCTCGTGCCGCAGCTGCCGCATCGCCGCGTCGATCAGCGGGTATCCGGTACGGCCCTCGCGCCACGCGTGCGCCTCGGGCCCGTCACCGTGCCAGTGGTCACCGCGCGGCCGCAGGTCCCGGGAGGCGGCGTCGGGGCGGGCGGCGAGCACCTGGTGGTGGAACTCCCGCCACGCGACCTGCCGCACGAACGCGTCCGCGCCCGGCCCCGCGGCCTCACGGGCGCGCCGGACCAGCTCGGTGGCCGACAGGCAGCCGAAGTGCAGGTACGGCGACAGACGCGAGGTGGCGTCGCCCGCGAGGTCGTCGTGGCGGTCCTCGTACGCGGCGAGGCCCGAGGCCCGCCAGGCCCGCCAGCGCTCGCGGGCCTCGGTCTCCCCGCCCGCGGGCAGCCCTGGCGACGTGCCCTTGGGCGGCTCCGGGAGTGGCCGGGACGCCACGCCGTCCGGGACGCGGACCACGCGGGGCGCACCCAGCGGGTCGCGCAGATCCGCGGTCTCCCAGCGCCGCAAGTACGGCGTGAACACCCCGAAGCTGTCCTTGCCTGCCGGGGTCACCGCGCCGGGCGGCACCGCGGTCAGCACGGCGTCGTGCACCCGGAGTTCGCGGCCCGCCGCTGCCAGGGCCTCCCGCAGCCGCTCCTCGCGCCGCGCGGCGTAGCGGCTCACCCCCGCCGCGACGTGCACCTGCCCGGCGCCGGTCTCCTCCGCGACCCGGCACGTCTCGCGCGCCACGTCCCCGTGGCGCAGCACCAGCCGCCCGCCGCGCTCGCGCAGCCGCTCGTCCAGGTCGGCGAGGCAGCCCGCGAGGAACGCGCTGCGGTTCGGGGCGGCGAAGCCCGTGGCTTCGATGGCCTGATCGAGCACGAACAGGGGGACGACCTGCTCCGCGGAGTCGAGGGCGGCCCGCAGGACCGGGTTGTCGTGGAGCCGCAGATCGGCGGTGAACAGGCAGATCGACGTCGTCGTCACGTCCGGGGCACTCCTCCTGGCCGGCATTCGCGCCCGGCGAGCCTATGGCGCCGCCTCCCACCGCGGCGTGAGGCGCCCCGCCGCGCCCCGCGAGCGCGGGGCGTCACCCGGGGAGCCATGCCCTCCCGGAGCGCCCCCACGGCGGCGTCGCCCCCGCGCGGGGGCCCCGGCCCATCGGCCGGGCTCTCCTGGGGCTCCGGGCCGCGTGCCCGTGCGTTGGGCCGGCCGGCCGCTGTGGGGTGTCCCGGGGCGCTCGGATCGTGGCCATGGCGTTCACCTTTCTGGTCCGGGGACGACCCGGGTGCCCTTCGGTGGAGTGGAAACGGGGGTGAGGGGCCGGACCGGTCCGGGAGTGCTCGCCTCCTGCGCGTCGTGGCGCGGGACGATGACGCCGCCGGGCGTGGTCATGGCGAAGCGGGCGAACGCCGCGACGAGGACGAACGTGCCTGCGGCCAGGGCGAAGCAGAGCGTGAAGCGGCTCTCTGCGGGTGCGTGGCCCGGGGCTCCGCGGCCGGCACGGCTGTGTCGCCCGTGGCGGGGCTCGCCCGGTCCTCGGCCGGCTGCCCTCGGGGACGGGCGTTGCCCGGGCTTCGGTAGGCAGCCGTACCGTCACGGGGTGGTGGTTGTGCGGGTGCTCGCGTGGCGGTGCCCTCGGGGACGGGCGTTGCCCGGGGTCCGGCCGGGGGTGCCGTGCCGCGGGCGAAGCCGTGCCTTCGGCCCGGGCGGCCCGGCGCCGCGCACCGCACCGGACGGGGTGCGGTGCGGTGCGGCGTCAGGCCGGGAAGTTCATCAGGGCCAGGGGGTCGGAGGTCGGCTGCGGGGAGCCGCCGGCGGGTTCGACGGTGATGCCCATGCCGGAGGCGCCGTCGACGGTGCCCCGGAGGAGGACGGCCTGAGTCGTGTCGCCGCCGGACGGCTTCGGCATGAGGCCCGCGGAGCGCATCGTGCCGCCGTCGGCGTACCAGAGCTGGTAGACCCGGTTGCCGCTCAGCGCGGGCATGCCGTGGGCGAAGAAGACCGCGCGGTCCTGGCTGCGGGAGACGACGACCGTGCCGCTGGCGCCACCCGCGAGCTTCGCGGAGGTGGTGACGGCGTCGGGCGCGGCCAGGACCCGGGAGATCTGATCCGCCTGGGCCTGGGTCCGCTGGTTCTCCTGGCGCAGGTCGCCGAGCTGTTGCTGCTGCCAGACCGCGACCCCGCCCAGGGTCGCGGCCGCGGCGAGGCAGGCCGCCAGGGCGAAGCGGACGCGGCGCCGTGCGGGCTGCGAGGCGCGGCGGCGCATCGCACGGGCCGTGGCGCGCGGCGGCTCGGGCACCGACGGGGGCTCCTGCCGTACGTTGACGATGAGCCGCATGACGTCGTCCTTCATGCGGGGCGGGACGGGTTCGGCCGCCGCGAGCCCGAGGCGGGCGGCGGTCGCGGCCAGCTCGCGCACCTCCAGCGCGCAGGCCTCGCACTCCGCGAGGTGGCGTTCGAACTCCGCGCGCTCGTGCCGCGTCAGCGCGTCGACGGCGTAGGCGCCGGTGAGGGTGTGCAGTTCGGCCTCGGTGCTCATGCGGTCACCCCCAGGCAGTCGCGCAGCCGGATCAGGCCGTCCCGCAGCCGGGTCTTGACGGTGCCCAGCGGCAGCGACAGCAGCTCGGCCACCTCCCGGTACGTCAGCCCCCGGTAGTAGGCGAGGGTCACCGACTGGTGCTGCACCTCGGTGAGGGTGCGCATGCAGCGTCGCACCTGTTCGGCCTCCAGCCGGGCCTCCACCTGCTCGGTCACCTCGTCGTACGCGGGGGTGCGCTCCAGCAGCGCAGCCCTGTGCTCGCGGTCCGCCGCCGCGCTGGCGGACCGTACCCGGTCCACGGCCCTGCGGTGGGCCAGGGTCATCACCCAGGTCATCGCGCTGCCCTTCTCCGGCCGGAAGCGGGCGGCGGTGCGCCACACCTCCACCAGCACCTCCTGCGTCACCTCCTCCGACTGGGCGGGGTCCCTGAGCACTCCGCGCACCAGTCCGAGCACCGGTCCGCTCACGGCGTCGTACAGCCGGGCGAAGGCCTCCTGGTCGCCGCGCGCGACGGCGAGCAGCAGCTCCGAGAGGTCCGGCCCCTGCCGTGCGGGCCTGCCGAACCGCAGCGGTTCCCTCACCACACCTCCAGCGTTCGATTCCGTGTGTCGAGGACAAGTCTCGCGTCCGGCATTCGGCGCCGCGAGCGATTCGGATTGGTCCGTCGTACCGTGGCAGTCATGTCCGACACCACCTCAGCAGCAGTCCTGGGCACCGGGATCATGGGTGCCGCGATGGCCCGCAACCTCGTCAAGGCCGGCCTCGACGTCCGTGTGTGGAACCGTACGAAGGAGAAGGCGCAGCCGCTCAGCAAGGACGGCGCACGCGTCGCCGACACCCCCGCGGAGGCGGTGGACGGCGCCGACGTGGTGCTGACCATCCTGCACGACGCGGACTCCGCCCTCGAGACCATGCGGCAGGCGGCGCCGGCGCTGCGCAAGGGCGCGGTGTGGGCGCAGTCCACCACCGCGGGCGTGGGCGCCCTCGGGGAGTTCGCGCGGTTCGCGCGCGAGCACGGCGTCGTCTTCCTCGACTCGCCCGTGCTGGGCACCAGGCAGCCCGCGGAGAACGGGCAGCTCCTGGTGCTGGCCGCCGGGCCGCAGGAGGCCCGGCAGACGGTGGGGCCGGTCTTCGACGCGATCGGCAGCCGCACCGTGTGGGTGGGGGAGGACGCGGCCGAGGGCGCGGCCAGCCGGCTGAAGCTGGTGATCAACAGCTGGGTGCTGACCGTCACCCACGGCACGGCCGAGGCCCTCGCACTGGCGAAGGGCCTCGGCGTGGACGCCGCGGACTTCCTCAAGGCCGTCTCCGGCGGCCCCCTCGACATGGGCTACCTGCAGGCGAAGGGGGCGTCGATCCTGG
Source organism: Streptomyces sp. TOM-9 (assembly GCF_056858595.1). Classification (NCBI taxonomy): domain Bacteria; kingdom Bacillati; phylum Actinomycetota; class Actinomycetes; order Kitasatosporales; family Streptomycetaceae; genus Streptomyces; species Streptomyces sp. TOM-9. The sequence continues at coordinate 3,442,154 of NZ_JBXEQB010000001.1, read as the reverse complement.
CCGGGGACTTCAGCCCCAGCTTCGCCGTGCGGACCGCGGAGAAGGACGCCCGCCTGATCGTGGAGGCGGGGGAGTCCGTGGGGGTCCGGCTCGACGTGGCCGCGGCCGGCGCCGAGCGGTTCCGCCGCGCGGCCGAGCTCGGGCACGGCGGGGAGGACATGGCGGCCTCGTACTTCGCGAGCTTCGAGAAGTGATCACCCGATGTGCGGGAAGAGGCTGGTGAAGTACGCCGCCGCCTCGGCGGCGTCCCGGCCGAAGGGGGCGTCCAGGTCCCAGATGAGGAAGAGCAGGAAGGCGATCAGGGCGCTGTAGAGCCCGGCGAGGAGCAGTTCGCGCCGGGAGCGCCTGATCTGCAGGCTGAAGATCAGCCCCACCGCGACGAGGGCGCCGGTGACCAGGCCGAACCACACCACCCCCGGCATGGTCGGCCCGGCGTTCTCGCCGCGGGCGGTGCGCGCGTCGTCGGCGGCCGCGACCTGGTCCACGACCGGCTGGTACGCCTGGTTGGCCAGCGGGGTGCGCGGCTCGAAGTCGGTCACGTCGCGGCGCACCTTGCCGAGGAGCTCCGAGCCGCGCTGGGTGTTCTCGCCGTGCTTGAGCATGTAGGGCAGCTCGGTGTGCGCGACGTAGGAGACGTACGCGTCCACGTCGGCGCGCACCTGGTCGCGGACGGCGGCGGGGTAGACCTGCACCCGCTGGCGCACCTCGTGCAGGGCCTGGGTCTCGCGGTGCAGCGTGTCCTCGGCGCCGCCGCGCGCCTCCCACACGCCGGCGATGGCGAGGCCGAGGACGATGGCGTACACCACGCCGATCATCATCGTCATGTACTCGATGACGTCGGGGGTCTCCGAGGGGTCGTCGTCGTCTCCGATGCGACGGTGGTTGATGGCCACGATGGTCAGGACGACCGCGCAGGCCGCGGCCATCGCGATGGCCAGGACGAGCCAGTCCGACATCGATCACCTCCGTGAGCGGGCTTGGGAGCGGGGCTTGAGCGCGGCGGCGGACAGGACCGCGGGCGCGGTGACCAGCAGCATGAGATGGACGATGCTCGGGCCGTCGGGGGCGGGCGGTGGGCTCGCCTTGCGGTAGGCGACCGGCGGGAGTTCCGCGCGATGCGTCGGGGTGGGGGTCGGCGTCGGCGTCGGGGTGGGGGTCGGCGTCGGCGTCGGAGTGGGGGTGGGCGTGGGTGTGGGCGTGGGTGTGGGTGTGGGGGCCGGTGCGCGGCGCACGGGGCGGGCGGGGGTGGGCCGCGGCGCCGGTCCGCAGGGGTGTCGCCAGGACACCGAGCCCCGTGAACCGCCGCCGTCCGTGCGGGCGTTCACCGTCGACTCGTACGCGGGGCAGTGCCGCCGCCGGACGGTCGCGGACGAACCGCCGCTGCCGGTGCGCGCGTCCACGGTGTCCCCGCCGTGGGTGACCCGGGCCCTCGTCTCCCCGCCGCGGGTCTCCACGCGGACGGCGCCGCCGCCGGTCTCCACCCGTACGGTGCCGTCGGGCAGGAACCGGACCACGGGCGGGCCCGGTGGACCCGGCGGATCATGCGCGTACGCCGTCCCCCCGGCCGCCCCCGGCCCCAGCACCGCCAGTGCCGCGGCCGCCGTGAGGCCGGCCCCCCTCAGCCAGATGCTCATGGACGAGATCCTGCGCGGTGCCGCGCGGGCCCATCCGGGGGACCCGGCCAATCCCCCCGAAGGGCTGATTCGTCAGCTCAGCACGCGCCGCAGCGCACGCCGGGCGCGGTCGGGGGCGGTCCGGTCGCCGAAGAGCTGGACGGCGTGGTTGAGGGAGAAGTAGATCCCGTTCAGCTCGAAGACCAATTGCTCGGGGTCGGTGCCGGGCGGCAGTTCGCCGAGTTCCACGGCGGCCCGGATGTCGCGGGTCAGCCGGCGGCGCCAGACGGTGTAGAGCCGGGCGACCGCGTCCCGTACCGGCCCCTCGCGGCCGTCGAACTCCACGGCGGAGGCGGTGAACAGGCAGCCGCCGGGGAAGGCCTCGCGTTCGCGGTCCAGGTAGGTCACCCACGCCTCGCAGATCGCGGTCAGCCGGGCGAGCCCGGGAGCGGCCCCCGCGGCGGGCACCCAGACGGCGCGGGTGAAGATCTCCGAGGCCCGCCGCAGGGCGGCGATCTGCAGGGCCTCCTTGGTACCGAAGTGCCCCAGCAGCCCGGACTTGCTGATCCCGAGGTCGGTCGCGAGCCGGCCGATCGTGAGGCCCTCCAGGCCCTCCACGGAGGCGACCGCGACGCTGCGCTCGATGATCCGCTCGCGGGTGTGGCGTGCCTCGGCGGCGGACTTGCGTGGGCTCATGGGGCCATCGTAGCCACCTCTCCCTCTTTAGAGTCCGACCGATCGGTCGCTATAGTTTCGGTCATGACTGCATCCCGTATCGCCGCCCTCGGTCACCACCAGCCGCAACGTGTCCTCACCAACGACGACTTGGCCGCCATGGTCGACACCAGCGACGCCTGGATCCGGCAGCGCACGGGCATCGCGACCCGGCACATCGCCGCCGAGGACGAGACGGTCGCCGACCTGGCGAGCGCCGCGGCGGGCAAGGCGCTCGCCGCGGCGGGCCTGGACGCCGCCGACGTCGACCTGGTCGTCGTGGCCACCTCCAGCGCCGTCGACCGCTCGCCCAGCACCGCCGCCCAGGTCGCGGCCCGGCTCGGCATGACGGCTCCCGCCTCCTACGACCTCAACAACGCCTGCGCGGGCTTCACCACCGCGCTCGCCGCCGCCGACCACTCCGTGCGGGCCGGCGCCGCCCGGCACGCCCTGGTCATCGGCGCCGAGAAGATGTCCGACCTCACCGACTGGAGCGACCGCAGCACCTGCGTCCTGCTGGGCGACGGGGCGGGCGCGGCCGTCGTCAGCGCCGCCGACGCCGCTCCGGGGACGCTCCCCGGCATCGGCCCCGTCGTGTGGGGCTCGGACCCCACCCGCGCCGACGCCGTACGGCTGGCCGGCGCCTGGCAGCCCCGCTTCGCCCAGGACGGCCAGGCGGTCTTCCGCTGGGCCACCACGACCCTCGCCCCGATCGCCGAGGAGGCCTGTGCCCGCGCCGGTGTCGCCGTCGGCGACCTCGGGGGCATCGTCACGCACCAGGCCAACCTGCGGATCATCGAGGGCGTCGTACGCCAGCTGGGGGCCCCGCAGGCGGTGGTGGCCCGGGACGTCGTCGACTCCGGCAACACCTCCGCCGCCTCCGTGCCGCTCGCCTTCTCCAAGCTCGTCGAGCGCGGCGAACTCGCCCCCGGCGCGCCCGTGCTGCTGCTCGGCTTCGGCGGCGGGCTGTCCTGGGCCGGGCAGGTCGTCGGCTGCCCCTGACCCGGGGACGACCGAGGGCCGGTCGGCCGCGTGTGCGGCTGACCGGCCCTCAGGGGTGCGGTACGGCTCAGGCCTTGAGGGCCAGGACGACGTTGTGGCCGCCGAAGCCGAAGGAGTTGTTGATGGCCACGATCGGGCCGTCCGGCAGCTTCCGCGCCTCGGTGGAGACCAGACCGGGGTCGATCTCGTCGTCCAGTTCCGCGATGTTGATCGTCGGCGGGGCGATCCGGTGGTGCAGGGCGAGGACGGTGGCGACCGTCTCGATGCCGCCCGCGCCGCCCAGGAGGTGACCGGTCATCGACTTGGTGGCGGAGATGGCCACGTGGTCGAGGTGGTCGCCGAGCACCTTGCGGAGCGCCTTGACCTCGGCGACGTCACCCTGCGGGGTGGACGTCGCGTGCGCGTTGAGGTGCGCGACCTGCGCCAGGTCCAGGCCGGTCGCGGCGATCAGCTGCTCCAGCGCGGCGGCGATGCCGCGGCCGGTGGGCTCCGGCTGCGCGATGTGGTGGGCGTCGGCCGACAGGCCCTGGCCCAGCACCTCGGCGTAGACCCGGGCACCGCGCCTGGCGGCGTGCTCGGCCGACTCCAGGACGACGACACCCGCGCCCTCGCCGAGGACGAAGCCGTCGCGGCCCTTGTCGTACGGGCGGGAGGCGCCCTGCGGGTCGTCGTTGTTCTTCGACATCGCCATCATGTTGGCGAAGGCCGCGATCGGCAGCGGGTGGATGGCCGCTTCCGTGCCGCCGGCGATGACCACGTCGGCACGGCCGGAGCGGATCATCTCGTACGCGTAGCCGACGGCCTCGGCACCGGAGGCGCAGGCGCTGACCGGGGTGTGGACACCGGCGCGGGCGTTGACCTCCAGGCCGACGTTGGCCGAGGGGCTGTTGGGCATCAGCATCGGCACGGTGTGCGGGGACACCTTGCGCGGGCCGGACGCCTTGAGGTTGTCGTACTGGTCGAGCAGCGTGGTGACGCCGCCGATGCCGGAGGCGATGACCGCGCCGAGGCGGTCGGGGTCGACCGAGCTGTCCTCACCGGCCTTGGCGGTGAAGCCCGCGTCGGCCCACGCCTCGCGGGTGGCGATCAGCGCGAACTGCGCCGAGCGGTCCAGCTTGCGCGCGACCGGGCGGGGCAGGATCTCCAGCGGTTCCACGGCGATCTGCGCGGCGATGCGCACCGACAGCTCGGCGGCCCAGTCCTGCTTCAGGGGGGTGACGCCGGAACGTCCGGCGATCAGTCCCTCCCAGGTCGACGCGCTGTCCCCGCCCAGCGGAGTGGTTGCGCCGATACCGGTGACGACCACGGTGTGATTGGTCGGGCTCACAGGGATTGTCTCTCCACGTCTAGAAGGGCGGGCGACAGACACGTCGTCCAGGGGTGGCTCAGGCTCAGCCCTGGGCCTTGAGGATGTAGTCGACGGCGTCGCCGACGGTCTTCAGCTGCTTGACGTCGTCGTCCGGGATCTTGACCTCGAAGCGCTCCTCGGCGGCGACGACGACCTCGACCATGGACAGCGAGTCGACGTCCAGGTCGTCGGTGAAGGACTTGTCCAGCTGGACGTCCTCGGTCGGGATGCCGGCGATCTCGTTCACGATCTCCGCGAGACCCTCGACGATCTCTTCCTGGGTGGCCATGGCGGCGCTCTCCTTCTTCGTGCTGGTTACTACGGGCTGCGGCGGGCGGGAGTGCGCGCCGCGTGAGTGTTGCCTAGGGGAGGGTAACGACAGTGGCGGCGTAGACGAGCCCCGCCCCGAAACCGATGATCAGGGCCGTGTCGCCGCTCTTGGCCTGTCCGGTGGCGAGCAGGCGCTCCATCGCGAGCGGGATCGACGCGGCGGAGGTGTTGCCGGTGGTCTCGATGTCGCGGGCGACCGCGACGTGCTCCGGCAGCTTGAGCGCCTTGATCATCGAGTCGATGATGCGCATGTTGGCCTGGTGCGGGATGAAGACGTCCAGGTCGTCCGCGGTGATCCCGGCGGCGTCCAGCGCCTCCTGGGCCACCTTGGCCATCTCGAACACCGCCCAGCGGAAGACCGTCTGGCCCTCCTGGGTGATCGCGGGGAACTTCAGCTCCCCGTTCTCGTCCACCGGCAGCTGCGCGACGTCGCCCACACGGAAGCGGTCCCACGCCACGGTCTGGGTGATGGTCCCGGACTTGTCGCCCTCCGAGCCCCAGACGGTAGGACCGATCTCCGGCTCGTCGGCCGGGCCGATGATGACCGCGCCGGCGCCGTCGCCGAAGAGGAAGGCGGTGGCACGGTCCGTCTTGTCGGTGAGGTCGCTCAGCCGCTCGACGCCGATCACCAGGACGTGCTTGGCGCTGCCCTCGGTGACCATGCCCTTGGCGAGGGTCACGGCGTACGTGAAGCCCGCGCAGCCCGCCGAGATGTCGAACGCGGCCGGCTTGCCGGCGCCGATGCGGTGCGCGATCTCGGTCGCGACGGCCGGGGTCTGCTTGAAGTGGGAGACGGTGGCGACGATGACGCCCCCGATGTCCTCGGCCGAGATCCCCGCGTCGGCGATGGCCTTGCCCGCCGCGATGACCGACATCTCGGCGACCGTCTCGTCCGGGCCGGCCCAGTGCCGGGAGGCGATGCCGGAGCGCGAGCGGATCCACTCGTCGCTGGAGTCGATGGTCTCCAGGATCACCTCGTTGGGCACCACCCGGGTCGGCCGGTAGCCGCCGACGCCCATGATGCGCGCGTACGGGGAGCCCTTGCTGGGCCTGATCTTCGCCATGTCTGCGGGGACTCCTTATTCCTGGGGGCCGTGCTCGGCCACGATCGCGCGGGCGGCGTCGAGGTCGTCCGGGGTCTTCAGGGCCAGGGTCGCGACGCCGGGCAGCGCGCGCTTGGCCAGGCCCACCAGGGTGCCACCCGGAACCAGCTCGATGATCGCGGTGACGCCCATGTCCTTGAAGGTCTCCATGCACAGGTCCCAGCGCACCGGGTTGGACACCTGCGTCACCAGGCGGGAGACGATCTCGGCGCCGGAGGCGACGACCGCGCCGTCGGTGTTGGACACGTACGGCAGCGCGGGGTCGCCGACCTGCAGCGTCTGCGCCAGCTCCTCCAGCACGGCCACGGCCGGGGCCATGTGGTGGGTGTGGAACGCGCCCGCCACCTTCAGCGGGATGACCCGCGCCTTCTCCGGCTTGTCCGCGGTCAGCTCCGCGAGCTGCTTCGCCGTGCCGGCCGCCACGATCTGACCGGCGCCGTTGATGTTCGCCGGGGTGAGGCCGAGGTTCCCCAGGTGGGCGACGACCAGGTCCGGGTCGCCGCCGAGCACGGCCGACATGCCGGTCTCGGTGATGGCCGCGGCCTGGGCCATGGCGGTGCTGCGGGTGCGGACGAAGGTCATCGCCGCTTCCGCGCTCAGCACGCCGCCGACGGCCGCCGCCGTGATCTCTCCGACGCTGTGACCGGCCACGGCGCCCAGCGCGGAACGCGCGGCGGCCGGGTCGCCGAACAACTGCTCCGCCGCGACCAGGCCGGCCGCGACCAGCAGGGGCTGGGCGACGGCGGTGTCACGGATCTCCTCGGCCTCGGCCTTGGTGCCGTAGTGGGCGAGGTCGAGTCCGGCGGTCGAGGACAGACCGGCGAGACGGTCGGCGACACCGGGGAGTTCGAGCCAGGGGTTCAGGAAGCCGGGAGCCTGGGCACCCTGGCCGGGAGCGACGAGTACGAGCACGCTTTCAACTCTCTCTTGAGCGAGGTGATCCCCGCCCGTGGGGACAGGGACCAAGAACCGACGGGCGATTTGTTGGTGTCCCACAAAGGCCCTGATCGCAACTACGGTGTCTGCCCCGCGTCGGAGAGCCGGCCCAGGATGAGCGCGATACGTAGGGTGAATGCGGAGCGCACGTCCGACGGCGACCAGCCGGTGACGTCCGTCACACGTCGAAGCCGGTAGCGAACGGTGTTGGGGTGAACGAACAACATCCGGGCGGCCCCTTCCAGCGACGAGGCCTGTTCGAGGTAGACGGACAGAGTCTCAAGCAGTGCCGAACCAGCTTCCTCCAACGGCCTGTAGATCTCCTCCACCAACTGATCGCGGGCGTGTCGGTCGCCCGCCATCGCGCGCTCCGGGAGCAGGTCGTCGGAGAGCACCGGACGCGGCGCGTCGGGCCAGGCCGCACACGCCCGCAGGCCCGCCGCCGCGGCCTGCGCGGACTTCGACGCCGCCAGCAGGTCGCCCACCACGGGCCCGGCCACGACCGGCCCCGCGGCGAACGGCCCGATCAGCGCCTTGGCCACCCGCAGCGGATCCCCGTCGCCGCCCGCGACCACGATCAGCCGGTCGCCGAGCACTCCGGTGAGCACCTGCAGCTTGGCGTGCCGCGCCGCCCGCCGGATCGCCTCGACGGTGAGCTCGCTGTCGCCGTTGGGTGCCGTGCCCAGCACCACCGCGATCTTGTCGGGGGAGCTCCAGCCGAGCGCCGCCGCCCGCGACAGCACGCCCTCGTCCGCCTCGCCGGACAGCACCGCGTTGACCACCAGGGACTCCAGCCGCGCGTCCCAGGCGCCGCGCGCCTCGGCGGCCTGGGCGTAGACCTGGGCCGTCGCGAAGGCGATCTCCCGTGCGTACACCAGCAGCGCCTCGCGCAGCACCGACTCGTCGCCGGGGGCGGCGACCTCGTCGATCGCCGCCTCCATGACCTCGATGGTGGTGCGCACCATCTCCACCGTCTGGCGCAGCGAGATCGCCCGGGTCAGCTCCCGCGGTGCGGTGCCGAAGACGTCGGTGCTGATCGCCTGCGGGGTCTGCGGGTGGCGGAACCACTCCGTGAAGGCCGCGATGCCCGCCTGCGCCACCAGCCCGATCCACGAGCGGTTCTCCGGGGGCATGGCCCGGTACCAGGGCAGCTGCCCGTCCATCCGCGCGATCGCGGCCGCCGCCAGGCGCCCCGAGGACTTCTCCAGCCTCCTCAGCGTGGCGGAGTGGGGGTGGTCGCGGGCGGGGTCGAATGCGTTCAGCGCGGGTTCTGGCACGGTACAAGCCTGCCTTATCCGGGCGGATGCATGGCACGGACCCCTCGGCTCCGTGCACCCGTGGCTCAGATACGGCCTCCCGCGGCGGAGTCCGCGGACAGCCGCTGGGCGAGGTAGACGGGGATCACCGACGCGGCGACCAGGACGGCGGCCACCACGTTGACGACGGGTGCCTGCTGCGGCCTGGCCATGTTGCCGAAGATCCACACCGGGAGGGTCTGGACGCCGGGGCCCGCGGTGAAGGTGGTGACGACGATCTCGTCGAAGGAGAGGGCGAAGGCGAGCAGCCCGCCCGCCAGCAGCGCCGTGCGCACCAGCGGGAAGGTGATGTCGCGGAAGACCTGGAAGCTGTCGGCCCCCAGGTCCATCGCCGCCTCCTCGTACGAGCCGGAGGTGCGCCGCAGCCGGGCCACGACGTTGTTGAAGACCACCACGACGCAGAAGGTGGCGTGGCCGACGACGACCGTGAACAGGCCCAGCCCGACGCCGAGCGGCTCCAGCACCGTGCGGAACGCGGTGTTCAGGGCGATGCCCGTGACGATGCCGGGCAGCGCGATCGGCAGCACGACGACGAAGGAGAGCGCCTCCCGCCCGAAGAAGCGGTACCGGGAGACCGCGAAGGCCAGCAGGGTGCCCAGCACCAGGGAGACCGCCGTCGCGCCCAGGCCCGCCTTCACCGAGGTCCACAGCGCGGAGCGGGCGCCGGAGCTGTGCCACGCGTCGGCCCACCAGTGCAGGGTCAGGCCCGAGGGGGGCCAGCCGAAGCCGCGGGCGGCGTTGAAGGAGTTGAGCAGGACGAGCAGCAGCGGCACGTAGATGACGGCGAAGCCCAGCACGGCCGCGAGGCGCAGGACGATGCGGGCGGGACGGGAGAGTTGCATGGTCACGGCCTCACAGACTCTGGAGCGCGCCGGTGCGCCGCATGGCCAGCAGGTAGACGACGATGACCGCGACCGGCACGGTGCCCAGCGCGGCGGCGAGCGGCAGGTCGAGGGTGATGTTGGAGTAGACGACGTTGCCGATCAGCTGGGTCTTGCCGCCGACGATCTGCACGGCGATGTAGTCGCCGAGGCTGAGCGAGAAGGTGAAGACCGAGCCGGCCGCGACCGACGGCAGCACCATCGGCAGCACCACGGACCGGAAGGTGCGCCAGGTGCGGGCCCCGAGGTCGGCGGAGGCGTCCAGCAGGCTGGCCGGCAGCTGCTCCAGCCCGGCGTGGACCGGCAGGATCATGTACGGCAGCCACAGGTAGGCCAGCACCATGATCGTCGCGGGCAGGCCGTAACCGGGCCCGTCCAGGCCGAACGGCCTGAGCGCCCAGTCCAGCGGCCCGTTCTCGGAGAGCAAGATCCGCCAGGCGTACGCCTTGACCAGGTAGCTGGCCCACAACGGGGTGAGCACGGCGACGACCAGCAGGTGCCGGTACCGCGGGGCGGCGACCCGGGCGGTGTAGAAGGCGATCGGGAAGGCGATGACGATGTCGATGACCGTCACCGCGACGGCGACGCCGAGGCTGCGCAGGGCGACGTCCCGGTAGACGCCCGTGGTGAGGACGGTGCGGAAGTTGTCGGTGTTCCAGACCTTGACCACGTCCGAGGTGAAGGCGTCGGTCGTCCAGAACGCGGAGAGGAAGAGCGCGGCCAGCGAGCCCAGGTAGGCGAGGACCAGCCACAGCAGCGGGGCGGACAGCAGCAGCGACAGCCGCAGCCGCGGGCGGCGGTGCAGGGAACCTGCCAGCCGCCGCCCGAGGGCGCCGCTCGTCGTGGTGGACGGGGTGGACGGGGTCGTCACGGGTGGCTCAGCCCTTGATCTCGGTCCAGGCCTGGACCCACTTGGCGTAGGGCACGCAACGGACGTCGGTGCGGCCGTCCAGGCACTGCGGGATGGGCGTGTTCCAGAAGTGGACCTGCTTCCAGTACGGCTCGTCGGCCGCGTGGAAGACCGCGCAGTGGTTCTTGTCCGTGGTCAGGGCGCAGGACTTCTCGTTCGCCGGGGCCTCGCCGAACCACTCGGCGACCTGGGCGTTCACCTTCGGCGAGACGATCCAGTCCAGCCATTTGTAGGCGCAGTTGGGGTGCTGGGCCTTGGCCGAGACCATCCAGGTGTCGGACCAGCCGGTGGCGCCCTCGCTCGGCAGGACCGCCTCGACCGGCGCCTTCTCGGCCTTGGCGAGGTTGGCGATGACCTGCCAACTGGTGCCGATGACGGAGTCGCCGCTCTTGAAGGCGGAGATCTCCTTCAGGTAGTCGCTCCAGTACTCGCCGACGTCCGCGTTCTGCTCCTTCAGCAGGGCGACGGAGGCGTCGAACTGCTTCTGGTCCAGCGCGTACGGGTCCTTGATGCCCAGCTCCGGCTTGGTCTTCATCAGGTAGAGCGCGGCGTCCGCGATGTAGATCGCGGAGTCGTACGCGGTGACGTGGCCCTTGTAGGGGGAGGCCTCGTCGAAGACCGCCGACCAGGAGGTGGGGGCCGGGGAGACCTTGTCGGTGCGGTACATCAGCAGGTTGGCGCCGCGGCCGTGCGGGATGCCGTAGGCGACCTTGTCGACCGAGTTCCACTTCTGCATCTTCAGGCTGGCGAAGACGTCCTTGTAGTTGGGGACCAGGTCGGTGTTGACCGGCGCCGCGTCGCCCGAGGCGATCAGGCGCAGCGAGGCGTCGCCGGAGGCCGAGACGGCGTCGTACTGGCCGGTCTTCATCAGGCTGACCATCTCGTCGGAGGTGCCCGCCACCTTGGTGTTGACCTGGCAGCCGGTCTCCTTCTCGAACGGGGTGACCCAGTCGACGGACTTGTCGTTGGAGCCGTCCTCGGCGTAGCCGGCCCAGGCGATCAGGTTGACCGCGCCCTCGGTCTTGCCCAGGGCCTTGGGCGCGCTGAGCTTGGGCGGGGTGAAGGCGCCGCCGGAGGAGCCGGCGCCCTTGCCGGGGGAGGACGACCCGCCGCAGGCGGTGGCCAGGGCCAGGACGGTACAGGCTGCGAGGGCACGGGTCAGACGCACGTGGACTCCGTTTCCGGGTGGGGGGACTGGACGGTGACGTTGTGTCGGCGGTGCCACTGGAGGCGGACACGGGTTCCCCGGTAGGCGGCGACGTCGGCCGAGGAGGTCTCCTGGTTCTGCTGCAGGGCGGTCAGCCGGCCGCCCTCGTCGAGGTCGACCAGGAAGCGCGTGGTGTCACCGAGGTAGATGACCTCGGCGACGGTGCCGGAGACGGTGCGCATCCCGCCGTCCGGGGTGTCCGGGGCGTCCGGGGCGTCCGGGGCGTCCGGGGTGTCCGGGGCGTCGGCGGGAGCGCCGGGGCCCAGCAGGCGGATCTTCTCCGGGCGGACGCTGTAGGTCCCGGTGCCGTCGGTCAGCAGGTTGGAGGTGCCGACGAAGCCGGCGACGAAGGGCGTGGCCGGCCGCTCGTACACCTCGGCGGGGGTGCCGACCTGCTCGATCCGGCCCCCGTTGAAGACCGCGATCCGGTCGCTGAGGGTCAGCGCCTCCTCCTGGTCGTGGGTGACGAAGACGAAGGTGATGCCCACCTCGCGCTGGATCGCCTTCAGTTCGACCTGCATCTGCTCGCGCAGCTTGAGGTCGAGCGCCCCCAGCGGCTCGTCGAGCAGCAGCACCCGGGGACGCCCCACCAGGGCGCGGGCCAGTGCGACCCGCTGCCGCTGGCCGCCGGACAGCTGTGCCGGCCGGCGCCCGCCGAACCCCTCCAGCCGGACCGAGGCGAGCGCCGCGCGGGCGCGCTCGGCCCGTTCCGCCTTGGGCACCTTGCGCACCTTCAGGCCGTAGGCGACGTTCTGCTCCACCGTCATGTGCGGGAAGAGCGCGTAGTCCTGGAAGACGGTGTTGACGTCCCGCTCGAAGGGGGCGAGCCGGGTGACGTCCCGGCCGGCCAGCTCCACGGTGCCGGCGGTGGGGGCCTCGAAACCCGCGACCATCCGCAGCACGGTGGTCTTGCCGGAGCCGGAGGGGCCCAGCATCGAGAAGAACTCGCCGTCGGCGATCTCCAGGTCCACCCCGGCGACCGCGTGCACCTGGCCGAAGGACTTGCGCAGGTCCCGCAGGCGTATCGCGGGCGTCCCGGTGTCCGTTTCCTTGGCCGTTCCCTCCATCGGCGGGGAACCTTTCTCTTCGGCTGGAGCGTTGACCGGAAACCTATGAAGTTATATTTCAAAGGACAAGGCCTGACCGGGGTAAAACTTTCCCCAAGTGAGAAGGTGTGCGGGTGAGCAAACTTTCGAATGGCGCACTGCACGCCGTCTTCGCACCGGTCGGCAGCCTCGCCCGGGTCGACGCGGTCGTACGGCGCCTCGCGGACGCCATCGAACTGGGCCTGCTCGCCGACGGCGAGCAGCTCCCCGGTGAGAGCGAGCTCGCCACCCGCCTCGGTGTCTCCACCGTGACCTTGCGCGAGGCCCTCATGGCCCTGCGCCAGCAGGGACTGGTCACCACCCGCCGCGGCCGCGGCGGCGGCAGCTTCGTCACCGCCCCCGACCAGCCGCGCACCGCCCGGCTCGGCCACCGGCTGGCCGACTGGAGCACCGAGGAACTGCGCGACCTCGCCGACCACTGGGCCGCCGTCGCCGGCACCGCCGCCCGGCTGGCCGCCCGGCGCACCGAGCCCGCGGACCTCGCCCCGCTGGAACGCTCCCTGGAGGAGTTCGAGGCCGCCGACGACCTCGCCGCCCGCGGCCGCGTCTACGGCAGGCTCCACGTGGAGCTCGCCGCGGCCGCCCAGTCGGCCCGTCTCACCAAGGAGGAGATCCGTATCCAGGCGGAGATCGGGGCGCTAATCTGTCTCGCACTCGGGGAGGACGACGCCCGCGCGGCGGTCGTCGAGCTGCACCGCGCGCTGCTCCGCGCCGTGCGCGACGGCGACGCGGCGCTGGCCCGGTCCCTGGCCGAACGGCGGGTGCAGGACGCGATGGAGCGTCTGATCGGACTGCGTCTGACCGTCACCGGCTGACCCGGGCGTCCGCACCACCCGTCCTCCCGCACCGGAGGCAGCCGCCGTGGCCGTCAGCTCAACCGCCCTGGTCGACAGCGTCGTCGCCGACGTCGTGGACCGGGTCCGCGGCACCCTGGAGGACGTCTTCGCCGCCGTCGCCCAGGTCGCCGAGCGCACCACCGCCATCGCCGCGGTCCGCGCCGCCGGCCGGGCCCCGACCACCGCCGACCTCGCCGCCCTGCGCCCGCTGCTGCACGAGCGGCTGCGGCGCCGGCACGACCTGATCTCCGGCATCGGCTTCATCGCGGAACCCGGGCTGCTCGGCGACGTACCGGCCTGGCTGGAGTGGTGGCAGAACCACGGGGAGGACGGGCTGCGGCCGCTCCTGCCCGACCTCGACCCGGGCACCTCGGCCTACTCCGACTACACCCACTGGGACTGGTTCGCCCTGCCCCGCGCCACCGGCGAACGCGCCGTGGCCGGACCGTACGTGGACTACCTGTGCTCCGACGAGTACAGCCTCACCCTGTCGGTGCCGGTCCAGCACGCCGGCCGCTTCCTCGGCGTCGCCGCCGCGGACGTCTACCTGCGCCACTTCGAGGCCGCCGTGCTGCCCCTGCTGCGCCGCCTGCCCGCCCCGGCCGCCCTGGTCAACGCCCGCGGCCGGGTCGCCGCCTCCACCGACCCCCGGCACCTGGCCGGCTCGCTCCTGCGCAGCGTTAGCGGCCGGTCCTGCGGACCGATCCCGCTGACGCTGGTCACAGCTCTGCCAGCACCGCCTCCGTGAGCGCCGGCCACAACGGCAGGGCCCACTCGCCGAAGTCACGGTCCGTCAGGACGACGCAGGCGGCGCCGGCGTCGGGGTCGACCCACAGGAAGGTGCCGGTCTGGCCGAAGTGGCCGAAGGTGCGCGGGGAGGACGAGGCGCCCGTCCAGTGCGGGGACTTGTGGTCCCGGATCTCGAAGCCCAGGCCCCAGTCGTTGGGGTTCTGGCCGCCGTAGCCGGGCAGCACGCCCTTGAGGCCGGGGAAGGCGACGGAGGTCGCCGCGGCGACGGTCTCCGGGGCCAGCAGCCGCGGTGCCTGCAGCTCGGCCGCGAAGCGGACCAGGTCGTCGACGGTGGAGACGGCACCCGCGCCGGCCGAGCCCGGGCAGTCGGTGGCGTGCATGCCGAGCGGCTCCAGCACCGCCTGCCGCAGGTACTCGGCGAAGGGGATCTCGGTGGCCTTGGCGATGTGGTCCGCCAGCGCGTCGAAGCCCGCGTTGGAGTAGATCCGCCGCGTGCCGGGGGCCGCCATCACCCGGTGCTCGTCGAAGGCGAGGCCGGAGGTGTGGGCGAGCAGGTGCCGTACGGTCGAGCCCTCGGGGCCGGCCGGTTCGTCCAGCTCGACCGCGCCCTCCTCGACCGCGACCAGCGCCGCGTAGGCGGACAGCGGCTTGGTCACCGAGGCCAGCCGGAAGCGCCGCCCGGTCTCGCCGTACGCTCCCAGGACCGTGCCGTCGCGGCGGACGACCGCCGCCGCGGCCGTCGGGACAGGCCAGTTCTCGATCGCGCTCAGGCTGTTCAGGCTCCGCATGGGCGTGAGCCTAACGAATGGCCTTGCCTGGAGTGCACTCCAGGGTTTTAGCGTGGAACCCATGACCGTGACGCAGGTGGCCAAGAGCAAGCCCGGCAGCGTACACAGCTGCGCCGACGAGCCGCGGCACCCCCTCCCGGACGGCCGGGACCGCTACACGATCAGCGAGGTGGCGGCCTTCACCGGGCTGAGCGCGCACACGCTGCGCTGGTACGAGCGGATCGGGCTGATGCCGCACGTCGACCGCTCCCACACCGGCCAGCGCCGCTTCACCAACCGCGACCTCGACTGGCTGGGCTTCGTCGGCAAGCTGCGGCTGACCGGGATGCCGGTCGCGGACATGGTCCGCTATGCCGAGCTGGTGCGGCTGGGGGAGCACACCTTCCCCCAGCGCCAGGAGCTGCTGGAGTCGACCCGGCGCGACGTGCTGCGGCGGATCGCCGAGCTGCAGGACACCCTCGCGGTCCTCGACCACAAGATCGACACCTACGCTGACGCCCGCCGGGCGTCGGAGAGGGCATGAACGGCATGAGCGACAACAACGAACCGATCGCCAAGGTCACGCTCGGCACCGACGGCCCCCTGGTCGGCGTGCAGGGCCTGGGCTGCATGGGCATGAGCGAGTTCTACGGGCCCACCGACGAGGCCGCGGCCCGGGCCACCCTCGACGCGGCGCTGGACCTCGGGGTCACGCTCTTCGACACCGCCGACGTGTACGGCCTGGGCGCCAACGAGGAGTACCTCGCCCCCTTCGTCCGGGCGCACCGGGACGAGATCACCCTCGCCTCCAAGTTCGGCATAGCGCGCAAGGCCGACGACCCGCGGTTCCGCGGGGTGCGCAACGACCCCGACTACGTCCGGGAGGCCGTCGACGGCAGCCTGCGCCGCCTCGGCGTGGACGTCATCGACCTGTACTACATGCACCGCCGCGACCCCGCGGTGCCGCTCGCCGAGTCCGTCGGGGCGATGGCCGAGCTGGTGCGGGCGGGCAAGGTCAGGCACCTGGGCCTGTCCGAGGTGACCGGGGCCGAGCTGCGCGAGGCGCACGCCGTGCACCCGATCACGGCCGTGCAGTCGGAGTGGTCGCTGTTCAGCCGGGACGTGGAGGTCTCGCTGACCGGTGCCGCCGCCGAGCTGGGGGTGGCGCTCGTGCCGTACTCCCCGCTGGGCCGGGGCTTCCTGACCGGATCCTTCCAGGACGCCTCCGAACTGTCGGCGGACGACTTCCGCCGGCACCAGCCCCGCTTCAGCGGGGAGAACGCCAAGCGCAACCTCGACCTGCTGGAGCCGCTCCGCAAGGTCGCGAAGGCGCACGGCGCCACGCCCGCCCAGATCGCCCTCGCATGGGTGCAGCAGCGGGCGCAGGTCCACGGGCTGACCGTGGTGCCGATCCCGGGCACCCGCAAGGCCGAGCGCCTGCGGGAGAACACCGCCGCCACCCGGATCGTGCTGGACGGGACCGAGCTGGGCTGGCTGGAACCGATCGCCGGGCAGGTCGCGGGGGACCGCTACCCGGACATGTCCTCCACGTCGGCGGCGCGCGAGTAGCCGTCCCGGTCCAGGGCGGGCCGCGTCCGCGCGGCCCGCTGGACCGCCGCGAGGACCGCCGCCGCCAGCGGCAGCGACTCGTGGACGAGGCCGTACCCGAGGCCGAACACGACGGTCGCGGGGTCGTCGTCGGGGTTGCCGGAGCGGTGGCCGTCGGCGTCGCGCTGCAGCAGCCGCAGGTGCCCGCCGAGCATCTCGGGGGAGCGCCAGTCGACCCCGGACAGCCCGTCGACCGGGAAGTGCTGGTCGCCGGCCTTCCACTTGGCCGTCGAGGCGCCCGTCCAGAACCAGCGGAAGGACACCGTCCCGCCGTCGAAGGAGGCCTTGCCGTCGTAGGCCTTGAAGGACAGGGGCGCGGACGGCACGTCCACCAGGTGGCGCGGGGCCGGTTCCGCGTCCGCGCCGCCGCCGGCCGTCGCGATCGCGGACAGCAGTTCCCCGGCGTAGTACTCGGCGAGCAGTTCCCGCTCGGCGGGCAGCACCAGGCGGTAGGGGTCGGCGTTCTCCTTGAGCTGGCCCTTCGCGGCCTCCATCAGCGGATCGGCGCCCCGCCGCGGGAGCATGCGCAGCGCGATGGCGCCGCGCCGCCCCGGGACCAGTTCGACGCCCGCGAGGGCCTCGTAGGGGACACGCCGCCGCCCCAGGGTCTGCAGCAGCTTCGAGTTGCGCATCCCCCGCTCGTAACGGATGAGCACCGCATCGGCATCGAACTCCCATACGGCGTTGGATCCGGCCAATACGTCACCCATACGGGTCATCGTAGGCCGCGTCGCCGTTTCGGGAACCGGCCGGGCGCGGCCGGACTAGGCCACGTCCGCCGTGCACGCGCTGCCGTCGGCGCACCGGACGTCCGGGTAGCGGCCGAGGGCGATGCTGGTGAAGTTGGCGAGGCTGTCGGTGCCGGAGCGGAAGTAGCCCGCGTGTCCCTCGGCGTCCTCGGAGGTCACCACGCGGGCGCCGAAGGACCGGGAGACGGGGTCGGCGCCGTGGCCGAGCCCGGCGAACTCCATGTGCGGCACGTCGCCGATCCAGTCGGTGCTGTCGCGGGTGGCCCACACCCGGGCGGCCGTGCCCAGGTCGGCCGCCTTGTCCACCCGCATGCCGGGGCTGCCGAAGACGGTGATGTCGGAGACCCGGCCGGTCGGCAGGTCCGGGGCGGCGACACCGCACAGCACCGAGCCGTAGGAGTGGCAGAACAGCGAGACGCTGCCGCGTGCCGGCAGTGCCCGCACCAGCGCGGCCAGCCGGACGGCGCCCTGCTCCGCCAGTTCCCCGGTGGAGGCGTCCAGGCCGACGCCCTGCGGGGTGGTGTAGTCGGCCCAGGCGATGACGGCCGTGCGCGTGTGCGGGGCGGCGGCGTGCTCGGCGGCGTACAGCGAGCGGGCCATACCGACGGGGGCGCGCGTCGGGTCGTCCTCGCGTTCGAAGGAGAGCACGTCGGTGTCGACCCCGGGCACGACGAGCGACACCCGTTCGGCGGCGCCGAGGTCGCCGAAGACCTCGGCGGCCCGGCCGCGGCCGGTGGGGTCGAAGGCGAGGATCTGCCGGCCGCCGTCGAGCAGGGAGGCGTACCGCTCGGCGCGCTGCGCGGCGTCCTGGCGGCCCTCGGCGGTCAGCAGGGAGCTGCGCGAGCGGGCGGTCTCCTGGGCGCGGGCCGTGCCGAGCGAGCGCCGGTTGGCCTGGTAACGCAAGGTGATCGGGGCGCCGTTGAGGTTGCCGACGACGAGCGGGTAGCGGACGGCGAGCCGCTTGGCCCCGTCCGGCCCGACCGAGGCGAAGAAGCGCGCGATGACGCCGGGGGCCGCCTGGGGGTCGGGGAGCGCGCGCCCGCCCACCGAGCCGTGCCGCCACGCGGCCGTGGCCACCGCCAGCGCGTCCCCGCCGCCCTTGTGGTGGCGCAGCGCGGTCCAGCCGGTGGTCGCCAGCATGACGAAGACCACGGCCAGGGCCAGGAGGGCGCGCAGGGAGGGGGAGCTGAAGCGCTCGTCGACGAGGTTCACTGGGGGACACCCTAGGAGACGCCGGAGATCCCCTGCGCACCCCGTGACCCAAGTCACGTTTGGAACAAGGAGATTCCGGACACACCCTGGTGTTCGGCCCAGGGCCGTGCCAGGACCGGGACGAGCAGGTCAAGGTGTTCCTCGGTGATCCGGCGGATGGACTCCACGCTGGTCTCGTCACCGTCGCCCCACAGCCGCTGGGCCACCCGGATGACCCCGCCGACGGCCGCCACCAGGACCCGCGGTCGCGGGTCCGCCGGGTCCAGGCCCTCGCGGGCGGCGATGACCGAGGCGAGCCGTTCCTCGACGAGCGCCGAGTGGCGCATCTGG
This sequence comes from Streptomyces sp. TOM-9, assembly GCF_056858595.1. Lineage (NCBI taxonomy): Bacteria > Bacillati > Actinomycetota > Actinomycetes > Kitasatosporales > Streptomycetaceae > Streptomyces > Streptomyces sp. TOM-9. Next base: position 3,423,436 of record NZ_JBXEQB010000001.1, on the reverse strand, counting down.
GCGGACAGCAGCGGCGGCGTGGACTCGATCACCCGGTACATCGCCATGTACGTGGACAGCGGCACGACGGCGGCGATGACGGCGCTGATGCTGTGCCAGGAATCGTCCAGCGCCGCGCGCAGCGCCACGAAGGGCGGTTCGCCGGCCGGCCGCTCGGCCACCGCGGTGACGAAGGCCTCCTCGACGCTGTCCTCCAGTGCGAGCGCGACCTCCTCCTTGCCGGCGAAGTAGCGGAAGAAGGTGCGCTGCGAGACCTCCACCTCGGCGGCGATCTCGTCGACGGTCGTGCGTTCGTACCCCTTGAGGACGAACAGCTCGATCGCGGCCCGTATGAGCGCGTCGCGCGTCCGCTGCTTCTTGCGTTCGCGCAGTCCGCACACGGGCGTCGCGCGCATCGCGTGCTTCATCTGCCGTCCACCTCCAGGGGGCACCACGATACTTGCGGTGCCCCCTGACAGTTACCGACGGATGACTGCTTTGGTCAAATGTCAGGGGCTGACATAATCTCTTGCCCATGACCCAAGCCTCCGTCGTCACCGACAAGGGCCCGGACTCGATACCGGCGCCTTCCAAGAAGCCCCTGCGCGGCCACCCCTGGCTGACCCTGTTCTCGGTCGCCATCGGCGTCATGGTGGTGGCCCTGGACGGCACGATCGTCGCCGTCGCCAACCCGGCCATCCAGGCCGACCTCGGTGCCTCCCGCGAGCAGATCCAGTGGATCACCACCGGCTACATGCTGGCCCTGGCGGTCTCGCTGATCACCGCGGGCAAGCTCGGCGACCGGTTCGGGCACCGGCAGACCTTCCTCGTCGGCCTCGCGGGCTTCGCCGTCACCTCCGGTCTGATCGGCGTGTCCAGCGGCGTCGGCATGGTGATCGCGCTCCGCGTCCTGCAGGGCGTGTTCGGCGCGCTGCTCCAGCCCGCCGCGCTCGGCCTGCTGCGCGCCACCTTCCCGGCCGAGAAGCTCAACATGGCCATCGGCATCTGGGGCATGGTCATCGGCGCCTCCACCGCCGCCGGGCCGATCGCCGGCGGTCTGCTGGTCGAGCACGTCAGCTGGGAGTCGGTCTTCTTCATCAACGTGCCCGTGGGTCTGGTCGCGCTGGTCCTGGGCCTGGTCATCCTGAAGGACGTACGGGCCGAGAACGCGCCGCGGTCCTTCGACGTCCCCGGCATCGTGGCGCTCTCCGGTGCGATGTTCGGCCTGGTGTGGGGCCTGATCAAGGCTCCGGAGTGGGGCTGGGGCGACCCGCTGACCCTGGGCTTCCTGGTCGGCTCGGTGCTGCTGTTCGCCCTGTTCGCGTTCTGGGAGACCAAGGCCTCCGAGCCGCTGATCCCGCTGCGGATGTTCCGCTCGGTGCCGCTGTCCGCGGGTACCGCGCTGATGGTGCTGATGGCCTTCGCCTTCCTGGGCGGCCTGTTCTTCGTCACCTTCTACCTGCAGAACGTGCACGGGATGTCGGCGGTGGAGTGCGGTGTCCACCTGCTGCCGCTCACCGCGATGATGATCGTCAGCTCGCCGGTCGCCGGTGCGCTGATCACCAAGTTCGGCCCGCGGGTGCCGCTGGTCGGCGGCATGGTGTGCACGGCGGTCGCCATGTTCGGGATGACCGGCCTGGAGGCGGACTCCGGCACCCTGGTCATGTCCGTGTGGTTCGCGCTGCTGGGCCTTGGCCTGGCCCCGGTGATGGTCGGCGCCACCGACGTCATCGTCGGCAACGCGCCGCTGGAGCTGTCCGGCGTGGCCGGCGGCCTCCAGGGCTCCGCGATGCAGGTCGGCGGCAGTCTGGGCACCGCCGTCCTCGGTACGGTCATGGCGTCCCGTGTGGACGGCCTGCTGCCCGAGAAGTGGGCCGCGGCCGGGCTGCCCCCGCTCAAGGGCGAGCAGGCCGCACAGGCCGCCGACGCGGTCGTGGTCGGTGTGCCGCCGGTCGCCAAGGACACCCCGGCCGAGATCGTCGCGGTGATCACGAAGATCACCAACGAGACCTTCCTCTCGGGGATGGGGCTGGCCTTCACCGTCGCCGGCATCGTGGCCGCCTTCGCGGCGGGCATCGCCTTCCTGACCAAGCGCGGCGTCAACGCGGACGCCGCCGGCGGCGGGGTGCACATCTGACGCCGGACGATTCCCTATCCGGGTGAACGAGGCCCGGGGCCCTTGGCGGCCCCGGGCCTCGCCGTTCACCGTGGAGCTCCGACCACCACGGGGGAGTGATCCACATGCGCAACGCAGCCCTGACCCTTGCCCTGACCACGGCCGTCGTGGCCGCAGCGGCCCTGGCCGCCCCGGCCCCGCACGCGACGGCCGCCCCCGCGGGCGGCTGCGACCCCGGGGGGCTGTGCCTGTGGAGCAGACCGGACTACCGCGGGGCGCGCCTGGTCCACGAACTCGCCGACACCGACGTCAACTCCTGCGTGCCGCTGCCGCCCGGGACGTCCGCGAAGTCGTTCGTCAACCGGACCCGCAAGCTCGTGACGACCTACCAGAGCGCCGAGTGCTCCACCGAGGGCGACTTCGTGACGTTCCCGTCCGGCACCTGGGTCCCGGAGTCCCGGCACACGGTCCGCGCCTTCCAGATCGTCGACCAGTGACACGAGCCCGCGGGGCCCCGGCCTTCGACGACGGCGTTACGCGTCGCCGCCCGCGGCGCCGGGGTCGGCGGCGGCGACGTCGAGCAGCTGGTAGCGGTCGATCGCCTGCTTCAGCACGGAGCGGTCGATCTTCCCCTCCTTGGCGAGCTCGGTGAGCACGCCGAGGACCACCGACTGGGCGTCGATGTGGAAGAACCGGCGCGCCGCGCCACGGGTGTCGGCGAAGCCGAAGCCGTCGGCACCGAGGGACTGCCAGGTGCCCGGCACCCAGCGGGAGATCTGGTCCGGGACGGCCCGCATCCAGTCCGAGACGGCCACGAACGGGCCCTCGGAGCCGCTGAGCTTCTGCGTCACGTACGGGACGCGCTGCTCCTCCTCGGGGTGGAGCAGGTTGTGCTCCTCGGCCTCGACGGCGTCGCGCCGCAGCTCGTTCCAGGAGGTCGCGGACCACACGTCGGCCCGGACGTTCCACTCCTCGGCGAGGATCTTCTGGGCCTCCAGCGCCCACGGCACGGCCACGCCGGACGCCAGGATCTGCGCCGGGATCGCGCCCGCCTCGGCGGTCCGGTACCTGTACAGGCCCTTGAGGATGCCCTCGGTGTCCACGCCCTCCGGCTCGGCCGGCTGCACGATCGGCTCGTTGTAGACGGTGAGGTAGTAGAAGACGTCCTCGTTCGCCTCGGGGGTCCCGCCGTACATGCGGCGCAGACCGTCCCTGACGATGTGCGCGATCTCGAAGCCGAACGCCGGGTCGTACGCGACGACGGCCGGGTTGGTCGAGGCCAGCAGGTGCGAGTGGCCGTCGGCGTGCTGCAGGCCCTCACCGGTGAGGGTGGTGCGGCCCGCCGTGGCGCCGAGCACGAAGCCGCGCGCCAGCTGGTCGGCCATCTGCCAGAACTGGTCGCCGGTGCGCTGGAAGCCGAACATCGAGTAGAAGACGTAGACCGGGATCAGCGGCTCGCCGTGCGTGGCGTAGGAGGACCCGGCGGCGATCAGCGAGGCGGTGCAGCCCGCCTCGGAGATGCCGTCGTGCAGCATCTGCCCGGTCGGGGACTCCTTGTACGCCAGCAGCAGCTCGCGGTCGACGGACTCGTACGTCTGGCCCAGCGGGTTGTAGATCTTGGCCGACGGGAAGAGCGAGTCCATGCCGAAGGTGCGGTACTCGTCGGGGGCGATCGGCACGAAGCGCTTGCCGATCTCCTTGTCCCGCATGAGGTCCTTCAGCAGCCGGACGAAGGCCATCGTGGTGGCGATCGTCTGCTGGCCGGAGCCCTTGCGGGTGCCCGCGTAGGCCTTGTCGTCCGGCAGTGCCAGCGGCTTGGCGCGCACGACGCGGGTCGGGACGTAGCCGCCCAGGCCCTTGCGCCGGTCGTGCATGTACTGGATCTCCTCCGAGTTCCGGCCCGGGTGGTAGTACGGCGGGGCGCCGGACTCCAGCTCCTTGTCGGAGATCGGCAGGTGCAGCCGGTCGCGGAAGCGCTTGAGGTCGTCGACCGTCAGCTTCTTCATCTGGTGGGTCGCGTTGCGGCCCTCGAAGTTCGGGCCGAGCGTCCAGCCCTTGACGGTCTGCGCCAGGATCACGGTCGGCTGGCCCTTGTGCTCGCGGGCCGCCTTGTACGCCGCGTAGATCTTGCGGTGGTCGTGGCCGCCGCGGCCCAGGTGCAGGACCTGGTCGTCGGTGAGGCCCTCGACCATCTTGCGCAGCCGGTGGTCGTCACCGAAGAAGTGGTCGCGGATGTACGAGCCGGTCTCGGTGGCGTAGGTCTGGAACTGGCCGTCGGGCGTGGTGTTGAGCTTGTTCACCAGCACGCCGTCGCGGTCCTGCGCGAGCAGCGGGTCCCAGGTGCGGTCCCAGATCAGCTTGATGACGTTCCAGCCGGCACCGCGGAACTGCGACTCCAGCTCCTGGATGATCTTGCCGTTGCCGCGCACCGGGCCGTCGAGCCGCTGCAGGTTGCAGTTGACGACGAAGGTCAGGTTGTCCAGGCCCTCACGGGCGGCCAGGGACAGCTGGCCGAGCGACTCCGGCTCGTCCATCTCGCCGTCGCCGAGGAAGGCCCACACGTGCGACTGCTCGGTGTCGGCGATGCCGCGCGCCTGCAGGTAACGGTTCATCCGGGCCTGGTAGATCGCGCCCAGCGGGCCGAGGCCCATGGAGACGGTCGGGAACTCCCAGAAGTCCGGCATGAGCCGCGGGTGCGGGTAGCTCGACAGGCCGTACGGCGCCTTGGACTTCTCCTGGCGGAACGCGTCGAGCTGGGTCTCGGAGAGCCGGTCCAGCAGGAAGGCACGGGCGTACACGCCGGGGGAGGCGTGGCCCTGGAAGAAGATCTGGTCCCCTCCCTTGCCGTCGTCCTTGCCCCGGAAGAAGTGGTTGAAGCCCACGTCGTACAGAGAGGCGGAGGAAGCGAAGGTGGCGATGTGCCCGCCGACGCCGATACCCGGACGCTGCGCCCGGGACACCATGACCGCCGCGTTCCAGCGGGTCGCGTTCAGGATGCGCCGCTCGATGTCCTCGTTGCCGGGGAAGAACGGTTCGTCCTTGGTCGCGATGGTGTTGACGTAATCCGTGCTGCGCATCTCGGGCACGGCAACCCGCCGCTCGCGGGCTCGCTCGATCAGGCGGAGCATGAGGTAGCGGGCGCGCTCGCGTCCGCGCTCGTCGATGGCGGCGTCAAGCGAGTCGAGCCATTCCGCCGTCTCCTCGGGATCGAAATCCGGGACCTGGCTGGGAAGGCCGCCAATGATGATCGGGTTGCGATCTGATCCGGAAGCCACGCTATTCCTTCGCTTCTAGGGTCTTGCTCTGCTGGGTCGCGCCGCCTCCATCGTGTACCGCGCGTTCGGGATACGTCATCTCTACTGAGTGGTAACCACCACTAAGTGAGACAGACCCCTCTTCCAGACCCTCTTGAGGCTCTCGCATGGCTGTCCGGCGGCCGTACGACCAAACCGCAACTCTACGCCCACTCGGACGTACGACCGACCGCAACCCCGATTCGGGAGAAACCCTGGCATAGTGGAGTGAGCCACGTCACCCCTCACGGTTCGGGTTGCGGTGACACGTCAACGTTTGGGCGGGATGGGCGGCTGGGTACTTGCGCGATCCGCCGCGCCCGTGTGGACTACCGCCCATAACCCCGCACAGGAGCGGGAAGACAACCCCCATGACAGGAGGCAGAGCGTGAGCGCGACCGCGGGCCACGCGGAGGAGCAAACCAACCCGGCGAGCCGGCTTGGTTTTGAGCCCGGACAGGTGGTCCAGGAGCTCGGCTACGACGATGACGTCGATCACGAGCTCCGTGAGGGTATTGAGGGGATCACGGGCGAAGAGCTCGCGGACGAGGAGTACGACGACGTCGCCGACGGCGTCATCCTCTGGTTCCGTGATGATGACGGCGATCTGACCGACGCCCTGGTCGACGCCACGTCCGCCATCGATGAGGGCGCCCAGATCTGGCTCATGACCCCGAAGACCGGCCGTGACGGGCACGTCGAGCCGAGTGACATCGGAGAGGCCGCGCAGACCGCCGGCCTGGCTCAGACCAGCAGTGTCAACGTCTCCAAGGACTGGACCGCCAGTCGACTGGTGACCCCCAAGACGGCGAAGGCCGGCAAGCGCTGAGGCGTTCCTGACCGGCACCGCGCCCCCGTGACCGAGCGTCGCGGGGGCGCCTCGCATTGCCCCGGCGGGGCGGTGCGAGACTGGCCGCGGGGCCCGCGCCGCGGGTCCCGTCACCGTCACCGGAGAGGTGTGTCCACCATGGCGCTCGCCGTAGGCGAAAAGGCCCCCGACTTCGAGCTGCGGGACCAGCACGGCCGGACCGTGCGGCTGTCCGACTTCCAGGGCTCCAGGAACGTCGTCCTGCTCTTCTTCCCCTTCGCGTTCACCGGGGTCTGCACGGGCGAGTTGTGCGCGCTCCGCGACGAGCTCCCGGCCTTCCAGAACGACGAGGTCCAGCTGCTCGCGGTCTCCAACGACTCGATGCACACCCAGCGCGTCTTCTCCGAGCAGGAGGGCCTGGAGTACCCGCTGCTGTCCGACTTCTGGCCGCACGGCGAGGTCTCCCGGGCCTACGGCGTCTTCGCCGAGGACAAGGGCTGCGCGGTGCGCGGCACCTTCGTCATCGACAAGGAGGGCGTGGTCCGTTGGACCGTCGTCAACGGCCTGCCGGACGCCCGTGACCTGAACGAGTACGTCAAGGCGCTCGAAGCCCTGTAGTCCTGGGGAACCGGGTACTAACCTCAGGGCGTTGATCCTGATACGAGCAGCACGCGATGACATGGGAGGACTCGTGGGAGTCAGCCTCAGCAAGGGTGGCAACGTATCGCTGACGAAGGAGGCCCCCAACCTCACGGCCGTCATCGTCGGCCTCGGCTGGGACGCCCGCACCACCACGGGCGCGGACTTCGACCTCGACGCCAGTGCCCTGCTCACCGGCACGGAGGGCAAGGTCCTCTCCGACCAGCACTTCGTCTTCTTCAACAACCTCAGGAGCCCCGACGGCTCCGTGGAGCACACCGGCGACAACATCACCGGTGAGGGCGAGGGGGACGACGAGCAGATCAAGGTGAACCTGGCCGGCGTGCCGGCCGAGGTCGCCAAGATCGTCTTCCCGGTGTCGATCTACGACGCCGAGAGCCGGCAGCAGTCGTTCGGCCAGGTCCGCAACGCCTTCATCCGCGTCGTCAACCAGGCCGACGACAAGGAGCTGGCCCGTTACGACCTCACCGAGGACGCGTCGACCGAGACGGCGATGGTCTTCGGCGAGCTGTACCGGCACGGCGCGGAGTGGAAGTTCCGGGCCATCGGCCAGGGATACGCGTCCGGCCTGCGCGGCATCGCGCAGGACTTCGGCGTCAACGTCTGATTCGCCGGGGCCTCGCGGTCCGCGTCCGGCGGACCGCGAGCCCCGCGGGGGAGGAGAACAGCATGGGCGTGACGCTCGCCAAGGGGGGCAACGTCTCCCTCACCAAGGCCGCACCCAATCTGACCAACGTGCTGATCGGGCTCGGCTGGGACGCGCGCTCCACCACCGGGGCGCCCTTCGACCTGGACGCCAGCGCGCTGCTGTGCGGCTCGGGCCGGGTGCTCGGCGACGAGTACTTCGTCTTCTACAACAACCTCAAGAGCCCGGAGGGCTCGGTCGAGCACACCGGCGACAACCTGACCGGTGACGGCGAGGGCGACGACGAGGTCCTGCTGGTGGACCTGTCGGCCGTGCCCGAGCGGGTCGACAAGATCGTCTTCCCGGTCTCCATCTACGACGCCGACGCCCGCGGCCAGACCTTCGGCCAGGTCAGCAACGCCTTCATCCGGGTGGTCAACCAGACCGACCAGAGCGAACTGGCGCGCTACGACCTCTCCGAGGACGCCTCCAGCGAAACGGCGATGATCTTCGGAGAGCTGTACCGGTACGGCGGCGAATGGAAGTTCCGAGCCGTTGGCCAGGGGTATGCATCAGGCCTCCGGGGCATCGCCCTAGACTTTGGGGTCAACGTTTCGTAAAGGGATTGGATATCCAGTGCTCCTCCGAACTTTCGGCTGGTCGTTCGGTGTCACCGCCGCCGGCCTCGCCCTCGCCGGTTTCCTGTGGGGTGCGGAGGGGCTTGCCCTCGTCGCCATCCTGTCGGTGCTGGAGATCTCGCTCTCCTTCGACAACGCGGTGATCAACGCCGGCATCCTGCGGAAGATGAATGCCTTCTGGCAGAAGATCTTCCTCACCATCGGCATTCTGATCGCCGTCTTCGGCATGCGCCTCGTCTTCCCGATCATCATCGTGTCGATCACGGCGAAGATCGGGCCCATCGAGGCCATCGACCTGGCGATCAACAACAAGGAGCAGTACGAGCACCTCGTCACGTCCGCGCACCCGGCGATCGCCGCGTTCGGCGGGATGTTCCTGTTGATGATCTTCCTCGACTTCATCTTCGAGGAGCGTGAGCACAAGTGGCTCGCCTGGCTGGAGAAGCCGCTCTCCAAGCTCGGCAAGCTCGACACGCTCTCCGTGGTCGTCGCCCTGGTCGCCCTGCTGATCACCGCCACCACGCTCGCCACCGACGTCTCGCACGGCGGCGGCGACAAGTCCTCCACGGTGCTGCTCGCCGGGATCGGCGGCCTCATCACGTACCTCGTCGTCGGCGGCATCTCGAGCTACTTCGAGGACAAGCTGGAGGACGAGGCCGACGAGGCCGACGAGGAGCTCGAGGAGCGGAGCTCGGGCGGCAAGCCGGCCGGCAGCGGCGCCTCGGCCGTGGGCCTGGCGGGCAAGGCGGCGTTCTTCCTCTTCCTCTACCTGGAGGTCATCGACGCGTCGTTCTCCTTCGACGGCGTCATCGGCGCGTTCGCGATCTCCAACGACATCTTCATCATCGCCCTCGGCCTCGGCATCGGTGCGATGTACATCCGGTCGCTCACCGTGTTCCTGGTCCGCAAGGGCACCCTGGACGACTACGTCTACCTGGAGCACGGCGCGCACTACGCGATCGGCGCGCTGGCGGTCATCCTCCTGGTCACCATCAAGTTCGAGATCAACGAGGTCATCACCGGCCTCATCGGCGTCGTCCTGATCGGCGCCTCCTACTGGTCGTCGGTGGTGCGAAACCGCCGTCTCGGGGAAAGCTCCGAGCAGCGGGACGACAAAGCGGAGGTGACGAGCGGGGTCTGACCCCCGTCTCGTCACGACATTCGGGTCACGCCGCCCCCCGCCGACCGGCGGGGGGCGGCCTGCGTGCAGGGGACGGACGGACATGTGGAACTTCCTGCGGCCGAGCGGCGGCTTCAACGCGCAGTTCGACATGGCGAACGCGCACACCATCGAGCTCACCAGGCGGCACCAGGTCGTCTCGCTGTCCAAGCAGGGCGCGGCCGTCGGCAACCTGCGCATCAACCTGTCCTGGCAGATGCGCACCTCCGACACCGGCGGCTGGAACCAGCGCAGCGGCTCGTGGCTGAGCCGCCAGATGCACCTGTTCAAGCCGGAGCCCGTGCAGGCCGCCGGCCCCGCCATGGTCAACGTCGACCTCGACCTGGCATGCATGTACGAGCTGGCCGACGGCACCAAGGGCGTCGTCCAGCCGCTCGGCAACTTCCTGGGCGACCTCGACGCCCCGCCGTACATCCAGATGACCGGTGACGACCGTTTCGGCGGCTCGTCCGGCGAGACGCTCTACCTCAACCTCGACAAGCGCGACGAGTTCAAGCGCATGCTCGTCTTCGTCTACATCTACGACGGCACGCCCGCCTTCGACCGCACCCACGCCAAGGTGGAGATCTTCCCCAGCTCGGGCCCGCGGATCGAGATCCTGCTGGACGAGCGCGAGCCGCAGGCCCGCTCGTGCGCCGTCGTGCTCATCGAGAACAGGAAGGGCGACCTGACCGTGCGCCGTGAGGTGAAGTACGTCTACGGCTTCCAGGCCGAGCTCGACCGGCTGTACGGCTGGGGCCTGCAGTGGGGCCGCGGCTACAAGACCAAGGTCTGACCGCGCGGCCCCCTGCCGGGCCCGCTCAGCGGCGTTCCTGGAACTGCGGGCCCATCGGCGGCAGCCGGAACCCCTGCATCGGCTGCGGATAGCCGTACGCGGGGGCAGGAGCGGGAGCGGGGGCCGCCGCGGTCGGCGCGGGCTGCTGCGGCGGGTAGCCGTACGCGGGGGCCGCCACCGTCGGCTGGGGCTCCTGCGGGTAGCCGTACGCGGGGGCCGCCACCGTCGGCTGCGGCTCCTGCGGGTAGCCGTAGGCGGGCGGCGCCGTGGGCTGCGGCGGCACCGGCGCGGGGGCCTGCAGGGTGTACGCGTCGGGCGGCTCGGTGGTCAGGACGGTCGGCGGCACGGGCTGCGGCACCGAGGCCGCCTCGCCCTCCGGCCGCGGCGGCGGCGCCTCGTCGAGGTCGCCCTCCTCGACGGTGATGCCGAACTCGGTGGCGAGCGCCTCCAGCCCCGAGGCGTAGCCCTGCCCCAGCGCGCGGAACTTCCAGCCACCCGCCCTGCGGTACAGCTCGCCGCAGATCAGCGCCGACTCGTCGCCGGTGTCCGGGACGACGTCGAAGACCGCCAGCGGTTCCGCGTCGGAACCGGCGGCCGTGTCGTAGAGCAGCACCGTCAGGTCGGAGACGAGGGCGAAGGGGCCGCCGTCCGCGGAGGCCGCGACGACCACCCGGTCCACGCCCGCCTCGAGTGCGGCCAGGTCCACCTCGATGGCGTCCGTCAGCCCGGCCGGCTCGCTGCGCTTGGGCAGGTGCCGGGCGGCGCCGCCCGGGTGCCGGGGCTGGTTGTAGAAGATGAAGTCCTCGTCCGAGCGCACCTGGCCGTCCGCACCCAGCAGCAGCGCCGAGGCGTCGACGTCCGGCACACCCGCCCCCGGGCTCCAGCGGAGCACCGCCCGCACCCCCGAGGCCGTCACCGGGATGTTGGAGCCCTTCACCATCGCCTGCGTCATGCGCGTAATCCTGCCCTCCCGGGGGCCGCGCCCACAACGCGGGGCGTACGGCGGGTGCGCCGGCGGGGAAAGATGGGGACAGGGCGACACGTACCGGACCCGAGGGGGTTACCTGATTTTCACGTACGCCGGGAACGTCCGCAGGGGGCTCGCACGTACGATAATCGGCCACGGCGTCGGGGGACGCTTCCCACCTCTCTCCAACCACCACCTGCCACGGGGGAAAGCATGCGCCACTTCGGGCACCTCGCGCCGGACGTACGGAACGAGCTCTTCCACCGGGAGCCCGCCGAGTTCACCGCGGCCTCGTCGGCCGGCACGCTCGCCGTCGCCCTCGGCGCCACCCTCTACTGCCCGGCCACCCGGTCGAGGCTCGCCGACGACGTGCTCAAGCAGGCCGCCCGTGGTGTGGTGTCGATGGTGCTGTGCCTGGAGGACTCCATCGACGACCGGGAGGTCGAGGCTGCGGAGGAGAACCTGGTCCGCCAGTTCGGCGATCTCGCCCACCGGATCCCCGACGGCGACCCCCCGCTGCTCTTCATACGGGTCCGCACCCCCGGCCAGATCACCGACCTCGTGCGCCGGCTCGGCGACGACGTGTCCCTGCTCTCCGGATTCGTGCTCCCCAAGTTCACCGAGGAGTCCGGGGTCCCCTTCCTGGAGGCCCTCGCCGCCGCCGAGGCGGACTGCGGGCGGCGGCTGTACGCGATGCCGGTCCTGGAGTCCCCGCAACTGCTCCACCTGGAGACCCGCACCGAGACGCTGTACGGCATCTCCCGGACCGTCGACAAGTACCGCGACCGCGTGCTCGCGCTGCGGCTCGGCGTCACCGACTTCTGCTCCGCCTACGGGCTGCGACGCTCGCCCGACATGACCGCCTACGACGTCCGCATCGTCGCCTCGATCATCGCCGACGTGGTCAACGTCCTCGGGCGCGCCGACGGCACCGGCTTCACCATCACCGGGCCGGTCTGGGAGTACTTCAAGCACTCCGAGCGCATGTTCAAGCCGCTGCTGCGGCAGAGCCCCTTCGTCCCCGAGGCCGTCGACCTGCGCGAGGCCCTCATCCAGCGGGACATGGACGGGCTGCTGCGCGAGATCGAACTGGACCGGACGAACGGCCTGCAGGGCAAGACCTGCATCCACCCCTCGCACGTCCAGCCCGTGCACGCGCTCAGCGTCGTCTCCCACGAGGAGTGGAGCGACGCCGTCGACATCCTGCACGAGGACCGCAGCGGCGGGGGCGTGCTGCGCTCGGCCTACACCAACAAGATGAACGAGGTGAAGCCGCACCGCGCCTGGGCCGAGCGCACCGTGCGGCGCGCCGAGGTCTTCGGCGTGGCGCGTGAGGAGATCGGCTTCGTCGAGCTGCTCTCCGCGTGCGTGCCGTCGTGACCGGCAACGAGAGGGAGAGTGCCGAAGGCATGGCAGTGGAGCACGTCTGGTCCGGGCAGTGGGTCGCCGACCGGCTCGGGGTCACCCTGCGGGGGGACGGCCTGAGCGGTCTGCTCGGCCTCGCCCTGCGCCGCAACCCCAAGCGGGCGCACCTGCTCGTCTCCAACGTGCTGGGCAAGCACGTGCCGCAGCGTCCGCACGTCGTCTACGACGCCGGGTACGGGCTCGGGGTGCGCGTGCGGGAGCTGCTGGGCGAGGACGAGGCGGCCCGGGCCGTGGTGCTCGGCTACGCCGAGACCGCGACGGGCCTCGGGCACGCCGTGGCCGACGGCGTCGGCACCGCCCCGTACCTGCACTCCACGCGGCGCCCGGTCCCCGGGACCGAGCCGGTCGGCGGCTTCGAGGAGGAGCACAGCCACGCGACCTCGCACCTGCTGCTGCCCGAGGACGCCGGCCTGCTGGCCGGGGACGGGCCGCTGGTGCTGGTCGACGACGAGTTCTCCACCGGCCGGACGGTGCTCAACACGGTGCGGGCGCTGCACACCCGCTACCCGCGCCGCCGGTACGTCGTGGTCGCCCTGGTCGACATGCGCTCGGAGGCCGACCGCGCACTGCTCGCCGGGTTCGCGGCGGAGCTGGGCGCGGGCGTCGACGTCCTCGCCCTGGCCTCGGGCACGGTCGTCCTCCCGGACGGGGTGCTGGAGCGCGGCCGGGCACTGGTCGCCGCGCACGGCGCCGCCGAGCCCGCCCGCCCGGCCGCGGGAGCGGCACCCCGGCGGGTGCACCTGGACTGGCCCGCCGGGCTGCCCGACGGCGGCCGGCACGGCTTCACTCCCGCGCACCGCGCGCGGCTGGAGGCGGCGCTGCCCGCGATGGCGGCCCGTCTGGCGGAGGGCCTGCGCCCGCCCGGCGACGGCGACGGCGCCGGGGACGCCCCGGCACCCCGCGTCCTCGTGCTCGGCAACGAGGAGCTCATGTACGCCCCGCTGCGGCTGGCCCGGGCACTGCAGGACGCCCTGCCCGCCGCGGAGGTGCGGTTCTCCACGACGACGCGTTCCCCGGTCCTGGCCGTGGACGACCCGGGGTACGCGATACGCACCCGGATCACCTTCCCCGACCACGACGACCCGGCGGACGGCCCCGGCGAGCGCTACGCGTACAACGTGGCGGGCGCGGGCTTCGACGCGATCGTCGCCGTCGTGGACAGCGCGGGCGACACGCCCGCCCTGCACGCCCCCGGAGGGCTGCTCGCGCAGCTCGCCGGACACACCGAAAGGCTCCTGCTGGCCGTGGTCCCCTCGTACGAACCCCGCCCGCCCGCCCCGACGCTCCCGGAGCCGCTGCGCGGGCCGGCGTTCTCCTCGTACGCGCCCGACGAGGTCGGCTGGCTGCTGAAGGACCTCTCCGAGACCGAACTGGAGGCGCCGACCGAGGAGCGCGAGGAGGCGATCCAGAGCGGCGGGGCGCACTACGCGGAGTCGCTGCCCGTGGAGTACCAGCCCAGCGCCGAGTACCAGGAGCTGTTCCGGGTCGCGCTGGCGGAATCCGCGGGCCGGATCGCCCGCGCCGTCGGTGCCGTGACCGAACTGGTGCTCGCCGAACGCGGACCGGACGCCGTCCTGGTGTCGCTGGCCCGGGCGGGCACCCCGGTCGGCGTGCTGATGCGCCGCTGGGCCCGGCACGCGCACGGCCTGGACCTGCCGCACTACGCCGTGTCCATCGTCCGCGGCCGGGGCATCGACACCACCGCCCTGCGCTGGCTGGCGGAGCACCACGACCCCGCGCGGGCGGTGTTCGTGGACGGCTGGACCGGCAAGGGCGCCATCACCCGCGAACTGGCCGACGCCGTGGCCCCGTACGGGGGCTTCGACCCGGAGATCGCGGTGCTCGCCGACCCCGGCTCGTGCGTCCGCACCTTCGGCACCCGCGACGACTTCCTCATCCCGTCCGCGTGCCTGAATTCCACGGTCTCCGGCCTCGTCTCGCGCACCGTGCTGCGCGCCGACCTGATCGGCCCCGACGAGTTCCACGGCGCCAAGTTCTACCGCGAGCTGGCCGGCTCGGACGTCTCCGGCCTCTTCCTGGACGAGGTCTCGGCCCGCTTCGCCGCCGTGACCGACGAGGTCGCCCGGGACCTCAAGGAGCTCCAGGCCGGCGACCGCACGCCCACCTGGGAGGGCTGGGCCGCGGTCGAGCGGATCAGCGAGGAGTACGGGATCGGGGACGTCAACCTGGTCAAGCCGGGCGTCGGCGAGACCACCCGGGTGCTGCTGCGCCGCGTGCCGTGGCGGGTGCTCGCCCGGCGCGGCGCGGGACAGGACCTGGCGCACATCCGGCTGCTCGCCGAGCAGCGCGGCGTCCCGGTGGAGGAGGTGGACGACCTGCCGTACTCGTGCGTCGGGCTGATCCACCCGCGCTTCACCCGGGGCGCGACCGGAACGGACGGCAAGGCGGTGGAGGCCAAGTGAAGCAGCGCCCCGAGATCGTGAAGTCCCTCGTCGCCAGCGACCTGGACCGCACCCTCATCTACTCGCCGTCGGCCCTGGCCCTGTCCATGGCCGACGAGGAGGCGCCGCGGCTGCTGTGCGTCGAGGTCCACGAGGGCCGGCCGCTGTCCTTCATGACCGAGAACGCCGCCGCGCTGATCCAGCGGCTCGCGGCCGCCGCCGAGTTCGTCCCGGCGACGACCCGCACCCGCAAGCAGTACCGGCGCATCAACCTCCCGGGCCCCGTGCCCCGGTACGCGATCTGCGCCAACGGCGGGCACATCCTGGTCAAGGGGCACACCGACCACGACTGGAACGCCGAGATGCGCCGCCGCCTCGACGAGGGTTGCGCGCCGCTGGCCGAGGTCCGCGAGTTCATGGCCCGCACCTGCGACGAGACCTGGCTGCGCAAGGAACGCGTCGCCGAGGACCTGTTCGTCTACCTGGTCGTGGAGCGGTCGCTGTTGCCCGAGCGCTGGGTGAAGGACCTCGCCGAATGGGCGGAGGAGCGCGGCTGGACGGTCTCGCTGCAGGGCCGCAAGGTCTACGCCGTGCCCAAGCCGCTCACCAAGTCGGCGGCGCTGGCCGAGGTCGTCCGCCGTACCGGCGCCGACCACGTGCTCGCCGCGGGCGACTCCCTCCTGGACGCGGAGCTGCTGCTCGCCGCTCACACCGCCTGGCGTCCCGGCCACGGTGAACTCGCCGACACCGGCTGGGGCGCGCCGCACGTCGACGCGCTGACCCTGCCCGGCGTGGCGGCGGGGGAGGAGATCCTGCGCCGGATGCTCAGCGTGGCGCGCCGCTGACACCGCCGGTCCGCACCACCCGTGTGCACGCGCTGCGCGTCGCCTCGACGCGCAGCGCGTTCGGCCGTTCGCTGGCCTCGATGAAGGCCCGGGCCTCCGCCTCCGTGCGACCGCCCGTCACATGCCGGGCCAGCAGCCGGTCCTCACGCACCTCGGGTTCGGCCTCGACGAACCACAGCTCGTCCAGCAGGTCCCTGACCTCGTGCCAGCCGGCGCCGTCGTCGGCCAGGTAGTTCCCCTCCGTCACCACCAGCCGGGCCTGGGGGAGTACGGCGATCCCCGCCGCGACCGGCTCGTCGAGGTCCCGGTCGAAGTCCGGCGCGTAGACGGCGCGGCCCTGCCACGAGCGCAGCCGCCGCAGCAGGTGGACGTAGCCGTCCACGTCGAAGGTCTCCGGCGCGCCCTTGCGGCCGCGCAGTCCGAGCCGGTCGAGCTGGGCGTTGGAGAGGTGGAAGCCGTCCATCGGCACGTACGCCGCCGTACCCGCGCCGAGCCGTGCGTCGACCCCCGCCACCAGCGAACGGGCCAGGGTCGACTTGCCCGCCGCGGGCGCGCCCGCCAACCCCAGGAGCACCCGCCTGCCTGGCATGCTGGGCACCAGGGCGAGGACGTCATCCACGTACATGCCGCCACCTTAAGGAGCAGCCGTGCCCGAGACCAAGAACCCGCAGCTCACGCCCGAACTGTACGCGTATGTCCTCGAGCACAATCCGCCCCTGGACCCGGTCCAGGAGGAACTGGTCGAGATCACGCGCACCCGCTTCGGTGACGCGGCGGGCATGCAGTCGGCGCGCGAGCAGGGTCCGCTGCTGGCCTTCCTGGTGCGGCTGACCGGCGCCCGGCAGGTCGTGGAGGTCGGTACCTTCACCGGCTTCTCCGCCCTGTCCATGGCGCAGGCGCTGCCCGCGGACGGGCGCCTGATCGCCTGCGACATCTCCGAGGAGTGGACCGCGGTCGCCCGGGAGGCCTGGGCCAAGGCCGGTGTCGCCGACCGCGTGGACCTGCGGATCGCGCCCGCCCTGGACACGCTGCGGGCGCTGCCGCGCGATCCGTGGATCGACCTGGTCTACCTCGACGCCGACAAGGGCAACTACGTCAACTACTGGGAGGAGCTGGTGCCGCGGATGCGGCCCGGCGGGATCATCGCCGCCGACAACACGCTCTTCCACGGACGGGTCGTGGACCCGCGCGCCACCGGTGACACGGCGGGGATCCGGGCGTTCAACGACCGCGTCGCGGCCGACGGGCGCGTCGAGGGGCTGCTGCTGACCGTGGCGGACGGACTGACCCTGGCGCGCAAGCTGTGAGCCGTGGTTAATCTGTGCCCATGCCCCGTTACGAGTACCGCTGCCGCTCCTGCGGCACCACGTTCGAGCTGAGCCGCCCGATGGCGGAGTCCGCCGCGCCGGCGGAGTGCCCCGCCGGGCACGACGACACGGTCAAGCTCCTGTCGACGGTCGCGGTCGGCGGCACCGCCGCCGCCTCCGCGGCGGCCGCCCCCCGCCCGGCCGCGGGCGGCGGGGGCTGCTGCGGCGGAGGCTGCTGCGGCTGACGGGCCGCGACGGGGCCGGATGACCCTCGCGGGACGGCGCCCCGCGCGTGACACTGCCGGGGTGACGCAGCAGCAGGCGGCAGGACGCGTGGTCGACGTCGTGGTGACGTACGACGGCGAACGGCTGGGCGGATACGGCCCCTTCACCGTCGCGGCCCCTTGGTGGTGCGACGTCACGGAGGTCGTGGCACGCCTGGAGGCCCTGCTCGGCGTGCCCGTGGCCGTGCTGCGGCTGGTCGCGGTCGAGGGCGGTGAAGGCGGGCGCGACGGCGCGGTGACGTACCACGCCGAGGCACTGCGCAGGCCGCCCGACGGAGTGCCGCTCGGGCCCGCGGGCCGCGGCGGCGACCGTGCGCTCCCGGGCCCGGAGGAGCTGCGGGCCGACTGGGCGACGGCGCCGGGCCTGCGCGAGGCCCTGGCCTGGGCGCACGGCGTGCTGGGCGGTGGCACGGCCGAGCAGGTCAGGACGTGGAACCTGTCCGGGCTGTTCCGCATGACGACCGGCGACGGCCGCACGGCCTGGCTGAAGACGACCAGCCCCCGCTTCAACGCCTGCGAGGCCACCGTCATCGGGCTCTTCGCCGCAGTGGACCGGGCGTTCGTCCCCGAGGTCCTGGCGGCGGACACCCCGCGGCGGAGGGTGCTGCTCGGGCACGTGCCCGGCGACGACTGCCGGCGGGCCGCCCCGCAGGTCGCGGCGGCCGCCGCGCGGCGGCTGGCGTCCGCCCAGGCCGCGCTCGCCACGAAGACGGCGCCCGCCGGGCTGCCCGACCGCACACCACGGACCCTGGCCGCCCGGGTGCACCGGCTGCTGGACGGCCAGGCCGGCCGTGAACTCACCCCGGCGGAGCGGACCCGGGCCCGCAGGCTGGCCGGGCGACTGCCCGCGCTCGTCGCGGACTTGGACGCCTGCGGGCTGCCGCACACCGTCGTGCACGGTGACTTCCACCCGGGGAACTGGCGTTGCGACGGGCGGCGCGTCGTCATGGTGGACTTCGCCGACAGCCACTACGGCCACCCCGTCCTCGACGGCCTGCGACCAAAGGGGTTCCTCGACCCACGCAGTTGGGAGGCCGCCGCCGAGGCCTGGGTCCTGACCTGGTCGGCACTGCTGCCCGCGGCCGACCCCCGGCGGGCGCTCACGGTGGGCGAGCCGCTGGCGCATCTGCTGTACGCCGTCCGCTACCAGGAGTTCCTGGACAACATCGAACCGAGCGAGCGGGTCTACCACGAGGGCGACCCCGCCGCCGAGATCCGCGCCGCGCTGTCCTGCGCCGGGCGGTAGTGGCGGTGGCTGGGCGCCGGTGGCCCACCGCGTACGGCTAGCGTCCCGAGGCACGGTCCTCGCGGATCGCGGCGACGACCCGGGCCGCCATGTCGCGCACCGCTGCGGTCTCGGTGAGGAAGTGCCACCAGTCGGGGTGCCGGCCCTGGAGACCGTCGACGGCGCGGTCGAGCCGGGCGACGGCCTCGTCGAGGGGGCGCGCGTGCCGCTGCTCAGGTGTCGTACGGCCCTGCATGGCGAGCCGCTGGGCGTCCCGGACGGCGAACCGGGTCCGCTCGATCTCGCCGTGCGGGTCCTTGCTGACCTCGTTGAGCCGCCGCAGCCGGTCGCCGGCCGCGGACACCGCCGCGTCGGCGTCGTCGAGCAGCGCCCGCACCGTGCCGAGCAGGGCCGTCGCGTCCGGCCAGCGCTGCTCGTCGCGGGCCTTCGCCGCCTCCGAGAGCTTCTGCTCCGCGCGGCCCACGGCCTCCGTCGCCCGCTCCGGCACGTGCTGCAGGTCCTGCCAGCACGCCATGCTGAACCGGCGGCGCAGCTCGCTCAGGACCGGATCGACGCCCTCCGTGCGGGTCGCCAGGGCCTGGGTCCGGGTCCGCAGCGACACGATCCGCTTGTCGATCTCACGGGCCCGCTCGGGCAGGCGTTCGGCCTCCGCGCGGATGGCCTCGGCCGTGCGCAGCACCTCGTCGGCGCGCCGGATGGTCTCCTGCACGCCGTGCGTGCCGGCGCCCTGGTTGAGCTTGGTCAGCTCCGGGCCGAGGGCCGCCAGCCGGGCCGCGAGGTCGTCGGCGCGAAGACCCGATGCCCGTACGGCGTCCAGCGCGTTGGACGCGGCGAGCAGGGCCTGGCGGGCCCGTTCGACGGCGGGGGCGAGGCGGGCGAGCTGGGTCTCGGCCTTGTCCAGCAGCGGGCCGAGCCCACGCGCGAAGGCGTCCAGGTCGGTCCTGGCGCGGACCAGGTCGTCCTTCGCCTTGGTGAGCTCGGTACGGGCGCGGGCCGCGGTGGCGGCCTCCAACTCGTCGCGGTCCAGGTCGTAGGCGTCCACCGCCGCGATGTAGGCGGCGCTGACCTGGTCGATGCGCTCGCCCAGTGCCCGGAAGTCATCGCTCGCGCGCCGCGCGGCGGGGGAGCTGTCGACGGCGGTGATGGTCTCTATGGAGATCACCAGGTCGCGCTGGGCGGTGTCCAGCTCGTAGAACGCCTCGGCGGCGGCGTCCTTCGCGGCCTGGGCGTCGGCGCGCAGGTTGTCCCCGCGCCGCCACCACGAGCGTGCCGTCGTCACAGTCGCCCTCTCCCGCAGGTCCGCCGCCGGTGGTTGTCCGCTCCAGTCTCCCACCTGGCTGGGACGAATACACGGGCCGGGCGGTTGCGGTCAGCGGCCGGCTTCCGTGACGCTCACCGAGCCGTCGCCCGTACGGACCGTCACGACGTGGCCGCTGGTGTCGTCGCGGGGGACGTCCACGCTGACGTGCCCGTCGCCGGAGCGTGCGGAGACCTTGTAGCTCTGGTGGGGCAGCACGACGCTGACCCGGCCGTCGCCGGTCGTCGCCTCGACGAGGTCGGGCACCTTGTCGAAGGCCAGCTTCACCGAGCCGTCCGAGGTGTGGGCGCTGACCTCGCGGGAGCGGATGCCGCCGGCGTCGATCCGGCCGTCGCCGCTGGAGAGCCGGAGCGGGCCGGTCACGTCCCGGACGACCACCGAGCCGTCGCCCGTGGTGAGCTCCAGCGGGGTGCTGAAGCCGCTCGCCTCCACGCTGCCGTCGCCGTTGACCACCGTCAGGCGGACCCCGCGCGGCACCAGCACCTCGTGGCGCACCGAGCAGTCCTGCACGGCGCCCTGGCACTTGGTGCGGAAGGTCAGGGTGTGCCCGTGCATCGACCAGGTGGCCTTCGGCGTGTCGCCGAACACGGCCCAGCCGTCGAACCACCGGGTGACCTGGATCTCGTCCACGTCGGCCGGTTTCACCACCACCTTGCTGTCGGAGGAGTCGATGGTCAGTTCGTTCCCGTCGAGCGCGAAGCTCTTGCGCTCCGGCTCGCTGTCGTCGGAGGCGTTCGCGCAGGCGGACGCCGTACCGATCAGTGCCACGACGCCCGCGGCGGCGGCGAGGGTCCTCAACGTGCGGGTGCTCTTCGTCATACCCAGGACGCTACGGAGCGTCCGATGTGCCCGGAATCAGGCCGCCCACCGGAAGCGGGGTGGGGAAAACCCCCGCCCCGCCCGGGGGTTCGGAGGGCCGACGGCCGTGCTCGTGGCGGACGGTGCGGGGCGGCCGGGGCCGCCCGCCCCGCCACGAGCACGCGCCGCCGCTCCCGGAGGCCGCGTGCGCGCTGGGGCCAGGCTCCGGGCCTAGGCTCCGGGCCTAGGCTCCGGGACGCGTGATCTCCACGTTCTCCAGGACGCCGAGGGCGTCGGGGACGAGGACGGCCGCCGAATAGTAGGTGCTGACGAGATAGGAGATGATCGCCTTCTCGTCGATCCCCATGAAACGCACCGAGAGGCCCGGCTCGTACTCGTCCGGAATTCCCGTCTGGTGCAGGCCGATCACGCCCTGGTTGTCCTCGCCGGTGCGCATCACCAGGATCGAGGTGGTGTTCTCCCGGGAAATCGGGATCTTGTTGGAGGGGAGGATCGGGATTCCGCGCCAGGACGGCACGTGGTGGCCGTGGAAATCGATGGTGTGCGGTACCAGACCGCGGCTGTTGAATTCCCTTCCGATGGCCGCGATGGCCCGCGGATGGGCCAGCAGGTACTGGGCGTTGCGGCGCCGGCTGATCAGTTCGTCGAGGTCGTCGGGGGTGGGCGGTCCGGAGTGCGTGGTGATGCGCTGCCGGTAGTCGGCGTTGTGCAGCAGCCCGAACTCCCGGTTGTTGAGCAGTTCGTGCTCCTGCCGTTCGCGCAGTGCCTCGACGGTCAGCTTCACCTGCTGCTCGACCTGGTTGTAGGGCTGGTTGTACAGGTCGGCGACGCGGGTGTGGACCTTCAGCACGGTCTGCGCGACGCTCAGTTCGTACTCGCGCGGGGAGAGGTCGTAGTCCACGAAGGTGCCGGGCAGGTCAGGTTCCCCGACGTGGCCCGAGGCCAGTTCGATGGCCTTCTCGCCGTACTTGTTCTGCGCCTGCTGGGTGCCGGTGACGAAGCCCGCGACGTGCTCGCGCAGCCCGTCGGCCTGCTGCATGACGGCCTGGAAGGCCTGGCGCGGCAGGGCGAGCACGGTGACGGCGGTGGCCGCCCTGGCGGTGTAGTCCCAGGTGCTGTCGGGGCCGGCCAGCCCTTCGGAGCCGAAGTGGTCGCCGTCGGCGATGCTGCCGATCACGCCCTGGCCGTCCCACTTGGCCGGGGCCAGCTTGTCGATCCTGCCGTGGGCGACGAGGAAGACGTGGTCGGCCGGCTGCCCGGCGGCCACGAGCGTCTCCCCGGCCGTGAACTCCCGTTGCTCGAACTGCCCGGCGAGCGCGGTCAGCACCGCGTCGTCGGCGAAGCCGCGCAGCAGCGGCAGTTCGCCGAGCTCCGCCGGGATCACCCGGACCTCGGAGCCGGTCTGGACGAAGTCCACCCTTCCGTCGCCCACCGAGTAGCTGAGCCTCCGGTTGACCCGGTAGGCGCCGCCGGCGGCCTCGACCCACGGCAGCACCCGCAGCAGCCACCGCGATGTGATTCCCTGCATCTGCGGCGTGGATTTGGTGGTCGTCGCCAAATTCCGCGCGGCAGCGGTGCCCAGACTCCGCTGGGACTGGCCGTTCTCCGTCGCCGCCTCCGACGCGACACCCGGCTCAACCGTCATGGATGGTCCTTCCCTTGCGGCCCGATGGCCCACGCGCACAAAAGCGTGGATTAGGCAATCAATTCACGGTGAAACGAGGTTTCTCGTGCGGTGGTTCCCCCTGCCTTCTGCCGCTTTCCTCTCGGAAGCTACCCACCGGGTGGAGCGCCCTGCACTCACTCATTCGGGTGAGCGTGGTGTTCCGGGCCCGCCGGAGTGGGCCGGCCGGTCGCGGGCGTACGCATGTGCGAGGGCGGGTGCCGGATGCCGGAGGGCCGAATGCGTGGCATGTCCATGATGTGGGCCGGAGGCTGAGCGGAACATCTCGTTCCGGGGACGTTCTGTCGTCCCTCCCGGTTAATCGCGTGCTATTCCCGATCGTCACCATCGAAGATGAGGAAAACGTCACGCGCCCCGAGGGGATCACAGGAGCATGGCTGGCGTACGCTGTACGGCTGAGAGCGGATCGCAGAAGAACCGCTTCTGCGTGATACCGCCTCACACCTCGGTGGCGCCGCGCACTCGCAGGGAGAGGAGGACGCGGTGTTCATCGGAGCAGGTTCCCTGTTCGATTCACCGTGGATCTACGCCCTGGTAGCCGCCTCCATCGTGCTCGACGTCTTCCTGCCGGTGATGCCGAGCGGCGTCCTGCTGATCTCGGCGGCCACGGCCGGCACCGCCGCCGGCGGCAACGACATCCTCGACGTGCTCGCCCTGTTGCTCTGCGCGGCCGTCGCCTCCACCCTGGGCGACCTGGCCGCCTACCGCCTCGCCTGGCGCGGCGGTGAGTGGATCGACCAGCACGTGGCGCACTCCCGCCGGCTGTCCACCGCCCAGGAGATCCTGGGTGCCGTCCTGTCCCGCGGCGGTGGCGCGCTCGTCGTGCTCGCCCGCTTCGCCCCGGCCGGCCGCTCCGTCGTCAGCCTCACCGCCGGCGCCGCGCACCGCCGCATCCGCGAGTTCCTGCCCTGGTCGGCGCTGGCCGGCCTGGCCTGGGCCGCGTACAGCGTGGGCCTGGGCTACGCGGGCGGCCAGTGGCTCGGCGCCGGCTGGCTCGGCACCGCCACCTCCGCCGTCGCGCTGGTCGGCTCCGGCTCCCTCGCCGCGTACGTCTTCCGCCGGGAGCGCCGCGCCCAGACGGTCGTCCCGGTGACGCTGCCCGCACAGGCCGCGGCCACGCCCGAGCGGGCCGCCGTCGCCGAGGCCCGCTGAGCCGCACCGGTCCGCACCCCGGGTGGGCGCCGCCGATGGGCGGCCCCGCACGAGCCGTGACAGCATCGGTACGGACAGAAACCGGTCTGGGGGGCCAACGGACGGATCGGAGACCCCCCGATGCGACTCGGACCGCTCACCGGCCTGGCCGCCGTGATCCTCGCCGCCGTCTCCTACGCGCTCCAGGGGGACACCCCGGGGATCGGCAGCTCGGGGGTCGCGGTCAGGGCGTTCTACCTCACCCACGACACGCGGCAGGGCGTCGGCCTGTACCTGCTGCTCGTCGCGGGACTCTTCCTGGTCTTCTTCGCCGGCTACCTGCGGCACGTCCTGGCCACGTCCGACCGCACCGGCTGGCTGCCCCAGGTCGCCTTCGCCGGCGGCATCCTGGCCGCCCTCGGCTTCTGGATCAGCGCCGGGCTCACCCTCAGCCTGGTCGAGGCCAGCGACCGGGCCCTGGTCGGCGGCGGCGCCCTCCAGGCGCTCAACGCCCTCGGCAGCGACCTGTTCATGCCCATCCTGGCCGGGATCGGCGTCATGCTGCTCGGGGCGGGGCTGGCGATCTCCCGCGGCGACGGCGACCCGCTGCCGCACTGGCTGGGCTGGGTGGCCTTCGTCCTTGGCGTGCTGATGTTCATCCCGTACGCCGGCTTCATCGGCCTCGGGCTGGCCGGGCTGTGGGTCATCGCCGTGTGCGTGGTCCTGCTCGCACCGGGGCAACGGCAGGGCACGCCGGGCGGTCCCGGCCCGGCCGCTCCCGGTCCCGGTCAGCCGCGGGACAGCGCCGGCCGCTGAGCCCGCCGCGCAGCGGTCTCCGGCCGCCCGGGGCCGCGGCTCAGCGCGTCCTGCGGTACGCGGTCCCGTCCGCCGACCGCTCCAGCCAGCCGCCTTCCACCAGGTAGCGGCGGAGGGCCGCGCAGTCCTCGTGCACCGTGCGCAGCGCCTCGTTGACCTCGCGCTCGTGGTAGTCCCGCCCGGGCCGGAAGAGGGTCTCGGTCAGATGCCGCAGCAACTGCTCGCGCCGCGCCACCCGGCGCGGGATGACCGTGAGCCGCCCCTGCGAGAACAGGGCCGACACCGCATGCGCACCGCTCTCGGACACAGCGCACTCCTCCATGCTCGGGACGACACATTCCGCCGGGCAGCGTGACACGCGGGGCTGACCGGGGGCACGCGAATTTCCCCCCGATCGAACTCTCACGGACCGCGGTCCTCGTTCGGCCAACTGCGTTACTTGGCCACCTAACCTACGGTTCCGTAGGTTACGGTTCCGTAGGTTGGTCGCGGTCGTAAGGGACGACGGCCGCACGGCTGTATCGGAGGCCGAGTTGAGCCAGGCGAACGACGGATCGGGCAAGCCGCAACCCTTTCTGGAGCTGCGAGTCGGAGGACTCCACCTGACAGTGCAGCACGTGCCGTACAAGTTCCTCACGCTGCTGGTCACCGCGGGTGGTGCACTCGGCGCGTGGTTCGCGGCCCGCTAGGCGGGCGATGCGCGTGCGCTGAGGCAGGATGGACGTATGAGCGTCGTCAAGATCAACGTACTGACCGTCCCGGCCGAGCAGCGCGAGGTCCTGGAGAAGCGGTTCGCCTCACGGGCGGGCGCCGTGGAGAGCTCGGACGGCTTCGAGTGGTTCGAGCTGCTGCGCCCGGTCGAGGGCACCGACCAGTACCTCGTGTACACGCGGTGGCGCAGCGAGGAGGACTTCAGCAACTGGATGTCCGGCCCGATGCAGGCCGCGCACCGCGAGGGCGGCGAGGGCGGTGCGGAGCGGCCCAGGCCGGCCGCCAGCGGGTCCACCCTGTGGTCCTTCGAGGTCGTCCAGCAGGCCGCGCCGAAGCAGGCCTGACCCCGCGCGGCGCCCCGTGCCCGCGGGGCGCCGCCCTCCGGCCCGGGAAACCGCCTTGCCGTCCGCGATCACCGCACGTCAGGCTGCGACCATGGACCGGCC
This sequence comes from Streptomyces sp. TOM-9, assembly GCF_056858595.1. Taxonomy (NCBI): domain Bacteria; kingdom Bacillati; phylum Actinomycetota; class Actinomycetes; order Kitasatosporales; family Streptomycetaceae; genus Streptomyces; species Streptomyces sp. TOM-9. Next base: position 3,397,961 of record NZ_JBXEQB010000001.1, on the reverse strand, counting down.
GCTGCTCTTCCTCGACGTCGACGGCCCCCTCAACCCGTACGCGGCCAAGCGCACCCGGCGGCCCGAGGGCTACACCACGCTGCGGGTGCCGGCGCCCGGCGTCTCCGCCCGCCCGCTGCGGGTGTGGCTCAACCCCGCGCACGGCGAGGCGCTGCTCGGGCTGGGTTTCGACCTTTGCTGGGCCACCACCTGGATGGCGGAGGCCAACCGCTGGATCGCGCCCGTCATCGGCCTGCCCGAGCTGCCGTACGTCGACTTCGGCGCCGCGCTGTTCGCGCACCGTCCCGACCTCGTGCACTGGAAGACCGAGGCGCTCGTGGCGTACGCCGCCGGCCGCCGCTTCGCCTGGGTCGACGACGAGCAGGGCCCCGCCGACACGGACTGGGTCGCCACCCACCACCCCGGTCCGGCACTCCTGCACCACGTCGACCCGCGTGTCGGCCTGCGAGAACCCGACTTCACCGCGCTCGCCGCCTTCGCCGCGTCACCGCGGTGACCGTCCCGGTCCCGGCCGCCCCGCCTGCTCACGCCGCGGGGCGGTGGGGGCCGGGGCGGTCCTGGTCCTGGCCGCAGAGTTCGGTGGTCAGTCGGGTGAGCAGGGCGGCCAGGTCGGCGTGGCGTTCGGGGTTCCAGTCGCCCAGGAGTTCGGCCAGCACCTTGCGGCGGGCCTCGGTGAGCAGGGCCACGACCTCCTGACCGCGTTCGGTGAGGTACAGCGGGTTGCCCCGGCGGACGGCGTAGCGGTGTTCCTCGACCTCGAAGGCGGCGCCCTCGATGACCGTGTACGGCACCGTGGTCTGCAGGGCGAGGTCGACGGGGTCGGCGGAGCCGGTGCGGGCGATGTACAGCAGCAGCCAGGCGGAGGCGGGCTGGAGGCCGAGGCCGGTCAGCGCGGTGATCCGTACGTACAGGTCGCGGCGGGCCTCGCGGCTGCCGAGGACGCTCAGGCCGCGGGCGATCTCGTCGAGGGAGGAGCGGTCCACGGGGTTGGTGCCGATCGTCTCGCTCGCGTCGGGCACGGTGAGGGTGCGCCGCAGCGGCTGCTCCTTAAGGAACCAGGCCAGGACGAAGGCCAACGCGCACACCGGTACCGCCCACAGGAAGACGCTGGTGATGGCGGTGGAGTACGCGTGCAGCACCGGGTCGCGCAGGGACGGCGGGAGCTGCCGCACGCCGCGCGGATCGGACTGGATCATCGCCGGGTCGAAGCCGGGCGGCAGGGTGAGCCCGGCGAGGGCGGCGGTGACCTCGCGGGCGAGGTTGGTCGAGAAGATGGTGCCGAAGATGGAGACGCCGAAGGCCGCCCCGATGGAGCGGAAGAAGGTGGCGCCGGAGGTGGCCGCGCCCAGGTCGGCGTAGCCGACGGCGTTCTGCACGACGAGGATCAGCACCTGCATGACCAGGCCGAGCCCGAGGCCGAAGACGAGCAGGAACAGGCTCAGTGCCCAGACCGGTGTGGTCTCGTCGAGCCCGTGCAGCAGGACCAGCCCGACGATCGTGACGGCGGTCCCGGCGATCGGGAAGACCTTGTAGTGGCCGGTGCGGGAGACGACCTGGCCGGAGGCGGTGGAGGCCACCAGCATGCCCACCACCATCGGGATCATGTGCACGCCGGACCAGGTCGGCGAGTAGCCGTGCACGACCTGGAGGAAGGTCGGCAGGAAGGTCAGCGAGCCGAACATCGCGAAGCCGACGACGAAGGAGATCACCGAGCACATCCAGAAGGTGCGGATGCGGAACAGCCGCAACGGCAGCACCGGTTCCTCGGCCCGCCGCTCGACCTGGACGAAGGCCGCGACCAGCAGCACGCCGAGCACCGCGAGCCCGACCACCTGCCAGGAGCCCCAGGCCCAGGTCGTACCGCCCAGTGAGGTCATCAGCACCAGGCAGGTCGCCGCGGCCGCCACCAGCACCATGCCCCCGTAGTCGATGCGGTGCGTGGTCCGCCGCACCGGGATGTGGAGCACGGTCGCGATCACGGCGAGCGCGATGATGCCCAGCGGCAGGTTGACGTAGAACACCCAGCGCCAACTGAGGGTGTCCACGAACAGCCCGCCCAGCAGCGGCCCGAGCACGCTGCTCGCGCCGAACACGGCCCCGAACACGCCCTGGTAGCGCCCCCGGTCGCGCGGCGGCACGATGTCGCCCACGATCGCCATCGACAGGACGATCAGTCCGCCGCCGCCCAGGCCCTGCAGCGCGCGGAAGGCGATGAGCTCGCCCATGCTCCGGGAGAGGCCGCACAGCGCCGAGCCGATCAGGAAGATCACGATGACGGACTGGAAGAGCTTCTTCCGTCCGTACATGTCGCCGAGCTTGCCCCACAGCGGGGTGGCGGCGGTGGAGGCCAGCAGGTAGGCGGTGACCACCCAGGAGAGGTGCTTCAGCCCGCCCAGGTCGCTGACGATCGTCGGCAGCGCGGTGGAGACGATCGTCTGGTCGAGGGCGGCGAGCAGCAGACCGAGCGCGAGCGCGCCGATCGCGACGTGGACGGACCGCTTGTCGGTCACTTCCCCCGGGCCGTCCGCCATGGCCTGCCCTGCGGGGGAAGTGGTGTCGTCCTGCGCCATACGGACTCGTTCCGCTCGGGCACCGGCGCTCCGGTACCGCGTTCACGTCACTTCCTTATAAATATTCACACCCTTTCCACAAGATTGGCTCCGTTTGTACGACCGTCGGGAACGGAGGCGCTGGGCACCGGGCATGCGCGGTCTGCATAATCACTGCGTCTGTCAGGGGATGGGGAGGGGGCGCCGGTGGCGTCTGACAAGCCGGCATCACCGGCTTCGCAGGAGGAGCACGAGTACGAGTCCCTCCGGGTACGGCCGTACGTGCCGGGACCGGAGGAGTACGCGGACGCGGAGGAGGCCGTCCCGGCCGCCGTGGCGGCGGGGGCCGCCAAGGCCTTCCCACCGCAGGACGCGGACCCGCCGACCGCGCCCCTGGCGCCGGTGCCGCCGGAGGAGGCCGCGGGGGCCGCTGGGCCGGAGGAGGACACCGACGTCATCGACCTCGGCACGGTCTCCTCGGACCGGCTGCCGGTACCGGTCGCCGCCACGTCCCGTGAACTGGTGCCCTACCCGTCCCGTGCCGTGAGCAGGCGCCGCGCCGGGGCCCATCGCCGCCGCCGCGGTGCGCTCGTCGCCGGCGCGGGCATCGGGGCGGTCGGCCTCGCCGTCGGCGCGGTCTTCCTCACCGCCCAGCTGACCGGCCTGCCGGACCGTACGGAGGCGGCACCCGATCAGGGCGCCTCCGAGCCGGCGGTCGAACTGCCGTCCTCCGCGCGGCCCTCGGCATCCGCCTCGCGCTCGGCCTCGCCCAGCGCCACCCCCTCCACGCTCGCGTCCGCGAGCGCCTCGGCCTCGGCCACGACCGGCGCCCCGACGCCCAGCGCCACCACGTCGCAGCCGACGGCGTCCGCCAGCGGCCAGGTCTCCCAGGCGCCCAGCTCGGCAGCGCCGCCGCCGGCGCCCGCGACGCTGCAGCGCGGTGACAGCGGACCGGCCGTCGTGGACCTCCAGAACCGTCTCAAGGCGGTGCGGCTCTACTACGGCCCCGCGAACGGCGAATTCGACCGGAAGGTCGGCGACGCCGTGGCCCGCTTCCAGTTCTTCTACGGGGTCAAGGGCGATCCGCAGGGCGTCTACGGGCCCAACACCCGGGCGGCCCTGGAGGCGAAGACCGGCGCGACACCGGACCCGGACTCCGGCGACGGCAACGGGAACGGGAACGGCTGGGGCTGACCGGCCTCCGTCGTCCGTGAGCGCCCGCCCCGGGGCCAGGTCCCGCGGCGGGCGCCGCCATGTCCGGCCCCGGGGGCGCTCCGGCAGGATGGGGGCGTGGCGATCGACGACTTCGGCCCCAGGGGCTTCCAGCTCGTCCTGCTGCGACGCATGGCCGACCACCGGCCCGAACTGGTGGAGGAGGCGCTGCGCACGCTCGGGGCGAGCCGAACCGAGATGCGGGAGGCGAACCGCCGCTGGCAGGCATGGGGACACGCCAAGGGCTTCCCGCGCGGCGAGCGCCGCTACCGCGCGGTACTCGGGCCGCCCGAGGCGGTGCTCCGGCGGAAGGTGGGCGACCTGACCTGCCCGGCGCTGCTGTGGCGGGTCCCGCTGTGGCCTGCCCTGCGGTTCGAGGTGCTGTGCGCCCCGGGCGGCGGGGCGGTCTGGAACGAGTGGCTGGTCCGCGCCCCGGGGGAGCGGGGGCCGCAGCTGTCGGGCCTCGACGACCTCACGCCGTGGTCCTGCACCGTCGACGAGGTGGCCCGGGCGTTCCCGCCCGCACGGCCCCTGGAGGGCGACGCCCCGACCCGCTGGCGGCTGGAGTTCACCGACCCGCACGCCCCGCCGGGGGCCGGCCGCCGGACCGCCGGCTTCACCTACGGACTGCTGCAGTACGTGGACGGGACGGACGACGCGCCCCGAGGCCCGCGGGGCCCGTGAGGCGGGGCCGGCGCCGGCGGGGACCGCGTTCGGGCACCCCCCCCTGGCGGAACCGCCGCACGGTTTTGTATCGTGTAGGAACAAAGTGGCTCCGCCCGTTTCCCCTGACCGGCGGGCGGGCCACTTGATTTGTCCGTCCGAGGGAGTTCCATGCTGTCGCCGTCCACCGTCGTCCCCGCCCGCGCCCTGCTGCTGGACATGGACGGCACGCTGGTCAACTCCGACGCCGTGGTCGAACGCTGCTGGCGCCGGTGGGCCGCGACGCACGGGCTCGACGGCGACGCCGTGATGAAGGTCGTCCACGGCCGCCAGGGCTATGCCACGATGGCGGTGCTGCTCCCGGACCGCCCGATGGCGGAGAACCACGCCGACAACGCCCGCATGCTCGCCGAGGAGACCGCCGACGTCGACGGCGTGGTCCCGGTCGAGGGCGCCCCGGCCTTCATGGCCGCGCTGCAGGGCCGCCCGCACGCGCTGGTGACCTCCGCGGACGAGGCCCTCGCCCGGGCCCGCATGGACGCCGCCCGCCTCCCGATGCCCGCCGTCATGGTCACCGCGGAGCGCGTCAGCGCCAGCAAGCCGGACCCGGAGGGCTTCCTCAAGGGCGCCGCCGAGCTGGGCTTCGGCCCCGAGGACTGCGTGGTCTTCGAGGACTCCGAGGTCGGCATCGCGGCCGCGAAGGCCGCCGGCATGCGGGTGGTCGGTGTCGGCCCCCGCGCCGCGGCCCACGAGCCCACGGTCCACGTCGACACGCTCGCCCAGGTCCGCGTCGAGGCCGCGGCCGACGGGACGCTCCTGCTCCACATCGGCTAGCGCCTCTGGCCCGGGGCGCCCCTTGCGGCCCGGTGGTTGTGTGCGGGTTGTTTGCGCCTGCGGCGGGCGGTTTCCCCGCCGCCCTCCCTCCCCCAGCCTTCGGCCGGGGGGACCCCCATCCGGCGCGGTCGGTGACCGCCTCGCGCGGTCGTTGTGGGGTCGGTGCCGCGCCGGGGTACGCCCCCAGCCTTCGGTCGGGGGGACCCCCACCTCGGCGCTCGCGGCGCTGCCCCACATCATTCGGCGCTGGGTCCCCCGCTCGTCCCCTGCGGGGGCACCCCGCCACACCCCCTCCTGCCGGTTGGGGCGACTAACGGCCGGTGGGGGTTCAGAGAGCGGTCCGGGGTTGCCGCAGGTGCCTTTCCGAACCCCCACCGGCCGTCATGCGCTCACACGACGGGAGGGGGTGTGGCGGGGTGCGCCCGGAAGCGACGAGCGGCGGACCCGGGCGCCGAACGATGTCGGGGTAAACCGCGAGCGCTGAGGACGTGCGCCGGCGCGGCCCCGACCCCAACCCAACGGAGCGCAGGCCCGCAGTGACCGCGCCGGATGGGGGTCCCCCCGGCCGAAGGCTGGGGGAGGGAGGGCGGGCGGGTGGACGCCCGCCGCAGGCGCAACGCACCCGCACACAACAGCAGGCCGCACCCGCGGACCGCGCCCGGAGCCTGATCGCGCACGGCGCGGTGTGATGCGTCCCGGGGAAACCCCGTGTGCCCCGCGCCGCCGAGGTGACATCCTGGCCGGGTGAGCGGTGTGAACGGACCCGAGATCGGCATCAGCTTCGACTCCGCGCTGCGGCTCTTCGCCGCGGCGCCACGACGGGAGGGGCGGACCACCGTCGTCACCGACGGGGTGTCCACGCTGGGGCACGTCGTGGAGTCGCTCGGCGTCCCGCTCACCGAGGTCGGCCGGCTGCTGGCGGACGGCCGTGAGGTCCCCGTCTCGTACGTCCCGGTCGCCGGCGTGCACGTCGAGGTCGAGCCCGTCACCCGGCCGCAGGCCGTGCCAGGGGCGCCGCTGCGCTTCCTGCTCGACGTGCACCTGGGCACGCTCGCCCGGCGGTTGCGGCTGCTGGGGGTCGACGCCGCGTACGAGAGCGAGGACATCGGCGACCCCGCCCTGGCCGCCCGGTCGGCCGCCGAACGGCGGGTGATGCTCTCGCGGGACCGCGGCCTGCTGCGCCGCCGGGAACTGTGGGCGGGCGCCTATGTCTACAGCGACCAGCCCGACGAGCAACTGCGTGACGTGCTCGGCCGGTTCGCCCCCGTCCTGGCGCCCTGGACGCGCTGCACGGCGTGCAACGGGCCGCTGCGGGAGGCCGACAAGGACGCCGTGTGGGAGAAGCTGGAGCACGGCACCCGGCGCAGCTACGACGTGTTCGCGCAGTGCGTCGTCTGCGAGCGCCCGTACTGGCGCGGCGCGCACCACGCCCGGCTGGACGCGATCGTCCGGGACGCGGTGGGCGAGTTCGGCGGCGGCTCCGCCGTGCCGTCGGGGGCCGGGGGCTCCTGAGGGTCGCGGGCGGCTGCGAGGCCGGCTCCCGCGGTGGGGACGAGTGCCCCAAAGGCCCACAATCCGCGGCAACTGTGAGCCATGGCACAGCGCTTGCACTTCACGATTCGTCCCACCGGCTACTCACCGGTAGGGGCCGTCGCTACGGTACTGCGCAACCGGTTCCGCCGAGCGGAACGTAGTCGTACGGGCGCGTAGCGTGTCCCGGCGCGGCGGGATCCGGCTGTCCACCGTCCGAGCAGCCTGGAGAGTGCATGCGTCGCCGTCCCGGCAGCCGCACGATCCGCACCCGGATCCTCGCCCTGGTGCTGATCCCCGTCGTCGTCCTCGTCTCGCTGTGGACCTTCGCCGTGGTCTCGGTGACCGGCGAACTGCGCGACCTCATCCGGCTGCAGGCCGTCTACGTCCACTACGGCACCCCGGTCGACACCGCCGTCGGCCAGATCCAGGTCGAACGGCGGCTGTCCGCCGCGTACCTGGCCTCAGGGAGCAGCCGCAGCGCGCTGGCCGCCCTCACCGGGCAGCAGCGGCACACCGACGAGGTGATCGCCGCGATGCGCGCGGCGATCGGCGACCGGGGCGAGCGCGGGGACCTCAGCGCCGGCCAGAGCCGGGTGCTCACCCGGGCGCTCGCCGCCGTGGACCGGCTGCCCGCGCTGCGCCGCGACGTCATCGCCGGGCGGATCGACTGGGCGCGCGCCGTGGACCGCTACACCGACGTCGTCCTGCCCACCTTCGAGGTGCAGACCGGCCTGACCGCCCTGCAGAACGGGCAGCTGGCCCGCGAGGCGCAGAACGTCGCCGGGCTCGTCCGGGTGCGCGAGTTCGTCTCCCACGAGGACGCGCTGGTGACCGGAGGGCGGGTCGCGGGCGGCTTCACCACCGATCGGTTCCGCCGCTTGGCCGCCACGATCGAGGACCGCCGGGTCTTCCAGCGCACCTACGTACCGGCCCTGCCCGCCGACTCGCGCGCCCTCTTCCGCGAGTTCGAGCGCGGGCCGCTCTACCGGTCCCTGGTCGAGGGCGAGGACGCCCTGCTCCGGGCCGGCGCGACCGGCACCGGCAAGGTGCTGGTGAGCGCGTCGTGGCGGCGGACCATGGACGACGCCGTCCGCAGGTACATGCTGCTGTGCACCGACGCGGCGAAGAACGCCGCCGCCCGCGGCCGGGACTTCGCCCGGCGCGAGCTGCTGTACGCGGGTGCCGCGGGCGGCGCGGGACTGCTCGGCGTGGGGCTGTCCCTCTGGTTCTCCGTCCACACCGGGCGCCGGATCACCCGGCGGCTGGAGGAACTGCGGGACGCCGCGGACACCCTGGCGGTGCGCCAGCTCCCCGAGGTGACCCGGCGGCTGGGCGCGGGCGAGCAGGTCGACGTGGCCGCAGAGGCGCCGCCGCTCGCCTTCGGGCGGCCGGAGGACGACGGCTGCGACGGAGCGGGCCCGGACGAGATCGGGCAGGTCGGCCGCGCGCTGAACGCGGCGCGCCGGGCCGCGGTCGAGGCGGCCGTCCGGCAGGCCGACCTGCGGCGCGCGATGTCGGCGCTGTTCCTCAACATCGCCCGCCGCAACCAGGCGCTGGTGCACCGCCAGCTGAAGCTCGTCGACACCCTCGAACGGCGCACCTCCGACCCCGACGCGCTCGCCGAGCTGTTCCGCATCGACCACCTCACCACCCGCATGCGCCGCCACGCCGAGGGCCTGATCATCCTCTCCGGGGCCGCGCCGGGACGCGTCTGGCGCAAGCCGGTGCCGATCGTCGACGTCGTCGGCGCGGCGGTCGGGGAGGTCGAGGAGTACGCCCGCGTGGTCGTGCCGCCCATGCCGGAGGTCGGCGTGGTCGGCGAGGCCGTGGTCGACCTGGTCCACCTCATCGCCGAACTGGTCGAGAACGCCACGGTGTTCTCCCCGCCGCGCACCCAGGTGACCATGCGGGTCGGCGAGGCCGCGCACGGCTTCGCCCTGGAGATCGACGACCGCGGCCTCGGCATGGACGCCGACGAACTCGAACAGGCCAACGCCACCCTCCGGCACGCGGAGGACTTCGACCCGGCGCGCAGCGAACGGCTCGGCCTGTACGTCGTCGGCCGCCTCGCCCACCGGCACGGCGTCGAAGTGACGCTCACCCGCTCCCCGTTCGGCGGCACCACGGCGGTGGTCTTCCTGCCGGGGCCGGTGCTGGCGCCGGTCACCGCCGGGCCGGGTACCGAGTCCGGGCCGGGGCCGGGGCCGGGGCCCGTGGCGACCGCCGCCGGGGCCCGGGCGGTGACCGCGGGGAGCGCGCCGGGCGACGGGGCCGCGGCGGAGCCGACCGGCCCGCTGCCGCGGCGCAGGCGTGAGCCGGCCACCGGGGCGGTGCCCGGGCCGGCCCCGGCCGTGCCCACGCCACCCGGGACCGGCGCGGCGCCGGCGCTGCCCACACGGGTGCGCCAGGCGAACCTGGCCCCGCAGTTGCGCGCCGGGGCGGACGATCCGGGGGCCGGGCGCGAGGTGTCCGGCGCCGGCCTGTCGCCGGAGCAGATGGGGGCGATCTTCGGGGCCTTCCAGCGAGGGCTGGACCGGGGACGCGACGGTGCGGGAGAAGGAGGGGCAGCGACATGACAGACGCCGAGCCGTCCGGCACGGCACATCCCGAGGACGCCGGGGCCGCCGAGGGCCTCGACTGGCTGCTGGACGACCTGGTGGACCGCACGGATCACGTGCGCCAGGCCGTGCTGCTGTCCGGCGACGGGCTGGCGACGGCCTCGTCCAAGGGGCTGACCGGCAAGGACGTCGACCATCTGGCCGCGGTGTGCTCCGGGTTCAACGGCCTGGCCAAGTCGGCCGGCCGGTCGTTCGCGGTGGGCGGGGTCCGCCAGGTCATGGTGATGCTGGACGACGCCTACCTGTTCGTCACCCCGGCCGGCGAGGGCAGTTGCCTGGCGGTCCTGTGCGCCTCGGGTGCGGACGTCGGGCAACTGGCCTACGAGATGGGCCTGCTCGTCAAGCGCACCGGACGGCACCTGGCCACTCCCGCCCGCGCGGCGGACGAGCCGGGCGAGGAGTGACCCGGCGCGCCGAGGACGGCGAGGACCGCTGGTACGACGAGGAGTCCGGCCCGATCGTCCGTCCGTACACCGTGACCGGCGGCCGTACCCGCCCCGACACGGAGCGCTCCTTCACGTTGATGGACCGGGTCCGGGCCCTGGACGAGCCCACGGGCCCGCGGGCGCACGGGCTGGTCGACCACGCGCGCGCCTCACTGCTGGAGCTGCTGCGCCGTCAGGGGCCGCTGCCCCTGGTGGAGCTGGCGGCCGACGCCGACCTCCCGGTCACCGTGGTGCGCGTGGTGCTCGGCGACCTGGTCGACGCCGGGCTCGCCCGGGTGGACCCGCCACCGGCCGCCGCCGAGCGGCCCGACGCGGACCTGCTGCGCGAGGTGATCCGCGGGCTGCGCGCCCTGTGAGGGCGGGTCCCCCGCGCCGGCCCGCGGGGGAGTGGAGCCGCCCCGGCCGGGCGGGAGGAGCACGCCGCACCGGCGGGTGCGGGGGATGACCGTGGCGCGCGGTCCGTCCCCGGCGCACGGAGGCGCGGATCCGGTGCGGTCCGACCCCTAGACATGACGTGTCCATGTCGCCAACCTGTTACCTGCCGCTCGTCCGGCAGAAACGTCCCAGCAGAAGGATGGCCGACGGTTCCAGCGGCCAAACACCCCCACACCCTAGGGAGTTCCCTATGTCCCGGATACGCAGTGCTCTCGCGCGGCGCGGTGTCTACGCGCGTCGACGCCTGGGTCTCCTCGTGGCGCTCACCAGCCTGTTCGCCGGCTTCGCGACCCTCAACGGCCCCACCGCCCAGGCGGCGCTCCCCACCCCCGTCAGCGCCGCCACCGCCCGCACCTACCTGGCCTCGCTCAGGGTCGCCACCGAGAACCGCACCGGCTACAACCGCGACCTGTTCCCCCACTGGATCACCATCAGCGGCGCCTGCAACACCCGTGAGACGGTGCTCAAGCGCGACGGCAGCGGCGTGGTCACCGACTCCTCCTGTGCCGCCACCAGCGGCAGCTGGTACTCCGTCTACGACGGCGCCACCTGGACTGCCGCGTCCGACCTCGACATCGACCACCTCGTGCCCCTCGCCGAGGCCTGGGACTCCGGCGCCTCCGCCTGGACCACCTCCCAGCGGCAGGCCTTCGCCAACGACCTCACCCGCCCGCAGCTCATCGCCGTCACCGACAACGTGAACCAGGCCAAGGGCGACCAGGACCCGGCCACGTGGATGCCGTCCCGCACCGCGTACGCCTGCACCTACGTGCGCGCCTGGGTCCAGGTGAAGTACTACTACGGCCTGGCGGTCGACTCCGCCGAGAAGAGCAAGCTCAGCAGCGTCCTCAGCGGCTGCTGACCGCGCGTCCCGGCCCCGCCCGGCCGCCGGGACCGCGGCCCGGGCGGCGGCCGGGAACTCACGCCTTCCCTCCGACGTCCACAACTCACGACGACGGAGGGAAGGCCGACCGCCATGGCAGAACTGCGCCTGGGCCCGCTGCTGAGATACGTGGACGAGGACACGGCCACCGTGTGGGTCGAGGCGGACCGCCCCGCCACGGCGACCGTCGCCTGCGAGGACGGGGCCACGGGCAGCGAGCGCACCTGGCAGATCGCGGGCCACCACTACGCGATCGTCACCGTGACGGGGCTGCGCCCCGGGACCTCCACGCCCTATCGCGTCCTCCTCGATGGGCAGCAGGTCTGGCCGCTGCCCGGCTCCCCGTACCCGCCCAGCACCATCCACACCGCCGGGCACGACGGGGACGGCGGGGAGGACGGACAGCCGCTGCGCGTCGCCTTCGGCTCCTGCCGCTGGGCCGCGCCGCCCCCGGACGAACCCGACCCCATCGGCCCCGACGCGCTGGACACCCTCGCCCACCACATCGGCTCCGGCGACGCGCCCCGTCCCGACCTCCTGCTGCTGCTCGGCGACCAGATCTACGCCGACGAGACCTCCGCGGCCACCCGCCGCTGGCTCGCCCGGCGCCGCGACCTGAACGAGCCGCCCTGGGACCAGGTCGCCGACTACGAGGAGTACACCCACCTCTACTACGAGTCCTGGCTCGACCCCGACATCCGCTGGCTGCTGTCCACGGTGCCCAGCTGCATGATCTTCGACGACCACGACGTCATAGACGACTGGAACACCTCCCACACGTGGCGCAACACCATGCGGGAGACGGCCTGGTGGCACGAGCGCGTCACCAGCGGCCTCACCTCGTACTGGGTGCACCAGCACCTCGGCAACCTCACCCCCGCCGAACTCGCCGCCGACAAGCTCCTCGCCGCGGTGCGCGCCGCCGACGACGGCACGGAGACCCTGCGCGCCTTCGCCGCACGCGTGGAGGCCGACCCGGCGCACACCCGCTGGAGTTACCGCCGCGACCTCGGGCGCACCCGCCTGCTCATGGTCGACTCACGCGCCGCCCGCGTCCTGGACGAGCACGACCGCGCCATGCTCGACCCGGCGGAACTCGACTGGCTGCGCCAGAACGTCCGCCCCGACGGCAGCTTCGACCACCTGCTCATCGGCACCTCCCTGCCCTGGCTCCTCCCGCACGCCGTCCACGACGCCGAGGCGTGGAGCTCCGCCCTCTGCGGCGGCAGCCGCGGCCACCGCTGGACGCACCGCGGCGAACGCCTGCGCCAGGCCGGCGACCTCGAACACTGGTCGGCCTTCCCCGACTCCTTCGACGCCCTCGCCGGGCTCCTCACCGACGCCGCCGACGCCCCGGAAGCCCCCGCCACGATCTGCGTCCTGTCCGGGGACGTCCACCACGCCTACACCGCCGAGGCCCACCGTCCCGGTGCGCCGCTGCGCTCCCGTCTGCTGCAGCTGACCTGTTCGCCGGTCCACAACACGATCCCCGGCTTCATGCGCCTCGCCTTCCGCTTCGCCTGGACGGGCCCCGCCCGGCTCCTCGGCCGCGCCCTCGCCCGCCACGGCCGCGCCGGCACCCCGTCGCTGCGCTGGCGCAAGACGGGCGGCCCCTGGTTCGGCAACCAGCTCATGACCCTGTCCCTGCGCGGCCGTGCCGCCGCGCTCCGGCTGGACCAGACCCGGGCCCCGAAGGGGGCGGCACGGCGGGCGGAGTTGGTGACGGTGATGGATACGCACCTCACCACGGACTGAGCGGGGACGCGAAACCCGGGCGGAGGGCCCCGCGCGCCGCGCGGGGCCCTCCGCCGTGGTGCGTGCACCGGATCAGGAGGTGGCGGCGCTGTTGAACCTCGCGGTGGACCAGCGGTAGCCGAGGACGGTGAGTCCGGCGCACCAGGCGGCGGCGATCCATGCGTTGTTCCCGATTCCGGTGCCCAGGAGGAGGCCGCGGAGGGTCTCGATGGCGGGGGTGAAGGGCTGGTACTGGGCGATGGGCTGGAACCAGCCGGGCATGGAGTGCAGGGGGACGAAGGCGCTGGACAGCAGGGGGAGCAGGATCAGGGGGGTGGCGTTGTTGCTGGCGGCCTCGGCATTGGGGCTGACCAGGCCCATGCCGACGGCGATCCAGGTCAGTGCGGTGGCGAAGCCGACGAGCAGGGCCAGGGCGGCGAGCCATTCCAGGGGGGTGGCGTGGGTGGAGCGGAAGCCGATGGCGACGGCGACGGCGGCGACGAGGACGACGCTCAGGACGGATTGCAGGACGCTGCCGATGACGTGTCCGACGATCACGGAGCCGCGGTGGATGGCCATGGTGCGGAAGCGGGCGATGATGCCCTCGGTCATGTCGTTGGAGACCGAGACGGCGGTGCCGATGGTCGTGCTGCCGATGGTCATCAGGAGCAGGCCGGGGACGAGGTAGGCGATGTAGGCGGAGCGGTCGGGGGTGCCGCCCGCGATGCCGGCGCTCATGGTGTCGCCGAAGACGTAGACGAACAGCAGGAGCAGCATGATCGGGGTGAGGAGGAGGTTGAGGGTGAGGGAGGGGTAGCGGCGGGCGTGCAGGAGGTTGCGGCGCAGCATGGTGGAGCAGTCGCGCAGGGCGTGGGTCGGGGTGCTCATCGCAGGGCCTCCGTGGGCTGGTGGGGGACGGTGGCGGTGTCGCCGGTGAGGGCGAAGAAGACGTCGTCGAGGTCGGGGGTGTGGACGGTCAGCTCGTCGGCGTGGACGGCGCCGGCGTCGAGCCGGTCCAGCAGGGTGCGCAGGTCGCGTTGGCTGCCGTCGCTGGGCAGTTGCAGGGTCAGGGCGTCGTCGTCGCGGGCCGCGCCGGGCAGGGCGGTGACGGCGTGCTGGTAGGCGGTGGGGTCGGTGAAGCGCAGCCGGATGTGGCCGCCGGGGATGAGGCGCTTGAGTTCGTCGGGGGTGCCTTCGGCGGCGATGGTGCCGTTGTGGAGGACGGCGATCCGGTCGGCGAGTTCGTCGGCCTCCTCCAGGTACTGGGTGGTGAGGAAGACGGTGACGCCGCCGGTGACGAGTTCGCGGATGATCTGCCACATGGTGTGGCGGGAGCGGGGGTCCAGGCCGGTGGTGGGTTCGTCGAGGAAGATGATGCGGGGGTCGCCGACCAGGGTCATGGCGATGTCCAGGCGGCGTTTCATGCCGCCGGAGTAGGTGGCGGCGGGCTTGCCGGCGGCCTCGGTGAGGTCGAAGCGTTCCAGCAGCGCGGCGGCCACCCGCCGTCCCTCGGCCTTGGACAGGTGGTGCAGGTCCGCCATCAGCAGCATGTTCTCCTCGCCGGTGATCAGCCCGTCGACGGCGGAGAACTGCCCGGTGACCCCGATCGCGGCACGCACCGCCTGCGGATCCCCGGCCAGGTCGTGGCCGGCGACCTGGGCCTGCCCGCCGTCGGCGGAGACGAGCGTGGACAGGATCTTCACCGCGGTGGTCTTCCCCGCCCCGTTCGGACCCAGCAACGCGAACACGGATCCGGCCGGGATGCGCAGGTCGATGCCGTCGAGCACGGTCTTGTCGCCGTAGGACTTGCGCAGACCGATGGCGGAGATGACGGCGGGTGAGGCGTGACGGTCACCCTGCCTGGGCGTGGGCATGACAGATGAAGGCACGGGGCCCTCCATTCGAAGGCTGAAGTGGGTGGGGGCCGGCGCGGGTCGGGTTCGTGGTGTTCAGACCCGGGCGCGGCGGATGTCGATGTTGCCCCAGCGGGTCCGGGCGTGGACCTCGACGGTGTCCTCGGTTGCCTCCGGGGTCCCGGACGCGGTGAGCGTGTTGCGCACCTGCCCGCGCTCGGAGCTGACGTCGAGCCAGGCGGCGGTGCCCTCGCGGACGCCGACCTCGATGGCGCCGTAGGAGGTCTCCAGCTGGACGGTGCCGCGGGCGACCTCGGCGACGCGCAGGTTGCCGTGGGCGACGGTGGCCGTGACCGAGCTCTCGGCACGCTCGACGTCGACGTTGCCGTGGGCTCCGCGCACCCGCAGTTCGCCGAGCGCGGCGCCGACGGTCGTGGTGCCGTGCGAGTTCTTCAGGACGGCGGGACCGTCGAGGGTGCCGACGCGCAGGCTGCCGGAGCTGGTGGTGATCTCGGCCGTGCCCTCGATCCGGTCGACGGTGATCGAGCCGTGGGAGGCGGTCAGCTGCAGCGGGCCGGTCGTGTCGAAGCGGACGTCGTTGGACGACGTCTTCACCCGGACCTCGCCGAGCCGCCCCTCGCCGAGCACCTGGGTCCAGGAGCCGGTCACGTTGACGCGGGAGCCCGTGGGCAGTTCGACCGTCACGTCGACGGCGCCGCTGGGCCCGATGAGGTAGCGCTCCTTGGTCCTGACGGTCAGGGCGCCGTTCGCGTAGGTGACCTCGGTCTGGCCGGCCGCCCGTACGTCCTTGTCCCGCTTCGGGTCGCGGGGCAGCACCTCGACGACGGTGTCGGGGCGGTCGCCCGCGGCGAACCGGATGGAACCGGCGCCGACGTGGGCGGTGACGGAGATCGGTTCGGGGGTGTCGAAAGAAGGCATGGCTGTCCCGTCCTCTTGGGTCTTGGGGTCGTCCCCGCTGGTGGGACGTGGTGTGGGTGACGTGGAGCGGGTGCGGCTGCGGGCGTGGGCGCGGCTAGCGCACCCAGCCCGTGAAGCTCTGTCCGATGGTGCGGGTCTTCTCGGTCGTACGCTGCTGCGGGCCGCTGTCGACCGCGGCCGACACGGCCCGTACCAGCCACGCGTTGACCGACAGGCCCTCGCGGTTGGCGGCCTCTTCGGCACGGGCCTTGAGGTGCGCCGGCAGGCGCAGGTTGACGCGGGCGGTGCCGCCCTCGTCGGCTTCGGCCGGGGCGGGGGCCGGGGCCTTGAGCGGTTCGACGGGCGCGTCCACCCGGTCCGCGGGGCCGCCGCCGGTGGGCGGCAGCGTCACCACGAAGTCGGGGTCCAGCCCGCGCAGCCGTACGTCGACCGAGCCGGGGGCGAGTTCGCGGGTGATCTCGTCCATCGCGGCGGAGAGCACGTTGAGCATGGTCAGGCGGGTCGCCGACTCCAGCGGAGCGGTGAGCCGCTCGGCCAGCTCGCGGGCATCCTCCCCGCCGGCTTCGGCGGCCACCGCGAGTTCACGGCGGAGGGTGTCGACATACGGGGTGAGGTCCATGACGTCATAGTGGCACCACTCTGGCGCCATGCGCAAGCCTGAAGGGCGCCGCATGGTGCGCACTCAGCGGCGCAACCCCTCTGACCTGGCGGAACGTGATGGCGGTGACCTGAGCCATGTTGGCGCCACGTGCGCGCGATGCGCCATGGATGGCGCCGGATGGCGCCGGATGGTGCCACGTGGTGCCAGATGGCGCCAGGTGGCGCCAAGAGCTGCGACCGCCGGTACGCCCGTCCCGCGATCAGCCCGCGCGCTCCAAGGTGACGGTGCTGCGCACGGGCGTGGCCCGCCACATGGCGGCCAGCTGCGGGTAGGACCGGATCAGGCGGAGCGTCTCCGCGAGCGCGGCGGTCCTGGGCGCGCCGATGGCGTGGTGGTCGAATCCGGTGTCCTGGAGGCCCAGGTCGTCCAGTTCGGCCCACGCCGGATCCTCGGCGAAGCAGAGCTGCAGCTCCACCTTCCAGTACTCGGGTTGCCGGTGGGGGTCGTCGCGGTTGCCGCCGGTGTCGTGGACCGCGAGCAGCCGCCCGAACGAGAGCGCGGGCAGGTCGTCGTTCCAGTCCCACCGGCCCCATTCGGCGACGAAGCCGTCGCCGTCGGTCTCCTCGAGGCCCTCGACCTCGATGGCGAGGAACTCGGCGAACGACTGCCAGGCCGCGTCGACGTCGTGGACCGCGCCGGGCGTGGCGCCGTGGCGGCGCAGGATCCGGGCCAGGGCCTCGTCGGCGGATCGCCAGGGGATGGGCGCCGGGAGCTATCCCTCGTGCTCGTCGAGCCAGAGGACGATCCCGGTCACACCGCCCAGGACGGCCGCGACGCCGGCGCGGACGGCCGCGGCGCAGCGGGCGGGGGTGAAGGTGGCGGGGTTGTACGTCGAGGACATGCCCAGGCCCTCGCCGCGGAACGACGCGCCGGACCAGTCGACGGCGGTGACGTTGGCGGTGGGCTCGGCCAACTCCGCGCCCACCACGAGGAACTGCTGGGACAGGTGGTTCGGGGTGACCGTGGCGAGGGGGTCGATCAGGTCGTTGCCGGCACTGACGATGAGGTCCGGATGCATGTCGAGGGCCCGGGTGACGTCGGAGAGGAGGTCGGCGGGGTGGTCGGTGACGACCGTCCTGAGGTCGACGTGCTCGGCCTCGGCCCACTCCTTGACCGCGGTCGCCAGCGCCTTGGCGGGGCGGTCGTCGCCCGCGGTCAGCAGGACGACGCGGTAGCCCTCCGAGGGGTGGACCCCGGACCAGGAGCCGGGGCGCGGGGTGGCCGTGGCCTCGGGGGCGGGCGGGGCGGCGCGGTCGACGAACCCGGGGCCCGGGGTGCCGACGGCGCTGGGGCTGGGGTGCGGGTGTGACCAGTCGTCGCCGGAGCCGCATCCGGTGAGCAGCGCGGCGGCCGCGGCCAGGGTGGCGGCGGCGCGAAGCGGGGGGCGCAAGGCGATCGACCTCCGGGTGGTGACAGGTGGTGCCGCCCCCATCCTGCAATCCCGTTCCCGTCGTCTCCATCCGGGGGGCGCCGTTGTCGAACTTGTTTTCGCACGATTCGCCGACCGGCCGGTTCCGGTTCACCCGTGACGTGCACGGTGCAGTGGCAACCTGAAGGAGCCACATGTCACATCGCGTCCGCCGCACCCTCGTCGGGATCACCGCGGCGGTGATCGCCTTCCTGGGCCTCGGGCAGCAGTCCGCGCTCGCGCACGGCTTCACCTCGACCGTGTACGTGGACGTCGCCCCGGCCGACGGAGGCCGCATACGGACCACGCTGCAGCTCGAGTACGACCTCTTCGTCGTGTCCGCCGCCGACTACCAGCACGACGACACCCTCTTCCGCGAGGGGACCGCCGCGTTCGACGCCGGCGACGCCACCGCCCAGGCCGCGGCGCTGGAGGCGCACGCGAAGTCGGCCGTCGCGTACGCCACCGCGCGTTTCACGGTGAGTTCCGACGGCAAGGCCTGCACCCCCGCCCAGGCCGGAGGCTTCACGATGGGCCGCCGGGAGGGCGTGCCGTACGCCACCCTCCGCCTGGACTGGAACTGCCCGCAGGGTGACGACCGCGAGGTGCGCAGCGGGCTGTTCCCCGATTCCGAGGGCTACGTCAAGGGCACCAAGACGATCGTCACGTACGCGGTCGACGGCAGTTCGGGCAGTGCCGCGCTCGACGCCGAGCACCCGTCCTTCTCCATCGGCCAGTCCTGGTACGAGCGGTTCTGGGAGTTCTTCCGCCTCGGCGCCGAGCACCTGCTGACCGGCATCGACCACATCCTGTTCCTGCTCGCCCTGATCGCCGGTTCGCGGCGGCCGCGCGAGATCGTGCTGGCGGCCACCAGCTTCACCCTGGCGCACTCGGTGACGTTCATGCTCGCCGCGCTGGGCGTGGTCGACGTGCCCGCGCGCATCGTCGAGCCCGTCATCGCGCTGTCCATCGCCGTGGTCGCCGGCTGGTACCTGTGGCGGATCTGGCGGCGCGGTGACCACGCGACCGACCTCGAGGCCGCCGGGCAGGGGCATTTCAGCCTGGACCGGGCCGGATGGACCCGCCTCGGCGTGGTGTTCTGCTTCGGCCTGGTGCACGGCCTCGGCTTCGCGGGCGCGCTGGGGATCGACGAGGCGTGGTCGTGGACCCTGCTGTGGTCCCTGCTGGTGTTCAACGTCGGCATCGAGGCCGTCCAGTTGGCCATCATCGCCGTCGTCTTCCCGCTGCTGCTCGTGCTGCGCCGCCGGTCGGCGCGGGCCGGGCTCTGGACCACGGGCGCGATTTCCGCGGGGGTGTCCGTCATGGGGCTGGTGTGGTTCGTGCAACGAGTGTCCGGATTCTGAGACTACGTCCAGGACACGTGCGAAGTTCAACTACCTCGGGTCTCGCATTTATGTTCGCTTTACCTGCCGAGGTGAGCGTGGGGGTCTCCACTCGATGCACACGATTCGTGCACAGAAGGAAAAGACAAAAATGAGATCGAGCAACTCCTCGCGGACCTCCGGGTCCGCGCGGCGCCGTGTGGCCACCGGGGCCACCGCGGCGTTCCTCGGCCTGACGGTTGCCCTCGGCAACGGGCTGGTCACCTCGGCGTCCGCCGCCGACACCGCCACCCTCAGCGGCATCGTCCTCGGTGTCGGCGCCAACGAGGCCCAGCGCACCGTGACCTGGTACTCCTCCGCCGACACGGCGCAGCAGATCCAGCTCGCCCCGACCGCGCAGGTGGCCGACGGCCAGTTCCCGGCCGGCGCCGCCACCTTCGACGCCATCGGCGCGGCGAACATCGCCTCCAGCGGCGGCTACAACCGCCACGCGACGATCACCGGCCTGAAGGAGAACACCCAGTACTCCTACCGCGTCGGCAGCGAGGGCAACTGGTCCTCCACGTACTCCTTCAAGACGCAGGACTTCGAGGGCGAGTACGACTTCCTGTTCTACGGCGACCCGCAGATCGGCTCGTCCGGCAACCTGGCCGCCGACCAGGCCGGCTGGCAGGACACGGTCGACGTCTCGCTGCGGGCCAACCCGAACGCCGAGATCCTGGTGTCGGGCGGTGACCAGGTCGAGACGGCCAACACCGAGTCCCAGTGGAACTCCTTCCTCGCGCCCGACGGGCTGCGCCAGTACCCGTGGGCCGCCACCATCGGCAACCACGACGTCGGCGGCAAGGCCTACGAGCAGCACTTCACCACCCCGAACACCGACCGCTCGGCCCCGTACTACGACAACGGGAACCCCGCGGGCACCAAGTCCGGCGGTGACTACTGGTACATCTACAAGGACGTGCTGTTCATCGACCTGAACAGCAACAGCTACAACTCCGCCAACGGCGGCGGTGACGCGGCGCACGTCAACTACGTGACCGACGTCATCAACAAGCACGGCAACGAGGCCAAGTGGAAGGTCCTCGTCTACCACCACGCGATCTACTCGCCGGCCTCGCACGCCAAGGACGGCGACAACAAGCAGCGTCGTCTGGACTTCCCGACGACGTTCTCCAAGCTCGGGGTGGACCTGGTCCTGCAGGGCCACGACCACAGCTACTCCCGCAGCTACCTGATCAAGAACGGTGAGAAGGAGAACCCGGCCGAGCAGCCGGGTGCCTCCGACGTGTACCCGGGTCCCGGCGGCGTCCTCTACGTGACGGCCAACTCCGCCTCGGGCTCGAAGTACTACGACATCACCAAGCCGGACAGCAGCGGCACCAGCGGCGCGGGCAACGGCGCCGACCCGCTGAACCCGGACAACTACTGGTACAACTCGGTCCAGAACCAGGAGCACGTCCGCACCTACGTCAAGGTCCAGGTGCGCAACGACAAGCTCGTGGTCGAGAACATCCGCAGCGCCGCCAACGGCGCCGACCAGCCGGTCGGTTCGCACGTCGACGACGTCACGGTGCACCCGTACCACGGGGACAAGCAGGACCTGCAGGTCAACGTCCCCAACCCGGCTCCGGGTGAGTTCGGCTGGACGATCGACGGCTACAACGGCCTGGTGGACCTCGGTACCGCCAAGGAGCAGAACGGCGACCACTTCGTCGCGGGCGGCAAGATCAACCCGATCCTCGTCTCCGACAGCCGCCGTTCGCTCGCCCCGTGGTCGATCTCGGCCAACGTGGGCGACTTCAAGGACGCCGACAAGACGTTCCCCGGCTCCTACCTCGGCTGGACGCCGTACGTCCTGGACGGCGGCGCCGGTGCCGCGGCCGGCGACCCGGTGGCGTCCGGTTACGACGACCACGGCCAGGGCCTGTCCGTCTCGCGTGGCCTCGGCTCCGCCGCGCAGGGCCACCCGCGGGGTTCCGCCAAGCTCGGCGCCGACCTGGATCTGAAGATCCCGGACAGCGTCGAGAAGGGCGGCTACCGCGCCACCCTCACGATCACTGCGCTGAGCAGCTGACCGTACCCGTTTGACGGCGGGGCAGGCACCGTCGGTGCCTGCCCCGCCTCCCGCTCCAGGAGAACCCCGACATGCACCCGTCCGCACCGCGCCGCACGACGCCCCTCGCCCGCACCGCCGTCCTGGTCCTGCTCGCGGCCCTCGCCCTCGTGGGCCTCCACGCCGGCCCCGCCCGTGCGGCCGACGGCGACGTCACCTGGACGGTCAGGACGGCCGCGAACGGGTTCGGCGACGACCGGTCCAGCTACAGCTACACCGCGAACCCCGGCGGACAGGTCAAGGACGCCATGGTCGTGGCCAACCGCAGCACCTCCGCGCTGCGGCTCGCGCTCTACGCCGCCGACGGCTACACCACCGACACCGGGCAGCTCGACCTGCTCACCAAGGACAAGAAGTCCGTCGGGATCGGCGCCTGGGTCCACGCCGACCGCGACAGCGTCGAGATCAAGCCAGGCAAGACCGCCGAGATCCCCTTCACCGTCACCGTCCCGGACAACGCCACCCCCGGCGACTACGTGGGCGGCATCCTGACCTCGCTCAAGCAGTCCGACGAGGCCCAGGGCATCAACGTGGACCGGCGCCTGGGCATCCGGGTCAAGCTGCGGGTGAGCGGGGAGCTCAAGCCGAAGCTCGCCGTCGAGGACCTCCACGTCGACTACGACGGCCCGGCCAGCCCCTTCGCCTCGGGCGACGCCACCGTCACGTACACGATCCACAACACCGGCAACGCGATGCTGTCGGCCCGCCAGTCCGTCTCGGTGGCCGGTCCGTTCGGATGGCTGCGGGCGAAGGCCGGCGACATCCCCGCGCCGCCGGAGCTGCTCCCCGGCGAGAGCTGGAAGGTGAAGGTGCCCGTCCACGGCGTCGCACCCGCCGTCAGCCTCACCGCGACCGCCACCCTGACCCCGATGCTCACCGACGCGTCGGGCTCCATCACCCCGCTGGACCCGGTCGAGGCCACCGCCCACGGCTGGGCCGTGCCCTGGGTGCTGGTCCTGCTGATCGTCCTCCTCGCCGCGGCCGTTGCCGCCGCGATCGTCCTCACCCGCCGCGGCCGCACGCGGCGCAAGCAGCGCGAGGACACCCGCGTCCGGGACGCCGTGGAGAAGGCGCTCCGCGACAAGGAGACGCAGAAGGGCTGACCCGGGCCGCCGGTCCGCGACGACGGCGGGGCCCCGGGGCCATGAGGCCTCCCGCCCCGCCGCCAGGACCCGACGATGCGCCGGAGCCGGGCCGCCGGCCGCCGGGTGGTCCTCCGCCCGTTCGGTCGACGCCCGGCACCCGTGCGGGAAGGGCCCGCCGCGTCAGAGGATGTACTCCCCGAGCGCGTAGCCCTTCCGCTCCGTGATGAGCTCGATCCTGAGCCCGTTGGGGTCGGCCAGGAACATGCTGTCCGCGACCTCGGTGGGGAAGGCCGCGTACGGCAGGCCCCGCTCGTCGAGGCGGGCCTTGACCATCTCGTAGGCCTCCTGCGTGACGGCGAGGGCGACGTGGTGGCCGCCGCCCACCGTCTCCGCGTAGTCGGGGTGGGGGTGGCCCGGGAAGTCGAAGAAGGCGAGCATGTTCTCGCCGCCCATGTCGAAGAAGAAGTGGGTCGATCCGCGGTAGTCGCGGTTCTCGATCAGGTCCACCAGCGGGAGACCCAGCACGTCCCGGTAGAAGAGGATGGTCTCCTCGACGTCCCGGGCGATGAAGGCGGCGTGGTGGACCCCCTGGGTGGTGGGTGCCGGGCGTTCCTCGGCCGGGAGGAGATAACGGCCCCTCAGTTCCGCCTGGCGCTCCAGGATCGCCTGCAGCTCCTCGCCGTGCGGCTGTGCCATGGTCGTGACTCCTCATCCTGGGGGCGGCGCGGACGGGCCCCGGGGCGACGGTTCGGGGCCCGCCCCGCTCCCGTCATCGCTTGACGTAGCAAGCAAACATAGAGGTATTTATTTGACACGTCAAGGATTCGGGGAGGGCGCCCCGGCTTCCGGCGGGCGGAGCGGCAGGGGGACGGGCGCCTCGGCCCGTCCATGTCCGCGCCCGGTTCCCGACACCCGTGGGCAAGGACGCGGGATCAAGGTCTCCAGGTAGTTGTATCTCCCATCCGGAGGTTTTGAGTCATGTCCTCAGTGTCCCGGAGAGACTTCCTCGGCACCGCCGCGACCGTCGCCGGCGCGGCCGCCATCGGCGCCACCCTGCCCGGCGTGAGCGCCGCCGCGACCCCCGCCCAGGCCGGGCCCGCCCCGCGCGGCCACGGCCACGGTCACCCGCACGGCGACATCCGCGACATCAAGCACGTCGTCGTGATCATGCAGGAGAACCGCAGTTTCGACCACTACTTCGGCGCCCTCAAGGGCGTACGCGGCTTCGGCGACCGCGCGACGATCCAGCTGCCGGGCGGCGGCTCCGTGTGGCAGCAGCCCAAGACGCCGACGGAGGGCGCCGAGACCCAGTACCCGTGGCGGCTGAGCGGCGCGAAGTCCTGGAGCGGCCAGACCCCGCCGAGCGCCGAGCTCGGCGCCGCCAACTACGGCGGCACCAGCCACGGCTGGACCGACCAGCACGGCGCCTGGTACGGCGGCCTGATGAACGGCTGGTACTACGCCAAGGGCGGTCCCACCACCCTCGGCTACCTGGACCGCAAGGACCTGCCCTTCCACTACGCCCTCGCCGACACCTACACCGTCGGCGACGCCTACCACTGCTCCGTGCTCAGCGCGACCGGCCCGAACCGCACCTACCTGTGGGGCGGCACCATCAACGCCGACAAGAAGCACGGCGACTTCACCGCCAACGACGGCGGCGACGAGCGCGGCAGGTTCCTGCCCTGGGAGTCCTACGCCGAGACGCTCCAGGAGGCCGGCGTCAGCTGGCGCGTCTACCAGTGCGCCGACGACTACGGGGACAACGGACTGGAGTACTTCGGCACCTTCGCCAGGCTCGACCCCACCCAGGGAGGTCAGGCCGCCCCCGGCAACGTCTACTACGACAACGGCGTCAAGGACGTCCCCGAGCCGGTCACCGGCCTCGCGGGCAACGCCGACAACATCAACGCCGCGATCCGCGCGGACGTGCTGGGCGGCACGCTGCCTCAGGTCAGCTGGGTCGTCAACAACCAGTTCTTCTCCGAGCACCCGGTCACCGCGCCCAGCAACGGCGGGTACTTCCTGCGCGGCGTCCTGGAGGCGCTCCACGCCGACCCGGACGTCTTCGACTCGACGCTGGTGATCGTCAACTACGACGAGAACGACGGCCAGTTCGACCACGTCCCGCCGCCCGTGCCCGCCCCCGGCGAGGCCGACGAGTTCGTCTCCGGCACCATGGGCCAGTACGGCGTCACCGAGCCCCTCCCGGTCGGCCTCGGCTTCCGCGTGCCGCTGCTGCTCATCTCGCCCTGGACCCGCGGCGGCTGGGTGACCTCGGAGGTCTCCGACCACACCTCGGTCATCCAGTTCCTGGAGAAGTGGACCACCGCCCTCGGCACGCCCGCCATCTGTCCCAACATCAGCGACTGGCGGCGCGAGGTGTGCGGCGACCTCACCGGCGCCCTCGACTTCACCTCCCCCGTCTACGGGCTGCCCCACCTGCCCGACACCGGCCCGCTCGTCCCCGAGACCCGGTACACCCCGCTGCCCGGCGACAACGCGATGCCCACGCAGGAGAAGGGCACCAAGCGGGCCCGCCCGCTGCCGTACCAGCCCAGCGCCAACCTGACCGGCTTCGCCGACGGCGCGGTCGAGCTGGAGTTCGGCAACGAGGCCCCCTTCGCCACCAAGGCGACCCACTTCTCCGTCCACAACAACCTCGGCGGGTTCCCCTCGCTGGCCGCGTACCCGGCCGCGTTCCCCGGCCAGTACACCGTCCCCGCGGGCGCGCGGGCCACCGGCACCGGCCCCGTCGGCTCCGCCGCCGGCGACACCGCCTACGACCTGACGGTCACGGGCCCCAACCGGTTCCTGCGCCGCTTCACCGGCGACACCGCCGACGCCGGCAAGGACCTCGTCGTCGAGGCCCGCTACCACGACGGCAGGGCGACCGCCCACCCGAAGCTCAAGCTGTGGCTGCGCAACGACGGCCGCAAGCCGGTGACGTTCACCGTCACGCACAACCACTACATCCACGGCGCCCCCACGAAGGTGCGGGTCGCCCCGCACGGCAAGGAGGCGTGGACGGTCAGCCCGCTGGAGGTCAGCGACGGCTGGTACGACGTGACCGTCACGGCCGACTGCGACCGCACCTGGTCGCAGCGCTTCACCGGCCACCTGGAGACCGGCCGGGCCAGCGTCACCGGCTGACCTGACCTGAACGGCCGGGGACGGGCGACCGCCGTCGCCCGTCCCCGGCCGCGTCCGTGCCCGGCGTCCCGGCCGCGGTCAGATGACGGTGAGCGTCAGGACCGCCGTGTAGGTGCCGGGCCGCGTGTCCGTCGGCGCGTCGAGGTCCAGCCGCGCCCCCACGTCGGCGGTGCCGGGGCCGGCCCCGGTGGCCAGGGTCCGGGCCCGCGCCAGCCCGCCGTCGTCGCCGGGGAGCACCGGGGGGCCCGCCGTGACGCCCCGGACGTTGCCGGCGTCCACGACCTCGGGAACCCAGGTCAGACTGCTCGCGGGGATGCCGGTGCCGTACGGGCCCGCGAAGTCGCCGGCCTGTCCTGAGGCCGTCCAGCCGACGCTCCCGGGACGGGTGTCGGTGACGGTGACCGGGGTCATCCGCCCGGAGGTGTGGAGGTGTTCACCGGACGCGTCGAGCACCGGACCCGGCAGCACGACGCGCGGGCTGCCCTCGATGGAGATCACCAGCGCCCCCGGCTCCACGATCGTCGTGATCGACTGCTCATGCCCTCCCGGGGCCGTGTTCTCGCACGAGGGGACGCCCAGCCGGTCGCACGCCCGCGGTTGCGGAGCGCTCCGAAGCGCCTCGGCGGCCGAGGCGGCGCAGCCCGAGGTGTCGACGTCGCCGGACGTGGCACCGGGGATGCCTGCAGCGGTGTTCAGGCCCTTGCCGACCAGGTTCGGCGGCAGGACGGAGTCGCCGAGGCGCGCCGCCTCGTCCTGCTCGCACAGCGCGAGCGAGGCGAACGCGGCGAGCGTGCGCCCCTTGGCCGTCGAGAAGAGCTGATCCGTCGCCGTCGGGACGATCAGGTAGCCGACGATCGGCAGGGGATACGTCCGCGGGTCCGGGTTGGTGTACGCGGTGGCGACCCTGACGAGGCCCGAAGGGTCGGACAACGCCGTGGCCAGCCCCACCGTCACGCCGCCCTGGGAGGGGGAGGTGTAGTAGCCGGCGCGGTTGAGCAGCCTGGCCGTCACCGTGCGCGCGGTCTGCGCGTAGTTCGACTCGGCGTACGTGATCGCACCGTTGGCGCTCGTCCGGGAGACGTAGCCGGTCACACCGTTCGAGCCCGCCACGGCCACGTCCCCGGGGACCGTCGGGAAGAGCGGGGTCGCGCCGCAGCCGGGGCCGCGCCCCGCCGCCGAGCAGTAGGCCCCCCACACCGCCGGCTGCCGGTCGGCCAGCCACTGCGTCAGCGCGGCCGTGGTGCCGCTGGCGTCGGCGCGGACCACCGGGACGACCGGGATGCCCGGCAACCTGGTCCCCGGGTTGTCCGCCCGGATCGCCGGGTCGTCCCACCGGGTGATGGCCCGGGTGAAGATCCCGGCCACCGTCGCGTCGGACAGCCGCAGGTCCGTGATGCGCTCGCCGTCGACCCGCAGGTTGTAGTGCAGGCCGATGGCACCCGCCACGGCCGGGACGTAGGCGAACGGCCTGGTGGGCGGGGTGTCGGTCACCCCGCCGTCGGTCAGGCCGTACGGCAGCTCCGACACCGCGTAGTCCACGGTGCCGTAGCGGAACTGGTTGCGCCCGTCGATCGATCCGGTGCCGGAGTAGTCGACCGAGCCGAGGCCGGACACGCCCGCGGCCTGGCGCCACAGGTCGATCGGGTACTGCGCCCATGTGGACCCGGCCCCCACGATGGGCGCGCCTGCCGCCGCGTGCGCGGGCGGCGCGGTGCCCAGGGCGGCGAGGAGCACCGCCGCCGAGGCGACGGCCCCCCGCACCCGGCCCCGCCGGCGCACCCGCGGACAACCTCCGCATACCGCCGCCCCGTTCACTCGCGTCACTCCCGGTCCCCTCAGCCCGTCACGGGGCGTCCGTACGACCCCCGCCCCGTGCCTCGATCGCATCGCGCAAGAGTGCGCGCCCCGCCGCAACCCGGCACGACGGAAAGATGAAGGACGAACGAACGCAGTGCCACCGCCGCCCGGCGCAGGACCCCGGGCGGCCGATCGGCTCCTGTGTGCGCCGGCCGTCGCCTGGGTGGTCGTCCTCCCGTTGCGCGGGACCGGAGAAGCGAGTACGCCCCTCCCGGACGGCCCCTCGTGGACGGTGCGCGAGGAGGCGGACCCGGCGATGTGTGACGCGTCCGGGCGCGGGCCGGACCGCCGGCGACGGAGGGTGACCGTGACCCCCGGGTCCTGGCCAAGGGCCGCCGGTGGGTGAACGCCCGCCCCCGGCGCCCGGAAGATTTCCCACGGCGCCCTCGCATAGCCCCTGACCTGCGAAGAAGCGCCCGCCGCGACGCTGCGCCGCGGCGCTTTCTTTTGACTACGGGCCCCACCCGTGTCACGGTCATGTCCTCGGCGTTTGCCGCCTTGCATCACGGCGTCCCTGCCCGGTGAGCGAGAACGCGTGGGTCACGTGCCCCTCGTCCTACCGGCTCCAGGCACACGAAGCCGGTTCGACGACGGTCGGAAATGGCACGGCCGTTGTCCACCAATCTTCACGTACGAAGGAGATTGACATGCGTGCAAACATCACCGTCCGCCGGACTGTCGCCGCAGCGCTGGCGGCACCGTTGCTCGCCGTCGTCGCGGCGGGCACCGCCGAAGCGGCACCACAGATCACGACCTCAGCCCTCCAGACGGCGCCGACCAGCTACGTCCAGGGCGGCGGAGGCTTCGGCGGCGGCTTCGGCGGCATCGGCGGCTTCCGCGGCAACGGGTTCTACGGCAACAACTTCTACGGCGGTTTCGTCCCCGTCGTCGTCGTCCCCGTGGCCGTGCCCGTCGGCGGCTTCGGCGGCGGGTACTTCCCGTTCCGCTGAGGCCTCCCCGTCCCACCGACCACGGCACACTCCGACCGGCCGGAAGCCCCGTGACGAACCGCCACGGGGCTTCCGGCCGGCGGGCCGCGCCCCCGCCCCGCTCCTGTCACACCGCCACGACGGCTCCGGTCTCAGCTGTCGGCCCCCGTCCACGCGGGGCCGGTCCAGTCGACGACGAGGAGGACACCGTGACCGTCCGGTCCAGGGAATTCAATTTCGGCATGCCGTGGGAATCGCTCTACGGGTACAGCCAGGCCGTACAGGCCGGCGACACGCTCTACATCTCGGGGCAGTTGTCCCACGACAGCGCCGGAACCTTCATCGGGACCGGCGACTTCGAGCTCCAGATGAGCACGACCCTCGACAACCTCGACCGCGTGCTGGAGCACTTCGGCGCCCGCCGCGACCAGATCGTCGAGACCACCGTCCTGGTCAGGGGCCTGCGCGACCACTTCGACACCGTCGCCCGCCTGCACGCCGCCTATTGCGGCGACCACCGCCCCACCAGCACCGTCATGGGCGTGTCCGACCTGGCCCTGCCCGACCAGCTCGTGGAGATCGGCGCGGTCGTCCGCCTCGACATCACCCACTGACCGGACACCGGACGCGGGGCTAGGATCCGGGCCATGGCCCTGACCCTGCACGACGTGGACCGGTTCGAGGCCTCCAGGCCGCGCCTGGAGGCCGTCGCCTACCGGCTCCTCGGCTCCGCGAGCGAGGCCGAGGACGCCGTGCAGGAGACCTTCCTGCGCTGGCAGGCCGTCGACGTCGACCGCATCGACGTCCCCGAGGCGTGGCTGACGAAGGTGCTCACCAACCTGTGCCTCAACCAGCTGACCTCGGCCCGGGCCCGGCGCGAGACCTACGTGGGCCAGTGGCTGCCCGAACCGCTGCTCGCCGGTGACCCGATGCTCGGCCCGGCCGACACCGCCGAACAGCGCGAATCCGTCTCGTACGCGGTCCTCGTCCTGCTGGAGCGCCTCAGCCCCAACGAGCGCGCGGTGTACGTGCTGCGGGAGGCCTTCGACTACCCGCACCGCGAGATCGCCGCGATCCTCGACATCACCGAGGCCGCCAGCCAGCAGATCCACCACCGCGCCAGGAAGCACATCGCGGACGGCAAGGCCCGCAGGGCCGGTACCGAGGTCGACGAGGCGGCCACCCGGCGGGTCGTCGAGGAGTTCCTGGCGGCCGCCACCAGCGGCCGGACCGAACCGCTCGTGCGGCTGCTCACCCAGGACGTCGTCGCGGTCGGCGACGGCGGCGGGAAGGTCCCGGCCCGCGCGAAGGCGTTCGAAGGCGCGCTCGCCGTCGCGAAGTTCCTGCGCGGCCTGTTCAAGCCCGGCACGGCCAAGCGTGCCCTGGTCGGCGGCTCGGCCGAGATCCACGCGACGGCCGCCAACGGCGGCCCCGCCCTCGTCGCGGTCGTCGACGGCCGGGTCGTCGGCGTCATGTGCCTGGAGGTCACCGCCGAGGGCATCGCCGCCGTACGCAACCAGGTCAACCCCGACAAGCTCCGGCGCGCGACCGGCCGATGGGCGGCCGGCGACCACGGTGAACCCCTGCTCCACGCCTTCTGACCCCGGTGTGACGTGCTTCACATCACGTTCCTGTCAGGAAACGGCGGGCCGCCCGGTTCAAGGGGCGAACCCGCTGAAGAGAAGACAGGAGCCAGGACATGCAGCACCGCATCGTCGTCCTCGGAGCCGGATACACCGGAGCCAGCGCCGCCGGGCGCCTCGCCAGGCGGCTGCACCGCGAGGACGTCGCCATCACCCTCGTCAACGCGGAGCCCGACTTCGTCGAGCGCGTCCGGATGCACCAGCTCGCGACCGGCCAGGACCTCACCACCCGGCCCCTCGGCGAGATGTTCGCGGGCACCGGCGTCGAAGTGAAGGCGGCGAAGGTCACCGGCGTCGACCCCGACCGCAGGACCGTCGCCGTCCACGGCGCGGACGGCGCCGGGGAACTGACGTACGACACCCTCGTCTACGCCCTCGGCAGCGGCTGGAAGGACCAGGGCGTCCCCGGCGCCGCCGAGCACGCCCACGAGATCGCCGGCCGCCCCGGGGCACTGCGGCTGCGCGAGCGCCTGGCCGCCCTGGACGCCGGACGGCCCGTGCTCGTGGTCGGCGGCGGCCTCACCGGCCTGGAGGCCGCGACCGAGATCGCCGAGGCCCGCCCGGACCTCGCCGTCGCCCTCGCCGCCCACGGCGGCCTCGGCGACTGGCTCTCCGCCAAGGGCGCCCGGCACCTGCGCAAGGTCGTCGACCGGCTCGGCATCACCGTGCACGAGCACACCACCGTCACCGCCGTGGCGGCCGACCACGTCACCACCGCCGACGGCACCTCCATCCCGGCCGCGGTCACCGTGTGGACCACCGGCTTCGCCGTCCACCCGATCGCCGGGGCCACCACCTTGGAGACGACCGGCACCGGCCGGATCGTGGTCGACGGCACCATGCGCTCGGTCTCCCACCCGGACGTCTACGCCATCGGCGACGCCGCCCTCGCGATGGGCCCCGGCGGCAAGCCGCTGCGGATGTCGTGCGCCTCGGGCATCCCCACCGCCTGGCAGGCCGCCGACGCCATCGCGGCCCGCCTGACCGGTGGCAAGCTCCCCAACGCCCCACTGCGGTACTTCAACCAGTGCATCTCGCTGGGCCGCAAGGAAGGCCTGATCCAGTACGTCACCGCCGACGACCGCGCGGTCAGCGCGGCCCTGACCGGACGGCTCGCCGCCCTCTACAAGGAACTGATCTGCAAGGGCGCCGCCTGGGGCGTCGCCAACCCGACCATGGGCCTGCCCACCCGCCGCCGCCGCGCCACCCCCCGGCCCGCCCCGTCCGGACCCGCGGTCCGGACGCCTGCCTGACCCGCACCGCGCGCGACGTCCCGCCGCGGGGGAGCCGCCCCGCGGCGGGGCTGCGGGCGACCGGGGGATCAGGAGTTGGCGATCAGCGCCGCCGTCGGCAGCAACGTGCCCAGGACGCTGAGCAGCCAGTAGACGCGTGCGGACAGCGCCGTCCGGACGGCGAGGGGCCGGTTGGCCACCCACCAGAGCACGGCGTAGAGGAGCACGACGGGCCCGAAGAGCAGCAGCCCGGGCAGGATGCCGTCGTTCTCCGTCGGCTCCCGCACGGTCAGACCCAGGTCGGCGAGCGGCCAGTTCGCGGCGAGGTACCAGAGCATCCAGATCGGCACCACCCCCGGGATCCCCAGCAGCAGATTCACGCCCAGGGCGGTGTACCACCGTCCGGTCATCCCCGTCGCCCCTCCCCGTGATCGTCCGTGGAGACGGTACATGAAGGCGGGCGGAGCCGACCGCCGCGGCCGCAACGGACTTCCCGCGCGGAGCGGCGGTCGGGCCACCCGTACCCGATGCCGGCCGGGCGTCAGCCGATCTCCACCGCCATCCCCTTGACGTTGGTGGCGTCCAACGCCTTCCGGATCCCCTTGGCGAGCTTGACCGCGTCACCGACGGCCCAGAAGTGGACGAAGAAGAGCCGCGGTTCGTCCGTCAGCCCGTGGTTGTGCAGCTCCACGAGTTGGCACCCCGCACGCCTGAGGGCCGCCAGGACGTCCTGGACCTCGCTGGCGATCATGGCGCAGTCGCCGCTGACCGCGGCCCTGCCGTTGCCCAGCGGCTGGTAGTTGATCGCACTGGTGGATCCGAGGCCCGGCGGCAGGACCATACCGGCGTCGGTGATGGTCTCCCGGCGCACGAAGGTGTTCTTGTAGACCCCGTCGTCGATGCCGCCCTTGATGCCCATCACCTTGTCGATGGTGGCGACGTCCATGTCGAGCTTGCGCGGCACGGTGTGGTCCGGCCGCCCCGGCGGCGGGGCGCCGGTCCGGTCGAGCGCCGCACGCAGCCCCGTGGCGATGGCCACGGGGTCCTTGCCGTGCGCGTGGACGTGGACCCACCAGATCTCCGGGTCCTGCGACAGCAGGTGCTTGTGGATCGCCGTCTGCTCGATCTTGCGCTCGTGCAGCACGTCGGCGAAGGACTGCATCTCCTTCTCGGTGACCACCACGTCGCCCATCAGCAGCGTGTTCCCGTCGGCGTAACGGACGAAGGACACGTGCGAGCCCAGGGCGAGCCCCGGTTTGACGGTGACGCCCTGCGAGACCACCTTGAGGTCCCGGCGCGGCAGACCCGTGTGGTACATGAAGTCGCGCCTGATGTCGCCCGTCCGCCCGAGCGCGACGGCCACGTCCTTCCAGTCCGTCAGAGCGGTGCGCACGGGCATGACCGACGGGTGGTTGTGCTGTTTCGACGTTCCGGTTGGCGCGCACGCGGAGATCGCCCCGCCCAGCATCGGCGCCAGAGTGGCCGCGGCGAGCAGATGCCGCCGTGACGCACCCGCCTGCGGGTGGGTGTCCTGCTGTCGGTCCTCACGCATCATGTGTGCCTCCTGACGGGATGGAAGCACGACGAGCCACGGACATACCCCAGCACCGCCAGCACTGCGGCCAGGTGGGTGAAGCGCCCGTCGGCAAACGGGTGAGGCGGCCCGCCGACGGAGCCCGTACGCCCGCCCCGGCCACGCCTGGCGGCCCCCCAACTGCGCCACGACGCTCCGCATGCTCGGCCGACCGGCGCAGTGCAGGGAGCCCGGGCCGGCGAACCCCGCAACGGACCGTCACCGAGGGAAGCCGCGCCCGCGTGCACGGCGTGGCCCCCTCCGACCCGTTCCGGGACCCTCCGACCATGCCGACGCACCGCTTCACCGAGGTCCCCGCCGACGCCTTGGCCGTCATCGAGAGGCACACCGGGCCCGTGCTGGAAGCCGAGTCGGTCCCGACGGGCCTCAATTCCGAAGTCGCGGCCCGTATCCGTACGGCGACGGGCGCCGTCTTCGTCAAGGGGCTGCGGCTCGAGCATCCACGGGCGTGGACGCAGGAACGCGAAGCGGCCATCGCCCCGCACGTCACGCCGCCGGCTCCGGCCCTGCTCTGGCACACCCGGTGCGCGGGCTGGGACCTCCTCGGCTTCGAGGACCTCGCCGGCCCCCACGCGGACTACGCCCCGGGCTCACCCCACCTGGACCTCGTCGCCGACGCGATGCGGGCCCTCGCGGCCCTGCCGCTGCCCGACCTGCCGATCAGGACCATGCCGGACCGGATGCGGGCCCACGCCGGCGACGACGCCGGGCTGTTCACCGGGGACCGGCTGCTTCACACCGACTGGAACCCGCACAACGTCCTCATCGCCGGACGGGCCCGGCTCGTCGACTGGGCCTGGGCCGCCCGAGGCGCCGGGTGGATCGACCCCGCCCTGTGGGCCATCTGGCTCATCGCCTCCGGCCACACTTCGGAGCAGGCCGAGCAGTTGTCGGCCGAGCACCCCGCGTTCGCCGCCGCCCCCGCACCCGGGCTCGACGCGTTCGCGCGAGCCCAGCACCGGCTCTGGGACGAGATCGCCGGCGACTCCCCGAACGAGTGGACGGCCAGGATGCAGACCGCGGCCGCGGCATGGCACCGGCACCGATGCGGCTGACCGAGCCGCGGTCGCCGTGCGGAGCGCCCACGACCTGATGCGAACTCCCGCCGTCAGTGCATGCGTTGATGTCACCGGCGCCTGGCCCAGCCACCTCGTCGGCGGCGTGAGATTCCGTTCCTCCACCAGCCGCTCGGGTCGGGCGGATCCGGTCGCCTACCTCAGAGACCCGGATCGCCGCGGACCCGGCGTTGGTGCGTTCGCTGTTCCTTCACCGGGCTGTCGCCCCGGGTTGCGGCGATCCGCGCATTCTTACGCGATGCGATCAAGGCTCAGGGGGTGCGGTGGCCGTCGATCGCGCTGCGGGGCACGGACACCGTGCCCCGCGACAGGGGGGACGACGGTTCATGGGAAGCGGTCGGCGATCAGCGTCACCGGTCTGTTCGGGCCCGCGCCGCGACGTCGAGCACGCATGAGCAGGCGAGCCCACCTCGGGTCCTGCGGCCACCGCCCAGGGCACCGAGCAACCGCCCCACCACCACGGCCCGCACTCACCCACACCGACCGGGAGTCACCCGCCATGCCCGGCCCGCCTCCGGCATTCCTCGCCCGCCCGAGAATCGTCATCGCCCTCTCCCTTCTTGCCGCCCTCTTGTTCGGCGCCACCCCGGCGACCGCCGCGACACACGTGCCGATCGCGGGCGCCGGGTCGACCTGGAGCCAGAACGCGTTCGACCAGTGGACGGCCAACGTCCAGCAGTACGGCATGCGCGTGAACTACAACGGCACGGGTTCGTCGGACGGCCGCATCCAGTTCCGCAACAGCGCCGTGGACTTCGCCGTCTCCGAGGTCCCCTACGGCCTCGAGGACTCGGGCGTCGCCGACCCGCCGCCGTCCCGCAAGTACGCGTACATGCCGATCGTGGCCGGTGGTACGTCGTTCATGTACAACCTCACCATCGGCAGCCGGCGCATCACCGACTGCGGCTGTCCGGCGAGGTCTTCGCCAAGATCT
Organism: Streptomyces sp. TOM-9; assembly: GCF_056858595.1. NCBI lineage: Bacteria > Bacillati > Actinomycetota > Actinomycetes > Kitasatosporales > Streptomycetaceae > Streptomyces > Streptomyces sp. TOM-9. The sequence goes on along the minus strand of NZ_JBXEQB010000001.1, from coordinate 3,363,231 downwards.
TCACCGGACAGATCACGACCTGGAACGATCCCGCCATCAAGGCCGACAACCCCGCGCTCGCCTCCACGCTGCCCGCCCGCCCGGTCGTCCCGGTGGTGCGTTCCGACGGATCCGGCACCACGGCGCAGTTCAGCGCATGGATGAGCAACCAGTACCCGTCGCTGTGGGACGACTACTGCCGCCGAGCCGGCCGCAGCACCCCCTGCGGGACGGCGTCGGTCTACCCGGTCGTGCCGGGCGGCACCTTCGTCCGCCAGGCAGGCTCGACCGGCGTCTCCAGCTACGTGGCGCAGTCCCGCAACGTGGGCACCATCACCTACGTCGAGTACTCCTACGCGGCACTCACCACTGGGTTCCCGGTCGCCAAGGTGCTCAACAAGGCCGGGTACTACGTCGCGCCCACCGCGCAGAACGTGGCGGTCGCGCTGCTGAAGGCGCGGACCAACGAGGACAGTTCCTCGCCCGACTACCTCACGCGGGCCCTCGACGGCGTCTACAACAGCACGGACCCGCGCGCCTATCCGCTCTCCGGCTACAGCTACGCGATCGTCCCGACCAAGGTGGAGCACAACTTCACCCTTCAGAAGGGCGAGTCCCTCGGTGCCTTCGCCTACTACTTCCTCTGCCAGGGGCAGCAGCACGTGGACAATCTGGGCTACTCGCCGCTGCCCATCAACCTCGTGCAGGCGGGCCTGAACCAGGTCCGCAGGATTCCCGGCGTGGACGTCCAGAGCATCGACATCAAGAGCTGCCACAACCCCACCTTCTCCGCCGACGGCACCAACACCCGCGCCCTGACGGCCCCTTACCCGTCCCCCTGCGACCGGGTGGGCAGCACTCCGTGCGACGGCACCGCCCCCGGCGGCCGGTCGCAGTCGATCACGACGACCCTCGAGCCCGGGGCACTGCTGATGTCCGTCGCGGGCGACCCGCACGTCGAGTTGCCCGGTCCGGTGCTCGACCCGTCGGGCGAGTTCCTCCACACCTCGGGGCAGATGACCCCGGTCACCGTCACCGACACACGCGCCGGCAACATCGGCTGGACGGTTTCCGGTCAGGTCGGCGACTTCACCGGCCCGGCCGGAAGCACCATCGACGGGAGCAGCCTGACCTGGGTCCCCGCGATCGCCGACCGCGGCAATGTCCCGTCCGTCACGCCGGGCGCCCCGGTCATACCCGGCGACGGCAACGGGCTCAAGGAGTCCCGGACGCTGGCCACCGGCACCGGCACCGGCACCGGCACCGGCACCGGCACCGGCACCGGCACCGGCCCCGGCACCGCGGATGCCGGGTCCGGGCTCGACTTCGACGCCCCGACTTCCACGCCGCCCGGCACGTACACGGCGGTCCTGACGCTGACCGTCATCTGATCCCCATCCGCAGGAGGGCCGCCGGCGCGGTTCTCACCTCACGCCCACCGGGCATGCATGCTCCGGGCGGTCGTCCGCCGGTGTCGGGCGTTGGCAGGCAGTGGGAGACCCGGCCGTTCCAGTGGCTGATGGGCGAAGGTGTCCAAGCGGCCGCGTCTGGTGTTCGGGCAGCCGGCGAAGGTACACCGATGAGTTCCGCCGGCCAGGCCGGTCTCTCAGTACGCACGCCATCGAGCCACCGACTGGAGACCCACCATGACGAATCCCGCACACCCCGGCCGCATGCTGTTCGTGAACCTCCCCGTAGCGGACCTCGAACTCAGCAAGGCGTTCTTCGCCAAGCTCGGGTTCGGCTTCAACCCGAACTTCACCGACGAGTCCGCAGCCTGCATGCTCGTCGGCGAGCAGGCCTTCGTCATGCTGCTCAGCCGCGGGAAGTTCGCGGAGTTCGCGAAACTGCCGATGGCCGACCCCACCACGCACACGCTGGCGTTGTACTGCTTCAGCGTGTCGTCCCGCGATGAGGTCGACACGGTCAGCGCCGCCGCACTCGCGGCGGGCGGCTCCGAGGCGGACGACGCCGAGGACCACGGCTTCATGTACTCACGCAGCTTCTTCGACCTCGACGGCCACGGCTGGCAGGTCATGTGGATGGACCCGGCGGCGGCGGAGCAGGGCCCCGAGGCGTTCGATGCCTCCACGACCCAGGACGCCGACACCCCGGCCTGACCTGTGGATTTCCCTCTGCGCAGGAAGACCGCGGCGGCGAGCGGCACCGACCAGCTCGAGCCCTCGGCACGGGCGTCCTCGTCCTCATCGTGAAGATCTTGGTGCGGAGCGCCTGTGTGCCCCGTGCGGTGTTCCAGCGCGGGGCGCACTTTGGTTTCCTCCGGGCCAATGGTGGGAGTTGCCGTCGTTCGCCCTCGTTGCCGTCAGCGCTGCCGTCGCTCGACCGAATGACTCACGTGCACGCTTTCCAAGTCTGCGTATGCCAGTCACAGGTCGGTACGGGATCATTCCCCTCTGTTCACGTTGGCTCGTTCCTGCAGGTTCCGGCCGGAGGTGGGACTCGTCTGGACGGGGCTGAACGCATGCGAATGAGACCACGACTGAGATCAGCCCCCCAGCCGATCGTCGCTGGGTATCAGGCTGGGCTGCTCCTGGCCGTCACGACGCTGTCTGCGCCCATGAGACGTCCACGATGACGCTGCGTGAAGCGCAACAGAAACATTCCTGAGCTCATGAGCGAAGTCCCGGGAAGCGGTCACGTTCAGCGCATTCCGGCTGGCAGGGCAGCGTAGCGGCCCAAAGGATGTGCATTGACGGACGGCTGGGCTCTTATTGCTGCTCAGCCGTCGCAATTCATCATGACGGCTCCCAAGAGCCGACCGGCCTGGAGAAGCAATGTCCCTCATCTCCCCTGCGCTCATATCCAGCGGCGTCTTCGCAGACTTACGCCGTAGCGCACGGCACCAATGGCTCACCCGGTTGAGCGTCATCCTGGCAGCCCTTTCCCTCGCCCTCCTGCCGACCGCTGCTCCTCACGCCTTCGCAGCAACACAGAAAGACTTGCCCCACAATCGCTTAAACCCCGCGGGCGGATCTGAGGTGCCCGCTGTGCAAGGGCGTGTGGCCGCGCCGTTGAGCGCGGCGTTCTCCACGGTGACGATCCCGGCGGGCACGAGCCCGATCCCGGTGGCGGTGGCGCCGAACGGCAACGTCTACGTCGGCAACGCCAATTCGAGCAATGTGACGGTGATCAGCAGCACCACGAACACCGTCCTGGCCACCGTCCCCGTCGGCTCGAGCCCGGCCATGGTGGCGGTGGCGGCGAACGGCAGCGTCTACGTCACCAACCAAAGCTCGAACAACGTGACGGTGATCGACAGCACCAATAACACGGTCCTGGCCACTGTCCCCGCCGGCGGGGGCCCGTTCGCGTTGGCGGTGGCGCCCAACGGCAGGGTCTACGTCGCCAACTCGACGTCGAACAACGTGACGGTGATCGACAGTACCAATAACACGGTCCTGGCCACCGTACCCGTCGGCGCGGTCCCGGACGCGGTGGCGGTGGCGCCGAACGGCAACGTCTACGTCGCCAACCGAAACGCGGGCACCGTGACGGTGATCGACAGCGCCACGAACACCGTCCTGACCACCCTCCCCTCCGGCGGGTTCCCTGGCGCGGCGGCGGTGGCGGCGAACGGCAACGTCTACATCGCCAACCAGACCTCGAACAACGTGACGGTGATCAGCAGCGCCACGAACACCGTCCTGGCCACCGTCCCCGCCGGCACGGTCCCGGGGGTGGTCGCGGTGGCGCCGAACGGCAACGTCTACGTCACCAACACCGTCTCGAACAACGTGACGGTGATCGACAGTGCCACGAACACCGTCCTGGCCACCGTCCCCGCCGGCGGGGGCCCGTTCGGGATAGCGGTGGCGCCGACCGGCAAGGTCTACGTCGGCAACTCAAATTCGAACAACGTGACCGTGATCGACAGTGCCACGAACACCGTCCTGGCCACCGTCCCCGCCGGCGCGTTCCCGTTCTACGTGGCGGCGGCGCAGAACAGCAACGTCTACGTCACCAACGCCAATTCGGCGAACGTGACGGCGATTTCGCCATTGACGGTGACGACCTCACCCACGTCGCCGAAGTGCGAACAATCGGTGACGTTCAGCATTTCCGGGGGCACTCCGAGCGGGACAGCGGTGGTGGACTTCGGGGACGGCAGCTCCACGGTCACCGTCGCCCTGGACGCCACCGGGAGCGGGCAGACCAGCCACACGTACGCCGCCGGTACGTTCACCGCGACCGTGAACGGCAACCCCACCTCCGTCACCGTGGCGAGCGGATCCGGCCGGCCGTGCTGTCGCGGTGGGTCCCACGCGGGCGATGGCGCGCGGCCTTCGCAGTCACCCCGACCGCACTGCTGCGCCGGCATGGGCAACTCGCCGCACGCAGATGGACCTCCGCCCAGCACCGTCGCCCCGGCCGCCCATCCGTCACCCCGGCCGTCAAGCGGCTCATCCTGCCCTTGGCCCGCGAAAACAGCAGCTGGGGCCACCGCCGAACACAAGGCGAACTCGCCTGCCTCGGCTACCCGATCGCCCCATCCACAGTCTGGGAAATCCTTCATGCAGTCTGAATCGACCCTGCCCCGCAACGCTCCGGCCCGACCTGGCGCCAGTTCCTCACCGACCAGGCCCGCGGCATCATCGCCGCCGACTTCCTGCACCTCGACACCGTCTCACTCAAGCGCCTGTACGCCCTGATATCCATCGAGTACGGCACCCGGCGCGTCCACCTCGTCGGCGTCACCGCGCTGCTGACCGCGGCCGGCGTCGCGCCTCGCGTAGTGATGGAGATCCTCGGGCACTCCCAGATCGCCGTCACGATGAACGTCCACACCCACGTGGTGCAGGACACCCAGCGTGAGGCCGTGAGCCACATGGGCCGGCTGCTGCGGAGGCGTCCCGGCCGCGAGTGAGCGTGGCCGTTGATGTCTGATCCGGATGCCGAAGACCCCCAGCCATGACCGGCTGGGGGTCTTCTCACTGGTGGGCGTGGACGGTTTCGAACCGCCGACATCTGCCTTGTAAGCCTGGTGGTCAGGGTCGTCGAGGGTTCGCAGGTCAGAGCGGCCGTGAAGAGACCCCAGCTCAGTCAGCAATCTCGACCGCGACGAACCACCGTTGCCCGTGGCTGACCGCCTGATGTGGCACGGCTGTGGCACGCCGCCCTTCTGTCAGACCCATCCGTCATGCTCTGGATCGTGGATGAGAACGCCTTCTGGCAGTTGATCGAGGACTGCAAGCCAGGGACGCCGGACCCGGACGCGGAGCAACTCGTGGCGGCTCTGACGTCGCGCCTGGTCGAGGGTCCCTTGGCGACAGTCAAACAGTTCGCAGAACAGTTGTCATGGGCGCTGTACCGACTGGATTCCAGGGAGTATGGGCACAGCCTGTCGGGCGACGCCTTCCTGTACACCCGGGCCGCTGTCGTTGCTGCCGGCCGGGGCACGTACGACCGCGTCCTTCGGGATGCGGCAGCGTTCGAGCCCTTCGCCACTGGCAACGTCTGGGCCGAAAGCTTGCTCTACGTTCCAGATCGGGCGTACGAGCACCTCACCGGCGAGGAGTGGGGCCGCCGGACGCGCTACTCCTATGAGTCCTACTCCAACACCGCGGGCTGGGCCCGTTCATAGAACCCAGCTCTGCTGCGCGCGAACCCACGGGGGCGGGCCAGCGGTGCAGCTGGACGCCAGCCGCCGACACCTGCCTTGTAAGTTCACCCCCGGCCCCGTACGGCCTGCAAAAAACGTCCCTAGCGTCCGGTTCCCGACCCCCATCTGGTCAGCCTGATCCGCTGACGTCTGGCGACGTTGATGTCACCCGTAGATGTCACAGCTGGGCGGTCCTCGCTCCCGGCACTGCGCAGTCACTGTAGCTGTTGGGCTGAAGTTCAGACATGATGCTGCTATGGATGCGGGGGAGGTTGCGCTCGTTGGGGCGGCGGCTGGCGTTCTCGGCGCAGCAGTGGGTGCTGGTGGTGCTATTGGTGCCGCAATCGTCGCGGGCCGATGGGGCGTGAAATCGCAGTATGAAAACTGGCGTCGCCAGGTGCGACGTGACGCATATGCGGACCTCATACTTGCGATGCATGCGATACTCGATCATTTCGGCCAATTGGAAGCAGATTGGCGGCGTGGGCAATCCACCGACATGCAAGCGGCGCAGCGCCAGAGCGACGAGCTCCTTGGCGCGATCGCGAGGGCAGTGTCTGTAGTATCGCTTGAAGGTCCAGTGCATGTGCGAAATAGTGCACGAGGTTTGGCAATGGCTGCCGTCAACCTAAGGCATGTTTTTGCTGAGCATGTAGAAATGACCGAGAGCCTCTCGGGCGCCCACCATATTGACGCTGTTGAAGAATCAATTCTTGAGGACCTTCGATTTGAAATAACCCGAAGCTTGCTGACATTCGAAACGGAGGCTCGAAACGCTCTCGACTCCCGCGAGTTGCACGATGACATACCAGACGACGTTCCGTGCCAGGATCACTCTGCCTAGGTCTTGCACACCTCACGTCTGCTAGCCAAACGCGGGGGAAGGGCCCCCTGGTGCGGGCGAGGCCGCCAGCCTTCACTCGGCTTGGTTGCGGTGCGCACCCGATTGGAAGACAACGTACGTGGCGGTTCGTTGGCCCTGGTGGTTGTACGGCTGGGGTGGGACGGTCCTCGTAGCCTAGATTTCCCGTTGTTCCCCTTGGGTGACCCGGGCAAGGGGCATGCGGCGGGCACGTGTGTGCAGTGTTCGCGGAAAGGGTCAGGGTGTGCGGGAAGCGGAGGGCGTGTCGTCGCCAAGCCAGTCGCCGGTCTGCTCCTCGGGTGCCGCGTCGCGTCTGCTGCGTGGGATGCGCTCATCGGTTCACCTCAGCCGGTTCGAGCGGCGGCGCGCTGGTGCATACCCATCAGGGGCCCGGTGCAGCCGGCGGCCCCCCGGGAGCGGCCCCGGCGAGGCCTATGCCTCGTAGCCGTCTTCGGCCCGGTGGGTGTGCTCGGGACCAGGGTGCGTCACGCCGGGGACCATGGGTTGGTTGTAGTCGAGTGGGATGGTGCTGAAAGTGTCACTGGGGATGGGAGCTGTGTCGTTGTCGGCGATGATCAGCTGCACGCGATCGCCGTAGGCATCCGCGAGTGCCTTGAAACGGCCGTAGATGCGGTTGCCACGTTCATGGTCGTCCGGGTTATTGCCCAGTGCCTTGCGGGGGGAGTCGATTATCAGTAGCGAGGGGACGAGAACGTCGGGGTGCGTGAGCCCGAATTCCAGCAGGGCGAGGCTGTAGGCGATACTCACACATGTCGTGATGCCGCCGCCGGAAGCCTGCAAGCTCTCAAAGGGGTTTCCGTCGATCACTGGTAGATAGGTTTTCGGATCGATGATCGCCGTCCTTACCCAAGGCAGGTGCAGCTCGGCGAGCAGGGTGAAGAATTCCTGGCTCAGGTCGTCGACCAGCTGTCCGCGGGCGGCGAGTGCCAGGGAGCGAGTCTTGACATCAGCTTGGACGCGTGTGCGGGTCGCTCTGAGGTCCTTGACCTCCTGGGACATGGACCGCGCGCGAGCCCAGGCGTCGCGCAGCTGAGTGACAGCGTCAATGCTCGCTCCGAGCGCGGCTACGCGGGCGCTGGAGCTGGCAATCGCGTCGAAGCGAGGCGCGACGACGTCACGGGTCTGTGCGTCCAGCTCCCGTCTGAGGGTGGTGGTGAGAAAATCGGCTTGCTGGGCCCGGTCGCGCGCAGCTGCAAGAACTTGTGCATCAGCGTCTAGAACTGCTCGCGCGTCCAGAAGCTGCCTCTCCAGGGCCTCACGTGTCTGCTGGATGGCTGCGGGATCGACGGACTCGTCCGGGGGATCGTGCTGCAGGCAGACGATGCAGTGGTCTTCTTGGACTGGTCGCCCTTGCAGCCGCTGCATGCAGCGTGGGCAGATGACGAAGTCGAAGGGGGACAGCTTCTCGATCGCGGACGCGGAGCGGTCCAGCCGTAGGAGATCGAGTTCGACCTGAGCGACCACGGATTCACGGGCTTCGAGCAGCTCACGTGCCGCCACGAGCTCTTGGCCGGCGTCTCTCGCCGCTGCGAGAGCATGGCGAAGCTCCTGGCGGAGAACGGCATCAGCCGCGCTGCTTTCCTCCAACTCCGAGCGCAGCGCACCGAGGGCGCCTTCCGCCTGGGTCAGCAGCTCTCGCAGCCGGATGAGTTCCGCACGGAGCGCGTCATCGCTGCGCGAGTCCGACGCTCGCAGGAAGTTGCTAACGTTCTCATGCTCAGCGGTCTTCGTCTTCATGTCCGTCAAGAGCTGCGCCGAGCGTTGTTTCAGGTCCAGCAGCACGCTGTCCGTCAGGCCGAAGATGACTTCGAAAAGAGCTCGGCGCATGCCGTCGAAGTACGACTGCTGGTGGCGAACGATTTGGGTGTCGATGTAGATCGCTTCGAGATAGATATAGGCGAACAGGGCCTGGAAGGTCACGTTGGCCTTGGCCGCTTTGCCTTCTCGGCGTACGGGAATCGATACGCGGGGGAAGCTGAGGGCGCTCAGCAGCCGGTCCGACAAGGTCGTCTGACCCTCTTCGGCGCGGATGATGAGGCTTTCGCGGAGATCCAGGGTGACCGGGTCGAGCACGTCCACTCGGTCGCTGCCGGCTTCGCCGATCACCCTCCTGAGTGCCAGGTGCTCGTCGCCGACGAGGATCTCCGCACACACCGAGTGGACATGGTCACGTACGGCAGGCGTAAGGATGGCGTCGCCGCCGATAGCGTGTTTGAGCAGCATGAGAAGGCTGGACTTGCCGCTGCCGCTCGGCCCGCTGATTACGGTGGCCGGCTGGTCGAACCGGTACGTCTTTTCGGCGTTGGCGGTGGTGACAGTCAAGGCGAGGAACTTCAGGTGGACCGCCATCAGATTTCCGTTCGCCAGGGCCTGTCCACCGCATCGGGCAGGCGCTCGTAGATGAGGGTCTTCAGCGCTGACCCCGACTTGTCGAAGTGTTTCTTCAAGAGCGCGGTCCGCTGCCAAACGAGCGCCCACTCAGGCGTCTCGGACAGAGTCGCTATGGCCTCAGCGCCGGTGGTGGTGATGCGGAACTCAGCTCGGTTGCCAGCGCCGTACGTGATGAGGTCACGCGCTGCGAGCGAGCCGAGGACGCTGTAGTAGCGCTGATCCCACGGCCCGTACTTGTAGCGAGTCATGCGGCTCTCGACCGCTCGTCGCTCCGCGGTCTTGGGCTCCGTGCCGGCGGGCCAGGTGTCGCCGTTCTCGTTGAGCAAGCGCTCCAGCATCGCCGGATAGCGAAGAAGGAAATCGAGCTTGGCCAGCTTCGTCAGTCCCGCCAAGCCCGAACGCGCCGTGGTGAAGCGGCCAATCAGTAACAGGACCCTTGCCTCGTGATAGTGGGCTTCACGGCGTTCCTCGCTGCGGGCCTGCACTTTGATGCGCGTCTCGGAGACCAGACGCTCGGAGGCGTTGCTCAAGATGCCTCCTCCTCGGAGACGTTGAACACGTCCGAGAAGTAGTAGTCGCAGTCGTCGCACAACTGATAAGCCAGGCCACGAAGATGCTTGCCGTTGATCTTGAATGGCAGGGTTGCTGACATCGCTTCCGGCGTCAACCGCTGTCTCAGGAGCCGGTTCATTTTTGCCCCGTACGGGCTGCCCTCCGCCGTTTCACTCTGCGCATCCGCACGGCAGTCGAAGGCGGTGTCCAAGACCTCCAAGCGCATGTTCGCAAGGTCGTGGCTGTCGCCAGGCAAGCCCGAACGGTGTTCTGCCCACATGACATACCAAGCGGAGCGCAGGCTCTCCGCGTGGGCGACCTCATCATCGGGCACGTGCCCGCGCACCAGCTTCTTGCGGAGATTCTCTCCCCCGGGAGCGATCACCGGGAGTCGGCCGGGCGAAAAGGTCGGCACCGTGAGCTCACGGTAGACGAACTCCTCCCGCACGGTGTGGGGGTACAGCGTCCGGCGCGCAATGCGCTGCTGCATCTGTACGTTGTGGAGGACCCGGCGCGGGGTCGCGATGTACTCGGCCAACTGACCTCGCTCGCCCTCGCCGCGGTTGGCCTGCTCGATGCGCTCGATGATTCGCCGATAGGTGGCTTCGTCATCTACGTGGTCCAACTCCAAAGCCAGGATGGCTGGCCGGAGGAGCTGTTGGAGGTTGTGGTCGGTAATGAACCTGGAGGAGGGGACTTCCTTGTAGTCGATGTGCAACACGGCCAGGAAGCGCTTGATCGTGGCAACGAAGCCATCGGGGATGGCGATGTCAGCCATCTTCCTGGTTTCCGGCACCACTGGGATGTGCGGGTATGGCTGCTTCCAGCGGATCTTCAGGAAGTATTGTGCGACGGTCGTTGCCATAGCGTCGACACCGGCAGTGACCTCCGGGTCTGGGCCGCACATTCTCGCGAGTACAGCAGCATTGTCCTTGCTCGTGTTCAAGGCGCCGTTCGTCGTCAGGCGCAGCCGGACATTTTCTGCGGAGCCGCACGCGCGCCAGCTGTTGAACAGGTGAGCGAGGCCCCCGTCCTTGCACAGGTCGCCGACATTCCAGAGGGTCCGGTGGTACTGGCGGTGCTTCACTGACACCAGCTCGACGGCACCGTTTTTGAAGGCGATGGCGAAGTCCTCGTGCCACTCGCAGACGACGTATTCGATCTCGTCCCGCGTGAGCATGGCCAGACACGCCTGGGCCGCCACTTCGGCTTGGTACCTATACAGCCGAGAGGTGTCGGTTCCAGCGTCCTCTCCAGGTGCCCGCTGAAAGATCGGATGCACGAAGTCGTCGGCATCGTCTACCGCGTCCACCGCCACGTCGACCACAGCCACCCCCGAGCTGCACGTATACCGCGACCCCAACCGGAGCCAGGGAGCCGAAGATCCTTAGACGTATCACAGTCCGCATGCATGACGTAACCGAGTGATCGCACAATTTTGGGAGCGATCAGAGGAGCAGTCCAGGAAGGAAGGCGCACCTATGACCGGCAACCGCCCGGAGGGCCTCTTCGACGGCATCCAGCCCGACCGGTACCAAGAGAGCCTGCGCGACTTCCCCGCGTCGCCCGGTCCGCCGGCCTCCGCGTGATCCGGCTGAACGACGCGTGCTTGAACCGCCCCCCGACCGCAGTCGCACCCCGCGTCGTGATTGGAGCTCCTGGGGGCCACTGTGCCGCACGCTTAGGGTCTCGGCGTCGGCGGCTGGGCCATCGCCTGCAGCGCGCGATGCTCGGAGGCAGGTTCACTCTGGACCTTGGCGAGGGCTTCGAGGCGTGGGGCCACCTGAACGCCGCTGACGCGTGACCACGAGACCACGTGACCACGTGACAAGTGCGTAAGAGGGAAGGATGACGATCGGTTAACCCACTTCGTCGAAGTTGACGCGGCCTCGTAGTCCTGTCGGCGCTTCGGTGCCATACTTACTGGGCCTCGGGGAGGGGAAATAAGATGACGCTGATCGTTGGGCTGCTTGTCAATCTTCTGGTTGCCGCATCCGTGTCGAGTTGGCCATTGGTGACTGCTGTCACCGTTGCAGCCCTTTCTCTGATATTTATCCTCTCCCGATATGCTCCGCTTTTCGCGATGAGATTCTCTGGCGGATACGCGGCTGGTGCGGTGCTCGCCGGCGTATATCTGGCTTTCCAGTCTCAGTACTCCTTGGCCGCAGTGTTCTGCGCGGCCGCGATCGCGGCATGGGTGTTGAATGGTCGAGCTTCTAGGTCTTTCTGGGGTCCTGGGAGGCCCAGTGCTTTTGCGATGGCCAGGGCCGTGCGCGACCAAAAGGCCGAGATGCAGCTGCGCGCGATTCAGGATCAACGTAACTGTGACACCCGAAAAGGCGAGCCTGACCAGAGCGGCAACTGACGGGACGGGCGGGCACTCGACTTCGGGACCCACGTGAGCCATTCCGGGCCTGCTGCCTGATGCTTACATCGGATGCGCATTTCGGGTCCGACCGGATGAGGAGTGCCCGACGGCCCGCTGTTCTGACCCCTGCAACGGGGCACCTCTGTGAACGGCCCGAGCGTGGGTAGCAACGCCGACTCGCTGGCTTCTTCGTCCCGAAGCAATGCGAGCGACCGTGTGACCTGCGGCTGGACTACCGATGACCTGCACGAACTGTCCGCGAGCGTCCGTGGTTGTGCGCCCCTGTGCGGGGCCGTTGTAGCGCAGTTAGACACTCAGCCGGCGCGGGCCGTGCTGCTCGTCTAGATGGCCAGTAGTGCGGCAAGCAACGCAGCCGCCACTGCGGAGAACAGCCGCGGCTTCCTCCAGCCCGGTCCGGAAGCCTGGCGGTTCAACTCCCACATGAACACCAGACCGCCACCCAGCCCCAGTGCGTCTCGCAGCAGGAAAACGGCGGTGTGCACAGGGGTCCTCCAGTGGGTTCGAACGGATTGGAAGGCTAGCTCTGGCGTCGGTCGCGCGACTCGCCGGGGCCCCAGTTTGGAAGACTGAGGCTGCGAACTACACCCCACCTGGGCGGACGCTGACCTGCGATAACGCGGTGCTGTCACTGCTGTTCCCCGTGGCTCCCCGTTCGGCACCGCCTCACCTGGCACGGCTGTGGCACGCCCGTGCTCCTGTCGTCCCAGCAGTGCTGCTCCGGCCGCACCGTCTAGCCCGACGGCCTCACGACGGCGAATTTGGCACTCATAGTCGGACCGAGATGGCCCACGAGGCCGTATCCAGGCTGATCTGGCCACGGCAGGTAGTAGAGGAACCAGGCGATTGTCTCGGCTACTTCGGGGATGTCCCGTTGTAGCTGATCCTCCAAGAACCGCAGTGTGGCGCGCCAATCAGACTCGGCATCTCCTCCGAGGAACGAAGTGACGGTTTCGTGAGCGACGTCCCAGAAGAACACGATCGGCAGGACGCCGTCCTCATTGAACACATGCGCGTCATATAGGTCCTCGAAGCCAGGCACGCCAGCCACAAAGTCCTGCACCAACTGAACGTCCTGGTTCATGCTGTCCGATCTCCTGGGCGCACAGCATAGGGCGGAACGGCTTGCACGCTGCCACACGGCCGGTGTGGAGAGGCTTTGGGCTGGAGCTGCCGTGGGGCGAGAGATCGGGGCCCGTACGCTGGCCGCGAATCGGGCTGGCTCCTTGCCTGCCCGCAATAGCCCGATGTGGGCCCCGATCTTCGAGGCTCGCCCCACGGTGGCTGCCTAAAGCCTCGGAGCGCCGGCCGCCCCAGCCACCGCGGTTCTCACCTCATGCCCCTGGGCCTACCTCGCTGGCGCGCGGCGGCGGACGGCGCGCCGAGCGGGACGGAGGCAGGAGCGTGGGCGCGGCCGGACGCGGGCCGCGCGCCCGGCGGAGCGTGAGCGACGCCGGGTGCCTTGATGAAGTAGAGAAACTCTTACCGCGCTAGGGTCTGTCTTGAGTTGTGATCGAGTCCCGGTGGTGGGACCCCAGTCCGGAACGACGTTGGTGTGACGCATGCGCACCACCAACGCCCTACGACCTACAGCGACGCATTGCTGAACGGGACAGCCCTGCGTGACAAGCCGGTTCGGTCACGCCGACTTTCCCTGCGCGGCCCAGGCCTCGCTCTTGCGAACCTGGTTGACTGTCCACCCATGAGGATTGGTGTGACGCTGCCGATGTCCAAGTCGGACGGACAGGGTCGGATGCCAGGCTGGCCGGACGTGAGCGCGCTGGCCCTGCACGCAGAATCCGCGGGGCTGGATTCAGTGTGGATCTGTGACCATCTCGATGAAGTAGAGAAACTCTTACCGCGCTAGGGTCTGTCTTGAGTTGTGATCGAGTCCCGGTGGTGGGACCCCAGTCCGGAACGACGTTGGTGTGACGCATGCGCACCACCAACGCCCTACGACCTACAGCGACGCATTGCTGAACGGGACAGCCCTGCGTGACAAGCCGGTTCGGTCACGCCGACTTTCCCTGCGCGGCCCAGGCCTCGCTCTTGCGAACCTGGTTGACTGTCCACCCATGAGGATTGGTGTGACGCTGCCGATGTCCAAGTCGGACGGACAGGGTCGGATGCCAGGCTGGCCGGACGTGAGCGCGCTGGCCCTGCACGCAGAATCCGCGGGGCTGGATTCAGTGTGGATCTGTGACCATCTCGTGAGCGAGCCGCCAGGTAACCCGCCAGAAGGCGTGTTGGAGGCATGGACCATCCTGTCCGCGTTGGCCGCGTCCACCCGGCGGGTGACGGTGGGCACGCTGGTGACCTGCAGTTCGTTTCGGCATCCGGCGCTGCTGGCGAAGATGGCAGCAACGGTCGACGGGATCAGCGGTGGACGCCTTGTGCTGGGGCTCGGCGCCGGATTCCCTGGCCTGGAGTACGAGGCGTACGGCTTCCCGAACGATCACCGTCTCGCGCGCTTCGAGGAGACCTTGGAGATCGTCGGTGGGCTGCTGCGTGGCGCCGTCGTCACCACGCCCGGTCAGTTCTACCAGTTGCGGAACGCGTCGCTGATGCCATCGCCCGACCGACGAATTCCACTGCTTGTCGCCGGAGACGGCCCACGCCTGCTGCGGATGACCGCACGTCACGCCCAGGCCTGGAACACCGCCTGGCATGGCGCGCCCGACGACCGGCTGCGTGCACGGCTTGCCGCGATGGAGAGGGCGCTGGCCGACGAGGACCGGGAAGTGGGCTCGCTACACGTAACGGTGGGCGTGTCCGTAGCGGATCCCGACCACCCGGGAGTGGACGACAACGACAGCGCGTTCGCCGGCACACCCGACGATCTGGCCCGCATCATCGATGAATACGCCCTGCTCGGCGTCGATGAGCTGATCATCGCACTGACGCCCAAGACCGGGCGATCAGTGGACCGGTTGGTCCGTGCGCTCACCCTGCGGACAAGCTGAGATGTCGCCACCGGCGTCCGGTCGGAACAGTCCCTAGTGTCTCAGTGTCGCGAGGCTGCCTCGGTTGATCGCGATATGCGTGGCGAGGTCGTCCAGTGAGCACTCGATCTGAGCGTTCGCGATCGGCTTGAAGTCCGTGATGTCTGGCGCTGTCGCGCGGTAGTCCGAGGGGTCGATGCCCCATGCCTCGATGAGGCTCCAGCCGGCCTGGACGACTGCGGCATGCCCGTCTGTGGAGGAGACGCGAAGCCATGCTGTGCACTGGTCCGAGAAGTCGTAGGGCAGGTAGGCCGTGCCGCCTGCGCCCTTGAGCTCGTTGACCTGCTCTATCCACTGCTCTAGCAGGCGTGTCAGATTCGCGCCGAGGTGCCGCGACTTCAGCGTCAGGTAGTACGAGTCGCAGGTGTGACGGTGACCTCCGATGTGCAACCGAAGATCGTTGTGCCAGTGCTTTCCGGGCAAGTGCTCGAACCAGAGAGCAATCGAGGTCGGCATGAGGGAAGTCTCTAACGGGAGTTGACGGCCAAGTGCCGTCCGTCGTGACTGCGGACATGGGGCCCGTTGCCGTCCAGTGCGTCGAGAAGCCGGACCGCGAAGACCTCGGACATGCGCTCTGCGACCTCGTCGGGCGTGAGCCAGTCGACGGCCGTGGAGTCGTCCGAGGTGCGCTCGGTGCCGCCGGAGGGCTTGCAACGGAAGACCAGGGCAACGATGCCGCGGGCGGTGTTCTTGTAGACCCCGGTCAGCTTGTCCACCTCGACGTGGATGCCGGTCTCTTCCCGGACCTCGCGCCTGACGCCGTCCTCGGGTGCCTCGTCCAGTTCCAGGACACCGCCCGGGAGCTCCCAAGCCCTGTTGTCGGCACGGCGGATCGCCAGGAGCCGGCCGTCCTCGCGCACCACGGCTCCGGCCACAGATACCGAGTGCAGTGGTGTCGTTGACGCTGATACCCGGGATGTACTCACCTGCTGAAGCATAGAGGGGCGAGGTTCTACTGCACCTTGATCAACTCATGGAGCTCCAGGGCTGTCGGGTGTCCAAGGTGCTCAGCTACCGTGCGGTTCATGCCTTCTGCGCTGGACACGCCCCAGGGAGCGGCCGAACTGGCCGAGTCGTTGTTGCCGCCGCTTGGGAACCGATGGCTGCATACGCAGGCCGTTGCAGCGCGTGCCCGCGAAGTGTCCGCGGCTGTGCCGGCGGGTGAGCGTGATCTCCTCGTGGCTGCCGCGTGGCTGCACGACATTGGCTACGCCCCGGAGCTACGAGACACGGGCTTTCACCCGGTCGACGGTGCACGGCACCTGGAAGCTCTGGGCGCTCCTGGACGGCTCGTGCGCTTGGTCGCCCATCACTCCGGGGCCGTCTATGAAGCGGAGCAGCGCGGGTTGTCGGCGGAGCTGGCCGCGTATGAGCGGGAGGACTCCCCGTTGCTCGATGCGCTGATCTGCGCCGACATGACGACGGGTCCCGCGGGTCAATCCTTCGACTTCGAGCAGCGCATCGACGAGATTCTGGTCCGGTACGAGCCGGGTAGCGAAGTGCACACGGCGATCAGCAACGCGCGCGCGTACCTGCGGGCGGCTGTCGAGAGAACGCAGGCCCGTCTCGTCGATCAGCCGATGTAGGGCTCGGCGCGACTGGCCAATCCGTGGTCGATCCGCATCCGCATCGATGGGTGGATGTTCAGCTCGTCCAGCTTGCTCGGGTGGACGAACGCCACTTCTTTGCTCTCGCTGCTGGTGCGGAGCGCGCCGCCGGTGATGCGGGCGTGGAAGCAGATGGAGAACTGCTGCCGTACCTCGCCGTCGTCGTAGGCCATGACGTGCGCCGGGTTGGTGTAGATGCCGATCAAGCCGGTCACCGCGACATCGAACCCGGTTTCTTCCTTCGTCTCCCGCACCGCTGCGGCCGGCGCGGACTCCCCGACGTCGATGCCGCCACCTGGCAGAGCCCACAAGTTGTTGTCGGTCTTGTGGATGAGCAGGATCTCCCCGGCCTCGTTGAGGGCGACTGCTGTAACTGAGGGGACGATGCTGTTTGCCTTCGGGGCGTTCGGGTCGTTGAAGCAATCGACGCGGGCCATGCGTCCAGCGTCGCACATGCCTCGTTCGTGGTCAGGGGCGGCGTGCGGCTTCTCCGAGGTCCCTTCCGTCCAGGACCTCGATGTCGACGATGACGGTTCCTGTCGGGTCGAGGCTGAGCCAGATCACTACTTCGTCGTCCTCCTCCAGCTCGCAGATGTAGGGAGTGGGTGACCCTTGGGGAGCGGTCAGAAGCTTGTCGCACGTGGCCGAGCAGGTGCATACGCCGTAGTACCTCAGCGTCGGGACCTGCTCGCTGAGGACCCCACCGTCCGGCTCAAGCAGGCGCAAGATGTCGGCGGCCAGCTCCGGGAAAACCTCGGCGAACAGGGGCAGGTCGGCGGTCATCGGACGGTGGGAGTCCCGCGCTCCCATGCGTAGTCGAAGCTGCGCATGTAGTGCCGGAAGGTTCGGGCACCGGGCAGATAGCGGAAGTGCAGGACCGGGTTCTGGCCGGCCGGGGCTCCGAGGACGTGCGGGTTCACCAGGACGTCGTCGTCGAAGCGGTAGATGGAGTTGTACAGGATCGTGTCGTGCGACCTGACCTCCACGCCTGGTGTGGCCATGGTCGGTTCGAGGTAGCGGCGCGTGATCCGGGCTCGTGCGGCCAGGTCCCCGCCGGTCCCCTCCTCGTCGCCGCGCTGACGGACCGCTTCCGAGTCCGGGTCGCCCAGCAATATCCGCACCTGGGCGCCGGCGGTGGCCTTCTGCGCCAGCTGGTCGGGGAGGTCGGGGTGGCTGTCGAAGAGGAACAGCCCTGCGTAGACCAGGATCTCGACGTGGCTGGTGGCCTGCTCGATCAGCGATGACCACAGGGCCGCCGGGACCGCTCCGCGGTGCGGGTAGTACGTGATCAGCTCGGATGTGCTCGCCGTCTCGGCCTGTTTCTGGACCGATGGCCACACGTAGACCTCGTCGACACCGAGGAAGCTCGCCGCCTTCCAGCGGTGGCCCCGGTGGGGTGTGCGGTTGGTGCTGATCCAGCGCTCCACGCTCTTGGGATCAACCCCGACGTGGTCCGCCACGGACTGGATGGTCTCGCCCTTTGCCGAAATCGCCGCGCGTAACCGCTCGTTCGCCATCGTCGTGCCCTCCTGAGGGGACGCCAGGGACGTTTTGACGATAACTCAGACGTCCCCAAACGTCCATACGGACCGTGATGCGTCCACTACCTCTCGCGGTCTCCTGAAGTCACCGCCGAACGACGGCGGAACGCCTACTCCAACAGGAGACAGACGATGCGTCAGATTCCCGTGGACACCTCCGCCGCCACCGTGATGGTGGCCCAGGCACCCCAGCCCAAGGTCCGCGACCGCCGTACCGGCGAGATTGCCACCGATGCCGAGACCGGCGCGACGATGATGACCGTGGACGTGATGTTCGCGGCGAACGGCGAGGTCGAGATCCTGTCGGTGGCCGTCCCGGAGCCGGGCATCTCGGGTGACCTGGTGATGGGCACGCCGGTGGCGCTGACCGGCCTGGTGGCCCGGCCGTGGGAGAACGAGTTCAACGGCCAGCGTCGCCACGGCATCAGCTTCCGCGCGGTCGCGGTCACCTCCCTCGCCGCCGGCGCTGCGAAAGCGGCCTAAGCCATGACCCGCTTCATGGTCGCGCTGCTGCTGGTCGCCGCCATCGCCCTGATTCTGCGCTGGCGGCGTCCCGCCTGGTACTGGCTGGCCTTCGGGGTCTCGCTTGCCCTGCTCCGGGTGGCCGTCCGCTACAGCTCGGTGATGGACGCCTGCGGTCTGACGGTACCGCCGTCGCGCTGGCGCCTGGCGCTTGCCCGGGCCGCCAACCGGCCTATGCCGGGGCCGCGGTCACCTCGCATCCTGCGCGTACGACCGACCCGGACCGGCCTGGTCCTGCGGTTGAAGATGCGCCCCGGACAGGACGCCTTCGACTTCGCGGCGGCCTCCGACCGGCTGCGGCATTCCTTCGCCATGTACGCGGTCACCGCCCGCGAGGTCCGCTCCGGTGTCGTCGAGCTGCGGATGACCGGCTACGACGTCCTTCAGCGGGTGCAGATGCCCGCGAAGGTCGACACGACGCCGATGCGCGTACCTGTCGCGCTGCGCGACGACGGGGAAGTTCACTACCGGGACTACCGGAAGGTGCCGCACGCGCTGAACATCGGCGCCACGCAGTCGGGCAAGTCCGTCTATCAGCGCAGGCTCGTCACCGAACTCGCCAAGCAGCACGTTGCCCTGGTCGGCATCGACTGCAAGCAGGGCGTCGAGCTGTCCCCGCTGGCCCGCCGGTTCTCGGCCCTGGCCGACAACCCCGACACCGCCGCCGACCTCCTGGAGGCACTCGCCGATCGCATGACGGACGTCTACCAGCTCATACGCCGCGAACAGCGCGTGAGCGCCGACATCCCTGACGCGGAGATCGCGGCCGACATCTGGGACCTGCCCGAACACCTGCGGCCCGTGCCGGTCGTGCTCCTCATCGACGAGGTGGCAGAACTGGCCCTCTACGCCACCAAGGAGGAGGAGAAGCGCCGCGACCGGATCATCACCACTCTGGTCAGCCTCGCCCAGCTCGGCCGTGCCGCCGGCATCTACGTCGAGGTGTGCGGTCAGCGCTTCGGCTCCGAACTCGGCAAGGGCATCACAATGCTCCGCGCCCAACTGACCGGCCGGACCGCCCACCGGGTCAACGACGAGACCAGCGCCAACATGGCATTCGGCGACATCGCCCCGGACGCCGTCCTGGCCGCGATCCAGATCCCCACCGAGACGCCCGGTGTCGCCGTCGCAGCCGATTCCGCCGGCGGCTGGGTTCGCACTCGGACACCGCTCACCTCGCTGCGGCACGCGGCCAACGTCTGCAACCGCCACGCGGACCTGACACCGGAACTTCCTGAACTCGCCGCCTTCCGGCCCGCCCTGCCGCCCGTGATTCCGCCCAAGCCGCTCCACGCACCCGCCCAGCTGACCGAAGCGGCCTGACCTCGGAAGGAGAACGATCATGCGGTCTCTGCGTGTGGACGCGGTGCTCGTGCAAGCGGTCATCGCAGGGGCACTGTCCTTCGCCCACCTGCACGACCTCGCCGCCGCAGCGGGGCAGAGCGGCTGGAAGGCGTGGGCCTACCCGATCAGCGTCGACCTGCTCCTTGTTGCGGCCTGGCGTCGGCTGCGGATCCTGCGCACGGACGGTGCCCCGGTCCGCGCCGCTTGGCTGTGGTTCGCGGTGGCGCTGTCCGCATCCCTTGGCGCCAACGTGGCCACCGCCGGGCTCCTCGACTTGGACCACGTACCCGACTGGCTGAGCATCCTCGTCGCCGGATGGCCTGCCCTGGCCTTCCTCGGTGGCACCCTCCTGGTCCACGCCCCCGGCCCCCGGCCGCAGTCGACTCCGGGTGAGACCGAATCGACCGGCGTTGAAAGCGCCCCCGAGACCGTGCCGGAAGCAGTCGAAGCGCCCACGACCGCCCCAGCACTGCCCGCGCCCCCGTCGGCCACCCCCACCGTTCCGGCCGCGCTCGTCGCCCACGCCCGCAAGGTCGCCGACGAACACCACGCCCGTACCGGGGCCCCGATCGACACCGACACCCTGCGCGTCCGGCTTGGCGTCCCCGCGCCACTGGCCGACGCCATCGCCGCCCAGCTCACCTGACCTCGAAGGGAGACACCCCATGCCTGCCCGTGACTACTTCCACTCGGTCCTGCGGATCGGCCCCGTGCAGATCGGAACCCACCGCGACCGCCACGGCCGAACCAAGCACGCCGCCGTGTGCACCAACGACCGCTGCGGCTGGTCGGCGGACTACTCCAGCTCCTCCGCCGCTCAGCTGGCCGCCCGCACCCACCGCTGCAAGGTCGTCTAGGAGGCCCCGGCATGGACGTCCCGCTCTGGTTCGCCCTCGTCGTCGTCGGCTACCTCGGCTGCAAGCTCGCACGACCGCCCATGTGGCTGGTCCTGGTGCTGCTGCTCGGCGGCTACCTCATCGCGGACAGCCTGCTCGCCCCCGTCGTCGACTCCGTCATCAAGTAGCCCGAGAGGAGAACAACCATGTTCCGCCCGACCATCCCGACCAACCCCACCCCGACCGGCGCCGTCATTCCGCTCGGCACGCGATCGACAGCGTCTCAGGAAGTCTCCGAGGTCGCTGCGACTCCGCCCCTGCCTGCCGCTCCCAGCCCGTCGCGCCCCGTCGTGCAGCTCACTCCCGGCGCCCTGGTCGCGCTCGTCGGTGGCGGGACCGCCGTGGTCCTGGTCGTCGGCGCCGTCCTGGTCTCGATGCTCCTGGCGGTCGCTGTCACCGCCGCCTCGGTCGCGGTCTGCGCCGTCGTCCTGCGCTCGCTAATGACCTCGTACAACCGCCGCTGACCGGCCGCCGGGTGGCGCACACGCCGCCAAGCACGACGCCACCCGGGGCCGTCCCTCCCGACCGCAATCGAAAGGAACACCATGATGACCGACCCCGGACGCATCGCGCCGCGGATCTGCCCGGCTTGCGACGGCTTCGCCTCCGTCGCCATCACCCTCGGCGGACGCGACCGGCACGGCCACCTGCGCACCCTCACCGTGCACTGCTCGGCCTGCCGTGGCGCCGGCATCCTGCGCCCCGCTCGGACGCGGGAGGGTGCCCGTGCCTGACACCGCGACCCTCGCGGGCCTGGACCCGACCACCCTGACCGACCTGCTGCGGGTGGCCGGGTCTCCGGGCTTCCACCGCTGGGAAGACCAGATCCGCCGCACCGGCGGCTGCTCCGACCCCATCCACGTGACCGGCTGGACCCTCACCAAAGACAAGACCACCGGCGAGACGCTGCACCACTACAGCACCGAGAACGAGCCCGGCGGACGGCTCCGCATCGCGTGCGGCAACCGCCGTGCCTCGCGCTGCCCGGCCTGCGCCTGGACCTACGCCGGATACACCTACCACCTCATCCGTGCGGGGCTAGCTGGTGACGAACGGCGCGAGATCCCCGGCACGGTGCGGGGTCACCCCCGAGTCTTCGCCACCCTCACGGCCCCCTCCTTCGGGCGCGTACACAACCGGCCCGACACCGGCCGCTGCCGCTGCGGAACCCAGCACACAACCGATGACCCAGCGCTGGGGACTGCGCTCGACCCCGAGTCGTACGACTACGCGGGGGCGGTGCTGTTCAACAACCATGCCGGGCAGCTGTGGCAGCGCTTCACCAACCGGCTCCGCCGCGAGATCGCCGCCCGCGCTGGCCTCACCCAACGCGCTATGGCCGAGGTTCTGCGCGTCTCCTTCGGCAAGGTTGCCGAGTTCCAAAAGCGCGGCGCTGTCCACTTCCACGCGGTCATCCGCCTCGACGGCCCGGACGGTTCGGACACGGCCCCGCCGTCCTGGGCGACCACGGGGTTATTGGAGGACGCCGTCCGGGCTGCGGCCCGCCACTCGTACACCTCGATTACTGTCCCCGCTGCCAGTGACCAACCGGCTCGGACGTTCCGCTGGGGTGCTCAGCTCGACGTCCGGCCGGTGAAGGCGTTCGGGGACGGCTCGGACATCACCGAGCAGGCTGTCGCCTCCTACGTCGCCAAGTACGCCACCAAGGCAGCGGAGAACACCGGCACCCTGGACCGCCGCATCGGGGAGCTGGCCGAACTCGAACGCCACCAGGTGCCCGACCACGCGCGCCGCCTCATCCAGGCCTGCCGCGACCTGGACGAGCTATACCCGGACCGGCGGCTGTGGGCCTGGGCGCACATGCTCGGCTTCCGCGGCCACTTCTCCACCAAATCCCGCCGTTATTCCACCACCCTCGGCGCCCTGCGCCAGGAACGCGCCGACTACCGCGCCGCCCAAGAACACGCGGACCTCGGCCTGGAAGACATCGAGCCCGACAGTGTCCTGGTCCTCGCCGACTGGCAATACGCCGGCCACGGCCACACCCCCGGCGAATCCCTCCTCGCTGCATCGATCGCTCGGGACCTCCAGCTCAACCGCGACACCGCACGCGAAGCCCTGCACGACCAACTGGCCCTGGAAGGAGCCGCAGCATGAAGGACCGATACCTCAGCGTGGACCAGGTGGCCGAGATGCTCGGGACCTCGGTGCGCTTCCCGCGTCGCCTGATCGCCGAGCGCCGCATCACGTTCGTCAAGGTTGGCCGTCACGTCCGCATCCCCGAGAGCGCGGTGGAAGCCTTCATCACTGATCACACGGTCCAGCCGGTCACGAGCGCCAGGGCGCGGCTGAAGGCGGTGGCCTGATGGCGAATTCCAAGGGGCGTCGTCGTCGCTTCGGGTCGGTGCGGAAGCTGCCTTCGGGGCGTTTCCAGGCGCGTTATCGGGGCCCGGACGGGCTGATGCGGACGGCGGACAAGACCTTCGCCAGTCAGACCGATGCAGACCGCTGGCTGGTGAAGCAAGAGGCCAAGATCCTCGACGGCGACTGGCAGAACCTCGACGTCAAGATCGCATTCGGTGAGTACGCCGAGAGCTGGTTCAAGGACCGCGACTACGCGGCCACTACCCGTGAACGGAACGGCAGCGCGCTGAAATTGCACATCCTGCCGACCTTTCGTGCGGTGCCGCTGAGGGACATCACCACTCCGCAGGTTCGGCGTTGGCGGACCACCCTCCTTGACCAGGGCGTCGGCGGGGCGACCGTCGCCAAGGCGTATCAGATCCTCCGCGCCATCATGAACACGGCCGTGGACGACGGCTTGGTCCAGCGCAATCCGTGCCGGATCAAGGGTGGTGCCACCGCACCGAGTGCCGAGCGACCGTTCCTGTCGGTGGCGGAGGTCTTCCGGCTCGCGGATGCCGTGCCCGCGCGCTACCGCGTGATGATCCTGCTGGCTTCCTTCACGGCGCTGCGCTTCGGGGAGCTGGCTGGCCTCCAGCGGTGGGACGTCGACCTGGAGCGGCGCACCATCTCGGTTCGCCGGTCGGTCGCCGAGACTCGGTCGGACGGACTGACGGTCAAGGCGCCCAAGTCCGCCGCCGGCGTGCGCACCGTGGCGTTCCCCGCTTCGCTCACGGTCGAGCTGGCGGCGCATCTCGCCGACTACTCCGAGCCCGGCCGCACGGGTCGGGTCTTCGTCGGGCCGCGTGGGGGAGTGCTGCGACGGAACAACTTCCGGCGGATCTGGCTGCGGGCCATCGTCGCGGCCGGCCTCGGGGACGTCCACTTCCACGATCTGCGGCACACCGGGAACACCCTCGCTGCGACGGGCGGGGCCTCCACGCGGGAGCTGATGCACCGCATGGGGCACTCGTCGGTGCGGGCCGCGCTGATCTACCAGCACCTCGTCAACGGTCGCGACCACGAGATCGCCGGGCACGTGGACGACCAGATCCGGCGGGTCAAGGGGCCGGACGTTGGGGATCCATCTGGCACGTGAGTGGCACGGCGGCCCTCATGCGGGGCAAAAGATCAAGGCCCAAGCATCCGGACTCATACCGGTTGACCTGGGCCTTTTGCTTGCCATGGGGCTGGTGGGCGTGGACGGTTTCGAACCGCCGACATCTGCCTTGTAAGGGCAGCGCTCTACCGCTGAGCTACACGCCCGCTGGACACGCGAAAGCACAGCCTACCCTGCCATACCCCGTGACCAGCAAACGCACGCTCGGGGTCAGGTGTAGGTCACACGGAGTTCCTTCACGCCGTTGAGCCAGGGGGAGCGGAGGCGGCGGGGGGTGCCGGCGAGGCGGATGGCGGGGAGGGTGTCGGCGATGGCGTTGAAGATGAGGTCGATCTCGAGGCGGGCGAGACTGGCGCCGAGGCAGAAGTGGGGGCCGCCGCCGCCGAAGCCGAGGTGGGGGTTGGGGTCGCGGGTGACGTCGAAGGTGTCGGGGGTGGTGAAGACCTCGGGGTCGTGGTTGGCCGAGGCGTAGAAGATGCCGACGCGGTCGCCCTCGCGGATCTTGGCGCCGCCCAGTTCCGTGTCGTGGGTGGCGGTGCGCTGGAAGGAGGTGACCGGGGTGGCCCAGCGGACGATCTCGTCGGCGGCGGTGCGGGGGCGCTCGGCGCGGAAGAGGTCCCACTGGTCGGGGTGGGTGAGGAAGGCATGCATGCCGTGGGTGATGGCGTTGCGCGTGGTCTCGTTGCCGGCGACGGCCAGGACGAGGACGAAGAAGCCGAACTCGTCGGTGGTGAGGTTGCCCTCGTCCTCGGCGGCGACGAGCTTGGTGACGATGTCGTGGGCGGGGCAGGCCTTGCGTTCGTCGGCCATGTTCATCGCGTAGGAGATGAGCTCGATGGAGGACTCGGTGCCGATCTCCTCGGTGATGGCGAGGTCGGGGTCGTCGTAGCCGATCATGTTGTTGGACCACTCGAAGATCTTGCCGCGGTCCTCCTGGGGGACGCCGATGAGTTCGGCGATGGCCTGGAGGGGCAGTTCGCAGGCGACGTCGGTGACGAAGTCGCCGCTGCCGTGGGCGGCGGCGCCGGCGACGATGCGTTCGGCGCGCCGGCGCAGGGCGTCCTCGAGGGCACGGATGGCGCGGGGGGTGAAGCCGCGCTGGACGATCTGCCGCAGGCGGGTGTGCTCGGGCGGGTCCATGTTGAGGATGATCAGCTGCTGGGCGTCGATCCGGTCCCGCTGCATGTGCTCGTTGAAGCGGATGATCGCGGTGTTGGTGCGGGAGGAGAAGGTCTCGGGGGTGGTGGAGACCGTCTTGACGTCGGCGTGGCGGGTGACGGCCCAGTAGCCGTCGTCCCCGAAGCCCGCGATGCCGTGGGGCTGGGGGATCCAGGAGACGGGTGCGGTGCGCCGGAGGGCGGCGAACTCCGGGAGGGGTATGCGCTCCTGGTTGACGTCCGGGTCGGTGAAGTCGAAGCCGTCGGGGAGGGCGGGGCAGGAGGAGGGCGGCGGCGTGGCGGACATCGGCGGCTCCTGGTCCGGGTGGTCCGGCGTGGTCCGGGTCGTGCTCCGGGTCGTGCTCCGGTTGGTCCGGATGTCTCCGTGGTGGTCTCCGGGCTTGCCTGGGCGGCGGTCCGCGGACGTCCCCGCGCACCGCTTGCTGACGCTCCATCAGATGTGCCTGTGGACGGTAGCTCCGGCCTCTGCAAGTCGCAAGGCCCGTGACGGTGCGGATCGGCCGGCTTGGTGCACGACCCTTGCGCCCGCGTACCGCCGGTAATCAGACTGCTGGGCGGAACTAGAACGCGTACTAGTTCTGCCGTGGGCGCCGGGACGCCCCGCGGCCGAGGAGAGGACGAGGTACATGGCCGCTGAACCCGTCATCGTCGAAGCTGTACGCACCCCCATCGGCAAGCGCGGCGGCGCGCTCGCCAATCTGCACCCCGCCTACCTGCTCGGTGAGACGTACCGCGAACTGCTCGGCCGCACCGGCATCCAGCCCGACGCCGTGGAGCAGATCGTCGGCGGTACGGTCACCCACGCCGGGGAGCAGTCGATGAACCCGGCGCGCACCGCCTGGCTGGCCTGCGGGCTGCCGTACGAGACGGCCGCGACGACCGTGGACTGCCAGTGCGGTTCCTCGCAGCAGGCCAACCACATGGTCGCCAACATGATCGCGGCCGGGGTGATCGACATCGGCATCGGCTGCGGCGTCGAGGCCATGTCGCGGGTGCCGCTCGGCAGCGGCTCCAAGCACGGGCCAGGCAAACCCTTCCCGGACGAGTGGAACGTGGACCTGCCCAACCAGTTCGAGGCGGCCGAGCGCATCGCCCGGCGCCGCGGGCTGACCCGGGAGCACGTCGACCGGCTCGGGCTGATCTCGCAGGAGCGGGCCGGGCGGGCCTGGGCCGAGGAGCGCTTCAAGCGGGAGACCTTCGCCGTGCAGGTGCCCACGACGGAGGAGGAGCAGCTCGCCGGCCAGGGCATGTGGCGGCTGGTCGACCGCGACGAGGGGCTGCGCGACACCAGCATGGAGGCGCTGGCCGGGCTGAAGGCGATCATGCCGACGGCCGTGCACACCGCGGGGAACTCCTCGCAGATCTCCGACGGCGCGGCGGCCGTGATGTGGGCGTCCAAGCGGATGGCGCGGGCGCTGAAGCTGCGGCCGCGGGCCCGGATCGTGGCGCAGGCGCTGGTCGGCGCCGACACGCACTACCACCTGGACGGACCGATCGACGCGACGCGCGCGGTCCTCGGCAAGGCCGGCATGACGCTGGACGACATCGACCTCGTCGAGATCAACGAGGCCTTCGCCTCGGTGGTGCTGTCCTGGGCCCAGGTCTTCGACCAGGACCTGGAGAAGGTCAACGTCAACGGTGGCGCGATCGCCCTCGGCCACCCCGTGGGCGCCACCGGGGCCCGTCTGATCGCCACCGCGCTGCACGAACTGGAGCGCGCGGACAAGGAGTTCGCGCTGATCGTGATGTGCGCGGGCGGGGCGCTCGCGACGGGCACGATCATCCAGCGGATCTGAGCCGGCGGGACGCGGGCAGCGCACCGGGGCCTTGCGCCGGGGCGCTGCGCCGGGCCACCGACCAGGCCGACGGCACCCGCGACCGGCGGCCGGCCGTGCCGACCGGCAACAGCGGGAGCTGCCGCGCCACCTCGCGGCGCACGGCGTGCGGGCGGCGCCGGCCGACACCGGCGACACCGACCGCTTCGGCGCGTTCCTGCGCTCGGCGCCTCGCGCCCCCCGCGTCGCGCGCTGGTTCGCGGCGCCGGCCCGTCAGCGCGCCTGGGGCGGCACGCGCGGCGCGCCGTCCGCGGTTCCGTCCCCGTCACCGTGCACGTCCGCGAAGGCCACCGGTGCGCCGAAGGCGGCGCGCCGGGTGGCCCGGCGCAGGGCGCGCAGCACGAACGGGCCCAGGGTGAGGACCAGGACGGCGGTCAGCACGGCGCGCGGGACGTCCCAGCCGAGCGAGGTGGCCAGGCAGTACGCGGCGAAGCGGGCGAGGTTGTCGGGGAGCGGGCCGCCCGGCACGAAGGAGACCCCGGAGGACATGCCGCCGAGGTAGGGCCAGCCCTGCAGGTTCATGATCGTTCCATAGGCGATCGAGGACACCGCCCCGTAGCCGGCGAGGAGGACGAGCTCGCCCCGGCCGCGCAGCCCGCCGGCGCCCGGGAGCAGGCCCGCGCCGAGCGCCACCCAGCCCATCGAGAGCATCTGGAACGGCATCCACGGCCCGACCCCACCCGTGAGCAGGGCCGACGCGAACATCGTCAGCGCCCCGAGTGCGAAGCCGAAGCCGGGGCCGAGCACCCGGCCGGACAGGACGACCAGGAAGAACATGGGCTCGATGCCCGCCGTGCCGCCGCCGAGCGGACGCAGGGCCGCGCCCGCGGCGGCCAGCACCCCCAGCATGGCGACGGACTTGGCGCTCAGCCCCTCCTCGTCGTCCGCGATCGTCGCCATGACGACGGCGAGCAGCAGCGGCAGCAGCAGCGCGAACAGCCAGGGCGCGTCCTCGCTGTGGGCGAGCCCCGAGCCCGGGTCGGCGAGCAGCGGCCAGCCGAAGGCGGCGACGCCGATCACCGAGACGAGCGTCAGCGCGACGACGGCCCGGCGGCCCAGCCGGACCGCGCGCGGCGGACGCGCGGTCACGCCGTGCCCGCCAGGGCCGCCTCGACCTGGCCGACCGTCAGCCAGGGCAGCGGGCCGAGCACCTTGGCCACCTGCGGGGCGAAGGCGGGGGAGGAGACGACGACGTCGGGGGTGGGGCCGTCCGCGACGAGGTCGCCGTCGGCGAGGACGACGACGCGGTGGGCGAGTTCGGCGGCGAGTTCGACGTCGTGGGTGGCGAGGACGACGGCGTGGCCGTCCGCCGCGAGGGCGCGCAGGTGCGCGGCGAGACGGGCCTTGGCGGCGTAGTCCAGGCCGCGGGTCGGCTCGTCGAGCAGGATCAGCGGGGGCCGGGCGGTCAGCACGACGGCGAGGGCGAGCGCGAGGCGCTGGCCTTCGGACAGGTCGCGCGGGTGGGTGCCGTCGGCTACCCCGGGCAGCAGTTCGCCGACGAGGGCACGGCAGGTGCCGGGGGTGGCGTGGGCGTCGGTGTCGGCGGCGGCGCACTCGGCGGCGACGGTGTCGGCGTACAGCAGGTCCCGGGGGTCCTGCGGGACCAGGCCCACGCGGCGGATCAGCTCCGCGGGCCTGGTGCGCGACGGCTCCAGCCCGCCGACCGTCACGCTCCCCGACGTGGGGGGCCGCATCCCGGCGAGGGCGGACAGCAGCGTGGACTTGCCCGCGCCGTTGCGGCCCATGAGGGCCACGGTCTCGCCGGGCCGTACGGTCAGGTCGACCCCGCGCAGCGCCTCCAGCCGTCCGCGGCGCACGGTGAGTCCCGCCACGGCCGCGACGGGCCCGCCCGCGGCGGGCGCGAGCGGTGCGGGCGGGGTGCGGCCGGCGAGGCGTTCGCGCAGCGGGGCGGCGGCGCGGCGGGCGTCGCGCACCGACAGCGGCAGCGGGGACCAGCCCGCGAGACGGCCGAGCGCGACGACCGGCGGACGGACCGGCGAGACCGCCATGACCTCGGCGGGCGGCCCGGAGACCGGGGCGGCGCCCCCGCCCGGGAGGAGGACGACCTGGTCGGCGTACTGCACGACCCGCTCCAGGCGGTGCTCGGCCATCAGCACGGTCGTCCCCAGGTCGTGGACGAGCCGCTGCAGCACGGCGAGCACCTCCTCGGCCGCGGCGGGGTCGAGCGCGGACGTCGGCTCGTCCAGCACCAGCACCCGCGGGTGGACGGTCAGGACGGAACCGATGGCGACGCGCTGCTGCTGCCCGCCGGAGAGGGTGCTGATCGGGCGGTCGCGCAGGTCGGCCAGGCCCAGCAGGTCGAGGGTCTCCTCGACACGGCGGCGCATCACGTCGGGGGCGAGGCCGATCGACTCCATGCCGTAGGCGAGTTCGTCCTCGACGGTGTCGGTGACGAAGTGCGCGAGCGGGTCCTGGCCCACGGTGCCCACCAGATGGGCGAGTTCGCGCGGTTTGTTGCGGCGTGTGTCGTGCCCGGCGACGGTGACCCGGCCGGTGAGGACGCCGCCGGTGAAGTGCGGCACCAGACCGGAGACGGCGCCGAGGAGGGTGGACTTGCCGGTGCCGGAGGGCCCGACGACCAGGCAGAGTTCGCCCTCGGGGACGGTCAGCTCGACACCGGCGACGGCGGGCGCCGCGGCGCCGTCGTACGTGACGGAGACCTGCTCGAAGCGGATCACGGGCGGGCTCCCTTCAGGTGCGCGGGCAGCAGCCCCAGCAGGACGGCGGCCGCGGGCCACAGCGGCAGCGACGGCGCGGTCAGCGGCACCACGGGCGGATCCAGGTCGGCGGGGGAGGCCCCGGCGGCCCAGATCGTCAGCGCGGCGACGGCCACGCCCGAGGCGGTGATCAGCCACGCCGTCGCGTCCCAGCGGTCGGGGCGGTAGCGGGTGCGGACGGAACGGCGCCCGCCCAGCCGCAGCCCCGCGACGGCGGCGGCCAGACCGGCCAGCAGCAGGGGCAGGCCGTACGCGGCGCCCGCGGCGGCCAGCAGCGCGTAGGTGCCGGCGCACAGCCCGAGCAGCCCGCCGAGGGTCAGCGCGACGGTCGCCCGGCGCACGGCGGGCCGCACCTCGGCCGTGCGGCCGTAACCGCGGGCGTCCATGGCGGCCGCGAGGGCGACGGAACGCTCCAGTGCGCCCTCCAGCACGGGCAGGCCGACCTGGAGCAGCGCCCGTACGCCCTTGTCCGCGCGGCCCCGCAGCCTTCGGGCCGTCCGCAGCCGCCGGACGTCGGCGACCAGGTGCGGCGCGAACGTCATCGCGACGACCACGGCGACGCCCGCCTCGTACAGGGCGCCGGGCAGCGACTTCAGCAGCCGCGCGGGGTTGGCCAGGGCGTTGGCGGCGCCGAGGCACGCCAGGAGTGTGGCCAGCTTCATGCCCTCCCGGAAGGCGAACCACAGCCCCTCGGCGGTGACCCGGCCGCCGAGACGGACGCCCCGCGCCCAGTCGGGCAGCGGTACTTCGGGGAGGGACACCACGGTGTGCGTGCCGGGGATCGGGGACCCCAGGACGACGGCGAAGGCGAGCCGGATGGCGATGACCACCAGACCCAGCCGGAGGAACGCGGCGTACGACCGCGACCAGGGCGCGTCCGGCACCCGGCACACCGCCACGACGTATCCGGCGACGGCGGCGAGCAGCGCGAGCAGCGCCGGGTTCGTCGTCCGCGACGCGGCCGTGGCGAGCCCCAGCGCCCACAGCCACCACGCCCCCGCGTGCGGCCCGCGCCTGCGGCCCGCCCGTCCGCCCTCGGCGCCGGTGTCCTTGGTGCGGTCCGGCAGCCGCAGCAGCGCGCGCAAGCGGGCGGAACCGCCGCCTTCCGCGCTGCGGGGGAGGGTGCGGTGGTCGCCCCCGGCGGGCGGCGTGAGGACCTGTCGGCGGCGTGTTGCCGCGCCGGGCAGGGCGGTTGCGTTGCCCGTGGGCGATTCGCCGGCGCCGCCCCCGCGGGTGATGTCCCGAACGAGCCGCGCTGCCGCGCCGCCGGGGCGGATGGCCGGGGCGGCCGACTGGTCGTGGCGCTGCGTCGCGGCCCGTGCGTGGGGTGCGGTGGCCGTGTGTGGTTCGCCGGCCTTGCGGAGGGGACTGTTGGCGCTGCCCAGGGGGGTGTTGTCCCGCCGGGTCCGCGTGGCCGTGACGGCAGGGCGGGCGGCCGGGGTGGGTGAGTCGCCGCGCCTGCGGGGGCGCAGCCGGGCGAGCAGGGCGAGGGTCCGCGATGCGGTGGCCGGCGTGCCGGTCGGCCCGTCCGCGGGTCCGCCGGTGCCGGCGCGGTGGCGTCGGCCCCCACCGGCGGTGGCCGCGGTGGGCGCGCCCTGCGTCGCCGCCCTGGCGGCGGGCGAGGGGAGGGCGGCGACGCCGGGCCGCAGGGAGGGCGCAGGGGCGGCCACGGGCGGTTGCTCCGGCGCCGTCGGGCCTGCCAAGTCCTCCCGGGTGCGCGGACGCAGTCGGGCGAGGGCGCCCGGTACCTCGGCCTGCGCGGCGGTTGCCCCGCCCGTGCGTGGTTCGGCGGGGGTGTCGGCAGAGGGGCGCCGGGGCCGGGCGGCCGGGC
Organism: Streptomyces sp. TOM-9; assembly: GCF_056858595.1. NCBI lineage: Bacteria > Bacillati > Actinomycetota > Actinomycetes > Kitasatosporales > Streptomycetaceae > Streptomyces > Streptomyces sp. TOM-9. The sequence continues at coordinate 3,331,442 of NZ_JBXEQB010000001.1, read as the reverse complement.
CGGTCAGGTCGTCGCGGTTGCGCGGGCGCAGCCGCGCGAGCAGGGCGAGGGCCCGCAGGGCACGCGGGCCGGAGACCGGCGCGCCGCTGGTCCACGGCAGGGGCGTGGCGGTGGTCACGGGCGGTCGCTCCGGCGCCGCCGGACCTGCCAGGTGGCGGCCGCGGCGACGACGAGGACGACGGCGGCGGCGCCGTACGTGCCGAGCGCGGGACCGGAGGAGGGGGCGGGCGCGGGGGCCGCGGCGTCGTCGGCGACCTGCTCGCCGCAGCCCGTGGCGGGGTAGCCGGCGATGGCGCAGACGAGGCCCGCGGAGTTGTAGCGCAGCGGGGGCGCGACGGCGGCCAGGGCGTCGGCGGAGGTGGCGTCGGCGGGGACGCGGGAGCAGGCGGTGCGGGCGGCCGGGGCGTCGGCGGCGGTGCCGAAGTCGAGCACCAGGGCGACGCGCTTGGTGCCGGGGCGGGCCGGGGTGCCGTCGCAGACATCGGCGAACCGGGCGGCGCCGCGGGGGCGCGCGGCCGAGTCGGCGTCGGGGCTGACGCCGAAGCGCCAGCCCTCGACGGCACCGTCGTCGGGGCGGCTGAGGGCGGGGCCGGTCCGGGCGTAACTCCAGGCGTCGGTGGCCGCGTCACGCTGCCAGAAGGACCAGTACCGGTAGGTGGCCGCGTGCGCGGGCGTCGCGACGAGGGCGGCCACCAGGGCCAGGAGGAGTGCCGCCGCCGTGAGGGGCGGCCGCCTCACAGCCGGTGCTTCCGGCCGGCGAGCAGCACCCCGATGCCGATGCCCGCGACCAGGCAGGCGCCGACGATCCACCACACCGAACTGCCGCCGGAGGAGTCGGGCTTGCGTTCCGCGACCGGACCGAGGGCGCTGAGCTGCGTGATGTGGTCGCGCAGGGGGTTGCCGGTGGCGTACGCGGCGAGGGCGAGCTGCGCGAGGGCGGTGGGGTTGTCCTTGGACCAGGCGGCGGAGTTGGCGGCGAGCCAGTTGTACGCGCCCTTGGCGGCGTCGAGGTGGCCGCCGGCGGCGAGGGCGACGACGGCGTCGGCGGTGGTGCCGAAGTCGGGGGTCTTCTGGTCGGAGCCCGGGGTGACCGCGTCGAAGTGGCTGCCGCCGGCGGTGAGACCACCGGCGAGCCAGGCGGCGCCCGCGTCGGAGGCGCTGCCGCCGCACTCGGCGCGCACGGGGACGTTCCGGTCAGGGGCCTCGACGACGAAGCCCGCGCCCTCGGCGCCGCGTACGGCGTCGGCGGTGGCCTTGGCGTTGGCCGCGAGGGCACCGGACTTGGGGTCGGGCTGGTAGGCGAACGCGCCGCCGTCCTTCTTGCCGCAGGCCACCTGGAGGGCGCGCAGCGCGTCGTAGGGCGACCGGCCGTCGGTGGTCACGGACTTGACGTCGGTGCCGGCGGCCTTGAGGCCGCCGATGACGACGCCGGTGGAGTCGGCGTCGGAGGCGCCGCCGGGGTTGTAGGACCAGCCGCCGTCGCGGTTCTGCACCTTGGCGAGCCAGTCGGCGGCGCGCTCGACGGCGAAGTCCTGGCCGTGGACGGCGAGCGCCTGGACCGCGATGGCGGTGGCGTTGGTGTCCTCGGTCTTCGGGTCGCAGGGCGCCGTCGGGTCGGGACGGTACGAGGCGAAGCCGCCGTCCGCGCACTGCTGCTTGGCGAGCCACTCCACCGCGTCACCGGCCGGGTCCGTGTCGGCCGCGTGGAGCGCCAGCAGCGCGTACGACTGACGCCACACGCCGTCGTACGTCGGGTCGCCCTCCCCGTACAGCGCGGCGGGCGCCGCCGCGGGCGACGGTGACGGCGACGCGGCTATGAGGAGGGTGCTGAAGGCGGCCAGGGCGGCCGCGGCGGTGCGGCGCAGGTGCATCGGGTGGTGCCTTTCGGGTGAGCGGTCGCGCAGACGGATGCGGGCGCGCGGTCACGGCACCGGGCTCCGGCTCCGTGTACCTCGACGGAAGAGCCGCTCCCGTCCGTGCGGGTGCTCCGGCTGGGCCCTCCCCGGGCGGGGACGGCTCACGGTTGCGGGTCAGCGCCGGATTCGCACCGGCTTCCCCCGCTCGGACGTGATTGGACTTGGTGTGTCGACCACACCTTAGCCGGGACCGTGCGCCGGGCCGTGCCCGGCGGTGTGCGGTCTGGCTCACACCGGCGGCCTCACACCGCGGTGTACGCGACCGGATCCGACCCGGGCACGGGTTCGGCGTGCCCGAGCTTGACCAGGCGGCGCAGGTGCGCCTCGGCCTCGGCGACGGCGATGTTCCGGGAGGGGAAGGGGATCTGCTCCCAGGGGCGGTTCCACTGCATGGCCTCGGCCAGCTGCCACGGGGTGCGCGGGGCCTCGGCGATCAGGGCGCGGAGCGAGGCGAGGCGGTCGGCGTGGTGGTCCAGCAGCTCGCGCACGCGGGCGCCGGCGTCGGTGAAGGGGTGCTTGTGGGCGGGCAGCACCTGCGCGGGGTCGAGCCGGGCGACGCGTTCCAGGGAGTCGAGGTAGTCGCCCAGGGGGTCGCCGGCGGTCGTCTCGTCGGGGTCCTCGTACAGGCCGATGTGCGGGGAGATCCCGGGCAGCAGGTGGTCGCCGGAGAAGAGGCGGCGGCCGTCCTCCTCGAAGAGGCAGACGTGACCGGGGGTGTGGCCGGGGGTCCACACCGCGCGGATGGCGCGGCCGGCCAGCGGGACCCGCTCGCCGGGGACGATGTCGCGGTCGGGCAGGGCGGGCCGCAGGCCGGGTACGTTCGCGGCGCGGCGCTCGGCGCGCACCGCCCGCAGCGGGGCGAGGTGCTCCTCGGGGGCGCCGGCGGCGGCGAGTTTGACGGCGAGGTAGTCCAGCCACAGGCCCGGTGCGGCGCCGCGGGCACGGCGGACGACGGCGGTGTCGGCGGGGTGCATGGCGATCCAGGCGCCGGAAGCCTCGCGGACCTGCCCGGACAGGCCGTGGTGGTCGGGGTGGTGGTGGGTGACCAGGACACCGTGGACGTCGGCGACCCGGGTGCCGAGCGCGGTGAGGCCGCGGGCGAGGGCGTCGTAGGAGGCGGGGTCGTCCCAGCCGGTGTCGACCAGGACGGGGCCGCGGTCGGTGTCGACGACATAGACGAGCGTGTGGCCCAGGGGGTTGTCGGGGATCGGGACCGGGATGCTCCAGATGCCGTCGCCGTGCTCCATGAGGGCCCCTCTCCGCTCCGTCGCATGCATTGCCCACCATAACTAGAACTGGTATCAGTTCTGAAGCAGAGTCACTTTCTGACGAGGCATCAGCCAAAGGCGGGACGGGACAGGCATGGACGGGAACGGGATCGTCGAACACGGACAGCTCTTCATCGGCGGGGAGTTGGTGGACCCCCTCGGCACCGGCACCATCGAGGTCGTCTCGCCCCACACCGAGCAGGTCTTCGCGCGGGTGCCGCACGCCTCACGCGAGGACGTCGACCGGGCCGTCGCCGCCGCCCGCAGGGCCTTCGACGAGGGACCGTGGCCGCGTACGACCCTCGACGAGCGCATCGCGGTCGTCACGCGCATCAAGGACGCGATCGCCGTGCGCCACGAGGAGATCGCCCGCGTCATCAGCTCCCAGAACGGCTCGCCCTACTCCTGGAGCGTCCTCGCGCAGGCGCTGGGCGCGATGATGGTGTGGGACGCCGCGATCACCGTCGCACGCGGCTTCACCTGGGAGGAACGACGGGCCGGCGTGCTCGGGCCGCTCCTCGTGCGCCGCGAACCGGTCGGCGTCGTCGCCGCCGTCGTCCCGTGGAACGTCCCGCAGTTCACCGCCGCCGCCAAGCTCGCCCCCGCGCTGCTCGCCGGGTGCGCGGTGGTCCTCAAGCCGTCGCCGGAGTCACCGCTGGACGCGTACCTGCTCGGCGAGATCGCCGCCGAGGCGGGGCTGCCCGAGGGCGTGCTGTCGATCCTGCCCGCCGACCGCGAGGTCAGCGAGTACCTGGTCGGCCACCCCGGCGTCGACAAGGTCTCCTTCACCGGCTCGGTCGCCGCCGGCAAGCGCGTCATGGAGGTCGCCTCCCGCAACCTCACCCGCGTGACGCTGGAACTCGGTGGCAAGTCCGCCGCGCTGGTCCTGCCCGACGCCGACCTGGACACCGCCGTCCCCGGCATCGTCTCGGCCGCCTGGATGAACAACGGACAGGCCTGCGTCGCCCAGACCCGCATCCTCGCGCCCCGCTCCCGCTACGACGAGACCGCCGAGCGCCTGGCGGCCGCCGCCTCCGCCCTCGTCGTCGGCGACCCCCTCGACCCCGCCACCCAGGTCGGGCCGCTGGTCGCCCGCCGCCAGCAGCAGCGCTCCCTGGACTACATCGCCCTCGGCCAGCAGGAGGGCGCCAAGGTCCTCACCGGCGGCGGCCGCCCGCAGGCGCAGCCCACCGGCTGGTACGTCGAGCCCACCCTCTTCGGGGACGTCACCAACTCCATGCGGATCGCCCGCGAGGAGATCTTCGGCCCGGTCATCTGCCTGCTGCCCTACGAGGACGAGGCCGAGGCCGTCCGCATCGCCAACGACTCCGACTACGGCCTGTCCGGCAGCGTGTGGACCGCCGACGTCGAGCACGGCATCGACGTCGCCCGCCGGGTGCGCACCGGCACCTTCAACGTCAACACCTTCAGCCTCGACATGCTCGGACCCTTCGGCGGCTACAAGAACTCCGGCCTCGGGCGCGAGTTCGGCCCCGAGGGACTGGGCGAGTACCTGGAGCACAAGATGATCCACCTGCCCGCCGGCTGGGAGGCCTGACCCCGTGGGGGACCGGTGGCACGTCGAGGTCGACCGGGGGGTGTGCATCGGCTCGGGCATGTGCGTGAACTCCGCGCCGGGCGGCTTCACCCTCGACTCCGCCCGCCAGTCCCATCCGGCGGCCCCGGACACCGACGCCGCGGAGGCGCTGCTGGCGGCGGCGGAGGGCTGCCCGGTGGAGGCGATCAGCATCACGCTGGCCGACTCCGGCGAGGCGGTCTTCCCGCCCGAGGAGTGACCGGGCCGCAGGGGTCAGGGCTGCGCGCGGCGCGGATCGGTGAGGTCGATCAGCCGGCACACCGTCTCGATGTCGATCTTCACCTGGGCGATCGAGGCGCGTCCCGACAGCCAGGTCACCAGGGCCGAGTGCCAGGTGTGCTCGATGACGCGGACCGCGGAGAGCAGCTCGGGCCCGGGCGGCCCGTCCAGCCGCATCGCGTCCAGGACGATCGCGGTCGTCAGCCGCGACACGGCGTCCACCTCCGGGCTGACGGAACGGTCGGCGAAGGTCAGCGCCCGCACCATGGCGTCCGCGAGGTGCGGTTCGCGCTGCATCGCGCGGAAGGCGCGCATCAGCGTCTCCGCCACGCGGTCCGCGGGCTCGGCGGCCGAGGGCGGGCGCTTGCGCAGCGCCTCGTGGAGGTGCTCCAGCTGGTCCCGCATCGTGGCGACGAGCAGATGGATCTTGGACGGGAAGTAGCGGTAGAGGGTGCCCAGCGCGACGTTCGACTGCTCGGCGACCTCGCGCATCTGGACGGCGTCGAATCCGCCCCGCACGGCGAGCTCGGCGCTGGTGCGCAGGATGCGGCGGCGGCGGGCTTCCTGACGTTCGGTCAGCGGCACGGGGGGCGGCGTCGGCTGAGGAGCTGCGGTCATCTGTCCCAATCCGAATCTGTGCGCCGTGCGGAACCGGCCCCCAGCGTACTGCGGCCCTTTCTGCGGGGGGTGCCCCTTGCGGCCCGGTGGTTGTGTGCGGGTGCGTTGCGGTTGCGGCGGGCATCCCCCACCACCCTCCCTCCCCCAGCCTTCGGCCGGGGGGACCCCCATCCGGCGCGGTCAGTGACCGCCTCGCGCGTTTGTTGTGGGGTCGGTGCCGCGCCGGGGCACGCCCCCAGCCTTCGGCCGGGGGGACCCCCACCTCGGCGCTCGCGGCGCTGCCCCACGTCATACGGCGCCGCACCCACCGCTCGTCGCCTGTGGGGGCACCCCGCCACACCCCCTCCTGCCGGTTGAGGCGACTAACGGCCGGATGGGGTGAGAAGGCGGTTCGGGGTTGCCGCAGGTGCCTTTCTGAACCCCCACCGGCCGTCATGCGCCCATACGACGGGAGGGGGTGTGGCGGGGTGCCCCCATGGGGGTCCCCCGGCCGAAGGCTGGGGGAGGGCGGGCGGCGGGGAAACCGCCCGCCGCAGGCGTGACGGAGCCGCACACAACAACCGGGCGCGGCCGCATGCACGGCGTGGCGGGAATCACCCGGACCGGCCAGGGCACCCCGCACGGCTACAGGTATCTTCGTGCTCTCGGGCCAACTCCTGAGTAACCGAATCTGAAACTTGTTCTAGCAAGGCACGGGCGGCTACGCTCCCGCTGAAGTGCAGTGAGAAGGGGGCCGTGAGTGACCGCAGAGGCCAGGCCGCTCCGGATCGCGCTGCTCACCTACAAGGGGAACCCGTTCTGCGGGGGCCAGGGCGTCTACGTACGCCATCTGTCCAGGGAACTCGCCCGGCTCGGGCACAGCGTCGAGGTGATCGGCGCCCAGCCCTACCCCGTGCTCGACGCGGTCGGTGACGGGGTACGCCTCACCGAGCTGCCGAGCATGGACCTCTACCGCCAGCCGGACCCGTTCCGCACCCCGAAGCGCGGCGAGTACCGCGACTGGGTGGACGCGCTGGAGGTCGGCACGATGTGGACCGGCGGCTTCCCCGAGCCGCTGACGTTCAGCCTGCGGGCCCGCCGTCACCTGGCCGCCCGGCGCGGGGCCTTCGACGTCATCCACGACAACCAGACGCTCGGCTACGGCCTCCTCGGCGGCGCCCGTTCCCTCGGCGCGCCGCTGGTGACGACCATCCACCACCCCATCACCGTCGACCGGCAGCTCGAACTCGACGTCGCGCAGGGGTGGAAGCGCCGGGCGTCGGTCCGCCGCTGGTACGGCTTCACCCGGATGCAGAAGCGGGTCTCGCGCCGGCTGCCGTCCGTGCTGACCGTCTCCGGCAGCTCCCGCCAGGAGATCGTCGACCACCTCGGGGTGCGCGAGGACCGTGTGCACGTCGTGCACATCGGCGCCGACACCGGGCTGTTCTCGCCCGACCCGTCCGTGCCCGAGGTGCCGGGCCGGATCGTCACCACGTCCAGCGCCGACGTGCCCCTCAAGGGCCTGGTCCACCTGGTGGAGGCCCTCGCCAAGCTGCGCACCGAGCACCCCGACGCGCACCTCGTCGTCGTCGGCAAGCGGGCCGACGGCGGCCCGGTGGCCGCCGCCATCGAGCGGTACGGGCTGGGCGGCGCCGTCGACTTCGTCAAGGGCATCAGCGACGCGGAGCTGGTCGACCTGGTGCGCAGCGCCCAAGTGGCGTGCGTGCCGTCGCTGTACGAGGGCTTCTCGCTGCCGGCCGCCGAGGCCATGGCCACCGGGACGCCGCTGGTCGCGACCACCGGCGGTGCCATCCCCGAGGTGGCCGGGCCCGACGGGGAGACCTGCCTCGCCGTGCCGCCGGGGGACCCGGGCGCGCTGGCCGCGGCGCTGGGCCGGCTGCTGCGCGACTCCGGGCTGCGCCGCCGTCTCGGCCGGGCCGGCCGGGAACGCGTACTGGCCCGCTTCACCTGGGAGCGGGCCGCGATCGGCACCGCCGAGCACTACCGCGCGGCGATCGAGACCGCCGGGGGGCCGCGGCCCACTGTCCAGTCACCGTCCCGGACGAAAGCAGACTCCACGTGCTGACCGTCGACTTCTCCCGCTTCCCGCTCGCTCCGGGTGACCGTGTGCTCGACCTGGGCTGCGGCGCGGGCCGCCACGCCTTCGAGTGCTACCGGCGCGGTGCGAACGTGGTCGCCCTGGACCGGAACGGCGACGAGATCCGCGAGGTCGCCAAGTGGTTCGCCGCCATGAAGGAGGCCGGGGAGGCCCCGGCCGGCGCGACCGCCACGGCCATGGAGGGCGACGCGCTCAGCCTGCCGTTCCCCGACGACAGCTTCGACCGCGTCATCATCTCCGAGGTCATGGAGCACATCCCGGACGACAAGGGGGTGCTCGCCGAGATGGTGCGGGTCCTCAAGCCGGGCGGGCTGATCGCGATCACCGTGCCGCGCTACGGGCCGGAGAAGATCTGCTGGGCGCTGTCCGACGCCTACCACGAGGTCGAGGGCGGCCACATCCGCATCTACCGGGCCGACGAGCTGCTGGGCAAGATCCGTGAGGCGGGCCTGCGCCCGTACGGCACCCACCACGCGCACGCCCTGCACTCCCCGTACTGGTGGATCAAGTGCGCCGTCGGCGTGGACAACGACAAGGCCCTGCCGGTGAAGCTGTACCACAAGCTGCTGGTCTGGGACATCATGAAGAAACCGCTGGCCACCCGGCTCGCCGAGAACACGCTCAACCCGCTGATCGGCAAGAGCTTCGTCGCCTACGCCACCAAGCCGCACAACCCGAAGGCGGGCGTCGACGCGTGAGGCGGACCGAACACCTCGTCCTGCCCGGCGTCCTGACCTCCGAGCAGGCCGCGCAGACCGTCGCCGGGATCCTCGCCGTCCAGCGGCCGGACGGCGCCATACCGTGGTTCGAGGGCGGCCACCTCGACCCCTGGGACCACGTCGAGGCCGCCATGGCGCTGGACGCCGCAGGCGAGCACGAGCACGCCGAGGCCGCTTACACCTGGCTCGCCCGACGGCAGAACCCGGACGGCTCCTGGTACGCCGCCTACGGCTACGCCGACGGCGCCGAGGGCGAACCCACCGACCTGGGCCGGGAGAGCAACTTCTGCGCCTACGTCGCCGTCGGCGTGTGGCACCACTACCTGTCCACCGGCGACGACGCCTTCGTGGAGAGCATGTGGCCGGTGCTGTACGCGGCCGTCGAGTACGTCCTGGAACTCCAGCTGCCCGGTGGGCAGATCGCCTGGAAGCGCGAGGAGGACGGGACGTTCCCGCAGGAGGCGCTGCTGACCGGCTGCTCGTCGATGTACCAGGCGCTGCGCTGCGCGCTGGCCGTCGCCGAGCACCGCGAGGACCCGCAGCCCGACTGGGAGCTGGCCGCCGGTGCCCTCGGGCACGCCATCGCCCACCACCCCGAGCGGTTCCTGGACAAGGACCACTACTCGATGGACTGGTACTACCCGGTCCTGGGCGGGGTGCTGCGCGGCGAGGCCGCGCGCGAGCGCGTCCTGGCACGCTGGGACGAGTTCGTCGTGCCCGGCCTCGGCGTCCGCTGCGTGGTGCCCAACCCCTGGGTGACCGGCGGGGAGAGCGCCGAACTCGCCCTCGCCCTGTGGGCGATGGGCGAGTCCGACCGCGCGGTGGAGATCCTGGCCGCGATCCGGCACCTGCGCGCCGAGGACGGCATGTACTGGACCGGGTACGTCTTCGAGGGCGACGCGCAGGCCGGCACCGGACCTGCCGTGTGGCCACAGGAACGCACCACGTGGACGGCCGGGGCGCTGCTGCTCGCCGTCGCCGCCCTGGGAGGGGACGAGGCGACGACGGCGGTCTTCGGGGGCGAACGGCTGCCGCTCGGGCTGGTGCCCGAGGCGGCGGGGTGCTGCGCCGGCCGGTGAGGGGGCGTCAGGCCCGGTTGACGCGACCCGCCACGGCGTGCCCGACGATCAGGTAGACCGCCGCCGGCAGACCGTAGTTCAGCAGGGTGCGCGCCCATGCGGATTGGGTGGAGAAGATGTCGTGGGCCCAGCCACCGAGCCAGGACGCCATGTCGTGGATCCACTCCACGAGGTCGTTCGCCCGGTTGGCGTCGAGGACCCACAGCACGATCCAAAGGATCAGGATGAATGCCGCCACGTCCGCGGCCACCATGATGATGGTGGCCGCCAGATTGCCGCGATAACGTCTGGACATACCTGCCGTCTTGCCCCGATCGGCGGACTGAAACGTGGCGGGCCGGCGCGCGCCTGACGCCCCGTACGGCCCTGTGCGGTGGCCGGTCCCCGGGGCCCGGGCGAGGATGCGATCACGCACCGCATCCCCCGGGAGTAACCGTCATGCCCTTGCGCCGCGCCCTGACCGCCCTCCTGCTCTCCGGCGTCCTCCTCGTGGTCCCCGCCTGCGGAGGCGACTCCGACGGGAGCGCGAGCGGCGGCACCGCGAGCCCCACCTCCTCCGTGCAGAAGCAGAAGCTCGCCAAGACCCGCTTCGTCGCCAACGCCGGACTGGCCGCCGGAGCGACCTACCAGTGGATCGTCAAGCCCTACCGCGAGGGCAAGTTCAAGAAGGACGCCGACGGCCGCAAGCTCACCCTGGTGAAGGCCGGCCTCGCCGGGGCCTTCGCCTACAACCGGCTCAAGGCCGCCTCGGAGAACGCCAAGGGCGACCCGACCCTGTCCAAGCTGGTGGCCCCGCTGACGGCGGGCATCGACTCGCTCAAGGATCTGCCGGCCAAGCTGCGCAGCGGCCAGGGCACGGACGACATCGTGGGCACCTTCCAGGACACCATCAGCGGCGTCAAGTCGGCCGGCGAGGGCGCCGGCGCCAAGGTCACCGACAAGGTGCCCTCGCTGTCCCAGCTCAGCGGCGGATGAGCTCGGCCAGCACCCGCAGGGTGGCCGGGTCGGGCGCGGTGACCAGCAGGTCGGTCACCGGGCCCGACCGCCACGCCTCCAGCCGCTCGGCGATCCTCCCGCGCGGGCCGACGAGCGAGATCTCGTCCGCGAAGGCGTCCGGCACCGCCGCCACCGCCTCCTCGCGCCGCCCGGCCAGGAACAGCTCCTGGATGCGCCGGGCCTCCTCCTCGTACCCCATCCTGGCCATCAGGTCGGCGTGGAAGTTGCGGGAGGCGGCGCCCATCCCGCCGATGTAGAAGCCGAGCATCGCCTTCACCGGCAGCAGCCCCTCCGCCGGGTCGTCGCACAGGTGGGCGCGCACCATCGGGGCGATCACGAACTCCTTCGGCGCGTCCGCCAGCGACGCCTCGTACACGTCCGTACGGAACGGCGACCAGTACAGCGGCAGCCAGCCGTCGGCGATGCGGGTGGTCTGGGCGATGTTCTTCGGTCCCTCGGCGCCCAGCAGGATCGGCAGGCCGGCCCGGAGCGGATGCGTGATCGGCTTGAGCGGCCTGCCGAGGCCCGTCGCGTCCGGCCCCGCGTACGGCAGCGGATGGAAGCGCCCGTCCAGCGCCACCGGGCCCTCGCGGCGCAGCACCTGCCGCACGACGTCCACGTACTCCCGGGTCGCGGTCAGCGGACTGCGCGGGAACGGCCTGCCGTACCAGCCCTCCACCACCTGCGGCCCCGACAGGCCGAGGCCCAGCACGACCCGGCCGCCGGAGAGGTGGTCCAGGGTCAGCGCGTGCATCGCGGTGGCGGTGGGGGAGCGGGCCGCCATCTGGGCGATGCCCGTGCCGAGCCGGATCCGGCTGGTGTGCGCGGCGATCCAGGTGAGCGGGGTGAACACGTCCGAGCCCCAGGCCTCGGCCGTCCACACCGAGTCGTAGCCGAGCCGCTCGGCCTCCTGCGCCAGGGCCAGGTGGTCGGGGGAGGGGCCGCGCCCCCAGTAGCCGAGGGCCAGACCGAGCCGCATGCGCGGGCCTCCTGCCGTATCTGACGGTACGTCAGCCGTACGGTACGGCAACCTCCCCCGCCCCGGAAGGGAAACAGCCGTGCCCCGGACCGGACGGCCCGGGGCACGGCTGGTGCGCGAGGAGCGGGGGATCAGCCGCGCTGGATGCCGCCGGCGTCCTGCAGGACGCCGCGCCGGCCGTCCTGGGTCTGCGCGACCAGGGTGGTGCCGCTCTGGTCCACCGCCAGGTACCAGGTGCCGGGGGTCAGTTCGGCGATCTGCCGGCCCGAACCGTCCTCCGCGTACAGCGGCCGCGCCACGGGCACCGCGAACCAGAAGGCCGTGAACTCCGCCGAGGGCTGGGCCTGCGGCTGCTGCTGGGGCTGCTGCTGTGCCTGCGGGTAGCCGTACTGCCCGCCGCCGAACGACGGGTCGGCCGGCGCGCCGTGCCCACCGGTCTGCCCCGGGTACCCGTAACCGCCCTGCTGCACGCCCGGGTACGGCTGGCCCTGCTGGCCGCCGTACGGCTGCGCCTGCTGGGGCTGCTGCGGCTTGGGAGCGGGCAGCAGCGGCGCCTTCAGCGCGGGCAGGCCCTGCAGGGTGAGCAGCATGGCGGCGGCGAGAGCGGCGGCGGCGACGAAGGAGAGGTAGGCGCCGGCGCCCAGCTCGAAGGCCTCGTTGCCGTTGAAGAGCGACCACAGGGCGTCCCAGGCGGCGGCCACCGACAGCACCGCGCCCCACTGGGCCAGGCCGATGCCGAGCACCTTGCGCCCCTCGGGCTGGAAACGCGAGGCCACGAACAGGCCGGCGGCGACCAGGCCCAGCAGGTGCACCGAGGGCAGCAGCGGGAACAGCTCGCTCTTCCAGGCGCTGACGGCGCACCCGTCCGCGTCGCAGTTCTTCGCGGCGTAGAAGTTCAGGAACGAGGCGATCAGCAGCAGCAGCGCCGCGCCGATCACCGCGCCGTCTCCTCGGGTGAGGGAGCGGTTATTCACTGGGGGTCCTTGTCAGTCGTCTCGTCATCGCTGTCGCAGGGCTGTTCCCCATCGTATGAGGACACGCGTCCGCGGCTGAGCCCGGCAGGGTCCCGGTGACAGGATCGGGACCTGATGGACACCGGTCGATCACTGCCTGCCCTGCAAATACGCCGTGATGCCGTCCGCGATGCCCTGGGCCGCCTTCTGCCGCCAGGCCGCGCTCTTCATCAGCTTCGCGTCCTTCGGGTCGCGCATGTTGCCGCACTCGATCAGCACCTTGGGCACGGTGCTGAGGTTGAGCCCGCCCAGATCGCTGCGGACGACCAGGCCCGTATCGCGGCCCACGTAGTTGGACGGCTTGGTGCCGGACGCCGTCGCGAAGTGGTTCTTCACGGCGGTGCCCAGCCGCTTGGAGGGCGCGACGATCTTGCGGGTGTCGGCGATGCCGCGGTGCACCGAGGCCGGGAGGATGACGTGGAAGCCGCGGTTGCCGGCCGCCGAACCGTCGCCGTGCACCGACACGACGGCGTCGGCCTTCGCCTTGTTGCCGATCCGGGCGCGCTCGTCGATGCACGGGCCGTACGCGCGGTTCCCGTCCTGCGTCAGCTTCACCGTGGCGCCGCGCGCCGCGAGCAGTGCCCTCACGCGCCGGGACACGTCCAGCGTGTACGAGGCCTCGGAGTACCCCGAGTTGGTCGCGGTGCCCGTGGTGTCGCACGCCTTGCGGCCGGTGCCGATGTTCACCAGGCGGTTGATCTCGCGGGTGTGCCGGCTGTTGCTCGTGTTGTGCCCCGGGTCGAGGACGACGACCTTCCCGGCGAGCGGCTTGGCGACGGACAGGGCCTTCGGCGCCGACGGCTGCTGCGACGCCGCGGCCGAGGGCGGCAGCGGCTGCGCGTTCAGCGAGAGGTCGGCGTTCTTACCGGCTGCCGGATCGCCCGACGCGGTCCACACGAGCCAGGCCGCCGCACAGGTCGGCACCAGCGCGGTCACGGCCACGGCGATGCGTGTCTTGGTCTTGAACACGTCAGCGATGCTATCCGCAGGCTCAGACTCCGGGGCCCGTACGCCGGAGTACGTGCAGGGAACCGGTCACCGAGAGCTCCTCGAACGAGCCCGACTCCAGCGCGCGCCGGTAGATCCGCCAAGGCGCCTGGCCGCCGTCGGCCGGGTCCGCGAACACGTCGTGGATCACCAGCAGGCCGTCCTGCGCGAGGTGCGGCGCCCACCCCTCGTAGTCGTTGCCGGCGTGCTCGTCGGTGTGCCCGCCGTCGATGAAGACCAGGGCGAGCGGCTTCCCCCACACCGCCGCGACCTGCGGGGAGCGGCCCACGACCGCGACCACGTGCTCCTCCAGCCCGGCGGCGTGCAGGGTGCGCCGGAAGGTGGGCAGGGTGTCCATCAGGCCGACCTCGGGGTCGACGAGCGCCGTGTCGTGGTACTCCCAGCCGGGCTGCTGCTCCTCGCTGCCGCGGTGGTGGTCGACGGTGACGGCGACGGTCTTGGCCTCGCGGGCGGCGGCGGCCAGCAGGATCGTGGAGCGGCCGCAGTACGTGCCGACCTCCAGCAGGGGCAGGCCCGGGAGGCGGGTGGCGGCGTCGGCGGCGGCCGCGTGGAGGGCGAGGCCCTCGTGGGTGGGCATGAAGCCCTTCGCGGCCTCGAAGGCGGCCAGTGCGTCCGCGGGGACGTCTGCGGGGGGTGGCGTGCTCATGCCCCCATCGTCCCCCACGCCTGCGGTCCCCGATGCGGGGGGTGACCCCCGCGGCCGGTTGTTGTGTGCGGCGCGGTTGTGGTTGCGGTCGGGGGTTTCCCCGCCGCAGGCGCAAGCAGCCCGCACACGACAACCGGGCCCCACAGAACGCACCCCGGGCAGACGGTCAGAGCCACCCGTTGTGGCGGGCCGTGCGCACCGCCTCCGCACGGTTCCGGGTGCCCGTCTTCCCGATGGCGGACGACAAATAATTCCGCACCGTCGACTCCGACAGATGCACCCGCGCCGCGATGTCCGCCACCGTCGCCCCGTCCGCCGCCGCGTTGAGCACGTCCTGCTCGCGCGGCGTCAGCGGACTGGGGCCCGTGCTGAGGGCGGCCGCGGCCAGGGCGGGGTCGATGACGCGGTGCCCGGCGAGGACGCGCCGGATCGCGGCGGCGAGGTCCTCGACGGGGCCGTCCTTGACCAGGAAGCCGGACGCCCCGGCCTCCATGGCGCGGCGCAGGTACCCGGGACGGCCGAACGTCGTGAGGATGAGTACCTTGCACTGCGGGAGCCGCTCGCGCAGTTCCGCGGCCGCGTCGAGCCCGCTGCGCCCGGGGAGCTCGATGTCGAGCAGGGCGACGTCGGGCCGGGCCTCCAGCGCCGTGGTGACGATCTCGTCCCCCGCGGCGACCTGCGCGACGACCTCGATGTCGTCCTCCAGGTTCAGCAGCAGGGAGAGCGCCCCGCGCATCATGCCCTGGTCCTCGGCCAGCAGGACCTTGATGGGGCTGCTCATACGGCCTGTTCCTCCTCCACCGGCAGTTCGGCGACGACCCGGAACCCGCCGCGGGGCGCGGGGCCGGTGCCGAGGGAACCGCCGGCCGCGGCCAGCCGCTCGGTGAGCCCCTTCAGGCCGGAGCCCGACCCGGGGGCCGAGCCTACGCCGCGGCCGTCGTCGGTGATCCGCAGGCGTACCTGCCCGTCGGCGCCGGCGAGCTCGATGACGCAGGTGGTGGCCCCGCTGTGCCGTACGACGTTGGTCACCCCCTCCCGTACCACCCAGCCGAGGAGGGCCTCGGTCTGCGAGGGCAGCGGCGGGCCGGACTCCTTGACGACGGCCTCGATCCCGGCCGCCGCCAGGGCCGAGCGGGCGCGGTCCAGCTCGGTGGAGAGGCTGCCCTCGCGGTAGCCGGTGACGGCCTCGCGGATCTCGGTGAGTGCCTGGCGCCCCACCGCCTCGATGTCGGCGACCTGGGCGAGGGCGGCGTCGAGGTCGCGCGCGGCGAGCCGGCGGGCGGCCTCGGCCTTGACGACGACCACGGAGAGGGTGTGCCCCAGCAGGTCGTGCAGGTCGCGGGAGAAGCGCAGCCGCTCCTCGGCGACGGCGTTGCGGGCCAGCTCCTGGCGGGTGGCGCGCAACTGGGTCACCGCGTCGAAGAGGGTGAGCATGGCCGCGGTCACCAGGCCGGAGATGAGGCTGCCGTACCCGATGGACACGCCGTCCCAGATGTCGCCGCTGCGCAGCCCGGAGACGATCCCGGCGGACAGCGCGAGGGCGACGAGGACGGGACCCATCCGCCGGCCGCGCACCACGATCCCCACGGCCAGCGACAGCAGCGGGAAGAACACCAGCCAGCTGCCGCCGTAGCCGATGGCGAGGGCGTAGGTGACGGCGGCCAGCGCGAGCAGGTACAGCCGGGGCGCCTTCCCGGCCGCGGCGCGCGGGTTGAGGGCGGTGAAGACGACCCCGATGTAGAGGGAGTTGAAGGCCAGCAGGCCGAGGCCGCCGAGCCAGGGGTTGGCGGCCTTGCCCTGCAGGAGGTGGGACAGGGCGCCCACGCCCATCAGCAGCCAGGGCAGGAAGGTGAAGCGGGTCGGGGGCTTGAGGTCCTCGATCTCCTCGGAGGCGGACCGGGTCACCCGCAGGTGCCGCCACCCGCGCCAGATGCGTGCCGGCAGCGGGGGCCGGGATTCCGTCGTGGTCGCCATGGCCGTCGTCTCCTCCTGCTCCACGGTTCCGGTGGGTTTCACGGGGTGCGTGCCGAGCGGCGGTAGGCGTACACGGCGTACGCGCCGAACAGGGCCGTCCAGGCGGCGAGCACGGCGACGGTACCCACCCGCGGGACCGCGCCGTCGGCGATGCTCCAGCCGAGCTGCCCGAAGCGGTGGGACGGGGTCCACTCGGAGACCGCCCGCAGCCAGCCGGGGAAGACGGACGAGGGGATCCACAGCCCGCCGACGACGGACAGGCCCAGGTTGCAGGCCATGTTCACCACGCCGGTGGTCTGCCCGGACAGCCGGTAGCCGTTGCCGAGGCCGAGCAGGGTGAAGGGGGCGGTGCCGACCCAGAGCAGCCCGCCGACCGCCGCCCACTGCCAGGGCTCCAGTTCGACGCCGTTGACGAGCCCGCCGGCCAGCAGGACGGCCAGGATGGCGGGCAGCACGGTGACCGAGCCGCTGATGCAGCGGCCGGTGACGACCAGCAGCGGCGACATGGGGGTGATCCGCAGCTGGCGCAGCCAGCCGAGGCCCTTGTCCTCCGCGACGCTGGACCCGGTGGACACCGCCGAGCCCAGCGCGCCGTACGCGGCCATGCCGATCATGGAGGCCAGCGCGATGGACTTGTCCTCCTCCGAGCCGCTGACCCCGAGGTTGGTGAAGAGCAGGTACATCATGACGGGCATGCCGACGCCGAAGATCACGAATCCGGCGTCGCGCAGGGTGCGGCGGATCTCCAGCGAGACGTAGGCGAGCAGCATCAGACCTTCTCCTCGGTGAGGGCGGCGGTGTCCGTGGCGGTGGCGGGGGTGGCGTCCTCGGCGGAGGACTGCGAGGTCAGGGAGAGGAACGCGTCCTCCAGGCTGGCGGCGGTCACCGTCAGGCCGCGGACCATGCCGCGGTCGGCGAGGGCGACGACGGTGGCGTCGGAGTCGGCGGAGCGCAGCAGGGCGCGGTCGCCGCGGACCTCCACGGTCACCACCCCGGGCAGTTGCCGCAGGCCCTCGGTGGGGGTCCCGGCCAGGTCGAAGGAGACGAGGTTGCCGCCGACGGCCCGCTTGATGCGCTCGCCGCTGTCGTCGGCGACGACACGGCCGCGGTCGATGACCACGATGCGGTCGGCGTTCTCGTCCGCCTCCTCCAGATAGTGGGTGGAGAACAGCACGGTGTTGCCGCGGGCCGCGTACGCCCGCATCGAGTCCCAGAAGGCGCGCCGGGCCTCGACGTCGAGGGCGGCGGTGGGCTCGTCCAGCACGATGAGCTCGGGGTTGCCGGCCAGGGCCACGGCGAAGCGGACCCGCTGCGCCTGGCCGCCGGAGAGCCGGTCGGCGCGGCGGCCGGCGACCTCGGTGAGGCCGGCCAGCTCCAGGGCTTCGGCCACGGGCATGGGGCGGGGGTAGGTGCGCGCCACGAAGGTGAGCAGCTCCCGTACGGTCACCCGGGGGATCGGCCGGCCGTCCTGCAGCATCGCGCCGATCCGGCCCGCGCGGACCGCCGTGTGCGGGGTGGTGCCGAAGAGCCTGACCTCGCCGCTGTCGGGTTCGTTGAGCCCGAGCAGCAGGCTGATCGTGGTGGACTTGCCCGCGCCGTTGCGGCCGAGCAGGGCGACGGACTCCCCCCGCCGGATCTCCAGGTCGACGCCGTCCACCGCGCGTACCGCGCCGAACGTCTTGACGGCCCTGGTGAAACTCACTGTCGTCGTCATGTCACTGACACTAGGGCCGCCGCCCCCCGCGGGGTCAGTGGGGAATGTACGGACCCGGGCAGGACAAATGTCACTACCGGCGGCTGTTCTGACGATGTATCAGCTATTCCCAGTGGCCGGGCGATGCGTTATACATGGGCTGGCTAGAACGCGTTCTAGTGCACGCCCTGGCGGGGCCGACGGTGCGGACGGCCGCGCCAGGGCCCACCGCGCAGCGAAGGAGCCGCCGGACATGCCGATCGACGTCGCCGCCGCCACCTCGGCCGAACCCCGCAGCGCCGAACTCGTCTGGGACCACAGGGACGTCATCCTCTACCACCTGGGCCTCGGCGCGAACACCCTGGGCTACGCCCTCGAAGGCCCCGGCCTGCAGGTCCTGCCCAGCTTCGCCACCGTCGCCGGCGGCTCGGTCGCCGCCGGGGAGGCGCGGGGCGGGCTGTCCCTGCCCGGCATCGAGATCGACCTCGCCGCCGTCCTGCACGGCGCGCAGCGCATCGAGGTGTACCGCCCGGTCCCCGTCCGCGGCCGGGCGCTGCAGACCTCGCGCGTCGCCGACGTCTACGACAAGGGCAAGGCCGCCGTCATCGTGCTGCGCCGCGAGGTCGCCGACGAGCAGGGACCGCTGTGGACCTCCGACGCGCAGATCTTCGTGCGCGGTGAGGGCGGCTTCGGCGGCGACCGCGGCCCCTCCGCCCGCACCGCACCGCCCGGTCGGGCCCCCGACCGCACCGTCCTGCGTGCCACTCGCGAGGACCAGGCGCTGCTCTACCGGCTCTCCGGCGACTGGAACCCGCTGCACGCCGACCCCGAGTTCGCCAAGCACGCCGGTTTCGACCGGCCCATCCTGCACGGCCTGTGCTCCTACGGCATCACGCTCAAGGCCGTCGTCGACACCCTGCTCGGCGACGACGCGGGCCGCGTACGGTCCTGCTCCACCCGCTTCGCCGGGGTCTTCTTCCCCGGCGAGACCCTGCGCATCCGGATGTGGTCAGAACAGGGCCGCGTCCTGGCGTCGGCGACCGCCGTCGAACGGGACGACGCGCCGGTCCTCGCCGACACCGTCGTCGAGTACTCGTAGGCCCCGGAGGGGAGAGGGGAACACCCATGCGCGCAGCGCTCCTGCAGGAGATCGGCCAGGACAAGCTCGAGGTCGTCGACGACATCGAGACGGTGGGCTTCGGCCCGGGCAAGGTGCGCATCCGGCTGCGGGCGACCGGGCTGTGCCACTCCGACCTGTCCGCCATGAGCGGCGTCCTGCCGCAGCCCGCGCCCTTCGTCCCCGGTCACGAGGGCGCCGGGGAGATCGTCGAGACCGGCGAGGGCGTCGAGGGCCTCACGGCCGGCGACCGGGTCCTGGTCTGCTGGCTCCCGGCTTGCGGCGCCTGCCCGGCCTGCCGGCGCGGCCAGTCCCACCTGTGCCTGGCCGGCTTCATGAACGCCGGTACGCCCAACTTCCGCCGCCCCGCCGGGGACGTCTTCGGCTTCGCCGGCACCGGCACCTTCGCCGAGGAGGTCGTGGTCTCCGCCTCCTGCGCCGTGCCCATCCCCGACGACCTGCCGTACGAGATCGCCGCCCTCATCGGCTGCGGCGTCACGACCGGCATCGGCGCCGCGCTGAACACCGCGCGGGTCACCCCCGGCTCGTCCGTCGCCGTCATCGGCTGCGGCGGCGTCGGCATCAGCGTCATCCAGGGCGCCCGCGCCTCCGGGGCCTCGGAGATCATCGCCGTCGACCCCGTGGAGTCCCGCCGCGACGCGGCCCTGCGCTTCGGCGCCACCGACGCGGTCGCCCCGGAGGAACTGGCCGACGCCAAGGCCCGGATCACCGGCGGCGAGGGCTTCGACTACGTCTTCGAGGTCGTCGGCCGCAGCGCCACGGCCCGCACGGCCTACGAGACCACCCGCCGCGGCGGGACGCTCTGCGTCGTCGGCGCCGGGGCGATGGACGACCTCCTGCAGATCAACATGTTCGAGCTCTTCTTCGACGAGAAGCGCATCCTGCCCTCCCTCTACGGCGGCGGCGACGTCCTGCGGTCCTACGACCGCGTCATCCGCCTCTGGCGCGCCGGACGCGTGGACCTGGAGGGGCTCATCACCCACCGCGTACGGCTCGACCAGATCAACGAGGCCGTCGACCAGATGCGCAGCGGTGAGGCGCTGCGCACCTGCATCGCGGTCTGACACCAGGGCTGGAGAAGGCATGGGCGTGCTGGACGGCAGGACGGCGATCGTGACGGGGGCCGGACGCGGCCTGGGCCGTGCAGAGGCGCTGGAACTGGCGCGGCTGGGCGCCAACGTGGTCGTCAACGACTACGGGCAGCCCGGCCGCGACGGCTCCGGCGCGGCGTCGGCGACCCCCGCGGACGAGGTCGTCGCCGAGATCGCCGCCGCCGGCGGCCACGCGGTGGCGCACCACGGGGACGTCGCCGACTTTGGGCAGGCTCAGGAACTGGTCGGGCTGGCGGTCGGCACGTACGGGGCCCTCGACATCCTGGTCAACAACGCGGGGATCCTGCGGGACCGGATGGTCTTCTCGATGACCGAGGACGAGTGGGACTCCGTCGTCCGGGTCCACCTCAAGGGGCACTTCGCCACCACCCGGTTCGCCGCCGCCCACTGGCGCGAGCGCGCCAAGACGACGGACGCCCCGGTCTACGGCCGGGTCGTCAACACCTCGTCCGAGGCGTTCCTCGCCGGCTCGGCCGGCCAGCCCAACTACGCGGCCGCCAAGGGCGGCATCGTCGGCCTCACCTCGTCGACGGCCGCCGCCCTCGGCAGGTACGGCGTACGCGTCAACGCCATCTGCCCCCGGGCGCGCACGCGGATGACCGAGGACGTCTTCGCGGGCCTCGGGCGGCCCGGGGACGGGCCGGACCCGCTGGGGGTGGAGCATGTCGCCCCGCTCGTCGGCTACTTGGCGTCACCGGCGGCCGACCGGATCACCGGTCAGCTGTTCGTCGTGCACGGCGGGATGGTGGCGGTGATGGACCGCCCCCGCGTCGCGGCGAGGTTCGACACCGCCAAGGAGGCGTTCACCCACGACGAGCTGGACGACCTGCTCACCCCGTACTGGGCGGGCCGTGACCCCGGTGACACCTTCGCCGCCACCGACGTCCTGGCCCTGCGCCACGGGGGCTGAACCGGGCCCTCCGGGCTCCGGGCCCGTCAGACCTCCATGGCGGGGGGCCCGGAGGGGCGGCGGTGGCGGCCGTGCGGCGCCTGGACCACCTGGGCGTTGTCGTCTTGGGCGGAAGCCGTACCGCGGTGGCGGCCGGCGTGCCGGCCCTCGGCGGAACCGTCCTCGAGGCGGGCCTCGGCGGCGGTGTCGTGTCGGGCATCGGACATGAGGAAACTCCCCGTGACTAGCGTGCAAGGTGCGCGGAACGCCGCAGGAGTTTACCGATTCAAGATCCTGTGGCCAGCGGCGCCTTCTGCAACGGGAGCACAGGGCTGGTCCTGGCCGCCTCCGGGACGTCCGCGGGAGCGCCCTCCGCCGCGCCCCCCGGCGGGGGCGGCACGGGCACCGCGGGCGGCGCCTGGTACTCCACCGTGCCGCACGGGCAGTGCGTGCAGGCGTACGGCAGGCGCAGCACCCCGCGGTCCGACCACAGGCCGGCCCCGGGCAGCCAGCCCTCCGGGGCCGACAGCCAGGTGGTACGGCGTTCCCCGGGCCGCCAGACCGCCAGCGACGTGCCGTGCGGGCCGTCCGCGCGCAGTGCCACCGCGCACGCCTCGGGCATCAGCACCTGGCCGGGCTGCGCCGCGAACGGGGTGAGCACCGCGTCCGGGACACGCAGGCACTCGGCGAACCGCAGGGGCCGCCGGCTGCCCAGGACGCCCCAGCCGATGCGGTCCTCGCCGGTGGCGTCGGTGCGCACTATCAGCAGCCCGCTGTCCGGCTCCGCGAGCAGCAACCGGTCGTTGCTCCCCTCGGTGATCTGCAGCAGCGGGCTGACCGCCCCGGCCCGCTCCAGGTCGACGGCGACCGTCTTGACCGTCCCCTCCGCCTCGCGGTCCAGCGCGAGCAGCCGGCCCGCCCGGTCCAGCCACGCGCCGCCCCCGCAGCGGCCCGGGACCTCCGCCAGCCGGCGCGGCCGCAGGTCCCGGTCGTCGTGCACGAGCCACACCGCCGACACCTCGCGCACCGGGTCGTAGGTGAGCGCGTACGCCTCGCCGGAGGCGACCGGGGGCAGCAGCCGCGCCTCCGCGTCCCCGCCCGGCAGCGAGCCGACGATCAGTTCGCCGGTCCCGGGACCGGTCGGGTAGAGCAGGGCGAGGTCGTACCGGTCGGCGACCCGGCGGCGGATGAGCACGCGGCCGTCGGGCAACGGCAGGACCTCGGAGCACTGTTCCTCGGGCTGGTTGCCGGGCAGGGGCACGGTGTACGGCTCGGGCCCGCCGAGCGTCCAGCGCTCGGGGTACCAGCCGTCACCCCCGTCGGGTGCCTGGGCCAGGCAGGCGGCGTAGGAGCCGTCCGCGGCGATCGTGAACCCGGCCCGTCGCACGGTGGTGGTCTCGGTGGCGCAGGCTGTCATGGTGTGGCTCACCTCCGGGCCACGACGCTAGTTTTCGCACGCCCGGGCGTCCGACACGAGTTGGTGGTCTTCACACATAAGGGTGGCTCTCGTCCCGTTCCGTCGGACTTCGGATGCTCGGTGTGCTCATGACCAGCCCGGGATTCCGGCCGCCCGCCACCGGCGCGGTAACCTCGACCCGTGCCGAAACTGTCCGACGTCATCGCCGCCCTCGAAGCCCTCTGGCCTCCGGCATGGGCCGAGCAGTGGGATGCCGTCGGTCTCGTCTGCGGGGACCCGGACGCGGAGGTCGGTCGGGTCCTGTTCGCCGTCGACCCTGTCCGGGAGGTCGTCGAGGAGGCGATCGCCACCGGCGCCGACCTGCTGGTCACGCACCACCCGCTCTACCTGCGCGGGACGACGACGGTCGCGGCGACCGGCTTCAAGGGCCGCGTCGTGCACACCCTGATCAAGAACGACGTCGCGCTGCACGTGGCGCACACCAACGCCGACCGGGCCGACCCCGGGGTCTCCGACGCCCTCGCCGAGGCCGTCGGCCTGCGGGTCACCGGACCCCTCGTGCCCGACCCCGCCGACCCGGCCGGCCGCCGCGGCCTCGGCCGGATCGGCGAGCTGCCCGAGCCGATGACGCTGGCGGAGTTCGCCCGCCGTGCGGCGGCCGGCCTGCCGGCCACCGCGACCGGACTGCGCGTCGCGGGCGACCCGGAGCGGCAGGTCCGCACCGTGGCGGTGTGCGGCGGCTCCGGCGACAGCCTCTTCGACGACGTACGCAGGGCCGGGGTGGACGTCTACCTCACCGCCGACCTGCGCCACCACCCGGCGTCCGAGGCGCAGCAGGCGGGTCCGCCCGCGCTCGTCGACGCCGCCCACTGGGCCACCGAATGGCCCTGGTGCGAGCAGGCCGCGCGCCGGCTCGACGAGGTCTGCGAACGGCACGGCTGGGCACTGCGCACGTACGTTTCGCGCGCCGTCACCGACCCGTGGACGGCCCACGCCCCGGCACTTCCCCTTGACGAACCCACGACCTCAGGAGCCCCCCGCTGAAAGCCGCGCCCGCAGACCAGATCCGACTGCTTGAGGTCCAGGCCCTCGACGCGCGTCTCGCGCAGCTGGACCACAAGCGCATCAACCTTCCCGAGCACGCGGAGATCGAGCGCCTGAACTCCGACGTGACCCAGCTGCGCGACCTGCTGGTCGCCGCCCAGACCGAGGAGAGTGACACCGCCCGCGAGCAGACCAAGGCCGAGCAGGACGTGGACCAGGTGCGCAAGCGCGCCGTCCGCGACCAGGAGCGGCTGGACTCCGGCGCGGTCTCCTCCCCCAAGGACCTGGAGAACCTGCAGCGCGAGATCGCCTCGCTCGCCAAGCGGCAGAGCGACCTCGAGGACGTCGTCCTGGAGGTCATGGAGCGCCGCGAGGGCCTGCAGGAGCGGGTCCAGGAGCTGACCGGGCGCCTGGAGTCCGTGCAGGCCAAGGCCGGCGAGTCCACGGAGCGCCGCAGCGTGGTGCTGCAGGAGATCGACGCCGAGGGCTCCACGGTCACCAAGGAGCGCGAGATCATCGCCGGTTCGGTCCCCGCCGACCTGCTGAAGCTCTACGACAAGCTGCGCGGCCAGTCCGGCGGCGTCGGCGCCGCCCGGCTCTACCAGAAGCGCTGCGAGGGCTGCCGGCTGGAGCTGAACATCACCGAGCTCAACGAGGTGCGGGCGGCCGCCGCCGACGAGGTCGTGCGCTGCGAGAACTGCCGCCGCATCCTCGTCCGCACCCCCGAGTCGGGCCTGTAATGGCCCGTACGTTGGTGGTGGAGGCCGACGGCGGGTCCCGGGGCAACCCGGGACCGGCCGGGTACGGCGCCGTCGTCTGCGACGGCGCCACGGGTGAAGTGCTCGCCGAGGCCGCCGAGTTCATCGGCCGGCACACCAACAACGTCGCCGAGTACCGGGGCCTGATCGCCGGGCTGCGCGCAGCGCGCGCGATCGACCCGCAGGCCCGGGTACGGGTGCGGATGGACTCCAAGCTGGTCGTCGAGCAGATGTCCGGCCGCTGGAAGATCAAGCACCCGGACATGCGGCCGCTGGCCGCAGAGGCGAAGACCGTCCTGCCGGCGGAGCAGGTCAGCTACGAGTGGATCCCGCGCGAGAAGAACAAGCACGCCGACCGGCTCGCCAACGAGGCGATGGACGCCGGCAAGCGCGGCGAGCAGTGGGAGCCCGGCCGCTCCTCCGCGGCGCTGGTCACCGCCGCCACCGAGCCCGAACCGGTGGACGAGGCCGTGGACGAGGCCCCCAAGGCCCCGCCCGTCGGCTGGGCGGCGGCGGCCGACCTCGGCACGCCCACCACCTTCGTCCTACTGCGGCACGGCGAGACTCCGCTCACCGCGGACAAGCGCTTCTCCGGCAGCGGCGGCGACGACCCGGAGCTCTCGGAGAAGGGCCTCTGGCAGGCCCGGCGCGCCGCCGACACCCTCGGCGCCCGCGGCACCGTCCAGGCCGTCGTCACCTCGCCTCTGGCGCGCTGCCGGCAGACCGCCCAGGCCGTCGCGGACCGGCTCGGCCTCGACGTACGCGTCGACGAGGGGCTGCGCGAGACCGACTTCGGCGCCTGGGAGGGGCTCACCTTCGCCGAGGTGAAGGAGCGCTACCCGGACGAACTCGACGCCTGGCTCGGCTCGGCCAAGGCCGCCCCGCCCGGCGGGGAGAGCTTCGCCGCCGTCGCCCGCCGGGTCTCCCTCGCCCGGGACAAGCTCCTCGCCCGTCACCCCGGCCGCACGGTCCTGCTGGTCACCCACGTCACCCCGATCAAGACCCTGGTCCGCCTCGCCCTGGGCGCCCCGCCGGAGTCGCTGTTCCGGATGGAGCTGTCGCCGGCGGCGCTGTCGGCGGTGGCGTACTACGGGGACGGGAACGCGTCGCTGCGGCTGCTCAACGACACGTCACACCTGCGCTGACGCACGCAGCGCGGCCGCCTCGTGGGCGAGCCGCTCCACCCGGTCCCAGTCGCGGTCCCGCAGGGCCTCCTGCGGGACCATCCAACTGCCGCCCACGCAGGCGACGTTGGGCAGCGCCAGATACGCCGGCGCGCGCTCCGCGTCGATGCCGCCGGTCGGGCAGAACCGGACGTCAGGCAGCGGGGCGGCCAGCGCCCCGAGGTACGCCGTGCCGCCGGCCGCCTCCGCGGGGAAGAACTTCAGTTCGGTCACGCCGCGTTCGGCCAGGGCGACCACCTCGGAGGCGGTCGACACGCCGGGCAGGAACGGCAGCCCGGACGCGGTCATCGCGTCCAGCAGGCCCGCCGTCCACCCCGGGCTCACCAGAAACCGCGCCCCGGCCCGCGCCGCCGCCCCCACCTGCTCCGCCCGCACCACGGTCCCGGCCCCCACGACCGCCTCGGGCACCTCGCGGGCCGCCGCGGCGATCGCCTCCAGCGCGGCGGGCGTCCGCAGCGTGATCTCCACCGCGGTCAACCCCCCGCGGACCAGCGCCCGGACGAGCGGGGCCGCGTCGGCGGGGTCGTCCACCGTCAGCACGGGGATCACGGGGGCGGCGGGGGCGAGATTCAGCACCGTGGCATCGTGCCGCCCCCGTGCGGCCCCCGCAACGTGCGTTGCGTCCCGTGCAACGGGGTGCCCCTTGCGGCCTGTTGTTGTGTGCGGCGCCGTTGCGCCTGCGGTTTCTCCCTCGCCCTCCCGCCCGATTGCCCGGCGCGGTCAGTGACCGCCTCGCGCGGTCGTTGTGGGGCCGGTGCCGCGCCGCCCGCCCTCCCCCAGCCTTCGGCCGGGGGACCCCATGGGCGCACCCCGCCTGCCCCCTCCTGCCGGTTGAGGCGACTAACGGCCGGTGGGGGTGAGAAGGCGGTCCGGGGTTGCCGCAAGTGCCCCACTCACCCCCCACCGGCCGTCATGCGCCCCGACAACGGGAGGGGGTGTGGCGGGGTGCGCCCATGGGGGTCCCCCCGGCCGAAGGCTGGGGGAGACGAGCGGCGAACGCGGTGCCGAACGATGTAGGCGTAAACCGCGAGCGCTGTGGGGGTCCCCCCGGCCGAAGGCTGGGGGAGTGCGCCGGCGCGGCCCCGACCCAGGCACACGTTGCGCAGGCCCGCACTGACCGCGCCGGGCAATCGGGCGGGAGGGCGGGGGATGCCCGCCGCAGGCGCAAACAACCCGCACACAACAGCGAGCCGCAACCACAACCCACCCGCACAAGAACTCAGTGGACGTCCGTCACCAACACGTCGAGGCGGCCGGGCCCAGCCACTTCCACCGTGAAGCCCAGGTCGCGCAGGGCCGTGACGAGCGCGTCGGGGTTCTCGGGGCGCGCCCCGGACTCCAGGAGGGCCCGCACGATCCGCCCCTTGGTCGCCTTGTTGAAGTGGCTGACGACCTTCCGCGTCTCCGCCTGCACCACCCGCACCGTCGCCGTGCGCCCCGCGAGCGCGCTGCGCGGGGCCGGTTTCCACGCCGCCCCGTACGCCGAGGACCGCAGGTCCAGGAGCAGGCCCCCGCCCGCGGCCTCCGCGGCGTCCGGGAGGGCCTCGGCGAGGTGCGTGCGCCAGTACGTGGCGAGCGACCCGAGGGCCGGCAGCTTCACGCCCATCGAGCAGCGGTACGCGGGGATCGCGTCCCGGACGCCGACCGCGCCCCACAGCCCGGAGAAGACCAGCAGCGAGCGGGCGGCCCGGCGCCGGGCGGCGGCGTCCAGGGTGTCCAGGCCGAGGGCGTCGTAGAGCACGCCGGTGTAGATCTCGCCCGCGGGCCGGGTGCGCGCCTCGCGCAGCCCCGCGTTGCGGGCGATCTCGCCGCGCAGTCCGGGGCTGAGCCCGAGCACGTCCGCGGCCTTGTCCTCGTCGCCGCCCGCGCAGAGCCCGACGAGTTCGTCCAGCACCGTCGCGCGGGCCGTGGTGAGCCCGGGCAGGGAGAGGGAGCCCAGGTCGACGGCGGGGCCGGTGCCGTCGGTGGCCTTGCCCTCGGACGGCGGTAGCAGGACGAGCACTGTTGTTCTCCTTCACGTTTCCCCGGTGCAGTGCAGCCTACGACCGCCCGACTTAGGCTCGCTCCATGCCTCGTCGTCCCCTGCGCGTCACCACCGCCGACGGAGTCCGGTTGAGGTCCGCGCTGGATGCGCTCCGCGCGGACCTGCACGTGCGGCGGGACTTCCCGGCGAACGTCCTCGCGGAGGCAGAGGAGGCGGCGCGCGATCCCCGGCTGCCCGTGTACGACGCCACCGACGTGCCGTTCTTCACCGTCGACCCGCCCGGGTCGCTCGACCTCGACCAGGCGATGCACCTCGCCGTGCGCGAGGGCGGCCGCGGCTACCGGGTGTCGTACGCGATCGCCGACGCCGCCGCCTTCGTCACGCCCGGGGGCGCGCTGGACGCCGAGGCGCACCGGCGCGTGCAGACGCTGTACTTCCCCGACGTCCGGGTGCCCCTGCACCCGCCGGTGCTCGGCGAGGGGGCGGCCAGCCTGCTGGCCGGGCAGGACCGGCCCGCCGTGCTGTGGCGGATCGACCTCGACGCGGACGGGGCGGTCACCGACGTCGACGTCCGCCGGGCGCTCGTCCGCAGCCGCGCCCGGCTGGACTACGCGGGCGTGCAGCACGCGATCGACGCCGGCACCGCCGAGGAGCCCGTGGCGCTGCTCCGTACCGTCGGCCGGCTGCGCGAGGAGCAGGAGAGGGCCCGCGGCGGCATCTCCCTGAACGTGCCCGAGCAGGAGGTCGTGGAGCTCGACGGCGGCTACGCCCTGCGGTACCGGGCGCCGCGCCCCGTCGACGCCTGGAACGCCCAGATCTCCCTGCTCACGGGCATGGTCGCCGCCGGCGTCATGCTCCGCTCCGGCACCGGCATCCTCCGTACGCTCCCGCTCGCCCCGCACGGGGAGGTGGCCAGGCTGCGCAGGGTCGCCGCGGCGCTGCGCATCGACTGGCCGCACATGACCTCGTACGCCGAGCTCGTCCGCACCCTGGACCCGGAGCGCACCACCCACGCGGCGTTCCTGCACGAGGCGACGAGCCTGTTCCGCGGCGCCGACTACACGCCCTTCTGGCCCGGCCACCCCGCCGAGCCGGCCGTGCACGCCGCCGTCGCCGAGGCGTACACGCACTGCACCGCGCCCCTGCGGCGCCTCGTCGACCGCTACGCCGCCGAGTTCTGCCTGGCCGCGGTGGCCGGCCAGGAGCCGCCGGAGTGGGTCGCGGCGGCGTTCCGTGACCTGCCCCGCGACATGCGCGGCGGATCGCACTTCGCGGGGACCATCGAGAGCGCCTCCCTCGACCTCGTCGAGGCGGCCCTGCTCAAGGACCGCGTCGGCGAGGTCTTCGACGCCTACGTCATCGACATCAAGGACTCCGACCCGACCTCCGGCACGGTCCACCTGCGCGACCCGGCCGTCGTCGCCCGCGTCCGCGGCGGCACCGCACCCCTCCCGCTCGGCGAGCCGCTCCCGGTCCGCCTGACGCAGGCCGACCCCGGCCGCCACACGGTGCTTTTCACCCCGGCATAACTCCGTGTGCCACGATCGGGTGAGAGGCCTCCGTACGGATCTGTGACCACCCCCGGATCCCTACGCTCGCTGCCGGACCAGGAAGGGGCGCGATGACCGCCATGCCGCACGAGCCGCTGTCACAGAACTTCTCCTGGAGGGCTTCCTGGCGCTGGAGACCCCGGAGGGTTTCCGGGCCGAGCTGATCGAGCGGGAAATCGTCGTGACTCCGCCGCCGTCCCCGCGGCACGAGAGGAACATCAGCCGGTTCGTCCGGCAGGTGATGCACAGCTCGGCAACCGACATGGACTTCGCCGGCAATTGCGGCCTGGAGGTCCCACGGGGTGGACTGTGCCCGCGCAATCACCTGATCCCGGACGTGACGTTCGCGCCGCTGGAGCTCGACCTCTTCGACGACAGACCCGAGCGGGACCGTGGGACCAAGCGCCACTGCTACGCCAAGGGCGCCATCGCGCTGTACCTGCTGATCGATCGTGAGAACGCCGCCGTGACGCTGTTCGCCGAGCCGGCGGACGAAGATTACCGGCAGCACTGCCGGGTGCCTGTGGGCAAGTCGATCCCGCTTCCCGCGCCGTTCTCCTTCGACCTCGACACCTCTGAGTTCGGCTGACCGTCCCGTCGACTACGATGGTCGCCACGGCAGACGAGCCGAGCGGGCGGCCGCGTCAGGACCCTGGTCCTGCCGAGGAACGTCCGGGCTCCACAGGGCAGGGTGGTGGGTAACGCCCACCCGGGGTGACCCGCGGGACAGTGCCACAGAAAACAGACCGCCGGGGCCGCAAGGCTCCCGGTAAGGGTGAAACGGTGGTGTAAGAGACCACCAGTGCCCAGGGTGACCTGGGCAGCTAGGTAAACCCCACCCGGAGCAAGGTCAAAAGGGGCCGTCGTGAGACGGCCCTGCGCGGACGATCGAGGGCTGCCCGCCCGAGTCCGCGGGTAGACCGCACGAGGCCGGCGGCAACGCCGGTCCTAGATGGATGGCCGTCGCCCGGCCGGCCGCGAGGCCGACCGGGGACAGAACCCGGCGTACAGCTCGACTCGTCTGCCTCACCCGCCGCCGGCCTCCGCCGGCGGCGCCGCGCACTCCGCGGCCAGCCGTGCCATCCCGTACTCCTCCGCGACCGCGCGGGCCGAGCGCAGCAGGCGCGGGGCCTCCGCGGCGGCGTCCGGGCGGCCGCAGGCGCGCAGGGCTCGGGCCTGCCACAGGCGGAGCCGGGCGAGCTGCGGGGCGGAGGTGCGGGCCGGGGTGGCCGCCAGGCGGAAGTGCGCGAGGGCGGCGTCCGGTTCCCCGGCGGTCAGGGCGAGCACACCGCACGCCTGGGCCGTGGGCGCGACCAGCACCGTGGGCCAGCCGGCCAGGGCGATGCCGGTGCCGTTGTGCGGGGCCAGCCGTTCGCGCAGCCGGGCCACCAGGGGCCGCAGCTCGGCCTGGTCGCCGATCGCGGCGCAGGCCTCGGCGAGCAGGGCGAGCGTGGGCACCGCCCAGCCGTGCGGCGGCAGGGCGCGGAAGCCGTCGGTGTCGTCGGCGAAGGCCTGCAGCAGGTCGGCGGCCTGGTCCCGGGCGCCGGTCTCGCACAGGGCGAGGACGAGCCCCGCCCGCCAGACCGGGAAGTAGCCGTGCTCCTGCACGTCGTCGGCGAGGCCGCCCGCGAACAGTTCGTGCATCCGGCCCTGCTCGCGCAGCAGCCAGTACGCCTGGCCCATCCGGGTCTGCCGGAAGTTGCCGGCCGGCACGTCCAGGTCGGCGGCGAGCCGGTCGGCGTACTCGGCGGACTCCCGCAGGATCCAGTCCGCCGCGGCCGCGAACCGGCCGCGCCACAGGTCGAGCGTGGTGTCGAGGGTGCGCTGCTGCCAGCGGGCCAGTTCACTGCGGCTCGCGGCGGCGTGCCTGCGGTGCTCCTGGGCCGTGGACAGCGCCGGGTACACCCGGCCCATGCGCAGCTGGTCCACGGCCAGCCCCATCAGCGCCTCGCCCCGGAAGTGCGCCGAGCCGTGGCGTACGGCGGCGTCGCGCAGCCGCTCCGACAGCGCCAGGGAGGCGGCGGCCGGCGCGAAGTCGTACAGGCCCCAGCGGCACTCGGTCAGCACCTCGCAGCGCACTTCCTCGCCGACGCCGGAGGCGTCCGCGGCGTCCGCTGCGTCCGCGCGTTCCAGGCCGCGCAGCGTGTGCCGGGCCAGGGCCGCGCCGCTGTCCGGGCCGGCCTGGGGCACGGCGGTGTCCGCGCTGACCGCCATGGAGAGCTTCTTCGCCCGGTGCGCGTTGAGCTGCAGGCGCAGCGCGCCGGCCTCGGGACCGGGGTCGTCGCGCAGGGCGGCCAGGCTGTCGCCGATCAGGTGCAGCAGCTCCCGGTCGACCTGGCCCGGGTCCGACCAGCGGCGGCAGATCCGCACGACGGCCAGGGCCTGGGCGCGCGGCCGCCCCCCGGCCAGCCGGTGCGCCTCCCGGTAGCAGCGGTCCGCCTCGCGCATCCGGCCCGCGGCGTGCCGCAGGTCGCCGCGCCGGACGAGCCGGTCGAACTCCTCGCCGTACCCGGAGGCCAGGGCGGGGGCGTCGGGCGGCACGGGCGCGGCACGGTCGACCAGCTTGGACGCCGTACGGACCGGACCGCGGACCCCGTCGCGCTCCTTGCCGCCGCGGGGCTCGCGGGCGGGCCGCGGCCGCGGGGCGAGGCTGAGCAGTTCGCCCCCGGCCTCGAGGAAGTGGTCGCACCTCTCGGCCAGTTCGTACGTCGGGCGGCGCACGCCGTTCTCGACCCGGCTCAGGAAGCTGCGGCTGCACGGCACGCGCTCCGCCAGTTCGCCCAGCGACTTGCCGGCCGCCTGGCGCCTGCGGCGCAACTCCCGCCCGAAGCCGTTCTGTTCCGCCTCCAAGGGCCCCCTCCGTTCCCGTCGCCCGGTGCCTGCCCGGGTGTTGCCAAATATGCCCTGGCAACACCCGGGCCCTCCGGATAACTGCGGAATTGGGACAGCCTGTCAGGTGCGGGGCGGGTACGGACGCCCCATGACCGGGGGGAGTTGACCGATGAGCGGCTTCGACACGTCGGGGGCGGGCCGGCCGAAGGTGGTGGCCGCCGTCGACTTCGGCACGCACGGCACCGGCTTCGCCTGGGCCGTGGTGACCCCGCTGAACGACGATCCGCAGTCCCGGCGGATCACCTTCTACAGCCGGTTCCCCGAGCACCGCGTGGACTACCCGAAGAACCTGACCGCGCTGCTCGTCGACGCGGACGGCACCACGGTGGCCTGGGGCCACAAGGCGCGCAAGCAGTGGTCGGAGGCCTCCGACGGCGGCCGGACGGACGGCCTGGGCTACGCCTACGCGTTCAAGATGGCGCTCAAGGACGACGGCGGCCCGGTGGACATGCCGACCACCGGCGGCATCGTCGACCTCGGCGACCGCGGACGGGTGCGCGAGCTGATCACGGCCTACCTGCGGGAGATCAGGGAACTGGCGGTCGCCCAGATCAAGGACGCGGGGTACGCCGAGCGGGAGATCCGCTGGTGCATCACCGTCCCGGCGATCTGGGACGACGAGGACCGGGCCGCGATGCGGCGCGCCGCGGTGGAGGCAGGCTTCCCCGACGATCCTGAGCGGCTGCTGCCGTCCATCGAGCCGGAGGCCGCGGCGCTCTACTGCTACCTGCGGATGGCCGACCTGACCGACGGCACCGGCATGCGCGACCGGCTGCAGCTCAACGTGGACGGCTTCCGCTTCATGGTCGTCGACTGCGGCGGCGGCACCGTGGACATCACGGCGTACGAGACCTCCAGCGACGCGGCCGAGCTCATCGCGCTCCGCGAGATCGGCGTGGCCACCGGCGGCCGGCTCGGCTCGGAGTACGTCAACCAGGCCTTCCGCGAGCAGGCCCTGGGCAAACGGCTGGGGCCCGAGCTGCTGAGGCGGCTGGAGCGGGAGCACTCGGGGGACCTGCTGGAGCTGTCCGAGCAGTGGGAGCGGGCCAAGACCACCGCGGAGGTCGAGTGGGACGAGGACGGCACCCCGCACATCATGGACACCGTCCGGATCGACCTGCCCGTCACCGTCTGGCAGTTGCTGGACGAGGGCAGCCGGGCCCGGCTGACGGAGGAGGCGGGCAGCCGCCCGCAGCGGATGGTGCTCGCGCCGGAGGAGGTGGAGGTCCTCCTGGACAGCGTGGTCGAGGGCATCCTGGACAAGGTCGAGGAGCAGCTGGCCGCCATCCGCCGCACCAGCGGCGAGGCCGCGGGCGCGGGCGCCACGGGGTCGGAGACCCTGGTGCTGGTCGGCGGGTTCGCCAAGTCCCAGTGGCTGCGGGAGCGCATGCACCGGCACTTCGGCTCCCGGCACCGCATCCTGGTGCCGCCGGACCCGGCGCTGGCGGTGCTGGAGGGGGCCACCCACTTCGCGTACAACCCGCGGGTGTTCCTGTCCCGGCAGGCCAAGTACACCTACGGCTTCGAGACCTCGAAGCTGTTCGAGGAGAGCGTCGACTCGCCGATGCGGATGTTCCGCGACGACGACGGCGACATCCTCTGCGTGGGCCGCTTCGCCGTGGCCGTGCGGCGGCTGGACAGCGTGCGGGTGAAGGACGCCTTCCCCTTCACCATCCTGCCCACCCGGGAGGACCAGACCGAGATCGAGCTGCGGGTCTACCGCACCGTCAAGGCCGAGCCCCGCTACGTGGACGAGGACGGCTGCGAGGAGATCGGCCGCCTCACCGTCGACATCGGGGAGACCGCGGGGCGGCCGCTGCGGGAGCGGCCGATCCGGCTGCTGTTCTACTTCGGCCGTTCCGAGATCGAGGTGGAGGCCTTCGACCCGGCGACCGGCGGCAGCCACAAGGTCCGCGTCGACTTCGACCGCATGTAGGGGCGACGGCAGATGAGCGGTGCGGACCACAGGGAAGAACGCGCCGAGGACGAGGGGGAGACCATGTTCGGTTGGTTCCGGAAGGCGGAGGCGGCACCCGCAGGCGACCGCGACCGCGACGGCGACGGCGGCGGTGACGACCGCGACGGTGGCGGTGGCGGTGACGGCACGGTGGAGCGCGAGCCGTGGGCGCCGCGGCCTGAGGCGGAGCGGCGCACGCCGCCACGGACGCGGGCGACGACGGCGACGGGGTCCGGGGCAGGCTCCGGGGCTGCACCCGGCAGGGCCCCCGCGGCGGTGACCGTGCCACGCGCCGAGTGGGAGCGGCTGTCCGCGGCGCTGGACCGGATCGCCGAACTGGACAAGCTGGAGGGCCGGCTGACCGCGCTGGAGCAGGACGCCGCACGCCGCGAGGCCCGGCTCGGGGCGCGCATCGGCGCCCTGACAGGGCTCCCCGGCCGGGCCGAGCGCGCCGAGGCCGCACTGGAGGAGCTGGCCGTGCGCGCCGAGGCGGGACTGAGCCGGATCGACGGGCTGTCACGCCTGCACGACGCGCTCTCCGCGCGCCTGGGCGCGACCGAGGCGGCGGCGGAGGCCGCGGGCCGCAGGCTCGCGGAGCACGACGAGGTGCTGGACCTCATGCGGGCCGGCCAGGTCAGCGAGCGCACCGACCTGACCGACGAACGGGCCCTGAGCCACTACGCGTTCGCCGACCGCCTCAAGGCGCTGTTCACCCAGCGCCTCCCCGAGGTGATCGGCCCGCGCACCGCCACCGACGGCGGCGACGACGTGGTGCTGCGGGAGGCCGAACTGGTACGGCAGATGTGCGGCGCGCTCTTCGGCACCGGCACCGGCGAGCCGGACCTGGCGGAGCTGAACCGGATCGTCACCGACGGCGGCCGGATCGAGCCGGACCGGCGCGGCCGCAGGCTGCTGGACCGGGTCGGCCAGGAGGCCGCCGACCTGCTGCAGGCGATGGCCGCCAGCGGCCACCCCACCGAGTTCGTCTTCGACCTGCCCGCCGGCACCGTCGCCGACCCCGACCGGCACATCCTGTGGCCCACCTGCGAGCCGGGGCGCCCGGTGGCGTTCGTGGTGTGCCCCGCCTACCGCGCGGCGGGACTGCGCGTCCTGGAACCCACGGTGTTCGCCCTGCGCGGCGGGAAGGACTGACCCGCCGTGCGCGACGTCGACCTGCGGGAACTGCGCAGGCGCATCCCGATCGCGGGCAACCGGGCGCTGGCCGAGATCGTGGACGGCCTGGAGACGGCGGAGAACCTGACCGCCGCGCGGGTGGAGCACGGCTTCTTCAGCCGGGTCATCCTGGGCTGGAACCGCAAGGACCGGCAGCGCGCCCTGGAGTCCCAGGCCGCGCTCGCCCTCACCCAGCGCCGTATGGTGGCCTGGGCCCAGGAGACCGCCCGGCACCTCGCGTTCACCGACCTCACGGTGGGGCTGCTCGCCATGGAGGTCGAGCAGCTCCAGGACAGCGTGCTGGAACTGCGCGAGGCGAACCGCCAGGCGTTCCGGGAGATCCGCGAACTCGCGGCCGTCCTGGCCGAGTTCATCGACGCCGTGGACCGCCGGTTCGCCGAGATCGACGAACGCCTCGACGGTCACGAGCGGATCCTGGACACCCACGCCCGCGCCCTGCTGGAACTGGACCGGCGGGTGCTCGCCACCGAGCTGTGGCAGTCGGCCTGGGCCGACGGCGACACGGCGGTACGGCGCTGGCGCCACCAGGGCGCGTACGCCGGACTGCCCTGGCCGTGCCAGGTGCTGCTGCTGGCCCGGGAGTGCGCGACCGGACGGCAGGGGCTGCACGAGTTCGTCACGGGCGACGAGGGATGGCGGGAGCGCCTGGCCGACGACGTTCTCGCCGACCCGCGCGCGGCCGCGGCGGCGGAGGCCTACTGGCCGGCCAGGCCGGTGGCGGAGCCCGTGCCGGGGACGCCCCCGGCACCGTCCTACCGCGCGGTCGAGGAGGCCGGAGGCCGTCCGCGGGGTCCGCGTCCGGCGTCCGGCGGCCGTACCCCGGCGGCCGATCCGCTCCCCGTGCCGCACCGCAGGCCGGTGCGGTCCCTGCTGGAACGGATCCTCGCCGACATGCCGGACCCCGACGAGCGGCGGATGGTCGCGGAGGTCGCGGGCATCGGCCTGTCCGCGCGGCTGCGGCCGCCGCACCGCCCGATCGGCTACGCCGTCGCCCGCGCGCTGGACCTGTCCACCATGCCGCCCGCGCGCCGTCCGGACGACCCGGCCCGCGTGGCCGTCGAGGACGCCCGCCGCGACTGCGGCCACGTACCCGCGGTGACCCACGAGGAGTTCGTCCGGGGCGTCATCCACGAGCAGGCCGACGCCGCCCGCCAGGCGCGCGCCGCGCTGCGCACCGAGACCGAGAAGCGACGGGGGACGGGGGAAGGGGGAGGGCCCGATGCATGAGCACCAGGGGGAGGTCCGGGGGGTGGGGGGCGTGGGGCCCGCCGGACCCGGTCCGGGCATCGGGCCCCACGACGGGGGCGGTCCCGTGCCGGACCGCTTCGGGGACCTGCGGCGGCGTGCCGCGGGCATCGCTTCCGGGCCGCTGCCGGAGTACGGCGCGGCGGCAGGCCCGGGCACGGGGGCGGTACCGGCCCCGGACCGGTGGGAGACCGCACAGGGGACGGCCTCGCACCGGTTCGGGCTGGTACTGGCGGGAGGCGCCGCCAAGGGCGCCTACCAGGTGGGCGCGGTCGAGTGCCTGGCCCACCACGGCGCGCGGATCACCGCCATCGCCGGGACCAGCATCGGGGCCCTCAACGGGGTCGCGCTGGCAGGCGCGCCGAACCTGCGGGAGGGGGCGGCGCGCCTGGCGGAGCTGTGGCGCGACTTCACCTCCCGCATGGGCGACGCCCCGTTCGGCACCCGGGCCGTCGCGGACGGGGCCGTCTCCGAGTCCCTGCTGCAGAGGTTCGGCAACCTCGCGCCCCGGGTCGTCCGTCTCCTCGGCGCGCACGGCGACCTGGAGCGGCTCGCCGACCGCGCCGTCGACGCCGCCGCGCTGCGGCGCCCAGCGGCCGTCACCATGCGGGTCGCGGCGTACCCCGTCCTGGCCCCGCACCCGCTGCCGCACCTGCGGGCCGGCCAGATGGCCGCCGAATGGCTGGCCGGACTCCTCGGCAGCCGCTCGCGGATCCTCCACCTCAACGGCCTGGAGCACGCGGAGATCAAGGAGGCGGTGCTGGGCAGCGCCGCGCTGCCGTTCCTGTTCGCCCCGCGCCAGGTCGCGGGGGAGTACTACCGCGACGGCATGCTCGGCCGGGACAACACGCCCATCCGCGCCCTGGCCGACCTCGACCACTGCGACATCGTCATCGTCGTCCAGCTCGCCCCGGGCGAGACCGTGCGGCAGATCGAGCACCCCGGGCTGACCCTGCTGCGCGTCCGCCCGTCCCGCCCGCTCACCCCCGAGGGCACCCTGGGCACCCCCAGCGGACTGCTGGACTTCTCGCCCGCCGCCTTCGAGCGGCTGCGCTCCCGCGGCTACGAGGACACCGAGCGAACGCTCGCCAGGACCGCCGGCCTGCTCGGCGCGGCGCACGAGGTGCGCGCGGCCGAGGAGTTCATGGCCGACGCGGTCCAGCGCGTCATCGACAAGGGCCGCCGGCTCCGCGGCGGTCCGTGAGGCGGCGCGGCAGTGGCGTGGCAGGGGGAGCCCACCTGGCGGGCGGCGGAAGCGGCGGCGCCTTCTTCTCGGCGGTCTGGGGGCTCGGGCGCGACCGGCTTCGGCTGGGTTCTCGTGACGGACCCCCGGGGTGCGGCGCGTCGCTTCCACACGATGCCCTCGCGGTCCGCGCCCTTCGGCGGGGGCCGGCCACCGGCCGTCGGCATCGGGTTCGTCCGCTTCGTGGCCGGAGTGTTCGCCCTGGCCGGGCCGGTGGTCCTGGTGACAGGTCCGCTCGCGCTGGTCCGGGACCCGGCGGCGCCGGCTCCGGCGTGCTCCGCCTCGAATGGGCGGAGGTCGGCACCGTCCGTCGGGCGGCGGCGGTCGTCCTCACGGGGGTGCTCGTCGCCTTCCCGGTCCTGTTCGTGCTCGGCCGGACGAATGTCGATGCTGCTCGTCCGGCTGCTCGGCGGTACGGCGGGCGGGGTCCTGCTGATGGGCCGCCGGGACCGGGCGCCGCGGTGACTCAGCGGGCCTTCGCGACGCGGCCGCGGGCCCGCCGGCCGCGCTTGCGCCCGCCCGTCGGCCACAGGCGCGGCCGGCGTCGTGAGGCGACGTCCTCGGTCCAGCCGACCAGCAGGACGGCGGCGCCGATGAGCGGCCAGACGACGAGGAACTGGAACCAGGTCGCGTCGAGCGGGAGATGGGCCTCGAAGAAGGGCACGTCCCACATCAGGTCGATCAGCGGGACGCTGGCGAAGAGCGCGACCTCGTGCCACAGGTAGACGGTGACGGCACGGGCGTTGAGTAGTCTGACGGCTCCGTCGGCGACGGGCACGCGGCCCATCCGGCGCGGGCGGAAGCGCAGCAGCAGGAGGACGAAACCGGCCGACCACAGCGCCTGGGCCAGCGGGATCTCACCGAGGTCGATGCCCTCGTCGGTGGGGTGGGTGTACGCGAACCAGCCGCCCGCGGCGAGGCAGAGGGCGGCCGAGGCGACCACCGTGCGGGCCCGCAGGGCGTCCAGCAGGCCGTCGCGGTGCGCGAATCCGAGCAGCCAGCAGGCGGCGAAGGTGACGAGGTCGACCACCGGTGTGAGGGCCGGTTCGGCGAGCGGCAGCCGGTCGTACTGGGCGAGGACGACCAGTGCGCCGCAGGCGGCCAGGCAGGAGCGCGGCGCGGCCCGGAAGGCCTTGAGCAGCCACGGGGAGAGCAGGACGAGCCACAGGTAGGTGCGGATGTACCAGAGCGGGGCGATGATCTGCTCGGCCCAGGCGGTGCCGGGCGGGTCCGCCAGCGGCAGGATCCACAGCAGCATCCGGTGCCAGGAGTGCGGCCGCCACCCGTGGAGCAGCATCAGGACGGTCACGGCGGCGGCGAACAGCCAGAAGGGCACCAGCAGCCGCCGCAGCCGGCCGCGCACCACGGACAGCGCGGGCCGCTGCAGCGAGTGCGCGGCCAGCGACCCGGCCAGGGCGAACATGATGCCGATGGACGGGAGGAGCAGGGTCAGCCAGGCCCAGCCGAAGGTGTGGTAGACGACCACCCGTACCAGGGCGAGGGCGCGCAGCAGGTCGAGGTAGCGGTCCCGGCCGCCGCCCCCGCCCCCGGTGGACGGGGCGGGGGCGGCGGGGGCGGAGCTGCGCGGCCCCGGTATGCGCGTCCCGGCGCCGTCCGCGGGCCGGGGCGGGGCCGCCGGGGCTCCCGCCTCACGTGCTTCGGACATGGGACAACTCCTCGGGAGGGTACGGGTGTTCAGACGCGGTCGGCGGTGCCGCTGCCGACGGTCGGCGCGCCGACCTCGCCGGTGCGCCGCAGTTTGTGCCAGCCCAGCCGGCCGCCGTTGACGGCCGTCACGCAGGACTGCAGCAGCACGAGGTACATCAACTGCCGGTACAGCACCTGCTGGAGGGGCAGCGGCCACAGGTCCCGCAGCGGTTCGCCGTCCAGCCGGAAGGCGTACGCCGCGCACGCGGCCTGCACAGCGAGCACGCCCGCCCACGCGAGCGCGGTGCGAAACGGGTCCATGAAGACCAGCCCGTAGATCGCGAACACGTCGATGAGCGGGGCCAGCAGCGGGGCGAGCACCTGGAAGAGGACGACGAGCGGCAGCCCGACCCGGCCGAAGCGGCCGGAGTGCCCCCGGTCCAGCACGGCGCCGCGGTGCTTCCACATCGCCTGCATGGTGCCGTAGCTCCAGCGGTAGCGCTGCTTCCACAACTGCCGCACCGAGGACGGCGCCTCGGTCCAGGCGCGGGCGCGCTCGGCGTACACCACGTGCCAGCCGGCCCGGTGCAGCGCCATCGTGACGTCCGTGTCCTCGGCGAGGGTCTCGTCGCTCATGCCGCCGACGTCGCGCAGCGCGTCCCGCCGGAAGGCGCCGCACGCGCCGGGGATGGTGGGCATGCAGCGGAGCAGGTCGTACATGCGCCGGTCGAGGTTGAAGCCCATCACGTACTCGATGTGCTGCCAGCGCCCGATCATCCGGGTGCGGTTGCCGACCTTGGCGTTGCCCGCGACCGCGCCGACCCGCGGGTCGCCGAAGGGCTGCACCAGTTCGCGGACGGTGGCCGGCTCGAAGACCGTGTCGCCGTCCATCATCACGATCAGGTCGTGCCGGGCGTGCGCCACACCGTTGTTGAGCGCCGCGGGCTTGCCGCTGTTGGGCTGCCGCACGAGGGTGACGCCCGGCAGGTCCAGGGCCTCGACGATGTCGGCGGTGCCGTCGGTCGAGCCGTCGTCCACGACCACGATCTCCACGGGATGGTCGCTCGTGGCGAGGGAGTTCACCGTGTGGGTGATGCACTCCTTCTCGTTGTACGCGGGGACGATGACGCTCACCGGTTCGGTGACCGCCGGCCCCCAGCGGAAGCCGGGCGCCCGGCGCTGCCGCGCGTGCCGGCGCGCCAGCACCAGCATCGCGGCGAACCGGGCCAGCACCAGCAGGCCCACCCCGGCGAGGAGGACGGCGAGGGCCGGCACCGCGGCCTCGGAGACCTCCACCGCGGCGACGAAGACCCGTCCCTTCCACAGCTCCGAGCCGGTGACCTTGTCGTTGGTGGACGTGGCGCCGACCGCCTCGCCCACCGTGGCGAAGCGGTAGCCGCGCTCCTTGAGCAGCGGGATCAGCCGGTCCAGCGCCGCCACGGTCTGCGAGCGGTCGCCGCCGGCGTCGTGCATGAGCACGATCGCGCCCTCGCCCGGCTTCGCCGGCACGGAGGCGTCGACGATCGCCTGTACGCCGGGCCGTCGCCAGTCCTCGGCGTCGCGGTCGATGAAGGCGGCCACGTAGCCCTGCTTGCCGACCCGCTGGACCACCGGCCAGGACAGGTCGTCCAGCGCGTCGGCGGTCGAGGAGTACGGCGGGCGGAAGAGGGAGGCGTGGATGCCGGCGGCCCCCGCGAGCGCCAGCTGGGTCTGGGACAGCTCCCGGTCGATCCGCCCCGGCGACTGGTACACCAGGTCGGGGTGGGAGAAGGTGTGCACGCCGATCTCGTGGCCCTCGGCGACCATCCGCCGGATCAACGCGGGATGCCGGGCGGCCATGCCGCCGGTGACGAAGAAGGTGGCGCGCACGTGTTGCCGCTCGAGCACGTCCAGCACCTCCGGCGTCCAGACCGGGTCGGGGCCGTCGTCGAAGGTGAGGGCGATGGTGCGGTCCGGGGTGCGGTACGAGCGGGGCCTGTCACCGGTGGTGTCGACGACCGGGCCGCCCTCCAGCACCGCCTCCGGCACCTTGTCCGCCGAGACCGGCGGGTGCACCCGGTGGTCGGCCTCGAAGTCGCCGCGTACGTAGCCGCCGAGCAGCAGGACGCAGACGAGCACCACGAGGGCGAGCAGGGGTATGACGAGGCGGGGGCGCAGGGCGGTCACTGGCCGCCCTGCGGCTGCTGGTCGACGGGGCCGTCGGAGGCGCCCGGGGCGGGGGAGGCGGAACCGCTGGGCTGACCCGACGGGGAGCCGGACGCCGCCGGTTCGGTCGCCGTCGCTCCGGTGGTCGGGGTCGCTCCGGCGGTCGGGCTGCCCGCGGTCGCCCGCGGGGTGGCGGGGGCGCCGCCCTTGGCCGGGCGCTTGGTCGGGGAGGCGCTGGGGCTGGGGGAGGACGGGGAGCCGGCCGTCCCGGACGGGGACGGCGCGGCCGCCGCCCCCGCCCGGAGGAAGCCCGCCGTCACCGGGGGTGCTGCGGCCTGGTCGGCCGGTACGTCGAGTTCTCCCGTCCCCGAGGAGCCCGCGTCGTCCGGCGCTGTGCTCGGCACCCCCGGCAGCGGCAGCAGCGTCTTCGGCGCGATCGGCGTCGCGCCGGAGAGGCTGAGTGCCAGCGCCGCCGTGTAGACGGAGCATGCCGCGCCGACCAGCCAGCCGGCCCTGCGTACTGCGCGGGCCCGTCTCCCGCTGGAATCGACGAACACGGGGCCGGGCAGCGCTATCAGCTCGGTCTCCGGCTCGGGGGGCCCGGCCTCGGACCCGACATCGTCTGCGGGCGTTTCTGACCATACGTCGCGGTGGTGCTTGGAGAGCATGCCGCAACGTAACGCGACGCAAGCAGTCCTATGGGACGTATTTCGGACTTGACCATTTCCGTGGGTGAAGTGGTCGAATTCGGCCGCGGGTGGCTGTGGCCCCCGCTGCGGCGTCAGCCGCGGCCGATGTACGGCATCGTCGTCGCCATCACCGTCGCGAACTGCACGTTCGACTCCAGCGGCAGCGCGGCCATGTGCGCGACGGTGCGGGCCACGTCGGCGACGTCCATCCGGGGCTCGGTCATCAGCCGCCCGTCCGCCTGCAGGGTCCCGGCCGCCATCCGCTCCGTCATCTCCGTGGCCGCGTTGCCGATGTCGATCTGGCCGCAGGCGACCCGGTACGGACGGCCGTCCAGCGACAGGGACTTCGTCAGCCCGGTGACGGCGTGCTTGGTCGCCGTGTACGCCACGCTCAGCGGCCGCGGCGCGTGCGCGGAGATCGACCCGTTGTTGATGATCCGGCCGCCCTGCGGCCGCTGCGCGCGCATCGTCCGGAAGGCGGCCTGCGCGCACAGGAACGCGCCGGTGAGGTTGACGTCGACGACGGCACGCCACTGCTCGTACGTCAACTCGTCCACCGGCACGGCGGGCGCCCCCGTGCCCGCGTTGTTGAACAGCAGGTCGACCCGGCCGAAGCGGGCGCCCACGGCGGCGAACAGCGCGTCCACCGCCTCCGGGCGGGTGACGTCCGTCGGGATGACCGCCACCGCCGCGTCCGGCAGCCCGTCGGCGGTCCGGCGCAGCGCCTCCTCCCGCCGGCCGGCCAGGGCCACGGCCCAGCCCGAGGCCGCCAGTTCGCGTGCCACCGCCCGCCCGATGCCCGACCCGGCCCCGGTGACCACCGCGACCCGGCGCGCGGTGCCCGTTCCATTTCCCGCGATCTCAGTCATGGCTCCGCAGGGTATGCGGTGCCACGATGAAACCATGTCACCCTACGCCGAACCCCTGTCGCACAAGGAGATCGAGGACCGCCTCGCCGAGCTGCCCGGCTGGTCCCTCTCCGAGGACGGCGCGAGCCTGCTGCGCACGTACCGGCTGCCGCACATCCCGGCGGCGGTCTTCGTGATGCACATCGCGCAGATCCAGGACGAGCTGAACCACCACAGCGACCTGA
Source organism: Streptomyces sp. TOM-9 (assembly GCF_056858595.1). NCBI lineage: Bacteria > Bacillati > Actinomycetota > Actinomycetes > Kitasatosporales > Streptomycetaceae > Streptomyces > Streptomyces sp. TOM-9. Next base: position 3,288,438 of record NZ_JBXEQB010000001.1, on the reverse strand, counting down.
CGCTGGGTTACCAGACGGTCGCCGTCTCCGTCACCACGCACGCGGCGGGCGGCCGGCTCACGGAGCGGGACTTCGGTCTGGCCCAACGCATCGAGGCCATCGCCCCGGCCCACGGGGCCGCGTAGCGGCAGGCCCGCGCGGGCGGGTGCCTCGCGGCCCGCGGGCCGGTGGGCGGTGTTCTTCCCGCCCGCCCACGCCTTCCCGGCGCGGGGTGGGGCGGTGGGGGTGCGCGGGCTCGGGTCCGGGTGTGACGGGGGGCGTATCGGCGGGTGTGCGCTCTCGTGGTGTCCTGGTGGACGCCCTTACGACGGCCGGTCGAGCCGAGCGCGGGCCTTTCGCGGCGTGCGGGCGGGTGGGTGGTGTTCTTCCCGCCCGCCCACGCCTTCCCGGCGTGGGGCGGTGGCGGTGTGCGGGCTCGGGTCCGGGTGTGACGGGGGGCGTATCGGTGGGCGTGCGCCCGGTCCGTGACAGTCGCTTGTCTTGACGGGCCGTCACCCCGTTGGCGGGGGTGCGACCTGTGCGTGCGGTGTCCCCGGTCGGGGTGATCTCGGCGGGCTGCCGGGGCGGGGGAAGGGCGCCCCGGGCCGCACACCCTCTGCCGCCCGGGAGCTTCCCGGACGGGGGGCTTCGCGTCGCGGGGGCGGGATGTCCCGGTTAGGGTGGCCGTTCCGGGTCGCGGAGCTGACGCGGCGTCAACAACGAGACAGGGACACCGTGGGCCGAACGGGGGGTTCCGGGAGTCCGTGTGCGCGGCCCGGGCCACGCAACCCACCGCCAGGGAGGGACACGTGACGCACCCGCAGGCCCGCAGCCGCCATGACCGCACGCTGCGCGCCGCGGCGGCGCTGCTCGACCGCCGCCGCTTCCTGACCGTCACGGGGGCCGCCGCGGCCCTCGCGTTCAGCACGAACCTGCCCGTCGCCGGTGCCGCGCAGGCGGCCGAGGCGCCGCCCGGGGCGCTGGCCGGGGACCCGTTCACGCTGGGTGTCGCGTCGGGAGACCCCACGCCTTCGGGCGTGGTGCTGTGGACCCGGCTCGCGCCGCGCCCGTACGAGCCGGCACCGGGCGACGGACTGCCCGAGGCCCGCGTGCCCGTCCGGTGGGAGATCGCGCGGGACGACCGGTTCGCGCGGGTCGTCCGCCGCGGTACCGCCCTGGCGCACCCGGAGTTCGGCCACACCGTGCACGTCGACGTCCAGGGCCTCCGGCCGGACCGGGTGTACTACTACCGCTTCCGCGTGGGCCCCTGGATCAGCCCTCCGGGCCGTACCCGCACCGCCCCCGCGCCGGGTGCCCTCCCGTACGAGATGCGGCTGGCCGCGGTGAGCTGCCAGGCGTACCACGACGGGTACTTCACCGCGTTCGGTCACCTCGCGAACGAGGACGTCGACGCCGTCTTCCACCTGGGCGACTACCTCTACGAGTACGCCGTCAGCGCCACCGGCGGCGCCCGCGCCCTCACCGACCGCACCCTGCCGGAGTGGTTCGCCAAGGAGACGGTGACGCTGGAGGACTACCGCCTGCGCTACGCCCTCTACAAGTCCGACCCCGACCTGCAGGCCGCGCACGCCGCCTTCCCCTGGTTCGTGACCTGGGACGACCACGAGACCGAGAACAACTACGCGGGCGGCAGCGACGAGCACGGCGGCCCCGCCGACGCGTTCCTGGTCCGCCGCGCCGCCGCCTACCGGGCCTACTGGGAGAACCAGCCGCTGCGCCTCCCGCAGTTCCCCCGGGGCCCGGACATGACGCTCTACCGCCGCTTCCACTACGGAAGGCTCGCGCAGTTCGACATCCTCGACACCCGCCAGTACCGCACCGACCAGGCGTACCGGGGCCGCTGGCACGACCCCGGGCCGCAGTCGCAGGACCCGGCGCGCACGATGACCGGGACGACCCAGGAGCGCTGGCTGCTGGACGGCTTCGCCCGCTCGCACGCCGTCTGGAACGTGATCCCGCAGCAGGTGGTGTTCTCCCGGCGGAAGAACGCCGCCGCCTCCCCGCTCAGCATGGACGCCTGGGACGGCTACCCGGCCTCCCGGGACCGCGTGCTGGCCGGGGCGGGCGCCGCCGGCATCGAGAACCTGCTGGTGCTCACCGGCGACGTGCACGTCCACTACGCGATGGACATCAAGGCCGACTGGGACGACCCCACCTCGCGCACCGTCGGAACGGAGCTGGTCACCAGCTCGATCAGCAGCGGCCGCGACGGCTCCCCGCGGCCGTCCAACTGGTCGTCGCTCCTGGCCGCCAACCCGCACCTGCGGTTCTACGACGGGCGCCGCGGCTACGTGACCGTCCGGCTGGACGCCGAGGAGGCGCGGGCCGACTTCAAGACCGTCGACTCCGTGACGACCCCGGGTGCCGACCTGACCACCGCGGCGTCCTTCGTGACCGAGGCCGGGGACCCCGGTCTGCGGGAGACCTGACGGGCTCAGTCCTCACCGGGGTAGCGGACGCCGATGCGGTCCCGGACCGTGTCGAGCGTCCGCATGACGGCGAGGCTGCCCTCCAGCGGGACGAGCGGGGACTCGCGCTCGCCCGCGCGCAGGCAGCGCATGACCTCGGCCGCCTCGTACTGCAGCCCGCGCAGTCCGTCGTCCGGGGCGCCGAACTCCTCCGGCTCGCGGCCCTCGCGGTGCAGCACGAAGCGGTCCGGGTGGAAGAAACTGGGGGGAACCTCGATCCGTCCCGCGGAGCCGGTGACCACCGCGGTCTGGGCTGTGCCGGCGGTGAGGGAGCAGCTGAGCACTGCCATGGCGCCGCTGTCGTACCCGAGCAGCATGCCGGTGTTGTCGTCCACGCCGTGCTCGGTCAGGTGGGCCCAGGCCTGGACCTCGTCGGGCTCACCGAGCAGCAGGTGGGCGAAGGACACCGGGTAGACGCCCAGGTCCAGCAGGGCGCCGCCGCCGAGGGCCGGGTCGAGCAGCCGGTGGCCGGGCTCGAAGGGACCGGCGAGGCCGAAGTCCGCGTGCACGCAGCGGACCTCGCCGACCGCCCCGTCCGCGACCAGTTCGGTCAGCCGCCGCACCACGGGGTTGCAGTAGGTCCACATCGCCTCCATCAGGAAGAGCCCGCGGGCCTTGGCGAGGTCGGCCAGCTCGCGCGCCTCGACCGCGTTGACGGTGAACGGCTTCTCGCACAGCACCGACCGTCCGGCCCGCAGGCACAGCCCGGCCGCGACGCGGTGCGCCGAGTGCGGGGTGGCGACGTACACCACGTCGACGCTCTCGTCGTCGGCGAGTTCGGTCCAGCTGCCGTACGCGCGCGGGATGCCGAAGCGGTCCGCGAAGGCGCGCGCGGAGGCGAGGCTGCGCGAGCCGACCGCGACGATCTCCGCGTCGTCCTTCATCTCCCGCAGGTCCTCGGCGAAGGACGCCGCGATGCCGCCGGTGGCCAGGATGCCCCAGCGCACTTTCCTACCGGAACCGACCGATTCCGTCATGAATCTGCCCCCACCTGGCCTCGACCACCTCGTGATTGCTGAGAGCATAGAGAACGATTCACACACCACGGAGAGAGACCCATGCCGGAAGCCGGCGCGACCCCGCCCGACCAGATATCCACACCGGGGCCGTCCACCCCGGTACGACGCGCCGGAGACGTCCCAGGAGCTCGCACCAGCCTGATGGTGACGTTCCTGCTCGGCGCGCTCAGCGCGCTCCCCGCGCTCTCCATGGACATGTACCTGCCGGCTCTGCCGCAGGTCACCGAGGACCTGCGCAGCCCGGCGGTCACGGTGCAGCTCACGCTCACCGCGTGCCTGCTCGGACTCGCCCTCGGGCAGATGATCGTCGGCCCCATGAGCGACCGCTGGGGCCGCCGCCGCCCGCTGCTGGCCGGCATGGCGCTCTACGTCCTCGCCACCGCCGTCTGCGCCTTCGCACCCACCACGGAACTGCTGATCGGCTTCCGGCTGCTGCAGGGCCTCACCGGCGCGGCCGGCATCGTGATCGCCCGCGCGATCGTCCGCGACCTGTACGACGGGGTCGCGATGGCGCGCTTCTTCTCCACCCTGATGCTGATCTCCGGGGTCGCGCCGATCGTCGCGCCGCTCATCGGCGGGCAGGTGCTGCGGATCACCGACTGGCGCGGGGTCTTCGTCGTGCTGACCGTGGTGGGCGTGCTGCTCACCCTCGTGGTGTGGCGCTGCCTGCCCGAGACGCTGCGTCCCGCGGACCGTCACGGCGGCGGGTTCGGCGCCACGCTGGGGGCGATGCGCGGGCTGCTGGCCGACCGCGCCTTCACCGGCTACATGCTCACCGGCGGCTTCACCTTCGCCGCGCTGTTCGCCTACGTCTCGGCGTCCTCGTTCGTCGTCCAGGAGATCTACGGGGCCTCGCCGCAGACCTACAGCCTGCTCTTCGGCCTCAACTCCGTCGGCCTGGTGGCGCTGGGCCAGGTCAACGGCAAGATCCTGGTCGGGCGGGTCAGCATGGACAAGGTGACCGGGGTGGGGCTGGCGGTGATCACGGTGGCCGCGGCCGTGCTGCTGGCGCTGACCGCGGGGTGGCTCGGGCCGGTGGGGCTGGTGCCGGTGGCCGCGGGGCTCTTCGTGCTGATGGCGGCGATGAGCCTGGTCCTGCCCAACACCAACGCGCTCGCGCTGATGCGCACCCGGCACGCCGCCGGCTCGGCCTCCGCGCTGCTCGGCACGACCTCCTTCCTGGTGGGCGCCGTCGCCTCGCCGCTCGTCGGGATCGCGGGCGAGCACACGGCGGTGCCGATGGCCCTGGTGCAGCTGGGCAGCGTCCTGGCGGCCTGGGTCTGCTTCGCCGGGCTGTGCCGACCGTGGCGGCGTACTGTGGATGCACGGTGACACGTGCCGTCATTGCCGCGCCGAGTCAGGAGGCAGCGATGTCCGAGCCGATCGACGAGAGCAGGTGGGCCTGGAAGACTGCGGACAGTTGTCTGCACACCGGGTCCGAACACATGATCGATCCGGAGGACCTGGTCATGGCCTCCGGCCGTGAGCCGACGCCGGCCCTCATCGAGAAGGCCCGCAAGTTGCTGGAGGAGCATGGCCCCGCAGCTGTCGAGAGGTACCTCCCTTGAGGCGCAGCTGCGTGGCGACGAGCTGAGTCTGCTCGTCGAGGACATCACCTCATATCTGGAGCCCGTGCCCCCCTCCGTGCATCCGTGGTGCGCGGGGGCGGTGGTCCTGGCGGGCCGAGGCGGGACGGTCGCCCTCCACGAGGCCGTGGGCTGGGCGGTGCGCTACGCCTCCTACGACGAGGGCGCCGACCGCGGCGTGGAGCTGCCCCGCGGGCGATGGGTGCCGATGCGGCCGGACACGGTCTTCGACCTGGCCTCGCTGACCAAACTCTTCACCGCCGTCGTCGCGGTGGGCCGGCTGGAACTCGGCCGGGAGGTCGCGGCCTACGTGCCCGAGTTCGCCGCCGCGGGCAAGCAGCGCATCACCGTGGGACAACTCCTCGACCACACCTCCGGACTCCGTCCCGAGCTGCCGTTCCACGACCACCCCGACGCCGAGGCCCGGGCGAAGCTGCTCTGGGAGGAGGCGCCGGTCGTCGCGCCCGGCACCGAGCGGATCTACTCCGACCTCAACCTCATCGCGCTGCAGCACGTCCTGGAGCGGACCACCGGCGAGGCCCTCGACGCCCTCGTGCGGGAGGACGTCACCGACCCGCTCGGGATGTACGACACCCGCTACAACCCGCCCGCCTCCTGGGCCCCGCGGATCGCCGCCACCGAGGACCAGCGCAGGCCCTGGGCCCGGCTGGACCGCGGCCCGCTCCGTGGGACCGTCCACGACGAGAACGCCCACGTCATGGGTGGTGTGGCCGGCCACGCGGGGCTGTTCTCCACCGCCTGGGACCTCGCCCTGTTCTGCCGTGCGCTGCTGGACGGCGGCGGCCCCTACCCCGGCTTCGAGCTGGACCGGCCCTGGTTCATGGGCGCCCTCGCGGGGCGCGGGGCGGCGGGCCACACCGGGTTCACCGGCACCAGCATGGTGATCGACCCGGCCACCGACGGCTTCCTGGTGCTGCTGGCCAACTCCGTTCACCCGTGCCGTACCTGGCGGGACGGCAGCGTGCCCCGGGCTGCCGCGGGCACGCGGTTCGCGAGGGCGCTCGGCGTGGCGTGAGCCCGGTGCCGTGAGCCGGGTGAGCCCGTGAGCCCCGCGGGGCCGCAGGGACGTGCCGGGCACGGCGGACGGCGGGGGCGGCCGCCCGAAAGGTGCCGCATGCGGTTCATCGGGTAGTTTGGCAGCTGACGTGGGGTGGCGATCCCGGGCGGCCGCCGCGTCGGCCGGCCGGCCCCCACGGCGGAACGGAGGCGCAGGAGTCGATGGTCCCCGAGGTCAGGACGCGACCGGACCCGGCACCGGACGGGGGGCGGTGAGGGCATGCCGCCGGACCTCGCCGGTCTCGTCGCCGCGGACACCGGTCCGGCGCTGCTGGACTCCCCGCTGAGCCAGGTGGTGCGCGACACGGGCGCCTCCATGGGCCTGGTCTACCTGATGACCCCCGAGCAGGACCTGCTGCGGCTGACGGTGGTCGTCGGCGTCTCGCGCAAGATCGACACGATCTGGGGGCGGGTGGCGCCCGGCGCCTCCAGCCCCATCGCCGACGCCGTCCGCGAACGACGCATGGTGCTGCTGTGCGGCCACGAGGACACCGCCCGGCTGTACCCCCGGCTCGCCCTGGTCCTGCCGTACGACTTCCCGCTCGCCGCGGCCCCGATCACCAGCGGCTCCACCATCTGGGGCGCGCTGTGCCTGGTGTGGCCCGGCGGGCATCCCGGGCGGATCACCCGGCGGGCCCGGGAGGCGTACCGCGGGGCCTGCGACCGCATGGGCCGCCTCCTGCGCAGGGCCGCCGAGGACGGCGAGCCGGTGCTGCCCCCCGCCGAGCCGCGGGTGCTGCCCGCGCTCCGCACCCGCACCCACGGCCCGGACGAGGCCCTGGCCGCCGCCGACCTCGCGGAACGGCTCCCGGAGGGCTCCTTGGCCCTGGACCTGGACGGCCGGATCACCTTCGTCACGGAGACCGCCGCCGCCCTGCTCGGGGCGGAGGTGCCCGACCTCCTGGGCACCGAGCCCTGGGAGCTGCTGTCCTGGCTGGACGACCCGGTCTTCGAGGACCGCTTCCGCAGCGCGATGATCAGCCGCCGTCCCGGCTCGGCCACGGCGCTGCGCCCACCGGACCGCTGGCTCACCTTCGAGCTCTACCCGGACGGCACCGGTGTGAGCGTCCGCGTCACGCCCGCCCCCACGCCCGAGGCCGCGGACACCCCCGCGGCGCAGCTGCCCGCGGGCCCCACGCCGGACCGGGCCATCGCCCTGTACCACCTGCTGCACATGTCGGCCACGCTCACCGAGGCCGTCGGCACGCAGGACGTCATCGACCTGGTCGTCGAGCAGATGCTGTCCGTCTTCGGCGTGCAGGCAGTGGCCCTGCTGACCGCCGAGGAGGGACGACTGCGGATCATCGGGCACCGGGGCTACCACGAGGACTTCATGGAGTCCGTCGACGCCCAGCCGATGGACGTCGACAACCCGGCCGTGCGCGTCCTCAAGACCGGGGTCCCGGGCTTCTTCGCCAACGTCGACGAGTTCCTGCGGATCTACCCCGGCACGGTCGTCCGGGACCGCAAGGCCGCCTGGGCCTTCCTGCCCCTGATCACCTCGGGCCGGCCCGTCGGCACCATGGCCCTGGCCTACGACCGCCCGCACCCCTTCTCCTCCGGCGAGCGCAGCGTCCTCATCTCGATCGCCGGCCTGGTCGCGCAGGCCCTGGACCGGGCGCGCCTGTACGACGCCGAGCACAACCTCGCCATCAGCCTGCAGGCGCGGCTGCTGCCCCGCGCCCTGCCGGACGTCCCCGGCCTGGAGGTGGCCGCCCGCTACATGCCGGCCACCCGCGGCATCGACATCGGCGGCGACTTCTACGACGTGATCCGGCTGGACACGACCACCTGCGCCGTGACGATCGGCGACGTCCAGGGTCACAACGTGAACGCCGCCGCGCTCATGGGGGAGGTCCGCACCGCCGTCCGCGCCACCGCGGGCGCCTCCCCCAGCGAGGTGCTGGCCCGCTCCAACCGGCTGCTCGTCGACCTCGACCCCGGCCTGCTCGCCAGCTGCCTCTACGCCCAGCTGGACCTGGAACGGCACACCGCCTGCGTGGCCACCGCCGGACACCCGCCGCCGGTGCTGCGGCACCCGGACGGCACCACCGTGGTGCTGCCGCTGCCGCCCGGCCCGCTGCTGGGCGTCGACCCCGACGCCTGCTACCCGACGACGGAGATCGCGCTGCCGCCCGGCGCGGTGCTGGTGCTGTACACCGACGGCCTGGTGGAGACCCCGGGCGTCGACATCGACGTGTCCGCCGCCGACCTCGCGGCGCACCTCGCCCGGGCCGGCCCGGACGCCTCGATGGACGCCCTGGCCGACAGCCTCCTCGGGCACGCACAGCGGTCCGGCCCGCGCAACGACGACATCGCCCTGCTGCTCACCCATGTGACGGGACGGCCTGCCAGGCCCGCCGTGTGACGACCCCTCAGGGAGCCGTCCCGCCCCACACCGGGCGGCTCTTGCGCGTCGCCTTCCGGGCGAAATGGTTCCGCGAACCGGGCGCCCCGGCTGCTAGCATCGAGGCATGATCGCGAACCCGTACCACCGGCAGATGATGGCCCCCGCCCGGGGCCGCTGACACCGGACGCGTCCGCGTCTTCCGAGGCCCCCCACCGGGGCCTCGATCCTTTTGCGCGTCGGAGCCCCGCCACCGTCCTTCCCGGAGGTTCCGATGACCGCGCCCCAGGCTTCCCGTTTCTACGTCACCACCACCATCCCGTACGTCAACGCCCGCCCCCACCTCGGCTTCGCGCTCGAACTGGTGCAGGCGGACGTGCTGGCCCGGCACCACCGCCGACGCGGGGAACCGGTGCGCTTCCTCAGCGGCACCGACGACAACTCGCTGAAGAACGTGCTGGCCGCCGAGGCCGAGGGCATCCCCGTCCAGGACCTCGTGGACCGCAACGCGGCCGCCTTCGCGGCCCTGGACGGCCCGCTCGCGCTCTCCCTGGACGACTTCATCCGCACCAGCCGCGACCCCCGCCACCGCGCGGGCGTGGAGCGGCTCTGGCGGCGCTGCGCCGCCGCGGGCGACCTCTACCGCGAGCACTACGAGGGCCTGTACTGCGTGGGCTGCGAGCAGTTCTACACCCCGGACGACCTGGTGGGCGGCCGCTGCGCCGAGCACGGCACCGAGCCGCAGACGGTCGCGGAGGAGAACTGGTTCTTCCGGCTGTCCCGGTACACCGACGAGCTGCGCGGGCTGATCGAGGACGGGCGGCTGCGCATCGAGCCGGCCGCGCGCCGCAACGAGGTGCTCGCCCTGCTCGCGCGCGGGCTGCGCGACTTCTCCGTCTCCCGGTCCCAGACCCGGGCCCGTGGCTGGGGCATCCCGGTGCCCGGAGACCCCGGGCAGGTGATCTACGTCTGGTGGGACGCGCTCGGCAACTACGTCACCAGCCTCGGCTACGGCGGCCCCGACGGGGAGGGCGACGCGGCGTACGGCCGGTGGTGGGCGGGCGACGGGCGGCGCGTGCACCTGGTGGGCAAGGGCGTGCTGCGCTTCCACGCCGTCTACTGGCCCGCGATGCTGCTGTCGGCGGGGCTGCCGCTGCCGACGGACGTCCTCGTCCACGACTACCTGACGGTGGAGGGGCGCAAGATCAGCAAGTCGGCGGGCACCACCGTCGACCCGGAGGAACTGACCGCCGAGCACGGCACCGACGCGGTGCGCTGGTGGCTGCTGCGCGAGGTGCCGCGGGTCGGCGACGCCGACTTCACGCGCGAACGGCTGGTCGCCCGCGCCGACGCGGACCTGGCCGGGGGGCTCGGCAACCTGGTGCACCGGGTGGTGACGATGGTCCACCGGTTCCGTGACGGCGTCGTCCCGGAGGCGGGCGGGTCCGGAGAGCCGGGCACGGAGGCCTTGCTGACGGCATGCCGGGAAGCGCCGGACGCCGTCGCGGCGGCGCTGCACGACGTGGACTTCCGGCGTGCCACGGCCGCCGTCTGGCGGATCGTCGACGAGGCCAACCGCTGCATCGACGAGACCCGGCCCTGGGAGCTGGCCCGCGCCGAACGCCGGCACCGCAACGCCTCCGCCGGCCGCCGCCTGGACGCGGTGCTGGCCGCCCTCGTGCACGCCTGCCGTGCACTCGCCGGTGAACTGGAGCCCTTCCTGCCGGGTGCCGCGGCCCTGATCGCGCGGCGCTGCGCGGCCGGGGACGACGGCCGCCTCCCGTCCCCCGCACCGCTGTTCCCCCAGTCCGGCGCGGCACGGCGGACGGGCTGACCGCGGGGTGCCTTCGGCGTGGGGGCGGCTCGCAGGCCGGTGGCCGGCGGGTGTCCGGGCTCCGGGGCGGGTGGCCGCTCCGGTGGTGCCGGTCCCGTCGCCGTCCGCGGATGCGGTGGGCGCTGCCGCGCCCTCGCCGAGGGGGTCGCACGCCGTACGACGGGCCGCTGCGCCAGGGTGTGAACGCCGGGTCCGGGAAGAGGTGCCTAGGCCGTGTCGTCAAAGGAGCGCCGGCCGCCCGGAGGGCGGGCCCAGCGGCGTCTGGTGCGGTGCATCGTAAGGCGGAGAGTCGTCCTCGTAGTGGGCTACTCGGACGATTCGACAACGCAGCGAGGTGCCGTGCCAGGCGCCGCTGGGCAGGCGGGACTTTGACGACACGGCCTAGGTGTATTGACCCGCAGCGTTGTTGACGCGGCTGATTGGGGGCTTGCCTCCGAGTGCGGTGTGGCAGCGATGGTGGTTGTAGGTGTGGAGGAAGTCTGCCAGGGCTTTGGTGCGCTCTGCGTTTGAGGTGTAGGGCCGTAGGTAGGCCCATTCTTCGAGCAGGGTGCGGTTGAAGCGTTCGACCTTGCCGTTCGTCTGTGGCCGGTAGGGCCGGGTGCGTTTGTGGGTGATTCCGGCCGCGACGAGGGTGTCTCGCCAGGCCTTGGATTTGTAGCAGGAGCCGTTGTCGGTCAGGACACGCTCGACGGTGATCCCGTGGGCGGTGAAGAAGACTTGCGCCCGTTGCCAGAAGGCGATGGCGGTGTCCTTGCGCTCGTCGGGCAGGACCTCGCTGTAGGCCAGGCGGGAGTGGTCGTCGATGGCGGAATGGATGTAGCTGTAGCCGATCACCGGCGTGCAGTTCTGCCGCTGGGTGGTGGTGGCTTGCCGGTTTCGGTCTCCCGCGGCCCTGCCCACGGTGCGCCAGCCGCCTCCGTCTGGGATGTTGCCCAGTTTCTTGATGTCGACATGGACCAGCTCGCCCGGCCGGGCCCGTTCATAGCGGCGGATCGGCTCGCCGGTGGGTCGGTCGATCCAGGCCAGCCGGTGCAGGCCGTGCCGGGTCAGGATCCGGTGAACTGTCGAGGCCGGCATCCCGAGGATCGGCCCGATCCGTGCCGGGCCGAGCTTACGAGTGGTCCGCAGGTGACAGACCCGGGCCTCCATGGCGGCCGGTGTGCGGTGGGGGACGGTGTGTGGCCTGCTCGTACGGTCGTGCAGGCCGGCGTCGCCCTCGGCCCGCCAGCGGCGGACCCACTTGTGCGCCGTGGCGCGCGAGATGCCCATCTCCGCCGCGACATGAGCGACCGGGCGACCCGCGCAGACACGCTCGACCAGTAGCCGCCTGCCGTGCACGGTCAGGCGGGCATTACGGTGGGACACGAAGACCTCCGGTGCGGTGCAGTCCTAGACAGCTCCACCACACCGGAGGTCTTCGCCGTGATCAAGACCCAGCAGGTGTCAACAACGCTCGTGGTCAATACACCTAGCCCGCCAGCATCTTCTGGATCGCCTGCCGCGTCACCCCGAGCTCCCGTGCGATGTCGGCCTGCGACACGCCCTGGCCGATCAGGTCCTGCATCAACTCGCGCCGCTCGGCGGCGAACTGCTGGGCGAGGCGGGCGTGGTGGATGGCCTGCGCCCGTACCTCCTTGATGCGGCGGAGGGCAGGTTCGTGCGCGGAGAGGTCCCTGGTGTCTGCCATGACCACAGGGTGACAACCCGGGGTTGTCGTTGTCAACCCCCTGTTGTCGGGGCCCGGTTCAGGTCGTGGCGGGTTTGCCCGAGGGCTCGGCCTCCTCCCGCCCCTCCGCCCGGCCGGGGCCGGTCGCCGTGGACGGCAGGGCACGCCAGGGCAGGAGCAGGGCGCTGGCCAGGCACAGCACGCCCGCGACGACGATCGCGACGCGGACGCCCGCCACGGCGGCGATGACGCCGCCGGCCAGCATGGACAGGGGCTGGGCCGTCTTGGAACTCACCGACCACGCGGTCACCACCCGGGTCATGACGCCGTCGTCCGTGGCGGCCATGCGGTACGTGATGAACGACGGGTTGAAGACCCCGGCGGCCAGCAGCAGGAAGGTGTCGGCGGTGACCAGGACGACGGGCCCGAGGGGACCGGCCGGCGCCCAGGCGAGCAGCAGGAGCCAGGGGGTGCGCAGCACCCCGAACAGCAGCAGCACCCGGTGCGGGCCGAGCCGGCCGGTCAGCGGGGCGGTGAGGCGGGAGCCCAGGACACCGCCGAGGCACGGCAGCCCCAGCGCCAGGCCGTACTGCCACGGGGTGAAGTGGAGTTCGCGGAGCATCAGGACGGCCAGCAGCGGGTTGCTCATCATGATGGACCCGCCGAAGAGCATGGCGTTCCAGAAGAGCGGCCGCAGTCCGCGGTGCCCCAGGACGTAGGTCCAGCCGGCCACGAGGTCCCGGCCGCGGCCGTGCGACCCGGCCCGGGCCGGGGGCTCCGGTTCGGGCCGGCGGATCCGGCGGACGCCCAGCGCGGACAGCAGGAAGGAGACCGCGTCCACGGCCAGGGTGACCGTCGCCCCGAAGGCGGTGACGAGCAGTCCGCCGACCGGCGGCCCCGCGCTCAGGCTGAGCCAGTCGGTGGTCTCCAGCCGCGAGGCCGCCCGGAGACGGTCCGCCGGCGGGACGAGGCCCTTGAGGTGCGCGGTGCTCGCCGCGCCGAACACGATGGCCGCGGCCGCCTGGACGATGCCCACCAGGCACAACTGCGCGAAGGTGAGCACGCCGAGGGCCGCCGCGACCGGGACGCTGAGCAGCACGAGGCAGCGGAGCAGATCCGTGGTGATCATGACCGGCCGTTTGCGGCGGTGCTCGATGCGGCCGCCCAGGGGGAGGGTGATGGCGGCGCCCGCGAGCGCCGACAGCGCCGCGAGCAGGGAGACCTGGAAGGTCGTGACGTCCAGCGCCAGGACGGCCACCAGCGGCAGGGCCCCGGAGCCGACCGCGCTCCCCGCCGCGCTCACCGCGTAGGCGCCCCACAGGCGGCCGAAGTCACGTCGCGCATCCGTCACTTGCTCGTCCGGCGAGGTCATGACGGCGGAGCCTAGCGCCGGTGTCAGTCGCGGACGATCACCTGGGCGTGGTCACTCACGCCGAGTTCCCGCAGGGTGTGGTGGATCCTGCGCAGAGCGCCGTCCCTGTCCACGTCGTCGTCGAGCTCCAGGTCGAGGTGGCAGCTGCCCATGCCGGTCCCGGCGCCCGTGATCTCGCCGTCGGCCTCGAACGCGGCCGCGAGCGCCTCCTCGACCTCGTCGCGGTCGAGGGGCAGGGCCCTGAGCACGATCTCCACGAACACCGCGCGACCTCCTGCGAACCGGGTGCCGGTGCACCCTACCGGCGACGGCGACGGCGCCGGCCCGCTCCGGGTGGCCCTTACCCTTGACCCTTGTGTCCTCTCTGCAAGCCGCCCTCGCCGGTCTCCTCGACGGGCTCCCGCCCGGCCGTGCCACCCAGGCCGTCGACCGGCTGATCGCCACCTACCGGGGGCGTACGCCCAGCAGCACCCCGATCCTCCGCGACCGCTCCGACGTCGCCGCCTACGCGGCGTACCGCATGCCGGCCACCCACGCCGCGGTCGGCGCGGCGCTGGCGGAGTTCCGGGCCCGGGCGGGGGAGTGGGCCCCGGCGAGCCACCTGGACGTGGGCGGCGGGACCGGCGCCGCGACCTGGGCGGTCGCCGACGCCTGGGAGGACGGGGCGCACACCAGCACCGTCCTCGACTGGTCGGACGCCGCGCTCTCGCTCGGCCGTGAGCTGGCCGCCGGGGCGGAGCACGCCGGCGTGCGGGACGCGCGCTGGCACAAGGCGCCGCTCGGCACCGGGGCACGGCTGCCCGAGGCGGACCTGATCACGCTGTCGTACGTCATCGGCGAGCTGACGGAGGCCGACCGCGACGCGGTCGTCGCCGAGGCGGCGCGCGCCGCGGCCGGCGCCGTGCTCGTCGTCGAACCGGGCACCCCGGACGGCTACGCCCGGGTCCTCGCGGCGCGCGAGCGGCTCATCGCGGCCGGCTTCCACGTCCTCGCCCCCTGCCCCCACGACGGCACCTGCCCGGTGCAGGCCCCGGACTGGTGCCACTTCGCGGCCCGGGTCGCCCGCACCTCGCTGCACCGGCAGGTCAAGGGGGGCTCCCTGCCGTACGAGGACGAGAAGTTCAGCTATGTCGCGGCCGCCCGCTTCCCCGCGGCGGGCGACGGCTCACCGGACCGTGTGGTGCGGCATCCGCAGATCCGCAAGGGACAGGTCCTCATCGACCTGTGCACGGTCGAGGACGGCCTGCGCCGCGACACCGTCAGCAAGCGGCACGGGGCGCTCTACCGTGCCGCCCGCGACGTCGCCTGGGGCGACGCGTGGCCGCCTCCCGCGGCGGAGCCGGAGTAGCCCCGGGTCCGCGGGGGCGACCGCCCGCCGCCGGCGTGCGGCACCGCGCAGGGCGCTCAGCGGTCGCCCAGCACCGCCATGGCCGCGTTGTGCCCCGGGACGCCGCTGACCCCGCCGCCGCGCACCGCGCCCGCCCCGCACAGCAGCACGTTCGCGTGCGCGGTCCCCACGCCCCAGGCGCCGCCGCCCGACTCCGCGTAGGGGAACGCCAGGTCGCGGTGGAAGATGTGCCCGCCGGGCAGGCCGACCTCCCGCTCCAGGTCGAGCGGGGACTTCGCCTCGATGCAGGGCCGCCCGTCCGCGTCCACCGCCAGGCAGTCCGCCAGCGGTTCCGCGAGCACCGCGTCCAGCTGCGCCAGGGTGGCCTTGAGGAGGGTTTCCTTGGCCTGCGCGGGGTCGTCGGCGAAGAGCCGCGCCGGGGCGTGCAGCCCGAAGAGGGTGAGGGTGTGCACGCCCTGGGCGGCCAGGTCGGGGGCGAGGATCGACGGGTCCGTCAGCGAGTGGCAGTAGATCTCGGACGGCGGCGCCGTGGGCACCGCGCCCTCGGCCGCCTCGCGGTAGGCCCGGTCCAGCTGGGTGTACGACTCGGCGATGTGGAAGGTGCCGGCGAAGGCGTCGCGCGGGTCTACCGCGGTGTCGCGCAGCCGCGGCAGCCGCCGCAGCAGCATGTTCACCTTGAGCTGCGCGCCTTCGGGCTTCTCCGGGGCCGTCTCGCCCAGCAGCCCGGCCAGTGCGTACGGGGAGGCGTTGACCAGCACGTGCCCCGCGCCCACGCTGCCGCCCTCGAACGACACCTCGGCCCGGGTGCCGTCGGTCTCGACGGCCGTGACCTCGGTGCCGGTCACGATCTCCGCCCCGGCCGCCCGGGCCGCGTCCGCCAGGGCGTCGGTGAGGGCGCCCATGCCGCCGACGGGCACGTCCCAGTCACCCGTGCCGCCGCCGATGACGTGGTAGAGGAAGCAGCGGTTCTGCAGCAGGGAGGGGTCGTGCGCGTGGGTGAAGGTGCCGATCAGGGCGTCGGTCAGCACCACGCCGCGCACCAGGTCGTCCTCGAAGGCGGCCTCGACGGTCTCGCCCAGCGGCCGCTCGAACAGCGTCGACCAGGCCTCCGGGTCGTCCACGGTCCGCTCCAGCTCGGCCCGGGACGGCAGCGGCGCGGTCAGCGTCGGGAAGACGCGCTCGGCGACCCGCTGCGTCATGCCGTAGAAGTGCTGCCAGGCCTCGAAGTCGCGGTCGGAGCCGGTCAGCCGGACGAAGCTCTCGCGCGTCGCGGACGGCGACTCGGCGTCGACGAGGAGCCCGCCGTCGCCGTAGGGGGTGTAGGAGGAGATGCGGCGGCGCCGGACGGCGAAGCGCAGCCCCAGGTCGTCGACGATCTTCCGGGGCAGCAGGCTCACCAGGTACGAGTACCGGGACAGCCGTGCGTCCAGACCGGTGAACGCCCGCGTGGAGACGGCGGCGCCGCCGGTGCCCGGGAGCCGCTCCAGCAGGAGCACGGAGCGGCCCGCGCGGGCGAGGTACGCGGCGGCGACCAGGCCGTTGTGGCCGCCGCCGACGATCACGACGTCGTACGAGGGGTGAAGGGGCAGCTGCGACATGGGCCCTTTCGTATCACGCTCAGTCGCGCAGCTCCATGGTGCAGCACTTCACGCTGCCCCCGGCCTTGTGCAGTTCGGACATGTCCACCGGCACCGGCTCGAAGCCGCGCTCGCGCAGCCGCCGCAGCAGCCCGGTGGCCCCGGAGGGGACCAGGACGTTCAGGCCGTCGCTGACGCAGTTGAGCCCGAAGGCCGTGGCGTCCTGGCGGGTGGCGGTCAGCGCGTCGGGGAAGAGCCGGCGCAGCACCGCGCGGCTGCCGGGGGAGAAGGCGTCCGGGTAGTACATGATCTCGTCGCCGGCGAGCACGCACAGCGCCGTGTCGAGGTGGTAGAAGTGCGGGTCGGTGAGCTCCAGGCCGATGACGGGGCGGCCGAAGAACTCCTGGAGCTCGGCGTGCGACAGCGGGCTGCTGCGGAAGCCCTTCCCGGCCAGCAGCCAGCTGCCGGTGACGGCGAAGTCCCCCTCGCCCTCGTTGACGTGGTGCGGGTCGTGCACCTCGCCGTAACCGCGGTTCAGGAACCACTCGCGGTGCGCGGGCGCCTCCGCGGCCCGCTCGGCGTTGGCGAAGCGGGCGCCGAAGACCCGGCCGTCGACCACGGTGGCGCCGTTGGCGGCGAAGACCATGTCCGGCAGGCCCGGCAGCGGCTGCAGGATCTCGACGGTGTGCCCCAGCGAGCGGTAGCGGTCGCGGAGGTCCTCCCACTGGAGCAGGGCGAGCGCGGGGTCGACCGGCTTCGTGGGGTCCATCCAGGGGTTGATGGAGTACGTGACGCGGAAGTACGTGGGAGGACACATCAGATACCGGCGGTACGAGGCGGTGCGCGCTGCGCTCAATGAAGGCTCCTCGCGGTGTGGTTGAGGCCGTAGTGACATGGTGGACCCACAGCGGACACCCCGCACCGGATTGCGGACGCAAACACCCCCCGGCGGAGCCCTCCCAGAAGCACGAGGGGGCCGTCTGCCGGGTTGTCCAAAGTTCCCCTTATGATTCGGGGGTGTTCGATTCCAGGCACATCAAGACCTTCCACACCGTGGTCACGGCCGGCTCCTACTCGGCCGCGGCCGCGGCGCTGGGCTACACCCAGCCCGCGGTCACCCAGCAGATGAAGGCCCTGGAGCGCTCGGTGGGCACCGCGCTCTTCGTCCGCGTCGGACGGCGCATGCGGCTGACCGAGGCGGGTGAGGCGCTGGCCCGGCACGCCGAGACGATCCTCGACAGCATCACCGTGGCCTGGGAGCAGATAGGCGCGGTGACCCGGCTGGAGACCGGCCGGGTGAGGCTGTGCGCCTTCCCCAGCGCCAACGCCACCCTGATCCCCGAGGCGCTGGCCCTGCTCGCGGCCGAGCACCCCGGGATACGGGTCGAGCTGCTGGGGGACGAACCGCCCGACTCGCTGGAGCGGGTCACCCGCGGCGAGTGCGACATCACCCTCGCCTTCACCTACCCGGGGCTGCACGAGGCGGTGCCGGACGACCTGGTCGAGATCCCGCTGCTGGAGGACCAGCTCATGGTCCTGATGCCGGCCGGGCACCGGCTGGCCAGGTCCCGCTCGGTCAGGCTCGGCGACCTGGCCGACGAACGCTGGATCGCCGGCTGCATGCGCTGCCGGGTCAACTTCCTCCACGAGTGCGCCGAGCTGGGCTTCGCCCCCGACATCGCCTTCGCCACCGACGACAACCTCGTGGTGCAGTCGCTGGTCGCGGAGGGGCTGGGGGTCGCGATGATGCCCGGGCTGGCGCTGTCCTTCACGCGGCTGGACCGGGTCACCGGCCGGCCGCTGGACCCCGTCTCCCGCCGCCGGGTCGCGGCGTACGTGCCGCGCGACCATCTGCGGATCCCGGCCGCGGCCCTGGTGCTCGACGCGCTCAAGGCGGTCGCCGAGCGGCGCAGCGGCTGCTGACCCGCACCCCATCCATAAGGAGGGGCAAAGCGGGGTGAAGGAACTGTCAGTGGACGCGCGGGCCCGTGCGCACGGACGCTGCGGACATGACCTCCGCGACCGTTCCGGCGCTCTCCGCGCCCACCGCCCGGCTGGCCCGCCTCGTCGACGAGGTGCGCGAGACGGTCGGCCGCGGCCTGCCGCCCGGCCCGACGGCCCACCTGGTGGGCGAGCGGCTCGCGCCGCACCTCGGCGCCCCCGACCTGCTGGCCGAGCGGCACGCCGAGGGCGACCCGGACCGCTACCGGCAGCACATCCTGCACGCCGAGGAGGACGGCAGCTTCTCGATCGTCGCCCTGGTCTGGCTGCCGGGGCAACGGACGTCCATCCACGACCACGTCTCCTGGTGCGTCACGGGGGTGCACCAGGGGCAGGAGCACGAGCGCCGCTACCGGCTGGTCCCCGACGGCACCGGCTCCCGCCTCGTCCCGACCCAGGACGTCGTCAACGCCCAAGGCGAGGTCTGCGGCTTCGCGCCGCCCGGCGACATCCACCAGGTGTGGAACGGCGGGACCGGCAAGGCCATATCGCTGCACATCTACGGTGCCGACATCTCCCGCCTGGGCTCCAGCGTGCGGCGGGTCTACCGGCTGCCGGTCGGCGAACGGTGAACCTCCGCACCGCGACGCGCACCCCCGTGCCCGTCGCCCGTGGGGCGGCGCCGACCGCCCGCCCCGCCGCGTCCCCCGCCGGAGGCGGTGCGGGCCGCCGCCGGGCCACAGCCACCGTGCTGCCCGGGCTGCTGGTCACCGCCCTCGGCGCCGTCCTGGCGACCGCACTGCACCGGCTGCTGCCGGCCGTGCCGGTGCCCACCACCGCCGTCCTCCTCGGCATCGCCGCCGCGAACCTGCCGGGCCTGCGCGCGACCCTGCGCGGCCGGGCCCGGCCGGGGCTCACCTTCGCCGGGAAACGGCTGATGCGCATCGGCATCGTGATCCTGGGACTGCAGCTGAGCCTCGACGACGTGCTCGGTCTCGGCTGGGCCACGGCCGGCATGGTGGTGTGCGTCGTGGCCGCCACCTTCTGGGGCACCCTCTGGCTCGGCCGCCGCATGGGCCTGCGCGGCGACCAGCCGCTGCTCATCGCCACCGGCTACTCCATCTGCGGTGCCTCCGCCATCGGCGCGGTGAGCCAGGTCAGCGGCAGCGACGAGGAGGACGTGGCCGCGTCCGTCGCCCTGGTCACGCTCTGCGGCACCCTCGCCATCGGCGTGCTGCCGCTGCTGCACCACCCGCTCGGCCTGGACGACGTGCAGTTCGGCCGCTGGGCCGGGGCCGGCGTGCACGACGTCGGACAGGTCGTCGCGACGGCTCAGACCGCGGGCCCGGCGGCACTCGGTGAGGCGGTGCTCGTCAAGCTGATGCGCGTCGCGCTCCTGGCACCCCTGGTCGCCGCGGTCGCCTACGCCCTGCGCCGGCGGCACGCCATGTCGGGCGCCGCGGGGCCGGACGCCGCCGCCTCCGCGCGGCGGACCCCGCTGCTGCCCCTGTTCGTCGTCGGCTTCCTCGTCATGATCGCCGTGCGCAGCACCGGAGTCCTGCCGGCCGGCGTGCTCGACGGAGCAGAGCAACTGCAGCAACTGCTGCTGGCCATGGCCATGGTGGGGCTCGGCAGCATGGTGCACCTGCGCGCCCTGGCGCGAACCGGGCCGCGTGTGGCCGCCGTCGGCCTGATCTCCTGGACCCTCATCGCCACCGTCTCCTACGCCGGCGTGCTCCTCACCAGTTGACGACCCCGGCCGCCGGCCGACGGTCAGCCGAGGGCCGCGAGGCCGGGCAGGCCGAGGGCGACCGCGAGGACGGCAAAGCCGGTGCCATGCGCCCGGCACCCCGCCCGGGCCCGCCTCTAAGGTGAGCGCATGCCGACACCGCAGACCGACCCCGACGACGCCCTGCTTCCGGACACCCGCCGGGCCCTGCTGCACCGCATCGCGGTCGCCCAGTCCAGCAGCCGTACTCCCTCCCTCGTGGGAGCCGTCGTCCGGGACGGCGAGGCCGTGTGGACCGGAGCGCGCTCCTGCGTGGACGGGCACGCCCCGGACGGGGACACCCAGTACCGGATCGGCTCCCTCACCAAGACCTTCGTGGCCGTCCTGGTCATGCGGCTGCGCGACGCGGGGCGCCTCGGGCTGGACGACCCCGTCGAGAAGCACATCGGCGGCACCCCCGCCGACGGCGTCACCGTGCGCCAACTCCTCACGCACACCGCCGGACTGGCCGCGGAGACCCCCGGCCCCTGGTGGGAGCGCACGCCCGGCGCGCTGCGGCCGGAGACGGCCGACCTCCTCGGCGGGACGCCGCGGCTGCACCCCGCCGGCGAACGCCACCACTACTCCAACCCCGGGTACGCCCTGCTCGGCGCCGTCGTCGAGGCGCTCCACGACGGCCGGCCCTGGGACGAGGTGCTGACCGCCGAGGTCCTCGAACCGCTGGGGATGACCCGTACGACGCGCCGCCCGCAGGCCCCGCACGCCGGGGGCTGGGCCGTCCACCCGTACGCCGAGCTGATGATGGCCGAGGCCGTGCAGGACACCGGGCTGATGGCCCCCGCGGGCGAACTGTGGTCGACCGCCGACGACCTGTGCCGCTGGGCCGCCTTCCTCGCCGCGGGCGACGCGCGCGTCCTGGTGCCCGCGACGCTGGAGCAGATGCGCCGGCCGGCCGCGCCGGGCGACGACCAGGGCCTCGGCGTGCAGCTGATGAAGACCCCGGACGGCCGGGTGCTGGTGGGGCACGGCGGCTCGATGCCCGGCTTCGTGGCCGGGCTGTGGTGCGACACGGAGGAGGGACTCGGCGCGGTCGTCCTCGCCAACTCCACCACCGGCGCCCCGGCCACGACGATCGCCGCCGACCTGCTGCGCATCGTCGCCGAGCGCGAGCCCCGCATCCCCGAGCCGTGGCGGCCCGACTCCGACCCCGACCCGGAGCTGCTCGCCCTCACCGGCCCCTGGTACTGGGGCACCGCCCCGTACGTCCTGCGCCTGCGCACCGGCCGCGACCTGGAACTCACCGCCCTGTCGGGCACCGCCCGCGGCGCCCGCTTCCGCGCGGAACCGGACGGCACCTGGACCGGCCTGGACGGCTACTACGACGGCGAGACCCTCCGCGCGGTGCGCGCCCCCGACGGCACCGTCGGCCATCTCGACCTCGGCTCCTTCGTCTTCACCCGCACCCCCTACGACCCGGCGGCCCCGGTCCCGGGCGGAGTCGACCCCTCGGGCTGGACCTCCCCCCTCGGCTAGGCCGCGTCCTCACATGAGCTCCCCCAGCTGACGCTGGGAGGTCCCCCACCGTCCGAAGGGCAGGCCCCGCGGTTCCCCCGGCTTCGCTGGGGGTGCCGTGCCTGGGGACACCTCCCAGCGTCAGCTGGGGGAGCGTCGCGGGGCGGGGGCACCCCCGGCCGAAGGTTGAGGGAGGCCATTCGACGACACGGCCTACGGGGGACGGGCGCCCGAACGGCGGGGACCAGCCGGGCCGCCGGGCCGTCAGGCGGTCAGCGGGAACTCGCGGCCCAGCGCGGCGAAGACCGCCGCGTTGTGGGCGAAGGCCCGCCGGCACTCCTCCACGACGCGCTGCTTCTCGAGCTCGTCGACCGGCAGGGCGTCCAACAGGCTCCGGTACTCGCGCTTGAACGCCGCGGGGTTGCCGATCGCGTCGAAGACGTAGAAGCGCACGCCGTCGCCCTTGCGGGAGAAGCCCCAGGTCTTCTCCGCGATGCCGCGGATGACCTGGCCGCCCGAGAGGTCGCCGAGGTAGCGGGTGTAGTGGTGGGCGACGTAGCCCGCCGGCCACGCGCGGGCGGTCTCGGTGACGCGGCGGGCATACGCGAGGGTCTCGGGCAGCGCGCCGGCGCGGTCGCGCCAGCCCGGCGCGAGCAGGTGGTCCAGGTCGCGTTCCAGGGCGGCGACGCGCATCAGCTCCGGACGCAGGAAGGGGCCGGCCACGGGGTCGCCGGCCAGGTGCGCGGCGGCGTCCTCCAGCGCCCGGTAGACGAACCAGAGCTGCTCGGTGTAGCGCGCGTACGCGGCGACCCCCAGGCGGCCGCCGAGCAGGTCGCCGATGAACGTCGAGGTCTCGGCCTCGGTGTGCCGGTCGTGGCTGGCGGAGCGGATGACGGCCGAGAACGGTGCGGTCGCGGTGCCGTGGGCTGGCGTCAAGGGAATCCTCCTGCGTCGGGCCTGCAGGAATCGTCGCAACTTAGGGGACCCTAAGTCAATGGGTTGCCGACAACCTGTCGGAAAACCAGGCTAGCGCGGATCCGCCCTCCGGGGCGGACGGCGCGTCGTCCCGCGGGTGACGGTGGTCACGGAGGGGAGGCCGGTGCCGGTCGCCGCCCCGGGTGCCGTGGGCAGCGGGGACAAGGGAAACGTGCCCGGATCCGCCCGGGACGGGGTCCGTCGTGCAGGGGGACCCCGCGCGCGGCCGGAATGCGGACGGGGAGCAGGATGGTTTCCACCATCCGTGGATTCCGCTTACGGCCTTTCCCTCGTTACGTAGGGTGGAGCAAGGGTTCACGGGGCGAGGAAAGGGGCTCGATGGTCACCAAGGGCAGGTTGTCCGACTGGCTGCGCCGCAAGGCGGGGGAGCGCGGCGCCGGAGTGGACGGGGCCGCGGTCCGCGCGGCCGCCGGTGGCCGGAACGGGGACGACCTGCGCCGGGACGAGCTCCTCCTGGAAGCCGCGGACGCGGGCCTGCCGCTGGCGCCGGCCGCCCATCCGTCGCCCGTGTCCGGTTACCGCTGTTCCTGCGACCGGATCGGGTGCCCCACGCCGGGCACGCACCCCGTCTCCTTCGCCTGGCAGACCCAGGCCACCACGGACGCGGAGCAGGTCAGGCGCTGGCTGCGCGCGCACCCCCTGGCCAACTTCATCACCGCCACCGGCATCGCCCACGACGTCCTGGACGTACCCGCAGAGGCGGGCCGGATCGCCCTGGAGCGGCTGGCCGCCGAGGGTTCCGCGGCCGGACCCGTCGCGGTCTCCGACGGGCGGATGCTGTTCTTCACCGCCACCCGTGCCACGGCCGACGAGGACGAGTGGTGGCCGTGCGAGCTGGACTGCCATCCCGAGACCGTCGACGAGCACCCGGGCCTGCGCTGGCACCACCGCGCCAGCTACGTGCTGCTCCCGCCCTCGCGGCTGCCCTCCGGCGCCACCGTCGCGTGGGTCGCCGGCCACGGACCCGACCAGGTGCTGCCCGACCCGCTGCCGCTGCTCGGGGTGCTGACCGACGCCTGCGCCCAGGTCGAGCCCGAGCCCGAGACGGCCGGCTGGCTGCACTGACCCCGGCCCGGAGACCGTGAAGCGGTCGGGAGCCCGGCGGCCTCAGCCCTTGTCCCCGACCGGAACCGCGGCGGACGGCTTGACGGCCGGCGCGGTGACCCTGCCGGGGCGCAGGAAGAGGAACATCGTGGGCGCGAGGTACAGCGCCCAGACGCCGACCTGCAGCCAGGTCGGGTCGGGCTGGAAGTTGAACACGCCCTTGAGCAGCGTCCCGTACCACGAGTCCGGCGGGATCTGGTCGCTGACGTCGAAGGCCTCGGTCCCCAGCCCCGGCAGCCAGCCGGCCTCCTGCAGGTCGTGGAAGCCGTACGCGAGCACGCCCGCCGCGACCACCACCAGCATGGCGCCGGTCCAGGTGAAGAACTTGGCCAGGTTGATGCGCAGCGCGCCCCGGTAGAACAGCCAGCCCAGCACCACCGAGGTCAGCAGGCCCAGCACCGCGCCCACCAGCGGGCGCACGCCGTCGTCGGTGGCCTGCACGGCGGTCCAGATGAACAGCGAGGTCTCCAGCCCTTCACGCCCCACGGCGAGGAAGGAGGTGATCACCAGTGCCCCGGTGCCCATGGCGATCGCGGCGTCCAGCTTGCCGTGGAGTTCGGCCTTCAGGTGGCGCGCGGTGCGCCGCATCCAGAAGACCATCCAGGTCACCAGGCCGACCGCGACGATCGACAGCGAACCGCCCAGCGCCTCCTGCGCCTCGAAGGTCAGCTCGGAGGAGCCGAACTGCAGCGCGGCGCCGAAGGCCATGCTCACCAGGACCGCGGTGCCGACGCCGAGCCAGACCGGCGGCAGCTTGTCCTTGCGGTCGGTCTTCACCAGGTACGCGACCAGGATGCAGACCACGAGGCTGGCCTCCAGGCCCTCACGGAGCCCGATCAGGTAGTTGGCGAACACCGCCGGTACTTCCTCTCAGTCGTGTCGGAAGAGCTCGCGGCCCCACCAGTCGTCCTTGTCCCGGACGCCCGGCGGTACGGCGTAGACGGCCGAACCCACGTGCTGGATGTACTCGTTGAGGGAGTCGAGCTTCGCCAGCCGCATCTGCAGCGGCACGAAGCCGTCCCGGACGTCGCGCTGGTACGCGATGAAGAACAGCCCGGCGTCCAGGCGGCCCAGGCCGTCGGTGCCGTCGGTGAAGGAGTAGCCGCGGCGCAGGATCGTCACACCGCTGTTGTCCGGGTGCGCCAGCCGGACGTGCGCGTCAGGGAGCATCGCCTTGAAGTCCGGGGCGTCGTGCTCGCGCTGCCTGCCGATCGGGGCGCCCTCGCCCTTCGTCCGGCCGAAGATCTGCTCCTGCTCCTGCAGCGGGGTGCGGTCCCAGGTCTCGATGTGCATCCGGATGCGACGGGCGACGAGGTACGAGCCGCCGGCCATCCAGGACGGGCCGTCCTTGGCGGACACCCACACATGCGCGTCCTGGGTGGCCCTGTCGGAACCCGCGACGTTGTGCGTGCCGTCCTTGAAGCCCATCAGGTTGCGCGGGGTCTGCTCCTCGGGAGTGGTCGAGGAGGTCTTGCCGAAGCCGAGCTGCGACCAGCGCATCGCGACCTTGCCGAAGCCGATCCGGGCCAGGTTGCGGATGGCGTGCACCGCCACCTGCGGGTCGTCCGCGCAGGCCTGGACGCACAGGTCGCCGCCGCTGCGGTTCGGGTCGAGGGCGTCACCGGGGAACTTGGGCAGGTCCACCAGCGCCCCGGGGCGGTGCGCCTTCAGCCCGAAGCGGTCCGCGCCGTCCTTCGTCGTGAACAGCGAGGGGCCGAAGCCGATGGTGAGGGTGAGCCGGGAGGGCTGCAGGCCCAGCGCCTCACCGGTGTCGTCCGGCGGGGCCTCGGCGAGGCCGCCGACCGCGCCCTCGCCGACCGGCCGGCCCTGCGTCATCTTCCGGGCGGCGTCGGTCCATTCCTTCAGGAGCGCGACCAGTTCCTCGCGGTCCTCGGTCTTGACGTCGAAGGACGCGAAGTGGAGCCGGTCCTGCACCGGGGTCGTGATGCCGGCCTGGTTCTCCCCGTGGAAGGCGATCGCGCTGCCCGCGGCGCCCGCGGGCTGCACGTCGTCCCCGGAGCGGACCGCGGCCACGGCGCCGCCGGCCGCGGCGGCCGCGACGACGACACCCGCACCGGTCCAGCCGAGCAC
Source organism: Streptomyces sp. TOM-9 (assembly GCF_056858595.1). Classification (NCBI taxonomy): domain Bacteria; kingdom Bacillati; phylum Actinomycetota; class Actinomycetes; order Kitasatosporales; family Streptomycetaceae; genus Streptomyces; species Streptomyces sp. TOM-9. The sequence continues at coordinate 3,262,771 of NZ_JBXEQB010000001.1, read as the reverse complement.
CTTGCGACGCGACGTGACACTCTCATCGGACATGGTCCGTTGCCCCCCGGGGGTTACTTGGCGACGGCCGCGGCGAGCTTCGACAGGGGCTCGGCGAGCGCGTTGACCGCGTCCGAGAGCTCCTTGCGCTGGTCCTTGCCGACGGTGTCGTAGGAGACGAACTCCGTGGTGCTGCCGCTCTTGCGGTACTTGTCGAGCAGCGCCGTCAGGGCCGGGAACTGCTTGTCGAGGTCGGCGGTGAGCGCCGCGTCGTTCTCGGCGGCGACCGGCTTCAGCAGTTCGTAGGCCTTCATCGCGCCCTCGACGTTGGCCTGGAAGTCCGACAGGTCGGTGTGGGAGTAGCGGTCCTCCTCACCGGTGATCTTGCCGGTGGCGACCTCGTCCAGCAGCTCCTTGGCGCCGTTGGCCATGCTGGTGGCGGTGATGTCGGCCTTGCCGACGCGGGTCTGCCAGTCCTTCAGGTCGGTGACGAGCTGGTCGGCGAGGGCGCCCTCCTCGGCCCCGGCCTTCTTGTCCTGCCACAGGGACTTCTCCAGCCGGTGCCAGCCGGTCCACTTCTGGCCGTCCTCCAGGCCGTCCTCGCGGGTGTCGGTCAGCGGGTCGATGTCGCCGAACGACTCGGCCACCGGCTCGGTGCGCTCCCAGCCGACCCGGGAGGGCGCGAAGAGCGACTTGGCCTTCTCCACGTCGCCCGCCTTGACGGCGTCGGCGAACTGCTGGACCACCGGGATCGTCTGGTCGGCCTGCTCCTGGGCGTACTTGCGGTACGCGGCCACGGCGGCGTCCAGGCGCGGGTCGCCCTTGGCGGCGCCCTTGCCGGTGACGGTGATCTTCTGGCGGATGCCGTCGCCCTTCATGCCGGGCTTGCAGGCGATCTGGTACGTACCGGCCTTGATCTCGGCGGTGATGGTGGCCTTGGTGCCGGGGCCGATGTTCTCCCGCTCGGTCACGATCTGGTCGCTGGGCGTGTAGACGTAGACCTCGGTGACCTTGGATCCCTTGTTCTCGACGGCCAGCTGCACGTGCCCGGCCGGGAAAGTCGTCCTGGAGACCTCGCACTTGGTGTCCGTCGCGGTCACCGTGACGGCGTCGGACGCCTTGCCGTCCGCCTTCTCCGCGCACCCGGTGACGGCGGTGACGGCGACCACTATGCCGGCGGCGGCTACTGCGGACATGCGGACGGCGGACATGCGATCTCCAGGCGGCTCGGGAAGCTGTGACTTAGGCAAGCCTTTCCTGGGAAAGGCTTGCCTAACCTATCCGAGGCCTATCGCGACATGGCCGCATTCCGGTAAAGGAATCCCCATGAGGAGGTCAAGGAAGCGTCAGGATCTCTGCGCCTGTGTCCGTCACCACAAGGGTGTGCTCGAACTGCGCGGTGCGCTTGCGGTCCTTGGTGACGACCGTCCAGCCGTCGTCCCAGATCTCGTACTCGTGGGTGCCCAGGGTCAGCATCGGCTCGATGGTGAAGGTCATGCCCGGCTTCATGATCGTGGTCGCCCGCGGGTCGTCGTAATGCGGGACGATCAGGCCGGAGTGGAAGGCGGTATTGATGCCGTGGCCCGTGAAGTCGCGCACGACACCGTAATTGAACCGTTTGGCATAGGACTCGATGACCCGGCCGATCACATTGATCTGCCGCCCGGGCTTCACCGACTTGATGGCGCGATTCAGGGATTCCCGGGTGCGCTCCACCAACAGCCTTGATTCCTCGGCGACTTCGCCGACGAGATACGTGGCGTTGGTGTCCCCGTGCACCCCGTGGATGTAGGCGGTGACGTCCAGGTTGACGATGTCGCCGTCGCGCAGCCCGGTGGAGTCGGGGATGCCGTGGCAGATGACCTCGTTGATGGAGGAGCACAGGGACTTGGGGAAGCCCCGGTACCCGAGGTCCGAGGGGTAGGCCTGGTGGTCGCACATGTACTCGTGCGCGATCCGGTCCAGCTCGTCGGTGGTGACACCCGGCGCGATCGCCTTCGCCGCCTCCTCCATGGCCCGCGCGGCGATCCGCGAGGCGATCCGCATCTTCTCGATCGTCTCCGCCGACTGCACCTCCGGGCCGTCGTACGGCCGCGGCGCGGGCCTGCCCACGTACTCCGGACGCGGGATCGAGGCGGGCACGGGACGGGTGGGGGAGAGCTTGCCGGGAACCAGGACAGACATGTCAGCGAGTGTATCGGCGGCCGGTCGGGCAGCATGGCGGCAGGACGTCGTACGAGGAGGGACGATGGCGCTGTTCAGGCGAGTCCGCAAGCCCGCGGGGAAGCCCGGCGAGTGGTTCTACTGCATCGAGCACCACAAGGTCGAGGAGGGGCCGGAGTGCCCCGCCAAGGACCGGATGGGGCCGTACCCGAGCCGCGCGGACGCGGAGCGGGCGATGGAGACGGCCGCCGAGCGGAACCTGCAGTGGGAGAACGACCCGCGGTGGAAGGACCGCTCTCGGGAGGGCGGGGAGGAGTGAGCCCGCCGGGGGCCACCGGGTGCACGATGGAAGGGTGAAGCTCGGGCTGGCCGGCGACACCATGCTCGGCCGCATGGTGGCCGCGCGGCTGGCCGAGGCCCCTCCGGAGGCGCTGTTCTCCGAGGAGGTCGTGGCCGTCGCGCGGGAGGCGGACCTCTTCGTCCTCAACCTGGAGTGCGCGATCTCCGACCGCGGTGAGCCCTGGCCCGACCCCTTCAAGCCCTTCTTCTTCCGTGCCCCGCCCGTCGCCGTGCGCGCCCTGACGCACCTGGGCGTGAGCTGCGTCAACCTGGCCAACAACCATGCCCTGGACTACGGCCGGACGGCGTTGCTGGACACGCTGGAGCACCTGGCCGCCGCCGGGATCGCCGCCGTCGGGGCCGGAGCGGACGAGAGCGCGGCGCGCGCCCCGGCGGTGCTGGGCGGCCCCGGGGGCGCGGCGGGCCGCCCCAGCCTGGGCGTCGTCGGCGTCACCGACCATCCGGCGGAGTACGCCGCGGGACCGGACCGCCCCGGGGTGGCCTACGCGGACCTGCGCGAGGGCGTCCCGCGCTGGCTCACCGACGGCGTCGCGAGCCTGGGCGCGCGGACGGAGGCGGTCCTCGTCACCCCGCACTGGGGGCCCAACATGACCACCGGCCCGGCCCGCTACATCCGGGACGCCGCCGGGGCCCTGCGCACGGCGGGCGCCACGCTCGTGGCGGGCAGTTCCGCGCACGTCTTCCACGGCGTGACGGACGGGGTGCTCCACGACCTCGGCGACTTCGTCGACGACTACGCGACCGATCCGCGGCTGCGCAACGACCGTGGCCTGATCTTCCTCGTCACCTTCGACCCCGCCGGCCACCGCCCCGTCCGGCTGGAGGCGGTGCCGATCGCCCTCGAGTTCTGCTTCACCCGGCTGGCCGACCGCGGTGAACGGGCCTGGATCGCCCGGCGGTTCCGGCGCGCCTGCGCCGGGTTCGGGCAACGGGTCACGGAGGAGGGCGGGCGGCTGGTGGTCCGCTGGGACGGCGAAGCTACCAACCCGTAGCACAGACGGCCCCCACCTGTCCGAGATTCCGAACGGATTGAGGTCCAGACCAACGACGCTCCGTTTCCAAGGGCACGTGGACCGGATCCGACCGACGGCCGGTCGGAGGAAAGGGGCCCCCATGTCCAGGAAACGCACGATGAGCACCAAGCAGAAGATCGCGCTCGTGACCGGCGCGGCCACCCTGGCCGGCGGCTTCGCCGTGGTGACCATGAGCATGGGTCATGCGTCGGTGGTGTGCGACGGGCTCGACCAGGCGCTGCGCAACAACGAGAGCTTCATCGCGGCCCAACGGGCCAATCCCGACTCCCAGTCGGCGGCCCGGATCGCCAACCGCGAGGCCGTGATCAAGCAGATCAACGTGCAGCGGGAGGCCTCCGGATGCGGTGCCGCGCAGGCGGCGCCCGCGGCGCCCGCCGCCCCGGCCGGACAGGGTCAGGGCCAGAACCAGGGCCAGAACCAGGGCCAGAACCAAGGCCAGAACCAGGGCCAGGCCGCGCCGCCGGCCGGCGGCGCCGTCGGCCAGGTCGTCTGCGCGGGTTCGACGGTCACCCTCTCCGGCGAGGGCGGTGCGCCCGCCGCCTCCAGCAACCAGTTCCCGCTGGGCACCAAGCTCAAGGTGACCAACCTGGACAACAACAAGTCGACCACGGTGTCGGTGACCTCGACCTCCGGGAGTTGCGCGCTGCTGAACAACGCGGCCTTCGAACAGGTCCGGGAACCCGGCAAGTTCCTGATCAGGAAGGCGCGCATCGAACGCGTCGGCTGACCGGGGGACCCCGCGGCCGGTCCGGGCCACTGCCGTACCAGGAAGCGGCAGTGGGCCGGACCTCTTGACGGGAGCACGACACTTCGCTTCAATCCGCGATGACAGGTCCAGACCAACGGTCCAGACCACTCGCACAGCGCAGCCCCCCGCCGCCCCCCCCACTGGGAGGTCACGTGCTCTTCCGTCGTCAGGTCCCCCGTACCGGATCGCGCAGATCCCGCATCCTCGCCGGCGTCACCGCCGCCTTCCTCGCCGCCGCGGGCAGTCTGATCGCCCTGCCCGGCACCGCCCACGCCGCCAACCTCGTCGCCAACCCGGGCTTCGAGAGCGGCAGCCTCTCCGGCTGGTCCTGCTCCGGCGGATCGGTCGTCGGCAGCCCCGTGCACAGCGGCACCAAGGCACTCGCCGGCGCCGTCAGCAGCAGCGACACCGCCCAGTGCACCCAGACCGTCTCCGTGCAGCCCAACACCGCCTACTCGCTGACCGGCTGGGTGCGCGGCGCGTACGTCTACCTCGGGGTGACCGGCGGTGCGTCCACCTGGACCCCGTCCGCCACCTCCTACACCCAGCTGACCGTCCCCTTCACCACCGGCGCCTCGCAGACCAGCGTCCAGATCTACGTGCACGGCTGGTACACGCAGGGCACCTACAACGCCGACGACATCAGCCTCGACGGCCCCGGCGGCGGGGGCGGCGGTGACACCCAGGCGCCCACCGCGCCCGGCGGCCTCACCTCCACCGGCAAGACCTCCTCCAGCGTCTCGCTGTCCTGGAACGCCGCCACCGACAACACCGGCGTCACCAGCTACGACGTCTACCGCGGCAGCACCCTGGCCACCACCGTGACCGGCACCTCCGCCACCGTCACCGGCCTGGCCGCGAGCACCTCGTACACCTTCACCGTCAAGGCGCGCGACGCCGCGGGCAACACCTCCGCCGCCTCCAACGCCGTGACCGTCACCACCAACGCGGGCGGCGGCGGGGGCACCGGCTTCAAGCAGGCCGCGCCCTACCTCTACCTCGGCTGGGGCGACCCGCCGAGCCCGTCCACGGTGATGAGCGCCACCGGCGTCAAGTGGTTCACGATGGCCTTCATCCTCTCCTCCGGCGGCTGCAACCCCGCCTGGGACGGCTCCCGGCCGCTGACCGGCGGCACCGATCAGTCCACCATCAACGCGATCCGCGCCGCGGGCGGCGACATCGTCCCGTCCATCGGCGGCTGGAGCGGCAACAAGCTCGGCCCCAACTGCTCCACGCCCGAGGCGCTCGCCGGCGCGTACCAGAAGGTCATCGACGCCTACGCCCTCAAGGCGATCGACGTCGACATCGAGAACACCGACGAGTTCGAGAGCGAGGTCGTCCAGGACCGCGTCCTGAACGCGCTCAAGATCGTCAAGCAGAACAACCCCGGCATCCGGACGATCGTCACCTTCGGCACGTCGACGACGGGCCCGAGCTACTGGGGCAACCGCCTCGTCGAGCGGGCCAACGCGCTCGGCGCCAACATCGACGTCTTCACGATCATGCCGTTCGACTTCGGCGGCGGCGCCGACATGTACGGCAACACCGTGAACGCCGCCGAGGGCCTGAAGGCCAAGCTGAAGTCCACCTTCGGCTGGGACGACGCCACCGCCTACGCCCACCTCGGCATCTCCGGCATGAACGGGCTGAGCGACCAGCAGGAGAACACCACCCCGGCCATCTGGACCCAGATCCGGGACTGGGCCAACTCCCACCACATCGCCCGGCTCGCCTACTGGGCCGTCAACCGGGACCGCCCGTGCCCCGGCGGCGGCGTGACCAGCAACTGCTCCGGCATCAGCCAGAGCACCTGGCAGTTCACCTCGATCACCGCCGGCTTCACCGGCTGATCGGACCCCGGCCCCCACGGGTCAGGCGGCGGAGGACACCGTGTCCTCCGCCGCCTTCCGCATGCCCACGGCGTGCTCGTTGGTCCGGGCGTCGTACGCCATCAGCGTCGGCAGGCAGGCGGCCAGCGCCCCGACCGCCGCCACGCACGCCAGCCCGCCGGTCCACACCGAGGTGCGCAGGCCCAGCAGCGCGGCCGAGCCGCCGGCCCGCACCTGGCCGAACTGGGGGCCGATGGTGAAGGAAAGGAGTTCGATGCCGGCCAGCCGGCCGCGCAGCGCGTCGGGGATGGTCTGGTTCCAGATCGTGGCCCGGAACACCCCGCTGATCATGTCGAATGCACCCGCCAGCGCCAGGAAGGCCAGCACCAGCCACACGTTGCGGGACCAGCCCGCCGCCGCCATGCACAGACCGAAGGCCGCCGCGGCCAGCACGATCGCCCGCCCGTGCCGGTGCACCCGCGACGACCAGCCGCCGGTGAGGCTCATCAGCAGCGCACCCGCCGGCAGGGCCGCGTACATCAGGCCCAGCGCCCAGGGCGCGCCCAGGTCGTCCGCCATGAAGGGGAACACGGCGATCGGGAACGCCAGACCGGTCGCCGCGATGTCCACCACGTAGGTGCCCAGCAGTTCCTTACGGCTCCAGGCGTAGCGCGCCCCCTCCGCGATCGAGCTCAGCGAGGGGCGCTTCGCGTCGTGCGAGGGCGGGGAGGGCCGCAGCCCGAGGCCGAGGACGACCGAGAGGGCGAAGGTGAGGGCGTCGACGGCATACGCCCATCGCAGGCCCGCGTACGCGATCAGCACACCCGCGAGGGAGGGCGCCGCGATCGCCCCGATCTGCCAGCGCAGCGCGTTCAGCGAGGCGGCGGCGGTCAGTTGCCCGTGCGGGACGATGCGCTGCACGATCGCGTCCAGTGCCGGCCGCTGGAGCCCGCCCAGCGCGCTGGTCAGCGCGGCGACCACGTACAACGGCCAGAGCACCGGCCGCGGCAGCAAGGCGTTGACCAGGAGCACGGCTGACAGTACCCCGAGGGCCGCCTCCGTCCACAGGATGAGCTTGCGCCGGTCCAGGGCGTCCGCGAGCGCCCCGCCGTAGAGGCCGCAGACGATCAGCGGCACCAGTTCGACGGCGCCGAGGGCGCCGACCGCCAGGGTGGAGCCGGTCAGCTCCTTGACCTGGACCGGGACGGCCACGAAGGTCAGGAAGCTGCCGAAGGTCGTGATCAGGCCCGCGCACCACATCAGGCGGAAGTCGCGCGAGGTCCGCCACGGTGCGAGGTCGGGAAGGAGTCTGGACACGAGGTCGCATGCTCCGCGCGCGGGCCTGCCGGCGCAACCGGATTTCTCCCTGCGCCGGGCACGGGCGGGGCACCGGCGGCCCGGTCAGCGCATCAGCCCCGCGGCCGCCAGCCGCTGCCGGACCACCGCGACGGCGGTGTCGTCCAGCGCGACCTGCGGGGGCGCCGTGGCCGCGCAGCCGATGACGCCGCGCAGCCGCAGCGCCGCCTTGAAGGCACCCAGCGCCGAGGAACTCGGGCCCATCGCAGCGGAGTCCGCGCCCGCGTCGACGATGGCGTAGAGCCGCGCGAGCCGGTCCTGCTCCGCCGCGGCCTCGCGCCAGCGTCCCGCGACGGCGTGCGCGTGGAGCCGTACGTAGCCGTGCGGATCCACGTTGCCGAGGCCGGGGACGACGCCGTGCGCGCCCGCCAGGAGGGCGCCGTCCACCGCGAGTTCGGACCCGGTGAGCAGGGCGAAGGAGGAGTCCAGGCCGCGGTGGCGCAACTCGGTGAGCAGCCGGCGCATGGGGCCGTCGGCGCCGCTGCTGTCCTTCAGGCCGGCCAGGGTGCCCTCCTCCGCGAGGGCCAGCACGGTCGCGGCGGGCAGCTTGGTGTGCACCGCCGAGGGGATGTCGTACGCGAACAGCGGCAGCCCGCCGGCCCCGTCCCGCACCCGCCGGAAGTGGTCGGCGATCTCCACCGGATGCGTCGCCGCGTAGAAGGGCGCGGTCGCCACCAGGGCGTCGGCGCCCGCCGCGACGGCGGCCCGCGCGTGCTCCAGGACACGCGGGGTGGTCATGTCGACGACGCCGGCGAGCACGGGCACCCGGCCCCCGACGGCCTCCACGACCGCCGTGAGCGCGGTGCGCCGCTGCGCGTCGGTGAGGAAGGCCGTCTCGCCGCTGGACCCCAGGGCGAAGACCCCGTGCACCCCGGCCGAGAGCACATGTCCGACCAGGGCGCGCAGGCCCTCGGTGTCCACGTCCCCCGTCTCCGTGAGCGGGGTGCACAGAGGTGGTACGACCCCGCGCAGCGGGCGGAGCGGATCGGTCCCGTTTGCGGTCATGGACCGCTTCCTACCAGCTCGCGGGCGGTGGCGACACCAACTGCTCGGCGAGCCGCGCGAGTCGGGGCAGCCGGTCCCGCAGCCGCACCCGGCGTCCGGCCGCCGCGCTGACCAGGTGCTGCAGCACGTCCATGCCGACCTCGGAGGGCTCCGGCGGCACGGTCAGCGCCTCGTGCGCCAGCCCGCGCAGCTCCGGGTCGCCCGCGTCCATCGCCAGCACTGTCGCACCGGAGCGCCGCGCGTCCTCCACCCGCTCCAGCAGCCCGGCCCCGGCCCGCACGGGGGTGACCACCAGCACCGTCTCGCCCCTGCGGGCCGCCTCCAGGCGGGCCGTCCCGACCGCGAGGTGCGCAGGCGCGCCCGGCGGCACGCGGTGCCGCACCAGCGTCGGCGACAGCTCCGGCAGCCCGCTCCAGGCGGCCTCGTCGTCCAGATGGGCCGCCATGTGCCAGGGCTCGTACTCCCCGCTGCCGACCAGCAGCAGCCCGCCCGCGGGCCCCCGGCGGACGGACCCGCGCAGGGAGCCGGCGAAGGACCGGGTCAGCTCCGGCCACTCGCTCCCGGCCAGCAGTTCACGGACGACCTCGACCCGTACGGCATCCATGCACCGCATCCTCGCGGACCATGCACCGGCCGGGCCCCGCTTCGCGCCGTGCTCACCCGAACGGGGTCAGTCCGTGCCGTCCGCGGGCAGGGCCCTGGACACCCGCTCCCTCACGTCCGTGAAGTGCCGCCGCATGGCGGCCCTGGCCGCGCCCGCGTCCCCGGTGCGCAGTGCGCCGACGACGGCGCGGTGGTTGGCGACGACGCGCTCGGCCGGGTCGTCGGCGGGCGCCAGGGTGGCGCCGACCTCGTGGTAGGCGCTCCGGAACAGGTCCACGAGCTGCAGCACGAGCTCGTTGCCGCAGGAGGCGTAGAGCAGCGCGTGGAAGGCCCGGTCCGCGTCGGGGTCGTCGACCATCCGGGCGGCGAGCGCGTCGAGTTCGTCCAGCCGCTGCGCCGGTATCGTCCCGGCGACCTCGCCTATCAGGCCGACCTCGAGCAGCTCGCGCACTGCGACGAGGTCGGCGAGGGCGCGCACCCGGGACCGCAGGTGGAAGGTGAGCGAGGGCATCAGCACCCGCAGCGGCGCCTCTCCGACGAACGTCCCCGTGCCGTGCCGGATCTCCACGATGCCGAGCGCCTGCAGCGCGCGCACCGCCTCCCGCACGCTGTTGCGGCTCGCACCGAGCAGGTCCATCAACTGCGGCTCGGTCGGCAGGGTGGCGCCGGGGGCGAGCCGCTGCTCGTGGATCAGCTCGATGATGCGGTCCTGGAGCCTCGGGCCGCGGCTCCTGCCGACGGTTCTGGTCACGGGCGGCTGCCTTTCCCTGTGCTGTCGTGCACTTTTGACGTTCCGTCAGCTGTCCCGTGCGACCCGCACGGGACAAGGGACGTCCAGCGTCCACCCCGCGGCCGCGCATCGGGAGGCAACACCGATGTCATACCTCACATCCGTCGTCCCCCGAGCCAATACCGGCGTGTACGGGGGCTTTCACGCACCGCGGAGCGCCCGCGACGCGGGGCGGAGCGGGACGCGTCACAACGCCTGCGCGGGCCATGCACCGCCCCCACCTGGCAGGATCGCGGTATGACTGTTGACAGTGGCAATGAGACCCCCGCCCCCAAGGCCCCGGCGAAGGACCCCTGGGAGCTGCCGGACGTGTCCGGCCTCGTCGTCGGCGTCCTCGGCGGCACCGGCCCGCAGGGCCGCGGCCTGGCGTACCGGCTCGCCAAGGCCGGCCAGCAGGTGGTCATCGGCTCGCGCGCCGCGGACCGCGCCCAGGCCACGGCCGACCGGCTCGGCCTCGGGGTGCAGGGCGCCGACAACGCGGAGACCGCCCGCCGCAGCGACGTCGTCATCGTCGCCGTCCCCTGGGAGGGCCACGGCGAGACCCTCCAGGCACTGCGCGGCGAACTCGCCGGCAAGCTCGTCGTCGACTGCGTCAACCCGCTGGGCTTCGACAAGCAGGGCGCCTACGCCCTGAAGCCGCAGGAGGGCAGCGCCGCCGAGCAGGCCGCCGCGCTGCTGCCGGAGTCCCGGGTCACCGCCGCCTTCCACCACCTGTCCGCGGTGACCCTCGAGGACCCGGAGATCGACTCGATCGACACCGACGTCCTCGTGCTCGGCGACAGCCGTGCCGACACCGACCTGGTCCAGGCCCTGGCCGCGCGCATCCCCGGCATCCGCGGCGTCTTCGCCGGCCGGCTGCGGAACGCGCACCAGGTGGAGGCGCTGGTCGCCAACCTGATCTCGGTCAACCGCCGCTACAAGGCCCACGCCGGTCTGCGCCTGACCGACGTCTAGGCCCGCGGGGGCATGGGGGACAATGGGCGGGTTCGCGACCGACCCGACAGGAGCCGCCCCCCATGCCCCGCCTCGCCCTCTACGCGCTCGTCCTGTGCGCGCTCGCCGTGGCCGCCGCCGTCGTGTCCTTCGTGGAGGGCAGCTGGCTCGGTGTCTTCTGGATCCTGATCGCGGGCCTCACCAGCAACATGTGCTGGTACTACCTGCGCAAGGCGAAGGCCGAGCGGGAGTCCGCCGAGCAGCGGATCACTGGCTGAACGGGTCGCCCTTCCAGAACTGGAAGAAGGCGTAGCCCAGGCTCGACAGCCAGTCCGGGATCCCGAAGACCGCCATCACCGAGTCGACGAAGCCGAAGAACGCTGAGTTGACCTCGGGGATCCACAGCACACCGAAGACGGCCAGCAGCCCGAACTGCCCGAACGGCTCCAGCTGGCGCCGCGTCCGGTACGACAGCCAGGGCTCGATCACGCCGTAGCCGTCCAGGCCCGGCACCGGCAGCAGGTTCAGGATCGCCGCCGTGACCTGCAGCATCGCCAGGAACGCCAGCGCCGACGCGAAGGGCGCGTGGGCCTGGTCCAGGGAGACGACGCCGAAGGTGAAGGGCAGCATCAGGGCGATCGCGAACAGCACGTTGGTCAGCGGGCCCGCGGCCGAGATGAGGCTGTGCTTCCAGCGGCCGCGGATCCTGCCCCGCTCGATGAAGACGGCGCCGCCGGGCAGGCCGATGCCGCCCAGGATCACGAAGATCACCGGCAGCACGATGCTCAGCAGCGCGTGCGTGTACTTCAGCGGGTTCAGGGTCAGGTAGCCCTTGGCCCCGATCGAGATGTCGCCGCCGTGCAGCGCGGTACGGGCGTGCGCGTACTCGTGCAGGCACAGGGAGACGATCCAGCCGGACACGACGAACAGGAACACGGCGAAGCCGGTGCTGGTGGAGAAGTCCGTCCACACCGCCCAGCCCGAGACGGCCATGATCGCGGCCAGGCCCAGGAAGATCGGGCTGATCTGCCGTTCACTGCGGGTTGCTGCGGTGGTCATCGTGCGGGCTCCTGCGGAGGCGGTGCGGCATCGGTCGTGGTGCTGGCCGCCCGATGATGCCATCCGGCCGCCGCCGGGCACACCCACGGCGGGATAACGCCCCGGCGACGCCGGACGTTCCTGCGGCCCGTCGGCGACGCCCGGGTCGCGACCGCGTTGCGATACGTCATCGATCGCTCCCGCTCCGTCGCCGCGGGGGCCACGGCGGGCGCACCCTGAAGTCGTCCGGGGCCGGGGGGCCCGAGGACGGGGTCAGGACGGGGGAGCCATGACGTGGAAGAGGTTCGCCGTTCCGGCGCTGCTCGGCATCGCCGTGTGCGGCACGCTGACCGGATGCACCGTGGCGGTGGGCGGGGTCACCGGCATCGCCGTGAGCGAGGACGGCAGGCCGCTGGGGGTGATGCTGGTCTGCCGCGACCACATCGACGGGGCCACGCTGTACGACTCCGACGACTCCGACGACGCGGACGACTCGGCCCGCCTCGGCAGGTGGAGCCGCGCGAAGCCGGCCACGGGGTTCACGGTGTGGTCGCTGGAGAGCGGCGGCAGGGGCTGGCGGGCGGAGGTGCCGGCGTCGGCCGCCTTCGCACCGCACCGCACGTACAGCCTGTACGGCTGGACCGGGGACAACTCCTCGTCGACGGCTCACGTGACGTTCACGGCGGCGCAGTTCGCGAGCCTCGAGCCCGGGCAGGTCCGCTGGTACAAGGGGGAGGGGGAGCCGGGTACGGACCGGGACGGGAACGCCACGACGTCGATGGGGGAGTTTCGGGCGGAGGGGTGCGAAGGGATGTGACCGGGGCATCGTGTTGCGGCCGGTTGTTGTGTGCGGGTTGTATGCGCCTGCGGCGGGCGTCCACCCGCCCTCCCTCCCCCAGCCTTCGGCCGGGGGGACCCCCATCCGGCGCGGTTGGTGCGGGCTTCGCGCGTGCGTGGTGGGCCGGGGTCGGGGCCTCCGGGGCTGGGCATTCTGGACCGCATATTTATGTGCATGGCGGGCGGTCCAGGTCGGACCCCGGATGCCGCACAACACATACACGTCAGCGTCCAGAACGCCCACCCCAACGACCCCGCCCCCTCCGTATCGTGCGGCGACCAACGGCCGGTGGGGGTTCAGAAGGCGGTGCGGGGTTGCCGCAGGTGCCCTTCTGACCCCCCACCGGCCGTCGTGCGCTCATACGACGGGAGGGAGTGTGGCGGGGTGCGCCCGGAAGCGACGAGCGGCGGACCCGGGCGCCGAATGATGTGGACGTGAACCGCGAGCGCTGTGGGGGTCCCCCCGGCCGAAGGCTGGGGGAGTGCGCCGGCGCGGCACCGACCCCACCCCAACAGAGCGCAGGCCCGCACTGACCGCGCCGGGCAATCGGGAGGGCGGGCGGGGGAGAAACCCCAACCGCAACCACAATGGCGCCGCACACGACAACGGGCCGCAATCACAACCCGGGAGCGGGGGTACCGGGGGCTCGGACAGAATGGGGGCGTGCGTTACGGCATTCTCGGGACGACCCAGGCTCACCGCGGCGACGGCACCGTCGTGCCGCTGGCCGGTACGCGGCTGAGGGCGCTGCTCGCCGCGCTGGCGCTGCGCCCCGGGCGGGTGCGGACCACCGAGGCGCTGATCGACGAGGTGTGGGAGGGCGAACCGCCCGCCGACGCGACCGGGGCGCTACAAGCCCTGGTCGCCAGGTTGCGCCGGGCCGTGGGTCATGAGGCCGTGGGCTCGGTGGACGGCGGCTACCGCCTGGTCGCCGCGCCGGACGCCGTGGACCTGTACCGCTTCGAGCGGCTCGTGGAGGACGGCGGCCGGGCGCTCGCCGACGGCGACGCCGCCAAGGCCGCCGAGGCGCTGGACTCCGCGTTGGCGCTGTGGCGCGGCCCGGTGCTCGCCGACCTTCCGGACCGGGCGTCCGTCGCGCCCCGCTACGACGCGCTGCGGCTGGACGCCCGGCGGCTGCGGATCACCGCCGAGGTGGCGCTCGGCCGCGCCGAGCAGGTGCTGCCGGAGGCGGTGGAGCTGGCGGTGGCCCATCCGCTGAACGAGGCGGTGCAGGTGCTGCGGCTGCGTGCGCTGCGCGAGGCGGGCCGGGGCGCCGACGCGCTGGTGGCGTACGAGGAGGTGCGGCGCGAGCTCGCCGACACGCTGGGCACCGATCCGGGCCCGGAGCTGCGGGCCCTCCACGCCGAGCTGCTGAATCCTTCCGCCCCCGCCCCCGCCGGGGCCGCCGCGCCGGCGCCCGTGTCCGGGAGCCCGGCGCGGCTCGGCAACGCGCGGGCCCGGCTGACCAGTTTCGTCGGCCGCGAGGCGGACCTGTCCGCGATCGCCGCGGATCTTGCGGTGGCGCGGCTGGTCACCGTCACGGGCCCCGGCGGCACCGGCAAGACCCGCCTGTCGCAGGAGGCCGGCGACCTGGTCGCCGGGCGCTGGCCGGACGGCGTCTGGTTCGCGGAACTGGCGCCCGTGGAGGACCCGCGCACCGTGGCCGTGGCCGTGGTGAACGCGCTGGGCCTGCGCGAGACGCTGCTGCACGCGGCCTCGGCGACCGAGGCGGCGCTGGCCGCGGAGGCGAAGGGGGCCGCCGCCAAGGACCCGCTGCTGCAGCTCACCGAGTACTGCGCGGAGCGCCGCATGCTGCTGGTCCTGGACAACTGCGAGCACGTGATCGGCGCCGCCGCGGAGCTCGCGGAGCGGCTGCTCGCGCACTGCCCCGGTGTGGCGGTGCTGGCCACCAGCCGTGAACCGCTCGGTGTGCCCGGCGAGTTGATCCGGCCGCTGGACCCGCTGCCGGAGCCCCCCGCCCTGCGGCTGCTCGCCGACCGCGGCGCGGCGGCCCGCCCCGGCTTCACCCCGGACGAGGACCCGGAGGCCTGCGCGGAGCTGTGCCGCAGGCTCGACGGACTGCCGCTCGCCATCGAACTGGCCGCGGCCCGGCTCCGGATGATGACGCCCCGCCAGCTCGCGGACCGGCTCGACGACCGCTTCCGCATCCTCACCGCGGGCAGTCGCACCGTGCTGCCCCGGCAGCAGACGCTGCGCGCGGTCGTCGACTGGAGCTGGGGCCTGCTCAGCGAGGCCGAACGGATCGTGCTGCGACGCTTCGCGGTGTTCGCCGGCGGCTGGGACCTGGCCGCCGCCGAGGCGGTGTGCGGCGAGGACGGCGGCGCCGTGGACGCCCGGGACGTCGCCTCCGTCCTGGCCTCGCTCGTCGACAAGTCGCTGGTCGTCGCCGACCTCGCCGAGGACGGCGCGCGCTACCGGATGCTGGAGACGATCGGCGAGTACGCGGCCGAACGCCTCGACGAGGCCGGTGAGCGCGACACCGTGGGGCGCCGCCACACCACGTACTTCCGCGAGTACGTGCGCACCGCCGACCCCGAGCTGCGCGGGCCGCGCCAACTGCTCTGGCTGGACCGGCTGGAGCGCGAGCACGAGAACCTGCGGGCGGCGATCCGCCGGGCGGTGGACACCGGGGACGAGCAGGAGGCGCTCTGCCTGGTGCTGGCCTGCAGCTGGTTCTGGGAGATGCGCAACTACCGCAGCGAGATCGGCCACTGGCCCGCCGTGGTGGTCGCGATGAGCCCGGTGGACGCCTTCGCCGAGCCGGTACGGCTCCCGCCGCTGGACCGCGGGCCGCTGGAGGACCCGCCGCCGATGACGCCGCAGCAGCTCACCGAGGCGCGGCGCTGGGTGCGCACCGGCGAGGTGTTCGCGTACATGGGCGAGCACGACGTGTGGAACGATCCGAGGCTGGTCGGTCTGGGCGAGGCGATCATCGAGGCCTACCCGCCGGAGCTGCCGCAGTCCAGCCTGCGGCCCGGGCTGTTCCGCGTGCTCGGCGCGATGCTGACCGGTCGCTTCGACCGCATGCCCGAGCTCATCGACGGCACGGTGGAGAGCTGCCGGCTGCACGGCCGGGTGTGGGAGCTGGCGTTCGCGCTGCAGTTCCGCGCCAAGGTGATGAACGACGTGGAGGGCCGGCTCGACGCCTCCATGGACGACATCCGCGAGGCCAGGGAGTTGTTCGGCCGGGTCGGCGACGACTGGGGCATGGCCGAGGCGCTGGCGGCGGAGGCCGAGGCGAGCGCCAACGCCGGCGACTGGGCGCGTGCCGCGGACAGCTGCCGACTGGCCATCGAGCTCGCCCGCAAGCTCGGTGCGTACCAGCACGTGCCGATCATGATGGTCCGCCTCGGCGACGCCCTCGCCAACGCCGGCGACCTGGAGGAGGGGGAGCGGCTGATCCGCGCGGGAGTCGCCGAGGCCGCGTCCTTCCGGCCGGTGGGCGACGACGCGGGCTACTACGGCAGGGTGCTGCTCATCGCCCTGCTCGCCCGGCGCGGTGAACTGGACGAGGCCTTCGCGCTGCTCGACGCCATGCAGGCCGACCCGCCGCGCGGCATGCCCTCGTTCATCGTCGGACTGCTCGCCGCCGTCCGCGGCTGGCTCACCGGCATGGCGGGCGACCCGTACGGGGGGCTGCCCCATCTCGCCGAGTCCGTCGCCTACATGGAGGGGCATCCGCTCAGCCCGGTCATCGGGCCGCGTATCGGCGTGCTGCTCTTCCCGCCGGGCGTCGCGCTCTTCACCGGGATCGCAGGGCTGCGCAGCGGCGACGACGTCCGCGGCCCCGCGCGCCGCGCCGCGGTGGTGCTGGGCGCGCACGACGCGCTGCGGCAGACCGCCTGCACCCCGTGGGAGCGGACGAGCATGGACGAGGACGCGGTGCGGCTGCGCGGGTACCTGGGTGAGGAGGACTTCGCGGCGGCCTACCGCGAGGGCGGGGGGCTCACCTTCCCCGAGGCGGTAGAGCTGCTGCGCGAGCCCGTCTGACGCGTCCTCAGCCCGCCTTCTTGCGGGGCGTCGCCTTCTTCGCCGTGGTCTTCTTGGCCGCCGCCTTCTTCGCGGGGGCCTTCCCGGCGGCCGCCTTCTTCGCCGGGGCCTTGCCGGAGGCGGTCTTCTTCGCTCCGGCCTTCTCCCCGCCGCGGGCGTCGATGCTGGCCTGGAGCGCGGCCATCAGGTCCACCACGTTGTCGGGGGCGGCGGTGACCTCGGCCATCTCGGGGACGGGTTCGCCCTCCAGCCGGGCGGCGACGAGTTCGTCCAGCGCGTGCTGGTACTCGTCGTGCATCGACTCCAGGTCGAAGTCCTCGGAAAGGGTGTCCATCAGGCTCTGCGCCATCTTCAGCTCCTGCGGCCGCACGGTGACCTTCTCCGGCGGCGCCAGCCCCTCCGCGGCGCGGAGCTCGTCGGGCCAGTACATCGTGTGCAGGACCAGCACGTCCTGGTGGACGCGCAGCAGCGCCAAGGACTCGCGGGTGCGCAGCGCGATCTTGGTGACGGCGGCCTTGCCGCTGCTGCTCAGGGCCTCGCGGAGCAGGACGTACGGCTTGGCGGCGGCGGTCTCCGCGCCGACGTAGTAGGCCCGCGACAGGGACAGCGGGTCGATCTCGTCGGCGTCGACGAAGGCGAGCACGTCGATCAGCTTCTTGCTGGGCAGGGGGAGGGCGGCCAGGTCCTCATCGGTGAGCACCACCGTGCGGCCGGTCTCGTCCTCGTACCCCTTGGCGATCTCCGCGTAGGGGACCTCCTTGCCCTCCTTCTCGCAGTACCGCTTCATGCGGATGCGGCCGCCGTCCTCGGCGTGCACCTGGTGCAGGGAGACGCCGTGCTCCTCGGTGGCCGCGTAGAGCTTGACCGGAATGGAGACCAGCCCGAAGCCGATCGCACCTTTCCACATGGATCGCATACTTTTGTCCCTTTCCGGGGACTTTCCAGACTATGCCCGCCCCGTCAGCCTCGCCCGACCGGCAGACGGTCGAGGTGGACGGCCGCCGCGTGGTCCTCACCCACCTGGACAAGGTCGTCTTCCCGGTCACCGGTCACACCAAGGCACAGCTGCTGCAGTACTACGCCCGCGTCGCCCCGGTGCTGGTGCCGCACGCCGCCGGTCGCCTCGCCTCCTTCGTCCGCGCCCCCGAGGGCCCGCACGCCCAGCGCTGGTTCGCCAAACGCCCGCCCGGCGGCACGCCCGACTGGGTGACCACCGCCGGGGAGGCCGACGAGCCGCACATCGTCGTCGACTCCACCCCGGCCCTGGTCACCATGGCCAACCTCGGCGCCTGGGAGGTGCACGTCCCGCAGTGGACCGTGGCGGGCGGACGCGACGCCCACGACCGCCTCGTCCTCGACCTCGACCCCGGCGAGGGCGCCGACCTCGTCCTCTGCTGCCGGGTCGCCGAACGCCTGCGGCAGATGATGGAGGACGACGGGCTCGTCTCCTTCCCCGTCACCTCCGGCAGCAAGGGGCTCCACCTCTACGCGCCGCTGCGTCCCGCCGCCGAGGCCGCGGCCACGGGCTACGCCAAGGCACTCGCCACCCGCATGCGCGACGAGCACCCCGGCCTCGTCGTGTTCTCCATGACCCGCAGCCTGCGCGCCGGGAAGGTCTTCATCGACTGGTCCCAGAACGCCTCCGCGAAGACCACCGCCTGCCCCTACACCCTGCGGCTGCGCGACCGCCCGGGCGTCGCGACCCCCGTCACCTGGGACGAGGTCGCCTCCTGCCGGAAGGCGGAGGACCTCGCCTTCACCCCGGAGGAGGTCCTGCAGCGCACCGCCGACCACGGCGACCCGCTGGCCGCCCTGGACGACCCCGCCGGCCGCGGCACCCTGCCGTGACGGGCGCCCCCTCGTGACCGATCCCCTCCCGCTCCCCGTGCGCGTCGCCCTCGCCCGCCGCGTCGACACCGTTCCCGCGGCCGACGCCCTCCCCGGCGGCTGCGCCTACGAGCCGAAGTTCGACGGCCACCGCATGGTCGTGCTCACCGACCCCGTACGCCTGCAGACCCGTTCCGGCCGGCTCGTGACGGCCACCTTCCCCGAGATCGCGGAGGCCGCCGGGGCCCTGCCGGCCGGCACCGTCCTCGACGGCGAGGTCGTCATCTGGCGGGACGGCCGCGTCGACTTCGGTGCCCTCCAGCGCCGCGCCCTGCGCGGGTCGCGCCGCCGTACCGACCTCCCCGCCAATTACGCGGCCTTCGACCTGCTCGCCGCCGCCGGCACCGACCTGCGCGGCCGGCCGTACCACGAACGTCGCGCGGCCCTCGTCGCCCTGCTGGAACCGCTCGGGCCGCCGCTGCAGGCCGTGCCCATGACGACCGACCGCGACGAGGCCGTCCACTGGTACGCCTCGCTCGCCCCGCTCGGCATCGAGGGCCTCGTCGTCAAGGGCCGCGGTCAGCGCTACCGTCCCGACCGCCGCGACTGGCTCAAGCTCCGCCACGCCGTCCCGCAGGACGCCGAGGCCATCGGCTTCACCGGCACTCCCCGCGCCCCCCGCGCCCTCGTCCTCGACCTCGGCGACGGCCCCTTCGCCACCGCGCCCCTGGACGCCCCCCTCCGCACCCGGCTCGCCGCGCTCCTCGTCCCCCCGCCGCCCCCGCCCGGCGCGACCCTCGACGACGGCACCCCCTACCGCCCCCTCCCCGCACCGCTCCCCGTCGAGATCCTCCAGGGCGAGGGCCGCCACGCCCTGACCACGGTGCTCCGCCTGCGGCCCGACGCCTGACCGCGGGGAGGACCGCGGGCAGGAGTGCACCACCCCACCCCGGAAAGGCCGTTGAGCAGCGGTCGGCGGGGGAATACGATGGCGCGTCGCCGCTCGGCCCGTCGCGGGCGACTCCCCCTTCGGTTCCCAGGAGACCCCTTCCGGCATGCGTGCGTTCCTCCAGGCCGTCCGGCTGCTCGTGCTGCTGCTCGGCTTCTACGTCATGGCCGTCGGCCTGCTCGCGTCGATCGTCGCCGCGGACGTCGTCCTCACCGACGTCGCGCTGCGACAGGGCTACGTGACCTGCCTGTTCCTGGGCATCAGCGTCGCCTTCGCCTCACCGCTGGTGTCGGGCCTGTTCGCCTCCGTCCGCGGCGTCAACCGTCACCGGCCGGCCGGGGTGCGGGTGACCGCGGACGAACAACCGGAGCTGTGGGCGCGTGTGCGCCGGGTGGCCGAGGCCATGGAGACGGCCGCCCCCGTGGAGATCTGGCTCGTGGCGGAGCCGGTGGCGGCCGTCTGGCAGAGCTCCTGGGTGCTCGGCCTGGTCGCCGGGCGCCGGCGGATGGTGCTGGGCATCCCGTACCTGACGGGGCTGACGGAACGCCAGATCGACGCGGTCATCGCCCACGAACTCGGCCACTTCGCCCGGCGCGACACCCTCCTGGCGGGGCTGGCCGCCCGCAACCGCGCCGGCCTGATGCGGGTCCTGGAGCGGTACGCCGAGGACGGCAACGGCATCGGCCACGCGATGGGCTCGATGTTCGCCGGCTACGCCCGCTTCTGCCTGCGGACGACGCAGGCCCAGGCACGCCTCGGGGAACTCGCCGCGGACCGCGCCGCCGCGCGGATCGCCGGACGGGACACCACCGCCGCCGCCCTGCGGCGCATCCCCCTGCTCGACGCCGCGCACACCCGCTACGTCCGGGAGTACGCCGGCATCGGCACCGCGCTCGGTCTGCTCCCTCCGGCCGAGGAGGTGCACCCCGGCTTCGGCGCGTTCCTGGACAGCGGCACCTGGCGGGAGGAGGAGCGGCGGCTGATCGCCGACCCGCCCCGGGAGAAGACCTCGCCCTACGACTCGCACCCCCCGATGCGCGAGCGGGTCGCGGCGATCGAGGCGCTGCCCGCGGACGCCGCCGGGACGTTCCCCGGCGAGCCGGCACCGGCGGGCGCCGGCCTGCTCGGGGATCCCGTGGCAACCGGTGCCCGCACCGTGCTGGCGCTCCCCGGTGCCGCCGGGCTGCGGCAGCTGCCCTGGCGGGACCTGGCCGCCGAGGTGGGGACGGCGGAGCTCGGCGCCGAGACGACGCCGGTGCTCCGGGCCGCCCGCGCGGTCCTGCGCACCCCCGCGGACCTCGGGATGCTGCTGGACGCCCTCGACGCCGGACGCTGGCCGGAGGTCGTCGACTGCATGCCGCGCCCCGGCCACGGGGGCCACATGCTCCTCGACGACTCCCTGCGGGCGCGCGCCCGCGCCGATGCCGCGGACGGGCTGTACTCCCTGGCGCTGGCCGCCCTGGTCGAGGACGGCCGGGCCCGCTGGGAACTGGACTGGGAACGCGGCAGGCACCTGGAGTTCGACGAGGGCGTCCACGCCGCCCTGGACCGTGCCGTGGACGCCGCCGTGTCCCCGCAGGACGCAGCGGAACCGGACAGCTCGGGCCTGCGGGAACTCCTCGGGCTGCCCGTGGACCGGGCACCGGCTCAGACCTGAGACGCCGCGGCCGGCACCTCGCGGGTGCGGGTCCAGCGCAGCAGGGTGTCCGCGTCCCAGGTGTTGACCACCCGCTGCGGAGGGACGCCGCACTCCTCGGCGCGGGCACAGCCGTGGATCTGCCAGTCCAGCTGGCCGGGGGCGTGGGCGTCGCTGTCGATGCTGAAGAGGACCCCGGCCTCCACGGCCTTGCGCAGCAGCCGCCGCGGCGGGTCGAGGCGGTCCGGGCGGCTGTTGATCTCCACGGCCACCCCGAAGCGCTCGCAGGCGGCGAAGACCAGGTCCGCGTCGAACTCCGACTCCGGGCGCAGCTTGCCGGCCACCAGCCGTCCCGTGCAGTGCCCCAGCACGTCCACCAGCGGATTGCTGATCGCGGAGATCATCCGCCGGGTCATCGCGTCCCGGTCCATCCGCAGCTTGGAGTGGACGGACGCGACGACGACGTCCAGCCGGTCCAGCAGCTCCGCGTTCTGGTCGAGGGCGCCGTCCGCGAGGATGTCGCACTCGATGCCGGTCAGCAGCCGGAAGGAGCCGGGGAGACGGGCGCCGACCTCGGCCACCACCTCCAGCTGGGCGCGCAGCCGCTCGGCGGTGAGCCCCCGGGCGACGGTCAGCCGGGGGGAGTGGTCGGTGAGCGCCGCCCACTCGTGGCCCAGCTCCATCGCGGTGCGGGCCATCGTCTCGATCGGGCTGCCGCCGTCGGACCAGTCCGAGTGCAGATGGCAGTCGCCGCGCAGCGCGGCCCGCATCCGCCGCCCCGCGCCGCCCTCCGGCCGGGGGACCGCGTCCGCGGCGCCCTCCGCCAGCCGGGTCAGGTAGGCGGGCCGGTCGCCCGCCAGCGCCTCCCGGACGACGGCGGCGGTCTTCGGGCCGAGCCCCTTGACCTCCTCCAGGCCGCCCGGCCGTTCCGCGCGCCGCCGGAGTTCCTCCGGCGGCATCGCGGAGACGGTGGCGCAGGCCCCGCGGAAGGCACGGACCCGGTACGTCGGGGCGCCGTCCCGCTCCAGCAGGAAGGCGATCCGGTCCAGCGCCTCGACGGGGTCCATGCCTCCAGGATCAGGTCTTGTTGCGGAACCTCGCCACCGCCAGCGGCGCGCTGATCACCGTGATGCCCACGGCCCACATCAACGTCATCATCGCCGAGTGCGCGACCGCACCGCCGTTGATCAGGTTGCGGGAGGCGTCGGCGAGGTTGGACAGCGGGTTGTAGCGGGTGAAGGCCTCCAGCCAGCCCGGCATGGTCGTGGGCTTGGCGAAGATCGAGCTCCCGAACTGCAGCGGCAGGACGACGATCATGGCGAGTCCCTGGACGGACTGGGGGGTCCGGGCGACCAGACCCAGGAGGATGAAGACCCACATCAGCGAGGCCCCGAAGGTCAGCGACAGCACCACCGCGCCCACCAGCCCGAACACACCGTTGTCCACGTGCAGTCCGAGGATGAAGCCCATCACGAGGAGGATCACCGTGGCGACCAGCGCCCGGCCGATCTCCACCACGATCTTCGCGATCAGCACGGAGGAGCGGGCGATGGGCATCGTGCGGAAGCGGTCCATCACCCCGGTCTTGAAGTCCGAGTTGACGCCCGTGCCGACGGCCATGGCGATGTTCATGCCCATCATGGCCATCAGGCCGGGCACCATGTAGTTGACGTACTTCTCCTGGCTGCCCTCCAGCGCGCCGCCGAAGACGTACACGAACAGCAGCGTGAAGACGATCGGCATCAGCAGCGCGTCGAACATCGACTCCGGGTCCTGCCGGATCTGCAGGACGTTGCGCCGCACGAGGGCGCCGATGTGCCGGAGGTTGGCGCGCAGCCCGATCCGCGGATCGGCGGTGGCGGCCTTGGCGTTCCCCGCGGGGACGGTGACGGCGGTCATGCCGCGAGCTCCTCTCGGTCCCGGGTGCCGCTGCCGCGCGTGACGGCCAGGAACACCTCGTCCAGGCTGGGCAGATGGGTGTCGATGCCGGCGATGGCGAAGCCGTGCGTGCCGAGCGCGGCCACGACGTCCGTCAGCTGCTCGTCGCTGAGGATGGGCACGTTGAGCACCCCGCCCGCGTGGTCCGGCACGGCCTGCGTCCCCGTGCCGAGCACCGTCGCCATCGCGTCCAGCTCCCCGGGGTCCACCGGCCGTACCTGCAGGGTCCGGCCGCCGACCTTCGCCTTCAGTTCCTCGACCCGGCCGCCGGCGATCACCCGGCCGCGGTCGATGACCGTCAGCTCGTGCGCGAGCTTCTCGGCCTCCTCCATGTACTGCGTGGTCAGCAGCACGGTCGAGCCGTCCGCGACCATGTTCTGCACCTCGTCCCACACCTCGTTGCGGGTGCGGGGGTCCAGGCCGGTGGTGGGCTCGTCCAGGTACAGCACCGCCGGCCGGCCGATCATCGACGCTGCCAGGTCCAGGCGGCGGCGCATGCCGCCGGAGTACTCCTTGGCGGGCTTGCGGGCGGCGTCCGTCAGCGAGAACCGCTCCAGCAGCTCGTCCGCCCTGCTCCGGGCGTCCCGCCGGGACAGGTCCAGCAGCCTGCCGATCATGTAGAGGTTCTCGCGGCCCGACAGGGACTCGTCGACCGACGCGTACTGCCCGGTCAGCCCGATCACCCGGCGCAGCTGCCGGGGCTGCGCCACCACGTCGTAACCGGCCACCGTCGCCGTGCCGGCGTCCGGCCGGACCAGCGTGGACAGGATCCGCACCAGCGTCGTCTTCCCGGCGCCGTTCGGCCCCAGCACGCCGAGTACGGTCCCCTGCCGCACGTCCAGGTCCACCCCGTCGAGGGCCTTCGTCTCCCCGTAGCGCTTCACGAGCCCCCGCACCCTGACGGCGGCGTCCGCGCTCTTGGCATCCCGTTGTGTCATGCCGCCACGGTCGCGCGCCCCACCGACACGGCGCCGACATATCGCTGACAGCCCCACCGACACGGTGCCGACGCGCCACCGGAGAACGCCCGAGGGGGGACGCGCACCGCGCGTCCCCCCTCGGGCATCGGCCCCGCAGGGCCTACGTGGTGACCGACACCAGCCGCTGGCCCTGGGACGTGACGACGTCGAACCGGGAGATGGAGTCCGGCTGCATCCCCGCCGACCCGTCCAGCGTGAGCGGGTTGGGCTGGTCGGAGGTGCCGTAGCCGGCCGTCGGGACGCTCCAGGTGCCGACCGTCTGCTGGGAGCCGTCCTTGCCGACGACGACCAGGCGGCAGGTCAGCGGGCCCTGGACCCCGGCGAGGGTGAGGCCGACCTCGCTGCCCCACTTCTTCTCGTTGACACCGACCGTCGCCTTGACGCCCGTGGAGTTGTCGGTGCCCTTGAACTGCTCCGCGTAGACCCTGGCCTGGGCGTCGTCGGAGCCGCCGCCGGAGGCGAGCACCGCGACGGTGGGGCCCGCCACGATCAGCGCCACCGAGGCGGCGAGCGCGAACATCCTGCGCCGGGCGCGGGTCCTGCGGTCGTCCGACACCTTGCCGAGGAGACGTCCGAGCACCTTGTCGCCGCTGGGCGGGAGGGGCACTCCGGCGCCGGCGGGAGCGAGTTCGGCGAGTACCGGCACGAGACCGCTCAGCTCGTCGAGTTGCTGTCCGCACTGGTGGCAGATGGCGAGATGCTCCTCGAAGCGCGCCATGTCGGCGTCGTCGAGCACACCGAGGACGTACGCCCCGACGTCGACGTGCGGGTCGTGGGGGGTACCTGCCCCGGAGCCGTAACCGTAGACCGTCACGAGGTGGTCACACCCCTTTCCTCAAGAGCGATTTTCAGGGAGCGGAGGGCGTAGAAGACGCGCGAGCGCACGGTGCCGGGCGGTACCCCCAGCGCCGCCGCGGCCTCGTTGACCGTCCGGCCCTTGAAGTACGTTTCGATCAGCACCTGGCGGTGGGCCTCGGTGAGATCATCCAGTGCGTCGGAGATCGTCATCAGCCTCAGGGAGCGTTCGAGTTCGTCCTCGGCCGGGAGCTGGTCGAGGGCGGCCGGTGAGGCCTCCGGGGGCCGTGCCTGACGGCTGCGGTGGCCGTCGATCACGATCCGCCGGGCGACCGTCACCAACCAGGGCCGCAGGGAACGGGCGCCCGGGTCGAGCCGGGACGCGCTCTTCCACGCGCGCAGCAGGGTCTCCTGCACGACGTCCTCGGCCAGGTAGCGGTCACCGCCGACCAGCCGAAGAACGTATGCGAAGAGCGCACCCGCGTGTTCGCGGTAGAGCGCCCGCATGAGGTCCTCTTCGGGGACCCCACCTGAGCGATGGTCGGCCACGAGCGCATCCTGCCCTACTGATCGCTGGGGGTCGAGTCCTCTCAATGCCTGCTGTCCCATCAGTACCCGTCTGACCCGTTCTCGGAGGAGGCGCTCTTCGGCTGCGCGGGCGCCCCGGCCTTCTCGCCGTCCGGGGTGGCCGCGTACCAGGTGCGGTTCGCGCCCTGGCCCTTGGTGTCGCCCGGGTTCTTGTCGCCCGCGAAGTGGTAGAGCGGCATTCCGTTGAGCGTGAGCTGCATCGTGCCGTCGGGGCGCTTCACGCTGCCGACCAGGTTCTGGTCCACGCCCTGCACCTGGGTGTCCGAGACCGCGGCGGCCGGCAGCCACTGGGTCGCGCACTCGCCGGTGCAGGTCGAGGTCGGCGGGTTGGGCTTGTCCTGCTCGAAGCGGTACAGCACCCAGCCCTTCTCGTCGGTGACCAGCTTGCCGAGCTGGGCGTTGTCGACGGTCCGGAGGCCGGGCGCCGGTGCGGGCTGCGACGCCTGGATCGCGCCCACCGGGGGACTGGCATTGTCGACGCCCGCGTTGCAGGCGGTGGCGACGATCAGCGCGGCGGAGGCGAATGCCCCCGCCCCCACCGATCGGCGCAACTTCGGAACGTTCATGCCACGGCCCCCGGCACTTTCTCGTCGGTGCTCCGCCCCTGGTGGGCGGTTGCCCACTCATACGGGGGTGAGGGCCGGTGTACTCAACGTCCCCAGAAAAAACTTCCGCCCCGGGGAGGGGGTGCCCGGGGCGGAAGCCGGCGGTGGGTCGCACCGCCTCAGGGGGAAGTCGCGCGTGACGCCGCGACGGGTCGTCGCAGGGTCAGTGGAAGCTGTGCTCCGGGGCCGGGTAGGCACCGCCCACGACGTCCTCGGCGAAGGCCTTGGCCGCACCGCCGAGGGTCTCGCGCAGCGCCGCGTACTGCTTGACGAAGCGCGGCACCCGGCCGCCGGTCATCCCGGCGAAGTCCGTCCAGACCAGCACCTGGGCGTCGCACTCCACGCCCGCGCCGATGCCGACCGTCGGGATGTGCAGGATCCGGGTGACCTCCGCGGCCAGCTCGGCCGGGACCAGCTCCAGCACGACGGCGAAGGCGCCGGCGTTCTGCACGGCCTTGGCGTCGCGCAGCAGCTGCTGGGCGGCCTCCTCGCCGCGGCCCTGCACCGGGTAGCCGCCGAAGGCGTTGACCGACTGCGGGGTGAGGCCGATGTGGGCCATCACGGGGATGCCGGCCTGGACCAGCAGGTCGATCTGCTGGGCGGAGCGCTCGCCGCCCTCCAGCTTCACGGCGCCCACCCCGGCCT
Organism: Streptomyces sp. TOM-9; assembly: GCF_056858595.1. Lineage (NCBI taxonomy): Bacteria > Bacillati > Actinomycetota > Actinomycetes > Kitasatosporales > Streptomycetaceae > Streptomyces > Streptomyces sp. TOM-9. Next base: position 3,236,121 of record NZ_JBXEQB010000001.1, on the reverse strand, counting down.
CCTTGACCAGCCGGGTCGCGCTGCGCAGCGCCTGCGTCGGACCCTCCTGGTACGAGCCGAACGGCAGGTCGCCGATGACCATCGCGCGCTTGGTGCCGCGCACCACGGCTGCGGACAGCATCGTCATCTCGTCCAGCGTGACCGGGACGGTGCTCTCGTAGCCGAGGTGACAGTTGCCCATCGAGTCGCCGACCAGCAGCACGGGGATGCCGGCCTCGTCGAAGACCGAGGCGGTCATGGCGTCGTAGGCGGTGAGCATGGGCCACTTCTCGCCGCGCTCCTTGGCGGCGGCGATGTCCCGGACGGTGATCCGCCGTGTCCCCTTGCCGCCGTACAGCGCCTTGCTGCTGTCGGGAGCGGGCTGGGCGGGCGTCTGGGCAGCCGGAACGGCATGCGTCATTGCAACTGCTCCTTGTGTCATCTCGAGGCGCCCTGACGGCGTCCCCGGACCGATTCCATGCTGACACGCGCCGCCGTCCGCGCAAAGGGGGGCGTCCGTCACTCCCCCTTTTGCCGAGGTTTTACAATACGAGACGGTCCCGTATCGGAAATCGGGTCTACGTTGACGGCATGCCCGCCGACACAGCCCAGCCGCAGAGCCCCAGCGTCCCGGAGGCGGTCCACCGCCGCCGCTGGGGGATCCTGACCGTCCTGCTGTTCAGCCTCCTCGTGGTGGTCCTGGACAACTCGATCCTCAACGTCGCGATGAAGACCATCGCCGAGCCCGCCCCGACCGGCCTGGGTGCCACCCAGAGCCAGCTGGAGTGGGCGATCAACTCCTACACGCTGGTCTTCGCCGGTCTGCTGTTCACCGCGGGCCTGCTCGGCGACCGCCTCGGCCGCAAGAAGGTGCTCCTGTTCGGCATGGCCGTCTTCGGCGTCGGATCGGTGCTCTCGGCCTTCGCCGGCTCCTCCGGCGAGCTGATCACCTTCCGCGCGGTCATGGGCTTCGGCGGCGCCTTCGTGATGCCCGCGACGCTCGCCATCATCATCAACGTCTTCGAGCGCGAGGAGCAGCCCAAGGCGATCGGCATCTGGACCGGCGCGGTGGGCCTGGCGATAGCCATCGGCCCGGTCACCGGCGGACTGCTCCTCGACCACTTCTGGTGGGGCTCGGTCTTCCTGGTGAACGTGCCGATCATCGCCGTCGCCCTGGTCGCGATGGTGCTCATCGTCCCCGACTCCCGCGACCCGCGGCCGGGCCGCCTCGACCCCGTCGGCGTGCTGCTGTCCATCGTCGGCCTGGTGCTGCTGGTGTACGGCATCATCAAGGGCGGCCAGCTCGCCGACTTCACCGCCCCCACGCCCCTGACGGCCATCATCGGCGGCCTCGTGGTCCTCGGCGCCTTCGTCTGGCACGAGGCCCGCAGCAGCCACCCCGCCTTCGACGTCTCCTACTTCCGCAACCCGACCTTCTCGGCCTCGGTCTCCGCGATCGGCCTGGTCTTCTTCGCGCTCATGGGCGTGACCTTCTTCATGGTCTTCTACACCCAGAGCGTGCGCGGCTACAGCGCCCTGGACTCCGGCCTGCTGCTGCTCCCGCTCGCCGTCGCCCAGCTCGTCTTCGCACCCCGTGCCCGGCTGGTCGTCGACCGGATCGGCGCCCGCCTCACCTGCGCCGCCGGGCTCGCGCTGATAGCGCTCAGCTTCCTCGGCTTCCAGCTGCTCGACGCCGACACCCCGATCTGGCAGCTGGAGGTGCTGTTCTTCCTCATGGGCACGGCCATGGCCCACGTGATGCCGCCCGCGACCGTCGCCATCATGTCCTCCCTGCCGCGTGAGAAGGCCGGCTCCGGCTCCGCCGTCAACAACACCTTCCGGCAGGTCGGCGGCGCGCTCGGCGTTGCGGTGCTGGGCTCGCTGATGTCGACGGTCTACCGTGACGGCATCGCGGACCACCTGACCGGCCTCCCCGCCGACGTGCAGCACCGGGCCGGCGAGTCCATCGAGGCCACGCGCGCCGTGGCCGAGGGCATGGGTCCCGCGGGCAAGGCGCTGCTCGCCCCGGCCACCGACGCCTTCCTCGACGCCATGCACGTCACCGCCTACGTCGCGAGCGGTGTCGCGCTGCTCGGCATGCTCGTCGTCGTGGTCTTCCTGCCCGGCAAGGCCGCCGGGGGGCGCCCCGCGGGCGGAGAGGAACGCGAGGTCAGCCCGGTGGGGGCGGAGCGGTGACCGGCACCCGGGCGGCGACGGCACCCGGCGGCGACACGGTCCCCGGGTCCGCCGGGCGCCTCCCGCGCGGCCGTCCGCGCAGCGCCGCCGCCGACACCGCGATCATCGAGGCGGTCCTCAGCCTGCTGGAGGAGGGCGCCACGATCGGGGAGCTGTCGATGGAGCGCATCGCCCGCGCCGCCGGCGTCGGCAAGGCCACCGTCTACCGGCGCTGGGCGGGCAAGAACGCGCTGATGCTCGACGTCATGAAGTCCGTCGACGAGCAGACCCCGCGGCTCGCCGGCCGCTCGGTCCGCGACGACCTGGTCACCTGCGTCGAATTCATACGGCGCAGGGCCCTGGTCAAGCGCTCCTCCGCCCTGCTGCGCAACGTCCTCGCCCAGGCCCAGAACGAGCCGGAACTGTGGGCCGCCTACCACGACACCGTCATCGCGGCCCGGCGCGCCCAGGTCCGCGAGGTCCTGGGCCGGGGCATCCGCAGCGGCGAACTCCGCGACGACATCGACCCGGAACTCCTCGGGGACCTCTTCATCGGCCCCATGCTGTCGCGTTCGATGCTGCGGCCGGACGCGGCACTGCCGGAGGGGCTGTCGGAGCTGATCGTCGACTCGGTGCTGCAGGGCGTCCGCGCCGGCCGCTGAACGCCTGGGGGACCAAGGGGGAATGTCCTGGTTCTGTCACAGGGTGCCCTTTCGTCGGGCGGCGGGGGAACCTGTCGCCCGGCGAGTCCCGTCCTCCGGGCGTCGATCGCCTATGGTCGACTGAGCACCTGGCAAGACAGTGAGGACTCCCCCCATGGCTCAGGCGTACGACGCGGACGTGACCACCGACGGCGGTACCAGGCCGCAGGGTTCGGGTGCGAACGGACGTTTCGGACGCTTCCGGCGGTTCTGGTCCTTCGGCGACGGTATGTGGCGGCGGGGGATCGTCACGGCCGTACTGTCCCTCGCCATTGCCGTGGTGATGGCCTTTCACGGCGCGGTGCCCAACCGGATCGGCAACCTGGGCAGCCTGCTGGAGACCTTCCTGCCCTGGCTCGGGCTCGCGCTCCCGGTGCTGCTGGTGGTCGGCGTGCTGCGGCGCTCGGCGACCGCGCTGATCGCCGTCCTGCTGCCGATCGTGGTGTGGCTGCACTTCTTCGGCGGGCTCCTCACGGACAAGGACGCCGGTGAGGGCGACCTCACCGTGCTGACCCACAACGTCAACGCCGACAACCCCGACCCCGCCCGCACCGCGCAGGACCTCATCGGCTCCGGTGCCGACCTCGTCGCGCTGGAGGAGATCCCCGCCGGGAAGGTCTCCGTCTACAAGTCCGGGCTCAAGGACCGCTACCCGTACAGCGCCGTGCTGGGCACCGTCGGGCTGTGGAGCAGGTACCCGCTCAGCCAGGTGCGGCCGGTGGACATCCGGCTCGGCTGGACCCGCGCCCTGCGCGCCACCGCCACCACGCCGCACGGGAAGGTCGCGGTCTACGTCGCGCACCTGCCCTCGGTGCGGGTCAAGTTCAACGCGGGCTTCACCGCCGGCGAGCGCGACCACAGCGCCGACGCGCTCGGCGAGGCCGTCGCGGACGAGGAGCTGCCCGACGTCATCCTCATGGGCGACCTCAACGGCACGATGAACGACCGCGCGCTCGCCAACATCACCTCCCAGATGCGGTCCACGCAGGGCGCCGCGGGCGACGGCTTCGGCTTCAGCTGGCCGGCCGGGTTCCCGACCGCCCGCATCGACCAGATCCTCGTCAGGGGCCTGGAGCCGACCGCCTCCTGGGTGCTGCCGGCGACGGGCAGCGACCACCGGCCGGTGGCGGCGAAGGTAGCACTCCCGTAACGAGTTCTTCGCCCACGGGAAGAACGGGCCGGGCAGACTTTGTTCCGCAGTTAAACTAATGACTGCTCCCGACCCTGCCCCGGAAAGGCCTGTCATGCCTCTCGCCCTGCTCGCACTGGCGATCAGCGCATTCGGCATCGGTACGACGGAGTTCGTGATCATGGGCCTGCTGCCCGACGTCGCGGACGACCTGCACACCTCCATCCCGACCGCCGGCTACCTCGTCTCCGGCTACGCCCTCGGCGTCGTCATCGGCGCCCCGCTCCTGGCCGCGGTCACCACGCGGATGCCGCGCAAGGCCCTGCTCCTGTCCCTCATGGTCCTGTTCACCGTCGGCAACACGCTCTCCGCCCTCGCCCCGAGCTTCGGCTGGCTGCTCGCCGGGCGCGTGCTGTCCGGACTCCCGCACGGCGCCTTCTTCGGCGTCGGCGCGGTCGTCGCCGCGGGCATGGTCGACCCCGCGCGCAAGGCCCGCGCCGTCTCCCTGATGATCGCCGGGCTCACCGTCGCGAACATCGTCGGCGTCCCCGCCGCGACCCTGCTCGGCCAGCACCTCGGCTGGCGCGCCACCTTCCTCGCCGTCGGCATCATCGGCCTGGCCGCCATCGCCGGCATCGCCCTGCTCGTGCCCCGCATCCCCCTCGCCCCGGGCGGCGGACTGCGCCGGGAACTGTCGGCCTTCCGCAGCGGGCAGGTCTGGCTGGCGCTGGGCACCACGATCTTCGGCTTCGCCGCGGTCTTCGCGGTCTACAGCTACGTCACGCCGATGCTCACGCAGGTCGCCGGGTTCGGGGAGAGCAGCGTCACGCTGGTGCTCGCCCTCTTCGGCGTCGGCGCGACGATCGGCAACCTCCTCGGCGGCCGCCTCGCCGACCGCGCCCTGCGACCCGCGCTGCTCGGCGGGCTCGGCGCGCTCGCGGTCGTCCTGCTGCTGTTCACGGTCACCGCGCACGCCCGCTGGAGCGCGGCGCTCACGGTCGTCCTGCTCGGGATCGCGGCGTTCGCGACGGGGTCGCCCATGATGATGCTCGTCATGGAGAAGGCCCGGCACGCCCCCGCGCTGGCCTCCTCCGCGAACCAGGCCGCGTTCAACCTGGCCAACGCGGGCGGTGCCTGGCTCGGCGGGCTCGTCCTCGCGCACGGCCTCGGCTACACCGCCCCGGCGGTGGCGGGCGCGGTGCTGGCGGTCACGGGGCTCGCGATCGCGACGGTCGCGAGCCTGTGGGAGCGGCGCGCGGGTTCCGACGCGGGGTCCTCTTCGTCCCGGGTCGTCGTGTCCGGGCAGCCGCCCGCTGTGCGGGAGCGCGTGCGCTGACCCTGGCCCGTGCCTCGTGTGCGGCGCCGTTGTGGTTGCGGTTGGGGTTTCTCCCCCGCCCGCCCGCCCGATTGCCCGGCGCGGACAGTGACCGCCTCGCTCGGTCGTTGTGGGTCGGTGCCGCGCCGGGGCCCCCAGTCTTCGGCCGGGGGGACCCCCACCTCGGCGTTCGCGGCGCTGGTCTACGTCATTCGGCGCCGCGCGTACCGCTCGTCTCCCCCAGCCCTCGGCCGGGGGGACCCCCATGGGGGCACCCCGCCACACCCCCTCCTGCCGATGCGGCGACTAACGGCCGGTGGTGGTTCAGAAAGGCACCTGCGGCAACCCCGGACCACTTTCCACCCCCCACCGGCCGTCGTGCGCCCCAACCGGCATGAGGGGGTGTGGCGGGGTGCGCCCGGAAACGACGAGCGGCGAACCCGGCGCGGAATGATGTGGGGGTAAACCGCGAGCGCTGTGGGGGTCCCCCCGGCCGAAGGCTGGGGGAGTGCGCCGGCGCGGCCCCGACCCAGGCACACGGTGCGAGGCCCGCACCGACCGCGCCGGGCAATCGGGCGGGTGGTGGGGGATGCCCGCCGCAGGCGCAAACAACCCGCACACAACGACGGGCCGCAACCACAACCCCGGGCACTCGCTATGCGTGCTCGCGCCAGCGGTTCGTGATGGGGAGCCTGCGATCCTTCCCGAACCCCTTCGCGGAGATCTTCGTCCCCGGCGGATACTGCCTCCGCTTGTACTCCGCCGTGTCCACCATCCGCAGCACCTTCGCCACGAGCTCCCCGTCGAACCCGGCGGCGACGATCGCGTCGCGCCCCTTGTCCTGGTCGACGTACATCGCCAGCACCCGGTCCAGGACGTCGTAGTCCGGCAGGGAGTCCGTGTCGACCTGGCCCGGCCGCAGCTCCGCGCTGGGCGGCTTGGAGATGGAGTTCTCGGGGATGGGCGGGGTCTGGCCCCGCTCCGCCGCGGCCTGGTTGCGCCACTGCGCGAGGCGGAAGACGGTCGTCTTGTAGACGTCCTTGATGGGCCCGTACGCGCCGACCGAGTCGCCGTACAGCGTGGAGTAGCCGACCGCGAGCTCGCTCTTGTTGCCCGGGGCGAGGACGATGTGCCCCTCCTGGTTGGAGATGGCCATGAGCATCGTGCCGCGCAGCCGGGACTGCAGGTTCTCCTCCGCCAGTCCGGTCAGCCCCAGGGAGCCCATGTAGGCGTCGAACATCGGGGCGATCGGCACGGTGCGGAAGTTGAGCCCGGTCCTCCGGGCCAGTTCGGCGGCGTCGTCCTTGGAGTGGTCGGAGGAGTACCGCGACGGCATGGAGACGCCGTAGACGTTGGCCGCCCCGACCGCGTCGCAGGCGATGGCCGCGACCAGGGCCGAGTCGATGCCGCCGGAGAGGCCGATCAGCACGGAGCGGAAGCCGTTCTTGGCGACGTAGGCCCGCAGGCCGACGACCAGCGCGGTGTAGACCTCCTCGTCGTCGCCCAGCCGCGGGGCCTCGCCGCCGTGCACCTCGGGCTCGTACGCGGGGAGCGGCTCGGCGGAGAGGGTGACGTGCTCGATCTCCAGGCCGTCGTCGGCGATGCCGCCCGGCACCTTGGTGGCGTCCGCGGCGGGCAGGTCGAGGTCGACCAGGACGCAGCCCTCCTCGAACTGCGGGGCGCGTGCGATCACCTCACCGTCCTCGGAGACGACGATCGAGTCGCCGTCGAAGACGAGCTCGTCCTGCCCGCCGATCATGGCGAGGTAGGCGAGGGTGCAGCCGGCCTCCTGGGCGCGCTTGCGCACCAGGTCCAGGCGGGTGTCGTCCTTGGCGACCTCGTAGGGGGAGGCGTTGACGGAGAGCAGCAGACCGGCGCTGGCGGTGCGGGTGGCGGGCACCCGGCCGCCGTCCTGCCATAGGTCCTCGCAGATGGCGAGGGCGACGTCGACCCCGTGCACCCGGATCACCGGGAGGGTGTCGCCGGGCACGAAGTAGCGGAACTCGTCGAAGACGCCGTAGTTCGGCAGGTGGTGCTTGGCGAACTTCAGCACGACCTTCCCGCCGTGCAGCACGGCGGCGGCGTTGCGCGGTGAGCCGGCCGGCTGGCCGTAGCGGGGCTGGGCCTTCTCGCTGCGGTCGAGGTAGCCGACGACCACCGGCAGCTCTCCGAAGCCCTCGGCCGCCAGGCGCTCGGCGAGGGCCTCCAGGGCGGCACGGCTGGCTTCGACGAAGGAGGAGCGCAGGGCGAGGTCCTCCACGGGGTACCCGGTCAGCGCCATCTCCGGGAAGGCCACGAGGTGGGCTCCCTGTTCGGCCGCGTGCCGGGTCCAGCGCACGACCGACTCCGCGTTCCCGGCGAGGTCGCCGACGGTGGAGTCGATCTGATTCAGGGCGAGGCGAAGTTGAGGCACGCCGCCCAGTGTAATCGTCAAACCGACGCGATGTCGTGGGCGACGCCTGTGGGGTCGCGCACTCGGCCCGGGAAGCCATGGCGGACGGGCCTTTCCGGGGTCGGCCCCCTGTGTCAAGATCGCAAGGGTGCATCACAATGGTGGCGAGGGGTGTCCGGCGGTCCCGGCCGCCGCCGAAACAGACCGGTAACCCCGTGACGTGATACTGGTCTGGCCCTCGCTCGAGCCGGCACGGACAACAGGCCCCCATGACCTGTGAGGTTGGATAGCTATGGATAAGCAGCAGGAGTTCGTGCTCCGTACCCTCGAAGAGCGCGACATCCGATTCGTGCGGCTGTGGTTCACCGACGTGCTGGGCTACCTCAAGTCGGTCGCCGTGGCGCCTGCCGAGCTGGAGCAGGCCTTCGACGAGGGCATCGGCTTCGACGGGTCCGCGATCGAGGGCTTCGCGCGGGTGTACGAGTCGGACATGATCGCCAAGCCCGACCCCGGCACCTTCCAGATCCTCCCGTGGCGCGCCGAGGCCCCCGGCACCGCCCGGATGTTCTGCGACATCCTCATGCCGGACGGCTCCCCGTCGTACGCCGACCCCCGCTTCGTCCTCAAGCGGTCCCTGGCCAAGGCCTCCGACCTCGGGTTCACCTTCTACACGCACCCCGAGATCGAGTTCTTCCTGCTGAAGAACCTGCCGCTGGACGGCAGCGTGCCGGTGCCCGCCGACAACTCGGGCTACTTCGACCACACCCCGCAGAACGTGGGCCAGGACTTCCGCCGCCAGGCCATCACGATGCTGGAGTCGATGGGCATCTCGGTGGAGTTCTCCCACCACGAGGGCGCCCCCGGCCAGCAGGAGATCGACCTGCGCTACGCGGACGCGCTGTCCACCGCCGACAACATCATGACCTTCCGCCTGGTCATGAAGCAGGTCGCGCTGGAGCAGGGCGTGAACGCCACGTTCATGCCCAAGCCCTTCAGCCAGCACCCCGGCTCCGGCATGCACACGCACCTGTCGCTCTTCGAGGGCGACCGCAACGCCTTCCACGAGTCCGGCGCCGAGTACCAGCTGTCGAAGGTCGGCCGCTCCTTCATCGCGGGCCTGCTGCGGCACGCCGACGAGATCTCCGCGGTGACCAACCAGTGGGTCAACTCGTACAAGCGCATCTGGGGTGGCGCCAACCGCACCGCGGGCGCCGGCGGCGAGGCCCCGTCGTACATCTGCTGGGGCCACAACAACCGGTCCGCGCTCATCCGCGTCCCGATGTACAAGCCCGGCAAGACCGGCTCCACCCGGGTCGAGGTCCGCTCCATCGACTCCGGCGCCAACCCCTACCTCACCTACGCCGTCCTCCTGGCCGCCGGCCTCAAGGGCATCGAGGAGGGCTACGAACTCCCGCCCGGCGCCGACGACGACGTGTGGGCCCTCTCCGACGGCGAGCGCCGCGCCCTCGGCATCCAGCCCCTCCCGCAGAACCTCGGTGAGGCCATCTCCCTCATGGAGCGCAGCGAACTGGTCGCCGAGACGCTCGGGGAGCACGTCTTCGACTTCTTCCTGCGCAACAAGAAGCAGGAGTGGGAGGAGTACCGGAGCGAGGTCACGGCGTTCGAGCTCCGCAAGAACCTCCCGAACCTGTAACCGCAGGTCAGCGGGGTACCCCGAGGACGATGCGATCCGGGCCGGCAGCGCGATGCTGTCGGCCCGGAGTCGTCTCAGCTCACTTGGGCCGTCCGTGGGCCGTCCGAGGACGAAGGCGGCGACTGGTATGTGTGCCGGTGGGCCAGCGTCGGAGACTGCGGCATCGGGGTTACCGGGACGACTAGCCGCTCGTCCGAGGCTGGAGAACCCAGAACGTGGAGCCCGGATCCTCATATCACCACAGCCGGATCATCTCCTGACCACCGGAGTCGAGAACGATGTAGTCGGATTCTCCGGGATAGGGAAGCCAAACTGAGATCCCATTCGACCAGTGATAGATCTCGACCGAGGATGCCAGGGCGGAGTCGAACCTCACTGTGATGAAGTCGCCCTCGGTGATCTCGAAAACTTCGCCAATAGGTTCAAAGGTGATTCGTGCGGGTCCATCGGCCGCAGCCAGTTTGATGTCCATCATCGATTGCGCAGCAGTCATCGCAGCTCCAAGCGTCAACGACGTGCATGATCGCATCCATCGTCCGCCGTCGTGGGGTCACCTTCAACGCGATGGCCTCAAGGGTTCGGCGATGGTCGGCCACCGCCGACCGGATCAGCCAACCTCGGTGACCGTAGCGCCCCTAGTTCGCATCGGGCGTGCCACAGCCGTGCCAGGTGAGGCGGTACCGAACGGGGACCCACGCGGAACAGCGGTGACGGGGTCGCTTTGCCGCAGGTCAGCGTCCGCCCAGGTGAGGCAGGGGGCGCAGCCTCAGTCCTCCAAACTGGGGATCTTACGCGAGCGAGCTGTCGGCTATGTGCGGACCCATTCCGCGATTTCCGCGGCACCACTGCGGACGGCCCCATCCGGATCGTCGGCAAGAGCAGCGCACGCAGCCGAAACGGCACGACCCGCTTCACCTGGCGGCCAGGCCACATCGTGCGCGGCAGTCTGCAACCAATCGCCGTGGTTGTCATCAGCGCGAGCGACAGCCCGGGCCACGAGCCGCACCGCGACCAACGGCCCGTGCCTCAGGAGGGCTTCTGCGGTAACCCTGGTCACGAACGTGTTCTCTGGATCGAGCAACAGGCGTTCCAGAACGGCCGCAGCGGACGCCACTCCCGCGTGCGGGGCGAGTCGCGGGCCAGCAGCGGCCCGCACGGACCACGAAGGCGACAGACCGTCTTCGATTGCCTCCGTAAGATCGCCACTGCTTGTGAAACTCGGCATGCCGGCATGTTGCCACGGCAGGCTCAGACCAGCCCAGTCAGCAATACGGATCAGGCACGGCGCAAGCATCGGCTGAGTGTCCAACTGCGCTACAACGACCCCGCACAGGTGCACACAACCACGGACGCCCGCGAACAGTTCGCGCAGGTCACGGTTGGTCCGACCGCAGGTCACGCAGTCGCTCCCATTGCTTCGGGGCGATGATGCGCGTTCGAGTGGCTACGGCTATCTGCGCCGCCACCAGCGTCGACGCGAGCGAGCTATGGAAGCTCGAAGTAGCCGGATTGCCACATCGTGCCCATAGTGCTCAGCCAGTGCGAGTGGCGTGTCTCCGCCGGGGTCTTCCAACTCTGGGTCTGCTCCGAAGGCGAGGAGGATGGCCGTCGTGTGCACCCTCAGCGGCTTCCCGCTCTGCAGCGCGGAATCTCCCTCTACGTCGATTGCGTGGGTGAGGAGCGTCGTGTTGCCAACTACCTCGTTGGGATCGGCCCCCGCACCGAGGAGACGGGCCAGTGTCTCCGCGTCCTCCATCTCGACCGCCTGATGAGCCGGCGTGCTGGTGTTCTCAATCACGATCAGAGTGAATCGATGCCTGTCTGCCGCTGCAAGTCGGTACACCAGTCGCCGTGCCCGTTCCGTGCCCGAGAGGGCGGTAAACCACGGTCAACGGCGGGTCCTGGGGCGAGCTCATTGGTTCGAACCACACCGCCGTTGGCGCCGGTCAGAGCATGACCTGGACCGCAGGGAGCGGTGATTCCCAAGCTCAGAGCAGGCACTCAGGCGTCGGACAGCTTCTTCTCCACCGCGTCGAGGGGCACGTCGATGCGCGTGTCGTCTCCGAAGACCTGCACAACCAGCTGCACGCGAATGCGTTCCCGGTCAATGGCCAGGACCGGACCCGTCGACTGGGCGAAGGGGCCATCAGTCACCAGTACGGTGTCCCCTGCCTGTAGCTCCGGGATGCTCGGCACGGTCACTCCCTGGTGGCGGCGGCGGACCGGTATCGGCTCCCCCTCTTTCGCACGGATGTGGGAGCCGTCCACACACGCCCTGGACCAGTCGAGCTCACTCGCTGCATTCAGCTCGGCGAGCAGAATGCGGTGCAGCCGGTCGAAGACCCCGGCCTGCTGCCACCGCTGCAGACGCCGCCAACAGGTTTGTCCGGAGCCGAATCCCAGCTCCAGGAGCGGCAGTTCCCAGGCTATGTCGGGCTAATAGGATGAGCCATGGCACAAATACTCTGGTCGGGAGTCCGAGAACGTGTAATCGCGGTGGTGGAGAGTGAACGTCGAGCACAAGGCTGGGACTCTTCTCAGCACCCGGTCTTCGATCCTGTCCTGACGGCCGCCGAGATCGTTGAGGTCGAGGCGCAATATGGCGTCGAACTCCCCGACGAGTACCGCACGTTCTTGACGGAGGTCGGCGCCGGCGGACCCGGACCCGCACTCGAACTGGCGTCGTTGCGCCGGGTCGACGGGACATGGGGGTGGGTCTGGGCGGGGTGCGCTCCCATGGTGCTGGACCCGAGCGGGCCGTTCGTCGAGACCGAAGACTGGGCCGACCGCCAGATGGCCACTCTGCGTGCCGCCGGGTACGAGCCCGGCATCCGTGACGATGACGACGACTACCTGGACGATTACCGCAAGGCCTTCGGCGACGCCGGAGAATCGAACTGGTTTGAGGAACGTGTGCGGGGCGCGATCCTGATCAGCGACAACGGATGCGGGATGAGCGGCTGGCTCATCGTCGTCGGCCCGCACCGCGGGGAGCTCCGAGACCGGGACTGCGCGGGCAACCCGCCCTTCGAGCCGTACGTCGACGCGTGTGGAAACCGCCACACCTTCCGCACCTGGTATCTCGAATGGCTTGAGCAACGGGAGAGAGAAGCCCGATGATCTCGGGATGGTCATCCTGACCTATCCTCAGCTCCATCGACCACGACGTGGGTTGCCCACAGACATCGCCGGTGCGGCCGTGACGGATCGCTTGGCCGGGTAACAGCAACGAGCCCCGGCAGTCAGTCACCGGACAAGCCATCCGCCGTGCCCCTGGTGCGCCCGACCAGACGGGGAACCGGGGGCAAGCGGTGCCATCGCGCACGAAGAAGGAGCGCCCCGTGTCTCGGGGCACCCCTTCTGTCCAGCGCCTTCGCCGGCCTGTGCGCAGAGTGTGGGATGTGAACCCCCGGGGACGTCGCTGCCACGACGGTTTTCAAGATCCTGTATTAGCTCTGGACCGGAGCCCGACGTTCGTATCCGAGGATGCCGCGGACCCAACGATCGAAGCACTCGGCTTCGGCCCGTTGGTCACCATCGACGGTCAGCCACTCATGGGCCGCCATGGCCATGTGTGCCTCAGCTCGATCCGTTTCCGTGGGCCGGAGCTCGACCCAATCTGTCAGCGCGCCCCAGATGAGATGCAGCGAAATACGCGCTTCGTCTCCGTCAGGCCCAGGCCACTTTGCAGTCCCTCGAACACGAGCAAGGTGCCGTCCGGCTCGAACCGCAGCACGCGGGGCCCGGCAGCTTCCTGGGCTGAGTCCGGTTCAGGATGAAGCTCGCCATAGCGCTGATGGTAGAGATCGATCGCTTCACGGAGCGAGCATCCTCGTGACTCACGAATCGTCTTCACGGCGAGTATGGTGCGCCCCTCCAGAATGTCGCGGTCTACGCTCGCCGGCAGTCCGGTCATGGGTCCTCCCCAGAAGTCGCTGTACAGCGACGGAGTACAGCAACCGGGGAGACCTCAGTCAACCGAGTAAGACCCCTGTCGCGAGATTTGCGACGTGTGCCCGTATGGCTCGAGCGGAACCTCGCCCCGCTTGACCGAGTGCTCCTCGTTCACGGCGCCTCCTCATCTGCGGGTGAGCCGAGATGGTAACGGGCCGGCAGAGCAAGGCAGGAGGAGCCCGAGACAGCGTGTCGGAGAACGCGACTGTGCAGGCCAGCCGCCTACTGCGGGCGAACGAGCGGGGCTCCTTCTAAGCGCTTGGCAGCGATTTTGATCACGAACGATCAAGACCCAGCGCGTCTGGAAGCCCCCGGATCCATGTGGCTCGGTCCGGCTCGTCCCGGGCCGCGCGCTCCAGCGCCTCAAGGAACCGCCGGCGCTCACCGGAGCCCATCCCGCCCAGCTCCGAGGCGATCCCCTCCAGGGCACTCAACGCCATGTGCGAGTCGTGCCCTACCTGAGCAAGATCATCCAAGGTGGCCATCGCCGTCAAAAGAGCCTTGACCACTTCGTCTCCCTGAACCACGACTCACCCATCTTCGACACGGTTGATCAGGGAGGATGTTGTCACCCAAGGAGGTGGCCAGGGACCCGGCGATGCGATCCGGCCCGGCGTCGTCTCGCCGCCTGCTCGGTACAGTACGAGCGGCCGGCACCTGGGAGGGACTGTGAACGCCGAACAAAGTGACCGCATTTGGCGCATGGCCATCGACGCGGCGCGGCGTGGACACCTCGACAGCCTGCGCACGAGTGTTGAGACCAAGCTCTTCGATCGCAATCGCCCCGATCATCGGGGTATGACGCTCTTGCACCACGCCGTTGCAGCCGAGATTGAACGGGCCTGGTCCGAGCGCAGGGGCCGGGCGTACGTCGACTGCGTCGCTTACCTGCTCATCGCCGACGTGGATTTCACCGTTCGTGATGAGGAGGGCCGCACAGCCGAGGACATTGCTTCGATGAACGGCCACTGGCTGGCAGAGGGGCTGCTACGCGCGTGGGCGCGACTCCACGGCGCCGGACTGCCGTCCGAGACCTCGTAGAGGTGACCCGGGCCGTCACCGGCCCATCCGCAGGGACCCATCCGGGAAGCTCACTGCCGTCGATCCGTACGGGGGTCGCGCGGCCGGGCCGCGCACGGCACGGTGCGGCCATCGCGCTGTGTACGTCGGGGCAGCCGGGTGAGGAGGACACTGATCCCATGGCCCTACCCAAAACGCATCATTGCTCTTCCTGCTCGGACGGTGGCGCGCAGGAAGAGGTCATCCACGAAGACCTCGTCGTCGGAGCGCCGCTGTCCATGGAGGATCTCACCGAGGCGCAGCGCTTGGACCGGTTCGCCCGCAAGTACGCGCACGATGGTTGCCAGGTCAGAGAGGTCCGACGAGTCCCGCACGACTGCTTGAGCGGCTACGCGTGGTCCGTCCGCTTCGTCGAGAGTTCCTGACCACAGCCCGTTGGCGGGGCCCGCCGGGCTGCCGGCGGTCACTGATGACACAGGCGTGCCGCAAGCGCCGCAGCCGGGCAGGGGGCGAGACGCCTCACCCCCTGCCCGGCTTCCGTGCGGTCGTGCCTCAGCTCGCCCGGCCCTGGCCCGTGGTCATGACCAGCCGGCCGGTCAGGAGATCAAGAACTTCTCCCAATCTCCGACGGAGGTGGAGCGTGCCCGGAGCATGCCGTAGCCGGAGCCCGTGTAGGCCAGCTCGGAGGTCACGTACTTGCCGTTGGCGAGGGACTTGAGGGTGCAGTAGTCGGTGCAGCGGACGTCGAACTTCTCCCACGCTCCGACGCTGCCCGAACGCGCCCGGAGCATGCCGGCGTCGGCGCCCGTGTAGTTCTGCTCGGCGCTCACCCAGCCCTTGGCGCTGTAGGAATAGAGGGTGTAGAACCCGTTTCCCGGGCAGATGGAGAACTTCTCCCAGTCGCCGGCGGAGGTCGACCGAGCGCGGAGCATTCCGGAGACGTATCCGGTGTAGTCGACCTCGGCGGAGACGAAGCGATTGCTGGCCTTGGACTTGAGCTTGATGTCCGCACAGTGGTCGTCGCCGAGATCCCAGTCGGGGAGGGCCGCGGCCTTGGCGACCGCCTGAGCGGGGGTGGGGGTGTGGATCGTGTCGGCGATCGCGGACGGCGTCGCGGTCAGCACGACCGCCCCCACCGCCACGGCCATGCCGATCTTGCCGAAGATGCTCTTGAGGTTCACGTTCCTGCTTCCTGCGATCTTTCTCTGATCTTTGTGTGATGACCTGCCGCGGCCTGCCGAGAACCGGTGGCCGCGGACGGCCGAGCGCCGGACGCCTGGACTTCGGTGCGCACCGTACGGTCCGGCGTCCGGCGTATGGCTGGGACGTTGCTGATGTCGGCATAAGCCAACCTTGTGGGCATTGACGCCTCATCGACAGGCCGTTGAAGAACGATTGACGCGTCCGGGCGATCGGCGTCAGACCGGCGGTCCCGGCTTCGCGTCACCGGTCATGCCGATGCCGCCACGGGCGGAGCTCGGAACGCCCGAGCCAGGCGACCGGCTCAGGAGCGCGACTCTCCAGGCCGGGCATCGCCTTCCCGGATTTCTCTGACTACTATCAGAGAATGGAACGGGAGCAGGTCGATGCGGTGCGCAGGTTCAACCGCGCGGTCACGCAGCGCGTCGGTGCCCTGGATGACGAGTACCTGTCGCGGGACCGCTCACTCGGCCTGTCGCGGCTGCTCTGGGAGGTCGAGCCCGAGGGATCCGAGGTGCGCGTCCTGCGTTCACGGCTGGGTCTGGACTCCGGGTACCTGAGCCGGCAGCTGCGGCGGCTGGAGTCGGACGGCCTGGTGACCACGGACCCGGACCCGGATGACGGACGGGTGCGGAAGGTGCGTCTGACCGGGACCGGCGTTGCGGAGCGGGCGGTGCTGGACCGCGCGTCGGACGAACTCGCGGAGTCGATCCTCGATCCGCTGACCGACGGTCAGCGGGGGCGCTTGGTGGCGGCGATGACGGAGGTCGGGCGGCTGTTGCTGGCCTCCCAGGTGCGGATCGGGATCACGGACCCGCGCGAGCCCGACGCCCGTTACTGCCTGCGCTCCTACTTCGAGGAGTTGGGACGGCGGTTCGACACCGGCTTCGACCCCGCCCAGAGCCTCTCCGCGAGCGACGAGGAGATGACGCTGCCGGACGGATTGCTCCTGGTGGCGAGCGCGCAGGGCTCCCCGGTGGGGTGCGGGGCGCTCAAGCTGCACCCCGAGACGCGGATCGCGGAGGTGAAGCGGATGTGGGCGTCCCCGGACGTTCGCGGCCTCGGCCTGGGCCGTCGCATCCTCGAGCGACTCGCGGACGAGGCGGTCCTCCGCGGGATGCGGACGCTGCGACTGGAGACGAACCGCACGCTCGCGGAGGCCAGACGCCTCTATGAGACCGCCGGATTCGTGGAAGTCGAGGCGTTCAGCACCGAGCCGTACGCGCACCACTGGTTCGAGCGGAACCTCGAAGGCTGACACGACTGCTCCGCCCGGGCGTGACCACGGCCGTACCCGCCGCCGTTGAAGTCGGCGCGCACGCTGCCGGGGGCGGTGACCTACTCGACCGCCGAGCCCCCGTTTCCGTGCCGCGCGAAGTGGTCCGTCAGCGCGTCGAGGACGGCCCGGACCGCCGGGGAGGTCCAGCGGCCGCGCCGGCGGACGAGCTGGACGGGCACGTCGGGGAGGCCGGGCCCGGGGACGGCGGTCAGGGTGCCCTGGCGCAGGGCGGTGCGGACGGTGGCGCGGGGGAGGACGCCGAGCCCGAGGCCAGCGGCCACGCAGGTGCGGGCGGCCTCGCTGCTGCCGAACCGGGTCAGCCGTGGCCGGGCGTCGCGGACGCCGAGGAGTTCGCGCGCGACGCGGTCGCTGTAGGAGCAGCCCTCCTCGTGGAGGAAGAAGGTCTCCCGGGCGAGTTCCGCCCAGGTGACGGGCCGGTCGAGCGCGGCCAGCGGGTGACCGGGGGCGGCGATGAGGACCAGCGGTTCGGCGGCGAGCGGGTGGGCGGTCATGTCGGGCAGGGCGACCTGGTCCTCCAGCAGCAGGGCGACGTCGAGCCGCCCGGCCCGCAGTCCCTCCACGGCCGCGTCGCTGCCCGCCGGGTGGAGGTGGACGTCGATGCCGGGGTGGGTGCGGCGCAGGGCGGCGACGATCCGGGGCACGTGCGTCGAGCAGAGCGTGTCCCCGGCGCCGAGGACGACGGTCCCGCCGGACCGGGCGTCCCCGGCCGCCGTGCCGCGCAGGCGCGTCTCCGCTTCGAGGACGCCCTCGGCCTCCGTCATCAGGCGCCGTCCGGCCCCGGTGAGCTGTGCGCCGCGCGGCATGCGGTCGAAGAGCCGTACGCCCAGCTCCTTCTCCAGGGACTTGATCTGCGCCGTCACGGTGGACTGCGACAGGTGCAGTTCGGCGGCCGCGCCGGTGAAGTTCCCCGTCCTCGCCAGGGTGAGGAAGGTGGTGAGCAGTCGGGTGTCCACGGCTCGACCGTAACCGCTGCGATCGGCTCCATCAATCGCGGTGATGGACAACCATCGTTTCTGCCAATGGCACCTGGTGTGACAGCGTGGACGGCATGACATCTGGGACCCGCACCGACGTGCTGCGCTACACCGCCTTCAGTTCCGACCCCGCGGGCGGCAATCCGGCCGGCGTCGTCCTCGACGCGTCGGACCTCGACGAGGAGCGCATGCTCGCCCTCGCCGCCGAGGTCGGCTACTCCGAGACGGCGTTCGTCACGGCCGCGGACCGCGCCCGCCGGCGGTTCACCCTGCGCTACTTCAGCCCCCTCGCCGAGGTCGACTTCTGCGGCCACGCGACCGTCGCGACCGCCGTCGCGCTGGCGGAGCGCATCGGCCCCGGTGAGCTGGTCTTCGACACCCCGGCGGGGGAGATCCCCGTGCTGACGGCCGGCGACGGCGAGGGGGCGCTGCACGCCACGCTCACCAGCGTGCCGACCCGCTCGCGTCCGGCCGAGGACGCCGAGCTGGACGCCGCGCTCGCCGCGCTGGGCTGGGAGCGGGGCGAGCTGGACCCCGCGCTGCCGCCGCACGTGGCCTTCGGAGGGGTCCACCACCTGGTGCTGGCCGCCGCGGAGCGGGCCCGTCTGGCGGACCTGGCGTACGACTTCGACGCCCTGGCCGGTGTGATGCGCCGCCACGGGTGGACCACGGTGCACCTGGTGTGGCGGGAGGCCGCGGACCGCTTCCACGCCCGCGACCCCTTCCCGGTGGGCGGGGTCGTCGAGGACCCGGCGACCGGCGCGGCCGCGGCGGCGTTCGGCGGTTACCTGCGCGAGCTCGGCCTGGTGCCGGAGGCGGCCCGGGTGGTCGTGCGGCAGGGCGAGGACATGGGCCGCCCGAGCGAGCTGCTCGTGGGCGTCGACCCGCGGGACCCGCGCGTCCGGGTGACCGGCCGGGCGGTGCGCCTGGGCACGCCGACGGTCACGGGGGCTGTCTGATCCAGCCGATGGAGCGCTCGACGGCGCGCTGCCAGTTCTCGTACTCGGCGTCGCGGTGCCCCGGGTCCATGTCGGGCAGCCACTGCCCGGCACGGTGCCAGTTGTTCCGCAGCACCTTCAGGTCCGGCCAGTAGCCGGAGGCGAGACCGGCGGCGTAGGCGGCGCCCAGGGACACGGTCTCGGCGACCATGGGGCGGACCACGGGGACGTCGAGGACGTCGGCGATGAACTGCATGAGCAGGTTGTCCGCGGTCATGCCGCCGTCGACCTTGAGTTCCTTCAGCCCGAGCGAGGAGTCGGCGTTCATGGCGTCGACGACCTCGCGGGTCTGCCAGCCGGTGGCCTCCAGGACGGCCCGGGCGAGATGCCCCTTGGTGATGTACGAGGTGAGGCCGACGATGACGCCCCGGGCGTCGCTGCGCCAGTGCGGGGCGAAGAGACCGGAGAAGGCGGGCACGATGTAGCAGCCGCCGTTGTCCGCGACGGTGAGGGCGAGGGTCTCGATCTCCGGGGCGCTGCTGATCAGCCCGAGGCGGTCGCGGAACCACTGCACCAGCGATCCGGTGACGGCGATCGAGCCCTCCAGGGCGTAGACCGTCGGCTGGTCGTCGATCTTGTACGCGACCGTGGAGAGCAGCCCGTGCCGCGACCTGACCATCGTGGTCCCGGTGTTGAGCAGCAGGAAACTGCCGGTCCCGTAGGTGCACTTCGCCTCGCCGGGGGAGAAGCAGGTCTGGCCGAAGAGCGCCGCCTGCTGGTCGCCGAGGGCGGCGGTGATGCGGACCCCGGGCAGGACCGTCCGGGCCGCGCCGTAGTTCTCGGCGGAGGCGTGGATCTCCGGGAGCATCGCGCGGGGGACGCCGAAGAAGTCCAGCAGGTCCTGGTCCCAGGTCAGCGAGCGGATGTTCATCAGCATGGTGCGGCTGGCGTTGGTGGCGTCGGTGATGTGCAGGCCGCCGTCGACCCCGCCCGTCAGGTTCCAGATCAGCCAGGTCTCCATCGTCCCGAAGAGCACCTCGCCGTCGCGGGCGCGCTGTTCCAGCCCGCGCACCTCGTCGAAGAGCCAGCGGATCCGCGGCGCGGAGAAGTAGGTGGAGGGCGGCAGGCAGCAGCGCTCCAGGAAGAAGTCGTCGCCGGGGTCCTTGCGCAGCCGCTCGACGAGCGGCGCGGTACGGGTGTCCTGCCAGACGATCGCCCGGCCCAGCGGTACGCCCGTGCTCCGGTCCCACAGCACGGTCGTCTCCCGCTGGTTGGCGATGCCGATCGCGGCGACCTCCTCCGCCGCGATCTCGGCGGAGGACAGCGCCTGCGGCACGATGCGTTCGAGGTTGCGCCAGATCTCCAGGGCGTCGTGCTCGACCCAGCCGGGCCTGGGGAAGTGCTGCTGGTGCTCGCGCTGGGCCACCGACACCAGGCGCCCCCGGTGGTCGAACAGGATGCATCGGGTGGAGGTGGTGCCCTGGTCGATGGACATCACATACCGTTCAACCATGATCGGGGCCTGCTTTCCGATGCTTTCCGACGCGTTCGCTGTGCTCGGGGTGTCCGGTGCCCGGGCGGGCCTCACCAGCGGGCGGCGCCCAGGTCTCTGGAGATCGCCCGCGCGGCCTCGCGGAGCAGCGTGACCAGGGACGCCAGCGGGCGGCCCTTGCTGTCGCAGATCCGCTCGACCGGGCCGGACAGGCCGATCGCGCCCACGACGAGGCCGCCCGACCCGCGGATCGGCGCCGAGACCCCGGCCTCGCCCATCGACATCTCCTGCACCTCCGGCGCCCAGCCCTGCTCGCGGACCTCGGCGAGGGCCCGGGTCAGGTCCTCCGGGACCACCAGGGTGTGCCGGGTGTACGCCTCCAGTTCCTCCTTCAGCAGCGGCTCCAGCGGTGCCGCACCGTACGCCAGCAGGATCTTGCCGAGCGAGGAGGCGTGCAGCGGCAGCAGGGCTCCGACGTCGAGCGTCTGCAGGCTGTCGTCGGGCCGGAAGACGTGGTGGACGACGAGCACCTGGCCCTCCAGCGGGGTGCCGAGGCGTACCGCCTCGCCGCTGCGGGCGGCCAGCGCGTCGGCCCAGTTGATCGACCGGGACCGCAGTTCGTTGACGTCCAGGTAGCTGGTGCCCAGGTGCAGCAGGGCCGCCCCGAGCTGGTACTTCCCGGTCGCCGGGTCCTGCTCCACGAAGTCCACGTGCTGGAGGGTGCGCAGGATGCCGTGGGCGGTGCCCTTCGCCAGCCCGAGCGAGCCGGCCACTTCGCCCAGCCCGAGCCGGCGGGGACCGCCGGCCAGGAGCCTGAGGATCGCCGCCGCCCGTTCGATGGACTGGAGCGGGCCGGCCATACGTCGATGCTATCCCCGGCGACCACGATGGGCATCAGCGCGTTTGCGCAGGTCGTTCGGCCTCTGAGGGCGGCGTTCGATAATGACGACCCCGATTCATTGACCCGGGATGTCCTGTCTCGGAAGCTTTCGTGCAGGTCCGGGAGTCCACCCGGCAGGACTCCCCGGGAGGAGGACACCATGGCGGCACAGCCCGAGACGATGCCGCAGCGCGAGGACGTGCACGTCTGCGCGCTGTCGCACATCCCAGGCGCCCTGTCCGTCGTGCGCCGGAGGGTACGGGGCGTGCTGGCGGAGTGGGAGCTGCGCGCGGAGGTGGCCGAGGACGCGCTGCTGGTGATATCGGAGCTGACCACGAACGCGATCGTGCACGCCGACGGCCCCGCGTCCCTGCGCATCTGCTGGACCGAGGTCGAGGGGCGCAGCGCCCTGCACATCGAGGTGACCGACTCGGGCCCGTCGGCCCGACCATGCATGCCGGGGGGATCCACCGACCCCGACGAGCACGGCCGGGGCCTCGGCATCGTGGGCGCCCTCTCCACACGGCACGGCATACGTGCCGACTGCGCCGGTATCACCCGCTGGGCGGACCTGGTCACCGCCTGAGCCGCCGCCGGCGGGACCGGACCGCCGCCCGGGCCCGGGGCGGGCGGCGGGTCGTTCCGCGCGGCGCGCCGGGGGCGGGCTTACGGTGCCGCTCATGGCACTGAGCATTCGCAACCAGATCGACGGCAAGGTCGCCTCGGTGGTCCCGGGCGAGGTGATGGCCGTGGTCACGGTGCGCCTCGACGGCGGGGGACCGGACTTCACGGCGGCCGTGACCGCCGAGGCCGTGCGGGAGCTCGGCATCATCCCGGGCGGCGGGGTGACCGTGCTGATCAAGGCGACGGAGGTCTCCCTCGCCACGGCCCCGGTGCAGGGCATCAGCATCCGCAACCGGGTCCCCGGGACCGTCACCGCCGTGACGCCGGGCGAGGCCATGGCGACCGTCCGGATCGGCTTCGCGGGCGGCCGCGAGCTGACCGCCGTGATCACCCGGGAGGCCCTCGACGAGCTGGGCGTCGCCGAGGGCGCCGCGGTCGTCGCGCTGGTCAAGGCGACCGACGTGTCACTGGCGACCTGAGCGGACGGGGCCCCGCGGCGAGCCCTAGCCGAGGTACGCGGGGGCCAGCGCCGCCGTCATCATGCGGCGGGCCGTTCCGGTGCCGTCGGCGGGCACCGTCCACAGGTCCGCGCCGAAGTCCCCGGCCAGGGCGTAGACGACCGTGTGGTCGTCGCGCCAGACGACCTGGTCGTCGACGCTGCGCCGCTCCGCGAGCTGGGTCTCGCGCAGGGTGGCCAGGTCCAGGACGTACAGCCGCCAGGGCGCGTCGGGGGACAGGCCCGCGACGCGCTTCTTGAACACCAGCCGGGTGCCGTCGGGCGAGAGCGAGGGGCACTCGACGTTGCCGCGCAGCGTGCGGACGGAGCGGGCCGCGACGTCGCCGCGGACGAGGTAGGTGCGGCCGCCGGTGCCCAGGGTGGCGTAGAAGTGGGTGTCGTCGGAGAAGGTCACGCCCCAGAAGTTGACGTCGGCGGCGTGGTACGGCCGGCCCTCCTTGGTGATCCGGAAGTCCTCGAGGTTCTTGACGAGGGTCCAGGTACGGGTGTCCAGGACGGAGGTGCGGGTGGAGAAGTTCGTGCCCGCGTAGGAGTCGCCCCCGACGAACACCGTCCAGGCGACCATGCGCCCGCTGGGCGAGACCCGGGCCCGGGTCGGGATGCCCGCGAGGGGGAAGCGGCGCAGCTCGTGCAGCCGGGCGTCGAGCACGACGGCGCGGTAGCTGTCCTGGACGGCGCCCTTGACGGACTGCAGGCAGATGCCGGTGCCCGCGGCCGCGTAGAAGCGCAGGCACTTCACGTCCGAGGCGGTGCGCGCGGCCCCGGGCCGGCCGGCCGGGACCGTGGCGAGCTCGTCCCGGTGCGGGCCCCACGCCATGTTGCGGAACACCATGCGGGGCGCGTCCGGCGCCAGCGTCACCGCCCCCGCCGTGACCGCGGGACCGCCCGCCTGCGGGCGGTCCTTCTCCGCCGCCCGGTCGGCGGCGCGCAGCACGGACACGGCGGCGACGGCGGCCAGCGCCGCCACGGCGGCGAGCAGCACGAACAGACGGCTGCGGGTGTTCATGGGGGGCCTTTCCTCGAAGGTCACGTGCTCGGCGCCGGACGCAGGTACACGGCGCAGACCGCGCACGCCGTCAGCGCCAGCGCGGCGGCGGTGAGCGCCGCGCGGTCGCCCCAGGCGGTCCAGGCCGCGCCGAAGGCCAGGGAGGCGACGAAGCGGGCCATGGCCTGCCCGGTCTGGACGAGGGCGAGCCCGGCACCGCGCAACTCGTCGGGGACGGCGGTGGAGGCGGCGGCCATCAGCACACCGTCCGTGGCGGCGTAGAAGGCGCCGTGCAGCAGCAGGACGGCGTACGCGGGGCCGTGCGCGAGCATCAGCCCGTACGCGGCGAGCAGCGCGAGGTGTCCCGCCAGGAACATCCGCCAGCGCCCCACACGGTCGGCCAGCCGCCCCAGCGGCATCGCGAGCAGCAGGAATGCCGCCGCGGTGCCCAGGGGGAGCAGCGCGAACCAGCGGTCGGGGACCCCGAGCCGGTGCTGGAGCAGCAGGTAGACGAAGGAGTCGCTCACCGTCGACAGGCCCAGCAGCGTCGCGCAGACCGTCAGCCGCCGCACGTCCCGGCGGCGCAGCAGCGCCACGGACGCCCGCAGCGAAGGCGAGGGC
This sequence comes from Streptomyces sp. TOM-9, assembly GCF_056858595.1. Taxonomy (NCBI): domain Bacteria; kingdom Bacillati; phylum Actinomycetota; class Actinomycetes; order Kitasatosporales; family Streptomycetaceae; genus Streptomyces; species Streptomyces sp. TOM-9. The sequence continues at coordinate 3,212,271 of NZ_JBXEQB010000001.1, read as the reverse complement.
GCGTCGGCGGGGGCGGGGGCGGCCGTGGTGACCGGGGCCCCGCCGCGGAGGCGGCCCGGCACGAAGAGCAGCAGCACCAGCACCCCCACGGCGGCCACGCAGAAGCTCACCGTGAAGACGGCGTCGTACCCCTCGGCGGCCTGCCGCAGGATGAGGAACGCCACCAGCGGTCCCAGCAGCGCCCCGGCGGTGTCCATGGCGCGGTGCACGCCGAAGGCCCGCCCGCGCGTCTCGGGCGTGGAGGTCAGCGAGATCAGCGCGTCCCGCGGTGCGGTGCGCAGTCCCTTGCCGGTGCGGTCGACCGCGAGGACGGCACCGATCAGGGGCAGGCTGTGGACGAGAAGCAGCGCGGGCTTGCACAGCGCCGACAGGCCGTAGCCGACGGCCGCGACGGCCTTGTGCCGGCCGCCGCCCCGGTCGGCGAGGTGCCCGCCGGCCAGCCGCACGAGGGCGCTGAAGCCGTTGTAGACGCCGTCGAGCAGGCCGAAGCCGAGCGGGGAGAGCCCGAGTCCGGCGACCAGGTAGAGGGGGAGCACGGCGGTGACCATCTCCGACGAGACGTCGGTGATGAGGCTGACGGTGCCCAGGACGAGGACGGTGGGGGCGACCCCGGTGCCGGCTCCGCCGCGGCTGTCCGCGACGTACACCGGCCTCAGCTCGCCCAGATGCCGGTGATGTCCGAGGCGGAGGCGGCGTTGCCCGCGTGCGTGGTGAGACCCGCCAGGTCCTCCAGCGTGCGGAGCACGTTGTAGTGGTTGTACGTCGTGGCGGACGACGAACCGGCCTTGACCGGCTGGCCGTAGAGCACGGTCGGGATGCGGTTGCCGCTCAGCCGGTTGTCCTCGTCGAAGGTGACGACGAGCAGGCTGTTGTGGGTCTTCGCCCAGGTCGCGTAGGCGCCCAGCTTGTTCTTCAGCCAGGTGTCACCGGTGGAGACCGAGCAGTCGTGCATGTCGCTGCACAGGTTCGGCGTGACGAACGAGACCTTCGGCAGGGTGGTGAAGTCCGTCGGGAACTGGGCGAAGGTCTTCGCCGTCGACGTCGGGACGTTGCTGAACGCGAACCACGGGTTGTGCTTGCGGGCGTAGTCGCCGCTGCTGCAGGTGGTGGAACCCTGGCTGGGCAGCGTCTCGTTGTAGCTGGCCCAGCTCTTGCCGGCGGCGATCAGCTCGGAGGCGAGGTTGGGCTTGGAGCTGAAGCCCGGGGTGTAGCAGCCGTCGTCGGTGACGCCCTGGTTGCCGCCCGAGAAGATCTGCAGGTAGTTGGGCTGGCTCGGGTGCGTGACGCCGTACGACTGCGTCAGGCTGGCGCCGCCGGCCTTGAGCGTGTTGTTGAGGTACGGCGCGCTGGAGCTGCCGATGACCTGGCTGTAGGCGTGGTTCTCGAGCATCACCACGACCACGTGGTCGGGGTTCGGCACGCTGCCGGCCGCGTGGGCGGTCTCGGCGCCGCCGAGTCCGGCCCACAGGCCGAGGGAGGCGGCGGCGACGCCGAGGGTGGAAGTGAGGGCGGTGACGGTACGACGGGGACGGGGCAGGGACCAGCCGGACACGGCGGACCTCCGTGAAGGGGGGGGACGGGGAGTGGCGCCGCGCCAGATTAGGAGGGGGCCGCGGACGTCCGAAGCGCCGCGGAAGTGAAGGTCCGGGGAACGGTGCGTACGTTCTGGATCTTGAGGTCAAGCCCAGGTAAAAGGGCCCGGGGAACGCAACTCGCGTTCCCCGGGCCCTTGCTGTCAGGACGTCACTTGACGTACGTGATGCCGTCCGTGGTGATCGCGGGGCGGCCGGAGGTGCCGACGACGACGATCTTCAGCGTGTGCTTGCCGCTGGTCGTCCAGGACTTGGACCAGATCGTCTGCCGGTAGGCGGTGGTGGAGGACTTCAGGTCCACCGTGGCCGCCTTGACCCCGTCGACGTAGACGTACGCCTGACCGGAGGTCGAGGCGCGGGAGACCACCCAGCCGACCGAGCGGCCGGTGAACGTCCAGGTCAGGCTGGCGTTCTTCGAGGAGGAGGTGAGCGACTTGCCGCCGAGGTAGCTGGTGCTGCTCTTCGCCGACCACTTCCCGGCCTTCGTCGCCGAGGTCTCCTGCAGGATCGCCGCCGTGCGGCTCACCGAGGCGGTGGTGTAGTTCCCGGCCGCGTCGGTGGCCTTCAGGCCGTAGGTGACCGCGGTGTTCGCCTTGCCCGTGGTGCTCCACGACGTGGTGGTCGGGCCGAAGGTGGCCGTGGTCGGGGCGGTCGCCGCGATGCCCTTGAGCGCGCCGTTGTCGGAGGCCTTCCAGGTCACGGAGACCGGCACGGAGGTGCTGGAGACGGCGGCGTTGCGGATCTTCACCTCGGGCGCGGTGGTGAACGCCGGCTTGGTCGTGTCGCCGACCACGGTGTACGAACTCGCGGACGTCGCCGTCTTGTTGTTGTTGTGCACGGCTCGCACGGTCACGGTGTGCTTGCCCGCGGCGACCGTGATCGGCGCCGAGAGCGCGGTGGGCTTGGCGGTGGCCGCGACCTTGCCGTCCACGAGCACCTCGAACCGCTTGATGACGGCGGTCGGGGTGGACTCCTTCCAGGCCACCGTCGCCGTGCCCTTGGTGTAGTACGAGGACCCGGAGAGCGTGGCGCCGCTGACGCCGTTCAGCGTCGGCGCGGCGACGCCGGCCGCGTAGGAGCGGATGGTGGCGAGTTTGTCGTACAGGTTCTGGCCGGGGCAGGCGGTGGCGAAGCCGTCGCGGTGCCCGGAGATCGGGTTGAACGTGTACGACTTCTTGAAGACCCACGGCGGGCTGTCCTCCGCGCCCTCGACCAGGGTCTGCGTCTTGCTGCCGGGGTTGGGGTTGATCCCGTACTGGCCGAGCTTCCACGCGGACAGCGCCGCGATCGAGCCGAGCATCTTGGAGGAGATCGGTGTGGCCGGGACGCCCTTGATGACCTGGAAGGTGCCGATCGCGGCGATGCCCCAGCTACGCGTGTTGAAGCCGTAGGTCTGCGCGCCGATGACCGGCAGGTCCAGGCCGCCGAAGCGGCCCTCGAAGATGGTGCCGCACTTGTCGACCAGGGCGTTGTAGCCGATGTCGCGCCAGTCCTGCGACAGGTGGTAGGCGTAGATCCACCGCACGATCGAGGCCGAGTCGGCGCAGTCGTAGTCGGCGGCGGTGTCGGTGTGGTGGACGAAGACCACGTTCACCTTGTCCGCGTAGGGCGGGTCCCCGGCCTCGCGCTTGGACTCGTCGGCACCCCAGTCCTTGCGGAGCTTGACGGCCGGCATCGCCACGGTGGACGTGGGGGCGGTCGGCCGGGTCGAACTCGGCGACGGCGAGGTGGGGGCGGAGGTGCTCGCGGACGCGCTCGGGGAGGCGCTCGTGGACGCCGAGGAGTCCGGTGCCGGGGCCGAGGTCGACGGAGCCGCCGTGTCGCTCGGTGAGGAGTCCGTCGGGTCGGGCGTCGCGGTGTCGGACGGCGAGTCCGTCGCCGAGGGATCGGCCGGCGGGGTCGTGGTCTCCTCGGCGTCCGCCGCGAAGGCGGCAGGCGCCATGGCGACGTCGGTGCCGCTCTTCTTGGCGTCGCCGACCAGCTCGAGCTGGAGGCCCTTCGGGAGGGTGCCCGACGCGGCGTTCGCCGATACGACCTTGAGCTCGACGCCGTTGGACAGGCCCACGTACAGCGGGGCCGAACCGCCCCGGGTAGCGCCCTCGGTCTTCGGGTCGGGAGCGTCGTCGTAGTGCGGGTCGACCGCGTGCCAGTCGGACCACTGGCCGCTCTTCACGGAACGGGTGCGCACCTGCACCGTGCCGTCCAGCTCCGTGCGCGGGTCGTCCCACGTCACACCGAGCAGGCCGAAGGTGTCGGTGTCGCGCCGGGGCAGGGTGCGCTCCCCGCCCTTGCCCTTGAGGTCGACGGACTGGACCGCACTGGGCACCGGCCCCTTCGCGTCGGCCGACGGGGCGGTCCCCTCCGGTCCGCTGGCCACGGACGAGGCGGTGATGACACCGGCCCCTCCGAGTACGACCGCCCCCACCGCGAGCCACGCACGCCCGCGCAGACGTATTCGCCGCATGTTCTCTTCCCCGCCCCGTCCCACTCATGGGTAGCCGTGGGTACCGTTGGTTGATTTCTTAAACCTCTGAAACAGCAAGCGCTTTATACCAGAAGGGCCAGACCGCGCTCACACCGCCGGACGATCACCCCGAAACCGGCCATAACGCCAGGTAACAGAGCCGGGGCAGGGCGGATACTCTCTCTAGGGCGGATCAGCCCAGCCGGGAGCACCGGGAAAGGCAGGCGGCGTGCTGGAAGGGCGACGGGACACCAGGTTCGGGCGGCTGCTGAGGCACGGCTTCAGTGACGCCGTGGCCGCCGAGGCACTGCTGGGCGGCGAGCAGCTCGCCCCGGTGCGCAGCGACCCGGTCCTGCTCGACGCGCTGGGCGCCACGGCCGACCCCGACCAGGCGCTCGCCTCCCTCGTACGGCTCCTCGAGGCCCTCGATCCCGGGGAGCGGCGCACCCTCCTCGACACGCTCACCACGGCCAAGCCGCTGCGCGACCGGCTGCTCGGGGTGCTGGGCGCCTCCGTGGCCCTGGCCGACCACCTCACCCGGCATCCGCGTGACTGGCACGCCCTGGTCACCTACGAGCACGCCGACCTGCACCCGGGGACCACGGAGTTCGAACGGGGGCTGGCCGGGGCCGACGACCCCGAGTCGCTGCGCGTCGCCTACCGGCGCTGCATGCTGGGCATCGCCGCCCGCGACGTGTGCGGCACCAGCGACCTGGTGCAGACCGCCGCGGAGCTCGCCGACCTCGCCACCGCGACGCTGCGCGCGGCCCTGGCCATGGCCGAGGAGGAGGCGCCGGGCGACGCCGCGCTGTGCCGGCTGGCGGTGATCGGCATGGGCAAGTGCGGCGGCCACGAGCTCAACTACATCTCCGACGTCGACGTCATCTTCGTGGCCGAGGCCCGCCCCGACGCCGAGGAGGCCAAGGCGCTGCAGGCCGCCACGCGACTGGCCTCGCGCATGATGCGGATCTGCTCCGACACCACCGTCGAGGGCAGCATCTGGCAGGTCGACGCCAACCTGCGGCCCGAGGGCCGGCGCGGCCCGCTGGTGCGCACCCTCTCCAGCCACCTGGCCTACTACAAGCGCTGGGCCAAGACGTGGGAGTTCCAGGCGCTGCTCAAGGCCCGCCCGGTGGCCGGCGACCCGGCGCTCGGGCAGGAGTACGTCGAGGCGCTGTCGCCCATGGTGTGGCAGGCCGCCGAACGCGAGCACTTCGTCCAGGACGTGCAGGAGATGCGGCGCCGGGTCGTGGAGAACATCCCCGTCGCGCACCTGGACCGGGAGCTGAAGCTGGGCCCCGGCGGCCTGCGGGACGTGGAGTTCGCGGTGCAGCTGCTCCAGCTCGTGCACGGCCGCACCGACCCGTCGCTGCGCAGCGGCACCACCCTGACCGCGCTGTCCCAGCTCGCCGCCGGCGGCTACGTGGGGCGGGCGGACGCGGCGGCGCTCGACACCTCGTACCGCTTCCTGCGGACGATGGAGCACCGCATCCAGCTCCACAAGCTGCGCCGCACCCACCTGGTGCCCGAGGACGTGGCCGACCTGCGGCGGCTCGGCCGCTCCCTGGGCTTCCGGGCGGACCCGGTGGCGGAGCTGCAGCGGGAGTGGCGGCGGCACGCGCGGGAGGTGCGCCGCCTCCACGAGAAGCTCTTCTACCGGCCGCTGCTCGACGCGGTCGCCCAGCTCGCCCCCGGCGAGGTGGGCCTGACCCCGGACGCGGCCAAGCAGCGTCTGGAGGCGCTCGGCTACGCCGACCCCACCGCGGCCCTGCGCCATCTGGAGGCGCTGGCCTCGGGGGTCAGCCGCAAGGCCGCCATCCAGCGGACCCTGCTGCCGGTGCTGCTCGGCTGGTTCGCCGACTCCGCGGACCCCGACGCGGGTCTGCTCAATTTCCGCAAGGTCAGCGACGCCCTGGGCCGCACCCCCTGGTACCTGCGGCTGCTGCGGGACGAGGGCGCCGCAGCCGTCAACCTCGCGCGCGTGCTGTCCTCCGGGCGGCTCGCCCCCGACCTGCTCATGCGGGCCCCCGAGGCGGTCGCCCTGCTCGCCGACGACGAGGGGCTCCAGCCCCGCACGCGCGGTGCGCTGGACCAGGAGGTGCTGGCCGCGGTCCACCGCGCGGACTCCGCCGAGCAGGCCGTCGCCGCGGTACGCGGGGTCCGCCGCCGCGAGCTGTTCCGCACCGCGGCCGCGGACCTCGTCGGGGTCCACCGCGACGACCCCGACGCCATCGGCACCGCCCTCACCGACCTCAACGCCGCCGCCGTCACCGGGGCCCTGCAGGCCGCGGTCAACGCCGTCGAGGCGGCCGAGGGAGAGCCCCTGCCGACCCGGTTCGCCGTCATCGGGATGGGCCGCTTCGGCGGCCACGAACTGGGCTACGGCTCCGACGCCGACGTCCTGTTCGTCCACGAGCCGTACGAGGGCACCGACGAGCACCGGGCCGCCAAGGCCGCGCTCAAGGTCGCCAACGAGCTGCGCAGGCTGCTGCAGATCCCCACCACCGACCCACCGCTGCTCATCGACGCCGACCTGCGCCCCGAGGGCAAGAGCGGACCGCTGGTGCGCACGCTCGGCTCGTACGCCGCCTACTACCGGCGCTGGTCGCTGGTCTGGGAGAGCCACGCCCTGCTGCGCGCCGAACCGGTCGCGGGCGACGAGGACCTGGGCGCCCGCTTCATCGGCCTCGTCGACCCGCTGCGCTACCCGGCCGACGGGCTGCCAGAGGAGGCGGTCCGCGAGATCCGCCGGCTCAAGGCCCGTATGGAGTCCGAGCGGCTGCCGCGCGGCGCCGACCCGACGACCCACGCCAAGCTGGGGCGGGGCGGGCTCAGCGACGTCGAGTGGACCGTGCAGCTGCTGCAGCTCCAGCACGGCGCGCGGTTCCCCGGCCTGCGGACCACCCGTACCCGGCCGGCGCTGGCCGCGGCCGCGGCGGCGGGACTGGTCCTCGCCGAGGACGCGGAAGTCCTGGACGCCGCCTGGATCCTGGCGAGCCGGATGCGCAACGCCGTCATGCTCGTCCGGGCCCGCGCCGGGGACACCTTCCCCGGCGACGGCAAGGAACTCGCCGCGGTGGGGCGGTACCTCGGCTACGAGCCGGGCCACGTGGGCGACATGGTCGAGGAGTACCGCCGGGCCACGCGCCGGGCCCGCGCGGTGGTCGAGCGCCTCTTCTACGCCACGTAGTCCGCGTCCGCCGCCCGGCTACGCCGTGGCGACCCGCACCTGGCGCGGCAACCGGTAGGCGAGGCCGCCGTAGACCGCCCAGGAGGCGGCGAAGCCGACGCCGAGGCAGAGGGTGCCGCCGGCGGCGTCGAGCCAGAAGTGGTTGGCGGTGGAGACGATGACGAGCAGCGTGACGACCGGGTAGAGCACGCCCAGCACCCGCACCCAGGTCCGCCGCGCGAGCATGGCGACGGTGATGCCGCACCACAGCGACCAGCCGATGTGCATCGACGGCATGGCCGCGTACTGGTTGGAGACGTGCGCCAGGTCGCCCGACGCCATCGACCCCCAGGTGTGGTGGATCTTCACGGTGTCGATGAAGCCGCCGCCCTCCATCAGCCGGGGCGGCGCCAGGGGGAAGAAGTAGTAGCCGAGCAGCGCGATGCCGGTCGTCACGAAGAGGACCAGCCGGGTCGGCGCGTAGCGCCCGGGGTGCCGGCGGAACAGCCAGACGAGCACCGCGAGGGTGACGATGAAGTGGAGCGTCGCGTAGTAATAGTTCATCGCGACGATGAGCCACGTTACCGAGTTCACGGCATGATTGACCGCGTGCTCGAAGGCGAGCCCGAGGGACCGTTCCAGGCCCCAGACGTGGCCCGCGTTCCGCATGGCGTCGTCCTGCTGCTCGGGCACGGCGTTGCGCACCAGCGAGTAGATCCAGTAGCTGACGGCGATCAGCAGGATCTCGAACCACAGCCGGGGCCGGCGTGGCGCCAGCAGTCTGTTGCCCGTCGTCGCTCCATCGGCGTCACGGGAATCGATGGAGCGCGGTGGTACGGCGTCACTGCGGTGGGCCATGGTCTTCGCGGTCGATTCCCCCATGGGGCGATAGTCTGCCATGCGGTCCGGTGCCGTCCGATCAACCCCCGGTGGGATTGCGTGCATCCCGCGTACGCCTCCCGGTCGACTGCTGTACGGGTACGGCTGCCCCGGCCTTGGGACCTGATGCCGTCGAACCGCGGACGACCAGTTCGGGCAGGAAGACGAACTCGCTGTGCGGTGCCGGGGTACCGCCGACCTCCTCCAGCAGCGCGCGCACCGCGGCCTGGCCCATGGCCGTGACCGGCTGCCGGATGGTGGTGAGCGGCGGATCGGTGAAGGCGATGAGCGGGGAGTCGTCGAAGCCGACGACGGAGACGTCCCCGGGGACGGACAGCCCCTGCTGCCGGGCGGCGCGGACGGCGCCGAGCGCCATCATGTCGGAGGCGCACACCACGGCCGTGCAGCCGGCCTCGATCAGGCCGGAGGCGGCAGCTTGACCACCCTCGAGGGTGAACAGCGAGTGCTGGATGCGCCCGGCCGCCTCGTCGGCGGCTATGCCGAGCACCTCCTCCATGCTGCGCAGGAAGCCCTCTATCTTGCGCTGTACGGGGACGAACCGCTTGGGACCGACCGCGAGGCCGATCCGCTCGTGGCCGAGCGCCGCCAGATGGGTGACGGCCAGACGCATGGCACCGCGATCGTCGGGCGAGACGAACGGCGCCTTGATCTTGCCGGAGAAGCCGTTGATCAGGACGAACGGCACGCCCTGGCCGTGCAGCCGGTCGTAGCGCTCCACGTCGGCGGTGGAGTCGGCGTGCAGTCCGGAGACGAAGATGATCCCGGCGACACCGCGCTCGACGAGCATCTCGACGAGTTCGTCCTCGGTCGAGCCGCCCGGGGTCTGGGTGGCCAGCACCGGGGTGTACCCCTGCCGGGTCAGGGCCTGCCCGATGACCTGCGCGAAGGCCGGGAAGATCGGGTTCTCCAGCTCCGGGGTGATGAGCCCGACGAGGCCCGCGCTGCGCTGCCGCAGCCGCACCGGCCGTTCGTACCCCAGCAGGTCGAGGGCGGCCAGCACGGATTGACGGGTGGCGGCGGAGACCCCGGGCTTGCCGTTGAGGACACGGCTGACGGTCGCTTCGCTCACCCCCGCCTGGGCTGCGATGTCGGCAAGCCTTGCGGTCACAGGATTGGACTGTACCGGTCGCATCTCAGATCGCCCACCAGATGCACGAATCAGCCGGAAGACGGACGGATCCGCCGGTGAACGCCACGGGCTCGGAGGAGAGCACCGGCCGCCCCGGCACGGGGAGTTGGACCGGGGCCGGATTGGCGTTGACGGTGCACACCAGGCCGGGACGGGAGAAGGCCAGCACCCCCTCGGGAGCGTCCAGCCAGCGCATCGGCCCGTCGCCGAGGCCGGGCAGTTCACGGCGCAGCCGCAGGGCCGAGCGGTACAGCTCCAGGGTGGAGTCGGGGTCGCCGGTCTGCGCCTGGACGCTCAGTCCACCCCAGCCCGCGGGCTGCGGCAGCCAGCTGCCGGCCGGGCCGAAGCCGTGGCTGGGGCCGTCGGCGGTCCACGGGATGGGCACCCGGCAGCCGTCGCGCAGCCCGTCCTGGCCGTTGTCCCGGAAGAAGGAGGGGTCCTGGCGGACCTCGTCCGGCAGGTCGGTGACCTCGGGCAGACCCAGTTCCTCGCCCTGGTAGACGTAGACGGAACCGGGCAGCGCGAGCATCAGCAGGGCCGCGGCGCGGGCCCGGCGCAGCCCGGCCGCACCGCCCCCGTAGCGGGTGACGTGCCGGACCACGTCGTGGTTGGAGAGCACCCAGGTGGTGGGGGCGCCCACGGAGACGGTGGCGGCGAGGGACTCCTCGATCACCGCCCGCATCGCCCCGGCCTCCCAGGGGCACTGCAGGAAGTGGAAGTTGAAGGCCTGGTGCAGCTCGTCGGGGCGGACGTACAGCGCCATGCGCCCGGCGTCGGGCGCCCAGGCCTCGGCGACGCCGATGCGCTCGGACGGCAGTTCCCGCGGCCCGGGGCCGGGGGAGTAGGAGTCGAGCAGCCGGCGCCAGGCGCGGTGGATCTCGTGCACCCCGTCCTGGTCGAAGAAGGGGAGCACCTGGGAGCCGATCATCTTGACCTGCTCCTTGTGACCGATGTCGGGCAGGCCGGGCGCCTTGACCATGCCGTGGGCGACGTCGATGCGGAAGCCGTCCACGCCCAGGTCCAGCCAGAAGCGGAGGATGGCGTCGAACTCCTCGCGGACCTCGGGGTGCTCCCAGTTGAGGTCGGGCTGCTCGGGCGCGAAGAGGTGGAGGTACCAGTCGCCGTCCGCGACCCGGGTCCACGCGGGGCCGCCGAAGACCGACTCCCAGTCGTTGGGCGGCAGTTCGCCGTGCTCGCCCTTGCCGGGGCGGAAGTGGTAGCGCTCACGGGCCGGCCCCCCGCGCCGGTCCGTGAGCGCCGCCCGGAACCACGCGTGCCGGTCGGAGGTGTGGTTCGGGACGATGTCGACGATCACCCGAAGGCCCAGCTCGTGGGCGGTGCGGATGAGCGCGTCGGCGTCCGCGAGGGAGCCGAAGAGGGGGTCGACGCTGCGGTAGTCGGCGACGTCGTAGCCGCCGTCCGCCTGGGGCGAGGCGTAGAAGGGGGTCAGCCAGACCGCGTCGGCGCCCAGTTCCGCCAGGTACGGCAGCCGGGCCCGGATGCCGGGCAGGTCGCCCACGCCGTCACCGTCGCCGTCGGCGAAGGAGCGTACGTACACCTGGTAGATGACGGCGCTGCGCCACCAGCCGGGTGTGCCCCCCTCGGGGGCGGCCGGGGTCTCGTCGGTCGCGTCGTGGATGACGGGGGCGAGCTCTTGGGTCATGTCGGTCCCTCGGGAGTCGGCGCCGTTCCCTGCCGATGATTCCGATCCGCCGCGTGATCGGCAATGCCTTTCAAGAATTTGCGGAAGATCGCGTAACGGCTTCCAGGAGCGCGAGCGTCCCACGTCACGTCTCCCGTCTGCAACTGTGAGGACACGCAGATGTAACGATCGGAAGATCTTGCAAGTCTTTGCAGCAAGGTCTTTCGTCAGGCTTTCATCCCTGTTACGTTCCTCGACAGCCCGGCGGCCGCAAAGGCGCAGTCGGCAGGGGGGACGCGGCGACGCGCCCCGCACCATCACGGGCTTTCATCCTGGAGGAGATCACATGCGGCGTGGCATAGCGGCCACCGCGCTGGTTGCGGCGCTCGGGCTTGCGGCGACGGCTTGCGGCGGCGACGACGGCGGCAGTGACAAGGCCGGCGGTCCCGTCACCATCACCTGGTGGGACACCTCGAACGCGACGAACGAGGCGCCGACCTACAAGGCCCTGATCGCGGACTTCGAGAAGGCGAACCCGAAGATCAAGGTCACGTACGTCAACGTGCCGTTCGACCAGGCCCAGAACAAGTTCCAGACGGCCGCCGGCAGCAAGGGCGCCCCGGACGTCGTCCGCGCCGAGGTCGGCTGGACCGCCTCCTGGGCGAAGTCCCAGTTCCTCGCGCCGCTGGACGGCACCCCGGCGCTGGCCGACCAGGGTGACATCAACCCGTCCCTGCTCAAGCAGGCGCAGTACGAGGGCAAGACCTACGGTGCCCCGATCGTCACCGACACCCTCGCGCTCATGTGGAACAAGGAGCTGCTGAAGAAGGCCGGCTTCGACAAGGCCCCCGCCACCTGGGACGAGCTGAAGGCGGTCGCCAAGGCCGTCAAGGCCAAGGACAAGGTCGACGGCTTCTGGCTCCGCGCCGACTCCTACTACGAGCTGCCCTTCCTCTTCGGCGAGGGCACCGACATGGTCGACGCCGCGGCGAAGAAGATCACGATCAACTCGCCCGAGGCCGTCAAGGCCGTCGACACGAGCAAGTCCGTGCTCGCCGCCCCGGGTGTCCACAAGCTCGACGTGACCGCCGACAGCTACGCCCACATGCAGGACGCGTTCGTCAACGGCAAGGTCGCCATGATCGTCCAGGGTCCCTGGGAGCTGACCAACATCTACAAGGGTGCGGCCTTCACCGACAAGGCCAACCTGGGCATCTCCTCCGTCCCGGCCGGCTCCACCGGCAAGGCCGGCGCCCCCACCGGCGGCCACAACCTGGCCGTCTACGCCGGCTCGGACAAGGCCCACCAGGAAGCCGCCCAGAAGTTCGTCGGCTGGATGACCTCGGGTGAGACCCAGGCCAAGATCGCGCTGAAGAACGGCACCCTGCCGACCCGCACCTCCGCCTACACCGCCGAGGTCAAGGCCGCTCCCGGCGTCGCCGAGTTCCAGGACATCCTGGCCAACGTCGCCCGCCCGCGTCCGGAGCTGCCGGAGTACAGCTCCCTGTTCGCCGACTTCAACACCGGTCTGACGAACGTCCTGCAGGGCAAGGCCGGCACCCAGCAGGGGCTGGACGCGACCGCCGACGCCTACAAGAAGCTCGTCAAGGACTTCCAGTAAGGCAGCCATGAGCCGTCCGGTCCGCCTCCCCCGAGCGGGGGGCGGGCCGGGCGGCCCGCCCGCGTCCGCACGCATGCCCCCCGGCCGTGCGGGGCGGCCGTACCACCCTTAGCGAACCTCTCGAAAAGGTGCCGAAGATGACCGTCGCCGTCCAGGGCGGGACCCGGAAGACCAAGCGTGGCGAGGCGCCGCGCCCCGGTCCGCTCAGCCGCATCCGGCAGTCCTACAACCGCAACTGGTATGCCTGGGCCATGGTGGCGCCGGTGGTCGCCGTCATCGGCCTGCTGGTGCTCTACCCCCTGGTCCGCGGCATCTACCTGTCGCTGACCGACGCCAACAGCCAGAACGTCGGCCGGACGATCGGCGTCAACCACATCCCGGACTCCTTCTCCTGGGTGGGCCTGAAGAACTACACGGAGATCCTCTCCGGGGCGGACCACCAGTTCTGGCCGCACTTCACCTGGACCATCGTGTGGACGGCCGTCTGCGTCACCCTGCACTACGGCCTCGGCCTCGGCCTCGCCATGCTGCTGAACCGCAAGATCCGCGGCCGCACCTTCTACCGGCTGGTCCTGATCCTGCCCTGGGCCGTGCCCACCTTCGTCACCGTCTTCTCGTGGCGGCTGATCCTCGCCGACGACGGCGGCATCCTGAACACGGTCCTGCACTCGCTGCACCTGCCGACGCCCGCCTGGCTGAGCGACCCCTTCTGGCAGAAGACCGCGGCGATCATGGTCAACACCTGGGTCGGCGTCCCCTTCATGATGGTCTCGCTCCTCGGCGGTCTGCAGTCGATCCCCTCCGAGCTGTACGAAGCCGCCGAGATGGACGGCGCCACCCCCTGGCAGCGGTTCCGCTTCGTGACGCTCCCGGGCCTGCGCTCGGTGAGCAGCACGGTGATCCTGCTCGGCATCATCTGGACCTTCAACCAGTTCGTCGTCATCTTCCTGCTGTTCGGCGCGAGCGCGGGACAGGACGCCCAGATCCTGGTGACCTGGGCCTACCGGCTCGGCTTCGGACAGGACCCGCGTGACTACGCCGGTTCCGCCGCCTACGGCGTGATCATCCTGTCCATGCTCATCGTCTTCGCCTCCGTGTACCGGCGCTGGCTCGCCCGCTCCGAGAACGCGGCCGCCTGACGGCCGCCCCCGGCCAGGACATCGTCATGACGCAAGAGAGGGCAGCCACCCCCATGAGCACCACCGCAGACCTCCCCGCCACGGGGGCCGACCAGGGCGCGACCGCCGCCCCCGCCCGCGCGGCCGTGCGCCGGCGCACCGGCCGCGGCGAGCGCAGCCGGGGCGCGTCCGTGCTGATCCACGGCGTGCTGATCACCGCGAGCCTCATCGCGGCCTTCCCCGTGCTGTGGATCGCCTGGGTCTCCTTCGGCCCCGACAAGACCGACTTCCTGCACCCGGCCGACATCGCCGGCAAGTTCAGCTTCGAGAACTACACCAAGGTCCTCGGCGACACGAACTTCCTGCAGTGGTTCCTGAACTCCATGATCGTCGCCCTCGGCACCTGCGTGCTGGGCGTGTTCATCGCCGCCAGCTCCGGCTACGCGGTCTCCCGGATGCGCTTCCCCGGCCACCGGCAGCTGATGTGGATCTTCCTGGTGACCCAGATGTTCCCGGTCGCCATCCTCATGGTGCCGCTGTACAACATCCTGGCCGACCTGGGTCTGCTGGACACGTACTGGGCGCTGATCCTGGTCTACTGCACCACCGCCGTGCCGTACTGCGCGTGGCTGCTCAAGGGCTACTTCGACACCATCCCGCAGGAGATCGACGAAGCCGGACGGGTCGACGGCCTCACCCCGTTCGGCACCTTCTACCGGCTGGTCCTGCCGCTGGCCCGTCCGGGCCTGGCGGTGGCGGCCTTCTACACCTTCCTCACGGCGTGGGGAGAGGTCGCCTACGCCTCGGTCTTCATGCTCGGCGACGACAAGTACACCCTCGCCGTCGGACTGACCACCTTCATCAGCGAGCACGACAACCAGTGGGACCTGATGGCCGCCACGTCCGTGCTCATCGCCGTCCCCGCGTCGGCCTTCTTCTACGTCGTCCAGCGGCACCTGGTCACCGGCCTCACCGCCGGCGCGGCCAAGTCCTGACCGTCGTCCGACCCGGGGCACCCGGCCCACCGGCCGGGTGCCCCGGCCTCGCCCCCTCGCCGCACGAGCAACCACTTTTCCAAGGGATCACCATGACCCAGTACCTGGCGGACTCCACCCGTCACCCCCACTCCTGCGACCAGCCCGTGGCCACCACGGACTGGTGGAGAGACGCGGTCATCTACCAGGTCTACCCCCGCAGCTTCGCCGACGGGAACGGCGACGGCATGGGCGACATCCCCGGCGTCCGCGAGCGGCTCCCGTACCTGCGCGACCTCGGCGTCGACGCCGTCTGGCTGAGCCCCTTCTACGCCTCGCCGCAGGCCGACGCCGGTTACGACGTCGCCGACTACCGGGCCATCGACCCGATGTTCGGCACCCTCCACGACGCCGACGGCCTGATCCGCGACGCCCACCGGCTGGGTCTGCGGATCATCGTCGACCTGGTACCGAACCACTCCTCCGACCAGCACGAGTGGTTCAAGCAGGCACTGCGCGAGGGCCCCGGCTCCCCGCTGCGGGCGCGCTACCACTTCCGCCCCGGCAAGGGCGAGAACGGCGAACTGCCCCCCAACGACTGGGAGTCCATCTTCGGCGGGCCGGCCTGGACCCGTGCCGCCGACGGCGAGTGGTTCCTGCACCTGTTCGCGCCCGAGCAGCCCGACTTCAACTGGGAGCACCCGGCCGTCCAGGACGAGTTCCGCTCGATCCTGCGCTTCTGGCTCGACATGGGCGTCGACGGCTTCCGCATCGACGTCGCGCACGGCCTGGTCAAGGCCGACGGCCTGCCCGACATCGGCGCCCACGAGCAGCTCAAGCTCCTTGGCAACGATGTCCTGCCCTTCTTCGACCAGGACGGCGTCCACGAGGTCTACCGCTCGTGGCGGCGCATCCTCGACGAGTACGACGGCGAGCGCATCGCCGTCGCCGAGGCCTGGACCCCCACCGTCGAGCGCACCGCCAACTACGTCCGCGCCGACGAACTGCACCAGGCCTTCAACTTCCAGTACCTCGGCACGAAGTGGGACGCCGTCGAGCTGCGCGAGGTCATCGACCGCTCGCTCGACGCCATGCGCCCGGTCGCCGCGCCCACCACCTGGGTCCTGTCCAACCACGACGTGGTCCGCCACGCCACCCGGCTGTCCCCCGACGGGAAGGACTACGACCTGCGCCGCGCCCGCGCCGCCTCCCTGCTGATGCTGGCCCTGCCCGGCTCCGCGTACGTCTACCAGGGCGAGGAACTGGGCCTGCCCGAGGTCACCGACCTGCCCGACGAGGCCCGTCAGGACCCGGCGTTCTTCCGCGCCGCCGGCCAGGACGGCTTCCGCGACGGCTGCCGCGTGCCGATCCCGTGGACCGCGGAGGGCAGCTCGTACGGCTTCGGCAGCGGCGGCAGCTGGCTGCCGCAGCCCGGGGAGTGGGCGGGCCTCAGCGTCGCCGCGCAGACCGGCGACCCGGACTCCACCCTGGAGCTGTACCGCTCCGCCCTGCGGCTGCGCCGCGAGCGGGACGGCCTCGGCGCGGGCGAGTCGGTCCAGTGGCAGGACGCCCCGCAGGGCGTGCTGTCCTTCCGCCGGCCCGGCTTCGCGTGCACCGTCAACACCACCGGCGCTGCGGTGACGCTGCCCGCGCCGGGCGAGGTGCTGCTGGCCAGTTCCCCCGTGGAGGTCACGGCGGACGGGGTCGTCCTCCCGGCCGACACGACCGTCTGGTGGGCCGTTTGACGTGCGGCGCGGTCGCATAGGGTCGGGGACTGTGAACACCACCGCTCGACTTGCCGACATCGCGGCCCAGGCGGGGGTCAGCGAGGCCACCGCCAGCCGCGTGCTGAACGGGAAGGCGGGGGTCGCCCCCGCCACCCGGCAGAAGGTGCTGGCCGCACTGGACGTGCTCGGCTACGAGCGTCCGGTGCGGCTGCGCCAGCGCAGCGCCGGCCAGATCGGGCTGATCACCCCCGAGCTCAACAACCCGATCTTCCCCGCCTTCGCCCAGGTCATCGAGCAGAACCTGACCGGCTACGGCTACACCGCGGTGCTGTGCACCCAGCACCCCGGCGGCTCCACCGAGGACGAACTGGTGGAGGCGCTCGTGGAGCGCGGGGTGCGCGGCATCGTCTTCCTGTCCGGGCTGCACGCGGACGTCACCGCCGACCCCGAGCGCTACGCCCGCCTGCTCGGCCAGGGCGTGCCCTACGTGCTGGTCAACGGCTTCAACCCGGCGATCGCCGGGCCGTACATCTCGCCGGACGAGCGCGCCTCGGCGCGCATCGCCGTCCAGCACCTGGTGGAGCTCGGCCACCAGCGGATCGGCCTGGCCGTCGGGCCCAACCGCTTCGTGCCGGTGCACCGCAAGGTCGAGGGCTTCGTGGAGTCGCTGGGCAGCCTGCTCGGGCTCGGCGAGGAGGCGGCCGCGGAGTACGTCCAGCACACCCTCTTCTCCGTGGAGGGCGGCCACGCGGCCGCCGGGGCGCTGCTGGACAAGGGCTGCACGGGCATCGTCTGCGGCAGCGACCTGATGGCGCTCGGTGCGGTGCGCGCGGTGCGGGAGCGGGGGCTGACCGTCCCCGGGGACGTGTCGGTCGTCGGCTACGACGACTCGCCGCTGATCGCCTTCACCGACCCGCCGCTGACCACGGTCCGCCAGCCGGTCGAGGCGATGGGCGCGGCCGCGGTGAACGCGCTGCTGGAGGAGATCGGCGGCAACCCGGTGCAGCGTGCGGAGTTCGTCTTCCAGACGGAGCTGGTCGTCCGCGGCTCCACGGGCCAGGTGCCCGGCGGCGGCAGGCGTTCCTGATCGTCCCTCGTGGTCTCTGATCGTCCCCGGCCGTTCCTGATGCGCGGCGGGTGTTGAGGCGGGCCCTGGACCTGCCCCGGGCGGGGCGCAGCGGGGTGGCTTCGTCGGTCCTGGGCCCGCCTCCGTCTCGGTGGCGACCGGTCCAGCCGGCCGGGCGCGTGGGACCCGCCGTCAGGGGCGGACCCCCGGCCGGCCGAACCGGGCTGAAGAGGAACGTAACAGCCGCTCCGGGCAGGACGGAAGGCCCCTGCAGAAACTTTCTGCAAGATTCTGCAGGGACCTTTCGGAAGGGCGGGACCGCAGGTGGGAGGGGGTCAGGGTGCGATGCCCACGCCGTCCAGACGGCTCCACATGCGCTCCTGGGCGGCGGACAGCGCCGGCCAGTGCCGCGCCCCCGGGCGGGGGTACACGCGGGAGGCGTAGGGGCGCGGGACGTACCCCGGTTCGAAGAAGCACCCCGTGCCGTAGGTGGCGTCGAACGCCGGGCAGGAGGCCGCCACCGAGGCCGGCGTGGGCTTGCGGCCGGTCCGTGCCCAGGTCGCCAGTGACCGCATCGCGGCGGCGTACTCCGCGTCGCTCAGCTCGCTGTGCTCGCTCTCCCGCGTGAAGTTCTGCACCAGCAGCTGCCCGCGGTGGGCGCCCTCCAGGGAGGCCCGGTAGGCCGCCTCGTGCTCGACGAAGGCGGTCGGGTCGTCGATGGCGTGGACAGTGAGCACGGGGATCGACACGGCGCCGGTGACGTCGCTGTCGTAGGACAGGTCCCGGCGGGCCGTGGGGTCGGCGGTGAAGCGCTCCACGCCCGCGTTGAGCGCCGCGTCGTCGTGCGAGCCGGTGTAGCGGACGGTGCTGTTGCCGAACGGGTTCCGGCCGCCGAGCCGGTCGTGCACGATGTCGCGGAAGGTGAAGGTCGCGAACCGCAGGTGCGATTCCAGCGTCCGCTCCGGGATCCCGGTCACCGCCAGGATGTCGTCGAGGTTGCGCTGCTGCAGGGCGGTGCGCTCCTGCGGGGGCGAGGCGTAGCCGGTGCACTCCTGCAGGCGGGAGCGCAGTCCGGTGGTGGTCATCGTCGAGTCGGCGCGCAGCCCCATCCACAGCGGGTACGGGGGCTCGGTGGGCCTGGGGTGGTTGCGGCAGTAGTACTGGTAGACCACCCGCAGGTCCACCCGGTAGTCGTAGCCGCGTGAACCGCCGCCCAGGACGCCGCTGGTCAGCAGGGCGCCGTCGTAGGGCGCATGCCGGCCGGTGCCGTAGACCTCGGCGACCTTGGCCGCCACGTCGCCGCCCCAGGACTGGCCGTGGACGAAGGTCCGGCGCGGCGTGCCGAAGCGGTCCACGAACAGCCGCCGCACGTTCTCGGTGTCCTCCGCCGCCATCCGCGTGCCGTAGCCGCCGCGGCGGTAGGAGGAACCCGCCCAGGCGTAGCCCTCCTTCACCATGACCGACCAGCGCGCCAGGTCCCCGGTGCTGCGTTCGGGGTCGGAGGTGTCGCCGAGGTCGGGGCCGCCGTGGGCGTGGACGACCAGCGAGCCGTTCCAGTCGTGCGGGACCGCCATGGCGTAGAAGGCGCCGTTCGCGTCCTGCCCCCGGTAGCAGGTGGCCTCCGCCGCCAGCTCCGCCGGGCAGTCGGCGGGGGCGGGCCCGTCGGCCGCGGACGCCGGTACGGGCCCGGCCAGGGCGGTGGCGAGGAGGGCGGCGACGCCCGCGATCGTCACGGAGATGCGGTGTCGTGCGGATCCGGACCGGGGGCGGTGGGGGGAGTGCCCGGTGACCATCGTCTCGTCCTTCCGTCGTCGTCCGGCGCTTCGTTGCGCGGGCCCCGATGCTTGGGGACGGAGGCGGTGGGGGTCCAGAGCCGTGGCCTTTGCGTTCATAGTGTTCGGCGACCGGCCGCGGCGGACCGGGATGTGACGAGGCGTCATCTGCACTCCGTCGTCGCGGAGGGTGCCACGTTGGAAATCCTTGCGACATCTTGCTGTAAGCCGCGCGTAAGAGGTACGGTCCCGCTCACGGTCCGGCACTGCCGCCGGGCCACGGCTCATGGCGCGTGGGCTCCCAGAGGTACAACCGTCCGCACACGGATTCCGCAAGGAGAACACCCCGTGGCCCAGCACACCGGGCTGCCCGCGTCCGCGCGTTCACGCGCGCGCAGACACGGAGCCGCAGCCGTCGCGGTGGCGGCCCTCGCCGCCGCATTCGCCGTCCCCGCCTCGGCCCCCGCCGCCTCGGCGGCGGCCCCGCCCCCGCCGCCCTCCGACGCGGCGCTCGCCGCGCAGCCCGCGCGTCACGACCTCACGCGGGAGCAGTTCTACTTCGTCCTGCCGGACCGTTTCGCCAACGGCGACGCGTCCAACGACAGGGGCGGTCTGACCGGCACCCGGCTCAGCACCGGCTACGACCCCACCGACAAGGGCTTCTACCAGGGCGGCGACCTCAAGGGCCTCACCCAGCGGCTCGACTACATCAAGGGCCTCGGCACCACCGCGATATGGATGGCGCCGATCTTCAAGAACCGGCCCGTGCAGGGGACGGGGGATCAGGCCTCGGCCGGCTACCACGGTTACTGGATCACCGACTTCACCCAGGTCGACCCGCACTTCGGCAGCAACGCCGACCTCAAGGCGCTGATATCCAAGGCCCACGCCAAGGGCATGAAGGTCTTCTTCGACGTCATCACCAACCACACCGCCGACGTCGTCGACTACGACGAGAAGTCCTACGGCTACCTCTCCAAGGGCGCGTTCCCGTACCTGACGAAGGACGGTGTGCCCTTCGACGACGCCGACTACGCGAAGGGCGGCAAGGGCTTCCCCGCCGTCGACCGCGACTCCTTCCCCCGCACCCCCGTCGTCACCGCGAACAGCAAGGTCCCGGCCTGGCTGAACGACCCGACGATGTACCACAACCGGGGCGACTCCACCTTCGCCGGCGAGAGCTCCGACCAGGGCGACTTCTCCGGTCTGGACGACCTGTGGACCGAGCGGCCCGAGGTCGTGGAGGGCATGGAGGAGATCTACGGGAAGTGGGTCCGCGACTTCGCCGTCGACGGCTTCCGCATCGACACCGTCAAGCACGTCGACCTGCCGTTCTGGACCCAGTGGGCCACGGCGCTGGACGCCTACGCGGCCAAGCACGGCCGCAAGGACTTCTTCATGTTCGGCGAGGTCTACTCCGCCGACACCGCCATCACGTCCCCGTACGTCACGCAGGGCCGCCTCGACTCGACGCTCGACTTCCCCTTCCAGGACGCCGCCCGCCAGTACGCCTCCCAGGGCGGCTCCGCGGCGAAGCTGGCCGGGGTCTTCGGTGACGACTACCGGTACACGACCGACAAGGCCAACGCGTACGAGCAGGTCACCTTCCTCGGCAACCACGACATGGGCCGCATCGGCACGTTCCTGAAGCAGGACAACCCGAAGGCCGACGACGCCGAACTCGTGCGGCGGGACCGGCTCGCCAACGAGCTGATGTTCCTCTCGCGCGGCAACCCGGTCGTCTACTACGGCGACGAGCAGGGCTTCACCGGCGCCGGCGGCGACAAGGACGCCCGCCAGACGATGTTCGCGTCCAAGGTCGCCGACTACCTCGACGACGACCAGCTGGGCACCGACCGTACCCACGCGAGCGACGCCTACGACACCGGCTCACCCCTCTACCAGGCGATCGCGAAGCTGGCCGCGCTCCGCAAGGCCCACCCGGCGCTCGCCGACGGTGTCCAGACCGAGCGCCACGTCGCCGACGGCGCCGGGATCTACGCCTTCTCCCGCACCGACGCGAAGACCCGCACCGAGTACCTCGTCGCCGTCAACAACGCGACCGAAGCGCGGACCGCCGACGTCCCCACGGGCTCCGCGAACACCGCCTTCACCGCCCTCTACGGCACCCAGGGCTCCGTCACCAGCGGCGCCGACCGGAAGATCGGCGTGACCGTCCCGGCGCTGTCCACCGTGGTCTACAAGGCGGGCAAGCCGCTCGGCGCCCCCGCCGCCCGGCCGTCCCTCACGCTGAAGGCCCCCGCCGCGGGTGCCACCGGCACCGTCGAGCTCTCCGCCGACGTCGACGGCGGGCAGCTCAACCGCGTGGTCTTCGCCGCGCAGACCGGCAACGGCCCGTGGAAGGTCCTCGGCTCCGCGGACCACGCGCCGTACAAGGTCACCCAGACGGTCGGTGACGACGTGACGCCCGGCACCGCGCTGCGGTACAAGGCCGTCGTGATCGATTCCGCAGGCCGCACCGCGAGCGCCACCGCCGGGACCACCAGCGGCACCCCGGTTCCGCCGCAGACCCCGGTGGCGAGCAGTCGCGACTACGCGATCGTCCACTACAAGCGGGCCGACAACAATTACACCGACTGGCGCCTGTACGCCTGGGGCGACATCGCCGACGGCGAGGGCACCACCTGGCCCGCCGGGCACGACTTCGTCGGCCGCGACGCCTATGGCGCCTTCGCCTATGTGAAGCTCAAGCCGGGCGCCTCCAGCGTCGGTTACCTCGTCATCGACAAGGACGGCACCAAGGACGTCGGCGCCGACCGGTTCATCGACGTCACCAAGAACGGCGAGATCTGGGTCGAGCAGGGCAAGGAGGCCGTCGCCACCCAGGCCCCCTCCGGCACCGAGCCGGGTCAGGACAGGACGAAAGCCGTCCTGCACTACCACCGGGCCGACAACGACTACACCGGCTGGGGCCTGCACACCTGGACCGGCGCCGCGAACCCGACCGACTGGACCGCCCCGTTGCAGCCGGTGCGGACCGACGCCTACGGCGCCGTCTTCGAGGTGCCGCTCGCCGCGGGCGCCACGTCGCTCAGCTACATCCTGCACAAGGGCGACACCAAGGACCTGCCCGCCGACCAGTCGCTCGACCTCGCCACCTACGGACACGAGGTGTGGCTCCTGAACGGCACCGAGAAGTACCTCCTGCCCTCCACGTCCGGCTCCTCCGCCGACCTCGACCTGTCCTCGGCCAAGGCCCAGTGGATCGACGCCGACACCGTCGCGTGGAAGACCGGCGACACCGCCGCCAGTCACCAGCTCGTCTACGCCCCGGACGGCGGCCTGACGATCAAGGACGGTGCACTCTCCGGCGAGGGTCACTGGCTCCGCCTGGACCGGGTCGGGGGTGGCCTGACCGACGCCCAGAAGGCCCGCTTCCCGCACCTGAAGGACTACGCGGCCTTCACGATCGACCCGCGCGACCGCGACCGGGTCCGCACCGCCCTCACCGGCCAGGTCGTCGCCACGCAGCGGCTGGCCAATGGGGCGTTGCTGTCCGCCACCGGCGTCCAGATCCAGGGCGTACTGGACGACCTGTACGCCGCGAAGGCGACCAAGGCCGTCCTCGGCCCGGTCTTCTCCGGCGGCAGGCCCACGCTCTCCGTATGGGCCCCGACCGCCCAGTCCGTCGCCCTGGACCTGGACGGGCGCACCGTCCCGATGCGGCGCGACGGCTCCACCGGCGTGTGGAGCGTGACCGGTGAACGGAGCTGGACCGGCAGGCCGTACCGCTACGCCGTGAAGGTCTGGGCGCCCAGCGTCCAGAAGGTCGTCACCAACACCGTCACCGACCCCTACTCGGTCGCCCTGACCGCCGATTCGAAGCAGAGCCTTGTCGTCGACCTCGACGACAGGGCGCTCGCCCCGGGCGGCTGGTCGCACCTGGCCAAGCCCAAGGCCGTGGGCCTGAACAACGCGCAGATCCAGGAACTGCACATCCGGGACTTCTCCGTCGCGGACGCCACCGTCCCCGCCCGGGACAAGGGCAAGTACACCGCCTTCACCGACACCGGCTCGGCGGGGATGACGCACCTGAAAGCGCTGGCGAAGTCCGGGGTCTCCTACGTCCACCTGCTGCCGGCCTTCGACTTCGCCACCGTCGCGGAGAAGAGCGCCGACCAGGCCACCGTCGACTGCGACCTGGGCGCCTACCCGGCCGACTCCGACCGGCAGCAGGAGTGCGTGGCCGCGGTCGCCGCGAAGGACGCCTACAACTGGGGCTACGACCCCTTCCACTACACCGTCCCCGAGGGCTCCTACGCCACCGACCCGGACGGCACGCGGCGCACCGTCGAGTTCCGGAGGATGGTGCAGGGGCTCAACCAGGCGGGCCTGCGGGTCGTCATGGACGTGGTCTACAACCACACCGCCGCGAGCGGCCAGGACGACAAGTCCGTCCTCGACCGGATCGTGCCCGGCTACTACCAGCGCCTGCTGGACGACGGCACCGTCGCCAACTCCACCTGCTGCTCCAACACCGCCACCGAGAACGCGATGATGGGCAAGCTGGTCGTCGACTCGATCGTCACCTGGGCCAAGGAGTACAAGGTCGACGGCTTCCGCTTCGACCTGATGGGCCACCACCCCAAGGCGAACATCCTCGCCGTCCGCAAGGCGCTGGACGCGCTGACCCCCGCGAAGGACGGCGTCGACGGCAAGAAGATCATCCTCTACGGCGAGGGCTGGAATTTCGGCGAGGTCGCCGACGACGCCCGCTTCGTGCAGGCCACCCAGAAGAACATGGCCGGCACCGGAGTCGCCACCTTCTCCGACCGGGCCCGCGACGCGGTCCGCGGCGGCGGCCCCTTCGACTCCGACCCCGGCGTCCAGGGCTTCGCCTCGGGCCTGTTCAACGAGCCCAACGGCTCCGCCGCCAACGGCAGCGAGGCCGAGCAGCGAGCCCGCCTGCTGCACTACCAGGACCTCATCAAGGTCGGCCTCACCGGCAACCTGAAGTCCTTCTCCTTCACCGACAGCAGCGGCAAGGAGGTCAGCGGCGCCGAGGTCGACTACAACGGCTCACCCGCCGGATACGCGGACGCCCCCGGCGACGCCCTCGCCTACGCCGACGCCCACGACAACGAGGCCCTGTACGACGCGCTCGCCTTCAAGCTGCCCCAGGGCACCTCGCCCGCCGACCGGGCACGCATGCAGGTCGTCGCCGAGGCCGTCCCGGCCCTCTCCCAGGGGCCGGCGCTCTACCAGGCGGGCTCGGACCTGCTGCGCTCCAAGTCCCTGGACCGCAACTCGTACGACTCCGGCGACTGGTTCAACGCCATCCACTGGGACTGCTCCTCGGGCAACGGCTTCGGCCGCGGCCTGCCCCCCAAGGCCGACAACGAGTCCAAGTGGTCCTTCGCGAAGCCGCTGCTGACCGCGGACACGCTCCGGGTCGGCTGCGCGCAGACCACCGCGGCCTCGGCCGCGTACCAGGACCTGCTGCGGATCCGCTCCACCGAGCCGGCCTTCGGGCTGACCACGGCGGCGCAGGTCCAGGAGCAGCTGTCCTTCCCGCTCTCGGGCGAGCAGGAGACCCCCGGCGTCATCACCCTGCAGCTGGGCCGGCTGGTGGTGGTCTTCAACGCGACCCCGAAGGCCCAGGACCAGCGCGTCGGCGCCCTGTCGGGGAAGGGCTACGCCCTCCATCCGGTGCAGGCCGCGGGCTCCGACGCCGTGGTGAAGCGGGCCTCCTACGACGCCACGTCCGGCACCTTCACCGTGCCGGGCCGCACCGTCGCGGTGTTCGTCCGGAAGTAGCGAGCACGTTCCGTGACCGCCCGGTCGGCGGCCCGCTCTCCGCGGGTCCCGGCCGGGCGGTGCTGCGTACGGGCGAAGTGGGTGGCCATCCGGATGAATCGGCGGCGCGTCGGTCCCGGTGGGTGATCCGCCAGGGGTACGTATCCGCGCGGCTCCGGTGACGCACGGTGATTTCCGTCCCGGGAGGCCTCGTTCCCGTCGTCCCTTGAGGACCCTTGAAGCGGCGCCAGCGAATATCGCTTTCCAGCCTTCCCGCCCTGCTCGTCCTGCTCGTCGGCACCCTCCTGGGTGCGGTCGTCCCCGCGCACGCCGACGACTGGGGGCCGGGCGCACAGCTCGCGGCCCACCACGACCGCCCCGGGGCCGGCCCCGGATCGGGCCCCGGCTCCGGTCCTGGTTCCGGTCCTGGTTCCGGTCCTGGTTCCCGCCCCGGCTCCGGCCCCGGAGCCGGCCCGGTCGTGGGCGCTCCCGGGCGCCTTCCCGGTGGCCCGGAGAACCCGCGCATCTGCATCGGTGCCACCTTCACCGACCGCAAGTTCTTCTGCGGTGACCCCCGGCTCGGTCCGCGGCAGTTGCCCACCAAGGGCCTGCTCGGCGATGGTGGCCGACTACCGGCGCCTCGACGGGCAGAACGCCAACGGCTTCCTGCGCACCTGGTTCGACTTCACGACGAACAGCTACAAGTTCCCGCCCAACGACGGCTTCCTCCCGGGCGGCCCCGTATCGGTCATCAACCTCGCCGTGGGGCAGAAGATCGACCGCTTCGGCGGCGAGGGCGGACGGTTCCTCGCGCCCGCGGGCTCGCCGTACTCCCAGCGCTCCATCGCACCGTCCAACCTCAACACCTTCGACCCGGGCTACCCCTTCAACTACCACCTGTACAAGGTGGTCAGGCCGTTCGCGGTCTCCGCGGGAGTCGTGGCGCCCTTCTACGGGCAGCCGGGCAACGGGCTCCAGTACGTGCTGCCGATGAACGACAGCGTGCTCAACCACATCAACAACGGCGAACTCATCCGGCTGAACTGACGGGCCCCGACCATGGACCGGCGTGAACTGTGCGAGGCCCTCGCCTCCGCGGGGGTGCCCGGCGGGCTGTACGAGGTCCCCGGCTTCCACGAGTTCGACCTGCGGCCCCCGGACTTCAGGTACCTCCGGCAGGAGGGAGGGACCTGGGTGGTCGGGAACTACGAACGCGGGGTGCACGACCCGCACCGGCGCTTCGACACCGAGGACGCGGCCTGCCGCTACCTCTACGACCGGCTCACCGACCTGGGGCCCGGCCCGGGCCCCGGCTCCGACGAGGAGATGGAGGAGGTGCTCCGCGACCGGGAGGAGATCCGGCGCGCGGCCCATGATGCCTATGAACGGGCCCGGCGCCGGGAGACCTGACCCGGCACCCCCGTGAGCCGCACACCGCGGAGCGGCCCGCCCCCGACCTCCGGGCGGGCCGCTCCGCCGCGTTCCGTGCGCCTACAGCTCCTTCTCCAGCAGGGTCACCGCGTACGGGCTGCCCTTGCCGCTCTGCTTGTGGGGCTGCTCTCCCACGACGGTGTAGCCCGCGCCCTCGTAGTACGCCCGCAGCTGCGGGTTGGCCGCCACGCAGTCCAGCCGCGCGTACGGGCGGCCGGACTCGGCGATGCGGCGCTCCGCCCGGTCGAGCATGGCCCGGCCGGTACCGCGCGGGGCGGTCGTCCGGTCCACCATGAGCCGGTGGACGTAGCCCGCGTCCGGCGGACGCACCCCCCAGGCGTGCTCGTCGTCCCACCACAGCTCCCAGGCGCCGACCACCCGGCCCTCGCGTTCGGTGAGCCAGACCTCGCCCGCCGCCATGCGCGTGCGGAAGTGGCCCTCGTCCATCTCGCCGGGCTTCCACTGGTCGATGCCGTGCTCCTGCATCCAGCGGGCCGCGTCGTCCCGGAGGCGGACGAGGAGGGCGGCGTCGTCGGGCAGTGCGAGGCGGAAGGAGAGGTCGTTCATGCCTCCATTGTCAGGGAACCGTTCCCGGGCCATCGCTCGGCCGGTCCCGCGAGGGCGAGGCCCACCAGGCCCATGCCGACGAGCCCGAGCATGCCCAGCACGTACAGCCAGGCGAAGGCCGAGCCCCAGTCCATGGCACCGGGGTGGGTGAGGACCGCCAGGAGCGAGAAGGCGCCGACCGCGGCGTAGCCGGCCGCGCCCGCGCGCATCCGCTCCGGATCGCCCTCGCGCAGCGCCCACAGCGAGCCGAGGCCGAAGGTGAGCGTCCACACGCCCAGCGCCCGCAGGTCGAGGTCGGTCACCGGCCACGGCCACACGCCGCGCAGCGCGCCGGGCACCGCGAGCATGGCCGCCCCGAGGCCGCAGCCCACCAGCGCCACCCAGGCGACGGGCACCCCGGTGAAGAGGTCGGCCGGCCCGGACCGCGGCGGGTCGCCGCCCGGAGCGCGGGACTGTACGGCCAGCAGGACCAGCCCCACGACCGGCATCACGGCGTGGACGGCGAGGAAACCCCACGCGCCGAGGAAGCCGCCGATCTCCCCCTCGGTCAGGTGCAGGCGGTCGTGGTGCAGCACGGCGACGCCCAGCATGAGCAGCAGCTGGGCCAGCGAGGTGTACGCCACGATCCGCACGTCCACCCAGCGCCGCAGCCGCAGCCCCACCGCGAACAGGGCCACCCCGGAGGCGTACGCGGCACCGAGGGTGGCCGCGGTCAGCGGGGAGCGGACGGTCCAGGCGAAGTACGCCGCCGTGCCGCCGGCGAACAGCAGCAGGAGCAGCGCCAGGTAGCCGCACGCGAGCATCAGCGGCACGAAGTACAGCGCGCGCAGCGAGGGCCGGACGGCGCGCCCGGGGATGTCCGCGGGAGTGGTCATGGCACGACAGGGTGCCGCATCGCCGCCCGGAACTGAACCCTTCGGCAGGAAGGAGTTACCAAGGGTACGGCCAGGTCCGGGCGGCTCGCGGCGCCGCGTGGGGGGTGGCGCGGCGGTCCGGTCAGTTCACGAAGACGGCAGGGCCGCCGTCCTGGC
Source organism: Streptomyces sp. TOM-9 (assembly GCF_056858595.1). Classification (NCBI taxonomy): domain Bacteria; kingdom Bacillati; phylum Actinomycetota; class Actinomycetes; order Kitasatosporales; family Streptomycetaceae; genus Streptomyces; species Streptomyces sp. TOM-9. The sequence continues at coordinate 3,184,311 of NZ_JBXEQB010000001.1, read as the reverse complement.
CGGAGTCGGTGACCGGGGCGTACTTCGCGGTGAAGAACCCGTTGGCGAAGCAGAGCGAGGAGCCGGAGGCCTTGGTGAACTGCTGGGCGGCGAAGGTGATGCTGTTGTCGGTGTTGTCCGCCGTGCCGGTCAGGCTCGCCGCCCGGTAGACGCAGGTGACGGTGCCCAGCAGGGTGCGCAGCACGACCGTGGTCTGGACCGTCGAGCCGTCGGCCGGGGAGACGGTGACGACGCCGTCGGAGGAGACGGCGGAGGTGTACGGCAGGTTGTTGACCGTGATGCTCGTGACGCCCAGCACGCCCACGACGTTGCTGCGGCAGCTCGCGCTCGGGAAGGTGTGCGCGGTGACCGACTCGGTGGCGGTGCCCGGGGCGGCGGGGTTGTCGGTGACGGTCGCGACGAAGGTCGACTCGGAGCACGTCACGCCGCTGGTGCCGGTGGCGCTGGAGTAGAGCGTGGCGCTGGTGCCGGGGGCCGGCGAGGCGCTCAGCACGTCGCCGGCCGCGACGGGGGCGCCGCCCGGGGCTCCGGTGGTGAGCACCGGTGCGTCCGCGGCGGAGGCGGGCGCGGCGGCCTGCAGTAACGAGAGCGCGGCGGCGGTGGCCGTGGCGGCCAGCGCGAGGGCGGGACGAGTGCGCATGCGGGTGCCTCGTTTCGGTGTGGGGGGAGGGTGGGGGGACGTGGGGGACCGCACCGGGGACCCGTACGGGGTCAGGTGCGGGACCGCGGCCGGGGAGCTGCGGGCGACGGTGGCGGGGGTCCGGAATCGGCCATGCGCACGTGCTCCTCGTCACGGAGTGGGGCCGGGAGGATGTGCTGCGGTGGAGAACGGGTCCGGCGCCACGGACCCGTGGGAAACCTGCGAGAGTTGTAAACCTGACGAGTATTCAGTGTCAAGGACCCGGAAGGAAGTTCGAGATGACCGCGGTTCCCTCGCCACCGCCGCCCCTCGTCCTCCCCGGCACCAGGACCGGCCGCGATCCGGAGCGCTCCATCCGCCGCGGACCCCGCCGCGTGCCGGCCGAGGTGGTCGCGGCCACCCAGCGCGACCGGCTGCTGGACGGCATCGTCCGCACCGTGGCGCAGAGCGGCTACGCCAAGGCCCGGATCAGCGACATCTGCCAGGCCGCGGGCGTGACGAGGCCGGTGTTCTACGAGCAGTTCCGCGGCAAGGAGGACGCCTTCCTGGCCGCCCACCGCCACGGCACCGGACTGGTCGTCGCCTCCATGGAGGCCGCCTCGGAGGCCGCCGGCGACTGGTCCGCCGGGATCCGGGACGCCCTCGGCGCGCTGCTCGGCATCCTCGCCGGGGCGCCCGCCTTCGCGACCATGGCCGTGGTCGAGATCGACGCCGTGGGGGAGGCCGGGCGCGAGGAGCGCGATGTGCTGCTCGCCCGGTTCCGGCGCTTCTTCACCGCCGCGGACGGCGCCGCCGGTGCCGTAGGGGCCCCGCCGGAGGTCGCCGCCACCGAGCTGGTCGACGCCGTCGTCGGCGGGGTGTACGCGAGCATCTACCGGCGGATCGCCGCAGGTGGCGCCGCCGAACTGCCCGCACTGCTGCCCACCTTGAGCTACTTCGTCCTCGCGCCGTTCCTCGGGCCGGAGGCCGCCGCGGCACGGCTCGCCGAGCCGCGGCCACCCGCCCGCGCCTCCTCGTCGCCCTGCCTGGCGCCCGCCACGCCCCTCCGTCACAGAACCGACGCACCGTCACCATGAGCCGTGCACAAGGCCCTTGACCCGGTTCCTACCCGGTTGTAACTTCCACCCCGGCCACTGCGCCGTACCGTGAACGCCCTCGTGCCCCGCCGGGAGGCGCCGGGGACGGACGTGCGCAGCCGCTGTCCGCGCCAGGACACCGCGCCAGTCAGCTCGTTCCTCCGCATTCGCATGTCCTGGGAGCAGCCATGGCCTCGTCCGAAGAGCCCGGAACCACCGGCGCCGCCACACCCGTCACACCGGCCACCCCCGAACGGCCCGGCCGCGTCCGCTGGCGCCGCGCCGCCGCGATGGCCGTACCCGCCGCCGCGATCGGCGCCACGCTCATGGTCCTCACCGCGCAGGGCGCGCTCGGCGTGCAGTTCGCGATCTCCGGGATGCCGTTCACCGTCACCGCCACCGAACTCAAGGGCGAGGGCTTCGCGCAGTTCGGCGGCCTCGACTCGATGGCCGAGGGCAGCCCGAACACCGGCGACACCGGCGGCCAGGTCCTGGTCGTCGTCTCCGCGATCAGGAAGGCGACGCTCACCGACCTCTGCCAGAGCGTCGACCTCGGTGGCACCAACCTCGTCATCACGGCGGGCGGCGGCGCGGAGAAGGTCACCGCCCGCGGGCTGACCACCGACTCCACCGAGCTGTCCGGCGACGCCGCCTTCGACGGCATCGAGATCGGCAACGACGCCAGCACCCTCGACAAGGCCGGCGTCCAGGGCCCGATCGGCGTCTTCAGCCAGCAGTCCGACACCGTGACCATCGACCACCTGCGGCAGACCAACTACGCCACGACGGCCGCGGTGTTCAAACTGCCCGGCCTGAAACTGAAGTTCAGCGGCGAGGGCTGCTGATGGCCGGCTTCCGTCGCTGGCGCGGCCGCCGCCCGTTCTGGGGAGGGGTCCTGCTGACCCTCGGCGGCGCCGAGATCCTGGTGACCGAGAAGGCCGCGCTGCCCGTCGTCCTGCACATCGGCGCGCAGGGACTGGCCGGTTACCTGCTGCCCGGGCTGATGGCGATCTGCGGGCTGCTGATCCTGCTCAACCCGGCCCAGCGGCTCTTCTACTCGATCGTCGGTGTCCTGCTGGCCCTGGGCAGCTGGGTCACCTCGAACCTCGGCGGCTTCTTCGTCGGCCTGCTGCTCGGCGTCGCAGGCAGCTGCCTCGCCTTCGGCTGGCACCCCGACGGGGGAGCACCGCGCCGCGCCCGCTCCGCGCGCGGCGCCCCGGCGGCCGCTCCTGGCGCGGAGCAGGCCACCGGGGCGGGGGAGGGCGGCCTCAGCGCAGCGTCGTGAGCGCCGCGCCCGAGTCGAGCACCGCCGACAGCTCGGCCCGGGCGCCCTGTTCGGCCCGCACCGCCATCGTCGGGCCCTTCGAGGCGCCGGTCACGCCGCCCGTGGCCTTGATCCGCGTCACGTCACGGCTGCCCGCCGCCAGCAGGTACCAGTGGCCGGCGGTGGACTTCCACAGCGCCCCGGCCAGCACCTGCGGCACCGCCCGGCCGCACGCCCCGTTGTCCCGGCCGCTCTGGCCCACCGGTGCGCCCGGGGTGCCCGGCTCGGACACCGGGGGCAGGAACAGTGCCAGCGCCCGGCCGTCCGTGCCGCGCCAGGTGTCGGCGCGGGCGCAGACCCACGACGCCTGCCCGTTGTCCTCAGGCAGCCGCTGCGTCGCGTACCGCCAGACGTTGACCGACCGGGTGCCCAGGCCGCTCATGGAGGAGAGGTTGCAGGCCGTCCTGGCCACGTTCGCCAGCGCCGTGGGGCCGGTCGCCTCCAGCGGCGTGGTGTATACGGCGGGCTGGTACGTCAGGTGCGCCGGCACGAGGTCGCCGAGGTCGGTGAGGAGGAACGGCCGGTCCACGCCGAGCCCGCCGGCGGCCCGGAACTGCAGCGCGGGCCAGGTGTCCCCGCACACCCCGGGACGGCTGTCCGCACCGGGCATCCGCACCGGCTCGGTCACCCCGTCCGCCGTGCGGTCCAGCTTCGCCGGGGCGCGCCCCGGGTCCCGCAGGTCGCGGGAGGCCGCCTCGGTGACCCAGGGGGCGGTCAGGAACCTGGTGTTGCCGTCCGTCCGGCCCAGCACCACGGCCGCCGTGGTCACGCCCGCGCCGTCCACCCGGGCGAAGTCCAGGGCCGCCGAGCCCCCGCCGTCGCGCGGCTCGGCGTAGCGCACCAGCCGCAGGCCGTCGTACATCAGCACCACGGTGGCGCCGTCCACGTCCCCCGCGTACAGCAACTGCGGCTGCTGCGCGGGCAGTCCCTCGGCGGTGCCCTTGGTGGCCGACACGGCGACGTTGCCGGAGGGGTGCGCCCACACCGCCATCGCCCGGCCCAGCAGCGCCCGGTCGCCGGCGCGCCCGCCGCGGGCCGGCCAGGCCGTGAAGTCCACCCGGGAGGCGCGGGTCCACGCGGTGTCCTGCACCCGCACCAGCTTCGCCGGGTCCAGCAGATCCGCGGTCCCGTACGCGCCCCCCGGCGACCCGCCCGCCGCGTACGGGTCCTGCCCGCCGGTCAGCACGGCGACCAGGGTCGCGGTCACGGCGATCGCACCCGCCGCGATGAGGCCCACGCGCACGTGCTGCCGCCTGCGCAGCAGATCCGTCGGCCGGGCCTGCACCGTGCACGGGTCGAACCCGGTGCCGCCCAGCAGCAGTCCCTCCGGCACCGCCTTGGCGGCCTTCAGGGCGCCCCGCGGGTCGGCCACCCCGGCGGCCACCAGCAGCCTGCGCACCTCGCGGCCGTCCGCGTGCCGGGGCCGCTCCAGCTCCAGCAGCGCGTAGGCCGCCCGCCCGGCCGCGCTCAGCCCGGACAGCGCCCGGTCCAGCTCCGCCTCGTCCGTCCCGGTCGCCTTGGTGTGCAGCCGCAGGCCCCAGACGTACGGCGCCGGACCGCCCACCACCGTCCTGCGCAGCCGGCCCCGCCAGCCCCGCTCGCGGCCGAACGCCAGTGCCGTGTCCAGCACTTCCTGCCGCACCAGGGCGTACGCCGGGTCCACGGTCCCCCGCGGCCCGGGGACGTCCACCACGGCGGGGTCCGGCTCGCACGGCGAGCGCGGCAGCACGCCCTGCGTCAGGGTGTGGGCGGTCAGCACCCTCCGGTGCCGGCCGAGCGACGGCGGCAACGTCAGGTAGGCCAGCCGGACCAGGTGCGGGTAGTTCTCGACGAGTGCGGCCTCCGCCTCCTCGACGTCCACGATGACGGCTGCGCCGTGCCGGGGACGGGTGGCGGTCGCGTGCTGGGCGTTCACGTTCCGTAGAACGAGTGAATCCTGGGATGGTCACCCCGCCACCGCGCGCCGCCCCGGTGCCGGAGCGCCCAACCGGCCTGCGAGCAGGCGTTGTCGGTGCCCCGCGCCATGATGGCCGCATGCACGAGACGGACTGGGCACGGCTGTTCCACGCCTACGGCGCCGCCACGGACACCCCGCGGCATCTGGCCGCCCTGCGCACCGGCCGGGAGGCGGACGTCCGGGCCGCCCTGGAGCACCTCAACGGGGCGATCGTGCACCAGGGCACACCCTGGCCGGCCACGCCGCCGGCCGTCCGCCAGGTCGCTGAGCTGCTCGCCGGGGAGCACCCGGCCGCACCCAGGCAGGCTCTGCTGGCCTTCCTGCGGTACGCGGCGGAGGCGGCGCCCGGCCCGGCGGAGGCGCAGGAGTGGCGGGCGCGGGCGTTCCCCGCGGACGGGGCGGCGGCCGACGCCTGGCAGGAGGCCTGGGCGAACGCGGACGAGGAGGAGCAACAGGCCCTCTGGGACGACGAGATGGCCGACCTGGCGGTCGTCCGCGCGGCCGTGGGGGTGTACGACGCCCTGCCCGCCGTCCACGCGGCAGCCGCCGTCCACCTGACCGACCCCGACCCACAGGTGCGGACCGCCGCGGCCGCCTGCGTGGCGCGCACGGCCGCGCACCCGGCGCTCGCCGGCCGCAGGGACGAGGTCGTCCGGGTCCTCACCGCTGCCTCGGCCACGGCCGGGACGGACGAGCGCGCCGCCCTCGCCGTCCACCTGGGGGAACTGGGCGAGGCGCCCCGGGCCCTGCTCGCCGACCCCGAACCGGCCGTGCGGGTCTGCGCCGCGCTCGCCCCCGCCCTCGACGGCGACGAGGACGCGCACACGGTGCTGCTGGACGCCCTGCGCGACCCGGCCGCGCTCGACGCGGCGTTCGGCCGCAGGCCCGCCACCTTCACCGGCCGGCCCCGCTTCACCGTCGCCGCCGCACTGTGCCGGCGCGTCACCGACCCCGAGCGGCTGCTGCCCGCGGCCCTCGCCGTCCTGCCGCTGCTCGCGTGGCGCCACCCCGACCCGGACATCGGCCCCTACCTGCCCCGGTTCTTCCCCGACGGCTGGCCGGCGGCCCACAGCGCCACCCCGGCCCAGCGTGCCTACGCCGGTGCCCTGGCCGCGCACGACACCTTGTGGGATCCGCGCGGCGGCAACCGGGGTGCCCTCCTCGCCCGGCTCGGGCTGCCCGGCGACCGTGCCGCGTGGCGGGCCCTGAGCACGACGTCCGAATCCCGCCGGACCTCCTGAGCGGACCGGGCGACGCTGGGGGCATGGACACCCATCGCATCGCGTACGAGGTCCGGGCCCTCGACCCGGCCGTCGCCGAGGAGTTGCGGGGCGGCGACGACGCCGGTCTCGTCCCCCGCCCCGAGCCGGACCCGGAGGGCGGCGCCCCGCTCCGCTGCTGCCTGCGGCACAGCGCGCCGGGGGAGCGGGTCGCGCTGGCCGCCTACGCGCCGCTGCGCCGCTGGGCCGCCGCGACCGGGGCCGACCCCGGCCCGTACGACGAGACCGGGCCGGTCTTCGTGCACGCCGCCGCGGAGGACTGCCCCGGCCCGCCGGACGCCCCCGGCTACCCCGCGGCCCTGCACGGCGAGCGGCGGGTCTTCCGGTGCTACGACGCCCGGGGCCGCATCCTCGGTGGCCGGCTGGTCCGGCTGACCGCGGACGAGGTCGCCGCGGGCGCCGCCGACGCCGTCCTGGCGGCCCGGTTCGCCGATCCTCGGGTCGCCCTGGTGCACGTACGGGCCGTGGAGTACGGCTGCTTCCTCTTCGAGGCCGTCCGCGTGCCGTGAACGTGCCGTGGACGCGCCGAGGGCGCCCGGCGTGTGGACGGGCGCCCTCGGGGATGGTGCGGAGCGTCAGACGAGGTCGGCCTTCTCCAGCGCGGAGCAGCAGGTGTCGACGATGAGGCGGGTGACGACGTAGGGGTCGACGTTGGCGTTGGGCCGACGGTCCTCGATGTAGCCCTTCTTGTCGACCTCGACCTGCCACGGGATGCGGACCGAGGCGCCGCGGTCGGAGACGCCGTAGCTGTACTCGCTCCAGGGGGCGGTCTCGTGGGCGCCGGTCAGGCGGGCCTCGACGCCGGAGCCGTATTGCTTGATGTGCTCCATCGGCTTGTCGTCGCGGCCGAGGGCCTCGCAGGCCTCGATGATCGCGTCGTAGCCCTCGCGCATGGCCTTGGTGGAGAAGTTGGTGTGCGCGCCCGCGCCGTTCCAGTCGCCCTGGGCCGGCTTGGGGTGGAGGGTGGCCGAGACGCCGAACTCCTCGGCGGTGCGGTAGAGCAGCCAGCGCGCGACCCACAGCTGGTCGGCGACCTCCAGGGGGCTGAGCGGGCCGACCTGGAACTCCCACTGACCGGGCATGACCTCGGCGTTGATGCCGGAGATGCCCAGGCCCGCGGCGAGGCAGTTGTCGAGGTGCTGCTCGACGATCTCGCGGCCGAAGATCTCGTCGGCGCCGACGCCGCAGTAGTAGCCGCCCTGCGGGGCCGGGAAGCCGGCCTCGGGGAAGCCCAGCGGGCGCGAGCCCTGGAAGAAGGTGTACTCCTGCTCGATGCCGAACAGCGACTCCTGGCCCGCGAACCGCTCGGCGACCGGGCGCAGCAGGGCACGGGTGTTGGAGGGGTGCGGGGTGTCGTCGATGTTGAAGACCTCGCACAGCACCAGCAGGTCGTCGCCGCCGCGGATCGGGTCCGGGTACGTGGCGACGGGCTTGAGCACGCGGTCCGAGCTGTGGCCCTCGGCCTGGTTGGTGCTGGAGCCGTCGAAGCCCCACACACCGGGCTCCGCGCCGTCGGCGAGGATCTTGGTCTTCGAGCGCAGCTTCGCGGTCGGCTCGGTACCGTCGATCCAGATGTACTCGGCCTTGTAGCTCACGGGCGTCATCCTTGTTGGCGTGGGCCTTGCGGGTGGGTGGTGTTGCCGCTGCAGCCTCACAACCTGCGATTTCGCATCCATTGCCCGTGTGTTAACCCGATGTGAACGCGCCGCCGTCCCACCTGCCGGACACCCCGGCAGGGCCTGCGGAAGGCCCTCCACCGCCCCGGGGGCGGGCCCTCGCGGACCGCCGTGACCAGGGACGTAGGGTGTGTGCCATGCCTCACATCACCGTGGACTACACCGGCAACCTCGCGGACGCCTTCGACCGGCGCGGCTTCGCGACCGCGTTGCACCCGCTGGTCGCCAAGACCATCGACACCAGGGTGGAGGCGTGCAAGACCCGCTTCCGCCGGTCCGACGAGTACGTCCTCGCCGACGGCGCCCCCGAGCACGCGCTGGTTCTCGTCCAGGCCGCCGTCCTGTCCGGGCGCACGCCCGAGGCCAAGACGCAGCTGAGCGAGGCCGTCCTGGAGCTGGTGCGGGAGCACCTCGCGCCGACGCCGGGTCTGAGCGTGCAGACCGCCGTCGACGTCGTCGACCTCGACCGCACCTGGTACCGCAGCCACACCGAGCCGGCGGGGGAGCGGTGACCATGCGCATCGGACTGCTCGGCACCGGCCCCTGGGCGGAGATCGCCCACGGCCCCGCCCTCGTCGCCCACCCCGAGGTCGAGTTCACCGGGATCTGGGGCCGCCGCCCCGAGGCGGCGGCCGCACTCGCCGCGACCCTCGGCACCCGCGCCTACGCCGACGTGGACGAGCTCATCGGCGACGTGGACGCGGTCGCCATCGCCCTGCCCCCGGACGTGCAGGCCCCGCTGGCCGCGCGTGCCGCCGCGGCCGGCCGACACCTGCTGCTCGACAAGCCGGTCGCGACGACCGTGGCCGACGCCCGCCGTGTCGCCGACGCCACCGAGGCCGCCGGGGTCGCGTCGGTGGTCTTCTTCACCCTCCGCTTCGACGCCACGAGTTCCGCCTGGATCGACGAGCAGGCCGCCGTGGACGGCTGGTTCACCGCTCGTGCGGAGTGGTTCGGCTCGGTGTTCACCTCCGGCGACAGCCCCTTCGCCGCGTCCCCCTGGCGGCGTGAGAAGGGCGCCCTGTGGGACGTCGGGCCACACGCGCTGTCCGTGCTCCTCCCGGTCCTCGGGGACGTCACCGCGCTCACCGCCGTCCAGGGACCCGGCGACACCGTCCACCTGGTGCTGCGGCACGACGGCGGCGCCTCCAGCACGGCGGCGCTCAGCCTCACGGCCCCGCCGGCGGCCGCCGGCATGACCGTCGAGCTGCGCGGCACCTCCGGGGTCGTCTCGCTCCCCGGTCGCGCCGACGGTCCCGTGCCCGCCTTCGGCAACGCCATCGACGCCCTGCTCACGGCCGTGCGCACCGGCGTCCCCCACCCCTGCGACGCCCGCTTCGCGGCGCGCGTGACGGAGTTGCTGGCCTCGGCCGACCCTGCGTGACGCGCCGTCAGGGGCAGGACCCTGGCGGGCGACTTGCGAAGTGCCTATCGTTTTGGGTATGGCAGCGGACTGGTGGTCCATCGAAGTCCTCAACGCCAGCACATCCGCCGCGGCATGGCGTGACGCGTATGCGCCGACGCTCGTGGAGTCGGCGGTCACCAACCGTGCACTGGCGTGGGAATGGCACTCGTACGGGTGGGGCGTCGTCTTCGAGTTGTGCTTCCGTGAAGAGGAGCACTGGCTCGCATGGCGCGCCCTGCCCGGCACTCGCGCGGCGCTCGACGCCGTCCCCGATCCGGTCTCCGGCGTCCTGGTCCACCGCGGTCGCGGCGGCACCAGCGGAGCCTTCGTCCCCCGCTCCCCGCACCGGTCGCCGGGCGCGGCCGCGGTGGGTCTCCCCGATCCGCCGCCGGAACCGTCCGGCGCCGCCGTCCTGTGCGAACGGGCGGCGCGCGCGTAACGCCCCTCAGCACGCGCCCCGCCCCGCCCGCATCTGTCGTGGCCACGCCTGGCCCGTGGTCTCCACGGCCGCGGCCCGCAGCAACTCGAGCACGGCGGCGGCGGGATGGTCGGTGAACACGGGGAACCGCCACCGGTGGTACTCGTTCCAGTAGCTCACCGCGCGGCGCTCGGTGACGGCGAGGAACTCAGGGTGTTCCGCGGCGAACCGCCCGTACACGCGGCGTGCCTCGCTCTCCGGCGCCAGGGCCCCGGTGAGCCGTGCGCGGAGGTCGGCGACGATCTCCAGCACGTACTCGCCGGTGAGCCGCACCACGAACGGCACCGCCCAGGGCTCGGCCACCCCGGCCACGTGCGCCGCGTGCCGTTGCCGTACGTACCCGTCGGGGTGCAGCGCGTACAGGCAGTGCAGGACGAGGCGCTGCCGGGGGGTGAGGGCGGCCGGCACGTCCGGGTCCGGTTCGCCGCGGTAGAGGCGCACCGGCATCCGCACATCGCCGTGAGCCTCCCAGCGGGGGTCGTCGTAGGGCGGGGGCGGTGGCAGCAGGGCTGCGACGGCGCGCACGTCCGGCGCGAGCGTGGCCGGGAACGCCGCCTCCAGGGACGGCGGACCGGCAGGCGCGGCGGGCACGGGCCGACCTTACCCGGACCGGACACCCGTGCGGCGGGAAGAATGCGCCCCGGCGCCGCCTTGTACGGATCATGAAGGCCATCGTGTACACGGAAGGCGGCGGCCCCGAGGTGCTGCGCCTGACCGAGCGGCCGCTGCCGCAGCCGGGTCCGGGCGAGGTACGGGTACGGGTCGAGGTGTCGGGGGTCAACCCGACGGACTGGAAGTCGCGGCGCGGCGGGCCGCCCGCCACGGTCGCGGAGCAGGTGCCGAACCAGGACGGGGCCGGGGTGGTCGACGCGGTCGGGGAGGGCGTCGACCCCGGACGGACCGGTGAGCGGGTGTGGCTGTGGGAGGCCGCCTGGCAGCGGGCGGACGGCACCGCCCAGGAGTACGTGACGCTCCCGGAGGCACACGCCGTGCCGCTGCCCGCGACCGCGTCCTTCGACACCGGCGCGAGCCTCGGGATCCCGGCGATGACCGCGCACCGCGCGCTGACGGTGGCGGAAGGCGGCCCGGCCCGGCTCGCCCCGGGCGTCCTCGGCGGCCGGAACGTCCTGGTCGCGGGCGGGGCGGGCGCGGTCGGCCACGCGGCGATCCAGCTCGCGCGCTGGGCGGGGGCGTTCGTCGTGGCCACGGTCAGCAACCCCTACAAGGCGGAGCTCGCCCGTGCCGCGGGGGCGCACCACGTCGTGGACTACACGGCCCCCGACCCGGCCGCGGAGATCCGCCGCGCCGCGCCGGAGGGTGTGGACATCGTCGTGGAGGTCGCCGTGGCGGTGAACAGCGGGCTCGACCTGGCGGTGCTGGCGCCGAACAGCGTCGTCGCCTACTACGCGGACAACGGCGGCGCCGAGTTCACGCTGCCGGTCAGGGAGACCTTCGCGCGCAATCTTCGCTGGCACGGCGTGCTCGTCTACACCATGCCGGACGCCGCCAAGCGCGAGGCGGTCGCGGCCGTCACCGCGGCCCTGCGGGACGGCGCCCTGCGGTCCGGCGAGGAGTCGGGGCTGCCGCTGCACCGCTTCCCGCTGGAGCGCACCGCCGACGCCCACGCGGCGGTGGAGGAGGGCGTCGTCGGCAAGGTCGTCGTGGACGTGTAGGCCGCGGGGGCGGCGGGCGGCCGTCCGGGCTGTCGCGTTTGTTCAAGACCGGCCGCCGCCCCTGCGCGCAGCATGGCCGCATGACCGAACTGCACGCGTACATGATCGAAGCCGCGGGCGAGGCCGCCCGCGTCGCCCGCGGGGTGGGCGGCGACCCCGCCCGGCTCTCCGCCCCGACGCCCTGCGGGGAGTGGGACACCCGCACGCTGCTGAACCACTGGATCCTCTACACCTCGCACGGCCTGGAGCACCGCGCGCTGCGCAAGCCGCTGCCCGAGGAGCTCACGGCCCGCGACTTCACCGCCGGCCCGGACTGGGCCGGGGCGTACGCGGAGCAGCTGGACCGGGCCGTGGCGGCGTGGGCGGCGCCGGAGGCCTGGGAGGGGGAGGTCGACCTGGGCCATGGGTCGATGCCGGCCGCCGAGGTCGCCTCGATGGTCGTCAAGGAGCTCGCCGTCCACGGCTGGGACGTGGCCCGTGCCACCGGCCAGGAGTACCGCTGCGGCGAGGCCCTCGGCGCGTTCGTGCTGGCGGTCGTCGACCGGTACGCCGAGGTCTACCGCCGGTACGAAGGATTCGCCGCGCCCGTCACGCTGGCCGACCCCGCCGCGGCCACCGCCTTCGAGCGGGCCCTGGCCCTGTCGGGCCGTACGCCTACGCGGCGATGACCTCCGTGCCCAGCAGGCCGAAGAGGAGGACGCCGATCACGAGCCGGTAGATGATGAACGCGTTGAACGAGTGCTTGGCCACGAACTTCAGCAGCCAGGCGATCGACGCGTACGCGACGACGAAGGAGACGGCCGTCCCGACGACGAGCGGCGCCGTGTCCACCCCGGCGCCGAGCGCGTCCTTCAGCTCGTACAGACCGGCACCGGTCAGCGCGGGGATGCCCAGGAAGAAGGAGAGCCGCGTCGCGGCGACCCGGTCCAGGTCGAGGATGAGCGCGGTGGACATCGTCGCGCCGGAGCGGGAGAAGCCGGGGAAGAGCAGGGCGAGGATCTGCGAGGAGCCGACGAGCATGGCGTCCTTGAACGTGGTGTCGTCCTCGCCGCGCTTGTGGCGGCCCATCTGGTCGGCCGCCCACATCACGCCGCTGCCGACGATCAGCGAGCCCGCGACCACCCACAGTGAGGCCAGCGGCCCCTCGATGAGGGGCTTGGCCGCCAAGCCGACGACGACGATCGGGATCGTCGCGAAGATCACCCACCAGCCGAACTTGTAGTCGTGGTGGTACCGCTCCTCGCGGTTGGCGATGCCGGTGAACCACGCCTTGCAGATCCGGACGATGTCCTTGAAGAAGTAGACCAGCACGGCCGCGATGGCGCCGGACTGGATGACCGCGGAGAAGGCGACGACGGCCTTGTCGTCCACCGGGATGCCCATCAGGCCCTCGGTGATCTTCAGGTGGCCGGTGGACGAGATCGGGAGGAACTCGGTGACCCCCTCCACGACGCCGAGCACAGCTGCCTGACCGATACTGATGGCGCTCATGGGACCCATCTCTGCGGAGGACGTGGCATGCCCGGGCCTGCACCGGCCGGAGCCCTACGGAGTGTAAGAGAAGTCCCGCGCCCCCCGCGAACCAGGTCCGCCCCGACCGCACCCCCCGACCGCACCCCCCGACCGCACCCCCCGACCGGACGCCCTGGCAGGCGGTGACCTCGCGAACAGGGCGGTCGCGCGGGAGCACGGTCCGGCCGCCTGTCGCGCATGTCACATCACCGGCATCTCATGGGAAAAGGTGATGACGGTGATGTCTACCGTGAAAAGACGTGGAAGCACACAATGGCCTCTACTGTGCCATCTGCCCCTGGACGGTCCACTTCTCGGGCGCCCGTCCCGAACTGGCGCTCAACAACCCGGTCATCGGCATCGCCTCGCCCTGCTCGGGCTCTGCCTCGCCATGGCGCCGGCCAGGATGTACGGCCTCAGCCGGGCCATTCGCGGCCCTCGGCATCTGGATGATCATCTCGCCCTGGGGGGTGTCCACCACCGGCCCCGGCGCGGGGGCGATCGCCGACAAATGGCGGTCGGCGCGACACCCCCGCCATGTATAAGGAGGCGGCGGCGGTCGCACCGCCGCACCCCGCCGGGTCCCTCCCGCCGTGTGCCCTCACCGGCCGGAGGGGCCCGACGCGTGCGCGGGGGGCGGCGCGGGCCGGGAAACGGGGCGGGAAGCGGAGCGCCCCAAGGCCCCCACGGTGCAAGGACGGTGTGACGGAGGGCTCGAACAGGCCCGGTCGTGGGCAATACTGGCGGCCGCATGCCTGCGTAGGAGCCTTTCATGTCGATGATCAGCAATCTCCGCAAAGCCGTCCGCCTCACCCACGTACGCCAACGGCGTGTGGACCTCAGCCACCCGGCGCGTTCCCCGCTGGGCAGTTCGGTGGTGAACTGCGTGGTCTACATGGACGGACTGCGCCAGGACGACTGCGCCGCGTACGAGGCGATCGCCCGGGTCCGCAAGTCCGGCCGGGGCTTCGTGTGGATCGGGCTCCACGAGCCGTCGGAAGCGGAGTTCGCCGGTGTCGCGGAGCTGTTCGGGCTCCACCCGCTCGCCGTCGAGGACGCCGTACACGCCCAGCAGCGGCCCAAGCTGGAGCAGTACGGGGACACCCTGTTCACCGTCCTCAAGACCGCCCGCTACGTCGAGCACGACCGGCTCACCGCCACCAGCGAGGTCGTGGAGACCGGCGACGTCATGGTCTTCACCGGGCCCGACTTCGTCATCACGGTGCGCCACGGCGGCCACGGCTCGCTCGGCCCGCTCCGGGAGGGCCTGGAGACGGTCCCCGACCAGCTCGCCAAGGGGCCGGCCGCCGTCCTGCACGCGATAACCGACCACGTCGTCGACCAGTACCTCGCCGTCACCTCCGCGGTCCACGCGGACATCGAGCAGGTCGAGACCGACGTCTTCTCCGACCACCGCGGCCGCGGCACCGACGCCGGCCGGATCTACCAGCTCAAGCGCGAACTGCTGGAGCTCAAGCGGGCCGTGGCCCCGCTCGGCCGCCCCCTCCAGCGGCTCGCCGAGGAGCCCCTGCCCGGCATCGAGGCCGACCTGCGGACCTACTTCCGCGACGCCGCCGACCACCTCGCCCGCGCCACCGAGCAGGTCACCTCCTTCGACGACCTGCTCAACTCGATCCTCCAGGCCAACATCGCGCAGGTGTCCATGGCCCAGAACGAGGACATGCGCAAGATCAGCGCCTGGGTCGCCATCCTCGCCGTCCCCACCATGATCTGCGGCCTGTACGGCATGAACTTCGAGCACATGCCGGAACTGCGCTGGACCTACGGCTATCCGCTCGCCGTGGGCGTGATGGTCGTCGCCTGCTTCGTCATCCACCGCGGATTCCGGCGCAACGGCTGGTTGTGAGTAGTGCTGTGTGACATATTACCGGCGTGAGCAAGCCGACGAGCTGCGATGTCGTGGTCGTCGGCGCCGGGATGGTGGGCGCGGCCTGCGCCCTCCACGCCGCGGCGGCCGGGCTCCGCACCGTCCTCGTGGACCGCGGGCCGGTGGCCGGCGGCACCACCGGGGCCGGCGAGGGCAATCTGCTGGTCTCCGACAAGGAGCCGGGTCCGGAGCTCGGACTCGCCCTGCTCTCCGCCCGGCTGTGGCAGGAATTGACGGAACGTCACAATCTGGGCGCGACCGCCGAGTACGAGGCCAAGGGCGGGCTCGTCGTGGCGTCCGGCGCGGAAGGACTGCGCGCACTGGAGGACTTCGCCGCCGCCCAGCGGCGCAGCGGCGTCCAGGCGGTGCCCGTCCCGGCGGACGGGCTGCGCGAGCTCGAACCCCACCTGGCGAACGGCCTCGCCGGGGGTGTGCACTACCCCCAGGACGCCCAGGTGCAGCCCGCGCTCGCCGCCGCCCGGCTCGTCCACGCCGCCCGCGACCTGGGAGCGCAGGCGCGGCTCGGGACCACGGTGACGGCGGTGCTCCGCGCGCCGGACGGCGCCGTGCGCGGGGTCCGCACCGACCGGGGCGACATCCACGCCCCGGCCGTCGTCAACGCCGCGGGCACCTGGGGCGGCGAGGTGGCCGCCCTCGCCGGGGTGCGGCTGCCCGTGCTGCCGCGACGGGGCTTCGTCCTGGTCACCGAGCCCCTGCCGGCGCGCACCGTCCGCCACAAGGTGTACGCGGCCGACTACGTCGCCGACGTCGCCAGCGACTCCGCCGCCCTGCAGACCTCCGCCGTCGTCGAGGCCACCGCCGCCGGCCCCGTGCTCATCGGAGCCAGCCGCGAACGCGTCGGCTTCGACCGCACCTTCTCGCTGCCCGTCGCCCGCCGCCTCGCCGCCCAGGCCCTGGCCCTGTTCCCGGTGCTCCGGGACGTCGCGACACTGCGCGCGTACACCGGCTTCCGGCCCTACCTGCCGGACCACCTCCCCGCGATCGGCCCCGACCCCCGCGTCCCCGGACTCCACCACGCCTGCGGCCACGAGGGCGCCGGCATCGGACTCGCCCCGGCCACCGGCCACTTGATCGCGCAGTGCCTCACCGGGGCCCGCCCCGAACTCGACCTCACCCCCTTCCGCCCCGACCGCTTCCCCGCCGAGGAGGCCACCCCGTGAGCCGTCGCAGCCCCCTGCGCCTGGCCCGCGCCGCACCGGGCCCGGGCTTCACCTTCACCTTCGCGGGGCGCGACATCCCCGCCCACCCCGGCCAGACCGTCGCCGCCGCCCTCTGGTCGGCCGGCGTCCTGTCCTGGCGCACCACCCGCGTCGACGGCGCCCCGCGCGGCGTCTTCTGCGGCATCGGCGTCTGCTTCGACTGCCTCCTCACGGTCAACGGCCGCCCGGGGCAGCGGGCTTGCGTCACCGTCGCCCACCCCGGCGACGTCGTCACCCCGCAGGTGGGCACGGGGGAGCTGCCGTGAGCGCCCGCGTCGCGGTTGCGGTCGCCTTCGTCCTGGTGCGGGCGGCGGGGCTGCGGTGCGTCCTTGGTGGATCGGGCGCGGGGGGTTGGCCGTCCCCGGGGTGTAGCCGTCCGGCGGGCGGGCGTGCGGGTGCTGCCGGGGGTGTCCGTGTCGGGGCTGCGGCTGCCTTCGTCCTGGTGCGGGCGGCGGGGCTGCGGTGCGTCCTTGGTGGATCGGGCGCGGGGGGTTGGCCGTCCCCGGGGTGTAGCCGTCCGGCGGGCGGGCGTGCGGGTGCTGCCGGGGGTGTCCGCGGTGCCGCCCCGGCGCGGTGGCGGGCGCCGGCGAAGGCGCGCGGGCAGCGGGATCCTCGGGAGGGGACGGCGGGTCCCGCCGCGGGCCGGCCCCGTCCGTCGGTGACGGCGGCGACGTCGCCTGCCACGGCCGAGCCGTCCGCCCGGCACTCGACCGGCCGTGACGCCGGCAGGTCGGCCGGGACGATCGGGGCGAGCAGCACCCCCGCCGGCGTCGGTGCCGTGGGGGCGACCGGGCTGCTGCGCGGCGTGCCGAGGCGCAGGCCGGACTCGCCGGACGGTGCCGGAGCGGCCGGAGGGGGACGGCCGGGGCTCGTACGGGGCTTGTCCGCGCCCCCGGGGGTGGTCCGCGGGGGGCGCCCCGGACCGGGCCCGCGGGGGAGGCGGGCGTGAGCGGGGACAGGTACGAGCTGGCCGTCGTGGGGGCAGGGCCGGCGGGGATCGCGGCGGCGCTGGCGGCCGCGGACGCGGGCGTACGGGTCGCCCTGGTCGACGCCGCGCTCCAGGCGGGCGGGCAGTTCTACCGGCAGCCCGCGCCGGGACTCCGGGCGCGCAGGACCCGGGCCCTGCACCACGCGTGGCGCACCTGGCGGGGGCTGCACGGGCGACTGGAGGCCCACCTCGCCACGGGCCGCGTCACCCACCTGCCGCAGCGCCAGGTCTGGTGCATGGAGCCGGGGTTCACCCTCCACACGCTCGAGGCGGGCGCGATCCGGGCGGACGCGGTGGTCCTCGCGACCGGGGGCTACGAGAAGGTGCTGCCGTTCCCCGGCTGGACGCTGCCCGGGGTCGTCACGGCGGGCGGCGCGCAGGCCATGCTCAAGGGCGGCCTGGTGCTCCCCGGCCGTACGGTCGTCGTCGCCGGGACGGGGCCGCTGCTGCTGCCGGTCGCGGCGGGCCTCGCGGCGGCCGGGGCGCGCGTCGCGGCGCTCGCCGAGGCCGCCGACCCGCGTGACCTGCTGCGGCACGCCACCGCCGTACCCCTCGGCAAGGCCGTTGAGGGTGCCGCCTACGCCGTCCGGCTCGCCCGGCACGGGATCCGCGTGCGCTGGCGGCACACGGTCGTCGCCGCCCACGGCGAGGACCGCGTCGAGGCGGTCACCCTCGCCGGGCCCGACGGCACACGGCGCCGCGTCGCCTGCGATGCCCTCGCCGTCGGCCACGGGCTGTTGCCGCACACCGACCTGGCGGACTCCTTCGAGGTGGACGCGGAACAGCGCACCCCCACCCCCGGCGTCTGGGCCGCGGGCGAGGTGACCGGCGTCGGCGGCGCGGAGCTCGCGCTGGCCGAGGGGGAGATCGCCGGCCGCTCCGCCGCCGCCCGGCTGCGCGGCACCGAGCCCCGCCACGCCACGTGGGCCGCGGCCGCCCGCCGCCGCGAGCGGCTGCGGAGGTTCGCCGCCGTGCTCGACGCCGTCTACCGGCTCCCCGGCGACTGGGCGGAGTCCACCGTCACCGACGACACCCTGCTGTGCCGCTGCGAGGAGGTGCCCGCCGCCGCCGTCCGCGAGGCCGTCCGCGACCTCGGCGCCGGCGACCTGCGTACCGTCAAGCTGCTCACCCGCGCCGGGATGGGCTGGTGCCAGGGCCGCGTCTGCGGCCCCGGCGTCGCTGCCGTCGCCGGTTGCCCCTTCACCGACCCCGGGCGGTCCCTCGCCCGGCCCGTGCCGCTCGGCCTGCTGGCCGGCGGGACGGAAGAAGAGGAAGAGAGGGAACGGCCATGAACACCACCCCCGACCGCCCGTGGCGCGGCGTGCTCGTCGCCACAGCCCTGCCGCTGCGCGCAGGTGACCTGTCCGTCGACTACGAGGCCTACGCGGCCCACTGCGCCTGGCTGGTGGCGAACGGCTGCGACGGCGTCGTGCCCAACGGCTCCCTCGGCGAGTACCAGGTCCTGACCCCTGCCGAGCGCGCGCGGGTCGTGGAGACGGCCGTCGCCGCGATCGGCGGCGAGCGCGTCGTACCGGGCGTCGCCGCGTACGGCTCGGGCGAGGCGCGCCGCTGGGCCGAGCACGCCGCCGACGCCGGCTGCTCGGCCGTGATGCTGCTGCCGCCCAACGCCTACCGTGCGGACGAGCGTTCCGTGCACGCCCACTACGCCGAGGTCGCGCGGGCGGGGCTGCCGGTCGTCGCGTACAACAACCCCTACGACACCAAGGTCGACCTGACCCCGCGCCTGCTCGCGGAGCTGCACGACGCGGGCCACATCCAGGCCGTGAAGGAGTTCAGCGGCGACGTGCGCCGCGCCTGGGAACTGGCCGAGCTCGCCCCGGAACTCGACCTCGTGGTCGGCGCGGACGACGTCCTGCTCGAACTGGCCACCGCGGGCGCCAAGGGCTGGGTGGCGGGCTACCCCAACGCCCTGCCCCGCGCCTGCGGCGAGCTCTTCCGCGCCGCGGTCGCCGGGGACACCGCGACCGCGCTGCCGCTCTACCGGGCGCTGCACCCGCTGCTGCGCTGGGACTCCCGGACGGAGTTCGTCCAGGCCATCAAGGTGTCGATGGACCTCACCGGCCGGTACGGCGGCCCCTGCCGCCCGCCGCGCATGCCGCTGCTGCCGGAGCAGGAGAAGGAGGTCAGGGCCGCCACCGAGGCCGCGATCGCCGCAGGCCTCGCCTGACCGGGCTCCGGCCCCGCCCAGCCGGGCTCCGGCCCCCCGACCCACGAGGAGGACACACCCCCATGCGCAGCAAACTCGTCCTGCACGCGGTGGACTCCCACACCGAGGGCATGCCCACCCGCGTCGTCACCGGCGGCATCGGCACGGTCCCCGGCGCCACCATGAACGAACGCCGCCTCCACTTCCGCGACCACCTCGACCACATACGGCACCTGCTGATGGACGAGCCGCGCGGCCACGCGGCGATGAGCGGGGCGATCCTGCAGCCGCCGACCCGTCCGGACGCCGACTACGGCGTGATCTACATCGAGGTCTCCGGCTACCTCCCGATGTGCGGGCACGGCACGATCGGCGTGGCGACCGTCCTCGTCGAGACCGGCATGATGCCGGTGACCGAGCCCGTCACCACGGTCCGCCTGGACACCCCGGCGGGCCTGGTCGTCGCGGAGGTCGCCGTCGAGGGCGGCGCGGCGACCGCCGTGACCCTGCGCAACGTCCCCTCGTTCTGCGTCGCGCTGGACCGCAAGGCCGTCCTCGCCGACGGCCGTACGGTCACGTACGACCTCGCCTACGGGGGGAACTTCTACGCGATCCTGCCCCTGGACGCCTTCGGCCTGCCCTTCGACCGCTCCCGCAAGGACGACATCCTCGCCGCGGGCCTGGCGCTGATGGACGCGATCAACGCCGAGGACCCGCCCGTCCACCCGGAGGACCCCACCATCCGCGGCTGCAAGCACGTCCAGTTGCTGGCGCCCGGCTCCACGGCCGTCCGTTCGCGGCACGCCATGGCCATCCACCCGGGCTGGTTCGACCGTTCACCCTGCGGCACCGGCACGAGCGCGCGCATGGCCCAGCTGCACGCCCGCGGCGAACTGCCCCTGCACCAGGACTTCGTGAACGAGTCCTTCATCGGCACGCACTTCACCGGCCGGCTCACCGGCACCGCCGAGGTGGCCGGTCTGCCCGCCGTGCTTCCGTCCGTCACGGGCCGCGCCTGGATCACCGGCACCGCCCAGTACCTGCTGGACCCGGCCGACCCGTTCCCCTCCGGATTCGTCCTCTAGCCGTCCGGGCACCGATACTGGTCGCATACATGCCACGTCGCCGAGGAGGAGCCACCGCATGGCAGCGCACGACGGCCCCGCCCTGCCCGCCCTCGGCGGGCAGCGCACCGGCAGTTACCGCGAGCTCGTCGCGGACGCCCTGCGCGCGGCGCTGGTCGCCGGGGAGCTCCGCCCCGGCGAGGTGCACTCGGTGCCCGCGCTGGCGACCCGCTTCGGCATCTCCGCCACGCCCGTCCGCGAGGCGCTGCTGGACCTGGCCAAGGAGGGGCTGCTCGACCCGGTGCCCAACAAGGGCTTCCGGGTGACCGCGGTGTCCGAGCGGCAGCTCGACGAGTACACCCACATCCGCTCGCTCATCGAGGTCCCGACCGTCACCGGCCTCGCCTCCACCGCCGACGCCACGGCGCTGGAGGCGCTGCGCCCGGCCGCCGAGGAGATCGTCACCGCCGCCGCGGCCGGCGACCTCATCGCCTACGTGGAGGCCGACCGCCGCTTCCACCTCGGGCTGCTCGCGCTCGCCGGCAACGAGCACCTGGTCGAGGTCGTCGGCGACCTGCGCAAGCGCTCCCGGCTGTACGGCCTCACGGCGCTCGCCGAGCGTGGCCTGCTGCGGGCCTCCGCCGAGGAGCACCTGGAGCTGCTGGACGCCCTCCTGGCCCGCGACGGCGCGGCCGTACAGGCCGTCATGACCCGGCACCTCGGGCACGTCAGGGGCCTGTGGGCGCGATGACCGGCGCAGGCGCCGTGGGACCGGGACCGTTCTTCACCGTGCGCACCGGGCCGGGGGAGCCGCGGGCCGAGGGCTTCGTGCCGCTGGCGCAGGTGTACGCCGGGCGGCCGTCGCCCGCGCTCACCGGCCGGGTGGCGGAGGTCGGGCGGCGCCTGCGCACCTCCGAGCGGCGCGTCGCCGCCTCGCTGGCCCACCAGGGGCTGGCCGCACGGCTGTGGTCCGTCGCGCTCGGCCCGGCGGCGCTGACCGGCCGCATGCCCGACCTGTCCGGCGGACGCCTGTGGTGGCACCCCGGCCGGTCCACCCCGGACGAGCTGTGGCTGCCGGACGACGCCCCGGAGGTGCCCGCGGGGCGGCTGCGCGAGGACGTCCTCCACGGCCACCTCGTGCCCCTCTGCGCGGCCGTGCACGCGGTGTCGGGCGTCGCGCCCGGACTGCTGTGGGGCAACGCCGCCTCGGCCCTCGCCGGCACCCTGCGGGTGCTGCACTCCTGGTGCCTGGGCGAGGGCGCGCGGCCCGACGCGGCCGCCCGCGCCGTCGCGCTGGCGGAGGAACTGACGGCGGACCCGCTGCTGTGCGACGCCGGCGACCTGCGGCTCACCGGGGCCGGCGCGCCCGCCTACGCACGCCGCAGCTGCTGCCTGTACTACCGCGTGCCCGGCGGCGGACTGTGCGGGGACTGCGCGCTGCGCTGAGGGCCAGAAGGCCTTCGTCCGGCCCCTCGACCAGGAACTATCCTCGTGGGCAGAGAAGTTGATGATGTGAAAAGCTGTCGTCAGCGGTGCCGGGTCAGGGCCCGGACGGCCGCCGAGAGGAGCGCAGCGTGATGGAGAACGGTTTCCGCGCCGAGGAGATCGACACCGGCAGGCCGCACCCCGCGCGGATCTACGACTACCTGCTGGGCGGCAAGGACAACTACGAGGTGGACCGCACGGCCGCCGACGCGCTCGCCGCCGCCGCGCCCGAGGTGAGGATCGGCGTCCGCGCCAACCGGGCCTTCATGCGCCGCGCCGTCCGGCACGTGGTCGGCAGCGGCGTCCGCCAGGTCCTCGACATCGGCACCGGCCTGCCCACCTCCCCCAACGTGCACGAGATCGCCCAAGAGGTGGCGCCGGACGTCCGCATCGCCTACGTCGACAACGACCCGATCGTGAACACGCACGCCAACGCCCTGCTCAGCCGCTCGGGCGCCACCAGCGTCGTGCTCGCCGACCTGCGCGACCCGCGGGCCGTCCTGGAGCACCCCGACGTCCGCCGGGTCATCGACTTCGACGAACCCGTCGCCCTGCTCCTCGTCGCCGTCCTCCACTTCCTCACCGACGCGGAGAAGCCCGCGGAGATCGTCGCCACCCTGCGCGACGCGCTCCCGGCCGGCAGCTACGTGGTGCTCTCGCACGCCACCGGCGACTTCGCCGACCGCAGCGACGCCCAGGCCGTCTACAACAACGCCACCGCCACCTTGAACCTCCGCTCCCGCTCCGAGGTCGAGCGGTTCTTCGACGGCTTCGAGCTGGAGGACCCGGGCCTCGTCCAGGTCCCCTTCTGGCGCCCCGACGCCCCGGTCCCGCCCCGCTCCGCCGAGATCGGCTTCTACGGCGGCGTGGCCCGCCGCGGTTAGCCTCCGGCGGGCCGGTCCAGACGTGCCGTGAGGACCCGGGCCCTGGCCTGCTGGACCGCCCCCGCCTGGGAGGCGGCGAAGCGCAGCAGGCCGGGCGGCGTGCGCAGGTGCAGGGTGTCGGTGACGAGGCTGCCGGCCCCGTCGCGGTCGATGGCGAAGCGGTAGCCCATGCGGACCCGCGCGGGGCTGCGCACCTCGCCGGAGATCTCGGCGGAGTGCGGCAGGCGGTCCGGGACGGCGACGAGCGTGACGTCGATGACGTTGTCGTGCCGCAGCAGGCCGAGGAAGCGGAACCGCTCCACGGCCGTGTACCGCACGGTCCCGCCGCTGCGGCGCACGTCGCGGACGTCGACCAGGAGCGGCGACAGGCCGATGTAGTGCGACGGCTCCGCGAGGTGCGCGAAGACCTCCTCCGGCGGCGCGGCTATCCGGAAGGTGTGCTTCAGTTCGGCGGACGGCATCCCGGACCCCTCCTCGACACGGCGCACGGCACGGCGATCCTCCCACCGCGCAGCCCCGTACGCGCCCCACTCGGCACCCGGTACCGCGAAAGCCTCGGCCGGCTCCGGGATGGGAGGATCCTCCCGGAGGGGCGCGTATGGACATGTTCGAACTGATGGCGTGGCTGGCCGAGCGCGGAGTCACGACCGTGTTCAAGGCCGACGGCGAGCGCATGGTCGAGCACAGGAGGGCATGGATGGTCATCATCAGCGGTGGACCGCTCGGCGAGGACTCCTTCTTCCGCGCGGACATGGCCACGGCAGATGCCTGCCTTGACGCGTTGCTCGCCCACCTGGAGAGCAAGGGAATGTCGCCGTTCGCATGACCGGCCGCGCGGTCCGCCGTCGCCGCCGGATGCGAACCATGTGCACGACAGACGCCCACGGCCTAGAGCTGACCCCGCCACCATGGCGCGTCCGGGCTGTCAGCCGGGATGACCTTGGCCCTTGCCAGGATCTTCTCATCGAGGGCCCGCACGAGGGCGCGCAGCTCACGCGCGCTCTTCCCGGGCAGTGCGTGGAGCACGGCTTCGAGGAGTTCGCGGAAGCCGTCGCCGTAACAGCCGCACTCAAAGATGCCGCAATCAGGACCGGCGAGGGGGTCCACAAGTTGTCTGAGGGGGCCATGGGCAAAGGCCTGCCAGTGCCAGAACGCTTCTTCCACGGCTTCGGGCCGGAAACGTGTCCGCTCCAGCCGACGCAGGTCGGCGGTGCAAGATCCTGAAAGACGATCAATGAACGGGTAGCGTCGCCGCATCCAAGGGCGGACGGGAAGGTCGCCCCGCAGGGCTGACGGGCGCCTACGCGGCATTGCCCTTTCGGTTGTCGGTCACGGGGGGCACGGTATAGAACCACGTGTCGGGTGGCCACCGCGTTTTCCCGCCCTGCGACCTGTCGGACACTCAGCCGGTGCGGCTCTCCCTGTCTTGTCTCTCCGAGGCGGGCAGCATTGCGTCCAAAGCCGCTCGAGCCTCGGCAATCCGGTGGCGCCACTCCTCGGCGTTCAGTGCCGCGGTGTCCCACTCGACCACCGGTTCCGTGCCGGTGATGCAGTAGCCGTATACCTGGTGGGCCACCTGGTCGGTGAGGAGCTCGTCGTAGTGGAACGTCCCCTCGAAAGCTGCCCAGGCTACGGCCCGCGTGTCTGCGCAGACCCGTTGAAGTACTGCTCGCGTGTACCCGCGCAGATCGAGCGAGGTGTCATCGAAGTCGATGTCGTACGACACCAGACCGAGCCGCTCGATGGCTTCGGGTTGCTCCAGCAGAGGGAACGGCAAGAAGGCGTCAGGGACCATTCCGGCGAGGTGAAAAGCCTCCTCCGGCAACGGCGTGTTGCCGGCGCCGATCACGAACACGTTCACTGAGACCGGGCCCCGCCAGGACAGCAGGTCACGCATCCCACCCGCCATCGTCCTTCGCCCCTTGTCCTCTGACCGCCTCCTGCCAGGAGAGTGGCACGGCCCGTGATGGTGACGCTCTCGATTAGACGCTGAGGGTGGCTGCGCGATATCGATGAAGGAGCCCTGGACCGCGGTCGGTTCTGCTGTCCCGACATGGTGCAGATCGGTAAGCGAGGTCACGACGTCGGCTTGTGCGGACCCTCCCAGAGGAAGACATCCACACAATCACCGTCGTCCACAGCCCCGAACGAGACTTCGACGACCGCACCGTAGCGCGTAGGGCGGAGGAGCGGCTTCGGGACCTCGAAGACGTCGGCCTTGCTCCGGCGGCACGAACGCGCGGGGCCGTCGACCGCGTCTTCCGGATGAGGAAGGACGCAGGCGACGGCCCCGGTACGGCCCCGGAGGGGGATGCAGGTGCTGTGACCTGATGCGTTCTTAGATGTCGAAGTAGAGCTCGAACTCGTGCGGGTGCGGGCGCAGCGCGATCGGCGCGATCTCGTTGGTCCGCTTGTAGTCGATCCAGGTCTCGATCAGGTCGGAGGTGAAGACCCCGCCCTGGAGGAGGAACTCGTGGTCGGCCTCGAGGGACTCCAGGACCGCCGACAGCGAGGTCGGGACCTGCGGGACGCCCGCGTGCTCCTCGGGGGCGAGCTCGTACAGGTCCTTGTCGACGGGCTCGGCCGGCTCGATCTTGTTCTTGATGCCGTCGAGGCCGGCCAGCAGCAGCGCCGAGAAGGCCAGGTACGGGTTGCCGGAGGAGTCCGGGGCGCGGAACTCGATGCGCTTGGCCTTGGGGTTCGCACCCGTGATCGGGATGCGGATGGCCGCGGAGCGGTTGCGCTGCGAGTAGACCAGGTTGACCGGGGCCTCGAAGCCGGGGACCAGGCGGTGGTAGGAGTTCACCGTGGGGTTGGTGAAGGCCAGCAGCGCCGGGGCGTGCTTGAGGATGCCGCCGATGTAGTAGCGGGCGGTGTCGGACAGGCCCGCGTAGCCCTGCTCGTCGTAGAACAGCGGGGCGCCGTTGGTCCACAGCGACTGGTGGACGTGCATGCCGGAGCCGTTGTCACCGAAGATCGGCTTGGGCATGAAGGTCGCGGTCTTGCCGGCACGCCAGGCGACGTTCTTCACGATGTACTTGAAGAGCATCAGGTCGTCGGCCGCAGCGAGCAGCGTGTTGAACTTGTAGTTGATCTCGGCCTGGCCGGCGGTGCCCACCTCGTGGTGCTGGCGCTCGACCTGCAGGCCGGACTTGATCAGCTCCAGGGTGATCTCGGCGCGCAGGTCGGCGAAGTGGTCGACCGGCGGGACCGGGAAGTAGCCGCCCTTGTACTTGACCTTGTAGCCGCGGTTGTCCTGCTCCGCACCGCTGTTCCAGGCGCCGGCCTCGGAGTCGATGTGGTAGAAGGACTGGTTCGCGCTGGTCTCGAAGCGGGCGCTGTCGAAGACGTAGAACTCGGCCTCGGGGCCGAAGTACGCGGTGTCGGCGATGCCGGAGGAGGCGAGGTAGGCCTCGGCCTTCTTCGCCACGTTCCGCGGGTCACGGCTGTACTGCTCGCCGGTGATCGGGTCGTGGATGAAGAAGTTGACGTTGAGCGTGGAGTCCTTGCGGAACGGGTCCAGCTTGGCCGTGGACAGGTCCGCGATCAGCGCCATGTCGGACTCGTGGATGGCCTGGAAGCCGCGGATCGAGGAGCCGTCGAACATCAGCTGCTCGTCCGGGTCGAAGGACTCGACCGGGACCGTGAAGTGCTGCATCACACCGGGCAGGTCGCAGAACCGGACGTCCACGAACTTGACGTCGTTGTCCGAGATGAACTTCTTCACCTCGTCGGCGTTTTGGAACGACATCCAACTCCTCCTTGGCCCGGCCCGGGAGGCCGGATTGCAGCTCATGGGTGCGACCAGTGCGGTGGCGCACGTTGGTGCCGACCATAGAGATCGGGCATTTCCCTCTCGTGACCCATTTGTTTCTTGCAGGTTAACCGAGCCGCCGCACGGGTGCCGGGTCGGACGCGGGCGCCCCGGGGCGGGGGGTTACCGTGGAGGCGTGGACAACAGGGATGTCATCGGATCGTGGATCGAGGGCCCGAAGGCCGCCGCGGAGCGGATGGGCGTCGACTTCGGCTACCGCGGGCAGCGCCTCGGGCTGCCGGAGGAGGGCCCCGGCTCGATCGCCCCGGTCGGGCGGCGCGTCGCTGCCCTCTTCATCGACTGGGGCCTGTGCGCGGTGATCGCATACGGGCTGATCGCGCACCGTGAGGCGGCCGCGGCCAATCCGTGGACCACGGTGGTCTTCGGCCTCATGAGCGTGCTGCTGCTGGGCACCATCGGCACCACCCCGGGCAAGCGCCTGCTGCGGCTGCGCGTGGTCCGGCAGGACGGCGGGCGGCTGGGCATGGGCGCCGCGGCGCTGCGGACGCTGCTGCTCCTGCTGGTCATCCCGGCGGTGGTCTGGGACCGCGACACCCGCGGCATGCACGACCGGGCCGTGAAGGCGGTCCAGATCCGGATGTGACCGCGGCTGCGGACGTGACCGCGGCGCACACCACGCGAAGTGCCCCGGACGAATCGATTCGTCCGGGGCACTTCGCGTTCCGTTTCGTATGCGATCAGCGGCCCTTCGGCATCCGCATCCCCTTGGGGAGCGGGCCCTTCGGCACCGGCATGTTGCTCATCAGGTCGCCCAGTGCCCGCAGCCGGTCGTTGACCTCGGTGACCTTGGGGCCGGGCAGGACCCGCGGGAGCTTCAGCAGGGTGGTGCGGATCTTCTTCAGCGGCACCTGGCCCTCGTCGTTGCCCACGACGAAGTCGGTGACCGGGACGTCGACGACGATGCGCGCCATCTTCTTCTTCTCGGAGGCCAGCAGGCCCTTCAGCCGGTTCGGGTTGCCCTCGCCGACCAGGACGATGCCGGCCTTGCCGACCGCGCGGTGCACGACGTCCTGGCTACGTGTCATCGCCACCGCGGGCGTCACCGACCAGCCGCGGCCGACGTTGTCCAGCACCGCCGCCGCGGCGCCGGGCTGTCCGTCGAGCTGGCCGAACGCGGCCTTCTCGGCACGCCGCCCGAAGATGACCGCCATCGCCAGCAGGGCCAGCAGGAAGCCCAGGATGCCCGCGTAGATC
The DNA here is from genome assembly GCF_056858595.1 of Streptomyces sp. TOM-9. Taxonomy (NCBI): domain Bacteria; kingdom Bacillati; phylum Actinomycetota; class Actinomycetes; order Kitasatosporales; family Streptomycetaceae; genus Streptomyces; species Streptomyces sp. TOM-9. The sequence continues at coordinate 3,156,565 of NZ_JBXEQB010000001.1, read as the reverse complement.
TCGTGACCGATCAAGAAGCCGATGGCGAGGATGACACCGAAGGTGACGATTCCCACAGCCGCAAGGACGAGACCGACCTTGGAGTCGACACGCCTGGTCATCTTGTAGGTCTGGGCGATCTGCTTGAGGCGCCCAGGGTTGCTCTCGGATGTTTCCCTCGCCATGCCGCACAGGATACGTGGCCCGCGCGTCCCGGGCCCCACCGGAGGGGGTCCGGTTTTCGCCCGGAGGCTCTGCGGGGGTCTAGAGGACGTCGCCGCGCGGGGCGCGCGAGGAGACCAGGGCGTCCATCACGTGCTGGGCGTCGCGGCGGTCCTTGGCGCGCTTGCGGTCCTCCAGGACGGCGGACCAGGCGTTGCGGCGGGCCGTCTCCTCCGCGCCACGGAACAGGAAGTACTCCACGGCGCGCAGCGCGCCGGCGGCGGCGCCGGGGATGGTGGTGCTCTGGCGGTGGAGGTGTGCGGCCTCGGCCTGCATGGTGGTGTCCCCCTCAGGACGGCTCAGACGCGGGTGGATGTTCCGCTTATCCAGAGTCACCACATTGTGTTACCAGTCCGTGACCGGTCGGTCAAACCGTCGTGAAACCCCGGCGGTGGCTTTGCGCCGTTCTCCGCGGACGTACCGCACGTCAGGGACGCGTCAGGGGCCCCCGCGGGGGCCCCTGACGTGACGAACCGCACGTTCCGGCGGTGATCCGGAGGTCACCGCAGCGTGATCAGACCGCCTGTGCGGCGACGACCTCGCCGCGCTCGCCGCGGCGCTCGACGGCCTGCTGGAAGAGCCGGCCGGCCCGGTACGAGGAACGCACGAGCGGGCCCGACATGACACCGGCGAAGCCGATCTCCTCGGCCTCCTCCTTCAGCTCCACGAACTCGTGGGGCTTCACCCAGCGCTCCACCGGGTGGTGCCGCAGGCTCGGGCGCAGGTACTGGGTGATGGTGATCAGCTCGCAGCCCGCGTCGTGCAGGTCCTGCAGCGCCTGGCTGACCTCGGCGCGCTCCTCGCCCATGCCGAGGATGAGGTTGGACTTGGTCACCAGGCCCGCCTCGCGCGCCTTGGTGATGACCTCCAGCGACCGCTCGTAGCGGAAGCCGGGGCGGATGCGCTTGAAGATCCGCGGCACGGTCTCCACGTTGTGGGCCAGCACCTCGGGGCGGGCGCCGAAGACCTCGGCGAGCTGCTCGGGCACCGCGTTGAAGTCGGGGATCAGCAGCTCGACCTTGGTGCGGCCGTCGGCCCGCTCGGCGGTCATGGCGTGGATCTGCCGCACGGTCTCGGCGTACAGCCAGGCGCCGCCGTCCTCCAGGTCGTCGCGGGCGACGCCGGTGATGGTGGCGTAGTTCAGGTCCATGGTGACGACGGACTCGCCGACGCGGCGCGGCTCGTCGCGGTCGAGGGCCTGCGGCTTGCCGGTGTCGATCTGGCAGAAGTCGCAGCGCCGGGTGCACTGGTCGCCGCCGATGAGGAAGGTGGCCTCGCGGTCCTCCCAGCACTCGAAGATGTTGGGGCAGCCCGCCTCCTGGCACACCGTGTGCAGACCTTCGCGCTTCACCAGGCCGTGCAGCTCGGTGTACGCGGGACCCATCTTGGCCCGGGTCTTGATCCACTCGGGCTTGCGCTCGATGGGGGTCTGGCTGTTGCGGACCTCCAGACGCAGCATCTTGCGGCCTTCAGGTGCGACAGCGGACACGTCCGACTCCCTCTCGCGGCTTCATTTCCTTGGTGAACATCAGCGTACGCCTGTGGATTCCTGGACGGCCCGGGGGAGCGGCTCGGCCGACTCCAGGACCAGCCGCAGGTGCTTCTCGACCACCGGGAGGACCTCGGCGACCGTGACCTCGCGGCCGAGCTCGTTGCTGAGCGAGGCCACCCCGGCGTCCCGGATGCCGCACGGCACGATCCGGTCGAACCAGGTGTTGTCGGGGTTGCAGTTGATCGCGAAGCCGTGCATCGTCACGCCCTTCGCGACGCGGATGCCGATGGCGGCGAGCTTGCGGTCCTCTCGGCGCTGGCCGGCGTTGGACGGGGCGTACTCGGGGCCCGAGAGGCGGGGGTCGAACTCGTCGTCCTGCAGCCGGGGGTCGAAGTCCAGGGTCAGCCCCGGGATCACCGGCGGCCGGTCCTCGATCGGGTCGCCCAGCACCCACACGCCGCTGCGGCCCTCCACCCGGGTGGTCTCCAGGCCGAACTCGGCGCACGCGTTGATCAGCGCCTCCTCCAGGCGGCGCACGTGCGCGACCACGTCCACCGGGCGCGGCAGCTTCAGGATGGGGTAGCCGACCAGCTGGCCCGGCCCGTGCCAGGTGATCTTGCCGCCGCGGTCGACGTCCACCACGGGGGTGCCGTCCAGCGGACGCTCGCTGTCCTCGGTGCGGCGGCCCGCGGTGTAGACCGGCGGGTGCTCCAGCAGCAGGCACGTGTCGGGGATCTCGTCGGCGAAGCGTGCGGCGTGCACGCGACGCTGCTCCTCCCACGCCTCCAGGTACTCCACCGCGTCCTCGCCGAAGCCCAGGTGGACGAAGCGCAGGTCACTCACGGCCGCTCCCTTTGTGGTCCTTTGCGGCGCCCCTCCACGAGTCAGGAGCGCCCCCGCAACTGTACGTCCGGTGAGGTGGTGTCCTGCACGGGGCCGGGGGCTTAGCACCCGACGAAGGGCAAAGGAAGCGTTCTGCCGATATGTGGGTGCAGATTCACCCGATACAGCGAATGCGAGGCGCTCGGGTGGTGAGTGAGTCGATACAGAACGTTACATTCGCGCCGTTCTGCGGATGGCTCCGAGGGCCGCGGGCGGTGAACACCGCTCCGGACGCCCGCGGCGCCGCGCACCCGCGCAGCCGGACACCCGCAACTCCGCACGCCCGCACGCCCGGAAGGCAGGGGACCGCACCACTGATGTCCGACCGTTCCTCGCAGCGCCCCCCGAACCGTCAACTGGCCGCCCTGATCGCCGAAGCCGGGTTCTCCAACGCCGGGCTCGCCCGTCGGGTGGACCAGCTCGGCATCGAGCACGGTCTGGATCTGCGGTACGACAAGACCTCCGTCACCCGGTGGCTGCGCGGCCAGCAGCCCCGGGGCACGACGCCCGCACTCATCGCCGAGGTCTTCACCCGGCGGCTCGGCCGGCGGCTGTCCGCCCACGACCTCGGCCTCGACGCCGTCGCCCCGGTCTACGCGGGACTGGAGTACGCCTCCTCCCCGGAGGAGGCCGTGGAGATCATCTCCGGGCTGTGGCGGAAGGACACCGGGAACCAGGCCGACCTCCGCAAGATCGCGTTCACCCCCGCGGGACTGGTGGTCCCCAGCCGTGACTGGCTGATCGGCCGGGCGGACGACCGGGTGGGGCGCGGCCCCGAGCCGGGCACCGGCCCCGCCGGTCCCGGCCACGGCGGCGGTCCGGGGGCGGCGCGGCTGCCGGCGCAGCGCGCGGGGGGCGGGTCGCGCGGGGCGCCCGCACCGGTCGCGGTCGCCGCGCCCGCGGTCTTCGGGGGCACCGGTCAGCGGGTCGGCGTGGGGGACATCGCCGCCCTGCGCTCCGTCGGCGAGCTCTTCCGCACCCTCGACAACGCCTACGGCGGCGGCCACGCGCGGCAGGCCCTCGTCCGCTACCTCGAGCACGAGGCCGAACCCATGCTGCGCGGCACCTACGGGGAGACCATGGGGCGCCGCCTGTTCGCGGCGGTCGCCGACCTCACCCGGCTCGCGGGGTGGACCTCGTACGACATCGGCGCACACGGGCTCGCCCAGCGGTACTTCGTGCAGGCGCTGCGGCTCGCACAGGCCGCCGGGGACCGGGTCTACGGGGGGTACGTCCTCGTCACGATGAGCCGCCAGGCGGTCTACCTCGGGCACGGCCGCGAGGCCGTCCAGCTGGCGCGGGTCGCCCAGCAGGGCGCCGCCGGCGGTGCCCCGCCGGTCGTGCAGGCGCTCTTCCACGCCGCCGAGGCACGCGGCCACGGGCTGCTCGGCGAGGTCCGCGCCTGCACGGCGGCACTGGTGCGGGCCGAACGCGCCCTGGAGGCGGTCAGGAACGGCGACGACGTCCCGTCCTGGGCGCGCTTCTTCGACGAGGCCCAGCTCGCGGACGAGTTCGGCCACTGCCACCGCGACCTCGGCCAGTACCGCGCGGCCTCGCAGCACGCCGAACGCTCGCTGCAACTGCGCGGCCACGCGTACGCACGCAGCCGCGTCTTCTGCCGCACGGTGCTGGCCGCCGCGCGCCTCGGCCTCGGCGAGGTCGACGCCGCCTGCGCCCTCGGCGCGGAGGCCATGCAGGCCGCGGTCGAGATGCGCTCGCTCCGCGCCGTCGAGTACGTCCGCGACTTCAGCCGCCGCCTCGAAACCCACCGCGACGCCGCCCCCGTCCGCGCCTTCCACGACCGCGCCGCCGCGCTGGGCGTCCCGGCAGGGTGACACCGGTCGGCGGCGCGGGGAGGATGCCGCCGCCGAGGTCCGGCCCTGACGGGTTCCCGCCCCGGCGCGGTTCGCGGGGTTCCGCCGTGGTGCGGCGCCGGCGCGTGGGGTACGGGTTCCGGCGGTCGCAGGGGGTCCTGTGCCGGCCCGGTGCGGTCCGTGGACCAGCGGGGGGAGCCCGCTGGCCTCAGGTGCCCCGGCCCAGGCTGCCGGGTGCACCGGACGGCGCCGCGACCGGAGGGCGGCGCGCCCATGGGGCCGGAGAGCCGGGGGGCCGGCGAGCGCCACTGCGCCGGGTGTCTCGCGTGGAGAGGGAGCCCCGGGGGTGCCGGGCCGCCGATCCGGCAGGTACGCGACGGTGGCGAGGGAGACCGCGCCGGTGCATGGCCGCCGCTCTGCCACCTCGGCGCTCCACCGCGACTCCGCCCCGTCCGCGCGTCCACGACCGGCGGCGTGCCCGCGACCCTGACAGGCCGGCGCCAGGGCAGGCCGCGCACGTCGGACCGGCCTCGGGCGGCGCAGGGCATGCCGCCCGTTCGGCGCCCGGCTGAGGCCGCGCAGCGCGTCCCATCCGACCGCGCGGGCCGACCCACGCCCTCCCCCGGGTGGCGGTCAGGCGGCCAGGGGTTCTGCGGGGGGTGCCGGGGGGAGGCCGACGTCGCGGAGGAGGCGCTGGGCCGCGCGGCGGCCGGAGAGCAGGGCGCCCTGGACGGTGCTGGTGTCCCGGTGGTCGCCGCAGACGTAGAGGCCCTGCAGGATCCGCACCGGGCGGCGCAGGTCGTGCGGGGCCGTCATCGCGGGGAGCGCCTCGGCGTCGTGGTGGACGGCGAGCAGCTCCCACGCCGCCGTGGACGTGCCGTAGAGCTCCGCGAGGTGGGCCCGGACGGCGATGTCGTCCGGGGCGGGGGCGGCGGCGCGGCCGAGCAGTACGGAGGTGACCAGCGCGCGGCCCACGGGGGCGCGGGAGGGGTCGACGAGGCTGGCCGGAAACGTGTGGGAGACCGGTCCGCGCCGGTCCGCGTCGAGGACGAGCGCGGGCTGCTTCAACGGTGCCGCGGGTGCGGCGTGGTGCAGGACGGTGACGCCGTGGAAGGCGGGGACCCGCAGCCCCGGCAGCAGTCCGGCCGCCGCGCGGGCCCCGGTGGCGACGACCACGGCCCGGCACGGGATCTCGTCCCCGCCCGCGGTGCGGACGCCGTTGGTGGCCGCGGCGACCGCCCGCACCCCGGTGCGGACCGTCCCGGGCGGCAGCGCGGCCGCCAGGGCCTGCGGCACCGTCACGGCGCCGCCCGCCGGCAGGCACGTACGGCCGAGGGCGAAGCCGCGCAGGACCAGGTCGGCGACCCGGCTGGACGTCGAGAGGTCCGGGTCGCAGAGCAGCGCGGACAGCAGCGGCCGCAGGTACCCGTCGACGGTGCGGGGCGCGAAGCCGCGCGAGGCGAGGGCGGCGGCGGCCGTGGTCTCCGGGCGGTCCAGGAGGCGCTCGACGGGGGCGTCGGCCAGGCGGTTGAGGGCCGCCCGCAGCCGCGCCTTGTCCAGGGGCGAGCCGATGGGCGCCCGCGCGGCGGCGAGTGCGCCGCGCGGGTCGCCGACGCGGTAGCCGCGGCCGGCGGCCCTTACCAGGACGCCGGGGGAGAGCGGCCGCAGCTGCAGGCCCCGCAGGACCGCGGTGCGGCGCAGCTCCGGGTAGGAGGTGCTGAGCAGTTGTGGACCCCGGTCGAGGAGGAAGCCGTCGACCTTCTCGGTCGCCATGCGGCCACCGATCCGGTCCTCGGCCTCCAGCACGGTGACGGTGAGCCCCGCACCGGTGAGGTGATGTGCCGCGGAGAGCCCGGCGAGGCCGGCTCCGATCACGCACACGTCCGTAGGTGAACCCGTAGAGCGTGCTGTAGAGAGCACGTTGCCCCTCCCCGAGGTCGGCACGTTTCCCCGCTCGCGTCAGCTGGCGCTGGAACCGTCATGCCCACTCGCGCGCCAACTGATGCCGGAAAACGGCTGTGGGTGGCATTCAGTGCCTTTCTTCGGCCAGCGCGGCGCGGATCGCCTCGTCGATCCCGGGGTGGGTGTGGGTGAACCCGGAGTCGAGCAGCACCCGCGGCACCGCGCGGGTGCTGCCGAGGATCTCGGTGGCGAACTCCCCGACGACCGTGCGCAGTACGGGTCCGGGGACCGCGAACGCCGTGGGCCGGCCCAGCACCCGTCCCATCGCCCGGGTCACCTCGGCGTTGGTCAGCGCTTCGGGCGCGCACAGGTTGACCGGCCCGGAGACGGACGCGGTGTCGACGATGTGGCGCAGCGCCGCGATCTGGTCGTGCAGGGAGATGAAGCTCCAGTACTGGCGGCCGTCGCCGAGCCGGCCGCCCAGGCCCGCCTTGAAGAGCGGGAAGAGCCGGCCCCACGCCCCGCCCCTGCCGGAGACGACCAGACCGGTGCGGGCGAACGCGGTGCGGATGCCGGCTTCGCGGGCCGGGCCGGCGGCGGCCTCCCAGTCGCGGCAGACGGAGGGGAGGAAACCGGTGCCCAGCGGGGCGCCCTCGTCGACCCGGCGGTCGCCGGTGTCGCCGTACGCGGTGATGCCGGAGCCGCTGACGAGCACCCGCGGCGGGGTGTCCAGGGAGGCGAGGGCCCGCGCGAGGGTGTCGGTGCCCCGCACGCGGCTTTCGCGGATGGTCCGCTTGTAGTCGTCCGTCCAGCGGTGGTCGCCGACCCCGGCGCCGGCGAGGTGGACGACGGCCTCCACGCCCGCGAGCCCCGCGGTGTCGATCGTGCCTTCCCGTGGGTCCCAGCGCACCTCGTCCGGCCCGGACGGCTCGCGCCTGACGAGGCGTACGACCTCGTGCCGGTCGGAGCGCAGGGAGCGGACCAGGGCGGAGCCGATGAGACCGGACGAGCCGGTGATGGCGATGCGCATGGGGACATCGTCGCGCGGAACGGCCCCCGTGGTGTGGGAGGGTGACCCGCATGTCCGACCTCCGCGTGCGCCCGGCCCTGCTCTCCGACGACCCCGCGCTCGTCCGTCTGGAGCGGGCGACCTGGTCGACCCTGCACGCGGTGCGGCCGCCCCGGGAGGAGAACGAGGACTTCTTCAGCGAGCGCTGGGGCCCGGACGCGTTCCTGGTGGCGGAGGCCGACGGCCGCGTCGCCGGCTTCGTCGGGGTGGTGCCGCCGACGCCGCTGGCGTCCAACGCCCACGTGCGCCAGATCCAGGGCCTGGCGGTCGACACCTGGGCGCGGGGGCGCGGGGTGGGGCTGGAACTCGTCCTGGCGGCCGTGGCGGAGGCCCGCCGGCAGGGCGCGGTGCGCGTCACGCTGCGGGTGCTGGGCCACAACACCCCGGCCCGGCGGCTGTACGAGGCGGCCGGGTTCACCGTGGAGGGCGTCCTGCGGGGGGAGTTCCTGCTGGACGGCGTCTACGTGGACGACGTGTGCATGGGGCGCCGGGTCTGACGGGTCACCCGGTACGGCCCGGCGGCGCGGAACGCCGGGCGCGCGGCCGGCACGGTCCGGCTCAGCCGAAGCGCTCCCAGAGCCGGGGGAATCGGTCCGCCACCGCGGCCGTGTTCTCGAAGTCGATGTAGACGCCCTCCGGCTCGGCGGGCTGCGGCGGCAGGTCCAGGTCCGGCAGCCGGACCCCGGTGAGCTGCTCGTACGCCTCGTCCGCCGCGTAGCCGAGGTCCTCCGCGTCGCCGTCGACCTCGGGGTCGAAGGAGTCGGTCATCTCCGCGAGGCTGTCGGGGTCGTGGACGGCCCCTTCGAAGACGTGCCGGCCCTGGCCGATGAGCCAGCACCGGAAGAAGTCGAACGCGTCGTCGCCGGCGCCGCCCAGCATGAGGTCGGCGGCGCCCCACACGTCCCAGCGGTAGGCCCGGTTGAAACGGCTCTCGAAGTGCCGCGCGAAGTCGACGACGGACTCCGGGTCGAGCTGGGTCAGCCGTTCCACCAGGAGGTCGGCGTGCTCCTCCGGGTCGCCCCCCGCTGCCTCACGCGTGCTGTCGACGATCTCCCAGAACTCCGTCTCGTCCATCACCGCTCCAGCATCCTGGCTGCGGCCCTCCGACGCACGCGGAACACGGCAGACGCGGCCCCGTGTCGCGGGCCGCACCGCACGGCCCTCAGGCGTAGACGGCGGCCATGGCGCGCACCGCGTCGGCCAGCCGCTCGCGCAGGGCCGGCGGGCCGAGCACCTCGGCGTCGGGGCCGAGGGAGAGGAGTTGTTCGTAGGCGACGTCCTGGCTCTCGACGGGGAGCGTGACGGTGACCCGCCCCCGTGCGTCCGGCGGCGCGGCGGCCGCGAGGGCCTCACGGGCCGCGGTGCGGTCGGCGGCGTACGGCAGGCGGCGGGCACCGTCGGGCGTCAGGCGCAGGACGACCTCGTCCCGGAGCACCGAGCGGGCGAACTCGGCGGCCCGGGCGTCCCAGAACGCGGAGAGGTCGAAGTCCGGGTCCCTGCTGAAACGATCCTCCGTCGCCTCCGCCGCGGTGAACCGGTCCACCCGGTAGACCCGGACGTCCGCGCCGCAACGCGCCACCGCGTACCAGACGCCCCCCTTGAGCACGAGGCCGTACGGATCCAGCGCGCGCTCCGCCTCCATCTCCGCCTCCCCGCGCCGGTATCGGGCCCGCAGCCGCCGGTCCCCCCACACCGCCTCGGCGAGCACCGGCAGCAGCCGCGGCGTCTGCGGTTCCTGCCACCAGCCCGGCGCGTCCAGGTGGAAGCGCTGGGCCGCCGAGCGCGGGGCGTCCCGCAGTTCGGGCAGCAGGGCGGCCGAGACCTTCAGGCGGGCCGAGGAACCCGCGTCGTGCAGGCCCATCGCCCGCAGCGCGGCGGGCACCCCGGACAGGAAGAGCGCCTCGGCCTCCGCGCGGGCCAGCCCGGTCAGCCGGGTGCGGTAGCCGTCGACCAGCCGGTAGCCGCCGGCGCGTCCCCGCTCGGCGTAGACCGGCACCCCCGCCTCCGACAGGGCCAGCACGTCCCGGCCGACGGTGCGCTCGGACACCTCCAGGGCCTTGGCGAGTTCGGTGGCCGTCATCGACTCGCGGGACTGGAGCAGGAGGACGAGGTGGATCAGTCGTGCCGCACGCATGCCCCGAGGCTATGCGGTCGCCGTGGGCACCGGGACGTGGCCGGTCCGGGAGGTCCGGACCGGCCCCGCCGGAGCCCGCTGCGTGCGCGTCAGCGCGGGGGGAAGGTCACCGCAGCGTGCAACCCGCCAGGGCGGCCGGGCCGGTGGGGACGGTGGCGCCCCGGCGGGAGCAGGGGACGGTGACACGCGGTCACCACCCGGCGGTGGTCGGCCTCGCCGATCCGCCGTCGCTGCAGGGCGCGTTCGCCGGCATCCGGCTCCCCGGGCCCTGCCCCCTTCCGTACGTACGCCGGGCCCGGACCGTTCAACGGGCGGGGGAGTCCCCGGAGAACGGCCGAGGCCCCAGCCCGGAGGGGGCTGGGGCCTCGGCCGTCGTACGGTCCCGTGAGGACTCCGGTCGGTTACAGACCGAGGTCGCCCTCGAACTCGCCGGCCTCGAGACGGGCCTTGACGTCGTTCAGGTAGCGGGCGGCGTCCGCGCCGTCGACCAGCTGGTGGTCGTACGACAGGGTCAGGTACGCCACGTCGCGGATCGTGATGGTCTCACCCAGGTCCGGGTGGTTGATCACGATCGGGCGGCGCACGGTGGCACCGATGCCGAGCTCGGCGACCTGCGGGTAGTTCACGATGATCGTGTCGAACAGCGCACCGCGCGAGCCGGTGTTGCTGATCGTGAACGTGCCGCCGGACAGGTCGTCCGGGCTGATCTTCTTGTTGCGGACCTTGCCGGCCAGCTCGGCGGTCTTCTTGGCGATGCCGGCCAGGCTCAGGTCGCCGGCGCCCTTGATGACCGGGACCATCAGGCCCTGCTCCGAGTCCACCGCGATGCCGACGTTCTCGGCGTCGTGGTAGGTGACGGTGCCGTCGTCGTTGATCTTGGCGTTGATGACCGGGTGGGCCTTCAGCGCCTCGGCGGCGGCCTTCACGAAGAACGGCATCGGCGAGAGCTTGACGCCCTCGCGGGCCAGGAAGGACTCCTTGGCCCGGGCCCGCAGCTTCATGATCTTGGTGACGTCCACCTCGACCACGGTCGACAGCTGCGCCTGGCTGTGCAGGGCCTTCATCATGTTCTCGGCGATGACCTTGCGGATGCGGGTCATCTTGACGGTCTGCCCGCGCAGCGCGGCGGCGGCGGCCGGCACCGTGACGCCCGCGGCCGGGGCCGGGGCGGTCGGCGCGGCAGCGGCGGCCTTGGCGGCCTCGGCGGCGGCCAGGACGTCCTGCTTGCGGATGCGGCCACCGACACCGGTGCCCTTGACCGAGGCGAGGTCCACGCCGTTCTCGGCGGCGAGCTTGCGCACCAGCGGGGTCACGTACGCGCCCTCGTCGGTCGGCGCGGTCGCCGAGGGGGCGGCCGGGGCGGCCGGAGCCGGGGTGACCGGAGCCGGAGCCGCGACCGGCGCGGGGGCCGGGGCGGGCACCGGAGCCGGAGCGGGCGCCGGCGCGGGAGCCGGAACCGGGGCGGGAGCCGGAGCCGCGGCGGCCGGGGCCGGAGCCGCGGCGGCCGGGGCCGGAGCGGGGGCGGCGGGGGCCGGGGCAGCGGCGGGCGCAGCACCGGCGGCACCGATGACGGCGAGCTTGGCGCCGACCTCGGCGGTCTCGTCCTCACCGACGAGGATCTCCAGCAGGGTGCCGGCGGCCGGCGACGGGATCTCGGTGTCGACCTTGTCGGTGGAGACCTCGAGCAGCGGCTCGTCGGCCTCGACGCTCTCGCCGACCGACTTCAGCCAGCGGGTGACGGTGCCCTCGGTCACCGACTCGCCCAGCGCCGGCAGCAGCACCGGGGTGCCCTCGGCGCCACCGGCCGGGGCCGGGGCGGGGGCCGCGGCGGCGGGCGCCGGGGCCGGGACGGGGGCGGGGGCGGGGGCGGGGGCGGGGGCCTCCTGCACCGGAGCCGGCGCGGGCTCCGCCGCGGCGGGGGCGGCAGCGGGGGCGCCCGTGCCGTCGTCGATGACGGCCAGCTCGGCGCCGACCTCCACCGTCTCGTCCTCGGCCACCTTGATGGAGGAGAGGATGCCCGAAGCGGGCGCCGGGATCTCGGTGTCGACCTTGTCGGTCGACACCTCGAGCAGCGGCTCGTCGGCCTCTACGCGTTCACCCTCGGCCTTGAGCCAGCGGGTGACGGTGCCCTCGGACACGCTCTCGCCGAGCGCCGGCAGGGTTACGGAAACCGCCATGGTTTCGGTTGCTCCTAACGATCTGTGCGGATCTGTCTGCGTGTCCGTGGGTCAGTCGTGCGAGTGAAGGGGCTTGCCCGCGAGCGCGAGGTGCGCCTCGCCGAGGGCCTCGTTCTGCGTCGGGTGCGCGTGGATGAGCTGCGCGACCTCGGCCGGCAGCGCCTCCCAGTTGTAGACCAGCTGGGCCTCGCCCACCTGCTCGCCCATGCGGTCGCCGACCATGTGGACACCGACCACGGCGCCGTCGCGGACCTGGACGAGCTTGATCTCGCCCGCGGTCTTGAGGATCTTGCTCTTGCCGTTGCCGGCCAGGTTGTACTTCAGGGTGACGACCTTGTCGGCGCCGTACAGCTCCTTGGCCTTGGCCTCGGAGATGCCGACGGAGGCGACCTCCGGGTGGCAGTACGTGACGCGCGGCACGCCGTCGTAGTCGATCGGCACGGTCTTCAGGCCGGCCAGCCGCTCCGCGACGAGGATGCCCTCGGCGAAGCCGACGTGGGCCAGCTGGAGGGTCGGGACGAGGTCGCCGACCGCGGAGATGGTGGGCACGTTGGTGCGCATGTACTCGTCGACGAGGACGTAGCCGCGGTCCATGGCGACCCCGGCCTCCTCGTAGCCCAGGCCCTGGGAGACCGGGCCGCGGCCGACGGCCACGAGCAGGACCTCGGCCTCGAACTCCTTGCCGTCGGCCAGGGTGACCTTGACGCCGTCGGCGGTGTACTCGGCCTTGGAGAAGAAGGTGCCGAGGTTGAACTTGATGCCCCGCTTGCGGAAGGCGCGCTCCAGCAGCTTCGAGCTGTTCTCGTCCTCGACCGGCACGAGGTGCGGCAGGCCCTCGACGATGGTGACGTCGGCGCCGAAGGACTTCCACGCCGAGGCGAACTCGACGCCGATGACACCGCCGCCGAGGATGATCGCGGACTTCGGCACACGGTCCAGGACCAGAGCGTGGTCGGAGGAGATGATGCGGTCGCCGTCGATGGCCAGGCCCGGCAGCGACTTCGGCACGGAGCCGGTCGCCAGGAGCACGTGGCGGCCGGTGTAGCGCTGGCCGCCCACGTCCACCGAGGTCGGGGAGGACAGACGGCCCTCACCGGTCACGTAGGTGACCTTGCGGGAGGCCACCAGGCCCTGCAGGCCCTTGTAGAGGCCCGAGATCACGTCGTCCTTGTACTTGTGGACCCCGGCGATGTCGATGCCCTCGAAAGTGGCCTTGACACCGAACTGATCGGCCTCGCGGGCCTGGTCCGCGATCTCACCGGCGTGCAGCAGAGCCTTCGTGGGGATGCAGCCGCGGTGCAGGCAGGTGCCGCCGAGCTTGTCCTTCTCGATCAGGGCGACGTCCAGACCGAGCTGCGCCGCACGCAGCGCTGCGGCGTAGCCGCCGCTACCGCCACCGAGGATCACTAGGTCGAAAACGGTGCTGGCGTCGTTCGCCACGTCACGTCCTCCATGCATGGATACGCCGGAGCCGGTCCGTCATGACCGGGCGGCGGCTTTTGTTCGGCCGCTTCTGTTAAACGGGGCCCTGTCGTGCCGAGACAACATCTTCGCACTTGTTCGGGGCCGACGAGGCACCGGGCCGGTGTCTGAGACGTACGGAACGTCCCCGGCCGGGGCTACTCGCCGGTATCCCTTGCGAAATACGGAGCGGTTGCACTCTTTGCTCGCCCTTGGCGAACGCGTACGGCCCCGGATGCCATACCCGGGGCCGTACGGAATGTGCCGAGGCTTACACCGCGGTCAGAGCAGCTCGCCCTCGCCGGCCTTCTCGGCCACGCGCACCAGGGTGCGGATGGCAGAGCCGGTGCCGCCCTTGGGGGTGTAGCCGAAGGGGCCGGACTCGTTGAAGGCGGGGCCCGCGATGTCCAGGTGGGCCCAGGTGATGCCCTCGCCGACGAACTCCTTCAGGAACAGGCCGGCCGCCAGGCCGCCGCCCATGCGCTCGCCCATGTTCGCGATGTCCGCGGTGGGGGAGTCCATGGCCTTGCGCAGGTCGGCCGGGAGCGGCATCGGCCAGGACTGCTCGCCGACCTCGGTCGCGACCTCGTGCAGCGCGGTGCGGAAGGCGTCGTCGTTGGCCATGACGCCGAAGATGCGGTTGCCCAGGGCCAGCACCATGGCGCCGGTCAGGGTCGCCACGTCGATGATCGCGTCGGGCTTCTCCTCGGAGGCGCGGGTGAGGGCGTCGGCCATCACCAGGCGGCCCTCGGCGTCGGTGTTGAGCACCTCGACGGTCTTGCCGCTGTACATCTTCAGCACGTCGCCGGGGCGGGCGGCGCTGCCCGAGGGCATGTTCTCGGCGAGCGCCAGCCAGCCGGTGACGTTGACGGGCAGGCCGAGGCGCGCGGCGGCGACCACGGTGGACAGCACGGCGGCGGCACCGCTCATGTCGCACTTCATGGTCTCGTTGTGACCGGCCGGCTTCAGGGAGATGCCGCCCGAGTCGTAGGTGATGCCCTTGCCGACCAGTGCCAGGTGCTTGGCGCCGCGGCCCTTGGCACCGGTGTAGGCGATCTTCACCAGGCGGGGCGGGTTCGCCGAGCCCTGGCCGACGCCCATGATGCCGCCGTAGCCGCCCTTGACCAGCGCCTTCTCGTCCAGCACCTCGATCTTGAGGCCGTGCTCCTTGGCGGCCTCCTGCGCGAGCGCGGCGAAGGACTTCGGGTGGAGGTCGTTCGGCGGCATGTTGATCAGGTCGCGCGCCCGGTTGACCTCCGCTGCGATGACGGCGGCCCGCTCGGCGGCGGCCTTGAACGCCTTGTCCCGCGGCTTCGCGCCGACCAGCGCGACCTCGGCGAGCGGGGCCTTGCCGTTGGACGACTGGTACGCGGTGTACGTGTAGGCGCCGAGCAGCGCGCCCTCGGCGACCGCCTGCGCGGCGTCCGCGTCCTGCACCGGAAGGGCGTAGGCGGCCTTCTTCGACCCGGCCAGCGCGCGGGCGGCGGCGCCGGCGGCCTTGCGCAGCGCCTCGGTGTCGTACGCGGCGCCGTCGGCCGGGGCCTCACCGAGCCCGACCGCCAGCACGACCGGGGACTTCAGGCCGTCCGGGGCGGGGAGCTTGGTCACCTCACCCTCCGCGCCCGAGGCGCCCAGTGTCTCGAGCGTCGCGGCGAGCCGGCCGGAGAAGGCCTGGTCCACCGCCTCCGCCCCGGCGGCGACCTCGGGGCCCTTGGCGCCCTTGGTCACGCCGACGACGACGGCGTCAGCGCGCAGCGCTGCCGCGGAGGAGGTGCTGAGAGTCAGTGCAGTCACGGTGATGCGGATCCTGTTCCTTCGGGGGTCCAATACTTGACGCCGGACTCCGTCCGGCTCCCTCGTGCCCGACGCCGGGCGTCCTTCGCGGCACGGGCGGGGGTGCAGCACCGACCTTACGCTCACTCCTGTCGCTTGCGACCACGACCTGCGCCCATGACGGCGAAGGCGCGGGTTTTCCCTATGGGACCGCGCCCGCGCGGCACCCCGGACAGGGTCCCGATCCCCTTCCGCCCGGTGGGAGTTGGGGCGTCGGACCGCATCACGCCCGGTCGCCGCGCGGCGCTCAGCCCAGGGTGAGCACCAGCAGCGCGGCCGTCGCGGCTGTCTCGCACAACGCGCCGAAGACGTCACCGGTGACGCCGCCCAGGCGCCGGCGGCACCGCAGCAGCAGCAGTTCCGCGGCGGCCAGGCCCGCCGCCGCAGCAGCCGCACAGCGCACCGCGTCCGGCACGCCGAAGGCGGCCCCGCAGATGGCGCAGATCGCCACCGTCAGCGCGGCCGACGCCCAGGCGGTACGGGCGGGGACCGCGCCCGCCACGGCCGCGCCGAGCCCGCCGGGGCGGGCCGGGGGCACACCGTCACGGCAGGCCAGCGTCATCGCGGCGCGGGCGGTGAGCCCGGCCAGGGCGGCGGCGACCGCACCCCGGGTCCAGGACTGGCCGTACAGCTCTGCGAGCGCGGCGACCTGGGCCAGCAGGACGAGGACCAGGGTGAGCACACCGAAGGGCCCGATGTCGGACTGCTTCATGATGCGCAGCGCGTCCTCGGCGGGCTTGCCGCTGCCCAGCCCGTCGGCGGTGTCGGCCAGCCCGTCCAGGTGCAGCCCCCGCGTCAGGGCGGCCGGTACGGCGGCGCTCGCCACCGCGGCGGGCAGCGGCCCCGAGCCCAGGAGCAGCAGGAGTCCGCCGGCCGCCGCGCACAGCCCCACGACCAGCCCGGCCACGGGCGCCCAGAGCATCCCGGCGCGGGCCGCCGCGCGGTCCCAGCGGGTGACCCGGACCCGCAGCACCGTCAGGGTGCCGAAGGCGAAGCGCAGCCCGTCGGCGGCCGTGACGGCGGGGGGCGCGTGAGCGGGCGCGGGGTCGGGGTCGGGGTCGGCGGTCATGGCGTGCAGGGTAACCGCCGGGCCGGAACCGTATAGTGCCGCGTACGGGGCGAATCTGGAGCAATCGGCATGGGCGACTGGTGGTACCGCAACATCATCGAGCCGGGAAAGCTGCCGCTGCTCCTCGCGCTGGGCGCGTTCGTGCTGACCTTCCTGGTCACCCGGATGATCACCCGTCTCATCCGGGCCGGCAAGGGCCCCTTCCGCAACATCTCCTCCGGCGGCACCCACATCCACCACGTGGTGCCCGGGATCATCCTCATGACGATCGGCGGCTTCGGGGGCGTCGCCAGTTCCTCACGGGGCTTCGGCGCCTACCTGTCCGCGGTCCTGTTCGGCGCCGGAGCGGGCCTGGTGCTCGACGAATTCGCGCTCGTGCTCTACCTCGACGACGTGTACTGGAGCGATCGCGGCCGCAAGAGCGTCGAGGCCGTCGTCGTCACCTTCTCCGTCGTCCTGATGATGCTCTGCGGTCTGGTCCCCTTCGGCGTCAACTCGGTCAGCCCGGACGAGCAGCAGAGCCGCGTCTCGGTGATCCTCACCATCGCCGTCAACTTCCTGTTCGTCCTCGTCGCCCTCGTCAAGGGCAAGCTGCGCTCCGCCGTCGTCGGCGTCTTCGTGCCCTTCGTCGCGCTGTACGCGGCCCTGCGGCTGGCGCGCCCCGACTCGTTGTGGGCCGAGCGGCTGTACTCCCGCAGGCCCGGGGCGGCCCGGCGGGCGGAGGCCCGCGCCGCACGGCACGACGCGCGCTGGTCGGGCCCGTTGCGGCGGCTCCAGGACCGGATCGGCGGCTTCACCGAGCACTGAGCCCCGGCGCCGGCGGCTCACGCCGGTCCCTCCGGACGGCGTCGGTGAGCGTCTCCGCCCCGACGGGCCGCGGCCTTCGCCCCGGCCGTCGGACGCCCGGCGCGCGTGGTGGCCGCGTGCCGGATGCAGGCCGCCGCGGCGCCCCGGCCGGTCCCTCAGCGCCGCGGCGAGGGCATCCGGGGCGCGGCGAGGAAGCCCTCGGCCCGTGCGCTCGCCAGTCCGATCCGGGGCAGTTCGCCGCCCTTCTCGAAGAGCAGGAAACGCGGCTCCCAGACCGGCCGGTACTTGGCGTTGGCGCGGTACAGCGACTCGATCTGCCACCACCGGGAGAAGAAGGTCAGCAGCGCCCGCCACATCCGCAGCACCGGTCCGGCGCCCAGCCTCGCCCCGCGCTCGAAGACCGAACGGAACACGGCGAAGTTGAGCGACACCCGCTCGACCCCGGACTCCTGCGCGCGCCGGATCAGCTCGATCACCATGAACTCCACCAGCCCGTTGTCGGAGTCCCGGTCACGGCGCATCAGGTCCAGCGACAGCCCGTGCCGCCCCCACGGCACGAAACTGAGCAGCGCCCTCGGCTCGCCCCGCCCGTCCGCGCACTCCACCATGACGCACCGGCCGTCCGCCGGGTCGCCGAGCCGCCCCAGCGCCATGGAGAAGCCCCGCTCGGTCTGCCCGTACCGCCAGCGGTCCGCGCGCTCCAGCAGGGCCGCCATCTCCCGCGCCGGGATGTCCTCGTGACGCCGTACGCGGACGGTGTACCCGGCGCGCCCGATCCGGTGGTACGCCTGCCGCACGGTGCGCATCGCGCGGCCCTCCAGGGTGAAGTCGGCGACCTCGACGATCGCCTCGTCGCCGAGCTCCAGGGCGTCCAGCCCGTGCCGTGCGTAGACGGTGCCGGCCTCCTCGCCGGCCCCCACCACCGCCGGTACCCAGGCGTGCTCGCGGGCCTCGGCGAGCCAGGCCTCGATCGCCCCGGGCCAGGCCTCGGGGTCGCCGATGGGGTCGCCGGAGGCGAGGGACACCCCGCCGACGACGCGGTAGGCGATCGCCGACTTGCCCGACGGCGACCAGACCACGCTCTTGTCGCGGCGCAGCGCGAAGTAGCCGAGCGAGTCACGTTCGCCGTGCCGGTCCAGCAGGGCCCGCAGCCGCATCTCGTCCTGCGGGCCCAGCAGTTCGCGGCCGCGGGGCGAGCGGAACGCCGCGTACAGCACCAGCAGGAACAGCACGGCGCTCATGGCGTTGATGACGACGTCGACCCAGCCCGGGGTCGAGATCCCCGGGAAGGACTCCTCGGCGTCCGCCAGCGAGACCACGCGGAGCATGGCGTACGCGTACCGCCGGCCGAAGGTCGAGCCGTGCCCGGTGTCGGTGACGGTGACCAGCCCCGCGGCGAGGAGTCCGCCGGCCGCGACGCCGCCGACGGCGACCGCCGCGGCCAGCCGGGGGTTGGAGCGGTCGCCCTTGGCGCGGAACGCACGGCGCCCGGCGAGCAGCGCGGCGCAGAAGGCGGCGGTGATCCCCAGCGACACCCAGTTCTGCGGGTGGCCGCGGAACGCGGGGACGGCCGTCGCCGCGGCCAGGAACAGCAGGTAGAGCCCGGCGAGGACGAGGTTGAGCAGCCAGGCCGCGCGCTTCCTGCGGCGCATCGTGACCGCCAGGAAGAGCGCGAGGAAGGCCGGGGTGTAGCCGGCGGTCAGCAGGTACGGGGTGAGGTACTCGTCGACGTCGTGACGCCGGATGTCGTTCCCGAAGGACACCCACACCGCACCCAGCAGGTCGATCAGGCCGACCAGGCGCAGGTACCGGACGGTGGACACCGCGCCGCGTTCACGCCAGACCGAGACGGCCGTTCCCATAGGTCCGGATCCTACGGGAACGACCCGGTTCGCGATGGGTCAGAAACGTTCCGGCAGCTCCGCCGACAGGGCCGCCGCCGCCTTCAGCAGGGGGAGCGCCAGCAGCGCGCCGGTGCCCTCACCCGCCGTCACCTTCTGGTCGAGCAGCGGCTCGATGGACAGCCGGTCCAGCGCCTTGACCTGCCCGGGCTCACCGCTGGCCTGCCCGGCCAGCCACCAGTCCGGCGCCCGGAAGGCGATCCGCTGCGCGACCAGCGCGCACGCCGCGGACACCACGCCGTCCAGCACCACCGGCAGCTTCCGCACCGAGGCCTGCAGCAGGAAACCGGTGATCGCCGCCACGTCCGCGCCGCCGACCGCCGCCAGCAGCTCCAGCTGGTCGCCCAGCACGGGCCGGGCCCGGCGCAGCGCGTCGCGGATCGCCGCGCACTTGCGCATCCACGCGATGTCGTCGATGCCCGAACCGCGGCCGGTCACCACGGAGGCGTCGGTACCGCACAGCGCCGCGATCAGCACGCCGGCCACCGTGGTGCCGCCCACGCTCAGATCGCCCAGGAGCACCAGGTCCGTGCCGGAGTCCGCCTCCTCGTCCGCGACGGCCATGCCGGCCCGGAACGCCGCCTCGGCCTCCTCGGCCGTCAGCGCGTCCTCCACGTCGATCCGGCCGGAGCCACGCCGCACGCGGTGCGCCGTCACGTCGGCGGGCAGGTCGTCGGCCGGCGCGTCCACGCCGACGTCCACCACCCGCAGCGCCGCGCCGTACTGACGGGCCAGCACATTGACCGGGGAGGCCCCGTCCAGGACCTGCCGCACCAGCTCGACCGCGGTGCCCCCGGGGCGGGCGGACACCTTCAGTGCCGCCACCCCGTGGTCCGCCGCGAAGAGCACGGCCTTGGGGTGCTCGATCGGGCGTAGGGTCGCCGCGCCCTGGACCGCCGAAAGCCAGTCGGCGAGCTCGGCCAGCCCGCCCAGCGCGCTCGCCGGGCGCACCAGCCGCTGCCAACGGTCGCGTGCGTCACGGCGCACACCGGCGTCCGGACGCTCCACCAGGGTCGCGAAGTCATCAAGGTTCAGGCCGCTCACGGGGTCGAACACTACCGGTCCGCGGGGTCGCGCGCCGAGGTCAGCCCCGCAGCGGCAGCGCCTGTCCCGCGACCACCAGCACCACGTGCTCGGACTCGTCGGCCAGCGCGAGGTTCAGCCGCCCCAGCTCGTCCCGGAATCTGCGCCCGCTGGCCGTGGCCGGTACGACCCCGGAGCCGACCTCGTTGCTGACCGCCACGGCCGTGCGGCGGGTCGCGCGCCACGCCGCGGTCAGTTCCCCGACGCGGCGGCGCAGTTCGCGCTCGGCGCCCTCCGCCCACCTCTCGTCGTCCCACGCGCCGAGCTCGTCCATGGTGTGCGTCAGCCACAGCGACAGGCAGTCGATGAGCAGCGCGGGCCCGTCCTCCTCGGCCAGCAGCGGCAGCAGGTCGCAGGTCTCCACCGTCTGCCACGACTGCGGACGCCGCTCGCGGTGCAGCGCCACGCGCTCCGCCCACTCCGGGTCACCGCCGCGCGTCCCGCCGGTGGCCACGTACAGCACGTCGGGGAAGGCCGACAGCCGCCGTTCCGCCTCCACCGACTTGCCCGACCGCGCCCCGCCCAGCACGAGCGTGCGCCGCGGCACGTCGGGCACGTCGTGCAGGTCGCCGACCGTCAGCGTCGTGCCGTCCGGCACCGCCCGTACGCCGAGCGCGGCGAGCCGGCGCCGCAGCTCCGGCCCGGGGTGGACGCGGTGGTCCAGGTGGACCGCGACGACGTCGGTGGTGCTCCCGACCGCGCCGGCCGCGCGCAGCCGCGCCAGCCCGTCCGGCCGGCCCACGGCGTCCAGCAGCACCATCCGGTACGGCTCCACGGCCTCCGGCAGCCCCGCCGGAGCGCACTCCGGCGGCAGGTACAGCAACCGCTCGCCGTCCGGTCCCGTCACCTCGTACCCGGACCCGGGCGCGTCGACCGGCACCGCCCGCACCCGGTGGCCCGTCAGCAGCGTGATCTCCTGCCCGGCCGCCACCCGGCCCGGCGCGGGCAGCCCCGCCGGGATCTCCACGGCCGGCCCGTCGTGCGGATGCGACAGCAGCACCTGGCGGACCCCGGCGAGCGAGTGACCGGAGCGCGCCGCGGTCAGCGCGAGACCCGGCGTCAGGTCGAGCAGCAGCACCCCGTCCACGAGCAGCGAGGTCGCCGCCCGCGCCTGGTCGCCCACCGCCGTCGCGCACGCCGCGCACGGGCAGCCGGGGAGGGGCAGGCCGTCGGGGCCACCGGTGCCGAGGAGAGTCAGTTCCACGTGCAGATCCTCTCGCGTCCGCGCACGCTACGCTGCCGGGCAGGCACCCCCAGGGACGAGGAGACGGACATGGCGTGGACGTGGCGTTTCGAGAAGACCGACGGCACGGAGGTCACCCCCGCGGTCGAGCCCGAGGAGTTCCCCACGCAGGGCGACGCCGAGTCCTGGATCGGCGAGGTCTGGAAGGACCTCCTCCAGGGAGGCGCCGACCAGGTGCACCTCTTCGATGACGGCACGAAGATCTACGGCCCGATGAGCCTGCACGCCGACGAGTAGACCCGTGCCCGGGCGGCCGGGGGTCCGGCCGCCGCACCACGCCGGGGCGGGGTCGTGGGACGTCCCACGACCCCGCCCCGGCTGTGCGTCCGGCCGCTACTGGAGCTGCCCGAGCGTGACCTTGACGGTCTTCGCGTTGCCGCCGCGCTGGAAGGTGACGTCCACGGTGTCGCCGGGGGCGTGCTGGACCAGGGCCTCGGACAGCGACTGGAGGGTCGTGATGTCGTCGCCCCCGACGTCGGTGATGACGTCCCCGGGCTTGATCCCGGCCTTGTCCGCCGCCCCGCCCCGGGTCACCTCGACGACGCCCACCCCGGCGGGCTGGAAGTTCTCGTCGAGGACGGTGCGCGCGACGATGCCCAGCGCCGCGCGGCCGGAGTCGACGACCTTGCCGTGCTGGATGATCTGGTCCGCGATGCGGGTGACGGTCGCCGCGGGGATGGCGAAGCCGATGCCCGGGGCCGAGGAGTCGCCCATGGTGGGGTTGACCGCGGCGAGCGTCGGGATGCCGATGACCTGGCCGGAGAGGTTGACCAGTGCCCCGCCGCTGTTGCCCGGGTTGATGGGAGCCGAGGTCTGCACCATGTCGGCCAGGGTGGCGCCGGTGCCGCCCTCGGCCCCGGTCTCGCTGACCGTACGGCCGACGGCGGAGACGATGCCCTGCGTGACGCTGCTGTTCAGGCCGAGCGGACTGCCCATGGCGAGCACGATCTGGCCGACCTGGACGTCCCGGGAGCGGCCGAAGGACGCCGCGCGCAGCCCGCTCGGCGGGTCGTCGAGTTCGATGACGGCGAGGTCCTGCTCGGGGTAGGCCGCCACGAGCCGGCCCTTGTGCGGGGTGTCGCTGTTGGCGAGGGTGACCTCGAAGGTGTCGGAGCTGCCGACGACATGGGCGTTGGTGACGATGTGGCCCTTGGTGTCGTAGACGATGCCGGAGCCCAGTCCCTCGGACGTGTTGATCTGGACGACGGACGGCAGCACCGCCTTGACCACCTGCTGGTAGGAGCGCTCCAGATCACGGGCGCCGGCCAGCTCGGAGGCGGCGACGGGCGCGGGCGCCGAGGATGCCGCGCTGGGGGAGGGGGAGTCCCCCGTGCATCCGGCGGTCACGCCACCGCAGCACGCGACGGCCAGCAGCAGGGCCGCCGCCCGGAGCGCCGTCGGCGGCCGCCATCGGTTGGGCTTCGAATCGCGCATGACCGAAGTGTCGCGTTCGTGACGTCCCGTCCCCGGTATCCCGCCCCGGTCAGTTCCGTACGCCGCACAGATGCAGCAGTGCCGCGACCCCGCGGTAGGGGTCGGTGCGGCCGGCCAGCTCCTCGGCGGCCAGCAACTCCTGCGGCACCTCCACGGAGTCGTCCGGCGCCGTGTCGGTGAAGACCCGCACCCCGTACCAGGCGTGCAGCGGCGCGCCGATGGCGCTGAGGGTCGTCGTCAGGTCCGCACGCCGGTCGGCGCGGGCGGCGAGCCCCAGCCGGTTGGTGTACGTGTCGCCCGCGAAGGCGGACAGCGCACCGGCCCAGTCGCCCTGCAGCGCGGGCCGCATCGCCAGGGCGTCGGCGTTGCGCACCAGCAGCGACAGCAGCCCGCCGGGGGCCAGCACCCGGGCGAGCCCGGCGACCATCGCGTCCGGCTCGGGCACGTACATCAGCACGCCGTGGCAGAGCACGACGTCGAAGCTGCCGGGCCCGAAGTGCCGGCCGGTCTCCCGGCCGTCGCCCTCGACGAGGGTGATCCGCTCGCGTATGCCCTCCGGCTCGGCGGCCACGGCCGCGCGCAGGACCCCCGCCATCTCCGGATCGGCCTCCAGGCCGGTGACCAGGTGGCCGGCACGGGCGAGTCGCAGCGCCTGGGTGCCCTGGCCGGGGCCGACGTCGAGGATCCTGAGCCGGCGCCCCACGGGGAAGCGCGCGGTGATCTGCTCGTCCAGCTGGCGCGCGACCAGCTCCTGGCGCACGGTGTTCCGGAGCCCGCCCAGCCGGTCCAGCCACGAGCCGGCGGCGCCGGCGAAACCGCCGTTCCCGCTCAGAGCTTGGTGCCGCGCTTGACCTGCGGCTTCGGCAGGCGCAGTCGGCGCATCTGGAGGGTCCGCATGAGGGCGTAGGCGACCGCACCCTTGGTGGGCTTGTCCGGGAAGCGCTTGGCCAGCTCGCGGCGGAGCAGGAAGCCGGTGAAGGCCGAGTCGACGACGATCAGCACGATGACCACGAGCCACAGCAGCAGGGAGAGGTTCTGCAGCGCGGGGTTGCGGAGCATGCTGAGCACGAGGATGACCACGGCGAGCGGCAGGAAGAACTCGGCCATGCGGAAGCGCGAGTCCACGTAGTCACGCGCGAACTTGCGCACCGGGCCCTTGTCACGGGCGGGCAGGTAGCGCTCGTCCCCGTTCATCAGGGCCTCGCGCTGCTTGGCCAGGTCGGCCCGCCGGGCGTCGCGGGCCTGCTTGGTGGCGGCCTTGCGGTCGGTGGGCGTGGTCACCGCCTTGCGGCGCTGGCCCTGGGCATCGCTGCGCTTGGGCGTGGGGCGACCCTTGGGAGCCTGCGGGTCGCGGGGCTGCCGGTCGTCCACCACAGTGGTGGACGCGGTCTGCTCGCTTTGGGAACGACGTCGGAACACGACTCCAAGGTTACGTGCTCGCCGACGGGACCCCCAGCCCCTCACCTACTCCCTGCGCCTGAGGTCATCGAACTGTGATCGTTCCTAAGGATGAGCGCATCAGCAACAGAACAGTGGGGTAATGGAACCAGGCCCCGTACTGTGGGGTCTGTAGAGGTGTGCTGGCGAGCTGAATGAAGGGGGCGCGCGAGGCCCATGAGCGGTGTCATGAAGCGGATGGGGATGATCTTCCGCGCGAAGGCCAACAAGGCCCTTGACCGGGCCGAGGATCCGCGCGAGACCCTCGACTACTCGTACCAGAAACAGCTGGAGCTGCTGCAGAAGGTACGGCGCGGTGTGGCGGACGTCGCCACCTCGCGCAAGCGCCTGGAGCTGCAGCTGAACCAGCTGCAGCAGCAGTCCGCGAAGTACGAGGACCAGGGCCGCAAGGCGCTCGCCCTGGGACGGGAGGACCTGGCCCGCGAGGCGCTGTCGCGTCGAGCCGCCCTCCAGCAGCAGGTCACCGACCTGGAGACGCAGCACCAGACGCTGCAGGGCGAGGAGGAGAAGCTCACCCTCGCCGCCCAGCGCCTGCAGGCCAAGGTGGACGCCTTCCGCACCAAGAAGGAGACCATCAAGGCCACCTACAGCGCGGCCAAGGCCCAGACCCAGATCGGCGAGGCCTTCTCCGGCATCTCGGAGGAGATGGGCGACGTCGGCCTGGCGATCCAGCGGGCCGAGGACAAGACCGAGCAGCTGCGCGCCCGGGCCGGCGCCCTGGACGAGCTGCTGGCCTCCGGCGCCCTCGACGACCCGACCGGGATCGCCAAGGACGACATCCAGGCGGAGCTCGACCGCCTCTCCGGCGGCAGCGACGTCGAACTGGAGCTGCAGCGCATGAAGGCCGAGCTGGCCGGCGGCTCCCCGCAGCAGGCCATCGAGAGCGGACAGCAGGGCCAGACCCCGTCGCAGACCCAGGACCAGCCCCGGTTCGACAAGCAGTGAGACACCCCTAGAGGAGGGCGTCGTGATCGTGAGGATCATGGGCGAGGGCCAGGTGACGGTGGACGAGAGCCACCTCACCGAACTCAACAAGCTCGACGACGAGCTCCTGGCGGAGATGGAGAGCGGTGACGACGCCGGGTTCCGGCGCACGCTCACCGCGCTCCTCGACGCCGTCCGGCGGCTCGGCACACCTCTGCCGGACGACTCCCTGGAGCCGTCCGAGCTGATCCTCCCGGCCTCGGAGGCCACCTTGGAGGAGGTCCGGGCACTGCTCGGGGACGGCGGGCTCATCCCCGGCTGACACCTCGCCGACCAGCGCACCCGCTCAGTGCCCCGGCCCGGTACCGCACCGGACCGGGGCACGGCCGTTCCTGGGGACCCGTACCGTTGGTGAGCGTGCAGCATCGATCGATGAAGGACCGGGCCCGGCTGTGGCCGCAGGCCCACCCCGTAGCCCTCGACGCCGGGCTGGCGATCGCCGTCCTCGCGGTGATCCTCGGCAACATGTTCATCGGGCCGCACACCGAGCGGTACGACGCCTCGGTCCCCGACATCCTGCTGGCCGTCCTCGGCTCCGCCGCGCTGATGGTGCGCCGGCGCAGCCCGCTGGGCGTCCTCGCCTTCACCGGCGCGGTCACCGTCGTCTACCTGCTCACCGCGACCGGGGAGGGCCGCGCCCCGGTGGCCGCCACCGTCGTCGTGGCGCTCTTCTCCGCCTCCACGCGCACCGACCGCACCACCACCTTCCGGCTCGGCCTCGCCACCTGCCTGCTGCTGCCCGCGATCGCCATGCTCTTCGGGGCCCGGCCCTGGTACTCCGCCGAGAACATCGCCCTGTTCGCGTGGAGCGGCATGGCCGCCGCCGCCGGCGAGGCCACCCGTCACCGCCGCGCCTACATCGCCGCCGTCGAGGAGCGCGCCGAGCGGGCCGAGCGCACCCGGGAGGAGGAGGCCAAGCGCCGCGTCGCCGAGGAGCGGATGCGGATCGCCCGCGAGCTGCACGACGTGGTCGCCCACCACATCGCCCTGGTCAACGTGCAGGCCGGTGTCGCCGCCCACGTCATGGACAGTCGGCCCGACCAGGCGAAGCAGGCCCTCGCACACGTCCGGGAGGCGAGCCGTTCGGCGCTGGACGAGCTCCGTGCGACCGTGGGCCTGCTGCGGCAGTCGGGGGACCCCGCCGCACCCATGGAACCGGCACCCGGCCTCGGGGTGCTGGACCAGCTCGTCGACGGCTTCCGCCGGGCCGGGCTGCCGGTGGAGGTGGCCGAGGAGGACCCCGGCACGCTTCCCGCGAGCGTGGACCTCACCGCGTACCGGGTCATCCAGGAGTCGCTGACCAACGTCCACAAGCACGCCGGCCCGGGCGCGCGGGCGCAGATCCGCATCGCGCGCGGCGACGGGACGCTGGAGGTCACCGTGGTCGACCGTGGCGGCAGCCCGCAGGCCCCGGGCACCGCGGGCGGCGGCCACGGCCTGATCGGCATGCGCGAGCGGGCCGCGGCCCTCGGCGGCACCTGCGAGGCCGGCCCCTGCACGCAGGGCGGTTTCCGCGTCCACGCCCGCCTGCCGCTGGTGGTGCCGGGCCAGCCGGCCGCCCGGCGGGGGGATGGGAGAATCCCGGCATGATCAGGGTGCTGCTCGCGGACGACCAGGCGCTGCTGCGGGGCGCGTTCCGCGTCCTCGTGGAGTCCGAGCCGGACATGGAGGTCGTGGGGGAGGCCTCGGACGGCGCCGAAGCCGTCGCGCTGGCCCGCAGCACCCGGGCGGACGTCGTCCTGATGGACATCCGGATGCCCGGCACGGACGGCCTCGCCGCCACCCGCGAGATCACCGCCGCCGAGGACCTGACCGGCGTGGCGGTCCTCGTCCTGACGACGTTCGAGGCGGACGAGTACGTCGCCCAGGCGATCCGCGCCGGCGCCGCCGGGTTCCTCGGCAAGGGCGCCGAGCCGGCCGAGCTGCTCGCCGCGATCCGCACCGTCGCCGAGGGTGACGCGCTGCTGTCCCCGTCGGCGACCAAGAGCCTGATCGCCCAGTTCCTGGCGCAGAGCGGCGGTCGGCGCCCGCTGCCCACGGAGGGCGGACCGGCGGCCCCGGACCTGGACGCGCTGACGGCACGCGAGCGCGAGGTGCTGGTCGAGGTGGCGCTGGGGCTGCCGAACGACGAGATCGCCGAACGCCTCGGGGTGAGCCCGCTCACCGTCAAGACGCACGTGAACCGCACCATGGCCAAACTCGGTGCCCGCGACCGCGCGCAGCTGGTCGTCGCCGCGTACGAGTCGGGTCTGGTGCGGCCCGCAGCGCGCTGAGTACGACCGGCGTGTACCGCATCCGCAGTACGCCTCCGGAACCAATCACGACCTCGGGCTGAGGAAACCACCCTCCGCGACAGGAGAAAGTGGCGTGGGCTGACAAAAGTCCACAACCCGAGAACACCCGAGCACTCTGAGCACAGAGAAGAGACCGCACCACGATGTCCTGGCTGTCCCGAATCAGCCTCGCCCAGCGCAGCCTGGTCGCGCTGATGGCGGTGGTCGCCATCGGCTTCGGCGCCATCGCGATACCGTCCCTCAAGCAGCAGCTGTACCCCTCCATCGACCTGCCCCTGGTGTCGGTGATCACGACCTACCCGGGCGCGTCCCCCGACGTCGTCGAGAAGCAGGTCGTCGAGCCGATCGAGAACGGCGTCAAGGGCGTCGACGGCATCACCGGCATCACGTCCACGGCCAGCGAGGGCGCTGCCGTGATCATGGCCCAGTTCGACTACGGCAACGACAGCGACAAGCTGGTGGCCAACGTCCAGCAGGCGGTGAACCGGGTCTCCTCGCGGCTGCCGGAGGACGCCGACCCGCAGGTCATCGCCGGCTCGACGGACGACATCCCGACCGTCGTGCTCGCCGCCACCTCCACCGGCCTGGACCAGCAGGCACTGGCCGACGCGCTCGACCGCTCGGTCGTCCCGGTCCTGCAGGACATCGACGGCGTCGGCCAGGTGACCGTCACCGGCGTCCAGGACCAGATCGTCACCGTCACCCCCGACGACGAGAAGCTCGCCGACCGCAAGCTCGGCGCCGCCGCCCTCGTGCAGGCGCTGCAGGCCGGCGGCCACGCCGTCCCGGCCGGCTCCTTCGACGACGGCGGCAAGAGCCGCACCGTCCAGGTCGGCGGCGAGTACGCCTCCGTGCAGCAGATCGAGGACCTGCGGATCCCCGCCGCCCCCAAGCCCGTGCGCCTCGGCGACGTCGCCACCGTCGCGGAGCGCCCGGACGCCGCCGCCTCCATCACCCGGACCGACGGTGAGCCCAGCCTCGGCGTGGCCGTCACCATGGACCAGGACGGCAGCGCCGTCGCGATCTCCTCGGCCGTCAAGGACAAGCTGGCCGATCTCGAGCGCGACCTCGGCAAGGGCGCCAAGCTCACCGTCGTCAGCGACCAGGGCCCCGCGGTCTCCAAGTCGATCCACGGCCTGACCACCGAGGGCCTGCTCGGTCTGCTCTTCGCGGTCGTGATCATCCTGGTCTTCCTGGCGTCGCTGCGCTCGACCCTGGTGACCGCGGTCTCCATCCCGCTCTCCGTCGTGCTGACGCTGATCGTGCTGTGGACCCGCGGCCTGTCGCTCAACGTGCTCACCCTGGGCGCGCTGACCATCGCCATCGGCCGTGTCGTCGACGACTCGATCGTGGTGCTGGAGAACATCAAGCGGCACCTCGCCTACGGCGAGGAGAAGCAGCCCGCGATCATCGCCGCCGTGCGCGAGGTGGCCGGCGCGGTGACCGCCTCCACCCTCACCACGGTTGCCGTCTTCCTGCCGATCGGCCTGGTCGGCGGCCTCGTCGGCGCCTTGTTCGGCTCGTTCTCGCTGACCGTCGCCGTGGCGCTGCTGGCTTCGCTGCTGGTGTCGCTGACGGTCGTCCCGGTGCTGTCGTACTGGTTCCTCAAGCCGCCGGCCGACGCGGGCAGGATCGCCCCGGAGGAGATCCGGCGCCGGGCAGAAGAGGAGGAGTCCCGCGGCGTCCTGCAGCGGCTGTACGTGCCGGTGCTGCGCTTCGCCACGCGTCGTCGGCTGACCAGCGTCCTCATCGCCGTCGCGGTCCTGCTGGTCACTGTCGGACTCGCCCCGCTGCTGAAGACGAACTTCTTCGAGCCCGGTGCCCAGGACACCCTGACCGTCAAGCAGGAACTCCCGCCGGGCACCAGCCTGTCCGCCTCCGACGCAGCGGCCCGCAAGGTCGAGAAGCTGCTCGAGGGCATCGACCAGGTCCAGGACTACCAGGTCACCGTCGGATCGTCCGGCTTCCTGGCGGCCTTCGGCGGCGGCACCGGCGCCAACCAGGCCAGCTTCCAGGTGAAGCTGAAGAGCGCCGACGACAGTGCCGGCGTCCTCGACGAGATCCGGACGGGCCTGAAGAAGCTCGACGGCGTCGGCACGACCTCGGTCTCCGCCGGCGACGGCTTCGGCAGCCAGAACCTGTCGGTCGTGGTCAAGGCAGCGGATGCCGGCACCCTGGCCAAGGCCAGTGCCGAGGTGCGTGACGCCGTTGCCGGTCTGGACGACGTCACCGACGTCACCAGCGACCTCGCGCAGAGCGTGCCCAGGATCGAGGTCCACGCCAAGCAGACCGAGGCCGCCAAGTACGGACTGAACGACGCCACCATCGGTGCCGCCGTCACCCAGGCCGTGCGCGGTACGACCGTCGGCAGCGCTGTGCTCGACGACACCGAGCGCGACGTGCGGGTGGTCTCCGGGCAGAAGGCCGGCACGGTCGCCGAGCTCGAGGCCCTCACCATCCCCACCCCCGCGGGACCGGTGAAGCTCGGCAAGGTCGCCGAGGTCGTCGAGGCTCCCGGCCCGGTGCAGAAGACCCGGATCGACGGTGCCCGCGCCGCCACGATCACGGCGAAGCCGACCGGTGACAACACCGGCGCGGTGAGCAACGCTCTGACGAAGGAGATCGACTCGCTCGATCTCCCCAAGGGCGCCACCGTCGAGATCGGCGGTGTCTCCTCCGATCAGGACGAGGCCAACACAGGGCTCCTGCTCGCGATGCTCGCCGCGATCGCCATCGTCTTCATGCTGCTGGTCGGCACCTTCCGCAGCCTGATCCAGCCGATGGTGCTGCTGGTGTCCATCCCGTTCGCCGCCACCGGCGCGATCGGCCTGCTGCTGATCACCGGCACCCCGATGGGCGTCCCGGCGCTGATCGGCATGCTGATGCTCATCGGCATCGTGGTGACCAACGCGATCGTGCTGATGGACCTCATCAACCAGTACCGCGCCCAGGGGTACGGCGTCGTGGAGGCCGTCATCGAGGGTGGCCGGCACCGTCTGCGGCCGATCCTGATGACCGCGCTGGCGACCATCTTCGCCCTGCTCCCGATGGCCCTCGGGGTGACCGGCGAGGGCGGCTTCATCGCCCAGCCGCTCGCCGTGGTCGTCATCGGCGGTCTGCTCACCTCGACGCTGCTGACCCTGCTGCTCGTCCCGACCCTCTACACGATGGTCGAGATCCGCAAGGAGCGCCGTGCCAAGCGCAAGGCGCTGAAGCGGGCGGCCGGGGCCGCGGGCCCGGGCGAGGAGGAGCCGCAGAAGAAGTCGGAGCTGGCCGGGGTCTGAGACCCCGCGCAGTACGACCGGCTGCAGGGCCCTGGGCGTTCACGAACGCCCAGGGCCCTGCCCCGTCTACAGGAAGAACCCGGACGGGATGTACGGCTCCGGCGGACGCATCCCGCGCAGGCAGACCCAGCCGGACGTGCTCAGCTCCAGCCCGGCCGTCAGGCCCACGTCCACGGCCCACTGCTGCTCGGCCGTCAGGTTGGGGACCCGCGCGGTGGTGCCCTCGGGCAGGCTCAGCAGCGCGGCGGTGAGCAGCCGGGACGCCAGCCGCCGTGAGGTCGCGGCCAGCAGCCGTACGTTCCCTTCCCGGTCGACGTAGCAGTAGCCGCTCCCGGCGAGGTCGTCCACGACCAACAGGGGGCACTCGGTGAGCAGTTGGTCGTGGTCGGGGCCGTGCGCGCCGCCCCGGGTGCGCCGGTCCACGGAGTCCATCAGGTCGCGGTGCTTGGCCGAGCCCTCGTGCACCGCCCCGTCCGGCGCCGGCAGGTCGCCCTTGCGGACGGCACCTTCCAGGCGCATCGCCGGGTGCAGCGCGAAGCCCGCCCGGCGGTAGGTCGCCGCCGCCCGCGGGTCGGGGGAACTGCAGATGATGCCGCGCAGGCAGCCGCGCCCGTACGCCAGGGCGGCGGCGAGCAGTTCGCGCCCGACCCCCTGCCGCTGCGCGGAGGGCAGCACGGCGAAGAGCGACAGCCCCCACGTCCCCTCGCGGCGCGTCGACATGGCGATCCCGAGCGGCATGCCGGAGGTCTCGTCCACGGCCAGCCAGCAGCCACCGGGGTCGGTACGCGCGACGTACCGGTTGCGCCGTCGCAGCAGAGCGGCCCGCTCGGGAGGCATCTCCTCGGGCGGGCCGCCACCGGGCAGGGCGTCGGAGGCGCCGAACGCGGCGGCGGCCACGACCGCTACGGCGTCGGCGTCCTCGTCGGTGTCGTGCAACGGGCGCAGGATCATGCGCCCATCCTGCCCCTACGGCAGGGCGAGCATCCGCTCCAGTGCCAGCTTCGCGAAGTGTTCGGTCTCCCGGTCTACTTGGATGCGGTTGACGACCTTGCCGTCGGCCAGCGACTCCAGCGTCCACACCAGGTGCGGCAGGTCGATCCGGTTCATGGTCGAGCAGAAGCAGACGGTCTTGTCGAGGAAGACGATCTGCTTGTCCTGGTGCGCCTTGGCCAGCCGGCGCACCAGGTTGAGCTCGGTGCCGATCGCCCAGGAAGAACCGGCCGGGGCCGCCTCCAGGGCCTTGATGATGTACTCGGTCGAGCCGACCTGGTCGGCCGCGGTGACGACCTCGTGCTTGCACTCGGGGTGCACCAGGACGTTGACGCCGGGGATGCGGGCGCGCACGTCCTCCACCGAGTCCAGCGAGAAGCGGCCGTGCACCGAGCAGTGGCCGCGCCACAGGATCATCTTGGCGTCGCGCAGCTGCTCCGCGGTGACCCCGCCGTTCGGCTTGTGCGGGTTGTAGAGGACGCAGTCCTCCAGCGAGAAGCCCATCTCCCGGACCGCGGTGTTGCGGCCGAGGTGCTGGTCGGGGAGGAAGAGCACCTTCTCGCCCTGCTGGAACGCCCATTCCAGGGCGCGCTTGGCGTTGCTGGAGGTGCAGATGGTGCCGCCGTGACGGCCGGTGAAGGACTTGATGTCGGCGGAGGAGTTCATGTACGAGACGGGCACGGTGACGTCGGCGACGCCGGCCTCGGTGAGCACGTCCCAGCACTCGGCGACCTGCTCGGCGGTGGCCATGTCGGCCATGGAGCAGCCGGCCGCCAGGTCGGGGAGGATCACCTGCTGGGCGTCGGAGGTCAGGATGTCCGCGGACTCGGCCATGAAGTGCACACCGCAGAAGACGATGTACTCCGCCTCGGGCCGGGCGGCGGCGTCACGGGCCAGCTTGAAGGAGTCGCCGGTGACGTCGGCGAACTGGATGACCTCGTCGCGCTGGTAGTGGTGGCCCAGGACGAAGACCTTCTCGCCGAGCTTCGCCTTGGCGGCGCGGGCGCGCTCCACCAGATCCGGGTCCGAGGGGGCGGGCAGGTCGCCGGGACAGTCGACGCCGCGCTCGCTGCGCGGGTCGGACTCGCGGCCCAGGAGGAGCAGGGCGAGCGGGGTCGGCTGGACGTCCAGCGGTTCGGATGTGGTGGTCACGGGCCCGAAGCCCTTTCTCTGCGAAACTGCGGCTCAAACCTTTTCGTCTATTTGACGCTATCTATCATAACCCGTTCGCGTCAGAATGACGATGGCCCTCGCGTCAATGTGACGCATTACCCGTACAGGGTCCGGTGTGCGAGCATGGATGGCGCCAAGACGCATGGGACCCGGAGGAATGAATCCGGGAAGCCACCGGTTCACCGTTGTGGCAGCATCCGTACAACCCGGGAGTGGATCAGATGACGGTTCAGGACGAGACCAGCCAGAGCGAGGGCATCATCCTGTCCGACGCGGCGGCCTCCAAGGTCAAGAGCCTGCTCGAGCAGGAGGGCCGCGACGACCTCGCGCTGCGCGTCGCCGTCCAGCCGGGCGGTTGCTCCGGCCTGCGCTACCAGCTGTTCTTTGACGAGCGCGCGCTCGACGGCGACGTCGTGAAGGACTTCGGCGGCGTGAAGGTGGTCACCGACCGCATGAGCGCCCCGTACCTCGGCGGCGCCTCCATCGACTTCGTCGACACGATCGAGAAGCAGGGCTTCACGATCGACAACCCGAACGCCACCGGCTCCTGCGCCTGCGGCGACTCGTTCCACTGAGCCCCGCGCGAAGGCGGCGGGCACCCGGGGTGCCCGCCGCCTTCGGCATGTCCTGACGCGCCCTCCCGGGGCCCCGCCGGCTACTTCCGCGGCACCGTACTGCCGTCGGAGAGGTCGACGACCTTGCGGTCGCCCAGCGGCGTGTCGAGCCGGACCGTGCGGGAGAACCGCTCGGCGATCATGATGCAGGCCTTCCCCGGCTCCTTCTCCACCGCGGTGACCTTGACCTTCACCACCGCGCCCGCCCCGTCGGCCGAGGCCGTGTAGTCGCTGCACACCCCGCCCCAGAAGCGCAGGGTCAGCTCCGTCCCCTCGGCGCGGTACGACTCGACCTTCGCCGTCCCGGCGGCCGGCGCCGACGTCCCCGAGGGCGCGGGGGAGGCCGTGCCGCCCCGCACGTACGCCGGGTCCACCGCCGTCTGGGCCAGCACCGAGGTGCGCGTGACGCCCTCCTGCGCCACCTCGAAGAGCCAGGACGGCACGAGTGCCTGCCGCCCGGCCACGAACTGCGCCGACAGGCCGAACTCGGCCTTCCGCACCTCCATCGGCCGGTGCGCCGTCGGCACGCAGGGGAGCACCTGCGGCAGCGTCGGGTCGTCGCCGGGGGCGCGGGAGGGCTTCGGCACCACGGTGGGGCAGTCGCCGATCCCCAGGTCACCGCCCGTCCCGGGGCGCCCCAGCAGCTTCAGCGCCTGCTTCGCCGACACCACCGGGTAGGTGTCACCCCTGGTCAGCGGCGCCATCATGCCGTACCCGGTGACCAGCAGCCCGTCCGAGGCGACCTGCACCGCCGACCGCCAGCCGTGCGTGGGCAGCCCCGCCACCCGCGGGTCCGCGGTGACCGTGCGCAGGACCCCCGAGACCTCGCTCGCGTCCGTACGCGCGCCCTTCAGTCCCAGCGCCGCGAAGACCGGCGCGGCCTTGCGCAGCGCCTCCGCCGACGGCACCGCGAGGTCGTCCTGTGCCGGGGCGCGGCCCTTGCGGGGCGCGGCGCCGTAGTACGAGTACGCCCAGGTACCCGGCGCGTCCTTGTTCACCCGGAGCACCGGACCGCCGCCGTCCGGCGTACCGCCGGCCTTCCAGACGCCGTGGTCGGACTTCACCGTGCCGGGCACGCCCAGGGCCCGGGCGAGCCGTTCCACGGCGGCGCGTGACACGTTGCCCGGCCGCTGCACGGCGGCGGAGGAGGGGCCGTCGGGCAGATCGCCCCGGACGGTGAGCTCGGCACCCGTGCCGCCGGTGGCGGCGTCCAGTTCGAGCGGCTCCGGGGCATCGTTCCCGCTGCCGCCCGTGGCGCGCGGGACACCGCCCTCGGCACTCGACGAGGCCCAGTAGGCGCCGCCGCCCCCGGCGGCCAGTACGGCCACGGCCACCGTGGACATCACCCACGGCGACCTGTGCCGGCGGCGCGTGCGCGTCGGCTCGCTGTCCACGATGGCTCCTTCGGCTCCGCACAGCTGCGTACAACTGCTGACGTCCCGGTCCTTCAACCGGGGGACGCCACTTGGACGGGCCGGAGCGCCTCGCGGTTCCGATCAGTCGGCGTACTCGGCCATGCCCTCGACGACGTGCGACGACGCGGCCGGCACCGTGATCCCGTGCAGGCTCGCCGGGCTGACCCGCGCGGACTCGTCCTCCGCGGGGACCTCCCAGTGCGCGGCCATCTTGCGGCAGTCGCCGATGAGCTCGGCGAGCGACTCGGGGTCGCCGAGGGGCGCGGGGGGAAGAGGAGTGGTCATGCATACGACCCTAGGCACGTGGCGTCACGGGAGAAAGCCCTACTATCGGGTAGTTTCACCATGTCGGCGTCCACCGGCCCAGCCGGTAGCGTGGACAGGTCCCGTCCGCAGCCCGCCTCCGCAGGAGCGTTCCAGCCGTGCGTATCGCAGTCACCGGCTCCATCGCCACCGACCACCTGATGACCTTCCCCGGCCGATTCGCCGACCAGCTCGTCGCCGACCAGCTGCACACGGTCTCCCTCTCCTTCCTGGTCGACACGCTCGACGTACGCCGCGGTGGCGTCGGTGCGAACATCTGCTTCGGCATGGGCCAGCTGGGTGTCCGGCCCGTCCTCGTCGGCGCCGCCGGCTCCGACTTCGACGAGTACCGCGCCTGGCTCGACCGGCACGGCGTCGACACCGCCTCCGTCCGCATCTCCGAGGTGCTGCACACGGCGCGCTTCGTCTGCACCACCGACGCCGACCACAACCAGATCGGCTCCTTCTACACCGGCGCCATGAGCGAGGCCCGCCTCATCGAGCTGCACTCGGTCGCCGCCCGCGTCGGCGGTCTCGACCTGGTGCTCATCGGCGCCGACGACCCCGAGGCGATGCTCCGCCACACCGAGGAGTGCCGCTCCCGCGACATCCCGTGGGCGGCGGACTTCTCGCAGCAGATCGCCCGCATGAACGGCGACGAGATCCGGATACTGCTGGACGGCGCGGCCTACCTCTTCTCCAACGAGTACGAGAAGGGCCTCATCGAGTCCAAGACCGGCTGGACGGACGAGGAGATCCTCGGCCGGGTCGGCACCCGCGTCACCACGCTGGGCTCGCGCGGCGTCCGCATCGAGCGGGCCGGCGAGGAGCCGATCGTCGTGGGCTGCCCGGAGGAGGACGCCAAGGTCGACCCCACCGGCGTCGGCGACGCCTTCCGCGCCGGCTTCCTGTCCGGCCTCGCCTGGGGCGTCGAGGCGGAGCGCGCGGCGCAGGTGGGCTGCATGCTGGCGACGCTGGTGATCGAGACCCTCGGGACCCAGGAGTACCAGCTGCGGCGGGCCCACTTCATGGACCGCTTCACCAAGGCCTACGGCGACGAGGCCGCCGAAGAGGTCCGCACCCACCTGCACTGAGGCTCACCGGGGGTTGCGGGCGACCGCCCGCGACCCCCGGGCCCGTCAGGAGACGCGACGCACCCAGTACGCGACGCCGCGGGGCGCGGCGTGCGCGCCGAGGTACTCCTGCTCGCGCATGTCGCACCACGCGGGGATGTCGAGCCGGGCGGCCTCGTCGTCGGAGAGCACCGACACGACGCCGCCGACTGGCACGTCCCCGATGACCTTCGCCAGCTCGATGACCGGGATCGGGCACCGCTTGCCGAGGGAGTCCACGACGAGGTCGGGCTCGCCCTCCTCCTCCGCGGCTCCCGCTCCTCCCGCCGTCCGCACCGCCCGCGCCGCGGGCCCGGACGCCGGCGCCGGAGCGCCGAGCCGCTCCCGTACCGTCCGCACCACGCCCGGCAGCACCTCGAGGAAGCGGTCCACGTCGCCCGCCTCGGTGCCCGCCGGCAGCGAGACCCGGACGTTCCCCTCGGACAGCACGCCCATCGCCTTCAGCACGTGGCTGGGCGTCAGCGTGCTGGAGGTGCACGACGACCCGGAGGAGACGGAGAAGCCCTCCCGGTCCAGTTCGTGCAGCAGCGCCTCGCCGTCCACGTAGAGGCAGGAGAAGGTCACCACGTTCGGCAGCCGCACCTCGGGGTGGCCCACCACCTCGACGTCCGGGAGGAGTTCGGGCACCGCGGTACGGATGCGGTCCACCAGGGCGGACAGCCGTGCCGCCTCCGCGTCCGCCGCGGCGCGCACCGCCCGCAGGGAGGCCGCCGCGGCGACGATCGCGGGCAGGTTCTCGAAGCCGGGCGCGCGCCCCGACTCCCGTTCGTCCGCGGGGTGCTGGGCGGCGAAGCGGGTGCCCTTGCGGACCGCCAGCAGGCCGACGCCGGACGGCCCGCCCCACTTGTGGGCGCTCGCGGTCAGCAGCGACCAGCCACCCGCCACCGCGCCCCAGCCCAGTGACTGGGCGGCGTCCACGAGCAGCGGCACCCCCGCCGCCCGGCACAGCTCGGCGGCCCGGTCGACCGGCTGCACCGTGCCGACCTCGTGGTTGGCGGACTGCAGGCAGGCCAGCGCGGTGTCCTCGCGCAGCGCGGCGCCGAAGGCGCCGGCGTCGACCAGACCCGTGCGGTCCGTGCCCACCTCCGTGACGTCGGCGTCCTCCACCGCGTGGAGCACGCAGGAGTGCTCGACGGCCGAGACGACCACGTGCCGGCCGACCCGGCGTCGGCCGGCGAGCGCCCCGGCCACCCCCGCGTGCACCGCACGAGTACCCGAAGGAGTGAAAACGAGTTCGTCCGGACGGCATCCGACGGCGTCGGCGGCGGCCTCCCGGGCGGCGTCGAGGAGCAGCCGTGCGCGGCGCCCCTCGCGGTAGAGCCGGGAGGGATCGGCCCACCCTTCGTCGAGCGCGGCGAGGAGTGCCTGCCGGGCGACGGGATGCAGTGGTGCGGCGGACGCGGCGTCGAAGTAGGGCACGTCCTGCACGCTACGCCCCGGCGTCCCGCGGAGCGTCTGGGGGCCAGTCAAAAGCCCCCGAAACGGGGCCCTCCGCAGGTGCGCAGCGGTGCCCGACACCCCTTCGGGGGCAGCCCCGGCGCGTTGGCACCCCTCCCCGCGCGCCCCAAAATCGAGTCCAGTAGGGTTTGGTCCGCATAAACATCCACACCACTGCCCGCGCCAGGGCGACCGACCAGCACAGGCCGGGCATCCGGACGCGTGGGCGAGACTCTCGGGAAGGCGCTACGTGAGTCCCTACGGCTCCGACCGCTCGTCGCGGCGCCCGATGCGGCGGATTCTGCCGCAGGCGCTGGCCGCGGGCCTGGTCCTTGCGACCGCCACCGGTTGCACATACGAGGACTTCCCCCGCCTCGGCATGCCCAGCCCCGTCACGGAGCAGGCACCGCGGATCCTGTCGCTCTGGCAGGGTTCCTGGGCCGCCGCGCTGGCGGTCGGCGTGCTCGTGTGGGGCTTGATCCTCTGGAGCATCATCTTCCACCGGCGCAGCCGCACCAAGGTGGAGATCCCGCCCCAGATCCGCTACAACATGCCGATCGAGGCGCTCTTCACCACCGTCCCGCTGGTCATCATCTCGGTGCTCTTCTACTTCACCGCCCGGGACGAGTCCAAGCTCCTGGAGACCTCCGCGCGGCCCGACCACGTCGTCAACGTGGTCGGCTTCCAGTGGAGCTGGGCCTTCAACTACGTCGAGGACGTGGACGGCAACCCGTCGACCCCGGCGGCCGGAACGGTGCCCGCGGAGCTCTCCACGATCTCGGCGAAGAAGCTGGACGCGCCCGCGGGTGCCGACGGCGTCTACGACTTCGGCACGCCCGCCTCGAAGGACCAGGACACCGGCAACCCGGGCCCGACCCTGTGGCTCCCCAAGGGCGAGTCGGTCCGGTTCGTCCTCACCTCGCGTGACGTCATCCACTCCTTCTGGGTGGTTCCCTTCCTGATGAAGATGGACGTCATCCCCGGACACACCAACGTCTTCCAGGTGACCCCCAACAAGGAGGGCACCTTCGTGGGCAAGTGCGCCGAGCTGTGCGGTGTGGACCACTCCCGGATGCTCTTCAACGTCAAGGTCGTCTCCCCGGAGGCCTACAAGCAGCACCTCCAGGACCTGGCGAAGAAGGGCCAGACCGGTTACGTCCCGGCAGGCATTGCCACCACCGGCAACGCCAAGAACGCGGAGACCAAGACCCAGTGAGCATTCTCAACGAACCCCACGGTGCGGCCGCCGCGCACGACGACGCGTACGCGGACGAGATGCCGGTCCGCACGAAGCAGCCGGGCAACGTCATCGTCAAGTGGCTGACCACCACCGACCACAAGACGATCGGCACGCTCTACCTGGCGACGTCGTTCTTCTTCTTCCTCATCGGTGGCGTGATGGCGCTCGTCATGCGCGCCGAACTCGCCCGCCCGGGCACCCAGGTGGTGTCCAACGAGCAGTTCAACCAGCTCTTCACGATGCACGGCACCGTGATGCTGCTGATGTTCGCGACCCCGCTCTTCGCCGGCTTCGCGAACTGGATCATGCCGCTGCAGATCGGCGCCCCCGACGTCGCGTTCCCGCGGCTGAACATGTTCGCCTACTGGCTCTACCTGTTCGGCTCGCTGATCGCGGTCGCCGGCTTCCTCACCCCGAACGGCGCGGCCGACTTCGGCTGGTTCGCCTACTCCCCGCTGACCGACGCGGTCCGCTCGCCGGGCATCGGCAGCGACCTGTGGATCATGGGTCTGGCGTTCTCCGGCTTCGGTACGATCCTCGGCTCGGTCAACTTCATCACCACGATCATCTGCATGCGCGCCCCCGGCATGACGATGTTCCGGATGCCGATCTTCGTCTGGAACGTGCTGCTCACCGGTGTGCTGGTGCTCTTCGCCTTCCCGGTGCTGGCCGCCGCGCTGCTGGCCCTGGAGGCCGACCGGAAGTTCGGTGCGCACGTGTTCGACGCCGCCAACGGCGGCGCCTTGCTGTGGCAACACCTCTTCTGGTTCTTCGGGCACCCAGAGGTGTACATCATCGCGCTGCCGTTCTTCGGCATCATCAGCGAGGTCATCCCGGTCTTCTCCCGGAAGCCGATGTTCGGCTACGTCAGCCTCATCGCGGCGACGATCTCGATCGCCGGCCTCTCGGCGACGGTGTGGGCCCACCACATGTACGTCACCGGCGGTGTGCTGCTGCCGTTCTTCTCCTTCATGACCTTCCTGATCGCGGTACCGACCGGTGTGAAGTTCTTCAACTGGATCGGCACCATGTGGAAGGGCTCACTGAGCTTCGAGACACCCATGCTCTGGGCCATCGGCTTCCTGATCACCTTCACCTTCGGTGGTCTGACCGGTGTCATCCTGGCCTCGCCGCCGCTGGACTTCCACGTCTCCGACTCGTACTTCGTGGTGGCGCACTTCCACTACGTCGTCTTCGGCA
Source organism: Streptomyces sp. TOM-9 (assembly GCF_056858595.1). Lineage (NCBI taxonomy): Bacteria > Bacillati > Actinomycetota > Actinomycetes > Kitasatosporales > Streptomycetaceae > Streptomyces > Streptomyces sp. TOM-9. The sequence goes on along the minus strand of NZ_JBXEQB010000001.1, from coordinate 3,116,538 downwards.
CGGTCGTCTTCGCGATGTTCTCCGGCTTCCACTTCTGGTGGCCGAAGTTCACCGGCAAGATGCTCGACGAGCGCCTGGGCAAGATCACCTTCTGGACGCTGTTCATCGGCTTCCACGGCACCTTCCTCGTCCAGCACTGGCTGGGTGCCGAGGGCATGCCCCGCCGCTACGCGGACTACCTGGCCGCCGACGGCTTCACCACGCTGAACACCATCTCGACGATCAGCTCCTTCCTGCTGGGCCTGTCGGTCCTGCCGTTCATCTACAACGTGTGGAAGACGGCGAAGTACGGCAAGCCGGTCGAGGTGGACGACCCGTGGGGCTACGGCCGCTCGCTGGAGTGGGCGACCTCCTGCCCGCCGCCGCGGCACAACTTCCTCACGCTGCCCCGCATCCGGTCCGAATCCCCGGCCTTCGACCTCCACCACCCGGAGATGGCCGCTCTGGACCAGCTGGAGAACGTCGGCGCGGCTCCGGCCGTCTCCGGCGGCGATGAGAAGGAGAGCGGCAAGTGAAGTTCCAGGGCAAGCTGTTCCTGTGGCTGTCCGTCTTCTTCCTGGGCATGGCCGTCGTCTACGGCCTGTGGTCCAAGGAGCCGGTCGGCACCACGGCGCTCTTCCTCTCCTTCGGCCTCGCCGTGATGGTCGGTTTCTACCTGGCCTTCACCGCCCGGCGCGCCGACACCGGCGCCCAGGACCGTGAGGACGCGGACGTCGCGGACGACTCCGGCGAGCTGGGCTTCTTCAGCCCGCACAGCTGGCAGCCGCTGCTGCTGGCCTTCGGTGGAGCCACCGCCTTCCTAGGCATCATCTTCGGCTGGTGGCTGATCTACTTCGGCGCGCCCTTCATCCTCGTCGGCCTGTGGGGCTGGGTCTTCGAGTACTACCGGGGTGAGAACCGCACCCAGTGAGCGCCCGGCGCCCACGCACCGCACGGCGATGGCCCGGACCCCGAACGGGGGGTCCGGGCCATCGCCCGTTCGTACGCGCTCGGCGAGCGCCGTAGATCATCTCTGCTTAGCGTGGTGACCATGGGTCACTTTTCTCCGCGCCGCATGGCGACCGCGATCGCTGCAGTGACACTCTCCGCGCCGCTGGCCTCCTGTTCGGGCGGCGGCGATCCCCTCGCCACCGCCCCCTACGACGCCGCCGGCCAGGTCGTGTGGACCGGGGGAACCACCGGGTCGAAGAAGGCCGACCCGAAGAAGCCGCTGGAAATCACCGTCAAGGGTGAAGGCAACCGCATCACCGACGTGACGGCCACCGACGGTTCGGGACGCTACGTGAGCGGCCGCCTGTCCGCGGACGGCAAGCGCTGGCGCAGCACCTCGAAGCTCTCCTCCGCGGCGCACTACGTCGTCCAGGTGACCACCGAGGACGCGAAGGGCCACCAGGGACGCAAGACGCTCGCCGTGGACACCTCGGGCACCAAGCGCCATCTGAAGGTCACCTTCGGCCCGGAGAGCGGCACCTACGGCGTCGGACAGCCCATCACCGCCGAGCTCAGCGCGGCCGTGAAGGACACCCTCGGCCGGAGCGTCGTCGAGCGCAACCTGCACGTCAACGCCTCCCCGGCGGCCGACGAGGGCGCCTGGTACTGGGTCGACGACAAGACCCTGCACTACCGCCCCCGTACCTACTGGCCCGCGCACGCCCGCATCGACGTGCGCAGCACCCTGGACAACGTGCACATCAAGGGCTCGCTCTACGGGGGCGACGTCAAGCCGCTGACGCTGCGCACCGGCGACCGCATCGAGGCCGTCACCGACGCCGCCACGCACTCCATGACCTTCAAGCGCAACGGCAAGCTCGTCCGCACCATCCCGGTGACCACCGGCAAGCCGGGGTTCTCCACCCGCAACGGCATCAAGGTGGTGCTGGGTCAGGAGGCCAACGTGCGGATGCGCAGCGAGACCGTGGGGATCGCCTCGGGCAGTTCCGACTCCTACGACCTGCCCGTCCAGTGGGCCACCCGCGTGACCTGGAGCGGTGAGTACGTGCACGCGGCGCCCTGGTCGGTGGGCTCGCAGGGGATCGCCAACGTCAGCCACGGCTGCGTCGGCATGAGCACCGAGAACGCCCACTGGTTCTTCGACAACGTGCGGCGCGGCGACCTGGTCTCGGTCGTCCACAGCCTGGGTGAGGACATGCCCGCCTTCAGCAACGGCTTCGGCGACTGGAACCTGTCCTGGAGCGAGTGGCGCAAGGGCAGTGCGACGGGAACGCGCAAGGGCGCCGACCCGGCCGTCGCCGACCGTACCGACGCCCCTGAGGCCCGTCTTCAGCCCGAGATGTGACGCTACGCGTCGACGGCCAGCCGCTGCCTCAGCAGCCCCGCCAGGGCCTCGTTCAGCGCGACCGGGTCGACCGGGTGGCTCACCGCCGCGTCGGCCCGGCTCCAGCTCGCCAGCCAGGCGTCCTGGGGGCGCCCGATGAGCACCAGCACCGGCGGGCAGCGGAAGATCTCGTCCTTCACCTGGCGGCACACTCCCATGCCGCCGGCCGGGACGGCCTCGCCGTCGAACACGCACGCGTCGATGCCGCCGTTCTCCAGCGCGCTGAGGACCGCCGGGAGGGTCGCGCACTCCATGTACTCCACCGGCGGCAGGTCGCTCGCAAGGCGGCGGCCGACGGCCAGACGGACCTGTTCCCGGGTGTTCCTGTCGTCGCTGTAGACCAGCACCGTCGCGGTCGTCTGCATCCGTGCCTCCTCGCCCTCGTGGAGTCGCCTGCCTGTGGCCGAACCTTACTCCCGGGCAGGGTGCTTCGAGGAGGGTTAGCTCCTTCGGGGGACGCCTTTCCCTACCTCAAGGGCCTTGACACACCGAATGGCACCCCCCGGAGTGAGCGCGAGATAAGCGACCGACATAATGTCGGTCGTGGCGACAGCAACAGCAGTAGAAACCGGGCACGCGCACCCGTCGGTCAACCGGCCGAACCTCACCAGCGTCGGAACCATCATCTGGCTGAGTTCCGAGCTGATGTTCTTCGCGGCCCTCTTCGCGATGTACTTCACCCTTCGCTCGGTGACGGGTGCCGAGTACTGGAAGGCGCACGCCGACGTCCTGGACATCCCGTTCTCGGCGACGAACACCACGATCCTCGTGCTCTCCTCCTTCACCTGCCAGATGGGTGTCTTCGCCGCCGAGCGCGGCGATGTGAAGAAGCTGCGCGCGTGGTTCATCGTGACGTTCATCATGGGCGCGATCTTCATCGGCGGTCAGATCTTCGAGTACACCAACCTGGTCAAGGAGGACGGCCTCTCGCTCTCCTCCGACCCGTACGGTTCGGTGTTCTACCTGACCACCGGATTCCACGGTCTGCACGTGACGGGTGGTCTCATCGCCTTCCTGCTGGTCCTCGGACGGACCTACGCGGCACGGCGGTTCACCCACGAGCAGGCCACTGCGGCCATCGTCGTGTCCTACTACTGGCACTTCGTCGATGTCGTCTGGATCGGCCTCTTCGCCACGATCTACCTGATCAAGTAGTCGGGCCCCCGCGCGAGTTGCGCACACGGTCAACGACATCCAGAACCATCGACGCAAGAGATCCTGACACCGGGGTAATCCGTGAAAAAGCTCTCCGCACGACGGCGCCACCCGCTGGCGGCGCTCGTCGTCCTACTTGTCGCGCTCACGGCCATCGGGGGGCTGTACGCCGCGCTCGCGCCGGCGCCCAAGGCGCAGGCCGACGACAGCTCGCAGTCCCTCGCCATCGAAGAGGGCAAGAAGCTGTACGCCGTCGGCTGCTCCAGCTGCCACGGTACGTCGGGGCAGGGCGGCAGTGACGGCCCCAGCCTCGTCGGCGTCGGCTCCGCGGCCGTGGACTTCCAGGTCGGCACCGGTCGCATGCCGGCCCAGCAGCCCGGCGCCCAGGTGCCGCGCAAGAAGGTCATCTACGACCAGAAGCAGATCGACCAGCTCGCGGCGTACATCGCCTCGCTGGGCCCCGGCCCGGTCACGCCCACCGAGGAGCAGTACGACCCGGCCGGCGCCGACGCCGCGCGCGGCGGGGAGCTCTTCCGCACCAACTGCGCCCAGTGCCACAACTACCAGGGCAAGGGCGGAGCGCTGACGCACGGCAAGTACGCGCCCACGCTGGAAGGCGTGAGCGACAAGCACCTGTACGAGGCCATGCTGACCGGCCCGCAGAACATGCCGTCCTTCCCCGACACGACGATGCCGGAGGAGAACAAGCGGGAGATCATCGCTTACCTCGACGCTGTCAACGGCGAGGGTGCGCCGAGCCCCGGCGGCATGTCGCTGGGCAGCCTCGGCCCGGTCACCGAGGGTCTCTTCGGCTGGATCTTCGGCCTCGGGGCCCTGATCGCCTGCGCCATTTGGCTCGCGGCCCACACCACCAAGGCGAAGAAGTCATGAGTCAGGACATGTCACAAGAGAACCTGCCGGACAGGCCGGCACACCAGGGCGGCGGCCAGCTCGCGACCGCGGAGAACCCGTTCGCGGACCCGGGCTTCCCGGCCCACCTGCCGCGCCGCCAGGACATCGACGAGAAGGCCGCGAGGTCCTCCGAGCGCACGGTGGCCTTCCTGTTCACCGTGTCGATGCTCGCCACGCTGGCCTTCATCGCCAGCTTCGTGGTCATCCCGATCGACAAGATCGTCTACATCTGGCCGCTGGGTCACATCAGCGCGCTGAACTTCGCGCTGGGCATGACCCTCGGCGTCTCGCTCTTCGCCATCGGCGCCGGCGCGGTCCACTGGGCCCGCACGCTGATGTCGGACGTCGAGGTCGCCGACGACCGCCACCCGATCGAGGCGAGCCCCGAGGTCAGCGCCAAGGTCAAGGCCGACTTCGCCACCGGGGCCGGGGAGAGCCAGATCGGCCGCCGCAAGCTGATCCGCAACACCATGCTCGGCGCGCTGACCCTGGTGCCGCTCTCCGGTGTGTTCCTGCTGCGCGACCTCGGCCCGCTGCCGGAGGACAAGCTCCGCCACACGCTGTGGTCCAAGGGCAGGCTGCTGATCAACCAGAACACCAACAAGCCGCTGCGTCCCGAGGACGTCGCCGTCGGCTCGCTCACCTTCGCCGTGCCCGAGGGCCTGGAGGAGGAGCAGCACGACTACCAGGAGCAGCTCGCCAAGGCGGCCCTGATGATCGTCCGCATCCAGCCGGACGACATCAAGGACAAGAAGTCCCGCGAGTGGGCGCACCAGGGCATCATGGCGTTCTCCAAGATCTGCACCCACGTCGGCTGCCCGATCAGCCTCTACGAGCAGCAGACGCACCACGTGCTCTGCCCGTGCCACCAGTCGACGTTCGACCTTTCCGACGGTGCCCGGGTGATCTTCGGTCCCGCCGGTCACGCCCTGCCGCAGCTGCACATCAGCGTGAACGGTGAGGGTTACCTCGAGGCACTGGGCGACTTCGAAGAGCCCGTGGGCCCTGCGTTTTGGGAGCGTGGATGAGCACCAACACGAGCGCGAGCGCGAAGCAGCGCGGAAAGGCGCCCGCCGGCGAACGTGTCGCCGACTGGGCCGACGGCCGGCTGGGCATCTACAGCCTGGGCAAGGCCAACCTGCGGAAGATCTTCCCGGACCACTGGTCCTTCATGCTGGGCGAGATCGCCCTCTACAGCTTCATCATCATCATCCTGACCGGTGTCTACCTGACGCTGTTCTTCCACCCGGCGATGAACGAGGTCGTCTACGACGGCTCCTACGCGCCGCTGCAGGGCATCACGATGTCCGATGCGTACGCGTCGACCCTGCACATCAGCTTCGACGTGCGCGGCGGTCTGCTCGTCCGCCAGATCCACCACTGGGCGGCCATCGTCTTCGTGGCCGCGATGCTCGTGCACATGATGCGCATCTTCTTCACCGGTGCGTTCCGCAAGCCGCGCGAGGTCAACTGGGTCTTCGGCTTCCTGCTGCTGTTCCTCGGCATGTTCGACGGCTTCATGGGCTACTCGCTGCCGGACGACCTGCTGTCGGGCACCGGTATCCGCTTCATGGAAGGCGCCGTGCTGTCCGTGCCGATCGTCGGCACGTACCTCTCGTTCTTCCTCTTCGGCGGTGAGTTCCCCGGCACCGACATCGTGCCGCGGTTCTACACGATCCACGTGCTGCTGATCCCCGGCATCATGGCGGGCCTGCTGGTGGCCCACCTGATCCTGATCGTCTACCACAAGCACACGCAGTGGGCCGGCCCCGGCAAGTCGGAGAAGAACGTCGTGGGCATGCCGTTCTTCCCGGTCTACACGGCCAAGGCGGGCGGCTTCTTCTTCATCGTCTTCGGTGTCATCGCGGCCATGTCCGCGCTGGTCTCCGTGAACCCGGTGTGGGCGTACGGCCCCTACCGTCCGGACCAGGTGTCGACCGACGCCCAGCCTGACTGGTACATGGGCTTCTCCGAGGGCCTGATCCGCATCATGCCGGGCTGGGAGATCAACTTCGCGGGCCACACGCTCGTCCTGGGCGTGTTCATCCCGCTGGTGATCTTCCCGCTGGTCCTGGGCTTCATGGGCGTCTACCCGTTCCTGGAATCCTGGGTCACCGGTGACAAGCGCGAGCACCACCTGCTCGACCGGCCGCGCAACCGGCCCGTCCGCACGGGCATCGGCGCCGCCTGGATCAGCCTCTACCTGATCCTGCTCGTCGGCGGTGGCAACGACCTCTTCGCCACCCGCTTCCATCTGTCGATCAACGCGATCACCTGGGTGGTCCGGATCTCGTTCTTCGTGCTGCCGGTGCTGGTCTTCGTCGTCACCAAGCGGATCTGCCTGGGTCTGCAGCGACGCGACCGCGACAAGGTGCTGCACGGTCGCGAGACCGGCATCATCAAGCGGCTCCCGCACGGTGAGTTCATCGAGATCCACGAGCCGCTGGAGCAGGGCTCGCTGTTCAAGCTCACCCAGCACGAGCAGCCCAAGCCGCTCGAGGTCGGCCCCGAGGTCGACGAGAACGGCGTGGAGAAGAAGGTCGGCCCCACCGCGAAGCTGCGCGCGAAGCTGTCCCGCGGCTACTACGGCGAGGGGACGCAGATCGACAAGCCCACGGTCGAGGAGTACGAGGAGATCACGAGCGGCCACGGTCACCACTGATCACTGAAGCTGTGCCACCGGGCAGGGTCCCGTCCATCCGATGGACGGGGCCCTTTCCCGTTCCCCGGCGCCGATAGGCTGGAGCCGAAGGATTCCCGTCGCACGTCAGACCCCATGGAGTGTGGACCATGAGCGTTGTGAACCCCGCCGGAGGCGCATCAATGGCGGGCGGCTCCTGGCCCGACGTCCTGGGTGCGCTGCTGAACGGCAAGGACCTGACCGCCGCGGAGGCGGCGTGGGCGATGGACCGGATCATGAGCGGTGAGGCCTCGGACGCCCAGGTCGCCGGCTTCATGGTGGCGCTGCGGGCCAAGGGGGAGACCGTCGAGGAGGTCACCGGCCTCGTCGAGTCGATGTACGCGCACGCGGAGCCGCTGCACATCCCCGGCCCCGCCGTGGACATCGTCGGCACCGGCGGCGACCGGGCCAAGACGGTGAACATCTCGACGATGTCGGCCATCGTCATCGCCGGCACGGGGGCCAAGGTCGTCAAGCACGGCAACCGCGCCGCCAGCAGCGCCAGCGGCGCCTCCGACGTCCTGGAGAAGCTCGGCATCAACCTCGACCTGCCCGCCGACCGGGTGGCGAAGGTCGCCGAGGACACCGGGATCACCTTCTGCTTCGCGGCGAAGTTCCACCCCGCGATGCGGTTCGCCGCCCCGGCCCGCCGCGACCTGGGCATCCCCACCTCGTTCAACATCCTCGGCCCGCTGACCAACCCGGCACGCGTGGGCGCCTCCGCCGTGGGGTGCTTCGACACCCGGATGGCCGGGCTGATCGCCGGCGTACTGGCCCGCCGCGGCTCCTCCGCGCTGGTGTTCCGGGGCGACGACGGACTGGACGAACTCACCGTCACGTCCACCTCCCAGGTGTGGGTGGTGCGGGACGGGAAGGTCGGGCAGGAGTCCTTCGACCCGCGCGACGTCGGCATCGAACTGGTGCCGATCGAGGCGCTGCGGGGCGCGGACGCGGCGTACAACGCCGACGTCGCCCGGCGGCTGCTGGCCGGCGAGACGGGGCCGGTCCGTGACGCGGTGCTGCTCAACTCGGCGGCCGCGCTGGTGGCGCTGGAGGGCGCGGGCGGTTCGCTGACCGACCGGATCGCGGCCGGGATCGGCCGGGCGGCCGAGTCGGTCGACTCGGGTGCGGCCGCGCGGACGCTGGAGCGGTGGGCCGCGGCCACGCAGGCGTAGTCGCGGGAACGACCGTGGAGGGCCGGGGGCGTTGCCCCGGCCCTCCGTGCTGTGCGCCCGCGGGCGGACCGTCCGGGATGCGGACCGCGGCTTGCGGCGCCCCGCGCGTGTGGCATGATGCTGCGCAGGTCACGAGTGACAGCGACACGGCCCCGGCCCGCTGTCCGGCAACCCTCCTTCCGTGGCGGGGTGCCCCGGGTGATGACCAGGCCGCAGGCAGCGAGGTCTGCGGCAAGCGCGGTCAGAGGAGTTCCTCCATGAGCAAGCGAATGCGCTAGGGCCTTTCGGGCCCCCAGCCGTCCTCCCCCCTCCCCGGGCCTTCGCCCGTCGTGCCGAGGGCCGTTCCGTCATCACTGACGTCCCGTCACTCCCGCATGCTCCCAGGAGACTTCGCCATGTCGCTGCGCCCTGCCCTGCCCTCGTCCGTCCACACCGCGCTGCCCGTGCTCGGGCGCGACGTCCTCGTGCCGCTCGTGACCGGGGGCGAGGTCGGCTACGCAGCCCTCGACTACGCGGCCAGCGCACCCGCCCTGCAGCGGGTCTGGGACGACGTGGCGGCCTACGCGCCGTACTACGGCAGCGTCCACCGGGGGGCCGGCTACCTCTCGCAGCTGTCGACGGACCTGTTCGAGCAGAGCAGGGCCACGGTCGCGGAGTTCCTCGGCTGCCGTCCCGACGACCAGGTGGTCTTCACCCGTTCGACCACCGACTCGCTGAACCTGCTGGCCGCCGCCGTACCGGCCGGCACGAGCGTCTTCGTCTTCGAGACCGAGCACCACGCGTCCCTGCTGCCGTGGCGGAACGCCGACGTGACCTACCTGGGCGCCCCCCGCACCCCGGGGGAGGCCGTGGCGACACTGGAGCGGGCACTGGCCGCCCGGGAGTCGTACGGACCGGCGCTGGTCTGCGTCACCGGGGCGTCCAACGTGACCGGCGAGCTGTGGCCGGTGCGGGAGCTGGCCGCGGCGGCCCACGCGCACGGTGCCCGGATCGTGCTGGACGCGGCGCAGCTGGCCCCGCACCACCCGGTGGACATCGCCGAACTCGACGTGGACTGGGTGGCCTTCTCCGGGCACAAGCTGTACGCGCCGTTCGGCTCCGGTGTGCTGGCCGGCCGCGCCGACTGGCTGAGCGCGGCCGAGCCCTACCTGGCCGGGGGCGGCGCCTCGCGGCGGGTGGCCCGGCGCGCGGACGGCGGCGTGGACGTCGACTGGCACACCACGGCCGCCCGGCACGAGGCCGGCTCGCCCAACGTCATCGGCGCCTACGCGATCGCCTCGGCCTGCCGTGTGCTGACGGAGGCCGGGTTCGACCGGCTGGTCGAGCGCGAGCAGGCGCTGGTGGCACGGGTGCGGGCCGGACTGGCCGAGGTGCCCGAGGTGAAGGTGCTGTCGCTGTTCGGCGACGACGCCCCCCGGGTCGGCGTCATCTCCTTCGTCGTCGAGGGCTGGAACAGCTCCCACTTCGCGGCGGCGCTCTCCGCCGAGTACGGGATCGGCGTCCGCGACGGCCTCTTCTGCGCGCACCCCCTGGTGCGCACCCTGCTCGGCGGCGCCGACCAGGAGCCGGGTGAGTGCGGGGCCCCCGACGCCGCCCCCGGCGAGCTCGCCCGGCCCTCGGCCGGGGGTGCCCCCACGCTCAACGCCATCCGCGTCTCGTTCGGCGCGGGCACCCCGGACGAGCACGTGGAGCGCTTCGTCGCCGCGGTGCGGGAGCTCGTGGCGGACGGTGCCAAGTGGCGCTACCGCACCGAGGACGGCCGCTGCGTCCCGGACCGGGACCAGGCCTGAGCGGCGGCCCGGTCCCGCGGCGCCGCGCCGGGCGGAGCGGTCACGCGTCCAGGCCGATGGCGAAGGCCGTCTCGAGGTCGTGCTGGGAGTAGGTGCGGAAGGCCACGTGCGTGTCCGTGGCCTCGACGCCGGGGATCTTGCTGATCCGGCCGGGGATGACGTCCGCGAGCTCGTCGTGCCGGGCCACCCGCACCATGGCGACCAGGTCGTACGTCCCCGTGACGGAGTAGACCTCGCTGACGCTGTCGAGTGCGGCGATGGACTCCGCGATCTCGGGGATACGGTCGACGCTGGTCTTGATGAGCACGATCGCGGTGATCACGGCTGTAGGTCTCCTTGGGTCGCCCTGGCTGCGGGCTCAAGCTTAGGCGTTGCGCGATAGCACACCCACGCGCACAGGAAGCCGAAGACGAAGCCGGTGATGTGGGCGAGGTAGGCCACCCCGGGACCGGTCTGCTGGATCTCGCCGGCGAGCCACTGCAGCACGAACCAGAAGATCAGCACCATCCAGGCCGGGAAGCGCAGCGGCAGGAAGAAGAGGAAGGGGAAGACACTGGTGACCCGGGCCCTGGGGTAGAGGTAGAGGTACGCGCCGAGCACCCCAGAGATCGCGCCGGACGCCCCGACCAGGGTCTGGGTCGAGGAGGCGTGCCCGAGCGCGTAGCCGTACGTCGCCAGGTAGCCCGAGACGACGTAGAAGAGCAGGAACCGGAAGCGGCCCATGCGGTTCTCGACGTTGTCGCCGAAGACCCAGAGGAACAGCATGTTGCCGAGCAGGTGGACCCAACTGCCGTGGACGAACAGTGCGGTGAGCACCGACACGAACGGCGAGGTGGCGAAGGACCCCAGTGGCGGGCAGTCCGCCGGCATCGGCACCTGCGCCAGGGGGATCCGGCCGTGCCAGAGCTCGGCGGGGATGACACCCCAGCGGGCGAAGTACGTCGCCTGGGCGCACACCTGATCGTGGCCCATGCCGTACATGTAGTTGAGCCCGGAGGACGGGCTGATGAGGAAGAGCAACGCGCACAGCCCGATCAGGCCGTACGTCACCACGGGTGTGCGGTGGACGGGGTTCTTGTCGTACACCGGGATGACCATGGACCGATCATGACGGAACGGGCGTAACGGTCGTGGGGCGCCTCGCCGCAGCGCGGGGGACCACCGAGGCCGTAGGGTGACCGGAACGCATCCGCGCGACCGAGGAGACGACCGATGCCGGTGCCCCTGCCGACCGCCACGACCCGCTGGCGTTGCTCCCTGTGCGGCAACCTGACCCGGTTCGACGTCACCCGCTCCAGCAAGGTCGTCGAGTACGTCCACCTGGACCTGGCGGGCGAGCCCACGGTCGAGGAGCGCGAGGTGCTCAGCGAGTCCGTGGAGTCGGTGCGCTGCCGCTGGTGCAACGCCGTGGACCAGGTCGAGCTGGTCGACCGCCCCGGCGCGGCGGCGGCGACGCAGGCCTGAGCGCCGCCGGGGACAATAGAAGAATGCGGCGCGGCCAGAGAGGTTGAAGGAGGCCGGGGAGGCGCCCACGGACTGGACGGGAGTGACGGGTGGACGGGACCGGCGGTAACCCGGGCCGCGGCGACGAAGCGGCCGCGCCCGAGGCTACGGCTGCGCCGGAGGAGTCCGTCCACGGCGAGTCGCTGGACCGGCCGCTGCCCGAGGGCGTACGGCACCGCGTGGTCGCCCTGGCGGCGGAGGCCTTCGGCGGGCTGACCCCGGGCGAGCTCCCCGCGGTGCTGCGCCCGTACGCCCGGTTCACCCCGAGCCGTCGCGCCAAGTTCGCCGCCACCGCGCTCGCCACGGCCCTGGAGGGCGACCCTTCCTTCCGGCAGCGGGTGGGCGCACGGCTGCGCGAGTCCGAGCCGGACCTGTGCGAGGCGCTGGACGCCGGCACCCCGCCCCCCGCGGTCGACCCGCTGGACGTGGCGGCCGCCGCGTACCTGCTGCGTCCCGCGGGCTGGGCCAAGCTGGTGGCCGCCGCGGGCGAGGAGGCGCAGCGGGTCAGCGCCGAACGGGCCGGCGAGGAGACGCAGCGTGAGCTGCGGCAGCTGAAGGTGGAACTGGACGAGGCCCGTGCCCAGGCGCGTACCGAGGGCGTCCGGGTCCGCACCGAGCTGGAGGCGGCCCGCAAGGAGGCCGAGTCGCTGCAGCGCAAGCTGCGCAGCGCGGCGAGCGACGTGAAGCGAGCCGAGGCGGCGCTGCGCAAGGTCGAGGCCGAACTGGACGAGACCCGCGCGGCCGCGGCCGCGGAGAAGGCCTCGGCCGACGGCGAGGCCCGCCGGCTGCGGGCCCGGCTCGCCGAGGCCGAGCAGGCCGTGGAGGCGTCCCGCCGGGCGGCCCGGGAGGGCCGCAGCACCGAGGACATGCGGCTGCGCCTGCTGCTGGACACCGTGCTCGACGCCGCCTCGGGACTGCGCCGGGAGCTCGCGCTGCCGCCGCGCGACACCCTGGGCGCCCGGCCCGCGGACACCGTCGACGCGGTCACGCCGGGGGCGATCAGCCCCAAGGACATCGCGCGGCGCGCCCTGTCCGAGGACGACCCGGCGCTGCTGGACCAGCTGCTGGCGCTGCCGCAGTCCCATCTGGTGGTCGACGGCTACAACGTGACCAAGACCGGTTATCCGGCGCTGCCGTTGGAGAAGCAGCGGCTGCGGCTGCTGGGCGGCCTGGCCGTGCTGGCGGCGCAGAGCGGTTCCGAGGTCACCTGCGTCTTCGACGGCGCCGATCTGGACGCCCCGGTGTTGCTGGCACCGCCGCGCGGGGTGCGGGTGCTGTTCAGCAAGGCCGGTGAGACGGCGGACGAGTTGATCCGGCGTCTGGTTCGGGCGGAACCTCCCGGTCGTCCGATTGTGGTGGTTTCTTCCGATCGCGAAGTTGCTGACGGTGTGGCCCGTGTTGGCGCCCGCCCGGTCGCATCCACCTTGTTGCTGAAGCGACTTGCCCGGGTGTGACCTGGAGCACACCGTGGGGCGTGTGAGGCGCTTTTCGGGGACGCAGTGTCAACTCGTCATCACTGCACGTGCGATGTGTGTAAAGAAAACGCTGCCGAGCGACTTTTTTTCTTCAGGGATTTGATCCGATCACAAGATGGTCACTAGGGTCGTGCCTCGAACCTCTGCCCAGTCGATCATCCAGCCCGGATGGCGGCGGAGGTCCCGCCGATCTGAAGTGCCGCGCGTACGACGGGGGACGCCGACGCTTGGAGCCGGGGAACGTAGTTCCCGATGCATGCGGCAGGCGGCTGGAGGAAGAAGGAGCTCGCCCGAGTGGCGTCCCACCGTCGTCCCAAGCAGGCCAGTCGCACACGTGTCACCGTGCTCACCGCGACCGCCGCCGCAGCCGTCGCCCTGTCCGCGCAGGCCGCCCAGGCCGCGCCGGCCAAGCCGTCCGTCAAGAGCGTCAAGGCCAAGGTCGACGGTCTCTACGAGCAGGCCGAGCAGGCGACCGAGAAGTTCAACGGCGCCAAGGAGAAGCAGCAGAAGCTGCAGAAGCAGGTCGAGGACCTGCAGGACGAGGTGGCCCGCGAGCAGTCGGAGCTCAACGACCTCCAGGACGACCTCGGCACCCTCGCCAGCGCCCAGTACCGCAGCGGCGGCATCGACCCGACGCTCCAGCTCTTCCTCTCCGCCGACCCGGACACCTACCTCGACAAGGCGTCCACCCTCGACCAGCTGAGCACCAAGCAGGCCGAGGCGCTCCAGCAGATCGCGGAGAAGAAGCGCACCCTCAACCAGCAGAAGGCGGAGGCCGCGAGCAAGCTCAACGAGCTCGACGAGACCCGCACCGAACTGGGCAAGAAGAAGAAGGAAGTCCAGGCGAAGCTCGCCGAGGCGCAGAAGCTCCTCAACTCGCTGACCGCCTCCCAGCGCGCTTCCCTCACCGCCGCGGAGAACCGGGCCAACCGCTCCAACGAGCGCGTCGACCTGGGCAACGTCCCGCCGGCCTCCTCGCTCGCCGCCGCCGCCCTCTCGGCCGCCCAGAGCAAGATCGGTTCGCCGTACGTCTACGGCGCCACCGGCCCGAGCTCCTTCGACTGCTCCGGCCTCACCTCCTGGGCCTACGCCCAGGCCGGCGCCTCGATACCGCGCACCTCCCAGTCCCAGGCCAACGCGGGCACGCGCCTGTCGATGAGCCAGCTCGCGCCCGGCGACCTCGTCATCTTCTACGGCGACCAGCACCACGTGGCCCTGTACGCGGGCAACGGCATGGTCCTGCACGCGCCGCGCACGGGCACGGTCGTGCGCTACGAGTCCATCAACAACATGCCGTTCCAGTTCGGCGTCCGGATCTGACCGGAAGCGCCGACGCCCGTTGAACCTATCGGGTGATCTCGTACGGTGACGGTCCGGCGGTGACCTGCGCAAGCGGAGTCCCGCCCGGCCGCCCGGCGGTACCCGGTCTTTGAACTCCCCGTGTCCGGCTGACTACTGTCAGCCGACGTGCCATCTCATCGACGCATCCCGCAGCCCGGCCGGGCCCCGCGTACCTCCAGGGCCACGGTCCTGACGGCGGCGGCCACGGCCGCCGCCGCGATGGCGGGCGCGGCCGGCACCGCGCAGACGGCCGCCGCCGACCCGGCGGACACCCCCGTCGATGTCGCGGCCCGCATCGACCACCTCTACACCCAGGCCGAACGGGCCACCGAGCAGTTCAACGCCGCCCGTGAGAACACCCAGCGGCTCCGGCGCGAGGTGGAGGTGCTCCAGGACCGGGCCGCGCGCGGCCAGGAGCGGGTCAACCGGCTCCGCGACGACCTCGGCACGTTCGCCGGGGCCCAGTACCGCGGCGGGGGAGTGGACCCCACCCTCGCCCTGCTGCTCTCCGCCGACCCCGCGACCTACCTCGACCGGGCCGCCACCCTCGACCGGATCAGCAGCCGTGGCGACGCGCGGCTGGGCGAACTCCGCTCCGCCCAGCGGTTCCTGGACCAGGAGCGCTCCCGGGCCACCGAACGCCTCGGCGAACTCGAGCGGGCCCGCACCAGCCTCACGGCCCGCAAGAAGGCCGTGCAGCGCAAGCTGATGGCGGCCGCCCGCCTGGTCAACTCCCTCTCCCCGGAGGACCGGGCCCGGCTCGCCCGCCGCCTGGAGGCCCGTGCCTCCCGTTCCGGCCGGATGGTCGACATCCCCGACCTCGGCCCCCTGTCCGTACGTGCCGCGACGGCCGTCGCCGCCGCGCGCTCGGCCGTCGGCGCCCCCTACGTGTGGGGTGCCACCGGCCCCGGCTCCTTCGACTGCTCCGGCCTGATGGTCTGGGCGTACCGCCAGGCCGGCGTGGGCCTGCCCCGCACCTCCCAGGCCCAGCTGAGCGCCGGGCACCACGTGCCGCTCGGCCAGGCCCGCCCCGGCGACCTGGTCATCTACCGCGGCGACGCCAGTCACGTCGCCATGTACGTCGGCGACGGCCAGGTCATCCACGCCCCCTACCCCGGTGCCCGGGTCCGCTACGACCCCGTCGCCATGCTGCCGATCTCGGCGGTGACCCGGCCCACGTGACCGCCCCCGCCCAGACCGTACGATCGGCGGCGTGGCCCTCTTCCGCTCGCCGACCCGCGCCGTGGCCGCCGCGCTGTGCTGCGCGGCGGTGCTGCTCGCGGGCTGCGGACCCGCGGGCGACGGGACGGCGGAGCGCGGGGGGCCCGGGGACCCGGTCGTCCGGCAGCTGCTGGAACGGCGGGCCGACGCGGTCCTGGGGCACGACGAGAAGGCGTACCTGGCCGATGTGACGCCCGCCCGGCACGCCGCCGAGCGCCAGGTCTTCCGCAACCTGGAGGAGCTCCCGCTCGCCTCCTGGTCGTACCGGCTGGTCTCCACCGAGGGCGCGGACCCGGTGACCGTCCGCGTCCAGCTGCGCTACCGCCTGGGGGGCTACGACAGCACCCCGGTCACCACCGACGAGTCCCTGCTGCTGCGCGCGGACGGCACCGGACGCTGGCGGGTGGCCGGCGACGGCGACCCGGGCGGCCTGCTGTGGGAACAGGGCCCGCTGCACGTCGTCCGCGGCAGCCACAGCCTCGTCCTCGGCACCGGCGACCGAACCGAACTGGCCGGGTACGCCACCGACGCGGACCGGGCCGTCCCGCAGGTGCGGCGGGCCTGGGGCGGGCAGGGCTGGACCGGGCGGGTGGTGCTGGAAGTGCCGTCCTCGCTGCGGCGGATGGGACAGCTCCTGGACGCCCCGGCGCAGACGTACGCGGGCGTCGCGGCCGTCACCACCGGGGAGGTCGGCGGCAGCGGGACCGCGCCCGCCGGACGCGTCATCGTCAACCCCGAGGCCTTCGCGGGGCTGTCGGCCTTCGGCCGCCAGGTCGTGCTCACCCACGAGACCACCCACGTCGCCACGCGCGCCGCGACCACCTCCCGCACCCCGCTGTGGCTCTCCGAGGGCTTCGCCGACTGGGTCGCCTACCGGGACTCCGGTCGTACGGCGGCGAGCCTGGCACCCGAACTGCGCCGGGACGTCACGGCCTCGGGGCCGCCCGGGCACCTCCCCGCGGACGCCGACTTCGCGCCCGGCGCGCCCGCGCAGGCCCAGGCGTACGAGGGCGCCTGGCTGGCCTGCCGGCTCATCGCCGACACCTGGGGCGCCGACCGGCTGGTCGCGCTGTACCGTTCCGGTGCGGATCTGCGCGGCACGCTCGGCATCGACGAGGACACCCTCACCGAGCGCTGGCGGGCCTACGTCGAGGGGGAGTTGGGATGAGCGCCACGGACGGGGACTTCACGCCGGAGGAGACCGCGCGCGGCAGGGCGCTGCGCCGCGCGCAACTGCCCTTCCTGCTCGGCGGCCGCCTCGCCGGGCTCGCGCTGCTGGTCGTACTGGGGCTGACCCCCGCGGGCGCCGCCCTCACCGGGCTGTTCGGCGACGCCCGGGCCCTGCGCGTGGCGGCCGGCGGCCTGCTGCTGGTGCTGCTCCAGCAGGCGGTCACCCTGCCGTTCTCCGCCCGGGTCCGCGTCGTCCGGTGCCGCTACGGGCTCGTCACGCAGGGCTGGGGCGGCTGGGCCGTCGACGTCCTGCGCGGGCTGCTCGTCTCCGTACCGCTCGTGCTGGCCGCGCTGTACGGCTACTACGGCCTCGGCTGGGCCTGGGCCGCCCTGGGCGCCGTCTGCGCGGCCGTCGTGCTGTCCTGGCTCGCCCCGGTCGTGCTGGAACCGCTCTTCAACCGCTTCCGGCCGATGGAGGACGGGCCCCTGCGCGACGCGCTGCTGGCCCTGGCCGAGCGCGACGGGATCCCCGTGCGGGCGGTGCTCGTCGCCGACGCGTCCCGGCGGACGACCGCGCTCAACGCGTACGTCTCCGGCTTCGGTCGCACCCGGCGGATCGTCGCCTACGACACGCTGCTCGGCACGGCCCCGGCGGAGGAGGTCGAACTCGTCGTCGCCCACGAACTGGGCCACGTCAAGCACCGCGACGTGCCGCGCGGCACGCTGCTCGGCGCCGTCGGCGCCGGGGCGGGGGTCTGCGTGCTCTCCGCGGTCATGGCCGCCTCCTCGTACGGCACCGGTGACCCCCGCGGGCTGTTCCTGCTGGCCGCGGTGGCCGCGGTGCTGTCGGCGTGCGCCGGGCCGTTCGGCTGCGCCCTGAGCCGGCGGGTCGAACGGCGGGCGGACGTGCACGCGCTGGAACTCACCGGGGACGCCGAGCGGTTCATCGCCATGCAGCGCCGCCTCACCGTCACCAACGTCTCCGACCCCGACCCTCCGCGCCTGCTGCACGTCCTCTTCGGCACGCACCCCACCCCCGTCCAGCGCATCGCCGCCGCCCGCGCGTTCGCCTCCGCCACGGGGTAGCGCCCGGCACGGCGCAGGCGCTCCGCGCCGAACGCGCCACCCTCGCGCCCGGCGCGGTCTGTGCCCGGCAGGTGGGGTCCGGGCGAGCCTTCCGTGAGCCGTTCGCGGTCCGTGTGGGCCGTGGCGCGGGGCACGTCCTGGCGGCGGGGGCCGTCCGCCTCCTCGGCGCGCACCGGTGGCAAGGAGGGACGCCGCCGCAGCTCGTCGTACGGGCCGCGGGCACCGTGCGCGTCCGCGGGCGGCCCGGGATCAGGCGGTGAGGTCCGCGAGGGCCTCCGTGAGCCATTCGCGCTCCGCGTGGCCCGTGGCGCGGGCGACGCGGAGCATGCCCTGGCGGAAGGGGTCGTCCGCCTCCTCGGCGCGCACCGGCCTGCCGCGGTCGTAGAAGAAGCTGGAGGGGGTTTCCAGGAACTCCAGCCGGCGCCGCAGCACGGCCGCCTGGGCCGTCGCGTCGGGCAGGTGCCTCAGGAAGGCGAGCACGGCGAAGAAGCGGGTGGAGTCGGTGATCTCGATCGGCTTGGGGTCGCGGAGCCGGGCGAGCAGCCGCGCGCGCCCGGTGTCGGTGAGCGAGAGCACGCGGCGCGGTGCGGCGCCGACGCCCGGCTCGGTGTGCTCGCTGATCAGGCCTGCGGCGGTGAGCCGGTTGATGGCCGGGTAGAGCGCGCCGTCGCTGACCGGGCGGACGTGGCCGTTGAGTGCGGCGATGCGCTCCTTGAGCTCGTAGCCGTGCAGGGATTCCTTGAACAGGAAGCCCAGGATCGTCAGCTCCAGCACCGTTCGCCACCTTTCTCGATCATGCGTTCGCACTTGCCCGTGTGGTGCCATGATGATACCTCTAAACGTGGTATCTCGAATCGAGGTACCGGACGGGAGGGGACCCATGACGCACCGCGCCCGGCTGGTCGCACTGGCCGGCCCGGTCTACCTGGAACTGCTCGCGGGCGTCGTCGCCGGGATCGTCGACGTGCTGTGGGTGGCGCGGCTCGGCGGTGGGGGAGCGGCCGTCGCGGCCGTGGCGGTGGCGACGAACACCGAGAACGTGCTGCTCGGGGTGGTGCTGATGGCCGCGCAGGGGACGACGGTGCTGGTCTCGCGGGCCGCCGGGGCGCGGGACCCGGCGGCGGTCAGGGCGGCGGTCCGCGGTGGGTGGGCGCTGTGCGCGCTGCTGACCCCGGCCGTGGCCGTCGGCGGCTTCCTGTGCCGGGAGCCGCTGGCGGCGCTGCTGCTCGGTGCCCACGGCGACCCGGCGGCGGTCCGCCTCGCGGCCGGGTACTTCGCGGTCTCGCTCCCCGGCACCGCGGTGTTCTACGCCCAGAACACCCTGGACGGGGTCTTCAAGGGCGCCGGCGACACCCGCACCCCGATGCGGCTCGCCCTGCTGGCGGGCGGGCTGATCCTGCTCCTCGACCCGTTCCTGATCCACGCCCTCGGGGTGCGGGGCGCGGCCGTCGCCACCGTCGCGGGCCGGGCCGTGGCCCTCGCCGCGGGGCTGGCGCTGCTGCGCCGCAACCCCCTGGTGCGGCAGGCCGCGCAGGTGCCGCCCGCAGAACCGGTGGCGGCCGCGCTGCGCCGTACCGCCGTGACCGGGGCGCCGATGGCGGCGGACTTCCTGGTCCGGATGGCCGGCACGCTGACCCTGGTGGCGATCGTGGCCCGGCTGGGCGTCACCCAGGTCGCGGCGTACGGGATCGCGACCAAGGCGATGTACGTGGCGACGATGGGCTTCTACGCCGTGCGCCAGGCGGCCTCGATCCACACCGCGTACCACCTGGGCGCCGGCCGCGACGAGCGGTACGCGATCGGCCGCCGGGCCCTGCTGCTCGGCGGCGGGCTCGGACTCCTCGCGGCGGTCGTGCTGCTGCCCGCCGCGCCGTGGGTCATGGCCGCCTTCGGCGCGGAGCCCGGCGTGGCGGCGGCCGGTACGGTCTTCCTGCGCACCCTGGGCCCGTACCTGGTGCTGCTGGGGTGCCTCATCGCGCTGGGCGGTGTCTTCCAGGGCGGCGGCGGGGCCTCCCTGCTGGTCCGGGTGACCCTGGTGGGCACGGCGGTGCAGCTGCCGCTGGCCTACGCGCTGGCGGGCCCGGCCGGGCTGGGGCTCGTGGGCGTCGGCGTGGCGCTGGCCGTCGCGGCGGGCTTGCAGTGCCTGGCCGTGACGGCGGCCTTCACCAGGTCAGCAGCTTCTCGGCGTCCTGGCCGTGCTCGGGCACAGACGTGGCCTGCGCCCTGCGCGCCCTCTCCGGCAGGCCCGCCGAGGCCACCCACAGCCGGCGGCAGGCGATGACGGAGGCGGCGACCAGCAGTCCGTTGCGGAGCAGCAGCAGGGCGATGCCGAGGTCGGTGCTGCCGACGACGTCGGCGAAGCGCACGGGGAACTCGTACAGGGTGAGCACCGTCGCCGCCAGCACCAGCACCGCGGGCAGCGCCATCACGCTGGCCCGCAGCGTGAGGCAGACGGCCGCCAGGCCGATCAGCCAGATCATGTACTGGGGGCTGATCACCCGGCTGGTCGTGGTGAACAGCAGCACCGCGGTGAACGCGGCGTCGAAGGGCGTGCTCGGGCCGTACGTCCGGGTCCGCAGCCGCCACAGCAGCAGCCAGGCGAAGGCCACCGCGGTCAGCCCGAGGGCGAGGTCGCTGACCAGGCCCACGTAGGGCCCGAGGAACTCCACCGAGCCGTAGTTGAGCAGGACCTGCCCCTGCCAGCCGTGGTGCCGGGCGATGTGGAAGACCAGGGAGCCCAGGGACTCCACCTCGGTGCCCCGCTCGCCCTGGAAGCGCAGGAAGGCGAAGGCACCCGGCATCCACAGCCAGAAGCCCAGGGCGAGGACGCCCGCCCCGGCCACGGCCGCCGTCCAGATCCGGCGGTCGCGGACCCCGGTGAGCAGCAGCACCGGCCAGACCTTGAGCATCGCGCCGAACGCGATCAGCGCGCCCGCGACCCTGGGGCGGCGCACCGTGGCCAGCAGCGCGGCCACGGCGACGGCGGTGACCATCACGTCGTAGCGCGCGTACGCGGTCGGCCCGAGCAGCGGCACGCCCAGCACCCACACGTAGGCGCCGGCCACCCGCCGTCCCTCGCCGCGCGAACCGCGCAGCAGCAGCGCGAAGGCGACGAGGTCGGCGGCGCAGGCGAGCCAGAAGAACGCGGTCGCGTAGTCGAGGAACGGCAGCATCGCGGGGGCGAGCACCGCGAGCGCGGCGGCGGGCGGGTACTGCCAGGTGACGTCGTGGTGGGGGAAGGTGCCGGTCCGCAGGACCTCGTACCAGCCGTGGTAGATCACCGAGACGTCGGTGGTCACGTCCAGCGGGGACAGGGTGAGCACCTTGAAGACGTAGAGCAGCAGCACGACCCGGGTGGCCGCCCAGGCGAGGACCGGCCCGACCGGGAGCCGCTTGCCGCTGTCGCCTGCCATGTCCACCTCGTCGAATCGGTTCTGCTGTGATGATGCACGATGCCGGTCTCACCCGTGGACAGGCTGTGGAGCTTAGACGCGCGGGGGACCGCGGTCGGTTGCCGCGGACCGCACCGGATACCCTCGGCGACGTATGGACAAGACCTTGATCGTCACCAACGACTTCCCGCCACGCCCCGGTGGCATCCAGGCGTTCGTGCACAGCATGGCGCTGCGCCTCGATCCCGGCCGGGTGGTGGTGTACGCGTCGACCTGGCGGGACGGCTCCGAGGTCGCCGCGTTCGACGCTGAGCAGCCCTTCCCGGTCGTACGTGATCGTACGACGATGTTGCTGCCGACCCCGAGGGTGACCCGGCGCGCCGCCGCGCTCCTGCGCGAGCACGGCTGCACCTCGGTGTGGTTCGGGGCGGCGGCCCCGCTCGGGCTGATGGCGCCCGCGCTGCGGAAGGCCGGGGCCCGCCGGCTGGTGGCGACGACCCACGGGCACGAGGCGGGGTGGGCGCAGTTGCCCGCCAGCCGCGGGCTGCTGCGGCGGATCGGCGAGGGCACCGACACGATCACCTACCTGGGCGAGTACACCCGGTCCCGGATCGCCCGGGCGCTGACGCCGGAGGCCGCCGGGCGCATGGTGCAACTGCCGCCGGGCGTGGACGAGAAGACCTTCCACCCGGCCTCCGGCGGCGAGGCGGTGCGCGCCCGGCTGGGGCTCACCGACCGGCCGGTGGTCGTCTGCGTCTCCCGCCTGGTGCCGCGCAAGGGCCAGGACACCCTCATCGAGGCGATGCCGCTGATCCTGGCCGCCCAGCCCGACGCCGTCCTGCTCGTCGTGGGCGGCGGCCCGTACGCGGAGGACCTGAAGCGGCTCGCCGAGCGGACCGGGGTGGCGGAGTCCGTGCGGTTCACCGGGGCCGTGCCCTGGCAGGAGCTGCCCGCGCACTTCGGCGCGGGTGACGTCTTCGCCATGCCGTGCCGCACGCGCCGCGGCGGGCTGGACGTCGAGGGGCTCGGCATCGTCTACCTGGAGGCCTCGGCCACCGGCCTGCCGGTCGTCGCGGGCGACTCCGGCGGGGCGCCGGACGCGGTGCTGGACGGCGAGACCGGCTGGGTGGTGCGCGGCGGGGAGCCCGCGGAGGCCGCCGAGCGGATCCTGGCTCTGCTGGGCGACGCGGAACTGCGGCGCCGGATGGGCGAGCGCGGACGCAAGTGGGTCGAGGACGCCTGGCGGTGGGATCTGCTCGCGGAGCGACTCAAGGCCGTCTTGTAAAAGACCATGAGCGCGCGGTATGGGCGGAATCCGCCGTTCCGCCCATGATGCGCCCATGACAGCAAACCTGACGCGCCGTCAGATTCTGGGCATGGCCGCCCTGCAGACGGCATCCGTGATGGGTCTCACCCGCATCGGGCTCTCCCCGGCCGCCGCGGCGGACCGGCAGCCCGCCGGCTACGCACCGGCGGTCGTCGTCGGCTCCGGCTACGGAGGGGCGGTCGCGGCGTTACGCCTGGCCGAGGCGGGCGTGAGCACCCTCGTACTGGAGATGGGGCGGGCGTGGGACACGCCGGCCTCCGACGGCAAGGTCTTCTGCAACACCGCCTCGCCGGACCGGCGCTCCATGTGGTTCCGCACCCGCACCGCGGCGCCCCTGGCCACCTTCCTCTGGCTCGACGTGGTCAACAAGGACATCGCCCCGTACCCCGGCGTCCTGGACCGCGTCGACCACCCCGGCATGTCCGTCTACGTCGGCCGCGGCGTCGGCGGCGGCTCCCTCGTCAACGGCGGCATGGCCGTCACACCGGACCGCGCCTACTTCCGGGAGGTCCTCCCGCAGGTCGACCCGGACGCCATGTACGGCACGTGGTTCCCCCTGGCCAACCGCATGCTCGGCGTCAACACCGTCGCGCCCGACTGGTTCGAGGGCACCGAGTGGTACCAGTTCACCCGCGTCTCCCGCGCCCAGGCCGCCCGGGCCGGGCTCGCCACCACCTTCGTGCCCAACGTCTACGACTTCGGCCACATGCAGCGCGAGGCCGCGGGCACCGCCACCAAGTCGGCCCTGGCCCAGGAGGTCATCTACGGCAACAACTTCGGCAAGCGCAGCCTCGACCGGACCTACCTCGCCGCCGCGCTCGGCACCGGCAACGTCACCATCGAGACGCTCAGCCACGTGAAGGCGGTCCGCCGCAACCCCGACGGCACCTACGTGCTCACGGTGGCGCAGACCGACCTCACCGGCGCCGTCGTCGCCACCCGCGAGGTCGGCTGCCGCGCCCTGTTCCTCGCCGCGGGCAGTCTCGGCACCACCGAACTGCTGCTGCGCGCCCGGGAGACGGGCGCCCTGCCCGACCTCAGCCCGGCCGTCGGCAAGGGCTGGGCGGGCAACGGCAACATCATGCTCGGCCGCGCCAACCACCTGTGGAACCCCACCGGCGCCCACCAGTCGACCATCCCCGTGATGGGCATCAACGACTGGAACAACGCCGCCAACCCGGTCTTCGCCGAGATCGCCCCGCTCCCCATCGGCCTGGAGACGTGGATCAGCCTCTACCTCGCGATCACCAAGAACCCCGAGCGGGGCACCTTCGTCTACGACCCGGCCACCGACGCGGCCGTGCTGAACTGGACCCGCTCCCAGAACCAGCCCTCGGTCGCCGCCGCGAAGACCCTCTTCGACCGCGTCAACCGGGCCAACGCCACCATCTACCGCTACGACCTGTTCGGCGGCAACCGGGTCTTCGCCGACGACTTCTGCTACCACCCGCTCGGCGGCTGCGTCCTCGGCAGCGCCACCGACGCCTACGGCCGCGCGAACGGCTACGACGGTCTGTACGTCGTCGACGGCTCGCTCGTCCCCGGCTCCATCGGGGTCAACCCGTTCGTCACCATCACCGCCCTG
Source organism: Streptomyces sp. TOM-9 (assembly GCF_056858595.1). Classification (NCBI taxonomy): domain Bacteria; kingdom Bacillati; phylum Actinomycetota; class Actinomycetes; order Kitasatosporales; family Streptomycetaceae; genus Streptomyces; species Streptomyces sp. TOM-9. The sequence continues at coordinate 3,092,391 of NZ_JBXEQB010000001.1, read as the reverse complement.
GCCGAGCGCACCATGGCCAGGGTCCTGGCCCAGGACGGCATCACCTAGGAACGCCGGTGGCCGCCGTACGCCCGAGGCGTACGGCGGCCACCGTCGACGTGGGTGAGGGCCCGTCAGCGCGGGCTCACCTGCCGTAGATCGCGGCGATCTCGTCCGCGAAGTCCCGCAGCACCACGTTGCGCTTCAGCTTCAGCGAGGGCGTCACGTGACCGGACTCCTCGGTGAACTGCGTCGCCAGGACACGGAACTTCTTGACCGCCTCCGCCTTGGACACCGCGGCGTTGCCGTCGTCGATCGCCGACTGCACCTCGGCCAGCAGCTCCGCGTCCTCGCGCAGCTCCGCGACGGTGCGGCCGGACTTGCCGTGCTGCTGGGCCCAGCGGGGCAGGAACTCCTCGTCCAGGGTGACCAGCGCGCCGATGAAGGGCATGCCGTCGCCGACCACCATGCACTCGGCGACCAGCGCGTGGGCGCGGATGCGGTCCTCGATCACGGCCGGGGCGACGTTCTTGCCGCCCGCGGTGACGATGATCTCCTTCTTGCGGCCGGTGATGGTGATGTAGCCGTCCTCGTCCAGCGTCCCGACGTCGCCGGTGTGGAACCAGCCGTCGGTGACGGCCTCGGCGGTGGCCGCCTCGTTGTTCCAGTAGCCCGCGAACAGGTGCTCGCCGTGGAGCAGGACCTCGCCGTCGTCGGCGATGCGGACCGTGGAGCCCGGCAGCGGCTGGCCGACGGTGCCGATTTTGGTGCGGTCCCAGGGGTTGAAGGCGGTGGCCGCACAGGACTCGGTCAGGCCGTAGCCCTCCAGCACCGTGAAGCCGATGCCGCGGTAGAAGTGGCCCAGCCGCTCGCCCAGCGGGGCCCCGCCGGAGATCGAGTACTCGGCGCGGCCGCCGAGCACGGCGCGCAGCTTGCTGTAGACCAGCCGGTCGAAGACCTTGTGCTTGAACTTCAGGCCGAGCGAGGGACCGCCGGCCGAGTCCAGCGCGCGGCTGTACTCGATCGCCACGTCGGTGGCCTTGTCGAAGACCTTCCCCTTGCCGCCGGCCTGCGCCTGGGCGCGCGCGGAGTTGTAGACCTTCTCGAAGACCCTCGGCACGCCCAGCAGCAGCGTCGGGCGGAAGGCGGCCAGTTCGCCGGTGAGGTTCTTGGTGTCGCTGACGTGCCCGAGCTTGATCGGCGCCATGATGGCGGCGACCTCGACCAGCCGGCCGAAGACGTGCGCGAGCGGCAGGAAGAGCAGGATCGAGGAGTCCCCGGTGCGGAAGAGCGGCTTCAATCGCTCCACGACGTTGCCGCACTCGGCGAAGAACGCGCGGTGCGTGAGCACGCAGCCCTTGGGGCGCCCGGTGGTGCCGGAGGTGTACACGATGGTGGCCGGGGAGTCGGCCTTGGCCCAGGCGCTGCGCTCGTCCACGGTCGCCTCGGCGACGTCTGTGCCGGCCGCGCCGAGGGTCTCCACCGCACCCGCCTCGATCCGCCACACGTGCTTCAGCTGCGGCAGGCGGTCGCGCACCGACTCCACGGACTTCTCGTGGGCCTCGGTCTCCACCACGGCCGCGACGGCGCCGGAGTCGCCGAGGATCCACTCGATCTGCTCGGCGGAGGAGGTCTCGTAGACCGGGACGGTGACCGCGCCCGCGCTCCAGATGGCGAAGTCGAACAGCGTCCACTCGTAGCGGGTGCGGGAGATCAGGGCCACCCGGTCGCCGGGCTGCACGCCCGAGGCGATCAGGCCCTTGGCGGCGGCGCGTACCTCGGCGAGGAAGGCGGTCGAGGTGACGTCGGCCCAGTCACCGGCCGCGGTCCTCCGGGCGATGACGGCAACGTCCGGGTGCTGAGCGGCGTTGCGGCGGATGAGATCCGTCAGATTGCCGTCCGCGGGGACCTCGTAGAGAGCCGGAAGGCTGAACTCGCGCAAAACTGCTGCTCCTCATCGGCGCCGGCGGCGGTGCTGGCTGCGTCCACTGCATGGTTGAGCGTGGAACGGACGGCCTGGACGTTACCCACCGGTAAAGCTTCAGCGGTAGGGGGTGCCGTGTAGATGTTTTGTGTGTCACATCGTCGTCACACGCCGCAGGCCCGCCGCGAAACCGTGCGGATCCACTGGTCGGAAGCCTAGTCGAGGCCCCCGGTGACCCGCAGGTAACCGCAGCCCCGGTGTGCCCTCCCCAACCCCGCCCGGCGCGTCCTACAGTGATCGTCATGCGGGTCCATGTCGTCAGTGACGTCCACGGCGCCTCCGAGGCCCTCGCCGAGGCCGGTGAGGGCGCCGACGCGCTGATCTGCCTCGGCGACCTGATCCTCTTCCTCGACTACGCCGACCACTCGCGGGGCATCTTCCCCGACCTCTTCGGGGCCGAGAACGCCTCCCGCATGGTCGGGCTGCGCACCGCCCTGCGCTGGGACGAGGCCCGCGCCCTCGACCGCGAACTGTGGGCGGGGCTCGGCACCGACCGGCGCACCGCCATCGAGGCCGCCGTGCGCCGCCAGTACGCCGAGCTGTTCGCCGCGTTCCCCACCCCGACGTACGCCACCTACGGCAACGTCGACATCCCCGCGCTCTGGCCGGAGTACGCCCGGCCCGGCACCACGGTGCTCGACGGCACCACCACCGAGATCGGCGGCCTGGTCTTCGGCTTCGTCGGCGGCGGGCTGCGCACCCCTTACCGCACCCCGTACGAGATCGACGACGAGACGTACGCCGCCAAGGTGGCCGCCCTCGGCGAGGTCGACGTGCTGTGCTCGCACATCCCGCCCGCCGTCCCCGAGCTCTGCTACGACACCGTCGCCCGGCGCCTCGAACGCGGCAGCGAGGCACTGCTCGACGCGATCCGCCGGGTGCGCCCCCGCTACGCGCTCTTCGGCCACGTCCACCAGCCGCTCGTGCCGCGGATGCGCCTGGGCAGGACCGAATGCGTCAACGTCGGCCACTTCAACTCCACCCGGACGCCCTGGGCACTGCAATGGTGACCGCCCCGGCGGTCTCCGGCCGCCCGACCAGGCGGTAGCCTTCACCAGCAGACATACAACAGCAGGTACGACGCGACGTCCCGGAGGGGCCACGGCGATGGCGGAACACACCAGGTCGAGCATCACCATCGACGCGGCCCCGGCCGATGTCATGGGCGTCATCGCGGACTTCGCCCGGTACCCGGAGTGGACCGGCGAGGTGAAGGAGGCCGAGATCCTCTCCGCCGGCGGCGACGGCCGTGCCGAGCAGGTCAGGCTCCTCCTGGACGCGGGCGCCATCAAGGACGACCACACCCTCGCCTACACCTGGGTCGGCGACCACGAGGTCCGCTGGACCCTGGTCAAGTCCCAGATGCTGCGCACCCTGGACGGCGCCTACATCCTGGCCCCGCTGGAGGACGGCAAGCGCACCGAGGTCACCTACCAGCTGACCGTCGACGTCAAGATCCCCATGCTCGGCATGATCAAGCGCAAGGCCGAGAAGGTCATCATCGACCGTGCTCTCGCCGGCCTGAAGAAGCGCGTCGAGTCCCAGGGCTGACGTGCGCACGCTCCTGGTCACCGGCACGGGCGGCGCCGGGCGTACGACGGTCGCCGCCGCCACGGCCGTGGCCGCGAGCACGCCCGGGCGGCGTGTGCTGCTGCTCTCCACCGACCGCGACGCCTCCCTCGACGGGGTCCTGGGCCCGGTGCCGCCCCCGGCCGGGGACGGCCGCGGTCCGCAGCAGGACGGGACGGCGCCCCTGCCCATCGCACCGGTCGGGTCCGTACCGGGTCTGTGGGCCGCGCGCGTCGACGCGGCCGCCGCCTTCCGGGCCGACGCCGGAGCCGTCCAGCAACGCCTGGGCTCCCTGCTCGACCTGCTCGGCGCGGCCCCGCTGGACCCCGAGGAACTGACCGAACTCCCCGGCGCCGACGCCTTCGCGCTGCTGCGCGCCCTGCGGGACACCGCCGGCGGCTGGGACCTGGTGGTCGTCGACCTCCCGCCGGTCCACGACGCCCTCGCCGCACTCGCGCTGCCCGCGCAACTGCGCCGCTACATCGCACGGCTGGTCCCCCGGGAACGGCAGGCCGCCCGCGCCCTGCGCCCCGTCCTCGCCCAGCTCGCCGGTGTGCCCGCGCCCGGCGCCTGGGCCTACGAGGCCGCCGCCCGCGCCGACCGGGAACTGGCCGGCGCCCAGGCCGTGATCGAGGACGCCGCCACGACCGTACGGCTCGTGGTGGCCGCCGGCACGCACGCCGCCGACGCCGTGCGCCGGGCCCGCACCGGACTGGCCCTGTACGGCCACCGCCTGGAGGCCGTGGTCGCCAACCGGATGCTGCCCGCCGAGTCCCCGGACCCCTGGCTGACCGAACTGGCCGCCCACCGGCGCAAGGAAGTGCGCGCCCTGCGCGCGGAACTCGCCGGCACGCCCACCGCCCTCCACGAAATGCCCCACCTCGGCCGGGAACCACACGGCGTCGAGGACCTCGCCCGGCTCGCCGCGCAGCCGCCCGCCGGCGCGCCCGAGGGCCCCGCGGCGCCGCCGTGGACCACCGAGGACCGGCTCGCCGCCGAGGGCCACTTCCTCTGGCGGCTGCCGCTGCCGGGCGCGACACGCGACACCGTCGACCTCGTACGCCGCGGCGACGAACTCGTCGTCGACGCCGAGGGATACCGCCGCATCCTCCCGCTGCCCTCCGCGCTGCGCCGCTGCACCGTGGCCGGTGCGGCGCTCCGCGACGGTGCGCTGCAGGTCCGGTTCGCCCCGGATCCCGGTCTTTGGCCCCGCTGAGCGCTGAAAGCGCCGCCCTCGTTCGGGTACCGTCGTGGGTACCAAGCCCGGAGCCTTACGGAGCCACCATGAGCGAATCCACGGACCGCGCGGGCCGCCCCGACACCGATTCCGACGCCTGGGCCAAGGCGAGCGCGGAGGACACCGCCGCGGAGAACGCCCGCCGACGGCAGCAGAGCGGACAGACCCCCGGCAGTGCCGGCGAGGAGCTGCGGCGTCTCGCGGAAGCGGTCACCGACCGCTTGTCGATGCTCCGCAGCCCCGCCGCCGAGATGGCGGCGCAGGGACTGATCTCGCAGGTCAAGCAGGCGGTGGAGCCGATCGTCGAGCGCAACCCCGAGGTCTTCGACCACCTCGCCGCCGCGGGCGCCGAACTCCTGGCCGCCTACCGCGCGGTGGTGAGCGGACAGGAACGACGCTGGACCTCCGGCGGGGACACGCCGCCCAGCGAACGCATCGACCTGGACTGAACGGCGCGACGCGGACCCGGGACGAGCATCGGGCCCGAACAGGGCGCGGGTCGCCCTCCGGTACGGTGGGACGCAGCGGGGCTCGACCGAATACTGAGGGATACATGGGACTCACCATCGGCGTCGACATCGGCGGCACGAAGATCGCGGCCGGCGTGGTCGACGAGGAAGGCTCGATTCTCGAAATCGTCAAGGTGCCGACCCCGCAGACCTCCGAGGGCGTCGTCGACGCCATCGCGAGCGCGGTGCACGACGTCAGTGTCGGCCACACGGTCGAGGCCGTCGGCATCGGTGCCGCCGGCTACGTCGACGACAAGCGCGCCACCGTGCTCTTCGCGCCCAACATCCGCTGGCGCCACGAGCCGCTGAAGGACAAGGTCGAGCAGCGCGTCGGCCTGCCCGTGGTCGTCGAGAACGACGCCAACGCCGCCGCCTGGGGCGAGTACCGCTTCGGTGCCGGCGCGGGCCACGACGACGTCATCTGCATCACCCTCGGCACCGGGCTCGGCGGCGGCATCATCATCGGCAACAAGCTGCGCCGCGGCCGCTTCGGCGTGGCCGGCGAGTTCGGGCACATCCGCATGGTGCCGGACGGTCTGCTGTGCGGCTGCGGCAGCCAGGGCTGCTGGGAGCAGTACGCCTCCGGCCGGGCACTGGTGCGCTACGCCAAGCAGCGGGCCGTCGCCCAGCCGGAGAACGCCACCCTGCTGCTGTCGCTCGGCGACGGCACGCCCGAGGGCATCCAGGGCCAGCACATCAGCCGGGCCGCACGTGAGGGCGACAAGGTCGCGATCGACTCCTTCCGCGAGCTGGCCCGCTGGGCCGGCGCCGGGCTCGCCGACCTGGCCTCGCTCTTCGACCCCTCCGCCTTCATCGTCGGCGGCGGTGTCTCCGACGAGGGCGAACTCGTCCTCGAGCCCATCCGCAAGTCCTTCCGCCGCTGGCTGGTCGGCGGCCAGTACCGGCCGCACGCCCAGGTACTCGCCGCCCAGCTCGGCGGCAAGGCCGGCCTCGTCGGCGCGGCCGACCTCGCCCGCCAGGGCTAGTCCCGGCGGTCACCCGCCCGGCACCGGTGCCCCCGTCACTCCCGCTACAGGAGTGACGGGGGCACCCGGCTTCCCGGCCGGGCACGCGCCGCCCCCGCGTGACCGCGCCGCCGCTACAGTGAGCCCGTGAGCGAGGGCCCGCTGCCGGAGCTGCCGGCGTCCCGTACCGAGCCGGACGGCTCCGCCGTCGTCCGCGTGCTGAGCTACAACATCCGCTCCATGCGGGACGACACCGCCGCCCTCGCCCGGGTGATCCGCGCCTGCGACGCCGACCTCGCGCTGATCCAGGAGGCACCCCGCTTCTTCCGCTGGCGCAAGGCCGTCGCCTGCCTCGCCCGCGCCTGCGGCCTGGTCGCCGTCACCGGCGGGGCCACCGCCACCGGCCCCCTCGTGCTGTCGTCCCTGCGGGTGCACGTGGAACGCGCCGAGGACGTCCTGCTGCCCCGTACACCCGGCCTGCACCGGCGCGGCTTCGCCACCGCCGTCGTGCGCGTCGGCGGCGCCCGCCTGTCCGTCGTCAGCTGCCACCTCTCGCTGCAGGCCCGCGAGCGCTACGACCAGGGCGGCATGCTGCTGGACCGGCTCGCCGCCATGGGCGAGCTGTACGCGGTGGTCGGCGGCGACCTCAACGACCGCCCCCACGGCCACACCTTCCGCCGGCTCGCCGACGACCTCCAGGACGCCTGGGCGGCCCGGCCCTGGGGCGGCGAGTACACCTCCACCCCGTACGACCCGCACCAGCGGATCGACGCGATCTTCACGACCCCCGGCATCGAGGTCCTCGGCTGCGGGGTCCCGCACGGCCTGCCCGGCATCACCCCGTACGACCTGAGGGCGGCCACGGACCACCTCCCGGTCCTGGCCGCCCTCAAGGTGCCCGCGTCCGCCTGACGGCGGCGCCGGTCAGACCACGGCGCCGCCGCCCGGCAGGTCGTCGTCCTCGTCGCCGCCCGGACGCATGCGCGTCACCAGGGTGGCGAAGCCGCCGAGGAAGCCGCCGACGCCGACGGTGAGCGCCCACCACGGCATCGGCTCCTGGAAGAGGACGAAGCCGAAGATCAGCAGCGGGCCGCCCACGGCGGCCAGCCACGCGAACTTCGTCGTCACGTCCGCCTCCGGCAGCGGCGGCGGCTCCGGCGGCTCGTAGTGCCCCTCGTCCGCGTCCTCGTCGAGTGCGTAGTCACGGGGACCGGACAGCACGGGGTGGATGACGATACGCGTCGCGTCCGGCGCCGCGGGCAGCGCGGACGGGTCCGCCGTGCCCTCGCTCCCGTCACGCTCGCCGTCGGCCCCGCCCTCGCCGTCCCGCTCCGCCGCCGGGACGTCCTCGGCCTCGGGCCAGGAACCCGTCCCGGGCTCGGGGTCCTTCTCGTACGCCGCGACGATCTCGGCCCACGCCGACTCCTCGTCCAGCGGCGCGCGCTCCGGCTCGCCGCCCTCCGGCACCTGGCGACGCTCCTCCTCGGGCTCAGCCACTGGCCGCGTCCTCCTTCTCCGCCCGCTCTCCCGCACCCGACAGCCGCTCGACGAACGCGTACGACTCCTCGAAGACCGTCTCCGCGTCGTGGTCCAGCGTCGCGACGTGGTAACTGCGCTCCAGCACCGTCTCCGTGACGTCCGTCGACGACACCCGGCTCAGCACGACCGCCGAGTTCGACGGGTGCACCACGTGGTCGACCCGGCTGTGCAGCAGCAGGAGCGGCTGCGTCACCTGCGGCAGCTCATGGCGTACCAGCGTCCAGAAACGGCTCAGCGAGTGCACCGCCCGCAGCGGGGTGCGGTCGTAGCCGACCTCCTGCGAGCCCTCCTTCGCGATGTCGCTCGCGATGCCCGGCACGGTGGGGACGAAGTGGCGCAAGAGGGGGACGACCTTCAGCTGATGGCTGTCGGCCTTGACCGAGGGGTTGACCAGGGCGATGCCACTGACCGCGGCGCCGTGCTGCGCGGCCAGCCGCAGGGTCAGGGCCCCGCCCATCGACATTCCGAAGACAAACACGCGGTCACAGCGCTCGGACAGCGCGCGGAATTCCCGGTCCACCTCCGCGTACCAGTCCTCCCAGCCGGTCAGCTGCATGTCCTGCCAGCGCGTGCCGTGCCCCGGCAGCAGCGGTACGGACACGGTCAGGCCCCGCTCGGCCAGGTACTCGGCCCACGGCCGCATGGACTGCGGTGTGCCGGTGAATCCGTGGCACAACAGGACGCCGACCTTGCCGCCGTCGTGGCGGTAGGGCTCGGCTCCGGGCATCAGCGGCACCGTGCGTCTCCTGTTCGGTGGAATGCGCGAAAAGCGATACCTCACAGTACGCGGACGGCCGACACCGGGGGAGAGCACCGGCGGATCTGGCGTTAAGGTCTTCCCGTCAGACACAGGAGGTCATCGGTTGTTGTACGGCGTGATGAAGATCGCCATCGGGCATCCCCTGCGGGCCGCGTTCCGGCCGTGGGTGGAGGGGATGGAGCACATCCCCAAGCAGGGAGCGGCGATCCTGGCGAGCAACCACCTGTCCTTCTCGGACTCCTTCTTCCTGCCGGCCGTGCTCGACCGCAAGGTCACCTTCATCGCCAAGGCCGAGTACTTCACCACGCCCGGCATCAAGGGCAAGCTCACCGCCGCCTTCTTCAAGGGCGTCGGCCAGCTCCCCGTGGACCGCTCCGGCGCGCGCGGCGCCGGCGAGGCCGCGATCAACAGCGGGATAAAGGTCATCGAGGCCGGCGAGCTCTTCGGCATCTACCCCGAGGGCACCCGCTCGCCCGACGGCCGCCTCTACCGCGGCAAGCCCGGCGGCCTGGCCCGCATCGCGCTCGCCACCGGCGCGCCCGTGATCCCGGTCGCCATGATCGACACGGAGAAGATCCAGCCGCCCGGCCAGGTCATGCCCAAGCTGATGCGCCCCGGCATCCGGATCGGCAAGCCGCTGGACTTCAGCCGCTACATGGGCATGGAGCACGACCGCTTCATCCTGCGCTCGGTCACCGACGAGGTGATGTACGAGATCATGAAGCTCTCCGGCCAGGAGTACGTGGACATCTACGCGACCGCCGCCAAGCGGCAGATCGCCGAGGCGGCGAAGAAGCAGCAGCAGCAACAGCAACAGCAACAGCAACAGCAACAGCACGGCGAGTCCTAGCCGGACGCGCCCGGGGGGAACGGGGGGGACGGCCCATGGCCGGGGAGAAGACCGGCGCGACCGGGGGGAGACCCGGCGGGTCCGCCGCCGCGCGGCCCGCACGCGTCACCCGCATGTCCGTCGAGCAGCCGCTGTGGCGCGCCCTCACCGGCTACCGGCTGCTGACCGCGGCGTACGCCATCGGGCTCTACGCCGCCGCGTACCACGAGCACGCACACCCCCTGGCGGGGGCGGCCTACATGGCGGTGCTCGCCGTGTGGACGCTGGCCACCGTCGGCAAGGTGAGCTCGCCCCAGCGCTGCACCAGGCCCTTCCTCATCGTCGACCTCGGCGTCGCGATCACCGGCATCCTCATCACCCCGGTCGTCGAGGCGCACCAGCGCATCCTCGACGGCGGCCCCACCCTCCCGTCGATCTGGACCGCCGGCTCCGTGCTCGCCTTCGCCATCAAGGGCGGCTGGCGCTGGGCCGCCGCCGCCTCCTGCCTCGTCGGCGGCGCCAACCTCGTCGAACGCGGCGCCCCGGCCCGTGACACCCTCCACAACGTGCTGCTGGTGGCCATCGCCAGCATCGCCATCGGGTACGTCGTCGAGGTCGCCCGCGCCAGCGAACGCACCCTCGCCCGCGCCCTGCAGATCGAGGCCGCCACCCGCGAGCGGGAGCGCCTGGCCCGCGACATCCACGACAACGTGCTGCAGGTGCTCGCCATGGTGCAGCGGCGCGGCGCCGAGATCGGCGGCGAGGCCGAGGCCCTGGGCCGCATGGCGGGCGAGCAGGAGGCCGCCCTGCGCGCCCTGGTCACCGACGGCGCCGCCGCCCTGCCGTCCCCCCGCGGTGCCACCGGCACCGATGCCGACGCCGATACCGGCGCCGGCCAGGACCCGGACGCGCCCCGCGACCTGCGCCCGCTGCTGTCCCCGTACGGCAGCGCCCGGGTCACCGTCGCCGCCCCCGGCACCCCCGTCCTCGTCCCGGCCCGCGCCGCACGCGAACTCGCCGCAGCCGTGGGCGCCGCCCTGGAGAACGTCCGCCGGCACGCCGGCGAGGACGCCCACGCCTGGATCCTGGTCGAGGACGAACCCGAGGCCGTACTGGTCAGCGTCCGCGACGACGGCCCCGGCATCCCCGAAGGCCGCCTCGCCGCCGCCGAGGCCGAGGGCAGACTCGGGGTCGCCCAGTCCATCCGCGGCCGGCTCCGGGACCTCGGCGGCACGGCGGAACTGGTGTCGGTGCCCGGGCAGGGGACAGAAGTCGAGTTGAGGCTCGCGAAGTGAGGGAGGAGATTGGGCTCATGGCGGTGAAGGTGATGGTGGTCGACGACCACCCCATGTGGCGGGACGCGGTGGCCCGCGACCTCACCGAGGCCGGATACGTGGTGGTCGCCACCGCCGGCGACGGTCCGGAGGCGGTGCGGCGCGCCAAGGCGGCCATGCCCGAGGTACTCGTCCTCGACCTCAACCTCCCGGGCCTGTCCGGTGTCCAGGTCTGCAAGGACGTCATCGCGGACAACCCCGCCCTGCGGGTCCTGGTGCTCTCCGCCAGCGGCGAGCACGCGGACGTCCTGGAAGCCGTGAAGTCCGGCGCCACCGGCTACCTGCTGAAGTCCGCCGGCCGCGAGGAACTCCTCGACGCCGTCCGCCGCACCGCCGTCGGCGACCCCGTCTTCACCCCCGGCCTCGCCGGCCTCGTCCTCGGCGAGTACCGCCGCCTCGCCTCCGACCCCGCCCCCGCCGCGGCCGACACCCCCGAGGCGCCCCGCCTCACCGACCGCGAGACCGAGGTCCTGCGGCTCGTCGCCAAGGGGCTCAGCTACAAGCAGATCGCCGAACGGCTGGTCATCTCCCACCGCACGGTGCAGAACCACGTCCAGAACACCCTCGGCAAGCTCCAACTCCACAACCGCGTCGAACTCGTCCGCTACGCCATCGAACGCGGACTGGACGAGGAATAGCCCCGACGCCACCTTCGGGGGCGCGCCCGCTCAAGTGCCGCGCGCCGCCCGGAAGGGTGAAATCGGCGGACCAACATCCCCGCGGATCAAGGGATTTCACCGAACGGCCCATCCCACCTGTGACGCCGGTCACGCTAGCGTCGTGGACGCAGGCAAATGGTGCGAACGGGAAGGGATGGATCATGCGAGTTGGCGTGCTGACCGGCGGCGGAGACTGCCCCGGGCTCAACGCGGTCATCCGTGCCATCGTGCGCAAGGGTGTCCAGGAGTACGGATACGAGTTCACCGGTTTCAGGGACGGCTGGCACGGCCCCCTCGAGGGCGACACCGTGCCGCTCGACATCCCCGCCGTGCGCGGCATCCTCCCGCGCGGCGGCACGATCCTCGGCTCGTCCCGCACGAACCCGCTCAAGGCGGAGAACGGCGTGCGCCGCGTCAAGGAGAACCTCGCCAAGTACGAGGTCGACGCACTCATCGCGATCGGCGGCGAGGACACCCTCGGTGTCGCCACCGCCCTGTCGGACGAGTACGGCGTCCCCTGCGTCGGCGTGCCCAAGACCATCGACAACGACCTGGCGGCCACCGACTACACCTTCGGCTTCGACACCGCCGTCAACATCGCCACCGAGGCCATCGACCGCCTCCACACCACCGCCGAGTCGCACATGCGCGTCCTCGTCGTCGAGGTGATGGGCCGCCACGCCGGCTGGATCGCCCTCCACTCGGGCCTCGCCGGCGGCGCCAACGCCATCCTCATCCCCGAGCAGCGCTTCGACGTCGACCAGGTCTGCGCCTGGGTGGAGAGCCGCTTCAAGATCCGCTACGCGCCCATCGTCGTGGTCGCCGAGGGCGCCATGCCCAAGGACGGCGACATGGTGCTCAAGGACCAGTCGCTCGACTCCTTCGGCCACGTCCGGCTCTCCGGCGTCGGCGAGTGGCTCGCCAAGGAGATCGAGAGGCGCACCGGCAAGGAGGCCCGCACCACCGTCCTCGGCCACATCCAGCGCGGCGGCACCCCCAGCGCCTTCGACCGCTGGCTCGCCACCCGCTTCGGCCTGCACGCCATCGACGCGGTCCGCGACCAGGACTGGGGCAAGATGGTCGCCCTGCGCGGTACGGACATCGTCCGCGTCCCGCTGCGCGACGCGACGGCCCAGCTCAAGACAGTCGATCCGCGGCTCTACACCGAGGCGGCCGTCTTCTTCGGGTAAACACGGCGTTTCCCCGGCGCCGTCTGCGCTTTCCCCGCTTGCCATGGGCGATCACGCGGCCGTACATTCCCTGCACCCGGCTTGTCCGGCCGCTTCGTCTATCCCCCTTGAGCACATGAGGAGCGCCCGGCATGACGGGTGTACTGGCGGTCGCAGGCGGCACCGCATCCGGCAAGTCCACCCTTGCCGAGGCCCTGTCGCTGCAGTGTCCCGAGAGCATCGCACTGGTCCATCTGGACGACTACTACGTGCCCGCGCACGATTCCCTCAGGGGCGTGTGGACGGTCAGCGCCGGCGGGCACGCCATCCTCGACTGGAACCACCCCGGCTCCATCGACGAGGCCGCCGTCAGCGCCGCGATCGACGCGGCGCTGGCCCGGCCCGGCGTGCGCCTCGTGGTGGTCGAGGGCCTGTTCGCCCTGACCCTGCCGTCGGTACGGGAACGGGCGGACTGGCGGGTGTACGTGGACGCCCCCGACGACGTCCGGCTGGCCCGCAAGATCCTCCGCAAGATCGAGGTCCAGCGGCAGGACCCCCGGCTGTCCCTGTTGAACTACCTGCAGAGCGGACGGGACCGCCACGTCGCCCACGTCGCCCCTTCGCGGGCGCTGGCCGACCTCGTGGTGGACGGCCTCACCGAGGGCCCGGACATGGTGGCGGCGGTCCTGGCTCTCATCGGCCCGCTCCTGTCGCCCGTCCCCGGGCCCGCGCCCGACCCGGTCCCCGCCGCCCGCCCCCGCCGGCCCCGCGCGGTCACCCCGCGGACGCACCAGTTCCCGGCGGCCGCGGTCTGACCTGCCGGGGCCGCGTGCGGGGCGGCGGGACGCGGGTGTCAGCCCGCCACCGTCACCCCCGCCAGGAGGTCCGCCACGATCGCCGTGCCGTTCAGCGTGAGCACGGACTCGGGGTGGAACTGGACGCCCGCGAAGCCCGGGCCGCGCAGGGCGTGGACGTCGCCGGTGGCGGGGTCGCGGCTCAGTTCGATGCGGTGCATGGCGAGCTCCTCCGCCGTCGCGTCGTCGCAGCGGGCGGTGAAGGAGTTGTAGAACCCCACGGTCTCCGCCTTCCCGAACAGGTCGACGGATGTCTGCGCGCCCTGAAAGGGGACGTCCTTGCGGACGATGTCGAGGCCGAGTTCGGCGGCGATCAGTTCGTGGCCGAGGCAGACCCCGAGCAGGCCGTGCCGGTGGCCGCGGACGAGTCCGGAGGCGAGGCCGCGCAGGAGGGCCATCCTGGGGTCGCCGGTGTCGCAGGGGTCGCCGGGGCCCGGACCGAGGACGACCGGGCCCTGGTGCGCGAGGGCGGTCTCGCGCAGTCCCGGGGCGTCGAAGCGGCGCACGGTGACCTGCAGCCCGGACGACCTCAGCACGTGCGCGAGCATCGCGGTGAAGGTGTCCTCGCCGTCCACCACGAGGGCGTGCCCGGTCAGCGTGCCGGGCTGCTCCGCGGTGCGCATGCGCAGCCAGAACGGGGCCAGGTTCCGGCGGCGTCCGTCCAGCGCGGCCCGCACCCGGATGTCGTCGCCGAGCGGTGGCCGGTCCGCCGCCGGGCCCTGCGCCCGTCCGGGCCGGACCCCCAGCGCGGCCAGCACGGCCGCCGCCTTCGCGTGCGTCTCGGCGACCTCCGCGTACGGGTCGGAGCGCCGCACCAGGGTCGCGCCCACCGGGACCTTCAGGCCGCCCGCGGCGTCGACGTCCGCGGTGCGGATCAGGATGGGCGAGTCCAGGGTCTGTGCCCCGCCCGCGTCCCGACCGATCAGGGCGAGGGCGCCGGCGTAGTAGCCGCGGCCGCCCGGCTCGTGGCGCTCGATCACCCGGCAGGCGTTCTGCACCGGCGAGCCGGTCACCGTCGCGGCGAACATGGTCTCGCGCAGCACGTCCCGCACGTCCATGCTGCTGCGGCCGCGCAACTCGTACTCGGTGTGTGCCAGGTGCGCCATCTCCTTCAGGCGCGGGCCGACGACGACGCCGCCGAGGTCGCCGACGGTGCACATCATCTTCAGTTCCTCGTCGACCACCATCGTCAGCTCCTCCACCTCCTTGGCGTCCCGCAGGAAGGCGAGCAGCCCCTCCGCGTCCGGCCCCTGCGCGGGGTAGCGGTAGGTGCCGCTGATGGGGTTCATGACGACCGTCCCGCCGGCCATCCGCACGTGCACCTCGGGGCTGGCGCCGACCAGGGTCCGCTCCGGGGTCCGCACGACGAACGTCCAGTAGGCGCCGCGCTCGCCGTCGAGCAGCCGGCGGAACAGCGCGAGCGCGTCGGCCGCCGCGAACCCCGGGATCTCGCCGCGGAAGGTGCGCCGGATGACGAAGTTCGCGCCCTCGCCGCGCCCGATCTCGTCCTCGATGACGCGCTCCACGATCCCGGCGTACGTGTCGTCGTCGACGTCGAAGGCCCCGCCTTCCACGCGCACCGCGTGCGCGGGCAGGGCCGCCATGAGCTCGGGCAGCGGCAGCTCGTACGTCTCACGGGGGCGCAGCACGACCAGCGGCGTCCCGTCGTCGCGCACGTCGAAGCCGCGCTCCCTGATCTGCCGGTACGGCACCAGCGCCAGTGCGTCCACCGTGGGTCGCTCCCCTTCGGGCGCCCCGGTCGGCAGCGCGATGCCGGCCAGCCGCTCCGCCGTCGTGACCGGGCCGAGCAGCACTTCGACGGTGTCCGTGTCCCGGCCGGGCGCTCTGCGCCTGAGCAGCGCGAAGGGCGGGCACGCGGGGTCCAGCAGCCGTTCGACGAGCGCGGCGGCGGGGGGTGCGGCGGCGGGATCGTGGTTCTCCACGGCGGTTCCTTCCGGTCTTCGGCGAGGGAAGGGACGGCCGCGCAAACACCGAAGGCCGCCCCTCGGGCGGCCTGAGCGTCTGCTTCTGCGTACGCGCTGCTAGTGGGCCGCCGGATCCGCGGTCCACCACCACTGCAGGTGCGTCTGCTGCGCGTACATGTTCCGCACCCTAACGCATCCGCCCACGACGCGGCGGCCCCGCTCACGCTTTCGGGGCATCGTGGGGACGTGGGGCCCCGGTACTCTCGGGGATGCGTCCAGAATCCCGTCCATGGGAGGAACCATGACCGCCGAACCGCTGCCGGCCTGGGCGATTCCGCCGCGTGGCGGCTTCACCTCGGACGACCTGGACCGCATTCCCGACCTCCCGCCGCACACGGAGTTGATCGACGGGAGCCTGGTGTTCGTGAGCCTGCAGAAGAGCTTTCATTCGGCGGCCATGTATCTGCTGGAGCAGGGCTTGCGAGCGGCGGCCCCGGAGAACCTGCGGGTGCGGCGGGAGATGAGCGTCGTGCTGAACCGGCGCAACCGGCCCGAGCCGGATCTGGTGCTGGTGCGTGCCGAGGCCGCGAGCGACGGCGCGGACGAGACGGGGTACCAGGCGGCCGACGCCGTGCTCGTCGTCGAGGTGGTCTCACCCGACTCCGAGGAGCGGGACCGCAAGCGCAAGCCGCAACTGTACGCCGAGGCGGGCATCCCGCACTTCTGGCGGGTCGAGAAGGGCGAGGGCCGGCTCCCCGTCGTCTACGTCTTCGAACGGGAGTCGGCCACCGGCACCTACGTCGCCACCGGCATCCACCACGAACGCCTCAAGGTGTCCGTGCCGTTCGCCGTGGACATCGACCTCGCGGAGATCGAGCGGCTGTAGCCGCCGCCCCTCACCTCACCAGCCGCCACAGGGACGCCCACTGCCTCGCCGTGAGGTCCTTGGGGAGGGCGTGCGGGGGGACGCGTTCGGCACGCAGCCAGTCGCGCAGCGCCGTGCGGTCGAAGTGGCCGGTGCGGGCGAGGACTTCGCGCAAACCACGGCCCGGGCCGGTGAACACCCGCTGGACGAAGGCCTGGTAGGCGCGGCGGTCGCCGGTGACGAGCGGCTGCGGGCGCCGGGTCATGGTCAGCAGTCCGCCGTCGACGGAGGGTGCCGGGCGGAAGGCGCGGGCGGGGACGCGGGAGTGGAGGGTGAAGTCGTACCAGGGCCACCAGGAGGCGGTGAGCATGCTGGCGCCGCCGACGCCCGCGCGGCGGCGGGCGACCTCCCATTGGACGAGCAGCACCGCGCACTCCCACCGGTCGGCGGCCAGGACGCGCCGCATGATGGTGGTCGTCAGGTGGAAGGGCAGGTTGCCGACGATCACGTGCGGTTCGCGCGGGAAGCGGTAGCGCAGGACGTCGGTGGTGACGACGTGCGCGCCGCGCGGGAGCCGCCGCTGCAGGCGCTGTGCGCGCCCCGGGTCGATCTCCACGGCCGTCAGGGGGCGGCCGGTGCGGCTGAGGGGGAGGGTCAAGGCGCCGTCGCCGGGGCCGATCTCGACGATGGGTCCGCTGGTGGCGGCGACGAGGGCCTCGATGGAGGCGATGACGGTGCGGTCGGTGAGGAAGTTCTGGCCGAGCTCGTGCCGGCCGCCCACCATGGACCGGTGGTGAGGCATGGGTGTGCACTCCGCGACATAAGAGGTTCCGACGATGGACCCGATGCCGCGGCGAAGAGCGCCGCGGCTATGCCCGGCGCAGCCTGATGTAGTAGGTGCAACCCATGGGCCGCACGGTATCCCGGCCCCGTCCGGTTCCGCACGCGGTTTTCCGCGCTCTCCGTGTGGACGCTCGCGTATGGGACGGAGCGTCCGGGCCATGTTCCGTCTCACCAGGCGCGGCTTCACTGGTCGCATGACTTCCCGAGACGCCGTCCTCGTCGCGGCCACCGTCGCCGTCGGCCTCATGGCCGGGCTCTTCTTCGCGTTCTCCGTCGCCGTCATGCCGGGTCTGGCCAAGGCGGCCGACCGTACGCTCGTCGACGCGATGCAGCGCATCAACATCGCCATCCAGAACGGCTGGTTCCTGCTGGTCTTCGGCGGTTCGCTGCTGCTGTGCGCCGCCGCGGTGGCGCTCTGCCTGCGCGACGCAGGCCGCGGTCCGCTCCCGTGGGTGATCGCCGCGACCGTGCTCTACCTGGCGGTGCTCGTCGTCACCTTCGGCGTCAACATCCCGTTGAACGACCGGCTGGACGCGGCGGGCGACCCCGGGAGCCTCGCCGATCCCGCCGCCGTGCGCGAGCGGTTCGAGGCGGCCTGGGTCCGCTGGAACCTGGTGCGCACGCTCCTGTGCACGGCGGCGCTGGGCTGCCTGGGCCAGGCGCTCGTCCTCAGCGGCCGCGCCGCCGTGGAAGCGGCGCGTCGCACAGGGCGCATGTGAAGTCGTCGTCCTTGACGAGGTTGCGCTCGCCGCACCGCGGGCAATGCCGGAAGACGACCGCCTGCGTGAACCAGCCGGGGCGGGTGAGCCCCGCCCGGTCGAGGGCTTCCGCCAGCGCGGGCCAGGACGCCTCGGCGTCGGGGCAGTAGCCGGTCGACTGGTTGCCGACCTCGGTCACCTCCCACCCGCCGTCCTCCCGCGCGGCGAACGTGATCTCCCCGGCGGCCAGCACGGGCCCGCCCCCGGCGCACGCCACGTGCTCGCTGCGGCGCGGCGCCAGACGGAGCGTGCCGGTCGAGTCGACGACGTAGGTGAAGGGCTCCTCGCGGTCGGCGGCGGCGCCATCCAGCCACTGCCGGACGTCGTCCGCTGACCGCACCGCCCGGCCCGCCGCGTCGGGCCGCACCACGGCGGCCCGGATGTCGTCCGGTCCCACGTACCTGAACGCCTCCGACGGTGTCGGCATGACGGCGGCCCCTCCCGTCCGGGCTTCGGTGTGCGGGCCGAGCGTACGACCCCGGACGCGGGCCGTCTCACTGGGTGGACTCCGCGGTGGCGGCGTGGGCCGGACGCGCCGTCGCCGTACGCCGGGCGGCGCCGGCGCGCGGGGCCGGGGAGGGCCCGCCCTCCGGGCTCCGCAGGCCTGTGCCGGGCGGGTCGGACGGGGCTCCGCGGAGGTCACTCGGTCGTCTCATCCTCTGGTCCGATGCGCAAAGGAACGGACACGACCACGTAATGTGGGCTGCGTGACCGTGAACGCTGAAACCCACGCCGGGCGCCAGACCTGGCGCTCACTGCCCGCGGCGCAGCAGCCTGAGTACCCCGACCCCGAGGCTCTGCGCGAAGTGATCGCGGACCTCGAGTCGTATCCGCCGCTCGTCTTCGCAGGCGAGTGCGACCAGCTGCGCGACCGCCTGGGGGCCGTGGCCCGGGGTGAGGCGTTCCTGCTGCAGGGCGGCGATTGCGCGGAGGCCTTCGACCAGATCGGGGCCGACCAGATCCGCAACAAGCTGAAGACGCTGCTGCAGATGGGCGCCGTCCTCACCTACGCCGCGTCCGTGCCGGTCGTGAAGGTGGGCCGGATCGCCGGTCAGTACAGCAAGCCGCGTTCGAAGCCGACGGAGACCCGGGGCGGGGTGACCCTCCCGACCTACCGCGGTGACTCGGTCAACGGCTTCGAGTTCACCGAGGCGGCCCGCGTGCCGGACCCGGAGCGGCTCAAGCGCCTGTACAACGCGTCCGCCGCGACGCTGAACCTCGTCCGGGCCTTCACCACCGGCGGCTACGCCGACCTGCGTCAGGTGCACGCCTGGAACCAGGACTTCGTGAAGTCCTCGCCGTCCGGGCAGCGCTACGAGGCCCTGGCCCGGGAGATCGACGGCGCGCTGAACTTCATGCACGCCTGCGGCGCGGACCCCGAGGAGTTCAAGACCGTCGAGTTCTACGCCTCGCACGAGGCGCTCCTGCTCGACTACGAGTCGGCGCTGACCCGCGTGGACTCCCGCACCGGCCGGCTGTACGACGTGTCCGGCCACATGGTCTGGATCGGTGAGCGCACCCGTCAGCTCGACCACGCGCACATCGAGTTCGCCTCGAAGATCCGCAACCCGCTCGGCGTGAAGCTCGGCCCGACGACCACGCCCGAGGAGGCGCTGGCGCTGATCGACCGGCTGGACCCGGACCGCGAGCCCGGCCGGCTGACCTTCATCACGCGTATGGGCGCCGGCAAGGTGCGCGAGCTGCTGCCGAACCTGGTGGAGAAGGTCACGGCCTCGGGCGCGCAGGTCGCCTGGGTGTGCGACCCGATGCACGGCAACACCTTCGAGGCGGCCTCGGGTCACAAGACGCGCCGTTTCGACGACGTGCTCGACGAGGTCAAGGGCTTCTTCGAGGTGCACCACGGCCTCGGCACCCACCCGGGCGGCATCCACGTGGAGCTCACCGGCGACGACGTGACCGAGTGCGTGGGCGGCGGCGACGAGATCTTCGTCGACGACCTGCACCAGCGCTACGAGACGGCCTGCGACCCGCGGCTCAACCGCAGCCAGTCGCTCGACCTGGCGTTCCTGGTGGCGGAGATGTACCGCGGCCAGTAGCGGCGGCCGTCCCTGCGGACCCTGAGAGGGGCGCGGATCACATCGATCCGCGCCCCTCGTCGGTTTTCAGCCACTCGCCCGGCGGGTAAGGTTAGGTTAACCTCAGGCCGGGATCGAGAGAGAGGGGAACCGCGTGTACGTCTGCTCATGCTTCGGCATCACCGAAGAGCAGGTCAAGCAGCATGCGGACGCCGGCCGCTGCACCCCTCGCCAGATCGCCTCCGCCTGCAAGGCGGGCACGGACTGCGGTTCCTGCGTGCGCCGGATACAGGCGCTTCTCGGCCGCGGCGACGGCTGTGCCACCCGTACGAAGCTCGACACGGCGAAGCCCGGAGCGCCCGCGGAACCCCTCGGTGCCCCCGCGCCGGCCTCCCTGCCGGTCCCGCCCGCACTGCCGGTGCCGGTCGTGGTCCCGCTGCCCGCGGCGGCCAGCGCCGCCTGAACGGCTGCGGCCCGGCCGTCAGCTGTCGGGCTGCTCGATGAGCTGGGCGATGTACAGCGGCTCCCCGAGCTTCTCGATGAGTTCGAGCTGGGTGTCCAGGTAGTCGATGTGGTGCTCCTCGTCGGCGAGGATGTCCTCGAAGATGTTGGCCGACGTGATGTCGCCCTTCGCCCGCATGACCTCGATGCCGCGCTTGAGGCGGTCGATCGCCTCGACCTCGACCTGGCGGTCGGCCTGGAACATCTCGGTGACGGTCTGCCCCACCCGGACGTGGAAGAGCCGCTGGTAGTTCGGCAGTCCGTCGAGGAAGAGGATGCGGTCGGTCAGCACCTCGGCATGCTTCATCTCGTCGAAGGACTCGTGTCGCGTGTACTTGGCGAGCTTTGTCCAGCCCAGGTTCTCCTGCATCTTGGCGTGCAGGAAGTACTGGTTGATCGCCGTCAGCTCGCCCGTCAGCTGCTCGTTCAGGAACTCGATGACCTCGGGGTCGCCCTGCATGGCAAGCCCGTCCTTTCCGGAGGAATCCACACGATGGGCGCATCTTCGCACCGCCGGTGGAAGCGATCCAGTAAGTTCACACTTACTCCGGTGGCCCGGGTTGTCATACTTTGACCTGGTGCTGGTCGGTAGCACTGCATCCGGTCTGTCACCATGGACGCATGGGTCAGTCCGAACGCCGCGAAGGGGAGCTTCCTCCCGGACAGCGGCTCCAGCGGGGCTGGCCGGTCACCCACTACGGTCCGGTGCCCAGGTTCAAACCCGAGCGCTGGGAGTTCCAGGTCTTCGGCGCCACCGCGGACGGCGGCAAGCGTGCGTGGGGCCACGAGGAGTTCGCCGCGCTGCCGTACACGACGGTCACGGGCGACTTCCACTGCGTGACCAAGTTCAGCATGCTCGGCGTCGAGTGGGGCGGTGTCTCCACCGCCGAGATCCTGCGGCTGGCGCCGCCCGCGCCGGACGTCACGCACGTCATGGTGTGGGCCGAGTACGGCTTCAGCTCCAACCTGAGGCTGGCGGACTTCGCCGACCCCAAGTCGATATTCGCGACCCACCGCGGCGGCGAGCCGCTGACCGCGGAGCACGGCTTCCCGGCCCGGCTCGTCGTGCCCCACCTCTACGCCTGGAAGGGCCCCAAGTGGGTCAGGGGCGTGGAGTACATGACGTCCGACCGCCGGGGCTTCTGGGAGGAGCGCGGCTACCACAACCTCGGCGACCCCTGGAGCGAGCAGCGCTACTCGTACCAGGAGGAGCCCGGCGACGGGCCGGAGCTGTAGCCGCCGGGCCTCGGCAGTGGGTCAGTGGTACCGGTGGACGACCGCGTGTCCCTTGCCGCGGCCGATCATCCACTTGTTGACGGGTGCGGTCACCAGGAAGGCGACCACGAAGGCCAGCGCGAGGCTGATCCAGAACAGCGCGTCCGACAGCGTGGCGTCCATCGCGCCCGGGAACAGCAGGATCGTCCCGTTGTCCGCGAGTTCCATGAAGACGATCGAGACGGTGTCGGCGGCGAGCGCCACCCGTACGGCGCTGCGCAGGTCAAGGCCGGCCCGCAGGACGCCGCGCATGGTGAGCGAGTAGCCGAAGACGAAGGCCAGGACGATCGCCAGGGTCATCGTCGGGACGTTGTGCCAGCCGAGGGCCGTGCCGATCAGCATGCCGAGGACCTCGCCGATCGCACAGCCGGTGAGGCAGTGCAGCGTGGCCTGGACGGCGGTGCCCCAGGAGGCCGGGCCGGTGTGGTGGGCCGCCGTGTGGTGCTCGTGGTGGGACTGATGCCGGTGGGAGTGCTCGACGTGCTGCATCCTGTGCCCCCCAGGGATGAGTGCGGGTGTCTCGTCGTGCTCGACGCTCAACGCATTACCCCCCTGGGGTATTCCCGCCGATCCGGTCAGACCGGGCGCAGCGACTTGAGCACGGCCACGTCCGTGGCCATCCCGGTGCCCTTGGGGCCGCCGTTCGGCGTCTCCACGACAAGCGGCACGCCCTGCGTGGCGGGGTGCCGGAACAGCTCCCCGAAGGCGGTGGCACCGATGTGACCGGCGCCGATGTTCTCGTGGCGGTCCTTGTGGGCGCCGGTGACGTCCTTGGAGTCGTTGGCGTGGACGAGCTTCAGCCGCCCCTCGCCGACCGTCGCCACCAGCTCGTCCAGGACGGCCTTGACCCCGCCGGCCGCCGCGAGGTCGTGCCCGGCCGCGAACACATGACAGGTGTCCAGGCAGACCCCCAGCCGCGGGTGGTGGTCCAGGGCGTCGAAGTACGGGCCCAGGTCCTCCACCAGCGAGCAGAGCGAGAAGCCCTGCCCCGCGGTCGGTTCCAGCAGCAGCCACGGGTCGTCGTCGTGCGTCAGTTCCTCCAGCAGCGGCAGCATCCGCTCACGTACCTGCGCCAGCGCGGTGGCCCGGGAACGGCCGCCGGTCGCCGACCCGGTGTGCACGACCGTGCCCAGGGCGCCGATCGCCCGCCCGCGGCGCAGCGAGTGGCGCAGCGAGTCCACCGAGTGGTCGACCGTCGCCTCGGTGTGCGAGCCGAAGTTGATCAGGTACGGCGCGTGGACGTACGCGGGGAGTCCCTGCGCGGCGCAGCGCTCGCGGAACTCCTCGTCCTGGCGCGGACTGCCGGGCGGGGTCGCCCACCCGCGGGGGTTGGCGACGAAGACCTGCACGGTCTCGGCGCCCATCCGCGCGGCCTCCGCCAGCCCGGTGGTGGCCAGCCCACCGGCCACGGCGACGTGGCCGCCGACAGGGTTGCGGAGCGCGGCGGCGGCGCCGCCATCGGACGTGACTATCGCACCCACAGTGTGATCGTGCTGCCCTTCGGTGCCTCGGTGCCGCCGGCGGGCGACTGGTTGTTGACCTGGCCGGTGAAGAAGAACTGGATGACGCGCACGTCGAAGCCCGCGGCCTCCAGCTTCGCCTTCGCCTCGTCGACGTCCAGGCCCTGCACGTCCGGTACCACGACCATCTCCTGGCCCTTGGAGACCTGCAGCGTGACCGTGTCACCGGCCGCCAGCCGTGTGTTGGCGCCGGGCGTCTGCCCGGCGACCGCGCCCTCGTCCGCCTGGTCGGAGTAGACCTGCCGCGGGTCCACCTTGACCCGCAGCCCGGCGTCCTCCAGCTGCCGGCGGGCGTCCTCCAGCGGCTGCCCGACCACGTCGGGGGCGTCGACGGGCGCGCCCTTGCTCACCACCAGCGACACGGCCGAGTCCGGCCGGCGGCTCGCGCCCGAGCCGGGGTCGGTGGAGATCACCCGGCCCCGCGGCACCTCGCCGCTGAACTCGCGGGAGACCGTCCCCGGGCTCAGTCCGGCGGCCTTCAGCCGCCGCTTCGCCTCCGCCAGCTCCTCGCCCACCACGCCCGGGACCTTCACCCGCTCCGGGCCCTTGGACACGGTGATCGTCACCGTGCCGTTGTCGCGGATGCGCTCGCCCGTGCCCGGGTCGGTGGAGGCCACCTTGCCCTTGGTCATGGTGGGGTCGAACGCCTCGACGACCTCGACCCGCAGCCCGGCGTCGCGCAGCTGGCGCTCCGCCTGCGCCTGCGGCAGCCCGACGACGGCGGGGGTCCGGGTGAACTGGCCGTCGTTGATGTACCAGATGCCCGCGCCGACGCCGAGGATCAGCAGCAGGGTCGTCACGACGGCGATGGCCCCGCGACGCCGCCGGGGCCGGGTCGACGTCCGGGACGCCGCCCGGGGCTGCTGCCGGGTCGGCTCGGGCGAGAACTCCAGGCGCGCGGTGCGGTGCACCACCGTCGTCGGTTCCTCGGCGCCGGCCGGTGCCGCGGGGGCGTGCGCGGGGGTCCGCGCGCCCGGTGGCACCAGGTCCAGCTGCTCGGGCGTCATGCCCTGGCGCACCGCGTGCAGCCGCCGCAGCAGCTCCGCGGCGTCGGCCGGACGCCGGGCGGCGGCACGCGCGGTCGCCTCGGCCACCAGCGCGTCCAGCTGCGGGGGCAGCCCGGGGGAGGCGGCGGACGGGGCGGGCACGTCCTCGTTCACCAGCTGGTAGACCACCTGCACGGGCGTCCCGCCGGTGTGCGGCTTGCGGCCGGTGAGCATCTCGTAGAGCAGCACCCCGCACGCGTACACATCGGTGCGCTCGTCGGTCGTGGGGCTCTCGACCTGCTCCGGCGCCATGTACGAGACCGTGCCGAGGACACCGCCGGCGGAGGTGTTGGTGTGCGTGCCCGCGATCCTGACCAGGCCGAAGTCCGCCACCTTGACGCGGCCGTCGTCGCCTATGAGGACGTTCTCCGGCTTCATGTCGCGGTGCACCAGCCCCGCGCGGTGCGCCGCGCCGAGCGCGGCCAGCACGGGCTCCAGGATGTCCAGCGCGGCGCGGGGCGGCAGGGCGCCGCGGTCGCGCAGCACGTCGCGGAGGGTGCAGCCCGCGATGTACTCCATGGCCAGGTAGACGTAGGTGCCGTCGGCGCCCTGGTCGTAGACCTGGACCACATTGGGGTGGTCGAGGCGCGCCACGGTCTTCGCCTCGCGGATGAAGCGCTCCACGAAGCCGGGCTCGGCGGAGAGGGCGGGGTGCATGACCTTCAGGGCCAGCACCCGGTCCAGGCGGGTGTCCAGCGCCCGGTACACCGTCGCCATGCCGCCGACCGCGATCCGGGACTCCACCCGGTAGCGGCCGTCGAGCGTCTGCCCGACGAGCGGGTCCTGAAGCGTCGTATCCACGAAGGTGCAGTTTACGGTGCCGACATGACCCTTCTGGGCTAACCCGCCCAAGTTGTACCTCACCCGTGCGGTACCGCGACCGCCCCGTGACCCGCGCTGCCACGTGCCACCGGGCGGGAGCGGCCCCGGTCCGGCGCGGGCCCCCGCAGGTCGCGGCAGGGTGCCCGGGCCACGGGTCAGCAGGCGCCGAAGGCGGGGCGTTCGGGGTCGAACGTGGCGAGTCCCACAGCCGGCGAGGACGCGTTCGCGTGGTGGCGGCGGGGGATGCGCCCCGCCCGGTACGCCAGGCGCCCGGCGTCGACGGCGTGCCGCATGGCCTCGGCCATGAGCACCGGTTCCCTCGCCCGGGTGACGGCGGAGGCCAGCATGACGGCCGCGCAGCCCAGCTCCATCGCCAGGGCCGCGTCCGAGGCCGTCCCGGCACCCGCGTCCAGGATCACCGGCACCGTCGCCCGCTCGACGATCAGCTCGAAGTTGTGCGGGTTGCGGATGCCGAGCCCCGATCCGATGGGCGAGCCCAGAGGCATGATCGCCGCGCAGCCCGCGTCCTCCAGCTTCCGGGCGAGCACCGGGTCGTCGTTGGTGTACGGCAGCACCGTGAAGCCGTCGTCCACGAGGGTCTCCGCCGCGTCCAGCAGCTCCACCGGGTCCGGCAGCAGGGTGCGCTCGTCGGCGATGACCTCCAGCTTCACCCAGTCCGTGCCCAGCGCCTCGCGCGCCAGGCGGGCGGTGAGGACGGCCTCGCCCGCGGTGTAGCACCCGGCGGTGTTCGGCAGCACGCGGATGCCGTGCCGGGCGAGCACGGACAGCACGGAGCCCTTGACCGTGGGGTCCAGCCGCCGCATGGCGACGGTGGTCAGCTCGGTGCCGGAGGCCAGCAGCGCCTGCTCCATGACCTCCAGGCTGGGCGCCCCGCCCGTGCCCATGATCAGCCGGGATCCGAAGGCGGTGCCGCCGATGGTCAGCGGGTCGTCGGCCATGGGGTCAGCCTCCCTGGACTGCGGTGAGGACCTCGACGCGGTCGCCGTCGCGGAGCGGGGTCGCCGGCCACTGGGCGCGCGGGACGACCGTCTCGTTGAGCGCGGCCGCCACTCCGGACGGGGCGACCGTCAGGGTCGCGACGAGGCGGTCGAGGGTGACGCCCTCGGCGACCTCCCGCGCCTCGCCGTTGACGGAGACGGACAGAAGGAGGGGCCCGGTCATGCGTGCTGCTCCTGGAGGGCGAAACGGTCGGGGGAGAAGGGCCGGGCCTTGGCGGGGACCTCCGACCCGGTGAGCACCTCGGCCATCACGTCCCCGGTCAGCGGGGTCAGCAGCACGCCGTTGCGGTGGTGGCCGGTGGCCAGCACCAGTCCGTCCAGCGCGCCGCGGCCGAGCACCGGGGCGTTGTCGGGCGTGCCGGGGCGCAGGCCCGCCTGCGTCTCGGTCAGCGGGAGTTCGGTGATGCCGGGGAGCAATTCGTGGGCGTCGCGGAGCAGTTCGTACACCCCGCCGGCGGTGACGGTGGTGTCCCAGCCCATTTCCTCGCTGGTGGCGCCGACGACCAGCTCGCCGTTCTCGCGCGGGACCAGGTAGACGTGACCGCCGCGGACCACGGCCCGTACCGTCCGCGACAGGAACGGCGCGTACGCCGCCGGCACCCGCAGCCGCAGCACCTGCCCCTTCACCGGCCGTACGGGCGGCAGCGCCCGTGCGGGCAGCCCCTCGACCCGGCCGCTGAGGCTCCCGGCGGCCAGCACCACCTGCCCGGCGGCGATCCTGGTGCCGTCCTCCAGGACCACCCCGTGGGCGCGGTCGCCCGTCACGTCCACCCGCGCCACCCGCGACCGCCGGAACTCCACCCCGGACAGCTCGCAGGCGCGCACCAGCGCCGCGGCCAGCCGCCGGGGGTCGATCTGGTGGTCGCCGTCGACCCGCAGCCCGCCGTGCACGCCGGGGGCGAGCATCGGCTCCAGGCGGCGGCACTCACGGCCGCTGAGCCACTGCGACGCCAGGCCCAAGGACTCCTGGAAGGAGTGGAGTTCGCGCAGCTGCGCCCGGTCGTCGGCGTCGAGGGCGACGGCGAGGGTGCCGCACGTGCGGTAGCCGAGGTCGAGCCCCGTCGTCTCCTCCAGCTCGGCCACGAAGGACGGATAGCGGCGCGCCGCCGCGAGGTTGAGCTCCAGCAGCGGCTGCTCGCCGTACTGCACCTCCGTGACCGGCGCCAGCATCCCCGCGGCCACCCGGGCCGCCCCGCCGCCCGGTTCGGGGTCCGCGACCGCCGTGCGCAGGCCGCGCCCGCGGGCCCGCCACGCGGTGACCAGTCCGATGATCCCGCCGCCGACCACGACGACGTCATGACGGTGCATGATGTTCCCGCTCCTCCCTTCGCCGGCATGACCCGGATCAGGTTCGTACGGTCGGCGGCCGCTCCAGCCGCCCTCTCAGCCCGGTGCGCCGGGCTCCCGCGAGTGCTCCTGATCCACCTTAGTACGCGCCATCCGCGGCGAGTAGGGCACCGGTACCGGCGGGCGGCGCCCCCGCGGCGTTACGGTGATCGCGTGACCAGCAGCGAGCAGCGCGTCGTCGTCGTCGGGGCCGGGATGGCCGGAGTGCAGACCGCCGTGTCCCTGCGCGAGCAGGGCTGGGGCGGGACGATCACGCTGATCGGCGCGGAGCCGCACGCCCCCTACGACCGGCCGCCGCTGTCCAAGGGCGTGCTCTTCGGCGCCGAGGAGGGCCCGGCGCTGGACGTCGACTTCGCGGGGATCGAGGTCGAACTGCTGCTCGGGCGGCACGCGAGCGCCCTGCGCCCCGGGGAGCGGCAGGTCCACACCGACGCCGGCCCGGTCGGCTACGACAAGCTCGTCCTGGCCAGCGGCGCCGAGCCGGTCATGCTGCCGGGCAGCGAGGGCACGCCGGGCGTGCACGTGCTGCGCACCCTGGACGACGCCACCGCGCTGCGCCCGGTGCTGGAGAACCGGCACCGGGTCGTGGTGGTCGGCGCGGGCTGGATCGGCGCCGAGTTCGCCACCGCGGCACGTCACGCCGGGTGCGAGGTGACCGTCGTCGAAGCCGCCGACCACCCGCTCGCCGGGGTGCTGCCCGAGCACATCGCCGAACGGATGCGCGGCTGGTACGCGGAGGAGGGCGTGGAGCTGCGCACCGGCGCGGTCGTCTCCTCCGTCGAGCCGGGCGCGGTGCGCCTGGCCGACGGCAGCGTGCTCGCCGCCGAGGCGGTCGTCATCGGGATCGGCGCCCGGCCCGCCACCGGGTGGCTGGCCGGCTCCGGCGTCGAGCTGGGGCCGGACCGCTCGGTCCTGGCCGACGACCGGCTGCGCACCTCGGTGCCGGACGTGTACGCGGTGGGGGACTGCGCCTCCTTCCCGTCGGCGCG
The DNA here is from genome assembly GCF_056858595.1 of Streptomyces sp. TOM-9. Classification (NCBI taxonomy): domain Bacteria; kingdom Bacillati; phylum Actinomycetota; class Actinomycetes; order Kitasatosporales; family Streptomycetaceae; genus Streptomyces; species Streptomyces sp. TOM-9. Next base: position 3,064,058 of record NZ_JBXEQB010000001.1, on the reverse strand, counting down.
GTACGGGGAGCGGCTGCTGATCCACCACTGGGACAACGCGGTGCAGGGGCCGCGCACGGCCGCCGCGAACATCCTGGGCGGCGACGAGCCCTACGACCCCGTCCCCTACTTCTGGTCGGAGCAGTTCGGGCGTTTCGTGCAGTACGCCGGGTACCACGTGGACTCCGACCGCATGCTGCTGCGCGGGGACCCGGACGGGCCCGCCTGGTCGGTGCTGTGGCTGCGCGACGGCCAGCTGGTCGCGCTGTTCGCCGTGGGCCGGCCGCGCGACCTGGCGCAGGCCCGCAAGCTCATCGCCCGCGGCGTCCACCTCGACGACACCCTGGCCGCCGACCCTGCGGTGCAGCTCCGGGCGGCGGTCGTCTGACGCCCGTGGTGGTCTCGGAGGCGTAGCGGACCCGTCAGGACGGAGCAACGGGTGCCCTGAGCGGTTCCATGGTGTCGGTCCGGGATGGCACGCTTGTCCTGTGACCGAGATCGACGCAAAGATTGACTCCCTCGTCCCCTCCTGGCTGTACGTCCCCGATGTCGCCGAGCGCCTCGGCGTGGAGGTGACCCGGGTCCGCCAGCTCATCAAGGAGGGCCAGCTCATCGCCGTGCGCCGCGGTGAGAACCGGGTGCTGATGATCCCCGCCGACTTCATCGGCGAGGAGAAGATCGTGAAGGGCCTCGCGGGTACCCTCACCCTGCTCAAGGACGACGGGTTCAGCGACGAAGAGACCCTGGAGTGGCTGTTCACCCCGGACGAGAGCCTGCCCGGCACCCCCGTCCAGGCGCTGCGCGACAACCGCGGCACCGAGGTGAAGCGCCGCGCCCAGGCACTCGCCGTCTGACCGAACGACCCGCCACCGCCGCAGCCACCCGAGGGGACCCGCCCGTATGAGCACGCGTACGAGCACGAGCACCAGCACGGGCGTCCGCGCCCAGCTCGCCGACGCCCGGCTCTACCTGTGCACCGACGCGCGCAAGCGCCACGGCGGCCTGGAGGAGTTCGCGGCGTTCGCGGACGCCGTGCTGGCCTCCGGGGTCGACGTCATCCAGCTGCGCGACAAGAGCCTGGAGGCCCGCGAGGAGCTGGACTACCTCGCGGTCCTCTCGGAGGAGTGCGGACGGCACGGCAGGCTGCTCGCGGTGAACGACCGTGCCGACGTGGCGCACGCCGCCGGGGCGGACGTCCTGCATCTGGGCCAGGGCGACCTGCCCGTGCAGGCCGCCCGCGCGCTCCTCGGCGACGAGGTGGTCATCGGGCGGTCCTGCCACTCCGAGGCCGAGGCGGCCGCGGCCGCCGTGGAGCCCGGTGCGGACTACTTCTGCACCGGGCCGGTGTGGCCCACCCCGACCAAGCCCGGCCGGCCCGCGCCGGGCCTCGGCCTGGTCCGGTACGCGGCGGGCCTGGGCACGGACCGGCCGTGGTTCGCGATCGGCGGGATCGACCTGTCCAACGTGGAGCAGGTGCTCGACGCCGGGGCCCGCCGGATCGTGGTCGTACGGGCCGTCACCGAGGCGGCCGACCCGGGGGCCGCGGCGGCCGAGCTGGCCAAGCGGGTGCGCTCCTACGAGGGCTGAGCGAGGGCCCGTGCCGGGAGTACGGGATGTCCAAGGGATGGACATTTGGGCGTCGTCTGTTGGGACGGCCCAGTCCTCGCCGATAGCCTGAGGCCCATGGCCCTCGGAACCGCCTCCACCAGGACCGATCACGCGGTCACCATCCGTGAGCTGCTGGCCTCCGGCGAGCGCTCGTACTCCTTCGAGTTCATGGCGCCGAGGACCGAGAAGGGCGAGCGGACCCTGTGGAACGCGATCCGCCGCATCGAGGCCGTGGGCCCCACCTTCGTCTCCGTCACCTACGGCGCGGGCGGCAAGTCACGCGAAGGCACGGTCCGGGCGACCGAGCGGATCGCCTCCGACACCACCCTGACCCCGGTGGCCCACCTGACCGCGGTCGACCACTCCGTCGCCGAGCTGCGCAACATCATCGGCCAGTACGCCGACGCGGGCATCCGCAACATGCTCGCGCTGCGCGGCGACCCGCCCGGCGACCCCATGGGGGAGTGGCTGCGGCACCCGGAGGGCGTCGACCACGCCTACGAACTGGTCCGGCTCATCAAGGAGTCGGGCGACTTCTGCGTGGGTGTCGCCGCCTTCACCGAGATGCACCCCCGCTCGACCGACTGGGAAAGTGATACGCGTCACTTCGTCGAGAAGTGCCGGGCGGGCGCGGACTACGCCATCACCCAGATGTTCTTCAACGCCGAGGACTACCTGCGCCTGCGTGACCGCGTCGGGAAGGCGGGCTGCGAGACCCCGATCATCCCCGAGATCATGCCGGTCACGAACGTGAAGCAGATCGAGCGCTTCGCCCAGCTCGGCAACGCGCCTTTCCCGCAGGAGCTCGCGGACCGTATCCTCGCGGTCAAGGACGATCCGGCCGCGGTGCGGGCGATCGGGGTCGAGTACGCGACCGAGATGTGCCGGCGGCTGATGGCCGAGGACATCCCGGGACTGCACTTCATTACCCTTAATCACTCCACGGCGTCGTTGGAAATCTACGAGAATCTGGGACTGCACCAGAGGTCGTGAGGGCGGACCCGCCGCCCCAGTGGGCCGACGACGGTGAACGGTGAGGAAGTGCGCTCATGGCCTACACAGTGCTCTACATCGCCTTCGGGGTGGTCGCGCTGTGGCTGCTCGGTGAAGTGCTCCTGCAGTACAAGGCGCGGCTGAGGTGGCGGCTGCTGGCCTTCGCGGGGTTCCTTGGTGTCGTCCTGGGCGTCTACCTGCCCTCGGTCCTCGTCATCGTGGCCGGTGCCGTCGCCTTCGGCGCGGGCCAGACCTTCGTCACGCTCTCCTACCGCCGCGGCTTCGTCGAGGGTTGGGCACTGCGCTCCCCCAAGGAGGGCGCCGACGACGAGGACGACGAGGAGGCGCCGCCGCTGCCACGCCGTGCCGCCGGCCGCCGCGGCCGGGGCGCGCAGCGCGACGAGCTGCCGGACGACGGTCTGGCGACGCCGTACGAGGAGCCCGCGGGCGACTCCCAGGCCGGTGCGGGCGTCGGGCAGTCCTACGACAGCTACGCCGCTGCCGGCCCGGCCGCGGCGGCACCCGCCGGGATGGACTCCACGCAGGTCTACCAGCCCATGCCCATGCACGAGGACAGCGGCGAGTACCCGATGTACAACGGGCAGCCGAACTACGCCCAGGACCCGTACGCGGGCGCCGGTTACCAGGACTACGCCGCCACCACCGGCTACGGCGACTGGAACAGCGGCCAGCAGCAACAGCAGCCCGCGGCCGCCTCGTACGACGCCTACGGACAGCAGCAGCAGACCGGCGGCTGGGAGCAGCAGCAGACGGCGGCCTACGGCACCTACGCGGGCGGCTACCAGGACCCGTACCAGGGGCAGGGCCAGGGGCAGGGCCAGGGCCAGGGCACCCAGCAGCAGTACGGCTACGACACCCCGGCGGGCGGCGTGTGGGTGCCGCAGCAGGGCGGGGAGCAGCAGCCCTACGTCCCGCAGCAGCAGAACACCTACGACCAGCAGGGGCAGCAGCAGGGGCAGCAGCAGGGCCAGTACGACCCGTACGACCCCTACCGCTACAACTAGCGCCCACGGGCGGCGGCCCCGTCAGCCGGAGCCGACCCGCTCCAGCCCGAAGTCCAGCAGCCCGGCGTCGCCGAGGACCTCCACGTCCACCGGCGGCGACGGGCTATCGGCGGTGTCCGGGCGGTGCGGGACGCGTGCCTCAGCGGCTGCCGCCGGGACCGCCCGCTATGAGGTCGGCGGCGATGGCACCGGACATGCCGGTGTGGGCGAGGCCGCCACCGGGGTGGGACCAGCCGCCCACCAGGTACAGACCGGGGACGAGCAGCCGGTTGCCGGGGTGCAGATGTGCCCCGTCCGCGCCGGCCAGGGCGGGGCGGGGGAGCCGGCCGCCCGGGGTGCCCGTCTCCTCCTCGGTGTCGGCGGGCGTGTGCACGGCCCGCCACAGCAGGCGGTCCGTCAGATCGGGCAGGACCGCGGCCGCGGCCTCCTGCGCCGCGTCCGCGACGCGCTCGGCCGTACCCGGCGCCCGCCAGTCCACCCCCGAGAGGCCGTGGGGCGGGACCGTGACGCTCAACGTGACCGACTCCGAGGCGTCGTCGGGCCGCAAGGTGTCGTCGTCGGGGCGCAGCACGGTGACCGTCGGGCGGTCGTACAGCTCGCCCCGCGCCAGCGCAGCCGCCTCGGTCTCCAGGTCCGCGGTGTGGACGACCGTGCGGTGCACGGCGTCCGAGGGCCGGGCCCCGCGGAGCGCCAGGCAGACCGTGAGGCGCCCGGGGCCCTCGCAGCGGGGGCCGGGACCGATGCCGTCCCACACCTGGTCGGCGCCCTGGACGCCCCCGGCGCCGTGCGCCAGCAGCGGGGGCAGCAGCCACGGGGCGACACCGGCGACGACCGTGTCGGCCTCCACCCTTGTGCCGTCGGCGAGTTCGAGCCCGGCCGCGCGGCCGTCCTTCTCCACGATCCCCGCGACCGCGGTCCCGAAGTGGAACTCCACCCTCCGCGCCACGCACCGGGCGTGCACGGCGTCGGCCAGCGCCCGCATGCCGCCGTGCACGTACCAACTGCCGAAGGTCTGCTCCAGGTACGGCAGCACGGTGGCGCTGCCGGGCGCGGTGCGCGGGTCGAAGCCGTACGCCAGGGCGTAGGAGCCGAGCAGCGCGGCGAGCCGCGGATCGTCCAGTTCGCGCCGGGCGACGTCGGCCAGGGTGGGCGCGCCGCGCCGGAACAGCCCCCGCCGCACGGGAGGCGCCGGATACGGATCGCGGCCGAGCGCGGCCGGGTCGCCGGCGAGCGCGTCCTCCAGCAGGGGGCGGCGCGTGGCGTCCCACACCTCCCGGGCCCGCACCAGCAGCTCGCTCCAGCGCTCGCCCGCGCCGGTGCCGAGCGCCGCGTCCAGGGCCGCGACGACCCCGCCGCGGGACGCGTTGGGCAGCGACACGGACGTGCCGTCGGAGAAGAGGTGGCGGCTCGCCGGGTCGACCTGGCGCAGCGCGACGCTGTCCTCCAGGCTCTCCCTGCCGGTCTTGACGAACAGGTCGCGGTAGACGGCGGGCAGGTGCAGCAGGCCCGGGCCGGTGTCGAACCCGAAGCCCGCGCGCTCCAGCCGCCGCACACCGCCCCCGTGGGTGCCGGCCCGCTCGTACACCGCCACCCGGTGCCCGCCGGTGGCGAGCCGGGCGGCGGCAGCCATGGCGCCCATCCCCGCGCCGATCACCGCAATCCGTGCCATGAACGGGACTCTAACCCCAGCCACCGACAACGCCGCGACCGGCCTTGCGGCGTTCCCTGCGGGCCTTCCAGCGCTGCCAGGCACGGCGGATCCGCGACAGTATGAAGATCACCGTGATGACGCCCAGCACGAGCAGCACGGCCGCGATGCTCGCCGCGGCCACCGGGTGGAAGAGCGCGAAGACGATGATCGCGGCGACGCCGACGTCCTCCGCGAGGCTGATCACGATGTTGCTCACGGGCTCCGGCGAGGTGTTGACGCCCATGCGGAGCCCGGCCTTCACCAGATGGCTCACCAGCGCCGTCGTGCCACCGACCGCGCCCGCGGCGAGCTGCGGCAGCGAGCCGTCCTGCCCGGCCAGCAGGGCCGCCACCACGCCGCCGGCGACCGGCCGGATCGCGGTGTGCACGGCGTCCCACGTGGTGTCGACGTAGGGGATCTTGTCCGCGACCGCCTCGCAGAGGAACAGGATCCCCGCGGCGATCAGCACGTCGGTGCGCTCCAGGGCGGGCGGCACCTGGTCGCTGACGCCCGTGGCGCCCATCAGGCCCAGCAGGAAGACCACGGCGTAGGCGTTGATCCCGCTCGCCCAGCCGCTGGTGAACACGAGCGGAAGTACCGACATGGGCCGTGATGCTACCGAAGCCCTGGAAGACCACCGCGGCCTTTGAGCGATACGACCCGGTCATGAGTACCTGTACTCAGACCCCCACTTGAGTACCCGCACGGATGAGCGCGGGGCGGCCCGGACGCCAAGGTGGAGGCAACGGAAGGGCACGGCACCGGCACCGCCGACACGGGGCGGCGGAACGGCGCCACGCCCGGCCGGAGCGGGGGTGCACGGGGGAGCGCCGCCCCGGAACGGCCCGACGGGGGATCGGGCCGCGCCGGGGCGGCGCGCCGTCGTACGGCGCTCAGGCGCGGGCGTGCCCCGCGACCCGTCCCTGCAGGAGCCGCGACAGGGCCGCGTGCACGTCGTCGATCGACCGCTCGGGCTGGAAGGACAGCCAGTCCAGCGCCGCGACGAGCACCATCCCGAAGAGGGCGGCCGCCGTGAGGGGCACGTCGATCTCGTCGCTGAGCTCGCCCGCTGTCACCGCGTCGTGCAGCGTCTGCTCCACGACCGCGACCGCCTCCTTGCGCAGCACCATGAGAGTGTCCTGCCAGGCGCGGTTGGTCCGCCACAGTTCGGCCACGTACAGCTGCGTGAAGGACGGGTACTCGGCGATGAAGGCGAGACCGGCCCGGATCATCGCGTCGATCGCGTCCACGTGGCTGCCGCCGCGGGCGGTGACGCCCGCCCCCGCCTCCCGCAGGGAGGCCGTCAGCAGGCCGACGCCGTGCCGCAGCAGCTCCTCGAAGAGCTCGTTCTTGCTGGCGAAGTTGTAGTAGACGGTGCCCTTGGCCACCCCGGCGCGCTCGGCGATCTCGTCGACCGTGGTGGCGGAGAAGCCCTGCTCGGCGATGAGCGTGACCGCGGCCTGGAAGAGCTTCTGCCGGGTGGCCTGCCGTCGTGCACTGTTCATGACGACGATTGTCTACGGTCCGGGCGCCCGGTTTCGTGCGGCCTCACAGGGACAGCTCCGGATGCAACCGGTCCAGCGTCCACACCTGCTTGCGGCGGGCCGCCACCGCGGTCAGCGCCAGCGCGCCCGCGGTGAAGGCGAGCAGCACCAGGACTGCCCGCCACACCGGCCAGAGCCCGCCGCCCGTGATGAGGTGGCGCAGCCCCTCGACGACGTAGGTCATCGGCAGGAAGGGGTGGATCGCGTTGAAGAAGCCGGGGCTGGTCTGCACCGGGTAGGTGCCGCCCGCCGAGGTGAGCTGCAGCATGAGCAGCGCCAGCACCAGCACGCGTCCCGCCGGCCCGAAGCGGGCGTTGAGCCACTGCACGATGGCGGCGAAGCAGGCGGTCACCAGCACCAGGAAGCCGACCGTCCCGGCCGCCCGCACCATCTGCAGGCCGATCGCCCAGTGCAGCACCGCCATCAGGGCCAGTGTCTGCAGCACCCCTATGGCGAGCACCGGCAGCCACCCGGCCACCGCGATCCGCCAGGCGGGGGCGCCCGCGGCCATGGCGCGCCTGCTGAGCGGCGGCAGCAGCATGTAGGCGACCATCGCGCCGACCCACAGGGACAGCGGGATGAAGTAGGGGGCGAAGCCCGTCCCGTAGTTGGGCGCCTTGTGCAGCGACTGCGCGGCCAGCCGGACCGGGTCGGCCATCACCTCGGTGCGGTCGGCGCGCTCGCCGCCGTCGTAGTCGGGGATCCGGGACGCGCCGTCGTGCAGGCCGTCGGCGAGCTGCCCGCTGCCGTCGGTGAGCCGGGTCAGACCGGTCGTCAGCTGGTTGCTGCCGTCCGACAGCCGGTACATCCCGCCCGCCAGGGTGTCGGCTCCCGAGGCCAGGTCCCGGAGCCCGGCATCGAGGGCGCCCGCGCCGTCCGACGCCGTCCGCAGTCCCTTCGCCACCTCGTGGGCGCCCTCGTTGAGCCGGTTGACGCCGTCGACGGCGCTCTGCAGCTTCGTGGCGAGCGCCGGGTCCGACAGCGCCACGGCCGCCGAGTGCAGCGTGCCGAGGTCGTCGCGGAGGTCGTCGAGGGCGGCGGAGTGCCCCTGCACGTAGGTGTCGAGACGGGCGGCGACGCCTGCCACCTCGTCGGCGGCGTCGACGGCCTTCCTCAGCGTCCGGCACTGTGGGGTGACGGCGCCCAGGGGGCACTGCTCCGCGTAGGCGTCGTGGATCCCGGCGGCGGCCGCCTCGGCGTCGCGGACCGCCCGCGCCGACTGCCGCGGCAGGTCGCCGATGCCGTCGCGGGCGGCCTGCGAGCCGCGGGCGACGACCCGGGCCACCGCGTTGATCTCCTTGACGTGCTCCTTGACGAAGGTCAGTTCGTCCGAGGCGCCGTTGACCTTGTCGGCCAGTGCCTGGGTCCCCGAGGCGACCTGGCCGGCGCCGCTGTCGAGTTCTCCCAGCCCGCCGGCCAGCGAACTGCTGCCCTTCCTCGCCGTGTGCAGGCCGCCGGCCAGCCGGCGCGCGCCGTCCTCGGCGGTGGAGATGCCGTCGCCGAGCCTCTTGGAGCCGGTCCGGGCCGAGCCCGCGCCCTTGGTGACGTCGTCCGCGCCGTCGGCGGCCCTGACCGTCTCGTCGTGGAGGTCGGAGAAGGCCACGAAGATCCGGTCGTAGAAGTCCCTCGACGCCTTGGTGGAGGCGGCGGACCGCACTTCGGAGAAGACCGTGCGGGAGATCTGCCCCACGACGTAGTTGTTCGCGTCGTTGGTGCGCACCTGGAGCGCGCCGGTACGCGGGTGGTCGCCGGAACTCGACGCGACGCGCGCGCTGAAGTCCCGCGGGATGGTCAGCGACAGGTAGTACGTGCCGTCCTCGACGCCCTCGGCCGCCTCGGCGGCGCTGGTCTCGCGCCAGTCGAAGGTGGCGCTCTCCCGCAGGCCGTCCACGATGGAGTCGCCCGCGGCGAGCCGTTGCCCGTTCACGGTGGTGCCCTGGTCGGCGTTCACCAGGGCGACGGGGATCTTGTCCAGCCGCCCGTAGGGGTCCCAGAAGGACCACAGGTACAGGGCGCCGTAGAGCAGCGGCAGGAGCAGCAGCGACACCATGGCCGCGCGTGGCAGCCGCCCCCTGCCGAACTTCCTCAGCTCAAGCGCTGCCAGCCTCGGCGTGCGCATCGGCCGCCCCCTCCTCGTCGGTCTTCGTGTCGGTTTCCGCGGCGGTTTCCGCGGCGGCCGGCCGGGTGCGCGCCACCACGGCGTCCCCCGGAGCCTGGGAGCACACCGCCAGCACGGTCGTGCCGCCCGCGGCGACGGCCCGCAGCATCGCCCAGGCCTCCTCGCGTTCCGCCGGGGCCAGCTTGTGGTCGGCGTCATCCACCGCCAGCACCCTGGGGCGGGCCAGCAGCGCGAGGGCGGTGCCCAGACGCAGGGCCTCGAGCCGCTCCAGGTCACGGGCGGCGGTGCGCTCGGCCTTGAGCAGCGTCGACAGGTCCAGCCCGGCTGCCGTCAGCGCCTCGTCGACGCGCGCCCTGTCCGTCGCGCCGGGCCGCACCAGTTCGCGCAGCGAGCCGCCGAACCGCCGCTGCAGCAGCACGCGTTCCCGGAGGTGCTCGCCGACGGTGAGGGCCGGGTCGAGTTCCGCGACCCCGGTGACGGGGCCGAGCGCTGCGACGCGGCGGACCGCGGCGAGCTGTTTGGGCAGCGTGAGCCCGGCCACCTCGGCCCGGCCCTCCGCCGCGCGCATGCGCCCGGTCAGCGACAGCAGCAGACAGGTGCGGCCCGAACCGGAGGCACCCTCGACGGCGACCAGAGCGCCCGCCGGCGCGGTGAAGGTGACGTCCCGGAACACCCAGCCCCGGGGCCCCTTGAGCCCGAACCCCTCCGCGGTGATCACTCGCCCGCCCCCATTCTTTGAACTGACCAGTCAGTGCAAAAACACTAACGCATCGCGCCAGTGGACCGCGAATCCAGGGACGTTGTCCGGCCACCGCGACCGTTTGTGCAGGTCAGCGCGATTGTCAGAGGTGTGCTTCACGATGAGTGGCGAAGGTCAGGAACTGTCGGACACGTCATGCGAAGACAGGAGGAATGTGATGACCGTGCCAGCCCGCAGGGCCGCCGTCGCCGGCGGCAGTGCCGCCGACGTCCACCCCGTGCTGCGCAAGGCCACCGCCCCCGCGGCCGCCCTTGACCTGCTCGTCCAGGCCCGGCGGGGGCTCGATGAGGCCGCCGTCCTGGAGACCCCCAACGACCGTTTCGCCACCGCCCACTTGGCCGCCCTGCGCACCGCGGCCGCCGTCCTCGCCGTGCGCGGCCGCCCCGAACCCACCAGGCGGCGCCGGCAGCGGATACGCAGTGCCTGGGAGGTACTGCCCGAGGTCGCGCCCGAACTGGCCGAGTGGAGCGCCCTGTTCGAGGCGGGAGCCCGTCAGCGGGCCCGCGCCGAGGCCGGCATCCAAGGCGCGGTCAGCCCCCGGGAGGCCGACGACCTCGTCCGTGCGACGGGGATGTTCCTGCGGCTCGTGGAGCGCCTGCTGGTGCTGCAGCCCGTGCTGGACCGGCCGCAGACCGGCCGTCCCGCTTGATCGGCCGCCGGGCGGCAGCCCACTAGAGTGGGTCCCAGGCCGGGTCGACCGGTCCCCTGCCCCGTCCGTCCGCGAGGAGCCGTCCGCATGTCCCGTCCAGGAGGGGCCGAACCGCTGCGGCCCCGCGCAGCCCTGCGTACCGCCGTGGTCTGGGAGGTCCTGCGCGATGCGCTGGACCGGCAGGCCAAGGCCGCCGGACGGGACGTCCTCGACGTGCTCGACACCGGTGGCGGCACCGGCAACTTCGCGGTACCCGTGGCCAGTCTGGGTCACCGGGTCACCGTGGTCGACCCCAGTCCCGACGCGCTCTTCGCCCTCGAACGCCGCGCGGCGGAGGCAGGCGTCACCGAACGCGTCCGCGGGGTGCAGGGCGACGCCCACGGATTGCTCGACGTCGTGCCGGCCGGCAGCCACGACGTCGTGCTCTGCCATGGCGTGCTGGAGTACGTGGACGACCCCGCCGAGGGCGTGCGCAACGCCGCGGGCACCCTGCGCGCCTCCGGCGCCCTCAGCCTGCTCGCCGCCAGTCGTCACGGAGCCGTGCTCGCCCGGGCGCTCGCCGGTCACTTCGGCGAGGCCCGGCACACCCTGGACGACCCCGACGGCCGCTGGGGCGAGGGCGATCCGGTGCCCCGCCGCTTCACCGCGGGCGAGCTGACCGCGCTGGTCGCCGACGCCGGGCTGCGGGTCGGATCGGTGCACGGCGTCAGGGTCTTCGCCGACCTCGTCCCCGGCGTCCTGGTGGACACCGAACCGGGCGCGATGGACGCCCTGCTGAGGCTGGAACTGGCCGCCGCCGAGCAGCCCGCGTTCCACGCCGTGGCGACCCAGTTGCACGTGCTGGCCGAGCGCGGCTGAGCCGGAACGGGGGGCGGCGCCCCCTGCCTCTTCCGGTCACCCACCGGGAGGAGTCCGTCACACGCCCCCCGATTCCCGGTTCAGGGCCTTATGCTGGCATGACGTGGCGTTCGACGGGGAAAACACCCCCCGTCGGATTGGCGTAGTGGGGCGGGTTTCACGGGGGCGATTCCCTGCCTATCCTGGAAGGGTCGTACCGGTCGCTCCCCCGCGACCGACGAGGAGGAGGACTCCGTGCCGCTCTCGGAGCACGAGCAGCGCATGCTCGAGCAGATGGAGCGAGCGCTGTACGCCGAAGATCCCAAGTTCGCGTCGGCGCTTGAGGGAAGCGGGCTGCGCACCTACACCAGGCGGCGCGTCTACCTGGCTGTGGCGGGCTTCCTGGTGGGCATCGGGCTGTTGATGGGCGGCATGATCGCCCAGCAGCCCTGGATCAGTGTCGTGGGCTTCCTCGTGATGCTCGGCTGTGCCGTTCTCGCCGTCACCGGCTGGCGCCGTGCCGCCAAACCGGGTGCGGCCCCCGCTCCCGCGGGGAACTCCCCGCAGGGTGCCGTCGGACGGGGCCGTCGCCACCAGCCGCGGCGCAAGATGATGGACCGCATCGAGGAGCGCTGGCAGCGGCGCCGCGACGAACAGGGCCACTGATACACAGACCAAGACGAAGGGGGCGGGGTTCCGGTCGGAACCCCGCCCCCTTCGCCATGCCGTCCTCACGTGGGCCGGGCGGGGTGCGGCGTGCGGCCCTCCGACAGGTCGGCACCGCGTACCGCCGCGCGCCGCTCGGGGGACCGGACCCCCGGGGCCGGCCGACCGGCCGGCCCCGGGGGCCTCAGGAGCTCCGACGCTGCCGCAGCGGTCGCATCACGGCATCGCCCGCACCGCGCAGCCTGGCCGAGAAGCGGGCCGAGGCCGCCGACCAGCGCTCCGCGGACCGCCAGACGACCCGGACCGTGGAACGCGGCAGCAGCACGGCACGGATCCGCGTCATGAAGTCCGCGTTCCTGCGCAGCCCCTCGCGCACCAGCTGGACGTCCTTCGCGGAGCCCGTGGTGGTCGGCGGTCGCGGAGAGAACAGGGCCTGCTCCACCGAGGTCGCCAGACGCTGCGCCGCCTCCGCCGAGGACCCTTCCAGGCCGCCGTCGCGGACGAGGCGCGCCGCGACCCGGCGCGGGGTCTCGGACTCGTCGGGCCGCAGACCGTAGTCCCAGGCGGTGTCGATCAGCTCCAGCCAGGCCGCCAGGGTCCGGGCACCGTCCCGGGCGCCCATGGCGTCCAGCTCGCCGGCGGTCAGGCCCTGTGATGACCCGCCCTGCCCCTGCCCGTCGGCTCCCGCCGTGCCCGGGGCGCGCCCGGTGAGCTCCAGCCACGCCGCCAGGGCCGCCGGGTCCTGGCCGCCGCCGCGCAGCCGCTGGGAACGCTGCCTGCGCCGCCAGAGCAGCGGCAGCAGCAGGACCAGGACCACCAGCGGCACCACGGCCCAGGCGAGGACGCGCAGCGTCCACGTGACGATCCGCGGCCACAGCCGCTCGTCCTGCGTGCCGACGCCCGAGGCCTGCCCCAGGGGGTCGCAGTTGCCGAGCTGGGCGTCCTTGCCCAGGCAGGACGGGGAGACGGTCGGGCCGGTGCTGGCACCGGCCCCCGCGGACTGCTCGGGGGTGTCGGGCGCCGTGGGCCCGGAGTCGGAGGTGGCCGCCTCCTGGGTGTAGCCCGGCAGGGTGCCGCGGGTCGGCGTGGGCTCGAACCGCGTCCAGCCGACGCCCTCGAAGTACACCTCGGGCCAGGCGTGCGCGTCCTTCAGCCCCACCGCGTACGCACCGTCCGACTCCGAGGTGCCGGGCGTGAAGCCGACCGCCACCCGCGCGGGGATGCCCAGGGTCCGCGCCATCGCCGCCATCGTGAAGGCGAAGTGGATGCAGAACCCTTCCTTGTTGCGCAGGAAGCGGGTGATGGCCTGCACACCGGTGCCGGAGCGCACCGAGGTGTCGTACGAGAAGGCGCCCGAGGTGAACCACCGCTGCAGCGCGAGGGCCCGCTCGTAGTCGTTGGTGGCGTCCTTGGTGACCTCCAGGGCCGTCTGCGCCACCACGGGGGGCAGCGAGTCCGGCACCTTCGTGTACTCGGCCCGCAGCCGGGCGTCCGCAGGCGGCGCGCTCGCCAGCTGCTCCGCGGTCGGCTCCAGCGCCAGGCTGCTGACCTGGTAACGGGTGTCCGAGGTGGTCTGGCCCCGGTCGCCGATGATGGTGCGGCCCGTGGGCTCGAAGCGCCAGCGCCCGTCGACCTGCACCTGGGTGGCCGGGTACGGCAGCGGCAGCCACATCTGGACGTAGCTCTTGTCCGCCGCGACCGAGGTGGCGACCTCGGTGGCCTTCACGTCGGGACCGAGCCCCTGGGGGCTGGGCAGCACCTTGGGCACGCCGGTGAGGGAGCGCTGCGCGGGCTCCCACTTGTCACCGGTGAAGCGGTCGAGAGCCACGATCCGCAGGTACATGTCCGCGTTGGAGACGGCGTTCGTCCGGTACCGGAGCACGACGCGGTCGTCGGGCTGGTTGAGGTTGTCCTGGAGCGCGACCACGGGGTTGACCGCGGAGATCGTGCCGCCGCCGCGTCCGTTGCCCGTGCCCGAGCCCCCCGTCGGCAGCAGTCCGACGCCCATCGAGGGCAGCGCGGCCGGCGCCACCAGGGCGATGCCGAGCGCCATCGCCCCTATGCGGCGCCCGGTCCGCACCGGGGCCACCGCCCCGGTCGGTCCTCCGTACCCGGCGCGCGCCCCGGACCCGACGCCGCCGAAGACCCGGCCCCAGCGCGAGATCCGGTCCCGGCCCTCGGCCAGCAGGAGCAGCAGGTAACCGACGGCCGCCAGCAGGAAGTACGGCCAGCGGGTGCCGTCGCCCCCGGCCAGCCCCGCCGCGATCGAGTACAGGGCCAGTAGCGGCAGCCCGGCCGGGGCCGCGCTGCCGTAGGTCACCGCCAGTGCGTCCACGGTCAGCCCGATCAGCAGCACGCCGCCGAGCAGCAGCAGCCGGATGCCCGGGGTGACCGGCGCCGGGATGGCGAACTGGGTCACGTCCTGCATCGCGGCCGTCAGCAGGTTGCCGAACTGGGTGTACGCCGCGGGCCCCGGCAGGAACCCGAGCAGGGCCTGTTCGCCGGCGAACATCAAGGTGAGCACCAGCAGCGTGACCACCGCCTGCGCCAGCACGGTCAGCGGGCGGGCCAGCGGCACCCGCCGGGCCAGCGCGCCCACCCCGGTCTGCAGCGCCACCAGGAAGGCGGCCTGCAGGATCCACGAGTTCGGCGTCGCCAGCGGCAGCAGCGAGCAGGCGGTCATCAGCGTCGCCGCCGCCGCGCAGACCGCGAGCCGTCCTCGTCCGCTCATCATCGCGTCCCCGCCTCCTCACGCGACCGGTACCGGTCGGCGCGCTGCCACAGGTCGGGCAGCCCGTCGCCGGCGGTGGCCGGGAGCACCGTCCAGCCCGCCTCGTGCAGCATCCGCACGGCCCGGGCCGAGCCGTCCTCCGGCGCGTCCGCGTCCGTGCCCGTCCGCGGCGCCTCGGGCCGTCCCGTCCCGTCCTCGTCCAGCGCCCCCCAGGCGGCGCTGTCCAGGACGAAGGCGACGGCGGCCCCCGCCCGCTGCCTCATCCGCCCCGCCATCGCCGCCTGCTCCTCGTCGAGGTCCCCGAAGAACGCCACCAGCAGGCCCTCGCTGCCCGTGCGCAGCACGTCCAGCGCACGGGAGAGCCCGGCGCCGTCCGAGTGGTCGACCACCGCCAGGGTGTCCAGCAGGGTGCCGGCCGCGTCGGAGGAGTCGGTGCCGCCGAAGCCGTCGTTCCCGGGCACCGTGCTGCCGGTGTCGGTGAGCAGCCGTACGGAGTAGCCGCGCTCCAGCATGTGCATCGCCACCGAGGCCGCCCCGGACACCACCCACTCGAAGGCCGAGTCCGGGCCGGCGCCGAAGTACGCCACGGCCCGGGTGTCCAGCAGCACCGTGCACCGGGCGCGGTGCGGCTGCTCCTCGCGGCGCACCATGAGCTCGCCGTACTTGGCGGTCGAGCGCCAGTGCACCCGGCGCAGGTCGTCGCCGTGGCGGTAGCCGCGCGGGATCACGTCGTCCTCGCCCGCCAGGGTCAGCGCGCGGGTGCGGCTCTCCCCGTAGCCGGAGGAGTCGCCCTTGAGCTTGACCGGCGGCAGCGGCTCCACGCGGGGCACCACGGTCAGGGTGTCGTACGCGCTGAAGGAACGGGTCAGCTCGCACATGCCGAAGGGGTCGGTCAGCCGCAGCTGCAGCGGCCCCAGCGGGTAGCGTCCGCGCAGGTCGGAGCGGACCCGGTAGGACACCTCGCGGTGGCCGCCGGGCTCCACCCGGTCCAGGATGAAGCGGGGCCGGGGCCCCAGCACGTACGGCACCCGGTCCTGGAGCATCAGCAGGCCGGTGGGCAGCCGCGACACGTTGTCCACCCGCAGGTGCACCCGCGCCTCGGACATCGCCGGCACGCGCGACGGCGACAGCCGGCGGCTGCCGGCGACGCGGTAGCGCGTGCGGTGGAGCACGGCCACGCAGACCAGCGGCAGCACGGCCAGCAGCAGGCCGACCCGCAGCAGGTCCGGCTGCCCCAGGACGTAGGCGCAGACGGCCGCCGCGATCCCCGCGGCGAGGAACGAGCGGCCCCGCGTGGTGAGGCCGCCCAGGGCGGCCCGGAAGCCGCTTTCACGCTCGGTCACGCGGCACCTCCAGCGTCCCCGTCCGTCGTCCGGGTCACCGGCTGCCGTACGGGTCGGGGACCGGCGTGCGCTGCACGATCTCCGCGACGACCTGCTCCGGGGTGCGCCGGTTCAACTGGGCCTGTGCGGTCGGCAGCAGACGGTGCGCCAGCACGGCGCCGGCCAGCGTCTGGACGTCGTCGGGGAGCACGTAGTCCCGGCCGTCCAGGGCCGCCGCGGCGCGGGCGGCGCGCACCAGGTGCAGTGTGGCGCGGGGGGAGGCGCCGAGTCTCAGGTCCGGGTGGTCCCGGGTGGCCGAGACCAGGCTCACCGCGTAGTGCCGTACGGCCGGGGACACGTGCACCGTCCGTACCGCGTCGACGAGTTTGACGATCTCGTGCGCGTGGGCGACCGGCTGCAGGTCGTCCAGCGGGCTGACGCCCGCGTGCACGTCGAGCATCTCCAGCTCGGCCTCCATGCTGGGGTAGCCGATGGAGACCCGGGCCATGAAGCGGTCCCGCTGCGCCTCGGGCAGGGGATACGTCCCCTCCATCTCCACCGGGTTCTGGGTGGCGATGACCATGAAGGGGCTCGGCAGCGGGTAGGTGCTGCCGTCGATGGTGACCTGCCGCTCCTCCATCGACTCCAGCAGCGCCGACTGCGTCTTGGGCGACGCGCGGTTGATCTCGTCGCCGACGACGATCTGCGCGAAGATCGCGCCCGGCTTGAACTCGAAGTCGCGGCGCTGCTGGTCGAAGACGCTGACCCCGGTGATGTCCGACGGCAGGAGGTCCGGCGTGAACTGGATGCGCCGGACCGAGCAGTCGATCGACCGGGCCAGCGCCTTGGAAAGCATCGTCTTGCCGACGCCGGGGACATCCTCGATGAGCAGATGTCCCTCGGCGAGCAGCACCGTCAGCGCAGTCCGTACGACCTCGGGCTTGCCCTCGATCACGTTCTCCACCGACCGGCGTACGCGGTCCGCCGTGGCAGTCAGATCGCTGAGGCTCGCTCGCGCGTCATAGGTCGTCACCCGGTTCTCCTCGGCCCGTTCCTGGGGACACGGTCATCCCTGGACCGGCCCTCCCCGTTACACGAAGCATTCTCCCCTTCAACTATGCTCCGCGTCACTCCGCTTCCGTTACTCGTTTGTGATTTCGCGCAGCAGGCCGGTGTGCACGTCGAACACAAACCCCCGCACATCGCCCGTGTGGGTCAGGAAGGGGGACGTCCGGACCCGCTGCATCGACTGCCGCACGTCCTGGTCGACGTCACGGAAGGACTCCACCGCCCAGGTCGGACGCTGGCCCACCTCCTCCTCCAGCTCCGTGCGGAACTCCTCGGTCAGCGACTCCAGGCCGCAGCCGGTGTGGTGGATCAGCACGACCGAGCGGGTGCCCAGGGCGCGCTGGCTGATGGTCAGCGAGCGGATGGTGTCGTCGGTGACCACGCCGCCGGCGTTGCGGATGGTGTGGCAGTCGCCGAGCTCCAGGCCCAGCGCCTTGTGCAGGTCGAGGCGGGCGTCCATGCAGGCGACCACGGCCACCTGCAGAACGGGGCGGGCGTCCATGCCGGGGTCGCGGAACTGCTCCGCGTAGCGCCGGTTCGCCTCGACCAGCCGGTCGGTGACGGATGCCGTGCCGGTGCCGGCGGGAACCGCGGACTCATGCGCGTTTATCGACATGACACGACCGTAGAGGGCGCGGTCCTTTCCGACCTGCTGTGGGGTCCGGCAAATCTCGGTCAAACCGGTGCACTGTGAGGTAACCCACAGGCGTCGCGCGCGCTCGCCCGTGCGGGTGATTCGGGCGCGGACGCCCACGAGGGCGCCCGTGCCAGGGCAGGCTCCTCGTTGACCGTGGGGGCCGGTGGAGTAAAGTGGCGCGAAGTGGGTCGACCAACCTGGTGCGGGAGGTGCGGATGTTCCTCGGGACGTACGCGCCACGGCTGGACGACAAGAGCCGGCTCGTCCTCCCCGCGAAGTTCCGCGACCAGTTCGCGGACGGCCTGGTCATCACCAAGGGCCAGGAGCGCTGCCTGTACGTATGGCCGGTCGAAGGCTTCCGGGCCCTCACCGAGGAGCTGCGCAGCGCCCCCCTCACCTCCAGGGCGGCACGCGACTACATGCGCGTGCTCTTCGCCGGCGCCCATGACGAGGTCCCCGACAAGCAGGGCCGCGTCACCCTCCCGCAGCCCCTGCGCGACTACGCCGGACTGCGCCGCGACTGCGCGGTGATCGGCGCCAACACCCGGGTCGAGGTGTGGGACGCGGCGGCCTGGGAGGACTATCTGGCGGGTCAGGAAGACGCCTTTTCGGCGTTGTCCCAGGAGGTGCCTCCCAGCTTACTGTGACCTCGCCCGTAGCCTGATGGCTCACGTACGAGTACGTGACGCTCGGCCTCCTCCCGCTCCCCGGTCCGCTGGCACTCCTTCCCCGGTGCCAGAAGGCCGCCCACGAGCGGGCGGGGACCCAGTGGTACGTCCCCGCGAGCAGATGAGAAGGGCTTCATGAGCACCACCCCGTCCGAGCCACGCCACGTCCCGGTCATGCTGGACCGCTGCCTGGACATGCTGGCGCCCGCCGTCGAAGCGCCGGGCGCCGTGGTCGTGGACGCCACCCTCGGCCTCGGCGGGCACAGCGAGGCACTGCTGCGGCGGTTCCCCGAGGTCCGGCTGGTCGCCGTCGACCGCGACCCCGCCGCGCTCAAGCTCGCCGGTGAGCGGCTCGCCCCCTACGGCGACCGGGCCACCCTCGTGCACGCCGTCTACGACGAGATCCCCGAGGTGCTGCAGCGGCTCGGCGTCCCCAGGGTGCAGGGCGTCCTGTTCGACCTGGGCGTCTCCTCCATGCAGCTGGACGAGGCCGACCGCGGCTTCGCCTACGCCCAGGACGCGCCGCTGGACATGCGCATGAACCAGACCGCGGGCATCAGCGCCGCCGAGGTCCTCAACACCTACCCGCCGGGCGAGCTGGTGCGGGTGCTGCGTGACTACGGCGAGGAGAAGTTCGCCCGCAAGATCGTGGAGGCGGTCGTCCGCGAGCGGGCACGCGAGCCCTTCACCACCAGCGCCCGACTGGTCGAGCTGATCCGCGAGGCGCTGCCGCAGGCCGCCAAGCGGACCGGGGGCAACCCGGCCAAGCGCACCTTCCAGGCGCTGCGCATCGAGGTCAACGGGGAGCTGACGGTGCTGGAGCGCGCCATCCCCGCGGCCGTCGCCACGCTCGCCGTGGGCGGCCGGATCGTCGTGCTGTCCTACCACTCCCTGGAGGACCGCCTCGTCAAGGGCGTCCTCGCCGCCGGCGCGGCCATCACGGCGCCGCCCGGGCTGCCCGTGGTGCCGGAGCAGTACCAGCCGCGGCTGAAGCTGCTCACCCGCGGCGCCGAGCTGCCCACGGAGGACGAGATCGCCGCCAACCGCCGGGCCGCCCCGGCGCGGCTGCGCGGCGCCCAGCGGATCCGCGAGGCCCTGGCGTGAGGCGGCGCAGCTCGGCGGCGCGCTCGCCCTTCGTCCTGCTGATCGTGCTGCTGCTGGGCGGCGGCCTGATCACCCTGCTGCTGCTCAACTCGGCGGTGAACCGGGACTCCTTCAAGCTCAGCGAGCTGCAGAAGAAGACCACCCAGTACACCGACGAGGAGCAGGCGCTGCAGCAGGAGGTCGACCAGTACTCGGCGCCGGACGCGCTGGACGAGCAGGCCCGCGACCTGGGCATGGTCCCCGGCGGCAACCCGGCCTTCCTCGCCCCCGACGGCACCGTCCTGGGCCGCCCCGGGGCCGCGCCGTACGTGCCGGCCCCCAGCCCGAGCACGGCGCCCGCCACCGTCGCGCCCAGCGGCTCCGCGGCCGCCTCCCTGGGCCCGACGCCGTCCGCCTCCGCCAAGCCCAGCGCGAGCCCCAAGGAGACCCCGTGACCGCTGCTCCGGGGCCCCGTGCCCTCCACCCGCCCCGATCCGCCCGTCCGGCCGGCCGGGAAGGTGCCGGGGCGTGGTGACCCGCGACGGGGAGCCGCCGCGCGAGCGGGGCGACCGCGGTGAGCGGGGCGAACGGCGCGACCGGGCCGACCGGGAGAACGGCGCCGGCCGCCCGGGGCCCGACGCCCGGGGCCGTGGCGGCCGCGGTGACGGCGGCGGGGCAGCCCCCCGGCGCCGGCAGGTGCCCCGGGGACGCGACGGCGACGCCGGAACGCCCGCACGCGGCGGCGAGCCCGGCGAACCCCGCCGCAGGACCGCACCCGGGCAGCAGGCGGGGCCACGCCAGCCCGCCGCACGCGGCGCGCGGCCACGTGACGACGGCGGCCGGACCGCCCGCGAGACGGGCCGTGACCCGCGGGCCCGCAGGCCCACCCCCCGCCGCGAGGGATCCGGCGCGTCCGGCGCGTCCGGTACGTCCGGTACGTCCGGCAGCGCCGGCACCTCCGGCGTGCCGCACGGACGCACCCCCGGGGCCCGCAGGCCGGCCGCCGGCGGACGCGACGCCAGGGGCGCCCGGGACCGGGCCGGCCGCGGGGCCGTACCGCCGCGGCGCAGGCCCCCGCGCCCGGTCACGCCGGCCGGTGCGCCGCTGCTGCGGCTGGGCCGGCCACGGCCGCGCCTGCGGCTGGTCAGCTTCGCGCTGACGCTGGTGATGCTCACCTTCGTGATCCGGCTCTTCCAGGTGCAGGCCGTGGACGCCGCGACCTACGCCGCCAAGGCCGAGGTCAACCGCAACGTCAAGGTGACCCTCGCCGCCGAGCGCGGGACGATCACCGACCGCAACGGGGTCGACCTGGCCACCACCGTCGACGCGTACGACATCACGGCCGACCCGATGCTCTTCACCCCCGAGTACGCGAAGGCCAAGGACGCCCCGGCGCGCGCCGCCGAACTGCTCGCGCCGATCGTCGACGGCGACCAGAAGAAGATCGCCAGGCAGCTCGCCAACTACCCGGGGTCCCGCAACGAGATCATCGCCCGGCAGCAGTCGCCGCAGGTCTGGAACCAGATCAAGGACCTGCAGAGCGCGCTCGCCGACCGGGCCGAGAAGGGCGACGGCGTCAACTACCTCGCCGGGGTCTTCCGGCTTCGGCACGCCAAGCGCGTCTACCCCGCGAGTGACCTCGCGGCGGGCGTGATCGGCTGGGTGAACGCCTCCGGCGCGGGCGGCGGCGGCCTGGAGAGCCGTCTGGACAAGGCACTGGCGGGCAAGGACGGCACCGTCACCTACGCCCAGTCCGGCGGCCGCCGGGTGCCCACGGCCAGCGTGCAGGAGCGCGCCGCCGAGCCCGGCACCGACGTGGAGCTGACCCTGGACCGGGACATCCAGTGGGCCGCCCAGCGGGCGATCACCCAGCAGGTGAGGGCGTCCGACGCCGACCGCGGCTACGTGATCGTCCAGGACACCCGCACCGGGCAGGTACTGGCCATGGCCAACGCCCCCGGCTTTGACCCCAACGACCTGACCCGGGCCGACCCCACCGCCCTCGGCAACGCCGCGCTGCAGGACGCGTACGAGCCCGGCAGCGTCAGCAAGCTGATGTCCATGGCCGCGGTCCTCGACGAGGGCGTGGCCACCCCGGACACCCACGTCACGGTGCCCGGCACCCTGCCGCGCGCCGACCGCGTCTTCCACGACGACGTGGACCACGGCACCTGGCACCTGACCCTGAACGGCGTGCTGGCCAAGTCCAGCAACATCGGCACGATCCTGGCCGCCGAGCAACTCGGCAAGAACCAGAAGCAGGCCAACCGCGTCCTCTACTCGTACCTGAGGAAATTCGGCATCGGGCGGCCCACGGGGGTCGGTTTCCCCGGCGAGACGCCCGGCATCCTGGCGAGGCCGGACCAGTGGAACGCGTCCCAGCAGTACACCATCCCCTTCGGGCAGGGCCTGTCGCTGAACGCGCTGCAGGCCACCTCGGTCTACTCGACGATCGCCAACGGCGGTGTACGGGTCGAGCCCAGCCTGGTGCGCGGCACGACCGGCCCGGACGGCCGCTTCGTCCCGTCCCCGCAGGCGCCGCGGACCCGGGTGGTCAGCGCGAAGACCGCCAAGACGCTCACCACCATGCTGGAGTCCGTGGTCGGCGACGAGCAGGGCACCGGCACCAAGGCCCGCATCGCGGGGTACCGCGTCGCGGGCAAGACCGGCACGGCCAACCGGGTGGACCCGGAAACGGGCACCTACAGCGGCTACACGGCCTCGTTCATGGGATTCGCCCCCGCCGACGACCCGCGGCTGACCGTGTCCTGCGTGATCCAGAACCCGACCCGCGGCAGTTATTTCGGTGGTCAGATCTGCGGCCCGGTGTTCAAGCGGGTCATGGAGTTCGCCCTGAAGTCCCTGCAGGCGGCGCCCAGCGGAACCAAGGCCCCGAACCTGCCGGTCGAGTGGGACCCCTCGAAGCCGTGACCGGCGAGCAGGGGAGGAAGGAACGGCGGCCGTGAACGGACACGACCCCACAGCGGAAGGTACGGGCGGTAGCCCCGCGCACGCGGACCGTACCGGAGGAAGCAGCAGGCCGGAAGCCCGGCGAGGGGCTTTTGGCCCGGAGCCCGGCGCGGCGGGTACTCTCACGGCCGTGTCACACGCTGATCAGTCCCCCCGCCCCGAACCGACGCAGCCGGGCGCGCCCCGCCCCACCCGGGTCCGGCCCGTACCGACCGCGGAACTGGCCGCGCGGCTGGGCGCGGAACCGCCCGCGCCGGGCGCCGCCCCGGTCACCGGGATCACGCACGACTCGCGGGCCGTCCGCCCCGGCGACCTGTACGCCGCGCTGCCCGGTGCCCGCTTCCACGGTGCCGACTTCGCCCCGCAGGCGGCCGAACTGGGGGCCGCGGCGATCCTCACCGACCCGGCGGGCGCCGAGCGCGCGGCGGCGACCGGCCTGCCGGTGCTGACGGTCGAGGACCCCCGGTCGCGGATGGGCGAACTGGCCGCCGAGATCTACGGCCGGCCGGGTGAGGACCTGCTGCAGATCGGGATCACCGGCACCTCCGGCAAGACCACCACCGCCTACCTCATCGAGGGCGGCCTGCGGGCGGTGCACGGCGGCGGGACGGGACTGATCGGCACGGTCGAGTCCCGGATCGGCGACGAGCGGATCAAGAGCGAGCGCACCACCCCCGAGGCCACGGACCTGCAGGCACTCTTCGCGGTGATGCGCGAGCGCGGGATCGAGTCCCTGGTCATGGAGGTCTCCAGCCACGCCCTGGTGCTGGGACGGGTGGACGGGGCGGTCTTCGACGTCGCCGTCTTCAACAACCTCAGCCCCGAGCACATGGAGTTCCACTCGGGCATGGAGGACTACTTCCAGGCCAAGGCGCAGTTGTTCACCCCGCGCCGCAGCAAGGCCGGCGTGGTCAACATCGACGACGAGTACGGCCGCCGCCTGGTCCGCGAGTCGCAGGTGCCGGTCACCACCTTCTCCGCCGACGGCCACCCCGACGCCGACTGGCGCGCCGAGCACGTCGTGACCGGGCCGCTGCGCTCCACCTTCACCGTCGTCGGCCCGGGCGGCGTGTGCATCGAGGCCGCCTCGCCCCTTCCCGGCCCCTTCAACGTCGCCAACGCCCTCGCCGCGATCGTTGCCCTGGCGGTGGCCGGGATCGACCCGCAGACGGCCGCCCAGGGCGTCGCCGCCGTCCCGGGCGTGCCGGGCCGGCTGGAGCGCGTCGACGCGGGCCAGCCGTACCTCGCGGTCGTCGACTACGCCCACAAGACCGACGCCGTCGAATCGGTGCTGCGGGCCCTGCGCAAGGTCACCAAGGGCAACCTGCACATCGTCCTCGGCTGCGGCGGGGACCGCGACGAGACCAAACGCGGCCCGATGGGCGCCGCCGCGGCACGGCTGGCCGACACGGCCGTGCTGACCTCCGACAACCCCCGCTCCGAGGATCCGCTCGCGATCCTCACCGCGATGCTGGCCGGAGCGGCCGGGGTGCCCGCGCACGAGCGGGGCCATGTCGTCGTCGAACCCGACCGGGCGGCGGCCATCGCGACCGCCGTCGCCCTGGCCCGGCCGGACGACACCGTACTGGTGGCCGGCAAGGGCCATGAGCAGGGCCAGGACATCGCCGGAGTGGTACGCCCCTTCGACGACCGAGAAGTGCTGCGCGCGGCCATCGAACGGGCCGCCGGCACGCCAGCGCAGGAGAAGGACCAGGACCAGCTGTGATCCCACTCACCCTCGCCGAGGTCGCACACGCGGTCGGCGGGAGCACGTACGACATACCGGACCCGACGGTGCCCGTCACCGGGTCCGTGGAGATCGACTCCCGCAAGGTGACGCCGGGCGGCCTCTTCGTCGCCTTCCAGGGCGAGCACGTGGACGGTCACGACTACGCGGAGCGGGCCGTGGCGGCCGGAGCGGTTGCCGTACTGGCCGCCCGGCCGGTCGGCGTGCCCGCGATCGTCGTGGACGACGTCCAGGTCGCCCTGGGCGCACTGGCCAGGCACGTCATCGAACGGCTCGGCGCGACCCTCGTGGCGCTGACCGGATCGGCGGGCAAGACCAGCACCAAGGACCTCACCGCGCAGCTGCTGCAGCGGCTCGCGCCCACCGTGTGGCCGCCCGGCTCGCTCAACAACGAGATCGGCCTGCCGCTGACCGCGCTGCGCGCCGACGCCTCCACCCGGCACCTGGTGCTGGAGATGGGCGCCCGTGGCATCGGCCACATCCACTACCTCACCGAGCTGACCCCGCCGCGGATCGGCGTGGTCCTCAACGTCGGCACCGCCCACATCGGCGAGTTCGGCGGCCGGGAGCAGATCGCCCAGGCCAAGGGCGAGCTGGTCGAGGCGCTGCCGGAGGCCGCCGACGGCGGCGTCGCCGTGCTCAATGCGGACGATCCCCTCGTACGCGCCATGTCTTCCCGCACCAAGGCGCGCGTCGTGCTGTTCGGCGAGTCCGCCGACGCAGACGTCCGCGCCGAGAACGTCCGCCTCAACGACCGAGGTCAGGCCGTCTTCACGCTCACAACGCCTACCGGGTGCAGCGAAGTGACCTTGCGCCTGTACGGTGAGCACCACGTGTCGAACGCGCTTGCCGCGGCCGCCGTAGCCCGTGAACTCGGCATGCCCGTCGAAGAGATCGCCACCGCGCTCTCCGAGGCGGGGACGCTGTCCCGCTGGCGCATGGAGGTCGTCGAACGGCCGGACGGCGTGACGGTCGTGAACGACGCCTACAACGCGAACCCCGAATCCATGCGAGCCGCCCTGCGCGCGCTCGCGGCCATGGGCCGTGCCGCCGAGGCACGCGGGGGACGCACGTGGGCGGTGCTGGGCGAGATGGCGGAGCTCGGCGGGGAGGCCCTCGCGGAGCACGACGCTGTCGGACGGCTGGCCGTCCGGCTCAACGTCAGCAAGCTCGTGGCAGTCGGCGGCCAGGCGGCCGCCTGGGTGCAAATGGGCGCCTACAACGAGGGTTCGTGGGGTGAGGAGTCGGTGCACGTGTCCGACGCTGAGGCGGCGATCGACCTGTTGCGCAGTGAACTGCGTCCGGGGGACGTCGTGCTGGTGAAGGCATCGAGGGCGGTCGGCCTGGAGCGGGTCGCACTCGCGCTGCTCGACGGCGTCGAGGGCGGGGGCGCCGAGTAATGAACCAGATCCTGGTCTCCGGTGTTCTCGGTCTGTTCCTGTCCCTCGTCGGTACCCCGATGCTGATCAAGCTGCTGGCCCGCAAGGGCTACGGCCAGTTCATCCGCGACGACGGGCCCAAGGAACACCACAGCAAGCGCGGTACGCCCACCATGGGCGGCATCGCCTTCATCCTGGCCACGCTCGTCGCGTACGCGCTCACCAAGGTCATCACCTCGGAGCGCCCGACGATCTCCGGCGTGCTGGTGCTCTTCCTCTTCACGGGACTGGGCGTCGTCGGCTTCCTCGACGACTACATCAAGATCGTCAAGCAGCGCAGCCTGGGCCTGCGGGCCAAGGCGAAGATGGCGGGCCAGCTGATCGTCGGCATCACCTTCGCGGTGCTGTCGCTGCAGTTCTCCGACGCCCGCGGCGTCACCCCGGCCTCCACCCGGCTGTCCTTCACACAGGACTTCGGCTGGTCCCTCGGCCCGGTGATCTTCGTGATCTGGGCGCTGTTCATGATCCTCGCGATGTCGAACGGCGTGAACCTCACCGACGGCCTCGACGGCCTGGCCACCGGTGCCTCGGTGATGGTCTTCGCCTCCTACACCGTCATCGGCGTGTGGCAGTACGGCCAGTCCTGCTCCAACGTCATCACCGCGGGGCCCGGCTGCTACGACGTACCGCACCCGCTCGACCTCGCGGTCGTCGCCGCGGCGCTGATGGGCGCCTGTTTCGGCTTCCTGTGGTGGAACACCTCGCCGGCCAAGATCTTCATGGGTGACACCGGCTCGCTCGCGCTCGGCGGCGCCCTGGCCGGTCTGGCCATCTGCTCCCGCACCGAGCTGCTGCTGGCGATCCTGGGCGGCCTCTTCGTCCTGATCACCCTCTCCGTGGTCATCCAGGTCGGCTCCTTCCGCCTGACCGGCAAGCGCGTCTTCCGCATGGCACCGCTGCAGCACCACTTCGAACTCAAGGGCTGGAGCGAGGTCCTGGTCGTCGTCCGCTTCTGGATCATCCAGGGCATGTGCATGGCCGTCGGCCTCGGTCTCTTCTACGCGGGCTGGGTGGCCGCGCAGTGACCTCGGCCCCCGGGCAGGAACCCGGCTCCCGTCAGGACGGACTTCCGCGGGCCGCCGTCGAGGCGGCCGGGCGGCTCGGACTGCCGGGCCGCCGGGTCACCGTCGCGGGCCTCGGCGTCTCGGGCGTGCCCGCCGCCAAGGTGCTGCACGCCCTCGGCGCCCGCGTGACGGTCGTCAACGACGGCGACGACGAGCGGGTCCGGGCCCAGGCCGCCGAGCTGGAGGCGCTGGGCGTCACCGTGCGGCTCGGGGACGGCCGGACCCTGCCCGAGGGCACCGAACTGATCGTCACCTCGCCCGGGTGGAAGCCCACCAGCCCGCTCTTCACGGCCGCCGGCGCCGCGGGCGTGCCCGTGTGGGGCGACGTGGAGCTGGCCTGGCGGCTGCGCGGCCCCGGGGCGGCGCCCTGGCTCGCCGTCACCGGGACCAACGGCAAGACCACGACCGTGCAGATGCTCGCCTCCATCCTGCGCGCTGCGGGCCTGCGCACCGCGGCGGTCGGCAACATCGGCACGCCGGTCCTGGACGTCGTCCTGTCCGGGCAGGAGTACGACGTCCTCGCCGTGGAGCTGTCCAGCTACCAGCTGCACTGGGCCCCCTCGGTGCGCCCGCACTCGGCCGCCGTCCTGAACCTCGCCCCGGACCACCTCGACTGGCACGGCTCGATGGAGGCCTACGCCGCCGACAAGGGCCGCATCTACGAGGGCAACAAGGTCGCCTGCGTCTACAACCTCGCGGACCCCGCCACCGAGGCGCTGGTGCGCGAGGCCGACGTCGAGGAGGGCTGCCGCGCGATCGGCTTCGGCCTCGGCAGCCCCCGGCCCTCGGAGTTCGGGGTCGTCGAGGGCATCCTGGTCGACCGGGCCTTCGCGCCCGAGCGGCACAAGAACGCCCAGGAGCTGGCCGAGGTCTCCGACGTGCACCCGCCGGCCCCGCACAACATCGCCAACGCCCTGGCCGCGGCCGCCCTCGCCCGCGCGTTCGGCGCCCCGCCGGCCGCCGTCCGCGACGGCCTGCGCGCCTTCCGGCCGGACGCCCACCGCATCGCCCACGTGGACCGGATCGACGACGTGGACTACGTCGACGACTCCAAGGCCACCAACACCCACGCCGCCGAGGCCTCCCTCGCGGCCTACGAGCACATCGTCTGGATCGGCGGCGGCCTCGCCAAGGGCGCCACCTTCGACGAGCTCGTCAAGGGCGCGGCCAAGCGGCTGCGCGGCGCCGTGCTGATGGGGGCCGACCGCGCCCTGATCCGTGAAGCGCTCGCGCGACACGCCCCCGAGGTCCCGGTCGTCGACCTCGACCGCACCGACACTGGGGCGATGGCGGCGGCCGTCCACGCCGCGCGGGACCTCGCCCACCCGGGGGACACGGTGCTGCTGGCACCGGCCTGCGCCTCGATGGACATGTTCGCGGACTACAAGGCTCGCGGAAACGCCTTCGCGCAGGCCGTACGGGATCTGCGGGCGCCCGGCGCCGGGCAGTAGCCGGGGCCGCTCCGGCACGCACCGCGACCTAGGAGGGGACATGACGGCAGCCGACCACGGTGACGCCTCCGGTTCTCGTTCCCGCAACGCCCTGAAGGCGCCCGCCCGCCCCCCGCGGACGGCGCCGCCCCGGCGGGGGGCGGCCGCCTCCGGGGCGCGCACCCCCGGCGGGAAGGCGTCGCGGGGCAGCGCGCTGCGGGGCGCCAGGGTCGTCCTGGACCGCGCCATGCGGACCTGGGACCGCCCGCTGACCGCGTACTACGTCATCCTCGGCAGCAGCCTGCTGATCACCGTGCTCGGCCTGGTGATGGTCTTCTCCGCCTCGCAGATCAAGGCGCTGGAGTACGGGCTGCCGTCCACGTACTACTTCCGCAAGCAGCTGTTCGCCGCCGTGCTCGGCACCGGCCTGCTCGTCGCGGCCTCGCGGGTGCCGGTGCGGCTGCACCGGGCGCTGTCCTACCCGCTGCTCGTCGGCTCGGTCTTCCTCATGGCCCTGGTCCAGGTGCCGGGGATAGGGCAGTCCGTCAACGGCAACCAGAACTGGCTCTACCTCGGCGGCCCGTTCCAGCTGCAGCCCAGTGAGTTCGGCAAGCTCGCGCTCGTCCTGTGGGGCGCGGACCTGCTGGCCCGCAAGGAGGACCTCAAGCTCCTCGTCCAGTGGAAGCACCTGCTGATCCCGCTGGTGCCGGTGGCCTTCCTGCTGCTCGGCCTGATCATGCTCGGCGGTGACATGGGCACCGCGATCATCCTCACCGCGATCCTGTTCGGCCTGCTGTGGATCGCCGGCGCCCCCACCCGCCTGTTCGCGGGTGTGCTGGGGGTCGCGGGGATGATCGGCTTCCTGCTGATCAAGACCAGCGGCAACCGCATGGACCGGCTCGCCTGCATCGGGGCCACCGACGTCACTCCCGGTGGCGGCTGCTGGCAGGCCGTGCACGGGATCTACGCCCTCGCCTCGGGCGGATGGTTCGGTTCCGGACTCGGCGCGAGCGTGGAAAAATGGGGTCAACTGCCCGAGCCGCACACCGACTTCATCTTCGCCGTGACCGGGGAGGAACTGGGGCTGACGGGGACGCTGTCGGTGCTCGTCCTCTTCGCGGCTCTAGGCTATGCGGGTATCCGCGTGGCCGGTCGTACGGAGGAGCCCTTCGTCAGGTTTGCCGCGGGAGGCGTGACGACGTGGATCACGGCGCAGTTCGTGGTCAACATCGGTGCGGTGCTCGGCCTGCTGCCGATCGCCGGTGTCCCGCTCCCGCTGTTCTCCTACGGGGGCTCGGCCCTCCTGCCGACCATGTTCGCGATCGGGCTGCTCATCTCCTTCGCGAGGAGCGAGCCCGCCGCGCGAGCGGCACTCAACGCGCGGGGGCCCGGCTACTGGCCGGGGGCAATGACACGGACGATGAGGCGGTTCGTCAGACGGCGACCGTCCGGAGAGCGGTGAATTTCGGTGCATGTCGTACTCGCCGGTGGGGGGACCGCCGGCCACATCGAGCCCGCGCTCGCGCTCGCCGACGCCCTGCGCAGGCAGGACCCGACCGTGGGGATCACGGCACTCGGCACCGAGCGGGGTCTGGAGACCCGGCTGGTGCCGGAACGCGGCTACGATCTGGCGCTCATCCCGGCCGTCCCGCTGCCGCGCAAGCCCACCCCCGAGCTGATCACCGTCCCGGGGCGGCTGCGCGGCACCATCAAGGCCGCCGAGCAGATCCTGGAGCGGACCAAGGCCGACGCGCTCGTCGGCTTCGGCGGCTACGTCGCCCTGCCCGGCTACCTGGCCGCCAAACGGCTCGGCGTGCCGATCGTGGTGCACGAGGCCAACGCCCGCCCGGGCCTCGCCAACAAGATCGGCTCCCGCTACACCGGCTACGTGGCCGTGAGCACCCCGGACAGCAAGCTCCGGCACTCCCGCTACGTCGGCATCCCGCTGCGCCGGTCCATCGCGACCCTCGACCGCGCCGCGGTCCGCGCGGAGGCGCGTGCCGCCTTCGGCCTCGACCAGACCCTGCCGACCCTGCTGGTCTCCGGCGGTTCCCAGGGCGCCCGGCGGCTCAACGAGGTGATCGCCTCCGTCGCCCCGCGCCTGCAGCAGTCCGGCGTCCAGATCCTGCACGCGGTCGGCCCGAAGAACGAGCTCCCGCACGCCGACAACATGCCCGGCATGCCGCAGTACGTCCCGGTCCCCTACCTGGACCGGATGGACCTCGCCTACGCCGCCGCCGACATGATGCTCTGCCGGGCCGGCGCCATGACCGTCGCCGAGCTCTCCGCCGTGGGCCTGCCGGCCGCGTACGTCCCGCTGCCGATCGGCAACGGCGAGCAGCGGCTGAACGCGCAGCCGGTCGTCAAGGCGGGCGGCGGCGTCATCGTCGACGACGCGGACCTCAGTGCGGAATGGGTGCTCGGCAACGTGCTGCCCGTCCTGACCGATCCGCACCGCCTGTACGAAATGTCGCGCGCCGCGGCCGAGTTCGGCCGCCCGCATGCCGACGAGCTGCTCGTCGGCATGGTCTACGAGGCGATCGCCGCCCGCCGCGGCTGAACCCCGGTGCCGGCCGGGCACCTCCGGCACCCCCGGCGGGCGACGCCGGGGGTCCCCCGTGCTCCGTTGGGGTCACGGGGGAGGAGGCCCGGCCCGCCGGGCGGCGCGCGGCCGCCCGGGCACCCAGCACGACGACTAGCCTGCCCGGAAGCGCAAGGCAGTTCCGACGACCCCGGAGGCGAACGTGGCCGTACCGACGACCGTCGAGGCGGCCGGCGAGCAGGACGACGGGACCGAGCGCCCGCCGCGGCGGAGCCGGCGCCTCGTCGTCCTGACGGCGCTCGCCGCGGCCACCGTGCTGGGCGGCACGGGCACCTGGCTGTTGTACGGCTCCGCCTGGCTGCGCGCGACGCAGGTCCGCGTGACGGGCACGGACGTGCTCCACCCCGACGAGGTGCGCGACGCCGCGCAGGTGCCCCTCAACGGGCCGCTGGTTTCCGTGGACACGGACATGATCGCCCGCCGGCTGAAGGCGCGGCTGCCGCGCATCTCCGCCGTGGAAGTGGAGCGTTCGTGGCCGCACGCGATCACACTGAAAGTGACGGAGCGAACTCCCGCCGCCCTTGTGAAAGGTGACGGGTTCTTCGTCGAAGTCGACGCGGAGGGCTTCCGGTTCGACGAGCGGGACACTCCTCTCAAGGGCGTGCCCATCATCGAATTGAGGCCTGATCGCGACTCCGCGAGCTATCGTCTTTTTGGGACAAAACGACTATTGGCGGCGGCGGTTCAGGTCGCGGCGGACCTGCCGAAGGTCGCATACCGGGACGCACAGCTCATCGATGTGCGCTCATATGACGACATTACGGTCGAACTGACCGGTGGACGTGCGGTGATGTGGGGGAGCGCGGATCGAGGGGCGGAGAAAGCGGTTGCCCTCACGGCGCTGATGAAAGTCGAGCACGATGCCGAGTTCTTCGACGTGAGCGCCCCAACATCCCCTGCTGCGTCGGACGGTTGACGTCCCAGCCTTCTGTTCGACACCCTGGTTGGTCCGGCTCTGGCGTGATCACATAGGGTCAAAAGAAAAACGGGAGGTTCGGCGTGTTCGTTGAACGCGAACCGCTTGTCGATTTAGTGTCCTGTCCCAAAGACAGTGCGGGACAGACATACTGGTAACCCTAAACCTCAGGGTTAGGGTTCGGATCGGCCGGCCTTCCCGACGGTCCCCACAGGTATACGTAACTCGAGGCGAGAGGCCTTCGACGTGGCAGCACCGCAGAACTACCTCGCAGTCATCAAGGTCGTCGGCATCGGCGGCGGTGGCGTGAACGCCATCAACAGGATGATCGAGGTCGGTCTCAAGGGCGTCGAGTTCATCGCGATCAACACCGATGCACAGGCCCTGCTGATGAGCGACGCCGACGTCAAGCTGGACGTCGGCCGTGAACTCACGCGTGGACTCGGCGCCGGGGCCAACCCGGACGTCGGCCGGAAGGCCGCCGAGGACCACCGCGAGGAGATCGAAGAGGTACTCAAGGGCGCCGACATGGTCTTCGTCACCGCGGGCGAGGGTGGCGGCACCGGTACCGGCGGCGCGCCCGTCGTGGCCAACATCGCCCGCACGCTGGGCGCCCTCACCATCGGTGTGGTCACCCGGCCGTTCACCTTCGAGGGACGCCGCCGGGCCAACCAGGCCGAGGACGGCATCGCCGGGCTGCGCGACGAGGTCGACACCCTCATCGTGATCCCGAACGACCGGCTGCTGTCCATCTCGGACCGCCAGGTGAGCGTGCTGGACGCCTTCCGCTCCGCGGACCAGGTGCTGCTCTCCGGTGTCCAGGGCATCACCGACCTGATCACCACCCCCGGTCTGATCAACCTCGACTTCGCCGACGTGAAGTCCGTGATGTCCGAGGCGGGTTCGGCCCTCATGGGCATCGGCTCGGCCCGCGGGGACGACCGCGCGGTCGCCGCGGCGGAGATGGCCATCTCCTCGCCGCTGCTGGAGGCGTCCATCGACGGCGCCCGGGGCGTACTGCTCTCCATCTCCGGTGGCTCGGACCTCGGCCTGTTCGAGATCAACGAGTCGGCCCAGCTGGTCAGCGAGGCCGCCCACCCCGAGGCCAACATCATCTTCGGTGCGGTCATCGACGACGCCCTCGGCGACGAGGTCCGGGTCACCGTCATCGCGGCCGGCTTCGACGGCGGGCAGCCGCCGACCCGCAACCGCGACAAGGTGCTCGGCTCGTACGCCTCCCGCGAGGAGAACTCCTCCTCGTCGCCGGCCCGTCCGGCCACCCCGGCCGCCGAGCCGGCCCGCCCGGCCTTCAGCGGCCTGGGCAGCGTCACCCAGCGTGAGGAGGGGCCGAAGCCGGAGCCGGTCGCCGAGGTGCCGGCCCAGCCGATCGCCCCGCAGGTTCCCCCGGCGCGTCCGTACCAGGACACCGCCGCCGAGGAACTCGACGTACCCGACTTCCTGAAGTAAGCACAGTCACACGTGATAACGCTCAACCACGCACGTCCGGGCGGCGCCCACTTCGCCTTCACCGACAGGTGGGGAGGGGTGAGCGCCGCTCCGTACGACAGCCTCAACCTCGGCGGCGCGGTCGGTGACGACCCGGCCGCCGTCCTTTCCAACCGTGACCTCGCCGCACGCGGGCTGGGCCTCGACCCCGCCCGGGTGGTGTGGATGAACCAGGTGCACGGCAACGACGTCGCCGTGGTCGCCGCCCCCTGGGGCGACGGCCGGGTCCCGGAGGTGGACGCCGTCGTCACCACCCGGCCCGGACTCGCCCTCGCGGTACTGACCGCCGACTGCGTCCCGGTCCTGATGGCCGACGCGCACGCCGGGGTGGTGGCCGCGGCCCACGCCGGCCGCCCGGGTCTGCTGGCCGGGGTCGTCCCGGCGGCGGTCGAGGCCATGGTCGGCCTCGGCGCCCGCGCGGAACGGATCACCGCGATGACCGGCCCCTCGGTCTGCGGCGCCTGCTACGAGGTGCCCGAGGCGATGCGCGACGAGGTCGCCGCCGCCGTCCCCGAGGCCCGTGCCACCACCAGCTGGGGCACCCCCTCCCTGGACATCGCCACCGGAGTGCACGCCCAACTTGCCCGACTGGGTGTCCCGGTGGGTGAGAAATCCCATATTTGTACGATGGAGTCCGGAGACCACTTCTCGTACCGCCGTGAGCGGACCACCGGACGACTCGCGGGATATGTCTGGCTGGACGGCCCGAGTGACTGACCGTACGCAAGAGCGAAGGGCCGAGCTGGCCGGGAACCTGGCCGCGGTCGAGGAGCGCGTCGCGGCGGCCTGCGCGGCGGCCGGCCGGCCGCGGGACGAGGTGACCTTGATCGTGGTCACCAAGACCTACCCGGCGAGCGACGTGCGGATCCTGTCGGAGCTCGGCGTCCGCCAGGTCGCGGAGAACCGCGACCAGGACGCCGCCCCCAAGGCGGAGGCCTGTGTGGACCTGCCGCTGACCTGGCACTTCGTGGGCCAGCTGCAGACGAACAAGGTGCGCTCGGTGGTTCGCTACGCGGACGTCGTGCACTCGGTCGACCGCCTCCGGCTGGTCGACGCGCTCTCCGCGGCCGTCATGAAGTCCGAGCGGGCCGACCGCGAGCTCGGCTGCCTGGTCCAGGTCGCGCTCGACGCCGAGGCCGGGGCGCAGGGCGCCCGCGGCGGAATCGCACCCGATGCCGTCGAAGGGATCGCCGAAACCGTCGCGGCCGCCCCCGGGCTGCGCCTTGACGGACTGATGACGGTCGCACCGCTGGCGGGGCCGTACGCGGGTCAACCCCGCGCCGCCTTCGATCGGCTGGCGGAAATCTCATCCTGCCTGCGCGCGTCGCATCCGGCTGCAAACATGGTCTCGGCAGGGATGAGCGCGGACCTCGAAGAGGCCATCGCCGCCGGTGCGACACACGTACGCATCGGTAGCGCGGTACTCGGAGTCCGGACCGGGCTCGGGTAACGTCACCAAACAAGTCGGACCACACAAAAAATATGGTCTTTCCCCGCTGAGAGGACGCAGAGCATGGCCGGCGCGATGCGCAAGATGGCGGTCTACCTCGGCCTCGTGGAGGACGACGGGTACGACGGCCCGGGCTTCGACCCCGACGACGAGTTCGAACCGGAACCCGAGCCGGAGCGCTCCCGCCGACCGCACCAGTCCCACCAGCCACCACATCAGACACAACCGGAGGAACCGGCACGCATCGTGCACGCGCCGGCCCCCCGGGAGCCACGGATCGCCGCAGTGGCATCCATCACACAAGAACGCCATAGCCTGGAGAAGAACGCGCCGGTGATCATGCCTAAGGTCGTGTCGGAACGAGAGCCGTACCGGATCACGACACTCCACCCCCGGACGTACAACGAAGCCCGTACGATCGGGGAACACTTCCGCGAGGGCACGCCGGTGATCATGAATCTGACGGAGATGGACGACACGGACGCGAAGCGACTTGTCGACTTTGCCGCCGGGCTGGTCTTCGGGCTGCACGGCAGCATCGAGCGGGTGACGCAGAAGGTGTTTCTGCTGTCGCCTGCTAACGTCGATGTCACGGCGGAGGACAAGGCCCGCATCGCCGAGGGCGGGTTCTTCAATCAGAGCTGAGATACGCAACCGTACGAAACCGGCCGTGAGGGCCATGGACGAGCAAGGGAGAGGGAAGCGCGATGGACATCGCACTCCAGGTGCTGTGGATCGCGCTGATGTGTTTCCTGCTCGTCCTGATCTTCCGGTTGGTGATGGACTATGTTTTCCAGTTCGCTCGATCGTGGCAGCCTGGGAAGCCCATGGTGGTCGTCCTGGAGGCCACCTACACTGTCACCGATCCGCCACTCAAGCTTCTGCGGCGGTTCATCCCGCCGCTGCGTCTCGGGGGCGTGGCGCTCGACCTGTCCTTCTTCGTATTGATGATCATCGTGTACATCCTGCTCACCGTCGTAGGGGGCTTGCGAGGATGACCGATGCGGGCTCCCGATATGTCGACGATCACGTTGAGGTGAAGAGATGCCACTGACCCCCGAGGATGTGCGGAACAAGCAGTTCACGACCGTCCGCCTCCGAGAAGGCTATGACGAGGACGAGGTGGACGCCTTCCTCGACGAGGTCGAGGCGGAACTGACCCGACTGCTCCGCGAGAACGAGGACCTGCGCGCCAAGCTGGCCGCGGCGACCCGTGCCGCCGCCCAGAACCAGCAGCAGGGCATGCGCAAGCCCGAACCGCAGGACGGCCGCGGTCCCGGGGCCCCCGTGCCCGCCGCCATATCCGGACCCCAGCCGGTGCCGCCCCAGCAGATGGGCGGCCCCGGTCCCCAGGGACCCGGCAGTGGCCTCGCCCTGCCCGCCGGGCCCAGCGCACAGCAGGGCCCCGGTCCGATGGGCCAGGGTCCGATGCAGGGCGGTCCCATGGGTCCCGGCCCGATGGGTCAGGGTCCCATGGGTCAGGGCCACATGGGCCAAGGCCCGATGGGTCAGGGTCCGATGGGCCAGGGCCCGATGCAGGGCGGTCCCATGGGTCCCGGCCCGATGGGCCAGCACGGCCAGCACCCCATGGGTGGTCCCGGTCACCCGATGCAGCAGCAGGGCCCCGGTGGCGACAGCGCCGCCCGTGTGCTCTCGCTCGCCCAGCAGACGGCCGACCAGGCGATCGCCGAGGCGCGCGCCGAGGCGAACAAGATCGTCGGCGAGGCCCGCAGCCGCGCCGAGGGCCTCGAGCGCGACGCCCGCGCCAAGGCCGACGCCCTTGAGCGGGACGCGCAGGAGAAGCACCGCGTGGCCATGGGCTCCCTGGAGTCCGCCCGCGCCACGCTGGAGCGGAAGGTCGAGGACCTGCGCGGCTTCGAGCGCGAGTACCGCACGCGCCTGAAGTCGTACCTGGAGAGCCAGCTGCGTCAGCTGGAGAACCAGGCCGACGACTCGCTCGCCCCGCCGCGCACCCCCGCGGCCGCGTCCCTGTCCTCCGGTTCCGGCGGGATGGGCGGCACGATGGGCGGCGGCACCATGGGCGGCATGGCCACGGCCGGTGCCGGCACCATGGGCGGCGGCCAGGGCTACGGCGGGCAGGGCATGGGCGGCGTCGGCGGGCAGAACCCGACGTACGGCGGCCAGCAGCAGATGTCTCCCGCCATGACGCAGCCGATGGCACCGGTGCGGCCGCAGGGGCCGGCGCCGCTGCAGCAGGCGCCGACGCCGATGCGTGGGTTCCTGATTGACGAGGACGACAACTAGTCGCTGGCGCGACGGCAGCACGACACAGGGCCGGGCCCCCAGGGAGTCACCTCCCTCGGGGCCCGGCCCTTTGGCGTGCCTCTTGCGGCCCGGTTGTTGTGTGCGGCTCCGTTGCGCCTGCGGCGGGCATCCCCCGCCCGCCCTCCCGATTGCCCGGCGCGGTTGGTGACCGCCTCGCGCGTTCGTTGTGGGTCGGTGCCGCGCCGGGGTACGCCCCCAGCCTTCGGCCGGGGGGACCCCCACCTCGGCGCTCGCGACGCTGCCCCACGTCATATGGCGCCACGTGCTCCGCTCGTCTCCCCCAGCCTTCGGCTGGGGGAGTGCGCCGGCGCGGCCCCGACCCCACACCAACGGAGCGCAGGCCCGCACTGACCGCGCCGGATGGGGGTCCCCCCGGCCGAAGGCTGGGGGAGGGCGAGCGGCGGGGAAACCCCCAACAGCAACCGCAATGCACCCGCAGACGACGACGCCCTCCGCCCACAGGGAACGTGGGGGGAGGGCGGCGCGTGGGGTGCGGCCCCGCGGGGGTTACCGCTTGCGGAGGTGGAAGGTGAGGCCGAGGGCCTCGTCGGTGAAGGCGGGGCCGTAGCCCTCCTCCGGGGCGCCGGAGGCGAAGTCCGTCGCGAGGACTTCGTCCGCGACGAGCCGCGCGTGCTCCGCGAGGGCTTCCTCCAGTTCCGCGTCCGCCGCGGCCCAGCGCAGCGCGATGCGGTCCGCGACGTCCAAGCCGCTGTTCTTGCGGGCCTCCTGGACGAGCCGGATGACGTCACGGGCCAGGCCCGCGCGGCGCAGCTCCGGGGTGATCTCGAGGTCGAGGGCCACGGTCGCGCCGGAGTCGGACGCGACGGACCAGCCCTCCCGCGGGGTCTCCGTGATGATCACTTCCTCCGCCGACAGGGCGACCGGCTCGCCGTCCACGAGGACCGACGCGTTGCCCTCGCGCAGCGCCAGCGACAGCGCCGCCGCGTCGCACTCGGCGACGGCCTTGGCGACGGCCTGGACGCCCTTGCCGAAGCGCTTGCCCAGCGCGCGGAAGTTGGCCTTGGCCGTGGTGTCGACCAGGGAGCCGCCGACCTCGCTCAGGGATGCCAGGGAGGCGACGTTGAGCTCCTCGGCGATCTGCGCCCGCAGTTCCTCGCCCAGTGCCTCGAAGCCCGAGGCGGCCACCAGGGCACGCGAGAGGGGCTGGCGGGTCTTGACCCCGGACTCGGCGCGCGTGGCGCGGCCCAGCTCCACCAGGCGGCGTACGAGGGCCATCTGGTCGGACAGGACGGGGTCGACCAGGGCCTCGTCCACCGTGGGCCAGCCGGCCAGGTGCACCGACCCGGGGGCGCCCGGGGTGACCGGGACGACCAGGTCCTGCCAGACGCGCTCGGTGATGAACGGCACCAGCGGCGCCATCAGCCGGGTCACCGTCTCGACGACGTCGTGCAGGGTGCGCAGCGCCGCCTTGTCGCCCTGCCAGAAGCGGCGCCGCGAGCGGCGCACGTACCAGTTGGACAGGTCGTCGACGAAGGACGAGAGCAGTTTGCCCGCGCGCTGGGTGTCGTACGACTCCAGGGCGTCGGTGACGTCCCGCACGAGCGCGCCCAGCTCGCCCAGCAGCCAGCGGTCCAGCAGCGGGCGGTCGGCCGGGGCCGGGTCGGCCTCGCCCGGAGCCCAGCCGGAGGTGCGGGCGTACAGGGCCTGGAAGGCGACCGTGTTCCAGTACGTCAGGAGGGTCTTGCGGACGACCTCCTGGATCGTGCCGTGGCCGACCCGGCGGGCCGCCCAGGGCGAGCCGCCGGCCGCCATGAACCAGCGCACGGCGTCGGCGCCGTGCTGGTCCATGAGCGGGATGGGCTGGAGGATGTTGCCCAGGTGCTTGGACATCTTCCGGCCGTCCTCGGCGAGGATGTGGCCCAGGCAGACCACGTTCTCGTAGGCGTTCCGGTCGAAGACCAGGGTGCCGACCGCCATCAGCGTGTAGAACCAGCCGCGGGTCTGGTCGATCGCCTCGGAGATGAACTGGGCCGGGTAGGTGCCCTCGAAGAGCTCCTTGTTCCGGTACGGGTAGCCCCACTGCGCGAACGGCATGGAGCCCGAGTCGTACCAGGCGTCGATGACCTCGGGCACGCGCACGGCCTCGGCGGAGCACTGCGGGCACGCGAAGGTGACGTCGTCGATGAAGGGCCGGTGCGGGTCGAGGCCGGTCTGGTCGGTGCCGGTCAGCTCCGACAGCTCGGACAGCGAGCCGACGCAGGTGAGGTGGCCCTCCTCGCAGCGCCAGATGGGCAGCGGCGTGCCCCAGTAGCGGTTGCGGGACAGCGCCCAGTCGATGTTGTTGTTGAGCCAGTCGCCGAAGCGGCCGTGCTTGACCGCCTCCGGGTACCAGTTGGTGCGCTCGTTCTCGCGGAGCAGGGCGTCCTTGACCGCGGTCGTGCGGATGTACCAGGACGGCTGCGCGTAGTAGAGCAGCGCGGTGTGGCAGCGCCAGCAGTGCGGGTAGCTGTGCTCGTACGGCAGGTGCCGGAAGAGCAGCCCGCGCGCCTGCAGATCGTCGACGAGGGCCTCGTCGGCCTTCTTGAAGAACTGGCCGCCGACGAGCCCCAGGTCCTCCTCGAAGGTGCCGTCGGGGCGCACCGGGTTGACCACGGGCAGGCCGTAGGCGCGGCAGGTCTTGAGGTCGTCCTCACCGAAGGCGGGCGCCTGGTGGACCAGGCCGGTGCCGTCCTCGGTCGTCACGTACTCGGCGTTGACGACGAAGTGCGCGCCCTCCATCTCCACCAGGTCGAAGGGCCGTTCGTACGTCCAGCGCTCCATCTCGCGGCCGGTGAAGCTCTGCCCGGTGGCCTCCCAGCCTCCCCCTGGGCCTGACGGCCCGGGAGGTGCCCCCACGCCGAGCGCCTTGCCGAGCAGCGGCTCGGCGACGAGCAGCTTCTCCCGGCCGTCGGTGGCGACGACGTAGGTGACGTCGGGGTGGGCGGCGACCGCGGTGTTGGAGACCAGCGTCCAGGGGGTGGTCGTCCACACCAGGAGCGCGGCCTCGCCCGCGAGCGGGCCGGAGGTGAGCGGGAAGCGCACGTAGACCGAGGGGTCGACCACGGTCTCGTAGCCCTGCGCCAGCTCGTGGTCGGACAGGCCCGTGCCGCAGCGCGGGCACCAGGGCGCGACGCGGTGGTCCTGGACCAGCAGGCCCTTGTCGAAGATCTGCTTCAGCGACCACCAGACGGACTCGATGTACTCCGGGTCCATCGTCCGGTAGGCGTCGTCGAGGTCCACCCAGTACCCCATGCGGGTGGTCAGCTCGGCGAAGGCGTCGGTGTGCCGGGTCACGGACTCGCGGCACTTGGCGTTGAACTCGGCGATGCCGTACGCCTCGATGTCCTTCTTGCCGGAGAAACCCAGCTCCTTCTCGACGGCGAGCTCGACCGGCAGGCCGTGGCAGTCCCAGCCGGCCTTGCGGGTCACGTGGTGGCCCTGCATCGTCTTGAAGCGCGGGAAGACGTCCTTGAAGACGCGGGCCTCGATGTGGTGCGCGCCGGGCATGCCGTTGGCGGTGGGCGGGCCCTCGTAGAAGACCCATTCGGGCTTGCCCTCGGTCTGTTCGAGGGAGCGGGCGAAGACCTTGTTCTCCTGCCAGAACGCGAGCACCTCGTGCTCGAGCGCGGGCAGGTCGACCTGGGCGGGGACCTGGCGGTACTGCGTCATCGGACTGCCTCCGGCGGACACGTCGCGTGCGTATTCCGTCGGAGGGACGAGAGCACGTGCTGTGACTGCTCCCGCGGTACCACCCTCCTTGGCTGCGGACGGGCCCTCGCGGGCTCGCTCCGCAACCCCCTCATTGGGGTCGCGCTACCGGGTCTACTCGCCCTCGCAGGCTTTCTTCCGGCGGCTCCGGGGTGATCTTCACGTCGCGCACACCCCCGGGCTTCCACCGTCCCCGGGTCGCTATGGGCTGCGTACGGCGCTACTCGTCCCCTTCCACGCCTTTCGCTCCGCCCAGTGTAAGGGGCCGCGGGGTGCCGTGTCGGCCGGGTTTCCGCGGGGAGCGGGTGTGACCCGAATGGCCCGGTCCGCACCCTGTTACCCGTTGGTACCGGAATACCTCGTGGAGAGCTGGGCACAACGGATGCAGACCTGCCTCCCGACCCGGCGCGGCAGGCGGATCAGGCGGCGTGCCCCGTTGCCGTGGGTCCGGAGTCGATTTATCGTTCCGGCACGATTCGCGAGCAAGATCACAATATGTGAAGGGGCTCGGCCATGGTGGGGAAGAAGACCACCGTCACGAAGAAGACGACGGCGAAGAAGACGGCACCGGCGGCCGCCTCCGCGGCCCGCAGGAGCGCCGCGCCCACCGCGCGGAAGGCGGCGGCCAAGCGCCCCACCAGGGCCGCGTCCCCCGTTCGCAGCGACACCGCCACGGCCGGCGAAGGAGCGGCCGAGGGGAAGCGGACCCCCGCGAAGCGGGTGGTCCCTCGTACGTCCGCGCCGCCGCAGAAGGCGGCGCCGGCCACCAGGACGACCGCGAAGAAGGCCGCGGCCGGGAAGAAGGCGCCCGCGAAGAAGGCTGTCGTACGCAAGGCGGCACCCGCCGCGAAGAAGGCCGCGGCGCCCGCCGCGGGGAAGACCGCGGCCAAGGCCGCAGGAAAGAAGGCGGCCGTGGCGGAGGAGACGACGACCAAGGCGGCGTCCACACGGAAGACCGCGGGACGTACCGCGAGGAAGACCGCGCCTCCCGCCAAGAAGGCGGTCACGGCGGCGGAGAAGCCCGCGAAGGCGCCGGCCGCGGCGAAGAAGGCCGCACCGGCGAAGAAGGCCGCGCCCGCGGGGAAGGCCGCAAAGACGTCCAAGACCGCCAAGACCGCCGGTACGGCCGCGACGGCCGCACCCGCGAGGACCGCGAAGACCGGCACGACCCCCGCCCGAGCGGCGGCGAAGACCACGAGGGCCACGAAGGCCACGAAGACGGGAGCCAAGACGGTGGCAGCGAAGAAGACGGCGGCCGGTACGGCCGCGGCAGGGGCGTCCGCCTCCGCGGTCCCCACGGCCCGCATCGCCGAGGCGGCGGGTGTCGTCGCCGCGGGCGACCTGGCCGTACGGCCCGACGAGGAGCCGTGGTCCGAGGAGGAGGTGGACGCGGCGCGCGCCGAGCTGCTGGCCGAGATGGACCGGCTGCGGTCCGAGATCTCCACCTCCGAGGACGCCATCACCGGGCTGCTGCGCGACTCGGGCGACGGCGCCGGCGACGACCAGGCCGACACCGGCACCAAGAACATCACGCGCGAGCACGAGATGGCGCTGACCGCCAACGCCCGCGAGATGCTCGCGCAGACCGAGCACGCGCTGGAGCGGCTGGACTCCGGCACGTACGGGCTCTGCGAGTCCTGCGGCAAGCCGATCGGCAAGGCGCGGATGCAGGCCTTCCCCCGTGCGACGCTGTGCGTGGACTGCAAGCAGCGCCAGGAACGCCACTGACCGCGGACACGGGGAATCGCGGGGCCCGAACCCCCGCAGCCCCGCTGTTCGGACGTGTGTGCCGTAACCTCGTCTGCGTCAGGATCCGGACTGGCGCAGATCAGGGCTGAAGGACTCACATGGCGAAGGCACAGGAGACCGCGGCGGACACGGCCGAGGAGCCGCCCGGCGGTACGGACGAGGTCACCGGCAAGGGGCCGCGGCGGATCGCCGTGCTGCTCGGCGTCGCGGCGCTCGCGTACGTCCTCGACCTGCTCTCCAAGATCTGGGTGGTGACCAGCCTCGAGGGGCACGAGCCCATCGACGTGTTCGGCAGCTACCTGCGCCTGGAGGCGGTGCGCAACGCCGGCGCGGCCTTCGGCTTCGGCCAGGGCATGACCATCGTCTTCACGGTGATCGCGGTCACGGTGATCGTGGTGATCGCCAGGATCGCCCGCAAGCTGCACAGCGTGCCGTGGGCGATCGCGCTGGGGCTGCTGCTCGGGGGTGCCTTCGGCAACCTCACGGACCGGGTGTTCCGCGCGCCGGGCTTCCTGCAGGGGCACGTGGTCGACTTCATCGCGCCGACCCACTTCGCGGTCTTCAACCTGGCCGACTCGGCGATCGTGTGCGGCGGCATCCTGATCGTCCTGCTGTCCTTCCGCGGTCTCGACCCGGACGGAACCGTCCACAAGGACTGAGCCGGGACCGGGGCGGCGGAGGACGGCCCGCGGATCCGGCATACTCGATCAGGTGAGTATGCCTGCCGAAGTTCGATCCCTCCCCGTCCCCGATGGTCTCGAGGGCGAGCGCGTCGACGCCGCCATCGCCCGCATGTTCGGTTTCTCGCGGACCAAGGCGGCCGAACTGGCCGCCGCCGGGAAGGTGACGATCGACGGCAGCGAGGCCGCCAAGTCCGACCGGGTGTCGGGCGGTGCCTGGCTCGAGGTCGAGATGCCCGCGCCGCCGCGCCCGGTGGAGGTCGTCGCCGAGCCGGTGCCCGGCATGCGGATCGTCCACGACGACGAGCACGTGGTCGTGATCGACAAGCCCGTTGGCGTGGCCGCGCACCCCAGCCCCGGCTGGACCGGTACCACGGTCATCGGCGGCCTGGCGGCCGCCGGCTACCGGATCTCCACCTCCGGCGCCGCCGAGCGCCAGGGCATCGTCCACCGGCTCGACGTCGGCACCTCGGGGCTGATGGCCGTCGCCAAGTCGGAGATCGCGTACAGCGACCTCAAGCAGCAGTTCCGGGAGCGCACCGTCGACAAGCGCTACCACGCGCTGGTCCAGGGCCATCCGGACCCGCTCAGCGGCACCATCGACGCGCCGATCGGCCGCCACCCGAACCACGACTACAAGTGGGCCGTGACCGCCGACGGCAAGCCCAGCGTCACGCACTACGACCTCGTCGAGGCGTTCCGCGCGGCCTCCCTGCTCGACATCAAGCTGGAGACCGGCCGCACCCACCAGATCCGGGTCCACATGGCCGCCCACCGCCACCCCTGCGTCGGCGACCTGACCTACGGGGCGGACCCCACCCTCGCCAAACGGCTGAAGATCACCCGCCAGTGGCTGCACGCCGTCCGCCTGGGCTTCTCCCACCCCGAGGACGGCCGCTGGGTGGAGTTCGAGAGCTCCTACCCCGACGACCTGCAGTACGCCCTCGACGCCGTGCGAGCCGACAGTGCCTGAGACCTACGAGGTCCGGGTCGCCACCGAACCGGACGACCTGAAGGCGTACTACGCGGTGCGGCACGAGGTTTTCGTCGTCGAGCAGAAGGTCCCCGCCGAGCTGGAGTACGACGCCCACGACGCCGACGCCGTGCACGTCCTGGCCACCGGCCCCGGGGGCGGCCTCGGCGCGGGCCGGCTGCTCCTCGGCGAGGACGGCACCGGCATCCTCGGTCGGCTTGCCGTGACCGGCGCGTCCCGCGGGCTGGGCATCGGCGTGGCCCTGGTGCACGCCATCGAGGTTGAGGCCCGGCGGCACGGCCTGTCCGCCGTCGAGCTGCACGCCCAGTCCCACGCCGTCGGCTTCTACGAGCGCCTGGGCTACACGTCCTTCGGCGAGGAGTACGAGGAGGCGGGCATCCCGCACCTGTCGATGAGGCGCGTGCTCTGACCGGGCCGGAGGCGGCCGACATGCCACGCTAGGGGTGTGGATCAACTCGCGCTGTTCTTCGCCCTGATGCTGGCGGCCATCGTCATGGTGCCGCTGGGCGACCGGATGGGGCTGCCATCGCCCGTGCTGATGACACTGCTCGGGGTCGTGCTGGCCCTCCTGCCGTTCGTGCCGAACGTCGAGATCAACCCCGAGCTCATCCTGCCGCTCGTGCTGCCGCCGCTGCTCTACGCCTCCGTACAGCGCACGTCCTGGCGGCAGTTCGCCGTCAACAAGAAGGCCATCTTCCTGCTGGCCGTCGCACTGGTGCTGATCACCACCGCGGCGGTGGGCGCCATCGCCAACGCCGTCGTCCCCGGCATCTCGCTGGCCGCCGCCCTCGCGCTCGGCGCGCTGGTCGCCCCACCCGACCCGGTGGCCGCTACCGCCGTTGCCGGGCGCCTCGGCCTGCCGCGCCGCATGGTGTCGACCCTGGAGGGCGAGGGGCTGTTCAACGACGTCACCGCGATCGTCGTCTACAACGTCGCCGTCGCCGCGGCCGTGACCGGCTCCTTCTCCTGGCCGGAGGCGCTCGGCGAACTCCTGCTGTCGGCGGTGGTCGCGGTGGGCGTCGGCGTCGTGCTCGGCTGGACCGCATCCAAACTG
Source organism: Streptomyces sp. TOM-9 (assembly GCF_056858595.1). NCBI lineage: Bacteria > Bacillati > Actinomycetota > Actinomycetes > Kitasatosporales > Streptomycetaceae > Streptomyces > Streptomyces sp. TOM-9. Next base: position 3,019,084 of record NZ_JBXEQB010000001.1, on the reverse strand, counting down.
ATGGGCGTCGTGGGGGATCCGACCCTGCAGATCGGGCTCTCGCTGCTCGTCCCGTTCGCCTCGTACGCGATCGCCGACGAGGCGCACGGCTCCGGCGTCCTCGCGGTGCTCACCACCGCGCTGTTCCTCGCCGAACACGCCCGCGACGCCGACGACGTGACCGGGCGACTGGTCGGTGCCACCTTCTGGGAGGTCGTCGACACGCTCGTCACCGGCGTCGCCTTCGGCCTGATCGGCCTGGAGCTGCACAACGTCTTCGGCGTCGGCGCCGGCCGCTGGGGCACGATGCTGAGTCACGCGGCGATCGTCGTCGGCGCGGTCGTCCTCGTACGGCTGGCCTACCTGATGCCGGCCGCCGCGGTGACCAGACGGCTGCACAAGCGGCGCGACCTCGACGAGGACATCCCGATGTCCTGGCGGGAGACCGTCGTCATGTGGTGGGCCGGCATGCGCGGTGTGGCGTCCGTCGCCCTGGCGCTGGCCATCCCGCACACCACGGAGGCCGGCGAGGCCTTCCCGGCGCGTGACGAGATCCTCTTCATCGCCTTCTCCGTCGTCCTCACCACCCTCGTGCTGCAGGGCCTCACCCTTCCGCAGGTCGTCAAGCGGCTCGGGGTCAGCAGCGACACCCAGGTGGAGCACGACATGGAGATGCTGCTCGCACTGCGCGCCATGGCCGCCGCCAAGCAGCGGCTGAAGGAGGTCGAGGCGACCGAGGACTTCTCCGAGGAGGTCTCCGAACTCCTGCACCGCCGCGCCTTCGACGTCGGGGCCCGGATCTGCCCCGACATCGTCGACGACGAGAAGCGCGAGCGGCACACCGCCCGCGTGCGCCGCATCAGGACCGTCGAGCGCGTCCAGCGCGACATGCTCTCCGCCGCCCGGCACGAGGTCCTCGCCGCCCGCAGCGAGCCCGGCTACGACCCCGAGATCGTCGACCGGGTGCTGCGCCAGCTCGACGTGCGCAGCCTGCGCGTGTCCCGGTAGCCGGCCCGGCGCGTTGCCTAGCGGGATCCGGGGCCGGGACCGATGTCCTCGGCCCCGGGCGCGGCCTGCTCCCGGTCCGGGGCCTCGGCCAGGCCGGGGGCGGTGGCGGTGTTGATGCGCGGCAGCGCGTACGGGTGCTCGCGGCGCAGCCAGTCGATCATCTGCTCCCGCACCACGCAGCGCACCGTCCAGATGTCGTCCGCGTCCTTCGCCGTGGCCAGGGCCCGCACCTCGATCGTGGACGGGGTGGCGTCCGTCACCACCAGGCCCCAGGCCCGGCCGTCCCACTGCTCGCACTCCTTGAGGACGTCGTGGAGGTGTCCGCGCATCAGGTCGACGGGTGTGGCGTGGTCCAGGTGGAAGTAGACGGTGCCGGTCATCCGGGCGTTGCCGCGGGACCAGTTCTCGAAGGGCTTGCTGGTGAAGTACGAGACCGGCATGGTGATCCGCCGCTCGTCCCAGGTACGGACCACCAGGTAGGTGAGGGTGATCTCCTCCACCGTCCCCCACTCGCCCTCCACGACCACCGCGTCGCCGATCCGGACCATGTCACCGAAGGCGATCTGCAGCCCCGCGAAGAGGTTGCCCAGCGTCGACTGGGCGGCGATGCCGGCGACGATGCCGATCACCCCCGCGGAGGCCAGCATCGAGGCGCCGAAGCCGCGCATCGCCGGGAAGGTCAGCAGCATGGCCGCCACCGCGACCACGCCGACGACCGCGGTGACCACCCGCTGGATCAGGCTCACCTGCGTCCGCACCCGCCGCACCCGCGCCGCGTCCTGGGCGGCGGAGGCGTAGCGCGAGTAGGACGCCTCCACGACGGCCGCCGCGACTCTGACGACCAGCCAGGCACAGGCCCCGATCAGCACCAGCGTCAGCACCTGCCCGATCCCGCGGGTGTGTCCGCGGGCCAGGTGCGCCTGTTCGTACGAGCCGCGCAGCAGCGAACTGCAGATCACCAGCTGGAGCGCCAGCCGGGCGCGGCGCAGCAGGTTCCACAGCGGGGTCTCCGGGTGCCGGGCGTCCGCACGGCGCAGCGCGTGGTCCACGGCCCAGCCCACGGCGAGCGTGACGACGAGGGAGCCGCCCACCACGCCGAGCGGTCGTATGACGGAATCCATGTCTTCGACGGTAACGGGCATGATGGAGCCCGTACCCGACCGTGCGCCGATCATGGGAAGTGAAATTGTGAGCTCGGGCATGACCATCGTGCTGTTCCACTCGGCCTACGGACTCCGTCCCGCCGTGCACGCCGCCGCCGACCGGCTGCGCGCGGCCGGCCACGAGGTGCACGTGCCCGACCTCTACGAGGGCCGCACCGCGGACACCGTCGAGCAGGGCATGGCCATCAAGGACGAGATCGGCCGCGACGAACTGCTGATGCGCGCCGTCACCGTCTCCGGCCCGCTCTCCGGCCGCGGCCTGGTCTACGCCGGGTTCTCGCTGGGCGGTTCCATCGCGCAGAACCTCGCCCTCGCCGACGACAGGGCCCGCGGCCTCCTGCTGCTGCACGGCACCTCCGACATCGCCGACGACGCGGCCACCGACATCCCCGTCCAACTGCACGTCGCCGAGCCCGACCCCTTCGAGCCCGACGACTGGCTGAACGCCTGGTACCTGCGCATGCGCAAGGCGGGCGCCGACGTGGAGATCCACCGCTACCGGGGCGCCGGACACCTCTTCACCGACCCGGACCTCGACGACTACGACGCGGAGGCGGCCGAGCAGACGTGGGCGGTCGCCCTGGACTTCCTCGCCGACCTCGCGGCGGAGACCGGGACGGCGGGGGAGGCGTAACGCCGTTGTGGACGGGGGTCGTTGTCAGTGCCCGCTGAGATCATCGGGGACATGGGTGTTCTCTACGGGTACTACTCCGCCGCCGACGACAAGGACGCCGCACGCGCCGTGGTCCGGGAGTTCCGTGAGCTGTGCGAGTTCCGCGGGCCTCGCGAGTTCCGCGAGGCCGACGGCGACGGTCGCGACGAGCACGTGACCCAGGGCATAGACCCGGTCGTGGAGTTGCTCCCCGCGGAGGTGCTCATCACCGGCCGCGCCCCCGAGGACGTGCGCTCCGACCCGCGCCGCGGCGCCCTGGTGGGCGTGGCCGGCGAGGGCAGGGTGGTCGCCGTCTCCCTCACCGACAGTTTCCGCGACGCCCTCGCCGCCTTCGACGCGGACCTGCTGGACGATGTGGCCATGGGGTGGTCCCGCACCTCCGGAGGTCTCCACGGCGTCCACGGCCCGGACGTCCTCGGGCTGTTCCTCAAGGAACTCGCCGGGCTGGCCGGCCGTGCGGCGGCGGGCGGACGGCGCCTCTACTGCTGGATCCGCCCCTGAGCGAAGGCGGCCCGGCGCGGCCCGGCGGCCGCGGCGAGCAGCAGGAGCGCGGCCGAGGGCAGGAACACGTACATCGCCGGCACCGCGCCGATGACGGACCAGGTGACCAGCGCCAGCGCGATGACGACGCAGGCCCGGGCGAACACCCTGGGGAACCGCCCCAGGAGCGGTGGCAGCGCCAGCGGCACCACGGACAGCACGAAGAAGCCCCCGTAGTAGCTGTCCAGCCCGAAGAGCAGCCCGGGCACGGCCGCGGCCAACGCCCCCACCGCGAGCACCCACTGCCGCCGCCCGATCCCCGCCCGCGCCTGCGGCCGCCCCGCCTCAGCCTTCATGGCCGCCCCTTCCCCCTGGCGAACAGCACTTTGAACGCGTTCAACCTAGCGGATCGAGACACGGCTCAGTACCAGCGGCTGAACGCGGCGGCACCGAGGCCGGATCGGGCGGCGTGACGCAGCACACGCAAGGGGGCGTCGAGCAGCTCGGCCCCGTCGAACTCCGGGACGTCGCCCATACCGCGCATCCAGTCGGCCACGCGGGAAAGGACCGCGTCCCGCCGGGCGCCGGACACGTCCAGGGCCCGCACGACCCGGGGGAGCGCCGCCGCGACCTCGTCGTGGGTCAGCAGGAACTCGCCGAACCTGCCGGGCAGCAGGGCCGAAGCCTCCGCGCCGAGACCGTGCAGCAGGGCCGCGGCCGGGCTCGCCTTACGGGCGACGGCGGCGAACGGGCCGTCGCCTCCGGTCGTCGGCATGAGCTCCATGAGCTCGTCCTGAAGGGTCAGCGCGGGCTCGTCGTCGGGGGCGGTGTTGCAGTGGACGAGTTCGGCGAACCGCAGCGCGGCCGGGGTGGGGCACACGTCACCTGAGCCGTCCGCGATGTCCTCGAAGAAGCGCTCCTCGTCACCGCCGCCCGACCACCAGGCGAGCGCCTGCGCGTGCTCCGGCGGCAGGTCCTCGTCCCCGGCGCCGCGCCGGGCCGCGCGCCCGGACAACGCCCGTGCCTCGTCGTCGGGGACGGCCCCGACCACCCAGACGCCCATCACGCTCACGGCCCCCACCTCCCGGTTCGATCCCGACCGTATCCGGGGGCCCGGAGGGGGCTTGGCAGGGGCGTCACATCGTGGATGACGGTCGGCACGGCGCCTCGGCCCGGCGGCGCCACCGCCGATCGCCGCGACGGCGTGCGCGTGCTCGTTCCGCGCGACGGCAACGTCCGTTGCCGTTCCGGGGACGGCCGGGGTGGAATGGGCGGATGGAAGACCTGTCCTCGATCGCCGCCGCCCTGGCGGAGGTCGGCCCCCGCCTCAAACGCCTGCGCACGCAGCGGGGCGTCACGCTGGCCGCGCTGTCCGAGTCCACGGGCATCTCCACGAGCACCCTGTCCCGCCTGGAGACCGGCGGGCGCCGCCCCAGCCTCGAACTCCTCCTCCCGATCGCCCGGGCGCACCGCGTGCCGCTGGACGAACTGGTCGGCGCCCCCGAGGCCGGCGACCCCCGGGTACGCCTCAAGCCCCGCCGCGTGAACGGCCGCACCGTGCTGCCGCTGACCCGGCAGCCGGGTTCGCCGCAGGCATGGAAGGTCGTCATCCCGGCGGGCCAGTGCGAGCCCGACCTCCGCGTCCACGAGGGCTACGAGTGGCTGTACGTGCTCTCCGGACGCCTCCGCCTCCTGCTGGGCGACCGCGAGGTCGTCCTCGGCGTCGGCGAGGCCGCCGAGTTCGACACCCGGATGCCGCACTGGTTCGGCAGCGCCGGCGACCAACCCGTCGAGATCCTCAGCCTCTTCGGCCGCCAGGGCGAGCGCATGCACGTCCGCGCCAGGTCCAGCCGGGGGAAGGGGAGCGGCGGTGCCGGTTGAGGACGACCTGGTTGATCGCGCTTTTCCCGTCGCAGTAACGCAGTAACCTCCGTCCGGAACGGGGGAGACGGGTGGGGACGGTGCCGACGCCGCCTGCGCGCGGCCGTCGCGCAGCCGCCCGCACTTGCCGGTCGGCCACAAGGCCCCTTCGCCTGACCGGCTACCGGTACCAGTCGCCGCCATCGGCGAGGGCCCGCCGCAGATAATCGTCCAGCTCCCGCGCAGCCCACAGCCGACTGTCGTCCTCGTGGTCCCACACGAAGATGTCCGGACGCTTGGGCGTCTGCACGAAGGCGAACTGGTCACCCCCGCCGTTGTCACCGAAGAACAGCAGGGCGTCGAAGGGCATGTACAGGCCAGGGAACGCATCGGGGGACCAGAACAGCAGATTCTGTTCCACGATCCGATGCAGGGACCAGACGACGTCCTTGCCGTAGGTGCCGACCATCCCGTCGGCCTCCAGCAGCAGGGCGGTCAACTGCGCGGGCAGGGCCCGCCCCAGACGCTGCTCGGCCTCGGCGAGGGCCGCCCGGTCAACCGGTGGTCGAAATGTGACGTCGGGCAGGACCTCGGCAGCGGTTTCTTTCCACATCGGTGCAGCATATGCGGCGGGCTGGTCAACCGGTCAGTACCTGGGGACATGGGCGCCAGGCTCGCGACCGTTCAGGTTCCGGATACGCCGGCGCCGGCCTCGAGACGAAAGCTCAACTGGGCCCCCACCTCTCGGAAACCGAGCGCGCCTGCAACCCTTCGGGACGGCTCGGGCCGAGCTCTCCACTGAGGTAGGAGACCCGTATCGAGAGCAAGAGCCACCGCTGCGGAGGCCACGGTCTTCGCCAACCCACGACCGCGGCGCCGCGGTGCCGTCAGTACCGACGCATGAGCCGCACTCCCGGGCCAAACCCGGTATCCCGCTGCGGCCACGACCTCGCCGCCGTCGAGGATGACGAACGCAGGCGAAGAGATCTCATCCAGGCCGCTTTCGCCGGCGTCTTCGTGCCCCGCTGTCGCGAGCAAAGCCAGCAGGCCAGGGTGTTCCGCGGGCAGGCGCGCCACAGCCCGGTCCGTGGGCGCAGGACGGAACTCCGCGTCGGACACGTAAGCGAGGGTGGCCGGGCCGAGTACCTCGGCGACGGGCAGTACCGTCCGGAGCGCGTCCGTCCGGACGAGGGCGTCCGGAGGAATCCCAGCGGTGGCTCTGCGGAGCAGGCCGGCGATTGCGCGGGCCTCCGGCGCGACACAGGCAGGGGCCAGTCCGACGCGGCCGCTACGATCGCCCCATGACGTCCCATCAGGCGGATGCCGCGTAGGGCGCCGCGCGAGGTGAGGGCCGCAGGGCCCGATGAACGAGGCAGTGATGCGGTGAGCTCGTTGCTCATCGGCACGTGTCCTGGGCAGCCCGTGTGCGCCGCCGTTCACACGTACCTCTTCGTCGACGGTCTCGACGTGGTCGCGCGCAGCGACAGCAGGATGGCCGGCCTCGATCCGAGGCGGCTGCTCCGGCCGGGCGGGCCGCTCCATCCGACGGACATGCCGCGTGAGGTGGAGGTGGCAGCCCAGGAGCAGCCCGAGTCCGGGCCGGGCAGGCTGGGCATCCGGCTCCGGCTCCGGGGCGGGACGGTCATCTGGTCCGGCCTGATGTACCCCGGCATCGATGGCAGACCCGTCGAAGAGGTGCGCTTCCGCCTTGAGCAGTACCTGGGCGAGGTGGAGCGTGCCTATGCGGCCGTCACCGCCGCCCGGCGGCCCACGGCGGGTGGCTAGACCCCGCTCCTCGTTCTCATCCGCATGCATCGGTTCCACTGGCCGGATCCCCGGTCTGGGACGAATCGATCGCTGCCGGGTTCAGCGCCGACGTGTACTGGGAGTCCAGGCCTATCAGGTGGGAGGAAGCAGGTTCCGATCCAAGGCCTGTTGGCCTTTGATTCCCCCTGCCCGGCCCCCTACGTTCGGAGTAGTCGACCGGTCGGCGAGTCTCCACCGGTCGTAGCATCGCTCCGATCCGACACGAAGGCAGAACACCGGCATGCGTACTACCACCCTGGGCGCCCACGGACCTGAGGTCGGCGTCATCGGCCTGGGCGCCATGGGCATGAGCTTTGCCTATGACATGGCCACCCCGCGTGACGAGGCCACCTCCGTCTCCGTCGTCCACCAGGCCCTCGACCTGGGCGTGACCCTGATCGACACCGCCGACGTCTACGGCCCCTACACCAACGAGGAACTCCTCGGCCGGGCCCTGGCCGGCCACCGCGACCGCGCGGTCCTCGCCACCAAGGTCGGACTGGAGTCCATCGACCCCACCGGCGGCCCCGGCGGCTCCCCCCTGGTCAAGCCCAACGCCCGGCCCGAGCACATCCGCGCCTCCATCGACGCCAGCCTGCGCCGGCTGGGCACCGACCACGTCGAGCTCTACCAGCTCCACCGCGTCGACCCCGACGTCCCGATCGAGGAGACCTGGGGCGCCATGGCCGAGGCCGTCACCGCCGGAAAGGCCCTCCACCTGGGCCTTTCCGAGGTCGGCGTCGAGCAGATCCAGCGCGCCCAGGCCATCCACCCTGTGACGACCGTGCAGTCCGAGTTCTCCTTGTGGACCCGCGACGTCCAGGCCGAGGTCCTGCCGTACTGCGCGCAGCACGGCATCGGCCTGTTGCCCTACTCGCCGCTGGGCCGCGGCTTCCTCGCCGGCCGCTTCACCTCCTTCGACGAACTGCCGGAGAACGACCAGCGCCGGCGCCTGCCGCGCTTCCAGGACGACAACCTGCAGGCCAACCGCGACATCGCCGCCAAGGTCCGCGAGGTCGCCGACCGGGCCGGCGCCACCCCCGCGCAGGTCGCCCTCGCCTGGCTCGTCGCCCAGGGCCCGCACGTCGTCCCCATCCCCGGCACCAAGACCCCGAAGTACCTCACCGACAACGCAGGCGCCGCCGACGTCCAGCTGTCCGCAGCCGACCTCGCCGAACTCGACGCCATACCGGCCCCCGTCGGCGCCCGCTACTGACCGGACCGCCCCGGCCGACGACGACCGCGGGGGCGCGGGACAATACCGCGCCCCCGCGGCGTGCCTTGCCCGCTACGGATCAGGCGGGCAAAGCCCGGAATCGCTGAAAGCGCCGTCGCGCGCGTAGCTGTGAACGAAGTCCTAAATGCGGGTGCCGCCCTGCGAGTCGAACCCCGTCGCGGGCCGCCCCTGGGCCGGGGAAGGTGGGCCGACGCAGACCGACGTTGACAACCGGCGACGGCGTCAACTCTGCTCAGCGTGCCGTTCCGTCTGGAGGCCCAGCTCAGCCGGACGGCCGCTCAGTAGACCGATATGTGCACGTGGTCGAAGTGGTTCTGCGTGATGGAACCGCGGTCCTCCATCAACTTCCACCCCTGTTGCGGGAGTCGGCTGGACCAGATGTGCTGCTCGTAGATGACGTACCATATGCCGTATTCGTCCGCGTGCTCCCGCACCCAGGCCACGATGGCCTCGCCCAGGGCGTCGGACTTGCCGGTGGCCTTCTTGCCGGCGGGCATGAGCATGAAGTCGCAGGCGCGGCCCAGGGGGTGTTCGCCGCCGCCGGCGATGCCGCCTTCCTCGCGGTAGCAGCCGGGGGCGCCCTCGAGGCCGCGGGGGCCGAACTCCTTGACGACGGCCTCGCGGACGGCCTCCATGCGGGCGGTGATGTGCCGCGGCCCGCGGGGTTGCTCCTTCGGCCAGTTGGCCGCGCGGACCTGTGCGGAGAGTGTGGGCCACGCCACGGCGGCCAGTACGAGGCCGCCGATCAGCAGCAGCCCGAATATGGTGCGCCGCCGGCCGCGGCGCGCGGTGTCCCGCCCCCTGGTGGTGTTCATCGCAAGCCAGAACGCGCGACCGTGGCCGGAAGTGCCCGGTTGAACGCGGTGCGACGGTGACGCGAATAACGCCCCGCCCGGGGTCGTCCCCGGGCACGCGAGCGTACGCTCCTGCGTTGGACGCGGCAGACACGGACCAGCCCAGGAGGCACAGCACCGATGGCCACAGGCATGACGACGGACGAAGAGCGCGGCGAGCGGATCCTCGAGGTCTTCGGCACCGCGTTCGGGGAGCTGCTGGCCGCCGATCCGGCCGCGTTCCGGGTCAAGTTCCGCAAGATGGCGGCGTCGGCGTTCGCCTTCTACCGGGGCACCGCGTGCCTCTACTACGCGGACCTGGCCGACATCAAGGACGGCAGCCCGTTCCTGGACGAGCGCACGTCCCGGGTGTGGATCCACGGCGACCTGCACGCCGAGAACTTCGGCACCTACCTGGACGCCAACGGCCGCCTGATCTTCAACGTGAACGACTTCGACGAGGCCTACGTCGGCCCCTTCACCTGGGACCTGCAGCGCTTCGCCGCCTCCATAGCGCTGATCGGCTACAGCAAGGCCCTGGCCGACGACGTGATCTCCGGCCTGGTGCGCAGCTACGCCACCGCCTACCGCGAGCGCGTGCGCGCCCTCGCCCAGGGCGAGGCCGTCCCCGCGCTGACGCTGGACTCGGCGCAGGGCCCGCTGCTGGAGGCGCTGCGCCACGCCCGCTCGCAGACCCGGTTCGGGCTGCTGGACTCGATGACCGAGATCCGCGCCTGGGACCGCCGCTTCGGCTCGGGGGGCGGCGCGGTGGAACTGGACGGCGGCACCCGCGAGAAGGTGCTGCGGGCGTTCGAGGCGTACCTGGACACGCTGCCGGAGACCAGCCGGATCAACCCGGAGAGCCACCGCGTCAAGGACGTCGTGGGCCGCCGCGGCGTGGGCATCGGCAGTGCGGGCCTGCCCTCGTACAACATCCTCCTCGAGGGCCACACCGACGCCCTGGAGAACGACGTCGTGATCTACATGAAGCAGGGGCAGACCCCGGCGGTCTCCCGGCACATCACCGACCCGGCGGTGCGTGACTACTTCCGCCACGAGGGTCACCGCACCGTGATCTCGCAGCGCGCGCTGCAGGCGCACGCCGACCCGTACCTGGGCTGGACCGAGCTGGACGGCGTCGGCCAGCTGGTCGCCGAGGTGTCGCCGTACGCGGTGGACCTGGACTGGTCGGACATCGACGACCCGGAGCAGATCGAGGCCGTCGTCGCGGACCTCGGCCGGGCCACCGCCGGCATGCACGCGGCCGCCGACGACGAGAGCGGGCACTCGCTGGTGCCGTTCTCCACGGAGGACGCGATCGACGCGGCCATCGCCCGGGACGAGGAGGGCTTCACGGAGTCCCTGGTGGAGTTCGCCCACTCCTACGGCGCCCGGGCCCGCGCCGACCACCAGATCTTCGTGGACCTGTTCCGCAACGGGCGCATCCCGGGGCTCTGATCCCGGGCGCCTTGTTCGGGGGTTTAGGCATTGCTTACACACCGGCATGGCACACTCTGCGCCATGGAAGGGACCGGACCCCGGCTGAGGGCACTGCGCGCGGGATGCTTCGCCGCGCTGTGCGTGACGCTGTCCGCGACCGCCCACATCATGCTCTCGCGGGAGCCCCTGCCGATGACGACCACGGCGGGGGCCTTCGCGGGCGTCTTCGCGGTCGCGTACGCGCTCGGCCGCCGGGAGCGCGGCTACTGGCCGATCGCCGGGCTGCTCGTCCCGCTGGAACTGGCCCTCGACACGTTGTTCACCGCGGGCCAGCACACCTGTTACGGCCCCGGGGGCGGTCCCGTCACCGGCTCGTGGCGCTCGATCAACGAGGCGCTGGCCTGCCACGGCGGCGACGTCGGCGGCTCGCTCGCGACGGGGCAGGGGATGTCCGGCGCCGGCACCTCGCCGTGGCTGCTGCTCCTGGCGCACGTCTGCGTGGGCCTGGTCGCCGCCGGGTGGCTGCGGTGCGGTGAGGACGCCCTGCACCGTTTGCTGCGTGCCGCCTTCCGGCCGCTGCTCGTCGCGGTGGCCGTCTTCCGGACGGCCGGACCGCGCGGCACCGCCCGCCCCGGTGCGGCCGGGCCCGTGGCCGCCGCCCCGGCCTTGCCCCTGCTCCTGCACTCCGTCGTACGGCGAGGGCCGCCCGCCCGCCTCGGCTTCCGCTGAGCACGGCGCCCCACCCCTCACCCACGTACGCACGAGTCGGAGATCACACCACCATGAGCAAGCGAAACAGCCAGGCCGCCAAGAACGCCGCCCGTGAGCGGCTGCGCGTCGAGCGCGAGCGGCAGGCGAAGCGGGACAAGCTGCGGCGGCAGCTCGTCGTCGGCGGCAGCGTCCTGGGCGTGCTGGCGCTCGGCGCCGGCATAGCCGTGGCCGTCGTCAAGATGAACGCGCCCACCTACTGGGAGAAGGCCGCGGACAAGCCGCTGGTGAAGCCGGCCAACTCCTCGGGCAAGAACGGCACGTCGATCGTCATCGGCGACGAGAACGCCAAGCACACGCTGAAGGTGTACGAGGACCTGCGCTGCCCGGTGTGCGCGCAGTTCGAGCAGACCTCGGGCGAGACCGTCCAGAAGGACGCCAAGGACGGCAAGTACAAGATCTCTTACACCATGGGTGCCTTCCTCGACGACCGCCTCGCCCAGGGCCAGGGTTCGAAGAACGCGCTGAGCGCGCTGGGCGCCGCCCTGAACGTCAGCAAGGACGCGTTCGTCCAGTACCACACGCTGCTGTACTCCAAGGACGTCCACCCCGAGGAGACCAAGGACGACTTCGGCAGCGACGACAAGCTGATCGAACTGGCGCAGAAGGTCGACGCGCTCAAGGGCAACAAGACCTTCGAGAACGCGGTCCGCAACGGCACCTACGACAAGTGGGCGCTGACCATGGACCAGCAGTTCACCGACGACGGCATCACGGGCACGCCGACCGTGAAGCTCGACGACAAGACCATCGACAGCGTGCAGGCGATGACCGCCGACCAGTACACGGCCGCGGTCGACCAGATCATCGGCAAGGGGTAGTACCGGCCCGTGGCCGGTTCCGCCCTCCGGTCCCCGGCGTCACGCCGGGGACCGGAGGGCGAAGTCCTCCCGAACTCTTGTGCATTCGGTCCCGGAAAGGGGTTACCGGCGCGTAATCTGACGCCCCGTGACCGATACCTCTGCACCCTCACAGACCTCATCGAGAACACCGAGCCGCCGTTCGGTCGTCAAGGCCGGCGCGGTCGTGACCGGCGCCGCACTGATACCGCTGGCGGCCTCCACCGCTCCCGCCTCCGCCGCCCCGGCCCCCGCCTTCCTGCACGGCGTGGCCTCCGGTGACCCGCTGCCCGACGGCGTGCTGCTGTGGACGCGCGTGACTCCCCTGCCCGAGGCCGTCCCCGGCTCCGGGCTCGGCCCCGCGACCGAGGTGAGCTGGACCGTCGCCACGGACAAGGCGTTCACCTCCGTCGTGGCGACCGGCACGGCGACCATCACCGCCGCCTCCGACCACACCGTCAAGGCCGACGTGCGCGGGCTGCAGCCCGCCACGGACTACTGGTACCGCTTCACGGCCGGCGGTGTGACCTCGCCGGCCGGCCGCACCCGTACCGCGCCCGCCGAGAACGCCGCCGCCGACCGGCTGCGCTTCGGGGTGGTCTCCTGTGCCAACTGGGAGGCCGGGTACTTCTCCTCGTACCGGCACCTGGCCGCCCGCGGGGACCTGGACGCCTGGCTGCACCTGGGCGACTACATCTACGAGTACGGCACCGGGGGCTACGCCGCCCGCGGCACCGTCGTCCGCCCGCACGCGCCCGCCCACGAGATCGTCACGCTGGCCGACTACCGCACCCGGCACGGGCGCTACAAGACCGACACCGACCTGCAGGCGCTGCACGCCGTGGCCCCGGTCGTGGCGATCTGGGACGACCACGAGTTCGCCAACGACGCCTGGTCCGGCGGCGCCGAGAACCACACCGAGGGCGCGGAGGGTGCCTGGACGGCCCGGGTGGCCGCCGCCAAGCAGGCCTACTTCGAGTGGATGCCGGTGCGTCCCTCGGTGGCCGGCACCAGCTACCGGCGGCTGCGCTTCGGCAAGCTCGCCGACCTGTCCCTGCTCGACCTGCGCTCCTTCCGCTCCCAGCAGGCCTCGATCGGCAGCGGCTCGGTGGACGACCCGGACCGGACGATCACCGGCCGGGCCCAGCTGGACTGGCTGAAGGCCGGTCTGAAGGCCTCGGACACCACCTGGCGGCTGATCGGCAACTCGGTGGTGATCTCGCCGGTCGCCTTCGGCGCGCTGCCGGACTACCTGATGGCGCCGCTGGCGAAGCTGCTCGGCCTGCCCGCCGAGGGCCTGGCGGTCAACGTCGACCAGTGGGACGGCTACACCGACGACCGCCGCGAGATCCTGGCCCACCTGCGGGACAACGGCATCCGCAACACGGTGTTCCTGACCGGCGACATCCACATGGCGTGGGCGAACGACGTCCCGGTGAAGGCGGCGACCTACCCGCTGTCGGCCTCGGCCGCGACCGAGTTCGTGGTCACCTCGGTCACCTCCGACAACCTGGACGACATCCTCAAGGTCGCCCCGGACACCGTCTCCACGGTCGCCGAGGCCGCCGTGAAGGCCGCCAACCGCCATGTGAAATGGCTGGACATGGACTCCCACGGCTACGGCGTGCTGGACATCACCGGCGAGCGGGCGCAGATGGACTACTACGCGCTCTCCGACCGCACCGACCCGAACGCCTCGTCGACCTGGGAGCGTTCGTACCGCACCCTGTCGGGCACGCAGAAGGTCGAGCGGGTCTACTCGCCGGTACGCTGAGCCTCCCGAACGTCGATTTCCGGCCAACCCCCCGCGCCGTGCGGGGACCGGCCGGCGCGGGGCGGGCGGTGGGGAGCCCCCGGGTCCGAATCCGGACACACCGCCCGCCCCGTGTCCCGGGGGTGTTACGCCGGCCGGCGCGGACCCTCAAAGGTCCTTCGTTGTCTAGGGATTACCCTCTGTCCGCCAATGGGCCGGAAGGGGGCTGCACCGGTTCTGGCATGGACACATAACCTCCGGGCGGCGAGGAGGAAATTCCTCCCGTACGTCCCACGAGGAGTGCCCCCACATGTCACGCACCCCCCGTTCCCGCCGTCTCGTCGGTCTCGCCGCCGTGGCCGGAACCCTGGCCGTGCTCCCCCTCACCGGCGCGACGGCCACCGTGAGCAGCGCCTCCGCGCACGCGAGGACCCCCGCGGAGCAGTGCGCGGACAGCGGCGACGCCGCGGCCCGCAAGATGAAGGGCTCCACGGCCCACGAGCCCAACGCCATCAGCGACGCCACCGCCAAGGCGATGGACGCGGACCTGAGGAAGCGCGTCGCGAAGATCAAGGCCGAGGGCAAGGGCTCCCGGGTCGCCGCCGCCGCGACGACGACCATCCCGGTCTACTGGCACGTCATCCACAGCGGCAGCACCGGCAAGCTCAGCGCCGCCGCCGTCGCCGGCCAGATAGCGGTGCTCAACGCGGCCTACGCCGGCCAGGGCACCGGCAACGTCGACTCCGGCTACCGGTTCTCGCTGGTCGCGACGGACTACACCGACAAGGCCACCTGGTACAACCTGACCGAGGGTTCCTCGGCCGAGACCTCGATGAAGACCAGCCTCCGCAAGGGCGGCGCGAGCACGCTCAACATCTACTCGGCCAACCTCCAGGACGACCTGCTCGGCTGGGCCACCTTCCCGAGCTGGTACGCCGGCGACCCCAAGGACGACGGCGTGGTCATCCTCGACGCGTCCGTCCCCGGCGGCTCCGCCACCAACTACAACCAGGGCGACACCGCCACCCACGAGGTCGGCCACTGGATGGGCCTCTACCACACCTTCCAGGGCGGCTGCGGCGCCAACGGCGACTACGTCTCCGACACGCCCGCCGAGAAGACCGCCGCCAGCGCCTGCCCGACCGGCCGTGACACCTGCACGGCCAGTGGGGCGGACCCCGTCCACAACTTCATGGACTACACCTACGACTCCTGCATGTACCAGTTCACCGCAGGCCAGGTGAGCCGCATGACGAGCTCGTGGGCCGCCTACCGGGCGGGCTGACGCCACCGTCCGCGACCGGCCGGACACGGGGCCGGCCGGCCGCGGCGGGGAGGGCGGGGAGGGCGGGAATGGCATCGGCTGTCGGACCCCCGGCGTAGGATTCCAACGCCGCCAGATGACGACCGATGCCGGAGGTGTCGCTTCCCGTGACCACGCCGTTCACCCACCTTCACGTCCACACCCAGTACTCCCTGCTGGACGGAGCGGCGCGGCTCAAGGACATGTTCAAGGCCTGCGGTGAGATGGGCATGACGCACATCGCCATGACCGACCACGGCAACCTGCACGGGGCGTACGACTTCTTCCACCAGGCCAAGGGCGCCGGGATCACGCCGATCATCGGGATCGAGGCGTACGTCGCCCCCGAGTCGCGGCGCAACAAGCGCAAGGTCACCTGGGGCCAGCCGCACCAGAAGCGGGACGACGTCTCGGCCTCCGGTTCGTACCTGCACAAGACGATCTGGGCGGCGAACGCGACGGGTCTGCACAACCTCTTCCGGCTCTCCTCCGACGCCTACGCCGAGGGCTGGCTCACCAAGTACCCGCGCATGGACAAGGAGACCATCGCCCAGTGGTCGCAGGGCCTGATGGCCTCCACCGGCTGCCCCTCGGGCGAGGTGCAGACCAGGCTCCGCCTCGGTCAGTTCGACGAGGCGGTGAAGGCCGCCGCCGAGTACCAGGACATCTTCGGCAAGGAGCGGTACTTCCTGGAGCTGATGGACCACGGCATCGAGATCGAGCGCCGGGTCCGCGACGGGCTGCTGGAGATCGGCAAGAAGCTCGGCATCCCGCCGGTCGTCACCAACGACTCGCACTACACGTACGCGAGCGAGGCCGACGCCCACGACGCGCTGCTGTGCATCCAGACCGGAAAGAACGTCTCCGACCCGGACCGCTTCCGCTTCGACGGCACGGGCTACTACCTGAAGACGACGGACGAGATGTTCGCCATCGACTCCTCCGACGCCTGGCAGGAGGGCTGCCGCAACACCACGCTGCTGGTCGCGCAGCAGGTCGAGACCGAGGGCATGTTCGAGGCGCGGAACCTGATGCCCCGCTTCGACGTCCCCGAGGGGTACACCGAGATCACCTGGTTCCGCGAGGAGACCATGCGCGGCATGCAGCGCCGCTACCCCGGAGGCATCCCGGACGACCGGATCAAGCAGGTCGAGTACGAGATGGACACCATCATCCAGATGGGGTTCCCCGGCTACTTCCTCGTCGTCGCCGACTTCATCATGTGGGCCAAGAACAACGGCATCGCGGTGGGCCCCGGCCGCGGTTCCGCGGCCGGCTCGATCGTCGCGTACGCGATGGGCATCACCGACCTCGACCCGATCGACCACGGCCTGATCTTCGAGCGCTTCCTCAACCCCGAGCGCGTCTCCATGCCCGATGTCGACATCGACTTCGACGAGCGCCGGCGCGCCGAGGTGATCCGGTACGTCACCGAGAAGTACGGCGCCGACAAGGTCGCCATGATCGGCACCTACGGCACGATCAAGGCCAAGAACGCGATCAAGGACTCGGCCCGCGTCCTGGGCTACCCGTACGCGGTCGGCGACCGCCTCACCAAGGCGATGCCCGCCGACGTCCTCGGCAAGGGCATCCCGCTCTCCGGTATCACCGACTCCGCGCACCCGCGCTACAGCGAGGCCGGCGAGATCCGCTCGATGTACGAGAACGAGCCCGACGCCAAGAAGGTCATCGACCTCGCCCGCGGCGTCGAGGGCCTCGTCCGGCAGATGGGCGTGCACGCCGCCGGCGTGATCATGTCCAGCGAGCCGATCGTCGACCACGCCCCGGTCTGGGTGCGGCACTCCGACGGCGTCACGATCACGCAGTGGGACTACCCGAGCTGCGAATCGCTCGGCCTGCTGAAGATGGACTTCCTCGGCCTGCGCAACCTCACGATCATGGACGACGCCGTCAAGCTCGTGAAGGGCAACAAGGGCGTCGACATCGAACTGCTGGCCCTGCCCTTCGACGACCCCAAGACCTTCGACCTGCTCGCCCGCGGCGACACCCTCGGCGTCTTCCAGTTCGACGGCGGCCCCATGCGCTCCCTGCTGCGCATGATGAAGCCCGACAACTTCGAGGACATCTCCGCCGTCTCGGCCCTCTACCGGCCGGGCCCGATGGGCATGAACTCGCACATCAACTACGCCCTGCGGAAGAACAAGCAGCAGGAGATCACCCCGATCCACCCGGAGCTCGAGGCCCCCCTCAAGGAGGTCCTCGACGTCACCTACGGCCTGATCGTGTACCAGGAGCAGGTGCAGAAGGCCGCCCAGATCATCGCCGGGTACTCGCTCGGCGAGGCCGACATCCTCCGTCGCGTCATGGGCAAGAAGAAGCCCGAGGAGCTGGCGAAGAACTTCACCATCTTCCAGGAGGGCGCCCGGAAGAACGGCTACAGCGACCAGTCGATCCAGGCGCTGTGGGACGTCCTGGTGCCGTTCGCCGGCTACGCCTTCAACAAGGCGCACTCCGCCGCCTACGGCCTGGTCTCGTACTGGACGGCCTACCTCAAGGCCAACTACCCGGCCGAGTACATGGCCGCGCTGCTCACCTCCGTGCGCGACGACAAGGACAAGTCGGCGGTCTACCTCAACGAGTGCCGCCGCATGGGCATCAAGGTGCTCCCGCCGAACGTGAACGAGTCGGACGCGAACTTCACCGCGCAGGGCGACGACGTGATCCTGTTCGGCCTCACCGCCGTCCGCAACGTCGGCCAGAACGTGGTGGACTCGATCATCCGCTGCCGCAAGTCCAAGGGGAAGTACACCTCCTTCCCCGACTTCCTCGACAAGGTCGAGGCCGTGGTCTGCAACAAGCGCACCGTCGAGTCCCTGATCAAGGCCGGCGCGTACGACGAGATGGGCCACACCCGCAAGGGCCTCACCGAGCACTACGAGCCGATGATCGACAACGTGGTCGCGGTCAAGCGCAAGGAGGCCGAGGGCCAGTTCGACCTCTTCGGCGGCATGGGCGACGACGCCGGGGGCGACGAACCGGGCTTCGGGCTCGACGTCACCTTCTCCGACGTGGAGTGGGACAAGACGTACCTCCTCGCGCAGGAGCGCGAGATGCTCGGCCTGTACGTCTCCGACCACCCGCTCTTCGGCATCGAGCACGTCCTCAACGACAAGGCGGACGCTTCCGTCTCGGCCCTGGCCGGCGACTACGCCGACGGCGCGATCGTCACCATCGGCGGCATCATCTCCGGTCTGCAGCGCAAGATGACCAAGCAGGGCAACGCCTGGGCCATCGCCACCGTCGAGGACCTCGGCGGCTCCATCGACTGCATGTTCTTCCCGGCCACCTACCAGTTGATCTCGACCCAGCTCGTCGAGGACGCCGTCGTCTTCGTCAAGGGCCGGCTCGACAAGCGCGAGGACGTGCCGCGCCTGGTCGCGATGGAACTGATGGTCCCCGACCTCACCGACGCCGGAACCAACGCGCCGGTGACGATCTCCATCCCGACGGTGAAGGTGACCCCGCCGCTGATCGCCCGCCTCGGCGAGGTGCTCGCCAGCCACAAGGGGAGCACCGAGGTCCGGGTGCGGCTGCAGGGCGCCCGCAAGACGACGGTGCTGCGCCTCGACCGCCACCGCGTCACTCCCGACCCGGCACTCTTCGGCGACCTCAAGGCCCTCCTGGGCCCCTCCTGTCTCGCCACCGCCCAGCAGCAGGCGGGCTGATCACCTCCCGCGCGAGCGGGCGGACGTGCCGAGGGTGGCACCCCTTCCGGACGGGGTGCCACCCTCGGTCGTGAGTGTCCGGCGCTCGCGCGCTAGTTGTGGCCGAACTTCTTCTGCCGCTTCTGCGACACGTGCGGTTCGGCGCCCGGGACCGTCATCGCCATCTGCTCGCGTCCGCCTGCGCTCTTCGCGTGCTCTTCGGTGGTCGCGGCGCTGCGGTCGTGGTGCTGGCCGGTACGTTCGCCCCGGTTCTTGTTCTTGCCCACGATTCCTCCTTGGGGGAAATCTCGGATGATGGGCCGCACTCAGGCTTGCACGGGAGTACGAAGGTCGCATTTCGGGCAGTTGCAGAGTGTGGCGCGCCGGTGATCGCGTAACCGGTCACAACGCCCCGGTGTTCGGGCAGACTCGGGGCAACAGTGTTACCGGGGGGACGGACGGCAGGACTTTCGGAGAAGAGGGTGAGACCGATGGACCGCTGCGTCGTCCTCGTGGATGCCGGCTACCTGCTCGGGGCTGCCGCGAGCCTCCTGGCCGGAGAGCCCTCCCGGTCCAGGATCACGGTCGACCACGCCGAGGTCGTCGCGGGCCTGCGGGAGCGGGCCGAGAAGGAGACGGGCCAGCCGCTGCTGCGGATCTACTGGTTCGACGGCGCCCCCGACCGCGTCCCCCAGCCGGAGCACCGGAGACTGCGTGTGATGCCCCGGGTGACGGTCCGCCTGGGCGCGCTGACCCGGACCGACGGCCGCTGGGCGCAGAAGGGCGTCGACGCGGCCATGCACGCCGAGCTGTCGGAGCTGGCCCGCAACCGTGCCTGCTCCGACGTCGTCCTGGTCACCGGCGACGGCGACCTCCTGCCCGGCATGATGTCGGCGAAGGAGCACGGCGTCGCCGTCCACCTGTGGGCCGTGCAGGCCGCGGACGGCGACTTCAACCAGTCCGAGGACCTGGTCGCCGAGGCGGACGAGCGGCGCGTCCTGGACCGGGAGTGGATCACCCGGGCCATCCACGTGCGCGAACCCGCCGGGGTCTGCGCGCCCCTCACCCCGCGGCCCGAGATCGCCGCGATCCTGTCCGCGCCGCTGCCCGAGACCACCCGCAGCGCCGAGCCGCAGCCCGCGGCGGACCAGCCCGCGGAGCCGGCCGCCGTCGCGCCCCGGGTCGTCACCGTCGAGCGCAACGGCACCCGCCCGAACCCCGAGGCGCCCGCCGCCGCGACCGGCAAGGGCATGGTGCCCACCCCCAAGGACGTCGCCGGCATCGTCCACCGCGGGCACTCCTCCCCGCACCCCGCCTCCCCGTCCGCCACCGGGGCCACCCTGCGCTGGTCCTCCGACCGCGGGCTGGTCGGCGGCGCCGAGGCCGCCGACGTGGGCCTGCCCACGCTGGCCCAGCTCACCAGCCCCGAACAGCGCTGGGCGGACCGCGAGGAGGACATCACCGCCGTCAGCGGCGACCCGTACGAGGTCGGCCAGGTCTTCGCCCGCCGCTGGATCGGCCGGCTCACCGACACGTCCCACCTCCAGGTGCTCTCCGCCGAGTACCCGCGCGTCCCGCACCGCATCGACGGCGAGCTGCTGCGCTACGCCGCCCGGTTCGGGCTGCTGGCCCACAAGGACGACCAGATCGACGAACACGACCGTTACGCCATCCGGGCGGGCTTCTGGCGCGAGATCGACGCCCGCGCGGTCGTCGCGAGGGCCTCTGCGGGGGAGTGAGCGCGCCCGGACCCGACCCTGCGGCACGTCCCGGCCGGGATGCAGCGTAGGCTCGATCCTCGTGAGTACGGGCACGGGACAGGGCGCCACCACGCGGACGGCGATGGTGGTGACCGTGCGCGGGCTGGTGAAGAGCTATCCGGCCGGGCGGGGGCGGCGCGGCGCCGTGAGCCCCCCGGTGCGCGCCAACGACGGCATCGACCTGGACATCCGGGGCGGTGAGATCTTCGGGCTGCTCGGCCCCAACGGTGCCGGGAAGACCACCCTGGTACGCCAGTTGACGGGGCTGCTGCGCCCCGACGCGGGCACCGTCCAGCTCCTCGGGCACGACCTCGTCCGGCACCCGGAGCGCGCGGCGCGGCTGGTCGGCTACCTCGGTCAGGAGTCGAGCGCGCTGGACGAGCTGACCGTCGCCCTGGCCGCCGAGACCACCGGACGGCTGCGCGGCCTGGACGCCAGGGCCGCGCGCGCCGAGCGGGACGCCGTCCTGGAGGAACTGGACCTGACGGCCCTGGCCGCACGGCCGGTGAAGAGGCTGTCGGGCGGGGAGCGGCGGCTCGCCTGCTTCGCCGCCGCCCTGGTGGGCGAGCGGCCGGTGCTCGTGCTGGACGAGCCGACCACCGCCATGGACCCGGTCGCCCGGCGCGCGGTGTGGGCGGCGGTCGACCGGCGGCGCGCCGAACGCGGCACCACCGTGCTGCTGGTCACCCACAACGTGATCGAGGCGGAGACCGTACTGGACCGGGTCGCGGTCATCGACGACGGCCGGGTCATCGCCTGCGACACCCCGGCCGGGCTGAAGGCACTGGTCGCCGACGAGGTACGGCTGGACCTGGTGTGGCGGGACGCGCCCCCGCTGTCGGTGCCCGCCGTGGCGGCCCTGCGCGACGCCGCCCACGTCACCGGGCGCCGCTGGACGCTGCGGCTGCCGCAGCAGCGGGCCCGTTCCGTGGTCGCCGAGCTGACCGGCGGCCCGGCCTTCGGCGCGCTCGACGATTTCACCCTGACGGCGCCGAGCCTGGAGGATGTCTACCTGGCGCTCGGCGGCCGCCGGAAGGGACTGGTCAAGGCGTGAACGGCGGCAACGGCAAAGACGTGACCCTGGACGTGGACCGGAACGTGGACCTGGACGTGCGCGGCATCGCGCAGCGGGGCGGCGTGGAGTGACGATCATCTCCGCGGGAGCGGACACCCGGACGGCGGCACCGGCGGCGCCCACCGCCCCCCTCGGCGAGGCGGCCGCGACGCTCGCCCCGCGCGCCCGGCTGCTGCCGGCGATGGCGGCGGTGTACCGGGCGCAGCTGTCCCGGGCGAAGGTCGCCCGGATCCCGCTGCTGTTCGTGGCGACCTTCCAGTCGGTCGGCATCATGATCATGATGCGTGGCGTGGTCGACGGCGGCCCGGCCGCGCGTGCGGTGGTCGCCGGGTCGAGCGTGCTGGTCGTCGCCTTCGTGGCGCTGAACCTGCTGGCCCAGTACTTCGGGCAGCTGCGCGCCTCCGGCGGGCTCGACCACTACGCCACCCTGCCGGTGCCACCGGCCGCCGTGGTGCTGGGCGTGGCTGGCGCGTACGCGTCCTTCACCGTGCCCGGGACGCTCGTGACGGCGGGCATCGGCTGTGCGCTGTTCCAGCTGCCGTTCGCCCACCTGTGGATCCTCGCCGCGGTCATCCCGCTGGCGGGGGCCGCGCTGTCCGGGCTGGGCGCGGCGCTGGGGCTGTTCGCGCCGCGCCAGGAACTGGCCACCCTCGCCGGTCAGCTCGGCATGTCCGCGGCGCTGCTGCTGGGAGTGCTGCCGGCCGGCAACCTCCCCCAGCCCATCGGCTACGTACGGGACCTGCTGCCCTCCACCTACGGCGTGGAGGCCTTCATCCGCAGCTTCGACGCCCACCCCGACTGGCTGGCGATCACCACCGACCTGTCGGTGTGCGCGGCCGTGGGCCTGGTGTCGCTGGCCGTGGCCACCTGGGCCTACCGCCGGGCGGCCTGCCGGTGACCCGTGGGTGTGGTGCCGGTGAGGTGCCGGTGCCGCGTGCCACGGACGGACCTGGCACGATGGCAGGGTGACCGCACCCCTGACCCCCCATGATCAATGGCCGCCCGCGCCGCTGCCGCCGTTCCCGCAGCAGGAGAGCCGCATGGATCCCGTCCGGGAGCTCAAGAGCGGCGCGCTGACCGCGGTGCTGGTGGCCGTGGCGGGCGTGGTCCTCGGCCTGCTGTGGCTGTGGCTCGCGCCACGGATCCCGCTGGTCTCCGACGGCAAGGCGGTCTACCTCAAGGACACCGAGGGGGAGCAGGCGATCGGCGCCGACGGCGTCTTCGTGCTGCTCGGGCTCGGCATCGGGGTGCTGACCGGGGTTGTCGTCTTCTGGCGCAACCGGCGCGGAGGCGTCGGCGTCGTCCTCGGCATGGCGGTGGGCGCGGTGCTGGGCTCCCTGCTGGCCTGGCGGCTGGGCACCTGGCTCGGCCCCACCAGCGACCTGATCGCGCACGCCAGGGCGGTCGGCGCGAAGAAGGTGTTCGACGGCCCCCTCGCACTGCAGGCCAAGGGCGCGCTCCTGGCCTGGCCCATAGGGGCCGTCCTCACCCATCTGCTGCTCACCACGGGTTTCGGGCCGCGCGACGAGCAGCCCCCCACCGTGCAGTGGACGCCGCCGCCCCCGGGCGCGTGACCCGGGGCCCGCAGGTCACGCCGGGCGCCTGCCGTGGTTGGCGTTGCGCTTCTTGATCCGCCACTTGCGCTTGCGGGTGCGCTTGGACATCGGGCCTCCTCCCCTGGACCGGGTGTGCTTCCCGGCAGAGTGCGCCCGTACGGCCCCGCCGTCCAGGGGTCAGGCGCGACCGATCGGCGCGACGACCGCATCCGTGAGCCGCACCAGGTCCTGCGGCGCCAGCTCGACCTCCAGGCCGCGCTTGCCGGCCGAGACGAAGACCGTGGGGTGCTCCAGCGCGGAGGCGTCAACGACGGTGCGCAGCCGCTTGCGCTGCCCCAGCGGGGAGATGCCGCCCCTGACGTATCCGGTGGTCCGCTCGGCGGCGGCCGGATCCGCCATCCCGGC
This sequence comes from Streptomyces sp. TOM-9, assembly GCF_056858595.1. NCBI lineage: Bacteria > Bacillati > Actinomycetota > Actinomycetes > Kitasatosporales > Streptomycetaceae > Streptomyces > Streptomyces sp. TOM-9. The sequence goes on along the minus strand of NZ_JBXEQB010000001.1, from coordinate 2,995,481 downwards.
GCGCTTCCCGCCGGCAGCGGAGGCCAGCGCCTTGAGGTCCAGTGAGCCCGCGACGGGGACGACGGCGACGGTCAGCGCCCCGTCCACGTCGGCGACGAGGGTCTTGAACACCCGGCCGGGGGAGGTGCCCAGCGCCTGCGCGGCCTCCTCCCCGTAGCCGAGCTCCGAGGCGGGGTCATGGGCGTACGCGTGCACGGTGAAGGCGGCACCCGCCTTCTCCAGGGCGACGGTGGCGGGCGTGCCGCCGGAGGATGACTGCTTCTTCTTGGCCATGGCGCTGTGAGGATACGTCAGTTCGGGCTCGGGACCTGCCGGGTCAGGTCCACGGCGGGCAGGGTGCCGAGCTTGTTGATGACGGCCGCCTCGCGGCGCAGCAGCCGCAGTTCCCGCTCCAGCCGGGCCGCGGTGTCCGGGGCCTCCAGCAGGGCCTGCTTCTCCGGGGTCCCGGCGACGGTCGCGGCCGCCACGAGGTACGACAGCACGGTCGGGTCGTCCGGCAGCTCCTGGCTCCCCGCCAGGCTCCGCTCCCGCGCCCCGGCCAGCCGCTTCTGGTAGGTGCGGAAGGCCCGCGCCACGTCGGCCGCCAGCGCCCCCGACCCGGTGCCGGGCTCCTCCTGGACCTCCTCGACCTCTCCGACCAGGTACGGCCCGGAGGAGTCCACCGACAGCAGCCGGAAGCGCGTCGTGCCGGTCGCCACGACGTCGAAGCCGCCGTCCTCGCGCTCCCCGATCGTCGCCGCGTCCGCGGTGCAGCCCAGCGCGTACAGCGCCCCTGACAGGTCCGGCGCGTACCCGGCGGCGGCCTCCTCCGCGCCGGCGGGGGCGACCTCGTGGCCGTCCCGGATCGCCACGACGCCGAAGGTGCGCGGCGCGTCCTCCGGCAGGGCCAGCAGGTCGCGGAAGAGCGCGCGGTAGCGCTCCTCGAAGACGTTCAGCGGCAGCACGAGCCCCGGGAAGAGGACGGAGCCGAGCGGGAAGAGCGGAAGGCGAGCGGTCACGGTCAGCAATCCTAGGGCCTGCGGCGTTCACCCCCATCGTCGTCCTCGTCCCGCACCACCCGTTTTCGCCCCGTACGGCCTGTATGCGGCCATCGCCGCCCACCGGGCGCACCGGCTCACCGGGCCCGCCGGCCCGCGGCGGCGTCAGCCGCGGCGCAGCAGGCGGGAGGCGCCGGCGGCGACCGTGGTGGCGAGGATCCAGCCGAGCATGCTGAGGACCGCGGCGGCCCATTGGGCGTTGCCGGTCAGGCGCCAGGCGTTGTCCTGCCCGAGGTTGATGACCGGCAGGAGCAGGTCGAGGGCGAAGAGGGAGGGGTTCCAGTCGGGGAAGGCGCCGCCGTCGACGGGATCGGGCCGGCCGTGCGCGGTGAAGAAGACCGCGCCGAAGGCCCAGAGCAGCGCCATCCATATGGCGGCGCGGCCCGGGCGGTAGCCGTAGCCGACGGTCACGTCCTGCAGGTAGCCCCACAGCTTGCCCGCGAGGGGGAGGGTCTCGCGGCGCCGGCGTTGCTTGGCCAGCAGCACCTCGCGGGCGTCGGCGTCCTCGCCGCTCGCGCGCAGGGCGGCCGACAGGTGCTCGTACGGCTCGGGGCTGTACTCCGGGGTGGCCGCGGCCAGCCAGGCGATCCGGGCGCGCAGCGGGAAGGCGCCCTCGGGGCTGAGGGAGCCGTAGGCGAAGCCGGTCAGGTCGAGACCGCCGGCGTCGGGCCAGCAGGTACGGCTGTCCGTGAGGTTGCCCACTCGCGCGCCGGCCAGCGAGATCGTCCCGGTCGGCGGCTGGTCGAGGGTGAGCCGCAGCTCGGGCGTCTGGATCCGGCGCAGTGACAGCTGCTGGCCGCCGGTGAGCCGGAACCGCGCCTGGTGGATGATCACCGCGTTGCCGAACCGGCCGTCGTCCAGCCGCACCCCGCCGTCCGAGCTGAAGCGCCGGGTGCGCACGCCCAGCGGCGGGGTGCCACCGCCGGAGCCGCCGGTGCCGACGTAGCCCGCGCTCAGGTAGAGGGTGTGCTCGACGGTGACCCGGGCCGCGTTGAGCGCGTAGCGCCCGTACGGGTTGTGCAGCCGGCTGCCGCGCAGGCTGAGCCGGCCGCCGATGCGGGCGCTGCGCAGGCTGATCTCGCCGGTCGCCTCGATCAGCTCGGCTTCGACGTCCTGGGCGACGCTGAGCCCGTCGGCCGCCAGCGCCCGGCCGTGCCGGTCCTTGCGCAGGGTGATCTGGTTGAGCAGCAGGTCCGTGCCGATGTGGGCGTCGGTGAGCCGTATCCCGCCCTCGATCGTGCACTGCGGCAGGTGCAGGTCGCCCGAGGTGTGCAGCCGGGCCGCCTCCAGCCGCGGTATGGCGCAGCGCACCATGCGCAGGGTCGTGAAGCTGCACTCCGCGAGCAGCACCTGCTGCTCGAAGCGGCAGTCGTGCAGCTCCACGTACGGCACCACCGTGCCGCCCGAGAGGTTGAGCTGACCGCTGATCTGGGCCCCGGACAACTTCACGCACGACACGCGCCCGGAGGCGGCCTGCGGCCCGTCGAGCAGCAGTTTGGCGATCACCTCGGCCCGCACCGTGCGGTCCGGTCCCCAGAAGCGGTCGGCGGCCGGGTCGTCCCGCTCCGGGATGCCGGTGCGCAGGTCGTACAGCTCCCCCCGGCGGAAGGCCTCCCACAGGCCCTGCTCCACAGCGCTCCAGTCGTGCGGCGGCGCGACGTCCGACGGCTCGGTCACCGGTCTCCCTCCCGTGGCTGGCGACGACGACGGAAACGCTAGCCGGGGAGATCATGGGACGGGGCCCGTACGCGTATCACGGACTGATACTCGACGAAGGCCGTGAGGGCGGTTCTCTACACTTGGGAGGGTGATCTCCCGAATCGATCTGCGCGGCGACGCCTTCCCGGCGGACGGCGTCGACCGCGACCTGCTGCCCCGTGCCGAGCTCGACGTCGAGGCCGCACTGGAGAAGGTGCGCCCGATCTGCGAGGACGTGAAGCATCGTGGCACCGCGGCACTGATCGACTACGCGGAGAAGTTCGACGGCGTCACCATCGACCGGGTGCGGGTTCCGGCCGAGGCGCTGACCCGGGCCCTGGCGGAGCTGGACCCGAAGGTGCGGGCCGCGCTGGAGGAGTCGGTCCGCCGCGCCCGGCTCGTGCACGGCGAGCAGCGCCGCACCGACCACACCACGCAGGTCGTGCCGGGCGGCACGGTCACCGAGCGCTGGGTGCCGGTGGAACGCGTGGGCCTGTACGTGCCCGGCGGCCGCTCGGTCTACCCGTCCTCCGTGGTGATGAACGTGGTGCCCGCGCAGGAGGCCGAGGTCGGCTCGATGGCCGTCGCCTCGCCCCCGCAGAAGGAGTTCGGCGGGCTCCCGCACCCGACGATCCTCGCCGCGTGCGCGCTGCTCGGCGTGGACGAGGTGTATGCCGCGGGCGGCGCCCAGGCCGTCGCGATGTTCGCCTACGGCACCGAGGAGTGCCGTCCGGTGAACATGGTCACCGGCCCCGGCAACATCTGGGTCGCCGCCGCCAAGCGCCTGCTCAAGGGCCGCATCGGCATCGACGCGGAGGCGGGCCCGACCGAGATCGCCATCCTCGCCGACGCCACCGCCGACCCGGTGCACGTCGCCGCCGACCTGATCAGCCAGGCCGAGCACGACCCGCTGGCCGCCGCCGTCCTGGTCACCGACTCCGTGGACCTCGCCGAGGCGGTGGAGAAGGAGCTGGAGACCCAGGTCGCGGCGACCAAGCACGTCGAGGACCGGATCGCCCCCGCGCTGTCCGGCCGCCAGTCCGGCATCGTCCTGGTCGACGGGATCGAGCAGGGCCTGCAGGTGGTGGACGCCTACGCGGCCGAGCACCTGGAGATCCAGACCGCGGACGCCGCCGTCGTCGCCGCCCGGGTGCGCAACGCGGGCGCGGTCTTCGTCGGCGCGTACGCGCCCGTCTCGCTCGGCGACTACGCGGCGGGCTCCAACCACGTCCTGCCCACCGGCGGCTGCGCCTGCCACTCCTCGGGCCTGTCCGTGCAGTCCTTCCTGCGCGGCATCCACGTCGTGGACTACACCCGCGAGGCGCTCGCCGAGATCGCCGCGCACGTGGTGACCCTGGCCGACGCCGAGGACCTGCCCGCGCACGGCGCCGCGGTCCGCGCCCGATTCGATTGGACGGTACCGGGTCCGTGACCGGCATCGACGACCTGCCCATCCGGGACGAACTGCGCGGCAAGTCCCCCTACGGCGCCCCGCAACTCGACGTCCCCGTACGCCTGAACACCAACGAGAACCCGTACCCGCTGCCCGAGGCGCTGGTCGAGCGGATCGCCGAGCGGGTCCGCGAGGCCGCCCGCGACCTCAACCGCTACCCCGACCGGGACGCGGTGGAGCTCCGCACCCAACTGGCCGGGTACCTGACCCGCACCGCGGGCCACGCGGTGGGACTCGCCAACGTGTGGGCCGCCAACGGCTCCAACGAGGTCATCCAGCAACTGCTGCAGACCTTCGGCGGCCCCGGGCGCACCGCGATCGGCTTCGAGCCCTCGTACTCCATGCACGGGCTGATCTCCCGCGGCACCGGCACCGGCTGGATCTCCGGCCCGCGCCGCGAGGACTTCACCATCGACGTGACCGCCGCCGCGCGGGTCATCGCCGAGCAGCGGCCGAACGTGGTCTTCATCACCTCGCCCAACAACCCCACCGGCACCGCCGTCGCCGCCGACACCGTCGTGGCGCTGTACGAGGCCGCCCAGGCCGCCCGGCCCGCCCTGGTGGTGGTCGACGAGGCGTACGGCGAGTTCAGCCACGGCCCGTCCCTGCTGCCGCTGATCGAGGGCCGCCCCAACATGGTGGTCAGCCGCACCATGTCGAAAGCCTTCGGCGCGGCCGGCCTGCGGCTGGGCTACCTCGCCGCCGACCCGGCGGTGGTGGACGCCGTCCAGCTGGTGCGGCTGCCGTACCACCTGTCGGCCGTCACCCAGGCCACCGCGCTGGCCGCCCTGGAGCACACCGATACGCTGCTGGGGTACGTCGAGCAGCTGAAGGCCGAGCGGGACCGCCTGGTCGGGGAGCTGCGGGCGATCGGCTGCGAGGTCACCGACTCAGACGCCAACTTCGTCCAGTTCGGCCGCTTCGAGGACAGCCACCGCGCCTGGCAGGCGATCCTCGACCGCGGCGTGCTCGTCCGCGACAACGGCGTACCGGGCTGGCTGCGGGTCACCGCGGGCACCCCGGCCGAGAACGACGCGTTCCTCGAAGCGGTACGCGAGCTGAAGAAGGAGCAGTAACCACATGACCCGCGTCGGCCGCGTGGAGCGCACGACCAAGGAGACGTCCGTCGTCGTCGAGCTCGACCTCGACGGCACCGGCAGGACCGAGATCTCCACCGGAGTCGGCTTCTACGACCACATGCTCGACCAGCTCGGCCGCCACGGCCTCTTCGACCTCACGGTCAAGACCGAGGGCGACCTGCACATCGACACCCACCACACCATCGAGGACACCGCCCTCGCGCTGGGCGCCGCCTTCAAGCAGGCGCTCGGCGACAAGGTGGGCATCTACCGCTTCGGCAACTGCACCGTGCCGCTGGACGAGTCCCTCGCCCAGGTCACCGTCGACCTGTCGGGCCGCCCGTACCTGGTGCACACCGAACCCGAGAACATGGCGCCGATGATCGGCTCCTACGACACGACGATGACCCGGCACATCCTGGAGTCCTTCGTCGCCCAGGCGCAGATCGCGCTGCACGTCCACGTCCCGTACGGGCGCAACGCCCACCACATCGTGGAGTGCCAGTTCAAGGCGCTGGCCCGGGCCCTGCGCTACGCCTCCGAGCGCGACCCGCGCGCCGCGGGCATCCTCCCGTCGACGAAGGGCGCCCTCTGATGAGCAAGCCGGCCGTTCTCTTCATCCTGCTCGGCCTCTTCCTGGCCGGCGGGGTGTACTCCTTCTGGAAGCAGAAGATGCCCAAGAGCATCGTCGTGCTGCTCGGTGTCGGCTCGGCCATGTCGCTGGCGGCCGGCCTGCTGCGGCTGTAGGGGGTTCCGGCAGATGAGCAAGGCCGCCAAGAAGGTCGTGGTCCTCGACTACGGCTTCGGCAACGTCCGTTCCGCCGAGCGCGCGCTCGCCCGGGTGGGCGCGGACGTGGAGATCACCGCCGACTTCGACAGGGCCATGAACGCCGACGGGCTGCTCGTCCCCGGCGTCGGCGCCTTCGCCGCCTGCATGGCCGGGCTGAAGGCGGTGCGCGGTGAGTGGATCATCGGCCGCCGGCTGTCGGGCGGCAGGCCCGTGATGGGCATCTGCGTCGGCATGCAGATCCTCTTCGAGAGGGGCGTCGAGCACGGCGTCACCACGGAGGGCTGCGAGGAGTGGCCCGGCACCGTGGAGCCGCTGCGCGCACCGGTCGTGCCGCACATGGGCTGGAACACCGTCAAGGCGCCCGAGGACTCCCGGCTGTTCGCCGGCCTGGACGCCGACGCCCGCTTCTACTTCGTGCACTCCTACGCGGTGCGCAGCTGGGAGCTGGAGACCGCCAACCCCGGCATCCGGGTCCCCAAGGTCACCTGGGCCACGCACGGCGAGCCCTTCGTCGCGGCGGTGGAGAACGGTCCGCTGTGGGCCACCCAGTTCCATCCGGAGAAGTCCGGCGACGCCGGCGCCCAGCTGCTGACCAACTGGCTCGACACCTTCAAGGACTAGGACGTACGCCGCCATGAGCACGACGCACCGCCTCGAACTCCTTCCCGCCGTCGACGTCCGCGACGGCCAGGCCGTCCGCCTCGTCCACGGAGAGTCCGGCTCCGAGACGTCCTACGGGGACCCGATGGCCGCCGCCCTGGCCTGGCAGCAGGCCGGTGCCGAATGGCTGCACCTGGTCGACCTGGACGCCGCCTTCGGCACCGGGGACAACCGGGAGCAGATCGCCGAGGTGGCCCGCTCCATGGACATCAAGGTCGAGCTGTCCGGCGGCATCCGTGACGACGGGACGCTGACCGCGGCGCTCGCCACCGGCTGCACCCGGGTCAACCTCGGCACCGCTGCCCTGGAGACCCCGGAGTGGGTCGCCAAGGTCATCGCCGAGCACGGCGACCGGATCGCGGTCGGCCTGGACGTCCGCGGCACCACCCTGCGCGGCCGCGGCTGGACCCGCGACGGCGGCGACCTCTACGAGACGCTGGCGCGTCTGGACTCCGAGGGCTGCGCCCGCTACGTCGTCACCGACATCAACAAGGACGGTACCCTCCAGGGCCCCAACGTCGAGCTGCTCAGGAACGTGTGCGCCGCGACCGACCGGCCGGTGGTCGCCTCCGGCGGTGTCTCCTCCCTCGACGACCTGCGGGTCCTGGCGACTCTGGTCCCGGAGGGCGTCGAAGGCGCCATCGTGGGTAAGGCCCTGTACGCCAAGGCGTTCACCTTGGAAGAGGCTCTGGAGGCTGTGTCGCGATGACCCAAACCCCTGCCGTACGGCGTGTGCAGAGCGACAGCCCCTGGGAGGAGCAGTTCGGTTTCGCACGTGGCGTCGCGGCGGGGGACCGGGTCCTCGTCGGCGGCACGATGCCGTTCGTCGGAACCATGCTGTACGGCGAGGGCGACCCGTACGAGCAGGCCAAGACGGCGTTCACCAACGCGCTCGGCGTGCTGGAGGAGTTCGGCCTCGGCGCCGAATCGGTCGTCCGCACCCGCATGTACCTCACCCACACCCGCGACGTGGACGCGGTGGGCCGGGCCCACAAGGAGTTCTTCGACGCCGTGCGACCCACCGCGACGGTGGTCGTCGTCTCCGGTTTCGTGGACTCCCGGGTCCTGGTCGAAGTCGAACTGGAAGCATTCCGAGGAGCTTGAGCACCATGACCCTGGCGGTCCGAGTCATCCCCTGCCTGGACGTGGACAACGGCCGGGTCGTCAAGGGCGTCAACTTCCGGAACCTGCGGGACGCCGGCGACCCCGTCGAGATGGCCAAGCTGTACGACGCCGAGGGCGCCGACGAGCTGACCTTCCTCGACATCACGGCCTCCTCCGGCAACCGCGAGACGACCTACGACGTGGTGCGGCGCACCGCCGAGCAGGTCTTCATCCCGCTCACCGTCGGCGGCGGCGTGCGGTCCGCCGAGGACGTCGACAAGCTGCTGCGCGCCGGGGCCGACAAGGTCGGCGTCAACACCGCGGCGATCGCCCGGCCCGAGCTGCTGCGCGAGATCGCCGAACGGTTCGGCCGCCAGGTGCTGGTGCTGTCCGTTGACGCCCGCCGCACCGACGCCGGGACACCGTCCGGCTACGAGGTGACCACGCACGGCGGCCGCCAGGGCACCGGCATCGACGCCGTGGAGTGGGCGCACCGCGCGGCCGAGCTGGGCGCCGGCGAGATCCTGCTCAACTCGATGGACGCCGACGGCACCAAGGACGGCTACGACACGGAGATGATCGCCGCCGTCCGCAAGCACGTCACCGTCCCCGTCATCGCCTCCGGCGGCGCGGGCCGCCTCACCGACTTCCCCCCGGCCGTCGCCGCCGGCGCCGACGCCGTCCTGGCCGCCTCCGTCTTCCACTTCGGCGACCTGCGCATCGGCGACGTCAAGCGGACCCTCCGGGGCGCCGGGCACCCGGTGCGCTAGGCGCCCCGTTCCGGCCCGCGGCCCGGACGGCGACGCGGTCGCGGGCCAGGAGGGGCCGCGCGGCGGCGAGGGTGAGGGCGGTGAGGGTGACGCCGCTCGCGGCGCTGACGGCGGCCGCGGGGAGGGAGCCGTCGGCGAGGATCAGGCCGCTGACGGCGGAGCCGCCCGCGATGCCGGTGGTGACCAGGGTGACCAGCCAGGCGAAGGCCTCGGTGACGGTGCCCGCCGGGGCGAGTTCGCCGGTGAGCCCGAACACCACGGTGAGCAGCGGCGCGAAGAACACCCCGCTCAGCAGGGCGGCAGCCGCCATCGGCAGCGGGCCGGGGACCAGGGCGAAGGGCCAGAAGGTGACGGCCATCCCGGCGGCGGTGACGGCCGCCTTGGTGGCCGGGTCCGCCCGCCAGGGCAGGACGGCGATCAGCAGGGCGCCGATCAGGGCGCCGGTGGAGTTCAGCGCCAGCAGGGTGCCCGCGCCGCCGGGCAGCGGGTGGCGCTCGGCGTAGGCGACGGCGAAGACGTTGAACGTGCCCAGCGCCCAGCCGCATCCGGCCAGCGCGCACAGCAGCACCACCAGGGCCCGGTTGCGCAGCGGACCCAGCCAGTCGACGGAACGGGTGGCGGAGGCCCAGGCACGGGAGGGCGCGGAGGTCGCGACGGAGAGCGCGCCCACCACCCCGAGGACGGCCGCGGCCAGCAGCGCCAGCCGGGCCGGGCCGAGCACCGCCAGCCCGCCGACCAGGAGCGGGCCGGCGATGAAGACCAGTTCCTGCGCGCCGGCGTCCACCGCGTACGCGGACTCCAGTTCGTCCGGCTCGACGAGGTCCGGCCAGAGCGCGCGCAGGCACGGCTCCAGCGGCGGCGAGGCGGCCCCGGCGACGGCCGGGCCGAGCACGGCCACCGCCGTGCTGCCCGGTGCGGCGGCCAGCGCGGCGAAGCCGCCAGCCGAGACCAGCGCCGAGACGATCAGCACGCGCGGCTGGCCCAGCCGGTCCGCCCACCGTCCGAGCAGCGGCCCGCCGATCGCTCCGGACACCGCGTAGATGCCCCCGGCGGCGCCCACCAGCCGGTAGTCCGCGCCGGCCGCGCGGAGCGCCAGCGCGATGGCCAGGGCCGCCATCGCGGTCGGCAGCCGTCCGACGAGCGAACCGGACAACAACCGGCCCACATGGGGCCGGCGGAGCAGCTTCAGGTACGGCACACGTCACCCACGGAGGTCGAGCGTTGCGGCGATCACGTCGTGCACCAGGGTCTCACCCGGCGCACGGTTCTCCGCCGGCCGTCCGAGGTCCCCGTCGGCATCGGCCGCGAAGTCCGCCTCGTGGCACGGGCCTTGACCGCCGTCGTCCTCCCGGGTGGACATCCCGATCAGTCGCCCCGATGTGCAGGATCAGTTGCGCAATTTCTATTGCGCAAATTTCCTTTCCTATCTAGCCTCCCGGGTATGCCCGAGGAAGAGACGGAAGAGACCTCCGCAGACCCCCAGAGGATCACCGACCTCGACGCGCTCAAGGTCTTCACGCACCCGCTGCGCATCGAGCTCTACCGCGCCCTGTTCACCGCCCGCACCGCCACCGCCTCCCAGCTGGCCGACCAGGTCGACGAGGCGGTGTCGCTGGTCAGTTACCACCTGCGCAAGCTGGCCGCGCACGGCTTCATCACCGAGGCCCCCGGGCAGAGCTCGGACGGCCGCGAGCGGTGGTGGAAGGTCAGCTCCGAACGCGGATTGGCCTTCCGCACCTCGGACTTCGCCGACCGCCCCGAGGGCGCCGCCGTCATGGGCGAGGTGGCCCGGCAGCTCCTCGCCACCCGGTACGCGCGCTACGCCGCCTACCTCGACCAGCAGTTCGCCTGGGACAAGGAGTGGACCGACGCGTCCTTCAGCTCCGAGTACATGCCCCGGCTCACCGCGCAGGAGATGCGCCGGTTCGGCGATGAGCTGGGGGAGCTGGTCATGCGCTGGGTCGACCGCGGGCGCGCCGCCGAGGAGGCGGGCGACACCGAGGGCCGTGAGCACGTCGCGGTGCACCTGTACGGATTCCCCCACCGGCCGTGAGCCCCGAAGGAGGCGACCGCATGACGGCGCCCGCCACCGCCGCACCGTCCCTGTCCCCTTCCCGTGCCCCCGCCCACCGGGACGCCAACGTCCTGCGCTGGCTCGCCGCCTTCACCGCCTCGCTCGTCGGCGACGCCGTGTGGTTCCTCGCCCTGTCCTGGGCCGCCACCCGCGCCGGGGACCCCGGGCGGGCCGGCCTGGTCCTCGCGGCCGGCGCCGTGCCGCGCGCGGTGCTGATGCTCGGCGGGGGAGTGCTGGCCGACCGGTTCGGGCCGCGACGCATCGTCATCGGCAGTGATCTGACCCGGTGCGCGGTGATGTTCGCGGCGGCCGCGCTGCTCGCCCTCACCACCCCCGGGCTGTGGGCGCTGGCCGTGGTCGCGGTGCTCTTCGGCGCCGTGGACGCGGTGTTCCTGCCCGCCGTCGGCGCCCTGCCGACGCGCATCACCGGCCCGGACCAACTGGGCCGCCTGCACGGGATGAAGGGCATCGCGATGCGGGTCGGCAACGTGGCCGGCGCCTCGCTCGGCGGCACGGCCGTCGCGACCGGCGGCGCCCCCACCGCGTTCGCCGTCGCGGGCGTGCTGTTCGCGGTCTCGCTCGTGCTGCTGCTCGCCGTCCGCGTGGCCCCGCTGCGGCCCGACGACGGTGCCGCACAGGCGGGCGGCACCCCGTGGCGGGAGCTGGTGGACGGCCTGCGCCACATCCGCGGACGGCGCGCGCTCACCGCGCTCATGGTCGTCATCGCGGTCGGCGAGCTCGGTTTCGCCGGGCCGTTCAACATCGGCCTCGTGCTGGTCGCCGCCGACCGGGGCTGGGGCGCCGCCGGGCTCGGCTGGATCGTCAGCGGCTTCGGCGCCGGCGCGGGCGCCGCCTCACTGCTGCTGACGGTGCGCGGCCGGCTGCCGCGCGCCGGGCTGGCCCAGGCCTGCTGCCTGGGGTTGGGGGCGGTCGCGGTGGCCGCCTTCGTCTTCGTCCCCGCGCTGCCGGGGGCGGTCGCCGTGGCCGTCGTGATCGGCCTCGTGGCAGGACTGAGCGGCGCACTGTGCGGAGCCCTGCTGCAGACCCTCACCGACCCCGCCTACCTCGGCCGGGTCAGTTCGGTGGCCGCGCTGTTCTCGCTCGGCGTCGCCCCGATGAGCTACCCGCTCACCGGGGCCGCCATCGGCGCCTGGGGTCCGCAGCCGGTGTTCGTCGTCAGTGCGGCGGTCGCGGCCGCGGGGGCCGTCGCGGGACTCGCCGCGCCGGCGCTGCGGCGGGCGGAACTCGCCCGCCGCCCCGGGTAGCCGGACTCAGGCCGTGATCCCGAGCCTGGCGTCGTACAGCCGGGTCACCGCGTCCTTGTCGCCCTCGGTCTCCACCCGGGCGGAGTCCTGCCGGCCGAAGGCGAACAGCAGCAGCTCGCCGGGCTCCCCGGTGACCGTGACGACCGGGGCGCCGCGGTGCGCCACCGCGGTCTGCCCGTCCGGCCGGCGCAGCACCACGCCGACCGGGGCCTTGCGGCCCAGCAGCCGGGCGGAGCGCTCCAGCCGGGACCAGAGCAGTTCGGCGAAGACGGGGTCCAGTTCGCGCGGCGACCAGTCCGGCTGGGCCCGGCGCACGTCCTCGGCGTGGACGAAGAACTCGACGGTGTTGGCCGCCTCGTCGATCTGCTTGAGGGCGAACGGCGACAGCCGCGGCGGCCCGGTGCGGATCAGCCGGATCAGTTCCTGGAAGGGCCGTTCCGCGAACTCCTTGCGCACACGCTCCGACCGGTCCGCGAGGAAGGGGATGACCAGGCCGGCCGAGGCGTCACCGCGGCGCTCCCGCACCACGATGTGGGCGGCGAGGTCGCGGGTGGTCCAGCCCTCGCAGAGGGTTGGCGCCTCGGGTCCGGCACTCTCCAGCAGGTCGGCGAGGAGCAGACGTTCACGCTGGGCATGAGTCGACATGCCGTCAGCCTACGTCCGGCCCCCGCCGGTGGGCAGCAGCTACGGCAGCGGTTTCGTCAGCTTCTTGCCGTCCAGCTTGTTGCTGAGGGTCAGGGAGCAGGAGATGGTGTCCTTGCCCTGCACCTGGTAGCCCGAGAGCTTCGGGTACAGCGCGTAGTAGTAGTACCCGGGGTTGTCCTTGACGTCCTTCAGGCGCTTGGCGGCGTCCGCCTCGCACAGCTTCAGGACCTTGGCCTTGAGCGCGGCCTCCGTGCCGAAGGTGCCCGTGATGGTCTCGTTGGCGATGACCTCGGCGTCGTGCGGGCCGTTGCAGGAGACCGTCGTGACCTCGGTGACGCCGCTGTCCAGGCCCGGATCGTCGAAGCACTGGCCGGGGCTGAGCACGACGTACTTGCGGAAGGTCTCGGAGGGGTCCGGCTCCGTGGACGCGGTCGCCGTGTCCTGCGTGGCGGGGGCCGAGGCCGTGGGGCTGCTGCTGGTGGACCCGGTGGCGCCCTTGTCGTCGTCCTCGCCGCCGCTCAGCGCGATCGCCAGACCGCCGACGACGACGGCTATCAGGACGACCGCGCCGATGACGATCGCGGCCACCTTCGCGCCGCCACCGCTGCGCGGCGGCTGCGGCGGGGGCGGGTAGCCGTAACCGCCGCCCTGCTGAGCAGGCCCGGGGAACTGCGGCTGGTTCTGGTACGGCGGCAACGGCTGCGGCTGGTACTGCGGCTGCGACTGGGGCTGGTACTGCGGCGGGCCGAAACCCCCCGGGGGCGGCCCAAAACCGCCGCCCTGTCCGGAGCGCGGGTCGTCGGGCGGCGACGGCGGAGGAAAACTCATGGACGAAGCATGCCCCATACGGGTGAGCGGGGTGAGGGCAGGAGCCGAAGTCACGCCGCCCGCAGCGGGCAGAATGGGGGTATGGAATCCCCGCTCGACCCAGCCGTCGCCGCCCGTCTCAAGCGCACCGCCGACGGCCTCGTCCCCGCCGTCGCGCAGCAGTACGACACCGGCGAAGTCCTCATGCTCGGATGGATGGACGACGAGGCGCTGCACCGCACCCTCACCACCGGCCGCTGCACCTACTGGAGCCGCAGCCGCCAGGAGTACTGGGTCAAGGGCGACACGTCCGGGCACGTCCAGCACGTGAAGTCTGTTGCCCTGGACTGCGACGGCGACACCATCCTCGTCAAGGTCGACCAGGTCGGCGCGGCCTGCCACACCGGCGACCGCACCTGCTTCGACGCGGGCGAACTGCCGCTGGCCTGAAGCGGCCGCGCCCGGGCACTAGGCTGCGGACCATGACCACGGGCACCGTCACCCCCGACCTCGACACCTTCCGCAAGCTGGCGCAGGACCGCCGTGTCATCCCGGTCAGCAGGAAGCTGCTGGCCGACGGGGACACCCCGGTCGGCCTGTACCGGAAGCTCGCCGCCGAGCGCCCCGGCACCTTCCTGCTGGAGTCCGCGGAGAACGGCCGCTCGTGGTCCCGCTACTCGTTCGTCGGCGTCCGCAGCGCCGCCACCTTGACCGAGCGCGACGGCCGGGCCCACTGGCTCGGCACGCCGCCGGTCGGCGTGCCGGACGGCGGTGACCCGCTGGAGGCGCTGCGGGCCACGATCGAGGCCCTGCACACCCCGCGCGACCTGCACGACGACGCGGGCCTGCCGCCGTTCACCGGGGGCATGGTCGGCTACCTCGGCTACGACGTCGTGCGCCGCCTGGAGCGCATCGGCGACCATGCCCGAGACGACCTGGGCCTGCCCGAGCTCACGATGCTGCTCACCTCCGACCTGGCGGTGCTCGACCACTGGGACGGCTCGGTGCTGCTGATCGCCAACGCGATCAACCACAACGACCTCGACACCGGCGTCGACGAGGCGTACGCCGAGGCCGTGCGGCGGCTCGACGCCATGACCGCCGACCTGGCCCGTCCCGTGGACTCCGCGCCCGTAGAGCTGCCGCCGTCCCGGCTGCCGGAGGAGGTCACCTCGCGCTTCGGCGGGGCCGCGTACCAGGCCGCGGTGGAGACGGCCAAGGAGTACATCCGGGCCGGCGACGCCTTCCAGGTCGTGCCCTCGCAGCGGTTCGAGACACCCTGTCCGGCGAGCGCGCTCGACGTCTACCGCGTGCTGCGGGCGACCAACCCCTCCCCCTACATGTACCTGCTGCGCTTCGACGGCTTCGACGTCGTCGGGTCCAGCCCCGAGGCGCTGGTGAAGGTCGAGGACGGCCGGGCCATGGTGCACCCCATCGCGGGCACCCGCCCGCGCGGCGCGACGCCCCGGGAGGACCAGGCGCTCGCCGACGAACTGCTCGCCGACCCCAAGGAGCGCGCCGAGCACCTGATGCTGGTCGACCTGGGCCGCAACGACCTGGGGAGGGTCTGCGAGCCCGGCAGCGTCGAGGTCGTCGACTTCATGTCGATCGAGCGGTACAGCCACGTCATGCACATCGTCTCCACCGTCACCGGCAGCCTCGGCGCCGGCCGCACGGCCTTCGACGTCCTCACCGCCTGCTTCCCCGCGGGCACCCTGTCGGGGGCGCCCAAGCCGCGCGCGATGCAGATCATCGACGAGCTGGAGCCCACCCGGCGCGGGCTGTACGGCGGCGCCGTGGGCTACCTCGACTTCGCCGGGGACTCCGACACCGCCATCGCCATCCGCACCGCGGTGCTGCGCGGCGGGACCGCCTACGTCCAGGCCGGCGCCGGCATCGTCGCCGACTCCGACCCGGTCAGCGAGGACACCGAGTGCCGGAACAAGGCCGCCGCGGTGCTGCGCGCCGTCGCCACGGCGGGCCGGATGCGCGGCGGGGCGTGACCGCCACCGGCGGGACCCGCGTGCCGGGGCGCGGGAACGACGGGGGATAGTGGTCCGGTGAGCAGTTCCGTACCCCAGTCCGTACCCCAGCCCCGCACCGTCGCAGATCCGGCCGCCGGGCCCGCACCCCGCCGGGCGGCCGGCCGCGGCAGCCTCGTCCTCGCCCTGGCGAGCGGCGTGGCCGGCGCCGCGGTCGTGCTCCTGGCCTCGGGCAAGACCTGGCAGAAGGGCAGCGCCCCGTTCGCCGGCGGCGGGATGCCGGTCAGCGTCTCCGGCCACCAGGTCACCGGGGTGCCGGGCGCGCTCGCGCTGGTGGGACTCGCCGCCCTCGTGGCGGTCTTCGCCGTACGGGGAGCGGCCCGGCTGCTCGTCGGCGGGCTGCTCGCGCTGTGCGGGGCCGGGGCCCTCGCGGCGGCGCTGCTCGCGCTCGGCGACACCGCGGCCCTGGACGCCGCCGCGGCGACCGCCAGCGGCCTCAGCCGTACGACCGTCACCGGGGCCACCACCAGTGCCTGGCCGGGCTTGTCCGCGGCCGGTGGCGTGCTGCTGCTGTCCGCAGGCGTCGTCGCCCTGCTCCGCGCCCGGACCTGGCCGGGGATGTCGAACCGGTACGACCGCGACACCCCGAAGGCGTCGCAGCCCGCACGTACCGCCGCACCCGCCGCCGGCGAGGAGCGCCCCGAGGACCTGTGGAAGGCGCTGGACCGCGGCGAGGACCCCACCGAGGCGCCCTGACGCGCCGGGCCACCCCCCGCGCGCGGAGCGTGAGCGCAACGGGGGACAATGGCGCGTGACGCGCGCCATCGCGCGGGCGGAGCAACTGACGACCCTTTTGTAGAACGACTTGGGAGCACTCATGGCGGGCAACAGCCACGGACACACCCCTGCCGCCTGGACCGGCGTGACCATCGCCTTCATCGGCTTCTGCGTCGCGGCTGCCTTCGTCGTCCTGGCGGAGCCGATCGGTATGTTCGCCGGCCTGGCGGTCGCCGCCCTGGGCGGTCTGATCGGTCTCGGTATGCGCGCCGCGGGCCTCGGCAAGCCGGTGCCGGAGAAGCAGCACGGCTGACCCGGGCACGGACCCCGCAGCCGCCGCCGGCGCATCCGCCGGCGGCGGTTGCGTCCTTTCCGGCCACCCCGGGTGTCCCCGGCGGGCGCGGCGCGGGACAATCACCGCGTGACCGAGACCGCCGCCAGGCCGAAGCCGATTGCCCTCGCCGCCCCGCTGGGCGTGCTCGGCGGTGTCGCCGCCGCCTTCGCGTACGTCGGCACCTTCGACCCGAACGAGGCCGGGCACTACCCGGTCTGCCCCCTGCTGCACTACACGGGCCTGTACTGCCCCGGCTGCGGCGGGCTGCGCAGCGCGTACGCGGTCGTGCACGGCGACTTCGGCGCGGCGTTCGGCCTCAACGCGCTGGCCGTGGCGGGCTACCTGCTCTTCGCCGTGGTGTGGACGGTCTGGCTCACCCGGACGCTGCGCGGCCGCCCCTTCTCGCTCGCGCTGCGGGCCGTCCACTGGTGGGCGATCACGGGTGTCGTGCTGCTCTTCACCGTCGTCCGGAACCTTCCGTTCGGCACCGCGCTGGCGCCCTGACCAGCGACGAAGGGGCGCCCGGACCGTCCGTCCGGTGGGCCCCCGCCCCGCCGGATGCGGGTCCTCCGCCCACCGGCGGTTACCATCGCAGTGCTGGTGGAACATCTCACTGGCCTGATCGTTTCGCTTTCGGAAGGGGTCCTCTCGCGTGAGTGTGCTCGACGAGATCATCGACGGAGTCCGCGAGGACCTCGCCGAGCGGCAGGCCCGGGTCTCCCTCGACGAGCTCAAGGAGCGGGCGGCGAAGGCGCGCGACGCCAAGGACGGCGTGGCGGCCCTGCGCGGGGACAGCGTCAAGGTCATCTGCGAGGTCAAGCGGTCCAGCCCCTCCAAGGGAGCTCTGGCCGCCATCGCCGACCCCGCGGGCCTGGCCGCGGACTACGAGGCGGGCGGCGCCGCCGTCATCTCGGTCCTCACCGAGCAGCGCCGCTTCGGCGGCTCGCTGGCCGACCTCGAGGCCGTCCGGGCCAAGGTCGACATCCCCGTGCTCCGCAAGGACTTCATCGTCACCGCCTACCAGCTCTGGGAGGCCCGCGCCTACGGTGCCGACCTGGCGCTGCTGATCGTCGCGGCGCTGGAGCAGGACGCGCTGGTCTCCCTGATCGAGCGGGCCGGGTCCATCGGGCTCACCCCGCTGGTCGAGGTGCACGACGAGGAGGAGGTCGAGCGCGCCGTCGACGCGGGCGCCCGCATCATCGGCGTCAACGCGCGCAACCTCAAGACCCTCGAGGTCGACCGCGGCACCTTCGCCCGCGTCGCCCCGGAGATCCCGGACCACATCGTCAAGGTGGCCGAGTCCGGCGTCCGCGGCCCGCACGACCTCATCGCCTACGCCAACGACGGCGCCGACGCCGTCCTCGTCGGCGAGTCGCTGGTGACCGGCCGCGACCCCAAGTCCGCCGTGGCCGACCTCGTGGCCGCCGGCGCGCACCCCGCGCTGCGCCACGGACGGGGCTGACCGGCCCCATGACGACCTACGCGCGACTGGCCCGGGGCTGCCGTCCCCGTGGCTGCCGCGCGCCCGCGCGGCGCGTCCTCGGCCGCCGCGTGCGCTACCACATCGGCTGCGAGCCGGGTCAGATCAACGGGCGCCGATGGCGCTGACGGCAGCGCCGTCCTCCTGATGACCGGGGCACGGGCGTGCCCACCGGCGTCCCGCCGGTGAGCGTCCCGCCGTGCTCCCCGGCCGCGGGC
The DNA here is from genome assembly GCF_056858595.1 of Streptomyces sp. TOM-9. Taxonomy (NCBI): domain Bacteria; kingdom Bacillati; phylum Actinomycetota; class Actinomycetes; order Kitasatosporales; family Streptomycetaceae; genus Streptomyces; species Streptomyces sp. TOM-9. The sequence continues at coordinate 2,977,308 of NZ_JBXEQB010000001.1, read as the reverse complement.
GTGCGCATGCCGCCGACGGCGCCGAACGCGCCGTAACGTGACCATTGGTACGCGAAACCCTGGGGGCTGCCGACGCGCGCCCCCGAAGGAGCCGAGAACGTCATGTCCGAAGACTTCTTCATCCCCGACCCCGAGGGCCGGGTGCCCAGTGCCGAGGGCTACTTCGGCAGGTTCGGCGGCAAGTTCATCCCGGAGGCGCTGGTCGCCGCCGTGGACGAGGTCGCCGTGGAGTACGACAAGGCGAAGTCCGATCCGGCCTTCGCCGCGGAACTGAACGACCTGCTGGTGCACTACACCGGCCGCCCGAGCCCGCTCACCGAGGTGCCGCGGTTCGCGGAGCACGCCGGCGGGGCACGGGTCTTCCTCAAGCGGGAGGACCTCAACCACACCGGCTCGCACAAGATCAACAACGTGCTGGGCCAGGCGCTGCTCACCAAGCGCATGGGCAAGACCCGGGTCATCGCCGAGACCGGCGCGGGCCAGCACGGTGTGGCGACGGCCACCGCCTGCGCCCTGTTCGGCCTGGAGTGCACCATCTACATGGGCGAGGTCGACACCGAGCGCCAGGCGCTCAACGTCGCCCGCATGCGCATCCTCGGCGCCGAGGTGATCCCCGTGAAGTCGGGCAGCCGCACGCTGAAGGACGCGATCAACGAGGCGTTCCGCGACTGGGTCGCCAACGTGGACCGCACCCACTACCTCTTCGGCACGGTCGCGGGCCCGCACCCCTTCCCGGCGATGGTGCGCGACTTCCACCGCGTCATCGGCGTCGAGGCCCGCCGCCAGATCCTGGAGCGCGCGGGCCGGCTGCCGGACGTGGTCGCCGCCTGCGTGGGCGGCGGGTCCAACGCGATCGGCCTGTTCCACGCCTTCATCCCGGACGAGGGCGTACGCCTGGTCGGCCTGGAGGCGGCGGGACACGGCGTGGACTCCGGCGAGCACGCGGCGACGCTCACCGTCGGCGAGCCCGGCATCCTGCACGGCTCCCGCTCCTACGTCCTGCAGGACGACGAGGGCCAGATCACCGAGCCGTACTCGATCTCGGCCGGCCTGGACTACCCCGGCATCGGCCCCGAGCACGCCTACCTCAAGGAGACCGGCCGCGCCGAGTACCGCCCGGTCACCGACGACGAGGCGATGCAGGCGCTGCGCCTGCTGTCCCGCACCGAGGGCATCATCCCGGCCATCGAGAGCGCGCACGCCCTCGCCGGCGCGCTGGGGGTCGGCCGGGAGCTGGGCGAGGAGGGCCTGGTCCTGGTCAACCTCTCCGGCCGCGGCGACAAGGACATGGACACGGCCGCCCGCTACTTCGGGCTGTACGACGAGGCTGAAGGAGCACAGCGGTGAGCGGGCAGATCGAGCTGCTGGACCGGACCCTGGCCGGCGCCAGGGCCGAGGGGCGCGCCGCCCTGGTGGCCTACCTCCCGGCCGGTTTCCCGACCGTGGAGGGCGGCATCGAGGCGGCGAAGGCGGCCCTGGACGGCGGTGCCGACGTCGTCGAGATCGGCCTGCCGCACAGCGACCCCGTGCTGGACGGCCCGGTCATCCAGACCGCGGACGACATCGCGCTGCGCGGCGGCGTGCGGATCAAGGACGTGCTGCGCACGGTGCGGGAGGCGCACGCCGCGACCGGGAAGCCGATCCTGGTCATGACGTACTGGAATCCGGTGGACCGCTACGGCACCGAGCGCTTCGCGGCCGAGCTGGCCGAGGCGGGCGGCGCGGGCTGCATCCTGCCGGACCTGCCGGTGGAGGAGTCCGAGGTGTGGCGGAAGGCCGCCGAGCAGCACGGACTGGCCACCGTCTTCGTGGTCGCCCCGAGCAGCCGGGACGAGCGGCTGGCGAAGATCACGGCGGTGGGCTCCGGCTTCGTCTACGCGGCCTCGCTGATGGGCGTCACCGGCACCCGCGAGAGCGTCGGCGCCGAGGCGGCCGACCTGGTGCGGCGCACCCGGGCCCAGACCGAGCTGCCGGTCTGCGTGGGCCTGGGCGTCTCCAACGCCGCCCAGGCGGCCGAGGTGGCGGCCTTCGCGGACGGGGTGATCGTCGGCTCGGCGTTCGTCAAGCGGCTGCTCGACGCGCCGGACCTGGAGCAGGGCCTGACCGGGGTGCGCGAGCTGGCGGCGGACCTCGCCCAGGGCGTCCGCCGGTAGCGGCGCCTCACTCTTCCGGGCGAAACATGGGCCGGGGGTACGCGCGAGCGTGCCCCCGGTTCGTTGTGCCTGGGTGTGAGCGAGAAGAACCGTGAAGGAAAGCGCAGTGCCCGGGACCGGCTGCAGGAGCAGCGCGCGGAGGACGAGCGCCGGCACAAGCGCAAGAGGACGCTGATCGTCGCGGGCTCCGTGGTGGGGGTCCTGGCCGTCGGCGCCGTCATCGGGGTCGTGGTGGCGGGCAGCGGCGGCGGTTCCGGCGCCCCGGCCGTCACCCCGGTGGGCGCGACCGGCAAGGACAGGCTGGCCCTCCCCAACGGCGCGAGCGACGCCCCGTCCACCCTGACCGTGTACGAGGACTTCCGGTGCCCGGCCTGCGCGGCCTACGAGAACGAGCTCCGCGACACCATCCACGGCCTCCAGGACCAGGGCCAGCTCAAGGTCGAGTACCACCTCGTCCGGCTCATCGACGGGAACCTGGGCGGTACCGGCTCGCTCAACGCCGCCAACGCCGCGGCCTGCGCGCAGGACGAGGGCAAGTTCCGCGCGTACCACGACGTCCTCTACCAGAACCAGCCGCAGGAGAACGACGACCACTTCGCCGACAAGACCTACCTGCTGGAGCTGGCCGGCAAGGTGCCGGGGCTGAAGACCGACGCCTTCACCACCTGCGTGAAGGACGGCACGTACGACGACTGGGTGAACGCCAACAACGAGGCCTTCGGCGCCGCCGGCTTCAACTCCACGCCCACCATCCTGCTCAACGGCGGGGAGAACCTGCTCGCCAAGGGGCAGCCCAACCTGACCGCGGACCGGCTGAAGCAGCTGGTCACCGAGGCCAACAAGGGCAAGAAGCCCGGCACCGCGACGCAGGGCGCCACCCCGCCGAGCGCTTCCGGGTCGCCGGGCGCGCCGGGATCGGCGAGCGGCTCCGCGCCCGCGGGAGGCTCTCCCGCGGCCTCGCAGGGCGGCTGAGCTCCCGCCCGTTATCCAGCCGTTGCCGGGCGGGTGCCCGCCGCACCCGCCCGGCACGGTAGCGTCGGCAGTGCCATGGAACTCATCGCCTTCATTCCCAGCCCGTCGCGCGGGGTCATCCACCTCGGCCCCATCCCTCTGCGCGGCTATGCCTTCTGCATCATCATCGGTGTCTTCGTGGCCGTGTGGCTCGGCGGCAGGCGATGGGTCGCCCGCGGCGGACTGAAGACCACGGTCGCCGACATCGCCGTCTGGGCGGTGCCCTTCGGCCTGGTCGGCGGCCGCCTCTACCACGTGATCACCAGTTACGAGCTCTACTTCGGTGAGGGCAAGGACTGGGTCAACGCGTTCAAGATCTGGGAGGGCGGTCTCGGCATCTGGGGCGCCATCGCCCTGGGTGCCCTCGGCGCCTGGATCGGCTGCCGGCGCCGCGGCATCTCGCTGCCCGCGTACGCCGACGCCGTGGCCCCGGGCATCGCCTTCGCCCAGGCCATCGGCCGCTGGGGCAACTGGTTCAACCAGGAGCTGTACGGGCGTGCCACCGATCTGCCCTGGGCCCTGAAGATCGACAGTGCCCACCGGCCGGCGGACAGCCTGGACGTCGCGACGTACCACCCGACCTTCCTCTACGAGTCGCTGTGGTGCGTGGGCGTGGCCCTGCTGGTCATCTGGGCCGACCGGCGCTTCCGGCTCGGCCACGGCCGCGCCTTCGCGCTCTACGTCGCGGCGTACACCGTCGGGCGCTTCTGGATCGAGTACCTGCGCGTCGACGACGCCCACCACGTCCTCGGCCTGCGTCTCAACGACTGGACGTCGATCCTGGTCTTCGTCGCCGCCGTGGTCTACATCGTGGTCTCGGCGCGGCTGCGGCCGGGCCGTGAGGAGGTCGTCGAGCCGGCGGCCGTCGCCGCGGAGGGGACGGACCCCGAGGCGAAGGCCAAGGACGCCGGGGACGCCAAGGGCGAGCAGGCGACCGGCGCGGACGCGGACGCCGAGAAGACCGAAGCCGACGGGGCGGAGCCCGGCCCGGACCGGGACGAGGAGGACGGCGCCGTCCCCGTCGACGCCGAGGCCAAGCCCGCCAAGAACCTCTGACGCGTACGTCGCGCAGCCCGCGGCCGCCGTTCACCACCCCGGTGACGGCGGCCGCGGCGTTTCACCTCCGGGCGCGTTTTCGCAGGTAAGGCAGGCTTTCCTTGCTGGAAACGCAGGGAATTCGAGCGTACGGTCGAGGCGTTCGAGGGAGGGACGCGGGGATCGCCGCCCCGGGGGAAGGAGCACATCGACCATGCCGTCAGCCGTGGAGGACGAGCGGGTCGCGCCGTACCACGTGGCGCACCACACCCACCGGGACGTCAGCGGTGGCTGGCTGCGTCCGGCCGTGTTCGGGGCGATGGACGGCCTGGTGTCGAACCTCGCGCTCATGACCGGCGTCGCCGGCGGCAACGTCGCCCCCTCGACCATCGTGATCACCGGTTTGGCGGGACTCGCGGCGGGCGCTTTCTCGATGGCGGCGGGCGAGTACACCTCCGTCGCCTCCCAGCGGGAGCTGGTCCAGGCGGAGCTGGACGTCGAGCGGCTGGAACTGCGCCGCAACCCCAAGGACGAGCTGCGCGAACTGGCCGCGCTGTACGTCGCCCGGGGCGTCGAGCCGGAGCTGGCCGAAGAGGTGGCACGGCAGATGTCCAGGGATCCGGAGCAGGCCCTGGAGATCCACGCCCGCGAGGAGCTGGGCGTCGACCCGACCGACCTGCCGTCGCCGCTGGTGGCGGCCGGTTCCTCGTTCCTGTCCTTCGGCGTCGGGGCCCTGCTGCCCGTGCTCCCGTACCTGATCGGCGCAACGGTGGTCTGGCCCGCGGTGATCGTCGCGCTGGTCGGTCTCTTCCTCTGCGGGGCGGCTGTGGCCCGTGTGACGGCGCGCAGCTGGTGGTTCAGCGGACTTCGGCAGCTCGTCTTGGGCGGAGCCGCCGCCGGGGTTACCTTCGTTCTGGGAGCGCTGTTCGGCACCGCCGTCGGCTGAGCCGGGTGACGGCCACAAGCCACTTGTTACCCGCTCGTTTCAGCGTGACCAACACAGGGCATCAGTCTGTGGCGCCGTGGGCAGTGTCGCCTGCGTCTCACGTGAGCGATGCTGGCCCATACTGCCTGCTCGTAGCGCTGCTTAGTCCACATGATGGAACTGGCTATCCACTTTTCGGCCATCCGGCCATCATGTAACCTGCACGAAATCGCAGAGGGCCAACGTCGTCCCTAGTGCGCATGTCATATGCCAGATGACGACGACGGGAGAGCCGATGCGTTCCGCGTCCACGCACCCCCAGACCGCCGGCTCCGGTTCCGGCCGGTGGTCCCACATGGACGGGCGTCCCGCCCCCCAGGGGATGTACGACCCCCGCAACGAGCACGACGCCTGCGGCGTCGGCTTCGTGGCCACCCTCACCGGCGAGGCGGACCACGCGCTCGTGGAGCAGGCACTGACCGTGCTGCGCAACCTGGAGCACCGCGGGGCCACCGGCTCCGATCCGGACTCCGGCGACGGCGCGGGCATCCTGATGCAGGTCCCGGACGCGTTCCTGAGGGCGGTCGCCGGCTTCGAGCTGCCCGCCGCCGGCCGGTACGCGGTCGGCACGGCCTTCCTGCCCGTCGAGGACGAGGACCGCCGCAAGGCCGTCGAGTCGATCGAGCGGCTGGCCGCCGAGGAGGGCCTGACCGTCCTCGGCTGGCGCGAGGTGCCGATCGGCCCCGACGTCCTCGGCGCCACGGCGCGCTCGACGATGCCGTACTTCTCCCAGCTCTTCGTCTCGGACGCCGAGGGCGCGCGGTCCGGGATCGACCTCGACCGCCCGGCCTTCGTGCTGCGCAAGCGTGCCGAGCGGGAGGCGGACGTCTACTTCCCGTCGCTGTCGGCCCGGACGCTCGTCTACAAGGGCATGCTGACCACCGGCCAGCTGGAGCCCTTCTTCCCGGACCTGTCCGACGGGCGCACCGCCACCGCGATCGCCCTGGTGCACTCCCGCTTCTCCACCAACACCTTCCCCAGCTGGCCGCTGGCGCACCCGTACCGCTTCGTCGCCCACAACGGTGAGATCAACACCGTCAAGGGCAACCGCAACTGGATGCGCGCCCGCGAGTCGCAGCTCGCCTCCGGCCACTTCGGCGGCGACCTGGACCGGATCTTCCCGGTCTGCACCCCGGACGCCTCGGACACGGCGACCTTCGACGAGGTGCTGGAGCTGCTCCACCTCGGCGGCCGCTCGCTGCCCCACAGCGTGCTGATGATGATCCCCGAGGCGTGGGAGAACCACGACTCGATGGACCCGGCCCGGCGCGCCTTCTACCAGTACCACTCCACCCTGATCGAGCCCTGGGACGGTCCGGCCTGCGTCACCTTCACCGACGGTTCCGTCGTCGGCGCCGTCCTGGACCGCAACGGCCTGCGTCCGGGGCGCTACTGGGTCACCGACGACGGCCTGGTCGTGCTCGCCTCCGAGTCCGGCGTGCTGGACGACATCTCCCCGGACAAGGTGGTCCGCAAGGGCCGGCTGCAGCCCGGGAAGATGTTCCTGGTCGACACGGCCCGGCACCGGATCATCGAGGACGACGAGATCAAGGCCCAGCTCGCCGCCGAGCACCCCTACGCGGAGTGGCTGGAAGCCGGCCTGATCCACCTCAACGACCTGCCCGAGCGCGAGCACATCGTGCACACCCACGCCTCGGTCACCCGCCGCCAGCAGACCTTCGGGTACACCGAGGAGGAGCTGCGGATCATCCTGGCGCCGATGGCGAAGACCGGCGGTGAGCCGCTGGGCTCCATGGGCACCGACTCGCCGATCGCGGCGCTGTCCGAGCGGCCCCGGCTGCTCTTCGACTACTTCACCCAGCTGTTCGCGCAGGTCACCAACCCCCCGCTGGACGCCATCCGGGAGGAGCTGGTCACCTCGCTGATCAGCGCCGTCGGCCCGTCCGGCAACCTGCTGGAGCCGTCGCCGGCGTCCTGTCGCAACATCACCCTGCCCTTCCCGGTGATCGACAACGACGAGCTGGCCAAGCTCATCCACATCAACGCCGACGGCGACCTGCCGGGCCTGAAGGCCGCGACGCTGTCGGGCCTGTACCGGGTCTCCGGCGGCGGGGAGGCGCTGGCCGCGCGGCTGACCGAGATCTGCGCCGAGGCCGACGCCGCCATAGAGGACGGCGCCCGGCTGATCGTGCTCTCCGACCGGCACTCGGACGCCGAGCACGCGCCGATCCCGTCGCTGCTGCTCACCTCCGCCGTGCACCACCACCTCATCCGCACCAAGCAGCGCACCCAGGTGGGCCTGCTGGTCGAGGCCGGCGACGTCCGCGAGGTGCACCACGTCGCGCTGCTCATCGGCTACGGTGCCGCGGCGGTCAACCCGTACCTGGCGATGGAGTCGGTCGAGGACCTGCTGCGCGCGGGCACCTTCCTCCAGGGCCTGGAGCCCGAGGCGGCCATCAGGAACCTGATCAAGGCGCTGGGCAAGGGCGTGCTGAAGGTGATGTCCAAGATGGGCATCTCCACCGTCGCCTCCTACCGCGGCGCGCAGGTCTTCGAGGCCATCGGCCTGGACACCGACTTCGTCGACACCTACTTCCACGGCACCACGACCAAGCTCGGCGGCGCCGGCATCGACGTGGTCGCCAAGGAGGTCGCGGCCAGGCACGCCAAGGCCTACCCCGCCTCCGGCATCGCCCCGGCGCACCGCCGGCTGGAGATCGGCGGCGAGTACCAGTGGCGCCGCGAGGGCGAGCCGCACCTGTTCGACCCGGAGACGGTCTTCCGGCTGCAGCACGCCACCCGCTCGCGCCGCTACGACATCTTCAAGCAGTACACGGACCGGGTGAACGAGCAGTCCGAGCGCCTGATGACGCTCCGCGGCCTGTTCGCGTTCAAGGACGGCGAGCGCGCCCCGATCCCCGTCGACGAGGTCGAGCCGGTCTCCGAGATCGTCAAGCGCTTCTCCACCGGCGCCATGTCGTACGGCTCCATCTCGCGCGAGGCGCACGAGACGCTGGCCATCGCCATGAACCAGCTGGGCGGCAAGTCCAACACCGGCGAGGGTGGCGAGGACCCGGACCGCCTGTACGACCCGGCGCGCCGTTCCGCGATCAAGCAGGTCGCCTCCGGCCGCTTCGGCGTCACCTCGGAGTACCTGGTCAACGCGGACGACATCCAGATCAAGATGGCCCAGGGCGCCAAGCCCGGTGAGGGCGGCCAGCTGCCCGGCCACAAGGTCTACCCCTGGATCGGCAGGACCCGGCACAGCACCCCCGGTGTCGGCCTGATCTCGCCGCCGCCGCACCACGACATCTACTCCATCGAGGACCTGGCGCAGCTGATCCACGACCTCAAGAACGCCAACCCGCAGGCCCGCATCCACGTGAAGCTGGTCTCCGAGGTCGGCGTCGGCACGGTCGCGGCGGGCGTCTCCAAGGCCCACGCCGATGTCGTGCTGATCTCAGGCCACGACGGCGGCACCGGCGCCTCCCCGCTGACCTCGCTGAAGCACGCGGGTGGCCCCTGGGAGCTGGGGCTGGCCGAGACGCAGCAGACGCTGCTGCTCAACGGCCTGCGCGACCGCATCGTGGTGCAGACCGACGGCCAGCTGAAGACCGGCCGCGACGTCGTGATCGCCGCCCTGCTGGGCGCCGAGGAGTTCGGCTTCGCGACCGCCCCGCTGGTGGTCTCCGGCTGCGTGATGATGCGGGTGTGCCACCTGGACACCTGTCCGGTCGGCATCGCCACCCAGAACCCGGTGCTGCGCGACCGCTTCACCGGCAAGGCCGAGTACGTGGTGAACTTCTTCGAGTTCATCGCGCAGGAGGTCCGCGAGCTCCTGGCCGAACTGGGCTTCCGCTCGATCGAGGAGGCCGTCGGCCACGCCGAGCTGATCGACACCACCGCGGCCGTCACCCACTGGAAGGCGCAGGGCATGGACCTCGCCCCGCTCTTCCACGTGCCCGAGCTGCCCGAGGGCGCGGCCCTGCACCGCACCACCGACCAGGACCACGGCCTGGGCAAGGCGCTCGACAACGAGCTCATCGCGCTCGCCAAGGACGCCCTCGACAACGGCGACCCGGTCCGCGCCCAGGTCGCGATCCGCAACGTCAACCGCACGGTCGGCACCATGCTCGGCCACGAGGTGACCAAGAAGTACGGCGGCGCAGGCCTGCCCGACGACACCGTCGACATCACCCTGACCGGCTCCGCGGGCCAGTCCTTCGGCGCCTTCCTCCCCAAGGGCATCACGCTCCGCCTGGAGGGCGACGCCAACGACTACGTCGGCAAGGGCCTGTCCGGCGGCCGGGTGATCGTCCGTCCCGACCGCGGGGCCGACCACCTGGCCGAGTACTCGACCATCGCCGGCAACACCATCGCGTACGGCGCCACCGGCGGTGAGCTCTTCCTGCGCGGCACCACCGGCGAGCGCTTCTGCGTCCGCAACTCCGGTGCCACCGTCGTGTCCGAGGGCGTGGGCGACCACGGCTGCGAGTACATGACCGGTGGCCGGGCGCTGGTGCTCGGCCCGACCGGGCGCAACTTCGCGGCGGGCATGTCCGGCGGCATCGCGTACGTCCTCGACCTCGACCCGGACAACGTCAACACCGGCATGGTGAACGTCGAGGAGCTGGACGCCGACGACATCAAGTGGCTGCACGACGTGGTGCGCCGCCACCAGGAGGAGACGGGCTCCACCGTCGCCGAGAAGCTCCTCGCCGACTGGGGTCACACCCTCACCCGCTTCGGCAAGGTCATGCCGCGGGACTACAAGGCAGTGCTCGCCGCCAAGAACGCCGCCGAGCAAGCCGGGCTCTCCGAGTCCGAGACCGTCGCGAAGATGATGGAGGCGGCAAATGGCTGACCCGAAGGGCTTCCTCACCACGCCCCGCGAGACCGCTCCGACCCGTCCGGTCGAGGAGCGCAAGCAGGACTGGAACGAGGTCTACGTTCCCGGCGGCCTGCTGCCGATCATCACCAAGCAGGCCGGACGCTGCATGGACTGCGGCATCCCCTTCTGCCACAACGGCTGTCCGCTGGGGAACCTGATCCCCGAGTGGAACGACTACGCCTACCGTGAGGACTGGAAGGCCGCCAGCGAGCGCCTGCACGCGACCAACAACTTCCCGGAGTTCACCGGTCGCCTCTGCCCGGCCCCCTGCGAGTCCGCCTGTGTGCTCGGCATCAACCAGCCGGCGGTGACCATCAAGAACGTCGAGGTCACCATCATCGACAAGGCCTGGGACAGCGGGGACGTCACCCCGCAGCCCCCGGACCGGCTCTCCGGCAAGACCGTCGCCGTCATCGGCTCCGGCCCGGCGGGCCTGGCCGCCGCCCAGCAGCTGACCCGGGCCGGCCACACCGTCGCGGTGTACGAGCGGGCCGACCGCATCGGCGGTCTGCTGCGGTACGGCATCCCCGAGTTCAAGATGGAGAAGCGGCACATCAACCGCCGCATCGAGCAGATGCGCGCGGAGGGCACCAAGTTCCGCACCGGTGTCGAGGTCGGCCGCGACATGCCGGGCAGCGCACTGCGCAAGCGGTACGACGCCGTGGTGATCGCCGCGGGCGCCACCCAGTGGCGCGACCTGCCCGCCGAGGGCCGCGAACTCGGCGGCATCTACCAGGCGATGGAGTACCTGCCGCTGGCCAACAAGGTGCAGGAGGGCGACTTCGTCGCCCCGCCGATCACCGCCGAGGGCAAGCACGTGGTCGTCATCGGCGGTGGCGACACCGGCGCCGACTGCGTCGGCACCGCGCACCGCCAGGGCGCCCGCTCGGTCACCCAGCTGGAGATCATGCCCCGGCCGTCGGAGGACCGCCCGGCGCACCAGCCCTGGCCGACCATGCCGATGACGTACAAGGTCACCTCCGCCCACGAGGAGGGCGGCGAGCGGGTCTACGCCGTCAACACCATGAGGTTCGAGGGCGACGAGGACGGCAACGTCAAGGCGCTGCACCTGGTCGAGGTCGAGTTCCAGGACGGGAGGTTCGTCCCGCAGCCCGGCACCGAGAAGGTGATCCCGGCCGAACTGGTCACCCTCGCCATGGGCTTCACCGGCACCGACCAGCGCAACGGCCTGGTCGAGCAGCTCGGCCTGGAGCTCGACGCCCGCGGCAACATCGCCCGCGACAAGGACTTCACCACCAACGTGGACGGTGTCTTCGTCGCCGGTGACGCGGGCCGCGGCCAGTCGTTGATCGTGTGGGCCATCGCCGAGGGCCGTTCCGCGGCCCGCGCGGTGGACCACTACCTCACCGGCGCGAGCATCCTGCCGGCCCCGATCCGTCCGACGGATCGCCCGCTGACGGTCTGACCCTCCGTCACACCTGAGACGTCCCGTACAAGGGCGTACGGAACGGAACGCGGCGCCTGCCCTCACCCGACCGGGGGCAGGCGCCGCACTGCCATGTCGTGGAACTCCACCCGGGCGTCCTCGGTGTAGGCGCCCACGCCGCCCCGGGTGTAGGGGCGTTCGGCGTCCGCGAACGAGGTCAGGAAGCGCCCGTCGACCGTGATCGTGAGCGTGGCGCCGCGCTGCTCCACCTCGATCCGGTACCAGCGCCCGGTGGGGAACGGCGCCGGACCGGTGGCCAGGAAGCGCTGGCCGCCCGGGTACGCCGGGTCGCGCTTGCCCAGCTCCCAGCCGTTCGGCTTGAGGGCCAGGTAGTAGAAGTGCTCCGGGTCGCGGTACGCCCAGACCAGCCAGGGCACTTCCCACGGGTTGGGCCGGGGGGTGCGCAGCTGGCGGAGCGTCCGCGTCCGCGCCCCGAACGCCATGTCCCCGTACTCCTCGGTGGAGACCACCAGGCCCGCGTGCGTGACGTCCGGGCGGTCGGCCACGCCCGGCGAGAGCAGCAGCGACGTGGCGTCCCCGCGGTTGTCGCCGTAGCCGTCGTACACCGACAGCCAGGGCCCGTGCACCGTGCCGTCCGTCCAGCCGGGCCCGGCGCCGCCGCGCCCCTGGCACGCGTACACCACGCCGCCCACCACCAGCAGCAGGGCGAGCACCAGCCCGGCGGACCGCGGGCCCCTCCGCCGCGGGGGGCGGAGGGGCCGGAGCGCGGAGGACCTCAGGGCGGTGGTCATGCCGCGGGGGAGGGCTCCGGGGCACGGGGCGGCGGGACCGCGGAGGAGAGCGTGGTGGGCACGTCCTCGCCGAAGTCCTCGGCGAGCTGGGCGAGCACGCGTTCCGCCGCCCGTCCGTCGCCGAAGGGATTGCCCGCGGTCGCCATGCGGTGGTACTCCGCCGGGTCGTCCAGCAGCCGGCCCGCGGCCGTCAGGATCGCCTCGGGGTCGGTGCCGATCAGCCGGGCCGCGCCGGCCTCCACGGCCTCCGGCCGCTCGGTGGTGGTACGGAGCACCAGCGCGGGCTTGCCGAGGCTCGGCGCCTCCTCCTGGATGCCGCCGGAGTCGGTGAGGACCAGCTCGCAGTCGGCGAGGGTGGCGGCGAAGTCGGGGTAGCCCAGCGGTTCGACGACGTGCACGGCGTGATGGCCGGTCAGTTCGGGCAGCAGGGCCTCGCGCACGGCCGGGCTCTTGTGCAGCGGCAGCAGGATCTCCACGTCCCCGCGCTGGCCGAGCCGGCGCAGCGCGCGGCCCATGGCGCGCATCCGCTCCCCCTGGTTCTCCCGGCGGTGCAGGGTGAGCAGCACCCGGCGGCGGCCGCTGCCCGGGAAGGCACTGCGGCCGACGCCCTCGCCGAGCACCCACAGCAGGTTGTCGATGACCGTGTTGCCGGTGGTGAACACCTGGGTGTCGGGGGTGCCCTCGGCGAGCAGATGGGCGGCGGCCCGCGGGGTGGGGGCGAAGTGCCAGCGGGCGATCCGCCCGATCAGCCGGCGGTTGAGCTCCTCGGGGAACGGGCTGTCGAGGACGCCGGTGCGCAGGCCCGCCTCGACGTGGGCGACGGGGACGCGTTCGTAGAAGGCGGCCAGCGCCCCGGCCAGCGCGGTCGTGGTGTCGCCCTGGACGATCACCAGGTCCGGACGGTCGTTCCTGATGACCTCGCCCAGTCCCTCCACCAGACGGGCCGTCAGCTCCGAGAGCTGCTGGCGCTCGCGCATCACGTCGAGCCCGGCCCTGGCCGGCACCTGGAGCAGCTCCAGCATCTGGTGGAGCATCTCGCGGTGCTGTCCGGTGGTGACCACGATCGGCTCGAACAGCTCCGAGGCCGCCATCGCCCGGGCCACGGGGGCCAGTTTGATCACCTCCGGCCGGGTGCCGAGGACGAGCATCGCGCGGATCGTTCCCATCATTCCGGGCGATTCGGATGGGTGAGCGGACATGGTTCCCCCCTGGGACGGTGGTGCAGGTGATAGGGACGAGAAGGAGTACGGGCCGTCAGGTGCGCGCGGTCTTCAGCCAGGTGCGCTTGCCGGTGAGCATCCGCCACAGGCCCCACCAGCCGGCGGCGAACCAGATGTAGCCGTAGAGGATGAAGGCGTGCGCCACCAGGACGGAGCGCACCAGCCCGAGCGTGCGCTCGCGCTTGGCGTAGACGAAGCCGTAGACGTAGGCCGCGGTGAAGGAGAGCAGGTACGGGCCGAGCAGCCACATCGGCGAGACCAGCGGCCGGCCCTCCTGGAACGAGGCGGCGACGGTGCCGCCGACGGCGACCAGGAAGGACAGCGGCAGCAGCGAGGTGAGCAGGATCAGCACCGGGCTGGACAGGTGGTAGAGCAGGTCCAGGGCCGGGCGGGTGGCGACCTCGCGCAGGATCAGCGGCACCAGGCCGGCGGACTGCAGGTGGCCCTGGAACCACCGCGAGCGCTGGCGCACCAGCCGCCGTACGTCGAGCACGGCCTGCTGGGAGACGGCCGCGGTGGTGCAGTACTGGTTGCGCCAGCCACGCGCGATCAGCCGGACCCCGAGGTCGAGGTCCTCGGTCAGGCTGTCGCTCCAGGGGCCGTCGCCGCCGAGCGTGTCGAGCGCGGACAGCCGCATGAACTGCCCGTTGCCGCCCATGCCGACGCTGCCCAGGAAGCGGCGGGCGCTCTGGAAGACGTCGCCGTAGACGACGAACTCCATGTCCTGCAGCCGGGCCAGCAGCCCCAGGTGCCGGTTGTACATGCGGACGCCGATCTGGACGGCGCCGGTGGCCGGGTCGTCGAAGTACGGGTCGACGGCCTGGATGGTGTGCGGGTCGAGCCGGCCGTCGGCGTCGACGACGCAGATGATGACGTCCTCGGGGGCGCGGTGGCCGAGCAGTCCGGCGGCCCGCAGGTGGCGCACGCCCGCGTTGAGCGCCGCGCCCTTGCCGCGCCGGGCGTCGGGGAGCCGGCGCCGGTAGAGCCGGACCCGCGAGCTGTCGGCGGCCCGGGCGACCTCGGACGTACGGTCGTCGGAGGCGTCGTCGATGACCAGTGCCACGAAGCTGTCGGCGGGCAGTGAGGCGATCCGGGCCAGGCTCTCGGCGAGGACCTTCTCCTCGTTGAGGCAGGCGAGCAGGAAGACGTAGAAGCGCTGCCGTCCCGGCCGGCGCACCCGGCGGATGTGGCGCCGGGAGAGCAGGAACAGCGTGGTGTTGTAGGTCCCGGCCAGCACGATCAGCGCGGTCGCGGCCCACAACGCGAACTGGCCGGTCATGACCGGCCCCCGGCGGGGCGGCCGGCCGCCGCACGGGCCGAGGGGCGGCGGAGCCAGAGTCTCGCCGCCATCAGACCGAATGCGATCAGGCAATACAGCAGGAAGCCCATTCCTGCCGCTATTTGTAAACCCCTGGCGAACGGAATGCCAGGAACAGCCCTCGAAGCCGTGGCCATACCGGCCAGCGGCAGCATTGTGCCCAGTGCGGACCTTCCGTACATGAGTGAGTCCCCCCAATGCGTTCCGGCGCGAAAGGCGGTCCGGAACTCCAGGGCAGGAAGTTAGCAGATACTTTTTGATGATCATCGCCTGATAGGTGGTGCGTGGGGTCGCGCGCGGGGCGTGCGCCCGTATCGCCGCAGCTCCGGGGTGTGCGTTGAAAGGGAGATTCACCCTTCCGGGGGCTTTGGGTTTCCATGCCGGAATGAAAATCGAACGAGAGGCGAATCCGATGATCGTGTTGACAGCGGGCATTGCTGCTCTGAACAATCGGCGACCTGTTCTGAACCGGTGCAATGGGGGGAAACATGCAATCCCGCATCAGGAGGCCCGGGAAGTCCCGGGTCTCCGTCATCGTCATGCTCATCACGGCCCTCTTGGGGTTCGCATTCCTGTCCGCCCCGGCCGGCGGCGCCGCAGGGCGCGGCCCCGCCGGCAAGGGCGACCACCGCCACCGCGGCGAGCTCCTGGGCGGCCGCGCCGGCCTCGGCAAGGTCGACTTCACGGGCTGGGCCACGGCCCAGCGCGCCGCCGACCGGGAGCGGCGCGCCAAGGGCCCGGTCCGCGGGGGCGGCCTGCCGCCACGGGCCGGCCGCGACCTGACCGGCGCACGCGCCCCGCTGGCGGCCGCACCCGCGAGGGCGGCTGCGGCCGCCGCCGGCACCACCGCGCTGGTGCTGTACGACACCGCCGGCCCCTACGGACACCTCGGCGAGCTCTACGCCATGGCCACCGCCAACCTCGCCGGCCACTTCGGGACCGTGACCGCCAAGCCCGTCTCGCAGTACACCGCGGGCATGGTCAACCAGTACACGGCCACCTTCTACATCGGCTCCACCTACTACGGCGGGAGCATCCCCGACGCCGTCCCCGCCGCCTTCTACCAGGACGTGGTCACCACCACGCGCCCGGTGACCTGGTTCGCCGACAACATCTGGTCGCTGGCGAACGCGACCGGGGTCGCGCAGTTCCGGACCAAGTACGGCTGGGACCCCACCGCGTCGTACTTCGAGGCGAACGGCAGCGTCGGCACCGTCACGCAGGTGACGTACAGGAACCAGAACCTCACCCGGAAGATCCCGGCGGGCCAGGACGGCGGCGTGCTGCGCCCCGCCATCTCGTCGGGGCCCGGCTACCCGGCGGTGACGCAGCTGGCCACCGCACGCGACACCAGTACCGGCACAGACTTCCCGTGGGCCGTGCGATCGGGCAACCTCACGTACGTCGGTGAGATCCCCTTCGCCTACGTCTCCGAGAGCGACCGGATCATCGCCTTCGAGGACCTGCTCTTCGACTCCCTCGCCCCCGCCACCGCCGAGCGGCACCGGGCCATGATGCGGCTGGAGGACATCAGCCCCAACTCCGACCCCGCGCAGCTGCGGGCCATCGCCGACTACCTCGCCGCGGAGCAGGTCCCCTACGGCATCAACGTCATCCCCGTCTACACGGATCCCAGCGGTACCTACAACAACGGCCGGCCGCAGACCGTCACCCTGGCGCAGCGTCCCGAACTGGTCACCACCCTGAAGTACATGCTCCAGCATGGTGCCGTGCTGATGAACCACGGCTACACCCACCAGTACGGGAACACCGCCAACCCCTACAACGGCGTCACCGGCGACGACTTCGAGTTCTACCGGGCCCACGTCGACGCCTCCGACAACGTGGTCTACGACGGCCCGGTCGCCGGGGACTCCGCCCTGTGGGCGCAGACCCGGGTCACCCTGGGCCTGGCCCAGTTCGCCCTCGCGGGACTGCCGGTGCCCAGGCTGTGGACCACCCCGCACTACGCGGCCTCCGCCACCGACTACAAGGTCTTCGCCCAGAACTACACCGCGCGCCTGGAGCGTTCGCTGTACTTCTCGGGCACCCTCGGCGGCAGCACGGCCGACCCCAACCGCTTCATCGGGCAGTTCTTCCCGTACGTCGTCAAGGACGTGTACGGCACCACCGTGCTCCCCGAGAACATCGGCAACTACGAGCCCGAGGCCTACAACAACCACCCGGCGCGCCTGCCGGCCGACCTGATCGCCTCGGCCAAGGCGAACCTCGCCGTCCGCGACGGCTTCGCCAGCTTCTTCTACCACCCCTACTACCCGGTCCAGCCGCTCAAGGAGACGGTCGAGGGCATCCGCGCCCTCGGCTACACCTTCGTCAGCCCCGCGACCGCCGCGTGACCCTGCTCCGGAGGACCGCCGCCGCGACCGTCGCGGCGGCGGTCGTCGCCCTCACCGGGGGCTGCACCACCGTCGGCGCCCGGCCCGCGGACCGCCCCGACGACCGGCCGCACGAGCGCCCCGGGGACGCCGCGGGCGACCGTGTCCGCGGCATCGCGCTGCCCTCCTGGGCCGCGGACGACTACGACAGCCCCGCCGCCGGGCGCTACCTGCGCGGCATCGCCGCCACCGGCGCGCGCTGGGTGTCCTTCACCCCCACCTGGTACCAGTCCGGCGTCCACGACACCTCGATGCGCACCACCGAGGAGACCGCGAGCGACGCGAGCCTGCGGAGGATCGTCCGCGCGGCCCATGCCGCCGGCCTGAAGGTGCTGCTCAAACCGCACGTCGACCTGACCGGCGGCGGCGACCGCGCCGGCATCACGCCCACCGACCCCGATGCCTGGTTCACCGCCTACACGCGCTTCATCACCCACTACGCGGAGCTGGCGGGCGGGCTCGGCGTCGAGCAGTTCTCCGTCGGCACCGAACTGGCCGGCACCTCGCGGGACGGCGGGCGCTGGCGGGCGGTGATCCGCGCCGTCCGGGACGCCTACGACGGCCCGCTGGTCTACGCCGCCAACTACGACGAGTACGAGCAGGTCCCCTTCTGGGACGCCCTCGACCTGATCGGGGTCGACGCCTACTGGCCGCTGGCCGAGCGCCCCACCGCCGACGTCGGCCGGCTGCGCGCCGCCTGGCGGCCCGTCATCCGGGAGCTGGCCGGCTACTCCGCCCGGCACCACCGCCGCGTGCTGTTCACCGAGGCCGGCTACGTCAGCCAGCGCGGGACGACCACGGCCCCGTACTCCTGGACCGTCAGCCGGCAACCGGGGGAGGCGGAGCAGGCGGCCGCCTACCAGGCGTTGCTCGCCGCCCTGGACGGGGAGCGCTGGTGGGCCGGGGTGTGCTGGTGGATGTGGGACGACTGGCCGGACAGCGGGGAGACCCCGGCCCGGCTCGCGTACAGCCCGCGCGGCAAACCCGCGGAGGAGGTGCTGCGCCGCTGGTGGCGCACATGAGCGTGACAATTCAGGCGAAACGCTGACATTGTGTCGTCATGACGGCTCTCGCACCCGGCGCAACCGAGGACACGACGGACTTCGCCGACGCCGACCGGGGATTCCTCGGTGCCCTGACCCCCGGCCGCGTCACCGACGGCGACGGCCGGGTGGTCTGGGACGGCGACGCGTACTCCTTCCTGCAGGGCCCGTGCCCCGACACGGCGCACCCCGGCCTGTGGCGGCAGAGCCGGCTCGCCTCCCGGCAGGGGCTGTTCGAGGTCGTCGAGGGGATCTACCAGGTACGCGGCCTGGACCTGTCGAACATGACCCTCGTCGAGGGGGACCGCGGGGTCGTCGTCATCGACCCCCTCCGCTCCGCCGAGTGCGCCGCGGCCGCCCTCGCCCTCTACCGCGAACACCGCGGGGACCGGCCCGTCACCGCCCTCATCTACAGCCACTCGCACGTCGACCACTTCGGCGGCGCCCGCGGTGTCCTGCCGCACGGTCACGACCCGGTGCCCGTCCTGGCCCCGGCCGGCTTCCTGGAGCACGCCGCCGGCGAGAGCGTCGACGCCGGGGTCGCGATGACCCGCCGCGCCGTCTACATGTACGGCTCCGAACTGCCCAAGGGCCCGGCCGGGCAGATCGGCTGCGGCCTCGGCCAGACCGCCTCCACCGGAACCGTCACCCTGATCCCGCCCACCGTCCTGGTCACCCGCACCGGCCAGGACGAGACGATCGACGGCGTCCGGATCATCTTCCAGCTCACCCCGGGGGCCGAGGCGCCCGCCGAGATGAACTTCCACTTCCCCGCCAAGCGGGTGCTGTGCATGGCGGAGAACGCCACCCACACCATGCACAACGTCCTCACCCTGCGCGGCGCGCAGGTCCGCGACGCCCGGCTGTGGGCGCACTACCTCAACGAGGCCCTCGTCCTGTTCGGCAACGCCTCCGACGTCGTCATCGCCTCCCACCACTGGCCGACCTGGAGCCGCGAGGGCATCCACCGGCTGCTGTCGCACCAGCGCGACCTCTACGCCTACCTCCACGACCAGACCCTGCGGCTGATCAACAGGGGCCTCACCGGCAGCGAGATCGCCGAGGAGCTGACCCTGCCCCCGGCCCTGGAACGGATCAACTCCAACCGCGGCTACTACGGCTCCCTCAGCCACAACGTGAAGGCCGTCTACCAGCGCTACATGGGCTGGTTCGACGGCAACCCGGCCCACCTGTGGCAGCACCCCCCGGCCCAGGAGGCACGCCGCTACGTGGACTGCCTCGGCGGCACCGACGCCACCGTCGCCAAGGCCAGGGAGTACGCCGAGGCCGGCGACCTGCGCTTCGCCGTCACCCTGCTGGGCCACGCCGTCTTCGCCGACCCCGGGCACGCCACCGCGGCGGAGGAACTGGCGCTGCTCTACGAACGGCTGGGGCACGGCTGCGAGAACGGCCCCTGGCGCAACTTCTACCTGATGGGCGCCCAGGAACTGCGGCAGGGCGTGACCCGGACCCCCGTCGTCATCGCGAACCCGGAGCTGATGGCCGCCCTGACCGTCGACCAGCTCATCGACTCCCTCGCCATCCGCGTCAACGGCCCCAAGGCCTGGGACGTCCACCTGACCATCGACTGGCGCCTCACCGACGAGCACCGCACCTGGCACCTGACCCTCTCCAACGGCGCCCTCACCTACTTCTCCACCCAGGACGGGCGCCCCGCCGTCCGGCACGCCGACCTGACGCTCACCCTCAGCCGGCCCGAGCTGCACCGGCTCCTCGCGGGCGGCCGCTTCGAGGGCGTCGACCACGAGGGGGACCTGAAGGTGGTCGCGACCCTGGTCGGACTGCTGGACGCCGCCGACCAGGACTTCCCGATCGTCACCCCGTGAGGATCCCCCCACGCGCGCCCGGCACCGTGGTCCACCACCGCACCGTCGAGGCGAACGGGATCCGGCTGCACATCGCCGAGCAGGGCGAGGGCCCGCTCGTGCTGCTGCTGCACGGCTTCCCCGAGTGCTGGTACTCCTGGCGCCACCAGTTCGCGCCGCTGGCCGCCGCCGGCTACCGGGTGGTCGCCCCCGACCAGCGCGGCTACGGCCGCAGCGAGCGGCCCGGCGCCGTCGACGCGTACACCGTCCTCGACCTCGTCGGCGACGTCGTCGGGCTCGTGCACGCCCTCGGCGAGAGCCGGGCCGTCGTCGTCGGCCACGACTGGGGCGCCCCCGTCGCCTGGCACACCGCGCTGCTGCGGCCCGACCTCGTCCGCGCCGTGGCGGGCCTCAGCGTCCCGCCGACCTTGCGCAGCGGCGACACGCCGCCGCTGCGGTCCATGCGCGAGCTGTACGACGGGCGGTTCTACTGGAACTACTTCGAGCGGCCCGGGGTCGCCGACGCCGAGTTCGCCGCCGACCCGCGGACGACCTTCCGTCGTTTCCTGTACGGCGCGTCCGGCGACAACCCCGCCAACGACCCGGTCCCGGTCCAGCCCCTGGTCCCGCCCGGGGGCGGCTTCCTCGACCTCGTCGAGGAGCCCGGGGAACTCCCGGACTGGCTCACCGACGAGGACCTCGACGCCTTCGCCGCCGAGTACGCCGAGGCCGGCTTCACCGGCGGGCTCAACTGGTACCGCAACCTCGATCGCAACTGGCGGCTGACCGCCCCCTGGGCCGGTGCCGCCCTCCAGGTCCCCGCCCTCTACGTCACCGGCGACCGCGACCTCGTCCACGGCTTCCCGGGGATGTCGGAGCTGCTCCCGGTGCTGCGGGAACTCCACCCCACGCTGCGCGAACCGGTGGTGCTGTCCGGCTGCGGCCACTGGACCCAGCAGGAGCGCCCGGCGCAGGTCAACGCCGTGCTGCTGGACTTCCTGCGGGAGGTCGCACCGCCCACCGGCTGATCACGTGTCGCACTCCAGCACGGTGCGGCACAGCCCGCACCGTGCCTTCACCCGGCCGCGCACGGGCACCCGGATCCGCTGGTGGCACGTGGGGCAGGAGAAGGAGACCCGCTGGGGGTCGGCGCCCTCGAAGGCGTAGCCCGCCGCCGGGTACGCCCCGCCGCGGCGCCGGTCGTGGGCGTACCGGCGGCGGCCCGCCCAGCCGCAGCCCACCATCGGCGGATGGCGCAGATCGGCCTCGGCGAGCCGCAGCCCGGTCCGGTAGGCCTCCTGGGCCCTCGGGCTGGTGAGCCACGGCTCGATGTCGTCGCCGAAGGCCTGCGCCCGCTTGGCCAGGACGTAGCCGAACTCCTCCGGGGTGAGGTAGCCCAGCTTGGACGCGGCCGTGGTCAGCCGCTCCCCGAGCAGCGCCGGCTCCTCCCGGTAGGAGTCCAGCAGCAGCCAGCCCGCGCCCAGGTAGGTCGTGGCGGTGTCGGTGAGGATCTCGTTGTCCCGCACCCCGGGGTACTCCAGGCCGAGCCGGTGCAGGTAGACGTGCATGACCTCGTGCGCCAGCACCGCCCCCACGTCGCGCCGGTCGTCCCGGAAGCGCGCGTGCAGCTCCACGAAGTACTCGGGTCCGGCGGCCAGTTCCACGTTGCCCGCGTGCACCATGTCCCGGAAGCTGACCACCATGCGGGCCTCCGGCAGCCGGAAGTGCTGCACGATGGCCCGGGCCACCCGCTGGGCGCCCAGATGGAGGTCCTCCTCCGCGGGGAACGCCACGGCTTCCGGGCGCACGCTCGCGGGGAAGCGGCTCACCGTGTCGTACGACAGCCGCCGGTACAGCGCGGTCAGGGCGGCCCGGACCTTCTCCAGGTGCGGGAAGCCGTGTTCGATCGGGCTGGACGACGGCTCGGTCACGGCGCCTCCCCGGGCGGGTACGACGCTTCGAGCCTACGCGTCGACCCAGGCCGTTGTCGCCGTGCGTTCCGGCCCCGTGCCGCTCGCCGAACCGCCCACCGGCACCCCCAGCGCGGCCAGCCGCTCGGCGGCGGTCGGCGCGGTGCCGCCCTCCGCCTGGTACACGCTGACCAGCAGCCGGCCGCCCGGCTCCACGAGTTCCGCCAGCAGCCTGCGGACCAGGTCGCCCAGCCGGCGCTCGGGCACGCAGTCGACGAGGGTGTGCACGAAGGTGAACCGGCCGCCGTCGGCGGGCCGCCAGTCCAGCGCGTTGCCCACCGCGATCCGCCCGGCCCACTGCGGCAGCCGGCGCCGGGCCAGCGCCACCAGGCGCGGGGCGAAGTCCACACCGTGGGGCTCGACCACCCGGCCCCGCTCCGCCGCCCACCGCCGCACCGACTCCATCAGCAGCCCGTTGGCGCAGCCGACGTCCAGGAACGTGCCGTCCTTGTGGAGCGCCTCGACCACCATCGAGCGCCGCGCCCGCCACTGCTCCGGCTCCCGGCCGAAGCCCGAACCGCCCTCGGGCGTGGTCGCCCGCAGGTAGGCGGGCTCCAGCAGGCGCAGGTTGTCGGCGAAGTACGAGGCCTCGTCCTGCTCCCGGAAGGAGCGCTCCGCGTCCAGCACGGCATGCCGCTCGGGGCCGTGGGGGAGCAGGCCCGCGATCGTGCCGGCGTCGGCCACGACCAGGTCCGCGTCGGCGGCGTGCGGCCGCCGGCCCCGGTACCGGTCGCCGTCCAGCCAGGCGTAGAGCCGCTGTTGCCCCGCGTCCCAGGCGAAGGGGTGCACCCGCTGCCGGTAGTAGCCGGCGCTCTCCAGCGGCACCCGGGCGGCGGTGTCGAGCATCCAGTCCTCGCCGGGCAGCACCTCGCCGGACGGCAGGCGCACCACCCCGTCCGCGCCGCGCACCGCACCCGCCAGGCCGCCCGGCAGGAACGGCACGAAGGTGACCCGGCGCACCGACTCGGGGTCCGGGTCCTCCTCGACCAACGCGTACGCCGTCCGCCGTGCGTCCATGCCGTTCCCCCTCGGCCGAGTGCGTTCGCCCCGGCCCGGCCCGGGCGGGACGTGCTGCCTCCGCACCCGGCGTCGGCACGGGAACACCGTACAAGCGGCCGCCGGCAGCGGGCCGCCGCTCATCCCGTGACGGCCGGCCCCGGCGTCTGCCCGTAGCAGAGGCAGAACGGGTGCCCGGCCGGATCGGCGAAGACCCGGAAGCCGCTGCGCTCGCCGCCACTGTCGTGCAGGAAGGCGGCGCCCAGCGCGAGGACCTCCTGGTGGGCGCGCTCCACGTCGGCGCGGGTGGGGACGTCGAAGTCCAGGTGGAACTGCTGGGGGTGCTCCGGATCGGGCCAGCGCGGCGGCCGGTGGAAGGGCACCTCCTGGAAGGCGATCCGGGTGCCGTCCGGGGCCGTCAGGGTCACCCACGAGGGGTCCGCGGTGTCCAGGGCCCAGCCGAGGATCCCCTGGTAGAAGGCGCCCAGCGCGGCCGGGTCCGGGCAGTCGATCACGGTGCACTGCAAGGTGGCGATCATCCGACGAGCCTGCCCGGCCTCCTCCTGCGGACGCAAGGCCCGCCCCCGGGACCATACTTTCGGCTGATACGGAACAGGTCGGCCGGGGGAGGCCCCGGCACCCCGGGCTGCGTACGGTGGGACCCGTGGCCGGCCGTCCGTCGCCCGGCGGCCGGCCACGGCATCCGTACCGCCGTCGCCCGAAGGACCCCCACGACCGATGTCCGCCGCCTGTGCCGCCTCCGCCGTGACCGCCCCCGCCGTGACCGTCCGCAGCGCCTCCGCCCGGATCGCCGCCGCCGTCGCCTGCCGCGCGGTGCTCGCGTCGGTGCTCGCGGTGTTCGCGGTCCTCGCGGTGTGCGTGGCCAGGGCGGCCGGGGTCCCCGGCACCCTGGGCGGCCCCGGACCGGCGCTGACCGGCGCGTTCCTGCTGGGAGCGGGTGTCTGCGGCGTCCGCTACGCCGTCCGCCCGAGGTGAGGGGGCGATGAGGATGACGCACCGTCGCATCAACGTCCTCGCCCTCGTCCTCCTCGCCGTCGCCGCCGCCGCGACCACCTGGGCGGTCACCCGCGCGGGGCAGGGCGCCGCCGTGGTCCACGGCAGCACGCCCGCCCGCGCCTCCGACCCGGCCGGGCACACCCCGGTGCGCATCGACATCCCCAGCGCCGACGTGCACGCCCGCGTCGTCGACCTCGGGATCACCGACGACGGCACCCTCCAGACCCCCGCGACCGAGCAGGGCCGCTACGCCGGCTGGTACGACCGCAGCGCCGCCCCCGGCGACACCGGCACCTCCGTGATCGTCGGCCACGACGACGGCGGACGCGGCCGCGCGGTCTTCCACGACCTGCACGCCGTGCGCCGCGCCGACACCGTCGTCGTCACCCGCCGTGACGGCAGCCGTGCCCGCTTCACCGTCACACGGATCGAACACGTCCCCCGGCACTCCTTCCCCGCCCAGGACCTGCGCACGGACGGCGGCGTGCCAACGCTGCGGCTCGTCACCTGCGCGGGCGACCGGCACGACGGCCACCGTCCCACCGGGGCGCTGGTCGTGCACGCGACCGCCGTCCGCGCCTCCTGAGCGGCGCTGCGGGCCGGGGACCCCTCCCCACCGCCCCGGTTGCCGCGGCATTTCCGGCGGAGGATCGTGAGGAGCGGGGCTGTCCTCGCGTCGGATGCCGGAGCCGAGCGCCCTCCCCGCCGCGGGCCGCCCGGCATCCCGCCGCCTCGGGCGCCGACCGGCGGACCCCGGGTCATCCCCCGTCAGCCGGGTCGCCTCGGGCACCCGGGACGCAGGGTCACGGGAGGCCGTGATGTGCTTCGTGCATTCTGGTACCGCAGGCGCCGGCAGCCTGGTGCAGCGGGCCTCCGCAGGACCGGCCGCGGCCGCGCTGTCGGCACTGGCCGCCGGGGGCGGGACGGTCGGCGGCATGGACGTCGCCGGCTCCGGCAGCCCGGACGTGACGACGGGACCGGACGGGGACAAGGTCGTGGACGGGTTCGGCCGGGTGCTGCACAACCGGTGGAACCGGGACCTGCCCCCGGTGACCACGGTGCGGCCGGGCGAGGTCGTCCAACTGCTGTGCCGGGACGCCCTGGACATCGGGGCCGCGGCCCGGACGATGACCCCCGAGGCGACCCTGACCATCGACCTGGGGAAGGTCCATCCGCTCACCGGCGCCATCGAGGTGGAGGGCGCGAAGCCGGGCGACATCCTCGAGGTCGAGGTCCTGGACGTCGCCCCGCTGGTGGACTTCGGCTACGTCGTCGTCAGTCCCGCCCTGGGCCTGTTCGGATCCCTGCGCCCCGAACTGCTCGCCCCGCTCGCCCCCTGGAGCGAGGCCTCCCAGTTCAGCGACCCCACCCCCGGACCGGCCGCCGGTGCCCTGCCGGAGGACCAGCCCCACAACAGCGGCGCCCCGTTCCTCCAGTTGTTCGGCTTCGAGCGCGGCCAGAGCACCGGGTTCGCCACGTTCACCGGCGCCGACACCGGCCGGCAGGCGCGTATCCCCATCGCACCCTTCATGGGGATCATGGGCGTCGCGCCCCTGCGCAAGGGCATGTACCGCACCTTCCCGCCCGATGTCAGCGGCGGAATGGGCGGCAACACCGACATCCGGCAGCTGGTCAAGGGAGCGCGCATACAGATCCCGGTCTACGCCGAGGGCGCGCTGTTCTCCGCCGGGGACGGGCACATGGCGCAAGGCGACGGAGAGGTGACCGGGACGGCCATCGAGACGCTCATGGCGGTCACGCTGCGGTTCGCCGTCATCCCGGACACGGTGATCGCCGGTCCCCGGGCCGTCGTGCCCGCCGCGGACCCGACCCAGCTGGCCATGCCCGAGGAGATGCTCGCCCAGGGTTACTACCAGACGACCGGCACCGGACCGGACCTGATGGAGAACGCGAAGAACGCGGTCCGGGACATGGTCGACTGGCTCGCCGTCGACCAGGGGCTGAGCCTGCACGAGGCCTACACGCTCTGCAGCGTGGCGGGCGACCTGAAGATCAACGAGACGGTGGACCTGCCGTCCTGGCTCGTGTCGATGACCCTTCCGCGCGGCATCTTCACCTGACGGCACGCCGGCCCGGACGCCCGGTCGACCGGCCCGCGCGACCGTGGGTCGCGGCGAACCGCCGTGCGCCGCGGACCGGGCATGGGGCAGCATGAACCGCATGCCTGTTCTCACACGTGCCGAGGCCGAGACCCGCGCCCGGCGGATCGCCGTCCAGCACTACTCCGTCGACCTGGACCTCACCCGCGGCGACGAGGTGTTCGGATCGACCACCGTCATCCGCTTCACCGCGCTCGCCGACGGCGACACCTTCGTCGAGCTGAAGCCCGCCGCGCTGCACGGCGCCGTCCTGGACGGGCGGTCGCTGGACCCCGCGTCCCTGGACGACAACCGGCTGCCGCTCACCGGGCTCGCGGCCGGCCCGCACGAACTGCGGGTCGAGGCGGACATGCGCTACTCCCGCACCGGTGAGGGCATGCACCGCTTCACGGACCCGGCCGACGGCGAGACGTACCTGTACACCCAGCTCTTCCTGGACGACGTGCAGCGCGTCATCGCCGCCTTCGACCAGCCCGACCTCAAGGCGGTCTTCGAGGTCGCCGTGACCGCGCCCCCCGCGTGGACGGTCCTCGGCAACGGCGTCGCCGAGCGCACCGGGGAGGCCGAGGGCCGCTGGCGCGTCGCGGCGACCCCGCCGATCAGCACCTACCTCCTCGCCGTCGCCGCCGGACCCTGGCACTCGGTGCGCACCGAGCACGCGGGCCTGCCGTTCGGGCTGCACTGCCGCCGCTCCCTCGCCCCGTACCTGGACGCCGACGTCGAGGAGCTCTTCGACATCACCCGGCGCTGCTTCGACCGCTACCACGAGCTGTTCGAGGAGCCGTACCCCTTCGACTCCTACGACCAGGCCTTCGTCCCCGAGTTCAACGCGGGCGCGATGGAGAACCCGGGCCTGGTCACCTTCCGCGACGAGATGGTCTTCCGTTCCGCCGTCACCGACACCGAACGGCAGACCCGCGGCATGGTCGTCGCCCACGAGATGGCCCACATGTGGTTCGGCGACCTCGTCACCCTGCGCTGGTGGGACGACATCTGGCTCAACGAGTCCTTCGCCGAGTACATGGGCTACCAGGTGCTCTCCGAGGCCACCCGGTTCACCGGGACGTGGACCGACTTCGCCGTCGCGCGCAAGGGCTGGGGGTACGACGCCGACCAGCGCCCCTCCACGCACCCCGTCGCCCCGGCCCCGGAGGCCGTCCCCGACACCGCCTCGGCGCTGCTCAACTTCGACGGGATCTCCTACGCCAAGGGTGCCTCCGCGCTGCGCCAGCTCGTCACGTGGCTCGGCCGCAAGGACTTCCTCGCCGGCATCAACGACCACTTCGCCCGGCACCGCTTCGGCAACGCCGCCCTCGCCGACTTCATCGACTCCCTCGCCCGCGCCACCGACCGCGACGTCCACGCCTGGGCCGACCGCTGGCTGCGCACCACCGGCGTCGACACGCTCACCCCCGTCCCCGTGGGCGCCGACGGCGGCTGGCAGCTCGACGTCACGCACCAGGGCAGCCGCCCGCACCGCATCGCCGTCGCCGCTTACGACCGCGCCGACGCCGACCCGGCGCAGCTGGTGCTGCGCGAGCGCTTCGAGACCGACGTGCCCGCGGACGGCGAGGCGCCCGGCGCCCGTCCCGGCCCCCGCCCCGACCTGGTGCTCCTCAACGACCAGGACCTGACGTACGCCAAGATCCGCTTCGACGGGCAGTCCTGGGACACCCTGGTCGCCGCGCTGCGCGGCCTGCCGGACCCGCTCAGCCGCGCCCTGGTCTGGAACGCCGCCCGCGACCTCGTCCGGGACGGCGAACTCCCGCCCGCCGCCTACCTCGACGTCGCCCGGGCCCACCTGCCGTACGAGACCGACATCGCCGTCGTGCAGGGCGTGCTCGGCTTCGCCCGGGGGCAGATCGCCGACCGCTACCTCCCCGCGGCCGAACGCCCCGGCGCGCTCGCCACCCTGGAGGCGCTCGCCCGCGACCTGCTCACCCGTCAGGACCCCGGACTGCGGCTGGCCGCGGCCCGCGAGCTCATCGCCGCCACCGCGGACCCCGGCGCCCTGCGCGGCTGGCTCACCGAGGGCACCCTGCCCGGCGGGCCCGCGCTCGACCCCGAACTGCGCTGGCAGATCCTCACCCGGCTCACCGTCCTGGGCGCGGCGTCGGCCGAGGACATCGCGGCCGAACTGGACTCCGACCCCAGCGCCACCGGCCAGGAGGGCGCCGCCCGCTGCCGGGCCGCGCTGCCCGACCCCGAGGCGAAGCGCGACGCCTGGGCGCGGATGTTCGACGGCGACACCCTGTCCAACTACCTCTTCACGGCCACCGCCCAGGGCTTCTGGCAGCCCGAACAGCTCGACCTCGTGCGCGAGTACGTGCCCCGCTTCTTCCCCGCCGCCGTCGCGGTCGCGGCCCGCCGGGGACCCGCACTCGCCGAGGCCGCGGGCCGCTGGGCCTTCCCCGTCCCCGTCGTCGAGCCCGCCGTCCTCGACCTCGGCGAGCAGTGCCTGCGCTCCGGCGACCCCGCCCCGACCCCTGCGCCGACCCCCGCCCCGACCCCCGCCCTGCGCCGCCGCCTCGCCGACCAGCTCGACGACCTGCGCCGCGCGCTCCGCGTCCGCACGGGTTCCGCGTAGCGGGTGCGGGGGGTGCGTCTGCGCGGGCCGGTTGTCGTGTGCGGGTTGTTTGCGCCTGCGGCGGGCGGTCCCCCGCCCGCCCGCCCGATTGCCCGGCGCGGTCAGTGCGGGTCTCGCACCGTGTGCCTGGGTCGGTGCCGCGCCGGCGCACGTCCTCAGCGCTCGCGGTTTACGTCCACATCGTTCGGCGCCCGGGTCCGCCGCTCGTCGCTTCCGGGCGCACCCCGCCACACCCCCTCCCGTGTGTTGGGGCGACTGACGGCCGGTGGGGGGTGAGTGGGGCACTTGCGGCAGCCCCGGACCGCGCTCTCAGCCACCCTCCGGCCGTTGGTCGCCCGCGATAGGGAGGGGGCGGGGGAGGAGGGGGCACCCCCGGCCGAAGGCTGGGGGGAGGGCGGGCGGGGGAGAAACCTCAACCGCAACCACGACGGCGCTGCACACGACAGCTGGGCGAACGCCCCCGTGGGTGCGCCGGGGCGGCGACCGTTCGGGGTGTGGGGGCAACACCCGGGGCGGGGGAGCGTCGTTACGCAGGTCGCCCAGCGCGCACGCGCCGGTGATCCGCGACAACGGAGGGGCGCCGACACCATGCCACCCCATCTCGCCGGAGGCAGTGAAGGGCCGGACCGGCTGCGCCCGTTGGTCGAGGTCGTGCTCGGCGCGCTCGCGGCGGGCGCGGCCGCCCGCAAGGGGCCGCTTCCCGCGGGTGGTCCCGGGGCGGTCGCGCGGCGGGTACGGGAGGTGCTGGGGGAGGCCCTGCCGGAGGACGGCACCGGGGCGGCGGAGGCGCTGCGCGCTCTGGTCGGGGTTGTCGCCGAGGGGGCGGCCGACCCGGCGGACCCGTTGTGCGCCGCCCATCTGCACTGCCCGCCGCTGGGGGCGGCCGTGGCGGCCGACCTGGCCGCGAGCGCGCTCAACCCGTCGATGGACTCCTGGGACCAGGCCCCGGCCGCGACCGCCCTGGAGGCGGAGGTCGCCCACGCGCTGGCCCGTCTGGTCCACCCGGATGCGGCCGCGCCGGACGCGCTGGTCACGACCGGCGGCACGGAGTCCAACCAACTGGCCTTGCTGCTGGCGCGGGAGAGCGCCCAGGGCGTTCCGGGCGGCGTGCGGGTCGTCGCCGGGGCCAACGGCCACCACAGCGTCCCGCGGGCCGCCTGGCTGCTCGGGATGCGCGCTCCCGTCGTCGTGGACACCCCCGGCGGGGTGCTCGACCCGGAGCGGGTGCGGGCCGCGCTCGCCGCGGGCGGGGGGCCGGCCCTGCTGGTCGCCACCGCGGGCACCACGGACTCGGGCGACATCGACCCGCTCCCCGAACTCGCCCGCGTCGCGAGGGAGTACGGCGCGCGTCTGCACGTGGACGCCGCCTACGGCGGGTCGCTGCTGTTCAGCGACCGGGAGGCGGTGAGGCTCACCGGGCTGCGGGAGGCCGACACCGTCACCCTGGACCTGCACAAGCTGGGCTGGCAGCCCGTGGCGGCCGGGGTGCTCGCGGTGCGCGAGGCCGCTCTGCTGCGCCCGCTGGACCACCGCGCCGACTACCTGAACGCCGCCGACGACACCGAGGCCGGCTTCCCCGACCTGCTCGGCCGCTCGCTGCGCACCTCCCGCCGCCCCGACGTGCTGAAAATCGCCGTCACGCTGCGCGCCCTCGGCCGCCGCGGGCTGGGCGGGCTCGTCGAGGCGGTCTGCGACCACGCCCGGTACCTGGCGGACCTGGTGGAGCGGCATCCCGCACTGACCCTGCGGGCCCATCCGGCCGTCAGCACCGTGCTGTTCCGCCCCACCGGCGCCGGCGACGAGGAGGTCGCCGCGATCCGCCGCCGGCTCATGCTCGACGGCCGCGCCGTCCTCGGCCGGGCCCGCGCCGACGGACGGCTCTGGCTCAAGGCCACCCTGCTCAACCCGACCACCACGCCCACCGACCTCGAGGCTCTGCTCACGCTCGTATGCGCGACCCACCAGGAAGGCAGCACCCCCCGATGACCGCCACCGACGACCACGACCCCCACCGGGACCAGCCCTACGACCTGCTCGGCATCGGGATCGGCCCGTGCAACCTGTCCCTGGCCGCCCTCGCCGACGGCGTCCCGTACCTCAGCGCCGCCTTCTACGAGCAGGAGCGCTCCTTCCGCTGGCACCCCGGGCTGCTGCTCGACGACGCCACCCTCCAGGTGCCCTTCCTCGCCGACCTGGTGAGCCTGGTCGACCCCACGAGCCGGTGGAGCTTCCTGAACTACCTCAGGACCCACGAGCGGCTCTACCCCTTCTACTTCGCCGAGCGCTTCCACGCGCACCGCACCGAGTACGACGCCTACTGCCGCTGGGTCGCCGAGTCGCTGCCCAGCACCCGCTTCGGGCACCAGGTCGACACCGTCCGCTGGAACCCCGGGCGCGCCGTCTTCGAGGTGGACCACACCCAGCTCGACGCCGACGGCCAGGCCGAGGCCCTCGGCCGCACGTACGCCCGCAACCTGGTGCTCGGCGTCGGCAGCGCGCCGTACGTGCCCGAGCCGCTGCGGCCGCTCGCCGAGTCGCCCGCCGTCCCCGTCGTGCACTCCGCGCACTACCTGGAGCACCGGGACCGGTTGCTGGCCGCCGAACACGTCACCGTCGTCGGCTCCGGGCAGTCGGGCGCCGAGGTCTTCCTGGACCTGCTGCGCGCCCGGCCCGCCGGGCGTGAACGGCTGACGTGGATCGCCCGCAGCCCCTCGTTCGCCCCGATGGAGTACAGCAAGCTCGGCCTGGAGCAGTTCACCCCCGACTACACGCGGTTCTTCCACGGGCTGTCCGAACCGGTCCGCGACGAGCTCCTGCCCCGGCAGTGGCAGCTGCACCGGGCCATCGACCACGGCACGATCGGCGCCGTCCACGACGAGCTGTACCGCCGCACCCTGGGCGGCGGCTGGCCGGACGCGGTCCTCACCCCCGGCGTGACGGTCCGCACCGCCGGCCGGATGGGCATGGGAGCCGTGGAACTCCACCTGGAGCACGAGCAGCAGGGCACCCGCAGCCGGCTGATCACCAACGCGGTCGTCCTCGCCACCGGCTACCGGGAGCGCTCCCTGGACGCGCTGCTCGCCCCGATCCACCCCTACATCCGCCGTGACGCGGCCGGCCGGCCCCGGATCGACGGGAGCCACCGGCTGGAGCTCGACCCGGTGGTCGAGAGCACCGGCGCGGCCGTCCACGTGCAGAACGCCGAGCGCCACACCCACGGCGTCGGCGCCCCCGACCTGGGGCTGGCCGCGTGGCGCTCGGCGGTCGTCCTCAACGCGGTGACCGGCAAGGAGCCCTACCCGCTGCCCTCCCGTACGGCCTTCACGACCTTCGGGCTCGGCGCGGCCACCAACCCGGTCAGCCCTTGGACCGCGACTTCTCCTTGCGCAAGGCCCGCAGGTATTCGCGGTTCATAGCGGCGATCGACGGCAGCGGGATGCCCTTGGGGCAGGCCGTCGCGCACTCCCCGGTGTTGGTGCAGCCGCCGAAGCCCTGGTCGTCCATGGCGGCGACCATGTCCAGCACCCGGGTCTCGCGCTCGGGCTGCCCCTGGGGCAGCACGTTGAGGTGGTTGACCTTGGCCGAGGTGAACAGCATCGCCGAGCCGTTGGGGCAGGCCGCCACGCACGCGCCGCAGCCGATGCACTCCGCGTGCTCGAAGGCGAAGTCGGCGGCCTCCTTCGGGACGGGCGTGGCGTGCGCCTCGGGGGCGCTGCCGGTCGGCACGGAGATGTAGCCGCCGGCCTGGATCACCCGGTCGAAGGCCGAGCGGTCGACGACCAGGTCCTTGACCACCGGGAAGGCGGCGGCCCGCCACGGCTCGACGTCGACGGTGTCGCCGTCCTTGAAGTGCCGCATGTGCAGCTGGCAGGTGGTGGTCCGCTCCGGGCCGTGCGCCTGCCCGTTGATCACCATGCCGCAGGCGCCGCAGATGCCCTCCCGGCAGTCGTGGTCGAAGGCGACGGGCTCGTCGCCCGCGAGGATCAGCTCCTCGTTGAGGACGTCGAGCATCTCCAGGAACGACATGTCGGGACTGATGTCCTCGACACGGTAGGTGACCATGGCGCCCTCCTCCTCGGAGGACGGCTGGCGCCAGATGCGCAGGGTGAGGTTCACGCGTAGCTCCGCTGGGTGGGGTGTACGTACTCGAAGTCGAGGGCCTCCTTGTGGAGCACCGGGTCCTCGCCGGCGCCGGTGAACTCCCAGGCCGCGGCGTACGAGAAGTCCTCGTCGTCGCGCAGGGCCTCGCCGTCCGGGGTCTGGCTCTCCTCGCGGAAGTGGCCGCCGCAGGACTCGGTGCGGTGCAGGGCGTCCAGGCACATCAGCTCGGCCAGCTCCAGGAAGTCCGCGACCCGGTTGGCCTTCTCCAGCGACTGGTTGAGGTCGTCGCCGCTGCCGGGCACCTTCACCCGGCGCCAGAACTCCTCGCGCAGCGCCGGGATCCGCTCCAGCGCCTTGCGCAGCCCCGACTCGTTGCGGGCCATGCCGCACTCGTCCCACAGGAGCTCGCCGAGCTCGCGGTGGAAGGAGTCCGGGGTGCGGTCGCCGTCCACGGACAGCAGCAGGTTCAGCCGGTCCTCGACGTCGGCGACGGCCTCGGCGACCGCGGGGTGGTCCGGCGTGACGGTCTCGTGCGGGCCGCGCGCCAGGTAGTCGTTGATGGTGGCCGGGAGCACGAAGTAGCCGTCGGCCAGGCCCTGCATCAGGGCGCTGGCGCCGAGCCGGTTGGCGCCGTGGTCGGAGAAGTTGGCCTCGCCGATGGCGAACAGGCCCGGGACCGTGGTCTGCAGGTCGTAGTCGACCCACAGGCCGCCCATCGTGTAGTGCACGGCGGGGTAGATCCGCATGGGCCGGGTGTACGGGTCCTCCGCGGTGATCCGCTCGTACATCTCGAAGAGGTTGCCGTACTTCTCCTCCACCTTGGCGCGGCCCATGCGGGCGATCGCGTCGGCGAAGTCCAGGTAGACGCCCTGGCCGCCGGGGCCGACGCCGCGGCCCTCGTCGCAGACGTTCTTGGCGGCGCGGGAGGCGATGTCGCGGGGCACCAGGTTGCCGAAGGCGGGGTAGATCCGCTCCAGGTAGTAGTCGCGCTCGTCCTCGGGGATCTCGTGCGGCGGACGGTCGTCGCCCTTGGCCTTCGGCACCCAGATGCGGCCGTCGTTGCGCAGCGACTCGCTCATCAGGGTGAGCTTGGACTGGTGGTCGCCGGAGCGCGGGATGCAGGTGGGGTGGATCTGCGTGAAGCAGGGGTTGGCGAAGTACGCGCCGCGCCGGTGCGCCCGCCAGATGGCGGTGGCGTTGGAGCCCTTGGCGTTGGTCGACAGGTAGAAGACGTTGCCGTAGCCGCCGGTCGCCAGCACCACGGCGTCGCCCATGTGCGTCGAGACCTCGCCCGTCACCAGGTCGCGGGCGACGATGCCGCGGGCCTTGCCGTCCACCACGATCAGGTCGAGCATCTCGGTGCGCGGGTGCAGTTCCACGTTGCCCGCGTCGATCTGCCGGGACAGTGCCTGGTAGGCGCCGAGCAGCAGCTGCTGGCCGGTCTGGCCGCGGGCGTAGAAGGTGCGGGAGACCTGGACTCCGCCGAAGGAGCGGGTGTCCAGCAGGCCGCCGTACTCGCGGGCGAAGGGCACGCCCTGGGCCACGCACTGGTCGATGATCTGCACCGACACCTCGGCGAGGCGGTGCACGTTGGACTCGCGGGCGCGGAAGTCGCCGCCCTTGACGGTGTCGTAGAACAGGCGGTGCACGCTGTCACCGTCGTTGCGGTAGTTCTTCGCCGCGTTGATGCCGCCCTGGGCGGCGATCGAGTGCGCCCGGCGCGGTGAGTCCTGGTAGCAGAACTGCACGACGTGGTAGCCCTGTTCGGCCAGCGTCGCCCCCGCGGAGCCGCCCGCCAGACCCGTGCCGACCACGATCACGGTGTGCTTGCGGCGGTTGGCGGGGTTGACCAGCTTCGCCTCGAACCTGCGGCGGTCCCAGCGCTCCGCGATCGGCACGTCCGGCGCTTTGGTGTCGGCGATCGGCTCGCCCAGTCGGTACTCCACGGTCAGTCCACCAATCCGGTCATCACGGAGACGGGTACGACGAGGAAGCCGGCGGTCAGCGCCGCCGCCAGCACGTTCGCCGTGATCTTCAGCGCGCGGTCGCGGCGCTTGTTCACCGCCCCCAGGGTCTGCGCGGCGCTCCAGAAGCCGTGCCTGATGTGCAGGCCGAGGGCGAGCATCGCGACGATGTAGACGACGTCCACCCACCAGATCCGGAAATCGGCCACGATGTTCTCGTAGGGGTGGTGCTCCTTGCCCAGCGGGTTCACGGTGAGCGTGGTCAGGTCCAGGATGTGCCAGACGATGTAGAGGCCCAGGATCACCCCGCCCCAGCGCATCGTCCGGGTCGCGTAGCTCGTCCGCTGCCGCTTGTGCTCGTACTTCGCCGGGCGTGCCTTGATGTCGCGCTTGCTGAGCTGGTAGGCGGCGACGCCGTGCAGCACCACCGCGACCACCAGGCCGGTGCGCTGGATGTACAGGTACCAGCTGTTGTGCAGGGCGGGCTCACCGATGGTGCGCAGCCACGCCGCGTACCCGTTGAACTCCTCGGGACCGAAGAAGATCTTCAGGTTGCCCAGCATGTGCGCGACCAGGAAGAGCAGCATGATCACGCCGGTCCCGGCCATGACCGCCTTCTTGCCCACGGTCGAGCCCCACAGTGCCCGTAGGAGCGACGGGCGGCGGCCCGTACCCGTCGCCCTCGTCCTCGTCGTCGCCAAAGCCATGCGCCCGACGCTAGGTCTGCCTGCCACGAAAGGTCCAAGACATGTTGCGGCTCGTTTCGATAGGTGACACCTATCGCGTTATCGTGCCGATATGCAGCTGCAGCAGCTCGTGTACTTCCTGGCGGTCGCCGACACCCTGCACTTCACCCGCGCCGCCGAACGCGTCCACGTTGCGCAGCCCTCGCTGTCGCAGCAGATCAAGGCCCTGGAGCGAGAGCTGGGCGCGGACCTGTTCAGCCGCGCCCGCGGCAACATCGCGCTGACCGACGCAGGGCAGGCCCTGCTGCCGCTGGCACGCCGCATCATCGCCGACACCGAGACCGCCACCCAGGAGGTCCAGGAGCTGGTGCACCTGCGCCGCGGCCGGGTGCGCCTCGGCGCGACCCCCAGCCTCGCGACCGGCCTGCTGCCGGACGTGCTGCGCGACTTCCACGACCGCTACCCCGGCATCCGGCTGGTCGTCGAGGAGGGCGGCTCACGCGACCTGGTGCGCGAGCTCGCCTCCGGCAGCCTCGACCTCGCCCTGATCGTGCTGCCGCTGCAGAGCCACGACCCCGCCCTGGACGCCACGCCGCTGCTCCACGAGGACCTGGTGGTGGTGACCGCCACCGACGCGCCGCCGCCCTCCGCGGGGCCCACCCTGCGGGTCGCCGACCTCAGGGACCGGCCGCTGGTCATGTTCCGCAGCGGCTACGACCTGCGGGACCTCACCGTCGCCGCGTGCCGGGCGGCGGGTTTCGAACCGCGCTTCGCGATCGAGGGCGGCGAGATGGACGCCGTGCTGGGCTTCGTGGAGGCGGGACTCGGCCCCGCGGTCGTGCCCAGCATGGTCGCCGGACGCCGGCCCAGGCTGCGTACGACGCCCTTCGAGGCCCCCGGGCTGCAGCGCACGGTCGCCCTGGCGCACCGCAAGGACGCCGAGCCCCCGCGCGCCGCCCGGGAACTGCGCCGCGTGCTCCTGGAACACGTACCGGCCTGAGGCCGGGGGTGCCGGCGTCCTCGGCGCACGGCCACCGCGGAACGCCCGGAAGGCATGTGCACAGCCCGCACATGCCCTCCGGTGTACCGGGACCGCTCGGAAGAACGAGCGGAGGAACGATCGAGGAACTAGAAGACCGGGACGCCGCCGCGGGTCAGCTTCCAGTCCTGCGAGCCGAACCGCGCCGGGTCGATGGAGCCGTTCGCCTGCACCCAGGCGATGATGGTGTTCCGGATCTCCTCGGAGTTCGCCCACACCTGCTGCGCCGCGGCGACCGCGGGGAAGTTGCCGCCGCCGTTGGCGCGGTAGTTGTTGACGGCCAGCACGAAGCGGGCCGACTCGTCGATCGGCGCACCCTGGAAGAGCACGTTCGACACCCGCGAACCGGCCGGGCGGGAGATGTCGACGTCGTAGGTGACGCCGCTGACCACGTCGTAGTTGTAGTCGGGCGTGCCGTTCGCGTTCGTCAGCTTCGCGACGTCGACGGGCGCGTCGGGCGCCGTCTGCACGAAGTAGTTCGCGGAGAACTCGATGTACGCCTTGACCTGGGCACCGGTCAGGATCCGGGCCTCCAGGGTGTTCTCGAAGACGTACAGCCCGGCGACGTCGCGGATGGTGACCTGGCCCGCCGGGATGGAGGCCGTGCGCGAGAAGCACGCGGCCTGCGACAGCACCGGCAGGGAAGCGTGCTCGGTCCCGGCGAGCGCCGCCTTGACCGTCTCGGCCTGGACGAAGTTGATGAAGTCGATGATCGGCGTGTCCTTGTAGGGGGACTCCTGCGCCGACATCGCCGCGGCCGACGTGCCGATCACCTGGTTGACGTAACCCACGACCTCCTTGTGCTCGTCCGAGAGCAGCCGGACGATCCGCGGGTCCTCCTCGACCGTGTTGGAGTTGAGGACGGACGCGCCGACGGTGACGACCTCCCACTTCCCCCGGACCAGCTCCAGGTCGAAGTCGAAGACGGTCA
The DNA here is from genome assembly GCF_056858595.1 of Streptomyces sp. TOM-9. NCBI lineage: Bacteria > Bacillati > Actinomycetota > Actinomycetes > Kitasatosporales > Streptomycetaceae > Streptomyces > Streptomyces sp. TOM-9. The sequence continues at coordinate 2,939,859 of NZ_JBXEQB010000001.1, read as the reverse complement.
GGCGCTGGCCCCACTTCAGCGGCTCGGAGAGCACCACGCCCTGACCGGTCTGCTGGTTGGCCACCACGTACTCGGGGATCTCGGAGTGGGCGTGGCCGACCAGGATCGCGTCGATGCCCGGCACCTGCTCGGCGACCAGCGCCGCCGCGTTCTCGACGTACGGCAGCTGGTCACCGTAGGAGGAGGTGCCGGAGGAGCCGCTGTGGGCCGAGACGACGACCACGTCGGCGCCCATCGCACGCAGCCGCGGCACGTACTTCGCGGCCTGCTCCTCCAGGCCCGGGAAGGTCATCTTGCCCTGCACGTTGGCCTTGTCCCAGATCGCGATGCCGGGGTTGGTCAGGCCCAGGACCGCCACCTTCACGTCCGGGGCGCCGTCCACGCGCAGCCGGTGGAAGGAGTACGGCGCGAAGGCCGGCCGGCCCGTGCGCGCGTCGAGCGCGTTGGCGCCGAGCAGCGGGAAGTCGCACTGTTCCTCGAACTTGCGCAGCACCGGGATGCCGTAGTTGAACTCGTGGTTCCCCAGCGCCGCGGCGTCGTAGCCGATGGCGTTCATGGCCTGCGCCATCGGGTGCACCGGACCGTGCTTGGCGGTGATCGGGTCGATCCTGGCGTAGTAGTACGACAGCTGGGTGCCCTGGATGGTGTCGCCCGCGTCGATCAGCAGGGTGTTGCGGCGGCCCTTGGCCGCGCGCTGCTGCGTGACCAGGGTGGAGATCTTGGCGAGGCCGACGTCGTTGTGCGCCTTGTCGTCGTACTCCGTGTCCGTGAAGTAGTCCCAGTTGAAGACGTTGCCGTGCAGGTCGGTGGTGCCGAGGACGCTGAAGGAGTACTTCTTCGGCCCGTGACCGTGACCGTTCCCGTGCCCGTGGCGGTCCGTGGCCTGGGCCGGAGCCGCGCCGGCCAGGGCGCCCGCCGTGCCGGCCAGCGCGAGGCCCGCGCCGGTGACGGCGGAGCGGTTGAGGAAGTCCCTGCGGTTCAGCGGCATGCGTCGGCTCCTGGTGTCCGGGGGCGCCTCCGGCGGTCGCCGGGGGCGGGATGATGGTCTGCTGGTGGTGTTAACGCGCGTAGATTCTGGCGCACGGGTGCTCCGGGCAACACCCCCGCCAGGTTGCGAACAGATGACTCGTCACGGCGGTACCGGCCTGGCAAGGTGGGACGCATGAGCACAGAACCGGCCAGGACGTACCCGACGCCCGAGACCCCGCACGTGGGGGTGCGGGGCGAGGCGACCCTCGAGGTCGAGCCCGAGCTCGCCCGGATCGCCGTCACCGTCAGCGCCCGCGGCACCGACCGCCGTGCCACGCTGGACGACCTCAGCCGGCGCAACGCGCAGGTGCTCGACCTCGTCAAGGGCTACACCGACGCCGTCGAGAAGCTGGAGACCGGGGCCTTCGTGATCACCCCCGAGCTGCGGGAGCGGGGCCGCGGCGAGCGCGTACGGGCGTACCATGGCAGCGTGCGCGTGGGGGCCACCCTCACCGACTTCACCGCTCTGGGGGAGCTCACCACCCGGCTGGCCGATCTGGAGCTCACCCGTGTCGACGGCCCCTGGTGGTCGCTGCGGCCCGACTCCCCGGCCTACAGCGAGGCCCGCCGGCAGGCCGTGCGCGACGCGGTGCAGCGTGCCCGCGAGTACGCGGAGGCGCTCGGCGCCCGGCTGGTCGCCCTGGTCGAGCTGGCCGACGAGGGGGTGCAGCAGTCGGCGCCCTTCCGGGCCCGTCCTGCGATGCGGACCGCCGCCTTCGCGGCACCAGGCGGCGCCGAGGACACGGCCCAGGCCCTTGACATGGAGCCGGAGCGACAGAACGTGTACGCGCAGGTCACCGCGCACTTCACCATGACGGCGCCCGACCTGTCGGCCTGAGCCCCGCCCCACCGGCGGTGTGCTCATCGGAGCGGGCCCCAGCTCACTTCACCACTTGTCAACAACCGTTAATCAGGCTGACGTTGGACAGTCGCCTTCCACGAGGTACCTACTGTGAAGTAGGTCATAGGCTCGGTCCATGCGCCGAGCAAAAATCGTCTGCACCCTCGGGCCCGCCACCGACGCCTACGACCAGATCAAGGCCCTGGTCGAAGCCGGTATGGACGTCGCCCGCCTGAACATGAGCCATGGTTGCCACGCCGATCACGAGGAGCGTTACCGGCGCGTGCGCAAGGCCGCCGACGAGAGCGGCCGCAGCGTCGGGATCCTCGCGGACCTTCAAGGCCCGAAGATCCGGCTGGGACGCTTCGCGGAGGGCCCCGTACTGCTTGAACGCGGTGACGAGTTCACGATCACCACCGAGGAGATCGAGGGCGACCGGCTGATCTGCGGCACCACGTACAAGGGCCTGGCCGCCGACGTCACGCGTGGTGAGCGGATCCTCGTCGACGACGGCCGCGTCACCCTGGAGGTCACCGGCGTCGAGGGCACCCGGGTCCGCACCCTGTGCATCGAGGGCGGTCTGATCTCCGACAACAAGGGGCTCAACCTGCCCGGTGTCGCCGTCTCCGTGCCCGCCCTGTCCGAGAAGGACGTCGAGGACCTGCGCTGGGCGCTGCGCACCGGTGCCGACATCATCGCGCTGTCCTTCGTCCGCAGCGGCCGCGACGCCGAGGACGTGCTGCGCATCATGCGCGAGGAGGACCGCCGGGTACCCGTCATCGCCAAGATCGAGAAGCCGCAGGCGGTCGACAACCTCGAGGAGATCGTCGCCGCCTTCGACGGGATCATGGTGGCCCGCGGCGACCTCGGCGTGGAGATGCCGCTGGAGGCCGTGCCCATGGTGCAGAAGCGCGCGGTCGCCCTGGCCCGGCGCAACGCCAAGCCGGTGATCGTCGCGACGCAGATGCTGGAGTCGATGATCGCCTCCTCGCGTCCCACCCGCGCCGAGGCCTCGGACGTCGCCAACGCCGTCATGGACGGCGCCGACGCGGTCATGCTCTCCGGCGAGACCAGCGTCGGCAAGCACCCCGTCGAAACGGTCAGGACCATGGGCCGGATCGTCGCCGCCGCCGAGGAGGACATGCTCGCGGCCGGCCTGCCGCCGCTGACCGAGCAGAACAAGCCCCGCACCCAGGGCGGCGCCGTCGCGCGCGCGGCCGCGGAGATGGGCGACTTCCTCGACGCCAAGTACCTGGTGGCCTTCACCCAGTCCGGCGACACCGCCCGGCGGCTCTCCCGGTACCGCTCGCCCATCCCCGTGCTCGCCTTCAGCCCCGAGCCGGCCACCCGCTCGCAGCTCAGCCTCACCTGGGGCGTGGAGACCTTCCTCGGGCCGATGGTGCAGACGACCGACGAGATGGTCGAGCAGGTCGACGAGCAGCTGCTGCGCATCGGCCGCTGCCAGGAGGGCGACGTCGTCGTCATCACGGCGGGCTCGCCGCCCGGCGTTTCGGGGACCACCAACCTCGTGCGCGTGCACCACATCGGCCAGGACGACTCCCCTTCGCCCCGCTGAGGCCGCCGACGCCGCCCGCTGCCGGGCGGCGGCCGCGCGCCTCCAGGACGAGCGCGAGCGACAGCAGCGCGGCGCCCAGCAGGAGCGAGCCCCACGGCAGGTAGGAGGTCATCACCAGCACCACCTGCCGCTGGGACGTCACCAGGGCGACGGTGTGCCGCACGTAGTCCTCGCGCATCTTCACGTGCCCGGCGAACGCGGTGATCGGCTGCTGCTTCCCGTCGGTGAAGCGCATCTCCTCCCGGTGGACCTCCTCCCCGTTGACCGGGGCCCCGGTGACGGGGTCCACCCAGAACATGCGCTTCGTGGTGTACCAGCGCTCCATGCCCATCGCCGCGACGGTCTGCGGGGTGACGCCCTCGACCGGCATCTTCTTGGGCAGCGGGACCTCGGTCCAGGGCACGGTCTGCTCGAAGTAGTAGACCTCCAGGCCGCGGAACTGCCGCGTGCCCCGGTAGTGGATGGGCGCCGAGCTCCGCGCCTGCGCGTCGAAGTAGTAGTAGTCCCGCTTCTCGGTGAGGAAGGGGAACTTGAACTCGACGCCCCGGCGTTCGACGGCATCGCCGTCGACGCTCTCGCCCCCGGCGTGGACGGGCTCCTGCGTGTGCGCGTCGAAGACATACCGCTCGGGGACCTGGGAGACCATCGCGCCGTCCGGGCCCACCACGTAGGCCAGCCCGTCCCACACGACCACGTCCCGGCCGGTGAGCCGGTCGATCCGATGCGCCTCCTCCACGTTGCCCTTCAGGGTCTGCACGATGCTGACCTTCGCGACCTTCTTCGGCCGCATCGTCCCGTAGTCGAGCAGCGTGGCGTCCCGCGCCTCCAGGACGACCGCCTGGTACTGGCCGGCCGGGATCTTCGCCAGCCGGGGGAAGGCGTACCAGCGCACCAGCGGTGACAGCGCGGCGAAGAACACCGCGAGGGAGAGGAGGACCAGGCTTGACCTGCGGCGCATGGGACCGCCCTCCTACGGGTGCGCGGGGACGGTGGTGAGCAGCGGCTCGGGGGACGTGCTGCCGTCCGGCGGACCGACCGCGGACACGAGGAGGACGATCCCGAGCGCGGCGACGAGTCCGATGGCCGCGGCGATGACTGCGCGCATGGCCGTACCTCCAGGTCGTACGGCTACGTCGGCTGGGCCGGTGAACCGTAGCAACCGGGAGTTGAAATGAGAACAGGTTCTACGGCGTCAGTTGGTCGGGCCGGAGGCGGTGGCGCCCTCCGTCTCCGTCGCCGTCGGCGACGGGCTGTCGCCGGGGGAGGCCGTCGCACAGGGGTCGGGCGAACCGGACGGCGACGGGGAGGCCGTGTCGGTGGGGGTCGCCGTGGGCGACGCGGAGTCCGTCGGGCAGGTCGGCGGGTCCGTCGGGCCGGTGGTGGGGCCCGTCGTCGGGGGGTCGGTGGGCGAGGTCGTCGGCGAGGGGCTGCCCGACGGGGGGCCGATCGTGCCGCTGGCGGTCGCGGTCGGCGTGGGCGACTTCGTCGGCCGGGGCGAGGCGCTCATGCTCGGGGACCACGTCGGCGAGGGCGAGCTGGACGGCGCCGTGGAGGACGGCGGGTCGTCGGGGGTGTCGCTGCCCGCGCCGCCCACGTCAGGGAGGGAGACGACGTCGCCCTCGCGGAAGTGGTCGTACCAGGACAGGACCGTGTTCAGGTACGCCGTCGAGTTGTTGTAGCCCAGGATCGCGCGGTGGAGGTCGTGCTCGACGGACAGGTCGCGGTTGCCCGCGCACAGGTAGCGGCCGGCGGCGAGCGCCGCGTCGAATATGTTGTTCGGGTTGGTGACGCCGTCGTCGTTGCCGTCCGCGCCCCAGGTCTGCCAGGTCGACGGGATGAACTGCATCGGGCCGACCGCACGGTCGTGGACCTTGTCCCCGTCCCAGACGCCGTCGTCGGTGTCGGTTATGTTCGCGAAGCCGTTGCCGTTGAGGACCGGGCCCAGGATGGGGGAGAGCGTGGTGCCCGCGGAGTCGACGTTGCCGCCGCGCGCCTGGTTGGACTCGACCTGGCCGATCGCGGCCAGCAGCTCCCAGCGCAGGTTGCACCCGGGGTCGCTCGCGGCGAGCGCCGTCTCGGCCCTGCGGTAGGCCTCCAGCACCGACACCGGCAGGCCGGTGCCGTCGGTCGTGCCGGTCCCCGGCCCGGTGCCCGGGGTGGCGGAGGTGCCGGGAGCGGGTGTGTTGAGCGGCGGGAGACCGGTGAAGTACTCCGACGAGTTGCCGTCGATGGGGTCGCCGGGCGGGGGTACGATCGGGGCGCCTGCGCTGGTGTTGAGGATGCCCGGCAGCAGTCCGGGGGCCTGGGAACCCGTCAGCGCCGCCATGGCCGCGGCGGCCACCGCGGTGCCCGCGACTCCCCTGCGGATCCGCCGTCCGTACCGCGCTCGCATACCCGCTGCCCCTCCCGAAAGCCGTGTGTCGCCCGTCTCCCTGCGTGGCAACCCTGGTGACCCTACGGCAACTTCCCGAACGGAGCCACCGTCCCGGACGTCGCATACTGATCAGACAGATGTGTTCCGGAAGAGGTTGCATGCCGTTCACGATGAGTCATGCGTTGGCAGTGCTGCCGGGTCTGCGGCAGGACCGCGCCGGCACCGTACGGGGACGCGGCCCGCTCGTCGCGGCCGCCCTCGTCGCCGGCTCCTTCGCCCCCGACGTGCCGTTCTTCGCCGATTCGCTGGTGCGGGGCCTCTTCGGCTTCGGGCAGGTCACCCACGCCCCGCTGGGCGTCGCCCTCGTGGACCCGGTCATCGCCGCCGGGCTCGTGGGCGGCTGGGCGGTGCTGCGCGGCCCCCTCGTGGCGCTGCTGCCCGAGCACCGGCAGGCCGGGATCGCCGCCCTGGCCGGCGTCGGCGACCGCATGCGGCCCTCGCCACGCACGGTCGCGGCCTTCTGGGCGTCGGCCGTGGCCGGGGCGACCACCCACGTGGTCTGGGACGCCTTCACCCACCCCGGGCGGTGGGGCGTGCGCCTGCTGCCCGTGCTCGACCACGAGGTGCACGGCACGGCCCTGCACAAGTACGTCCAGTACGGAAGCTCGGCCGTGGCGCTGGCCCTGCTGGGCTGGTACGGGCTGCGCGCCCTGAGGGCCGTGCCCGGTACGGCCGAAAAGCGCCCCTCCTCCGTGCCCCGGCTCTCGCGCCGGGCCCGGCGGCTCGCCCTGACCGCCCTCGGCGTCACCACGGCCGCCGGAGCGGCCGTACGCGCGGAGCAGTGGTACGGGGCGACCGGCGACGCCGCCGGGATGATCCCGGCCGGCCTCTTCGGCGCCGGGGCAGGGCTCGCCCTGGCCGCCGCGACCTGCGCCGGCGCGGTGCACCTCACGCACCGCGCCGCCCGCCGCGACGGCCCGGGGACCGGCGGTCAGTGGGCCGCCGACTCCCAGTCAGGACCGACGCCCACGGAGACGTCCAGCGGCGCCCGCAACGGGTAGGCGGCGGCCATCTCGCGGCGGACCAGCTCCTCCACCGCGGCCCGCTCGCCCGGGGCGACCTCGACCACGATTTCGTCGTGCACCTGCAGCAGCATCCGGGAGCGCAGCCCCTCCCGCGCCAGCGCCGCGTCCACCTTCAGCATCGCGATCTTGACGATGTCGGCGGCCGAGCCCTGGATCGGCGCGTTGAGCGCCATCCGCTCGGCCATCTCGCGGCGCTGACGGTTGTCGCTGGTGAGGTCGGGAAGGTAGCGGCGGCGGCCCATCAAGGTCTCGGTGTAACCCGTGACCCGGGCCTCCTCCACCACGCGCTGCAGATAGTCCCGCACGCCGCCGAACCGCTCGAAGTACGTCTCCATCAGGCCGCGCGCCTCGGCCGCCTCGATGCCCAGTTGCTGCGACAGGCCGAAGGCCGACAGCCCGTACGCCAGCCCGTAGGACATCGCCTTGATCTTGCGGCGCATCTCGGCGTCCACCTGCTCCGGCGGCACAGAGAAGACGTAGCTGCCGACCGTGGTGTGCAGGTCCTCGCCGGAGTCGAAGGCCGCGATCAGCCCCTCGTCCTCCGAAAGGTGGGCCATCACGCGCAGTTCGATCTGGCTGTAGTCGGCGGTCAGCAGCGACTCGTAGCCCTCTCCGACCACGAAGCCGCGGCGGATCGCCCGGCCCTCGTCGGTGCGCACCGGCACGTTCTGCAGGTTGGGGTCGGTCGAGGACAGCCGGCCCGTGGCCGCCACGATCTGGCTGAACGTGGTGTGGATCCGCCCGTCGGGAGCGATCGTCTTGACCAGCCCCTCGACCGTCACCCGCAGCTTCGCCTGCTCCCGGTGACGCAGCATGATCACCGGCAGCTCGTGCTCGGTCTGCGCCGCCAGCCACGCCAGCGCGTCCGCGTCGGTGGTGTAACCCGTCTTGGTCTTCTTCGTCTTGGGCAGCCCCAGCTCGCCGAAGAGCACCTCCTGCAGCTGCTTGGGGGAGCCCAGGTTGAACTCGTGCCCGACCGCGGCGTGCGCCTCCTTCACGGCGAGCTGCACCTCGCCCGCGAACCGCTGCTCCAGGCGCTCCAGATGCTCGCGGTCCGCCGCGATGCCCGCCCGCTCCATCCGCGCCAGCAGCGTGGAGGTCGGCAGCTCCACCTCGCGCAGCAGCCGCAGCGCGCCGTCCTGCTCCAGCCGCGCGGCGAACGCGTCGCCCAGGTCCAGCACGGCGCGCGCCTGCACCATCAGGGCGTCCGCCTCGGCCTCTTCGTCGGCGCCGAAGGCCAACTGGCCGTCCTCGCCGCCCGCGGGGGCCAGCTCCCGCCCCAGGTACTCCACCGACAGGTCGTCCAGCGCGAACGAGCGGCGGCCGGGCTTGACCAGGTACGCGGCCAGCGCCGTGCACATCGTGACCCCGTCCACGCTCCAGCCGTGCTCGGCGAAGACCCGCATCACGTTCTTGGCGTTGTGCAGCACCTTCGGCCGGGCGGCGTCCGCCAGCCACGCCGCGAAGGCCTGCTCGTCCTTCTCGTCCAGCGCCGACGGGTCGAACCACGCCGCCGGGCCCTCCGCCGTCGCCAGCGCCACCTCGGACACGCTGCCCGCGCCCAGCGCCCACGCGTCGACCGTCGCCACGCCCAGCGGCCCGCCGGCGTGCTCCACCAGCCAAGCCGCCAGCTCGCCCGCGGCCAGCACGCGGCCCTCGACGGCCACACCGCCGGCGACCTCCGGCGTGCCCTGCTCCGCGGCACCCGGGTCGGCCGCGTACAGCCGCTCCCGGAAGTTGGGGTGGCGGAACTCCAGGGTGTCCAGCACCACGTCGAGCGCGTCCCGGTCGTACGCCTGCCGTGCCAGCTGCTCCGGCCCGCAGGGCAGCTCCACGTCCCGCACCAGCTCCGTCAGCCGGCGGTTCAGCTTCACCGACTCCAGGTGGGCGCGCAGGTTCTCGCCCGCCTTGCCCTTCACCTCGTCCGCGCGGTCCGCGAGCTCCGCGAACGAGCCGAACTGGGTGATCCACTTGGCGGCGGTCTTCTCCCCGACGCCCGGGATGCCGGGCAGGTTGTCCGACGGGTCGCCGCGCAGCGCCGCGAAGTCCGGGTACTGCGCGGGGGTCAGCCCGTACTTCTCCTCGACCTTCGCCGGGGTGAACCGCGTCAGCTCGGAGACACCCTTCGTCGGGTACAGCACCGTGACGTGGTCCGAGACGAGCTGGAAGGAGTCGCGGTCGCCGGTGACGATCAGCACCTCGTACCCCAGCGCCTCCGCCTGCGTGGCCAGCGTGGCGATCACGTCGTCCGCCTCGTAACCCTCCGTGGCGAATCGCTGCACCTTCATCGTGTCCAGCAGCTCGCCGATCAGCGTCACCTGGCTGCGGAACTCGTCCGGCGTCGCGGACCGGGTCGCCTTGTACTCCGGGAACTCCTCCAGACGCCACGTGCGCCGCGAGACGTCGAACGCCACCGCCAGATGCGTCGGCCGTTCGTCACGCAGCGTGTTCGCCAGCATCGACGCGAAGCCGTACACCGCGTTCGTCGGCTGCCCGGTGGTGGTGTTGAAGTTCTCCACCGGCAGCGCGTAGAAGGCCCGGTACGCCAGCGAATGCCCGTCCAGCAGGAGCAACCGGGGCCGCTCACCCCCCTGGGGTGCGGTGCCGGTCGCTGCGTTCGTCTTCTCTGCCTTGGCTGCCACGTCCCCGATCCTCCCACGCCCGACCGACACTGCCGGTCCGCCGCCTTGTCGTGGCAGGATCGAAGCCATGGCAGGCAAAGCACCCGCAGGCGACCCCGTCCAGGACGCACCCGAGGTCAGCGCCCCGCAGCACGCCGCTGCCGGGCTCACGGCCATCGGGCACACCCTGCGCATCGCGCAGCAGCAGATGGGGGTGCGACGCACCGCGCTCACCCTCCTCAAGGTCAACCAGAAGGACGGCTTCGACTGCCCCGGCTGCGCCTGGCCCGAGCCCGAGCACCGGCACACCGCCGAGTTCTGCGAGAACGGCGCCAAGGCTGTCGCCGAGGAGGCCACCCTGCGCCGGGTCACCCCGGACTTCTTCGCCGCGCACCCCGTCGCCGACCTCGCCCGGCGCAGCGGCTACTGGCTGGGCCAGCAGGGCCGCCTCACCCAGCCCATGTACCTGCCGGACGGCGCCGACCACTACGAGCCCGTCCCCTGGGAACGCGCCTTCGAGATCGTCGCCGACGAGCTGAACGGCCTGACGGGCCCCGACGAGGCCGTGTTCTACACCTCGGGCCGCACCAGCAACGAGGCCGCCTTCCTCTACCAGCTCTTCGCCCGGGAGTTCGGCACCAACAACCTGCCCGACTGCTCCAACATGTGCCACGAGTCGTCGGGCTCCGCGCTCGCGCAGACCATAGGCATCGGCAAGGGCAGCGTCCTGCTCGAGGACCTCTACCGCGCCGACCTGATCATCGTCGCCGGGCAGAACCCCGGCACCAACCACCCCCGCATGCTCTCCGCCCTGGAGAAGGCGAAGGCGAGCGGCGCGAAGATCGTCACGGTCAACCCGCTGCCCGAGGCCGGCCTGCAGCGCTTCAAGAACCCGCAGACCCCCAAGGGCCTGGCCGGCGGCGGCACCGCGCTCGCCGACCTCTTCCTGCAGATCCGGCTCGGCGGTGACCAGGCCCTGTTCCGCGCCCTCAACAAGGCGCTCCTGGAGGCCGAGGACCAGGCGCCCGGCACCGTCCTCGACCAGGCCTTCATCGACGGCCACACCCACGGCTTCCAGGAGTGTGCCGCCGCCGCCCGCGCCACCGACCCCGACGAGGTGCTGCGCGCCACCGGCCTGCCCCAGTCCGAGATCGACGAACTCCTCGCCATGGTGCTCGGCGCCAAGAGCGTCATCGTCTGCTGGGCCATGGGCCTCACCCAGCACAAGCACTCCGTGCCCACCATCAAGGAGGTCGTCAACTTCCTCCTCCTGCGCGGCAATATCGGCCGCCCCGGCGCCGGCGTGTGCCCCGTCCGCGGCCACAGCAACGTCCAGGGCGACCGCACCATGGGCATCTACGAGAAGCCCGCCCCCGCCTTCCTCGACGCCCTGGAGAAGGAGTTCGGCTTCGCCCCGCCCCGCGAGCACGGCCTGGACACCGTCGCCGCCATCCGCGCCCTGCGCGACGGCGACGCCAAGGTCTTCTTCGCCATGGGCGGCAACTTCGTCGCCGCCTCACCCGACACGGACGTCACCGAGGCCGCCATGCGCCGCGCCCGCCTCACCGTGCACGTGTCCACCAAGCTCAACCGCTCCCACGTGGTCACCGGCGCCCGCGCCCTGATCCTGCCCACCCTGGGCCGCACCGAGCGGGACGTCCAGGCCGCCGGCGAGCAGTTCGTCACCGTCGAGGACTCCATGGGCATGGTGCACGCCTCCCGCGGCGGCCTGGAACCCGCGAGCCCCCTGCTGCTGTCCGAGCCGGCCATCGTCTGCCGCCTCGCCGCCGCCGTCCTCGGCCCGGACAGCCGCGTGCCCTGGCAGGAGCTCGAGGGCGACTACGACCGGATCCGCGACCGCATATCCCGCGTGATCCCCGGCTTCGACGACTTCAACGTCAAGGTGCGCCGCCCCGGCGGCTTCACCCTCCCGCACGCCCCGCGCGACTCCCGCAGCTTCCCCACCGCCACCGGGCTGGCCAACTTCACCGCCGCCCCCCTGGAGTACCCCCGGGTCCCCGAGGGCCGGCTGCTGCTGCAGACGCTGCGCTCGCACGACCAGTACAACACCACCATCTACGGCCTCGACGACCGCTACCGCGGCATCAAGGGCGGCCGCCGCGTCGTCCTGGTCCACCCCGACGACGCCGCCGCCCTCGGCTTCGCCGACGGCGCCTACACCGACCTCGTCAGCGAGTGGACGGACGGCACGGAACGCCGCGCCGAGGGCTTCCGGGTGGTCCACTACCCGACGGCCCGCGGCTGCGCCGCCGCCTACTACCCGGAGACCAACGTGCTGGTCCCGCTCGACCACACCGCCGACACCAGCAACACCCCGGCGTCCAAGTCCGTCGTCGTCCGGCTGGAACAGACCACCCCGCCCGGCGGTCCCCACTGACCGTCCGGTAGAAAACGGGCCAGTACACCGAACGACGACGATCGGAGCCACCGTCCATGGGCGAGCAGACCACGACCAGCCTTTTCTCCCCGGAGGTCATCGAGCAGTACGCCGGACTCGGCGTCGACCTGGTGGCGCTGTTCTCCGCCGGCGACCTCGGCTCCCGCATGGGCATCGAGATCGTCGAGGCGTCCGCGGAGCGCGTCGTGGGCACCATGCCCGTCGAGGGGAACACCCAGCCCTACGGGCTCCTCCACGGCGGCGCCTCCGCGGTCCTGGCGGAGACCATCGGCTCCATCGGCGCCATGCTGCACGGCGGCCCCGGCAAGCTCGCCGTCGGCGTCGATCTCAACTGCACCCACCACCGCGGCCTGCGCTCCGGCCGGGTGACCGGGGTCGCCACTCCCGTCCACCGCGGCCGCTCCTCCGCGACCTATGAGGTCGTCATCAGCGACGAGCAGGACCGCCGGGTCTGCTCCGCGCGCCTCACCTGCGCGCTGCGCCCGGCCACCCCGGCCACGCCGGGCACCGTCACCGCCTGACCCCCGCCCGCACGGGACGCACGAGGAGGGCGGCCCCCGGAATCCTCCGGGGGCCGCCCTCCTCGCGGTGTGAAACGCCGTACGACGCCGGACGCTACGCCGCGCCCTCACCGAGGTACGCGGCACGCACCCGCGGGTCGGACAGCAGGGCCGAGGCGTCGTCCTCCATGACGATCGCGCCCGTCTCCAGCACGTAGCCGCGGTCGGCCAGCTGCAGCGCCTGCGAGGCGTTCTGCTCCACCAGCAGCACCGTGGTGCCCTGGTCGTTGATCTCCTTGATGATCTCGAAGATCTGCTGGACGATCAGCGGCGCCAGCCCCATCGACGGCTCGTCGAGCAGCAGCAGGTTCGGGCGGCCCATCAGGGCCCGGCCGATGGCCAGCATCTGCTGCTCACCGCCGGACAGGGTGCCCGCCAGCTGCGTACGCCGCTCCGCCAGGCGCGGGAAGAGCGTCAGCACACGGTCCAGGTCGTCCTTGGAGACGCCCTTGAACCGGTACGCGCCCATCTCAAGGTTCTCCAGCACCGTCATCACCGGGAAGACACGGCGGCCCTCCGGCGACTGGCCGATGCCGAGCTCCACGACCTTGTGCGCGGGAACGCCGTCGATCCGCTCACCGCCCAGGCGCACCTCGCCGTGGCGGGGCTGCAGCAGACCGGAGATCGTGCGCAGGGTGGTCGTCTTGCCGGCGCCGTTCGCGCCGAGCAGCGCCACGACCTCACCCTGCCGGACCGTCACGTTGATGCCCTTGAGCGCCTGGATCGCGCCGTAGAACACCTGCAGGTCGACCAGCTCCAGCATCGCCGGGGCCTGGGCGACGGAACCGTCCGTCGCCTTCTCGAAGTTGGCGGCCTCGGTCATCGGCCCTCCTCCTCGGACTCACGCGGTGCGGGGACTTCCGGAGCGTCGGCCGCGTGGTGCGACTCGACGATCTCCACCATCTCCGCGACGGCCTCCACGGCCTCCTCGTCGGCAGAACCCAGGTACGCCTCGATCACCGCGGGATCGCGCTGCACCTCCTCGGGCAGACCCTCGGCGATCACCTTGCCGAAGTTCAGCACCATGACGCGGTCCGCGACCGACATCACGAGCTTCATGTCGTGCTCGATCAGCAGCACGCTGACGCCCAGGTCCTGGTTGATCCGGCGGATCAGCTGCTCCAGCTCCAGCTTCTCCGTCGGGTTCGTACCGGCCGCCGGCTCGTCCAGCAGCAGCACCTTCGGGTCGGTCGCCAGCGCCCGCGCGATCTCCAGACGCCGCTGGTCACCGTAGGAAAGGCTGGCGGCCAGCTCGTTGTGCTTGCCCGACAGGCCCACGTACGACAGCAGCTCCTGCGCCCGCTCGTCGCTGGCCTTCTCGTCCCGGCGCGCCCACGGCAGGCCCAGCATGATCGAGATCGCTCCCGACTTCTGCCGCGACTCCGCCGCGATCTTGACGTTCTCCAGCGCCGTCAGGGCACTGAAGAGCCGGATGTTCTGGTAGGTCCGGGCGACACCGTAACGGTTCACCAGGTACGGCTTGGCGCCGAGCAGCTTGTGCTCGGAACCGCCCTCCGCATGGAAGGTGATCGTGCCCTCCTGCGGGACGTACACGCCCGTCAGGGAGTTGAACAGCGAGGTCTTGCCCGCGCCGTTCGGGCCGATCACCGCGAGGATCTCGCCCCGCCGCATCGTCAGGTTGACGTCCGACAGGCTGGTGAGACCGCCGAACCGCAGCGTCACGCCACGGGCCTGCAGCACCGCACCGCCGGTCTGCGCGGGCTGCACGCCCGCTTCCTCCACCGCGTTCACGACTTCACGCCTCCCGTCGGCTCGGTCATCGCATCGGCGTCGCCGATGCCCGCCTCCGCCATGTGCAGCTCACGCTGCCTGCGGCGGGAGGGGATCACACCCTGCGGACGGAAGATCATCATGATGACGAGCAGCGCACCCAGGTAGATGAAGCGGTCCTGCTCCGGCACCAGGTCACGCAGCGCGTTCGGCAGCCACACCAGCAGCGCGGCACCGAACAGCACGCCCGCGATGGAGCCCATGCCGCCGAACACCACGTACGCCAGCGCGAGCACCGACAGCACGATGGTGAAGTTCTCCGGGTTGATGAAGCCGACCTTGCTGGAGTAGACGACGCCCGCCAGACCCGAGGTCGACGCGCCGATCGCGAAGGCCAGCAGCTTGTACCGGACGGTGTTGATGCCCGTCGCGGAGGCGGCCACCTCGTCCTCCCGGATCGCCGTCCAGGTGCGGCCGATCCGCGAGTGCTCCAGGCGGTTGTACAGGAAGATCAGCACCACCAGGAAGAACAGCAGCAGGTACCAGTACGGCAGCGGGTCCAGCGTCCAGTCGTAGTTGATCGGACCGATGTGGATCGACGGGTGCGGGATGCCGATGACACCGCGCGAACCGTTCGTGAAGCCGTCCGAGTTCTTCGCGACCAGGTACACGATCTCGTGGAAGCCCAGCGTCACGATCGCGAGGTAGTCACCGCGCAGCCGCAGCGTCGGGGCGCCGAGCAGCACACCGGCGATCAGACAGGTGACGATGGCGAACGGGATCGACTCCAGCGCGCCCACCGTGAACGGCGGCTTCACCGGCATGTGGCCGGTCCAGAAGGCGCAGGAGTACGCGCCGATCGCGTAGAAGGCGATGAAGCCCAGGTCCAGCAGACCGGCCCAGCCGACCACCACGTTCAGACCGACCGCGATGATCATGAAGATCCCCATCTGCGTGACGAGGACCTCCTGCCAGAACAGGCTGGTGTTCGCCGGGATGACGATCGCCAGCACCAGGACGACCACCAGTCCGCCCAGCCGCAGCCAGCCGTTGGACCGGAACATCGCCCGCGTCGGCTCCAGCGACTTGCCGACACCCTGCGCACCCTGCCGGGCCGCGTCGCGCACCGGAGCGCCGAACTCCACCAGGGCCCACACGCCCACCATGATGGCCAGGCAGATCCACAGCCGCGCCGACTGGAAGGCGCCGGTGAACGCCGACAGCCTCTCCGCCGGGTTGCCGTCCTCGCCCGTCATCAGCGCCAGGATGAAGCCCAGCACCAGCATGCCGAGCAGCCGTGTCCAGCGGGGCTGCTGGTACCAGGCCTTGCGGCGCAGTTTCGCCACGTCCACCGAGAAGGACTTGGCAGCGGTCGCGTTGCTCATGCCGACCTCCCCAGACGCTCGCCCATGATGCCCGTCGGACGGAACATCAGCACCAGGATCAGGATCACGAACGCGGTCACGTCGATCCACTGGGTGCCGAAGAGCGGGGAGCTCAGGTTCTCGACGATGCCCAGCAGCAGACCGCCCAGCATCGCACCACGGATGTTGCCGATACCGCCCAGCACCGCCGCCGCGAAGGCCTTGATGCCCGGCAGGAAGCCCACCGTGAACCAGACCTGGCCGGAGATGCCGAAGCCGTACAGGAAGCCGGCCGCGCCACCCAGCAGACCGCCGATGATGAACGTACGGGAGATGATCTTGTCGATGTCGACACCCATCAGACCCGCCGTCTCGGCGTCCTGCGCCACGGCCCGGATGCCCGCACCCATCTTCGTGCGGTTGACCACCAGGTCCAGACCGATCATCATCGCGACCGCGGAACCGATGATGATCAGCTGCGTGATCTTCACCGGGGTGCCGAAGACGCTGAAGACCTCACCGTTGGTGTACAGCTCCGGCATCGGCACGGGGTTGCGGCCCCACAGCTTGCCCGCCAGGTTGTACAGGAAGAACGACGCACCGATGGCGCTGATCAGGAAGACCAGCTTCGGGGCGTTGCGCTTGCGCAGCGGCTTGTACGCCGCCTTCTCCAGCCCGAACGCGGTCAGCGCTCCGACCAGGGCGCCGGCGATCATGCCGACGATCACCCACACGACGGAGTTGAACCCGTGCGGGGACTGCGGGGCGAGCTCGGAGAGCACGACGAGCGAACCGAAGCCGCCCATCATGAAGACCTCGCTGTGCGCGAAGTTGATGAGCTGGAGCACGCCGTAGACCAGGGTGTACCCGATCGCTATGACGGCGTACATGGAACCCGTCGTCAAGCCTGGGATGAAGTAGTCCCAGAAGTTGTGGAAGAGATTCATCGTGCGTGGGAATCCTTGCTGAAGCCGGTGAAGGGCGGCGAAAACGCGTCCGACACAGCGATGGGGAGCGCGGGGCGGCGGCCGGAATCCGTGCCGCGCCCCACGCCCCCCACCTCAGGTGTCAGTTGCCGGGTCAGCTGGCGCTGAGGGTGGCCACGTCACCCAGGTAGCCGATCTTGCCGTCGGCGACCTGGTACAGGTACACGTTCTTGGTCTTCAGCTCACCCTTGTCGTCGAAGGCGAACTCCTTGGTCAGGCCCTTGTAGTTGACACCCTTCAGGGCCGCCAGCAGCTTGTCGCGCGTGACGTCCTTACCGAGCTTCTTCATCTCGGAGATGATCAGGTTCGCGATGTCGTACGACTCGGCCGAGTAGGTGCCGGGGGGCGTGTTGAACTTCGCGGTGTACGCCTCGGTGAACGCCTTGGTGCTCTCGTTCTTCGTGGCGTCCGTGCACGGGCAGGTCAGGAACCACTTCTCGGACGCGGCGCCGGCCAGCTCGACGAACTTCGCGTCGTTGGAGCCGTCACCCGAGACGCCGATGCCCTTGAAGCCGCCGTCGGCCAGCTTCTTGGCGAACGGAGCCAGGTCCGCGTAGTAACCCGCGTAGATGAGCGCGTCGGCCTTGGAGTTGACGACCTTCGTCGCGGCAGCGGTGTAGTCCGGGGTCTTCGCCGGGACGGAGTCCGTCTCCACCGTGACGCCCGCGGCCTTCAGGCTGTCGATCGCGACCTTCGCCAGACCGACGCCGTACTCGCTCTTGTCGTCGATGACGAAGACCTTCTTGGCCTTCTCGTGCTTCGAGAGGTACTCGGCCATGCCGGCACCCTGCTCGTTGTCGTTCGGCGCACCGCGCAGGAACGAGGAGAAGCCCTGGTTCGTCAGGTCCGGGTTGGTCGCCGACGGCGTCACCGCGGCGAGCTGCGCCTGGGCGTACAGACCGCCCGCGGCCTTCGTCGGGCCGGAGAATGCGGGGCCGACGACGGCGACGACGCTGGTGTCACCGATCAGCTTCTGGGCCGCAGCGGGCGACTGGTCCGGCAGGCCCTGGTCGTCGCCGTCCACGACCTTCAGCGTGAAGGGCAGGTCGCCCTTCTTGTTGGCCTCTTCCACGGCCAGCTTCAGACCGTTGTCCTCGTTGATGCCCAGCGCGCTGTTGTCACCCGACAGCGGACCCTGGAAGCCGATGGAGAACGTCGGCTTGCCGCCGCCACTGCTGCTGTCGTCCTTGTCGCCACCGCACGCGGTGAGCGCGAGAGCGCCAACTGCCACCGGGATGGCAAGCTTGACGAGCTTCTTGTTGAGCACTACGACCCCCTGGAGCCGCTCAATGAGATTACGAGTCGGCGGGCCGTAGGCCCTCCGGATTGCGACCGCGTGAACTCCACGCGGGTTGGCGGGAATGTAATCCGCTGATCAGGCACTCAGATAGGCCGTCGGAAGATATGTGATCGGACGGTGACCTCGGTCATGTGCCGGAAACAGAACGGTCCTTACCGGTAACCGGACGACCCCTGGGGGAGAGATGGAGTCAAAGGTCCGATTTGGCGGCCTTGTGCGGCGGTTGGCCCGCCGGCCCGCCCTGACGGCCCTGGCCGGAGCACTCGCCGGAGCCACGGTAGCGGCCCTCGCCGCCGCCGCGACATGGCCCACCCCTTCCCCACCCCCGACCGGCCAACCCCTCCGTCAGCTCGAAATCCCCCTCGACGCACCGGCCGTCCACGCGGGGAACCTCGAATTCCGCGCCCTCGCCCTGCGTTGCGGCATCGCCGTCATCGTCGGCACCCACGCCGAACACCCCGCCGAAGGCCGCCTCTGCCGCATCCGCGTCACCGTCACCGTCGACGACGCCGTCAGCGCGCGCCTCGACAACGACCTCCACCGGCTCGTCCTCACCGACGGCAGCCGGCACGCCATGGACTGGGAGGCCATGCAGATCAAGCGCCAGCCCCTCACGATCGACATCGGGGCCCACGACAGCGCCACCTACGACCTGTGGTTCGACATCCCCCGCGACGCCGCCGTCGACCACCTCGCCGTCACCAACGACAAAGGGATGCCCACGACGGACATCCCCCTGCCGCAGCGCGACTGGCCCGACCACGCGGCCTGACCCGGTCCGCGGCCGACGCTACTTTGCGGCGCCGTCCACCTCGTCCAGCACGGCCTGCGCCACCGCCTGCATCGTCATGCGACGGTCCATCGACGTCTTCTGGATCCACCGGAACGCGGCCGGCTCCGTCAGCCCGTACTTCGTCTGCAGGACGCTCTTCGCCCGGTCCACCAGCTTCCGCGTCTCCAGCCGCAGGCTCAGGTCCGCGACCTCCGCCTCCAGCGCCCGCAGCTCCGTGAACCGCGACACGGCCATCTCGATCGCCGGGACGACGTCGCTCTTGCTGAACGGCTTGACCAGGTACGCCATGGCGCCCGCGTCCCGGGCCCGCTCCACCAGCTCGCGCTGCGAGAAGGCGGTCAGCATCAGCACCGGCGCGATCTTCTCCTTGGCGATCCGCTCCGCGGCCGAGATCCCGTCCAGCACGGGCATCTTCACGTCCAGGATCACCAGGTCCGGCCGCAGCTCCTCGGCGAGCTTCACGGCCGTCTCGCCGTCACCCGCCTCACCGACGACGGAGTAGCCCTCCTCCTCGAGCATCTCTTTCAGGTCGAGCCTGATCAGAGCCTCGTCCTCGGCGATCACCACACGGGTGGTCAGCGGCGGTACGTGCGACTGCTCGTCAACGGGCTCGGCGGCGCTCACGGGACTCCTCGTTCCAGGGCAGGTGCTGCCCCAAGAGCCTACCTATCTCCGGTATGTTTAGGACACGGAGGGTATACGCTAGCCTTCGCTTCAAAGGAAGCCCCGGTAGCCCAGCGGTAGAGGCAATGGTCTCAAACACCATATAGCGTGGGTTCGAATCCCACCCGGGGTACTCCACCTTCAAATTCAAGGCGTTTATCACTCAGGGTGATCTTCACTGAGTCGAGTGAGCGGCACTGGATTTCGGGTCACGCGTGGCGGGAATCACGCCAAAGTCGTTCACATGTACGACCTGGAAACCCGCCGCCGGGCCCTCGCGCTCCTCGCCGAAGGCCGGAGCCTCAGCTCCGTGAGCCGGATGACCGGTGTGTCCCGTTCCGCCATCCGCGACTGGCGCACCCGCATCGAACCCAGACGAAGCGGCACCGACTGCACCGGCCGCGCATCCGGCCCCGCCTACGCCTACCTGCTCGGCCTCTACCTCGGCGACGGCTGCATCAGCCCCCAGCCCCACGGCGGCCACGCCCTGCGCATCGCCTGCGGCGACGCCTGGCCCGGACTGATCGACACGTGCGAGCAGGCCATGAGGGCCGTCCGGCCCGGGAACTCCGTGTGCCGCGTCCACATCCGGCGCCTGTGCGCCGACTCGCTCGACGCCGCAGGCGTCGCCTGGAGGCAGGCCAACGCCTGCAACATCTCCGTCGCCCGCCGGGAGGCCGTCGCGCTCATGGACCGGTTCGTCGGCCCGGAGCATTGAGGCGGGCGTTGGTGTGCCGGGTGGCGACCGCCGTGGTGGGGTCCTCGGGCCAGGGGTGCTTGGGGTAGCGGCCGCGGAGTTCCGCGCGCACGGCGCGGTAGCCGTCGCGCCAGAAGGAGGCGAGGTCGGCGGTGACGGCGGCGGGGCGTCCCGCGGGGGAGAGCAGGTGGACGAGGAGGGGGACGCGGCCGCCGGCGATGCGGGGGGTGGTGGTCCAGCCGAAGAGTTCCTGGAGTTTGGCGGCGAGGACGGGGCGGTCGTCGTCGTAGGAGACGCGGACCTTGGAGCCGGAGGGGATCTTTAGGCGTTCCGGGGCGAGTTCGTCGAGGCGGGCGGCGTCGCCGGTGGCCCAGGGCAGGAGGCGGCCCAGGGCGGTGGCGGCGTCGACGCGGGCGAGGTCGGCGCGGCGGCGGGCGGTGGCGAGTTCGGGGGCGAGCCAGTCGTCCGCGCGGGAGAGCAGGGCCTCGTCGGAGACGTCGGGCCAGGGGGCGCCGATCTCGCGGTGGAGGAAGGCGAGGCGCCGACGGAGGGTGTCGGCGTCGCGGGTCCACTTCAGCAGGCGGGGTCCTTCGCGGCGGAGGCCGTCGAGGAGCGCGGTGTGCAGCTGTGCGGGGTCGGGGTCGGTCAGGGGCCGGGTGGTGAGGGTGATCGCGCCGAGGCGGGCGGCGTGGTGGGCGGTGACGTCGCCGTCGGCCCAGGTGACCTCGTCGGTCTCGGTGAGCAGGGGCGCGGCCGCGGTGCGGGCGGTGTCCTCGTCGATGACGGCGGCGAGGCGTACGCGGGCGGCGGGGGAGCCGGCGGGGCGGTCGGCGACGGCGACGGCGAGCCACTGGGGGGTGCCGAGGCGGGTGCCGTCGGTGAGGTCGGCGGCGGTGCCGGAGGCCATCAGGTAGCCGGATGCGTCGCCCCCGCGGCGGCGGGCGACGCGTTCGGGGAAGGCGAGTGCGGTGAGGAGGCCGGCGGCGGTGTCGTCGGTGAGCGCGGTGGTGGGGTGGTCGGGGGCCGCGGCGGCGAGGCGGCGGGCCTCGCGGCGCCAGCGGTCGGCGTGGGCGTCGTGGGCGCGGCGGGTGGTGCGCCAGGCGGCGGCGAGGTCGTCGCCGCGCTCGCGCGGGGGCTGTTCTGACAGGAGGGCGACGATGTCGGCGGCGCGGCGGGTGCCGGTGCGGGGGGCGCCGTCGAGGAGGGCGCGGGCGAGGCGGGGGTGGAGGCCGATGCGGGCCATGCGGTCGCCGCGGTCGGTGGTGCGGCCGTCGGCGTGGAGGGCTCCGATGGCGGTGAGGACGTCGTGGGCGGCGGCGAGGGCGCCGGGCGGGGGCGGGTCGAGGAGGGCGAGCCCGGTGGCGTCGGGGTCGCCCCACGCGGCGGCCTGGAGGGCGAAGGGGGTGAGGTCGGCGACGGCGATCTCGGGGGAGGGGAAGCGGGGCCGGGCGGTGTCCTCGGCCTCGTTCCAGCAGCGGTAGGCGGTGCCGGGGGCTTCGCGTCCGGCGCGTCCGGCGCGCTGGGCGGCGGTGGCGAGGGAGGCCCGGACGGTGGTGAGGGAGCCGAGTCCGCGGGCGTGGTCGGTGCGGGGTTCGCGGGCGAGGCCGGAGTCGACGACGACGCGTACGCCGGGGACGGTGAGGCTGGATTCGGCGACGGAGGTGCAGAGGACGATGCGGCGCCGGGTGCCGTCGCCGCCGCGGAGCACGGCGTCCTGGACGGCGGTGGGTGCCTGGCCGTGGAGTTGGAGGACGTCGGCGCCGGCGTCGCCGAGCATCCCGGCGACGCGGGCGATCTCGCCGGTGCCGGGGAGGAAGCAGAGGACGTCGCCGTCGGTGGTGCGCAGCGCGGTGCGGACGGTGGCGGCGACGTGGTCGAGGAAGGCGGGGTCGACGCGCATGCCGTGCGGCGGCCGTATGCCGTGCGGCGGGGGCGCGTGGGTGACGGTGACGGGGTGGAGGCGGCCTTCGGCGTGGACGACGGGTGCGTCGCCGAGCAGCCGGGACCAGGCGTCGGCGTCGGTGGTGGCGGAGGCGGCGACGATGCGCAGGTCGGGGCGGAGGGCGGCGCGCACGTCGAGGAGGAAGGCCATGGCGGTGTCGGCGTCGAGGTGGCGTTCGTGGCACTCGTCGAGGAGGACGGTGGTGGTGCCGGGGAGTTCCTGGTCGCGCTGGAGGCGCTGGAGGAGGACGCCGGTGGTGACGACCTCGACGACGGTGCCGGGGGAGACCTTGCGGTCGCCGCGCACGGTGTGTCCGACGCGGCCGCCGGCCTCCTCGCCGAGGAGCCAGGCCATGCGGCGGGCGGCGGCCTTGGCGGCCATGCGGCGTGGTTCGGCGACGACGACGGTGCGGGTGGGGCGGTCGTCGTCGAGGAGCCCGGCGAGGGCGAGCGGGACGAGGGTGGTCTTGCCGGTGCCGGGCGGGGCGGCCAGGACGGCGCAGCCGTGGCTGTCGAGGGCGTCGTGGAGGGCGGGCAGGGCGGTGCGCACCGGGAGGGCGGCGAGGGCGTCCTGCCGCGGGCCCGCGGGGCGGGGGGTGGTCACGGGGCGACGCAGACGAAGATCGCGGTGCCGGGGATGATCCGGCCGCGCAGCGGGGACCAGCCGCCCCATTCGGCGGTGTTCCAGGCGGGCCATTCGGGTTCGACGAGGTCGACGAGGTGGAAGCCGGCGGCGGCGAGTTCGCGCACGCGGTCGCCGAGGGTGCGGTGGTGTTCGACGTAGACGGCGTGTCCGCCCTCGTCCTGCTCGACGTAGGGGGTGCGGTCGAAGTAGGGGGCGGAGGCGGTGAGTCCGTCTGGGCCGGGTTCGTCGGGGAAGGCCCAGCGGATGGGGTGGGTGACGGAGAAGACCCAGCGGCCGCCGGGGCGCAGGACGCGCCGGACCTCGCGCATGACGTGGGCGGTGTCGGCGATGAAGGGGAGGGCGCCGTAGGCGGAGCAGGCGTGGTCGAAGGAGGCGTCGGCGAAGGGGAGGGCGCCGGCGTCTGCCTGGACGAGGGGGAAGGGGCTGTGGCCGTCGTCGATGCGGCGGGCGTGCTGGAGCTGGCGGTGGGAGAGGTCAAGGGCGACGGGCCGGGCGCCGTGCGCGGCGAGCCAGCGGGAGCACTGGGCGGCGCCGGCGCCGATCTCCAGGACGGAGGCGCCCTTCAGTCCGGCGGCGGGTCCGAGGAGGTGGAGCTCGTCCTCGGTTGCTCCTTCCGGGCCCCAGACGAAATCTCCGTCGCCGAGGAACTCCCCGTGGTCGTTCTGGTACTCGTCGGCGTTGCGGTCCCACCATCCGCGGTTGGCTCGGCTGCTCTCCGTGGCGCCTGCGACACGGCGCGTGGCCTCGGGTTCTTCGGGGATGGGCCGGGGGGCCGGTGCTTGGATCATTGCGCTGGTCGTCGTACCCTCTGTGGTGACCTGTGGCTGCGGTGCCGCCGCAACACGTCTATGTGCCAGTGCCCGGTACGGGGTGTTACGCCCGTGGTGCGCTCTTCGTGCATTGACCGTGCCCGGCTGCCCCCGTATGCTACAAGTTGCGCTGCGAGCCTGCGCGCCTCGGACGGAGCAGGCTGCGCTCACATCTGTTGTAAACCTCTCGGCCTCTGGGCTGTCCGGAATCGGCAGGAGCGAAACGGGCTTACGGCGTAGCAGTACCTACGACTTCATGTCCGTACCGGAGCCCTTTTCCTAATGACGAGCAGCACCGAGGCCCAGGCCCCTCGTACCACCCCGCAGGTGGCGGTCAACGACATCGGTTCCGAGGAAGCCTTCCTCGCCGCGATCGACGAGACGATCAAGTACTTCAACGACGGCGACATCGTCGACGGCGTCATCGTGAAGGTCGACCGGGACGAGGTCCTGCTCGACATCGGTTACAAGACCGAGGGTGTCATCCCCTCGCGCGAGCTTTCGATCAAGCACGACGTCGACCCCAACGAGGTCGTCGCCGTGGGCGACGAGATCGAGGCCCTGGTCCTCCAGAAGGAGGACAAGGAGGGCCGTCTGATCCTGTCCAAGAAGCGCGCTCAGTACGAGCGTGCCTGGGGCACGATCGAGAAGATCAAGGAAGAGGACGGGATCGTCACCGGTACCGTCATCGAGGTCGTCAAGGGTGGTCTCATCCTCGACATCGGCCTCCGTGGCTTCCTCCCCGCCTCGCTGGTCGAGATGCGCCGTGTCCGCGACCTCCAGCCGTACGTCGGCAAGGAGCTCGAGGCCAAGATCATCGAGCTGGACAAGAACCGCAACAACGTGGTCCTGTCCCGCCGTGCCTGGCTGGAGCAGACCCAGAGCGAGGTCCGTCAGACCTTCCTCACCACCCTCCAGAAGGGTCAGGTGCGCTCCGGCGTCGTCTCCTCCATCGTCAACTTCGGTGCCTTCGTGGACCTGGGTGGCGTGGACGGCCTGGTGCACGTGTCGGAGCTGTCCTGGAAGCACATCGACCACCCCTCCGAGGTCGTCGAGGTCGGCCAGGAGGTCACGGTCGAGGTCCTGGACGTCGAC
Organism: Streptomyces sp. TOM-9; assembly: GCF_056858595.1. Classification (NCBI taxonomy): domain Bacteria; kingdom Bacillati; phylum Actinomycetota; class Actinomycetes; order Kitasatosporales; family Streptomycetaceae; genus Streptomyces; species Streptomyces sp. TOM-9. The sequence continues at coordinate 2,915,329 of NZ_JBXEQB010000001.1, read as the reverse complement.
ATGGACCGCGAGCGTGTCTCCCTGTCGCTGAAGGCGACCCAGGAAGACCCGTGGCAGCAGTTCGCCCGCACCCACCAGATCGGCCAGGTCGTGCCCGGCAAGGTCACGAAGCTGGTGCCGTTCGGTGCGTTCGTCCGCGTGGACGAGGGCATCGAGGGTCTGGTCCACATCTCCGAGCTGGCCGAGCGCCACGTGGAGATCCCGGAGCAGGTCGTCCAGGTCAACGACGAGATCTTCGTCAAGGTCATCGACATCGACCTCGAGCGCCGTCGCATCAGCCTCTCGCTGAAGCAGGCCAACGAGTCCTTCGGTGCCGACCCGGCCTCGGTCGAGTTCGACCCGACCCTGTACGGCATGGCCGCGTCCTACGACGACCAGGGCAACTACATCTACCCCGAGGGCTTCGACCCCGAGGCCAACGACTGGCTCGAGGGCTACGAGACCCAGCGGGAGGCGTGGGAGCACCAGTACGCCGAGGCGCAGTCCCGCTTCGAGCAGCACCAGGCCCAGGTCATCAAGTCCCGCGAGGCCGACGCCGAGGCTGCGGCTGCGGCCGGCGAGGCGGCTCCGGCCGGCCCGACCGGTGGCTCGTACTCCTCGGAGTCCGGCGACCAGTCCGGCGCGCTCGCGTCGGACGAGGCGCTGGCCGCGCTCCGCGAGAAGCTGGCCGGCGGCCAGAGCTGATCGCAGGGCGTATCGCCCACGCACCACGGAAGGACCCGCTCTCCTCTGGAGGGCGGGTCCTTCCGCGTTGCCGGGTCCGGGTGGGAATGCGCGGGCTGTGCGGTCCGTTGCACCCAGAGTTGACGAAGACCGAGGGAAGGGTGCGCAGTGCTGGATCCGCAGGGGCTGTACGCATACGAGCCGGGCGGGGCAGAGGCGGTCGACGAGGCGTTCGGTGAGACCGGACCCGTGCTGCTGTACCACTTCGACGGGTACATCGACGCCGGGGAGACCGGCGGGCAGGTCGTCGAGGAGCTGCTGGAGCGGCAGGAGCACCAGGTGGTGGCGCGTTTCGACGCGGACCGCCTGGTGGACTACCGCGCGCGCCGTCCGCTGATGACCTTCAAGCGGGACCGCTGGACGGCGTATGACGCGCCGGAGATCGCGTTGCGGCTGGTCCGTGACAGTACGGGCAGCCCGTTCCTGCTGCTGTCGGGCCAGGAGCCGGACATCGAGTGGGAGCGTTTCGCCGCCGCGGTGGTGCAGATCGTGGAGCGGCTGGGGGTACGGCTGGCGATCAACTTCCACGGCATCCCCATGGGCGTGCCGCACACCCGCCCGGTGGGGCTGACGCCGCACGGCAACCGGCTGGACCTGGTGCCGGGGCACCGCAGCTGGTTCGACGAGGCGCAGGTGCCGGGCAGTGCGGAGTCGCTGGTCGAGTTCCGGCTGGCGGAGGCGGGCCGTGATGTGCTGGGCCTGGCCGCCCATGTGCCCCACTACCTGGCGCGTTCGGGTTACCCGGACTCCGCGCTGATGGTGGTGGAGACGCTGACGGCCGCCACCGGACTGGTGCTTCCGCAGGTGGCGCACGCGCTGCGGATGGAGGCGCACACGGTGCGCGCGGAGGTCGACCGGCAGGTCGCCGACGGTGACGCGGAGCTGGTCGCGGTGGTGCAGGGCCTGGAGAACCAGTACGACGCGCTGGCGGGCGGCGGCAGCCGGCAGAACCTGATCGCCGAGCCGGTCGAGCTGCCGTCGGCGGACGACCTGGCGGCGGAGTTCGAGCGCTTCCTGGCAGACCGTGAGGACGACGGCTCCTGACCCGGATCGTGGGTGTGCGGGGGCACCGGTAGTCTCGCGCCATGGTCAAAGTGGGGTTGACGGGCGGGATCGGGGCGGGCAAGAGCGAGGTGTCGCGGCTGCTGGCCTCGTACGGGGCGGTGCTGGTCGACGCCGACCGGATCGCGCGCGAGGTGGTGGAGCCGGGCACACCCGGGCTGGCGGCGGTGGTCGCCGAGTTCGGCGAGGGGGTGCTGGCCGCCGGCGGCGCCCTGGACCGGCCGAAGCTGGGCGCGATCGTCTTCTCCGACCCCGAGCGGCTGCGGGCGCTGAACGCCATCGTCCACCCCCTGGTCCGGGACCGTTCGGCGGCGCTGGAGCAGACGGCCGGCCCGGACGCGGTCGTCGTGCACGACGTGCCGCTGCTCACGGAGAACGCCCTGGCACCGCTGTACGACGTGGTCGTGGTGGTGGACGCCGCACCGGAGACTCAGCTGGACCGGCTGGTGCGGCTGCGCGGCATGGCCGAGGAGGACGCCCGGGCCCGGATGGCGGCCCAGGCCACCCGGGAACAGCGGCTGGCGGTCGCCGACGTCGTGATCGACAACGACGGGCCGCTGGAGGCGCTGGAGCCCCAGGTCCGGCAGGTGTGGGAGCAGTTGCGTCAAAAGATCGTCAAGAGCTGATCCGGAATCCTCTCCGTGGACGTCTGTGGAGCAGTAGCGTCGCTCCACCGCGGACAGAGGGGGCTGGGATGGAAGCCGTGTCGGCAGCGATCGGGATCGCCGTCGTGGTGCTGGGACTGGGTGGTCTCAAGAGCAGTTTCCGGGTGATCAGGCAGTACGAGCGGGGTGTGGTCTACCGCTTCGGGCGGGTGCGGCCGCACGCCAAGCAGCCCGGGCCGCGTCTTCTGGTGCCGCTGGCGGACCGGATGACCAAGGTCAACATGCAGGTGGTGACCATGCCGGTGCCCTCGCAGGAGGGCATCACCCGCGACAACGTCTCGGTCCGGGTGGACGCCGTGCTGTACTTCCGGGTCATCGACCCGATCAAGGCCACGGTGGACGTGCAGAACTACCAGTTCGCGATGTTGCAGGTGGCCCAGACCTCGCTGCGTTCGGTGATCGGCAAGAGCGAGCTGGACGACCTGCTGTCGGGGCGCGAGGCGATGAACGAGGGCCTGGAGCTGATGCTGGCCACGCCTGCCGTCGAGTGGGGCATCCACATCGACCGCGTGGAGATCAAGGACGTGGCCCTGCCGGAGTCGATGAAGCGGTCGATGGCGCGGCAGGCCGAGGCCGACCGCGAGCGCCGGGCGCGCATCATCACCGCCGACGGCGAACTGCAGGCCTCGCAGAAGCTCGCGCAGGCCGCGGCCGCGATGGACGGCACACCGGCCGCGATGCAGCTGCGGCTGCTGCAGACGGTCGTGGAGGTGGCAGCGGAGAAGAACTCGACGCTGGTCATGCCGTTCCCGGTGGAGATGCTGCGTTTCTTCGAGCGGGCGTCGGGAGGCGAACGCCTGGCCGCCGAACCGGCCCCTGTTCCCGCCCCGGCACCCGACCCCGTCGCGGCTGTGGAGCCGCCGCGGCCCGTCGCGGAGGTCGACGGCGTGGCTCCGGCGGCCCTGGAAGCGCCGAAGGACCCGGCCGGGCCTACGGTGCCGGCGGAACGGCGCCCGGCCGGCGAGGAGGCCTGAGCGACCGCCGGGGTGTTCCGCCCGGGAATGCATATGCAGATGGTGATGTTGGGTAGTTGTGAGCTGTTGAGCGCCCGGGGAAGGAGGCGGCTGTGCCCGAGCAGAGCCCCGAGAACCACGTCATCGACTTCCGTGCGGCCGAGCAGCTGCTGGCGGCCCGCGACGCCCGTGGGGCGGTGAAGCTGCTGGACTCGGTCATCGCCGCCCACCCGGAGAACACCGCGGCGCGGCTGCTGCGCGCGCGGGCCTTCTTCCTGTCCGCGCAGCTGCGCCCGGCCGAGCTGGAGTTCCAGGTCGTCCTGGAGCGCGAGCCGGACAACGCGTACGCGCACTTCGCCCTCGGCCGCACCCTGGAGCGTTCCGGCCGCTCCGGCGAGGCGCTGCGGCACTTCCGGCTGGCGGCGGCGCTCGACCCCAAGCCCGACTACCTGCAGGCGGCACGCTTCCCCGACCCGGCGTGAGCCAGGGTGGGTAGTTCGTCCGCTTTTACGGCGAACACCCCTCGCGTCACATTGATCCGTATCGTCACTCCCGTTACCGTTCCGGGGCACGCGTTCTGACGCAGCCTCAACTGTCGGGAGCCGGCCGTGACTCGAGTGACCAGGCGGATGCTGCTGGGTTCCGCCGCCGCGACCGCGACGGGCGCGGTGTTCGCGACGGGGGCGGCGGGCGCGACCGCGGCCGCCGCCTTCGACACTGCTCCCGCACGCGCCGCGCTGGGCCGCCTGCTGCCACGGCACGCGGGGCAGTTCCGGCTGGTCGCGCTGGGCCGGGGGAACGGCGGCAAGGACGGCGAACGGTCCGACCGCTTCCGGATCGCGGGTGCGCGGGGCCGCATCGAGGTGGCCGGCACGTCCCAGGCCACACTGCTGTGCGGCGTGCGCTGGTACCTCAAGCACGTGTGCGGTGTGGGCGTCTCCTGGGTGGGCGACAGCCTGGACGCCCTGCCCGCGACGCTCCCGGCGCCGCCCCCGGGCGGCATCGCCCGCCGCGCCACCGTGCCGCACCGCTTCGTGCTCAACGACACCAACGACGGTTACACCGCCCCCTACGCCGACTGGTCGCGCTGGGAGCGCTTCATCGACGTCCTGGCACTGCACGGCTGCAACGAGGTGCTGGTGGTAGCCGGTGCGGAGGCCGTGTACCGGCGCGTGCTGCGCGAGTTCGGCTACTCCGACAAGGAGGCCCTGGCCTGGCTGCCGGCCCCGTCCCACCAGCCGTGGTGGCTGCTGCAGAACCTCTCCGGGTACGGCGGCCCGTTGACCTCGGGCATCGTCGACGCCCGCGCGGCGCTGGGCCGCAGGATCACCGCGCGGCTGCGCGAACTGGGCATGGCCCCCGTGCTGCCGGGCTACTTCGGCACCGTCCCGGACGGCTTCGCCGGTCGCAACGCCGGGGCGCACGTCGTCCCGCAGGGCACCTGGCACGGCTTCGCCCGCCCGGGCTGGCTCGACCCGCGCACCGACGCCTTCGCCGCGGTGGCCGCCTCCTTCTACCGCCACCAGAAACAGCTGTTCGGCGAGGCCGCGTACTTCAAGATGGACCTGCTCCACGAGGGCGGCACCGCGGGCGGGGTCCCCGTGGCCGCGGCCGCCCGCGGCGTCCAGGCGGCGCTGCGCGCGGCGCAGCCCCGCGCCACCTGGGTGATCCTCGGCTGGGAGAAGAACCCGCGGGCCGACCTGCTGGAAGCGGTCGACAAGGAGCGGATGCTCGTCGTGGACGGCGTCTCCGACCGGTTCGCCTCGGTCACCGACCGCGAGCGGGACTGGGCGGGCACCCCGTACGCCTTCGGCTCCATCCCCAACTTCGGCGGCCGGACGACGATCGGCGCCAAGGCCCACGTGTGGGCGGACCGCTTCTTCAGCTGGCGGGACAAGCCCGGCAGCGCCCTGGCCGGCACCTGCTACCTCCCGGAGGCCGCCGAGCGCGACCCGGCCGCCTTCGAGCTGTTCTGCGAACTGCCCTGGCACGAGCAGCGGGTGGACCTGCCGACCTGGTTCGACACGTACGCGCGGACCCGTTACGGCACCGAGGACGGCCAGGCACGCGTCGCCTGGCAGGCGCTGCGCCGCACCGCCTACCGGCACGACGCGCTGGAGCGCGCCGACGCCCACGACAGCCTCTTCACCGCCCGTCCCTCGCTGACCGCCGACTCCAGCAGCGTGTACGCGCCGAACGCCCTCACCTACGATCCCGCCGCCTTCGACGCGGCGTTCGCCGCGCTGCTGGCGGTCTCCGCCGGGGCACGCGGCTGCGACGCCTACCGCTACGACCTGACCGACGTCGCCCGGCAGGCCGTCGCCAACCGCAGCCGGCAGCTCCTGCCGCAACTGCGCGCCGCGTTCGCGCGCGGCGACGCGGCGGTCTTCCACCAGCTGTCCGAACTGTGGCTGCGGCTGATGCGACTGGCCGACGAGGTCGCGGGCGGCCACCGGGCCTTCCTGCTCGGCCCCTGGCTCGCCGAGGCCCGGGACTGGGGCGGGGCGGACGCGCAACGCGCCAAACTCGAGCGCACCGCCCGGGTGCTGACCACCACCTGGGGCGGGCGCGCGACGTCGGTGTCGCTGCACGAGTACGCCAACCGTGACTGGAACGGGCTGGTCGCGGACTTCTACCTGCCGCGCTGGCGGACCTTCCTGGACGAGTGCGCGGCGGCCCTCACCACCCGCCGCACCCCGCGGGCCGTCGACTGGTACCGCGCCGAGGAGCCCTGGACGAAGCGCGCCGGGCGCTACCCCACCCGGCCCACCGGCGACGCGCACACGCTCGCCCGGCGGGCCTACGGGGTCCTTGCCGCGGCCCCCTACCAGGGCACGCTGACCGTGACCGCGGACCCGGTGACGCTGGTGCCGGGCGGCCGGGCCGTGGTCACCGCGGAGTTCGCCAACACCAACGGGCTCGCCCCCACCGGCACGGTCGGCTTCTCCCTGACCACGGACGGGCTGCGGGCCGCACCGCGCGGGACGCTGTCGCTGCCGCGCGTGGCGGCGGGCGGCACCGGCCGTGCGACCTGGCACGTCACCGCACCCGAGGCACGCCCCAAGCGGCCGCTGTCGCCGCTGCGGTACGAGGCGCGGGCCGCTTACGAGCCGGTCCCCGGCGGCGCGCGGGTGCCCGCGGTCGCCACCGGGGACCTGTACGTCGCGGGCCCGCTGGACCGTGCCTACCGGACGGTCAACGGCACCGGAGCCGTGTTCGGGCAGCTCGGCGACCGCTTCGCCATCGACGGCGCCGGGCGCGACCTGTGGAAGGGCACGGCCGAGTTCGCGGCGGTCCTGCGGCCCGGCGCGCTGCGCGACGGCGGGACGGTCACCACCCGGGTCGACAGCCAGGCCGAGACCGCCGCATGGGCGCGGGCCGGCATCGTCGTCCGCGACGACCTCGACGACCCGGCCGCCCCGGGCTTCCTGAACCTGGCGGTCAGCCCCGGGCACGGGGTGACGCTGTCGTACGACTCCGACGGCGACGGCCTGCTGAACCGCTACCGGCGGCTCGCCGGTGTGCGGGCCCCGGTGCTGCTGAGGCTGCGCCGCAGGGGCCGCGCCTACACGGGGGAGTGCAGCACCGACGGCGGGACGACGTGGCGGAAGGTCGCGACCGTGACCGTCCCGGCGGCGGCCCGGACCCAGGACGTGGGGCTCTTCATGACCGCGGGGAACGGTGGCACGGGAGACCATGGCCTGGTGGAGTTCACCGGCTTCCGCGTCACCTGAGGCCGCCGGTTCCGCTGCCACCGCCGGTTCCGCCACCCGTGCCGACGGCGGCGACGAGGGCGGCCAGGGCGTCCCCGAACCGGTCCAGTCCCTCGCCGGGGGCACCACCGGGCTCGCTCATGTACCCGTCCCTGCGGATCTCGACCATCAGCGCCGAGACCTCGCGGACCTCGCCGTAGTGCTTCAACGGCACATAGGTGCCGGCGAACGGCGAGTCGAGACCGACCTCCCCGCACGGCGCGAAGGCCTCGCGGGCGGCGTCCAGCAGCCAGGCCGGGGTGTGGAAGGCATCCGTGCCCAGGCAGACGGCGGGCCGGGGCCCGTCGCCGTGCAGCTCGTAGGGGAGCGGCGCGCCGGGGTAGGAGTGCACGTCGATGACGACCGCCCGCCCCGTGGCCTCCAGCCGGTCCTGCACGGCCGCCGTCATGGCGGCCGCGTACGGCTCGAAGTAGGCCTCCAGCAGGGCCCGTTCGTGCCGGGGGTCGGACTCGCGCAGCGGCGCCCCGTGCGAGGTGCGGGTGTACACGGCGCCCATGCCGACGGCCCGCATCTCCTCCCGCTCGTCCGGGAACCGCTCGGGGTCGACGACCAGCCGCGACAGCCGGTTGGTGAACTGCCAGGCCCCCGTCCGTCCGGCGGCGCGCGCCGCGATCAGGTCGGTGTACGAGTCCGTCATGTGGTCGAGCTCGGCCGCCAGTCCGGCGTCGTCCAGGAGGATGCGCTCACGGACGTGCCCAGGCACGGCGCGGGCGCTGTGCGGGACGTGGAGGAGCACCGGTGAGTCCGGCGCGCCCTCGGTGACGCAGAAAGTCGATTCGTCCATTTCTCCACCCTCCCCGGACCCGCCGGTGTGACCTGCCGTCCAGCACGGCGGCGTTGAGGAACCGTCAGAACAGCGGCTCCGGCAGGACGCCCTCCAGGGCCAGCAACGAGCGCTTGATGTCGAGCATGCGCAGGCCCCCGCCGAAGCCGCCGATGCCCCCGTCGCTCTCCAGGACCCGGTGGCACGGGACGACGACGGGCAGCGGGTTGGCGCCCATGGCCACCCCGACGGCCCGGGCGGCGCCCGGCTCACCGACCCGCTTGGCGAGGTCCTGGTAACCGACCACGCTGCCGAACGGGACGCCGGCCGACAGCTCGCGCAGCACACGGCGGTTGAAGCCGGTCGTCAGGGACCAGTCGAGGTCGAGGTCGAAGGTGTGGCGCGTCCCGGCGAAGTACGCCTCCACCTGGCGTATCGCCTCGTCCAGCCGGGCCCCCGCGGCGCTCGCGGGCCCGGGCCTGCGCGCGGGCACGGCGCCCAGCCGGGAGCAGATCCGCTCCAGCACGGCGGGCGCCTCCTCCTCCCCGGTCCGGAAGGCGACGTGGACCAGGCCCTGCCCGGTCGCGGCGAGCAGCAGCGGCCCGACCGGTGCCTCCAGCACCGACCAGGCGACCTCGGCGGAAGGGGTCTGTGGTTGCGTCACGGTCCCCAGCGTAGGACGGGGCACTGACAGCCGGTCCCGGCCGGGGGCGCGCCCGGGAGGGATCCCCCCGGGTCCGGGACGGCCACGGCAACCGGCCGCACGCCGCACCACCCGGGAGGGTGGCCGTTCTCGACAGGTCTGTCACAAGCGGTGGCCGACCGGTTACGAGGGGGGATGGGGCGCGCATGACGCGAAACGACTTCATCCCGGCCGTCCGCCGGCTCGCCCGTGAACAGGACCGGGTCGCCACCGTCGCCCAACTCGCCGCGGTGGGCGTTCCGCAGAGCAGGCTGCGGGAGTGGTGCCGCCCCGGCGGCCGGTGGCAGCGGCCGCTGCCCCGGGTGGTCGTCCTCCAGCCCGGTCCGCTCACCGCCGCGCAGCGGTCCAGGGCGGCCCTGGCCTTCGCCGGGTACCCGCAGGTCCCGGCCATGATCACCGGCGTGGCGGGGCTCGCCCTGCACGGCGTCGCCGTGGCCGCGCCGCCCTGCGGGCTCCCGGTGGTGGACGTGCTCGTCCCGAGCGAGCGCCGCATCCGCACCCACACCTGGGTGCGGGTCCACCACGGCCGCGGACTCCCCGCGCCCTGCACCGTGGACGGTGTGCCCGTGGCGCCGGTGGCCCGGGCGGCCGCCGACGGCGTACGGGAGTCCATCGACCCCGAGTGGGCCCTGGAAGTCGTCCGCGAACTGGTCATAGCGCTCGGCGTGCCCGCCCCCGCGCTCGCCGCGGAACTGGGTGGCGCGGTACTCGCCCGGCGCCCCGCCGTGGCCGCCCTGCTCGACGCCATGGATCCCGGTCCGCGCGCCGCCTCCGCCGAGCCCATGGCCCGCGCCCTGGTGGCCCGGTCGGGACTCCGGCAGCCGCTGTGGCGTCCCACGCTCCAGCTCGACGGCGCCTTCCTGGGCTCGCCCGACGCGTACTGGGTGCGCGACGGCCTCGTCCTGGACCTCGGCCCGGGGACCGGGCGCGGCCGGCTGGAGTCGCTGGGCCTGCGCGTGCTGCGGGTCGCGCCCGCCGCGCTCACCCGCAGCCCCGCCGAGGTCGTCGCCGCCCTGCGCACCGCGCTCGCGGCCGGACCGTACGGCCCGCTGGACCGCATCACGGCACTGCCCGGGCCGATGTGACGTACGGGTGTCCGCGCGATGAAGTCGCCATGAGGCGGCCGCGCGGGGCGGGCCGGCGAGCCTAGCGTGTGTCAGCACGGGGGACGGAAGGAAGCGGGGGACCGGGGCGGCAAGGGGAGGGTGCCGTGAGCGGCACGTACGGAACGGTCAATGGCTTCACCTACGGATGGGCGACCCCTCTCGCGGGTTTCCTGATGGCCTGCTTGGGCGCCGCCCTCGGGCTGCGCTGCACGACCCGGGCCCTTGCCATGCACCCCTCGCGACGGGCCGGCTGGCTCGCGCTGGGTTCCGCTGCCATCGGTTCCGGCATCTGGACCATGCACTTCATCGCCATGATGGGCTTCACCGTCGTCGAGGTGCGGATCGCCTACGACACGCTCGTCACCTTCGAGAGCCTGCTCGTCGCCGTCGTGGTCGTCGCTCTCGGGGTGTTCCTCGTCGGCTTCGTGGGCCGCACGCTCCCCGCCGTACTGGCCGGCGGCTGCGTCACGGGACTCGGCATCGCCGCCATGCACTACATGGGCATGCGGGGCATGCGGCTGCGCGGCGACCTGGAGTACACGCAGTCCACGGTGGTGCTGTCGGTCGGCGTCGCCGTCCTGGCCGCCACCGTCGCCCTGTGGTCGGCGGTCGCCGTCCGGCGCCTGTACGCCGGTGTGCTCGCCAGCCTCGTCCTGGGCTTCGCCGTCACCGCCATGCACTACATCGGCATGGCCGCGCTGACGGTGCACCTGTACAGCGGCGCGCGGGAGGGATCGAGCGGGGCGGGACCGGCCGCGTTCCTCGCCCCGGTGCTGATCGGGCCGGTCGTCTTCCTCTTCCTCGCGGGGGTCGTCGTGGCGCTCGACCCGCCCGTCGGCGACTTCGACCCCGACCCCGACCCCGACCCCGCGCCCGCCCGCGGCCGTCGTTCCTCGCGGGCGACCCGCTCCTCGCACGCCGCCCGGGCCTCACGCGTCCGCGAGCGCCCGCGCGAACGCCAGTGACGGCTGGTCGACCCCGCTGCACCGGGCCGGGGCCGACTCCTTGGTGCCGTCCTCGCAGGGCCGGTCCCGGTCGGCCGACCACATGGACAGGCCGCCCAGCTGCTTGTCACGGGCGAAGGCGGCCAGTGTGGCCGCGTCCCGCAGGGTGAACACCTCGCCCCGGATGTCGTTCACCCCGATCATCGGGGTCACCCAGAGGGTCCGCCACGCCGCGGCGTCCGGCAGGCCCAGCAGCGCCTTGAGCTGCCGGTGCGCCGCGGTGGCCGCCTGGACCGCGTACCGGCCCATGTCGCCGGTGTACGTCTCCCCGTAGTCCATCGCCATGATGTTGACCGCGTCGACGCGCACCCCTTGGTGCCGGGCGTCCGCGAGCAGCGCGCGGGCCCCGGCGGTCAGCCCGGACGGCATCACGGGCAGCGTGAAGGAGACCGACAGCGTCCGGCCTTCCCGCTCGGCCTCCCGCTGGAGGCGGGCGACGGCGCGCGCCCGGCGGGTGCCGGCGGCGGTGTCCGCGAGGTCGTCGCCCTCGACGTCGAAGTCGACCCCGGTCAGCCGGTAACGCCCGATCACATCGGCGTAGACGGAGGCGAGTTCGTCCACGTCGTCGCAGGCGCCGGCGAGTTCCGTGCCGTCGGCGCCGCCGAACGAGACCCGCACGTCGCGGCCGGCGGCCCGCAGCGCGGCGATCCGGCCCGCCAGGCCGCCGTGGGCGATGCCGTCGCGCCCGTCCCAGGTCGGGGCGCAGTCACCGCGCGCGGTCACGAACCCGAGGGTGAAACCGTCGGCCCCGGTCCTGCGGGCGGCGTCCGCCATGTCGTACGCGGTGGAACGCGAGGCGTCCACGTAGGAGGTGAAGGCCACCTCGGCCACCGGTTCCCTCCCCCCGGGCGCGTGGCGCGCAGGGGAGCCGGCGGGCTCGGTGCCGGTGAGGAGGGAGGCGGTCGTGGCGGCGACGGCGACCGCCACGAGTCCGGTGATCAGCTGTGCCGTGCGGCTCTTCATGACGGAGAGACTATCTGCCCCGGGAATTTCGGATCACGCTTTCCTGGAATTGAGTGGACGGGGGTCTCGGTTCATTCGTGGGATTAATGCGGAAGTGAATCCGCGGAATTCATGGAGAGAAATTACTGCTAGCATTCCGCCCATGCATTCCCTCTCCCGACGGGCGTGTCCCCGTGGGCGGTCCACGGAGGAAGGGCCCGTATTCGTCGATGCGTCGGGCCGCCGGGCGCGCATTATCCGGCGCGCCGGACTGGCCGTCGGGATCGCCTGCGCGGGATATGCCGTGCTGCTGGGGGTGGCTTTCGCGGGAGGCACCCCTTTCGCCCCCCAGACCCTGATTCCGGGCGCCGACGTCCCCGAGGGCGCGTCGGCGCAGGCCGAGGCGGGTGGAAGAACCGGGGGTACCGCGGAACGCGTCGCGAGCGCCCCGGCCGCTCCTCACGCCCCCGCCCCGGTGGCCCGGGGCCCCGCCGCCGCGCCCACCGTCGTCGCGGCCGCCGAGGTCACCCCCTCCGCCACCGGGCGCCGCGCCACGGCCTCGGCGACCCCCTCCGCCGGCCCCGGCGCCACCGCGACGGCGAGCGCCTCCCCGCGGCCCACGTCCGTGCGCACCCCCACGGCCACCGCCTCGCCGTCCGCCTCCGCCCCCGTGACACCCGGGCCGGACACCCCCGCCTTCCCCCCGGGCGACGCCGGCGGCGACCCGGTGCCCGGCGACGGCTGGGACGACTGAGCGGCCATGGCGCGGACGGCCCGGCACGCGGCACCCGGTGCGATCACCAAGGTGGCGTCGGCAGGCCGGCAGGCCGTGCCCAGACCTCGCGTGGTCATGGCCGTGCTGGGGCTGTTCGCGCTCGTGTGCGTGATGCTGCTGGACGGCTACCTGCACTCGGAGATCGGCAACGACAGCCGCGTGCACGAGTCCGGGAGCGCGAGCCAGGTGCCCGCCTCCGTCCTCGAGGGCGGCCCCGTGCTGACCTTCGGCGCCGACGGCGAGCCCGTCAGCCACACCCTGCCGCCCCGGACGATCGCGCTCACCTTCGACGACGGCCCGGACCCCCGGTGGACCGCGAAGGTGCTCGCGGTGCTGCGCGAGCACGACGTGCCGGGCACCTTCTTCGTCGTCGGCCAGATGGCCGCCCGGTACCCCGCGCTCATCCGCGACATCGTCGACTCCGGCGGCGAGATCGGCGTCCACACCTTCTCCCACGTCGACCTCGCGTACCAGGACAGGGCCAGGATCGACCGGGAACTCGCCCAGACCCAGCTGGCGCTCGCGGGCGCCGCGGGCATCACGACCTCGCTCTTCCGTGCCCCGTACTCCTCCGAGCCCGACGCCGTCGACGACACCACGTGGCCCGTCTACCGCTACCTCGGCACCAAGGGCTACATCAGCGCCTTCGTCGACACCGACAGCGAGGACTGGCGGCGCCCCGGTGCCGCCGCCATCGTCCGCGACGCCACCCCCAGGGGCGGCAAGGGCGCCTCCGTCCTCTTCCACGACGCCGGCGGCGACCGCTCCCAGACCGTGGAGGCGCTCGGCACGTACATCGACACCATGAAGGCGAAGGGCTACACCTTCACGACGCTGACCGCGAGCCTGGGCGCCACGACCGCCAACCACCGGGCGAGCGGCGCCGAGTTGTGGCAGGGGCGCGCCCTGATCGGGGTCGTGGCGCTGGCCGAGTTCACCATGCCCGTCCTGTTCTGGCTGCTCGTCGTGGTCGGCGTCGCCGTCCTGGCCCGCTTCGCCCTGATGCTCGTCCTCGCCCGCCGCCACGCCAGGATCCGCGGCCGCCGCCGCTTCAGCTGGGGGCCCGCGGTCACCGAACCGGTCAGCGTCATCGTGCCCGCCTACAACGAGAAGGAGTGCATCGCCAACACCGTCGGCTCGCTCGCGGCGAGCACCCACCCGGTGGAGATCGTCGTCGTGGACGACGGCTCGACCGACGGCACCGCCGGCATCGTCGAGTCGATGGGCCTGCCCCAGGTGCGCGTCGTGCGCCAGGAGAACGCGGGCAAGCCCGCCGCGCTCAACCGCGGCCTGGAGCACGCCCGTCACGACCTCGTCGTGATGATGGACGGCGACACCGTCTTCGAGCCCGGCACCGTGCACCGGCTCGTGCAGCCCTTCGCCGATCCGCGGGTCGGCGCCGTCGCGGGCAACGCCAAGGTCGGCAACCGCGGCACGGTGATCGGGGCCTGGCAGCACATCGAGTACGTGATGGGCTTCAACCTCGACCGGCGCATGTACGACCTGCTCGGCTGCATGCCCACCGTCCCGGGCGCCGTCGGCGGCTTCCGCCGCGCCGCGCTGCTCGAGGCCGGGGGCATGAGCGGGGACACCCTCGCCGAGGACACCGACGTCACCATCGCGCTGCACCGCGCGGGATGGCGCGTGGTGTACGCCGAGCACGCCCGCGCCTGGACCGAGGCACCGGGCAGCATCGGCCAGTTGTGGCGGCAGCGGTACCGCTGGAGCTACGGCACCATGCAGGCGCTGTGGAAGCACCGGCGCTCCCTGGTGGACCGCGGGCCCTCGGGACGCTTCGGCCGGGTCGGCATGCCGCTGGTCGTGCTCTTCCAGATCGTCACGCCCCTCTTCGCGCCGCTGATCGACCTCCTGACCGTCTACGGCGCCGTCTTCGTCGCCCCGGTCAGGTCGCTCCTCGCCTGGGCCGCGCTGATGTCCGTGCAGCTGCTGTGCGCGGCCTACGCCTTCCGCCTGGACCGCGAGCACTACCGCCACCTGCTGATGCTGCCGCTGCAGCAGATCGTCTACCGGCAGCTGATGTACCTCGTCCTGATCCACTCCTGCGTCACGGCCATGACCGGAGGCCGGCTGCGCTGGCAGAAGCTCGAGCGCACCGGCGAGGTCAACTCCCCGCGGGCGTCCGCGGGAGCCGCCCGGTGACCGCGTCCGGCGCCTCCCTGCCCCTGCCCCGGCCCGGGACCTCCGGCCGGCACGCCGCCCGCCGCGGCGCGCGGGCGGTTGCCGCTGCCGCCACCACGGCCCCGGGCGCCCGCGACCGGTACCTGGACCTGCTGCGCGCCCTGGCGCTCGTCCGCGTCGTGACGTACCACACGTTCGGCTGGGCGTGGCTGAGCCTGGTCTTCCCCTCCCTCGGCGTGATGTTCGCCCTCGCGGGCTCGTTCATGGCGCGGTCGCTGGAGAAGCGGCCCGCGCTGCCGGTGGTGCGGCGGCGGCTGCGCAGACTCCTGCCGCCGCTGTGGTGCCTCGGCGCCGTCCTGGTCCCGGCGATGCTGCTCCACGGCTGGTCGCCCGCCGAGCACCACGCGGGGCGCTGGTGGGCGCGGCTGCTGTGGTGGGTGGTGCCGCTGGCGGACCCGCCGGGCAGCGCCTGGGCCGAACAGGCCACGGGGGTGCTGTGGTACGTGCGTGCCTACCTGTGGTTCGTCCTGCTCTCGCCGCTGCTGCTGCGCGTGTTCCGGCGGTCACCCACCGCCGTGCTCGTCGCCTCCCTCGCCCCGGTCGTGCTCCTGCAGACGCTCCGGAGCCCGCCGGAGGGCGGGGCCGGCAGCGCCGTCACCGATCTGGCGACCTTCCTCACCTGCTGGCTGCTCGGCTTCGCCCACCACGACGGACTGCTGGACCGCGCGCGGGCGGGCCTGGCGCCGGTCCTGGCCGCCGTCGGCATGGCGATCGGCGGCTGGTGGGCCTGGTCCCACCGTGCGGACGGCTCGTACGACCTCAACGAGATCCCGCTCGCCCAGGCCCTGTGGTCGGCCGGTTTCGTCCTGCTCCTGCTGCGCTTCCGGCCGGGCGCCGGCCCGGCCGGGCGGCTCCGGACGCTGGACCGGGCGGCGCGGATCGTCAGCGCGCGGGCCGTGACGGTCTACCTGTGGCACGAGGTCGCCCTCATGCTCAGCGTCCCCCTGATCGACCTGATGTGGCGGGTCAGGCTCCTCGAGCTGTCCCTGCCGCTGGACAGCACCTGGTTCCAGTTCGCGGTGGCCTGGGTGCTGATCGCGGTGGCGGTGCTGCTCCTGGGCCGGGTGGAGGACCTCGCCGCGGGGCGCCGGCCCTGGCTCCTGCCTGACCCGGGCCGGTCGGGACCGGTTGTCGGTGGGGGGTCGTACCGTTGACCCATGCGGCCCGTATCAGACATCGAACGCAGTGTGGCGCCCTTCGAGGTCGTCAGCCCCTTCCAGCCCAGCGGCGACCAGCCGACCGCCATCAACGACCTCGAGCGGCGCATCCGCGCGGGCGAGAACGACGTCGTCCTGCTCGGCGCGACGGGCACGGGCAAGTCGGCGACCACGGCGTGGATGATCGAGCGGCTGCAGCGCCCGACCCTGGTCATGGCGCCCAACAAGACCCTGGCCGCCCAGCTGGCGAACGAGTTCCGCGAGCTGCTGCCGAACAACGCGGTCGAGTACTTCGTGTCGTACTACGACTACTACCAGCCCGAGGCCTACGTCCCGCAGACGGACACCTACATCGAGAAGGACTCCTCGATCAACGAGGAGGTCGAGCGGCTGCGCCACTCCACCACCAACTCGCTGCTGACCCGCCGCGACGTGGTCGTGGTCGCCTCGGTGTCCTGCATCTACGGCCTGGGCACCCCCCAGGAGTACATCGACCGCATGGTGCGGCTCAAGGTCGGCCAGGAGATCGACCGGGACGCGCTGCTGCGCAAGTTCGTCGACATCCAGTACGCGCGCAACGACGTGGCGTTCACCCGCGGCACCTTCCGGGTGCGCGGCGACACCATCGAGATCTTCCCGGTCTACGAGGAGCTCGCCGTCCGCATCGAGATGTTCGGCGACGAGATCGAGGCCCTGTACACGCTGCACCCGCTCACCGGCGAGATCATCACCGACGACCAGCAGCTGTACGTCTTCCCCGCCACCCACTACGTCGCCGGCCCCGAGCGCATGGAGCGCGCCATCGCCGGCATCGAGAAGGAGCTCGGCGAGCAGCTCGCGGTCATGGAGAAGCAGGGCAAGCTGCTGGAGGCCCAGCGGCTGCGGATGCGCACCACGTACGACATCGAGATGATGCGGCAGATCGGCACCTGCTCCGGCATCGAGAACTACTCGCGGCACATCGACGGCCGCGAGGCGGGTTCCGCCCCCGACACCCTCATCGACTACTTCCCCGAGGACTTCCTCCTCGTCATCGACGAGTCGCACGTCACCGTGCCGCAGATCGGTGCCATGTACGAGGGCGACGCCTCCCGCAAGCGCACCCTGGTCGACCACGGCTTCCGCCTGCCCTCCGCCCTCGACAACCGCCCGCTGAAGTGGGAGGAGTTCCTGGGGCGCGTCGGGCAGACCGTCTACCTGTCGGCCACCCCGGGCAAGTACGAGCTCTCCCGCGGCGACGGCGTCGTCGAGCAGATCATCCGCCCGACCGGCCTGGTCGACCCCGAGGTCATCGTCAAGCCCACCAAGGGGCAGATCGACGACCTGGTGCACGAGATCCGGCTGCGCGCCGAGCGCGACGAGCGCGTCCTGGTCACCACTCTCACCAAGAAGATGTCCGAGGACCTCACCGACTACATGCTGGAACTCGGCATCCAGGTGCGGTACCTGCACAGCGACATCGACACCCTGCGCCGGGTCGAGCTGCTGCGCGACCTGCGGGCCGGCGAGTTCGACGTCCTGGTCGGCATCAACCTGCTCCGCGAGGGCCTGGACCTGCCAGAGGTGTCGCTGGTCGCCATCCTCGACGCCGACAAGGAGGGCTTCCTGCGCTCGGGTACCTCCCTGATCCAGACCATCGGCCGCGCGGCGCGCAACGTCTCCGGCCAGGTCCACATGTACGCCGACAAGATCACCCCGGCGATGGAGAAGGCCATCGAGGAGACCAACCGGCGCCGGGCCAAGCAGATCGCGTACAACGAGGAGAGGGGCATCGACCCGCAGCCGCTGCGGAAGAAGATCGCCGGCATCCTGGACTCCTTCGCCCGCGAGGACGCCGACACCGAGGAGCTGCTGGGCTCCGGCCGCCAGCGTTCGCGCGGCAAGGCGCCGGTGCCGGGCCTGTCCGCCAAGGCGGGGGAGAAGCGGGCCGCCAAGAGCCTTCCCGCGGCCGAACTGGCGGAGCTCATCGGTGAGCTGACCGACCAGATGCACGCCGCCGCCGCGGATCTCCAGTTCGAGGTCGCGGCCCGGCTGCGCGACGAGGTGGGCGAGTTGAAGAAGGAACTGCGGCAGATGCGGGAGGCCGGCGTGGCCTGACCGTACCGGCTGTCGAATCTCTTGCCGAACCACGGTGACCTACCCGTGCGTCTCCCCATAGGGTGCGGAGCAACCGCACGACGGCAAAACGGTTGAGAGGGGACAGCGCGTGACGGTCAACATGACCAAGGGTCAGAAGATCAGCCTGCAGAAGTCGGACGGGGGGACGCTTTCGTCGGTCCGCATGGGGCTCGGCTGGCAGGCCGCCCCGCGTCGCGGTCTCTTCGGTTCCCGTACCCGGGAGATCGACCTCGACGCCTCCGCGGTCCTGTTCGCCGACAAGCAGCCCGTGGACGTGGTGTTCTTCCGTCACCTCGTCAGCGACGACGGCTCGGTCCGGCACACCGGCGACAACCTCGTCGGCGGTGCCGGACAGGGCGGCGACGACGAGTCGATCCTGGTCGACCTGCAGCGGGTGCCGGTGCACATCGACCAGATCGTCTTCACCGTCAACTCCTTCACCGGGCAGACCTTCCAGGAGGTGCAGAACGCCTTCTGCCGCCTGGTCGACGAGACCAACGGGCAGGAACTCGCCCGCTACACCCTGACCGGAGGCGGTGGCTACACCGCGCAGATCATGGCGAAGGTGCAGCGCAACGGTGACGGCTGGTCGATGACCGCGATCGGCTCCCCGGCCAACGGCCGCACGTTCCAGGACCTCATGCCGGCGATCCTGCCGGCGCTCTGACCGCACAGGGGGGCGCGGGCATGACCATCGAGCTGGTCCACGGGCAGAACCATCCGCTTCCCGGCACCTCGCTGGAGGTACGGGTGTCGGCCGGTACCCCGGTGGTGGCCGCCGTCTCGCTGGGTGACGGGCAGGGGCGCGTGAGCGGCCCCGGGTCCGTCGCCCACCCCGGGGCGCCGCGGCTGCCGGGCATCGAGGTGCCCGCGGGCCTCGCCGCCGAGCAGCGCGTCACCGCCGACCTGGCGGCCGTGCCGGCGGACGTGGAGCGCGTCCACGTCCTGCTGGCGCTGCCACCGGTCGCGGGGGCACCGACCCGCTTCGGGGCCTGCCCCGCGCCCCATCTGACCGTCGCCGGCGCCGACGGGGCGCCAGTCGTGAGCTTCACCGTCACCGGGCTCGGCGCCGAGGCCGCGATCGTCGCCCTGGAGCTCTACCGCCGCCAGGGCGCCTGGAAGGTGCGGGCGCTCGGCCAGGGGTACGGCGGCGGGCTGGCGGAGCTGCTGCGCGACCAAGGGCTGGGCCGCCCCGAGGCGGACGCGGTGGCCGCGCGCGTGGCGGACGCCGTACGCCCCGCGCGCACGGTGCCCACCGCACCCTCCACCGCGCCGCCCCCGCCCCCCGTTCCCCCGACCCCGCCCCCCGCGGACTCCGTGCCGCACGCGGTGCCCCCGGCCCCCGCGCCCGTCGCGGGTGACGCCGCGGGCTGGAGCATGGAGGAACGGCTCTACAACCAGGTCTGGGGCATGTTCGAGGACCTGGCCCGCACCATCGCGGCGTACCGCAGCGCCGTCGACTTCGCCGAGTCCCGGCTCGACCAGGAGCTGGACGCGCTCCTCGCCGACCCGCGCACCCGGGTCGGCCCCGCCGCCGAGGCCGCCCGCGACCAGGCCAGGGCCCGCCAGGCCGAGCTGGTGGACCGGGCGCGTGCCGTGCTCGACCGCGACCTGGCCCAGCTCACCGCTGAGGCCGAGGTGGTCGAGCCCGCCCTGCCGCCGCCCTACGCGGGCTGGGAGAGCCCGGTCTGGCACGGCTACCGCGCCCCCGCCGAGCCGCCGATGGCGGTCCGGCTCGGCGACCTCCACCTGCCCGAGCGCCCGGAGCTGCGCGTCCCCCTTCTGGTACGGCTGCCCCTGGAGCGCGGTCTGTGGGTGGACAGCGCCCAGGACCGCCGCCGTGCCGTGGACGTGGCCGTGGCGCTCGCCGCCCGCCTGCTGGCCTCCCACCCGGCGGGGGAGTGCGCCGTCCACGTCATCGACCCGGCGGGCTCCGCAGGGACGGCGCTGGCACCGTTCACGGACTCCGGCGCACTGCGCGAGCCGCCCGCCACCGGCGCCGCCGGGGTGGCGGCCCTGCTCGCCCGGCTCACCGAGCGGGTCGACCTGGTGCAGATGGCCCTGCGCGCCGACGTCCCCTTCGAGGTCCCCCCGGGCGTCGACCCGGCCCGCCAGGTGCTGGTCGTCAACGACTTCCCGTACGGCTTCGACGACCGGACGGTCAACCAGCTGCGCTACCTCGCCGACGAGGGACCGCAGGTCGGCGTCCACCTGGTCCTGGTCGCCGACCGCGAGGACGCCCGCGAGTACGGTCCGCTCCTCGACCCGCTGTGGCGCTCGATGCTGCGGCTGACCCCGCAGCCCGACGACCACCTCGCCGACCCCTGGGTGGGCCACGCCTGGACGTACGAACCGCTGCTGGCCCCGGCCGGCAGCGCGGTCCTGTCGCAGGTGCTGCGCCAGGTGGCCGCCGCGCGCCGGACCTACGACCCGGGCCGCCACTGACCGGCCGACCGGTCCCACGGGGCCTCGGTGCACCCTCCTGATTGACCATCACTTTACTCTCTTTACCTTTCCTTGGGATTTCATGTACTCTTCTTTACGCGGAGGGGAGTACTCCCAGCTTGCGGTGCATCCCGTCATCACGGGCCGGAACGGCCCCGGGACACCGGCCCCGGCCTGACGGCCCGGGTGGAAGAGACCTCCGGCAGCGACAACGCTGACAATTGCCAGCCCATCTGCCGGAGGCAACGCGTGGATGTATCCCTGACCCTGTGGGTGCTGACCATCGCCGGTCTGTGCGCCCTGATCGCCGCCGACTTCTTCATCGGGCGCAAGCCCCATGAGGTGTCCGTCAAGGAAGCCGGGACCTGGACCGTCGTCTGGATCGTCCTGGCCGCCCTGTTCGGGCTCGGCCTGCTGTTCTTCGCCGGCGGGCAGCCCGCGGGCGAGTTCTTCGCCGGCTACATCACCGAGAAGTCGCTCAGCGTCGACAACCTCTTCGTCTTCGTCCTGATCATGGCGAAGTTCGCGGTGCCGTCCCAGTACCAGCAGCGCGTGCTGCTCTTCGGCGTGCTCATCGCGCTCGTCCTGCGAGCGGCCTTCATCGCCGCCGGCGCCGCCATCATCGCCAGCTTCTCCTGGGTGTTCTTCATCTTCGGCGCCTTCCTCATCTGGACCGCGTGGAAGCTGGTCCAGGAGGCCCGCGCCGAGGAGCACGACGAGGAGTTCGAGGAGAACCGGCTGCTCAAGGCCGCCGAGCGCCGTTTCGGCGTCGCCGACCGCTACCACGGCACCAAGCTCTTCATCCAGCAGAACGGCAAGCGGATCATGACCCCGATGCTGGTGGTCATGCTGGCGATCGGCACCACCGACGTCCTGTTCGCGCTGGACTCCATCCCGGCGATCTTCGGCCTGACCCAGGACCCGTACATCGTCTTCACCGCCAACGCCTTCGCGCTGATGGGCCTGCGGCAGCTGTACTTCCTCATCGGCGGTCTGCTGAAGAAGCTGGTCCACCTCTCCTACGGGCTGTCGATCATCGTCGGCTTCATCGGCGTGAAGCTCGTGCTCCACGCCCTGCACGAGGCGGGGGTCCACGTCCCCGAGATCAGCATCCCCTTCTCCCTCGGCTTCATCGTCGTGGTCCTCGCCGTCACCACGGTCACCAGCCTCATGGCGTCGAAGAAGCAGGCGGCCGCGGACGAGCGCGACGAGGAGCACATCGACGCCTGACCCACGGCTCCTCAGCCCGGACGGGGTGCGCGGCGGATCGCCGCGCACCCCGCCGTCGCGTCCGCGGCGGCCTCGCCCCGGGTCTGCGGCAGTGCCGCGAAGCAGCCGAGGCTGAGCAGCGCGACCCCTGCGACGTACGCCGCCACCGGCCAGGGCGTGCCGGAGCCCGCCGCCAGCCGGGTCGCCACGACCGGGGTCAGCGCGCCGCCCAGGACACCGCCGAGGTTGTAGCCCAGGGCGGCGCCCGTGCAGCGCACCCGCGGCGCGTACAGCTCCGGGAGGTACGCGCCCACGACGGCGAAGACCGTGATGAAGGCGAGCAGCTCCGCCGCGGACCCCACGGTGATCGCCACCGGCGAGCCGCTCGCGAGCAGCCCGGCGTACGGGAAGACCACCACGCCCATCGCCGCCGTACCGGCCAGTGCCATCCGCCGGCGTCCGAAGCGGTCGCCGAGCAGTCCCGCCAGCGGGGTCAGGGCCCCCTTGACCAGGACGGCCACCAGGACGCAGCCCAGCACGACCGTGCGGTCCATGCCGAGGTGCTCCGTGGCGTACGCCAGCGACCAGGTGGTCACCGTGTAGAAGACGGCGTAGCCGCACGCCATGGCGCCCGCCGTGAGCAGCACCAGGCGCCCGTGCTCGCGCAGCAGCTCCGAGACGGGCACCCGGGCCAGGTCCCCGCGCCCGGCGGCCGCCGCGAACGCGGGGGTCTCCGGCAGCGCCGCCCGCAGCGCCAGCCCGGCCAGCGCCAGCACGCCCGCCACCCAGAACGGCACCCGCCAGCCCCAGGAGCGGAAGGCCGCGTCGCTCAGCCCCGCGGACAGGGCGAGCACGATCCCGTTCGCCAGCAGGAAGCCCACCGCGGGACCGGTCTGCGGCAGGCTCGCCCACAGCCCGCGGCGCCGCCCCGGCGCGTGCTCCGCGACGAGCAGCACCGCCCCGCCCCACTCGCCGCCCAGCCCCAGCCCCTGCAGGAAACGCAGGGCAACCAGCAGCGCGGGCGCGGCCGGGCCGATCGAGGCGTGAGCGGGGACGCAGCCGACGGCGGTGGTCGCCAGCCCGGTCAGCAGCAGGGAGCCGATCAGCACGGGGCGCCGTCCGACGCGGTCGCCGATGTGGCCGAAGAGGACCGAGCCGAGCGGGCGGGCGACGAAGCCCACCGCGAAGGTGCCGAAGGCGGCGAGGGTGCCCGCGAGGGCCGAGGCGTCGGGGAAGAACAGCGGTCCGAGGACGAGGGCGGCCGCGGTGCCGTAGGCGAAGAAGTCGTAGAACTCGATCGCGGTCCCGGCCGCCGACGCGGCGGCGATCCGGGCCATGGAGGGGGAGGTGCGCACGTGGGTCCAACGACGCACGTGCGCGGGGGTGGCGGCGCCGCAGGGGGCGCCGCCACGGAGCCGCTACCAGCCCCGCTCGCGCCATTCGTCGAGGTGGGGGCGCTCGTCGCCGAGCGTGGTGTCCTTGCCGTGGCCGGGGTAGACCCAGGTCTCGTCCGGGAGCCGGTCGAAGAGCTTGGCCTTGACCCCCTCGAACAGGCTCATGAAGTGGTCCGGGTTGTTGTGCGTGTTGCCGACGCCGCCGGGGAAGAGGCAGTCCCCGGTGAAGATGTGCGGGTGCCCGTGGGGGTCGTCGTAGATCAGGACGATGCTGCCGGGCGTGTGGCCCACCAGGTGCCGGGCGGTGAGCTCTACCCGGCCGACCCGGATCCGGTCGCCGTCCTCGACCGGCACGTCGGTGGGGACGGGGATCCCTTCGGCGTCGTGGCGGCCCGCGTAGGTACGGGCGCCGGTCGCGTCGACCACGGCCTGCAGCGCCTGCCAGTGGTCGGCGTGCCGGTGCGTGGTGACGACGGACGCGAGACCGTCGTTGCCGGCGACCTCCACGAGCGTGTGCGCGTCGTTCGCCGCGTCGACGAGCAGCTGCTCGTCGGTGGCGCGGCAGCGCAGCACGTACGCGTTGTTGTCCATGGGGCCGACCGCGACCTTGGTGATGATGAGGTCCTTGAGTTCGTGCACGTCGGGCGCGCCCCCGACCGTGACCTCGCCGCTGTACGTCATGGCGTCAGCCTAGTGGCGGCAGCACCGGCAGGGGTACGTCGGGCCGGGCGGTCAGGCCCTCGCCGTCGGAGCGGCCGCTGACCCAGGCGAGCAGGGCGTGCCGGGGCCCGCCGACGGTGAGTTCGGGCTCGTTGGCGGCGCCGATCACCCACTTCTCGCCGCTGTCGGTGTCGTGGATGCGGACGGCGGCGACGCCCTCGTGGCCGGACAGGTCGTCGATGATGGCGCCGAGCTCCCGGGCCGCGAAGTCCCCGGGGAGGTGCGCGCAGGTGTACTCCAGGCCGAGGTCGACGTGGTGGAAGTAGATCTCCATGAGCCGGGTGTACGGGATCTCGGCCGCGGCGACCACCCGGCCGGAACGCATGACGACCTGCGCGGCCCAGTTCTGGGGCGGGAGCTCCGCGATGGCCAGGGCCAGCCGGTCCGCGGAGGCGCGCAGGTCGTCGACGTGCTCCGCGAGCGTGCGGCCGGCCCCCTCCTCGATGTCCTTGTTGCGGCCGTCGGTGCTCTCGTACTGCGGGGTCTCCTCGCCGGTGCGCGCCCAGATCATCAGGTTCACCAGGGAGTCGGCGTTGCGCGCCAGGTGGGCCAGCACGTGGCCGCGGGTCCAGCCCGGCAGCCGTGACGGCTCGGCGACGCACGCCGGGGGCATGGCGGCCACGGTCTCGATCAGTCGTTCGGTGGCCTCTCGGAGCTCGGCCGCATCGTGGTCGGGGTCGGGTCGTTGGACAGACACGGAGCCTCCTGGTCGGACCGGTCGACGTCTCCACGGAGACGCTAGCGCGGGACACTCATTCGGGTGAAGCTGCCGCACCGATGCCAGAAATCGAATGTGCGTGCTATAGGCTCGCTGTCATCGCAACCGGAAGAAAACTCGTCGGCGCCCCGTTTAGGCTGTCTGGGGGTGCTGTCCCTTGTCTGTCTTTTGAAAGGTGCGCACTGGCGTGGCCGATCGTCTCACCGTCCGTGGCGCTCGCGAGCACAATCTGAAGAACGTCTCGCTCGACCTGCCACGGGACTCGCTCATCGTGTTCACCGGCCTCTCCGGGTCGGGCAAGTCCTCCCTGGCGTTCGACACGATCTTCGCCGAGGGCCAGCGCCGTTACGTGGAGTCGCTCTCCTCCTACGCACGGCAGTTCCTGGGCCAGATGGACAAGCCGGACGTCGACTTCATCGAGGGCCTGTCGCCCGCGGTGTCGATCGACCAGAAGTCCACCTCGCGCAACCCGCGCTCGACGGTCGGCACGATCACCGAGGTCTACGACTACCTCCGTCTGCTCTTCGCCCGCATCGGCAAGCCGCACTGCCCCGAGTGCGGCCGGCCCATCTCCCGGCAGTCGCCCCAGGCGATCGTGGACCGGGTGCTGGAGCTGGAGGAGGGATCCCGCTTCCAGGTGCTCTCGCCGCTGGTGCGCGAGCGCAAGGGCGAGTTCGCCGACCTCTTCGCCGACCTGCAGACCAAGGGCTACAGCCGGGCCCGGGTGGACGGTGCGACCGTCCAGCTGACCGACCCGCCGAAGCTCAAGAAGCAGGAGAAGCACACCATCGAGGTGGTCATCGACCGCCTCACCGTCAAGGAGAGCGCCAAGCGCCGGCTGACCGACTCGGTCGAGACGGCCCTGGGCCTGTCCGGCGGCATGGTGATCCTGGACTTCGTCGACCTCCCCGAGGACGACCCGCAGCGCGAGCGGATGTTCTCCGAGCACCTGTACTGCCCGTACGACGACCTGTCCTTCGAGGAGCTGGAGCCGCGCTCCTTCTCCTTCAACTCGCCCTTCGGCGCCTGCCCCGAGTGCACCGGCATCGGCACCCGCATGGAGGTCGACCCGGAGCTCATCGTCCCCGACCAGGACAAGTCCCTCGACGAGGGCGCCATCGCCCCCTGGTCGCTCGGCCACACCCGGGACTACTTCCAGCGCCTGATCGGCGCGCTCGCCGACGAGCTGGGCTTCCGCACCGACATCCCCTGGGCGGGGCTGCCGCAGCGCGCGAAGAAGGCCCTGCTGAACGGCCACAAGACGCAGATCGCGGTGCGCTACCGCAACCGTTACGGGCGCGAGCGTTCCTACACCACCTCCTTCGAGGGCGCGATCCCCTTCGTCCGGCGCCGGCACGCGGAGTCCGAGAGCGACTCCAGCCGCGAGCGCTTCGAGGGGTACATGCGCGAGGTGCCCTGCCCGACCTGTGAGGGGACCCGCCTCAAGCCGATCGTGCTGGCGGTCACCGTTCAGGGGAGGTCCATCGCCGAGGTCGCCGCGATGTCCATCAGCGACTGCGCGGAGTTCCTGCGCGGCATGAAGCTGAGCGCGCGCGAGAAGACCATCGCCGAGCGGGTGCTCAAGGAGGTCAACGAGCGGCTGCGCTTCCTGGTCGACGTCGGCCTGGACTACCTCTCGCTCAACCGCGCGGCCGGCACCCTCTCCGGCGGCGAGGCCCAGCGCATCCGGCTGGCCACGCAGATCGGCTCGGGCCTGGTGGGCGTGCTCTACGTGCTGGACGAGCCGTCCATCGGGCTCCACCAGCGCGACAACCACCGGCTCATCGAGACCCTGGTGCGCCTGCGCGACCTCGGCAACACCCTGATCGTGGTGGAGCACGACGAGGACACCATCAAGACCTCCGACTGGGTGGTGGACATCGGCCCGGGTGCGGGTGAGCACGGCGGCAAGGTGGTGCACAGCGGTTCGCTCAAGGAGCTGCTGCGCAACAAGGAGTCGCTGACCGGCCAGTACCTGGCGGGCAAGCGCCGGATCCCGATCCCGGAGATGCGCCGCCCGGTCGACGGGGAGCGCCGGCTGACCGTGCACGGCGCCCGGGAGAACAACCTGCGGGACATCGACGTGTCCTTCCCGCTGGGTGTCTTCACGGCGGTCACCGGGGTCTCCGGCTCCGGGAAGTCCACCCTGGTCAACGACATCCTCTACACCCACCTGGCCCGTGAGCTGAACGGCGCCCGGGGCGTCCCGGGCCGGCACACCCGGGTCGACGGTGACGACCTGGTCGACAAGGTGGTCCATGTCGACCAGTCGCCGATCGGCCGCACCCCGCGGTCCAACCCGGCCACGTACACCGGCGTCTTCGACCACGTCCGCAGGCTCTTCGCGGAGACGATGGAGGCGAAGGTGCGCGGCTACCTGCCGGGCCGCTTCTCCTTCAACGTCAAGGGCGGCCGCTGCGAGAACTGCTCCGGCGACGGCACCATCAAGATCGAGATGAACTTCCTCCCGGACGTCTACGTCCCGTGCGAGGTCTGCCACGGTGCCCGGTACAACCGGGAGACCCTGGAGGTCCACTACAAGGGCAAGTCCATCGCCGAGGTCCTGGACATGCCGATCTCCGAGGCGCTGGACTTCTTCGAGGCCGTCCCGACGATCGCGCGTCACCTGCGCACCCTCACCGAGGTGGGCCTGGGCTACGTCCGGCTGGGCCAGTCCGCGACGACCCTGTCCGGTGGTGAGGCGCAGCGCGTGAAGCTCGCCTCCGAGCTGCAGAAGCGCTCCACCGGCCGCACGGTCTACGTGCTGGACGAGCCGACCACGGGTCTGCACTTCGAGGACATCAGCAAGCTGATCAAGGTGCTCTCCGGGCTGGTCGAGAAGGGCAACACCGTGGTCGTCATCGAGCACAACCTCGATGTGATCAAGACGGCCGACTGGGTGATCGACATGGGCCCCGAGGGCGGCAGCGGCGGCGGTCTGGTGATCGCCGAGGGCACCCCCGAGCAGGTGGCGGGGGTGGGCGCGAGCCACACCGGCAAGTTCCTCAGGGACATCCTGGGCGCCGAGCGGATCTCCGACGCCCCGCCGCTCCCGGCCAAGAAGCGGGCTGCCCCGCGGAAGCGGGCGGCGGCGAAGGCCTGACAGCCGGCTCAGAGTTTCGGCACGTAAGGTGCAGCTTTCAAGCTCTTTTCCTTACGTGCCGAAACGGAGTCCCCCATGGCCGACATCACCGACCTGCCCCCCTGCCGCCGTACCGTCCTGAAGGGCGCGGCCCTCGTGGGCGTCGCCGGGGTCGGCCTCACCGCCTGCGGCGGCTCCGGCAGCACGGTCTCCGACGGCCCCGTCGAGCTGGGCGCGGCCACCGAGGTCCCGGTCGGCGGCGCCAAGCTCTACCGCGAGGCCAAGATAGTCGTCGCTCAGCCCACGCAGGGCAGCTACCAGGCGTTCAGCGCCGTGTGCACCCACCAGGGCTGCACCTGCGACAAGGTCGAGGGCACCGCCCTGTCCTGCCCCTGCCACGGCAGCGTCTTCGACGCCGCCACCGGCGCCGTCCGCAACGGCCCGGCGACCAAGCCGCTGACCAAGGTCGACGTCCAGGTCAAGGAGGGCAAGCTCGTCGCCGTGACCGGGGCCTGAGACGGCGGGAATGTCACCGTCAATCAGTAGGGTGGGGGCATGGCCGATCCCTCCAGCTACCGCCCCAAGCCGGGACAGATTCCGGACTCCCCCGGGGTGTACAAGTTCCGGGACCAGCACGGCCGGGTGATCTACGTCGGGAAGGCGAAGAGCCTGCGCCAGCGGCTCTCCTCGTACTTCCAGGACGTCGCGAACCTGCACCAGCGCACCCGCACGATGGTCACCACCGCCGCCTCCGTGGAGTGGACGGTGGTGACCACCGAGGTCGAGGCGCTGCAGCTGGAGTACTCCTGGATCAAGGAGTTCGACCCGCGCTTCAACGTGAAGTACCGGGACGACAAGAGCTATCCCTCGCTCGCCGTCACCCTGAACGAGGAGTTCCCCCGCGTCCAGGTGATGCGCGGCCCCAAGCGCAAGGGCGTGCGCTACTTCGGTCCCTACGCGCACGCCTGGGCGATCCGCGAGACCGTGGACCTGCTGCTGCGGGTCTTCCCCGTGCGCACCTGCTCCTCCGGGGTGTTCAAGCGTTCCGCGCAGATCGGCCGCCCCTGTCTGCTGGGGTACATCGGCAAGTGCTCGGCCCCCTGCGTCGGCCGGGTCAGCGCCGAGGAGCACCGCGAACTGGCCGAGGAGTTCTGCGACTTCATGGCCGGCCGCACCGGCACCTACCTGCGCCGCCTGGAGCAGCAGATGAGGGACGCGGCGGCCGCGATGGAGTACGAGAAGGCGGCCCGGCTCCGGGACGACATCGAGGCGCTCAAGCGCGCCCTGGAGAAGAACGCGGTCGTCCTCGCCGACGCCACCGACGCCGACCTGATCGCCGTCGCCGAGGACGAGCTGGAGGCCGCCGTCCAGATCTTCCACGTCCGCGGCGGCCGGGTGCGCGGTCAACGCGGCTGGGTCACCGACCGGGTCGAGGAGGTCGGCACCGCCGGGCTGGTCGAGCACGCCCTGCAGCAGCTGTACGGCGAGGAGCGGGGCGAGGGGGTACCCAAGGAGGTGCTGGTGCCCGCGCTGCCCGACCCGTACGAGCCGGTCCAGCAGTGGCTCACCGAGCGCCGCGGCTCCCAGGTCAGCCTGCGGATACCGCAGCGCGGCGACAAGAAGGACCTGATGGCCACCGTGCAGCGCAACGCCCAGCAGGCGCTGGTGCTGCACAAGACCAGGCGCGCCTCCGACCTCACCACGCGCTCCCGCGCGCTGGAGGAGATCGCGCAGGCCCTGGACCTGGACTCGGCGCCGCTGCGCATCGAGTGCTTCGACATCTCCCACCTCCAGGGCGACGACGTCGTCGCCTCGATGGTGGTCTTCGAGGACGGGCTGGCCCGCAAGAGCGAGTACCGCCGCTTCCAGATCAAGAGCTTCGCCGGCCAGGACGACGTCCGGTCGATGCACGAGGTGGTCTCCCGGCGCTTCCGCCGCTACCTGCTGGAGAAGCAGAAGACCGGCGAGTGGGTCGACGGGGACGGCGACGGTGGCGAGGAGGGCCCCGGCGAGGTCGCCGGCGGTCCCATCGACCCGGACACGGGCAGGCCGCGCAAGTTCGCCTACCCGCCGCAGCTGGTCGTCGTCGACGGCGGGCAGCCCCAGGTCGCCGCCGCCCAGCGGGCCCTGGAGGAGCTCGGTGTGGAGGACGTGGCCGTGTGCGGCCTCGCCAAGCGCCTTGAGGAGGTCTGGCTGCCCGGCGAGGACGACCCGGTGATCCTCCCGCGCACCAGCGAGGGCCTTTACCTGCTGCAACGGGTCCGCGACGAGGCCCACCGCTTCGCCATCGCCTACCAGCGCAACAAGCGTTCCAAGTCGATGAAGGCCGGTGCCCTGGACGCGGTGCCGGGCCTCGGCGAGAGCCGCCGCCAGGCGCTGCTGAAGCACTTCGGCTCGCTCAAGCGGCTGCGGGCGGCCACGGTCGAGCAGATCTGCGAGGTCCCCGGGGTCGGCCTGCGCACCGCCGAGGCCGTGCTCGCCGCGCTGGCCGGGGCCGCCCCGGCCGGACCGGCGGTCAACACCGCCACAGGAGAGATCATTGAGGAAGAGGGGACGGCCGGTCCGGTGACCGTCCCCACGGAACGGGGGCACAGCTCATGAACGCGAACGACGGAGGCGGAGCACAGGTGACGACCGGAGGAGCGGGAGAGGCGGCCGAGGCCATCCCCGAACTCGTGATCATCTCGGGCATGTCGGGTGCCGGGCGCAGTCACGCGGCCAAGTGCCTGGAGGACCTCGGCTGGTTCGTCGTGGACAACCTGCCGCCGGCCCTCATCCCCACCATGGTCGACCTCGGCGCCCGCTCCCAGGGCAACGTGGCACGGATCGCCGTGGTCGTGGACGTCCGCGGTCGGCGCTTCTTCGACAACCTCCGCGAGTCCCTCGCGGACCTGGACTCCAAGGGCGTCAAGCGCCGGGTGCTCTTCCTCGAGGCCTCCGACGAGACGCTGGTGCGCCGCTTCGAGTCGGTGCGCCGCCCGCACCCGCTGCAGGGCGACGGGCGCATCGTCGACGGCATCGCCAAGGAGCGGGAGCTGCTGAGCGAGCTGCGCGGCGACGCCGACCTGGTGATCGACACCTCCAGCCTCAACGTCCACGAGCTGCGCGCCAAGATGGACGCCCAGTTCGCCGGCGAGGAGGAGCCGGAGCTGCGGGCCACCGTCATGTCCTTCGGCTTCAAGTACGGCCTCCCCGTCGACGCCGACCTGGTCGCGGACTGCCGCTTCCTGCCCAACCCGCACTGGGTGCCGGAGCTGCGTCCGTACACCGGTCTCAACGACGAGGTCGCCACCTACGTGTTCAACCAGCCCGGCGCCAAGGAGTTCCTCGACCGCTACGCCGAGTTGCTGCACATCGTCAACGCCGGCTACCGCCGCGAGGGCAAGCGCTACGTGACCATCGCGGTCGGCTGCACCGGTGGCAAGCACCGCAGCGTCGCCATGTCCGAGCGCCTGGCCGCGCGACTGTCCGCCGACGGAGTGGAGACGGTGGTCGTCCACCGGGACATGGGGCGCGAGTGATCAGGACGACGCGGCGCTTGCGCCGGTCGGCAGGGCGCAGCGGGGCCACGCCCAAGGTCGTGGCATTGGGAGGCGGGCACGGACTGTCCGCCTCCCTGTCGGCTCTGCGCCGCATCACCCAGGACCTGACCGCGGTGGTCACGGTCGCCGACGACGGCGGCTCCAGCGGCCGTCTGCGCCAGGAGATGGGGGTGCTGCCGCCCGGCGACCTGCGCAAGGCGCTCGCCGCGCTGTGCGGCGACGACGAGTGGGGCCGCACCTGGTCCCAGGTCGTCCAGCACCGCTTCGTCAGCCAGGGCGAGCTGCACGGCCACGCGGTGGGCAACCTGCTGATCGTGGCGCTGTGGGAGCAGCTCGGCGACCCCGTGGCGGCCCTGGAGTGGGTGGGTCGGCTGCTCGGCGCCCACGGCAGGGTGCTGCCCATGTCCGCGGTGCCGCTGGAGCTCACGGCCACGGTCCGAGGTCACGACCCGGCGGAGCCGGACGAGGTCACGACCGTGCACGGCCAGGCCACCGTCGCCCTCACCCCCGGTGAGGTGCAGGAGGTGCAGTTGGTGCCGCACGACCCGCCGGCCGTCCCCGAGGCGGTGAAGTCCGTGCTCGACGCGGACTGGGTGGTGCTCGGCCCCGGATCCTGGTTCTCCTCCGTGATGCCCCACCTGCTGGTGCCCGATCTGGTGTCCGCGCTCATGGAGACCAGGGCCCGCAAGGTGCTCGCGCTCAACCTCGCGCCGCAACCTGGTGAGACCGAGGGCTTTTCTCCGCAGCGTCACTTGGAGGTTTTGGCCCGACACGCCCCTAAACTCACCATCGACGTGGTGCTGGCCGACGAGGCCGCCGTGCTCGACCGCGACAGCCTCATACAGGCAGCCGAGCGGTTGTCGGGCACGGTGGAGCTGGCCCGGGTCGCCGCCCCCGACGGGCCGCGGCACGATCCGGAACTGCTGGCGGCCGCGTTCGACCGGATTTTTCGTATGCATGGAAGGATCGGCCCATGGCGATGACGGCAGCGGTGAAGGACGAGATCTCCCGGCTTCCCGTCACCCGGACCTGCTGCCGCAAGGCGGAGGTCTCGGCGATCCTGAGGTTCGCGGGCGGACTGCACCTGGTCAGCGGACGCATCGTGATCGAGGCGGAGCTGGACACCGGAATCGCCGCCCGCAGACTGCGCAAGGACGTCCTGGAGATCTTCGGGCACTCCTCCGACCTGGTGGTCATGGCGCCCGGCGGGCTGCGCCGCGGCAGCCGGTACGTGGTGCGGGTGGTCGCCGGCGGCGACCAGCTGGCCCGCCAGACCGGGCTCGTCGACGGCCGCGGCCGTCCCATCCGGGGCCTGCCGCCGCAGGTCGTCTCCGGGGCCACCTGCGACGCCGAGGCCGCCTGGCGCGGGGCGTTCCTGGCCCACGGCTCGCTGACCGAGCCGGGCCGTTCCTCGTCCCTGGAGGTCACCTGCCCCGGCCCCGAGGCGGCCCTCGCCCTGGTCGGCGCCGCCCGCCGGCTGCAGATCGCCGCCAAGGCGCGCGAGGTGCGGAACGTCGACCGCGTGGTCGTCCGTGACGGTGACGCCATCGGCGCGCTGTTGACGCGGCTCGGCGCGCACGAGTCGGTGCTGGCGTGGGAGGAGCGGCGAATGCGGCGCGAGGTGCGCGCCACCGCCAACCGGCTCGCCAACTTCGACGACGCGAACCTGCGCCGCTCGGCCCGCGCCGCGGTGGCCGCGGGTGCGCGTGTGCAGCGGGCGCTGGAGATCCTCGGCGACGAGGTGCCCGAGCACCTCGCGGCGGCCGGCCGGCTGCGCATGGACCACAAGCAGGCCTCGCTGGAGGAACTGGGCTCGCTCGCCGAACCCCCGCTCACCAAGGACGCGGTGGCGGGCCGGATCCGGCGCCTGCTG
Organism: Streptomyces sp. TOM-9; assembly: GCF_056858595.1. NCBI lineage: Bacteria > Bacillati > Actinomycetota > Actinomycetes > Kitasatosporales > Streptomycetaceae > Streptomyces > Streptomyces sp. TOM-9. The sequence goes on along the minus strand of NZ_JBXEQB010000001.1, from coordinate 2,882,403 downwards.
GCGATGGCCGACAAGCGCGCCTCGGACCTCGGCATCCCGGGCACCGAGTCCAACCTGACCGAGGAGATGGTGGGCTGAACCCGCCGCGGCCCGCCCGCCCCGTCCGGTTACCGTTCCGTACGGCGGGCACCCGTGGCGCCGATGTCACCGCCGGGTGCCCGGGGAGGTAGGGTCGTCCTTGGTCGGGGACATCCCAATACGTCGCAGCCGGAGCGAAATGGCCTCCGGCACACCAGCGAGGAGATCGGTTCGTGACGATCCGCGTAGGCATCAACGGCTTTGGTCGCATCGGTCGAAACTTCTTCCGTGCCGCCCTGGACCAGGGTGCGGACATCGAGATCGTGGCTGTCAACGACCTGGGTGACACGGCCACCACCGCCCACCTGCTCAAGTACGACACGATCCTGGGCCGCCTGAAGGCCGAGGTCACGCACACCGCCGACTCCATCACCGTCGACGGCCACACCATCAAGGTGCTGTCGGAGCGCAACCCCGCCGACATCCCGTGGGGCGAGCTCGGCGTCGACATCGTGATCGAGTCCACCGGCATCTTCACCAAGGCCGCCGACGCCAAGAAGCACCTCGACGGCGGCGCCAAGAAGGTCATCATCTCGGCGCCCGCCTCCGACGAGGACATCACCATCGTGATGGGCGTCAACAACGAGAAGTACGACCCGGCGAAGCACAACATCATCTCCAACGCGTCCTGCACCACCAACTGCGTGGCGCCGATGGCCAAGGTCCTCGACGAGAACTTCGGCATCGTCAAGGGTCTGATGACCACCGTGCACGCGTACACCAACGACCAGCGCATCCTGGACTTCCCGCACAAGGACCTGCGTCGCGCCCGTGCCGCCGCGGAGAACATCATCCCGACCTCGACGGGTGCCGCGAAGGCCACCGCCCTGGTGCTCCCGCAGCTCAAGGGCAAGCTGGACGGCATCGCCATGCGCGTCCCGGTCCCGACCGGCTCCGTGACCGACCTGGTCATCGAGCTCGAGCGCGAGGTCACCAAGGACGAGGTCAACGCGGCCTTCCAGAAGGCCGCCGAGGGCCAGCTCAAGGGCATCCTGGAGTACACCGAGGACCCGATCGTCTCGTCGGACATCGTCAACTGGCCGGCCTCCTGCACCTTCGACTCCTCGCTGACGATGGCGCAGGGCAAGCAGGTCAAGGTCATCGGCTGGTACGACAACGAGTGGGGCTACTCCAACCGTCTCGTCGACCTGACCGTCTTCGTCGGCGGCCAGCTCTGACACCCGCTCGACCGCCCGCCATGCGATGAGGACAGGGTCCGGACGACGTGCCGTCGTCCGGGCCCTGTCCCATGACGTGGCGGTCGGAGCGATCCGACCAGTCAGGACCAAGGCAGGGGAGCCTCCACCATGAAGACGATCGACGAACTCGTCGACGAGGGGGTCGGCGGCAAGCGCGTGTTCGTGCGCGCCGACCTCAACGTGCCGCTGTCCGGCACGACCATCACCGACGACGGCCGCATCCGCGCCGTCGTACCGACCATCGCCAAGCTGGCCGGGGCCGGCGCCAAGGTGATCGTCGCCTCCCACCTGGGCCGCCCCAAGGGCGCGCCCGACCCGCAGTTCTCGCTCGCCCCCGTCGCGGCGCGCCTGGGCGAACTCCTCGGCACGCAGGTGGCGTTCGCGACCGACACGGTCGGCGAGAGCGCCCGCGGGACGGTGGACGCCCTCACCGACGGCTCGGTGGCGCTGCTGGAGAACCTGCGCTTCAACCCGGGTGAGACCAGCAAGGACGACGCCGAGCGCGGCGCCTTCGCCGGGCAGCTGGCCGAGCTGGCCGAGCTGTACGTCGGTGACGGCTTCGGCGCGGTGCACCGCAAGCACGCCTCCGTGTACGACCTCCCGGCCCGGCTGCCGCACGCCGCGGGCCTGCTGATCGCCACCGAGGTCACCGTGCTGAAGAAGCTCACCGAGGACGTGTCCCGTCCGTACGCGGTGGTGCTCGGCGGCGCCAAGGTCTCCGACAAGCTGGGGGTCATCGACCACCTGCTGGAGCGTGCCGACCGGATCCTGATCGGCGGCGGCATGGTCTACACCTTCCTCAAGGCCCAGGGCCACGAGGTGGGCAAGAGCCTGCTGCAGGAGGACCAGATCCCCGCGGTCAAGGAGTACCTGGAGCGCGCGAAGGCCAAGGGCGTGGAGTTCGTGCTGCCCGTGGACGTCGTCGCCGCCCCGTCCTTCCCGGATCTGAAGAACCCGGTCGACACCAACCCGGCGGTCGTCGGCGTCGACGCCATCCCCGCCGACCTGCAGGGCCTGGACATCGGTCCGGAGTCCCGCAAGGTCTTCGCCTCGAAGCTCGCCGACGCGGCAACCGTCTTCTGGAACGGCCCGATGGGCGTCTTCGAGCACCCCGACTACGCCGAGGGCACCCGCGCGATCGCCCAGGCGCTGATCGACAGCCCCGCGTTCACCGTGGTCGGCGGCGGCGACTCGGCCGCGGCCGTCCGTATCCTGGGCTTCGACGAGAACGCTTTCGGCCACATCTCGACCGGTGGTGGCGCGAGCCTCGAGTACCTCGAGGGCAAGACGCTCCCCGGCCTCGCCGCACTGGAGGACTGACCCGATGACCTCGCGCACGCCGATCATGGCGGGCAACTGGAAGATGAACCTCAACCACCTCGAGGCCATCCACCACGTCCAGAAGCTCGCCTTCGCGCTCAACGACAAGGACTTCGACGCCGTCGAGGCCGTCGTACTGCCGCCCTTCACCGACCTCCGGGGGGTGCAGACCCTGATCGAGGCCGACAAGCTGAAGATCAAGTACGGCGCCCAGGACCTGTCGGCGCACGACTCCGGTGCCTACACCGGTGAGATCTCCGGCTCGATGCTGGCCAAGCTGAAGTGCTCGTACGTGGTCATCGGCCACTCGGAGCGCCGCCAGTACCACCACGAGACCGACGAGCAGGTGAACGCCAAGGTCAAGGCGGCGTTCCGGCACGAGCTGACGCCGATCGTCTGCGTCGGCGAGGGCCTGGACGTCCGCAAGGCCGGTGAGCAGGTGGCGTACACCCTCGCCCAGGTCGACGGCGCCCTGAAGGACATCCCGGCCGAGCAGGCCGCGACCCTGGTCGTCGCCTACGAGCCGGTGTGGGCCATCGGCACCGGCGAGGTCGCCACCCCCGAGGACGCCCAGGAAGTCTGCGGGGCGATCCGCGGCCGTCTTGCCGAGCTGTACGGCCAGGAGGTGGCCGACGCGATCCGCATCCAGTACGGCGGCTCGGTCAAGGCCGGCAACATCGCGGCGATCATGGCGCAGCCGGACGTGGACGGCGCCCTGGTCGGCGGCGCGGCGCTGGACCCGGAGGAGTTCGTCAAGATCATCCGCTTCCGCGACCAGTAAGTTTCGCGGCAGTAGGCTGTCGGGCCCTGCCCGAAGTACTCTGTCGGGGGTCGGAGCGCTGCATAGCAGGCAGCGGCCCGGCCCCCGCGTCGTCCTAGGTCACCGAGAGAGTTGGTCCAGCTGTGGTCATCGGGTTCTCCATCGCCCTCATCATCTTCAGCCTGCTGCTGTTGCTGCTCGTGCTGATGCACAAGGGCAAGGGCGGCGGTCTGTCCGACATGTTCGGCGGCGGCATGCAGTCGTCCGTCGGCGGTTCCTCGGTGGCCGAGCGCAACCTCGACCGGATCACGGTTGTCATCGGTCTGCTGTGGTTTGCGTGCATTGTCGCCCTCGGGCTTCTGCTGAAGTTCCAGAAGTGACCGAGTCCCCGGCTTCCGGGGAGAAGTGACGCTTCGTCGTCGGCGCGACTTATCATGGGAGCGCGTCATGGGATACGGTGCCCTTTCCCCGCAGGCGCGGGGGGTGGACCGGTCTCCGTAAACTGGGCGACCTCGCAGCACCATCACGCAGGGAGTTACGACCGTGGCAAGTGGCAACGCGATCCGTGGCAGTCGGGTCGGGGCGGGGCCGATGGGAGAGGCCGAGCGGGGCGAGTCCGCGCCGCGCCTGCGCATCTCCTTCTGGTGCTCCAACGGGCACGAGACCCGGCCGAGTTTCGCGAGCGACGCGCAGATCCCGGAGACCTGGGACTGCCCTCGCTGCGGCTTCCCGGCCGGACAGGACGAGGAGAACCCCCCGGCGCCGCCGCGCACCGAACCGTACAAGACGCACCTGGCGTACGTGCGGGAGCGGCGCAGCGCGGCCGACGGCGAGGCGATCCTCGCCGAGGCGCTCGCCAAGCTGCGCGGCGAGATCTGAGCCGCACCGGCTGAAACTCCACGGGCCCGGCCCGCGAGGAAGACCCTTCTTTCGCGGCCGGGCCCGTCGCGTCCCTTCGACTGTGCGTAACCAAAACGTATACTCCGTGTCGTGTCTCTGGTGATCGGCATCGATGCGGGCGGAACCCGGACGCGCGCCTACCTGGCCGAGGCGGCGCGCGAAGGCGTGGTGCTCGGTGAGGGCGAGGGCGGGCCCGGCAACGCGATGACCGTCGAACGTGTGGCGCTGACGCAGCACCTCGCGGACGCCATCCGCGGCGCGGTCCCGGAGGACCGCAGAGGCGAGGTCACGTCCGTCGTGGGCGGCTTCGCCGGTGCGGCGCTCGGCACCGGCCCCGAGACGGGGCACGAACTGGCAACCTCCTGTCTGCGGGCGGCGCTCGACAGCCACGGCGTCGGCACGCCCGAGGTGACGGTCTGCGGCGACATCGAGGTCGCCTTCGCCTCCGCGCCGGGCACGCCGGCGGACGGTCTGGCCCTGGTCGCCGGGACGGGAGCCGTCGCCGCGCGGATCGAGAAGCGCCAGCAGACCCTCGTCGCGGACGGCAACGGCTGGTTGATCGGCGACGAGGGCAGCGGGTTCTGGCTGGGCCGCGAGGTCATGCGGGCCGCCCTGCGCGCGCTGGACGGGCGCGGGCCGTGGACGATCCTCGTCGAGGGCGTGCTCTCCCACTACATGGGTTCCCCCGGAGGCCCGTACCTCGCGCAGGAGCGTCCCGGCGGCCATGAGTGCCACGTGCTGCGCAACCGTCTGGTGCCGCTGGTGTACGCCGAACCCCCGGTCAGGCTGGCCCGGTTGAGCCCGCTCGCCGTCACCGCCGACCGGGACGGCGACGAGGTCGCCGGTTCCCTGCTGGACGACGCCGCGGACGAACTCGCCGCGACCGTCGCCGCGCTGGATCCGCGCCCGGGCGAACCCCTGGTCGTCACCGGCGGGCTGCTGGGCCCGACGGGGCCGTTGCTCGGCCGGGTGGTGGCCCGTGCCGAGGAGATGGATCTGGACGTCCAGCCGGTGCGCAACGGCGGTGCGGGCGCGCTGGCGTTGGCCCGGCTGCGGGTGAACGGGGACTGAGCGGGAGCGAACCGGACGGTTCGGGCGGCGCCGACAGGAGGCGTCCACCGGGGGATTGACGTGGACTAGACCTCTCGTCCATCGTTTCGGAGGAGCATCCGCCGGATCACTGGACTCAGGGGGAATCGGCCATGGCCGACGACGTGACGACCACCGCCGCACGCTTCGCCGACGAGGCGAGGACGGTCATCGACCGCGTGGTCGCCGGCAACAAGGACTCCGTGGCCGCCGCCGCCCGGCTGATCGCCGACTGCGTCGCCGCGGACGGCATCGTCCAGGCCTTCGGGACCGGCCACTCGCAGGCCACGGCGCTGGAGATCGCCGGACGTGCCGGTGGACTCATCCCCACCAACCGCATCGGGCTGTCGGACCTGGTGCTCCGGGGCGGCGAGGACCTCTCGGTGCTCTCCGACCCGTTGCTGGAGCGGTCGCCGGGGCTCGGCAAGCGTCTGTACGAACTGGCCGCCCCGCATCCGCGGGACGTCTTCGTCGTCATCTCCAACTCCGGCGTCAACAACTCGATCGTCGACTTCGCCCTGCACGTGAAGGACGCCGGCCACCCGCTGATCGCCCTCACCTCGCTGCTGCACACCCGTTCCGTCCCGGCGCTGCACGCCGGGGGCAAGCGCCTTGCCGACGTCGCCGACGTCGTCCTGGACAACGGCGCGCCGACCGGCGACGCCCTGCTCCCGCTGCCCGACGGCGGCTCACTGTGCGGGATCTCCACGATCACCTCGGCCATGCTCGTCCAGATGACCGTCGCCGAGGCCGTCGGGCTGATGACCGCCGAGGGCCACCAGGCACCGGTGTACGTCTCGGCCAACGTCCCCGGCGGCTTCGAGCGCAACCTCGTCCTGGAGCGCCACTACGGGGAGAGACTGCACCGCGGAGGGTTCTGACCAGCGCGGACGCTGCGTTGTCAGTGGCCCCCGCTACGGTCTGTGACGAAGGTCGAGGACCGGTGAGCGGGGGGATCCATGAGCGTCGGCATCGTGCAGGGCCGGGAGCGCACGCCGCAGTGGCGGGGCGGGTTCGGGCGGCTGTGGACGGCCGCGGCGGTCTCGCGGTTCGGTGACGGGCTGCGTGCGGCGGCGCTGCCGCTGCTCGCCGTGGGCCTGACCGACTCGCCACTGCTGGTCTCGCTCGTCACCGCCGCGGGCTTCGTGCCCTGGCTCGTCTTCGGGCTGCTCGGCGGGGCGGTGGCCGACCGGGTGGACCAACGGCGCGCCATGTGGGCCGTGGACGCCGTGCGGGGCGCACTCACGGCCGTCTTCGCGCTCGCGGTGTGGCTGGACCGGGCGGGCATCGCGTTGCTGCTCGTGCTGGCGTTCGCGCTGACCACACTGCAGACCCTCTTCGACAACGCGGCGACCTCACTGCTGCCGGCGGTCGTCCCCTCCCGGTCCCTGGGCCGCGCCAACGCCCGTCTGATGACCGGTCAGACCATGGCCGCGACCTTCCTCGCCGCGCCGCTGGTGCCGGTGCTGTTCGGCCTCACGGCCGCGCTGCCGTTCGGGGTGGACGCCCTCACCTACGCGGTCGCGGCCGGGCTGGTGGCCTCGCTGCGGCTGCCCGCACCCGAACGGGCGGCGCGGGCCGCGGGCCGCACCCTGCGGCAGGACATCGCCGAGGGCATACGGGTGCTGTGGCGGGACCGCGTGCTCAGGGCGCTGTGCACGGCCAACACCGTGGTCAACGTGGGCATCGGCGCCCTGGTGGCGACCCTCGTCCTCCAGGTCACCGGCTGGCTCCACGCGGGGCACACGGGATACGCCCTCGTGCTGGTCGCCTACGGGGCGGGCAGCGTGGCCGGGGGAGCGGCCGCGGGGCGGCTCTCCGCGCTGCTGGGCGGTCGCGTCAGGAGCCTCGCGCCGGGCCTGGCCCTCCAGGCCGGCTGCCTGGTCGTGGCCGGCACCGTGCGCTCCCTGCCGGTGACCGCGGCCGCCCTGGCCGTCTTCGGTGCCCTCGGCATGGTGTGGAACGTCAACGAGACCACCCTGATGCAGCAGCGCACGCCCGAGAAGTTGCTGGGCAGGGTGAGCGCGGCCATGCGCACCCTGGGGGTGGCGGGGGCTCCGCTCGGCGCCCTGCTGGGCGGCGTCGCGGCGCAGATCCTCGGGCCGAACACCCCGCTGCTGCTCGCGGCCGCCGTGCTGGGCTGCGCGTTGCCTGCTCTTCGTCCGATCGTCACCACGCCAGAGGGCGGAGGTGAAACAACGGCGTGCAGGTAATCAACTAGTTTGGACCTGCAGCAGGAGGACGAGGAGAAGTGGACTGATGTCCGATACCAACACGCAGGGCCGAACCCGTCTCGACCAGCGCCCCGAGTGGCACGCGCTCGCCGAGCACCACGAGGAGCTGGGCGCGACCCACCTGCGGGAGCTGTTCGCCGCCGACCCGGACCGCGCCCGGCGCTACACCGTGCAGGTCGGCGATCTCCATCTGGACTACTCCAAGCACCTGGTGACCGACGAGACGCTGCGTCTGCTGCGCGACCTCGCGGCGGCCACCGGTGTCGCCGCACTGCGGGACGCCATGTTCAGCGGCGAGAAGATCAACGTCACCGAGGACCGCGCCGTGCTGCACACGGCGCTGCGCGCCCCGCAGTCGGCCGAGATCACGGTCGACGGCGTCAACGTCGTGCCCGGGGTCCACCACGTGCTCACCCGGATGGGGAGCTTCGCCAACTCCGTCCGCACGGGCAAGTGGGTCGGCTCGACCGGACGCCGCATCAAGAACGTGGTGAACATCGGGATCGGCGGCTCCGACCTGGGACCGGCGATGGCCTACGAGGTGCTGCGCGCGTTCACCGACCGCGGGCTCACCTTCCGGTTCGTCTCCAACGTGGACGGCGCCGACCTCCACGAGGCGCTGCACGGCCTGGACCCCGCCGAGACGCTGTTCATCGTCGCGTCCAAGACGTTCACCACCATCGAGACCATCACCAACGCCACCTCGGCGCGCGAGTGGCTGCTCGACGGGCTCGGCGGCGACCAGGACGCGGTGCGCTTCCACTTTGTGGCGGTGTCCACGAACGCGGCGGAGGTCTCCAAGTTCGGCATCGACACCGACAACATGTTCGAGTTCTGGGACTGGGTCGGCGGGCGCTACTCGTACCCGTCCGCCATCGGGCTCTCGCTGATGATCGCCATCGGCGAGGAGCAGTTCCGGGAGATGCTGGCCGGATTCCACCTCGTCGACGAGCACTTCCGCACCGCCCCTCCGGAGGCCAACGCGCCGCTGCTGATGGGTCTGCTGGGCGTCTGGTACGGCCAGTTCTTCGACGCGCAGGCGCACGCGGTCCTGCCGTACAGCCACTACCTGTCGAAGTTCACGGCCTACCTGCAGCAGCTCGACATGGAGTCCAACGGCAAGTACGTGGACCGCGAGGGACGGCCCGTCGACTGGCAGACCGGCCCGGTCGTGTGGGGCACGCCCGGCACCAACGGGCAGCACGCCTACTACCAGCTGCTGCACCAGGGCACGAAGTTCATCCCCGCGGACTTCATCGGCTTCGCCAACCCGGTCGGTGAGCTGGAGCCGGCCTTCGCCGCCCAGCACGACCTGCTGATGGCCAACTTCTTCGCCCAGACGCAGGCGCTGGCCTTCGGCAAGACCAGCGAGGAGGTCCGTGCCGAGGGCGTCCCGGAGGCGCAGGTCCCGCACCGCACCTTCCGCGGCAACCACCCGACGACGACCGTCCTCGCCAAGGAACTGACCCCGTCGGTGCTGGGGCAGCTGGTGGCGCTCTACGAGCACAAGGTCTTCGTACAGGGCGCGGTCTGGAACATCGACTCCTTCGACCAGTGGGGCGTCGAGCTGGGCAAGGTCCTCGCCAAGCGCGTGGAGCCGGCCCTGACCGAGGGCGCCGAGGTGCCCGGTCTTGACGCGTCCTCCCAGGCCCTCGTGGCCACCTACCGGTCGCTGCGCGGCCGCTGAGACGCCGCAGAGGCGGTAGAAGGACGCCGGGCGGGCTCCGAGGAGCCCGCCCGGCGTCTTGCGTCGCGTCCCGCGCCGGTCACCGCCTCACGGGGAGGACGGCGGGTACAACTGCGGGGGCAGCTTCGCGGCGGCCGTACGGTCCAGCAGCCACAACGTGCGGGCCCGCCCATGGGCACCCGCCGCCGGGGCCTGGATCTCACCGGGCCCGGACAGGGCGATGGCCACGGCGCCCGCCTTGTCCTCGCCCGCCGCCAGCAGCCACACCTCGCGGGCGGCACGGATGGCGGGCAGGGTGAGCGAGATCCGGGTCGGCGGCGGCTTGGGGGAGCCGTGCACGCCCACGACCGTGCGCTCGCTCTCGCGGACCCCGGGGTGCCCGGGGAAGAGCGAGGCCACGTGCGTGTCCGGCCCCACGCCGAGCATCAGCACGTCGAAGGAGGGCACCGGCCCGTGGTCCTCGGGACCGGCCGCCGCCGCCAGTTCCTGGGCGTAGGCCTCGGCCGCGGCGTCCGCGTCGTTGCCGAGCGGCCCGTCCGAGGGCGGCATGGGATGGACCCGCGCCGGGTCGACCGGAACCGCGTCGAGCAGCGCCTCACGGGCCTGGGTCTCGTTGCGCTCCGGATCGCCCGAGGGCAGGAACCGCTCGTCGCCCCACCACAGGTCCAACCGCGTCCAGTCCACCGCGTCCCTGGCCGGCGAGGCGGCCAGGGCGGCGAGCAGGGCGTTGCCGTTGCGTCCGCCGGTGAGCACCACCGAGGCGGAGCCGCGGGCGGCCTGGGCGTCCACGATCTTCGTGATCAGCCGGGCCGCCGCGGCCTGCGCCATCAGTTCCTTGTCCCGGTGGACCACCACCTGGGGGGCGGTCACGTGACGGCCGCCTTGTCCGAACCGCCGTTCTGGGCCGGCCCCGCCCCGGCGGCGGCCGGCTCGGCGGCGTCCTCGGCGCGCCCCAGCCGGTCCACGCCGAACTTGACCGCGGCCGCGTACGCCTCGTCGGGGTCGAGCCGGCGCAGCTCCTCGGCGATCAGGTCCGAGGTCGCCCGCCGCTGCAGCGCCACGTGCCGGTCGGGCTGGCCGGGGATGGCGAGCTCGGCCAGCGCGCCGGTCGGCCGGTCCAGGCAGATTTCGCCGTCCGCGGTCGCCAGCCGTACGGCGGTGATGCCGGGGCCGTCGGAGACCTTCCGCCTGACGGGTACGCCGAGCCGCCTGGCGAGCCACAGCCCGAGCAGCTCCGTGCTCGGGTTGTACGCCTCGCCCTCGACGACGGCGCCCTTGACCGCTGCCTCCTTCTGGTCCAGGGCCGCGGCCAGCACGCTGCGCCACGGGGTGATCCGGGTCCAGGCCAGGTCGGTGTCGCCGGGGGTGTACGTCTCGGCGCGCAGTCCCAGTGCGGCGACCGGGTCCTCGGTCGCCGCCGCGTCGGTGATCCGGCGGGCCGCGAGCTGGCCCAGCAGGTCCTCTGCGGGGTTCGCCGGGGCGTCCTCGGGCCACCAGACGACGACGGGGGCGTCGGGCAGCAGCAGCGGCAGCACGACGCTCTCGGCGTGGTCGGCGAGTTCGCCGTGGAGGCGGAGCAGGACGGTCTCGCCGGTGCCGGACTCGCCGCCGACGCGCACCTCGGCGTCGAGGCGGGCGCTGCGCCGGTCGCGGGGGGAGCGGCCGGGGCGCTTGATGACGACCAGGATGCGCGAGGGGTGCTCGCGCGAGGCGTCGGAGGCGGCCTTGAGGGCGTCGTAGTGGTTGCCCTCGTCGGTGACGATGACGAGGGTCAGCACCATGCCGACGGCCGGACTGCCGATGGCCCTGCGCGCCTTGATCAGCGCCGAATTGATCTTGCTTGAGGTCGTCTCGGTGAGATCGATGTTCATGGCCGGCGCCAGCTCCTGCCGTCTCGTGCGAGCATCTCGTCCGCCGCCTTCGGACCCCAGGTGCCCGCGGTGTACTGCTCGGGCTTGCCGTGCCGGTCCCAGTACTCCTCGATCGGGTCGAGGATCCGCCAGGACTCCTCGACCTCCTGGTGCCGGGGGAAGAGGTTGGCGTCGCCGAGCAGGACGTCCAGGATCAGCCGTTCGTAGGCCTCCGGGCTGGACTCGGTGAAGGACTCGCCGTAGGCGAAGTCCATCGTCACGTCCCGGATCTCCATCGAGGTGCCCGGCACCTTGGAACCGAACCTGATCGTCACACCCTCGTCCGGCTGGACCCGGATGACCAGGGCGTTCTGCCCGAGCTCCTCGGTCGCGGTGTTGTCGAACGGGGAGTGCGGGGCGCGCTGGAAGACGACCGCGATCTCGGTGACGCGGCGCCCCAGGCGCTTGCCGGCGCGCAGGTAGAAGGGGACCCCGGCCCAGCGGCGGTTGTCGATGGCCAGCTTGATGGCGGCGTAGGTGTCGGTCTTGGACTTGGCGTCGATGCCGTCCTCCTCCAGGTACCCGAGCACCTCCTCCCCGCCCTGCCAGCCGTGCGCGTACTGCCCGCGCACGGTGTGCCTGCCGAGGTCCGCCGGCAGCTTGACCGCCTGGAGGACCTTGAGCTTCTCCTGCACCAGCGACTTGGCGTCGAAGGAGGCGGGCTCCTCCATGGCGGTCAGCGCGAGGAGTTGCAGCAGGTGGTTCTGGATGACGTCGCGCGCGGCGCCGATGCCGTCGTAGTAGCCGGCGCGGCCGCCGATGCCGATGTCCTCGGCCATCGTGATCTGCACGTGGTCGACGTAGGAACGGTTCCACAACGGCTCGAACATCGTGTTGGCGAACCGCAGCGCCAGGATGTTCTGGACCGTCTCCTTGCCCAGGTAGTGGTCGATCCGGAAGACGTCCTGGGAACGGAAGACCTGGTGGACGACCTGGTTGAGCTCCTGGGCGCTGGCCAGGTCGTGGCCGAAGGGCTTCTCGATGACGGCCCGTCGCCAGGAACCCTGGGGCGGGTCGGACAGCCCGTGCTTCTTCAGCTGCTGGACCACGGTCGGGAAGAACTTGGGCGGCACCGAGAGGTAGAAGGCGAAGTTGCCGCCCGTACCGCGGGCCTTGTCCAGTTCGTCGACCGTGCCGCGCAGCTTCTCGAAGGCCTGGTCGTCGTCGAAGTCGCCGGGGACGAACCGCATCCCCTCGGAGAGCTGCTGCCAGACCTCCTCGCGGAAGGGGGTGCGCGCGTGCTCCTTGACGGAGTCGTGGACGACCTGCGCGAAGTCCTCGTCCGCCCAGTCGCGGCGCGCGAAGCCGACGAGCGAGAAGCCCGGCGGCAGCAGCCCGCGGTTGGCGAGGTCGTACACGGCAGGCATCAGCTTTTTACGTGACAAATCGCCCGTGACGCCGAAGATCACCAGGCCCGACGGTCCCGCGATGCGCGGGAGCCGTCGGTCCGATGCGTCACGCAGCGGGTTGGCGCTGCTCAACGTGCTTACGCCTCCTTCGGCGCCAGGCGCTTGAGCTCGGCCTCGGTCGAGGCCAGCAGCTCGTTCCAGGACGCCGCGAACTTCTCGACGCCCTCGTCCTCCAGCAGCTGGACGACGTCGTCGTACGAGATGCCGAGCGCGGCGATCGCGTCCAGCTCGCCCTGGGACTGCTCGTACGTGCCGCGGATGGTGTCGCCGGTGACCTCACCGTGGTCGGCCACCGCGTCGAGCGTGGCCTCGGGCATGGTGTTGACGATGCCCGGGGCAACCAGCTCGGTCACGTACAGGGTGTCCGGGTAGGACGGGTCCTTCACGCCGGTGGAGGCCCACAGCGGACGCTGCTTGTGCGCGCCCTCGTGCTCCAGCGCCTGCCAGCGGTCGGAGGAGAAGACCTCCTCGTACGCCTGGTAGGCGAGCCGGGCGTTGGCGACGGCGGCCTTGCCCTTGAGGGACCTGGCCTCGTCGCTGCCCAGCTTCTCCAGGCGCTTGTCGATCTCGGTGTCCACCCGCGAGACGAAGAAGGAAGCCACCGAGCGGATCAGGGAGAGGTCCAGGCCTGCGGCCCGGGCCTTCTCCAGGCCCGCCAGGTAGGCGTCCATGACCTCGCGGTAGCGCTCCAGGGAGAAGATCAGCGTGACGTTGACGCTGATGCCCCGGCCGATCACCTCGGTGATGGCCGGCAGGCCCGCCTTGGTGGCCGGGATCTTGATCAGGGTGTTGGGCCGGTCCACCAGCCAGGCGAGCTGCTTGGCCTCGGCGATGGTGGCGGCGGTGTTGTGCGCCAGACGCGGGTCGACCTCGATGGACACCCGGCCGTCCTGGCCGCCGCTGGCGTCGTACAGCGGGCGCAGCACGTCGGCGGCGTCGCGCACGTCAGCGGTGGTGATCATGCGCAGGGCCTCGTCCACCGTCAGCTTCCGGGCGGCGAGGTCGGTGAGCTGCTGCTCGTAGCCGTCCCCGCTGGAGATCGCCTTCTGGAAGATCGAGGGGTTGGTGGTGACACCGACCACGTGGCTCTGGTCCATGAGCTCGGCCAGGTTGCCGGAGGTGATCCGCTTGCGGGACAGGTCGTCGAGCCAGATCGCCACGCCCTCGTCGGAGAGGCGCTTGAGTGCGTCTGTCATGGGTTCTGCATCTCCTCGGTACGTCGTAAGGGTCTGTGCGTCAGCGTGCGGCGGCGGCGAGCGAGTCGCGCGCTGCGGCGGCCACGGCCTCCGCGGTCAGACCGAACTCGCGGTAGAGGACCTTGTAATCGGCGCTTGCCCCGAAGTGCTCCAGGGACACGATCCGGCCCGCGTCACCGACGAAGCGGTGCCAGGTCAGCCCGATGCCGGCCTCGACGGCGACGCGTGCCCGCACGTTCGGCGGGATGACGCTGTCGCGGTAGGCCTGGTCCTGCTCCTCGAACCACTCCACGGACGGCATGGAGACCACGCGCGCCGGGATGCCGTCGGCCTGCAGCTGCGCGCGGGCCTCGACGGCCAGCTGCACCTCGGAGCCGGTCGCGATCAGGATCACCTGAGGCTGGCCGCCCTCGGCGTCGAACAGCACGTACCCGCCCTTGACCGCGTCCTCGTTCGCCGGGTAGGTCGGCACGTTCTGCCGGGTCAGCGCCACGCCGTGCGGGGCGGGCTTGGCCGTGTGGCGGCGCAGGATCTCCGCCCAGGCGATCGCCGTCTCGTTGGCGTCGGCCGGCCGGACGACGTTGAGGCCGGGGATGGCGCGGAGCGCCGCCAGGTGCTCGATCGGCTGGTGGGTCGGGCCGTCCTCGCCCAGGCCGATGGAGTCGTGCGTCCAGACGTAGGAGACCGGCAGCTTCATCAGCGCCGCCAGGCGGACCGCCGGGCGCATGTAGTCGGAGAACACCAGGAAGGTGCCGCCGTAGACGCGGGTGTTGCCGTGCAGCGCGATGCCGTTCATGGTCGAGCCCATGGCGTGCTCGCGGATGCCGAAGTGCACGGTGCGGCCGTACGGGTTCGCCTCCGGCAGCGGGTTGTCCGCCGGGAGGAACGAGGACGAGGCGTCGATGGTGGTGAGGTTCGAGCCCGCCAGGTCGGCGGAGCCGCCCCACAGCTCGGGGATCACGCCGCCCAGCGCCTTCAGCACCTCACCGGAGGCCTTGCGGGTGGCGACGTCCTTGCCCGCGGGGAACTCCGGGACGACGTCCTCCCAGCCGGCCGGGAGCTCGCCGGCGTGGATGCGGTCGAAGGTCCTGGCCCGCTCCGGGTTGGCGGAGCGCCACTCCTCGAACCGCTTGGTCCACTCGGCGTGGGCCTCACGGCCGCGGTCGGCGACCTTGCGGGCGTGCGCCAGCACCTCGGGGACGACCTCGAAGTCCTGCTCGGGGTCGAAGCCCAGCACCTTCTTGGTGGCCGCGACCTCGGTGTCGCCCAGCGCCGAGCCGTGGGCGGCCTCGGTGTTCTGCGCGTTCGGGGCGGGCCAGGCGATGATCGTGCGGGCCGCGATGATCGAGGGGCGGTCGGTGACGGCCTTGGCCTTCGCGAAGGCGGCGTAAAGGGCCTGGACGTCGAAGTCGCCCGAGGGGTCCTGCTCGATGCGCTGCACGTGCCAGCCGTAGGCCTCGTAGCGCTTCAGCACGTCCTCGGAGAAGGCGGTCGCGGTGTCGCCCTCGATCGAGATGTGGTTGTCGTCGTAGAGGGCGATCAGATTGCCCAGCTTCTGGTGCCCGGCCAGCGAGGACGCCTCGGCGGAGATGCCCTCCTCCAGGTCGCCGTCGGAGACGATCGCCCAGATGGTGTGGTCGAAGACCGACTCGCCCGGCGCCGCGTCCGGGTCGAACAGGCCGCGCTCGTAGCGGGCGGCCATCGCCATGCCCACCGCGTTGGCGACACCCTGGCCCAGCGGGCCGGTGGTGGTCTCCACACCCGTGGTGTGACCGTGCTCGGGGTGGCCGGGGGTGCGCGAGCCCCAGGTGCGGAAGGCCTTGAGGTCCTCCAGCTCCAGGCCGTACCCCGAAAGGAAGAGCTGCGTGTACAGCGTCAGGGACGTGTGTCCCGGCGAGAGGACGAAGCGGTCGCGACCGGTCCACCCGGCGTCCGAGGGGTCGTGCCGCATCAGCTTCTGGAACAGCAGGTAGGCCGCGGGGGCGAGGCTCATCGCCGTACCCGGATGGCCGTTGCCGACCTTCTGCACGGCATCCATCGCCAGAACCCGGGCGGTGTCAACCGCACGCCTGTCAAGCTCGGTCCACTCCAGCTCGGTGGTGGTCGGCTCGGTGCTCACCTGAGAGGGCTCCTCTCCACATGTATTACGCCGGTGACGAAGTGCACACCGGGCGTTGCCGAGCCTACCCCTGCACGTACGTGCACCTATTCGAGTGTTGGGCTCGACGCCTGCGGCAACCGATCCCCGGGCAGCCACATTCCCTCCCCGGCACCGGTGGTGTCACCAGCGTGCCCCGGTCAGCGTTTCTTCGCCTGTTGAACACAGAACACCTTCAGGTTGCGCCTCTCTTGCGCTATGGAGGCCAACACGTGCCACCCCCGAGCGCGGGTGGAGTATCCGCTACGTCTAAAGTGGCGTGGTACGCGCAAGCGGAGCCGCTTGCTGGACTTTTCCTCAGGGGTGTTCGTGACGGCCGTCGAATCCCGGCCCGCCGGAGCCATCGGATCGAGCCATCGCCACCGGCCGTTCGGTGCCCGTGTGATGGCGTTCGTGGCGCTGACCAAGCCGCGCATCATCGAGTTGCTGCTCATCACGACGGTTCCGGTGATGTTCCTTGCGGCGGGCGGTGTGCCCGACCTCTGGCTGGTCGCGGCGACCATGATCGGCGGCTACATGTCGGCGGGCGGCGCGAACGCCCTCAACATGTACATCGACCGTGACATCGACGCGCTCATGCACCGTACGGAGCAGCGCCCGCTGGTGACCGGCATGGTCGCGCCGTGGGAGTGCCTGGTCTTCGGCATCACGCTTTCGGTGGTTTCCACCGCCTGGTTCTGGGTGCTCGTCAACCCCTTGTCGGCGGCGCTGTCCCTCACGGCCATCCTCTACTACGTCTTCGTCTACACCCTCGGCCTCAAGCGCCGCACGGCCCAGAACATCGTCTGGGGCGGCATCGCGGGCTGCATGCAGGTGCTCATCGGGTGGTCGGCGGTGCGGGACGAACTGGCCTGGGCGCCCTTCGTCCTCTTCCTCGTCCTCTTCTTCTGGACGCCGCCGCACTACTGGCCGCTGTCGATGAAGGTGAAGGACGACTACGCGCGCGTCGGCGTGCCCATGCTGCCGGTCGTGGCGGGCAACGTCGTGGTGGGCCGGCAGATCGTCATCTACAGCTGGGTGATGGTGCTGGTCTCGCTGACCCTGTGGTGGCCGCTGGGTGCGGCGAGCTGGTTCTACGCGGCCGCCGCCGTGCTGCTGGGCGCCTTCTGGCTGGTCGAGGCGCACGCCCTGTACGGGCGGGCGAAGGCCGGTGTGGTCGGCGCCAAGCTGAAGGAGATGCGGCTGTTCCACTGGTCGATCACCTACGCGACGCTGCTGTTCGTCGCCGTCGCCGTGGACCCCTTCCTGCGCTGATTACCGGCGGGTAGCATTCCTCCCATGGCAGAGACCCAGGAAGCAGTCACCCAGGCCGCGGACCGCCGGGCCGCGGCCCGTGCCGAGCGCCGCGCCGCCCGCCTGGCGAAGCAGATCACCGCGTTCGCCAAGAGCCACGGCGGCGGCGCCGAGGGCCAGATCGCGTACATCGGCGAGGTCGGCACCCGCATCGTGCTCGTCGGCGAGAACGGCGAGTGGGGCGACCTGGTGGCGCCCACGTACGACATCGCCCGCAGCGCCGTCGAGCGCTCCGGGATCACGGTGCACGAGTCCTTCGACGGCGACCTGGCGGCCAAGGTGCGCACCGGCCGTTACGAGTGGTCGCGGATGGCCGGGATCCAGATCGGCGGACGCGCCAACACCTGACGCCGGGCCCGCCCGTTAGGACCACCATGGGAGTGGTCCGGTCGACGGACGGGCCGGTACGAGGAGGCGTCGGTGGAGACCGAGGAACGGGACGAGCGGCGGCTGACGGCCCGCCGGGAAGCGGCGCGGCTGTGCGCGGAGGGCGTGCGCGCCGTCGCCGTCAGCTGGGTCGACAACGCGGGCATCAGCAGGGCCAAGACCGTGCCGACCGCCCGGCTGCCGCACGCCGCGCACCGCGGGGTGGGCATGTCGCCGGTCTTCGACGTCTTCACCTCCGACGACGCCATCACCTCCTCCCCGCACATCGCCGGCCCCGACGGTGACCTGCGTCTCTTCCCCGACCTGGACCGCCTCACCGTGCTGGCCGCCCGCCCCGGCTGGGCCTGGGCCCCGGCCGACCGCTACGACCAGGACGGCCGCCCGCACCCCGCCTGCCAGCGGCTGTTCGCCCGGCGCATGACGGAGCGGGCCGCCGAGCGCGGCCTGGAGTTGCGGATGGGCTTCGAGACCGAATGGGTCGTGGTCAAGGACGACGGCAGCGGCGACTGGGCCTCCCGCGGCCCGGCCTACGGCCTGACGCGGGTGACCGAACTCTCGGACTACCTGCTCGACCTGCACGACGCGCTCGCCGTGCAGCGCATCGAGGTGCTGCAGGTGCACCCCGAGTACGCGCCCGGCCAGTTCGAGGTCTCCACCGCGCCCGCCGACCCGGTGCGTGCCGCCGACGAGGTCGTCCTCGTCCGCGAGACCGTGCGCGCGGTCAGCGCCGCCCACGGTCTGCGCGCCTCCTTCGCCCCGGCCGTCGTCGCCGGGCAGGTCGGCAACGGCTGCCACCTGCACCTGAGCCTGCGCGAACACGGGCACAACCTGCACCGCGACGCCAGCGCCCCGTTCGGCCTGGCGCCCGCCGCGAACACCTTCCTGGCGGCCGTGCTCGACGCCCTGCCCGCCCTCTGCGCCATCGGCGCCCCGTCCCCGGCCAGCTACCTGCGGCTCGTCCCCTCCCACTGGGCCGGCGTGCACCGCTGCTGGGGCGTGGAGAACCGCGAGGCGGCGCTGCGCCTGGTGCCGGGCGAGTCCGACGACCCCGACGGCGGCCACGCCGAGCTCAAGCCGTTCGACGCGGCGGCCAACCCCTACCTCCTGGTCGGCTCCGTCATCGCGGCGGGCCTGGCCGGCCTGCGCGACGGCGCGGGAACGCTCCCCCCTCCGGTCAGCGGCGATCCCGGCGGGCGCGGTGACCAGAAACGGCTGCCGACCTCGCTCAGCGAGGCCGTCTCGCACCTGGTGCGCAGCGGGACGCTGAAGGAGGCGCTGGGGGAGGCGCTGTTCGGCGCGGTGGTCGCGGTGCGGCGCGCCGAGTCCGAGGCACTGGCCGAGTACGGTCCCGCCGAGCTCGCGGAGGCCACCCGGTGGCGGTGGTGATCGAGCTGCCGCCGCTGGTCGACCACCACTGCCACGGCGTCGTCCGCGGCGACCTCGGCATTGCGGCCTTCGAGGGGTACCTCACCGAGTCCGACGCGCCCGCGGCGCCCGGCACGACCTACTTCGACACCCAGACCGGCTTCGCCGTCCGCCGCTGGTGCCCGCCGCTGCTCGGCCTGGAGCCGCACTGCCCGCCGGCGGGCTACCTCGCCCGGCGCCGTGAACTCGGGGCGCACGAGACCACGCGCCGGCTGCTGCACGGCAGCGGCATCGGCACGTACGTCGTCGACACCGGACTCCCGGGCGACCTGACGACGCCCGCGGAACTGGCCGCCGCGGGTGGGGGAGCGCAGCGGGAGATCGTGCGGCTGGAGCGGCTCGCCGAGGACGTCGCCGGGACCCGCGACTCGCCCGGGGCCCTGGTCGAGGGCATCGCCGAGGCCGTCCACGCCGCCGCGCGCACCGCCGCCGGATTCAAGTCGATCGCCGCCTACCGCCACGGACTGGGCCTCGCCCCGGAGCCCCCGGCGCCCGGTGAGGTGCGGCACGCCGCCGGGGCGTGGCTGGACGCGCGCCGCGCCGGCCGCACCCGGCTCGACCACCCCGTCCTGCTGCGGCACCTGCTGTGGACGGCCGTCGCGACCGGGCTGCCGCTGCAACTGCACACCGGGTTCGGCGACCCGGACCTGCGGCTCGACCACGCCGATCCGGCGCTGCTGACGGACTTCGCCCGGGCGACCGCGGGCACGGGGACCGACCTGGTGCTGCTGCACTGCTACCCGTACCACCGTCAGGCGGCCTACCTGGCGAACGTCTTCCCCCACGTGCACGCGGACGTCGGTCTGGCCCTCACCCATGTGGGGGTACGGGCGGGCGCGGTGTTCGCGGAGTTCCTGGAGCTGGCGCCGTTCGGGAAGCTGCTGTTCTCCACGGACGCCTACGGGCTGCCCGAGCTGTACGTGACCGGCGCCGAGGCCTTCCGCGGCGCGGTGCGCGACGTGCTGGGCGGCTGGGTCGCGGACGGTGCCTGGTCGGCGGCCGACGCCCGGCGCGTCGCGGCCATGGTGGCCGCGGACAACGCGCGACGGCTGTACCGGCTCGGCTGACCGGGCCGGTGGCGGCTAGGCGGCCGGCGCGGGCTCGGGCGCGGCTGCGACGGCCTCGGTCACCGGCGCCTCGCCGGGCTCGGTCTCCGGGCGCTCGCGCATCGAGAGCAGCACCCGCAGCACCGCGATCCACACCAGCGTCGAGCCGAGCATGTGGAGGGCCACCAGCACCTCGGGCAGCTTCGTGAAGTACTGGACGTAGCCGATGACGCCCTGCGCCAGCAGCACGACCAGCAGGTCCCGCACCCGGGCCCGCGGTCCCCCGGGGGCGTCGACGGCGCGCAGCACGAACCACAGCGCGATCGTCAGCCCGCACACCACCCACGCCAGGTCGGCGTGGAGCTGCGAGATGGTCTCCCACTTCACCGGGACGCGCGGCACGTCGCTGCTGTCGCCCGCGTGCGGCCCCGCCCCCGTCACCAGCGTGCCGACCGCGATCAGCGCCGCGGAGGCGGCGACCAGCACCCACGCCAGCTGCCTGACCGGCTTGCCGACCAGGGGCCGCGGTCCCGCGTCGCCCTCGCCGGCCCGCTGCCACATCAGCAGCGCGACGGCGATCAGCGCGCTGGAGAGCAGGAAGTGCGCGGCGACGGTGTACGGGTTGAGACCGGTCAGGACGGTGATGCCGCCGAGTACGGCGTTGCCCATGACGACCCAGAACTGGGCCCAGCCCAGCCGGGTCAGCCCGCGCCGCCACGGCTCCGCCGCCCGCGCGGCGACGATCGCCCAGCCGACGGCCGCGCACAGCACGTAGGTCAGCATGCGGTTGGTGAACTCGATCGCCCCGTGCAGCCCCATGGCGCCGGTCGCGGTGAGGCTGTCATCGGTGCACTTGGGCCAGGTCGGGCAGCCGAGACCCGAACCGGTCAGCCGGACGGCGCCGCCGGTCACCACGATGACGACGCTCATCACGAGCGCGGCCAGCGCGGCCCGCCGGACCGTCTCGGGGGACGGGGTCCAGCGCTGGGCGATGAAGGCCAGGGGGTTTCGCACGGCTTGGCCTGCTTGGCTGAGATTCGGCACGGCCACCATCGTAGGGGCCTCCTTGTGCATTCCTTCACGAGGGGGACACCCAGGGCAGGGGACGGGGGACACGAGCGGCGTCGACCAGCGGAAGGACGCCGGCCGCCCGCTACGCGGACCGCGTCATTCCCACCTGAACCAGCGCGCCGCCGCGCCGAGCCCCAGCACCGCCCACACGGCGAGGATTCCGAGGTCGCCCCAGGGCACGCCCGCGCCGTGCTGGAGGACGTCGCGCAGACCGTCCGACAGGGCCGAGATCGGCAGCAGTTCCAGGACGGAGCGCGCAGCGCCGGGGAACCTGTCGAGCGGCACGATCACCCCGCCGCCGACGAGCAGCAGCAGGAAGACCAGGTTCGCGGCGGCGAGCGTGGCCTCGGCGCGGAGTGTGCCGGCCATCAGCAGGCCGAGGCCGGAGAAGGCCGCCGTGCCCACGGCGAGCAGCGCGAGCACCGAGAGCGGGTTGCCGTGCGGCGACCAGCCCAGGGCGAACGCGATCACGGTGAGCAGGACGACCTGCAGGATCTCGGTGACCAGCACGGAGCCGGTCTTGGCGGTCATCAGCGCCCAGCGCGGCAGCGGTGACGCGCCGAGCCGCTTGAGCACGCCGTAGCGCCGCTCGAAGCCGGTGGCGATGGCCTGGCCGGTGAAGGCGGTGGACATCACGGCCAGCGCGAGGATGCCGGGGGCCAGGAAGTCGACGGCCTTGCCGGCGCCGGTGTCGACGATGTCGACGGCGCTGAAGAGCACCAGCAGCAGCGTGGGGATGACGACGGTCAGCAGCAGCTGCTCGCCGTTGCGCAGCAGCATCCGGGTCTCCAGTGCCGTCTGCGCGCCGATCATCCGGGGCAGCGGGGCCGCGCCGGGGGCGGGGGTGAAGGTGCCGGTGGCGGTCACGAACGCAGCTCCTTGCCGGTGAGCTCCAGGAAGACGTCCTCCAGGGTGCGCCGCTCGACCGCGAGGCGGTCGGGCATCACGCCGTGCTGGGCGCACCAGGAGGTGACGGTGGCCAGCATCTGCGGATCGACCTTGCCCTCGATGCGGTAGCTGCCCGGGGTGAGCTCCACGGCGGCGGAGTCGGCGGGCAGCGCCTTGAGCAGCGAGGCGAGGTCCAGGCCCGGGCGGCCGTTGAAGCGCAGGGTGTTCTCCGCGCCGCCGCGGCACAGTTCCTCGGGGGTGCCGCTCGCTATCACGCGGCCCTTGTCGACGATCGCGACGCCGTCCGCGAGCTGCTCGGCCTCGTCCATGAAGTGCGTGGTCAGGACGACGGTGACGCCGTCGGCGCGCAGCTCGCGGACCAGCTCCCAGGTGGCGCGGCGGGCCTGGGGGTCAAGTCCGGCCGTCGGCTCGTCCAGGAAAACCAGTTCCGGGCGGCCCACGACGGCCATCGCGAGCGCCAGACGCTGCTGCTGGCCGCCGGAGAGCCGGCGGTACGGGGTACGGCCGCAGGACTCCAGGCCGAGCCGTTCGATCAGCAGCGCGGGGTCGAGGGGGTGGGCGTGCAGCTTGGCGGTGTGCCGCAGCATCTCCTCGGCGCGGGCACCGGCGTACACGCCGCCGGACTGCAGCATCACGCCGATCCGGGGCCGCAGCGCGGCGGTCTCCCGTACCGGGTCGAGCCCCAGCACGCGGACCCGGCCCCCGTCGGGACGGCGGTACCCCTCGCAGGTCTCGACGGTCGTGGTCTTGCCGGCTCCGTTGGGTCCGAGCACGGCGGCCACGGTGCCCCGGGCGACGGTCAGGTCGAGCCCGTCCACCGCGGTCTTGGGGCCGTATCGCTTGACCAGTCCGGTCACCTCGACCGCGGGGTCCATTCGCATGACGGGAAGTCTACGAACCCCCGGGGCGCGCTCCGCCGGGAGGGCGGCGCCCGATGCCGCCGCCGCCGGTCGCGCGGCGGTGCGCGGGGGGCGGGGGGCGGGTTCCGGGCGCCGGACCCGGGTACCGGGGAAGATCGTTTCCGCAGGTCAGGTTAGGTTTCCCTAAGTGACGCAGCAGACATCCGCCCCGGGGGCCGCCGCTTGCCTCTGCGAGATGAATTACGCAACACTGGTCTTGTGAAAAACGTGTCCGAGGCTCAGGAGGAGCAGACGACCGGGGAGCGGAGCACCCGCAACCGGGTCGCCAGGTCCGTACTGGTCCACGGGCCGTCGACCGCCGCCGACCTGGCGGAACGGCTCGGGCTCACCCAGGCGGCCGTACGCCGCCACCTGGACGCGCTCCTTGCCGAGGGCATGGTCGAGCCGCGTGAGAAGCGGGTCTACGGGAACCGCGGCCGCGGCCGCCCGGCCAAGGTGTTCGCGCTGACCGACTGCGGCCGCGACGCCTTCGACCAGGCCTACGACCAGCTCGCCGCCGACGCGATGCGCTGGATCGCCGAGTCCGCCGGAGGCGGGGAGGAGGGCGACGCCGCGGTGTCCGCCTTCGCCCGTGCCCGGGTCGCCGCGCAGGCCGAACGCTACCGGGCGGTCGTCGAGGCGGCCGACCCCGAGGAGCGCACGCAGGCGCTCGCCAAGGCCCTCAGCCAGGACGGGTACGCTGCCACCACGCGCGGCGCGCCCGCCTCCGCCGGGGAGCAGCTCTGCCAGCACCACTGCCCGGTGGCCCACATCGCCGAGCAGTTCCCGCAGCTGTGCGAGGCGGAGGCCGAGGTCTTCTCCCGCCTGCTCGGCACCCATGTACAACGGCTGGCGACCATCGCGCACGGAGACGGTGTCTGCACCACCTTCGTGCCGAAGACCGCGTCGCCGGCCGGCACCACCGCACCGACCAACACCGCAAGCAACGCCGGGAGGAACCCCGCATGACTGCCCCCCTGGAGACGGCTCACCCTGAACTCGAGGGTCTGGGCAACTACGAGTACGGCTGGGCCGACTCGGACGTAGCCGGTGCCGCCGCCCGCCGAGGCCTGAGCGAGGACGTCGTCCGCGACATCTCCGCGAAGAAGGACGAGCCCGAGTGGATGCTCAAGCTGCGTCTCAAGGGCCTGAAGCTCTTCGGGAAGAAGCCCATGCCCACCTGGGGCTCGGACCTGTCCGGCATCGACTTCGACAACATCAAGTACTTCGTGCGGTCCACGGAGAAGCAGGCGGAGTCCTGGGAGGACCTGCCCGAGGACATCAAGAACACCTACGACAAGCTGGGCATCCCCGAGGCGGAGAAGCAGCGGCTGGTCGCGGGTGTGGCCGCGCAGTACGAGTCGGAGGTCGTCTACCACCAGATCCGCGAGGACCTGGAGGAGCAGGGCGTCATCTTCCTGGACACCGACACGGCGCTGAAGGAGCACCCGGAGCTGTTCCAGGAGTACTTCGGCACGGTCATCCCGGCGGGTGACAACAAGTTCGCCTCCCTGAACACCGCGGTGTGGTCCGGCGGCTCCTTCATCTACGTGCCGAAGGGCGTGCACGTCGAGATCCCGCTGCAGGCCTACTTCCGGATCAACACCGAGAACATGGGCCAGTTCGAGCGGACGCTGATCATCGTCGACGAGGACGCCTACGTCCACTACGTCGAGGGCTGCACGGCGCCGATCTACAAGTCGGACTCCCTGCACAGCGCCGTGGTCGAGATCATCGTGAAGAAGGGCGGCCGCTGCCGCTACACGACGATCCAGAACTGGTCGAACAACGTGTACAACCTGGTCACCAAGCGTGCCGTGGCGTACGAGGGCGCGACCATGGAGTGGGTCGACGGCAACATCGGCTCCAAGGTGACCATGAAGTACCCGGCCGTCTACCTGATGGGCGAGCACGCCAAGGGCGAGACGCTGTCGATCGCCTTCGCGGGCGAGGGCCAGCACCAGGACGCCGGCGCCAAGATGGTGCACATGGCGCCGAACACCTCCTCCTCGATCGTCTCCAAGTCGGTGGCCCGCGGCGGTGGCCGCACTTCCTACCGCGGACTGATCGAGATCGGCGAGGGCGCCGCCGGCTCCAAGTCGAACGTGCTGTGCGACGCGCTGCTGGTGGACACGATCTCCCGCTCGGACACCTACCCGTACGTGGACGTCCGCGAGGACGACGTGTCGATGGGCCACGAGGCGACCGTCTCCAAGGTCAGCGAGGACCAGCTCTTCTACCTCATGAGCCGCGGCCTGGAGGAGACCGAGGCGATGGCCACCATCGTCCGCGGCTTCGTGGAGCCGATCGCGCGCGAGCTGCCCATGGAGTACGCGCTGGAGCTCAACCGGCTGATCGAGCTGCAGATGGAGGGCGCGGTCGGCTGACGCCGGTCCCGCCACTCCGCCGGGTCACCGCCCGGCAACCCCGTCAAGCTCGTGAGCACAGAAAGAGGCAGTAAGACAGCCATGGCTGAAACCATCCCGGCCGCCGGTGCCACCACCGAAGGCGCCATCCAGGTCGGCCAGCCCCGGGACGCCCGGGTCAGCGCGCCCGCGTCCTACGACGTGGCCGACTTCCCCGTGCCGAACGGCCGCGAGGAGGAGTGGCGCTTCACCCCGCTGGAGCGGCTGCGCGGTCTGCACGACGGCACCGCCGTCGCGACCGGTGGCGGCGTCAAGGTCGAGGTGAACGCCCCCGCGGGCGTCACCGTCGAGACCGTCGGCCGGGACGACGCCCGGGTCGGCAAGGCGGGCAAGCCGGTGGACCGGGTCGCCGCCCAGGCCTACAGCTCCTTCGAGAAGGCCTCGGTCATCTCCGTCCCCAAGGACGCGGTGCTCACCGAGCCGGTGCGGATCTCGGTGCACGGCCAGGGCGGGGTCGCCTTCGGCCACCAGGTCGTCGAGGTCGGTGCCTTCGCCGAGGCGGTCGTGGTCATCGACCACACCGGTGACGCCGTCGTCGCGGCCAACGTCGAGTACCTGATCGGTGACGGCGCCAAGCTGACCGTCGTGTCGATCCAGGACTGGGACGACACCGCCGTGCACGCGGCCCAGCACACCGCGCTGGTCGGCCGCGACGCGACCTTCAAGTCCGTCGTGGTCACCTTCGGCGGCGACGTCGTGCGGCTGCATCCGCGGGTCGTCTACGGCGCCCCGGGCGGCGAGGCCGAGCTCTACGGCCTGTACTTCACCGACGAGGGCCAGCACCAGGAGCACCGCCTCTTCATCGACCACGACACCCCGCACTGCCGGTCCAACGTGGCCTACAAGGGCGCGCTGCAGGGCCGGGACGCGCACGCGGTGTGGATCGGCGACGTGCTCATCCGCGCCGAGGCCGAGGGCACCGACACCTACGAGCTCAACCGCAACCTGGTGCTCACCGACGGCGCCCGGGTCGACTCGGTGCCGAACCTGGAGATCGAGACCGGCGAGATCGTCGGCGCCGGTCACGCCTCGGCGACCGGCCGCTTCGAGGACGAGCAGCTGTTCTACCTGATGGCCCGCGGCATCCCGGCCGACGAGGCCCGCCGGCTGGTCGTCCGCGGCTTCTTCGCCGAGCTGATCCAGCAGATCGGCGTCGCCGACCTGCAGGAGCGCCTGCTGGAGAAGATCGACGCGGAACTGGAGGCGTCCGTCGTATGACCGCCGCCGAAGGTTTCGTCCGCGCCTGCGCGCTGAGCGAGCTCGAGGAGGACACGCCCCGGCGTGTCGAGCTCGGCGGCGTGCCGGTGTCGGTCGTGCTCACCGAGGGCGAGGTGTTCGCGATCTACGACATCTGCTCGCACGCGAACGTCTCGCTGTCCGAGGGTGAGGTGGAGGACTGCCAGATCGAGTGCTGGCTGCACGGCTCCTCCTTCGACCTGCGGACCGGCAAGCCGTCCGGGCTGCCCGCGACGCGGCCCGTCCCCGTATACCCCGTTCAGATCCAAGGGGACGATGTGCTCGTCTCCGTCACCCAGGAGTCCTGAGACACCCATGGCAACGCTTGAGATCCACGACCTGCACGTCTCCGTCGAGGCCGAGGGCGGTCCGCGGGAGATCCTCCGCGGTGTCGACCTGACCGTGAAGCAGGGCGAGACCCACGCCATCATGGGCCCGAACGGCTCCGGCAAGTCGACCCTGGCCTACTCGCTCGCCGGGCACCCGAAGTACACCATCACCGGTGGCACCGTGACCCTGGACGGCGAGGACGTGCTGGCCATGTCCGTCGACGAGCGGGCCCGGGCGGGCGTCTTCCTGGCCATGCAGTACCCGGTCGAGGTCCCCGGCGTCTCCGTCTCCAACTTCCTGCGCACCTCGGCCACCGCCATCCGCGGCGAGGCCCCGAAGCTGCGCACCTGGGTGAAGGAGGTCAAGGAGGCCATGGAGCGCCTGCACATGGACCCCTCCTTCGCCGAGCGCAACGTCAACGAGGGCTTCTCCGGCGGTGAGAAGAAGCGTCACGAGATCCTCCAGCTCGAACTGCTCAAGCCCAAGATCGCGATCCTCGACGAGACCGACTCCGGCCTGGACGTCGACGCGCTGCGCATCGTCTCCGAGGGCGTCAACCGGGTGCGCGAGAGCGGTGAGGTCGGCACCCTGCTGATCACCCACTACACGCGCATCCTGCGCTACATCAAGCCCGACCAGGTCCACGTCTTCGCCGCGGGCCGGATCGCCGAGTCCGGCGGCCCGGAGCTGGCGGACAAGCTGGAGGCCGAGGGCTACGAGGCCTATGTGAAGGGAGGCGCGTCCGCATGACATTGCAGCTGCCGGGCCTGCTGGACACCGAGGCGATCCGCAAGGACTTCCCGGTGCTGGACCGGCTGGTCCACGACGGGAAGAAGCTCGTCTACCTGGACAACGCGGCGACCTCGCAGAAGCCGCGCCAGGTCATCGACGCCCTCAGCGAGTACTACGAGCGCTACAACGCCAACGTCCACCGCGGTGTGCACACGCTCGCCGAGGAGGCCACGGCGCTGTACGAGGGCGCCCGTGACAAGGTCGCCGCGTTCGTCAACGCCCCGAGCCGCGACGAGGTGATATTCACCAAGAACGCCTCGGAGTCGCTGAACCTGGTCGCCAACATGCTGGGCTGGGCCGACGAGCCCTACCGCGTGGACAGCGACACCGAGATCGTCATCACGGAGATGGAGCACCACTCCAACATCGTCCCGTGGCAGCTGCTCTCGCAGCGCACCGGCGCGAAGCTGAAGTGGTTCGGCCTGACCGACGACGGCCGGCTCGACCTGAGCGACATCGAGCAGGTCATCACCGAGAAGACGAAGATCGTCTCCTTCACGCTCGTCTCCAACATCCTGGGCACGGTCAACCCGGTCGAGGCCATCGTGCGCCGCGCCCAGGAGGTCGGCGCCCTGGTGCTGATCGACGCCTCGCAGGCCGCGCCGCACATGGTGCTGGACGTGCAGGCGCTGCAGGCCGACTTCGTGGCCTTCACCGGCCACAAGATGCTCGGCCCGACCGGCATCGGCGTGCTGTGGGGCCGCCAGGAGCTGCTGGAGGACCTCCCGCCGTTCCTGGGCGGCGGCGAGATGATCGAGACCGTCTCGATGCACGAGTCGACGTACGCGCCCGCGCCGCACAAGTTCGAGGCGGGTACGCCCCCGATCGCCCAGGCCGTCGGCCTCGGCGCGGCGGTGGACTACCTGAGCGCCATCGGCATGGACAAGATCGCCGCGCATGAGCACGCGATCACCGAGTACGCGCTGAAGCGGCTGAAGGAGGTGCCCGAGCTGAAGATCATCGGCCCGGACACCCCCGAGGGCCGGGGCTCCGCGATCTCCTTCACCCTGGGCGACATCCACCCGCACGACGTGGGCCAGGTCCTGGACGAGCAGGGCATCGCCGTGCGCGTCGGCCACCACTGCGCGCGGCCGGTCTGCCTGCGGTACGGAATTCCCGCGACCACACGAGCGTCGTTCTATCTGTACTCCACTCCGGCCGAGGTCGACGCCTTGGTCGAGGGCCTGGAGCACGTACGGAACTTCTTCGGCTGAGGGACGGACGGCGAAGCCTGTGAAGCTGGATTCGATGTACCAGGAAGTCATCCTGGACCACTACAAGAACCCGCACGGCCGCGGCCTGCGCGACGGTGACGTCGAGGTGCACCACGTCAACCCGACGTGCGGCGACGAGATCACGCTGCGCGTCAAGCTCGACGGCACGTCCATCCGGGACATCAGCTACGAGGGCCAGGGCTGTTCCATCAGCCAGGCCAGTGCCTCCGTGCTCAACGAACTGCTCGTCGGCCGCCAGGTCGACGAGGCCGTGAAGGTCCAGGAGGTCTTCCTGGAGCTGATGCAGTCCAAGGGCAAGCTGGAGCCCGACGACGCGATGGAGGACGTGCTGGAGGACGCGGTCGCGTTCGCGGGCGTCTCGAAGTACCCGGCGCGCGTCAAGTGCGCGCTGCTGAGCTGGATGGCGTGGAAGGACGCCACCGCCCAGGCACTGGGCGATGGCGCGGTCAGGGAGTCCGCATGAGCGAGAACGCAGAAGTGACGACGACGAAGCCGGCGAGCGAGGAGGAGATCCGTGAGGCCCTCTACGACGTCGTCGACCCCGAACTGGGCATCGACGTCGTCAACCTCGGCCTGATCTACGGCATCCACATCGACGACAGCAACGTCGCGACCCTCGACATGACGCTCACGTCGGCGGCCTGCCCGCTGACCGACGTCATCGAGGACCAGGCGAAGTCCGCCACCGACGGCATCGTCAACGACCTGAAGATCAACTGGGTCTGGATGCCGCCGTGGGGCCCGGACAAGATCACCGACGAGGGCCGCGACCAGCTGCGCGCGCTCGGCTTCAACGTCTGACCCGCACGGGACCACGACCGCGGGACGCCGCTCCGGGCAGGAGCGGCGTCCCGCGGTCGTATTTTCGTTTGCGCGGGTTCCCCCGGGTCGGCGAGTCTTCCGCGCATGAGCAGTCATTTCGCCGCCATCGGACTCGGCGTGACCGACCAGGACTCCTTCCGTTCACTCGTCGTCGGGCTCCTCGAACGCGCGGACACGCAGCAGGTCGAGGGTGAGCTGAGGCGGCACGTGTGGACGGGCGCCGGTGGCGCCCGGGTCGTCATCGAGACGCAGGGGCGCTCGATCGCCCAGGTGCTGCCCTGCCTGGCGCCCGCCGGGGAGCCCGTGCCGGTGGCCCGCGTGGCGCTGGTGGACGAGGAGACCGCCCGGCTCGAACTGCTGGACCGGCCCGGCGGGACGATGCTGTGCCCGCTCGCGGTGGAGCTGGAGGACCGCGCCGTGCTGCGCTCCCGGGGCGGTACGGCCCCCGAGGGCGAACTGCGCCTCGCCGCGCTCGCGGAGCGGCTCACCCTCCACACCGGGGGCAGGCAGGCGTACGACGCCGCACAGGAGGAGGGCGAGATCGGTTTCGCGCCCGACTACCTCATTCCCTTCGGCCTGTTCGCGCCGGAGGGAGCGGGCGAGGACTGGGTGCCCTCGGCGCACGCGGCGTTCGCCGGGGAGGTCCTGCTCGCCGAGGTCCACGAAGGCGAGGCCGGGGGCGGCCGCTTCCACCGGCTGCGGGTGCGCACCATCGGCGGCCACGAGGTCGATGTCGCCGTGGCCGGCGAGGAGTTGACCGACGCCCCGGCCCTGGGCCACTGGGTGGACGGGGAGTTCTTCCTGACGGGTTCGCTGGGCCTGGCGCCGGCGCCGGACACCGCCCGGAAGCGGTGGTGGCCGCGCCGGTCCTGAGGGGCCCGCCATGCGTACAGGCGTACACATCGATGTGTACGCTTGTACGCATGGCATACGCATTGCTGGGCGGGGCGATCCTCGCCGAAGTGCTCGGTACGACGTCCATGAAGTACAGCGACGGCTTCACCAAGCTGTGGCCCTCCCTCGGCACCACCGCCGGCTACCTGATCGCCTTCGCGCTGCTCGCGCAGACGCTCAAGTCGATGTCGGTGGGCACCGCCTACGCGATATGGGCCGGAGTCGGCACGGCCGCGATCGCCGCCATCGGCGTGGTCTTCCTCGGCGAGGCGGCCACCGCCGCCAAGCTGACGGGGATCGCCCTGGTCATCGCCGGGGTGGTCGTCCTCAACCTCGGCGGCGCCCACTGATGGCCCGCCGGTACGACCCGGAACGGCGGCAGCGCATCATCGACGCCGCGATCCGCGTCGTCGGCGAGCGCGGCATCGCCGGGCTGAGCCACCGGGCCGTCGCCGCGGCGGCCGACGTCCCGCTCGGCTCGACCACGTACCACTTCGCCACCCTCGACGACCTGCTGGTGGCCGCGCTGCGGCAGTGCAACGAGGCCTTCTTCCGGGAGGTCGGGGAGCGTACCCTGCTCGGCTCGCCAGGCGCCGACCTCGCCGCGGAACTGGCCCGGTTCGTCGAGGAGACGGTCTCCCGGGACCGTCCGCGTGCGCAACTGGAGTACGAGCTCTACCTCGCCGCGCTCCGCCACGATGCCGTACGCCCGGTCGCCGCGGAGTGGGTGGACCACATGGCCGCGCTCCTCACCCGGTGGACCGACCCGGTCACCGCCCGCGCGCTGGCCGCCCTCACCGACGGGATGTGCCTGCAGGCACTGCTGACCGGCCGCGACATCGACCGGGAGGAGGCCCGCGAGGTCTTCGCCCGGATCATCGGCACATGTGACCGGATTCGCTGACCTATACCGGCCGCGACCTGATCCGGCATCCTCACGCGCCGCATTCACGCCTTCACGTGATCGATTCTTGTAGAGCGTCGATCGGAGGGCAGTATGAAACAGGCGATGAAGGACATACCGAGGGTGGTGTGGCTCCTGGCCAGCGGCATGTTCTTCGTGGCGGCGGTGAGCTTCACCTTCGTCTACCTCTTCGTCTACCTGACCGGACCGCGTGGGCTCAGCACCTCCCAGGCAGGACTCATCGCCGGTGTGGGCGGCGTCGGCATGGTCGCCGGCAACTTCACCGGCGGCTGGTTCGGCGACCGCTTCGGGCACCGCCGCACCCTGATCACCGGCATGGTCGTGTCCGGTCTCGGCCTGGCGGCCCTGCCGCTGACGCCGACCGCCGCCCTCGCGGTGGTCTTTCCGGTCGCCCAGTACGCCACCGGCATCACCCGGGCCTCCAACTCGGCGCTCATCGCCTTCTCCGTGCCCGAGGGCTCCCGCCGTCAGGGCTTCGCCCTGCTGCGCTTCATGGCGAACCTCGGCGTCACCGTCGGCCCGCCGCTCGGTGCGCTGATCGCCACGACGATCTCGTACGACTGGCTGTTCGTGGCCGACGGCCTCGGCATGCTCTTCTTCGGTGTCTACGCGCATTTCATCCTGCCGGCGAACGGCAACCACCGGCCCAAGGGCGAGGCCTCGCCCGACGCGCCCGGCCTGTGGACCGCGCTGCGCGCCAGGCCCGCCGTCCTGGTGCTGCTCGCCGCGATCCTGGTCGCCGACACCATCTACCGCCAGCAGTACTCCACCCTGCCCGTGTACCTGAAGGACCACGGCATCGGCACGGGCGTCTACGGCGCCCTCATCGCCATCAACGGCGCCCTGGTGATCCTCCTCGAACTCCCGGTCACCATCGCCCTGCGCCGGCGAGCCCCGCTGCCGATCATCGGCCTCGGCGTGATCCTGGTCGGGCTCGGCTTCGCCGCGCTGACCACCGGCGGCTGGTACGTCGCGGCGGCCGTCGCGATGATGATCCTGCTGACCGTGGGCGACATCCTCTACAAGTCGCCGTCCACCGCCTACGTCGCCGACAACGCCCCCGACCACCTGCAGGGCCGCTTCCAGAGCATGTACGCCGGCGCGTCCATCAGCGGCGTGGTGCTGGCCGCCCCGCTCGGCGGCGTGCTCTACGAGCACGCGCCGGGCGCGCTGTGGCCGTTGTGCGCGGTGCTCGGCGTCGTCGCCGGCGCGGCCGTGCTCGGCGCCCAGCGGCTGCCGGGCGTACGGGACGCGGCCGCCGAACCGGACACGGTCAAGGCCGCGACGCAGTCCTGACCGCCTCGAGGGCCTCCACCACGCCCGCCGTGATGTCCGTGACCGGGTAGAACACCCGCCGGACCACCCGGTCCGCGCCGACCACCAGCGTCAGCCGCTTCAGCCGCACCGCGCCGCCCGCGCGGAAGGTCGGCAGCCGCAGCGCCGCGGACAGGGTCAGCTCCGCGTCCGACAGCAGCGGGAAGCGCAACCGCTCCCGCTCGGCGAACTCCGCCTGCTCGTCCGGGCGCTGGGCGCTCACCCCGTGCACGGCCGCCCCCGCCGCGGTGAACTCCGCCTGCCGGTCCCGGTAGGTGCAGGACTCCAGCGTGCAACCCGCCGCACCCGGGATGTCGCCCCAGCCCGGGGGGTAGGACGTGGGCCGCGCGTAGGCGCCGGGGAAGCAGTAGAGGACCGTGAACGGGCGGTCCGCGGCCACCGGGTCGCGGAGTTCGCCGTCCGGGCCCGCGGGGAGCAGCAGCGCGGGCACGCGGGTCCCCGTCAGCGCGTGCACGCGCTCCGCCTCCCGTGAGCCGTCCGGTGCGGTGCCGGTGGTCGTTCCGTCGCCCAGCACCCACTGGTCGCCCCAGTCCTGGAGGGCGATCAGCACCGGCAGCAGCGCCCGGCCGCGCGGGGTGAGCCGGTAGGCGTGGCGCACGGGGCGGTCCTGGTACGGCTCACGGGCCAGCACGTCCGCGTCGACCAGCAGGCGCAGCCGCTCGGCCAGCACCTTGCGGGACACGCCGAGTTCGCGCTGCAGGTCGTCGAAGCGGTCCACGCCGCGGGCGGTGTCCCGCACGATCAGCAGCGTCCACCAGTCGCCGACCACGTCGAGGGCCTGGGCGATGGAGCAATTCGCGTCACCGAGTTCTGTGCGGCGGGCCATGCCGCTATCCTGCCAGCCGGGAGTGAGTTTCCAAAAGGAACTCACTGGGCGGAGGAGGGGGTACGGGCATGCGCGAGGTGCCCAGGGTCGTCTGGTTGCTGGCCGCCGGGGTCTTCACGAACGCGGTCGTGAGCTTCACGTTCGTCTACCTCTTCGTCTGGCTGACCTCGGTACGGGGCCTGCCCGTCCCGGAGGCCGGGCTGATCGCCGGCACGGGCG
Source organism: Streptomyces sp. TOM-9 (assembly GCF_056858595.1). Taxonomy (NCBI): domain Bacteria; kingdom Bacillati; phylum Actinomycetota; class Actinomycetes; order Kitasatosporales; family Streptomycetaceae; genus Streptomyces; species Streptomyces sp. TOM-9. Next base: position 2,848,393 of record NZ_JBXEQB010000001.1, on the reverse strand, counting down.
GGGTGGGCCTGGTCGCCGGCAACTTCACCGGCGGCTGGTTCGGCGACCACCTCGGGCACCGCCGCGTCCTGCTCGCCGGGTCCGCCGCCTCCGGCGCCGGACTCGTCCTGCTGCCCGCCCTGCCGACCGCCGCGCTGCTGCCCGTCCTGCTGCTCGCGCAGTACGCGGCCGGCACCGTGCGGGCCGCCAACTCCGCGCTCGTCGCCGTCTCCGTCCCCGAGGGCGCGCGCCGCCAGGGCTTCGCCGTGCTGCGCTTCGCCTCCAACGCGGGCTTCACCGTGGGGCCGCCGCTCGGCGCGCTCCTGGCCGCCCGCACCTCGTACACCTGGCTCTTCGTCGCCGACGGCCTCGGCACCCTGCTCTTCGCCGGCTACGCCGCCCGCGCGCTGCCCGCCCAGGGCGCCCGCCGGGCCCGTGCCGTCCGCGCCGCCGGCGCCGACGGGTTGTGGGCGGCACTGCGCGCCCGGCCCGCCGTCATGGTGCTGCTGGTGACGGTCCTGGTCACCGACACCGTCTACCGGCAGCAGTACTCCACCCTGCCCGTCTGGCTCGCCGACCACGGCATCGGCACCGCCGCGTACGGCCTGCTGATCGCCGTCAACGGAGGCGTCATCCTCTGCCTGGAGATCCCGGCCACCGTCGCCCTGCGCCGCCGCCCGCCGCTGCCGATCATCGGCACCGGGCTCGTCCTCGTCGGCGCCGGCTACGCCGCCCTGGCCGGCGGCCCGTACATCGCCGCCGCGGTCACGATGATGCTGCTCCTCACGGCGGGGGAGATCCTCTACAAGACCACCGCCACCGCCTACGTGGCCGACAACGCCCCCGACCACCTGCAGGGCCGCTTCCAGTCCCTGTACGCCGGGGCCTCCGTCAGCGGCACCGTCCTCGCCCCGCCCCTCGGCGGCGCCCTGTACGACGCCGCGCCCGGCGCGCTGTGGCCGGTCTGCGCGGTGCTGGCCGCGCTCAGCGGGGCGGTGCTGCTGGCGGCCGCCGCACGGTGGCGGCGCGGCTCCGGGACCGTCGACGCGGGTGCGCGGGACGCCGGATCCGCCGGGACCGCCGGGACCGCCGGAGCCGAGGCGGGTGGGCGCCGGCGTTCCGGATTTCGGGCCGGTTGGGCAAGTGCGGGACGCAACGACTAGCGTTCGACACATGACTGAAACGACCGCCACCTCTCGCGCCACCGGTGCCGTTGCCGCAGGCCTCGCCACGATCGCCGCCGACGGCACCGTCCTCGACACCTGGTTCCCCGCGCCCGAGCTCGTGGCGGCGCCCGGCCCCGCCGGCACCGAACGGCTCTCCGCCGAGCAGGCCGCCGAGCTGCTGGGAGACGCCGCCCCCAAGGCCCTGGGGCCGGACCCGCGCCGCGGCGTCGAGGTCGTCGCCGTACGCACCGTCATCGCCTCGACCGACGACAAGCCGCTCGACGCGCACGACGCCTACCTGCGGCTGCACCTGCTGAGCCACCGTCTGGTGAAGCCCAACGGCCAGAACCTGGACGGCATCTTCGGCCTCCTGGCCAACGTCGCCTGGACCTCCATCGGGCCCGTCCCCGTCGGCGACATCGAGCGCGCCCGCCTCGCCGCCCGCGCCGAGGGGCTGCACCTGTCGGTCTACGGCGTGGACAAGTTCCCGCGCATGACGGACTACGTCGTCCCCGCCGGCGTCCGCATCGCCGACGCCGACCGGGTCCGCCTCGGCGCGCACCTCGCGTCCGGCACCACGGTGATGCACGAGGGCTTCTGCAACTTCAACGCCGGCACGCTGGGCACCTCCATGGTCGAGGGGCGCATCAGCCAGGGCGTCATCGTCGGCGACGGCTCCGACATCGGCGGCGGCGCCTCGATCATGGGCACCCTCTCCGGCGGCGGCAAGGCCGTCGTCTCCATCGGCGAGCGCTGCCTCCTCGGCGCCGAGGCCGGCATCGGCATCTCCCTGGGCGACGACTGCGTCGTCGAGGCCGGCCTGTACGTCACGGCGGGCACCCGGGTCTCCCTCCCCGACGAGACCATCGTCAAGGCCAAGGAGCTCTCCGGCGCCAACAACCTCCTCTTCCGCCGCAACTCCATCACCGGCGCGGTCGAGGTCCTCCAGCGCACGGGCTCGTGGGGCGGGCTGAACGAGATCCTGCACAGCCACAACTGACCGCCGGCGGCCGTGACCTGCGGCTGCCTTGTCGACCAACGTCCCGAACTACTGCTGAGCTGTCGGCAGTTGTCGACGCTGGTCATCGCTGAGCGCCCTTCCACGGGAGTTCGAGCCGGCGCCGCCTGGCGCCACCACCGTGTGGTCGGGACGAGCGTGCGGGTCCCTGCGACCCTCCCGGCTGCGCTCGCGGGCGAGCGCCCCGCAGCGCGTGGCTGCGGGGCGCCTAGGGTGGCTAGTCGATCTTCTGCCCGTCGTATGTGCCGCCCTTGCAGGTCCATGTCCCCCAATCGACTGTTCCGCCGCCCTTCTCGCACTCACCCACGGTGGGGGAGGCGTCGGTGGGGGCGGCGTGGGTGGCGGCGGTGGCGGTGGCGGCGCCTGTGAGGCCGAGTCCGGCGAGGGCTGCCGTGCCGATGATGGCGACGAGCATTCGTCGAATGCGCATGTGGTTCCCCTTTCACGCATTGCCTCGGTTGGGACACTAGTCAGCCTGATCTTCACCCATGTGGGTGGCACGTCGTGTTGGGCCATTCGGGTGACGGCGCCGCCGGGCGCGGGGCCGTTGACGCGACTCGTCGGACAGGCCCTGGCGGGCGGCGCTGCGCGCGGCCACCTCGCGGTCCCGTCCTTGGGAGATCGCCGGTCCACGGGCGGCAAAGGGATGAACCGAACAAGTTCAGTCGAGGACTCACGGGGAGGAGTCCGGGCTGCCTGCGAAGTGGCGGCCCGGCCCGGGCTACCGCCCGCGCCCGGCCCATGGCGTCCTCCCGGCCGCTGTACCTGCGTGCGTGGATGCGCCGGCTTGAGGAGACCGGGCGTGCGCCCTCCTGCCGGCGGTCCCTCTTCGCCGACGTGTCGGCGGTCTTCACGACCGCCCTTCCACGGCCCCAGGACGGCCCGGGAGGGCGCTCGTGTGTTGAGGGACATCTGGCCGTGTAAGCCTGGTGGTCAGGGTCGTCGAGGGTGCGCAGATCAAGCGGGAAGCGGCACGCGCGGAGCTTGACGGCAAGCGACTCGGGCCTGCTGGGGGTTGCTCACCGATCCCTGATGTAGATCCTGAAGACAATGTGTCGTTGGCCCAGGCGATCAAAGGAAGGGCGAGTAGGTGCGCCATCTCACCCCAGCATTCGCGCTCGGAGCGCTGCGTCGAGGCAAGCAGATCGAACAGTTCCTCGGCGCCGTGGAGCGAGACGGCCGGCATGGCGTCCGCTGGATCGCGCTCAGCCCTGGCCGTGAGGGCATCGGCGTCTACTTGGAAGAGGTTGAAGACGTCCCTTCCGATGGCTTGCGTGACATCGCCGATCTTGCACCCCTTGACCCGGACGACGAGGCGTGGGGAAAGAAGATCACAACGGTGACGAGTCCGGAGGATGCCATCCGCTTGGCTGAGCAGGAGTTCGGCGCCATCGCTGACCGGTGGGTCAACTCGGTTTCATCAGCGACGAGTACTACGACTTCGTGACCTCCGGCCGTCCGGATCGCACGGGCTGACACGCGCCTTGCAAGTTCGAGCACGGCAATCCGTTGCCTGTCGAAGGTATGCGCAGGGCGGCGGGCTGACCGACGCCGAGAGGACCACGCGGGAGCGGTTACGGCTCCAGGCCGTGGAGCGTTTCGAGGGCGGGCAGAAGAACGCGGAGATTGCCGCTGCCCTGCGGATCAGCTTGCGGTCGGTCGAGCGGTGGCGCCGGGCCTGGCGCGAGGGCGGCGAGGCGGGAGTCCTGTCGAAGGGGTCGCCGGGAAGACCTCGACTCAGTGAAGCCCAGATCGCCAGGCTGGAGCAGGAGTTGGAGCGTGGTCCACTGGCTCACGGCTGGGCGGACCAGCGGTGGACGCTGGCACGGATCAAGACGCTGATCGGCCGGCTCTTCCAGGTCTCCTACACGGTCGAGGGCACCTGGCGGCTGCTGAAGCGCCACGGCTGGAGCTGGCAGCAGCCCACTCGACGGGCGATCGAGCGCGATGACGAGGCGGTCGAGGTGTGGAAGAAGGAGACCTGGCCGCGGGTAAGAGCACCGCGGCGGAGCGCAACGCCTGGGTCGTCTTCGAGGACGAGGCCGGGCAGTCGATGACTCCGCCGCGCGCCAGGACCTGGGGCCGGATCGGCCAGACCCCGGTCGTGAGGGTGAGGGGCCGGGGCTCGGGTCGCGTGTCGATGGCGGGGATGGCCTGCTACAAGCCGGGCCAGCGGTCCCGGCTGATCTACGCGATCCGCGAGTATCGGGGCCGCAAGGACGAGCCGAAGGGCTTTGGCTGGCGCGACTTCCGCGACCTGATCGTCCGCGCTCGCATCCAGCTCGGCGGACCGATCGTGCTGGTCTGGGACAACGTCCGCCTGCACCTGACGGCCGGCATGCGCGAGTTCATCGACGCGAACGCCGAGTGGCTCACCGTGTTCCAGCTGCCCACCTATGCCCCGGACCTCAACCCGACCGAGGGCGTCTGGTCGCTGGTCAAGCGGGACATCGGCAACCTCGCCGCGGCCGACCTCGGCCAGATCACCCGCACCGTGAAGCGCAAACTGAAGATGCTGCAGTACCGACCGGAGGCCATCGACGGCTGCCTCGCCGGCACCGACCTGGCCCTGGACCTGTGAGCGTGGGGTCGACCGACCCAAAGTTGGTCGAAGCCCAAAGCTGGTGGTCAGCTACGGTGGCGGCATGACTGACAGCCTGCCCGAGGACGTAGCCGACGTGCTTGACCTCGTCCTGAGCCCGGACGAGCCCGTTCACGTCGCCCTCCGACGACAGGTGCCCCAACTCAGGGTGCAATCCCGCTGTAAGTGCGGGTGCGGCACTGCCTACTTCGAACTCGACGCCGACGCGGTGGAGCCCGCTCCAACGGGCCTCGGCACCGTCGTGGCTGTCGACGTACAGCTGTTCACCGGAACCGGCGAGTGCCCTGGCGAGGTCCTGGTCTTCGCGCAAGGCGGCTACCTCTCATGGCTGGAGGTCCGCTCTTGGAGCGATGACGTCGAGGTGAATCTCGCCGCGGCGCGGCGCTGGCTACAGCCATCGTCCTGAACCCGAGCCGGTAACAGCCGGCGGTCTCGGACCCTGACGCCGTCACCACGAGTCGACCGACATCACGAGTTCAAGTTCAGTAGCGGGCTGACAGGGCTTCTTCGCCGTCGGGGTACGCAAGATCGATTCTTGTGATGTCCCGGAAGGAGAAGGCCACTCGGACCAGGCCCGCCGCCTGTGCAATCTTGTCGGGTAGGTCGGTGATCAAGATGGGGAGTGCGGGCGACTCCACTCGCGTGTAGTGGTCGTCGCACTCTTCGTCCCATTCGAAGCGATACGGCGCGGGTCCGGTGGGTCTGGCCTCGGCGAACCAGCCCGGGTAGTTCGCCCGAGCGGCCTTCGTCGCACTGTCGATCACCTGTACCTGGCTGTTGGCTGCCCATGGCACCTGCCCGAAGGCGGAGTAGATGAGGGCGACCTCGCCGGATGGGTCCACGGCCCACCAGTGGAAGGTCAAGCCCCAGCGGGGATGCACGAACGGATTAGGCGAAGCCATAGTGATCACATTATCGCCTCACCGCTCCACCTGAGCTTGGGAATCACCGCTCGTTGGTGCGCACGTGTAGTTGCGACCTGGGCAGATGGCCCACTGCTGCCCATGTAAGAGGGGCATGCGATGCCCGGCGTTGACCGTGGTTCGCCGCTCGATCTGGCACGCATCTGGCACGGCAGCAGTCAGACGAGACGCCAAGACCGGCACCACGGAGTCCAGTGGGCCGACGGGTCTCTCTTCGTGTCCGCCAGCGCGCTTGATGACTACTTACTGGTCCTGGACGACGTGCACATGGTCGCCGGGAGCGAGCATCAGGGGAGGTCCAGCTCGTAGATCGCATCTGGATCGGCCGCGGTGTGAAAACCACGACGGCAGCCCAAGCGGGTGCCCGTGTCTTTAATGCTCGTCACTTTCGGCGATTGTGATTTGCCACCGCCATTTGAATACCTGCTCAACTATTCCATGTCGGACTCAACCGCAGTCGCTGAGAAGTCCCTCGATGAAGGTCTTGCGAGATCGACGTCGAGATCCGGATGCGGGCATTTGGCTCAACTTGCCGACAGCTGCGGACATCCACTCGGGGTCGCCGAGACGACTTGCCATTTTCCGTTCGACGACCTGTCTCAAGAACTCGTCTACCAGCTTGATGTGATGGCGAGAATACTTTCGCGAGTGGTGATCGAAATTGGCGGTCCAGTCTATGTACGGGTGTCGCAACGTCGCGCCAACCCTGGACCCGCCGTTGCCCCCGTTTGGAAGTCCCGCCAGATCAGTTATGATCTTGGTCGCTCGCTCGAGGCCCTTTGAGCTTGCAAATTTTCCAGGCTGGGTCTGCAAACCGAAGTCCATAAGCCGCGACCAAGCGATGATCTGCTTCTCGATGCCATCAGACCAAAGGGCGATCCCTTCCGGCATGAACTTCAGATGCTCCCCTGCCGAATCCCCGATGACCCAATGGGCTCCGGCGAGTTCCAGCGGTCCCAATTCTCTATGCATGATCTCCGCAAACTGCCTCACGGCAGCCGTGGCGGCCATGTGACCATTGATTTTATTTTGCTCAACTCGATGCATGCGGGATGCTACCCCGGCGGCCGTCCATGGCCTCGCCCCTCGGAAGCTCATGGACGCGTCAGCCACTGCAGCACGGGCCCTAGAGCACCAGTTTGGAAGACTGAGGCTGCGGACCGGGCCTCACCTGGGCGGACGCTGACCTGCGGCAACGCGGCCTCGTCACCGCTGTTCCCCGTGGCTACCCGTGAGACGCTGCCCCTTCTGGCACGGCCACTGTCGGGTGGCTACGACCCGAATTTCGTCCATTGGCCTTCGGAGACCAGCTCGACGGAGCCGTCGACGACCTGGATGGCCGTCTGTTCGTCGATGGCGTAGGCCGGGATGCCGATGTCGGCGGCCCAGTGCTCCGCGTCGGCCAGGGTGTTCGTCGGGAAGGCGTCCAGGTGCGGGAAGATCGAGAAGTCGACGACTCCCAGAGTGCGGTCGTCCGGCGCGGACGGCCACTCGACGAAGTACGCTCCGATCCGGGGCGTCATCACCATGCTTCCGGCACTCACTCCCACCCAGACCGTGTCGGGCAGCGAAGGCAGCAGATCGGCCAGCCCGGACTCCCGCATCCAGTGGCACAGGTACGTCGCGTCGCCGCCGTCGACCAGGAGCACGTCGGCCTCCCGGACCCAGGGGACCCATCGCTCCGCGCCGATGGTGGGCAGTGCGGTGAGCTCGAGGACGCCGAGCGACGCCCAGCCGAGGCCGGTCAGGTGCTGCCACCGGGGCTCGGCGGCTACGAGGCCCCGCACCGATGCCGGACCGCACATCGGGTGACCCCATTGTGCTGTCGGGATGCAGAGGGCGTGGCACTCGGCGACCGGCTTGCCGAGAAGCTTTACGAGCGCCGTGTGGATGCTCGGGTTCGTGACGCCGCCTGACGTAAGCAGGAGCTTCAAGGTGCCTCCAAATTCGCGTGCAGAAGGTGGATGTAGTGGATGTACCTGAAGACCCGAGACCGTGCTGGAACTCCTCGCAGTTCGGGCGACCTCTTCAGAGGTCCTTCAGGTCGCCGGGGCTCTCGGCTCATCCTCCGGCTGCGATCGACGTTCATTGGACCGCGGCAAGGCGCTTGCCGTCGTGACTACGGACATGGGGGCCGGCACTGCCCAGGGCGTCCAGGAGCCGAACCGCGAAGACCTCGGACATGCGCGCCGAGACCTCCTCGGGCGTGAGCCAATCGACGGCTGTGGACTCGGCGGAGGTGCCTTCGGTGCCGGGGGAGGGCAGCAAAGTGCTGAGCGAGTAGCTCGGTCACCATGATCCGAGCTTCATCCTTCGCACGTACGCCCACCTGATGCCGAACAGCGAGGCGCGCACCCGGGCCGTGAACCGGCGGCGCCGCCCTTGGCCGACGTGACGAGCGCCCTCCCGCGGGAGGGCGCTCGTCACGTCGGGGAGCCCTGCCCCGTGTGCGTCAGATCGCCTCGCCCTAGGCGACCTTGGCGCCGGTCTTCCCCATCCGCTCCTCGTCGCCGCGGTCAGCCCCAGCGGGACGAAAGAAAGCTCGACGTCTGCGTCGGCGCCCGGCACCGCGGCGCACTGCATCCGCTCGGACTGCTCGACATCCCGTGGCAGCGCTTCGACGGGTGACCGTTGCGTCCACGCGCCCGCGCGGCGCTCAGCCGGGTGGGAGGGCGAGCCGCAGGACGATCTCGCCGTCGTCGATCTCGCCGGTCGGCTCGAAGCCGAACTTGCGGTAGAAGGGCCAGGGTTCGCCGTCGCCGGGTTCGTAGCTGGTCAGCAGCTCGGTGGCGCCGTCCGCGCGGACCAGGTCGGCGATCTGGGTGAGCACCTCCCGGCCGATGCCGTGCCCCTGGTGGTGCTTGTCGATGAGGAGGCGCCAGATGAAGTGCCGTCCTTGGTAGGGGCCGGTCGGCGGTTTCCACGACAGCATCACGAAGCCGACCGGCTCGTCGCCGCGGTACACGGCGCGGTACCAGGGGTTGGTGTCCGGCATCTTCGCCGCCTGCTTCAGCGACAGGGACACCGACGCGACGAACTGCTTCTGCTTGTGCCGGACGCGCAGGGCGCGGACGGCCTCGCGGTTGTCGTCGGTGATCTCCCGGAGGTGCACGCCTGGGGACGTCATGCCACACCCTTTCCCTGTGCGTACGCGTAGCCGAGGGCGCCGGGTCGTACGTCCTCGCAGCGTATGCGGCCCGCGGCGTCCGGAGCGGGACTGGCGCGCCGGGCGCGGCGTGCGGACCCGGGCGGCGCATCCGGGGCCTGCGGCCTTCGACCGGCTGTTAGGGTCCGGCCTTGCCGGTTCCCGCCACCGTACGCAGGCGGCGGGGGATCCATGAGTGATCGGACCGCGAAGGACAGCGATGGTCGAATTGGTACGGACCCTGGTCGAGGCACTCGTGCAAGGGCTGCCGGGACTGAGGGCGATCCGCGAGGAGAAGCGGCGCCGCAAACTCGGCGCGGAGCTGTTCATCCTCTACGTGCGGCTCAACGAGGCGATGCTGGAGGCGGAAGGCATCGTCGGGAACCTGGAGGGCTACGCGGAGCGAATGGGCCGGCACCTCGAGCACGGTGACGACGCGTACGCGCTCGGCGCGGGGGACTGGGTCGCCCGGGGTGTGCAGCGGCAGATCGTGAACCTCGCGCGGATCTCCGGCCTGATGGGTGACCACGGTGTGGCGCTGCAGATCATCGACCCCGAGGCCTACAACCGGCTCCAGCCGCTGCTCAGCGGCAAGTTCAACGCCCTGCAGGTGCTCCTCGCCATCATGCGCTCCGGGGCCCTGCCGCTCGCCCCGACGCAGGAGGACCTCGCGAGGGCGATGGACGCCGGTCATCCCGGCAGCAGGGAGGGGCAGCGCCGGATGATGGCCAACCTGGAGGAGTTCGCGCCCCGGTGGCGTGACACCGCGCTCGCCACGTCGTCCCCATGGGGACCGTCGACGTACGAATCCGTCGTCCGGTACCTGCGGGAGCGCGAGCCGCGCGAGCAGCTGTCCGAGATCCGCGCAGCCCTGGAGTCGCTGCGGACCGCCCTCGAGAAGCACTTCACGATCTCCGACGTCCTGCTGGAGGTCGGGGACGCGCGCATGGGGTCGCGGAGCGGCAGCTTCGTGGAGTGACCCGCCCGGGCGGCGGACTAGGCCGTGTCGTCAAAGGAGCGCCGGCCGCCCGGAGGGCGGGCCCAGCGGCGTCTGGTGCGGTGCATCGTAAGGCGGAGAGTCGTCCTCGTAGTGGGCTACTCGGACGATTCGACAACGCAGCGAGGTGCCGTGCCAGGCGCCGCTGGGCAGGCGGGACTTTGACGACACGGCCTAGGCGGGGTCGAGCGGTTCCCACGGGGGCGTGCCGCGGTAGGCGCGGCCGACCATCGTGACCCAGCGGTGGACCGCGTCCTCGTTGGGGGCGAAGGGGCCGGGGCGGAAGTGCGGGGAGGCCAGGCCGCGCTGCACCGACTCGCAGGCGGCCCAGTCCTGCCGGTTCGTGCGGTCCCAGAACTCCACGGCGTACGAGGCGTCGGCCACGCCCTCGGGTACGTACCAGGTGCAGGTGACCCGGGTGAGGTCCGGGGCTTCCGGGACGAGCAGATGGGTCATCACGTAGTCGGGGTGCAGGGAGAGCAGCAGGTTCGGGAAGAGGCCGAGGTACAGCACGCGGCGCCGGTCCGTGCCGTCGATGAAGGTCCCCCGGGACCGGCCGGTCAGGGACATCGTCTCCGCGCCGTCCCGCAGGTCCATCGCGCCGCCCACCCATGCGCCGGGCAGGTCGTAGTTGTCGCCGCTGGTCGGCGGGGACACGGCGCACAGCTCGGGGTGGATCAGCGGGCAGTGGTAGCACTCGTGGTAGTTCTCGGCGATCACCTTCCAGTTCGCGCGGACCGTGTACGCGTGCCGCTCGGCGGCCTTCAGTTCCGCGGGGGCGTACGGGTCGACCAGCGGGCCCATCCCGCCGAGGTGCTCGGCGAACGGGACCGCGTCGCCGGTCGCGTTGGCCATGACCCAGCCGTGCCATTCGACGGCGGGCAGTTCGGCCAGCCCGTGGTCCCGGCGCTCGAAGGAGGGCACGTCCTGGAAGCCGGGCGCCCTGCGCAACGCGCCGTCCAGGCCGTACGCCCAGGCGTGGTAGGGGCACGGGACGATCTCCCGGGTGCCCGTGCCGCCCTCGGGCAGGAGTTCGTGGGCGCGGTGCCGGCAGGTGTTGGCGAACGCGCGGACGGCGCCGCCGTCCCCGGAGCGCGTGAGCAGGACCGGGACGTCGCCCACGACCAGGGCGCGCTGCGTGACGGCGGTCCCGTCCGGCCTCGTGAACAGCTCGTCGACGCGGCCGAGGCAGCACCAGGTGCCGGCGAACAGGTGCCGCCGCTCCCAGTCGAGGACGGCGGCCGAGGTGTACGCCTCGCCGGGCAGCATCGTCGACGTTCCGAACGGCCGCAGCGCCCGGTCCAGTTCACCGGGCGGGACGGGGGCCTCGGGGAAGACGGGACGTGCCATCGCACACCTCCGGACGCGGCTACCTGGACGGGCGGGCATGGTATCCCGGCCCCGGGCGGCCGGGTCAGATCCAGGTGTTCAGCCACATCCGGGCGTGCCAGTCGTCGTACGGGATCGTCCGCCCGGTGTAGATCGGGAAGAAGTAGATGAAGTTCCAGACGATCAGCAGGACGAGGACGCCCGCGGCCACCGCCCCGTAGGTGCGGCGGCGTTCGCCGGCGCCGGGCCGGCCGAGGAGCGCGCCGAGCGTCATGGCGAGGGCCAGGCAGAGGTAGGGGAGGAAGACGACGGCGTAGAAGGAGAAGATGGTGCGGTTCTGGTAGTGGAACCACGGGAGGTAGCCCGCGGCGACCGCGCACAGGAGGGCGCCGGCGCGCCAGTCACGGCGCAGCGCCCAGCGGTAGAGCAGGTAGACGAGGGCGAAGCAGGCCGCCCACCACAGCAGCGGCGTGCCGAGGGCGAGGATCTCCCGCGAGCAGTTGGCGGCGCCGCAGCCGTCCTGCCCCTGCTTGGGGGACTCGTAGAAGAAGGACACCGGACGGCCCAGCACCAGCCAGCTCCACGGGTTGGACTGGTACGGGTGCGGGTCCTCCAGGCCGACGTTGAACTGGTAGACCCCGTACTCGTAGTGCCACAGGCTGCGCAGCGGCGCCGGGATCCACGACCACGTGCCGCCGCGCCCGTCGGCCCAGTCCCGGCCGTAGCCGTCGTCGCTGAGGAACCAGCCGGTCCAGGTCACCAGGTACGTGACCAGGGCGACCGGGACGAGGGACAGGAAGGACCAGCCGAGATCGCGGCGGAGCACGGCGCGGCGGGGGCGGCGGGCCCCGGCCAGACGGCGGGCGCCGACGTCCCAGAGCACGGTCATCAGCAGGAAGAACGCCAGGTAGTACAGGCCGTTCCACTTGACGGCGGAGGCCAGGCCCAGGAGCGCGCCGGCCGCGAGCCGCCAGGGACGCGGGCCGGTTCCCGCGCGGGCGCCGGTGACCGCGTCGGGCCCGGCGAAGCCGTCGGGCCCCACCGGGAGGGCCGCCGCGAGCCGGGCCCGCGCGCGGTCGCGGTCGATCAGCAGGCAGCCGAACGCCGCCAGCACGAAGAACATGACGACCACGTCGAGGAGGGCGACCCGGCTCATCACGAAGTGCAGCCCGTCCACCGCCATCAGGCCGCCCGCGAGGCAGCCCAGTGCCGTGGAGCGCAGCAGCCGGCGGCCGATGCGGCACAGCATCAGCACCGACAGCGTGCCGAGCACGGCCGCCATGAAGCGCCAGCCGAGCGGGTTCAGGCCGAACATCCACTCGCCGAGGGCGATCACCCACTTGCCCATCGGCGGGTGTGCCATGAAGTGGCCGGTCTCGGAGAGCGGGATGACCTGGGGGTCCCCCAGGATCTGCGGGTCGGAGACCTTGCGGTCGGGCCAGGTGCCCTCGTAGCCGAGCCGGAGCAGGGACCAGGAGTCCTTGGCGTAGAACGTCTCGTCGAAGACGATGGCGCGCGGGCTGCCGAGGTCCACGAAGCGCAGCACGCCGGCGAGGACGGCGACCAGGACGGGGCCGAGCCAGCCCATGGCCCGTGCGGCGCGGAGCGCCCGCGCCGGACCCAGGCCCAGGGCCTGCCAGGTCCGGGTGCCCGGTTCGGGGAAGGGCGGGACCAGCCGCTCGCGCGTGTCGGTCCGGGGGCGTGGGCTGTGGCCGAACCGGCGCAGTCGCAGCGGCCAGTCGGCGGCGGTCGCCGCCCGGGGGCCGCCGGCGGCGTCTTCGGTGCTGTCCGGCGTAGCGGTGTCCGTCGTCACCCGGCCATCCTAGGGACGTTGTCGGATCGTCATACTGGCCCCCGTGTTCGAGGAGATGCTGGTGCCGGTCTCGCACGACCCGGCGGTGGAGTTGTTCGTCGCCCGGGCCGGCCGTCCGTCCGGCCCGCCGCTGCTGGTGGTGCACGGCGGACCCGACTGGGACCACACGTACCTGCGCCGGCCGCTCGACCGGCTTGCCGGGCACCGCCGGATCGTCCTCCCAGACCTGCGCGGCTGCGGGCGCTCCACGCGCGGGCTCGCCGACGCCCACTACACGCCGGACGCGGCCACCGCCGACCTCGTGCGGCTGCTGGACGCCCTGGGGATCGGGCGGACGGACGTCCTCGGCTTCTCGTACGGAGGGCTGATCGCGCAGCGCCTCGCCCTGGCCGCGCCCGGGCGTGTACGACGCCTGGTGATCGCGTCGAGCAGTGTCCTGCCGGTGCCGCCGGACGCCTTCGACGGCTGGCGGGAGCGCGAGGAACGGCTGGCGGCGGAGGCCGCGGTGTGGTCCGACCCCTCGTTGTCCGGAGCGGCCCTCACGCGTGCGGCCGCCGTGGCCTCCGCGCGGGCGAACGTGTGGCGGGAGGAGGCCCTGCCGGGTTACCTCGACGTCCTGCGCGGCGTCCGCTTCACCGCGGAATGGCTGCGCCCCTGGCAGGCCGGGACACTGCCGGGGCCGCGCCGCCCGGGCGACCCCGGGCGGCTCGCGGCGCTCGGCGTGCCCGTGCTGCTGCTGCACGGACGGCAGGACATGACCTTCCCGGTCGGCCTGGTCGCACCCACGCTGCGGCTCCTCCCGTCCGCGCGGGCCGCGGTGATCGAGGAGGCGGGGCACATGGCCCACGTCGACCAGCCCGACGCCTGGCTGGAGGCCGTGGAGGACTTCCTCCCGCAGGACTGACCACGGCCGCGCCCGCGGAGCGACCCGGCTCAGACGACCGGTGCCCGGTGCAGATCCAGCGGAAGGATCCCCGCGTCGTCGAAGCGTCGCTCCAGTGCCTCGGTGCCGTGCTCGCGGCGGAAGGCGATCTCGGACGCGGTCACCGGCAGCAGCCACAGCAGACGGGCGTGGCCGCCCGGCAGCCGGCACACCTCCAGATCGGGGCCGTGCAGGTACGGGAGGCTGACCAGGATGTGGTCGCAGGCCGAACCGGGGACCCAGGGCCCGCCGAGCGGCAGGCTGTGGCCCACGTCGAGCGGATGCGGCCGGGGACCGCGGTGGTAGTGGGCGGTCATGGCGATCAGGTCGGCGAAGCGGGGGTCGCGGGCCGGGGCGGTCAGGACGAACTCGAGGCGGTGGCCGTCGCGGTCGGCCCGTGACCCGCGACCGGCCGTGACGTAGGTCCAGTAGTCGCCGCGGGGGCCCGGGCCCACCTCGAGGACCCGCAGCCCGGGGACCGTGCCGCGCCGTCCGTCGCCCAGGTCGTGGTCGGCCGTGCCCACCGGGTGGCCCGCGAAGAACGTCCGCACGTGCCGGTCGAGCGCCTCCTGCGCCGGGTCCGCCCCGCTCGTCGTCATGGCGGGGATCATGCCAGGTGCCCGGCGCCCGCCCCCGTCCCACCCCGTGGGGCGCGAGGGGCCCGCCGCACGCCCTGCCGCGCACCGGTGCGCGCCGTGTGGCGCGGGCTCCGCGACGTGCGCACCGGTGCCAGGCCACGGCGGTGGGGCGGAAGTGACACCGCTGACGGGCGGAGCCGCCGTGGTCGTCCTCCCGGGTCCGCCGACGCGCGCCAATGCCGACGCCTCGCGCGTCCGTTGCGGTAACGACGGGTGACGGGAGGCCGAAGCGCACCCGCCGGGCGCCCGCACGTCTAGGCTGGTGCTGCGCGCTCACGCGCCCCCGGACACCGCTGCATTGGAGATCCCGCCATGGCCGCTGACCGCCTCGACCTGCCGCCGGTGAGGCTGCTGCCCGAGGAGGAGCTGGCGCGGCTCGCACTCGCCGTACCGCTCCTCGACCGCGCGGTACGACTGGCACGCTGGTGCGCGCCGCACGTGACCGTGGACGCGATGGGGGAGCTGACCGCCGAGGACGTCCCGGGCGCGGTCCGCGAGCTGGGCCTGGAGGAGCAGCCGGACGGCCCGGCGGAGACGACCCAGGCCTGGGGCGTGGCCGTGGACGCGGGCCTCGTGGACCTGGACATCGCGGACACCGCGGACGAGGACGAGGAGGGCGGCGCCCCGAGCGTGGCGCTGGACGAGCCCGCGGGGCGCGCCGTGCCCGGCGAGGCGCTGACGCGGCTGGACGCGGGCGAGCCCCGCGAGGTGCTGGAGCTGTGGCTCGCCGCACTGGACACGGCGCTGGCCGAGGCCGCGACCCCCGACCTTGACGGCCTGATGGAGGAACTGGGCCCGGACGGGGAGGTCGACCTGAGCACCCTGGACTGGGACCCGGAGGAGGAGGCCGAGTTCCTCGACGGCGCGCTCGCCAACCTCTACCTCTTCACCGTCATGGAGGACTCCGGCGGCGACGCCAAGGACGCCGTGCCGCTGCCGGTCCTGGCCGCCTCCCTCGTCGTCCCCGAGGACGTGGAGGAGCCGAGCGACGCCCTGCTGGAGGACGTCACCGAGGTGATGATGCGCCTCGACGAGCACTTCCGGCTGCTCACGACCACCGGGCTGCTGGAGTACCAGCCGCTGGACGAGGCGCTGATCGAGGAGGCCGAGTCCGAGGACGCCGGTCCCGCCGAGGGGACGGTGGCCTTCCCGCAGGAGATCGGGCCCGATGAGGTCTCCCGGTACGGCCTGGTGCGGCTGACCCCGCTCGGCGTGTACGGCGTGCGGTCCCGGATGGTCGAGGCCGGCCTGCACGCCCCGGTCGCCGGCGACCTGGCCGGGGAGCCCGCCGCCGCCCTCCTGGAGGCGCTGTTCCGGTACCCGGACCAGATCGCCCGCCGGGAGGCCGACGCGTGGCTCGGCAACCGCAAGCCGTACGACGCGGCCCGTGAGCTGCTGGAGGCGGCGCGCGGCGAGGACCGCAACGCGCCCGGCCGCCGGCTGGTCGCCCAGCAGACCCTGAGCCTGCTCGGCGACGAGGCCGAGCCGGCCCTGCGCGAGGTCCTGGCCGACCGCCAGCTCGGCGGACTGGCCCGGGTCTGGCTGACCGAACGCGAGGCGGCGGACGTCCCGGCGCCCGACGAGGACATGATCTTCTGGCTCACGGTCGACACCATCGCCGCCCAGCTCGACGCCGACGACGACCCCGAGTTGCTGAGCGAGCTGGTCACCGACCTCGTCGCCCGGCACGACGGGTTCTTCACCGCGGCCTGGCGGGTGGACCACCCGGCGACCGCCGACGTCCTGGAGGCCATGGGCCGCATCCACCCCGACAAGCGGCTGGCCAAGGAGGCGCGCAAGGCCGCGTTCAAGGCCCGTTCGGCGGGACCCGCGGCGCCCTGAGCCGCCTGCCGCGGCGCGGGACGGGGTGCGCAACAGGGTGCGGAGGAGGCCCGAACGCCTCAGGGAATGGGCGTCGGAATGTCCCGCTCAGTTCAACTTCCGTTCGCCACGGGGCGGGAGCGTGACTGCGGCAGAGCAGTGACCTCGTGGCCCCAGGAGACAACGATGCCGCTCACCCGTAGAGACTTCGCCAAGCGCACGGCGATCACCGGCGCCGGAGTCGCGCTGGCCGGAACCGTCGACGTCCTCGCGACCGCACCGGGCGCCCTCGCCGCCGAGGCCCCGGCGACCGCCGCGGAGGCCGGGGCGTCCCGGCACCACGGCCAGCTGGGGTACGGCGAGCTGATCAAGGACCCCAAGGGCATCCTGGCCCTGCCCAAGGGCTTCTCGTACCGCGTCATCACCCGGACCGGCGTCACCAAGCTGGAGTCGGGCGAGTCGACCCCCTCCAACCACGACGGCACCGCGACCTTCGAGGGGCTGCGCGGCGCCACGCTGCTCGCCAACAACCACGAGCTGGCCGGCGCCCGCGCCGACTGGCCGCACCCGGTCCCGCTGACCGAGGGCCTGGTCTACGACTCCGGCGCGGCCGGCGGCGTGACCATCGTCGAGGTCGCCCAGCACGGCGGCCACGTCGTGGAGTGGGTCGGCGTGGCCGGCACCGTCACCAACTGCGCGGGCGGCCGCACCCCCTGGGGCACCTGGCTGACCTGCGAGGAGACCGAGGACAAGGCCGGCAAGAACGGCTTCCTGAAGGACCACGGCTACGTCTTCGAGGTCGACCCGTACGACCGCAAGGCCAACCGCGACCCCAAGCCGATCAAGGCCCTGGGCCGCTACGCGCACGAGGCGGTCGTCGTCGACCCCAAGCGCGGCCACCTCTTCCTCACCGAGGACGCCTCCAACCCCAACGGCCTGTTCTTCCGCTGGACCCCGCCGGCCGGCTTCCACCACGGCCGCGGCAAGCTGCGCGCCCTCAAGGCCGACGCGGGTGTGCTGCAGGCCTTCAAGTGCTTCGACTCCGGCGGCAAGTTCGTCGACGACCTGTCCCGCGCCACGAAGATCGGCACGGTCTACGGCGTGGACTGGGTGGACGTCCCGGACCGCGACGCCGCCACCACCTCCGTCCGCAAGCAGTTCGCGGCCGGCGAGGTCACCCGGGCCCGCAAGCTGGAGGGCATGTGGTGGGGCGACGGCGGCGTGTACGTCGTCTCCTCCTACGCCCGCGAGGAGAGCCCGGGCGCGTCCCACGACGGTGCCGTGTGGTTCTACGACCCCAAGCGCCGCACCCTGACCCTCAAGGTCCTCCTGGGCGTCAACCCCGACCCGTCGGTCGACGGTGCCTTCGACGGCCCGGACAACATCACCGTCTCGCCCTACGGCGGCCTGGTCATCGCCGAGGACGGCGAGGGCCAGCAGCACCTGTTCGGCGCGCTCGGCGACGGCCGCACCTACCCGATCGCCCGCAACGAGCTGAACATCGGCACCGCGCAGGAGCCGGAGTACAGCGAGTTCACCGGTGTGACCTTCTCGCCCGACGGCAGGACGCTGTTCGCCAACATCCAGGTGCCGGGCATCATGCTGGCCATCACCGGACCGTGGCGCCGCCAGGGCCACGGCGGCGCCTGCTGAGCTGCGACCGCACCACCCGCGCCCGGTGGTCCGTGCCCCGCACGGACCACCGGGCGCACCCGCGTCGCTCAGAGCGCCTGCGCGGCGGGCTTGACCATGCCCTTCACGGTGCGGGAGTCGACGAAGTCGCCCAGCGCCGTCATCTCCCACTCGCCGGAGAACTGGCGGACGAACTTCGCCATCATCACGCCCGTGCGGGGCTCGGCGCCGGTGAGGTCGAAGCGCACCAGCTCCTCGCCCGTCGTGCCGTCCAGCAGGCGGCAGTAGGCCTTGGCCACCTGGTTGAACTTCTGGCCGGAGAAGGAGTTCACCGTGAAGACCAGCCCGGTGACCTCGGGCGGCAGCCCGCCGAGGTGGACGGTGATGACCTCGTCGTCGCCCGCGCCCTCGCCGGTGAGGTTGTCGCCGGAGTGCTGGATCGCCCCGCCCAGGATGGTGAGCCGGCCGAAGTAGCAGGACTCGATGTGGTTGCGCTGCGGCCCGTACGCGATGACCGAGGCGTCCAGGTCGATGTCCTTGCCGCGGTAGGCGGGCTCCCAGCCGAGGCCCATGCGGACCGAGGTCATCAGCGGCTTGCCGCCCTTGACCAGGGAGACCGTCTGGTTCTTCTGGAGGTTGACCCGGCCCTTGTCCAGGTTGATCTTGCCGGTGCCGGCCGGCGGGGCGGGGGGTGCCGGCGGCGCGGGCGGCGCAGGGGGCGCGGGGGGAGGCGTCATGGCGGCGGCCGGGGGAGCGGGCGGCGGGGGAGCCACGGGCGGCGCCTGGGGCGGTGCCTGCGGCGCGGCGGCCGCGGGCTCGTCGACGGACACGCCGAAGTCGGTGGCGATGCCCGCCAGCCCGTTGGCGTACCCCTGGCCGACCGCCCGGGCCTTCCAGGCGCCGGAGCGGCGGTAGATCTCGACCACCACGAGGGCGGTCTCGGTGCTCAGGGCGGGCGGGGTGAAGGTCGCCAGGACGGCGCCGCTGTCGGCGTCCCGCACCGTCGCCGTCGGCTCGGTGCCGGCGAAGGTCGCCCCGGGCGCGTCGGGGCTCGCCGTCACGACGATCTTCTCGATGCCGGCGGGCACCGCCACCGTGTCCACCGTGATCGCGTCGGGCGAGGTGCCGCCGCCGGACCGGTAGGTCACACCCGGCCCCGCGGGCTGGTTGTAGAACACGAAGTCGTCGTCGGAGCGCACCTTGCCGTCGGCGGCGATCAGGAGGCCCGACACATCAAGCCGCACGGGCGCGGATACCTCCACTGCCACGCGTGCCGCGGAGAGCGGGATGTTCGAGCCGGGTGTCATTGCGGTCATGTTCCGCTTAACGATCGTTCCGGGTTTACGGTTCCATTACCGAACGGAGTTTTCACGTGTCACGCATCGTGGTCATCAGCGGCGGCGGTACGGGGATCGGCCTGGCCGTCGCGGAGGCCTTCGTCCGCGACGGGGACCAGGTCGTGCTGGTCGGACGGCGGGGGGACGTCCTGGACGGGGCGGTCGCCCGGCTGGGTTCCGGATCGGCCCTGGCGGTCCCGGCGGACCTGACCGACGAGGCGGGGACGGCCGGGGTCCGCGAGCTCGTGGCCGAGCGCTTCGGGCGGGTGGACGTCCTGGTCAACAACGCGGGCGGGAACGTCGCGCTCGGCGGCGGGGAGGCGTCGCTCACCGAGCTGTGGACGGGCAACTTCCGGTCCAACGTGCTGACCGCCGTGCTGCTCACCGAGGCGCTGCGCGACCTGCTGGCCGACGGCGGCCGGGTGCTGCTGCTCAGCTCCATCGCCGCGGTGCGCGGCGGCGGGTCCGGCTCGTACGGCGCCGCCAAGGCCGCCCTGCACCCGTACGCCTACGACCTGGCGGCGGACCTGGGCGGGCGCGGGATCACGGTCAACGTCATCGCGCCCGGCTTCATCGACGACACCGAGTTCTTCGGCGGGCGCATGACGCAGGAGCGGCGCGCGTTCCTCGTCGGCCAGACCCTCACCGGCCGGGTCGGCGTCCCCGAGGACGTCGCCTCGCTCGCCCACTGGCTCGCCTCCCCGGGTGCCGCCCACATCACCGCGCAGATCCACCAGGTGAACGGCGGCGCGGAACGCGGCCGCTGAGGACCGCTGACGCCCGCCGCGGGTCAGTGGGGCCAGAGGGGCGGATGCGTGGTGAAGTGGCCGCCGAGGTGCGCGTGGTCCGGGTTGTCCGGGTCCAGTTCGCCCTGCTCGGCGATGAGCTTGGCCGCGAAGGGCTCGGAGTCGTCGCGCGGCTCGTAGCCCAGTGCCCGCGCGGAGGACAGGTCCCACCACAGCCGGGTGTTGGCGGAGCTGCCGTGGACCACGGTGTGCCCGACGCCCTCGGCGGTGAGGGCGGCGTGCACCAGCCGGGCGCCGTCCTCGGGGCTCATCCAGACCGACAGCATGCGCACCGAGGTCGGCTCCCGGAAGCAGGAGCCGATGCGGATGGAGACGGTCTCCAGGCCGTGCAGGTCCCAGTAGAGCTGGGCGAGGTCCTCGCCGAAGCACTTGGACAGGCCGTAGAAGGTGTCGGGGCGGCGCGGGGTGTCGACCGGGATGAGCGGGTCGTCCCCGACCGGGCGCGGGGTGAAGCCCACGGCGTGGTTGCTGGAGGCGAAGACGATCCGCGGCACGCCCTCCTCGCGGGCGGCCTCGTAGAGGTGGTAGGTGCCCTCGATGTTGGCGCGCAGGATCTTCTCGAAGGGGGCTTCCAGGGAGATGCCCGCGAGGTGGATGATCGCGTCGACCCCGCGTACGGCCTCGCGCAGGGCGGCGCGGTCCGCCAGGTCCGCGGTGATCGCGTCGGGCGCGCCCTCGACGGGCCGCATGTCGAGCAGGCGCAGCCGGTAGCCGTAGGCCGGCAGCAGCTCGCGCATCAAGGTGCCCAGGCCGCCTGCGGCGCCGGTGAGCAGGACGGTGCGGGGAGCGGGCATGCGCGGGTCTCCTCGATCGGACGTCCACGTTCGTGGATGTCATTCATATGCATGGACACGCTAAAGAGAGCTTGTCGAAGCGTCAAGACTCCACCACCTGCGGCTGTCTTTCTTGACCCCTCCTTATGTGCTGCCTTAGCGTAAACGCGTTCATGAATATAGACATCGATCAGATGAGCGCACAGACGCCAGTCTTCAGGGAGAACCCGATGACCGATGCCGCCTCACTCTCCGCGCGCCTCGACGGCCTGCTGTTCTTCCCCGTGACGCCCTTCGGCCCGGACGGCGCCGTTGACCTGGAGGTCTTCCGCGCGCACGTGCGCCGCGGGATCGAGGCCGGAGCCGGGGCGGTCTTCGCGTGCTGCGGCACCGGCGAGTTCCACGCGCTGACGCCCGAGGAGTTCCGCGTCTGCGTCGCCGCGGCCGTCGAGGAGTCCGCGGGCCGGGTCCCCGTCGTCGCCGGCGCCGGCTACGGCACCGCCCTGGCCCTGCAGTTCGCGCGCCTCGCCGAGGAGGCGGGCGCCGACGGACTGCTCGCCATGCCGCCCTACCTCGTCGTCGCCGACCAGGCCGGACTGCTGCGGCACTACGCGGCGCTCGCCGAGGGCACCTCGCTCGACGTCATCGTCTACCAGCGCGACAACGCCGTCCTCACCCCCGCGACCGTCGCCGAACTCGCCCGCATCCCGCGCATCATCGGCCTCAAGGACGGCGTCGGCGACCTCGACCTGATGCAGCGCATCATCAGCGCCGTCCGCAGCACGGTCCCCGACCGCGACTTCCGCTACTTCAACGGCCTCCCCACCGCCGAACTCACCGGCCTCGCCTACCGCGGCATCGGCGTCACGCTCTACTCCTCCGCCGTGTTCTGCTTCGCGCCCGAGATCGCCCTCGCCTTCCACCGCGCCCTGACCGGCGGCGACGACACCACCGTGAACGCCCTCCTCGACGGCTTCTACCGGCCCCTGGTGGAACTGCGCCAGCAGGGCCGCGGCTACGCCGTCTCCCTGGTCAAGGCCGGCGTCCGGCTCCGCGGGCTCGACGTCGGCGAGGTGCGCCCGCCGCTGTCCGAGCCCGCGCCCGCGCACATCAAGGAACTGGCCGAACTCATCGACCGCGGACTCGCCCTGCTCGGCGAGGACTGACGTACGGTGACCCGCGTCAACCCCCACCCCCAGGAGCAGCGTTGAGAGCCTCCACCTTCGTCTACCCGTGGGACGTCGTCGGCGACCCGGAGGCGGCGGACCGCATCGCCGGACTCGGCGTGCAGCAGGTCACCCTCGCCTCCGCGTACCACTCCACGCGGGCGCTGACCCCACGCCACCCCGGGCACCGTGTCGTCACCGCCCGCCACGCCGCCGTGCTCTACCCGCCGGACGAGCGGCGCTGGGCGGGGCGCTCCCTGCGGCCGTACACCCAGGACTGGGCCGGTGCCGAGGACGCCTACGGCGAGGCCGCCCGGGCCCTGCGGGCGGCCGGACTCGCCGTGCACTCCTGGGTCGTGCTCGCCCACAACTCCCGCCTCGGGGACGAACACCCCCGGGTGAGCGTGCGCAACGCCTACGGCGACCGCTACCCGTGGGCGCCGTGCATCGCCCAGCCGGAGGTGCGCGAGTACCTCGTCACGCTGGCGGCGGAGGCCGCGGTGCGGCCGGGGACCGGGACGGAGGGCACGGAACTGGAGTCCTGCGGCTGGTACGGCCTCGCCCACCTGCACGCCCACGACAAGACGGGCGGCGTGCCGCTGCCCGGGGCGGCGCAGTACCTGATGTCCCTGTGCTTCTGCCCCACGTGCGAGGCGGGGTACACCGCGCTGGGCGCGGACCCGGACGCACTGCGCTCGGCCGTGCGCGACGCCCTGGCACCGGTGTGGGCGGGGGAGTGGACCCCGGGGCCCGAGGAGTGGGCCGACGTCGAGAAGCTGCTCGGGGCGGACCTCGCGGGGCTGACGATGGCGTGGCGGGGCCCCGTCGCGCGGGAGTTGCAGCGGGCGGCGGTGGAGGCGGTACGGGGTGCGGCGGTACGGGCCTCGGCGGGAGGGGCCTCGGCGGGACCGGGGTTCCAGGTGCTGCTGCACGCGGATCCGCACGCCCACCGCTGCGGGGCCAACGTGGGCGTCGACCCGGGGTACGTCCTGGGCCACGCGGACGGGCTCGTGCTGCCCGGGGCCGACCTGGTGGCGGCCTGCGTGCCGCACGCGCGGGCGGGCACCGTGCTGGCCGCCAACTTCCCCGTGGTCGCGGGAATGGGGGGCAGCCCCGGCACGCTGGCCGCGGACGCCTCCCGGGCGGCGGCGGCCGGGGCGACGGAGCTGCGGCTCTACCACGCGGGGCTCGCGTCCGCGGGGGACCTGGCGGGGGTGCGGGCGTTTTTGGCGGGGGTGGGGTGAGGCTTGCGCCTCGGGTGTCGGTTGGTCGTGGTTGCGGCGCGTTGTTGTGTGTGGGTGTGTTGCGCCTGCGGCGGGCATCCCCCGCCCTCCCTCCCGATTGCCCGGCGCGGTCAGTGACCGCCTCGCTGCGTACGTATGGGGTCGGTGCCGCGCCGGGGTACGCCCCCAGCCTTCGGCCGGGGGGACCCCCACCTCGGGGCTCGCGGTTTACGCCCACGTCATTCGGAGCCGGGTCCCCCGCTCGTCCCCTGCGGGCGCACCCCGCCACACCCCCTCATGCCGGTTGGGGCGCATGACGCCGGAGGGTGGTAATGACGGGGGTGCCCTTCCGCCGACATAAGCGCACCGGTATACCGGCGGGGTGATCGAAAAGGTGAGGGCCGTCCTTCTGGACTGGGTGGGAACGCTCATCGTCCCCAAATGGGGTCCTGACCACGCCGGTCCCAAGGGCGGGGCGTGGATCGAGGGCGCGTTGAGGCGTCTCGCCCGGGACGCCTCGCCATCGCAGGTGCGGCGGCTCAGCGCTGGTCTCGACGCGGCGATCAGGCAACCCGAAGTGGCGCGGGCGATGAACGGCGCGGACGCGTCCGTGGAGTCGTACCGGGCCGGCTTCAGGCATTGGGCCTCGGCCGCGGGCATCGACGAGGCGCTGGTGGACGCCCTGTATGCCGAACTGGCGCAACCGGACGTCGATCTCTTCGCGGTGGACGTGGGGCCGACACTTGCGACGCTGAAGGCCGCCGGGGTGCGGGTTGCCGTGGTCAGCGACGTCCACTTCGACATCCGCCCCTGGTTCGAGAAGGCGGGCCTCGACGGTTACGTCGACCGGTTCGTGCTGTCCTTCGAGCATGGTGTGTGCAAGCCCGATCCCGCCATTTTCCGGCTGGCGTTGGACGAGCTCGCGGTGGGTCCGGGCGAGGCACTGATGGTCGGGGACCGTTCCGCCTATGACGGTGCGGCGGTCGAGGCGGGCATCGCGACCCTGCTGGTCCCCCCTCTCGCCGAGGCCACCGACGAACGCCTGCACCTCGTGCTCGCATCCTGCGGACTGCCTTGGCACGTGCGCCCCTGACACCCCCTCCGGCCGTCAGTCGCCCCAACTCGTGGGAGGGGGTGTGGCGGGGTGCGCCCATGGGGGTCCCCCCGGCCGAAGGCTGGGGGAGGGAGGGCGGGGGATGCCCGCCGCAGGCGCAAACAACCCGCACACGACAACAACCGCACCGCACACAAAGTGCGTCGGGCCCATTGACGAACCCCGCCCCCCGCCCTAGTTTCATCGCGTCGTACTTCGTACGTCATATATGAGACGCCATACGCGAGATCCGAAAGAGCCCCCATGGACCTGCTCGCCGGCACCGCGCCGACGCCGATTCCGTCCCGTACCCAGGTCGTGCTGGAAACGATCAAGCACGGGATACTGACCGGGCAGCTGAAACCCGGTCAGGCACTCGTGGAGGCCGAGCTGGCCGCGCAGTTCGGGGTGTCGAAGACGCCCGTGCGGGAGGCGCTCAAGACGCTCGCCGGCACCGGGCTGGTCGTGATGAGCCAGTACAAGGGCGTCACCGTGCGGACCGTGGACGCGGAGATGGCGCGTCAGGTGTACGACGTGCGCCTGCTGCTGGAGCCGGAGGCGCTGCGCCGTACCGTCACGCGCCGCGCCCCGCTGGACGCCGCGCGGGACGCGCTGTCGCGGGCCGACGAGGCGGGGGACCGGGCCGACCGGTCGCTCGCCAACCGGGAGTTCCACCGGGCGCTGTACACGCCGTGCGGCAACCCCCTGCTGGCCCGGATGCTCGACGACGTGCGGGACCAGGCGGCCCTGGTCTCGGCGGTGGTCTGGCAGGAGACCCCGTCGTGGGAGCAGGAGGCCCGCGAGCACCGGGAGATCCTGGCGCGTGCCCTGGACGGGGACGCGGACGGCGCGGCGCGGCTGCTCCACGACCACATCGCGAGCTTCGTGGCCCGGGCGTTCCCCGAGGGCCCGGACGGCGGCGAAGGAACGGCCCGCTGAGCCGCGGGCGCGCGGGGTGAGGGGACGGCCCTCCGCGCGCCCGCTCCCCCACGCCGCCCCCACGGCATCCCGTAGCGAACCGAGTTGAAGGGCAACCGCATGTCATTCGCAGAGCAGTCGTCGGCGCTCGCCGATGTCGTGGCGATCCCGGTGACCCCGTTCGGCGCGGACGGGGGCGTGGAGCCCACCGCGTACCGGGCGTTGCTGCGCAGACTGCTCGACAGCGGGGTGCGGACGGTCACGCCGAACGGCAACACCGGGGAGTTCTACGCCCTCGACCCGGCCGAGCGGCGGCTGGTCGTCGAGCTGACGATGGCCGAGGCGGACCCGGACACCCAGGTCGTGGTGGGCGTCGGCCACGACGTGCCGACCGCGGTGGCCGCCGCGCGGCACGCACGCGACGCCGGGGCGCAGATGGTGATGGTGCACCAGCCGATCCACCCGTACGTCTCGCCGGAGGGCTGGGTGGACTACCACCGGGCCATCGCGGAGGCCGTCCCGGAGACCGGGGTCGTCCCGTACGTCCGCAACGCGGCGCTGGACGGGGGGCTGATCGCGCGCCTCGGCGAGCTGTGCCCGAACGTCGTCGGGGTGAAGTACGCGGTGCCGGACGCCGCCCGCTTCGCGGCGGTGGCCCGGGACGCGGGGCTGGACCGCTTCACCTGGGTCGCGGGCCTCGCCGAGCTGTACGCCCCCGCGTACTGGGCGGTCGGCGCGAGGGGCTTCACCTCGGGCCTGGTCAACGTCGCGCCCCGGGTGTCCCTGGAGATGCTGCGCGCGCTGCGCGACGGCGACTACGCGGCGGCGATGAAGGTGTGGGAGCAGATCAGGGAGTTCGAGGACCTGCGGGCCGAACAGCAGTCCGCCAACAACGTGTCGGTGGTCAAGGAGGCGCTGGCGGTGCTGGGACTGTGCCGCCGTGACGTGCGCCCGCCCAGCCGCCTGCTGACCGGGGGCCGGCGCGAGCGGGTGGCCGCGCTGCTCGCCGGCTGGGACGTGTGAGCCGGGACGGGACGGAGGGCCGCCATGAAGAAGCCGGAAGAGCTCCGCAGCCACCAGTGGTACGGGACGGACGGCCTGCGCTCGTTCAGCCACCGGGCCCGTACCCGGCAGCTGGGCTACCTGCCCGAGGAGCACCTGGGCAAGCCGGTGATCGCGGTCGTCAACACCTGGAGCGACATCAACCCCTGCCACGTCCACCTGCGCGAACGGGCCCAGGCGGTCAAGCGCGGGGTGTGGCAGGCGGGCGGCTTCCCCCTGGAGTTCCCCGTCGCGACGCTGTCGGAGACGTACCAGAAGCCGACGCCGATGCTCTACCGCAACCTGCTCGCGATGGAGACCGAGGAACTGCTGCGCTCCTACCCGGTGGACGGGGCGGTCCTGCTGGGCGGTTGCGACAAGTCCACGCCCGCGCTGCTCATGGGGGCCGCGAGCGCCGGCCTGCCGGCGGTGTTCGTGCCGGCCGGGCCCATGCTGCCCGGGCACTGGCGCACCGAGGTCCTGGGTTCCGGCACCGACATGTGGAAGTACTGGGACGACAAGCGGGCCGGCCTCATCGGTGACTGCGAGATGGCCGAACTGGAGAGCGGGCTGGCCCGTTCGCCCGGCCACTGCATGACCATGGGCACCGCCTCCACGCTGACCGCCGCGGCGGAGGCGCTGGGGATGACGATGCCGGGCGCGTCGTCGATCCCCGCCGTCGACTCCGGGCACGACCGCATGGCGGCGGCCTCGGGGATGCGGATCGTGGACCTCGTGCGCGAGGACCTGCGGCCGTCCGCGATCCTGACCCGCGAGGCGTACGAGGACGCGGTGGCCACGGTGCTCGCCCTCGGCGGTTCGACCAACGCCGTGATCCACCTGATCGCGATGGCCGGGCGCAGCGGTGTCCCGCTGACGCTGGACGACTTCGACCGCATCGCCCGCACGGTGCCGGTCCTGGCGAACCTCCGGCCGGGCGGCCGCCACCTGATGGAGGACTTCCACTTCGCGGGCGGTCTCCCGGGGTTCCTGACCCGGCTGCGGGACGCCGGTGTCCTGCACCTCGACCGGCCGACCGTCGCGCACGCCACGCTGCGCGAACAGCTCGCCGGTGCCCTCGTCCACGACGAGGACGTGATCCGCCCGCTGGACAGGCCGCTCGCGGCCGAGGGCGGCGTCGCCGTCCTGCGCGGCAACCTGTGCCCGGACGGCGCGGTCATCAAGCACATCGCCGCCGAGCCGCACCTGCTCAAGCACACCGGCCCGGCCGTGGTGTTCGACGACTACCGGACCCTGCAGCGCACCATCGACGACCCGGCGCTCGGCATCACCGAGGACAGCGTGCTCGTGCTGCGCGGCTCCGGTCCGCTCGGCGGCCCGGGCATGCCCGAGTACGGGATGCTGCCGCTGCCCGGCCACCTCCTGAAGAAGGGGGTGCGGGACATGGTGCGCATCTCCGACGCCCGGATGAGCGGCACGAGTTACGGCGCGTGCGTGCTGCACGTGGCGCCCGAGTCGCACGTGGGCGGGCCGCTCGCCCTCGTCCGTACCGGCGACCCGATCACCCTGGACGTCCAGGCGCGCACCCTGCGCCTGGAGGTCGACGACGCGGAACTGGAACGCCGGCGCGCGCAGTGGCAGGCACCGCCGCCGCGCTACGGACGCGGCTACGGCGCGCTGTACCAGGACCAGATCACCCAGGCCGACACCGGCTGCGACTTCCGCTTCCTGGCCCGGCCCGGAGAAGTGCCGGAGCCCTACGCGGGCTGACGCCCCGCCGCGCACCACCCCGCACCGCCACCGCGCCCGTGGCGGTCCCGCACCACTAGGCAAGCGCTTTCCCCGCACCCGTACGAAGGAGTACCGGTCATGGCCACAGCCGTGGCGAAACCACCCCGGCCCCCGCGGCGCCGGCCGTCCGGCGCGGCCCGGCGCACCCCGTACCTCCTGATCGCCCCCGCCGTCCTGCTGATGCTGGGCTTCATCGCCTACCCGATGGTCAGCGTCCTCTACTACAGCCTGCAGGACCACAACGTCACCAAGCCCTGGCGGAACGGCTTCGCCGGCCTCGGCAACTTCCGGCGGATCCTCTTCGACGACCCGCTTTTCTGGCAGAGCCTGCTCTTCAGCCTCAAGTGGGTCGCCGCGGAGGTGGGGCTGCAGCTCGCCCTCGGGCTGGCGCTCGCCCTGGTCGTCAACCAGACCTTCGTCGGCCGCGGCCTGTCCCGCGCCCTGGTCTTCTCGCCGTGGGCCGTCTCCGGCGTGCTGACCACCACGATCTGGATGCTGCTCTACAACCCCGCCACCGGCATCAGCCGCTACCTGGCGGACGCCGGCATCGGCGAGTACGGCACCTCGGTGCTCTCCGACCCCGCCACCGTCTTCCCGGCCGCCGTCCTGGCCGAACTGTGGCGCGGGGTGCCGTTCTTCGCCATCCTCATCCTCGCCGACCTGCAGTCCATCCCGAACGAGCTGTACGAGGCGGCCTCGGTCGACGGCGCGGGCCGCTTCCGGCGGTTCTTCCACATCACGCTGCCCCACCTGCGGGACGCCATCGTGCTGTCCACGCTGCTGCGCGGGGTGTGGGAGTTCAACAACGTCGACCTGCTCTACACGCTCACCGGCGGCGGTCCCGCCGGTTCGACGACCACACTGCCGCTGTACGTGGCCAACACCGGCATCGACGGCCACGACTTCGGCTACGCGTCCGCGCTCACCACCGTCGCCTTCGTGATCCTCCTGTTCTGCTCCATCGTCTACCTGCGTCTGAGCAAGTTCGGGGGCGACCGCACATGACCACCACCGTGCCGGAGAGGAACGGCCTCCCCCTGCCGCGCGTGGCGCCCGCCACGCGCCCCGACGACGGCGGCGGTGCCGGGCCGCGCCGCGGGCGCCGGGGGCTCGGCGCGGGTGCGCCCCGCTGGCAGATCTACCTTCCGCTCGGCCTGTACCTGCTGTTCACGCTCGTCCCCTTCTACTGGATGCTGCTGTTCGCGCTGCGCCCCTCGGGGTCCACCTCGCTGGTGCCGTGGCCGGCCACCACCGCGCACTTCTCGAAGGTGTGGAACGACCTCGGTTTCGCGGTCTTCTTCAAGAACAGCCTGCTCATCGGCGTGGCCACGCTCGTGATGACCACCGTGATCGCCCTGCTCGGCGGTTACGCGCTGGCCCGTTTCGACTTCCGCGCCAAGCGCGCCTTCCTGCTCGCCCTGCTGTGCTCGCAGTTCATCCCGGGCGCGCTCATGCTGGTGCCGCTCTTCCAGATCTTCAGCGAGCTGCGCATGATCGACTCCCTGTGGAGCGTCATCGTCGCCGAGACGGTCTTCCAGCTGCCGCTGTCGATCATCCTCATCAGCGGCTTCATCAGGAACGTCCCGGTGTCGCTGGAGGAGGCCGCCTGGGTCGACGGCTGCGGCCGGATCCGGGCCTTCTGCGCGGTGGTGCTGCCGCTGCTGCGGCCGGGGCTGGTCGCGGTGGGCTCCTTCGCCTTCGTGCACAGCTGGAACCACTTCCTCTTCTCGCTGATGTTCCTCAGCACGCAGGAGAAGTACACGATCCCCGTCGGCCTCAGCTACACCATCGGCTCCGGCGAGAGCGTCGAGCTCGGAACGCTCGCCGCGGGCGGCGTCGTGGCCGCGGTGCCCGTCGTCATCGTCTTCGCCTTCATCCAGAAGTGGCTGGTCACCGGCTTCAGTGCCGGTGCGGTGAAGGGCTGACGCCCGTCCCGCCACCAGCCACCCGCCCCTGTCCCGCGGACGAGGAGGTCCAAACCGTGCGAGATGCATCCACGCGGCCCGGCGACGCGCCCGTGCCCGTCGTCCTGGCCGGGGCCCGCGGCCACGGCGCCTGGCACCTGGAGAACCTGAGGAGGCTGTCGGCCACCGGTCTGGTGCGGCTCGCCGGGATCTGCGACACCGTCCCGCTCGCGCCGGGGGAACCGGCCGGGTTCCCCGGACCCGCCCACGGCACCGACCTGGGCGAACTGACCGCGCGGACCGGCGCCGGGATCGTCATCGTCTGCACCCCCCTCCACACGCACACCGACCTGGCGCTGGCCGCGGCCGCGCAGGGCGCCCACGTGCTGCTGGAGAAGCCGCCCGCGCCCTCCTATGCCGCGTACGAACGGCTGGTCGCCGGGGTCGAGGCGAGCGGACGGGCCTGTCAGATCGGCTTCCAGTCGCTCGGCTCGCACGCCCTGGACGCCGTCCGCGCGCTGGTGGCCGACGGCGCGATAGGCACCGTGCGCGGCATCGGCGCCGCCGGCAACTGGGTGCGCGACGAGCACTACTTCCGCCGGGCCGCCTGGTCGGGGCGGCGCAGGATCGGCGGTACGGACGTGGTCGACGGGGTGCTCACCAACCCCCTCGCCCACGCCGTCGCCACCGCGCTCGCCCTGGACGGCAGCGAACGCGCCGAGGACGTCGGGGCGATCGAGCTGGAGCTCTTCCGGGCCAACGCCATCGAGGCCGACGACACCTCCGCCCTGCGGCTGCGCACCGCGCGGGGCACGGTCGTCACGGTCACCGCCACCCTGTGCGCCGAGCGGAACGCCGAGCCGTACGTCGTCGTCCACGGCGACCGAGGCCGTGTGACGTTCTGGTACAAGCAGGACCGCGTCCTGCTGCAACGCGCCGGGCGCGGCCCGCAGGAGCAGCGGTACGGGCGCACGGACCTGCTGGAGAACCTGGTCGCGCACGTGCGGCACGGCGAGGACCTGCTCGTGCCGCCCCGCGCCACCGGTGCCTTCATGAAGGTCGTCGAGGCCGTGCGCACCGCCCCGGACCCGGTGCCGCTGCCCGACGGCGCCTGGCGCTCCGAGCCCGGCGAACGGTCCGCGCGACGTGTCGTCACCGGGGTCGACGGCATGGTCACCGCCGGCGCGGAGACCCTGGCCCTCTTCTCCGAGCTGGGCGCCCCCTGGGCCGCGCCGAACGGGGTGGTCCGGCGATGACGACCACCGTGCTGCGTGCCGCCGGACGTACCGTCGGACGGTACGTCCACCGCCCCGAGCTGCCCGGGCGGCTCGCCCCGCGCCCGTACCTGCACCCGCTGACCACCCTGGCCGGGGTGCCCGTCACCGAGTTCATGCCCGGCGACCACCTCCACCACCTCGGGGTGAGCGTCGCCGTCCCCGACGTCGACGGGCGCAACTTCTGGGGCGGGCGCACCTACGTCCGCGACCGGGGCCCGGCCGAGCTGGACGACCACGGCGTCCAGGAGCACCTGGGCCTGCTCCGCGGCGGCCCGGACGGCTTCACCGAGGAGCTGTCCTGGCGCACCGGGGACCGCGAACTGCTCCGCGAGCGGCGGACGGTCACGGCCCGCGCGCTCGGCAGGGGCTGCTGGGCGCTCGACGTCACCTTCGCCCTGGCCAACCCCGGCGACCGGGAGCTGACCATCGGCAGCCCGGCCACCAACGGCCGCCCCGGCGCCGGATACGGCGGCTTCTTCTGGCGGGCGCCCGCCGAGCCGGAGCGGGCGCGGGTGTTCACGGCCGGTGCGGAGGGCGAGGAGGCCGTGCACGGCCGGGCGGCCGACTGGCTGGCCCTCTCGGGCGAGGGCTGGACGCTGGTCTTCGCCGGGGCGACCGCCGGGACCCGCCGCGACCCGTGGTTCGTGCGCACCGCCGAGTACCCCGGCGTCGGCTCCTCCCTCGCCTGGGCGCGGCGGCTGCCCGTCCCCGCGGGCGGCACCGTGACCCGGCGGATCGTCACCGCCGTCGCCGACGGTCGCCTCGGACCCGCGCAGGCCGGCGCGCTGGCCCGCCGCCTCGTCGACGGGAGCGGCTGACGATGCGCCCCTGGACCGCCGGCCTCGGCGACGGCACCCACCGCCGCGGACACCGGCGACGGCCCACGCCGGACCCCGGGCCACCCCTCACGTCCCCACCACCCGCACACACCCCGACAGGAGAGTCACCATGAGAGCACCGAAGGGCCGCGGAGCACGCCTCGCCGCCGCCGTCGCGGCCGTCTCCGCACTGGCGCTGACCGCGTCCGCCTGCGGCACCGACGGCAAGGGCAGCTCGGGCAGCGAGGGCAGCGGCAAGGGCACCGTCACCTTCTGGGACAACAACGGCGGTGTCCGCACCGAGGTGTGGAAGGAGATCATCTCCCGCTTCGAGAAGAAGAACCCGGACGTCAAGGTGAAGTACGTCGGGGTCGCCGCCGCCGACGTGCAGTCCAAGTACGACACCGCCATCGCGGGCGGCAAGGGCCTGCCCGACGTGGGCGGCGTGGGCACCGCGATGCTCGCGAGCCTGGTGGCGCAGGGCGCGCTCGACCCGGTGACCGACCGCATCGACGACAGCCCCCTGAAGGGCAGGTTCGACCCCAACCTGGTCACGAGCGTGCAGGCGGCGGGCGGCGGCGACGAGCTGTTCTCGGTGCCGACCTCCGCGAACATGGGCGTCCTGTGGTACCGCACCGACCTCTTCGAGGCCGCGGGGGCGCAGGCGCCCACCACCTGGGACGCGTTCTTCACGGCGACGCAGAAGCTGACGGACCGCAAGAACAACGAGTTCGGCTTCACCTTCCGCGGCGGCGCCGGCTCGATCGCCCAGGCCCTGGACATGATGTACGGGCAGTCGGGCATCGACAGCTTCTGGAACGGCGACACGACCACCGTCAACGACGCCAAGAACGTGGCGGCGCTGGAGAAGTACGTCGCGCTGTACAAGAAGACCACGCCCGAGGCCGACCTCAACAACGACTTCACCAAGATGGTCGCCGAGTTCGACAACGGGAAGATCGGCATCCTCCAGCACAACCTGGGTTCCTACCAGAACCACCTGGACGCCCTCGGTCAGGGCAAGTTCGCGGGCGTGGCCATGCCGGTCGACGCGGCGGGGGTGCGCACCACGGTCTCCAACCCGGTGGACGGGCTCGGTCTGTTCAAGAGCTCCGAGAACAAGGAGGCCGCCTGGAAGTTCATCGAGTTCGCCGCCTCCGCGGAGGCGAACAGCCTGTGGAACGAGTCCGCCGGTGCCATCCCGTCCAACACCGAGGCGCAGGACGACGACTGGATCGCCTCCGCCGGGGCCACCAAGATCGCCATCGAGGCGCTCACCGACCTCAAGACGAAGATCGTCCAGCTGCCGTACTACCTGCCGGACTGGAACACCCTCAGCAAGGCCGACAGCGAACCGGAGTTCCAGAAGGTCGTCCTCGGCCGGCTGAGCGCCAAGGACTTCCTCGACGCCTTCGCCGGGAAGCTCAACGCCGCGCAGGCGGACTGGAAGAAGCACACCTCCTGATCCGCGTGCCCGGGTACGGGAAGGCCGGCGGCGCCCACGCCGCGCCGTGAGCCGCCGGCCGTCCCCGCTCCCCCTCCCCTCCCCACCTCCTCCCAAGGAGCCGCAATGCGCAGATCTGTGTGTCATGCACGCGTCATTCCCCTGCTGGTGGGCTGCACGACGCTCGCCCTCGCCCTCACCGCTCCGGCCGAGGCCCAGGCCGTCCCGCGCGGGACCGCCCTCGGCCGCGCCGTACTGCCCGCCGGTGACGGCTGGGCCTCGGCCGGCGGGGGCACCAAGGGCGGCTCGGCCGCCGACGCCGCCCACGTCTTCACCGTGCGCAACCGCGCCGAACTGGTCGCCGCCCTCGGCGACGGCGACGGCACCCCCCGGATCGTCCAGGTCAAGGGCGTCATCGACGTGAACACCGCCGACGACGGCACCCCCCTGGGCTGCGCGGACTACGCCACCGACGGCTACACCCTCGACGGCTACCTCGCCGCCTACGACCCCGCGGTGTGGGGCACCGACCGCGAGCCGTCCGGCCCGCTCGAGGACGCCCGCGCCGCCTCGCAGAAGGTCCAGGCGGAACGCGTCCAGGTGCGGGTCGGCTCCCGCACCACCATCGTCGGCCTCGGCCGGGGCGCCACCCTCCGGGGCGGCAACCTCATGGTCCAGGACGCCGACGACGTCATCATCCGCAACCTGTCCTTCGAGAACGCCGCCGACTGCTTCCCCGCCTGGGACCCCACCGACGGCGACACCGGCAACTGGAACTCCGAGTACGACAACCTCAGCGTGGTCGGCTCCACGCACGTGTGGGTGGACCACAACACCTTCTCCGACGGCGACGAGCCCGACACGACCCTGCCCACCTACTTCGGCCGCGTCTTCCAGAAGCACGACGGCCTCTTCGACGTCATCAAGGGCTCCGACCTCGTCACCGGGTCCTGGAACGTCTTCCGGGACCACGGCAAGACCTCGCTCATCGGCAACAGCGACAGCGCCGCCGCCACCGACGCGGGCAGGCTGCGCGTCACCCTCCACCACAACCTCTACCGGAACGTCACCGAGCGCGCCCCGCGCGTCCGCTTCGGCCAGGTCGACGTCTACAACAACCACTACGTGGCGACCGCGGACTCCGGCTACGCCTACGGCTACAGCCTCGGTGTCGGCGTCCAGTCGCAGCTCGTGGCGGAGGCCAACGCCTTCACCCTGCCCGCGGGCGTCACCCTCCACCACAACCTCTACCGGAACGTCACCGAGCGCGCCCCGCGCGTCCGCTTCGGCCAGGTCGACGTCTACAACAACCACTACGTGGCGACCGCGGACTCCGGCTACGCCTACGGCTACAGCCTCGGTGTCGGCGTCCAGTCGCAGCTCGTGGCGGAGGCCAACGCCTTCACCCTGCCCGCGGGCGTCGACCGCGCCACCGTCATCAAGAAGTGGAAGGGCACCGCCCTCACCGAGGACGGCAACCTCGTCAACGGCCGCCCCGTCGACCTGCTCGCCGTCCACAACGCGGGTGTCCCCGCCGAGCAGCTCGGCGACGACGCCGGGTGGACCCCGGCCCTGCGCACCCGGGTCGACCGTGCGGGCGCCGTGCCGCACGTCGTCGACCGCCACGCGGGCAGCGGAAGGCTCTGACCGGCCGCCGCCCCGCACCCACCCCACCCGTCGGCCGACCGTCCCCGGCCGGCGGAGGCCCGCGCCCCCAGGCCGTCCCTTCAGGCCGTCCCGTCAGGCCGCGGGACCGCCGCGGTAGGCACGGGGCGAGCTCCCCGTCACCTCCTTGAAGGCCGTGCTGAGCGCGCTCTCGGAGCCGTAGCCGACCGCGCGGGCGATGACGGCGAGGGTCTCGGTGCCCTTGCGCAGGCGCTGCGAGGCGAGTTCGATGCGCCACCGCCTGAGGTAGTCCAGCGGCGGACAGCCCACGGTCCGCTTGAACCGCGCGGCGAGCGTGGACCTCGACACCCCGCTGGTGCGGGCGAGTTCGGCGACCGTCCAGCCGTGCGCCGGCGCGCGGTGCAGCGCGGCCAGGGCGGGCGCCACGACGGGGTCGGCCAGGCCCGCCGGCCAGCCCGACGCGCCGTGCGACTCCTCGGCGAGGTGCAGACGCAGCACGTGGACCAGCATGACGACGGCCAGGTGCTCCGCCACGAGGGTGGAGGCCACGGGCCGTCGCAGCAGCTCCTGCCCGATCTGCTCCAGTGCCCAGCCCACGGTCTGCGCGTGCGCGGTCCCCGCGGGCACGTGGATGACCGGCGGCAGGGCGTCCAGCAGCAGGGCCCGCGCGCGGTCGCCGAAGGAGAAGCGGCCGCCGACGAGCAGGACGTCGTCGCCCCGGCCGACCCGGGCGAAACCGCCCTCCGCCGCGGCGAACACCGGCTCCGCGGAGACCGGGGCCACGCCGGGAGCGCTGCGCAGCACGAACGGGCGGGCCTGGGTGAGCAGGAAGCAGTCGCCCGCGGCCAGCTCCACCGGCCCGTCCGCCCCTTCGACCTCCAGGAGGCACCCGCCGCGCCGGACCGCGTTGAACTTCACCCCGGACGGCGCCCCGAAGCGCACCGCCCACTCGCCGCCCGCCACGAGGCCCGTCGAGAGATGGGCCCTGGTCTCCAGCAGGGCCAGCACGTCCTCGAGCGGATCCATGACGTGCCTCCTGGGGCTGGACGATGGCTGAAGTTTTCCGGAGTTTTCATTATGGAGAATACGCGATGCCGTCCATAGCCTGGTTCGCGTACCAGCCGTTCCCCTCCCGAGAAGGTCACCGTGCTCGACCACCCCCTGCTGCAGACCCCCTTCCCCTCGCACGCCACGGCCTCCGAGGTCATCGGCGGAGTCGACCTCACCGGCCGGCGCGCCCTCGTCACCGGCGGCGCCTCCGGCATCGGCCTCGAAACGGTCCGGGCCCTGGCCTCGGCCGGCGCGGACGTCACCGTCGCCACGCGCGATCCCGCCGCCGCGGCACCGGCCCTCCGCGGACTCGCCACCACCGCCCCGGCGGGCTCGGTGGACGTACGGGCCCTCGACCTGGCCGACCTCGCGTCCGTCGCCCACTTCGCGGACGCCTGGAGCGGGCCGCTCGACATCCTCGTCGCCAACGCCGGGATCATGGCCCTCCCCACCCGCCAGGTCACCGACCTGGGGTGGGAGCTGCAGCTCGCCACCAACCACCTCGGGCACTTCGCCCTCGCCACGGCACTCCACCCCGCACTGCGGGCGGCCGGGTCGGCCCGTCTGGTGGTCGTCAGTTCCGGAGCCCACCGCAACGCCGCGTTCGACTTCGGCGACCCCCACTTCGAGCGGCGTCCCTACGACCCCTGGACGGCCTACGCGCAGTCCAAGACCGCGGACGTCCTGCTCGCGGTGGGCGCCCGCCGGTGGGCCGCCGACGGCGTCACGGCCAACGCGCTCAACCCCGGATGGATCCTCGGCACCAACCTCCAGCGCCACATCGACGCCGGCACCATGCGGGCGATGGGCGTGACGGACGAGGACGGCGCCGTCATCCCGCAGCCGTACCACAAGACCGCGGAGCAGGGAGCCGCCACCTCGGTGCTGCTCGCGGCGTCGCCGCTGCTCGACGGGGTGACCGGACGTTACTTCGAGGACAACCAGGAGGCGCAGGTCGTGGACGGGGACGAGGGGCGCCCCGGCGGCGTCGCCGCCCACGCCGTGGACCCGGTCGCCGCGGACCGGCTCTGGGACCGCGCCCTGTGCGCCCTGCGGGCGTGACCTCCCGGACGTCCCCGGAGGTGCCCCCGCCCCCGGATGTCACACCGGGGAGGCCGCCGTCCGTCGTACTCCCGCAGGCACGACGCGGACGACCCCAGGAGGCACGACATGTCCCGCATCTCCCTCGACCCGCCCCGGACCCCGTTCATCCGGCTCGCCGAGTGGTACGCGCGCCGCAGGTTCGGCAGGGTCCTCGACCCCGGCCGGGCGGTCGGCCACAACCCGAAGGTGCTGATGAGCTACGCCCGCTTCGAGCAGGGCGTGGAGAAGTGGCACGCGCTCGACCGGGGCCTGGGGCACCTCGCCGTCATGGCGTCCGCGGTCCGCATCGGCTGCTCCTGGTGCGTGGACTTCGGCCACTGGAAGGCCGAGGGCCTGGGGCTGCCCATGGAGAAGGTGGGCAAGGTGCCGGTCTGGCGCGAGCACCGGGAGGACTTCACCGAGCTCGAACAGTGGGTGATGGAGTACGCCGAGGCCATGAGCGAGACGGTGCCGTCCGTCACCGACGACCTGGCCCGCCGGCTGCTCGACCGGCTCGGTGAGGCCGCCTTCGTCGAACTCACGGCCATGGTCGCGGTGGAGAACCTGCGCTCCCGGCTCAACAGTGCCCTCGGGCTGACCAGCCAGGGCTTCTCCGAGCAGTGCGCGGTCCCGCCCGGTACGTCCTGACCGCCCCGCGGCAGGGTCACGCCACGGCCGGGTCACGCCACGGCCGCGTCACGCCGCCGCGGCGCCCTCGGGGGTCGCGGCCCGGGCCCTGCGGCCCTCGTGCCAGAGGGCCGCACCGGTCACCAGCGCGCCCACGCCCTCCCACACGCCGACCCCGAGGAAGCCGGAGGGCGCCCGGCCGATCACCACGGCCGTGGTGAAGACGGTGAAGGTCAGCAGCCGGAACGGGACCGTCCAGCGGAAGAAGGCGCGCCAGTCGGCGAGGGCCGCCAGGACGTAGTACACGCCCATGTTGAGCGCCGCCATCGAGGACGCGGTGAGGAAGACCAGGGTGTAGTCGCCGGCGGCGCGGTGGTCCGGACGGTGGAAGCCGAGCAGGGACAGCTGCACGGCCGGCGAGACGATCCCGACGATGCCGAGCGCGGCGGCGAGCACACCGAAGACGGCCATGGTCCAGCCGGAAAGGGAGCGGGGGAGACGCACCGGTCCTCCAAGTCCGGGGGCGGCGGCTTCGACGCCCCAACTCCCATGATCCTAGGGGATGTTCAGGCCGACTCCCGCCGTACCAGCTCCGTCGGGAGGATCACCGCGGACGGCTCGTCACCGGCGATGCGGGCGAGCAGCAGCCGCACCATCTCGGCGCTGATCCGGTCCCACGGCTGGCGGATCGTGGTCAGCGGCGGGAGCGTGGCCAGCGCCGCCGGGGAGTCGTCGAAGCCGCCGACCGCGACGTCCTCCGGCACCCGCCGCCCGGCCCGTTCCAGCGCCGCCAGCGCGCCCTGGGCCATCAGGTCGGAGGCGACGAAGATCGCGTCCAGGCCGGGGGAGCGGTCCAGCAGCGCGGTCATCGCGGCCTCCCCGCTGGCCCGGCTGTAGTCGCCCTCGGCGATCAGCGTCTCGTCGGCGGGCAGCCCCGCGGCGGCCAGCTCCTCGCGGTAGCCCGCCAGGCGCTGCACACCGCCGGGGGTGTCCAGCGGCCCCGTGATCATGGCGATCGTGCGCCGCCCGGAGGCCACGAGGTGCCGCACCATCCGGTGCGCGCCGCCCCGTTCGTCGGCGGCCACGTACGCGACCCGGCCGCCCTGCCCCAGCGGCTCCCCGCAGGCGACGACCGGAACCCCGGCCTTCTCCAGCCGCTCGGCGACCGGGTTCCCCGAGTGGCTGGACACCAGCAGCACGCCGTCGACGTGCCCGGCGGTGATGTAGCGGGTGATCCGCCGCCGCTCGGACTCGTCGCCGGCGATCATCAGCAGCAGCGGTATGTCGTGCGCGGCCAGCGCCTGGGTGCAGCCGCTGAGCAGCACGTTGAAGTTCGGGTCCTCGAAGAAGCGCTCCTGCGGCTCGGTGAGCAGGAAGCCCACCGAGTCCGAACGCCCGGTGATCAGGCTGCGGGCGTGCCGGTTCACCACGTATCCGGTGCGGCGGATGGCGGCGTTGACCGCCTCCATCGCGGCCGGGCTCACGTTGTGCCCGCCGTTGAGGACGCGCGACACCGTGCCCCGTGACACGCCCGCCTCGCGGGCCACGTCGTGGATCGTCGGGGGACGGCGTCGTTCTGTGCGGCTCATACCGTTCTTCCTTCGGGGCTCCTCAGGACTTTACGGCCCCGGAGAGCAGGTCCAGGCTCCAGAACCGCTGGATCACCAGGAACAGTGCGATCAGCGGCATTATCGCCAGCATCGCACCGGTGATCACCAGCGTGTAGAGGGCGGGCGCCGAGGCCCCCTGCTGGAGCAGGGTGAACAGGCCCAGCGTCACCGGGAACTTCTCGTCGTCGCCCAGCATGATGAACGGCAGCAGGAAGTTGTTCCAGATCGCCACGAACTGGAAGAGGAAGACCGTCACCAGTCCGGGCAGCATCACCGGCAGCGCGATCGTGCGGAAGGTCCGCCACTCGCCCGCACCGTCCACCCGGGCCGCCTCCACCACCTCGTCCGGCACGGCGGCGGAGGCGTAGATCCGCGCCAGGTAGATGCCGTACGGCGCCAGGACGCTCGGCAGCAGCACCGACAGGTAGCTGTCGGCCAGACCCGCCTTGGCCATCAGCAGGTACTGCGGGATCGCCAGGATGACCGGCGGCATCAGCACCCCGGTCAGCAGGACGTTGAAGATCGCCTCGCGGCCGCGGAAGCGGTACTTCGCCAGCGCGTAGCCGCTCACCGCGGACACCGCGGTGGACAGCAGCGCGCCGAGGCCCGCGTAGAAGAGGGAGTTGAGCATCCACCGCCAGTAGACGCCGTCGCGGTACGCCGTCAGCGCGGAGACGTTGTCGACCAGGCCCGTGCCGGGCAGGAAGGTGAACGTCGCGAACAGCTCGCGGCTGCTCTTCGTCGACGCCACCAGCACCCATGCGACCGGGAGCAGGCAGTAGGCCGCGCCGAGCAGCAGCACGACGGTCGGGACCAGGCCGGTCCCGCGGCGCCGCCGCGGCGCGGAGGCGCGGGCCGCCGTGGTGGCGCCGGGCCGCTGGGCGAGGGGGGTTGCCGTGACGCTCATCAGGAGGCTCCCTGCCGGGTACGGGAGTTGGCCGCCCGCAGGAAGCCGAAGGACAGGACGAGGGTGACGACGGCGATGACCACGGACGTCGCGGCCGCCGAGTGGAGGTCGCCGCGGACGAAGGCGTCCTGGTAGACCTTCATCAGCGGGCTCCAGGTCGTGGAGATCGAGTTCGTCATCCCCTTCAGGGTCATCGGCTCGCCGAAGACCTGGAAGGTCGCGATCATCGAGAAGAAGAAGGTCAGCACGAGCGCCGGCGCCACCGTGGGGATCTTGATCCGCAGTGCGATCTGCAGCTCAGAGCAGCCGTCGATCCGTGCGGCCTCGTAGATCTCGGAGGGCACCGCCCGCAGCGACGTGTAGATCACGATCATGTTGAAGCCCGTGCCGCCCCACACGGCGACGTTGGCCAGCGCGCCGAAGAGCGCGCCGCCGGTCAGCAGGTCCGGCTCCGGCAGGCCCATGGCGCCCAGCGCGTAGTGGAGCGGGCTGAGCGAGGGCAGGTAGAGGAAGCCCCACAGCAGCGCCGCGACCACCCCGGGCACGGCGTACGGCAGGAAGATCGCCAGCCGCGAGAAGCCGCGCAGCCGGGTCCGCTGCGCGTCCAGCATCAGGGCGAACAGCAGGGCGAGGCCCAGCATCACCGGCACGACGATCGCGCCGTAGCCGAGGATGCGGGCGGCGCCGTGCAGGAGCTCGGTGTCGGACAGGACGGAGGTGTAGTTGGACAGCCCCGCCCAGGCCTCGCCGCGTGCGCCCCGGCCCAGGCCCAGGCCCTTGACCTCGATCTTGCGGAAGCTCAGGTAGACGGCGTAGCCGATGGGGAGCGCGAAGGTCGCGGCGAACAGGAGGACGGCGGGGGCGAGGAATCCGTAGGGGGCGAGGCGTCGGGTGCGCCGGGCAGCGGACGTGGGCGGCATGGGCGGCTCGTTTCGGACGGCTGACGGCTGACGGCTGACGGCTGACGGATGGGCGGCGGACGGGCGGGCGGGACCGGGGGCGCGTGGTGCCCCCGGTCGGCCTGAGGGGCTGCCGCGCGCTACTCCGTGACCGAGAAGCCCTGCTTCTTCATGTCGGCGACCGTCGTCGACTGCACCGTGCCCAGCGCCGGGCCGAAGCCGGCCTTGTCCTGCGCCGCCTTGCCGAAGGCGTCCTTGAACGCGCTGTAGGCGACGTTCACGTTCGGACCCCACGCCCCCGGGGCGGTGGTCTTCGCGATCTCCGCCGCCTTGGTGTAGAAGTCCGGCTGGTTGGAGAAGAACTCCGGCGCCTGGGCGAGCGCGTCCCCGGTCTGGGCGGCCGTCGCCGCCGGGTAGATGCCGCCGTTCTTCACCAGGGCCGTCACGGCCTCCGGGTCGGTGTTCAGCCAGGTCGCGAACTTCACCGCGGCGTCCTTGTGCTTCGAGTCGTTGCTGACACCGGTCGTGGAGCCGCCCCAGCTGCCCGTGACGTTCTCACCCGCGTTCCACTGCGGCAGCGGCGCCATGGCCCACTTGCCCTTGGTGTCGGGGGCCGCGGTCGTCAGCACGCCAGGCGCCCACACGGCGCTGACCCAGGCGATCTGGGTCCCGGTGTTGAGCGCCTTGTTCCACGCGGGGGTGTACATCGGCTGGTTGTCGACGACGCCCTCCTTGACCAGGCCGCCCCAGAAGTCGGCGACCTTGGTGGAGGCGGCGTCGTCGATGGCGACGTCCCACTTGTCCCCGGAGGTCGTCCACCACTTCGCGCCCGCCTGCTGCGACAGGCCCGCGAACAGGCCGGGGTCGGTCGCCGAGAAGGTGGTCAGCGACTTCTCGGCGTCCTTCTTCTTCAGGGCGCGGGCCGTCTGCGCGAACTCGTCCCACGTCGTGGGCACGTTCAGGCCGTACTTCGTGAACAGGTCCTGGCGGTAGTAGAACATCAGCGGCCCGGTGTCCTGCGGGATCGCGTACACCGCGTCGGAGCCGAGGGTCACCTGCTGCCACACGCCGTCGGCGAAGTCCTTCTTCACGTCGCCCGCCTGCCCGGATACGTCGGCCAGGACGTCGTTGCTCACCAGCGTGGGGAGGGCCTGGAACTCGGCCTGCACCAGGTCGGGCGCCTTGTGCGCCTTCGATGCGGTGATGATCTTGGTGACCAGGTCGTCGCCCGACGCCTGCTTCTTCACCGTGACCGTGATGCCGGCCTCCTTGCCGGGACCGGCGTTCCAGATCGCCGCGACCTTGTCCAGGCCCGGGGCCCAGGCCCAGTACGTGAGGCTGACCGGTCCGGACTCCGCCTTGTCTCCGTCTCCGCCGTCGTCCGACGAACCGCAGCCGGCCAGCAGCGTGGTGGAGAGCGCGGCCGCTGCGAATGCGGCGACGAGGCGCTTGTTCATGGGTTCCTCCCCTGACGAGGGTGCGCGGGGGCGCTGTGAGCGTTCACAGTAGAGAAACATCTCCGACACTTGTCAATGCTTGTGGCCGTGCGGTTACCTTGGCCGAGCCGCCCCTCGGGCAGCTGTGCACGTTCCCAGAGTTGACCCAGGAGATCCCATGGCGCGCCTTGCCTACGGCGGCGACTACAACCCCGAGCAGTGGCCCGAGGAGGTCTGGCACGAGGACGTCCGGCTGATGCGCGAGGCCGGTGTGACCATGGTCAGCGTCGGCATCTTCGCCTGGGCGAAGCTGGAGCCCGAGCCCGGCCGCTACGACTTCGCCTGGCTCGACCGGCTGCTGGACCTGCTGCACGAGCACGGCATCCGCGCCGACCTCGGCACCCCCACCGTCGTGCCGCCCGCCTGGTTCTACGCCGCCCACCCCGAGGCGCTCCCGGTGAGCCGCGAGGGCGTCCGCTACGGCTTCGGCTCGCGCGGCGCCATCTGCCACAGCTCCGCCGCCTACCGCCGGGCCGCCGCCGGGATCACCGAGCGGCTGGCCGAGCGCTACGGGAGCCACCCGGCCGTGGCGATGTGGCACGTCCACAACGAGTACGGGGTCCCGGTCGGCGCCTGCTACTGCGAGGCGTCCGCCGAGGAGTTCCGGCAGTGGCTGCGGGCCCGCTACGAGAGCCTGGACGCCCTCAACGCCGCCTGGGGCACGGCCTTCTGGGGCCAGACCTACGGCGACTGGGCGCACGTCGACGCCCCGCGGCTGACCCCCACCGTCGCCAACCCGGCCCAGCAGCTGGACTACGCCCGCTTCACCGACGAGACCGTCCGCGGCAACTTCACCGCCGAACGCGACGTCCTGCACCGGCTGTCACCCGGCGTCCCGGTCACCACCAACTTCATGACCGCGCTCAGCCAGTGCGACTCCATGGACTACTGGGCCTGGGGCCGCGAGGTCGACCTCGTCACCAACGACCACTACCTGATCACCGACGGCCGCCGCACCCACGTCAACCTGGCGATGGCCGCCGACCTCACCCGCTCCGTCGCCGGCGGCGCCCCCTGGCTGCTGCTGGAGCACTCCACCAGCGGCGTCAACTGGCAGCGCCGCAACCCCGCCAAGGCCCCCGGCCAGATGGCCCGCAACAGCCTTGCGCACGTCGCCCGCGGCTCGGAGGGCGCCCTGTTCTTCCAGTGGCGGCAGTCCCGCTACGGCGCCGAGAAGTTCCACTCCGCGATGCTGCCGCACGCGGGCACCGACAGCCGCGTCTGGCGCGAGGTGGTCCGGCTGGGCGCCGACGTCGCCGCCCTCGCCGAGGTCGCCGGCACCCGGACCGTCGCGGACGCCGCCGTGCTGTGGGACTGGCAGTCCTGGTGGGCGCAGAAGCTGGAGTGGCGGCCCAGCCAGGACCACGACGCGCGCGAACGCGCCGACAGTTACTACGAGGCCCTCTTCGACCGGCACCTGACCGTCGACTTCACGCGTCCCGAGGCCGACTTGTCGGCCTATCCCCTCGTCGTCGTCCCCGCCCTCTACCTCACCACCGAGGCCGCCGGACGGAACCTGCGCGCCTACGTCGAGGGCGGCGGCACGCTGCTGGTCTCCTACTTCTCCGGCGTCGTCGACGAGCACGACACCGTCCACCCGGGCCCCGTGCCCGGCGCGCTGCGGGACGTGCTCGGGCTGACCGTCGAGGAGTTCGCGCCCCTGCTCGACGGGGAACGGGTCCTGCTCGACGGCCCCGAGGGCCCCGCCCTCACCGGCGACCTGTGGACCGAGGTCGTCGTGCCGCGCGGCGCCGAGC
Organism: Streptomyces sp. TOM-9; assembly: GCF_056858595.1. NCBI lineage: Bacteria > Bacillati > Actinomycetota > Actinomycetes > Kitasatosporales > Streptomycetaceae > Streptomyces > Streptomyces sp. TOM-9. Next base: position 2,803,801 of record NZ_JBXEQB010000001.1, on the reverse strand, counting down.
CGGTGTGGACGTACGCCGACGGCCCCGCCGCCGGCCGCCCCGCCGTCACCCGGCACGCCCTGGGCGAGGGCACGGCCTGGTACGTCTCGACCCGGCTCGGCCCCGCGGAGCTCGGCGCGGTCCTGGCCGCCGCCGCGGAGGACGCGGGCCTGCCGGACCGGGCCGAACTGCCGCGCGACGTCGAGGTCGTCCGCCGCGCCGGCGAGCAGGGCACGTACCTCTTCGTGATCAACCACACCGGGTCCGAGGCGAAGGTGCCCCTCGACGCGCCGGGTACCGAACTGCTCACCGGGGAACGGGTCATCGGCCGGCTCAGCGTGCCGCCGGGTGCCGTCCGGGTGCTGCGCGAGGAGTCCTGACCGCGAGGGTCACAGACGGCGGGTCGCCAGCGTGAGGCGGTCGCGCGCGTCGAAGAGGGCGTCCTTGATCAGCTGCTCGTGGGCCGGGGTCAGCCTGGCCACCGGGACCGAGCAGCTGATCGCGTCGCGCGCGGGCGTGCGGTACGGGATGGCGACGCCGAAGCAGCGCAGGCCCAGCGTGTTCTCCTCGCGGTCCACGGCGTAGCCCTGCTCGCGGATCTGGTGCAGCTCCGCGATCAGCTTCTCGCGGTCGGTGTGGGTGTGCTCGGTGAGCGGCTCCAGCGTCTCCGGCAGCAGCTTGCGGACCTGCTCGTCGGTGTACGTGGCGAGCAGCGCCTTGCCGAGCGAGGTGGAGTGGGCCGGCAGCCGGCGGCCGACCCGGGTGAACGGCCGCAGGTAGTGCGAGGACTGACGGGTCGCCAGGTAGACGACGCTGGTTCCGTCGAGGCGGGCCAGGTGGATGGTCTCGCTGGTGTCGTCCGAGAGCCGGTCCAGGGTCGGGCGGGCCGCGGCGACGACCTCGTCGCCGTCGATGTACGAGGTGCCGACCAGCAGGGCGCGCACGCCGATGCCGTAGCGGGTGCCGGTGGCGTCGGTCTCGATCCAGCCCAGCTCCACGAGCGTGCGCAGCAGCATGTACAGGCTGGACTTGGGGTAGCCCACGGCCTCCTGCACGGCGGCCAGGCTGTGCATGCCGGGTTGCCCCGCGAAGAACTCCAGCAGCTCCACCGTCCGCACCGCGGATTTGACCTGCGCGCCGCCCTCACCTGCAGCCATCTGGAGTGGACCCCCCTTGTTCGGCCGGGACCCGCACAAGTAGGCTCCCGAACAGATTCACAGTTGCGGATGCTGTTCAGTATATCGAACGGAAGGCCTGGAGGTGCCCGCGGTGGCCGTACCAGTGTGGAGCGTCGATCCCCGAACCGGGAAGCAGCGGGAGCAGGTCGCCGTGGAAGCCACCGCCGAGGAGGTCGACACCGCGGTGCGCGCCGCCGCCGCGGCTTTCCCGGCGCTGGCCGACCGCGAGGTGCGCGCCCGGCTGCTGCGCACCGCGGCCGACTTCCTGGAGGAGGCCGGCCCCCGCATCCTGGAGGCCGCCGACGCGGAGACCGCCCTCGGTCCTGCCCGCCTCACCGGCGAACTCGGGCGCACCACCTACCAGTTGAGGGCCTTCGCCGAGATCGTCGAGGAGGGCGCCTTCCTCGACGTCATCATCGACCACGCCGACGCGACGCTCGCCCCGCCCCGGCCCGACCTGCGGCGCTACAAGATCCCGCTCGGCGTCGTGGCCGTGTACTCCGCCAGCAACTTCCCCCTCGCCTTCTCCGTGCCGGGCGGCGACACCGCCAGCGCGCTCGCGGCCGGCTGCCCCGTCGTCGTCAAGGCCCACCCCGACCACCCGGCGACGAGCGAGCTGTGCGCGGACGCGCTGCGCCGCGCCGCCGTCGCCGTCGGCCTGCCCGCCGACGTCGTCTCGGTGGTCCACGGCTTCCAGGCCGGCATCGACCTGATCAAGCACCCGCTGGTCTCCGCCGCGGGGTTCACCGGCTCCGTACGGGGCGGGCGCGCCCTCTTCGACGCCGCCGCGGCACGACCGGTGCCGATCCCCTTCCACGGCGAACTCGGCAGCCTCAACCCCGTGGTGATCACGGAGGCCGCGGCCGAGGAGCGCGCCGAGCAGATCGGCGCGGGGCTCGCCGGTTCCGTGACCCTCGGCGTCGGCCAGTTCTGCGTCAAACCCGGCCTCGTACTGGCCCCGGCGGGCGAGGCCGGCGACCGCCTCCTGAAGTCCCTGGCGGCCGCGGTCGGCGACGTCGCCCCCGGCACCCTGCTCGACGCCCGCATGCGGGACAACTTCATCGCGGGCGTGCGCGAACTGACCGCGCTGCCCGAGGTGGAGGCGCCGGTCGAGCCCGGCGACGGAGGCGAGCACCTGGTGCGCGCCGGCTTCGTCGCCGTCCCGGCGGCCCGGCTCGCGGAGGGCGGCGTGCACGACGCGCTGCTGGAGGAGCACTTCGGGCCGGTCACGGTCGTCGCGCGGTACGGCGGCGCGGAGGAGGTCGAGGGGGTGCTCGGACGGCTCCCCGGGAACCTCACGGCGACGGCGCACCTGAGCGAGGCCGAGGCGTCCGGCACCGACGCCGACGGCTCCGGCGCGGACCTGCTGCGCCGCCTCACCCCGCTGGCGGGGCGCGTCGTGGTGAACGGCTGGCCCACAGGGGTCGCGGTGGCCCCGGCCATGCACCACGGGGGGCCGTACCCGGCCACGACCTCGACGTCCACGTCGGTGGGCGGCACGGCGATCGAGCGGTGGCTGCGGCCGGTCGTCTACCAGGACGCGCCGCAGGGGCTGCTTCCGGCGGAGCTGCGCGACGGCAATCCGTTGGGGTTGCCGCGCCGCTTCAACGGGCGCCGCGAGGCCTGACGGGGTTCCCGCCTGCGGGCGGCTGCGCCGGGCTGCCCGATGGTGTGTGCGGGTGCGTTGTGGTTGCGGCGGGGCAACCGCCCGCCGCAACAAACGCGGCGCCGCACACAGAACCCGCACCCCGGAGGGTTACCGCACAGGCGTGAAGTCGCGCGCTCCGATGAACTCGGGGCGGCGGACCGGGGCCGCGAAGGGGTCGACGGCGGCGTTGTCGACGCTGTTGAAGACGATGAAGACGTTGCTGCGCGGGTACGGCGTGATGTTGTCCCCCGAGCCGTGCATGGCGTTGCAGTCGAACCACACCGCGGACCCGGGCGGCCCGGTGAAGAGCCGGATACCGTGGCGGCCCGCCAGTTCCGTGAGGGCCGCGTCGGATGGCGTGCCCGCGTCCTGCATCTGGAGGGACTTCTTGTAGTTGTCCTCCGGTGTCGCGCCCGCGCAGCCCAGGAACGTCCGGTGCGAGCCCGGCATGATCATCAGGCCGCCGTTGGTGGCGTGGTTCTCGGTCAGCGCGATCGAGACCGAGACCGTGCGCATGCGGGGCAGCCCGTCCTCGGCGTGCCAGGTCTCGAAGTCGGAGTGCCAGTAGAAGCCGGAGGCGCCGAAGCCCGGCTTGACGTTGATCCGGCTCTGGTGGACGTAGACGTCCGAGCCGAGGATCTGCCGGGCGCGGCCGACGACGCGGGGGTCGCGGACCAGTTCGGCGAAGACCGGGCTGATCTTGTGGACCTCGAAGACCGAGCGGATGTCCTGGGACTTCGCCTCGACGATGGACCGCTCGTCCGCGCGCACCGCCGGATCGGCGCACAGCCGCTCCAGCTCGGCGCGGTAACGGGCGACGTCCTCGGGCCCGATGATCGCGTCCACGGGCAGGAAGCCGTCGCGGTCGAAGTCGCGCAGCTCGGACGGCTGGATCGGGCCGGACGTGCCGGGTCCGCCCCAGACGGCCGGGTCCTGACGCGGGGTCATCACCTCGGCCGTGCCACGGGTGGGGTAGAGGTCGGTCGTCGTCACGGTGGTCATCGCTGGTCACGCTCCCTCGGTGAGCAGGGGGTAGACGCCGTTCTCGTCGTGCACCTCGCGCCCGGTGACGGGCGGGTTGAAGACGCAGACGAAGCGCAGGTCGGTCCTGGGGCGCATGGTGTGCCGTTCGTGGCCGTCGAGCAGGTAGAGCGTGCCGGGGGAGATCGCGTGGCGCTCGCCGGTCTCGTCGTCGGTCAGCTCGCCCTCGCCCTCGACGCACAGCACCGCCTCGACGTGGTTGGCGTACCACATGGAGGTCTCGGTCCCCGCGTACATCACGGTCTCGTGCAGCGAGAAGCCCACGCGGTCGTCGGCGAGGACGATGCGCTTGCTGCGCCAGGTCCCGGTCTCGGCGGTGACATCGCGGTCGGTGCCCTCGATGTCCTTCAGGGATCGCACGATCACGGTCGGACGGTTCCTTTCGTCAGGCGGTCTCACGGACGGAGCGGGCGAGGGTGCGCAGCCCCTCGTCGAGCTCCTCGGGGGTGATGGTCAGGGCGGGCAGCAGCTTGACGACCTCGCCGCGGGGGCCGGAGGTCTCCAGCAGCAGGCCCAGTTCGAAGGCTCGGGCGCACACCCGCGAGGCTCGGCCGGGGTCGGTGAACTCCAGGCCCCACACCAGGCCGCGGCCCCGGTACCGGGCGCCGGAGCGCGGATGCTCGGCGCAGATCTCGCGCAGGACGGCCTCGGCCTGCTCACCGCGCCTGAGCGTCTGCTTCTCCATGCTGCCGCCGTCCGCCCAGTAGGTGTCGAGGGCGGCGGTGGCGGTGACGAAGGCGGGGTTGTGGCCGCGGAAGGTGCCGTTGTGCTCGCCCGGCTCCCAGATGTCGAGCTCGGGGCGGAAGAGGGTCAGCGACATCGGCATGCCGTAGCCGCCGATCGACTTGGAGAGGGTGACGATGTCCGGCACGATGCCCGCCTCCTCGAAGGAGAAGAACGGGCCGGTGCGGCCGCAGCCCATCTGGATGTCGTCGACGATCAGCAGCATGTCGCGGCGCCGGCACAGGTCGGCCAGGCCGCGCAGCCACTCGGGGCGGGCGACGTTGATGCCGCCCTCGCCCTGGACCGTCTCGACGATCACGGCGGCGGGCTGGTTGAGGCCGGAGCCCTGGTCCTCCAGCAGCCGTTCGAACCACAGGAAGTCGGGGACGCGGCCGTCGAGGTAGTTGTCGAAGGGCATCGGGGTGCCGTGCACCAGGGGGACGCCGGCGCCGGCCCGCTTCATCGAGTTGCCGGTGACGGCGAGCGAGCCCAGCGACATGCCGTGGAAGGCGTTGGTGAAGGACACCACGGACTCCCGGCCCTTGACCTTGCGGGCCAGTTTCAGCGCCGCCTCCACGGCGTTGGTGCCGGTCGGGCCGGGGAACATCACCTTGTGGTCCATGCCGCGGGGGCGCAGCACGACGTCCCGGAAGCGTTCCAGGAAGGCGCGCTTGGCGGTGGTGCTCATGTCGAGGCCGTGCGTGATGCCGTCGCGCTCCAGGTAGTCCAGCAGGGCGCGCTTGAGCACGGGGTTGTTGTGGCCGTAGTTGAGGGCCCCGGCGCCGGAGAAGAAGTCGAGGTAGTCGTGGCCGTCCTCGTCGAAGAGCCGGCTGCCCTGCGCGCGGTCGAAGACGGCGGGCCAGCCGCGGCAGTAGCTGCGGACCTCGGACTCGAGGGTCTCGAAGACGGACAGGGCGGGCGGGGTGAGGGTCACCGTGCATTCCTTCTGTGGGGGAGGGAGGAGTCGTGCGGGGACGGCCGGGTCAGACGAGGGGCCCGATGCGGTACAGGACTTCGGGCTGGTGGCCGTCGGGGAACAGCGCGGCGTCGAAGAGCACCTCGCGTTCGGTGCGGGCTCCGTGGCGGGCGCCGAAGGACGTGAACAGGCGGTGCGAGGCCTCGTTGTCCGGGGTGATCGTGGTCTCGACCTCGCGCACGCCGGACGCGGCGGCCCGCTGCGCGAGGTCGTCGAGCATCGTGGCGGCGAGCCCCTGACCGCGGTGCGCCTCGTCCACGGCGACCTGCCAGACGACGAGGGCGCGGGGGCGCTCCGGGCGGACGTAGCCGGTCACGAAGCCGATCGGTTCGCCGTGCGCCGCACGCGCCACCACGGAGGTGCCGGCGAAGTCCCGGCACCACAGGAGGTAGCTGTACGGGGAGTTCAGGTCCAGGGTCCGGGAGTCGCGGGCAATGCGCCACAGTGCGGCGCCGTCCTCTGTTCGCGGGGTGTCGAGCAGCAATTCCCTTGCGGCGGTCATGCGGAAAGAACGTAGCGGGCGGAATTCGGAATTGCATTCCGCGCGGCCCTTGTGGCGGGCCGGTGCTGCTGATATCAGGCGCGTGAAGACCATCGGTGTGGGATGCTTTGCCCGGATATATCGGGGCGGAAAGGTGAGGTTGTGGGCTCGGTCACATCCTCGAAATCATCACGTCGCGTTGATGGAATCTTGGCGTTTGAAACCGTGATCCCGGGGCAGGAGTTGAATGCGGAATACCCTGGCGGATTCCCCGGATAATTCCCCGGAATTTCCCTGGGGTCACGCCGCACGGAATTCCGGGCGCCGACGGCGAAGGGCCGCCCGGGCCGGCGTGAACGGCCCGGGCGGCCCTTCGGGGGCGGGGGTGGGGTCAGGCCCGCCAGGCGGCCTCGGCCGCCGCCACGGCAGGCCCGGGGTCCGCCTCCAGCGCGCCGGCCAGCGCGCGCAGCGTACGGACGACCACGGCCGGGTCGGCGTCCCGGCCGTAGTGGTTGACCCGGATCATCTCCTTGGCCAGCGCGCCGCCCCCGGCGACCAGCGGAAGCCCCGGATCCAGCGCGAGGGCGCGGGCGACCAGGGCGTCGGCGGCGACGCCGTCCAGGGTGCGCAGCGTCGTCGCGACCGGCGCGGCGTCCTGGTCCCGGTGCACGTACGGCTCGACGGCGGCGGCCAGCGCCGCCGCACCGGCCCGGGTCGCCGCGGCGGCGGCGCGGTGCCGGGCGACCACCGCGTCGAGCCCGGCCTCCTCGATCCGCTCCAGGCAGGCCTCCAGCGCCAGCATCTCCAACTGCGCGGGCGCGTGCGGCAGCGCCCTGCGCCCGGCGTCGATCCAGCGCTCCTTCCAGTCCAGCAGGGACAGGTACGAGCGGCGCGGTGCCGCCGGGTTGTCCGCCAGGCGCCGCCACGCGCGCTCGCTCACCGACACCGCCGACACCCCGGCGGGCCCGCCCATGGCCTTCTGGGCGCCGATCACGCACAGGTCCACGCCCCACGCGTCCACCATCAGCGGTTCGGCCGCCACCGAGGCGACCGCGTCGACCATGAACAGCGCGCCGTGCGCCCGGACCACCTCGCCGATCTCCGCCACCGGGTTGGTGTTGCCGGTGGCCGCCTCCGCGTGCACCAGCGACACGAAGTCGACCTCCGGGTGGTCGGACAGCGCCCGCGCGACGTCCCGCGCACTCACGGCGGCGTGGAAGGGCACCTCCAGGTCGACCACGGTGGCGCCCGCGTCCCGCAGCCAGTTGCCGAAGGTCTGGCCGTACGGTCCGGTCACCACGTTCAGTGCCGTCGAGCCCGGCCGCGCCCCGCCGCGGATGCAGCCCTCCAGCGGCAGCAGGGCCTCGCCCTGCGTGATCACGACGTCCTGCCCGGTGTGCAGGAGCGCGGCGACCCTCCGCTCGATCGCGGCGAAGCGCGCGGCGGTCAGCGGGGGCAGGTCGAGGAGGGGGTGGGACACGGCAGCGCTGCTTCCTTCGTCGGGGGGTGTACGGCCCGAGGGTATCCGGCGGCTCGTAGAGTGCGGACATGGCTGATCGCGAGGGCACGCACGCGCTGCACGTCAAGGGCCGCATCCTGGCCGGGGCGCAGGACGTACGGGACGAGCTCTGGGTGGTCGGCGGGCGCGTCACCTACGAGCGCCCCGCCGGCCTCCGCGACCTCACCACCGTGCAGGGCTGGGTCCTGCCCGGCCTGGTCGACGCCCACTGCCACGTCGGCCTCGACCAGCACGGCCCGGTCGACCCGGGCACCTCCGAGAAGCAGGCGCTCACCGACCGCGACACGGGCACCCTGCTGCTCCGCGACGCCGGTTCGCCCTCCGACACGCGCTGGATCGACGACCGCGAGGACCTGCCGCGGATCATCCGGGCGGGCCGGCACATCGCCCGCACCCGCCGCTACATCCGCAACTACGCGTGGGAGATCGAGCCCGAGGACCTGGTCCCCTACGTCCGCCGGGAGGCCCGGCGCGGCGACGGCTGGGTCAAGCTGGTCGGCGACTGGATCGACCGGGACACCGGCGACCTGTCCGCCTGCTGGCCACGCGGCGCCGTCGAGGCCGCCATCGCCGCCGCCCACGAGGAGGGCGCCCGCGTCACCGCCCACTGCTTCGCCGAGGACTCCCTGCGGGACCTGGTCGAGGCCGGGATCGACTGCGTCGAGCACGCCACCGGGCTCACGCAGGACACCATCCCGCTCTTCGCCGAGCACCAGGTGGCCATCGTCCCCACCCTGGTCAACATCGCGACCTTCCCCGGTCTCGCGGACGGCGGCCAGGCCAAGTTCCCGCGCTGGGCCGACCACATGCGCCGGCTGCACGAGCGCCGCTACGACACCGTCCGCGCCGCCCACGACGCGGGCATCCGGATCTTCGCCGGCACCGACGCCGGCGGCTCCCTCGCCCACGGGCTCGTCGCCGGCGAGGTCGCGGAGCTCGTCACCGCCGGTCTGCCCGTCCTCGACGCGCTCTCGGCCGCCACCTGGTCCGCCCGCGAGTGGCTCGGCCGCGACGGCCTCACCGAGGGCGCCTCCGCCGACCTGGTCGTCTACCCGGACGACCCGCGCGCCGACGTCCGCGTCCTGACCGCGCCCCGGCGCATCGTGCTGCGCGGTCGCGTGGTGGGGTGACCCGGCGGACCCGGCGGACCCGGCGGACCCGGCGGACCCGGCGGACCCGGCGGACCCGGCGGACCCGGCGGACCCGGCGGACCCGGCGGACCCGGCGGACCCGGCGGACCCGGCGGACCCGGCGGACCCGGCGGACACGGCGGACACGGCGGACACGGCGGGGCCACGGTAGCGGAGCGTGGCCACCGATGCGCCCGGAATGATCCCGGAGCACCGCTTCGGGTGATCCTGTACGGGAAAAGTCGATCCGTCCTCTTCTGTCGTGCTGCGATCGGTCGTACCGGCCGACACCGCAACGGGACGGGGAGCACGATGACCAGGCAGGGACCGCAGAAGTACCCGGGGGCCTCGCGCAGGTACTGGTACCAGGACGACTACGGCGGCGACGCGATGGAGGTCAACGCCGTCGTGCTGCACACCACCGAGGGCCGCAGCGTGCCGACGTACGGGGGCGGCGGCAGCGCGCCCAACCTGACGGCGAAACCGGACTTCGAGGACGAGAAGCTGGTCTGGTACCAGCACTTCGACATCGACATCTCCTCGCGCGCCCTGGTCAACCGGCCCGGCGGGGTGGAGACCAACACCCTCAACGTGTGCCAGGTGGAGCTGGTGGGCACCTGCGACCCCGAGCGGCACGAGGACTGGGGCGTCGCCAACCGGCACGTCTACTGGCCCAAGGCCCCGCAGTGGGCGCTGCGCGAACTCGCCGAGTTCCTCGCCTGGATGCACACCCACCACGGTGTGCCCCTGAAGGGGCCGAAGCTCTGGCTGCCCTACCCCCGCTCGTACGGGAACGCGGGCGGCCAGCGGATGACCGGACGGGAGTGGAACGCCTTCCGTGGCGTCTGCGGCCACCAGCACGTGCCCGAGAACTGCGTGCACCCGGACACCCCCGTGCTCCGCGCCGACCTGAGCTGGGCCCGGGCGGCCGAACTGGCCGTCGGCGACGAGGTCGTGTGCTTCGACGAGGAGGAGGCCCGGGGCGCTGCGGGCGCCGAGGGCGGGCAGGGGCGACGCCGGCTCCGCCGCGGGGTGGTGACCCGCAACGACCCGGCACGCAAGGACGCGTACCGGGTGACCACGGTGCGGGGCGAGGTCGTCGCGACGGCCGACCATCCGTGGCTGGTACGGCTGCCGCACGGCGACGCATGGGTGACCAGCCGTGAACTCACCCCGTTCAAGCACCGGATCGCCGCGGTCGCCGACCCGCAGGGCACCCCCGCGGGGGCCTGGGAGGGCGCCGCGGTCGCCGACGTCACCGCCGAGGCGGAGGTGCTCGCGGTCGAGCACCTGGGGGAGCAGCCGATCGCCTCGCTGTCGACCTCGACGCGCACCTACGTGGCCGGCGGCCTGCTGTGCCACAACTCCCACGGGGACCCCGGCGCGGTGGACTTCGCCAAGGTGCTCGAATACGCGCGATCGCAGGTGTGACGCGCGGGAACGCATGTGCCGCAGGTTTCGAATACGGAGGCGAAAACCACCCTTTGGAGTGAACCGGGCCCAGGCGGGTGCCGGTTCACTCTCCGTACGTAAATCATTACGGGGTCGAGGTCGCCCGGCGAGCGCGCTGTCCCCTTCAGCGGCGCCGTGGCGACTCCATGACCACTTGGGGGTTTTCCACTTTGTCCAGCTCTCCCTTCAGCATGCCCGCGCGCCGTCCCGCCGCCGCGCTGGGGGCCGCCGTCGCGCTGGCGGCGGGTGCCCTCGCCCTCGGGCCGGCGACCCCGGCCGCCGCGACCGGGGGGACCCACGGCTCCTCCGGCAAGGCCGGTGCGGTCGTCCTGCGGACCGGCCTGGAGGTCTCACTGCTCCGCACGTCCGTGGACGTGCCGCTGAACCTGACGCTCAACGAGGTCCACGCTCCGGCGAGCGCCGACGAGACCGCCCTCACCGCCACCCTCGACGGGGTCGACCACGGCAGGCCGTTCAGCGTCCTGCGCGCCGACGTCGCCACCGCCAGGGCCACCGCCGACCGCCACAAGGCGGAGGGCTACGCCAACCTCGTCAAGGCGCGCGTCAGCCTGCCCGGACTGCCGTTGCTCGGGCTCATCAAGGCCGACGCGATCTCCGCCCGCGCCACGTGCGTGGCCGGCCGCAAGCCGGTCGCCGACGTCGAGCTGCCCGGCCACGTCGTCGTCCTCGGCAAGCGCGTCAAGGTGTCGGCCGGCGGCACGACCCTGGTGAAGGTGCCCGGCGTGGGCGAGGTCCGCCTCGACCTCGCCAAGAGGACCGTCACCTCGCGCAGCGCCGCCGCCACCGCACTGGAACTGTCGGTCGAGGTCAACCCGCTCAAGCTCGGCGTCGCCGAGGTGAACGGCACCGTCACCCTCGCCGGGGCCACCTGCGAGACGCCCCGCCGCGGCGGGCACGACGGCGGCGGGCACGACGGCGGCGGGCACCACGGCGGCGGCAACGGCGACGGGGACAACGGCGGCGACGACTCCGGCAGCGGCGAGGAGCCGCAGACCGGCGGCGAGTCCGAGCAGCCCTCGCAGTCCGCGGAGCCCTCGGTGTCGGCCGGGCCGTCGGAGTCCGCGCGCGCCGACCAGTCCCCGCAGGCCGCGCCCGCGGCCGCCGGCGACCTCGCCGAGACCGGCAGCAGCTCCATGACCCCGTACCTCGCGGGCGGTTCGGTGCTGCTGTTCGCCGCCGGATTCCTCGTGATCCGCAAGACCCGCCGCAAGCCGGCGGCCGAGAGCGCCCGGGACTGACGACCCCGGGTCGACCCCGGGGGGCGGACCAGGGGTGAGGGGGGACGTGGAGGGCGGCGGAGTGTCCGGAGCCGCCCTCCACGCGCTTTCCCGCACCGCTCCCCGCTCCGGCCGCTCGCTCACGGGCGTCTGAAAAGGGCACTTTCCACTACCCTGTTGGGGAGTGTCCGCGCGCCCGTCGCGGACGGGGCCGGGGGGTCGCATGTTCGGGGGACGGTACGAGTTGCGGGCGCTGCTCGGCTCCGGCGGCATGGCCCGGGTCCATCTCGCGTACGACACCCGGCTCGGCCGGACCGTGGCCGTCAAGACGCTCCTGCCGGAGCTGGCCCGCGACCCCGAGGCGCGCCGCCGCTTCGCCCGCGAGGCACGGGCGGCGGCCGGGCTCAACCACCCCGGCATCGTCACCGTCCACGACCAGGACGAGGTGAGGACGGACGACGCGGTCGTGCCGTACCTGGTGATGGAGCACATCGAGGGCCGCACCCTCGCCGAACTCGCCCGCGAACAGGCCCCGATGGAGATCGAGCGGGCCGTCCGCATCACCTGCGAGATCCTGGACGCCCTCGCCCACGCCCACGCCCGCGGACTCGTCCACCGCGACGTGAAGCCCTCCAACGTCCTGATCGCCACCGGGGGCACGGTCAAGGTCGCCGACTTCGGCATCGCCCGGGTCGTCCACTCGCTGTCCCGCATCACCGGCACCGGCTCCGCCATCGGCACCCCCGGCTACATGGCCCCCGAGCAGTGCGCCGGCGACGCCGTGGACGCCCGCAGCGACCTGTACGCGGTCGCCTGCATGCTCACCGAACTCCTCACCGGCACCGTCCCCTTCGCCGGGGCCACCCCGCTGTCGGTGATGTACGCCCATGTCCACCAGACACCGGCGCCGCCCTCCGCGCGCAACCCGCTGGTGCCGCCCGAGCTCGACGCGATCGTGCTGTCCGCCCTGTCGAAGAACCCCGCCCTGCGCCCGCGGAGCGCCGCGGAGATGCGGGGAGCCCTCGGCAACTGGCTGGCCTCGCGGACCCCGCCCACGGGCCCGCCCGCCCTGCCCCCGCCGCCCGCACGGCCGCCCACCCTGCCCCACCCCGCGTACAACCCGCCCTCGTACGGGCCGCCGTCCTACCCCACCCGGCCCGCCTGGGACACCCCGGTCCCGGTGCCCCGGCGCCGCCGCTGGGGCGTGGTGTCCGCGGTCACCGCTGCGGTCGTGGCCGTCCTGGTCACCGTGACGGTCGTCGTCGACCCCTTCGGCGACGACCCGAAGAAGCGGTCCACCCCGACCGCCCAGGACCTGATCGCCGCCCGCAGGCCCACCGGCGGCTACAACGGCGCCCTCACCGGCGCCGTCAACCCGTCCACCGCCAAGGGCGGCACCCTCAGGCTCATCTCGGCCTACACCCCCGACTCCCTCGACCCGGCCCGCACCTACTCGCCGATCGTGTGGAACCTCGGCCGCCTCTACCTGCGCAAACTCGTCGACTTCGCCCCGCAGCCCGGCGCCGCGGGCACCCGGCTCGCCCCCGACCTCGCCACCAGCACCGGCACGGTCTCCGACGGCGGCCGCACCTACACGTACACCCTCAAGGAGGGCGTCACCTTCGAGGACGGCTCGCCGATCACCTCACGGGACGTCAAGTACGGCATCGAGCGCACCTTCGCCAGGGACCTCTACCCCGGCGGCCCCACCCACCTGCGCGACCTGCTCGACCAGGGGCAGGACTACCCCGGCCCCTACAAGGACACCGACCCCGACGGGCTCGGCCTGAAGAGCGTCGGGACCCCCGACGACCGCACGATCGTCTTCCACCTCGACGCGCCCTTCGCCGACTTCCCCCACGTCCTCGCGCTGCCCATGTCCTCGCCCGTCCCGAAGGCTAAGGACACCAAGGAGAGCTACCAGGACCAGCCGGTCGCCAGCGGCCCCTACCGCATCGCCTCCTACGACGCAGCCAAGGGACTGCGCCTGGTGCGCAACGACAAGTGGGACCCGGCGACCGACGCGATACGCACCGCCCTGCCCGACGAGGTGGAGCTCACCATCGCCGCGGACGCGGCCGCCGTGGACACCGCCCTGATGAACGGCACCGCCGACCTCGACCTCGCCCAGACCGGCGTCCAGGGGGCCACCCGGACCCGCATCCTCGCCGACGACGCGCTCAAGTCCCGCGCGGACCTCGTGCAGACCGGCGCCGTCCGCTACTTCTCCCTGCAGACCGCCGTCGCGCCCCTGGACGACTACCGCTGCCGCTGGGCCGTCCAGTACGCCACCGACCGCAGCCTCCTGCGTGACGCCCTGGGCGGCCAGGACGCGGGCGGCGTCGCCGGCGGCATGCTCCCGCCGACCATCGGCGGCCACGACCGGCACCTGGACACCTACGGCACCGTGACCGGCGGCTCCTACCCCGAACAGGCCCGCCGCTTCCTCGGCGAATGCGGCCACGCCAAGGGGTTCAGCACGGTCGTCGCGGTCTCCGCCACCGACCAGGCCGCCCGCAAGGCCGCACAGTCGCTCGCCGGCCAGCTCGCCGAGGTGGGCATCACGGCGACCGTGCAGACCCCCGAAGCCGCCGACTTCTACGCCGCCCTCACCGACCAGCAGCAGATCAAGGACAAAGGCTGGGGCATCGTCATGACCACCTGGCAGTCCGACTGGCCCTCCCCGGCCGGATTCCTGCGCCCGCTGCTGCTGCCGGACAGCCCCAGCAACTACGCGGGGCTGGACGACCGGGAGATCAACTCCCTGATGGACGAGGCCGACTCCGAGACCAACCGCAACGCCGCCGACAACCTCTGGCGCACCGTCGACTCCACCGCCCAGGACCGCGGCACGCTCCTGCCCTTCCTCTACGACCGCCGCCTCAACTACCGGTCCGACCGCCTGACCAACGCCTACGTCCACCCGGCCCTGGGCGGCCTCGACATCCAGGCCCTCGGGGTCAGGGGCTGACCGGGCGGCGCGACTGCGTTCTGTGGCGATCCGGTCGCACAGCGCCGATGTTGTTGCGGAATGCACGCAGTGGGCCGCCGAGGGCATGGGCGGCGAGGCCGAGTCGGGGGCGGGCGAGCGTGCGGCGGTGCGGAAACCCTTCAGGGAGGCATCGTGGACAAAAGTCGTGAACAAAAGTGCGGAATACAATGGATAGTGATCATTCGGGCGATCGCTCGGTGATCGCCAGGGAGCGCAGATGGACAGCTCGGACGATCTCCTTCGATGGGCTACTCCGTCGGCTCTCCTGGCAGTGGACGGCACTGTTCGCTCACTCAACGCCCCGATGGCCGCCACGCTGGGCAGGCCGGCCGAGCAGTGCGTGGGACATGACTTCTGCGGTCTGCTGCCTGAGACCCAGCGGGCCTCGGCGGAGAACCTGCTGACCCACGGGGCCACGACGAAGACGGTCGCGATGCGTGTGCTGGAGTTCTCCGCGCCGGGGAGAGCATCCGTGGTCAGCCTCATCGAAGCCCGGCCGGTGACCGATCCCGCAGGTCGCGAGCGGCTGGTGTGGGTGCACTCGGTGGACGCGCGCAACGACCCGGGCGGCCTGCTGATCCCCTTCCGGCTGGCGGCCGCGGCCGCGGATCTCGGCCTGTGGATGTACTCGCCCCAGGAGAACCAGCTCGAGTGGCTGGGCGGCGCGCCCGCTCTGGCCTTGCTGTTCCCGCAAGCCACGGCGTCCTTGTCCAGGGTGGTCCGGAGCGTTCACCCGGACGACCGGGAGGCCCTGAGACGGCTCGTACGCTCGACCGCCACACAGTCCCCCTGGATCAACCTGCAGTTCCGATCCGTGAGCGACGGGTGGCACCACCTGGCCTGCCAGATCCGGCGGATTCAGCTGGGTTACGGCGGCCCCGAACAGATATTCGGAGTGATCCGGGACGACACCAAGCTGGAGGCGGGCCGGCAGAGAGCGCTGGCCACGCTGTTCGCCGAGCGTCAGCGTGTCGATGAGATCGCCGGGTTCTCCGCCGCCCTGATCACCGCCGCCACGGAGCAGGAGCTGCAGCAGGTCGTCCTGGCACGGGTCGCCGCGACCTTCGGTGGCACGGGCGCCGTGCTCACGCTCCTCGACCAGGAGACAGGGCTTCTCCACGCCTCTTCCGACGCCCGGGTCGACCCACAGCAGATGAACGCCATGGAGGGCATATCCCTCGATGAGCCCCAGCCGCTGACCTGTGCGATCCGAACCGGCATGCCGCATTTCATCCCCAACCACGAAGAGCTCATCCGCGACTGGCCGCAGACAGCCGGCATCCCGTGGCTCGGCTCCTTCATCGGGATATCGATCGCCCCCCTCAGTCCGGTCGGCGACCAGCCGCTCGGGGCCTGGGCGGTGACCTACGACAGGGAGCACCACTCGCCGCCGGACGAGCGCGCCCTCATGAGCACCCTTGCCGACCTGGCGGGCCAGGCACTCAGGCGCATCCGGTTGCAGCAGGCCCGGGTCGAGCTGGCCGCGGCGCTCCAACAGAGCATGCTGCCCACGCTGCCCGATGACCTCCCGGGCCTGGAGGTCGCCGCCCGGTACCAGCCGAGCCGGGACGGGCTCGACATCGGCGGGGACTGGTACGACGCCTTCGTGACGCCCGATGGTGCCGTGGCCCTGGAGATCGGTGACAGCCAAGGCCATGACGTGGATGCCGCCGCCTTCATGGGGCAGGTACGCACTTCCATCCGTGCGATCGCCGCACACGAACCGGATCCCGCGACGGTGCTGAAGCGCACCAACGAACTGCTGGTCACGATGAACGCGGCACGATTCGCCAGTTGCACCATGCTGTCCATCGGTCCACGGGAAGGACAGGTCACCGGCGCCAGCGCCGGCCATGTGCCGTTGCTGTGCGTACGTGACGACGGCAGCAGTGACGTCCGCGAACTGCCGGGCGGTCCGGTGCTGGGAGTCCTGTCGGGAACCGACTACCGCGAGGAGACCTTCACGCTGGACGAGGGCACCGCGCTGGTCATGGTCACCGACGGGGTGGTCGAAGGACCGGGCCTGACGCTGGACGCCGGTCTGGAGCGGGCCGGAGCACTGGCCGCCCACGCCCTCCACGACGGACTGGACGCCGATGCGATCGCCGACCGGATCCTCGACGCCGCGGTCGCGCTGGACCATCTCGACGATGTTGCCGTACTGGTCGTCAGGCGCGTGTGACGGCGCCCTTCCGGTTCGCGCCGCGGGACACCCCGTTGACGTCGGCGGAACGACGGCAACGGGGTGCACACCGGCACCCTGTTCGGGAAAGGTGCCTTCCGCCGACCGCCCTCCCGTGGTGCGGACGACACGTCGTACGCACCACCGCGTCATGCCCCTGCCGGATGTGGCTGGACGGCCGGCGGCCGGTGAACCGGGTACGCCACGCAGCCCTGGTGATCGCCGGCCGCCTGCGACGGGCGCTGGTCCTCGGCGTGCGAGGGCGCGCAGGGCAGGTCCTGATCGACCCAGACGAGCTTGCCGCCGGTCGCCGACCGGAAGCCCCACCTGTGGCACAGCTGCGCGATCATGAACAGGCCCCGGCCGTTCTCGTCGACGCCGCGAGCGTGACGCAGGCGCGGGTAGCAGCTGCCGCTGTCGAAGACCTCGCAGGTCAGGACTTGGTGCTGGATCAGCCTGAGACGCAGGGGGCCGGCGCCGTGGCGGATGGCGTTGGTGACCAGCTCACTGACGATGAGTTCCGTGTTGGGCACGAGATGATCCAGCCCCCATTCCCTGAGCTGCCGGGCGGCCGTGTGCCGGGCGGTGCGGACGACGGTCGGATCGGCGGGGAAGTCCCAGGAGGCGATCTGGGCGGCACCGAGGGTGCGGGTCCGGACGAGGAGCAAGGTGACGTCGTCCGACGGTGCCTGGGTCGGCAGGGTCTCGATCACCGAGGAGCACAGGTCGTCCAAGGACCGACCGGACCGTGTGAGGGCGGATCCCAGGCGACGCATGCCCACTTCGATGTCGTCGTCACGGGACTCGACCAGGCCGTCGGTGTAGAACGCGAGCAGACTCCCTTCGGGGAGCTCCACTTCCATGGCGCCGAAGGGAACCAGGCCGAGGCCGAGACCGAGCGGGGCTCCGGTGGGCAGGTCGGGGAAGGTGACCTGGCCCTGTGGGTCGATGATCGCGGGCGGCAGGTGCCCGGCGCGTGCCATGGTGCATTTGCGGGTGACCGGGTCGTAGACGGCGTACAGACAGGTGGCGCCGACCACCGCGGGGGGCTGGTCGCAGGCGTCGGCGTCCTCCTCGGTCAATCGCCGGACGGTGTCGTCGAGGTGGGCCAGCAGTTCGTCGGGGGGCAGCTCCATGTCGGCGAGGGTGTGGACGGCGGTGCGGAGCCTGCCCATGGTCGCGGCGGCGTTGATGCCGTGCCCGATCACGTCGCCGACGACGAGGGCCACCCGGGCGCCGGACAGCGGGATCACATCGAACCAGTCGCCCCCGACGCCGGCATCCATGTCGGCCGGCAGGTAGCGCGAGGCCGCCTCCACCGCGACGCCGCCCCTCAAGCGGTGGGGGAGCAGGTTGCGTTGGAGCGCCAGGGCCGCGCTGCGTTCGCGGGCGTACTGGCGGGCATTGTCCAGTGACAGCGCGGCCCGGCCGACCAGTTCCTCGGCCAGGAGCAGGTCGTCCTCCTGGAACGGAACCGGGTTCTCCGTGCGTGCGAAGACAACCATGCCCAGCATGGAGCGCCGTGCCCGGATGGGCACGACCATGAGGGAGTGCACGCCGTTCTCACGGACCTTCTCCGCCCGGCACGGATCACGGTCGATCCATGTCCCGGGAGAGGTGTCCAGCACGGGTTCGAGGTGAGACCGTCCTGTGCGCAGGACCCTGGCGAACGGCGAGGTCGGTGACACCGGCACGGGCTCGCCGCGCGCCCACCACGACTCCGGGACCCCCGGGTGGATCGAGGCCAGGCCGACGCGGTGGCAAGCGCGGGGGAGACCGTTCGTGGTGTCGGTCCGGGCGGAGGGCTCTTCGCCGAACGGAACCGAATCCGCGAGGTCGACGATCGCGTAGTCGGCCAACAGCGGAACGGCGACGTCGGCCAGTTCCTGCCCGGTCTGCATGACGTCCAGGGTGTTGCCGATACGCGTGCTGGCCTCGTTGAGAACGGCACGGCGCTCGCAGACCCCCTGACTTCCGGTGACGTCCACGATCACCGAGCACACTCCCAGCGGCCGGCCCTTCGCGTCCTGGAGGCAGAAGAAGGACGCCGAGAACGCGTGCTCGCGGCGCGGATCGCCGGCCGGCCACGCCCGGTACTCGTGGACCATGGTGGTGCCGCTCTCCAGTACCTGCCGCATGACCGCTTCGAGTCCTTCGGGCTCGAAGCCGGGCATCGAATCGGTGAGTCGACGTCCGAACCGGCGGTCACCTGGAATGCCGTCGTGACGCTCCATGACGTCGTTCACCCAGGTGCACAGGAGTTGCGGGCTGTGAACGACGATGCCGACCGGGGCGCGAATGAGGAGTGCCTGCCGCACCGATCCGTTGATCCTCCCCGAGGAGAGCGCGTCTATGTCGGTCAGCGACACCAGCCACCGCAGGGTGGTGCCCTGCCCCCGGAGCAGGGAGATGCGCAGGCTCAGGTTGAGTGAGTGGCCGTCGCGGTGGTGGACCGTCGCGGTGCCGGACCAGCCACCCCGAGCACGGCAGTGCTCGGCGAACGCCGATTCCCCGAGCACCTCCTCGAAAGACGGCAGAACGAATGCGGCGGACCGGCCCAGCACGTCCTCTGCGCGGTAGCCGACAAGTCGCTGAGCGGATTGCGTCCACCCGACCACCGTCCCCTGCCGGTCGACCATCGCTATTGCGGCATCTGATATCTCCCGGGGCTTCGGGGGCTCAATGACTTCGGCCTGTTCGGTGGTCGTCATCGCGGTTCATCCCTTCAGGCGTGCGGCGCGGGGAAAAGCCGATCTTCGTGCAATTCCAGCGAACCAGCCGGAGGGGTGCCTGAGGGCGGTCAAGCAGGCTCTCCTCGGCCGTGGCCTGCTGGTCCGGGTACTGGCAGGCCCCCTGTCCCATTGCCGAGCGATCACCGAGGCGGGCGCCTTTTCGGGAAACGCCCTCGCCGGCGGCTATTGTTCGAAACAATGCATTGAAGTGAGCGGGAATTGGCGTGGTGGAATCCGTGACTCTGCCGGGGTGGCGCGCAGAGCGTTAGCCTTGGCATATGGCCAAAGCAGCGTCCGGTTCGGGTGACAACAAGGAACTGAGCGATTTTCTGCGTTCGCGGCGCGCCCGGGTGGCTCCCGAGCAGGCCGGGGTCACGCCGGGGGCGAGTCGCCGTGTCCCGGGACTTCGTCGCGAGGAGGTCGCGTTCTCGGCCGGATTGAGCGTGGACTATTACATCCGTCTGGAACGCGGACGGGTGGCCAACGCCTCGGAGGCGGTGCTGGAGGCCGTGGCCCGGGCTCTGCGGCTGGACGACGCCGAGCGTGCGCACCTGTTCAACCTGGCCAGGCCGCAGTCCGTGGTCAGGGCCAGCCAGCCGGAGGTTCCGCGGCGAGTGCGGCCGGGCGCGTACGCCCTGCTCGAGGTTCTCGCGGACAGCCCCGCCATGATCCTGGACGGCCGTATGGACGTCCTCGCCGTCAACCGGATGGCCCGGGCGCTATTCGTCGATTTCGAAGCCATGCCGGTCCGTGAACGTAATTTGGCGCGGTATGTATTTCTCGATCCCGCGGCACGTGAACTGTTCGTCGACTGGGACATGGCCGCCCGCATGGTGGTGACCGGTTTGCACCTGTACGCGGGTCAGAATCCGGACGACACGCGTCTGACCGAGCTGATCGGCCACCTGTCGGCCGCGGACGCCGACTTCAGCCGGTGGTGGGCGGCGCATGACGTGGAGGTGTTCTCCCACGGCACCAGGCGCTGTCGGCACCCCTTGCTCGGGGAATTCGTCCTCGACTACGAGACCCTCGTGTTCCCCGGTGACCCGGACCAGTGGTTGTACGTGTGCACGGCCCCACCCGGCTCACCGTCCGCGGAGGCGTTGCGTTCCCTGGCCCGCCGGATCGGTGAATCGGACACCCATCCGGAGCGGAGGTCACCCCAGGCTCCTGCGCCCTGACGGCGGTCGGTTTCGAGGGGCACGCGTCCGTCTGCCAGGGCGTCAGCCGTCAAGCGCCTTCGACAGGGCGGCCGCGAAGCGGTCGCTCGTGGCGGGGTCGCGGACGGCGAGGCGGAGCCAGTCGGGGGACAGGCCGGGGAAGGTGTCGGCGCGGCGGACGGCGAAGCCGAGGTCGCGCAGGCGCTCGCGGACGGCGGCCGCCCGGGGGAGGCGCAGCAGGACGAAGGGGCCGTGCGCCGGTCCGGCGACCTCGACGTCGTCGAACTCGGCGAGCCGGCGCAGCAGGTGGGCGCGGTCGTCGGCGATCCCGCGGGCTGCCTCTTCGGCCTCCGCGAGGGCCGCGGGGGCGCTGCACGCCTCGGCGGCGGTGAGGCCGGGCGCGGAGACCGCCCACAGGGGCTGGGCGCGGCGCAGCGCCGCCACGCGCTCGCGGTCGCCGAGGACGTAGCCGACCCGCAGGCCCGCGAGGCCCCAGGTCTTGGTGAGGCTGCGCAGCACCACCAGGCCGGGCAGGTCGCGGCGGACGGCGAGGCTCTCGGGCTCACCGGGCACCGCGTCCATGAACGCCTCGTCCACGACGAGGGTGCGGCCCGGCCGGGCCAGGCGGGCGAGGTCCGCCACGGGGTGCAGCACGGAGGTGGGGTTGGTCGGGTTGCCGACGACGACCAGGTCGGCGGCGTCCGGCACCGCCCGCGGGTCGAGGCGGAAGCCGTCCTCCGCGCGCAGCACGACGCGGTGCACGGGGTGCCCGGCATCCCTCAGCGCCGCCTCCGGCTCCGTGAACTGCGGGTGCACGACCACCGCGTGGCGGGCCCGGGTGGTGCGGGCCAGCAGGACGAACGCCTCCGCGGCACCCGCCGTGAGCAGCACTTCCTCCACGGGTCGGCCGTGGCGGGCGGCGACCGCCCGGTGCGCGGCGCGGTCGTCGGGGTAGCCGGCCAGCCCTTCGAGGGTGGCGGCGAGGCGTTCCTTGAGCCACCGGGGCGGTGTTCCGGCGCGCACGTTCACGGCCAGGTCCGTCAGGTCCCCGGCGCCGTCGCGGACCTCGGCGTCGCCGTGGTGCCGCAGGTCGTGTTCGCCCTCGCCGGGCTCCTGCCGGACGGCCCCGGCGTCGCCGGGCGGCGCGTGCCGTACGTCGGCCTCGGGACGCGCCTCGGCCCAGCCCTCCGCCTGCTGCCGGACCCGCTCCTCCAGGGCCGCGTCCGCCGGGAAGCAGGTCAGCACGACGATCCGCCGGGCTCCGAGCCGTGCGCAGCGTTCCAGGCCCGCGGGCACGTCCGGCGCCGCCGTCGTGAGGAAGGCGGTCTCCACGCCCGCGTAGCCCCGGCCCTCCCACAGCAGCCGTGCGGTACGGGCCACTTCGGCGTTGCCGGCGGCCTCGGGGGAGCCGGCGCCGACCAGCAGCACCATGGTCGCCGCCAGATCCAGCGGCGTACGGCGGCCGCCGCCCAGCGCGGCATCGACGCGCCGCTCCAGCACGTCCTCGGGCGGGGGGTTGCTCACGGTGCCTTCTCCTCCGTCGTGCCGTGCGTGCCGTGCCTGCCGTCCGTGCCGTGATCGGGCGTACGGTGCCGCGCCACGGCCGCGGTCGCCCTCGCCGTACCGCTCCCGGGGGCGGACTTCCTCTTCGGCACCAGCAGTTCGCCGCCGGGCGCCGCGGCGAGCGCGGCCGCCTCCGCGACGGAGGGCGTGCCGACCGCGGCCAGCGGGGCGCCCGAGGGGCTCGGCACGCCGACCGCGGCCAGCGTACGCGCGTCGTACGTCACCAGGGGGACGCCCAGCCGCGCCGCCGCCGCGACGAGACCCGGCTCGCCGGCCTTGCCGTCCACGGTCGCCAGCGCCGTGACGGACGCCTCCGGCACCCCGGCCTCGGCGAGCACGGACCGTACGAGCGCGAGCACTTCGGCCGCCGCCACCCCGCGGCCCGCCCCGACGCCGACGACCACGCTCACGCGGCCGCGCCCGGGCCGCCCGCGCAGGAGGCGACGAACCGCCGTGCCAGGGACGGCTCGGCGGCCCAGTGGACGTGCAGGTACGACGCGTGGACGCCGCCGTGCACGAAGCCCTCCACGCGCCGCTCCGGCCGGATCAGTCCCCAGGCGGGGGTGGCCCCGGCGGCGGGCTCGACGACGGTGCGGTGGAACTCGTGGCCGCGCACCCGCGTCCCGGCGGCCGCCAGCGCGTTGTCGGCGATCGCGACCGCCTCGCGGTAGCCCAGGGTGAGCCGGTCAGACATGCGGGCCGTGGAGTCCAGCACCCCGCACATGGGACGTCCGTCCAGTTCCCGCCCGAGGTAGAGCAGGCCCGCGCACTCCGCCGTCACGGGCCCGGCGAAGGCGGCGACGGCCTTGCGCAGCGGCTCGTTGGCGGACAGTTCGTGGGCGTACATCTCGGGGAAGCCGCCGCCTATGACCAGCCCCGCGGCGCCGGGCGGCAGGTGCTCGTCGCGCAGCGGGTCGAAGGTGACGACCTCCGCCCCCGCCGCGGCCAGCAGTTCGAGGTGCTCGGCGTACGAGAAGGTGAACGCCGCCCCGCCCGCCACCGCGACCACCGGCCGTGCGCCCGGCGCCGCCGGACCGGCCGCCGCCTCCTGCGGGTCCCAGGGCTCGTCCGTGAGCGGGGGAGCACTGCGCGCCAGCGCCAGCAGCGCGTCCATGTCGCAGCCCTCCCGCACCCGGGCGGCCAGGGCCCGCACGGCGTCGACGGCGTCCGCGCGCCGCTCCGCGACCGGGACCAGACCCAGGTGCCGGGAGGGCGTGCCGACCGCCGTGTCGCGCCGCAGCGCGCCCAGCACGGGCACGCCGGCGCCGTCGAGGGCGTCGCGCAGCAGCTCCTCGTGCCGGTCGGAGCCGACCTTGTTGAGGATGACGCCGGCGACCCGCACCTCCGGGTCCCACGAGGCGAAGCCGTGCACCAGCGCCGCCACCGAACGGGACTGCGACGAGGCGTCCACCACCAGCACCACCGGTGCCCGCAGCAGCTTCGCCACATGAGCGGTGGAGGCCAGCTCGCCCATCCCGGAGGCGCCGTCGAAGAGCCCCATCACGCCCTCCACGACGGCCAGGTCGGCCCCCCGCGCGCCGTGCAGGAACAGCGGTGCGATCCGCTCCGGGCCGCACATGTAGGCGTCGAGGTTGCGGCCCGGGCGGCCGGTGGCCAGCGCGTGGTAGCCGGGGTCGATGTAGTCGGGGCCCACCTTGTGCGGGGAGACCGCGAGCCCGGCCTCCGCGAAGGCGGCCATCAGACCCGTGGCGACGGTGGTCTTGCCGCTCCCCGAGGCCGGGGCCGCGACGACGATCCTGGCTACCACTCGATGCCCTTCTGGCCCTTCTGGCCCGCGTCCATCGGGTGCTTCACCTTGCCCATCTCGGTGACCAGGTCCGCGAAGTCCAGCAGCGGCTGCGGCGCGTTGCGCCCGGTGATGACGACGTGCTGGGTGCCGGGCCGGTCACGGAGCACGGAGACCACCTCGTCGGTGTCGATCCACCCCCAGTGCAGCGGGTAGGCGAACTCGTCCAGCACGTACAGCCGGTAGGTCTCGGCGGCCAGGTCGCGCTTGACCTGCTCCCAGCCCTCGCGCGCGGCGTCCTCGGACTCCGAGATGTCCCGCTGGACCCAGGACCAGCCCTCGCCCATCTTGTGCCAGGCGACGGTGCCGCCCTCGCCGGAGGCGCCGAGCACGCGCAGCGCCCGCTCCTCGCCGACCTTCCACTTCGCGGACTTGACGAACTGGAACACCCCGACCGGCCAACCCTGGTTCCAGGCCCGCAGCGCCAGGCCGAAGGCGGCGGTCGACTTCCCCTTGCCGGTGCCGGTGTGCACCATCACCAGCGGCCGGTTGCGGCGCTGGCGCGTGGTCAGACCGTCCTGCGGCACCACACTCGGCTGTCCCTGCGGCATTACGCGGCCCTCCGTGCATCCCGTACCAGTGCCGCGACGCTGTCCGCGCGCAGCTCGTCCAACGTCACGGCGGTGCCGTGCAGTTCGCGGGCCAGCTCGCCCGCGAGCCCCAGGCGCACCGGCCCGGACTCGCAGTCGACGACCACCGACGCGGTGCCCTCGGCCGCCAGCAGCCGTGCGGCCCGCGCGGCCGTGCGCACCGGCTCGGGCCCGCCGGTCGCCCGGCCGTCGGTGACCACGACCAGCAGCGGGCGGCGCGAGGGGTCCCGCAGCCGCTCCACGCGCAGCACGTCCTGCGCCTTCAGCAGCCCGGCGGCCAGCGGGGTGCGGCCGCCGGTGGGCAGCTTCTCCAGGCGTGCCGCGCCCGCGTCGACCGACGAGGTCGGCGGCAGCGCCAGCTCCGCCGTCGCCCCGCGGAAGGTGACCAGGCCGACCTTGTCGCGCCGCTGGTAGGCGTCGAGCAGCAGCGACAGCACCGCGCCCTTGACCGCGCTCATGCGCTGCCGGGCGGCCATCGAGCCCGAGGCGTCGACGACGAAGAGCACCAGGTTGCCCTCGCGGCCCTCCCGCACCGCCTCGCGCAGGTCGTCCCGGCGGATCACCAGGCCCGGGCCGCCCCGCCCGCGCGCCCGCTGGTGCGGGGCGGCGGCGAGCACGGTGGCGGCCAGATGGAGCTTGGACAGGGTGCCGTGGGGCCGCCTGGCGCCGGTCGTCCTGCCGTGCGCGGTACGGGCCCGTGAGCGGCGGCCCGCGGCGCCCTCGCCGAGGCCGGGAACGGTCAGGGTGCGGGCCTTGAACGGCTCGGTCGCGGGCACCGCGGCCCGTTCCCCGGCGCCGCCCTGCGGCGCCTGCGCGGGCTCGGGCCCGGGCTGGGGACCGGAGTCCGCCGGCTCCCGGGGCGGGGCGATGTCGGGGGTGGTGCCGGGGGCGCCGTCGTCACCCTGCGGCGGGCGGCCGCCGCCGTCGGGACCGCCCCCGTCGGGACCGCCCCCGTCGGGACCGGGGTCCGGGTCCGGGTCCGGGTCGTCGTCCTCGGCGCGGTTGCGCTCCAGGGTCTCGTCGAGCTTGTCCTCGTCCAGGCCCGGCGCGTCGAAGGGGTTGCGGCGGCGCCGGTGCGGCAGCGCCAGCAGCGCGGCCTGCCGTACGTCGGCGTCGGTCACGTCGGTGCGTCCGGCCCAGGCGGCCAGGGCGGTCGCCGTGCGCGCCATGACGATGTCCGCGCGCATGCCGTCCACCTCGAAGGCCGCGCAGGTGGCCGCGATCTGGCGGAGCGCGCCGTCGCCGAGCGACACCGCGGGCAACAGCGCCCGTGCCGCCGCGATCCGCTCGCGCAGTTCCCGCTCCTCGGCCTGCCAGGCGGCGGCGAAGCCCGCCGGGTCCGCGTCGTAGGCGAGGCGCCGCCGGACGACCTGCACCCGCTCGTCGGTCTCCCGCGAGGCCGCGACCTCCACCGTGAGACCGAAGCGGTCCAGCAACTGCGGCCGCAGCTCGCCCTCTTCGGGGTTCATCGTGCCGACGAGGAGGAAGCGCGCGGCGTGGCGCACGGAGACGCCCTCCCGCTCGACGTAGGAGGCGCCCATGGCGGCCGCGTCCAGCAGCAGGTCCACCAAGTGGTCGTGGAGGAGGTTGACCTCGTCCACGTACAGCACGCCGCGGTGCGCGTCGGCCAGCAGCCCCGGCTCGAAGGCCTTCACGCCCTCCGCCAGGGCCCGTTCGATGTCCAGGGCGCCGACGAGGCGGTCCTCGGACGCGCCGACCGGCAGCTCCACCATGCGCGCCGCCCGGCTCTCCGCGCCGGCGTCCGGGCCGTGCGGCCCGTCCGGGCAGGCCGGGTCGGGCGCCGCCGGGTCGCAGCCGAAGCGGCAGCCGGGCACGACGTCCACGGGCGGCAGCAGCGCCGACAGCGCCCGTACGGCGGTCGACTTGGCGGTGCCCTTCTCGCCGCGCACCAGCACACCGCCCACCGCCGGGCTGACCGCGTTCAGCAGCAACGCCAGGCGCAGGTCCGCCATCCCGACGATCGCGGTGAAGGGGTAAGGGGTGCTCACGCGGCCTCCTGGGTCGAACGGACGTTGCGGCGGTGCTCACGGACGGCCCCGCTACGGGGCCGCGACGGGGTGCTCACGGTGCCCCCGGGGGGACGAAGGGCAGCCCCGCAGGGGGGCCCTGCTCGATGAGGCGCAGCAGCGCGCCGGTGTCGGCGTGCTCCTCGATCAGGTCGCCCAGCCGGTCCAGTTGCTCCTCGCGGAGCGCGCCGAAGGCGGTGCCGGGGGCGGGTACGAAGCGCCGTCCGGCGGCCCGGGCGACGCGGCGCAGGAAGGCGCGGCGGAAGCCGTCGCTCTCCAGCGAGCCGTGCCAGTGGGTGCCCCAGACCGCGCCGGTGCGGCAGCCGTCCAGGAAGGGCTCGTCGCCGCCGCGGACGTCGGCGACCCCGTGGTGGATCTCGTACCCCTCGACCGGTTCGCCGTACGCCTTCCCGGAGGGCCGGGCCAGGGTCTTCGCCACGGCGAAGCGGACCCGCACCGGCAGCAGGCCGAGCCCGGCGACCGTGCCCGCGCGGGACTCGACGTCGTCCTCGATCGTCTCGGCGAGCATCTGGAAGCCGCCGCAGATCCCCAGCACCGGGCGCCCCTGCGCGGCCCGGCGGGTGACGGCATCGGCCAGGCCGCGCTGCCGCAGCCACTCCAGGGCCTTGACCGTGCCGCGGGTGCCGGGCAGGACGACGAGGTCGGCGTCGGCCAGTTCCTCGGGCCGGTCGACGAAGCGGACGAGCACACCGGGCTCGGCGGCGAGCGCGTCCACGTCGGTGAAGTTCGACATCAGCGGGACCGCCGCGACGGCGACCCGCAGGACGTCCTCACCGTGCGGCGGCGCCGTGTCCGACTCCCTGACGGTGCCGCGCAGCGACATCCGCAGGCCGTCCTCCTCGTCGATGCCGAGGCCGTGCCGGTACGGCAGCACCCCATAGAAGCGGCGCCCGGTCAGCCCGCGCAGCATCTCGAGACCCGGCTCCAGCAAGGACACGTCGCCGCGGAACTTGTTGACCAGGTAGCCGCAGACCAGCTCCTGGTCCTCGGGGGCCAGCAGCGCCGTCGTCCCGAAGAACGAGGCGAAGACCCCGCCCCGGTCGATGTCGCCGACCACGACCACCGGGAGCCCGGCGGCCCGTGCCAGGCCCATGTTGACGATGTCGCCCCGCCGCAGGTTGATCTCGGCTGGGCTGCCGGCGCCCTCGCAGATCACCGCGTCGTACCGGCCGCGCAGCTCCTCCAGGCAGCCGGTGACGGTCTCCAGCAGCTGCGCGCGGCTCCCGTTGTGGTAGCCGCGTGCGCTCATCTCGCCCACCGGGCGTCCCATCAGGACGACCTGGCTGGTGCGGTCCCCGCCGGGCTTGAGCAGCACCGGGTTCATCAGGGCCGAGGGCTCCACGCGCGCCGCCTGGGCCTGCATCGCCTGGGCGCGGCCGATCTCGGCGCCCTCGCGCGTCACGTACGAGTTCAGCGACATGTTCTGCGCCTTGAACGGCGCCACGGACACACCCTGCCGCGCCAGCCACCGGCAGATCCCCGCCGTGACGACGCTCTTGCCGGCGTCCGACGTGGTCCCGGCGACCAGCAGGCCCCCGCCCCTCATGCGTTCCTCCTCCGGGCGACCGCGCCCCACGCCAGGCGCCCGCCGACCGCGACCGCCAGCGCCAGCGCGCCGACCCGTCGCGACAACCGCGCCGCCCGTTCGATGTCCCGTACCTCCACCGGCCGGTTCCCCGCCCCCAGGACGGGCCGGTGCTCGACCCGCCCGCCATAGGCAAGCGTCCCCCCGAGGCGCACGCCCAACGCCCCCGCGAACGAGGCCTCCACCGGTCCCGCGTTCGGGCTGGGATGCCGGGAGCCGTCCCTGCGCCAGGCCCGCCAGGCCCCCCGGGGGTCGGGCCCGGCCAGCACCGCGAGCGCGGCGGTCAGCCGGGCGCCGGGGTAGCCGGCCACGTCGTCCAGCCGGGCCGCCGCCCAGCCGAACCGCCGGTGCCGCGGCGACTTGTGACCCACCATCGCGTCGAGGGTGTTGACCGCGCGGAAGCCCACCAGCCCGGGCACGCCGCCCAGCGCGCCCCACACCAGGGCGCCCACGACGGCGTCCGAGGTGTTCTCCGCGACGGACTCCACGACCGCCCGGGCCAACTGGGCCTCGTCCAGCGCCTGCGGGTCGCGGCCGCACAGATGGGGCAGCCGCCCGCGCGCCGCCTCGGTGTCCCCGGCGGACAGGGCGGCGCCGATGGCGCGCGCCTCCCGCACCAGGGAGGTCCCGCCGAGCACGGCCCAGGTCGCCGCCGCCGTCAGGGCGACGGAGGCGGGGCCGGAACGGCGTGCCGCACGCCGGAGCCCGGCCGCGGCCGCCACGGCGCCGCCCGCGCACAGCGCCGTGTGGAGGGCGCCCCGGCCGCGGTGGTCGCGCCACAGGGCACGCTCCAGGCGGGCGGCGGCGCTGCCGAACACCGCCACGGGGTGACCGCGGCGCGGGTCGGCGAGGGCGAGGTCGGCGAGCCAGCCGAGGGCGGCACCGGTGGCGAACGCGCACGGCGCCGCGACGCCGGTGTCGGGTGAACGGCCGGGGCCGCGCATCACAGGAGTCCTCACTCAGGGTCCGCGCCCTGGTTCGACGTGACCGGCGACGAGAGTCTCCTGGCTCCCGGATCGGCGGCACCCCCGGCCTTCCAGCCCCTCACGGGGCCGTGGCCATGGGCGGGGGTCCGCTCCCCGGTGACAGTGGCGGGACCGCGCCGGATTCGCACCGGACTTCCTCTCCTGCCGCCGTTTGGCGGTTCCGATACCACCACGCGCCGCTCCGGCCCGTCAACTCACCGCGACGGCCTGTGGAAAAGAAGAAACCCCAGCTCACGGCCGGAAAGCCGGGAGCTGAGGTCAACTTCACACCGGGCCGCGCGCACGCTGCCCGGTGACCCGCGGGTCAGGCGACGATCAGGAAGATCCCGTACGCGACGGCTGCCGCGCACAGCGCGAAGCACAGGTACGCGCCGCTGCGGGCCAGCGCGGTCGAGCCGGCGGCGGAGCCGCCGCCCGCCTCGCCGGTGGCCGCGCCCTGCTTGGACAGGCCCACGATGCCGAGGGTGAACAGGCCGACGAGTCCGATGGTCACGGCGAGGCTGACGCCGAAGACGGAGCCGAGGGCAGCCCAGTCGATGTGCATGATGCTGGTTCCTTCCGGGGCCGGTGCGGCACCGCCGTCAGGCGGGGGCCTGGGCGGGGTCGGCGTCGACGGTGGCGGCCGTGAGGCCGGCGGGCGGCGGGATCACGGCGGCGATCGCCGTGGTGATGACGCCCGGCTCCTCGGCGTCGCCGTGGGCCTCGTTGACGTTGGTGTGGTCGACGGGCTTGCGGCGCGAGGCGATCCAGATCGCGACGCAAGCGGCGAGTGCCAGGACGGCGACCGCGGTGACGCCCAGGTCCCCCTGGTCGGCCAGGAGCGCGGCGCCCGCCGCGACCAGACCCGCGGCCGGAAGGGTGAGCCCCCACGCGGCGAACATGCGGCCCGCGGTGCTCCACCTGACGACGCCGCCCTTGCGGCCGACACCGGCACCCATGACGGAGCCGGAGCAGACCTGCGTGGTGGAGAGCGAGAAGCCGAGGTGGGAGGAGGCGAGGATGACGGTGGCGGCGCCGGTCTGGGCGGCGAAGCCCTGCGGCGGCTGGATGTCGGTGATGCCCTTGCCCATGGTGCGGATGATCCGCCAGCCACCGATGAAGGTGCCGAGCGCGATCGCCATGCCGGCCGACACGATGACCCACAGCGGCGGGTCGGAGTCGGGGGCGACGACGTTGCCCGCGATCAGGGCGAGGGTGATGACACCCATGGTCTTCTGTGCGTCGTTGGTGCCGTGCGCGAGGGAGACCAGACCGGCCGAGGCGATCTGCCCGGCCCGGTAGCCCTTGGCGGTCGCCTTCGGGTCGGCGTTGCGGCCGATGCGGTAGGTCAGACGGGTCGCCAGCATCGCGGCGAGACCGGCGACCACCGGGGCGCAGACGGCCGGGATCAGGACCTTCATGACGACCGCGTCACCGTTGATCGAGCTGAAGCCCGCGGAGGCGACGGAGGCGCCGATGAGGCCGCCGAACAGGGCGTGG
This sequence comes from Streptomyces sp. TOM-9, assembly GCF_056858595.1. NCBI lineage: Bacteria > Bacillati > Actinomycetota > Actinomycetes > Kitasatosporales > Streptomycetaceae > Streptomyces > Streptomyces sp. TOM-9. The sequence continues at coordinate 2,773,312 of NZ_JBXEQB010000001.1, read as the reverse complement.
GAGGAGCTGGAGGGGAGGCCCGCCAGCCAGGTCAGCAGGTTCCAGACGATCGCGCCGACGAGCCCCGCGAAGATCACCTCGGGCTTGATGCCCGCGCTCTCGTCGAGGATGCCGCCGGAGATCGTCTTCGCCACCTCGACGGAGAGGAAGGCGCCGACGAGGTTGAGCACGGCGGACATGGCCACCGCCGTCTTGGGCTTGAGCGCGCCAGTGGAGATGGTGGTCGCCATCGCATTGGCGGTGTCGTGGAAACCGTTCGTGAAGTCGAACACGAGTGCGGTAATGATCACGATTCCGATCAGGAGCGTGATGTGTTCCATTGACCCAGGCATTCGTTCGATCGGACAGTGGCGGTGGCGACCGTACGGAGTCTGGATGAACGGAAGGTGAACGAGGAGAGGCGCGGCGGTGCCGGTGCGTGCGGGGGGTGTGGGTCCGTGTGGACTTCGCCCCGGAATCCGGCCTTTGACGTGCTTCGATCGCCCTTCCCGGCGCCTGCGGAAGAGATCCTGGTCACGGCCCGGGGCCGTCGTGGCCCGACAGGGGGACGGGCCTAGGCCGTGTCGTCAAAGTCCCGCCTGCCCAGCGGCGCCTGGCACGGCACCTCGCTGCGTTGTCGAATCGTCCGAGTAGCCCACTACGAGGACGGCTCTCCGCCTTGCGATGCACCGCACCAGACGCCGCTGGGCCCGCCCTTTGGGCGGCCGGCGCTCCTTTGACGACACGGCCTAGTGGCGGCCCGAGATGCGGTCCGCGATGCGCGCCACCCGGTCGGTCTCCGCGCTGCGTCCGGCCTGCTCGCGCCGGTCGGCGGCGCGGTAGGCCGCGTACAGCCCGTGCACCCCGATCCACCGGAAGGGCTCGGGCTCCCAGCGGCGCACGCGGTGGTGCACCCACGGCAGGGACGTCAGCTCCGTGCCGTGCGCCTGGCCGGAGTCCAGCTGGACGAGGTCGCGCAGCGTCCGCGCCGCGAGGTTCGCCGTCGCGACCCCGCTGCCGACGTAGCCGCCCGCCCAGCCGAGGCCGGTGGAGCGGTCCAGTTCGACGCTCGCGCACCAGTCGCGCGGCACGCCGAGCACCCCGGACCACGCGTGGTCGACCGCCACCCGCCCCGTCGCCGGGAAGAAGCGCACCAGGATCTCGCGCAGCGCCTCGACCGTCGCCGCCTGCGTGCGGCCGTCGTTGTCCGTACGGGAGCCGAAGCGGTACGGCACCCCGCGGCCGCCGATGGCGATCCGGTCGTCGGCGGTGCGCTGCGCGTACATGTACGCGTGCGCCATGTCGCCGAGCGCCTCCCGGCCCTCCCAGCCGATGGTGTCCCAGACCTCCTTCGGCAGCGGCTCCGTCACGATCATGGAGGAGTTCATCGGCAGCCACGACCGCTTGTGGCCCTTGAGCGAGGCGGTGAAGCCCTCGGTGCAGCGCAGGACGTAGGGGGCGCGCACGCTCCCGAACGGGGTGACCGCGTGCTTCGGCCGGATCTCGGTCACCGGGGTCGACTCGTGGACGACGACGCCGAGCGCCTCCACCGCCCGGGCCAGCCCCTGCACCAGCTTCGCCGGGTGGACGCGCGCCCCGTGCGGCGTCCAGGTGCCCCCGGCCGTCCCGGCGACCCGGATCCGCGCGGCGGACTCGGCGGCGCCCAGCAGCAGGCGGTCCTTCTCGCCGAAGGCGACCTCGGCCTCGTGGAACGCCCTGAGCCGCGCCAGCTGCGCGGGGGAGTGCGCGACCTCCAGCACCCCGCCCTTGTGGATGTCCGCGTCGATGCCCTCCTCGGCGGCGACCCGGATCACCTCGTCCACGGTCCCGTTCATCTCGCGCTGCAGCGCCACGGCGGCCTCACGCCCGTGCAGCGCGGCGTAGCGGTCGCGGCCGGCGATGCCGTTGTACAGCCAGCCGCCGTTGCGGCCGGAGGCGCCGTAGCCGCAGAAGCGCTGCTCCAGGACGACGATCCGCAGGAAGGGCACGGCCTTCTTCAGGTAGTAGGCGGTCCACAGTCCGGTGTAGCCGCCCCCGACGATGCACACGTCGGCGGTGGTGTCCCCGGGCAGCGGCTCACGCGGCACCGGGAGCCCTGACTTCGCGTACCAGAAGGAGATGCCGCCGTTGACGGTGGTCATGGTGCCCCTGCAATTCGTATGCGTGATCGGTCCGGAAACTGTGCCGGGACGCTACTGTGCCCCGGGAACGTGCGGCAACGGCCAACCTGTCAGGATCAGCGCTCGGAGGTGACACGGATGTCGGTGCGGAACGCGGTGGCACGGGCCTGGTCGGAGCTGGTGGACACGGCCCGCCGCTCGGTCGACGACGGTCTCGTGGTCGGTACGTCCGGCAATGTGTCGGTGCGGGTGGGCGACGACCTCGTGCTCGTCACCCCCAGCGGGGTGCCCTACCACCGCCTGGGCCCGGACGACACGGTCGGCGTCGGCCTGGACGGCAAGCAGGTGCTCGGCGACCTGCGCCCGACGAGCGAGCTGGCGATGCACCTCGCGATCTACCGGCACACCGACGCGGGCGCCGTCGTGCACACCCACGCCGTGCACGCCACCGCCGTCTCCACGCTCCTGTACGAGCTGCCCGCCATCCACTACATGGCCGCGGCCCTGGGCGGCCGGATACGCGTCGCCGACTACGCGACGTACGGCAGCGAGGAACTGGCCGCCAACGTCCTGCGCGCGCTCCGCGACCGCACCGGCTGCCTGCTGCGCAACCACGGCACCATCGTCTACGGCGACGACCTCGAGCAGGCCTACGACCGCACCGCCCAGCTGGAGTGGATGTGCCAGGTCTGGCTCGCCGCCCGCTCCGTCGCCGGGTTCTCGCCCTCCCTGCTCTCCAAGCGCGAACTCGCCCGTGTCGCCGAGAGGCTGCGCCAGTACGGCCAGCCCGGGGACGGGACGGAGGAGGAGCACGAAGGGTACGGGGCGCACGGCGATCACGAGGCCCACGAGGAGCACGGCGAGTACGGCGAGCAGGGGGAGCACCGGGCCGCACGTGCCGACGTCCCCCGGCCCCGTGCGGCCCACGACGCCGAGAACGACTGAGCCCGGACGGCCCCGCCCACTGGCCGCGCGGGGTGAGCGCGCGGAGACTGGAAGCGATGCGCCTCACCACCGCGGCGGCCCTCGCCGCCACGACAGCGTTCGGTGCCGGTGCGGCCGCGGTGGCGGCCGGGCGGCATGTCTCCGAGCTTGCCCTGAGGCCGACCGCGAACGGCGTCGACCCGGACCCGCTCACCGTCCACGCCGTGACCGGCCAGGACGTCACCCTCAGCCGGACCCTGGGCACCGCCCGGCGCGGTGTGCACGGCCTGATCGCGGCCGGGGTGCACGTCACCGTCGGCGAGGTGCTCTCGACGGCCCCGGACTCGGTCACCCGCCGTCTGGTGCGGATCAACCGCGGCGGCGTCGCGCCGGGCGACCAGGTGCGGCTCACCCCGCAGACGCACGTCGGCACTCCGGGATCGGCCCTCGGCCTGGAGTACCGGGACGCCGAGATACCCGCCGAACTCGGCCTGCTGCCCGCCTGGTTCGTGCCCGGCGCCCGTGACACCTGGGTCGTCCTCGCGCACGGCCTCGGCACCTCCCGCGAGCTCGGCATGAACGTCATGGCGTTCCTGGCCAAACTGCGGCTGCCCGTGCTCGCCTTCTCCTACCGAAACGACGCCGGCGCGCCCCCCTCGTGGGACGGCATCGGCCACCTCGGCGACTCCGAGTGGCGCGACCTCGACGCGGCGATGCGCTACGCGGTACGGCACGGCGCGCGCCGGCTGGTGCTGCACGGCTGGTCCACCGGTGCGACGATGGCGCTCCGTGCCGCCTGCCACTCCCCGCTGCGCTCCCTGGTGTCCGGGATGGTCCTGGACTCCCCGGTGCTCGACTGGCAGAGCACGGTCCGTGCCGCCGCCGCCTCCCGGGGTGCGCCCCGCGCGCTGCTGCCGCTCGGCGTGCGCGCCACCGAGGGCCGCACCGGACTGCACGCGGAGCGGATCGCCGAGGCCGCCCACCCCGAGCGGCTGGACGTCCCGGCGCTCGTCTTCCACGGTCCCGACGACACGCTCGCCCCGTGGGGGCCGTCCCGCCAACTCGCCCGGCAGCGCCCGGACCTGGTCACGCTGCACGCCGTCAGCGGCGCCTCGCACGCGGCCATGTGGAACGCCAACCCCTCAACATACGAGGAGGCCCTCCGGCGCTTCCTCACCCCCCTGCTCTGACGCCCGCCATACGTGGTCTTTATATCCGCACAAAGACCCATCTCTCCCGTCAATTCGGGCGGGGTCAATCCCGGTACGGGGACGCTCGTTTGGGTTTCCGGGTGCTCACCCGCAAGACTGCTCCCGTGACGTCCCGTATCCCGCGAGACACTCCGCTGCGTCTTGTCCCGCGCAGGCCACTCGCCACCGCGCGCCGTGCCGCCACAGTGCGGCGAAGCCGTCCGCCGCGGCCTCCGGAGGGAATCCCGGCGCTGCCCGAGCTCGCCCGCAGGGCGCGCACCGAACTCGCGGACGCCGTACGGCTGGCCCGCTGGGCCGACGCGGAGACCGGCGCCGCCGCCCCCGGGACCGCCGGGATACTACGGGACCCCGACGTGCTGCGGGCGGCCGCCGCCCTGGGCCTGACGGAGCGGCAGGTGCGCACCGCCTGGGACCGGGCGCGGCTGACCGGCCTGATCGAGCTGCACAAAGGAGGGGCCGCCCGGCCCGGCTGGCGACTGCGCGCCTGGGACCGCGACGACACCGCCGTGCTGCGCGGCTGGGTCGCGCTCTTCGACGCGTGGTCGCTCGCGCACCCCGCGGCGCTCGAGCCGGAGTGCGCCGACGCCGACCCCTCGCTCGTCGCCGAGGTCGTCGAGGCCGCACCGCAACTGCTCTCCCTGCTCCACCTCTCCTCCGGTCCGGTCGCCGTGGCCGTACTGCTGGACCTGTTGCGGCAGCGTGTGGCCGAACTACGCGCGGAGCGCCACGAGCCCCCGGCCGGTGCCGCCCGCGACGAACTGCCCGCGCTGCTGGACTGGACGCTGGACGCGCTCGCCCGGGTCGGCGCGCTCAGGCCCCGCGACCCCGCCCGCCCCGGCGAGGTCACCGTCACCGCGCTCGGCAGCTGGGCGGTGTGGGTGAAGCTGGAGCAGATCTGCGTGGCCGCGCAGGGCCCCGCCGGGCACTTCGAGCACTCCGCCGAGGAGATGCTCAAGGCCTGCATCGGGATGCCGCCCGGTGCCGCCCGCGACGAGTACAAGGCCTGGCTGGCGGCCCGCCCGGTGGCCCAGGCGGTGGGCGAGTTCCTGGACGTGGCACGCGGCGACGACGCCCTGCTGCGCGCCCTGGCCTTCGAGGCGCTGCGCGTCGTCGGCGGCCCGGCGGAGCCGGCCGTGCGCGTCGTGGTGGACGAGGCAGGCCTGCGGCCCTACGCGCTGCTGTGGCTCGCCGAGCACGAGGGCGGGGACCCGGAGGACGTCGCCGCGCTGCTCACCCGTGAGGAATCCACCTGGCTGTGGGTGGACACCGCCGCGGCCGTCGCCGACCACGGCGAGAGCCACCTGCTGGTGAGCCATCTCGAGACGGCCGTCCAGGGCTCGGTCAGCCGCCTGCTGGAGGAGCTGCGCCACGCGGGTCACCCCCGCACCGTCCAGGTGCTGGTCGCCCTCGCCGCCGCCCACCCCGACCCGGCCCTGTCCAAGATGATCCGCCGGGCCGCCTTCCAGGTGCACACCGGGGGAGAGTGACGACAGGGCCACGACGACGGGCCCGCGACGGCAGGGCCTACTCGTCCGGTATCCGCGGCACGTACGTGCCGAAGGACCAGAGGTTGCCCTCGGGGTCGCGGGCCGTGTAGTCCCGCGACCCGTAGTCCTGGTCGGTGAGCGGCAGCACGACCTCGGCCCCGGCCGCGACGGCGCGCTCGTGGTGGGCGTCGGTGTCCTCCACGACCACGTACACCGACACGGCGCCCAGGTCCGCCGCGATCCGGCTGAAAGCCGTCCCCGAGCGCTCGTTGCCGAGCATCACCACGCCGTTGCCGTAGGCGAGTTCCGCGTGCTCCACGACGCCGTCCTCGCCCTGGTGCACCGCGACCTCGGTGAAGCCGAAGGCCTCCTTGAGGAAGGCGATGGCGGCCTTCGCGTCCTTGTAGCGCAGCGTCGGGTAGACGGTGGGCGCGGTTTCCTTGCCGACCATGACGATCACCCTCCCCTTCCGGGACCCTGACGTCCTGACGTCCTGTGTGACGTGGATCCCAGTCTGGCAGGGGGGTCCGACAATGGCCCCGCGCACGGACATTCCGGCCGGTCAGCGCTGGAAGGTGTCGCAGTCGCCGGGGTCGCCGGTGTCCAGTCCGGTGGTGAACCACTGCTGCCGCTGCGCGGACGAGCCGTGCGTCCAGGATTCCGGGGTCACCCGGCCCTGGACCCTGGACTGGATCGCGTCGTCGCCGACCGCCGCGGCCGCGTCCAGCCCCCGCCGGATGTCCTCCTCGTCGAGCGCGCTGATCATCGGCCTGCCCGTGTCCTCGTCCGGGGTCCGCGTGGCGTTGTGCGCCCACACCCCCGCGTAGCAGTCGGCCTGCAGCTCCACGCGCACCGAGTTGCTGCCGGGGCCGGTGAGCCGGTCCTGCGCCTTGCCCAGCGTCCCCACCAGGTCCTGCACGTGGTGCCCGTACTCGTGGGCGACGACGTAGCTCTCGGCGAACGGCCCGCCCTGCGCGCCGAAACGGCTGCTCAGGGTCGAGAAGAAGTCCAGGTCCAGGTAGACCTTGCGGTCCACGGGGCAGTAGAACGGCCCCGACGCGGGGTCCGCGACCCCGCACCCGGTGCGGATGGGCTGGTCGAAGAAGACGGTCGGCGCGGGTTCGTACGTCATGCCGCGCTTGCGGAACTCCGACGCCCAGTACGCCTGCACGCTGTTGATCACCCCGACCATGCGGCACTCCTGATGGGCGTTGGCGTCCGCGCCGGTGCGGCAGCCGGCGGCGAGGTCCGAGCCCGAGGTGGTGCCCGGGGCCTGCCCCGGCGGATCGGAGGAGAGCCCCAGCTGGTCGGGACTGATGCCGAAGATCAGCCCGATCACCAGGACGATCAGCCCTGCGAGACCGCCGCCCACCATCTTGCCCCGCGGCCTGCCGCCGAACCGTCCGCCGCTTCGCCGGTCCTCCACCTGGGACGTGTCGAGCGATGCGTCGTCGTCGAACTGCATACCTACGATTATCTGCCGCTTTGTCCCACCCGGCCCGTCGCGCCCGCCGTCGCGGCCCCCGGGGCGGTCCCCGGCCGGGCCCGCCCCGCGGCCCGGCCGAAAACCGTTTGCCGGGGACCCGTGCCGCCCCCGGTAGACTGGAGACATGGCAGTGATCCTCACGCATTAGACGGCGTCCGACCGCGACCCACCGCGACCACATCGTCCGACTGCCGTCCGCCACGTTCTGGAGCTTCTTCCCGTGATTACTGCCACCGGCATCGAGCTGCGCGCCGGAGCCCGCGTCCTCATCGAGTCCGCCTCCTTCCGCATCGCCCGCGGCGACCGCGTCGGCCTGGTCGGCCGCAACGGCGCCGGCAAGACCACCCTCACCAAGGTGCTCGCGGGCGAGGGCCTGCCCGCCGGCGGCACCGTGACGCGTTCCGGTGAGGTCGGTTATCTGCCCCAGGATCCGCGTACCGGCGACCTCGACGTCCTGGCCCGCGACCGCATCCTGTCCGCCCGCGGCCTGGACACCGTCCTGCGCAAGATGCGCGAGAACGAGGACCGGATGGCCAACGGCAAGGGCGCCACCCGCGACAACGCGATGAAGAAGTACGCGCGCCTGGAGACCGAGTTCCTCACCAAGGGCGGCTACGCCGCCGAGGCCGAGGCCGCCACCATCGCCGCCGCCCTGGGCCTGCCCGACCGGGTCCTCGCCCAGCCGCTGCACACCCTCTCCGGTGGTCAGCGCCGCCGCGTCGAGCTGGCCCGCATCCTCTTCTCGGACGCCGACACCCTGCTGCTCGACGAGCCGACCAACCACCTCGACGCCGACTCGATCGTCTGGCTGCGGGACTTCCTCAAGACCTACCGCGGTGGGTTCATCGTCATCTCCCACGACATCAACCTGGTCGAGACGGTCGTCAACAAGGTGTTCTACCTGGACGCCAACCGCTCCCAGATCGACGTCTACAACATGGGCTGGAAGCAGTACCTGACCCAGCGCGAGGCCGACGAGAAGCGCCGCAAGCGCGAGCGCGCCAACGCCGAGAAGAAGGCCGCGACCCTCAACGCCCAGGCCGACAAGATGCGCGCCAAGGCCACCAAGACCGTCGCCGCCCAGAACATGGCCCGTCGCGCCGACAAGCTGCTGTCGGGGCTGGAGGCGGTGCGTCAGTCCGACAAGGTCGCCAAGCTGCGCTTCCCCGACCCCGCGCCGTGCGGCAAGACGCCCCTGACCGCCGAGGGCCTGTCCAAGTCGTACGGCTCGCTGGAGATCTTCACCGACGTCGACCTGGCCATCGACAAGGGCTCCCGGGTCGTCATCCTGGGCCTCAACGGCGCCGGCAAGACGACGCTGCTGCGGCTGCTGGCGGGCGTCGAGCAGCCCGACACCGGGGAGGTCGTGCCCGGGCACGGCCTCAAGCTCGGCTACTACGCCCAGGAGCACGAGACCCTCGACCCCGACCGGACCGTGCTGGAGAACATGCGCTCGTCGGCGCCCGACATGGACCTGGTCGCCGTCCGCAAGATCCTCGGCTCGTTCCTCTTCTCCGGCGACGACGTCGACAAGCCCGCCGGCGTGCTGTCCGGCGGCGAGAAGACCCGGCTGGCGCTCGCCACCCTCGTCGTCTCCAGCGCCAACGTGCTGCTCCTCGACGAGCCCACCAACAACCTCGACCCGGCCAGCCGCGAGGAGATCCTCGGCGCGCTGCGCACCTTCACGGGCGCGGTCGTCCTCGTCACCCACGACGAGGGCGCGGTGGAGGCGCTGCAGCCGGAGCGGATCATCCTCCTGCCCGACGGCGTCGAGGACCTGTGGGGCCAGGACTACGCCGACCTCGTCACGCTCGCCTGATCCTTCCGGTGCCCGCGGCCGATCATCCGTGTGGATCACTCCACTGGATCATTCGGCCGACGGGTGATCCTTCATCTGTGTGAGACCGGCTCGTACACCGGCGCGGGAACGTGCGAAATACCGGACGTACGAATGGATCAGCCGCGTCACATGGGGAAACTCCTTACCGGCCCGGGTGACCTGCCTTTTCTCCGCCGCGCTCCGGAGGGAGTCCGGGACGGCCCGGCGGAATGCCGGATTCCACTTGTCCGGCGCCGGGTGTCCGCGTCAACGGCGCGCCAAATGTTGTCGCACGGACCTTGCCGAATGGGTGGCCAGGAAGTCTCCTAGGGGTGATCATGAGAGTCACAGAGCGCACTTCCCTAGAGGAGGCACGGGTGGCCGAGACTCTGAAGAAGGGCAGCCGGGTGACCGGCGCCGCGCGCGAGAAGCTCGCGGCAGACCTCAAGAAGAAGTACGACGGTGGAGCAAGCATCCGGGCGCTGGCCGAGGAGACCGGCCGCTCGTACGGCTTCGTCCACCGGATGCTCAGTGAGTCCGGCGTGACCCTGCGCGGTCGCGGCGGGGCGACACGGGGCAAGAAGGTTTCCACGGCCTGACACAGCCGGGCGCCCCGTGCGGCGGCTCGGAGTCGTGGCAGCACCACCCGGTCGCGGAAACGGCCGACCGGGTGGTTACTCTTCGGTAATCCAGACTGCGGATCGCCAGGAGGTGCCCGATGTCCGACCCCATTGTGTTGCTGGAACGTGACGGCGTACGACTCGTGACGGAGGATTCCGTCGCCACCGTCACGCTGTGCAACGCGGCCAAGCGCAACGCCCAGTCGCCCGCCATGTGGCGGGCGCTGGTCGAGGCCGGTCGTCTGCTCCCGGGCGGCGTACGGGTCGTCGTGCTCCGCGCGGAGGGCGTGTCCTTCTCCGCCGGGCTGGACCGTCAGGCCTTCACGCCTGAAGGTTTCGACGGCGAGCCGTCGTTCATCGACCTCGCACGCGCTCCCGAGGGCGAACTCGACGCCACGATCGCCGAGTACCAGTCGGCGTTCACCTGGTGGCGGCGGAACGACGTCGTCACCGTCGCCGCCGTGCAGGGGCACGCCATCGGAGCGGGTTTCCAGTTGGCCCTCGCCTGCGACCTGCGCGTCGTCGCCGACGACGTGCAGTTCGCCATGCGCGAGACCAGCCTGGGCCTGGTCCCCGACCTCGCGGGCACCAAGCCGCTGACCGAACTGGTCGGCTACGCCCGGGCGCTGGAGATCTGCGCCACGGGCCGCTTCGTCGGCGCCGAGGAGGCCTGCGCCACCGGCCTGGCCAACGTCGCCGTCCCGGCCGCGGAGCTGGACGCCACGGTCAAGGACCTGGTGGGCGCCCTGCTGGCCGCGCCGCGCGACGCGGTGATCGAGACCAAGGCCCTGCTCCGCGAGGCCGCCGGCCGTTCGTACGACGAGCAGCGGGTGGCCGAACGCGCCGCGCAGGGCCGCCGGCTGCGGGACCTGGCGGGCGTGGGGGAGTAACGCCCCGACCGGGCGCGCGCACGCCGGACCGGGCGCCCGGCGCCGACGGCGTCCGCGCGCCGCTCCGCGGCCGCCGTGTCGCGGGCCGGGTCCCCCAGTGGCTCAGCGCCCGGCGATGTCGGTGACCACGACGGTCGTGATCTCCTGCGTCACGGCCGTCACCGCCGTGGCCACCGCCCGCCCGACGTCCAGGGCGCGGTGACCCGCGTCCACCGCGATCTGCACCTGTGACGGATGGCGCTGCCCGCCCAGCCGCGAGGTCAGCCCGGCCACCCCGGGCACCGCGGCCGCGACGCGGCCCGCGGTGGTGGTGGTCCGCCCGCCCTCCGTCGGGTCGTCGGCCTCCGCGGGGTGGGCCGCCGGCGGGCTGCCCTCCTCCAGCAGCCCGGTGACCGTCAGGTCGACCGCCTCCGGCTCCAGACCGACCTCGGTCGCCGCCTCCCACAGCGCGTCGCGCAGCCGTCCGGCCGACTCGGGCAGCGGAAGCTCCGGGGTGGCCTCGAAGCCTGCCTCCACCCGCAGTGGCCGCCTCGGCAGTGCCCCGGACGGCGCCGACTCCGGCAGCACCGCCGCAGCGTTCCCGGGCTCCCCGCCATGTGGTCCGTCCGGTGCGTCCAGTGCGTCCGGTCCGTCAAGTCCCTCAGCCGTGCCGATGCGCAGGGTGCCCAGGCGGATCCCGGGCACCGCGTCGGCGGCCGCGCGCAGCACGCCGGCCGCCGCGCGCTCGGTGACCCACACCGTGTCCCCGGGCCCGCCGAGGGGGAGCACCCGGCCGTGCCCGAGCTGCCGGCGTACCGCACGAGCCAGCCGGTCCGCGGTCATCGGCCGTCGTCTCCCTCCACCGCGCGCGTCCGCGCGGGCCGCCATCCTGGCCCTGATCGCTGCATCCTCACGGCGCGACGGGGCATGCCCACATAGTGTGGTGCACGGAGCAGCCCGTACCGCTCCCGCCATCGGAATCCCGAAGGGAAGAGGTGCGATGACCGACACCGCGCAGCAGCCGGAGGGGCGGGGCCGGACCCTGGAGAAGGGGACCAGCCCGGCCGGCAACGGCACGTCAGGGCAGCGGCGGGCGCCCCTGGGCGATCCCGCGACGCGCGGGCGGACCACCATCGCGGACGGCGTGGTCGAGAAGATCGCCGGGCTCGCGGCGCGTGACGTGGAGGGCGTGCACGCCCTCGGCTCCGGGGTCTCCCGCGGTTTCGGCGCGGTCCGCGACCGGGTGCCCGGCGGCAAGTCCGTGACCCGGGGCGTCCGGGCCGAGGTGGGCGAGGTGCAGGCCGCCCTCGACCTGGACGTCGTCGTGGACTACGGGGTCTCGATCGTGGCGGTCGCGCACGGGGTGCGCGAGAACGTCATCGCGGCCGTGGAGCGGATGACCGGCCTCGAGGTCATCGAGGTCAACATCGCGGTGGGCGACGTCAAGCTGCCCGAGGACACGGACGACGACGACCAGGAGCAGCGGGTCCAGTGACGGGCCCCGGGCGGGAAACAGGGAGCGGACGATGAGCATGGCCGTGCTCGGCTTGATCGTCGGGATGGCGCTCGGATTCGCCGGGTACTTCGGTGGGTTCGCGGCCTTCCTGCTCGTGGCGGCGCTCGGCGCCGTCGGGTTCGTCGCCGGCCGGTTCCTCGACGGCGACCTGGAGCCAGGGGAGTTCTTCCGCAGCCGTGACCGCAGGCGGTGAGCCCCCGGATGACGGCCGCGGTGCCGACGCCGGCGTCCTCCGTTCCGCCGCCCCTCGTCCCCGGCGAGCGCGGCTCGCTCCGCCTCGCCGACCGCGTGCTGGCGAAGATCGCCTCCCAGGCGGCCCGCGAGGCGCTCGCCGACGCCCCCGGCAGGGAGTACGTGCCGCGCGGGGCGCGCCCCCAGGCGGGCGTCTCCGTCCACCGCGAGCAGGTGTACGTACGGCTCTCCGTCGAACTCGGCTACCCGGTGGACATCGCCGCGGTGTGCCGCGCGGTGCGCCGTCATGTCGCGGCCCGGGTCGAGGAGTTGACCGGCGTCGTGGTCTTCGGAGTGACCGTGGAGGTCGAGCGGCTGCACTCGCGGGCCAGCCACATCCTGGAGGGGGCGAGGGTCCGGTGAGCGACCTCGGCCCGGCACCCCTGCCGCCGACCGGACGGCCGCCGTACGGCTCCCGCCCGCGGCGCTTCTGGTCCGCGCGCCGCCTCCCGGCCGCGATCACCGCCGCCCTCCTGGCCGCCGCGGCCGGGCTGCTGCTGTACGACGTCGCCGCGGTGCGCGCCGGACGGCCCGGGATGGCCTGGCGCCGGATCCTCGCGGACGAACTGGCCACCCGCCCGCTGGACGACCCGTGGATCCTCGCCGGGGCCTGTGTGGCGGTCCTGCTCGGGCTGTGGCTGCTCGTCCTCGCCGTCACCCCGGGGCTGCGCGACGTGCTCGCCATGCGCGCCGGAACGGCGCCCGTACGGGCCGGACTCGACCGCCACGCCGCCGAACTCACGCTGCGCGACCGCGCGGTGGAGGTCTCCGGGGTGCGCTCGGCGCGCGTCACGGTCACCCGCCGTACCGCCACCGTGCGCGCCGTGATCGCCTTCCGGGAGACGGAGGCGGTCCGCGCCGATCTGGCCTCCTCCCTGGCCGACGCCATGGAACAGCTGGGCCTGGCCCGGCCGCTGGGCCTCGCGCTGCACGTCCGCCGCATGGAAGAGGGGTGAGGCGCGGTGCGCGCCACCGTCAATCGTGTCGTCCTCGCACTCGTCGGGCTGGCCCTGGTGCTCGTCGGCGCCGTCGTGCTGTGCTCCGCGACGGGCCTGCTGCGCCGTCCGTACACCGGGCGGGACGATGTACTGCTCAGCGAGGGCGACCGGACCCGCTACGAGGACTCCTCATGGTGGTGGCCCGTGGTGATCGGCGTGCTGGCCCTGCTCGTGCTGGGCGCCCTGTGGTGGCTGCTCGCCCAGGTGCGCGACCGCAGGCTGCGCCGGCTGGCGGTGGACGCCGACGACGACGGCGTGGCCCTGCTGCGCGGCCGCGCACTGGAGGAGATCATCGCCGCCGACGCCGAGCAGCTCCACGGCGTCGACCATGCCACCACCGCGCTCATGGGCACGCCCACCGCGCCCCGCGCCCGGCTGCAGCTCGCGCTGTCCCCGCACGCCGTCCCCGGCGACGTCCTCGCCGGGCTCGACTCCGCCGTCCTGGACCGCGCCCGCGTCAGCGCCGGCCTCCCCCTGCTCCCCGCCGAGGCGCGCCTGCGGGCGGTCAGCCACCGGGCGGCCCGCGTCAGTTGACCGAGCCGTTGTGCGACGGACGGCGCGCCGGACGGGGCCGCGGACGGGGCGGCGGACGCACCCGCTAGAAGCCGCCGCGCGCCCCGCCGTCCACCGGGAGCATGACCCCCGTCAGGTAGGACGCCGCCGGCGACAGCAGGAAGGCGGCGGTACGTCCGAACTCCTCCGGGGTGCCGTAGCGGCGCAGCGGGATGCGCTCGCTGAGCCGGGCCCGGGCGGCGTCCGCGTCCCCGGTGAGGGCGTCGAGCTCGCGGACGCGGTCGGTGTCGATCCGGGCGGGCAGCAGCCCCACCACGCGGATGCCGCGCGGTCCCAGTTCGTTGGCCAGGCTCTTGGCGTAGCCGGCCAGGCCCGGCCGCAGGCCGTTGGAGACCACGAGCCCCGGGATCGGCTCGTGCACCGAGCCCGAGAGCACGAAGCCGATGACGCCGCCCTCGCCGAGCTCGTCGGCGGCGGCCCGGGACAGCCGTACGGCACCGAGGAAGACGGACTCGAACGCGTCACGCCACTGGTCGTCGCCGATGACGTCTGCGCCGCCCGCCGGCGGCCCGCCGACGCTGATGAGGAAACCGTCGAGCCTGCCGAACGCCCGGCGGGCGGCGGCGACCAGCCGTTCCGGCGCCTGGGGCCCGGCGTTGTCCGCCACGACGCCGGTCGCCCGCTCCGCGCCGCCGAGCGCCGCGACGGCGGCGGCCACCGATTCCTCGTGCCGGCCGCTGACGACCACCCGCGCGCCGTCGGCCACCAGTTCCCGCGCGGCGGCGAAGCCCAGCCCGCGGGTCCCGCCCGTGACGACGTACACCCTGTCCTTCAGCCCGAGATCCATGGCGTCATCGTGCCCCATCGCAGCCGGAGAGGGTGAGCGCGGTGTTGACCAGGCCGATGTGGCTGAACGCCTGCGGGAAGTTGCCCAGCTGGCGCCGGTCGACCGGGTCCCATTCCTCCGCCAGCAGGCCGACGTCGTTGCGCAGGCCCAGCAGCCGCTCGAACAGCTCGCGCGCCTCGTCGGTGCGGCCGATCCGGTGCAGCGCGTCGGCGAGCCAGAACGAGCAGGCCAGGAAGGCGCCTTCGCCGCCGGGCAGCCCGTCCACGCTGCTGTCCTCCAGGGTGTAGCGGCGTACGAAGCCGCCGTGGTCCAGCTCGCGGCGCACCGCCTCCACCGTGCCGACCACCCGGCTGTCGGTGACGGGGAGGAAGCCCACCTGCGGGATCAGCAGGGTCGCCGCGTCCAGTTCCTTGGAGCCGTAGTACTGCGTGAAGGTGTTGCGCTCGCGGTCGAAGCCCTTGCGGCACACCTCCCGGTGCACCTCGCTGCGCATCGCCCGCCAGGAGTCCGCGTCGCCGGAAAGGTGCGGCTGCCCCTCCAGGGTGCGCACCGCGCGGTCGGCGGCCGCCCAGGCCATCACCTTGGAGTGCACGAAGTGCCGCCGGTCGCCGCGCACCTCCCACAGGCCCTCGTCGGGTTCGTGCCACTTGGACTCCAGGAAGTCCATCAGCGTGCGCTGCACCGCCCAGGCGTGGGGCTCGTCGCGCAGCCCGAAGCTGCGGGCGAGGAAGAGCGAGTCCAGGACCTCGCCGTAGACGTCGAGCTGGAGCTGCTTGGCGGCGGCGTTCCCGGTCCGCACCGGAAGGGACGCCTCGTACCCGGCGAGCCAGTCCAGTTCCTCCTCGGGCAGCCGGCGCTCACCGGCCAGCCCGTACATGATCTGCAGGTCGGCGGGGTCGCCGGCGACGGCACGCAGCAGCCAGTCGCGCCAGTGGTAGGCCTCCTTGAGGTAGCCGGTCTCCACCAGCACGTTCAAGGTGAGCGTCGCGTCGCGCAGCCAGCAGAAGCGGTAGTCCCAGTTCCGCACCCCGCGGATCTCCTCGGGCAGCGAGGAGGTCGCCGCCGCGACGATGCCGCCGCTGGGCGCGTACGTGAGCGCCTTGAGGGTGATCAGCGAGCGCAGCACCGCGTCCCGCCAGGGACCGTCGTAGCGGCACTTGGCCGACCAGGACTCCCAGTCCGCGCAGCTCTGCTCCAGTGCCCGGAAGGGGTCGATCAGGCGCGGCCGGCTCTCGTGGGAGGGGTGCCAGGTCAGGACGAAGGCGATCCGCTCGCCCTCGGCGACGGTGAAGTCGGCGTGGGTGGCGAAGCCCCGGCCGTACATGGGCACCTGCGGCTCGGTGCGCAGCCACACCGAGTCCGGACCGGCGATCGCGACGCGGTGGCCGTCGGTGCGGCGCATCCAGGGGACGACCCGTCCGTAGTCGAAGCGCAGCCGCAGCTCGCTGCTCATGGCGACGTGTCCGCGCACGCCCTCGACGATGCGCATGACGTCCGGTGCGCGATCGCGCTGCGGCATGAAGTCGATCACCTTGGCGGTGCCGTCGCGGGTCTCCCACACGCTCTCCAGCACCAGGGTGCCCTCGCGGTACGAGCGGCGCGTGCACGGCTCCTCGTCCCAGGCGGAGGCCGGGGCGATCCGCCAGGTGCCGTTGTCCTCGTCGCCCAGCAGCGCGGCGAAGCAGGCGCCGGAGTCGAAGCGGGGCAGGCACAGCCAGTCGATGGAGCCGCTCCTGGAGACCAGCGCGACGGTCTGCAGGTCACCGATGACCGCGTAGTCCTCGATCAGTGCCGCCACGGTCGGCCTCCGTCTCTCCCTCTACGAGGGTCCCCGCTCTACGAGGGTGCCCCCGGCGCTAGGGCGACGCGACCGCAGCGGCGGCCGGCTCGGCCGTGGCACTGTCCTGCGCCGCCGCGCCGCGGGCGGCGAGCCGCTCCCGCCGCTCGCGGCGGACGAGGATGACCCAGCCGACCGGCACCATGGCGGTGAACAGCCACCACTGGATCGCATACCCCATGTGCATGCCGATGCTGCTGTGGTCGGGATCCGGGATCAGCTCGGGCTGCCGCCCGGAGGGCTTGGGGGAGGTCGCCGCCAGCTCGATGTAGCCGCCGACCGGCCGCTGTGCCGCGGGCAGGTCCTCTGCCACCATCCCGCTGTTGATCAGCATGATCATGCGGTCGGGCAGTCCGCCCTTGTTCCTGATGCCGGTCGCCGCGGTGGTCTCGTCCGGGCGCAGCCGGCCGGTGACGGTGACCTCGCCGGACGGTGCCGCGGGGACCTTGGGGAACGTGGTCAGGTCGGTGCCGGCGGGGACCCAGCCCCGGTTGACCAGCACCGACCGGCCGTCGGCCAGGACCAGCGGGGTGATCACGTGGTAGCCGATGCTGTCCCCGTCGGCGGCGGTGCGCTGGCGGGCGACGACCTCGTGGGCGGTGTCGTAGTGCCCGGTCGCGGTGACCGTGCGGTAGATCTGCCGCTTCGGCACGGCCGCGCCGGGGGCGGTCAGCGATTCCACCGGGACGGGCTCCGCCTCGAGGTTGTCCGCGATCAGGTGGTTGCTGGCCACCCGGCGCTCGTGCCGGTGCAACTGCCAGAAGCCCAGCTCGACCATGGCGGGCATCAGGAGCAGTGCGATCAGGGTGAGGATCACCCACTGCCGGGACAACAGGAAGCGGTACACCCCATGACCGTACAACTCGGTCGCGGGGCGCCTTCCGGAGGGGTCGGACGTGCCGGGGCGCGGCCGCCGGGATCAGCCGCCGGGATCAGCCGCCGCCGGGCAGCGAGCCGACCCGGTCGACGATGCCGCTGCGGCCCTCCGCCTTGGAGCAGTGGCCGCCGCAGTACCAGTGGCCGTCGACCTCGACCCCGTGGCCGACGATCCGTACCCGGCAGTGCTCGCAGATGGGCGCCATCCGGTGGATCGCGCACTCGAAGCTGTCGAAGACGTGCACGGCCCCCTGGGCGTGCACTTCGAAGCTCATCACGTAGTCGTTTCCGCATACTTCGCATCGGGCCATGAGGCCCAGGGTGCGGGCCGGGCCCTGGCGCGGCAATCGGTGACCGGGTGCGTCGCGGGCGCACCACTCGAACGGAGGCGTCAGCCGTGCACGTCCGGCGCGGGGGCGACGTCCCGCAGCAACTCGGCGAAGCGGCGCTCGTTGACGACCGGGGTGCCGAGCTGCCGGGCCCGTACGGTCTTCGTGGTGAGCGAGTCGGGGTCGTTGGTCACCAGGAGGCTGGTCAGCCGGCTCACGGAGGACGACACGTGCAGACCCGCCTCGGTGGCGCGGTCCTCCAGCAGTTCGCGGTCGATGCCCGTGTCGCCCGAAAAGGCGACCCGCATCCCCTGGACCAGCGGTCCGCCGGACTCCAGCCGCCCCGGGTTGGGATAGGGGCAGGCCGGCCGCTTCCGCGAGGTCCGCCAGTTCATCGGCCGGTACGTGCTGCGGTAGCCCGCGGAGACCGACTGCCGGGGGACGGCCGTGTCGATCCACTCCGTCAGGGGGCGGCAGGCGTGCAGCGGCAACTGCAGTCCGCCCGCCGCGGCCTGCCGCAGGCTGGGGCGGAACACCTCCGCCAGCACGCGCGCGTCGTCCAGGGCGTGGTGGGCGCGCTGCTGGACGACGCCGAAGTGCGCGGCCAGGGACTCCAGCTTGTGGTTGGCCAGCGGCAGCCCCAGCGCCTTGGAGAGCACGATGGTGCACAGCCGGTGCTCCACCGGCGCCACGGTGCCCGCCCGCGCGAACTCCCGGGCGAGCATGGACCAGTCGAAGACCGCGTTGTGGGCGACGAACACCCGGCCCGACAGCCGGTCCGCCAGCTCGGCGGCGACCTCGCCGAAGAGCGGGGCGTCGGCCAGCACGGCCGAGGTGAGGCCGTGGATCCACACCGGGCCCGGGTCACGCTGCGGGTTGACGGGGGTGTACCAGTGGTCCTCCACCTCGCCGCGCGCGTCCAGCCGGTAGACGGCCGCGGACACTATCCGGTCGTCGCGGCCGAGGCCGGTGGTCTCGACGTCCACGACGGCGTATCCGTCGGGGTAGGCCTCTGGCCACGACGGGTGCGGAAGCTGGGGCGCGTGCATGGAGGAACACAATACGGGCGGCCACCGACAGTGCCCGCCGCCACCCGCCCCTGGCGCACCGTCGGATCCCGCCGGGGACGGGGCGGCAGCGGCGGCGCGCGGGGCCCGTCGTGCGCGGCACCCGCGGGTCAACCACCCGTCGCATGGGCCCGGTTGGGCCGTCGCCCTTCCGAGGGGGCCGACCGGGCGGAATCCCGGGGGTACCCCCGGGTAGAACCGACAGGTAACGACCTCTAGCCGGGGCCGCCGCACGCCCTTAAGGTGCGCGCATGCCGCAACTGCCCGATGCCGTGATGTGGTCCATACCCGCGTTCGTGCTGCTCACCGTCCTGGAGCTGATCAGCTACCGGATCCATCCGGACGAGGACGCCGCCGGCTACGCCGCCAAGGACACCGCGACGAGCCTGTCGATGGGACTCGGCAGCCTGTTCTTCGACTTCCTCTGGAAGATCCCGATCCTCGCGGTCTACACCGCTGTGTACGCGTTCACCCCGTTGCGGGTGCCCGTGGTGTGGTGGACGATCCCGCTGATGCTGCTCGCGCAGGACTTCTTCTACTACTGGCAGCACCGCGGCCACCACGTGGTCCGCATCCTGTGGGCGTCCCACGTGGTGCACCACTCCAGCCGGAAGTTCAACCTCTCCACCGCGCTGCGCCAGCCCTGGACCGGCATGACGTCGTGGGTGTTCTACCTGCCGGTGATCGTCTGCGGGGTGCACCCGGCGGCACTGGCGTTCTGCTCCTCGCTCAACCTCGTCTACCAGTTCTGGATCCACACCGAGCGCGTCGACAAGCTCCCCCGCCCGGTGGAGTTCGTCCTCAACACGCCCTCGCACCACCGCGTGCACCACGCCTCGCAGGGCGGCTACCTGGACCGCAACTTCGGCGGCATCCTGATCGTCTGGGACCGGCTGTTCGGTTCCTTCGCGGCGGAGGTGCAGCGCCCGGTCTTCGGACTCACCAAGAACATCACCACGTTCAACCCGCTGCGCGTGGCCACCCACGAGTACGCCTCGATCGCCCGGGACGTCGCCGCCGCCCGCACCTGGCGCGACCGGGCGGGCCACGTCCTGCGCGGTCCCGGCTGGCGTCCGCGGGGCGAGGAGCCGGCGGCGTGACCCGGGAGCGCGCCGCCCGCGCGGCACTGGCCGCCTTCGCGGTGGTGGCCGTGGTCCACCTGGCCGCCCAGCTCGCGGGGTCGGTGACGGCCGACCACCTCACCAAGCCCGTCCTGGTGCCGCTGCTCGCGGTCTGCGCGGCGCTGCGGGGCGGCCCCCGGCTGCTGGTCGCCGCGCTGCTGTGCGGCTGGGCCGGGGACGTGCTGCTGCAGCTCGGCGGGGACACGTCCTTCCTCGCTGGGATGGGCGCCTTCGCGGCCGGGCACGTCTGTTACCTCACACTTTTCGCCGCCCGCGGGGCCTTCGCCGACCGGCGTCGCGCCGCCGCGACGGGGGCCGGCTACACGGTCGTGTGGGTCGCCGCGCTCGTCGTGGTGTGGCCGGGCCTGCCCTCCGGGCTGCGGATCCCGGTCGCCGCGTACAGCCTGCTGCTGACGGCGATGGCGGCCGGTGCGGCCGCGCTCGGACCACGGGCGACGGCAGTGGGCGGGGCGCTCTTCCTGCTCTCCGACACCCTGCTCGCGACCCGGCTCGCCGACCTCCCGCAGCTCCCGGCGGCCGACTTCTGGATCATGCTCACCTATCTGGGGGCGCAGTCCCTGCTCGCCACCGGCCGGTACGGTGGTACGACCCCATTCGTACGACCAGCGAGGACGACCTCCGTATGCGCGCGACCGTGATCCACGCCCCCCACGACATACGGGTGGAGGAGGTGCCGGACCCGGCGGTCCGGCGGCCCACCGACGCGGTGGTGCGCGTGGTGCTGGCCTGCATCTGCGGCAGCGACCTGTGGGCGTACCGCGGCGAGTCGGCCCGGCAGCCGGGACAGCGCATCGGGCACGAGTTCCTCGGCGTCGTGGAGGAGACCGGCTCCGAGGTGTCCGGGCTCAAGCCGGGCGACCTGGTCGTCTCGCCCTTCGTGTGGTCCGACGGTACGTGCGCCTACTGCGCGGAGGGTCTGACGACCTCCTGCCCGGCCGGCGGCTTCTGGGGCCAGGTCGGCTCCGACGGCGGCCAGGGCGAGGCCGTGCGCGTGCCGTTCGCGGACGCCACCCTCGTACGGCTGCCCGCCGAGGCGCTCTCCGACGACCGTCTGCTGGCCGGTCTGCTCACCCTCTCCGACGTGCTGGGCACCGGCCACCACGCCGCCGTCGGCGCCGGTGTGCGGCCCGGCGCCACGGTCGCGGTCGTCGGGGACGGCGCGGTCGGACTGTGCGGTGTGCTGGCCGCCAGGCGGCTCGGCGCGGAGCGGATCATCGCGCTCGGCCGGCACGAGGCCCGCACCGGGATCGCCCGCACCTTCGGCGCCACCGACGTCGTCGCCGAGCGCGGCGAGGCCGCCGTCGCGGCGGTCCGCGAACTGACCGGCGGCCACGGCGCCCACGCGGTCATCGAGGCCGTCGGCACCGAGCAGTCGATGCGCACCGCCGTCGCCATCACCCGCGACGGCGGCGCCGTCGGCTACGTCGGCGTCCCGCACGGCAGCGGCACCGGCCTCGACCTGAGCGACATGTTCGACCGCAACGTCTCCCTGCGCGGCGGCGTCGCCCCGGTCCGCACCTACATCCCCGAACTGCTCCCGGACGTCCTCGACGGCACCATCGACCCGTCCCCGGTCTTCGACCTCACCGTCGGCCTGGACGGCGTCCCCGGCGGCTACAAGGCGATGGACGGGCGCACCGCGCTGAAGGTCCTCGTCAAGGCCTGACCCGGGCCCGGACGCGGAACGCCCGGACAGCGGAACGCCCGGCGGGGATCCCCCGCCGGGCGTTCCCGTGTCACGCGGGGCGCGTCACTTCGTGACGGCGTCCAGGGCGTCGACGACGCCGTGGCCGTAGAAGCTGGTCACGTGCCGGCCGGCGGTGCAGGTGGCGTCCTGCACGCCGTTGCCGTCCGGGTCGTACAGACCCGTGGGGCAACCCGGGTCGTCGGCCTGGGCCTTGAGCATCCACTGCAGCTGCTCCGGGGAGGCGTGCGGGTGGCGGCTCTTGATGAGCGCGGCGACGGCGGCCACGTGCGGGCTGGCCATCGACGTGCCCTGCAGGTAGCCGTAGGTGTTGCCGGGCAGGGTGGACAGGATCCGCCCGTTGGCCGAGGGGGTGGCGGGGATCTGGTAGCGGTCGCCGCCGGGGCCCGCGACGTCGACGACGCCGAGACCGTAGCTGGAGTAGTACGACTTCAGCTTCTGCACTCCGGTCGCGGAGACGGTGACGACGCCCGGCAGCTGGGTCGGGATGTCCCAGCAGACGTGCGGGTCGATGGTCCGGGTGACCGGGGTGGTGTCGTCGGGGCTCGTCGCGTCGACGATCGCGTCCGAGTCGAGGTCGTGGTTGGAGTTGCCCGCCGAGGCGACGTTCAGCACGCCCTTCTTGTGGGAGTACTGCGCGGCCCGGTTGACGGCGTCGACGATGGCCCGCTGGTCGGGGTCGCCGAAGCAGTTGTAGAGCCACGGGTCGATGTAGTAGCTGTTGTTGGTGATCTCGACGCCGTGGTCGGCGGCGAAGACGAAGGCGCAGACCACGCTCTCCGGGAAGAACAGCTGCGTGACGGGGTCGGCCACCTTGATGGAGGCGACCTTCACGCCCGGGGCCACACCGGCCACGCCGATCCCGTTGCGCGCCGCGGCGATCTCACCCGCGACGTGCGTGCCGTGGTAGGCGTCCGGGGTGTACGGGCGCCAGGCGCCCGGGCTGGTGTCGGCCTTGCCGCCCACGCAGTTGGCGGACTGCGAGGCGGAGAAGTTGGCGGTGAGGTCCGGGTGCGTGTCGTCGACGCCGGTGTCGATGACGGCGACGGTGACCTTGCGGCTGCCCGGATTGATCCGGGCGGCCTTGTCGGCCCTGATGGCCGGCAGGTCCCACTGGTCCGGCTCCATCGGCTCCTGCGCGGCGGTGGCCGCGGACTTCGCCCGGGCGGCGTCGGCGGCCGTGATCTCCTGCACCGCGCCCAGCTCCGTCGTCGACGCCGTGGACAGCGCGGCCGTCCGGGTCGCCCCGGCGGTCTGCACACCGCGGACCTTGCGCATCTCGGAGGCGAACGCGGGGTTCGCCGAGTGGACGACGATCACGCCGATCCGGTCGTAGGTGGTGACGACGTCACCGCCGCTGCGGGACACGGCCCGCTCCACGGACTTGATGGTTCCCCGGTCGGTCTTGGTGTTGACCACGTACGACAGCGTCGGGCCGTCGTACGCGGCACTGCCGCCGCCCGAGGCGGATCCGGCGGTGGCGGCCGAGGCGGCGTTCGGCAGGAAGGCGAGAGCACTCGCCACCGCGACACCGATCGGTATCGCGAAGGCGCGGCGCCGTCTTGGCAGTGGAGCCATGGGATCTCCAATCGTCCAAACGCCCGTCCTGGCGGCCGTGTTGCCCTTGGACGGGTACATGACGCTGGAAGCTATCGCCGCCGTCGGCGCGCTATCAATGGATTGGTAAAGAAAGCTCAAGTTCCGGTTGCCGAGGAACAACCAGTTTTCAACTACCGCCCCCTGTCGGCGGCCGTGGTCGCGCATCTACCATGCGCGGGTCCGATCTTTACGTGACGTAGCTCACGTCGGCGCCCCCGTGCGCCCACGCGGGTCGCGTCGCCTGCTCGTGCCCTCTCAAGCTCCGCCCCACAGGAGGCATCGTGGACCCCGCACGACCGTCGGCAAGCTCCGGTCCGCCGTCTGCCGACTCGTACGCCGAGGTGCAGGCGAGCGCGGAGTTCGCCCAACTGCGCCGCTCTTACCGCTCGTTCGCGTTCCCGCTCACGGTCGCGTTCATCACCTGGTACCTGCTCTACGTCCTGCTGTCGAACTACGCCGGCGGCTTCATGGACACCAAGGTCGTGGGCCACATCAACGTGGCCCTCGTCTTCGGGCTCGCGCAGTTCGCCACCACCTTCGGGATCGCCGTGTGGTACTCCCGGCACGCGAACGCCAAGCTCGACGCCCGCGCGGACGCCATCAAGGCGAGCCTGGAAGGCCCTGGCCCCCAGGGCACCGACGACACCGAGAGCACGGAGGCCACCGCATGACCGCGCTGCACACCACGGGAGTCCAGGTGGTCGCGGTCGGCGCGAGCGAACACCGACCGCTCATCATCACCCTGTTCTCGGTCTTCGTCGTCGCGACGCTCGGCATCACCGTCTGGGCCGGCCGCCAGACCAAGGACGCCACCGACTTCTACGCCGGCGGCCGTTCCTTCAGCGGCTTCCAGAACGGCCTGGCGATCTCCGGCGACTACATGTCGGCCGCGTCCTTCCTGGGCATCGCGGGTTCGATCGCCCTCGTCGGCTACGACGGCTTCCTCTACTCGATCGGATTCCTCGTCGCCTGGCTGGTGGCGCTGCTGCTGGTCGCCGAACCCCTGCGCAACTCCGGCCGGTTCACCATGGCCGACGCCCTCGCCTTCCGGCTGCGGCAACGCCCGGTGCGCACGGCCGCGGGCATCTCGACCATCGTTGTCAGCATCTTCTACCTGCTGGCCCAGATGGTGGGCGCGGGCGCCCTGGTGGCCCTGCTGCTCGGCATTACCGGTGAGGGGCCGCGCCGCCTGATCGTCATCCTCGTCGGCGTCGTCATGGTGCTGTACGTGACCATCGGCGGCATGAAGGGCACCACCTGGGTGCAGATGGTCAAGGCGGTGCTGCTGATCGGCGGGACCCTGCTGATCACGTTCCTGGTCTTCGCCAAGTTCCACTGGAACCTGTCGTCGCTGCTCGGCGCCGCCGCGGAGAAGAGCGGCAAGGGCGCGGCCTTCCTGGAGCCGGGCCTGAAGTACGGCGTCACGGCCACCTCGAAGATCGACTTCATCTCGCTGGGCCTGGCCCTCGTGCTCGGCACCGCGGGCCTGCCGCACATCCTGATCCGCTTCTACACCGTGCCCACCGCCCGGGCCGCCCGTACCTCGGTGAACTGGGCGATCGGCATCATCGGCTGCTTCTACCTGATGACGATCGCGCTGGGCTTCGGGGCCGCCGCCCTGCTCACCCCGGAGACGATCACCACCTCCAACGCGGCCGGCAACACCGCGGCCCCGCTGCTCGCCCAGGAGATCGGCGGCGGCGCGGACTCCACGGGCGGCGCGATCCTGCTCGCCGTGATCTCCGCGGTCGCCTTCGCCACGATCCTGGCCGTGGTCGCGGGCCTCACCCTCGCCTCCTCGTCGTCCTTCGCGCACGACCTGTACGCCAACGTCATCCGCAAGGGCACGGCGAGCGAGAAGGAGGAGGTCGCGGCGGCGAAGATCGCGGCGGTCGCCATCGGGGCCGTGGCGATCCTGCTCGGCATCTTCGCGGGCAAGCTCAATATCGCCTTCCTGGTCGCCCTGGCCTTCGCCGTCGCGGCGTCCGCGAACCTGCCGACGCTCCTATACAGCCTGTTCTGGAAGCGCTTCAACACCACCGGGGCGCTGTGGAGCATCTACGGCGGTCTGATCACCTCCGTGGTCCTGGTGGTCTTCTCGCCCGTGGTCTCGGGCAAGGAGACCGCGATGTTCCCCGGCGTGGACTTCCACTGGTTCCCGTTGGAGAACCCCGGGATCGTCTCCATCCCCGTCGGTTTCCTGCTCGGTGTGGTGGGCACGCTCCTGTCCAAGCCGGAAGAGGACGCCGACCGCAAGTACGCGGAACTGGAGGTCCGCTCCCTCACGGGAGCCGGAGCGCATTAAACAGACTGTTGAACGTCGGTGCCGTCCCGTAGGCTGCGAAGTAACGGGACGGCACTGCCGTTCCATCGACCGGACCCTCAAAGGGAGGCGCGCCGTGCTGATCGACACCTACGGCCGGATCGCGACCGACCTGAGGGTCTCGCTGACCGACCGGTGCAATCTGCGGTGCACCTACTGCATGCCCGAGGAGGGCCTGCAGTGGCTCGGCAAGCCCGATCTCCTCACCGACGACGAGATCGTCCGGCTGGTGCGGATCGCGGTCACCCTGCTCGGCGTCAAGGACGTCCGCTTCACCGGCGGAGAGCCCCTGCTCCGCCCCGGCCTGGTCGGGATCGTCGAGCGCTGCGCGGAGCTGGAGCCCCGCCCCAAGCTCTCCCTGACCACCAACGGCATAGGCCTCGCCCGCACCGCACAGGCGCTGAGGGGGGCCGGTCTGGACCGGGTGAACGTCTCCCTGGACACCCTGCGTCCCGACGTCTTCCAGACCCTCACCCGCCGCAAGCGCCACGAGGACGTCGTACGCGGCCTGGAGGCCGCCCACGCCGCGGGCCTGACCCCGGTCAAGGTCAACACCGTGCTGATGCGCGGCGTCAACGACGACGAGGCCCCCGAGCTGCTGGCCTGGGCCCTGGAGCGCGACTACGAGCTGCGCTTCATCGAGCAGATGCCGCTCGACGCCCAGCACGGCTGGCAGCGCAGCGACATGGTCACTGCCCAGGAGATCCTGGAGAGCCTGCGGACCCGGTTCACGCTGACCGCCGAGCCCGACGCGGCCCGCGGCCACGCCCCAGCCGAGCGCTGGCTGGTGGACGGCGGGCCCGCCCGGGTCGGTGTGATCGCCTCCGTCACCCGGCCCTTCTGCAGGGCCTGCGACCGCACCCGGCTCACGGCCGACGGTCAGGTGCGCAACTGCCTGTTCGCGCGCGAGGAGACCGACCTGCGCGCGGCGCTCCGCTCCGGTGGCTCCGACGAGGAGGTCGCCGAGCTCTGGCGGACCGCGATGTGGGGCAAGAAGGCCGGCTCCGGCCTGGACGACCCCACGTTCCTGCAGCCCGAGCGGCCCATGTCAGCCATCGGCGGCTGAGCTCGACTCCCACTCCTCGAAGGGCACGACGTCCTTCAGGAAGCCGCGGACGCCCAGGAACGACGAGAGGTGCTCGCGGTGCTCCTCGCACGCCAGCCAGGTCTTGCGGCGCTCGGGCGTGTGGATCTTCGGGTTGTTCCAGGCGAGCACCCACACGGCGGGAGCGCGGCAACCCTTGGCGGAGCAGATCGGGGATTCGTCGTTCACGAACCCCATCCAAACATGGCGACGCCGGGCAGCCACGGGGGGAGCCGCCCGGCGTCGGTCCGTCGCTCCGACGGGGGATGCGGAGCGCGTACGCAGTATGTCACGCGGAAAGGCCCGCAGTGGAGTGGATCCCCATGATTGATCTGAGGTTTTCTTGAGCTTCGGAGCGGCCCCTGAGCAGCCCCGGAGCGGTGGAAAGGTTCAGACCTGACCGGAGGGGGAGCGTCCGTCCTCTTCCGGGGTCCGCTCCGCCGGCAGCAGCGGTTCGCCGGGGCCGAGCGCCGGCCGCACGGGCGGCGCGATCCGGGCCGACGGCAGTCCGGGGGCGTTCTCCCGGCCCGCGTTGGCGATGACGACGGCGATGTACGGCATCACCAGGCCGAGGACCAGCGCGATCCAGGCCAGCGGCGTCGAGACGTGCCACAGGACGACCGCCAGGATGAAGGACAGGGTGCGGACCGACATCGAGATGATGTAGCGCCGCTGCCTTCCGCGGACGTCGTCGGTGAGCCCTGCCGCGGTCCCGGTGATCCGGAAGACCTCGGTACCGCTCCGCTTCCGCATCACGTTCCACCACCTGCTCGAAACGCCGGAAGCCACCCGGTTCCGGCACTGTCCACGGTACGCCGTGGGTTTGCCGCAGAGGAGACCGGGGAGGCCGTCTGCGTGTGACAGCACCCGCCGTACGGCGTATGGCCGCCTTCGGCATGCGGCGTACCGGGGCCACGCCGAGACTGGCCGCATGAACTGGTTCTGGGCGATCATCGTCGGCATCGTGCTCGGGTTCCTGGCGAAGCTGCTCCTGCCGGGAAGGCAGGACATCCCCTGGTGGCTCACCATCATCTGCGGCATCCTCGGCGCCTTCCTGGGCAACGCGGTCGCCGGATGGATCGGCGTCCGGCACACCGGTGGCATCGACTGGATCCGTCACGTGCTCCAGATCCTGGGCGCGATCCTCGTGGTCGCCGTGATCACCCCGCTGTGGGCCTCGATCCGCGGCAGGCGGCGGCGGACGGCCACCTGACGGGGGCGCCCCGCTCAGGGCTCACAGGACGTGCTGCCGCAGATGCGTCGGGGGCACCAGGTCGGTGAGCCACACGCCGTTGGCGCTCACCCGGAACTCGTGGCCCGCGGCCGTCAGTCCGGCCGCGTCCACCGCCAGCACCACCGGACGGCCGTGCCGCGCACCGACGCGCACGGCCGTCTCCACGTCTGCGGACAGGTGGACGTCCTGCCGGGACATCGGCTTGAGCCCCTCGCGCAGCACGATCGGCAGGGTGGTGCTTGCCGTGCCGTGGAAGAGGACGGCCGGCGGCTCCGCCGGCGACAGCCCGAGGTCGACCTCCACCGAGTGCCCCTGACTGGCCCGGATCCGCCGCCCGTCCTCCGAGAACGCGTACCGCTTCTTGTTGTTGGTGGCCACGACGTGGTCGAGGTCGGTGCGCGAGAAACGCCGGCCCGCGCGGCCGGACGCGGCGATCAGCTCGTCCACGTCCACCCAGCCGGCCTCGTCCAGGGTGATCCCGATCGAGGCCGGGTCGTGCCGCAGCACCCGCGCCAGGAACTTCGAGACCTTGACCGTCTGCTTCTCGTCCATCGCCCCACCCATCGTCCTGGTCAGACCCCCTGGCTGACCGAGCTCATGTTGAAGTCCGG
Organism: Streptomyces sp. TOM-9; assembly: GCF_056858595.1. Taxonomy (NCBI): domain Bacteria; kingdom Bacillati; phylum Actinomycetota; class Actinomycetes; order Kitasatosporales; family Streptomycetaceae; genus Streptomyces; species Streptomyces sp. TOM-9. Next base: position 2,744,885 of record NZ_JBXEQB010000001.1, on the reverse strand, counting down.
GACCCGCATCGCCGGGAACGCGGCCCGGGTGAACCAGTCGCTCCACTCGCGCGGCAGCGTCCGCTCGGTGCGGCCCACCTCGGTGGCCCGGCCCAGCAGGTCCACCGGCGACTCGTTGAACCGGAAGTTGTTGACCACACCGGTCACCTCGCCGCCCTCCACCAGGTAGACCCCGTCCCGGGTCAGCCCGGTCAGCAGCAGGGTGGCCGGATCCACCTCGCGGATGTACCACAGGCAGGTCAGCAGCAGACCGCGCTCGGTGTCCGCCACCATCTCCTCCAGCGACCGCTTGCCGCCGCCGTCCAGGATCAGGTTGCCCCCGGACGGCGTGAACGGCAGCCCGGTCAGAGCGGCGCTGTGCCGCGTGGTGGACAGGCGGTTGAGCACGCCCTCGCGCACCCAGTCGGTCGCCTCGACGGGCAGCCCGTTGTCGAAGACCGACGCGGCGTCACCCGAGGCGTGCGCGATGACGAACGGCGCCGACTCCAGCCCCGGTTCGGCCGGGTCGCTGCGCAGCGTCAGCGGCAGTTCCGAGAGCTTGTCGCCGACCCGGGTGCCCCCGCCCGGCCGGCTGAAGACCGTACGGCCCTCCGCGGCGTCCCGGGCCGACGCGCTCCACTGCTGGTAGATCACCAGGTCCGCCACGGCGGAGGGCGGCAGCAGCGTCTCGTACCGCCCGGCGGGCAGGTCGATCCGGCGCTCGGCCCAGGCCAGGCGCTGCGCCAGGTCGGCGTCCAGGGCCGCCGGGTCGACGTCGGTGAAGTCGCGCGTGCCGGCCCCGGCCCACGCCGAGCGCGACATGTCCTGCGACTTGGCGTTGAGCTCCAGGGTCCCGCTGGGCTGGTCGTGCCGGAGCCGCAGCCCCGAGGACGTGCCCAGGTAGGTGGAGGTGACGTAGTGGTAGGCGAACCCGTACAGCCGCCGGCCGCCGGCCCGGGCCGCGGCGAAGGACTCGCCGAGGGCGGGCGCGAAGGCGGCGAACACCTCGGATGAGGTCTCGGCCGGCGGCTCGGTGAAGGAGGCGCTCGCCGGCACCCCCTCGACCAGCGGCTGGGCGTCCTCGGCGGGGCCGGCGGCGCGCGCGGCCGCCTCGGCGGCCCGCACCAGCGGCTCCAGTTCGTCCGCGGTGACCGCGGCGCGGGACACCACGCCCGAGGCGGTGCCCTGGGAGCCGTTCACCGTGGCGATCACCGTGAGGGTGCGGCCCCGCGTCACGCCGTTGGTGGTCAGCGCGTTGCCCGCCCAGCGCAGGTTGGCCGAGGACTCCTCGTCGGCGATGACGACGCAGCCGTCCGCCCGGGACAGTTCCAGGGCGCGCTCGACGATCTCGTGGGGCTTCGAAACGGAGCTCATCGACCGGCCTCCTGCGTGGTGTTGAGGATGTTGACGCCGCGGAAGAGCGCGGAGGGGCAGCCGTGCGAGACGGCGGCGACCTGACCCGGCTGGGCCTTGCCGCAGTTGAAGGCGCCGCCCAGGACGTAGGTCTGCGGCCCGCCGACGGCCTCCATGGAGCCCCAGAAGTCGGTGGTGGTGGCCTGGTAGGCGACGTCGCGCAGCTGCCCGGCCAGCCGGCCGTTCTCGATCCTGAAGAAGCGCTGGCCGGTGAACTGGAAGTTGTAGCGCTGCATGTCGATCGACCAGGAGCGGTCGCCCACGACGTAGATGCCGCGCTCGACGCCGCCGATCAGCTCCTGCGTGGACGGCCCGTCCGGCGCGGGCTGCAGCGACACGTTCGCCATCCGCTGCACCGGGACGTGGCCGGGGGAGTCCGCGTAGGCACAGCCGTTGGAGCGCTCGAACCCGGTGAGCCGGGCGATCCTGCGGTCGAGCTGGTAGCCGACCAGGACGCCGTCCTTGACCAGGTCCCAGGACTGCCCGGCCACGCCCTCGTCGTCGTAGCCGATGGTCGCCAGGCCGTGCTCGGCGGTGCGGTCACCGGTGACGTTCATGTGCGGGGAGCCGTACTGCAGCGTGCCCAGCTGGTCGAAGGTCGCGAAGGAGGTGCCCGCGTAGGCGGCCTCGTAGCCCAGCGCACGGTCCAGCTCGGTGGCGTGGCCGATCGACTCGTGGATGGTCAGCCACAGGTTCGAGGGGTCGACCACGAGGTCGTACGAGCCCGCCTCCACCGGGGGCGCCGCCATCTTCTCGGCGAGCAGCCCGGGGATCTCCGCGAGCTCCGCGTCCCAGTCCCAGCCGGTGCCGGTCAGGTACTCCCAGCCGCGGCCGGCCGGCGGCGCCAGGGTGCGCATCGAGTCGAACTCCCCGGACTCCGGGTCCACCGCGACGGCGGTCAGCTCCGGGTGCACCCGTACCCGCTGCTGGGTCGTGGTCGTCCCCGCCGTGTCCGCGTAGAACTTGTTCTCGTGGACGGTCATCAGGGAGGCGTCGACGTGCGACACGCCGTCGGCGGCCAGCAGCCGGCCGCTCCACTCGGACAGCAGACCCGTCTTGTCGGCATCGGGCACCTCGAAGGGGTCGGTCTCGTACGAGGAGACCCACACCCTGTCGGAGTGGACCGGCTCGGCCGCCAGCTCCACCCGCTCGTCGGAGCCCGCCGCGGCGATCACCTTGGCCGACAGCTTCGCCATCGCGACCGCCTGCCCGGCCACGCGCGCCGCGGCGTCCATCGTCAGGTCGACCCCGGAGGCGAAGCCCCACGCCCCGCCGTGCACCACGCGCACCGCGTAGCCGACGTCCGTGGTGTCCGACGACCCGGACGCCCTGCCGTCACGCAATCGCCACGAGGCGCTGCGCACCCGCTCGAGACGGAAGTCCGCGTGCTCGGCTCCCAGGGCGCGGGCGCGTGCCAGCGCCGCGTCCGCGAGCGCCCGCAGCGGCAGCGCCAGGAATGACTGATCGACCTCGTGGGGCACGACGGCCTCCCGTTCTGTCCAATCGTCAAGGTCTCCGCAGTGAATCATGCCGCTCCGACAATCCGCCCGCCTGCGGTTTTCTGTAGAGACTCGACAGCGACTCGCACACGCCCCTGTCGGGGGTCGATTCCCCGTACCGCGAGGTAGGCAGATAGTTTTCTGGAGTACCAGACCTCTAGGGAAAGGGTGATCCGTTGAGCCGCTCGGTTCTCGTCACCGGAGGAAACCGGGGCATCGGCCTCGCCATCGCCAGGGCGTTCGCCGACGCGGGCGACAAGGTCGCCGTCACCTACCGCTCGGGCGAGCCCCCGGAGGGGCTCTTCGCCGTCAAGTGCGACATCACCGACGGTGAGCAGGTCGAGCAGGCGTTCAAGGAGATCGAGGCCCAGCAGGGTGCGGTGGAGGTGCTGGTGGCGAACGCCGGCGTCACCCGCGACCAGCTGCTGCTGCGGATGTCCGACGACGACTTCACGTCCGTCGTGGACACCAACCTCACCGGCACCTTCCGCGTGGTCAAGGCCGCGTCGAGGAAGATGCTGCGCGCCCGCAAGGGCCGCATCGTGCTGATCTCCTCCGTGGTGGGGCTGCTCGGCTCGGCGGGCCAGGCGAACTACGCCGCGTCCAAGGCCGGCCTGGTCGGCTTCGCGCGCTCCCTCGCCCGTGAGCTCGGCTCGCGCAACATCACCGTCAACGTCGTCGCCCCCGGCTTCGTCGACACCGACATGACCCGTGTGCTCACCGACGAGCAGCGGAAGAACATCGTCAGCCAGGTCCCGCTGGCCCGCTACGCGCAGCCCGAGGAGATCGCCTCCTCGGTCCGCTTCCTCGCCTCCGACGAGGCGGCATACATCACCGGAGCCGTCATTCCCGTCGACGGCGGATTGGGTATGGGTCACTGAGCACCATGAGCGGAATCCTCGCTGGAAAGCGCATCCTCATCACCGGCGTGCTGATGGAGTCCTCCATCGCGTTCCACACCGCGAAGCTCGCCCAGGAGCAGGGTGCCGAGATCATCCTCACGGCGTTCCCGCGGCCCACGCTGACCGAGCGCATCGCCAAGAAGCTGCCCAAGCCGGTCAAGGTCATCGAGCTCGACGTCACCAACGACGAGCAGCTGGCCTCCCTCGCCGACGTGGTCGGCGCGGAGCTGGGCGGCCTCGACGGCGTCGTGCACTCCATCGGCTTCGCGCCGCAGGACGCCCTCGGCGGCAACTTCCTCAACACGCCGTTCGAGTCCGTCGCCACCGCGATGCACGTCTCGGCGTACTCGCTGAAGTCGCTCACCATGGCCTGCCTGCCGCTGATGCAGGAGGGCGGTTCTGTCGTCGGCCTCACCTTCGACGCGCAGTTCGCCTGGCCCCAGTACGACTGGATGGGCCCGGCCAAGGCGGCGCTGGAGGCCACCTCCCGCTACATCGCCCGGGACCTGGGCAAGCAGAACATCCGCTGCAACCTGATCTCGGCGGGCCCGATCGGCTCCATGGCCGCCAAGTCCATCCCGGGCTTCGGCGAGCTGGCCGACGTCTGGAACCACCGGGCCCCGCTCGAGTGGGACCTCGCCGACCCCGAGCCGGCCGGCCGCGGTGTCGTCGCGCTGCTGAGCGACTGGTTCCCCAAGACCACGGGGGAGATCATCCACGTCGACGGCGGTCTGCACGCGGTCGGCGCCTGATCGTAGGGGCCCGTTCCGGCCCCTTCGCGTACGGGGCGCCGTCCCCCGTTCGGCCCAGCAGACCGGGTGGCCGGACCCCCCGGGCCGGGAGGATGGCTGTGCGGGGGCCGGGGGCGAGCGGAGGGAGGGCGTCGATCGTGCGTCCCTACGTATGCGCCGCGACCACCGCCGCGGCACGGATGCCGGACGTCGCGCAGTGCCGGACCTCGGTGCAGGGCAGCGAGGGCGTCGCCGTCTGCTTCAACCCCGACCCCGACCTGGACCGCGTGCAGCTGCACATCGAGTGCCTCCAGTGGTGGGACCCGGACGTCGACGGAGCCCCCGTCCCGGTAGGACCCGCGCAGACCGTCACGCTCAGCGACCGCTGCTGGCAGGAGATCCAGGAGGTCTGGGTCACCGGGACGCTGGACTGAAGCGGCAGCTGAAGGCGTGTGCAGAGGCCTCGGCGGAGGCCGCCTCCTGATCTCCGGCCCGGATCGCCTCGACCAGGCGGGCGTGGTCCACGTACTGCTCGGCGCGCAGCTCCTCGCCGACGTCCGCGCGCAGGAAGGCGCGCAGCACCTCGCCGAGGTCGGCGTAGAGCTCGGCGACGACGTCGTTGTGCGAGGCCGCCACGACGGACAGGTGCAGCGCCGCGTCGGCGTCGACGAAGGCCTCGGTGCGGCCCGACTCCCAGGCCCGTTCGCGCCGGGCCAGGGCCGCGTCCAGCTGCTTCAGGTCGCGGTCCGTCCGCCGCTGCGCGGCGAGCGCGGCCGCGGACGCCTCCAGGGCGCTGCGCAGCTCGGCCACGTGCCGCGGGTCGGCGTCGGCGAAGCGGCGGTGCATCACCCCGGCGAGCTCGCTGGTGGCCAGCACGTAGGTGCCGGAGCCCTGCCGGATGTCGAGCAGTCCGTTGTGCGCGAGTGCCCGCACCGCCTCGCGGACGGTGTTGCGGGCCACCCCGAGCTGCTCGACCAGCTGGGTCTCGGTGGGGATCCGCGACCCCACCGGCCACTCACCGGAGGTGATCTGGGCGCGCAGCTGCGCGATCACCTGGTCGGCCAGGGCGGAGCGCCGGGGTGAGGTCAGGGGCATGGGGTCTCCTCAACATTCATCCCATCATTCTATGATGGTCGGCATGCGTGACGACGAAGCGACGCTCGACCCTGCCACGGAACGGGCCACCATGCCCGCACACCTTCCCCCCGCCGCGCAAGGCGTACGGCGCACCCGGATCCTGGTGGCGGTCGCGCTGGTGCTCGCCGCCCTCAATCTGCGGCCCGCCATCACCAGCCTCGGCGCCCTCCTGGAGGAGGTCCGCGACGGCCTCGGCATGAGCGGCACCGTCGCGGGCCTGCTCACCTCCGTCCCCGCGCTGTGCTTCGCCGTGTTCGGGGTGACCGCGCCCCGGCTGGCCCGCCGCCGCGGCCCCGGCGCCGTGGTCTGCGCCGGGCTGGTCGCGATCACCCTCGGGCTCTTCCTGCGTCCGTTCGCCGGCGGAACGGCGCTCTTCCTCGCCGCCAGCGCCCTCGCGCTCGGCGGCATAGCCGTCGGCAACGTCCTGATGCCCGTCGTCGTCAAGCGCTGGTTCCCGGACCGGGTGGGCACCATGACGGGGCTCTACTCGATGGCCCTGTCCCTGGGCACCGCCCTCGCCGCCGCGGCGACCGTCCCGGCGACCCGCGCCTTCGGTGGCGACTGGCGGCTCGGCCTCGCCGCCTGGGGCGTGATCGCCGCCGTCGCCGTGCTGCCCTGGCTCGCCCTCGTCCGGGACCGGGACCACGCCCCCACGGCCCCCGCCGCCACCCCCGCAGCTCCGCCCGCGGAGCGGGCGCCCTCCGGCAGCATCGCCCGCAGCCGCACCGCCTGGGCACTCGCCGTCTACTTCGGGCTCCAGGCCACGGGCGCGTACATCACCATGGGGTGGCTGCCGCAGATCTTCCGTGACGCCGGGGTCTCCGCCTCCACCGCCGGCGTGCTGCTCGCCGTCACCATGGTGATGGGCGTACCGCTCTCCTTCGTGCTGCCCGCGCTCGCCGGCCGCATGCGGCACCAGGGCGGACTCGCCGTCGGCCTCGGCCTGTTCGGGATCGTCGGCTACGGCGGCCTGTGGGCGGCCCCGGCCGCCGCGCCCTGGGTGTGGGCCCTGCTGCTGGGCATCTCCAACTGCTCGTTCCCGCTCGCCCTCACCATGATCGGGATGCGCTCGCGCACCGGCGGCGGGGTGGTGCGGCTGTCGGCCTTCGCGCAGTGCACGGGCTACCTGCTCTCCATCCCCGGTCCGATCCTCGTCGGGGCCCTCTACCAGCACACCGGCGGCTGGGACCTGCCCGTGGCCTTCATGCTGGCCCTGCTGGTGCCGCAGATCGCCGCGGGCGTGGTCGCCGGCCGCGACCGCTCCGTGGAGGACGAGCTCTGACCACCCGCGTGCGCAGGCGCCGCGACCGGGTGCGAGACTGGGCCGCATGCCCGTGCTCGAGCCCAACCCCCCGCAGCCGCAGAAGAAGCTCCTGATCATCTTCGGCCTCATGATGGCCGTGCCCGCCCTCGTCGCGGTGATCGCGATCATCGGCGCCAAGTTCGGCTGACCTGCGACCCCGAGACCCGGGGTAGGGACAACCCCACCTCCCCTAGGGGGCCAGGGTCAGGGTCGAGTGGGTGGGCCACCCGATGGGCCCGGCGGCCGTCCTTCCGTAGCGTCGTGGTGCAAGGTCGGACACCGCTCCGGCACCCCGGCTGACCCACGGAGGCGTCCCGTGTCCCTGCAGGCTGTTCCCTCGCGTCCCCCGCGAACCCGCGCCGCCCGCCCGGCGGTCGGGGGCGGCACGCAGACGCGCCTGCCGTGGTGGGCGCTCGCCCTGCCCGCACTCGCCTTCGTGGCGCTGCTCGCCCTGGTCGCGGGCCCCGGCGCCGCGGAGGCCTCGGCCGCGGAGCCCGTCGGACAGCTCCTGCACGCGGTCGGCGAAGGGCTCCCGGGGCTCCTGCAACACCTGCTGTGACCCTCCCGCGGCGAACCGTGATCCGTCCCGCAGCCCGCGCCCGGCGGCCGGATTTCTGGAAAGCTGAGGGTCATGAGCGCAGCTGCATCGCCCCGCCGGATCGTCCTGCTCCGGCATGCCAAAGCCGACTGGCCCGACGTCCCCGACCACGAGCGACCGCTGGCGGAACGGGGACGCAAGGAGGCCCCCGTCGCCGGCCGCAGGCTCGCCGAACTGGGGATCCCGTTCGAACTGACCCTCTGCTCCTCGGCCGCGCGCACCCGCGAGACGTGGAAGCTGGCCGCCCACGAACTCCCGCACCGCCCGCGCACCGTCTACGAGGAGCGCCTCTACGACGCCACCCTCGGTGACCTGATCGCCCTGCTCAACGAGACCCCGGAGGACGTCGACGACCTGCTGCTGGTGGGCCACAACCCGACCATCCACGCACTGGCCGACGCCCTCGCTGGGGAGAGCGACGGGGACGCCCGCGCGCGGATGAACCGCACCGGATTCCCGACGGCGGCCATCGCGGTGATCACCTTCTCCGGTCCGTGGAAGACGGTCGAGCACGGCGTCGGCCGCCTCGTCGACTTCTGGTCGCCGCACGACTGAGCCGCAGCCGGCCGAGCCGCAGGGACGCAGGGACGCAGGGACGCAGGGACCGTACGGAAAGGGCTCCGGAGCACCTGCTCCGGAGCCCTTTCCCTGCCCTTGGGTCCGCGCCGGTCAGGCCCCGGCGGCCGCGCCGTCCCCGGCGTCGGCCGCCTCGACCTCCTCGCGCGTGATGCCCAGCAGGTAGAGCACGGTGTCCAGGAACGGCACGTTGACCGCGGCGTCCGCGGCCCGCCGCACCACAGGCTTGGCGTTGAAGGCGACCCCCAGGCCCGCCGCGTTGAGCATGTCCAGGTCGTTGGCGCCGTCGCCGATGGCGACGGTCTGGCTGAGCGGCACCCCGGCCTCCGCCGCGAAGCGCCGCAGCAACCGGGCCTTGCCCGCCCGGTCGACGATCTCGCCGGTCACCCGGCCGGTGAGTTTGCCGTCCACGATCTCCAGGGTGTTGGCGGCGGCGAAGTCCAGTCCCAGCCGCTCCTTGAGGTCGTCGGTGACCTGCGTGAAGCCCCCGGAGACCACGCCCACCTGGTAACCCATCCGCTTGAGCGTGCGGATCAGCGTGCGGGCCCCGGCCGTCAGGCGCACCTCCTGGCGGACCTTGTCCACCACGGACTCGTCCAGCCCCTTGAGCAGGGCGACCCGCGCGTGCAGGGACTGCTCGAAGTCCAGTTCGCCGCGCATCGCCGCGGCCGTGACCTCGGCGACCTGGTCCTCGCAGCCCGCGTGCGCCGCGAAGAGCTCGATCACCTCGTCCTGGATGACGGTGGAGTCCACGTCCATGACCACCAGGCGCTGCGCCCGGCGCTGCAGCCCGGCCGAGACCACGGCCACGTCCACCCCGCGCTCGTGGGCCTCCAGGGCCAGCGCGGGACGCAGGGTGGCGGTGGCGACACCGGACACGGCGAACTCCACGGCCGTCACCGGGTACTTCGCGAGCCGGAAGATCCGGTCGATGTTGCCGCCGGTGCCGGTGATCCTGGCCGCTATGGCCGCCGTGGACTCCGCGGTCAGCGGGTGCCCGAGCACCGTCACATGGGAGCGGCCCTCGCCGCGCGGCCGGTTGTCACCGATGCCGGAGATGATCTCGGCCTGCAGGCGCATCGACTCCGCCCACGCGTGCACCGTGGCGCGCAGCTCGCCCTCCACCGAACGGCCCGCGGGGGCGGGCACCAGGGCGCAGAGCACGATGCGCCCACGGGTGACGACCTGCTCGATGTCGATGACGTTCACCTGGAAGCGGGCCAGCGTCTCGAAGAGCCCGGCGGTGATCCCCGGCCGGTCCTTCCCGAAGATCTTGACCAGCAGCGTCGGCACATTGGCGGCGGTGGCAGCGGTCGCCTGCGATGCGTCGTTCATGGTGCCTCCACCGTATCGGGCACCGCGCCCCGGACGGACATGTGTTCCGCCTGGCGGACACCGTCCGTGGTCAGCGGCGGCCCCCGGGCGCGCCGGGCGGCGGCGGGCCCTCGCGCGACGGGCCGGGCGGCGGCCCCGGGGGAGGCTTGGGCGGCCCGGGCGGCGGGGGCAGCGGCGCCCCGGTGACGGTCCGCGTGGAATGCGGTGCCTGGCCCTGCGGGGGCTGCCGGTAGGGGTTGGGCCCGGCGTCCGGCCGGCCGTGACCGGTGCTCGGGATGTACGGACCGGGCTGGTAGGCGATGCCCGGGTACGTGCGGGAGCTGCTCTCCCCGGCCGCCGCCTCCGCGGCCCGGCGCAGCGCGTACGGAGACACCCGGCGCCCGGCGGTGCCCGTCAGCAGGGCCAGCAGCGCCCCCGCGCCGCCCGCCACCGCCCCCCAGGCGGCGCCCAGCAGGAACGCCAGGGGAAGGCTGCCGTGCAGGTCGACGCCGGCGCCCACGGCGTCGAACCCGAAGACCGAGACGCCCGCGTTCACCGAGACCCCCGTCACCCACACCAGCAGGGGGAACGCGACCGCCGTGACCAGGCCGAGCCGCACCGCGCAGCGCCCCGCGTACCCGGCCCGCGTCGCCCCCCACAGCGGGGTGCGGGCCGCCGCCAGCGCCCCCGCCGCCAGCATCATCAGCGCCGCGGCGACGGTCAGCAGCCACACCCGCTGGTCGTACTCGGCCAGCCGGGCGGGCGTCACCGGCTCCGCCACGCTGGTCGACAGCAGCCGGTCCAGCGGATCCGGGAGCACCTTCGCCAGCTCCCCGGTGGCCGTGCCCCGCCAGGACACGAACAGCCCGAGCGGCACCGCAAGCCACACCCCGTTGGGCGCCCCCAGCAGGGCGGCCCCGGCGATCCGGCCGGGCTCGTCACCTGTCACCGCCGCGTACCCGGCGGCGGAACAGCCCGCGACGACGGCCAGCAGCAGCACCCAGCGCAGCGCCGACGCGGCGGGCCGCACGACCCGGTGCAGCCCTTCGAGGGCGGGCGGCAGCGGCGTACGGCGCGAGGTGAGCAGGGCCAGCAGCAGCACGACCAGCACCCACAGCAGGCCGCCCAGCAGGGTGCGGCCGGTGGCGACGTGGAAGCTCACCGAGGCCTTGGCGTCGATCAGGTCCTGCAGCCCGTCCCCGAGCCCCCCGCCGATGTCACCGATGCCCGGGATCTGGTCCGTCAGGCCGCCGCCCTTCTCCCCGCCCAGCGCGGCGCCGTCGAGGGCGATGGTGTCCTCCCCGGCCCAGGCGAGTGCGCCGAGCAGCGTCACGAAGAGCACCGCCACCGCCCCGGCCCGCGCGGCGAGTTCACCCCCGGGGACGGTCAGTCCCGCCCCGCGCAGCGACCGCAGGAACACCCAGGTCAGCAGCAGGGCCCCCACCAGGCCGACGCCCAGCGGCATGAGGTCGAGCCGGCCCTCGCCGCCCGCACCTCCCAGCCCGAACACCGCGACGTCACCGGAGGGGACGACCTTGCCGCCCACCGCCATCGCGACCACGGCCGCCGTCATCGGCCCCAGCGAGCCCGCGGTGTCCGCACCGAGCAGGTGCAGCCCCAGCGCGGCGGCCCCCACCATCCCCAGGTACGCCCAGCTGACCGCGGCGACCGCGGAGAGCAGCACACCGCCCCAGGGGACCGGGCGCCCCGGGTGCGCAGGCGCGTTGGAAGGTGTGGAGGTGTACGCGGTCATGCCCGCCCCCGAGGTCTCGCGTCCGAACCGCCTGCGCTGCATGGTGCCCTGATCCGTCATGATCCGCACGGTTCATGGGCGGTTACCACTCTCCGGTGGTGTTTCGGCGCCGTCAACGGCTTCTCGGAAGAGGGTTCACATCACTCCCCTCGCACGGCTTCCCGACGGGTGGGCGTGCCTGGAATGGTTCCTCCCGATGTTCGCAATCCCTAGACTCCCCCCATGGGGGATAACCCGGGGGACAACTTTGTGGGGCTTGGGGTGCCTGAACTCGTACTCGAACTGAACGGACAGACCTGGGCGCTCGATCCGGCCAGGTCCTACAGCCTCGGCCGGGATCCGCAGTCGGACGTCGTCCTCGACGACGCGCGGGTCTCCTGGCGGCACGCCACCATCCGCCGGGGCGAACGCGGTTGGGTCATCGAGGACCTCGGCAGCACCAACGGCACCTACGTCCAGGGCCAGCGCGTCCACGCCTACGACGTCGCCGCCGGGGCCGCCGTCAACCTCGGCAACGCCACCGACGGCCCGCGCCTGAGCTTCAGCGGCGGCGCCGCGGCCGGCGGTGACATCTACAGCGCCGACACCGCACTGGCCAACCCGCAGCAGCAGGCCCGCCAGTCCGGCCCCGCCGCGCAGGGGACGCCCCACTCCGTCGCCCCGCCGCGGCAGGGCGGCTGGGGGAACGGGTCGTCCGCCGCGCACGTGCCGCAGCCCTCGCAGGGCGCACGGCCGGACCAGCGCAAACCGCAGGCGCACATCCCGTCCCCGCACGGGCCGTCGGGCGCCTCCGGCGCGCCGCCCGTCTACGGCGACCGCAGCCCGACCACCTTCCACCACCTGGTGCTCGGCCGCGTCATGAAGATCGGCCGTGCCCTGGAGAACGACCTGGTCGTCTCCGACCTGCAGGTCTCGCGCTTCCACGCGGAGTTCCGCGCGCACCCCGACGGCCGCTACGAGATCGTCGACCTCGGCAGCCACAACGGCACGTACGTCAACGGCCAGCCGATACAGCGTCATCTCCTGGGCCCCAACGACATCGTGGGCGTCGGCCACTCCACCTTCCGGCTCGTCGGCGACCAGCTCGAGGAGTTCGTCGACACCGGCGAGATCTCCTTCTCCGCCCGCCGGCTCACCGTCCGCGTGCCGCAGGGCAGCACGACCAAGACCATCCTCAACGACGTCTCCTTCGGCGTCCCCGAGAAGTCGCTGGTCGCCGTCATCGGCCCGTCCGGCTCCGGCAAGTCGACGCTGCTGCGCGCCCTGACCGGCTACCGCCCGGCCGAAGAGGGCGAGGTGCTGTACGACAGCCGCAACCTCTACAAGCAGTTCGCCGAGCTGCGGCAGCGCATCGGCCTCGTCCCGCAGGACGACATCCTGCACAAGGAGCTGACGATCCGCAGGGCCCTGCGCTACGCGGCCAAGCTCCGTTTCCCCGGCGACACCAAGGCCGCCGAGCGCGAGGCCCGCATCGACGAGGTGCTGCGCGAGCTGAAGCTCGACGTGCACGCCGACAAGCGCGTCACCTCGCTCTCCGGCGGCCAGCGCAAGCGCGTCTCCGTCGCCCTGGAACTGCTCACCAAGCCCTCGCTGATCTTCCTGGACGAGCCCACCTCCGGTCTCGACCCGGGCATGGACCGCGACGTCATGAAGCTGCTGCGCGGCCTCGCCGACGACGGCCGCACCGTGCTCGTCGTGACCCACTCGGTGGCGGAACTCGCCCTGTGCGACAAGCTGCTGGTGATGGCGCCGGGCGGCGCGGTGGCCTACTTCGGCCCGCCCGAGGAGGCGCTGAACTTCTTCGGCTACGAAACCTGGGCCGACGTCTTCTCCGCCTTCGAGAACTACCGCGACTACGACTGGTCCGGTCGCTGGCGCGGCTCTCAGCACTACCAGATCTACGCCGCGGACCTGGACGCGGTCGCCCCGCAGTCCGTAGGCGCCGCCCCGCAGCGGGCCAAGCCGCCCAAGCCGCAGAGCTGGCCGGCGCAGTTCGTCACCCTCGTCCGCCGCTACCTGTCGGTGATCGCCTCCGACAAGGGCTTCATGGCGCTGATGGTGATCCTCCCGGCCGTCCTCGGCCTGGTGAGCGTGGTCATCCCGGCGAAGTTCGGCCTCGCCCCACCCGACGAGGCGGGGAAGTTCAACGCCGACGCGGGCACCATCATGCTGATCATCGCCGTCGGCGCCTGCTTCTCGGGCGCGGCCAACTCGGTGCGCGAGCTGATCAAGGAACGGGTGATCTACGAACGGGAACGCGCCACCGGCCTGTCCCGCTCCGCGTACCTGGTCTCCAAGGTCTTCGTGCTCGGTCTGATCAGCGCCCTGCAGGGCGTCATCATCTGCGCCATCGGGCTGTCGGTGCGCAAGCTCCCCGAGGAGGGCCTGATCGTCAAGGGCTTCCCGGCCGCGGAGATCACCCTGGTGGTCATCGCCCTGGGCTTCACCTCGATGATGTTCGGCCTGGTGATCTCCTCGCTGGTGAAGACCGCCGAGAAGACCATGCCCCTGCTGGTGATGTTCGCGATCGTCCAGGTCGTCTTCACCGGCGTCCTGTTCCAGATCTTCGGCACCGTAGGCCTGGAGCAGGTCGCCTGGCTGATGCCCTCCCGCTGGGCCGTCGGCGCCGCCGGCGCCACCCTCGACCTCGGCCGGCTCATGCCGCCGTGGGACCAGGCCAAGCCCGACAACCTGGACCCGCTGTGGGAGCACTCGGCGAGCCAGTGGGGCTTCGACATGGCGATCCTGCTCGGCATCGCCCTCGTCTGCGGCATCCTCGTCCTGAGGCTGCTGCGCCGCCACGAGCCGGAGGTCATGCGCAAGTAGCGGCCCCCGCGTACGGATGCGGAAGGCGGCGGCTCCCCAGGGAGGGGAACCGCCGCCTTCCGCATGTCCGTACGGTCCGCGCCCGGCGGCTCAGTACCAGTGGTTGGCCTGCCAGAACGACCAGGCGCCGCAGGGGCTGCCGTAACGCCCGTTCATGTAGTCAAGGCCCCACTTGATCTGCGTGGCAGGGTTGGTGCGCCAGTCCGCGCCCGCGGAGGCCATCTTGGAGCCCGGCAGCGCCTGGACCAGGCCGTACGCGCCGGAGGAGGGGTTGACCGCGTACGGGTTCCAGGTGCTCTCGTGCATCACGATGTTGGCGAAGCACTGGAACTGGGCCGCGTCGCCGATGATCTGCTGCGCCATCTGCTGCGGGCTGCCGGACGGGGCCGCCGGGGCGGCCGCGCGCGGTGCCGGACGCGAGGTCTCGTGCCGCTGCTGCGGGACGAGGGCCCTGCGCTCGTGGCTGCGGTTGGCGGCCAGCTGCTCCTGCCGGCGCGCGTGGGCCCGGTGCGCCTCCTGCGCGGCCTGGCGGGCGCGCTGCTCGGCGTGGCGCTTGCGCTCCGCGGCCTGGTGCGCGACGTGGGCGGCGTGCTGCCTGGCGAGCGCCTTGCGGTGCGCCACGTGCGCGACGTGCGACGCGTGCTGCTTGGCGGCGGCGGACCGTGCCTGTCCGGTGACCGCCTCCGGTGCCTTGCCGGAGGCCTGCGCGGTCCCGCTGGTCCCGGTCACACCGGTGATGGCCAGGACACCCACACCGGCCGCGGCGAGGCCGGCGGCGGAGAACTTGTGGGTCTTGGTCAGGCGGTCGAACTTCGGGATCGTCGGGAGCTGCATGGGGGAGTGACCTCTTCCATTCGGCTGCGCCCCACTCCGCCCTCGGGCAAGGAGAGGCGCCGCGTGTCGAACGCGGCGCGGAGCGACCCGAGCATTCTTAGCCCCGGGAAATTCCCCGACCAAACCCATCCATTACTACCCGAAGTCGTAGTGGCCGGACCGGCCGGGTACGGCACACGCCGCACTTCCGGCCGATCCGGCCGCCGCGCCGCCTACTAGGCGTCCTCGTACGTGACGTACGCCCTATGTGCCGCCTCACAGGCCCGTCGCGCACCGCGACCGCGCGGCGACCGCGGGTGCCCCCGGGCGGGGCCGTCAGGGCAGCAGCAGGTTCACGTCCCCGAACTCGTGCCAGAGGTAACCGGCCCCCACCGCAGCGCCGTAGACCCGTTCCAGCAGCTCGCGCCCGGCCACCGCCTCCAGCATCAGCAGATGCGACGCCGCGGGGTCGTGCAGCCCGGTGAGGAGGCCGTCCACCGCCCGTACGCCCCGCTCCGGCGTGACCACCAGGTCCGTCCAGCCGCCCGCCGCCGCGACCCGCCCCCGCTCGTCGGCCGCCGTCTCCAGGGCGCGCACCGCCGTGGTGCCCACCGCCACCACCCGGCCGCCACCCGCCCGGGCGGCGTTCACCAGCCAGGCGGTGCTCTCCGGCACCGAGAAGCGCTCCGGGTAGGGCGGCTCGTGCGCCTCGCCCGAGGACACCCCGGTGTGCAGCACCACCGGAGCGATCTGCACGCCCCGGCTCACCAGCGCCGTGACCAGCCCGGCCGTGAAGGGGCGCGCCGCGCTCGGCATCTCCGCCGAGCCGAGGCCGTCGGCCGACGGCACCGAGAAGACCGTCTGGTACGCCGCCAGCGGCTGGTCGCGCCGGGTGTACGCGTACCGGATCGGCCGCCCCCGCCGGTGCAGGAACGCCATCGCGTCCGCCACCGACGCCCGCGCCACCCACAGCCGCTCCCCGCAGGGGCTCAGCGGCTCCTGCAGCATCAGCCGCTCACCCTCGGGCAGCGCCACCGCCACCCCCGCCGGGCCGCCCGTCCGCGGCCGGGTCGTGCCCCGTCCGTCGGGCGTCCGCAGCTCCACCACCCAGCGCCCGTCGTCCAGCAGCCCCGAGAAGTGCACCACCACCGGGGACTCGCCGAGCGCCGCGTCCACCGCCGCCGGCAGGGTCCGCGAGGTGTTCACCACCAGCACGTCCCCGGCCCGCAGCAGCCCCGGCAGATCACCGAAAGCGTGGTGCGCGACCTCGCCCCGGGCCTGCCCGCCCACCAGCATCCGCACCCCGTCGCGGCCCGACGCCCCGTCGGCACGCTGCTCCACCGGGACCCGGGCCGCCAGTGCCTCCGGCACCCTCAGCGCGCCCAGCGAGGTCATCGCCCGGCCTCCAGCAGCGCCGGGGCCACGTAACGGCCACCGGCCGCGCCCGTGTCGAGCAGCCCGAGCATGGCCGGCACCACGGACTCGGGGGCCGGGCGCCCGTCCGCGTCCGGATCGTCGGGCACCGCCGCCGCGTACAGCGCGGTCCTCATGTCGCCCGGGTCCAGCCACCACACCCTCAGCTCCGGCTCCTCCACCGCCAGCACCGCCGACAGCTGCTCGAGCGCCGCCTTGCTCGCGCCGTACCCTCCCCACGTGGGGTACGCCTCGACCGCGGCGTCCGAGCTGATGTTGAGCACCGCCCCGCGCCGCCGGCGCAGCAGCGGCAGCCCCTCCTGCACCAGGCCCAGCGCGGCCACCACATTGGTCTCCAGCGCCGCCCGCAACCCCTCCAGCGGCTGCTCGGACAACGGCCGCAGCGGCTCGGCGCCCAGTGCGCTCGCGTTGTTCACCAGCAGGTCGAGCCCGCCGAAATCCCAGGCCGCCGAGACCAGTTCCACCCGGTGCCGGGGGTCGGTGACGTCGCCCGGCAGCGCGGCCACCCGCGTCCGGCCCGCCAGCTCCCCCTCCGTCCGCTTCAGCGCCTCGTCCGACCGCGCGTCGATCACCAGGTCCCAGCCCCGCTCCGCGAGCGCTCCGGCCAGGGCCCGTCCCAGTCCCCGCGACGCCCCCGTGATGATTGCCACCGGCATGACGTGTCCTCCCACCGGCCGCCCGGTCCGTCGCCCGGCGGCCGCCCCCCACCGTAGGAACGGCCCCGTCCCGGCCACCTCGGCCGCCCGCAGCACCGGGGCAGGGAACTTCGCCCTAGGTCCACGGACCGGGGGCGCTCGGTCACCAGGCCGATCCCGCCGGCCGCGACCCGCCGGTACGGTGAGGTCATGTCCAGCCGATCGTCCCGACGCGGCATCGAGGCGGTGAGCGCGGCCGTCCTCGCGATGAGCCGGCACCTGGAAGTGCGCGAGGTCCTGCAGACCATCGTGTCGTCCGCCCGCGAACTGCTCGACGCCGAGTACGCGGCGCTGGGCGTGCCGGACGACCACGGCGGCTTCGCCCAGTTCGTCGTGGACGGCGTCAGCGACGAGCAGTGGAAGGCGATCGGCCCGCTGCCCCGGCAGCACGGCATCCTCGCCGCGATGCTCCACGAGGCCACCCCGCAGCGCCTGCGGGACGTGAAGGGCGACCCCCGCTTCGGCGGCTGGCCGTCCGCCCACCCCGACATGTCCGACTTCCTCGGCATGCCGGTGGTCGACGGCGACGAGATCCTGGGCGCCCTCTTCCTCGCCAACAAGCGCTGCGCCACCCGCCCGCCGGAGGACGGCCGCGGCTTCACCGAGGAGGACGAGGAGCTGCTGCGCACCCTGGCCGCGCACGCCGCGATCGCCCTCACCAACGCCCGCCTGTACGAGCGCAGCCGCGAGCTGACGCTCGCCGGTGAACGGGCCCGCATCGCCCACGAACTGCACGACGCCGTCTCGCAGAAGCTGTTCTCGCTGCGGCTGACCGCCCAGGCCGCAGCCGCCCTGGTGGCCCGCGACCCGGAGCGCGCCCGCCAGGAGTTGCGGCAGGTCGCCACGCTCGCCGCCGAGGCCGCCGACGAACTGCGCGCGGTCGTGGTGGAGCTGCGCCCCGCCGCCCTGGACGAGGACGGCCTGCTGGCCACCCTGCGCACCCAGGTCGACGTCCTGGACCGGGCGCACTCGTCGCGGATCTCCTTCAGCCACCGCCAGGTCCGCGCCCTGCCCGCCGCCCAGGAGGAAGCGCTGCTGCGGGTCGCCCAGGAGGCCCTGCACAACGCGCTGCGCCACGCGGAGGCCGCCTCGGTGACGGTGCGCCTGGAGGGCCGGGGCAGGGGAGCGGTGCTCACGGTGCGCGACGACGGGCGGGGCTTCGACCCGTCCGCGGTGCGCCGGGCCGGCCGCCACCTGGGACTGGTCTCCATGCGGGACCGGGCCGACGGGGTGGGCGGCGGACTGACGGTGGACTCGGCGCCCGGCAGGGGCACCGTGATCGAGATGGAGGTGCCCGGTGGCTGACGGCCCCATTCGCGTCCTGCTGGTCGACGACCACCAGGTGGTCCGGCGCGGCCTGCGGACCTTCCTGGAGGTGCAGCCCGACATCGAGGTGGTGGGCGAGGCCGGGGACGGCGAGGAGGGCGTGCAGCGCGCCGGGGAACTCGCGCCCGACGTGATCCTGATGGACGTCCGGATGCCGGGCGTCGACGGCATCGAGGCCCTGCGCCTGCTGCGCGACAGCGGCAGCAAGGCCCGCGTCCTGGTCGTCACCAGCTTCACCGAGCAGCGCACCGTCGTCCCGGCGCTGCGCGCGGGCGCGGCCGGTTACGTCTACAAGGACGTGGACCCGGACGCGCTGGCCGGCGCCATCCGCTCGGTCCACGCCGGCCACGTGCTGCTGCAGTCGGAGGTCGCCGACGCCCTGCTCTCCCAGGAGGACTCCGGTCCCGGTCAGGGCCGCGGTGGCACCCTTACCGACCGGGAGCGCGAGGTGCTGTCGCTGATCGCGGAGGGTCGCTCCAACCGGGAGATCGCCCGCGCCCTGGTGCTGTCGGAGAAGACCGTCAAGACCCACGTGTCGAACATCCTGATGAAGCTGGACCTCTCCGACCGCACCCAGGCCGCCCTGTGGGCGGTGCGGCACGGGATCGGCGGCTGATCCGGCGCACCTCAGGGGCGTCCGACGCCACGGAAGCCGGGGCACGTAGCGGTAGGACAAGCGGATCGTCGCCATCCGGAGTGAGATTCATACCGTCGGGTGTATGTCCCCCGGATGGCGCAACCTGGCCGGGCGTGGGCCGTTCTCCATGGCGTGCTGCGGCGCCTGCCGCGGTACCCATGCAAGGAGGGTCAAGAACGTGAAGAACCTGCACAAGGCCGCCGCCGTCGCCATGGTCGCCGGGAGCCTCGCCATGGTCGGCGCGGGTGCCGCCTCCGCCCACAGCGGTGGCGCCCAGGCCCACGGTGGCGCGAAGAACAGCCCCGGCGTGGTCTCCGGCAACGTGATCCAGGTGCCGGTGCACGTTCCGGTGAACGTCTGCGGCAACACCATCAGCGTCATCGGTCTGCTCAACCCGGCCATCGGGAACGTCTGCGTCAATCGCTGACCCAGGACGTCACCCCCACGGCACGGCCGTGACCACCGGCCCCGGAGCGTTCCGCCGCCCCGGGGCCGGTCCGTTCCTGCGGCTCACGGCGTCCGCGCGCACGGCGCGCGCGGCACACGCCGGTGCGACACGCAGATTCCGCCGTACGGAGGTTTCCGGTGCGCTCCCCGTGTCAACGCCCCGGGCTCCGCGTTCCTCACAGTGCGGCTCCTCGAACCGGGCCGTGCCATCACAGGAGGAACAGTTTCATGAACAGCGCCAAGAAGGCCGCCCTGATCATCGCCGCCGCCGGTGCGGCCGCCGCCGGTTCGGCCGGTACCGCGCTCGCCGAATCCCACGCGGGTGCCGTGGCCGCCGGCTCGCCCGGTGTGCTCTCCGGCAACGTGATCCAGGTTCCGGTGAACATCCCGATCAACCTCTGCGGCAACACCATCGACGCGGTCGGCATCCTGAACCCCGCGATCGGCAACGTCTGCTTCAACCACTGACGTGCCCTGAAGGCCCCGCGGACAGCGTCGTCCGCGGGGCCTTCGCCCGTTCCCGGCCGGCCTCAGCCCCGGCGCCGCTCGGCCTCCTCGACGTACGCGTTGTACGCCGCCACCTGCGCCCGCCGTGCCGTACGCTCCACCGGCCGCAGCAGCTCCGCCCGGGCGGCGATCTCCGAGGCGCTGACGGCCGCCCCGTGCCCGGACCGGGCCCCGGTCGCGATCCCGACCAGCGCGCCGACCCGCTGGGCCAGTTCCAGCACCCGCACCGCCCGCGGCGGATACCCCGGCGCGAGCACCTCGCGGCCGCGCGCCGCCCGCGCCCGGTACGCCTCCAGAGCCGCCTGGGCCGCCGGGCCCGCGCCGGCCACGTCCAGCCGCGCCAGCGCCTCCGTGGCGTCCCGCAGCGCCTCCGCGAGCTCCCGTTCCGCCTCGCCCAGCGAGGGCACGTCCGCCGGCGGAGCGTCCCGCACCTCCAGGCACTGCCACTCGACCGACACGTGCACGTCGCCCTGCGGGCCGGCCTCCGTGACCTCCGGCACCAGGCCGATGGCCGGTCCGCCGACGGTGATGACCGCTTCGCCCGCCGCCAGCGCCCGCGCGTTGAACTCCGGCGGCCCGCTGAGCCCGAGCGGGTGCCCGGGCACCGGGAGCGCTATCCGCAGCCCGGACACGCCGAGCGCGCGCAGCCGCCCCAGCCCCAGCGTCAGCCCCACCGGGCCGGCCTCCCCGGGGAGGCCCGAGATCCGGTGGACCGAATCGTCGGCGATCACTTCCTGAGCGGCGTCATCCGGCGCGGCAAGTCCGGCAATCAGGGCATTTCCCCAAGCCGCCAGCCGTCCTGAGCGAGGTTCGTCGAGCATCCCCCCAGCCTAAGGACTGGGGCGGCCCGGGCGTGGCGTAGATTTCCTGGGGGCGGCGCCTACAGGTGCTCGCAACGGCAGACATGCGATCGGGAAGTGGGAGACAACACGCTCATGAGCGATGTTCTGGAGCTGGTGGACGTATCCGTGGTCCGAGACGGCCGGGCTCTGGTGGACCAGGTCTCCTGGTCGGTCGCCGAGGGCGAGCGCTGGGTCATCCTCGGTCCCAACGGCGCCGGCAAGACGACCCTGCTGAACATCGCCTCCAGCTACCTCTTCCCGACCTCCGGCACCGTCCAGATCCTCGGCGAGAAGATGGGCGGCGTCGACGTCTTCGAACTGCGCCCCCGCATCGGCATCGCGGGCGTCGCCCTGGCCGAGAAGCTGCCGCGCAAGCAGACCGTCCTGGAGACCGTGCTCACCGCCGCGTACGGCATGACCGCGCACTGGCAGGAGAGCTACGAGCAGGTCGACGAGGACCGCGCCCGCGCCTTCCTGGACCGGCTCGGCATGAGCGACTACCTCGACCGCAAGTTCGGCACCCTCTCCGAGGGCGAGCGCAAGCGCACCCTCATCGCGCGCGCCATGATGACCGACCCCGAGCTCCTGCTGCTCGACGAGCCCGCCGCCGGCCTCGACCTCGGCGGCCGCGAGGACCTCGTCCGCCGCCTCGGCCGGCTCGCCCGCGACCCGATCGCGCCCTCCATGGTCATGGTCACCCACCACGTCGAGGAGATCGCCCCGGGCTTCACCCACGTCCTGATGATCCGTCAGGGCAAGGTCGTCGCCGCCGGCCCCATGGAGACCGAACTCAGCTCCCGCAACCTCTCCCTGTGCTTCGGCCTCCCGCTCGTCGTCGAGCGCCGCGGCGACCGCTGGACCGCCAACGGGCTGCCCCTGAAGTGACCCCCTGAGGCCCCCCGCGCACGAAGCCCCGCGCCGAAAGCCTCGGGGAGAGCCGTCGCACCCTGTCACAGATCCACTGCGGACCCCTACGATGGGCCTGTGGACGACTGGTTGTGGTGGCTGATCGCCGCCGTGGGGCTGGGTATTCCGCTCGTGGTGACCGCGATGCCCGAGTTCGGGATGTTCGCGGTCGGAGCCGTCGCCGCCGCGATCGCGGCAGGCCTCGGCCTGGGCATCACTCCGCAGGTACTGATCTTCGTCATCGTCTCGGTCGCGGGCATCGCCGTCGTACGCCCGCTGGCCAACCGGAGCCGCTCGCAACGCCCGGAGCTGCGCAGCGGCATCGACGCGCTCAAGGGCCGTCAGGCCGTCGTCCTGGAACGGGTCGACGGGCACGGCGGCCGGATCAAGCTCAACGGAGAGGTCTGGTCGGCCCGTTCCCTCGAGACGGGACGGGCCTTCGAGCCAGGCGAGAGCGTGGACGTCGTCGAGATCGAGGGCGCGACGGCCGTCGTGATGTGATCCTGCCCGCCCCCGCACCCCGAGACGGCACGGGAATTCGCCGAACCCGGCCCGCCTCCCCGCGGGGTCTGTCAGACTTGATCATGTCTTCGTACAGGTAGCCACAGGCAATCGGCGTGGGAGTGGACGTGCAGCCGATCATCATCGTCCTGATCATCCTGGTGGTGCTCGTCTTCATCGCGCTCATCAAGACGGTCCAGGTCATCCCGCAGGCCAGCGCGGCGATCGTCGAACGCTTCGGTCGCTACACCAGGACCCTGAGCGCGGGCCTCAACATCGTGGTGCCGTTCATCGACACCATCCGCAACCGCATCGACCTGCGCGAGCAGGTCGTGCCGTTCCCGCCGCAGCCGGTGATCACCCAGGACAACCTGGTCGTCAACATCGACACGGTCATCTACTACCAGGTCACCGACGCGCGGGCGGCCACCTACGAGGTCGCCAGCTACATCCAGGCGATCGAGCAGCTCACCGTCACCACGCTCCGCAACATCATCGGCGGCATGGACCTGGAACGGACCCTGACCTCCCGCGAGGAGATCAACGCGGCCCTGCGCGGCGTCCTCGACGAGGCCACCGGCAAGTGGGGCATCCGCGTCAACCGCGTCGAACTCAAGGCCATCGAGCCGCCCACCTCCATCCAGGACTCGATGGAGAAGCAGATGCGCGCCGACCGCGACAAGCGCGCCGCCATCCTCACCGCCGAGGGCATCCGGCAGTCCCAGATCCTCACCGCCGAGGGCGAGAAGCAGTCCGCGATCCTGCGCGCAGAGGGCGAGGCCAAGGCCGCCGCCCTCAAGGCCGAGGGCGAGGCCCAGGCCATCCGCACGGTCTTCGAGTCCATCCACGAGGGCGACCCCGACCAGAAGCTGCTCGCCTACCAGTACCTGCAGATGCTCCCCAAGATCGCCGAGGGCGAGTCCAACAAGCTCTGGATCATCCCCAGCGAACTCAACGACGCGCTCAAGGGCCTCGGCGGCATCGTCAACCTCCCCGGCGCCCCCGGCAACGGCGAGGGCGGCACCCGTCGCGAGACCCCCCGGCTCGACAAGGACTGAGCAGTGCGGCGGCCGCCGCGAACGCGTATGACATGATCCGTGCGCTCCGGCTCCCCCCGGTCCCGTCGGGGGGAGGGGAGCCGCACCGACCATGGAGACGCCTATGACCTACTGGGAAGCCCTGGCCGTGTTCGCGGCCGGGATCGGAGCCGGCACCATCAACACCGTCGTCGGCTCCGGCACGCTCATCACCTTCCCCGTCCTGCTCGCCGTCGGCCTGCCGCCCGTCACCGCCAACGTGTCCAACACCCTCGGCCTCGTCCCCGGTTCTCTCAGCGGCGCCATCGGCTACCGGCGCGAACTCGCCGGACAGCGCGACCGCCTGCTGCGGCTCGGCGCCGCCGCCCTCGTCGGCGGACTCACCGGGGCCGTCCTGCTGCTGGCGCTGCCCTCCCAGGCCTTCGACACCATCGTGCCGATCCTGATCGCGGTGGCCCTCGTCCTCGTCGTCGTCCAGCCCAGGCTCTCCCGCGTGCTCCAGGCCCGCCGGGCCGGCAACGGCACGCACGCCCCCGAGCACGGCGGCCCGCTCCTCCTCGGCGGCCTCCTCCTCGCCAGTATGTACGGCGGCTACTTCGGCGCCGCCCAGGGAGTCATCTACCTCTCCCTGATGGGCGTCCTCCTCGAGGAGTCCTGGCAGCGGATCAACGCCGTGAAGAACGTCCTCGCGCTGATCGTCAACGGCGTCGCCGCGGCGTTCTTCCTCTTCGTCGCCGACTTCGACTGGACCGCCGTCGCGCTCATCGCCGTCGGGGCGGCGCTCGGCGGCGTCCTCGGCGCCCGCATCGGCCGCCGCATGCCGCCCGTCGCCCTGCGCGGCGTCATCGTCGTCGTGGGCCTCGTGGCGATCGCCCAGCTCCTGCTGAAGTAGCCGGGCGACCGCCTCGGGGCACAGGACTCAGGCCGGCAGCGCGAGCCAGCCGGGGGCGTCCTCACGGTCCTTCAGACCCAGGGCCAGCAGCAGCGCGTCCGCCGGGGTCGGCTCGAACGGCTGGGTCAGCAGCCGCATCCCCGCCTGCTCCGGCGTACGGTCCGCCTTGCGGTGGTTGTCCTCCGCGCACGACGCAACGGTGTTCAGCCAGGTGTCCCCACCACCGCGCGAACGCGGCTGCACGTGGTCCACGGTCGTCGCCCTCCGTCCGCAGTACGCGCACCGGTGCCGGTCCCTGACCAGCACACCCCGCCGCGACCACGCGGCCCGTTGTCGGAAGGGCACCCTCACGTACCTGCAGAGCCTGATCACCTGCGGCACGGGTACCTCCACCGCCGCCGCGCGGATCCGCAGCCCGGGATGAGCCTGCTCGACCACGGCCTTGTCCTGCATGACCAGCACCACCGCACGCCGCAGCGACACGGTCGACAGCGGCTCGAAGCTCGCGTTCAGCACCAGCGTCTCACGCACGTCGCCCACCCCTCGGGTCCATCCCCGCCCCGCGGCGAGGTGGCTCCACTGTGACCGGGCCATACCCGCGCGGACAACGCAATTTCCGCACGTGAAAGCGAACAGGAGGAAACGGGGAACGAAACGGTGGCCCCGGCCGCCGGCCACTCCGGGCGCCCGCCCCCGTGGGGTCCGGGGCGCCCGGAGCGCGGCGATCGGCGTGGACGCCCGGGCGCATGACCGGGCTCCGGCGGACGGCAGGCAGGTCGCGCGGCGAGAGCCGCACAGCGCAACGCCCCGCCGCCCCCGCCACTGCGGTGCCGACCCCCGGTGACGGTCAGGTCACCAGGCAGACACCACAGTGCGATGCGGGAGCGCCGGGGCGCAACGGAATTTGGGACCCCCGGCCCTCGGCCGGGAGCGCCACGACTACTGCGGGTTCTCGTACTCGCCGATCAGGTTGGCCCGCGCGATCGCGTGGAACCGCAGGTTGAAGCCGACGACGGCGGGCGACACGTCCCCGTCGGGCCCCAGCTTCTCCTGGTCCACCGCGTACACGGTGAACACGTAACGGTGCGGTCCGTCCCCGGGCGGCGGCGCGGCGCCGCCGAAGTCCTTGCTCCCGTAGTCGTTGCGCACGTGCACCGCACCCTCGGGCAGCCCCTTGAAGCCGTCACTGCCGGCACCCGCGGGCAGCTCCGTCACCGACACCGGGATGTCGAAGAGCACCCAGTGCCAGAAACCGCTGCCCGTGGGCGCGTCGGGGTCGTAGCACGTGACGGCGAAGCTCCCGGTCCCCTCGGGGAACCCCTCCCACCGCAGGTGCGGCGAGACGTTGCCCTCGGCGTAGACCTGGGAGTCCTTCAGCGTGCCGCCCGGCTCGATGTCGTCGCTCACCACCGTGAACGACGGCACCTGGGGATGGAAATCGTGGGGGAGCGGCCGCCGCTTCTGCTCGGTCACCTCGGTACCTCCTGCTGATCGCGAAACGCGCTTCCGCCCGCCGATCCTAGAACCAGTTGCGCTTCCCGCCGACCTCGGCCAGCCACTGGTTGAGGTAACCCGCCCAGTCGGTCGCGTGGAAGTTGTTCAGGTCCACGGTGAAGGAGCGGAACGCGTCGCTGCCCTCGCTGAACAGGCCCGGCTTCTTGTCCATCTCCAGGATGACGTCCATCTCGTGGCCGTCGGCGACGAAGCTCAGCTCCACCTGGTTCAGCCCGCGGTACTGCTGCGGCGCGAAGAACTCGATCTCCTGGTAGAACGGCAGCCGCTGCCGCGTACCGCGGATGTGGCCGCGCTCCAGGTCCGCGTTCTTGAAGCCGAAGCCCAGCTGGCCGAACGCGTCGAGGATCGCCTGCTGCGCCGGCACCGGGTGCACGTTGATCGGGTCGAGGTCACCGGAGTCCACCGCACGGGCGATCGCCAGCTCCGTCGTCACCCCGACGTTCATCCCGGTCAGGTGACGCCCCAGGAAGGTCGTGATCGGGGTCTCCCACGGGATCTCCAGCCCGAACGGCACCACGTGCACCGCACCCGGCTGCACCTCGAACGCCCCGCCCAGCTGCTGCCGGTGGAACTCGACGTCCTGCTTGTACTCCGCGTCCTGGCCCTCGACCTCGACGCGGGCCTGCAGGCCCACCGACAGTCCCTCGATCCGCTGCGGCACCGAGCCGCCCTGGATCCGCACCTCGCCCTGGACGACCCCGCCCGGGACGACGTTCGGCTCGTTGAGCACCGTCTCGACCGACGCGCCACCGGCGCCCAAGCTCGCAAGCAGCTTCTTGAAGCCCACGATGTCCCTCTCCCTTTACTGGCGGTTGCCTCGGTCATTACGAACGCGGCCCCACCCCGAACGGTTCCATTACTCTCGTACCGCATGATCCCCCCTCCTGAAAGCACCCCGCTCCCCAGGTCCTTCTTCGACCGCCCGGTGCTGGAGGTGGCCCCCGACCTCCTGGGGCGGACCCTCGTACGCAGGACGGACGACGGCCCCGTGGCACTCCGGCTGACCGAGGTCGAGGCCTACGCCGGCCCCCTCGACCCGGGCTCCCACGCCTACCGCGGGCGCACCGACCGCAACGCGGTCATGTTCGGCCCGCCCGGCCACGCGTACGTCTACTTCACCTACGGCATGTGGCACTGCATGAACATCGTCTGCGGCCCCGAGGGCAACCCCAGCGGGATCCTGCTCCGCGGCGGCGACGTCATCGAGGGCGCCGACCTCGCCCGCGGGCGCCGGGTCACCTCACGGCGCCCCCACGACCTCGCCCGGGGCCCCGCCCGCCTCGCCACCGCCCTCGACATCGACCGCGCCCTCAACGGCGCCGACGTCTGCCCCGACGACCCCGCCGCCTCGCCCTTCCGCGTCCTGACCGGCACCCCGCCCGACCCCGCCGCGGTCCGCACCGGACCGCGCACCGGCGTCGGCGGCGACGGCGCCGCCCACCCCTGGCGCTTCTGGATCGACGGCGACCCCACCGTCAGCCCCTACCGCGCCCACTCACCCCGCCGCCGCGCCCCAGGGGGCGCAAAAGGAGTCGAGCGGAACGCGTAGTCTCGGAAAGACTCCGTACGCACAGGTACGAGGCACCGACCGACACCGAGGAGACACGAGAACCGTGACGGACATCGTCGACGAGCTGCGGTGGCGAGGGCTGATCGCCGTTTCCACCGACGAGGACGCACTGCGCAAGGCGTTCGCGGACGGCCCGGTCACGGTCTATTGCGGCTTCGACCCCACCGCCCCCAGCCTCCACCTCGGCAACCTGGTGCAGATCCTCACCATCCGCCGGCTCCAGCTGGCGGGC
>NZ_JBXEQB010000001.1:2077500-2712500 GCF_056858595.1 Streptomyces sp. TOM-9 | reverse complement strand
TCTCTTCGGAGTGATGGGGAGTGGTGGAGCCGCTGAACCTATCCAGTAGTAGGTGAGCGATGGGGTGACGCAGGAAGGTAGTCCAGCCCGGGCGGTGGTTGTCCCGGGGTAAGGGTGTAGGCCGAGTGGTAGGCAAATCCGCCACTCATGAGGCTGAGACCTGATGCCGAGCCGATTGTGGTGAAGTGGATGATCCTATGCTGTCGAGAAAAGCCTCTAGCGAGTTTCATGGCGGCCCGTACCCTAAACCGACTCAGGTGGTCAGGTAGAGAATACCGAGGCGTTCGGGTGAACTGTGGTTAAGGAACTCGGCAAAATGCCCCCGTAACTTCGGGAGAAGGGGGGCCATTGCTGGTGAGGGGACTTGCTCCCTGAGCTGGTGGTGGCCGCAGAGACCAGCGAGAAGCGACTGTTTACTAAAAACACAGGTCCGTGCGAAGCCGTAAGGCGATGTATACGGACTGACGCCTGCCCGGTGCTGGAACGTTAAGGGGACCGGTTAGCTCCATTTCGGTGGGGCGAAGCTGAGAACTTAAGCGCCAGTAAACGGCGGTGGTAACTATAACCATCCTAAGGTAGCGAAATTCCTTGTCGGGTAAGTTCCGACCTGCACGAATGGCGTAACGACTTCTCGACTGTCTCAACCACAGGCCCGGTGAAATTGCACTACGAGTAAAGATGCTCGTTTCGCGCAGCAGGACGGAAAGACCCCGGGACCTTTACTACAGCTTGATATTGGTGTTCGGTTCGGCTTGTGTAGGATAGGTGGGAGACTGTGAAGCAGTGGCGCCAGCCATTGTGGAGTCGTCGTTGAAATACCACTCTGGTCGTGCTGGATGTCTAACCTCGGTCCGTGATCCGGATCAGGGACAGTGTCTGGTGGGTAGTTTAACTGGGGCGGTTGCCTCCTAAAGAGTAACGGAGGCGCCCAAAGGTTCCCTCAGCCTGGTTGGCAATCAGGTGTTGAGTGTAAGTGCACAAGGGAGCTTGACTGTGAGACTGACGGGTCGAGCAGGTACGAAAGTAGGGACTAGTGATCCGGCGGTGGCTTGTGGAAGCGCCGTCGCTCAACGGATAAAAGGTACCCCGGGGATAACAGGCTGATCTTCCCCAAGAGTCCATATCGACGGGATGGTTTGGCACCTCGATGTCGGCTCGTCGCATCCTGGGGCTGGAGTCGGTCCCAAGGGTTGGGCTGTTCGCCCATTAAAGCGGTACGCGAGCTGGGTTTAGAACGTCGTGAGACAGTTCGGTCCCTATCCGCTGTGCGCGTAGGAGTCTTGAGAAGGGCTGTCCCTAGTACGAGAGGACCGGGACGGACGAACCTCTGGTGTGCCAGTTGTCCTGCCAAGGGCATGGCTGGTTGGCTACGTTCGGGAGGGATAACCGCTGAAAGCATCTAAGCGGGAAGCCTGCTTCGAGATGAGGACTCCCACCCCCTTGAGGGGTTAAGGCTCCCAGTAGACGACTGGGTTGATAGGCCGGATGTGGAAGCCCAGTAATGGGTGGAGCTGACCGGTACTAATAAGCCGAGGGCTTGTCCTCAGATGCTCGCGTCCACTGTTTGGTTCCCGGGTTGCGAACGGTCGCACCGGTTGAACCAGTCACTTAACTGAAAAGTGTGCTTGTTCGCCTAACACCCGATGGTGTTTCGGTGGTCATAGCGTTAGGGAAACGCCCGGTTACATTTCGAACCCGGAAGCTAAGCCTTTCAGCGCCGATGGTACTGCAGGGGGGACCCTGTGGGAGAGTAGGACGCCGCCGAACAATCTTTGTGGACCCTCGGTCCTGGCCAAAGCGCTGGGACCGGGGGTCCTTTTGTTTTTTAGCGTGGTGCACAGTTCGCGAACTGGTACGAGAGACTGGCACTACGGCAGCACAAACGACAGGAGTCACGTCGATGTCCAACTCGCCCGAGGAACGGCCTGATCGGCCTGAGCGGCGCGCTCCGCGCCAGGGCGGCGACCGGGGTGGATACCGCAGCGGCGGCCCCCGGCGCGAAGGCGACCGGGCCGGCGGCGGTTACCGCCGCGACGACCGGCCGCGTGGGCGGTCCGAGGACCGGGGTCGTGATGACCGGCGTGACGACCGCGGTGGGCCCCGTCGCGACGACCGGCCGCGCGATGACCGACGCGATGACCGTGGTGGGCCCCGTCGCGACGATCGCCCGCGGTACGACCGTCCCCGTGAGGATCGTCCCCGTGACGACCGGCCGCGCTATGACCGTCCGCGTGAGGACAGGCCCCGTGTGGACCGGCCGCGTGACGACCGCGGTGGGTTCCGTCGCGATGACCGCGGTGGGTTCCGCCGTGATGACCGTCCGCGCGAGGACAGGCCTCGTGTGGACCGGCCGCGTGACGACCGTGGTGGGTTCCGTCGTGACGACCGGCCGCGCTACGACCGTCCGCGTGAGGATCGTCCCCGTGACGACCGGCGCGATGACCGCGGTGGGTTCCGCCGTGATGACCGTCCCCGTGAGGACAGGCCTCGTGTGGACCGGCCGCGTGACGACCGGCGCGATGACCGTGGTGGGTTCCGTCGTGACGACCGGCCGCGCTACGACCGTCCCCGTGAGGACCGGCCTCGTGTGGACCGGCCGCGTGACGACCGGCGTGACGACCGTGGTGGGTTCCGTCGTGACGACCGGCCGCGCTATGACCGTCCGCGTGAGGATCGTCCCCGTGACGACCGGCGCGATGACCGTGGTGGGTTCCGTCGTGACGACCGGCCGCGCTATGACCGTCCCCGTGAGGACCGGCCGCGTGACGACCGGCGTGACGACCGGCCCCGTGGGCCGCGCCGGGACGACGACCGTGGCGGCTACCGTCGCGACGACCGTCGGGACGAGCGTCCCCGCGGCCCGCGTCGTGATGACGAGCGGGGCCAGGGCGGCGGTCGGCGGCCGTACGTGCAGGGGCGCGGGCGGTTCGAGAACACCCGGGGCCGTGACGAGCGCCGAGAGGAGCGGGAGCCGGTGAAGCGGCTGCCCATCCCGGACGACGTGACGGGTCAGGAGATCGACCCCAGCGTGCGTCAGGAGCTCATGAGCCTGCCGAAGACGCTCGCCGAGGACGTGGCGCGCAACCTCGTCATGGTGGCCCGGCTGCTGGACGAGGACCCGGACCTGGCCTACGGCTACTCCAGGGTCGCGCTGCGACTCGCGTCCCGTGTCGCCGCCGTCCGTGAGGCGGCCGGCTTCGCCTCGTACGCCACGGAGCGGTACGCCGAGGCGCTGGCCGAGTTCCGGGCCTGCCGGCGGATGACGGGCACGGTCGACCTGTGGCCGGTCATGGCGGACTGCGAGCGGGGCATGGGCCGCCCGGAGCGCGCGCTGGAGATGGCGGGCGCGCCGGAGGTGCACAAGCTGGACCGCGCGGGTCAGGTGGAGATGCGCCTGGTGGCCGCCGGTGCGCGGCGCGACATGGGCCAGAACGAGGCCGCCGTCGTCACCCTGCAGAGCCCGGAACTGGCGTCCAACGCCGTGCACCCGTGGACGGCGCGACTGCGCTACGCGTACGCCGACGCGCTGCTCGCGGCGGGCCGTGAGGACGAGGCCCGGGAGTGGTTCGCCAAGGCGCTGGAGGCCGACCAGAGCGGCAGCACGGACGCCTCCGACCGGCTGGCGCAGCTGGACGGCGTGGCCTTCGTGGACGCGCTGGACGAGGGCGCCGGGGCCGGCGCGCCCGTCACGGCGGACCGGGACGACGACCGCGACGACACCGACGACACCGACGCCGCCGCCGAGGACTCCGCGGACGCCGAGGCCTCCGACGACGAGGACCACGAGGACCACGAGGAGCACGAGGCCGGTGACGCCGGGGAGCCGGACGTCGACCTGACCGACGAGGCCGACCCGACGGCGTTCCTCGACGACCCGTTCAAGGAGCCCGCCAAGGGCACCGAGGACTGATCGCCGGAGCAACCGGAGCAAGGCGAAGGGCGGCATCCGCGTCACGCGGATGCCGCCCTTCGTGTTGTGCGGCTTCAGGCGGGCGTGCCGTCGAGTTCCAGGCTGCGCAGCACCAGGCCGGTCGCCGGCTTCGGGCCGAAGGAGGTCGACTTGCGGGGCATCGTCACGCCCTGCTTGGCGAGGTCGTGCACGACGCTCTCGCGCACCGGGTGGATGAGCACGGCCGTGCCGCCGTAATGCTCGGCGCGCTCGACCGCGGCCTGGGTGTCGTGGATGTAGTGGATGTGCTCGGGGGCGTCCGGCACTTCCCAGATCCGGTCCAGGAGCAGGCTGTGCAGCACCGTGGCGTCCAGCTGCCGCCATTCCTCGGGCCGGTCCCCGGGGATGGCCCGGTCGAGGGCCTCGGTGTCCGGCCGGTCCAGGAGGCGGAAGCGGCCGTCGCCGGTGAGCAGGAAGGCGTTGCCCTCGGCCGCCGCGGCCTCCAGGGCGGCCAGGGCCTCCGGGAGGGGGCCGGGCAGCTCCTGTACGCGGAAGGCGTGGCGGGCCGCCTCGACGGCCCGCGCGACGGGCAGTTGCGGCAGGACGCGGTGGATGGCGCGGACCCGCAGCGGGTAGCGGGCGGTGTCCACCAGCAGCACCAGGCCGTAGTCCCAGGGACTGGGGGCCTCGTGCTCGGCCTGCAGCAGCAGGTACGTGGCCCAGCGGTGGTGGCCGTCGGCGATGACGGCCTGGTGCCGGGACAGGTCGGCGTCGACCGCGGCGATCGCCCCCGGGTCGGTAATCGCCCACAGCCGGTGGTGGATGCCGTCCTCGGTCGTCGTGGCCAGCAAGGGCGGCTCCGCGACGGTGCGTTCGACGACCTCGGCCGCCTCCCCGTCATCGCCCCGGTACGCCAGCAGCAGCGGTTCGAGGTTGGCGGCCGTGGCACGCATGAGCGCCGCGCGGTCGGCGACCGGGCCGGGCATCACGTCCTCGTGCGGCAGGACGATCCGTTCCTCGGGCGGGGTCAGGCGCAGGGCACCGATGAGGCCGCGCTGCACCTGATCGCCCTCGCGCTGCTCGTACACGTACAGGGCGGGCTTGGGGTCGAGGGCCAGGACGCCCTCCTCCTGCCATTGGAACAGCGCCCATGCGGCCTTGCGGTGCCGGCCGTCCGGGGGCTCGGCGGTGGGCAGGATGAGCCGCACGACATTGTGCGGGTCGGCTGTCTCCAGGTGCCGCTGTTCCTCGGGCCGGACGACGACGTCGTACGGTGGCGAGGTGACCGCGGCCAGGCTGCCGACCCGCTCGGGGACGTAGCGGAGCGCGCGGAACGGCGCCAGCCGCAAGCCCCGTACAGCGGGTCCGGAATTGCTCATCCGGGCATGCTACGCGGGTCATGTCCGCGAAGTGTGCCGAGTGATCGACGACATACGAGGAGCGACCGCCCGATGACCCACAGGACCGGCCCGGCCGGCAGTGAAAGCCCCCTTGACCAGGCGTACGACACCGCCCTGCTCGACCTGGACGGAGTGGTCTATGCGGGTGGTGACGCGATCGTGCACGCCGTGGAGTCGCTCGGCTCGGCGCGGGCCCACGGCATGCGGCTGGCGTACGTCACCAACAACGCGGCCCGCACGCCGCGGACCGTCGCGGAGCACCTGACGCGGCTCGGCGTGCCGGCCGAGGCCGAAGAGGTCATCACCTCCGCCCAGGCGGTGGCCCGGCTGATCGCGGATCAGGTCCCGGAGGGCGCACGGGTGCTGGCGATCGGCGGCGAGGGGCTGGTGGAGGCGCTGCGTGAACGCGGGCTCCAGCCGGTCGCCTCGGCCGACGACGACCCCGCCGCGGTCGTGCAGGGCTACTCGCCCAAGGTCGGCTGGGAGCAGCTCGCGGAGGCGGCGTACGCGGTCAACCGCGGTGCGCCGTGGTTCGCGTCCAACACCGACCTGACCATCCCGACCGCCCGTGGCACGGCACCGGGGAACGGCGCGCTCGTCGAGGTCGTCCGGATCGCGACCGGTGGCGAACCGCAGGTCGCGGGCAAGCCGCTGCCGCCCATGCACCGGGAGACGGTCATCAGGACCGGCGCGCGACGGCCGCTGGTGGTCGGCGACCGGCTCGACACGGACATCGAGGGCGCCGACGCGGGCGGCGTCGACTCGCTGCTGGTGCTCACCGGGGTCACCACTCCCGCACTGCTGCTCGCCGCTCCGCCGCAGCACCGGCCCACCTACGTGGACGCCGACCTGCGCGGCCTGCTCACCCCGCAGCCCGAGGTCACGGACGCCGGTGCGGGCGCGTACCGCTGCGGGGGCTGGACCGCCTCGGCGGGCGACGGGGCGCTGCTGCTGGACGGCGACGGCGAGCCCATGGACGGGCTGCGGGCGCTGTGCGCGGCGGCCTGGACACGGGCCGGGGACGGCTCCTGCGACCTGGACGCGGAGAAGGCGCTGGACCGGCTGGGGCTCTAGAGGAGCTTGCGCAGCCGCAGCAGGTCGCGGAAGCCCGCCTCCAGCTTGACCCTGCCGCTGCCCCACGCCTTGGCGAAGTGCAGCTTGCCGTCGACGAGCGCGACGAGGTCGTCACCGGCCATGGTCAGCCTTATCTCGGCGCGCTCGGCCGGCGGGCCCTGCACGGTGACCACGTCCTGGATGCGGCCGTCCACCAGACGTCCCACGAAGGTGACGTCGAGATCGGTGATGCGGCAGCTCAGCGAGCGGTCGAGAGCGGCCGCGCTGCGCAGGTCGCCCTCGGTCCCGGCGAGGTTCTCGGACAGCCGCTCGAGCGCGCTGCGGCACTCCTCGATGGTCGCCATGGGCTGTGCTTCTCCCGTTCGGACGTGGCTCGTGCTGGTGTTGATCGACGGTACCGCAGGGGACCGTCGGGGAGACGCGGCGCCATAGGCGGTAGCGTCGTGACCGACGAAGTCTGGGGAACTGGCGAAGGCGAGGAGTGAGGGCGTATGCGGGACGCGTTGCGGACCTGTCTGCAGATCGCGGGCGGCCTGACCGAGGCCACCCGGCGACGGGCGGTCGGGGCGGCCAAGGAACTGCTCGACCAGACCGGGATAGACGTCGACGCGGTCCAGCGGAGCATCGGCGAGCGGATCCCGCCCGAGGTGCAGACGCTCGCGGACGAGCTGATGGCGTCCGGACGGGCCAACCGCGACCTGCTCGTGGGTCTCATCCGCGAGGAGATCGACAAGGCGATGAGCCGGGTCGGACGGCTCGCGGACGAGGTCACCAAGGTCGGCGTCGTCCTGGAGGCCTTGGAACGCCGCATCCGGAACCTGGAGGACGACGACCGGGAGCCGGCCGGGGCCGACATGACGGACGAGGAGCCGGACCCCGGTCTGTACGTGCCGCCGCGGCCGCCGGCGGAGCATGCGCCGGTCGCCAGGCCCGAGCCCGCGCCCGCGCCCGCGAAGAAGCCCACGGGGACGGGCGCTCCCGCCGCCACCCCGGTGGCGCGCAAGAACGCCGCGCCGGCGCAGCCTCCCGCCACGCCTGCGGCTCCTGTGGTTCCGGAGCCCGACATGGCCGCGGGCACGGCTGCCGTGCCGGTCGCGCGGAAGAACGCGGCCCCGGCGAAGGCGCCCGCGGCGAAGAAGGCGGCCCCCGCCAAGAAGACCGCCCCGGCCAAGAAGACCGCGGCGGTACCAGGCGCGGCTGCGGCTGCGCCCGCGAAGAAGGCGACGGCGGCCAAGAAGGCCACCCCCGCCAAGAAGACCGCCGCGGTGTCCGGCACCGCTGCCACCGCCCCCGCCAAGAAGGCGACGGCGGCCAAGAAGGCCACCCCCGCCAAGAAGGCGGCCCCGGCGAAGACCACGGCCGCGGCGAAGAAGGCCACCCCCGCGAAGAAGGCCACCCCCGCGAAGAGGGCGGCGGGCCGCACGCAGGAGGTGAAGGGACGTGACTGAGACCGGGCTCGAGGGCGTGGCACCCGCGCCCGCACCGGAGGCTGCGGTCCCGGCGGAGGCGGTCGCCGACGCGGGGCCGCGTCCGCTGGGGGTCGTGCTGGACGCCACGGGGAATACCGAGGTGGACGCCGTCCTTGTCCGCCTGCGGGATGCCGACCTGCTTCCCACCGAGGACCACGTCGAGGTGTACGAGGATGTACACCGTGGGCTGCGCGACACGCTCACAGGACTCGACGCCGACAACAGGAGCTGAACCTCACGTGGCACGACGCCGACTCGACGCCGAGCTGGTGCGCCGGAACCTGGCCCGCTCGCGGGAGCACGCCGGGCAGCTGATCACCGCCGGCCGGGTGACCGTGGGCGGGACGACCGCGACGAAGGCCGCCACGCAGGTGGAGACCAGCGCCGCGGTCGTCGTCGCCGATGACGCCTCGGACCCGGACTACGTCTCCCGCGGCGGCCACAAGCTGGCCGGGGCGCTGGCGGCGTTCGTGCCCCACGGGCTGCTCGTGGAGGGGCGCCGCGCGCTGGACGCCGGGGCGTCCACGGGCGGCTTCACCGACGTGCTGCTCCGCAACGGCGCGGCGCACGTCGTCGCCGTCGACGTCGGCTACGGGCAGCTCGCGTGGTCGCTGCAGAGTGATGAACGCGTCACCGTGAAGGACCGTACCAACGTCCGCGAGTTGACGCTCGAGCAGATCGACAACCAGCCGGTGGACCTTGTCGTCGGCGACCTGTCCTTCATCCCGCTCGGGCTCGTCCTGCCCGCCCTCGTACGCTGCGCCGCGCCCGACGCGGACCTGGTCCTGATGGTCAAGCCGCAGTTCGAGGTGGGCAAGGAGCGACTGGGCAGCGGCGGTGTCGTCCGCAGCCCTCAGCTGCGCGCCGATGCCGTACGACAGGTCGCCGGACAGGCGGCCGCACTGGGACTGGGGGTGCTGGGCGTGACCGCGAGCCCGTTGCCGGGACCGTCGGGGAATGTGGAGTACTTTCTGTGGCTGCGCGCCGGGGCGCCCGAACTGGACCCGGCGGATGTCGACCGTGCTGTGGCGGAGGGGCCCCGTTGAGCGAGACGCACGAGACGCACGAGGTGCACGGGACGTCCGGCCGCACCGTCTTCCTCCTCGCCCACACCGGGCGGCCGGCGGCCATCCGCAGTGCCGAGCGGGTGGTCCAGGGGCTGAAGCGCTGCAACATCGGCGTACGGGTGCTGGCCGAGGAGGCCGAGGACCTGACGCTGCCCGGGGACGGCGGGGTGCAGCGGGTGCAGGAGATCGGCCCGGAGACGGTCGCGGACTGCGAGCTGATCATCGTCCTGGGCGGTGACGGCACGCTGCTGCGCGGCGCGGAGTTCGCGCGTGCCTCCGGGGTGCCGATGCTCGGCGTCAACCTGGGCCGGGTCGGCTTCCTCGCGGAGGCCGAGCGCGACGACCTGGACAAGGTCGTCGACCGCGTGGTCACCCGCGACTACGAGGTCGAGGAGCGCATGACGATCGACGTCCTGGTGCGCAACGACGGCCAGGTCGTCCACACCGACTGGGCGCTGAACGAGGCGTCGGTGGAGAAGCAGGCGCGCGAGCGGCTGCTGGAGGTCGTCACGGAGGTGGACGGCCGTCCGGTCTCCCGCTTCGGCGGCGACGGGGTGGTGATGGCGACCCCGACCGGGTCGACCGCGTACGCCTTCTCGGCCGGCGGGCCGGTGGTCTGGCCCGAGGTGGAGGCGCTGCTGATGGTGCCGATCAGCGCGCACGCGCTTTTCGCGAAGCCGCTGGTGACCTCCCCGAAGTCGGTGCTGGCGGTGGAGGTGCAGCCGAAGACTCCGCACGGCGTGCTGTGGTGCGACGGGCGGCGCTCGGTGGACCTTCCGGCCGGGGCCCGGGTGGAGGTCCGGCGGGGCGCGGTGCCGGTGCGGCTGGCGCGGCTCCACCACGCCTCCTTCACGGACCGGCTGGTCGCGAAGTTCGCGCTGCCGGTGGCCGGCTGGCGGGGCGCGCCGCACTGAGATTGCCCTCAGGGGTGAGGCCCGTCGCGCGGCGGCCCGCAAACCTCGTATGGTCGTATCCGTGTTGGAGGAAATGCGGATCCGGTCGCTGGGAGTCATCGAGGACGCCGTGGTCGAGCTGTCGCCCGGCTTCACCGCGGTGACCGGCGAGACCGGCGCGGGCAAGACCATGGTCGTCACCAGTCTCGGGCTGCTGCTGGGCGGCCGTGCCGATCCCGGTCTGGTCCGGATCGGTACAAAATCGGCGTCGGTCGAGGGGCGGATCACGCTGGCGGCGGGCGCGCCCGCAGCCGTGCGGGCCGAGGAGGCGGGCGCCGAGCTGGACGACGGTGCGCTGCTCATCAGCCGTACCGTCTCGGCGGAGGGCCGCTCCAGGGCCTTCGTGGGCGGGCGCTCGGTCCCCGTGGGGCTGCTGGGCGAGCTCGCGGACGAGCTGGTCGCCGTGCACGGCCAGACCGACCAGCAGGGCCTGCTGCGGCCGGCCCGCCAGCGCGAGGCGCTTGACCGGTACGCGGGCGACGCCGTCGCCGTGCCGCTGGCCAAGTACGCGGGCGCCTACCGGCGGCTGCGCGAGGTCGCGGGCGAGCTGGACGAGCTGACCACCCGGGCCCGGGAGCGGGCCCAGGAGGCGGACCTCCTGCGCTTCGGCCTGGACGAGGTCGCCGCCGCGGAGCCGCTGCCCGGCGAGGACGCCGACCTGGCCGCCGAGGCCGAGCGGCTGGGCCACGCCGAGGCGCTCGCGTCGGCCGCGACCCAGGCGCACGCCGCGCTCGCGGGCAACCCTGAGGACCCCGAGGGCGTCGACGCGGGCATGCTCGTCGCCGGCGCCCAGCGCGCACTGGACGCCGTCCGCTCCCACGACCCGGCGCTGGCCGCGCTCTCGGACCGGATCGGCGAGATCGGCATCCTCCTCGGCGACGTCGCCGGCGAGCTCGCCGGGTACGCCGACGACCTGGACGCCGATCCCCGGCGCCTTGCGGTCGTGGAGGAGCGGCGGGCCGTCCTCGCCCACCTCACCCGCAAGTACGGGGAGTCCATCGACGCCGTCCTGGCGTGGGCCGAGCAGGGCGCGGCCCGGCTGGGCGAGCTGGAGGGCGACGACGAGCGGATCGGGGAGCTCACCGGGGAGCGCGACGCGCTGCACGCCGAGCTCGGCGACCTCGCCCAGGCCCTCACCGACGCCCGGGAGGAGGCGGCGGACCGTTTCGCCGCGGCCGTCACGGCGGAGCTCGCGCAGCTCGCCATGCCGCACGCCAGGGTCGGCGTCGCCCTCCGGCAGACGGAGGACGAGGAGGGCATCGAGGTCGGCGGCCGCCGGGTCGCCTTCGGCGCGACCGGCGCCGACGAGGTCGAGCTGCAGCTCGCACCCCACCCCGGCGCCCCGGCCCGGCCGATCGCCAAGGGTGCTTCCGGTGGTGAGCTGTCCCGGGTGATGCTCGCCGTCGAGGTCGTCTTCGCCGGTTCGGACCCGGTGCCGACGTACCTGTTCGACGAGGTCGACGCGGGCGTCGGCGGCAAGGCGGCGGTCGAGGTCGGCCGGCGCCTGGCGCGTCTGGCGCGGACCGCGCAGGTCGTGGTCGTCACGCACCTGCCCCAGGTGGCCGCGTTCGCTGACCGGCAGTTGCTGGTCGAGAAGACGAACGACGGGTCCGTGACGCGGAGCGGGGTGCGCGTGCTGGAGGGTGAGGAGCGGGTACGCGAGCTGTCGCGGATGCTCGCCGGCCTGGAGGACTCGGAGCTCGGGCGGGCGCACGCGGAGGAGTTGCTGGCCGCGGCCCGCGAAGCGCGCTGACGCGCGCCGGGCCCGGGGTGCGCGGCGTTCCGTCCTGCCGATGTGTTCGTGTGCCCAGCGGCCTGCCGGTTGCGGTCGTGGGCCCCGGGCCGAGTGCCGCGCTGGGGCGGTTTGCTGCCGGGAGGGCGTCCGGCCTTCGCCGCCGGGCGGATGGCCGACCACCGTCCGCGGTGTGAGGGGGTGCTGCCCGTCCCGCCTGCCGGGCGGCGTGCGGCGGGTCCCGGGAGGGGTTCGCGTCCACCGCGCTCGGAGCGTGTTCCGGGTGTCACCGTCGCCGTGGTCCCGGCGGCTGCGGGGGAGGCGGGCGTCGATGCCGCCGGAGGCACCGCCGTGCGCTGGCGGATGCCACGCCCGGCGGCGGGCCCATCTGCGGGCCCGCACCGCCTGAGACGGGGCTTCTCGGGGGTCGGGGGGCCGGGACCGGGGGGCACGCTCCCGGCGGCGGGTTCGGCCCGTGCCGGCGCGCGCCGAGCACGCGCCGTGTGCCCTCCGTCTCCATCCGCCCGCCGAACACCTCGGTGCCGGCCGCCGCGGCAGCCGGAACACCCGCGATCAGGTCGCAGATGTTCTGCGCGGCCCACACGCCGTCGACATCGGTGAAGTACCCCCGCTTGCGGGTGCGGGGTCGGCGTGATGGGGGAGCGTGGGGCACTCGTAAGGGTGGTCCCGCGTACGTGTGGCCGGGTGGGGGTGGGGCATCGCTCCCTGGATGGCCTATCGGCCTGGCATCCTTGAGGGAGCAGACCCCGCCGCCCTCCGCACGATGCCGAGTCAGGAGCCCTACCCCGCGTGAGCAGTTCACCGAGCCCCTTGCACGGGCAGCTGCACGCCGTCCACGTGCTGGGCGAGACGGCGCGGGCCCATGTCGCCTCCGTGGCGGGCGGGTTGGTGGCGCGCGGCGTGCAGGTGACGGTCTGCGGCCCGGCCGAGGCCGAGGAGCGGTACGGGTTCGGGGCGGCGGGAGCGCGATTCGCGCCGGTCGAGATCACGCGGCGCGCACAACCGAGGGCCGACGCGGCCGTGGTGACGGCGTTGCGGGCGGCCTGTGCCGGGGCGGACGTGGTGCATGCGCACGGGCTGCGGGCCGGGCTGCTCGCCACGATGGCGCTGAGCGGGCGCCGTACGCCGCTGGTGGTGACCTGGCACGGCGCGGTGCTGGCGGAGGGTGCGCGGGGGCGGGTGCTGCGGTTGCTGGAGCGCCGGGTGGCGCGGGCGGCGGCGGTCGTGCTGGGCGCCTCGTCGGACCTGGTGGACCGGGCCCGTACGGCCGGGGCACGGGACGCCCGGCTCGGGCCGATCGGGGTGCCGGCGCCGCCGCGGGTCGCGCCGTCCCCGGAGGCGGTGGCGGAGGCGGAGCGGCGCCGGCACAAGACCCGGGACGAATTCGCCGTGGGGGAGCGTCCGTTGCTGCTCGCGGTGGGCCGTCTGGAGCCGCGCAAGGGGTATCACCTGCTGCTGGACGCGGCCCACGGCTGGGCGGGGCTCGACCCGGCGCCGTTGCTGGTCGTCGCGGGTGAGGGCTCGCTGCGTACGGAGCTCCAGGAGCGGATCGACACCGAGGAGCTGCCGGTGCGGCTGCTCGGCCGCCGTGACGACGTGCCCGAACTCCTCGCCGCCGCCGACGTGGTGGTGCTGCCGTCGCGCTGGGAGGCGCGGTCGCTCCTCGCGCAGGAGGCGCTGCACGCGGGGGTGCCGCTGGTGGCGACCTCCGTCGGCGGTACGCCCGAACTCGTCGGCGAGGCAGCGGTGTTGGTGCCCTACGGCAATCCGAAGACGTTCGCGGACACCGTCACGCGTCTGCTGGGGGACCCGGCGCGGCGTGCGGGGCTCGCCGCGGCCGGTCCCGTACAGGCCGGCACTTGGCCGACCGAGGATGACACGGTCGCCCAAGTGCTCAGCATCTACGACGAGTTGACATCGTCCTGAGGGTTGCTTCGCGGGTGGTGGCGGTGCGGTCAGCCGCCGTACGCGCCGCTCGCGGTGAGCCGCAGCGCCGTGTCGATCAGCGGCACGTGGCTGAAGGCCTGCGGGAAGTTGCCGACCTGCCGCTGCAGCCGCGGGTCCCACTCCTCGGCCAGCAGGCCGAGGTCGTTGCGGAGCGCGAGCAGCTTCTCGAAGAGCCTGCGGGCCTCGTCGACCCGGCCGATCATGGCGAGGTCGTCGGCGAGCCAGAAGGAGCACGCGAGGAAGGCGCCCTCGTCGCCGGGGAGGCCGTCCAGGTTCTCGCCGCCGGGCGGGGCGTCGGTCGGGTAGCGCAGCACGAAACCGTCCTCGGTGGACAGTTCCCGCTGGATCGCCTCGATGGTGCCGATGACGCGCTTGTCGTCCGGCGGCAGGAAGCCGACCTGCGGGATGAGCAGCAGCGAGGCGTCCAGCTCGCGCGAGCCGTAGGACTGCGTGAAGGTGTTGCGTTCCTTGTCGTAGCCCTTCTCGCACACGTCGCGGTGGATCTCGTCGCGCAGGTCGCGCCAGCGCTCCAGCGGGCCGTCGACCTCGCCGGACTCGATGAGCTTGACGGTGCGGTCGACGGCGACCCAGGCCATGACCTTGGAGTGGACGAAGTGCCGGCGCGGGCCGCGGACCTCCCAGATGCCCTCGTCCGGCTCGTCCCAGTGGTCCTCCAGGTACTGGATGAGCCGGATCTGCAGGAGCGAGGCGTAGTCGTTGCGGGCCAGGCCGGTCATGTGCGCCAGGTGCAGGGCCTCGGTGACCTCGCCGTAGACGTCGAGCTGGAGTTGGTGGGCGGCGCCGTTGCCGACCCGGACCGGGATCGAGCCCTCGTAGCCGGGCAGCCAGTCCAGCTCGGTCTCGCCGAGCTCGCGCTCACCGGCGATGCCGTACATGATCTGCAGGTTCTCGGGGTCGCCGGCGACCGCGCGCAGCAGCCACTCGCGCCAGGCGCGGGCCTCGTCGCGGTAGCCGGTGCGCAGCAGGGAGGACAGCGTGATCGCCGCGTCGCGCAGCCAGGTGAAGCGGTAGTCCCAGTTGCGGACGCCGCCGATGTCCTCGGGCAGGGAGGTGGTGGGGGCGGCGACGATGCCGCCGGTCGGCCCGTACGTCAGCGCCTTGAGGGTGATCAGCGAGCGGACCACGGCGTCCCGGTAGGGGCCGTGGTAGGTGCACTGGGCGACCCACTCGCGCCAGAAGTCCTCGGTGGCCTCCAGCGCGGCCTCGGGCTCGGCGAGCGGGGGCGGCTCCTTGTGCGAGGGCTGCCAGCTGATGGTGAAGGCGATGCGGTCGCCGGGCGAGACCGTGAAGTCCGCGTAGGTGGTGAGGTCCTTGCCGTACGTCTCGACGTCGGTGTCGTGCCAGACGGAGTCCGGGCCGGCGACGGCGACGGTGCGCTCGCCCACCTTGTGCACCCACGGCACGACCCAGCCGTAGCTGAAGCGCATGCGCAGCGCGGACCGCATCGGCACCCGGCCGCTGACGCCCTCGACGATCCGGATCAGCTGGGGGGCGCCGTCACGCGGCGGCATGAAGTCGATCACACGGACCGTGCCGCGGGGGGTGTCCCACTCGGACTCCAGCACCAGGGAGTCGCCCCGGTAGCGGCGCCGGGTGGCGGCCGGGGACGGGGTGCCGTTCGCGTGGGCGGGGCCGAGCCGCCAGTAGCCGTGCTCCTCGGTGCCGAGCAGGCCCGCGAAGATCGCGGGGGAGTCGAAGCGGGGCAGGCACAGCCAGTCGACCGTGCCGTCCCGGCACACCAGGGCGGCGGTCTGCATATCGCCGATGAGTGCGTAATCCTCGATACGCCCGGCCACGTAGGTCTCCCAGTCGAACGACGGCGGCGCCCCTTGGGACTGGGGCGGTGATTGCGGTCTGTGGATCTGTCGACGAGCTCTTTCCCGGGAGCGGGCGGGGTAGTGCCGTGCCGGTTCACTCGCATCGAATCGATGTGTCCGAGCAGGATACGACGACAACGCGGGCTGTGCGGAAGCGACGACCGCCCCCGCTGGGCCGGTCGGGTGCATTTTGTCGTACCAAACTCCCGGTGACCGCGTTTTTCGTCAGAGAGCCGCCCGCACCGTCTGGTGCGCGTCACTGATACCCTGGTAGCCCGTGGGCCGGTGGCCTGAACCACTGAACCGCCGCGACGACACCCCTCTTCATCACCATGGTGCCGTCCCGACCACCACCTCGCGACCACGGGAGCCCCCTGTTGGCACTGCCGCCCAAATCCACGACGACCAAGCACCTCTTCGTCACGGGGGGTGTCGCCTCCTCGCTCGGCAAGGGCCTGACCGCCTCCAGCCTCGGCGCACTGCTCAAGGCCCGGGGTCTGCGCGTCACCATGCAGAAGCTCGACCCGTACCTCAACGTGGACCCGGGCACGATGAACCCGTTCCAGCACGGTGAGGTGTTCGTCACGGACGACGGCGCCGAGACCGACCTGGACATCGGCCACTACGAGCGCTTCCTGGACGTGAACCTCGCCGGCTCGGCCAACGTCACCACCGGCCAGGTCTACTCCTCGGTGATCGCCAAGGAGCGGCGCGGCGAGTACCTGGGCGACACCGTGCAGGTCATCCCGCACATCACCAACGAGATCAAGTCCCGCATCCGGCGCATGGCGACCGAGGACGTGGACGTGGTGATCACGGAGGTGGGCGGCACCGTCGGCGACATCGAGTCGCTGCCCTTCCTGGAGTCCGTGCGGCAGGTCCGGCACGAGGTCGGCCGGGACAACGTCTTCGTGATGCACATC
The DNA here is from genome assembly GCF_056858595.1 of Streptomyces sp. TOM-9. Taxonomy (NCBI): domain Bacteria; kingdom Bacillati; phylum Actinomycetota; class Actinomycetes; order Kitasatosporales; family Streptomycetaceae; genus Streptomyces; species Streptomyces sp. TOM-9. The sequence goes on along the minus strand of NZ_JBXEQB010000001.1, from coordinate 2,696,187 downwards.
TCACTGCTCCCGTACATCGGCCCCTCCGGCGAGCTGAAGACCAAGCCGACCCAGCACTCCGTGGCCGCGCTGCGCAGCATCGGCATCCAGCCCGACGCGATCGTGCTGCGCGCCGACCGCGACGTGCCGACCTCCATCAAGCGCAAGATCTCGCTGATGTGCGACGTCGACGAGGAGGCCGTGGTCGCGGCGATCGACGCCCCGTCGATCTACGACATCCCCAAGGTGCTGCACACCGAGGGCCTGGACGCGTACGTGGTCCGCAAGCTGAACCTGCCGTTCCGCGACGTCGACTGGACGCAGTGGGACGACCTGCTGGGGCGGGTCCACCAGCCCGAGCACGAGGTGAAGGTCGCCCTCGTCGGCAAGTACATCGACCTGCCGGACGCGTACCTGTCGGTGACCGAGGCGCTGCGCGCCGGCGGCTTCGCCAACAACGCCAAGGTCAACATCAAGTGGGTGACCTCGGACGACTGCAAGACCGCGGCCGGCGCGGCCCGTCAGCTCGGCGACGTGGACGCGATCTGCGTGCCCGGCGGCTTCGGCGACCGCGGTGTGGAGGGCAAGGTCTCCGCGATCACCTTCGCCCGCGAGAACCGCATCCCGCTGCTGGGTCTGTGCCTGGGCCTGCAGTGCGTGGTCATCGAGGCGGCCCGCAGCCTGGCCGGCATCCCGGACGCCAACTCCACCGAGTTCGACGCCGCGACCGGCCACCCGGTGATCTCCACCATGGCCGAGCAGCTCGACATCGTCGCCGGCCAGGGCGACCTCGGCGGCACCATGCGGCTGGGCCTGTACCCGGCGAAGCTCGCGGAGGGTTCCATCGTCCGCGAGGTCTACGGCGGCGAGCCCTACGTCGAGGAGCGGCACCGCCACCGCTACGAGGTGAACAACGCCTACCGCGGCGAGCTGGAGAAGAAGGCCGGCCTGGTGTTCTCCGGCACCTCCCCGGACAACACGCTGGTCGAGTACGTCGAGTACCCCCGCGACGTGCACCCGTACCTGGTGGCCACCCAGGCGCACCCCGAACTCAAGTCCCGCCCGACCCGTCCGCACCCCCTGTTCGCGGGTCTGGTCGCGGCCGCCGTCGAGCGCCTCAAGGGTTGATCGGTACGGTTGCGGGGGCGGGCCGGCGTACGGCCCGCCCCGGCACCGCGTACGGAGGGCACCATGCTGAAGGACACTCCCGAGGAGTGGCGGGTCACCGCCACCGCCACCCCCTTCACCGGGAAGAAGACCAGCGTCCGCACCGATGACGTCGTCATGCCCGACGGCGGCGTCGCCCGGCGCGACTACCAGGTCCACCCCGGCTCGGTGGCCGTGCTCGCCCTCGACGACCGGGACCGGGTGCTGGTCCTCAAGCAGTACCGCCACCCCGTGCGGATGAAGCTGTGGGAGATCCCCGCCGGACTGCTCGACGTGCCCGGCGAGAACCCGCTGCACGCCGCCCAGCGCGAGCTGTACGAGGAGGCCCACGTCAAGGCCGAGGACTGGCGGGTGCTCACGGACGTGTACACCACGCCCGGCGGCTGCGACGAGGCCGTGCGGATCTTCCTGGCGCGGGGCCTGTCCGAGGTGGAGGGCGAACGCTTCGAGGTGTCGGAGGAAGAGGCCGACATGGAGTTCGCCCGGGTCCCGGTGGACGAGCTGGTCCGCGGCGTCCTCGCGGGGGAACTGCACAACAACTGCCTCGTGGTGGGCGTGCTCGCGCTGCAGGCCGCCCGGGCCGGGGACGGCCTGGAGGCCCTGCGTCCCGCCGAGGCCGAGTGGCCCGCGCGACCGTTCTCCGTGTGACCCGTTCGGTCTGACCATCCGATCGTCCGAGAGGGTGATCATTGACCGGATCAGCCGCGTCGCGCAGGGGGGTTGGACCCATACCGTGAACTAGGCTCTTGCCGTTCGTAGGAGAACGGGAGTGGGCCCGTGGCGGATCACGTGCTGGACGCCGACGCATCGGCGGCGGCCTCTGACGACGGCCCGTGGGGGCCGGCGTCGCAGACCCCGGCACACGGCACGCTGCCCCCCGGCCTGCCGGGGTTCGTCGGCCGCCGCCGCGAGCTCGAGGAACTGCGCGCCGACATCGACCGGCCGGGCCTGGCGGCCCTGCGCGGCCAGACGCCCGACGGCAGCCGCGTGCTCCTCGTGGCCGGCCGGCCGGGCTCGGGACGGACGGCGCTGGCCGTGCGGCTCGCCCACGAGGTCGCCGACCGCTACCCCGGCGGCCAGTTCTACGTACGGCTCAGCGAGAACGACGGCCGTCCGGTGCCGCCCGAGCAGTCCGCCCGCTCGCTGCTGCGCGCGATGGACGTCGAGGTCGAACCGGCCGCGGAGCGCGAGGAACTGCAGGCCGCACTGCGCACCGCCCTGAACGGGCGCAAGGCCGTCCTCGTCCTGGACGACGTCGTGGACTCCCGCCAGTTGCTGGACCTGATGCCCAAGGGCTCGGGGAACCTGCTGGTCGCCACGGCCGAGGGGCCGCTGCCCGGTGTCCACGACGTACGCCCGTGCACCCTGGGCGGGCTCGACCCGGTGGCGTGCGTCGACCTGCTGGCCGAGGCCGTGGGCCGGGTGCGGATCACCAACGACCCCCGGGCCGCGGAGGGTCTCGCCCAGGAGTGCGGCGGCCATCCCGCGGCGCTGCGCCTGGTCGCCGCGTGGCTCGCCGCCCAGCCCCGCACCTCCGTCGCCGAGGCCACCCGCAGGCTGCACGCCGAGGCCGCCGAGCCGGCCGCCGCGGGACCGGCCGCCCCCGCGGCCTCCGAGGGCGGCACGGCCACCCGGGGCGACGGCACGCTGCGCGCCGACGTCGGGTACCGCACGGGCAGCAACCCGCTGCCGGAGGCGCTGCGCGGCCTGGCCGCGGACGGGCAGGCGCGGGTGCTGCGCCGGGCGGGCACGTCCGGCGACCCGACCTCGCGGAAGACCGGCGGCGCGCGGGACGCCGACGGTTCCGGGGAGGCGGAGGAGAAGGGGAACGCCACCCCGCCGCCCACCCCGCGTGCCACTCCCGCGCCGGAGCTGCTGCGCGCCTTCCGCTTCGTCTACGGAGCGCTGTCGCCAGCCGTGGCCCGCATGCTGCGTCTGCTCGCGCTCGCCCCCTCGGGCCTGACCGACGCGCAGACCGCCTCCGCCCTGGGCGGCTGCTCGGTCGAGGCGGCGCAGGCCACGCTCGCGGACCTGGCCGGCTGCGGGCTGCTGCACCCCGAGCCGGGGGCCGGCGACCTGCCGGCGCAGTACCGTGTGCCGGGCTGGCTGACCCCGCCGCTGCGGGCACTGCTGGCGAGCACGGAGAAGCCGTCCGAGGTGCAGCTCGCCCGCGCCCGGATGCTGGAGCGCACGGTACGGCTGCTGCACGCGTGCCGGATGTGCCTGGAGGGCGAGACGGAACCGGACGGGCTGCCCAAGTCGCTGCGCTTCGCCGGCCGTCCGGTCGCGGCCGGGTGGCTGCGGCTGCGGCTGCCGGTCCTGCTGGCCTCCGCACGGCTGGCGGTCGCGGACGGCGAACTGGACACCCTGGCCCGCCGTCTCATGGCCGCGCTCGTCCGGGCACTCGCCGCGGACCCCGACGGCGGCGCGACCGCGCCGGAGCGCTACCGGCTCCACCACCTGGTGCTGGACGTGGCCGAGCGGCGCGGACTGCACCGCGAGAAGGCGGCGGCCCTGCTGAACATCGGCGACCTGGACGTGGAGGCGGCCCGCCCGCTCGACGCCCTCGACCGCTACCGGGCCGCGCTGGTGGCCTCCCGGGAGGCCTACGACGGTGACGCCGAGGGCCGCGCGCTGGAGGCCATCGCCGGGACCTACCTGGAGCTGGACGACCCGCAGCGCGCCTCCGACTGGTACGGCAGGGCGCTGGCCCTGCGGCAGGCCCGGGGCGAGGTGGTCCACCAGGCGCGGCTGCACTCCAGGCTCGGCGCCCTGTTCACCTACGCCGCCCACTACGGCAACGCGCTGCGCGAGTGGCGTGCCGCGGCGGCCGCCCACCGGCGGTTGAAGGACCTGCCCGCGCAGGCCCGTGCCCTCAGCGAGGTGGCCCGGGTCCAGGAGTACGCGGGCCACCCCGAGGACGCCCTGCGGACCTGCCGTGACGCCCTGTACTGGGCCCGGCAGGCGGGGGAGCGACGGCTGGAGGGCGCCGTGCTGCTGCGCATGGCCGACACCCTGGAACGGCTTGGGGACCCGGCGGGCGCCCGGCTCCAGCGCGCCGCGGCGCGCCGGCTGCTGCCCGCCGAGGAGATTCCGCAGCCCGAGGAGGACTGAGCGCCTCTGTTTCCGGGCCCAAGGGCCCACCGGGGGCCCTCAGATCGCGCCGTTCGCGAGCTGTACCTACGAAACTGCCAATGCCTTCGCTGAAAGTAGTCACTTTGTAAGGCTGGACAGTGACTCTTCCTTCACTACACTTGGTCACACCGCAGAACATCGCGGTCAGGTCCGGCGTACTCCGTTATGGGGTGACATGTCAGGAGACCTGCACAAACCCTCCACTCCCGTGAACAGGACCGTGATCGACGTGAAGGTCGGCATCCCCCGCGAGGTCAAGAACAACGAGTTCCGCGTGGCCATCACCCCCGCCGGCGTGCACGAGCTCGTCCGAGGCGGCCACGAGGTCTTCGTCGAGCAGGACGCCGGCGTCGGCTCGTCCATCCCGAACGAGGAGTACGTCTCCGCCGGTGCGACGATCCTCCCGACCGCCGACGAGGTGTGGGCCGCCGCCGACCTGGTGCTGAAGGTCAAGGAGCCGATCGCGGAGGAGTACCACCGTCTCCGCAAGGACCAGACCCTCTTCACCTACCTGCACCTGGCGGCGTCCCGCGAGTGCACCGACGCGCTGCTGGAGTCCGGCACCACCGCGATCGCTTACGAGACCGTCGAGTTCGCCAACCGGCAGCTGCCGCTGCTCGCCCCGATGTCCGAGGTGGCCGGCCGGCTCGCCCCGCAGGTCGGCGCGTACCACCTGATGCGCTCGGCCGGCGGGCGCGGGGTGCTCCCCGGCGGCGTCCCGGGTGTGGCCCCGGCCAAGGCGGTCGTGATCGGCGGCGGCGTCTCCGGCTGGAACGCCGCGCAGATCGCCGTCGGCATGGGCTTCCACGTCACCCTGCTCGACCGGGACATCAACAAGCTGCGCGAGGCCGACAAGATCTTCGGCACCAAGGTGCAGACCATCGTCTCCAACGCCTTCGAGCTGGAGAAGGCCGTCCTCGACGCCGACCTCGTCATCGGCGCGGTCCTGATCCCGGGCGCCAAGGCCCCCAAGCTCGTCACCAACGAGCTGGTCTCCCGGATGAAGCCGGGCTCGGTGCTCGTCGACATCGCGATCGACCAGGGCGGCTGCTTCGAGGACTCCCGTCCCACCACGCACGCCGAACCGACCTTCGCGGTGCACGACTCGGTCTTCTACTGCGTCGCCAACATGCCGGGCGCGGTGCCGAACACCTCCACCTACGCGCTGACCAACGCGACGCTGCCGTACATCGTCGAGCTGGCCAACCGCGGCTGGCGCGAGGCGCTGCGCCGGGACGCCGCGCTCGCCAAGGGCCTCAACACCCACGAGGGCCAGGTCGTCTACGGCCCGGTCGCCGAGGCCCACGGCCTGGACGCGGTCGACCTGGCCACCGTCCTCGGCTGACGCCGGCTGGTCGACTGATCGATTTTTCTCGCGTTGGCGTCAACTTGTCGCCAATCCGGTACGCACGGCCGGGTCTTGAGTCACAAGGCCCGGCCGTTCGCGTGGAACCATACTGTTTTGCCGATTCGTCCCCCCGTGAAACATCCCCGGCGTCGTCGTTACACCCTTGACAGCGAGACGTTCGGTTGCCGACACATCGTGCCGTGTCCGGTGGATTGTGTTGCTGTGAACCACCGACACGCCATAGAGTCGCCAACCGTCGGCATGCTGCAACGCTGACCTATTGAGAAGTTTCCTGGTCACCAAGGAGGTAAGACGACTTGTGAATGAGTCGACATTTGCTCCCGGGGGTGGTCAGCCAGGAATGACCGTGCAGACCGACGGCTCCGCACGGCTCGAACCGGTGGCCTCCGTGGCCGTCCGGACGTTCGAGGCGCGCAGGACCGGGACAGACAACGAGACGCGTTACGCGAACCCCATGGCGCACTACGAAGAAGAGCTGCAGGACGGTCAGTTCTACGACCCCGACGCGGAGTACGAACCCGACCCCGAGTACGCGGCCACGCTCGCACCCGACGCGGCGCGCCAGCGCCGTGAGCGCGTGGGCCCCACCGGCCGCCCGTTGCCGTACTTCCCGATCCCCGGCCCACTGACGGACCACGGCCCGGCGAAGATCATCGCCATGTGCAACCAGAAGGGCGGCGTCGGCAAGACGACGTCCACCATCAACCTCGGTGCCGCGCTGGCCGAATACGGCCGCCGCGTCCTCCTGGTCGACTTCGACCCGCAGGGCGCGCTCTCCGTCGGCCTCGGGGTCAACCCGATGGAACTGGACGTCACGGTCTACAACTTGCTGATGGAGCGCGGGCTCTCGGCCGACGAGGTGCTGCTGAAGACCGCGGTGCCCGGCATGGACCTGCTGCCCAGCAACATCGACCTGTCGGCCGCGGAAGTCCAGTTGGTCAGCGAGGTGGCCCGCGAGTCCTCGCTGCAGCGCGCGTTGAAGCCGCTGCTGCCCGACTACGACTACGTCATCATCGACTGTCAGCCCTCGCTCGGCCTGCTGACCGTCAACGCCCTGACCGCGGCCCACCAGGTGATCGTCCCGCTGGAGTGCGAGTTCTTCGCGCTGCGCGGTGTCGCGCTGCTCACCGAGACCATCGAGAAGGTCAGGGAACGGCTCAACCCCGAGCTGGAGCTGGACGGCATCCTCGCCACGATGTACGACTCGCGCACCGTGCACAGCCGCGAGGTCCTGGCGCGGGTCGTCGAGGCCTTCGACGACCACGTCTACCACACCGTCATCGGACGGACCGTCCGCTTCCCGGAGACCACGGTCGCCGGTGAGCCGATCACCACCTACGCCTCCAACTCGGTAGGTGCCGCCGCCTATCGCCAGCTCGCCAGGGAGGTGCTCGCCCGGTGTCACGCCGAGTGAGTCTCCCGGGGGCCGACGAACTGTTCCGCACCACCGGGGGGCGGGGGCTCCAGTCCGCGACGCCGCGGCAGCACGCCAACGGCGAGACTCCCGGCGCAGCGGGCACCGGCGGCGGCCCCGGCACGGACTCCGGCGCGCCCGGCGAACGCCCGCTGCGGCCCGTGCCCGCCTCCGCCGAGGAGCCGGCGCCCGAGGAGGCGCCGGTCAGCGAGTCCGCGGCGCCCTCCGAAGCCGCCGAGCACGGCGGACGGGACACCGGCACCGACCCCGGCGCCGCGCCCGCCCCCGCGGCCCGCTCCGTCCCCGAGCAGGCGGGTCCGTCCGGTCCGCCCGTCCGGCGCGGCCTGCAGGCCCCCGGAACGGGTTCCACGGGCCCCCAGGCGGCCCCGCAGCCGCCGCAGCCCCCGCAGCCGCGCCGCAAGTCCGGTCGGGCCCCCAGGCGGCCCAGCGGGCGCGAGCGCCACGACGAGAAGATCACCGTCTACGTCTCCGCCGAGGAGCTCATGGACCTCGAGCACGCCCGCCTCGTCCTGCGCGGGGAGCACGGGCTCGCCGTGGACCGCGGGCGCATCGTCCGCGAAGCGGTCGCGGTGGTCCTGGCCGACCTCGAGTCCCGCGGCGACGCGAGCATCCTCGTACGCCGCCTGCGCGGCCGCTGACGCGCTCCGCGCGATACGGTGCCGTCCTCCGTACGGCCCCGTCAGCACCATCTGGACCCCCATGCCCCCCGACGACACCGCCAGCCCGCAGCGCTCCCGCCGCCTCCTCGGCCGCGGCCCCGGCGCGAACCCCGTGCCGCCCCCGGCCGTGGCCGACGAGGGCGCGGGCGACGCGAGCGCGGGCGAGGCGGGCAGTGAGTTCGGCCACACCGCGCCCGCGGCGCCGCCGTCACCCGACGCCGTCGAAGCCGCGGCGGAGGCCGTCCCGCAGCCCGGGGGGCACCTGCCCGTCGCGGACCCGCCGCCCGCACCGGAGGCGGGGGACGACGGACCCCCGGCCGCGCCGGAGGGGCAGGCGCAGCCTGCCGGCGAGCCGGGCGACGAGCGGAGCGCCGAGGAGGGCTCCGCCGCGAACGGCGGCCGGTTCACCGTCCGGCTGGCGAACTTCGAGGGCCCCTTCGACCTGCTGCTGCAGCTCATCTCCAAGCACAAGCTCGACGTCACCGAGGTCGCCCTGTCCAAGGTGACGGACGAGTTCATGGCGCACATCCGCGCCATGGGACCGGACTGGGACCTGGACCAGACCACGGAGTTCCTGGTGGTCGCGGCGACGCTGCTGGACCTGAAGGCCGCGCGCCTGCTGCCCGCCGCCGAGGTGGAGGACGAGGAGGACCTCGCCCTGCTGGAGGCCCGGGACCTGCTCTTCGCCCGGCTGCTCCAGTACCGCGCCTACAAGCAGATCGCCGCGATCTTCGCCGAGCGGCTGGAGGCCGAGGCGCTGCACCACCCCCGCACCGTGGGACTGGAGCCGCAGCACGCCGAGCTGCTGCCCGAGGTGGTGCTGAGCATCGGTCCGGAACGCTTCGCGCAGCTCGCCGTCAAGGCGATGCAGCCGAAGCCGAAGCCGCAGGTGTACGTGGACCACATCCACGCGCCGCTGGTGAGCGTCCGTGAGCAGGCGGAGCACGTCATCGCGATGCTGCGCGAGCGCGGCGAGGCGAGCTTCACGGAGCTCACCGTCGACGCCCCCGACACCCTCACGGTCGTCGCGCGCTTCCTGGCCCTCCTGGAGCTGTACCGGGAGAAGGCGGTCGCGCTCGACCAGGAGGAGGCCCTGGGTACGCTCCTGGTCCGCTGGACGGGCGGCGAGGCGGCACCGGCCCAGCCGCTCGTCACCGACGAATTCGACCAGGTGCCGGCCGCCGCGAAGGACGGGAAGGATGGCTGACGTGACGGAGGTGACCGGGGTGACCGAGGCGGTCGAGGGGACCGGTGAGGCGGCGGAGGGCGAGCCCGCGGGGCTGCTGTCCGTGGCGGAGCTGGAGCTGAGGCCCGCCCTGGAGGCGGTCCTGATGGTCGTCGACGAGCCCGTCACCGAGGAGACCCTGTCGAAGGTGCTGGAGCGCCCGCGCCGGGAGATCGCCATCGCGCTCCACGACCTCGCGGAGGAGTACGCCGCGCAGGGCCGCGGCTTCGACCTGCGCCTGATCGCGGGCGGCTGGCGCTTCTACACCCGGCCCGCGTACGCCGCGGCCGTCGAGAAGTTCGTCCTGGACGGCCAGCAGGCCCGGCTGACCCAGGCCGCGCTGGAGACGCTGGCGGTCGTCGCGTACCGGCAGCCGGTGAGCCGGTCCCGGGTCTCCGCGGTGCGCGGGGTCAACTGCGACGGCGTGATGCGCACCCTTCTGCAGCGGGGTCTGGTGGAGGAGTGTGGGACGGAAGCCGAGACAGGTGCGATCCTGTACAGGACGACGAACTACTTCCTGGAGCGGATGGGCCTGCGCGGCCTGGACGAGCTGCCCGAGCTCGCCCCGTTCCTCCCGGAGGCGGCCGCCGTCGAGGCGGACTCCCTGGAGGGCGTCCCCTCATTCGACCCGGACTCGACGACGGATACTTGATGCGAAGCAGTAGCGGCAGCGGCAGGAACAGCGGCGGCAACCGGAATCCCCGGGGTGCCGATGGGGGCACGTCCCGGTCCAGGACCGGGGGGCAGCGCGACGACCAGCAGAAGCGCGCGGGCCGGCCCCGTCCGGAGGAGCGGCGCTACGACGTCGGCGGCAGCTCCGGCGGCCCCGGTGGAGCGGGCGGAGCCGCCAAGCGCGGCAGCGGCGGCAGGCCGGGCGCCACCGGCGGCAAGCCGGGCGCCACCGGCGGCAAGCCGGGCGGTGCCTCGGGCAAGCCCCGCAAGTCCACGCCCGCGCGCCCGCGCGAACTCGACGCCCAGATCGAGGAGCGCAACCGCGAGCGGCACAGCAAGCCCAAGCTGAACCTCCCGAAGACCTTCCCCGGCGCCGAGCAGGAGGGCGAGCGCCTGCAGAAGGTGCTGGCCCGGGCGGGCATGGGCTCGCGCCGCGCGTGCGAGGAGCTGATCGAGCAGCGCCGTGTCGAGGTGAACGGCAAGATCGTCACCGAGCAGGGCCTGCGCGTGGACCCGGACAAGGACGAGGTGCGCGTCGACGGGCTGACCGTCGCCACGCAGTCGTACCTGTTCTTCGCCCTGAACAAGCCGGCCGGCGTCGTCTCCACGATGGAGGACCCCGAGGGCCGCCAGTGCCTCGGCGACTACGTCACCAACCGCGAGACCCGGCTGTTCCACGTCGGGCGGCTGGACACCGAGACCGAGGGCATCATCCTGCTCACCAACCACGGCGAGCTGGCCCACCGTCTGACCCACCCCCGCTACGGCGTGCAGAAGACGTACCTCGCCGCGATCAACGGCGTGCTGCCGCGCGACATCGGCAAGCAGCTCAAGAGCGGCATCGAGCTGGAGGACGGCTGGGCCCGCGCCGACAGCTTCCGCGTGGTGCAGCAGACCGGCAAGAACTACCTCGTCGAGGTGACCCTGCACGAGGGCCGCAAGCACATCGTCCGCCGCATGCTGGCCGAGGCGGGCTTCCCGGTCGACAAGCTGGTCCGCACCAGCTTCGGCCCGATCGCGCTCGGCGACCAGAAGTCCGGGTGGCTGCGGCGGCTCACCAACACCGAGGTGGGCATGCTCATGCGCGAGGTCGACCTCTGAGCCGTCCGGTCCCGCCGTCACGGGCCGGTCCGCGCCCCCTGCCGGACCGGTTTCCTGACCGGCTTCCCATCGGATAAGGACTTTCCCGGAGGACGCCGTTCCGGGAAGGATGGCGCAATGACCATCCACGCCGAACGTCTGCGAGGGGCCGGGCTGCCCGAACTCTCCCCGGCCCTCGCCCAGCAGGGACACCCGTTGCTGTTCGCCACCGTCTCCGGTGCGCACCTGTACGGCTTCCCGTCCCGCGACTCCGACGTGGACCTGCGCGGCATCCACCTCCTCCCGCTGTCCGACCTGATCGGGCTGCGGGAGGGCGAGGAGACCCAGACCCGCATGTGGGAGCAGGACGGCCTCGAACTCGACCTGGTCACCCACGACCTGCTGAAGTTCGCCCGGCTCATGCTGCGGCGCAACGGCTACGTCCTGGAGCAGCTGCTGTCCCCGCTCGTGGTGCACACCAGCGGCGTCCACGCCCAACTGGTCGACCTGGCACCCGGGGTCATCACCAGCCACCACGCCCACCACTACCGGGGCTTCGCCCGTACCCAGTGGGAGCTGTACGAGAAGACCGGCGAGCTCAAGCCGCTGCTCTACACCTTCCGGGTGCTGCTGACGGGAATCCACCTGATGCGCACCGGCACCGTCGAGGCGCACCTGCCGACGCTGCTGGACCACGTCACCGCCCCCGGGTACGTCCGCGAACTCATCCACGAGAAGGCCGTCGCCGAGCACGGCCTGGCCATGGACCTCGACCCGCGCCGCGTCCGCGCCGACGTCGAGGCCCTGCACGCCGGTCTGGACGACGCGCAGCGGGACACCCGGCTGCCCGGCGAGCCGGCGGCCTACGACGCCCTCCACGACCTGGTCGTCCGCACCCGGGTGGCCGCGGTATGAGACGGGCCGCCTCGGGGGCGATGGCGGGGCTGGCGATCGGTGACGCGCTCGGTTTCCCCACGGAGTTCAACGACGTCCCGTCGATCCTCGCCAAGTGCGGTCCGTGGCGGGAGATGGAGCTGCCCCGCCCGGCCTTCGTCACCGACGACACGCAGATGACGCTCGCCCTCGCCCGCGGGCTGCGCACGGCGATGGACCGCGGTCCCCTCACGCCGTCCCGGCTCGCCCGCCCGGTGCGCGAGGAGTACGTCGACTGGTACCACTCGCCCGACAACAACCGCGCCCCCGGCCGCACCTGCCTGGTCGCCTGCCAGAAGCTGGACCACCCGGACCGGCCCTGGCAGGAGGCCAGCCAGACCGGCTCCAAGGGCTGCGGCGCGAACATGCGGGTCGCTCCGGTCGGCCTCGTCCCCGGCCTGCGCCCCGAGGAACGGGCGGGGGCGGCCCAGTTGCAGTCCGCGCTCACCCACGGCCACCCCACGGCGCTCGCGGCCTCCGACCTCACCGCGCACGCCGTCCACCTGCTCGCGCAGGGCGCCGCCCCCGCGGAACTGACCGCCCTGCTGCGCGGCTACGCGATGGAGCAGCGCGACACGTACCACGAGTGGTGGCTCGGCGACCTGTGGCTGCGTGCCCACGACCACGGCCCGGTGGCCTTCGTCCGGCGCGGCTGGGACGAGTGCCTCGGGGTGCTCGACCGCCTCGACGAGGCCCTCGCGGCGCCCGACCGGGAGGCCGACCCGTGCCTGGCCGGCGGCGCAGGCTGGATCGCCGAGGAGGCGTTCGCGACCGGCCTGCTGTGCTTCCTGCTCTTCCCGGACGAACCCGTCACCGCGGTGCGCCGGGCGGCGTGCTCCTCGGGGGACTCCGACTCCATCGCCTGCCTGACGGGCGCCTTCGCCGGCGCGCACCACGGCCTGGCGGCCTGGCCGGACGCCTGGGTGGAGCGGCTCGAGCACCGCGACGAACTACTGGCCCTCGGCGCCCTCTGGGACGGCGACGGCGGCTGACGCCCGCCGGACCCGGACGAGGAAGTCCTCGACGCGGGCCCGGTCCGGCTCGTCCGGGAGCGGACTGCGCGGCGCGGCGGCCTCGGCCTCCCCGTACAGCCGGAGCATCCAGGACTCCGTCTCGGACCAGCCGACCTCGCCGCGCTTGACCGCCAGCAGCCGCTCCCGGTGGTCGCCGACCCCTATGCGCAGTTCGCCGGTGCGGAGCAGGTCGCGGGAGCTGATCAGCAGGCGCAGCAGGTGCATGGCGTGCTTCCAGCGGGGCGCGCCGTGCGTGCGGACGTCCGCCTCCAGCTTCCGCAACTGGCCGGTGGCGTAGCGGCCGAAGGACTCGTGGACGTGCCGGGACAGGAAGGCGCCGCGCAGGGCGAGCAGTTCCTTCCCGGTGTCGTCCACGTGCTCGACGAGCGGGGAGTGGAGGCACTCCAGGATGTTGGGGTTGGCGCGCAGCGCGAGCTCGCAGAACCGCTCCAGCTCCCAGGAGAACTGCTCGGGCTCCGGGCCGTCCACGTGGCGGGGCGGCTTGTCGAAGCGCCAGAAGAGCGGCGTCGGCGCCACGTACACCCCGCGGCGGTCGGTGTCGCTGCCGTCCGTGGCCAGGCCGAAGGCGCGTGAGCCCATCACACAGGCGTAGACGGTGTGCCGGCGTACGAGGTCGTGGTCGCGCATGGACGGGGATCGTACGGGCTACACGAGGAAGATCTCGCCGTCTTTTTCGGTGATCTCCTCGGGGGGAAGCGGCTTCTTGGCCGGTCCCGCGGCCACCGAGGCGTCGGCGATGCGGAACTTGCTGCCGTGGCAGGGGCAGTTGATGGTGCCGTCGGCGACGGTGTTCACGATGCAGCCCTGGTGGGTGCAGACGGCGGAGAAGGCCTTGAACTCGCCGGCCTGGGGCTGGGTCACCACGACCTTCTTGTCCGTGATCACCGTGCCGCCGCCGACGGGCACGTCGGCCGCCTTCACCAGCACCTCGCCCTCCCCGGACGGGGAAGCGGAGGCCGGTGCCGAGCTCGGCGCGGAGACGGGCTCCGAGGCCGGTGGTGGCGCGGAGGTCGCCGCCGCGGGCGGCGCGCTCTCTTCGCCGTACTTGCTGCAACCCGCCAGCGCTGCCGTGGACAGCAGCACCATGCGTCGCTTCATGTCGTCACCCCGACCGTTCTGAAGAACCACAACGCGGACGTCAGCCACAGCACCGTCAGCGCCGTGAAGACCAGCCCGCCGACAACCGGCAGCAGCCAGCCCGGCAGTCGCTCGGCCCGCAGCAGCAGCATCTTTGCGGTGAATGCCCCGAAAAAGAAGCACCCGAGCAGCGAGTGCCACATCACGCGGCTGCTGTACGTCTGATAGCCCAACGCGTACAGGCAGTGCACGGCCACCGGGATGGCCAGCAGGAACGCGATCCGGCCCGACCAACGGTGCAGCCCGCCGGTCCAGGAGGGGGCGCGGACGCCCGGCACCTTGCCGTACATCACCAGCGCCGAGACCGCCTGCACCAGGGCGAAGGCGAAGGCGGCCGTGGCGAGCCAGGACTTGACCGCGCCCGTGCTGGAGAAACCGGCCAGGTTGAAGGCGGTGCCGGCCGGGTCGTGCACCTTGCCGTACGCGCCGAGGGCGACCGCGACCGCCGCGGCGGCGACCGCGGGGACGAGGAACACGGCGACCCGCCGCCGGGGGCGCGGTGACGGGGCCGGGAAGGACGTGGTGGCGGCGTTCGGGTCCACGTTCATGGGGCGCTCCTGCTCCTGCCTGCGGGCGGACGGTCAGGGGATCGGCCGTGCGGTGAGCTGCGTGCCGTCGACGGTCACGGCGCCGGTGGCGGGGTCGATGGCGGGCGCCGCCGACGGTTCGCCGTCGCGCGAGACGATCCCCACCTGCTTGCCGTTCGGCAGCACGATCCAGCCGCCGACGACCCGCGCGCCGCGCACCGAGGCGGTCGCCCGGTACAGACCGGACGGCTTCACCGCGCGCTGCGCGGTGAAGGGCTGCTCCACGCCGGTCAGCCGCACCTCGCCGGTGACGCGGCCGCCCTCCAGCGTGCCCTCCAGCGAGGCGCCGCGGTCGCCGGTCAGGCGCATGCCGCCGTCGTCCCGGACGTCGCCGCGCAGCCAGGCCTCCTTGGTGCGCCCGTCGCAGACGTACGCGACGGCCTTGCCGTCGCGCAGCGCGATCGCGACGCTCGCCGCGTCGTCGCCGGTGCGGCCCGCGTAGTCCGCGTCCGGACGGGGGACCGCGGTGCTGCGGGACGGGGAGGCCGCGGGGGCCGACGACGGCGGGGCGGCGGACGGCGTCCGGCTCGCGGCCGGCGGGCCGCCGCCCTTCGGCCCCGCCTGCGGCGGTTCCGTCGTCGCGTTGAGCGACAGCATGATCAGCGCGAGTGCCAGCCCCGCGAGGAGCGTGTAGAGCGGTCCGGAACGCTTCATGTCCGCCTCCCCCGAGGCCGCGCGGTCAGGGCACCATCGAAGCGGACGGCCCGCCCCGCGTCCAGGGGCGTGTCAGGACGAAGCGGCGCTCACGACCACACCGCCAGCGCCACCGCGCGGCCGTCCGTGTCCCGCTGCACCTCCAGCATCCCGACCACCGCGCTGCGGTTGATGCGCCCGTACACGTGCGGGAAGCGCGTCTCCTGCGGGACCCCCGGCGGCGGCACCGGATCGGCGTCCTCCCACAGCACACGGGCCTCCAGGGCCTCCTCGTCGATCAGCAGCACCATCAGCGGGCCCGGGGTGCCCCGGTAGAAGGCGTCGGCGACGGCGAGCGCAACCGCCTCGTCGGGCGCGCAGTGCACGAACCCGTCCTCGGCGAGCGACGAGGGCGCGTACGGACGGTCCGGGTCGCGCAGCCAGTCGTCCAGCGGAACAAGGTGGAAGATCATGCTTCATGGTGTACCGCAGCACCCCTGGCGTCTCGCAGGGCGGGCGTGTCCGCCGCGCCCCGTCCGCCCCGACTACGCTGACCAGGTACGTGCGCGCAGCAACACAGGGAGCGATGACGTGGCGGTACGAGCGGTCCGCGGAGCCGTCCAGCTGGAGCGGGACGAGGCGGAGCACATGCACGAGCAGGTCGCCGAGCTGCTCACCGCCCTCCTGGAGCGCAACGGCATCGCGGTGGACGACCTGATCAGCGTCTGGTTCACCGCCACCCCGGACCTCCACAGCGACTTCCCGGCGGTCGCCGCGCGCAAGCTCGGCATCACCGACGTACCGCTGATCTGCGCGCAGGAACTCGACATCGCCGGCGCCATGCCCCGGGTCGTGCGCATCCTCGCCCACGTCGAGTCCGGCCTGTCCAAGGGCGAGATCTCCCACGTCTACCTCGGCGCCGCGGCCGCCCTCCGCAAGGACATCGCCCAGTGAGAACCGCCCTCGTCATCGGCACCGGCCTCATCGGCACCTCCGCCGCCCTCGCGCTCGCCGCGCGCGGCGTCGAGGTCCACCTGGAGGACCACGACCCCGCCGTGGTGCGCACCGCCGCCGCGCTCGGCGCGGGCACCGACGAACCCCCGTCCGGCCGGGTCGACCTCGCGATCGTCGCCGTGCCGCCGGCCCACGTCGCCGCGACCGTCGCCGACGCCCAGCGCCGCGGGCTCGCCCGCGGCTACCTCGACGTCGCCAGCGTCAAGGCCGGACCGCGCCGCGACCTGGAGGCGCTCGGCTGCGACCTGACCTCGTACATCGGCACGCACCCCATGTCCGGCCGCGAGCGCTCCGGCCCCCTGGCCGCGACCGCCGACCTCTTCGAGGGCCGCCCCTGGGTGCTCACCCCGACCCCGGTCACCGAGACCGAGGTGCTCAACCTCGCCCTGGAGCTGGTCGCGCTCTGCCGCGCCGTCCCGGTCGTGATGGACGCCGACGCCCACGACCGCGCCGTCGCCCTCGTCTCGCACACCCCCCAGCTGGTCTCCAGCATGGTCGCGGCGCGCCTGCAGCACGCCGAGGACAGCGCGGTGCGCCTGTGCGGCCAGGGCATCCGCGACGTCACCCGGGTCGCGGGCTCGCAGCCCGGCATGTGGATCGACATCCTCTCCGCCAACCCCGGCCCGGTCGCCGACGTCCTCGCCGATCTCGCCGCCGACCTGACGGAGACCGTCGAGTCCCTGCGGGCCCTGCAGTCCGCGGACGACGCCAAGCGCCGCGACGGCGCCGCCGGCATCGAGGACCTCCTCCGCCGCGGCAACGCCGGCCGGTCCAAGGTCCCCGGCAAGCACGGCTCCGCCCCCAAGTCCTACGACGTCGTCGCCGCCTTCATCGGCGACCAGCCCGGGGAGCTCGCGCGGCTCTTCGCGGACACGGGGGCCGCGGGGGTCAACATCGAGGACGTGCGGATCGAGCACTCGACCGGGCAGCAGGCGGGTCTGGTCCAGCTGATGGTGGAGCCGGCCGCGGCGGCGCGTTTGTCGGCGGCGTTGCGGGAGCGTGGCTGGTCGCTGCGCGCGTGATGGGGCCGGCGGACGGAGTCCGGCGCAGCCGTGCGAAGCCCGGGAGGCCCGCTCGGGGCCGAGTGGTGCGAGGTCGGCGTCGGGGATCGGGCCCGGCCCGGGGAGCTCGCGCGGCTCTTCGCGGACACGGGGGCCGCGGGGGGCCTGGGAATTCGTGGTACGGAGCCGAATGGGTGGGCCGGTAACCTTGTGGGGATGGCATTGCGCCAGCCGTGTACCTGCTCCATGCACAAGGAAGGTCCCCCGACTGTGTCGAATCCGGTGATCGTCGCGATCGACGGCCCCTCGGGCACTGGCAAGTCCAGCACTTCGAAGGCGGTCGCGGCCAAGCTCGGCCTGAGCTACCTGGACACCGGAGCGCAGTACCGGGCGATGACCTGGTGGATGCTGAGCAACGGCGTCGACGTGAACGACGCAGCCGCCGTGGCGACCGCCGCCGAGAAGCCGGTGATCGTCTCCGGGTCCGACCCGGCGGCGCCCACGATCACGGTGGACGGCGTGGACGCCTCCGGCCCGATCCGCACCCAGGAGGTCACCGCGGCGGTCAGCGCCGTCAGCGCGGTGCCGGAGGTGCGCAGCCGCCTGGTCGGGCTGCAGCGCGACGCAGCCACCGCCGCGCCCGCCGGCATCGTCGTCGAGGGCCGGGACATCGGCACCACCGTGCTGCCGGACGCCACCGTCAAGATCTTCCTCACCGCCTCCCCGGAGGCCCGCGCCGCCCGCCGCGGCGGCGAGCTGAAGGCCACCGGCAGCGCCCAGGTCGACCTCGTGGCGACCCGGGAGGCCCTCGTACGGCGCGACGCGGCGGACTCCGGCCGCAAGACCTCCCCGCTGGCCAAGGCGGACGACGCCATGGAGGTCGACACCAGCGAGCTCACCCTCGACCAGGTCATCGAGTGCGTCGTCACCCTCATCGAGGAGAAGCGGGCGGCTTCGTGAGCGACTCCTCCGCGGTTCCGGGACCGAGGGGCGCGGCCGTCGGCCGCCGCCTCGGCATCGGGATCATCAACAGCCTCTGGCGCCCCCGGGTGCTCGGCGCCTGGCGGTTGCCCGCCACGGGGCCGGTGATCCTGGCCGTGAACCACTCGCACTACGTGGACGGGCCGGTCCTCATGGGCACCTGCCCGCGCCCGGTGCACTTCCTGATCAAGAAGGAGGCGTTCATCGGGCCGCTGGACCCGTTCCTGCGTGGGATCGGCCAGCTCCCGGTGGACCGCCACAGTACCGACCGCACCGCGGTGACCAGCGCGCTCGGCGTGCTGGAGCGCGGCGGGGTCCTGGGGATCTTCCCCGAGGGCACCCGGGGCGAGGGCGACTTCGCCGACCTGCGGGCGGGCCTGGCGTACTTCGCGGTGCGCTCCGGCGCGCCCATAGTGCCGGTCGCGGTCCTCGGCACGTCCCGGCCGGGACGGCTGATCCGCGGCCTGCCGCCGGTGCGCGGCCGGGTCGACATCGTCTTCGGCGACCCCTTCGACGCCGGTGACGGCAGCGGACGCCGCACGCGTACGGCACTGGACGCCGCCACCGTGCGCATCCAGAAGCACCTGAGCGGACACCTCGAGTACGCCCGGCGCACCACGGGCCGCGCCTCCTAGCGTCGGCCTGATCCACACTGGGGCGTGCAAGCCCCCGCACATTTGACGATCGACGGAGAAGCTTTCATGGACATCGAGAACGAGTACGGCGAAGTCGGCGCGCTCGACGACGCCGAGTACGCCGAGTTCATGGAGCTCGCCGCCGAGGAGGGTTTCGACCTCGACGAGGTCGCGGGCGACCTCGCGGCGGCGGGCCACGGCCCGCTGCCGGTCGTCGCGGTCGTCGGCCGCCCGAACGTCGGCAAGTCGACGCTGGTGAACCGGATCATCGGCCGCCGTGAGGCGGTCGTCGAGGACCGTCCCGGCGTCACCCGCGACCGCGTCACGTACGAGGCCGACTGGAACGGCCGCCGCTTCAAGGTCGTCGACACCGGCGGCTGGGAGCAGGACGTCCTCGGCATCGACGCGTCCGTGGCCGCGCAGGCCGAGTTCGCGATCGAGGCCGCCGACGCGGTGGTCTTCGTGGTGGACGCCACGGTCGGCGCGACCGACACCGACGAGGCCGTCGTCAAGCTGCTCCGCAAGGCCGGCAAGCCGGTCGTGCTGTGCGCCAACAAGGTCGACGGCCCCTCGGGCGAGGCGGACGCCGCCATGCTGTGGAACCTCGGCCTCGGCGAGCCCTTCCCGGTCTCGTCGCTGCACGGCCGCGGTACGGGCGACCTGCTGGACGCGATGCTGGAGGCGCTCCCCGAGGCGCCGATGCAGTCCTTCGCCAACACCATCGGCGGCCCGCGCCGCGTCGCGCTGATCGGCCGCCCGAACGTCGGCAAGTCCTCGCTGCTGAACAAGGTGGCGGGCGAGGAGCGCGTCGTCGTCAACGAGCAGGCCGGCACGACCCGCGACCCGGTCGACGAGCTCATCGAGCTCGGCGGCAAGATCTGGAAGTTCGTGGACACCGCGGGCATCCGCCGCCGCGTCCACCTCCAGGAGGGCGCGGACTACTACGCCTCGCTGCGCACCGCGGCCGCCCTGGAGAAGGCGGAGGTCGCCGTCGTCCTGATCGACGCCGGCGAGACCCTCGCCGAGCAGGACACCCGCATCATCTCGCTGGCCGTCGAGGCGGGCCGCGCCATCGTCATCGCCTACAACAAGTGGGACGTGCTGGACGAGGAGCGGCGCTACTACCTCGAGCGCGAGATCGAGAAGGACCTCGTGCAGGTCCAGTGGGCGCCCCGGGTGAACGTCTCCGCCCGTACCGGCCGCCACATGGAGAAGCTGGTCCCGGCCATCGAGTCCGCCCTGGCGGGCTGGGAGACCCGGGTCCCCACCGGCCGTCTCAACGCCTTCCTGGGCGAGCTCGTCGCCGCCCACCCCCACCCGATCCGCGGTGGCAAGCAGCCCCGCATCCTCTTCGGCACCCAGGCCGGCACCAAGCCCCCGCGCTTCGTGCTCTTCGCCTCCGGCTTCCTGGAGGCGGGCTACCGCCGCTTCATCGAGCGGCGGTTGCGTGAGGAGTTCGGGTTCGTGGGGACGCCGATCCAGGTGTCGGTGCGGGTGCGGGAGAAGCGCGGCCGCAAGAAGTAGTCCCTGTGGGGGTGGGCGTGGTGCCGCCCGCCGGGTCGCTTCCCCAGGGGGGCGATCGGGCGGGCGGTTCTTTGTGGGGGTCCGGGGGGTCGCTCCCCGGGGTGTTGCAGTATCGAGCGGCGGTTGCGTGAGGAGTTCGGGTTCGTGGGGACGCCGATCCAGGTGTCGGTGCGGGTGCGGGAGAAGCGCGGCCGTAAGAAGTAGCTCCTGCGGGGGCCGGACATGGTGCCGCCCGCCGGGTCGCTTCCCGAGGGGGGGGTGATCGGGCGGGCGGTTCTTTGTGGGGGTCCGGGGGGTCGCTCCCCGGGGTGTTGCAGTATCGAGCGGCGGTTGCGTGAGGAGTTCGGGTTCGTGGGGACGCCGATCCAGGTGTCGGTGCGGGTGCGGGAGAAGCGCGGCCGCAAGAAGCAGCTCCTGCGGGGGCCGGACATGGTGCCGCCCGCCGGGTCGCTTCCCCAGGGGGGCGATCGGGCGGGCGGTTCTTTGTGGGGGTCCGGGGGGTCGCTCCCCGGGGTGTTGCAGTATCGAGCGGCGGTTGCGTGAGGAGTTCGGGTTCGTGGGGACGCCGATCCAGGTGTCGGTGCGGGTGCGGGAGAAGCGCGGCCGTAAGAAGTAGTCCCTGTGGGGGTGGGCGTGGTGCCGCCCGCCGGGTCGCTTCCCGAGGGGGGGGTGATCGGGCGGGCGGTTCTTTGTGGGGGTCCGGGGGGTCGCTCCCCGGGGTGTTGCAGTATCGAGCGGCGGTTGCGTGAGGAGTTCGGGTTCGTGGGGACGCCGATCCAGGTGTCGGTGGGGGTGCGGGAGAAGCGCGGTCGCAAGAAGTAGTCCCTGTGGGGGTGGGCGTGGTGCCGCCCGCCGGGTCGCTTCCCGAGGGGGGGGGTGATCGGGCGGGCGGTTCTTTGTGGGGGTCCGGGGGGTCGCTCCCCGGGGTGTTGCAGTATCGAGCGGCGGTTGCGTGAGGAGTTCGGGTTCGTGGGGACGCCGATCCAGGTGTCGGTGCGGGTGCGGGAGAAGCGCGGTCGCAAGAAGTAGCTCCTGCGGGGGTGGGCGTGGTGCCGCCCGCCGGGTCGCTTCCCGAGGGGGGGGTGATCGGGCGGGCGGTTCTTTGTGGGGGTCCGGGGGGTCGCTCCCCGGGGTGTTGCAGTATCGAGCGGCGGTTGCGTGAGGAGTTCGGGTTCGTGGGGACGCCGATCCAGGTGTCGGTGCGGGTGCGGGAGAAGCGCGGCCGCAAGAAGCAGCTCCTGCGGGGGCCGGACATGGTGCCGCCCGCCGGGTCGCTTCCCCAGGGGGGCGATCGGGCGGGCGGTTCGCCGTGCGGGGTGGGTCAGAGGCCGCCGTGCATGCGGTTCTCCGCGAGGCCCGGGGGGAGGGCCGGGAGGTCGCCGCGGTGGCGGCCGGAGCGGTAGGCGGAGTTGACCCCACCGCGGTCGGCGAAGCCGTTGAACTGCAGGTCCTCCTCGCCGGTGCGGTCGCCGGGGAGGGTGCGGAAGAGCCTGCGGTACTCGGAGTAGAGCGCGTCGTAGATCGGCGTGCCCTCGCTCACGGACGCCTCCTGCGCGGTGCGCATGGGGGGGATGGGGCTGCGGAACTGGGCTCGTGAGGAAGCGTCAAAGGTGTGCACGTCGTGGCAACGAGCGGCTCATCTGCGGGGATGCGGGTCGTACGGATGAATCACGCATATGCACTGCCATAGGCCAAAGGCGCGTACGGGCAGCCGTACGCGCCTTTGGCCGGAGCCGGGGGGATCAGGTGCCGGAGAGCGGCATTGTCGCCGCGACGAGGAGTCCGCGCCCGCAGGCGCGTTCCAGGGCGTCGCGCAGCAGGTCCTCGCGGGGCTGCTGGCCGATGGTGCCGTGCGGGGCGGCGTACACGTACACCTCGTTCGACCGGTTGACCGCCTGGCGCCAGCCCTCGCTCACCGCGAGCGGCTGGTGCGCCTGCCACCACGCGCCGGCGGAGCCGGGCTGCAGGATGGCGTGCAGCTGCCCCATGGCCAGCAGCACGGACCAGCCGGGCAGCGGGGAGGGCGGTGTGGACAGGTCGTTCACGGGGAGGAAGCCCTGCTCGATGAGGATCGGCAGGAAGTCGTCGCCGGGGCCGCTTTCGCCGGGCCGGGCGATCGGGCCGGTGGGCTCGATGACCAGGGCCGGGCACACCTCCTCCTTGATGAGGACGAGGCCGCAGGTGATGCCGAGCACCGCCTGGCGCGGAGCGGCGGCCGCCGCTCCGCCGGCCGGCTCCTCACCGGCGATGCTCTGCACCGCTCCCTGCAGTTGCTCCTCCGAGACGGGCACGACCTGGGAGGGGATGCAGGTCGCGTGGGCGAAGGCGAGCACGGCGGTCTCCTCGCCGACGAAGAGCACCGTGCTGGTGCGCTCCGTGGCGGTGTCCCCCGGGGTACGGCAGGAGGTGCAGTCGTACGTGCCGGGCGCGCTGTCGCCCGCCAGCAGGCGTGCCGCCTCCTCATCGCCGATCTCGGCTCGTACCTCGTCGCTGACGTCGAGCATGGGCGGCACTGAAGCCTCCTTGAAATGTACGGCTACGGGCTCCTTTGCCGGGCCTCGCCCGGCACATAGTGACAACGGCCGATCTGTGGCGGGAGTCACGGCCTTCTTGGCGCGTGCTCGTGCGTCCGCGTGCGGAGGGTGAGCGGCGGTACGGAGCCGGTCACTCCAAGTCCCACCTTTCACCCCGGGAAGCCTCCGTGCCTATGAGTCGGGTCACATGGCGCATATGCGCTGTGCGGATATGCCGCAAAAAACACCATCAATCCGGTGTCCTAAATAGGTCTTTACTCCCGGTAACCCTCAAGTGGCCTGCGGCGTAAGGGGTTTGTTTGGCGACGGAACGCGACCCTGCCTAGATTTGCCCGCCGTGTGCAGAGAGCACCACCCGGGAGGGCTCGCACGGAGGGTGACCGTGGATCCGAAATCCACCGGTCGGCGAGCGAAGGGGACGGGGGCCGCGCCGGATGCGTGGGGACCCCGTCCGTCGGGTGCCGTACCGGAGGTACGGCGCCATGGGGGAACCCCGGGTCCGTGGAGAGGGATTCCATGGCCGTATCAGCCAAGTACCGTCAGTCCGCAGTCGTAGCCGGCGTCACCGTGCTGACCCCGCTGGCCCTCATGGCCGTCGCGGGGCCCGCGAAGGCCGCCGACGGCGGGGTCTGGGACCGCATCGCGAGCTGCGAGAGCGGCGGGAACTGGCACATCAACACCGGCAACGGGTACTACGGAGGACTCCAGTTCTCGGCCGGGACCTGGCGCGCCTACGGCGGCACCGCGTACGCGGCGACCGCCGACCGGGCGAGCCGTGAGCAGCAGATCGCCGTCGCCGCCAAGGTGCAGCGGGCGCAGGGCTGGGGCGCCTGGCCCACCTGCTCCGCCCGCGCCGGTGCCTACGGGAGCGCACCCGCCCGCGGCACTGCCCCGGCCGCGCCCAAGGCGAAGCGGCACACCGCCCCGGCGCCCGCGCAGCAGTCGCGCGGCAGCGGCGGTCACGCCGACCGCGGCCAGGGCCGGGCGAAGGGGCACGGCAACTACAGCGTCCGCGGCGGCGACACCCTGAGCGGCATCGCGGCCGCTCACGGGACGACCTGGAAGAAGCTGTACGCCGTCAACCGGACCGTGATCGGCGCCGACCCCAACCTGATCTACCCGGGACAGCGGCTGTCGGTCTGACCTCCCGCGCACTCCCGGCCCACCCGGCGGCCGTGCTCCGACCGGGTGGGCCGGGGGGCGCGCACGGCGCGGCGGGCGACGGCGCCCGCCGCACCGTGCCTAGCCTGGCCCGCATGTCCCGTCCCCGCCGTCTCGCGGTGACCGCTTTCGCTCTGCTCGCCTCGTGGGCGGCCCTGGCTCCCGGAGCGCGGGCCGACGGGCACGCCCCCGTCTGGCTGGAACTGGCGACCTGCGAGAGCAGCAACCGCTGGAAGACCAACACCGGCAACGGCTTCTACGGTGGGCTGCAGATCTTCCAGCCCACCTGGGTCGAGCACGGCGGTCTCGACCTGGCCGCCAGGCCCGACCGTGCGACCCCCGACCAGCAGATGACCGTCGCCGAGGAGATCCTCCGCGACCAGGGCTGGGAGGCCTGGCCGACCTGCGCGCAGCGCCTGCGGCTGGCCGGCCGGGCGCACGCGGTCCAGTCCGGCGAGACCCTGGAGGGCGTCGCCCGGCGCTTCAACGTCAGCGGCGGCGCGGCCGAGCTGTACCGGCTCAACCAGGACGTCATCGGCTCCGACCCGACCCGCCAGCTCACGCCCGGGACGCTGCTGCGCCTGCCGCGCTGAGCCCTGTGGACCCCGGCCGGGAACGGCGGGTCCTGGCGGGTCCTGGTCATGATGTGCCTGAATTCGTGTCATCTTATGGTCATCTCAACCGATTAGTGGAAATACGTCGTGTGTGGCCATACCCTGAACGGTCCGTCCGCCCTAGGCCGCGATGTGTGCGGCCCGCCGCTCCCGCCGCGCTCTCAGGTGCTTGCCGAACCGTCCGTCACCTGTCGGGCCCGTCCGTCCGTAGCCCGGTGGAGTGACGCGGTGAGCGGCCGCCGGGGCGGCTGGGTGACGGAGGGGGGCGACATGGAGCGCAATTGCTCCGACGTGCCGCAGCTGGGCCATCGTGCCTGACGGGCGCGATCCGGAAGGATACCGACCGGTCACGGGGACATCACAGTACGTACATGGCGAGGGGCAGGGAAGGTGGACGAACGCAACCTAAGGGCCGGGGCGATCGTCTTGCGTGCACGAAGTGCGGGCGGGAGTCCGCGGGGAGCGGGAGAACGCGGGGACGCATGCGCATTTCCATACTGATTCACAACGCCTACGGGGTCGGTGGCACCATCCGCACGACCTACAACCTGGCCGGCGCCCTGGCCGAGCGCCACGAGGTCGAGATCGTCTCCGTGTACCGCCACCGCGACGAACCCTCCTTCTCCCTCGCCCCGCAGGTCCGGCTGAGGCACCTGGTGGACCTGCGCAGGAGCAGCGACACCTGCGACCTCGACGACCCGCTGTACCACCGGCCGGCGAAGGTCTTCCCCTCCGGTGAGAACCGCTACGAGCAGTACAGCGCCCTCACCGACCAGCGGATCGCCGCCCACCTCGCGGCCCTCGACGCCGACGTCGTCATCGGCACCCGCCCCGGGCTGAACGTCCACATCGCCCTGCAGGCGCCGCGTCACGTCGTCCGGATCGCACAGGAGCACCTGACGCTCGACACCCACTCGCTGGCGCTGGTGCTCAGGCTGCGCCGGCTCTACCCCCGGCTGGACGCGGTCACCACCACGACCGAGGCCGACGCCGTCTCCTACCGCCGCAGACTGTGGCTGCCCGGCGTACGGGTGCTCGCCCTGCCGAACAGCGTCCCCGACCCGGGTGTCGTGCCCAGCGCCCTGGACGCCAAGTACGTGGTCGCGGCGGGCCGGCTGGCCCCGGTGAAGCGTTACGGCGACCTCATCAGGGCCTTCGCCAAGGTCTCGGTCGAACACCCGGACTGGGGCCTGCGGTTATACGGCACCGGTGGGCAGAAGGAGAAGCTGGAACAGCTCATCGAGCGCCTGGAACTCGGCGACCGGGTGACGATGATGGGGATAGTGACGCCGATCGAGCCGGAGATGGCCAAGGGCTCGCTGCTCGCGGTCTCCTCCAGCATGGAGTCGTTCGGCATGACGATCGTCGAGGCGATGCGCGTGGGGCTGCCGGTGGTCAGCACCGACTGCCCGCTCGGTCCCGGGGAGATCATCAGCGACGGGGTCGACGGCCTGCTGGTGCCGCCGCGTGACGTCGACGCCCTCGCCGCGGCGATGCTCCGGCTGATCAACGACGACGAGCTGCGCCGCCGGATGGGCCGGGCGGCCCTGGACAAGGGCGCCAGCTACGACCCCGCAGAGATCGCCAGGAGCTGCGAACGCCTGCTGGAGGAGCTGCTGGCCCGCCGGACGGGCCGCTCGGGGCGGCTGCGCGCGGCCGGGCGCCACGTCGGCGGACTGGGGATGGGCGTGCTGTACGCGGGCAAGGACCTCGCCCGCGCGGCGAAGCGCCGGGCCCGCAGGCTGCGCAAGAGGCTGCGGGCCGCGGTGCGCAGGCGGCTCGGTGGGCGGACGGGGAGGGGCTGAACCCCGGGCGGGTGACGGCGCTGCCGGTGCCGCGACCGCGCTCCGTCAGTCCTGGCCGCCGGCACCGGGCTCGACGGCGTCGCGGCGGCCGGTGGAGCGTGCCCGGTCGAGGGCGGCGACCTCCGGGTGGTGCAGGTCGAAGGCGGGGGACTCGGAGCGGATCTGCGGCAGCGTCGAGAAGTTGTGCCGTGGTGGCGGGCAGGAGGTCGCCCATTCCAGCGAACGGCCGAAGCCCCAGGGGTCGTCGACCTCCACGCGCCGGCCGTACTTGGCGGTCCGCCACACGTTGTAGAGGAACGGCAGGGTGGACAGGCCCAGCAGGAACGCCCCGATCGTCGAGATCGTGTTGAGCACGGTGAAGCCGTCCGCCGCCAGGTAGTCGGCGTACCGCCGGGGCATGCCCTCCACGCCCAGCCAGTGCTGGACGAGGAAGGTGGTGTGGAAGCCGACGAACAGCGTCCAGAACTGGATCCTCCCCAGCCGCTCGTCGAGCATCTTCCCGGTGAACTTCGGCCACCAGAAGAAGAAGCCGGCGAACATCGCGAAGACCACCGTCCCGAAGACCACGTAGTGGAAGTGGGCCACCACGAAGTACGAGTCGCTGACCTGGAAGTCCAGCGGGGGCGAGGCGAGGATGACCCCGGTGAGGCCGCCGAACAGGAAGCTCACCAGGAAGCCGACGGCCCACAGCATCGGTGTCTCGAAGGACAGCGAGCCGTGCAACATGGTGCCGATCCAGTTGAAGAACTTCACCCCGGTCGGCACCGCGATCAGGAACGACAGCAGTGAGAAGAACGGCAGCAGCACGGCGCCGGTGACGAACATGTGGTGCGCCCACACCACCATCGACAGCCCGGTGATGGCCGTCGTCGCACCCACCAGCGTCGCGTAGCCGAACACCGGCTTGCGCGAGAACACCGGGATGACCTCGGTGATGATGCCGAAGAACGGCAGCGCGATGATGTAGACCTCCGGGTGGCCGAAGAACCAGAACAGGTGCTGCCACAGCAGCGCCCCGCCGTTGCCCGGCTCGAAGACCAGCGAACCGAAGCGCCTGTCCGCCTCCAGCACCAGCAGCGTCGCCGCCAGCACGGGGAAGGCCATCAGCACCAGCACCGAGGTGAAGAGCACGTTCCAGGTGAAGATCGGCATCCGGAACATGGTCATGCCCGGTGCGCGCATCCCCACGATCGTCGCGACGAAGTTGACCGCGCCGAGGATGGTGCCGAAGCCCGACAGTGCCAGCCCCATGATCCACATGTCGGCGCCGATCCCGGGCGAGCGGGTGAGGCTGTTCAGCGGCGCGTAGGCGAACCAGCCGAAGGAGGCGCTCCCGGAGGGCGTCAGCAAGCTCCCCAGCACGATCAGCCCGCCGAAGAGGAACAGCCAGTACGACAGCATGTTCAGCCGGGGGAAGGCGACGTCGGGCGAGCCGATCTGCAGCGGCATGATCTCGTTGGCGAAGCCCGCGAAGGTCGGGGTGGCGAAGAGCAGCAGCATGACCGTGCCGTGGATCGTGAACAGCTGGTTGTAGCCGTCGTTCGACATCAGCTGCAGGCCGGGGCGGGCGAGCTCGGCGCGCATCAGCAGCGCCATGAGTCCCGCGGCGAGGAAGAAGCCGAACGACGTGATCAGGTAGAGGTGCCCGATCTTCTTGTGGTCGGTGGTGGTCAGCCAGTCCACCAGCAGGCGTCCCGGCCGCCGGGGCTCCGCCGCCCGGTCGGCCGCGGTCTGCGCTGCGTACGTCCCCATCGGCGCGTTCCCTCGCGGTAGGAGATCCTGCCGGCACTCGGTCTTGCGTACTCGCATCTTCCGTACAGTCTCGGGCAGACGACCCGTCATGTGACGGACCGGGACGGGACGGCCGTGCCGCGCGCCGTCGTTGCGCCATTGAGTGGAGGGTCGAACGAAAGTACGATAAAGGGGCCATGCCGTAGCGCAGCGAGGGGGCACCCCGTGACGCATCCGGACCACGACCGCGCGCTGGAGTGCGCGCTCGCCGCCGCGCGGCGCGGCTTCCCCGTCATCCCGCTGTCGCGGACCAAGCTCCCCGCGGTCCGTTCGCCGCACCGGGGGGAGACCGGGCGCGGGATGTGCCGCGGCCAGTGCGGACGGCTCGGCCACGGCGTGCACGACGCCGCCACCGAGCCCGCCCGGATAACCGAGCTGTTCGCGGCGGCCCCCTGGGCCAGCGGGTACGGGATCGCGTGCGGACGCTCACCGCACTACCTGATCGGCCTCGACCTGGACCGCAAGGACGGCGTCGACGGCGTGACCGACCTGGTGGACCTGGCCGCCCGGTGGGGCTTCGCCGTGCCGTGGACGCGCACGGTCATCACCCCGAGCGGCGGCCGGCACCTGTGGCTGCGCGGCCCGGCCGAGGCGATCGTGCCCAACTCCGTGCGCCGGCTCGGCAACGGGATCGACGTGCGCGGCAGCGGCGGCTACCTCGTGGGACCCGGCTCGGTGACCACCGCCGGGCTCTACCGCTGGGACCCGCCGACGGCCTCGATGCCGCCGGCCGTCGTGCCCAAGCGGCTGCTGCGGCTGCTGCTGACGACCCCCCAGCGCCGTGCCGCGCGCACCGCGACGGGCGCGACGGCGGCCGCCGGGTCGGGCGGGGGCACGGCCGAGCCGCTGATCCGCTTCGTGCTGGGCTCGTCGGTGGGGGAGCGCAAC
Organism: Streptomyces sp. TOM-9; assembly: GCF_056858595.1. Classification (NCBI taxonomy): domain Bacteria; kingdom Bacillati; phylum Actinomycetota; class Actinomycetes; order Kitasatosporales; family Streptomycetaceae; genus Streptomyces; species Streptomyces sp. TOM-9. The sequence continues at coordinate 2,667,194 of NZ_JBXEQB010000001.1, read as the reverse complement.
GAGCGGCTGTTCTGGGCCGCCTGCCGGGCGTTCGAGAACGGCCACGGCGACCGGGTCGCCGCGGAGATGGTCGGGGCGGCCGTCAGCACCGGCCTGTCGGAGCGCGAGGCGGAGTCGACGGTGGGTTCCGCCCGCCGGCATGTCCTGCGGGGGTCTGGCGGGCGGCGCTCGGCGGGAGCACTCTGACCCCATGACCTCTATCGCACCGAGGGCCGGCCGGGTCGCCGTCACCGAGGAGGCCGCGGGGCTGCTGCGGCGTCTCGCCGACCAGCACGGCCCGTTGATGTTCCACCAGTCCGGCGGCTGCTGCGACGGCAGCTCGCCCATGTGCTATCCGCGGGGGGAGTTCCTCACCGGGGACTCCGACGTGCACCTCGGCGACCTCGACGTCCTGGGCATCGACCCGGTGGCGGTGTGGATGTCGCGCGACCAGTTCGCCTACTGGAGCCACACGCATCTGACGATCGACGTGGTGCCGGGGCGCGGCAGCGGCTTCTCGCTGGAGGCGCCGACGGGCAACCGGTTCCTCATTCGGTCCCGGTTGCTGACGGATGAAGAGCTGTCGACGCTGGGGATGTGATGTGAGGGAAGTGTGTGGACCGTTTCCCGGAATTCCGTGGCGGCCGGTCCGGCGGCTTTTCGGCGGCCGGGTCCGCGAATTCGGCGGGTGATTGGAAAAGTCGCCCCCAAAGAGTGAACGGTGCACGCCAAACGCTGCCCTGGATTCTGTGACAGAAGTGTGACGATCAAGTCGGCCGCCGCCTTCCGTCACGGCTCGTGTGCGCCTACGGTTGCTCTCATGGCAACCGATCCGAGTGCCGCACGGCAACCGCAGGACGAACCGGACACCTACGTCGGCCTTGGCGCCGACGAGGCCGAGCGCCGGGCCACCGAGCGTGGCTGGAGCATGGTGCGTGCCCTGCCGCCGGGCGCCGTCATCACCATGGAGTACCGGGTGGGCCGGCTCAACTTCACCGTCGAGGGCGGCCGGGTGACCCGCTGCTGGAGCGGCTGAAGGCCCCTCTCCCCGCATCCCCGCATCCCCGCACGACGAAGGCCCCGGCCGCCCCCGAAGAGGGGCGGCCGGGGCCTTCGTCGTACGGGCGCGGGCGGGGCGGGAGGTGTGCGTACCTGCCCCGCGGGCCGTCAGCCGGTGGCGCCGCGGCCGCGGGCCACGCCGGCCTGGCCGATCGGTGCCGGGCGGCCGGGCCGGTCCGCGGGCGGGCGGCGGCTGCCGGCCGGGGTGACCGGGGTGCGTTCGTGGCGGGTGGTGTGCGGACGTGCCGGGTGGTGCGGTACGCCGGACGCGGGCGTCGTCGCGCGGCCGCTGAGAACGACGGGCTCGAGTACGCCGTCCGGGTTGTCGGAGAGCTGCGCGGAGGCCGGCGCCGCGTTCGTGGCGGAAGCCGTGGCGGGCGCCGTGCGGGTGCCGCGGCGGCGCGCCCAGGCGGCCGTGATCCGCTGCTCGGCCGAGGCCATCAACGGCTCGAACCAGGGCAGTGCCAGCAGGATCAGCAGGCCGGCCGCCCAGCCGAGCAGGACGTCGCTGACCCAGTGGGTGCCGAGGTAGATGGTGGTCATGCCGACGCCCAGCGCCAGCAGCGCCGCGATCACGGAGGTGACCCGGCGGACCCATGGGGTGGTGGCCAGATAGGCCAGGACCCCCCAGGTCACCACGGCGTTCGCGGTGTGACCGGAGGGAAATATATCGCCGCCGGCGAAGAGCTCGGCCGATCCGGCGCTGGTCGCGTAGTGCGGGCCGAGCCTGCCGAGGCCGTACTTCACCGAACCCACGGTGACGTTCAGCAGGAGCAGCGACGTCCCCAGCACCAGCAGCGGGTGCAGGGTGCGGTGGCGCCAGGCGCGCCAGCCCAGCCAGGAGGCGACGATCACGGCCGTCGGGCCGCGCTGGCCCAGGACCACGAAGTAGTCCAGGAACGCGTGGATCTGCGGCCACTGCTTGTAGGGCCGCCACATCATGACCTGCCAGTCCAGGGTCACGAGCTTGGACGTGGTCAGGACGGCTACGACGATGGCCACATAGGCCACGAGCGTCGATCCGAACAGCAGCACGCGTGTCCGGCTCATGCCCGGTGGCGCCTGGGCTGTCTCGGGCTCCTCCATGAGGCGAAGCTTGTCATCGGTACGCACTCAATCGACGTTACAGCGTGTGATGGCGGAGTTCGGCCGGAAGGCCGGGTTCGTAATGACGATGTGATGTGGACTGCGTCTCACTCCACCCATTGGCCGTAGTGCGGACGTGCACATTGAGCCGAATGCGGGAACTCCTTGATTTTATGTTTCGAAGTGCATGCGGAGGATCTTGGGAAATCACGCGTTCGATTTCCGCATGCCCTGTTTATCTTTGATTACCCGTCACTTCTCCTGGAGTTCGCCTGCCATTCCGGCAGGGCGGACGGGTTCCCCGCGCGCCGTTCGTCGCGGCACCGGATCGCAGCCGTGACCTGGGAGATTCCCGATCGGCGGGCGCGTGAACGCACGCGGCGGGCGTACGCGTTGAACCGCGCGACCCGCGCTCGGGGTGCATACGACCGGAACGGGCGGGTACACGCCACCGAGTCGGCGGGCGGGGCCGATCCGTTCCCGGCGGGAGGCCCGGTGCCGCCGTACCGGAAATGTCCGGCAGGTCTCCGGCGGATGGCCGTCGCGTGACGACGGCCACGTCGGAACGTGACCCGCGCCACCCACCATCGGCGCGGACTCGCGTAGTCTGACGACTTCACTCGCCCTCGTCGCTGGGTTCCCCCGGGACCGTCCCCTCGTCCTGCCCAGGGACACCGCGAGCGCACCGCTGGGAGGTACGTACATGACAGGGACGTCCTCGGCCGGCATTCCCGGGCCGGCCGCCGTCCCACGGCACACTCGGCCGGTCAACCGCTGGACCGTGCTGATCGTCCTCTGCGTCAGCCTGCTGCTCGTCGCCCTCGACGCGACCGTGCTGCACGTCGCCGTTCCCGCGGTGAGCGAGGACCTGCGCCCCGGCGCGATAGAGCTGCTGTGGATCGTCGACGCCTATCCGCTCGTCGCCGCGTCCCTGCTCATCCTCTTCGGCACCCTCGGCGACCGCGTCGGAAGACGCCGGATCCTGCTGCTCGGCTGCACGATCTTCGCGGCCGCCTCGGCGGCGGCCGCCTTCGCGCCCGACCCGCGCGTCCTCATCGCGGCCCGCGCCCTGCTCGGCGTCGGCGGCGCGATGATCATGCCGGCCACGCTGTCGATCCTCCGGCAGGTCTTCCCCGACCGCCGTGAGCGGGCCGTCGCCATCGGCGTGTGGAGCGCCGTCGCGGCCGTCGGCGCCGCCGTCGGGCCGGTCCTCGGCGGCTTCCTCGTCGAGAACTTCTGGTGGGGCTCGGTCTTCCTGGTCAACATCCCCCTGATGGCCGTCATCCTTCCGGTGGCCCGCTGGCTGCTGCCGGAGTCCCGAGGCGAGCTGGACGGCCCCTGGGACGTGCTGGGCGCGGTCATGGCCGCGCTGGGCATCCTCGGCGCCATCCTCGGCGTCAAGAGGGTCGGCGGCGGCGCGGCCCCGTACGAGCCCTCCGCGCTCGTCCCGCTGCTCGTGGGCCTGACCCTGCTGGCGCTGTTCGTGCGCCGGCAGCGCAGGCGCGAGCACCCGCTCATCGACATACGCATGTTCGTCAGGCCCGCCTTCGGCACCTCCGTCGGCTGCATCGTGCTGGCGCTGCTCGCCCTCGTCGGCCTGGAGCTGATCGCCGTCCAGTACCTGCAGCTGGTCCTCGGCCTGAGCCCCCTGCAGACGGGGCTGCGGCTGCTGCCGCTCACCCTCGCGGCCATGGGCGCCGGCCTCCTGGGCTCCCGGATGCTCGGCCGCTTCGGGCCGCGCGTCATGGTGAGCTCCGGTTTCGTCCTCACCGCCTGCGCGGTGCTCGTGCTGACCCTCATGGGCCAGCACGACCGGCCGGGCGTGCTGACCACGGGCTTCGTCCTGCTCGGCTTCGGGCTGGAGACCACGCTCTTCGGCGCGTACGAGTCCATGCTCAGCGACGCCCCCGCCGAGCAGGCGGGCGGCGCCGCCGCGATCGGCGAGACCTCCTACCAACTGGGCGCCGGCATCGGCATCGCGCTGCTGGGCAGCGTCATGAACGCCGCCTACGCCCCCGGCGTCGCCCGGGTCCCCGGGGTGCCGGCGGACGCCCGCCTCTCGGCCGGGAAGTCGCTCGGCGAGGCCTACGAGGTCTCCGACCACCTCGGCGGTACCGCCGGAGCCTCCCTGCGGCACGCCGCACGGCACGCCTTCGTCCACGGGATGCACATCACCCTGGTGGTCAGCGCCGGTCTGCTGCTGCTCGGCGCGGTCGCCGCGCTGCGGCTGCCCCGCCGCATGGAGTGCGGCACGGAGGCGTCCCAGCGGTCCGCCGCCCCCGGGATCCCGGCACCGCGCGAGCACGCCCTGGCCGGGGCCGACGTGTCGCGCTGAGCACACCGTCGGGGGCTTTACCCGCCCCCGCCACGGAAGTAGCTTCGTCCGCGAAGCGCAGTGATCACCGGAGAGGACGACGATGTCCACTGGAAAGCCGCAGTTCGACCCGTACGACCCGCTCGGCGTCGACGACCTGCTCGACGACGAGGACCGCGCCGTGCGGGACACCGTGCGCGGCTGGGCCGCCGACCGCGTGCTGCCGTACGTGGCGGACTGGTACGAGCGCGGCGAGCTGCCCGGGATCCGCGAGCTGGCCCGCGAGCTCGGCTCGATCGGCGCGCTGGGCATGTCGCTGACCGGCTACGGCTGCGCGGGCGCCACCGCCGTCCAGTACGGCCTCGCCTGCCTGGAGCTGGAGGCCGCCGACTCCGGCATCCGCTCGCTCGTCTCCGTGCAGGGCTCGCTGGCGATGTACGCCATCCACCGGTACGGCTCCGAGGAGCACAAGCAGCGCTGGCTGCCCCGGATGGCCGCCGGCGAGGTCATCGGCTGCTTCGGGCTCACCGAGCCCGACCACGGCTCCGACCCGGCGGGCATGCGCACCCACGCCAAGCGCGACGGTTCCGACTGGGTCCTGAACGGCCGCAAGATGTGGATCACCAACGGCTCGGTCGCCGGCGTCGCCGTGGTGTGGGCCCGCACCGACGAGGGCATCCGCGGATTCGTCGTGCCCACCGGCACCCCCGGGTTCTCCGCCCCCGAGATCAAGCACAAGTGGTCGCTGCGCGCCTCCGTCACCAGCGAGCTGGTCATGGACGACGTACGCCTGCCCGCCGACGCCGTGCTCCCCGAGGTCACCGGCCTGCGCGGCCCGCTCAGCTGCCTGAACCACGCGCGCTACGGGATCGTCTGGGGTGCCATGGGCGCCGCGCGCAGCAGTTTCGAGGCCGCCCTGGAGTACTCCCGCACCCGTGAGCAGTTCGGCCGGCCCATCGGCGGCTTCCAGCTGACCCAGGCCAAGCTCGCCGACATGGCGCTCGAACTGCACAAGGGCATCCTCCTCGCCCACCACCTCGGACGGCGCATGGACGCGGGCACGCTCCGTCCCGAGCAGGTCAGCTTCGGCAAGCTCAACAACGTGCGCGAGGCGATCGAGATCTGCCGCACGGCCCGGACGATCCTGGGCGCGAACGGCATCTCCCTGGAGTACCCCGTCATGCGGCACGCCACCAACCTGGAGTCCGTGCTCACCTACGAGGGCACCGTCGAGATGCACCAGCTCGTGCTCGGCAAGGCGCTCACCGGCCTCGACGCCTTCCGGTAGGCGGGCGGGCAGGCCGTGGCATCGGCGCCGGGTCCCGGCGCCGACGCCACGGGTCAGTTCTGGTTGAAGAAGCCGTCGCCGCCGCGCTTGCTGTCGGCGTTGACGACCAGGTAGTCGGGCGGTGTCAGCAGGAACACCCGGTTGGCCACGCGGTCGATGGAACCGCGCAGGCCGAAGGTGAGGCCGGCCGCGAAGTCGACGACGCGCTTGGCGTCGGCGGGGTCCATCGCCGTCAGGTTGACGATCACCGGGACGCCTTCCCGGAACAGCTCGCCGATGCCGCGGGCGTCCCGGAAGCCGTCCGGGGTGACCGTCGCGATCCGGCGGCCCTGTTCCTCCGCCGAATCGGAGGCCACGCGCACGCGGGGGTCGGTGACCCAGGAGTCGGGGGAGGACGTCTCGGCGCCGTCGCCGTAATCGGCGTAGTCCTCGTCGTAGTACTCCTCGGCGCTGTTGTCGTCGACGAGTCCCAGCCAGGCGCTCGCCCGTCGTACCGATCCCATGGACGCCTCCTCTCGCACGCGGTCAGTTTGCCGTCCGCACCCCTATGGTCGTCCATGATGCGGATGATGCGCCAAGCGGATACCCACCGTGGGGTGGATTCGTGACAGACCTGGTGCATAAATCGCACTAGTGGCCCCCAGGTACCCCGTGGAATATGGCTCCTGACGGATCATCGGAAAGGGTCCCGCTCGGTAGGGTGATGGCTCACCGCCGGACAGCCGAACGGGCGGCGTACAGAACGACCAGCCGATGACGTGTTCCATTGCTGCGAATGACGTACGGGGGATTGTGATGTTCGGAATCGTCAGACCATGCCGGCACCGGCTGCCGGAGAAGCTGGCCATAGCGTGGACGGCCCATCTGTGCGGCCTCTGCCTCGCCCTGAGGGACGACCACGGGCAACTGGCCAGGGTCGCCACGAATTACGACGGGCTCATCGTCTCGGTGCTGGTGGAGGCCCAGGCCGGGTGGACGGAGGACGGACGCCGTACCGCCGGGCCGTGCCCGCTGCGCGCGATGCGGACCGCGCCGGTGGCCAAGGGGGAGGGTGCGCGGCTGGCCGCGGCGGTCTCGCTGGTGCTGGCCTCGGCGAAGATGCGCGACCACATGGCGGACGGCGACGGTCTGCTGGCGCGCCGTCCGGTCGCCGCGGCGGCGCGCACGGTCGCCCGGCGCTGGGACCGGGCGGGGGCGGTGACCGGTTCGGGGCTCGGCTTCGACACCGCGGTGCTGGTGGACGCCGTGGGCCGGCAGGCCGGCGTCGAGGCGGCCGCCGGGCCCGGTACCTCCCTGCTGACCGTCACCGAGCCCACCGAGACCGCCACCGCCGCCGCGTTCGGCCACACGGCGGTGCTGGCCGGACGCCCCGGCAACCGCGCCCCGCTGGAGGAGGCGGGCCGGCTCTTCGGCCGCCTCGCCCACCTGCTGGACGCGGTGGAGGACCTGGACGCCGACGCGGCGGCGGGCGCGTGGAACCCGCTGACCGCCACCGGGACGAGCGTGGACGAGGCGCGACGGCTGTGCGACGACGCGGTGCACGGGGTCCGGCTGGCGCTGCGTGACGTGGAGTTCGCCGACGGCGCGCTCGCCCACGTCCTGCTCGCCCACGAACTGCGCCGTTCCGTGGACCGCGCGTTCGGGGCCTCGTGCGCCCACCACCCGGGCCCCGGCGGCCCCGGCGGGCCGGTGCAGTCGCCCTGGCTGACCCCCGGCCCCCCGCACCAGCCGGGCCCCCGCCGCGGGCTGCTCGCGGGCTGCGCGGTGTTCGCGGGGCTCTGCTGCACGTGCCAGATCTGCTGCCGGGACCACTACGACGACCCCTGGAGCGGCAAGCGGCGCGAAGGCTGGTGCTCCAACTGCGATTGCTCCGGCTGCGACTGCGGCTGCGGTGACGGCTGCTGCTGCGACTGCGACTGCTGCGGCTGCGACTGCTGACGGGCCGTGCGGCCCGTTCCCCGCGACGGTGGCGCCGGAGGCGCGGGCGGTCGCGTCTCCGGCACGGGCCGCTGTCGCTCCCCCGTGGGGGCGCGACAGCGGCGCCGGGGCCATGGCGAGGTGGCGTGAGGGTCGGGCGGCGTCCTGCGGCGCTGCCAGCCGGGGAGGGCGTGACCCAGCGAGAGCGGCGGGCGCGCGTCGGGGGCCGTGCGGCGCTGGGGTGGCGCGTGCGGCGGAGTTGCGCCCGGCGCCCCGCCGAACGGGCGCGGCGCAGCCGCCCGTTCGCGCCAAACCGGGGGCGGGGCTCGGGGGTGGCCTGCGGGTGGCGGGGGCGGTGGGCCCACCAGGTGATACACCGTCACAGCGGTTGACCCGGGGAGCCGCCGGGGCGTTTCGGGTGCGTGACGCGGCCGAAACCCGCCCTTGTGCGCTTGTGCATGACTCTGAATACTCCCGTGTGCGCAGCACTTGTCAGGGGCACGCCACCCCCACAGTACGGCGGCGCCCTCGCTGCGCCTCACCGGCCCGCGCTACGCGGGTCAACTTCCGTTCCCCCACAGGAGGAAAACGCGTGAGGATCAAGCGCACCACCCACACCCCCGTCCCGAGACGTGCACGGCTGATCGCCGTGGCGTCCGGTCTGCTGGCGGCCACCGCGCTCACCCTGCCCGCCGCCCAGGCCGCTCCCGCGCCCAAGGCCTCCCCCGAGGCCGCGGCCGCGCTCACCACGTCCCTCGGCACCGCCTCCACCGCCGGTTCGTACTACGACGCCAAGGCCAAGACCATGGTCGTCAACGTCACGAACGACAAGGCGGCCCAGGCCGTCAGCGCGGCCGGCGCGGTCCCGAAGTTCGTGGCGCACAGCACCGCCCAGCTGGAGAAGGCCGGGAAGGCCACCCTCGCCGCGGACATCGCGGGCACCTCGTGGGTCGTCGACCCGAAGTCCAACCGCCTGGAGGTCACCGCCGACAGCACGGTCACCGGCGCCGAACTCGCCACGCTGCAGAAGGCCACCGCCCCCTACGGCGACGCGGTCACCTTCCGGCGCACGGCCGGCACCTTCAAGCGGCTGATCGCCGGCGGCGACGCCATCTACGGCGGCGGTTACCGCTGCTCGCTCGGCTTCAACGTGCGCAGCGGCAGCACCAACTACTTCCTGACCGCCGGGCACTGCGGTGAGGTCGCGTCCACCTGGTACTCCAACTCCAGCCAGTCCACCGTGCTGGGCTCGAACGTCAGCTACAGCTTCCCGACCAACGACTACGCGCTGGTCCGGTACAGCAACACCTCCGTGACCAAGAGCGGCACGGCCGGCAACACCGACATCACCAGCGCCGGCAACGCCTTCGTGGGCCAGGCCGTGCTGCGTGACGGCTCCACCACCGGCATCCACAGCGGTTCGGTCACCGGCCTCAACGCCACCGTCAACTACGGCGGCGGCGACGTGGTCTACCAGATGATCCGCACCAACGTGTGCGCCGAGGGCGGCGACTCCGGCGGCGCGCTGTACACCTCCGGCGGCATCGCGCTGGGTCTGACCTCCGGTGGCAGCGGCAACTGCAGCACCGGCGGGACGACCTTCTTCCAGCCGGTGACGGAGGCGCTCAGCGTCTACGGCGTCAGCGTCTTCTGACCCTCCGGGAGGTCCACGCCCTCCCTTCCGTCACGGACGTGCCCGGCGGCCCCACGGCCGCCGGGCACGTCCCGTACGGCCCTCTTGTCCGCCGGGGCCGATCGTCGCAATACTCCGCGAGGCACCGCATAACCGCGTAGGGGGAACATATGAGGAACAAGCGCACCACTGCGCGCGGCGGCCCCGCCCGAGGCGCAGCGCTGCGCGGAGCGGCGCTCCTCGGCCTGGCGGCCGGATCGGCGGACGTCGAGGGCAGTGCCTGGGCGGTCGACCCGACGAGCGGCGCGCTGGTCATCGCCACCGACGACACCGTCCCGCGCAGCGGGCTCACCGCGTTGAGACGGGCCGCCGGACGGTACGGCGGCACGGTCCGCTTCGAGCGCGTCGGGGGCTCCTTCGCACGGATGGTCGCTGGTGGCGACGCCGTCCACGGCGGCGGCTTCCGCTGCTCGGTCGGCTTCAACGTCCGCGCCGCGGGCACCTGCTACTTCCTGACCGCCGGTCACTGCGGGCGCGCCGCCACGACCTGGTACGGCGATCCCGCCCGGACCAGGACGCTGGGCACCACCACCGGCTTCAGCTTCCCGTACGACGACTACGCCCTGGTCCGCTACACCGGCTCCGTCGCGCGGCCGGGCAAGGTCGGACGGCAGGACATCGAGAAGGCCGCGCGGGCCCGCGTCGGGGAGGCGGTGAAGCGGGACGGCTCCACCACGGGCGTCCGCAGCGGCACGGTCACCGGGCTCGGCTACACCGTCAACTACGGCGACGGCGACATCGTCCGCGGCCTGATCCGTACCGACATCTGCGCCGAACCCGGCGACTCCGGCGGCCCGTTGTACGACGGGACCAAGGCCCTCGGGCTGCTGTCCGGAGGCAGCGGCGACTGCACCGAGGGGGGCGCCACCTTCTTCCAGCCGCTGCCCGCGGTCCTCACCGCGTACGGGGTCGGCGTGTACTGAGCCATCCCCGGCCGCCCCGGTCACCCCGCGAAGCGCACCTCCCGGGCGGCGGCCTCCGGCACCGCGAACGCCAGCAGCCGGGCGCCCTCGGCCGCGACCGCCTCCCGCGCCCCGGCGTCCAGCGGCGCGTACGGCTGGACGTGGAGCACGGCCGCGTCGCGGGAGGCCTGGATCCGCCACAGCCCGTGGACGAAGCCGTCGTGGAGGAAGAAGCCGCGGTTGCTGCCGCTGCCGGGCAGCGGCAGCCCGGCGTAGGGGTTGCGCAGCATGATCCGCGTCCGGTCGGCGTGCGACAGGGCGATGTTGTCGTACTGCGGCAGGAACCGGGGCGGTGCCTTCGTCCCGGGGTCGGGGAAGGGCGCGTCCGGCACGTCGTACAACGCGGTGCCCCTCTCGTCGCGGTAGACCCGCAGCCCCGGGCGGAGCCGTTCCAGGACCGCGCGGAGCCCGGTCAGCCCCGACCATACGGCGACGTCCCCGGCCGACGCGGGGCCGAAGGCGGCGAGGTAGCGCAGGACGGCCGCGTCCGGCGCGGAGCCGGCCGCGAGGTCGAAGTCCCGGCCGAGCCACCGGTCGGCGGGGGTCTGCAGGGCCGCGCCCGAGGTGCGCCACAGGCCGCGCGGCGGCGGCTGCACGGTCGGCACCCGGGCCGTGACGGCCAGGCTGAGCGGCAGCCGCTCGCGGTCCGGCCAGCGTTCCCGCAGGGCGTCCCCGAGCCTGCTCGGGGACAGCGGGCCGTCCTCGAGGAGCGCCCGGCCGGCCCCGGCCACCTCCGCCAGGTCCAGCCCCGCCAGCTGGCGCCGGAACTGCCCGAGCAGGCGCCGTTCGAGCACGTCCTGCACCACCGGGCGCAGCGCCATGCAGTCCCGCGCCGTCACCAGGTGCACCGTCCACCGCAGCAGTGACATCCGCACAGCCCGCCGGTCCGCGAGCATCCCGGACAGCTCCTCCGGCGCGAAGTCCTCGATCCGGGACCACAGGGCGACGTACGGGTCCTGCGGCTCCTGCGCCTGCAGTCCCACCAGGGCCTCGACCATCTCCTCCGCACCGGTGCGCACCCGCCCCAGCAGCGACTGCCGGGCCAGGAGCGAACGGTTGAGCGTCCGGCGGTCCAGGACGGTGCCTTCGGGGATGGTCTCCATGGGCGGCACGGTAGGGCGGAATGCGGTCAGGAACCGTCCGCGACGGCTGCCAGACTGGTGCCGTGCTGGAAACCTCCGCCCGACTGCTGCGCCTGTTGTCCCTGCTCCAGTCCCGGCGCGACTGGACCGGACCCGAACTCGCCGGACGCCTCGAGGTCACCGCCCGGACGGTGCGCCGTGACGTGGAGCGCCTGCGGGCCCTGGGCTACCCCGTGCACGCCACCCCCGGCACCGCCGGGGGCTACCGGCTCGGCGCGGGCGCCGCGCTGCCCCCGCTGCTGCTCGACGACGAGGAGGCGATCGCGGTCGCGCTCTGCCTGCGCACCGGCGCCGGAGGCAGCGTCGAGGGCATCGAGGAGACCTCGCTGCGCGCCCTGGCCAAACTGGAACAGGTGCTGCCCTCCCGGCTGCGCCGCCGGGCGCAGGCCATGGAGGCCGTCGCGGTCGCCCGGCCCGCGACCGTGCCGGGCGCCGTCGCCCAGGACGTGCTGACCGCGATCGGCGCCGCGTGCCGCGACCACGAACGGCTGCGCTTCGACTACCGGGCGCACGGCGGCACCGCCAGCCGCCGCACGGTGGAGCCGCACGGCCTGGTCCACCACGGCCGCCGCTGGTACCTGCTCGCCTGGGACACCGACCGGCAGGACTGGCGCACCTTCCGCGTGGACCGGATGGACCCCAAGTCCCCGGCCGGCCCCCGCTTCACGCCCCGGCGGCCTCCGGCGGACGCCGCGTCGTACGTCGCCCGCGGCGTCACCTCCCGGGCCTACCGCCACCAGGCCGTCGTGGTCGTGCACGCCCCCGCCGAGGCCGTGGCCGAGTACGCCGGTTACGCGACCGTGGAGTCCACCGGGCCGGACAGCTGCGTGCTGCGCACCGGTTCCGAGTCCCTCGACGCGCTCGCCGTCTACATCGGCATGATCGGCGTCGACTTCGAGGTGCGGGAGCCCCCTGAGCTGGCCGAACGGCTGCGGGTCGTCGCGGACCGCCTCGCCCGGGCGGCGGGTGCGCCGCGGTAGGCCGGCACCGGGTCCGTAACCGGGCATCCCGGCCCGTATCCGGCGGGTTACCCGCGAGGTACCGTGGAAGTACTGCGATTCCGGACCCCAGGGGGCCGTGATGGTCGTCGAGTTGATTGCCGCCGTGCTCTCGGCAGGAGCGTTGTACTTCGTCGCCGGGGCCCGTGTGGTGCAGCAGTTCGAGCGGGGCGTGGTGTTCCGGCTCGGCCGGGTCAGGGGCGGGGTGCGGAACCCGGGATTCACCATGATCGTCCCGATCGTCGACCGGATGCGGAAGGTGAACCTGCAGATCGTGACGATGCCGGTGCCCGCCCAGGAGGGCATCACCCGCGACAACGTCACGGTCAAGGTGGACGCGGTGGTCTACTTCAAGGTCGTCCACGCGGCCGACGCGATCATCAACGTCGAGGACTACCGCTTCGCCGTCTCGCAGATGGCGCAGACCTCGCTGCGCTCGATCATCGGCAAGAGCGACCTGGACGACCTGCTCTCCAACCGCGAGAAGCTCAACCAGGGGCTGGAGCTGATGATCGACAGCCCGGCCATCGGCTGGGGCGTGCAGATCGACCGCGTCGAGATCAAGGACGTCTCGCTGCCGGAGACGATGAAGCGCTCGATGGCCCGCCAGGCCGAGTCCGAGCGGGAGCGCCGGGCGCGGATCATCAACGCGGACGCCGAGTTCCAGGCCTCCAAGAAGCTCGCCGACGCCGCGGCGGTCATGAGCGACACCCCCGCCGCGCTCCAGCTCCGCCTGCTGCAGACGGTCGTCGCCGTCGCCGCGGAGAAGAACTCCACCCTGGTCCTGCCCTTCCCGGTGGAGCTGCTGCGCTTCCTCGAGCGCGCCCAGCCGGCGCCCTACCCGGCCGTCGGACAGCAGCCGGCCCCCGGACCCCCGGTGGCGGCCGCTCCTCCGCCCGGACCCCCGGTGGCGGCCGCGCCTCCCCCCGGGCCCGCACCGCGGGCCGCCGCGGCCGACGCGCCGGCGGCCGACGCGCCGGCTGCCGGTGCGCCGCTGGTGGAGCCCGCCGAGGAGCTCCCCGCCGACCTGCGCGAGGCCCTCTGCGCGGACCCGCTGCTGGACACCGTCCGGCCGCAGCGGCCCTCCGACGTCAGCTGAGCCCGCCCTCCGCCTGCGGCACGTCCGGCCGCCACACGTACGGAACGGTCACCGCCACCGGCAGCAGCCCCAGCCGGGCCAGGATCGGGGCGCTGTCCGGGGAGGCGTCGACCTGCACGAAGCGGTGACCCGCCGCGACCGCCAGCCGGGCCCGGTGCGCCACCGTCGCCCGGTAGGCGCCCCGCCCCCGCCACTGCGGCAGGGTGGAGCCGCCCCACAGCGACACGAAGTCGGTGCCCTCGTGGAAACGGGCCCAGCCGGCGCAGACCACCGTGCCGTCGGCGGTCTCGGCGACGACCACCGCGCAGGGGTCGCCGGGCCCCGACACCTCGCTCTCCAGCATCCCCGGCAGCCAGTCGTGGGGCACGCCCCAGACCGTCTCCTCCATCTCCCGGATGCGCTCGAAGTCCGCCCGTGAGCTGACCTCCCGCAGCGCGAGGCCCTCCGGCAGCACCGGGGCGGCCGTCAGCGCCTGCGCCTCGCCGACCAGCACCGTCTCCGGTTCCTCCGGCACGAAGCCGGCCGCGACCAGCCGGTCCGGCAGTCCCACGGGCAGGTCGTGCGCGTGGTACTTCCACTCCACCGGCATGCCCAGCGCGGCGTAGTGGTCCCGCTGCCGGGCGATCAGGGCGTCCAGCCCGGGCCCGTCCAGCCCGCCGAGGTCGCGGTAGTCGAGGAACCCCGCCTCCCCGTGCCGGTAGGTCTTGCGCAGCAGCGGGCCGTCGCGTTCCACCGACTCGTACCGCGAGAGGTCGGCGGGCACACGGGCGCGCAACTGCCGGTCGTAGGCGGCGCGGTACTCCAGCGCCACGAGGGAGGGGTCGAAAGTGCTCATCGGGCGGATTCCACCACAACCACGACCCCTGGCGCGAGCGGATGGGCCGTGGTGAACGCGACGGGGCGGGGCTGCGTATGTCAGACGGAACGACGCTTCCCCCTTGCGCCCGACGATCCGGCCTGTATCCCCCCACAGGAGGTCACGAGTTGAAGCACAAACAGATAGCCAAGCGGAAGATCGTGTTCGTTGCGGCCGGTGCCGCCGCCATCGCGGCAGCGGCCGTACTGCTGCCCAACGCCAACGCGTCGCAGTCCGCCGCGCAGGGCCCGCAGGCCCCCTCGCCGAAGCGGCTCACCGCCGCGGCCGCCGCGGAACTCGCCGCGCGGCTCGGCTCGCAGTTCGGTCCGTCCATCGCGGGGGCGTACTACGACGCGGCGAGCAGGCGGCTCGTGGTGAACGTGGTCGCCGGGGACGGCGACGACGTGGCCGCGCAGGCCGCGCAGGCCGGCGCCGCGACCCGGACGGTCGACAACAGTGCCGCCGAACTGAGCGCCGCCGCCCAGACCTTGAAGCAGCGCGCCACGATCCCCGGCACCGCCTGGGCCGTCGACCCCCGGACCAACCGGATCCTGGTCACCGCGGACCGCACCGTCACCGGCGGCAAGTGGGACACCCTGGAGTCCACCGTGCGGTCCCTGGGCGGCGGCATGGCCCGGATCCATAAGTCCGCGGGCGAGTTCAAGCCCCTGGTGGCCGGCGGGGACGCCATCTTCGCCGACGGGGCGCGCTGTTCGCTGGGCTTCAACGTCGTCAAGGACGGCGCCCCCGCCTTCCTCACCGCTGGCCACTGCGGGGTCGCGTTCGCGAACTGGTCGGACAGCCAGGGCGGGACGCCCGTCGCGACCGTACGGCAGGCGACCTTCCCGGGTGACGGCGACTTCGCCCTCGTGACGTACGACGACCCGGGCACCCAGGCGCCCAGCCAGGTGAACCTCGGCGACGGCCGTGCCCTGGCGATCAACGGGGCCGCGGAGGCGGCCGTGGGCCAGGAGGTGTTCCGGATGGGCAGCACCACCGGGCTGCACGGGGGCACGGTCCTCGGGCTCGACGCGACGGTCAACTACCCGGAGGGCACCGTCACCGGGCTGATACAGACCGACGTCTGCGCCGAGCCGGGCGACAGCGGGGGCGCGCTGTTCAGCCGCGACGGGAGCGCGATCGGCCTCACCTCCGGCGGCAGCGGGGACTGCCAGGCGGGCGGGGAGACCTTCTTCCAGCCGGTGACCACGGCGCTGGCCGCGGTCGGGGCGGAACTCGGCTGACGTCCACGTGGTGCGGGCGGGCCGCCGGATCCAGCGGATCCGGCGGCCGGGGGGTCAGCTGAACCGGCGGTGCAGCGGGAAGGCCGTCACCGTCGCGCCGACGTGCACGGCCCGATGTGCCGGGCGGGGCGCCCGGGCCTCCTCGTGCAGGCCGACTAGCAGGGCCGCCAGCCGGTGCCGGAAGTCGTCCCAGACCTCGGCGTCCTCGTCCTGCGGGTCCCGCAGGGGCCGTGCGCCGCACGGCGGTTCCACCAGACCGGCGGCCGCGAGGCGGCGCAGGTGGCTCATCATGCGCACCCGGCCGGGGTGCGTCACGGGTCTGGAGGTGGTGTCGGTCGCCGTCATGGCGGTCAGTAAATCGTGCCGTCCCCTTGGCTTCGCAACCCCTGAGTAGCCACCGGGGTGACGCGCGCGTGACACGGGTTGACGCACGGGACGTGGGAGCACCCATGTGACACCGGGACGTGACGAATCTCGCACCGATGCGGTGTTTGGGCCGTCCGGGAGGACGCGTACCCTCACACCCCTCCCGAGCCGCAGCCGCCCGCCCCCGAGCTCGCGCACGAGGTGGGCGTGCCACCGCCGCCGCTGTGCCAGTGGTTGACGCCGTAGAGGCTCTCGGCCTCGTCGTGGTGGGCGAGCAGCCCGGCCTCTCTGGCGAAGTGCGGGACGGCCGGCCGCAGCGCCGGTCCGCCGTGCAGGGCGACCGCCAGGAGGACCGATTCGGGTGAGGCCCTGCGGGTGCGCGGGCGCGGGAAACGCTCCTGGGCCCGCCGCAGGACCCGGCGGCCGGCCCGGGTGCGCCGCGGCACCCTCCACAGGGCGAGGGCGGCGGCCACCGTGAGGGCGGGGACGGCCGCCCGGAACGGGGAGCTCCAGGCCGTCAGGGCGCCGGACACCAGCTCCGCGGCCGCGGTCGGTACGGCCGCGCACAGCAGCACACGGGCCGTACGCCGGCGCCGGTCGTCCCGGATCAGCCCCGCGTCGGCCAGTCGCCCGCGCAGTACGTCCAGTTCGCGCCGTACCGGCCGCGACGTGGCGAGGGTGTTCACCCCCGCCGGCCGGTACAGGGCCTGGTAGACGGCCAGTTGCAGCGGCTGCGAGAGCCCGTGCAGCGGCCCGGAGATGCGCGCGGTGCGGTGCGCGCCGGCGTCCACCGTGCCGCGCAGATGCAGCGCGACCAACGCGACGACCACCGCGCCGCGGCGCCCGTCGCGCAGGTAGGCCGCCTCGTGGGGGTCCGTCAGCTCGTACGCCGCGACGCGCGGTGCGCGCAGCAGCACCCCTGCCGTGACGAGCAGCACCACCTCGGCCACCGGATATGTCCATGCGAGCCATGACATGTCGCACCACCCCCTGTGGTCGGTGTGCCCGCGGGCGCGGCGATGACGCGCAGTTTGAGGAAGGCCGGAGCTTTTCGGCGTAGCGTGGCCGCCGTGACGGACCTGGTGGCACGGACTTGTGACCGCATCGACCGGCTCGACGCCCGGATCAAGGCGTTCGTACGGGAGCCGGACCGGCGGGGCCGGCTGGCGGCGGAGGCGGCCGAGGCGCCGCCGGGCGTGCTGTCCGGGGTGATGGTGGGCGTCAAGGACATCGTCCGGATCGACGGGATGGACACCAGGGCCGGGTCCGCGGTGCCGCCGGAGGTGCTGGCCGGGCCGCAGGCACCGCTGGTGGACCGGCTGCGGGCGGCAGGGGCGCTGGTCGCGGGGAAGACGGTGACGGCCGAGTTCGCGGTGACCGCGCCGGGGCCGACCCGCAATCCGCACAACGCCGCTCACACGCCCGGTGGTTCGAGCAGCGGATCGGCGGCCGCGGTGGCGGCGGGCATGGTGCCGCTGGCGGTCGGGACGCAGACCGTCGGCTCGGTGGTCCGGCCCGCGGCCTACTGCGGGGTGGTGGGCTTCAAGCCGACCTTCGGGCGCGTCCCGGTGGACGGGGTGATCGCCAACGCCCCGAGCTTCGACACGGTCGGGGTGCTCGCCGCGGACGTCGCGACGGCGACGCGCGGCGCGTCCGTCCTGTGCGACGACTGGCGGGAGCCGGCGGCCGGCGATGGCCGGCCGGTGCTCGGCATACCCGTCGGCCCGTACCTGGACCGCGCGGGGACGGAGGCGCGGGAGGCCTTCGCGGCGCGGGCCAAGCGGCTGGAGGCGGCGGGCTGGACCGTGCGCGAGGTGCCGCTGATGCCGGGCCCGGGTGAGTTCGAGGCGGTCGTACGGCAGTTGTACGTCATGAACCGCTACGAGGTGGCCCGTACGCACGCCGACTGGTTCCCCCGGCACGGCCGGCTGTACCGCGAGCAGACGGTCGCCGCCATCCGCGAGGGCCAGGCCGTCGGCCGCGACGACTACGAGCGGGCCGTGGGCGAGCGCCGGGTCTTCCGCGAGCGGCTGCTGGCGGCCATGGGGGAGGTCGACGTCTGGCTGGCGCCGTCCGCCACCGGCCCCGCCCCGTTCGGCCTGGGCAGCACCGGCGACTCGGTGATGTGCCTGCCGTGGAGCAACGCGGGCTTCCCCGCGGTGAGTCTGCCCGCCGGGTACGCCGCGAACGGCCTGCCGCTCGGTCTGCAGGTCGTCGGGCGCCCCGGCGAGGACGAGGAACTGCTGCGGTGGGCCGCGGAGTTCGCCCCGGTCGTCATGCCTCGGTGAAGACCAGGTCCTCGACCGGGACGGTCATCCGTACGGTGTGGTCGCCGGTCACCTCGACGACGTGGTGCAGGCTTCGCACCTGCGCGCGCGGGGTGTCCGAGGACAGGATCCGGTAGGTGTCGGCCGCCCCGGCCAGGTAGGCGCGGAAGGCGGCGAGGGAGGGCTCGCCGAGCGCGAGGTAGTCGAAGAGCCGCCGGAAGAGCTTGGGGACGAGCACCACGTCGTCGGTGAGCGAGGAGAGCCCGGTGACCTTCGCGCCGCTGGTGCTCACGTCGCCGGGCCACAGCCCCCTGCCCGCCTCGCGGGCCTGCCGGGCGACGTCGGTCAGCTCCCGGCGCAGGTCCTCGTAGAGGTTGCTGTAGAAGGTCGGGTAGGCCAGGCCCTCGGCGACCAGGTGGTGGTTGACGGTGGCGCGCAGCAGCGGCACGCCGACCGTGACCTCCTGGCCGCTCTTCGTGCCCTCCGGCGGCGCGCCCCGGCCGGCCAGGGCGACGCAGCGGCCGTGCACGTCGACCCCGCCGGTGAGGATCCAGCCGGGGACGCTCTCGGGGCTGGCGGCGACGACCCGCTCGCCGCCTGGCTCGCGCTCCACGGCGGTGAAGCCGAGCCACCGCAGCAGCTCGTCCCGGGCCGCGTGGGCGAAGGGCAGCGGCTGGTGGGCCGGGGCGGAGGTGGGCCCGTAGTGGGTCTCCAGCGCGTCGACGGCGTCCAGGCGCAGCTTGCCCCGGCAGGAGTTGGTGAGGTCGAGCCCGAGCCCGCCCCTGACGCGGTTCCAGTCGGGGTGACGGGTGGGGGTGAAGCCCACGGTGTCCCCGTCCGGTTCGGTGTTCTTTATCTGGAAAGAGCCCTTGACCAGCAGCATCGGCATGGCGACTCCCCATCGGGGTGTGAGCGTCGGTGACGTCGTGTGCATGAAATCATGCGGAGGGTGGCGGAGGACAGGGATCCGGCGTGTCTTCGTACACATGTTCGACAAGTGGTCTATGGTGGGTGGCGGAGGGTCCGGAAGGGGGGAGACGTGAGCGGTCGGAGGTGCGTATGCCGGGATTCACGCACCTGCACACCGTCTCCGGCTTCTCGCTGCGGTACGGGGCCTCGCACCCCGAGCGGCTCGCCGAGCGCGCCGCCGAACGGGGGATGGACGCGCTGGCGCTGACCGACCGGGACACGGTGGCCGGCGTGGTGCGCTTCGCCAAGGCGTGCGCGCGGGCCGGGGTGCGGCCGCTGTTCGGCGCCTCCCTGGCGGTGCCGGCGGCGTACGCGGGGGAGGGCGCCGCCCCCCAGGCCGGTCCGCCGGCCGCCCGCCGGCGCACCCCGGTGCGCGGCGGGGCCTTCGTGCCGGAGGCGACCGACCGGGCGGTCTTCCTCGCCCGGGACCGCCGCGGCTGGGGCGCGCTGTGCCGGCTGGTCAGCGCCGCCCACACCGACGGCGGCATCGGCTGGGAGGACCTGGGGCGGGAAGGGCTGTACGTGTTGCTCGGCGCGGACTCCGAGGTCGGCCGCGCCCTGGCGGCCGGACGCCCCGACCGGGCCGCCAGGCTGCTGCGCCCCTGGCGCGAGGTGTACGGGGACGCGCTGCGCCTGGAGGCCGTGCACCACGGCCGCACCGGCACCGGGTCCGGCTCGCTGCGGCTCGCCGCCCGCACCGTCGGCTTCGCCGTCGAGCAGGGCGTCGTCCCGGTGCTGACCAACGCCGTCCGCTACGCCGACCCCGGTCAGGGGGAGGTGGCCGACGTCCTGGACTCGGCGCGCCGGCTGGTGCCGATCGACGTGCGCGACGCGGGGAGCCTGGACAGCGGGGAGCGCTGGCTGAAGGACGCCGGGGACATGGCACGCACCGCCGAGCGGGTCATGGAGGCGGCCGGGTTCGCCCGCGGCGACGCCCACCGGCTGCTGCGGGCCACCGAGGAGACCGCCGCGGGCTGCGCCGTCGACCCGGAGGAGGACCTGGGGCTCGGGCAGGTGCACTTCCCCGAGCCGCAGCTCGTCGGCGCGGGCGCCCGCACCGCCGACCGCGTGCTGCGCTCGCGCTGCGCGGCCGGGATGGTCCGCGAGGGCCACGACCGGGAGCCGAGGTACTGGGCGCGGCTCGACCACGAGCTGCGGATCATCGAGGGGCTCGGCTTCGCCTCGTACTTCCTCACCGTCGGCCAGGTGGTCGCCGACGTGCGGGAGATGGGCATCCGGGTCGCCGCGCGCGGCTCGGGCGCCGGATCGCTCGTCAACCACCTGCTGGGCATCGCGGCCGCCGACCCCGTCGAGCACGACCTGCTCATGGAACGCTTCCTGTCCGGCAGGCGCGCCTCGCTGCCCGACATCGACATCGACGTGGAGTCGGCCCGCCGGCTGGAGGTCTACCGGCGCATCCTGGACCGCTTCGGCGGCGAGCGGGTCGCCACCGTCGCCATGCCCGAGACCTACCGCGTCCGGCACGCCGTGCGCGACGTGGGCACCGCCCTCGGGATGGACCCGGAGCGGACCGACCGGCTGGCCAAGGCCTTCCCGCACATCCGGGCCCGCGACGCGCGGGCCGCGCTCGCCGAGCTGCCCGAGCTGCGGCAGGTGGCGGGGGAGGACCACGGCCGGCTGTGGGAGCTGGTCGAGGCGCTGGACGCGCTGCCGCGCGGGGTCGCCATGCACCCCTGCGGGGTGCTGCTGTCGGACGCAGGGCTGCTGGAGCGCACACCGGTCGTGCCGACCAGCGGCGAGGGCTTCCCCATGGCGCAGTTCGACAAGGACGACGTCGAGGACCTCGGGCTGCTCAAGCTCGACGTGCTCGGGGTGCGCATGCAGTCCGCGATGGCGCACGCCCTGGACGAGGTGGAACGCACCGGCGGCGGCCGGATCGACCTGGACCGCATCCCGCAGGGCGACCCCGCGACGTACGAACTGGTGCGGTCCGCCGAGACGCTGGGCTGCTTCCAGATCGAGTCCCCGGGCCAGCGCGACCTGGTGGGACGGCTGCAGCCGGCCACCTTCCACGACCTGGTCGTGGACATCTCCCTGTTCCGCCCCGGGCCGGTCGCCGCCGACATGGTGCGGCCCTTCATCGACGCCCGGCACGGCCGCAAGCCCGTCCACTACCCGCACCCCGACCTGGAGCCCGTGCTGCGCGAGACCCACGGGGTGGTCGTCTTCCACGAGCAGCTCATCGACATCATGAGCGTCATGACCGGCTGCGACCGGGGGTTCGCCGACGAGGCGCGGCGCGCGCTGTCGGACGAGGCCCGGCAGGGACGGCTGCGGGCCTGGTTCGCGGACGCGGCCCGGGGGCGCGGCTACTCCCGCGAGGTCATCCGGCGCACCTGGGAGATCGTCTCGGCCTTCGGCGCGTACGGCTTCTGCAAGGCGCACGCCGTCGCCTTCGCCGTGCCGACCTACCAGTCCGCCTGGCTCAAGGCGCACCATCCGGCGGCCTTCTACGCCGGGGTGCTCACCCACGACCCCGGGATGTACCCCAAGCGGCTGCTGCTCGCGGACGCGCGGCGGCGCGGGGTGCCGGTGCTGCCGCTGGACGTCAACCGGTCGGGCGCGGCCTATCGAATCGAACTGGTGTCCGGTGAGGGGGGTGGCGAGGTGGGTGAGGAGGTGTGGGGGCTGCGGCTCGCGCTCTCCGAGGTGCACGGCATCAGCGAGGCCGAGGTCGCCCGGATCACCGCCGGACAGCCCTACTCCTCCCTCCAGGACCTGTGGGAGCGCGCCCGCCCCGGCCGCGCCGCCGCCGAACGCCTGGTCCAGGTCGGCGCGCTGGACCCCTTCGGGGGCAACCGCCGCGACATGCTGCTCCAGGTCGCCGAGGTGCACCGGCAGGGCCGGGCCTCCGCGTACGACGGCCAGCTCACCCTGACCGGAGGGGAGGGCGAGCCGGCGTTCGCGCCGGCCGGCCTGCCCGACATGGACGACGGCGAGCGGCTCGGCGCCGAACTCGGCGTCCTCGGCATGGACGCCTCCCGCCACCTGATGGACGACCACCTCGCCTTCCTTGAGGAGCTGGGCGCGATCCCGGCGAACCGGCTGCGCGAGGTGCGGCACGGCGAGACCGTGCTGGTCGCCGGGGCCAAGGCGGCCACGCAGACCCCGCCCATCCGCTCCGGGCGCCGGGTCATCTTCACCACCCTCGACGACGGCACCGGCCTGGTCGACCTCGCCTTCTTCGACGACAGCCACGAGGCCTGCGCCCACACCGTCTTCCACTCCTGGCTGCTGCTGGTCCGCGGGGTGGTCCAGCGCCGCGGACCGCAGAGCCTGTCCGTCGTCGGCGCCGCCGCCTGGAACCTGGCCGAACTGGTCGAACTGCGCAGGGAGGGCGGTCTGGAGGCGGTCGCGGCACGCCTGGCCGAGACCCCGGGCGAGCCCCCCGGCCTGCCCGCGCCCCCGCCCGGGGGCCGCCGGGTCCGGATGTCCACCGGGTACGAGATGCACCCCTGGGCTGATCTGCGGCCCGCGGGCGAGGGCGTCCCCACCGGCCGCAAGCTGTGGCACTCCAGTCCGGGGAGCGCGGGGCGATGAACAGCCGACCGGAGACCTCGCACGTGCTGTACGTGCACTTCCACGCCGCCGAGGCGCTGTACGAGCAACTCCTCGGGCTGCTCGGCGGCTTCACCCCCGTCGTCCAGGCGCTCCCGCCCGACGCCGCGCTCGCCGACGTCCGCGGGGCGCTGCGCTACTTCGGGCGCGACGCCGCGGAACTGGCCACGCTGCTGCGGGTGCGGCTGCTCGCGCTCCACGGTGTGGACTGCACGATCGGCGTCGGCCCGAACCCGCTGCTCGCCCGGATGGCGGCGCAGGGCGGACCGGAGGGCGCGGTGCGCGCCGCCCCCACCGACCCCGCGGCCGTGGCGGCCTTCCTCGCCGACCGCCCGGTGGCGGCGCTGCACGGCGTCGGCCCGGCGACGGCACGGCAGTTGGGCACGTACGGCCTGGACACCGTCGGGCGCGTCGCGGCCGCGCCCCTGAGCACCCTGCAGCGGATCCTGGGCGCCGCGGCGGGCCGCAGGACGCACGAGCGGGCCCGCGGCATCGACCCGGCCCCGGTCGTCCCGAACGCCCCCGCCCGGTCGGCCGGCGCCGAGCGCCGCTTCGGCCACGACGAGCTGGACCCGGTGCGGCACCGTCGTGCCCTGCTGTCGCTCACCGAGGAACTGGGCTCCTCGCTGCGCGCGTCGAGCCGGGTCGCGCGCTCGCTGACCCTCACCGTCCGCTACGCCGACCGCTCCACGACCACCCGCACCCGCGGGCTGCCCGAGCCGACCGGCCACGGCACCGCCCTCGCCGAGGCCGCGTACCGGCTCTACGAGGGGCTGGGGCTGCAGCGTGCCCGGGTGCGCGGCCTCGCGTTGCGCGCGGAGGGGCTGACGGACGCCGGTCTCGCGACGCTGCAGCTCAGCCTGGACCCGGGGGACGAGAAGGCGCGCCGGATCGAGGCGGTCGCGGACCGGGCGCGGGCCCGCTTCGGCCCGCGGGCGCTGATGCCCGCGGCACTGTCGGGGGCGGCCTGACGGTCCATTATCACATCGACGTGAAGCCGGCGTGATGAATTCTTTACCCACCGGTAGCTAGCGACGTTTGTTACTCCTCCGTAAATTGACGGAAGCTCAGCACTCTGGTGATCCGGATCACAGGCTGCACGGGAGCCAGTCATTCCCCCACCTGCGAGGAGATCGCTCGATGCTGCCCATCAGACCGCGATCAGCGCTCCGGCTCCTCTCCGCGCTGACTCTCACCGCCGCCCTCTTCGCCACCCCCGTCCTGGTGGACAGCACGACCACCGCACTGGCGAAGACCCCCGCGTCCGACACCCACGCCACCACGACCGTCGCCGCCGCGACCACCACCGCCGGCGCCACCGCGAGCAGCGGCTGGAACAACTGGTCCTGCAAGCCGTCCGCCGCCCACCCGCGGCCCGTCGTCCTCGTCCACGGCACCCTCGGCAACTCCATCGACAACTGGCTCGGCCTCGCGCCCTACCTGGTCAAGCGGGGCTACTGCGTCTACTCCCTGGACTACGGCCAGCTGCCCGGCGTGCCCCTCTTCTACGGGCTCGGCTCCATCACCGCGTCCTCCCAGCAGCTCGCCGACTACGTCGACCGGGTCCTCGCGGCCACCGGCGCGGGCAAGGTCGACATCGTCGGGCACTCCCAGGGCGGCATGATGCCGCGCTACTACATGAAGTTCCTGGGCGGTGCCCCCAAGGTGAACGCGCTCGTCGGCATCGCGCCCAGCAACCACGGGACCGACCTGGGCGGGCTGCTCAGGCTGCTGCCGTACTTCCCCGGGGCGGCCGAGGCCATCGAGCACCTCAGCCCGCAGGGGCTGACGGACCAGATGGCCGGATCGGCCTTCCTCGCCAAGCTGAACGCCGGCGGCGACACCCTCCCCGGCGTCCGCTACACGGTGATCGCGACCAAGTACGACGAGGTCGTCACGCCGTACACCTCGCAGTTCCTGTCCGGCCCCGACGTCCGCAACGTGGTGCTGCAGGACCTGTGCCCGCTCGACCTGTCCGAGCACGTCTTCGTCGGGCTGACCGACCGCATCGTGTTCCACGAGGCGGCCAACGCCCTTGACCCGGCGCACGCCACGGCGACCGACTGCGGGGACGTCTTCAGCTGACGTCCCCCGTCAGCCGACCCGCGTCCGGCGCCTGCGGGCGACGAGCAGCAGCACCGACGCACCGAGCGAGACAGCGGCGGCCCCCGCCGCCATCAGCGAGGTCGTGCCGGTGCTGCTGCTTCCGGTCTCCGCGAGGTCCGTGCCGGAAGGCGACGTGTCCGCCCTCGCGGACGGCTCCGCGAGCGGGCTCGCCGAGCCGTCCGCGGCGGTGTGCGCGTGGTGGTGGCGCACCGTCGACCGGTCCGCCCCGGCGGCGATCCGCGCGTCGTCCGGCACGGAGGCGGTGGGCGCGGGGGCGGTCGTGGCCGCGGCGGAGGTCCCGGTCCCGGTCCCGGTCCCGGCCGGGGCCGAGGTCGCGGGTGCGGCGGGCGCCCCGGGGGCCTTCCCGGTGTCCGCGCCGAAGACCACGTCGGAGCAGGAGTAGAAGGCCTCCGGGCTGTCCGAGCGCTGCCAGATCGCGTAGACCAGCTGACGTCCCGACCTGGCCGGCACCTCCACCGGCAGGACGTAACTGCCGTCCCGTACCTGGGGGTCGGTGACCTTGGCGAACGGCTGCGCCTCAAGGTCCGACCACGCCAGCGGGCGCGACGGGTCGTACCCCGCCTTCGTCATGTACAGCTCGAACGAGCCCTTGTGGCGGGCCGTCACCCGGTACGCCAGGTCCTGCCGTCCCGGCGTCATCCTCGTCGCCGGCCAGTCGGCCCGCGCCAGGTCCAGTGCCTTGAACTCCTCGTTGCCCGCGCTGCACAGCTCGCCGTCCGGTATCACCTGCCGGTGGCGTCCGGCCGCGTCGCCGATGCGCACCCCGTTCCAGTCGTAGAAGGCCTGCGTGCCGCCCGCCGCGACCGCCGCCCTGCACGCGGCCGACGCCGGGTTCTCGGGGTTCTCCGCGTAGCAGGTCAGCACCCGGCTGACCGGGCCGCCCATGGTGCCGTGCGCGCTCGCCGGTCCCGCGGCCAGGCCGGTCAGCGCGAGCGGTCCGATCCCGAGGACGGCGGCCAGGGCGGCCCTGCGGCGTGCGGTCATGGTGGGGTTCTCCTTCGGCGGTGGCCCGGTGCGCGGTGCCGACGGGCGCCGGCGAACCAGCACGCTAGCCGCGCCGCACGGGCGGAACCCCTGTTCGGAGGACCTGCGGGCGATCTTTATGGCGCAGTTAAGGCATCGCTAAGCGGGGGCTGAGGATGCCGGCCGCCGGTGCGGCCCGGGTCCCCCCCCCCCCCCCCCCCCCCCCCGGCACGACGGCGGCGCCGGACAGGAGTCCTGTCCGGCGCCGCCCGCCCGTTCCCGGGTGTGGTCCGCCGGCCCTCAGCCGAGCCAGAGCGTCAGGAGGTAGCCCGGGCTGTCCCAGGTGCACGTGTACTGGTAGGCCTGGCCGGAGTCGACGAACTTCTGGCCGGCCGTCTTGCAGGCCGCGCTCGTCGAGTACACCTTGTACGGCACGCTCGCGTTCGCCGGGGCGGCGAGCGCCAGCATCCCGGTGAGCGTCGCGGCCACGGCCACGGCGACCGAGGCGCCCCTGCGCTTGTTCATGTCCCCTCCAGGAAGAGCTCGTTGCACGACTGGATCACCGGCATCCTCACATCGTCGTAATGGACACGTCAATGATGCGGATCATGGGCGGTGCCGTCGCGCCGTCCCCTCAGGAGGAGTGCCGGCTGCGGGGGGTGCGCCGCGGGGGGTGGGTGAGGGTGATCTGCCGTACGAGCTGGTGGAAGCAGGACAGCGCCGCGATGGCGGGGAGGCTGGCGACGGTCCAGTCGGTGATCGTCCGGGGGGCGGAGGCGACGCAGAACAGGATCGCGAAGGCCGAGAAGAGCAGCACGACCGCCCAGGAGTGCGGGGCCCGGCGCTGGTGCAGCGCGGCCCGCAGGATCGACAACGAGGCCACCATCCAGGGGCCGTAGACCAGCAGCGGCCACCAGCCCGCCAGCCCCGAAGCCCCGTTGGTGGCGGCGATGTGGCGCAACGGGTCGTGGGCGACCATCCCGCCGAGCACGCTCACCATGGCCACGATGGTGGCCGCGACCGCCGCGACGACGAAGCTGAGCGTCTGGGTCCTGGCCGCCTTCTGCCGCAGGGCCGCCCGGCGGATCCTGCGGTGCCGGTGCCGGGTGAGCGGCAGCTCGTGGGTCGCGGACTCCGGGGAGGGCGCGGCGAAGACGTCGTCGTCCTCCTCGTAGTCGTCCACCTCCTCCGTCAGAGGGGGTTCGAGGAGCTGGGCCAATTCCTCCTCGGACGTCCACGCCCCGTTCAGGACGTCGTAGTCAGGGGCGGAGAAGAATCCGTTCCCCGAAGTGTCGTCCGGGGCCTGGCGGGGACTGTAAATGGTGTGGCCGCTGAGGTGGTCCTCGTACGGCATGTCGTTCTCGAAGCGGAAACGGTCCTGCAAAGGCGGCATGAAGGAATTCCTGTCGGGGCCGGGCGTGGGCGGGGGATACGGTGAATGCACGCCCTAATACCGCGCATCCAGATCGATGCCGGAGCAGCGGCGGATGAAATCCCCCTCGATGCCGACCATTTCGTTGGCGAACTGTTCCAGTTCCGAAGAGCAGTACACGAGTGGAATGCGCTCCTCGCCACGCTCGATGTAGGCGTCCGGACTCCGGCCGAAGAATCCCGCCGTCCCCGGGACGAAGACCCAATCCCCGAGGGGGACGCCCTCCCTCGGGCGGTACGGACGGCTGCGGCGGATGGGCGCCGGAACCGTCCGGGGGACCTCGTTCCCGGCCGGCGCACCCGGTGCGTTCTGGGAATCGACTGTGACCACATCCCCACAACGACCCCCGCCCCGTGATGGAGTTGCGCCGTACGAGTGACCTCCGCCCCGTGTTCCGTGAGGTGTTGGCCCTGGCCACAGGCCCCGGCGGGCACCCTAGGGTGACGCCATGACCGAACCGACGCGCCGCCGCGCGGCCGCCCTGGAGCTCATCGACGCCGTCGTCGACCCCGGCACCTGGCACGGCTGGGACGAGCCCGTGACTGCCCTGCCCGGCTACCTCGACGAGGCCGGGTACCGCGCCGACCTCGCCCGGGCACGGGAGCGCACCGGGCTCGACGAGTCGGTCGTCACCGGCGAGGGCAGGATCCGCGGCCGCCGGGTCGCCGTCGTCGCGGGCGAGTTCCGCTTCCTGGGCGGCTCGATCGGCGTCGCCGCGGGCGAACGCCTCGTACGGGCCGTCGAACGGGCCACCCGCGAGCGGCTGCCCCTGCTGGCCTCGCCCGCCTCGGGCGGGACGCGGATGCAGGAGGGCACCATCGCGTTCCTGCAGATGGTCAAGGTCGCGGCGGCCATCACCGACCACAAGGCCGCGGGCCTGCCCTACCTGGTCCACCTGCGGCACCCGACCACGGGCGGGGTCTTCGCGTCCTGGGGCTCCCTCGGGCACGTCACCGCCGCCGAACCCGGCGCGCTCATCGGCTTCCTCGGCCCGCGGGTCCACGAGGCCCTGTACGGCGAGGAGTTCCCGCCCGGCGTCCAGGTCGCGGAGAACCTGCTGGCCAACGGCATCGTGGACGCCGTGCTGCCCTCCGCGGAACTCGCGGACGTCGCGGCACGCGTCCTCGGGGTGCTGTGCGGTGACACGGCGGGCGCCCCGGACACCGGCGGGGCCGGGCCCGAGCCGGCGCCGGGCGTCCCCGCCCCTCCGGCCGCGGAGTCCATCCGGCGCTCACGGCGGCCCGAACGGCCGGGGCTGCGCGCCCTGCTGGCGGTGGCCGCCCGGGACGTGACCCCGCTCAGCGGCACCGGCGCGGGGGAACGGGACCCCGGACTCCTGCTCGCGCTGGCCCGGATCGGCGGCACGCCCTGCGTCGTCCTCGGCCACGACCGCCGGGAGACCGGCGACGGGCGGCCGCCCGCGCTCGGCCCCGCCGGCCTGCGGGTCGCCCGACGCGGCATGGGCATCGCGGCGGAACTGGACCTGCCGCTGCTGTCCGTGGTCGACACCGCGGGTGCCGCGCTGTCCCGGGAGGCCGAGGAGGGCGGCCTGGCGGGCGAGATCGCGCGCTCCCTCGCCGACCTGATGACCGTGCCCGCACCCACGCTGTGCCTGCTGCTCGGACAGGGCGCCGGCGGGGGCGCGCTCGCGCTGCTGCCCGCGGACCGGGTCGTGGCCGCGCGGCACGCGTGGCTCTCGCCGCTGCCGCCCGAGGGGGCCTCGGCGATCCTGTACCGGACGACGGAACGGGCGTACGAGGTGGCCGGGCGCCAGGGGGTGCGGTCGGCGGACCTGGCCGCGCACGGGATCGTCGACCGGGTGGTGGAGGAGACGCCCGACGCGGCGGACGAGCCCGAGGCGTTCCTGGCCCGCCTCGGCGCGGTCCTGGGAACCGAACTCGCGGCCCTGCGCGCCCACCCCCGCGCCGTGCGCCTCGCCGCCCGCCGCACCCGCTACCGGAACCTGGGCCTGAGCTGACGCCCCTTCCGGCGGGAGGCGTTCCGCGGCGGCGGGGATCCGGGCCGGGAAAGCCGGTGGCGCCGCGTGGCCCCGGCCCCTTGCGGCCGGGGCGGGGCGGTGTCCTTGGCCGCGGCACCGGATGCGGGGCCGCAGACACCGGGTCCCGCGCGGGAGGCGTCCGCGTCCGCGGGCGGTTGGGGGCGGTCGTGGTCAGGCCTCGGCGGGATCCGTCTGCCGCCCCTTCCCCGGGGGATCGCCACGTGGGCGTCGTCCGGCCGGGCCCGGCGGCCCCGCGGGGAGGCACGGGGGCATTGTCAGTGGGGGGTGGAAGGATCACGGGGTGGGCGAACTCAGCAGTGACACGTACTGGGACACCGTGGCCGACCGCTTCGACGAGGAGCCCGACCACGGCTTGCGGGAGCCCGCCGTGCGGGAGGCGTGGGCGGCGCGGCTGCGGGCATGGCTGCCCGGCACCCCGGCGGACGTGCTCGACCTCGGGTGCGGCACGGGCAGCCTCGCGCGGCTCGCCGCCGAGCAGGGGCACCGGGTGACCGGCGTCGACCGCTCCCCGCGCATGGCCGCGCTGGCCCGGGCGAAGCTGGCCGGCACCGGGGCCCGCGTCCTGCTCGGGGACGCGGCCGAACCGCCCGTCGCACAGGGCCGGTTCGACGTGGTGCTCGTCCGGCACCTGCTGTGGGCGCTGCCCGACCCCGTGGCCGCGTTGCGCCGCTGGGCCCGGCTGCTGCGCCGCGGTGGACGCCTCGTGCTGGTCGAGGGGCGCTGGGGAGAGGCCGAGCCGGTGGGCATCCGCGCCACCGAACTGGCCGCGATGGTACGGCCGCTCGCCGAGCACACCGAGGTGGAGCAGCTCGCCCACGACACCGCGCTGTGGGGCGGCCCGGTCCACGACGAGCGCTACGCCGCGGTCGTGCGGATCAAGCAGCCCCGCAGGCACACGGAGATCGTCGACGTCCACCTCGTCCTCCGCCGCGGTGACGAGGTCCTGCTCGGCCGGCGCGTCAACACCGGTTACGCCGACGGCCTGCTGCACGCCCCCTCCGGCCACGTCGAGGACGGCGAGGACGTCCTGACCGCCCTGGTCCGCGAGGCCCAGGAGGAGGTGGGCGTCGTGCTGCGCCCCGAGGACGTCTCCGTCGCCCTGGTCATGCAGCACCGCGCGCCCGGCGGGGGCGAGCGCATCGGCTGGTTCTTCGAGGCCGACGGCGGCGTCCACGAGCCGGTCAACCGCGAGCCGGAGAAGTGCTCGGAGCTCGGCTGGTTCCCCCTGGACGCGCTGCCGGACGACATGGTGGCGTACTGCAGGGCGGGCCTGGAGGCGTACCGCGCGGGCGAGCGCTTCGTGCTCCACCTGCACGAGCCGGGGGACGCGATCGCCCACGACCCGGCGGGGCCCGGCCGCGCCGTCGTCCTCGCGGACGGTGCGTGCAGCACAATGGCCGCGACAAACAGCGCTGCCCCGTCCCGCCGGGAGGACGACACACCGTGAGCCTCAAGATCACCGTCAGGCCGGACGCGGCCGCCGCGCCCTACGAGCAACTGCGCGAGCAGATCGCGGACCAGGCCCGTTCCGGGGCCCTCCCGGTCGGCTACCGGCTGCCGACCGTCCGCGGTCTCGCGGACGAACTCGGCCTGGCGGCCAACACCGTGGCCAAGGCCTACCGCGCTCTGGAGTCGGACGGTGTGATCGAGACCCGCGGCCGCAACGGCACCTTCGTCGCGGCCGCGGGCGACGCCGCCACCCGTGAGGCGGCCGCCGCCGCATCGGCCTACGCCCAGCGTGTGCGGCGCCTCGGCCTGGACCGCGCCGCCGCCGAGGCCGCCGTGCGGGACGCGCTGCGCGCCGCGTACGAGGCGTAGCGCGCGCCGCTCACAGGAGTCCGGCGAGTTTGTACAGCGCCAGTGAACCGGCGACCGCGACGTTGAGGCTGGCGCCCATGCCGACCATGGGGATCTCGACGGCGAGGTCGAGCAGGTCGAGCGCCTCCGGCGGGATGCCCTGCTGCTCGTGGCCCAGCACGACGACCGTGGTGCGCCGCGCGGCCGGCAGGTCCGCCAGCCGTACCGCCTCGTCGGCGAGTTCGACCCCGACGACGTGCGCTCCGCGGTCGCGCTGCCGCTGCAGCCAGCCCAGGGGATCGCCGGTCCAGTGCACGCAGGCGGGCCGCCGCAGGGTGTTGCCGCGGGCGAGCGCCTCCGGCACCCAGGGGAAGCGCGGGACGACCAGGCACGCGCCGACGGCGTCGCAGGTGCGCAGCAGCGTCCCCAGGTTGGCGCCGTGCAGCGGCCACAGCGGCGCCGCGTACAGGTGGTCCCAGCAGTGGTGCGACCGCGGGCGGCGACTGCGGCGCAGTTCCGCCGGGGTGCGGGTCCGTATCCTCCCCGTCGCGATCCTCCCCTTCGCACCGCCGGGGGGACCCCCGGCCATCAGAGGTAGAGGCCTCCGGAGGCGGAGGCCGGGGTCGTCTGGTGGGGGAGCGCGGTGCCGCCGGAGGAGGAGGCGCCGCGGCGCAGGGCGTAGAGCTCCGCGAGCGTGGCGCCGTCCCGGCCGATGCCCTCGGACGTGCCGAGCCAGCCGGTCGCCTCGGTGCGGGTCAGCGGGCCCACCTCGATCCGGGCCAGGCAGCGCCCGGGGCGGACCACCGCCGGGTGCAGCCGCTCCAGGTCCTCGTTGGTCGTGATGCCGACCAGGACGTTGCGGCCCTGGCCGAGCAGGCCGTCGGTGAGGTTGAGCAGACGGGACAGCGCCTGGCCGGTCTGGTGCTTGGCCTGGCCGCGGATGAGCTCGTCGCAGTCCTCCAGCAACAGCAGCCGCCAGCGGCCCGGCCCTTCGGTGTCGTCCTCGCCGATGGCGATCTCCATCAGGTAGCCGACGTCGTTGAAGAGCACCTCGGGGTCGAGGACGCAGTCCACCTGGCACCAGTCGCGCCAGGCGCGGGCCAGCGTGCGCAGCGCGGAGGTCTTGCCGGTGCCCGGCGGGCCGTGCAGCAGCAGCAGCCGGCCGCTGACGTCGGCGGCGGTGAGCTTCATCAGCCCGTCCATGGCCTCCGCCACCGGCGCGGTGTAGTTGCCCCGCACGTCGTCCCAGGGGGCGGCGCTGATCTGCCGCGTGATGCGGTGCGGCCCGCGGCGCGGGGCGACGTACCAGAAGCCCATGGTCACGTCGTCGGGCTGCGGTTCCGGCTGGTCCTCGGCGTCCTCGACGGCCTCGGCCAGGACGCGTTGCGCCAGTTCCTCGGTGACCGCGGTCACCGTCACGTCGGCACGGCGGTGCCAGCGCGACACGAGGATCGTCCAGCCGTCGCCCTCGGCGAGGGTCGCGCCGCGGTCCTTGTCCCGCGCGGAGCGCAGCACCGACCCGCCGCCAGGGACGAGCGTCAGCCCCGACTTGACCCGGTCCAGGGACGTGCCGCACGAGTAGGGCTGTTCTCCGGTGACGAAGCGGCTCAGGAACAGGGCGTCGATGGCGTCGGACGGCGAGTCGTCGTCGTTCATGCCGAGACGGATGGACAGGGCGCGATGCGGGGGCGTTGCGTCGGGCATGTCGCTCATGATCCGGCACCGGGTCCGCGTCCGCACCGGGTTTTCGCGCAGTGGCGCAATCACCGGGAATCCCTGAACGCCCGGTGAAACCGGCCCGATCCGGGCGCAGCGGGCGGTTCACGGGGTACCGGTCGCGTGGCCGGGGGTGGCGCTTCCGGGCGGTGCCGCCGTCGGCGCCCCTAAAGGGCGTGCCAACTACGGGAGTAGAGCCCGTCGGCCGAGACGGCGTCACTTCCGGTGCACGCAGCGGCGATCACGGGCAGCTCGCGGGAATGTCCATGTCAAGAAATCTTGGCATGGACACTTCCCGAACGTGTTACTGCGCGGTACGAAAGATGCGGCAGAGATCCTGCTAAGGGAGGTTCCATGAGACTGTCCCGTTTCGTGTCAGCCGCATCCACACTTCTCCTTACCGCCGCACTCGCCCTGGTTGGTGCCGGTTCCGCCCGAGCCGCCGGCCCCGTCTACGTGGCCCTGGGCGACTCGTACTCCGCCGGAGTCGGGTCCGGCAGCTACGACGGATCGAGCGGCAGCTGCTACCGCAGCAGCAAGGCGTTCCCCCGGCTGTGGGCGAACGCGCATAGCCCGTCCGGGTTCTCTTTCACCGCGTGTTCCGGAGCGACCACGACCGACGTGCTCAACAACCAGCTCGGTCCGCTCAACGCCTCGACGACCCTGGTCAGCATCAGCATCGGCGGCAACGACGCCGGCTTCGCCGACGTGATGACCACCTGCGTCCTCAGCTCCGACAGCACCTGCCTCAGCCGTATCAACCAGGCCAGGGACTTCGCCAACAACCAACTGCCCGCACGGCTCGACTCCGTCTACAACGCCATCAGCTCCAGGTCCCCTTCGGCCCGGGTCGTCGTCCTCGGCTACCCGCGCTTCTACAAGCTGGGCACCACCTGCATCGGCCTCAGCGAGACCAAGCGCAGGGCCATAAACGACGCGGCCGACCTCCTCGACACCGTCACCGCCAAGCGCGCCGCCGACCACGGCTTCGCCTTCGCCGACGTCCGCGGCACCTTCACCGGGCACGAGCTCTGCTCGGGCTCGGCCTGGCTGCACAGCCTCACCCTCCCCGTCTACGAGTCCTACCACCCCACCGCCTCCGGCCAGTCCGGCGGCTACCTGCCGGTGTTCACCTCCGCCGCGTGACCCGCGGCACGGCAGCGCGGAGCGCCCGCACGACGTGAGACGAGGGGTGCCGGGCCACCGCCCGGCACCCCTCGCCCGTGCCGGCGCTGCCTCAGGGGGCCGTCGCCGTCCCGTCGGAACCGCTCGGCGACGGGCTCGGCGCCCGGCACGTGACCGTGAACGGGACGTGCGCGGACTCCGTTTCCACAGGACTGCGCACCTCGACCGCCACCCAGCCCTCGATCGTGCCGTCCGGCTCGTAGGACGGTTCGGTGTACTCGACCGTCCGGCTCTTCGGGCCGCCCGAGGGGAAGTCGAGGGTCTGCCAGCCATGGTCGGAACCGGCGCCGCTCGTCCTCCAGCGGTAGGTGACCGTCACCGGGGTGCGGTCGACCGTGACGACCGCCGAGAAGGACGGCGCCTGCTCCGCGGGCGGCGGACAGCCCCCGGTGTAGGTGTCGCGCACGGCCGACACCGTGACGTGGACGTTCACATGGGCCGGGGTGCTGGGCGGCGCCGAGGTGTGCGGGGACGCGGAGTCACCGCCGCCGGTCGTCGCCTCGTAGCCGCTGGCCTCCGTGTCGTCGTCGTCCTGCGAGCCGGTGGCGGACGGGGTCCCGTCGCCGCCCGGGGTGTTCCCGGCGGTCGTGCCGTGGCCGGAACCGCCGGGTGAGCCGTCGTCGAGCAGGGCGTAGGCCACGCCCCCGATGCCCAGGGCGAGGGCGAGCACGCCCGCGGCCATCGCCACCGCCGCGCGACGGGGCCGGGCCGGGGGGCCGCCTGACGGGGGGCCGAATCCGGTGCCGACGGGCGTCGTCGGCCCGAGCGGTGTCGAGGAGACGGGAGTCGAGGAGACCGGCGTGGACCGGACCGGTGTGCCGTCCGGCCCCGGCGGCATCGGCACGGCGGCCTGGGTGGTGGCGTAGGCCGTTCCGGCGCCCGGCGGGGTGCGCCCGGCGGCGAGGGCGTCCAGCCGCCGCTGCACCTCGTCGCCCGGGATCCGGGCCGCCGGGTCCTTGTGCAGCAGCCCGGTGATCACCGGGGCCAGCGGCCCCGCCCTGCGCGGCTCGGGCAGTTCCTCGTCCACCACCGCGCGCATCGTGCTCAGCGCGGTGTCGCGGCGGAACGGCGAACCGCCCTCCACCGCCACGTACAGCAGCACCCCGAGCGACCACAGGTCCGACTCCGGTCCGGGCCGGCGGCCGAGCGCCCGCTCGGGGGCCAGGAACTCCGGTGAGCCCACCAGTTCGCCGGTGCGGGTGATCGCCGAGGAGCCCTCGATCATGGCGATGCCGAAGTCGGTGAGCACGACCCGCCCGTCGTTGCCGATGAGCACGTTGCCCGGCTTCACGTCGCGGTGCAGCACCCCGGCCGCATGGCCGGCGCGCAGCGCCGCCAGCACCCTGCCGCCGATCCCCGCGGCGCGCCGGGGGTCCATGGGGCCCTCCGCGTCGAGGACGTCGGCGAGCGTCACGCCCCGGACGAGCTCCATGACGATCCACGGGCTGCCCTCGGCCATGGCCACGTCTTACACCTTGATGACGTTGGGGTGCTCGACCCGCGCGGCCGCGATGCCCTCCTGCTGCAGCCGCGCGTACAGGCGCTCGACCTCCCCGTCCTCCAGGCCCGGCGGGGCCTTGACCTCCTTGACGGCCACCTCGCGGCCCAGCAGTTCGTCCCGGGCCAGCCACACCACCCCCATGCCGCCCCGGCCCAGCTCGCTGATCAGCCGGTAGCGCCCCGCCACGAGCCGTGTCATCGGCGTGTCCCCCCTTCGTGCCGCCCGCAGCCCAGCATGACCGAACTTCCTCCTGAACGGACCCTTTCGACGGAAAGCTCCCTCAAGCCGGCAGTGCCAGCGCCGCCCTGAGCAGCAGACCGCAGCCCAGCACCAGCACCACGGACGCCGTGGCCAGCGGCGCGAGCCGCCGTGCCGCCGTGAACAGCCGGCCGCGGGCCCGCAGCGCCGACGCCTTCCCGGCCAGCCGCCCGAGGCGCACGACGGCGAAGCCGGCGGCCGTGAGCGTGATCGCCAGGCCCGCGCCGTACGCGAGCACCAGCAGGAAGCCGAACCAGGCCTGGCCCAGTGCCGCGGCGCCCACCAGGACGACCACCGCGGAAGGGCTGGGGACGAGACCGCCGGCGAAGCCGAGCAGGATCGTGCCCCGCAGCGTGGCCCGCGGCTCGTGCGGGTGTGTGTGCGGGTGGGGGTGGGCGTGCGGGTGAGTGTCCGTGTGGATGAGCACGTGGCGCTCGGCGACGGGGCGTTCGGCGGTGAGGACGGCCGCGGGCGCGGTCTGTGCCGCCGTCCCGGGTGAGGGCGCGGGGCGGTGCGGGTGGGCGTGGTGTTCGCCGTGGTGGTGATGGCCGTGCCCGTGGTGGCCGTCCCCATGGTCGTGGCCGTGGTCATGCCCGTGCGGCTGACCCCGCAGCCGCCACGCGCGGCGGAGCAGCGCCGCACCGGCGCAGGCGACCAGCACCCCGCTGGCGACGCCCAGCCAGCCGATGACCGAGGGCGCCGCGGCCGAACCGGTCGTCACCAGCAGGCCCAGCGCGAACACCCCCATGGTGTGGGTGACCGTCACCGACGCGCCCAGCGCGACCATGTCCCGGCGCGACCGGCGGCCGCCCGCCGCGGCCATCAGCGTCTTGCCGTGCCCGGGCGCGAGCGCGTGCATCGCGCCCAGGGCCAGCGCCGTGAGCAGGGCCAGGGCGGCGAACCCCGGGGTGAGCGCGTGCCGTGACACCAGGTCGGTGAGGGCCCGGGTCCAGCGGTCCGCGCCGCGCGGCAGCACACCGGCGGCAGGGGCGTCCTCCTGTGCCGCCAGCGCGGGGCCGCCCGGGGTCACCCGGAAACCGGCCGCGCGTTCGTCGTCGGGCGAGGAGAGCAGGTCCTTCGGGTACGTGGTGAGCCGCCGCGACACCGACGTCCCCGGCACGTCGGCGTCGTGGAGCGTCATCCGGTCGCCGCGCGCGGTGATCTCCCGCCAGCCCGGCCCGGCGGCGATGTCCGCCGGACGGTACGTCAGGGACGTGGACCTGCCGTCCGGCAGGCGTGCCGTCATCCGGCACTCGACGCGCAGTGTCGTCAGCCCCGCCTGCCCCGGCCGTACGGTCGCCGCGGCCCGGCGCACCGTGACCGGTTCGCGGCGACCGCCGACGGACGCCCGTGCGCCCTGTGCGGCCGCGGCGCACCGCGTCCCCGCCCAGTCCGCCAACTCGGCACGGCCCAGCGCCCGGTCGCCGTCCCGGTCGATCGCGGGGACGGCCTGGGCCGCGGGGATCTCGGCGAGGTCCTCGACGTGGTCGATCCGCAGCACACCGGGGGCGGCGACCAGGCCGTCGTAGCGGTTGACGGTGAAGTTGCCCAGCGGATGGGCCTGCGCCTGTCCCGCGGGCAGCAGCGCGAGGGCCGCTCCCGCCGCTGCCGCGGCCGCCGCGGCGGCCGTCCTGCGCCGGATCATGACGGGTCTCCTTCGATGCGTGCCAGCGCGCGGCGGGCGGCGGGGGCGGCGATGGGCGAGAAGCCGGGGTTGAGGCGGAGCGCCGCGGCCAGCGACGTCCTGGCGGCCGCGCGCTTGCCGAGGGCCGCCTCGATGACGCCGCGGTGGTAGAGGAAGGCCGCGTTGCGGTAGCCCGGCGCCAAGGAGCGTTCGGCGTACGTCAGGGCCTCGCGGTCGCGGCCGTTGACGTGCAGGGCCCAGGCGAGCGCGTCGGCGGTGTGGACGGTCTGCCGGCGCGACCATTCGGCCCGGGCCGCGCGCAGCGCCTCCGCGGCGTCCCCGTGGTCGGCGGCGACCAGCGCCGCGTCGAGGTCGGTGGCGACGCCGTTCGCCCTGGCGAGGGCGATCCAGGTGCCGACCACCGCGTACTGCTGCTCCGCCCGTTCGTCCTGGCCGGTGGCCTCGTACAGTTCGCCCAGTTCCGCGAGTTGCGCGGGCAGTGGGTAGCGGTCGACGACCCGGCCCAGGTCGCGCAGGGCCTTCTCCCGGTCGCCGCGCGCCGCGTACGTACGGCCGCGGCCCTCGACCGCCGGCAGGTAGCCGGGGTCGGCGCGCAGCGCGGTGGCGAAGTGCCGCAGTGCGGCCGGGTACCGGCCCTGGCTCCAGGCGAGCTGGCCCAGCGCCGTGGCGACGTAGGCGGTGTCGCCCGGGGTCGCGGCGGAGTCCAGGGCCCGGGTCAGGATGCGGCGGGCACCGGCGGGGTCACCGCGCAGTTCGTGGACGTAGGCGAGGCGGGTGAAGACCGGGATGCCGGGACGCACCGCGTCCGCGTGCTCGGCGGCGCGCAGCGCCTCGTCGTAGCGGCCGAGTTCGACCAGGGCGTCGACCCGTACGGCGAGGGCGCGCTCCCCGTACGGGTTGACCTTCAGCGCCCGGTCCGCCTCGGTGAGGGCGGTGCGGAAGTCGTGGCGGGCGGCGGCGAGCGCGGCCCGCCCGGCGAGTGCGGCGTCGTTGTCGCGGGGGGAGATCCGCAGCGAACGGGTGAAGGCGGCCTGTGCCTGCGGGTAGCGGGTCGGGTCGCCGCTGGTCCTGGCCTGCTCGACGTAGGCGGCGCCGAGCGCGGCCCACCCCGGCGCGTCGTCGGGCTGGGCCCGCAGATGCGTCTGCAGGGCCGCGATGCCGCCCGCGAGGTCGCCCTCGGCGAGGCGGTCCAGCGGGGCGTCGGCGGCGGGTGCCGCGGTCCGTGCGGCGTCCCGCGGGGCGGGGGACCCGCCGAGGACCAGCGCGCCCGCGGTGAGCGCCAGCGCGAGGCCGAGCGCCAGCGCCGCGTACAGGACGGCGGCGCGCAGTCGGCCCGGGGCCGGTACGTCCATGGCTGCTGCCTTTCGGGATGATGGGGTGGAGCCCGGCCGGGGCGCTCGCGGTGCGTCCCGGCCGGGTGCCGTGCGGTGTGCCTGCGCCCGGCCGTGGGGCCCGGCGCAGCGGTGCCTCAGGCCCGGCCGTGCGCCCGGCGGCCGGCGGGGCTGCGGCGCATCCGCCACCACAGCAGCGCGGCGCCGATCAGCAGCACGCCCGCGCCGCCGGAGGCCGCGGAGGCGATCAGCACGGTGTTGTCGTCACCGCCGCCCG
The DNA here is from genome assembly GCF_056858595.1 of Streptomyces sp. TOM-9. Lineage (NCBI taxonomy): Bacteria > Bacillati > Actinomycetota > Actinomycetes > Kitasatosporales > Streptomycetaceae > Streptomyces > Streptomyces sp. TOM-9. The sequence continues at coordinate 2,628,124 of NZ_JBXEQB010000001.1, read as the reverse complement.
TGAGCAGGCCGCCCCCGTTGAGCTGGGTGACCCCGTTGGTCTGCGCCGAATTGGTGGCCGGCTTGGCCAGCGGGCCGTCCGAGCCGGAGGCCGGCAGGGCCACGTACGGGAAGCTGGCGCCGAAGGCCTGGTCGTTGGCGTTGACGGCGTCGCCGAGGTCGTTCTTCGACCCGACCAGTTCGCCCTCCACCACCTGCAGCGCGATGTCCACGACGTCGTCACCGAGCCGGCGGCCGTTGGGGAAGCCGGCGTTGTCGCCGTCCAGGACGCCGAGCCGCTTGGGCTTGGCGGTGGGCGGGACGGCCGTGTTGAGCCGCAGCATCTCCGACGGGCGGACGTGCGGCGGCTGGTTGAGCTTGGGCACACCCGTCAGGAACACCTGGACGAGGTCGTTGCGCGGGGTGGCCGGCGCCTTGATCTTGTAGATGCCCTCGATGAGCCCGGGCAGTTCGGGGTGCGTCACGTTCTTGAGGAACTGGGCGTCGTTCCAGGGCGAGGACGCGTTGAACCGGTCCTTGTCCTTGAGCGGGTTGACCACCTCGTTGACCAGCGGCATGCCGAGGCGCGAGACCTGTGCCCAGTCGCCGTTCGCGGTGCGCCGCTGCGTGGTGGACCAGATGCCGACGACCGGCTGCTTGGCCGACTGGCGGATCGCGGCCGTCGGGACCTGCAGGGCGATGGTGTTGACGTTGTAGCCCTTGAGGGTGTCGTCGCCGACCTCGGAGAGGTTGCCCCCGTAGAGCAGGTCGAAGACCCGCAGGTCGAGGAAGAACGGGTCGTCGGACTGGCCGGCGAAGGCCGTGGTGCCGCGGCCCAGGTCCTTGACGGCCTGCTGGCGCAGCACGTTGTAGTCCGGCATCGAGGCCTTGCCGACGTTCGACGGCGCGACGGGCACGTCGTTCGCGACCTTGTAGCGGCCGGTGACCTGCTGGTCGTGCAGCCGGAACAGGTCGATGTCGTAGGTCTGGAAGAAGTTCAGGTCCGGGTCGTCGAGGCTGGTGACCGGCCCGGTGTTGTAGAGGAACGTCTTCTTGTTGCGGAGGTGGTCCCGGAACGTCCACCGGTAGAGGTAGTCGCCCTGGGCGTCCCCGTCGCTGTCGATGTGGATGTCGTACTGGGCGTCATTGGCGAACTTGTAGAAATTCGGGCCGCCGGCCGGGTCCTCGAACGGTATCCAGTTCGCCACCAGCGTGGTGGTGTCCGGGCGGTCGGGGCTGACGAACGCGTAGACGTCCGTGGTGTCGTACTGCGGCTGCCCCGAGATCAGCGGTGCCTCCCGGTGGCTGGACGCCTGTGCCGTCCCCGGCTCCAGTCCGGTGACGCCCACCGCGGCGAGTCCCCCCGCTGCCAGTGCGCCGGCGGCCAGCAGGGCGATCGTGCGCGATCGCCCGAACCGGGCCGTGAGCCTGTTCCTGCTGTGTGCGGTCATCGCGTCGGTCCTTCGCGAGTGTGGCCCCTCCCCCTTGGAAGAGGTCCTGCGTGGGTTGTTCGGGGCCGGTCGGACGGCGGATTGGCGGACCGGGGCGAATTTGTGTCACAGGGTTGTAACGTGATATGGGCCCGGCCGGACGGTGCGGCACCGCGGAGGGAAGCGGGGCGACCCATGAGAGGTTCCGTGCACGAACTGGCCCCGGCGTACGCGCTGGACACCCTCGCGCCGCGGGAACTGCGCCGATTCGAGCGGCATCTGATGCGCTGCGACGCGTGCGCCGAGCGGGTGCGGGATCTGGCCGGGGACACCGTGCGGCTCGGCAACCGGGGTTCCGCCGTGCCGCCGCCCCCGATGGTGCCGCTGCTGGTGGACGGGGTGCCGGTGGACGGCGTGCCGGAGGATCCGGAAGCGCCGCAAGCCCGGGAACCCCTGGAAGCCCTGGGGCCGGGCCGGTGGTGGGAGGCGTGGCGCCGGCCGTCCCCGGCGCGCCTGGCCGCGACGGGCGCCGGGGCGGCCCTCCTGGCTTGCGCGGTGCTGGGCGCCCTGCTGCTGCGGACCGCCACCCAACTGGACCGGGAACGGGGGAACACGCGTGCGGTGAACGAGGTTCTGACGGCCGCCGATGCCCGCCCCGCCTACGCGAGCGACGACCATGGACGGGGGGTGACCGCCGTGGTGTCACGGGACCTGCGCCGCGCCGTGGTGACGGTGCACGGGCTGCCGCGCCTGGAGGGACGGAACGTCTACCAGCTGTGGCTGGTGAGCGAGCGTCCGACGTCCTTCCGCTCCCTCGGCGTGCTGGGCGCCGATCCGGCGGCGGACGGCACGCCCGCGCCGATCGTGACCGACGGGCTGAACGAGCGGTCGTACGCGTTCACCGTGACGGTTGAGCCGACTGGCGGATCCGTGGTGCCGACCTCGGATCCCATGGTGCAACTTCCCCTGCTCGCGCTGGGGATCGGTTCGTGACCGTCAACCCCCTTGACGCACAGGTGAATCCGGGAACGCGGATGCATAGGTGACGCCGCAGGACGATAGGGTTACCCTGCCCGGTGCCGGGTGCCCTCGAACGGGTGGGGAGTGTCATGGATCAGATAGCAATGCGGAGCAGGCCGCGAGTGCCTGCCGTCACGTGCGGGAGCAGCGCGTCCAGCGCGCGTCTCGACCGCCATCTCTCGGTGCTGGCCGGCCCCGCCGTGCCGCAGCGGGAGGCGGAGGAGGCCACGCTGTTGATGCGCGAGCTGACCTCGCGCGACCACGTGCGCGCGAACGCCAACCGCGGGGCGCGTGTGTCGCTGTTCGCGCCGCTGCGGCGGCTGCGCCGTTCGCTCTTCGGCAGCCGCGGCTGACCGGAGGCGTCCTCGGCGTTCCTTCCAGCGGACAGGCTCGGGCGCAGTACACCGTCCCGGCACCGCGCTGCGTCATGCGGCGCGTCGGTGTGCTCCGTCCGAGCCTGTTGTCGTGTCGACTTGTGGTCACAGCAGGGCGAACTGCCCGTCCGGTCCCTCTTCGTGGTGATCCAGCACGGAGGCCGGGCGGCGAGCGGAATCCGGCACCGGCAGGACGCGGGCCGCACGCAGCTCGGCGGCACTGATCCGCGGGCCGTCCGCGACCCGGGCGGCGAGCGCGCGGCGGGACGGCCGCAGCTCCGCCAGCAGGGCCAGCACACTGACCAGCTCCAGCAGTTCGGTCGTCCTGGCTCGCGGCCAGGCGGCGGGCCGGACCGCGTCGAGTCCCTCCACCACTCCGGCGGGGAGCCGCCGCTCGAACCAGGTCTCCAGCACCCGCGTCCCCCCGGCGTGGAACTCCCAGGCCGCCTGCGGCACCGGCGCCACCCGTCCGCTCCCCAGCACCAGCGCCTGCTCCTCCGGGTCGTACGACGGGGCCTCCCGCGGCACGTCGGGCAGCGCCGCCCGGACGTAGGGGCGCCGGCCGCCGGGCAGCCGGGGATGTCCCGTGGGGCGGTCCTCCGCCGGATCGGCGAAGCGGGCGCCCCGGGTGTGCAGCCACAGCAGACGGCGGCCCAGCGCGACGCCCTCCGCCCACAGCGCCGGATCGGCGGTGAGCGGGACCCCGACGGGCGAGCCCGTGGCGAGCGCGGCGACCCAGGCGAGCACGTCCTGCGCGCCGACCGGGGTGTCCAGCCGACGGGCGAGTTGGTCCAGCAGACCCGGCGCGAGGTTCGGGTCCCGTCCGCCGGGGCGGCGGAACAGCGGCCGGATCCGGCCGGGCCGGCCGGCGGGGGAGTGGCCGTCGGGGAGCAGCGCGGAGAAGGCCAGTGGCGGCCCCGGGACCTGCGGCAGGCGCGCCAGTTCCACCGCGTACAGCTGCCGGTCCTCGTCGGCGACCCGCCACAACTCGGGGCGGGCGGCGTCGATCAGGCGCTGGTCGGGGATGAGCCACTGCTGGTCGTACGGGCCGTGGAGCACCCGCACCGGCTCCGCGCAGGGGCCCTCCTCGCGCTCCAGCCGGGTGGTGGGCGCCGGGTGGCCCGGAAGCTGGGCGACGGCGGTGTGCGGGGTGCGCGCCCGGGTCGGATGGAACAGCCGCTCGCGCTCGGCGCCCCCGGCCTTCACCAGCCGGTCCCAGCGCGAGGTGAGGGTCGCCGCATCGGGGGCCATGACCCAGCTCCGCCCCAGGCGCAGGGGCGGGACGGACCACGGCATCAGGTCCGCCAGCGTCGGCGCTTCCTCGCTCACATCGCTCACCGTGGGCATGCTACTGAGGGCCCTCAGGGTGCCTCCACGGTCACGGTGAAGGAGAAGCGGTCGCCCCGGTAGCGGATGCGCACCACGTCGACCGTGCGGCCCGTGTCGTCGTAGGTCACCCCCGTGTAGTGCAGGATCGGGCTGAGCAGGGGCACCTGCAGCAGCCGGGCGGTGTCCGGGTCGGCCAGCCGGGCCTCGACGGTGTCGGTGATGCGGCTGATCCGTACCCCGAGGGCGTCCCGGAGCACCTTCGTCATCGGCCAGCGCGCCAGGTCCGCGAGGTCGATGCGGGCGGCCAGCTCCGGCAGGACGAAGTTCTCCGCCCAGTTGGTCGGCTCACCCGACTCGTCGCAGCGCAGCCGGCGGTAGGCGACGGTCTCCGGCAGCCCGGGGAAGTACTCGGCGAACTCCTGCGGCACGGGCGCCGGGCCGTGGCCGAGCACGCTGGTGCGGTCCCCGGACTGCTGGGCGACGATCGCGTCGACCGAGCCCAGCAGCCGCACCGGAGCCCCGCGCCGCGCGGCCGGTTCGATGAACGTGCCGCGCCGCCGGTGGCGGCTGATCAGCCCCTCCTCCTCCAGCTCCTTCAGCGCCTGCCGCATCGTGAGCACGCTGACGCCGTAGTGCCCCGCCAGCGCGTCCTCGGTCGGCAGCCGCAGCGGGGCGTCCGGACGACGGCCGAGTATCGAGGCGCGCAGGGACTGCGAGACCTGGTACCACAAGGGGAGTTTGCGGTTCAGGACCAGCGAGTCGGGGGCGAAGGTGCTGCTCGGGCTCGTCGTCATGGCCTGAAGTGTCGCTCAAGCCCCCGCCACACGCCGTCGTAGTCCCGCTGCAGGTGCTCCGCACCCAGCGCTTCCGGGGTCGCCACCACCGGCCAGCGCGTCTCGAACATGAAGGCCAGCCCGTCGTCCACCTTCTGCGGGACCAGCTCGGCGGCGCTCGCCTTGTCGAAGGTGGCCCGGTCCGGGCCGTGCGCCGACATCATGTTGTGCAGCGACGCCCCGCCGGGGACGAAGCCCTCCGCCTTGGCGTCGTACGCGCCCTCGACGAGCCCCATGAACTCGCTCATCACGTTCCGGTGGAAGTACGGCGGGCGGAAGGTGTCCTCGCCGACCAGCCAGCGCGGCGCGAAGACCACGAAGTCGGCGTTGGCCAGGCCCGGGGTGTCGGAGGGCGAGGTCAGCACGGTGTAGATCGACGGATCGGGGTGGTCGTAGCTGACCGAACCGAGCACGTTGAAGCGCCGCAGGTCGTAGACGTAGGGCACCAGGTTGCCGTGCCAGCCGACGACGTCGAGGGGGGAGTGGCCGTACTCGGCGGCCCACAGGTTGCCGCCGAACTTGTTCACCACCTCCACCGGCTCCTCGCGGTCCTCGTACGCCGCCACCGGCGCCATGAAGTCCCGCGCGTTGGCCAGGCCGTTGGCGCCGATCGGGCCGAGGTCGGGCAGCCGGAAGGACTGGCCGTAGTTCTCGCAGACGTAGCCGCGCGCCTCCCCGTCCGGCAGCTCGACGCGGAAGCGCACCCCGCGCGGCACCAGCGCCACGTGGCCCGGCCCGGCGGCCAGGACGCCCAGTTCGGTACGGATCAGCAGCCGGCCGCGCTCCGGCACGATCAGCAGCTCGCCGTCGGAGGAGGAGAACACCCGGTCGGCCATCGAGCGGTTGGCCGCGTACCAGTGGATGCCGATGCCCTCGCGGCGCAGCACGTCACCGTTGCCGCCGACGGTGACCAGGCCGTCCACGAAGTCGGCCGGCTCCTGCGGCAGCGGCAGCGGGCTCCAGCGCAGCCGGTTGGGATCGGGCTCGGCCTGCGTGAAGGGCGCGCTGCGCAGCCGCCCGTTGGCGATGCGGCGGAACGGCGGATGGGCCGCCGAGGGGCGGATGCGGTACAGCCACGAGCGGCGGTTGTGATGCCGCGGCTCGGTGAAGGCCGTGCCGCTCAGCTGCTCCGCGTAGAGGCCGAGCGGTGCGCGCTGCGGTGAGTTGCGGCCGACCGGAACCGCTCCGGGGACCGCCTCGCTCATGTGCTCGTTGCCGAAGCCGGGGAGGTAGGCGAGGTCCTTGCCGGCCTGGATCTCTGTGCTGGCGATCTCTGTGCTGGTCACGATTCCTATGGTTGTCCATAGGAATCAACCCCGCAAGGGATCGGCCGGTCCCTGTGGAAAACCGGCATGATGGACCTCGTGCACAGCAGCGGCAACGGTCTCCGGCGCGTACCCGTCCAGCAGCGCAGCGCCGAACGCTTCGCCCGGATCCTCGACGCGGCCGCGGCGATCCTCGACGAGGGCGGCTACGAGGAGCTGAGCACGCGGGACGTGGCCGCCCGCGCGGGCGTGCCGATCGGCTCGGTCTACCGCTTCTTCTCCAACAAGCGCGCCATGGCCGACGCCCTCGCCCGCCGCAACCTCGACAAGTACCTCGCCGGGGTCACCGACCGCCTCGACGCCCTCGACGCCCTCGGCCCGGCCCCTGGCGACGTGGCCCCCGGCGGCCCCGGGGACTGGCGCCGCCTGATCGACGTCGTCGTCGACCAGTACGTCGCCATGCGGCGCACCGTGCCCGGCTTCGCCCTCGTCAGCTTCGCCGGCCCGGCTCCCGGCCCCGCCGTGAACGACCTGGCCAACCATCTGGTCGCCGACCGGCTGCGTGCGCTGCTCATCGCGCCGCTCGGCGCCGCCGGCGTGGCCGTGACCGACGACCGGCGACTGCGGACGGCCTTCGTGGTGGGTGTGGAGGCCGCCGACGCCCTGCTCAAGATGGCCTTCCGCGCCGAGCCGCAGGGCGACGCCGCGCTCATCGCCGAGACGAAGGTGCTGCTCCGCGCGTACCTCGCCGGCGTTCTGGAGCCGTAGCCCGCGAGCGTCGTGTCCGCGAGTGCTATCCCGACATGCATACCGGTCGGTATGGTGACCGCACACGAGGAAGCGTCCTTGCCCCGGGAGGCCCGATGGCCAGCAGTCGTACCGCCCTGCGTATCTGTCCGCTGTGCGAGGCCACGTGCGGACTGACCCTGACCATCGACGCGGACCGGGTCACCGGCGCCCGCGGCGACCGCGACGACGTCTTCAGCGCGGGCTTCATCTGCCCCAAGGGCGCCTCCTTCGGCGAGGTCGACGGCGACCCCGACCGGCTGACCCGCCCGCTCGTGCGCCGCGACGGCGTGCTCACCGAGGCCACCTGGGCCGAGGCGTACGCGGCCGTCGACGAGGGCTTCGCCCGTGTCCGCGAGACCCACGGCACCGCGGCGACCGGCGTCTACCTGGGCAACCCCAACGTGCACACCATCGCCGGCGGCCTCTACCCGCCGACGGTCATCCGTGCCCTCGGCACCCGCGCGCTGTTCTCCGCCAGCACCCTGGACCAGATGCCCAAGCAGGCCGCGTGCGGCCACCTCTACGGGGACGCGCTCGCCGTCCCCGTGCCCGACCTGGACCGCACCGACCACCTGGTCGTCATCGGCGGCAACCCCCTGGTGTCCAACGGCAGCCTCGCCACCGCCGCCGACTTCCCCGGCAAGCTCAAGGCACTGCGCCGCCGCGGCGGCAGACTCACCGTCATCGACCCCAAGCGCACCCGCACCGCCGAACGCGCCGACCTCCACATCGCCCCGCGCCCCGGCACCGACGCCGCGCTGCTCTTCGCCGTCGTCCACGTGCTGTTCGAGGAGCAACTCACCGGCCTCGGCCACCTCGAAGGCCACGTCACCGGCGTCGACGAGGTCCGCGCACTGGCCCGCGAGTTCACCCCCGAGACGGTCGCCCCGTACTGCGACGTCCCCGCCGAGCTCATCCGCACCCTCGCCCGCGACCTGGCCGCCGCCCCCAGCGCCGCCGTCTACGGACGCCTGGGCAGCACCGCCGTACGCTTCGGCACCCTCGCCAGCTGGCTGATCGACGTCCTCAACATCCTGACCGGCAACCTCGACCGCCCCGGCGGCGCCATGTTCCCGCTGCCGGCCACCGCACGCGCCCCGCGCCCGGCCGGCCCCGGCCGCGGCTTCACCACCGGCCGCTGGCACAGCCGGGTCTCCGGCCACCCGGAGGTCGCCTCCGAACTGCCCGCCGCCGCACTCGCCGAGGAGATCGACACCCCCGGCGACGGGCAACTTCGCGCCCTGGTCACCATCGCGGGCAACCCCGTGCTGTCCGCCCCCGACGGGGCCCGCCTCGACCGGGCCCTGGCGGGGCTGGACTTCATGGTCAGCGTCGACCCGTACCTCAACGAGACCACCCGCCACGCGCACGTCGTCCTGCCGCCGCCCCCGCCCTCGCGCAGCGCCCACTACGACTTCGCGTTCGGCAACTTCTCCGTGCGCAACAACGCCCGCTACAGCCCGCCCGCGATCCCCCTGGAGGACGGCAGGCCCGGGGAGCCGGAGATCCTCGCCCGGCTCTCCCTCCTCCTCGGCGGCTTCGGCCCGGAGGCCGACCCCGCGCTCGTCGACGAGCAGGCCGTCACCCACCGCCTGGCCAAGGAGACCGCCGACCCGCACTCCGCGGTCCACGGCCGCGACCCCGTCGAACTGGCCGCCGCGCTGACCGGAGGCACCGGCTACGAGCGACGTCTCGACATGATGCTGCGGCTCGGCCCGTACGGCGACGGCTTCGGCGCCGACCCCGGCGGCCTCACCCTGCGCAGCCTCCTCGACCGGCCGCACGGCATCGACCTCGGCCCGCTGCGCCCCCGCGTCCCCGAGGTGCTGCGCACCGCCTCCGGCACGATCGAACTGGCGCCCGCGCCGCTCACCGCCGACGTGCCCCGGCTGCTGGCGGCGGTCACCGGCCGGTCCGGGGACGGGCTGGTCCTCATCGGCCGCCGGCACCTGCGCTCCAACAACAGCTGGATGCACAACGTGCCCGCGCTCACCGGCGGGAGCAACCGCTGCACCCTCCAGGTGCACCCCGAGGACGCCACCCGCCTCGGCCTCACGGACGCGGCGCCCGCCCGCATCAAGGGCGACGGCGGCGAGATCGAGGCCCCGGTCGAGGTCACGGACGCGGTGCGGCCCGGAGTGGTGAGCCTGCCGCACGGCTGGGGCCACGACCGCGCGGGCACCCGGCTGACGGTCGCGTCCCGCGAACCGGGGGCCAACCTCAACCAGTTGCTCGACGGCACCCTGCTCGACCCGCTGTCGGGCACGGCCGTCCTCAACGGATTCCCCGTGCAGGTCGCCCCGGCGTGACCCACCGCACGGGGTGCCGCCCTGGAAACGGAAAACTATCGGCGCTAGTTTGGGCGGGCCACGGCAGGTCCGCCCGGGAGGACAAGGGATGAAGCCGCACGACGGGATGTACATCGACGGCGAATGGCGGCCCGCCGCCGGCACGGAGACGATCGACGTCGTCAACCCCGCCGACGAGCAGGTGTTCGCCACCGTGCCCGCGGGCACCGCCGCCGACGTCGACGCGGCGGTCGGCGCCGCCCGGGCCGCGTTCCCCGGCTGGGCCGCCACGCCGCCCGCCGAACGGGCCGCCCGGATCGCCGCGCTGCGCGACATCCTCGCCGCGCGCCGCGACGAGATCGCCGAGACCGTCACCGCCGAACTCGGCGCGCCGCTGCCGTTCAGCCAGGCGGTCCACGCGGGGCTCCCGGTCGCGGTCGCCGGCTCGTACGCCGAACTCGCCGCCACCCACGCCTTCGAGGAGCGGATCGGCAACTCCACCGTCCTCCACGAGCCCGTCGGAGTGGTCGGCGCGATCACCCCCTGGAACTACCCGCTCCACCAGATCGTCGCCAAGGTCGCCCCCGCGCTCGCCGTCGGCTGCACGGTCGTCCTCAAGCCCGCCGAGGACACCCCGCTGGTCGCCCAGCTCTTCGCCGAGGCCGTCCACGAAGCGGGCGTGCCCGCGGGCGTGTTCAACCTCGTCACCGGTCTCGGCCCGGTCGCCGGACAGGCCCTGGCCGCCCACGAAGGCGTCGACCTGGTCTCCTTCACCGGATCCACCGCCGTCGGGCGGCAGATCGCCGCGACCGCGGGCGCCGCCGTCAAGCGGGTCGCCCTGGAACTCGGCGGCAAGTCCGCCAACGTCATCCTCCCGGGCGCGGACCTCGCCAAGGCCGTCAACGTCGGCGTCGCCAACGTCATGTCCAACAGCGGTCAGACGTGCAGCGCCTGGACCCGCATGCTCGTCCACCGGGACCGGTACGAGGAGGCGGTGGCCCTCGCCGTGACGGCCGCCGCCAAGTACGTGCCCGGCGAGCGCATCGGCCCCGTCGTCAACGCCAAGCAGCACGAGCGCGTCCGCGGCTACATCGCCAAGGGCGTCGAGGAGGGCGCCCGCCTCGTCGCCGGCGGCACCGACGTCCCCCGGGAGCGCGGCTACTGGGTCAGCCCCACCGTCTTCGCCGACGTCACCCCGGAGATGACGATCGCCCAGGAGGAGATCTTCGGCCCCGTCCTGTCGATCCTGGCGTACGAGGACGAGGAGGACGCGCTGCGCATCGCCAACGGCACCGTCTACGGCCTCGCCGGGGCGGTCTGGGCGGCCGACGAGGCGGCGGCCGTCGCCTTCGCCCGGCGCATGGACACCGGCCAGGTCGACATCAACGGCGGCCGCTTCAACCCGCTGGCCCCGTTCGGCGGGTACAAGCAGTCCGGCGTCGGGCGCGAGCTCGGCCCGCACGGCCTCACCGAATACCTCCAGACCAAGTCCCTCCAGTTCTGAGCGCAGGAGAAAACACCGTGGTCCGCGCCGCCGTACTGCCCGCCGTCAACGCGCCCCTGACCCTCGCCGAGATCGACCTGCCCGAACCCGGGCCGGGCCAGGTACGGGTCAGGCTCGCCGCGGCCGGGGTGTGCCACTCCGACCTGTCCCTGTCCAACGGGACGCTGCGGCAGCCCGTGCCCGCCGTCCTCGGACACGAGGGCGCCGGCACGGTCGTCTCCGTGGGCGAGGGCGTCACGGGTGTGGCCCCGGGCGACCGCGTCATCCTCAACTGGGCGCCCTCCTGCGGCGCCTGCCACTACTGCGGGCTCGGCGAGCCCTGGCTGTGCGCCGCCGCGGGCGCGGCGGCGGGCGTGCCCCACGCCAAGCTCGTGGGCGGCGGCGACGAGCTCTACCCGGGGCTCGGGACGGCCGCGTTCGCCGAGGAGACCGTGGTCCCGGCGGCCGCGGTGCTGCCCCTCCCGGACGGGGTGCCGCTCACCGAGGCCGCGCTCCTCGGGTGCGCCGTGCTCACCGGGTACGGGGCGGTCCACCACAGCGCCGGGGTGCGCCCCGGGGAGTCCGTCGCCGTCTTCGGTGTCGGGGGCGTCGGCCTCGCCGTCCTCCAGTCGGCCCGCATCGCGGGGGCGGGCGCCGTCGTGGCCGTCGACGTCTCCCCGGAGAAGGAGCCCCTGGCGCGGGCCGCGGGCGCCACGGAGTTCCTCCTTGCGGGGGAGGACGTCGCGAAGCGCATCCGCGCGCTGACCGGCGGGCACGGGGCGGACGTCGCCATCGAGTGCGTGGGGCGCGGCGAGACGATCCGCTCCGCGTGGTCCTCGACGCGGCGCGGCGGGCGCACGACGGTGGTGGGCATCGGCGGGAAGGGGGACCTGGTCTCCTTCTCCGCGCTGGAGCTCTTCCACTTCGGGCGCACGCTGTCGGGGTGCGTGTACGGGAACAGCGACCCGGCGCGGGACCTGCCCGTCCTGGCGGAGCACGTGCGGGCGGGGCGGCTCGACCTGTCGGCGATGGTCACGGAGCGGATCGGGCTGGAGGGGATTCCGGGGGCGTTCTCGGCGATGCTGGCGGGGAGGGGCGGGCGGGCGCTGGTCGTCTTCTGACCGGTTCGTCGCCGTCTGCGGGTTCGTTGCGCCTGCGGCGGGCATCCCCCGCCCTCCCGCCGATTGCCCGGCGCGGTCAGTGCGGGCCTGCGCTGCGTTGGGTTGGGGTCGGGGCCGCGCCGGCGCACTCCCCCAGCCTTCGGCCGGGGGGACCCCCACAGCGCTCGCGGTTTGGCCCTGCGTCGTTCGGCGCCCGGGTTCGCCGCTCGTCTCCCCCAGCCTTCGGCCGGGGGGACCCCCATGGGCGCACCCCGCCACACCCCCTCCCGTGTGTTGGGGCGCATGACGGCCGGTGGGGGGTGAGTGGGGCACTTGCGGCGACCCCGGACCGCCTTTTCACCCTCCACCGGCCGTTGGTCGCGGAACCGACGGAGGGGGCGGGGGAGGTGGGGGTCCCCCCGGCCGAAGGCTGGGGGAGGGTGGGCGTTCTGGACGCTGACGTGTATGTGTTGTGCGGCACAGACGGCACAACAAGTGCCGCCCGTCATGCACATAAATATGCGGTCCAGAATGCCCAGCCCCGGAGGCCCCGACCCCGGCCCACCACACACGCGCGCAGGCCCGCACCAACCGCGCCGGATGGGGGTCCCCCCGGCCGAAGGCTGGGGGAGGGCGGCGGGCGGGAAACCCCCAACCGCAACGACAACGGCGCCGCACCTGCACATGGACGCCCCGACCGTGTCAAGCCACGAAATGAAGGGGCGTGACCGGGAGCGGGCACGCACCGCCTACTGGAGGGAGTCCAGATACGCGGGCCGCACAGGCGGCCTCCGCCCGAGGGGAACTCCCATGCCGCACAAGATCCTGACCCGCCGCTTCTTCGCGCTCGCCGCCGCCTCCGCCTTCGTGACGGGTGGCGCGCTGCTGCCCACGACCGCGTTCGCCGATGACTCCGGGTCGTACTCGACGCTCCTCCACACCGACGACATGAGCCAGGACGGTTCCGGCGGCTGGGACGCGGATCACTGGGACCCGGGCCGCGGTGACCACGACGGGGACGGCTACGGCGGCGGCATGGACACCGACGACGACTGGCGCACGCACCCCGTCTGCTTCGCCGCCCCCTGCGAGCTGTGAGGCCTACTGGGCCTCGGGGGCCGGTGCCCGGCCGAGCGCAGCGAACTGCACCGCGAGGCCGTCGACGAGGGCGCGCAGGCCCGTCTCGAAGGCGCCCTCGTCCACCTGCTGCTGCCGTTCCGCGAGCAGGTGGGCCTGCCCGAGGTGCGGGTAGTCCGCCGGGTCGTACGCCGAGGGGTCGTCGACGAACCCCCGCGCGAAGGACCCCAGCGCAGACCCCGCCACGAAGTACCGCATGAGCGCGCCCACGCGGGTGGCGTGGGCCGGGGGCCAGCCGGCGGCGGTCATGCCGCCGAAGACCGCGTCGGCCATGCGCAGGCCTGCCGGACGGCGGCCCGGGCCCTGCGCGAGGAACGGGACGATCTGGGGGTGGGCCGCGAGCGCGGCGCGGTAGGAGCGGGCCCAGGCGACCAGGGCGTCGCGCCAGTCACGGCCGTCGTCGAACATGGAGAGGTCGACCTCGCCGACGACCGCGTCGGCGACCGCGTCCAGGATCCCGTCCTTGGTCGTGAAGTGGTTGTAGAGGCTCGGCCCGCTGACGCCGAGCTCCGCCGCGAGACGGCGCGTGGAGACGGCCTGCAGTCCCTCCCCGTCCACGAGCGCGAGTGCCGTGGCGACGATGCGTTCGCGGCTGAGCAGGGGCTTGCGGGGGCGGGCCATGCGGCACATAGTAGAGGCTGCCGGCAGGAAACTAGCAGTGATAATTTAAAGCCGAACCGAGGTGCGCCGTGAATCTTGAGCTGTCCGAGGAGCAGGCCGCGGTCCGCGCGCTGGCCGCCGAGTTCGCCGAGCGCGAGATCGTGCCGCACGCGGCCGCGTGGGACCGGGCGGAGGGCGTGGACCGGGGCATCGTCAAGAAGCTGGGTGCCGTGGGCTTCCTCGGGCTGACCATCCCGGAGGAGTACGGCGGCTCGGGTGGCGACCACCTGGCGTACTGCCTGGTCACCGAGGAGCTGGGGCGCGGGGACTCGTCCGTGCGGGGGATCGTCTCCGTCTCGCTCGGGCTGGTGGCGAAGTCCGTCGCCCACTGGGGCACGGAGGAGCAGAAGCGGGCCTGGCTGCCCCGGCTGGCCTCCGGCGAGGCGGTGGGCTGCTTCGGGCTGACCGAGCCCGGCACCGGCTCGGACGCCGGCAGCCTGACCACGCGGGCCCGGCGCGAGGGCGGCGACTACGTGATCAACGGCGCCAAGATGTTCATCACGAACGGCACCTGGGCGGACGTGGTCCTGCTCTTCGCCCGCACCAACGACCTCCCCGGCCACAAGGGCGTCAGCGCCTTCCTCGTGCCCACCGGCACCCCCGGCCTCTCCCGGCACGAGGTACACGGGAAGCTGGGGCTGCGCGGCCAGGCCACGGCGGAGCTGGTGCTGGAGGACGTGCGCGTGCCGGCCTCGGCGATGCTCGGGCCGGAGGGGAAGGGCTTCTCGGTGGCGATGTCCGCCCTGGCCAAGGGCCGCATGTCGGTCGCCGCCGGGTGCGTGGGCATCGCGCAGGCGGCGCTGGACGCGGCCGTGGGCTACGCCAAGGACCGCGTGCAGTTCGGCAAGCCGATCGCCGCGCACCAGCTGGTGCAGGAGCTCCTCGCGGACATCGCCCTGGACGTGGACGCGGCCCGGCTGCTGACCTGGCGGGTCGCCGACCTCATCGACCGGGGCCGGCCCTTCGCGGCGGAGTCGTCCAAGGCGAAGCTCTTCGCGAGCGAGGCCGCGGTGCGCTGCGCCAACAACGCGCTGCAGGTCTTCGGCGGCTACGGCTACATCGACGAGTACCCCGTGGGCAAGCTGCTGCGGGACGCCCGCGTGATGACCCTCTACGAGGGCACGAGCCAGATCCAGAAACTGCTGATCGGCCGGGAGCTGACGGGGATCGCGGCCTTCTGACGGGGCGGGCCGGCGCCGACCGACCGCTCGGTATCTAAGCGCTTGCTCAGCGTCCATGTAGGGTGTCCGCCATGGACGTGGAGGCGGAGCAGTCGGAGCGGACCGAGGCGTGGACCGGCATCACCCCTGATGCCGCCAGGCGGCTGGTGATCGCCGCGGTCGAGGCGTTCGCGGAGCGCGGCTACCACGCGACGACCACGCGCGACATCGCGGGCCGGGCCGGCATGAGCCCCGCGGCGCTCTACATCCACTACAAGACCAAGGAAGAGCTCCTCTACCAGATCAGCGTGGTCGGGCACCGGCTCTCCCTCGGGCTGCTCCAGGACGCCGCGAACGGCGGGGGCGGCCCCGCCGAACGGCTGGCCACGGCCGTGCGCTCCTTCGTCCGCTGGCACGCGGAGCACCACACCACGGGCCGAGTCGTGCAGTACGAGCTCGGCGCCCTCGGCCCCGAGCACTACACCGAGGTGGTGGAGCTGCGCCGGGAGAGCGAGGCCGCGGTCCGCTCGGTCATCCACGACGGCGTGCAGGCCGGGGACTTCGACGTGCCGGACGTCTCCGGGACGACCGTCGCGCTGCTGTCGCTCTGCATCGACGTGGCCCGCTGGTTCAACCCCGGCGGGCGCCGGACGCCGGACGAGATCGGCGCGCTGTACGCCGATCTCGCCCTGCGCATGGTCGGGTACGCGCCCCGTCAGAGGTAGAAGCGGACGACCGTCTCGGCCACGCACACCGGCTTGTCGCCGCCCTCCCGCTCCACGGTGATCGCCACGACGAGCTGGGCACCGCCGGGCACCTCGCTCACCTCGGCGATCCGGCCGCCGGCCCGCAGCCGTGAGCCGACCGGCACGGGGGAGGGGAAACGGACCTTGTTCACGCCGTAGTTGACGCCCATCTTCACGCCCTCGACCCGCAGCAGCTCCGGGGTGAGGGACGGGATCAGCGACAGCGTCAGGTAGCCGTGCGCGATGGTGGTGCCGAAGGGGCCCTCGGCAGCCTTCTGCGGATCCACGTGGATCCACTGGTGGTCCCCGGTGGCGTCCGCGAACAGGTCGATCCGCTTCTGGTCGACCTCCAGCCAGCCGGTCGTCCCGAGGTCCTCCCCGATGGCGTCCTTCAGTTCGCCGACCGAGGTGAAGATCCTGGGCTGTCCCATGTCATGCCTCCCGTACTGTCCAAGCGCTTGCTCAGCATGGTCTCCGCGGAGGATCCGTGTCAACGCCCCGCACCCGGCGCGTATCAAGGGCCGTTCATCCGGTTTGTGACTATCTTTCATCTGCGTATGCCCCTGTTCGCGCCGGTGGAGGAGACGGAAGTGGCCGAGGCCCCCACGGAGACCAGCCCGTCCGACTGGCACCCGGTGGAGGTCCGAAGCGGCGGCCGCACCCCCTCCCCGGCGGCCGTCCGCACCGTCCTGCTGCGCCCCGCGACCTGGCCCCAGAGCTGGCTCGCCCTCGCCGTCTACTGGCTGGCCAGCCGGGTGGTCATGCTGGCCCTGCTGCGCAGCGGGCAGGGCGACATCGCCCGCGAGGTGCACTTCCTCTACCGCCACTGGAGCGAGGGCTTCACGCACTGGACCTTCCCCGTGGGCGACGTGACCTGGCAGTACCCGCCCGGGGCCGCGCTGGTGATGCTCGCCCCGGCGCTGCTGCCCGGGCTCAGCTACCTGCAGGGCTTCGTCCTGCTGTCGCTCGCCGCCGACGCCGTCGTCCTGCTCCTCCTGCTGCGGGCCGGGACCGGCCGGCCCGGACGCAGCACGGCCGGTGCCTGGCTGTGGGCGCTCGCCCTGCCGCTGCTGATGCAGCTGCCCTACGCCCGGTACGACCTGATGGTCACCGTCGTCGCCGTCGGCGCGCTGCTCGCGCTGCCCGCGCGGCCGCGGCTCGGCGGCGCGCTCGCCGGGCTCGCCGCCCTGATCAAGCTCTGGCCCGTGCTGACCGTGCTCGGCACCCCGCGCGGCCGGACCACCCGGCAGACCTGGACCGCGCTCGCCCTGTCCGCCGGCGGGCTGCTGCTGGTGCTGTGCACCGCGTTCCGCGGCGCCCTCGGCTTCCTGTCAGCGCAGCACCACCGCGGGGTCGAGATCGAGTCCCTCGGCGGCACCTTCCTGCACGTCGCCGAGATGTTCGGCTGGCCGGGGCGCGTGGTCGCGCACTACGGGTCGCTGGAGTTCACCGGCCCGTACGTCGCCGAGATCACCACCGCCTCCCTGCTGCTCACCGGGATCGCCCTGGTGTGGCTGCTGATGTGGCGCGTGAGGGCGGCCCGTTGGACCCCGGCCACGCCGTACGACGCGGCGCTGACCGCCGTGCTCCTGTTCACCGTCACCAGCCGGGTCATCAGCCCCCAGTACCTGGTCTGGCTGATCGGCCTCGGCGCGGTCTGCCTCACCATGCGGCAGACCACCCAACGGCCGGTCGCCGCGCTGGTGCTGCTCGCCACCGCCGTCACCACGGTCGACTACCCGCTGTTCTTCACGGACGTCACCGCCGTCACCTGGCAGGGCGCCGCCATCGTCGCCGTCCGCAACGCGCTGCTGGTCGCCGCCGCGCTCGTCTCCTGCGTCCGGCTGTGGCGGACCAGCGTCCCGCACCGCAAGTAGAGTCGGGACGTGGCGAGGATCCCGGGCGAGCACCGCGAACTGACCGTCGGCCAGCTGAGCGGGCGCAGCGGGGCCGCCGTCTCCGCGCTGCACTACTACGAGGCCCAGGGCCTGATCCGCAGCCGCCGCACAGCCGGCAACCAGCGCCGCTACGCCCGCGACACCCTGCGCCGCGTCGCCTTCATCCGGGCCTCCCAGCGGGTCGGCATGCCGCTCGCCGCGATCCGCGAGGCGCTGGACGGCCTGCCCGAGGGCCGCACCCCGGACCGGGCCGACTGGGCCCGGCTCTCCGCGGGCTGGCGGGCCGAACTCGACGCCCGCATCGACCGGCTCACCGCGCTCCGGGACAGCCTCGACGACTGCATCGGCTGCGGCTGCCTCTCCCTGGACCGCTGCGCCCTGTCCAACCCCGGCGACACGCTCGGCGACCAGGGACCGGGCGCGCGGCGGCTGCTCGGTACGGAGCCGCCGCCGCGCCCCGCCCCCGCTACCAGATCGCGGGCCTGCGGCCGGCCCACGGACGGGCCGCCTCCAGCTGCGCCGACAGCGAGATGAGCGTCGCCTCGTCCCCGTAACGGCCGCCGAACATCACACCGATCGGCAGCCCCTCCTCCGTCCAGTGCAACGGCACGTTCACGGCCGGCTGGCCGGTGGCGTTGAAGATCGGGGTGAACGGCGTGTAGACGGCCAGCCCCGCGAACTCCGCCGCCGGGTCGTCGTCGTCCCGCAGGCCCGCGCTCCCGACGAACGCCGGGGGCTGCGCCAGCGTCGGGGTCAGCACCAGGTCGTACGAGGACAGCAGCGCGTCCGCGATCAGCTGCCCCAGCGCCCGGAACGCGTACAGCGACGCCGCGAAGTCCGGGCCGCTCACCTTGCCGCCCTCGGCACGCAGGTGCCGCGTGAGCGGCATCAGCAGCTCCTCCTGTTCCGGCGCCACCGGGTAGACGGTGGCCATCACGCCCCACACCCGGGTGAAGGCGTGCAGGATCGCGTCGTCGACGGGCAGTTCGATCTCGTCCACCTGGTGTCCGAGCCCGCGCAGCAGTTCCGCGGTCCCCTCGTACGCGGCGCGGCAGTCCGGGTGCAGTTCGACCCCGGGCACGGGCGGCCGCGGCAGCCCCACCACGCGCAGCGCTCCCGGCTCACGGGTGACGTACGAGGAGAAGGACTCACCGGGCGGCAACGACGGCGCGCTGTACGGGTCGCCCGGCATCGGGCCCGCCAGGACGTCGAGCAGGGCCGCCGCGTCCGCGACCGTACGGGCTATCGGGCCGCTGCCGCTCAGACCGCTCACGTCGTGCTGCACCGGGCCCGCGCTGACCCTTCCGCGGCTGGGCTTGATGCCGAACAGTCCGCAGACGGAGGAGGGGATGCGGATCGAGCCGCCGCCGTCGCTGCCCTGCGCGACCGGCGCGAGCCCCGCGGCGACCGCGGCCGCCGCCCCGCCGCTGGAGCCGCCGGCGGACCGCTCCAGGTCCCACGGGGTGCGGGCGGGCGGGGCGAGCTTGTTCTCGGTGTAGCAGGGCAGCCCGAACTCCGGGGTGTTGGTCTTGCCCAGCAGGACCGTCCCGGCCGCGCGCAGTTTGGCGGCGACGTGGTCGTCGACGTCCGGCACGTGGTCGGCGTACGCCTGCGAGCCGAGGGTGCAGCGCACGCCGGCCACGAAGTTGAGGTCCTTGACCGGGACCGGGACGCCGTGCAGCGGCGACAGCTGCCCTTGGCGGTCCTCGCGGCGGGCCGCGAGCGCCTCCGACTCGGCGTCGGCGGCCTGCTTGCGGGCGATCTCCGGGGTCACGGTGATGAACGCCCCGAGGGTGTCGTTGTGCCGGTCGACGCGGTCCAGATAGTGCTCGGCGAGCTCTGTCGGGGAGACCTCCCCGGCCTTGATCGCGTTCCCCTGCTCCAGCGCCGTCAGATCGTGCAGCTCCGCCATGTGCCGGTCCCGTCCCGTCGCGCGAGGGTGTGCGTTGCCTGGGGTGGCATCGTCGCACCACGGCGGCGGGGTGTCAGTAGCGCGGTGTGTTCGTGGGGCCCGGGTGCCTCGTGTGCGGCGCCGCGGTTGTTGCTGTTGCGGTTTCTCCCCCGCCCGCCCGTTTGCCCGGCGCGATTAGTGACCGCCTCGCTGCGTTCGTTGTGGGGCGGTGCCGCGCCGGGGTACGCCCCCAGCCTTCGGCCGGGGGGCACCCCGCCACACCCCCTCCTGCCGGTTGGGGCGGCTAACGGCCGGTGGGGGTGAGAAGGCCGTCCGGGGTTGCCGCGAGTGCCTCACTGACCCCCCACCGGCCGTCATGGTGTGGCGGGGTGCGCCCATGGGGGTCCCCCCGGCCGAAGGCTGGGGGAGACGAGCGGCGAACGCGGTGCCGAACGACGCAGGGGTAAACCGCGAGCGCTGTGGGGGTCCCCCCGGCCGAAGGCTGGGGGAGTGCGCCGGCGCGGCCCCGACCCCAACCCAACGCAGCGCAGGCCCGCACTGACCACGCCGGGCAATCGGGTGGGCGGCGGGGAAACCGCCCGCCGCAGGCGCAAACAACCCGCACACAAGAACAGGCAGGCCGCGAGGGGCACCCCGGGTTGCAAGCACGGGCAGCGCGCGCAGGCTCACCCCGTGGGGGCGAGCGCACCGCGCGCCTCCGCGAGCGCGGCCTCGCAGAGGACCGGGAGCGGGACCACGATCCCGCACCGCCCGCACACGGGCCCCGCCCCGGGGTAGTGGTTGAGCCCGTTCCGCCACCGCAGGTGCGACTCGCCGCAGACCGGGCACCCCGTACCGGGCCCCGCGTCGATCGCCGCGATGATGCGCCGCAGTACGTCGGCCAGCCGGTCGTCGGGGTGGACGCGGGGGTCCTCGCACCAGGCGACCCCGTTGCCGCCCCAGGTGCGCCGGTGCCAGTCGTCGAGCGCGCCGGGCTGCCGGATGCCGTAGAACTTCTCCTCCTTGCGGCGGGCCGCGAACTCCCCCTCGTAGGTGAGCCAGACCGCCCGCGCCTCCTCCAGTTCCGCGAGGGCCGTGACGAGCCGGACCGGGTCCGGCTCGCGGTCGTCGGGCGCGATCCCCGCGCCGGCGCACAGGTGGTCCCAGGTCGCGCGGTGCCCGTACGGCGCGAAGCGCTCGAGGCACCTGCGCAGGTAGGTGCGGCGCTGGGTGGGGGAGCGCCGGGGATCGCGCACCTGTCTGGCGAGGCTCCGGAATCCGGCCATGGTGTGTGCCACCTCCGTCGTCGGTGTCGCATCGCTGTCGAATGGACGTAACGGACGGCGTTCCGGATCCATCCCCGGGGCGGCGAGTTCCAGCCGGGATGGCGTAGCTGAAACGTGACGCATGTTCATCTTACTGGGGGGTCATATTTCGAAGTAACCTGCGTCACACCGCGCTTCGTGAGGAGTGGTCATGCGAGCCAGATTTGGCAGGTTCAGGACAAGACTCAGAACGACCGCCGCGGCGGCGGTCCTCGCCCTGGGCGCGAGCCTCGTCGCGCCGCTGCCCATGGCGGCGCACGCCGCCCCCGTCACCGACTACTGTCAGGGGCGGTGCTCGGACATTCTGCCGCCGGGTGAGAACGGCAACGCCACCCTCGCCCAGATCCTGCTCAACCAGATCTTCGGCACCCAGCCGGAGCACGCGGAGGACCAGCTCGGGCCGTACGCGAACCTGGCCGGCGGGTACCAGAACCTCACCGACGCCACGATCAACAACTTCTTCAACGACGCCTCCTTCGGCGTCCCGTCCGGGCAGGTCGCCTCGACGACCTCGCCCCGCAGCGACGTGACGATCACCCGGGACAAGAAGACCGGGGTGCCGCACATCTCCGGCACGACCCGGTACGGGACGGAGTTCGGGGCCGGGTACGCCGCGGCGCAGGACCGGCTCTGGCTGATGGACCTGTTCCGGCACGTGGGACGCGGCCAGCTGACCTCCTTCGCCGGCGGCGCCCCCGCGAACCAGGGGCTGGAGCAGGAGTTCTGGCGCGCCGCGCCGTACACCGAGGAGGACCTGCAGGCCCAGATCGACTGGATCGCCACGCAGAACGGGGAGCGCGGCCGCCAGGCGCTGGCCGACGTCAACGCCTACGTCGACGGGATCAACGCCTACATCGCGGCCTCCGACAGCGGCCGCTACTTCCCCGGTGAGTACGTGCTGACCGGCCACAAGGACGCCATCACCAACGCCGGCACCATCGAGAGGTTCAAGTCCACCGACCTGATCGCCCTGGCGTCCGTGATCGGCGCGCTGTTCGGCACCGGAGGCGGTGGCGAGGTGACCAACGCCCTGTCCCTGCTGGCCGCCCAGCAGAGGTACGGGGTCACCGAGGGCACCAGGGTCTGGGAGTCCTTCCGCGAGCGCAACGACCCCGAGGCGGCCCTGACCGTGCACGACGGTCGGAGCTTCCCGTACGCCGTCCGGCCGGAGAACCCGCAGGGGAGGGCGCTGCCCGACACCGGGAGCGTCACGGTGGAGCCGCTGGTCTACGACCGCACCGGCAGCGCGGGCACCGCGAAGGCGTCCGCGGCCTCGAAGACCGCCACCACCGCGGCCCTGTCCGCGAACACCCGGGGCATGTCCAACGCGCTGCTGGTCAGCGGCGCGCACACCGCGAGCGGCCACCCGATCGCCGTCTTCGGCCCGCAGACCGGCTACTTCGCGCCACAGCTGCTGATGCTCCAGGAGATCCAGGGCCCCGGCATCAGCGCCCGCGGCGCCTCCTTCGCGGGTCTGAGCATGTACGTGGAGCTGGGCCGTGGCCAGGACTACGCGTGGAGCGCGACCACCTCGGCCCAGGACATCACCGACACCTACACGGTGGAGCTCTGCCAGGACGACGTCCACTACCTCTACCGCGGCACCTGCACGGCCATGGAGAAGCTGGAACGCAGCAACTCCTGGAAGCCCACGACCGCCGACGGCACCGCGGCCGGTTCCTACCGGATGCAGATCTACCGCACCGAGTACGGCCCGGTGACGCACCGCGCCACGGTCGGCGGCAAGAAGGTCGCCTACGTGTCGCTGCGCAGCTCCTACATGCACGAGGCCGACTCGGTCGTCGGCTTCCAGATGCTCAACGACCCGGCCGCCGTCACCGACGCGGCCTCCTTCCAGCAGGCCGTCCAGCACATCAACTACACCTTCAACTGGTTCTACGCCGACTCCCGGCAGGCCGCCTACTTCAACAGCGGCGCCAACCCGGTGCGGGCCGCGGACGTCGACCCGACCTTCCCGGTCCGGGCCGAACCCGCCTACGAGTGGCGCGGCTTCGACCCCGCCCACAACACCGCCGACTACACGTCCGCCTCGGAGCACCCGCAGTCCGTCGGCCAGGACTACTACGTCTCCTGGAACAACCGGCAGGCCAAGGACTACGACGCGGCCGGGTTCGGCAACGGCTCGGTGCACCGCGGCAACCTCCTGGACGACCGGGTGAAGAAGCTGGTCGCGGCGGGCGGAGTCACGCGGGCCCAGCTGACCAGGGCGATGGCCGACGCGGCCCTGACCGACCTGCGCGGCGAGGACGTGCTGCCCGACCTGCTCAAGGTGCTGCGCAGCGGCACGGTCTCCGACCCCGCGGTGTCCGCGGCCGTCACCAAGCTCTCCGACTGGGTGGCCGCCGGTGCCAAGCGCCGGGAGACCTCGCCGGGTTCGCACGCCTACGCCAACGCCGACGCGGTGCGGATCATGGACGCGTGGTGGCCGCTGCTGGTCCAGGCCGAGTTCGAACCGGGCCTGGGGAGCGAGCTGTACGCGGCGCTGACCGCCAACCTCACCGTCGACGAGGCGCCCTCGGCCGGGCACGGCCCGACCGGGTCGCACGCCGGCAGCTCCTTCCAGTACGGCTGGTGGTCCTATGTCGACAAGGACATACGGACGGTGCTCGGCGAACCCGTGCAGGGCGGCCTGGCGCGCACGTACTGCGGCGGCGGCGACCTCGCGGCCTGCCGGGACGTGCTGACCGGCACCCTCAAGCAGGCCGCCGCCAGGACCGCCGCCCAGGTGTACCCGGGTGACGAGAACTGCTCGGCCGGCGACCAGTGGTGCGCCGACACGGTCATCCACCGCACCCTCGGCGGCATCAAGCACGGCAAGATCAGCTGGCAGAACCGCCCGACCTACCAGCAGGTCGTGGAGTTCCCCGCCCACCGCTGATCCGTCGTGCACGGCCCGCGCGGGCCGGTGCCCGGCCCACGGCCTCAGGCCAGGAGCCGGCCCGCGCGCAACACGATCCGCGCCAGCTCGGGGTGGCAGATGTCGCTGTGCGCCCCGGAGGGCGGCCCCCCTCGGCGCACCACGGCCGAGGCGTCCACGCTCACGCACCCGGCCCGGGGGAACGCCCCGCGCAGCGCCTCGGCCAGCGGCACGTCCATGGTGTCGTCGACCGCCTTGATGCCGTCGTGGCCCGTGGCGCCCCAGCGGTCGCCGAGGTCGGGCCCGAACCCCCGGTCGTCACCCGCCAGCCGGGAGGCGATCGGGTACATCGTGCCGAGCGCCGTGTCGTGGCGGGAGTAGCAGGACACCACCGGGCCCGCCACCTTGAGCCGGGCGGTGCTCAACGCGCCGCCGTGGGCCCCGTCGTGGGGGAGCCGGGACGCGAACGCGTAGTGCGAGAAGGCGCCCTGGAGCAGGGTCACCGACTTCACGGCGCGTACCCCGTCGGGCAGTCCGCGCAGCGCGTAGGAGACCAGCCGGCCGCCGAAGCTGTGGCCGACCAGGTGGACGGAGAGCGAGGGGTGGGCCCGCGCGAGCCGGCCCAGGAGGGGGCCGAGGCCCCGCTCGCCCACCGTCCCGGCCCGCCGCTTCATCGCGTAGTACGTCGCCTGGCGCAGCATCTCCTTGGCGCCGTTCCACAGCCGCGTCCAGCCGCCGCCCGCCAGCGGCAGCCCGGTGCCGCCCTCCAGGGCCGCGGCGTACTCCTCGCAGGCGGCCACGGGGTCGCCGCACAGGACGGCCGGTTCGGCCCCCGGCGCCGCGTCGGAGGTGTCGTCCGCGCACAGCCCCGCCACGGCCTGCGGCGGCACCCCGGTCAGCCGCCGCACCAGGGCGGCGAACTCCGCGAACGGCTCCTCGCCGTCGGGGCGTTCCTCCAGCAGTTCGGCGATCCGGCGGATCTCGTCCTCGTGGCCGGGGAAGACCGCCACGAGCGCGTCACGGGTGGCCGCGTCGAGCGCCGGCTCGGGCCGCCGCGGTTCCGGGCCGGGCAGGAGGGCGTCGAAGTCGGGGATCGGCTCGTCGGTGAAGCGCATGGAGGGCCACAGCACGCCCACGTAGCCGATGACCGTGCCGGGCCGGGCGCGGCCGGCGAGCAGTCCGGGGACGGGGGCGAGGAAACGGTCGTACAGGCTGGTCGCTCCGGAGCGGTCGCTGTTCCAGCCGTGCGAGAAGACCAGCAGGTCGGTGACGCCCTTCGCGCCGACGCCCGCGGTGAGCCGGTCGCGCTGCGCCCGGTCGGGATCGCCGTCCGCGTCGAAGGTCAGCTCCCAGTACGGCTCGACACTCATTTCCGGCATGACCGTCCCCCTGGCTCGCCCGGACCGATGCGGTCGCATCATCCCAATCCGGCGAGGATGCGGCCATACACCGCGCGAGGGGAATTCCGGCACCGGCGCGGCGTGCCCTTCCCAAGTTCTGACCGACCGCTTAGTATGCCGAACGGAGCCGTTCCGAGTCGAAGGAGACGCGATGGAAGCGCTGCGCGATGCCCGGGTGGTGGTCACCGGTGCCGGAGGCGGGATCGGGGCGGCGCTGGCCCGGAGGTTCGCGGCGCAGGGCGCGCGCGTCGTCGTCAACGACCTGAACGAGGGCGCCGCCAAGACCGTCGCGGACGAGATCGGCGGCATCTGCGTCCCCGGCGACGCCTCGGCGGTCGTCGAGCCGGCCCGCGCGGCGCTCGGCGGGGGCATCGACGTGTTCTGCGCCAACGCCGGCATCGGCGCCATGGCCGGGGCCGAGGCCGACGACGCCGTCTGGGAACGGGTCTGGGACGTCAACGTCATGGCGCACGTGCGCGCCGCCCGCGCGCTGCTCCCGGAATGGCTGGAGCGCGGCGAGGGCCGCTTCATCGCCACCGTCTCCGCCGCCGGGCTGCTGACGATGGTCGGCGACGCCCCCTACTCGGTGACCAAGCACGGTGCCCTCGCCTTCGCCGAGTGGCTCGCCGTCACCTACCGTCACCGGGGCGTGCGCGTCCACGCCGTCTGCCCGCAGGGCGTGCGCACCGACATGCTGCGCGCGGCGGGGCACACCGGCGACCTCGTGCTCGCCCCCACCGCCATCGAGCCGGAGGACGTCGCCGAGGCCGTGCTCCAGGGCATCGCCGACGAGCGCTTCCTGATCCTGCCGCACCCCGAGGCGGGCGCCTACTACACCGCCCGCGCCGGGGACACCGACCGCTGGATCGACGGCATGAACCGGGTGCAGCGGAAGCTGGAGGAGGGGCGCGACGCGTGAGCCCGTACGACGGCAAGCCCTGGCTGCGGCACTTCGCCGAGGAACTGCACACCCTCCCCGACCCGCCGGTCACCCTGCTGCACGCGTTCCGCGAGGTCGTCGCCCGCGTCCCCGGCCGCACCGCGCTCGCGTACTTCGACGGCCGGCTGACCTACCGCGCGCTCGACGAACTGTCCGACGGGCTCGCCCGGCACCTGGCCGCCCGCGGCTTCGCGCGCGGCGACCGGCTGGCGATCGTCCTGCAGAACGTGCCGCAGTTCGCCGTCGCCCTGCTCGGCGCCTGGAAGGCCGGCGGTACGGTCGTGCCCGTCAACCCCATGTACAAGGAGCGCGAACTCGCCCACGTACTGGAGGACGCCGGGGTGACCGCCCTGGTCTGCTCCGACCGTGCCTGGGACACGCACGTCCGCCGGACCGCGGCCGGTTCGCCGGTGCGGATCCCGCTGACGACCAGTGAACTCGACCTGCAGACCCGGAACGACGCGCGCGTCCTGCCGGAGCGGCGCACACCGGCGGACGACGCGGAGGACCTGCTCGCCGCCGCGCACGCGGGCACCGCGGGACCGGCGCTGCCCGACCCCGGCCTGACCGCCGGCGACATCGCGCTGATCAGCTACACCTCGGGCACCAGCGGCTTCCCCAAGGGCGCGATGAACACCCACGGCAACATCAGCTACAACGCCGACCGGCAGCGCGCGCACAGCGTCCTGCCCGACGGCGCCACGCTCTTCGCGCTCGCCCCGCTGTTCCACATCACCGGCACGGTCTGCCAGCTGGCCGCCGGCCTCATCGCGGGCTCCACCGTGGCGCTGGCCCACCGCTTCGAGCCGGGCGTCGTCCTCGACGCGCTGCGCGAGCACCGCCCGGCGTACATGGTCGGCCCCTCCACCGCCTATATGGCGCTCATGGCCCGGCCCGACGCCACCGCCGAGGACTTCTCCTCCTTCCACCTGCTCTACTCCGGCGGCGCCCCTGTGCCGCCCGCGCTGGTCGCCGCCTTCCGCGACCGCTTCGGCCACTACCTGCGCAACGGGTACGGCCTCACCGAGTGCACCGCGCCCTGCGCCAGCGTCCCGGCCGGTCTGGAGGCCCCGGTCGACCCGGTCTCCGGGACGCTCTCGGTCGGCGTCCCCGGCCCCGGCACGCTGGTGCGCATCGTCGACGACAAGGGCGCCGACGTGCCCTTCGGCGAGCACGGCGAGATCGCCGTCCGCGGGCCCATGGTCGTGCCGGGCTACTGGAACCGGCCCGAGGCCTCGCAGGAGGCCCTGCCCGGCGGCGAGCTGCGCACCGGCGACATCGGCTTCATGGACGAGGAGGGCTGGCTCTACGTCGTCGACCGGAAGAAGGACATGATCAACGCGTCCGGCTTCAAGGTGTGGCCGCGCGAGGTCGAGGACGTCCTGTACACGCACCCCGCCGTGCGCGAGGCGGCCGTGGTCGGGGTCCCCGACGCCTACCGGGGCGAGTCGGTGAAGGCCTTCGTCAGCCTCCGCCCGGGGGCCGCGGCGGACCCGGCCGAGCTGATCGGGCACTGCAGGGAGCACCTCGCGGCGTACAAGTACCCCCGCGAGATCGAGGTCCTGCCCGAGCTGCCCAAGACGTCGAGCGGCAAGATCCTCCGCAGGGAGCTGCGCGCACGGCGGGATTGAGTCACATACCGGTCGGTATGCTGTCCGGGCGCACCGGTACGGAGAGAGGGCAGGCCATGGCACGGAGCACCACCCCACCCAAGGCGACCACGACCGCGGTCCCCCAGCGGCTGCTCGCCGAGGCCACCCGCCTCTTCGCCGAGCGCGGATACGACCGGACGTCGGTGCAGGAGATCGTCGAGGCGGCCGGCGTCACCAAGGGCGCGCTCTACCACTACTTCGGCAGCAAGGACGACCTCCTGCACGAGATCTACGGGCGCGTGCTGCGGTTGCAGATGCAGCGCCTGGAGGCGATCGCCGGCAAGGAGACGGCGCCGGTGGCGGAACGCCTGGTCGAGGCCGCCGCCGACGTCGTCGTCACCAGCATCGGCAACCTCGACGACACCAAGATCTTCTTCCGGTCGATGCACCAGCTCAGCCCGGAGAAGCAGAAGGCGGTGCGGGCCGACCGCCGCCGCTACCACGAGAAGTTCCGCGCACTGGTCGAGGAGGGGCAGCGCGAGGGCGTGTTCCGGCAGGAGGTCCGGCCGGATCTCGTCGTCGACTTCTTCTTCGGCGCCGTGCACCACCTCGGCACCTGGTACCGGGAGGACGGGCCGCTCTCCGCCGACCAGGTCGCCGCCGACTTCGCAGACATGCTGCTGCACTCCGTGCGGCAGCCCTGAACCGAACCGGGAGCAGACCGCATGAAGGCATGGCGAGTGCACGAGAACGGGGAGCCGCGCGCGGCGATGCGCCTGGACGAGGTCCCCGACCCGCAGCCGGGCCCCGGTGAACTGCTCCTGAAGGTCCGCGCGGCCAACGTCAACTTCCCCGACGCGCTGCTCTGCCGCGGGCACTACCAGGTGCGGCCGCCGCTGCCGTTCACCCCGGGCGTCGAGTTCTGCGGTGAGGTCGTCGCGGCCGGCGAGGGGGTCACCGGGCACGTCGCCGGCGACCGGGTCATCGCCCCGGCGGCGCTGCCCGGCGGTGCCTTCGCCGAACTCGCCGTCGTCCCCGCCGCGAGCGTGCTGCCCGCGCCCCCCGCGCTGGACGACGCCGAGGCCGCCGCCCTCCACATCGGCTACCAGAGCGGCTGGTTCGGGCTGCACCGGCGGGCGGCGCTCCGGGCCGGCGAGACCCTGCTCGTGCACGCCGCGGCGGGCGGTGTCGGCAGCGCCGCCGTCCAGCTCGGCAAGGCGGCGGGCGCCACGGTGATCGGCGTGGTCGGCGGGCCCGAGAAGGCCAAGGCCGCCCGCGCCCTGGGCGCCGACGTCGTCGTGGACCGGACCTGCGAGGACTTCGTGGCCGTCGTCAAGGAGGCCACCGGCGGACGCGGCGCCGACGTCGTGTACGACCCGGTGGGCGGCGAGGCCTACACCCGGTCCACCAAGTGCATCGCCTTCGAGGGCCGCATCCTGGTCGTGGGCTTCACCAGCGGCACGATCCCCAGCCCCGGCCTCAACCACGCGCTGGTCAAGAACTACTCCATCGTCGGCCTGCACTGGGGCCTGTACAACGCCCACGACCCCGCCGCCGTGCGCGGCTGCCACGAGGAGCTCACCCGTCTCGCCACCGAGGGCGCGATCAAGCCCCTCGTCAGCGAGCGCGTCGCCCTGCAGGGTGCCGCCGACGCCGTCCAGCGGGTCGCCGACGGCACGACGACCGGCCGCGTGGTGGTCCTGCCCGGCTGATCGTGCACCGCACGGAGCCGGAGTGCGCCGGGCAAGCCCCGCGGTGGAGGGCCGGCAACTCCACCGCGGTGGCACCGGCGTCCGGATCCGGGTCCGCAGGCACCTCGCCCGCGGACCCGGCCCCCGCGGAGCGGGTCCTCGCCCCCCCAAGTCACATGACGCGGGTCGGCGCGCGGACGGACCGAGGTGGGGGATCGGCCCCGAGGGCGTGCCGCCCGCGCGTACGGCGGCGGACACGAGCCCGGTTGCGCGGAATCCGCACCGCGCGGGCAACCGATGCCGGGCACCGCGACGGACCACCTTGGCGACGCCCGCTGACCGGAGGCCCCCCGCCCGCGCACCGGCCGCGCATGGGGGCGGCTCACCCGGGGGGAGGAGCCCGGGGGAGCCGCCGTCCTTCGTGCCGGGTCAGGCGTTCTCGGCATACCGCCTCAGTTCACGGCGGGCCAGGGAGCGCTTGTGGACCTCGTCGGGGCCGTCGGCCAGCCGCAGGGTGCGGGCCGCCGCGTACAGCTCGGCCAGCGGGAAGTCCTGGCTGACGCCGCCCGCGCCGTGCAGCTGGATGGCGCGGTCGAGGATCAGCCCGACCTTCTCCGGGGTGGCGATCTTGATGGCCTGGATCTCGGTGTGGGCGCCCCGGTTGCCGACGGTGTCCATCAGCCAGGCGGTCTTGAGCACCAGCAGCCGCAGCTGCTCGATCTCCACCCGGGCCTCGGCGATCCACTCCTGGACGACCCCCTGCGCCGCCAGCGGCCTGCCGAAGGCGACACGCCCCGTGGCACGCCGGCACATCAGCTCCACCGCCCGCTCGGCCATGCCGATCAGCCGCATGCAGTGGTGGATGCGGCCCGGGCCCAGCCGCGCCTGGGCGATGGCGAAGCCGCCGCCCTCCTCGCCGATCAGGTTCTCCGCGGGGACGCGCACGTCGTGGAAGGCGACCTCCGCGTGGCCGCCGTGGTCGCCGTCGTCGTAGCCGAACACCCGCATGCCGCGGCGCACTTCGAGGCCGGGGGTGTCGCGCGGCACCAGGACCATGCTCTGCTGGCGGTGCCGGTCCGCGGCCGGGTCGGTCTTGCCCATGACGATGAAGATCCGGCACCGAGGGTTCATCGCGCCGGAGATGTACCACTTGCGGCCGTTGATGACGTACTCGTCGCCGACCCGCTCGATCCGCGTCTCGATGTTGGTGGCGTCGGAGGAGGCGACGTCGGGCTCGGTCATCGCGAAGGCCGAGCGGATCTCGCCCGCGAGCAGCGGCTCCAGCCAGCTCTTGCGCTGCTCCTCGCTGCCGAACTCGCTCAGCACCTCCATGTTGCCGGTGTCCGGCGCGGCGCAGTTGAGGGCCGGCGGGGCGAGGTGCGGGCTGCGGCCGGTGATCTCGGCCAGCGGCGCGTACTGGAGGTTGGTGAGCCCGGCGCCGCGCTCGCCGGGGAGGAAGAGGTTCCACAGCCCGCGCTCGCGCGCCGTGGCCTTCAGCTCCTCCACGACCGGCGGCGCCGACCACACGGCCTCGCCCTCGGCCTCCTCGCGCTGCCGGTGGAAGACCGGTTCCGCCGGGTACACGTGCTCGTCCATGAACGCGAGCAGCCGCTCGCGCAGTTCCTCGGTCCTGGCGTCGTACGCGAAATCCATGGCTCAGCCTTCCTGAAGCTTGCGCAGGCCGTTGTCGATGAAGGCCGGGACCAGGGCGCCGATCCGGTCGAAGCCGGCGCCGAGGGTCTGGCCGAGGGTGTAGCGGTAGTGGATGCCCTCGAGGATCACCGCGAGCTTGAAGTAGGCGAAGGCGGTGTACCAGGCGACCGAGGACACGTCCCGGCCGGAGCCGGCCGCGTAGCGCTCGACCAGCTCGGCGGGGGAGGGGTGGCCGGGCGCGCCACCGGTGACGGAGACCGGGGTGCCCGGGGTGGGGCGCAGCTCGCTGTACATGAGCAGCAGCCCGAGGTCGGTGAGCGGGTCGCCGAGGGTGGACATCTCCCAGTCGAGGATGGCCCGGACGGTGTCGTCGGCGCCGATCAGGACGTTGTCGAGCCGGTAGTCGCCGTGCACGACCGCCGCCGGCGCGGAGGCGGGCAGGCGCGTGCCGAGCAGCGCCGCGAGTTCGTCGATGCCCGCCAGCTCGCGGCTGCGTGAGGCGTCGAGCTGCTTGCCCCAGCGGCGCAGCTGCCGCTCCAGGAAGCCCTCGGGCCTGCCGAAGTCGTCCAGTCCCACCGCGCGCGGCTCCACGGCGTGCAGCGCCACCAGGGTGTCCACCAGCCGCAGCACGATGTCCCGGGTGCGCTCCGGCCCGAGCGCCGCGAGCTGTCCCTCGGTGCGGTAGGGCGTGCCCTCGACGAAGTCCATGACGTAGAAGGGCGCGCCGATGACCTCGGGGTCCTCGCAGAGGAGCACCGTCCCCGGGACGGGGACGGGGGTGTCGCGCAGGGCGCTGATGACCCGGTGCTCGCGGGTCATGTCGTGCGCCGTCGCCAGGACGTGGCCGAGCGGGGGGCGCCGGACGACCCAGCGGGAGACGCCGTCGGTCACCGCGTAGGTCAGGTTCGACCGGCCGCCCTCGATGAGCTCGCCGTCGAGCGCGCCCGCCACCAGCCCGGGCCGCTCGGCGTCGAGGTGCCGCCGCAGCCGCTCCAGGTCGAGTCCCGGTGGGTTCTCCGTCCCGCTCATCGTTGCTCCTCGCCACTGCCAAAGCTGTCCCAGCTATCATGCCGACCAGTCGGTATGTCGTCCAGTCCGCCGCCCCGTCCGCCTCGAAAACCAGGTGCCCACGGTTCCCGGCGCTGCGAGACTGACGCCATGATCCCGCCCGCCGCCCTCGACTCGCTGTACGGACTGGCCCATGGCGACGCCTTCGGCGACCGCTGGTTCTTCGTCCCGCGCGAGGAGCGGGAGGGCGGCATCGTGCGGCGGATCACCCCCGAGGACGTTCCCTGGTACTGGACCGACGACACCGCCCAGGCCCTGGCGCTGTTCGGGCACCTCGAGGCGCACGGCGGAACCGTCGGGCAGGACGCCCTCGCGGCCGGTCTCGCCGCGGCGTACGCCGCCGACCCGTACCGCAAGTACGGCCCCTCCATGCACGACGTCCTGCGCCGCATCGGCGCCGGGGAGCCCTGGGCGGACGTCGTGGGCGGGCAGTTCGGCGGGCAGGGCTCGTACGGCAACGGAGCCGCGATGCGGGTCGCCCCGCTGGGCGCGTGGCTCGCCGCCGACCTGGAGGGTGCCGCCCGCGCCGCCGCCGCGCAGGCGGCCGTGTCCCACCACCACCCCGAGGCCGCCGCCGGAGCCGTCGCCGTGGCGCTCGCCGCCGCGCTCGCGGCCCGCAGCCGCGGCGGCCCGGCCCCGCAGGACCTGCTGACGGCGGTGGCCGAGCGGCTCCCCGAGAGCGACGTGCGCTCCGGTCTGCGCACCGCGGGCCGCTTCCCGGAGGGCACCTCGGTGCGGCACGCGGCCGAGGTCCTGGGCTCCGGTTACGGGGTCTCGGCGCCGGACACCGTCCCCTTCGCGCTGTGGTGCGCAGCACGGTACCTGGACGACCTGGAGG
Source organism: Streptomyces sp. TOM-9 (assembly GCF_056858595.1). Lineage (NCBI taxonomy): Bacteria > Bacillati > Actinomycetota > Actinomycetes > Kitasatosporales > Streptomycetaceae > Streptomyces > Streptomyces sp. TOM-9. Next base: position 2,595,358 of record NZ_JBXEQB010000001.1, on the reverse strand, counting down.
GCGGCCTGTGGCACACCGTCGCCGGGCTCGGCGACATGGACACCACCTGTGCCATCGCCGGCGGGGTCATCGCCGCCCGCACGGGTGTCGCCTCGCTGCCGCCCGCCTGGCGTGCGGCGTTGGAGCCGCTGCCGGACTGGGTCCCGGCGTCGTCCGGCGGACCGGCGTAGCGCCGCCGACCTGCGCGTTCTTGACGGGCATCCGGACGCCGCCTAGGGTCGCGTTCTGGTGGACGTATGAGATTCACATATGTGAACGTGATGAACGCGAGGGGTGGCGTGCAGTGGCACAGCACAGGGATCTGACGATCACCGGGGTACGTCTCACCCCCGTCCTCATCTCCGACCCGCCGCTGCTCAACACCCAAGGCGTGCACCAGCCCTACACCCCGCGCCTGATCGTCGAGGTGACCACCGCGGGCGGCGTGAGCGGCGTCGGGGAGACCTACGGCGACACCCGCTACCTCGAACCCGCCCGGCAACTGGCGGATGCCCTGCCGGGCTGCCGCGTCGACGACCTCAACAACCTGCCGTCGCTCGCGGCGCTGGTGTGCGCGCCCCCCGAGGGGATCTCCGACGCGGTGGACGCCGGCGGGCTGCGCGGTGTCCAGACCGCCGACAAACTGCTGCTCTCGGTGGTCTCCGCCTTCGAGGTGGCCTGCCTGGACGCCCTCGGCAAGGTGCTGGGGCTGCCGGTGCACGCCCTGCTCGGCGGGAAGGTCCGCGACACCGTCGACTACAGCGCCTACCTCTTCTACCGCTGGGCCGGACACCCCGGCGGCCAGGGCGAGAAGGACGACTGGGACGCCGCGCTGGACCCGGCCGGGGTGGTGGCGCAGGCCCGCAGGCTGGTGCGCGAGCACGGCTTCACCTCGTTCAAGCTGAAGGGCGGGGTGTTCGCGCCGGAGGAGGAGATCGCCGCCGTACGGGCCCTGGCGGAGGCGTTCCCCGAGCAGCCGCTGCGGCTGGACCCCAACGGCGCCTGGTCGGTGGAGACCTCGCTGCACGTGGCGCGGGAGCTCGGCGACGTCCTGGAGTACCTGGAGGACCCGGCCACGGGCACCGCCCTGATGGCCGAGGTGTCCGCAGGCACCGACGTGCCGCTCGCCACCAACATGTGCGTGACGACCTTCCCCGAGATCGCCGAGGCCTTCGCCAAGGACGCGGTCCAGATCGTGCTCTCCGACCACCACTACTGGGGCGGGCTGCGCAACACCCGCGAACTGGCCGCCATCTGCCGCACCTTCGGGGTCGGCCTGTCGATGCACTCCAACACCCACCTGGGCATCAGCCTGGCCGCCATGACCCACGTCGCCGCCACCGTGCCCGGGCTGCACCACGCCTGCGACTCGCACTACCCCTGGCAGACCGAGGACGTCATCACCCGCCGCCACGAGTTCCGCGGCGGCCGGCTGCCCGTCTCCGACGCCCCCGGCCTCGGGGTGGAAGTGGACCGTACGGCCCTGGACGCCCTGCACCGGCGCTGGCTGGACGACGACGGCACCTTCCACGAGCGCGACGACGCCGCCGCCATGCGCAAGGCCGAGCCCGGCTGGGTCGCCCGCCGCTGGTGACCGGGGCGGGCCTCAGGCCAGGCACTCCGGGATCCGGCCGCCGTTCAGCACGGCCATGTCGGTGATCACGGGCATCAGGTCCAGCGGCGAGCCGAGCGGCAGGCCGTCCAGCTCCGCGTACGCGCGGTGCAGGTTGGCGACCAGCCGCTCCGGCTCGCGCAGCGTCGCGAACTCGCCGAGGTCGGCCGCCCGCGCGACCTCCATCGGCGTCCGTCCCGCCTTGTGGCCCTCGGCCGCCAGCTCGCCCACGAAGCGCAGGTAGCCCTCGACGGTGGCGTAGACCGAGGGGTCGCAGATGCCGCCGTGCCCCGGCACCACGACCTCGGCGTCGAGCGAGCGCAGCACCTCCAGGGCACGCAGCGAGCCCTCCAGCGAGCCCATGGGGACGAACGGCGCGCCGCCGTTGAAGACCAGGTCGCCGGTGAAGACGACCTTGCGCCCCGGGAGCCACACGATCGTGTCGCCGAGGGTGTGGGCCACCCCGGGGTGCAGGAGCTGGACCTCCTCCTCGCCGACGTGGAGGGTCAGCCGGTCCTCGTAGGTGACCGTCGCCGGGAGCACCGGCACCTCGCCGTACTCCACGTCCGGCCAGATCGCGTGGAGCTGGTGCCCGGCCGCGACCTGCTCGGTGACGCACGCGGAGTGCCCGACGATCCGGGCCCCCTCCGCGAACACGGCGTTGCCGTAGGTGTGGTCACCGTGGTGGTGGGTGTTGACCACGTGCGCGGGCATCGGCGCGCCGGAGGCGAGGAGGGCCTCGCGCAGCAGCAGGGCCCGGCGCTCGGTGGCGGCGGTGTCGACCAGCAGCGTCGTGTGCCCGTCGGTCACCCAGCCCGCGTTGTTGAGGCACCAGCCCCCGTCCGGCTGGACGTAGGCGTGGACCCCGGGAGCGACCTCCACGGTGAACGGGTGCTCGGTGTGCAGCTGTGACATTTTGACGCCCTTCCCTGGTCAGACGCATGGAACGTATCAGGGAAGGGCGTCCGGACGGCGACGCGGGGGCGTCGCCTACAAGACGAGCGAGAGCAGCAGGACGAAGACGATGCCGACGACGGAGATCACGGTCTCCATGGCGGACCAGGACTTCAGGGTCTGCGGGACGTTCATCCCGAAGTACTCCTTCACCAGCCAGAAGCCCGCGTCGTTGACGTGCGAGAAGAACAGCGAGCCGGCGCCGACGGCGAGCACCAGCAGCGCGGCGTGCGTCGAGGTCATGCCTTCGGCCAGCGGCGCGACCAGACCCGCGGCGGAAATGGTGGCCACGGTGGCGGAGCCGGTGGCGACCCGGATCAGGACGGCGATCAGCCAGGCCAGCAGCAGCGGCGAGATGTTCCAGCCGTCCGACCAGTTCAGGATCATGTTGCCGATGCCGGCGTCGATGAGGGTCTGCTTGAAGCCGCCGCCCGCACCGACGATCAGCAGGATGCCGGCGATCGGGCCGAGCGACTTCTCCACCGTCGTGGAGATCCGCTCCTTGGTGAAGCCGGCCGCCCGGCCCAGGGTGAACATGCCCAGGACCACGGCGGACAGCAGGGCGATCAGCGGCGAGCCGATGACGTCGAAGACCCGGAAGACCAGGCTGCCCTGGTTGTCGACGAGGACGTCCACCAGCGCCTTGCCGAGCATCAGCACCACCGGCAGCAGCATCGTGGCGACGGTGGCGGCGAAGCCCGGACGCTTGTCCAGGTCGTCCGAGGCCCGGGTGGGGGTGAGGTGCTCGGGCGGGGTGACCTTCACCCAGCGGTCGGCGAACCGCCCGAAGAGCGGCCCGGCTATCGCGACGGTGGGCAGCGCGACGAGCACGCCGAGCGCGAGGGTGGTGCCGAGGTCGGCGTGGATGGAGTCGATCGCGGCGAGCGGGCCGGGGTGCGGCGGCACCAGTCCGTGCATCACGGACAGACCCGCCAGTGCCGGGACGCCGATCCGGATCAGGGAGTGGTTGCCGCGCCGGGCCACCAGCAGCACGACCGGGATCAGCAGCACGATGCCGACCTCGAAGAAGAGCGGCAGCCCGATCAGGCCGGCGATCAGCGCCATCGCCCACGGCAGCCGCCGTTCGCCGGTCCTGGCGAGGATCGTGTCGACGATCTGGTCGGCGCCGCCGGAGTCGGCGAGCAGCTTGCCGAGGATCGCGCCGAGCGCGATGAGGACGCCCACGCCGGCGACGGTCGTGCCGAGGCCGGTGGTGAAGCTGGTGATGGTCTTGGCGAGGGGGGCGCCCGCGACGGCACCGAGGACACCGGTGCCGATGGTGAGGGCGAGGAAGGCGTGCATCTTCCAGCGGGTGATCAGCAGGACGATCACCGCGATGCCGGCGAGCGCGGCGAGGGCGAGCTGGGTGTCGCCCGCGCTGGTGATCGGCTCCGTCGCCGCCGGCGCCGCGGCCAGCAACTCGGCGCTGAGTGCAGACACGTTCTACTCCGTGGGGGGAGAGGGGGTGGGGGAAGGGAAGAACGGGTGGTCGGGAGGGGGTTCAGCGGGGGAGGGCCGCCAGGGCGCGCTCGGTGATCTGCTGGGGGCCGCCGTCGACGGGGACGACGGCACCGGCCTCACCGGGCTCCAGCGGTTCGAGCGTCGCGAACTGGGAGTGCAGCAGGCCCGCGGGCATGAAGTGCTCCATCCGCGCCGCCAGGCGCGCCGAGATCAGCTCCTCGGACCCGTCGAGGTGGAGGAAGAACAGCCCGGGGGTGTCCCGACGCAGCCGGTCGCGGTAGCGGCGCCGCAGCGCCGAGCAGCTGACCACGCCGCCGCGGTCGCCGCGCTCGACGATCCACGCCGCGATGGCGTCCAGCCAGGGCGCCCGGTCCTCGTCGTCCAGCGGGTGCCCGGCCGACATCTTGGCGATGTTGGCGGGCGGGTGGAAGTCGTCCGCCTCGGCGTAGGGGACGTCCAGCCGCTCGGCGAGCAGCCCCCCGACGGTGGACTTGCCGGAACCGGACACGCCCATCACCACCACCAGGGGGCGGTGCGGGCCTTCCGGGCCTGCCTCGGTCATCACAGGTACCTCCTCGTCCGCATGACCGCCCCAGGAAACGCCATAGGTACTACTTATTCAAGTGTCTGAGATGAAATCGTCATATGAAGGAATCCCCGCATAGGCTGTCGCCCATGGATCGGCACGGAGAGCACGGCGGCCTGCACGCCCGTGTGCTGGCGGAACTCGGCCCCGCCATCGCCTCGGGCGCGTACCCGCCCGGCACCGTGCTGCGCATCGACGAGCTGGAGCGGCAGTACGGCGTCTCCCGCACCGTCGTCCGCGAGGCCGTACGCGTCCTGGAGGCCATGCACCTCGTCGAGTCGCGGCGCCGGGTCGGCATCACGGTGCGCCGCACCGAGGAGTGGAACGTCTTCGACCCGGCCGTCATCCGCTGGCGCCTCGCCGGTGCGGACCGGCCCCGGCAGTTGCGCTCGCTGACCATGCTGCGCACCGCCGTGGAGCCGGTCGCCGCCGCTCTGGCGGCGGCCGCCGCGAGCCCAGAGCAGTGCCGCGAACTGACCGTTCTCGCCGCAGAGATGGCCGCGGCCGGACGGGCCGCCGACCTCGGCGAGTACCTGGTGCACGACGTGGCCTTCCACCGCGTGATGCTCACCGCGTCCGGCAACGAGATGTTCGCCCGCCTCGGCGACGTCGTCGCGGAGGTGCTCACCGGGCGTACCGAGCACCACGTCATGTTCAGCGCCCCCGACCCCGAGGCGGTCACCCTCCACGTCCGCGTGGCCGAGGCCGTCCGCGCCCGCGACGCGCGGTCCGCGGAGCGCCTGATGCGCGAGATCTGTGTCGGCGCGCTGCGCGAACTGGACGTCCTGGCCCCCTGACCGCGCGGGGTCAGCCGGTGGGGCCGGCGTGGCGGAGGATCGCGTCCACGGTCTCCTCCGGGGTCTGGCGGGAGGTGTCCAGCCACAGGCCGATCCGCGGGGTGCCCGCGCGCAGGGCGCGGTCGAGGTCGGCGGGGGTCCATGCGCCGTAGGCCCGTTTGGCCCGGCCGGCCTCGCGGGCGGCGATCGCCTCCGGGGAGGGGACGAGGACCACGACGTGCAGCGGCCGGGTGCGCAACAGGGCTATCGTGCGCGGCAGTTCGTCGCCGAGGATGACGTCCTGCAGGACGGGGGTGAACCCGGACGCCGCGTACGCGTCCGCGCTCGCCGCCGCCAGGGAGTGCCGCAGCCGCAGTTGCCGCAGCGCCTCCTCGGTCAGGCCCGCGACGTCCCCCGAGCCGTCGCCGGGCAGCGCCTCGGCCCGCCCGCCGACGATCATCCGCCGGAACGCGTCGCCCCGGACGTGCGCCGAGCGGGGCAGCCGCTCGGCCAGCGCCTGCGCCACGGTCGACTTCCCCGCTGCGGGGATCCCGGTGATCAGGAACATCGCTCGCACCTCACCGCTCTGCTCTTTCCGTCACCCCGCCGGGCGCCGCGCGGCGCCCAGGGCGACTCTATGTTCGAGACACGTCAAGCGGAACGTTTCGGCGGACCGAAAACCAGGTGACCGGCGGAGATGGGGGGTGGTGCACTGGGGATCATGACCACCGCGCCGGGCGCCCCGCCGCCCCAGCCGTACCGCTGGGCCCTGACGCGCGCCCGCGGCGGTGCGCCGCCGGACCGGCTCGGCACCCTGACCGAGGGCGCCGAGCGCCCCCGCCTGTGGTACCTCCCCGAACTGGCCGCGTGCACGGGGAAGGTGCTCGCCCGCACGGGCGGCGCCGACCTGTGCTTCGTCGGCCGCTCCCTGGACAGCATGTACGACCTGCTGACCGGCGCCTTCGAAGGCTCGTCCCGGGAAGGGCGCTTGCTGCGCCTGCCACTGTCGTTGCGCTCGCGCCCGGTTCCGGCGCCCGCCCACACGGCCCGCCTGCGCGAGCACCTCGCCTGCGCCGGGCTCGCGCCGCACGCCCTGGCCCGCCGCACCCGCCCGGTGGCACTGGTCGACCTGGTCTCCGAGGGCGGCACCTACGACACGCTCTTCGCCGCACTCGCCGACTGGGTGCGCGAGAGCCGCGAGCCGTGGCCGGTGATCCGCCGCAAGCTGCGCTTCGTCGGGGTGACGGCCCGCCGGCGGACCAGCCCCCACACCTGGCGCTGGCAGCAGCACACGGCGGGCGGCTGGGCCCGGGTCCTGCCGCCCGGGCACGTCGTCGGGGTGTCCCTGGACCCCTGGGTGTGGTCGTACCTCGGGAACGACCAGGCCAAGCTGCAGCCCTCCTTCCCGCCGCCGCGCTGGTTCGACGCGTACGCCGCGGAACCCTGGCACGGACCGGACCTCCCGGTGGCGCTGGCCGAATCGCTGGCCCTGGTCCAGGCGGGGCGCGGGCGCCCGGTGCGCGAGGAACTGGTGCGGGTGATCGCGGGGGAACCCGGTTATGCGGACCGCGAGGTCCGCGCCCTCGTCGCCCCACTGCGCGGCCTGAAGCCGCCCCGCTCCCGTTCTCGTGCCGGTTCCCGCGCCCGGCCCGCCCGGCGCCGCGCCCAGGCCGCGCCTAACGGTCCTTGCCGCGTGCCTCCATGACCGGGCGGAGCCGCTCCAGCAGTGCGTAGAGGGCCGCCTGCTCCGTCGCGTCCAGGGTGTCCAGCGCCCCGTGGGTGGCCTGCATCTCGTCGCGGACGCGGCGGATGGTCTCGCGCCCGAGATCGGTGGCCACGACGTTCTTGACCCGGCGGTCGCTGGCGCTCACCTCGCGGCGGACGAAGCCGTGCGCCTCGAGACGGTCGACGATGCCGGTCACGTTGGACGCGTCGCACACCAGCCGCTCGGCCAGGCCGCGCATGGGCACCGGGCCGCCCAGCTGGGCGAGCACCTTGGCCTGCATGGAGGTCAGCCCGTGCCGGGCGGCCGCGGCGGCGAAGTCCTGCCACTGGGCGGTGCCGATGGCGGCGAGCAGCTCCAGCAGCTCGATTTTGGTGGGCTGCGCGGTCGTCGCGGCGGTCGGGGCGCTCATGTCTGCGAGTGTACTCAAAAGCTTGAAATGGTAAATCATTAGCTTGACGTCTTCAAGCGTCGGCCCACGGGTGGCCCGCCCCCACCGGGACGGGCGCGCCCTCAGCGGGGCGTGAGGACGACCAGCAGCGCGCCCGCGACGGCCAGGACCAGGACGCCCAGCACGGCCCGGGCCGCCGTCCCCGGCGTCATCGCGGCGGGCCGCGCGGAGTCCAGGGCTGCGATCCGCCGCTGGGCGGTGACGGTGAACGCCAGCCACGCCAGCGCGCACAGCGAGAGCCCCAGCAGCCCGGCCGGCGGCACCCCGTGCAGCACCGCCTCGCGTCCGGCCAGCAGCGCCGCCACCGCGAAGGCCAGCGTGGTGCGCCGCCAGGCCAGCCGGGTCCGCTCGGGCTGCAGGCCCGGGTCCCGCGGAGTGTCCCCGCCGGGGGCGGTCATCAGCCCGCCCACCCCAGCGTCACCGTGAGCAGCATCGCCACGGCCACCAGGGCCACCAGCACCGCCAGCAGGGCGGGGAAGCGCGAGACGGGCAGGTCCTCCCCGCGCCGCATCGCCCGCTCGCAGCGCACCCAGTGGTTCACCGCGCGGACCGCGCACATCCCGCCGCCGACCACCAGCACCACCGCGAGCGTCACCCGGACCGGCCGGCGCAGGTCCCGCAGGAACTGGTCGACCGCGAAGCCGCCGCCCACCAGCGCGAGCGCGGTGCGCAGCCAGGCGAGGAAGGTCCGCTCGTTGGCGAGCGAGAAGCGGTAGTCCGGCGTCGTCCCCTCGGTCCGTACCCGTGCCGGGGCGAACCAGAGGGCGACTGCCCCGGCCGCGGCCCGCACATGCTTGATCACGGCCCCACAGTACCGAGCGCCATCGCGGTGGGCGCGCCCTGGGACGGGCCCCAGACCGCCGTAGTGTATCAACTGATCCAGAAATGGTAGGCTCGCGCCATGGCGCGCACCAGGGAGTTCGACATCGACCAGGCCGTCGACCGTGCCATGGACCTGTTCTGGCGCCGCGGCTACGCTGCGACGTCGCTCCAGGACCTGCTGGCCGAGCTCTCCATCGGCAGCGGCAGCCTCTACGCCGCCTTCGGCTCCAAGGACAAGCTCTACGCCCGTGCCCTGGAGCGCTACTGCTCCCGGTACGCCGGCGGGCTCGTCGAACTGCTCGAGAACGCGGACGAGATCCGCCCCGCCGTCCGCACCGCGCTGGAGCAGATGGTCGAGGCCGATCTGGAGGACCCCGAACGGGGCTGTCTGCTGGTCAACGCCGCCACCGAGCGCGGCGACGACCCCGGCACCGTCGACCGCGTCACCGTCACCATGCGCCTGCTGGAGTCCGCCCTCGCGGCGGCGCTGGAGAAGGCGAAGGCCAGGGGGGAGCTGTCCGCCGACAAGGACCCGGTGGAACTGGCCCGCTTCCTCACCACCTTCGTCCAGGGCCTGCGCGTCGTGGGACGGGCCCGCCTCGGCCGGGCCTTCGTCGAGGACGCCGTCGGGACCGCCCTGCGCTCCCTGGACTGAACGCGCCGGACCCGCCCGGAACCGGGGCGGCACCCGGCGGTGTCCCCCTCACCATGGGACCGATCGTCACCGGCGTCCGCAGGCTCGTGCTCTTCGGCTGGACGGAGGCACGCTGCTGCGCCTTCGCCGTCGCGCTCATGGCGGGCGTGGCCGGCTCGCGGCTGCTGCCGCCGCTGCCCGTCGCCCGCTACGACCTGCTGCTCTGCTACGGGGTGGCGCTCAGCGCGCTGTTCTGGGCCTGCGGCTGGGAGCGCGGCCGTGACGTCGCCGTCATCGCGGTGTGCCACGCCGTCGGGCTGCTCTTCGAACTCGTCAAGGTGCACCTGGGCTCCTGGAGCTACCCCGAACCCGCGCTCACCAAGTTCGGCGGCGTCCCGCTGTACGGGGGCTTCCTCTACGCCGCCGTCGGCAGCTACGTGTGCGCGGCCTGGCGGCTGTTCGAGCTGGGCCTGACCGGCTACCGCCGCCGCGCCATGACGATCCTGGCCGCGGCGGTGTACCTCAACTTCTTCACCCACCACTGGCTGCCCGACGCGCGGTGGCTGCTGGCCGTCCTGCTGCTCTGGACGACGGCGGGCACCTGGGTGCACTTCACGGTCGACGGGGTGCGCCTGCGGATGCCGCTCGCGCTCTCCTTCGTCCTCATCGGCTTCTTCCTCTGGGTCGCGGAGAACGCCGCCACCTACGTGGGCGCCTGGCGCTACCCCGACCAGGAGCACGGCTGGGTGCCGGTCTCCCTCGCCAAGTTCGGCGCCTGGGCGCTGCTGATCAGCGTCACCTTCGTCGTCGCCAGTCGCGCAGCCGGTGCCAGGCCTCCAGACCGTCGGGCACCCATTCCCGCTCCGGCAGGAGGCGTTCCAGTTCCTCCTCCGTCACGAAGTCGTGCCAGGCGACCTCCTCGGCCTGCGGCACGACCGGCGGATCGCAGCGCACCTCGTACACCCGGGACCACCAGGTGTGACCCGCCGCCGCCCCCGTCCCCTCGTACAGGAAGCTGAACAGCGGCGTCGGACGCGGCAGACCGCACACCCCCAGCTCCTCCTCCGCCTCGCGAAGCGCCGCGTCGTCGTACTCCTCGCCCGCGCCCACCACACCGCCGACGAACATGTCGTGGAGGGAGGGGAAGACCAGCTTCTGCGCGGTGCGGCGGTGCACGAACACACGTCCCTCGCCGTCCCTGGCCAGGACGAAGACGCAGCGGTGCCGCAGGCCGCGCGCGGTGGCCTCGCCGCGCGTCGCCCGGCCGACCACCCGGTCCTGCTCGTCCACGATGTCCAGCAGCTCGTCCGCCGAGCGCGGAGCGTCCTCCATGGTGCCTCCCGTCCGTCGCGGTGCCCGTGGGCCGGGTACGCGCCCCCATGATCGGCCCCGGGGCGGGTTCCGGCCAAGCTCCCCTGCCCGGGCCCCGGCGCCTTCGTACGCGCGCAGAATCGGGGTCATGACGACCGCTCACACGAAGGTGCCGGGCCCGGCGGGGGTGCCGCTGCTCGGGTCGATGTTCGACCTGCTGCGCGAGCCCCTCGACACCTACGAGCGCGCACGGCGCGACCACGGCGACCTCGTCCGCTTCAGCGCCGGCCCACCGGGGCTGCGCGCCGAGGTGCACGCGGTGTTCTCACCCGAGGGCGCCCAGCAGGTGCTGGCGACCGAAGCGGCCGGCTTCCGCAAGGACAGCCCGTTCTACGAGGAGGTCCGGCAGTCCTTCGGCAACGGGCTCCTCACCAGCCAGGACACCGACTACCAGCGGCAGCGCAGGCTCCTGCAGCCGCTGTTCACCCCGCGCCGCGTCGACGGCTACGCGAGCGCCGTCACCGCCGAGGCCGCCGCCCTCGTCGCCGACTGGCACGACGCGCCCGACGGCACCGTCGACGTCCTGGAGGAGATGCACGGCCTCACCCTCCGCACGATCGCCCGCGTCCTGTTCGGCGGCGCGATCGAGCCGGCCGTCGACACCGTCCGCCGCCGCATGCCGGTCGTCAACGACTACGTCCGGCGGCGCGGCTTCGCCCCGGTGCGGACGCCCCGCCACTGGCCGACCCCCGGCAACCGGAGGGCGGCGGCCGCCACCGCCGAGCTGTACACGGTCTGCGACGCGATCATCGAGCGCCGCCGCACGGAGGGAGGCGACGGCCGGGACCTGCTCTCCCTGCTCGCCTCGGCCCGGGACGAGGACGGACGTCCCCTCGACCCCGCCGAGATCCGCGACCAAGTGCTGATCTTCCTCCTCGCCGGCCACGAGACGACCGCCACCTCGCTCGCCTTCGCCCTGCACCTGCTCGCCCGTCACCCCGAGGATCAGGCCCGGGCCCGGGAGGAGATCGACCGCGTCCTCGGTGGACGCGTCCCGGCGGCCGCGGACCTCGACGCCCTGCCCTACCTCACGGCGGTCCTCAAGGAGGCGATGCGCCTGTACCCGGCCGCGCCCGTCATCGGCCGCCGCTCGGTCGCCGCCACCCGCGTCGGCGGTCACCTCGTGCCGGCCGGCGCGGACGTCATCGTCGTCCCCTGGGTGATCCACCGCCACCCCGGCCACTGGCCGGAGCCCGGGCGCTTCGACCCCGGCCGCTTCACCCCGCAGGCGGAGGCCGCCCGCCACCGCTACGCCTGGCTCCCCTTCGGCGGCGGCCCCCGCGCCTGCATCGGCAGGCACTTCTCCCTGCTGGAGGCCGTGCTCGCCCTCGCCGTGCTGCTGCGCGGCCACGAACTCACCGCCGTCGACCAGGACGTCCCCCTCGGCGCCGGCATCACCCTCCAGGCCCGCGGACCGGCCCGCTGCCGCCTCACGCCCCGCGCGGGCGTGTGACCGGCGGGCCGGACCGCGCCCGGACCCCGGGGCCGGTCCGCCGGAACCCTTCATCCGCGCACGCCGGGGCCGGTAGCGTGCCGCTCGCGGGCGCCGCCGCTCCGTTCGCGCCGCGACGAGGCGTGTGCGAGCGTGGCCGGAGGCGTATCCGCACACGCCGCGGGTAGGGAAACGGGCCCCGAACGGTCCTACGGGAGGCGAGTGATGAAGCGACCCAGGATCCTGGTCGTCGGCGGCGGCTTCGCGGGCATGGAGTGCGTGCACCGGCTGGAGCGGCGGCTGACCCAGGACGAGGCCGAGATCACCCTGGTCACGCCCTGGAGCCACCAGCTCTACCTGCCCCTGCTCCCGCACGTCGCCGCCGGTGTGCTCACCCCCCAGGCGGTCGCCGTCCCGCTGCGCCGCATGGTGCACCGCAGCGAGGTCATACCCGGGCGGGCGATCGGGGTGGACCCGGCCGCCAAGGCCGTCGTGATCAAGAAGATCACCGACGAGGAGCTCGTCAGGGAGTACGACTACCTCGTGCTGGCCCCAGGAAGCGTGACCCGCACCTTCGACATCCCCGGCCTCACCGAGTACGGCCGCGGCATGAAGACCCTGGCCGAGGCGGCGTACATCCGCGATCACGTCATCGCCCAGCTGGACCTGGCGTCCGCCACCACGGACCAGGCCGAGCGCGAGTCGCGGCTGCAGTTCGTCGTCGTCGGCGGCGGCTACGCGGGCACCGAGACGGCCGCGGTCCTGCAGCGGCTGACCACGGCGGCGGCCAAGCGCTACCCGCGCCTCGATCCGGCCCTCATCAAGTGGCACCTGATCGACATCGCGCCCCGCCTGATGCCCGAACTCGGCGAGAAGCTCGGCCTGAAGGCGCTGCAGATCGTCAGCGAGCGCGGGGTCGAGGTCTCGCTCGGCGTGTCCGTCGCCGAGGTCACCCCCGACACCGTGACCTTCACCGACGGGCGCAAGCTGCCCTGCCGCACCCTCATCTGGACCGCCGGCGTCGTCTCCAGCCCCCTGGTGACCACGCTGGGCACCGAGACCGTCAAGGGCCGGCTCGTCACCGACCCCGAGATGTGCATCCCCGGCGCCGACGGGGTCTTCGCCCTCGGTGACTCGGCCGCCGTCCCCGACCTGGACGTGGGCGGTGGCGCGGTCTGCCCGCCCACCGCCCAGCACGCCATGCGGCAGGGCAAGGCCGTCGCCGAGAACGTCGTCGCGGCACTGCGCGGCCGCCCCCTTCAGCCCTACCGGCACAAGGACCTCGGGCTCGTCGTCGACCTCGGCGGGGTCGAGGCGGTCTCCAAGCCGCTCGGCATCCCGCTCAGCGGCCTCCCCGCCCAGGTCGTCGCCCGCGGCTACCACCTCGGTGCGCTGCGCACCTTCCCCGCGCGCTTCCGTGCCGCCGCGGGCTGGTTCCTCAACGCCGTCGCCGGGGACGACTTCGTCCGCACCGGCTTCCAGGCCCGCAGGCCGGCCGCGCTGAAGGACTTCGAGGTCACCGACATCTACCTCTCGCCGGAGGAGATCCGCCGCCACGTCGAGTCGCTGCGCGCGACGGCCGCCTGACCGCCCCACACGTGCACCGCCCACATCTGAACGCCCACATCTGAACACCGACACCGCTGACGGCGAGGGACATGACCCAGCGACGTGAGACCCTGCGCATCGCCAACTGCTCCGGCTTCTACGGCGACCGCCTGTCGGCCGCCCGCGAGATGGTCGAGGGCGGCCCGATCGACGTACTGACCGGCGACTACCTCGCCGAGCTGACGATGCTGCTGCTCTGGAAGGCCCGGCAGCGCGACCCCGAGGCCGGCTACGCCCTGTCCTTCCTCGCCCAGATGGGCGACGTCCTCGCCACCTGCCTGGACCGCGGCATCAAGATCGTCGTCAACGCGGGCGGGCTCAACCCCGCAGGTCTCGCCGCAAAGCTCCGCGAACTGGCCGCCCTGGCGGGGCTGAACCCCTCCGTCGCCCACCTGGAGGGCGACGACCTGCTCGACCGGCTGCCCGGACTCCAGCGCGAGGGCCACCCGTTCGCCCACCTGGCCACCGGACTCCCGCTCGCCGACGCGGACGTGCGTCCGCTCACCGCCAACGCCTACCTCGGTGCCTGGGGCATCACCGAGGCGCTGCGCGCCGGGGCCGACGTCGTCATCTGCGGCCGCGTCACCGACGCCTCCCTGGTGGTCGGTCCCGCCGCCTGGGCCTTCGACTGGGCCACCGACGATTGGGACCGGCTCGCCGGCGCGGTCACCGCCGGGCACATCATCGAGTGCGGGGCCCAGGCCACCGGCGGCAACTACTCCTTCTTCACCGAGGTCGAACGGCCCGTGCGCCCCGGTTTCCCCATCGCCGAACTGCGGCCCGACGGCTCCAGCGTCATCACCAAGCACGCGGGCACCGGGGGAGCGGTCACCGTCGACACGGTCACCGCCCAGCTGCTGTACGAGATCGACCGCCCCGCCTACCTCAACCCCGACGTCGTCACCCGCTTCGACACCGTGACCCTGGAACCGGAGGGTCCCGACCGGGTCCTGGTCTCCGGCGCCCGCGGTGAACCCGCCCCCGACACCCTCAAGGTGTGCCTCAACCACCACGGCGGCTACCGCAACACGGCCACCTTCGTGCTCACCGGCCCCGACATCGAGGACAAGGTCCGGTTCGCCGAGGCGTCCCTGCTCGACGCGACCGGCGGCCCGTCCGGCTTCGAGACGTACGACGTCCGCACCGAGCCCACCGCCACCGGCGCCCGGCTCACCCTCACCGTCAAGGACCCCGACAAGGACAAGGTCGGCCGCTCCCTGTTCGGCGCCGTCGTCGGCACGGGCCTGTCCACCGCGCCCGGGCTGCACATGGAGCACTTCTCGCCCAGGCCCACCGAGTACGGCGTCCACTGGCCGGCCCTCGTCCCCGCCGCCCTCGTCCACCCCGAGGTCGTGCTGCAGGACGGCACCCGCGTCCCCGTGCCGCGCCCGCCCGTCACGTCGGTACGCGTCCCCGCGCAGCCGCCGGCCCCGCCCGCCGGGCCGGCCGAGGGCCCCACCGTGCGCGCCCCGCTGGGCCTGCTCGTCGGCGCCCGCTCAGGCGACAAGGGCGGCGACGCCAACGTCGGCCTGTGGGCCCGCGACGACGCCGCCTACGGCTGGCTGCGCGACTGGCTGGACGTCGAACGGCTGCGCGCCCTGCTCCCGGAGACCGCCAAACTCGCCGTCAGCCGCTACGAGCTGCCCAACCTGCGCGCCCTGAACTTCGTCGTCCACGGCCTGCTCGGCGACGGCGTCGCAGCCTCCACCCGCCCCGACCCGCAGGCCAAGGGGCTCGGCGAGTACCTGCGCGGGCTGGAGGCCGACATCCCCGCGGTCCTCGTACCCGGGCAGCGCCGCGAGGCATGATCGCGCCATGAGCAACCTCGACCTCCATCCCGCGCCCGCCACGTGCGGCGGGCGTGCGGACGTGTCCGCGAAACCCGTCCACGACCTGCTCACCGGACGCCTCGTGCCGCTCGGCGAGAGCAGCGTCGTACGCCGTCTGCTGCCCAACCTCGGCCGCCGCATGGTCGGCGCCTGGTGCTTCGTCGACCACTACGGTCCCGACGACATCGCCGACCAGCCCGGCATGCAGGTGCCCCCGCACCCGCACATCGGGCTGCAGACCGTCAGCTGGCTCCACGAGGGCGAGGTGCTGCACCGCGACACCCTCGGCAGCCTGCAGACCGTGCGGCCGAGGGAACTGGGCCTGATGACCTCGGGCCGCGGCATCGCGCACTCGGAGGAGTCCCCGCGCGAGCACGCCCGCCTCCTGCACGGCGCCCAGTTGTGGGTCGCCCTCCCGGACACGGCCCGGCACCGCGAGCCCGCCTTCGAGCACCACGCCGACCTGCCCGTGCTGCACGGCGGCCGGGGGCTCACCGCCACCGTGATCCTCGGCGAGGTGGACGGCGCGGCCTCGCCCGGCACCGTGCACACGCCCCTCGTCGGCGCCGACCTCGCCCTCGCCGCGGGCACCGACGTGACGCTGCCGCTGGAGCGGGACTTCGAGTACGCGGTGCTGTCGATGTCCGGCCGGGCCGACGTCGACGGCGTGCCCGTCGAGGCCGGTTCGATGCTCTACCTGGGCTGCGGCCGCACCGGACTGCCGCTGCGCGCGGACGTCGACGCGGGCCTGATGCTGCTCGGCGGCGAGCCGTTCGAGGAGAAGCTCGTCATGTGGTGGAACTTCGTCGCCCGCGACGGCGAGGAGATCGCCCACGCCCGCGAGGAGTGGAACACCGGCGGCGCCTTCGGCACCGTGCACGGCTACGACGGCGACCTCCTCCTGGCCCCGGAGCTCCCCGCGACCCCCCTCAAGCCCCGCGGCCGCGAACGCTGAAGCGCCGCGCGGCGAGCCGGTTCCGTGGCCGAGCTCCTGGGCGGCGTCCGGTTCGTGGAGGCTCTGACCGGCCGCGCCGCTCCCGTGCCGCCCTCGCGGCCCGCGCGGCGGTGGCCGCCGCGACCGCCTTGGAGGACCCGGCGACGCGTCAGCGCCGTGCCGACCGCGTGCCCTGCGTCCCCTGGCGTCTCCCTGGCCGGTTGCATGAGCCGCGTCGAGGCGTGCGGTCGCGTGAACTCGCCCGCCGGGGCAGGCCTCTTGGCCGGCGTTCGGATTCCCGAGGTCCGCGCGCGGGGGGCGGCGGACGCCCGCTGGGCGTTGACCGGCCCTCTCGCCCACCGCATCGGCGTCCTGGGGCGTCCGGCACGCCGATGCCCCGCTCGCTGCGGCGGGCGCACTCCGGTTACTGCCCGGCCGCGAGGGGCCCGCGGTCCTCTGCGGCGCCGCCGCGGCCCGCGCGGAGGTGCTGCGCCGCGCGGTCGCCCTGGGCGGTTCCAAGGGTCCCCCCGAGGCGTGCGCGAACTCGGCCATCGGGCCGGCCTCCTGGGCGCGCCCGGTTCGCGGGGGTGTCGCCCGGCTGACAGGGACCCGCGCCGACCTTGCGGACTGCGCGGCTGTGGCGGCCTCGACCCTCTTGGAGGGCCGGCGCTCCCGCGCGGGTTGCGGGCGTGTCGTGTTGCTCTGCCGCGGAGACCTGAGGCCCCTGGTGTCTCCCTTGCGATCGGTGCGGCCGTGGTGCTGCGCCGCACGGCCCGCCCGGCGGGCTCCGTGGGTCCCGCCGAGGCGTGCGTGCCACGCGAACCTCGCCGGCCGCGCGGCCTCCCGGGACGGCTCCCCACCGCGGCGCGGGGCAGGGGTGCTTCCCGGCATTCCCCGGCCACGAGGCCCGAGACGCCGGGCGGCGGTTCGCCGCGTGGCGGGTCCGGCCGACTCGGAGGACCCTGTGGACGCGTACACGCCGCGCGAACTCGCCCACCGCCCGGCCTTCCCAGGTGCCGTCCGGGGGTTTTCGGCCATGAGGTGCCCGAGGACTCGGTTCCCGCGTCGGCTCCCACGCCGACATCGCGAATCGCCCGGCAGTGGTCCACGGGGTGTCCCGCCCGGCCGGGTCCGAGGCTCCCCGACGCGGAGGCGCCGTCCGGGTCGTCACGGCCGCGAGGCGTCGGGGGGTCCCGCGCCGCCGGCAAGCGCCCGCGCCGTCAGACGCGGAAGACCGCCCCGACGAACTCCGTCAGCAGCCGTTCCTTGAGCGGTACGGGCAGTACGTCGAGCAGCGCGAGTACCGGGGCCATCCGGCGTGGCAGCCCGGTGCCGCCGCCCATGCCGGCGAAGGCCAGTACCGCCTCCACCTCCTCCGGCCCCAGGGTGACCGGGTCGAGTTCCGCCGCGAACTGCGCGACCGCCGGGTCCACCGTCACCGGGTCCAGGGCACGGGCCGCCTTCGACGCCGCGTCCAGGTCGGTGAGGAGCACGTCCACCAGACCGGCCGCCGCGGGGGTCAGGGTCAGGTGCAGATTGGGCGGCAGCCCGTCGAAGGACAGCTGCGGCTGCAGGTACCAGCCGCGTTCGCGCATCTCGTCGGCGAGGTGGAGCAGCAGGCTCAGGTCCGGCGTGCCGTCGGCGCCGAGCAGCGTGAACGCGACGAGCCCGGCCTGGGGATCGCCCAGCACCCGCACGCCCTCGACGGCGCGCAGCCCCGGCAGCAGCCGGTCGGCGGCCGCGGCGGTGCGCTCGGCCAGCGCGCGGTAGCCGTCCTCGCCGATGTGCCGCTGCACGGCCCACGCCTGGGCCAGCAGCCCGGCCGACTTGGTGCCCTGCACGGTGGGGTTGACCACGGGGTAGCCCGGCCAGCCCGCGTGCGCGAAGTACTGGTGGCGGCGCAGTTCGGCGTCCCGGTAGAGCACCACGGAGGCGCCCTTGTCGGCGTAGCCGTACTTGTGCAGGTCCACCGAGAGCGAGGTCACCCCGGGCACCGACAGGTCGAAGGGCGGCACGTCCCGCCCGGCGCGCCGAAGGTAGGGCAGCAGCCAGCCGCCGATGCACGCGTCGACGTGGCAGAGCACACCGCGGTCGGCCGCCGCGGCGGCGATCTCCGCGACCGGGTCGACCACCCCGTGGGCGTAGGAGGGCGCCGAGGCCACCACCAGCGCCGTGCGGTCGGTGATCGCGGCCGCCACCGCCGCCGCGTCGGCCCGTAGCGTGGCCCGGTCCACCGGCACCACCACGGTCTCCAGGCCCAGGTAGGCGGCGGCCTTGTGGAAGGCGGCGTGCGCGGTGGAGGGCAGGACCAGCTGCGGCGCGGTCACCGCGCGCACCGTGCGGGCGTGGTCCCGGGCGGTCTTCACGGCCAGCAGGATCGACTCGGTGCCGCCGCTGGTGAAGGTGCCCTGGGCGCCGGGCGTGCCCAGCAGCGCCACGGCGGCCGCGATCAGGTCGTTCTCCAGCCGGGCGACGCTGGGGAAGACCGTCATGTCCAGCCCGTTGACGGTGGCGAACGCCGCGTACGCCGAGGCGGCCAGCTCGTCCACGCCGGACAGCCCGGAGTCGTAGACGTACGCGAAGGTGCGGCCGCCGCGGGTGGGGGCGTCGTCCGCGCGCAGCTCACGCAACTGCGCCAGCACCTCGGCGGCGGGGCTGCCCTGGGGGAGGGCGGGGGAGGGAACGGGCTCAGTGGGCATGGTCGTCGGTGTCCTCGGGCGGGTCGGTGCGGGCGGGGGTGTGCGGGGCCGGGCCGGAGTCCACGGGGTCCTCCCGGTAGCGGTGGAGCAGCCACAGGCTCGCGGCGGCGAGCACCGCGGGCAGCACGCTCATGCCGGCGGTGATGCCGGTCAGGGCCGAGTCCGGCTGGTCGACGTGGTGCGCGGCGTCCGAGGAACGGAACCCGCTCACCGCCAGCACCAGCGCGAAGGCCCCGGCGCCCAGCGCGAACGCCAGCGTCTCGGCGGCCGTCCACAGCCCGGTGAAGGTGGCCGCCCTGCGCCGCCCGGTGCGGGCCGCGTCGGCGGCCAGGGTGTCGGCGAGCATCGTCAGCGGCAGCAACTGCAGCCCCGCGTAGGCGATCCCGACGGCGGCGACCGCCGGGTAGCCGAGCGCCGGCCCCGCGTACGGGGTCAGGCCCAGCAGGGCGGCACCGGCCACGAAGAGCAGCGAGGCGCACCACTGCGCGTACGTCACGCCGCGCGCCCGGGCCAGCCGGTTCCACAGCGGCATCACCAGCACCAGCGGGCCGATCATGCAGACGAACAGCGGCGTGACGGCCCCCGCCGAGCCGAGGGTGTACGTGGCGAAGTACTGGACCCCGGCCAGCATGATCCCCACGGCGAGCGCCTGCAGCGTCCACATGCCCACCAGGAACAGGAACGGCCGGTTGTCGCGGGCCGCCGCCAACTGCGCCCGCATCGAAGCCTCCGACTCGCTGCGGGCGACCGACGGCGCGTGCCGGGTGAAGCGCCAGGCGCCGAGCATCCCCACCAGCAGAAGGACCGCCACGACCGCCCCCATCAGCCGGTAGCTCGCGGGCGTGTCGCCGTATCCGTGGGCGACCGCCGGCGCCAGCGCGCCCGACAGCAGGATCGCCACCCCGAGGAACGCCACGCGCCAGCCCAGCACCCGGGCGCGCTCGCCGGGGTCCTCCGTCATCTCCGCGGGCATGGTCACGTACGGCACCTGGAAGACGGCGTAGGCGGTGGCGGCCAGCAGGAAGAGCACCGCCACGTAGCCCGCGGCGGCGGCACCGCGCAGCGGCGGCGCCGCGAAGACCAGCGCGAACAGCGGCGGCAGCGTGAGCGCCCCGGCCAGCAGGAACGGCCGCCGGGAGCCGTCCTGCAGCCGGCTGCGGTCGGCGGCCGCGCCCACCAGGGGGTTGACCAGCACGTCCCACGCCTTGGGGAGGAAGACGGCCGCGCCCGCCACGGCCGCCGGGACGGCCAGCACATTGGTGAGGTAGTAGAGCAGGATCAGGCCCGGCACCGTGCCGAAGGTGCCGGTGCCCAGCGATCCCAGGCCGTAGCCGATCCGCACCTGCCGGGGCAGCGGCGGGGCGGACGCTCGGCCGGCGTCCTCGGCGGGTGCGGAGGGCAGCGTCTCCGACATGGCTCCCCTGCGGGTCCGGGTCGACTCGGGGCGGCGTACACGACGGCGTGGCGTACGCGACGGCGCGGCGTGCCGTGGCCGGACGCCGCGCCGTCAGGCGTAGGAGATCACGCCGACCCGGGACTCGGACAGACCCCTGAACAGGTCAGTTCACGAAGAGGGCCGGTCCCGCCACCACCCGGCCCGCGACCTCGCCGAAGCCGATCCGGGTGCCGTCCGGCCCCGGGGCGGTCGCCGAGATGACGAGCTCGTCGCCGTCCTCCAGGAACGTCCGCTTCGTGCCGTCCGTCAGCACCAGCGGCTCCTCGCCGTTCCACGTCAGCTCGATCAGCGCGCCCCGCTGCTCGCGCCGCGGGCCGCTGATGGTCCCCGAGGCGAAGAGGTCGCCCGCCCGCAACGAGGCTCCGTTCACGGTCATGTGGGTGAGCATCTGGGCGTACGTCCAGTACATGGTGGAGAACGGCGGACGGGAGACGACCTCGCCCCGCAGCCGGACCTCCACGGCGATGTCGAGCCCGCGCGGCGGCGTCCCCGCGCCCCGGTCGTCCAGGTACGGCAGCGTCCCCACGTCGTGCGGCGGCGGGGCGACGCGCGCCGCCGACAGCGCGTCGAGGGGGACGACCCACGGGGAGACGGAGGTCGCGAACGACTTCCCGAGGAACGGGCCGAGCGGCACGGTCTCCCAGGCCTGGATGTCGCGGGCGGACCAGTCGTTGAGCAGGCAGACCCCGAAGACGTGCTCCTCGGCCGCCGCCAGCGGCACCGGCTCGCCCTGCGCGGTCGGGCCGCCGACGACGAAGCCGAGCTCGGCCTCGAAGTCCAGCCGTTCGCACGGCCCGAAGGACGGGGCGGACAGGGCGGCGCCCCTGCGCTGCCCGTTCGGCCGGACCACCGGCGTCCCCGACACGACGATCGTGCCGCTGCGGCCGTGGTAACCGATCGGCAGGTGCTTCCAGTTGGGGGGCAGCGGCTCCCCGTCCGGGCGGAAGATCCGGCCGACGTTCGTGGCGTGGTGCTCCGAGGCGTAGAAGTCGACGTAGTCCGCGACGTCGAACGCGAGGTGGAGCGTGACGGAGTCGCGCGGCAGCAGGTGCGGCTCGACGGCCGCCCGGTGGGCCTCGTCGGTCAGCCAGGCGGTGACCAGCGACCGCACCGCCGTCCAGGCCGGACGCCCGGCCGCCAGCAACGGGTTGAGCGTCGGCGCCGTCAGCAGCCCGGCCTCCGGCCCGGCCGTTCCCGCTCCGGCGGCACGCGCGGCGGCGCCCGCGTCGAGCACGTGGTCTCCGATGGCGACGCCGATCCGGCGTTCCTGCGGACGGTCCGCGGTGGTGAACACCCCGTACGGCAGATTGTGGACGCCGAAGGGGGAGTCGTCCGGCACGGCGACCCAGGTGGGGGCGGCCATGGCACCTCCAGATACGTCGGGGCCGCGCTTCCTCGCGCGGTCGGCTCACCCTAACGTCCAGCGTGGCCTTCGCCGCTGTGCGGCCCCGCGTCGGTAGTCTCGCCGGACATCACCCGTTCCGCCCCATTCGCGAACGAGGAGGACGAGCATCAGCCCTCCCGGGAACCAGCCCCAGGAAGCCGACCAGCTGCGCGAACTGCTGCGCCGGCCGGAGTACCGCAGGACGCTCGTGTTCTCCGCGGTGATCGGCATCCCGGTGTCCTTCCTCGCCTTCTGGTTCCTCGTCGCCCTCCACGAACTCGAGCGGCTGCTGTGGGAGGTGCTGCCCGGGCACCTCGGCCTTCAGACGCCCCCGTGGTGGTGGCCGCTGCCGCTGCTCACCGTGGCCGGTGTGATCGTGGGCCTGGTCGTCACCCGCATGCCGGGCCGCGGCGGCCACGTCCCGGCCGGCGGCCTGCACACCGGCGGGATGGCCACCTCCGCCCTGCCCGGCGTGGTCCTCGCCGCCCTGGCGGCCCTGCCGCTGGGCGCGGTGCTCGGGCCCGAGGCCCCGCTCATCGCCTTCGGCGGCGCACTGGCGCTGCTCTTCCGCGACCTGGTCCGCGCGCCGGCGACCCCGCAGACCAACGCGCTGCTCGGCGCGGCCGGTTCCGCGGCGGCGATCGCCACCATCTTCGGCAACCCGGTGGTGGCCGCGGTGCTCCTGATGGAGGTGGCCGGGGTCGGCGGGCCCCAGCTGTTCGCCGTGATGCTGCCGGCCCTGCTCGCCAGCGGCGTGGGCGACATCGTGTTCACCGGCTTCGGCCGCTGGACGGGACTGAAGACCACCCACCTCGACATCGGCCTGCCCCGCCCGCCCACGCTCGACGCGGGCGACGTGGCGTGGGGCGTGCTGCTCGCCCTGGCGGTCGGAGTGGCCGTGCACCTGAGCCTCACCGGCGGCAAGGCCGCCGCGGTGTTCGTCTCCCGTCGGCCGCTGCCGCACACCGTGCTCTGCGCACTCGCCGCCGGCGTGTGCGCCGCCGTGTACGCGCTGGCAACGGGCCGCACACCGGAGGAGGTCGCCTCCTCCGGGCAGGAGGCGCTGGCGCAGATGGCCGCCGACCCGCACGCCTGGCCGGCCGGCGCCCTGGTCGCGGTGCTGCTGTGCAAGGGCGTCGGCTACGCGCTGTGCCTGGGCAGCCTGCGCGGCGGCCCGATCTTCCCCTCGCTCTTCCTCGGCGGCGCCGCCGGGCTGCTGGCCGCCCCGCTGCCGGGCTTCGGGGTCGTCCCGGCGATGGCGGCGGGCATGGCGGCCGCGGGTGCCGCCGCGATGCGCCTGCCGGTGAGCAGCGTGGTGCTCGTGGTGCTCCTGCTGGGCAACACCGCATCGGTGCCTGTCGTGGTGCTGGCGGTGTTCGTCGCCTTCGTGGCCGCCGAACTGCTGCCGCAGGGCCCGGACATCCCGCCCCTGCCGCCGCTCGGCGGCGGGCGGCCGCCCGCGTCCGGCACAGCGCCACGGCCCGCGTCGTCGCGCCCCTGAGGAGCGCCGGGTACGCGAACCCCCGGCGGGCGTCGCCATGGTGCCGGCTCAGGTGGCCTCCGCCTGGACGCGTCCGGTGCGGACGGCGTCCACCAGTGCCCGGTGGTCCCGTTCGTTCTGGTCCGCGTACGCCTCGGCGAAGTCGGCGACGGCCCGGTCGAAGACGTCGGAACCCCCCAGGTACGCGGCGATCGCGATCCGGTCCCCGGACCGCGCGTGCGCCCGGGCCAGCGTGGCGCCGCACACCTCCCCGAACAGTGTCATCGTCCTGGGCACCAGGTCCTCGGCCACCACGATGCCCTTCCAGTCGCGCAACTGCCGTACGTAGAAGTCGCGCTGCCGTCCGTCGATGCCGTGGAGGCGTTCCCAGCCGAGGAAGATGTCGCTGGTCGCCTGCATCAGGCGCTGCCCGGCGACCACCCGCTCGCCCTGCGTACGGTGCGGGCCGGCCCCCGCGTACGGGGCCAGGACCGACTCCTCGGCCTCCTTCGCCTGCAGGAACAGCGGATCCTCGTCGTCCTTGCCCAGCAGGAGCAGGATCCAGCAGCGGGTCCCCACACTGCCCACCCCGACGACCTTGCGCGCGCAGTCGGCGAGCCGGTACTGCTCCAGCAGGAAGCGGCGGTCGGGCTGCAGGGAGTGGCCGTACCGTTCGACCAGCCGGGAGATCTCCTTCTCCAGGGCGGCGCGGGCGTCGCCGTCGAGCAGGTCGCGCAGCGGCATCAGCAGCGGGGGATCGGGGGCGATCAGGCGCCTGCCGTCGATCACCCGGGTCAGCTTGTCGAAGACCTGCAGCGTGTCGCGCGCCCGGGCCCGGGCCCGGGCACGCTCCCAGCGCACCACGTCCTCGCCGCCCATCATCGGGGCGAACTGCTGCTGCAACCGGTCCGCCTCGAAACGGGTGTACCAGACCTGCAGGTTGCCCATCCCGGCGAAGCCGCGCATCCGCCGCCGGTAGGCTCCCACCGCCGCCCGCACCACCCCCGTGCGCTCGGCTGCCGAGAAGCCGTTGGCACGGCCCGCGATGACCAGACTGGCGGCCAGGCGCTTGACGTCCCACTCCCAGGGACCCGGCAGGGTCTCGTCGAAGTCGTTGATGTCGAACATCAGCCGCCGCTCCGGCGAGGCCAGCAGCCGGAAGTTGAGCAGGTGCGCGTCGCCGCACAACTGTGCCCGCAGGCCCGAGCGGGGCGTGTGCGCGAGGTCCCCGGCCATGACCGCGGCCGCCCCGCGGTAGAAGCGGAACGGCGACTCGGCCATGCGGCCGTAGCGGATCGGCACGAGCTCCGGCACACGTCGCGCCGACTGCCTCTCCACGACGTCCACCGGATCGGCCCGGTCCGCCGCGGGCGCGTACTGCGCGTGGGCGGAGCGCGGGGTCCTCTTGCGGGCCGCCTTGCCGCGCGCGGCCCGCTCCCCGGGCGGACTCCACCGGGCGTCCACGGTCATCGCGGTCACCGTCCTCCGGGCCGCACGGACCTCGCCGGGAATGCGTGGGTGCGCCGGCCCCCTCAAACGTAAGCCCGGCCCATGGGCCCGGCGAGCCGGACCCGGGGCCGCGCAGTTGTGCCCGTGGGCGGCTCCGGTGACCATGACCCCATGGACGCGGCCGGCCACCTTCCGGGGCCCCCGACCCCCGGCGGGGGCGGCGATGGTCCTTGACCTCGTCCTGATCGGGCTGGCCGTCACCCTGTTCCCGTTCCCGCTGATGGCGTTCGTGCTGGTGCTGAGCACCCGCGGCGGGGCGTGGAAGGGACTGGCCTTCATCATCGCCTGGCTGGCCTGCCTGGTCGCGGTCGTCGCGGCGGTGCTGCTGCTGACCCAGGGCAAGCCCCCGGAGCCGAAGTCCTCGCCCTCGACGGCCGCCCTCGCCGGCAAACTCGCCGTCGGCGTCGGGCTGGTGGGCTACGCCGAGCACCGCAGGCGCCGCGCGGCGCGCCCCCACCGGCCGTCCCGGATGACGAGCCGCCTGGAGCGGGTCTCCGCCTGGTCGTCCGCGGGCCTCGCGGTGCTGCTCCAGCCGTGGGGACTGGTGGCGGCGGGCGCCGCGACCGTCGTCGAGGCCGACCTGTCCCACCTCGAGTCCTACCTGGCGCTCATGGCGTACTGCCTGATCGCCAGTTCCACCCTGCTGACGATGGAGGTCTACACCCTCGTCGCCCCGGACTCCGCCCGCGTCCGGCTGCGCGTCCTGCGCACCTGGCTCGACGGCCACCAGGACCAGGCGATCATCGGGCTGTGCCTGGTCATCGGGCTGGTCCTGGTCGCCAAGAGCCTCTACCAGCTCACCGCCTGACCCCGTCCCCGCTGCGCCGCGCCGAGTTGCCGCCCCCGCCGGTCGCGGGCGTAATGCAGGGGTGGACATGATCCATGTCCGTGCGGTGAGCCCGCCGGACCTCACGGACCGGGCGCTGACCGCGCTCGGTGCCGATCCCTGCGTGCTCAACCTCGTCCTGCTGCGCGGCGGCGCCCGCCACCCGGACGGCGACGCCATCGAGTGCGACGTGCTGACCGGCGCCGCCAACACCGTCCTGCGCGGGCTGCGCGAACTCGGGATCGACCGCCGCGGATCGCTCGTCCTCGAACCCGTCGACGTCGTCCTCTCCGACACCGCCGAGCGGGCCGGAGCCTCCTCCCCCGGCGCAGGGCTGCGCACCCCGGTGTGGGACCAGGTCGAGGCCCGCATCCGCGCCGAGGGCCGCTACCCGCCCAGCTTCCACCTGCTGCTGGTCATCGCCGGGATCATCGGCGCGGTCGGCATCATCAGCAACTCGCAGATCCTCATCGTGGCCGCCATGGTCGTCGGACCCGAGTACGGGGCCATCACCAGCGTCGCCCTCGGCATCGACCGCCACGACCGCGCCCGGGTCCGCGAGGGACTCCGGGCCCTGCTCGTGGGCTTCGCGCTGGCCATCGCCGCCACGCTGCTCTTCGCCCTGCTCGTACGGGCCTTCGACCTGCAGCCGGAGGCCTTCCGGCTGGGGGTGCGGCCGGTCGCCCACCTGATCAACACCCCCAACTTCTTCTCCCTCGTGGTGGCCGTGCTCGCCGGGATCGTCGGCATCGTCTCCCTCACCGAGGCCCGCACCAGCGCCCTGCTCGGCGTCTTCATCTCGGTGACGACCATCCCGGCCGGCGCCGACCTGGGCGTCTCGCTCGCCTTCGCCTCCTGGGACGAGGCGCGGGGCTCCCTGTTCCAGCTGCTGCTCAACGTCGTCGTGCTGATCCTCGTCGGCACCGGGACCCTCAGGTGCCAGCGCGCCGTCTGGCGCCGCGTCAGCGCCGGGGCGGCGGCCCGGGCCGAGGTGCGATGACCCCCTCCCGGTGGTCCAATGGCACGGGGGATGGCGCGGGGGAAGGGAGCAGTGCCGTGAGCGACGCGATCGACGAGATGGGCCCCATCGACTACGTGGTGATCGAATTCCCCGGCAACCGCATGACCGGGGAGGCCTTCCCGCTCCTGCTCGACCTCGTGGACCGCGGGCTCGTCCGCATCCTCGACCTGACCTTCGTCCGCAAGGACGCGGACGGGAGCGTCGCCGGCCTGGAGATCGCCGACCTCACCGCCGCGGGACTCGGCGAGCTCGAGGTCTTCCAGGGCGCCTCCTCCGGCCTGCTCGGCGCGGACGACCTCGCGGACGCCGCCGCCGTCCTCGAACCGGGCAGCTCCGCCGCCGTCCTGGTCTACGAGAACCTGTGGGCCGCGCCCCTCGCCGTCGCGATCCGCCGGGGCGGGGGCAGGCTCGTGGCCGGCGGCCGGATCCCGGTCCAGGCCGTGCTCGCCTCCCTGGACGCCGCGGAGTCCGGCCCCTGATGACCCCTGGTCAGGCGTTCCCGCCGACCACGGTGAAACTCATCCACGGCTCCGCGTCGGGGATGCCCGGGTTGCTGGTCTTCGTCGCCAGGTAGGTGCTCTCCGTGCCTTCGAGGTTCTTGCAGCCGGGACCGGTGTGCAGGACCACGTCGTTGAGCGTGTTGTTCACGATCGACCTGGCACCCGTGGGCGGCAGCTGGTGGCAGCCGTCCACGGACGGGTTGTCCAGCTGCACCACCTTGTTGTCCGGGGTGGTGTACACCACCGTGCCCACCGCTTGGGAGGTGAGGCCGGAGCAGCCCGCGGCGCCGAGCAGAAGGAACAGGGCGCCGGCGCGGATGCCGTGCCGCCGGAGATCTGCCATGGTGAGCGTCCTCGTCTGTGCGGAGAGCGGTGCCAAGGCCACGCTGCCCCGAAGGCGCCCACGCTGTCATGCCGGGCACGCCCAGTCGGCCGAATCACCCTCCCCCTGGTGGTGACGGCGGACCGGGTGCCGGCGTGCGGCCCGCCCGGCGCGATGGTCGAATGGAGGTCCAGGAGCCACCGGAAGGGACGGCACCATGCCCGGTCTACTGCGTGGAGCGGTACGTACGGCCGTCGTCGCGGGCACGGCCACCGCGGTGTCGCAGCGAGTGGCGCGACGGCAGCAGGGCCGGTGGGCGGAGCAGGGCTACGGACAGCCGGCGGTCCAGGAGCCCGCGGCCCCCGCCCCGCCGCCCGCGGCCGCCCCGCCTCCGCCCGCGCCGGGGGGCGACATGGCGGGGAAGCTGGAGCAGCTCAAGCAGCTCGGCGCACTGAAGGAGCAGGGAATCCTCACCGAGGAGGAGTTCCAGACGCAGAAACGCGCCGTCCTCGGCAGCTGACGGCGCGCGCCGCCGGAAGCGCCGCAGACGCCTGTGGGCGGCACCACCGGGAGACCGGTGGTGCCGCCCACAGGCGTCTACGTGGTGTCCGAGGGGGGACTTGAACCCCCACGCCCGATAAAGGGCACTAGCACCTCAAGCTAGCGCGTCTGCCATTCCGCCACCCGGACAAGGTGTTCGCCGCCCGGCACTCGGCCCGGCGACGTGGAAAACAATAGCAAACATCCGGAGGTCCCCGATCACGCGCTTCCCGTGACGGGAGCGTGACGGCCGCCCCGGGGCCCTCGCGGGCCGCGGAGTGCGCGGGGGAGGATGGCCGTGACCGACGAACGAAGGAGACAGCGTGAGTGAGTCGAACTCGGCCGCCCGTACGACCACCGGCGAGGACGAGGTCGTCGACCTCTGCCGGGACCTCATCCGGATCGACACCAGCAACTACGGCGACCACTCCGGGCCGGGTGAGCGGGCCGCCGCCGAGTACGTGGCGGAGAAGCTCGCGGAGGTCGGCCTGGAGCCGCAGATCTTCGAGTCGCACAAGGGGCGGGCCTCCACCGTCGCCCGCATCGCCGGCGCGGACCCCTCCCGCCCGGCCCTGCTGATCCACGGCCACACCGACGTCGTGCCCGCGAACGCGGACGACTGGACCCACCATCCCTTCTCCGGCGAGATCGCCGACGGGTGCGTGTGGGGACGCGGCGCCGTCGACATGAAGGACATGGACGCGATGACCCTGGCCGTCGTGCGCGACATGCTGCGCAGCGGCCGCCGTCCGCCCCGCGACATCGTGCTGGCCTTCCTCGCGGACGAGGAGGCGGGCGGCGTCTACGGGGCGCGGCACCTGGTCGACCGCCACCCCGGGCTCTTCGAGGGCGTGACCGAGGCCATCGGCGAGGTGGGCGGCTTCTCCTTCACCGTCAACGAGGACGTGCGCCTGTACCTGATCGAGACCGCCCAGAAGGGCATGCACTGGATGCGGCTGACCGTGGACGGCACCGCCGGCCACGGGTCCATGACCAACACCGACAACGCCATCACCGAGCTCTGCGAGGCGGTCGGCCGGCTCGGCCGGCACGAGTTCCCGGTGCGGGTGACCAAGTCCGTGCGCGGTTTCCTGGACGAGCTGGGCGACGCCCTCGGTACCGAGCTCGACCCGGAGGACATGGAGACCACGCTCGCCAAGCTCGGCGGCATCGCCAAGATCATCGGGGCCACGCTGCGCAACACCGCGGCCCCCACGATGCTGGGCGCCGGCTACAAGGTGAACGTCATCCCCGGTCAGGCCACCGCGCACGTCGACGGCCGCTTCCTGCCCGGGCACGAGGAGGAGTTCCTGGCCGACGTCGACCGGATCCTCGGCCCCCGGGTGAAGCGCGAGGACGTGCACTCCGACAAGGCGCTGGAGACCAGCTTCGACGGCGCCCTGGTCGACGCCATGCAGGCGGCGCTGAAGGCCGAGGACCCGATCGCGCGCGCGGTGCCGTACTGCCTGTCCGGCGGGACCGACGCCAAGTCCTTCGACGACCTGGGGATCCGCTGCTTCGGATTCGCCCCGCTGCAGCTGCCGCCGGAGCTCGATTTCGCCGGAATGTTCCACGGCGTGGACGAGCGGGTACCGGTCGACGGACTGAAGTTCGGCGTCCGTGTTCTCGACCGGTTCCTTGCGAACTGCTGAAACGACGCTCGCATTATCGACATTTCTTGCCGCTTAGCCGAAAAGAGTGAATGAATCCCGGCGGCAGTAGCGCGCCTTCTTCCGAGTCGTTGGTTCGTGTGCGGTCCGAGGTCGGGGCCGTTTTGCCAACAAGGAGGAAAAATGATCAAGAAGGTCGTCGCTGCTGCCGCTGTCACCGGAGGGCTCGTGGCTGCGGGTGCCGGCGTGGCCGTCGCTGACTCCGGCGCTCAGGCCGCCGCTGTCGGTTCCCCGGGGGTCCTCTCCGGCAATGTGATCCAGGTGCCCGTCAACATCCCGGTCAACCTGTGCGGCAACACGATCAACATCGTGGGGCTGCTGAACCCGGCCCTGGGCAACGCCTGCTTCAACAACTGACGTCGCGGCGGGCCGCATCGTTGCAGGCCTGATCCCGGCGGCCCCGGATGCGCCATCTCCGCGTTCCGGGGCCGCCGCACCGGCTAGGGGTGGGACACCGGTTATCCGGCCCCGGGGGGTCATTCATTCCCCCGGCGGGCGATTGTCCGCCGGTTTCCGTATCGGAAAAGCAAGAGGCAGGGACATTCAAATGCGACAAGTCGCGAAAAAGGGGCTGCTCACCGCAGTCGCGACAGGCGGCGTGCTCGCCGTCACCGGCGGTATGGCCTACGCGGACTCCCACGCGTCCGGGGTCGCCGCCGGCTCTCCGGGCGTTCTGTCCGGCAACACCATCCAGGCGCCGGTGAACATTCCGATCAACGCCTGTGGCAACACCGTCAACGTCGTCGGGCTCCTCAACTCGGCGGCGGGCAACACCTGCGTCAACGGCTCCATCGACCAGGGCAAGGGCCACGGCTACGGCCAGGGCAAGGGCTACGGGAAGAAGGAGAGCGGGGGCTACGGCAAGAAGGACAGCGGCAGCTACCGCGACAAGGACGGCGGCAAGGGCCACGGCGGCGGCAAGGGCTACGGCCAGGGCGGCAGCAAGGGCTACGGCGGCGGCAAGGGCTACGGCAAGGGCCACAGCGGTGACGACGGCTACGGCTACGGTCACGGTGGCGGCGCCTCGGCGCGTGCCGCAGCGGTCGGCTCCCCGGGCGTCCTGTCCGGCAACGTGATCCAGGCGCCGATCAACATCCCGGTCAACGTCTGCGGCAACACGATCGACGCCATCGGGATCCTGAACCCGGCGGCGGGCAACGCCTGCGTCAACAACGGTGGCTA
This sequence comes from Streptomyces sp. TOM-9, assembly GCF_056858595.1. Lineage (NCBI taxonomy): Bacteria > Bacillati > Actinomycetota > Actinomycetes > Kitasatosporales > Streptomycetaceae > Streptomyces > Streptomyces sp. TOM-9. The sequence continues at coordinate 2,564,597 of NZ_JBXEQB010000001.1, read as the reverse complement.
CCACCACGGCGGCAAGGGCAAGGGTCACCACCACAAGCCCGGGCACCACGGCAACCGCCACAAGCCGGGCAAGGAGAACAACGGTGGTGGCAACGGCGGTGGTGGCAACGGCGGCGGTGGCAACGGCGGCGGCAACCAGCCGCAGTCCATGGGCCACGGCGGCGGTCCGTCCCTGGCCCGCACCGGTGCCGGCGACATCGCCACGGGCCTGCTGACCAGCGCCGGTCTCCTGCTGGGCGGCGCGGTGCTCTTCCGCCGCGCCCGCGCGGTCAGGAACTGAGCCTTCCGGTCTCACCCCTTCGAGCGGGGCCCCGCGGTTCGCGGGGCCCCGTTCGGCGTGCCGGCGACCTCACCAGGTGGCGCGTATCTGCCGGATGATCCGGCGGCGCAGCCGCACCCTGCGACTGCCGTCCGGGTAGAGGCGGAGCCGGTCGAGCTCCCAGTGACCGTACTCGGCGTGGTCGGTCAGCAGGCGATGAGCCTCCTTGCGGGAGACTCCCCGTGGCACGTACACATCTCTGAATTCGTATTCAGGCATCGCATCTATTGTGCGGGGAGCGCCTCGGTACGGATAGCGTCTTCTGCATGTCTGATGCCGCGCAGCCCACCGTTGCCGAGGTACGAGCCGCCGTCGAGGCGGTGAAAGCCGCGCTGGACCGCCACCTGGACGCGATCGAGAACCGCACCGGGGAGGACGATCCCGCGGTCTACCAGGCCTTCGAGGGCCTCGCCTCGGCCGCCGAGGCCTACGACGAGCTGCTCTACGACACCTACGACGAGGTCACCCCCTTCGAGGTGCCGCTCGGGGACACCCTCCCCGACTACTCCGGCCCCGGTGAACCGGGCGCGATCAGCGTCCTGATCCGCCGGGACTACACCGTGGCCGACCCGCAGCGGCTGCGCAGGCAGGCGGAAGGGGTATCCGAAACCGCCGCGGCCGAGGGCGGGGACATCGGCACGGCGGTGGGTGCCCTCTTCGGGGAGTACGAGCCCGACGAGATCGCCGAGCGCCACAAGGAGTTCGGCCTGGAGGAGGGCGACTCCACGCTCTGGGTCACCGCGGCGGAGCCCGCCGAGCCGGGCGAGTGGCTCGCCGCGCCCTTCGACCAGGCGGACCCGCGGCATCTGCTCTTCCGCCTCGACGTCAGCGCGGTCTACGACGACGCCGACGCGGACGAGCTCGACCGGCTGGCCTGACCGGGCGCGGGCGCGGCTCCCGCGGGCCCGGGGGAGCCGCCCGGGCCCGTGCGGCGGATCACTCCGCCGCGGCGGCCGCCGCCTGCTCGCGCAGGATGTCCCGCAGGCGTGTCGTCCGGTCCCGGGCGGGAACCTCCGCCACCGCGTGCGGGAGTGCCTGGTCGACGCCCTGCACCACGGACAGATGGCGCTCCCCGCGGCTGAAGGCGGTGTAGATCCAGGCCCGGGTCAGGGCCGGGGTGGCGTCCCCCGGCAGGACGACGACGGCGGCCGGCCAGCGGCGGCCCGCCGCCTGGTGCGCCGTGACCGCCCAGCCGTGCCGCACCTGGGCGGTCACCGCGTCGGGCGCGACCACCACGGGCGTCCCCCCGCAGTCGAGCCGCAGTCCCTCCGTGCCGGCGGAGACGACGGTGCCCGGCACGGTCGTCCCGGGGACCGGGGCGTGCACGATCCGGTCACCCGGGTCGAAGCCGCCGAAGCGGCCGGGACCGGGGTTGAGGCGCTCCTTGAGCGCGGCGTTGAGCGCCCGGGTGCCGGCGGCACCGCCGTGGCCCGGGGTGATCACCTGGGTCTGCTCCGGGGGCACGCCGATGGCCCGGGGCACGGAGTCCGCGACGAGCTGGACCGTGCGGTGCACGGCCTCGCCGGCGTCCCGCACCGGGACGATCACGACCTCCTTCCCGGGGGCGTCGACGGTGGCCAGCTCGCCGAAGCCGATCCCGGAGACCAGCTCGCCGATGGGGCCGGGGTCGGGCGTGCGCGAGGCGACCTGCGGGCACACCTTCGCCGCCAGCAGGTCGGAGAAGACCCGGCCGGGGCCCGCGGACCACAGCACCGCCGGGTCCCCGGAGAGCACCAGGCGCGCCCCGTCGGGCACGGATTCCACCAGGGTCGCGGCCGTCTCCACGTCGAGCTGGGGCGCGTCCAGCACCGCCAGCAGGTCCAGCGCCAGCGCGCCGTCCTCGTCCCGGCCGGGGCCCTCGTGGCCCGCCAGCAGCCCGGCGAGGGTGGCGGTCGCCTCCGCGTCCACGGACCCGGCCAGCCGCCGCCTGCCGTCCTCGGTGGCCGCGACGGCCCATGCCCGCAGCCCCAGCGACCGGGCGGCCGCGACCAGCGCCGCCGGTTCCGCCCGGGCCGCCTCCGCGCCGGTGTGGGCGACCAGCCCGCTCCCGGCGACCGCCCGGACCAGCGCCGCGGCGGACGGGGACGGGGCCGCCGCGGCCGCGCCCTCCCAGTCCTGCGACTCGTCCGCGTCGAAGGTGTTGAGGAGCCTGCTCAGGCCGTCCGCGAGGCTCTCCTCGGCGAGCGCGTAGCGGTCCAGGCCGAGGAGCAGCCGCACCGGCGCCTCCTCGTCCTCCTCGTCGGCCGCCGGACGGGCACCGGCGCTCTCGTCCGGGACGTGGAAGACCAGCACCAGGCCGTCCGCGACGGCGGCCTTCAGGGTCTCCTCGGCGTCGGTGACCCCGTTCTGCCCGAGCGCCGCACCGAGCGTGGCCCACTCGAGCGCGGTGTGGCCCCGCTCGGCGGCCCGTTCCAGCAGCCAGACGACCAGCGCGCGCACCCGCCGCCCGTCGTCGGGGCCGCCCTCGCCGCCGAGCAGCGCCTTGGCGAAGCCGTCGGCCTGGTCCACCCGGACCCCGGCGAGCGCCAGCACCTGCCACGGGTCCTCGCGCAATGTCTCCCCGGCCCGCTCGCCCAGCGTCGCCACGGCGGCCTCGGCGAGGCTCTCCGGTGCCCCGCCCGCCGCGAGCACCGTCCGCGCGGCCGCCACGGCGTCCCCGCTGAGCTGCGCGGGCAGCACGGGCCGCGCCACCGGGGCCGGCGCCGGGGCGGGGGAGGGCGCGGCCGCGGGCGGCGACGCCGCGGGACGTGCGGGCCCGCCGCTCTTCACCGGCGCCGCGGGGCGCTCGCCGCGTTCGATCGCCCGCACCGCCGCGGCCAGGTCCGTGAGTTCGGCGGGGAGCTGCGCACCGACGCCCTCGGTCGAGGGCCGGGGCCGCCGGGGAGCCGCGGTCTCCTCGCCGGCGGCGCCCTCGGGCTCGGCGCGGTCCTCGCGGTCGTGGTCGTCGCGGTCCTCGGTCACGATGGCCTCCGTTGTACGGCGGACTACGGTCGGGGCCCGATCACAGCGTGCTCCAGTCGTGGTCCGGATAGCGGTGCACCGGCGCAGAGACGTCGTCCAGCGCCTGGCAGATCTCATCCGGAAGACTAAGGGTCTCCACTGACAACGCCGCAGCGAGCTGCTGGGCGTTGCGCGCCCCGACGATCGGCGCGGTGACGCCGGGACGGTCCCGCACCCAGGCGAGCGCCACCTGCAGCGGGCTGGCGGCCAGCCCGTCGGCCGCTATGGCCAGCGCGTCCACGATGAGCCGGGCCGTCTCGTCCAGGTACGGGGCGACGAAGGGCGCCATGTCCTCGGAGCCGCCGCGGGAGTCCTGCGGGGTCCCGTGCCGGTACTTGCCGGTCAGCACCCCGCGTCCGAGCGGCGAGGACGGCAGCAGCCCCACCCCCAGGTCCAGCGCGGCGGGCAGCACCTCGCGCTCGATGCCGCGCTGCAGCAGCGAGTACTCCATCTGCGTGCTGGCCAGCGGTGTGCGCGTCGGCACGGCCTGCTGCCAGGTGGCCGCCTTGGCCAGCTGCCAGCCGCAGAAGTTGGACACGCCGACGTAGCGGGCACGGCCGGAGCTCACGGCCAGGTCGAGGGCCTGCAGCGTCTCGTCCAGCGGGGTGGTCGTGTCGTACGCGTGCACCTGCCACAGGTCGACGTGGTCCGTGCCGAGCCGCTGCAGGGAGGCGTCCAGGGCGGCGAGCAGGTGGCCGCGCGAGGCGTCGAAGCGGCGGTAGGGGTCGGGCACGCTGCCGGCCTTGGTGGCGATCACCAGGTCCGAGCGCGGCACCAGGTCCTCGACCAGCCGGCCGAGGAGGTACTCGGCGCCGCCGTCCCCGTAGACGTCGGCGGTGTCCACGAGCGTGCCCCCGGCCTCCCAGAAGGCCTTGAGCTGGTCGGCGGCGTCGAGTTCGCCGGTGTCGCGCCCCCAGGTCAGCGTGCCGAGCCCGAGCCGGGACACGCGCAGTCCCGTACGGCCGAGGTGCCTTTGCTCCATGAGGGGTGAGATTACTGTGCGTCCGGGACCTTTGGGCAGGAGTGACGTACCCGACAGGCGCCGGCGCGCGCCCGGAGCGATAAGGTCCGGGGGACAACGACGTTACTCATCGGTAAGGGGATCGCCATGCGGCTCGGGATCAACCTCGGCTACTGGGGCGCCGGGATGGACGCCGACAACCTCGCCGTGGCGCAGGAGGCCGACCGCCTCGGCTACTCCGTGTGCTGGGCGGCCGAGGCCTACGGTTCCGACGCGCCCACCGTGCTGTCCTGGGTCGCCGCGCAGACCGAGCGCATCGACGTCGGCTCGGCCATCTTCCAGATCCCGGCCCGTACGCCCGCGATGACCGCGATGACCGCCGCCACCCTCGACTCCCTGTCCGGCGGCCGCTTCCGGCTGGGCCTGGGCGTCTCCGGCCCGCAGGTCTCCGAGGGCTGGTACGGCGTGAAGTTCGACAAGCCGCTGGCGCGCACGCGCGAGTACGTCGAGATCGTCCGCAAGGCGATGTCGCGGGAGCGGCTGAGCCACGAGGGCGAGCACTGGACGCTGCCGCTGCCCGGCGGCCCCGGCAAGGCGCTGAAGCTGACCGTGCACCCGGTGCGCGAGCGCATCCCGCTGTACATCGCAGCGATCGGCCCGAAGAACCTGGAGCAGACCGGTGAGATCGCCGACGGCGCGCTGCTGATCTTCCCCTCCGCCGCCCACCTGGAGGACACCGCGCTCCGCCACATCCGGGCCGGCCGCGAGAAGGCGGGGAAGAGCATGGACGGCTTCGACGTCTGCCCGACCGTGCCGCTCGCCGTCGGCGAGGACGTGGACGCGCTCGCCGACCTCTTCCGCCCCTACACCGCCCTGTACGTGGGCGGGATGGGCAGCCGCAAGCAGAACTTCTACAACCAGCTCGCGCAGCGCATGGGGTACGAGAAGGAGGCCGCCGAGATCCAGGACAAGTACCTGTCCGGCGACAAGGAGGGCGCCGCCGCCGCGATCCCGCGCGAACTCATCGACTCCACCACCCTGCTGGGCTCTGTGGAGCGGATCGCCGACCGGATGCAGGCCTACGCGGCCGCCGGCGTCACCACGCTGACCCTGGCCCCGGCCGGGTTCACCCTGGACGAGCGGGTCGCGGCGCTGCGCGCGGGCGTGGAGGCGCTGGAGCGCGCCGGGCTCGCCGGCTAGGGGAGCGCGGCGGTCCCTCGGCGCCGGTCCCGGCTCAGCCCGGGACCAGGCGCCCCATCATCCGCCCGAAGGCGATCAGGCGCGCTATCTGGCCGGGCCCGCCGTCGTCGAGGGACTTGCTGAACCGGAAGGCCTCCGGCCGGAAGCGGGCCGAGGTGACGCCGCCGTCGGCGTCACCGTGCACCGCGCTCAGTTCCTGCGGCGTGGCGGTGGCCAGCACCACGAAGACGCCGCGGTCGATCCGCCGGCCCTGCTCGTCGCGGCCGACCAGGGTGCGCATGCCGACGTGGCCGATCGAGTCCAGGGGCAGCACCTGCACGGAGGAGTCCAGCACCCGTCCACCCGGCGCCTCCTCGTCGGCGACCTCCTCGCTGTGCCACAGGATGAGCCGCCGGCCGTCGCAGACCGCGGCCTCCTGCCACACCGAGGTGCCGGCCTCCGTCAGGTCGACGACGCGTTCGAGGGTGAAACCGCGGACCCGCCGCCGGCCCAGGACGCCGTCGATCGCCTCGAGGGCCACGTCCGCGTGGAGGAAGTAGGCGCGGGCCGCGTCGTCCAGGCGCGCGTAAGGGGCCCAGTCCGAGCCCGCCGGGCCTTTGGGGCGTGCCGTCGTCCGGCTGCGCGTCGCCTTGCTGAACATGACTTGGTCGTGACCCCTCCGAGGGGCTATGAAATCACGGGCACTTCGGCCGGCGGCGGGGCCCCTCGGTTTCCGCGGCCGTGGTGGGGGCTCGGGGGTCTTCCCCGCCACGGCCGTCACCAAACACAACGCTCGGAAGGGCCAGGGGTTACGTGCCCCGTGCGGGACGGCTCTCATCCGTTCGGCCGAGTTGACGCCCGGGCCTGTTGCCTCATGCTTTGCGGGCGACTTGACTTTTCTTTTGCGTATGCCCGATTCGCGCAGGAGGTACGGCATGCTCTCCGCCCGGAGTCTGTTCCAGGAGATCCTCGACAACGACGACTCCTTCCGGCTGTTCTGCTCGATCGCCGCCAGCGGTGAGTCGCAGGGCGGCTGGGAGAACGGCAGGATCGCCGCACTGGTCCCCGAGTCCCAGCGTGAACTGGCCCCCAAGATCGCCCGGCACGGCGCCGACGAGGACAAGCACGGCCGGATCTTCCACGCCCTGATGCGCAAGCGCGGTCTCGAACCCGTCCCGGTCCCCCCGGACACCGACTACACCATGCTCCTCGAACGCGGCGGCATCGGCCTCGCCCACGACAGGCTGCGCCGCGACGAGCCCCTGACCGTGCGGGACATCGTCACCTACCTCGCCCACAGCCGGGTCACCGAGCAGCGCGCCTCCGAGCAGATGGCCCTGCTCACCAGGTACTTCGCGGAACACCCCGACATCGGCAGGGCGGTCCGCATGATCTCCGCCGACGAGGACAACCACCTGGCCTACTGCCACGAGGAACTGCTGCGCTTCGCCCACGCCGGCCACGTCGCGACCATCCAGCGGGTGCTGCGCGAATGCGCCCACGCCGAGATCCGCATCTACCGCGACGTCAGCCTCGCCGTCATGGACCACATGGGCCGGATCCTCGGCTGGTCCGGGGCGAAGGCCGCGGTGCTGCGGGCCGGGATCCACGGGGCGTACGCGTACGAACGCCTGGGCGGCTGGCGGCGGATGGTCAGGCTCGCCATGCCCCAGCGCCTCGACGCCCTCGGCGGCCCCGAACCCGCGGCCGAGCCGGCGGTCTGAGCCGCCTCCCGGCCCCTCGCCCGCACCCGCGTGGGGCCGGGAGACCGCTCAGAGCCAGCCGTGCCGTTTGAACGTCCGGTACAGCAGGACCTCGGACACGGCGATGACCGCCAGGACCGCGGGATACCCCCACACCTGGTGGAGTTCGGGCATGTACCGGAAGTTCATGCCGTAGATGCCCGCGATCATGGTGGGTACCGCCGCCATGGCGGCCCACGCCGAGATCTTGCGCATGTCGTCGTTCTGCCGCACCCCGACCTGGGTCAGATGGGAGCTCAGCACGTCGCTGAGCAGCCGGTCGAGGCTGTCCACCAGCTCGTTGGCCCGGGTCAGGTGGTCGGCCACGTCGCGGAAGAAGGGCTGGGTGCTGGGCGCCACGTGCGGCACCGTGCCCGCCGAGAGCCGGATCATCGGCTGCATCAGGGGCGCGGTCGCCCGCCGGAACTCCAGCAGCTGGCGCTTGAACCCGTAGATCCGGCTCGCCGTGCTCTCGGCGCCCTGGCGCGCGACGGACCTGCGGACCTCCGGGGCGAAGACCTCCGTCTCCAGGTCCTCCAGGTCGGCCTGGAGGTCGGCCGCGACCACTATGTAGTCGTCGACCACGGTGTCGCTGATGGCGTACATCACCGCGGTCGGTCCGTGCTTGAGGACCTCGTGCTCCGCCTCCAGGCGGTGCCGGATCTCACCCGGGGCGATCGCCTCGCCGTGGCGCACGGTGACGACGAAGCCCTCCCCGACGAAGATCATCAGCTCGCCCGCGGAGACCGTGTCCCGCTCGTCGTCGTACGAGACCGGCTTGAGCACCAGGAAGAGCGAGCCCTCGTACACCTCCAGCTTGGGCCGCTGGTGGGCGCAGAGCGCGTCCTCCACGGCCAGCGGGTGCAGCCCGAACTCGCGGCTGACGAGGTCGAACTCCTTCTCCGTCGGCTCGTACAGGCCGATCCACACGAACGCCCCGTCCGTCGCCCGCGCCGCGTCCAGCGCGTCGGAGAGGTCGTCGGGGGCCGAGGTGCGCTCCCCGTCGCGGTAAATGGCGCAGTCGACGATCACACCTGTCTTCTTCCGCGTTACGTCGGCGCCACACCGGACAACCCGGGGTCGTATGGTGGCGGTCATGCCCACCGTGATCCTGGTCCGGCACGGCCGGTCCACCGCCAACGCGGAGAAAGTGCTGGCCGGACGGCTCCCCGGAGTCGCCCTCGACGAGACCGGACGTGACCAGGCCGCCGCGCTGGCCGCCCGGTTGGCCGGACTGCCGCCGGCCGCCGTGGTCACCAGCCCGCTGCAGCGGTGCCGGGAGACCCTGCAGCCGCTCCTGGACGCGCTGCCCGACGTCCCGCTCCACGTCGAGGAGCGCATCTCGGAGTGCGCCTACGGCGACTGGAGCGGCCGCAAGATCGCCGAGCTGGCCGACGAGCCGCTGTGGGGCGTGGTGCAGCGCTACCCCTCGGCCGCCGTCTTCCCCGGAGAGGGGGGCGAGTCGGTGCGCGCCATGCAGGCCCGCGCGGTCGACGCGGTGCGCGAGTGGAACGCCCGCATCGAGGAGACCCACGGCCCCGACGCCCTCTACGTGATGTGCTCCCACGGCGACATCATCAAGTCCGTCGTCGCCGACGCCCTCGGCATGCACCTGGACCTCTTCCAGCGCATCGCCGTCGACCCCTGCTCGGTCACCGCGATCCGCTACACCCCGGAGCGGCCCTTCCTGCTCCGGCTCGGCGACACCGGCAGCCTGGAAAGCCTGCGCCCGAGGGAGCGGCCCACCACGGCCCCGGGCGACGCGGAGGTCGGAGGCGGTGCGGGCGCACCGTGATCAGCTTCCGCAGTAGGGTGGACCGGACCCCGAAGACACCGAGAAAACGGAGCAGGACGTGCCTCGTCAGGTGTTCCTCTACGACAAGCCCGAACGCTTCGTCGCCGGCACCGTAGGCCAACCGGGCCAACGCATCTTCTTCCTGCAGGCGAGCGCCGCCGGCCGGACGACCAGCGTTGCGCTGGAGAAGACCCAGGTCGAGGCACTTGCCGAGCGCATCGACGAGCTGCTGGACGAGGTCGTGCGCCGCACCGGCGGTTCCGCCCCCGTACCCGCCGTGGCCCCCACGGAGCTGCTCGACAACAGGCCGCTCGAGGTCCCCGTCGAGGAGGAGTTCCGGGTCGGCACCATGGCCCTGGCCTGGGACGGCGCCGAGGAACGAATGATCCTGGAGGCCCAGGCGCTGGTCGAGATCGAGGCCGAGGACGAGGACGACCTCGAAGCCGCCGAGGAGATGCTCCTGCAGGACGATGAGAACGGCCCGCCGCTGCTGCGGGTGCGCCTGACCGGCGCCCAGGCCCGTTCCTTCGCCAAGCGCGCTCTCGACGTCGTCGCGGCCGGCCGCCCGCCCTGCCCGCTGTGCAGCCTGCCCCTGGACCCGGAAGGACACGTATGCCCGCGTCAGAACGGGTACCGGCGGTCGGCGACGGCCTGAGCGGGGACATAGCCGCCGAGCTGCTCGCGCACGGTGAACTGACCGTGCGCGGGCGGCTGCGCGACGCCTCCAACGCGGTGCTCTACTGCGCGGTCGAGCACGAGGGCGTGCGCGCCCACTGCGTGTACAAGCCGGTGGCGGGCGAGCGGCCGCTGTGGGACTTCCCCGACGGGACGCTCGCCCAGCGCGAGGTCGCCGCCTACCTGGTCTCCGAGGCCACCGGCTGGGGCCTGGTGCCGCCGACCGTGCTGCGGGACGGCCCGTACGGCGAGGGCATGGTGCAGCTGTGGATCGAGACCCCCGAGGAGGCCGGCGAAGGGCTCCTCGCCCTCGTCGAGGGGGACGAACCGGGCGACGGCTGGAAGGCCGTCGGCTTCGCCGAGGTGGGCGAGGGCCGCACCGCGCTGCTGGTGCACGCCGACGACACCCGGCTGCGTCGGCTGGCCGTCCTGGACGCCGTGATCAACAACGCCGACCGCAAGGGCGGCCACCTGCTGCCGGCCGCCGACGGGCAGCTGTACGCCATCGACCACGGCGTGACCTTCAACACGGAGAACAAGCTGCGCACCCTCCTGTGGGGCTGGGCCGGCGAGCCGCTCACCGACGAGACCGCCGAGGTCCTCGGCAAGCTCTCCGCGGAGCTCGCCGACGGGGGCCTCGGGGCCCGGCTGGCCGAGCTCATCACGCCTGCCGAGCTCGACGCCCTGCGGGCCCGCGTCGCCGCGCTGCTGGGCTCGGGACGTCATCCCGAGCCCTCGGGGGAGTGGCCCGCGATCCCCTGGCCGCCCATCTGAACGTCGGGGCCGGCCGTCCCGGGAGGACCCACCGTTCGTTTGTGGATCACGCGGGCGGTTAATCTCATGACATGCATGCCTGGCCCGCTTCCGACGTCCCTGCCCTCCCGGGCACCGGGCGCGACCTCCGCCTCCACGACACCGCGACCGGTGGCCCGGTAACCCTGAGCCCCGGTCCGGTCGCCCGCATCTACGTGTGCGGGATCACCCCCTACGACGCCACCCACATGGGTCACGCGGCCACCTACAACGCGTTCGACCTCGTGCAGCGCGTGTGGCTGGACACGAAGCGCCAGGTCCACTACGTCCAGAACGTCACCGACGTCGACGACCCGCTGCTGGAGCGGGCCGACAAGACCGGCGAGGACTGGACGGCCCTCGCCGAGCGCGAGACCACCCTGTTCCGCGAGGACATGACCGCGCTGCGGATGCTGCCGCCCGCCCACTACATCGGCGCCGTCGAGGCCATCCCGGGGATCGTCCCGCTGGTCGAGCGGCTGCGCGAGGCCGGCGCGGCCTACGAGCTGGACGGCGACATCTACTTCCAGGTCGACTCCGACCCGCACTTCGGCAGCGTCTCCCGCCTCGACGCGGCCGCCATGCGCGTGCTGTCGGCCGAACGCGGCGGCGACCCGGACCGCCCGGGCAAGAAGAACCCCGTCGACCCCGTGCTGTGGCTCGCCGCCCGCGAGGGGGAGCCCAGCTGGGACGGCGGCAGCCTGGGCCGGGGCCGCCCCGGCTGGCACATCGAGTGCGTCGCCATCGCGCTGGACCACCTCGGCATGGGCTTCGACGTGCAGGGCGGCGGCTCCGACCTCGCCTTCCCGCACCACGAGATGGGCGCCTCGCACGCCCAGGTGCTCACCGGCGAGTTCCCCATGGCGAAGGCCTACGTGCACGCCGGCATGGTCGCGCTGCACGGCGAGAAGATGTCCAAGTCCAAGGGCAATCTCGTCTTCGTCTCCCAGCTGCGCCGCGACGGGGTGGACGCGGCGGCCATACGGCTCAGCCTGCTGGCCCACCACTACCGCGAGGACTGGGAGTGGACGGACGCCGTGCTCGCCGACGCGGTGGAGCGGCTGGCCCGCTGGCGCGCCGCCGTCTCGCGGCCCGACGGCCCGCCCGCCGAGGCGCTGCTGGCGGAGATCCGCGAGGCGCTCGCCGACGACCTGGACGCCCCCGCCGCGCTCGCCGCCGTGGACCGCTGGGCCGCCCGGCAGGAAGCCGAGGGCGGCACGGACACCGGTGCCCCCGGCCTGGTCTCCCGCGCGGTGGACGCCCTGCTCGGCGTCGCGCTCTGACGCCGCGGGAGCTGCCCGGCCCACCGCCTCCCCGGCTCCCCTGACGAACGCGGACGGCCCGGCCGGGTCACTCACTCCCCGTCGGCGCCGTCCTCCTTCTCTTCCCGGTCGTCCTTGGGCTTCTGCGACATGTCCCGCAGGTAGGGGCCCGCGTCGGACTCGCCCGACTGCGGGTCGCGGCGCCGCAGGTAGCGCTCGAACTCGCGGGCGATGGCCTCGCCCGAGGCCTCCGGCAGCTCCGCCGTGTCGCGGGCCTCCTCCAGCGTCTGGACGTACTCGGCGACCTCGCTGTCCTCGGCCGCGAGCTGGTCCACGCCGACCTGCCAGGCACGCGCGTCCTCCGGCAGCTCGCCGAGCGGGATGCGCAGGTCCAGCAGGTCCTCCAGGCGGTTGAGCAGCGCCAGCGTCGCCTTCGGGTTCGGCGGCTGCGACACGTAGTGCGGTACGGCGGCCCACAGGCTCACCGCCGGGATGCCGGCGTGGGTGCAGGCCTCCTGGAGGATGCCGACGATGCCGGTGGGGCCCTCGTAGCGGGACTCCTCCAGGCTGAGCGCGGTCGCCAGGTCCGGGTCGGAGGTGACGGCCGTGACCGGCACCGGACGGGTGTGCGGGGTGTCACCCAGGAGGGCGCCCATCACCACCACCATCTCGATGCCGAGCTCATGGGCGAAGCCCAGGATCTCGTTGCAGAACGAGCGCCAGCGCATGCTGGGCTCGATGCCTCGTACCAGGACGAGGTCGCGTGGCTTGGGGGTCTCGATGCGGATGACGGACAGCCGCGTGGTGGGCCAGGTGATCCGTCGCGTGCCGCCGTCCATCCAGACCGTGGGGCGGTTGACCTGGAAGTCGTAGTAGTCCTCGGCGTCCAGCGCGGCGAACACCTCGCCCTTGAACTCCCGGTCCAGATGCCCGACCGCGGCGGAGGCGGCGTCCCCGGCGTCGTTCCAGCCCTCGAACGCGGCCACCATGACCGGGTCGATCAGCTCGGGAACCCCCTCGAGCTCGATCACCCAGCGCCTCCTTCCGGCCGGAAGGGGGATGGTGCCACCCCCGCCGGCTGCCGTTCCTTCGCGTGCTGCACCAGCCTACGGCTTCACGAGACAGGTGCCGCCGCCTTCGTAGGGGGATGATCCCCAGAGTCATCCGACGTACGCGTCCGGTCAGCCACCGCTCCACGCCGAGCGGTACGCGGCCCAGTCCGCCGGCGTGGCGGCGAAGTCGACGTACAGGGCGAGACCGAAGCGCTCACGGGTGGGCGCCTCGCGGGCGAGGCCGAGCCGGGCGCCGCGCACGGCGGCCGTGACCGTCTCGGCCCAGGCGTGCCGGCCCAGGTTGTTCGTGTGGTACCCGGGCAGGCCCACGAGCAGGTCGGTGCCCGGCGGCGTCACCTCCAGGGCGAGGGCGGTCTGCTGGGCCACGTAGCCTCCGTAGAGGCCCTCCAGGGGGAGGGCGGTGTCGTAGGTCATCATCGCAACCTGGTCCACGCGCCGGGCCACCTGCCCGAAGTACCGCTGCGACCACCACTTGGGGTGGTGGAACAGCGCGCCGCTCACCGAGTGCATGGAGGGCAGCGGGTCGATCTGGTGCGTCGCCACCGACAGCGGCACGCCGCGGGCGGCGGTGAGCCGGTGCACCGAGTCCAGCAGCGAGAGGAAGCCCTCGTCGTCGGAGTACATCGGCTCCAGGTCCAGGTGGACCCCGTCGAACCCGGCCGTCAGGACCTGGGCTGCGCTGTCCCGTACCCGGGCGCGGGTCGCGGCGTCGTCCAGGTGCAGGCCCTCGGAACCGTCGTGCGACAGGACCTGGCCGAGCCACGCCTGGACGCGCACCCCGGGCAGTGCGGTGTGGATCCGGCGGATCATGTCCCGCGCTCCCGGGTAGAGGGCCGCGTCGAGGCGGCCGTCGAACTCCAGGGGCCCGGTGTGCACGTACAGGTCCCGGGTGCCGCTGCCGCGCAACTCCCGGGCCAGCGTCTCGAGGTCGGCGTCGTCGCGGCTGCCGTCGACCCAGGCGTGCCCGAGCCACACCGCGTTCCGGTCGCGGTTGGCGCCGGCGCCGGAGGGGTCGCCGGCGTACTCCAGGCGCAGGGCGACCCCGGCGGCGAGCACCGGGAGCAGGACGGCGAGCACGACCAGCAGCGCGCCGCGGCGCAGCGTACGGGCCGAGGGGCGGCGCAGGCGCAGCCGGAGGCGTGGATTCATCCGATCCCTCTTTTCGATCACTCTGACGAATGACCGGACGCACCCGGGCTCGGGGCGGTTCGCCCGCCGGCGGGATCCCGCGGGGACCCGCCGGGCCTCAGAGCGTGGACCGCAGCCACTGCTCCACGCTCGCGACGTGCACCGTCGCCCAGGACCGAGCCGCCTCCGCGTCCCGGTCCCGCAGGGCCGCCAGGATCGCGCGGTGCTCGTGCAGGGTGCGGCTCACCGCGTCCTCCTGCGTCAGCCCGCGCCAGATCCGGGCCCGCGTGGTCGGCCCGGACAGCCCGTCCAGCAGCGAGCACAGCACCGAGTTGCCCGAGGCCTGGACGATGCCGCGGTGGAACTCCAGGTCGCACGCGACCAGTTCCTCCACCGACGGCGCCGTCCCCAGCGCCTCCAACTGCTCGGTCAGCACGTCCAGCTGGGACTCGGCGATGCGCGCCGCCGCCATCGCGGTGGCCGCGGGCTCCAGGATGCGGCGCACCGCGAGGAACTCCAGGACGGTGTCGTCGCGGTGGAAGTCCACCACGAAACTCAGCGCCTCCAGCAGCAACTGCGGGTCCAGGCTGGTGACGTAGGTGCCGTCGCCCTGCCGTACGTCCAGGATCCTGATCAGGGACAGCGCGCGGACCGCCTCGCGCAGGGAATTGCGCGACAGCCCGAGCTCCGCGGCCAGTTCGCTCTCCTTGGGGAGCCGGTCGCCGGGCCGCAGCGCGCCGGAGACGATCATCCCCTTGATCTTCTCGATCGCCTCGTCGGTGACCGCCATGAGCCCCTCGCCTCCCCGGACATCCGATGTATCGGGCCATTATGCCCGCACGGCCCGAGAGCCGGGGCCTTCTGCGGAGGTCTGATCCGCTGCTCCCGCGACGCCCGTCCCGCGGAACGCCGAAAAGCCGTGCCCGCTGCTGCGGACACGGCCTTTGGCCTGCGAAATCACCGTCGGGACGACAGGATTTGAACCTGCGACCCCTTGACCCCCAGTCAAGTGCGCTACCAAGCTGCGCCACGTCCCGGTGACGTTCCCCGGGGCGTCGCCCCGGAAGATCACGTACAGAGGAGGATACCCGAACCTCGCTGATCAGCCGAATCGCTCGATGCGGATCCGGTCCAGCGGCTGTCCGGCGGCCGCCAGCAGACGCGAGGCGTGCTCGGCGAAACCGTTGCCGCCGCAGACGTACGCCTCCCAGCCGCCCGGTGGCGGCTCCGCGAGGTGCGGGGCCAGGTGGGCGGCGGTGAGGCGGCCCTCGGCCCGGGTGAGCAGCACGGTCGTCTCCGGGCCGTACTCGGCGGCGTAGATCAGGTCCTCGCGGGTGCGGGCCGAGACGATCAGCCGCAGCGGCACGTCCAGGCCGCGCAGCCGGCGGTGGCGCACCATCGACATCAGCGGGACCACTCCCGATCCGGCGCCCAGCAGCAGCGCCGGATGGTCCCCCGTCCAGGCGAAGAAGCCGCTGTGCGGGCCGCGGACCTCGACCGTGTCGCCCGGCCGGGCGACGGTGTGCAGGTGCCCGGACACCTCGCCGCCGGCCACGTGGTCGAGGGTCAGCTCGATGTGGCCGGAACCGTCGGGGGCGGAGGCGACCGAGTAGTTGCGCTGCGCCGTGTAGCCGTCGGGGGCCGTGAGGCGCAGCGTCAGGTACTGGCCGGGCAGGTGGCCCGCCCAGCCGGGCACCGCGAGCCGGAAGGTGGACGTGCGCGGGGTCTCGCGGCGGATCCGTGTGATCACCGCGCGCCGCCAGACCGAGGAGGCGGCCTCGGGGACCGCGATGCGGCCGGGCACGGCGAACCGGGCCGGCGGGACGAACGCGGGGGCGGGAGCTGGGTTGGCGAGGTCAGTCATGGGCGTAGCGCTGCTCCTGCCAGGGGTCGCCCCGGTGGTGGTAGCCGTTCTGCTCCCAGAAGCCCGACTCGTCGTGGTCGAGCAGGCGCAGGCCCGCGATCCACTTGGTGCTCTTCCAGAAGTACAGGTGCGGGACGATCAGCCGGGCCGGGCCGCCGTGCTCGGGGGCGAGCGGCGCCCCGTCGTACTCCCAGACGATCCAGGCGCGGCCGCCGGTGACGTCCGCGAGCGGCAGGTTGGCGGCGTAGCCGGTGTGGGACCAGGCGACGACGTGGGTGGCGGCGGGGGAGGGGCGCGCGGCCTCCAGGAAGGCGTCGACCGACACCCCGCCGAAGCGCACGCCGAACTTGGACCAGCCGGTCACGCAGTGGATGTCGCCCCGGTACGCGGAGCCGGGCAGCGCGTGGGCCGCGTCCCAGTCCCAGGTGTGCGGGCGGTCCACCAGCCCGTCCACCCGGAACGTCCAGGCCCCGGCCGCGATCGTGGGCGTGACCTCTGCGGACAGGACCGGCCACGTGTCGCGGGCGTCGTACTGGCCGGGCGGCAGCCGCGGGTCGCGGTCGGCGGCGCGGCTGCGCCCGGTGAAGCCGCGGGTGGGTTCGACGGCCGAGGTCATGCGGGGTGCTCCAGCTCGAGCTCCTCCAGCTCGCGCAGCGCGGCCGGTTCGTCGAGGGTGAGCAGCACACGGTCGCGCATGAGGACCCGGCCGTCGACGACGGTGTCCCGTACGTCCGCGGCCGCGGCCGCGTACGCCAGCATCGACCAGGGGTCGTGGCGCGGCGTGAGGTGCGGCCCGCCGAGGTCGAGGACGGCCAGGTCGGCGCGCTTGCCCGGCTCCAGGGAGCCGAGGTGGTCGGCGAGGCCCAGCGCGCGGGCGGCCTCGATCGTCGCCATCCGCACCGCCTGTTCCGCGCCGACGGCGGTCGGGTCGCCTGCGGCCTTGTGCACCAGGGCGGCGGTCCGCACCGCGCCCAGGACGTCGAGGGTGTTGGAGCTCACCACACCGTCGGTGCCGAGGCCGACGGTGACCCCGGCGGCCAGCAGCTCCGGGACGCGGGCGATGCCGCAGCCCAGCTTCAGGTTGGAGACCGGGCAGTGCGCGACGGACGTGCCGGTCCTGGCCAGGGCGGCGATCTCGTCGTCGGTCAGGTCCACGGCGTGCGCCAGCAGCACGTCGGGCCCGAGGACACCGAGGGAGTCCAGCAGCTCGACCGGCCGCTTGCCGTGCGCCCCGGCCACCATCGCGACCTCGGCCGCGTTCTCCGCCGCGTGGACGTGCAGCAGCGCGCCGTGCTCGCGGGCGAGCGTGGTGATCGCGACGAGCTGCTCGGGGTCGAGGGTGTAGGCGCTGTGCGCGAAGACCACCGGGCGGGTGCCCGGCGCCCGGCCGGTCCGCGCGGCCAGGTCGGCCGCGGCCCAGGCCATGCGGTCGCCGTACGGCCGGCCGTCCGGCGGCCCGGGCACGTCCATGAAGGTCGGGCCGGCCAGCAGCCGCCAGCCCGCGGCCCGCGCGGCCTCCTCGGCGGCCTCGTGGAACCAGTACATGTCCAGGCCTGTGGTGACCCCGGCCCGTACGCTCTCCGCCACGGCCACCCGCACCCCCGCGGCCACCGCCCGCGGCGACAGCAGCTCGGCCTCGCGGGGGATCACCCGGGCCAGGAACTCCTGCAGGTCGACGTCGTCGGCGCAGCCCCGCAGCAGGGTCATCGCCAGGTGGGTGTGCGTGTTGACCAGCCCGGGGAGCACCAGGCACCCCGAGGCGTCGATGTCCTCGGCGGCCCGGTACGCCGCGCGCACCTGCGCCGTCGGACCCACGGCGAGGATCTCGCCGTCCCGGACGGCGACCGCGCCGCCGGGCACGACGGTGCCCGCCGCGTCGACGGTCAGCACATCGCCGCCGTGCACCAGCAGATCGGCGTCCTGAGCGCTCACTTCTCGTCGCTTCCGTACTCGGTGGCCAGCAGATGCAAGGCGTCCAACGTTACCCGGCTGCCGCGGGCGACCCCCTCGGCGACCACCGCCCGGTGCGGGTCGTAGCCGCCGGTGGCCTCCACGTCGACCAGGTCGTCGGCGTTGGCGCCGTCGACGACGAGCGCGCCGCCGGCCACCAGGCCGCGCGTCGAGGCCAGCACAAGCAGGGCCGACAGCTCCATCTCGATCGCGGCGATCCCGGCCGCCGCGTACGCCGCGCCGGGCAGCGGCAGGAAACCCGGCTGGAAGGCCGCACGCGTCCACACCACGCCCCGGTGGTGCGGCGCCCCCTCCGCACGTGCCGCCCGCTGCAGCGCCAGCACCGCCTCCGGCGCCGCGAACGCCGGGTACTCCGGCGGCAGCAACTGCTGGGTGACCCCGTCGTCCCGCACCGCGGCCTCGGCGATCACCAGGTCGCCGTCCCCTATCCCGGCGCGGATGGCGCCCGCCGTGCCGAGGCGCAGGATCGTCACGACGCCGGCGTCCGCCAGCTCCTGGAACAGGCACATCGCCCCCGGCCCGCCGACCCCGTGCGAGGACACCACGACGGGGGTGCCCTTCCATGCACCGGTGAAGGTGCGGTACTCGCGGTGGTGCGACACCTCACGCGGGTCCGTGAGCAGGGAGGCCACCTCCGCCGCCCGCGCCGGGTCGCCCACGACGACCGCGTGGGCGGGCAGCCCGGAGCGCGGGATGCGGGAGATGGGCAGCTGATCCGTGGTCATCGGGCCTCCGGGCCGGGCGGGACGATGCTGTGCGGATCACCTTAGGACCCCGGCTCAGGCCGTCCGACGCCGGAGCAGCGCGAAGCAGGCCCAGCAGGCGAGGGCGGCCAGGGCCAGCACGATGCCGGTCTCGACGAGCTGCAGGGGCCAGTAGTGCGAGGCGGGGTGGACGAGCGCCTGCGCATCCCCGAACCCGACGCCGTCGACGGGCTTGTCCACGCGTTCCGCCGTCCAGTCCGTGGCACCGAGGTGTGACAGGCCGGTCCGGACCTTCGGCCACAGCGCGGAGCGGTACAGCCCCGCCGTGACGAGCACGAGGGAGGTGCCGAAGAAGGCCAGGCCCAGTCCGCTGAGCGTGCGCCGCATCAGCATCCCTGCCAGCGCGCCCAGAACCAGGGCGAGCAGCACGTGTGCGACCAGGACCGGGCCGGTGGAGAGGAAGATGTCGTTCTCGTACCAGCCGGGGCGGTCCTGCGGGTGGCCCGTGCTCCACACCCACCGGAAGAGCAGCGTCAGGCCGGTCGTGCCGCCGGTCAGCAGCAGGGCCGGTACGGCGAGCTTGGCGGCGAGCCAGCGCGTGGGGGTGACCGACTGGACCCAGGCGAGCGCGGCGGTCCCCCGCTCCAGTTCCCGGCCGACGAGGGCGCCACCGGCGAACACCGCGACCGCGAGCGGAAGGAGCGCCATCAGGCGGCCCTGCAGGTGGAGGGGGACGTAGGCGTCGAACGGCTCCGGGTCGACGCAGCGCGGGGCGCAGGCGGGGTCGTACCGCGGGTCCCCCGCGCTCAGCCACAGGGCGCGAAGCAGCCAGCCGGATCCGGCCGCCACGAAGGCGGTCCACAGCCACAGGGCCACGCGGTGCAGGCGCACCACCGACCGGGTCAGGCCGGGCAGGACGGGCGGGCGCGGCGACGGGGCGACGGCGGTCATACGACGGCCTCCTGGCGGGACACGGGTGCGGGCGTGGCGTCGGCGGTGAGCAGGGCGGGCGCCCCGGGGTTGCGCAGATGGGCGAGGACCAGTTCCTCGAGGGTGGGTTCCTCCACCAGCCAGTCGCCGCCGTCCTCCAGCGCTCCGCGGGGGCGGACCAGCGCGGTGCGTCCGCGCCCGTTGGCGTGTTCCTCGACGACGGTGTGCGGGCCGAGGTCCCCGCCGGTGCCGGTGACGCGGCGGTGTGCGGCCAGCAGGTCGTCGGTGTCGCCGGCCAGGCGGACCCGGCCCTCGCCGAGGAGCAGCAGGTGGTCGCAGACGCCGTCGAGTTCGGCGACGACGTGCGAGGAGATCACGATGGTCGTACCGCGCTCGGCCGCCGTGGCCATGAGGGCGCCGGTCAGCTCGTGGCGGGCGAGCGGGTCGAGGTCGGCCATCGGCTCGTCCAGGAGCAGCAGTTCGGCCCGCTTGCCCAGGGCCAGGGCGAGCGCGACGCGGGTGCGCTGGCCTCCCGACAGGGCACGGACGCGGTCGCGGGGCGTCAGGCCGCCGCCGTACGCGACGCGTTCGGCGGCCTCCCGGTCCCAGTGGCCCGGGTTGAGCTCGGCGCCGAGCCGCAGCGTCGCCGCCACGGTGAGCTGCGGGTGGAGCGGCTTGTCCTGGGCGACGTAGGCGAGCCGCGTGCGGGCCGCGCCGGGGGTCGTACCCCACACGCGCAGCTCCCCCTCGGTGGGCCGCAGCAGTCCCGCGGCCAGCGCGAGCAGTGTCGACTTGCCCGCGCCGTTGGGCCCGACGAGCGCGCAGATCCGGCCGGCCGGCAGCCGGAAGGAACAGTCCCGCAGCACGGGGTCCCGTCCCCACGCGTACCGCAGACCGAGCCCGGCCGCCTCGACGGCGGCCGCTTCCTGATTCATCTCTCCCCCTCGGAGAACTCCTGGTCGAGCACGGAGTGGAACAGCGCCGCGGCGTCCTCGCGGTCGAGCCCGGCGGTACGCGCGCGGCGCATCCAGTCGGTCAGTTCGCCCGCGAGCGGCGAGTCGGCCGGGCCGGCGCCCAGCGACTTCTGGACGAAGGTGCCCAGGCCCCGGCGCGCCTCCACCAGGCCCTCGCGCTCCAGTTCGCGGTAGGCCTTGAGCACGGTGTTGGGGTTGACGGCGGTCGCCTCGACGACCTCGCGGGCCGTCGGCAGCCGGTCGCCGGGCTCCAGCAGGCCCAGCCGCAGGGCCTGTTTGGTCTGCTGGACGATCTGGAGGTACGTGGCGACACCGCTGCGGCGGTCGATGCGGAACTCGACCATGCGCGAAACACCCTTTCACTAAGCAAGTGGTGAAAGGGTGGGGTCTGGACTGACGTCCTGTCAAGCCGCGGGCGGCGGCGGCCGGCCGGGACGCTTCGGCGTGCGCCGAAACGTCCGGGGGCCATGCTGGGGACATGGTGCGAAACGACCACGCGGGAAGTGCCCTCGCCGCCCTCGCGGCACTGCTCGCCGACGAGACGCGGGCCGCGATGTGCCTGGCGCTGCTCGACGGCCGGGCCTGGACCGCGGGGGAGCTGGCCCGCCACGCCGGAGTGGCGCCCTCGACCGCCAGCGAGCACCTCGGCCGGCTCGTCGCGGGCGGGCTGCTCACCGAGGAGCGCCAGGGCCGCCACCGCTACGTACGCCTCGCCGACGCCCGTACCGCGCAGCTCGTCGAGGACCTCGCCGCGCACGCCGGGCCGCCGCCCGCCGCGCCCCGCACCCTCGGGCAGGCGGGCGCCGGGAGCGCCATGGCCCGCGCCCGGACCTGCTACGACCACCTCGCGGGACGCCTGGGCATCCTCGTCACGGACGCCATGACCGACCGCGGACTGCTCCGGCAGAGCACCGGCTTCGCCCTCACCGACGAGGGCGTGGAGTGGTTCACCGGGCTCGGCGTCGACCTGGCCGCCGCACGCACCGGCCGCCGTCCGCTCGCCAGGCCCTGCCTGGACTGGACGGAGCGCCGCCCGCACCTGGCGGGTGTCGCCGGGGCCGCACTGTGCGGGCACGCCCTCGCGTCCGGCTGGTGCGTGCGCATCGGCAGCGGCCGCGCCGTCAAGCTCACCGCGCGGGGCCGCACGGCCCTCCACACCCACCTGGGCATCGCGCCCGACGCCCTGGAGGCACCCACCCCATGAACCGCTTCGAGGCCTTCCGCGCCCTCCACCGGGCCGGGCGCCCGCTCTTCCTGCCCAATGCCTGGGACCGCGCCTCCGCGGCCGCCCTCGCCGCCCGCGGCTTCCCCGCGATCGGCACCACCAGCCTGGGCGTCGCCGCCGCGGCGGGACTGCCGGACGCGGCCGGCGCCACCCGCGAGACGACCCTGTGGCTCGCCCGCGACCTCGTCCGGCTGCCCGTCCTGGTCAGCGTCGACATCGAAGGGGGCTTCGGCTCCACGCCCGAGGACGTCGCCGAACTCGCCGCCGGCCTCGAACGGCTGGGCGTCGCGGGCGTCAACATCGAGGACGGCCGCCCCGGCGGAGCGGGCCTGACCGACCCCGCCGCGCAGTGCGAGCTCATCGCCGCGGTCAAACGCACCGCCCCGGGGCTCTTCGTCAACGCCCGCACCGACACCTACTGGCTGGGCACCGCGGGGGAGGACCCGCAGGACGCGACCCGCCGCCGTGCCACCGCCTACCTCGCCGCCGGCGCCGACGGGATCTTCGTGCCCGGCCTGGCGGACGAGAGCGTCATCACCGCGCTCGCGGCCGACCTCGGTGCCCCGCTCAACGTCCTGCTCCCGCCGGGCGGCCCCGGACTGCCGCGCCTTGCCGCACTCGGGGTGAGCCGGGTCAGCACCGGCTCGCTGCTCTTCCGCGCCGCGCTCCACGCCGCCGTGGAGACCGCCGGGCACGCCGAGCGCGGCACACCGCTCCCGGCGGGACTGCCCTCGTATGCCGACGCCCAGGACCTCGCGGCCGCCTACGCGCCGGTGGAGACGCGGCGGCCCGGGCGTCCGGGGTGAGCGGGGAGGTCCTGCCGCTCACCCCGGGGCGCCCGGGCCCACGGGTCGGGGGTGTCAGTCGCGCCGGCCGGCCAGCAGCGACTCGACCCGCTCCCGGACGTCCGCGGTGTCCAGGCCGCGCACCGTCACGGTGGTGCGGCGACGCAGCACGTCGTCCGCCGTCTGCGCCCACTCGTGGTCGCGGGCGTACACGACCTGGGCCCAGATCTCCGGGCCGTCGGGGTGGATCCGCTCCCCGAGCGCCGGGTCCTCGTTGACCAGCCGGGCGATGTCGAAGGACAGCGCGCCGTAGTGGGTGGCGAGGTGGCGTGCCGTCAGCGGGTCCAGGCGCCGCCCCGGCTCCCGGTCGACCAGCAGCCGGTGGGCGACCGCGTTGGGGTTGGCGACACCCGGCAGCGGGACCCGCCTGGGCAGGTGGTCCAGCGGCTCCATGTCCTCGTTCAGCGGACCGCCGGGCAGCTTGGCGAGCTTGGCCATCACGGTGCGGCCGATGTGCCGGTACGTCGTCCACTTGCCGCCCGCCACCGACAGCATGCCGCCGCTGCCCTCGGTGACGACGGTCTCGCGCTTGGCCTTCTCCACGCCGCCGGGGCCGCCGGGCAGCACCCGCAGGCCCGCGAAGGCGTAGGTGATCAGGTCGCGGGACAGGTGCTCGTCGCGCACCGAGTGGCCGGCCTCGTCCAGGATCTGCGTGATGTCGGCCTCGGTGGCCCGCACGTCGGCCGGGTCGCCGGTGTACTCCTCGTCGGTGGTGCCCAGCAGCAGCTGGTCCTCCCACGGCAGGGCGAACGTGATGCGGTACTTGTCGATGGGGGTGGCCATGGCGGCCCGCCACGGGGCCTTGCGCTTCAGGACGATGTGGGCGCCCTTGGACAGCCGGATGCTGGGGGCGGCGCCCTTGTCTTCCATCCGCCGCAGGTGGTCGACCCACGGGCCGGTCGCGTTGAGCACCAGCCGCGCGTCGACGCCGAACTCGCTGCCGTCCAGGCGGTCCTTCAGGTCGGCGCCGGTGACCCGGCCGTGGGTGAAGCGCAGACCGGTGACCTCGGCGTGGTTGAGGACGACGGCGCCCGCCTCGACGGCGGCGCGCACCGTCATGACCGCCATCCGCGAGTCGTTCATCTGGTGGTCGTAGTAGACCGCGACGGCCTTGAGGTTCTCCGTGCGCAGGGCGGGGTTGGCGGCCGCCGCCCTGGCCGGGGAGATGATCCGGCCGACCCCGTCGCCGAAGGCGGACAGCGCCGAGTAGGCGAAGACCCCCGCCCCGAGCTTGGCGGCGCCGACCGGGCCGCCCCGGTAGACCGGCAGGTGGAAGGTGAGCGGGTTGACCAGGTGCGGAGCCACGTCCCTGGCCAGGACCCGCCGTTCCATGTGGTTCTCCGCCACCAGCTTGACCGCGCCGGTCTGCAGGTAGCGCAGACCGCCGTGGACGAGCTTGGAGGAGGCGGAGCTGGTGGCGCCGGCGAAGTCGCCGGCGTCCACCATCGCGACCCGCAGCCCCGACTGCGCGGCGTGCCAGGCCACGGAGGTGCCCAGGATGCCGCCGCCGATGACCAGCAGGTCGTAGGTGGCGCGGCTCAGCAGTTCCCGGGTCTCGGCGCGGCCCGGGTTACGGCCGGCGGTCGGACGCGTCCCGAGGGCCGGGACGCGCTGCAGGGTGGTCATGATCGGTTCACTTCTCCTCTTCGATCCAGCCCATGGTCCGCTCGACGGCCTTGAGCCAGTCCTTGTACTCGCGGTCGCGGACGTCGGCGTCCATGCGGGGGGTCCATTCGGCGGCCCGGCGCCAGTTGGCGCGCAGTTCGTCGGTGTCCGACCAGAAGCCCACGGCCAGACCGGCGGCGTAGGCCGCGCCCAGGCAGGTGGTCTCTGCGACCAGCGGACGCACGACGGGCGCGTCCAGGAAGTCGGCGAGGGTCTGCATCAGCAGGTTGTTGGCGGTCATGCCGCCGTCGACCTTGAGCGCGGTGAGCTCCACGCCCGAGTCCTTGGTCATGGCGTCGACGATCTCCCTGGTCTGCCAGGCGGTCGCCTCCAGCACGGCGCGGGCGATGTGGGCCTTGGTGACGTACCGGGTGAGGCCGGCGATCACACCGCGGGCGTCGGAGCGCCAGTACGGGGCGAACAGACCGGAGAAGGCGGGCACGAAGTAGGCGCCGCCGTTGTCCTCGACCGACAGGGCCAGGGTCTCGATCTCGGCCGCGGTCTTGATCAGGCCCATCTGGTCGCGCATCCACTGCACCAGCGAGCCGGTGACCGCGATCGAGCCCTCCAGGGCGTACACCGGCTTCTGGTCGCCGATGCGGTAGCCGACGGTGGTGATCAGGCCGTTGTAGCTGTTGATCGGCTTCTCGCCGGTGTTCATCAGCAGGAAGGTGCCGGTGCCGTAGGTGGACTTGGCCTCGCCCTCGGAGTAGCAGGTCTGGCCGAACAGGGCCGCCTGCTGGTCGCCGAGCGCGGACGCGACCGGCACGCCGGCCAGGGCGCCGGAGGCGGCCGTGCCGTACACCTCGGCGGAGGAGCGGATCTCCGGCAGCACCGCGGCGGGCACGCCGATCGACTCCAGGATCTTGTGGTCCCAGTCGAGGGTGTGCAGGTTCATCAGCAGCGTGCGGGAGGCGTTGGTCACGTCGGTGACGTGGTGTCCGCCGTTGACCCCGCCGGTGAGGTTCCAGATCACCCAGCTGTCCATGGTGCCGAAGAGGATCTCGCCGGCCTCGGCGCGCTCGCGCAGGCCCTCGACGTTGTCGAGCAGCCAGCGGATCTTCGGGCCGGCGAAGTACGAGGCCAGCGGCAGGCCGGTCTCGCGGCGGAAGCGGTCCTGGCCGACGTTGCGGCCGAGCTCCTTGCACAGGGCGTCGGTACGGGTGTCCTGCCAGACCAGGGCGTTGTGCACCGGCTCGCCGGTGTTCTTGTCCCACAGGACGGTGGTCTCGCGCTGGTTGGTGATGCCGATCGCCTTGACGTCGGCGGAGGTGATGCCGGCCTTGCTGACGGCCTCCTCGACGACCTCCTGGACGTTCCTCCAGATCTCGGCGGCGTCGTGCTCGACCCACCCCGGCTTGGGGAAGATCTGCTCGTGCTCCTTCTGCCCGACCGAGACGATCCGGCCGTCCTTGTCGAAGATGATGCAGCGCGATGACGTGGTGCCCTGGTCGATGGCCGCGATGAACGGGCCTGTGGTGTGGGCGTCGGTCACGGTGTGCTCCTCAGGTCCTTGGGATGTCGGGGGCTGCTTCTCAGAATGCGATCTTGTAGAGGCCGGCCGCGAGGACCGAACCCACGATCGGGCCGACGACGGGTATCCAGGCGTAGCGCCAGTCGGAGCCACCCTTGTTGGGCAGCGGCAGCAGTGCGTGCACGATGCGCGGACCGAGGTCGCGTGCGGGGTTGATGGCGTACCCGGTCGGCCCGCCGAGCGAGAGGCCGATGCCGACGACGACCAGTGCGACCATCAGGGTGCCGGTACCGGAGACCGCGAGGCCCTTGGTGAGGCCGAGGGTCAGGATGAACAGCACCAGGACGAAGGTGCCGATGATCTCCGTGGCGAGGTTCTGCGCGACGTTGCGGATCTCGGGGCCGGTGGAGAATATGCCCAGCACCGGGCCGGGGCCCGTGGTCTGCTTCTCGGCCGCCGCGGTGGCCTGCGCCCCCGGACCGCCGGTGATCTCGGCGTCCGTCAGGTGGGCCTGGAACTGGCCGTAATAGGTGATCCACACCAGGGTCGCGCCGATCATCGCGCCGAGCATCTGGCCGGCCAGGTAGACCGGGACCTTGCTCCACTCGCCACTGTCGACCGCGAGGCCGATCGTGACGGCCGGGTTCAGATGGGCGCCGGAGAGGGAACCGGAGATGTAGGCGCCGGCCAGGACCGCGAAACCCCAACCGAAGGTGATGGCCACCCAGCCGGCGTTGCGGGCCTTGGAGCTCTTGAGGGTGACGGCCGCGCAGACGCCGCCGCCGAGGAGGATCAGAACAGCGGTACCGATGGTCTCGCCGATGAAGATGTGCTCGCTGGACATGCGACTCCTTTGTCCTTCGTCCAGGGGAAGGCGAACTCCGGTCCCGTTCCGGAGTTCGTGGGCCTGTCACCAGGCCCTCGGCGGTCCCACGGTTACGTCCACCTTACCGACTCCGTCGGCTGGTGTTCGACAATGTCGACCGTCGAACGAGAGTGTTCTCCTGCGCAACCACGCGCGTCAAGGGTTCGTCAGGTTGCGGAAAGGTCTCCGAGTCGGGTCCCGGCCGGCGTCAGAAGCGGCCGGCGCCCAGGTCACGGGAGACCGCCCTGGCGCAGTCCCGCACCGCCGCGACCAGCTGCGGCCGGATCTCGCCGTCCGCGCAGACCCGTTCGACCGCCCCGGTGACGGCCACCGCGCCCACGGGCATGCGGTGCCGGTCGTGGATGGGGGCGGCGATGGACGCCACCCCGTCCCAGGTCTCCTCCAGGTCCGAGCCCCAGCCCCGTGCGCGGGTGAGGTCCAGCACACCCTCGAAGTCCGCGTCCCCGGTGATCGTGCGCGCGGTCAGCTGCTCCCGCTTCAGCTCGACCGCCTCGCCGTGCGCCACCGGGTCGTAGGCCGAGAGCACCTTGCCCAGCGCGCTGCTGTGGAGCGGGTGCATCGCCCCGACCTCCAGCACCTGACGGCTGTCGTCCGGGCGGAAGACGTGGTGGACGATGAGCACCCCCTGCTGGTGCAGCACGCCCAGGTAGACCGCCTCGCCGCTGGAGCGGGCCAGGTCGTCGGTCCACACCAGGGCGCGGGCCCGCAGCTCGTGCACGTCCAGGTAGCTGTTGCCCAGCCGCAGCAGCTCGGCCCCCAGCTGATAACGGCCCGAGACCGGGTCCTGCTCGACGAAGCCCTCCTGCTGCAGCGTGCGCAGGATGCCGTGCGCCGTGCCCTTCGCCAGGCCCAGGGAGGAGGCCACGTCCGACAGGCCGAGCCTGCGCTCGCCGCCGGCCAGCAGGCGCAGGATCGCGGCCGCCCTGGCGAGCGACTGGATGGGACCTGGCATGAACAACCCCTCCGTAAGGAACGACCAAACGCCGAGATGGCAGGTTCGACAATGCTGAACGCTGTCAGACGATGCCGACCGTCATCATCCCAGAGAAGAGTGTGGCACCGCCGTCCGCCCCTCGGAATGCCCCGCGGCGGAATCCGGGGTCTTGGCTAGGCTGGCCTGGTGTGTACCAGCAGCACCGGCGCACACCAAGCCGACAGCCGTCGCACTCCAGGGAGCACACCCATGGCCCAGCCGTCCCTTCCGTCCAACAGCGGTGCCCGAGGCGCAGCACTGCGAGAGGCCCTGGCGACCCGGGTGGTCGTCGCAGACGGGGCGATGGGCACGATGCTCCAGGCGCAGAATCCCACCCTCGACGACTTCCAGGGGCACGAGGGCTGCAACGAGGTCCTCAACGTCTCCCGCCCCGACATCGTCGCCTCCGTCCACCGCGAGTACTTCGCCGTCGGCGTGGACTGCGTGGAGACCAACACCTTCGGCGCCAACTTCTCCGCCCTCGGCGAGTACGACATCGCCGACCGGATCTTCGAGCTGTCCGAGGCCGGCGCCCGGATCGCCCGTGAGGTCGCCGACGAGTTCACCGCCGCGGACGGCCGGCAGCGCTGGGTCATCGGCTCCATCGGGCCCGGCACCAAGCTGCCCACGCTCGGGCACATCGACTACGCCGTCCTCAAGGACGGCTTCCGGCACAACGCCGCCGGCCTCGTTTCCGGCGGCGCCGACGCCCTGCTCGTCGAGACCTGCCAGGACCTGCTGCAGATCAAGGCCGCCGTGCTCGGCACCAAGCAGGCGCTCTCCGAGGCCGGACTCGACCTGCCGCTCTTCGTCCAGGTCGCCGTCGAGACCACCGGCACGATGCTGCTGGGCTCCGAGATCGGCGCCGCGCTGACTGCGCTGGAGCCGCTCGGCATCGACACCATCGGCCTGAACTGCTCCACCGGCCCCGCCGAGATGAGCGAGCACCTGCGCTACCTCGCCCGCCACGCCCGCATCGGGCTGTCCTGCATGCCGAACGCGGGACTGCCCATCCTCGGCAAGGACGGCGCCCACTTCCCGCTCGACCCCGAGGGCCTGGCCGACGCCCAGGAGGCCTTCGTCCGCGAGTACGGGCTCTCCCTGGTCGGCGGCTGCTGCGGCACCACCCCCGAGCACCTGCGCCAGGTCGTCGAACGCGTCCGCGGCCACGAGATCACCCCGCGCGCGCCGCGCCCCGAGCCGGGCGCCTCCTCGCTCTACCAGACCGTCCCCTTCCGCCAGGACACCTCGTACCTGGCCATCGGCGAGCGCACCAACGCCAACGGCTCCAAGAAGTTCCGCGAGGCCATGCTGGACGGCCGCTGGGACGACTGCGTGGAGATGGCCCGCGAGCAGATCCGCGAGGGCGCCCACCTGCTCGACCTGTGCGTCGACTACGTCGGCCGCGACGGCGTCGCCGACATGAACGAGATCGCCGGACGCCTGGCCACCGCCTCCACCCTGCCGATCGTGCTGGACTCCACCGAGCCCGAGGTGCTCCGCGCGGGCCTGGAGAAGCTCGGCGGCCGCGCCGTGATCAACTCCGTCAACTACGAGGACGGCGACGGCCCCGACTCCCGCTTCGCCCGCACCACCCGCCTCGCCGCGGAACACGGCGCCGCCCTGATCGCCCTCACCATCGACGAGGAGGGCCAGGCCCGTACCCCCGAGAGCAAGGTTGCCGTCGCCGAGCGGCTCATCGCGGACCTGACCGGCAACTGGGGCATCGACGAGGGCGACATCATCGTCGACTGCCTGACCTTCACCATCGCCACCGGCCAGGAGGAGTCCCGCAAGGACGGCATCGCCACCATCGAGGCGATCCGCGAACTCAAGCGCCGCCACCCCCAGGTGCAGACCACGCTCGGGCTGTCCAACATCTCCTTCGGCCTCAACCCGGCCGCCCGCATGGTGCTCAACTCGGTCTTCCTCCACGAGTGCGTCGAGGCCGGCCTGGACTCGGCGATCGTGCACGCCTCCAAGATCTCGCCGATCGCCCGCATCCCCGAGGAGCAGCGCGAGGTCGCCCTGGACCTGGTGTACGACCGGCGCCGCGAGGGCTACGACCCGCTGCAGCGCTTCCTGGAGCTCTTCGAGGGCGTCGACACCAAGTCCGTCAAGGCCGGCCGGGCCGAGGAACTGGCCGCGCTGCCGCTGGAGGAGCGCCTGCAGCGGCGCATCATCGACGGCGAGAAGAACGGCCTGGAGGCCGACCTGGACGAGGCCCTGACCTCGCGTCCCGCCCTCGAGATCGTCAACGACACCCTCCTGGAGGGCATGAAGGTCGTCGGCGAGCTCTTCGGCTCCGGCCAGATGCAGCTGCCGTTCGTCCTGCAGTCGGCCGAGGTGATGAAGACCGCCGTCGCCCACCTCGAACCGCACATGGAGAAGTCCGACGCCTCCGGCAAGGGCACCATCGTGCTGGCCACCGTCCGCGGCGACGTCCACGACATCGGCAAGAACCTGGTGGACATCATCCTGTCCAACAACGGCTACAACGTCGTCAACCTCGGCATCAAGCAGCCCGTCTCGGCGATCCTCGACGCCGCGCACGAGCACTCCGCCGACGTCATCGGCATGTCCGGCCTGCTGGTGAAGTCCACGGTGATCATGAAGGAGAACCTGGAGGAGCTGAACCAGCGCGGCCTCGCCGCCACCTACCCGGTCATCCTCGGCGGCGCCGCCCTCACCCGGGCCTACGTCGAGCAGGACCTCCACGAGCTCTACCAGGGCGAGGTCCGCTACGCCCGCGACGCCTTCGAGGGACTGCGCCTGATGGACGCCCTCATCGCCGTCAAGCGCGGCGTGCCCGGCGCCACCCTCCCCGAGCTGAAGCAGCGCCGGGTGGCCGCCCGCGCGGGCGTCGTGCCCGAGCCCGAGGAGAACCGGGGCCAGATCCGCTCCGACGTCGCCGTCGACAACCCGGTGCCCACCCCGCCGTTCTGGGGCTCCCGCGTCGTCAAGGGCATCCCGCTCAAGGACTACGCGTCCTGGCTGGACGAGGGCGCCCTGTTCAAGGGCCAGTGGGGGCTCAAGCAGTCCCGCACCGGCGGCCCCAGCTACGAGGAGCTGGTGGAGACCGAGGGCCGTCCGCGGCTGCGCGGGCTGCTGGACCGCCTGCAGAGCGAGGGACTGCTCGAGGCCGCCGTCGTCCAGGGCTACTTCCCTTGCGTGTCCAAGGGCGACGACCTGATCATCCTCCACGAGGACGGCACCGAGCGGACCCGGTTCACCTTCCCGCGCCAGCGCCGCGGCCGCCGGCTGTGCCTGGCCGACTTCTTCCGTCCCGAGGAGTCCGGCGAGACCGACGTGGTCGGCCTGCAGGTCGTCACCGTCGGCAACCGGATCTCCGAGGCGGCCAACGAGCTGTTCGCCGCCGACGCCTACCGCGACTACCTCGAGCTGCACGGCCTGTCCGTCCAGCTCGCCGAGGCCCTGGCCGAGTACTGGCACGCCCGGGTCCGCGCCGAGCTCGGCTTCGCCGCGGAGGACCCGGCCGCGATGGAGGACATGTTCGCCCTGAAGTACCGGGGCGCCCGCTTCTCACTGGGCTACGGCGCCTGCCCCGACCTGGAGGACCGGGCCAAGATCGCGGAGCTGCTGGAGCCCGAGCGGATCGGGGTCCGGCTGTCGGAGGAGTTCCAGCTCCATCCGGAGCAGTCCACCGACGCGATCGTCATCCATCACCCGGAGGCCAAGTACTTCAACGCGCGGTAGTCGGACGTACGTCGTACACTGGACGGTCCGATACGGCACCTGGCCGGTCGCACGCCCCCACCACCCGGGCGCGAGGCGACCGGCCTTTGTGCCCCCTGAACGCAGAGGAGTGGGGCGCATGACGAGCGGTATTCCCGCCACCGAGATCCGGCCGGCCCGGGAGGCAGGCCTGCAGGCCGTGCTCCTGGACATGGACGGCACGTTGGTCGACACCGAGGGTTTCTGGTGGAACGCGGAGGTCGAGGTCTTCGCGGAGCTCGGCCACGTGCTCGACGACACCCACCGTGAGGTCGTCGTCGGCGGTCCCATGACCCGCAGCCTCGGACACCTCATCTCGGTCACCGGGACGGACGCCACGCTCGCCGAGCTGTCCGCGCTGATCAACCTGCGTTTCGTCGAGCTCATCGGCCGCGGAGTGCCGCTGATGCCGGGTGCCCAGCGCCTGCTCACCGAACTGGCCGCGCACGGGGTGCCCGCCGCCCTGGTCTCCGCCTCCCACCGGCGCATCATCGACGCCGTCATGCTCTCCCTCGGCTCCCACCACTTCGCCTTCTCCCTCGCCGGGGACGAGATCGAGCGGACCAAGCCGCACCCCGACCCGTACCTGACGGCCGCGGCACGGCTGGGCGCGGACCCGGCGCGGTGCGTGGTCGTCGAGGACACCCCCACCGGGGTCGAGGCCGCCGAGGCCGCCGGCTGCCAGGTCGTGGCCGTCCCGTCGATCGCCGCCATCGCACCTGCCCCCGGGCGGACCGTGGTGACCTCCCTGGAACGGGTCGACGTGCCTTTTCTGCGCTCTCTGATTACGTCCGTTCACTGAGCGTCGCCGTGAATTGAGTGGAAACTCTGGGCGTTTGCCCGGCTATTTTCCGTGACGATTCGGAGCGCCGAATTGTTTACCGGCCAGTACGCCGAGACGTGATACTTTTCACGTCGACGGCTGTCGACAGCGCGCGCCGGACGTGCTTCGGTCCGTCAAAACGCGGTGCGGTCGGGGTGGTTGTGTCCGGATTGCGGAGCGGCGGGTTGTTCGTTCCGCTGTCCGGATATCGGTACGGCGCTCCTTGTTATCCGCCCGTGACGCGGGCTCAACTTCTCCGTGTTCGGGGGCGGTCCACCGGAATGCCGGTCCCCAGCAATTACGGGTATCGTCGCCCCGCTCAACACTGCACGGCCGAGGGCCGGAAGAGGGAGAACAACGAGGATGAATCGCAAGCTACTGGTGCTGCCGGCCCTGCTGGGCCTCGCCGCGCCCGTACTCGCCGGGTGCGGTGACTCGACCGGCGGTGGCGGTGGCGGTGACGCGGTCGTCATCGGCACGACGGACCACATCGAAGTGTCCGACGAGCTGCCCTCTCCCGTGGACCCGGCCACCTCGTACGACGGTGGCACGTACAGCTTCTTCAACAACACCTTCCAGATGCTGCTCGGTTACTCGCGCAGCTCCACCACCCCCGAGCCGGACGCCGCCAAGTCCTGCGGCTTCACCGACACCAAGTCGGAGGTGTACCGCTGCACGCTGCGGGACGGCCTGAAGTTCGCCAACGGCCACGACCTCACCTCGGAGGACGTCAAGTTCTCCGTCGACCGTGTGCTGAAGATCAAGAGCGACTTCGGCCCCTCCAGCCTCCTCGCGAACATCGACAGCGTCGAGGCCCAGGACCCGAAGACCGTCGTCTTCCACCTCAAGGCCTCCGACGCGACGTTCCCGTACCGGCTGGCGACCCCGGCCGCGGCCATCGTCGACAGCGAGGTCTACAGCGCCACCCAGCCGCTCAACGGCCTGAAGATGGAGGGCTCCGGCCCCTACAAGCTCGACTCGTGGGAGGACGGCAAGGCCGTCCTCAGCGCGAACCCGAACTACAAGGGCCTGGTCAGCAACCGCAGCAACGACAAGATCGAGGTCCGCTTCTTCGCCTCCGCGAAGGAGATGATGAAGGCGCTCACCGACGGCGAAGTCGACGTGGTGAACCGCACCCTCACGCCGGACCAGATCAACGCGGTCGAGCAGGGCACGGTCGAGAACGTCAAGCTGACCGAGACCCCGGGTGGTTCGGTCCGCTACATGTTCTTCAACGTCGACGACCCGTCCGTGAAGCCCGAGGCCGTCCGTGAGGCCATCGCGCGCGTCATCGACCGTGACACCCTCACCCGCGACGTGACGGGCCGCACCGCCTCCCCGCTGTTCGGCGCCGTCCCGACCGGCATCACCGGCCACACCAACTCGTACTTCAACGTGTACGGCGAGCCCAACCGGAACAAGGCCGCCGAGGTGCTGTCCTCCGCGGGCATCAGCACCCCGGTCAAGATCACCTACTCCTACCCGACGGACCGCCCGGCCACCCCGAACAAGGAGGAGGCCGAGAACGTGAAGAAGCAGCTCGACGCCACCGGCCTGTTCGACGTGACCCTCAAGGGCAGCCCCTGGAAGACCTTCCTGCCGGGCGCCGTCAAGGGCAAGTGGGCCGCGTACTCGCTCAGCTGGCTCCCCGACTTCCCGGACGCCGACACCTACATCGCGCCGTTCTTCGCGGAAGGTTTCCTCGACCTCAACTACGGGGCCGGGAACATCAAGAACTCGCTCCTGCCGGCCACCCGCCAGTCCGCGGACCGCAGCAAGACGGACAAGGACTTCTCGCAGATCCAGAACATCCTGGCGCAGGACCTCCCGATGATCCCGCTGTACCAGGACAAGCAGTACGTCGCCAGCCGCGACGGCATCACCGGAACCGAATGGTTCCTCAATTCCTCCTCGACCGCCCAGTTCTGGGAGATTGGTCGCGGTGTGACAGGATGAGCCACCCGCTGGGCGGACCCGGGAATTCCCCCCGGTCCGCCCGGCCGGGGCCGGCCCCGTACGACGAAGCTGTGAGGGAAGTCTCGTGAGGAATCGAGTCCAGCGACTGGCGCTCCCGCTCTCCGCGACCTTGACGGCGGTCGTGGTCGCCGGCTGCGGTACGGGAGGGTCGGACGGCGAGGCCTCCGGAGAGCCCCTCACGATGGGGATCACGGACAAGGTGACCGCGGTCGATCCCGCCGCCGGCTATGACGTCGGTTCCTGGATCGTGTTCAACAACGTCTTCCAGTCGCTGCTCAGCTTCCCCAGGGGCGCCACCAAGCCCGAGCCCGAGGCCGCGGAGAGCTGCAAGTTCACCGACGCGGAAAGCAAGACCTTCGACTGCACGCTGCGGCAGGGTCTGAAGTTCAGCAACGGCGAGGCGCTGACGTCGCAGGACGTGAAGTACTCCTTCGAGCGCACCATCAAGATCAATGACGAGAACGGTCCGGCGGTGCTGCTGGACGCGATCAAGACGATCGACACGCCCTCGCCGGAGCGGGTGGTGTTCCACCTGAAGTACTCCGACGCGACGTTCCCGATGAAGATCGCCTCGGGTGCGGGGTCGATCGTGGACCACACGCAGTACCCGGCGGACAAGCTCCGCACGGACGACAAGGCGACCGGTTCCGGCCCGTACAAGCTGGACTCCTACGAGGCCGGCAAGCAGGCGGTGTTCTCGGTCAACGGGGACTACCGGGGCACGGCGCAGATCCGTAACTCCGGCATGACGATGAAGTTCTTCGGTGACGAGCCGGCGCTGAAGAAGGCGGTGGAGGACGGGTCGGTGGACCTGGCCTACCGTGGTCTTGACTCGGCCGATATCGCCTCGCTGCAGGCCAGTTCGATAGCCGGCGACACCGGGATCCAGGTCGTGGAGGGCACCGGCGCCGAGGTCCAGCACCTGGTGTTCAACCTCAAGGACCCGGTGGTGGGCGACAAGGCCGTGCGGCGCGCGGTGGCCTATCTGATCGACCGCAAGGCGTTCATCCGGGACGTCTACCAGCGCACCGCGACCCCGCTGTACTCGATCGTGCCGGCCGGTATCACCGGTCACAACACCGCGTTCTTCGACCGCTACGGCGAGGGCGGCGACCGGGCCGGGGCGCAGGCCGTGCTGGCGCAGGCGGGGATCACGAGCAAGGTGTCGTTCACGCTGTGGGCGACGCCGGTGCGGTTCGGGCCGGGCACGGTGGCGGAGCTGAAGGCGATCGCCAAGCAGCTCAACGACAGCGGGCTGTTCGACGTGGACGTCAAGAGCGCCGACGCCGACCGGTACGCCAAGGACATCGAGGCCGGCAAGTACGCCGTGTACGTGCGCGGCTGGGTGCCGGACTACCCGGACCCGGACAACTTCACCGCCCCGTTCTTCGGTGACGGCAACGTGCTGTCCAACAACTACGTCAACAAGAAGATCACCGGCGAGCTGATCCCGCGCACCGCCGCCGAGGACGGCCGCGCCGCGACCAGCGCCGACTTCGAGGAACTCCAGGACATCGTCGCCGACGACGTGCCGATCATCCCGCTGTGGCAGGGCAAGCAGTACGTGGTGTCCAAGGACAACATCAACGGCCTGGAGTGGACCCTCGACCCGTCCACCATCTTCCGCTTCTGGGAGATCCAGAAGGGCGCCTCGACCTCCTAGCCGCCGCCCGGCCCGGGCTGCCCGGCATGGACCACCCGGCCCGGACCACGACGCGACGAACGCCCCGGGGACGCTACTGCGCCCCGGGGCGCACCAGTCCGCTCTCGTACGCGTACACCGCCGCCTGCACCCGGTCGCGCAGCGCCAGCTTCGTCAGCACATGCCCCACGTGGGTCTTCACCGTTGTCTCGCTCACGAACAGCTCCGCGGCGATCTCCGCGTTCGACAGGCCCCGCGCCACCAGCTTCAGCACCTCGACCTCCCGTTCGGTGAGGGTGTGCAGCGCCTGCGGCACCGGCTCCTCACCCGACGGCAGCCGCCCCGCGTACTTGTCCAGCAGACGCCGCGTGATGCTCGGCGCGAGCATCGCCTCACCCGCCGCGACCACCCGGATCGCCTGCACCAGCTCGTGCGCCGGAGCGTCCTTCAGCAGGAAGCCGCTCGCCCCCGCACGCAGCGCCTCCACCACGTACTCGTCCAGATCGAACGTGGTCAGCACCAGCACCTTCGCCGGACCGTCCCGGCCCGGCCCGGTGATCTGCCGGGTCGCCTCCACCCCGTCCATCCGCGGCATGCGGATGTCCATCAGCACCACGTCGGGCTGCAGCACCCGCACCTGCTCCAGGGCCTGCTGGCCGTCCCCCGCCTCGCCGACCACCGCCAGGTCGCCCTCGGCCTCCAGGATCATCCGGAAGCCCGTACGCAGCAGCGGCTGGTCGTCCACCAACAGGACGCGAATAGCCACAAGATCTCCTTCGCCCTCAGGACTCCCCATTCTTCCCCACCACGGGCAGCGGATACGGTGGGGGAGTCCCCCCGAAAGAGGGGCACACCGCCCGGTGGTCGCACCAGTCGCACAACCGGCTCGGCCGCGGCCGCCAGTCACCCGACTCCGTGGCCCGCGTGATCGCCTCCCACAGGGCCTCCAGCTTCCGGCCCACCGCCCGCAGCTCACCCTCCGACGGGTCGTACGTCAGCACCTCGCCGCTGCCCAGGTAGACCAACTGCAGCCGGCGCGGCACCACGCCCCGCAGCCGCCACAGCACCAACGCGTAGAACTTCATCTGGAACAGCGCCTCGTCCGCGTACTCGGGGCGCGGCGCCCGGCCGGTCTTGTAGTCCACCACCCGCAGGTCGCCCGAGGCCGCCGCGACGTCCAGCCGGTCCACGTAACCGCGCAGCGTCAGCCCCGACTCCAGCTCCGTCTCCACGTACAGCTCGCGCTCGGCCGGCTCCAGCCGCGTCGGGTCCTCCAGCGAGAACCACCGCTCGACCAGCCGCGCCGCCTCCTCCAGCCACTCCGCCAGCGCCTGGCCGTCCGCCGCGGCGAACAGTTCCGACAGCTCCGGACGCTCCTCCAGCAACCGCTGCCACTGCCCCGGCACCATAGCCCGGGCCCGGTCCGCCGTCCGCTCCGTCGCCGGCACGTCGAAGAGGCGCTCCAGCACCGCGTGCACCACCGTGCCCCGCGTCGCGGCCTGGCTCGGCTTCTCCGGCAGCTTGTCGATCACCCGCAGCCGGTACAGCAGCGGACACCGCATGAAGTCGGCGGCGCGCGACGGCGACAAGGAGGACGGCGGCCTCGGAGGAACGGCTTCGGTGCTGGTGCCCATGGCAGGACCCTACGGGGTGGCGCCGACAGCCGGTGTCGGGTCCCCGCAACCGGGCAATACCATCGACGTCGGAGCGTCAGCGACACGAGGGGAACCAGTGAGCGAGAGCCAGCAGCCGCCGCCGGGCGGCGAGAGGACTCCCGGACCCGACGACGGGCCCGCCAAACGTCCCCCGGGACCCGGCGGCGGCATCCTCATGGGCCGCTTCTTCGGCGTGCCCGTCTACGTCGCACCCAGCTGGTTCCTCGTCGCGGCCCTCATCACCTGGGTGTTCGGCGGACAGCTCGACCGCGTCCTGCCCGAGCTCGGCGGCGCCCGCTACCTCGTCTCGCTCTTCTTCGCGGTCGCCTTCTACGCCTCCGTGCTCGTCCACGAACTCGCCCACACCGTCGCCGCCCTCCGCTTCGACCTGCCCGTGCGCCGCATCCAGCTGCAGTTCTTCGGCGGCGTCTCCGAGATCGAGAAGGAGTCCGAGACCCCCGGGCGCGAATTCGTCCTCGCCTTCGTCGGCCCGCTGCTCTCCCTCGTCCTCGCCGGGGTCTTCTACCTCGGCATGTACGGCGTCGACCCCGACACCGTCCCGGGCGTCCTCCTCGCCGGACTCATGATCAGCAACCTGCTCGTGGCCGTCTTCAACCTGCTGCCCGGCCTGCCCCTGGACGGCGGCCGGATGCTCCGCGCCGTCATCTGGAAGATCAGCGGCAAAGCCATGACCGGCACCGTCGCCGCCGCCTGGACCGGCCGCGCCCTGGCCATCGCCGTCCTCGTCGGCCTGCCCCTGCTCTCGTACGCCGGCGGCATGAGCGACGGCGGCGACGGCGCCACCGGCTTCGACTCCCTCACCGACGCCCTGCTCGCGGCCATCCTCGCCGCCATCATCTGGACCGGCGCGGGCAACAGCCTGCGCATGGCGCGGCTCCGCGAGCACCTGCCCGAACTCCAGGCCCGCTCGCTCACCCGGCGCGCCCTGCCGGTCTCCTCCGACACCCCGCTGTCCGAGGCCCTGCGCCGGGCCAACGAGGCCGGCGCCCGCGCCCTCGTCGTCGTCGACGGCCAGGGCACCCCCACCGCGGTCGTCCGCGAGGCCGCCATCGTCGGCGTCCCCGAACACCGACGCCCCTGGGTCGCCGTCTCCGGCCTCGCCCAGGACCTCAAACCCGGCATGAAGGTCTCCGCGGAACTCGCCGGCGAGGACCTCCTGGACACCCTGCGTGCCACCCCGGCCACGGAGTACCTCGTCATCGAGAACTCCGGCGAGGTCTACGGCGTCCTGTCCACCGCCGACGTCGAAAAAGCCTTCCTCGCCGCCATGGCCCGGCCTTCTTCTTAGGGCTCGTTCGCCTCCGGGGCGCTCAAAACGGTGTCGACAGTCGACCGTGCTCGGTCACTCGTTCCTCGCGACCTCCGCGCGCTCTCCCTTTCGACACCGTCCGCGCCCCTTTGGCTCACTCGCCGAGACAGTCCATCGATGTGCTGCTCCGGAGCAACCCGCAGGGGCGGCTGCCTCGGCCCATCGCGCCCGGTCGGTGCCCACTCGTGCCCTGGCGAGTGAGCCGAAGGGGCGCGCGCCTGTCGAAAGGGTGGGGGCACCGCCCGGCGGTAGCCGGGGGAGCGCGGAGGCTCCGAGGAACGAGGAGCCGAGTACGGTCGACCGTCGACAGGCGCAGAGGGCGCCCCGGAGGCGAACCGAGCCCCAAAAAAACACCGGTAGGCTTGTCCGCATGTCCGAACCGACCGGTGCCGCCCGCCGACGCGGGCCCTTCAAGGTCGGGGACCAGGTCCAGCTCACCGATCCCAAGGGACGCCACTACACGTTCACGCTCGAGGCCGGGAAGAACTTCC
The DNA here is from genome assembly GCF_056858595.1 of Streptomyces sp. TOM-9. Classification (NCBI taxonomy): domain Bacteria; kingdom Bacillati; phylum Actinomycetota; class Actinomycetes; order Kitasatosporales; family Streptomycetaceae; genus Streptomyces; species Streptomyces sp. TOM-9. The sequence goes on along the minus strand of NZ_JBXEQB010000001.1, from coordinate 2,525,507 downwards.
ACACCCACAAGGGTTCCTTCCCCCACGACGAGCTGATCGGTGCCCCCGAGGGCAGTGTGGTCCGAACCACGGGAAACGTCGCCTACCTCGCGCTGCGCCCCCTGCTCCCCGACTACGTCCTGTCCATGCCCCGCGGCGCCGCCGTGGTCTACCCCAAGGACGCGGGGCAGATCCTGTCGATGGCCGACATCTTCCCCGGCGCACGCGTCGTGGAGGCAGGCGTCGGCTCCGGCTCGCTCAGCATGTTCCTGCTGCGCGCTGTCGGCGACCAGGGGATGCTGCACTCCTACGAGCGCCGCGCCGACTTCGCCGAGATCGCCACCCAGAACGTCGAACGGTACTTCGGCGGCCCGCACCCCGCGTGGCAGCTCACCGTGGGCGACCTCCAGGACAACCTCAGCGACGCCGACGTCGACCGGGTCATCCTCGACATGCTCGCCCCCTGGGAGTGCCTGGAGGCCGTCTCCAAGGCGCTGGTCCCCGGCGGCATCCTCTGCGCCTACGTGGCCACCACCACCCAGCTCGCCCGCACCGTCGAGGCGATCCGCGAGCACGGCACGTTCAACGAGCCGTCCGCCTGGGAGACCATGGTCCGCACCTGGCACATCGAGGGCCTGGCCGTGCGCCCCGACCACCGCATGATCGGGCACACCGGCTTCCTGCTCACCGCCCGCCGTCTCGCCGACGGCGTCGAGCCCCCCATGCGGCGCAGGCGCCCCGCGCCCGGCGCGTACGGCGAGGACTACACCGGCCCGGGCGGCGGCAAGCCGGCCACCGGCGGAGCGTAACCACCCGACCCCGAAGCGCCGTCGCCGGCAAGACCGGCGGCGGCGCTTCGTCACACCCCCGTGGACATCTCCCGAAACACGGGCCCCGGTCGTACCAACTGACTGTGACCTGTGGCACCATGCTGGCCACCCCGCTCGACCAACTCCACAGGAGACAGGCGCGTGCAGCCATCCGCAGGGCCGGCCCTTCCGCACACCCGAGCCCGTTCGGTGCACTGGATCACCACCGCCGCGGTGATCGCCGCCGTCATAGGCAGCGCCGCGCTCGTGCAGCCCGCAGGCGCCTCCACGGGCAGGCCCGCCGCGGACGCCAGGAGCGGCAAGCCCGCGACCGCCGCCGTGGCGCCCCCGGACCCCCGTGCCGCGCACTTCCCCCTGGAATGCGCCGGGGCGCCCGTGGACGTCGTGGACCAGGCGTCGGGAGACCTCGACGGGGACGGCCGCCCCGAGACCGTCGCCGTCGTCCGTTGCCACTCCGAGACCGGCACCCCGCCCAGTGGCCTGTACGTGCTGTCGGCGGACCCCGCCGCCGGCGCCGCCCCGCGCATCGTCGAGACCCTCGTCGATCCCGAGGAGCAGCGCAGCTTCAAGGACCTGAAGATCGACGGCCGCACCGTGCGGGCCACCGTGCTCGGCTACTCCACCGACGACGTGCCCCGTTGCTGCCCCGACCAGATGCGCGACTACAGCTGGGAATGGAGGTCCGGGACCTACTACGAGATCCCCGGGCCGCTCGCCAACAGCGTGTGACAGATCACTCCGCGTCGGGTCCGTACAGTTCTACACTGTCCGAAACCCGACGCACATGAATACAGTCGCCAGGGCAGTCCCTGGCCGAATCCACCACATCGGTCAACAACGGCAGGGGAACCGGGACCGTCGCCCCGGGTGCCTGACGGAGTTCGTCGTCGTCGCCCTTGACGTAGGCGAGCCCGTCGATGTCCAGCTCGAAGACCTCGGGCGCGTACTGCACACAGATGCCGTCCCCGGTGCACAGGTCCTGATCGATCCAGACCTCAAGCGCCTCGACGACTTCCTCGCTCACCGCTACCTCGCCTGCCGTTCATCGTTCGGGAAGGGACAGCCCTTGACGGGCGTTGACCGGACCGACGATACAACCGGCCGCTTTCGGATGGTGATGGCTGGGTATCTCCCTGGCGGGAGGACGTGCGCAAGGGTGAAGATCGGACACACCCAGGACGTCTTTGTGATCTAGGGGTTTCAACCCCTACTGGCCCAGGTAGGGTCTGGAAGCGTCCAGCTCCCCTTGGAGGAGGTGAGGACCGTGGCGGCCCACGACGACGACATCAACCGTGGCGGCCGACCCGCTCGTGGATCGGAAGACCCCATGAGCCAGGTCGCCTTTCTTGAGCAGGAGATCGCCGTCCTGCGACGTAAGCTCGCCGACTCTCCGCGGCACACGAGGATTCTCGAGGAGCGGATCGTCGAGCTGCAGACCAACCTGGCAGGCGTGTCCGCTCAGAACGAGCGGCTGGCCAACACCCTCCGAGAGGCCCGCGACCAGATCGTGGCCCTCAAGGAAGAGGTGGACCGGCTCGCACAGCCCCCTGCCGGATTCGGTGTGTTCCTGCAGGCGAACGACGACGAGACGGCCGACATCTTCACCGGCGGCCGCAAGCTGCGGGTGAACGTCAGCCCGTCCGTCGAACTGGACGACCTCCGGCGCGGCCAGGAAGTCATGCTCAACGAGGCGCTCAACGTGGTCGAGGCCATGGAGTTCGAGCGCATCGGAGACATCGTCACCCTCAAGGAGATCCTCGAGGACGGCGAGCGGGCCCTGGTCATCGGGCACACGGACGAGGAGCGGGTGGTGCGGCTCGCCGAGCCGCTGCTGGACGGCACCCTCCGCGCCGGCGACGCGCTGCTGCTCGAACCGCGCTCCGGGTACGTCTACGAGCGGGTCCCCAAGAGCGAGGTCGAAGAGCTCGTCCTCGAAGAGGTCCCCGACATCGACTACCGCCAGATCGGCGGCCTCAGCAACCAGATCGAGCAGATCCGCGACGCCGTCGAACTGCCCTACCTGCACGCCGAGCTGTTCAAGGAGTACGAGCTCCGCCCGCCCAAGGGCGTGCTCCTCTACGGCCCGCCCGGCTGCGGCAAGACGCTCATCGCCAAGGCCGTCGCCAACTCCCTTGCCAAGAAGGTCGCCGAAGTCACAGGGCAGCCCCAGGGCAAGAGCTACTTCCTGAACATCAAGGGCCCCGAGCTGCTCAACAAGTACGTCGGCGAGACCGAGCGGCAGATCCGGCTGGTCTTCCAGCGCGCACGCGAGAAGGCCAGCGAGGGCACCCCCGTCATCGTCTTCTTCGACGAGATGGAATCCCTCTTCCGGACCCGCGGCTCCGGCGTCAGCTCGGACGTGGAGAACACCATCGTCCCCCAGCTGCTCGCCGAGATCGACGGCGTCGAGGGCCTGGAGAACGTCATCGTCATCGGCGCCTCCAACCGCGAGGACATGATCGACCCCGCGATCCTGCGGCCCGGCCGCCTGGACGTGAAGATCAAGATCGAGCGGCCGGACGCCGAGGCGGCCAAGGACATCTTCTCCAAGTACCTGGTGACGACCCTCCCGCTGCACGGCGAGGACCTCTCCGAGCACGGCGGCTCGCCCGGGGCCACCGTCGAGGCCATGATCCAGTCCGTGGTCGAGCGGATGTACTCCGAGTCCGAGGAGAACCGCTTCCTGGAGGTCACCTACGCCAACGGTGACAAGGAAGTCCTCTACTTCAAGGACTTCAACTCCGGCGCCATGATCCAGAACATCGTGGACCGGGCCAAGAAGATGGCGATCAAGGCCTTCCTCGACCACAACCAGCGGGGCCTGCGCGTCTCCCACCTGCTCGCCGCCTGCGTGGACGAGTTCAAGGAGAACGAGGACCTGCCCAACACCACCAACCCGGACGACTGGGCCCGCATCTCCGGAAAGAAGGGCGAGCGGATCGTCTTCATCCGCACCCTCGTCACCGGCAAGCAGGGCGCCGACACCGGTCGCTCCATCGACACCGTCGCCAACACGGGCCAGTACCTGTAACACGCGACCACCCTCCGGCTGCGGGTGCCCACGCAGGGGCACCCGCAGCCGGAGCATTTCACCCCGGCACCACCCAGGAAAGCGCGTAATGATCTCCCCACCACCGCCATCGCGTTCTAGGCTCAGCGGTACCGCACGAGGGCCAATTGCGAAGCGGTACTTGAGCGACCGGCCCAGCACGGGCCGCAGCCGGGCAAGGAGGGCCGCATGACCGTACGGCGAGTAATGGGCATCGAGACGGAGTACGGGATCTCCGTTCCGGGCCACCCGAACGCCAATGCCATGCTCACCTCGTCCCAGGTCGTCAACGCCTACGCGGCGGCGATGCACCGGGCGCGCCGCGCCCGCTGGGACTTCGAGGAGGAGAACCCACTGCGGGACGCCCGCGGCTTCGACCTCGCCCGAGAAGCCGCGGACACCAGCCAGCTCACCGACGAGGACATCGGCCTGGCCAATGTCATCCTCACCAACGGAGCCCGGCTCTACGTCGACCACGCCCACCCCGAGTACAGCGCCCCGGAGGTCACCAACCCCCGCGACGCCGTCCTGTGGGACAAGGCCGGCGAGCGCATCATGGCCGAAGCCGCCGAGCGCGCCGCCCAGCTCCCGGGCGCCCAGCCCATCCACCTGTACAAGAACAACACCGACAACAAGGGCGCGTCCTACGGCACCCACGAGAACTACCTGATGAAGCGGGAGACCCCCTTCTCGGACATCGTGCGCCACCTCACGCCCTTCTTCGTCTGCCGCCAGGTCGTCACCGGAGCCGGCCGCGTCGGAATCGGCCAGGACGGCCACGAGCACGGCTTCCAGATCAGCCAGCGCGCCGACTACTTCGAGGTCGAGGTGGGCCTGGAGACCACCCTCAAACGGCCCATCATCAACACCCGCGACGAGCCGCACGCCGACGCCGAGAAGTACCGCCGACTGCACGTGATCATCGGCGACGCGAACCTGTCGGAGATCTCCACCTACCTCAAACTCGGCACCACCGCCCTGGTGCTGTCGATGATCGAGGACGGCTTCATCAACGTCGACCTCGCCGTCGACCAGCCCGTCCGCACCCTCCACCAGGTCAGCCACGACCCCACGCTGCGCCGCCTGATCACCCTGCGCAGCGGCCGGACGCTGACCGCCGTCCAGCTCCAGATGGAGTACTGCGAACTCGCCCGCAAGTACGTGGAGGACCGCTTCGGCACCGACGCCGACGACCAGACCAAGGACGTCCTCGGCCGGTGGGAGGACGTGCTCAACCGGCTCGAGGGCGACCCCATGAGCCTCGCCGGCGAACTGGACTGGATCGCCAAGCGTGAGCTCCTCGAGGGCTACCGGCGCCGCGACTCCCTGGGCTGGGACGCCGCGCGGCTCCACCTCGTCGACCTCCAGTACGCCGACGTCCGCCCCGAGAAGGGCCTCTACAACCGTCTGGAGGCCCGCGGCCGCATCCAGCGGCTGGTGACCGAGGACGAGGTCGTCCGGGCCATGAGCAAGCCCCCGGAGGACACCCGCGCCTACTTCCGCGGCCGCTGCCTGGAGCAGTACGCGGACGACGTCGCGGCGGCCTCCTGGGACTCCGTGATCTTCGACCTCCCCGGCCGGGACTCGCTGCAGCGCGTCCCCACCCTGGAGCCGCTGCGGGGCACCCGCAACCACGTCAAGGAGCTGCTGGACCGCTGTCGCACCGCGGAGGAGCTGGTGCGGATCCTGTCGGGCGGCTGAGCAGGGCTGAAATCCGTCCGAACCGGGAATCATCGGGGTGGCCCCCGGACGTTGGGCAATACCGGGGGCCGAAGTCAGACCCTCCTTGTAGGGTCTGATCTTGTAGGACATGGACACCGAGCGGGGTGAGGGACACATGGCTACCAAGGACACCGGCGGCGGGCAGCAGAAGGCCACGCGTTCGACCGAGGAGGTCGAGGAGACCGCGCAGGACGCGCAGGCCGCCTCCGACCTCAAGGAGCGGCAGGAGAAGCTGTCGGACGACGTGGACTCCGTGCTGGACGAGATCGATGACGTCCTCGAGGAGAACGCGGAGGATTTCGTACGTTCGTTCGTGCAGAAGGGCGGAGAGTAGATCAACTTGGACGCGCCGGAAAAGCAGTGCCGCGACTGCGGCCAGGTCAAAGCGGCATCGGAATTCTGGCGGTCCAAGTCTTCGCCCGACGGACTGGCGTACTACTGCAGACCGTGCGCGAGCCGGCGCAACGCGGAGTCGGCGCGGCGGCGCGCAGAACGGGAGGGGCGTACGATGCGCCCCTCCCGTGGTCCGCGTGAATGCCTGCCCGAGGGTTACCGGCGTTGCCCGGACTGTGAGCAGGTTCTGCCGCTCATGGCATTCCCCCGCAACCGGAGCGCGAAGTCCGGCTTCGCCAGCTACTGCAAACCCTGTCAGAACACGAGATCCCGGGAGTCCAGGGACCGGCTGCATGGTGGGAGCCGTCACTACCACCTGAAGCGCCGGTACGGCCTCGGGGCCGAAGAAGTCGAAGCAAAGATCAAGGAGCAGTTCGGCATCTGTCCGATCTGCCTAACTCCCGGCCCTCAGCATGTGGATCACGATCACCTCACGGGTAAGGTGCGATCAGTGCTCTGCTTCAACTGCAACGGCGGTCTGGGGCAGTTTAAGGACAACCCAGAACTGCTGCGCCGCGCAGCGGACTACGTGGAAGGAAACGTGTGGAAGCCAACACTCGTAGCACCGGGCGTCTACCAGCTGCCTTCCTGACGCCTGGCTCGTCCTCGTTCGTGGACTTCCTGGGGGCGCACGCGCCGGGGGTGCTCCCGGGCAACCGCACCCTGCCCGCCGTGAAGGGGGCCGTGGAGCTGCCGCACGGCACGACGATCGTGGCGGCGGCCTTCCCCGGCGGCGTGGTGCTCGCCGGTGACCGGCGGGCCACGATGGGCAACGTCATCGCCCAGCGGGACATCGAGAAGGTGTTCCCGGCCGACGAGTACTCGGCGGTCGGCATCGCGGGCACGGCGGGCCTGGCGGTGGAGATGGTCAAGCTGTTCCAGCTGGAGCTGGAGCACTACGAGAAGATCGAGGGCGCCACGCTCTCCCTGGAGGGCAAGGCGAACCGCCTGTCGACCATGATCCGGGGGAACCTGGGGATGGCGCTGCAGGGGCTGGCGGTGGTGCCGCTGTTCGCCGGCTACGACACGGACCGTGAGAAGGGGCGGATCTTCTCGTACGACGTGACGGGTGGCCGTTCGGAGGAGCACGGTTTCGCGGCGACGGGTTCGGGTTCGGTGTTCGCGCGGGGCTCGATGAAGAAGCTGTACAAGCCGGATCTCACGGAGTCGCAGACGGCGACGCTGGTGATCCAGGCGCTGTACGACGCGGCGGACGACGATTCGGCGACCGGTGGCCCGGATCTGGGGCGGCGGATCTTCCCGATCGTCACGGTCATCACCGACGAGGGCTTCCGCAAGCTGACCGAGGCCGAGACGTCGGAGATCGTCCGGACCGTCCACGAGCGGCGGCTGGAGCTGCCGGACGGCCCGCGGGCCGGGCTGCTCTGACCTGGTCGTCCGAGATGCACTCGCTACTGACAGAAAGGGACGGATAGCCGGTGTCGACGCCGTTCTATGTCTCACCCCAGCAGGCCATGGCCGACCGTGCCGAGTTCGCCCGCAAGGGCATCGCGCGCGGGCGCAGCGTCGTCGTGCTGCAGTACACCGACGGCATCGTCTTCATCGCCGAGAACCCGTCCCGTGCCCTGCACAAGGTCAGTGAGATCTACGACCGGATCGCCTTCGCGGCGGTGGGGAAGTACAACGAGTTCGAGAACCTGCGGATCGGTGGTGTGCGCTACGCCGACCTGCGGGGTTACACCTACGACCGGGACGACGTGACCGCGCGCGGCCTGGCGAACGTGTACGCGCAGACGCTGGGCACGATCTTCTCGAGCGTGGGGGAGAAGCCCTACGAGGTGGAGCTGATCGTCGCGGAGGTGGGCGCGGACCCCTCCGAAGACCAGATCTACCGGTTGCCGCACGACGGTTCGATCGTCGACGAGCACGGTGCGGTGGCGGTCGGTGGCAACTCGGACCAGATCGGCAGTTACCTGGACCAGCGGCACCGTGACGGCATGACGCTGGCGGAGGCGCTGAAGCTGGCGGTGGAGTCGCTGAGCCGGGACAACAACGGCAGTGACCGGCAGCTCACGGCGGAGCAGCTGGAGGTCGCGGTGCTGGACCGTACGCGGCCGCAGCAGCGCAAGTTCAAGCGGATCCTGGGCCGGCAGTTGTCGCGGTTGCTGGAGGGGGAGGGGGCGGCGCCGTCGGTGGAGAAGGCGGAGAAGCCGGAGAAGCCCGCTCCGCCTGCGGCTCCGGTGGAGGGGGACGACGACCTTCCGGAGTTGGACGAGGACGTGTGACGGGTTCCGGCCCTTCGCCGACGCCCCGGCCCGCCTGTGCGGTGGCCGGGGCGTCGGTCGTTTCAGGGGTGGCGTGGTGGGGCGGTGGAGCCGCGGACGACGAGCCGGACCGGGAGTTCGGTGCCGGTGGCGGGGCGGTCGGCGAGGGTGTCGAGGAGTGCGGTCATGCCTCCGGCGCCGACGGCGTCGGCGGGGAGGGTGACGGTGGTGAGTTCGGGTTCGACGGCGGTGGCGAGGGCGGAGTCGTCGTAGCCGGTGACGGAGACGTCGTGGGGGACGCGTAGTCCGTGGCGGCGCAGTGCCTTGCAGGCGCCGACGGCGAGGACGTCGTCGTCGCAGATGAGGGCGGTGGGGGGTGGGCCGGGCCGGGTGAGGAGGCGTTCGGTGGCCTGGCGGGCGTCCTCGTAGGTGAGCGGGGAGCGTTCGGTGGGCGGGGTGGTGCCGAGGGTGTCGGCGAGGGCCTGGGCGCGTTCGTGGAAGGTCCAGGTGTCGATGTCGGCGGCGAGGTGGGCGATGCCCCGGGGGTGGTGGCCGAGGCCGAGGACGTGCCGGGTGATCTGCCGCATGCCGTCGGCGATGGCGAGGTTGACGGTGGCGGCGGGGCCGGGTGCGGCGGGGTCGGCGTCGAGCATGACGAGGGGGAGGCCGCCGTCGCCGATGGCGGCGAGGGCGTCGGCGGCCATGGAGGAGGCGATGATGCCGTCGAGGGCGGCGCGGGCGGAGCCGAAGGGGTCGCGGGCGGGGCCGACGCCTTCGGGGGAGGGGTAGAGGACGACGCCGAAGCCGTGGTCGTCGGCGACGCGGGCGGCGCCGGTGTAGACGCGGGCGAAGTACTCGTTGGTGAGGGTGGGCACGACCAGGAGCGCGGTGCGGGTGCGGCCGAGGCGGAGGTTGCGGGCGGCGAGGTTGGGCCGGTAGCCGAGGTCGCGGGCGGCGGTGCGGACGGTGTCGGCGGTGCGTTCGGAGACCCGGCCGCGCCATTTGTCGCCGAGGACGAGGGAGACGGTGGCCTGGGAGACGCCGGCGGCGCGTGCGACGTCGCGTGAGGTCGGGCGCGCTGTGTCGGTCACCGTGGGGGCCTCTTTCGGCTGGGTGGGCGGGTGGCGGCGGGGTGTGCGGCTGGACCGGTGGACTGGGCTCATGGTACGTATGACCCACGACGTTATACGTACAACTAACGAAGGGGAGGGCATGGGGACCGGTTACGCGGACCTGCTGCGCGCCCGGCACGCGGCGCGGCTGCTGACCGGCACCCTGGTCGGCCGGCTGCCGAACGCGACGGCGGCCCTGGGCATCGTGCTGCTGACCCGCGCGCAGGGCGGCGACTTCGCCCTGGCGGGGGCGCTGTCGGCCGTCTACGGCCTCGCCAACGCCGTGGGGCAACCTTTGCTGGGGCGGGCGGTGGACCGCCTGGGGCAGCCGAGGGTGATGTTCCCGGCGGCGGTGGTCTCCGCCGTGGGCATGGCCGTCTTCGCGCTCTCCGGGCCCCGGCCGCTGCCCCTGGCGTACGCCGCGATGCTGGTCGCGGGCTTCTTCACCCCGCCCCTGGAGGGCGGGCTGCGGGCGCTGTGGCCGGGTGTGCTCAAGCGCCAGGACCGGATCCACGCGGCCTACGCGCTGGACGCGGCCGCGCAGGAGGTCATGTTCGCGGTCGGGCCGCTGATGGTGACGCTGCTGGTGGCGGCGTTCTCGGAGACGGCGGCGCTGCTGTGGATCGCGGCGGTCGGTGTGGCGGGGGCGCTGAGCGTGGTCACCGCGCCGCCGTCGCGGGCGTGGCGGACGCAGCCGCGCACCCCGGACTGGCTGGGGCCGCTGCGCGCGCCGGGCCTGCGCGCGCTGGTCGGCTCGTTCTTCTTCGTGGGGCTGGCGCTGGGCTCGATCGCGGTGGCCGCGGTCGCGTACGCCGACGAGCACGGCGGCGGGATGGTCTCCAGCTACGTGCTGTCGGGGATCGGCGCCGGGGCGCTGGCCGGCGGGGTGTTCTACGGGGCGCGGCAGTGGGCGGGGGTCCCCGAGCGGCGGCTGCGGCTGCTGATGGCGGGTCTGGCCGTGTGCTACCTGCCGCTGGCGCTGGTGCCGGGTGTCCCGGCGATGTCGGGCCTGGCGGTGCTGGCGGGGCTGTTCCTGGCGCCCTCGCTGGCCTGCGCGTTCGTGGTGGTCGACCGGCACGCCCCGGTGGGCACGGTGACCGAGGCGTTCTCATGGATCGTCACCACGTTCGGGGTGGGCGCGGCGGTCGGCACGGCGGTCGCGGGACCGGCCGCGCAGTACGGCGGGACCGCGGCGGCCTTCGGCGTGGCGGGTGCCGGCGGGGTGGTGGCGCTGGTGGTGCTGCTGGCCAGTGGGCGCTACCTCACGGTTCCAAACCCGGCAAGCGGGACAGAAAAAGATCGAATCGCCGCGGTCGAACCCGGTTTGAGGTCCACGCATCAGGCGTAAGGTCTCATCATGGACCGCCGCATTTTCGGGCTGGAGAACGAGTACGGCGTCACGTGCACGTTCCGGGGACAGCGGCGTCTGTCCCCGGACGAGGTGGCGCGGTACCTCTTCCGCCGTGTCGTGTCATGGGGTCGCAGCAGCAACGTCTTCCTCCGCAACGGCGCCCGCCTCTACCTCGACGTGGGTTCGCACCCGGAGTACGCCACTCCCGAGTGCGACAACGTGACGGAACTGGTCACCCACGACAAGGCGGGGGAGCGCATCCTCGAGGGCCTCCTGGTGGACGCAGAACGGCGCCTGCACGAGGAGGGCATCGCGGGCGACGTCTACCTCTTCAAGAACAACACCGACTCCGCGGGGAACTCCTACGGGTGCCACGAGAACTACCTCGTCGCCCGGCACGGGGAGTTCTCCCGCCTCGCGGACATCCTCATCCCCTTCCTGGTCACCCGGCAGCTGCTGTGCGGCGCGGGCAAGGTGCTGCAGACCCCGCGCGGCGCGGTCTACTGCGTCAGTCAGCGCGCGGAGCACATCTGGGAGGGCGTCAGTTCCGCCACGACCCGCTCCCGGCCCATCATCAACACCCGGGACGAGCCGCACGCGGACGCCGAGCGCTACCGGCGGCTGCACGTCATCGTGGGTGACTCCAACATGTCCGAGACGACCATGCTGCTGAAGGTCGGCGCGACCGACCTGGTGCTGCGCATGATCGAGGCGGGCACCGTGATGCGGGACCTGACGCTGGAGAACCCGATCCGGGCGATCCGCGAGGTGTCGCACGACATAACGGGCCAGCGCAAGGTCCGTCTCGCCTCGGGCCGGGAGGCCTCGGCCCTGGAGATCCAGGAGGAGTACTACTCCAAGGCGGTGGACTTCTGCGACCGGCGCGGCATCCGCAGCGGTGTCATCGAGCAGGTCCTCGAACTGTGGGGCCGGACCCTGGAGTCGATCGGCAGCGGTGACCTGGACAAGATCGGTACCGAGATCGACTGGGTGATGAAGTACCGCCTGATCGAACGGTACCGGGCGCGGGACAACATCACGATGTCGCACCCGCGCATCGCGCAGATAGATCTCGCGTACCACGACATCCACCGCCGCCGCGGGTTGTACTACCTGCTGGAGAAGCGGGGTCAGGCCAAGCGGATCTGCAACGACCTGAAGATCTTCGAGGCCAAGTCCGTGCCCCCGCAGACGACGCGGGCGCGGCTGCGCGGCGACTTCATCCGCCGTGCCCAGGAGCAGCGGCGCGACTTCACCGTCGACTGGGTGCACCTGAAGCTCAACGACCAGGCGCAGCGCACGGTGCTGTGCAAGGACCCGTTCCGGTCGGTGGACGACCGGGTGGAGAAGCTCATCGCCGGTATGTAGCGGCGGTGGCACAGGCGACGCGGGGCCCCGTACGTGTTCGTACGGGGCCCCGCCCACGCCGTAGAGTGGCGCGCACGCCAGACAACGCAAGATCGACCTGATGGGGATCCCCGTGCGCCGACGCTCTCTTCTCCTCGCCGTCCCTGCCGGCCTGCTCACCCTTGCCGGCTGCGGTGACGACAAGTCCGGCAAGTCCGCGACCAGCGCCAGCCCGTCGGGTTCCGCGTCCGCGTCCGCGCCGGTGAAGATCGTGGACGGCCCGCTGCCGGACATCACCGCCGGTACGAAGTTCGGCGAGAAGCCGACGGTCGCCAAGGGCCCGGGCCAGCCGAGCAAGGACCTGGCCGTCAAGACGGTGATCCAGGGCAACGGCACCACCGTCGCCTCGGGTGACTACCTCCAGGCGAACTACCTCGGCCAGATCTGGGACACGGCCAAGGTCTTCGACAACTCCTGGGACCGGGGCGCGCCGGCCATCTTCCCGATCGGCGTCGGGCGGGTCATCCAGGGCTGGGACAAGGCCCTGGTGGGCAAGAAGGTCGGCGACCGGGTCGAGCTGGCGATCCCCCCGAACCTGGGCTACGGCGAGCAGGGGCAGCCGGACGCCGGGATCAAGGGCACCGACACGCTGGTCTTCGTCGTCGACGTGGTGGACACCTTCAACGGCAAGAGCTCCGCGAAGGGCAAGGCCGTCCCGCAGAACGACGCCAAGCTGCCCAAGGTCGGCACCAACACCGACGGCCAGGCCCCCTCCGTCGAGGTCCCCAAGACGGCCGCGCCGGCCAAGCTGGTCGCCAACTACGTGCTGGAGGGCGACGGCGCGGCGGTCAAGCCCACCGACACCCTGCTGCTGCAGTACAAGGGCGTGGTGTGGGACGGCGGCAAGGAGTTCGACTCCAGCTACAAGAACGGCCAGTTGGCCCAGTTCCCGCTGCAGCAGCTGATCAAGGGCTGGCAGGAGGGCCTGGTGGGCAAGAAGGTCGGCAGCCGCGTCATGCTCGTGGTGCCGCCGGACCTCGGCTACGGCGACAAGGCGCAGCCGGGCATCCCGGCCAAGTCCACGCTGGTGTTCAGCCTCGACATCCTCGCGGTGATGTAAGACTAAGCAGGTTGTCCGCACCTCTTTAGGAGCACGTACGTGAGCATCGAGAAGCCCGAGATCGACTTCCCCGGCGGTGAGCCGCCGGCCGAACTGGTGATCAGGGACATCTGGGAGGGCGAGGGCGCCGAGGCGAAGGCGGGTCAGAACGTCACCGTCCACTACGTCGGCGTGGCCTTCAGCACCGGCGAGGAGTTCGACGCCAGCTGGAACCGCAACTCCCCCTTCAGCTTCCCGCTGGGCGGCGGCCGGGTCATCAAGGGCTGGGACCAGGGCGTGCAGGGCATGAAGGTCGGCGGCCGTCGTGAGCTGACCATCCCCGCGCACCTGGCTTACGGCAACCAGAGCCCGAGCCCGCTCATCAAGCCGGGTGAGACGCTGATCTTCGTGGTGGACCTGCTGTCCGTCTGAGCGGCGTCCGGCCCGACCACGGCCCGTGGCCCCCGCCGACCGGCACCGCCGGCCCGGCGGGGGCTTCGTCGTACGGGGGCCGGCCGGGGCGGTCACCGGAACCGGCCTTCGCTTCAGCCACGCGGCCCGGTCGCGATAGGGTCTCGACGGAGAGCTGAACACGGAAGAAGGTTGCTTCGAGTGGCGATTGCCAAGGCCGAGCGGCTGATGAACCTGGCGCTGTGCCTGATGAACACGCGGCGCCCGGTCAGCAAGCGGGAGCTGCGCGCGTCCATCGAGGCGTACCACGAGATCGGCTCCGACGAGGCGTTCAACCGCATGTTCGAGCGCGACAAGGACGACCTGCGCGAGCTCGGCATGGTCATCGAGACGGTGGAGAGCCTCGACGGTGAGATCGGCTACCTCGCCCGCCGTGACCGCAACCGCCTTCCCGAGATCGCCCTGGACGCCGAGGAGGCCGCCGCGCTGAGCCTGGCCGCGAAGGTCTGGCAGCAGGCGCGCTTCGCCGAGGCCGCCAGCGGAGCCCTGCAGAAGCTGCGGGCCGCGGGCGTGCCCTTCCACGACGAGGGCGACGACGGCGTGCGGGAGGCGGCCGGGCACAGCGCCCTGGAGCCCCGCATCCCTACCCCCGAGCCGGCGTTCGAGCCGCTGATGGTCGCCACCCGTGAGCGCCGCCCCGTCTCCTTCGACTACCGCAAGGCCAACGCCGTGCGCCCCGAGCCCCGCCAGGTCGAGCCCTGGGCGCTGGAGTGCTGGCGCGGCCACTGGTACCTGGCCGGCTGGGACCGCGACCGGTCCGCCGTGCGCGTCTTCCGGCTCTCCCGGATCACCGGCCGGGTCCGCACCCGCGGCGGCGCCTTCACCACCGAGGTGCCCGACCACGTCGACGTGCGCGCCGCCGTCGCCAGCTGGGCCGGGGAGGGCGCGACCGCGACCGCCAGGATCCGGCTGCGCCGCGACTCCGGGTACCCGCTGCGGGCCCGCGCGGTGGAGATACTGCCGGTCGACGCCGACTGGGACGAGCTGGAGATCCCGTACGGGCACGGACTGGACGCCTGGCTGGTGGAGTTCGGCCCGGACGTGGTCGTACTGGGGCCCGACGAGCTGCGGGCCGACGTCGTGGACCGGCTGCGCGCCGTCGCCAAGGGCTGAGCGGGGGAGTACGGAGAGATGGCCAACGCGATCGACCAGACGCGCCGGATGCTGTCCCTGGTGACGTATCTGCGCGAGCGCCCCGGCGCCCGCGTGAGCGACGTGGCCCGGGCGTTCGGGGTCACCGAGGCCGAGCTGATCGGCGACCTGAACGTGCTGCCGCTGTGCGGCACGAGCTTCAGGGGCGGCGACCTGCTCGACATCGACACCGACGGCGAGCGGATCTGGTGGCACAACGTGGACGACGTCGCGCAGCCGTTGCGGCTGGCCGCCGACGAGGCCGCCGCGCTGCTGGTCGCCGCCCGTGCCGTCGCCAACCTGCCCGGGCTGCGGGAGAGCGACCGGCAGGCCCTGCTGCGCGCCACCGCCAAGATCGAGGGCGCGGCCGGCGAGGCCGCCGGCGCGTCCTCCCGGCTGTCGGTCACCTTCGAGTCCGAGGGCAGCGTCTTCGCCGACGTCGACCGCGCCATCGCCGAACGGCGCCGGCTGTGGATCCGCTACTACTCGCCGTCCCGGGACGAGCTCACCGAGCGCGAGGTCGACCCGATCCGGCTGTTCGCGGTCGGCCACACCTACTTCGAGGGCTGGTGCTACCTGTCGGAGGACCGGCGCACCTTCCGCCTGGACCGGGTCGCCGAGATCCGGCTGCTGGACACGCCCAGCGACCCGCCGCGCGTCGAGCCGCGCGACCTGTCCCAGGGGCTGGTGCAGCCGGCCGGCGACGACCCGGAGGTCGTGATCGAGGTCGGCCCCGGCGGCCGCTGGGTCGCCGAGTACTACCCGCACGACCTCGCCGAGGAACTCCCCGACGGCGGCCTGCGGGTCACCCTGCGCACCCCCGACCCGGGCTCGCTGCGCCGTCTCGCGCTGCGGCTCGGCCGCGACGGGCGGATCGTCTCCCCGGCCGGACTCGCCGGCAGCGCCCGCGACGCGGCCGCCCAGGCCCTCGCGGCCTACGGCGAGTGAGGTGAGCGCCGGCATGGACGACCTCGACACCCTGGACACCCTCGGTACCGTCGGCGACCCCGGTACGACCCCGCCCGGGGTGATCTTCAGGGCTTCCTGCCCGGAGTGCCGGACCAGCTTCGAGCTGTCGGCCGACGCCCTGCGGCTGGCCATCGGCGGCAGCCACCGGACCACCTTCTACTCCTTCACCTGCCCAGACTGCGGCTCCTCCGTCCGCAAGCCGGCGGGCGACCGCATCGTGGAGCTCCTCACCGACGGCGGCGTCCGCACGATGCGGCTGCACATCGGCTGAGCCGCTACGCTCGGCTCCCATGTGGTGGCTCTACCTGTACGTCGGCCTCGCGACCGCCGGCCTGCTCGTGCTCGGTGTCCTGGCGTTGCGTGTGTACGCCGAGGTGCGCGGCCTCGCCCGTCAGGTGGGGCGCAGCAGCGACCGCCTGCGACAGGCCTCCGAGGACCTGCGGCGGGCCGCGGAGCCGCTGGCGCGCGGCGCCGGCGAACTGACGCGCTGACGACGCCGTCCCGCCGGCGGTACCCACGGACGCCGGGTCGGTGCCGTCGGCGGCACCCTCGTCCTCCCCCCTCCGGGCAGGTACGCTGCTGAAGCGGCCCCGGGAGAGCGCGGCGGGGGCGGCAACGGCAAGGACGCCGGGGGATTGCCAGGCGTTTACCCCCGCAGGTTACGATCGCTGGCAGAGCGGACACCGTGTCCACGGACCCGGAGCCCGCTGCCATAGAACCCATGCCGCCTCGGTGAGAAGGTAAAGCTTATGTTCGGCAGGCTCGGCGCCCCTGAGATCATCCTCATCCTTGTCGTCGTTCTGCTGCTGTTCGGGGCCAAGCGCCTCCCGGACATGGCCCGCGGCCTTGGGAAGTCGATGCGCATCCTGAAGAGCGAGGCGAAGGCGATGAAGTCGGACGACGCGGCGGCCCCGCAGGCGCCGGCCGACGCGCCCGCCGACGCCCAGGCCGCACCGAAGACCATCCAGGCCGCGCCCGGTGACGTCGCCAGCGCCCGCCCGGTCTCCGAGACCCAGCAGCCCCGCCAGACGCAGAGCTGACACGACGACACAGGTACGGGCCGCCGGCGGGGACGCCGGCCTCCGCGTGAGATGAGGACCTGGGTTGCTCAAGTCTGCCCGCAGTAAGCCGACGAAGGACCCCGAGGGGCGCATGCCCCTCGTGGAGCACCTGCGTGAGCTGCGCAACCGGCTCGCCAAGAGTGTGCTCGCGATCGTCGTCGTGGCGATCGTGGCCGCCTTCTACAGCCAGCAACTCCTGGAGTTCCTGGCCTCTCCGGTACCCAAGTGCGGCCCCGGGGTCGTCAGCAGCGGCGGCAACTGCGCCATCGTCACGTTCGACTCGCTGACGGCGCCGTTCGCGCTCACGATGCAGGTCTGCTTCATGGCCGGCGTCATCGGCGCCAGCCCGGTCTGGCTGTACCAGCTGTGGGCCTTCATCGCCCCCGGCCTGCACCGGAACGAGCGCAAGTACACGTACATGTTCGTGGGCGCGGCACTTCCGCTCTTCCTGGGCGGCGCCTTCCTCGCGTACAAGATCATGCCGGTCAGCATCAAGGTGCTGATCAGCTTCACGCCCGAGGGCTCGTCCAACCTCCTGAAGCTCGACGGGGTGCTGGACTTCACCATCCGCATGGTGCTGGTCTTCGGCCTCGCCTTCGAACTGCCGCTGCTCCTGGTCATGCTCAACATGGTCGGCATGGTCAGCGGCCGCCGCATGGCGGGCTGGTGGCGGGCCGTGGTCATGGGCGTCTTCGTCTTCGGCGCCGTCGCGACGCCGACCACCGACCCGGTCAGCATGATCGCCCTGTCCGGTCCGATCGTCGTCCTCTACTTCGGCGCGGTCGCCTTCAGCCTGGTCAACGACCGGCGTCGGCGCTGGCGCAACCCCGACGCGGAACTCTCCGACGACGAGGCCTCCGAGCTTGACCTCACCCCGGAGTCGATCGACACCGGCGAGCGCGTCACGGCCTCCGTGCCCGAGCAGGCCGGGCCCGTCGAGGACGGACGCCGCTCCGGCGACTTCGACGACGCGACCTGACGCCGCGTGACCCCCGACGGGGCCCCGCCCGGACCAGCCGGGCGGGGCCCCGTCGTCATGGGGCGCAGGCTGCCGTCAGCAGCGGTCGCCCTTCGACGCGGCGAAGGTTCTCCCCTGTCCGGTCTGCGATGACCCTTCGATCCTCCGGGCCGGAACACGACCCTCCGTAGGCCCCGAGGATGATCACGACCCCTCCGGAAGAAGGGGTGCCGGTGATCTCGACGGGTGGACTACCGCACGGTAGGGTCCGCGCGTGACCAGCGAGATCACCCTCATCGCCAACCCCGCCGCGGGCCGTGGACGGGGCGCCCGCGCCGCCGGACCGGCCGCGGACGCACTGCGCCGCGCGGGCTTCGGCGTGCGCACCGTCGTCGGCACCGACGCGCCCGACGCCCTGGCGCGGGCCCGCGAGGCCGTCGCGGACGGCACGGACGCGCTGGTCGCGGTCGGCGGCGACGGCATGGTGTCGCTGGCCCTGCAGGCCGTGGCCGGGACCGGCACGCCGCTCGGCGTCGTCGCCGTCGGCACGGGCAACGACTTCGCCCGGGCGACCGGACTGCCAGTACGCGAGCCCGCCGCGGCCGGGGAGGCCATCGCGCGGGCGCTGAAGGAGGGCACCGTCCGCGAGATCGACCTGGGCCGCGCCGGCGAACGGTGGTTCGGCACGGTCTTCGCCTCCGGCTTCGACTCCCGGGTCAACGACCGCGGCAACCGGCTGCGCTGGCCCAGCGGGCGGCTCCGCTACGACGTGGCGATGCTGGCGGAACTGGCCGCGCTGCGCCCCATCCCGTACCGGATCACCCTCGACGACGGCGCCGAGACGGAGATCGAGGCGACCCTCGTGGCCGTCGGCAACGGCACCTCGTACGGCGGCGGCATGCGGATCTGCGCCGGAGCCGAACTCGACGACGGGCGCTTCGACGTGTGCGTGGTCGGGCCGTGCAGCCGCAGCACGCTGCTGCGCGTCTTCCCGAGGGTCTACCGCGGCACCCACCTCGGCCACCCCGTGGTGACGGTGCACCGCGCGGCCGCGATCACCCTCGCCGCCGACGGCATCACCGGCTACGCCGACGGTGAGCCGCTGGGCCCCCTGCCCCTGACCGCGCGCACCGTACCGCGGGCGCTGCGACTGCTGGCGCCGCAGTAGCGCGGTGCCGAGCCGCGGGGGCGAGGTCGTCGGGCTGCGCCCGGCGGGCACGTCCAGCTGCAGCCGGCCGCCCGGCGCTGTGTGCACCGCTCCGGCGGGCCGGGAAGCCCCCGGGCGTCCGCCACCTCCCCGGCGGCCGGAGCGGCGGACGTCCGGGGTAGCCGTGGGCGAGGGGGTCGTGGGGGCTCAGGCGGCGGGGGTGGAGCGGAGGGTGTCGACGGCGAGGGTGAGGTCGACGAGTTCGCGGGGGTGGGTGAGGCGGCGGCCGGTGAGCAGTTCCAGGCGGCGCAGGCGGTTGAGGACCGTGTTGCGGTGGCAGTCCATGCGCTCGGCGGCGGCGCGGGGGGAGCCGTCGCACTCCATCCACGTGGCGAAGGTGCCCAGCAGGGACTCGCGTTCCTCGTCGGCGAGCTCCCGCAGCGGGCCGAGGACACGCTCGGCCAGCTCGCCGGCGAGCCGGCGGTCCGAGGCGGCCACGACCGTCGGCATCCGCTCCTCCCACAGCGCCACCTCGCCGTCGGAAGCGCACGTGGGCAACGCCAGTTCGGCGAGCGTCAGGGCCCGGTGCAGTTGGGCCAGGCCGTGGACGACCGGGCTGACCCCCGCCCGCAGCCCGGGGACGGCGCCCAGGAGCGCGGTGAGCGCCCCGGGGGACCGGTCGCCGAGCAGGACGACCAGGACCTCGCCCGTGCCGCGGGGCGCCCGCAGTACCCGGCTGCCGGCGCCCACCGGAAAGGCGTCGTCGCCGGGCGTGCCGGAGGCCGAGGCCCGCACGCTGGTCACCGCGACCACGAAACGGCCGTCGCCCGGTACGCCCAGGGCCTGGGCCGCGGCGCCCACGCCGAGGCTCTCGGTGCGTCCTTCGAGCAGGGCGCCCAGCACACGGGCGGCCCGCCTGCTGCCGCCGGCCCCGCCGTCGCCCAGCGTCTCGCGGTAGGCGTCGGCCAGGATCGCGGTCGTGCGCCGGCGGAACCCCCACATCCGCGGGGCGATGTGCACCATCAGCTGGATGTCGCCGGGATGGTGCGCGGCGACGGTGTCGACGAGGTCCTGCCACACGACCGCGCCGCCCACCCCGAAGACGTGCGCCAGCAGCTCCAGCGGCATGCCCCGCTCGGCCTGGCGGCGGCCGGCCTCCCGCATGTGCCGGGCCGCGTCCGCGTCGCGCTCCGGGTCGACGAGCCGGTCCAGGTGCATGGTGATCATCGCCGCGAAGCCGTCGAGGGAGCAGTCGGGGTCGTCGGCGTGGTCCACGAAGCCGGGGACCTCGGTGTGCAGGCGGGCCATGACCCGCTCCGACAGCTCGCCGGTCCGCTCCTTCATCCGCAGCGCCGCCGTCCGCAGCAGCTCCCGGGCCGCCTCGTCCTGCGGCTGCGGATGCGCCGTCACCGGGGCGCTCCGGGGCCGTGCGCCGCGGAGATCCGCTCGGCGTCCAGGGCGAGCGCCAGGTGCACCACGTCGCGCGGTCGCGCCACGGAGCGTCCGGTGAGCTCCTCCAGCCGCCGCAGCCGCCTGCGCACGGTGTTGGCGTGGCAGAACAGGGCGGTCGCGGCCTTCTCGACGGAACCGTCGGTGTCCAGCCACGCCCCCAGGGTCTCCAGGAGCACGGTGGCCTCCGTGGCCTCCACGTCCCGCAGCCCGCCCAGGACGCCGGCGGCCACCTCGCTCGCGACGTCCGGGCGGCGGGCGAGCAGCCCGGCCGGGTAGCGGCGGTCCAGGACGGCCACCTCGCCGTCCCGGGTGCAGGTGCGCAGCGCGAGTTCGGCGAGTTCCCTGGCGTGTCCGACCGCGCCCAGCCGGTCCACCTCCGGGCTCAGGCCCGCCCGCGTCCCGGTGGGCACCTCCAGCGCGGCCGCGAAGTCGCCGAGCGTCAGGTCGCCCAGGTCGGCCAGGAGCACCTCGCCGCCGACCGGGAACGCCCGGTGCACCCGCACCCCGGCGGGCACCCCGGCCCGCCGCCGTACGGGCGGAGGGGTCGTCGTCGTGCCGCGCACGACGGCGACCGCGAAGCGGCCGTGCTCGGGCAGGCCGAGGGCGTCCGCGGCCTCGGCGAGGCCCGGGGCGTCCACCCGGCCGGCGAGGAGCCCCTCCAGCGCCCTGCGGCCGCGCCGCCGGTGGAACGTCACCTCGCCGCGGGCCCGCAGATAGGCGTCGGCCATCAGCCGGCTGTCCCGCTCGAACAGGTCCCAGACCTCCGCGGCGGCGCGGGCGATCAGCTGCGTCCCCTCGGGCCCCCGGCCCTCCCCGGCCCGGACCAGCGCCAGCCACAGCGCGTCACCGGCCGTACGGCAGGCGCCCATCATCGGCTCCAGAGGGAACCCCTGCCACGCCCGGCGTTCCCCCACCCACGACAGGTACGCGGCGGACACCGCGGAGCGCCCCGGGTCGGCGAGCGAGTCGAGGACGGCGGCGACCGAACCCTCGGTCTCCTCCAGCAGTCCGGACGGTGCCAGCGCGGGCTCCCGGTAGGCGGGGTGCCGGTCCCGGATCCGCTCGACGATGTCCGCCGCCACCGGCCCGACCTGCGCGCGCACCTGCAGCGCGGCGGCTCTCAGCATCTCGCGGTGCTCCCGCCCGGAGGCGCCCGCGATGCCCGCGGTGCACATCGGACGCGTCGTGGCGGGGGTGGCCATCCGATCTTCCTCTCGGCTCTGCGGGCGCGGAGCCCGGGTGGGCGGGCACCCGCACGGCATTCCTACCGGCTGGTAGTCCGGCCCCGGAAGACGGGTGACGCAAACGTGACCGACATCCGGACAGAACCCACACATCACCGAACACGCGGTCGTACGGGACGGCTCGGGCGGTGCCGCTGCACAGCCGGGCCCCGCCGCCGTTGGGAACCGCGACCAGAAACGGCCCCGCCCCTCGCCGAACCGCCCGCCATCTCTTCCCATGGAGCTCCCGCATCACCGGCCCCGGACGTGGCCCCCGGCCGCGCCCGCGGCGGCCCCCCGCGGCCCACCCCTCCAGGAGCAAGCACACCGTGACCCGGAAACAGCGCCTCAGGTCCACCGTCGTCCTCACCGCCGCCCTCACCTGCGTCCTCACGGCCTGCGGCGGGGACGAGGGCACCGCCGCGGACGACGGTCCGGTCGACGCGAACGGCGTGAAGACGGGGCCCGGCATCACCGACTCCACCATCACCCTGGGCGTCCTCACCGACCTGTCCGGCCCGTACGGCCCGCTGGGCCGCTCGGTGCTGCAGGCGGAGAAGCTCTACGTCGACCAGGTCAACGCCGAGGGCGGCGTGTGCGGCCGCAAGCTCAAGCTGCTCGTCCGCGACCACGGCTACGACGTCGACACGGCCATCGTCCACTACGGCGAGATGGAGCCGAAGATCGCCGCGATGCCGGGCCTCCTCGGTTCGACGATCATCAACGCCCTGCTCGACAGCATCGAGGTCGACGACGTCATGACGACGTCCCTCGGCTACTCCTCGGCCCTGCTCGGCCAGCCCACCCTGACGACCATCAACGCCACCTACGACGTCGACATGATCAACGGCTTCGACTACCTCGCGGACACCCAGGGCCTCGGGCCGGGCGACCGGGTCGGCTACATCTACCTCGAGGGCGACTACGGGAGCAACGCGCGGCGCGGGGCGAGGTTCGTCGCCGACAAGCGCGGCATGACCCTCGTCGAGAAGAAGGTCGGGCCGACCCGCAAGGACCTGTCCGAGGAGGTGCGCGAGCTCGGCGAGGCCGGGGTGAAGGCCGTCCTGATCAGCACCAGCCCCGCGCAGACCGCCGCGGCGGTCGGTGCCGCCGCCGCGGGCGGACTCGACGTGCCGTTCCTCGGCAGCGCCGTCGGCTACGACCCGCAGCTGCTGAAGACCCCGGCGGCGCCGGCGCTGCTGAAGATGCTGCAGCTCGTCGCCCCCACCCCGGCGATGACCAGCGACACCCCCGAGGTCAGGAAGCTCGTCGCGGACTACAAGCGCCGCTACCCGGGCGACCCGCTGGACCAGGGGCTGGAGACCGGGCACAACACGATGGCCGTCGCCGTCCAGGACCTGAAGTCGGCCTGCGAGGCGGAGGACCTGAGCAGGGAGGGCATCATCGCGGCGCACCGCCGGCAGAAGGGTTTCGACCCCGGGCTGGGCCCGGCCCTGGACTTCTCCGACCCGTGGCGGCCCAGCGCCACCCAGAGCTACATCGTCAAGCCGGACCGGGGCGTGCCAGGCGGTCTGGCCGGGGTGAAGGACGCCTTCAAGGTCCCGCTGGTGGAGCAGTACCTCGCCACCATCTGAGCTTCCCGGGCGCGGGGCGCGGGGGTGGGGCGGGCGCGACACGCCCGGCCTCCGCGCCCCGGGTTTTGCTTCGGCAAAAAGATCATGTCGGCTGTCAGTGCGGCCCGGTAGTCTCGTTTTCAAGATGAACGAAGAGATGTCTCCCGCCGAGCGGTACGCCGCTTCCCGGCTCCGCGCCGCCGAGCAGGCCACCGCACTCGCGGGCTTCCGCGAGCTGTACGAGTTCGGCCTGGACCCCTTCCAGATCGAGGCCTGTCAGGCCCTCGAGGCCGGCAAGGGCGTGCTGGTGGCGGCACCCACCGGCTCAGGCAAGACCATCGTGGGCGAGTTCGCGGTCCACCTGGCCCTCCGCGAGGGCCGCAAGTGCTTCTACACCACCCCCATCAAGGCGCTGTCGAACCAGAAGTTCACCGACCTCGTCAAGCGCTACGGCGCCGAGCGGGTCGGCCTGCTGACCGGCGACAACAGCGTCAACGGGGACGCGCCGATCGTGGTCATGACCACCGAGGTGCTCCGCAACATGCTGTACGCGGGCTCCCAGGCCCTCGACGGCCTCGGCTACGTGGTCATGGACGAGGTGCACTACCTCTCCGACCGCTTCCGCGGCGCGGTCTGGGAGGAGGTCATCATCCACCTCCCGCAGTCCGTGACCCTGGTGTCGCTCTCCGCGACCGTCTCCAACGCCGAGGAGTTCGGCGACTGGCTGGACACCGTCCGCGGCGACACGCAGGTCATCGTCTCCGAGCACCGCCCGGTGCCGCTGTGGCAGCACGTCCTGGCGGGCCGCCGGATGTACGACCTGTTCGAGGAGGAGCAGGGCGCCGGCACGGGCGGGCAGCGCGCCGCCGTCAACCCCGACCTGGTGCGGCTGGCCCGCACGGAGAACCAGCGCGCCTTCAACGGCCGCGACCGGCGCGGCGGCAGGATGCGCGAGGCCGACCGCGAGCGCGAGCGGCGCCAGCAGCGCAGGATCTGGACGCCCAGCCGGGTCGAGGTCATCGAACGGCTGGACGCGGAGGGGCTGCTGCCCGCGATCACGTTCATCTTCAGCCGCGCCGGCTGCGAGTCGGCGGTGCAGCAGTGCCTCCACGCGGGCCTGCGGCTCAACAACGAGGAGAACCGGGCGAAGGTCCGGGCCATCGTCGAGGAGCGCACCAAGTCCATCCCCGACGAGGACCTGAACGTCCTCGGCTACTTCGAGTGGCTGGAGGGCCTGGAGCGGGGCATCGCCGCGCACCACGCCGGCATGCTGCCGACCTTCAAGGAGGTCGTCGAGGAGCTCTTCGTGAAGGGCCTGGTCAAGGCCGTCTTCGCCACCGAGACGCTGGCGCTGGGCATCAACATGCCCGCCCGCTCCGTGGTCCTGGAGAAGCTCGTCAAGTGGAACGGCGAGACCCACGCCGACGTCACCCCCGGCGAGTACACGCAGCTCACCGGCCGTGCCGGACGCCGTGGCATCGACGTCGAGGGCCACGCGGTCGTGCTGTGGCAGCGCGCCTTCGACCCCGTCCACCTGGCGGGTCTGGCCGGCACGCGCACCTATCCGCTGCGCTCCTCCTTCAAGCCCTCGTACAACATGGCCGTCAACCTCGTCGGCCAGTTCGGGCGGCACCGCTCCCGTGAGCTGCTGGAGACCTCGTTCGCGCAGTTCCAGGCCGACCGCTCGGTGGTCGGCATCTCCCGCCAGGTGCAGCGCAACGAGGAGGGCCTGGAGGGCTACCGGTCCTCCATGACCTGCCACCTCGGTGACTTCAACGAGTACATGTCGCTGCGCCGGCAGTTGAAGGACCGCGAGGCCGAGCTGTCCCGGCAGGGCGCGAACCAGCGCCGGGTGGCCGTGGCGGACGCGCTGGAGAAGCTCCGCCCGGGCGACATCATCCACGTCCCGGCCGGCAAGTTCGCCGGGCTGGCCCTGGTCCTCGACCCGGGCGTGCCCGCCGGCCGCAGCCCAGGCCACCACAACCGGCACGACCCGTTCCAGCACGACGGCCCCCGCCCGCTGGTGCTCACCGCCGAGCGGCAGGTCAAGCGGCTCGCGCAGATCGACTTCCCGGTGCCGGTCGAGGCGCTGGACCGGATGCGCATCCCCAAGTCCTTCAACCCGCGCAGCCCCCAGTCCCGGCGCGACCTGGCCTCCGCCATGCGCTCCAAGGCCGGTACGGCCGGCATCGCGCCGCAGCGGCAGCGCCGCCAGCGCTCGGCCGCCGCGGACGACAACGAGATCGCCCGGCTGCGGACCGAGATCCGTGCGCACCCCTGCCACGGCTGCGACGAGCGCGAGGACCACGCCCGCTGGGCCGAGCGCTACCAGCGGCTCCAGCGCGACACCAAGCAGCTCGAGCGCCGCATCGAAGGCCGCACCAACACCATCGCCCGCACCTTCGACCGGATCTGCGCCCTGCTCACCGACCTCGGCTACCTCGAGGCCGACAAGGTCACCGCCGACGGCCGCCGGCTGGCCCGGCTCTACGGTGAGCTCGACCTCCTGGCCAGCGAGTGCCTCCGTGACGGGGTCTGGGACGGCCTCGGCCCCGCAGACCTCGCCGCCTGCGCCTCCGCGCTGGTCTACGAGTCCCGCTCCGCGGACGACGCCCTGCCGCCGCGCCTGCCCTCCGGCAGCGCCAAGCAGGCACTCGGCGAGATGGTCCGCATCTGGGGCCGCCTCGACGCCCTGGAGGAGGACCACCGCATCAACCAGGCCGAGGGCGTCGGGCAGCGCGAACCCGACCTCGGCTTCGCCTGGGCCGCCCACCGCTGGGCCTCCGGGCACGGCCTGGACGCGGTGCTGCGCGACGCCGACATGCCGGCGGGCGACTTCGTGCGCTGGACGAAGCAGCTCATCGACGTCCTCGGCCAGATCGCCGACGCCGCCCCCGAGGGCAGCCCGGTGCGGCGCAACGCCCGCAAGGCCGTCGACGGACTCCTGCGCGGTGTCGTGGCGTACTCCTCGGTGGGCTGAGCGGCCGCGGGGCTGAGCTACAGCGAGTTCCGGCGGGCGGCCGCGAGGTACGCCCGCCAGCCGCCGTGCTCGGTGATGTCCCGCGCGCCCGCCAGCGCGGCCGGCTCGCACAGGAAGCCCGGGACGGTGGTGCCGTCCGCGAGACGGACCGGGCCGAGGGCCATCGGGTGGGGGAGCGCGGCGAGGAGCCGGCCGAGGCCCTCTGCGGGGAGTTCCCACACCTCGCACTCCACGGTCGCGCCCTGGCCCGGTGGCACGCGCACCAGGCCGGGCTTGGGCGGCGTGGTCGCCAGGGCGTACAGCCGGTACTCGGCGGCGGTCGTGGTCGCACCGAGCAACCGGGCGCCCAGGGCCCGCAGTTCGCCGTTGAGCGGCTGGCCCGACAGGTGGGCGCCGACGACCGAGAAGGGGACGGTGGGGCGCAGCAGGCCCGCGATGGCGCTCTGGCGCTCCTCGGTGCGGGCGCGGCCCAGCAGCATCACCCCGAACGGCAGGCCGCCGACCTCGCCGGCGGGGACCGCGACCCCGCACATGTCCAGGAGGTTGGCGGAGTTGGTGAACCGGCCCAGGCGGGCGTTGGCCCCGACCGGGTCGGCCGCGACCTCCGCGAGCGTGGGGTGCCCGGGGGCCGTCGGCAGCAGCAGCGCGTCGGCGTCGCCGAGTGCGGCCATGGCGCGGTCCGTGAGGGCGGCCAGCCGCTCACGGTCGGCGAGGAGGCGGTGCGCGGGGATGTCGCGGGCGGCGGTGATGATGCGCGCGACGGTCGGGTCCAGGTCCGGGCTGCCGGTGTGTTTGTCGATGAAGCCACCCACGGCGGTGTAGCGCTCCGCCACGAAGGCGCCCTCGTAGAGCAGCGCCGCCGCGGCGGAGAACGGCGTCAGGTCCACCGGGCGCACCTCCACGCCCGCGGCGGCCAAGCGTCCGGCCGTCCACGAAAAGGCCTCCGCCCACCCCGGGTCGAGCTCCCCGAGCTGTTCCAGGGGCGGCACCGCCACGCGCCACGGCCCCGGACGGCGGGCGGGCGGCGGCGCCTGCGGCACGTCGGCGACGACACCCAGCGCCCGCTGTGCCTCCGGGAGCGTGCGGGCGAACACCGTGACGCAGTCCAGGCTCGCGCAGGCGGGCACCACGCCCTCGGTCGGCACCAGCCCCCGGGTCGGCTTGATCCCCACGATCCCGTTGAACGCGGCGGGCACCCGCCCCGAACCCGCCGTGTCCGTGCCGAGGGCGACGTCCACGATCCCGAGCGCCACGGCGACCGCCGAGCCCGCACTCGAACCGCCGCTGACCCGCGCCGGGTTGTACGCGTTGCGCACCGCCCCGTACGGGCTCCTGGTGCCGACCAGGCCCGTCGCGAACTGGTCCAGGTTGGTCGTCCCCAGCACCACCGCGCCGGCGGCGCGCAGCCGGGCCACGGCGGGCGCGTCGGCGTCCGGCAGGTACGCGTACGCCGGGCAGCCGGCGGTCGTGGGCAGCCCCGCGACGTCGATGTTCCCCTTGACGGCGACCACCGTCCCGGCCAGCGGCAGCGGGTCAGCGGCGTCCAGGGCGGCGGCCTCCGCCTCCACGTCGGCCTGCGGCCGCAGCGTGATCCACACCTCGGGGCGGTCCACCTCGCCGATGCGCGCGTACGCGGCCCGGACCCGGTCGAGGGCGGGGGTGCCGGAGGAGGTTGGAGTGGGCATGTCGGGTTCTCCTTTACGGGTGTCTTCCCGCCCGGCCACCCCCTACCCGGGACGGCGCCGCGATCACGGCGCCGGCGCCGATCAGGGCGTGGGTGTGGCGCCCGGGGTGAGATGGGTGCGGCGGGTGTGGCCGGTCGGATGGTCGCGGGGTGGTGTCCGGCCGGCCCGGGCGGGTGTCCCGGTCGCGGGGGACCGGCGGCGACCGGTCGGAAAGGCCGGACGCCCAGGCGTCGAGCACCGGAGGCAGGCGCAGCAGGGGCGGGCTACCCGGGGCGCAGCGTGAGCAGCACCGTGCCGGCGTCGACCTGGTCCCCCGGGGTGACCAGGACCGCGTCCACAACGCCGTCCACGGGGGCCTCGACCGGGGACTCCATCTTCATCGCCTCCAGCGCCAGCAGCCGCTGCCCGGCCCGTACCCGGTCACCCGGACGGACCGCGACCTGCCACACCGACGCCGGGAACTCCGCCTCGACCGCGCTGCCGCCCTCGGGCACCGTGACGTCCGCCGTGCCCGCGCCCGCCGCAGGGGACGCGGCGGCCTCCGCACGGGCGAACTCCCCGGCGGCCTCCCACGCGTCCCGCTCGGCGGCGAACGCGGCCGCCTGCCGGGCCCGGAAGGCGCCGATGGACGCGGCGTTGGCGTCGAGGAAGGCCTGGTGCCCGGCGAGGGCGAACTCGCCCTCCTCGACCCGCAGTTCCAGGCGCCCTGCGGCCATGTCGGCCCGCATCTCCAGCAGTTCGCCGGCCTCGACCGGGAACCACTTGATGCGGTCGAAGAACCGCAGCAGCCACGGCCGCCGCCCGGCCGTCGCGCCCCGCCCCCAGACCTGGACGGTGCGGCCCACGAACTGGTAGCCGCCGGGCCCCTCCATGCCGTACACGCACAGGTAGGCGCCGCCGATGCCGACGGAGTTCTCGGCGGTCCAGGTCCGCGCCGGGTTGTACTTCGTGGTCACCAGCCGGTGCCGTGGGTCGAGCGGGGTCGCGACGGGCGCGCCGAGGTAGACGTCGCCGAGCCCCAGCACCAGGTACTCCGCGTCGAAGACGGTGCGGCGGACGTCCTCCACCGACTCCAGCCCGTTGACACGGCGGATGAACTCGATGTTCCAGGGGCACCAGGGCGCGTCGTCCCGCACCCCCGCCATGTAGCGGGCGGTCGCCTCGCGCGTGGCGGGGTCGTCCCAGGACAGCGGCAGGTGGACGGTGCGGCTGGGCACCACCAGCCGCCCGGCGGGCGGCAGGTGCCCCTCCGCCTCGCGCACGCAGTCCAGCAGCTTGGCCGTGGACAGCACGTCCGGGTCGACGTGCACCTGGAGCGAGCGGATGCCCGGCGTGAGGTCGACGACCCCCGGCAGTCCGGCCGCGGCCAGGTGCTCCGCGAGGGCGTGGACGCGCATCCGCAGGGCGAGGTCGAGCTGCATCGGCCCGTACTCGACGAGCAGGTTGTCGTCGCCGCTGCGC
Source organism: Streptomyces sp. TOM-9 (assembly GCF_056858595.1). Taxonomy (NCBI): domain Bacteria; kingdom Bacillati; phylum Actinomycetota; class Actinomycetes; order Kitasatosporales; family Streptomycetaceae; genus Streptomyces; species Streptomyces sp. TOM-9. Next base: position 2,496,288 of record NZ_JBXEQB010000001.1, on the reverse strand, counting down.
CGGTACGTCACCGACGGGCGGCCCTCGCCCTCCGGAAGGCGCCCGAGGACGCCGCCGTCGCCGAGCACGGGCCGCGAGGCGCGCGGCACGACGGCGGGGGAGCGCCGCAGGGCGGCCGCCGTGTCCTCGGTGACCGGCACGAACCGCACGGTGTCGCCGGGACGGAGCTGCCCCAGCTTCCAGCGCTGCCCGGTGACGACGGTCGCCGGGCACACGAAGCCGCCCAGCGAGGGCCCGTCCGGGCCGAGAAGCACGGGCATGTCGCCGGTGTAGTCGACGGCGCCGACCGCGTACGGGGTGTCGTGGATGTTGGAGGGGTGCAGCCCCGCCTCACCGCCGTCGGCGCGGGCCCAGCGCGGTTTGGGCCCGACCAGGCGGACGCCGGTCCGCGCGGAGTTGAAGTGCACCTTCCACTGCGCCGCGTAGAAGTCGCGGACGTCGTCCTCGGTGAAGAACTCGGGCGCGGCGTGCGGTCCTTCGACGGCGGCGACGTGCCACGCGGTGGTGAAGGCCGGTCGCCGGTCCACGGGCACCGGGGCGCCGCCGCAGGGCCCGCCCCCGTGGAGCACGTCCCCGGAGCGCAGCGCCCGGCCGCCGTGGCCGCCGAACCGCCCCAGGGTGAAGGTGGCCGCGCTGCCCAGGTATGCGGGGACGTCGAGCCCGCCGTCGCCGAACAGCACGTACGTCCGCAGCCCCGGGCCCTGCGGAGCCGGTACGTCCAGCTCGCCGCCGGCCGGTACGGTGACCGGCTCCCACTGCGGCACCGGCCTGCCGTCCACGGTCACGGCGACGGGCGCGCCGGTGACGCAGACGGTCGTCGGGTGCGTGAAGCGCAGCCGCGGGCCGAGCAGGGTGCACTCCAGGCCGGGCGCGCCCTCGTCATTGCCCAGCGCCTCGTTGCCGAGCCGGAAGGACAGGTCGTCCATCGGCCCGCAGGGCGGCACGCCGACGTGCCAGAGCCCGGTGCGGCCGGGCCAGTCCTGGACGGTGGTCAGCGTGCCCGGCCGCAGCACCTCGACGCGTGGCGTCGGGTCGGCGACGCCCTCCAGGGTCGCCGTGGTGTGCGCGGCCGCGCGCAGCGCCGGCTCGGCGACGGCGGCGCGCAGCAGGCCGAGGTTGGTTTCGATGCCGCCCACCCGGGTCGCGGTGAGCGCGTGGGCGAGCCGGTCGAGGGCGTCCTCGCGGTCGGTGCCGTGGGCGATGACCTTGGCCAGCATCGGGTCGTACGCGGTGGTCACCTCGGTCCCGGTCTCGACCCAGGCGTCCACGCGGACGCCCTCGGGGAACGCGACCTCGGTCAGCACGCCCGCGCCGGGCCGGTGCCCGCGGCTGGGGTCCTCGGCGTAGACGCGGGCCTCCACGGCGTGGCCGCGCCGCGGGCCCGGCTCCGTGACCACACCGGTGTCGCCCTGCGCGAGGCGCAGCATCCACGCGACGAGGTCGACGCCGTACACCTCCTCCGTCACCGGGTGCTCCACCTGCAGGCGCGTGTTGACCTCCAGGAAGTACGCCTCGTCGCGGGCGGCGTCGTACACGTACTCCACCGTCCCCGCCGAGCGGTAGCCGACGGAGGCGCACAGGTCGCGGGCGCTGCCGGCGAGGCGGCGGCGCACGGCGTCCGGCAGACCGGGGGCGGGGGCCTCCTCCAGGACCTTCTGGTTGCGGCGCTGCAGTGAGCAGTCGCGGTCGCCGAAGTCGACGACCCGTCCCCGCCCGTCGCCGAAGACCTGCACCTCGACGTGGCGGGCCCGCTCCACCAGGCGTTCCAGGAACACGCCCGCGGAGGAGAAGGAGGCCGCGGCCACGCGCCGCACGCCCTCCCAGGCCTCGGCCAGCTCGGCGGCGGAGCGGCAGGCCCGCATGCCGATGCCGCCGCCTCCGCCGGTGGCCTTGAGCATCACCGGGTAGCCGAGGGCCCGCGCCGCCTCCAGGGCGGCGTCGAGGTCCGCCAGCAGCCCGGTGCCCGGCAGCAGGGGCACCCCGGCGGCCTCGGCGGCGGCGCGCGCGGTGTGCTTGGTGCCGAAGAGCGCCAACTGCTCCGGCGTCGGCCCGACGAAGACCAGGCCGGCGGCCTCGCAGCGGCGCGCGAAGTCGGCGTCCTCGGAGAGGAACCCGTAGCCGGGGTGGACCGCCCCCGCCCCGGTGGCGCGGGCGGCGGCCAGGACGGCGTCGGCGTCCAGGTAGCTGGCCTTGGCCGGGGCCGGGCCGAGCCGTACGGCGTGGTCGGCGAGGCGCACGTGCGGGGCGGAGCGGTCGGGGTCGGAGAAGACGGCGACCGTGCGCAGGCCCATGCGCCGGGCGGTGCGGATGACGCGGACGGCGATCTCGCCGCGGTTGGCGACGAGGAGGGTGTCGAAGGCGGCGTGGCTCACGGTGTGGGTCATGCGCGGCCGCCCGAGACCGTCATCTCGACCGGGGTCGGGTCGAAGCCGTTGCAGGGGTTGTTGACCTGAGGGCAGTTGGAGACCAGGACCAGGACGTCGGTCTCGGCCCGCAGCACGATCCGGAGCCCGGGGGCGGAGATGCCGTCGACGATGCCGAGGGTGCCGTCGGGCTCGACGGGCACGTTCATGTACCAGTTGACGTTGCCCACCAGGTCGCGCTTGCCGAGGCCGTATCTGGCGCCCTCGGCGAGGAAGTTCTCCACGCAGGCGTGCTGCGACCAGGTGTGGTGGCCGTAGCGCAGGGTGTTGGACTCCTTGGAGCAGGCGCCGCCGATGGTGTCGTGGCGGCCGCAGGTGTCCTCCACGACGGTCATCAGCGGGGTGTGCTCGTTGGAGAGCAGCACGCTGCCGGTGGTCAGGAAGATCCCGCCCTGGGCCTGGAGGGTGTCCGGCGCGCTGTAGCGGACGGCCGTGTCGTGGGCGTCGTACACCAGGAAGTCCACGGCCTGGTTGCCGCCGAGGTCGGTGACGGTCAGGTGCTCCCCGGCGCGGACCACCGCGGACCAGGGCGCGCGGGCGGGGACGACGGTGGTCTGACCGGTCACTGCAGCCCCCTGGCGGCGAGGTGGTCGGCGGTGTTGAGGAAGGCGCGGCGGCCCTCGGGAGTGGCGTCCCACAACGGGTCCCCGGGCGCGGTCGGCGCGGCGCGCCAGGCCAGCACCTCCAGGGGCGTGCAGACGTACTCCGGCCGCGGGTCCAGCGGGTGCGGCACGTTCGCGATCAGGACGGTCAGCGGCTGCTCGGCGCGCAGGGTGACGGACGCGCCGGGGCCCGCGGAGCCGGTGAACTCCAGCTTCCCGTCGGCGACGACGCGGACGCCCTGGAAGAAGGAGACCGACGGCGGCAGGTCGCGCGGCTCCAGGCCGTTCTTCAGCGCGGCCAGCTTCAGCAGCTCGCGGCCCGCGGGGGAGGGGCCGTGCGCCGAACCGTCCCCGTACAGCGTGGTGTTGCGGACGTCGGTCGAGGTGCCGCAGAGCGCGTCGTGCCGGCCGCCGGTGTCGGCCACGACCGAGGCGAGCACCCGGCCCTGGTCGGACAGGAGCAGGTGGCCCGCGCCGAGGTAGGCGTTCCACAGCACCTTCACCGTGTCGGCGGTGTTGAGCCGCTCCCAGGGGCGGTCGGCGACGTACAGCAGCAGGTGGGCGCAGGCGTCGCCCGTCAGGTCGGTGAGCCGCAGTCCGGTGCCGCGGGCCAGCACCTTGTGCGTGTAGGTGCCCCCCGCGACGGTCTCCGCCCAGACCAGGTCCCGCGGCTCGACACCGGGCGGCGGCCGCTTTGGCCAGTGCGCGGCGGGCAGCACGGGCATGGCGTCCACCCGTGTCCCCTCCTGCGCGCGGGCGTGGTCCCGGGCTCCGTGAGGCGTCCCTGTCGACACGGCGTTCCACCTCCAATTTCTGTCGTCCGACAGAAATTAAGCGGTGGTGGATTCGGCGCCGTTGCCCGTGCGTTTCCTGACGGTTACCGGGTGCTCACGCCCGCGCGGCGCGTGATCCCGGTGGTGCCGGGGCGTCGCCCGGGCGCCGGGCGGCACCGGTCACTTCGGGGTTCGCCGCGGGGCCGGGCGGCGGACGGGCGCTCGGCGGCACCCGTGCCGTGTGCCGCCCCGCGTGCGGGGGCCGGGGCCGCCGGGTGTCCGGGTGGCTGTGCGAGGATCGAGGCGTGAGCACCACGGGACGGCGTGTCGGGCGGCCGCGCGCGCAGGCGCGGCCGGACAGCGGCCTGACCGCCCGCGAGGAACTGCTGGCCGCCGCGGCCGAACTGTTCAGCACACAGGGCTACGCGGCCACCACGACCCGCGCCGTCGCCGAGCGCGCCGGGATGCGGCAGGCCTCGATGTACCACTACTTCGGCGGCAAGGAGGACCTCCTCGCCGCGCTCCTGGAGGGCACCGTCCGCCCGTCCCTGGACCTCGCGCACTCGCTCGTCGCCCGCACGGACGCCCCTGCCGAGGCCCGGCTGTGGGCGCTGTGCCGGGCGGATGTCGCCCTGTTGTGCGGGGGGCCGCACAACCTCGGCGCGCTCTACCTGCTCCCCGAGGTCCGTGCCGAGCGCTTCGCCGGTTTCCGCGCCGTGCGGGACGAGTTGAAGGCCGCCTACGCCGCCCTGCTGGCCGCCACGGTGCCGGGCGCCGCGCTCGGCACCGCCGACCTCGCGGTCCGTGCCGACCTCGTCTTCGGCCTCATCGAGGGCGTCATCCTCATCCGGCGCGACAACCCGATCCCCGACGGGCCGGCCTTCGCCTCCGCGACCGCCGACGCGGCGCTGCGCGTCGCCGGCTGCCCGGACGGCGGCCTGGCCGCCCTGCACCGCGAGGGCGAGGCCCTGCTGGCGGTGTGACGCGGCCCCGGGAGGTCAGTCCCCGGTCAGCCGGGCCGCCAGGGCGATCAGGTCGGCGACGCGCAGGACGCGGCCGGGCCAGCCCGGTACCGGCACGTGCAGGTGGGCCGTCCAGCGCTCGGGTACGGCAGCGAGGCCGTACACCGCGCCGGCGAGGGTCCCCGTGACGGCGGCGACGGTGTCGGTGTCGCCGCCCAGGTCGACCGCGGCACGCAGCGCGGCCTCGAAGCCGCCGGTGGCCCGCACGGCCCAGACCGCCGAACCGAGGCACGGCCAGACGGCGCCGTTGAACTCCGTGGCCAGGCCGGGGTGCCAGCCGGGCGCGAGGACGGCGGCCCACCGCTCGTGGAAGGGCTCGGGGACCTGCGCCAGCGCGTCGGCCACGACGGCGGGGGCGACCGGGTCGCCGCCGTCGAGGGCCACGCGTACCAGGTCGTGGAGGATCGCGCTGCCCTCCCATGCGGCGCGGTCGCCGTGGGTGAGGGCGGCGATCCTGCGTGCGGCGTCCAGGGAGGCCGCGCGTCCGTGTCCGGCGAAGTGGACGGCGGCGGGGGCGGCCCGCATCAGGGCGCCGTTGCCCGCCGCCCGGTGATGCGTCTGGAAGTGCACCGCCGCGGCCAGGTCCCAGGGGTCGCCGGAGGTCAGGACGGCCTCGGTCTGCAGGCCGATGTCCTTGGGGTCGGCGGCCGCCCACCGCACGAACCGCGCGAAGACGTCGGGGAGGTCGAGCGTGCCCGACTCCAGCAGGGAGTCGGCCACGAGCACCGCCATCTGCGTGTCGTCGGTGGCCTCACCGGGGTCCCAGCCGCCGCCTCCGCACATCTCGGCACCGGCGCCCGGTGCGGGGAAGCGGGCACTGAACGCGCCCGCCGGGCCGAACTCGAAGGGCGCGCCGAGCGCGTCGCCGACGGCCGATCCGACGATCGCGCCCGCAGCGCGTTCCTTACGGTGCGTCATTTGTCACCGGCCGCGCGACTGCCATGCACGGTGGTCCACGCCGACGGACGGCGTGCCGCGCCCGGTCGCCTTACGCCACGCGTGGCGGGCTCCGAGCCCGAGGCCGACGGGCAGGAGCACCGTGATGGGCAGTGAGGGCATGACGACCGGGGCGTGATTGCCCTCGGCGACAGCGACGGCGACACCGACGACGACGCCGAGCGCGGCGAGGGCCAGGACCACGGCGGTCCAGTGCGCGGATTTCACGGCTGTACCGTACGCGTCCGCCACGGCAGGCGAGGCATCGGGTCGGCCGCGGACGTGCTTGGGGCCGCGAGCGCCCGGCGCCCGGGCGAGGCAGGCGCCTTGTCGGTTTGTCGATGAATAGTGAGTCGCCTCACACCCCACGCCCGACGGATGGTGACCATGGGCCGGTGAGCCCCACGCTTCCGTCATCCGGCAGTCGAATCGGGGGCGTTGATGGCGGAATTGCGGTGCACGAACGAGTCGTGCGGGTCGACGCGGGTGCAGAGCCTGCAGTTGTTCGAGGCGACGGTCGAGCCGGGTTCGCCGTTGAAGGCTGATCTCGGACGGCCGCCGAAGGCCGAGGGTGCCTTCGCGTGGCCGCTGGGACTGCTCCTGTCGGGGGTGGCGCTGCTCGTGTCGGGCGCGATCCTCGCCGGGCTGCTGGTGGCCGTCGTCGGCGTCGTGTGGGGTCTGCGGGAACGGGGCAGGGTGGCGGCCGCGAAGCGCGCGAACGCGGAGTGGCAGCGGAAGATGATCTGCCTCGTGTGCAAGAAGCCGTTCGTTCCCGTGGCATAGCCCGGGCACGTGTTCACGTCCCCGGCAGTTGCTCCTGCTCGACGTCGAAGCGCCCGGTCCGCGGCGCCGTGCCGAGTCCGTGTTTGCGCCGGCAGCCGCGGCCCCGGCCCCACAGCCGGGCGTCGTGCGCGGTGAGGGGCCGGTGGCAGTCGGCGCAGAGGACGGTCGGGCGCTCCTGCGCCGGCTGCCCTTCGGGCGACAGGCCGGGCAGGGGTGACGGCTCGGGTGCGGGTACGGCCATGCGGCCAGTGTGGCAGCGCCGGCCCCCGGCCGCTGTCGGTGGCCGGTGCGACACTGGTGCCGTACGCCCCTCCCCGAGGTCGAGACGGGGAGGGGCGTCGTGCCCTCGAACTGCCGTGCCTACCGGGTCGGTTCCGGGAGGGCCTCGGTGAGGCGGGCGTTCTCCGCCGAGCGTGCCGGACGCGCCCTCAGCAGCCGCCACGCGATCCCCGCACCCACGCTGCCCAGCAGGAACAGCACGGTGAACCACTGGAAGTACCAGTGGCCGCCGGCCGGGTCGTAGACCGCGGCCCGCGGCCAGGCGAGGTTGACCGTCATGACCAGCCCGTAGAGCAGGGCCAGCGCGTTGACGGGCAGGCCCCAGCGGCCTAGGGAGAACAGCGGGCGGCCCCGCTCGTCCGTCCCGCCGGCGCCGAAGCGCTCGCCGCGCAGCCGGCGCAGCAGCATCGGGCCGGTGACCATGGCGTAGGCCAGGTACAGCATGGCGATGCAGGTGGTGCCGATGGCCAGGAAGGCGTCCGGGGACAGGAGGTTGAGCAGGCAGAGCGCGGCCGCCGCGACACCGACGACGAGCGCGGGCGCGACGGGCATGCCGGTGCGGGGCGAGACCCGGGACAGGCGGGCGGAGAACGGGAGGACGCCGTCGCGGGCCATGGAGAAGAGCATGCGGGTGCCGGCGGTCTGGATGGCGAGCGTGGCCACGGCGATGGCGACGGCGACGTCGGCCAGCAGGGCCTTCCCGACGCCCGCGCCGAGGCTGCTGGTCAGGACGTAGCTCAGGCCCTCCGTCGCGAGCCGCCCGTCGGTGAGGCTCGGGGCGGCGAGCAGTCCGCCGAGCAGGAGCAGTCCGCCGAGGGCGCCGGCCGCGGCGAGGGCGGTGAGGATGGTGCGCGGGGCGGTGCGGCGCGGCGAGCGCGTCTCCTCGCTCATCTCGCCGGCGCTGTCGAAACCGATGAGGACGTACGCGGCGGTGAAGGAGCCGACGAGGAGCGCGCCGACGGCGCCGCCCTGGCCGCCGGTGTGGAGGGTGACGCCGGGGCCGCGCTCGGCGTGCGTGAACAGCAGGACGACGATGAGGCCCGCGCCGATGATCTCCGCGGTGACGCCGACGCGGTTGACGGCCGACATGACCCGGTTGTCGAGCGTGTTGACCACGGTCGTGAGGGCCAGCAGCACCACGCCGAGCAGCGCCGCGTTGGCCGCCCCGGTCGCGGTGGTGGGCGCCGGATCGCCGCCGAGGACCTGGAAGCCCGGCCAGATCGCGGGCAGGACGACCTGCAGGGCGAGCGCGGCGGCCGCCACGACCACCACCTGGCCGATCACCATGATCCATCCGGCGAACCAGCCCCACGTCGGTGTGCTGAGCCGGGTCGACCACTGGTAGATCGCCCCGGACAGCGGGTAGCGGGCGGCGAGTTCGGCGAAGCAGGCGGCGACCAGCAGCTGCCCGGCGAGCACCGCGGGCCAGGTCCAGAAGAAGGCGGCACCGCCGGAGGAGAAGCCGAAGGCGAAGAACTGGAAGACCGTCGTCAGGACGGAGATGAAGGAGAAGCCCGCGGCGAAGGAGGCGTAGCGCCCCATGCTGCGGTGCAGTTCCTGGCGGTAGCCGAAGCCGGCGAGGGTGCCGTCGTCGGAGGCCGGCGGGGGCGGCGGGGGAGCGGAGGGCGCGGACGGTGCGGTGGTGGTCATGGCGGACCCCTGTCGCTGGATTCCTGTCGGGTGACAGAAATTAGGGGCGGTCCATTTCGCCCGCGTGTCACGTTCATGTCCGCGACGCTCCAAGGTGCTCACCGCCGTCGGGCCGGCGCGACCCTTCCTGCGATTCGCGATGTATCGCGCTTGTCAGGATGGGTGACTCGCGATATGTTCGGTCGCGGATATACGGGAGCGAGTGTGCGGAGGTATACGGGCATGGCCAAGCGCCGCAAGCTCGGCAACCCGCTGGCCCTCGCCGTCATGGCGACGCTCGGCGAACGCCCCATGCATCCGTACGAGATCGCCCAGGTGCTGCGGCAGCGGGGCAAGGAGCAGAGCATCAAGATCAATTACGGCTCGCTCTACACCGTCGTGCAGAACCTCGAGAAGCACGGCTTCGTGGAAGTCACCGGCGTGCAGCGGCAGGGCAACCGCCCCGAGCGCACGCTCTACGGGCTGACCGAGGCCGGCCGGGAGGAGCTGCACGACTGGCTCGCCGACCTGGTCGCCGTCCCGGTGCGTGAGTACCCGGCCTTCGAGGCGGCGCTGTCGCTGCTGCTCGTGCTGCCCGCCGACGAGGTGGTCGACCTGCTCACCGAGCGGGTCGCGAAGCTGGAGGTGCAGGCGGCCGGCGTCCACGGCGTGCTCGCCAGGCTCCGGCACGACCTGCCGCGGATGTTCCTGATCGAGACCGAGTACCAGGTCCACATGCTCGAGGCCGAGGCGCAGTGGATCCGCGGCTTCCTCGGCGAACTCGGGAAGGGGACCATCTCCGGCGCCGCCGAGTGGCGGCGCTGGCATGAGACCGGTGAGATGCCCGAAGCCTGGACGGAGTCCGAGGAGGGGGCCGAGGAATCGGCCACCGCGCGGCACTTCAGGGAGGAGCTGCGGAGGCGGAGCGGCCCCGACGCGACACCGACATGAGGAACGCCCCCGGCGCTCGCTGCGGGAACAGCGCGCGCCGGGGGCGGTGACCCCGGACCGGACGGCTGCGGGAACAGTCGCCAGGCGATCGAGGTGCGGCACACCCAGGATAGCCCGGCAGTCCCCCCGCCGATCGGTCCGGCCGTTCGTGGAAGGCCCGTTCACCAGGGCCACCGTGCGGCCCGTCACGGGCCCGCGAACCGACCGATCACCGGGCCGTGCAGGCACGGCCCCCTTGGCAGGCGGAGGAATCTGTCATGAGCACACGCGCGCCCGCGATCGTGGCGCACGACCTCGTCAAGACCTATCCCGGGGACGTGCGCGCCCTCGACGGGATGGGCGTCACCGTGGAGCCCGGTACCGTCTTCGGGCTGCTCGGCCCCAACGGCGCCGGGAAGTCCACCACGGTGAAGATCCTGACCACCCTGGCCCGTCCCGACTCCGGCACCGCCCTCGTCGCGGGTCACGACGCCCTGCGCCACCCCGACCGGGTGCGCCGGGCCATCGGTGTCGTCGCCCAGAGGTCGGGCGCCGACCCGGTCGCCACGGGCGCGGAGAACCTGCGGCTGCAGGGCCGGCTGTACGGGCTGCGCGGCGCCGCGCTCGACCGCCGCGTCGAGGAGCTCCTCACCCGCTTCGACCTGGCCGACGCCGCGGCGCGGCCGGTGAAGACCTACTCCGGCGGCATGCAGCGGCGCCTGGACGTCGCGCTCGGTCTGGTCCACCGTCCCGAGGTGCTCTTCCTCGACGAGCCGACCACCGGCCTCGACCCCGAGGCGCGCACCGCGATGTGGGAGGAGATCGCGCGCCTGGCGGGCGACGACGGCCTCACCATCCTGCTCACCACGCACTACCTGGAGGAGGCCGACCGGCTCGCCGGGCGCATCGCGATCGTCGACCGCGGCCGGGTCGTCGCCGAGGGCACCCCCGACGGGCTCAAGGGCGAACTGCGCGGCGACGCCGTGCACGTGGAACTACGCGAGCCGGCCGGCCCGGTCGACGCCCACCTCCTGGAGACGGCACTCGGCGAGTTCGCGGGCGTGCGCGAGGCACGGCTGGACGGCCGCCGGCTCAGCGCCCGCGCCGACGACGGCGCCGCGGCCGTGCCGCACGTGCTCGCCGTCCTGGAGCGCGAAGGCGCCGCCGTCGCCTCCGTCACCGTCGCCCGGCCCTCACTGGACGACGTGTACCTCCGCTACGCCGGGCGCCGGTTCGCCGACGCCGACACCGCCACCCCCGCGGCCGGGTCCGCGACCGTCCCCGCGCCCGCCGGAGGTGCCCGATGAGCGTCGCGCTCACCCAGACCTGGTACATGACGCAGCGTCATCTCATGGCGTTCTGGCGCCAGCCCGCGTACCTGCTCATCACCTTGGTGCAGCCGGTGATCTGGCTCTTCCTGTTCGGCGCGCTCTTCCGCCGCGTGGTGGAGCTGCCCGGCTTCGGCGGCGGATCGTACCTGGACTACCTCGTCCCGGGCGTGGTCGTGATGAGCGCGCTGTCCTCCAGCATGTGGGCCGGCATGGGCACGCTGGAGGAGATCGAGCGCGGCACCCTCAACCGCTTCCTCACCACCCCGGTCAGCCGCGCCGCGCTCATCAACGGCAACGTCGTCTCCCAGGGGCTCAGCACCGCCCTGCAGTCCGTCGCCATCGTCGCCCTCGGCAAGCTCGGCGGCGCCGACTACCCCGGCGGCGCCGTCGGGCTGCTGGTGCTCGTCGTGGCGTCGGTGCTGCTGGGCACGCTGGTCGGGGCGTTCTCCAACGCCATGGGCATGCTGGTGCGGCAGCGCGAGAGCATCATCGGCATCAACACCTTCCTGCTGCTGCCGCTGACCTTCCTGTCCTCCGCCTTCATGGCGCCCGCGCTGATGCCGTCCTGGATGCGGCACGTCGCCGACGTCAACCCGATGAACTGGGCGCTCGTCGCGAGCCGTTCCGCGATGGCCGACAGCCCCGACTGGGGTGCGGTGCTCACCCGCGGCGGCGCGCTGCTGGTGGTGGCGGTCGCCGCGGTCGGGCTGTCGACCCGCACCTTCCGCTCGTACCAGAAGTCGGTCTGAGACCCGGCCGGTACGACGACCGGGCGTGACCCCACGGCGGGGTCACGCCTGGTGCGTACGCGACGTCAGGAAGCGAGCGCCCGCGGCGGCTCCTGCTCCTCCTCGATGCGGCGGTTCCACTCGGGCTTGGAGGCCTGCCAGCCGTCCTCGTCGTGGCCGGTGCGCCAGTACCCCGAGATCGACAGCCGTTCACGCGGCACGCCCAGCTCGACGCGCAGCAGACGGCGCAGCTGCTTGACGAAGCCCGCCTCGCCGTGGACGAAGGCCTGCACGTCACCCGGCGGGAACTCCAGCCCGGACACGACGTGGAGCAGGGCCTCGCCCACCGGCCGGGAGCCGCGGTGCACCCAGGTGACCTCGGCGTTGCCGGGCGTGGGGAGCTTCTGCTCCTCCTCCGGGCCGGACACCTCGACGAACACCCGGGCGGGAGCGCCCTCGGGCAGCCGCTCCAGCGAGGCGGCGATCGCCGGCAGCGCGCTCTCGTCGCCCACGAGCAGATGCCAGTCGGCCGCGGAGCCGGGCGCGTAGGCGCCGCCGGGGCCGAGGAAGAGCACCTCCTCGCCGGGCTGGACGCGCGCGGCCCACGGGCCGGCCAGGCCCTCGTCGCCGTGGTACACGAAGTCGACCGTCAGCTCGCGCGCCTCCGCGTTCCACCGGCGCACGGTGTACGTCCGGATGCGCGGCCACTGGTCGCGGGGGAACTCGGCGCGGATCCGCTGGATGTCGAACGGCTCGGGGTAGCGCACGCCCTCGACCGGGAACAGCAGCTTGATGTAGTGGTCGCTGTACTCGCCCACGGGGAATCCCGCCAGGCCCTCACCGCCGAGGACCACGCGGATCATGTGCGGGGTCAGCCGTTCCACGTGCTGCACCCGCGCGCGGTTGAGCTGCGGCTTCCTGCGCACCGGACGGTCTGCCATGAGCACACTCCTCGCACTAAGTTAGGCAAGCCTAACCCATCTGGCCCGCCCTGTGCAGCCCGGTCTCGGAAAGATCACGAGATCTTCGAACACCGGTTCCGATCCGCCGTTCTCCGATTTTGATGGGACGGACGCGATCAGACGCTACCCGGGAGGCCGGCGCACATGGCTTCCGACACCGCCACCGCGATCACCGCAGGACCGCGCGGGGTGCCGCTGCTGGGGAACCTCCCGCAGTTCGCCAAGGACCCGCTCGCCTTCTTCACCGCGCTCCGCGAGTGCGGGTCCGGGCAGGTCACCTGGGCCATGGGCCGCACCCCCGCGCGCTTCCTCAATGATCCCGCGCTCATCGGGGAACTGCTCTCGGCCCGCGAGTCCACCTTCTCGCTGCCCGACCTCGGCTGGTCCTTCCGCTACCTGATGGGCGAGGGGGTCGTGGTGGCCAAGGGCGCCGACTGGCGCCGCAAGCGCTCCCTCGTCCAGCCCTCGGTACGGCCCAAGCAGGTGCGCGCGTACGCGGCGACCATGGCCGACTGCGCACGGGAGGTCGCCGACCGCTGGAACGGGGGCGAACGGATCGACGTGCGCCGCGAGATGACCGGGCTGACCCAGCGCATCGCCGTACGGACCGTGTTCGGCACCGACGCCGCCGTCCGCGAGGAGGTCATCGGCCGCTGCATGGACGCCGCCCAGCAGCAGATGGGCGCCGAGTTCCGCGGACTGGGCGCGATGCTGCCCGACTGGTTCCGCACCCCGGGGCGGATCCGCTTCAAGGCCGCCGTCGACACCCTCGACGCCGAGGTCGCCCGGATCGTCGCCGTCCGCCGTGAGGCCGGCGGCGAACGCGACGACCTGCTCAGCCGGTTGCTGGCCGCCGTCGACGAACACGGCGTCCCGCTCACCGACAGGGAGATCAGGGACGAGACCGTCACCCTCTACAACGCGGGGCACGAGACCACCGCCACCACCCTGACCTGGGCCTGGCACCTGCTGTCCCGCAACCCTCAGGCGCGTGAGGCGCTCACCGAGGAACTGGACCGGGTGCTCGGCGGCCGCACCCCGGGCTTCGACGACTACGCTGAACTGCGCTGGACCGAGGCCGTCGTGAAGGAGACCCTGCGCGTGCGGCCCACGGTCTGGCTCAACCTCGCGGTCGCGGGGGAGGGCGCCACCCTCGGCGGTGAGCCCGTCCCGGCCGGCACCCAGGTCTGGATCAGCCCCTGGGCCACCCACCGCGACCCGCGCTGGTGGCCGGAGCCCGAGGAGTTCCGCCCCGAGCGCTGGCTGGACGGGGCGCCCGACCCGGTCACCGACCACACCTGGTTCCCCTTCGGCGGGGGCACCCGGGCCTGCCTCGGCGCGCGCTTCGCGATGGTCGAGGCGGTGATCGTGCTGGCCACCCTCGGCAGCCGCTTCCACCTGGACACCGGCGACGAGGAGATCCGCCCCACCGTCGGCCTCACCCTCCAGCCCGACCGGGACGTCCTCGCCGTCACCCGGCCCGTTCCGGCCCCAGCACGCTGAGCAGCCGCTGCAGCGAGCCGCCCAGCCCCCAGCGCTCGGCCAGCGCGGCCAGCTCCTGAGGCCGGCGCGGCTCCCGCGGCAGCTGCGGGGTGAACTCCGGCAGCGGCACGTCGGAGGCCACCCGCACCACCTTGGGTGCGACGGCCACGTAGTCCCCGGCCTCCTGCAGCCGCTTGCGCTGCGCCGGGGTGACCTTCGAGGCGGGGTCGTGGGCGGCGGCCATGATCCCGGCCAGGTCGCCGTACGCCTCCAGCAGCTTCGCCGCCGTCTTCTCGCCGATGCCCGGCACGCCCGGCAGGCCGTCGCTCGGGTCGCCGCGCAGCAGCGCCAGGTCCGCGTAACCGGGGCCGTCCACGCCGTACTTGCCGCGCAGCCAGGCCTCGTCCACCACGTCCAGCGAGCCGACGCCCTTGAGCGGGTACAGCACCCGCACCCCGCGGGCGTCGTCCACCAGCTGGAACAGGTCGCGGTCACCCGTCACGATGTCCACCGGGCCGGGCGCCCGGCCCGTCAGGGTGCCGATCACGTCGTCCGCCTCGTAGCCGGCGACACCCACCCGGGCGATGCCCAGCGCGTCCAGCACCGCCTCGATCACCGGGACCTGCGGCGACAGGGTGTCCGGGACCTCCTCGACGTCCGAGCCGCCGGGGACCTCCTCGGCGACGCGGTGCGCCTTGTACGAGGGGATCAGGTCCACCCGCCACTGCGGCCGCCAGTCCGCGTCCATGCAGGCCACCAGGTCGTCGGGGGAGTGGTCGGCGACCAGGCGGGCGATGAAGTCCAGCAGGCCGCGCACGGCGTTGACCGGCGTGCCGTCCGGCGCGCGCACCGAGTCGGGCACGCCGAAGTACGCGCGGAAGTAGAGGCTGGCGGTGTCCAGGAGCATCAGGCGTCGAGTCACACGCCGATGATGCCGCACGCCGCCGACACCGTGACCTCCGTCACGGAACGGTTTGCCCCGCCCGGGTCGGGGCAGCCGCCGTCCCGGAGCGGGACAGGAGCGCTCCGCGACCTGCGTGCGGGGGCAGCCGGTCGTCCTCCCTACGACACGTGAGGTGTATGTGTACAGGCTGCAGGCAGAGCATCTGTACAAGGTGTTCGGTGCCGACCCCGAGGACGGCGTGCGCCGTCTGGAGGCCGGAGCCGGACGCGACGAACTGCGCGGGAGCGGTACGACCGCCGCGGTGATCGACGCGAGCTTCGACGTCCGCGAGGGCGAGATCTTCGTCGTCATGGGCCTGTCCGGGTCGGGCAAGTCCACGCTGCTGCGCACGCTCAACGGGCTGAATCCCCCCACCGCGGGGCGGGTGCTCTTCGACGGCCGGGACCTCACCGCACTCAGCGCCCGCGAACTGCGCCGCGTGCGCTCGCACGGCATCAGCATGGTCTTCCAGCACTTCGCGCTCTTCCCGCACCGCAGCGTGCTCCAGAACGCCGCGTACGGCCTGGAGGTGCAGGGCGTCGGCCGCAAGGAACGCGAGGAGCGCGCCGCGCGGGCCCTGGAACTCACCGGCCTGTCCGGCTGGGGCGACTCCTGGCCCGACGAGCTCTCCGGCGGCATGCAGCAGCGCGTGGGCCTGGCCCGCGCCCTGGCCACCGACGCCGACGTGCTCCTCATGGACGAGTCCTTCAGCGCCCTGGACCCGCTGATCCGCCGTGACATGCAGGACCAGCTGATCGAGCTGCAGCGCAGCCTGAAGAAGACCATCGTCTTCATCACCCACGACCTCAACGAGGCCATGCGCCTCGGCGACCGCGTCGCCGTCATGCGCGACGGGCGCATCGTCCAGATCGGTTCCCCCGAGGACATCCTGCTGCGCCCCGCCGACGAGTACGTCAGCTCCTTCGTGCACGACGTCGACCGTTCCCGCGTGCTGACCGCCGGCACCGTCATGGAGCCCCCGCACCGCCCCGACGCGGGCGACTGCCGCTGCGAGACGGTCACCCCGCGCACCGCGCTCGCCGACGTCCTGCCGGTCAGCGCGCGGGTCCCGCACCCCGTGGCCGTCCGCGACGAGGCCGGCGACGTGGTCGGTGTGATCGCCAAGGACCGGCTGCTGGCCGCACTCGGCGACCACGACGGACCGGTGACGCCGTGCACCGACGACACGGCGCAGGCGGCCGCCGCCCCGCCCGCGAAGGACGCCGCGCCCAGGGTGCCGGGCCGGCCGCGGAAGGAGGCGGCGCGTGCCTAGGCTGCCCCTCGGCGACTGGACCGACAGCGCCGTCACCTACCTGCGCGACCACTTCGGTCCGCTCTTCGACCTCATCAGCGCCGTCGTCTCCGGCATGTACGACGGCCTGGACGCCGTCCTGCAGGCCCCCGCGCCGCTGCTGCTCGCCGGCATCCTCGCGGTCCTCGCGCTGTGGCTGCGCGGTCTGACCGCGGGCGTGCTCTCCTTCGCGGGCCTGGCCGTCGTCGTCTCCGTGCAGCAGTGGGACGAGGCCATGGACACCCTGTCCCTGGTGCTGGTCGCCACCGTGATCACCATCGTGCTCGCCGTGCCGCTCGGCATCTGGTCGGCGCGCAACCGCACCGTCTCCGCCGCACTGCGCCCGGTACTGGACTTCATGCAGACGATGCCCGCCTTCGTCTACCTGATCCCCGGCATCTTCTTCTTCGGCGTCGGCCAGGTGCCCGGCATCATCGCCACCATCGTCTTCTCCCTGCCGCCGGGCGTGCGCATGACCGAGCTCGGCATCCGGCAGGTCGACGGCGAGCTCGTCGAGGCCGCGGAGGCCTTCGGCACCGCCCCGCGCAGCACCCTGCTGCGGGTGCAGCTGCCGCTCGCGCTCCCCACGATCATGGCGGGCGTCAACCAGGTGATCATGCTGGCGCTGTCCATGGTCGTCATCTCCGGCATGGTCGGCGGCGGCGGTCTGGGCGCCTCGGTCTTCACCGCCATCAGCCAGGTCGACATCGGCCTCGGCTTCGAGGCGGGCCTGTCCGTGGTCATCCTCGCCATGTACCTGGACCGCGTCACCGGCGCCCTCGGCACCCGGGTCTCCCCGCTGGGCCGGCGGGCGATGGCCGCGGCCGCCTCCCCGCGCGGTCTGCAGCTGTGGAAGTACCGCCCGCAGACCTCCGTCGCCGTCGTCGGCATCGTCGCCCTCGCCCTGGTCGCCGGCGGGGTGAACGTCTTCGGCGCCGCCGACGAGGGGACCGCCGTCCCCGAGGCCGACGACGTCGGCAAGGGCCGTCAGGTCGACATCGGCTACATCCCCTGGGACGAGGGCGTCGCCTCCACCTACCTGTGGAAGGAGCTGCTGGAACGCCGCGGGTACGAGCCGAAGGTCACCCAGTACGACGTCGGCGCCCTGTACACCGGCATGTCCGCGGGGCGGGTCGACTTCGAGACCGACTCCTGGCTGCCCGTGACGCACCGGTCGTACTGGGAGAAGTACAAGAACGAGCTGGACGACTACGGCTCCTGGTACGGCCCCACCTCGCTCGAACTGACGGTGCCGTCCTACGTCAAGGGCATCGACTCGCTGGCCGACCTCAAGGGCAAGGGCAAGCAGTTCGGCGGCCGGATCATCGGCATCGAGCCGGGCGCCGGGATGATGAAGATGCTCAACGACACCGTCCTGGACCGGTACGGCCTGGAGGGCGAGTACGAGGTCACCACCGGCTCGACCGCCAGCATGCTCGCCCAGCTCGACCGCTCCATCAAGGCGAAGGAGCCCGTCGTGGTCACCCTGTGGTCCCCGCACTGGGCCTACGACGAGCACAGTCTGAAGAAGCTGAAGGACCCGCTCGGCGCCTGGGGCAAGGGCGACGGCATCCACACCCTCGCCCGAGGCGGCTTCGCCGGCGAGGAGCCGAAGGTCGCGAAGTGGCTCCAGGACTTCAAGCTGAGCGAGAAGGAGCTGACCGGGCTGGAGGGCGCCGTCCACAAGGCCGGCCAGGGCCACGAGCAGGACGGCGTCCGCGACTGGCTCGACGCCCACCCCGGTCTCACGGAGCGGCTCGCCCCGGTCGGCTGACCGGACCCCGACCCCGGACGGCGCGGCACCCGGCACTTCCCCTCCCTCGTGCCGGAGCCGCGCCGTCCGGCCCTCCCCGTCCCGCGGGGATGGATACGGTGGGGGACATGACCCGTCGCGACTCCGGCCCCGCACGGCGTGTGGTCTCCCTCGTCCCCTCGCTCACCGAGGCGGTGGCGACCACGGCGCCCGCCCTGCTCGTGGGCGCGACCGACTGGTGCAACCAGCCGGCCGACCTGCGCGTCACGCGGGTACGGGGCACGAAGAATCCCGACATCGCGGAGATCGTGCGGCTCGCTCCCGACCTGGTGATCGCCAACGAGGAGGAGAACCGCGAGCCCGACCTCGCGGCGCTGCGCGCGGCGGGGCTGACGGTGCTGGTCACGGAGGTGCGCAGCCTTCCGCAGGCCTTCCGGGAACTGCACCGCGTCGTCGTCGAGGCCTGCGGCCTGCCACGCCCGGCCTGGCTCGACGCCGCGGAGAAGACCTGGGCGTCGCTGCAGCCCCCGGCCCACCCCCGCAAGGCCGTCGTGCCCGTCTGGCGCCGGCCGTGGATGGTGCTCGGCCGGGACACCTTCGCCGGCGACCTGCTGGCCCGGCTGGGCGTCGAGAACGTTTACGGGACCCACCAGGAGCGGTATCCGCGGGTGCCGGTCGACGAGCTCACCGGCAGCGGGGCGGACCTCGTCGTGCTCCCGGACGAGCCGTACCGGTTCACCGCGGAGGACGGGCCCGAGGCGTTCCCGGACATACCCGCGGCCCTGGTCAGCGGCCGTCACCTCACCTGGTACGGCCCGTCCCTGGCCGAGGCGCCGGCCGTGCTCGCCGCCGCCCTCGCCGGCCCCGCCCCCGCCCGGCGCGGCGGCTGACCCGGGTCGCCCGCGCCGTGGAAGCCCCCCGGCGCACGCGGGCCCGTGGCCGTCGCGTGCGCCGGGGAGGGACCTGGGGTCAGCCGCGCGCCACGGCCGTGAAGACCGTGCGCCCGGACCCGACCCGGTAGACGGCCCGGCCGTCCTGGACACCCAGGTACGTGGCGTGGCTCCCGGCGGCGGTGTAACGGCCGCCCGCCACCACGGGCAGCGCGACCGTCGCCGTCACGTTGACCGGCACCTCGACCGTCGTGTCCACCCCGTGCCGGTTCCGGCGCCAGTCGACGCCGACGGTGCCGCGCTCGGTCCACTGGCTGCCCGAGGCGTGGCTCACGCCCGAATCCGCCGGGGCGATCCGCACCGACGCGCCGCCCGGGCTGGTCACCGTGAGGCCGAGCACGCCCTCCAGCACCCCGACGACACCCGCGCCGCCCCAGCCGTGCGACATGCTCTCGCTGCTGCTCTGCGAGACCTGGCCGGGCGCGCAGTCACTGATCGAGCACCCCGGAGTCCACTGCTCCCACAGGAAGGTGCCGCCCTCGGCCAGGACCTGCGCGGGCCCGTCGGCGGAGGGATCGGTGAGGATCCGCACCAGCGTGTCCGGCCGGTCGACGACCCGCAGCGCCTCCAGCAGGGTCCGCAGCGTCATCGGCCCCTGCCGCATCCCCTGCCGGGACAGCTCCGCGCCCAGCGCGGCGTACTCCGAGGGTTCCGCGACGCCGTAGGCGACCGGGAAGCTCTGCGCGTGCTCGCCCTGATGCGCGATCAGGGCGCCGTCCGAGGACAGACCGTCCGACCACAGGCCGGTGCCGCCGTCGCGCAGCCGCTCCCGCATCGCCGCCGTCAGCTCGTCCGCGCGGCCGGCGTAGACGTCCCGGGTGGCGTGGTCGCCGAGCGCGTCGGCGGCCTCGGCCACCGACCGCATCGCACCCACCCCGAGGGCGTTGACGACCGTGCGGTTCACGTTGCCGTCGGTGACGTAGCCGTACCGCATCGGGGCGGGCCAGTCGATGATGCCGTGCAGGTAGGCGCCGCTGCCGCCGGGCAGGTCGGCGACCAGACCGCGGTCGTCCACCGCCGAGGAGACGTAGTCGGCGACATTGCGCATCACGGGCAGGGCCCGGGCGAGCAGTTCACGGTCGCCCGTGGTGCGGTAGTAGCGCATCACCCACTCGGGGAACATCTCGGTGTAGTCGGGGATGTCCCGCTTGGCGTCCCCGTTGGGGTAGACGGAGTTCAGGGCGCCATTGGGCCAGTAGCGGGCCTGGGAGTTCATGAAGGACTCGATGGCCTGACGGGTCAGGCTGCGCTCGCCCGACGCGGCCATCGTCGCGAACGACTCGTCCACGGTGTCGCCGAGGAACTGGCCCTTCTCACGGGTCGGGGTGTCCAGGAAGACGTTCTGCGCGGACTGCAGCGCCGAACGCTGCATCAGCGAGAAGACCTGGTCCAAGGTGCCGTCGCTGCTGCGGAACGTCGCGGGGTGGGCGGCGTCGGTGTTCTGGACGACGGCGGCGACGTCCCGCGTGGTCAGCTTCTCGCCCGGGTCGCTGATCTGCAGGTAGCGCCAGCCCCAGTAGGTGAAGGCCCGGGCGGTCTGCGGACCGTCCTTCTCGGTGTAGAAGAACCGCATGTTGCTGCCCTGGGTGTCCAGACCCGACGTACCCGCGCGGGAGTTCTCCACCCAGCTCGCCGCGGCGTGGTCCTTGCCCAGGGGACGGTCCAGGGTCACCGTCGTGCCGTCCACCGCGCTCACGGTGCGCGTCTCGGGGTGCCCGGCGCCGTACCCCGTGGCGGGCGCGTCCACCACGATCTCGTCGCCGGCGTGGACGTTCGCCGCGTTCGCCAGCGTCACGGAGGCGTCCCCGGCCCGCACGGCGGCGGTCAGCGTGGAGTTGCTGCGCCGGTAGCTGGTGGTGAACGTCAGCTGCCGGCCGGCGGTGCCGGAACGCAGCCGTACCGAGGGCACCGCGGCGTACACCTTGCCGAAGTCGGCGAGGACGGTGCCGTCGGGCAGGTGCAGCAGCGAGACCGGGTGGACGGTCTCCTGCGTCAGGTGGGCCTGCAGCGCCGACAGGTGGGTGAAGGCGCAGGGGGACGAACCGCCCTCGTAGGGAGCGCAGTTGTCCGGGTTCGGCCGCGGGTGGGCGCCGATGACGGTGGCCGCGGCCCAGCCGGAGTCGTCGTAGTTGGGGGTGTTCCAGCCGGCCGGCTCGACCGTGGCGTCGTAGTACTCCACGCGGTCACCGGCGTCGCCGTTGCGGTAGGTCAGGGTCTCGACCCGCTGCGGCTCGTAGCGGTGGACCTTCCAGGTGCCGTCGGAGACCGCCACGTCGCGGGTGCCGTCCGCGTGCTCGACCACCACCTTGACCAGCAGCCCGGAGGGGCCCTCGGGGGCGTTCGGGCCGTTGGCCCGGCCCTGGCACTTGCAGGACCAGTAGTGCGTCAGCACGCCCACGGCCAGGTCCCGGCCCGCCTTGACGCCCTTGACGGCGGCGACGTCGTAGAAGCCCTCGCCGGCGTACTCGTAGGACGAACTGCGCTGCACGGTCTTGCCGTCGACGTCGACCTGCCAGTCGCCGGCGGCCGCGACGTACACCCGGGTGCCGACCACGGGGCTGCCCGCGGACACCCGGACGACCTTGCGGGCCGCCGTCCACTCGTTGCTCGCGTCGTTCCCGGTGGCGGGACGGCGGATCCACTGGGCGCCCGACCAGTCCTGGTCCGTGAGGCCCGTGCCGAAGGACGCACCGGTCGAGTAGGGCGAGGCCTCCCCCGCGCGGTCCCACGTCCGCACCTTCCACTGGTACGCCGTCCCCGGCGCCAGCGCGGGCCCGCCGTACGGCACCCAGGACTGTTCGGAACCGCGGACCTTGCCGCTGTCCCAGACGGTGCGGCCGCCGGGGACGCGCACGACGACCTGGTAGGCGGTCTGGACCTCGTCGGAGTCGCTGTCGCGGGGCAGCCAGCCGAAGCGCGGCGCGGCGTCGATGGCGAGCGGGTCGGTGCGGTCGTCGACCGTCAGGCCGCCGGGGGCGCCCGGGGCGTGGTTGCGGGGCGCGTGCGCGTGGTCGGCGTAGGCCTGGGGCGTGGCGGCGGCGAGCGTCAGGCCGAGGGAGAGTGCGAGGAGGGTGAGGCGGCGGCGGGGGATGGGCGGACGTCGTTTCATGGACACCTCTCGGCGGGGTTAGAACGTTTCAATCCGCAGGCGTATGTTATTGATACGTTTCAATCCTGTGACCGGGGTGAGCCTAGGCAGGGCGCCGTTGCGCTGTCAACGCCCCTTCGTGTGCGGCGCCGTTGTGGTTGCGGGCGGCTGCGCCGGGCTGCCCGGTTGTTTGTGTGCGGGGTGTTCGCGCCTGTGGCGGGGTGCCCCCGCCCGCCCTCCCTCCCCCAGCCTTCGGCCGGGGGGATCCCCATGGGGGCACCCCGCCACACCCCCTCCTGTCGTAGGGGCGGCTGACCGGCCGGTGGGGGTTCAGAGAGCGGTCCGGGGTTGCCGCAGGTGCCTACTTACCCCCCACCGGCCGTCATGCGCCCCAACCGGCGTGAGGGGGTGTGGCGGGGTGCGCCCGGAAGCGACGAGCGGCGGACCCGGCGTCGAACGATGTGGGCGTATACCGCGAGCGCTGAGGACGTGCGCCGGCGCGGCCCCGACCCAGGCACACGGTGGGCAGGCCCGCACTGACCGCGCCGGGCAATCGGGAGGGCGGCGGGGAAACCGCCCGCCGCAGGCGCAACGCACCCGCACACAACCACCGGGCAGCCCGGCGCAGCCGCCCGCAGGCGCACACAACCCGCACACAACAACCGGCCCCAAGGGGCACCCCCCGCACAACATCTACGCTGCACGCATGAGCGACCCCCACTTCCGCCCCGTCACCCGCGACGACATCCCCGCCGTCGTGGCGATGTTCGCCGACGACGGCCTCGGCCGCGGCCGCGAGACCCCGGACGACCTGGAGCCCTACTACGCGGCGTTCGAACGCGTCGTCGCCGACCCCGGCCAGCACGTGGTCGTCGTCGAGCGGGACGGCACCCTCGTCGGGGTGCTGCAGCTCTCGGTGATACCGGGGCTGTCACGGCGCGGCACGACGCGCTCCGTCATCGAGGCGGTCCGCGTGCACCGCGACGCCCGCGGCGGCGGCCTGGGGACGCTGATGATCGAGTGGGCGGTCGAGGAGTCCCGCCGCCTGGGGTGCACGCTGGTGCAGCTGACCTCGGACCGGGCCCGCGCCGACGCGCACCGCTTCTACGAGCGCCTCGGCTTCACCGCCTCGCACGTCGGCTTCAAGCTGCAGCTCTGACCGCCTCAAGCTGCAGCCCTGACCGCCGCGGCGACCAGCGCCCGCATCACCCGTTCGTCCTCGTCCATCTCGGGGTGCCACTGCACCCCCAGCACGAAGCGGTCGCCCGGCAGCTCCACGGCCTCCGGTGTGCCGTCCTCGGCGTGGGCGCCGACCACCAGCCCGCGGCCCAGGGTGTCCACCGCCTGGTGGTGGTACGTGGGCACCGTCATGGCCTCCGGCACCGCCTCCGCGTAGCGCGTGCCGGGGACGGGCTTGACGGTGTGGCCGCCGAACGCGCCAACCCGGGGGCCGCGGTGACCGTCGATGTGCTGCACGAGCGTGCCGCCGAGGGCGACGTTGAGCAGTTGCATGCCCCGGCAGATGCCCAGCAGGGGCACCCCGGCGGCGAGGGCGGCGTCGAGGAGGGCGAGCTCCCAGGCGTCCCGCTCCCGCGCGGGCGGGTCGGTGCGCGGGTCGGGCTCGGCGCCGTACCGGGCGGGCTCGACGTCCGGGCCGCCCGCGATCACCAGCCCGTCCAGCCGGGCCACGGCGTCCGCGGCGTGGGCGGGGTCGTCCGGCGGGAGCAGCGCGGCGAGGCCGCCGGAACGCCGTACGAGCAGCGGGTACCCGGCGGGGAGCAGGGCGGCGGGCAGGTCCCAGCCGCCCCAGCGGGCCGAGTCGACCCAGTAGGTGCTGACACCGATCAGCGGACGGGCCACGGGAGCCTCCCTGCGACGCGCGGATTTCTTCTTGCACCGTACCCAACTGGGCCCCGGGCCCGTACTTTTGGATCACCTGTCGGCCGGTAGGAGAGGTGATCACCCGTGGTGCACCGAACAGCCCCGCTCAGCACCGACGACCTGCGACGACGTGTCGACTCCGGAGAGATCGACACGGTGGTCGTCGCCTTCACCGACATGCAGGGCCGGCTGCAGGGCAAGCGCTTCGCCGCACGGCACTTCCTCGACGACGTCCTGGAGCACGGCACCGAGGGGTGCAACTACCTGCTCGCCGTCGACGCCGACATGAACACCGTGGACGGCTACGCCCTGTCCTCCTGGGAACGGGGCTACGGCGACTTCGCCATGCACCCCGACCTCGGCACCCTGCGGATCACCCCCTGGGACGCCGCCACCGCGCTCGTCGTCGCCGACCTGCGGCTGCTGGACCACGGCTCCACGCCGGTGGCCCCCTCGCCCCGGCAGATCCTGCGCCGCCAGACCGAGCGGCTCGCCGAGCGCGGCTGGTCGGCGTACGCGGGCACGGAGCTGGAGTTCATCGTCTTCAAGGACACCTACGAGCAGGCCTGGACGAACGGCTACCGCGACCTGACCCCCGCCAACCAGTACAACGTCGACTACTCCCTGCTCGGCACCGGCCGCGTGGAGCCGCTGCTGCGCCGCATCCGCAACGAGATGGGCGCCGCCGGGATGCGCGTGGAGTCCGCCAAGGGCGAGTGCAACCTCGGCCAGCACGAGATCGCCTTCCGCTACGACGAGGCCCTGGTCACCTGCGACCAGCACAGCGTCTACAAGACCGGCGCCAAGTCGATCGCCGCGCAGGAGGGGTACTCCCTCACCTTCATGGCGAAGTACAACGAACGCGAGGGCAACTCCTGCCACATCCACCTCTCGCTGCGCGACGAGGACGGGCGGCCGGTCTTCGCGGGCGACGAGCCGGGCGGCATGTCGGAGACGATGCGGCACTTCCTGGCCGGGCAGCTCGCCGCGCTGCGCGACTTCTCCCTGCTGTACGCGCCCAACATCAACTCCTACAAGCGGTTCCGGCCCGGCTCCTTCGCCCCCACCGCCGTCGCCTGGGGCCCCGACAACCGCACCTGCGCCCTGCGCGTGGTCGGGCACTCCCCGTCCGCGCTGCGCCTGGAGAACCGTGTGCCGGGCGGTGACGTCAACCCCTACCTCGCCGTCGCCGGGATGATCGCCGCAGGCCTGCACGGCGTGGAACAGAAGCTCACCCTCCCCGAGCCCGTCACGGGCAACGCCTACGCCAGCGACGGGGTGGCGCACGTGCCGGCCACGCTGCGCGAGGCCGCCGAGCTGTGGGAGGCCAGCCCGATCGCCCGGGCGGCCTTCGGCGACGAGGTCGTCGAGCACTACCTGAACATGGCCCGCGTCGAGCAGGACGCGTACGACACCGCCGTGACCGACTGGGAGCGCTACCGCTCCTTCGAACGCATGTGAGGCAGCGAGTGCCCGAAGCACCCGAACCGCTCGAAGCGCTGGACGTGCTCAACCCGGCCACCGAGGAGGTGATCGCCACCGTCCCCGCGGCCCGCCGGGAGGACGTCGACGCCGCCGTCACCCGCGCGGCCCGCGCCCAGACCGCCTGGGCGGCCCTGGCCCCGGCCGACCGCGCGCGGCTGCTGCGGCGTTTCGCGGCCGTGGTCGACGCGCACGTGGAGGAACTGGCCGCCCTGGAGGTGCGGGAGGCGGGCCACACGGTGGGCAACGCCCGCTGGGAGGCCGGCAACGTCCGCGACCTGCTCGACTACGCGGCGGGCGGCGTCGAGCGGCTCAGCGGCCGGCAGATCCCGGTGCCCGGTGGCATCGACGTCACCTTCCTGGAACCGCTCGGCGTCGTCGGTGTCATCGCGCCCTGGAACTTCCCCATGCCCATCGCCGCCTGGGGGACCGCACCCGCGCTCGCGGCGGGCAACGCGGTGATCCTCAAGCCCGCCGAGACCACCCCGCTGACCGCGCTGCGCCTGGCGGACCTGGCACTGGAGGCGGGACTGCCCGAGCACCTCTTCCAGGTGCTGCCCGGCCGGGGCCCGGTCGCGGGGGCGGCCCTGGTCGAGCACCCGGGCGTCGCGAAGATCGTCTTCACCGGGTCGACCCGCGTCGGCAAGCAGATCATGGCCACGTGCGCCGGCACGCTCAAGCGGCTCACCCTGGAGCTCGGCGGCAAGTCGCCGAACATCGTCTTCGCCGACGCGGACCTCGAGAAGGCCGCGGCGACCGCCCCGATGGCCTTCCTCGACAACGCCGGGCAGGACTGCTGCGCCCGCACCCGGATCCTGGTCCAGCGCCAGGTGTACGACCGCTTCATGGAACTGCTGGAGCCCGCCGTCCTGGCCGTCGGAGTCGGCGACCCGGCTGATCCGGCCACCGGCATGGGCCCGCTCATCTCCGCCGCGCAGCGCGACCGGGTCCGCGTCCACGTCGCCCCCGACGCGCCCGTCGCGATCCGCGGCACGGCCCCGGAGGGCAAGGGCTTCTGGTACCCGCCGACCGTGCTGACCCCCGCCGACCCGGCCGAGCGCGTCGCGGTGGAGGAGGTCTTCGGCCCGGTGGCCGTCGTGCTGCCCTTCGAGGACGAGGCCGACGCGCTTCGCCTGGCCAACGCCACCCCGTACGGCCTGTCGGGCTCGATCTGGACCCGGGACGTCGGCCGCGCCCTGCGACTGGCCCGGGGCACCGCCGCCGGCAACCTGTCGGTGAACTCCCACAGCTCGGTGCGCTACTGGACACCGTTCGGCGGGTTCAAGCAGTCGGGGCTCGGGCGTGAGCTCGGCCCGGACGCGCTGGCCGCCTTCACCGAGACCAAGAACGTCTTCATCAGCACGGAGGAGTGATCCCGGCAATGACGGAAGCAGAAGCAGTGGTGTGCCGCCGCCTGGTGGGCCGGACGGCGGTGGTCACCGGCGCCGGCAGCGGCATCGGGCTCGCCTCGGCGCGCCGGCTGGCCTCCGAGGGCGCGCACGTGGTGTGCGCCGACATCGACGAGGCCGCGGGCAAGGCGGCCGCCGAGGAGGTCGGCGGGCTGTTCGTCGAGGTCGACGTCACCGACGCCGGGCAGGTGGAGGCGCTGTTCAAGGCGGCGTACGACACCTACGGCTCGGTCGACGTCGCCTTCAACAACGCCGGAATCTCGCCCCCCGACGACGACTCGATCCTCACCACCGGCATCGACGCCTGGCGCCGCGTCCAGGAGGTCAACCTCACGTCGGTGTACCTGTGCTGCAAGGCGGCGCTGCCGTACATGCAGCGCCAGGGCAAGGGCTCGATCATCAACACCGCGAGCTTCGTGGCCGTCATGGGTGCGGCGACCTCGCAGATCTCGTACACCGCCTCCAAGGGCGGCGTGCTGGCGATGTCCCGCGAGCTGGGCGTGCAGTTCGCACGGGAGGGCATCCGGGTCAACGCGCTGTGCCCGGGACCGGTCAACACCCCGCTGCTGCGGGAGCTGTTCGCCAAGGACCCGGAGCGCGCCGCGCGCCGCCTGGTGCACATCCCGGTGGGCCGCTTCGCGGAGGCGGAGGAGATCGCCGCCGCCGTGGCCTTCCTCGCCAGCGACGACGCGTCCTTCATCACCGGAGCGGAGTTCCTGGTGGACGGGGGCATCGCGGGGGCGTACGTGACCCCTCTGTGACCGGGTGACTGACGGGAATCTTAAGGGCCGGGCCTTAAGGTGACGCCGTGACCATGACGACCCCGCCCGGCTGGTACCCAGAGCCCGGGCAGACAGGCAACGGGCCCGCTCTGGAGCGCTGGTGGGACGGGACCGCGTGGACCGAGTACACCCGCACGGCCCCGCCCCCCGTCCCGGCGTTCGGCGCCGGGGCGCCGGGCCATCCGCAGTACCCCGGCTACCCCGGCGCGTTCCCCGCCGCCCCCCGCAAGCGGCGCGGCGGTCTGATAGCGATCGCCGTCGTCGCCGCGGTCGTGGTGGCCGGCGCGGTGATCGGAGGCGTCGTCGCCCTCGGCAGGAGCGGCGGCGACAGCGCGGACTCCGCCCGGCCCGCCCCCTCGTTCACGGCCCCCGGGCAGGGCCCGGAGGGCGACGACGGCGGCCCGGGCGGTGGGGGTCCGGACGGCGGCGGCCCGCAGGACGTGCCCAAGAGCGAGCCCGGCTTCGCCCTGGACGCCGTCGACGGCGTCAGCCTGCCCGTGCCCGACGGCTGGACCGGCTCCACCAGCCGGTACGGGCTCGCGGAGCTCAGCGTGGGCGAGTACGCCTGCCCCGGCGACGCCTCGAGCACCTGCCTGCGCGGCGGTGTCTTCTCCATGCCCGCCTCGTCGGTGAAGCTGAAGTCCACCACCGCCGAGGCCGCGGCCAAGGAGGACATCGCCGGCAACGCCGAGGGGGCCTACGGCGGCAAGGTCTACGGCGACATCACCTCGCACACGCAGTTGCTGTCGAAGAAGGTCACGGTCGCCGGCGAGCAGGGCTACCTGGTGCGCTGGAAGGTCGTCACCGAGAGGGGCGACGACGGCTACGTCCAGTCGCTGGTGTTCCCCTCGCCGTCGGACCCCGACCGGCTCGTCCTGGTCCGCTACGGCTTCGACGTCAACCCCAAGGCGCCCGGCCTCGCCGTGATGGACGAGATCACCAAGGGCATCAAGGCCTCGGGCTCCGGCGGCGGCACCGGCGTGTGACCGCCCCCCCGCGCGCGGGCGCCCCGGTCCGGTCCGTCCGGCCGGGGCGTCCGGGTGTCACAGGAACGTCTTGCCCTCGCCGCGGTACGTCGGCACCGCCCGTACCACCCGGTCGCCCTCGACCAGCTGCAGCGTGTCGAAGCGCTCGCACAGCTCGCCCGCCTTGGCGTGCCGGAACCACACCTTGTCGCCGATCAGCAGGTCGTCGGCGGGCGTCCCGATCAGCGGCGTCTGCACCTCGCCCGGCCCCTCCTGGGGGTCGTAGCGCAGCCCCTGCGGCAGGTGGGGCACCGGCAGCCGGTCCCGGCCCGCCGCGCCCGATGCCGGGTAGCCGCCGCCGAGGACGGTGACGACGCCCACCCCCGGGCGGCGCACCACGGGCTGCGCGAACAGCGCCGCCGGACGGCCCCGGAAGGAGGTGTAGTTGTCGAACAGCCGCGGCACGTACAGGCCCGACCCGGCGGCGATCTCCGTCACCGCGTCCTCGGCGGCCGTGCTCTGCACGCTGCCCGTCCCGCCGCCGTTGACGAACTCCAGCCCGGGCGCCACCTCCCGCACCGCCCGGACGACCTCCGCGCGCCGCGCCGCCAGCTCCCGGCGTGCCGTCGCCTGCATCAGCCGCACCGCGCGCGAACGCAGCGGCCGGCCGCCGACCGAGTCGCCGACGCCGGCCACATGGCCCTCGTACGCCATGATCCCCACCAGCCTGAACCCGGGCCGCCGGGACACCTCGCGGGCCAGCGCGGCCATCTGCTCGGGCTGGTGGAGCGGGGAGCGCAGCGCCCCGATGCGGAGCCGGCCCCCCAGCATCTTCAGCGAGGTGTCCAGCTCCAGGCAGACCCGGACGATCTCGGAGCCGCCCGCGCGCGAGGAGTCGATGAGGTCGAGCTGCGCCGCGTCGTCGACCATGACGGTCACCGCGGCCGCCAGCTTCGGGTCCGCGGCCAGCTCCGCGTAGCCGGAACGATCCGCCGACGGGTACGCCAGCAGGACGTCGTCGAAGCCCGACCGCGCCAGCCACAGCGACTCGGCGAGGGTGAAGGACATGATCCCCTCGAAGCCGTCCCGCTCCAGCACCCGTTCCAGGAGCGCGCGGCAGCGGACCGACTTGGACGCCACCCGGATCGGCTTGCCGCCCGCCCTGCGGACCAGGTCGTCCGCGTTGGCGTCGAACGCCTCCAGGTCCACGATCGCCACCGGCGCGTCGAGGTGGGCGGTGGCCCGGTCGTACCGGGCGCGAGCTGCTCCGCGATCAGACATGCGCGAAGCTTGCCAGAATGCCCCTACCGAGCGGTAGGGGCAAGTGATCCGTACTGACGCGTCGTGACGTCGCCGCGCCCAGTAGAGTGACGCCGCAGTCCATCGTGTGAACGGGCCGACCGCCGTGCGGCCGTGAGGGGGCACCGGGTGAGCGCCGGTTTCGACAGCGGGGGAGCGACCCCCCGGCCGAGCTGGTCCCCTCCGCGCCCCATACCGCCGCCCCCGGGCACCGCCCCGCACACCTCCGCCCCGGCCCACTGGGCCGCCTCCGCCGCCCCCGGCCGGGCGTCCGCGCCGTGGGCCGCCGCGGGCCCCGCCGCGACCGGCGAGCCGGAGAGCGGGCTGCCCCAGGAGCTGTACGGCACGACCCCCGCGCCGACGCCCCCGTACCTGTGGCCCGCAGGCGAGCGGGGCCCCGTCGGCGTCGCCTACCCGGCCGGCCCCGTGCCGCCCCCGCCGCCCCCGGCCGTGCCCGGTGCGCCGCCCGTGCCCGGGCAACCCCCGGCCGCGGCCTGGTCGTCGCCCGTCCCGCCCTCCGCACCTCCGCCGCACCCTCCCCGGCCGCCGCACGCGCCCTCCTCGCACGCCGACCGGGCCCGGCCGCGTACCGCCGCCGCCGCGCTGTGCCTGGTGCTGGGCCTCGGCCTCCTCGGCGGCGCCGGCGCCGGGATGTGGATCAACCACGATCCGGCCGCGCCCACGCCCACGGCGGCGGAGGCGAGCAAGCGCGACTTCGCCCTCGCCCGCGGCCTGTGGCACAGCACGCCCGTCGACACGCTCTTCCCGCCCACCCTGCACGGCAAGGGCCTCGGCCCGGGCGGCGCCGAACGCACCTGGACGCGGATCGGCGTGGCGCCCGCCGGGAACTGCCAGGAGGCCTTCGACCCGCAGCTGGCCAAGGTGCTGCGCCCCGCGGGCTGCGTGAAGCTGCTGCGCGCCACGTACACCGACGCCACGTCGAGCGCCGTGACCACGGTCGGACTGCTCGTCACCAGGGCGGACGCCCCCGCGATGCGCGCTTTGCGCGACCGCTGGTCCGCCGAACGCCTGGGCTCCCGCGGGGATCTGATGCCCCGTCCGGTCGCCTTCCCGGGCACCGTCTCGGCCGGCTTCGGCGACCGCCAGCGCGCCAGCTGGACGGTCACGGTCGCCGCCGACCTCCCCGTCGTCGTGTACGCGGTGAGCGGTTTCGCCGACGACCGAGAGGTCGCGACCCCGCAGCCCGCCGCCTCGGCCGTCACCGCGGGCGCCACGGCCGCGCCCGCCCAGGCCGGACTCGGCCACGAGGCCGATGCCCTGGCCGACGCCGTCGAGAGCCGGGCCCGCCGTGCCGCGGGCTCGCTGACCGCCACCCCGACGGGAGGTTCCGGATGAGGCGACTGGCCACCGGGATGGCCGCCGCGGCCCTCGCCCTGCTGCCCGTCGTCCCGGCCCACGCCGACGCCGTACGCGACGCGGACTGGGCGCTGGACGCGCTGCACGCACAGGAGGCCTGGCAGCGCACGAAGGGCGAGGGCGTCACCGTCGCCGTCCTCGACACGGGCGTGGACGGCACCCACCCGGACCTGACCGGGCAGGTCCTCAAGGGCAAGGACATGGTCGGCTTCGGGGCCCGCCGCGGCGACAGCGCCTGGGCCCGGCACGGCACCGGCATGGCCGGGATCATCGCCGGTCACGGCCACGGCCCCGGCGGTTCGGACGGTGTGCTGGGCATCGCCCCGGAGGCCAGGATCCTGCCGGTGCGGGTGATCCTGGAGGACAAGGACCCGCAGCGGAAGAAGGCCCGCACCACGCGCGGCAGCGCCCTCGCCGACGGCATCCGGTGGGCCGCCGACCACGGCGCCGACGTCATCAACCTCTCCCTCGGCGACGACAGCCGCACCGCCCACCCCGAGGCGCAGGAGGACGACGCGATCCAGTACGCCCTCCGCAAGGGCGTGGTCGTCGTCGCCTCCTCGGGGAACGGCGGCGAGCAGGGCAACCGGGCCTCCTACCCCGCGGCGTACCCGGGCGTCATCGCGGTGGCCGCCGTCGACCGCTACGGCTCCCGTGCCGCCTTCTCCACCCGCCGCTGGTACGCGACGGTCGCCGCGCCCGGTGTCGACGTCGTGATCGCCGACCCCAACCGCCGTTACTACGAGGGCTGGGGCACCAGCACCGCCTCCGCCTACGTGTCGGGCACCGCCGCACTCGTCCGCTCCGCCTACCCCCGGCTCAGCCCCGCCCAGGTGAAGCGGCTGCTGGAGGAGTCGGCGCGGAACACCCCGGCGGAGGGCCGCGACGACGCCGTCGGGTACGGACTGGTCGACCCCGCGGCGGCGCTGAAGGCGGCGGCGAAGCTCAAGCCCGAGGGCGCCGTGCCGAGCGCCGCCCCCTACGCGCGCAAGTACTTCGGCGCCGGCCCCGACGCGGCGAAGGCGGCCGCGGCCGCCGACGGGGACGCCCTGGGCGACGGCGTCGCCGTGGCCTTCGCGATCGCCGGCACCGGACTGGTCGCGGCGGCCGCCCTGTTGTGGCTGCGGCCCCGGCTCACGTCGTCCCGGAACGGCCGGCGGCGCGGCTGAACGCGTCCACCGCCGCGCGCGCGGCCCGTTCCACCAGCGTGATGCCCGCGGCCTGGGTCGTGCTGCCGCGGGAGACCACGGCGACCAGGTAGGTCCGGCCGCCCGCCCGGACCCGCCCGATGCTGTTGATGTCCCACAGCCCGGTCGTACTCCGTTGCAGCCAGCCGTTCTTGACCTCGAACGAGCCGTCCGCCGCGGTCGGCACGCCCCAGGCCTGCGCGGCCGGGACGCGGCCCATCAGCCGCCGCACGTACGCGCGGGACGTCGCGTCGAGGGCGCCGTCGGTGCCGAACACCCGCTGCAGCAGGGTGAGCTGGTCGGCCGCCGTGGTCTGGGTCAGCCCCCACAGCAGCCCGCTGCCCGCCGTGGTCGAGGTGAGCCCGAGCCGGCGGTTGGCGGCGTCCAGCCCGGGGCCCCGGCCTATCGCCCGCCACAGCGCGGTGGCCGCGGCGTTGTCGCTGTTCTCGATCATCACCTCGGCCCGGGCCTCCTCCTGCTCCGTCAGGTCCCTTCCCGCGTCCTGCGCCTGGAGCAGCAACGCCGCCAGGATGTCGACCTTGACGATGCTCGCCGTGTCGTACAGCCCGTCCCCGTGCACCGCCCGGGCGCCCGAAGCGGTGTCCAGGACCGCCACGGAGCAGTGCGCCCGCGGGTCCCCCGACACGTCCCGCAGCGCCGTCTCCAGTACCTCGCTCCACACCACCTCGGGCTCCACTCTCGCCTTCACGATCGCCACGTTCGCCGCCGCCCCGCCGGTCCCTGCCGCGGTGAGCGCCGCCGTGCGCGGCGGCGACGCCGACCCGTACGTCACCGTGCCGAGCACGGCGCACGCCAGGAGGGCGGTCGCGGTCACACCGCGCACGATGCCGTGCGGGGCGCGGGGGACACGGGCAGTTGCGCCCGCACGGCCGGGACGCCGTGCGGCGGGTTCGTCGGAAGCCATGCCCACGGAAGCTAGGGACGGAAACTGCGCGATCCGTGAGAGGCGGATGAAGGGGGCGTAAGAAATCTCCGCCCGGCACCCCGGATACCCTCGGGAGGTGGCTCTCAAGAACATCCCCGACCCCGGTTTCGGCGACGACGACGGCACCGCCGACCCCCGGCTCGCGGCGGCGCTCGCCGCCTACGACGCCGACCCGTCCGCCGAACCCGAGGTGCTCGCCGCCCTCCCGGGCGCGCGCTTCCTGGTGCCGGTGGTGGCGCTGCTCGGGGAGGTCGAGGAGGGCCCCGGGGGGCTGCGCCGCGAGAAGACCAGCGACATGGCGGTGCCCACCATCCAGGCGGCCGACGGGCGCAGGGCGCTGCCGGCCTTCACCTCCACCGAGGCCCTCGCGCGCTGGCGGCCTGACGCGCGGCCGGTGGCCGTACCGCTGGGCCAGGCGCTGCAGGCGCTGGCGCACGAGAAGGCCGACACGCTGCTGATCGACATGGCCGGGCCCGTGCCGTACGTGCTGACCGGTGCCGCGCTGCGCGCGGTCGCCTCGGGCCGCGCGGGCGCGGACCCGCTGGCCGACCCGGCGGTCCGTGCGGCCCTGCGGGCCGCGGTGGGCGCCGCGCCGGAGGTGGTCCGCGCGCACCTGGTCCCCTCCGCCGGTTCCGACGGCACGCTGGGACTGGTCCTGGACCCGGGCGCCGACGTGCGTCAGGTCGCCCAACGCGTCTCGACGACGCTCGCGGCGGACGAGGTGCTCCGCGGCGCGCTCGTGCGCGGCATCGAACTGGCACTGCTCCCCGCCGACACCAGGCTGCCCGGCGAACCGCTCTTCACGCGCTGACGGCGCCGCCCCACCGGGGGCGACGCCGTCGTGAGCGCGGGGTGCGGGGCGCGGGTGCGGGGACTAGCCGTGGACGGGGCCGGTGAACTTCTCGCCCGGGCCCTCGCCCGGCGCGTCGGGGACGACGGACTCCTCGCGGAAGGCGAGCTGCAGCGACTTCAGGCCGTCCCGCAGCGGAGCGGCGTGGTAGGAACCGATCTCGGTCGCGCCGGCGGTGACCAGGCCGGCCAGCGCGGTGATCAGCTTGCGTGCCTCGTCGAGGTCCTTGTGCCGCTCGCCGTCCTCCGCGAGGCCGAGGTTCACCGCCGCCGCGCTCATCAGGTGCACCGCGACCGTGGTGATCACCTCGACCGCCGGGACGTCCGCGATGTCGCGGGTCAGCGTGTCGAAGTCGGGGCGGTCCGCAGAGGGGGACTCGTGCTGGGGGCTGGCGTCACTCATGCCTCACACGATAGGGCCACGTCGGCCGATTACGGTCTGCGGTCGGACGCTGGTATGCTTGACGATCGACCGGCTGGACACCCCGTGGACGTCATGGAAACGGAGCGTTCCAGCCCACAAGTGGAGGCTCCGATCTCCCACCTTGCCGACTCTTCAAGGGCGGCGGGTCACCGGTCAGGTGCCGTGTCCCCGAACGAGGACAGGGCGCCCGATGCGCCCCGCGGGGAATTCCGCGGCGGTGCTCCCGGTTGTTGGAGCATCCGCCTGTGACCCGTATGGGGCGTTTTTTGACGTCTCCTCACGGGCCGGACCAAGTTTCAGACGTTACGCGGCTGTCAATCCAGTCAGACGCGTGGTGCTACCGAGGAGGCCCCATCAGCGCCGAGCCCCGCATCAACGACCGGATTCGCGTCCCCGAGGTGCGACTCGTCGGTCCCAGTGGCGAGCAGGTCGGCATCGTGCCGCTTGCCAAGGCACTGGAGCTTGCGCAGGAGTACGACCTCGACCTGGTCGAGGTGGCGGCGACCGCGCGCCCGCCGGTCTGCAAGCTCATGGACTACGGCAAGTTCAAGTACGAGTCGGCCATGAAGGCCCGTGAAGCGCGCAAGAACCAGGCGCACACGGTCATCAAGGAGATGAAGCTCCGGCCGAAGATCGATCCGCACGACTATGACACCAAGAAGGGTCATGTCGTCCGGTTCCTCAAGCAGGGCGACAAGGTCAAGATCACGATCATGTTCCGCGGTCGTGAGCAGTCGCGCCCGGAACTGGGCTTCCGACTGCTGCAGCGGCTCGCCGACGACGTCCAGGACCTGGGCTTCGTGGAGTCCTCGCCGAAGCAGGACGGCCGCAACATGATCATGGTCCTCGGTCCGCACAAGAAGAAGACCGAGGCGATGGCCGAAGCCCGCGAGGCGCAGGCCGCCCGCAAGGCCGGTCGCCTGCCGAGGGACCCCGATGATCAGGAGCAGGAGTCGGAGGAGGAGCAGGAGCACGTGCAGGACGCTCCCGCCGACGCCAGCTGACGCCGTCTGACGGCGTTCGCCAGGACCCGGAGTTCCGCTCCGGGTAACGCAATGAAGGACTGACGCTCTCCGTCCGCTCCAGGGCGGACGGGAGGGCCAGCGACGAGGAGACTACGGCGCATGCCGAAGAACAAGACCCACAGCGGTGCGAGCAAGCGATTCAAGATCACCGGCTCCGGCAAGGTGATCCGCGAGCGCGCCGGCAAGCGCCACCTGCTTGAGCACAAGCCGTCGACGAAGACCCGTGCCCTCACCGGCACTGTCGTCCTGGCCAAGCCCGACGCCAAGAAGATCAAGAAGCTTCTCGGCAAGTGACGGCACGCCCCCTTCGACCAGGGGGCGCGATGTTGGACCGGGACCCATTCGTTTTCGGGCCGTGTGAGCACCCCCACGGTCCCTTAGAAGGAGTTATCTAGTGGCACGCGTCAAGCGGGCAGTCAACGCCCAGAAGAAGCGCCGGGCGATCCTCGAGCAGGCCAGCGGTTACCGCGGCCAGCGTTCCCGCCTGTACCGCAAGGCGAAGGAGCAGGTCACCCACTCCCTCGTCTACAACTACAACGACCGCAAGAAGCGCAAGGGCGACTTCCGTCAGCTGTGGATCCAGCGCATCAACGCCGCTGCCCGCGCCAACGGCATCACCTACAACCGCTTCATCCAGGGTCTGAAGGCCGCCAACGTCGAGGTCGACCGCAAGATCCTCGCCGAGCTGGCCGTGAACGACGCCAACGCGTTCGCCGCGCTGGTCGAGGTGGCCCAGAAGGCCCTGCCGAGTGACGTCAACGCCCCCAAGGCGGCCTGACCCACGCTCTTCCGGACCCGCAGGCCGTGTGCCTGCGGGTCCGTGCTGCGTCCCGGAGCGCCGCGCCGCGCGTCCGGCCGGACCCGACCGAAGTGAGTGCACCCCCATGCCCGGCCCCGAGCTGACCTCCCTGCGATCCCCCCGCGTCGTCGCCGCGCGGCGGCTGGCCAAGCGCAGCTTCCGCGGCAAGGAGCGGCGCTTCCTCGCCGAGGGTCCGCAGGCCGTGCGCGAGGCCATGGCGCACCTGGTCGAGGTCTACGTCACGCCCGAGGCCGCCGCCCGGCACGAGGGGATCGTCGCCGCGGCCCACGCCGCCCGGGTGCCCGTGTTCACCGCGACCGACGAGGTCGTCGCGGAGATGTCGGACACCGTCACCCCGCAGGGGATCATCGGCCTGTGCCGCTTCCTGGACACCCCGTTCGAGGAGATCCTGCGCGCCCGGCCCAAGCTCGTCGCCGTCCTGGCCCACGTGCGCGACCCCGGCAACGCCGGCACCGTGCTGCGCTGCGCGGACGCCGCCGGGGCGGAGGCGGTCGTCCTCACCGACGCCTCCGTCGACCTGTACAACCCCAAGGCCGTACGGGCCTCCGTCGGCAGCCTCTTCCACCTGCCGGTCGCCGTCGGCGTCCCCATGGAGACGGTGGTCGACGGCCTGCGCGGGGCGGGCGTCCGGCTGCTCGCCGCCGACGGCGCGGGGGAGCGCGACCTGGACGCCGAACTGGACGAGGCCACGATGGGCGGCCCCACGGCCTGGATCTTCGGCAACGAGGCCTGGGGTCTGCCGGAGGAGACCCGCGCACTCGCGGACGAAGTGGTGCGCGTCCCCATCCACGGCCGCGCCGAGAGCCTCAACCTCGCCACGGCCGCCGCCGTGTGCCTCTACGCCTCCGCCCGCGCGCAGCGTGCTCCCGGAGGGTGCCGCACCGTAACAATGAGCTAGTAATGTGACGCCCTCGGGGACCGCCTTGGAGAGGGGGTTACGGGGATGGACGTCAGGACGACCGGCGGCACGCCGCCGAGCGCGCCGGAGGGCTGGCCGACTGTCCTGACCGAACTCGGCATCACGCCCGACGAACTCCCGGACGGCCTCGTCGTCGCCGACGAGCACGGACTCGTCCTCTGCTTCAACGCCGCCGCCGCCCGGATCACCGCGCTCGACCCCGCCGAGGTCCTCGGCCGCCCCATCGAGCAGGCGCTGCCCCTGGAGGACCTGGACGGACGCCGCTGGTGGCAGCTCACCGACCCGTACGCGGGCCTGGCCACCCGCACCGGGCAGCCCGAGCGCAACCTGCTGCTCCCCGGCGGACGCGAGGTGCTGGTCTCCGCCAGGTACGTCCGCGACCACCCCACCGGTCCGGTGCGCCGCCTGGTCGTCGCGCTGCGCGGCACCGAGGCGCGGCGGCGCACCGAGCGCAGCCACGCCGAACTGATCGCCACCGTCGCGCACGAGCTGCGCTCCCCGCTCACCTCCGTCAAGGGCTTCACCGCCACCCTGCTGGCGAAGTGGGAACGCTTCACCGAGGACCAGAAGAAGCTCATGCTGGAGACCGTCCACGCCGACGCCAACCGCGTCACCCGGCTGATCGCCGAGCTGCTCGACATCTCCCGCATCGACTCCGGCCGACTGGAGGTGCGCCGCCAGCCGGTCGACATCGCCGCCGCGGTGCGGCGCCACGTGGACGCCCTCGTCGCCGCCGGACAGCCCGCGGACCGCTTCGCCGTACGGGTGACCAAGTCGCTGCCGTCGCTGTGGGCCGACCCCGACAAGGTCGACCAGATCCTGGGGAACCTGCTGGAAAACGCCGTGCGCCACGGCGAGGGAACTGTCACCATTGACGTAGCACCTTCGTCGTCACCGCGCGAGCGCGGATGGTCCGGAACGGCAGTGACCGTGAGCGACGAGGGCCCCGGCATCCCGGAGGAGTCCATGAACCGCGTCTTCACCCGCTTCTGGCGGGGCAGCAAGCGCGGCGGCACGGGCCTGGGCCTCTACATCGTCAAGGGCATCGTCGAGGCCCACGGCGGCACCATCATCGTGGGCCGCGCGCCCGGCAAGGGCGCCCAGTTCCGATTTATCCTGCCCGTCGGGGCGCCGGCCTTCATGGCCTGAGCAAGCGTGGTATTCCACCGGCCCCGACGGGCGTGACCAGCCTTTCCCCGTGGCCCCGATAGACTCGACCCTTGGCATTCAGCGGTCGGGCAGGCAGGTCGGCCACGCCATCACCCACATCGGAACGGGAAGAAATGTCGGCACCGAACAAGTCGTACGACCCTGTCGAGGTCGAGGCACTGAAACCGGAAGAGATCGAGCGCCGGCGCGACGAGGCGCTCGCCGCGATCGCGGAGGCCGCCGACCTTGACGCGCTGCGCGAGGTCAAGGTCGCCCACACCGGGGACCGCTCGCCGCTCGCCCTGGCCAACCGTGAGATCGGCGCACTGCCGCCGCACGCCAAGGCGGACGCGGGCAAGCGCGTCGGCCAGGCCCGCGGCACGGTCAACCAGGCGCTCAAGGCCCGCCAGGAGGTACTGGAGAGCGAGCGCGACGAGCGTGTGCTGGTCGAGGAGGCGGTGGACGTCACCCTGCCGTACGACCGTGCCCCGCGCGGCGCCCGGCACCCGCTGACCACGCTCTCCGAGCGCATCGAGGACGTCTTCGTGGCCATGGGCTACGAGGTGGCCGAGGGCCCCGAGGTCGAGGCCGAGTGGTTCAACTTCGACGCCCTCAACATCTGGGCGGACCACCCGGCCCGCACCATGCAGGACACGTTCTTCGTCGAGGGCGACAAGCCCGCGGGCTCCGGCCCGGAGGAGAGCGGCGTCGTGCTGCGCACCCACACCTCCCCGGTGCAGATCCGCTCCCTGCTCGACCGCGAGCCGCCGGTCTACGTGATCTGCCCCGGCCGGGTCTACCGCTCCGACGAGCTGGACGCCACCCACACCCCGGTGTTCAACCAGGTCGAGCTGCTCGCCGTCGACGAGGGCCTGACCATGGCCGACCTCAAGGGCACCCTGGACCACATGGTCCAGTCGCTCTTCGGCGAGGACATCACCACCCGGCTCCGCCCGAACTACTTCCCCTTCACCGAGCCGTCCGCCGAGATGGACATGGTCTGCTACGTCTGCCGCGGCGAGTCCGTCGGCAACCCGGACCGTCCCTGCCGCACCTGCGGCAGCGAGGGCTGGATCGAGCTCGGCGGCTGCGGCATGGTCAACCCCCGGGTGCTCACCGCCTGCGGCGTCGACCCGGAGAAGTACAGCGGCTTCGCCTTCGGCTTCGGCATCGAGCGCATGCTGATGTTCCGTCACAACGTCGAGGACATGCGAGACATCGTCGAGGGTGACGTGCGCTTCACCCTTCCGTTCGGGATGGAGATCTGATGCGGGTCCCGCTTTCTTGGCTGCGGGAGTACGTCGACCTGCCCGCCGGCGAGTCCGGCCGCGACGTCCAGGCCAAGCTCATTTCCGCCGGCCTCGAGGTCGAGACCGTCGAGCAGCTCGGCGCCGGGCTCAAGGGCCCGCTGGTCGTCGGCAAGGTGCTCACCATCGAGGAGCTGAGCGGCTTCAAGAAGCCGATCCGCTTCTGCACCGTCGACGTCGGCACCGCGAACGGCACCGGCGAGCCCCAGGAGATCGTCTGCGGCGCGAGCAACTTCGCCGTCGGCGACAAGGTCGTCGTCATCCTCCCCGGTGGCGTGCTGCCCGGTAACTTCGAGATCTCCGCGCGCAAGACCTACGGCCGCAACTCGCACGGCATGATCTGCTCCGCCCGCGAGCTCGGCATGGGCGACGACCACGACGGCATCATCGTGCTGCCGCCGGAGCACGAGGCCGGCACCGACGCCATAGAGCTCCTGGAGCTCGTCGACGAGGTGCTGGACATCGCGGTCACCCCGGACCGCGGCTACTGCCTGTCCCTGCGCGGCGTCGCCCGCGAGGCCGCCATCGCCTACGGTCTGCCGCTGCGCGACCCGGCGCTGCTCGACGTGCCCGGCCCGAACTCCTACGGCTACGAGGTGCGGGTCGCCGACCCGGTCGGCTGCGACCGCTTCACCGCGCGCACCGTCACCGGGCTCGACCCGGAGGCCGGCTCGCCGATCTGGCTGCAGCGCAGGCTGCAGAAGGCCGGCATGCGCCCGATCTCGCTCGCCGTGGACGTCACCAACTACGTGATGCTGGAGCTCGGCCAGCCCCTGCACGCGTACGACCGGCACCGCATCGAGGGCGCCATCGGCGTCCGCCGGGCCCAGCCGGGCGAGAAGCTGACCACGCTCGACGGCCAGGTCCGCGTCCTGGACGCCGAGGACCTGGTGATCACCGACAACCGCGGGCCGATCGGCCTGGCCGGGGTCATGGGCGGCGCCAACACCGAGATCGACGACACCGGCGCCTCGACGACCGACGTCGTCATCGAGGCGGCGCACTTCGACCCGGTCGCCATCGCCCGCACCGCGCGCCGCCACAAGCTGTCCTCCGAGGCGTCCAAGCGCTTCGAGCGCGGCGTGGACCCGCAGGCCGCGGCCGCCGCCGCGCAGCGCACCGTCGACCTGCTGGTGCTGCTCGCGGGCGGCACCGCCGAGGCGGGCGTCACCGAGGTCATCGCGCCCTCGGCGCCGCACACCCTCACCATCCCCGCCGACCACCCGGACAAGGTGGCGGGCATGGCGTACGGCCGCGAGACCGTGGTGCGCCGGCTGCAGCAGGTCGGCTGCGACGTCTACGGCGCCGACGAGCTGATCGTCACCGTGCCGTCGTGGCGGCCCGACCTGCGCGACCCCAACGACCTCGCCGAGGAGGTCATCCGGCTGGAGGGCTACGAGAACCTGCCCTCCACCCTGCCGAACCTGCCCTCCGGCCGCGGACTGACGGAGTCGCAGAAGCTGCGCCGCCGGGTCGGCCGGGCCCTCGCCGGGGCCGGCTACGTCGAGGTGCAGAACTACCCGTTCCTCGGCGAGGCCGTCTTCGACCAGCTCGGTCTCGACGCGGACGACCCGCGCCGCATCACCGTCAAGCTGGCCAACCCGCTGTCGGACGAGGAGCCCGCGCTCCGCACGTCCATGCTCCCCGGCCTGCTCGGCGCGCTGCGCCGCAACGTCGGG
Source organism: Streptomyces sp. TOM-9 (assembly GCF_056858595.1). Lineage (NCBI taxonomy): Bacteria > Bacillati > Actinomycetota > Actinomycetes > Kitasatosporales > Streptomycetaceae > Streptomyces > Streptomyces sp. TOM-9. The sequence goes on along the minus strand of NZ_JBXEQB010000001.1, from coordinate 2,454,883 downwards.
CGCGGCGCGCACGACCTCGCGCTCTTCGAGACCGGCCTGGTCTTCCGCCCCAGCGGTGAGGAGCCCGCGCCGCCGCGGCTGCCGGTCGACCGGCGCCCGACCGACGCCGAGATCGCCGCGCTGGACGCCGCCCTGCCGCGGCAGCCGCGGCGCGTCGCCGTCGTCCTGGCCGGAGCCCGTGAGCAGGCCGGCTGGTGGGGCGCGGGCCGTCCCGCGGGGTCGGCCGACGCGATCGAGGCGGGCCGGATCGTCGCCCGCGAGGCCGGGGTCGAGCTGATCGTCCGCCAGGACCGGCAGGCACCCTTCCACCCGGGCCGCTGCGCCGCACTCCTCGCGGTCGTCGACGGCGAGGAGGTGCTGGTCGGCAACGCCGGCGAGCTGCACCCGCGGGTGATCAAGGCGCTGCACCTGCCGGAGCGCACCTCCGCCATGGAACTCGACCTCGACCGTCTGGAGCGGGCCGCCGGCGGCCCGGTCGTCGCGCCCCGTGTGTCCACCTTCCCGGTGGCCACCCAGGACGTCGCCCTGGTCGTGGACGCCTCCGTCCCGGCCGCCGAGGTGGAGGGCGCCCTGCGCTCCGGCGCCGGCGAACTGCTCGAATCGCTGCGGCTGTTCGACATCTTCACCGGTGAGCAGATCGGCGCGGGCAAGAAGTCGCTGGCCTACAGCCTGCGCTTCCGCGCCCCGGACCGTACGCTCACCGCGGAGGAGGCCTCCGCGGCCCGTGACGCCGCCGTCGCCGCCGCGGCGGAGAACACGGGAGCGGCCCTGCGCGGCGCCTGAGGCGCACGCATGCGGGTCCCTGTGGGGCGCCCCCGGTCCGCCGGGTGCGCCCCACCGGCGTTCCCGCCGGTCACGTAGCCCGATCGGGTGAAATGGCTCCACTGGGTATCCGGTTCGTCGCGCCGAGTCGCCACAATCGATCGCGAACCAGGGCCCACTCGACGCGGGGGCTGTGTCGTCGCCGACCGCGTCAACGGCTTCAGGGGGAGCCCCGAGGCATGATCCGACCCAGGGCAGTGGGCCGCCCGAACGGCAACAGGGCGCGGGGGCTCGCGCTCCTGTCGCTGCCGGGGCTGTGGGTGGCCGCGGTGCTGGGCCTGGTCTACGCGGTGCCCGGGGGAGTCCAGTGGGTGCCCGCCGTGGTCGCGGCCCCCGTGATCGCCTGCGCCGGGACGGGACGCCGCCGCTGCGTCCTGGCCAGCGGCGCGCTCGCCGTGGCGGCCGTCGCGGTGCCGGACACCGGGCAACGGCTCGGCACCGAGGTCGCCGTCCTCGCCGTCCTGGCCGTCTGCTTCCTGCTCGTCGACCGCAGGGCCCGGCTCGCCGCCGAGCTCGACCGCACCCGGGAGATCGCCCTCGCGGCCCAGCAGGTGCTGCTGCCCCCGCTGCCGCAGCACGTCGACGGCCTCGCGGTGGCCGGCGACCACCTCTCGGCCAGCCGCGGTGCCCGCGTCGGCGGCGACCTGTACGAGGTGCTCGCCACGCCCCACGGCGTGCGCGCGGTCATCGGCGACGTGCGCGGCCACGGTCTCGAGGCCATCGGCACCGTCGCCGCGCTGCTGGGCAGCTTCCGGGAGGCCGCGCACGACGAGCCGGAGCTCGCCGGCGTGCTCCGGCGCCTGGACCGGGCGCTCCACCGGCACCTGCGGGGGCGTTCGCACGCCGCCGAGGAGTTCGTGACCCTGATGCTGCTCGAACTGGGCGAGGACTGCGACGTCCAGGTCATCAACTGCGGCCATCCGCAGCCGTACCTGCTCCGCCCCGGCCGCCCCGGGCACCTGCGCGCCCACCCGCTGGATTCCGGCGAACCGTTCCCGCCGCTCGGTCTGTTCGACCCCGGTCCCGGCACGAAAGCCGTCCCGTGCGGTGAACTCCTCCCCGGCCAGGCGCTGTTCCTGCACACCGACGGCGTGATGGACGCCCGGGACGCCGCCGGGGAGTTCTTCCCCCTGCTGCCGGCCCTGGAGGGGGCCGCCCAGGCGGCCGCCCGCGGCGGCGCGTTGTGCGCGCGGTCCCTGGTCGACGGGGTGCGGGCATCGTTCCTGCGGCATACGCGGGGGCGGCTCACCGACGACATGGCGCTGCTCGTGCTCCACCGGGACGCCACCGGGGTGCCCGCCCAGACGGCCGCCGCCCCCACCGCAACCGGCGTTCCCGGAGTGCCGCGCCCTTGATCCGGCCCAATCCTTGGTAAACCTGGGTCGATCCCCGAGCGAAACGCCCATTGCTCGTATACCGGCCAGAACGAGGAGAGGGGCAGGCATGGCAACCTCCACCGTCACCGGAGCCGAACTGTCCACGCCCACGGGAGAACTGATCGCCGTGGTCGGCCCCCCCGGGCCGCAGCGCTCGGCGCTGCAGCTCGCCCTCAACAGCGCACCCTGGAGCCGGGGTCCCTCCGTCACGACGACCGTCATCAGCCGCGGCGCGTGGAGCGAGCTGCGGCGCGTGGCGGCCGCGGGAATCACGGTCGTCGCGGCGTGCGACAGCGCGGTGGCCGCGGATGCGGGGGCGCACCGTGTGGTGCTTCTGCCTCATCCCGATGGGGTTGCCTGACCCCGTGTCGCCGTGTGCGGCTCGTCTGCGCCCCGGGGTGCCCCTTGCGGCCTGTCGTTCGGGTGCGGGTCGTTTGCGCCTGCGGCGGGCATCCCCCGCCCGCCCTCCCGCCCTCCCCCAGCCTTCGGCCGGGGGGACCCCCATCCAGCGCGGTCAGTGACCGCCTCGCGCGGTCGTTGTGGGGTCGGTGCCGCGCCGGCGTACGCCCCCAGCCTTCGGCCCGGGGGGACCCCCACCTCGGCGCTCGCGGCGTTGTTCCACATCATCCGGCACCGCGCCCACCGCTCGTCTCCCCCAGCCTTCGGCCGGGGGGACCCCATGGGCGCACCCCGCCACACCCCCTCCAGTCGTGTAGGCGACTAACGGCCGGACGGGGTCAGAGGGCGGTCCGGGGTCGCCACAAGTGCCCTACTCACCCCCACCGGCCGTCAGTCGCCCCAACACACGGGAGGGGGTGTGGCGGAGTGCGCCCGGAAGCGACGAGCGGCGGACCCGGCGCCGAACACTGCAGGGATAAACCGCGAGCGCTGTGGGGGTCCCCCCGGCCGAAGGCTGGGGGAGGGCGGGCGGCGGGAGAACCGCCCGCCGCAGGCGCAACGGAGCCGCACACGACAACCGGCCGCAAGGGGCGACATGGGGCAACCCGGAGGGCGACGTGACTGCGGCCATTGACAAGGCAGTTGGGCAAACGTTGTCATGAGCATATGCCGTCCCTGATCGGGCGTCGGGAGATCCTCGACCATGCCCGGACACAGCTGACCGCCGGTCCGGGTGTACTGCTCCACGGAGCGGCCGGGATCGGCAAGTCCGCCCTGCTCGCGGCGCTGACCGACGAGGTCCCGCCGGGAGGCTCCGTGCTGCGGGCGGTGCCCGTCGAGGAGGACGCCAAGCTGCCCTTCGTGGCGCTGATGGACCTCTTCGCCCGTGTGCCGGAGGAGTACGTCGACGGGCTGACCGCGGGGCCCCGGGCCGCGCTGCGGGCGGCGCTGCTGCGGGGGCACGAGCCGGTCGCGACGCAGAGCCGGCTGGGGGTGCGCGACGCGGCCGTCGAGCTGCTGCGGGCGCTCGCGGCGGCCGGTCCGGTGCTGATCGTCGTCGACGACCTGCAGTGGCTCGACGTGCCCAGCGCGGAGGTCCTGTCGCTCGCGCTGCGGCGGCTCCCGCCGGGCGAGGGCGTGCGCTTCCTGGCAGCCGAGCGGGTCGTGGAGGGCGAGGAGCCGCCCGGGTTGCGGTGCTGCCCGCCGGGCACCACGGCGCTGCTCGTGCCTCCGCTGTCCGACGGCGACGTGGCGGAGCTGCTGCTGGACGACACCGGGGCGGAGCTGCCCGAGCGCGCCGTGCGGGCCGTCCAGGACACGGCCGCGGGCAATCCGCTGTACGCCCTCGAACTCGGCCGCGCGCTGCTGCGCGACGGCACGCCCTTCGAGGCCGGGGACGTGCTGTCCGTGCCGCCGCGGCTGCGCGACCTGCTGCTGGACCGGGTGCGGCTGCTGCCCGCCTCCGCCCGGCAGACGTTGCTGGTCGCCAGCGCCGCGGCCCGCCCCACGCTGCCGCTGCTCGGTGCCGCGGGGATCCCGGACCCGGAGGGCGACCTGGGCACCGCGGAGAGCCTGGGGGTCGCCGCGGCCGACGCCGAAGGAACGATTCGCTTCCAGCACCCGCTGATCCGGGCCGCCGTGTACACCGACGCCCCCGAGCACGGCCGGCGCACCGCGCACAAGCTGCTGTCCCGCGTGGTCCCCGAGCCCGTGGAACAGGCGCGGCACCTGGCTCTGGCCCACCCGCACGCCGACGAGGCCACCGCGGCCACGCTCACCGCCGCCGCCGGGTCCGCGCGCCGCCGCGGCGCCCCCGCCACCGCCGCGGAACTGGCCGCCCTGGCGGTCCGCCGTACCCCCGAGGACCGCCCGGCCGAGCGCGCCGACCGGCTGCTGGCCGCGGCCGAGTACGCCAGCGACGCCGGGCTGCGGGGGGACGCCGACCGGGCCGCGGAGACCGTGCTCGCCGAGGCCGCCTCCACCCGGCAGCGGGTACTGGCCCGGCTGATCATGCTCGGCAACGCCGGTCAGGCGCTCGGCGCCGCGGGCCGCCTCATCTCGGACGGCCTGGTGGAGGCCGAGGGGCATCCCGAGCTGGAGGCCCGGCTGCACCACTGGGCCGCCCTGCGGCACCTCATCGGCGGGCGGCCCGCGCAGGCCTCCGCCCACGCCCGCCGGGCCGCCGACATCGCGGTCCAGGCGGGCGCCGTCGACACCCGCGTGGCCGCCCTGGCGCTGCTCGCCCGGCTGCACGCGCTGCACGGCGAGGCGGCCGCCGCCGAGGCGGCGCTGGGCGAGGCGTTGGGTCTCCCGGTGGCGCCCGACGGGCCCGGCGCCCGCGAACTGGTGCGCACCCGCGCGATCCTGGCCGCCGACGCCGACCGCATCACCGAGGCGGAGGGCGAGGTGGCCGGTCTCCTGGGCAGGACCGGCGAGTACGCCTCGGTCGAGGAGACCGCGGCCACGCTGGTGGCGCTGATCCGCATCCAAGTGCGGTCCGGACGCTGCCGCGAGGCACTGGACAACGTCGCCCGCTGCGCCGTGCTCCCCGTCAGGGCCGGCAGCGACTCACCGCCGGTGCTGTACGCCGCCGCGCTCGCCGAGACCGCCGGGGGGCGCCTGGAGCGCGCGTTGGAGCTCGCCGACCGCACCATCCGGGCCTGCATGACCGACGGGGACCAGCTCTTCCTGCTGCGGGCCCTGGGCGTCCGCGGCCGGGCGCAACTGCTGGCCGGTGGGCGGGAGAACACCGCGGCGGCCGTCGAGACCCTGCGGCAGGTGCGCAGGCTGGGGGAGACGATGGGCATCGCCGACCCGGTGATGCTGCGCTGGTACGGGGATCTGGCCGAGGCGACCGTCATCCTCGGCGACACGGACTGCGCCGCCGAGATCCTGCGCGCCGCGCGCCGCCGCGCCGGGGCCCGGCCCTCCGCCAGCGTGCAGTCCGCCCTGGACCGCGCCGAGGGGCTGCGCGACTGCGTGCTGGGCCGTTCCAAGCGGGGCGTCACCCGCATCCAGGCCGCCGCCGACCGGCTGCGCGGCCGTTCGCTCCCCATCGACCTCGCCCGCACGCTGATCGTGCTGGGCGCCGCCGAGCGCCGTCCGCGGCGGGCGTCGGCGGCCCGGGGCGCCCTGGTCGAGGCCCTGGAGATCAGCTCCGCGGTCGGCGCCGCCCCGGTCGAGTCCCGGGCCAGGGCGGAACTGGCCCGGCTCGACGCGCGGCGGGAGACGACGGCGCGGACGCCGAACTACACGTAGTCGTAGAAGCCGTGGCCGCTCTTGCGGCCCAGCCGGCCCGCGTCGACCATGCGCTGGAGCAGCGGGGGAGCGGCGTACAGCGGCTCCTTGAACTCCTCGTACATCGAGTCGGCGACCGAGGCCACGGTGTCCAGCCCGATCAGGTCGGAGAGCTTGAGCGGGCCCATCGGGTGGGCACAGCCCATCTCCATGCCGTTGTCGATGTCCTCACGGCTGGCGATGCCGGTCTCGAACATCCGGATCGACGACAGCAGGTACGGGATGAGCAGCGCGTTGACCACGAAGCCCGCGCGGTCCTGGGCCCGGATCGGGTGCTTGCCCAGTATGTCGGTGACGAGCTTCTCGGCGCGCACCAGCGTCTGGCCGTCGGTGGTGAGGGCGGGGATCAGCTCGACGAGCTTCTGCACCGGCGCCGGGTTGAAGAAGTGGATGCCGAGGACCTGCTCCGGGCGGGAGGTCGCCACGGCGAGCTTCACCAGCGGGATGGAGGAGGTGTTCGAGGCCAGGATCGCGTCGCGGCGGGTCACCACCTGGTCGAGCACCTGGAAGATCTCGGTCTTGACCTGCTCGTTCTCGACGACGGCCTCGATGACGAGGTCGCGGTCGGCGAAGTCGCCCAGGTCGGTGGTGAAGGAGAGGCGCTCGAGCGCGGCGTCGCGCTCCTCCTCGGTGATCTTGCCGCGTTCCGCAGCCTTCTGCAGCGAGCTCGTCAGCCGCGTCCGGCCCAGCTCCAGGGCCTCGCCGGTGGTCTCCGCCACCCGGACCTCCAGTCCGGCCCGGGCGCACACCTCGGCGATACCCGCGCCCATCTGGCCACAGCCCACCACACCGACATAACGGATGTCGTCGTTCAACGCCCAGCCTCTCCCTGATCGCGAGATGGAGACCCGGACCGTCGTGAGGTCCGGACCAGCCCGCTCGACATTACACCCGGCCGGCGTACCGGTCCGGGTCCCGGTGCGGCCCGCCCCGACGGGCCCGGCCGCCCCGTTGACCGGCCCCGACACCACCGGTGCCGCCCGCGAGCCGGAGGCGGCACGGGCGCCGCACGGGGCGGGCGGGGCCCGGGGGCACCCCGGACACGCCGGGGTCCGGGGAGGTTGCCGGACGGACCGATTCGGCCCAGTATCAGCCAAATATGAATATGACGGGCGATCAGGGGACAGCCATGCGCCGACTCTCACGCAGGAGCTTCGCCGCGGGCGCCGCAGGGGCACTGGGCACCGTCCTCGCCGCGGGCGAGGTCGCGAGGGCGGCGGAGGGGACGGCCGGGGCGGTGGCCGGGGCGGCGACGGGCCCGGCCGGGGCGGCGACGGGCGGACCCGGCGCGCCGGGGCAGTTCCGCGGCATGTGGCTGGCGACGGTCGCCAACCGCGACTGGCCCTCGGCCCGCGGGCTGTCGGCCCGTCAGCAGCACGACGAACTCCTCGGCTACCTGGACCTCGCCGTCGAGCGGCGCCTCAACGCGGTCGTCATGCAGGTCCGGCCGACCGCCGACGCGCTGTGGCCGTCCCCGTACGAGCCCTGGTCGGAGTTCCTGACCGGTGTCCAGGGGCGGGATCCCGGCTGGGACCCGCTCGGCACGGCCGTGGCGGAGGCGCACGCACGCGGGCTGGAACTGCACGCCTGGTTCAACCCGTTCCGCGTCGCCACCCACGACGACCCGGAACGGCTCTCCCCGGACCACCCGGCCCGGGTCAACCCCGACTGGCTCGTCGCCTACGGCGGGAAGCTCTATTACAACCCGGGGATCCCCCAGGTGCGGCGCTTCGTGCAGGACGCCATGCTCGACGCCGTCCGCCGCTACCCCGTCGACGGGGTGCACTGGGACGACTACTTCTACCCCTATCCGGTCGCCGGCCGGCACTTCGCCGACGACGACGCCTTCGCCCGCTACGGGGAGGGCTTCGACGACCTCGCGTCCTGGCGGCGCGGCAACATCGACCTGCTCGTCAGCGAGACCGCCGCCCGCATCCGGGCGCTCCGCCCCGCCGCCCGCTTCGGCGTCAGCCCCTTCGCCGTCTGGCGCAACCGCCGCACGGACCCGCGCGGCTCCGACACCCGCGGCGGGGTCCAGACGTACGACGACCTCTACGCCGACACGCGCGGCTGGGTCCGCAAGGGCTGGATCGACTACATCGTCCCGCAGGTGTACTGGCACATCGGCTTCGACGTCGCCGACTACGCCACGATCGTGCCCTGGTGGGCCCAGGTCGTCGACGGCACCCGCGTCCAGCTCTACATCGGTGAGGCCCTGTACCGCGCGGGCGCCGCGGGCGAGGCCAAGGCCTGGCAGGACCCGGCCGAACTCTCCCGCCACCTCGAACTGGACCGGAAGCATCCCCAGGTGCTCGGCAACGTCTTCTTCTCCGCCAAGGAGGTCGCCGCCGACCCCATCGGGGCGATGTCCCGGGTCGTCGCCGACCACTACACGACGCGGGTCCGCACGCCCCGCCCCTGACCGGGGGCGCCATCGAGCGGGACCGCGGCCGCGTGGTGCGACGGCCGCGGTCCGGCACGATCCGGTGCGGAACGGTTCAGCGGGTCGGGGTCGCGCCCCGCCCGTGCTCCACCGTCGAGTCCGGTCCGGGGGACAGGATGCACTCGTGCCCGTCGTCGTACCGGACCCGGTACGGCGGCTCGCCCTCCTGCCCCATGACCTCGACGATCTCGGCCACCTTGTCGTGCTGGCCGACTACCCGCCCGTGCTGCCTGACCCGGTCACCCTTGTTCGCGTGCATCGGTAGACCTCCTGAGAACTCGGCGGTCCGCAGCCTTGCCCCTCCAGTCTAGGTTCGGGCGTCCGCTCCGCACCCTCTGGAACCCGGCCCGGGGCTCAGTCCGGCCGCAGGCCGAGTTCCGCCAGCATGCGCGGGTCGGGGGTGCGCCGGTAACCCGCCCACAGCGGGCCGCCACAGGCGTGCAGCACCGCGTCGACCGCCGCGGCGAAGGGCTCGCGCGGGCCGCCGCGGACGAGATCCCGGTAACCGCCGAGCAGGAGCCCCGCGAGCTCGGGCTCGGCCTCGCGCAGCCTGCGGGGCAGCCACTTGCCGCCACCGCGCCAGTGGCCGCGCGTGGCGAGCAGCAGCTCGGCGGAGCGGTCCAGCAGGGCGGCGGCCACGGCGAGGAGCTCCTCCTCGTCCCGGGCGCCGAGGAGGTCGTCGCGCAGGTCGGTGACGGCGTAGCGCCGGTGGTCGCGCTCGGCGTCCGGGACGGCGGGCGGGCCGGCGGCCAGGATGCGCTCCGCTGTGTCGCGCAGCCGGGCGGCGGTGCCGTCGCGGTCGAGCAGGACGACGCCCCGCGCGCACATGAACGCCATCGTGCCGCTGCCGCGGTCGCGGTCCCACCCCATGAAGGCACGCGCCGACTCGGAGGTGTGCACGAAGAGCTCGACCGGCCAGGAGCCCCAGGTGAACGATTCCGCGTGGCACCCGGCGGGCGGATCGAGGACGACGACCACGTCCAGGTCGGACGTCGCCGTCCCCTCACCGCGGGCCGTGGACCCGCCCAGGAAGCCGCCGAGGGCGTCGGGGAAGCGTTCTGCGAGCAGGGCGCGGGCCGCGCCGACCGGATCGTCCATGGCCGGACCCTACGCTCCGCTCGGCACGGGGTTCAGAACGGGTAGTGCGCCTGCTGCGTGGCCAGGGTGACCCAGCGGGTGTTGGAGAACGCCTCCAGGCCCCAGCGGCCGCCGAAGCGGCCGTAGCCGGAGGCCATGAAGCCGCCGAACGGCGCCTGCGGTTCGTCCGCCACGGACTGGTCGTTGACGTGCACGATGCCGGTGCGCAGCCGGCGGGCGACGGCGAGCCCGTGCGTGCCGTTCTCGGTGATGACGCCCGCGGTCAGACCGTGGTCGGTGTCGTTGGCCAGGGCCACGGCCTCGTCGTCGTCGGCGAAGGAGACCACGGTGACGACGGGGCCGAAGGCCTCCCCGTAGTAGACCTCCGCGTCCTTGGGCACGTCCCGCAGCACGGTGGCCGGGTGCACCGCGCCGTCCGGCTCACCGCCGCCGGTCAGCACGGTGGCGCCCTTGGCGACCGCGTCCCGCACCAGCTCCGCGACGCGCCGCGCGGAGGCGGAGCTCACCAGCGGGCCGATCACGGTGTGCGGGTGCGAGGGGTCGCCCGAGGGCAGCGTGCCGACCTTGGCGGCGAACTTGGCCGTGAACTCCTCGGCGAGGCTCTCGTGGACGAGGATCCGGTCGCCGGACATGCAGATCTGCCCGGAGTTGAGGAAGACGCCGAAGACGGCGGCGTCGACGGCGTAGTCCACGTCGGCGTCGTCCAGCACGACGATCGCGTTCTTGCCGCCGAGCTCCAGCACGGCGGGCTTGAGGTGGCGCGCGGCATGGGTGCCGATGATCCGCCCGACCTCGGTCGACCCGGTGAAGTTGACGATGCGGACCCTCGGGTCGGCGATGAGGGCCTCGGCGACCTCCGCCGCGTCCTCACGGGCGTTGGTCACCACGTTCAGCACCCCGTCGGGCAGCCCGGCCTCGCGCAGCACGTCCGCGACGAACAGGCCGCAGGCCACCGGGGCGTCCTCGCTCGGCTTCACCACCACCGTGTTGCCCGCCGCCAGCGGCGCGGCGACCGCGCGGACACCCAGGATGAGCGGGGCGTTCCACGGCGCGAAGGCGCCCACGACGCCGACCGGCTCGCGCACCGCCATGCCGAGGACGCCCTCCTCCTGCGCGCTCAGCACCTCACCGCGCGGCGCGGTGACGGCGGCGGCCACCTCGCGCAGGATGTTGGCGGCCAGCCCGACGTTGAAGTACGCCCAGGGGCGCGTGCCGCCGGCCTCGTGCGCCATGATCTCGGCGGCCTGCTCGGTGCGGGCCTCCAGCAGGTCGGCCGCTGTCAGGAAGATCTTGCGCCGTGCGAACGGGCTGAGCGCCGCCCACTCCGGGAACGCGGCCTCGGCCGCGTCCACCGCCCGAGTGATGTCCTCGGCACCCCCGGCGGCCACGGTCGCGTACACCTCCCCGGTGAAGGGGCTTACGTCCTCGGCCGTGCGTCCGGAGACGGCCGGGACGTCCTTGCCGCCGATCAGCAGTTCGCGGGTGATGGTCATGGCAGCCCCTGTCTGGCACGCGAACGCCTTCGTTCGCACAGTGAACTATCGTTCATTGAACGTTTGAGCACTGAGTCTGCGACGCACCCACCGCGCTGTCAACGGACCGGAACGTGCTTTGTGAGGGTGGCCGGAGCCCGCCCGCGCCGGGGTCCGGCCTTCGCTCCGCGAGGCCGCGGTGGCCTGCGCCCGGCCCGCCGGAAGGCCGGGACGGCGCTCGGGCCGCGGCTCCGGAAGGTGGGTCCCCGGCGCTTCGTGAACCCGACGCGGGGGGAGACGGCGCCTGCGAGGGCGCCGGTCGGCCGCCTGGCGGACGGCGCCGGTACCCCCAACGGTGCCCAAGCCGTCGGCGGGTCCGGGTGGCGTGCCGGAACGACGCCGCCCCGCGCGGTGGGCGCGGGGCGGCGTACGGCGGCGAGAGGGGGCGTCAGGCGTCGGCGCCGTCGGCGCGCTCCGCGTCGCGCTCCTTGAGGCGGGCGGCCTCCTTGCGGACCTCGGCCTGGGTGGCGCGCTCCTTCTGCAGCCACTCGGGCTCTTCCTGCTTCAGGGCCTCGATCTGCTCCGTGGTGAGCGCCTCGGTGACCCCGCCGCGGGCGAGGCCGGAGTTGGAGATGCCCAGCTTCGCCGCCACCACCGGGCGCGGGTGCGGGCCGTTGCGGCGCAGCTCCCGGAGCCACTCGGGCGGGTCGGCCTGCAGCGCGTTCAGCTCGTCGCGCGACACGACGCCCTCCCGGAACTCGGCGGGGGTGGCCTCGAGGTACACACCCAGCTTCTTCGCCGCCGTGGCGGGCTTCATGGTCTGGGCGGATTGGTGCGACGTCATGCCCCAAGGATATCGATCGCGGGAGCGGTCCCCGACCGGCGCCGGGGTAGCCTGGCCGGATGACCGGCTCGGAAGCTCCCCCCTCGTTCCGCCTCGCCTACGTCCCGGGCGTGACCCCCGCCAAATGGGTGCGGATCTGGCAGGAGCGGCTGCCGGACGTCCCGCTCGAGCTCGTCATGGTCACGGCCGCCGAGGTCCCCGGGATGCTCCGCGGCCTCGACGCGGACGCGGGCTTCGTACGGCTGCCGATCGACCGGACGGACCTCAGCGCCATCCCCCTCTACACGGAGACGACGGTCGTCGTCGTCCCCAAGGACCACCTCGTGGCGGCCGCCGAGGAGGTGTTGCTGGCGGACCTGGCCGACGACGTGGTGTTCCACCCCCTCGACGACACCCTGGAGTGGGAGCAACTCCCCGGGCGGCCCGCGATCGAGCGCCCGGCCACGACCGCGGACGCGGTCGAGCTCGTCGCGGCGGGCGTGGGGGTGCTCGTCGTGCCGCAGTCGCTGGCGCGTCTGCACCACCGCCGCGACCTCACCTACCGCACGGTCGTCGACGCCCCGCAGTCGCGGGTCGCCCTGTCGTGGCGCGAGGACACCACGACCGACCGGGTCGAGGACTTCATCGGCATCGTGCGCGGCCGCACCGTCAACAGCACCCGCGGTCGTACCCAGGCCCAGGCCCAGCCGCAGCCGAAGAAGCAGCGCCCCGAGGAGGGGGCGGCGCGGCGCAAGCCCGCGGCGGGCAGGTCGTCCGGCCGTACGTCCGCCAAGACCCCCCGCCCCGCGAAGCGCGGCAAGCCCCGCCGCCGGTCGTAGACGCGGTGAGGGCGGGCACGGACGATACGGCCCGGATCCCGCCGGAGCGGGGAGGCGCCGGGCCGGGCTCCGTCGCCCCGGCGGGCTGACCTGCGGAAAGTTCGCCCAGTGTCCGGAACCCTGAATGATCGTCTCGGTCGGCGTGTCAGGCCGGGGCCGCCAGCCTTCGCTCCGCAGATGGTGTTCTCTCCTTCGGGTCGGGGTTCTGTCGCACGCTTCACGGTTCCGGGCTCGTGGACGCCGCGCGCCCTGGTGCCGGGCGCGACGGTGGACCGCGCCGGCGAAGCCCAGCAGGGCGGTCTCACCCTGGTCCGCTGCCGTATGACAACGGCGAAGGGCCGCATCTCGCCCCCGGACCACCGAGTGGGAGTACGGCCCTTCGGGACGTAGGTCTGGCCGGCGTAGTGCCTACTGGCCGAAGACGACGTCGGACGGGCCGTTGTAGGCGTTCATGTGAGTGATCAGCCCGGACTCGTCGAACTCCATGACGTCTACCGACCGGACCTCGACGGGTGCGCCGTCGACGACGGCCCTGACGGTGAAGGCCATTGCCGCCGCGGAGCCGTGCGACGTACGGATCGGGGTGTCCAAGGTGAACGTCGACCCTGCAGGCACCTGGTCGAACATCTTGGGCAGGCGCTCGGCGGCATCGGCGACGCCGGTGCCGACAGGGTCCTCCAGCGTGGCGCCGTCCGCGAACAAGGCGACGGCGCCGGCGACGTCGTGGTTGTTGAGCGCGTCCAGATACCTCTGCAGGGCTGCGCGCATGTGCTCTTCGGTGGGCATGGTGCCTCTCCCTGGGACTCGTGTGGTCAAGTGCGAGTGAGCCTCGCCTTCAGCATCCTAACCGAGATTCAAACCTTGTTTGCAGGTTAGAGCTGCAATGGCTAGGCTGACACTCAGTATCAAGTAGGGTTGCCGGTGTCGCTCAGGGGTTTCCAGGTCAGGCCACGTCGCGGACGCGGCGAGGAATCCGGGCGGCAGCACCTGGCGCGAAGACGCCGGGTCGTCGCCAGTGCGACGGACCGCCCAGGCAGTGGCATCGGCAGCAGAGCCGCGTCGTGCACGTCCTCAACCTCCGGCACGTTGCCGGGATCACAACAGGAGAACCAACCATGCTCGAAGGATTCGAACACGGCTACGCCGAGGTCAACGGAACCCGTCTTCACTACGTCATCGGCGGTGAAGGCGAACCCCTCGTCCTCATGGAGGGATGGCCCCGCACGACACACGCTCTTCGCGGGGTCATGGCCCCGCTGGCCCAGCACTTCCGTGTCATCGCCGTGGACATCCGGGGCATGGGCGAATCGGACAAGCCCGCCGACGGCTACGACAAGAAGAACATGGCCAAGGACGTCCACGAACTGGTCCGCAGCCTGGGATATGAGCAGGTCAACATAGCCGGCGGAGACATGGGCTCCACGGTCGCCTACAGCTTCGCTGCCAACCACCCCGAGGCCACCAAGAAGCTGGCCGTCTGGGAAGGTGCCACCTTCACTCCTGCCCACCTCGGGATCCCCGCCTTCCCCCAGCCGGGCGGATGGAACCCCTGGTGGTACTCGCTGAGCCACATCGACGAACTGCCCGCGAAGCTCCTCGCCGGACGATTCCGGCACGTGATCGACTGGGCCATCGACCACTTCGCGGTCCACCCCGAGAAGATCAGCGAGGAGGACCGGGCCGTCTACGCGGCGGCCTACGACGACCCCGACGCGATCAGGGCGGCTTTCGCCTGGTACGGCGCGATCCACCAGGACCTGGCCGACAACGAGACCTACTCCAAGCTCACCATGCCTGTCCTGGCACTCGGCGGCCCGCTCGTCATCGGCGCCATCGAGGGAGCGGTGAAGGAACTCGCCATCGACACCCGCTTCGTCACCGTCCAGGACACCGGCCATTACATGGCAGAGGAGCAGCCCGAAACCCTTGCCGCCGAACTCCACAAATTCTTCGCCTGACAGCCGTTCCTACCCTGCGCGGCAGGACGGACCGGGCCGGGGTTCGCAGACCGGGGACCGTCGCTCTGGAGGATCCGCGGCACCCCTGACCACAGGCCAATGAGTCGGGGGCCGCGACACGGTCCCCTCTCCCGGACATCCGTGCGCACCCGCCCCTTCCGGCTCCAGCAGTTTCCTTCCGCAACGAAGTCCCGAAGTGGGTACTCCCATGTCACATGCAGTTACCAAGGCTCCCCGAGCCGCCGCGCCGAGCGGCAGTGACGCCGACCGCTGGAAGGCGCTGATCTTCATCGCGCTCGCCCAGCTGATGGTCATCCTCGACGCCACGATCGTGAACATCGCGCTGCCCTCAGCCCAGGGCGACCTGGGGATATCGGACGGCAACCGGCAGTGGGTCATCACGGCCTACGCTCTTGCCTTCGGCGGCCTGCTCCTCTTCGGCGGCCGTATCGCCGACCTGTGGGGCCGCAAGCGCGCCTTCGTGTTCGGCCTGATCGGCTTCGCCCTCGCCTCCGTGCTCGGCGGGGCGGCTACCTCGGGCCCGATGATGTTCGGCGCTCGTGCTCTGCAGGGCGTCTTCGGTGCCCTGCTGGCCCCCGCCGCGCTCTCCCTGCTCTCGGTGATGTTCACCGACGCCAAGGAGCGCGCCAAGGCGTTCGGCATCTTCGGCGCCATCTCCGGTGGTGGCAGCGCGGTCGGCCTGCTCCTCGGCGGTTTCCTCACGGAGTACCTGGACTGGCGCTGGACGTTCTTCGTCAACGTCCCCTTCGCCGTCGTCGCCTGCGCAGGTGCCTACTTCGTCATCCGTGAGCCCGAGGGCGGCAGCAACCGCTCCCCTCTGGACATGCCTGGAGTCGTCCTTTCTGCCCTTGGCCTGGTCTCCCTCGTCTACGGTTTCACCCGCGCCGAGTCCGCCGGCTGGGGCGACGCCGTCACCATCTCGATGTTCGTGGCGGCCCTGGTGTCGCTGAGCGCTTTCACGCTGATCGAGTCCAAGGTCAGGGCGCCACTGCTGCCACTGCGCGTGGTCACTGACCGCAACCGGGGTGCCGTCTACATCTCGCTCGGCCTCGCTGTCATCGGCCTGTTCGGCCTGTCCCTCTTCCTGACCTACTACCTGCAGGTCGTGAAGGGCTACACCCCGATCAAGACTGGTTTCGCGTTCATCCCCATGGTGGCCGGCATGATCACGGGTTCGACCCAAATCGGCGCCCGCCTGATGACCCGCGTCCGGCCCCGTCTGCTCATGGGCCCCGGCTTCCTGGTCGCTGGCATCGGCATGCTGCTGCTCACCCGGTTGGAGATCGGATCGACGTATGCCGCTCTGCTGCTGCCTGCGACAGTCTTGCTCGGCCTCGGCATCGGTACGGCGTTCATGCCCGCCATGTCCCTCGCCACACAGGGCATCCAGCCTCAAGACGCCGGCGTCGCCTCCGCCATGGTCAACACCTCGCAGCAGGTCGGCGGCGCGATCGGCACAGCCCTGCTGAACACGATCGCCGCCTCGGCAACGACATCGTTCGTCAAGGACCACGCTGCCAGCGCAACCTCAAAACCGCAGGCGCAACTGGTCCAGCTCCAGGGCATGGTGCACGGCTACACCTCGGCGATCTGGTTTGCCGTCGGCATCCTGGCGCTCGCCTCACTGATCGCCTTCGCTTTCGTCAATGCCAACCGTCCGGGCTCCGCCTCGGCTTCTTCCGGTGACGGGGAGGACGCGCAGGATCAGCTCGTGGCGCCGGTCGTCGCGCACTGACCACCGGCCACTGGCTCAGCGGACGGCCGCCACGTAGTCGCACTCGGGCAGGCGCTGTGATGGGCGAGCGCCGTGGAGGGCAGCCCGAAAGGGAATCCTGAGTTCGCGCAGGAAACGCTTTTGGCCATGCTGCCGGAACAGCGCATCTGGAGAGACGATCACCGTGATGACGATCGGCGAACTTGCCGAAAAAGCAGGAGTTACGCCACGCATGCTCCGCTATTACGAACAGCAAGGGCTGCTCACTCCGGGGCGTGGAAGCAACAGCTACCGGCTGTACGAGGATACGGCCGTGGAGCTGGTAGTGCAGATACGCGAGCTCATTGAGTCAGGACTTCCGTCGCGTCTTCTGCGCACCGTGCTGCCCTGGCTCGGACACCAGGATTGCAATGCTCAGGTCACCTGCGATGCCCTGAGCCACGAAGAGTTTGCCGCGCTGCGGGAGCACATCCGCAGCATAGACCGCCGCATCGAGGTGCTGTCACGCAACCGCACCGCCATCAGGGATTATCTCCGCCTCATGAGCGCGGACACGCGTGGTGACGGACGTCACAGCGGTCAAACTTGACCTTGACACTAGCGTCAATCTTTAGCCTCCAATGAGTACGCGCAAGCCATTTGAATTGCATAAGGAGATATCGTCATGCCCAAGGCATTGACAGGACGGACCGCGCTCGTGACCGGAGGGTCGCGCGGTATCGGTGCCGAGATCGCCCGTGGCCTGGCGCGCGAGGGGGCAAGTGTTGCCATCACTTACCGAAAGTCGCGCGAGCAGGCCGAAGGCGTCGTCGCCGAACTGGTTGCCCTGGGGGTGAAGGCATTCGCTCTGCAGGCGGACCAGTCCGCTCCCCAGGAAGCAGCGGCCGCCGTCCACCAGGCCGCCGAGCAGTTCGGCGGACGAATTGACGTCCTGGTGAACTCCGCCGGAATCGCCGTCACCGGCGGAGTCGGTCAGTTGGACGACCTCGAAGGAATCCAGCAGATGATGGCCACCAATATCATGGGAACCATCGCCACGACGCATACCGCGGCTCGCTACCTGTCCGACGGCGGGCGGGTCATCTTGCTGGGAAGCATCGTCGCCCACCGGATCGTCGTTCCTGGCGCTGCGGAGTACGCGGCCAGCAAGGCCGCGATCGACATGCTGGGACGCGGGTGGGCGCGTGACTTCGGCCCGCGTGGCATCACCGTCAACGTCATTCAGCCCGGAGCGACCGACACCGACATGAATCCTGCGGACGGCCCGTTCGCCGCAGCCCAGGTGGCAATGACGCCCCTCGGCCGCTTCGGTACGACCGACGACATCGCCAAGGCGGTCGTCTTCCTCGCGAGCGGGAACGCCGCGTTCATCACGGGCGCGCGATTGACCGTCGACGGCGGAGCCAGCATCTAGCCCGGGAGCAGCAAGCCCAGCGTGCGGGGCTCCGGTGCCCCAAGGACGGCCCATGGCACCGGAGTCCCGCCGTAGCCGAGTCTGTCCATACATCCGTCCTCGGCCTGCTCCAGGCCCAGCGCGACGACTTCGGCGCCCACACCTACCGCCACAACATCCCGACGTCCCACAAGGGCCACTCCGCGAGTGGCCTCCCGGACCGGGGCCGCATGAGCGGAGACGGCCCCGATCGCGCTCATCCCGTGGGGACGAGGATGCGGCGCGACCCCGGGTCCGGCGGCCGGAAGACCCCGCGCCGCCGGACCCGAGGACATCGGTGAAGCCAGGCCGGCGACTGCACTCCGCGGCCAACCGGCCACGCCCGGCCTGGTCACCGGCAAGCGCAACACCACCTACTCGCACTGCAGCGAGCTGAGCGCGTCCGACATGCGACGGCCCGCACGCTCTCGTACTCCGTCAACAGCACGCTCACTTGCAGGAAGGCATACGTCGTGGGACACACGGAGCGCACCGCGCATCAGTGCGCGGCTGTCAGCTCGGGCCTGATGCGCAGCTTCGAGCTACTCGGAAAGCGATGGAACGGGCTGATCATGGCGGCACTCATGCAGCACCCTGCACACTTCGCTGCGTTGCGCCGTTCGATCCCCGGCATCAGCGAGCGCATGCTCTCCGACCGGCTCACCGAGCTCGGAGAGGCGGGCTTGCTCGTCCGCGAGGTCGACCCTGGTCCCCCGCTACACGTGAGCTACCGACTTACCCAGGCCGGCGAAGCACTCCGTCCGGCCCTTCGGGAACTGCGCTCCTGGGCGAAGGAGTATCTGTTCGACGATGAGGACGCCGCCCGAGCCGACGGCGAACTGGCCCTTTGCCGCTGACCGGCGCGACGACAGGACGCCGCTCTCGCAGCGATACGCCACGTCGTCCCGGTCCTCCGGCGCCGTGGAAGCGCCCGCACCCGCGCCAAGGGCCAAGGCCGTCGGGCGAGGGCGGCCTCTGCGGCTGGGGGGGGCGATCAACACCGTGGTGGCGCTGGCCGCGACGGTGTTGGCCATCGCGGAGGCGACACCGGCGTTACGCGGCTTGCTGGGAAGGGGTCACTTCACAGTGTCACGCGGAGGTGAGCGCTGCGAAGGCGTCGTCGGTGAGGGTGTCGAGCGCGACTCGTGTGTCGACCTCGACCCATTGCTCCAACGCGACCGTCACGCACTCCATGGCTGCCGCAACACGCACGTGCGCGGCCAGGGGGGACATGCCCTCGGAGGCGGAACGCTCGACGAGTACTTCTGCCAGGGCGGGGCGCCAGCCGAGCTGCTTCTCTCGGAGGCGGGCAACGAGCGCGGGTGTGTTCTGTACCAGGCGCAGCAGCGCGAGTGTGTCGGCGGGATTCTTGTCGAAGTACTTGATGGCGGGATCGACAGCCCGCCGTAGCGACGTCCAGCTGTCCTCGTCGGCGGGCCGGGTCCGCAGGGCGTCGGCCATTTGGTCGCCGAGGGGATCGAAGCCGCTGAGGACGACCTCCTCCTTGGTCCCGAAGTAGCGGAGGAAGGTGCTGCGGGACACCCCGGCCGCCGCGGCCAGGTCGTCGAAGGTCACCTTCTCGAAGGATTCGCGGTGGAACAGGCGGAACGCCACCTGGGCCAGCTCGCTACGAACGGCATTGCGCGCGATGTCCCGTGTCTTTGCCCGCGTCGTATCCATCCCACCATCGTACTTCACAACAGCCACTCGCTTGCCAGACTGGACCTTGATGGCTGGACTGATACTTAGTTGCAGATACGGGCATGGGTTTTTCCTGTGCATTTGCGGTTGCCTGTTTGCGGGTGACGCCCGCGCTTTCCTGGGACCCCTCGGTGAACATGAGGTCCTCCCGCAGGTCGGTTCCGGAGGCGGGGTGTCGCCGGTGACAACCGCCGGCTTCCCGGATCGCCAAAATTGAGTATGACACTGAGTGTCAAAATTGCTATTGGAGGGCACACTTGCAAGTGAGTGGCTGCCGCGGGCTAAAATCATCACGTGAACACGACACGGGACATCGCGCGCAACGCTGTTCGCCTCGAGCTGGCCGAGGTGGCGATCGGGTTGTTCTGCAGCCGCGGCTTCGAGGAGGCCACCTTCGACGATCTGGCCGCGGCGGCCTGCGTGTCCCGCAGCACCTTTCTGCGCTACTTCGGGACCAAGGAGGACGTCGTCCTCAGCGTCCTGGACCCCTTGGGTGATCTGATGTCCGAGGAATTGCGTTCGCGGCCCGCCGACGAAGAGGAGTGGACGTCGCTGCGACGGGCCGTCGATCCCGCCATCGAGTACTTCTCCCGTAACCCCGCCGACAGTCTCGTGCTGCTTCGCCTCACTCAGACCACACCTGCCCTGGCCGGTCGCCTGTGCGAGAAGCAGGCCAACTGGCGCCCGGCCCTGGCGGAGATCCTTGCCGCACGCACATCCCCAGGGAACGCGACGCTCCTGGCCTCACACGTGCGCGCGGCGGCCGCCCTGCACTGCCTGGGCATCGCGGCAGAGCATTGGACCAACGCCGAAGCGCGCCTCCCCCTCGGAACCCTCGTCGATCAAGCCTTCGCCACCTTCACTGCTCCGCGCCCTGTCACGGCGTGACTCTCGGGACGCCGCAACGTTGCCGTGCAGGCGGCGAGGGGTCATGGCGCCGGCCGATCCGCTCCGTGGCCAACAGCGGGCCGACCAACGCCGGACCCTGGAAGCCATCGCGTGGAAGTACCGTGCCTGCTCACCCCGGCGGGAGCTCCCAGACTGTCGAGTCGTCCTCGCGGTGCCCGGGAGCACCGCGAGGACGAATCCGGTTGTCAGCCGAAGAACTTCTGCAGTTCGGCGGCGAGTGCCTCCGGCTGCTCCTCTGCCAGGTAGTGGCCGGTGTCCTCGATGGTGACGAAGCGGGTGTCGGTGGCCCTGGCCCGCACTGCCCCCTCGATGGCGCCGATGACAAGCGGGCCGCCCAGTCCGAGGACGGGCATGGTCAACTTCGGGTAGGTTTCGCCGTCGGCGAGATCCTGATGGATCGCGGCGTACGTGGCGAAGGACGCCCTCACCGCTTCGGGGTCGTCGTACGCCGCCGCGTAAATGGCGCGGTCCTCCTCGCTGATCTTCTCGGGGTGGACCGCGAAGTGGTCGATCGCCCAGTCGATCACGTGCCGGAACCGCCCCGCGAGGAGCTTCGCGGGCAGGTCCTCGACGTGGCTCAGCGAGTACCACCAGGCGTTCCACCCACCCGGCTGAGGGAAGGCGGTGATGGCGAGGTGGTCCGACGTGAACGTCGCCCCCTCCCACACCGCCAGCTTCTTGGTCGCCTCCGGGTAGTTCGCGGCGAAGCTGTAGGCGACGGTTGAGCCCATGTCTCCGCCGGCGATGTTGATCTGCTCGTATCCCAGGCCGCGAACGAGTTCGTAGACGTCCTTCGCCATGTTCTTCTTGTCGTAGCCGCCGGCGGGCTTGTCCGATCCGCCCATACCGCGGTAATCGACGGCGATGACCCGGAAGTGCCGGGCCAAGGGGGCCATGATCCCCTTGAGGGCGTGCGTGGTGCGGGGCCAACCCTCCATCAGGACGAGCGGCTCCCCTTCGCCGCCGATGACGTAGTGAAGGCGGGTTCCGTTCACCTCGGCGTAGCCGTCTTCGAATCCTTCAAGCATGGTCGGTTCTCCTGTCGTGGTACCGGCAATGTGCCGAGAAGGTGATAAATGCGCTGATAAGACGCTGCCGAGCACGGACTTCCGGCAGTGCGGTTGACGTGCAGCCGACCTGGCTGCGCGGCCTTGGGGGCAGGCGGCATCGGTACCGACGTGGCCCCGGTGTCGCTGGCTGCGGCCCTTGATCGTTCGCTGCGCCCGCGGAGTGGCGCGGTATCGCATGGCGACACTGGCGTCGACTGGGAAGCTCGATCGGAACCGACTCCCTCATCTGACGCTGAGTGTCACTATAGCCATCAAGACACAATGTTGTAAATGGGTGCCGGATGCAGGCTAAGATGCCCATCGAGAGTCTTACTCTCACATGATCGCTTGAGTCTCAAGAAGGGGCGACATGCCTACCGAAGAGCCGTAACCGGACGCGCTCAACGGGACTTCGCCGCGGGAACTCGGCGTCGGCTTTCCCTGGCATTCGAGGGCGATGGCAGAGCGATCGTTCCGCTTCATTAGACTTGCCGTCATGAATCGCTGGGAAGAGCTGACGGGTGGGAGCTCCGGAGAGGACTACGCCGCGCGTCTTGCGGTCGTGGCCGACAGCGGCAAGGACATGCATGGTGAGGCGCGATTCTGCGCCGCGCTCGTGCCCGCGGGAGCGCGGGTGCTGGACGCCGGGTGCGGTACCGGACGGGTCATGATCCGGCTCGCGGAGCTCGGGTATGACTGTGTCGGGGTGGACCTCGACGAGTCCATGCTGGCGGTGGCCCGCAGGGAAGCGCCGGAGCTGACGTGGATCCGGGCCGACTTGACCGATTTCGCCCCGGCTGATGTTCATGCCGCTGCGGGCTTCGACCTCGTGGTCGCCGCCGGCAACATCTTCCCGCTTCTCGCCACCGGTACCGAAGCGGCGGCCGTCAGCCGACTGGCCGCGGTGCTGCGCCCGGGGGGTCTGTTCGTCTCCGGATTCGGCTTGGACGAGGGCCACCTGCCGGTGCCGCCGAGCATCACGCTGCCGGAGTACGACACCTACTGCGCTGCGGCGAGCCTCGCCTTCGTCGACCGCTTCGCCACCTGGGACGCCGACCCTTATGAGGGCGGTGGCTACGCAGTCAGCGTCCACCGGCGCTGAAAGCTCCCGGAGATGTCGGTGGTGCACAATCCGGCGTTGCCCCGCGCCGGTGGTGGTGGCCGGTCCGGATGGCGACTTGCCGTGGCCCTGATCCTCACCGGATAGGACACGGTCCGGGGCGAGCGCCTGTGCCCAGTGTTCCCGGCCACACGAGTCGTCTCGGCATGTTCACGTGGTAGTGCCGGGTTCGGAGTGAGGGCCAACTATCGTCCTGACGGGCCAGGCATAGATCCTCGGCACGGGCGGCGGGGCCGGAACGGGCGGAAATGCTTTGCATAAAACTTCCGGGCGCCGTATAGTCATGCCATCGAAGAGGAGGGTCCATGGCATTCCGGGCAGCGGTGGCGGGAGCGAGCGGGTACGCGGGCGGGGAGATCCTGCGCCTGTTGCTGAACCACCCCGAGATCGAGATCGGCGCGCTCACCGGGAACACCAACGCCGGGCAGCGCCTCGGCGGCCTGCAGCCGCATCTGCTGCCGCTGGCCGACCGCGTCCTGGAGGCGACCGACGTGCAGGCGCTGGCCGGACACGACGTCGTCTTCCTCGCGCTGCCGCACGGGCAGTCGGCCGCCGTCGCCGAGCAGCTCGGTGACACGGCCCTCGTCGTCGACTGCGGCGCCGACTTCCGGCTCGAGGACGCCGCGGACTGGGAGCGGTTCTACGGCACCCCGCACGCCGGCACATGGCCGTACGGCCTTCCGGAGCTGCCGGGTGCGCGCGCCGCGCTGACGGGCTCCCGGCGCATCGCGGTGCCCGGTTGCTACCCCACCGCGGTCACGCTCGCGCTCTTCCCCGCGTACGCGGCGGGCCTGGTGGAGCCCGAGGCCGTCGTCGTCGCCGCGTCCGGCACCTCCGGTGCGGGCAAGGCCGCCAAGCCGCACCTGCTGGGCAGCGAGGTCATGGGAAACATGACCCCGTACGGCGTCGGCGGTACGCACCGGCACACCCCCGAGATGATCCAGAACCTCTCCGGCGTGGCCGGGGAGCGGGTCTGCGTCTCCTTCACCCCGACGCTGGCGCCGATGCCCCGCGGCATCCTCGCCACCTGCAGCGCCAAGGCCAGGCCCGGCACCACCGCCGACGCCGTACGGGGCGCCTACGAGAAGGCGCTGGCCGACGAACCGTTCGCGCACCTGCTGCCGGAGGGCCAGTGGCCCGCCACCGCCGCCGTGTACGGCTCGAACGCCGCGCTGATCCAGGTCGCCTACGACGAGGCCGCCGGCCGGGTCGTCGTCGTCAGCGCCATCGACAACCTCACCAAGGGGACCGCCGGCGGCGCCGTGCAGAGCATGAACATCGCGCTCGGCCTGCCCGAGGGACTGGGCCTGAGCACCGCGGGGGTCGCACCATGACCCCCCGTCCCGCTGCCCGTGCCCGCCGTGCCGTCGCCGAGCTGCTCACCCGGGCGGCGCCCTGCGGCGCGGGGGCCGACGCGCCCGGCACGGCCCCGGTGACCGGGCCGTACACCGACATCACGGCGAAGGCCGCGCCCCTGCGGTGCGTCGGCCCAGAAGCGGACAAGGAGACGACACAGTGAGCGTCACGGCAGCACAGGGATTCACGGCGGCGGGCATCGCCGCCGGGATCAAGGAGAACGGCAACCCGGACCTCGCCCTCGTGGTGAACAACGGTCCGCGGCTCGCCGCGGCCGGCGTCTTCACCTCCAACCGCGTCAAGGCCGCCCCCGTCCTGTGGTCGGAGCAGGTCCTGAGAGGAGGTCAGGTATCCGCCGTCGTCCTCAACTCCGGTGGCGCCAACGCCTGTACGGGACCCCTGGGCTTCCAGGACACCCACGCCACCGCCGAGGCGGTCGCCGACGCCCTCGGGCAGAGCGCGGGGGAGGTCGCCGTCTGCTCCACCGGGCTGATCGGCGTCCGGTTGCCGATGGACAAGCTGCTGCCGGGCGTCGCCAAGGCGGCGGCCGAGCTCTCCGCCCACGGCGGCGAGAAGGCCGCCATCGCCATCAAGACCACCGACACCGTGCACAAGACCGCCGTCTACGAGGGCGAGGGCTGGACGGTCGGCGGCATGGCCAAGGGCGCGGGCATGCTCGCACCGGGCCTGGCCACCATGCTGGTCGTCCTCACCACCGACGCCGACCTGGACTCCGCCGCCCTCGACGGGGCGCTGCGCGCCGCCACCCGCACCACCTTCGACCGGGCCGACTCCGACGGCTGCATGTCGACCAACGACACGGTGCTGCTGCTCGGCTCCGGCGCCTCCGGCGTCACCCCCGCACCGGAGCCCTTCGCCGCCGCCGTCGAGCAGGTCTGCGCCGACCTCGCCCGCCAGCTGATCCGCGACGCCGAAGGCGCCTCCAAGGACATCAAAATCGAGGTCGTCAACGCCGCGACCGAGGACGACGCCGTGGAGGTGGGCCGCTCCATCGCCCGCAACAACCTCCTCAAGTGCGCGATCCACGGCGAGGACCCCAACTGGGGCCGGGTGCTCTCGGCGATCGGCACCACCTCCGCCGCCTTCGAGCCGGACCGCCTCAACGTCGCGATCAACGGCGTGTGGGTCTGCAAGTCCGGCTCCGTCGGCGAGGACCGCGAACTGGTCGACATGCGCTACCGCGAGGTCCACATCACCGCCGACCTCGCCGCCGGCACCGAGACCGCGACCATCTGGACCAACGACCTGACCGCCGAGTACGTCCACGAGAACAGCGCCTACAGCTCATGAGCGCCCGCAAGCACACGGCCCTGCCCAAGGCGCAGATCCTGATCGAGGCGCTGCCCTGGCTGACCCGGCACCACGGCAAGACGGTCGTCATCAAGTTCGGCGGCAACGCCATGGTCGACGAGGAACTGAAGGCGGCCTTCGCCCAGGACGTCGTCTTCCTGCGGCACGCCGGCCTCAAGCCGGTCGTGGTGCACGGCGGCGGCCCGCAGATCAGCGCGCAGCTCGACAAGCAGGGCCTGGTCAGCGAGTTCAAGGCGGGGCTGCGGGTCACCACCCCGGAGGCCATGGACGTCGTCCGCATGGTGCTCGCCGGGCAGGTGCAGCGCGAGCTGGTCAACCTGCTCAACCAGCACGGCCCGCTCGCCGTCGGCCTGACCGGCGAGGACGCCCACACCATCAGCGCGACCCGGCACCGCCCGATGATCGACGGCGAGGCCGTCGACATCGGCCGGGTCGGGCAGATCACCGAGATCGACACCGGCGCCATCCGGGCCCTGCTGGACGACGGCCGCATCCCGGTCGTCTCCTCCATCGCCCGCAGCGCCGACGACGGCCACATCTACAACGTCAACGCCGACACCGCCGCGGCGGCGCTCGCGGCCGCGCTCGGCGCGGAGACCCTGATGGTCCTCACGGACGTCGAGGGCCTGTACGAGGACTGGCCGAACAGCGACGAGGTGATCAGCCGGCTCACGGCGAGCGAGCTGGAGAAACTGCTGCCCGAGCTGTCCAGCGGCATGGTGCCCAAGATGGAGGGGTGCCTGCACGCGGTGCGCAACGGCGTCCACACCGCCCGGGTCATCGACGGGCGGGTCCAGCACTCGATCCTGCTGGAGATCTTCACCGACGAGGGAATCGGCACGATGGTGGTACCCGACGGCGTCGACACGGCGGGCGGCACATCGCGGAACGAAGGGGAACGGGCATGACCGGGACCGGCGACCAGGGGAACGAGGCTCTCACACGGCGCTGGCAGGGCTCCCTGATGGACAACTACGGCACCCCGCGGCTGCCCCTGGTCCGCGGCGAGGGCGCCCGGTACTGGGACGCCGACGGCAACGAGTACCTGGACTTCCTCGGCGGCATCGCGGTCAACGCCCTCGGCACCGCCCACCCCGCCGTCGTCCGCGCGGTCTCCGAGCAGATCGCGACCCTCGGCCACGTCTCCAACTTCTTCATCGCCGAGCCCACGGTCGCCCTCGCCGAGCGGTTGCTCCAGCTGTCCGGACGGCCCGGCCGCGTGCTGTTCTGCAACTCCGGCGCCGAGGCCAACGAAGCCGCCTTCAAGATCGGCCGGCTGACGGGCCGTACGCACATGGTGGCCACCGACGGCGGTTTCCACGGCCGCACCATGGGCGCGCTCGCGCTCACCGGGCAGCCGGGGAAGCAGGAGTCCTTCCGCCCGCTGCCCGGTGACGTCACCCATGTGCCGTACGGCGACGCCGACGCGTTGCGCGCCGCCGTCACCGAGCGGACCGCGCTGGTGATGCTCGAGCCCGTCCAGGGCGAGAACGGCGTCATCGTGCCCCCGGCCGGATACCTGGCCGCCGCCCGGGAGATCACCCGCGCCACCGGCACCCTGCTCGTCATGGACGAGGTGCAGACCGGCATCGGCCGCACCGGCCACTGGTTCGAGCACCAGGCGCAGGGCGTCGAGCCGGACGTCGTCACCCTCGCCAAGGCGCTCGGCGGCGGACTGCCCATCGGCGCCACCCTCGCCTTCGGCCCCGCGGCCGAGCTGCTGACCCCCGGTCAGCACGGCACCACCTTCGGCGGCAACCCGGTGGCCTGCGCCGCGGCGCTCGCCGTCCTGGACACCATCGCCCAGGAGGGCGTGCTGGACAACGTCAAGCGCCAGGGCGAGAAACTGCGCCAGGGCGTCGAGGCGCTGGACCACCCTCTGGTCGATCACGTGCGCGGTGCGGGCCTCCTGCTGGGTATCGTGCTCACCGAGCCGCTCTCCGCGCAGGTGCAGAAGGCGGCTCAGCACGCCGGACTCCTGGTGAACGCCGCCGTACCCGACACGGTGCGGCTCGCCCCGCCGCTGATCCTCGGTGACGCCGAGGTGGACGCGTTCCTGGGGGCGCTGCCGGGTGTCCTCGACGCCGTACATGCCGCAGAGGGACACCGATCCGGAGAATGACACGACGATGAGCGAGGCGCAGCAGCAGGCCGGCGGGGGAGCCGCCGCCGTACCGCAGACCCGGATGGCACGCCACCGGCGGATCGTCGACATCCTCAACCGGCTGCCGGTGCGGTCCCAGAGCCAGCTCGCCAAGCTGCTCTCCGACGACGGGCTGAGCGTCACCCAGGCGACGCTCTCCCGTGACCTCGACGAACTGGGCGCGGTGAAGATCCGCACCAACAACGGCGAACTCATCTACGCCGTGCCCAGCGAGGGCGGTTTCCGCACCCCCATGGCGCCGCTGGGGGAGTCGGTGAAGGAGGAGCGGATGAGCCGCCTCGCCGGCGAACTGCTGATCTCCGCGGAGGCCTCGGCCAACCTCGTCGTCGTCCGCACCCCGCCCGGTGCGGCGCAGTTCTTCGCCTCCGCGATCGACCAGGCCGAGGTGTACGACATCCTCGGCACGATCGCGGGCGACGACACGGTCATGCTGATCAGCCGCGACCCGGCCGGCGGGCAGGCGGTCGCCGACCACCTGCTGCGCCTGGCCGCGGGCGGTTAGGACCGGGCCCGGGCCCGGTCAGACGACGGGGCTCAGGCCCCCGTCGAAGTTGATGCCGGTGCCGGTGACGTAGCCGGCCCGGCCGGACAGCAGGAAGGCCACCAGGTCCGCGAACTCCTCGGCGCGGCCCACCCGGCCCAGGGGGATGCCGGACTCGCGGCCCATCGTGGCGTACAGCTCCTCGACGGTGATCCCGCGCTCCTCGGCCTGCCGGGTCCACTGGCCGCTCTCGACCAGGCCGACGAGCACGGCGTTGACCCGGATGTTGTCGGGCCCGAGCTCCTTGGACAGCGCCTTGGTCAGCGCGAGGCCGGCCGCGCGGGAGACCGAGGTCGGGGTGCTGCCCGCGCCGGGGGCCTTGGCGGAGACGGCGAGGGTGTTGACGACGCCGCCGCCCCCCGCGGCGCGCAGGTGGGGGAGGGCCAGCCGGGTCAGCCGCACCGCGGCGTGCAGCTTCAGCTGCAGGTCCTCCTCCCACACCGAGTCGTCCTGGCGCTCGAAGAAGCCGGCCGCGCTGCGCCCGGCGTTGTTGACCACGGCGTCGATCCGTCCCCAGCGCCCGTCGGCGGCGGCGACGAAGCGCTCGAGGTCCTCGGGGCGGGTGACGTCGGCCGGCACGCCCAGCACGTCGGCGCCGGTGGCGCCCAGTTCCTTCACCACGTGCTCGATGCGCTCGGGGTCACGTCCGCACAGCGCCACCTTGGCGCCCTCGGCGGTCAGCCGCCGGACAAGGGCCGCGCCGAGTCCGTCGGACCCTCCGGTGACCAGCACGACCTTGCCGTTCAGTTGCAGATCCATGTGACGCATTCTTGCCACCTGGAACAGCTGATCGTCAAGCGCTCAACTTGGCGACGAAACGCCCGAATCCCGAGGTGTGCCAGGTCGTGCCGTCGGGGGCGACGGCGAAGGCCTCCACATCGGGGAGTCCTTCCAGCCATTCCCGGGCCCGGCCGCCCATGGCGTAGCCGGCCGTCGCCCAGGTGTCCGCCTCGGTGAGGGAGGCGCACACCACGGTGAGCGACGCGAGTCCCCCGGCGGGCGGCGCACCCGTGTGCGGGTCGAGGATGTGGCAGCCGCGTTCGGCGGGACCGGAGGTGGCGACGGCCAGCTCGCCGTCCGCCTCGACGACGGTGGCCAGCCCCCCGGGCCGCAGCGGATCGGCGATGCCGACCCGCCAGGGGCCGCCCGTCAGCTGGACGTCGCCGCCGCCGTTGAGGCAGACCTTCCCGGCGCCCGCCGCCGCGATCGTCCTGGCGGCCCGCTCGACCGCCCAGCCCTTGACCAGGCCGGTGGGGTCGAGCGCGGTGCCGGGGCCCGCGTAGCGCGGGGTGAACCAGCCGTCGGTGCGGCGCTCGGCGTCCTCGCACAGCCCCAGGACCTCGCGCACCTCGGATGAGCACTGCGCGAGGGCGAGTTCACCACGGCCCAGCCGGCTGATCTCGCTGTCGGCGCGGAAGGTGGAGAACACCGCGTCGACCTGGTGCAGGTCCGCCACCGCCTCGTCCAGGGCCGTCCGGACGCGCGGCTCGCGGGCACCGCGCACGTCGAAGGAGAACACCGTCCCCATGCAGTGCTCCACGTGCCGCAGGCGCGGGGGGTTGTCGGACATCGTCAGGCACCGGCCTTGTCCAGGGCGCTCTGCAGCGACTTCCGGTAGCCCTCGCTGGTGAAGGAGGCACCGGAGACGGTGTCGATCTGCGCGCTCTGGGCGGTGACCGCGGCCTGGTCGAGCTGCGGGACGGCGGTGGCGGTGAGCTGGTCGCTGGTGGGGGTGCCCGCGGGCGCCTGGACGGCCGCGGCCGAGACGATCCGCCCCCCGTCGACCGTGATCTTGACCTGGACGGGGCCGTAGCTGGTCTGCGCGACGTCCCCGGTGACGGTCTTCCGCGCGGGCGCGCCGCCCTGCTTCCCCGGGGCCTTCGCCCCGCCGGTGCCGCGTCCGTCCGCGGGGGCCGAGGCCACCGGCACCGACGGGTCCGGGCCGGCGGGGGAGGGGGCCGCGGAGACCGGCGGCACCTGCTGTGCCGGGGCCCCGGCCTGCGAGGTGAAGGGCGCCGTCGTCGGCTTCAGGGCGAGCAGCAGCACGACCCCGGAGACGGTCGTCACGCTGCTCAGGAGGATCCGGCGCAGCGGGTGCTTCTTCTTCACTCGGACCTCACATCTCGAAGGACTCGTGGTGGATACGGCGTTCGGGCACTCCCGCCTCGCGCAGCGCGGAGTACGACTCCTCGGCCAGCCCCGGAGGGCCGCACAGGTACACGTCGTGCCGGTCGATGTCCGGCAGCATCCGCCGCAGTCCCTGCGCGGTGATCTCCGGGCGCGCGCCGCCGGGTCCGTTCACCGCGTACACCAGGCGTGCGCCGCGCTCGGCGGCGATCTCCTCCAGCTCCGCCCACAACGCGAGGTCCTGCCTGCTGCGCGCCCGGTACAGCAGCGTGAGGTCGCCGGGCGCGGCCGGCAGCGTCTCGAACAGGGCCCGCAGCGGGGTGATCCCGGCGCCGCCCGCCAGCAGCAGCACCTTGCCGCCGCGGCGGCGGGCGGCCGTCATGGCGCCGTAGGGGCCCTCGGCCCACACCCGCGTGCCGGGTTCGAGCGAGGCCAGCGCGGAGCTGTGGCCGCCCACCGCCTTGACGGTGATCCGCAGCAGGTCCGGCCGGGGCGGCGCCGACAGCGAGTACGGGTTGGCGCTCCACCGCAGTCCCGGGGCGAGGAAGCGCCAGCGGAAGAACTGGCCGGGCTGGGCGCCCAGGCGGTGCAGCCTGCGTCCCGTGATCAGCACCGAGACCACGCCCGGCGCCTCCTCGACGGTCTCCGCGACCCGCATGCGGTGCCTCATGTTGAGCCGGACCGGCACCAGCACCCGGTACCAGAGGACCAGCCCCGTCACCGAGCCGTACAGCGCGTACCAGATGCCGCGCGCGGTGGCGCTGCCCGCGAACTCGGCGCCGGTGGCCAACTGGTGCCAGAAGGTCAGGTAGACCGCTGCGTAGGTCAGCAGGTGGACGTAGTACCAGGTCTCGTAGCGCAGCCGGCGGCGCAGGGCGCCCGCCGAGACGAAGCCGATGACCAGCAGCAGCACGGTGCCGGCCGTCGCCTCGATCATCCGCGGGTAGTCCAGGACCACGGAGACCGACTGCTGCACGAGCGGCTGCCCGGACTGCTCGGAGTAACCCCACAGGATGAGCGCGACGTGGACGACGACCAGGCAGACGGCGTACCGGCCGCTCATCGCGTGCCAGCGGGCCACCCGGTCGCTGCCCACGCGCCGCTCCAGCGCGGGGACGCGCGCCATCTGCAGGACGACCAGGGCGATGGCGTAGCCGCCGAGCAGGCCGGTGATCCGGCCCGCCGCGGTGAGCCAGCCGGCCGTGGTCGGCTGGATGTAGGGGGTGTTGCCCCACCACAGCCACACGACCCCGGCGGCGCCCGCCCAGGCCAGGAGGAGCAGCGGGATCGCGGGGGAACGGCGGGGCCGGATCCGGCGCATGGCCTGCCGCCTGCCCGCCCTGCTGTTGTGGATCATCGTGGTCGTGGCCGCCATGCGCATGGGTACGCGCGGCTCCGCGCCCCTGCTCAAAGCCCGGTTTCCCACCACGCGCCGTACCACGATGTGGTATTGCCGTGCGCTCCGCGGGGCGGCCGGGTGCGGGCGGTCCGATTGTCCGGGGCGCGGCTGCCGCGGGGAGCGGCCGACACGCCTGTGAGCTGCGACGACACGGCCGATTGACGAATCATGCGGGGGAGTGCATACTTATACCCATCAGCGTATGCATCACCACCGCCGCCATACGCACCGGACCTCGCGCACCAAAGGAGAGACCCGTGACCGAGCGCGTCGTACTCGCCTACTCGGGCGGACTGGACACCTCCGTCGCCATCGGATGGATCGCCGAGGAGACCGGCGCCGAGGTCATCGCCGTGGCCGTGGACGTCGGCCAGGGCGGCGAGGACCTGGACGTCATCCGCAAGCGCGCGCTCGCCTGCGGCGCGGTGGAGGCCGAGGTGGCCGACGCCAAGGACGAGTTCGCCGACGAGTACTGCCTCCCGGCGATCAAGGCCAACGCCCTCTACATGGACCGCTACCCGCTGGTCTCCGCGCTCTCCCGGCCGACCATCGTCAAGCACCTGGTGGCCGCCGCCAAGAAGCACGGCGCCTCGATCGTCGCCCACGGCTGCACCGGCAAGGGCAACGACCAGGTCCGCTTCGAGGCCGGCATCTCCTCCCTCGCCCCCGAGCTGACCTGCATCGCGCCGGTCCGCGACTACGCGATGACCCGGGACAAGGCGATCGCCTTCTGCGAGGAGAAGAACCTCCCCATCGCCACCACCAAGAAGTCCCCCTACTCGATCGACCAGAACGTCTTCGGGCGGGCCGTCGAGACCGGCTTCCTCGAGGACATCTGGAACGCCCCGATCGAGGACGTCTACGAGTACACCCAGAATCCGGCCGGGCCCCGCGAGGCCGACGAGGTGGTCATCACCTTCAAGCAGGGCGTCCCGGTCGCCATCGACGGCAAGCCGGTCACCGTCCTGCAGGCCATCCAGCAGCTCAACGAGCGTGCGGGCGCCCAGGGCGTCGGCCGGATCGACATGGTCGAGGACCGCCTGGTCGGCATCAAGTCCCGCGAGGTGTACGAGGCTCCGGGTGCGATCGCCCTGATCACCGCCCACCAGGAGCTGGAGAACGTCACCGTCGAGCGCGAACTGGCCCGCTACAAGCGTCAGGTCGAGCAGCGCTGGGGCGAGCTGGTCTACGACGGCCTGTGGTTCTCCCCGCTCAAGCGGGCCCTGGACGGCTTCATCGACGAGGCCAACCAGCACGTCACCGGCGACATCCGGATGACCCTGCACGGCGGCCGCGCCGTCGTCACCGGCCGGAAGTCCGACCAGTCCCTGTACGACTTCAACCTGGCGACCTACGACACCGGCGACACGTTTGACCAGTCGCTCTCGAAGGGCTTCATCGAGATCTTCGGCATGTCGTCGAAGATCGCGGCCAAGCGCGACCTGGCCTAGTCAGTAGCCTCGACCACGGCAGCCCGCCTCCCCGCCCCTGCCGGCGGGGAGGCAGCCGCACATCCACCCCCGAGGGAAGCGAGCAGACCAGTGAGCACCAACAGCGGCGACGTCCGGCTCTGGGGCGGCCGTTTCGCCGACGGTCCCGCGGAGGCGCTGGCCAAACTCTCCGCGTCCGTCCACTTCGACTGGCGGCTCGCGCCGTACGACATCGCCGGCTCCCGCGCCCACGCGCGCGTGCTGCACAAGGCGGGCCTGCTGAGCGACGTCGAGCTGACCCGCATGCTCGCCGGCCTCGACCAGCTGGAGTCCGACGTCGCCGACGGCTCCTTCACCGGGACCATCGCCGACGAGGACGTCCACACCGCCCTGGAGCGCGGCCTGCTGGAGCGGCTCGGCCCCGACCTCGGGGGCAAGCTGCGGGCCGGCCGGTCCCGCAACGACCAGGTCGCCACGCTCTTCCGGATGTACCTGCGCGACCACGCCCGGATCATCGGCGGCCTGATCGCCGAGCTGCAGCACGCCCTGGTCCGGCTCGCCGAGACGCACTTCGACGTCGCCATGCCCGGCCGCACCCACCTCCAGCACGCCCAGCCGGTGCTCTTCGCCCACCATGTGCTCGCCCACGTCCAGGCGCTGTCCCGGGACGCCGAGCGGCTGCGCCAGTGGGACGAACGCACGGCGGTGTCCCCGTACGGTTCCGGCGCGCTGGCCGGTTCCTCGCTCGGGCTCGACCCGGAGGCGGTCGCCAGGGACCTCGGCTTCGAGCACGGCTCGGTTGCCAACTCCATCGACGGCACGGCCTCGCGCGACTTCGTCGCCGAGTTCGCCTTCATCACCGCCATGATCGGCGTCGACCTCTCGCGGATCGCGGAGGAGGTCATCATCTGGAACACGAAGGAGTTCTCCTTCGTCACCCTCCACGACGCCTTCTCCACCGGCTCGTCGATCATGCCGCAGAAGAAGAACCCGGACATCGCGGAACTCGCCCGCGGCAAGTCAGGGCGGCTCATCGGCAACCTGACCGGCCTGCTCGCCACGCTGAAGGCGCTGCCCCTGGCGTACAACCGCGACCTGCAGGAGGACAAGGAGCCGGTCTTCGACTCCTGCGACACCCTCGAGGTCCTGCTGCCCGCCTTCACGGGCATGATGGCCACGCTCACCGTCAACCGGGAGCGCATGGAGGAGCTCGCCCCGGCCGGCTTCTCGCTCGCAACGGACATCGCCGAGTGGCTGGTGAAGCGGGGCGTGCCCTTCCGTGTCGCGCACGAGGTCGCGGGGGAGTGCGTCAAGGTCTGCGAGGCCGAGGACATCGAGCTGGACCAGCTGACCGACGAGCAGTTCGCCAAGATCTCCCCGCACCTCGCTCCCGAGGTGCGCACCGTGCTGAACGTGCCCGGCGCGCTGGCCGCCCGCGACGGCCGCGGCGGGACCGCGCCGTCGGCGGTGGTGGTCCAGCTCGCCGAGGTCAAGCGGGACCTCGCCGTCCAGTTGGCGTGGGCGCAGGCCAAGGGCTGATCCCGCGAGCAGGGAGCCCGGCCGGGTCCGTCCACCCGGCCGGGCTTCTTCGTCGTCGCGCATGAGACACTGGTGTCTCATCTGGGCTACCCTTGTCTCATGAGCTTCGATCGTGAGCAGGTCCTGCGGGACGCGGCCGACCTGCTGTCGCGGCGTGCCACCGCCTCCATGGACGAGATCGCCAAGGCCGCCGGCATCAGCCGGGCCACGCTCCACCGGCACTTCCCCGGCCGGGACGCGCTGGTGCGGGCCCTCGGCCTGCTCGGCATCGCGCAGACCGAGGAGCGCCTGGACGCCGCGCGCATCGAGGAGGGCGACCCCGTCGAGGCCGTCCGCCGGCTCATCACCGAGGCCGTGCCCGTCTCCGGTTTCCTGGCCTTCCTCTACGGCGAGAACCAGATCTACGACGTCGCCGAGATCAACGAGGGCTGGGCGCGCATCGACGCCCGGGTCGCCGCCCTCTTCCGGCGCGGCCAGGAAGCCGGCGCGTTCCGCTACGACCTGACCCCCGCCTGGCTCGTCGAGGCGCTGTACGCGCTCATCGCCGCTTCGGCCTGGTCCGTCCAGGACGGCCGCATGGCCCGCCTCGACCCCGCCCGCATGGTCACCGAACTGCTGCTCGGCGGCATGCTGCGCGACCCCCGGAGCGGGTCGTGACCACCGCCGCACCCGTCACCACCCCGCGCCACGACGACCGCGGCCACCCCGGGCGCTGGCTCGCCCTCGGCGTCCTCACCCTCGCGCTGCTGCTCATCGCCGTCGACGCCACCGTGCTCGGCCTGGCCGTGCCCTTCCTCAGCGCGGACCTGAGCCCCACCTCCACCCAACTGCTGTGGATCGGCGACGTCTACTCCTTCGTCATCGCCGGCCTGCTCGTCTCCATGGGCGGCCTCGGCGACCGCGTCGGACGCAAGCGGCTGCTGCTCACCGGCACCGCCGCCTTCGGCGCGCTCTCCGTGCTCGCCGCGTACGCCACCACCCCCGGCATGCTCATCACCGCCCGCGCCCTCATGGGCGTCGCGGGCGCCACCCTCATGCCGTCCACGCTCGCCCTGATCCGCACCCTCTTCCCCGACGCGCGCGAGCGGAGCTTCGCCATCGGCGTCTGGGGCGCCGTCTCGACCGCGGGCGCCGCCCTCGGCCCGGTCGTCGGCGGGATCCTCCTCGAGCACTTCTGGTGGGGCTCGGTCTTCCTCATCAACCTGCCCGTCATGGCCCTGCTGCTCGTCGTGGGCGCCCGGTCGCTGCCCGAGTCCCGTGACCCGGCGCCCGGCCCCTGGGACCCGGCCAGCGTCCTGCTCTCGCTGCTCGGCATGTTCGGCGTCGTCTACTGCATCAAGCAGCTCGCCGTGCACGGACCCGGACCCGGCGCGGCCGGTGCCGGTGTCCTCGGCGCGGTCTGCCTGTACACCTTCGTCCGCAGGCAACTCGCCCTGCCCAAGCCGCTGCTGGACATGCGTCTGTTCCGGCACCGGGGCTTCTCCGGCGCGGTGCTGGCGGACCTGCTCACCGTGCTCGGGCTCGCCGGGAGCGTCTTCTTCCTCTCCCAGTTCCTCCAGCTCGTCCAGGCCCGCTCCCCGCTCCAGGCGGGACTGTGCGAACTCCCGGCGACCCTCGGCGCCGCGGCCACCGGGCTCGTCGCGGGCGCCGCCGCGCGCCGCTGGTCGGTCAGGGTCGCCGTCACGGGCGGCCTCGGCGCCACCGGACTCGCCCTGATCGCCCTCCTGGCCCTGCGCCCCGGCACGGGCTACCTCTTCCTCGGCGCGACCCTCCTGGTCGTCGGCGCCGGAGCCGGGCTGTCGTTCACCGTCACGGCCGACGTCATCCTCTCCAGCGTCCCGCCGCAGCAGGCCGGTGCCGCCTCCGGCGTCTCCGAAACCGCGTACGAACTCGGCGCCGCCCTCGGCATCGCCCTCCTGGGCTCCGTGGTCACCGGCATCTCCGGCGGCCCGGCCTCGGCCGACCCCGCCGCCTTCACCGACGGCCTGCGCGCGGCCTCCGCCGCCGGGGGCGCCGTCCTGCTGCTGGCGGCCACCGCCGCCTGGCGTCTGCTGCGCGGCCAGCGGCTCGCGGACGGCCGGGTCACCCCGGTGGGCCCCTGACGGCCTGACGGCCCGACGGTTCTGGGCAGGGTCAGCCGGCCCCGGGGTCGTCGAGGGTGAAGACCGTCAGCCACTGCGAGCCGGCGGGCTTGTAGCCCAGGTCCATCAGCGCCGTGGTCACCGCGCGCATGTGCCCCGCGCCGTACAGGATCCCGGCGGTGAACGGCTCGGGAGCGCCGGCGCGGGCGTGGTGCACATGCGTCACCGCGTCGATCAGCAGGCGGTCGCGCCGGTGCACCACCAGGTCGTCCGTCCCCGTCCAGAATTCCGCGGCCGCCTCCTCGTCGTCGCCGGGCAGGTCCTCGAGTTGCAGATGCCGGGCGAGGAACCGGCGCGTACCGAGCAGCCGCATGCCCGCGACGTAGACGGGGATGAGCGCGGCCAGCGTCGCGCGCTCCCTGAGCGGCACCCGCCGCCACCTGTCGTCGAACTCCTCACCGGTCATGTCCGGACACACCACGGGCACGCCCAGCGTGTCGAAGTCGATGTCCTGGACGACCAGTCCCAGACGCTCGTGGCCCGCGAGGCTGCGGTACGACCGCGTGAGCGCCAGCGCCGCCGTACCGCCCCGGACGCCCTCGGCGATCACCAGGTCGCACGAGGCGCGCAGACGGGCCGTCACCTCCGCGTAGAACGCCGGCTCCGCCAGGTGGACCATCGGGTACAGCTCGAAGGCCAGCGCCGTCCCACGGCTGCGGAAGCGCATGACCGCCGAGCGTACCCCTGCCAGCTCCGTGACCTCTATGTACTGCACGCGTCCCCCCGCCCCCGGCGGATCCGTCAATCGCGAGGACGCGCCACGAGGGCCGGCGGGTTGCACCGGCGCCCGCGCCGACCACCGACGTCAACTCCCGGCGTACGAGACCGGTTTGCAGTCCGTATGCTGCCGGTACCCGCCGCGGGGGAGGGAGCGCCATGAGCACGGACGCACAGTCCGGCCAGGACACCGATGTCCTGGCCGTCCTGAGGGAGCACACCCTCGACTGCCGCTACGAGGAGGCCGAGGCCCTCATCAGTGCCGAACTCGCCCGGGCGGAAGGCGACCCGGAGCGAACGGCCCGACTGCACGTCGCGCGGGGCCGGTTGCGGCTGCGGCAGTACGAACATTCGGCGGCGCTCGCGGAGTTCGCCACGGCGCTGCGCCATGACCCGGAATGCGGCCCGGCGGCGGGGTGGCGCCTGGCGGCCCTCGACCGCATGGGCCGCCGCGACGAGGCCCTGGCCGAGGGCACGGCGGCCGCGGAGCGGCTCCCGGAAGCCGTGGACGTCCACACCGCGCTGGGCTGGCTGCACCACAACGCCTGCCGCTGGGACGAGGCACTGGCGGCCTTCGAGCGGGCCACCGCCATCGGACCGCGCCACGCGGAGGGCTGGATCGGCTCCGCGTGGACGCGTGTCGAACTGGGCGACACCGCGGCCGCGCTGCGGGGCCTGGAGGACGCCGAGCGCGGCCTCGCCGACCCCGTCGAGGTCCGCTGCGCGGCCGTACGGATCGCGGTGAGCCGGGGCGAGACCGATCTCGCCCGCACCAAGCTGGTCTCCGCCCGCTCCCTGGACCGCGACGACATCGCCGTGCTGTCGGCGGAGGCCAGGTACGAGAGCGGCCGGGGGACGGGCCGGGCCGCACTGGCGGCCGCCGAGCGCCTCGTGGCCCGGTACGGCCGCCGGCCCGACGCGCACGTCGAACACGCCCGTTGCCTCCTGGACCTGCGGCGATGGGACGAGGCGATCGCGGCCTGCGACCGGGCGCTGGCGATCGAACCGCGCTGGGCCGACGCATGGGGGTGCAAGGCGCAGGCACAGCGGCAGCGCGGCGACCTGGCGGAAGCCCTCTCCACGGGACGGCACGCGGCGCGGACGTGCCGGTACTCCCCGGGCATCAGGCTGGAACTGGCCGCCGCCGAACTGGCCGACGGGGCACTCGACCGTGCCCTGGCCCGTACCGAGGAGGCTCTGGCGCTCAACCCCACGGACGAATGGGGACTGTCCGCCCGGGCCGGGCTGCTGCTGTGCACCGGCGACGTGACGGGGGCGATCACGACCGCCGAGCGCGGCGCCGCCCTGCGCCCCGCCGAACCCGCGGCGCTCACCACCCTCGCCCGTGCCCTGCGCACGGCCGCCCGGCACGACGAGGCGCTCGCCGCCCTGACGCGCGCCAGGGAGAGCGCACCCGGCGACACCGACCTCGTGGAGGAGACCCTGGCCCTGCTGCGCTCGACCCACCGCTGGGACGAGGCGGGGCGACTGATCGACTCGCTGCGTGCGGGCGACAGCACGGGGCGACTGGAGGCGTTCCTCCTGGAGCAGGAGGGTTGCGTCTCCTACGGGCGGGAGATGTACGTCCGGGCGCTGGGGGAGCTGGAGGCCTCGCTGCGCGCGGACCCGGGGCGCCGCCTCGCCGCCCGGGTGCGCGTCCAGTCGCTGGAGATGCTCGGACGTCTGGCCGACGCGGAGGCCGCCGCCCGGCAGGACGCCGAGGACGCCGCCGACGACCCGGACGCCCACGTGGTGCTGGCCAAGGTCCTGTTCGTCGCGGGGCGCGACGACGAGGCGCTCGCGGCGATCGACCACGCCCTGCGGCTCGAGGTCACCTCCACGGAGGCTCACTTGGCGCGGCTCGACGGCCTCCGCGGAGCGGAACGGTGGGGCGAGGCCGCCGCCGCTTTGGAGGAGGCCGCCCGCCACGGTGTGCCGGCGGAGGAAGTGGCCGTCCAGCGGGCCTGGGTGCACCTCGGAGCGCAGGACCACGAAGCGGCCCTCGCCGCGGCGGAGGAATGCCTGCGCCTGCGCCCGGACGCCGTGGGGGCGCTGCACGTGCTCACCCTCGCGCACGCGGGCCGCGAGGAGTGGGCGGCGGCCGAGTCGGCCGCGCGCCGGGCCGCCGCCGTGTCGCCCCGTTCGGCGGCGGGCCTCTGCCTGCTCGCCACGTGCTTCGGCGAGCAGGACCGCCGGGCCGAGGAGTGCGAGGCGTACGAGGAAGCGCTGCGGCGCGAGCCGGACCACCGCGACGCAATTCTCGGCAGGCTCTCCGTCCTGCAGACGCTCGGGCGCTGGGAGGAGGCCGAGACGGCCGCCGAGCACGCCGTCGGGCTCCGGCCCGACGACCCTGAGGTGCTGATCGCGGCGGGACGGTTGTACTCGGCGATGGAACGGCCGCACGACGGCCTGCCCCTCGCCCGGCGCGCGGACGCGTTGACCGGGGGCGACGCCGACGCCGCGGGCCTGCTGGCCTGGCTCCTGCGTCGTACGCGGCGCTGGAACGAGGCGGAGGACGTGCTGCGCGGCTACATCGGCCGTCATCCGGAGGAGGCGAACGCCCACGTCGATCTCGCGTACTGCCTCTGGGACCAGGACAAGGACGAGGAGTGTCTCGCGAGCATCGACCGCGCCCTGGCCCTGGACCCGGACCGCGTGCGCACGCTCACCTTCAAGGCGGAGGTGCTCAGCTGGCTGCGGCGGTGGCCGGAGGCCGAGGCGGCGGCCCGGCAGGCGCTGACCCGTCACCCGGAGATCGCCTCCGGCCACGTCGCCATGGCGTACGTCCTCGGTGACACCTACCGCTACGAAGAGGCCCTGCCGCATCTGCGCCGGGCACTGCAACTCGATCCCGAGCACGAGTGGGCCTGCCGTCTCCAGATCGACACCCTCCTCGCGCTCGGCCGTTTCGACGAGGCCGAACGGGCCGCGGAGGCCGTGCTCGGCCGGGTACCCCACGCCGTCTCGGTCCGGTGCCGCCTCGCCCACGTCCTGCGCGAGCAGCGCCGGTTCGGCGAGGCCCTGGCGCAGTGCGACCGCGCCCTGGCCGACGACCCGTACAGCGTGGCCGCCCACGACCAGCGGGTGAACACCCTGCGCCAGTCGGGATGCCTCGACGAGGCGGAAGCCGTCGTCGAGGAGTTCACACGGTCGCGGCCGCACCTGACCTCCATCCGGTACCAGCTCGCCGCGGTGCACACCGAGCGCGGCGACCACGCGGCGGCACAGACGATCATCGACGAGCTGCTGGCGGCGGCCGCGGGCCCGGCCGACCGCGCCGACGCCCGCGCCACCGCCGCGTGGTCCGCCCTGCTGGACCGGCGCCCGGTGGACGCCGCCCGGACCTTCGGCGAGATCCTGCGGCAGTGGCCGCACAACCACGACTTCCGGGTCGGCCGCGCATGGTCGCTGGTGCGCCTGGCGGACCTCGCCCCCGGCGGCCCGCAGGCGGACGAGCGCCTCGCCGAGGCGGCCGCCCACTGCCGTGCCGTCAGCCGTGAGGACCCGCGCAACGCCGTTGCCCACACCTGCCTCGGGCTGATCGCGCACCGGCGTGGGGAGCCCGCCGCCGCCGAGCGGCACTTGGCCCGGGCCGTGGAACTGGACCCGTACGGGCGCTCCCACACCGAACTGGGCGCGCTGCACGTGCAGCTCGGCCGGTACGCGGAGGCCGAGACCGTGCTGCGGCGGGCCGTGGAACTGGACTGGTACGACGTGCAGGCCCACGTCGAACTGGGCAGCCTGGCACTGCACCGGGCCCGGGAGGGCGGAGGCGCCGCCACGCTGGCGGAGGCGGCCGGGGAGTTCCGCCGGGCCGTCGCGGTGGACCCGGACAGCGGCAGCGCGGCCCTCGGGCTCGCGGTGGCGCTGGCGGAGGGCGCGGGGGACCTCGGCGCCGCCGAGGAGGAACTGCGGCGTGTGCTGGGCCGGCGCAGGGTGCGGGACCAGCCGCAGTGGCAGCTGCGGCTCGCGCTCGCGCGCCTGCTGGTGCAGGCCGGCGACGCCGAGCAGAGCGCCGACCGCTACCACGACGCGGGCGTGGAGGCCCGGGCCGCGATCCGGCTGGCCGAGCGCGAGGCCGAACCGCACTTCGTGGCCGGTGTCGTGGAGCAGCGCCTGGGCACGCAGACCGTCGACGTCCGGCTGAAACTGCTCCACCGGAGCCGGGCCCGGCGTTTCCTGACCCGCTGCCGCCGCCTCGACCCGGCGCACCAGGACGCGGAGCGGGCGCTGCGGCTGCTGGAGGAGGACGCCCGGGCCGCCCGGGGGAGCCGGCTGAGCAGCGCGGTGCTGGTGCTCGTGGCGACCGCCGTCCTCGCCGCGGCCTGGGTGGACTTCCTGTGGAAGCACCACGTCACCGCCGTGATGCTCACGACGCTGACGCCGGTGCTGGCCGGGCTCATCGCGGTCGGGTTCCTGCTGCCGGTGCTGATCCGGCTCAAACTCCCCGGGGGGATGGAGGCCGACCTGTCGGCGAGCATCGGCCAGATCTCCCGCGGCCCGCGCGGCGAGGTCGTGCTCGCCTCGGCACGGACGCCCGCCGGCAACGGGCCGGTCGGCCGGATGCCGCGCCTGTGAGCGGGGAGGGGTACGGGGGTGCTGGGCCGTGTCGTCAAAGGAGCGCCGGCCGCCCGGAGGGCGGGCGGGACTTTGACGACACGGCCTACGCCGCCGTCGCGTGGTCCGTGGCCTTGGACGCCTTCGCCTTCGTGGCGTAGATGTCGACGTATTCCTGGCCGGACAGCCGCATCACGTGGCTCATCACCTCGTCGGTGACGGCGCGCAGCACGTACCGGTCGCGGTCCATGCCCTCGTAGCGGGAGAACTCCAGCGGCTTGCCGAAGCGGACGGTGAAGCGGTGCACCCGCGGAACGCCGGCGCCACCCGGCTGGATCCGCTCGGTGCCCACCATCGCGAACGGGACGACCGGCGCCCCGGTCATCAGTGCCAGCCGCGACACGCCCGTGCGGCCGCGGTAGAGACGGCCGTCGGGGGAGCGGGTGCCCTCGGGGTAGATGCCGAAGACCCTGCCCTCGTCCAGGATGCGACGACCGGTCATGAGCGCGGCGACGCCGCCGTGACCGCCGTCGCGGTCCACGGGGATCATGCCGACGGAGGTGAAGAAGGCCGCCATCAGCCGGCCCTTGATCCCGGGGGTGGTGACGTACTCGTCCTTGCCGATGAAGAAGACCTGACGCTTCACGACCAGGGACAGGAACATCGAGTCGATGAACGTGACGTGGTTGCCGGCGAGGATCACGGGACCGTCGCCCGGGATGTGCTCCGCGCCCTCGACCCTGGGGCGGAACAGGACGCGCATCAGTGCTCCGAGCAGTGCCTTGAGGATGATGCGGAACAACGGGTCCTCCGGTCGTGGTCGGCGGGAGTCCGGCCGGACGCCCGCGGGGGCTCGCCCACCAGTGTGCGCCTCCCCCGGTGAGGACGATACTTCCGCCACGTCGCGACACGCACACCGGGTTCACACGACCGGTACGCATTGTTGATCTGCGTTTCCGCCGCGTTCCGTCGCTCGCCGCCCGACGGCAACACCGGCCCGCCTACGATGCGCGCGTCGCTTGGCAGGATCCGGACAGACGTTCGGCCGACACGAGGGAGCGCACATGACGCACGAGCAGCAGGGCGGCCCGGAGCAGCGCAGGGGGCCCGGGCGCCGGGCACTGATCGGGGCCGCGGCGCTCGGCGCCGGCGTCACCGTGCTCGGCGGCGCGGGCACCGCCGTGGCCGGCGAGCGGGACTCCTCGCACGGCTCCTCGCACGGTTCCGTCCCCGTCCTCCCGCTGCCGGTCCCGACCGTCGTCGGCCACCGCGGTGCGAGCGGCTACCGCCCCGAGCACACCCTGGGTTCGTACCAGCTCGCCCTGGACCTCGGCGCCGACGTCATCGAGCAGGACGTCGTCCCCACCAGGGACGGGCACCTCGTCTGCCGCCACGAGCCGGAGATCGGCGGCACCACGGACGTCGCCGACCACCCCGAGTTCGCCTCCCGCAGGACCACCAAGACCATCGACGGGGTCGCCACCACCGGCTGGTTCACCGAGGACTTCACCCTCGCCGAGCTCAAGACCCTGCGCGCGGTCGAGCGCCTGCCCGCACAGCGGCAGCGCAACACCCTCTACGACGGCCACTGGGAGGTGCCCACCTTCGAGGAGGTGCTGCGCTGGGCCGACGAGCAGGGCCGCAAGCGAGGCAAGGCGGTCTGGCTGCACGTCGAGACCAAGCACCCCACCTACTTCCGCGGCATCGGCCTGGGCCTGGAGGAGCGGCTCGCCAAGCTGCTGCGCCGCTACGGCCGCGACAAGCGCAACTCCCCGCTGTTCCTGCAGTCCTTCGAGCCCGGCAGCATCCAGCGGCTCGGCGCGCTCGGCCTGCGCAACCCCAAGGTCGTCCTGCTGGACGCGGCGACCACCCGTCCGTACGACTTCGTCGCCGCCGGGGACCCGCGCACGGTCGCCGACCTCGTCACCCCGGCCGGCCTGAAGTGGATCGCCGGCTTCGCCCAGGGCATCGGCCCCACCCTGAACCTGATCATCCCGCGTGACGCGGCCGGCAAGCTCGGCACGCCCACCACGCTGGTGCGCGACGCCCACAAGGCCGGGCTGATCCTGCACCCCTACACGATGCGCAACGAGAACAGCTTCCTGCCCGCCGACTTCCGGGTCGGCACGGACCCCAACGCCTACGGCGACGCCTTCGGCGCCTTCAAGGTCTACTTCGAGCAGGGCATCGACGGCATCTTCTCGGACAACTGCGACACCGCGCTCCTGGCCCGCGCGGACTTCCTCGACCGGAAGTGACCGTCAACGCCAGGTGATCCCCTCCCGCGCACGGGTGGTTCCCCCGCCAGGGGGCAACCACCCGGCGCGGCACGGGTGTCCCGGCGGGCATGACCCCGCGCGTACGACACGAAGAACTGGCCGCCATCCGGCCGCTGCTCGCCGCCGAGGCCGCGGCCGAGTCGGTCCCCGCCTGCATCGAGGCGGCCGACCTCGAACAGTCCGTGTGGCTGCGGTTGCTGGAGCTCCCCGAGCCGCCCGCCGACCCCGCCCGCTGGCTGCGCCGTGCGGTGCGGGCCGAGGCCCGCCTCGCCGTGCGCCGGGCCCGCAGGGAGACGCCGTACGGCCCCGGCCGCCACCCCGCCGCCGCGGCCCTGCCGAGCACCGAACAGCAGGTGCTCGCCGCCGAGCAGCGACGCACCCTGC
Organism: Streptomyces sp. TOM-9; assembly: GCF_056858595.1. Classification (NCBI taxonomy): domain Bacteria; kingdom Bacillati; phylum Actinomycetota; class Actinomycetes; order Kitasatosporales; family Streptomycetaceae; genus Streptomyces; species Streptomyces sp. TOM-9. The sequence goes on along the minus strand of NZ_JBXEQB010000001.1, from coordinate 2,410,444 downwards.
TGGCCGCCGCACGCCGGCTGCCCGGGCGCTGTCCCGAGCTGGTATCCGCCCTGATCTCCCGTTCCGACCCCACTTACCGGGAAATCTCCCGGGAGTTGGGAATCTCACAGGGCAGCCTCGGGCCGATGCGTTCCCGGTGCCTGAGTTGCCTGCGTACGATCCTCGCAACCGGGGTTGCATCACCCGTACGACGGGGTAATGCACCGTAAACAGTCGGCGTACGGACGCTTGTGCACGGCCGCGCCGCCTTCCGGAAACGATTCAGGGCAACGTCCCGCGCCGCACCCTCACCCCCCGCGGCCCGGGCGGACTCGAAGGAGAGGCCAGCGCACATGGGCATGAGCGTGACCATCTCTGCGGCGACCGGCGACGACGCCGAGAAGATCCTCAAACTGCAGTACCTCTGCTACCAGGACGAAGCCGCACTGTACGGGGACTACGGCATAGAACCGCTGACCCAGACCCTCGACGCGCTGCGCGCCGAACTCGAGGGCGGGGTCGTGGTGGTGGCCCGGCTCGGCGAGGAGGTGGTGGGTTCGGTCCGCGGTTCCGTGGACGAGGACGGCACCGCGCGGATCGCCAAGCTGATCGTCCACCCCCGCATGCAGCGGCACGGACTCGGCGGCCGTCTGCTGCGGGCCATCGAGGAGCGGCTGGCCGCGGAGAGCGAGGCCAAGCGCTACCGGCTCTTCACCGGTCACCGCAGCGAGTTCAACCTGCGGCTGTACCGCAAGCTGGGCTACGCGCAGGTGGGCAGCGTCGAACCGGTCACCCGGCAACTGAGCCTGGTGCACATGGAGAAGCCGGCCGACCGGCCCGAGACCTACGCCGCGAGCGCCTGAGCCCGCGTCAGGATGAGGAGTCCTGCTGTGGCCGTGCCTGCCGGCGCAGCCACAGCAGGCCGGTCACCGGCACGACGACGGGCAGGAACAGGTAGCCCATGCCGTAGTCGGACCACACGGTCTGGTCCGGGAAGGCCCCGGAGTCGACCAGCGTCAGCGTGCCCACGGTCAGCACGCCGACCAGTTCGAGGGTGCAGCTGACCAGCGCCACCTTCCGCGCGCCCTCGCCGCCCCTCCACAGGGCCACCGTGATCACCGCGTAGAGGACGCCCGCCAGCAGCGAGAGCAGGTAGGCCAGCGGCGCCTCGTCGAACTGCAGGCTGATCTGCACGACCGCGCGGGAGAGCGCGGCGACGGTGAAGACCCCGTACAGGGAGAGCAGCAGCCTGCCCGGCCCGCGGCCGATCCCGCGCTCGGCGGCGGCCGGCGCAGTGGTGCCCTTCGCGGTCTCAGGCACTGACGCCTCCCCAGATGTCGTGGAGCCGCACCTCGAGCACGGCCAGGACCACCCCGCCCGCGGCCACGATCGCCGAGCCCCAGCGGGTCCGCTCGGTCAGCGACATGAAGCCCGCCGCCGGGACGGTGCAGGCCGCGCCGATCAGGTACGCCACGAAGATCGTCGTACCGTCCACCGGCTTCTCGCCACCGGTGAGCTTGACCACACCTATCACCAGCTGGACCAGCGCCAGCACCGCCACCAGGGCCATGCCGATGAAGTGCCAGTCCTTGGTGGGCTGGTCGCGGAAGGCCGCGTAACCGCACCAGGAGGCCAGGAGCAGCGCCGTGGCCGAAACCACGATCGTGAGCGCGTCGAGCATGGCGCGACTCTATTACGGGCGGGAATCGCCGGGTCCCCACCCCCTGGGTGTCCACATTCCGGACTGAAGGATCGGATATTGGTACGCCGTACGGGCGTCTGCTTTACTGGGGCACATGACCACGACGAACCGCCGCTGCCGCGCGACCGAGGCGATGACGCCCGGTGTTCGTCGTACGTGTCGAATGTGTGCACGCTGAGGGCCCACGCCATCTGAGTCTCGCGCCCCGAAGCGAGACCCGCCCCTCCTGCCACGGATCGCACCTCCCCATGGACCTGGAACTGCAGCAGACCATCCGCCGCTGCCGGCTGGCGCACGACCCCCAGCCGCCCGGCACCCACTGCTGACCTTTCTCCCACGCCCTCCGAAGGGCGCAGCCATGCCATGTCCGCGGTCCATACGCCCCGTGTGCGGCTTTCGTCCGCCGCGCACTCGACAGTGACGGAAATCCAGTGATCACCACAACGGGCCTGACCAAGGTCTACCGTTCCCGTGACCGGGAGACGGTGGCCCTCGACGGCGTCGACCTGCACGTCCGCGAGGGTGAGGTGTACGGCGTCGTCGGTCGCAGCGGCGCCGGCAAGAGCACGCTCATCCGCTGCGTCAACCTGCTGGAGCGGCCCACGTCGGGCACCGTCGAGGTGGGCGGCCGGGACCTGACCGCGCTCGCCGGCCGCTCCGACCGCGCGGGCTCCGCCCTGCGGACCGCCCGCACCGGCATCGGCATGGTCTTCCAGCACTTCAACCTGCTGTCCTCGCGCACCGTCCGGGACAACGTCGAGCTGCCGCTGGAGATCCTCGGCGTCTCCGGCCGCGAGCGCCGCCGCAAGGCCCTCGAACTGCTCGACCTGGTCGGCCTCGCCGACAAGGCCCGCGCCTTCCCGGCGCAGCTGTCCGGCGGCCAGAAGCAGCGCGTCGGGATCGCCCGCGCCCTGGCCGGCGACCCCAAGGTGCTCCTCTCCGACGAGGCCACCTCGGCGCTCGACCCCGAGACCACCCGCTCGATCCTGCAACTGCTGCGCGAACTCAACCAGCAGCTCGGCCTGACCATCCTGCTCATCACCCACGAGATGGACGTGGTCAAAGCCATCTGCGACTCCGCCGCGCTGATGAAGGGAGGCCGCATCGTGGAATCCGGCAAGGTCACCGACCTGCTCGCCACGCCCGGCTCCGAACTGGCCCACGAACTCTTCCCGGTCGGCGGTGAGCCGTCCGGCGAGGGCCGCACCGTGGTCGACCTGACCTTCCACGGTGAGGCCGCCACCGAGCCCGTCATCTCCCAGCTCTCCCGCACCTACAACATCGACATCTCCGTGCTCGGCGCCGCCCTGGAGACCATCGGCGGCCGCCAGGTCGGCCGGATGCGGATCGAGCTGCCCGGCGCCTTCGAGGACAACGTGGTGCCGATCGGCTTCCTCCGTGAGAAGGGCCTCCAGGTCGACGTCGCCCCGGTCGGCGGCGACGAGCTGGTCCAGGAGGGCGCGAAGTGAGCTGGTCGGAAATGCAGCCGCTGCTGTCGCAGGCCTGTTGGGAAACCCTGATCATGGTCGGCTGGTCCACCCTGATCGCGGTGGCCGGGGGACTCCCGCTGGGCGTCCTGCTGGTGCTGACCGACCGCGGCGGGCTGCTGCGCAACGCCACGGTCAACAAGGTCGTCGGCGTGGTCGTGAACCTCGGCCGCTCGCTGCCCTTCCTCATCCTGATGATCTCGGTGCTGCCCTTCACCCGTTGGGTGATCGGCACCACCATCGGCGCCGAGGCCATGGTCGTCCCGCTCTCCATCGGCGCCATCCCGTTCCTCGCGCGGCTGGTGGAGACCTCCGTCCGCGAGGTCGACGACGGACTCGTCGAAGCCGTCCAGGCCATGGGCGGCAGCACCTGGACGGTCGTCCGCAAGGCCCTGCTGCCCGAGTCGCTGCCCTCCCTGATCGCCGGGCTCACCACCACGGTGATCGCGCTCGTCGGCTACTCCGCCATGGCCGGCACCATCGGCGGCGGAGGTCTCGGCGACCTGGCCATCCGCTACGGCTACCAGCGTTTCGAGACCTCCCTGATGCTCGTCACGATCGGCGTGCTGATCGTCATCGTGACCGCCGTCCAGCTCGCCGGCGACCTCGCCGCCCGCAGCGCCTCGCACCGCGGCCGCACCTCCACCGCGCCCCGGCTGCGCCTGCTGCGCCCGGCCGCGACCCCCGAAGCCTCCTGACACCGCAAGGCAACACCGTTCCAGAAAGGCACTTTTCGTGCGTACCAGCATCAAGATCACGACCGCCGTCCTCGCCTCCGCCGGCCTCACCCTCGGTTTGACCGCCTGCGGCGCGGACTCCGGCTCCGAGAAGGACAGCGCGAGCGACCCGCTCGTCGTCGCCGCGAGCCCCGTCCCGCACGCGGAGATCCTCAACTTCGTCAGGGACAACCTGGCGGCCAAGGCCGGGCTCAAGCTCGAGGTGAAGGAGTTCAGCGACTACGTGACGCCGAACACCGCCACCGAGGACGGCTCCGTCGACGCCAACTACTTCCAGAACCAGCCCTACCTGGACGACTTCAACAAGAAGAAGGGCACCCACATCGTGCCCGTCGTCACGGTGCACCTGGAGCCGCTGGGCCTGTACTCCGACAAGCTGAAGTCGGCCGACGCGATCAAGAACGGTGCCACGATAGCCGTCGCCAACGACGCGGTGAACGAGGCCCGCGGCCTCAAGCTGCTCGCCGCAGGCGGCCTGATCACCCTCAAGGAGGGCGTCGGCAACGAGGCCACCCCCGCCGACATCACCGCCAACCCCAAGAACCTGAAGTTCAAGGAGCTGGAGGCCGCCCAGCTGCCGCGCTCCCTGCAGGACGTCGACGCCGCCGTCATCAACGGCAACTACGCCATCTCCGCGGGCCTCAAGCCCGCCGAGGACGCCCTGGTTCTGGAGTCCGCCGACAACAACCCCTACGGCAACTTCCTCGCCGTCAAGGAGGGCGAGGAGAAGGACCCGCGCGTGCTGAAGCTCAAGAAGCTGCTCACCTCGCCCGAGGTGAAGAAGTTCATCGAGGACAAGTACGCCGGTTCCGTCATCCCCTCCTTCTGACCCGCCGGGCCCGGGCGGGGGGCGGGCAGCGCGTTCACCGCGCCCCGCCCCCCGCCGCCCCCGGCCAGTCCAGCAGCAGCTGCTGCGCGCGCGGCAGCCGTGCCACGACCAGGTCGTACGAGTCCTCGACCAGCTCGCAGACCATCGCGTCGGGCAGCGAGCCGTCCAGCGTCACCGTGTTCCAGTGGCGCTTGTTCAGGTGCCAACCGGGCGCGACCGCCGCATGCTCCGCCCGCAGCCGCACCGCCAGGTCGGGCTCGCACTTCAGGCTCACCTTCAGCGGCTCGCCCCCCAGCGCGCTGATCGCGAAGATCCTCCCGCCGACCTTGAAGACGGTCACCTCCGGGTCACGCGGGAAGGGGTTCTCCTCCACCGCGCCGCTGAAACCGAGGCAGAAGCCCCTCATCCCGTCCGCGTCCATGCGCCCATTCAACAGGGCGCCACCGACAGACCCGGGGGATCAGCGCCGCCGCACCCAGTACACGTCCGTCGTGTAGGGCATGTCCACGGCGTCCTTGCCGCGCGTGGCGTCGTGCCCTGCCAGCACCGCCTCCACCTCGGCCAGCACCCGTTCCTGCTCCGCCGGGTCCATCACCGCGATGTGGCTGGAGGACGTCATCCGCTCCACCACGTCCGAGACCGTCGTGGAGTGCAGGTTCGGCCAGTGCCGCTCGTGCACCCGCGACCAGCCCCGGCGGCCGGTGAAGGCCTTGCGCCAGCCGTCGTCCAGCGGGCTCGGCAGATCACGCGGCGCGAGCCGGAAGACGATGTCCTGGTAGTCCCGCACCCAGGGGACCGAGGTGTCGTAGGTGTTCCACACCAGGGCCAGCGAACCGCCCGGCCGCAGCAGGCGCTCGACCTCCGCCAGGGCCTCCTCCTCCTGGAACCAGTGCCAGGACTGCGCGGCCACCACCGCGTCCGCGCACCCGTCCGGCAGGCCCGTGGCCTCGGCCGTCCCGGCCGACACCCGCACCCCCGGCAGCAGCTCCGCGAGCCGCTCCCGCATCTCCGTCACCGGCTCGACCGCGATCACCTCGGCGCCGGTCAGCGCCAGCAGACGGGTGAACTTGCCGGTGCCGGCACCCAGGTCGACCACCGTGCGGCCCGCCTCGAGGGGCAGCGCGTCCGCCAACTCGGCCAGGGCCGCCATGGGGTACGAGGGTCGCGACCGCTCGTACACACCCGCGGCCCGCTGATATCCGACTCCTGCTGCGTGGTGCACCGTCACGCGGGCAGACGCTAGCAGGACCGTATGACCACAGGCGTAGCGGACCTGCGGAAAAGCCGGGGAACAGCACACCAACTGCTCCCGTCGTGCCGATGGTTGGACGTACGCTGGGGCGACGGCCGCGCAGGCCCCCGCGGCGACCCGGTCCTGCGGTGACCCGGTGGATGTTGCATGCTGTGCACTTCACACATGCCCTGGCTACGGAGCGTCGAATGACCAGCTTCCCGGAGATCTCCATCAGTACGGAGCGGCTGGTGCTGCGCACGTACGAGGAGTCCGACGTCCCCGCCCTGGCGGAGATGATGAACGACGAGTCCGTCATCGCCTGGACCTCCGTGCCGTATCCCTACACCGAGGCGGACGCCCGCTCCTTCATCGCCGGGTTCGCCCCCGCCGAGCGCGCGGAAGGCCGCGGCATCGTGCTTGCCGTCACGGAGTTCCTCACCCAGCGGCTGGTCGGCACCGTCCACCTGCAGCGCACCGACTGGCGCATCCGCAGCAGCGAGGCGGGCTACATGATCGCCCCCTGGGCGCGCGGCGAGGGCTACGCGGCGGAGGCCGTCCAGGCCACCGCCCAGTGGCTCTTCGACGACCAGAAGTTCGAGCGCCTGGAACTGCGCACCGCCGCGGACAACGCCGCCTCGCAGCAGGTCGCGCAGAAGATCGGCTGCATCAGCGAGGGCGTGCTCCGCAACGCCGGCCTGGTCCGCACGCAGACGGAGGGCGGCCGCTGGGAGGAGATCCGCACCGACCTGATCGTCTGGAGCCTGCTCCCGGAGGACCTCGACGGCCTCGCGGAGGAGTCCGCCGACGGCTCCGACTACGCGGCGTACGCCGACTGGCAGTGAGCACCCGCTAGCGCAAGATCCTGGCCGGGGTACTGTGCACACCCCGGGATCACCTCACCCCCGGGCACCACACCGCGACGCGCCCAGGAGGCAGGACGACGATGGCCGACCGTGTCACCGTGATCGGGTGGGACGGCTCACCACCGGGCGAGGCAGCGCGCTCCGCGCTGTCGGCCGCCACCCTGGTGGCCGGGACCCGGCACCACCTGGCACTGCCGTTCGTGCCGGAGGACGCCGAGCGGATCGTACTGGGCAGCATCGACCTGGCCGCCCGCCGCATCGCGCGGCACCGCGGCACCGCGGTCGTCCTCGCCGACGGCGACCCCGGCTTCTTCGGCGTCGTCCGCGCCCTGCGCACCCCCGAGTACGGGCTGGAGGTCGAGGTCGTCCCCGGCGTCTCCTCGGTCGCCCAGGCCTTCGCCCGGGCCGGGATGCCCTGGGACGACGCCCGGGTGGTCGTGGCGCACACCCGCACCCTGCGGCGGGCCGTCAACGTCTGCCGCGCCCATCCCAAGGTCGCCGTGCTCACGGCCCCCGGCGCCGGGCCGGCCGAACTCGCCCTGCTGCTCGGCGACGAGCACCGCACCTTCGTGATCTGCGAAGCCCTCGGCACCGAGCACGAGCAGGTCACCGTGCTCACCTCCGACAAGGTCGCCGACCACACCTGGCGGGACCCCAACGTCGTCCTCGTCGTCGGTGCCGCCCCGGCCGCCGCCCCCGCCCATGTTCCGGTTCCGGCCGCCGCCGCGCAGGCCGGCTGGCTCGCCGGCGGGGACCCCGACTCGTCCGACCGCGTACGGGGCTGGGCGCTGCCCGCCGAGCGGTACGTGCCCGGGGACGGCCCGGCGCACCTGCGCGCCCTGCAACTGGCCCGGCTCGGACCGCGGGCCGGCGACCTGCTCTGGGACATCGGCGCCGGCGGCGGGGCCGTCGCCGTGGAGGCGGCGCGGTTCGGCGCGGCCGTCATCGCGGTGGAGGCCGACGCCGCGGCGTGCGACCGGATCGAGGACACCGCACGGGACTTCGGGGTCCAGGTCCGGGTCGTCCACGGCCAGGCCCCGCACGTGCTGGAGGACCTTCCGGAACCGGACATCGTGCGCATCGGAGGCGGCGGACCGGAGGTCGTCGCCGCCTGCGCCGCGCGCCGGCCGGAGCGAATCGCCGCGAGCGCGGCGAACCGGGACGAGGCCGAAGCCGTCAGCCGCGCCCTCGACGAGGGCGGATACACCGTGGAACGCGCGTTGTTGCAGGCAGTCGAGCTGGACGACGAGTGGTCCGAGCGGGAGCGCACGGTGGTCTTCGCGCTCCTCGGACACCGCAGGTGAGCCAGTGGGTTGCGCCCGCATTGGCACCGGTTTGAGGTGAACCCCCCTGAGCACGCGCGGGCACACGCACGGTAGGCTGACGGACCGCTGTGCCGTTGTCGCGCATTGACGTCGCGTGAGGGCTGATCAGTAATGGTCAGTACCGGTCAATCGCCGTCGTCGTGCCGGTTGCCGCCCACGCTCGTTCTCTCTGTGGGCAGTGTGCTCGGCGCAGCGATGGAAGGAGCGAAACCGATGGGCGAGGGGCACGCATGACTGACACCGGCCAGGTCCCGGGTGAGGGGCTGCCGGAGAACGCAGGCGAAGAAGCGGTTCTGCAGCCGCACGCCGACCTTCCCGGCAGTGGCGCGCAGCAGCAGTCCGTCCCCTCGTGGGATGTCGATCCGCTCACCGCGCCGGTTCCTCCCGAGTACCACTACCTCGACCAGCCTTCCGGCCCGGTGCCGGTGGAGGAGGACGAGGAGATGCTGCTGATGCCCGGTCTGCAGGGGTCCTGGGGCGACCCGCAGCCCGTGCCGCCGCAGCCGGCGCCGGTCGCCGCCGTACCCGTTCCGGCGCCCGCTCCCGTGATCCCGGCCGCGCCGGTCCCGGCGCAGGCCCCCGCCCCCACCCCCGTGCCGGTCGAGCACACCCCGCACGGGGTTCCGGTGGCGCCGCAGGGCATCGAGCACGACGCCCACGAGAGCGGCGGCCGCGACTCCGTCTCCCTCGACTACTCCGCCGTCCGCACGGAGATGCAGGTCGCACCGGGCGTGCCGGCCCCGGAACCGGTCCCGGCCGAGCAGGCCGTGCCGCCGCAGCCCGCCCCGTTCGTGATCGAGCACGCGGTGCCGGAGCAGGCCGTGCCCGTGGCCGCGGAGCCCGTCGCGCAGCCCGGGCCCGCGGAGGAGGCCGTCCAGGTCCGCGCGGCCGAGCCGGCCCCGCAGCCCCATGTGCCCGCGCAGGCGCAGCTGCAGGAGACCGCTCCCGTACCGCCGCGGCGCCCGCTCCACATGGGCCCCCCGATCCCGGACCCGTCCAACGGCGGCGGCATCGTGCGCTCCCTGGCCGACCGCGGCCCGGCCACGCCGCCGCCCGCGCCGCAGCCGGTCCCGGCGCCCATGCCCCAGTCCGGGCCGCCCACCATCGGACCGGAGTACCTGGACATCCCCCGCGACGAGGCCCCCGCCGAGACCCAGGCGCCGGTGCCGGCCCCCGCGTCCGGCGAGACCTGGACGGCCCCGGTGCCGGAGGCCGTCGTGCCCGCGCCCGCACCCGCACCGGAACCCGAGCCGGTGGCCGCCCCCGCGTCGCCGCTGGAAACCCCGGACGAGCCGCTGCCGTTCGGCATGGAGCCCGCCGCCGAGGTGCCCGTGGCACCGGTCGTACCGGAGGCGCCCGAGCCCGTCGCGGTGCCCGAAGCTGTCGCGGAGCCCGAGCCGGTCGCGGTCGTACCGGAGCCGGTCGTCGTCGTGTCGGAGCCGGAGCCGGAGCCGGTCGTCGAGGCCGTGGTGGAGCCCGAGCCCGAGCCCGTGCCCGTCGTGGAGCCGGAGGCGCCCGTCGCAGTCGAGCCGGTCGCCGAGCCCGCACCCGCCGCGGTCGTGCAGGAGGAGACCCCGGTCACCGTCGCCGAGCCGCAGGCGTCCGAGGAGCCCGAGGCGCCGGTCGCCGACGAAGAGGACCCGGAGCTGCTGCTGCCCGCCGCCGAGGGCTACGACCCCGCCGTACGGGACGCCGTGCACCGCGTCATCCGCGAGCGCCGGGACATCCGCAACGGCTTCCGCAAGGACCCGATCCCGCACGAGGTGCTGATCCGCGTGCTGGAGGCGGCGCACACCGCGCCGAGCGTCGGCCACTCCCAGCCGTGGGACTTCGTCGTCATCCGCTCCGCCAAGACCCGGGAGCGCATGCACGAGCTCGCCATGCAGCAGCGCGAGGCGTACGCCAAGTCCCTCCCCAAGGGCCGCGCCAAGCAGTTCCGCGAGCTGAAGATCGAGGCGATCCTCGACACCCCGGTCAACATCGTCGTCACCGCCGACCCCACCCGCGGCGGCCGCCACACGCTGGGCCGTTATACCCAGCCGCAGATGGCCCCGTACTCGTCGGCGCTCGCCGTGGAGAACCTCTGGCTCGCCGCGCGCGCCGAGGGCCTCGGCGTCGGCTGGGTCAGCTTCTTCGACGAACGCGAGATGGTCCGCGAACTCGGGCTGCCCGAGCACCTCGAGGTCGTCGCGTACCTCTGCGTCGGCTACGTCGACGAGTTCCCCGAGGACCCCGAACTGGTGCAGTCCGGCTGGTCCAAGCGGCGCCCGCTGGCCTGGGTCGTCCACGAGGAGGAGTACGGCAACCGGGCCCTGCCCGGCGAGGAGCCGCACGACCTCCTGGAGGAGACCCTCCGCGGCATCCGCCCGCTCGACGCGAAGGCGCTCGGCGAGGCCTGGGAGCGGCAGAAGCGGATGACCAAGCCGGCCGGCGCGCTCGGCATGCTGGAGATCATCTCCGCGCAGCTCAGCGGCCTGTCCCGGCAGTGCCCGCCGCCCATCCCGGAGCCCGCGGCCGTCGCGATCTTCGCTGGGGACCACGGGGTGCACGCCCAGGGCGTCACCGCCTGGCCCCAGGAGGTCACCGGCCAGATGGTCGCCAACTTCCTCGGCGGCGGGGCCGTGTGCAACGCCTTCGCCCACCAGGTGGGCGCCGAGGTGTGCGTGGTGGACGTCGGCGTCGCCTCCGACCTGCCCAGCACCCCCGGTCTGCTGCCCCGCAAGGTCCGTCCCGGCACCGCCGACATGACCGCCGGGCCCGCCATGTCGCGCGAGGAGGCACTGCGCGCGATCGAGGTCGGCATCGAGACCGCCCGCGACCTCGTCGCCGCGGGCAACAAGGCGCTGCTCACCGGGGAGATGGGGGTCGCCAACACCACCGTCTCCGCGGCCCTGATCTCCGTCTACACCGGGGTCGACCCGGCGGAGGTCACCGGCCGCGGCACCGGCATCAACGACGAGATGCACGCCCGCAAGATCGACGTCGTGCGGCGCGCCCTCGAACTCCACCGGCCCGACCCGTCCGACCCGATCGAGGTCCTCGCGGCGATCGGCGGCCTCGAGCACGCGGCCATGGTGGGCCTGCTGCTCGGCGCCGCGTCCCTGCGGACCCCGGTCATCCTCGACGGCGTCAGCGCGGGCGCGGCCGCCCTGGTGGCCCGCGCCATCGCCCCCGAGGTCCTCGCGGCCTGCATCGCCGGCCACCGCAGCGCGGAGCCCGGCCACCGCGCGGCGCTGACCAAGCTCGGCCTGCGCCCGCTCGTCGAACTCGACCTGCGCCTCGGCGAGGGCACCGGCGCGCTGCTGGCGCTGCCGCTGGTGCAGAGTGCTGCGCGGGCGATGCACGAGGTGGCGACGTTCGACTCTGCGGGGGTCACCGAGAAGTCCTGACGCGGGCGGTCGTGGTGGGCGGGGGATTTTCCCGCCGCCCTCCCTCCCCCAGCCTTCGGCCGGGGGGGACCCCCATGGGCGCACCCCGCCACACCCCCTCCCACGAGTTGGGGCGACTGACGGCCGGTGGGGGGTGAGTGAGGCACTTGCGGCGACCCCGGACCGCGCTCTCAGCCACCCTCCGGCCGTTGGTCGCCGCACGATACTGAGGGGGCGGTGGAGTTGGGGGCACCCCCGGCCGAAGGCTGGGGGAGGGCGGGCGTTCTGGACGCTGATGTGTATGTGTTGTGCGGCACAGACGGCACGACCTGGACCGCCCGCCATGCACATAAATATGCGGTACAGAATGCCCAGCCCCGGAGGCCCCGACCCCGGCCCACCACGCACGCGCGAAGCCCGCACCAACCGCGCCGGATGGGGGTCCCCCCGGCCGAAGGCTGGGGGAGGGCGGGTGGGTGGGGGATGCCCGCCGCAGGCGCAAACAACCCGCACACAATGACAACGGCAAGCGCACCGCAGGTGTGATCTTGGGCGCTGCGGCGCAGCCACCCCGCACCGTAGGGTTGGTGCGGGGCAGGGTCGCCCCGCACCCCCGCAACCCCACCCCCCGCCGCGCCGCAAGGCACACCCGAGGAGCCGCACCGCCATGACTGCCGCCGAGGACCGCAACGACGCACCCGCCTACCCCGTCGGACTGCGCCTCACGGGCCGCCGCGTGGTCGTCCTCGGCGGTGGCCAGGTCGCCCAGCGCAGGCTGCCGCCGCTGGTGGCGGCCGGCGCCGACGTCGTCCTGGTCTCCCCGTCCGCGACGCCGTCCGTGGACGCGATGGCCGCCGCGGGCGAGATCCGCTGGGAGCGCCGTCGTTACCGGCCGGGCGACCTGGCCGACGCCTGGTACGCGCTCATCGCCACCACCGACCCCGAGGCGAACGCCGCAGCCTCCGCGGAGGCGGAGGAGCGCCGCGTGTGGTGCGTCCGCAGCGACGACGCCGAGGCGGCGACCGCGTGGACGCCGGCGACCGGCCGTACGGAGGGCGTGACCGTCGCCGTCCTCACCGGACGGGACCCGCGGCGTTCGGCAGCCGTGCGGGACGCGATCGTTGAGGGTCTGCGCGACGGGTCGCTCGCCGCGCCGCAGCACCGGGGGAGGACCCCGGGCGTGGCGCTGGTCGGCGGTGGTCCGGGTGACCCGGACCTGATCACGGTGCGAGGCCGCCGGCTGCTCGCGGAGGCGGACGTCGTCATCGCCGACCGGCTCGGCCCGCGCGATCTGCTCGACGAACTGCCGCCGCACGTCGAGGTGATCGACGCCGCGAAGATCCCGTACGGCCGGGCGATGGCCCAGGAGGCGATCAACGCGGCGCTGATCGAGCACGCGAAGGCCGGCAAGGCGGTCGTGCGGCTCAAGGGCGGGGACCCGTACGTGTTCGGGCGCGGGATGGAGGAGGCGGAGGCGCTCGCGGAGGCGGGCATCCCGTGCACCGTCGTGCCGGGGATCTCCAGTTCCATCAGCGTCCCGGCCGCCGCCGGCATCCCGGTCACGCACCGGGGGGTGGCGCACGAGTTCACCGTGGTCAGCGGCCATGTGGCCCCGGAGGACCCGCGCTCGCTCGTGGACTGGGCGGCGCTCGCCCGGCTGCGCGGAACGCTGGTGCTGCTGATGGCCGTGGAGCGGATCGGCTCGATCGCGGCGGCGCTCGTGGAGCACGGCCGGGGCGCGGACACCCCCGTCGCGGTGATCCAAGAGGGCACGACGGCGGCCCAGCGCCGGGTCGACGCGACGCTCGCGACGGTGGGGGAGCGGGTGGCGCAGGAGGGCATCCGGCCGCCCGCGGTGATCGTCGTCGGCGAGGTCGTCGCCGTGGGCGATCGCGTAACCGGCGGTAACCAGTGACGTCGGTGCCGTTGGCACCGCACTTCGGACAAGGCAGTATCACCCTGTGGCTGAGCTCATCACCATCGACGACCCCGACGACCCGCGTCTGCACGACTACACGTCGCTGACCGACGTGGAGCTGCGCCGACGCCGCGAGCCCGCCGAGGGGCTGTTCATCGCGGAGGGCGAGAAGGTCATCCGGCGCGCCCGGCAGGCCGGTTACCGCATGCGCTCCATGCTGCTGTCGGCCAAGTGGGTCGACGTCATGCGGGACGTCATCGACGAGGTCCCGGCGCCGGTCTACGCGGTCAGCCCCGAACTCGCCGAGCAGGTGACCGGCTACCACGTGCACCGCGGCGCCCTCGCCTCGATGCAGCGCAGGCAACTGCCCGACGCGGCGGCCCTGCTGGGCGACGCGCGGCGGATCGTCGTCATGGAGTCGGTCAACGACCACACCAACATCGGCGCCATCTTCCGCAGCGCCGCCGCCCTCGGCATGGACGCCGTCCTGCTCTCCCCGGACTGCGCCGACCCGCTGTACCGCAGGTCGGTCAAGGTCTCGATGGGCGCCGTCTTCTCCGTCCCGTACGCCCGGCTGGAGAGCTGGCCCCGGGACCTGGAGGCGGTCCGGGAGGCGGGTTTCAAGCTGCTCGCGCTGACCCCCGACGAGAAGGCCACCGACATCGACGAGGCCGCCCCGCACCGGCTGGAACGCGCGGCGCTGATGCTCGGCGCCGAGGGCGACGGCCTGTCGACCCGCGCCCTGGTCGCCGCCGACGAGTGGGTGCGCATCCCCATGGCGCACGGGGTGGACTCCCTGAACGTGGGGGCGGCCGCCGCGGTCGCGTTCTACGCGGTGGCGACCGGCCGCCCCCGGGACTGACTCAGCCCGCCGCGGCCGGCAGGTCCACCAGGGCGGCGAGGGCCGCCCGGTGGCGGCCGGGCGTGCCGAGGGCGATCTCGTCGGCCTTGGCGCGCTTCAGCCGCAGGTGGGCCGGGTGCTCCCAGGTCATGCCGATGCCGCCGTGCAGTTGGACGCACTCCTCGGCGGCCCGCACGGCGACCGGTGCGCAGAACGCCTGCGCCACGGCGACCGCGACCGGAGCGCCCGCGCTGTCGGCCGCGAGCGCGTCGGCGGCGTTGCGCGCGGCGGCGCGGGACTGGACGACCTCGAGCCACAGGTCCGCGAGCCGGTGCTTGAGGGACTGGAAGGAGCCCACGACCCGGCCGAACTGGTGACGCTCCTTCAGGTACGCCACCGTCTCGTCCAGGCACCACTGGGCCAGGCCCAGTTGCTCCGAGGCCAGCAGCCCCGCCCCCGTCAGCAGGGCCCGTTCCACGGCCGCCGCAGCGGTCCCGGGCCCGGCGAGCCGGCGGGCCGCCGCCCCGTCGAAGGAGACGTCCGCGATCGGCCGGGTCAGGTCGAGCGGCACCGGTACGGACAGGGCGACCCCGGGCGCGTCGGTGCGCACCTCGTAGAGCCCGGGACCGTCCGGACCGAACGCGGGCACGATCAGCACGTCCGCGGCGGTCGCGTCGGCGACGCTGGTCACGCGCCCGGCGAGGACGCCGTCCGCGTCGGCCCGTACCCCCTGGGAGACGTCCGCGCCCGGCGCCGTGGGCAGCGGCACGGCCAGGGCGGCCGTCTGCTCGCCCTCCGCGAGGCGCGTCACGACGGCGTCGGCCTCCGCGGTGCCGGCCGCCAGCAGCGCCGTCGTGGCCAGCACGGCGCTGCCCAGGAAGGGCACCGGCGCCACGAAGGCCCCCAGCTCCTCCAGCACGACCGCGGCCTCCCGCGCGGAGGCGCCCTGGCCGCCGAGCTTCTCCGGCACCAGCAGCCCCGCGACCCCCACTTCCCGGGCCAGGGTCCGCCACAGCGCGGCGTCGTACGGCTCGTCGCCCTCGCAGCGCGCCAGGACGTCCGCCGGTGCGCACCGGTCGGTGAGCAGACCGCGTACCGCGGCGCGCAGGTCGTTCTCGACGTCGGAGTAGAGCAGGTCGGAGCTCATCGCGGCAGGTCCTTCCAGGGGACGTCCTTGTCCGTACGGGGCTCGGAGGGCAGGCCGAGGACGCGCTCGGAGATGATGTTGCGGAGGATCTCGGACGTACCGCCCTCGATCGAATTGCCCTTGGCCCGCAGATAGCGGTAACCGGCGTCGCGGCCGTAGAAGTCGACAATCTCCGGGCGGCTCATCGTCCACTCGCCGTACCGCAGCCCGTCCTCGCCGAGCAGCTCCACCTCCAGACCGCTGATGCGCTGGTTGAGCGAGGCGAACGCCAGCTTCATGCCCGAGCCCTCGGGGCCCGGGGCGCCCACCGCGAGCTGCTGGCGCAGCCGTTCGCCCGTGAGGCGGGTGACCTCGGCGTCCACCCACAGCCGCAGCAGCCGGTCGTGCAGGTCCGGCGTGCGCAGCTCGGGCCGCTCCCGCCACGTCGCGGTGACGGTGCCGATCATCCCGCCCTCGCGGGGGAGCGCGGTGCCGCCGATGGCGACCCGCTCGTTCATCAGCGTCGTCTGCGCCACGCGCCAGCCGTCGCCGACCTCGCCGAGACGGTGGGCGTCGGGGATCCGCACGTCCGTGAGGAAGACCTCGTTGAACTCGGCCTCACCCGTGATCTGCCGCAACGGCCGCACCTCGACGCCCGGGTCCGTCATGTCGCACACGAAGTACGTGATGCCCTGGTGCTTGGGGACGTCCGGGTCGGTGCGGGCGATCAGGATCGCCCAGCGCGCGTTGTGGGCGTTGGACGTCCACACCTTCTGGCCGGTGACGACCCAGTCGTCGCCGTCCCGCACCGCGCGGGTGCGCAGGCCCGCCAGGTCCGAGCCGGCGCCGGGCTCGCTGAACAGCTGGCACCAGACCTCCTCCCCGGTCCACAGCGGGCGCAGGAAGCGTGCCTTCTGCTCCTCGGTGCCGTACCGGAGGACGGTGGGGGCCGCCATCCCGAGGCCGATGCCGATCCGGCGCGGTTCGTTGTCCGGCGCCCCGGCGGCCGTCAGTTCGGCGTCCACGACCCCCTGCAGGGTGCGCGGCGCACCCAGCCCGCCGAGGCCCTGCGGGTAGTGCACCCACGCCAGGCCGGCGTCGAACCTGGCCCGCAGAAAGTCCAGGCGGTCCGTCGCCGCCGGATCGTGCGAGGCCAGCAGCGCGCGCACCCGCTCGCGCAGCTCCTCCGGTGTGACCGTCATGCGAATGCGTCCCTCCGCGTGTGCGTAGCACTAAGCAAGCGCTTAGAAACTAGCTCACGGGGTGCCCTCCCGTCACCCCCTGGTGCGGCGCGTCTCGTGTGCGGCGCCGTTGTGGTTGGCGTTGGGGGTATCCCCGCCGCCCTCCCTCCCCCAGCCTTCGGCCGGGGGGACCCCCACAGCGCTCGCGGTTTGGCCCTGCGTCGTTCGGCGCCCGGGTTCGCCGCTCGTCTCCCCCAGCCTTCGGCCGGGGGACCCCCATGGGCGCACCCCGCCACACCCCCTCCCGTGTGTTGGGGCGACTGACGGCCGGTGGGGGGTGAGTGGGGCACTTGCGGCGACCCCGGACCGCTGTCTGAACCCCCACCGGCCGTTGGTCGCCCGCGATACGGAGGGGGCGGGGGAGGTGGGGGCACCCCCGGCCGAAGGCTGGGGGAGGTCGGGAGGGCGGGGGATGCCCGCCGCAGGCGCAAACAACCCGCACACGACAACAGGCCGCAACGCAAACCAACCCGCCCACATAACACCTAGCGCGGGCCGCCGGAGCCCTCACCCGCGGCCTCCCGAACCGCGCCCAGCGCCACGTCGACGAGGACGCCGACCCGCTCGGTCCCACCGCTGTCCGTCCACACGCCCGCGGCCGCGTTGAGGCAGGACAGCACCGTCGCCGCGAGGGCCCGCGCCCGCAGCTCACGGTGCTCCCCGTCGAGGCGCGCCGCCACGATCGGCAGGAGCAGGTCCTGCCACTCGCGCTGCTTCTTCGCCAGGGCGCCCCGCAGGGCGGGCGTCCCGGTCAGCATCACGGAGGTGGCGAGGAGCGTGCCGTCCGGGTCGCGGTCGAGCGCGTCCACGTGCTCGTCGAGGGCCCGGCGCAGTGCCTCCCACAGGGGTTCGTCCGCGGGGCGCGCCGCGAGGCGGTCGGCGATGCCCTGCCCGATCGCGGTGAGGTTGCCGACGACCATGTCCTCCTTGCTGGCGAAGTAGCGCGAGACGCTCCGCCCGGACATGCCGATCTCCGCCGCGATCTGCTCGATGGTCGTCTTCTCGAAGCCGTGCTCGGTGAACAACTTCATCGCGCGGTCGGCGATCTGGGCCCGCACCGACTGGCGGGTCAGTTCGCGAAGGCCCGGCCGCAGGGGATTTGTGCTGCTCATGGCCTCAGCCTAGCCAAGCCTGAAATATCTGTCGCAGGGCGACGGGATTGGCGATGCCTGCCAGTCACAGCTGGGTCTGGCCGCCGTTGACCTCGTAGACGGAACCGGTGACAAAGGACGCCTCGTCCGACAGCAGGAAGCTCACCACCGCGGCGACGTCCTCCACGGTGCCGGTGCGGTGCATCGCGGTCTTCGCGGCGATCGCGGCGCGGACCTCCGGGGGCAGTGCCCGTGCCGACGGCGCGTCGATCGGGCCGGGCGCGACGGCGTTGACGCGGATGCCGCGCCGCGCGTACTCCACGGCCGCGGAGCGCGTGAGGCCGACGACGCCGTGCTTGGACGCGGCGTACGCGGCCCGCCCGGCGTGCGCCATGACCCCCGCGGTGGAGGCCATGTTGACGATGGCGCCCCCACCGTGCGCCACGAAGTGGGCCAGCTCGGCCTGCATGCACGCGAAGACACCGGTCAGGTTGACGTCGATCACGCGCAGCCATTCCGTCGGCGTGATCTCGTGCGCGTCGGCCGGTCGGGGGGTGACGCCCGCGTTGTTGAACGCCATGTCGAGGCGGCCGTAGGTGGCCACGGTGAACTCCACGAGCCGCCGGGTGCCCTCGAAGGACACGACGTCGACCTCGTACGGTGTGGCGTCGCCTCCCGCGCGGTTGATCCCGTCGGCGACGCGCCGGGCGGCCGCCCCGTCGACGTCGGCCACGACGATCCTGGCCCCCTCGCGGGCGAGCCTTCGGGCCCCCGCCTCGCCGAGCCCCGACCCGGCGCCGGTGACGATGCCGGTCTTTCCCCTGTGGTCCACGGTCATTTCCGCGGCTCGACGAGGGTGAAGACGGCGCCCGCCGGGTCGAGGAGGACCGCGATGCGACCGCTTGCGCCGATGTCGGTGGGGGCCATGAGGAGGGTGCCTCCCGCCGAGGTCGCGCGCGTGGCGGCGGCGGAGACGTCGGTGACGGTGAAGTACGCGTCCCAGTAGGGCGGTATCTCCCGGGGCATCGCCGGCGGGCGGGGCAGCAGCAGCGAGACGGTCGCGCCGCCGATCAGCCACTCACGGCGGCCCAGCGGTCCGGCGGGGTCGCCGGGCGTCCAGCCGAACAGTGCGCCGTAGAAGGCGGCACTGGCGTCGGAGTCGTCGGTGATCAGTTCGGCCAGGGCGAGTCCGCCGGGGCCCGGGCACGCCGAGGGGGCGTGCCCGGCGTCCGGCTCCCGGACGGCGAAGTGCGCTCCGCCCGGATCCGCGAAGAGGCCCTCCGCGCGACCCTCGGGGATGCCGTACGCCCTGCTGAGGACCGTGCCACCGGCGGCGACGACCGCGGCGGCGGCCTTGTCGGCGTCCGCCACGGCGAAGCAGACCGTCCAGCCCGGTCGCGGCAGGTCACCCACCGGCCCGAGACCCGCGACGGGGCGGCCCCGCAGCCGGGCCGTCCGGTACCCCGGGCCGCCGGCGGGGTCATCGGTGAAGTCCCAGCCGAACAGTGCGCCGTAGAACGCGGCCGCGGCCTGCGGGTCGGGCGATCCCAGCTCCGCCCAGCAGAGCGTGCCGGGCTCGTTGGCGGTGGTGGTGTCCATTCGCTGCTCCTCGCTGCGCCAGGTCCTGACCCCCTGTCTGTCGACTATAGACACGTGTGTCAGTCAATGACAAACATGGCCAGTGAGGTCACCTGTTCGGGGAAGGCCGGTGGTGTGCGGGGCATGCCGCGGCGCAGGCGTGTGGGGAGTTCGTGCGGGTGCACGGCGGTCCGGCGGCAGGGACGCGGACCGGACCGGGACAGGCGGCCGACGGTGTTCCGGTGGACGTGCCTACGCGGTGGCAGGCCTACGGCGCGTGCGGCGCCGTCACGTCGGCGCCGGCCCCGGGCAGCAGGCCGATGCCGCGGCTGGGGCCCTGGCAGCCCTGGGCGGCGGCGATGCCGAGCGCGACGAGGAGGGTCACGGTGACGAAGACGATGAGCCGCTGCCGCAGCAGCCTGCGGTCGGCACCCACGGGGCGGCGGCCCGCCGGCGTACGGGGGGCCGGGGTGCGGCCGGAGGGCGTCCGGGCCGGGGTGCGCGGTGTGGCGGGCGTACGGGGGGAGGCCGGGGTACGCGGCGGGACGGGCGTGCCCGCCGCCGTCCGCCGCTCGGTCTGCTGGTCCGCGTACGCCTGCGCCCGCGGGCCCGTGGGCCGCTCGGCGCGCGGACCGGACGCCCTCGGCACGATGTCGCGCCGGCCCGGCGCCGCGCCGAGGCCGCGGGCCTCACGGGCGGCGATCTCGGCCAGCCGCTCGGAGAGTTGGACGGTGCTGGGCCGCTGCTCCGGGTCCTTGGCGAGGCACGCGTACACCAGCGGGGACAGCGAGTCCGGCACACCGGTGAGGTCCGGCTCCTCGTGGACGACCCGGTAGAGCATGACCTCCGAACTGCCCTGCCCGAACGGCGAGTCGCCCATCGCCGCGTACGCCAGCGTCGCGCCGAAGGCGAAGACGTCGGTGGCCGGGGTGACCGCCGCCCCGCGGACCTGCTCCGGCGCGAGGAACCCGGGGGACCCGACGGCGGTGCCCACGTGGGTGAGGGTGCTGGCGCCGGTGGACCAGGCGATGCCGAAGTCGATGATCCGGGGTCCCTTGGGCGACAGCAGGATGTTGGAGGGCTTCAGGTCCCGGTGGACGACCCCGGCCTCGTGGACGGCGACCAGCCCCTCCGCCAGCGCGGCGCCGATGGACGCGGTCTCGGCGGCCGGGAGCATGCCGTCCCGCGCGACCTTGTCGTGCAGGGAGGGCCCGGGCACGTACTGCGTGGCGAACCACGGGCGGTCCGCCTCCAGATCGGCGGCGACCAGCCGGGCCGTGCAGCCGCCGCGGATGCGTCTCGCCGCGGACACCTCGCGCGCGAAGCGGGAGCGGAACTCCTGGTCCTCGGCCAGCTCGGGGCGGATCACCTTCAGCGCGACCCGCTGGCCGCGCTTGTCGGCGCCCAGGTAGACGACGCCCATGCCGCCCGCGCCCAGCCTCCGGTGCAGGCGGAACGAGCCGACGACACGCGGGTCCTCGCGCCGGAGCCGCATCATCGCCATGTCGTCCATCCCCGCTGCCTGCCTGGCCAGTCTGACGCCGACAGCTTACGGACTGACCGCCCGTCGCGCCGCGAGGCCGCGCCCGCGCGGGGCAGCGGATTGTCAGTGCCGGATGGGATCCTTGAAGGGTGGGGAAAATTCCGGCCGCTGACGGCCAGGAATTTCGTCATGCCGTCAACAGTCCGTCGGACAAGGGGGATTGACGCCATGAAGGGTGACCGCGTGGAGATAGTCGTCGACGCGGGCGACACGACAAGGACGTACGAAGTGGTCGCCACCAGGGCGGGCCGCAGGGTCGAGACGGCGGTCCGCCGAGGGGTGGTGGAAGTGAGCGAAGTCACCCGGTCCGGCTCCGTGGTGCGCACCGCGCGCTTCATGGCCACCCGGGTCCTCGCCCTGGTCGAGCAGCCCATGCCGACCGGGGACGCGGAGGACGAGGAACGGGGCTGACGGGCCCCGTCCGCGCCCGCCCGGGAGATCCCCTCGGGGATGTCCCGGGGGTGCGGCCGGGTCCCTCCACCCAGGGGAGTACGCGACCGGACCCGGAGTCATCCTCGGGGAGGCCAGGGAAGCGGTACGAGGGCATGACGACCGGCGCCCGTGCCGCGCCTAATGTTGAGGTCAAGCGGCGGGCGGAGCACTCGTCCCCCGAGGTCAAACGCCCGCCGCCCAGACAACTGTGCATGATCACGGACCACGACCCGGGAGAGGGCCATGGCGAACACGGTGAGCCGTACGGTGCGGCCGGCGCGCGGCAGCAGGATCGCCGCCTTCGGCATACGCCCGTCGGGCACCCGGCATCCGCTGGTGGCGGTGGCTATGGTGCTGCCGCTCGCGGTGCTGCTCGCGGTGGCCTTCGGGGGCTGGGACGCGGTGGTCACACAGGCGTCGTCCGTAGCCGGTCTGATGGGGCGCTGACAGACGCCCCGCGGCCCCGGAAGAGCGGTCCGGGGCCGCGAGGACCGGCGAACCAACCCCGTGGGGACGGGGGTACGGCGGACGGCATGAATGCCCGGGTACCGTGGCGGTACCCGGGCATCACACCCGGCATTGCCAGTGGGCGGCGCGCTGCCGCACAGTGGGCCGGTGACACGGGGCATGGGGGAGGAAGTGACCAGCAGCGGAGCACCGCTGACGCACGCCCTGGGGGCGGTCGCGGCAGCGGCCTCGCGGGTACCCGCCCAGGCGCGGCCCGCCGTGCTCGCCGAACGGCCCGACGCCACCGTCGTCCGTGGCGGCCGCCTCGTCGCCAAGGCGCACGCTCCGGGCACCGATCCGCAAGAGCTCGCCCTGCGGCTGCTCGTGGCCGCCCATCCTCTGCTCGACGGCGTCCTGCTGCCCCCGGCGCCGCTGCCCGACCACGGCGGCGCGTTGAGTGCCGTGCTCCTCGGCCGCACCGTGAGCCTGTGGCCCCTCGGCGAGCCGGTCGACCGCGACGACCCGGACTCCGCACCCTGGGCGGAGGCCGGCGCGCTCCTGGCCCGACTGCACACCGTGCCGACGGCCGCGCTGCCCGGCCCGCCGCCGCCGATGCGCGGCCCCCTCAGGGCGGCCGGCGCGGTCGCGAGGATGCTCGCCGCCGGCGCCGGCGACCCGGCGGTGCTCGCCGCCTGGCGCGGCCTGCCGCCCTGGGCGCGCGGCGAGGCCCCGCAGCCGCGGCAGGTGCTGTGCCACGGCGACCTGCACATGGGCCAACTGGTGCGCCACCCGGCCCCCGACGGGCCGTGGTGCCTCATCGACGTGGACGACCTCGGGCTCGGCGAGCCCGCCTGGGACCTGGCCCGGCCGGCGATGTGGTTCGCCGCCGGGCTGCTCGACCCCGCCGACTGGGGCCGCTTCCTCGGCGCGTACCGCGCCGGCGGCGGCCCCGCCGTTCCCGAGGACGGCGACCCGTGGCCGCATCTCGACGTGGCGGCACGGGCGTTGGCGGTCCAGACCGCGGCGACAGCCGTCGCCAAGGCCGCGCAGGAGGGCCGCGCACTCGACGGGACGGAACGGACCGTCCTCGATACGTGCCGCCGAATCGCGGAAGTAAAGTGCAGTCCTACGCCGGGGGAGGACCCCCGGCCGGCGCGAACGAGGAGATGAGCCGACGATGCTCTGTCCCAAGTGTCATGGCCCGATGCAGACGTTCACCCGCAGCGGCGTCCAGATCGAGCAGTGCGGCAACTGCCGGGGGATCTTCCTGGACTACGGGGAGCTCGAGGCGCTGACCCGCATGGAGTCGCAGTACGCCCAGCCCGCCCCGCCGCCGCCCGGTTACCCGCAGGCGTACCCGCAGCAGCACGCCGCCCCGGCCTGGGGTGCCCCGCACGGCGGGCACCACGGGGGCCACCACGGCCACCACAAGCAGCAGAGCTGGGCGCACATGCTCTTCTCGTCATGACACGACCGAGGGCCGGAGCGAACGCTCCGGCCCTCGGCTGCTGGTGGACGATACTGGGATTGAACCAGTGACCTCTTCCGTGTCAGGGAAGCGCTCTCCCGCTGAGCTAATCGTCCTCGGTACTGCGGGTGGTTCTGGTGCAGCGTGCGCGATACTGGGATTGAACCAGTGACCTCTTCCGTGTCAGGGAAGCGCTCTCCCGCTGAGCTAATCGCGCTCGGGTCCCCCTGCCGAAGCGTCGGGGAAGGCCCTCGCGGGCCCAGTGGACGATACTGGGATTGAACCAGTGACCTCTTCCGTGTCAGGGAAGCGCTCTCCCGCTGAGCTAATCGTCCTCAGAGGTGGAGACGGGATTTGAACCCGTGTAGACGGCTTTGCAGGCCGTTGCCTCGCCTCTCGGCCACTCCACCAGCGCGGGGGCGGTGACCCCCACTTCGAGCGGACGACGAGATTCGAACTCGCGACCCTCACCTTGGCAAGGTGATGCTCTACCAACTGAGCCACGTCCGCAGTGTCTCCCCCGGAGCTCGCACCCGGGCGGGACCTCCGCCGATGCGCTTGCGCGTCCCGGCGACGAGTTGAACTCTAGCGGATTACGGCTCCGCCACCAAAACGCGTTTCCGCAGCGTGCCGGGTCGGTGACCAGCGCATCTCGCTCGTCGCCGCCGACTTAGACTCGCACTCGCCCCACCGGACCGACCTGGGAAGCCCCGTGCCCGACCTCGAGCCCCTCGCCAGATTCGGCGGCCTCGTCGCCTCCGACCTGCGGGATGTCACCACCGACCCGGCCGCGCTGGACTCCTCCGGCTTCTGGGCGGTGGTCGCCGGCTTCGAGGGCGACATGGTCTGCGCGCGCTTCGGGAACGTCCGGCCGGAACCCGCCGCGGCCGCCCCCCGCCGGCCCTGGAAGGGCCCCGCCCGCGGCGACTGGACGTCCTCACTGGACCGCGCCGGGTACACCGCCGGAGTGCGCCGCGTCCGCGAGTACATCGCGGCCGGCGAGGTCTACCAGGCCAACCTCTGCCGGGTGCTCACCGCGCCGCTGCCCGATCCGGACGCCGACGTCGACGCCCTCGCGGCCGTCCTCGCCCGCGGCAACCCCGCCCCGCACGCGGGAACGGTCCGGCTGCCCGCGCACGGCATAGAGGTGGCCAGCGCCTCCCCCGAACTCTTCCTGCGCCGCCGCGGCGAGGTGGTCGAGTCCGGACCCATCAAGGGCACCGGCCGTACCGAGGCCGACCTGCTGCCCAAGGACCACGCCGAGAACGTCATGATCGTCGACCTGGTCCGCAACGACCTCGGGCAGGTCTGCGCCACCGGCACGGTCACCGTCCCCGACCTCTGCGTCGTGGAGAAGCACCCCGGCCTGGTCCACCTCGTCTCCACCGTGCGCGGCGAACTGCGCGAGGGCGCCGGCTGGGCCGCACTGCTGGACGCCGCGTTCCCGCCGGGCTCCGTCACCGGCGCGCCCAAGTCCAGTGCCCTGCGCATCATCGCCGAACTGGAGACCGCCCCCCGCGGCCCCTACTGCGGCGGCATCGGCTGGGTCGACGCCGACCGCGGCACCGGCGAGCTCGCCGTGGGCATCCGCACCTTCTGGATCGACCGCGCCGCCCCCGGCGGCCCCGTGCTGCGCTTCGGCACCGGTGCCGGCATCACCTGGGGCTCCGATCCCGAGCGGGAGTGGGACGAGACGGAACTGAAGGCCTCCCGGCTGCTGGCAGTAGCGTCGGGTACGTACGACTCGAACGAAGGCGAACGGAACCATGGGGCAGAGTGACACCGTGAGCACGACCACCGCCGGCGCGATCTGGGTCAACGGCGCGCTGCGCGAGACCGACGAGGCGTCCGTGTCCGTCATGGACCACGGCCTGACCGTCGGGGACGGCGTCTTCGAGACGCTCAAGGCCACCGGCGGCACCGCCTTCGCGATGGACCGCCACCTGCGCCGGCTGGCCCGCTCCGCGCGCGGCCTCGGCCTGCCCGAGCCCGACCTGGACGAGGTGCGCCACGCCTGCGAGGCCGTCCTCGCCGCCAACCCGGCGCCCCACGGCCGGCTCCGCGTCACCTACACCGGCGGCACCTCGCCGCTCGGCTCCGAGCGCGGAACCACCGGCCCCACCCTGGTCGTCGCCCTCGGCGCCGCGAGCGTCCGCCCCGACACGACGGCCGTCGTCACCGTCCCCTGGACCCGCAACGAGAAGGGCGCCCTCGCCGGGCTCAAGACGACCTCGTACGGGGAGAACGTCGTGGCCCTGGCCCGTGCCCACCAGCACGGCGCCTCCGAGGCGCTCTTCGCCAACACGCAGGGACGCCTCTGCGAGGGCACCGGCTCCAACGTCTTCGTCGTCCTCGGGGGCAAGCTGCTCACGCCGCCGCTCGCCTCCGGATGCCTCGCCGGGATCACCCGCGAGCTCGTCATCGAGTGGGCCGGCGCCGACGAGGCCGACCTGCCCTTCGAGGCCCTCGCCGAGGCGGAGGAGATCTTCGTGACCTCCTCGCTCCGCGACGTCCAGGGCGTCCACCGGGTCGACGACCGCGAGCTGGCCACCGGGGCCCGCCCCGGCCCGGTCACGGCCAAGGCGATGCGGGTCTTCGCGGAGCGGTCCGTGGAGCACCCGAACCCCTGAGCCCGGGCGGTCCCGGGTGGTTGAAGCCGTGACGTAACCGCGGCGACCCGGTAGAACTCCACACCATGACCACCACCCTGCGCCCGGCCGAGCCCGAACAGCGCTGGCGCGGCGGAGTACGCGCCCGCCGCTTCCACGTCTGCGTCAACGGGCGCCCGGTGGGGGAGACCACCCTGTGCACCGACGCCCGGTTCGGGCCCGAGGTCGGGCGCATCGCCGCACTGCGGATCGACCACGACCAGCAGCGCCGCGGCCGCGGCACGGTCGCGGCCCTCGCCGCGGAGGAGGTCCTGCGGGGTTGGGGCTGCCGCCGCATCGAGGTCTCGGTGCGGACGGAGGACGCGGCCGCGCTCCGGCTCGCGGGCGTGCTGGGGTACGTCGTCCGCAACCGGAACATGCTCAAGGCGCTGCCCGACGTGCCGCCCGCGCTGCCCGGCGGCAGCGTCGTGCGGCCCATGACGGAGGCGGAGTACCCGGGGTGGGCGGCCCGCAAGCGGGAGGAGTACGTCCGGTCCTGGACGCGCCGGGGCGTGACCGCGGCGCAGGCCCGCGCCAAGGCCGAGGCGGACGACCTGGCCGCCCTCCCCGAGGGGCTCGCGACGCCCGGCGCGGTGCTGAGGGTGCTGGAGGCCGGTGGGGCTGGGCAGGTGGTGGGGGAACTGTGGATGGGGCGGAGGGACGAGGCCACGGGGTTCGTCTTCGACGTCCACGTCGCCGAGGGGCACCGGGGCCGGGGCCACGGGCGCACGCTCATGCTCGCCGCGGAGCGGGAGTGCCTGGCGGCGGGGCTGCGGTGGATCGGGCTCAACGTCTTCGCCGGGAACGAGGCGGCGGAAGGGCTCTACGGGGCGCTGGGGTACGGGGTGACGGAGGTGCATTTGGCGAAGCCGCTTCTTTGAGTGCCCGGGGGTCGGGGTTGCGGCCGGTTGTTGTGTGCGGCTTTGTTGCGCCTGCGGCGGGCATCCCCCACCCTCCCGGCCTCCCCCAACCTTCGGCCGGGGGTGCCCCCATCCGGTGCGGTCGGTTGCCGCCTCGCGCGGTCGTTGTGGGGTCGGTGCCGCGCCGAGGCCCGCCCCCAGTCTTCGGCCCGGGGGACCCCCACCTCGGCGCTCGCGGTTTACCTCTGCAGTATTCGGCGCCGGGTCCGCCGCTCGTCTCCCCCAGCCTTCGGCCGGGGGGACCCCCATGGGCGCACCCCGCCACACCCCCTCCGGTCGTGTGGGCGACTGACGGCCGGACGAGGTGGGGTAGCGGGCAGTCGTCCTACCCGCCGGCGTGCACACGGCCAGATGTCGGTTACCGGTCCAGGGCGGCGTCCGCGAGGGACTCGATGCGGGTGCGGAGGCCGTCTTGGGACTTGCCGCCGTCGAGGCGTTCGCCGGAGATGACGTAGGTGGGGGTGCCGGTGATGCCGATGGCCTTGCCCTCGGCCTGGTCGGCGTCGACGACGAGGAGGTGGCGCCCGTCGACGAGCGCGGTGTCGACCTCTTCCGCGTCGAGGCCCAGGTCCGCCGCGATCTCGACCAGCAGTGCCTCGCCGCGCTCGCCCAGCTCGTCCGTGCGGGCGAGGACCGCCTCCGCGTACTCCCAGCCGCGGCCCTGGGCGAAGGCCTCCTCCGCGGCCTGGGCGGCGGCGTAGGCGTGCTTGTGCTTCTCCAGGGGGAAGTGCCGCAGCTGGATCTCCAGGGCGTCGCCGTACCGCTCGCGCAGGGCGTGCAGGTCGGTGAGGGCGGTGGCGCAGTCGGGGCACTGGAGTTCGCACCAGTACTCGAGGACGACGGTGCGGGGAGTCGCTTCGTTCATGGGGCCAGTCTCCCACCGGGGGAGGAGCCGTCCCGGAGATCACCCTGAGGTTGCCGCCGGGCCGTGGCCCGCAGGTGGGGGACGGGTGCACGATGGAGCGAGCAGACCATTTCGGAGGAGCTCCGCATGCTGACCTCGACCGTGTGTGTCGCGCTGTCCGCGGCGGGCCTGGCGATCGCCCTGCTCACCGCCTACCGGCGCAGGTTCCGCAGGGCGACGATGATCGCGGCGGTGGCGCTGCTGCCCGTCGGCCTGTACATGACGGGCCTGGTGTCGCTGGCCGGGACCGTCGTCCGGGCCGTCGCCGACTGGGCGGCGGACCTGGTGTTCAAGCCGTCGGTGTGGGTGGGCTTCGCCGTGCTCGCCCTGTCGGTCGTGCTGTACTTCCTCGCCCGGGTATCGGGGCGCCGCAAGGGCGTCGCGGAGGCGAGCCCGGGCCGTGCGGTCGCGTCGGGCGCGGGGGCGTCGGCTCTGGCGCAGGGGAAGAAACCGGTCCCGAAGGCGGCGAAGACCGATCCCGACCTGGCCGAATTCGGTGAGATCGAGGAGATCCTCAAGCGCAGGGGGATCTGAGCGGCGTGTTGGTGGCAGGGGGTGGCGGCGTTACGTCATCATCGCCCTGGCGGACCTCAACTACCGCCCCCTGAGCGGGATTTGGTGTGTCCGGGGGCGTACGGTTGTGCGAGTTCGCGTCCCTCCGAGCACACCGTAAGGCCATGGAAGCCCAAGCAGACGACGACGAGCCCCGAGGCTGCCTGTTCGCGCTTTCCCAGCCGCCGCTCATGCTGTTCCTGACCGTGATCGGCAGTCTGCTCGCCTTCGGCGGGCTCTACGACCTCTGGCCGTTCTGAGCCGGCACGGCGACGGCCTCGCGGCGGCGCGCCCGGTACGCGGCGACGTGGAGCCGGTTGCCGCAGGTGCGGCTGTCGCAGTAGCGGCGCGAGCGGTTGCGTGACAGGTCGACGAAGGCGCGCCGGCAGTCCGGGGCGTCGCAGCGGCGCAGCCGCTCCCGCTCCCCGGCGACGAGGAGGAAGGCCAGTGCCATCCCGCAGTCGGCGGCCAGGTGGTCGGCGAGGGAGGCGCCCGGGGCGAAGTAGTGGACGTGCCAGTCGTAGCCGTCGTGGTCGGTCAGCCGGGGCGTGGTGCCGGCCTCGGCGACGAGCGAGTTGACCAGCGCCGCGGCCTCGGGCGTGGCGGGCGCGGAGAAGACCTGGGCGAAGAGCTGCCGTACGGCGCGCACCGCGACGAGGTCGTCCTCGTCGAGCGATCCCACATCACTGATCTCGTTGCGCTCCACGAAGGCGCGCAGCGCCGCGAGGTCGGCCAGACCCTCGCGGCCGTCACTCTCCGGTGTGGTGTTGATGAGATCCACCACGCAGTCGAGTGCGCACCTGGTGTCATGGTTGATCAGCACGGAATCGCTCTCTCCCTGGCCTGGTGGGTCGGGCGTTCCGGTGACTTTAGCGCGAGAGCCGCCGCCGTGGAGCGTGCTGCTCCCCGACGACGGCTCCGGCAGGTCGGGTCCGCGCCGTACCCCCGAGATGCGTACGGCGACGGACGGTCGGTGGACTCAGCTCTCGGCGAGGATGTGCGAGAGCTCGGTGTCCAGGTCGAAATGACGGTGTTCGGTGCCGGGGGGCACCGCGGCGTCGGTCCGCTTGAGGAACGACTCCAGGGCCCGCGCCGGGGCCTCGAGCAGCGCCTCCCCCTCCGGAGAGCTGAGGGCGATGCACACGACGCCCTGGCCGTGACTGCGGGACGGCCAGACCCGGACGTCGCCGGTGCCGGTGGGCCGGTGCAGACCTTCGGCGAGCAGGTCGCGGGCGAAGACCCATTCGACTGTCTCCTCGGCACCGGTGTGGAAGGTGGCGTGCACGGCGTAGGGATCGGCCGTGTCGTACCGCAAGCCCGCGGGTACGGGCAGTGACGATTCGCTCGACACAACGAGGCGCAGGTGCAGCTCGCAGCTGACCGTGGTGTTCATAAGCGCCAGGGCCTTTCGCTCAGTGTGCGCTCGGGGATTCGCACGTCGGCGAAATCGACATGCCACCTGCGGGGACGTTGTAAACCCCTCTGACGGGTTTGTGAGGGTTCCGGTACCTCGTCCGGCCGAGTTCTTTTCCTCCCCGGCGAGCCATTCCGGTGACGAAGTGGCTTCGGGTAAGTTTGGGAGCATGACTGCGGAGAGTGACGAGCGGGAGGTGGCCGTGGCCATGGATCCTGCGACCGTCGACAACGGGGACGGCGGGGACGCGGAGCCGGAGGGCTCCGAGCGCCCGCTGGGGTCGAGGGCGCCACGTTTCATCCGGCGCTCCCGCGCGCTGCACGTGAGCTGGCAGGTCGGGGTCTTCCTGGTGGGTCTGGCGATCGTCGGGACGGGCGTGGTCCTGCTCCCGCTGCCGGGGCCCGGCTGGGTGGTGATCTTCGCCGGCATGGCCGTCTGGGCGACCGAGTTCGTCTGGGCCCAACTGGTGCTGCGCTGGACGAAGCGGAAGGTGACCGAGGCGGCACAGAAGGCGCTCGACCCGAAGGTGCGGCGGCGGAACCTGACGCTGACCGCCATCGGGCTGGTGATCATCGGCGTCCTCCTGGGCTACTACCTCTGGCGGTTCGGCTTCGTGATGCCGTGGAAGGCCGACCTGCACTGAGGGCGCACCGCCGCGATGGTCGGGGCACCCGCTGACATGCGGTAATGTTGTTCCCGCACCGGGGCGATTAGCTCAGCGGGAGAGCACTTCGTTCACACCGAAGGGGTCACTGGTTCGATCCCAGTATCGCCCACCCGGACCGAGGGCCCGGAAGCCGAGAGCGGCTTCCGGGCCCTCGTCGTCGTATCCGGCGTTCGTGTCGTTCCGGTGAGTGTGGGAAGCGCTTTCCGTCATTCTCCGCCTTAACCATTGACGCCTCGGCGGGGTCTCCCTACGGTTTCTCGGCAAGCGCTTGCCTTAATCGTTTCAGGCCCTCCGCGGGACGCGGGGTGGCGTCTGCCCGAAGGGGGCATGTCGTGGGCGTTCGACGGAGTGTGCGCGGGCCGTGGGGCCTCAGGGCCGCCGGGGCCGCGGTTGCCGCATTGGCGCTGCTGGCGGCCGGCTGCGGGGGCGGCGGCGACCCGGACGGCGGGACCGTGACCATCCGCTACTCGTGGTGGGGTGCCCAGGACCGCGCCGAGCTGATCCGGAAGACGATCGCGCTCTTCGAGGAGGACCACCCGCACATCAAGGTCAAGACCGACTTCGCCGAGTACGCCGACTTCTGGAGCAAGTTCAACACCCAGGCCGCCGGCGGCAACGCCCCCGACGTCTTCCAGAACTCCGTCGCCTTCCTGCGCAAGTACGGCGAGAAGGACCTGCTGCTCGACCTCAACACCCAGGTCAAGGCCGGCAACCTCAGCATGGACGACTTCCGGGCCGGCCTGGAGAAGGCCGGCGAGGTCGACGGCAAGCTGCTCGGCGTCCCCGTCGGCGGCAACACCTTCGCCCTGGTCTACAACCCCGAGGCCTTCGAGCGCGTCGGCGTCACCCCCGCCGCCGGCTGGACGTGGGACGAGTTCGACACCGCCGTCCACAAGATCAGCGCCGCCGAGGGCGACCTCTACGGCGCCAGCGACAACGGCGGGGTCATGTACCTGTACGACCTCTACCTGCGTCAGAACGGCAAGGCGTTCTTCACCGCCGACAACGAGCTCGGCTTCACCGAGGCCGACCTCGGGCAGTGGTGGGGCGACCACTACGCCGACAACAAGGCGGGCGACCTGGTCCCGGCCAAGAAGAGCGAGCAGATCAAGCCCAAGTCCTCGGTCAGCGGCGACCTTTCCGCCGCCGAGTTCACCTGGGACAACTTCATCGTCCGCTACGCCGCCGAGACCGGCACCAAGCTCGCCCTGGCCCCGGTCCCGACCACCGACGGCACCAGGACCGGCCAGTACATCTCCTCGCTCATGCTCAGCGGCTCGGCCCGCACGCAGCACCCCGAGCAGGTCGCGGAGTTCATCGACTTCATGGTCCACGACCCCGAGGTCGGCAAGATCATGGGCTACAACCGCGGCGTCCTGCCCACGAACGCCCAGTTCGACGCGTACCGGCCGACCGGCGTCGACGCGCAGATCGCCGCCTACGAGAAGTCCGTGACCGGCGTCATCGAGCCGATCACCCCGCACCCGGCGGGCGCGGACGTCGCGGAGGCGGCCTTCCTGCGGATCTACGGCGACGTCGCCCTGGGCAAGACCTCGGTCGACGACGCCGTCACACAGTTCTTCGGCGAGGCGAAGACCGCGCTCGGCTCCTGAGGGGACATCCCGTGACGCGCACCCAGACCGCCGTGCCGGACGTCGCCGAGCGGCGCCGCACCCCGCAGGGCGGGCCCCCGGAAGGCCGGCGGCGGGGACGCCGGGAGACCCTGGCCGGCTACCTGTTCCTGACCCCGTGGTGCGTCGGCGTCCTGCTGCTGACCCTGGGCCCGATGCTCGTCTCGCTCTACCTGGCCTTCACCGACTACAACCTCTTCGACCCCCCGAAGTGGATCGGGCTGAGGAACTTCCGCGACATGTTCGCCGACGACCGCTGGTGGCACTCGGTGCGCGTGACGCTGGAGTACGTACTGGTCGGCACCCCGCTCAAGCTCGCCGCCGCCCTCGCCGTGGCACTGCTGCTGGTCAGGCCCCGTCGCGGCCAGGGCTTCTACCGCTCCGCCTTCTACGCCCCGTCGCTGATCGGGGCGAGCGTCAGCATCGGCATCGTGTGGCGCTCGATCTTCCAGGACGACGCCGTCGTGGACCGCGCGCTGCACCTCGTCGGTTGGGACGTCGGCGGCTGGGTCGGCGACCCGGACTGGTCGCTGCCCACCCTCGTCACCCTGACCGTCTGGCAGTTCGGCGCCCCGATGGTGATCTTCCTGGCGGGGCTGAAGCAGGTGCCGCGGGAGCTGTACGAGGCGGCGGAGGTCGACGGGGCCGGGGCTTGGCGGCGGTTCCGCTCCATCACCCTGCCCCTGATCTCGCCGGTGCTCTTCTTCAACCTGCTGCTCGAACTCATCCACTCCTTCCAGGTCTTCACCTCGGCAGTGGTCCTCGGGGGCAGCGGCGGCGGGGCCGGAGGCCCGGCCGACTCCCTGCTCGTCTACACCTGGTACCTGTACGAACAGGGCTTCCGCAACCTGCGCATGGGCTACGCGTCCGCCATGGCCTGGATGCTGATGCTGGGCATCGGCCTGCTGACCGCGCTGCTGTTCCGCACCCAGCGCAACTGGGTCCACTACGAGGACGGGACGGACGCCCGATGACCCCCGTCGCCACGGCCCGGCGCCGCACGGCACGCACCCTCGCCTGGCACGCGGGCGCCCTCGCCCTGCTCGCGGTGATCCTCTACCCGGTGGTGTGGCTGGTCGGCGCCTCGCTCAAGCCCGGCGACGAGATCGTCGGCAGCCTGGAACTGCTGCCCGGCCGCCCCATCGCCGACAACTACCGGCGGCTGACCCGCGGCATCGCCGACATCCCCGTCTCCACCTTCTTCACCAACTCGCTCGTCCTTGCCGTCGGTTCGGTGGTGGGCGTGCTCATCTCCTGCTCGCTGGCGGCCTACGCCTTCGCCAGGATCCGCTTCGCCGGGCGCAACCTGCTCTTCGCGGTCATGATCTCGACGCTGCTGCTGCCCTTCCAGGTGCTCATCATCCCGCAGTACGTGCTCTTCCAGAAACTCGGCCTGATCAACACTTACGTTCCGTTGCTGCTCGGGAAATACCTCGCCGCGGACGCGTTCTTCGTCTTTCTCATGGTGCAATTCATGCGCAATCTCCCGCGGGAATTGGACGAGGCGGCGCGCCTCGACGGCTGCGGACATCTGCGCATCTATTGGAGCATCGTGCTCCCTTTGTGCCGGCCCGCCCTCATCACGAGCGCCATCTTCACGTTCATCTGGTCCTGGAACGACTTCATCGGGCCCCTGCTGTACCTGAACGAGCCCGACAAGTACACGGTCTCGCTCGGGCTGAAGATGTTCATCGACCAGGACAGCGTGGCCGACTACGGCGGCATGGTCGCCATGTCGCTGGTCGCCCTCCTGCCCGTGCTCCTCTTCTTCCTCGCCTTCCAGCGCCACCTGGTCGAGGGAGCGGCGACCTCCGGACTGAAGGGCTGAGGCCCGTGACGTCTGGCGGTGCCCGTACTGCTGTGGGCCGGTTCGCGCTGTTCGCCGAGTGCCTGCTGACCGGGGTGTGGCTGGTGGCCGCCGCGCTGCCGCTGGTCACCGCGCTGCCCGCGTTCGCCGCCGCCTGCGGGCACCTGCGGCGGCACCTGGACGGGGAGCGGTCCACATGGCGCGACTTCGTGGCGGACACCGCGGCCGCGACCCGCGCCGGGTGGCGCTGCACGCTGCTGTGGTGGGGCGGGCTCGCGCTGCTCGGGCTCGACCTGGCGGTGGCCCGTTCCGGGATGCCCGGTGGGGGAGCGTTCACGTGTGCCGGTGTCCTGGCCGCGGTCGCGCTCGTGGTGACGGGGATTCGCGCGGCTGCGCTCTGGCGGCCCGGGGAGAGCGGCCGTGGTGCGGTCGGCCGTGCGGTGCGGCGCGTCGTGGGCGACCCCGGGGGGACGCTGCTGCTCGGGGGTGGGGTGGTGGTGGTCGGGGTGGCCGCGTGGATGCTTTTGCCGCTGGGGGCGGTGGCGTTGGGGTGCGTGGCGGGGGCGGCGGTGGCGGTGGAACGCCGTTCCCCTGCCGGTGCGTCGTGATGGCGCCCGGGGTGCCCCTTGCGGCCCGTTGTTGTGTGCGGGTTGTGTGCGCCTGCGGCGGGCGGTTTTCCCGCCGCCCGCCCGATTGCCCGGCGCGCTCAGTGCGGGCCAGAATGCCCAGCCCCGGAGGCCCCGACCCCGGCCCATCCACGAACCGCGCGAAGCCCGCACTGACCGCGCCGGATGGGGGTCCCCCCGGCCGAAGGCTGGGGGAGGGCGGGAGGGCGGGGGATGCCCGCCGCAGGCGCAACGCACCCGCACACAACCACCGGGCCGCAACCACAACCCACCGGCACATTCTTAGCGGAGGCGCCCCAGTGCGTCCCGCACGCGCCGGACGTCGCGCAGACGGCGCTCGTACGTCGCCCCGACCCCGAGCAGGAGGACGCCCGCCAGGGCGAGCGGCACCCAGCGGGGGACCGCGCCGAGGGCCTGGGCGATGTAGGGGGCGAGTTCGTGCAGCGCGTCGAGCGCGAGCACGCCCGCCCCCAGCAGGAGCGGCGCCGCCAACCGGTGGCGGGCACCGAGGAGCATCACGGCGAGCGAGGCCGCGCCCAGGGTCAGGGGGCGGACCCAGCCGGGGTCGCCCCAGGCGGCGGCGAGGCTGGGCAGGAGGGTCGCGCAGAGCCCGGGGGCGTAGGCGGCCCAGGACGAGGACGCGGGGTCGCGGCGCCGCCGCAGGGCACCGACGGCCAGGGCGGCGACCGTGACGGGGAGGGTGTACGCCTCCGGGACGTGGACGTCGGACGCCGCGAGGCGTACCCAACTCGCCGCGATCATCAGGCAGGTCGCGACGTAGCCGAGCCACCGCCGGTCGGCCCGCAGCGCCGCGACGGCCGCGGCGAGGACGCCCGTGAGGGCGAGGGCCAGGGCGAGGAGTGCGGGGTCGTCGGCGACGAGGCCGACCGCGAGGAGGGCCGCGGCGTGGCCGGGGTGCTCGAAGGGGCGTCCGGGGGCGCGGAGGGCGGCGGCCTGGGCGGCCGTGGCGATCGCGAGGAGGGTGAACGCGGCCGCGTGGGCGGGCAGTCCGGTCCAGGCGAGGCCCGCCGCGCAGGCGACCACGGCGGCGCCGCTCACCACGCGGGTGCGCGGGGCCACGGCGTACAGCGCGCCGAAGCAGGCCAGCAGCACGGCGAGCACGGTGAGCGTCGCCGTGCGCTCCGGGTGGGCCCACGCGACGGCCGTCACGGCGAGCCCGCACGCGCTCACCAGGGCGGTCCACGTGAGCGCCCGGGCCGACAGCGCGAGCAGGGCGGCCACGACGACGAGCCGTACGGGCAGCGGACCGGGCACGCACACGGCGACCGCGGCCGCCACCAGGGCGCCGGAGGCGGCGAGCGGGGCGTACGGGGTGGCGCGGTGCAGCCGCGCCGCCGTGGCCAGTTCCGCCGCGAGCAGCCCGGCCACAGCGACCGCGCCGTACGGGCCCTCCCACGCGTCGCGCGTGACCAGGCCCACGACCAGCGAGGGCAGCGCCCACAGCAGGGCCAGGGCGTGCACCGCGGCGGCGCCGGCCGCGAGACCGCCGGCCACCGGGCGGAGGCGGGCCGGGACGGCGAGG
Organism: Streptomyces sp. TOM-9; assembly: GCF_056858595.1. Taxonomy (NCBI): domain Bacteria; kingdom Bacillati; phylum Actinomycetota; class Actinomycetes; order Kitasatosporales; family Streptomycetaceae; genus Streptomyces; species Streptomyces sp. TOM-9. The sequence continues at coordinate 2,374,523 of NZ_JBXEQB010000001.1, read as the reverse complement.
GCCGCCGCGCCGAGCACGACCGCGGCGCACGCCAGGTAGCCCGGCACGATCCAGCCGCCGGGCACGCCCGGCCGGACGATCCCGCCGGCCGCGCCCACGACCGCGAGCGCCGCGACCCCGGACAGGATCCCCGACACGGTGGCGGGCACCGCGGGCCGCAGCGCGACGGTGAGCGCCACCGCGGCGGCGCCCAGCAGCAGCACGCCCGCGCGCAGTGCCGCTCCGCCGTCGTCGGCCGAGACGGAGAGCCCGCCCGCGGTGAGCAGCGCGCCCAGACCGACGGCCGTCCCGGCGACGGCGGCGGTGATCCGCGTCCCGCGCCCGCCGGTGAGGAGGGCGACCGCCGCGTCCAGCGCGGCCGTGACGAGCAGGGCGGCCGCGAGCCAGTACGCCGACTCCGCGGCCGACGCCCACAGCACCAGGGGGAGTTGACCGGTCACCACGGCGAAGGGCACCGGCAGCACGAGCCGCCCGAGGGCCTTCCCGTACCCGGCCCAGAGCGCGGCGACGACGGCCAGGGACACCGCCGCGAAGCGCAGCCCGTCGGCGCCGGGGAACGCCACGCGGTGCAGCGCGTACGCGTCGAGCAGCAGCAGGACGAGGCCGAGGCAGGCGACGACCTCGGCCGTGGCGGCCAGCGTGCGGCGCAGCAGCAGTACGGGGACGCCCGTCGCCGCGAGGGTCAGCGCGCCCAGGACGGCGGCACGCCCGCCGATGCCGAGGTGGCCCCAGCTGATGACGGTGAACGCGATCGCGGCGACCGCCAGCAGCACACCGCCCAGGGCGAGCAGCAGGTTCTGCACCGCGCGGGGCGAGGTCTCGCGGCGCGGCGGGGCACCCCACGGCGTGCCCCACGGCGCCGGCGGGTACGGCGGCCGCAGTTGCGCCAGCAACTGCCCGCGGCGCGCGATGAGGCGGCCGCGTTCGGCGTCCAGCCGCAGGAGGGCGCGGTCGGTCTCGCGCAGTTCCTCTGCTACCGGCCCGACCAGGGGCAGCGCGCAGCGCGGGCACGCGGGCGGCGCCGTCGCGGGCAGGTAGGTGCCGCACGCGGGACAGCGGTCGTGCGGCGGGGGCATCGTCTCCATGGCTCGGAGTGTGGCGCGGCCCACGTGAGCGGGCATGCGCGCTGGTACTCAGATCCGCGCTGAGTACGCACACTGGCTCCATGGACTGGAGCCGTTACCGCTTCCGCAGCCTGTGGCGGATCGCCGCCCCGCCCGAGGCCGTGTACGGCCTCCTGGAGCGCCCGCACGAGTACCCGGTGTGGTGGCCCCAGGTCCGCGAGGTGCGGCAGACCGGCGAGACCGCCGGCACCCTGCGCTTCCGCTCGGTCCTGCCGTACGACCTGTTCGTCACCGCGCACCAGACCCGCCGCGACCCGCGCGCGGGGGTCCTGGAGGTGGCGATGTACGGGGACCTGGAGGGGTGGGTGCGCTGGACGGTCGGCGCGGACGGGGCGGGCGGCGGCACCCGGCTGCTCTTCGAGGAGGACGTGATCGTCAACAAGCCGCTGATGCGGCGGCTGGCCGTCCCGTGCCGGCCGCTGTTCCGGGCGAACCACGCCCTGATGATGCGGCAGGGGCGACGGGGCCTGTCCGCCCGGCTGCGCGCGGAGGGGGCACCGGGCCGGGAAGCCGTTTGAACGCAGCCGCCCGCGCCCTGTATTGTTCAGGTCGTCCCGGGCGATTAGCTCAGCGGGAGAGCACTTCGTTCACACCGAAGGGGTCACTGGTTCGATCCCAGTATCGCCCACCGTCGCGAAGGGCCGGTCCATCACGGACCGGCCCTTCGTCGTGTGCCTAGGCCGCCGGCTCCTCGGGGGTCCGTGCGGGCGTCGGCCGCAGCGGCCAGGCCGGGTCGACCCGGTCGTCCGTGCCGCTGCGGGCGAACCACGCCTGCAGCCCGCGGGCCTGGCCGGCGTGCCAGAGGGCCTGGCGGGCGTGGAGTTCGGCGGGCGGCACCCCGCCGATCCGGGTGGAGAAGCGGTGGCCCAGCACCCGTACGAGCGCGAGCGCGGCGAGGGCGTCCGCCGCGGCGTCGTGGGCGTCGGTCAGCACCACGCCGTAGTGCGCGCACAGGTCGGTGAGGGTGCGGCGGCCCTTGCGGTAGCGGTCGAGGTGCTTGTCCAGGACCCGGGGGTCGAGGACGCGCAGCGGGCCGCGGACCAGGTAGGCGTCGAGCGCCATGCCACGGTGGCGCTTCAACTCCCGGTCGAGCAGCGTCAGGTCGAAGGGTGCGTTCATCACCACGAGCGGCACGCCGGCCGCGGCCTGGTCGGCCAGCGCGCGTGCCAGTTCCTCCATCACCGGGCCGGGACGGCGTCCGTTCGCCCGGAGGTAGTCGTCGTCCAGCCCGTGCACCGCGCGGGCCCCTTCGGGCACCGGGACCCCCGGGTCCACCAGCCAGCGGGTCGTCCTGGCCGGTATGCCGGGGGCGTCCTCGACCACCAACGCGGCCGAGACGACCCGGTCGTGTTCCACGTCGACCCCCGTGGTCTCCGTGTCGAAGGCGGCCAGCGGGCCGTCGTACCAGTGCGGCATGGCGCACCTCCCGTGCGGATCGCAGGATGCGGGCGGCCGGCGGCCGCCCTTACGGTACGTACCCGTGACCGCACGTCACCGAACCGCAACGGTTTGCGACTTGTCGCTGGTGGGGATGAAGAGGGCAACGGGGATCACTAAGATTCCCGCGCCCGGAAAGGCACGGAGAGCGATGGCGCTCGAGCAGCCCGGCCCGGGTGGGCTGCTGTCCGAACCGAACGCACCGCTGCGCGGCGGACTCGCCACCACCAGCTGCATGGAAACCCTCCAAGTGGGTTATCTGCACGCGGTGGCGGCGGCCGCCGGTTGTTCGCTCGCCCAGCCCTTCCCGGACAACGGCATCGACTGGCACATAAGCCACAGTTCGCACGGCCACGGTGTGGACGACGAGGTCACGATCAAGGTGCAGCTCAAGTGCACCTACCAGGTCGCCCCGCGGCCTCCCGGTCCGACCTTCGGCTTCACCCTGGAGAACGAGCACCTGGTGAAGCTGGCCCGGACCCCGGTCTCGGTGCACAAGATCCTCGTGGTGATGCTCGTGCCGCGCACCCAGGAGGAATGGCTGCGCGCCGGCCACGACCGGCTGGAGCTGCGGCACTGCTGCTACTGGACGAACCTCGCCGGTCACGCCGCGACCGGCAAGCGCAAGACGACCGTGCGGATACCCACCGCGCGGATCTTCGACGACCGGGCCCTGTGCGAGATCATGACGCGGGTCGGGGCGGGAGGGAGGCCCTGATGAGCCGGACGGCAGACGACGCACTCGTCCCGCCCGACCCCGAGCGGGTCGACCCCGGCGTCCTCGTCGCGCTGCTCGCCCGCCACGGCTGGCGGCGGCGTGGCGGTGCCCCGGGCCGCTACACGCGCTGGACGCCCCCGGGCGAGCCGGAGTCCGCCGCCCGGACCAGCCTCCTGGTGCCCGAGCGGCGTACCGCGGGCGCCCGCTACGCCGACCACGCCGAGCTGCTGGGCGAGGCCCTCGACGCCCTCGCCCGCTGCGGCGAGCCGTCGGCGCGCGAGGTGCTGACCGCGCTCGCCGTCCCCGGCGACGAGATCCACTGGCACCGCGAGCTGCCGCCGGCCGCCGGCGCGGCCGTGCCGTGGACGGCGGGGGAGCAGTTGCGCGCGGCCGCCCGCGCCATGCTCATGTCCGCCGCCCGCGCCGAGCGGGACCGCTTCGGCTACTTCGGCGCGCGCCACACCGGGCACGCCAACGCCTTCCTGGAGCAGGTGCTCGTCGGTGCCGCGCCGGGGCACCAGCTCACCGCGTACGCGCCGGTCCCCGAGGGCCGCCGCACCGTGACCACGCTGCTGCGCGCGCTGCAGGCGGCCCGGGACGCCGTGGACTACCAGCGGACCACCGGCGGCATGGAGGCCTTCGACGCGGCGGTGGGCCTCGGCGTCTGCCACGAACTGGCCGACTCCCTGATCCGGATGGTGCGCGGCACCGAGGGCGTGGTGGTCACCCTCGCCTGGGCCCCGGCGGCCGGGCCGCCCGTGGGGTTCGCCAGGGTGCCGGAGCCGGTCGAGTTCTCCCCCGGCGACCTCCCCGCGCTGGAGGCCGCCAGTGAGCGTTACGTGCGCGAGGAACCCTCGGTCGACGTGCGCGTCACCGGCACTGTCACCCGGCTGCGCCGGCCGCGCCCCTCCGGGGGCGGCAGCATCCGGCTGCGCGTCCTGGCCGGCGCGGACGTCCGCCACGTACGCATCCGCCTGTCCGAGGAGGGGTACCGCATCGCGGCCCAGGCGCACCTGGTCGGGCTGCCGGTCCGGCTCTCCGGGCGGCTGGAGCGGCGTACCGGCTTCTGCCACCTCACCCACCCGTCGGCGCTGACCCCCGTCCACGTCGACGAGGCCGACCGCGACCGGCTGATGAAGGCCCTGCACGGCGGCGTCGACACCTTCGAGGACTCCTTCGGCGGCTGACCGGGGGGCGCACCGGGCGACGGCCCCCGACGCCGGGGGCCATCGCTTCGCGGGGCACCCGCCCGGCTCGGTAGGATTCACCGGTGCAGCTTTCCGCTGCCGGACCCAGTGGGACATACGTCAGGAGAGACCGGTGTCAGACGTCCGTGTGATCATCAAGCGCGATTCCGATGAGCAGGAAGAGCGGCTGGTCACGACGGGCACGACGGCCGCCGAGCTCTTCGACGGCGACCGCACCGTCGTCGCCGCGCGGGTCGGGGGCCAGCTGAAGGACCTCGCCTACGAGGTCGCCGACGGCGACGAGGTCGAGCCCGTCGGGATCGCCAGCGAGGACGGCCTCAACATCCTGCGCCACTCCACCGCGCACGTGATGGCCCAGGCAGTGCAGGAGCTCTTCCCGGAGGCCAAGCTCGGCATCGGCCCGCCGATCAAGGACGGCTTCTACTACGACTTCGACGTCGAGAAGCCCTTCCACCCCGACGACCTCAAGCGCATCGAGAAGAAGATGCAGGAGATCGTCAAGCGCGGCCAGCGCTTCTCCCGCCGTGCCGTCGGCGACGACGCCGCCCGCGAGGAACTCGCCGACGAGCCCTACAAGCTGGAGCTGATCGGCCTCAAGGGCTCCGCGGCCGAGGCCGCCGAGGGCGCCTCCGCGGAGGTCGGCGCCGGCGAGCTGACCATCTACGACAACCTGGACGCCAAGACCGGCGAGCTGTGCTGGAAGGACCTCTGCCGCGGTCCGCACCTGCCCAGCACCAGGTTCGTCCCGGCGTTCAAGCTGATGCGCTCGGCCGCCGCCTACTGGCGCGGCAGCGAGAAGAACAAGCAGTTGCAGCGCATCTACGGCACCGCCTGGCCGTCCAAGGACGAGCTCAAGGAGTACCTGGACTTCCTCGTCGAGGCCGAGAAGCGCGACCACCGCAAGCTCGGTTCCGAGCTCGACCTGTTCTCCATCCCGGAGCAGATCGGCTCGGGCCTGGCGGTCTTCCACCCCAAGGGCGGCATCGTCCGCCGGGTCATGGAGGACTACTCGCGCCGCCGGCACGAGGAGGAGGGGTACGAGTTCGTCTACACCCCGCACGCCACCAAGGGGAAGCTCTTCGAGACCTCGGGCCACCTGGACTGGTACGCCGACGGCATGTACCCGCCCATGCAGCTCGACGAGGGCGTGGACTACTACCTCAAGCCCATGAACTGCCCGATGCACAACCTGATCTTCGACGCGCGCGGCCGCTCGTACCGTGAACTGCCGCTGCGCCTTTTCGAGTTCGGCACCGTGTACCGGTACGAGAAGTCGGGAGTCGTGCACGGCCTCACCCGTGCCCGCGGCTTCACCCAGGACGACGCGCACATCTACTGCACCAAGGAGCAGATGGCGGACGAGCTGGACAAGACGCTCACCTTCGTCCTCAACCTGCTGCGCGACTACGGCCTGACCGACTTCTACCTGGAGCTGTCGACCAAGGACCCGGAGAAGTTCGTCGGCTCCGACGAGATCTGGGAGGAGGCCACCGAGACGCTGCGGCAGGTGGCCGAGAAGCAGGGCCTCCCGCTCGTCCCGGACCCGGGCGGCGCCGCGTTCTACGGTCCGAAGATCTCCGTCCAGGCCAAGGACGCCATCGGCCGCACCTGGCAGATGTCGACCGTGCAGCTCGACTTCAACCTGCCCGAGCGCTTCGACCTGGAGTACACGGCGGCCGACGGCACCAAGCAGCGCCCGGTCATGATCCACCGCGCGCTCTTCGGTTCCATCGAGCGCTTCTTCGCGGTGCTGCTCGAGCACTACGCGGGCGCCTTCCCGGCGTGGCTGGCCCCCGTCCAGGCGGTCGGCATCCCGATCGGCGACGCGCACGTGTCCTACCTGCAGGAGTTCGCCGCCGAGGCGAAGCGGAAGGGCCTGCGCGTCGAGGTGGACGCCTCCGCCGACCGGATGCAGAAGAAGATCCGCAACGCGCAGCGCAGCAAGGTGCCGTTCATGGTCATCGTCGGCGACGAGGACATGGCGGCGGGCTCGGTCTCCTTCCGCTACCGGGACGGCTCGCAGAAGAACGGCATCCCGCGTGACGAGGCGATCGCCGAGATCGCCAAGGCCGTCGAGGACCGCGTCCAGGTCTGAGCCGCCGGCACGATGCACGGCGACGGGCCCCCGGAGGTCAGCCCTCCGGGGGCCCGCCCGCGTCCGGCCGCTCGTCGGCACGGCGGAAGCTCTGGGTGAGCCAGGCCGAGAACGACCCGACGACCGCGCCGATCAGGACGACGCCCAGGAACATCACCCCCACCGCGATCACCCGTCCGCGCACCGTCACCGGCACGAGGTCGCCGTACCCGGTCGTGGTGATCGTGGAGCACAGCCACCACACCGACTGGCCGTAGGTGCGGATCTGCGCGCCGGGCGCGTCGTGCTCGTCCGCGTACACCTGCAGGCTCGCCGCGAAGCCGAGGAGCAGCGCGCTGAGCCCCGCGTACCCCATCACCCGGGCCTCCAGGGAGAACCGCGGCTGCTTGTGGAGGTCCTGGACCCTCCCGTAGATCTGCAGCAGACGCAGCGGGCGCAGCAGCGGCAGGACGACCACGACCAGGTCGAGCCAGCGGCGGCGGACGTAACTCCAGCGGTGCGGCGCGACGGCCACCCGGACCAGATAGTCCAGCACGAAGAGTCCCCAGGTCACGACGGTGATCGTCAGCAGCAGGTCGGACCATTCGGGCGGCAGGTCCGGGACGAGCACGCGCACCGCGTACGTGACGAGGAACACCAGGGACGCGATGGACAGCGGCACACTGCCCCGACGCTCCCACTCCCGCAGCCGCCGCTCGTCATCCATGGGCATGGGGCCAGCATCGTGCCCCGCACGCGGGAGCGCCCCCGGCGACACGCAGGGCCGGGACGACGCCATATGCTGCAAGGCATGACGAGTGAGCCGGAACTGCAGAACGGAGTCGGGACGCAGGACGCGTTCCAGCGCCTGTGGACGCCGCACCGCATGGCGTACATCCAGGGCGAGAACAAGCCGACCGGCCCAGGTGCCGGCGACGGCTGCCCCTTCTGTGCGATTCCGGAGATGAGCGACGAGGACGGGCTCGTCATCGCGCGCGGCGACGCCGTCTACGCGGTCCTCAACCTCTACCCGTACAACGGCGGCCACCTGATGGTGGTGCCCTACCGTCACGTCGCGGACTACACCGACCTCGACGGGCCGGAGACCATCGAGCTCGCCGAGTTCACCAAGCGCGCCATGGTCGCGCTGCGCTCGGCCTCGGGCGCGCACGGCTTCAACATCGGCATGAACCAGGGCACCGTGGCGGGCGCCGGGATCGCCGCGCACCTGCACCAGCACGTGGTGCCGCGCTGGGGCGGCGACACCAACTTCATGCCGGTGGTCGGTCACACCAAGGTGCTGCCGCAGCTCCTCGCCGACACCCGCAAGATGCTCGCCGACGCCTGGCCGGCCGGCTGACCCGGTCCGTCCCGCCGACCGGGCCGGGGCCGCGCGCGAGCCGTCCGGCCCGGGGCCCGTCACCCGGGGCCCGTCAGTAGACGTCGGCCTCGCTGGGCGAGGCGTCCTGCACCATGTTGCTCAATATGCCCGAGCGGTTGTTGAACTTCGAGACGTCCACCCCGTTCTCCTCCATGACGGTGATGGCCGCGGAGTGCACCGCCCGCAGCACGGGGGTGGCGGCGCGCAGCGCGTCGTCGGCCATGAAACGGTGGTTCCAGGGCTGTGAGGCCCAGCTGTGCCGCAGACCGAAGGGCTCGGGCAGGACGATCTTGCCGCCGAGGTGGTCGAGCACCTGGGGGAAACGGGTCAGGGGGGCGCGGGCGGCCAGCCGCACCACCTCGTCGCTCGTCACGAGCGGCAGCTGCACCTTCTTCGTCTCCCAGAACTTGACCGGGTGGGCTATCTCCTTCTCCTTGGCCTCCGGTGCCGTCGTGAAGAGGGAGTGCACCGGTCCGAGCGCGTGCCCGGTCACCTCGATCCGCAGGGTGCTCGCCAGCACGGTCACGGTGACCATCATGGTGATCACCAGCTGACCGTCCCAGACCACGAACTGCAGACCCAGGTAGTGCCGGTTGCCCTTGTCGAACTGCTGCTCGTTGCAGATCCGCTGGATCTCGAAGTCGCGGACGGTGTAGCCGTCGACGTCGGAGCCGGTGGGCCGGGTGATCTTCTTGGCGCCCTCGCCGACGTGGGAGACGACCCAGTGCTGTATCAGCGGCTTGGGGAAACCACCGGTGTGCAGCGGGCCTCGCTGCAGGCCGCGCAACTTGCCGTGGATCACCTTGATCACGTCCCAGCTGCGGAAGGGGTGGATCTCGCTCAGCCCTTCGCGGGGCGTCAGTTCCTCGGCCATGTGCCAGGCGCCCCACCGGGCGCCCATGCCGAGCACGCCCTTGGAGCCTTGGTAGAAGACCACGTTGCTCTGCTGCTCGGCGGAGAGCTTGGCCAGGCTCTGGCGCAGCTTCTCGGCCCGGGTCTGGTTGGGGTTGCGCGGCACGGCCTCGGGGATCTTCGCGCCGACGCCGCTGCCCGAGACCAGCCCCGCCCAGCGTTCGCGCAGGTCCTTGGCGGTCTGCTCGCAGAGCCGCTTCGCCCAGAACCAGCCGAGGACCGGGGCCACCATCATCACCCTCAGGTACTGCGACCAGAAGCCGGTGAGCGGCGGGTTGACGACGAAGAGGACCGCGAAGAAGCCGACCACGAGCAGCACCACCGAGCCGAGCAGCCCTGCCCGGGAGCCCTCGGACCTCCGTACGAGGGCGCGGAGTTGGAAGGCGCCCAGCCAGACCAGCATCCCGGGCAGGAAGAGCAGGCCGAACACGGCCATCACGGCCGTCAGCTTGTTGTCGCGCTCCTGGCGGATCCGGTTGGCGGCCAGGCAGTGCTCGACGACGGTCTGCGGCTCCGCGCCGAAGGACTGCACCAGCTCGTTGCGGGAGGCGCCCAGCATCCGGTTCTGCACGGCGCGGGCGAAGGCCTCGCCCAGGTTCGCCTGCAGCAGCTTGACCTTCGCCTCCTTGACCGACGACTTGCCCGCGTCGGCCGTGGAGAGGGCATCCATGGGACTGTCACGGTACGCGGCCGACGCGAGGGCCTGGGTGGCACCCGTCTGCCCGTCGACACCGCTCAGCGGTATCTGCGCGCCCGGGCTCAGGAAGTCGAAACCGTCGGTCACTGCCGCCCCCTTCTGGTCCCCGCCCGCGCGGACGTGAACCCGCACGGCCCTTTCCCCGGTCGCGGCACCGGCACACCTGCGACGCCGCCCACCCAGCGTATACGGGGGGTGTGACGTGCGTCATCGGCCCGGCGGAAGAAGATCGTTCCGCCGGGCCGTCAACGTCCCCCGTACGGGGGTTACTTGCCGGACTCCTGGGCGTGCTGCTCCCTCAGCTTCTGCGCCAGCTGGGGCGGCATCGGCTCGTGCCGGGCGTAGCTGCGGCCGTACCGCCCGGTGCCGTGCGACAGCGACCGCAGGTCGACCGCGTAGCGCCCGATCTCGATCTCCGGTACCTCGGCCCGCACCAAGGTGCGTCCCAGGCCGACCGGTTCGGTGCCCAGCACCCGTCCGCGGCGCCCGGACAGGTCGCTCATCACCGGCCCGACGTACTCGTCCGGCACCATGACGCGGATCTCGCTGACCGGTTCCAGCAGGTGGATGCGGCACTGCGTGGCCGCCTCGCGCAGGGCGAGCGCGCCCGCGGTCTGGAAGGCGGCGTCGGAGGAGTCCACCGAGTGCGCCTTGCCGTCGACCAGGGTGATGCGGATGTCCTCGACCGGGAAGCCGAGGGCCACGCCCTTGGCGGCCTGGACGCGGACGCCCTTTTCCACCGAGGGGATGAACTGCCGCGGTACCGCGCCTCCGACGACCTTGTCGACGAACTGGATGCCGGAGCCGACCGGCAGCGGTTCGACCTCGATGTCGCAGATGGCGTACTGGCCGTGCCCGCCGGACTGCTTGACGTGCCGTCCGCGCGCCGTCGACTTCTCGCCGAAGGTCTCGCGGAGCGCCACCTTGTGCGGCACGGCGTCGACCTGCACGCCGTAACGCGTGCGCAGCCGCTCCAGCGCCACGTCCATGTGGGCCTCGCCCAGGCACCACAGCACGACCTGCCGGGTGTCGGGGTTCTGTTCCAGCCGCATCGTGGGGTCCTCGGCGACGAGCCGGGACAGGCCGACGGAGAGCTTGTCCTCGTCGGCCTTGCTGTGCGCCTGGATCGCGACCGGCAGCAAGGGGTCCGGCATCAGCCAGGGCTCCATGAGCAGCGGGTCGTCCTTGGCGGAGAGCGTGTCGCCGGTCTCCGCGCGGGTCAGTTTGGCGACGCAGGCCAGGTCGCCGGCCACGCAGTGCGGCACCGTCCGCTGCTGTTTGCCGAAGGGCGAGGACAGGGCGCCGACGCGCTCGTCGACGTCGTGGTCCTCGTGGCCGCGGTCCTCCAGGCCGTGGCCGGAGACGTGGACGGTCTCGTCGGGGCGCAGGGTGCCGGAGAACACCCGCACGAGGCTGATCCGCCCCACGTACGGGTCGGAGGAGGTCTTCACGACCTCGGCGGCCAGCGGTCCGTCGGGATCGCAGGTGAGCTGCGCGTGCGACGTCCCCTGGGGGGTGCTGACCTGGGGGACCTCACGTTCCAGCGGCGTCGGGAAGCCGCCGGTGACCAGTTCCAGCAGCTCCACGGTGCCGATGCCCTGCTTGCAGCCCTCCGCGGCCGGCGCGGCGGCCAGCACGGGGTGGAAGGAGCCGCGCGCCACGGCCCGTTCCAGGTCCTGGACCAGTGTCTTGAGGTCGAGCTCCTCGCCGCCCAGGTAGCGGTCCATGAGGGTCTCGTCCTCGCTCTCGGCGATGATCCCCTCGATGAGCCGGGCACGTGCGTCGTCCATCGCGGGCAGCTGCGCCTCGTCCGGCGGGCGCTCCTCGCGCTTGCCGGAGGAGTAGTCGTAGACGCGCTGCGACAGCAGGCCGATGAGCCCGGTCACGGGTGTGTGGCCGTCCGCGGTCTCCTCCCCGTGGAGCGGGAGGTACAGCGGCAGCACCGAGTCGGGGGAGTCGCCCCCGAAGGCCTCACGGCACGTCTCGGTCATCTCCTCGAAGTCGGCCCGTGCCGCTTCCAGGTGTGTGACGACGACCGCACGCGGCATGCCGACCGCCGCGCACTCCTCCCAGACCATCCGGGTGGCGCCGTCGACGCCGTCGGCCGCCGAGACGACGAAGAGGGCCGCGTCCGCTGCCCGCAGACCGGCCCTGAGTTCCCCCACGAAGTCGGCGTACCCGGGGGTGTCCAACAGATTGATCTTGATTCCGTCCCACTCCACCGGTACCAGCGAGAGCTGTACCGAGCGTTGCTGACGGTGTTCGATCTCGTCGTGGTCGGAGACGGTCCCGCCGTCGGCCACGTGCCCGGCGCGGTTCACCGCCCCTGTCGCCAGGGCGAGCGCCTCGACCAGCGTCGTCTTCCCGGAGCCACTGTGGCCGACCAGCACCACGTTGCGTACATCCTCGGGCCGGCCGGCCGCCAATGCCCTTCCGGCGGCTCCCGGACCTGCGTCTCTCCTGTCGCCCATGTGCCTCGCCTCCCGGTCCGTCACGGCATGGGGACTGGCGCCACGGGAGACCACCCGCCCAGGGCGGTCTGCAGTGACGCCCGCGGTAATTCGACCTTCCCACGCCCGTCACGGTGCGTCCATACGTCGTACGTGCCGCGGTAGGACGGGAGCCACGGACCTGCCGCGGAACGCGCCTGGCTACGATGGGCCAGCCGGACGGCCGACGGGGTCGTGCCGGTGCACCCCACGAACCTCCGGGAAGGCCATGCTGAACAAGTACGCGCGTGCTTTCTTCACGCGTGTCCTCACACCGTTCGCCGCGTTTCTGCTCCGCCGGGGCGTCAGCCCGGACACGGTCACGCTGATCGGCACGGGAGGCGTGGTCGCGGGAGCGCTGGTCTTCTACCCCAGGGGCGAGTTCTTCTGGGGCACGGTCGTCATCACCCTGTTCGTCTTCTCGGACCTGGTGGACGGCAACATGGCCCGACAGGCGGGCGTCTCCAGCCGCTGGGGCGCCTTCCTGGACTCCACCCTGGACCGGGTGGCCGACGCGGCCATCTTCGGCGGGCTGGCGCTCTGGTACGCCGGGGGCGGGGACGACCTCGTGCTGTGCGCGGTGACGATCTTCTGCCTCGCCAGCGGCCAGGTGGTCTCGTACACCAAGGCGCGCGGTGAGAGCATCGGACTGCCGGTCGCGGTCAACGGCCTGGTCGAACGGGCCGAGCGACTGGTGATCTCACTGGTGGCCTGCGGTTTCGCGGGGCTCCACAAGTTCGGCGTCCCCGGCATCCAGTGGCTGCTGCCGATCGCCCTGTGGATCGTGGCCGTCGGCAGCCTGGTGACGCTGGTGCAGCGGGTGATCACCGTGCGCCGCGAGGCCTTCGAGGCCGACGCCGCGGCGCACGAAGGGAGCGGGCGGGCGTGAAGGACGGGCTGACCGACGCGTTGTACGGGCTGGGCTGGGGCGCGGTCAAACGGCTGCCGGAACCCGCCGCGGCGCGGCTCGGCCGGTCCGTCGCCGACCTGGCCTGGAACCGCCGCGGCAAGGGCGTGCAGCGCCTGGAGTCCAACCTGGCCAGGGTCGTGCCCGACGCCGACGAGGCGCGGCTGCGGGAGCTGTCGAAGGCCGGCATGCGCTCGTACCTGCGCTACTGGATGGAGTCCTTCCGGCTGCCGGCCTGGAGCAAGGAACGCATCGGCTCCGCGTTCGACTGCAAGGACCTGCACCACCTCGAGGACGGCCTGGCCTCCGGCCGCGGCGTCGTCCTCGCCCTGCCGCACATGGCCAACTGGGACCTCGCGGGCGCCTGGGTCACCACCCGGCTCGGGGTGCCCTTCGCCACCGTCGCCGAGCGGCTCAAGCCCGAGAGCCTGTACGACCGCTTCGTCGCCTACCGCGAGGGCCTGGGCATGGAGGTGCTGCCGCACACCGGCGGCGCCGCCTTCGGCGCGCTGGCCCGGCGGCTGCGCGGCGGTGGCCTGGTGTGCCTGGTCGCCGACCGCGACCTGTCCTCCTCCGGCGTCGAGGTGGACTTCTTCGGCGAGGCCACCCGCATGCCCGCGGGCCCCGCGCTCCTCGCCCAGCAGACCGGGGCGCTGCTGCTGCCGGTCACCTTGTGGTACGACGAGTCGCCCAACCTCCAGGGCCAGGTCCACGCACCGATCGAGGTGCCGGAGGAGGGCACGCGGGCGGAGCGGACCGCCGTCATGACGCAGCGCCTGGCGGACGTTTTCGCCGCCGGCATCGCCGAGCACCCCGAGGACTGGCACATGCTGCAGCGGCTGTGGCTCGCCGACCTCGAACCGCGGGCGGACGCGCCGGCCGGGCAACCGGCAGGGCGCGACGCGGCGTCCTCCCCGGTGTCCGGCGACCCCACCGACCGCTCCGGAACGGAGAAGCCTTGAGGATCGGGATCGTCAGCCCGTACTCGTGGGACGTCCCAGGCGGCGTCCAGTTCCACATCCGCGACCTCGCCGAGCACCTCATCGCGCTCGGCCACGAGGTCTCCGTCCTGGCGCCGGCCGACGACGACACCCCGCTGCCGCCGTACGTCACCTCCTCCGGCCGTGCCGTGCCCGTGCCGTACAACGGCTCGGTCGCGCGGCTGAACTTCGGCTTCCTGTCGGCCGCGCGGGTGCGCCGCTGGCTCCACGAGGGCGCCTTCGACGTCATCCACGTCCACGAGCCCTCCTCGCCCTCCCTCGGCCTGCTGACCTGCTGGGCGGCGCAGGGGCCGATCGTGGCCACCTTCCACACCTCCAACCCGCGCTCCCGGGCGATGATCGCCGCCTACCCGATCCTGCAGGCGGCGCTGGAGAAGATCAGCGCCCGCATCGCGGTCAGCGAGTACGCCCGGCGCACCCTGGTCGAGCACCTGGGCGGGGACGCCGTGGTCATCCCCAACGGCGTCGACGTGGGCTTCTTCGCCGACGCCGAGCCCAAGACGGAGTGGCAGGGCGGAGGTCTCCCCGGCGAGGACAGGGGGAGGACCATCGGCTTCATCGGGCGGATCGACGAGCCCCGCAAGGGCCTGCCCGTGCTGATGAAGGCCCTGCCGAAGATCCTCGCCGAGCGGCCGGGCACCCGGCTGCTGGTCGCCGGGCGCGGCGACGAGGCCGAGGCCGTGGAGAGCCTGCCCAAGGAGATGCGCGACCAGGTCGAGTTCCTCGGCATGGTCAGCGACGAGGACAAGGCGCGGCTGCTGCGCAGCGTCGACCTGTACGTGGCGCCCAACACCGGCGGCGAGAGCTTCGGCATCATCCTGGTCGAGGCCATGTCGGCCGGGGCGCCGGTGCTCGCCAGCGACCTGGACGCCTTCCGCCAGGTGCTCGACGGGGGCGCGGCCGGCGAGCTCTTCCCCAACGAGGACCCGGACGCGCTGGCCGCCTCCGCCGTACGGCTCCTGGGCGACGCCGAGCGGCGTGCGCAGCTGCGCGAGCTGGGCTCCCGGCACGTCCGGCGCTTCGACTGGTCAGTCGTGGCCGCCGACATCCTCGCGGTGTACGAGACCGTCACCGCCGGCGCCGTGGCGGTCGCCGCCGACGAGCGGGTGGGCCTGCGGGCCCGCTTGGGCTTCGCCCGCGACTGACCCCGGAACCGCCACCCGCGGCCGAAGCCCGCGGCCGAAGCCCGCCGCCGGCGCCCCGGCGGTCCGCCGCCCGGTGGGCCGCACCGGGCGCACCGGTAGCCTTGCGGCCCGTGACCACCTTCATCTGGGTCGCCGTGGCGCTGGTCGCCGTCGGCCTCTACCTGAGCTGGACCGCGGGCCGGCTGGACCGCCTGCACGCCCGTATCGACGCCGCCCGGGCCGCGCTGGACGCGCAGCTGCTGCGCAGGGCCTCCGTGGCCCAGGAGCTGGCCACCGCGGGGGTGCTGGACCCGGCGGCGAGCATCGTGCTCTACGAGGCCGCGCACTCCGCCCGGCAGGCCCTGGACGAACAGCGCGAGGTGGCCGAGAGCGAACTGAGCCAGGCACTGCGCGCGGTCTTCGCCGAGTCCGACGCGGTCGACGCCGTCCGGGCCGCCCCCGGCGGCGACGAGGCCGCCCGCGAGCTCACCCAGGCGGTGCGCCGGGTGCCGATGGCGCGGCGCTTCCACAACGACGCCGTGCGCGCCGCCAGGGCGCTGCGCGAGCACCGCAAGGTGCGCTGGTTCCGGCTCGCCGGGCACGCGGCGCAGCCGGTGACGTTCGAGATGGACGACGAGCCCCCGGTCGTCCTGACCCCGGAGGGCGTGGCAGGCCACTGAGGAGCGATTGGCCCTTTTGCGGTCCACTTCGTGCGGTCCACCATGAAACACAGAGCAACCATCGGTGTTCCGCCGGCCGTCCGTGAGGAGGCCCGCAGACGCCGCGGGCTGCCGTGACCCTGCAGTTGAGTCTCCGAGTGAGGTCCCCGTGTCCACCACGCTTCCCAGCAACCCCGAGTCCCCCGAGACCGGCACCGCCCGCGTCAAGCGCGGCATGGCCGAGCAGCTCAAGGGCGGCGTGATCATGGACGTCGTCACCCCCGAGCAGGCCAAGATCGCCGAGGACGCGGGTGCCGTCGCCGTCATGGCGCTGGAGCGGGTCCCCGCCGACATCCGCAAGGACGGCGGCGTGGCCCGCATGTCCGACCCGGACATGATCGAGGGCATCATCGACGCCGTCTCGATCCCGGTGATGGCCAAGTCCCGCATCGGCCACTTCGTCGAGGCTCAGGTCCTGCAGTCGCTCGGCGTCGACTACATCGACGAGTCCGAGGTGCTCACCCCGGCCGACGAGGTCAACCACTCCGACAAGTGGGCCTTCACCACGCCCTTCGTCTGCGGCGCCACCAACCTGGGCGAGGCCCTGCGCCGCATCGCCGAGGGAGCGGCCATGATCCGCTCCAAGGGCGAGGCCGGCACCGGCAACGTGGTCGAGGCCGTCCGTCACCTGCGCCAGATCAAGAACGAGATCGCCCGCCTGCGCGGCTACGACAACCACGAGCTGTACGCCGCCGCCAAGGAGCTGCGCGCCCCGTACGAGCTCGTCAAGGAGGTCGCCGAGCTCGGCAAGCTGCCGGTCGTGCTGTTCTCCGCGGGTGGTGTCGCCACCCCTGCCGACGCGGCGCTGATGCGCCAGCTCGGCGCCGAGGGCGTCTTCGTCGGCTCCGGCATCTTCAAGTCCGGCGACCCCGCCAAGCGGGCCGCCGCCATCGTGAAGGCCACCACCTTCTACGACGACCCCAAGATCATCGCGGATGCCTCCCGCAACCTGGGCGAGGCCATGGTCGGCATCAACTGCGACACCCTGCCCGAGGCCGAGCGCTACGCCAACCGCGGCTGGTAGGCGCCCCACGCCCCGCGATGGGCAGGCCGGCGACGGCCTGCCCATCGTCCGTTGCCCCACCCGACGTTCCGGAAGGTCCCACCCCGTGTCCAGCAGCCCCCCGACCATCGGAGTCCTCGCCCTGCAGGGCGACGTCCGCGAGCACCTGGTCGCGCTCGCCGAGGCCGACGCCCTGGCCCGCCCCGTGCGGCGGCCCGAGGAACTGGCCGAGGTGGACGGTCTGGTGGTCCCGGGCGGCGAGTCGACCACGATGTCCAAGCTCGCCACGCTCTTCGGCATGATGGAACCGCTGCGCGACCGCATCCGGGACGGGCTTCCGGTCTACGGCACCTGCGCCGGGATGATCATGCTCGCCGAAAAGATCCTGGACGGCAGGGACGACCAGGAGACCTTCGGCGGGATCGACATGATCGTGCGCCGCAACGCCTTCGGCCGGCAGAACGAGTCCTTCGAGACCGCGGTCGAGGTCGAGGGCGTGGAAGGCGGCCCGGTCGAGGGCGTCTTCATCCGCGCACCCTGGGTCGAGTCCACCGGCAGCGGGGTCGCCACGCTGGCCCGGCTCGACGACGGAACGATCGTCGCCGTGCGCCAGGGCAACCTCCTGGCCACCTCGTTCCACCCCGAACTGACCGGGGACCACCGGGTGCACCGGTACTTCGTCGACATGGTGCGCGCCGCCCGGTGAGGTGATCCCGGTAGGATCGCAGTGTTGGTGAAGCAATCGGTGACGTGAAGGAGACAGGCTGATGTCCGGCCACTCTAAATGGGCTACGACGAAGCACAAGAAGGCCGTGATCGACGCCAAGCGCGGCAAGCTCTTCGCGAAGCTGATCAAGAACATCGAGGTCGCCGCCCGCGCGGGCGGCGCCGACATTTCCGGTAACCCGACCCTCTTCGACGCCATCCAGAAGGCGAAGAAGAGCTCGGTGCCCAACAAGAACATCGACAGTGCGGTCAAGCGCGGTGCCGGTCTCGAGGCGGGCGGCGCCGACTACGAGACGATCATGTACGAGGGCTACGGCCCCAACGGTGTCGCGGTGCTCATCGAGTGCCTCACCGACAACCGCAACCGCGCCGCCTCCGACGTGCGCGTCGCCATGACCCGCAACGGCGGCTCCATGGCCGACCCCGGCTCGGTGTCCTACCTGTTCAACCGCAAGGGCGTCGTGATCGTCCCCAAGGGCGAGCTCAACGAGGACGACGTGCTCGGCGCGGTCCTGGACGCGGGCGCCGAGGAGGTCAACGACCTCGGTGAGTCCTTCGAGGTGCTCAGCGAGGCGACCGACCTCGTCGCGGTGCGCTC
This sequence comes from Streptomyces sp. TOM-9, assembly GCF_056858595.1. NCBI lineage: Bacteria > Bacillati > Actinomycetota > Actinomycetes > Kitasatosporales > Streptomycetaceae > Streptomyces > Streptomyces sp. TOM-9. The sequence continues at coordinate 2,356,405 of NZ_JBXEQB010000001.1, read as the reverse complement.
GGCGCTCCAGGACGCGGGCATCGACTACGACTCCGCCGAGGCCAACTTCGTCCCCACCATGCAGGTGGAGTTGGACGAGGAGGGCGCGCGCAAGATCTTCAAGCTCATCGACGCGCTCGAGGACAGCGACGACGTGCAGAACGTCTTCGCCAACTTCGACGTCTCCGACGAGATCATGGAGAAGGTCGAGGCCTGATCCGGTCCGGCAGGACGTACGGCAGGACGGCGGCCCGTGGGGAGGACACACCCCCACCGGGCCGCCGTCGTTGTCGGTGGCACCCGATAACCTCCAGGGACCGTTTGAACGGCTGTCCGAGGGAGGGAGGGGCGGGGTGCGTGTGCTGGGCGTTGACCCGGGGCTGACCCGCTGCGGCGTGGGCGTGGTGGACGGTGCCCCCGGCAAGCCGCTGCGCATGGCCGGCGTCGGGGTCGTCCGCACCCCGGCGGAGGCCGACATCGGCCATCGCCTCGTGCTGATCGAGCGCGGCATAGAGGCCTGGCTGGACGAGTACGCGCCCCAAGCCGTCGCCGTGGAACGGGTGTTCAGCCAGCACAACGTGCGCACCGTGATGGGCACGGCCCAAGCCAGCGCCGTCGCCATGCTGTGCGCATCCCGCCGCGGCCTGCCCGTCCATCTGCACACCCCCAGCGAGGTCAAGGCCGCCGTCACCGGCAGCGGCCGGGCCGACAAGGCGCAGGTCGGTGCCATGGTCACCCGGCTGCTGCGGCTCGACGCCCCGCCGAAGCCCGCCGACGCCGCCGACGCGCTGGCACTCGCCATCTGTCACATCTGGCGCGGCACCGCGACCAACCGCCTCCAGCAGGCCGTCGCCCGAGCACGAACCCAGGAGCCCAGCACATGATCGCCTTCGTCAGCGGGCCCGTCGCCGCCCTCGCCCCGGACATCGCGGTGATCGAGGTCGGCGGCATCGGCATGGCCGTCCAGTGCTCCCCGGGCACCCTGGCGTCGCTCCGCCTGGGGGAGCAGGCCCGGCTCGCCACCTCCCTCGTCGTCCGCGAGGACTCCCTCACCCTCTACGGCTTCGCCGACGACGACGAACGCCAGGTCTTCGAACTGCTGCAGACCGCCAGCGGCGTCGGTCCCCGGCTCGCCCAGGCCATGCTCGCGGTGCACAGCCCCGACGCGCTGCGCACGGCCGTCGCCACCGGCGACGAGAAGGCCCTGACCGCCGTCCCGGGCATCGGCAAGAAGGGCGCCCAGCGGCTGCTGCTGGAGCTCAGGGACCGCCTCGGCGCCCCCGTGGGCGCGGCGGGCGCCGCACGCCCCGCGGTGGCCGCAGGGCCCGCCTCCTGGCGCGAGCAGCTGCACGCCGCGCTGATCGGCCTGGGCTACCAGCCGCGCGAGGCGGAGGAGGCCGTGGCCGCGGTGACGCCGCAGGCGGAGGCGAGCGCCGAGCCGCAGGTCGGGGCCCTCCTGCGGGCCGCCCTGCAGACCCTGAACCGAGCCCGCTGACCGTAGCCCGCCGAGCGTAAGGCGCACCGAAGTGAACTGGGACGACGAGTCCGTACCGACCACCGCCGACCGTCTCGTCGGCGCCGCCGCAGACGGCGAGGACCAGGCCGTCGAGGCGGCGCTGCGGCCCAAGGCGCTGGAGGAGTTCGTCGGCCAGGAGCGGGTCCGCGAACAGCTCGACCTGGTGCTGAAGGCCGCGCGCCAGCGGGGCGGCACCGCGGACCACGTGCTGCTCTCCGGCGCCCCCGGACTCGGCAAGACGACCCTGTCGATGATCATCGCAGCCGAGATGGGCGCCCCGATCCGCATCACCTCCGGCCCCGCCATCCAGCACGCCGGGGACCTCGCGGCGATCCTCTCCTCCCTCGCCGAGGGCGAGGTGCTCTTCCTCGACGAGATCCACCGGATGTCCCGGCCCGCCGAGGAGATGCTCTACATGGCGATGGAGGACTTCCGGGTCGACGTCATCGTCGGCAAGGGACCCGGCGCCACCGCCATCCCCCTCGAGCTGCCGCCGTTCACCCTGGTCGGCGCCACGACCCGGGCCGGCCTGCTGCCGCCGCCGCTGCGCGACCGCTTCGGCTTCACCGGCCACATGGAGTTCTACGCCCCGGCCGAGCTGGAGCGGGTCATCCACCGCTCCGCGCGCCTGCTGGACGTCGAGATCGAGCCCGAGGGCGCCGCGGAGATCGCCGGCCGCTCCCGCGGCACCCCGCGCATCGCCAACCGACTCCTGCGCCGCGTACGGGACTTCGCGCAGGTGAAGGTCGACGGCGTGATCACGCGCGAGGTCGCCGCCCGGGCACTGCACGTGTACGAGGTCGACGGCCGCGGCCTGGACCGGCTGGACCGCGCCGTGCTGCAGGCCCTGCTGGGGCTCTTCGGCGGCGGCCCGGTGGGGCTGTCGACACTGGCGGTGGCCGTGGGGGAGGAGCGGGAGACGGTGGAGGAGGTGGCCGAACCGTTCCTGGTGCGCGAGGGGCTCCTGGCGCGCACACCCCGTGGCCGCGTCGCCACTCCCGCCGCCTGGGCACACCTTGGACTCGTGCCGCCACAGGGCGGCGGACCCGGGCAAGACGGGCTGTTCGGCCCTTGACGGCGGGGAGACTCGCCGCCGCAGGAACCTCGGTGTAATGCTTGGCGTTGTTCCACCGGCGAACGAACGCTTAGACTCCGCCGACGTCGTGCCTCCGGGACCGACACCCACAATCCCGTAGACCAGGCCCCAACGGCCGTGCGAAGGATCGTCAAGACACCATGAATCTGGTTCAAATCCTGCCTTTCGTCCTGATCATCGGTGTCATGCTGCTGATGACCCGCTCCGCGAAGAACCGTCAGCGCCAGGCCACGCAGATGCGTGACCAGATGTCCCCCGGCTCGGGCGTCCGGACGATCGGCGGCATGTACGCCGTGGTCAAGGAGGTCAACGAGGACACGGTCCTGCTGGAGCTGGCCGACGGCGTCCACGCGCACTTCGCGAAGAACGCCATCGCCGCCGTCCTCGACCAGGCCGAGTACGACCGCGTCGTCCACGGCATCGACCCGGAGCCCGAGCTCGAGGCGCACGACGCCGAGGACGTCGAGGACGTCGAGAAGGCCGACGAGCACGTCGACCTGAGCAAGACCGCCGACGAGGGCGCGACCGAGGACGCCGCCAAGACGGACGGCACCGACAAGAAGTAACGGCCCGGCCGGTACGTTTCAGGTTCGGCAAGTCCGTACTACTCATCGTGCCGCCCTGCTGCGCGCGCAGGTCCGCAGGGCGGTTGGACAGGGAGAATCGAGAAGGTGGCAGCACCGAAGAGGGGCCGTAAGCCCTCGGGGAGCCAGGGATACCCCGGGCGGGCGCTGGCAGTGATCCTGCTGGCCATCGTGGCGCTTACCGGAGGGATGTTCCTCTCCGGCCACACCACCCCCCGGCTGGGCATCGACCTCGCCGGCGGTACGAGCATCACGCTGACGGCCAAGAGCGACCAGGCCGGCGCGATCAACAAGACCAACATGGACACCGCCAAGGCGATCATCGACCGGCGTGTCAACGGTCTTGGTGTCTCGGAAGCCGAAAGCCAGATCCAGGGCGACCGGAACATCATCGTCAACATCCCCAAGGGCACCAACGCCGCGCAGGCCGAGCAGCAGGTCGGCACCACGGCCCAGCTCTACTTCCGCCCGGTGCTCGCCGAGGTGGCCAACGCCCCGGCGGCGTCGGAATCGCCCGGCGCCAGCCCCTCGGGCTCGCCCTCGGCCCCGGCCTCGCCGTCCGCGAGCGCCTCCACCGGCGCCAAGGTCTCCGGCTCCCCGTCCGCGAGCGCCTCGACGCAGGGCCGCGCCGTCACCGACGCGCTGAAGGCCTCGTCGACGCCGTCCGCCCCCGCTTCGGGCTCGCCCTCGCCGACCCCGACGCCTTCGGCGAGCGCCGCGGCCCCCGGCAGCACGCTGGACACCTCCATCCCGGAGGACCTGCAGGCGAAGCTCGCCGCGCTGGACTGCTCCGACGCGAAGACGCGCGCCAACCTGAACCTCAAGGCCAAGCCGACCGACAAGATCGTCGCGTGCAGCCAGGACGGCGGCGCCAAGTACGCCCTCGGTCCCGCCGCGGTCGACGGCAAGAACGTCAGCAAGGCCGCCGCGCAGTTCGACACCCAGGGCGGCAACGGCTGGGTCGTCACCCTGAACTTCGACGGCACCGGCTCCAAGGCCTTCTCGAAGATCACCTCGCAGCTGTCGCAGCAGCAGCCGCCGAACAACCAGTTCGCGATCGTGCTGGACAACGAGGTCGTCTCCGCCCCCTCGGTGAACCAGACCCTGAGCGGAAGCGCCGAGATCTACGGCAGCTTCACCCAGGAGAGCTCCCAGGACCTGGCGAACGTCCTGTCCTACGGCTCCCTGCCGCTCACCTTCGACAAGTCGGACGTCACCAAGGTCTCGGCCGCGGTCGGCGGCGAGCAGCTGCACGGCGGCCTCATCGCCGGCGGCGTCGGCCTCGCCCTGGTCGTGCTCTACCTGGTCGCCTACTACCGCGGCCTGAGCTTCGTGGCGATCCTGAGCCTCATCGTCTCGGCGATCCTCACCTACGAGATCATGACGCTGCTCGGCCCGGCCATCGGCTTCGCACTGAACCTGCCGGCGGTGTGCGGCGCCATCGTGGCCATCGGCATCACCGCGGACTCGTTCATCGTCTTCTTCGAACGCATCCGTGACGAGCTGCGCGAGGGCCGCTCCCTGCAGCCGGCCGTGGCCCGTGGCTGGCCGCGCGCCCGCCGCACGATCCTCGTCTCGGACTTCGTGTCGTTCCTGTCGGCCGCCGTGCTCTTCGTCGTCTCGGTCGGCAAGGTGCAGGGCTTCGCCTTCACCCTGGGTCTGACGACGCTGCTCGACGTGGCCGTGGTGTTCCTCTTCACCAAGCCGCTGATGACGATCCTGGCCCGCAAGAAGTTCTACGCCAGCGGACACCCCTGGTCCGGGCTCGACCCGCGTGCCCTGGGCGTCAACCCCCCGCTGCGCCGCACTCGCCGCCCCGCGGCCCGTACCGACGTCAAGGAGGCCTGATGTCCCGGCTCGGCAACCTCGGGCACCGCCTGCACCGAGGCGAGATCGCCTACGACTTCGTCGGCAAGCGCAAGCTCTGGTACGGCGTCTCGATCCTGATCACCATCGCGGCGATCGTCGGTCTCGCCGTCAACGGCCTCAAGCTCGGCATCGAGTTCTCCGGCGGCGCGGTCTTCACGACCCCGAAGACCGAGATGTCGGTCAGCCAGGTCCAGGACAAGATCGCCGGCAACACCGGTGGTCACCAGGCCATCGTGCAGAAGCTCGGCACGGGCGCCGTCCGCGTCCAGATCAGCGACATCTCGCTCACCGAGGCGAAGAAGATCCAGGGCGAGATCGCCGAGGACCTGAACGTCAAGTCGGCCGACATCGACCCGCAGATCATCGGTCCGAGCTGGGGCGACGAGATCTCCAAGAAGGCCTTCCAGGGCCTGGTGATCTTCATGGTCCTGGTGACGATCTACCTGGCGATCGCCTTCGAGTGGCGCAAGGCCGTGGCCGCGCTGATCGCCCTGATCCACGACCTCACGATCACCATCGGCGTCTACGCCATCGTGGGCTTCGAGGTCACCCCGGGCACCGTGATCGGTCTGCTGACCGTCCTCGGTTACTCCCTCTACGACACCGTCGTCGTCTTCGACGGTCTGAAGGAGTCCACCAAGGACATCACCAAGCAGAACCGCCACACGTACAGCGAGCTGGCCAACCGCAGCCTCAACCAGACCTTGGTGCGTTCGATCAACACCACGGTCGTGGCGCTGCTCCCGGTGGCGGGCCTGCTCTTCGTCGGCGGCGGTCTGCTCGGCGCGGGCATGCTCAACGACATCGCCCTGTCGCTCTTCGTCGGCCTCACCGCCGGTGCGTACTCCTCGATCTTTATTGCGACCCCGCTGGTCGCGGACCTCAAGGAGCGCGCCCCGGAGATGAAGGCGCTGCGCAAGCGCGTGCTCGCCAAGCGCGCCGCCGACGCCCGCCGCGGCGAGGACGGCGTGGACGAGCCGCAGGACGGGGCCCCCGTGGACGGGGACGGCGGACCGGCGGAGGACGACACCCACGCGGGTGCCGCCGTCGTCGGCGGCCAGCGCAACCAGCCGGCCCGCAACCGCAGCCGCAACCGTCCCTCCGGCAAGCGCCACTGAGGACGCGGCGGACGTTCGACGAGTCGCAGCGACGAAGGACCGAGGAACACCACCGATGACCATCGCGGACGCCACCCCGGAAGGGCTGCGCAGCCTGCTGCTCAGCCGCATCCGGGACGTGCCCGACCACCCGAAGCCGGGCGTGACGTTCAAGGACATCACCCCGCTGCTGGCCGACCCCGCGGCGTTCAACGCGCTGATCGACGCCCTGGCCGGGCTCTGCGCCCGGCACGGCGCCGACAAGGTCGTCGGCCTCGAGGCGCGCGGGTTCATCCTCGCCGCCCCGGCAGCCGCCCGCGCCGGGCTCGGGTTCGTGCCCGTGCGCAAGGCGGGCAAGCTGCCCGGGGCGACGCTGGGCCAGGCGTACGAGCTGGAGTACGGCACCGCCGAGATCGAGGTCCACCAGGACGCCTTCTCGGCCGGTGACCGGGTCCTGGTCATCGACGACGTGCTCGCCACCGGCGGCACGGCGGAGGCGTCCCTGGAGCTGATCCGCCGCACCGGCGCCGACGTCGCCGGTGTCGCGGTCCTCCTGGAACTGGGCTTCCTCGGCGGGCGCGCCCGCCTCGCCCGGTCCCTGGGCGGTGCCCCCCTGGAGGCACTGATCGCGGTCTGAGCACCCTTTTGCGACGTGTGGCGCCAGAGTTCCGGCTCCGGCGCCACACGCATGTCCGGCATGCGGGGACGCGGGGATGTGGGGGTGCCGGGATCCCGGGACGACCGCGGACGCCGAGGGCCTGACCAGCCCGTCGGCGGCTCGACGGCAGGAGGCGGGCTCCCGGCCCGGAAGCGGTGCGGGGCACTCCTCCGGGCGTTGCGGGGGGTCCACGGGGCGGACGGGACGCGGTCCACCCGGTCAGATCGCTACCATGGTGTCTCGGAACCTCCCTCCTCGCCCGTCTCCGGCCGGGAGGGGACCAGAAGGAGTGCCCTTGCAAGAAGAGGCCAGGCAGGCTCAGCCGACGACGACCGCAGACGGGAAGCAAGCGGCTTCCCTCTCCGCGGCTCCTCCCGTCGCGCCCGCCGCACCCGCGGAGAGCAAGGTTGCCGGGCCCGCTCCCGCCGCCCCGGCGACGCCCGCCGCCCGGCCCGTACGCACTCCCGGGAGCGTGGCCCCGAACCGGCCCGCCACCTCCTCCAACCGTGTCCGCGCCCGTCTCGCCCGGCTCGGCGTCCAGCGTTCCAGCCCGTACAACCCGGTCCTGGAGCCCCTGCTGCGCATAGTCCGCAGCAACGACCCCAAGGGTGACACGTCGCAGCTGCGCCAGATCGAGCGCGCGTACCAGGTCGCCGAGCGCTGGCACCGCGGCCAGAAGCGCAAGAGCGGCGACCCGTACATCACGCACCCGCTCGCGGTCACGACGATCCTGGCCGAGCTGGGCATGGACCCGGCGACGCTGATGGCCGGGCTGCTGCACGACACCGTCGAGGACACCGAGTACGGCCTGGACGCGCTGCGCCGCGACTTCGGCGACTCCGTCGCGCTGCTGGTGGACGGCGTCACCAAGCTGGACAAGGTCAAGTTCGGCGAGGCCGCGCAGGCCGAGACGGTGCGCAAGATGGTCGTCGCCATGGCGAAGGACCCGCGTGTGCTGGTCATCAAGCTCGCCGACCGCCTGCACAACATGCGCACCATGCGTTACCTCAAGCGGGAGAAGCAGGAGAAGAAGGCCCGCGAGACGCTGGAGATCTACGCCCCGCTGGCGCACCGGCTGGGCATGAACACCATCAAGTGGGAGCTGGAGGACCTCGCGTTCGCGATCCTCTACCCCAAGATGTACGACGAGATCGTCCGGCTGGTCGCGGAGCGCGCCCCCAAGCGGGACGAGTACCTGGCGGTCGTCACCGACCAGGTGCAGCAGGACCTGCGCGCCGCCCGCATCAAGGCGACCGTCACCGGCCGCCCCAAGCACTACTACAGCGTCTACCAGAAGATGATCGTGCGGGGCCGGGACTTCGCCGAGATCTACGACCTGGTGGGCATCCGCGTCCTCGTCGACACCGTCCGCGACTGCTACGCGGCGCTGGGCACCATCCACGCGCGGTGGAACCCGGTGCCGGGGCGGTTCAAGGACTACATCGCGATGCCCAAGTTCAACATGTACCAGTCGCTCCACACGACGGTCATCGGGCCCAGCGGCAAGCCGGTCGAGATCCAGATCCGCACCTTCGACATGCACCGCCGCGCCGAGTACGGCATCGCGGCGCACTGGAAGTACAAGCAGGAGGCCGTCGCCGGCGCCTCCAAGGTGCGAACCGACAGCCCGAAGTCCGCCAAGAAGGACGACGCCGTCAACGACATGGCGTGGCTGCGGCAGTTGCTCGACTGGCAGAAGGAGACGGAGGACCCGGGCGAGTTCCTGGAGTCGCTGCGCTTCGACCTGTCCCGCAACGAGGTCTTCGTCTTCACCCCCAAGGGTGACGTCATCGCGCTGCCCGCCGGCGCGACCCCCGTCGACTTCGCGTACGCCGTCCACACCGAGGTCGGCCACCGCACGATAGGGGCGCGGGTCAACGGCCGCCTGGTGCCGCTGGAGTCGACCCTCGACAACGGCGACACCGTGGAGGTCTTCACCTCCAAGGCGGCGGGCGCCGGCCCGTCCCGCGACTGGCTCGGCTTCGTCAAGTCCCCGCGCGCCCGCAACAAGATCCGCGCCTGGTTCTCCAAGGAGCGCCGCGAGGAGGCCGTCGAGCAGGGCAAGGAAGCCATCGCGCGTGCGATGCGCAAGCAGAACCTGCCGATCCAGCGGGTGCTCACCGGCGACTCGCTCGTCACGCTCGCCCACGAGATGCGCTACCCCGACATCTCCGCGCTCTACGCGGCGATCGGCGAGGGGCACATCACCGCGCAGTCCGTCGTGCACAAGCTCGTCGAGGCCCTGGGCGGTGAGGAGGGCGCGACCGAGGACATCGCCGAGGTCACGACCCCGTCGCGCAGCCGCACCAAGCGCCGCTCGGCGGCCGACCCGGGTGTCATCGTCAAGGGCGAGAAGGACGTCTGGGTCAAGCTGTCCCGCTGCTGCACCCCGGTGCCGGGCGACCCGATCATCGGCTTCGTCACCCGCGGCAACGGCGTCTCCGTGCACCGGGCCGACTGCGTGAACGTCGAGTCGCTCTCGCAGCAGCCCGAGCGGATCATCGACGTCGAGTGGGCGCCGACCCAGTCCTCGGTCTTCCTGGTCGCCATCCAGGTCGAGGCGCTGGACCGGTCCCGTCTGCTGTCGGATGTCACGCGCGTCCTGTCCGACCAGCACGTCAACATCCTGTCCGCCGCCGTCCAGACCTCCCGCGACCGGGTGGCCACCTCGCGCTTCACCTTCGAGATGGGCGACCCCAAGCACCTCGGGCACGTCCTGAAGGCCGTGCGTGGCGTCGAGGGCGTCTACGACGTGTACCGGGTGACGTCGGCGCGGCAGCGCTGACACGGCCGCGGACGAGCACGCAGAAGGGCCCGTACGCCTCGCGTACGGGCCCTTCGTCGTCCTGCCTGTGCCTCGATGCCTCAGCCGAGCATCAGCCCAGCATCAGCCGAGCCTCAGCCGCCGAACTCGTCCAGGGACTTGAGCGCCTGGTCGAGCAGCGCCTGCCGCCCGTCCAGTTCCCGCTGCAGCTTGTCGGCCTTGGAGGTGTTCCCCGCCGCCCGCGCCGCCTCGATCTGCTCTCGCAGCTTGTCGACGGCCGTCTGGAGCGCCCCGGTCAGGCCCGCGGCACGCGCCCGCGCCTCGGGGTTGGTGCGGCGCCACTCGGCCTCCTCGGCCTCCTGGATGGAGCGCTCCACCGCGTGCATGCGGCCCTCGATGCGCGGCCGGGCGTCGCGCGGCACGTGGCCGATCGCCTCCCAGCGCTCGTTGATGCCGCGGAAGGCGGCACGCGCCGCCTTCAGGTCGGTGACCGGGAGCAGCTTCTCGGCCTCGATGGCCAGCTCCTCCTTCAGCGTGAGGTTCTCGCGCTGCTCGGTGTCGCGCTCGGCGAAGACCTCGGAGCGGGCCGCGAAGAAGACGTCCTGGGCGCCGCGGAAGCGGTTCCACAGGTCCTCCTCCGCCTCGCGCTGGGCGCGGCCGGCGGCCTTCCAGTCGGTCATCAGCTCGCGGTAGCGCGCTGCCGTGGGACCCCAGTCGGTGGAGCCGGACAGCGCCTGCGCCTCCTCCACCAGCTTCTCCTTGCGCCGGCGGGCGTCCTCGCGCTGCGAGTCGAGCGCCGCGAAGTGGGCCTTGCGCCGCTTGGAGAAGACCGAACGGGCGTGGCTGAAGCGGTGCCACAGCTCGTCGTCGGTCTTGCGGTCCAGCCGGGGCAGGCCCTTCCAGGTGTCGACCAGGGCGCGCAGCCGCTCACCGGCGGCGCGCCACTGCTCGCTCTGCGCCAGCTGCTCGGCCTCGGTGACCAGGTCCTCCTTGGCCGTCTTGGCCTCCTCGGAGGCCTTGGCCTTGGCGACCTTGCGCTCCTCGCGGCGTGCGTCGACCTGGTCGGTCAGCGCGTCCAGCCGCTTGGCGAGGGCTTCCAGGTCTCCCACGGCGTGGGCCTCGGTCACCGTGGCGCGCAGGTGATCGATGGCGGTCAACGCGTCCTTGGGGGACAGGTCGGTGGTCTTCACCCGGCGTTCGAGGAGGCCGATCTCGACGACGAGGCCCTCGTATTTCCGCTCGAAGTAGGCGAGCGCCTCCTCAGGGGAGCCTGCCTGCCACGAGCCGACTTCACGCTCGCCATCGGCCGTACGCACGTACACGGTCCCCGTCTCGTCGACGCGGCCCCACGGGTCGCTGCTCACAGCGCCTCCTCCACGTGATGCCCGGCCGCCGTACGGCTCGCGGGCATCGTCCACAGTTCCATTCGGCCGGGCCGTGCCCTGACCGGTCCGACGGTCCGCTCACATCCATGGTGCAGCCGTCGGAGCAGGCACCCTACACAACGCCAACATAGGCGACGGGTGCCCCGGCTGTCCGCATCCCGCACCCGCGAAATTCACCTGCGGGTGCGGGACGCGGCGGTCAGGACTTCGCGACCGTCGCCTTGTTGATCACCACGGTGGCGTTCGGGGCGCCGTCACCGGCACCGGTCGACTCGCCCGCGGCCGCGATCTTGTCCAGCACCTTCATGCCGGCCGCGCTGATCGTCCCGAACGGGGTGTAGTTCGGCGGCAGCGGGCTGTCCTTGTAGACCAGGAAGAACTGGCTGCCGCCGGTGTGCGCCTGGCCGGTGTTGGCCATGGCGACCGTGCCCGCCGGGTACGTGCCCCCGGCGATCTCCTTCGCCTTCAGGTTCTCGTCCGGGATGGTGTAGCCGGGGCCGCCGCTGCCCTGGGCCGTCGGATCGCCGCACTGCAGCACGTAGATGCCGCTGGTGGTGAGCCGGTGGCACTTCGTGTGGTCGAAGTAGCCCTTGCCGGCCAGGAACGCGAAGGAGTTGACCGTGTGCGGGGCGTTCTTCGCGTCGAGGTCCAGCGCGATGTCGCCGCAGGTCGTCTGCAGCGCGAAGGTGTACTTCGCCGCGGTGTCGACGGTGACCGCGGGCTCCTTCTTCCACTGCTCCGTGCCGGGGCTGCCCGCGGCGGGCTTGGCGCACGGGTCGGGCGCCTTGCTCGTCTCCGCGGGGGTGGGGGAGGCGCCCGCGGCGGCGGCGTCGTCCTTCTTGGGGTCCGAACCGAAGGCGCCGGCCGCCCAGGCCGTGGCGCCCGCCGCCAGGACCACGGCGAGCACGGCGGCGACCACCGCGTTGCGCCGTACGGTCTTCCGGTGGGCCTGCACACGGCGGTCGTGCTGCCGCTCGAACTTCTCCCGGGCGAGCTGGCGCCGCCGCTGATCCTTGGTGACCACTGAGCCGTCTCCCGATGCCTTCTGCTCGCGTCCGAATGTGACAAACGTTCGCCGCCGATCTTCGCGCCCGGCGCGCCCCCCAGTCCAGCGACGTTACTGGTTCGCGATGGCCGCGTCGGCGCCGGTAGGCTCGTGGGACCGCCGTCGTGCGGTACGACCTGCCGAGAACGACTGCCGACAGAAGGACGAACGTGCTCATTGCCGGGTTCCCCGCCGGGGCCTGGGGCACCAACTGCTACGTGGTCGCCCCCGCCGCCGGTGAGGAGTGCGTGATCATCGACCCGGGCCACGAAGCGGCCCAGGGCGTCGAGGACACGCTCGCCAAACACCGTCTCAAGCCCGTCGCCGTCATCCTCACCCACGGCCATCTCGACCACACGGCATCGGTCGTCCCGGTCTGCGGGGCCCATGGCGTCCCGGCCTGGATCCACCCCCGGGACCGCTACATGCTGAACGACCCGGAGAAGGCCCTCGGCCGCTCGATCGGCGCGCAGCTGCTCGGCGAACTGACCATCGGCGAGCCCGACGACCTGAAGGAGCTCACCGACGGGAGCACGCTGGAGCTCGCCGGTCTCGAGCTGTCCGTGGCGCACGCGCCCGGCCATACCGAGGGGTCGGTGACCTTCAGGCTCCCCGAGACCGCCGAGATCCCCTCGGTGTTCTTCTCGGGCGACCTGCTGTTCGCCGGCTCCGTCGGCCGCACCGATCTGCCCGGCGGTTCCATGGACGAGCTGTTCGTGTCGCTGGCCCGTGTGTGCCTGCCGCTCGACGACTCGACCGTGGTGCTGTCCGGCCACGGACCCCAGACGACCATCGGCCGTGAGCGCGCCACCAACCCGTACCTGGCGGAGGTGGCCCGCGGCCTCGGAGGGGACGACCACCCCGCCCGTCCGCGACGAGGAATGTGACGAGAGACCTCCTGTGAGCACCTTCCAGGCCCCCAAGGGCACCTATGACCTCCTGCCGCCCGATTCCGCCGTGTTCCTGGCGGTCCGCGAGGCGCTGTCCGCGCCGCTGCGGCGGGCCGGCTACGGCTACGTCGAGACCCCCGGCTTCGAGCAGGTCGAGCTCTTCTCCCGCGGCGTCGGCGAGTCCACCGACATCGTGACCAAGGAGATGTACACCCTCACCACCAAGGGCGGCACGAACCTCGCCCTGCGCCCCGAGGGCACCGCCTCCGTGCTGCGCGCCGCGCTGGAGGCCAACCTGCACAAGGCCGGCAACCTGCCGGTCAAGCTCTGGTACTCCGGCTCGTACTACCGCTACGAGCGGCCGCAGGCCGGGCGTTACCGCCACTTCTCCCAGGTGGGCGCCGAGGCGATCGGCGCCGAGGACCCGGCGCTGGACGCCGAGTTGATCATCCTGGCCGTGGATGCCTACCGCTCCCTGGGGCTGCGTGACTTCCGCCTGCTGCTCAACTCGCTGGGCGACCGCGAGTGCCGTCCGGTCTACCGGGCCGCCCTCCAGGACTTCCTGCGCGGCCTCGACCTCGACGAGGACACCCGCCGGCGGATCGAGATCAACCCGCTGCGCGTCCTGGACGACAAGCGCGACAGCGTGCAGAAGCAGCTCGTCGGGGCGCCGATGATGCGCGACCACCTGTGCGAGGCCTGCAAGGCCTACCACGAGCAGGTGCGCGAGCTGCTGACGGCCGCGGGCGTGGCCTACGAGGACGACCCGAAGCTGGTGCGCGGTCTGGACTACTACACCCGCACCACCTTCGAGTTCGTGCACGACGGCCTCGGCTCGCAGTCCGCGGTCGGCGGCGGCGGCCGCTACGACGGCCTGTCCGAGATGATCGGCGGCCCCGCGCTGCCCTCGGTGGGCTGGGCGCTGGGCGTGGACCGTACGGTGCTGGCCCTGGAGGCCGAGGGCATCGAGCTCGAACTGCCCGCTGCCACGCAGGTGTTCGCGGTGCCGATGGGCGAGGAAGCGCGCCGGGTGCTGTTCGCGGTGGTCACCGAGCTGCGCCGGGCGGGCGTCGCCACGGACTTCGCCTTCGGCGGCAAGGGGCTGAAGAACGCGATGAAGTCCGCCAACCGTTCGGGAGCGCGCCTGGCGATCGTCGCCGGCGAGCGCGACCTCGCCGAGGGCGTCGTGCAGGTGAAGGACCTGGAGAGCGGCGAGCAGAGCGCGGTGCCGCTCGACGGCGTCGTCGCCGCCGTGCGCGAGCGGCTCGCCTGACCGTCCGGCGGTCACGCGGCCGGCCGGTGTCCCCACCGGCCGGCCGCGCCGTGCGCGCGCACCGGCCATCGGCCACCGGCCTCCCGGCCGCGGGTCACTCCGGCCGTCCCCGCTCGATCCACCGGGCGATCCGCTCCGGCCGCATCGGCCGCCCGAAGTACCAGCCCTGGCCCCAGTCGCAGCCCAGTGAGCGCAGCCGCCGGGCGTGCTGGGAACTCTCCACGCCCTCGGCCGTGACCGTGAGGCCGAGCGCGTGCGCCAGCGACACCAGCCCGCCGACGATCCGCCAGCCGACCGGGTCGTCCGTCCCGGCGCGGTGGGGGTCGGTGACGAACGCGCCGGCGATCTTCAGCCCGGACACCGGAAGGTCCCTCAGGTAGGCGAGGTTCGACCAGCCGGTGCCGAAGTCGTCGACGGCCAGCGAGACCCCGGCGTCGGCGATCGCCTGCAAGGCGCGCAGCGACTCGTCCTCGGGCCCGATCACCGCGCTCTCGGTGATCTCCAGCTCCAGGCGCCCGGGTTCGAGCCCGGTGCTCTCCAGGATCGACGTGACGTCGTGCACCAGGCCGGGGTTGCGGATCTGACGGACCGCCAGGTTGACGTTGATCTGCGGGGCCGCCTCCCCGTAGCGCCGCACCCAGGCGGCCGCCTGCCCGACCGCGCGCTCGAGGATCCACCGGCCCAGGGGCATGATCAGCCCGGTCTCCTCAGCCGTCCCCACGAACTCGTCCGGCCCCAGCACCCCGAACTGCGGGTGACGCCACCGCACCAGCGCCTCCACCGCCGCCAGGGAACCGTCGGCGAGCGAGCACAGCGGCTGGTAGTCGATGAAGAACTCCCCGCGGTCCAGCGCCACCGGCAGCCGTACGGAGATGGCGTACCGGCTCACGGCGCGCGCGTTGTGCTGGGGGTCGAAGAGCGTCCAGCGGCCCCGTCCGGCCTCCTTGGAGCGGTACAGCGTCAGATCCGCCGCCCGCACCGCCGCCCCCGGGGTCGTGGCGGCGATCCGCTGCGCCAGCACCCCGACGCTCGCGCCGATCGTCAGCTGCTGGTCGCCCACGAGGAAGGGCCGCGCGAGCGTGGTCAGGACGAGCTTGGCGACCGCCACCGCCTCCTGGTCGCCGCGGCACTCCTCCAGCAGCACCACGAACTCGTCCCCGCCCAGCCGTGCCACCAGGTGCCCCAGCGGGGCGAGCGCGGCGTCCAGCCGCTCGGCCACGGCCGTCAGCAACTGGTCCCCGGTCCCGTGACCGAGGCTGTCGTTGACGACCTTGAACCCGTCGAGGTCCACGTAGCACAGGCCGAAGCGGGCGCCGGGCTGCGGCTGCTCGAAGAGGCCCTCCAGCCGCTCGAAGAACGCCGTGCGGTTGGGCAGCCCGGTCAGCGGGTCGTGGGTGGCCTGGTGACGCAGCCGCTCCTGCAGCCGGTACCGGTCGGTGATGTCCTCGACCATCGCCACCTGGTAGCGGGGCTCGCCGTGTTCGTCGCGGATCAGCGAGACGGTCAGGTGGGTCCACACCACCTCGCCGTCGCGCCGGTAGTACGGCTTGTCGCACTGGAACCGCTCGCGGCGGCCGTTGACCAGGTCGTCGTACGCCTCCCACACCCCCGGGGCGTCCTCGGGGTGCACCAGCTCGGTGACCCTGCGGCCCCGCAGGTCCTCCGGGCGGGCCCCGAGCAGATCCCGGAGCGCCTGGTTGAACTGCACGATCGTGCCGTCCACGTCCGCGATGCCGATGCCGATGGCGGCGTGCTCGAACAAGGCGCGGAAACGGGCCTCAGAGGCGCGCCGGGCCCGCTCGGCGTCCTCACGGGCCCGGAAGGCGGCGCGCTGGATCGCCTCCTGCTCGCGCAGCGTCCGCTCGCGCAGCGCCGCCGCCCAGCCGGAGGCGAAGGCGCCGGCCACCGCCGGTACCCGGTCCGGAGCGGCCGGCTGGATCTGCAGCAGCGCCACGGCGGCCGCCAGGATCTCCGGGTCGGTGAAGTGGGCCTCCACCAGCAGCGTGCCGGCCTGTTCCGCCGGCGCGGTGTCGCACGTGGGGTCGCCCAGCGCCCGCCCGAGCAGCTCCGCGGTCGTGTCCGCCACCCGGTGCAGGGTCAGCGGGGGCAGGGCGAGCCCCGGGCCGGAACGCAGCAGGCGCGACCAGGCGTCCGCGAAGTCCGGGGCGGGTCCCGCGAGGGGGGACGGCGACTGGCTCACGGCCGCCGCCCCACACCGGCCAGGCCCGACATCCACTCGGGATGCGGCCCCACCGACTCGGGGTCGTCCGGGCGCCACTCGGGCAGCCACACCAGGCCCGGTGGCAGGAGGTCCCAGCCGTCGAAGAACGCCGTCACGTCCTTCCTGGTCCGCATGACCAGCGGCGTCGTGGTGCGCCGGGCGTACAGCTCCGCCAGCGAGTCCGCCTGCTCGGGGCGGCTGTCCCGGGAGGCGTGGGTGAGCACCAGATGGCTGCCGGGCGGTACGGCGTCGCGCAGCGCGCCCACGATCTTGGCGGGGTCCTCGGCGTCGGTGACGAAGTGGAGCATCGCAACGAGCAGCACCGCCACCGGTTCCCCGGGTGCCAGCAGGGCGGTGACCTCGGGCCGGGAGAGCAGGTCTCCGGTGTCGGTCATGTCGGCCATCACCATGGCGCTCAGCGGGTCGTCCTGGAGCAGCAGGCGGCTGTGGGCCACCGCGATCGGGTCCAGATCGACGTACACCACGCGTGCTTCCGGGTGGACGGCCCGCGCGACCTCGTGCACGGCGCCGAAGGTCGGGATCCCGGAGCCGATGTCCAGGAAGCGGGTGATGCCCAGGCCGGCGAGGTGCTGGACCGCGCGGCGCAGGAAGGCGCGGTTGGCACGCATGATCACCGGCAGGTCGGGCCACAGCGCCATGGCCTGCCGCGCCATGTCGCGGTCGGCTTCGAAGTTGTGGGATCCGCCCAGGTAGTAGTCGTAGACCCGGGCGGCGTTCGGCGTCTCGACGTCCGTCCCTGCGGGCACCCACTCGGGTCGACGCATGGGGGCACCTCTCCCCGTCGAAGTGGATCCTCGGATCTCCGGGTCCTCTGAGAATCCTATATGTCTCATTTCTGCGCATTTTCGGAGGGTGTGGGTCATCGCACCTGCGCGGCGGCTGTTAACACGGCGCGACGGCTGCCACACGAAGCGCAGCAGAATTCCGCCCTCACGCCCGGCCGTTGTCGCTCGCGCGGGTGACACGGCACCATGGGACCCGGCACTTCCGGCAGGTTCGACGCGTTGGGCAGTGCGGCACATCCCCGACCCACGGAAACGGCGACATGGTGACTACGGTGGTTGACACGGCTCGCACCGACAGCGGGAGCGAGGAGTCCACGGACGGGCTCGTCGGCGCGGGCAGGGCCTTCACCTGGCTGCTCGTGGTCTGCGGTGCGCTCGGCCTGCTCGCCTCGTGGGTCATCACGATCGACAAGTTCAAGCTGCTGGAGGACCCGAACTTCGTCCCCGGCTGCAGCCTGAACCCGATCATCTCCTGCGGCAACATCATGAAGAGCGAGCAGGCGCACGCCTTCGGCTTCCCCAACCCGATGATCGGCATGGTCGCCTACCCGGTCGTCATCGCCCTCGCCGTGGGAATGCTCGCCGGCGCCCGCTACCGTCGCTGGTTCTGGCTCGGACTGCAGGCCGGGACGCTCTTCGGCGTCGGCTTCGTCACATGGCTGCAGTACCAGTCGCTGTACAACATCGGCTCGCTGTGCCTGTGGTGCTCGCTGGCGTGGGTCGTCACCATCGCGCTGTTCTGGTACACCCTCGTCCACAACCTCAAGCACGAGATCATCCCGGCGCCCGCCCGCGTCCGGGACCTGGTGCTGGAGTTCCACTGGGTCGTCCCCGTCCTCTGGTACGGCGCGATCGCGGTGGCGATCCTGACCCGCTGGTGGACGTACTGGAGCACCCTGATCTGACGGCGGGGCCGCGGTGTCGGTGCCGTGACATAGGCTTCCTTGCCGTGGAGCCCGACCTGTTCACCGCCGCCGCAGAGGAACGCCAGTCGAGGGAGCCCGGAGGCAGCCCCCTGGCCGTACGGATGCGCCCGCGCACCCTCGACGAGGTCGTGGGGCAGGGCCATCTGCTCAGGCCCGGGTCGCCGCTGCGGCGCCTGGTCGGCGAGGGCGGCGGCGGACCGGCGGGACCGTCGTCGGTGATCCTCTGGGGTCCGCCGGGCATCGGCAAGACGACCCTCGCCTACGTCGTCAGCCACGCCACCAACAAGCGCTTCGTCGAGCTGTCGGCGATCACCGCGGGCGTCAAGGAGGTCCGCGCGGTCATCGAGAGCGCCAAGCGCGAGTCCGGCGGCTACGGGCGGGACACCGTGCTCTTCCTGGACGAGATCCACCGGTTCAGCAAGGCCCAGCAGGACTCCCTGCTCCCCGCCGTCGAGAACCGCTGGGTCACCCTGATCGCCGCCACCACCGAGAACCCGTACTTCTCGATCATCTCCCCGCTGCTGTCCCGGTCCCTGCTGCTCACCCTGGAGCCGCTGACCGACGACGACCTGCGGGGCCTGCTGCGCCGGGCGCTCGCCGACGAGCGCGGGCTGAAGGGCGCGGTCGCCCTGCCCGAGGACACCGAGGAGCACCTGCTGCGGATCGCCGGCGGGGACGCCCGCCGCGCGCTGACCGCCCTGGAGGCCGGCGCGGGCGCCGCCCTGGCGAAGGGCGAGCCGGAGATCTCCCTGAGCACCCTCGAGGAGACCGTCGACCGCGCCGCCGTGAAGTACGACCGCGACGGCGACCAGCACTACGACGTGGCCAGCGCCCTGATCAAGTCCATCCGCGGCTCGGACGTGGACGCCGCCCTGCACTACCTGGCCCGCATGATCGAGGCGGGGGAGGACCCGCGGTTCATCGCCCGCCGGCTGATGATCTCCGCGAGCGAGGACATCGGCCTGGCCGACCCGACCGCGCTGCCCACGGCGGTCGCCGCGGCCCAGGCGGTGGCGATGATCGGCTTCCCGGAGGCCGCGCTGACCCTCAGCCACGCCACGATCGCGCTCGCCCTGGCCCCCAAGTCCAACGCGGCGACGACGGCCATCGGGGCCGCGCTCGCCGACGTACGCGCGGGCAAGGCGGGCCCGGTCCCCGCGCACCTGCGCGACAGCCACTACAAGGGTGCCGCGAAACTCGGGCACGGCCAGGGCTACCAGTACCCGCACGATCTGCCCGGTGCCATCGCCGCCCAGCAGTACGCGCCGGACGAGATCCACGGCCGGCGCTACTACGAGCCGACGCGCTACGGCGCGGAAGCCCGCTACGCCGACGTCCTGGAACGGGTCAGGGAGCGGCTGGCGGGAGAGTAGCGCCACGCCCGGTGGGGCCGGGTCAGTGCTCCTCCTGTGCGGCCGCGGCCTCCTGCGCGGCGTCGAAGAGCGCGTGCATGGCCCGGTGCAGGTCGGCGTGGCCCCGTACGGGCTCCAGGAACTCGAAGCGGGCGTCGAAGGTGCCGTCCTCGCCGGTGAAGCGCACCCGCAGCCCGAAGCGGTCCAGGGCGAGCGGCACCGCGGCCGCCAGGTGCTGCAGCAGCTCCGCCTCGTGCTCGACCAGCGGGTCGGGGCGGGCCGCGGCGAACTCGTCCGGCTCCACCTGCTCCGCGCCCCACAGGTCGTCCAGCGAGGCCTCGCCGACCTCCAGCCGCAGCCGCACCTTCCCGGCCGGGGCCGGCAGGTCGCGCGCGACGGTGAGCCAGTCCGCGATCCAGGCGCGGCCGCGGATGCGTCCGGGCACCGCGACCGGGGCGACGTCAGTGATGTCGAGCACAGCCGTGAGGTCGTCGTCCTCGGCGTGCGTGGCGGCCCGTACGGCGGGCGATTCCGCGGGGAACAGCAGGAACAGGTCGCCGTCGGTGCCCACGATCCGCTCGTCCGGGACCATGAGCTCGGGGAGGTCGGGCACCAGGCCGGGAATCACCAGGATGGCGGAGGCGGTACTCTGTACGAGAGTTCGTGTGCGCTCGGCTGCTGACGGCAGTCGGGCGATTTCATGCCCGCTGGGACGCGGCTGACCATGAGCTGATCGGACCCCCGTCAAGTCGGCGCCCGCCGTGGCGTCGGCGGCGCCCTGCGTGGCGTCCATTCCGTCCGTGATGCGCGTGGTGTTCCCAGGGCGAGACATACGATCTCCTTCGCTAAGGTAAGCCTTACCTAACTTACATGGAGGTCTGGGAAACGTGAACCAGTCGCGTCCCAAGGTCAAGAAGTCGCGTGCCCTCGGCATCGCCCTGACGCCGAAGGCCGTCAAGTACTTCGAGGCCCGTCCCTACCCGCCGGGCGAGCACGGCCGTGGCCGCAAGCAGAACAGTGACTACAAGGTCCGACTGCTGGAGAAGCAGCGGCTGCGCGCGCAGTACGACATCTCCGAGCGCCAGATGGCCCGTGCCTACGACCGCGCCCGCAAGGTCAGCGGCAAGACCGGCGAGGCCCTGATCGTCGAGCTCGAGCGCCGCCTGGACGCCCTCGTCCTGCGCGCCGGCCTGGCCCGCACGATCTACCAGGCCCGCCAGATGGTCGTCCACGGCCACATCGAGGTCAACGGCCACAAGGTCGACAAGCCGTCGTTCCGCGTCACCCCCGACGACGTCGTGATGGTCCGCGAGCGCTCCCGCGCCAAGACCCCGTTCCAGGTCGCCCGTGAGGGCGGCTGGGCCGGCGAGGGCGAGACCCCGAAGTACCTGCAGGTCAACCTGCAGGCGCTGGCCTTCCGCCTGGACCGTCTGCCGAACCGTCGTGAGGTCCCCGTGATCTGCGACGAGCAGCTCGTCGTCGAGTACTACGCTCGCTGACGCCTGCCCCACCCGGCACGCACGTCAGCCCCGGCGCCCCGCCCTTCCGGCGGGGCGCCGGGGCTTTCGCGTGCCCGGGGTGACCCCGCCCGCCCCGGTCGGTCCCGGTCAGTCCTGGGCGGACCGGCCGAGCGGCGCGCCCGCGGGCAGCGAATCGGCGGGTGGCACGGGACCGCGGGGCGGACGCGGGCCGGTGCGTGTCGGGGGCAGCCCGGTCAGGGCCCGGGCGACGGCCGCGTCGAGGTCGAGGACGCCCCCCTCGGCGTACGCCCCCTCGTAGCCGACCCGGCCCAGCTCGGCGCGGGCCAGTTCCTCGCAGCGCTGGTGGGGGATGCCGAAGTGGCGCGAGCCGAACACCGGCAGCCCGACGAGCCGCCAGATGCCGCCCGCCGCACCCTGCAGCACCGCCGCCTCCCGGGCGTCCCCCGGGACCCGCAGCAGCGCGAGCAGCTCGATGCCGAGCACGATGCCCACCAGGTCGCGGAAGGCGTGGTTGATCCGCACGCACTCGGCCGCCAGCTCGGCGGCGAGCACGGGGTCGTCCTGCCAGCAGGCGATGACCGCCCGCGTGTAGAGCGCGTACGCCAGCGCCCAGCGCTCCCCGTGGTCCTCGCAGACCTCGCGGATGTGCTCGCAGAGCTCGATCCCGCCCTCCAGGTCCCCCTCGAAGGCCACCGCCATCGCCAGCTCGACCTCGGCCATGATGACGTTGCTGTTGAGCTCGCCCAGCGTCCGGTAGTGCCCCAGCGCCTCCTCGAACAGCGCCCTGGCGCGCGGCAGGTCGTCGCTGAGCAGCGCCCCGCACCCCATGCGGTGGACCGCGTACGCCACCGCCGTCGCGTCGCCGGTGGCCAGTGCCTGCTCCCGGCACTCGTACAGCATGCCCAGCGCCGCGGTGCCGTCGCCCTGGAGGATCGAGACGTAACCGCACACCCACAGCGCCTTGGCGCGCTGACCCGTGGGCTCGTGGTCGGCCGCCAGCGCGCGCTCCAGCCAGTACCTGCCCTCGGCGAGCCGGCCGCAGCCGACCCAGAAGAACCACAGGCTCGCCGCCAGGTACTGCCCGGTCCGCAGCTCCTCGGGGACCTCCAGGGAGAACTCCAGCGCGGCCCGCAGGTTGGCCAGCTCCCGCTCGGTGCCGGCCGAGATCTCCGCCTGCCGCGCGCCGAACCACTCCATCTCGCCCCAGGTGGCGAACCCCAGGTACCAGTCGCGGTGCCGGGTCCGCAGCCGCCGTTCCTCGCCCAGCTCGCGCAGCCAGCCCAGCCCGTACTCGCGCACGGTGTCCAGCAGCAGGTAGCGCACCACGCCCGCGTCCTCGCGGCGCAGCACCACGGACTTGTCCACCAGGTCCGCCAGCAGGTCCACCATCGCGTCGGCGGTCACCTCGCCGCCCGCGCACACGTACTCGGCCGCGTCGAGGTCGAAGTCCCCTGCGAACACCGACAGCCGTGCCCACAGCAGCCGTTCGCGCGGGGTGCACAGCTCGTGGCTCCACCCGATCGTGGTGCGCAGCGCGCGGTGCCGTTCGGGACCGCCCGTGCCGCCGCGCCGGGTGAGCAGCCGGAAGCGGTCGTCCAGCCGCCCGGTGATCTGCCGCACCGACAGCGCCCGCACGCGGCCCGCCGCCAGTTCCAGCGCCAGCGGGATGCCGTCCAGGTGGCGGCAGAGCTCCTCCACCTCGGCCCGGTTGCCCGCGTCCACGGTGAAGCCCGGCAGCACCGCGGCCGCCCGGTCGGCGAACAGCTCCACCGCCTCGTCGGCGTCGCCCAGCGGCTCCAGCGCCACGATGTGCTCGCCGGCCACCCCCAGCGGCTGCCGGCTGGTGGCCAGCAACCGCAGCCCCGGTGCCCGCCGCAGCATCGCCTCGGCCAGCTCCGCCGCCGCCTCCACCTGCGGTTCGCAGCAGTCCAGGACGAGCAGCAGCTCGCGGCGGGCCAGGAAAGCACCGAGCGCGGCCCGGGGACCGCGCGTGGTGTGGTCGGTGAGGCCGAGCGCGTCCGCCACGGCGTGGTCCACCAGCCCCGGATCCCGTACGGCCCCCAGCTCGGCCAGCCAGACCCCGTCGGCGAACCCGGCGCGCAGCCCGGCCGCCGCGCGCAGCGCGAGCCGGGTCTTGCCGACCCCGCCCACGCCGGTCACCGTCACCATCCGGGCCCGCTCCAGCAGACGGGCCACGTCGTCGAGCTCGCGCCGCCGGCCGACGAAGTGGTTCAGCTCGCACGGCAGGTTGCCGGGCGTCGTCTCATGGCGCATGGGTCACGGAGGGTATCGTCAAATAAGCGGAACGTACAGTCCGGGCCCCCTCGCCCGGGCCGGTGGCGGGCGGCGCCGGCCCGCAATGCGGTACGGAGCGTGCTGCCCGTCGCGATAAGGTCGGTATCTGATCGGTACCTGGTTGGCGCGGCGGATCCGAGGGAGTGGCAGCGTGTCCGGTGGAGAGGTGGCCGGCCTCATCGTGGCCGTCTTCTGGGCGATCCTGGTGTCGTTCCTCGCCGTGGCACTCGTGCGGCTCGCGCAGGCGCTCCGTCAGGCCACCCGCCTCGTCGCGGAGGTGACCGACCAGGCCGTGCCGCTGCTCGGCGAGGCCTCCGAGGCGGTCCGTTCCGCACACGCCCAGCTGGCCCGCGTGGACACCATCACCTCCGACGTCGCCGAGGTGACCGCGAACGCCTCCGCCCTGTCCACGACCGTCGCCTCCACCTTCGGAGGACCCCTCGTGAAGGTCGCGGCCTTCGGCTACGGCGTGCGGCGCGCGGTCACCCTCCAGGCCAAGGGCGCCGGCAAGAAGCGCACCGTGGTCGTCGGCCGGACGCTTCCGTCCGCCCGCAGCCGTAAGTCAAGGGGCTGACCTGCATGTTCCGCCGTGCCTTCTGGTTCACCGCCGGTGCCGCCGCCGGGGTGTGGGCCACCAACAAGGTCCATCGCAAGATCCGCAGCCTGAGCCCTGAGAGCCTCGCGGCGAAGGCGGCCGACAAGGCCCTCGAGGCCGGGGACCGACTGCGCACCTTCGCGCAGGACGTCCGCGCCGGGATGACCGAGCGCGAGGAACAGCTCAACGACCAACTGGGCCGTACGGCCCCCGACCTCGACATGCCGGCCCAGCGGCCGGAGATCGCGTACCACCACCGGAAGGACGAACACTGATGGAGTCGGCAGAAATCCGCCGCCGCTGGCTGCGTTTCTTCGAAGAGCGCGGGCACACGGTCGTGCCGTCGGCGTCGCTCATCGCCGACGACCCCACGCTCCTTCTGGTGCCCGCGGGCATGGTCCCGTTCAAGCCCTACTTCCTGGGTGAGGTCAAGCCGCCCTTCCCGCGCGCCACCAGCGTGCAGAAGTGCGTCCGCACGCCCGACATCGAAGAGGTCGGCAAGACCACCCGCCACGGCACCTTCTTCCAGATGTGCGGCAACTTCTCCTTCGGCGACTACTTCAAGGAAGGCGCCATCAAGTTCGCCTGGGAGCTGCTCACCTCTCCCGTGGCGGACGGCGGTTACGGTCTCGACCCCGAGCGGCTGTGGATCACCGTCTACAAGGACGACGACGAGGCCGAGCAGATCTGGCGCGAGGTCGTGGGCGTGCCCGCCGAGCGCATCCAGCGCCTGGGCATGAAGGACAACTTCTGGTCCATGGGCGTCCCCGGCCCCTGCGGCCCGTGCTCCGAGATCAACTACGACCGCGGCCCCGAGTTCGGCGTCGAGGGCGGCCCGGCCGTCAACGACGAGCGGTACGTGGAGATCTGGAACCTGGTCTTCATGCAGTACGAGCGCGGGGAGGGGACCGGCAAGGAGGAGTTCCCGATCCTCGGCGACCTGCCCGCCCAGAACATCGACACCGGTCTCGGTCTCGAGCGTCTCGCCATGATCCTGCAGGACGTGCAGAACATGTACGAGACCGACACCCTGCGCGCGGTCATCGACAAGGCCACCGAGCTCACCGGCGTCGCCTACGGCGCCGCGCACGACTCCGACGTCTCGCTGCGCGTGGTCGCCGACCACATGCGCACCTCCGTCATGCTGATCGGCGACGGCGTCACCCCCGGCAACGAGGGCCGCGGCTACGTGCTGCGCCGCATCATGCGCCGCGCCATCCGCAACATGCGGCTGCTCGGCGCCACGGACGCCGTCGTCGGCGAACTCGTCGACACCGTCATCAAGACGATGGGCCAGCAGTACCCGGAGCTCGTCGAGGACCGCAAGCGCATCGAGACGGTCGCCCTCGCCGAGGAGACCCGCTTCCTCAAGACGCTGAAGGCCGGCACCAATGTGCTGGACACCGCCGTCACCGAGGCCAAGTCCGCCGGTTCCGGTGTGCTCTCCGGCGACAAGGCCTTCCTGCTCCACGACACCTGGGGCTTCCCGATCGACCTCACCCTCGAAATGGCCGCCGAGCAGGGCCTGTCGGTGGACGAGGACGGCTTCCGCCGCCTGATGAAGGAGCAGCGGGACCGTGCCAAGGCCGACGCCCTGGTGAAGAAGAGCGGCCATGTCGACATGTCGGCGTACCGCTCCATCGCCGACACGGCCGGGAGCACCGTCTTCACCGGGTACACCGACAACGAGGGCGAGGCCAGTGTCGTCGGCCTGCTGGTCGACGGCGTGCCCTCGGCGGCCGCCAACGAGGGCGACGAGGTCGAGGTCATCCTCGACCGCACCCCCTTCTACGCCGAGGGCGGCGGCCAGCTCGCCGACACCGGCCGCATCCGCACCGACTCGGGCGCCGTCATCGAGGTGCGCGACGTGCAGCAGCCCGTGCCCGGCGTCACCGTGCACAAGGGCAGCGTCCAGGTCGGCGAGGTGACCGTCGGCTCCGCCGCGTTCGGAAAGATCGACCTCGGCCGCCGCCGCGCCATCGCCCGCGCCCACAGCGCCACCCACCTCACCCACCAGGCGCTGCGCGACGCGCTCGGCCCCACCGCCGCCCAGGCCGGTTCGGAGAACTCCCCGGGCCGCTTCCGCTTCGACTTCGGCTCGCCGGCCGCCGTGCCGGGCAGTGTGCTGACCGACGTCGAGCAGAAGATCAACGCCGTGCTCTCCCGCGAACTCGACGTCACCGCAGAGATCATGAGCATCGACGAGGCCAAGAAGGCCGGCGCCATCGCCGAGTTCGGCGAGAAGTACGGCGAGCGGGTGCGCGTCGTGACCATCGGCGACTACTCCAAGGAGCTCTGCGGCGGCACGCACGTCCACAACACCGCCCAGCTGGGCCTGGTGAAGCTGCTCGGCGAGTCCTCGATCGGCTCCGGCGTGCGCCGGGTCGAGGCCCTGGTCGGCGTGGACGCGTACAACTTCCTCGCCCGCGAGCACACGGTCGTGGCCCAGCTCCAGCAGCTGGTCAAGGGCCGTCCGGAGGAGCTCCCGGAGAAGATCTCCGGCATGCTCGCCAAGCTCAAGGAGGCGGAGAAGGAGATCGAGCGCTTCCGCGCCGAGAAGGTCCTGCAGGCCGCCGCCGGGCTCGCCGCCTCCGCCCAGGACGTCAAGGGTGTGGCCCTGGTCACCGGCCAGGTGCCGGACGGCACCGGCGCCGACGACCTGCGCAAGCTCGTCCTCGACGTCCGCCAGCGGATCAGCGGAGGCCGCGCCGCCGTCGTGGCCCTGTTCACCGTCGCGGGCGACCGCCCGCTGACCGTCATCGCCACCAACGAGGCGGCCCGTGAGCGCGGCCTGAAGGCCGGCGAGCTGGTCCGCACCGCCGCCAAGACCCTCGGCGGCGGCGGTGGCGGCAAGCCGGACGTCGCCCAGGGCGGCGGCCAGAACGCGGACGCGGTCGGCGAGGCCATCGCCGCCGTGCAGCGCCTCGTCGCCGAGACTGCCTGAGGTCGTCGATGCGCAGGGGTCGCAGGATCGCGATCGACGTCGGGGACGCCCGCATCGGGGTCGCCTCGTGCGACCCCGACGGGCTGATCGCCACACCCGTCGAGACGGTGCCCGGCCGGGACGTCCCGGCCGCGCGCCGTCGCATCGCGCAGATCATCGAGGAGTACGAGCCGATCGAGGTCCTGGTCGGCCTGCCCCGCTCGCTCAGCGGGCGGGAAGGGCCGGCCGCGGCCAAGGCCCGCGAGTTCGCCCAGGATGTGGCGAAGATCATCTCCCCTGTTCCGGTGCGCCTCGTTGACGAGCGGATGACCACCGTCACGGCCACCCAGGGCCTGCGCGCATCGGGCGTCAAGGCCAAGAAGGGACGTTCCGTCGTCGACCAGGCGGCGGCCGTGGTCATCCTCCAGAGCGCCCTCGAGACCGAACGGGTGTCTGGTAAAGAGCCGGGCGAGAGCGTCGAACCGTTTATCTGATCGCGGTACGGTAACGTTCCGCGCAGCACGGCGGCTCCACAGTTCGATCCGTGGGTGCCGACGGGTCGGGACCCTCCCGCCCGCGCCACAAGCGCCGGCCGGCTGCCGCCTCGCGAACCGAACCGTAGGGGATCGATGACTGACTATGGCCGGAGCCCGGGCTCCGAAGCATGGCACCCCGAAGACCCTCTCTTCGGTGACCAATGGGGACAGCAGCAGCACCCGCAGCACCCGCAGCAACACCAGCAGCAACAGCAGCAACAGCAGTATTCCCAGTACCAGCAGCAACATCAGCACCCGCAGAACCAGCAGCAGCACCCTCAGTACCCGCAGCAGGGCGGCTGGGACCCCTACGGCGACACCGGTCAGCAGCAGCAGTACCCGTACGACCCGCAGCAGCAGTACGACTCCTGGGGCGCCCCGGCCGGCTACGGCCAGGACGGGTACGGCGGCCAGCAGCAGCCCGACTACTACGGACAGGGCGGCTACCCGCCCCCGCAGCGGCCCGACCAGCGGTACCCGGAGCAGCAGCCCCAGTACCAGCAGCAGCCTCCGCAACAGCAGCCGCAGCCTCAGCAGCAACCGCAGCAACCGCAGCGGCCGCAGCGCCCCCGGGCGGCCGAGCAGGAAGCCCCGCTCTGGGACGACGAGGTGGGCGCAGCCGACGACCACTCCTTCTTCTCCGGGGCGGACGACGACGAGGACGACGAGCCGCAGCAGGGCCGCAACGACCGGCGCGGCCGCGCGGGCAGGGGCGGCAAGACCGGGCAGGGCGGCAAGAAGCGCCGCTCCGGCATGGCGTGCCTGGTCGTGCTGGTCGTCCTCGGCGGCGGCATCGCCGGTGCCGGCTGGTTCGGCTACCGCTACTACCAGAGCAACTTCGGCCCGCCCCCGGACTTCGCCGGGCAGGGCAGCGGCGAGGTCCAGGTCGAGGTACCGCAGGGCGCGAGCGGCATCCAGATCGGCAACATCCTCAAGAAGGCCGGCGTGGTCAAGAGCGTCGACGCCTTCACCGCGGCCGTCAGCAAGGACCCCGACGGCAACTCCATCCAGGCGGGCGTCTACGTCCTGCACAAGGAGATGGCCGCCTCCAGCGCCGTCACGATGATGCTCGACCCGAAGTCGCAGAACGTCCTGGTCATCGCCGAGGGCCTGCGCGACGTGCAGATCTACGCGATCATCGACGCCAAACTGGGGCTCGACAAGGGCGCCACCGCCAAGGTCGCCGAGGACCAGGTCGGCAAGCTCGGGCTGCCCGACTGGGCCGACGACAACAAGGACATCAAGGATCCGCTGGAGGGCTTCCTCTGGCCGAGCCGCTACAGCGTCGGCAAGGACACCAAGGCCGCCGACCTGCTGCGCAGCATGGTCACCAACGCCAAGAAGCAGTACACCAAGTACGACGTGGAGGCGAAGGCCGAGAAACTGGGGCTGGAGTCACCGCTGCAGGTCGTCACCCTGGCCAGCCTGGTGCAGGCCGAGGGCAAGTCGGACGAGGACTTCCGGAAGATGTCGCGGGTCGTCTACAACCGCCTCAAGCCGACCAACACCGAGACCAACGGCAAGCTCGAGTTCGACTCGACGTACAACTACCTGAAGAACCAGAGCGAGATCAACCTCTCGCTCAAGGAGCTCCGTACCTACGACGACGCCTACAACACGTACTACTACCGGGGGCTCCCGCCGGGGCCGATCGGCAACCCCGGCGCGAAGGCGCTGGCCGCGGCCATGGATCCCGAACCGGGCAAGTGGTACTACTTCATCTCCCTCGACGGGCACACGACCAAGTTCACGGAGACGCTCGCGGAGCACGACAAGCTGGCCAAGGAGTTCGACAAGAAGCACAACGGCTGAGCCGCCGCCGGGGCGCCGCACGGGGAACGTCCCCCGTGCGGCGCCCCTCTGCCGTCCCGAGCGCCGCCCGGACCGGGCGGATCTTGAGGCCCTAGACTCGACCGGGCGTCCCCTCCGCCGGCCGGACGGGGGCGGCCCGGATCGACGGACACCACGCAGCCGAGGGGACCAGCCCATGACGAAGAGCCCGCGGGGGGCCGCGCGTGCCTAGGGCAGCGGTCCTCGGATCGCCGATCACGCACTCCCTCTCCCCGGTGCTGCACCGCGCCGCCTACGCGGAACTGGGGCTGGCCGACTGGACGTACGACCGCTTCGAGGTCGACGAGGCCGCACTGCCCGGCTTCCTGGCCCGGCTGGGCGAACTGCCGGGCGGCGGACGCTGGGCCGGGCTGTCGCTGACCATGCCGCTCAAGCGGGCGGTCATCCCGCTGCTGGACGAGGTCAGCGACACCGCCTCGGCCGTCGAGGCCGTCAACACGCTGGTGCTCACCGAGGACGGACGCCGGCGGGGCGACAACACCGACATCCCCGGGATGGTGGCGGCCCTGCACGAGCGGGGCGTCGGACGTGTCGGCTCCGCCGCCGTGCTCGGCGCCGGGGCCACCGCGTCGTCCGCGCTGGCCGCGCTGGCGCAGATCTGCGACGGCGAGGTCACCGCGTACGTGCGCAGCGACACCCGCGCCGGCGAGATGCGGCAGTGGGGCGAGCGGCTCGGCGTGGCCGTGCGGACGGCCCCCTGGGAGGACGCCGAGCAGGCCCTGACCGCGCCCCTGGTGATCTCCACGACGCCGGCCGGCACCGCCGACGTGCTCGCCGCCGCCGTGCCCGAGCGGCCCGGCACGCTCTTCGACGTGCTGTACGACCCCTGGCCCACCACCTTGGCGTCGGCCTGGGCGGAGCGGGGCGGGGCCGTCGTCGGCGGACTCGACCTGCTGGTGCACCAGGCGGTGCTGCAGGTGGAGCTGATGACCGGGTGCAAGCCGGCCCCCCTGGCGGCCATGCGGGCGGCCGGCGAGGCGGCGCTGCACCGCCCCTGACCGGTCCGCAGGTGTCCACGGCGCTGTCCGCCCAGCGGACCGCGCCCCGCCTTCGCCGCGGGACGTGAAAGGATCGGTTTACGCACGGATGGTCCGGTCCGCCTCGCCGCGGTCCGGGCGATGATGAAGGAGCGAGCACCGTTGAGCAGGTTGCGCTGGCTGACCGCGGGGGAGTCGCACGGCCCCGCACTCGTCGCGACGCTGGAGGGTCTGCCCTCCGGTGTGCCGATCACCACCGAGATGGTGGCGGACCACCTCGCCCGGCGGCGGCTCGGCTACGGCCGCGGTGCCCGGATGAAGTTCGAGCAGGACCAGGTCACCTTCCTCGGCGGCGTGCGCCACGGGCTCACCCTGGGCTCCCCGGTCGCGGTCATGGTGGGGAACACCGAGTGGCCCAAGTGGGAGCAGGTCATGGCGGCCGACCCGGTCGACCCCGAGGTCCTCGGCGGGCTCGCCCGCAACGCCCCGCTGACCCGGCCCCGCCCCGGCCACGCCGACCTCGCCGGCATGCAGAAGTACGGCTTCGACGAGGCCCGGCCGATCCTGGAGCGCGCCTCCGCCCGCGAGACCGCGGCCCGAGTCGCACTCGGCGCCGTGGCCCGCTCCTACCTCAAGGAGACGGCGGGCATCGAGATCGTCTCCCACGTGGTGGAGCTCGCCTCGGCCAAGGCCCCGTACGGTGTGTACCCCACCCCCGCCGACGTCGACAGGCTCGACGCCGACCCCGTGCGCTGCCTGGACGCCGACGCGAGCAAGCGGATGGTCGCCGAGATCGACCAGGCCCACAAGGACGGCGACACGCTCGGCGGCGTCGTCGAGGTGCTCGCCTACGGCGTGCCCGTCGGCCTCGGCAGTCACGTGCACTGGGACCGCCGGCTGGACGCCCGGCTGGCCGCCGCCCTCATGGGCATCCAGGCCATCAAGGGCGTCGAGGTCGGCGACGGCTTCGAGCTCGCCCGCGTCCCCGGCTCCAAGGCGCACGACGAGATCGTCGCCACCCAGGACGGCATCCGCCGCTCCACGGGCCGTTCCGGCGGCACCGAGGGCGGCCTGAGCACCGGCGAGCTGCTGCGGGTGCGGGCCGCGATGAAGCCCATCGCCACCGTGCCGCGTGCCCTGGCCACCGTGGACGTGACCACCGGCGAGGCCACCCAGGCCCACCACCAGCGTTCCGACGTCTGCGCCGTCCCGGCCGCGGGCATCGTCGCCGAGGCGATGGTCGCCCTGGTCCTGGCCGACGCGGTCGCGGAGAAGTTCGGCGGCGACAGCGTCACCGAGACCCGCCGCAACGTGCGCGGCTACCTCGACAACCTGGTGATCCGATGAGCGGCCCGGTCGTCGTCCTGGTCGGCCCGATGGGGGTCGGCAAGAGCACCGTCGGCGAGCTGCTCGCCCTGCGGCTGGGCACGACCTGCCGCGACACCGACGCCGACATCGTCGAGGCCGAGGGCCGGCCGATCGCGGACATCTTCGTCGAGGACGGCGAGGAGCACTTCCGCGCGCTGGAGGCCGGGGCCGTCCGCGTCGCGCTCGCCGAGCACCAGGGCGTGCTCGCGCTCGGCGGCGGCTCGATCCTCGACGAGGAGACCCGCAAGCTGCTCGCCGGGCTGCCCGTGGTCTTCCTCGACATGGACGTCGCCGAAGCGGTCAAGCGCGTCGGCCTCGACACCGCCCGCCCCCTGCTCGCCGTCAACCCGCGGCGGCAGTGGCGCGAGCTGATGGAGGCCCGCCGCCCGCTGTACACCGAGGTCGCCCGCGCCGTGGTCAGCACGGAGGGCCGGACCCCCGAGGACGTCGCGGACGCCGTCCTGGACGCACTGGAGCTGAAGAACGCATGACGGAGCACGCCGCCCACGCCCCCATCCGCATCCAGGTCGGGGGCAGTGCGGGCACCGAGCCGTACGAGGTGCTGGTCGGCCGGCAGCTGCTCGGCGAGCTGCCGGGCCTGATCGGCGACAAGGCGGTGCGGGTCGCCGTCATCCACCCCGAGGCCCTGGAGGCCACCGGCCAGGCGCTGCGCGAGGACCTGGCGGAGCAGGGCTACGAGGCCGTCGCCATCCAGGTGCCCAACGCCGAGGAGGCCAAGACCACCGAGGTCGCGGCGTACTGCTGGCGGGCGCTCGGGCAGTCGGGATTCACCCGTACGGATGTCATCGTCGGCGTCGGCGGCGGTGCCACCACCGACCTCGCCGGGTTCGTCGCGGCGACGTGGCTGCGCGGGGTCCGCTGGGTCGCGGTGCCGACCACCGTGCTCGGGATGGTGGACGCCGCGGTCGGCGGCAAGACCGGCATCAACACCGCCGAGGGCAAGAACCTCGTCGGCGCCTTCCACCCGCCCGCCGGGGTGCTGTGCGACCTCGCGGCGCTGGAGTCGCTGCCGGTCAACGACTACGTCAGCGGCCTCGCCGAGATCATCAAGGCCGGCTTCATCGCCGACCCCGTGATCCTGGACCTGATCGAGCAGGACCCGGCCGCCGCCCGCGGCCCCGACGGCCCGCACACCGCCGAGCTCCTCGAGCGTGCCATCCGCGTCAAGGCCGTGGTGGTCTCCGCGGACCTCAAGGAGTCGGGCCTGCGCGAGATCCTCAACTACGGCCACACCCTCGGCCACGCCATCGAGAAGAACGAGCGCTACAACTGGCGGCACGGCGCGGCCGTCTCCATCGGCATGGTGTTCGCCGCCGAACTCGGCCGCCTGGCCGGCCGTCTGGACGACGCCACCGCCGACCGCCACCGCTCCGTGCTGGAGTCCGTCGGCCTGCCGCTGACCTACCGCGGCGACCAGTGGCCGCGGCTGCTGGAGACGATGAAGGTGGACAAGAAGTCGCGCGCCGACCGGCTGCGCTTCATCGTGCTGGACGGCCTCGCCAAGCCGACCGTCCTGGAGGCCCCCGACCCCGGGGTGCTCCTCGCCGCCTACGCGGAGATCTCCAAGTAGGCCCGCACACGCACGGGACGGCGGATCCCGAACGGCCGGGCACCCCGTGGGCTGCCCGGCCGTTCACACAACTGCGGCCGTTGACGGTACCGTTCGGTCGAACCTGAAAGCTCTTGTACGGACGGAGTGGCCTCGATGCAGCATGCCGTGGGTGCGCCGCTGCCACCGCCGCACGGTGGGCAGCAGGCCGGGCAGCCAGGGCCGCCGCCGCAGCCCCCGGGCACCACCGGCCATTTCCCGATGGCCCAGGGAGCCCCCGTCCAGCACCCGGTCCAGCCGCCCCCGCAGCCCGCGGCCGGCGGCGGCGCGCCGTTCACGGGCTCCACGCACGGCCCCGTCGCGGTCCTGCTGATCGGCGCGGCCGGCGCGGGCAAGACGACCATCGCCCGGCACTGGGCCGACCACCGGGGCGTACCGACCGCCCACATCAGCCTGGACGACGTCCGCGAGTGGGTCCGCTCCGGCTTCGCCGACCCGCAGTCCGGCTGGAACGACCACTCCGAGGCGCAGTACCGCCTCGCCCGCCGCACCTGCGGCTTCGCGGCCCGCAACTTCCTGGCGAACGGCATCTCCTGCATCATCGACGACGCGGTCTTCCCCGACCGCCCGGTCGTCGGCCTCGGCGGCTGGAAGCGGCACGTGGGGCCCGGTCTGCTGCCCGTCGTGCTCCTCCCCGGCCTCGACGTCGTGCTGGCCCGCAACGCCCAGCGCAGCGGCAACCGGCGCCTGTCGGACGAGGAGGTCGCCCGCATCCACGGCCGCATGGCCGGCTGGTACGGCTCGGGCCTGCCCATCATCGACAACTCCCACCTGGACGTCGCCGCGGCCGCCGCCGCGCTCGACGGCGTCGTCACCCGCAGCCTCCAGGGCCCGCCCGCCTGGTAGCCGCCTGGTAGTCACCGCCCGGCGGCTCTCGACAGGCCGACCGGCGGCCCGCGACGTACGCTCGCCACATGTCCGAGGTGCACGCTGCCCGCAGGGAACGTCTCCGGGACCGCTGCGCGGCGGCCGGATCGGCGGCGGCGCTCGTCTCGCGTCCCGCCAACGTCCGCTACCTGACGGGCTGCGCCCCGCCGGGGACCGTGCTGCTCGTGGGGCCGGGTCCCGAGGACGTGCTGGTCCACCACCGTCACCCGTCCGGCGACCTGGCCGAGGGCCGGCTCCCGGACGACGTGCGGGCCGTCGTCCTGTCCGGCCCCGAAGGCGACCCGGCGGTCACCGCCGCCGCGCTGGCCGCGGACCGCAAGGCGGAGGCCCTGGCGGTCGAGGAGCACCACCTCACCGTCGCGCGGCACCGCGCCGTCGGCAGCGCCGCGCCGGGCGTGCGCCTGTCCGACCTCGGCTCGGCCGTGGAGCAGCTCCGCCTGGTCAAGGACGAGCAGGAGATCTCCGCGCTGCGGATCGCCGCCGAGATCGCCGACCAGGCGCTCAGCGAGCTCCTGGAGTCGATCCTGGTGGGCCGCACCGAACGCCACCTCGCCCTGGAGCTGGAGCGCCGCCTCATCGACCACGGGGCCGACGGCCCGGCCTTCCCCACCTGCGTGGGCACCGGCCCCCATTCGGGTGCGGCACGCCACCTGCCCACCGACCGACGGGTCGAGGAGGGCGACTTCCTCACCGTGTGCCTGGGCGCCTGCTACCGCGGCTACCGCTGTGAGGTGGGGCGCACCTTCGTCATCGGCACCTCGCCCGCGGACTGGCAGATCGAGCTGTACGACCTGGTCTTCGCGGCCCAGCGGGCCGGCCGCGAGGCCCTCGCACCCGGCGCCGCCTGCCGCGACGTGGACCACGCCGCACGCCACGTACTGGAGTCCGGGGGCCACGGCGAGGCCCTGGGGGAGTCCACCGGACACGGCGTCGGACTGGAGATCGGCGAGGACCCGCGGTTGTCCCCCTCGGCCATGGGTAAACTGGACGCTTGCGTGCCGGTCACCGTCGAACCGGGAGTCCACATCCCGGGCCGTGGCGGTGTCCGCATCGACGACACACTCGTCGTGCGTCCACCGACGGACGGCGGGCCCGAGCT
Organism: Streptomyces sp. TOM-9; assembly: GCF_056858595.1. Classification (NCBI taxonomy): domain Bacteria; kingdom Bacillati; phylum Actinomycetota; class Actinomycetes; order Kitasatosporales; family Streptomycetaceae; genus Streptomyces; species Streptomyces sp. TOM-9. The sequence goes on along the minus strand of NZ_JBXEQB010000001.1, from coordinate 2,321,301 downwards.
ACTCACCATCACGACCAAGGAGCTGCTCGCCCTGTAGAGGGCGGCCGCGGCTCCGGGTCCCCGAAGCAGCAGTGCAGGAGATTCCGCAACCGTGGCCACCACGAACGACCTCAAGAACGGCCTCGTGCTCAAGCTCGACGGCGGCCAGCTCTGGTCCGTCGTCGAGTTCCAGCACGTCAAGCCCGGCAAGGGCCCCGCCTTCGTCCGTACGAAGCTCAAGAACGTGCTCTCCGGAAAGGTCGTCGACAAGACCTTCAACGCCGGCGTGAAGGTCGAGACGGCCAACGTCGACAAGCGCGGGATGCAGTTCTCCTACAAGGACGGCGAGAGCTTCGTGTTCATGGACATGGACACGTACGACCAGATCTACATCACCCCCGAGGTCGTCGGCGACGCCGCCCACTTCCTCCTGGAGGGCTTCGAGGCCGTCGTCGCCATGTACGAGGGTTCCCCGCTCTACATCGAGCTCCCGGCCGCCGTCGAGCTGGTCATCGAGTACACCGAGCCCGGCGTCCAGGGCGACCGCTCCACCGGCGGCACCAAGCCCGCCAAGCTGGAGACCGGCTACGAGATCGGCGTCCCGCTCTTCATCACCACCGGTGAGAAGATCAAGGTCGACACCCGCTCGGGTGAGTACCTCGGCCGGGTGACCAGCTAACCGTGGCTGCTCGTAACAAGGCCCGCAAGCGCGCCTTCCAGATCCTCTTCGAGGCGGAGCAGCGGGGTGTCAGCCCCAAGACCGCCATGGCGGACTGGATCAGGCTCGCCCGGACCGACGACCGGCAGCCGCCGGTCAGCGAATACACGATGCAGCTCATCGAGGGCTACGCCGAACGGGCGAGGCGCATCGACGAACTGCTGTCGAAGCACGCCGTGGGCTGGACCCTCGACCGGATGCCGGTGACCGACCGGAACATCCTGCGGCTCGGCGCCTACGAGCTGATCTGGGAGGACGACGTCCCCGACGCCGTCGTCCTGGACGAGGCCGTGCAGCTGGCCAAGGAGTTCTCCACCGAGGAGTCGCCCTCGTTCGTGAACGGCCTGTTGGCCCGTCTCAAGGAGCTGAAGCCCAGCCTCCGGGAGGACTAGCCCCCGACACCGCCCACCGGGCCCGGAACGCCGCGCGTTCCGGGCCCGTGGCGTGTTCGGCCGGCGCACGGCGCGCCGTGCCGGGGCGGGCGGCGGGGAGGGCGGCGGGGAGGGCAAACACAACCGCCCCTCGGACGCGGCCTGGCGGCCGCGCCCAAGGGGCGGGACGTTTCTGCTTCCCGAGGGCGTCAGCCCTCCTCGTGCTGCACCGCGCGCCGTGCGTCCGCGTCGAGGACGCCCCAGCTGATCAGCTGCTCGGTCAGGACCGAGGGCGACTGGTCGTAGATGACGGCGAGGGTGCGCAGGTCGTCCTGGCGGATCGACAGCACCTTGCCGTTGTAGTCGCCGCGCTGGCTCTGGATGGTCGCGGCGTAGCGCTGCAGCGGACCGGCCTTGTCGGACGGCACCTGGCTCAGTCGCTCGAGGTCGAGGACGAGCTTCGGCGGCGGCTCGGCGGCACCGCCGGGCGCGGAACCGGGCAGCAGCTCCTGGACCGGAACGCCGTAGAAGTCGGCGAGCTCGGCGAGGCGCTGCACGGTCACGGCGCGGTCGCCGCGCTCGTAGGAACCGACCACCACGGCCTTCCAGCGGCCCTGGGACTTCTCCTCGACACCGTGGAGGGAGAGTCCCTGCTGTGTGCGGATGGCGCGGAGCTTCGCTCCGAGCTGCTTGGCGTAATCGCTGGACATATGGCTCCCCGGACGGAAACTCAGTAACTCACTGTGAGGTTACGCAGCGTAATTGGAATCCGTCAAGCCGAATGGTCCACACCGGTCCCCCGGAAGAGCGAGGAATGGCCGGTCACCGGCCTTTCGGCCGGGATCCGCAGTCGATCGTGGTACGGGTGGCGGACCCGCCCCGAGAGCCGCGCCAGGCGGCCGCCAGGCCCCGCCAGGGAGCACGCCAGGGTGCCTGATACGGTTGACGCGTACGTTTTGGCGTCCTTTAAGGCCCGTCCAGTGAGGCGGGGAAGGAGGTCCCCTTTCCATGACCGTCATCGGTTCCGATCCGGTCCGGCCCGTCCTCGAGGCCCCGGACATCGCGCGGGTGCTGACCCGCATCGCGCACGAGATCGTCGAACGTGCCAAGGGCGCGGACGACGTGGTTCTCCTCGGCATCCCCACCCGCGGCGTCCATCTGGCGCGCAGGCTCGCCGACAAGCTCGACGGCATCACCGGCGGCAAAATCCCGGTCGGCTCGCTCGACATCACCATGTACCGCGACGACCTGCGGCTCGGCCCGGCGCGCGCGCTCGCCCGCACCGAGATCCCGGCCGACGGGGTGGACGGCCGGCTGGTCGTCCTCGTCGACGACGTGCTCTTCTCCGGCCGCACGATCCGCGCCGCCCTCGACGCGCTGGGCGACATCGGCCGCCCCCGCGCCGTGCAGCTGGCCGTCCTGGTCGACCGCGGCCACCGCGAGCTGCCCATCAGGGCCGACTACGTCGGCAAGAACATCCCCACCTCGCTGCGCGAGACCGTCAAGGTCCACCTGACCGAGGAGGACGGGCGCGACTGCGTCCTGCTCGGCGTACGCGACGGCTCCCCGGCGGACGAGTAGCCGCGGGCCCGCCCCGGCTCCCGGGGCAGCGCCCTGCCCGCCCGTCCCCGCCCCGGCCTGCCCGGGAGACGTGGCGTGCCGCCACCCAGTCCGCCCCCGCACGCATCCTCCGGAGTGACCCGATGAAGCGCCACCTGATCTCGGCCGCCGACCTCACCCGTGACGACGCCCTCCTCGTGCTCGACACGGCGGAGGAGATGGCCCGCGTCGCCGACCGCCCCATCAAGAAACTGCCGACCCTGCGCGGCCGTACGGTCGTCAACCTCTTCTTCGAGGACTCGACCCGCACCCGCATCTCCTTCGAGGCCGCCGCCAAGCGCCTGTCGGCCGACGTCATCAACTTCTCCGCCAAGGGCTCCTCGGTGTCCAAGGGCGAGTCCCTGAAGGACACCGCCCTCACCCTGGAGGCCATGGGCGCCGACGCCGTCGTCATCCGCCACCACATGTCCGGCGCCCCGCACCGGCTGGCGTACTCCGACTGGATCGGCGGCAGCGTGGTCAACGCCGGCGACGGCACCCACGAGCACCCCACGCAGGCCCTGCTCGACGCCTTCACCATGCGCCGCCACCTGTCCGGCCCCGGCCGCGACCTGGCGGGACGCCGCATCACCATCGTCGGCGACGTGCTGCACAGCCGGGTGGCCCGCTCCAACGTGCTGCTGCTGGGCACGCTCGGCGCCGAGGTCACCCTGGTGGCGCCGCCCACCCTGCTGCCGATCGGCGTCGAGAACTGGCCCTGCGAGGTCTCCTACGACCTGGACGCGGTGCTCGCCAAGTCCGACGCCGTGATGATGCTGCGCGTCCAGCGCGAGCGCATGAACGCCGCCTTCTTCCCCACCGAGCGCGAGTACTCCCGCCGCTACGGCCTCGACGGCCTGCGCATGGCCGCGCTGCCCGAGCACGCCGTCGTCATGCACCCCGGCCCGATGAACCGCGGCATGGAGATCACCGCCGAGGTCGCCGACTCGCCGCGCTGCACCGCGGTCGAGCAGGTGAAGAACGGCGTCAGCATCCGCATGGCCGTCCTGTACCTGCTGCTCGGCGGCGCCGAGCCCGCCGTCTCCGCCCCTGCCCCCGCCCGCACCGAGGAGAACAACCAAGCATGAGCGCGACCCCGAAGACGCTGATCCGCGGCGCGAGGATCCTCGGCGGAGAGCCGCAGGACGTCCTGATCGACGGCGAGACCATCGCCGAGGTCGGCCCGGACCTGACCGCCCCCGAGGGCGCCACGGTGGTCGAGGCCGGGGGCAAGGTCCTCCTGCCGGGCCTGGTCGACCTCCACACGCACCTGCGCGAGCCCGGTCGTGAGGACTCCGAGACCGTCCTCACCGGCACGCGGTCGGCCGCCGCGGGCGGCTACACCGCCGTCCACGCGATGGCCAACACCTTCCCCGTCGCCGACACCGCCGGCGTCGTCGAGCAGGTCTGGCGCCTCGGCCGCGAGCACGGCTACTGCGACGTCCAGCCGGTCGGCGCCGTCACCGTGGGCCTGGAGGGCAAGAAGCTCGCCGAGCTCGGCGCGATGGCCGACTCCGCCGCCGGTGTGCGGGTCTTCTCCGACGACGGCAAGTGCGTCGACGACGCCGTGATGATGCGCCGCGCCCTGGAGTACGTGAAGGCCTTCGACGGCGTCGTCGCCCAGCACGCCCAGGAGCCCCGGCTGACCGAGGGCGCCCAGATGAACGAGGGCCTCGTCTCCGGCGAGCTGGGCCTGACCGGCTGGCCGGCCGTCGCCGAGGAGTCGATCATCGCCCGTGACGTGCTGCTCGCCGCGCACGTCGGCTCCCGCGTGCACATCTGCCACCTGTCCACGGCCGGCTCGGTCGAGATCGTCCGCTGGGCCAAGTCCAAGGGCTGGGACGTCACCGCCGAGGTCACCCCGCACCACCTGCTCCTCACCGACGAGCTGGTGCGCACCTACAACCCGGTCTACAAGGTCAACCCGCCGCTGCGCACCGAGGCCGACGTCATGGCGCTGCGCGAGGCGCTCGCCGACGGCACGATCGACTGCGTCGCCACCGACCACGCCCCGCACCCGCACGAGGACAAGGACTGCGAGTGGGGCGCGGCGGCCATGGGCATGATCGGCCTGGAGACCGCGCTGTCGGTCGTCCAGCACGCCATGGTGGACACGGGCCTGCTCGACTGGGCCGGCGTCGCCGACCGGATGTCGTTCCGTCCCGCGGAGATCGGCCGGCTCCCCGGCCACGGACGGCCCGTCTCGGCTGGTGAGCCCGCGAACCTCACCCTGGTCGATCCGGCATACCGTGGTGTGGTGAATCCCGCGGGCTTCGCCTCCCGCAGCCGCAACACCCCGTACGAGGGTCTGGAGCTGCCGGGCCAGGTGTTCGCCACCTTCCTGCGGGGCAAGGCGACGGTCATGGACGGGAAGCTCTCGTGACACCTCTGGTACTCATCGCGGCGGAGGGGAAGCACTCCGCCGAGGTCACCGACTGGTCGGCCCGCATCGGCTGGGTCGTCGGGCTGCTGCTGTTCATCGCCCTCGTCTACTGGCTGATGCGCCAGGGCTGGAAGTGGCGCGGCACCCTCCAGAGCGACCTGCCCGCCCTGCCCACCGCCCCCGAGGAGCCCGGCGAGCCCCGGCTCACCCTGCTGACGACGAGTGGCCGCTACCACGGCAGCACCACCGCCGGGCAGTGGCTGGACCGCATCGTCGCCCACGGGCTGGGCGTGCGCAGCCGGGTCGAGCTCACCCTCACCGACCGGGGGCTGGACGTCCGGCGCACCGGCGCACCGAGCTTCTTCGTCCCGGCCGCGGACCTGCGCGGCGCACGCCTCGACAAGGGCATCGCCGGCAAGGTCCTCACCGAGGGCGGCCTGCTGGTGGTCACCTGGGCGCACGGCGACCGGCTGATCGACTCCGGCTTCCGCTCGGACCACGCCGCCGGGCACGCCGCGTGGGTCGAGGCCCTGAACACTCTCACGCACGACCAGGAAGGCGCACGATGACGACCTCCACCCAGCGGCCCGCGAGGGTCCCTGCCGTACTCGTCCTGGAGGACGGCCGCACCTTCCGCGGCCGCGCCTACGGGGCCGTGGGGGAGACCTTCGGCGAGGCCGTCTTCTCCACCGGCATGACCGGCTACCAGGAGACCCTGACGGACCCGTCGTACCACCGCCAGGTCGTCGTCATGACCGCCCCGCACGTCGGCAACACCGGCGTCAACGACGAGGACCCGGAGTCCTCCCGCATCTGGGTGGCCGGTTACGTCGTCCGCGACCCCGCCCGCGTACCGTCCAACTGGCGTTCCCGTCGCACCCTGGACGAGGAACTGACCCGCCAGGGCGTCGTCGGCATCAGCGGCATCGACACCCGGGCGCTGACCCGGCACCTGCGCGAGCGCGGCGCGATGCGCGTCGGCATCTTCTCCGGCGACAAGGCGCGGACCGACGAGGCCGCGCTCCTGGCCGCGGTCCAGGCCAGCCCCCAGATGAAGGGCGCCGACCTGTCGGCCGAGGTCGCCACCAAGGAGCCGTACGTCGTCCCGGCGGTCGGCGAGAAGAAGTTCACCGTCGCCGCGATCGACCTCGGCATCAAGGGGATGACCCCGCAGCGCATGGCCGAACGCGGCATCGAGGTGCACGTGCTGCCCGCCGGCGCCACCCTGGACGAGGTCTACGCGGTCAGCCCCGACGGCGTGTTCCTCTCCAACGGCCCCGGCGACCCGGCCACCGCCGACCTGACCGTCATCCAGGGCGTCCTGGAGCGCAAGACCCCGCTGTTCGGCATCTGCTTCGGCAACCAGCTGCTCGGCCGCGCCGTCGGTTTCGGCACCTACAAGCTGAAGTACGGCCACCGCGGCATCAACCAGCCGGTGCAGGACCGTTCCACCGGCAAGGTCGAGGTCACCGCCCACAACCACGGCTTCGCCGTGGACGCGCCGCTCGACCAGGTCAGCGACACCCCGTACGGGCGGGTCGAGGTCTCCCACGTGTGCCTCAACGACGACGTGGTCGAGGGCCTGCGGCTGCTCGACACCCCCGCCTTCAGCGTCCAGTACCACCCCGAGGCCGCCGCGGGTCCGCACGACGCCGCGTACCTGTTCGACCGCTTCGTGAAGCTCATGGAGGGCCAGCGTGCCTAAGCGCACCGATATCCAGTCCGTCCTGGTCATCGGCTCCGGCCCGATCGTCATCGGCCAGGCCGCAGAGTTCGACTACTCCGGCACCCAGGCCTGCCGCGTCCTGCGCGCCGAGGGCCTGCGCGTGATCCTGGTCAACTCCAACCCGGCCACGATCATGACCGACCCGGAGATCGCCGACGCCACCTACGTCGAGCCGATCACCCCCGAGTTCGTCGAGAAGATCATCGCCAAGGAGCGCCCGGACGCGCTCCTGCCCACCCTGGGCGGCCAGACCGCGCTCAACACCGCGATCTCGCTCCACAAGGCGGGCGTCCTCGACAAGTACGGGGTCGAGCTGATCGGCGCCAACGTCGAAGCCATCAACAAGGGCGAGGACCGCGACCTGTTCAAGGACGTCGTCGAGGCCGTCCGCGCCAAGATCGGCCACGGCGAGTCCGCCCGCTCGGTCATCTGCCACACCATGGACGACGTCCTCGCCGGCGTCGACACCCTCGGCGGCTACCCCGTCGTCGTCCGCCCCTCCTTCACCATGGGCGGCGCCGGCTCCGGCTTCGCCCACGACGAGGAGGAGCTGCGCCGCATCGCCGGCCAGGGCCTGACGCTCTCCCCGACCACCGAGGTGCTCCTGGAGGAGTCCATCCTCGGCTGGAAGGAGTACGAGCTGGAGCTGATGCGCGACAAGCACGACAACGTCGTGGTCGTCTGCTCCATCGAGAACTTCGACCCCATGGGCGTGCACACCGGTGACTCCATCACCGTCGCGCCCGCGATGACGCTGACCGACCGCGAGTACCAGATCCTGCGTGACGTCGGCATCGCCGTCATCCGCGAGGTCGGCGTCGACACCGGCGGCTGCAACATCCAGTTCGCCGTCAACCCCGAGGACGGCCGGGTCATCGTCATCGAGATGAACCCGCGGGTCTCCCGCTCCTCGGCGCTCGCCTCCAAGGCGACCGGCTTCCCGATCGCCAAGATCGCCGCCAAGCTCGCCGTCGGCTACACCCTCGACGAGATCCCCAACGACATCACCGAGCAGACCCCGGCCTCCTTCGAGCCGACGCTCGACTACGTCGTCGTCAAGGTGCCGCGCTTCGCCTTCGAGAAGTTCCCCGCCGCCGACGCCACCCTCACCACCACCATGAAGTCGGTCGGCGAGGCCATGGCCATCGGCCGCAACTTCCCCGAGGCGCTGCAGAAGGCGCTGCGCTCCCTGGAGAAGAAGGGCAGCCAGTTCGCCTTCACCGGCGACCCGGGCGACAAGGGCGAGTTGCTGCTCGCCGCCCGGCGCCCCACCGACGGCCGGATCAACACCGTCATGCAGGCGATCCGGGCCGGCGCCACCCCGCAGGAGGTCTTCGACGCCACGAAGATCGACCCCTGGTTCGTGGACCAGCTCTTCCTGATCAAGGAGATCGCCGACGAGCTCGCGGCCGCCGACAAGCTCGACCCCGAGTTGCTCGCCGAGGCCAAGCGGTACGGCTTCTCCGACGCCCAGCTCGCCGCGGTCCGCGGCCTGCGCGAGGACGTCGTCCGCGAGGTCCGCCACGCGCTGGGCGTCCGGCCGGTCTACAAGACGGTCGACACCTGCGCCGCCGAGTTCGCCGCCCGCACCCCGTACTTCTACTCGTCCTACGACGAGGAGAGCGAGGTCGCGCCGCGCGAGAAGCCCGCGGTGATCATCCTGGGGTCCGGTCCCAACCGCATCGGCCAGGGCATCGAGTTCGACTACTCATGCGTCCACGCCTCCTTCGCGCTGAGCGACGCGGGCTACGAGACTGTCATGGTCAACTGCAACCCCGAGACCGTCTCCACCGACTACGACACCTCCGACCGGCTCTACTTCGAGCCGCTCACCCTGGAGGACGTCCTGGAGATCGTCCACGCCGAGCAGCAGGCCGGCCCCGTCGCGGGCGTCATCGTCCAGCTCGGCGGCCAGACCCCGCTCGGCCTGGCCCAGGCTCTGAAGGACAACGGCGTGCCGGTCGTCGGCACCTCGCCCGAGGCCATCCACCTCGCCGAGGACCGCGGCGCCTTCGGCCGCGTCCTGGACCGGGCGGGCCTGCCCGCCCCCAAGCACGGCACCGCCACCACCTTCGAGGAGGCCAAGGCCATCGCCGACGAGATCGGCTACCCGGTCCTGGTGCGGCCCTCGTACGTGCTCGGCGGCCGCGGCATGGAGATCGTCTACGACGAGACCCGCCTCGCCGCGTACATCGCCGAGTCCACCGAGATCGGCCCGGACCGCCCGGTGCTGGTCGACCGCTTCCTCGACGACGCCATCGAGATCGACGTCGACGCGCTCTACGACGGCCACGAGCTCTACCTCGGCGGCGTCATGGAGCACATCGAGGAGGCCGGCATCCACTCCGGCGACTCCGCGTGCGCCCTGCCCCCGATCACCCTCGGCGGCCACGACGTCAAGCGGCTGCGCGCCTCCACCGAGGCCATCGCCAAGGGCGTCGGCGTCCAGGGCCTGATCAACATCCAGTTCGCCCTGGCCGGGGACATCCTCTACGTGCTGGAGGCCAACCCGCGCGCCTCCCGCACCGTGCCCTTCACCTCCAAGGCGACGGCGGTCCCGCTGGCCAAGGCGGCCGCCCGCATCTCGCTCGGCGCCACCATCGCCGAGCTGCGCGCCGAGGGCCTCCTCCCGGCCCACGGCGACGGCGGCACCCTGCCGCTGGACGCGCCGATCTCCGTCAAGGAGGCCGTGCTGCCCTGGAGCCGCTTCCGCGACGTGCACGGCCGGGGCGTCGACACCATCCTCGGCCCGGAGATGCGCTCCACCGGCGAGGTCATGGGCATCGACTCGGTCTTCGGCACGGCGTACGCCAAGTCGCAGGCCGCCGCCTACGGCGCGCTGCCGACCAAGGGCCGCGCCTTCGTCTCGGTCGCCAACCGCGACAAGCGCGCGCTGATCTTCCCGGCCCGGGCGCTGGTCGAGCACGGCTTCGAGTTGCTGGCCACCTCCGGCACCGCCGAGGTGCTCAAGCGCAACGGCATCGAGGCCACCGTGGTGCGCAAGAAGAGCGAGGGCACCGGCCCCAACGGCGAGCCGACCATCATCGAGCTCATCCACGAGGGCGCCATCGACCTCATCGTCAACACCCCGTTCGGCACCGGCGGCCGCCTCGACGGCTACGACATCCGCACCGCCGCCGTCGCCCGCGGCGTCCCGTGCCTGACGACGGTGCAGGCGCTCGCCGCCGCCGTCCAGGGCGTCGACGCGCTCAACCGGGGCGACGTCGGGGTCCGCTCCCTGCAGGAACACGCGGAACACCTGACCGCCGCCCGCGAGGCGTAGGCCCGGGAGGGGGACACCGGTCCGGTGTCCCCCTCTCCACGAGCCCCCGCGCCCCGCCCCCGTGGCCCGCGGCACGGGGTACCCCCAGCCCGCCGTGGAAGGCTTCGCATGTACTCCCTGCTGTTCAACCTGTTCTTCAAGCGCCTCGATCCCGAACAGGCCCACCACCTCGCCTTCGGGTGGATCCGGCTCGCCGCCCGGATCCCCGGTGTGCGCACCTTCGCCGCGGCGCTGCTCGCGCCGCGGCACCCCGCACTGCGCACCGAGGCGCTGGGCCGCCGGATGCACGGCCCCTTCGGGCTGGCCGCCGGCTTCGACAAGAACGCCGCCGGCATCGACGGGCTCACCATGCTCGGCTTCGACCACGTCGAGATCGGCACCGTCACCGCCCAGCCGCAGCCGGGCAACCCCAGGCAGCGGCTGTTCCGCCTGGTCGCCGACCGCGCCCTGATCAACCGCATGGGCTTCAACAACGAGGGCTCCGCCGCCGTCGCCGCGCGCCTGGCCGCCCGCAAGGCGGTCTTCCCGACCACGGTCGGCGTCAACATCGGCAAGACCAAGGTCGTCCCGGAGGAGGAGGCGGTCGCCGACTACGTCACCTCCACCGAGCGGCTCGCCCGGCACGCGGACTACCTCGTCGTCAACGTCTCCTCGCCCAACACCCCCGGACTGCGGAACCTGCAGGCCGTCGACCACCTCCGGCCGCTGCTCGGCGCCGTCCGTGAGGCCGCCGACCGCACCGTGACCGATCGCCGCGTCCCCCTGCTGGTCAAGATCGCCCCGGACCTCGCCGACGAGGACGTGGACGCCGTCGCCGAGCTGGCCCTCGACATCGGCCTGGACGGCATCATCGCCACCAACACCACCATCGCCCGCGACGGCCTCGGCCTGCGCTCGGACGCCTCGCTGGTCAAGGAGACCGGCGGACTGTCCGGCGCCCCCCTCAAGGAACGCTCCCTGGAGGTGCTGCGCCGCCTGTACGCCCGCGTCGGCGACCGCATCACCCTCGTCGGCGTGGGCGGGGTCGAGAGCGCGGAGGACGTCTGGCAGCGCATCCTGGCCGGCGCCACCCTCGTGCAGGGCTACAGCGCCTTCGTCTACCGAGGCCCCTTCTGGTGCCGCACGATCCACCGGGACCTGGCCGGACTGCTGCAGGCCAGCCCGTACGCCACCCTCGCCGACGCCGTCGGCGCCGAGACCCGGAAGGAAGCCACCCCGCGATGAACCCCGAGCCCTTCGGCGCCCGGTTGCGCCGCGCCATGGACACCCGTGGACCGCTCTGCGTCGGCATCGACCCGCACTCCTCCCTGCTCTCCGACTGGGGCCTGCAGGACGACGTCGCCGGACTGGAGCGCTTCACCCGCACCGTGGTGGAGGCGCTGGCCGACCGGGTCGCCGTCCTCAAGCCGCAGAGCGCCTTCTTCGAGCGCTTCGGCTCGCGCGGCATCGCCGTCCTGGAGACGGCCGTCGCCGAGGCCCGCGCTGCCGGTGCCCTGGTGCTGATGGACGCCAAGCGCGGCGACATCGGCTCCACCATGGCCGCGTACGCGGCCACCTACCTGGACCCTGCCTCGTCGCTGTTCTCGGACGCGGTCACCGTCAGTCCGTACCTGGGGTTCGGGTCGCTGCGCCCCGCCCTGGACGCCGCCCGGGCGAGCGGCAGCGGCGTCTTCGTGCTCGCCCTGACCTCCAATCCGGAGGGCGCGGAGGTGCAGCGGTCAACCACGGCGAGCGGCGCGTCCCTCGCGCAGGTGATGCTGAACCACATCGCGGCGGAGAACGAGGGCGACCTGCCGCTCGGATCGGTCGGCGCGGTCGTCGGCGCGACGCTCGACCAGGCGGGTGTGGACCTCGCCGTGAACGGACCGCTGCTCGCCCCCGGCATCGGGGCCCAGGGCGCGACGGCGGCCGACCTTCCGCGGGTCTTCGGGGAGGCCGTGCGCAACGTCGTGCCGAGCGTCAGCCGCGGCGTGCTGAAGCTCGGACCGTCGGTCTCCGCACTGCGCGAAGCGGCGGAACGCGAGGCCGCACAGCTCGCCGAAGTCGTCAAGTAGCGGTCAAGACGTCCGGAAACCTGCGCAGATTTGTCCGAAAAGTCCTGGTCGGTTGACGCTGACCAGGACTTTTCTTCTTGTTTGCGCTGACTGACGCCGCTCGGGCCGCTAGTCTCCGTCGAGAGCGCGCAAGCTGCGCGTTTCACGTTGCCCCTGCAGGTGGGGGGCGACTAGGTTCCACACCGGTCCGTATCCGACAGTTCTACTTCCGAGGTGACGTAGGCGTGGCTCTTCCGCCCCTTACCCCTGAACAGCGCGCTGCCGCGCTCGAGAAGGCCGCCGCGGCTCGCCGGGAGCGCGCCGAGGTCAAGAATCGGCTCAAGCACTCCGGCGCCTCGCTGCACGAGGTCATCAAGCAGGGCCAGGAGAACGACGTCATCGGCAAGATGAAGGTCTCCGCCCTCCTGGAGTCCCTGCCCGGCGTGGGCAAGGTCCGCGCCAAGCAGATCATGGAGCGGCTCGGCATCTCCGAGAGCCGCCGGGTCCGTGGGCTCGGCTCCAACCAGATCGCATCCCTGGAGCGCGAGTTCGGCAGCCCCGCTGCCTGACGTTCCCAGCACCCTCCGGGAACCGGGATAATCGCTCCATGAGTGAACGTCCGCGGCTGACCGTGCTCTCCGGCCCCTCGGGGGTCGGCAAGAGCACGGTCGTCGCTCATATGCGCACAGTCCACCCCGAGGTGTGGCTCTCCGTCTCGGCCACCACCCGCAAGCCCCGTCCCGGTGAGGAGCACGGGGTGCACTACTACTTCGTCGAGAACGACGAGTTCGACAAGCTCGTCGCCAACGGCGAACTGCTGGAGTGGGCCGAGTTCGCGGGGAACCGGTACGGCACGCCGCGCCAGGCGGTGCTGGAGCGCCTGGAGGCCGGCGAGCCGGTCCTGCTGGAGATCGACCTGCAGGGCGCCCGCCAGGTCCGGGAGTCGATGCCCGAGGCGCAGCTGGTCTTCCTCGCGCCGCCGAGCTGGGACGAGCTGGTCCGCCGGCTCACCGGCCGGGGTACCGAGGCTCCCGAGGTCATCGAGCGCCGGCTGGAGGCCGCGCGGGTCGAGCTGGCGGCCGAGCCGGAGTTCGACACCACCCTGGTGAACACCTCCGTCGAGGACGTCGCGCGCGAGCTGCTAGCCTTGATGGCTGTAGTCTGATCTTTTTGCACCCAATCGGAAGGTAGAGCGTGTCCTCTTCCATCACCACGCCCGAGGGCATCATCAACCCGCCGATCGACGAGCTGCTCGAGGCAACCGACTCGAAGTACAGCCTCGTGATCTACGCGGCCAAGCGTGCCCGTCAGATCAACGCCTACTACTCGCAGCTCGGCGAGGGCCTGCTCGAGTACGTCGGTCCGCTCGTGGACACCCACGTGCACGAGAAGCCGCTGTCGATCGCGCTGCGCGAGATCAACGCGGGTCTGCTGACCTCCGAGGCCGTCGAGGGCCCCGCTCAGTAACCGCGCCCAGGTGTTTCACCACGGGCCCGGCGGCACGACCGCCGGGCCCGTGGTGTGTCATGGGTGGTACGCACCACGGTCCAACACAGCGCGGGAGAGGTCGATGGGGAAGCCACAGGTCGTCCTGGGTGTGAGCGGCGGGATCGCCGCCTACAAGGCGTGCGAGCTGCTGCGCCGGTTCACCGAGTCGGGCCACGACGTGCGCGTCGTGCCCACGGCCTCGGCGCTGCACTTCGTCGGAGAGGCCACCTGGTCGGCACTGTCGGGCAACCCCGTCTCGACCGAGGTGTGGGAGAGCGTCCACGAGGTGCCGCACGTGCGCATCGGACAGGGCGCGGACCTCGTCGTGGTCGCCCCCGCCACCGCCGACGTGCTCGCCAAGGCCGCCCATGGGCTCGCCGACGACCTGCTCACCAACACCCTGCTCACCGCGCGCTGTCCCGTGGTGTTCGTGCCCGCCATGCACACCGAGATGTGGGAGCACGCCGCCACCCAGGAGAACGTGGCGACGCTGCGCCGCCGCGGCGCCATCGTCCTCGAGCCCGCGGTCGGCCGCCTCACCGGCGTCGACACCGGCAAGGGCCGGCTGCCCGAGCCCGCAGAGATCTTCGAGGCCTGCCGCCGTGTGCTGCTGCGCGGTCCCCGGGCGCTGGAGACCGATCTGGCCGGACGTCATGTCGTCATCAGCGCCGGCGGCACCCGCGAGCCCCTCGACCCCGTCCGCTACCTGGGCAACCGCTCCTCCGGCAAGCAGGGCTACGCCCTGGCCCGCACGGCCCTGGCCCGGGGTGCCCGGGTCACCCTGGTCGCCGCAAACACCGGCCTCGCCGACCCGGCGGGGGCGGACGTGGTGCGCGTGGGCACGGCGGTGCAGTTGCGCGAGGCCGTGCTGAAGGCCGCGTCCGACGCCGACGTGGTCGTGATGGCGGCCGCCGTCGCCGACTTCCGCCCGGCGCGTTACGCCGAGGGCAAGATCAAGAAGAAGGACGGCGAGGAGCCCGCACCCGTGGAACTGGTGCGCAACCCCGACGTGCTCGCCGAGCTTTCAGCCGAACGGCCGCACCCCGCCCAGATCGTCGTCGGCTTCGCCGCGGAGACCGACGACGTCCTCGCCAACGGTCGCGCCAAGCTCGCCCGCAAGGGCTGTGACCTGCTGGTCGTCAACGAGGTGGGGGACCACAAGGCCTTCGGATCCGAGGAGAACGAGGCCGTCGTGCTCGGCGCGGACGGCAGCGAGACCGCCGTGCCGTACGGGCCCAAGGAGGCGCTGGCCGAGCAGGTCTGGGACCTGGTCGCCGCCCGCCTGCCGCGATGACACTTCGGGGCGGTACGTGTCCGCTACTGGCGTTCCGTCCCGAGGTGATGCACAGTGTCGCAGGTCACGGCATATCCAAGGTGCGAGATGCCGTGTCCCTGCACATGGTCGACAGATAAACTGACCCATGGCCCGCCAGGCGCAGCCCTGTGCGAGCCGCCAATGATCAGCCAGCAGCCGCTGCAACCCCAGGGAGCGATGTGTCCCGCCGCCTGTTCACCTCGGAGTCCGTGACCGAGGGTCACCCCGACAAGATCGCTGACCAGATCAGCGACACGATCCTCGACGCGCTGCTCAAGGAGGACCCCTCCTCGCGCGTCGCCGTCGAGACGCTGATCACCACCGGTCTGGTGCACGTCGCCGGAGAGGTCACCACCAAGGGATACGCGGACATCGCGACCCTGGTGCGGAACAAGATCCTCGAGATCGGCTACGACTCGTCGAAGAAGGGCTTCGACGGCGCCTCCTGCGGTGTCTCGGTCTCCATCGGTGCGCAGTCCCCGGACATCGCGCAGGGCGTCGACACGGCGTACGAGAGCCGGGTCGAGGGCGATGACGACGAGCTCGACAAGCAGGGTGCGGGCGACCAGGGCCTGATGTTCGGCTACGCCTGCGACGAGACCCCCGAGCTGATGCCGCTCCCGATCACGCTGGCGCACCGGCTCTCCCGGCGGCTGTCCGAGGTCCGCAAGAACGGGACCATCCCCTACCTCCGCCCGGACGGCAAGACCCAGGTCACCATCGAGTACAACGGCGACAAGGCCGTGCGCCTCGACACCGTGGTGGTCTCCTCGCAGCACGCCAGCGACATCGACCTCGAGTCGCTGCTGGCGCCCGACATCCGCGAGTTCGTCGTGGAGCCGGAGCTGAAGGCGCTGCTGGACGACGGCATCAAGATCGACACTGACGGGTACCGGCTGCTGGTCAACCCGACCGGGCGCTTCGAGATCGGCGGCCCGATGGGCGACGCCGGGCTCACCGGCCGCAAGATCATCATCGACACCTACGGCGGCATGGCCCGCCATGGCGGCGGCGCCTTCTCCGGCAAGGACCCGTCCAAGGTCGACCGCTCCGCCGCCTACGCCATGCGCTGGGTCGCCAAGAACGTCGTCGCCGCGGGCCTCGCCTCGCGCTGCGAGGTCCAGGTCGCCTACGCGATCGGCAAGGCCGAGCCCGTCGGCCTGTTCGTGGAGACCTTCGGCACCCACACCGTGGACCACGAGAAGATCGAGCAGGCCATCGGCCAGGTCTTCGACCTCCGCCCGGCCGCGATCATCCGCGACCTCGACCTGCTGCGCCCGATCTACTCCCAGACCGCGGCGTACGGCCACTTCGGCCGCGAGCTGCCGGACTTCACCTGGGAGCGCACCGACCGCGTCGAGGCGCTGCGCCAGGCGGCCGGCCTCTAGGCCCTGCCGTCGGGGGCCCGCCCGCCCCACGGCCTGACGACGGCCCCGGACCCCATCGGTCCGGGGCCGTCGGCGTGCGCGGGGACACCTCCGGCGGCGTCCGGTGTCCGACGCGTCTGGTAACACTGAGGCTGTGAGCAGCGAGGACGACCGGCAGGTGTCCCCGGCGGCGGAGCCGCACGGGGGAGAGCAGCTCGCCCTCATCCGGGAGACCGTGCGCAAGGCCAAGGAGCCCCGCGCCAAGCCGCGGACCTGGCGGGGCGCGGCGCTGGCCGAGGGGCTGCCGGTGGCCCGCGTCCTGGTCGACAAGGGCCTGCTCCACCTCGACCAGTACTTCGACTACGCGGTGCCCGCCGCTATGGACGCCGAGGCGCGGCCCGGCGTGCGCGTCCGGGTGCGCTTCGGCGGCCGCGTGGGCAAGGGCGGCCGCCGCGAGGGCGGGGAGCTGCACGACGGCTTCATCGTGGACCGCCTCCCCGAGAGCGACTACCGCGGCCCCCTCGCCCCGCTCGCCCAGGTCCTGTCGCCCGAGGAGGTGCTGACCCCCGGGCTGCTGCGGCTGTGCCGGGCCGTCGCCGACCGCTACGCGGGCGCCCTCGCCGACATCGTGCAGCTCGCGGTGCCACCGCGCCGGGCCAAGGTCGAGGCGGAGCCGGTACGGGAGCCACTGCCCGTTCCCGGCGCGCCCGAGCCCGGGCCGTGGCGGCGCTACCCGACCGGGCCGGCGTTCCTGCAGGCGCTGGCCCGCGGCGACACCCCGCGGGCGGTGTGGACGGCGCTGCCCGGGCCCCACTGGCCCGAGGAGATCGCCCGCGCCATGGCGGCGACGCTCGCCTCGGGACGCGGGGCGCTTGCCGTCGTACCGGACGGCCGCGCGGCCGCCCGCGTCGACGAGGCGCTGACCGCGATCGTCGGGGAGGGCCGCCATGTGCTGCTGACCGCCGACGCCGGGCCGGAGGAGCGGTACCGCCGCTGGCTGGCGGTGAGCCGGGGCAGCGTACGCGCCGTCGTCGGCACCCGGGCCGCGATGTTCGCGCCCGTGGCGGAGCTGGGGCTGGCCGTGCTCTGGGACGACGGCGACTCCAGCCACGCCGAGCAGCACGCACCGCAGCCGCACGCCCGGGACGTCCTGCTGCTGCGGGCCGCGGAGGAGCGGGCGGGCTTCCTGCTCGGCGGCCTCACCTGCACCGTGGAGGGCGCGCAGCTGGTCGACACCCAGTGGGCGCTGCCGCTGACCGCACCGCGCGAGCGGGTCCGGGCCGCCGCGCCCCTGGTCCGTACCGTCGGCGAGGGCGACGAGGCGCGGGACGCCGCGGCGCGCGCGGCGCGGCTGCCGTCGGTGGCGTGGCAGGTGACGCGGGACGCGCTGCAGCGCGGCCCGGTGCTGGTGCAGGTGCCCCGGCGGGGCTACGTACCGCGGCTGGCCTGCGAGCGCTGTCGCGAGCCCGCCCGGTGCGCGCACTGCGCGGGACCGCTGCAGCTCGGCGACGGGGAGAGCGCGCCGCACTGCGGCTGGTGCGGGCGGCCCGAGGCGGCCTGGCACTGCAAGGAGTGCGGCGGCTTCCGGCTGCGTGCGCAGGTGGTCGGTGCCCGGCGCACCGCCGACGAGCTCGGCCGGGCCTTCCCCAAGGTGCCGGTGCGGACCTCCGGTCGGGACGGCGTACTCGCCTCGGTGCCGGGCACGCCCTCGCTGGTGATCTCGACCCCGGGCGCGGAACCGGTCGCGGAGGGCGGCTACGCCGCGGCGCTGCTGCTGGACGGCTGGGCGCTGCTCAACCGCCCGGACCTGCGGGCGGGGGAGGAGACCCTGCGCCGCTGGGCGGCCGCGGCGGCGTTGGTGCGCCCGGCCGGCGAGGGCGGCACGGTGGTCGTCCTCGGGGAGCCCACGCTGCGTCCCGTGCAGGCCCTCGTCCGCTGGGACCCGGTCGGCCACGCGGTGCGCGAGCTGGCCGAACGCGCCGAGCTGGGCTTCCCCCCGGTCTCCCGGATGGCCGCCGTCAGCGGCCGCCCCGCCGCCGTCGCCGACCTGCTGGCCACGGTCCGGCTCCCGGAGGGCACCGACGTGCTCGGTCCGGTGCCGCTGCCGATCACCGATCCCGCGCGGCCCCGTCGTTCCGGGGACACCCCACCCGGTGAGCGCTGGGAGCGCGTGCTGCTGCGCGTGCCGCCGGGCAAGGGCTCCGCCCTGGCTGCCGCCCTGAAGTCCGCGCAGACCGCCCGCATCGCCCGCAAGGAGCCCGACCCGGTCCGGGTCCGCATCGACCCGCCCGACATCGGCTAGCGCCCCTGGCGGCGCGTAAGGCGTCGGCGATGGCGGCGCCGCGTCGCCGTCCGCGTGGGGAGCCCGCCCCGCGTGGCGCCCGTGGCGGGAGTCGGCCGGTGGAGGGTGCGTCTCGTCGGGCCGGCCCCGCGCGGTGTCTCCGGCCGATGGCGTTGCGTCGAGTCCGCGCAGACCGCCCCGGATCGCGCGCGGGGAGCATGACCTGGGTGAGGCCCGGTTGTGTGAGGCGGCCGGGTGGAGCGGGTGCCGCGCGGTAGTGGCGCCGCCCTGGCGGGCGTTGCACTCCGCGGGGGCGCTCGCATCAGCCGCTGCCGGCCGGACCCGGGTGGGGACCCGGCGGTGGGTGCGGGCGGAGAGAGCCGATCACCGGTGCCGGGCGGTCCTGCTGTTCGAGGGGCACCCATCGCGCGGGCCTGGGGAGTGGGCGCTGCCGGGTGTCCCGGCCGGCAATGGCGCCGCCTTGGCCGTACGCGGGAGCCCGGCCCGGGTGGCGCCCCCGTCCTGAGGGAGCGCCGCGGGGTGGCTGCGGCCGGGGAATTGCGCTTGACGCACCGTCCTAGGGTTCCGGGTATGACCAGCACGCTCCGTCTGGAGAAGATCACCCCCGACAACGTCGGCGCCGCGATCGCCCTGAGGGTCCGCCTCGACCAGGAACACCTGGTGGCGCCGGTCGTGAAGTCCCTCGCGGAGGCGTACGCGTACGGGGAGACGGCCTGGCCCCGGCTGATCGTCGACGGCGACCGGATCGTCGGTTTCCTGATGGCCTTCTTCGACATCGACTTCGCGGCCGACGGAACCGGCACCGACCTTCGCTCCGGTCTGTGGCGCCTCGCCGTCGCGGCGGGCGAACAGGGCCGTGGCTACGGCAGGTTCGCCGTCGAGTCCGTGGCGGCGGAGATCCTGCGCCGGGGCGGCACCCGGGTCACCACCACCTGGCATCCCGGCGAGGACGGCCCGGAACGTTTCTACCTGGGGCTCGGCTTCCGGCCCACGGGGGAGTCCAGCGGCGGCCAGACCGTGGGGGAGCTGGCTCTGGATCCGGCCCGGCTGCCCGTGGAGCACCGGCGGCCCTGACCGCGGTGCGTCCGTACCCGTACGCGCCCGTACGCGCCCGCCCCGGCGGCCGTCCTGTCGGCGTGGCGGGCGGCGGGGCGGGCGTGCCCGGGGAGCCGCCGGATCAGCCCGTGCGCGGGGAGGGGACCGCTCCGGGGACGGCCTCGTCGCGGGGGGCGGGGGCGGCGTGCGCGGGCATCGCGCGGGCCGCGGGCACGGAGGGCAGCACCGCCGGGGCCGGGGGGTCGCCGTGCACCTCCGCCACGGCCGCTCCGGGCGGCGCCGAGCGCCGGTTGCCGTACCGCCGGTGGACGGCCTGCTTGGTGACGCCCAGCGCGGAGCCGACGGCGTCCCAGCTGAAGCCCAGGGAGCGGTCGAACTCGACGGCCGCGGTCACCAGGGTCTCGACGCTGTCCCGCAGCTCCTGGGCGAGCCGGACGGTGGGAGCGGGGGCGCGGCCGTAGACCACGAATCCCGCGGACGGCCCGCCCCGGCGGGGACGGTAGACGTTGCCCAGCTGGGTGGTGAGGGTGCGCAGCGCGTCGACCTGTCGGCGGACCCGCTCGATGTCCCGCACCAGCAGGTGAAGGCTCGCCCTGGCCTGGGCGTCATGAGTTGCGTGTTCGGGCATCAACTGGCCTCTCGAACCGGCTCTTGTGGGTCAAACTCCATTGACCAACGCGCCAGACTCCCGTGGAGTCACGCATCAGGGGCGCATCGCACCCTTCGGGGGGCGTGCGCAGGGGTGCGCGCCCCCACCCCACCGGCCCATAGACTGGGGCGGTTGCCCTGTCCCCGTCCGACCACGGAGCCACCGCGTGTCCATCCAGCCGATCCGCCTCTTCGGCGACCCCGTGCTGCGCATGACGGCGCAGCCCGTGACCGTCTTCGACAAAGAGCTGCGCACCCTCGTCAAGGACCTCGAGGAGACCATGAAGGACGCCCCCGGCGCAGGCCTGGCGGCTCCTCAGATCGGCGTCTCGCTGCGGGTGTTCACCTACCACGTCGACGGCGAGCTGGGCCATCTGGTCAATCCGGACCTCAGTCTGAGCGAGGAGGAGCAGGACGGCCCCGAGGGCTGCCTGTCCCTGCCCGGGCTGCGCTTCGACACCAAGCGGGCCCACGGCGTCGTCGCCCGGGGCTTCAACATGCACGGCGACCCGGTGACCATCGAGGGCACCCAGCTGCTCGCCCGCTGCATCCAGCACGAGACCGACCACCTCGACGGCATCATCTTCATCGACCGCCTCGACCGCGAGCAGCGCAGGGCCGCGATGAAGGCGATACGCGAGGCCGAGTGGGCCGGTCGGCCCGCGCCCCAGGTCCGCGTCTCCCCGCACAGCACCTTCGGCCGCGCACTGTAGGGCCGCGCACTGCAGAAAGGCACCCCGCACGCATGAGGCTCGTCTTCGCCGGCACCCCCGAGGTCGCCGTTCCCGCCCTCGACGCCCTGATCGCATCCGGCCGGCACGAGGTCGTCGCCGTCGTCACCCGGCCGGACGCCACGGCGGGGCGCGGCCGCAAGCTCGTCGCCAGCCCGGTGGCCCAGCGCGCGCAGGAGGCCGGCATCGAGGTCCTCAAGCCCGCCAGGCCCCGCGACGAGGACTTCCTCGCCCGGCTCCGGGAGATCGCCCCGGACTGCTGCCCGGTCGTGGCCTACGGCGCGCTGCTGCCCCGCGTCGCCCTCGACGTGCCCGCCCACGGCTGGGTCAACCTGCACTTCTCCCTGCTCCCCGCCTGGCGCGGCGCTGCCCCGGTGCAGCACGCCGTCATGGCGGGCGACGAGGTCACCGGGGCCGCGACCTTCCTCATCGAGGAGGGCCTGGACTCCGGGCCGGTGTACGGCGTCGTCACCGAGGACGTCCGGCCCCGCGACACCAGCGGCGACCTGCTCACTCGGCTCTCGCACAGCGGTGCGAAACTGCTCTCCGCCACCATGGACGGCATCGAGGACGGCGCGCTGGTCGCCCGGCCGCAGCCCGCCGAGGGCGTCAGCCTGGCGCCCAAGATCACCGTCGAGGACGCCCAGGTCGACTGGAACGCCCCGGCGCTGCGGGTGGACCGGCTGGTCCGGGGCTGCACGCCGGCGCCCGGTGCCTGGACCCTGTTCGGTGGCGAGCGCCTCAAGATCGGCCCCGTCACCCTGCTGCCCGAGCGCACCGACCTGGCGCCCGGCGAGCTGGAGGTCACCAAGCGCGCCGTGTACGTGGGCACCGGCAGCCACGCCGTGGAGCTCGGCGAGGTGCGTCCGCAGGGCAAGAAGCCGATGCCCGCCGCCGACTGGGCGCGCGGCGTCCGCGTCCCCTCCGGCGACCGGCTCGGCGCCTGACCGCGTCTGCCACGTACGCTCGAAGCGGGGCGCACCGCGTCCCGCCGTACCACCGACACTTCCGGAGCACCTTCCACGTGAGCGAACCGTCACGCCGCCGACCGCAGCCCGCCGCCCGTCAGGGCCGCACCCAGGGCAGGCCCCCGCAAGGCGGCCGGCCCTACCGCAAGCCCCAGCGCGACCCCGTGCGCATCCTGGCGTTCGAGGCGCTGAGGGCGGTCGACGAGCGCGACGCCTACGCCAACCTCGTCCTGCCCTCGCTGCTGCGCGAGGCCGAGGCCGAGGCGGCACGCAAGGGCCGGGAGTTCGACCGGCGCGACGCGGCCCTCGCCACCGAGCTGGTCTACGGCACCCTGCGCCGTCGGGGCACGTACGACGCCGTGATCGCGGCCTGCGTCGACCGGCCGCTGCGCGAGGTCGACCCGCCCGTGCTGGACGTGCTGTCGCTCGGCGCCCACCAGCTCCTGGGCACCCGCATCCCCAGCCACGCCGCCGTCTCCGCCACCGTCGAGCTGGCCCGCGTGGTCCTCGGCGACGGGCGCGCGAAGTTCGTCAACGCGGTGCTGCGCCGGATCGCCGCACAGGAGCTCGACGCCTGGCTGGACGAGGTGGCGCCGCCCTACGACGAGGACCCCGAGGACCACCTCGCCGTCGTCCACTCGCACCCGCGCTGGATCGTCTCGGCCCTGTGGGACGCCCTCGGTGGCGGCCGCGCGGGCATGGAGGAGCTGCTCGCGGCCGACAACGAGCGCCCCGAGGTCACCCTCGTCGCGCGCCCCGGCCGCGCCACCCCGCAGGAGCTCGCCGACGCGCTTCCCGAGGACGCCACCCTCCCCGGCCGCTGGTCCCCGTGGGCGGTCCGGCTCGCCGAGGGCGGCGACCCCGCGACCATCGAGGCGGTGCGCGAGGGCCGCGCCGGCGTCCAGGACGAGGGCAGCCAGCTCGTCGCCGCCGCCCTGGCCGCGGCCCCGCTCGGCGAGGGCCCCGACCGGCTCTGGCTGGACGGCTGCGCCGGCCCCGGCGGCAAGGCGGCCCTGCTCGGCGCGCTCGCCGCGGAGCGTGGGGCGGCCCTGGTCGCCTCCGAGAAGCAGCTGCACCGGGCCCGGCTGGTGGCCCGCGCCCTGGCCGGCAACCCCGGGCCGTTCGAGGTGATCGTCGCCGACGGCACCCGGCCCGCCTGGCGCCCGGGCGCCTTCGACCGTGTCCTGGTCGACGTGCCCTGCACCGGCCTCGGCGCCCTGCGCCGCCGCCCCGAGGCGCGCTGGCGCCGGCGCGCCGAGGACGTCCCGGGCTTCGCGCCCCTGCAGCGCGGCCTGCTGGAGTCCGCCCTGCGCGCGGTGCGCGTCGGCGGGGTCGTCGGTTACGCGACCTGCTCCCCGCATCCGGCCGAGACCCGTGCCGTCGTGGAGGACGTCCTGGGCCAGCCGGGGGCCGTCCCCGCGGAATGGGTCGACGCCCGCCCCCTCATGCCCGGGGTCCACGACCTCGGCGAGGGCCCCGACGTCCAGCTCTGGCCCCACCTGCACGGCACCGACGCGATGTACCTCGCCCTGCTGCGCCGCACAGGGGAATGACCGCGCGGGTGCGGCCCGGACATCCGGGCCGCACCCGCGCGGCGGAGGCTCAGCAGTAGAGGTTGGCACCCTGGCTGACGCCCAGGATCGCCGTGAACTGCTGGTACTTGCTCACCCGGCTCTGCACCTGCGCCGGGTTGCGGCCGTCGCATTCCAGCGATCCGTTGATGGAGCGGATCGTCTGGCCGAAGCCCGCCTGGTTCACCATGGCGTTGTGCGGGGTCATGGTGCCGGGGCCGCTCTGGGTGTTCCAGTACCAAAGGCCCGTGCGCCAGGCCACGGCCGCGTCCTGCTCCACGCGCCAGGGGTTGCCCAGCAGGTCGATGCCGAGGGCGTCGCCCGCCGCCTTGTAGTTGAAGTTCCAGCTGAGCTGGATCGGACCGCGGCCGTAGTACGCGGCCTGGCCGGCCGGGCAGCCGTAGGGCTGGCCCCAGTCGCAGTAGTGCGGGTAGTTGGCCGTGTTCTGCTCGACCACGTACACCAGCCCGCCCGTCTCGTGGCTGACGTTGGCGAGGAAGGCGGCGGCCTCCTGCCTCTTCACGGTGTCGCTGCCGGAGTTGGCGAAGCCCGGGTAGGAGCTCAGGGCCGCGACCAGGCCGCTGTAGGTGTAGAAGCCGTTGCGGCCCGGGAACATCTGGTTGAACTGGGCCTCGCTGACGACGAATCCGGACGGGTTCGTGCCGCCACCGCCGCTCGCGGGGGCGTTCCACTTCTGGTTCGCCCCGCCGGTGCAGGTCCAGATCTGCAGCCGGGTGGCGTTGGCGGAGTTGTTGTCCCGGACGTCCAGGCACTTGTTGGCGGCGGGGTTGACGATGTCGCGCGCAGCGGTGACGACCCACTGCTGGTTGGCACTGCCCGCGCAGTCCCACAACTGGACCGCGGCCCCGTCGGCGGTGCCGCGGTCGACGACGTCGAGGCACTTGCCGAGCGCGCGCAGCGTGCCGTCGCCGGGGTTGGACCAGCGCTGGGCGTTGGTCCCGTTGCAGTCGTAGAGCTGTACGGCGGTGCCGTTGGCGCTGTTGGCCGCGGCGACGTCGACGCACTTGCCCGCCAGGCCGCTGATCTGGCCGTCCGCCGCGCGGGCGGTCGGCGTCGCGACGAACAAGGTGGCCAGGAGCGCCGCGAGGACGGCGAACACCGCGGACGGACCCAGGACGGTACGCCCTGCGGGGAGCCGTCCGGCGAGGGACGTGGACATGGGGGAGTCGCTCCTTACCCGGCCGGAGGCCGCGGTCGTGGGGGAGGGAGCTTGGCGGGGGGTGCTCCGCACGGCGGGCACGGGTCTTTCCGAGGAGGTCACGCACGGGCGCGGCGCGGCGTGCGTCGTGTCCGGGGCGGCGTGGACTTCCCTGCTGCGCCGTCCCGTTGAGCCCAGCTAGGTCTAGACCATGCCAGGATGACGGGGTCACGTCAAGACTTGAAGGAACGGGCGGGCCCGGCCCCCGCGGCGCCACGACACACCCCTGTCCTGCGCCCCCGGCCCCAGCGGCGAGAATCATCCTGGAACGGCAGGCCCCGAACCACTGATCCGGCAGGCCGCGCGCCGCGCGGCCGCCGGCAGCCGGGCCGTACAGGAAGGAACGACCGCGATGCCCGCGGAGAGCAACTGGGGCGGCAACGTCGCCTTCACCGCACGAAGCCTCCACCACCCCGAGTCCGTCACCGAACTGCAGGAGATCGTGGCCCGGTCCCCACGGGTGCGCGCCCTCGGGACCCGGCACTCCTTCAGCACCGTCGCCGACACCGACGGCGAGCACGTCTCGACCTCGCGGCTGCCCGCCGTGATCGACGTCGACCGCACCGCCCGTACCGCCACGGTCGCCTCGGGGCTGCGCTTCGGCGAGATCGTCCGCACGATCGACGAAGCGGGTCTGGCGCTGCACAACCTCGGCTCCCTGCCGCACATCTCCGTCGCCGGTGCGTGCGCCACCGGCACGCACGGTTCCGGCACCGGCCGGCGCTGCCTGGCCGGCGCGGTCAGCGCGCTGACCATGGTCACCGCCGACGGCGGGCTCGCCGAGATCCGTCGCGGCGAGCCCGACTTCGACGGCTCCGTCGTCGCCCTGGGCGCACTGGGCGTCGTGACCCGGCTGACCCTCGACCTCGTCCCGTCCTTCGCCGTGCGCCAGACCGTCTACGAGGACATGCCGAAGCAGGAGTTCCTCGGGAACTTCGACACGGTGATGTCGGCGGGGTACAGCGTGTCGGTCTTCACCCGCTGGCGGGACCGCGCCGTCGACCAGGTGTGGCTCAAGGAGCGGGTCGACGCCGACGGGGCCGAGCCCGTACCGCAGACGTGGTTCGGGGCCACCGCGGCCGACGGGCCACGGCACCCGATCCCGGGGATGCCCGGCACGCACTGCACCCCGCAGCAGGGCCTGGCCGGCCCCTGGTACGAGCGGTTGCCCCACTTCCGCCTGGAGTTCACCCCGAGCAGCGGCGAGGAGATCCAGTCGGAGTTCTTCGTCGACCGGCGCGACGCGGTGGCGGCGTTCGACGCCCTGTGGCGGGTGCGGGAGCGGTTCTCGTCCGAAGTGCTGATCGGCGAGATCCGCACCGTGGCGGCCGACTCCCTCTGGCTCAGCCCCGCCCACGGACGTGACAGCGTCGCCTTCCACTTCACCTGGACCCCGGACGTCGCGGCGGTGACGCGGGCGGTCCAGGTCGTCGAGGAAGCCCTGCGCCCCTTCTCCGCCCGTCCGCACTGGGGCAAGTTCTTCACCCCGTCGCCCGCCGCACTGCGCGAGCTCTACCCGCGCTACGACGACTTCCGGCAGCTCGTCGCCCGGTTCGACCCCTCAGGGGTCTTCCGCAACGCCTTCATGCGCGAGCACTTCCCGGACTGACCGGGCCTTCGCGCGCGGAGCGTCGCTGACGTGCCGCACGCCGGGGGCGGTCATAGACTGACCGCGGTCGAAATGTCCTGTACGAGAGGGTTGGGCATCATGTCCAAGCGAGGCAACAAGCGGCGCGCCCGGAAGAAGAAGGGCGCCAACCACGGCAAGCGTCCCAACGCGTGACACCTGCCGTGCCGCACGTGACCGCCCGCGCCCGGCGCGGGCGGTCACTGCTGTCCGGCGGACGTCACGGACCGGCGTGCGGGGCGGCGGGCGCGGCCGGTTCCCCGGCCGGTGCCCCGGTGCGGGGGCGGTCCAGGCGGCTCGGCCACCACACGCGGTGCCGCAGGTCGAGGGTGAGCGCGGTCACCAGCACCGACCGCACGACCAAGGTGTCCAGCAGGACGCCGAAGGCCACCGCGAAGCCGATCTCCGCGAAGCCCACGACGGGCAGTGTCGCCAGGGCCGCGAACGTGCCGGCGAGCACCAGGCCCGCGGAGGTGATGACACCGCCGGTCGCCGCGAGGCCGGTGAGGGTCCCCTCGCGGGTCCCGGACAGCGCGCTCTCCTCGCGGATCCGCGTCATCAGGAAGATGTTGTAGTCGATGCCCAGCGCCACCAGGAACACGAAGACGAACAGCGGGAAGGCCGTGTCCTCGCCCTGGAAGCCGAAGACGTGGCGGAAGGCGAGCACGCTGACGCCGAGCGCGGCGGCGAAGGAGAGCACCACGGTCGCGATGAGCACCAGCGGGGCGGTGAGGGCCCGCAGCAGGATGCTCAGGATCACCAGCACGACGACGAGGATCATGGGGATGAGCAGCTCGTTGTCGTGCGCCGCGGCGCGGCCCGCGTCGAGCAGTGCCGCCGTACCGCCGCCGACCTTGGCGTCGGCACCCGGTACGGCGTGCAGGGTCCCGCGAGCGCGGTCCACGGTGTCCTCGGCGGCCTGGCTGTCGGCCGGGTCGGTGAGCGTGGCCTCCAGGTAGACCCGGCCGTCCTTGTGCGCGGGCGCGCCCTTCGGCACGACCGCGGAGCCCGGTGCGACGCCCTCGATGCCGTCGAGCGCGGCCTTGACCTGCTCCGCCGCACCCGCGTCGGCGATCACCACCAGCGGCTGTCCCGAGCCGGCGGGGAAGTAGCGGGACTCGACCTGCTGGCCGGTGACGGAGTCGGGGGTCCCGGTGAAGCTCTGGGCGTTGCTCAGGCCCGCCGCCTCCAGACCGATCACGCCCAGCGAGAGCGCGGCCAGTACGGCGGCGGTGCCCACCCACACCGTGCGCGGCCGGCGGTCGATGCGGCGGCCCACCCCTGACCACACCCCGTTCCGGGTGGGCTCGGCGGAACCGGCGTGCGGGACGGCGGGCCAGAACACCCAGCGGCCCACGACGACGAGCAGGGCGGGGAAGAGCGTCAGCATGGCGGCCAGGCCGATGACGACGCCGACGGCGGCGACAGGCCCGAGCCCGGAGGTCGAGTTCATCTCGGCGGCCAGCAGGCACAGCATGCTCACCGCGACCGTGGCGGCACTGGCGACGATCGCCGGCCCCGCCCGGTGCAGGGCCAGCGCCATGGCGTCGTGGCGGTCTTCGTGGCGGCGCAGTTCCTCGCGGTAGCGGGCGACCAGCAGCAGCGCGTAGTCCGTGCCGGCGCCGAACACCAGGACGGTGAGGATGCCCGCGCTCTGCGCGTTGACGACGAGGTCGGCGTGCTCGGCCAGCAGGTAGACCGCCGCCTGCGCCGTGAACAGCGCCCCGACGACCGAGACGACCGGCAGCAGGATGAGGGTGACGCTGCGGTAGGTCAGCAGCAGGATGACGACGACCACGGCGAGCGCGCTGTACAGCAGGGTGCCGTCGATGCCCTCGAAGGCCTCGGCGGAGTCGGCCGCGAAGCCACCCGGTCCGGTGATGTGCACCTCGAGGCCGCTGGTGCCGTCGCCGGTGACGGCGCGGATGTCGGCGACCGCGTCCGCGATGCCCGTCCAGCCGCCCTCGTCCACACCGATGGGGACGATGAGCTGCGCGGCGCGCGGGCCGGCGGCGCGTTCCTCGTACACCGGGCCGACGGTGCGGCCGCCGAAGACGCCGTGCCCGGTCATCCGCCGTATCTGCGCGGCGTCCTGACCGACCGTCGCACGGTCGTCGTCGGTCAGTCCGCCGGGGCGCGCGTAGACCACGACGGCGGGGGCGGTGTCGGGCAGGAACCGCTTCTGCAGTTCCAGGACCTGGGTGGACTCCGCGTTGCCCGGCAGCCAGGAGGAGGAGTCGTTCTGCTGCGCGTCCGTGAGCTTCTGGGCCAGCGGCGCCACCGCCACCAGCAGGACCAGCCAGAGCGCGAGCACGACCCATTTGCCGCGCCGGCCGCAGACCAGGACCGCCCAGCCGTGTGGAGCCTTCACACCCGCCACCTCCGCCTCGCCAAGGCGTCCCCCGAGGAGTGCTCCCGATCCGCACAGCATCCCACGCCCGGACGGGGCGTGCGGGGAGGTTTTCCACAGCCGTCCGCCCGGTGCGCGGGGAAGCGCCCGGCACCGCCATACTGGGACCATGGCCGTGCAGATCAACCCCAGTATTCTCTCCGCCGACTTCGCGCGCCTCGCCGACGAGGCGCGGGCCGTCGAAGGCGCGGACTGGCTCCACGTCGACGTGATGGACAATCACTTCGTCCCCAACCTGACGCTCGGCGTGCCGGTCGTGGAGTCCCTCCACAAGGCGACGAAGACCCCGCTCGACTGCCATCTGATGATCGCCGATCCGGACCGCTGGGCCCCGGCCTACGTCGAGGCGGGCGCGGGTTCCGTCACCTTCCACGTCGAGGCGGCCGCCGCGCCGGTGCGCCTGGCCCGGGAGATCCGCGCCAAGGGCGCGCGGGCCTCGATGGCGCTCAGGCCGGCGACGCCGGTCGAGCCGTACGAGGACCTGCTGCCTGAGCTCGACATGCTGCTGATCATGACCGTGGAGCCGGGCTTCGGCGGTCAGGCCTTCCTCGACATCATGCTGCCCAAGATCCGGCGTGCCAGGAAGCTGATCGACAAGCACGGGCTGGACCTGTGGCTGCAGGTCGACGGCGGCGTCTCGGCCGCCACCATCGAGCGCTGCGCCGAGGCCGGAGCGGACGTCTTCGTGGCCGGTTCGGCCGTCTACGGAGCCGAGGACCCGGCCGAGGCGGTACGGGGGCTGCGCAAGCAGGCGGCGGCCGCCTGCGCGCACTGACCACTGAGTGGGCGGCGTGCTCCGGTACTCCGGAGTACGTGCGAGGATGAGCGCGGAGCCGATCAGATGGGCAACTGGGGAGAGAACGTGACCACAGGCCGCACAGGGGTGCGCATGGGCCCCGGCGAGATGGTCCAGGCGGCGGCGATGGCCCGCCGCTTCTACCTGGAGGGAAAATCCAAGATCCAGATCGCCGAGGAGTTCGGCGTGAGCCGCTTCAAGGTGGCGCGGGTCCTGGAGACGGCCCTCGAACGTGACCTCGTGCGCATCGAGATCAGGGTCCCCGCCGAGCTCGACGCCGAACGCTCCGACGCCCTGCGCGCCCGCTACGGGCTGCGGCACGCCGTCGTCGTCGAGTCGCCCGCCGACGAGACCGACGGCCCCGACCCGGAGAACCTGGGCGCGGTCGCCGCGCAGCTGCTCGGCGAGCTGGTCAGCGAGGGCGACGTGCTCGGCCTCGCCTGGGGGCGCTCCATCATCACCATGGCCAACGCCCTCGACCGCCTGCCGCCGTGCACGGTCGTCCAGCTCACCGGCGTGTACGACGCCGGCACCGCCGACCGCGGCTCGGTCGAGGCGGTCCGCACCGCCGCGGCTGTCTCCGGCGGCGAGGCCCACCCCATGTACGCCCCCATGGTGCTGCCCGACCCGGCGACGGCGGCGGCGCTGCGCGCCCAGAGCGGCATCGCGGCCGCCATGAGCTACTTCGACAAGGTCACCGTGGCCGTGGTGTCGATCGGCTCCTGGGCGGCCGGCATCTCCACCGTCCACGACGCCCTGACCGACGCCGAGCGGGAGCACTACGCCTCCCTCGGCGTCGCCGCGGAGATGTCCTCGCACCTCTTCGACGCCGAGGGCCTGCTGGTCGGCCGTGACCTGGGCGAGCGCTGCATCACGATCGAGGCGGACCGGCTGCGCCGCATCCCCGAGGTGCTCGCCATCGCCGGCGGGCTGCGCAAGGCCGCCGCGGTCGACGCCGTGCTCCGGTCCGGCCTGGTCACCAGCATCGTGACGGACACCGCCGCCGCCGACTACCTGCTGGACTCCACCGCGCCCATGCCGCGGCCCGCCCTCGACCGCGCGGACCCCGAGGCGCTCCGCGAGTTCTAGTCCACAGCCGACAGCCGACAGCCGACAGCCGACAGCCGACAGCCGACCGCCGACCGTCCGCTCGCGCGCCCTGCGCGGCGGGCGTCGCGGGCTGTGGCAGCATCGCGGCATGCCGACCGGCCCCGTCCGCCGTGCCACCGTGATCGCCCTCGCCCTCGCCCTGCTGGGCTGCCTCGCGCTGCTGCTCACCGGCTGCTCCCCGCCCGCCACCGAACCCGTGGGGGCGCTGCCCACGGTGGCCGTCACGAGCCTGCCGCCCGAGGCCCGCGAGACGCTCCGGCTGATCGACGCGGGCGGCCCCTTCCCGTACGCGAAGGACGGCACCGTCTTCGGGAACATCGAGGGCCTGCTGCCCGCGCACCCGCGCGGCTACTACCACGAGTACACCGTCCCGACCCCGGGGACGAGCGACCGTGGCGCCCGGCGCTTCGTCACCGGCTCCGGCGGGGAGGTCTACTACACCGACGACCACTACCAGAGCTTCAGGACGGTCCGCAGATGACGGCAACGACGGTGCTGGACCTGCACGGGGTCACCACCAAGAGCGCGTTCATGGACCGCTGCGCCGAGCAGTTGCGGCTGCCCGGCTGGTTCGGCCGCAACTGGGACGCCCTGTACGACTGCCTCACCGACCTGCCCGACCCCGCGCGGGGCGGGCTCCGCCTGGTCGTCCGCGGCTGGCCCGACTTCGCGGCGGCCGAACCGGAGCAGTGGCGGACCGCGCGCAAGGTCCTCGCGGACGCCGCCGCCTTCCACGACCCGGCCCTGCTCCCCTTCGAGGTCGTCCTGGAGGAACCTACGAGCGACCCTTCGTGAGCGCCGGAGTTTCCTCCGTGTTCGTTCCGGCCCGGTCCGTGCAAAAATGAAGTACGTGCGTTTCCTCAATGATGCAAAGCCTCCGTACGACCTGACGTACGACGACGTGTTCATGGTCCCCAGCCGCTCGGCGGTGGGTTCCCGCCAGGCGGTCGACCTCTCGGCCCCGGACGGCACCGGTACCACCATCCCGCTCGTGGTCGCCAACATGACCGCCATCGCCGGTCGCCGCATGGCCGAGACCGTCGCCCGGCGCGGAGGTCTGGTGGTCATCCCCCAGGACATCCCGATCGAGGTGATCGCCGAGGTGATCAGCTGGGTGAAGCAGCGGCACCTCGTGCTCGACACCCCGATCGTGCTCGGCCCCCACGCCACCGTCGCCGACGCCCTGGCGCTACTGCCCAAGCGGGCCCACGGCGCCGCGGTCGTCGTCGAGGACGGCCGTCCGGTCGGCATCGTCACCGAGCACGACCTCACCGGCGTGGACCGCTTCACCCAGGTCTCCGTGGTGATGTCCAAGGACCTCCTGCTGCTGCCCGCGGACATCGACCCCCGCGAGGCCTTCAACCGCCTGGAGGAGGCCAACCGCAAGCTCGCCCCCGCGGTGGACGCCGACGGCAGGCTGGCCGGCATCCTGACCCGCAAGGCAGCGCTGCGCGCCACCCTGTACACCCCCGCCACCGACGCCGGCGGGCGGCTGCGCATCGCCGCCGCCGTCGGCATCAACGGCGACGTGGCGGGCAAGGCCAAGCAGTTGCTCGACGCGGGAGTGGACACGCTCGTCGTCGACACCGCCCACGGGCACCAGGAGAGCATGATCCAGGCCGTGAAGGCCGTCCGCGCCCTGGACCCGCAGGTGCCGGTCGTGGCCGGCAACGTCGTCTCCGCCGAGGGCGTGCGCGACCTGATCGAGGCCGGTGCCGACATCGTCAAGGTCGGCGTGGGCCCGGGCGCCATGTGCACCACCCGCATGATGACCGGCGTGGGCCGGCCCCAGTTCTCCGCCGTCATGGAGTGCGCCGCCGAGGCCGCCCGGCACGGCAAGCACGTCTGGGCCGACGGCGGCGTCCGGCACCCGCGCGACGTCGCGATGGCGCTCGCCGCCGGCGCGTCCAACGTCATGATCGGCTCCTGGTTCGCGGGCACCTACGAGTCGCCCGGCGACCTGCAGCAGACCGCCGACGGCCGGCCGTACAAGGAGAGCTTCGGCATGGCCTCCGCCCGCGCCGTGGCCAACCGCACGAGCGAGGAGTCCGCGTACGACCGCGCCCGCAAGGGGCTGTTCGAGGAGGGCATCTCCACCTCGCGGATGTTCCTCGACCCGGGCCGCCCGGGCGTCGAGGACCTCATCGACTCGATCATCGCGGGCGTCCGCAGCTCCTGCACCTACGCCGGGGCCGCCAACCTCGCCGAGTTCGCCGAGAAGGCCGTCGTCGGCATCCAGAGCGCCGCCGGCTACGCCGAGGGCAAGCCGCTGCACGCCAGCTGGCAGTAGTCGGCACCGCTGCTCGGGTGCCCCCGTCCGCTTCCGCGGACGGGGGCACCCGCGTCCCTGCCTCGGGCGCGATCACCCGGGAGTGCTCCGCCGGGTGGACGGCGGTCGGCCTCGTAGTCTGGTGTGCGTACGGCACGCGCCGTTCCCAGCTCGCTCGCGAAGAGAAGTGACCCACCCCCAGTGCGACTGAACGAACTCGACGAACGCATCGTCCACGCCCTCGCCGAGGACGCCCGCCGCTCCTTCGCCGACATCGGCTCGCTCGTCGGGCTCTCCGCCCCCGCCGTCAAGCGCCGGGTCGACCGGCT
Source organism: Streptomyces sp. TOM-9 (assembly GCF_056858595.1). Taxonomy (NCBI): domain Bacteria; kingdom Bacillati; phylum Actinomycetota; class Actinomycetes; order Kitasatosporales; family Streptomycetaceae; genus Streptomyces; species Streptomyces sp. TOM-9. Next base: position 2,288,003 of record NZ_JBXEQB010000001.1, on the reverse strand, counting down.
GCTGGCGGAGGGCGCCATCACGGGTTTCACCGTCCGTGTCGAGCCCTCCGCGCTGGGCTGGGAGACCGAGGCGTTCGTCGAGCTCTACTGCCGCCACAACACCTCGCCCGATGACATCCGGCGCGGCCTGTCGCGCTACCCGGAGGTGGCGTCCGCCTCGACCGTCACCGGCGAGGCGGACGCCGTCGTCCAGATCTACGCCGCCGACGTGCGCCACTTCGAGCGCGTCCTGGAGCGGATCGCCGGCGAGCCCTTCGTGGAGCGCACCAAGTCCGTCCTGGTGCTGTCGCCGCTGCTGCGCCGCTACACGGGAGTGCCGGACCAGCCGGAGCCGTGACCGCGCGCGGGCCCGGCCGGGGAGCCGGGTCCGGCCGCCCCCGCGCAACGAATCGCCGCCGCCGGGCCCCGGCGCGCAACGAATCGGCGGTCGGTGCGCAACGGACGCGTCTTGTCGCCACGAGGCCCGGAATCGTACCGTCGAGGCAGACCCGGAACACGCTCCCCACCAGGCGAAAGAGGCTCCATGGCGCCGCTGCGCACCGCGCTGTACCAAGGCCCGAGCGGCGTCCCCTCCTCCGTGGACGACAGCCTGGCCGCGCTCGACGCCGCCGCGCGCCGGGCCTCCGCCGCGGGAGCCCGCCTGCTCGTCACGCCCGAGATGTACCTGACCGGCTACGCCCTCGGCGACGCGGTCCCGGGCCTCGCCGAGGCGGCCGACGGGCCCGCCGCCGCCCGGGTCGGCCGGATCGCCGCCGAGCACGGCCTGGGCATCGTCTACGGCTACCCCGAGCGCGACGGCTGCGGCGTCTTCAACTCCGCCCAGCTGATCGGGCCGGACGGCGGACGCCTCGCCAACTACCGCAAGACCCACCTCTTCGGCGACTTCGAGCGCACCTGGTTCACCCCCGGCGACGACGCCGTCGTCCAGGCCGAGCTCGACGGCGTCCGGATCGGCCTCCTCATCTGCTACGACGTCGAGTTCCCGGAGACCGTGCGGGCCCACGCCCTCGCCGGCACCCAGCTGCTCGCCGTGCCCACCGCGCTGATGCGGCCCTACGAGTTCGTCCCGCAGACCCTGGTGCCGGCCCGCGCGTACGAGAGCCAGGTGCACGTCGCCTACGCCAACCGCTGTGGCCCCGAGGGCGACTTCGACTTCGCGGGGCAGAGCTGCCTCGCCGGACCCGACGGCGCCGTGCGCGCCCGGGCCGGAGCCACCGAGGAGCTGGTCGTCGCCGACGCCGACCCGGACCTCCTGCGCGCGGTCCGCGAGGAGACGCCCTACCTCCAGGACCGCCGCCCCGAGCTGTACCGCTCGCTGGGCTGATCGCGCCCCCCTTCCCCCGCCACCGCCCCGCCTGACCGCTTCACAGCCAGGAGAACCACGCCATGACGTCCACGGTGCCCACCGCGGTCCACGACGAGCAGCACCCCGAGGTGCGGTCGGCCCCGCCGATCACCATGTTCGGCCCGGACTTCCCGTTCGCCTACGACGACTTCCTGGCGAGCGCCGCGGGCCTCGGCTCCATACCGGCGACCGAACACGGCGCGGAGGTCGCGGTCATCGGCGGCGGCCTGTCCGGCATCGTCGCCGCGTACGAGCTGATGAAGATGGGCCTGAGGCCCGTCGTCTACGAGGCCGACCGGATCGGCGGCCGGCTGCGCACCGTCGGCTTCGAGGGCTGCGACGGGAACCTGACCGCGGAGATGGGCGCGATGCGCTTCCCGCCGTCCTCCACCGCCCTGCAGCACTACATCGACCTGGTGGGGCTGGAGACCACGCCCTTCCCCAACCCGCTCGCCCCCGAGACCCCGTCGACCGTCGTCGACCTCAAGGGCGAGTCCCACTACGCGCAGACCATCGACGACCTGCCGCAGGTCTACCGCGACGTCGCGCACGCCTGGAACGCCTGCCTGGAGGAGGGCGCGGACTTCTCCGACATGAACCGCGCCATGCGTGAGCGCGACGTCCCGCGCATCCGCGAGATCTGGGCGAAGCTGGTCGAGAAGCTCGACAACCAGACCTTCTACGGCTTCCTCTGCGACTCCGAGGCGTTCAAGTCCTTCCGCCACCGGGAGATCTTCGGCCAGGTCGGCTTCGGCACCGGCGGCTGGGACACCGACTTCCCCAACTCCATCCTGGAGATCCTGCGCGTCGTCTACACCGAGGCCGACGACCACCACCGCGGCATCGTCGGCGGCAGCCAGCAGCTGCCGCTGCGGCTGTGGGAACGCGAGCCGCAGAAGATCGTCCACTGGCCGCTCGGCACCTCGCTGAAGTCCCTGCACGGCGGCGACCCCCGCCCGGCCGTGACCCGCCTGCACCGCACCGCCGGCAACCGGATCACCGTCACCGACGCCGACGGCGACATCCGCACCTACCGCGCCGCGATCTTCACCGCGCAGAGCTGGATGCTGCTCAGCAAGATCGACTGCGACGACTCGCTCTTCCCGATCGACCACTGGACGGCGATCGAGCGCACCCACTACATGGAGTCCAGCAAGCTCTTCGTCCCGGTCGACCGGCCGTTCTGGCTGGACAAGGACGAGCAGACGGGCCGCGACGTGATGAGCATGACGCTCACCGACCGCATGACCCGCGGCACCTACCTGCTGGACAACGGCCCGGACGAGCCGGCCGTGATCTGCCTGTCGTACACGTGGTGCGACGACAGCCTCAAGTGGCTGCCGCTGAGCGCGTCCGAGCGCATGGAGGTCATGCTCAAGTCGCTCGGCGAGATCTACCCGAAGGTCGACATCCGCGGGCACATCATCGGCAACCCGGTGACCGTCTCGTGGGAGAACGAGCCCTACTTCATGGGCGCGTTCAAGGCGAACCTGCCCGGTCACTACCGCTACCAGCGGCGCCTGTTCACCCACTTCATGCAGGACACCCTCCCCGAGGACAAGCGCGGCATCTACCTCGCGGGCGACGACATCTCCTGGACCGCGGGCTGGGCCGAGGGCGCCGTGCAGACCGCGCTCAACGCCGTGTGGGGCGTGATGCACCAGTTCGGCGGAACCACGGACCCGACCAACCCGGGCCCGGGCGACCTCTACGACGAGATCGCGCCGGTCATGCTCGACGAGGACTGACGCACCACCCCTCAGCGGCCCAGCGGGGTCAGCAGGAAGCGCCCCACCAGCCCGACCCCGGAGTCGAGCTTCTCGGCGAACTCCCCGTACACCTCGGGCAGTCCGCGCAGCGACCACAGCACGCGGGACGCGGCCCACGCCGCGTCCCGCGCGCGTTCCAGGCTCCAGGAACCGGCGAGATGGGTCAGCGGGTCGGCGAGGTCCAGCAGATCGGGGCCGGGCATCAGCTCCTCCCTGACGCGTTCCTCCACGGACGTCAGCAGATCGCCCACGCGGTCGAAGTCCCGTTCCAGGGAAGGCGGCTCGCACCCCAGCGCGGAGCAGGTGTCCACCACCGCGAGCGCCAGGTCGTGACCCACGTGCGCGTTGATCCCGGCCAGCGCGAACTGCAGCGGGCGGACGCCGCGGTGCCCGCGCAACTGCAGCAGCGGCCGCCAGCAGGCAGGGACGGCACGGCGGTCGGTCGCGCCGTCAACCGCCCGCAGGTAACGGGCGGCGAAGCGGGCGGCCAGCACGGCGGCGGCGACGGGATCGCCGAAGCCGCCCGCCGCCAGCCGGCCGTCCATCTCCTCCGTGACCGACAGGTAGACACGGTTGAACACCGCCACCCCGTCCCCCGGCGGGAGCGCCGTGCCGAGCGCGCGCATGCGCGCCACCACCTGGCCCACCCCCACCGGGGCCGGCCGCCGTGCCGTCGTCATGGGCACAGCGTCCCAGCAGGCCGGGCGGCGTGTGCGGCACGGCGGCCGTGGCGTCCCCGGATCGGGTGAGTCAGAGCGCGCCCGCGTCGCGGGCCGTCCACACCGACGGATACTGCGGGCGGAAGCCCAGCTCCTCCCTGATGCGCAGGTTCGACACCACGCCGTCCCACGGATCGCCCGCCGCCCGCCCCGCCATGCCGCCCGGGACCTCGGCGCCGTTCACCCAGTGCAGTTCCACCGCCGACACCGGCGCGTCGTCGGCGATGTTGTACGCCCGGCCTCCGATGCCGGGGGCCCGCAGCAGCCGCAGCAGGCCCTGGGCCACGTCCGCGTGGTGCACCATGTGCAGCCGCTGGTGCGCCGCCCAGCCGCCCGCCCAGCGCAGGGACTGCGCCAGGTGCGGATCGCCGTCGCCGTACACGAAGGACAGCCGGCCGATGCGGACGTCCAGGCCCAGCTCGCGGTGGAGCTCCAGCAGCCCCCGCTCGGCCTCCGCCTTCGACGCGGGGTACGCGCCCCACATCGGGCCGCCCGGCACGCTCGCGTCGTCCTCCACCAGGGGGCGGCCCCGGCCCTCGCCGTACACCAGGTTCGTGCTCGCCTGCACGAAACGCCTCGCCCCGGCCTCGGCGGCCGCCCGCGCCAGGGCCAGCGTGGCATCGCGGTTCACTGCCCAGGTGCCCTCCTGCGAGCCGTCCCGGAACACCGCCGCCAGGTGCACGACCGCATCCACGCCCGCCAGGGCCTTGCGCAGGTCCTCCGGGTCCCGCAGGTCCCCGGCCGCGATCCGCGCCCCCAGCCGGGCGAGCCCCTCGCCCCGCTCCGCGTCCCGCACGAGCAGCCGCACCTCCTCGCCCGGGCGGCACCACTGCAGCAGCCTCGGCACGAAGCGGCTGCCGACCCGACCGGTCGCCCCCGTCACCAGCGTCAGCATCCTCGGTCCCCTCTCGTCGCCGTCACGCGACCAGGCTGCGGCGGCCCGCGGCGCCGCGGGAGAGACCTCCGCATCCGGGGACCGACACTCCCTGGATAAGGTCCCGGCCCGGCGGGATGCTTGAAACGTGGACATCGACCGCGCGCAGCTCGCCGACTTCCTGCGCCGCAGCCGCGCCCGCCTCGCCCCCTCCGACGTGGGCCTGTCGGTCGGCGTCCGGCGGCGCACCCCCGGGCTGCGCCGCGAGGAGGTCGCCCAGCTCGCCGGGATGTCCGCGGACTACTACACCCGGCTCGAACAGTCACGGGGCCCCCGGCCGTCCCGGCAGATCCTGGGCGCGCTCGCCCGTGCGCTGCGCCTGTCCGAGGACGAACGGGACCACCTCTTCCACCTGGCCGGCGAGGAACCGCCCCGCGACACCCGCGGCGCCGGCGACGCCGGCGCCACGGGGCACGTACGGCCCGGACTGCTGCTGGTGCTGGACCGGCTCGACGACACCCCGGCGCAGGTCGTCAGCGACGCGGGGGACGTCCTCGCCCAGAACGCGATGGCCGCGGCGCTCGTCGGCGACGCGGCCTCCCGGCCACCGGGGGAGCGCAACATCGTCCGCCGCTTCTTCCTCGACCCGGCGGCGCGCGAGCTCTTCCCTCCGGGGGACCGGGAGGAGCACGCCCGGCGTCACGTCGCCCACCTGCGTGCGGTCCTGGCCGCCCGGCCCGACGACGCGCGCGCGGGCGCGCTGGTCGCGGAACTGCGGGGGCGCAGCGCGGAGTTCTCGAGGCTGTGGGACGAGCACGTGGTCGCCGTGCGGCGCGCGGATGTGAAGCGGTTCCAGCATCCGGTGGTGGGGCTGATGGAGCTGGAGTGCGAGGTGCTGCTCAGTGCGGAGCATGATCAGCGGTTGATCGTGTACACGGCGCGGCCGGGGAGCGAGTCCTACGAGCGGTTGCGGTTGCTTCGCGTTGTGGGGCTGCAGGACCTCGCGGTGCGGTGAGTTGGTGTGTGCGGGTGCGTTGTGGCTGCTGTTGGGGGTTTCCCGCCCGCCCGCCTGATTGCCCGGCGCGGTCAGTGCGGGCCTCGCGCGTGGGTGGTGGCCCGGGGGCGGGGCCTCCGGGGCTGCGCATTCTGGACCGCATATTTATGTGCATGGCGGGCGGTACTTGTTGTGTCGTCTGTGCCGCACAACACATACACGTCAGCGTCCAGAACGCCCACCCTCCCCCAGCCTTCGGCCGGGGGTGCCCCCAACAACCCCGCCCCCTCCGTATCGCCGGGCGACCAACGGCCGGTGGGGGTTCACAGAGCGGTCCGGGGTTGCCGCAAGTGCCTACTCACCCCCCACCGGCCGTCAGTCGCCCAACACATGGGAGGGGATGTGGCGGGGTGCTCCCCCTGGCCGAAGGCTGGGGGAGACGAGCAGCGGACCCGGCGCGGAATAGTGCAGGGGTAAACAGCGAGCGCTGTGGGGGTCCCCCCGGCCGAAGGCTGGGGGAGTGCGCCGGCGCGGCCCCGACCCCACACGTACGCAGCGCAGGCCCGCACTGACCGCGCTGGGCAATCGGGCGGGCGGGCGGGGAAACCCTCACAGCAACCACAACGGCGCCGCACACGAGGCACCGGCCGCAAGGGCACCCCGATTGCGGCCTACGGGGCCCACGCCGTGCGGGTGACCGCGTACTCGACCTCGCCGTGCTCGGCGCCGGGCAACGCCTCGTCCCACTCCTCGTGGAAGACCCGGACGAACGACAGCCCCGCCTTCTCCATCACGCGCCGCGACCGGGTGTTGACGAACATCGTCTCCGCGTGGACGCGCTCCGCGCCCAGGTCGGTGAAGGCCTTGTGGACCAGCGCGCGGGACCCCTCCGTGGCGTAGCCGCGGCCCCAGGCGGCGCGGCGCAGGCGGTACCCGAGTTCGAGGTCGTCGGCGGGGCTGCCGGGCCGGGGGGTGAGGGCGAACCAGCCGACGAAGTGCCCGGTGGAGAGTTCCTCCGCCGCCCAGACCTGGGAGCGCGCGAAGCGGGGCAGGACCTCGTGCCGGATGACGTCGGAGGGCGTGGGGCGGCCGTTGCCCAGGTAACGCATGACCTCGGGGTCGCTGTCGAGCGCGACGAGCAGTTCGGCGTCCGCGTCGGTGTCGGTGAAGTGCCGCAGCCGCAGCCGCTCGGTCTCCAGGAAGATCCGCATGTGCATGAACGGCACGCTAGGCCTGCGGGGTCGTCGCCGCCACGGGTTTGCGGTCGCGCTCCACGGAGACGGTGCCCGCGCGCCGGAGCACGCCCGCCCCCACGGCGAGCCCGGCGGCGAGCAGGGTGACCAGGCCGAAGGAGACCTGCAGGGAGCTGGCCTCCGCGATGGAGCCGATGGCGGCCGGAGCCACCAGCCCGGAGGTGTAGGTGACCGTGGCGACGCCCGCGATGGCCTGGCTCGCGTTGGGCCCGCTGCGCCCGGCCGCGGCGAAGCACAGCGGCACGACGACGGCGATGCCCACGCCGATGAGGGCGAAGCCCGCGATGGTGGTGACCTGCGTGGACGCCGTGGCGACGAGGACGCCGCCCACCGTGGCGAGCAGGCCGCCGAAGCGTACGGTGCGCACCGGTCCGAAGCGGCGGACGACGAGGTCGCCGAGGAGACGGGACACGGCCATGGTGCACGCGAACGCGGTGTAGGACGCGGCGGCGACACCGGGGGAGGCGCCGGCGATGTCACGGAGGTAGACCGCGCTCCAGTCCATGCTGGCGCCCTCCGCGAAGACGGCGCAGAAGCCGATGGCGCCGATGACCAGGGCCGCGCGGGGCGGCAGGGCGAAGCGTGCGGGGGCCTCCTCCGACGCGGCGGGCCGCAGGTCGAGCACTCCGCTGCAGACCACCTGGCCCAGCACGACGAGCAGGACGGCCGCGGCGGTGAGGTGGAGGCGCGCGTCGAGTTCCGCGTGGGCGGCGAGGACGCCGAAGAGGGAGCCGAGCAGGGTGCCGGCGCTCCACATGCCGTGCAGCCCGGACATGATCGAGCGGCCGAGGCGTTCCTCGACCTCGACGCCCTGGGCGTTCATGACGACGTCGGCCATGCCGGCCGAGGCCCCGTACACGAGCATCGCCCCGCACAGCCAGCCCAGGCCGGAGGAGAGGGCGGGCAGCGCCAGGGAGGCGCACCACAGGCCCAGCAGGAGGCGCAGCGCGTTGCGCATGCCCATGTGGTGGGCGACGCGGGCGGCGAGCGGCATCGCGACGGAGGCGCCGAGGGCCGCGAAGACGAGCGCGAAGCCGAGCTGTCCGGCGCTGAGCCCCGCGTGCTCCTGGATCCAGGGCACCCGGGTGGCGAAGCTGCCGGTCACCGCGCCGTGCACGGCGAACACCGCGGCGACGGCGAGATGGGCGCGCCGCAGTCGCGGGTCGGTCTTCCCCGTCGGGGTCGTCGGCTTCGTCGGCATGTTCCCTCCAGTCTGGTCCCGCCGTGCTCGGGTCATAAATTATCAGGCAGGCTTCCTGAAAGATAGACTGCCTCCTGTCGCGGTCCCGCACCGGGGCCCCTGTCGCCCGCCCTCGCACCCGCGCGACGGCTTCTGGAAGGATCCGTCCATGACCGCCATGCGATCCCACGCCGGGCGCACCGCCTCCCCCCGCACGGCCCGGGCGATCAACGACCGGCTGGCCCTGGAACTGCTGCAGCGCGAGGGCCCGTTGACGGCGGCCCAGCTCAAGTCCCTCACCGGGCTGTCCCGTCCGAGCGTCGCCGACCTGGTTGAGCGGCTGCAGGAGTCCGGGCTGATCACGGTGGTCGGCGAGACGGGAGCCGACCGGCGCGGCCCCAACGCGCGGGTGTACGGGATCGTCGCCGACCGGGCGCAACTGGCCGCCTTCGACATCCGGACCCACAGCGTCGCCCTCGAGGTGGCCGACCTGCTGGGGAACACCATCGGCAGCGCCGTCCTGCCGGTGGACCCGTCCGGCGATCCGCAGCGCACGGTGCGGCGCTCGGTGGCGCTGCTGGAGCGGACCGCGCGCACCGCCGGCGCCGGCGCGCTGCACACCGTCGCGGTCGGAGCGCCCGGCCTGGTCGACCCGGCCACCGGCGAGCTGCGGGCCACCGGGCAGCTGCCGGCCTGGCACTCGGCGCTCGTCGCCGAACTGCGCAGGCGGCTCTCCCTCCCGGTGCTGCTGGAGAACGAGGTCAACCTCGCGGCCGTCGCCGAGCGGCGCCTGGGCGCGGTGCGCGACCGCGAGGACTTCGTCCTGCTGTGGCTGGGTCACGGGGTGGGCGCCGCGGTGGTGCTGGGCGGGGTCCTGCGGCGCGGTGCCTCGGGCGGTACGGGGGAGATCGGCTTCCTGCCCGTGCCGGGGACCTTCCAACTGCCGACGGCCAGCGGGTGCGAGGGCGGTTTCCACTCGCTGGCGGGCAGCGCGGCGGTGTGCGCTCTGGCGCGCTCGCACGGGATGCCGGTGTCCGGCGACGACGACGCCCTGGCGGCCGAGGCGGTGGTGACCGCGGCCCGGGCGGACGGCAAGCAGGGCGAGCTCTTCCTCGACGCACTGGCGGACCGGGTGGTGATCGGGGTGGCCGCCGTCACCGCGGTGCTCGACCCCGGCTGCGTGGTGCTGGGCGGCGAGGTGGGCCGGGCCGGGGGCGAGGACCTGGCCGCCCGGGTCGAGGAACGGCTCGCGCGGATGTCCCCGCTGCCGACCCAGGTGCGGGCGGGGACCGTCGCGGGCAGCGCGGTGCTGCGCGGCGCGGTGCTCTCGGCGATGGACGCGGCGCAGGACGCGGTGTTCACACCCGGGGTGTGACGTCCGGCGCTCCGGGGCAACCGCCCCTCGGCCGCCGGACGTTCGCGGGCGCCGGCGCACGACCGGAGTCCCCCGGGTGAACCCGCGCCGCCCATGCGGTTCGCGCCTGCCTCAACGGGCGCTCCCGTGGGCCGTGTTGGCCGGAAGCCACGGCGACGGGCCGCGGGGTCCGAACGGTCGGACCGATCCCGTGTGAGCCAATCCACAGCGATCCCTTGCGTCCGCAAGGAACCTTCGTGGCAGACTGGTGGAGCAGTACCAGTGACGTTCAGCGCACTCCGGGGTCGGTGAAACTCCGAACCGGCGGTTACAGTCCGCGACCCGTCCGCATCCAGCGGCCGGTTGACCAGGTGAAATTCCTGGACCGACGGTTAAAGTCCGGATGGGAGGCAGTGCGCGGCGGGCGGGCATCGGTACACCGCCGTCGGCGGCAGCGTGGGTGCGTGTCCCCCGGAAACGGGTGACACGGGCGGACGCCGCCCCGTACCGGCCGCGGTGTCCCCGAGGCCCACGTCCGCTCTGTGTTCCGCACAGCCCCGGAGTCCGTGCCCGATGAGGCAGGAGGACCCGGTGGCAACACCCGGTGAAGCCGACGCGATGCGCCGGGCCATGGAGCTCGCCGCCCGCGGCGTGGGCTCCACGAGCCCCAACCCCGTCGTCGGCGCCGTGATCCTCGACGCAGGCGGCGAGATCGCCGGCGAGGGCTGGCACCAGCAGGCGGGCGGCCCCCACGCCGAGGTCCACGCGCTGCGCGCGGCCGGCGACGCGGCCCGCGGCGGCACCGCCGTCGTCACCCTCGAACCCTGCAACCACACCGGTCGCACCGGCCCGTGCGCCCAGGCCCTCATCGCGGCCGGCGTCTCCCGCGTCGTGTACGCCGTCGCGGACCCCACCCCCGCGGCGACCGGAGGCGGCGCCACGCTGGCCGCCGCCGGGATCGCGGTGGAGAGCGGGCTCATGGAGGCCGAGGCCGCCCGCGGCAACGAGGTGTGGCTCACCGCCTCCCGCGAGCAGCGGCCCTTCGTGCTGTGGAAGTACGCGAGCACCCTCGACGGCCGCATCGCCGCCGCCGACGGCACCAGCCGCTGGATCAGCTCCGCCGCCTCCCGCGCCGACGTGCACCGGCTGCGCGCCGAGTCCGATGCCGTCGTCGTCGGCTCCGGCACCCTGCGTGCCGACGACCCCCACCTGGCCGTGCGCGGCGTGGAGGGCACCTTCACCCAGCCCCTGCGGGTGGTCGTCGACACCAACGCCAAGATCACCCCCGGCGCCCGGGTGCTGGACGGCACGGCCCCGACCCTGGTCGCCGTCGCCGAGGACACCGACACCGCCCACCTGCCGGGCGTCGACGTGGCCCGCCTGCCCCGCACCGGCAGCGGCGTCGCCGTCACCGCGCTGCTCGCCGAGCTGTACGGCCGCGGCGTCCGTTCCGTGCTGCTGGAGGGCGGCCCGACCCTCGCCGGCGCCTTCGTCGCCGCGGGCGCCGTCGACAAGGTCGTCGGCTACCTCGCGCCCGCCCTCCTGGGGGCCGGACCCGCGGCCCTGGGGGACGCGGGAATCACCACCGTCGCGCACGCGTTGCGGCTCGACGTCGCCGAGATCGAACGCATCGGCCCCGACCTGCGTATTACTGCCTACCCGAGCCGCACCGAGGAGAACTGACGTGTTCACCGGAATCGTCGAAGAGCTGGGCGACGTCGTCGCCGTCGAGGACCTGGGCGACGCCTCCCGCTTCCGTCTGCGCGGTCCGGTCGTCACCGAGGGCGCCAAGCACGGCGACTCGATCGCGGTCAACGGGGTGTGCCTCACCGTCGTCGACACCGCGGACGGCGAGTTCACCGCCGACGTGATGGCCGAGACCCTCAAGCGCTCCAGCCTCGGCGCGCTGAACCCCGGCAGCCGGGTCAACCTGGAGCGCCCGATGGAGCTGGGCGGCCGCCTCGGCGGTCACCTCGTCCAGGGCCACGTGGACGGCACCGGCGCGGTGATCTCGCGGACCCCCGCCGAGCACTGGGAGATCGTGAGGATCTCGCTGCCGGCGGAGCTGTCCCGCTACGTGGTCGAGAAGGGCTCGATCACCGTCGACGGCATCAGCCTCACCGTCGTCGAGGCCGGTCCCGACTTCTTCTCCGTCAGCCTGATCCCCACCACCCTCGACCTCACCACGCTCGGCTTCAAGCAGCCCGGCGACCCGGTGAACCTCGAGGTCGACGTGATCGCCAAGTACGTCGAGCGGCTGTACGGGGAGCGGGCCGGGGCACCGAAGGGGGCTCCGGCGGAATGAGCGCCCTCGACACCCTGAACAGTGTCGCCTTCTCCGCCTTCGGTGAGCACTTCAAGTGGACCGACGTGGTCGGCAACGGCCTCGGCCTGGCCGGTCTCGCCCTGGGGTGGCGCCGCTCGGTGTGGGCCTGGCCGGTCCAGCTGCTGTCCGGTGCGGTGCTCGTCGCCGCGTACTGGTCGGCACAGCTCACCGGCGGCGTCGGCAAGCAGCTGCTCGTCATCGGCGTCGCCGTGTGGGGCTGGTTCCAGTGGCGCCGCGGCGTCCGGGACGGCGGCGGGATCCGGGTCCGCTTCGCCACCTGGCGGGAGCGGGGCGCGCTGGTCGCCGGCACGGCGGCCGGACTGTTCGCGGTCGTCGGCATCTTCACGCTCCACCCGTCGCTGTCCTGGAACCCGTGGCCGGACGCCTACATCTTCGTCGGCACCGTCGCCGCGATGGTGGCCATGGCCAGGGGCTGGGTCGAGTTCTGGTTCGCCTGGCTCGCCGTCGACGCGGTCGGCGTCCCCCTCGCCTGGAACAGCGACCTGAAGTTCTCCGCGCTCGTGTACGTCATCTACTTCGTTCTCGTGATCGCCGGCATGTACGCCTGGTGGCAGCAGACCCGGGTCCCGCGGCACGGCGGGCCCGTCCTGGAAGGAGCGGCCGCATGACCACCGCACTGCACACCCTCTACGTGGCGGAGGACGCCCCGATCGTCCTCGACCCCGTCGAGCGTGCGATCGCCGACATAGCGGCCGGCCGGCCCGTCGTCGTCGTGGACGACGAGAACCGCGAGAACGAGGGCGACCTCATCATCGCGGCGGAGAAGGCCACCCCGGAGATCGTCGCGTTCATGATGACCGAGTGCCGTGGTCTGATCTGCGTGCCCATGGAGGAGCACGACCTGGACCGGGTCGACCTGCCGCAGATGGTGGACTCCAACACCGAGTCCATGCAGACCGCGTTCACCGTCTCCGTCGACGCGAGCGCCGTCCACGGGGTCACCACCGGCATCTCCGCCGCCGACCGGGCGACCACCATCCGGCTGCTGGCCTCCGGCGACTCCGTCCCCGGCGACTTCGTCCGGCCCGGTCACGTCTTCCCGCTGCGCGCCAAGTCCGGCGGCGTCCTCACCCGCAACGGCCACACCGAGGCGGGCGTCGACCTGGCCCGGCTCGCCGGACTGCGCCCGGCCGCCGCCATCGTGGAGATCGCCAACGAGGACGGCACGATGGCCCGCCTCCCCGAGCTGGTCCACTTCGCCCGCAAGCACGGCCTGGCCATCATCTCCATCGAGGACCTGGTCACCTACCGCCGCAGCTCGGAGCCGACCGTGCGCCGGGAGGCCGAGACCCGGCTGCCCACCGCCTTCGGCGACTTCCGCGCGTACGGCTACCGCAGCACCGTCGACGGCGTCGAGCACATCGCGCTCGCGGCCGGCGAGATCGGCGACGGCGAGGACGTCCTCGTCCGCGTCCACTCCGAGTGCCTCACCGGCGACGTCTTCCACTCGCTGCGCTGCGACTGCGGACCGCAGCTCCAGGCCTCACTCGAACGGGTGGCAGCCGAGGGCCGGGGCGTCGTGGTCTACCTCCGCGGCCACGAGGGCCGGGGCATCGGCCTGATGTCCAAGCTGCGCGCGTACGAGCTCCAGGAGCGCGGCCGGGACACGCTCGACGCCAACCTGGAACTCGGACTGCCCGCCGACGCCCGCGATTACGGCGCCGCCGCCCAGATGCTGTCCGACCTCGGCGTGCACTCGCTGCGCCTGATGACCAACAACCCCGACAAGACCGAGGCCCTCGAGCGGCACGGCCTGAAGGTCGCCGAGCGCGTCGCCATGCCGATCGCGGCCGGCGAGCACAACCTGCGGTACCTGCGCACCAAGCGGGACCGCATGGGCCATGACCTGCCCTGGCTGGACCCGGCCCCCACCGGTTCCTGCCGCAACCAGTAGGCCCGCCCCCCCCAAGCAGCACCACGACACCTGTACGACCAGAACGACCCGAACGACCAGAGCAAGAACGAGCAAGGAGAAGACGGACGTGAGCGGTAAGGGCGCCCCCGAGCTGACCGTGAAGAACTGCGGTGACCTGCGCGTGGCCGTGATCGCGGCGCAGTGGCACGAGCAGGTGATGGACGGGCTGGTCGACGGCGCCCTGCGCGCCCTGAGCGACCTGGGCATCGACGAGCCCACCCTGCTGCGCGTTCCCGGCAGCTTCGAACTGCCGGTCGCCGCCAAGGTGCTGGCGAGCCGGGGCTACGACGCGGTCGTCGCCCTCGGCGTCGTCATCCGCGGCGGTACGCCGCACTTCGAGTACGTCTGCCAGGGCGTCGCCCAGGGCCTGACCCAGGTCTCGGTCGACACCGGCGTGCCGATCGGCTTCGGCGTGCTCACCTGCGACACCGAGGAGCAGGCCCTGGACCGGGCCGGACTGCCCGGCTCCAACGAGGACAAGGGTCACGAGGCCGTCACCGCCGCGATCGCCACCGCGACCGTCCTGCGTTCAGTATCCGAGCCGTGGCGGTGAGGTAAGGGGACTTCCGCGTAGGGTGGGGACCACCATGGCCAAGAAGACATTCGAGGAGCTCTTCGCCGAGCTCCAACACAAGGCCGCCACCGGCGACCCCAGCAGCTCCCGCACCGCCGAACTGGTCGGCAAGGGAGTGCATGCGATCGGCAAGAAGGTGGTCGAGGAGGCCGCCGAGGTGTGGATGGCAGCCGAGTACGAAGGCGCCGACCGCACCGCGGAGGAGATCTCCCAGCTGCTGTACCACCTGCAGGTGATGATGGTCGCCCGGGGCATCGGCCTCGACGACGTCTACGCTCATCTCTGAGCGGACCACCCCGGGCCGGACCCGCCCCACGCGCCCTTTCCCACCCACATCCGAGCTGCAAAGGAACGCTGTCATGCTGCGCATCGCCGTCCCCAACAAGGGTTCACTGTCCGGACCTGCGTCGGCGATGCTGCATGAGGCCGGCTACCGCCAGCGCAAGGACTCCAAGGAACTCGTCCTCGTCGACGGCGAGAACGACGTCGAGTTCTTCTACCTGCGCCCGCGCGACATCGCCATCTACGTCGGCTCGGGCCGCCTCGACATCGGCATCACCGGCCGCGACCTGCTGCTGGACTCGGGTGCCAACGCCGAGGAGATCCTGCAGCTCGGCTTCGCCCGCTCCACCTTCCGCTACGCCACCACACCCGGCGGCGTGAGCGACGTGAAGGAGTTCGGCGGGAAGACGGTCGCCACCTCCTACCCGGAGATCGTCAGGAAGCACCTCGCCGACCACTCGGTGGAGGCCTCGGTGGTCCGCCTCGACGGCGCCGTCGAGACCTCCATCCACCTCGGTGTGGCGGACGTCATCGCCGACGTCGTCGAGACGGGCACCTCGCTGCGCAACGCCGGCCTGGAGGTCATCGGGGAGCCGATCCTCGACTCCGAGGCGGTCGTCATCCGCCGGGCCGGCGCCGGCGGCGAGGACGCGGCGGCCGAGCCGAAGGTGCAGCAGTTCCTGCGTCGCCTCCAGGGCGTCCTGGTGGCCCGCCGCTACGTGATGATGGACTACGACATCCGCGTCGAGCACGTCGAGCGGGCCATCGCGCTCACGCCCGGCCTGGAGTCGCCGACCGTCTCCCCGCTGCACCACGAGGGCTGGGTCGCCGTGCGCGCCATGGTCCCCAGCCGCGAGGCCCAGCGGATCATGGACGAGCTGTACGACCTCGGCGCACGGGCCATCCTCACCACCGGGATCCACGCGTGCCGTCTGTGACCTCGCCCACCCCGCACACCATGCCCGTGGAACTCCCCGAGCTGCCCGTCACCTTCCGGCCCGCCCGCACCCGCGCGGTGCTGCTGGGCCTGGCTGCCGGGCTGCTCGCGGCCTTCGTCGCCATCTCCGTGCTCCTTCCCGCGGACGGCGCACGGCCCTGGCACACCTCGGACCGGATCTGGATCGTGCTCACCGGGCTGCTGATCGCCGGGGTGCTCGTGCTGCTCAGCCGGCCCAAGGTGGCCGCCGACCGCGACGGTGTGACCGTCGTCAACCTGACGACCCGGCGCCGGCTGGAATGGGCGCAGGTCCTCCGGGTGAACCTGCGCCCCGGCGATCCGTGGGTGTACCTCGACCTGGCCGACGGCACCAGCCTGGCCGCCATGGGCATCCAGCCCGGGATCGGACGCGCCCGCGCGTTGCGCGACGCGCGCGCCCTGCGGGCCCTCGCGGAGGCGTACGGTACCGGCAAGCCGACGGCGCACTAGACCTGCCGCCCCGGCCCGCTTCTTCATTACTCTGGAACCTTCGCAACGACCCGAGGAGTGACACCCAATCCACGATGGACGGATCGTCCGGTAGTACCCGCGCCGCCTCTCCCCCCCGACATACGGGAGCGGCGGCATGAGCGCCCCGTTGCTGCTGCTCGCGGCAGCCTTCGTCCTGATCCTCGCAAACGGCTTCTTCGTCGCCGCCGAGTTCGGCCTGGTGACCGTCGAACGCCCGGCCGCCGAACGCGCCGCCGCCGAGGGCGACCGCAGGGCCCGCAGCGTCGTGGAGGCGCTGCGCAAGCTGTCCTTCCAGCTCTCGGGCACCCAGCTCGGCATCACGATCACCTCACTGGTGGTCGGCATGCTGGCCGAGCCCGCCCTCGCCGACCTGTTCGCCGGACCGCTCACCTCGGTGGGCGTACCCGAGGGCGCGGCGCCCGCCGTCGCCGTCGTGATCGGCATGATCCTCGCCTCGGCCGTCCAGATGGTCATCGGCGAGCTCGTCCCGAAGAACTGGGCGGTGTCCCGTCCGCTGGAGGTGGCCCGTTTCGTGGCCGGGCCGCAGCGGGCCTTCTCCGCCCTGTTCCGCCCGGTCATCGAGGCCCTCAACGCCGCCGCGAACCGCCTGGTGCGGGCGCTGGGCGTGGAGCCCGCCGAGGAGCTGGCCTCCGCGCGCACCCCCACCGAGCTGGTCTCGCTGGCCCGCCACTCCGCCCGTGCCGGGGCCCTCGAGCAGGACACCGCGGACCTGTTCGTCCGCACCCTCTCCCTCGGCGACCTCACGGCGGAGAACGTGATGACCCCGCGCGTACGGGTCAGCGCCCTGCAGGACACCGCCACCGCCGCCGACGTCCTGAACCTGACCCGGGCCACCGGGCTGTCGCGCTTCCCGGTCTACCGGGAGCGGCTGGACGACATCGTCGGCATGGCGAGCCTGAAGGACGCCCTCGCCGTCCCGGCCCACCTGCGCGACCGCACGCCGGTCGGCCGGGTCACGGTCGCCCCGCTGCTCGTCCCGGAAACGCTGCCGGTGCAGCCGCTCCTGGAGCAGCTGCGCCGCGAGCAGCCGATCGCCGTGGTCGTCGACGAGTACGGCGGCACCGCCGGCGTCGTCACCCTGGAGGACATCGTCGAGGAACTCGTCGGCGAGGTGCGCGACGAGCACGACGGCGCCGACCTGCCCGAGCTGGCGGCCGCCCCCGCGGAGAACGGCAGCCCCGCCTGGGACGCCGACGGCGGCTGCCGGGTCGACCTGCTGGAGCGCATAGGGCTCGAGGCCCCCGAGGGGCCGTACGAGACGGTGGCCGGCCTCGTCGCCGACCTCCTCGAACGCATTCCCGAGCCGGGGGACACCGCACTGCTGCCCGGCTGGGAGTTGCGGGTGCGCGAGGTCGCGCACCACCGTGCCGAGAGGGTCCGCCTGGTACGCGTCGGGTTCGAGGAGCCCGAGGACGGGCAGGAGGGCGGGCGATGAGCTTCCTGCAGCTGTTCTTCGCCGGCCTGCTGGTGCTGGGCAACGGCTTCTTCGTCGGCGCCGAGTTCGCCCTGGTCTCCGTACGGCGCAGCCAGATCGAGCCGCTCGCCGGCACGCAGCGGCGGGCCCGCACGGTCCTGCACGGGCTGGAGAACCTGCCGCAGATGATGGCGGCGGCCCAGTTCGGCATCACGGTCTGCTCCCTGACGCTGGGTGCGGTCGCCGAGCCGACCGTCGCCCACATGCTGGAGCCGCTCTTCGAGGCGGTCCACCTGCCCGAGGGGCTGATCCACCCGCTCGGCTACGTCATCGCGCTCGCCGTCGTGGTCTTCCTCCACCTCGTCATCGGCGAGATGGTCCCCAAGAACCTGGCGATGGCCGCGCCCGAGAAGACCGCGCTGTGGCTGAGCCCCGGACTCGTCGGCTTCGCCCGGCTGTTCCGGCCGGTCATCGCGGTGCTCGGCTGGTGCGCCAAGCTCGTGCTGCGGCTGTTCCGGGTCGAGCCCAAGGACGAGATCGACGCGGTCTTCACCAGCGAGGAGCTGACCGTGCTCGTCGAGGACGCCCGGCAGGCCGGACTCCTCGACGACGACGCCCAGGAACGCCTGGAGGACGCGCTGGAGCTGGGCACCCGCCCGGTCACGGACGTCCTGCTGTCCCCGGAGGAGCTGGTGACGGTCGACGCGTCCGTCACCCCCGCCGAGGTCGAGGAGCTGACCGTCCGCACCGGCTACTCGCGCTTCCCCGTGGCCGGACCGGAGGGCGCCTACCTTGGCTACCTCCACGTGAAGGACGTCCTCGACCTGGAGGACACCGGCCGGCCCGTCCCGGCGCGGCTGTGGCGGCCGATGGCCACCCTCCGCGCGGAGCTGCCGCTGGACGACGCGCTCACCCAGATGCGGCGGGCCGCGTCCCACCTGGCGTCGGTCGCGGACTCCGGCGGGCGCGTGCTGGGTCTGGTCGCCCTGGAGGACGTGCTGGAGATGCTGGTCGGCGAGGTCCGCGACCCGGCACACCGGGAGGTCCCGGAGCCTGCGCCGACCGGCGATACCGCGGCCTCCGCGAAGCCCGGCGAGGTCGCCCGGCCGTCGCGTGTGATGGCGAGCTGACACGAGGACCCATGCGGGAGGGGCCCGGGCGCATGCGCCCGGGCCCCTCCCGTGTCGTTCACTCCAGCGGTTCGGGCGGTGTCAGCCCGGGGCCGCGGCCCGACAGTACCTCGCCGTAGGCCTGCATGAGGTCGGGCAGCCGGAGTGTGGACAGGTCGTCCCGGGACGGCTGTCCCACGTAGCCGGACAGCCGCAGGTCGCGGTAGGCGCAGCTCTTCTCGTACAGGGTGCGCAGGAAGCGGCCGTTGCCCAGTTCGTCGATCCAGCCCTGCTCGACGACGTGGCCGCTGATGGCGAGCAGCTCCTCCAGGGCCTCGCCGTCCCAGCGGTCCCCGTTGTCGGCGGCGAGGACCTCGCCGATGCTGGTCAGCTCGTGCGGCCGGTAGCTGGGGAAGTCGACCCGGGTGGTGAAGCGCGAGCCGAGGCCGGGGTTGGCCGCGAGCAGGCGGTCCATGCCCTCGGGGTAGCCGGCGAGGATCACAACCAGGCGGTCGCGGTTGTCCTCCGCGCGCTTGAGCAGGACCTGCAGCGCCTCGTCGCCGTAGGCGTCGCCCTTGCTGTAGCCGGAGTTGGACAGCGCGTACGCCTCGTCGACGAACAGCACCCCGCCGAGCGCGGAGTCGATCAGCTCGTTGGCCTTGACGGCCGTCTGACCCAGGAACTCGCCCACGAGGTCCGCGCGTTGCGCCTCGACCAGATGGTCGCCGCCCAGCAGACCGAGGGCGTAGAACACCCGGCCGAGGATGCGCGCCACCGTCGTCTTGCCGGTGCCGGACGGGCCCGAGAAGACGAAGTGCCGCTTGGGCGGCTGCACCGGCAGGCCCTGTCCCGCCCGCAGCCGCGCCATCCGCAACTGTGCCGACAGCGCCCGCACTTGGCGCTTGACCGGCTCCAGGCCCACCATGCGGTCGAGTTCGGCCAGGGCCTGGGAGAGCAGCACCGGGTCCGGGGCCGTGACCGGGACCTGCGGCGGGACGGGGGAGACCGGCAGGATCGCCTTCTCCCGGATGTCGTCGTCGATCGGGCCGACCGCGCCCAGCGGGTCGTCCAGCACCGAGCCCGCCCCGAGGCCGCCGGGCATGGCGGCCGCCCCCGCCCGGGCGTCGAGCGGATCGGGGTCGGGCGGCAGCGTGTCGGGCCCGGTCTGACCGTAGCCCTGCAGGGTGACCGGGGCCAGGTCGGCCGTCCCGTCGGTGAGGCCGTCGGACTCGTCGATCGCGGCGAGCCGGGCCGCGGTGTCCATGAACGCCGGGTCGACCCGGTGCACCGCCCGGTACAGGGGGAGCGCGGCCGCGGTGCGGCCCGTGCCCTCGTACGCGCGGGCCAGCCAGTAGCGGAGTTCCTTGCGCTGCGGCTGTTCGCTGCGGCAGCGCATCAGGGCCGTCGCCAGCAGCGGTTCGGCCTGCCCGTACAGCTCCAGCCGGACCCGGGCCATGCCGCCGAACAGGCCGGCCTCGATGCCCAGGACCTGGTCGCCGAGGAGCGGTTCGGTGTGGCGCACCAACTGGTCCCAGTCCTTGACCAGATAGGCCCGGCAGGCGTGCAGGAAACGGACGTGCGGATCGGTGTCGATCGGCGGGCACTCGGCCAGGGCCCGGTCCAGCTCCGCGATGTGGCGGCCGTCGAGCCAGTGGGAGGCGTGCGCGAGCAGCAGGTCGCGGCGGGTCTCCAGCACCGGCTGCACCCACCAGCCCAGCCAGTACCAGGAGTTCATGGAGCGGCGGTGCGCGCTGCGCTGCTCGCCGAAACGGTCGCGGTGCCGGTACATCTGCAGCAGCGCGGTGGAGGTGTCCGCCCGCAGGGCGTGCAGCCCGAGCCAGGCGTCCGCCATGCCGGGGTCGAGGCGGACCGCGACGCGGAACTCCTCCTCGGCCTGGGTGTAGGCGCCCATGGTGTAGGCGTCGACGGCCCGCACCCAGGCGAGGTCGGAGGGGGCGCCGGAATGCTCTGTGCCGAAGTCCATCAGGTCCCCACCAGCCCGTTCCCCCCGGTGCCGCCCGCTGTACGCCGCTCCAACCAGGTTACGCGAAGCGGGAGTTGGTGCCAGGTGAGCACCGCCTTCGCGGGGTGGCGCACCCGTTGGCATGGTACCCGTGCGAGCCTGGTGGGCCGTAGAGCGACGCGGATGGTGACGGTGGGTGAGCGATCCGCCGCCGTACGGGACCTGGTCACCGGCTGTAGGCAGAACGAAGCCCCCGGTCACGGGGGAACAACCGGGGGCTTCGCGTACGAGGTGCGGTCGACGATGACCGCGCATTGAGAACGTAAGTCCTGTACGGCCCCCGGGTCAAGCCACCTTGGGGCGTCGCTCCGGCGGTCGCGGGGCGGGTGCAGCACACCGGCTGCACGCGGTCACGGTCAGTGACGGAGGGTGTCGGAGAGCGGTGTGGCCGCGTGCTGTTCCCGTACCTCGTAGCCGTCCGGACGCTGGTGGACCAGCAGGTCGGCGAACGGCCGGGAGGGGTCGGCGGCGAAGTGCGCGTCCTGCGCCCGCATCCAGCCGGCCCAGAACCCGGCCAGGGCGGGGCCGTCGCGGAGCTCGCCGCGCTCCCGTGCCGTGTCCCGGGAGACCTCAAGCCAGAGCAGGCTCGCCAGCCGGGGACGCAGCGCGCGGCGGCCCACGCCCACACCCTCCAGCAGGACCACGGGGGCCGGCGGCACCTCCAGGGTCGTCGCGAACCGGCGGGCCACCCAGTCGTACTTCGCGGGCCGGGCGGTGTCACCGCGGCGCAGCGGCTCCAGCACCTGATCGCGCAGCCGCCCGGTCCACTCGAACAACTCCTCGTGCGTGGCCAGATCGTCGAGGTGGACGACGGGGGCACCGTCCAGTGCGGACGCCAGCGCGGCGGCGAAGGTCGTCTTGCCGGATCCGGCGTGCCCGTCGACGGCGACGAGCCGCACCGGCCCGCAGGACGGCGGAAGGGCGCGCAGCCGGGCGGCGAGCGCGCGGAGCGCCCCGGGGGTGGTCTGGTGGTCCATCCGCCCCAGCCTACGACCTGCTCCGACGCAAGGGACTGCGGTGGGTGCCAGGGGCGTCTACGGTAAGAGTCGTGACCGACTCTGCCGCATCCCTGTACCCCCCGGAGCGACTCGAACTCGCCCGCAAGGCCGCCGCCGACGCGGGACTCGACGCGCTGCTCGTCTCACCGGGCCCCGATCTGCGCTACCTCACCGGCTACCACGCCCACCTCACCGAGCGCCTGGTGTGCCTGGCGCTGCCGGTGCTCGGCGACCCCTTCCTCGTCGTGCCCCACCTGGAGAAGCCCGGTGCCGAGGCCTCCCCGCTGGGCGCGCTCGGCGTCGACGTCGTCGGCTGGGGCGAGACCGAGGACCCGTACGCCCTGGTCGCCGGCCGGCTGCCGCGGGGGACCGTGCGGGTGGCCGTCGACAACCACATGTGGGCCGAGAAGGTGCTCGCCTTCCGCGCGGCCCTCCCCGGCGCCGAGCAGAGCCTGGCCGGCGACGTGCTGCGCGAACTGCGGATGCGCAAGTCGCCGGCGGAGACCGAGGCGCTGCGCCGGGCCGCGGGCGCCATCGACCGGGTGCACCGCCGCATCGGGGAGTGGCTCAGGGCCGGGCGCACCGAGCGCGAGGTCGCCCGGGACGTCGCCGACGCCGTCATCGAGGCGGGGCACACCACCGTCGACTTCGTCATCATCGCCTCGGGCCCGAACGGCGCCAGCCCCCACCACGAGGTCTCCGACCGGGTGATCCGGGCGGGCGACCCGGTCGTCGTCGACATCGGCGGCACCACGCAGGAGGGCTACTGCTCCGACTCCACGCGCACCTACGCGGTCGGTGAACCGCCCGCGGAGTTCCGCGAGATGTACGAGGTGCTGCGGCGCGCGCAGCACGCCCAGACCGATGCCGTCCGCCCCGGCGTCACCGCGGAGGAACTCGACGCGATCGGGCGGGACATCATCGCGGCGGCCGGCTACGGCGAGCACTTCATCCACCGCACCGGGCACGGCATCGGTCTGGAGACGCACGAGGAGCCGTACATCGTCGCGGGCAGCTCCCGTCCGCTGGAGCCGGGCATGGCCTTCTCCGTCGAACCCGGGATCTACCTCCCGGACCGTTTCGGCGCCCGCATCGAGGACATCGCCGTCTGCACGCCCGAGGGCGGGGAACGGCTCAACCAGACCTCCCGGGACCTGGTCGTCCTGTCTGTTTAGTCCGATGTGTTGACTCCCGGTACGGCAGGGGGGTATTCCGTACACGCGACCGTGTGCGCGGTGCGTTCGCCGCGCGCGGCGCACACGTCGTGTCAAGGGCCCAGCAGGAAGCGGCAGTCGGGGGGCCGGGCATGTTCGACGACGAGCATGACTTCGGGGTGCGGCAGTGGACGGTCGGCGGCACGACCGTAGTGGAACTGACGGGGGAGCTCGACCTGTGCGCCGGCGTGCACGCGGCCGCGCGTCTGGACGCGGTCACCGGCGGGCCGCGGCCCGACGTCGTGGTGGACCTGCGCGGGGTGAGCTTCATCGACTGCAGTGGTCTGTCGGTGCTCATCCGGGCGCGGAAGCGGACCCTCGACCGCGGTGGCCGGTTCGGCGTCGTCGGCGACAGCCCCTGCGTGCTGCGGCTGTTGCGGCTCACCCGGACGATCCGGGTCTTCACCGTCCACGACGACCTGGCCTCCGCGCTGGCCGCGCCGGGCGCCCCCGATCCCCCGGCGGCGGACGGCGCCATAGCGTGAGCTCACCCGGGCAGCGGCGCCAGCACGATCCAGACCTGGCCGCGGGCGAAGTTCACCGGCTGCCCGTCGGGCGTGGTGAAGTGCGTGCCCCCGGCCGCGTCGGGCCGTGACCACCGGGCGTCGTACGCCTTGCCGTCGCGCAGCACCATCGCGCGCCCGGTGCCCACGGTCTCGCTGTACGGGGAGGTGTTCCCCCACCGGTCCTGGAAGCCGGAGGAACGGACCGTGACGTACTGCACGACCACCGTCGGCGCGCCCAGCCTGCCGCCGTCGGTGGTGGTGGCCGGGTCGCCGTCGAACGAGATCAGCCAGCGGTCGCCGTCGGCCGACCAGTGCAGGCCCACCGAGCCGTTCGGGTAGCGCACGGTGCGGTCGCGCTCGGGGGTGCCGCCGGGCGGTGCGGCACCGAAGCGGAAGCCTATGTCCCGGGCGGCCGAGGCGTCCGGGGCCGCGGCGAGCAGTCGCTCCGGGGTGGCGTACAGGTTGTGCGGGGCGGGGCGCGAGCCGTCGCGTACGTAGGAGCCAGGGGCGTGGGCGGGGGAGACGTCGTGCACCGGCGCCGCCGCCACCACCGGCAGCAGCCTGGACTGCGCCCCGGAGAAGGCGAGGGCGGGGCGGCCGAACTGACGGAGCAGTTCCAGGTCCGACTCGCGGGCGCTGCGCACCGGCCCGACCCGTTCCGGCAGTTGGGAGGAGAAGACGGCGAGCAGACGGGTGAGACCGGACTCCACCTGCTCCACGTAGACGAGGTCGGCCCGGTCCAGCCCGGTGTGCGGGCGGGCGGGCCCGACGTTGTCGATCTTCACCGCGAGGACCGGGCCGCGGGTGCGCCCGGGTAGTCCGGTGAAGGGCGACCGCGCGACCGCGGTGGTGCCGGGCACCGAACCCGTCGAGGAGGGGGAGGGCCCGCCGGGCATCCGCTCGGGGCCGCCGCAGCCCCGGCTGACCAGGAACACGGTGAAAACCGCCAGCACGACCAGGACCGCCGCTCTTGCGGGACGTCTGGGTGCTCGGGCCACGACGGCCACCCCCGTGCTGCATAGGTATGCTGCCTACGGAAAAGCCATTTGCCGAATCGCTGCGCGTATTCCTAGTATCCGCCACATGGAGCCGGTACCCCAGACGGCGGACGCGACCGCCTACCTCGCAGCGGACGAGGTGATCGACCACGACCACCCGCTGGTCCGGGCGACCGCCGCCCGGCTACGGGCGGAAGCCCCTGATCCGTATGACTATGCCGAAGCGGCCTACACCTTCGTCCGTGACGCCATCCCGCACTCCGCCGACTCCGGGGACCCGCGCGTCACCTGGCGCGCCTCCGACGTCCTGGAGCAGCGCACCGGGATCTGCCACGCAAAGGCCCACGCCCTGGTCGCGCTGCTGCGCGCCGAGGGCATCCCCGCGGGGCTGTGCTACCAGCGGCTCGCCGACGACGACGGCACCGGCGCCCTCGTCCACGGGCTCGTCGCCCTCAAGCTGCCCGGACACGACCGCTGGGCCCGGCAGGACCCGCGTGGCAACAAGCCCGGTGTCGACGCCCGGTTCTCCCTCCGGGAGGAACGGCTGGCCTGGGTGCCCCGCCCCGGACTCGGCGAGCGCGACTACCCCGGTCTCCACGCCACCCCGCCGCCCGCCGTACTCACCGCCCTGCGGCAGGCTGTCGACCGGCCGCATCTGTGGCGGCTGCTGCCCACCGACCTACCGGACCAAGAAGACCGATGACCTCACACACCCCCCTGACCCTGACCGTCGACCCCGCCGTGCGCGCCCTGGCCCCCGGGTTCGCCCACCTCGCCGTCGAGGCCCGCGGCCTGGCCAACGGGCCGAGCGACGACACGAGCGCGGCCCTCCTCGACGACGCGGCCCGCCGCCTCGCCGAGCGCCTCGGCGGCCGCGCCCCGCACGAGGACCCCCACATGGCCGCCTGGCGCGCGGCGTACACCGCCTTCGGCGCCAAGCCCTCGCGCACCCGCAACTCCGCGGAGGCGCTGGCCAAACGCGCCCTCGCCGAAGGCGGGCTGCCCCGCATCAACCGGCTGGTGGACCTCTACAACGCGATCAGCGTCGCCCACCTCGTGCCCGTCGGCGGTGAGGACACCGACCACATCCACGGCGGTATGACCCTCGTACGGGCGACCGGCGACGAGAAGTTCGAGACCGTGGCCGGCGGTGAGCCCGCCGTCGAGCACCCCGAGCCCGGCGAGGTCGTCTGGCGCGACGGGACCGGCGTCACCTGCCGCCGCTGGAACTGGCGGCAGGGGATCCGTACCCGGCTGACCGAGGAGTCGGTCAACGCGCTCTTCCTCCTGGAGCGGATGGATCCGATGCCGCCCGCCGACCTGCGGGCCGCCGGTGAGGAACTCGCCGCTCACCTGCGGAGGTTCAACCCCGGCGCGGAGGTCACCGTGCACGAGCCGGTCTGACCCCCGCGCCCGCTCACTCCGCCGTCGCGGCGCGCTCCCGGGCGGCGACGTCCTCCGCCGTGGGGGCGCTGCCGCCCAGGTGCGCGGGCAGCCACCAGTGGTCGTTCGGGCCCGACGGGCGCCCGGTGTACACGCGCTGCGCGTCCTCCAGCAGCTCCTGGACGCGCAGCCGCAGCCGCCGGGTCAGCGCGCCCGGCTTCTCGTCCGCGTGGGGCGTCATCTGCTCGCCCACCCGGATGGCGATGGGGAAGCCGTTGCGGCCCAGTTGGCGCGGCTGGTCCTTGGTCCACAGCCGCTGCGTGCCCCACAGGGCGACCGGCAGCAGGGGCACGCCCGCCTCCATCGCCAGGCGCGCGGCACCGGACTTGAAGGACTTGAGGGTGAAGGACTGGGAGATGGTCGCCTCGGGGAAGACCCCGATGATCTCGCCCGAGCGCAGTGCCGTCAGCGCGTGCTTGTACGCGTGCATGCCCTCGGAGCGGTCCACCGGGATGTGCTTCATGGCCCGCATCAGCGGACCCGACACCTTGTGCCGGAAAACCGACTCCTTCGCCATGAAACGCACCAGCCGCTTCGCCGGGAGCGCCGTCAGACCCGCGAAGACGAAGTCGAGGTAGCCGATGTGGTTGCTCACGAGCAAGGCGCCGCCCTTGCGCGGCACATGTTCGGTGCCGGCGATGTCGAAGCGCAGTCCCTGCACCTTGAACATGGTGCGGGCGACGCCGATGACGGGCGGGTAGACGAGCTCGGCCATGTGTGGGGCCCCTTCTTCGTAGGGGGTGGCCCCCGGCGGAAGTTACGCGGCCGTAGGTTTGGGCCGCCGGCTGATCGTGCCCCGTAAACGGGTGCCGTGTCATCCCGCGTGCCCGCCGTGTGGCGAGATTCTCGTCACGTCACCCGGTCGTACGACGCACCAGCAGGTACATTTCGCATCCGAGGCAGTAGCCGAACACCGCGTTGAGGAAGGCCGCCGCGAGCGCGCAGGCCGTCGCCGACAGGCCCAGCCAGGCGAGCCCCGTGGCGTAGCCGGCGAGCCCGACGACCGCGAACGCCAGCCCGACCGCCTGCGCGAAGCGCGGCGGCGCCGGGTCCTCGGTCCCGGTCGGCGGCCCCAGCCGGGGCCGTACCGCCACCCGGTACAGCAGGCCGTACGGTGAGTTCTGGACACCCGCGGCGGCGCCCACCGCGAACACCAGCGCCTGGACGGCCAGCAGCCAGGCACTTCCGGTGACGAGGACGGCGGCCAGGACGACACTGGTCACGCTTGCGCCGAAGCGCGGTCCACGGGCATCAATGGCGTGAGGGCTCATACCGGCCATGATTCCGGAACGGACGCCGTCCGGACCCCCGGGAATCATGGCGGTCGTGTGAACGCTGCAACGGCAGGGAGGGGCGAAATGACGGGACTGGTGGTGTGCGTCGCCGTGCTCGTGGCGGCGGGGATCTTCGGCATCCTCCACAAGCGCAGGGACGGAAGGGTACGGGTGCGGGACAAGGACGCGGCACAACAGCTGACGGCGGGTGAGATCGGCGCGGAACTCGGAGAGCGGGCCACGCTCCTCCAGTTCTCCACCGCCTTCTGCGCACCCTGCCGGGCCACCCGCCGCACCCTCGGCGAGGTGGCCGGCATGGTCGACGGCGTGCGGCACGTGGAGATCGACGCCGAGGCCCACCTCGACCTGGTGCGTCGGCTGGGCGTCGTCAGGACGCCGACCGTCCTGGTCCTCGACGCCCGCGGCACCGTGGTGCGGCGCGCGTCGGGCGCGCCGCGCAAGGCCGACGTCATCGCGGCGCTCGGCGCGGCGGTGTGATCCGCGCGCGGTGCCATGACCCCGGTCCCACCCGCCGGGGCGCCCTTGACGTGGCGCTGGTCTGATCGTCAGTCTGACGTTATGTCGCGAGACCTCCTTCTGTACTCCCGCTTCGACGTCGACCTCGGTCGGCACGCGAGCGCCCGCTGTCACGGCCGTTGAGTGCCCAGGACTCCACACCCCTCCGGCTCGACAGCACGACGAAGGACAGCTCCATGACCGCCTCTCCCGACCTCGGCACGCCGGCCGCGACCTCCCTGGGCGCGGTGCCCACCTCGATCCCCGCGTCCGCCGCGGTCCCCCTGCCCCCGCCGCCCGCCGTGACCGGCGCCTTCGACCCGACCGCCTTCGACCCGACCGCTTTCCGTGCCGTCTTCCGCCGTCACGCCGCCGGGGTCGCGGTCATCACCGCGGCGGGCACCCGCCCCGCGGGCTTCACGGCCACCTCCCTCACCTCCGTGTCCGCCGAGCCGCCCCTGCTGTCCTTCGGGATCAGCACCGCCGGCTCCGCGTGGCGCACCGTCGCGGAAGCCACCCACGTGGGCGTCCACATCCTCGGCGAGCACCAGGAGGAGGTGGCCGCCACCTTCGCCCGCAGCGGCACCGACCGCTTCGCGCCGCCCACCGCGTGGGGACCCGGCCCGTATGGAGTACCGCTCCTGGAGGATGTCCAGGCCTGGCTGGTCGCCCGTGTGGTGGCCCGCATACCCGCCGGTGACCACCGCATCGTCGTCGCCCAGGCCGTGGCGGGCGCCCCCGAGGGCGAAGCGGCCCGTCCGCTGCTCTACCACCACGGGCGCTACAACGCGCTGCGCCACTGAGTCCCTCCATCAGGCCCGGGTCGGCAAGGTCACAGTCCACCGCCCTTGCCTGCCGGCGGACCGACGGCTGTACTGGCGAGTAATATTTCTGCCGGAGCGCCGTGCGTCCCAACGGGGAGCCGCCGTCGAAGGCGCCTATGCTGCCTTCACAAGGGCAGTTGACGTACCCATGCAGCAGTAGGAGTGCAGGCGTGAGCTTGAGGATCGTTGTCGCAGTGAAGTACGTGCCTGATGCCACGGGTGATCGTCACTTTGCGGGGGATCTGACCACGGATCGGGATGCGGTGGATGGTCTGCTGTCGGAGCTGGACGAGTATGCGGTGGAGCAGGCGCTGCAGATCGCGGAGGCGGCGGATGACGCCGAGGTGACGGTGGTGACGGTGGGTCCGGAGGATGCGAAGGACGCGTTGCGCAAGGCGTTGTCGATGGGTGCGGACAAGGCGGTCCATGTCGAGGACGACGGTTTGCATGGCAGTGATGTGATGGGGACGTCGCTGGTGTTGGCGAAGGCGGTCGAGCACGTGGGGTTCGATCTGGTGGTGACGGGGATGGCGTCCACCGATGGGACGGCGGGTGTGGTGCCGGCGTTGCTGGCGGAGCGGTTGGGTGTGCCGCAGGTGACGTTGCTGTCGGAGGTGAAGGTCGGGGGCGGGGTGGTGTCCGGTCGCCGGGACGGTGACTCCGCCAGTGAGCGGTTGGAGGCGTCGTTGCCGGCGTTGGTGTCGGTGACGGACCAGTCGGGTGAGGCGCGGTATCCGTCGTTCAAGGGGATCATGGCGGCGAAGAAGAAGCCGGTGGAGTCCTTGGATCTGTCCGACCTGGGTGTCGAGGAGGGGCAGGTGGGTCTGGCGGGTGCGTGGAGCGTGGTGGATGAGGCGGTGGCGCGTCCGCCGCGGACGGCCGGTGTGATCGTGAAGGACGAGGGCGAGGGCGGCAAGCAGCTCGCGGAGTTCCTCGCGGGCCAGAAGTTCATCTGAAGCGTCTTCCATCGAGTTCGCAGGAGTAGGTAGTCCCATGGGTGAAGTCCTCGTTTACGTCGATCATGTGGATGGTGCGGTCCGCAAGCCGACGCTGGAGTTGCTGACGATCGCGCGTCGGCTGGGTGAGCCGGTGGCGGTGGCGCTGGGTGCGGGTGCCGGTGCGACGGCGGGTGTGCTGGCCGGGCATGGTGCGGTGCGGGTGCTGGTCAATGAGGCTGCGGAGTTCGCGCAGTATCTGGTGGTGCCGAAGGTGGATGCGCTTCAGGCGGCCGCCCGTGTGGTGGGTCCGGTGGCGGTGCTGGTGCCGTCTTCGGGTGAGGGCAAGGAGGTCGCGGCGCGGCTGGCGTTGCGGCTGGGGTCGGGCATCATCACCGATGCGGTGGATGTGGTGGCCGGTGAGCAGGGTCCGGTGGCGACGCAGTCGGCGTTCGCGGCGTCGTTCACGACGAAGTCGCGGGTGACGACGGGTGTGCCGGTGATCACGGTGAAGCCGAACTCGGCGCCGGTGGAGGCTGTTTCGGCGGCGGGTGCGGTGGAGGAGCTGGCCGTGGAGTTCGGTGCGCTGGCCACGGGTACGAAGGTGGTGGCGCGTACGCCGCGGGAGGCGACGGGGCGTCCGGATCTGACGGAGGCTGCGATCGTGGTGTCCGGTGGCCGGGGTGTGGGTGGTGCGGAGAGCTTCGCGGTGATCGAGGCGCTGGCCGATTCGCTGGGTGCGGCGGTGGGTGCGTCGCGTGCGGCGGTGGATGCGGGCTGGTATCCGCACACCAATCAGGTGGGGCAGACGGGTAAGTCGGTGTCGCCGCAGTTGTACGTCGCGGCGGGGATCTCGGGTGCGATCCAGCACCGGGCGGGTATGCAGACCTCGAAGACGATCGTGGCGGTGAACAAGGACCCGGAGGCGCCGATCTTCGAGTTGGTCGACTACGGCGTGGTGGGTGACCTGTTCGCCGTGGTGCCGCAGCTGACCGAGGAGGTCACCGCCCGCAAGGGCTGACCCCGGCACACCACCGGCAGCACACACGCACCGGAGCCCCGTGACGCCCCCTGACGGCACCACGGGGCTCCGGCGCTCCTGGCTCTCCCCGCGGGTCGTTGACGGTGTGACGGAGGGGGCGTTAGCTTCACTTCAACGATTTGTTGAAGACCGGGAGGGTGCCCGATGGCGCAGAACGAGACGGTCCGCACATCGCTCGGCGACGCGGTCCGGCAGGACATCGGCGCCTCGCTCGCCGCCGTCGACGCCGAACTCGCCCGCCGCTACCCCGGGGACCCGGGCACCCGGCAGCCCGTGCACACCGTCTACGTCCCCGCCGACGCCTTCGCCGCCGACACCGTGCGCACCTGGGGCGACCGCGCCCTCGCCGCCCTGGACGAGCACGCCCCCGACGCGGTGCGGCTCGCCGGCGTGCTGGGCCTGCCGCCCGCCCTCGCCGCGCCCGTCCACGACCGCGTACGGGCCAAGCTGCGGCGCGAACCGGTCGAGGACCTGCGGATCGACTTCGAGGACGGCTACGGGCCGCGGCCCGACGCCGAGGAGGACGCGGCGGCCGCCCGCGCCGCCCGGCTCGTGGCCGCCGCCATCGCGGACGGGACCGCGCCCCCGTACGTCGGCATCCGCATGAAGTGCATGGAGGCCGCCGTGCGCGACCGCGGCATCCGCACCCTGGACATCTTCCTCACCGGCCTGATGGATTCCGGCGGGCTGCCCGGCGGCCTGGTGCTGACCCTGCCCAAGGTCACCTTCCCCCAGCAGGTGACGGCCATGGTGCGGCTCGCCGAGGAGTTCGAGACGGCACGCGGACTCCCGGCCGGACGCCTCGGGTTCGAGATCCAGATCGAGACCACGCAGTCCATCCTCGGGCCCGACGGCACGGCCACGGTCGCCCGGCTGATCGACGCCGCCGAAGGCCGCGTCACGGGGCTGCACTACGGGACCTTCGACTACAGCGCCGCGTGCGGGGTCAGCGCGGCGTACCAGTCCATGGACCACCCGGTCGCGGACCACGCCAAGGCCGTCATGCAGGTGGCGGCCGCCGGCACGGGAGTGCGGCTCTCCGACGGCTCCACCAATGTGCTGCCCGTCGGCCCGGGCCCCCAGGTCCACGAGGCCTGGCGGCTCCACTACGGCCTGGTCCGCCGTTCGCTGGCCCGCGCGTACTACCAGGGCTGGGACATGCACCCCGCGCACCTGCCGACACGGTACGCCGCGGTCTACGCCTTCTACCGCGAAGGCCTGGACGCGGCGGCGGCCCGGCTCGCGGCGTACGTCGCCAAGGCCGGCGGGGACGTCATGGACGAACCCGCCACCGCCCGCGCCCTGAGCGGCTACCTGCTGCGCGGACTCGACTGCGGCGCCGTGGACTTCGCGGAGGTCGCCGGCGCCACCGGGCTGACCCGCGCCGACCTCGACGCCCTCGCGGGCCGTGGCGGCCCCGCCGTCTGAGGAGCAGCCTCCACGAAGACGTCCGGGCCGGCCCCCGCTGGGGCCGGCCCGGACGTCCTGCAGAGGTGGACGATCAGACGAGGTCGAACCGGTCGAGGTCCATGACCTTCGCCCACGCCGCGACGAAGTCCTCGGTGAACTTCGCCTTCGCGTCGTCGCTCGCGTAGACCTCCGCGAGCGCGCGCAGCTCGGAGTTGGAGCCGAAGACGAGGTCGGCACGGGTGCCGGTCCACTTGACCTCGCCCGTGGCGTTGTCACGGCCCTCGAAGGTGGACTGGTCCTCGGAGGTCGCCTTCCACGACGTGCCCAGGTCGAGCAGGTTGACGAAGAAGTCGTTGGTCAGCGACCCGGGGGTCGTGGTGAAGGCGCCGTGCGACGACTGCCCGTGGTTCGCGCCCAGGACGCGCAGACCGCCGACGAGGACCGTCAGCTCGGGGGCGCTGAGGGTCAGCAGGTTCGCCCGGTCGAGCAGCAGGTACTCGGCCGGCAGGCGGTTGCCCTTGCCGAGGTAGTTGCGGAACCCGTCGGCGGCCGGCTCGAGCGCCGCGAAGGACTCCACGTCCGTCTGGTCCTGCGCGGCGTCCACACGACCCGGCGTGAAGGGCACCTCGACGCGGTGACCGCCGTCCGCGGCGGCCTTCTCGACGGCGGCGGAACCGGCCAGCACGATCAGGTCGGCCAGCGAGATCCGCTTGTCGCCGGACTGCGCCGCGTTGAAGGACTCCTGGACGCCCTCCAGGGTGCGCAGCACCACGGCGAGCTCGTCGGGCTCGTTGACCTCCCAGCCGCGCTGCGGCTCCAGGCGCAGACGGGCGCCGTTGGCGCCACCGCGCTTGTCGCTGCCGCGGAAGGACGAGGCCGACGCCCACGCCGTGGACACCAGCTGCGACACGGTGAGGCCCGAGGCGAGGACCTGCTCCTTGAGGGCGGCGACGTCGGCGGCGTCGACGAGCCCGTGCGTCCGCGCGGGCAGCGGGTCCTGCCACAGCAGGGTCTCGGACGGGACCTCGGGACCGAGGTAGCGCACGACCGGGCCCATGTCGCGGTGGGTCAGCTTGAACCACGCGCGGGCGAAGGCGTCCGCGAACTCGTCCGGGTTCTCCAGGAAGCGACGCGAGATCTGCTCGTAGACCGGGTCGAACCGGAGCGAGAGGTCCGTGGTCAGCATCGTCGGGGCGTGGCTCTTGGAGGAGTCGTGCGCGTCGGGGATGGTGCCCGCGCCGGCACCGTCCTTGGCCACCCACTGGTTGGCGCCGGCGGGGCTGGTCGTCAGCTCCCACTCGTAGCGGAAGAGGTTCTCGAAGAAGCCCATGCCCCACTGGGTCGGGGTGCTGGTCCAGGTGACCTCGAGACCGCTGGTGATCGCGTCCGCGCCCTTGCCGGTGCCGTAGCTGTTCCGCCAGCCGAGGCCCTGCTCCTCCATCGAGGCGGCCTCGGGGTCGGGACCGACGTTGTCCGCGGGGCCCGCGCCGTGGGTCTTGCCGAAGGTGTGCCCGCCGGCGATGAGGGCGACGGTCTCCTCGTCGTTCATCGCCATCCGGCGGAAGGTCTCACGGATGTCGCGGGCCGCGGCGATCGGGTCCGGGTTGCCGTTGGGGCCCTCGGGGTTGACGTAGATCAGGCCCATCTGGACGGCGCCGAGCGGGCTCTCCAGCTGGCGGTCGCCGGTGTAGCGCTGGTCGCCGAGCCAGGTGGACTCGGGGCCCCAGTAGACGTCCTCCTCCGGCTCCCAGACGTCCTCGCGGCCGCCGGCGAAGCCGAAGGTCGCGAAGCCCATCGACTCCAGCGCGACGTTGCCGGTGAGGATCATGAGGTCGGCCCACGAGATGCTCTGGCCGTACTTCTTCTTCACCGGCCACAGCAGGCGGCGGGCCTTGTCGAGGTTGCCGTTGTCCGGCCAGCTGTTGAGCGGGGCGAAGCGCTGCTGGCCGGCGCCGGCGCCGCCGCGGCCGTCGCTGATGCGGTAGGTGCCCGCGCTGTGCCAGGCCATGCGGATCATGAACGGGCCGTAGTGGCCGAAGTCCGCCGGCCACCAGTCCTGAGAGGTCGTCAGGACCTCGAGGACGTCCTGCTTCACGGCGGCGAGGTCGAGGGCCTTGAACGCCTCGGCGTAGTCGAAGTCCTCACCGAGCGGGTTGGCCACCGCGGGGTTCTTGGCGAGGATCTTCAGGTTCAGCCGTTCCGGCCACCACTGCCGGTTTCCGCCGCCCTGGGTCGGGTGCGGGGCGCGCCCGTGCGCGACGGGGCAGCCGTTCACACCCTCCGTCTTGGCGTCTGTGACGATTGCTTCGTGGTTCTCAGACATGGGAATCCTTCCGGACCTGGCGGATCACGGTGCTCAGGACTGCGGGCCGTCGGACGCGTTCGGGCGGGGGCCGTCGCGGTGAGCGCACGGGGGCCTCACCGGCGGCATGACAGGGGGAGCGGGTCCCGGACCGGCTGCGGCAGTACGACGCGGGCGCCCGTAACTCCCAGGCGGCACCGCGCGGCTGCTCGGCGGTGGTCCCGTCACGTCTCTCTCTTCTGCCGTACTGGAGTCTTCCTGTCCCTTGGCTGGCGCCGGAACCGATCCTACGATGGACGCAGTCCAAGTCAAGAAGAGCGTCAATTCCATAGGCAATCAGAACCCGGACGCGTCCACGGGGTGAATTCCGGACGTCCACCGAGCGGAACGGGTGAGCACACATGAGCGACCTGCTGGAGCGGCTGCGCGGGCGCGGCTGGCGCATGACGTCCCAGCGGCGTGTCGTCGCGGAGGTCCTCGACGGCGACCACGTGCACCTCACGGCCGACGAGGTGCACGCCCGCGCGGCGCGGCTGCTGC
Organism: Streptomyces sp. TOM-9; assembly: GCF_056858595.1. Taxonomy (NCBI): domain Bacteria; kingdom Bacillati; phylum Actinomycetota; class Actinomycetes; order Kitasatosporales; family Streptomycetaceae; genus Streptomyces; species Streptomyces sp. TOM-9. Next base: position 2,253,381 of record NZ_JBXEQB010000001.1, on the reverse strand, counting down.
CCGAGATCTCCCGGGCGACCGTCTACAACACCCTGGGCGAGCTGGTATCCCTCGGTGAGGTCATAGAGGTCGCCACCGACGGCCGCGCCAAGCGCTACGACCCCAACGCGCACCGTCCGCACCAGCACCTGGTGTGCTCCAGGTGCGGCACCGTCCGCGACGTCCACCCCACCGGCGACCCGCTGGCCGACCTCCCGGCCGACGAGCGCTTCGGTTTCACGGTCTCCGAGGCCGAGGTCACCTACCGCGGCCTGTGCCCGTCGTGCGCCTGAGCGTGCCACCCGGGGGAGCGGCGGTTACCGGTCCGCCGCAGGGGCGAGTCCGAGGCCGCGCAGCCACAGCATCTGCTCGTACGGCTGGGAGCCGCGTCCGCCGCCGTGGTCGCCGAACCGCCACACCGTGATGTCCTTGGGCCCCGCGTAGCGGTTGTAGGCGGCGAACACCGTCGACGGCGGGCAGACGGGGTCCATCAGGCCCACGCTGAACAACGCCGGCGCGGTGGCGCGCGGCGCGAAGTGGACACCGTCGAAGTAGTCGAGGGTGTCGAAGAGCCGTTCGGGGTCGATGCGCCGGTGGACGCCGAGGTACTGGGCGAGCTCCGGGTACGGTCCCTCGGTGGCGGTCTCCGCGCTCCGCCGGAAGTGGCAGAGGAACGGCACGTCGACCAGGGCCGCCGCGACCGCGTCCGGGGCCAGTCCGGCCACCGCGAGGGCGAGCCCGCCGCCCTGGCTGCCGCCGGAGACGACGACCCGGCCCGCGTCGACGGCCGGGTGCGCGCGCAGGGCGTCCACGGCGCGTACGCAGTCCGTCATCAGGCGGCGGTAGTAGTAGTGCTCCGGGTCCTCCACGCCGCGGGTCATGAACCCGCCGACGTACTGCGGACCCGGGGCGGGGTCGGGGTCCGGCGTGTCGTGGCCCTGGCCTCGGGAGTCGACGACCAGGTGGGCGTAGCCCGCGGCGCTCCACAGCAGGTTCTCGTGGTGCAGCCCGCGCCCGCCGCCGTAGCCGATGTACGTGACGACCCCGGGCAGCGGCCCGGCCGCCCCGCGGGGCAGCAGCAGCCAGGCGGCGACCGGCTGGCCTCCCCAGCCCGGGAAGCGCACGTCGAACACCTCGACCGTGGCCAGCGGCGAATCGACCGCGCGATACTCGGCCGGGTACGTGCCCGCCTCGCGGGCGGCGGTCAGGGTCTTGGCCCAGAAGGCGTCGAAGTCCCCGGGCTCGGCGATCTCCGGGGCGTAGCGGCGCAGTTCGTCCAGCGGCAGGTCGGTGAGCGGCATGGCCGGTATCGAATCGTTTCACGGGGTGGGGTGTCAACGGCCGGCCGACGCGTGCCGGTTGTCCGTCCGTCGTGGGATGGTGTCGCGGTGGAGGAGATCGAGTGGGAACCGGCGCCCCGCTCGCCGGTGACGCGAGCGCTGCTCAGGGTGGGCGCCGTCACCGTGCTCGCCGCGTTCGCGGCGGGGCCGGGAAGTGCCGTGCCCGTGACGGCGGTTCCGCTGGGCCGCGCCGCGGTGGAGGCGGAACTCTACGCGGCGGCGGACCGGTCCGGCGTACACAGGTCGCAGAACACCGTGATGGGCTTGACCGTGACCACCGACAAGGAGTCCGACCGGCCCAGCGAGCAGTGCATGCTCGCCTGGGCGGCCGCGGACGGGGCGGGCGAGCGGGAGTACGCCGCCGTGACGGCGGTCCTGCGCGAGCACGGGTGGACGGAACTGCGCCGGGAGACAGCCCCGGCGGCGGTACGTACGTCAACCTCGGAAAGGGCGGCTGGACGGTGACGGTCGCGTACGACGGCGGGCCGGGGTCCTTCACCTCGCTGACCTTCACCGCCATGGCACATGCCTGCTGACGGTCCGGGCACGGCGCGCCCGCGCCACGCGCTCGGCCACGGTGCCCCGGCGACGGACACCGACCCGTTTGTTCCGGTACTCGCCGGAATCGTCGTGGACGTCGTCCACTCCCTCGACACCTGCGCCGACGACGAGGTCGCCCCCGAGGTCGGCGTGAGGACGGCGGAGCACGCCGGGTGGGTGCTCCACAACCTGCCGCCCCGTCGGCGCGCCCGGTTCCTGCGGGTGCTCGACGGCGGCGGCCGAGCCGGACCCGGCGCGGCGCGGCGCCGCGCCCTGGAGTCCTTCGGCTTCACCTGCGGGCTGGTCGAGGAGGAGCCGTCCTGACCGCCCGCCGCGCCGTCACGGCACCGGCGGCAGCTCGCCCGAGCCGCGCGGGATCAGGCGGCAGGCGAGCTCGACCCGCTTGGGGGGGCCCGCCGCGCCGTCGAGCCGCTGGAAGAGCAGGCCGGCCGCGGTCCGGCCGAGCTGTCCGGGCTCCTGGGCGACGACGGTGACCGCCGGGCGCAGCAGGTCGGCGAGCTCGAAGTCGTCGAAGCCCACGAGGGCGACCACGCTGGGCCGGTCGGCGAGGACCCGGACCGCGGTCACGGTGATCCGGTTGTTGCCGGCGAACAGGGCGGTGACCGGCTCCGGGCCGCTCAGCATGGACTCCACGGCGGCGCGGACGCGGTCGGGGGCGGTGGGCCCGCAGGAGACCCAGCCCTCGTGCACGGGGAGCCCGGCGGCGGCCATCGCCTCCCGGTAGCCCCGCAGACGCTCGGCCGCGGTGTGGATGCGGGGGAGGTCGCCGATGAAGCCGATGCGCCGGTGCCCGTGGGCGATGAGGTGGGCGACGCCCTCGCGGGTGCCTCCGGCGTTGTCGCTGAGGACCACGTCCGCGTCGATGCCGCCCGCGGGGCGGTCCACGAAGACGGTGGCCACGCCGGCCGCGATCTCCGGCTCGAGGTAGCGGTGGTCCTCGCTGGCGGGCACGATGACCAGCCCGTCGACACGCCGGGCGCAGAAGGCGAGCACCAGTTCCTGCTCGCGGTCCGCGTCCTCGGCACTCGATCCGGTGAACAGCAGCGTCGAGTGCGCCCGTGCCAGGTCCTCGACGGCCCGGCTGAGCGGGGAGTAGAAGGGGTCGGCGAGGTCCTCGAGGACCAGCCCGATGCTGGCCGTACGGCCCTTGCGGAGCAGCCGCGCGCTGTCGTTGCGGCGGAATCCGAGGGCGTCGATGGCCGCCTGGACACGCGAGATCGTGTCCTCGGTGACGCCTGGTTCCTCGTTGACGACACGCGATACCGTCTTCAGGCCGACACCGGCCCGGGCCGCGACATCCTTCATGGTGGGACGGGCGGTACGCGGAATATCGGTCACGGCGTGATCCTATGGGCTGGACAACGTTGTCAACAAAGGGCGACACTACGCCCATGCCGTTCGAGAGCTCTGCCGAGTCCATCGTCCCGCCGTCGGGTGCCGCCGGTGCGGGCCCGCTGATCGCCGCTGTGGACATCGGCGGCACCAAGATCGCGGGTGCCCTGGTGGACGCGCGCGGCGAGTTGCTCGTACGCGTGCAGCGCCCGACGCCCGCGGACCGGGACGCGGCGACGGTGATGGGATCGCTCGCGGAGGTGCTGGCCGGACTGCGGGAGTCCGCGGGCTGGCCGCGGGTCGTCGCGGTGGGCATCGGCAGCGCCGGGCCGATCGACGCCTCCCGCGGCACGGTGAGCCCGGTCAACATCGCCGGCTGGCGGGACTTCCCCGTCGTCGCCCAGGTGGGCGAACGCGTCGGCGGGCTGCCCGTCGTCCTCACCGGCGACGGCATCGCGATCACCGCGGCGGAGCACTGGCAGGGCGCCGCCCGCGGGCACGACAACGCACTGTGCATGGTGGTGTCGACCGGCGTCGGAGGCGGTCTCGTCCTCGGCGGCAAGCTCCACCCCGGCCCGACGGGCAACGCCGGGCACATCGGCCACATCAGCGTCGACCTCGACGGGGACGTGTGCCCCTGCGGCAGCCGAGGCTGTGTCGAGCGCCTGGCCAGCGGGCCCAACATCGTGCGGCGCGCCCTGGAGTCCGGCTGGCGTCCGGCCCACGGCGAGGAGTCCGACGCCGCCGCTGTCGCCCGGGCCGCCCGTGAGGGCGACGCCCTCGCCCTCGCCTCGTACGACCGCGCGGCGCAGGCGCTGGCCGCGGGCATCGCCGCGACGGCCACCCTGGTGGAGATCGACGTAGCGGTGATCGGCGGCGGTGTCGCGGGCGCCGGCCCGCTGCTCTTCGAGCCCCTCCGCGCGCACATGCGCCGGTACGCCACGTTGTCGTTCGTCTCGGGGGTGAAGGTCGTTCCCGCCGTGCTCGGCACGGACGCGGGCCTGGTCGGCGCGGCCGCCGCCGCGGCGCAGGCGCTGCGGCTGGAGGCCTTCGCGACCGGCGCCTAGTCCGGGTCGTCGCAGTCCCTCCCCTGGCCTACGGCCGGGGGGCGAGGTCCGGTGTGCCTCGCGGAGGAGGAGATTCACCCGTTCGCGCGGGAGCGCGCCGTCGTGCCCTCCCGCGTCGTGGCGTGCCGCCCTCGTGGACGTCGCGACGCCCCCGTCACGGCCCGGTGGGCGCGGTCGGCCGCGCCCGTTTCCCGGGCCGGGAACACGTAGATCTCCGAGATCGGCCGAGGCGTGTGGTGGGGCGTGCCCCAGAGGGAGGCGCGCTCGTGGGTGACGGTTCCGGACGGGCCGTACGCGCTTGACGCGGACCGTGTCGATTCCGTCGGCCACCTGCTTCCGTGCGAGGGGGATGCGGGCGGCGCCCACCAGGTGGTGGGGCGGCCCCCGCTCTGTGCCTCGGCCGGCACCGCGTGGTCGTGGTGGTCGTGGTGGTCGCGGGAGGCGACGACGAGGCCGTCGCGGACCGGGGACCACCATGCTGCTGCGGTGGCAGTTCATCGCCGGACCGACCCTGGGGCCCAACGAGGGCTGACCACCGGGTTCGCGGGTGCCGAAGCCGCCGGTATGCGCCGATGGCCGGGTCTGCGCGTTTGCCGACGCCGATGATCCGGGCAATTCGTAGGGGGCTACCGGGCTACGGAAGAGGGGGCACCGTGATCGTCTGGCTCAACGGCACGTTCGGCGCGGGGAAGACCACTGCGGCACGCGAACTGCTCGAACTGCTGCCGGGCAGCGTGCTCTACGATCCGGAACTCATCGGCAGCGGACTGCGGCTGATGCTCCCGGAGAAGCGGCTGGGCGAGGTCTCCGACTACCAGGAGCTGCCCGCGTGGCGGCGGCTGGTCGTGGACACCGCGGCCGCGCTGCTCGCCGAGGTGGGCGGGGGACCGCTGGTGGTGCCGATGACCCTGCTGAGGCAGGAGTACCGGGACGAGATCTTCGGCGGCCTCGCGGCCCGCCGGATCACTGTGCGGCATGTGCTGCTGCACGCTGAGGAAACGGTTCTGCGGGAGCGGATCGACCAGCGCGCCGACATCCCGGGCGACGCCGAGGCCAGCGCGGGAGTCCGCGCCTGGTGTCTGGACCACCTGCCCGCCTACCAGGAGGCACTGCCCTGGCTCACGGCGGACGCCCACGTCGTCGACACCGCGGGGCTCACCTCCCGCGCGACGGCCGAGCGGATCGCCGAGGCGATACGGGAAGGCGCGGGCTCCTGCGACATCGTGCAGACCCCGGAGCCCACCGCCGAGACCCTCGCGGCGGGCGTGCTGCTCTTCGACGAGGACGACCGGGTGCTGCTGGTCGACCCGACCTACAAGCCCGGCTGGGAGTTCCCCGGCGGGGTCGTCGAGCCCGGTGAGCCGCCCGCCCGGGCCGGAATGCGGGAGGTCGCCGAGGAACTCGGCCTACGGCTCCCGGCGGTGCCCCGGCTGCTGGTCGTCGACTGGGAACCGCCGCTGCCGCCCGGATACGGCGGTCTGCGGCTGCTCTTCGACGGTGGGCGGCTGCCCGCCGCCGACGCCGAGCGCCTCCTGCTGCCCGGCGCCGAGCTGCGGGGCTGGCGCTTCGCCACGGAGGACGAGGCCGCATCCATGCTGCCGCCCGTCCGGCACACCCGGCTGCGCTGGGCGCTGCGGGCGCGGGAGCGGGCCACCGTGCTCAACCTGGAGGCGGGCGTGCCGGTGGGCGGCTGAGAGGCGACGGGCGCGTCCCGGCCGCCCACCCGGGCTCAGACGGCCTTGGCGGCGTACTTCTGGAGGAAGAGCGCCTCGGTGAGCGAGAGCTTCTCCAGTTCCTCGGGGGAGACGCTCTCGTTCACCGCGTGGATCTGCGCCTCCGGCTCGCTCAGGCCGATCAGCAGGATCTCCGACTCGGGGTAGAGCGTGGCCAGGGTGTTGCAGAGCGGGATCGAGCCGCCCATGCCGGCGATCTCCATCTGCGTGCCGTACGCGGTGTGCATCGCCTCCGCCATGGAGGCGTACGCCGGGCTGGAGGTGTCCGCGCGGAACGGCTGACCGCTGCCGACCTGGGTGACCTCCACGCGGGCCCCCCAGGGGGCGGCCGCCTCCAGGTGGGCGATCAGCAGCTTGGCCGCCTGCTGGGCGTCCGCGCCCGGCGGGACCCGGAGGCTGACCTTGGCACCCGCGGTGGCCTGCACGGACGGCGTGGCGCCGACCACGGGAGGGGCGTCGATGCCGATGACGGTGACCGACGGGCGGGCCCAGAGGCGGTCGGCGACCGTGCCGGTGCCCATCAGCTCGACGCCGTCGAGCACCTTGGCGTCGGCGCGGAAGTCGCCCTCGTCGTACTGCAGCCCGTCCCAGGCGGCGTCGGCGGTGAGGCCCGCCACGGTGGAGGCACCCGAGTCGTCGTGGAGCGTGTGCAGGATGCGGACCAGGGCGGCCAGCGCGTCCGGTGCGGCACCGCCGAACTGGCCGGAGTGCAGATTGCCCTCCAGGGTGGTCACCTTGACGTCGACCAGCGCCATGCCGCGCAGGGTGGCCGTGACGGTCGGCAGGCCGACGCGGAAGTTGCCGGAGTCGCCGATGACGATCGCGTCCGCGGTGAGGAGTTCGGGGTGCTCCTCCGCGTAGCGCTCCAGACCGCCGGTGCCCTGCTCCTCCGAGCCCTCGGCGATGATCTTCACGCCGACCGGGACCCCGCCGTTCTCGCGCAGCGCGCGCAGGGCGGTGAGGTGCATGATCAGGCCGCCCTTGCAGTCGGCCGCGCCGCGCCCGTACCAGCGGCCGTCGCGCTCGGTGAGCTCGAACGGCGGCGACAGCCAGCCGGCCTCGTCCAGCGGCGGCTGCACGTCGTAGTGCGCGTACAGCAGCACCGTGGGCGCCCCCTCCGGCCCGGGCAGGTAGCCGTACACCGACTGCGTGCCGTCCGGGGTGTCCAGCAGGGCGACGTCCTCGAAGCCCTCGGCGCGCAGCGCGTCGGCGATCCAGGAGGCGGCCCGCTCGCACTCGCTCTTGGGGAACTGCCGCGGATCCGCCACCGAGCGGTACGACACCAGCTCGGCCAGCTCGGTCCTGGCCCGCGGCATCAGTGCGGCGACGGTTGCGGCGAGTGGTGCGGCGGACATGGGCGCTCCTGATGGGTGGGACAGGGTCGAACGCGATGTTCGTGGACCGGTGGTCGTGATCGATGGTGCCACAGGCGGCCTCGCTCACCCCGCGGATTAGTATGCGGCTGAGCAGGGGCGACGGCAGTCGGCAGGTCGAACGGGAGCGGAAGCACACGTGAGCAGCGAGTACCAGGCGCAGGACGGCGGTTCGGCGGAGGACGTCGACGGCACGCAGGTGTGGGACGTCGTCGTGGTGGGTGCCGGGCCGGCCGGGGCCTCGGCGGCCTACGCCGCGGCAAGTGCGGGACGCCGTGTGCTCCTGCTGGAGAAGGCCGAACTGCCGCGTTACAAGACCTGCGGCGGTGGCATCATCGGGCCCTCCCGCGACGCGCTGCCGCCGGGCTTCGAGCTCCCGCTGCGCGACCGGGTGCACGCGGTGACCTTCAGCCTCAACGGCCGGCTCAGCCGCACCCGCCGGTCGCGGCAGATGCTCTTCGGGCTGATCAACCGGCCCGAGTTCGACGCCCAGCTGGTGGACGCGGCCGTCGACGCGGGCGCGCGGCTGCGGACCGGGGCCCAGGTCTCCCGGGTCGAACAGCACGGCACCTCCGTCCCGGACCGGCGGACCGTCGCGGTGGTGCTCAACGACGGCGAGACGATCCTGGCCCGCGCGGTGGTCGGCGCCGACGGCTCGGCGAGCCGGATAGGCGCCCACGTCGGCGTCAAGATGGCCCAGGTCGACCTGGGGCTCGAGGCCGAGATCCCGGTGCCCGCGGAGGTCGCCGAGGACTGGGCGGGCCGGGTGCTCATCGACTGGGGCCCGCTGCCCGGCAGTTACGGGTGGGTCTTCCCCAAGGGCGACACCCTGACCGTCGGCGTCATCTCGGCGCGCGGCGAGGGCGCGGCCACCAAGCGCTACCTGGAGGACTTCATCGGCCGGCTGGGTCTGGCCGGTTTCGAGCCGAGCATCTCCTCCGGCCACCTCACCCGCTGCCGTGCCGACGACTCCCCGCTCTCCCGCGGCCGCGTGCTGGTCTGCGGTGACGCGGCGGGCCTGCTGGAGCCGTGGACCCGCGAGGGCATCTCCTTCGCACTGCGCTCCGGCCGCCTGGCGGGGGAGTGGGCGGTGCGGATCGCCGAGGCGAGCGACGCGGTGGACGCGCGGCGCCAGGCCCTGAACTACGCGTTCGCCGTCAAGGCCGGCCTCGGGGTCGAGATGGGCGTCGGCCGCCGGATGCTGGGCGTCTTCGAGAAGCGTCCGGGTTTGCTGCACGCGGCTCTCACAACCCTCCCCCCGGCGTGGAACGCCTTCGCTAAGATCACCCGCGGTTCCAGCTCGCTCGCCGAGCTGGTCCGTACGCATCCGCTGGCCCGTCGCGCGCTGGAGTCGTTCGACCGTCGTTGACCTCCTGATGGCACCCTCCTGGGCGTCATAAAGGCGGAGTTGAGGGGCAGAGACGTTATGGGAGGTGTCCTCGTCATGCCCTTGAGGAACGTAGACGGAAGACTGCCGTGGTGGGTGCGTACACTCACCGGGCTCGTCGTGCTCGGCGGACTTCTGTTCCTGGTCGCGCGCGCGGACCTGATACCGGGTCTGCCCAATCCCTTCGCCGAGGAGACCAAGGACCGCAGTGGTCCCGTGGTGCTCAAGGCGATCCAGGACATGAGCCGCTTCGAAGGAGCAAGTGGCCAGTTCCAGGTCGTGGTCGACCTGGAGAAGGACGCCAAGTTCCTTCCCGACGCCGTGCGCGGCAGGCGCACGCTCTACGTGGGGTCCGGCAGTGTCGACGCCTACGTGGACCTCGGTGACGTGGGCCCGAAGGGCGTCACCGTCTCCGAGGACCGGACCTCCGCCGTCATCACGCTGCCCCACGCCCAACTCGAGCGGACCTCGCTCGACCCCGACCATTCCTACGTGGTGGCCCAGGAGCGCGGTTTCTTCGACCGGCTCGGTGACTTCTTCTCCTCCCACCCGGGGGACGAACAGCAGGTCCAGCAACTCGCCGCGAAGAAGATCCAGCAGGCGGCCAAGTCCACCGAACTGGCGAAGCGGGCGGAGACCAACACCCGGGCCATGCTGGAACAGCTGCTGACCTCGCTGGGGTTCGAGAAGGTGGAGGTCCGCTTCAGCTGACGGGCCGGAGCTCGGTGATGCGGAAGACCGGGTGCTTGTGGGCTATGGCGCGCAGTTCCTCGTCGGTGGAGTCCGCCCCCACGCCGCCGAAGAACACGCCCACCTCGGCCTTCCAGCGCTTGAGGTAGGCACGCAGCACCTCGGGCTTGACGTCGTCACCGACCTCGGTCGCGCTGAACTCCTCGACCTTCCTGCCCAGCAGCAGTTGACCGCCGCCGGCGGCGCGCATGTTGTGCGTCCACTGGACGTGCCCGCGCGGCGCCACGAGGTAGCGCTCCCCGTTCACCACCAGCAGGTTGACCGGGGTGCGCCGCCACTCCCCGCTCTTGCGGCCGCGGACGGCGAGCACGCGGGAGCCCCACACGCTCAGACCGCGGCGGGTGAGCCAGGCCACCGCGCGGTTGAAGACGTTGACCGTGAACCAGCCGGGCTTGATGACGTGCTCGGACATGAGGACTCCTCCGTGACGCGCGGGCCGTGGACCGAGAGTGGTCCGTGAGCGGTGCTCTCGCTTGAGAACAGTGTGCACGCCCTGTCGCTCCATGGCAAGAGCACTGCTCTCTTTCTTGGTCGTCGCTCCATTCGTGGATACACTGATCGCATGAGCGTCATCCGAACGGCCAGGGAACGGGCCCGCGACGAAGTGACCGCGGCCATCAAGGAAGAGGCGCGCCGGCAGCTCGCCGACGAAGGCGCCTCGAGGCTCTCGCTCCGCGCCGTGGCGCGGGAGCTGGGCATGGTCTCCTCCGCGCTCTACCGCTACTTCCCGAGCCGGGACGAGTTGCTCACCGCCCTCATCATCGATGCCTACGACGCGGTGGGCGCCGCCGCCGAGGAGGCCCTGGCCCGTGCAGGCGGCGACCCCGTGGAGCGCTGGAGCGAGGTCTGCCGGGCCGTACGCCGCTGGGCCCTAGGCCATCCGCACGAGTACGCCCTCATCTACGGCTCCCCCGTGCCCGGCTACTCCGCGCCGCTCGACACGATCGGACCCGCGTCCCGGGTCGGGCTGGCACTGATCGCCGTGGCCGAGCAGGCCCACATCGCGGGGGCGCTCGCCGCCTCCCCGGCCGACACCCCACTGTCGGAGGCCGCCCACGCCGACGCCTGGCGGCTCAGCAAGGACCTCGACCGCGACCTGCCGGCACGGGCGATCCCCTCCCTCGTGGCCGCCTGGGCGCAGCTCTTCGGCCTCGTCAGCTTCGAGGTGTTCGGCCAGTTCAACAACGTGGTCGAGGCGCGGGACGACTTCTTCGACCACGCCGTCGCGGGCCTGGCGCACCAAGCCGGGCTCCGCCGTGAGCGCGTACTCCACGGGGAGTAGACGCGATCACCCCGGCGACCGGACGCCGACCCGCCGCCCCCCGGTCTAGCGTGGCCGCATGAGCGACGACGTGACACGGGGCGGCGGCCCGCCCTGGGGGCCCTGGTGGCGCCACACCGGGCCCGCCCACTCCCACGGCGGTGGCGAGCGCCTGCGCCACCCGTGGATCTCGTCGCTGATCATCGCCGTCGTCCAGGTGGTCGGCACCACGGCCGCCGCGCACAACGCCCCCGGCCGGGTCATCCTCGGCCACCTCGGGTACGCGCTCCTGCTCGCGGGGCCGGTCCTGCTCCTGTGGCGCAACCGCGCGCCCGTCGCGGTCGCCGCCGCCGTCTCGGCCGTCACGCTCGCGTACGTCGCCGCCGGTTACCCGTACGGTCCGGTCTTCCTGAGCATCGTCGCCGCCTACTTCGCGGCCGTCGCCGCCGGTCGCCGCAGAGCCGTCCTGATCATCGCCGCCGCCCTGTACACGGCCTACCTGCTCATCACCATGTGGTTGTACCGCTGGCTGCCGCCCGCCGGGGACGAGGCCGCCTCGTGGGCCCAGGTGTCGGGGGCCGCCGCCTGGCTGCTGGCGATCCTCGCCGTCGCCGAGCTGTGGCGGCTGCGCAGGGAACAGTTCGTCCGCGACCGGCGGGAGCGGGCCGAGGCCGAACGGCGCCGCGCCGACGAGGAGCGGCTGCGCATCGCCCGCGAGCTGCACGACGTGCTCGCGCACAGCATCTCGGTCATCAACGTGCAGGCGGGGGTGGCGCTCGCCCTCATGGACGAGCGCCCCGAGCAGGCCCGGCAGGCACTGACCACCATCAAGGCGGCCAGCAAGGAGGCGCTCGGCGAGGTCCGCCAGGTGCTCGGCACCCTGCGCAGCCCCGGGGAGGCACCCCGCTCGCCCGCCCCGGGCCTGGACCGGTTGCCCGAACTGCTCGAACAGGCCGCGGGCGCGGGCCTGGCCGTCGACGTCACCCGCGACGGCCGCACCGGCGCCCTGCCACCCGGCGTCGACCTGGCGGCGTTCCGCATCGTCCAGGAGGCCCTGACGAACGTCATCCGCCACTCCGGCTCCCGTACCGCTCGCGTCCACGTCACCCGACGCCGGGACGCCGTCGAGCTGCGGGTCGACGACGACGGCCCCGCCACCACGACCGCCGACCACGCCCCCGACTCCGGTGGCGGCAACGGGCTGCTCGGCATGCGCGAGCGTGCGGCGGCGCTCGGCGGCACGGTCGAGGCCGGACCCCGTGCCGACGGCGGCTTCCGCGTCATGGCCCGTCTGCCGCTCGCCGCCGGCGCCGCGGTGGCGCCCGTCCCCGACAAGGAGAACCCATGACCCGGGTCCTGCTCGCCGACGACCAGCTCCTGGTGCGCGCCGGCTTCGCCGCCCTGCTGGACGCCCAGCCCGACATCGAGGTCGTGGGGGAGGCCTCCGACGGCGCCCAGGCGCTGCGCCTGGTCCGCGAACTCACCCCGGACGCGGTGCTGATGGACATCCGCATGCCCGTCATGGACGGACTGGAGGCCACCCGCCTGATCACCGAAGACGCGGCGCTGACCGGGGTCAGGGTCGTCATCCTCACCACGTTCGAGCTCGACGAGTACGTCTTCGAGGCCATCCGGGCGGGCGCCTCCGGCTTCCTGGTCAAGGACACCGAGCCGGAGGAACTGGTGCGTGCCGTACGGGCGGTGGTGGACGGCGACGCGCTGCTGTCGCCCGGCGTGACCCGGCGGCTCATCGCCGAGTTCGCCGCCCGGTCCAAGGAGCCCTCGGCAGCGGCGGAACTCGACCGGCTCACCGAGCGGGAGCGCGAGGTGATGGCCCTGGTCGGGATCGGTCTGTCCAACGAGGAGATCGCACGCCGCCTGGTGGTGAGCCCGCTCACCGCCAAGACGCACGTCAGCCGCACGATGGTGAAGCTCGGCGCCCGGGACCGGGCCCAACTCGTCGTCCTCGCCTACGAATCCGGTCTGGTGCGGCCCGGCTGGCTCGGCTGAACCGCAGGGGCCCGCGCGGACCGTGGTCCGCGCGGGCCCCCAGGCCGGCGAGCGGATCAGTCCCGCACCGGGACCTTGCGCTCCTCGCCCACCGGCGTGGCGGTGTCGGAGGAGGCGACCACGAAGCCGTACGACACCGTGCGGCGCAGCCCCGTGAGGGTGATCAGCAGTCCGGCCAGGGCGATCGCGCTGACGACGACCAGCCCTGGGCGGTAGCTGTCGAGTACGGCCTGCGGGGAGGCGGGGTGACCGTCATCGGACCCGGCGGTGATCGCGGCGGTCACCACCGCGAGGAAGATGGCGCCGCCCACCTGGAAGGAGGTGTTCAGCAGGCCGGAGACCATGCCCTGCTCCTCGTCGCGCACGCCGTTGGTGGCCTGGATGTTGAGCGACGGGAAGACCAGCGCGCACGCGGCGCCCAGCAGCAGCATCGACGGCAGGATCACCGCGGCGAAACTCGGGGTGAGGTCGACGCGCAGGAAGAGCACGTAGCCCGCGAACAGCAGGGTGAACCCGGTGGCGATCACCCGCGGCGTGCCGAAGCGGTCCACCAGCGGACCGATGCGCGTGGAGGCGATCGCCACCAGCGCTCCTGCGGGCAGGAAGGCGAGCGCGGTCTGCAGCGCCGACCAGCCCAGCAGCGACTGCATGTACTGGGTGACGAGGAACTGGAAGCCCACGTAGGAGCCGAAGAAGGCGGCGCCCCCCAGGTTGGCGCGGATCTGGTGGGGCGAACGCAGGACGCCCAGCCGGATAAGGGGGTGGCTGCTGCGGTGCTCGATCACCGCGAAGGCGGCCAGCAGGACGGCGACGGCGGCGAAGGAGAGCAGGGTGCGGGCCGAACTCCAGCCCGCTTCGGGGGCCTGGACGACGGTGAAGACCAGCAGCAGCATCGCCCCGGTGCCGGTCAGGGCGCCGGGCAGGTCGTAGCCGCGGCCGGTGTGCCGCTCGCGGGGGCTCGACGGGATCAGGCGGATGCCGGCCACGAGGGCAAGGACGGCCACGGGCGCGGGCAGCAGCATCGTCCAGCGCCAGCCCACCTCGGTCAGCAGGCCGGACAGGACCAGACCCATGGAGAAGCCGGTCGCGCCGCAGGTGGTGTAGATGCTGAGGGCGCGGTTGCGGACCGGTCCCTCGGCGAAGGTCGTGGTGATGATGGACAGTCCCGCCGGGGCGGTGAACGCCGCGCTCAGACCCTTGATGAAGCGGCTGGCGATGAGCAGTTCGCCGGAGTCGACGAGTCCGCCGAGCAGGGACGCCAGGGCGAACACGGCCAGCGCGACGAGGAAGACCCGGCGCCGGCCGAGCAGGTCGGCGGCACGGCCGCCGAGGAGCAGCAGGCCGCCGTAGCCGAGGATGTAGCCGCTGACGACCCACTGGAGCGACGAGGTGGACAGGTCGAGGTCGTCCGCGATGGACGGGAGGGCCACGCCGACCATCGAGACGTCCAGGGCGTCGAGGAAGAGCGCGGCGCAGAGCACCAGCAGGGTGCCCCACTGCCGGGCGCTCCAGCGCCCGTCGGAACCGGGGACGGCGGTGTGCGGAGAGGTCATGCCGAGGAACACTACATGCATGTGCATCAGATGCAAGCGCATTTAATGTGCGTACATATAGTGTTGATTTTCTGCTATCCTGCGGCCATGACTGGCGTGAAGAGTGAGCATGTGCTCGTGGAGCGGTGGCGGGAGGTCCTCTCCCTGCACGCGCGCACCGCGTGCGAACTCGACCGTGAGCTGAACCCGCACGGACTCGGGGCGAGCGACTTCGAGGTGCTCGACCTGCTCGCCGAGGGCAACCCCGACGACGGCGGATGCACCTACCGCGTCCAGGAGCTCGCGGACCGCGTGCACCTGAGCCAGAGTGCGCTCTCCCGGCTGGTCGGCCGGCTGGAGAAGGACGGCCTCGTCAGCCGGGGGATCTGCAGCGAGGACCGGCGCGGGGTGCGGGTCGCGCTGACCGAGGCGGGCCGGGTGCGCCACGGGGAGGTCAAGCCCGTCCAGCGCGCCGTCCTGGAGCGGATGCTCGGCCAGGCTTGAGGGTGCCCGGCGTCGCCGGCGTCCTTCCGCTCAGCGGGAGTCGCGCTTCCGGCGGACGTACAGCTGCTTGCGGACCCTGGCCACGACCGTCCCGTCGTCCGCGACGACGTCGTTCTCGAACCACACCAGGGCCTTGTCGCCGCCCGCGGTGAGCTCCCTGATCTCCTCGAGCCGGTGCTCGGTCAGCTTGAAGTCGACGAACACGTCCCCCTTGCCGGGCAAGATGAACTCGATCTCCGCCGCACGGTCCCACACCAGGTAGTCGCGCCCGAGGCGGTTCATGACCAGCAGCATCCAGAAGGGGTCGCTCATCGAGAAGAGCGATCCGCCGAAGTGGGTGCCCACGTAGTTGCGGTTGAAGCGGTGGAGCCGCAGCCGGACCCGGGCCGAACTCCAGTCGTCGGCGATGTGCAGGACGCGGATGCCGGAGAACAGGTAGGGCGGCCACCAGGTGATCGCGCGGCGCAGGGCGGCGGGTGTGAGGGAACGTCGTGCCATGCGCAGACGCTAGCACGTGAAGTTACCCACGGGTAACCGGGGCGCCGCCCCGCGTCGCGCCCGGTGCGTCAGTCGATCGCCGCCGTGCGCCGCCACAGTTCGATCACGGAGTCGTCCCCCGTCACCTGCAGCTTCTCGTACGCACCCCGGTTCCAGAGGGTGAGGTAGAGCTCCTCGGCGGTGCCGCTCACCGTGCAGTCCGCCTCGCCCGGCGCGGGCCGTTCGACGGCCAGGGGATCGGCCGACATGCGCGCGAACCAGTCGTCCCGCGCGGCGTCGGTGTCGGTCGTGCGCACCCGCAGCGTCCTGGGCGTCCCGCTGCGGACCCGGCTCTTGGGCCGGGCGTGGAAACCGGCGAGCAACTCGTCGATGCCGTCGGCCGCGAACCCCGGATCCACCGGGGACGGGGCCCGGCCCAGGGCCAGTTCCGCGTCGACCCGGTGGACCGCCGTCTCGTGCGCCTGGCGCCGCGCCCAGAAGGCCCGCGGGGAGGGGGCTTTGAGGAAGTACCAGCACTCCAGGTCGGCGGGCGCCGCATCGAGGGCCGCGACCAGCAGCCCGTGGCCCTCGCGGAACCAGGGGAGGAGCGAGGCGTCGTCCCTGGGGGCCTCGGCCTCGATGGGCTCCGGCTGCCGCCGCCCCTCCGCGACGTAACGCGTCGCCCAGCGGTGCACGATGCCTTGATGGCGGACCAGTTCGCGCACGCGCCAGCCGGGGCAGGACGGCACCTCGGCGTCGAGCCCGGCCGCTTCCGCCGCGTCGGCGAGCAGTGCGCCGTCGCGTCGCAGCACCTCGATGAACTCGGCTGTCTCCATGACGCGATTGTGGCAGCCGGCACCGACAGCCGGGCCCGTGAATACCCAGTGTGCGGGTCGACGCCGGCGGCGGGCCCGCGCCACCACGCCGCACAACACCGCGTTGAGGACCGCCGACACCACGGCCGCCGCCACCGCCGCCGACCAACCACCCCAGCCGTGGGCGGCGTCGGCCGTCCGGTCCCCGCACGCCGGGGGAACCCGGATGCGACGCGTCAGACTCCGGCGGCCGCGGACGCGTGCCGGGTCGTGTGCGCGACCACGGCGGCCACCGCCGCCAGCGCGGCGACCGTGGTCAGCGCGACCGGCAGCCCGAAGGCGTCGGCGAGGAAGCCGATCGTGGGTGGCCCCAGCAGGAAGCCCGCGTACCCCAGGGTGGAGGCGGTGGCCACACCGCCGGGGCCGCCGAGGGCACCGGCCCGGCCGATGGCCACGGGGAAGACGTTGGCGAGCCCGAGCCCGGTGAGCGCGAAACCGGCCAGGACGAGCCAGACCTCGGGACCGAACGCCCCCAGCAGCATCCCGGCGCAAGCCGTCAGTCCGCCCAGCACCACCGCCCGGGTCGGGCCGAGCCGCAGCAGGAGGGCGGTGCCGGAGAGGCGTCCGACGGTCATCGCGAGGGCGACGGCGGCGTATCCGGTGGCCGCGAGGGCCGGACCGGTGTGCAGGTCCTCCTGAAGGTGGAGCGGACCCCATTCGGCGAGCGCTCCCTCGCCGTATGCGGTGCACAGCGCGATCAGGCCGAAAACGGCGACCATCCGCCGGGCGCCTGCCTGACGCGCCCCGTCGTGCGCACCCTCCATGGCGACGCCCGGGGGATCCGCGGGCTCCGCGGTACGGGGGACGGCGGGTCCGAGCAGGAGCCGCCCGAGCAGCACCGTGGCCAGGAGCCCGAACACCGCCACGCCGACGAGGTGCTGGGCCGGCGTCAGCCGCGCCGCCAGTGGTCCGCCGACGCCCGCCCCGACCAGTCCGCCAAGGCTGTACGCCGCGTGGAAACCGGGCATGATGGGGCGCCGCAGAGCGGCCACCAGGTCGACGGCGACGCTGTTCATCGCGACGTTCATGCCGCCGAAGCCCACGCCGAGCAGGAGCAGAACGAGACCGAGGGCGAGGGGGGAGTGGGTGAACGGGGGCAACGCGACGCCCAGTGACAGGACGGCGCCAGTGCCGACGGTCACCTGCCGGGCCCCGAAGCGCCGGCACAGCCGCCCGCTGGGGATCATGGTGGCGACCGCCCCCGCCGACACACCGAGCAGCGCGAGGCCGAGCGCTCCGGCCGAGGCGCCGACCTGCTCCTTGACGGCGGGGATGCGAACGACCCAGCCGGCGAAGACGAATCCGTCCAGGGCGAAGAACGCGGTCAAGGCGACACGCAGGCGCCGCAACGGGGGCGGCGGACTTGCGCGATCTTGCCGGGCGAGTACGCTCCGTATTTTGTTTAGGCTCGGCACAAAGTGAGAATAGGACTGTGACCCAGACTCGGACAAGGTTGGAGCGGGGCCGTGGTGCGCTCGGCCCCGCGCTCGCGCTCGTGCACACCGGGCGTGCCCCCACCCGCGCCGTGCTCACCGCCGAACTCGGCGTGACGCGGGCGACCGCGGGGGCCGTCGCCGCCGAGCTGGAGGCACTGCGCCTGATCCGGGTCGACACCCGGCCAGGCGGACCCGCCGGAGCGCAGGGCCGGCCCTCGCACCGGCTCGCCGTCAACCCCGAGGGGCCCGTCGTCCTCGCCGCGCAGATCCACGCCGACGGATTCCGCGCCGCCCTGGTCGGACTCGGCGGCCACATCCTCGCGTCCACTCCGGTCACCATGACCGTGCCCGCGGACCCCGCCCGGGTCCTCGGTGCCGTCGTCGAGGCCGGCGCGGAGCTGCTGCGCGCCTCCGGCCGGGCGTGCGCGGGCGCCGGTCTCGCCGTGCCCTCCGCCGTCGCCGAGCCGGAAGGCGCCGCGCTCAACCCCCTGCACCTCGCCTGGCCCGCGGGCGCACCCGTCCTGGACATCTTCCGCGAGCAGATCGAGCGGTCGGGCATCATCGCCCCCAACGGGGCGCCGCCGCCGTGCTTCGTCGGCAACGACGTCAACGTCGCCGCGCTCGCCGAGCACCGGCACGGTGCGGGGCAGGGAGCCGAGCACCTGCTGGTCGTCGCCACCGGCCACCGCGGCGTGGGTGGTGCGCTCGTCCTGCACGGCAAGCTCCACACCGGCAGTGCCGGACTCGCCCTGGAGGTCGGCCACCTCACGGTCAACCCCGAGGGCCGCCCCTGCCATTGCGGCAGCCGCGGCTGCCTCGACGTCGAAGTGGACCCCCTCGCCTTCCTGGAGTCCGCCGTCCGCATCCCCGGCCCCGAGGGCTCGCTGCCCGACCAGTGCCGTGCCCTGCTCCGCGAGGAGTACGACGACCCCGCGGTGCGGCGCGCCGCCGACAGCCTCATCGACCACCTCGGCCAGGGACTCGCGGGACTGGTCAACGTCCTCAACCCCGACCGGATCCTGCTCGGCGGTCTGCACCGCTGGCTGCTCGACGCCGACCCGGGACGGCTGCGTGCCGTCGTCGCCGAACGCAGCCTGTGGGGGCGCAGCGGCGGCATCCCGCTGCTCGCCTGCGCCCTGGACCACAACAGCCTCGTCGGGGCCGCGGAACTGGCCTGGCAGCCCGTGCTGGACGACCCGCTCACGGCGCTCGGCGCCTGAGGTCCACCTCCGGCAGTCGCCGGCGCACCGTCAGAACAACGGCTCCGGAGGCTCGGTGGCCTGCGGCAGTGCCTTCGTGGGCGGGGCCGGCAGGTCCTCCGCCGACGCGGTGAGCGGCCATCCCGGCACCAGGTGCGTGTCGAGCAGCAGGACACCGCCGGCCGGCCCGGCCGTGCGGAGGTAGACGTCGCCCCCGGCCACCGCCACGACGGTGCCGCCCAGGGCAGTACCCGGGGCGAGCCCGGTCACCGCGGCGGTGGCCTGCGGCGCGTCGGGCTCCAGGCCGAAGACGGCCGCGTGGTCGACGGGTCGGAACCCGGTGGCGGTCAGTGTGTCCCGCCAGTCGGGGACCGCGGCCGCCGCCTCGTGGAGGGCCCGGAGCCCGGCCACCCGTGCGGCTGCGGGTGGCAGCGCGGCGCGGGCGGCACGCTTCGCGGACGTCGCCACCCGGTCCGGGATGCCCAGCGCCGTCCCGAGGACCGACTCGGCGCGGCGCGCGGCCATCAGCGGCCCCCGCCCCAGGAACGTGAAGCAGATCGCGGCCTGTTCGAGCAGCCGCGCGCTGCCCCGCTCGGCCGCCGTGATGCCGACCTTGCCCAGACCCGGGCCGAACCAGGCCAGGTACACCGCGAAGGTCCGGGGGTCGTCCAGCCGCGTGTCCGCCGCCACGGACCGGGAGCGGTCCAGTGCCGCGCACTGCTCGCACTGGTCGCGGCGGGCCCGCGCGGGAAGTTCTGCGGCCCGGGGGCACGGAGTCCAGCGCCCTGAACGCCACACGCCCATGCACTGCCGCACCGCGCCCGGCTCCACGGCGAGCGCCAGCGGGTCGCCGAGGCGCACGGGACTGCGCCGGTCGCCGTGGCGGGGGTGCCACCAGGTCCACGCCGGCCCCCCGGACACCCATCGCAGACCTGTGCATCGCCACATGATCCGCATGCTAGGCGCAGGCACCGACAGCGCCCGTACTCCCCGGGTGGTACCCGCGGTGCCGCTGACCGTACGACGACCGGCGGCCGCTCGCGGACCAGTCTCGTAGTGCCGGGAAACCACGGCATCACCAAGGAGACGATTCGCGATGGACGCCAACGCACTGACCTCGCTCGCCGACCACTGGGACGGGGGCCCCGGCCCCTGGATCCTGTTCTTCCCGCTGATCTGGGCCGCCGTCATCGGAGGCGTCGCATTCGTGCTGCGCCGCGCCGCGTGGCGCAGGGGCCTCGGCCGCGGCCCCTGGCACGCCCGGGCCGCGATCGGCGAGCACTCGCCGATCGCCGTACTGGGCCGCCGCTTCGCCGCGGGCGAGATCGACGAGGACGAGTACTGGCGTCGGCTGTCCGTCCTGGACGAGCAGTTCGGCCGCTTCCCCAAGGGCGGGGAGCGATGACCGCCGCCCGTGTCGTCGACGCGGTCAAGATCTACGGTGCGGGCGACGCCCGGGTGCGTGCCCTGGACGGGGTCACGGTCGGGTTCCCCAGCGGGCGGTTCACCGCGATCATGGGTCCCTCCGGATCGGGGAAGTCCACCCTCATGCACTGCGCCGCCGGCCTGGACACCCTCACCTCAGGGACCGCCTGGATCGGCGACACGGAGCTGGGGGCGCTCGGCGACCGGCAGTTGACGCTGCTGCGCCGGGAGCGGGTCGGCTTCGTCTTCCAGTCCTTCAACCTGCTGCCGACCCTGACCGTGGCGGAGAACATCACCCTGCCGCAGGACCTGGCCGGTGCCGGGACGGACCGCGAGTGGGTGGCCGCCCTGATCGACGTCGTGGGCCTGGGCGACCGGCTGCGGCACCGCCCGAGCGAGCTCTCCGGCGGCCAGCAGCAGCGCGTGGCGGTGGCCAGGGCGCTGGCCGGGCGGCCCGAGGTCGTCTTCGCCGACGAGCCCACCGGCAACCTCGACTCGCGGTCCGGCGAGGAGGTGCTGCGCCTGCTGGGACGGGCCGTCCACGAGATGGGCCGCACGGTCGTCATGGTCACCCACGACCCGGTCGCCGCCGCCCACGCCGACGAGGTCGTCTTCCTCGCCGACGGACGCCTGGTGGACACGATGCCCGATCCGAGCGCGGAGAAGGTCCTCGACCGCATGAAGGCCTTCGACACCGCCCGCGACGCGGGACGCGGCACCGCACCGCGGCAGCGGGTGACGTCATGAGCGCGCCGGCCGGGCCGGTCCGCGCGTCCCTGCGGCTGAGCCTGTCCTCCCTGAGGGCCCACAAGCGCCGGTTCGCCGGCACCTTCCTGGCGGTCTTCCTGGGTGTCGCCTTCCTGGCCGGCACCATGGTGATGGGCGACACCCTGCGCGCCGGCTTCGACACGCTCTTTGGAAACGCCAACAGCGGCACCGACGTGGTCGTCCGCAGCGCCGACGTCGTCACCGTCCCCGGGGAGGGACAAGGCACCCGCGAACCCGTCGACACCGCGCTCGTCGCGCGGCTGCGGGCCGTGCCCGGAGTGGCGGCCGTCGCGCCCGGCATCGAGGGCGCGGGCCAACTCGTCGGCCGTGACGGCGAGCCCGTCGGCGGTCAGGGCCCGCCGACCCTCGCCGGGAACTGGATCGACGACGCCGGGCTCAACCCGTACGCCCTTGCCGAGGGCCGCGCCCCCAGGGCCGCCGGCGAGGCAGTGGTGAACCGTGCCGCGGCCGAGCAGGGCGGGCTGGGCATCGGCGACACGACCGTGCTGCGCACCCCCGACCCGCTGCGGGTGACGATCGTCGGCCTGGTGACCTTCGGCGGCGAGGACGGCATGGGCCAGTCGACCTTCACCGGCCTCACCCGCGCCGACGCCGAGCGCCAACTGATGCCGAGGCCCGGCCGGGCGTCCACGATCAAGGTGCGCGCGGCATCCGGTGTCGGCCAGGAAGAGCTGGCGAGGCGCGTCGCGGGCGTGCTGCCCCACGGTGTCGAGGCGATCACCGGTCAGCAGGCCACGGACGAGAACCTCGACCAGGTCTCGGGCCGGTTCCTGTCGCTGTTCACGACCCTGCTCACGGTCTTCGCCGGGATCGCCCTGCTCGTGGCGACCTTCAGCATCCACAACACCTTCGCGATCGTCGTCGCCCAGCGCACCCGGGAGAACGCCCTGCTGCGGGCGCTCGGCGCGTCCAGGCGCCAGGTGCTGGGCTCGACGCTCACGGAAGCCGTGGCCGTGGCGCTGGCCGCCTCGGCCGCCGGGCTCCTCGGCGGGATCGGCATCGCGGCCGGGCTCCAGGCGCTGTTCCCGGCCGTCGGATTCCCCTTCCCGGACGGGGGACTGGTCGTCGGCGCCACCGCCATGGCCGTACCGCTCGGCGTCGGCCTGCTCGTCTGCACCGGCTCGGCCGTGCTGCCCGCCGTCAGGGCCGGGCGGACGGCGCCGCTCGCCGCGCTGCGCGAGACGGCGGTGGACCACTCCGGTGCCTCGCGCGGACGGGCGGCGCTGGGGGCCGCGCTGGCGGTGGCCGGTGCCGCGACGACCGTGGCGGGCGCGACGGGCACGCCGGAGGTGTGGCTCGCCTCCACCGGAGCCGCCGTGGTCGTCGTCGCGTTCGTCGTCCTGGGGCCGGTCGCCGCCTCGTACGCGGTACGCGTCCTGGGAGCACCGCTCGCCCGGCTGCGCGGTGCCACCGGGGCGCTGGCCCGGCGGAACGCGCTGCGGAGCCCGAAGCGGACGGCGGCCACCGCCACCGCGCTGATGATCGGCGTCGCGGTCGTGTCGCTCTTCACGGTCTTCGGTGCCTCCCTGAAGGCCACCATGGACCGGACCGTCGACCGCTCCTTCGCCGGCGACGTCGCCCTGACCGCCTCGGGGTTCGGTGCGGGTGCGAACGGTCTCAGCCCGGGGCTCGCCCCCGCGGTGGCGAAGCTGCCGGAGGTGGCGACGGCGGTCGGGCTCGGCAGAGGCGTCGCCGAAGTCGACGGCGGTGGGCGGCAGCTGACGGTCACCGACCCTGTCGCCCTGACGCGCGTGCTCGACCTCGGTGCCGTCGACGGCTCCCTGAGCGGCCTCGGCCGGGACGGCATCGCCGTCTCCCGCAAGGAAGCGGACAAGCACCTCTGGAAGCCGGGCAGCACCATGGTGCTGGCGTTCGCCGACGGCACCCGCCAGACCTTCACCGTGCGCGCCGTCTACCCGGAGGCCGGCCTCGGCGGCGACTACATCATCACCCGCGCTGCCTGGGCACCGCACAAGGTGCAGGACGCCGACGACCTCGTCGCCGTCGCCTTCAAGAAGGGCGTCGCCCTCGACGAGGGCCGCACAGCCGTCCAAGGAATCGCCCGGCAGTACGGCAACCCCGAGGTGCAGACCCGCGAGGAGTACGCGCAATCCGCCGCCTCGGGCGTGGACATCATGCTGACGCTCGTCTACGCACTGCTTGCGCTGGCCGTCCTCATCGCGCTGCTCGGCATCGCCAACACGCTCACCCTCGCGGTGCACGAGCGCACCCGCGAACTCGGGCTGCTGCGCGCGGTCGGGCAGACCAGGAGCCAGCTGCGGGCCATGGTCCGCTGGGAGTCCGTCCTGGTCGCCGCCTTCGGCACGGCCGGCGGCCTGGCGCTCGGGGGGTTCCTCGGCTGGGCACTGGTCAAGGCGTCGGACGGCGCGGGCACGAGCGCCTTCGCGGTGCCGCCCGTCCAGCTCGCGGTCGTCGTGCTGGTCGGGCTGGCCGCCGGAGTCCTGGCCGGATGGCGTCCGGCCCGGCGCGCGGCGCGTCTGGACGTACTGAGGGCCATCGCAGCGGAGTGACTCCGCCGACGACGGCCCGGGGGCCACGGCCGCCGTGCCCCTGCGGGGGTGCGGCGGCCGCGCGTCAGACCAGCACCGGTTCGGCCGCGGCCGGGACCAGCCGATCGAGTACCGGGGCCCAGGCCTCCGGCGTCTCGGGGAGCACCGGCAGCGTCCGCGGGGCGACCTTGCGGACGACGGCCGCCGACACCTGCTCGGTCATCGCCCTGGACGAGACCGTCGCCTCGGCCCGGAGCGTGAACCACACGACCTTGCCACCGTCGTTGACGGTCTCCGTGCCCCAGCTGTCGCTCATCGACACGACCATGGCGAGGCCGCGGCCGCAGGTGGCCAGGGGCTCGAACTCGCGGACCCGCGGCAGGCGCGGATCGCTGTCCGAGACGGCGACGGTGAGCCAGCCGGAGGCGAAACTCAGCTCGACGGAACAGCGCTTGTCCGGCCGGGCGTGCCGGTGGACGTTGCCGAGCAGTTCGGTGATGCCCAGCAGAGTGGGGTCGATCAGGGGGTCCAGCCGCCAGTACCGCAGTTGAGCGGCGACGATTCGGCGTACCTGCTGGATCCGGGACGGCAGTGCCTCAAGTTCCAGGGCACACTGCCGTTTACTGCCTTCTGAGCTGATCACGGCTGCGACTCCCTCCGCGGTGAGGGCGCGCCCCTGTGATCGGGGCATGCCCCGCCCGCATGGTATGGGAACACCTTTGCGGGATTGCTGTGAGTGACTGCTGCAGTGACTCCGTGACGCCACTCAAGGATCACCCCGATGGATGCTTACCGCAACTCCGTGAACGCGGAGAGTGCCGTTCCGTTCGGCTCAGCGGCGCGCGACCCGCTCCCGGGCCGTGCGCAGGGCGTCCAGGAAGCGGCCCGCGGACGCCGTGCCCTGCGTGCGCAGGGTCAGCAGGTAGCCGGTGCCGTTGAGCCGTGTCAGGGTGCGGCGCCGCACCGCGAAACGCGGGGTCAGGGCGTGGACGTCCTCCACCGGGGCGCTGTCGATCTCCCGCCCGCGGCTGGTGAGCAGCACCAGGCGGCCGTCACGGATCAGGACCTGCCCGCCCCGGGTGAGCGACCGCAGCCGCCGTCCGATCCGCACCCCTGTGGCGGTGAACTCCGCTTCGGCCACGGCGCATCCCCTCCTTCGTCCGCTCGAAGTCTGCCCGCTCCGGGGGGCGTGGCACCAGCGCCTGCCTATGATCGGGAGACGGGCGCGAACGGAAGGCGGCGCAGGTGGACAGCAGCGAGAAGGGTGACCGCGAAGACCGTGCGAGGGCGACGGAGGCGATGGCCACCGTCGACGTGGACCGGACCGACCCGGACTACCGGGGGTGGCTGAAGGAGGCCGTGCGCAAGGTCCAGGCGGACGCCAACCGCTCCGCCGACACACACCTGTTGC
This sequence comes from Streptomyces sp. TOM-9, assembly GCF_056858595.1. NCBI lineage: Bacteria > Bacillati > Actinomycetota > Actinomycetes > Kitasatosporales > Streptomycetaceae > Streptomyces > Streptomyces sp. TOM-9. Next base: position 2,228,430 of record NZ_JBXEQB010000001.1, on the reverse strand, counting down.
GCTTCCCGCTCCCCGACGCCTGGGGCATCGACCTCTACCTGAAGGACGAGTCGACCCACCCGACCGGCAGCCTCAAGCACCGCCTCGCCCGTTCGCTGTTCCTCTACGGGCTGTGCAACGGCTGGGTCCGGCCGGGCAAGCCCGTCATCGAGGCCTCCAGCGGTTCGACCGCGGTGTCCGAGGCGTACTTCGCCGCTTTGATCGGCGTGCCGTTCATCGCCGTGATCCCGCGCACCACCAGCTGGGAGAAGCAGCGGCTGATCGAGTTCCACGGCGGCCGGTGCCACCTGGTGGACGACCCGCGGACGGTCTACGAGGTCTCCGCCCGCCTCGCGGAGGAGACCGGCGGCCACTACATGGACCAGTTCACCTACGCCGAGCGCGCCACCGACTGGCGCGGCAACAACAACATCGCCGAGTCGATCTACCAGCAGCTGCGCCTGGAACGGAACCCCTGCCCGGCGTGGATCGTGGCCACCGCCGGCACCGGCGGGACCTCGGCCACCATCGCCCGCTACATCCACTACATGCAGTACGAAACCCTGGTGTGCGTCGCGGACCCGGAGAACTCGGTTTTCTTCGACGGCTGGGTGAGCGGCGACGACTCCGTGTGCTGCGACCGCGGTTCACGGATCGAGGGCATCGGCCGCCCGAGGGTGGAGCCGAGTTTCGTGCCCGGTGCCATCGACCGGATGATGAAGGTGCCGGACGCGGCGTCGGTGGCGGCGGTCCGCGCCCTGGAGGCGGCCATCGGGCGCAAGGCCGGGGGATCGACGGGCACCGGCCTGTGGAGCGCCTTCAAGATCGTCTCGGAGATGGTCGCGGCGGACCGCACGGGCAGTGTCGTCACCTTGCTGTGCGACCCCGGCGACCGGTACCTGGACAAGTACTATTCCGATGCCTGGGTCGCCGAACAGGGCCTGGACGTCACGCCGTACGCCGTCACCATCGACGCCTTCCTGACGGCGGGGAGCTGGCCGGACTGACCCGGCCCGCCCGTTCCGTTCTGTTACGTCGTGGTCACCAGGAGTCCGCCGGAGTACCGCCTTCCCTTCCACGGGCGCTCTTAGCGTCCGGATATGACGATCTCTCACGTCGCGCCTCCGGCGGTCGCGCCGCCGTCCCCCGCGCCCGGTGCGTCCGCACCGCCGGTGCGCCGGGCGCCGGTACCGCCCGTCCGGGCGCGGCGCCGGCGCATGCCGCCCCCGGCGCGCCTGGTTGTCCAGGCGACCGCCGCGCTGGTGGCCGTCCTCGCCCTGTGCCTCGCCGTGGTCGTCGGGGCCGTCACCGTACGGTCGGACGCCGAGCGGTTGCGCGACACCTCCGCGCACCGCGCCGCCGTCACCGCGGAACTCCGCTTCGCCCTGGCCGATCTGGACGCCCAGCGCGCCAACCAGCTGGTGCCCGGCCACGCGGTCGACGACCCCGAGGTGTCGGTCGGCAACCGCCTCCTCGCGCTCATCACCGCCCAGCAGCGCCGGGCCCAGGCCAGCGACCTGCTCCGGCAGCTCGGCGGCGACGAGGCCCATGCCGCGCAGGTGCGCGGCATCCTCGACCTGCTCGGGCGCTACGACGACGCCAGCGGCCGTGCCGCCTACGTCGACGAGCAGCACCACGAGCGGGCCGCGGGCCACCCGCCGGCGGTCGCCGTCGCCTTCTCCGCCGAGGCGGGCGACATCATGCACGGCCACCTGCTGCCCAAGGTCGCGACCCTGGCGCAGGCCTACGACGTGCAGGCCACGGCGGCGTCGCGCACCGCGCAGGACGCCGCCGTGCGCTCGGCCGTGGCCGTGGGGCTCCTGGGCCTGGTCGCCGTCGCCGTACTCCTGTGGTGGCAGCGGGACCTGACCCGCCGTTACCGCCGGGTCCTCAATCCCGCGCTGGCCGCCGCCACGGCCGCGGCGCTCGGGGTCACCCTCGCCGGCGTGTTCTCCTTCACCGGCGCCGCCGCCGACCTCGACGCGGGGACCCGGGACGGACTGCGCCCCTGGTCCCGGCTCGCACAGGCCCGCGCCGTCGCCGCGGAGGCCGCCGCCACGCAGAGCCGCTGGCTCGTCAACGGCGCCGAGCCGCAGCAGCGCGCCGAACTCGACGCGCTCAACCGGCGGCTGGACGGCCTGCTGGGCCCCGACGGCTGGGCCGCGGCGGACGAGCGTCCCGCGTACGCCGACGTCAACGAGCGCTACGGGCACTTCCGCGCCGACGACCGCAAGCTCGTCGAGCTGATGGCCGGCAAGCGGATCGACGAGGCGGCCGTGGTGCTCACGGACGTCGGGCGCGGCGAGGTGGGGTTCGACTTCTGGGACTTCGCGACCACCCTGGACGTCCTCGCGCAGGACCAGCAGGCCGACTTCACCGTGCGCACGGACGCCGCGCGCTCCGCGCTCGACGGCTGGCCCGCCGTTCCTGCGGGCGTCCTCGGCATCGCCGCGGCCCTCGTCGTGGTCGGTGTGCGGCCGCGGCTCGCGGAGTACCGGTGAGGCGGTGGTCCCGGGGCCGACGGGGCTTGTGGGGAAACTGCGTTCGGTTATAGAAAGGCCTGTCAGTCCGATCTTGTGAAAGAGCTTCCGGTGACCACCACTCCGCCGCCCCCCGACGACGTCCCCTCCGTGCCCGACGACATCTGGGAGCGGTTCGTCCAGGACAGCGAGGCGGAGATCCGTGCGTCGGCGCCCAAGGAACCCTCCGCGCGGGCCCGTATGGTCACCGAGCGACTGCGGCAGCAGGACGCGGAGGCGGCGCGCCGCACCAAGCGCAAAGGGCGCGGCAACCCGCCGCCCGCGCAGCCCGAGGGCTGGCGCACGGGCCCCGCGGTCTACGCGGTCGAGGCGCGCGGCCACCGGCGCCGCCGGTGGCTCGGGCTGGTCGGCGTCCTCGTCGCCGTCGGGGTCCTGCTGTTCGCCTTGAACCCGGGCTGGGCGCTGGACGCGATACGCGGCAGCGCGGCCCCGGACCCCTCGCCGCTCCCCGTGGAGACCGCGCGGCCGACCGGCGCCCCGTCGAAGGAGGCGTTCCCCGGCACGCCCACGCTCGAGGACCCGTTCGCCGGCTCCCCGGCGAAGCAGTACGCCGACGGCGCCGCAGGGATCGTCCCGCCGAAGGCGCGGTCGGCCGGCTGGATGACGTCGGCGCAGGTGAAGGCCGCCCTCAAGAACGTCAAGGCGTACCTGGTCGACACCAACCTCGACCCCGCGACGCTGCGGGGCGAACGGCCTGACGCCGCCCTGGGGATGATCGATCCGAGTCAGCGCGAACTGCGCACCCGGTTCGAGACGGCCTTCCGCAAGCCGACCGGGAAGAACGACCCGCTCCGGCTCGCGGTGCGCTTCAAGCCCTCCGAAGTCGCCCTGGCGGGAGACGTGGTCAAGACCCGCGGCCGGATGACCTTCGCGAAGGGCGAGGACCGCGCAGTCGTCGTCCACGCCGACTACACCTTCGTGTACCCCCTGGTGCAGGCGGAGCCCGGGTCCACCGAGGTCGCCCGGACGATCATCCGCCGCATCCTGGATGTTGAGTTCCCCGACCCGTCCCGCTACCGGGTGACCCCCGGCAAGTTCGCGATCACCCTGTACGTCGACGACGTCGCCAACACGGCCTGCTCCGTCCACGACGGCTGGCTCCACCCGCAGTTCGCCTCCGACGCCTCGCCGGGTGACGACCCCGGTCGGTCGGGGCCCACCGTCGATCCCTACGACCGCAGCAGGGACCTCACGGCCGGGCGGACGGGGTCAGAGGGCTGCGGCACCGTCTCCCGTACCTGAGGCCCCGGCCCCGCCGGGCGGCCCGTTCAGGAGGTCAGCCGGCGGTCCAGCGAGCGGACCGCGGAACGGAACGACAGGCCGAGGCCCGGGCGGGACAGGAGCAGGAAGGTGCGCAGGGGCGGGGGGCCGTCGGCGGCGAAGGTCCAGCGCACGTGGGTGCCGCCGGCCGGGGTGGGGGAGAGCGCCCATTCCTCCAGCAGGGCGCGCAGGCCCGGGGCGTTCGTGGCGTCGACGCGGTAGGCGAAGCGCCGCGGGGGCTCGTCGGCGAGGACGGTCTCCTCGAAACGCACTCCTCCCCGGAGCCCGATCGTGCGGCCCGTGGCGGTCGGCACGGCGGCCGTGACGGCGCCGAACCACGCCGTCCAGCCCGCGGTGTCCTTGGCGAGCGCGGCGTGCACGGCGTCGGGCGGTGCCGTGACGTCGGCGGCGAAGACGAGACGCAGCGGCGCCGAGGCGAGGAAGCCCAGGTCCACCTGACGTGTGGGGCGCAGTCGGCGGGTCATGGGCCGTACGGTAGTTGAGGAACCGTCAGTTGTCTGCGGGACCCTCGCGCAGGGCGCCGCCCGGCTCGGCCTCCGCGGGCTCGCCGGCGACGATCAGGTCCGACAGGTGCTCGGCGATCTCCGCCCGGAGCACCTCGGGGATGCCCGCGTCGGTGACGAGGGTGTCCACGTCCTCCAGGGTGGCGAAGGAGCTCAGGCCCACGGTGCCCCACTTGGTGTGGTCGGCGATGACGACCACCCGGCGTGCGGAGCGGACGAAGCGCCGGTTGGTCTCCGCCTCGGCGAGGTTGGGGGTGGACAGGCCGGCCTCGACCGAGATGCCGTGGACGCCGAGGAAGAGCAGGTCGAAGTGGAGCGAGCCGATCGCCCGGTCCGCGACGGGGCCGACGAGGGAGTCCGAGGGGGTGCGCACACCGCCGGTGAGGACGACGGTCGCGGCGCCCTCGCGGCCGCCGCCCGCGCCGCGGGCCGCGGAGTGGAAGACGTCGGCGACGCGGACGGAGTTGGTGACCACGGTGAGGTCGGGCACGTCGAGGAGGTGCTGGGCCAGGGCGTACGTCGTCGTGCCGCCGGTGAGCGCGATGGCGCTGCCGGGGGTGACCAGGCGGGCGGCGGCGCGGGCGATGGCCTCCTTGGCCCCGAGTTCGAGGCCCGCCTTCGCCTCGAATCCCGGCTCGTGGCTGCTGGCGGGGGCGACCGGCACGGCGCCGCCGTGGACCTTCTCGACCACGCCCTGACGGGCGAGCGCGTCGAGGTCGCGGCGGACGGTCATGTCCGACACGTTCAGCTTCCGGGTCAGCTCGTTGACCCGGACCCCGCCGCGGCGCCGGACCTCGTCCAGGATCAGCGCACGCCGCTGTTCCGCGAGCAGGTTCTGGTTGTCGCTCACCCGAGGTCCCGTCCCATCCTCTGATGTGATCCCGATGCTGCCCGGACCGGCAGTCTCGCCATCCTTCCACGACCGCCCCCGCCGGACGGGGGACGAAGGGCGCGGGGTGACCGGTCCCACACGTACCGCGTGTGACACGTTCGGGTGGCATTCGTGAACACCTCTGTCCAGTACTGGTACGTGTGCCCGATTCTGAATACGCGCGATGCCGTACGCGCGTCACGGGGAAAGTACGGGGAGGCGATCGCGATGCGGTCGGATACGGTGAGGACGGAACTGGCGCTGGAGTTGCTGGTCCACGGCGTCGGCGGGACGACGCCGCAGACGATGCTCAACGACCCGCGCATCACGCGCGTCTGCGGTGACGACACCGCCGGGATCTACCGGCGTGCCGACGACGCCGACGCGGAGCGGCGGCCGCAGGAGTACGGCGAGGGCCCGGTGCCCGACGCCTACTCCTGGTGCAATCTGACGTCCGGGGACGGCAGTCGTGCGCTGTGGCTGCTCCTGCTGCCCTTCATGGTGGCCAACCTGGCCCACTGGATGCGGCCGCCGGTCTCCCGGCCGCGCCTGGACCGGGCGTACGACGTGCTGGTGCGGCTGCTGGCGCTGTCGCTGACGGTGCTGCTGGTGGCGGCGGCCTGCGAGGTCGCGATGGACCTGGTGGCCTGGCAGTGCGCGGGCAACGCGGCCTGCGCGGGCGGGAAGAGCTGGCTGTCGTTCCTCGCCGCCGGCGAGCCGGGGCGCCGGATCGCCGCCGGGGCCGCGCTGCCCGTCGGGCTGACCCTGTTGCTGTGGTGGCTCTCCCGGCGCACCTGGTACGCCTACGAGTCCCAGCGGCCCCTGCCGGGCCCCCATCCGCAAGAGCCGGAGGGGCCGGACGTCACGCCGCTGGCCCGGCGCGGCTTCTGGTACGGGCGGCGGCTGGTCGCCAGGCTCCGTGCGGCCCACACGGCGGCCGGGCTGCTCACGGTCGCGGTCGCCCTGGTCGTCCCGCCGCTCGAACGGGACATGGACGTCGGCGGGATCCGGATACTCGCCGCGGTCGGCTGGCTGCTGACGGGCGCCCTGGCCGGGTTGGCGGTCGCGGCGATCGCCGTGACCTGCGGCATGGGACGCAGCGAGCACGCGCCGGACGAGGCCCTGGACCCACGGCTCGCCCGGGCGATGCTGGGCGGTACGGCCGCCGCGCTGCTGGCCACGGCCGGATACGCCTGCTGGCACCGGCCGGGATGGAACGCCGGCGGGCGGCTGCCCGCAGGGGAGGCCTTCGGCTGGCTCGCCCTGGCACAGGGGTTGTTGCTCGTGGTGCTGGCATGCGTCGCCCATCTGATGCACCGCTCCGGTGACGGGCGGGCGGAGCTGCGAGGCCTCGGCGGGCCGGCGGTGGCCCTGCTCGCGTGCTCGCTCGGCGGGGTGCTCACCGGAGGGATCGCCCAGCGGGTCGCGGACTGGCTGGACCGCGGGGCCACCCCGGGCAGCGGGGACGGAGCCGTCGCCGGGCCGCCCGTGCTGCTGTCCTGGCAGGCATCGGCGATCCCGCTGCTGCTGTTGGTGCTGGCCGTGGTGGTCGTCGTGCGCGGCAGGAGGCTGCTGCGCCGGACGCGGGCGCTGGTGCCGAAGGTGGAGTCCGACTATCCGGGGGAGGAGCACGAGCCGGCGCGCAGCCGCCAGATCGCCCTGGCCCGCGCCAGGGCCGAACTCACCGATCAGGCCGCCTTGTTCATAGGGGTCATCGGGACGGTGGCCTTCCTGCTGGGCGCGGGGGCGCTCGCCGGGGCCTGGCTGAGCGGTGCCGTCCCCGGGCAGGCCGGGGCCGACCCGCCCGGATGGGTGGGCACGGTCGCGGAGACCGCCCAGGCGCTGGGCTCCTGGCTGGTCGGCGCCGGGGTGGTGGCCCTGATCGCGCTCGGCCGCAGGGCCTACCGCGACGCCGGGGCACGCCGCACCGTCGGCATCCTCTGGGACGTCGGCACCTTCTGGCCGCGCGCCGCGCACCCCTTCGCACCGCCCTGCTACGCCGAGCGCGCGGTGCCGGACCTGACCTGGCGCATGACGACCTGGACGCGGGCCCACCACGGCCGGATCATCCTCTCCGGGCACTCCCAGGGGAGCGTCCTGGCCGCGGCGGCGGTCTGGCAGCTGGATCCGGCGACCCGGGCGCGGATCGCCCTGCTCACCTACGGCTCGCCGCTGGGCCGGTTGTACGGGCGCTGGTTCCCCGCCTACTTCGGGCCCCCCGCGCTGACCTCGCTCCACGGCGAGCTGCACGCCTGGCGCAATCTGTGGCGGCGTACGGATCCGATCGGCGGGCCGGTGCACCTCGACGAGCCCGGGCCACCGGTCGACCGGGCGCCGCTGCCCGATCCTGCGGCGTACGGCAGGACGGAGGAACACCCGCTGCCTGCGCCCCTGCTGACCCACTTCGACTACCAGGCCGACCCGGCCTTCGCGGCCGAGCGCGGTGCGCTGCTGCGCTGGCTGTACCGCAACGTGGAGGGGGTGCTGCCCGGGCAGGGTCAGGGCAGCGGGGGAAGGTCCTCCGGGTAGAGCAACTGCAGCTCCTCGTGGCTGGGCTCGCTGATCCGGGCGAGCCGGCCCGCGTGGCGCTCGACCATGGCCTCGAAGGTCTGCCGCGCGGTGCGGCCGTTGCCGAAGGCCGGGCCCTTGGGGATCGCGGTGAAGTACTTGTAGAGCGCCTCGCCGGTGTCCTCGGAGAGCTGGTACTCATGCTCCTCGGCCTGGGCCCGCACGATCCGCAGCAGCTCGACCGGGGTGTAGTCGTCGAAGGTGATGGTCCGCGAGAAGCGGGAGGCGACACCGGGGTTGGCGGACAGGAAGTGCTCCATCTCCGCGGTGTAGCCCGCGACGATCACCACGACCGCCTCGCGGTGGTCCTCCATCAGCTTCACCAGGGTGTCGATGGCCTCCCGGCCGAAGTCCCGGCCAGAGTCCTCGGGGGCCAGGGCGTACGCCTCGTCGATGAAGAGCACCCCGCCGCGGGCGCGTTCGAAGGCCTCCTGGGTGCGGATGGCGGTCGAGCCGATGTGCTCGCCCACCAGGTCGACGCGGGCCACCTCCACCAGGTGGCCGCGCTCCAACACGCCCAGGGTGGCCAGGATCTCGCCGTAGAGCCGTGCGACGGTCGTCTTGCCCGTGCCGGGGGAGCCGGTGAAGACCAGATGGCGGCGCGGGGAGGGGGCCTTGAGGCCGGCCTCGCGGCGTCTGCGGCCCACCGCGATCAGGTCGATCAGGGAGCGCACCTCGCGCTTGACGTTCTCCAGGCCCACCAGCGCGTCGAGTTCGGCCAGCACCTCGTCCGAGGGACGGGTGTCCCCGGCCGGGGCCGGGGCCGGGGCCGGCGCGGGCACGGCCGCGGGCCCTGAGGTGCTGGTCGGCGCCACGGGCAGTCCGCCGAGCAGCCCGAACGACGTGGGCGCGGGCTGCCGCTCGCCCGCCGGAGCCGGCACACCCGACGACGACTCCGGCACGGTGCGGCGCTCACCGCTCTGGTCCCCGGTGCAGTCCTCCGTCACCGGGCCCGGCTCCGCGAACTCGTAGCCGCCGCGCGCACAGCGCTCCGTGCGGCAGCGGGTGAGCGTGGAGCGGCAGCCGTCGATGATGTGGAAGCCGTAGCCCCGGCTGCCCGTGACCCGGCAGCCCGTGAAGGTCCCGCGGCCGCCCGCGGAGACGTAGAACCCGGCCTCGGCCGGGTTGGTCACGACACACCGTTCCAGCGTGGGATCGGCCCCCTTGGTGACGATGACCCCGGTCGCCGTGTCGTCGATGGTGCAGGCGGACAGCGTGCCGCCGCTGCCGTGGTCACGGAACCAGGCACCGGTGGAGGCCTCGCGGATGCGGCAGTCGTCGAGCTGCACGGTGGCGCCGTCGCTGACCGAGACCGCGGTGTTGCGGACCTGGGAGATGTCGCTGTCGACCACGTCGGCGCGCGAGCCCCGGTCGAGCACGAACAAGGCGTCGGGTACGTCGTGCAGGCGGCAGGAGTCGAGGACGGCGGCCGCCCCGTCGCTGACCCAGACCGCCGGGTAGTCGCCGTGGCTGTCGTGGATCTCGCACTGGTTGGCGTCCACCCGGGTGCCCGGGTCCCACACCGACAGGCCGTTGCGGCCGAAGCGCCGCACCGTGGTGCGGGTGAGGGTGAGCACCGAACGGGAGCGCAGGTCCACGGCGTTCTCGGGGATGTCGTGGATGTCGCAGTCGGAGAGGGTCAGGACGGCGTCGGTGTCCAGGGTGATGCCGTCGCCGGTGGTGCGGTGCACCTGGCACTCGGTGAGATGGCCGGCCGCGCGTGAGGCGACCTGTACACCGGTGCCCTTGACCTCGTACACCTCGCAGCCGACCGCCTCGGCCACGGTGCCCTCACCGGTGAGGGCGAGTCCCGCGCCGGACGCGTTGCGGACCCGGCAGCGTTCCAGCCGCGGGGAGGCTCCGCCGCGTACGGAGATGCCGGTCTGACCCGCGGCCACGACCTCGCAGTCCTCGAACAGCCCGCCCGCGGCCTCCAGGATGCTGATCCCGAGCCCGGCCGGGTTGTCGACGGTGCAGCGGCGCACGGTCGGCCGCGCCCCGTCGCGGACCTCTATGCCCACCGCGGACCGCGTGCTGACCCGCAGTCCGGTGAGTTCGGGTGCGGCGCCCTCGACGAGCAGCGCGGCCGCGGAGGTGTCCTGCCCCTCGACGGAGAGGTCCTGGACCGTCGCCGCGGCCCGTACGGTCAGCGCGACACCGGCCGGCGGGGCGATGCGGACGGAGCCCGGCCCTTCGGCGGCGCGGAGCGTTATGGCCTTCTCCACGACGAGGTTCTCCCGGTAGGTCCCGGGGTTGACCGAGAGCACGTCGCCCTCGGCGGCCGCCTCCAGGGCCGCGGCGAGGCTCTCGTACTCTCCTGTGCGGCGGCGCCACCGCGAGCTGCTGGTGTGCGTCACCTGAACCACGCCCTGTGCCATGGAGATGCTCTGCCCCGTCCTCTTGCACTGCGCCGACCTGGGGGCCTCAACGGTAGCGCGCGCCGGGCGCGCGCCAGCACCCGATGCTGATGGATCACCTGATGGAACCGGGCGGATGAGGCCGATTGCGGATGATCCGTGGCACCGGCGTACGTATCCGGCGTGGTCAGCCGCCCGCCCCGGCGCGGCCCCAGCTCTGCCCGGCCGCGGCCCACTCGCGCTCCCACTCCGCGAGCCTGCGGCGCATCAACTGCCACATGAGCACCTGGCGCCCCATCAACCCCAGCACGCTCGCGGCGAGGAAGGTGCCGATCCCGGCGAGCATCGCATGCGTGGTGGCGGACCGGGCGTCCAGGGGCGCGGGCACGGGCACGGCACCGGACTTGTCGGTCCACATCGTGAGGTGGTCGCCCTTGTCGTGGGCGGCGGCCACGCGCACCTGGGCGGTGTGGACCTGCCCGTCCGGAGCGGTCCAGCGGACCACGGCGTCCCGGCGCTCCTCGCGGACGTGGCCGGACTCGGGGTCGGGGTCGGCGGCCTCGCGTGGCCCGGCCTTGAGCACCACGGCGCCGACCTCGATGCGGGTGGCGTGCTCGACGCCGACGGTGTGCTGGAGGGAGTGGTCCACGGCCAGCCCGGCGACCAGCCCCGCGGCCGGCGCCCCCAGGACGATGGCGCAGCCCGCCGCGACCCCCGCGCAGGCCTCGAACACGTCGGAACGGCGGCGCAGGCTGTTCTTCCGCCAACGCCACCACCGCACGTGCGTGGCCGCCATCGGGCCGCACCCCCTTCACCGTCCAAGTACCGCACATGGCACGGCACATGCGCGGCATGGACCGGGCGGGAGGGGGCCATCTCACGCCGGCACCCGTCCGGTGCCCGGACCGTGCCGCGGTCTCGGGACGCGTTCACTCCATACTCGACAACGCGTCTCCCACCCGGAGTGTTCCGGGTCGTACGGGCACGAGATTCTGTCCGAAAACCAGTCTGCCCCCGAATCTGCGGTGGCGCGCGAGGGTGCGCAGGGGTTCCCGGCCGCGGGCCGCGGTGCGCTGGTCCGTCGTCGTCACCACGCAACGCCCACAGGGCTTCACGACGCGGAATTCGACTTCCCCGATGCGGATCCGGGCCCAGGTGTCCTCGGCCCAGGGAGCGGTCCCCGCGATGACGGCGTTGGGACGGAAGCGGTCCATCGGAAGGGGGCCCTCGCCGGGGTGGTCGCCCGCGGCGATCAGCGCGTTGAGGGCGGCCAGCGAGGCCTCGGTCGTCACGAGCAGGGGGAAACCGTCGGCGAAGCTGACGGTCTCACCGGGGCGCGCGTAGTCCGGGTCGACCGGGCGGCGCCGGGCCGGGTCGTCGAGGTGGACGAGGGTGACCTCCGCGCCCAGGTACGTGCTGAACCAGGCGGCGGCCGCGTCTCCCGCGGGCACGGCCTCCACCTTGTCGCCCCATATGTGCACCGGGACCGTCGTGGACGGTCCCGGTGCGTCGATGTCCAGCGACGGCATCCCCGGGGCGGTGAGCAGCAGCCCACCACCGGGGGACGACTCCGCGCGTGCCAGGGCCAGCCGGGGCTGCTCCCGCTGCGTGACGCATCGTCCCGCAGCGTCGGCGAGCATCCACCGGCGGTCTCCGGCGAGCCCCCACGGCTCCACCAGTGCCTCGGACAACCGCTGTCCACCGAGCGACTTGACGGGGTGGACGTGCAGTGAGCTGAGGCGTGGTGTCGGCGTCGGAGTCGTCATTCCGCCATCGTGCCAGGCGGCGCGGTCACCCGTCGGCGGGGACCGGGCCGCCCGCCGGCGTCAGCCGGAGTAGTAGCCCTGGCCGAGGTTGCGCCGCTGGTACGGCTGCTCGTCGTAGCCGCTGGGCGCCACGGGGCGCGGCGGCACCGGACGCGGCGCGGCGGCGGGGCGCACCTGTTCGTAGCCGGCCGGGCCCTGGTACTGCTGCGGGGCCTGCTGCGCCTGGTACCCGCCGTTGAAGGCGGCGGGCCGGGGCGCGGTGGCCTGCTGCGGGATGTAGGGCGCCGGCGCCTGCTGCAGCTGGGGCTGCTGGTAGCCGGGCGCCGAGTAGCCGGAGTACGACGGCGTGCTCGGCGCGGAGGAGTACTGCGAGGGGCCGGGCGGCAGCGCGGGGAGCGCGGCCGGCAGGGCCGGGAGATTGCTGCCGGTGTCGTACGCGGACGGTACGCGGATCGGCGCGATCTGAGGGGTGCCCCGCTCTGCGACCAGGCTGTCGTAGATGGGGGTGTCGGGGAAGAACGGCGACGTGTAGTAGCCACCGCCGTAAGAACCGCGGGGGGAGGTCATAGCCCATAAGTTAAGCCCACGATGTGCTGGTTGGGGAGACCGATTAGCAGGTCATTTCATGTGCAGCGAGTGACGGCTGACCCCTATTGCGATCGAATCGGAGGAAATCGGTCCGTGGTCGCCGTTCGGATCGCGTAAAGGCGCTGGGCCTGGGGCGTTACCGCTCGTCACGCGGGAACACGGGCGCGGGGAAGCACCCGGCCGGGTGGTGCCGGAGGGTGACGGGACCGGCACTCTCGCGCACCAACAAGTCACCCGCACGAAGGAGGAACGCGGCGTTTCCGTGACTCCGGCGAACTTCGTCCCGGGAGGCCCCCGATATGCCACAGTGGGCCATGCGCGTCGCCATGCTTTTCGGGCAGAACCGGCCGGCGCGGCCGGAGGAATGGCACAAGGCCGCTGCGACCGTCGCCGACGTGGTCGACGTGGTGGCCGTCCGCGAGTTGACCCTGCCCGCCGTCCGTGGGCTCCCCTACGCCGGCCGCGACCCCGAGCGGCCGCACCACTACCAGGTCGCCGTCCCCCACGGCGGCGCCATGGCGCGCCGGGTCACCGCGGGCCGCGTCGAGGGCGTGCTCCGCCACGAAGCGGCCGAGTGCGGCCGGTTCGACCTCATCCACGGCCATGTGCCCGGCGCCGAGGGACTGCTGCCCCGGCTCGCACGGACCGCGGGGCTGCCCTACGTGCTGAGCGAGGACGACCCGTCCCTGCTCGGCCACCCCACGCGCCCGCTCCCGGGTCTTCCCGCGCGGCGGTCCCGCGCGCGGGTCTACCGCGAGGCCGCCGCCGTCCTCGCGGTCAGCGACGCACTGCTGCTGCGGCTCGGGGAACTCCGCCTCCCGGGCCGGCACCGCCTCGTCCCGCACCCGGTCGGCCCCGAGGCACTGCCGCCGGTGCCCGCCCGTACCCGGATCAGCCAGGACCCGGTGCGGGTGGCGGCCGCCGGGCGCTTCGAGGCGCACGAGGGCTGGGAGGTGCTGGTGCGCGCCTTCGCCGGCGCCCGGGTCAAGGACCCGCGGCTACGGCTGGACGTCATCGCCGAGGGGTCCGCCGAACTCCCCGGCGACGTGCGTGAGCTGATACGCACGTGCGGAGTGGCCCACTTCGTCACGGTGCGCCGGGCCCGCGGCCGCGCCGAGGCGCTGCACACCGTCGCGCACGCCGACCTCTTCCTCGTGGCGAGCCATGTGGAGAGCTTCTGCGTGCGCGCCCTGGACGCGCTCTGCTGCGGCACCCCCGTCGTCGGCACCCGCACCGGAGCGCTCCCCGAACTCGTCGGGCACGACGGCGGGGTGCTCGTCCCCCCCGGTGACGCCCCCGCACTCGGCCGGGCGCTGGTGGAGGCCGCCGCCCGGCTGTCCGCGCGCCGTCCCGCGGCCCTCGCCGACCGCACCCGGCGCCGCTACGGCACGTCAGCCGTCGGCGCCCGGCTCGCCGTGGTCTACGCCGAGGCGTCGTCGGGCCGCGGCCGCGCGTAGGTGCGGCCCTTCCACGCGGCCCCACGGCCGCGGCCGTGCTGCACCGCCGAGTCGACCGTCATCAGCAGGTAGAGGACGGCCGTGAACGGCAGCAGCAGCGCCGGCCACGGCGGCAGCCGGTAGTAGCGGAGCATCGGCAGGTAGGTACCGCACATCAGGGCCCACGCCGCCGCGCCCGCCGCGCACAGCGAGCGGTCACCGGTGACCGCCCCGCCGATCGTGGCGAGCGGCGGCAGCACGTACACCAGCAGCAGGCCGAGCACCGTGCCGGCGAGGAGGACCGCGCTGTGCCGCAGCTGCGCGTACGCGCTGCGCGAGACCATCCGCCACAGCTCGGCGAGGCCGGGGTAGGGGCGGACGCTGTCGACCTCCTCGGCCAGGCCCAGCCAGATCCGCCCGCCGGACCGCTTGACGGCGCGGGCCAGCGCCACGTCGTCGATCACCGCGTGCCGGATCGTGTCGGGCACGCCCGCCCGCTCCACCGCCGTGCGGCGGATCAGCACGCATCCGCCGGCGGCCGCGGCGGTCCTGGCCCGCGGCCGGTTCACCCGGCGGAACGGGTACAGCTGCGCGAAGAAGTAGACGAAGGCGGGGACGATCAGCCGCTCCCAGGTCGTGGCGACCCGCAGCCGGGCCATCTGCGACACCATGTCCAGGTCGCCCGCCTGCGCCGCGGCCACCAGGTGGCGCAGCGATTCGGGGCCGTGTGCGATGTCGGCGTCCGTCAGCAGCAGGAACTCCGGGCCGCCGGACGCGGTGGCCACCTCGATGCCGTGGCGCACCGCCCACAGTTTCCCCGTCCAGCCCTCCGGGACGGGCCCCGGCGCGACCACGCGCAACGGCAGCCCGTCCACCCGGCCCGCCAGCGCACGGGCCAGTTCCCCGGTGCCGTCGCTGCTGCCGTCGTCCACCAGGACCACCTCGGCGCGTCCCGGGTAGCGCTGCGCCAGGACGCTCGGCAGGCTCCGCGGCAGCACCTCCGCCTCGTCCCGCGCCGGGACGACCACCGCCACGTCCGGCCACTCCCGTGGCTCCGCCGCGACGGCAGGCAGCCGCACGTCCGTCCGCCAGAACGACCCCTGCGCCAGCAGCAGCCACACCCACGACAGCAACGACACCATGGTCACCCACGTCAGCCACGTCACCCCCGCAGTCTGCCGCCGTCGCCCTCCCGCGTGCGTCATTTCCCCCGGTACGGCCGCAGAGCGGGCCGACAATCGCATCGCGTAGGGTTGTCCCCCGTGAAGATCGCGCTGATGGACTCCGGTATCGGCCTGCTCGCCGCGGCCGCGGCCATCCGCCGGCTGCGGCCGGACGCGGACCTGGTGCTCTCCAGCGACCCCGACGGCATGCCCTGGGGTCCGCGCACCCCCGAGGACGTCACCGCGCACGCCCTGGCCTGCGCCCTCGCCGCTGCCGAGCACCGCCCGGAAGCGCTGATCGTGGCCTGCAACACCGCCTCGGTGCACGCCCTGCCCGCGCTGCGCGCGGCGCTCGAACCCGGCATCCCGGTCGTCGGCACCGTTCCGGCGATCAAGCCCGCCGCGGCCGGGGCCGGCAAGGTCGCGATCTGGGCGACCCCGGCGACCACCGGGAGCCCCTACCAGCGCGGGCTGATCGAGGAATTCGGCAACGGCGCCGAGATCACCGAGGTGCCGTGTCCCGGCCTCGCCGACGCCGTCGACCGGGCCGACGAGGCCGCGACGGCCACCGCCATCGCCGCCGCGGCGGCGCTCACCCCCTCCGACGTGGAGGCGGTCGTCCTCGGCTGCACCCACTACGAGCTGGTCGCCGACCGCATCCGGTCCGCCCTGGCCGGTCCCGCCCGCTTGTACGGCTCGGCGGACGCCGTCGCCGCCCAGACCCTGCGGCGGATCGGCGCCGAGCCGAGCCCGGACGCGGCGTCCACCGGGAGCCTCGCGGTGATCCTCAGCGGACGGGCGGGCGCCGTCACGCCCGAGGCGCTGGCCTACGCCGAGGGCCGCTCCCTCGACGCCCGAGTGACCCCCGCCGCGGCCGAGGCGCGCTGACACCGCCCGGACGCGCCCCCGGCGCCCCCGGGCGGCGTCCCCCTATTTCCCCTCCGTGGAACGGTGCCAACTCGTCGTGGGATGAGTAGGCTGCGGACTATGACGGACGCGCAGCGTGACGACGCGCGTACATCCCAGGTGTGGACCGGCCACGCGAGCAACCGCTTCCAGTGGCTGCTGGCGGCCGCTGGAGCGGCCTGCATGGCGCTCGGCATCGAGCTCGCCGTGGCCTCGCCCTACACCTCGGGCACGGTGCCGCTGGTCATGTCGGTCGTGGGCTGCATCGCGGCGGGGCTGCTGGTGCTGTTCGGAACGGTCGCGTTCACGCACGTCCGCGTGAACGTGGACCGCGAGGGGCTCCAGGTGCTCTGCGGCCACATCGGCGTGCCCCGCCGGCGGTTCCGGTGGGAGGAGATCAACGACGCGCACCTCGCCCCCGTCGTCA
The DNA here is from genome assembly GCF_056858595.1 of Streptomyces sp. TOM-9. NCBI lineage: Bacteria > Bacillati > Actinomycetota > Actinomycetes > Kitasatosporales > Streptomycetaceae > Streptomyces > Streptomyces sp. TOM-9. The sequence continues at coordinate 2,212,045 of NZ_JBXEQB010000001.1, read as the reverse complement.
GCCCCCGCCACTGGGGCGGCTGGGGCTACCGCTGGCGGCCGGAACAGGGCACCGCGGTCGTGGTCCGCCGCGGGCCCGGTGTCGTCATCGACCTCGGCAACGGCCGGCACTTCACCGTCACCGTGGACGACGCCGAGGGCGCCGTCCGGGCCATCCGCAGCCGGCTGAGCCTGCGCCCGTAGCCGCCGGGGCGCAGGCCGCGCCCGTGGCCACCGAGGGCCCGGGCGCGGCCTTCCACGGCCGGCGCGTGGCTACGACCAGCGCGCCGTCACCCGTCCGGTTCCCGCGGCGCACGTCAGGAGCACGCCCAGCCCGGTGCGCTCGGCCGACGTGGCGCCCTCGGCCCCGTCCGTGTCGTCCGCGCCGACGAGCAGGACGTTCCACGGCGTGGCCGGCGGGCGCTCGCCCCGGGCCTCGACCGTGACCGTGTCACCCGTACGGCTCACCCGGAAGACTGCGGCCGCCGTGCCGTCCGGTGCGGGCACAGTGGTAGTCGTCTCGCCGCCGTCGGCCGGGGCGTGCACCCGCAGGGTGACGCCGTCGGCCCAGTCGTACTCCGGGCCCTCCTCGAAGGCGCCGAACGGCACGACCGAGCCGGGCCTCGCCAGCAGCGGGAGCGTGTCGAAACCGTGCGTCTCGCGCCGCCAGCCCGGTCCCTCGACGCGCTCGCCGGTCAGCAGGTGCGTCCAGGTGCCGGCCGGGACGTAGTACTCGACCTCGCCGTCCGCGCTGAGGACCGGAGCGACCAGCACGTCGTCGCCGAGCATGTACTGCCGGTCGAGGTGGTGGCAGGCCGGGTCGTCGGGGAACTCCAGCACCATCGCGCGCATCATCGGCGTGCCCTGGTCACGGGCCTGCAGTGCGGCCCGGTACAGGTACGGCATGAGGCGGTTCTTCAGCCGGGTGAAGTCGCGGGTGACGGCGACGGCCTCGTCGCCGAACTCCCAGGGCACGCGATAGGACCTGCTGCCGTGCAGCCGGCTGTGCGAGGACAGCAGGCCGAACTGCACCCAGCGCTTGAACAGCGCCGGGTCCGGCGTCCCCTCGAAGCCGCCGATGTCGTGGCTCCAGAAGCCGAAGCCCGACAGGCCGAGCGACAGACCACCGCGCAGGCTGTCCGCCATCGCCGTGAACGTCGACTCGCAGTCTCCGCCCCAGTGCACCGGGAACTGCTGCCCGCCCGCGGTGGCCGAGCGGGCGAAGAGCACTGCCTCGCCCTCGCCGCGCTCCTCGCGCAGCAGGTCGAAGACGACCTGGTTGTACAACTGCGCGTAGTAGTTGTGCATGCGCTCCGGGTCGGAGCCGTCGTGCCACACCACGTCGACCGGGATGCGCTCGCCGAAGTCGGTCTTGAAGACGTCGACGCCCTGCCGCAGCAGCGCGCGCAGCTTCTCCGCGTACCAGGCGCGGGCCGCGGGGTTGGTGAAGTCGACCAGCGCCATCCCCGGCTGCCACAGGTCCCACTGCCACACGTCGCCGTTCGGCCGCAGGACGAGGTGGCCCTCGCGCATGCCCTCCGCGAAGAGCGCGGACTTCTGCGCGATGTACGGGTTGATCCAGGCGGAGACGCGCAGCCCGCGCTCCTTGAGCCGGGCGAGCATGCCCTCGGGGTCGGGGAAGACCTCCGCGTCCCAGGTGAAGTCGCTCCACTGGTACTCGCGCATCCAGAAGCAGTCGAAGTGGAAGACGCTCAGCGGGATCCCGCGGTCCGCCATCCCCTGCACGAAGTGGCTGACGGTCGCCTCGTCGTAGGAGGTGGTGAAGGAGGTCGACAGCCACAGGCCGAACGACCAGGCCGGCGGCAGCGCGGGGCGGCCGGTGAGGGCCGTGTAGCGGGCCAGGATCTCCTTCGGGGTGGACCCGTGGACGACGAAGTACTCCAGCGACTGGTCCTCGACGCTGAACTGCACCTGGTCGACCACCTCGGAGCCGACCTCGTACGAGACCTTGCCGGGGTGGTTGACGAAGACGCCGTAGCCGCGGTTGGTGAGGTGGAACGGGACGTTCTTGTAGGCCTGCTCGCTGGCCGTGCCGCCGTCCGCCTGCCAGATGTCCACGGTCTGGCCGTTCTTCACGAACGGGGTGAAGCGCTCGCCCAGGCCGTACACCAGCTCACCGACCCCGAGCGACAGCTGGGCCACCATGAAGTGCCGGTCGTCCGCGTCGGTGACGAAGCCCGTGCCGCGGGCGCCGGCCGAGGTGAGGACGCGGCCGCCCGCGGTGAAGTCCAGCCGCCAGGGGGCGGAGGTGTCGACGCGCAGCGTCAGTTCGCCCGAGGTCAGCTCGAGCACCGAGCCGTCGCGGGCGGTCTTCCCCGTGCCGCCGTCCCCGGCGCCGGCCAGGCCGAACTCCGGGCCGCGGCGGGCCGTCCCGGCGTGGTGGGTGGTGCGCACGCCGATCACGCCCTCGGCGGGGGACCAGCACTCGACCGCCAGCAGCGGGCTGTTGAGCGTGTCGCCGCGCTGCCGCACCGGCTTCACCGGCGCGTGCAGGACGATCCGGTCGTCCGCGACCGAGGCGTCGGCGACGGAGGTCGCGTACTTCGCCGTGACGCCCGGGCGCATCATCCAGAAGCCGTCGGTGAACTTCACGACCGCTCCTGCCGTCCCGCCCGGTGGGCGCCGATCAGGTCCCGGTACCAGCCGTAACTGGCCTTGGGCGTGCGCTTGGCGCCGTTGTCGTAGTCGACGTGCACGATGCCGAAGCGCTGGCCGTAGCCCCGGGCCCACTCGAAGTTGTCCAGCAGCGACCAGACGTAGTAGCCGCGCACGTCCACACCCGCGTCCATCGCGGCGACGAGCGCGTGGAGGTGGTCGCGGAGGTAGGCCACGCGGTCGGCGTCGTCGACGCGGCCGTCGGCGGAGAGGACGTCGGCCTCGGCCGAGCCGTTCTCCGTGATGAAGGCGGGCGGCAGGGACGGGTAGCGCTCCTTGAGCTCCAGCAGCAGCGCCGTGAAGGACTCGGGCACGACGGGCCAGCCCATGGTGGTGTGCCGCGTCCCGTACGGGTCGGTCTCCCGCACACCGATGTCGACGGCGGTACGGCGGGCCGGGTCGGCCTCGCGGTGCGGGGCGTCGGTGACGGTGAGGGGGCGGTAGAAGTTGAGGCCCACGAAGTCCAGCGGGGCTCCGATGACCTCGAGGTCGCCCTCGCGGCGGTACGAGCCGTCGGCGAGCGCGCCCCAGGTCTCGGCCTCGCCGGTGGGGTAGCGGCCCGAGAACAGCGGCTCGGTCCACGTGTCGTTGTGCAGCGTCACGGCCCGGCGCAGCGCGGCCTGGTCCGCGGCGGAGTCGCTCGCCGCCTCGATGCGGTCGAGGTTGAGGGTGATGCCGACCTCGCGGGCGCCCGCCTCGCGCAGGGCGCGCACGGCCAGGCCGTGGGCGAGCAGCAGGTGGTGGGCGGCGGCCAGCGCGCCGGTGCCCTCCTGCGCGCCGGGGGCGTGCCGGCCCTCGGCGTAGCCGACGAAGGCCGAGCAGTAGGGCTCGTTGAGGGTGATCCAGCGCTCGACGCGGTCCCCGAGCCGCTCGGCGACGGCGGTCGTGTACGCGGCGAAGGCCTCGGCCGTCGCGCGGTTGCGCCAGCCGCCCTCGTCCTCCAGGGCCTGCGGGAGGTCCCAGTGGTAGAGGGTCACGGCGGGGGAGATGCCGGCGGCGAGCAGGTCGTCGGTGAGGCGGTCGTAGAAGTCCAGGCCCTTGCCGTTGACCGCGCCGCGGCCCTGCGGGACGACGCGCGGCCAGGCGACGGAGAAGCGGTAGGAGTCGACGCCCAGGTCGGAGAGGAGGCGTACGTCCTCGGCGTGCCGGTGGTAGTGGTCGCAGGCCACGTCACCGGTGGCGCCCTCGGCGGTGCGGCCAGGGGTGTGGCTGAAGGTGTCCCAGATGGACGGCCCGCGGCCGTCCTCGTCGTGGGCACCCTCGATCTGGTACGCGGCGGTGGCGGCGCCGAAACGAAAACCGGGCGGGAAGACCGGGAAATCGGTGGGCATGGGGAGTGCTCCCTGGCTGGTGAGTGGCGGGTACGTGGAACGGGACGGTGGGAACGGCGGACGGAGGGCGCCGGGTTCAGGTGCCGGTTCAGGTGCCGGGTTCAGGCGCCGGCCGTGCGCGGGCGGGGCGGGGCGATCAGCGGGCCCGGCACGAGCACCGGGGGGATCAGCCGGTGCCCCGGCGGCATGGGGGACGTGCCCTGCGCGTGGGCGGCGATGGCCTCCACGGCGAGCCGGGTCACCTCGGCGGACATCGCGGGGACGGGCAGTTCGATGCGCGGCAGGTCCTGACCGCCCACGTCGTCGGGGAGGTTGCCGACCGCCACGACCGCCAGGTCCTCTGGCACCCGCAGTCCCTCCGCCGCCACGGCGGCGAGGACGTGCGGGAGCGCCGCCACGTGCTGCACCACCAGGGCGGTGGGCGGGCGTTCGCCGTGCAGCAGGGTGCCGATGCGCCGCGCGAGCCGGGCCATGTCCCCGGTCGACTGGTGCACGCGCACGTCGGCCCCGGTCTCCGGCGCCGCGCGGCGGGCACCGGCCACGCCCCGGATCGCGTAGCCGCGCCGGGCCTGGATCTCGCGCTCGGTGGTGGCCAGGTACGCGATGTCCCGGTGGCCGGCGGCGGCGACCTCGTGGACGGCGAGGGCGGCGGCCGCCTCCCAGTCCAGATCGGTCCACGGCAGCGCGGCGTCGTCGGCGGACCGCCCCAGCAGCGCCGTGGGGAAGCCGAGTTCGAGCATGGCCGCGATGCGCGGATCCTCCATCTCGACGGCCATCAGGATCGCGGCGTCCGCCTGGCCGCCGCGCGCGATGCGGCGCAGCCCCGGCACGCCCTCCCGCGCGGTCATGAGCAGGACGTCGTAACCGTGGGCGCGGGCCGCGTCGCTGATGTAGATGGCGAATTGCCCGTCGACCGCCCGGTAGCCGCCCGCCACGCGGGGGAAGGCCAGCGCCAGCACGTTGGTGCGCGCGCTGCGCAGCGTGCGGGCGCTCGCGCGCGGGTGGTACCCGAGCTCGTCGATCGCCTGCTGCACGGTGCGGCGGGTGTCCTCGGAGATCTTGCGCGAACCACTCAGCACGTATGACACGGTGCTCGGCGCGACCCCGGCGCGCTCGGCGACGTCCTTGATCGTGGTCATGCGGCTCCTTCGCGGCCCGTGTGCCGGTTGTCGAATCGATTCGTCGAATCGATTCGACCAATGCGGAACACGATGCTATGTCGGCCTCCCGGGGTGAGGCAATGGCCCTCGACCCGTGGCGGCGGTGTGTGACGCATGCCGCGCGCCGGGCAGGGCCGGTGCGGGCGGCACGGGCGGGCCGCCGGGAGGGGGTCCGGTGCGGACGAGGCAACGGCGGTACTGCCAGGCGCCGCGGTCGGCGCGTTCGGTTCGGTGGTCACCGGCGGCTTCGTCTGGGCGGCGGTGCGGTGGCAGCTCGTACGGCAGAGGGACCTCGACGACCGGCGCCGGCAGCGGCAGAACCGTCGCGACGCCTATGTGACGTTCACGGCCGCCTGCCGTGCCGCCACCCGGGAACTCGCCTCGGCGGTCGACCATCGCGCCGCCCACCCCGACGACCCCGTGGACAACCTGGTCGCCGCCTGGCAGGCCCTCGTACCGATGGACGCCGCACTCGCCGCGGTCCGGCTGGAGGCACCGGAGGCGGTCATGGACGCCGCGGGAGGACTTGCTCACGCAGTCAGCGCGCTGTTCGAGGCCGCCTACCCGTTGCGATCCGGCAGCGGCGTCGACGACATCCGTGCGGCTGTCCGGCCGGCCGTGGAGGGGTTCGCCGTGGCCAACCGGCGGTTCGCCGACGTCGCGCGCGCGGACGTCACGGGGGCGGCGAGGTGAGTCAGGGGGGTACGTGCCGCGCCGCTGCGGGGCCCTTGCGCCGACGTCGCGGGCCTCCCGAGCTCGGGTTGCAAGCAGTGGAGGCGGGCATGGGGCGTGCCGCCTGCCGACGCTGCGCCGACGTCGCGCGCGGACATGGCGAGGCGGCGGGGTGGGCCAGGGGCTCATGTGCCGCCGGGGTCCGGGGGGCCGCCGAGGGGGCGGGAGGTGGCGAGGCCAGCGAGGAGGCCGGCGGCGGCGGTGACGGCGGGGTAGCTGAGGACGTGGTCGACGGCGGACTGCATGGCGAGGCCGGTCAGGGCGGCCGCGGCGGTCAGGACGACGGGGGTGGGGCGCGGGGAGCGCTGGAGGGCCCAGAGCAGCCAGACGTAGGAGGCGGCGAGGAGGGCGACGCCGGGCAGTCCCTGCTCGGCGGCCAGTTGCAGGGGCGCCGACTGCGGCGTGCCCCCGCCGGGCGCCGAGCGAGCCGGTGCGGTGCCCGCCTCGGCGAAGCGGCCCGGGCCGATCCCGCGTACGGGATGGTCCCGGGCGGTCTCCAGGGCGTCGTGCCACAGCCGGACCCGGGCCGGGGTGAGCTGCCCGGACAGCGAGGCCGACAGCCCGGGCGGCAGGGCGTCGACGGCGACCGCGCAGGTGCCGCCGACCGCCACGACGAGGGCCAGGGCCAGGCCCGCGAGACCGACCGCGCGGCGCGTGCGGTCGGCGGCCAGCGAGCACAGGACCACCCCGAGGCACGCCGCGAACCCCGCGGCGGAGCCGACGGCCAGCGCGAACCCGGCCGCCGTGGCGCCGAGCAGGCGCAGGCCCAGCCGGAGCGGTCGGGTCCGCGCGGCCCAGGCGGCGCAGCAGGCGGCGCCGGTGGCGAGCACCATCAGTGCGGCGTCGGCGTTCGCGTACCCGAGCGGTGGGGTGTCCGGGCCGCCGGACAGGCGCCCGGGGAGGGCGACCACCAGGACGACCGCGGTGAGGGCCGCCACGGCGGGGACGGCCACCGGACGCAGGGCGCCGCCCACGCGGCCTGCCGCGTATCCGGCGGTGACCGCCAGGACGGCCAGGAGTACGCCCTCCGGACGGGCCGGGCGGCCCGCCGCGGCGACCAGCGACCACACCGCGCAGCCGGCGAGGACCAGCGCGCCGACCGCGTCCGTCCATCCGGAGCGCGGGCGTTCCGCCGGGCCGTCGTCGGCGCCCCCGACGCCTGACCGCGTGCCACCGGTTCGCGTGTCCATCAGCGCACCCCCTGACCCCCGGGGAACCCCCCGGCCCCGGGGGTCACCGTAACCGCTGGGGGCTCGGGATGTGGAGATCCCGTGCGCGAACGGCAAGTGCCGCGCTCACGGACCTGATCCACGGGAGGGCCCGGCCGAGGACGTAGGCTCGGCGGCGTGCCGATTCCCGAATTCCTCCGCGAGCTGCGGGCCCTCGTCGGCCACCAGCAGCTGCTCCTGCCCGGTGTCACGGCGGTCGTCCTCGACGACGACGACCGCGTCCTGCTGAACCGGCGGGCGGACAACGGACGCTGGTCCCTCATCGGCGGCATCGCCGAACCCGGCGAGCAACCCGCCGAGACCGCCGTCCGCGAGGTGCTGGAGGAGACCGGCGTGCGCGCGGTCGTGGAGCGCGTCGTCCTTGTCCAGACGATCGACCCGGTCCTCTACCCCAACGGGGACCGCTGCCAGTACGTGGACATCACCTTCCTCTGCCGGGCCGTCGGCGGGCGGGCCCGCGTCGCGGACGACGAGTCGCTGGAGGTCGGCTGGTTCGACGTGGACGGTCTGCCCGACCTCGGCAACCACGGGCGGCTGCGCCTCAAGCACGCGCTGTCCGACGGCCCGACCTGGTTCGAGCCCGCGGGGCCGCCGCAGGAGTGAGTGTGCGCCGCCCCCACGGGCGGTGTCACGAGTGTGGGCGGCGCACACATCGGTCGGGACCCACGCGCTGCCTAGCCTGCAGTGCATGACGCCCACGCCCCCCGCGCCCCGTTCCGCAGCAGGCCCCGTCCCGCCGTCCGGGCCGCCGGACCTGGACGGACGCACCGCGCTCGTCACCGGCGCCGCCGGCGGCATCGGCCGCGCGTGCGTCCTGCGCCTGGCCGCCGCAGGCGCCAAGGTGCGGGCCGCCGACCGGGACGCCGAAGGCCTGGCCGAGCTCGCGGAACAGGCCGCGGCGGGCGGCCGCCCCGGCGCCGTCGAGACCGTGACGCTGGACCTGACCGACCTCGACGCCGCCGAGCAGGCCGCCGCGGGCACCGACATCCTGGTCAACAACGCCGGGCTGCAACTCGTCCGCCCCATCGAGGACTTCCCGCCCGACGTCTTCGCCACGGTGCTGCGGGTGATGCTGGAGGCGCCCTTCCGGCTGATCCGGGGGGCGCTGCCGCACATGTACGGGCAGGGCTGGGGCCGGATCGTGAACATCTCCTCCGTCCATGGTCTGCGGGCCTCGGCCTACAAGAGCGCCTACGTCTCGGCCAAGCACGGGCTGGAGGGGCTGTCCAAGACCGCCGCCCTGGAGGGCGCCGCACGCGGCGTCACCTCGAACTGCATCAGCCCCGCCTATGTGCGCACCCCGCTCGTCGAGCGGCAGATCGCCGACCAGGCGGCCGCGCACGGCATCGATCCCGAGCGGGTCGTCACCGAGATCATGCTCGCCGACTCCGCCGTGAAGCGGCTGGTGGAGCCCGAGGAGGTCGCCGAACTGACCGCCTACCTCTGCTCGCCGCAGGCGTCCTTCATCACCGGTGCCTCGCTCACCATGGACGGTGGATGGACGGCACACTGATCTGCCGGTATCTCTGACAGCGTGCCCCGCGACCCACTCCACGCCCCCGACGACGACGGCGGAACCATGGCTCCCCACAGCCCTTCCGACGCACCTTTCCTGCGGCTGCTCGCCCGCGGGGCGCCGGCCGAGGAGTACGAGCGGCCGGTCCTCGCGGCCAGGGCCGAGGGCGCGCCCCCCGCCGTGCTCGCGGAGATGGAGCAGGCCAAGCTGCTGGCCCTGCGCGTGCGGGCGGAACTGGAGGGCCGGCGGCGGCGCGAGGCCGAGCTGTCGGCGCTGTTCGAGACGGCGGGCGACCTCGCGGGCCTGCGGGACCTGGACTCGGTGCTGCAGGCCATCGTGCAGCGGGCGAGGTCCCTGCTCGGCACGGACGTCGCCTACCTCAGCCTGATCGACCGGAAGGCCGGCGACACCTACATGCGGGTCACCGAGGGGTCGGTCTCCGCCGAGTTCCAGCGGGTACGGCTCGGGATGGGGGAGGGGCTCGGCGGTCTGGTCGCGCAGACCGCGCTGCCCTACGTCACCGAGTCCTACTTCGACGACGAGCGCTTCCGGCACACCCACCCGATCGACTCGGCCGTGCACGACGAGGGCCTGGTGGCGATCCTCGGCGTGCCCCTCGTACTGGGCACCGGCGTCATCGGGGTGCTGTACGCCGCGGACCGCCGGGCCCGGGTGTTCGAACGCGGCCAGATCGCCCTGCTGGCCTCTCTCGCCTCGCTCGCCGCCGTCGCCATCGACACGGCGAACCTGCTGGAGGAGACCCGGTCCGCGCTCGCCGACCTGGGCACCGCCAACGACACCATCCGCAGCCACAGCGCCGTGCTGGAACGCGCCTCCGAGGTGCACGACCGGCTCACCGAACTCGTGCTGCGCGGCGGCGGCGTGGACGACGTCGCGGACGCCGTCGCCGAGGTGCTCTCCGGGACGGTGCGGGTCGTCGGCACCGACCGCGACCCCGTCCCCGACGTGCTCGCCGACGCCGTGGCCCGCTCCCGGAAGGACGGCCACGCCGTACGGCAGGGCCAGACCTGGACGGCCGCCGTCACCGCGGGCGGCGAACTGCTGGGCGCCCTCGTGCTGCACGGCCACCCCGAACTCGACCCCGTCGACCAGCGCACGCTGGAGCGGGCCGCCATGGTCACCTCCCTGCTGCTGCTCGCCCGGCGCACCGCCGCCGAGGCCGAGCAGCGCTTCCGGGGCGAACTCCTGGACGACCTGCTCGACGCCCCGCAGCGTGACCCCGCACTGCTGCGTGAACGCGCGGGCCGGCTCCGCGCGGACCTCGACGCCCCGCACGTCGTCCTCGCCGCCCGCGTCGGCGAGGAGCACGCCGGGGCCGCAGCAGACCGGCAGCGGCTGTGGTCGGCCGCCTCCCACCTCGCCGCCACCCGGCGGGGTCTGGCCGCCGCACGCGACGGCGGCACCGTGCTGCTGCTCCCGCTGGAGCCGGGCTCCGACGCCTCCGCCACCGCCCGCCGGATCGCCCAGCAGCTGGGCACGGCGGTGCAGGCGGCCGTCACGGTGGGGGCGTCCGGCCCCGTCCACGCGCCGGCCGGGCGGCCCGGCGCCGTCGCCCTGGCCTACGCGGAGGCGCAGCGCTGCGGAGACACGCTGCGCGCCCTCGGCCGGGTCGGGGAGGGCGCCGCGGGCGACGACTTCGGCTTCCTCGGACTCCTGCTGACCGAGTCGCGCGACGTCGACGGCTTTGTGCACCGCACGATCGGCGCCGTCGCCGACTACGACAGCCGCCGGGGCACCGACCTCGTGCGCACCCTGGACGCCTACTTCGCCAGCGGGATGAGCCCCGTGCGCACCAAGGACGCCCTCCACGTGCACGTCAACACCGTCGCGCAGCGCCTGGAGCGCATCTCCCACCTGCTCGGCGCCGACTGGCAGGCCCCGGACCGTTCGCTGGAGATCCAGCTCGCGCTGCGCCTGCACCGGCTCTCCGCCGGGCAGGAGGGCCCGCCGGGCCCCGCCGGTCAGCTCTGATCCGCGCCCGCGACCAGCTCCACCTCGAACCCGTCTCCGTTCTCCAGGTAGGCGGCACAGTGCTCCTCGCCGCCGGCGTACGGATGCAGCTCGGGGAACATCAGCGTCCAGCCGTGCCCCGGAGAGCGGGCCACCAGGGCGTCCAGCTCCGCGCGGCCCGCCACATGGAACGCGAGGTGGTTCAGCCCCGCCCTGCGGCGCTCGTGCGGTCCCTCGACGAGATCCGGTGACCGTTCGACGACGATATAGGTCGCCCCCAGCCGCCAGCTGCGGCCCGCCTCCCACCGCTGGTACCGGACGTAGCCCAGCTCGCCCAGCAGCCAGCCCCACTCGGCGTCCGCGCGCTCCAGCTCCGGAACCCACAGCTCGACATGGTGCAGCACCCCCGTCATCGCTCTCGTGTCACTCACGGTAACGACGGTAGACCCCGCCACTGACATGCCGTGACGGGGTCCACGTACCGGGGGTGCGAACGTGTCCGCCCGGGTCAGCCCGCGTGGGCCGACCGGGCCAGCGGGGCGTCCTCCGGGGCCCCGGACTCGACGGCGTCGAGGTCCCGGCCGCGCGTCTCCTTGGCCACCCCGACCGCGACCAGCGTGATCAGCGCGGCGGCGATGACGTACAGCGAGATGGGGACCGAGCTGTCGTAGGACGCGAGCAGCGCGGTCGCGATGAGCGGAGCCGGGGCGCCCGCGGCCACGGAGGCGAACTGGGCGCCGATCGAGGCCCCGGAGTAGCGCATGCGGGTCGCGAACATCTCGGAGAAGAAGGCCGCCTGCGGCGCGTACATGGCGCCGTGCAGCACCAGGCCGCCCGTGACGGCCAGCAGCAGGGCCGGGAAGCTCTTCGTGTCGATCAACGCGAAGAAGGGGAAGGCCCACAGCCCCACGCCCGCCGCGCCCAGCAGGTACACCGGCCTGCGCCCGACGCGGTCGGAGAGCGCGCCCCAGGCCGGGATGACGGCGAAGTGCACCGCGGAGGCGATGAGCACGGCGTTCAGCGCGGTCTGCTTGCCCAGGGCCGCGTGCTCGACGGCGTAGACGAGGACGAAGGCGGTGATGACGTAGTAGCTGATGTTCTCCGCCATGCGGGCACCCATCGCCACCAGGACGTCCCGCCAGTGGTCGCGCAGGACCGACACCAGCGGCAGCCGCTCGATCGTGGACTCCTCCGCCTTGCGGGCCTCCGCCCTGGCCAGCGCCGCCTTGAACACGGGGGACTCGTCGACCGAAAGCCGGATCCACAGCCCCACCATCACGAGCACGCCCGAGAGCAGGAACGGGATCCGCCAGCCCCACGAGGTGAACGCGGCGTCCGAGAGCAGCGCGGTCAGCGCCGACAGCACACCGGTGGCGAGCAGCTGCCCGGCCGGCGCGCCCGTCTGCGGCCACGAGGCCCAGAACCCGCGCCGCTTCGCGTCGCCGTGCTCCGAGACCAGCAGCACCGCGCCGCCCCACTCGCCGCCGAGCGCGAAGCCCTGCACGAGACGGAGCATGGTGAGCAGCACCGGAGCGGCGACGCCGATCGTGGAGAACGTCGGCAGCAGGCCGATGCAGAAGGTCGCGCCACCCATGAGCAGCAGGCTCAGCACGAGCAGCCGCTTGCGGCCGAGGCGGTCCCCGTAGTGGCCGAAGACCAGGGCGCCCACCGGACGGGCGGCGAAGCCGACCGCGTAGGTGAGGAACGACAGCAGCGTGCCGACCAGCGGTTCCTCGTTGGGGAAGAACAGCTTGTTGAAGACCAGCGCGGCGGCGGAGCCGTAGAGGAAGAAGTCGTACCACTCGATGGTGGTGCCGATGAGGCTCGCCGCGACGATTCTGCGGAGCGAGCCGGGTGCGGTGGGCGCGGGTGCCGGGGTTGCCATGGTCACCACTTCCGGGCGGGGGACGGGGACGTTTCCGATGTCGCCACACCGTAGAAACGGCCACGTCACGCTCCCATGTGGTGGAACACCACAGTTGTGCCGCCGGGTATGCGGGCGGGCACCATGAGCCTCCCGTCCGGGGTGCCCGGCGCCGCCGGGGCGGGACCGTGGGGTGGTGCCCGGGCGCCGGGAGGGTCCATTCGAGTGGCGGCCGCTCACGAGATATCTTGATGTCGAGCAATGTTGCAGACGTGGAGCGGAGCACCCGGTGACTGACTCGACCATCATCTATACGCACACCGACGAGGCGCCGGCGCTGGCGACGTACTCGTTCCTGCCCGTGATCCAGGCGTACGCCTCCACGGCCGGAGTCGCCGTGGAGACCCGTGACATCTCCCTGGCCGGGCGCATCATCGCGAGCTTCCCCGAGTACCTGGAGGAGGGCCAGCGCATCGCCGACGCCCTCGCCGAGCTCGGCGAGCTCGCCAAGACCCCGGCCGCGAACATCATCAAGCTGCCGAACGTCTCGGCCTCGATCCCGCAGCTGAAGGCCGCGGTCGCCGAGCTGCAGGCGCAGGGCTACGCGCTGCCGGACTACCCGGACGACCCGAGGTCCGACGAGGACAAGGACGTGCGCGCCCGCTACGACAAGATCAAGGGCAGCGCCGTCAACCCCGTCCTGCGCGAGGGCAACTCCGACCGCCGTGCCCCCGCGTCGGTCAAGAACTACGCCAAGGCGCACCCGCACCGCATGGGCGCGTGGTCGGCCGACTCGAAGACGAACGTCGCGCACATGACCGCCGACGACTTCCGTTCCACGGAGAAGTCCGCCGTCATCGCCGAGGACGGCGCGCTGCGCATCGAGCTGGTCGGCGACGACGGCACGACCACCGTGCTGCGCGAGTCGGTGCCGGTGCTCGCGGGCGAGGTCGTCGACGCCTCCGTCATGCGCGTCGCCGTGCTGCGCGAGTTCCTCGGCGAGCAGGTCGCGCGCGCCAAGGCCGAGGACGTGCTGTTCTCGGTGCACCTGAAGGCCACGATGATGAAGGTCTCCGACCCGATCGTCTTCGGCCACGTGGTCCGCGCCTTCTTCCCCAAGACCTTCGCCCAGTACGGCGAGACCTTCGCGGCGGCCGGCCTCACCCCGAACGACGGCCTCGGCGGCATCCTCAAGGGCGTCGAGTCCCTGGCCGACGGCGCGGCGATCAAGGCCTCCTTCGAGGCGGAGCTGGCCGAGGGCCCGGCCCTGGCCATGGTCGACTCCGACCGCGGCATCACCAACCTGCACGTCCCGAGCGACGTCATCGTCGACGCCTCCATGCCGGCCATGATCCGCACCTCCGGCCACATGTGGGGCCCGGACGGCCAGGAGGCCGACACCCTCGCGGTGCTCCCGGACAGCAGCTACGCCGGCATCTACCAGGCCGTCATCGACGACTGCCGCGCGAACGGCGCCTTCGACCCGGCCACGATGGGCTCGGTGCCCAACGTCGGCCTCATGGCGCAGAAGGCCGAGGAGTACGGCAGCCACGACAAGACCTTCGAGATCCAGCACACCGGCACCGTCCGCCTGGTCGACCAGGCCGGGAACGTCGTGCTGGAGCAGGCCGTCTCCGCAGGCGACATCTTCCGCGCCTGCCAGACCAAGGACGCGCCGATCAAGGACTGGGTCAAGCTCGCGGTCACCCGCGCCCGCGCGACCGGCGACCCGGCGGTGTTCTGGCTGGACGAGGAGCGCGCCCACGACGCGAACCTCATCGCCAAGGTGAAGCAGTACCTGACGGAGCACGACACCGAGGGCCTGCAGATCGAGATCAAGTCCCCGGTCGAGGCGATCAAGTTCTCCCTCGACCGCATCCGTCGCGGTGAGGACACCATCTCCGTCACCGGCAATGTGCTGCGCGACTACCTGACCGACCTCTTCCCGATCCTGGAGCTGGGCACCAGCGCCAAGATGCTGTCGGTCGTGCCGCTGATGAACGGCGGCGGCCTCTTCGAGACCGGCGCCGGCGGCTCCGCGCCCAAGCACGTCCAGCAGCTGGTCAAGGAGAACTACCTGCGCTGGGACAGCCTCGGCGAGTTCCTCGCGCTCGCGGTCAGCTTCGAGCACCTGGCGACCACCACGGGCAACGCCCGCGCCCAGGTCCTGGCCGACACCCTCGACCGCGCCACGGGCACCTTCCTCAACGAGGACAAGTCGCCCAGCCGCCGGCTCGGCGGGATCGACAACCGCGGCAGCCACTTCTACCTGGCGATGTACTGGGCCCAGGAGCTGGCCGGGCAGTCGGACGACGCCGAGCTGGCCAAGGCCTTCGGCCCGCTCGCCCAGACGCTGACCGAGAAGGAGCAGGTGATCGTCGACGAGCTGATCGCCGTGCAGGGCTCCCCGGCCGAGATCGGCGGCTACTACCAGCCCGACCCGGCCAAGGCCGCGGCCGTCATGCGCCCGTCCGCGACCTTCAACGAGGCGCTGGCGACGCTCGCCTGACGCGACCGGCAGCACGACGCGAACCGCCCCGGCTGGTGATCCAGCCGGGGCGGTCCCGTGCACGGGGCGCGGCGGGGCGCGCGGTTACGCGAAGACGCCGTCCAGCCACGCCTGCCAGCGCTCCCCGGCCCGCTCGCCGTCGGCGCCGGGGGTGAAGTCGTGCACGCTCACGCCGACCGGGGCGCCGAAGTGGTTGCGGCCGAAGACCCGGTACATCGCGTCACCGGTCCGCAGGCCGACGAAGTACCGGTTGCGGTAGTCGACCACGGCCTCCACCGGCCCGGCGCCGGGCAGTTCGACACGCACCACGGCGCCCTCGGCCGCGTCGTCCGGCACCCCGAGGGCGCGGCTGACGACCTCGAGGGCGTCGGGCGCGGTGGACGCGGCGGGGCCGTTCACGGTGGCGAAGGCGGCCGGCCGCCCGGTGAAGTGGGTCAGGTACTGGCGCAGGGTGTGCAGGTAGAAGTCGGTGTGCTTGCTCGCGCCGTCGTACTGGTTGTCCCAGTCGTCGACGAAGACGCCGCTGTGCACGTAGCGCACCCAGGCACCGCCGCCCTCGCGCTCCTCGATGAGGTGCTCGAGCTGGTTGAAGAACTGGTTGTCGACGCCCTCCGGGCTCTCCACCCGGGCGATCAGGTGGTGCGGCGGGTCCCAGGCGGTGAGGGTGCCGCCGAAGGGCGCGGCGCCGCCCTTGCGCGGCTCGAACTCCTGGGGCCACAGCCAGCCGGCGGAGCCGGTGGTGACGGCCTCCCAGACCTCCTCCGCGCTCGCCTCGGTCTCGAACTCGCGGACGATCTCGAATTCCTTGGACATGGTGCTGCTCGCTCCTCGGGGGACGGGCCCGGACGCCCGGACGACGTGGTGGGTGGTGGGGTGGTGGCGGGGGTGGTGCTCGGCGGTGCGGTGCGGTGCCGGCCCGGGACGGGTCACGGGCCGCTCACGGGGACTCCTCGACGGCGGCCGGCGTGGCCCGCCCGACGGCCGATGCAGCCTCCCCGGGCGGCCCGGACGTGGGGCCGGGTTCCTTGACGGTGGGGTGGAGCGCGACCACGATGCGGTGCTCGCGACCGCCCTCGCCGTCCGCGTCGTGGTACTTGGCGATCAGCGCGCTCACCCCGCGGGTCAGCTCCTCCACGAACGCGGCCCGGTCGGCGGCGGAGGCGAAGCGCACCTCCCCGTCGAGGGCGTACGTCGCGAGCCGCTTGCGGGCCCTGGCCGCGCCGGTGATCAGGGTGCCGACGTCGCGGACGAGCCGGGCGGCGACGGCCAGCAGCCAGCGCGCGGACAGCTGGTCGCGGAAGCGCCCGGGGTCCGGCTGGACGGCGGCGAGCGCGAGCGGGGAGATCACGTACGAGGCCGCGGTGGCCCGCATCAGCCGTTCGGTGACGTTGCCCTTCCGGCGTTCGCCGGCCAGCTCGACCAGGCCGTGCGCCTCCAGCGTCCGCAGGTGGTAGTTCACCTTCTGCCGCGGCAGCCCGACCCGGGCGGCGAGCATGGCCGCCGACGCGGGCCCCTCCGCCAGCTCGGCGAGGAGGCGGGCCCGTACGGGGTCCAGCGTGGCGGCGGCGGCCGCCGAGTCCTCGATCACGCTCACGTCCAACATGGCCCCACCGTCTCACCGAAAAGTTTTTTTGTCCAGCCTATATTTCTTGTCGGTGAGTCCGGGACACCCGCCGGTAACGCCGGGGCCCGGGACGAAACACCGATTTCACCTGCCGCGCGAACGGACCTGACACCGCCGTGGGCCGTGTCCGCGCAGGTGACGCGGCGGAACGCCGGGGGCCCCAGCGCGTTACAGCGTGGTACTGCACCCCGCACCCCAGGGCTCCTAGTGTCAGCCGTCAAGCGGCCCGGAGTTCACCTTCGCGGCCCGCTCATTGCCGCGACGTCGGAGGGAAGACCGATGAGTCGAGTAGTGCGCGCCGCGCTCGTCCAGACGAAGTGGACCGGCGACAAGGAATCGATGACCGACCTCCACGAGCGGTACGCCCGCGAGGCGGCCGCGCAGGGGGCGCAGGTCATCGGCTTCCAGGAGGTGTTCAACGCCCCGTACTTCTGCCAGGTGCAGGAGCCCGAGCACTACCGGTGGGCGGAACCGGTGCCGGACGGCCCTACGATCGTGCGGATGCAGGCGCTCGCCAAGGAGCTCCGCATGGTGATGGTGGTGCCGGTCTACGAGGTCGAGCAGGCGGGCTTCTACTACAACACCGCCGCCGTGATCGACGCCGACGGCAGCTACCTCGGCAAGTACCGCAAGCACCACATCCCGCAGGTCAAGGGCTTCTGGGAGAAGTACTACTTCAAGCCCGGGAACCTGGGCTGGCCGGTCTTCGACACGGCCGTCGGCAAGGTCGGCGTCTACATCTGCTACGACCGCCACTTCCCCGAGGGCTGGCGGGCACTCGGCCTCGCCGGTGCCGAACTGGTCTACAACCCCTCCGCCACCTCGCGCGGGCTGTCCGCCTACCTGTGGCAGCTGGAGCAGCCGGCCGCGGCCGTCGCCAACGAGTACTTCGTCGCCGCCATCAACCGGGTCGGCCAGGAGGAGTACGGCGACAACGACTTCTACGGCACGTCCTACTTCGTCGACCCGCGCGGTCAGTTCGTGGGCGACGTCGCCTCCGACAAGGAGGAGGAACTCGTCGTGCGCGACCTGGACTTCGGGAAGATCGAGGAGGTCCGTCAGCAGTGGGCCTTCTACCGGGACCGCCGCCCCGACGCCTACGGCCCGCTGACCGAGGCCTGAGGGGAGGGAGGGAACCGGTGAGCCGAACCCTGATCCGCGGCGGACTGGTCATCACCGCCGCAGAGGAGGTCCACGCCGACGTCCTCGTCGAGGACGAGAGGATCGTCGCCCTCGCCACCACCGGCAGCACGGTCGCCGAGGGCTGGACGGCCGACACCGTGATCGACGCGACCGGGACGTACGTCATCCCGGGCGGTGTCGACGCGCACACCCACATGGAGCTGCCCTTCGGCGGCACCTTCGCCTCGGACACCTTCGAGACCGGCACCCGGGCCGCCGCCTGGGGCGGTACGACGACGATCGTGGACTTCGCCGTCCAGTCGGTGGGCGAGTCGCTGCGTGCCGGACTCGACGCCTGGCACGCCAAGGCCGAGGGCAACTGCGCCGTCGACTACGCGTTCCACATGATCGTGTCGGACGTCAACGAGAACAGCCTCAAGGAGATGGACCTCCTCGTCGACGAAGGGGTCACCTCCTTCAAGCTGTTCATGGCCTACCCCGGCGTCTTCTACAGCGACGACGGCAAGATCCTGCGGGCCATGCAGCGTGGCGCCGCCAACGGCGGCCTGGTCATGATGCACGCGGAGAACGGCATCGCCATCGACGTGCTGGTCGAGCAGGCGCTGGCCGCGGGCAAGACCGACCCCCGTTACCACGGCGAGGTCCGGCGGGAGTTGCTGGAGGCCGAGGCGACCCACCGCGCCATCCGGCTGGCCGAGGTGGCCGGTGCGCCGCTCTACGTCGTCCACGTCTCGGCCCAGCAGGCGGTCGCGGAGCTGGCGACGGCGCGCGACCGCGGGCTCAACGTCTTCGCCGAGACGTGCCCGCAGTACCTGTTCCTGTCCACGGACAACCTGGCGGAGCCGGACTTCGAGGGCGCCAAGTACGTCTGCTCGACGCCGTTGCGCCCCAGGGAGCACCAGGCGGAGCTGTGGAAGGGTCTGCGGACCAACGACCTGCAGGTGGTGTCCACGGACCACTGCCCGTTCTGCTTCGTGGGGCAGAAGGAGCTGGGCCGGGGTGACTTCTCGAAGATCCCCAACGGTCTGCCGGGGGTGGAGAACCGGATGGACCTGCTCCATCAGGCGGTGGTGGACGGGCACATCAGCCGGCGCCGGTGGATCGAGATCGCCTGCGCGACCCCGGCGCGGATGTTCGGGCTGTACCCGCGCAAGGGCACCATCGCGCCGGGTGCGGACGCCGACATCGTCATCTACGACCCGGGCGCGGAGCAGGTGATGTCCGCGCAGACCCACCACATGAACGTCGACTACTCGGCCTACGAGGGCAAGCACGTACGCGGCAAGGCCCGCACCGTGATGTCGCGCGGCACCGTCGTCGTCGACCAGGACCGCTACCTGGGCCGGGCCGGCCACGGCCGCTACCAGACCCGCGAGACCTGCCAGTACCTCGTCTAGCCACCCCAGGGAGCAGAGCTATGGATTTTGGTCTCGTCCTGCAGACGGACCCGCCCGCGTCGGGGGTCGTGGAGCTGATGCGGCGCGCCGAGCGCAACGGCTTCACCCACGGCTGGACCTTCGACTCCACGGTGCTGTGGCAGGAGCCGTTCGTCATCTACAGCCAGATCCTGGCCCGTACGGAGCGGATGGTCGTCGGCCCGATGGTCACCAATCCGGGCACCCGTACCTGGGAGGTGACCGCGTCCACCTTCGCCACGCTGAACGAGATGTTCGGCAACCGGACGATCTGCGGCATCGGCCGGGGCGACTCGGCGATGCGTGTGGCGGGCCGCAAGCCCAACACCCTCGCCCGCATCGAGGAGGCGATGCATGTCATCCGCGAGCTCGCCGAGGGCCGCGAGGCCGACCTCGGCGGCGGGACGGTGGTGAAGTTCCCGTGGGTGCGCCCCGGTGCGCGACTGCCGGTGTGGATGGCGGCGTACGGGCCGAAGGCGCTGGCGATCACCGGGGCGAAGGCGGACGGGTTCATCCTGCAGCTCGCCGACGTCTACCTGACCGAGTGGATGGTCAAGTCGGTCAGGGACGCCGCGGCCGCCGCCGGCCGGGACCCCTCGCAGGTCAAGGTCTGCGTGGCGGCCCCCGCGTACGTCACCGAGGACGACTCCCCGCAGGCGCTGGCCCACGCCCGCGAGCAGTGCCGCTGGTTCGGCGGCATGGTCGGCAACCACGTCGCCGACCTGGTGACCAGGTACGGCGAGGTGTCGAGCGCGGTCCCCCAGGAGCTCACGGATTACATCAAGGCCCGTGAGGGGTACGACTACTCGCACCACGGCCGCACCGGCAACCCCGACACCGCGTTCGTCCCCGACGAGATCGTCGACCGCTTCTGCCTCATCGGCACCGCCGAGCAGCACATCGAGAAGCTGCGCGCCCTGAAGGCCCTCGGTGTCGACCAGTTCGCCCTGTACGACATGCAGGACGCCAAGGAGTCCACCATCGACGTCTACGGCTCCACCGTCATCCCCGCGCTCCGCGGCTGATCCCGGGCCCGCCATCCCCCCGCACGGCACGTTCGATCCCCGTTCCCCGCCTCGAACGAAGGGGGCTGCCATGACAGCCACCGCTCCACCCCCCGCCGGAAGAGCCGGGGCCGACGGCCGCGTCGAGCTCTCGCCCGACGCCGTCCCGTCCGGCCCCTACGCCAACGAGGACCTGCTCCCCGTTCCGCTCGCCAAGCGGAAGTGGACCACGTACAACTTCACCGCGCTGTGGATCGGGATGGCGCACAACGTCGCCTCCTGGACCCTCGCCTCGGGCCTGGTCGCCCTCGGCATGGACTGGAAGCAGGCGGTGCTCACCATCGCCCTCGCCAACCTCATCGTGCTCGTGCCGATGCTGCTCACCGGCCACGCCGGTCCCAAGTACGGCATCCCGTTCCCGGTCTTCGCCCGCGCGTCGTTCGGGGTGCGCGGGGCCAACCTGCCCGCCCTGGTCCGGGCGGCGGTCGCCTGCGTGTGGTTCGGCATCCAGACCTGGATCGGCGGCTCCGGCATCTTCCTGCTCGCGGGGAAGCTCTTCGGCGACTCCTGGGCGACCGCCGGGACGATCGGCGGCTACCCGTGGACGCAGTGGCTCTCCTTCGTCGTCTTCTGGATCATCCAGGTCGCGATCATCGTGCGCGGCATGGACATGGTGCGGCGCTTCGAGAACTGGGCGGCCCCCTTCGTCATCGTCGGCGCGATCGCGCTGCTGATCTGGATGAGCGTGAAGGCCGGCGGCTTCGGCCCGCTGCTCGACCAGCCCTCCGCCCTCGGCTGGGGCGGTGACTTCTGGAAGGTCTTCTTCCCCGCCCTCATGGGCATGATCGGCTTCTGGTCGACCCTCTCCCTCAACATCCCCGACTTCACCCGCTACGCCGCCGGCCAGCGCGCCCAGCTGTGGGGCCAGTCCCTCGGACTGCCCACCACGATGACGCTGTTCGCGCTGCTGTCGGTGCTGGTGACCTCCGGCTCGCAGGCGGTGTACGGCGAGCCGATCTGGGACCCGGTGGCGCTGGCCGCCAAGCTCGACAACTGGGCCGCGGTGCTCTTCGCGTTGATCACGGTCCTGGTGGCCACCCTGTCGGTGAACATCGCGGCCAACGTGGTCTCGCCCGCCTTCGACCTGTCCAACATCGCGCCGCGCAGGATCAGCTTCCGCACCGGTGCGCTGATCACCGCGGTCGTGGGCGTCGTCATCTTCCCCTGGAAGCTGCTGGCCAGCCCGCAGGCGTACATCTTCACCTGGCTCGGCACCGTCGGCGGTCTGCTCGGCACGGTGGCCGGCATCCTCATCGCCGACTACTGGATCCTGCGCCGCACCCGGCTGGAACTGGCCGACCTGTACCGGACGGAGGGCCGCTACTGGTACGACGGCGGGTGGAACTGGCGGGCGCTGGCGGCGTTCGCGGTCGGCGGTGTCCTGGCCATCGGCGGCTCGCACTCCGGGCTCGACGCCAAGGGCGTCAAGCAGGGGCCGTTCCCCGTCGACGGGATGATCCCCTTCCTGAAGCCGCTCGCGGACTACGGGTGGGCCGTCGGCCTCGCCGCCTCCCTCCTCGTCTACCTCCTGCTCAGCCGTCTCGCGCCCGACCGCAGGAGCTGACCCCGCCGGTTCGTACAGGAGCCCGGGCCCGGCGTGCTCAGCGGCCGGACCCGGGCCCCGCGGCGCGCTGCGCCTCGTGCGCGAGCAGCGCCACGTACAGCGAGGTGAGCTGCTCCCAGTCGTCCAGGTCGATGCCGAGCAGCGACTCGATGCTCTGCAACCGCCGGTACAGGGCGGGCCGGCTGACGTGGTGCACCTGGGCGGCCGCCGACTTGTTGCGGCCCGTGGCCAGATAGGTGCGCAGCACCTCCAGCAGCGCCGGGTTCCCCAGCAGGGGCCCCAGCTCGCGCCCGATGAAGGCCTGCAGCTCCGGCTCGTCGCGCAGCAGGCGCACCAGGCCGCGCAACCGCACGTCGCGCAGCCGGGCCACCGGCGCGTCCGGCGGGCCGGCGACCGCCGCGTCCGCCACGTGCACCGCCTCGACGAAGGAACGGCGGACCTCGTCCAGCTCCCGGCAGCCGAAACCCGCGCCGGCCACCGCGGTACGATGCCGCCCGGCGAGCTCCTCGTGCACCCGCACCGCCACCTTGTGCACGGCGGCGTCGGTGTCCTGACCGTACGGGATGCTCAGCAGGACCGCCGTGCCGGCCGAGCCGATCCGCGCCACCAGCCCGGCGACGCCGGGGTGTTCGGCCAGCACGTGCTCGATCAGCTCCGGCATGTCGTCCCGGCCCTCCGGCACCGCGCCGAGCGGGCGGACGACGACGGGCACGAAGGTGCGCCGGTTGACCGGGAGCCCCGCGGCGCGCACCCGGGTGACCAGCTGCTCGGGGCGGGCCGTGCCCGTCGCCAGGTCGTGCAGCAGCGACTCGGCGGCCTGGTCCTCCCAGCCCCGGTCCTGGTCACCGAGGAGGCGGTGCATGGCGAGCGCCTCGGAGGCACGGGCGCCCAGCACCCGGCCGAACTCCTCCGGGCCGTGGTAGCCGAAGAGCACCAGGCGCCCCCACTGCCGGCCCCGCGCCTCCAGCGGGGCGACGACCCAGCCGTCCGGGCCGACCGTCACCGCGCCGCTGCCGGCCAGTTCGGCCACCTGGCCGGAGACCCGCTCCCAGTCGCGCAGCAGGTCGTTGAGCGAGCCCTTGTCCCCGGCCGAGGCCAGCACGCGCTGCGCGAGGTTGACGACGACGGCCGGGCAGCCGCTGTGCGCCGCTATCTCGTCCAGGACCTGCTGGAGGCTGGCGCCGGAGAGGTTGAGCGCGGTCAGCGAGGAGCGGACCCGGTCGGAGAGGTCGAGCGCGGCGAACCGGCCGTGCACCAGCCGCGCGTGCACCTCCTCGGTGAGCCGCGCGAACGGTGCCGGCCGGTGCAGCACGATCAGCGGCACCCCGCAGCGCTCGGCGGCCCGCCGCATCGGCTCGGGCGTGGTGCGGAACGCCCGGCCGAGGCCCAGGACGACCGCCGCGACGTCGGCGCGCTGCATCGACTCGACGTACTCGCGCTGCGCCCGCTCGTCGCCCGCCAGCAGCAGCCCGGTGGTCAGCACCATCTCCCCGCCGCTGAGCATGACCCCGACGTCCAGCGCCTCGGCCACGTGCAGCCAGCGCACCGCGCGGTGCAGATGGGCGGAACCGGCCACGACCTCCGGCACCCAGGGCGTCACGAGGTCGAGGTCGAGGACGTCGCGCACGGTGAGCCGCCCCGCCGTGCTCGCCGGGGGTGTGTCCGGTCTGCCGTCGCTCACGCGCCCACGCCCGTCCCTCGTGCTGCCAGGGGTGGGAGTCTAGTCACCCGCACCCCGCCCGGGGCCGGTCCGCGCGGGGGATCAGAGGCCGTAGACGCGCCGGGCCGTTCCGGAGAAGACCTCCTGCCGCTCGCCGTCGTCCAGCGCGTCGGTGAGGGCGTGGGCGGCGTCGACCACCTCGGCGTACGAGGCGGCGAGCCGGCACACCGGCCAGTCGGAGCCGAACATCAGGCGGCCGGGCCCGAAGGCGTCGAGCACGGTGGCGGCGTAGGGCGCGAGGTCCGCCGTGCTCCAGGTGTCCCAGTCGGCCTCGGTGACCATGCCGGACAGCTTGCACACGGTGTTGGGCCGTGCGGCCAGCGACCGCAGGTCGTCGCTCCAGGGCCGCGTCCCGCCCTCGGAGATGGGCGGCTTGCCCAGGTGGTCGAGGACGAACACCAGCTCGGGCACGAGGCCGGCGGCGCGGGTCGCCGCGGGGAGCTGGCGGGCGAGCACCACCAGGTCGTAGACGAGCCCCGCGTCTGCCACCGCGCGCAGCCCGCGCAGCACGTCGGGACGGAGCAGCCACTCGGGGTCGGCTTCGCCCTGCACCTGGTGGCGGATCCCCACCAGGTGCTCGCCGCCCGGCAGTTCGCGCAGGGCCGCGAGCCGGTCCGCGACCGCGGGGTCCGTCAGGTCGGTCCAGCCGACCACCCCGGCGACCAGGTCGCTGCCCGCGGCCAGCGCCAGGAACTCCGGGGTCTCCGCGGCCACCGTGACGGTCTGGACGAGGACGGTCGCGGTGACCCCGGCGGCTTTCGCCTCCGGCTCCAGGTCGGCGAGGGAGAAGTCGCGGCGCAGCGGTGCCAGCTGCTCCCCGGTGATCCAGTCCTGGTCGCGCACCGACAGGTCCCACAGGTGGTGGTGCGCGTCGACGATGCCTTCCACCGCGGTCACAGCTGCCACACCACCGGCAGCGGCGCCCCGGCGCCCTCGGCGGAGTAGTCGTGGGCGACCTCCAGCAGCTCCGCCATCCGCGCCTGCCAGGCGATGTTGACGGGCAGCCGCTCCAGCGCGGCGAGCATCGCCGGGTAGTCGTCGACGTCCAGCAGGTGGAACAGGTCGCCGCCGCTGCGCCAGATCGTCCACTCGCGCACGCCCGCGCCGCGGATGGCGGCGGTCAGCTCGGCGGGCACCTCGCGGTGCGCCGCCTCGTACGCGGCGATCCGGTCCGCTCGCACCTTCGTGTGCAGGGCGACCCTCATGACACCTCCTCGTCCGGTACGGGTACGTCCGCGCGGAGCAGGCCCTCGGCGCGCAGGTCGGCCCACATCGGGGCCGGGAGCGGCAGCCGCAGCATCGCCGCGGTGTCCCGCGCCTCGTCGGCGGAGCGCAGCCCCACCAGCGTGCTCGCGACGGCGGGATGGGCCGCGGGGAAGCGCAGCGCGGCCGCGCGCAGCGGCACGCCGTGCCGGCCGGTCACCGACCGCAGGCGGCGGGCGCGGGCGAGCACGGGCTCCGGCGCGGGGGCGTAGTCGTACGTGGCGTTCTCGCCCGGGTCGATCAGCAGGCCCGAGTTGAAGGCGCCGCCCACGATCACGCTCGCGCCGCGGGCCGCCGCCAGCGGCAGCACCTCGGCCAGGCCCTCCTGCTCCAGCAGCGTGTAGCGGCCGGCCATCAGCACCACGTCGACGTCGGTGTCCCGCAGGAAGCGGGCGAGCATGGCGGTCTGGTTCATGCCCGCGCCGATCGCGCCGACCACGCCCTGCGCGCGCAGTTCCTCCAGCGCCGGGTACGCCTGGCCGAAGGCCTCCTCGGCGTGGTCGTCGGGGTCGTGGAGGTACACCACGTCGACGCGGTCCAGGCCGAGGCGCTCCAGACTCGCCTCGATGCCGCGCCGTACGCCGTCGGCGCTGAAGTCCCAGACCCGGTGCAGCCCGGCGGGCACGGCGAAGCCGTTCGCCAGGTCGTCCCCGCCCGGTCCGCCGGGCTCCAGCAGCCGCCCGACCTTGGTCGAGACGGTGTACTCGGACCGCGGCCGGTCGCGCAGGGCGGCGCCGAGCCGGCGTTCGGACAGGCCGAGCCCGTAGTGGGGCGCGGTGTCGAAGTAGCGGACGCCTGCGTCCCAGGCGGCGTCCACGGCCGCGCGGGCGGCGTCGTCGGCGACCGGGGTGAAGAGGTTGCCGATCGGGGCGGCGCCGAAGCCCACCTCGGTGACGGCGACTTCGCTGCGGCCCAGGGTGGTGGTGCGCATCGCGGTCCGGGCCCTCACTTCCCGGCCGGGCGCAGCCGCAGCCCGGCCATGCCGCCGTCCACGGCGAGCGCGGTGCCGGTGACGGAGGCCGCGGCGGGGCTCGCCAGGTAGACGATGGCGGCGGCGACCTCGTCGGCGGTCACCAGACGGCCCATCGGCTGCCGGGCGTCGAGGGCGGCGCGTTCCGCCTCGGGGTCGTCTGCGGCGTCCAGCAGCCGGGCCACCCACGGGGTGTCGGCGGTGCCGGGGTTGACGCAGTTGACCCGGATGCCCTCGCGGACGTGGTCGGCGGCCATCGCCAGGGTCAGCGAGAGCACGGCGCCCTTGCTGGCGCTGTACAGCGCGCGCTGCGGCAGCCCGGCGGTGGCGGCGATGGAGCAGGTGTTGACGATCGCGGGACGGGCCGAGCGCCGCAGGTGCGGGAGCGCGGCGCGGGTGGTGCGCACCATCCCGAGCACATTGACGTCGAGCACCCGGTGCCACTGCTCGTCGGGGTTGTCCTCGACGGTGCCCGCCGCCCCGATGCCCGCGTTGTTGACGAGGACGTCGAGGCCGCCGAGGGCTTCCGCCGCGGCGTCCACGGCGGCGCGCGTGGAGGCGTCGTCGCTGACGTCGGCCTTGAAGCCCGTCAGCTGCACCGGCAGTCCGTCCGGCGCCAGGTCCAGTACGGCGACGCGGGCGCCGCGCGCGGCCAGCAGCCGTGCGGTCGCCAGTCCGATCCCGGAGGCGCCGCCCGTCACCAGGGCCCCGAGGCCCTCCAGGTCGCGCAACTCCTCGCTCATGCCGTCCCACCTTCCTGCCGTGCCCGGTCCGCCACCCAGAACGTACCGTCGGGGTAGCGGTACGCGTCGATCGATTCCGGCCTCATCTGCGCGGAGAAGCCGGGTGCCACCGGAGCGGTGTAGTGGCCGCGGCGCATGACGACCGGCGTCGTGAAGTGCTCGTGGAGGTGGTCCACGTACTCGATGGAGCGGTCCTCGGTCGTGCCGGACAGTGCCACGAAGTCGAACATCGACAGGTGCTGCACCAGCTCGCACAGTCCGACGCCGCCGGCGTGCGGGCACACCGGGACGCCGAAGGCGGCGGCCAGCAGCAGGATGGCCAGGTTCTCGTTGACCCCGCCGACCCGCGCCGCGTCGATCTGCAGCACGTCGATCGCGCCGGCCTGCAGCAGCTGCTTGAACACGATCCGGTTCTGCACGTGCTCACCGGTGGCGACCCGGACCGGCGCGACCGCCTTGCGGATCGCGGCGTGGCCGAGGACGTCGTCGGGGGAGGTGGGTTCCTCGATCCAGTACGGGTCGAACTCGCCCAGCGCGGTGACCCATGCCACGGCCTCGGCGACGCCCCACCGCTGGTTGGCGTCGATCGCGATGCGCACGTCCGGGCCCACGGCGGCGCGGGCCGTGCGCATGCGCCGTACGTCGTCGCCCAGGTCGGCGCCGACCTTCAGCTTGATCTGGGTGAAGCCGTCGGCCACGGCCTGCTCGGCGAGGCGGGTCAGCTTCTCGTCGGAGTAGCCGAGCCAGCCGGGCGAGGTGGTGTAGCCGGGGTAGCCGTGCTCCAGCAGTTCGGCGGTGCGCGCGGCGGCGCCCTTCCGGCCCGCGCGCAGCAGTTCCAGCGCACGCTCGGGGGTGAGGGCGTCGGCGATGTAGCGGAAGTCGACCTGGGAGACGAGCCATTCGGGCTCGGCCTCGGCCAGCAGCCGCCACAACGGAAGGCCCCGGCGCTTGGCGGCCAGGTCCCACACGGCGTTGACGACGGCTCCGATCGCCATGTGCATCACGCCCTTCTCGGGCCCCAGCCAGCGCAGTTGGCTGTCGCCGGTCAGGTCGCGGGCCACGGAGCCGGGGTCGGCGCACAGCTCCTCGACCGGCCGGCCGACGAGATGGGGGCGGAGTGCCTCGATCGCCGCGACCTGGACGTCGTTGCCCCGGCCGATGGTGAAGACGAAGCCGTGTCCTTCGTGGCCGTCGTCGGCATCGGTCCGCAGTACCACGTACGCGGCGGAGTAGTCGGGGTCCGGATTCATCGCGTCCGAACCGTCGAGCTCCCGTGAGGTGGGGAAGCGGATGTCGTGGGTGTCGATCGCGGTGATGCGGGCGGAGGTTGCGGACAAGTGGCTGCCTTTCACGCTCGGCCTGGCCAAGACATCGGAGGTCTCGCGCCACGGTGACTCTAGGCCCCCGGGACGGGGCTGGCAATCCATTCCTCGGATGTCTCGTCCCTCGAACTCCATTCGATCGTGTCCGTATAAGGGGTTGTCAGGGTCGCGGGACGGACTTACCTTCCTGTCGTCCGGGATACCTCGGATGAATCGCCCCGGCTTACCCGGACAGGGAGAACACGGCATGAAGCCCGCCCGCACGCGCTCCACCGCCGCGATCGCCGCGGCCGTTCTCGTCACGGCCGCGCTCGCCACCGCTTGCAACCGCGGCAGCACCGGCACCGCCGCCGGCTCCGGCGACGACAAGCCCGCCATCGGCATCGACCTGCCGCGCTCGGACTCCGACTTCTGGAACTCCTACGCGCAGTACGTCGAGAAGGGCATCGAGGACGACGGCCTGAACGCGCTGCCGCGGAGCAACTCGCAGAACGACATCACCAAGCTCGTCGCCAACGTCCAGGTCTTCCAGAACACCGGGGCCAAGGCCGTCGTCATGGCGCCACAGGACACCGGCGCCATCGCCTCCACCCTCGACACCCTGGCCGGCAAGAAGATCCCCGTGGTCAGCGTGGACACCCGCCCCGACAAGGGCGACGTCTACATGGTCGTCCGCGCCGACAACAAGGCGTACGGCACCAAGGCCTGCGAGTTCCTGGGCGAGCAACTGGGCGGCAAGGGCAAGGTCGCCGAGTTCCAGGGCGCCCTGGACTCCATCAACGGCCGCGACCGCTCCGAGGCGTTCGCGGCGTGCATGAAGGAGAAGTTCCCCGGCATCACGGTCTTCGAGCTGCCCACCGACTGGAAGGGCGACGTCGCCTCCGCCAAGCTGCAGAGCCTGCTCGCCCAGCACCCCGACCTGAACGGCATCTACATGCAGGCGGGCGGTGTCTTCCTGCAGCCGACGCTGGCCCTGCTCAAGCAGAAGGGCCTGCTCAAGCCGGCCGGGCAGAAGGGCCACATCAGCATCGTCTCCAACGACGGCATCCCGCAGGAGCTGGACGCCATCCGCAAGGGCGAGATCGACGCCACCGTCTCCCAGCCCGCCGACCTCTACGCCAAGTACGCGCTGTACTACGCCAAGGCCGCCGCGGAGGGGAAGACCTTCAAGGCCGGCCCCACCGACCACGACTCGACGATCATCAGCATCCCCAACGGCCTGGAGGACCAGCTCCCCGCGCCGCTGGTGACCAAGGAGAACGTCGACGACAAGGCCCTGTGGGGCAACAACATCGGCTGACCGTCCGTCCGCACCCGAAGAACGGAAGACCACCATGGCGGACCCCGCCACCGCGCCGCCGGCCGTGGCCGAGGCGACCGGGATCAGCAAGCGGTTCGGCGCCACCGTGGCGCTGCGCGACGCGGGCATCTCGGTCGCCCCGGGCGAGTCGCACGCCCTCGTGGGCCGCAACGGCGCCGGCAAGTCCACCCTCGTCGGCATCCTCACCGGCCTCCAGCAGCCCGACGACGGCACCCTGCGCTTCTCGGGCGAACCGGCGCCCTCCTTCGGCGACACCGACGCCTGGCGCTCCCGGGTCGCCTGCGTCTACCAGCGCTCCACCGTCATCGGCGACCTCTCCGTCGCCGAGAACCTCTTCCTCAACCGGCAGAGCCCCGGCGCGCTGCGCCCCATCCGGTGGACGGCACTGCGCCGCCGGGCGGCCGAACTGCTCGGCGAGTACGGGGTCGACATCGACCCCGCCGCACGCGCCCGCGACCTCACCGTCGAGCAGCGGCAGTTCGTCGAGATCGCACGCGCCCTGTCCTTCGGCGCCCGCTTCATCATCCTCGACGAGCCCACCGCCCGGCTCGACGCCCGCGGCATCACCCGGCTCTTCGACAAGCTCCGCGACCTGCAACGGCAGGGCGTGGCCTTCCTCTTCATCTCGCACCACCTGCAGGAGGTCTACGACCTCTGCACCACCGTCACCGTCTACCGGGACGCCCGCCACATCGTCACCGCCCCGGTGGCCGAACTGGACCACGACGCCCTGGTCGAGGCGATGACCGGGGAGAGCGCCGCCGCGCCCGCGGCCGGTGCCCCGGCGGGCGGCCGGGCGGCGGCCACCGGCGGCGCGCCGCTGCTGGACGTGACCGGCCTGACCCTGCGCGGCGCCTACGCGGACGTCCGCCTGGAGGTCCGCGCCGGCGAGGTCGTCGGCCTCGCCGGGGCCACCGCCAGCGGCAACGTCCGGCTGGGGGAAACCCTCGCCGGGCTGCACCGCGCCGACGCCGGGCGGATCACCGTCGCGGGCCGGGAGGTGCGCGGCTCCGGCGTCCCCGCCGCCCTGGCCGCAGGGGTGGGCCTGGTCCCCGAGGACCGCCACCACCAGGGCCTGGTCGGCACTCGCAGCGTGGCCGAGAACGCCACCCTCACGGTCACCGACCAGCTCGGGCCGTTCGGCACCGTACTGCCCTCACGGACCCGCGAGTTCGCCGAGCGCATGATCAAGGACCTGGACATCAGGACGCCGGGCGCGGCGACCTCCGTCTCCGCGCTCTCCGGCGGCAACCAGCAGAAGGTCGTGGTCGCCCGCGCCCTGGCCACCGACCCCCATGTGCTGGTCGCGGTACGGCCCACCAACGGGGTGGACGTGCGGTCCAAGGAGTTCCTGCTGGGCAGGATCCGCAAGGTCGCCGACGACGGGCGGGCCGCGCTGGTCGTCTCCGACGAGCTGGACGACCTCAGGGCGTGCGACCGGATCGTGGCGATGTTCCACGGCCGGGTGATCGCGGAGTTCGGCCGGGGCTGGCGTGACGAGGAACTGGTCGCCGCCATGGAGGGCGTGGCCGCCCGTCCCGCGCAGGAGCGGGACACCGAGCAGGGAGAGGAAGAGGAAGGGTAGCCATGTCCACCACCACTGACGTCACCGAGCCGCCGGTGCCCACCGCCGAGGCGGCCGCGGCCGGGACGCCGCGCCGCGTACCGGGCGGGCTCGCCCGCTTCCGCGAACTGTCCCTCGTCCCCGCCATCCTGGTGCTGGGCGTCATCGGCTTCATCGTCTCGCCGGCGTTCCTCACCTCCGACAACCTCATCGGCGTCGCCCAGCAGTCCACCGAGCTCAGCCTGCTCGTGCTGGCCCAGGCGCTGATCCTCATCGCGGGCCGGATGGACCTGTCGCTGGAGTCCACGATCGGCGTCGCGCCGGTCATCGCCGTCTGGCTCGTCCTGCCCTCCGCGGGCGGCCGCTTCAACGGACTGGAACTGCTGCCGGTCTGGACGGCGATACCGGTGTGCCTGCTGGTGGGCGCGGTCATCGGTGCCGTCAACGGCTTCTTCATCCTCAAGCTGCGGCTGAACGGCTTCATCGTCACCCTCGGCGCGCTCACCATGCTGCGCGGGCTGCAGATCGCCATCTCCGAGGGCCGTTCCATCGTGGAGCTCCCCGGTTCCTTCACCTACCTCGGCCACGCCTCCTGGGCCGGGGTGCCCGCCGCGATCTGGGTCTGCGCCCTGCTCTTCGCGGTCGGCGGCTGCGCGCTCGCGTGGCTGCGGCACGGCCGGGCGCTGTACGCGATCGGCGGCAACCCCGAGGCCGCGCGCACCGCGGGCATCCGGGTGGACCGGATCACCTGGGTGGTGCTCATCGTGGGCGGCGTGCTCGCGGCCTTCGCGGGCGTGCTCTACAGCGGGCACTACGGCTCGATCTCCGCGGACCAGGGCAGCGGCTGGATCTTCCAGGTCTTCGCCGCGACCGTCATCGGCGGGGTCAGCCTCAACGGCGGCCGCGGCACGCTCTTCGGGGCGCTGACCGGTGTCCTCACCCTGCAGCTCGTCGTCAACGTGATGACCCTGGCGGGAGTGCCCCCGCTGTGGAACCAGTTCCTCAACGGGGCCATCATCATCGTCGCCCTGATCATCTCCCGCTTCGCCTCGGGCGAGAAGCAGGAGTGAGGACGCGGGGCCGGGGCCGGAGGGATCAGTAGTAGCCCTCGACCGGGACGCGGGCCTCGTCGTACAGGGCCGGGCCGTCCTGCGGCACGTGCGGGAAACCGGCCTTGGCGGCGGGCGACTTGAGCCCGGTGAGCTGGTCGGTGGACAGGGCGTAGACGACCCGGCCCAGGCCCGAACGCTCGATGGCGCCCGCGCACATCCCGCAGGGCTGGCAGCTGGTGTACAGGGTGGTGGCGGCCGCGGTGGCCGGATCGAGCTCCCGGGCCGCCCACCGCGCCAGCTTCAGCTCGGGGTGGGCGGTGATGTCGTCGTCGCTCAGGCTGCTGTTGCGGTCCTCGGCGAGCACGGCGCCGTCCGGCCCCGCCAGCAGCGAGCCGAAGGGCGGGTTGCCGGACGCACGGGCCTCCGCGGCCAGTTCGACCGCCCGGCGCAGCAGCCGGGTCGTCATCTCGTCGGTCATCGTCACTCCGTTCGTGAGCGGTGGGCGGCGACGGCCGCGAGCGCCTGCCACGCCGTCTGCGGGCGCAGGATCTCGTGGGGGTCGCCGTTGAAGGGGTCCAGGACGACGGTGTCCGCGCCGAGCGCCCGCAGTCCGTCGAGGTCGGCGGTGATCTGGTCGAGGGTGCCCTCGCCGGCGAGCCGGTCCGGCCCGGTCACCGGTTCCGGCGTGAGCCGCAGCGCGATGCGCGGCGCGAGGGCGGGTACGGGCCGCCCCCGCTCGCGTGCCTGGGAGGCGAGGTCGCCGACGGCCTCGCGCAGCCAGGTCAGGGTGAACCGCAGCGGATGCCACGCGTCGCCGACGCGGACCGCCCGCCGGCGTCCCGCCGCGCTGTTGCCGCCGATCCAGAGCGGCACGGGGCCGCCGGCGTAGTCCGCCTCGTCCTTCCAGGCCTCGCGCAGTGCCGCCAGGTACTCGTCCGTCAGCGCGCCGCGCCGCTCGTAGGGGACGCCGAGCGCCGCGAACTCCTGCCGCGCCCAGCCGACGCCCACGCCGAGCACCAGCCGTCCGCCGCTGAGCGCGTTGAGGTTCGCGGCCATCCGGGCGGTCAGCAGCGGATGCCGGTGCGGCAGGATCAGCACCGTCGTCCCCAGCCCGATCCTGTCGGTGACGCCCGCGAGCCAGGACAAGGTGGTGAAGGGCTCGTAGAAGGGCGCCGGGTACTGCTCCGCCACGTCCGGCGTCACCACGACGTGGTCGGAGACCATCAGCAGGTCGAAGCCGAGGCCCTCCACCGTCCGCGCCCAGTCGCGCAGCACGCCGGGATCGGTTCCGGGCCCGAAATTGGGGACGTTCACACCGATTCGCACTCCGTCAGGCTATCCAGCCGGAGGTCCCGCCCGGAAGGCATTCCTCGCGGTGTGGGCGACGCCCGGCCGTGGATCCGCCGGTATCTTCGCCGTATGGCCGAGAATCTCGACGCGACCGACTGGGCGATCCTCACCGAGCTGCAGCGCGACGGGCGGGTCCCCCTCACCGAACTGGCCCGCCGGGTGAGCCTCAGCGCCTCCGCGACCACCGAGCGCGTCCGCCGGCTGGAGACCCTGGGCGTCATCACGGGCTACCGCGCGGAGGTCGACCTCGGCAAGGCCGGCTACCCGGTCCTCGCGGTCGTCCGCCTGAAGTACCCCGGCAGCCGGCACGAGCCCCTGCACCGGCTGCTCGCGGAGCGTGCGGAGATCCTGGAGTGCCTGCGCACCACCGGGGAGGAGTGCTACGTGCTGAAGGTCGCCGCCGCGTCCATGGGCCACCTGGAGGAAGTCATGGACGAGCTGGCGCAGTTCGGGAGCGCGACGACCAGTGTGGTCTACCGGCAGACCCTGCCGTACCGGGGTCCCGGCGGCGCTCCTTCCGGCATGCTGTGAGCGTGGAGTCTGCGAAGGTCGTCGAAGAGCTGTGGCAGCGGATCCAGGCGCGCGACTGGGCCGGTGCCGGTGAACTGATCGCCGAGGACGCCGTGGTGGAGTGGCCCGTGAGCGGCGAGCGCATCGTCGGCAGGGCCAACTTCCTCGCCGTCAACAGCGAGTACCCGGGGGGCTGGTCGATCCGCGTCCTGCGGGTCGTGGGCGACGGCGACCAGGCCGTCTCGGAGGTCGAGGTGCCGCACGTGGACCTCGGGCTCTTCCACGCGGCGTCGTTCTGGACCGTCCGCGACGGGCGGATCGCCGCCGGACGCGAGTACTGGACGAGCCCGGGCACCGACCCCCGCCCGGAGTGGCGCGCCCGCTACGTCGAGCCGATGTAGCGGGCGCGCGCCCTCGTACCGGGCGGGACGGTCAGCCGCCGATCGCCGGGTCGCTGGTGCTCTCCCGGCCCGTCTCGACGTGGCCGGCCAGCCGGCGCCCGAAGGTGGCGTCGTGGTCGGAGGTCACCGACAGGTCGTACCAGCCGTGGCTGCGGTGCGTCTCGGCCACGTGCACGACACGGGCGCCCGGACGCAGCCGGTGGGACGCCGGCTTGTGCTCGCCGTAGCCGTCCCTGACCGTGAGCGTGACCGTCGAGTGGCCGTGGTTGGTCAGGACCAGGCGCACGGCGCCGCTCCCGCCGTCGTGGCGGGCGCTGACCTCGGCACCCGCCGCCGCGGCCCGGCCGGCGAACCGGCGCAGGAAGCCGTTGGGGCCGTGCACGGTGAGGTCGTAGTCGCCGTGGGCGCCCGCGGCGACGTTCCAGGCGCCGGTGAGCGAGTGCCCCGGCCCGACGGTGTACGTCCACGGACCGGAGGCGTCCGTGGTGGAGGTGACCAGGAAACCGGCGCCGGCCTCGCCGTGGGAGGCGAACTCGATCCGCAGCGAGCCCGCGGCGCTGACCCCGCCGTCCGCGGCGAGGTCGTACGGGACGGGCCGCGCGGGGCGCAGACCGCGCTCCTGACGGGGCAGCGAACCCTTCGCGGGAGGGACCGGGGAGTAGTCGGGGTGGCGGTCGCCGTCCGGCGGGAGGTAGCCGTCGGTGCCGGGCAGCCGCGGGGTGCGGCTGTCCTTGTGCCGGAAGTCGAAGGCCGTCGTCAGATCGCCGCAGACGGCGCGGCGCCAGGGGGAGATGTTGGGCTCGGTCACGCCGAAGCGGCGCTCCATGAACCGGATGATGGAGGTGTGGTCGAAGGTCTGCGAGCAGACGTAGCCGCCCTTGCTCCAGGGCGAGACGACGAACATCGGGACGCGCTGACCCAGCCCGTACGGACCCGCCGGGCGCCCGCTGTCGCCGGCGTACACGTCGCGGGTGACGTCGACGGTGGACCCGCCCTGCGCGGACGAGCCGGCCGGGAACGGCGGCACGACGTGGTCGAAGAACCCGTCGTTCTCGTCGTAGGTGATGAACAGCGCGGTCCTGCTCCACACCTCCGGGTCGGAGGTGAGCGCGTCGAGGACCTGCGAGATGTACCAGGCGCCGTAGTTGGCGGGCCAGTTGGGGTGCTCGGTGAAGGCCTCGGGGGCCACGACCCAGGAGACCTCCGGCAGCTTCCCGGCCTTGACGTCGGCGCGCAGGAGGTCGAAGAAGCCCTCGCCCTTGCGGGCGTCGGTGCCGGTGCGGGCCTTGTCGTACAGCGGGTCGCCGGGCTTGGCGTTGCGGTACTGGTTGAAGTACAGCAGCGAGTTGTCGCCGTAGTTGCCGCGGTAGGCGTCCTCGATCCAGCCCCAGCCGCCCGCGGCGTCCAGGCCGTCGCCGACGTCCTGGTAGATCTTCCAGGAGACCCCGGCCTTCTCCAGCCGCTCGGGATAGGTCGTCCAGGAGTAGCCCAGTTCGTCGTTGCCGAGGACCGGGCCGCCGCCCTTGCCGTCGTTGCCGGTGTGGCCCGTCCACATGTAGTAGCGGTTGGGGTCGGTGGAGCCCATGAAGGAGCAGTGGTAGGCGTCGCAGATGGTGAAGGCGTCGGCGAGCGCGTGGTGGAACGGGATGTCCTCGCGGGTCAGGTGCGCCATCGTCGTGGCGGACTTGGCCGGGATCCACTGGTCGTACCGGCCCTTGTTGAAGGCGGCCTGGGTGTCCTTCCACCCGTGCGGCAGGTCCTCAAGGAAGGCCAGACCGAGGTCGTCGGCGTCCGGGTGGAAGGGCAGCACCTCCTTAGTGCCGTCCGACTGGTGCCAGACCGGCTTGCCGCTCGGCAGCGTCACGGGGTGCGGGTCCCCGAACCCCCTGACACCGCGCAAGGTGCCGAGGTAGTGGTCGAAGGAGCGGTTCTCCTGCATCAGGACCACGATGTGCTCGACGTCCTTGAGGGAACCGGTGTTCCTGTGCGCGGGTATCTCCGCCGCACGGGCGATGCTGGTGGACAGCGCGGTCAGGGCGGCCGTACCGCCCGCCAGTTGCATGAACCTTCTGCGGTCAAGGGCGTTCATGAAGGGCCTGTCTCCCGGAAGATGCGATGGGCCGTCGGATGTGCGGAGCCGTCAGCTTCCTCAACTTGTCCGAACAAGTGGGGGCCAGTACACGAACCGTTCGGGAAACCTGCCCCAACCGGGCCACGGTCGGCGGCGCCGTGACCTGGCCTGCCGTGCCGCTGGGGCGTGCGGGCAGAGCGTGCACACTGAGCCCATGAACCGTCTCGAACGCTGGGAGCTGCAGACCAGGGCGCCGCTGCTCGCCCTGGCCGTGGTGTTCGGCGCCGCCTACGCCCTGCCGATCCTGGTGCCGGCCGCCGACCCCGCGCTCATGACCACCGCGCACTGGACGGAGCGCACGGTCTGGGCCCTGTTCGCCGCCGACTACGCGGTCCGGCTGGGTCTGAGCGAGCGCCGCTGGGAGTTCGTCAAGCGCCAGCCGCTCAGCCTGGCGGTGGTCGTCCTCCCGCTGCTCCAGCCGCTGCGCCTGCTGCGGCTGGTCTCCGCGCTCTTCCTGGTCGGCCAGCGGGTGCGGATGGCGGCGCAGGTGCGCCTGACGACGTACGTCGTCGGTGCCGTGCTCGGGCTGCTGGCGTTCGGGTCGGTCGCCGTCCTCGAGGTCGAGCGCAACTCCCCGCACGGCAACATCCGCACCATCGGCGACGCCCTGTGGTGGTCCTTCACCACGATGACGACCGTGGGCTACGGGGACCACGCCCCCACCACCGGCGTCGGCCGGCTGATCGCCGTCGGGCTGATGCTCTCGGGCATCGCCCTGCTCGGTGTGGTCACCGCCAACATCGCCGCCTGGTTCCTGGCCCGCTTCCAGGAGGACGAGGAGGAGAACCGGCGCGTCCAGGAAGTCACCGAGGAACTGCTGCGGGAGGTCCGTGAGCTGCGCCGCCAGGTGGCCGACCTCACGCAGGCCACGGCCGCCGCCCGGGCCGGGGCGTCGGAGCGCGTCCCGAGCAGCGCAGTCGAACAGGGCGTCGAATAGAGCATCGCGTCCGAACGGATCAAGGGCGCACGGGAATGGGCTAGGTCACAGGTGTGCCCCCTGCTGCTCACCTGCTCACGGGCACTAACCTCTGAGCATGACGGTCCTGCCTGATGACGGGCTTTCTCTGGCCGCCGAATTCCCGGATGCGACCCACGAGCAGTGGCGGCGCCTCGTAGAGGGCGTCCTGCGCAAGGCGGGCAAGGACGTCTCGGGTCAGGCGGCGGAGGACGCGCTGTCCACCACCCTCGAAGACGGGCTGACCACGCGCCCGCTGTACACCGCGCCCGACGCGCCCGACGCCTTCGGCGACCGCGTCGGCCTCCCCGGCTTCGCACCCTTCACCCGGGGCGGCGCCCCGGCGGGCGGCGTCCTCGGCGGCTGGGACGTGCGCCAGCGCCACGCGCGGCCCGACGCGGCCCGCGCGAACGAGGCGGTGCTCGCCGACCTTGAGAACGGCGTCACATCCCTCTGGCTCGTGCTCGGCGACGCCGGGCTCCCGGTGTCCGCGCTCGGCGCGGCCCTGGACGGCGTCTACCTCGACCTCGCCCCGGTCGTGCTCGACGCGGGCGCGGACTTCGAGGCCGCCGGGCAGGCGCTGCTCGCGCTGTACGACGAACGCGGCGTGGCCCGTCGGGCCGCGCGCGGCAACCTGGGCGCCGACCCCCTCGGCCACGTCGCCCGCACCGGTGACGCCGACGCGCTCGCCGCGCACACCGCCGCCGCCGCGGGGCTGGCACGCCGGGCCCACGAGCAGTACCCGGGGCTGCGCGCGCTGACCGTGGACGCCCTGCCGTACCACGAGGCGGGCGGCTCGGCCGCCGAGGAACTCGGCGCCTCCCTGGCCACCGGCGTGGCCTACCTGCGGGCGCTCACCGAGGCCGGACTGCCGGTCGACGCGGCCTGCGGTCAGCTGGAGTTCCGCTACGCCGCCACCGCCGACCAGTTCCTGACGATCGCCAAGCTGCGCGCCGCGCGCCGGCTGTGGGCCCGCGTCGCGCAGGTGTGCGGCGCGACCGCGGCGGCGGGGCAGCGCCAGCACGTCGTCACCTCGCCGGTGATGATGACCCGCCGTGACCCGTGGGTGAACATGCTGCGCACCACCGTCGCCACGCTGGGCGCCGGTGTCGGCGGCGCGGACTCGGTCACGGTGCTGCCGTTCGACCACGCGCTGGGCCTGCCCGACGCCTTCGCGCGCCGCATCGCCCGCAACACCTCCACGATCCTCCTGGAGGAGTCCCACCTGGCCCGGGTCGTCGACCCCGCCGGCGGCTCCTGGTACGTGGAGCGCCTCACCGACGAGCTCGCCGGGGCCGCCTGGGCCTGGTTCCAGGAGCTGGAGCGCTCCGGCGGACAGGCCGCGGCCCTCGCCTCCGGCCTGGTCGCCGACCGCCTGGCCGCGACCTGGGCCGAGCGCGCCCGGGCGCTGGCGAAGCGCCGCGAACCGATCACCGGCGTCAGCGAGTTCCCGTTGCTGTCCGAGGCACCCGTCGAGCGCGACCCGGCCCCGGCCGCGCCCTCCGGAGGGCTGCCGAAGGTCCGCCGCGACGAGGCCTACGAGAACCTGCGCGCCCGCTCGGACGCCCACCTGGCCGCGACCGGGTCCCGCCCGAAGGTCTTCCTGGCCGCCCTCGGTCCCGCCGCCGCGCACACCGGCCGCGTCACCTTCGCCGCCAACCTCTTCCAGGCCGGCGGCGTCGAGCCCGTCCACGACCCGGTGACGGTCGACGCCGCGACCGCGGCCGAGGCCTTCGCCCGCAGCGGTGCGCAGATCGCGTGCCTGTGCTCCAGCGACGCGCTGTACCAGGAGCGTGCCGCGGACGTCGCCGCGGCGCTGAAGGCCGCGGGCGCCGGCCGGGTGTTCCTGGCCGGGCGTCCGGGCGAGCACGAACAGGCCTACACGGCGGCCGGCGTCGACGGCTTCGTCTTCGCGGGCGGCGACGCGGTCGCCGTCCTGACCTCCGTTCTCGACCGGATGGGAGTGGCGTGATGCGGATCCCGGACTTCTCGGAGATCGAGCTGGGACCGGGCGCCGGGAACGGCGCCACCGAGGAGCAGTGGCGCGCCGCGGTCAAGGAGACCACCGGCCGCGGCGCCGAGGACCTGGTGTGGGAGACGCCCGAGGGCATCGGCGTCCAGCCGCTCTACACCGGTCGCGACCTGGAGGGCCTGGACTTCCTGGGCACCTACCCGGGCATCGCGCCCTACCTGCGCGGCCCGTACCCGACGATGTACGTCAACCAGCCCTGGACGATCCGGCAGTACGCGGGCTTCTCCACCGCCGAGGAATCCAACGCCTTCTACCGGCGCAACCTCGCCGCCGGCCAGAAGGGCCTGTCGGTCGCCTTCGACCTGCCGACCCACCGCGGCTACGACAGCGACCACCCGCGCGTCACCGGCGACGTCGGCATGGCGGGCGTCGCCATCGACTCGATCTACGACATGCGGCAGCTCTTCGACGGCATCCCGCTGGACCGGATGACCGTGTCGATGACGATGAACGGCGCCGTGCTGCCGGTGCTGGCGCTCTACATCGTGGCCGCGGAGGAGCAGGGCGTACCGCCCGAGAAGCTGGCGGGGACCATCCAGAACGACATCCTCAAGGAGTTCATGGTCCGCAACACCTACATCTACCCGCCGAAGCCCTCGATGCGGATCATCTCCGACATCTTCGCGTACACCTCGCAGAAGATGCCGCGCTACAACTCGATCTCCATCTCCGGCTACCACATCCAGGAGGCCGGGGCCACGGCCGACCTGGAGCTCGCCTACACCCTCGCCGACGGCGTGGAGTACCTGCGCGCCGGGCTCGGCGCGGGCCTGGACGTCGACGCCTTCGCGCCGCGGCTGTCGTTCTTCTGGGCGATCGGCATGAACTTCTTCATGGAGGTCGCCAAGCTGCGCGCGGCCCGTCTGCTGTGGGCCAAGCTGGTCAGGCAGTTCGAGCCGGCGAACGTGAAGTCACTCTCGCTGCGCACCCATTCGCAGACCTCCGGCTGGTCGCTGACGGCGCAGGACGTCTTCAACAACGTCACGCGCACCTGCGTGGAGGCGATGGCCGCCACCCAGGGCCACACCCAGTCGCTGCACACCAACGCCCTCGACGAGGCGCTGGCGCTGCCCACGGACTTCTCCGCGCGCATCGCCCGCAACACCCAGCTGCTGCTGCAGCAGGAGTCGGGCACCAACCGGGTCATCGACCCCTGGGGCGGCTCCGCGTACGTGGAGAAGCTGACGTACGACCTGGCGCGGCGCGCGTGGCAGCACATCCAGGAGGTCGAGGCCGCCGGCGGCATGGCGCAGGCGATCGACGCGGGCATCCCCAAGATGCGCGTCGAGGAGGCCGCGGCCCGTACCCAGGCGCGCATCGACTCCGGCCGGCAGCCCGTCATCGGCGTGAACAAGTACCGGGTGGACAGCGACGAGAAGATCGAGGTCCTCAAGGTCGACAACTCCTCCGTGCGCGCCCAGCAGATCGCCAAGCTGCGCCGGCTGCGCGAGGAGCGCGACGAGACCGCCTGCCAGGACGCGCTCGCCGCGCTGACCACCGCCGCCGAGCGCGGCGCGGGTCGGGGCCTGGAGGGCAACCTGCTGGCGCTCGCGGTGGACGCGGCCCGCGCCAAGGCCACCGTGGGCGAGATCTCCGACGCCCTGGAGAAGGTGTACGGCCGGCACGCCGGGCAGATCCGTACGATCTCCGGTGTGTACCGGAACGAGGCAGGGGAGTCGCCGTCCGTGGACCGTACCCGCGCGCTGGTCGACCGCTTCGAGGAGGCGGAGGGCCGCCGTCCGCGCATCCTCGTCGCCAAGATGGGCCAGGACGGTCACGACCGTGGGCAGAAGGTGATCGCCACCGCCTTCGCCGACCTGGGCTTCACGGTGGACGTCGGGCCGCTCTTCCAGACCCCCGCCGAGGTCGCCCGGCAGGCGGTGGAGGCCGACGTGCACATCGTCGGTGTCTCCTCGCTCGCCGCCGGCCACCTCACGCTGGTGCCCGCGCTGCGCGAGGAACTGGCGGCCGAGGGCCGGGAGGACATCATGATCGTGGTCGGCGGCGTCATCCCGCCGCAGGACGTCCCCGAACTGCTCGGCATGGGCGCGGCCGCGGTCTTCCCGCCCGGCACCGTCATCCCCGACTCGGCGTACGACCTGGTCACGCGGCTGGCCGCCGCGCTCGGCCACGAACTGTGAGCCCATGCCTCCCACCATCGACCTGGACGCATACGTCAAAGGCGTGCTGGACGGCTCCCGGGCCTGGATCGCGCGCGCCATCACCCTGGTGGAGTCGTCGCGGCCCGATCACCGGGAGCTCGCCCAGCGGCTCCTGACCGAGCTGCTGCCGCACGCGGGCAAGGCCCGCAGGATCGGCGTCAGCGGGGTGCCGGGGGTGGGCAAGTCCACCTTCATCGACGCCTTCGGCACCCTGCTCACCGGGCTCGGCCACCGGGTCGCGGTGCTCGCCGTCGACCCCTCGTCCACGCTGACCGGCGGCTCCATCCTGGGCGACAAGACCCGCATGGAGCGGCTGTCGGTGGACCGTTCGGCCTTCGTGCGGCCCTCGCCCTCGGCCGGGACGCTCGGCGGCGTGGCCAAGGCGACCCGGGAGTCCATGGTCGTGGTGGAGGCGGCCGGCTACGACGTCGTGCTCGTGGAGACCGTGGGCGTCGGCCAGTCCGAGACCGCGGTCGCGAGCATGGTCGACACCTTCCTGCTGCTCACGCTGGCCCGTACCGGCGACCAGCTCCAGGGCATCAAGAAGGGCGTGCTCGAACTCGCCGACGTCATCACCGTCAACAAGGCCGACGGCCCGCACGAGCGCGACGCCCGCGCCGCCGCACGCGAACTGTCCGGCGCCCTGCGGATGATGACCCCGGTGGACGCCGCCTGGACCCCGCCGGTGCTGACCTGCAGCGCCCGCGAGGGCACCGGTCTCGACACCCTCTGGGAGCGGCTGGAGCAGCACCGCACGCTGCTGGAGTCCACGGGCCGGCTGGCCGCCAAACGGCGCGACCAGCAGATGGAGTGGGCCTGGAGCATGGTCCGCGAGGAACTGCTGGGCCGCCTGCGCGGTCACCCCGAGGTGCGCAGGCTGACCCCGGAGATCGAACGGCAGGTCCGTGAGGGCACGCTGACGCCCACCCTGGCCGCCGCGCGCATCCTCGACGCCTTCTCGGGCTGAGCCCGCGGACCCTTGGGCTCAGGCCGCCCGGGCCTGGTCCCGGGGCACGGCGCACCGCCCCGCCGACCACAGTGCCCCGGGCATGTTGCAGTCCGGGCCGACCTGGTGGCGGTCGGCGTAGGCGAACAGCCGCCGCGCCTCCTCCATGTGGCCCGGGCACGCGAACGAGCCGTGTCCGGGGAGCCATTGGATGTGCCACCGTGCGGGCTCCCCGCACGGCTGCGTCGCGCCGGTCGCGACGCGGCCGCACGGCGTCATGCCGTCGACGGGGATCGGGGTGAGCCGGGGCGTGATGGGACCGGTCATGGGGCAGGCCTCCTCTGCCGCGTGACGCGACGTGACCTGTGTGCGTGTGGGGGGATGAGCCGCTTGTGCGCACTCGATGTCGGTATGCCCCGTCGTGGCCGCCTCCGACGCATGTGCGAGGGTCAGGAGTTGGTAACCCTGCCGCCCCGGGAGGCCTGGGAGGCGGCCACAATGCGGGGATGGACGACCAGGGTGGGGCTCCGGTGGCGGTGTGGCGGGTGGGCGGGGCGGCTCGTGCGGCGGGCTTCCTGCTCCCGGCGGTCCTGGGCGTGAAGGCGCTCGTCGGCTGGGCCGGCTGGATCTCCTCCCCGGCAGCGGCGACGGCCCGGTCGGCCGGGCTGTCGTCGGGATTCGCCGTCGGCGCGGCGTTGTTCTTCTGGTGGTTCGTCCACAGGGTCCGGCTCGAGGTCGGCCCGGCCGGGATCGTGGCCGTCAATCCGTGGGGCACCCATCGCCTGGGGCTGGACGAGGTGGCTTCGGTGCGGCTCGGTGCCTGGGGTGCGGAGTTCCATCACGGGGACGGCTTCAAGAGCACGGCGTACGCGCTCAGCGAGCTGGCTGCGGGCACGTCGCAGGTCCGGCGCTTCGCCGAGCTGCGGGCCGTTCTGGAAGCGCGCCCCGGACCCGGGGACTGACCGGGCGGGCCCGTCGCGAGGCCGCTGCGCGGGTGCCCGCAGGAGCGCCGGCCTGGTCCGGTGGCCGTTGCGCCGTCCGGTGTGCCAGGAGCCCCGGGGTGGGGCCGGGCCGCTCGTGCGACGCCCGCGGGGCGCCGGGCACTGGTGGCGGCGGGCGCCGGACAGCTGCGCTGTGGTCCCGTGGGGAGCTGTGCCGTCGGGCTGGTCTCGGGCCCCGGGGCGGGTTGAGCTGGTGGTGCCGCGCCAGCGAGGCCGCTGCGCGGCGGTGGTGGCCCTTCGTGGAGGGGGACGCCTGGCCCGGCTGGGCCCGCGGGTGGAATCGGGCCGGGTCGGCCGTGCGACGCCCGCGGGGCGCCGGTCAGCTCGCGTAGGCGGTCGGCGGCACTCCCACGGTCGCGGTGAAGTCCCGCACCAGATGGGCCTGGTCGCTGTAGCCGAGCTCCGCGGCCAGGGCGGGCCAGTCGACGGACGCCTCGGACTCGGCGCGCTCCAGGGCCTCGTGGATGCGGTAGCGGAGGATGACCCACTTCGGGCTCACGCCGACGTACGCCGCGAACAGCCGCTGCAGCGAGCGGGCCGACATGCCCTCGGCGCGGGCGAAGTCCTCGACCCGCAGGATGGACCGGTCGTTCCGGATGCGGTCGGCCAGCGCCGTCGCGAGGGCCGCCTGCGGGTCGGGGGCGGGGGAGAGGGACAGCAGGAAGGCGTCGAGGGCGGCCACGCGGGCGTCCTCGTCCTGCGGGCCGAGCACCGCGCCCGGTACGGCCTCGTGACCGGGCAGCGCCTCGTCCAGGAGGACGCGCCGGCCCGTCCAGTGCGACACCGGCACCGTGGGCGCGAACGGCCGGAAGCCGCCGGGCCGGAACTGGATGCCGCAGACGCGTCCGGCGGCCTCCAGCTTCTGCGTGAACAGCTCGAGCCCGATGCCCGCGACCTCGCCGAAGTCGGGGGTGGTGCCGTGGCGCTGGAAGACGATGTTGACCGAGGGGTGCGGCACGACGTGCGAGGCGTACGGCTCGGCGAGGTCCCAGTCGATCAGCCAGTAGTGCTCCAGGTACGGCCGCAGTGCGGGCGCGGGCGCCCGGCGCCGGAAGCGGACGCGGGCGAAGAGCTCCGGGGCGTCGACGATGCCCCGGGTGTCGCGGCGCGGGCTGTCCGGACCTGCCATACCGGCGATCCTACGGCGCGCCCCTGTCGCGTTTCTTCAAGCCGCCGGGGCCCGCCCCGCCCTAGCGTCGGCCCCATGACGACGAAGACCGGTGAACTGCTCGCCGCGGCCCGCGACCGGGCCCTGCCCCTGGTGCGTGCGCTGCCCGACGAGGCCCTGGACGCGCCCACGCCGTGCGCCGAGTACGACGTGCGGAGCCTGCTCAACCACCTCTTCCACGTGGTCGTGGGCTTCCAGGCCCTCGCGGCCCGGGGGGAGGCCGACTTCTCGCTCACCCCTGACCGTCTCTCCGAGTACGGCGACGGCTGGCGGGCGCGCTTCGAGAAGGAGACGGAGTTGCTGGTCGAGGCCTGGGCGGCGCCGGGCGCCGACGAGGGCGTGGCCGGGTCGATGAACCTGCCGGCGCGCACCGTCGGTGCCATGGCCCTGCTCGACCTGACGGTGCACCCCTGGGACCTCGCCCGTGCCACCGGGCTGCCGTTCAC
Organism: Streptomyces sp. TOM-9; assembly: GCF_056858595.1. Lineage (NCBI taxonomy): Bacteria > Bacillati > Actinomycetota > Actinomycetes > Kitasatosporales > Streptomycetaceae > Streptomyces > Streptomyces sp. TOM-9. The sequence goes on along the minus strand of NZ_JBXEQB010000001.1, from coordinate 2,167,212 downwards.
ACCGCACGAGGAGGGGCTGCGGGCGCTGGAGGAACTGGTGGCCGCGATGGGGCCGACCGCCCGGCAGATGGGGGTCTTCGGTGAGCCGGCGCCGGTGCCCGCCGGGGCCTGCGCCTTCGAGGCGCTGCTGGCCGGGACGGGCCGCGATCCGCACTGGAGCCGCCCGGCGGTGTAGCCCCGCGCCGTGCGGAGTAGCGCGGAACACTTTTGCAACTGGTTGCATAATCGCCTCCGGGTGGTCTACAAAAGTCGCGAAGACACCGCGCGCCGCCGCCCGAGGAGACCCCGCGATGAGCCCGTACCCGCACCTGCTGAGCCCGCTCGACCTCGGCTTCACCACCCTGCCGAACCGGGTGCTCATGGGCTCGATGCACATCGGTCTTGAGGAGGCCGAGCGCGGCTTCGAGCGGATGGCCGCGTTCTACGCCGCCCGGGCCCGCGGCGGTGTCGGCCTCATCGTGACCGGTGGCATCGCCCCCAACGACCGGGGCCGCCCCTACCCTGGCGGTGCCAGGATGACCACCGAGGCCGAGGCCGCGCAGCACGCCGTCGTCACCGACGCCGTGCACCGCGCGGGCGGCCGCATCGCGATGCAGATCCTGCACTTCGGCCGGTACGCGTACCACCCCGACCTGGTCGCCCCGAGCGCGCTGCAGGCACCGATCAGCCCCTACGTCCCGCACGCCCTCACCGACGAGGAGGTCGAGGAGACCGTCGAGGACTTCGTGCGGGCGGCCGCCCTCGCGCAGCGGGCGGGGTACGACGGCGTCGAGATCATGGGCTCCGAGGGCTACCTGATCAACGAGTTCATCGCCGCCGCCACCAACCACCGCGACGACCGCTGGGGCGGCTCCTACGGGAACCGGACCCGCTTCCCGCTGGAGATCGTCCGCCGCACCCGCGAGCGGGTCGGACCCGACTTCATCATCGTCTACCGGCTGTCCATGCTGGACCTGGTGCCCGGCGGGTCCACCCTGGAGGAGGTCGTCTCCCTCGCCAAGGAGATCGAGGCGGCCGGCGCGACGATCATCAACACGGGCATCGGCTGGCACGAGGCGCGCATCCCCACCATCGCCACCTCCGTCCCGCGCGGCGCGTACACCTGGGTGACGAAGAAGCTGATGGGCGCGGTCTCGGTGCCGCTGGTCACCAGCAACCGCATCAACACCCCCGAGGTGGCGGAGCGGTTGCTCGCCGAGGGCGCCGCCGACATGGTGTCGATGGCCCGCCCGATGCTCGCCGACCCGGACTTCGTCGCGAAGGCCCGCGAGGACCGCGCGGACGCCATCAACACGTGCATCGGCTGCAACCAGGCCTGCCTGGACCACACCTTCAGCGGCAAGCTCACCTCCTGCCTGGTCAACCCCCGGGCCTGCCACGAGACCGAGCTCGTCCTCCTCCCCACCCGCCTGCGCAAGAACGTCGCCGTCGTCGGCGCCGGGCCCGCCGGGCTCGCCTGCGCCGTCGCGGCGGCCGAACGCGGCCACGCCGTCACCCTCTTCGACGCCGCCGACCGGATCGGCGGACAGCTGAACATCGCCCGCAAGGTGCCGGGCAAAGAGGAGTTCGACGAGACGCTGCGGTACTTCCGCACCCGGCTCGCCGAGGAGGACGTGCAGCTGCGCCTGGGAACCCACGTCACGGCGGAGTCCCTGGCGGACCAGGGCTTCGACGAGATCGTCCTGGCCACCGGCGTCACCCCGCGCACCCCGCAGATCCCCGGCGTCGACCACCCGAGCGTGCTGAGCTACCTCGACGTGCTGCGCGACGGCGCCCCGGTCGGCGAGCGGGTCGCCGTCGTCGGCGCGGGCGGCATCGGCTTCGACGTCGCCGAGTTCCTCACCGACGGCGGCGAGGGCGCGAGCCGGGACCCGGAGACGTACTTCCGCCAGTGGGGGGTCGACACCGACTACCGCGCGCCCGGCGGGCTGCGGGCGCCCGAGCGGCCGCGGCCACCGCGCACCGTGCACCTGCTGCAGCGCAAGACCACCAAGGTCGGCGCGGGGCTGGGCAAGACCACCGGCTGGATCCACCGCACCGAGCTCAAGCACCGCGGCGTCACCATGGTCGCGGGCGCCGTCTACGAGCGCATCGACGACGAGGGCCTGCACATCACCGTGGACGGCGAGCGGCGGACCGTGCCGGTCGACACCGTCGTCCTGTGCGCCGGTCAGGAGCCGCGCCGCGACCTGTACGAGGCGCTGCGCGCGGCCGGGCACTCCGTGCACCTCATCGGCGGCGCCGACGTCGCGGCCGAGCTGGACGCCAAGCGCGCCATCCGCCAGGGCACCGAAGTGGCCGCGGCGCTGTGACCCCGGCCCGTCCGTAGGATGCGGGCATGTCGCTGCCGCACGCCATCCTCACCGCCCTGCTGGAGAAGCCGTCCTCGGGCCTTGAGCTGGCACGCCGCTTCGACCGCTCGATCCGCTACTTCTGGTCCGCGACGCACCAGCAGATCTACCGCGAACTGGGCCGGCTGGAGGAGGCGGGCCTGATCCGGGCCCTGCCCGCGGCGCAGCCCGCCCGCGGCCAGCGCAAGGAGTACGAGGTGCTGCCCGCGGGCCGCGCCGAACTCACCGCCTGGGTGGCGGCGACCGAGGACCCCAAGCCCATCCGCGACCCGCTGCTGCTGCGGCTGCGCGCCGCGGCGGTGGTCGGGACCGACGGGCTCGCGGCCGAGTTGCGGCGCCATCTCGAACTGCACGAGCGGCAGTTGGCGGAGTACGCCGAGATCGAGCGGCGCGACTTCCCGCCGGGGCGCGGCGCCGACGAGGACCGGCTGCGGCACCTGGTGCTGCGTGCGGGCATCGACCTGGAGACCTTCTGGTCGCGGTGGCTCGGCGAGGCGGTCGCCGAGGTCGAGCGGATGGGGCGGCCCTGATCCGCCGCCGCGTTCAGTGGTCGGCGATGTCGTTGGCCGCGACGTAGCCGAAGGTCATCGCGGGGCCGATGGTCGAGCCCGCCCCGGCGTAACTGTGCCCCATGACGGCCGCGCTGGCGTTGCCCGCGGCGTACAGGCCCGCGATCGCCGTTCCGTCGGGGCGCAGCACACGGGCGCGGGCGTCGGTGCGCATGCCGCCCTTGGTGCCGAGGTCCCCGGGGACGATCTTGAAGGCGTTGTAGGGCGGCAGCCAGAGCGGGGCCAGGCAGGAGTTCGGCAGCACCGCGGGGTCGGTGTAGTAGTGGTCATAGGCGCTGTCCCCCCGGTGGAAGTCGGGGTCGCGGCCGGTGAGCGCCTGCCCGTTGAAGCGTCCTACGGTGGCGCGCAGGGCCGCCGGCGGCACCCCGATCTCCCCGGCGAGCGCGCTCAGGGTCCAGGCCTTGCGGACGGCGCCGGAGGCGTACCAGTCGTCGGGGAAGGGCAGTGCCGGGGCGACGTCCTTGAAGAGGTAGCGGTTGCGGTGGTTCTGGTCGGTGATCAGCCATGCCGGTATGTCGGGGGCGGCGGCGTTCCGGTCGTACATCACGTGGACCACGTCGCTGTAGGGCGCGGCCTCGTTCACGAAGCGCTCGCCCGCCTGGTTGACGATCAGCCCGCCGGGGAGCGTGCGTTCGGCGAGGCAGAAGTAGGGCTGGCCGGGCAGCGGGACGGCCGGGCCCCACCACGCGTCCTCCATCAGGTCCAGGGCGGCCCCGGCGCGCTCCCCGGCGCGGATGCCGTCGCCGGTGTTCTCCTTCGCGCCGACCGTCCACCCGGTGCCGATGGGCTGCCGCTGGTACCGCGCGCGCATGGCCGCGTCGTGCTCGAAGCCGCCGGAGCCGACCACCACACCGCGCCGCGCCCTGATCAGGGCGGGGGCGCCGCCGTCGGGGGCCACGACCACCCCGGTGACCGCGCCGCCCACGACGTCCAGGTCGACCAGCGGGGTGTTCAGCCGTACGGGCACTCCCGCCCGCAGCAGTCCGGCGCGGAGCCCGGCGGCCAGTGCCTGGCCCATGGTGAGCGGCTTCTGCCCCTTGAGGGCGGCCTCGGTGCCCCGCGCCAGGCACGCGACGGAGACGGCCAGGCCCTTGGCGCTGACCGCGGCCAGGTTGAGCCACTTGTAGTCGGAACTGAAGACGACCAGTCCGTCGGGGACCGGTACGTACGGGGGGTTGAGGCGGTCCAGTTCCGGGCCGAGCACGTTCCCGTCCAGCTGGTCGGGTTCGATGGAGCGGCCGTTCGGCATCCCGCCCGGCAGCTGCGGGTAGTAGTCGCTGTACCCCTCCATCCAGCGGAAACGCAGGGGGCTGTGGGCCATGACGAAGGCGATCATGGCCGGCCCGTGGGTCAGGAACGCCCGCTGCCGCTCCACCGGTACGTCGCCGCCGACGACCGCCGCGAGGTAGGCCGCCGCCTTCTCCGGGGTGTCCGGCACCCCGGCGGCCAGGAGCACCGGGTTGCACGGGATCCAGATCCCGGCCCCCGAGCGGGCCGCGGAACCGCCGAAGGTGGCGGCCTTCTCCACCACGACGCAGCTCAGCCCGCGCGCCGCGGCCGTCAGCGCCGCCGTCATCCCGGCGGCGCCCGATCCCACGACCACGACGTCGTACTCGCCGGCCACCGGAAGGCCGGCACCCCGCGCGGGTGCCGCCGCGGTGAGCCCGGCGGCGAACAGCAGCCCCGCGCCGGTGCCCGTGGCCGCGCCGCGCAGCACCTGGCGGCGGGAGGGCCGCTCCGTACGGTCGTCGGCCAAGGCGGACTCGGGCATGGCGGGCCTCCGGCACTGGTATCTGACATTGCGTCAGAAATGTGCGGCCGGTGCCCGGGGAAGTCAAGACGCACGCGTCCGTCACCGTGTTCGCCACCGCGTCCGTCACCGTGTGCGGCGCACGGCCAGCAGTGCCGCGTCGTCGCCGAGGCCGCCACCGCTCCAGGAGCGCAGATCGGCCAGCACCCGGTCGAGCAGGTCGTCCGGGTCCTGCTCGGGCATCTTCCGCACGCGATCGGCGAGCGGGTAGAAGCGGCCCTGCGGGTCGCGGGCCTCGACCACGCCATCGGTGAAGAACAGCAGCAGGTCGCCGCGGTGGAAGGGGACCGTCTGCGGCTGGTAGCGGTCGCCGGTCAGGGCGAGGAGCCCGAGCGGCGGCGCCGGGGGCTCCGGCGTCAGCTCGGTCACCGTGCCGGCGCGCCGCAGCAGCGGCGCGGGATGGCCGCAGTTGACGAGCACGGCGGCGTCGCCGTCCTCCGGGACGGTCAGCAGCACGGCGGTGACGAAGTCCTCGCTGCCGCCGCTGCGGGAGAGCGCGCCGTCCAGCCGGGCGGCCACCGTGTCCAGACCCGGTTCGGAGCGGGCGGCCTCACGGAAGACGCCGAGGACGTCGGCGGCGGTCTCCACGGCGGTCAGTCCCTTGCCGCGCACGTCGCCGAGCAGCACCCGCACCCCGTGGTCGGTCGGCACCACCTCGTACAGGTCCCCGCCGATACGGGCCTCCGCCTCCGCCGCCACGTACCGCACCGCGACGCGCAGCCGGCCGATCCGGGGCGGCGCGGGACGCAGCAGGGCGCTCTGCGCCGCCTCGGCGACCCCGCGGACCCGGGCCAGCTCCCGTTCCCGCCCGGTGATCAGGACGACGGCGCCGGTGCTGGTGAAGGTCACCGCGAGCACGGTGATCGCGGAGGCCACGTGGACCAGCGCCGGGACCCCGTGGTTCGCCGCCGCGAGCACGAAGACCAGGCCGATCGCGAGCGCCCCGGCCGCCAGCGGCCCACGGGCGCGGCGGGAGTGCGCACCGGCGAGCACCGGAAGGGCCGCCAGTACCGGGGCCAGGGTGGTCTGCGGGCCGCTGGTCAGGTCCAGGACCACGCACGCGGCGATCAGCAGGTAGGCCGTGGCCAGGAAGCAGAGCGCCCCGCGGGACAGTGCGAGCGGGGCTGCCGCGGTGTGCTGGTGCGGGCCTCGGGCCATCGGTGCCGGCCCTCCTGTCGCCGTGCGGGACCCCCTGTCTCCATCTTCGCCGCACCGGGCGGGGAACGGCGGGAATGGACGCGACGGCCCCCGTGTTGAGGGGAACGTCCGAAGAAAATGAAAACCATTATGGAAGAAGAGGGCACCGCATGGCACGCAGCGAGCAGCGCCCGGTGGTCACGCTCCGGTCGACCGCCGGCACCGGCACGACCTACGTGACCCGCAAGAACCGGCGCAACGACCCGGACCGCATGGTCCTGAGCAAGTACGACCCGGCCGTCGGCCGTCACGTGCCGTTCCGCGAGGAGCGCTGACACCGGCGAGGCCGGCCGTCCCCCGTCCCTTCCCCAGACTGGAGCACACCGTGCAGCACACGATCCACCCCGTCTACCGTCCGGTCGTCTTCCGCGACCGCGCCGCGGACCACGCCTTCCTCACCCGCTCCACGATGACCAGCGAGAAGACCGTCGTCTGGGAGGACGGGAACACCTACCCGGTGGTCGACGTGGAGATCTCCTCCGCGAGCCACCCGTTCTACACCGGCAACGCCCGCGTCCTGGACACCGCCGGACGCGTCGAGCGGTTCGAGCGCCGGTACGGGGCCGGCGCCCGCCGGAGCTGACGACGGCCGACGGCCGCGGCGCCGCTCAGGTCTTGCGGAACGTGTAGGCGTCCTGGGCCGCCGCTGCCACGGCGTCCAGGTCGGCGCCCGCCGACGCGGTGACCACCGCGGCCACCGCGCCCTCGGCGAACGGCGCGTCGACCAGCCGGGTGCCGGGCGGCAGCTCGTCATCGTCGGCGAGCAGCGTCTTCACCGTCAGGACCGCGCTCCCCAGGTCGGCGAGGACGGCGACGCCGTCGCCCTGGTCGACCGCGTGCGCTGCGGCGGCGATCTTCGCGGCGTCCGTGCCGAGTCCGCCGTCCGGCGCGCCGCCGGCGGCGGCCACCGGCACCCGGGCCCCGCCGCCGCTGAGGCCGGTCGCCATGCGGGCGACCGACTCGGCGACCTCGGCGCTGTGCGACACCAGCACCACTGCGACCGTCATGACGCACCGCCCCGCGCGGTGCCGGCCAGGGCGCCCAGCAAGAGGGCCGAGGAGGTCGCCCCGGGATCCTGGTGCCCGATGCTGCGCTCCCCGAGGTAGCTCGCCCGCCCCTTGCGGGCCTGCAGCGGCACGGTCGCCAGCGCGCCCTCGTCCGCGGCGATCGCGGCCGCCGACAGCGCCTCCGTGAGCCCCGCACCCTTGTCGAGGGCGAACGACAGCGCCTCCACGGCCGGCGCCAGCGCGTCCAGCATCGTCTTGTCCCCCTGCGCCGCGCCGCCCAGTTGCGCCACGCCGTCGACCCCTTCCCGCAGCGCCTGTGCGAACTCCTCCGGCGCCACCTGGTGGGCGTCGCCCAGGGCCTTGCCCGCCTTGCGCAGCAGCGTCCCGTACAACGGCCCCGAGGCGCCGCCGACCGTACTGATCAGCTGCCGCCCGACCAGCACCAGCACGCCGCCCGGGGTGTCCGGCGGCTCCTTCTCCACCGCGGTGCGCGCCGCGATGAAACCGCGCCGCATGTTCGCGCCGTGGTCGGCGTCGCCGATGGGGGAGTCCAGCTCCGTCAGCCGGTCCGCCTCGCGCTCGATCACCGAGGCCGCGGCGGTGAGCCAACGGCGGAGGAAAGCCGTGTCGATCACCTGGCCCGCTCCGGTGGACGATGCCTCGCTCATCTCTCCCGCTCTCCTTCTGCTCGCTCAGGCGCCCCAGCGCAGACCCGGCGTGCTCACCGGCGCGTCCCACAGGCGCAGCAGCTCCTCGTCCACCTGGCACAGCGACACCGACGCGCCCGCCATGTCCAGCGACGTCACGTAGTTGCCGACCAGTGTGCGGGCCACCGTCACGCCGCGCGCCCCGAGCACACGGTGCACCTCGGCGTTGAACCCGTACAGCTCCAGCAGCGGCGTCCCGCCCATGCCGTTCACCAGCAGCAGCACCGGACCGGTCGGGCGGAAGTCGTCCAGGACGGCGTCGACGGCGAACTCGGCGATCTCGCCCGAGGTCATCATCGCCCGCCGCTCCCGTCCCGGCTCGCCGTGGATGCCGATGCCCAGCTCCAGTTCGCCCGCCGGGAGGTCGAAGGTGGGCGCGCCCTTGGCGGGCGTGCTGACCGCGGTCAGCGCCACGCCGAAGCTCCGCGAGAGCTCGTTGACGCGCCGCGCGACCGCCTCGACGCGCTCCAGCGGCGCCCCCTCCTCGGCCAGCGCGCCCGCGATCTTCTCCACGAAGAGCGTGGCGCCGGTGCCGCGCCGTCCCGCCGTGTAGAGGCTGTCGGTCACCGCGACGTCGTCGTTGACCAGGACCTTGGCGACCACGATCCCCTCGTCCTCGGCCAGCTCGGCGGCCATGTCGAAGTTCAGCACGTCACCGGTGTAGTTCTTCACGATGAACAGCACCCCGGCCCCGCTGTCCACCGCCGCGGCGGCCCGCACCATCTGGTCCGGGACGGGGGAGGTGAACACCTCGCCCGGGCAGGCCGCGTCGAGCATCCCGAGTCCCACGAACCCGCCGTGCAGCGGTTCGTGCCCCGACCCGCCACCGGAGACCAGCCCGACCTTGCCCGCGACCGGCGCGTCCCGGCGCACGACCAACCGGTTCTCCACGTCCACGATCAGCTCGGGATGCGCGGCCGCGAACCCCCGCAGCGCGTCGGCCACGACGGTCTCCGGGACATTGATCAGCATCTTCATCGAACGGCTCCGTCCAAAGGCTGGGTCTGGCGGTGCTGCGCTGTGACATCAGCCTACGGATCAGCTGCGCGCCGTGGGCAGTCCTGATGACGCACGAGTCTCGTGTGCACCGTGCACGAGGCCTTGGGCCGCGTCGTCACATGCCCTCCCCCAGCCTTCGGCCCGGGGGAGTTGTCCAATCGTCCGAGTAGCCCACTACGAGGACGACTCTCCGCCTTGCGACGCACCGCATCTGGGGGCACCTCCCAGCGGTAGCTGGGGGCTCATGTGACGGCACGGCCTAGCCGCGCCCGTCCCCGCCCCCGGCGGGTCCGGAGTACCGGCGGACGAGCTGCGCCTCGGCGTCGTCGAGGTAGGACGCCAGCAGCAGTTCCGCCTTCGCGGGGTCGGCCGCCTCCAGGGCGGAGAGGATCTCCCGGTTGCCGCCCAGGTAGGGCGCGTGGAACTCGCGCGGGTCGTCCATCGCGTGGAAGGCCAGGCGCAGTTCGGCGAGCACGCCCGTCATGAGCCCGGTCAGCCGGGCGCTGCCCGCGAGGTCGACCAGCGCCTGGTGGAAGTGGATGTCGGCCGTGCCGAGCAGGCCCCACCGCTCCCCGTCCGCGGCCCGCTCGCCCTCCGCCACGGCGTCCGCCGCCCCGGTCAGGTCGTACGGCGGGGCCACGAGGCCGCGGATCACGGAGCACTCGACCAGGCGCCGCACCCGGTAGATGTCGACGACGTCCCGCACGGTCAGCACCCGGACGAAGACCCCGCGGTTGAGCTCGTGCACCAGCAGTCTCTCGTGCGTCAGCAGCCGGAAGGCCTCGCGGAGGGTGTTGCGGGAGACGCCCAGCGCCCCGGCGACGACGTCCTCGGCGAGCTTGGCGCCCGGTGGCAGGTGGCCCTCGGAGATCCGGGTGCGCAGCACGGCGGCGACGCGGTCGGCGGTGCTGGAGCGCGCCAGCAGCGCGCGGTCGCCCACGAGGACCGCCGGATCCACCTCGGCTGCCATCGTCCCCGCCCCTCTCCGCTCCGCCGCGGGCCCACGGCGCGGGCCCAGTCAATCCGAGAGCGGGGGACAAGACAACAGGACTCTTGTGGGATTGTTCAACAAGAATCTACGGTGATCGAGCGCCGGGTACCCGTTCGCCACCGGGCCGCCGGACACCGCAGCTCGCGTCGCCCGACCGGACGCGACCCTTCCCGAGGAGCGCGCCGTACCGATGACAGACCTCGTGATCGACCTCAACGCGGACCTGGGGGAGGGTTACGGGCGGTGGGTCCTCACCGACGACGACGCCCTGCTCTCCGTCGTGACCAGCGCCAACGTCGCCTGCGGCTTCCACGCCGGGGACCCCGGCATCATGCGCCGGGTGTGCGACACCGCGGCCGTGCGCGGGGTGCGCATCGGCGCCCAGGTCTCCTACCGCGACCTGGCGGGGTTCGGCCGGCGGGCGATGGAGGTGCCCGCCGACGAACTGGCCGACGAGATCACCTACCAGATCGGCGCGCTGGAGGTCTTCGCCCGCGCCGCCGGGGCCCAGGTGGCGTACGTGAAACCGCACGGGGCCCTCTACAACAAGGTCGTCGTCGACGACGAGCAGGCCGCCGCCGTCGCCGCGGGCACCCGGCGTGCCGACCCGGCCCTGCCGGTGCTCTGCCTGCCCGGCTCGGCCATGGAGCGCGCGGCCCGGCAGGCCGGGCTGGACGTGGTGGGGGAGGCCTTCGCCGACCGCGCCTACACCGCCGCCGGCACACTCGTCCCGCGCGGCACCTCGGGAGCGCTCCTCGCCGACCCCCACGAGGTCACCCGGCAGGCGGTCGCCCTCGCCCGCGACGGCGTCACCACCGCCCTGACCGGCGAGCGGGTGACCGTACGGGCGCGGTCGCTGTGCCTGCACGGCGACTCCCCGGACGCGGTGGCCACGGCCCTGCGGGTGCGGGCCGCGCTCGAGGACGCGGGCGTGCGGCTGGAGGCGTTCGCGTGAGGGTCCTTGACGTCGGGGAGGACGCGCTCCTGATCGACCTCGCCACCGCCGAGGAGGCGCAGTCCTGGCACGCCGAGCTCCTGCGCCGCCGCGGCGAGGGCAGCCTCGGGCCGGTGCGCGAGATCGTCCCCGGCGAGCGGACCGTGCTGCTGTACGGGGTGCCGGACACCGCCGCGCTCCGCGCCGAGCTGCGCGGCTGGTCCGTCACGGCCCGGGCCGCCGGGAGCGGACCGCTCGTGGAGATCCCCGTGCGCTACGACGGGCCCGACCTGTCGGTCGTGGCCGAGCGGTGGGGTGTCGCGGAGGAGGACGTGGCCGACCTGCACAGCGGTGCCGAACACCGCGTCGCCTTCTGCGGGTTCGCCCCGGGCTTCGCCTACATGACCGGCCTCGGCGCACGGTACGGCGTACCGCGCCGGGCCGAGCCGCGCACCTCCGTGCCCGCCGGCTCGGTGGCCGTCGCGGGCCCCTACACCGGTATCTACCCGAGGAGTTCGCCGGGCGGCTGGCAGCTGATCGGCACCACCTCCGTGCGCCTGTGGTACCTGGAACGCGAACCGGCCGCGCTGCTCGCGCCCGGCACCCGGGTGCGCTTCGTCCCCGTGCCCGCCGGGGCCGGCGCATGAGCGGGGGCGAGCTGCGGGTCGTCAGGGCCGGCGCGCTGACCACCGTCCAGGACCTCGGACGGTACGGCCACGCGGCCCTCGGCGTCGCCCGCTCCGGGGCCCTGGACCGGCCGGCGCACCGGCTGGCCAACCGCCTGGTGGGCAACGCCGACGGCGCCGCGACCCTGGAGACCACGCTGACCGGGGTGACCGTGCGAGTCACCCGCCCTGCCGTCGTCGCGGTCACCGGAGCCCCGGCCCCGGTCCTGCTCGACGGCCGTCCCGCCCCCTGGGGCACCCCCGTGCGGCTGCCGGCCGGGGCGGTGCTCGAGGTCGGGCCCGCCACGCGGGGCGTGCGCAGCTACCTCGCGGTCGGGGGCGGTGTGGCCGTGCCCGCGGTGCTCGGCAGCCGCTCCACCGACCTGCTGTCCGGGCTCGGCCCCGCTCCGCTCGGGGACGGTGACGTCCTGCCGCTGGGCCCGGGGTCCGGGCTGCCCGTCCACGCCGACCTGGCCCCGCACGCCGGTCCGCCGCGGGAGCTTGTGCTGCCGCTGCGGCTCGGGCCGCGCGACGACTGGTTCACGGCCGCGGCCGTGCGGACCCTCGCGGCCGGCCGCTTCCGGGTGTCGGACCGCAGCAACCGCATCGGGCTGCGCACCACGGGGCCGGTGCTGGAGCGCGCCGTCCACCGGGAGCTGCCCAGCGAGGGCATGGTCGTCGGCGCCGTCCAAGTGCCGCCCGACGGCAGGCCGGTGGTCTTCCTCGCCGACTCGCCCACCACCGGCGGCTACCCGGTCGTCGGCGTCGTCCCCGAGCACGGCCTGGCCGCGGCCGCGCAGGCCGTCCCGGGGCTGCCGGTGCGCTTCGTGCCCCGACGCTGAGGCCGGTCACGGCCCTTCCGGATTTCTGCAACGCGTTCTACTCTTGCGCCGTCGTCGCTCAGGGACGCGACCGGACCTCTGGAGGGGCCGTGCACCTGGACCACACCCCGGAGCAGCAGCGGCTGCGCGCCGAACTCAGGTCGTACTTCGCCGGACTGGTGCCCGACAACGCCTACGCCCGTCACTTCGACCGGGCCGCGGCCAAGCGCTTCTACCGCGACACCATCCGCCGGCTCGGCGGCGACGGCTGGCTCGGCGTCGGCTGGCCCGAGGAGTACGGCGGCCGCGGCATGACCCCCATGGAGCAGTTCATCTTCTTCGACGAGGCGGCCCAGGCGGGCGTCCCGCTGCCGCTGATGGCGCTCAACACCGTCGGCCCCACGATCATGCAGTTCGGCACCGAGGAGCAGAAGGCCCATTTCCTGCCGCGCATCCTCTCCGGCGAGATCGACTTCGCCATCGGCTACTCCGAACCGGACGCCGGCACCGACCTGGCCGCGCTGCGCACCCGCGCCGTGCGGGACGGCGACGGGGCCACCGGCCACTACACGGTCAACGGCCAGAAGATCTGGACCACCAACGGCGACACCGCCGACTGGGTCTGGCTCGCCGTGCGCACCGACCCCGGCGCCCCGCCCCACAAGGGCATCTCGATCCTCCTGGTGCCGACCACGGATCCCGGCTACTCCTGCACGATCATCAACACCCTCGCCTCCCACGACACCACCGCCAGCTACTACGAGGACGTCCGCGTCCCCGTGGCTCGCCGCGTCGGCGAGGAGAACCAGGGCTGGCGGCTGATCACCACCCAGCTCAACCACGAGCGCGTCACCCTCGCCGCCCACGGCACGATGGCGATCCGCGCCTTCCACGACGTACGCCGCTGGGCCGCCGACACCAAACTGGCCGACGGCCGCCGCGTCATCGACCTCGCCTGGGTCCGCGGCCGCCTCGCCCGCACCCACGCCCGCCTGGACGCCATGAAGCTGCTCAACTGGCAGATGGTCGACGCCCTCCAGCGCGGCACCCTCACCCCGCACGACGCCTCCGCCGTCAAGGTCTACGGCTCCGAGGCCCGCCGCGACGCGTACGCCTGGCTGATGGAGGTCACCGCCGCCCTCGGCCCCATGAAGGAGGGCTCCGCGGGCGCCCTCCTCCACGGCGAGCTGGAACGCGGCTACCGCAGCGCCGTCATCTTCACCTTCGGCGGCGGCAACAACGAGATCCAGCGCGAGATCATCTCCTGGATCGGGCTGGGCATGCCGCGCGTACGGAGGTGAGGCGGCCCGGCCGCGGCCCGGCCGCCGCCGGTCCTACGTCCACCGGCACAGGCACGACGGGACCTCCGCTCGATGCCCGGCCGCCCTGCGCGGCCCTAACGTGCGGTGCATGGAGATCCCCGAGCAGTACAAGTACGCCGTCATCCCGCACGCGTTGGTCGACGGGGCCGCCGAGGCGATCACGTTCTACGCCGCCGCGTTCGGAGCGACGGAGTCCTTCCGGCTCGAAGGCGACGACGGGCGGATCGTGCACGCCGAGATCAGGATCCACCGCTCCACCCCCATGCTCGGCGACGCCGAGGCCCCGGCGTCGCCCCCGTCCGCCGCGGCCGGGCCGTCCGTCGTCCTGCACGTCTACGTGCCGGACGTGGACGCCCTCACCGACCGGGCCGTGGCCGCCGGAGCCGAACTGCTCGCGGCCCCGGCCGACATGCCCTACGGCGCACGCCAGTCGATGCTCCGGGACCCCTTCGGCCACGTCTGGATCCTCCTGACGCCGCTGTCCTGATGCCCTCAGAAGTGGGTGGCGATGCCGAAGGCCTCGCGGAGCCGCAGCATGTCGTGGCGGTCACGGTCGGTCGGCTCGTACCCCTGGTGGAAGTACACCTGCTGCTCGGCCGACAGGCACGGGACGACGGTCCGGTCGACCTCGCCGGTGACGAAGCACGCGGCCGGGTAGACGAAGGGCCGCCCCGGCTCCGGCGACGCCTGCCGCGCGCTCCCGTCGGCGGCGAAGGACAGGGGGTGCAGGTCGATCTCACGACCCCTGCCGTCGGTGACGACGAAGCGCACCGGCCGCCGGTCGAGGGTCTGGGTGAAGCCGGCCGCGGCCAGCGCCGCGACGACGGTGTCCTCCTGCTCGTGACGGTGCATGAGGTCCAGGTCCCGGTGGTCGCGGGTCTGCCTGCGCAGCAGGGCGTCGACGCCCCAGCCGCCGCCCACCCAGACCTCCGCGCCGGCCCTCCGCAGCAGGTGCAGGATCTCCACCACGTCCGGCCCGGTCATCATCGCCGCATCCCCCCTCGCCCGGTGCGAAGCCCCAGGGTGCCACCCCGGAACGGATCACGGGGCCGGGCACTGCGGAGTATGCTGGAGTCGGCGGTGGTCCCTGGTGACCGCCGCGCGGCGGTGGGGCCCGCCGTACCCGAACCGCGGTGAGGATGCCGCCAACGGTCCCTACTTGTGACGGAACGCGCCCGCAGCAGGGCGCCTCACGAGTAGGAGACGCATGACCTCACCAGCCCCCTTCTCCCCGATGACCGAGCCCGTGTCCCCCGACGTCGAGCCGCAGCCGCCCCTGCCGCGATCCGCGCGGATACGGGAACAGGCGCCGGTCGTCGGCGTGGTCGCGGTCGGCGGAGCACTGGGAGCGTGCGCGCGCTACGGCGCGGGCCTGCTGTGGCCCGGTGCGCCGGGCGCCTTCCCGTGGACCACCTTCGGTGTCAACGCGCTCGGCTGCGCCGTGATCGGCGTGTTCATGGTGGTCATCACCGAGAAGTGGTCCGTGCACCGGCTCGTGCGCCCGTTCCTCGGCACCGGCGTGCTCGGGGGCTTCACCACCTTCTCCACGTACGCCGTCGACATCCACGGCCTGGTGGAGGGCGGTCACGCCGGCGCCGGGCTGGCCTACCTCGCCGCCACGCCGCTGGTCGCCCTGGCCGCGGTGTGGGGCGCCGCGCACACGGCCCGTCGCCTGATCGTTCGGAGGCAGACATGACACGGCTGCACGGCACCGCGATGCGGTTGACGATCCTGATCGGCGACAACGACACCTGGCACCACAAGCCGCTGTGCTCCGAGATCACCCGCCGCGCCCACGACGCCGGCCTGGCCGGCGCCAGCGTCTTCCACGGGGTGGAGGGCTTCGGCGCCTCCTCGCTGATCCACACCAGCAGGCTGCTCTCGCTGAGCGACAACCTGCCGGTGGCCGTCGTCATCGTCGACCACGAGGAGCGCGTCCGCGCGTTCCTGCCGCAGCTCGACGAGCTGGTCACCGAAGGGCTGGTCACCCTCGACGAGGTCGAGGTCATCCGCTACGTGGGACGGGGGAACCACGGGTGAACTGGGTGCTCGTCATCGCCGGGGCCGTGGTCGGGGCACCGCTGCGGTACCTCACGGACCGCGCCGTCCAGGCCCGGCACGACACCGTGTTCCCGTGGGGCACGTTCACGGTCAACGTCGTCGGCTGCCTCGTCCTGGGGCTGGTGGCCGGCGCGGTCACCTACGGGGCGGCCTCCCATTCGGTCCAGCTCCTGATCGGCACGGGTTTCTGCGGGGCGCTGACCACCTACTCGACCTTCTCGTACGAGACCCTGCGGCTGGCGGAGACCGGGGCGCGGTTCTTCGCCGTCGCGAACGTCGTCGCCAGCGTGGTCGCCGGGATCGGCGCGGCCTTCACCGGGGCCGCCGTGGCCCAGGCGATCTGGGCCTGAACCGCGCCCGGCACCGCGAGGCCGCAGAACAGGACGTTCCCGGCGACCCACCTAAAATGAGAGGAGTCCACACTCCGGCCCGTCGCCCGGAGCGGACGCGGGTGTGTTCCCCGCCGACAGGCGCCGGGAGGCGTGCGCCAAGTGCCGGGCGACGTTGCTCCCACCGCGGGAGGGCACCATGTCCCTGGCTCAGCGTTCCGCCACCCGGATCCAGACTTCGGGCCACGCCCAGACCCCACCGGCCGACATACGCGACTCGCTGTTCACCGCACCCCTGCTGCTGATCGGCGGGTGGCTGTTCGCCGCCGGATGGGCGCTGGCGTATCCCGACACGCCCATCGGCAACAACGTGCGGATCGTCGACCTGGTCTTCTCGACCATCATCCTGCTCAACGCGATCGCACGCGCGGCCCGGACGCGGGGGCCCGGCAGTGACGTCATCACCATCGTGTGCGGTGCCTGCCTGGTCGCCTCGCCCTTCGTCTTCGGCTACTTCGACGACCCTGGGGCCGGTCTCGCGCCCCTCAACCAGATCGTCACGGGCGTGGGCCTGATCGTCCTGGGCGCGGTGAGCCTGGCCCTGATCGAGCGACGGCGCTCCCACCCGCCGGGTGACGCCGCGCCCGCCCGCTGACACGCCACCGAGGGAGGGCCGCGCGGGGCAGACCCGGCGCCCCGCGCGGCCCTATGCTCGGCGCTGCGGGCACCAGGCCGGAGGCCGCCGCCCCGGTCGCGGGTGGGGCCGGCCGTGGTCGCACGGCGACAGGAGGCTGCGATGCGCGATGCCGACCCCGGGCTCTTCGGGCCCGCATCGGTCACCTGGCAGATGCACGGCGACCCCATGATGTGGATCGCCGGCGTACGGGCGCTGTACCTGCAGGCGCTGCACCCGCGCGCGGTGCGCGGCGTCACGCAGAACTCGGACTTCCGCCGGGACGCGTGGGGCCGTCTGCTGCGCACCGCGGACTTCGTCGGCACGATCACCTACGGGACCACGCTGCAGGCCGAGCGGGCCGGGGCCAAGGTGCGCGGCATCCACCGCCGGCTGTCCGCGACGGACCCGGACAGTGGCGAGCGCTTCCCCGTCGACGATCCAGGACTGCTGCTGTGGGTGCACTGCGCCGAGATCGACTCCTACCTGGAGGTCGCGCGGCGCTCCGGCTTCCCCCTGTCCGACGCGCAGGCCGACGCCTACGTCGCCGAACAGCGCGAGGCCGCTCGGCTGGTGGGCCTGGACCCGGCGGAGGTCCCCGGCGACACCGAGTCGCTCGCCGCCTACTGCGAGAAGGTGCGGCCGGAGCTCGCCGCGACCCCCGAGGCCCTGGAGGTCTTCGCCTTCCTGCAGGGGCCGCCCGTGCCCTGGGCGCTGCTGCCCCTGCGGTTCGCCGTGTGGGGCCGGGCCGCCGCACTGGCCTACGCCGCGCTGCCGCCCTTCGCCCACGAGCTGTACGGGCGGCCCGCCCCGGCCGTCCCGGTCACCGGGCGGCGGCTGCGCGGCACGGGATTGCTGCTGCGCACGGTCCCCTCCTACGTGCGCTGGCAACTGCCCCCCGGGCACATCCTCAAGGCGGTCGGGCGCCTCGGCCCCGGCACGCACCCGTCCACCCACCGGCTGCGCGAACAGGCGCGTTCCCTGGGGTAACGGCGGGTCCCCAAGCGTGCCCCCCGCGGCCATACTGGGTGCGGGGAGAGGCGGACGACCGGGGGCGGCGCACACCATGACGGCAGGTCGGTACGACGGGGGAACACTGCTGCGCGACCGCTACCGGCTGCGGGAGCGGATCGGGCGCGGCGGTATGGGCGAGGTCTGGAAGGCGCTGGACGAGTCGCTGGGCCGGGAGGTCGCGGTCAAGTGCCTCAAACCGACGAGCCCTTCACTGGACCCCTCCGTGCACCGGGTGCTGCGGGAGCGCTTCCGCCGCGAGGCACGGGTCGCGGCGGCGCTCCAGCACCGCGGCGTCACCGTCGTCCACGACTTCGGCGAGAGCGAGGGCGTGCTCTTCCTCGTCATGGAGCTGCTCGAGGGCCGCAACCTGCGGCAGTTGCTCGGTGACAACGAGGGCCGTCCGCTGCCCCTCCCCGACGTCACCGACATCGCCGCGCAGATCGCGGCGGCCCTGGCGTAC
The DNA here is from genome assembly GCF_056858595.1 of Streptomyces sp. TOM-9. NCBI lineage: Bacteria > Bacillati > Actinomycetota > Actinomycetes > Kitasatosporales > Streptomycetaceae > Streptomyces > Streptomyces sp. TOM-9. Next base: position 2,149,302 of record NZ_JBXEQB010000001.1, on the reverse strand, counting down.
ACCCACGCCCGGGGCATCGTGCACCGCGACCTGAAGCCGGCGAACGTCATGCGGCTCGCCGACGGCGACGTGAAGATCTGCGACTTCGGCATCGCCCGCCTCGGCCACGACATCGGCTTCACCTCGCGGCTGACCGGCACCGGGGTCGCCATGGGCACCCCGCACTACATGTCGCCGGAGCAGATCGGCGGCGAGGACGGGATCGACCACCGCAGCGACCTCTACTCGCTCGGCTGCGTCCTCTACGAGATCGCCACCGGCGCCCCGCCCTTCGACCTCGACGACACCTGGGCCGTCCTCGTCGGCCACCGCGACACCCCGCCCCGGCCGCCGCGCGAGCACCGGCCCGACCTGCCCGGGGAACTGGAGCAGCTCGTCCTCGACCTGCTCGCCAAGAACCCGGAGGACCGCCCGCAGAGCGCCGCCGACGTGGCCGGCCGGCTCAAGACGCTCCGGGACGGCGGGCAGGGCGGGCAGGGCGGGCACGGCCGCCCCTGCGCCGAGCCAGGGCTGCCCTCCTGGGCGCGCCGTCTGGAACTGCGGTCGGGGGCGCCCGGCATGCACGGCACCGCGGCCCTGGCGAGCCGGCACACCGCGGCCGTCGGACTCGCCCGGCTGGGCCGCTGGTCCGAGGCCGAACGGTCGCACCGCGCCGTCGCCGAGGAGCGCGAGCGGCTGCTCGGCGCCACCCATCCCGACACGCTCACCAGCCGCTACGAGCTCGCCCTGTGCCTCAGCCGCGGCGGCCGCCACGCCGAGGCGCTGCGCGCGTACGAGGAGGTGGCCGCTGCCCGGGCGCAGGCCCTGGGCGCGGATCACCCCGCCGCGCTCGCCGCCCGCCAGGAGGCCGCCTACGCCCTCGGACGGCTCGGCCGCCACGAGGAGGCCCGCCAGGGGTACACCACGGTGCTCGCCGCCCGCGAACGGCGGCAGGGCACCGACCATCCCGACACCCTGCACTGCCGGCACAACCTCGCCGTCACGCTCGGGCTGCTCGGCCGCACGCAGGAGGCGTATGCGTTGGCGGCGCAGGTCGCGGACACCCGCACCCGCGTGCTGGGCCCCGCCCACGCCGACACGCTCACCACCCGCTGCGAGGTCGGCCATCTGCTCGGGCTCCTCGACCGCTGGCCGGAGGCCCGCGCCACCTACGCCCACGTCGCCGCGATCCGGGCGGGACTGCTGGGGGCCGACCACCCCGACACCCTGGCCACCCGCCACGAACTGGGCATATGCCTGGGGCGGATGGGCCTGGGCGCCGAGGCCCACGAGGTCTACACCGACCTCGTCGCCCTCCGTACCCGCGTGTCGGGCCCCGCCCACCCCGACACCCTCCGCGCCCGGCACGGCCTCGGGGTCAACCTCGGCCGCCTCGGCCGCTGGAGCGACGCCCTCGCCGAGGCCCGCGACGTCGCGGCGGTCCGCACCCGCATGCTCGGCGCGGACCACCCCGACACGCTCGTCAGCCGCCGCGAGATCGCCGTCGCCCTGGGCTGGCTGGGGGACTGGCGCGAGGCCCTGGCCCTCCACGAGGCCGTGGCGCAGGCCCGCGAACGGACCCTCGGCCCGGAGCACCCCGACACGGTGGCCAGCCACGAGGACCGGGCCCGCTGCCGCGAACAGCTGGGGCTGCCCGGCTGACCGTACGACCGGTTGACCCGTGCGACTCCGGGGACGCAGGGCCCACCGGCCGACCTTCCGGCGCGCCGGGTACCGGGTCGCGGCTGTCCGGGCGGGCGCTCCGGGTTCGGAGGCAGCCGATGGGAAGCCGCCGTGGCGGAGCTCGCCGGGCCTGTCGAGGGCGGCTTCGGCGGTGGTTGCTGTTCCGCCTCTGTGGAAGCGGCGTGTCGAGCAGTCGGTCGCGGCGTCCGGCTGCGGGTCCGGAGTCGCGGAGGAGGGGCCGGCCGGGCCTGCGTCCGGCGAGCCTGCGTCGGTCGTGTTCGCGGCGCCGTGGCCTTGGCGCGCCGGGTACCGGGTCGCGGCTGTCCGGGCGGGCGCTCCGGGTTCAGGGGCGGCCGGTGGGAAGTCGGCGCGGCGGACGTCGTGGCGGAGCTCGCCGGGCCTGTCGAGGGCGGCTTCGGCGGTGGTTGCTGTTCCGCCTCTGTGGAAGCGGCGTGTCGAGCAGTCGGTCGCGGCGTCCGGCTGCGGGTCCGGAGTCGCGGAGGAGGGGCCGGCCGGGCCTGCGTCCGGCGAGCCTGCGTCGGCCGTGTTCGCGGCGCCGTGGCCTTGGCGCGCCGAGTACCCGGTTGCGGCGGTCGGCCGCGGGTTCCGGGTTCAGGGGCGGCCGGTGGGAAGCCGGCGCGGCGGACGCCGTGGCGGAGCTCGCCGGGCTTGTCGAGGGCGGCTTCGGCGGTGGTTGCTGTTCCGCCTCTGTGGAAGCGGCGTGTCGAGCAGTCGGTCGCGGCGTCCGGCTGCGGGTCCGGAGTCGCGGAGGAGGGGCCGGCCGGGCCTGCCTCCGGCGAGCCTGCGTCGGCGGCGTTCGCGGCGCCGTGGCCTTGGCGCGCCGAGTACCCGGTTGCGGCGGTCGGCCGCGGGTTCCGGGTTCAGGGGCGGCCCGTGGGAAGCCGGCGCGGCGGACGCCGTGGCGGAGTCCGCGGTGGCGGCCGCACCGCCGCCGTGGAGGCGGCTGTGTGGCATCGGGTTTCCCGAGCGGTGGGCCGCCGGTTCGTCCGCGCTGGTCGGGGTTGCGAGCGCGCTTGGGACGAGGCTGCGGCGGTGAGCACCGCGGCGGAGTTCGTCCCGGCCGCCGCGGCTTCGGCGGTGGCCGCCGCACCACTTCGGCGGAAGTGCCCGCGGGACCGCAGGGGGCTGCGCTCTTGGCGTGCCCGGGTGTCCGCGCGCGGGGTTCCGGGTTCAGGGGCGGCCGGTCAGGCGGGACTGCGCCGCCTTGCGGAAGGCCGCCACGAGGCGGTTGCCGTCGCCGGCGCGGGTCGCCAGGACGACGTGGCTCGGCTCGACGCCTTCGAGGGGGATCGCGGTGAGGTCGGGGCGCAGGCCGCCGCGGACGCCCGCCGAGATGGTCACGGCCTGCCCGGCGGCGACCACCTCGAACTTGTCCTCGACGGCGTCGATGAGGGGACCGTCCGGCGCGGGGCTGCCGTCGGGCCGGGGGTCGATGCGCCAGAACGCGCTCCACGACGGGTCGGACTGCCGTACCCGGGGCAGGGGTTCGCCGGCGATGTCGTCGAGCGTGACGGACTCCTTGCCCGCCAGGCGGTGGTCCAGCGGCACCACCAGCACCCGGGGTTCGTCGTACAGCACCGTCACGTGCAGCCCGCCGGTGGGGAACGGCAGCCGGGTGACCAGCGCGTCCACCCGGTGGTCCAGCAGTGCCGCGCTCGCCTCGTTCCAGGGCACGTGCTGGGTGCGTACGTCGGCGTCGGGATGCCGGTGGCGCAGCTCCCGCACCGCGGGGGTGACGATGAGGCCCGCGGTGTAGCCCACGGTGATCCGGCTGGGCCGGGCGGCGGCGCGGGTCTCGGCCGCGGCACTCGCGGCGGAGCGCAGCAGCGCCCTGGCGCGGGGCAGGAAGACCTCCCCGGCCTCGGTGAGGACGGTGCCCCGCGGGGTGCGGTCCAGCAGGCGCGCGCCCAGTTGCTGCTCGAGGCGGCGGACCTGCCGGCTCAGGGACGGCTGGGTGACGTGGAGCGCCTCGGCGGCCCGGCCGAAGTGCCGGTGCTCGGCGACGGCCGTGAAGTAGCGCACGAGCCGCAGGTCGAGGTCCGGCGGCGCGGAGGAGGACTCGGACATGACGCCCAGCCTAGTCCGCCCCGACCCTTTCCACCTGGGGTGATGCCCGGAACGCATTGCGCCGTGCAGAACGGGCCTTGGACCGCGGGTGTTCCCGGCCCGCACGATGGAGACCGCCCCCGACCGCGCCGCCGGCACCGCGCGAGGGGGCGGCACCACACCACCTCATCGAAGGATCGCAGCATGCGTGTATTCGTCACCGGCGCCACCGGACACATCGGGACCGCCGTCGTCGCCGAACTCCTCGCGGCCGGGCACGAGGTCGTCGGCCTCGCCCGCTCGGACCGTTCCGCCGCCGCCCTGACGGCCGCGGGGGCCGGGGTCCACCGCGGCAGCCTGGAGGAGCTCGACGGCCTGCGCCGCGGCGCCGCGGAGGCCGACGGCGTCATCCACCTGGCCTTCGGCCACGACTTCTCCGACTACGCGGGCGCGGTCGCCACCGACCTGCGGGCCGTCGAGGCGATGGGGGACGCGCTCGGGGGCTCCGGACGCCCCTTCGTGATCACCTCCGGCACGCTGATGCTCGCCTCCGCCGTCGCGGGCAGCCCCGGGACGGAGGACGAGGCGGCGGCCCCGGCATCTCCCCGTGGTGAGGCGGAGAACGCGGCGGTGGCGCTCGCCGCGCGCGGGGTCCGGTCGTCGGTCGTGCGCCTCGCCCCGTCCGTGCACGGCCCGTCCGACCGGCACGGCTTCGTCCCGCGGCTGATCGGCATGGCGCGCGACAAGGGCGTCTCGGCGTACGTGGAGGACGGCGCCACCCGCTGGCCCGCCGTCCACACCCTGGACGCGGCGCGCCTGTTCCGCCTCGCACTGGAAGCGGCGCCGGCGGGCTCGCGGCTGCACGGGGTCGGCGACGAGGGCATCCCGTTCCGGGAGATCGCCGAGGCGATCGGCCGCGGCTTGGACGTCCCGGTGAAGAGCGTGCCGCGCGAGGCGGCGCAGGAGCACCTCGGCTTCCTGTCCGGCTTCGCGACGCTCGACAACCCGACGTCGAACGCGCGCACCAGGGAGCTCCTGGGCTGGCGCCCGGAGCACCCCGCGCTGCTCCAGGACCTGGCGGAGGGCCACTACTTCGGCCGGTCCGAGGCCTGACCCGCAGCGGCGGGCGGCAGGTAGCCTGCGGCCATGACCGGGAAGTCGTACGACGCTTCGCGCATCACCGTCCCGGACTTCGACGCGGGGGTGCGGGCCCGGCCGGGGATGTACTTCCGGTACGGGCAGGGCGATCCGCGACTGCCGACCGCCGTGCTGTCCGCCGTCGCCGGGCACGTCCTGCACCCGGCGACGGCGGTCGCCCCGTCGCATTCCCTGAACGGCCTCGTCGAGATCACCGGTGACCTCTCCTTCACCGTGACCCTCGACGAGCTGCACTCCTGGGAAGGGCAGGAGGGGCCCGCCCCCGGGTACTTCGGCTCGCTGCTCGGCCCCGAGTGGCTCCTGCCGGCCGCCGCCGCGGCGCTGACCACGCGCACGGTGGTGGAGACGTGGTGCGGCGGCCGAGGCTTCCGCCAGGAGCTGGCGGGGCTGCGGCCCGTTTCGGCGCCGCTGGAGCAGGCGGTGCCCACCGGGTGCGGGAGCCGGTGGGAATTCGCCCTGGACGAGGGGTACTTCGGGCCGGGCGCCGCCCTCACCCGGGAGCCCGGACGGCTCGATCCGTGCGAGCCCGCCTGTGCGGGGCCCGCGGGGCCCGGCAGGGTGGTCGTCCGGGACCTCCGCGACGGCGGATGGGGAGAGGCGTGCTTCCCTAAAATCTGACGCTGCATCAGAAAATCTCTTCCCCCGGCCGGTCCGCTCGGGCATCCTGCCCCCATGGAGACGGAGCTGAGCAAGAGGCTGGGCATCGAGCACGCCATCTTCGGCTTCACGCCGTTCCCCGCCGTCGCGGCCGCGATCAGCAGGGCCGGGGGCATGGGAGTCCTCGGGGCGGTGCGCTACACCGCGCCCGACGAACTGGCCCGCGGCCTGGAGTGGATGGAGGCGCACACCGACGGCCGGCCGTACGGGCTGGACGTCGTCATGCCGGCCAAGAAGGTCGAGGGCGTCACCGAGGCGGACGTCGAGGCGATGATCCCGCAGGGGCACCGCCAGTACGTACGCGAGGTGCTGGCCAAGCACGGCGTGCCCGAGCTGGAGCCGGGCGACCCCACCGGCTGGCGCATCACGGGCTGGATGGAACAGGTGGCCCGCTCGCAGCTCGACGTCGCCTTCGACTTCCCGATCGGCCTGCTCGCCAACGCGCTGGGCTCCCCGCCCGCGGACGTCGTACGGCGCGCCCACGACCGGGGCGTCCCCGTCGCCGCCCTCGCCGGCAGCGCCCGGCACGCCCGCCACCACCAGGAGGCGGGCATCGACATCGTCGTCGCGCAGGGCTACGAGGCCGGCGGCCACACCGGTGAGATCGCCGGCATGGTGCTGGTGCCCGAGGTCGTCCGTGCCGTGGACCCGCTGCCCGTGCTCGCCGCCGGGGGCATCGGCACCGGTGAGCAGGTCGCCGCGGGACTGGCGCTGGGCGCCCAGGGCGTGTGGCTGGGCTCGGTGTGGCTGACCACCACGGAGGCCGAACTCCCCTCCTCCGCCCTGGTCCGCAAGCTCCTCGCGGCCGGCTCGGGGGACACCGTCCGCTCGCGCGCCCTGACCGGCAAACCGGCCCGCCAGTTGCGCACCGAGTGGACCGACGCCTGGGACGGCCCGGCCGGGCCCGGAGCGCTGCCGATGCCCCTGCAGGGCCTGCTGGTCGCCGATGCGATCACCCGGATCCAGAAGTACGAGGTGGAGCCGCTGCTGGGCACGCCGGTCGGCCAGATCGTGGGCCAGATGCGCGAAGTGCGCAGCGTCCAGGCGGTCTTCGACGATCTGACCCGCGGCTTCGAGCGGGCCGTCGACCGCATCAACCGCATCGCCGGACGCACCTGAGGAGGCGGCACCCATGACACCGACCACGGCGAACGCCCCCAACGGGTTCTGGGCCCAGGCCGCCGCCGACCCGGAACGGGTCGTGCTCACCTCTCCCGACGGCGACCGGTGGAGCGCCCGGCGGCTGCACGAGGAGTCCAACCGCCTCGTCCACGGGCTGCGCGCCGCAGGCTTGCGGACCGGCGACGCCTTCGCGGTCGTGCTGCCGAACGGCGCCGAGTTCTTCACGGCGTACCTCGCCGCCTTCCAGGCCGGGTTCTACCTCGTCCCGGTCAACCACCACCTGGTGGGGTCCGAGATCGCCTGGATCGTCGCCGACTCCGGCGCGAAGGTGCTCGTCGCCCACGAGCGCTTCGGCGACCAGGCACGCGCCGCCGCCGACGAGGCGGGACTGCCCGGGCCACGCCGGTACGCCGTCGGCGCCACGGGCATCGACGGCTTCCGCCCGTACGCGGACCTGCAGGCCGGCATGCCCGGCACCCCGCCCGGGGAGCGCACCACAGGCTGGGTCATGAACTACACCTCCGGCACCACCGGCCGCCCACGCGGCATCCGGCGCGCCCTGTCCGGCAGGCCCCCCGAGGAGACCCACCTCGGCGGCTTCCTCGGCATCTTCGGCATCCGCCCCTTCGACGGGAACGTCCACCTCGTCTGTTCGCCGCTGTACCACACGGCGGTGCTGCAGTTCGCGGGCGCCGCGCTGCACATCGGCCACCCGGTCGTCCTGATGGACAAGTGGACGCCCGAGGAGATGCTGCGGCTGATCGACGTCCACCGCTGTACGCACACCCACATGGTGCCGACGCAGTTCCACCGGCTGCTGGCCCTCCCGGAGGAGGTCAGGAGCCGCCACGACGTCTCCTCGATGCGGCACGCCGTCCACGGCGCCGCGCCCTGCCCCGAGCACATCAAGCGGGCCATGCTGGAGTGGTGGGGGCCGTGCGTCGAGGAGTACTACGCGGCCAGCGAGGGCGGCGGCACCTTCGCCTCCGCCGCCGAGTGGCTGAAGAAGCCCGGCACGGTCGGCAAGGCGTGGCCGATCAGCGAGATCGCCGTCCACGACGACGACGGCAACCGGCTGCCGCCCGGTGAACTCGGCACCGTCTACATCAAGATGAACACCCCCGGCTTCCGCTACCACAAGGACGAGGCCAAGACCCGGGCGAGCCGCATCGGCGACTTCTTCACCGTCGGGGACCTGGGCTACCTGGACGAGGACGGCTACCTCTACCTCCGCGACCGCAAGATCGACATGATCATCTCCGGTGGTGTCAACGTCTACCCCGCCGAGATCGAGGCCGCGCTCCTCAGCCACCCCGCGGTCGCCGACGCGGCCGCCTTCGGCATCCCCCACGACGACTGGGGCGAGCAGGTCAAGGCCGTCGTCGAACCCGCCCCCGGCCACGCGCCCGGGCCGGAGCTGGCCGCCTCTGTCCTGGCCCACTGCGAGGAGCGCCTGGCGGGCTACAAGCGCCCCCGTTCGGTGGACTTCGTCGCCGAGATGCCGCGTGACCCCAACGGCAAGCTCTACAAGCGCCGGCTCCGCGACCCGTACTGGGAGGGCCGCGCGCGGCCGCTGTGACCGCGGGGCCGCCCGGCCCCGTACGGCCCGGGCGGCCGTGTCCGCCGGGGCGCCGGGCGGGGCGGCGGCGCCTACTGTGGAGGCGAGGGAGGCACATCCGATGACCCGACCCGTCACCGTGGGCCTGGACGGCTCGCCGGAAAGCCACGCCGCCATGCACTGGGCGGCGGGGGAGGCACTGCGGAGATCGGTGCCGCTGCGCCTGGTGCACGCCGGGGGACACCCGTACGGCGACGCGGTGGTGCGCGACGCCGCACAGGACCTCGCCGAGCGGTATCCGGACCTGCCCGTGACGACCGACGTGGCCGACGGCCCGCCGGCGGAGCTGCTGGTCGCGGAGGCGGGCCGCAGCGAGTTGCTCGCGCTCGGCTCGCAGGGGCTGAGCGGGCTCAGCGGCTTCCTCCTCGGGTCCGTGGGGCAGGCGACGCTGGCCCGCGCTGAAGGTCCCGTCGTGGTCGTCCGCACCGGCCAGGACGAGGGGGACGGGGACGACCGGCGGCCGGTGGTGCTGGGCTTCAGCCTGCGGAAGGGCGCCGACGACGTGATCGCCTTCGCGGTGGAGGACGCGCGGCGGCGCGGGGTGCAGCTGCGGGTGGTCCACGCGTGGTCGTACCCGCCGACGTACGGGTACGTCCCCGCGGCCATGGACCCCACGTGCGGCGCGGAGATCTCGGCGGCGGAGCGGCACGCGGTGCAGGCCGCCCTCGCGCCGTGGCAGGAGAAGGCGCCCGGTGTGGAGATCACGCAGGAGGTCGCCGCGGGCAACGCCGCGCAGCCCCTGGTGGACGCGGCGGCCGGTGCCTCGCTGCTGGTCGTCGGACGGTGCCGGAACCGGCACGGAGGCGCGGGCCCGCACCTGGGCCCCGTGGCGGCCGCGGTGCTGCACCACGCGGCCTGCCCGGTGGCCGTCGTCCCGCACTGACGCCCGCGGGAGCGGACCGTTCGGGGCCGTTCGCTGCGGGCGGACCGGAACGGGTGACGCCCGGACGGGTGAGGTCTCCCGGCGGCGGGTAGCGTCGCCCGGGTGAGCGATCTCCACACCGTGCAGGTGAACGGCATCCGGATGGCCTACCGCGCCTGGGGCGAGGCGGACGCGCCGCCGCTCGTCCTGCTCCACGGACGCGGCTCGGACGGCGCCGACTGGCAGCCGGTCGCGCCCGCGCTGGCCTCGGCCCACCGGGTGTACGCGCCCGACCTGCGCGGCCACGGCGCCAGCGACTGGCCGGGCGACTACGCCTTCGAGGCCATGCGCGACGACGTCGTGGCCTTCCTGGACACCCTCGGCCCGGAGCGGGTGGTGCTGGCCGGGCACTCGATGGGCGCGGTCGTCGCCTACCTGGTGGCGGCGAAGTCGTCGCCCCGGCTGACGGCCCTCGTCCTGGAGGAGCCCGTGCCGCCGGACCCGGAGGTGCCGCCGCGGGCCGTGCCGTCCGGCCCCGAGGGGGACGAGACGTGCGACTGGCGGGTCATCGCGGCCGTCAACCGCTGGCGCAACGCCCCCGACCCGGGCTGGTGGGACCTGCTGGCGACGATCGACTGCCCCACCCTGGTCCTCGCCGGCGGGGCGGCCAGCCACGTCCCCCAGGACGGCATCGCTGCCGTCGCGGCCCGGGTGCCGGGGGCGCGGCTGGTGACGGTGGAGGCGGGGCACCTGGTCCACCAGGAGCGCCCGGCGGACTTCCTCGCCGAGGTCAGGGGGTTTCTTCCGGCGCCCCGCCCTTGACCGGCAGCCCGGCCCGCAGCCACGCCTGGAAACCGCCCTCCAGGTCGGTGGCCCGGGTCAGGCCGACGTCCTGCAGCGAGGCCGCCGCCAGGCTGGAGGTGTAGCCCTCGGAGCAGGCCACGATCCAGCGCACGTCGTGGCCGGTGGCCTCGGGGACGCGGGCGTCGCTCAGCGGGTCAAGCCGCCATTCGAGGACGTTGCGCTCGATCACCAATGCGTCCGGGAACTCGCCCTCCAGGGCCCGCTGCGCGGCCGGGCGGATGTCGACCAGCAGTGCCTGGCCCGCGGCGATCTCGGCCGCCGCGTCGTCGGGCCCGACCCGGTCCAGCCGGGCCCGGGCGCGGTCGAGCATCCGGTCGATGCCGGACCTGACGGTGGCGGACGGGTTCATCGGACGGCCTCCGGAGCGGTCGTGGACGCGGACGCGGTCACGGCCAGGGTGCGTGACAGGGGGACGGCGCGGGGCACCGCGGAGGGCTCCGGCTCGTCCGTCAGCACGGTACGCGTGCGCCGCAGCGAGCGCGCGGCGTCGACCGCGTAGTACGACATCGCCGTCAGGGGCGGCGAGTAGGCGTGCACGCTCACCGCGGGCGCGGCGGAGACGTTGACGACGTCGTGGACGTGCCCGAGCGGGAAGGCCGCGCCGCCGCCCGCGGCGAGTTCGCGGGTCGCGATGCTGCCGTGGCCCCGCTCGTCGTGGAGCCAGCGGTGCTCGGTGAGCGTGCCGCCGACGACGGTCAGGGCACCGAGGGAGCCCGCGTGGTCGTGCAGTTCGGTGGAGGTGTCGCACGGCCAGGTGATCAGCCAGACGTCCACGTAGGGGTCCTGGTGCAGCCGGGTGTACCAGCGGCGGTCGGGCAGGTGGACGGGCAGGTGCACACCGGCCTCGACGGCGGCGGCGTAGCCGCGGACGAGCGCGCGCAGTTGGGGGAGGACGAGCGGGGTGGGACCGCTCGCCCGGTGGTGCAGGGCCATGGGAAGGGCTCCAGAGCGGGAACACGACGTGCCCCGCCTGGGCGGGGGCAGGTCATGGGGTGGTCGGGGCTACGGAGGTCAGCCCCGGCGACAGCTCTGGTCGAAGTGGTGCGCACGGCGTCCCGGCCACAGGGGGCCCAGGTTCCAGATGTTCGTGCGCATGGACCCATGCAAGCACACGGACCAGCGGTCTGTCCCCTCCGGAGTCGGGTACGTCACACAGGTGACACATGGGCCGCGACGGCCCGCGCGCACTCCATGGACTCCATGCGTGTCGTGTCCACTTCGATGTCGTAGACGACTCCCCGGTGGACCGCCTCCGCCTGCGCCGCCGCCATGCCCGGCACCCGGTCGCCCCGGGCGATCTCCCGGCCCGCCGCCACCTCGGGGGCGCAGCGGACGCCGACCCACAGCACTTCCAGGCCGTCCAGGGCCCGCCGCCAGCGGTCCTGCGAGACGGGGCCGCCGAGGAACACCTCGTCGACGACGATCCGGGCACCGGCCCGCGCCATGGCCGCGACGCCGGCCGTCCAGGCCTCGTCCAGGGCCCGGAAGACGTCGCCGACCGACACGCTCCCGTCGGCACCGAAGCCGATGCCCGCGCCGGCCCCGGAGCCCCGCAGCCCGGCGGGCAGGCCGTCGACGAGCGTGTCGGTGCCGAAGGTCAGCCACGGGTCCGGCAGGAGCACCGCCTGCAGGCAGCGCGCGATGCCCGTCTTGCCGGAGCTGGAGCCGCCGTTGAGCACGATCACCTGGTGGGCCATCGGCCCAGGCTAGGGGCGGTGCCGGAGGGTCCGCGAGTCAATTGCCGTGTGGCGCGCGGCGGGCGAAGCGCCGGAGTCGGTGTTCCTCGGCGGGCAGCAGATTGGGGTTGGCGAGGCGCGCGGCGATCGCCTCGGCCATTCTCGGCGCCGGGTCGGCGGGGGCGGCGTGGAGGAACCCGGCGACGAAGACGCGCAGGCCGACGTTCCGGACGGGGCCCAGGCCGACGCCGCGCAGGATGGCGACGGTCAGCGCGGTGTCGGCGGCGGGGTCGCCCGCCGCGGCGTTGCTCCAGTCGATCAGCACCGGTCCCTCCGGGGTGAGGATGACGTTCTCCGGGTGCAGGTCCAGGTGGAGGACGCGGTCCCGGGCGGGATCCCCGGTGGTGAAGCGGCGGTCGAGCCAGCCGGGCGCCGGGACGGCGTGGAGGGACGCCTGCAGCCCGGCCAGCAACCGTCCGTGGGCGTACGCCCGCCAGGGCCTGCGGGCCAGGTCCTGCGCCATGGTGGGCCCCGTCAGGCGGTCCATGACGAGGTCGGTGCCGTCCGCGTCGTGCACCCGGGGCACCGCGAACCCCTCGCCGGCGAGGTGGGCCATGAGGCGGGCCTCCTCGTGGGCCGAACCGCCGTGCCGGTAGCGGCGCAGGACCCGCGTGCCGTCCAGGGCGTAGACGTCGGCGTCGCGGCCCGCGCCGATCAGCTCCACAGGGCCTTCGCCAGCTCCGCGGCCGGGGCCACGGTCCCGAAGCGCGGGAGGGCGAGCGTCACGGCGGCCTCGTGCTCCGCCGCGCTCAGTGCGGTCATCGCGTCCTCGGCGAAGTGGAGTGCGTACCCGTGGTCGGCGGCCGCGCGGGCCGTGGACTCGACGCCCATGTTCGTCGCGATGCCGGCGATCACGAGGGTGCCGACGCCGCGCTCCCGCAACTCCCCGTCCAGGCCGGTGCCGTGGAAGGCGCCCACGGTCCGCTTGACGACCACCAGGTCGCCCTCCCGCTCCAGCCCTTCGACGAGCTCGCTCCCCGGCGGCTGCTCGTCGACCCCGGGGCGCTCCACGCGCACCAGCACGACCGGCGCCCCCGCCTCCCGGAAGGCCGTCGCGAGTCCCAGCGACGCCAGCACGACCTCCTCGCCGGACCGCGGAGCCAACGGCAGCTCCACGATGCGTTCCATCAGGTCGATCACGACAAGTGCGGTGCGTTGGGGCTCGAGACGCGTCATGGGCACACCTTAAGTACCCCCGCCGCGCGTGCGCAGGGGCTCGCGGCCATCTGGTGCCCCCGCGCCCGGCTCACCTCGGTGTTCGGCCGCCGGCCGCTCCCTGGGCGGCCGTCTCGCGGGCCCAGCGGTAGTCGGCCTTGCCGCTGGGGGAGCGCTGGATGAGGGGGGTGATGACGAGGCTGCGCGGCACCTTGTAGCCGGCGAGACGGGCCCGGCAGTGCGTCTGGATCTGCGCCAGGGAGGGCGCCGGGGCGCCTTCGCGCAGCTGGACGACGGCCGAGACGTGGTGGCCCCACTTCGGGTCGGGGACGCCGGCGACCAGGGCGTCGTACACGTCGGGGTGGGCCTTCAGCGCCTCCTCGACCTCCTCCGGGTAGACCTTCTCGCCGCCGGTGTTGATGCACTGCGAGCCGCGTCCGAGCACGGTGACGATGCCCTCGTCGTCGACGGTGGCCATGTCGCCGAGCAGCACCCAGCGCTCGCCGTCGCGCTCGAAGAAGGTCTGGGCGGTCTTGCCGGGGTCGTTGTAGTAGCCGAGCGGCACGTGGCCGCGCAGCGCGATGCGCCCCGGTTCACCGGGGGCCACGGGCCCCAGGGAGGCGGGGTCGACGACGGCGATGTGCGCGCTGACGCGCAGCCGGAAGCCCCTGCGCGGACCGGAGTCGTCCGTGGCGGTGCCGTTGAAGCCGGACTCGGACGAGCCGAAGTTGTTGAGGATCATGCAGTTCGGGGCGAGCGCCTGGAACTGCGCGCGCACGGTCTCGGAGAGGATCGCGCCGGAGCTGGAAAGGCTGAACAGCGAGGAGACGTCGGTGTCCTTGAGCGGTCCGGCCAGGGCGTCGGCGAGGGGGCGCAGCATGGCGTCGCCGACCAGCGAGACGCTGGTGACCTTCTCGCGCTCGATCGTGCGCAGCACCTCCACGGGCGCGTACTTGCTGTGGACGACGACCTTCTGGCCGTAGTGGAAGCCGATGAAGGCGGTCAGCGTGGAGGTGCCGTGCATCAGCGGCGCGGTGGGGAAGAAGACCAGGCCCTCGCCGCCGGCCGCGACCCGTTCGGCGAGTTCCTCGGGGCGGGAGACGGGGACGCCGGTGGGGGCGCCGCCGCCCATGCCGGAGAAGAAGAGGTCCTCGTGGCGCCACATGACGCCCTTGGGCATGCCGGTCGTGCCGCCGGTGTAGATGATGAAGCGGTCGTCGGCGGAGCGGGCGGGGAAGTCGCGGGCGGGCGATCCGGAGGCCTCGGCGTCGGCGAAGCCGACCGCTGCGACGGCGGGTCCGGGCGCGTCCGGTGGTGCGTCGCCGACCCGTACCAGGTGGCGCAGCCGTTCGGTACGGGGCAGGGCCGCCGCGACGCGCCCGGTGAACCCGGCGTCGAAGACGAGCGCCGTGAGGTCGGCGTCGCGGTAGAGGTAGACGAGCTCGTCCGCCACGTAGCGGTAGTTGACGTTGACCGGGACGGCGCGGATCTTCATGCAGGCCAGCGCCGTCTGCAGGTACTCGACGCCGTTGAGGAGGTGCAGGCCCACGTGTTCGCCGGGGGCGACGCCGTGGTCCGCCAGGTGGTGCGCCAGGCGGTTGGCCGCCGCGTCGAGTTGCGCGTACGTGAGCCGGCGCTCGGCCCCCGTGCCGGGGTGGTCGAGATGCACCAGCGCCTCGCGGCCGGGCACGGTGTCGGCGACCGACTCGAAGAGGTCGGCAAGGTTGTACTCCACGGCTCCTCCTCACCGGGGCCGGGGGACCGGGCGCGTCCGGCTCCCAGCCGGTCATCAGAGCACCCCGCAGGGGGGCTGTGAAGGGGTCCCGCGGCAAGAATCTGACTGACAGTCAGAAAAGTATTGAACTCGACCTGCGCCTACTGCAACCTGTTCTAGGTCCGGTACGCGACGCGGGAGGACGGCGATGGGCGGCACCGAACACCTCACGGTGGAGCGCGTCGGCGCGACACTCGTACTCACCCTCAACCGGCCGGAGGCGCGCAACGCGCTCTCCCTGCCGATGCTCGTGGGCCTCCACGACGGCTGGCTGGAGGCCGACCAGGACGACGCGATCCGCTCGGTGGTCCTCACCGGCGCCGGCGGAGCCTTCTGCTCCGGCATGGACCTCAAGGCGCTCGCCGCGAACGGCGGCATGGCGGGGCAGCAGTACCGCGAGCGGCTCACCGCCGACCCCGACCTGCACTGGAAGGCGATGTTGCGCCACCACCGCCCCCGAAAGCCCGTGATCGCCGCCGTCGAGGGCCCCTGCGTGGCCGGCGGCACCGAGATCCTCCAGGGCACCGACATCCGCGTCGCGGGCGAGAGCGCGGTCTTCGGCCTGTTCGAGGTGCGCCGCGGCCTCTTCCCCATCGGCGGCTCCACCGTCCGCCTCGCCCGCCAGATACCGCGTACGCACGCCCTGGAGATGCTGCTCACCGGCCGTCCCTACACCGCCGCCGAGGCCGAGCGGATCGGGCTGATCGGCCACGTGGTCCCCGACGGCACCGCGCTGGACAGGGCGCTGGAGATCGCCGCACTGGTCAACGCCAACGGTCCGCTGGCCGTCGAGGCCGTCAAGGCCTCGGTCTACGAGACCGCGGAGATGACCGAGGCCGAGGGACTGAGGTCCGAACTGGAGCGCGGCGGGCCCGTCTTCGCCACCGCCGACGCCAAGGAGGGCGCCAGGGCCTTCGGCGAGAAGCGCCCGCCCGTCTACCGCCGCGCCTGACACGGGAGGTCATCACCGCCATGCCCGAACCGCTCACCGCGCCCCTCGTCGTCGAGTTCCCCTTCACCCGCTCCCTCGGCCCGGTGCAGAGCGCCTTCCTCACCGGGTTGCGCGAGCGGACCGTCCTCGGCGTGCGCACCGGGGACGGGCGGGTGCTCGTGCCGCCCGTCGAGTACGACCCGGTCACCGCCGAGGAACTGCGCGAGCTCGTCGAGGTCGGCACCACCGGCACCGTCACGACCTGGGCCTGGAACCCGTCGCCGCGGTCGCAGCAGCCGCTGGCCACGCCCTTCGCCTGGGTCCTGGTCCGCCTCGACGGCGCCGACACCGCGCTGCTGCACGTCCTGGACGCACCCGGCCCGGAGGCGGTGCGCACCGGCATGCGCGTCCGCGTCCGCTGGGCCGGACGGCGCACCGGCGCCGTCACCGACATCGCGTGCTTCGAACCCGCCGCGGACGACGACACCGCAGGGGCGACCGTGGCGACCGCGCACACCGGCGCGTTCGCCGAACCCGTCACCGGCATCACCGTGCCCGCCCGGCTGGAGTACACCTACGCCCCGGGCCGGGCCCAGAGCCGCTACCTCGCCGCCCTCGCCGGGCACCGCACCGTCGGCGAGCGGTGCCCCTCCTGCCGCAAGGTCTACGTCCCGCCCCGGGGCGCGTGCCCCACCTGCGGCGTCGCCACCGACGAACAGGTCGAGGTCGGCCCGCGCGGCACGGTCACCACCTTCTGCATCGTCAACATCAAGGCCAAGGGCGTCGACATCGAGGTCCCCTACGTCTACGCCCACATCGCCCTCGACGGCGCCGGCCTCGCCCTGCACGGACGCATCGGCGGCATCCCGTACGACCAGGTGCGCATGGGCCTTCGCGTGGAACCCGTCTGGACCGGCGACGGCAGCTACCCCGACCACTACCGGCCCACCGGCGAGCCCGACGCCGACTACGACACCTACAAGGAGCTGCTGTGACCACGGCGACCACTGGGCAGGCGCGCCGGGACGTGGCCATCGTGGCCTTCGCCCAGACCCGGCACGTGCGCGACAGCGCGACCCTCTCCGAGGTCGAGATGCTGATGCCGGTGCTGCACGAGGTGCTGGGCCAGGTCGGCCTCACCGCGGGGGAGATCGGCTTCACCTGCTCGGGCTCCTGCGACTACCTGGCGGGGCGGGCCTTCTCCTTCACCATGGCGCTCGACGGGGTCGGGGCGTGGCCGCCGATCTCCGAGTCGCACGTGGAGACCGACGGGGCCTGGGCGCTGTACGAGGCCTGGGTCAAGCTCCTCACCGGCGAGGCCGACACCGCCCTGGTCTACTCCTACGGCAAGTCCTCGCCGGGGCGGCTGCGGGACGTGCTGACCCGCCAGCTCGACCCCTACTACCTGGCACCGCTGTGGCCCGACTCCGTCGCGCTGGCCGCGCTCCAGGCCCAGGCCCTGATCGACGCGGGCGACACGGACGAAAGCGCGCTCGCCGCCGTCGCCCGCCGCAGCCGGACCGCCGCCGGGAGCAATCCGTACGCCCAGGAGTCCGGCGACCGGCCGCAGGGCGGGTACGTGGTGCGGCCGCTGCGCCGCGGCGACTGCCCGCCGGTCGGCGACGGCGCGGCCGCTGTCGTGCTGGCCGCCGGGGACACCGCCCGGCGGCTGTGCGAACGCCCCGCCTGGATCCGCGGCATGGACCACCGCATCGAGGCGCACGCGCTCGGCGTCCGCGACCTCACCGACTCACCCTCCGCCCGGCTGGCCGCGCAGCGCGCCGGGGCCTTCGACGCACCCGTCGACACCGCGGAGCTGCACGCCCCCTTCACCTCCCAGGAGGTCGTGCTCCGCAAGGCACTCGCCCTGGGGGACGAGGTCGCCGTCAACCCCTCGGGCGGCCCGCTCGCCGCGAACCCCGTGATGGCCGCCGGCCTGATCCGGCTCGGCGAGGCCGCCGCCCGCATCCACCGCGGCGAGTCCCGCCGCGCGCTCGCCCACGCCACGTCCGGGCCCTGCCTGCAGCAGAACCTGGTCGCCGTCCTGGAAGGAGAGGACCGATGAGCGCGGTGACCGGCAAGGAGCCCGTCGCGGTCGTCGGCGTCGGCCAGACCCACCACACCTCGGCGCGGCACGACGTGTCCATCGCGGGACTCGTCCGCGAGGCGGC
The DNA here is from genome assembly GCF_056858595.1 of Streptomyces sp. TOM-9. Taxonomy (NCBI): domain Bacteria; kingdom Bacillati; phylum Actinomycetota; class Actinomycetes; order Kitasatosporales; family Streptomycetaceae; genus Streptomyces; species Streptomyces sp. TOM-9. Next base: position 2,131,525 of record NZ_JBXEQB010000001.1, on the reverse strand, counting down.
GCAGCGTGCCCTGGTGGACGCCTCGATGACCTGGGCGGACGTCGACGCGGTCGTCATCGGCAAGGCCCCGGACTTCTTCGAGGGCGTGATGATGCCCGAGCTGTACCTCGCCGACGCCCTCGGCGCGGTCGGCAAGCCCATGATGCGGGTGCACACCGCGGGCTCCGTGGGCGGCTCCACCGCGCTCGTCGCGACCAGCCTGGTCGCCGCGCGGGTGCACCGCACCGTCCTGACGCTCGCCTTCGAGAAGCAGTCCGAGTCCAACGCGATGTGGGGGCTGTCGCTGCCCGTCCCCTTCCAGCAGCCCCTGCTGGCCGGGGCGGGCGGGTTCTTCGCGCCGCACGTGCGCGCCTACATGCGGCGCACCGGCGCGCCCGACACCGTCGGCGTCCTCGTCGCGTACAAGGACCGGCGCAACGCGCTGAGGAACCCGTACGCCCATCTGCACGAGAAGGACATCACCCTGGAGAAGGTGCGTTCCTCGCCCATGCTCTGGGACCCGATCCGCTACTCCGAGACGTGCCCGTCCTCCGACGGCGCCTGCGCGATGGTGCTCACCGACGGCGCCGGCGGGCGCCGCGCCCCCGGACCGGTGGCCTGGGTGCACGGCGGGGCGATGCGCAGCGAGCCCACGATGTTCGCGGGCAAGGACTTCGTCAGCCCCCGGGCCGGACGCGACTGCGCGGCCGACGTCTACCGGCAGGCGGGCATCACCGATCCGCGGCGGCAGATCGACGCCGTGGAGATGTACGTGCCCTTCTCCTGGTACGAGCCGATGTGGCTGGAGAACCTCGGCTTCGCCCAGGAGGGCGAGGGCTGGAAGCTCACCGAGTCGGGGGTGACGGAGCTCGACGGCGACCTGCCCGTCAACCCTTCGGGTGGTGTGCTGTCCACCAACCCGATCGGCGCCTCGGGGATGATCCGCTTCGCCGAGGCCGCCCTCCAGGTGCGCGGCACGGCGGGCGGCCACCAGGTGGACGGCGCACGCCTGGCGCTGGGTCACGCGTACGGCGGGGGTTCGCAGTTCTTCGCCATGTGGGTGGTCGGATCCGGGCACCCCGGAGAGTGAAGCGGGCATGAACCGGTACCGGGTCCGGGCAGGTTCTTCCATGACCTGTCCGGGCCCCGGCACGGTCGCTAGGCTGGCCCGGACGACGGAGTCGGGAGGAGAGCGGACGTGGCCGAGAGCACGATCGGATCGCCGTTGGCCAACGGGAAGAAGCCGCAGCTTGATCTGGCCAATGCAACATGGCAGTCGAGCAGCCAGGGCACAGGAGACGTCCAGATCGCCTTCGTCGAAGGCTACATCGCCATGAGGGACGGCCGGAGCCCCGAGGGGCCCTCGCTGATCTTCACCCCGGCGGAATGGCGGGCCTTCGTCCTCGGGGCCCGCGACGGCGAGTTCGACCTCACCTGACGGAAGCCCACAGGCGCGCGCCGGGCAGCCCGCCCCGTCCACGGCGACGGGCTGCCGGCGCACCCGGCCGGGCGCGCCCCGGAGGCCTCGTGCCCCCGGTTCCCGCGCCCGCGGTACGTCCCCGGGGAATGCACCTGACAGGCCGTCGTACCGCTACCGGTCCGGCATGTGCCGGGGGCATCACGGTGACGCGTTCCCGCACGTGGGCGCACCTGATCGAGCACGGTCGATCACTCCGCGGACGATTGTGAACAGCCGTCACCACTTCGCATTTATGTACTCACGCAGGGTCCCTGGTGGCGTACGCTGAGGTGCCACCGGACAGGCGTCCGAGCATCACCGGCGCGCCCCGGCGCGCGCCGGATCAGGGGCAGGGGGTGCACTATGGCGCGGCGCACACCGAAGTCCCGGCGACCGCTCCTCGAACGCGAGGCCGAGCTCGTGGCCGTCGACGAGGCGCTGGCCGAACTCACAGGCATACGGGCCGAGGGGGACCACCCCCGCGCCGGCACACGGCGCGGCGGCGTGCTCGCCTTCGCGGCCCCCGCGGGCCTCGGCAAGACGACCCTGCTTGCGGAGACCCGGCGCCGGGCCTCCGCCCTCGGCTGCACCGTCCTGTACGCCCGCGGCGGCGACCAGGAACAGGGCGTCGCCTTCCACGTCGCACGCCAGCTGCTGCAGCCCCAGCTCGCCGGAGCCGGTGACGGGGTGCTCCGCACCACCCTCGGCAGCTGGTACGGCATCGTCGGCCCCGCCCTGGGGCTGTGCACCGACGGCGAGGGCGCGCCCCCGGACCCGCAGGGCCTCGCGGACGGACTCGACTGGGTGCTCACCCACATCGCCGTCCGGCGTGGCCCCGTGGTCCTCGTGCTCGACGACGCCCACTGGGCCGACCCCGAGTCCCTGGGCTGGCTGGCCGCCTTCGCACCGCGCGCCGAGGAACTCCCCATGCTCGTCGTCGTGGCCTACCGCCCCGACGAACTCCCCGCCCACGCCGAGGCGTTCCGCGGCCTCCCCGACCGCTCCGGCACCCGCCCGCTCGGCCTGGAACCGCTCAGCGCCGCCGCCATCGGCCGGCTCATCCGCGACGCCGTGGGCGACCACGCCGACGACGCGTTCTGCCGCGAGGCCTGGGCCGTCACCGCCGGCAACCCCTTCGAGGCCGTGGAGCTCACCGCCAAGGTCCTCGACCGGGCGCTGCGCCCCGACGAGTCCAGCGCGCACCTCCTGCGCGACCTCGCCGCCGCCGCCAAGGGCAGCGGACTCATCGCCCGCCTGGAACGCCTGGGCACCTCCACCGTCCGCATGGCGTGGGCCGCGGCCGTCCTCGGCACGTCCATCTCGCCGGCGATCGCCGCGAGCGTGGCGGGCCTGGGCGGCGAGGAGGCCGCCGACGCCGCGGACCGGCTCCGCAAGGCCCGCATCCTCACCGGCAGCGACGTCCTGGAGTTCGTCCACCCCCTCATCGCCACCGCCGTGTACCGGGCCATCCCCGACGCCGTCCGCGTCGCCCTGCACGGCCAGGCCGCCTGGTCCGTCGTGGACGCCGGGCTCGGCCCCTCCGCCGCCGCCCGCCACCTGCTGGAGACCCACCCCGAGGGCGACCCCTGGGTCGTCGGCCAGCTGCGCCAGGCCGCCCGGGACACCGCCCGGGCCGGCGCCCCCGACGCGGCCCGCCGCTACCTGGCGCGGGCCCTGCGCGAGCCGCCCCCGTTCGAGGACCGGGCGGCCGTGCTGTTCGAGCTCGGCTGCTCCTCCCTGCTCACCGAGCCGGCGACCACCGTCAACCACCTGCGCGCCGCGCTCGAGGAGCCCGTCGTCGACCCGGCGCTGCGCGCGCGATCACCTACCGGCTCTCCCAGGCGCTGGCCCACTCCGACCGGCTCGGCGAGGCCGCGGACACCGTCGGACAGGCCGCACGGACCGCCACCAACGCGCGGGCCCGGCTGCGGATGCAGGAAGAGCAGTTCATGTGGGACGCCTTCCGCTCCGACGAACCCGACTCCCCGGCCCGTTCCCGCCGGCTGGCCCGCCTGGCCGACCGGCTGACCGGACGCGACCTGACCGAGCGCTACATCATCGGCCTGCGCGCCTGGGACGCCACCCTGCGCGGCGAGCCCGCCGAGACCGCGCTGCGGCACTCCGACCGTGCCCTGGACGGCGGACTGCCCTGGGCCAGCGAGGACTTCGGCTTCGAGGTCCCGGTCCTCGTCGCGATGACGTACATGTACGCCGACCGGCCCGGCCGCGCCGAGGAGCTCTTCGCCGCCGGCATCGGCGACTACGAGCGCCAGGGATGGCGCGGCGCCCACCTCGCCTTCGGCTACTCCCTGCTCGGGTACGTGCGTTACCGCCGCGGGCGCCTCGCCGAGGCCGAGGACTTCGCCCGCGACGGCCTGCGGCTCGCCGACCGCGTCGGCCGCGGCACCCCCGTCGTCTGGTACACCGTGGCGATCCTCGTCGAGATCCTGCTCGCCCGGGGCCGGCTCCGCGAGGCCGCGGCCCTCGCCGAGGAGTACGACTTCTGCGAGCCCTTCCCTGCGGCCGTCACCTTCCCCGACGCCCAGACCGTCTACGGCGAACTGCTGCTCGCCCGCGGCATGGTCAACGAGGCCATCGCCCAGCTCGAGGCGTGCGGCCGCCGGCTCGACCCCCGGGGCATGCGCAATCCCGCCTGGTCCCCCTGGAAGCTCCACCTCGCGCTCGCCGAGGCCCGGGACACCCCGGAGCGGGCCCGTGCCACCGCCGCCGACGCCGTCGAGCGCGCCCGCCAGTACGGCACCGCGTCCTCGATCGGCCAGGCGCTGCGGGTCTGCGCCGAGGTGGCCGCGGAATCCGACCGGCTCAAGCTGCTGCAGGAGGCGGTCACGCACCTGGAGCGCTCACCGGCCGGCTACGAGCTGGCCCGGACCCTGGTCGACCACGGTGCCGCGCTGCGCCGCGAGGCCCGGCTCCACGAGGCGGCCGAGCAGCTCTACCGGGGCCTGGAGACCGCCGTCCACTGCGGTGCCGACCAACTGGCCGAGCGCGCCCGCGACGAACTCGCCGCCGCCGGACTGCGCCCGCGCAGGCTCCGTACGACGGAGACCGACGCCCTCACCGCACAGGAACGGGCGGCCGCCTCGCGGGCCGCCCGGGGTGAGGACGACGAGCAGATCGCCGCAGGTCTGGACACCGACGTGGAGGGCGTCACCCGTCTGCTCTCCGCCGTCTACCGCAAGATCGGCACCGACCGGGCGGGCCTGTCCCGGGCGCTCGCCCCGTAGCGACGCGACCCCGGGCACACGGGCGGCCCGGGGACCGTACGATGGGCGCATGTCGTTCCTCCGCCGCCGCAGCGCCGCAACGCCCACAGGGCCGGAATTCGACGTCCTGGCCATGGACCCGGGCGACTGGCCGGGCGAACTCGGCGCCGGGCTGCTGCCCGGGGAGGACGGCAGTTGCCAGGGCATCTTCCTGCGCTACGACCTCTTCGGCGGGCGCGGTCCCGCCATGCTGATCGGCAACCTCCCCGAGGGCTCGCCCGCCCGCGACCTCGAAGAGGGCCAGATCCCCTTCGAGGTCGCCCAGCTGCTGCTGGCCCTCGGCAACGACGAGCCGGTCGAGGTCGTCGGCACCGAGGACACCCCGGTCATGCACGGTGACAACCTGCTGATCGTGCGCAAGGTGAAGCTCTCCGAGGGGCGCATCGCCTGCACGCAGTTCGACCGCAGCGACGGCGTCCTGGTCACCATCGCGACCTGGGACCGCCCGATCACCGACGACCTCTACCAGTTGCTCAAGCCCCTCCCCGCGGAGATGTTCCAGCAGGGCTGAGCGGGACCCAGGAGGGCCGCAGGGTGACGTCCTCGGCCTTGACCCAGGCCACCCGGTGGCCGAACTGGATCTCGTAGTAGAGCTGCTCCCCCCGCACCACCACGTGCTGGGAGGCGTCGAAGGTGACCGCCCGGTAGTACTCGCCGTGCGTCGCCCGGCCCACCGCGTAGCTCTGGCCCGCGAGCAGCTTGTACGGCAGCGGGGAGTCCGGCTGCACCGGGACGCCCGCGGGGTAGGCGGACGCCTCCGGGTAGGCGCGCCCGTACACCGGGACCTCGTCGCGGCCCTCCTTGGGCGTGACCAGCCGGCCCGTGGCCGGCAGGGCGGTCCGGTGCCCCCTGGGGTCGTGGAACCAGGCCTTCTGGCCGAGGTACCAGATCGCCGTCCAGTCCCCGCGCCGTCCGGCCACCGCGAACTGCTGGCCGGTCGAGGCACGGGCGCCGGTGTCGTTCACCCCGGTCGTGGAGGGGGCCTCCCCGTGCAGACCGGCGTCCTTGACGAGCGGGGCGTCCTCGCGTGGCTCGGTGTACAGCCGGACGGCCGTGGAACCGCGGGACGGGCAGGTGTCACCGGCGCTCGCGCACCCCGTGTAGACGGGCCGGTTGGAGCCGTAGTCCGGGTCGATCGTCACCAGGGCGCTGCCCGGCCCGGCGGTCTGCCGGAAGGGCGCTCCCAGGAGCTGGAAGTAGTGCGCCCAGTCCCAGTACGGGCCGGGGTCGGTGTGCATCCCCGGGATGTTCGCGGGGGTCGGTCCCGGGACGTTGTCGTGGCCCAGGATGTGCTGCCGGTCCAGCGGGATGCCGTAACGCCCGGCCAGGTAGCGGACCAGCCGGGCCGACGCCCGGTACATGGCCTCGGTGTACCAGGCGCCGGGATCGGTGAGGAAGCCCTCGTGCTCGATGCCGACGGACTTGGCGTTGACGTACCAGTTGCCGGCGTGCCAGCCGACGTCCTTGGTCCGCACGTGCTGGTCGACGTGGCCGTCCGCGGAGCGGATCGAGTAGTGCCACGCCAGGTAGTCCGGCTTCTGCACCAGCTGGAGGGTGGTGTCCCAGGTGGCCTCGGTGTCGTGGACGACGATGTAGTCGATCTTCTGGTCGTGCGGGCGGTCCGCGAGGTCGTGGTTGCCGTAGTCGCCCGTGCCGTACTCCTCGTACGGGGCCGGGAGCCATTCGCACGCGACCGTGCGCGGGCACTCCGTCCCGTCCGCGGCGACCGTGCGCAGACCCAGGGAGCGGAGCTGGGCGGTCTGCGGCGCGAGCCCGGGGTGCGCGGCGAGGGTGAGGCTCTCCCCGTCGTCCGTGGTGCGCGTGACTCCCTCGCGGATGACCTGGAAGACGTCGTCGGCGAAGACCGACGCCGTGGCGGTGTCGTCGGCGCCCGAGTACCGCGCCACCGCGCCGTACCAGCGGGCCGGGTCCGAACTCAGTGGTGCGCCCAGCGACTTCTGGGCCCGGGCCAGCAGCGCCGCGCCGCCCTCGACGTTGGCCGCCGGGTCCTCGCGCAGCTCCTCGGCGCTCAGCCCGGTCAGCCCGGCGGCGCGGTCCAGCGTGGTGAGCGCCGAGGGCAGCGCGCGGGTGTCCGTGGCGGGCAGCCCCACGTCGGCGAGGGGACGGCCCACGTCGCCGCGCGGGTCGTCACCGCCATCGCCCCTTCGGGGGAAGCCGGTGAGCGCCGTCCGGGCGTCCGTGAGGTGCATGGGGCCGTATCCGGCGGTGACGCTGGGCAGTCCGCGGTGGGTGTCCCAGCGCGACTCCAGGTAGGCCACGCCCATCAGCACGCTCTCCGGGACGTGATGACGTTCCGCGGCGTCCCGGAAGGCCTGCCGGAGCGGTGCGTCCCGCTCCTGCGGGGTCACGCCGGCGGCGGGCAGCGGCGACAGGGCGGAGAGCAGGGCGCCGACGGCCACGGTGACCGTTGCGGCGGTGACGACCTTGCGCGGGCGTCTCGCGTTGTGGGGGGTTCCTCGCACTGCAGCCTCCTGTGGTGACGCACGGGGCCGTTCGGCACCACAGAGGTATCCATTGGTCGACGATCCGTCAACTAGGCACTGTGAAAGCGGTTTACGCATGTCAGCGCCCGTGCCGGGAGCTTTCCCCGCACGGGCGCCATGGCCTGCGGTGCGTCAGTGGACTGGACCACCGGCGGTGCCGTCCCGGCCCTGAGGCCGCCCGGACGGCACCGCGACGGCACCGGAGGACCCTCCCCTGGTCCCCGGGTCCGCGACCGCGGTGCTCCGCCGTCCACCACGGACCGGTTCCTCCTCTTCCGTCCGGAAACCGGCCGGAAGGTCACCTCGTGCCGACGGCGGCCCTGACGGCCCGCCGGGCGAGGCCCGCGTCGTCGTGCAGACGGCGCAGCAGCAGGCGCTGCTCCTCGCCGGCCTCGGCGGCGCCCGGACCCACCGGGACGGTGCTGCGCATCGTGCGCTGGACGGCCGTCTCGTAGGTGCGGATCTCGCGGGTGACCACCAGCATCAGGTTGACCAGGAAGGCGTCACGCGCGATCGGTCCCGCGGCCTGCGCCATCTGGCTGATCTGCCGCCGGGCGACCGGGTCGTCGCCCAGGATCATCCAGAGCACCGCCAGGTCGTAGCCGGGCAGGTACCAGCCGGCGTGCTCCCAGTCGACCAGCACCGGGCCGGCCGGGGAGAGCAGGATGTTGGAGAGCAGGGCGTCGCCGTGGTTGAACTGGCCCTGAGCGTGCGCCAGTCCGTGCAGCAGTTTCTGCAGGTCGCCCATGTCCCGGTCGGTGAGCAGTCCCAGCTCGTGGTAACGGGACAGCCGCGCCGCGTAGTCGACGGGGGCGTCGAAGATCCCGGCCGGCGGACGCCACATGTTGACCCGGGAGATCGCGCTGAGCGCCATCCGCACGTCGGCCCGCGGCGGGGCCTCCGAGGGGTGCCGCTGCAGGGCCGCGACCCGTCCGGGCATGCGCTCCAGCACGAGCGTGCAGCTCTCGGGGTCGGCGGCGATCAGCCGCGGCGCCCTGACCGGAGGCCGGTGCCGTACGAAGGCCCGGTACGCGCCGATCTCGTGCCGGTACCGCTCCACCCAGGCGGGGGAGTGGTCCAGCAGGCACTTCGCGACCGCGGGGGCACGGCCGGAGGTGCCGACCAGCAGCACCGAGCGGCCGCTGCGCCGCAGCATCTGGACGGGCGTGAACTCGGGACAGATGCGCTGCACCGAGGCGATGGCCGAGCGCAACTGCGCGCCTTGGGGACCGGTCAAGTCGAGCCTCCCGCCGAGCGGGTGGGAGGTCCCCGGCGCGCCCCTGCGCGGAGCGGGCAGCACCGGACGAGGACGTATGGCGGTCCCTGTCCCGGTGAACCCCGGGAGCTGGGTCGGCCGGGGCGGTGCGGACACGGAGGACGATGCTGAATACATATGGGGAGACAGATCCCTTCGTGTGCCAACGAGCTCTTGACGAGGTGGCGGGGCCGGCGCGTGGACGGATCCGGAGCCGGAGTCGGCGTCCGGTCCCGCACCCTGGGGAATGCGGGTCCGGGCCGGCGGTCCGAACTGTCCACGCGCCGTACGCCCCTCGCGTACCAGTACGCACATGCCTCTCGAGTTGTTCAACGCTGATCGGCGTTTTTCGAAAGTTGTTCATATGCGACCGTTCGCGAGCCGGCGGTTGCCGGGCCGGGTGGCGCGTTCCTACCTGACCACCGCATGCGGGTGGCAGACCATCTGGCGCACCCTGGCGAACCATGGCGAATGCTCGCGGCGGCGCTGACCGGCCGTTAGTGTCAACAGTGCCGAGGAACCTGGGGGCTTGGATGGACAAGGAAGCCAACACACGGCTAGCGGACCTGTTCGCACTCACCGGATGGTCCAAGGGAGAACTCGCGAGACTCGTCAACCGGCAGGCGGCGGCCATGGGCCACCCGCAGCTGGCGACGGACACCTCGCGCGTGCGCCGCTGGATCGAGACCGGGGAATCCCCCCGCGAACCCGTCCCCACCGTGCTGGCCGCCCTGTTCACCGAGCGTCTCGGCCGTGTCGTAACCATCGAGGATCTCGGGTTCGGCCGGCATCGGCGTACGGGAAGGAAGCAGTCCGTCAGCGCCGACGGACTGCCCTGGCCACCGGAGCGAACAGCCGCGGTCCTCACCGAATTCACGGGAATGGACCTCATGCTCAACCGACGCGGTCTGGTGGGCGCGGGAGCCGCGCTTGCCGCGGGTTCCGCACTCAGCAGCGCCATGTACGACTGGCTGCGCACCGATCCGGCGCTCGCGGCCGACGCCCCCACCACCAACGACCCCTTCGACGCCGACGCCGTCTCCTACGACCGCTACGAGGCGGCCCCGGTCGGCTCCCATGAGATCGAGGCGCTGGAGCGCTCGGTCGAGGTGTTCCGCGCCTGGGACGCCTCCCGCGGCGGCGGACTGCAGCGCAAGGCGGTCGTCGGACAGCTCAACGAGGTGGGCGGCATGCTCGCCTACCACCACCCCGACCACCTCAAGCGCAGGCTCTGGGGCGTGGCCGCCAACCTCGCCGTCCTGGCGGGCTGGATGTCCCACGACGTGGGCCTGGAGCCCACCGCCCAGAAGTACTTCGTCATCGCGGCGCACGCCGCGCGTGAGGGCGGGGACCGGCCCAGGGCCGGAGAGGCGCTCTCCCGCGCCGCCCGGCAGATGGTCCACCTGGGACGGCCGGACGACGCGCTGGACCTGATGAAGCTGGCGCAGTCCGGCTCCGGGCAGGAGACCCTGCCGCGCACCCGCGCCATGCTCTGCACCATCGAGGCCTGGGCACAGGCCTCCATGGGCCACGGCCAGGCGATGCGCCGCACCCTGGGCAAGGCCGAGGACCTCTTCGCCACCGACCGCGGCGACGTCCCGCCGCCGAGCTGGATGCAGATGTTCGACGAGGCCGATCTGCACGGCATGCAGGCGCTGGCGTACCGCACCCTCGCCGAGTACGAGCCGCTGGCGGCGCGGACGGCGCAGCAGCACGCCAAGCACGCGCTGGAGCTGCGCGGCAAGGGCCGCGACCGGTCCAACATCTTCGACTACATCTCGCTGGCCTCGGCCTGCTTCATCGCCGACGACCCCGAGCAGGCGGACCGCTACGCACGACTGGCGCTGCTGACCATAAGGCAGAACTCGTCGCTGCGGACCTGGGACCGGCTGCGGGAGATGTACCGGCTGACGGCCCGCTACTCCGACTTCACCAGGATCCAGGACCTGCGTGAGGAGATCGAGATCGCGCTGCCGAGCGGCCCCAAGCGCAGGGGCCCCGCGATCTGAGCGGAGACCCACGCGGAGGACGTGGACATCGATGGGCGGGACCAGCCGACTCGACGCCGAATGAGCCGGCTCTCCCGGATGTCGTCCTCATGTCGGCACGTCGACATGGGAACACGTCGAATGTGGACCGGCGGGCCCGCGGACCGGTGCGCCCGTGGACCTCAGTGGAACTTGGCGATGAGCACGCAGGCGTCGTCCTCGCGCTCGGGGGCGCCGAGTTCCTCCACCACGATGCGCACGCACTCCTGCGGGGTACGGGCCTGGGCGAACCTCGGGCCGAGTTCCAGCAGGCGTCGCACGGCGGCGGCCGAGTCCGAGGCCGCCAGGGAACCGGAGCGGCGCGGCAGCAGGCCGTCGGTGTGCAGCACCAGCAGGTCGCCGGGGAGCAACCGCTCGGTGGCCTGGCCGTACTGGGCGCCCGAGGTGGCGCCCAGCAGCACGCCCTCGGGTGCGTCGAGCGGTCGCCCCGTCCCGTCGCGGAACAGCAGCGGGGCGGGGTGTCCGGCCTGCGCCCACACCAAAGAGCGGTCCTCGGGGCGGTAGCGGCAGCACAGGGCGCTGCCCAGGGCGGGCTGCGCGGAGCTGTCCAGCAACTGGTTGAGCCCGCCCAGCAGCGGGGCCGGGTCCAGCCCCGTCATCGCCATGCCGCGCAGCGCGCCGAGCAGCATGGCCATGCCGGAGGTGGCGGAGACCCCGTGCCCGGTGAGGTCGCCCACGGTGAGCAGCGCGGAGCCGTCGGGCAGGTGCAGCGCGTCGTACCAGTCGCCGCCGACGAGCGCGCCGGAGGAGGACGGGAGGTAGTGGGCGGCGAGGTCGACCGTGGTGGGGCCGCCGTCCTGCGGGAACCGCAGGGAGCCGCGCCACGGCGGCAGTACGGCCTCCTGCAGCTCGACCGCCAGCCGGCGCTCGGTCTGCGCGATCTGCCGCTCGCGCTGCAACGAGTCACGGGTCTCGCGCAGCGTCCGCTGGCTGCGGCGCAGTTCGCTGACGTCGCGGAGCACCGCCCACATGGAGGCGGTGGCGCCGGCGGCGTCGAGCACCGGCTCGCCCACCATGTGCACCGTACGCACGGCACCGTCCGGGCGGACGATGCGGAACTCGCAGTCGATCGGCCGGGCGTCCACCAGGCAGCCGGTCACGGCCGCGGTCAGGGTCTGCTGGTCCTCGGCGAACAGCCAGGAGGGCAGCTCGTCCAGGGTCAGCGGCCCGTCCTCGCGGGTGCGCCCGAAGATGCGGTAGAGCTCCTCCGACCACTGGACACCGTCCGTGACCAGGTCCCACTCCGCGCTGCCGGCCCGCCCCAGGGCCTGCACGGCGCCGGCGACCGGCGCGGGGACGGGGAGCTCCCGGGCGGACCGGCCCGCGTAGGCGGCGCCGCCGGGCTCGGTGCCCGTCTCCCGGTCGCCGAGGGCGGGGATGCCGTCCCGCAGTTGCCCGAGGTGCGCACCCAGGTCGTCGAGCTGGTGGACGGCGAGGTCGCACAGCGCGCGCTGCCAGCGCAGCTGCGGGTCCTCCTCGTCCTCGGCGGCGGCGTCACGGCGAACGGCGTCGACCTTGCCGCGCAGCTGGCGGGTCTGGGAGATGAGCGCGTCCACGGTGCCGGGCTCAGGCTTCGCGGTGGCGCGGTCCTCATGCAAATGGGGCGGCATGACGCTCTCCGAACATGTCTCCGAACCGGGCGCCGGCCTCAACGGGGCCGTACGGATGGGCCAGTCACGACTCTTGCACAAGGAGTGATGGCCCGTAAGGGTTTCTGCAATACCCGATCCGGTGGTGCTACCGGCATATGTCAGGAGCCTGGAGTGCCGCCACGCTCGGGGAACTCGGCGGAATGCCTCGGTCCGGGTAAGCTGCGGGACTCCGGCCACGAGCGTGCCCGCGAGCCGCCCGGGTGCCGCGCAAAGGGTTTGAACCCGGGACGATCTGCGAAGATACCTCGCAGCCGGTAACGGGAAATCCCGTTGCCAACCAACTCCCCGCACCGGATGCTGACCTCATGTTCGACCCCGACATAGCGCCCAGCGGTACCCTTCTCGGCCTCCTCCAGAGAGGACGCGGAGACGGGACCCTGCACGCCCTCGCAGCGCAGCGAGCCGACGCGCTCGCCGCGCTGGAGCAGTGCGTCCTGCGCGACCCCCGTCACGACTGGCGCGTGGAGTCCCGCTCCCTCTATTACGCGCGCCTCTACTCGGAGCTCGAGGGCTCGCTCGACGGGATCGAACAGCACCTCTTCCACCCCGACGACGTCATCAGTCCCGACGAGCACCGCTGCGGCCTGGCGCTGTCCGTCCTCGGTCACCTCGCCGGTTACGGCCGCCGGGACGCCGCCCTGCTGCTGCGCCGCTACGCCGCCACCGGCGGCAACTGGGAGTGGGCCCTGGACGAGCTCGCCGTACGTGACGAGGACGACGCGCTGCGTGCACTCGGCCCGGCCGTGCTCGCCCGCTTCCCGCTCACCACGGAGGGTGACGCCCAGCTCGCCGCCGCGCTCCGCGAGGCGTACGAGCCACGGCCCTGGCGGTTGTGGGCCGAGGATCCGGACCCCGCCGTCTCCGAACGGGTGCGCAAGGCATCGGAACAGACCGCCTTCGACCGCTGGCAGCGCCAGATGCGGCCCGCCGGGCCGACCCCGGGCTGGAGCGTGGGCGCCGTCCTCGAATGGGCCCAGGAAGGCCTGGCCGCCCACCCACCGCAGCACCGCGACGCCCCCGCCGCCCGCTGCCTCGCCGCCGTCGCCGGCCCCGAGGACCGCGAGGAGCTCGTCCGGGCGGCCCGCAGCGGTCCCGAGGCGGCCCGCGCGGCCGCACTCCGCCACCTCTCCGACCGCCAGGACCGCGAGGCCCTCGACCTCATCGAGGCCGCCGCCCTCAGCGAGTCCGAGCTCGTCGCCCGCGCCGCCGTCGAGTCCTTCGAGCGGATGCGCAGCATCGCCGCCCTCACCCGGGCCCGCGCCTGGTCACGCCGTGAGGACGTGCTCGGCGCGACCGCCGCCCGCATGCTCGCCTGCCGCGGCGGCGAACAGGACGCCGACCGCGTCCTCGGCGCCCTGCGCCGACTCGTCCAGCGCGAGGGCGCCGACGCCGAGGGCCTCGCCGTACTCGTGGAAGGGGCCGGCCGGCTCTCCATCGAGTGCGCCGCCCCCGTCCTGCGCCACGTCTACCGCGAGACGAGCTCCTCACAGCTGCGCGGCGTCGCCGCCCACGCCCTCGCCCGCACCGACCCCTGCTTCGGCGCCGGCCTCGCCGTCGAGTGCCTGTGGGACTGCGAGGAGACCACCCGCGAACTCGCCGCCCGCACGGCCACGACCTCGGACGTCCGGGTCCTGGCCCGCCTGCGCAGCCTCGCCGCCGATCCCGCGGAGGAGGCCGAGGTCCAGACCGCGGTCCGCGGCCGCCTCAGCTCCGGCGACCCCGCGCGGTAGGCCCCGGCCCCCCGGTCGCGGGTGGGGCCGGACCGGATGGACGGCTGTGACCTGCCGCTGCTGGGTCCGGCCTTCGCCCGCGGCATCCCGCCGCGGGAAGTCCTGGAGCGGATGTCGGAGTTGCGTCGAGGACGAGCGGCTGGTGATTCCCGGCGGTTCACCCCCGGAGCACGGCCCGCTGGGTCCGCGCGGCCTGTGCCACCGCCTCGCCGAAGGACCCGGCGTCGGCCTCCCGCACGCCGACCCGACCGCCGGCCCCGTGCCCGTCGCCGAACTCCTGCCCGGACCGGCGAGCGGCGCCTGACGCCGCCCGGCGCGGCGTCCGGGGGGCACCGAGGGGCGCCGGCGCGGCCGGAAGGCCCGATCCGGACCCAACGCTCACGGCACGTTCCCCAAGGTGAAAGATCCACGTGACCCGGACAACGCCCGGGGAGCCGACAACGTCCGTATGCGAGTAGCCATCGTCACAGAGTCCTTCCCACCCGACGTCAACGGAGTGGCCCACTGCGCGCTGCGCACGGCCGAACATCTGGTCCGCAGGGGCCACGAGCCGCTGGTGATCGCGCCGGCCGGCCCGCAGGAGTCCGTGCCGGGGGACGAACCGTGCCCCGTCGTGCGGGTGCCGTCGCTGCCGCTGCCCGGCTACCCGCAGGTCAGGGTGGCGCTCCCCGGCCGCAGGACCGCGGCGACGATCGCCGCGCACCGCGCCGAACTCGTCCACCTGGCCAGCCCGTTCATCCTCGGGGTGCGCGGCATGGCCGCGGCCACCCGGCAGCACATCCCCGCGGTCGCCGTGTACCAGACCGACCTCGCAGGGTACGCCCGCACCTACCTGAGCCGCGGTGAGAGCACCGCGTGGCGCCGCATCCGCGCCGTGCACACGGCCGCCGACCGCACGCTCGCCCCGTCCAGCGCCTCCCAGCGCGACCTGGAGGCGCACGGCGTCCCGCGCGTGCACCTGTGGCCGCGCGGCGTGGACTCCGTGCGCTTCGACGCGGCCCACCGCGACGAGGCGCTGCGCCGTGAACTCGCCCCGAACGGTGAGGTCCTGGTGGGCTACATCGGCCGCCTCGCACCGGAGAAGCACGTGGAGCTGCTGGCCGGCGCGGGCCGGCTGTCCGGGGTGAAGGTGGTCGTCGTCGGGGACGGCCCGAGCGCCCCCGGGCTGCGCGAGGCGCTGCCGGACGCGGTGTTCCTCGGCCGCCGCACCGGCCACGACCTGGCGCGGATCTACGCCTCCCTCGACGTCTTCGTCCACACCGGGCCGTTCGAGACGTTCTGCCAGACCGTCCAGGAGGCGATGGCCAGCGGGCTGCCCGTGGTCGCCCCCGCCGCCGGCGGTCCGCTCGACCTCGTCGACCACGGCCGCACCGGGCTGCTCGTGCCGCCCGGCGACGTGGACGCCGTCACCGGCGCCGTACGGCTGCTGGCCAGCGCCCCGGCCATGCGCGACCAATTCGGCGCCGAGGGGCGCGCCGACGTGGCCGCGCGCACCTGGGAGGCCGTCGGCGACCTGCTCCTGGAGCACTACGCGCAGGTGCTCGACGCCCGCACGGCGGTGGCGGCATGACCGGCCCGCTGCGCATCGTCAGGCTGGCGAACTTCGTCACGCCCACCTCCGGCGGCCTGCGCACCGCGCTGCGCCACCTCGGCGAGGGCTACCTCGCGGCCGGCCACGACCCGGTCCTGGTCGTCCCCGGCCCCGCCGCCAAGGACGAGATGACCTCCCAGGGCCGCGTCATCACCCTCCCCGGCCCCCTGGTCGCCGGTACCGGCGGCTACCGCGTCCTGACCGGCCGGGCCCGGCTGGAGGCGGTGCTGGACGGCCTCCGCGCCGACCGGCTGGAGGTCTCCGACCGCACGACGCTGCGCTGGACCGGGGAGTGGGCGCGCCGCCGCCGGGTGCCGTCCGTCATGGTGTCCCACGAGAGCGTCGACGGGGTGCTGCGCACCTGGGGTGTGCCCAGCGGCCTCGCCCAGGGCGCCGCCGACCGGCTCAACCGCCGCAGCGCGCACGTGTACTCGCGCATCGTCTGCACGACGGCCTGGGCGGCCGCGGAGTTCGAGCGGATCGGGGCCCGCAACGTCGTACGGGCGCCGCTCGGCGTCGACCTGGAGGCATGCCACCCGGCGCACCACGACCCGGAGTTGCGTGCCCGGTACGCCGGCAACGCCGAGGTGCTGCTGGTGATGTGCTCCCGCCTGTCGCCCGAGAAGCGGCCGGGACGCGCCCTGGAGGCCCTCGCCCACATGCGTCGCCAGGGCGTGGACGCCGTCCTCGTCGTGGCGGGGGACGGGCCGATGCGCGCCCGCCTGGAGGCCCGGGCCCGGGAGGCCCGGCTGCCGGTCACCTTCGTCGGGCACGTCCCCGTCCGTCGCGCCCTGTCCGCCCTCCAGGCCACCGCCGACGTGGTCCTGGCCCCGGGCCCGGTGGAGACGTTCGGCCTGTCCGCCCTGGAGGCCCTCGCCTGCGGCACCCCGGTCGTCGCCAGCGCGCTGTCCGCGCTGCCCGACATCCTCGGCCCGGCCGGTGCCGCCGCCACCGACGACGGCCCGGCCTTCGCCGACGCCGTCGGCCACCTGCTGGCCCGCCCGGAGCCCATGCGCCGGGCCATCGCCCGCGCCCAGGCCGAGCGCTACGGCTGGCCGACCGCCGTGAGCGCCTTCCTCGCCGCCCACGACGCCGCGCCCCGGCTCACGGTCCCGGAGGTCACGCCATGACGACAGGCACGCAGACGCCCACCGTCCCCGGACGTGCCAGACCCGCGGCCCACGCGCCCACCGGGGTCGCGGTACCCGTCCAGGACCAGGTCACCGTCCGGATGCCCGCCCCTGTTCCCGCCCCTGTTCCCGTCCCCGCCCCGGCCACCGCCCCGGTCTCGGTCCAGGCCGCCGCCGTGTCCGCCGGCACGAAGGAGATACGTTTCGCCGCCCTCGGCGACTCGCTGACCGAGGGCCTCGGCGACCCCGTCGCCGGCGGATGGCGCGGCTGGGCGCCGCTCCTGGCGCACGGGCTGGCCGCCGAACCCTCGGCTGTGCGCCTGCTCAACTGCTCCCGCAGCGGCGCCCTCACCAAGGACGTCGTCGAGGAGCAGCTGCCGCGCGCCCTGGACCACCGGCCGCACCTGGCCTCCGTGGTGATCGGCGCCAACGACACGCTCCGCGGCAGCTTCGACATCGAGACCGTCGCCCGCCGCCTGGACACCGTCCTGGCCCAACTGCGCGCCCAAGGCGCCGAGGTGCTCACCGCCTGTCTGCCCGACCCCGGCCGCATGCTGGGCCTGCCGTGGCCGCTCGCCCGCCCGCTGGGCCGCCGGATGGCCGCGCTGAACCAGGTCGTGCACGTGCTGTCCGAGCGGTACGGGGCCGTGCACCTGCATGCCGCCCGCCATGCGTGGGCGGCCGACCGCGCCTCGTGGAGCGCGGACCGGCTGCACCCCAGCGAACTCGGCCACCGACTGCTGGCCCGGGAGTTCCACGACCTCCTGGTCTCGCGCGGCCTGTCGGACGGAGAACCGCCGTCCACGACCCCCGGCGGCCCGGGACCGGGCGCCGCGGCCAGCGTCTGGTGGATGGCGACCAAGGGCACCCGCTGGGTCGCCGACCGCTGCACCGATCTGCTGCCCGATCTGCTGCGGCTCGCCGGCCGGGAGACCCGGCACCGGCTGGCCGGCACCGACGGGCTGCTGGACCTGCGCTCCCGCGACGCCACCGCCGGTGCGCTGGCCCGCCTGGAAGGGACGTCCCTGGGACAATGAGGGTGTGACCGGACGCTGGGAGTTCTGGATCGACCGGGGCGGCACCTTCACCGACGTCGTCGCCAGAGCGCCGGACGGCGGCCTGGAGACGTGCAAGCTGCTCTCCCACGACCCCGGGCGCTACCGGGACGCCCCCGTCGAGGGCATCCGGCGCATGCTGGGCCTGGACCCGGGCGAACCCGTGCCCGCCGACCGGATCTCCGCCGTCAAGATGGGCACCACGGTCGCCACCAACGCCCTCCTGGAACGCAAGGGGGAGCCGACCGTCCTCGTCGTCACCGAGGGCTTCCGTGACGCGCTGCGCATCGCGTACCAGAACCGGCCGCGGCTCTTCGACCGCCGGATCGTCCTCCCCGAGGCGCTCTACGAGCGCGTCATCGAGGTCCCCGAACGCATCGGCGCGCACGGCGAGGTCGTCCGCCCCCTCGACCCGGCCGCCACCGGAGCGGCCTTGCGTCAGGCGCGCCGGGACGGCCTGACGAGCGTCGCCGTCGTCCTGCTGCACGGCTACCGCCATCCCGCCCACGAGCAGGCCGTCGCGCGGGCGGCCCGCGAGGCCGGGTTCGACCAGATCAGCTGTTCCCACGAGGTGAGCCCGCTGATCAAGCTGGTCCCGCGCGGCGACACCACCGTGGTGGACGCCTACCTGTCGCCGATCCTGCGCCGTTACGTGGACGAGGTGGCCGCCGAACTGCGGGGCGTCCGGCTGATGTTCATGCAGTCCAACGGCGGGCTCCGCGAGGCCGGTCACTTCCGGGGCAAGGACGCCGTGCTGTCCGGCCCGGCCGGGGGAGTGGTCGGCATGGCCCGCACGTCGCGGCAGGCCGGGTTCGACCGGGTCGTCGGCTTCGACATGGGCGGGACCTCCACCGACGTCTCCCACTGGGCGGGCGAGCTGGAACGCGTCCTCGGCACCCAGGTGGCGGGCGTACGGATGCGGGCGCCCATGATGGACATCCACACGGTGGCGGCGGGCGGCGGCTCCGTCCTCCACTTCGACGGGCAGCGCTACCGCGTCGGCCCCGACTCCGCGGGTGCCGACCCGGGCCCCGCCTGCTACCGCCGCGGCGGCCCGCTGACCGTGACCGACGCCAATGTGATGCTCGGCCGTGTCCAGGCGGCACACTTCCCGGCCGTGTTCGGCCCGGACGGCGACCAGCCGCTGGACACCGAGGCCGTCCGCGCCGGTTTCGCGCGCCTCGCCGAGGAGTCCGGGGCCGCGACCGGTGACCGCCGCACCCCGGAGGAGGTCGCCGCGGGTTTCCTGGAGATCGCCGTCCTGAACATGGCCAACGCCGTCAAGAAGATCTCCGTGCAGCGAGGCCACGACATCACGCGCTACGCCCTCACCAGCTTCGGCGGAGCCGGCGGCCAGCACGCCTGCGCGGTCGCCGACGCCCTGTCCGTCGACACGGTCGTCGTGCCCCCGCTGGCCGGTGTGCTGTCCGCGTACGGGATCGGCCTGGCCGACGCCACCGCCATGCGCGAGCGCTCCGTGGAGACCGGACTCGGCGAGGACGGGCTGCCCGCGCTGCGCAAGGCCCGCGACGAGCTCGAGGGGCTGGCCCGTGCGCAACTGCGCGAGGACGGGGTCCCCGACGACACCGTCGAGACCGTCACCCGCGTCCACGTCCGCTACGCGGGCACCGACGCGTCGCTCCCGGTGCCGATGGGCACGGTCGACGCCATGCGCGAGGCGTTCACCGCCGACCACCGCGCCCGGTACGCCTTCACCATGGACAAGCCCCTGGTCGTCGAGGCGGTCTCGGTCGAGGCCGTCGGCTCCGCGGGCGCGCCCGGACGGCACCACGTGGAGCCGCCGGCCCGCGAGGGCCCGCTGCGACCGGCCGCCGAGGTGTCGCTGTACACGGAGGGCCGGCGGCAGGCCGGCCCCCTGTTCCGCCGGGACGCGATGCGCCCGGGCGACACCGTGGAGGGGCCCGCCGTGATCGCCGAGGCCGACGCGACGACCGTCGTCGACCCCGGCTGGCGGGCCGCGGTGGGCGAGCACGGCCACCTCCTGCTCACCCGGGTGCGGCCGCGGCCCGGCCGGGTGGCGGTCGGCACCGAGGTCGACCCGGTGATGCTGGAGATCTTCAACAACCTCTTCATGTCGATCGCCGAGCAGATGGGGGTGCGCCTGGAGAACACCGCCCACTCCGTCAACATCAAGGAACGCCTGGACTTCTCCTGCGCCCTGTTCGACCCCGAGGGCAACCTGATCGCCAACGCCCCCCACATCCCCGTCCACCTCGGCTCCATGGGCGAGTCCATCAAGGAGGTGCTGCGGCGGAACGAGGGCACCATGCGCCCGGGCGACGCCTACGCGATCAACGACCCCTACCACGGGGGCACCCACCTGCCCGACGTCACCGTCGTCACCCCCGTCTTCGACGACGAGGGCCGGTCCCCGCTCTTCCTCGTCGCCTCACGCGGCCACCACGCCGAGATCGGCGGCCTCACCCCCGGCTCCATGCCCGCCTTCAGCCGCACCGTGCACGAGGAGGGCGTCCTCTTCGACAACTGGCTCCTGGTGCGCGACGGCCGCCTGCGCGAGGAGGAGACCCGCGCCCTGCTCACCGGCGCCCCCTACCCCTCGCGCGACCCGGACACCAACATCGCCGACCTGCGCGCCCAGGTCGCCGCGAACGAGAAGGGCATCGCCGAGCTGCGGCGCATGACCGCGCAGTTCGGCCTCGACGTCGTGCACGCCTACATGCGGCACGTGCAGGACAACGCCGAGGAGTCCGTGCGGCGCATCGTCGCGGGCCTCCACGACGGCGACTGCGCGTACGAGACCGACAACGGCGCGGTCGTCCGCGTCGCCGTCCGCGTCGACCGCGCGGCGCGCTCCGCCGTCCTGGACTTCACCGGCACCTCGCCGCAGCAGGAGGGCAACTTCAACGCGCCGCGGTCCGTGGTCATGGCCGCCGTGCTCTACGTCTTCCGCACCCTCGTCGCCGACGACATCCCGCTCAACAGCGGCTGCCTGAAGCCGCTGGACGTCCGCGTCCCCGAGGGCTCGATGCTGGCCCCGGAATACCCCGCGGCCACCGTGGCAGGCAACGTGGAGACCTCCCAGGCCGTCACGGGCGCCCTGTACGCCGCGCTCGGCGTGCAGGCCGAGGGTTCCGGCACGATGAACAACGTCACCTTCGGCAACGACCGGGTGCAGTACTACGAGACCGTCGCCAGTGGTTCCGGGGCGGGCGAGGGCTTCGACGGCGCCGACGCCGTCCAGACCCACATGACCAACTCCCGGCTCACCGACCCCGAGATCCTCGAGTGGCGCTACCCCGTCCGCGTCGAGGGCTTCGCCCTGCGCGACGGCAGCGGCGGCGACGGCCGGTGGCACGGGGGCCGCGGGGCCGTCCGTCGCATCCGCTTCCTGGAACCCATGACGGTCGCCCTGCTGTCCGGCCACCGGCGGGTCGCCCCGTACGGCCTGGCCGGCGGCGGGCCCGGCGCCCTGGGCGCGAACCGGATCGAGCGCGCCGACGGCTCCCTCACCCCGCTCGGCGGCGTCGACTCCGCCGACGTCGGGCCCGGTGACGTCCTGGTCGTCGCGACGCCCGGCGGGGGCGGCTACGGGGCCGCAGGCGGCTGAGGCGGCCCGGGCGCGGGGCCGCCCGGACCGTGCCGTTTGGGATGATGTCGGTCCGAGCGCCTAGTCTGTGCGTCGTGACCACGACCGTTCCGCACCAGCTCAGCGGCGGTGTCCGGCCCGCGCCGGGGCCGGCCGCGGACGAGGGCCTGGCCCGCCGGCTCAAGGCCCTGGCCTGCACCGCGCCGCTGCACGACCTCGACGTGCGCAAGGCCAACCTCGCGGGCGAGTACTCGGTGTACGCGATGGCGGAGGTGGCCCTGGCCGCCATCGACCTGGTCACGCTCAACATGGACTTCGACACCGGTGCCGACCACGACCAGATAATCTCCCGCCTGCTGCCGCGCATCGCCGCCCAGGCCCCCGGCCGCCCCGCCGCCGAGCACGAGCGGGTGGGCCGCTGGGTCCTGGAGAACCTGATCAACGTCGGCAGCGTCGACCGCGGCTTCCGCGCCGTCTACGGCACCTTCGGCCACGACGGGGCGTACGTCCGCCGTGACTACGACTTCAAGCTGATCGAGGAGGTACCGGGCCGCGACGGCACCGTCTACCTGCGCACCACCGACGAGGCCGTCAACGTGCTCGTCGGTGCCCTCGACACCGACGTGACCAGCGCCCAGATCGCCGCCGAGGTCAAGCTCGAGGTGCTGATCAACCGGGGCCGCCTCGCCGACGCCCAGCTCGCCGCGGAACAGGCCCGCTACCGCACGGTGCAGTACGCCGAGACGCTGCGCCGCGCCCTGGACGCCACCCGCCGCAACGTCCGGGCGGTCGACTGGATCCGCACCGTCCCCGACATGATCGACGAGGCCCTCGACCACGTCGCCGACCGCTACCGGCACGAGAACGCCATCCTGACCAACATCCGCAAGGCCAGGGACGAGTCGGAGGACCCGGAGCACAAGCGCCGCGCCGCCGAGCTCGTCGACATCGTCAAGGACTGCATCCGCCGCCACACCCAGCTGCAGTCCCGGCTGCTGGAGGCGGGGCCGATCTTCCGCGCCGAGCAGGACCGGCAGGCCTTCGCCGCACCGCGCGGCGGCGCCCTCGTCGGCATGCTCGACCTGTACGGGCAGCTGGTCGCACCGGTCCTGCCGCTCCCAGTGGAGCAGGCCACCCGGGTCACCGACGCCTGGTTCGCCCGCGGCACGGGCCTGCGCACCCCCGCCTCGGTACGCGTCACGGACCTCGTGGACGCCCTGCTCACCCCGCCGCTGGAGCGTGAGCACCTCGGTGCCGAGATGCCCGAGCCCGACCTCGTCGCCACGCCGGACGACAGCCGGTTCAGCGAGGAGCAGCTGGAGACCGCCCTGGAACTCCTCGACCTGCCGCACGACGCCCCCCGCCGGCTGTCCGGGCTGCTCGCCGAGGCGCGCCGCCTCGATCCCGAACTGCCCTACCTGGTCGCCCTGCTGGCGGTGCACGCCGCCAGCCCGCCGGTCGGCACCGCCTACCGTCAGGGCGAGGAGCGGCTGCTGTTCGCCGTGGACGACGGCACCGGGCTGGACGACCCCGAGTTCGGCGGCGCCGACCTGATCGTGGGCACGGCCAGGCTGGACGCCGCCGGGATGGCCGCCGAGCGGTCCGAGGTGGCGTGACGATGAGCGAACCGACCATCCGTACCGAGGAGACGACCCCGTGAGCGACCACCGCGACGGCGAGAGCACGCAGCCGCCCGCAGCGGCCCCCGGCCCGGCGGCCGTCACGCCGGGCGACGCCGCGGACGCCGCCCGTCTCGTCTCCTTCGGTCTCCAGCCGAAGCTGCTGCCCGCGCGCGACGTCGAGTACGCCGAGCTGCTCCGCCGCTACCGCGAGGACCCGCTGTTCTCGCGGCTGGCCGACGCCGTGGCCGCCGGGCTCGGCCTGGTCGTGCTGGAGGTCTCGCCCCGGGCCGGCATGGCGCTTGCCGCGGGCGAGGACTCGGTCTTCGCCGTCCGCATGGGCGACTACTCACGCCGCGCCGCGTCCGACGCGGGCGACCGCTTCCTGCACGGCCTCGCCCATCTCGCCACCGCCGCCATGGCCTTCCCCCGCCCGGAGGACCTCGCCGACGACGCGTACATCGGCCGGGTCACCGTCAACGGCATCGACGGCTTCCTGCGCCAGGCCTGCCGCAGGCTGGAGGAACGGGCCGAGGAGCAGGGCGAGAACACCGACCCGGCCAGCGACGCCCCCGGCCTGGAGGCCGCCTGGCGGGTCTACGTGCGCCGCAGCGCCACCGGCGCCACCAAGGACGCCCGGCGCCTGGCGGGCTCCACCACCGGCATCGTCGGCAAGGCCGTCTCCTTCCTCGTCGACTCGGGGTTCCTGCAGCGCACGGGTGACG
The DNA here is from genome assembly GCF_056858595.1 of Streptomyces sp. TOM-9. Classification (NCBI taxonomy): domain Bacteria; kingdom Bacillati; phylum Actinomycetota; class Actinomycetes; order Kitasatosporales; family Streptomycetaceae; genus Streptomyces; species Streptomyces sp. TOM-9. Next base: position 2,107,926 of record NZ_JBXEQB010000001.1, on the reverse strand, counting down.
AGTCGGGCGGCACCTACCGCACCACCGCCCGCTACCAGCTCCAGGTGCGCGACATGGCGGGCAGCGCCGCCATGGCCGAGCTCCTCGACCTCGGGATCGTGCCCCGGGCCGGCGACTCGGCGGCCCTGATGCCGGCCGCGGACGGCGACGACCTCGACCTCGTGACCGGAGCCGGCCTGCCCTTCCACTCCTGAAGCGGCACCCCGCACCCGGCCCCGCACCCGCCTCCCGGATCCTGCCGATCCACCCGAACCCGCCGACCACAGACCACAGACCACAGACCACCACGACGAGAGCCCCCCATGTACGAGCTGTCCCGGGTCCGCCTCTACTCCATCGGGCCCGCCGGTGCGCGTTACGCCGACACCGTGCTGGACCTGCGCGGAGTCGGCGAGCCCGTGCCGCAACCCGCCCCCGCCCAGGCGGAGTTCTTCGAGGACGAGCCGACCGGCCCGCCGCGCCGTCCGGCGCCGGCGGGGGTGCTGTTCCTGGAGAACGGCGGCGGCAAGTCCGTCCTGCTCAAGCTGATCTTCTCGGTCATGCTGCCCGGTCACCGCAACACCCTGGGCGGGGCCAGCTCCGGCGTGCTCCGCAAGTTCCTGCTGGCCGACGACTGCGGCCACGTCGCCCTGGAGTGGCAGCACACGGTCACCGGCGAGCTGGTCGTCGTCGGCAAGGTCAGCGAGTGGCGCGGACGCCAGGTCTCCTCCGACCCGCGCAAGTTCGCCGAGGCCTGGTACTCCTTCCGGCCCGGTCCGGGGCTCAGCCTGGACTCGCTGCCCGTCGCCGAGTCCACCGCGGTGCGGACGCCCGTCGAGGGCGCCTCGGGTGCCCGCGGGCGCCGCCGCACCATGAAGGGCTTCCGCGACGCCGTGACCGACGCCGCACGCTACTACCCGCACCTGGAAGTGGTGTGGGAGGAGATCCACGACCGGTGGAACGAGCACCTGGGCGAGCTCGGTCTCGACCCCGAACTCTTCCGCTACCAGCGGGAGATGAACGCCGACGAGGGCGAGGCGGCCGGTCTGTTCGCGGTGAAGAAGGACTCCGACTTCACCGACCTCCTGCTGCGCGCGGTCACCGACACCCGGGACACCGACGGCCTCGCCGACCTCGTGCACGGCTTCGCGGGCAAGCTGGGCCGCCGGGCCGAACTCACCGCGGAACGCGACTTCACGGCGGGCTCTCTGGAACTGCTCGGCCGCATCGTCGACACCACCGCCGCCCGCGACCGGGCACGCGGCGTCCACGCCCAGTCCGAGCACCGCAGCCGCGCCCTGGCCCGCAGGCTGTCCGCGCGCGCCCGCGAGGAGCGGGGCCGCGCCGCCGAGCTGGCGCAGGAGACGGCCCGTGCCGCGCACACCGTCACCGACGCCGAGGCCGCCCGCGGCCGCAGCGCCCTGGTCGCCGCCGAACTCGCCTACCGGCACGCCTCGCTGGCCCTGGCGTCCGGCGAGAAGAGCGCCACCGCGCTGCGCCGCGAACTCAACGACGCCCGGACGCTGCAGTCCGCCTGGCAGGCCGCGGAGATCGTGCTGCGGCACCGGGCCGCAGCCGACCGCATGGCCCGGGTCACCACCGCCATCCGCGAGGCGGAACGGGACGCCGCGCCCGCACTCGCTGCCCGTGCGAAGGCTGCGGGCGATCTCGTCCGCGTGCTGCGGGCCGCCGCGGACACCGCCGACGAGCGGGCGGACGCGGAGGAGGAGCGGTCCGCAGGACTCCAGGCGCAGTCCGAGGCGGCGCACCGCGACGCCACCGCCGCCGCGACGGAGGCGCAGCGCGCGCGCAGCGAGTCCGGGCACCTGGTGCAGCGGCTGGCGGAGGTCGAGCAGGAGACCGCCGAGGCGGTCCGGACGGGCTGGCTGGACGACTCCGCCCCCGACGCCGACCCGGCCCGCGCCGCCCTGGACGCCTCGGACGCGGAGAAGGCCGCCGCGACCGCCGCGGAGGCCGCCCGTGACGCCGCCCGCCGGGCCGGTGACCGGGCCCGGGAGGCCGCCGCCGCCGACGCGCGCGCCGAACTGTCCGCCGCCCGCGCCGCCGACGCCCTCGCCGCGGCCGAGGCCGCCCACTCCGCCGAGTCACGCGTCGCGGACGCCCTCGCGGCCGAGCCGCGCCTGGCCGAACTGCTCAGCCTGCCGACCGCGGAGGCCCCCGGCACCGTCCCGGCGGCCGGCACCGCGGGGGACACCGCCGCGGACCGCGGCCCCGCCATCCCCGCGCAGACCTCCGCGGCCCGGCGCGCTGCGCCCGGGGCCGGACGGCGTCCCGCCGAGCAGGGCCCGCTGACCGCGGCCGAACTCGACACCTTCGCGGAGCCGCTGCAGGAGATGCTGGACGGCGCGGTGGCCTCCGCCGAGCGGCAGTTGTTCGACCTGCGCACCGCCGCCGCCGACGACGCCCGCATCCTGGCCGCGCTCGGCGACGGCGGGCTGCTGCCGCCGGGCCCCGACGTCCTCGCCACCGTCGAGCACCTGGGCGAGCACGGCATCCCCGCGCTCCCCGGCTGGCGGTACCTGGCCCAGGCCGTCGACCCGGCCGACCACGCCGCCGTGCTCGCCGCGCGCCCGGAACTGGTGGACGGCGTGGTCGTCACCGACCCCCAGAGCTACCTGCGGGCCCGCGAGGTGCTGGCGCAGGCGGCCCTGCTGCCGCGGTCGACCGTCACGGTCGGCACGGCGGCGGCGCTGCTCGCCCCGCCGCCCCCGGCGGGCACCGAGTCCGAGCTCTTCCTCGTCCCGCCCAACCCGGCCATGCACGACGAACTGGCCGCCGACGGCGAGCGCCAGGCGCTGCGCGGCCGCGCGACCGCCCGGGAGGAGGACATCCGCGGGCTCGCCGCCCGCCTGGCCGAGGACCGCACGCTGGCCGCCCGCCTCTCCTCGTGGCGTTCGGGCTGCCCGAGCGGCCGGCTCGCCGAACTCGCCGCAGCCGTGGAGACCGCCCGGGAGACCGCGGTGGCCGCCCGCGAGGAGCTCGCCGAGGCACGCTCCGTACGGGTGGAGGCCGACGAGGCCGCCGCGGCGGCGACCGCCCTGCGCGACGAGCGCCAGGAGGTGGCGCAGCAGGCCCGGCGGGCCGCCGACGCGCTCGCCGGTCTCGCCTTCCGGCTGCGGGAGCGGGCCAACTGGCAGCGCAGGACGCGCGAGCTGGCCGAGGACGCCGTCGAGGCCGAGACCCGCGCCGAGGCCTGTCTGACCCTGGCGCGCGCCGCCGACGAAGACCGCCGTGCCGCCCAGCGCGCCGCGGACGACGCGCGCCGGACCGCGCGCGTGCTCCGCGCCGAGCGCTCGGAGATCACCGGCGCCCCCGACGAGGCCCTGGAGGACGAGGACGGCGCCGGGCAGCCGGCCGGCGCGCTGCCCGCCCTGCGCGAGGCCTACCGTGCGGCCTCCCAGGTGTACGAGAAGGTGGGCGTCGGCGCCGACCTGCGGGCCGAGCAGGCCCGCGCCGAGAGCACCGAGCAGTCCGCGCTCGCCGAACTGGAGCGCCTCACCAACAAGGTGCGCACCCGCGCCGCGCAGCTGCTGGAGGGCCCGGACGGCGCCGACGGCCCGTCACGGCAGGCCGCGGCCGCCCGCGCGGAACAGCTGGTGGCCACCTTGGACTCCCGCGCCGCCGCCGCGAGCGAACTGCTCGGCCGGCTGCGCGGCGAGGCCGAGCGGCACGCTCCGGCGGACGGCGGGACGCACACCGAGCTCCCCGGGGAACTGCTGCCCCGCGACGCCGAGCACGCCCAGGAGCTGCTGCGCGGAGCCAACGGCGAACTGGCCACCCGCACCGATGCGCTGGCCCACGCCCGGGACGGCCACGGCGACCTGGTGCGCGCGCACCGCGCCGCCGAGGACGCCGCGAGCGGCTTCGACGAACTCGCCGCACTGCTGCGGGACCTGCTCCGCGACGGCGACCGGCAGCCCGAGGACGGCGAGGAGGAGCCCGAGCCGTACTCCGGCTCCCTGGAGGAGGCCAGGACCGCCGTCGCCGAGACCCGCCGCAGCCTGCGCGGCTGTGCCGCCGACCTGTCGGCGGCCGAGTCGCAGCTGCGCGAGGCCTGCGACGTCCTCGTACGGCACGCCAACGCCGCCCGCTACGAGCAGGTGCGCACGCCGGCCCGCCAGCAGATCCGCGAACTGCCGGCGTCCGCGCTGCCCGAGCACGCGGCGGCCTGGCACGCCGCCTTCGAGCCGCGGCTGCGCGTCCTGACCGACGAGCTGGAACAGCTGGAGCGCAACCGCGACAGCATCGTGGACCGGCTGCGCGGCATGGTGGAGTCCTCGCTGACCACCTTGCGGTCGGCGCAGCGGCTGTCCCGCCTGCCGGAGGGGCTGGGGGAGTGGTCGGGGCAGGAGTTCCTGCGGATCCGCTTCGACGACCCGGACCACGCGGCGCTCGACGAGCGGCTCGGCGCCGTGATCGACGAGGCGACCCGGGCGGCCGTCCGCAAGAACTCCGACCTGCGCCGGGACGGCATGTCGCTGCTGCTGCGCGGGGTCGCGGCCGCCCTCGAACCCAGGGGGGTGGCCGTCGAGATCCTCAAGCCGGACGCCGTGCTGCGCGCCGAGCGCGTCCCCGTCGGGCAGATGGGAGACGTCTTCTCCGGCGGCCAGCTGCTCACCGCGGCCATCGCGCTGTACTGCACGATGGCCGCGCTGCGCAGCAACGACCGCGGCAGGGACCGGCACCGGCACGCGGGCACGCTCTTCCTCGACAACCCGATCGGCCGCGCCAACGCCACCTATCTGCTGGAGCTGCAGCGTGCGGTCGCCGACGCGCTGGGCGTCCAGCTGATCTACACCACGGGTCTGTTCGACACCACGGCGCTCGCCGAGTTCCCGCTGGTCGTACGGCTGCGCAATGACGCGGACCTGCGCGCGGGCCTGAAGTACATCAGCGTCGAGGAGCACCTGCGGCCCGGACTGCCCGTCGCGGACCCGGAGTCCGAGCCGGTGCACGGCGAGATCACGGCGACGCGGATGTTCCGCCGCCCGGCGGACCAGCCGGCCCCGCAGGGCGGCTGACCTCCGGGCGCGCCGTCCCGAAGGCCGTCCGGTCCCTCGGGACGGTGCGCCTGCCTCAGGCGGTACGCGCGCCGGTGCCGGGCAGCTGCCGGCGCCGTGCGGCGCCGCGGGCCCCGGCCCGGGCCCGGCGCCGTTCCCGCCGGCGTTCGCGGCGCAGCCTGCGGGCCGCGCTGCTCGGGCTGGACACCACGCCGTTGCGCTGGTTCCAGACCTGGCGGGTGATCCACACGTCCAGCACCGCCCAGGTGGCGACGACGGTGAAGGCTATGGCGGTGAGCATCGCCGGCGCCGCGAGCCAGGACTCACCGGCCGCCCCCAGCATGGCGATCACCGCGGCGATCAGGGTCAGTGCGACGACGAGCACGGCCCGCACGGCCGCCCGGCGCACCGGGTCGGGCATGCGCGGCCGCCCGACGGGCTCTTCGACCCACAACGGCCGCCGGGTCTTCCGCGGCGGAATGTCGCGATCCAGTGCGTCCTCGACGAGGTCGTCCATGAAATCTGCTCCCCTGCGGGATACCGGTGATGCGGTGCCGGATCCCCGATGTCCGACTCCAGAGTGGCTGCCCGGTTTCCGCCGATGAATGCCCTCCGCATTCCGGAGCGCCCCTCCCCTCCTGTCATACGACGGAAAGACGCCCCGGGTTCCCTGTGCGGTGCATTTCGGCCAGCCGCGCCCGCTGTTCATCCGTACGAATCGGGTCGTCCCGGGGCAAGAGCGGAAGCAGGGCTTTCGGATTGGTCATCCGGCAGTAGTAGGCTCGCGCCGTTTGCAGTCGGAACACGACAGCCCTTGACCGGGTTTGACGTTGGGGAGGCCATGCGCTTTCGCGGTACGACGATCCGGCGGAAGATCGTGGCACTGCTGCTCATTCCGCTGGTGTCCCTCACGGCCATCTGGGCCTTCGCCGCAACTCTGACGGGGCGTCAGGTCTGGGGCCTCTTCGGCGTCGAGCAGACCGTCAACGCACTCGGCTACCCGGTCGAGGACAGCATCCAGGCGCTCCAGCAGGAACGCCGTTCCGCCATGCTCTACTTGGCCGATCCCCGACGTTCCGACGCCCGTGGCACCCTGCTCGCCCGCGAGCGCGAGACGGACAAGGTGATCGCCCGGCTGCGCGGCAACGCGGCCTCCGGGGCCAACCGGGGCCGGCTGGCCCCCGACGCGCTGCGCCGGCTCGACCTGGTCGTCAGCGAGTTCGGCGGCCTGGAGACGCTGCGCGACAAGGTCGGCAAGGGCACCATCGGCCGCAACGACGCCTTCGCCGCCTACAGCGGCCTCTTCGACCCGGCCTACGCGTTCCTGGACTCGCTGAACCCGCTCAACAACGTCGCCATCGACAAGCAGGGCCGCGCCCTCATCCAGGTCACCCGGGCCCGCGAGGCGATCAGCCAGGAGGACGCCCTCATGGTGGCGGCCATCGCGGCGGGCCGCATGAGCGCCCCCGAGATGCGCTCCTTCACCTTCGCCGTCGCCGAGCAGCGCGCCTACTACGCCGACAACCTCCACCTGCTGACCGCCGACGAGCGCGCCCTCTACGACGCGTACTGGGCGGGGCCCTCCGGCCGCGCCCTGCGTGCCGCCGAGGACGCGGTCATCTCCGCGGGCGCGTCCGGCGCGCCCCAGGCCGCCGACCGCGCGTCCTGGCAGACCACGGCCACCACCGCGCTGACCGACCTGGACCGCCTGGGCGTCGAGGCGGGCGACCTGCACAAGAAGCGTGCCGAACCGATCGGCATGCGGCTGGTCGCCACCGCCGCGGTCGCCGGTGGCCTCGGTCTGATCGCGGTCGTCGCCTCCGTCTTCGTCTCCATACGCGTCGGCCGCAGCCTGATCCGAGACCTGTCCCGGCTCCGCAAGGAGGCCCAGGAGGTCTCCGGCACCCGGCTGCCGCGCGTCATGCGCCGTCTCGCCGCGGGCGAGGAGGTCGACGTCGAGACCGAGGCGCCGCGGCTGGACTACCCCGACGACGAGGTCGGCCAGGTCGGCAAGGCCGTCAACACCCTGCAACGGGCGGCCGTCGAGGCCGCCGTGCGCCAGTCCGAGATGCGCCGCGGCGTCTCCGAGGTCTTCGTCAACCTCGCCCGTCGCAGCCAGGTGCTGCTGCACCGCCAGCTCACCCTGCTGGACGCCATGGAGCGGCGCACCGAGGACCCGCAGGAACTCGCGGACCTCTTCCGCCTCGACCACATGACCACCCGCATGCGCCGCCACGCCGAGGGCCTGGTGATCCTCTCCGGCGCCGTGCCGTCCCGGCAGTGGCGCAAGCCGGTGCAGCTGATGGACGTGGTGCGGGCGGCCGTCGCCGAGGTCGAGGACTACGAGCGGGTCGACGTGCGCCGGCTGCCGCGGCTCGCCGTCACCGGTCACGGCGTCGCCGACCTCACCCACCTCATCGCCGAACTCATCGAGAACGCCACCGTGTTCTCGCCGCCGCACACCAGCGTCCAGGTGCACGGCGAGTCCGTCGCCAACGGCTTCGTCCTGGAGATCGACGACCGCGGCCTCGGACTCACCCCCGACGCCATGCTGGAGGCGAACCTCCGCCTCGCCGAGACCCCCGAGTTCGAGCTCTCCGACACCGACCGGCTCGGGCTGTTCGTCGTCAGCCGGCTGGCCCAGCGCCAGGGCGTCCGCGTCTCGCTGCGCCAGTCCCCGTACGGCGGCACCACGGCCGTGGTGTTCGTCCCGGCGTCGCTCCTCACCGAGCCCGGCGAGGACCAGCCGGACGAGCCCCTCGACGACACCCTCGACGAGACCCGCGACGGGACCGCCGTGGCGGCCGTCGTGGAGGCTCCGGCGCCGGCCGAGGCGGACGAGCCGCGGGTCGCACCGATGTCGGCCGCCACCGAGCACAGCTTCCGTCAGTGGGGCCTGGTCCCGGAGCCGGACGACGAGCCGCGCGAGCACCGGCCGCAGGTGCCGGAGACCGTGGGGACGCCGGCGCTGACGGCCGCTCCCGACGCGGTACCGGGGGACGCGCCCACGGTCCTGCCGCGTCGCCGCCGCACCCCGGTCCTGGTCGCCGAGAACGGCCGGCCGGTCGGCGAGGCGCCGAGGCCCGCCGACCCCGCACCGCAGGAGGAGCCCGCCGGCGCGGGACTGCCCCGCCGGGTCCGCCAGGCCAGCCTCGCCCCGCAGCTGCGCAGCGACTCCACCACCCAGACCCGTGGCGCCGCCACCGGCGGCGCGGACGACGACGGCGGGCACGAGCGCTCGCCCGAGGAGGTGCGCGACCGCATGGCCTCACTGCAGCGAGGATGGCTGCGTGGCCGCGCGGACACCGCCGACGACCTCGGCACCGACGGCACCGACGACGTCCGCCCCACCGACCGCCCGGGAACCACCCCGGCGGAGCGAGGGGGCGACAGCGCAACCAGATCCACCACGGAGGGGAACGGTCCATGACCGCACCATCGAGCCCGACCCGCGAGCTCAGCTGGCTTCTCGACGAACTCGTCGGCCGCGTGGCCAGCATCCGCAAGGCGCTGGTGCTCTCCAGCGACGGCCTGGCCACCGGCGCGTCCGAGGGCCTGACCCGTGAGGACGCCGAGCACCTCGCCGCCGTCGCTTCCGGCTTCCACAGCCTCGCCAAGGGCGTCGGTCGGCACTTCGAGGCCGGCAAGGTCCGGCAGACCCTCGTGGAGCTGGACGAGGCCTTCCTGTTCGTCACCGCCGCGGGTGACGGCAGCTGCCTGGCCGTGCTGGCCGACGCCGACTCCGACGTCGGCCAGGTCGCCTACGAGATGGCGCTGCTGGTGAAGCGGGTCGGCGTGCACCTCGCGACCGCCCCGCGGACCGACGACGACGATGACGCGGCGCGGGCGGTGTGACGAGGACGTCATGACTTCCGAAGCGGACCGCTGGTACGACGACGACGCCGGGCCCGTGGTGCGGCCGTACGCCATGACACGCGGCCGTACCAGCCACGCCGCGGAAGCCCGGCTCGACCTGATCGCCCTGGTGGTCGCCGAGTCGCGCAGCGCGGACGACGACGCCGACGTCGACCGCACCCTGTCGCCCGAGCACCTCGACATCGTCGAACTGTGCCGGGAGCAGCCGATGTCGGTCGCCGAGCTGGCGGCCGACCTCGACCTGCCCGTGGGCGTCGTCCGGGTGCTCATCGGCGACGTCCTGGAGTCCGGGCTGGTCCACGTCAGCCGGCCCGTCCCACCGGCGGAGCTGCCCGACGCGGGGCTGCTGCGCGACGTGATCGACCGCCTGCGCGCGCTCTGAACCAGCCCGGGACCGTCACCCGGCGCCCGCGACGTCCCCCGGTGCACGGCCTGAGGGTCCGCCACGAGGGGTCCCGCGGTCGCCGGGTGGGCCCGCGGGCGGGTAACGGCCCGGGGACCGCTGGTAGTTGTCCGGTCGGATCGTAGTAATGTTCCACTGCCACAGCTGATCGCCCGACGCAGTCCCTAGGACCCAGGATGCCTCTGACCTGTGTAAACGGCACGACCGGAGGAGTGAGCCATGGCCTTCGGACGCTCTGAACGCCGTCCCTCCCCCGTCGAGCCCGTCACGCTGAAGATCCTGGTGGCAGGCGGCTTCGGCGTGGGCAAGACCACGCTCGTCGGCGCGGTCAGCGAGATCCGCCCGCTGCGCACCGAGGAGACGCTCAGCGAGGTGGGCCGGCCCGTCGATGACACCGCGGGCGTCGAGGCCAAGCGCACCACCACCGTGGCCATGGACTTCGGCCGGATCACCCTCCGCGACGACCTCGTGCTCTACCTGTTCGGCACGCCGGGCCAGGACCGTTTCTGGTTCCTGTGGGACGAGCTGGCGCAGGGCGCCCTGGGGGCGGTCGTCCTCGCGGACACCCGGCGCCTGGAGGACTGCTTCTCGGCGATCGACTACTTCGAGCGCCGCGGCATCCCCTTCGCCGTGGCCGTCAATGTCTTCGACGGGGCCGAGCGGCATCCTGCCGAGACGGTGCGCGACGCACTCGACCTCGACCCCGAGGTGCCGCTGGTGACGTGCGACGCGCGGGACCGCGCCTCGGCCAAGAAGGTGCTCATCACCGTGGTCGAGCACGCGGCCCAGGTGGCCGGCGACCGGCGGGCGGCCGCCGCCAACTGAGCCGCGCGCCGCGGCCGTAGGCGGCGGGCCGGTCAGCCCCCGGCCGCCGGTGCGGGGCCGTCGTCCTCGTCCTCGTCCTGCCAGCCGAAGCTCCGTTCGACCGCCTTCTTCCAGCGGCGGTACTCCTTCTCACGGGTCTTCTCGTCCATCCGCGGCTGCCACTCGGCGTCCTTCTGCCAGTGCGCCTTGAGCGTGTCCAGCCCGTCCCACACGCCGGTGGCGAGCCCCGCGGCGTAGGCCGCGCCCAGCGCCGTGGTCTCCGAGATCCGCGGCCGCACCACCGGGACGCCCAGCACGTCCGCCTGGTGCTGCATCAGCAGGTTGTTGGACGTCATGCCGCCGTCGACCTTGAGCCCGGTGATGTGCACGCCGGAGTCCTGGTACATCGCGTCGACGACCTCGCGGGTCTGCCAGCTGGTCGCCTCCAGCACCGCACGCGCCAGGTGCGCCTTGGTGACGTACCGGGTCAGGCCGGTGACCACGCCGCGCGCGTCGGAGCGCCAGTACGGGGCGAAGAGCCCGGAGAAGGCGGGGACGATGTACGCGCCCCCGTTGTCCGGCACGCTCGCCGCGAGCGCCTCGATCTCGTCCGCCGCGGAGATGATGCCGAGGCTGTCGCGGAACCACTGCACCAGGGCGCCGGTGATGGCGATCGACCCCTCCAGGCAGTAGACCGGCGCCTCCCCGCCCAGCCGGTAGCCCATCGTGGTGAGCAGTCCGTTCTTCGACGGCACGGGCCGGTTCCCGGTGTTGAGCAGCAGGAAGCTGCCCGTCCCGTAGGTGTTCTTGGCGTCGCCCGTCCCGTAGCAGGCCTGGCCGAAGATCGCGGCCTGCTGGTCGCCGAGGGCCGAGGCCACGGGCACGCCGCCCAGCTGGCCGACCGCCGTGCCGTACACCTCGGAGGAGGAGCGGATCTCCGGGAGGACGGCCTCGGGGACGTTCATCGCGGCGAGGATCGCCGGGTCCCACTCCAGCGACTCCAGGTTCATCAGCATCGTGCGGCTCGCGTTGGTGACGTCCGTGACGTGGACGCCGCCCTCCGTGCCGCCCGTCAGGTTCCAGATCAGCCAGGAGTCGATGGTGCCGAAGGCGATCTCGCCGTTCTCCGCGCGGCGGCGCAGCCCCGGCACGTTGTCCAGCAGCCAGGCCGCCTTGGGGCCGGAGAAGTAGCTGGCCAGCGGCAGTCCGGTGGACTCGCGGAAGCGGTCCTGGCCGTCCTGGCCGCCGAGCCGGTCGCACAGCGCGGCGGTGCGGGTGTCCTGCCACACGATCGCGTTGTGCACCGGGCGGCCGGTGGTGCGGTCCCACAGCACGGTGGTCTCGCGCTGGTTGGTGATGCCGAGCGCGCTGAGCTGGTCCGGGCGCAGCCGGGCCTTGGCGAGCGCACCGGCCACCACGGCCTGCACCTTGGCCCAGATCTCGGTGGCGTCGTGCTCCACCCAGCCCGGCTTGGGGAAGATCTGGCGGTGCTCGCGCTGGTCGAGCGCCACGATCGACCCGTCGGAGTCGAAGACGATGCAGCGGCTGGAGGTCGTTCCCTGGTCGATGGCGGCCACGTATCGGGTCGCCTGGTCGGAGGTTTCGGTCATGACCGCCTCACTTGAACGCGACGTTGTAGATGAGACCGGACAGTGCACCGCCGATCAGCGGGCCGGCCACCGGGATCCAGGCGTACGCCCAGTCGGAGGTGCCCTTGAACGGGATCGGCAGGACGGAGTGGACGATGCGCGGCCCGAGGTCGCGGGCCGGGTTGATGGCGTAGCCCGTGGGACCGCCCAGGGAGAGCCCGATGCCGGTCACGAGCAGGGCCACGATCAGGGTGCCGGTGCCGGTCTCGCCGAGGCCCTTGCTGAGGCCGAAGGCCAGGATCGGCAGGACGAGACCCATGGTGGCGATCGCCTCCGTGATCAGGTTCTGCCACCAGACGCGGATCTCGGGGACGGTGGAGAAGACGGCGAGCGTGGGCTGACGGGTCTCCTCGGCGCGGTTCGCCGCGAACTGGCCGTAGTACACCAGCCAGCACAGGACGGCGCCCAGCATCGCGCCGATGATCTGCCCGGCGAGGTAGACCGGCACCTGGCTCCACTTGCCCGAGCTGATGGCGACGCCGAAGGTCACGGCCGGGTTCAGCTGCCCGCCGGACAGCGGGCCGGCGGTGTACGCGCCGGCCAGGACCGCGAGGCCCCAGCCGAACGAGATGACGATCCACCCGGATGCCCGGGCCTTCGAGTGGTGGAGGAGCACCCCGGCCACCACGCCGGCACCGAACAGGATCAGGATCGCCGTTCCGATGATCTCGCCGACAAAGACGTCTCCGTTGGAATACATGACGGCTCCTTCGTGCAGGCGCACGTGTCGGGCATGCGCCGCCAGAGAATGGCGCACGGAGACCCGGGTACGGAGGGTCCCGCCTCCCGCCCGGCCTCCGCGCCACCCGGAAGTGTTGTCGCGGGGTGATGGAGCGTCAAGGTATCGGACAGATCACCTGATTACGACCACCGACGAGCCGTGCCCGAACAGGCCTTGGTTCGCCGTCACCCCCACGCGGGCCCCGGTGACCTGCCGGGGCCCGGACCGGCCGCGCAACTGCCAGGTCAGCTCGCACACCTGCGCGAGCGCCTGCGCGGGCACGGCCTCCCCGAAGGAGGCCAGGCCGCCGCTGGGATTGACCGGAATCCGCCCCCCGAGCGACGTGGCCCCGTCGCGCAGCAGCTTCACCGCCCCGCCCGGCGGGCACAGGCCGAGGTCCTCGTACCAGTCCAGCTCCAGGGCCGTCGACAGGTCGTACACCTCCGCCAGGTCCAGGTCCTCGGGACCGATGCCCGCCTCCTCGTACGCGGCGCGGGCGACGGCCGCCCGGAAACCGGTGGCCGGCTCCCGGGGTGCGACCGCGAGGGCGGAGTCGGTGGCGATGTCGGGGAGGTCGGGCACCGTGCGCGGATAGACCGGGGTGACGGTGGAGACCGCGCGGATGCGCACCGGATCCGCCGTCGCGCGGCGCCGGGCGAAGTCCAGGCCGGACAGGACGACGGCGGCGCCCCCGTCGGAGGTGGCGCAGATGTCGAGCAGCCGCAGCGGGTCGGCCACGACGGGGGAGGCCGCCACCTCGGCGGCCGTGACCGGCGTCCGGTAGCGGGCGAGCGGGTTGGCGGCGCCGGCGGCCGCGTTCTTCACCTTGACCTGGGCGAAGTCCTCGGGAGTGTCGCCGTGCAGGGCCATGCGGCGGCGCGCGTACAGCCCGAAGTAGGTGGGGTTGGTGGCCCCGAGCACGCGGAAGCGCAGCCAGTCCGGGTCGTCGGGCCGGTCGCCCCCGGCGGGCGCGAAGAAGCCCTTGGGGGCCGCGTCCGCGCCGACGACCAGGGCGGTGTCCACCAGGCCGGCGAGGATGTGGGCCCGGGCGGTGTCGAGGGCCTGGGCCCCGGAGGCGCAGGCGGCGTAGACGCTGGCCACGCGGGCGCCCTGCCAGCCCAGCGCCCGGGCGAAGGCCGCCCCGGCCACGTGGCCGGGGTAGCCGCCGCGCACCGTGTCCGCGCCGACGACCAGTCCGACGTCCCGCCAGTCCAGCCCGGCGTCGGCGAGCGCGGCGCGCGCCGCCGCGACCCCGTACCGGGTGAAGGGGCGGCCCCACTTGCCCCAGGGGTGCATGCCGACGCCGAGCACGGCCACGTCATGGCTCATCGTCCGCCTCCCACGGGGCGCCAGTGCCAGGTGGTCCAGGTGTGCTCCGCGTCCTCGTACAGCACGCCGGGCACCAACTCGACCTCCATGCCGACGGCGAGATCGGCCACGCCCGTCCCGGGCGCGGCCTGCCCGAGCACGATCATCCGTTCCGCCGTCAGTTCCACCGCCACCAGGGCGCGGGGTTCCCAGGGGCGTGAGGGGTCGCAGGGGTACGGGGCGGGCGGGCGGTAGCGGGCGTCGGTGTACGACCAGACCCGGCCCCGCCGCGACAGCGGGACCTCCTCCAGGTCCCCTTCGGCGCCGTCGCAGGCCGGGTTGCGGCAGGCGTGGTCCTCGCGGGGGAAGAACACCGCGCCGCAGCCGCGGCACCGGGTGCCGAGCAGCCGGAAGCCGTCCTCGTCCGCCGTGTCGTGTGTGAACCAGCCCGTCACCACGGGTTTCCGTGACCGTGCCACGTCCGGATCCTCCCAACTGAGCTGACGGTTCGTCAGAAGTGTGCCACGGGCGGACCGTACGGCGGAACGGGGTGGACGGTGTCGGTGCCCGGTGCTAAGTTCTTCTCGAAGCGAGAAATACTCGAAGTGAGAACAACCGGCGAGGGGTGGCACACGATGGCGGACCGGCAGGGTGAGGACGCGTTCCTCGCCGCCTACGACCCGCGAGCCTTCGAGCCCATCGCCGTGACCGTCGACGTCGTCGCCCTGACGCTGCGTCAAGGACGCCTGCACGTGCTGCTGGTGCGCCGCGGCGGCCCGCCGTACGAAGGTGCCTGGGCACTGCCCGGCGGATTCGTCCAGGCCGGACGCGAGTCCCTGGACGAGGCCGCGGCCCGTGAACTGGCCGAGGAGACCGGGCTCGACGCGGCACGCGGCCTCGGCCGCGTCCACCTCGAACAGCTCGGCTCCTACGGCCGCCCCGACCGCGACCCGCGCATGCACGTCGTCTCCGTCGCCTACCTCGCCTTCGCCCCGGACCTCCCCGAGGCGCGGGCCGGCAGCGACGCGGCGGCGGCCGAGTGGGTCCCGGTCGAGGCACTCGCACCGCAGGCGAAACCGGACGCCGCCACCGCGCGTCCCAAGGAGCAGGACCGGCCGGCCGGGATCCACGGGGGTGGTTCCGGCCGCCGGTCCGGCCAGGCACAAGGCCCCGCCGCCGACCTCGCCTTCGACCACGGCACGATCCTCGCCGAAGGCCTCGACCGGGCCCGCGCCAAGATCGAGTACACCCCGCTGGCCACCGCCTTCCTCGGCGAGGAGTTCACCGTCACCGAGCTCCGCTCGGTCTACGAGGCGGTCTGGGGCCGCACCCTGCACGCAGGGAACTTCCACCGCAAGGTCCTGTCGGTGCCGGGCTTCGTCGAGTCCACCGGCACCACCGCCGGCCGCGGCGGCTCCAAGGGCGGCCCCCGGGCCCGTCTCTACCGCGCCGGCGACGCCCGCCTCCTGCACCCCGCACTGCTCCGCCCCGACCATGAGGACAGTGTCCGATGACCGCCACGACGCGTTCCGCGTCCGCACATCGCGTCCGCACCTTCGACGACGCCCTGGCCGCCCTCGGCCGGCCCTTCCCGGCCGACTCCGGCGAGGCCGCCCGGCACTACCGCCGGCTCGCCAGGCTGCTCCACCCCGACACGGCCCCGCCCGGCCGCGCGGACGAGGCCGAGGCCGCCTTCGTCCGCCTCACCGCCCTGTGGCGGCGGCACACCGGCGACGGCCCGGCCCTCACCACCGCCCGCGGCGTGTACCCGCTGGGACCCGTCCTCGCCGAGGGCGACCTCGCAGTGCTGCGGGCCGCCGGGCCCGGCACCGCCTTGAAGATCCCGCGGCGGCCCGCCGACAACGACCTGATGGAGCGGGAGGCCGACGCCCTCACCCGGCTGCACGGCGTCGCCGACGCCCGGCACCGTGCCTACGCACCCCGACTGGCCGAATCCTTCCGCCACCGCGGCCCCGACGGCACCGAACGCCGCGTCAACGCGCTCCAGCGGCTGCACGGCTTCCACACCCTCGCCGAGGTCCGCGCCCTCCACCCCGGCGGCCTCGACCCTCGCGACGCCGCCTGGATGTGGCGCCGGCTGCTGGTCGCCCTCGGCTGGGCGCACCGGGCCGGCGTCGTCCACGGCGCCGTCCTGCCCGAGCACGTCCTCATCCACCCCGCACAGCACGGCCTCGTGCTGGTCGACTGGTGCTACTCCACCGAACGCGGCGCGACCGTCCCCGCCCTCGTCGAGCGGCACCGCGCCCGCTACCCGCCCGAGGTCACCGGCCGGCTTCCCGCCACCGAGGCCACCGACATCCACCTCGCCTCGCGCTGCGTCGAGCAGCTGATGGGAGACCGCGCGCCGCGACCGCTGCGCGCCTTCCTCCGCGGCTGCACGCTCCCTGCGCAGGCCCGCCGCCCGCACGACGCGTGGCGGCTGCTCGCGGAGCTCGACGACGTCCTTGAGGGTCTCTACGGCCCGCGCACCTTCCGCCCGTTCACCATGCCGGGCGGCGAGACCCGGGACGCCTGACACCCGGGACGCCTGACACCCGACAGGTCTGACACGTCCGACACACCAAGGGGGAACCACCATGGGCAGCGGAAGCTGGTCCACCAATGTCTACGACGCCGCCGCGCGCTACCGCGCCGCCAGCGGCGCCGGCGCCTTCGCCTACAGCGACCGCGTCACCTCGTCCGCACCGCGCAGTTCCTGGAGCGCGCACCCCTCGCTCGACCCGAAGGACATCGGCGTCCGCGAGAGCCGCGACTCCGACGAGCACCCCACCTCGCTCGCCATCGCCGTCCTGTTCGACGTCACCGGATCCATGCGCACCGTCCCGCAGGTCCTGCAGACCAAGCTCCCCGAGCTCTTCGGCCTGCTCCTGCGCAAGGGCTACACCGAGCACCCGCAGATCCTCTTCGGCGCGGTCGGCGACGCCACCTGCGACCGGGTCCCGCTCCAGCTGGGGCAGTTCGAGTCGGACAACCGCATGGACGACGACCTCGGCAACATCCTGCTGGAGGGCGGGGGCGGCGGCCAGATGACCGAGTCCTACGAGCTCGCCATGTACGCGATGGCCCGGCACACCTCGATCGACTGCCACGACAAGCGCGGCCGCCGCGGCTACCTCTTCCTGATCGGCGACGAGCTGCCCTACGGCAAGGTCAAGGCCCGCGAGGTGCGCGACGTCCTCGGCGACGACCTCGCCGAGGACATCCCGGTCACGCGGATCGTCGCCGAGCTGCAGCGGAAGTTCGACGTCTACTACATCCTCCCGGCGGGCTCCTCCTACGTCGGCAACACCGAGGTCCTCGGCACCTGGCGGGGGCTCCTCGGCCAGAACGTCATCGAGCTCGACGACCTCGACGCCGTCTGCGAGACCATCGCCCTCACCATCGGGCTCGGCGAGGAGGCCATCGACCTCGCCGAGGGCCTCGAAGACCTCGCCGACCTCGGCTCCGCCGCCACCGGATCCGTCGGCAAGGCCCTCGCCGCCCTCGACCGCGACCGCGCGGCCGTCGCGGTGACGGACACGCCCCTGATCAACGTCACCGGCGACGGCACTGCCACCGGCACCACCCGCCTGTAGGCGCTTCCCGGAGGACCCTGGAGAACCCTGGAGGCCCCGTGCACACCATCGTCGTCGACCTCGGCTACGGCGACGCCGGCAAGGGCACCGTCGTGGACCGGCTCTGCGCGAGCGGGCCGGTCCGCGCGGTCGTCCGCTTCAACGGCGGAGCCCAGGCGGCGCACAACGTCGTCACCACCGACGGACGCCACCACACCTTCGCCCAGTTCGGCTCCGGCACCCTCCAGGGCGTTCCCACCCACCTGTCCCGCTTCATGCTGGTGGACCCCCTCGCGCTGGCCGCCGAGGCCGACCACCTCGCCGCCCTCGGGGTCCCCGCGCCGTACGCCCTGCTCAGCGTCGACCGCGCGGCCCGCCTCACCACCCCGTACCACGCCGCCGCCAACCGGCTGCGGGAGCAGGCCCGCGGCGCGGCCCGCCACGGTTCGTGCGGCATGGGCATCGGCGAGACCGCCGCCTACGCCCTCGCCCACCCCCAGGACGCCCCCACCGCGGGGGACTGCGCCTCACGCCCCCGTCTGCTGCGCAAGCTGCGCCTGCTGCGCGACCGCCTGGCCGACGAGTTCGGCCGCCGGCTGCCCGCCCCGCCGCCCGAGGACTGCGCCGACGCCTTCACCGCCTTCGCCCGCGCCGTCACCCTCACCGGCGACGGCCACCTCGCCCGCGTCCTGCGCGAGGGCACGGTCGTCCTCGAGGGCGCCCAGGGCGTGCTCCTGGACGAGTGGCACGGTTTCCACCCCTACACCACCTGGTCCACGACCACGTTCGCGGGCGCCGAGGCCCTGCTGGCGGAAGCCGGCCAGGAGGCCCGCCGGCTCGGCGTCGTACGGACGTACACCACCCGCCACGGCCCCGGACCGCACGTCACCGAGGACCCCGAACTCGCCCCGCTGCTGCCCGAACCGCACAACGGCCACGGCCCCTGGCAGGGCGCCTTCCGCACCGGCCACTTCGACGCCGTCGCCCACCGCTACGCCGTCGAGGTCTGCGGCGGTGTGGACGCCCTCGCCGTCACCCACCTCGACGCGCCCCGCCGCTGCCCGCAGCTGCGGCTGGTTCGCGCGTACGACACCGGGCAGACGCGGCTGCCCACCGCCCCGCCCGGGGACCTCGGCCACCAGGCCGCCCTCACCGAACGGCTGCTGACGGCGCGTCCGGCGTGCTGGGACGTGCCCGGCCCCGATCCGGCCGCCTGGTCGGAGGCGGTGGGGGAGGCACTCGGCGCGCCGGTCGTCCTGGAGTCGCACGGCCCGACGGCCGCCGACAAACGGGAGGTTCAGCGCAGGATCCCGGCCTGCCGCGCGGCCGTCATCCAGGAGGGGAACTCCGAGAGGAGCCGGTCGTAGAGCTCCGCGTCGGGCACTGTGGCGATGTCGTCCACGGCGAAGAACCCGACGTTGTCCACACGCCGGCCCGGCAGGGTGTCGAAACGCTCCAGCACCCCGTAGTTGGCCCGGCCCAGGCCGACGAACTGCCAGAACACCGGTTCCTCCACCGCCTCGCGCAACTGCTGCTCGATCTGCGCGTTGCGGTAGACACCGCCGTCGGAGAAGAACAGCACGAGCGTCGGCGCCGCCGTCGGGTACGCCCGCACGAACGCCCGGACCTCGGCGATGACCTTCTGCTCCTCGTTCTGGATGCCGACGAACCGCATGTCGATCTGGCCCGGCTGCAGTCCGTGCCGGGGCTTCTTGGGCCGGCCGAACAGGCTCAGCTCGCCCACCCGGACGTGCAGCCGCAGCCACAGCGGCAGTTCCGCGATCCGCAGGTCGGGCAGCCGCGCCGGGTGCGAGGCGAAGGTCCACGCCTGTATCTCGCCGTCGTCGTCCAGTTGCGCCGCGACCGCCGCCATGCGCTCGACCACGTCGGCGACGACCCCGCGCGCGTACAGGCCGCTCATCGAGCCCGACGCGTCGAGCACGAGGATCACCCGCGCGACGACACCCGCCGCGCCGTGCTTGCGCAGGCTGACGGCCACCTGCTCCTTGCGCAGGCTCAGCCGCTTGCGCATGTCGGGGGGAAGGTGCTCCTCGCCCTTGGTGAGCCGGACGGCCGGCGGCGGGGGAGCGGCCGCGGCCGGGAGGGGCGGCGGCGGGGGCACCGTGACGGGCAGCGCGGGCCGCGGGTACTGCGGCGGCGCAGGGGGAGTCGGGGCGGGCGCCGGTGCGGCTTGCGCCGCGGGCGGCTGCGGCGCGTCCACGGTGATCCCGAAGTCCGTGGCGAGCCCGGCCAGTCCGGAGTTCCAGCCCTGCCCGACGGCGCGGAACTTCCAGACCCCCTCGCGCCGGTACAGCTCACCGCCGAGGAACGCCGTCTCCGTCGTCGCCCCCATGTCGAACCGCGCGATCTCGGCCCCGTTGCGCGCGTCCAGCAGCCGCAGCCGCAACCCCGGCACCTGACCGAAGGTGCCGCCGTCCGCGGAGGCGCACAGCACGATCCGTTCGACCGCCGGCTCCACACGGGCCAGGTCCACGTCGAGCGCGTCCGAGGCCGGTCCGGGACCCGCCTGCTTACCGGCGTGCCGCACGGCGCCGGAGGCGTGCGCGGGCTGGTTGTAGAACACGAAGTCGGCGTCCGAGCGCACGCGCCCGTCGCCGCTCAGCAGCAGCGCCGAGGCGTCGACGTCGGGCACGCCGGGACCCGCGGTCCAGTCGAGCACGGCCCGCACGGCGGGCACGGGAACCGGCAGATTGGCGCCTTTTCCGAGGGATTCGGGTGTCACGGACGCCAGTGTGCCCTCTCACCCGCCGCCACGGACAGGGCTCCGCACGACACCCGTGCCCGGGCAGCCGTACGGAACCGGCCGGTCCCCCGGACACGGTCGGCTACAGTCCGCGCGTGACCACTCGTCAGAAGGGCAGCCACTGCTCCTACTGCGGTACGGAGTTCGCCCCCGGCGCGGGCTGGCCGCGCACCTGCGCGGCCTGCGGCGGCATCACGTACCGCAACCCGCTCCCGGTCGCCGTCGCCCTGCTGCCCGTGCGCACCCCGGAGGGCACCGGTCTGCTCCTCGTGCGCCGGGCCATCGAGCCGCGGCGCGGACTGCTCGCCCTTCCCGGCGGCTTCGTGGACCTCGGCGAGACGTGGCAGGAGGCCGTCGTCCGCGAACTCGACGAGGAGACCGGCATCAAGGCGGCCGCGGGCGAGGTACGGCTCGCCGACGCCCTCAGCGGCGACACCGGGCACCTGCTGGTCTTCGGCCTCCTGCCCGAGCGTGCCGCCGAGGACCTCCCGCCCGCCGTCGTCACCGACGAGACCGACGGCCGGGAACTCCTCCTCGCCCCCGCGGAACTGGCCTTCCCGCTGCACACCGAGGCGGTGCGCAACTGGTTCGACGGCCGCTACTGAACCGCCGCCACCGAACCGCCGCCACCGAACGGGCAGCTACCGCACCGCCGTGCCGCGCACCCGCACCCGGTACCCCACCTCGTCGTGCTCCTCACGCTCCACGACGACCTCGCCGTCCGCCACCCGCGAGCCGAAGCGCTCCACCCGCGGGTCGGCCCAGCCGTCCCCGGCGTCGGTGATCAGCATGCCGCCCCCGGTGCGCCCGGGTGCGGGCGTCCACACCTCCAGCGTCACGGTGCCGTCCTCCTCCGCCACCGGCACCACGGCACCGGCCCTGGCCAGCACCGGGATGCGCTCCGGCGGCGCGGGCAACAGCACCTGCCCGGGCCCCTGGTACGCCTCCCCGGTCGCCGTGTCGTACCACAGGCCCCGCGGCAGCCGCACCGCCCGTTCCGTCGCCCCCTGCTCCAGCACCGGCGCCACCAGCAGCGCGTCCCCCAGCAGGAAGGCGTCCCCGCAGGCGCGCAGCTTGCGGTCCTCCGGATCGCCCCACCACACCGGCCGCACATAGGGCGCGCCCGAACGCCGCGCGGTGTGCGCCAGCGTGTACAGGTACGGCATCAGCCGCTCCCGCCCGCGCATCGCCGCCCCGGCCGCCTCCAGCACTTGCGGCCCGAACCCCCACGGCTCGCGGTGACCGGCGTGGATCGCCGAGTGCGTGCGGAAGAACGGGAAGTACGCGGCCATCTGGAACCAGCGCAGGTACAGCTCCGGCGACGGGCTCCCGGTGAACCCGCCCACGTCCGGCCCCGAGTACGGCACCCCGCACAGGCCGAGCCCCAGCACCAGCGACAACGAGGAACGCAGCCCCGGCCACCCCGTCGACACGTCGCCCGACCACGTGCCGCCGTACCGCTGCATGCCCGCCCAGCCGGAGCGCGAGAACAGGAACGGCCGGGAGTCGGGGCGCAGTTCACGCAGCCCCTCGTGTCCGGCCCGGGCCATGGTCAGCCCGTACACGTTGTGCGCCTCGCGGTGGTCGCCGCCGCGGCCCTCCAGGGCGTGCCGGGCGGAGCGGGGGAGGGTGGTGTCGCCGAACGCGGCGAAGGACACCGGTTCGTTCATGTCGTGCCACACCCCGGCGAAGCCCTGGGCGAGCCGTTCCGCGTAGAGCCCGCCCCACCACTTGCGCACCCGCGGGTCGGTGAAGTCGGGGAAGACCGCGTCGCCCGGCCACACCACGCCGCGCACCGGACGCCCCTGCGCGTCGCGCACGAAGGCGTCGGCAGCGGCCCCGCTGTCGTGGACCGGGTTGCCCGGCTCCAGCTTGACCGCCGGGTCCACGATCGAGACCAGGCGCACCCCGTGCCCGCGCAACTCCTCGGCGAGCGCGGGCAGGTCGGGGAAGTGCTCGCGGTCGACGGTGAAGACCCGGTGGCCGTCGTAGTGGTCGATGTCCAGGTGCAGCGCCGACAGCGGCAGTTCGCGCTCGCGGTAACCGGCCGCGACCCGCCGTACCTCCGCCGCCGTGCCGAAGCCCCACCGCGCGTGCTGGTACCCCAGCGCCCAGCGCGGCGGCAGCGCGGGCCGGCCGGTCAGCGCGGTCCAGGAGGCCAGGATCCGCGCGGGAGTGCCGGGGATCACCCAGTAGCGCAGCGGGCCGCCGTCCATCCGCGTCTCGCAGCCGCCGGGGCGGTCGTGACCGGATCCCGCGCCCTCCTCGCCGTCGCGCAGGGTCACCCGGCCGTCCCAGGTGTTGTCGTGGAAGAGCAGATGGCTGCCCGCGTCGGCGACGACCAGCTGCAGCGGCATGGTGATGTACAGCGGATCGGTCTCCGGCTCGAAGGCGCCGCCGGGGTCGGTGTTCCACAGCCGGTACGCGCCCTCGCCCAGCCGCGGCCCCGAGGCCCGCCCGCCGAGCCCGAACACGTCCGCGTCCGCCGGCGTCTCCGAGCGCTGCACCCAGCGCGGTTCCGTGCCCTCCGCCGCGTTCACCGGGTCCCACCAGCGCGGCGGCAGGTCACGACGCAGCAGCACGCCCCCCGGCGTGCGGAACTCCACCGCCCCGTGCCGGGAGACCAGCACCGTGATCCGCTCCGAGACCACCCGCCAGCCGTCCTTGTCGGGCTCGATGACCGCCCGGGTGTCGGCGTCGGGGCAGCCGCCGTCCAGCGCGTACGACGGCTCCGGCTCGGCACCGTCCCAGCCGCAGAACACCGCGCCGCCCGCTGCGACCCGCACCCGCAGGGTCGACCGGGCGAAGCGGACCACCCCGCCGCCAGGCAGCGGATCCGCGCCCTCGGCGGACCCTGGCACCCGCGCCCGCTCCGGCCCCCGCCGCGGGAGGTCCCGTGCGTCGGTGCGTTGCCGGCGCCACGCCGCGCGCACCGCCCTCAGCCCGTTCGCCGATCCGACCTGCCGTACCTGTCGCACCAGGTCCCGAGCATCCATAAGGCCCACCCTTTCACCGTTCCCGCCCGCCCCGCCGCCGGCCGGCCACCTTCCACCTGGCGGCCCGGCACATGCTTCCACCCTCGAATGTGTGGGGTGTGCCCTGGCGCCGGAGACGATCACGTGGCATCGTCCTGCCCAGCCGCGACCGGGGACATTCCGCCCGGCCGGGGTCCAGCCGCACATCACGCAGCGTCGCGTACCGTCCGGGAGCCGCCCCATGAGCACCACACCTGAGCCCACCGCCGACCCGGCGACCGAGCAGCCGTTGTGGCAGCCCGGCCCGGACCGAGTCTCCGGTGCCCAGGTGACGCGCTTCCAGGCCTGGGCCGCCGAGCACCACGGCGCGCCCGCCCCCGACACCGCCGACCCCGTCGCCGGCTACCACGCGCTGCACGCCTGGTCGGTGCGCGAGCCCGGGACCTTCTGGCGGTCCGTCGTCGAGTGGTTCGACGTGCGCTTCTCCTCCCCGTACGAGACCGTCCTCGCCGACGCCGCCATGCCCGGCGCGAAGTGGTTCCCCGGGGCCACGCTCAACTACGCCGAGCACGCCCTGCGTCCCGCCGGCGACGCCGCCCGGGCCGGTGAGCCCGCCCTGCTCCACCTCGACGAGCGGCACGAGACCGGCTCCACCAGCTGGGCCGAGCTGCGCCGCCAGGTCGCCTCCCTCGCCCACGAGCTGCGCGTTCTCGGCGTCCGCCCGGGCGACCGGGTCAGCGGCTACCTGCCCAACGTCCCCCAGGCCGTCGTCGCCCTGCTCGCCACCGCCGCCGTCGGCGGCGTGTGGACCTCCTGCGCCCCGGACTTCGGGGCCCGCAGCGTGCTGGACCGCTTCCAGCAGGTCGAGCCCGTCGTGCTGTTCACCGTCGACGGCTACCGCTACGGCGGCAAGGAGCACGACCGCACCGGCGTCGTCGCCGAGCTGCGCGCCGAGCTGCCCTCGCTGCGCGCCGTCGTGCACATCCCGTTGCTGGGCACGCCCGTGCCCGAGGGCGCCCTGGAGTGGGACGCCCTGGTCTCCGGCGACCGGGAACCGGTCTACGAGCAGGTCCCGTTCGACCACCCGCTGTGGGTGCTGTACTCCTCCGGCACCACCGGCCTGCCCAAGGCCATCGTCCAGTCCCAGGGCGGCATCCTGCTGGAGCACCTGAAGCAGACCGGGCTCCACATGGACCTCGGGCCGCAGGACCGCTTCTTCTGGTACACCTCCACCGGCTGGATGATGTGGAACTTCCTCGTGGGCGGCCTGCTCGCGGGCTCCACGATCGTCCTGTACGACGGCAGCCCCGGCTTCCCCGACACCGGCGCCCAGTGGGGCGTCGCCGAACGCACCGGCACCACCGTCTTCGGCACCTCCGCCGCGTACGTCATCGCCTGCCGCAAGGCCGGCGTCCACCCCGGCCGCGACCACGACCTGTCCGCCGTCAGGTGCGTGGCCACCACCGGCTCCCCGCTCCCGCCGGACGGCTTCCGCTGGATCCACGACGAGGTCAAGGAGGACCTGTGGATCGCCTCCGTCAGCGGCGGCACCGACGTGTGCAGCTGCTTCGCCGGCGGCGTCCCGACCCTGCCGGTGTACATCGGCGAGCTCCAGGCCCCCTGCCTCGGCACCGATCTCCAGGCCTGGGACCCGTACGGCAAGCCGGTCACCGACGAGGTCGGCGAGCTGGTCGTCACCAACCCCATGCCGTCGATGCCCATCCACTTCTGGAACGACCCCGACGGCAGCCGCTACCACGACAGTTACTTCGAGATGTTCCCGGGCGTCTGGCGGCACGGCGACTGGATCACCCTGACCTCGCGCGGCACGGTGGTCATCCACGGCCGCTCCGACTCCACCCTCAACCGCCAGGGCGTCCGCATGGGCTCCGCCGACATCTACGAGGCCGTCGAACGGCTCCCGGAGATCCGCGAGTCGCTCGTCATCGGCGTCGAGCAGCCCGACGGCGGTTACTGGATGCCGCTTTTCGTCCAGCTCGCCGAGGGCGCGGTGCTCGACGACGCCCTCCGCGACAAGGTCAAGCGCATCATCCGCGAGCAGCTCTCCCCCCGCCACGTCCCCGACGAGATCATCCCGGTCCCCGGCATCCCGCACACCCTCACCGGCAAGCGCATCGAGGTCCCGGTGAAGAAGCTGCTGCAGGGCACGCCGCTGGACAAGGCGGTCAACCCGGGCTCGGTCGACGACCTGGGGCTGCTCACGTTCTACGCGGACCTGGCCCGCACCCGCAGCTGAGCGCCCGCGGGGGGGGTGAGGCGGGGCCCGGCCCCCCTCACCCCCCGTACGTCGCGCCGAACTCCCCGAGCACGCCGGCGAAGTCGGCGGCCAGCACCCTCGCGTCTACGGGCCGCAGCTCCGCGGTCGTGATGCGCACGCCGGGCCCGGCCGCCAGCCGGAACCGCGCCCCGGCGGCCACCCACCACCCGCGCGACCGCAGGCCGTTCACCACCGCCGCCTCGTCCCGCACCGGCACCCACACGTTCAGCCCGCTCGCCCCGTGCGCCGCGATCCCGCGCTCCCCCAGCTCGCCGACGAGCGCCTCCCGCCGCTCCGCGTACGCGTCCCGGGCGGCCTCCACCAGCAGCCGTGCCGCCGCGTCCGTCATCAGGCGCGCGGCCATCCCCTGCAGCACATGACTGACCCACCCCGAGGTCAGCAGCAGCCGTCCGTCGTGCCGCGCCAGCGTCGTCGGGTCGCAGGCGAGGGCCGCCCACCGCAGGTCCGTGCCCAGGTACTTGGTGACCGTGCGCACCTGCGCCCAGCGCGGCAGCCCCCCTGAGGTCAGGCTGTGCAGCGGCACTCCCGCGATGTCCGCGGCGTGGTCGTTCTCGACCACGAGGACGTCGGGCGCCTCCCGCACCACGCCGAGCAGCGCGTCCCGCCGCTCCGGCGAGAAGCACCCGCCGTACGGGTTCTGGGAGCGCGGACTGCACACCACCGCCCGCGCCCCGGCCCGCAGCGCGTCGTGCAGCGCCTCGGGCCGCATGCCCTCGTCGTCGACCGCGACCGGCAGCATGCGCAGTCCCAGCGCGGGCACCAGGTCGAGCAGATGGTGGTAGCCCGGATCCTCCATCGCCACCGCGTCGCCGGGCCGCAGTTCGACGGAGAGCAGCCGCCCGAGGCAGTCGAGCGCGCTGTGCGCGAACGTCACGTCGTCCGCCGGCACGCCGTCGCGGTCGAACCACGCGCGGGTCAGCTCCTCCAGCTCGGGAAGGCGCGGAGCCGACCGGTGCGAGCGCGCCCCGGGCGTCACCTGCACCGACGGCAGCAGTTCCGGCAGGAACGCCGGGTCCGGGTGGCCGCCCGCCAGGTCCCGCAGTCCGGCGGGCACCTTCGGCGGCCTCCTGGACGCCACGGCCGGCGCCTGTGCGACGACGGTGCCGCCGCGTCCGCGCGTGACGACGATCCCGCGCTGCCGGAGTTCCTTGTAGGCGGTCGCCACCGTGCCGGGACTGACTCCCAGGCGATCGGCCAGCGTCCGTACCGGCGGCAGCGCGGCCCCGGGGGACAACGCCCCGTCGGCCACGCCCCGTTCGACGGACGCGGCAATGCCCTTGGCGCTCGTGCCGCTGATCGCATATTGTGCTGCCACATTCACAAGTATGTATCAATACAAACTTCGGGTCAAGGGGGCAGTGCATGCGATTCCCTCGCAGCCGCAGCGACATCGAGGACCTCGTACCGGGCGGCCGCGACGGCCGCCGCATGCTCTGGGTGAGCCTCACCGACAAGGCCGGATCCGGTCTCTGGTACGGCACTTCGGCGCTCTACTACACCTACGTCGCCGGACTCGCCCCGCACGAGATCGGCCTCCTGCTCGGTGTCGCCGGTGCCGTCGGCATCGCGGGCACCCCCGTCGCGGGCCGGGTCGCGGACCGCGTCCCGCTCACCCGGCTGCTCCCGGCCGTCCACGCCCTGCGCGCCGCGGCCGCCCTCGGCATCCTGCTCACCGGCACCCTCTGGCTCCTGCTGCCCATCGCCGCGCTCGGCAGCCTCGGCGACCGCGCCGCCTCGGTCCTCACCAAGCTGTACGCCGCACGCGTCGCGGGCCCGGACCGCGTCCGCTACCAGGCCCTCC
Organism: Streptomyces sp. TOM-9; assembly: GCF_056858595.1. Taxonomy (NCBI): domain Bacteria; kingdom Bacillati; phylum Actinomycetota; class Actinomycetes; order Kitasatosporales; family Streptomycetaceae; genus Streptomyces; species Streptomyces sp. TOM-9. The sequence goes on along the minus strand of NZ_JBXEQB010000001.1, from coordinate 2,080,751 downwards.
AGCGCACCGTGGTCAACATCGGCTTCGGCATCGGCGGCCTCGCCGCCGCCGTCGCCCTGGCCATCGGCACCGACACCGCCTACCGCACCATGCTCATCGGGGACGCCCTCTCCTTCGCCGGCGCCGCCCTGCTCGTCCTGCGCTGCGCAGAACCGCCGTCCCCCGTACGCGTGGTGGCCGGCGCACCCGCCGCCACCGGCGGGGAACCGCCCCGGACGAAGACCCCGGCCACCAGCCCCTGGCGCGACCGCGGCTACCTCGCGTACACCGCCACCGAGACCCTGCTGTTGCTCGACGACACGGCGCTCAACATCGGCCTGCCCCTGTGGATCGCCACCGCGACCGTCGCCCCGCACAGCCTCGTCGCCCTGCTCTTCGTGCTCAACAACGTCCTCGTCGTGCTCTTCCAGGTCCGCCTCAGCCGCCTCGGGGACGAACCCCGCAGGGCCGCCGCCTCCCTGCCGCTGCTCGGCGTCGCCTTCCTCGTCGCGGGCGGCGCCATGGCCGTCTCGGCCGTGGACTCGACGGGGACCGCCGTGGTCGCCCTCGTCGTCGCCGCCACGGCCTTCACCGCCGCGGAGATCGTCCACGCCGCGATCTCCTGGGAGTTGTCCCTCGCCCTCGCCCCCGGCCGGTCCCAGGGCGCGTACCTCGGCGTCCACGGACTCGCGCAGTCGGCCCAGCGCTCGGCCGGCCCGGTCCTGCTCACCTCCGCCGTCATGGCGGCGGGCCCGCTCGGCTGGCTCGGCCTCGGCGCCGGCCTCGCCGCCGTCTCCGTCGGCCAGCGCACCCTCGTACGCCGCCGTCTGGACCGGCTGGACGCCGCCGAACGCCCCGGGCCCGAGGCCCGGAAGACCCCCGTGATCCCCAGCGGGACCGTCACTGTCAGTGGTGGCGACTACGGTGAGTGACAGTTGACCGCCGTACCGAGGGGGAGCCGTCATGGCACACACCAAGCACCGCAAGCTGAGCAGCCGCCCCGCCCGCCGCACCGCGAGGACCGGCCGCCGCACCCTGCGCCGCGAGTCACCGACCACCGTCGCCGTCCTCACCGACCCCGCCGACTTCGTCGCCATGCGCGGCTACCGCAGTTTCACCTTCGACGACCACGCGAGCTACCTGCGGCAGATCGAGGGCCTGCTGCGGTCCCTCGCCTCCCGTGGCATCCACGTCCGCGTCGGGCCCTTCGACCCGGCCGAGTACGCCGAGTACTGCGCCGACACCGGCCACGACCCCGACAGCTCACGCTCCCGCACGCGGTACGCCGCCGACGTCACCACGGCCGGCCCGACCGTCCCCTACGCGGGACAGCCCCTGGAACACCTCGTCACCGAGCTCGAGTACGAGGCGGGCCGCCAGGCCACCTGGGAACGGGCCTCCGGCATCCTGGCCCGCGCCGGGGACTGCGCCGGCTGCGGCGACGACCTCGCCCGCACCTCCTTCGACCGCGCCTCCCAGGCCCTGATGCGCCTCCTCGAAGCCGCGGGGCCCGGCCACCACCACCTCGTGTGCAGCGTGCCCGCCGAGGGCACCACACTGCTCGCCGCCATGCACGCCCGCTGCGACGAGCAGGGCATGGTCCACCTCGTCGAGGCCGAGGCCCTGGTCTGCTGCACCGTCATCGCCGCCGGGCTCGCCGAGGACAGCCCCGGCGGCCTCGTCCTGCGCAGCGGCACGGGCACCGGCCAGCCCCCGCCCGACCGCCCGGACGAAGTCCGCGGCTGGACGCTGCGCGACGGCTGGCTCCAACCCCTCACCGAGGCACAGGTCTTCAACGCCTACTGCACCGACGCCGAGTCCGGCGACCCCGTCCCCCCGGAGCCCGGCGTCGTCCACCGCCCGGGATTCGTCCTCCCGCCGCCGGAGGACGACTGAGCACGGCGGAGCCCGGGAACGCCGAGGGGCGCCCCACCACCGGTGGGACGCCCCTCGGGAGGACGGGAAGCGGTCACTCCCCGGACAGCACCGCCTGCGCCGCGCGCCGCGCCTCGTCGGCCGTGTCGGTCGCCCGGGCGGCCGCCGCCGCCCGCTCGCACTGCGCCAGGGTGTACTTCGCCAGCGTCGCCCGCACGTAGGGGATCGACGCCGAGCCCATCGACAGGCTCGTCACGCCCAGACCCGTCAGCACGCACGCCAGCAGCGGATCGGAGGCCGCCTCACCGCACACACCGCAGCTCTTGCCCTCGGCCCGCGCGGCCTCGGCCGCCGCGGACACCAGGTCCAGCAGCGCCGGCTGCCACGGATCCTGCAGCCGCGACACCGAACCGACCTGCCGGTCCGCCGCGAAGGTGTACTGCGCCAGGTCGTTCGTCCCCAGCGAGAGGAACTCGACCTCCTGCAGGATCGACCGTGCCCGCAGGGCCGCCGACGGGATCTCCACCATCGCGCCGAACTTCGCGTGCAGCCCGGCTTCCCGGCACGCGTCCGCGAACGCCTTGGCGTCGATGCGGTCCGCCACCATCGGTGCCATGACCTCGAGGTACACCGGCAGGCCCTCGGCGGCCCTGGCGAGCGCCCGCAGCTGCGTGTGCAGCACATCGGGGTGGGCGAGCAGCGTCCGCAGGCCCCGCACGCCCAGCGCCGGGTTCGGCTCGTCCGCGGGCGTCAGGAACTCCAGCGGCTTGTCGGCACCCGCGTCCAGCACCCGGACCACGACCCGGCCCTCGGGAAAGGCATCCAGCACCTGCCGGTACGCCTCGACCTGCTTCTCCTCCGACGGCGCGTTCCGGGAGTCGTCCAGGAAGAGGAACTCCGTGCGGAACAGACCCACGCCCTCCGCGCCCGCCTTCACGGCCGCCTCGACGTCCGCGGGACCGCCGACGTTCGCCAGCAGCGGCACCTTGTGCCCGTCCGACGTGGCACCCGGCCCCGAGGTCGCGGCGAGCGCAGCCCTGCGCTCCTCCGCGGCCTTCGCCAGCTCGGCCCGCCGGTCCTTGTCCGGGTCGACGTAGATGTCGCCGGTGCTGCCGTCCACGGCGATGACCGTGCCCTCCGCCAGCTCCGTGGCGCCCGGCAGCGCCACCACGGCGGGCACCCCCAGCGCACGCGCGAGGATCGCGCTGTGGCTGGTCGGCCCGCCCTCCTCGGTCACGAAGCCGAGCACCAGCGACGGGTCCAGCAACGCGGTGTCGGCCGGCGCCAGGTCCCGCGCGATCAGCACGTACGGCTCGTCGCTGTCCGGGACACCGGGCATCGGCACCCCGAGCAGCCGCGCCACGATCCGGTTGCGGACGTCGTCCAGATCCGCGACG
>NZ_JBXEQB010000001.1:0-2072500 GCF_056858595.1 Streptomyces sp. TOM-9 | reverse complement strand
GCCTCTAGCGAGTTTCATGGCGGCCCGTACCCTAAACCGACTCAGGTGGTCAGGTAGAGAATACCGAGGCGTTCGGGTGAACTGTGGTTAAGGAACTCGGCAAAATGCCCCCGTAACTTCGGGAGAAGGGGGGCCATTGCTGGTGAGGGGACTTGCTCCCTGAGCTGGTGGTGGCCGCAGAGACCAGCGAGAAGCGACTGTTTACTAAAAACACAGGTCCGTGCGAAGCCGTAAGGCGATGTATACGGACTGACGCCTGCCCGGTGCTGGAACGTTAAGGGGACCGGTTAGCTCCATTTCGGTGGGGCGAAGCTGAGAACTTAAGCGCCAGTAAACGGCGGTGGTAACTATAACCATCCTAAGGTAGCGAAATTCCTTGTCGGGTAAGTTCCGACCTGCACGAATGGCGTAACGACTTCTCGACTGTCTCAACCACAGGCCCGGTGAAATTGCACTACGAGTAAAGATGCTCGTTTCGCGCAGCAGGACGGAAAGACCCCGGGACCTTTACTACAGCTTGATATTGGTGTTCGGTTCGGCTTGTGTAGGATAGGTGGGAGACTTTGAGACCCAAGCGCCAGCTTGGGTGGAGTCGTCGTTGAAATACCACTCTGGTCGTGCTGGATGTCTAACCTCGGTCCGTGATCCGGATCAGGGACAGTGTCTGGTGGGTAGTTTAACTGGGGCGGTTGCCTCCTAAAGAGTAACGGAGGCGCCCAAAGGTTCCCTCAGCCTGGTTGGCAATCAGGTGTTGAGTGTAAGTGCACAAGGGAGCTTGACTGTGAGACTGACGGGTCGAGCAGGTACGAAAGTAGGGACTAGTGATCCGGCGGTGGCTTGTGGAAGCGCCGTCGCTCAACGGATAAAAGGTACCCCGGGGATAACAGGCTGATCTTCCCCAAGAGTCCATATCGACGGGATGGTTTGGCACCTCGATGTCGGCTCGTCGCATCCTGGGGCTGGAGTCGGTCCCAAGGGTTGGGCTGTTCGCCCATTAAAGCGGTACGCGAGCTGGGTTTAGAACGTCGTGAGACAGTTCGGTCCCTATCCGCTGTGCGCGTAGGAGTCTTGAGAAGGGCTGTCCCTAGTACGAGAGGACCGGGACGGACGAACCTCTGGTGTGCCAGTTGTCCTGCCAAGGGCATGGCTGGTTGGCTACGTTCGGGAGGGATAACCGCTGAAAGCATCTAAGCGGGAAGCCTGCTTCGAGATGAGGACTCCCACCCCCTTGAGGGGTTAAGGCTCCCAGTAGACGACTGGGTTGATAGGCCGGATGTGGAAGCCCAGTAATGGGTGGAGCTGACCGGTACTAATAAGCCGAGGGCTTGTCCATAGGTTGCTCGCGTCCACTGTGTAGTTCTGAAACAACGAACCGTTGGTTCGATAGTTTCATAGTGTTTCGGTGGTTATAGCGTTAGGGAAACGCCCGGTTACATTTCGAACCCGGAAGCTAAGCCTTTCAGCGCCGATGGTACTGCAGGGGGGACCCTGTGGGAGAGTAGGACGCCGCCGAACAATTATTGAGCCCGTCGCCGGAGCCTCTTCTGAGGCCCGGCGGCGGGCTTTTTCATGCCCTGAGGTAAGGTCGGGTGGAATCATCCGAGCGTACGTTCAAGAGAAGGGGCCCCCGGTGGAGGTCCAGGAGACAAGGGTGCAGACGGATCGCGTCTTCACGATCCCCAACATCCTGAGCATGGCACGGCTGTTGGGCGTGCCCGTATTCCTGTGGCTCATCCTGTGGCCCGAGTTCGGCGGCCCGAAGGTCGACGGCTGGGCACTGCTCGTGCTCGCCCTCAGCGGCGTCAGCGACTACCTGGACGGGAAGCTCGCGCGCCGCTGGAACCAGATCAGCAGCCTCGGCAGGGTGCTGGACCCGGCCGCGGACCGGCTGTACATCGTCTCCACGATCATCGGCCTCACGTGGCGCGGGATCCTACCGTGGTGGCTGACGGCCATCCTGGTGGCCCGGGACGCCGTCATGGGCGTGATGATCCTGGTGATGCGCCGGCACGGCTGGGGTCCGCCGCAGGTCAACTTCATGGGCAAGGCCGCCACCTTCAACCTCATGTACGCCTTCCCGTTGCTGCTGCTGAGCGACGGCGACGGGTGGCTGAACACGCTCGCTGCTATTTTCGGATGGGCGTTCGCCGGATGGGGTACAACGCTGTATTGGTGGGCAGGGATCCTCTACGTGGTCCAGGTCCGCCGACTCGTCAGGGCGGACGCCACGGCCGATTGAGCCCGCGTACCCGGCAGGAGAGCCCTCCGGCCGGGTACCCCGCGCGTGACCGGCGGTCCGGGGGACCGCGACGGTCCGCGTGAGAGAGAGCACGGGTGACGTCGGCAAGACAGTCGTCTCTTTGAGGAGGACGCTTCCGACATGAAGGCCGTCGTGATGGCCGGCGGCGAAGGAACACGCCTTCGCCCGATGACCTCGAGCATGCCCAAGCCGCTGCTGCCGGTCGTGAATCAGCCGATCATGCAGCACGTGCTCAAGCTGCTCAAGCGGCACGGTCTGACCGAGACCGTGGTGACCGTGCAGTTCCTCGCCTCGCTCGTCAAGAACTACTTCGGTGACGGCGAAGAACTCGGCATGGACCTCACCTACGCGAACGAGGAGAAGCCACTCGGCACCGCCGGCAGCGTCAAGAACGCCGAGGACGCACTCAAGGACGATTCGTTCCTGGTGATCTCCGGTGACGCACTGACCGATTTCGACCTGACCGAGCTGATCAACTTCCACAAGGAGAAGGGTGCGCTGGTCACGGTCTGCCTGACCCGGGTGCCCAACCCCCTGGAGTTCGGGATCACCATCGTCGACGAGGAGGGCAAGGTCGAGCGCTTCCTCGAGAAGCCGACCTGGGGCCAGGTCTTCTCGGACACGGTGAACACCGGCATCTACGTCATGGAGCCGGAGGTCTTCGACTACGTCGAGCCCGACGTCTCGGTGGACTGGTCCGGTGACGTCTTCCCGCAGTTGATGAAGGAAGGCAAGCCCGTCTACGGCTACATCGCCGAAGGCTACTGGGAGGACGTCGGCACCCACGAGAGCTACATCAAGGCGCAGGCCGACGTCCTGGAGGGCAAGGTCGACGTCGACCTCGAGGGCTTCGAGATCTCGCCCGGCGTCTGGGTCGCCGAGGGCGCGGAGGTGCACCCGGACGCGACGCTGCGCGGTCCCCTGTACGTCGGTGACTACGCCAAGGTCGAGGCCGGGGCCGAGCTGCGCGAGCACACGGTGATCGGCTCCAACGTCGTCGTGAAGTCCGGTGCCTTCCTGCACAAGGCCGTCGTCCACGACAACGTCTACATCGGGCCGCAGACCAACCTGCGCGGCTGCGTCATCGGCAAGAACACCGACGTCATGCGCGCGGCGCGGATCGACGACGGAGCGGTCATCGGCGACGAGTGCCTGATCGGCGAGGAGTCGATCATCGCGGGCGACGTCCGGGTGTACCCGTTCAAGACCATCGAGGCCGGCGCCTTCGTGAACACGTCGGTGATCTGGGAGTCCAGGGGCCAGGCGAACCTGTTCGGCGCGCGGGGCGTCTCCGGCATCCTGAACGTGGAGATCACCCCGGAGCTCGCCGTGCGCCTCGCGGGCGCGTACGCGACGACGCTCAAGAAGGGCGCCACCGTCACCACCGCCCGTGACCACTCCCGTGGTGCCCGTGCGCTGAAGCGTGCGGTGATCTCGGCGCTCCAGGCCAGCGCGATCGACGTGCGGGACCTGGAGAACGTGCCGATGCCCGTGGCGCGGCAGCAGACCGCGCGCGGCAGCGCCGGCGGCATCATGATCCGCACGAGTCCGGGCATCCCCGACTCGGTGGACATCATGTTCTTCGACGAACGCGGCGCCGACCTGTCGGCGGCGGGGCAGCGCAAGTTGGACCGTGTGTTCGCGCGCCAGGAGTACCGCCGTGCGTTCCCCGGCGAGATCGGCGACCTGAACTTCCCGGCGAGCGTCTTCGACTCCTACACGGGCGCGCTGCTGCGGGCCGTGGACACCTCGGGCATCGCCGAGGCCGGGCTGAAGGTCGTGGTCGACGCCGCGAACGGCAGCGCGGGCCTCGTCCTGCCCAGCCTCCTCGGCCGGCTCGGGGTGGACTCGCTGACGATCAACCCCGGCCTCAACGAGGCCAGGCCCACCGAGACGGCCGACGGCCGGCGTGCGGGCCTGGTCCGGCTCGGGGAGATCGTGGCGTCCTCGCGGGCGGCCTTCGGCGTGCGCTTCGACCCGGTCGGGGAGCGGCTGTCGCTGGTGGACGAGCGCGGCAAGATCATCGAGGACGACCGGGCGCTGCTGGTCATGCTCGACCTGGTCGCCGCCGAGCGGCGCAGCGGCCGGGTGGCGCTCCCCGTGACGACGACCCGCATCGCCGAACAGGTCGCGGCGTACCACGGGACGCAGGTGGACTGGACGACGACCTCGCCCGACGACCTCACCCGGGTCGGCCGGCAGGACACGACCATCTTCGGTGGTGACGGCAAGGGCGGCATCATCATCCCGGAGTTCAGCAGTGTCTTCGACGGCGCCGCGGCCTTCGTGCGGCTGATCGGCCTGGTGGCGCGTACCCAGCTCACCCTGAGCCAGATCGACGCGCGCATCCCGCGTGCCCATGTCCTCAAGCGGGACCTGGCGACGCCGTGGGCGGTCAAGGGCCTGGTCATGCGCCGGGTGGTCGAGGAGGCGGGGGACCGCAACGTCGACACCACCGACGGCGTGCGCGTGGTCGAGGCGGACGGGCGCTGGGTGATGGTGCTGCCCGACCCGGCCGAGGCGGTCACGCACCTGTGGGCGGAGGGGCCGGACGACGCCTCCGCGCAGGCACTGCTCGACGAGTGGTCGTCGATCGTGGACAGCGCCGGCCGCTGATCCCGCTCCGGCACCGGTTCACGGGCCCCTTCCGACGCGACGAACGGCGCGCCGGGAGGGGCCCGTTCGAGGTCGGTGGCACGGACATGCGACGATGTGCGGCATGTCGCAGCAGCACCCCGATCGGAGCAGCGCCCCTGGGAGGGCCGTGACCCGGCGCCCGGACGCCTCCATGTCGCTGCTGACGAACGTCATGGAGCACAGTCTCGACGACGGGTACGCCGAGGCCGCCGCCCGCCGGGGCGCCACGGGCACGTCCCGTCTGCCCGCAACGCTGCGGGGCCGGCTGGTGCTCGCACTGGGCCTGGTGCTGGCCGGCGTGGTGGTCACGATAGGCGCGGCGCAGACGCAGGTGGCGGCCCCGACGCTGGCCAAGGAGCGGCAGAAGCTCATCGACCGCATCGAGTCCGAGACCCGTACCGCCGACGAGCTGCAGAAGAGCGTGGACGGGCTGCGCGACGACGTGGCGGCCAAGCAGCGTCAGGCGCTCAACGACCGCGACGGTGACGCGGAGCGCGTGGCGCTCCTGGCCGGGGCGACGCCGGTCACGGGGCCGGGCATCGAGCTGGAGGTCAACGACGCCAAGGAGGCCTCGTCGGGCGGCGGCAGCGATCCGCGTACGACCAGTGACTTCACCGACACCGGCCGGGTGCGCGACCGGGACATGCAGCGCGTGGTCAACGGCCTGTGGGCGGCGGGGGCGGAGGCCATCTCCATCAACGGGCAGCGGTTGACGTCGTTGTCGGCCATCCGTGCCGCGGGTGACGCCATACTGGTCGACAACCGGCCGCTGGTTCCGCCCTACACGATCCTGGCGATCGGGGACCCGCAGAAGCTGAGCACGTCCTTCCAGGACGGTGCGGACGGGCAGTACCTGCACGTCCTGCAGGAGAACTACGGGATCCGCGCGCGCATCTCCGAGAAGGAGAAGCTGGAACTGCCCGCGGCTCCGAGCCTGATCATCCGCTCCGCGACCCCGGTCCCGTCGGCCGGGCCGTCGTCGAGCGCATCCGGAAATGGGAAGGGTACGAATTGATCGCCGTACTGGGCCTGATCGTTGGAGTGGTGGTGGGCCTGGTGGTCCGCCCCGTCGTGCCGACGGTGGTCGAGCCCTACCTCCCGATCGCCGTGGTCGCCGCGCTCGACGCCGTCTTCGGCGGTCTGCGGGCCATGCTCGACGGGATCTTCGACGACAAGGTCTTCGTGGTCTCCTTCCTGTCCAACGTCGTCGTGGCCGCGCTGATCGTCTTCCTGGGCGACAAGCTGGGGGTGGGTGCGCAGCTCTCCACGGGTGTCGTCGTCGTCCTCGGCATCCGCATCTTCTCCAACGCCGCGGCGATCCGTCGCCATGTCTTCCGGGCGTGACAGCACGATGAGTGACGAGAACGACCAGACGCCGGAGCGGCCGCGCCCCGAACTGCCCGCCGGGGCCGAGCCGCCGGCGCGGGAGCGGCCTGCGGCGCGCCCGGAGCTGCCCGCGGCCGGACCACCGGTGCCGGCCGCCGGGCCGTCGGACGCGGAGCAGTCCGCACACGGTCGGCAGCAGCCGCCGCAGGAATCGGGGGAACCGCGGGCAACGGCGTCCGGCGTGAGCGGCCGGCAGCGCCTCAAGGCGGGACTGTGGCCGCCGCGGGTGTCCCGGGCGCAGTTGATCGTCGCGCTGCTGCTGTTCGTCCTCGGTCTGGGCCTGGCCATCCAGGTCCGCTCGACCAGCGACACCAGCGCACTGCGCGGCGCCCGCCAGGAGGACCTGGTGCGCATCCTGGACGAGCTGGACAACCGCTCGCAGCGGCTCGGCGACGAGCGGCGGCGCCTCGAGGAGCAGCGCACCGAGCTGGAGAACAGCTCGGACCAGGCCGAGGAGGCCCGCAAGCAGACCGAGCAGAAGGCGGAGCAGCTCGGGGTGCTGGCCGGCACGGTCGCCGTCGAGGGTCCCGGCATCACGCTGACGATCAACGACCCCCAGGACGCCGTCGAGGCCGACATGCTGCTCGACGCGCTGCAGGAGCTGCGCGCCGCGGGAGCGGAGGCGATCCAGATCAACGACGTGCGGGTCGTGGCCGACACCTACTTCATCCAGGGGTCGGGCGGTGTGCAGATCGACGGGCACAAGGTCAGCGCGCCCTACCGCTTCAAGGTCATCGGTAATCCACAGGATCTTGAACCCGCCCTGAACATCCCGGGCGGCGTGGTACAGACTTTGGAGAAGGAGCAGGCCACAGCGGACGTGACGCGATCGGAGAAGATCGTTGTCGACGCCTTGCGGCCGTCGGAGCAGCCTGACTACGCTCAGTCGTCGACCCGGTGAGGCGGGGGCGAGTGGGGTTTGCGGGGGAGGGCAGGAGAATGCGGGGGGTCGCCGCACCGCTGGGGTGGTGCGTGAGGGAAACTATGTGTCGGTCGTGACTGAGGGTTCGTCCTGCCCCACGGGCGGGTCTGTGTCGTTCAAGGGGAATCGCCCGTGAAGTTGTTCGGTAAGTGGTTCGGCAAGAGTTCGCGTCAGGCTGGTGACAGCCCCACGGCGCGCCACCGCGCCCCGCGGCACGCGCAGGATGAGGGACCGGGCGAGGAGCGCCCGCTGTTCCGTGACGGGACCGCTGCTCCGGGCGGTGACATTTCGGGCGGTCATGGTGCGGTTTCTGTTGACCCTGCGGCTGCGGGGCGCATAGGTTTCCAGCAACCATCAGCCTCTAGCACGGGTGGAGGGTCCTTGCCGGTCTGTACGCGGTGCGGGTTCCAGAACGCGGAAGCGAGCCGCTTCTGCTCCAACTGCGGCGCGCCCCTGCGCGCCGCGGTGCCGTCCGAGCGTGCCTCCGAGACCACGTCCACGATCTCCATCTCCGGGATCGAGGCGTACGAGGCCGAGGCGACGGGACAGACCGTGCTGCCGGCGCTGTCCCCGGAGGCCCAGGCCGCGGTCGACGCGCTGCCGCCGGGCTCCGCGCTGCTGGTGGTCCGCCGTGGTCCCAACTCGGGGAGCCGCTTCCTCCTGGACGGCGAACTGACGACGGCCGGCCGTCACCCGGAGAGCGACATCTTCCTGGACGACGTCACCGTCTCGCGGCGTCACGTGGAGTTCCGGCGTGCTCAGGACGGTTCCTTCACGGTCTCCGACGTCGGCAGCCTCAACGGCACCTACGTCAACCGCGAGCGGATCGACTCGGTGACCCTGTCCAGTGGCGACGAGGTGCAGATCGGCAAGTACCGACTGGTCTTCTACGCGAGCCAGTGGGGCGCCTGACCCCCGCGAGGGAAGGTTCATGCTTCGTACACCGTCGGGCGGTGCCGGCAACGGCACCGCCACCGCGGACGACCGGCTGCTGAGCATCGGCGCGGTGCTCAACGAGTTGCGGGAGGAGTTCCCCGAGGTCACCATCTCCAAGATCCGCTTCCTGGAGGCGGAGGGGCTGGTGGAGCCGCAACGCACGCCCTCCGGGTACCGTAAGTTCACCGTCCGGGACGTGGAGCGGCTCGGGCACGTGCTGCGCATGCAGCGGGACCACTATCTTCCGCTGAAAGTGATCCGTGAGCACCTCGACGCCCTCGACCGCGGCGAGCCGCTGCCGCTGCCCGTCCCGTCCTCCGGGGAGTCCCGGGAGCTGATCGAGGTCGGCGCGGTGGAGCGGGAGGCACCCGCGGCGCTGCGCATCGGCAGGGACGAGTTGCTGGCCGCCACGGGTGCCGAAGCGGGCGAGCTCGCCCAGTGGGAGGCGTACGGACTGGTGGAGGCCGGTCCTGACGGTGACTACGACGCCGAAACGGTGAACATCGCCAAGATCGTGGCCGATCTGGGCCGCTTCGGGCTCGAACCGCGCCATCTGCGGGCGGTCAAGGCGGCCGCCGATCGTGAGGCCGGTCTGGTGGAGCAGGTGGTCGCGCCCCTGCGCAGGCACCGCAATCCGCAGACCAGGACGCACGCGGAGGCCACCGCGCGGGAGCTGGCGGCGCTGTCCGTGCGGCTGCACGCGGCGCTGGTGCAGTCCGCGCTGAGGGTGCGGCTCTTCTGAGCCGACGTGGCCAGGACACGCCCGGTCGGTGACCGGCCGGGCCCGTCCCGACTACCCAAACCTGCCGGGCACGGCCTAGGGTTGCTGTGTGAACGAGCTCGACGTCGTGGGTGTCCGGGTCGAAATGCCCTCCAACCAGCCGATTGTGCTCCTGCGGGAAGTGGGAGGCGACCGCTACCTGCCCATCTGGATCGGGCCGGGGGAGGCCACCGCCATCGCTTTCGCGCAGCAGGGCATGACGCCCGCGCGGCCGCTGACCCATGATCTGTTCAAGGACGTGCTCGAGGCCGTCGGCCAGACGCTGACCGAGGTCCGGATCACCGACCTGCGCGACGGCGTCTTCTACGCCGAGCTGGTGTTCGCCAGTGGCGTCGAGGTGAGCGCCCGTCCCTCGGATGCCATAGCGCTCGCGCTGCGCACCGGAACCCCCATCTACGGTAGCGACGGGGTGCTGGACGACGCCGGCATCGCCATTCCCGACGAGCAGGAGGACGAGGTCGAGAAGTTCCGCGAGTTCCTCGACCAGATCTCGCCGGAGGACTTCGGAACCAGCAGTCAATAGGGCCCGCCAAGGCCATTCGTCCAGCCTTACCCCCACCATGGACACGGGAAACCACCTCTGGGGTTGATATCACTCGGCGTGCCGAGCGTGGCGATCGTTGACGCACCCGGAGTGACTGCCTACCGTCGAGAAGGAAAGTCCCGATGGCACGTGCGCGTGCCCTGAGGGGTGCGAAGGGACGGGAGGTCGGCGTGAGAAGCACCGGCGACGGTACGGCCTTTGGCGGCCCGTATCCGATGCGCGGGGCCTTGGCCCGCAACGCCGCGACGCCCCCCGGAGGGGGTTCGGGCGACACCTCGGGACAGCAGCCGGAGGGGGCCGGCGAACGGGTCGGCTACCGCGGGCCCACCGCCTGCGCGGCGACCGGCATCACGTATCGCCAGCTGGACTACTGGGCGCGTACCGGGCTCGTGGAGCCCAGCATCCGCCCCGCGTACGGCTCGGGGACGCAGCGGCTGTACAGCTTCCGGGACGTCGTGGTCCTCAAGATCGTCAAGCGGCTCCTCGACACGGGTGTGTCCCTGCAGAACATCCGCACCGCCGTGCAGCACCTGCGGTCCAGCGCGCCCGCCGAGCTCACCCGCATGACGCTGATGAGCGACGGCGCGACGGTGTACGAGTGCACCTCCCCGGACGAGGTCGTCGACCTCCTCCAGGGCGGTCAGGGGATCTTCGGGATCGCCGTGGGCGTGGTGTGGCGGGACGTCGAGGGCGCCCTGTCGCAGCTGCACTCCGAGCGCGTCGACACCGGGGAGACGGTGGTCGGCCACAACCCGGGTGACGAGCTGGCGCGGCGCCGCAACCGCGCGGGCTGAACCGGGCCGAACCGCGCGGATCGGACCGCGGCCCACCCGTCCGCCGTACAGGCGTACGGCGGATGTCGGACCCGTGGGGCACCATCGGTGACTGTGAGAAGCGCGCCGACCATCCTCCACCTGGACATGGACGCGTTCTTCGCCGCCGTCGAGCAGGCCGCGAAGCCGAGTCTGCGGGGGAAGCCGGTCGTCGTGGGGGGTCTCGGGCCGCGCGGCGTGGTCGCGACCGCCTCCTACGAGGCCCGGGTGCACGGGGTGCACTCGGCCATGGCGATGGCCCACGCGCGCCGGCTGTGCCCGAACGCCGCGTACCTCGTGCCGCGCTTCGCCGTCTACCGCCAGATCAGCGACATCGTCATGGAGCTGCTGTCGCGGCTGTCGCCGCTGGTCGAGCCGCTCAGCCTCGACGAGGCCTTCGTGGACCTGGAGGCGGGCGGGATCGCGGACGACCCGCGCGCGGTGGGGGAGCGGCTGCGGGCGGACATCCGGGCGGCCACCGGGGTCACCGGCTCGGTGGGGCTCGCGGGCTCCAAGCTGCTCGCCAAGATCGCCTCGGAGCAGGCCAAGCCCGACGGGCTGGTCGTCATCGAGCCCGGCACCGAGCGCGCGCTGCTGGCCCCCATGCAGGTGCGTACGCTGCCGGGCGTGGGGCCCGCGACGGCGGAGCACCTTCGGCGGGCCGGCATCCTCACGGTCGGCGAGGTCGTGGAGGCGGGGGAGGCCGAGCTGGTGCGGCTGCTCGGCAAGGCGCACGGCGCCCATGTGCACGGGATGGCCCTGGCGATCGACGAGCGGCCCGTGGTCGCCGACCGCGAGAGCAAGTCGGTCTCGGTCGAGGACACCTTCGACGTCGACCTCACCGACCGTGTACGGGTCCGGCTCGAGGTGGACCGGCTGGCCGACCGCTGCGTGCGCAGGCTGCGCACGGCGGGCCGCTCCGGCCGCACGGTGGTGCTGAAGGTGCGGCGGTACGACTTCACGACGCTGACCCGGTCGGAGACCCTGCGCGCCCCGACCGACGACCTCGCGGTGGTGCGGGAGACCGCGGCGCGGCTGCTGGAGGCCGTCGAGATCACCGGCGGCGTACGCCTGCTCGGGGTCGGTGTCGCAGGGCTCGCGGACTTTACGCAGGAGGACCTGTTCGCCCAGGCGGCCGAACGGGAGGAGGAGGCGGCGGGCGAGGAGTCCGCCCCGTCCGAGGGGGCTGACGAGCGGCCCGTGGAGGAAGCCCGGGGGCCGGAGCCGGCGCAGCGGCGCTGGGTGCCGGGCCAGGACGTGCGGCACACCGAGTACGGCGCGGGGTGGGTGCAGGGCAGCGGGGTCGGGAGGGTCACCGTCCGCTTCGAGGAGCCGGGCTCGCTGGTGCCGGGGCGGGTGCGCACCTTCGCGGTGACCGACCCGGAACTCGAGCCGTCCGAACCGCTCCCGCTGGTGTTACCGGGCCTGTCGGGGCTCCCGCGTCAAGCGTCGCCGGCCAGCTTGCCGAAGTCGTGGTCCGGCGGGGGCTCCGGCACCGGGCCCGACAGCGAGGGCCCGCTCATGCCGTAGTGGTGGTAGAGCTGCAGTTCCTGCTCGGGGGAGAGGTGCCGGCCCACGCCGAAGTCCGGGGCGTCCTTGATCAGTGCCTTGTCGAACGGCACACGCAGCTCCTCCCCGGTGAACTCGCTCGGTTCCAGCGGTACGAAGGCGTCGCGGCTGAACAGGCCGGTGCGCACCGCGGCCCATTCGGGCTCTCCGGTGGCGTCGTCGAGGTACACCTCGTCGACCGTGCCGATCTTCATCCCGTTGCGGTCGAAGGCCCTGCGCCCGATGAGGCTGCGCGGATCGATACCGGTCTGCACGGTCCCTCCAACTGGTCGCGATTAATCCTATTTAGGCACGAAAGGTGGCGGCTGTCACATGACCCGTGCCCGGACCGCGCTGGTACGCTGACAGCGGCTGCTGACCCCTTGCGGGAGAGTCCTGGCGACGCGGGGAACCGTCCGCCGGGCGCCGAAGGAGCAAACCCTCCCCGGAATCTCTCAGGCATCCGTACCGCATGGGTGAGGTCACTCTGGAAAGCAGGAAGGGCGGCACACCGCGTGCGCGGCCGCTTCCTCACCGACGGTGAAAGCCGTCCCGGCACCTGCGGGACGGTGAAGCTCTCAGGTTCAGATGACAGAGGGGGAGGCCGTGTCGCGTCAGACCAGGAGGCCTCCGCAGATGACCGCCAACCGCATCCCACTCTCCGAGCTGGAGCGCGGCATCCCCTTCGAGCAGCGCCACATCGGGCCCGACGCCGGTGCGCAGGCCAAGATGCTCGCGCAGGTCGGCTACGGCTCGCTGGACGAGCTGACCGCCGCCGCCGTGCCGGACACCATCAAGAGCGCCGAGGCGCTCGGTCTGTCCGACGCCCGCACCGAGCCCGAGGTCCTCGCCGAGCTGCGCTCGCTTGCCGACCGCAACCAGGTGCTGCGGCCCATGATCGGCCTCGGCTACTACGGCACCTTCACCCCGCCGGTCATCCTGCGCAACGTCATGGAGAACCCCGCCTGGTACACGGCGTACACGCCCTACCAGCCGGAGATCTCCCAGGGCCGCCTGGAGGCCCTGCTGAACTTCCAGACGGTCGTCGCCGACCTCACCGGGCTGTCCACCTCCGGCGCCTCGCTGCTCGACGAGAGCACCGCGGCCGCCGAGGCCATGGCCCTGGCCCGCCGGGTCGGCAAGGTCAAGGACGGCGTCTTCCTGATCGACGCCGACACCTTCCCGCAGACCGTCGCCGTGATCGAGACCCGCGCCGAGCCGACCGGCGTCGAGGTCGTCGTCGCCGACCTCAGCGAAGGCATCCCGGCGGAGATCGCCGAGCGCGGTGTCTTCGGCGTGCTGCTGCAGTACCCGGGTGCCTCCGGTGCCGTGCGCGACCTCAAGCCGGTCGTGGAGCAGGCGCACGGGCTCGGCGCGATCGTCACCGTCGCCGCCGACCTGCTGGCCCTGACCGTGCTCACCTCCCCCGGCGAGCTCGGCGCGGACATCGCGGTCGGCACCACCCAGCGCTTCGGCGTGCCCATGGGCTTCGGCGGCCCGCACGCCGGCTACATGGCCGTCCGCGACGCGTACGCCCGCAGCCTCCCGGGCCGCCTGGTCGGCGTCTCCGTCGACGCCGACGGCGACAGGGCCTACCGTCTGGCCCTGCAGACCCGCGAGCAGCACATCCGTCGCGAGAAGGCCACCAGCAACATCTGCACCGCGCAGGTGCTGCTCGCCGTCATGGCCGGCATGTACGCGGTCTACCACGGCCCGGAGGGCCTGGCGCAGATCGCCCGCCGCACCCACCGCTACGCCTCGGTCCTCGCCGCGGGCCTGCGCGCCGGCGGCGTCGAGGTGACCACCGGGGCCTTCTTCGACACCCTCACCGCCCGCGTGCCCGGCCGTGCCGCCGAGGTCGTGGCCGCCGGCCGCGAGGCCGGCGTCAACCTGCGCCAGGTCGACGCCGACCTGGTCGGCATCGCCTGCGACGAGACCACCGGCCGCGCCGACCTCGCCGCGGTCTGGGACGCCTTCGGCGTCACCGGCGCCGACGTCGAGGCCCTGGACGCGACCACCGGGGACGCGCTGCCCGCCGGTCTGACCCGCGGCGTGGACTACCTGACCCACCCGGTCTTCCACCAGCACCGCTCCGAGACCGCGATGCTGCGCTACCTGCGCCGCCTCGCCGACCGCGACTACGCGCTGGACCGCGGCATGATCCCGCTGGGCTCCTGCACCATGAAGCTCAACGCGACCACCGAGATGGAGCCGGTCACCTGGCCCGAGTTCGGCGCGCTTCACCCCTTCGCGCCCGCCGACCAGGCCGAGGGCTACCTGACGCTCATCCGTGAGCTGGAGGAGCGCCTCGCCGAGGTCACCGGCTACGACAAGGTCAGCCTCCAGCCGAACGCCGGCTCCCAGGGTGAGCTCGCCGGCCTGCTGGCCGTCCGCGCCTACCACCGCGCCAACGGTGACGCCCAGCGCACCGTCTGCCTCATCCCGTCCTCCGCGCACGGCACCAACGCCGCAAGCGCCGTGATGGCCGGGATGAGGGTCGTCGTCGTGAAGACCGCGGGCGACGGCGAGGTCGACGTCGAGGACCTGCGTGCCAAGATCGAGCAGTACCGCGACGAGCTCGCCGTGCTCATGGTCACCTACCCCTCCACGCACGGCGTCTTCGAGGAGCACATCGGCGACATCTGCGCCGCGGTGCACGACGCGGGCGGCCAGGTCTACGTGGACGGCGCGAACCTCAACGCCCTGGTGGGCCTGGCGAAGCCCGGCCACTTCGGCGGCGACGTGTCGCACCTGAACCTGCACAAGACCTTCTGCATCCCGCACGGCGGCGGCGGCCCCGGCGTCGGCCCGGTCGCGGTCCGCGCCCACCTCGCCCCGTACCTGCCGAACCACCCGCTCCAGCCGGCCGCCGGTCCCGAGACGGGCGTCGGCCCGATCTCGGCCGCCCCCTGGGGCTCGGCCGGCATCCTGCCGATCTCCTGGGCGTACGTGCGGCTCATGGGCGGCGAGGGCCTCAAGCGCGCCACCCAGGTGGCCGTGCTCAGCGCGAACTACGTGGCCAAGCGCCTGGAGCCGCACTTCCCGGTGCTCTACACGGGTCCCGGCGGTCTCGTCGCGCACGAGTGCATCATCGACCTGCGCCCGCTGACCAAGGAGACGGGCGTGACGGTCGACGACGTCGCCAAGCGCCTGATCGACTACGGCTTCCACGCGCCGACGATGTCGTTCCCGGTGGCCGGGACGCTGATGATCGAGCCGACGGAGAGCGAGGACCTCGCGGAGCTGGACCGCTTCTGCGACACGATGATCGCGATCCGCGCCGAGATCGAGCGGGTCGGTTCGGGGGAGTGGCCCGCGCAGGACAACCCGCTGCGCAACGCCCCGCACACGGCGGCGGCGCTGGGCGGCGACTGGGAGCACCCGTACTCCCGTGAGGAGGCGGTCTTCCCCTCCGGTGTGTCGGCCGCGGACAAGTACTGGCCGCCGGTCCGCCGCATCGACGGCGCCTTCGGCGACCGCAACCTCGTCTGCTCCTGCCCCCCGCTGGACGAGTACGACGCGTAAGGGCGCCTGACGCGCTCAAGGGTCGGCCCCGCTGCTGCAGCGGGGTCGGCCCTGTGTCGTTCCCGGCCCGGGTCAGGCCGCCGTGACGATGTGCTCGCTGCCGAGCGGGCGGTGCGGGGCGATGATCTGCCCGTCGGGGAGGAGCTCACCGGTGTCCTCGAAGAGCAGGACGCCGTTGCACAGCAGGCTCCAGCCCTGCTCGGGGTGGCTGGCCATGATGTGGGCGGCCTCGCGGTCGGGGCTGCCGGCGGACGGACAATGCGGCTGGTGCGGGCACATGGACGACGTCTTTCGCTGCGAGTGGTGTGAAGTACGGCTGCCTTGGGTAGGAACCTCAGTCATGCCGCTCCCCCGTTCAGTCGGTCGGTCCCAGTGTTGCTCTACTGACGGATTTCCGCAGGGATTTCGCGTGAGCTGTCCTCGTTAGTTGGGGACGCATTCACTCTCACGGGCGGTTGCCCGGACAATGCAACGCCTCCGTGACCGGACGGTCACGGAGGCGTGTGCGGGTCGCCCCAGCCGGGAGCCTCAGGCGGTGGTGCCGAGCAGTGGTGGCGGAGCCAGCCGCAGGGTGAGCACCGGCACCAGGTCGGAGAGCCGGTGCATGCGGTGCGCGGCGATCCCCGGCGGGGCCGGCGCCAGCGGGATCAGCAGGTCGGAAGGGGCCGGCTGGGCCGTGCCCGCGTCCGCTGTGACGTCCCCGTGCAGCCACAGCGTCAGCATGTAGAGCCCCGGTACCGAGAGCAGGTGCGGCTGGTAGGGGGTGGTGAGCGCGTCGGCCTGGCGCAGCGCGCGCTCGGTGGACGCAAGGTAGGGGCCCTCGCAGAAGTGCGAGAACGCCCAGCCGTCCGGGGTGTCCACGGTCTCGCCCGCGGCGGCCACCTTGTCGCCGGTACGGATGTGGAAGCGCCAGCCGGTCAGTCGCGCCCGAGGCAGTCCTCCCGGTTCGGTGATCACGGGGTCGAGGACGTGCAGGGGAAGCGGATGCTCGGCGACCAGGGGCCCCGTGGCGTTGCGCAGTGAGGGGGTGCGGGCCTCACGGACGGCGGTGGGGGAGCTCAGGGCGGCGAGAACGCTCCGCAGGGCGGGAGCGGGGGCTGGGGCTACCTGCAGCGGCATGGTGGGCGGCCTCTCATGAGGAGACACGGGGGGTGTTCGGCGGGGTGCGGACAGCACTGTCAGCGATGGAGCAGACGAAACGGCAGCAGGCCGGGACAGCCCGGATCCGCGGGGCGCGTGGGGGCGGCGACGTACGGAATCAGCGTGGGCATGCGGATCCCTTCCCGTGGCCGGATGCGTCGCGGGCGCGCGGCGGGTCGCGGAGGCTCTGCCTGTGAACGAAGGATATACGAGGAGTGTTCGCGCAGTGTTTCATCTAGCCGTCAGTGATATTACGGGCAAGGCGCTTCCAGGTCACCCTGGGCAGGTAATAGCTCCCCAATTGCGCCGTCGCCCACGCCGTGAACTGCGCTTTCCGCGTTACTGCGGATGGCTGAATCTCGTCGGTGTTTTTCACGACACTGCCGCCGTCGGCATGTGAATTCCGTCCATGCCCGCGGAATGTGCCGCAAGACGGTGCTCGTGGCCAGCTTAGCGGCTCGGCGCAGGCGCCGGGGGCCTTATCGATCTCAGGGCTGGGCATGATGTGATCACGGCCCACTCGAGGAAGGACCTCCGATGGGGGAAAAGGTCGCGGCCACTGGGTTCGACCTGGCCGACCGCCAGCGCTACCGCAGGAAGCTGAAGCAGTGCCTGCTGGGGTTGGAGCGACTGCTGGAGGAGAAGCGATTCGACCGCCCCCGCAATCTGATGGGGCTGGAGATCGAACTCAATCTCACCGACCGCGACGGGCTGCCGCGCATGATGAACGAGGAGGTCCTCGAGCGCATCGCGAGCCGTGATTTCCAGACCGAGCTCGCACAGTTCAACATTGAAGTGAACATCGCCCCGCACCGGCTTTCCGGCCGGGTCCTGGACCGGCTCGCAGAAGAGTTGCGCATGGGCCTGGGATATGCCGAGGGAAAGGCCCGCGAGGTCGGCGCCCGCATCGTGATGGTGGGAATCCTGCCCACTCTCGGCGCGCAGGACCTGGTCGGTGCCAACCTGTCCCGCGTCGACCGCTACATGCTGCTCAACGACCGCATCCTCGCCGCCCGCGGCGAGGACATCACCCTGGACATCTCGGGGGTGGAGCGGCTGACCTGCGTCTCCGGTTCGATCGCCCCGGAGGCCGCGTGCACCTCGATGCAGATGCACCTGCAGGTCACCCCCGCGCGGTTCGCCGCGGTGTGGAACGCGGCGCAGGTGGTGGCCGGCCCTCAGGTCGCACTCGGCGCCAACTCGCCCTTCCTGTTCGGCCGTGAGCTGTGGCGGGAGACCCGCCCCACGCTGTTCCAGCAGGCCACCGACACCCGCCCCGAGGAGCACCGGGCCCAGGGCGTGCGCCCGCTGACCTGGTTCGGCGAGCGCTGGATCGACTCCGCGTACGACCTCTTCGCCGAGAACGTGCGCTACTTCCCCTCCCTGCTGCCGATCTGCGAGGACGAGGACCCGCTGCACGTCCTGGACGAGGGCGGGGTGCCGCAGCTGAAGGAACTCACCCTGCACAACGGCACGATCTACCGCTGGAACCGCCCGGTGTACGCGGTCGTCGACGGCGTGCCGCACCTGCGGGTGGAGAACCGGGTGATGCCCGCCGGGCCCACCGTCGCCGACGTGCTCGCCAACACGGCCTTCTACTACGGGCTCGTCCGCTCCCTCGCCGAGGCGTCGCGCCCGGTGTGGAGCAGGCTGCCGTTCGCGGCCGCCGCGGCGAACTTCGACGCCGCGTGCCGGTACGGCATCGACGCGGTGTTCACCTGGCCCCGGCCGGGCCGCAGCAACGGCCTCGTGGAGATCGGGGCCGTCGAACTCGTCCTGGACGAACTGCTCCCGATGGCGGCCGCCGGACTGGACGCGTGGGGCATCGACCCGGTGGACCGGGACCACTACCTCGGCATCATCGAGGGCCGCTGCCGCAAGCGCACGAACGGCGCCGAGTGGCAGGCCGTCGCCTTCCACCAGGAGCTGGACCGCGGACTGGACCGGCAGCGGGCGCTGGCCGCGATGACCCTGCGCTACTGCGAGCTGATGCACACCGGCGCCCCCGTGCACGAGTGGCCCCTGGAACGCTGAGCCGCCGTCCGTGCCGCCCGGCCGATGAGGCAGGATGGCGCGGGTGGAGGCATCTGTGGACGGGAATGCGGCGGAGCCGGGCGGGTCCGGGGCCGGGTCGGTGGAGCGGCTCGGCCCGCGCGCGCTGCGCAGCGAGACCCTCCTGGTGCTCGCGCTGTCGCTCGGGGCGAGCGCGCTCGCGGCGCTGATCAGCTTCATCGGTTCGCTGACCAAGCCCGGCGGGCTCAAGGACCAGGCGGCCACCCTCGTCGGCTCGCAGGCGCCGGGCCGTCCGTGGCTGGACCTGGCCTGGCAGCTGTTCGGTGTCGCCACCGCGCTCGTCCCGGTCGCGCTCGTGGCCCATCTGCTGGCCCGCGAGGGCACCGGCATGCCGGCCATCGGCTTCGACCTGCGCCGCCCGCGGACCGACCTGCTGCGCGGCGCCGCTGTGGCCGCGGCCATCGGTGGCACCGGGCTGCTGTTCTACCTGGGCGCGCGCGCCTCCGGGTTCAACCTGACGGTCGTGCCGGAGTCGCTGCCCGACGTCTGGTGGAAGATCCCCGTGCTGATCGCCTCCGCGGTCCAGAACGCGGTGCTCGAAGAGGTCGTCGTCGTCGGCTACCTGCTGCGCAGACTGGGCCAGTTGGGCTGGACGCCGGTCGGCGCGCTGGTGGCCAGCAGCGTGCTGCGCGGCTCGTACCACCTCTACCAGGGCATCGGCGGGCTCATCGGGAACATGGCGATGGGCGTCGTCTTCGTCCTGCTCTACCGGCGCTGGGGCCGGGTGGGGCCGCTGGTGGCGGCCCACGCGCTGATCGACATCGTGGCCTTCGTGGGCTACGCGCTGCTCGCCGGGAAGGTCGGCTGGCTGCCGACCGCGTGAGGCCCCGCTACGGGTGGGCGTGCAGCTCGCCGTCGATCACGGTGACGGCACGGCCGCTGAGCCGCACGCGGTCACCGTGCAGCACCGTCCGCACCAGGCCCGAACGCGCCGAGGCCTGCAACCCGGTGAGCTCGTCGCGGCCCAGTCGCCGCGACCAGAACGGCGCCAGGGCGGTGTGGGCGCTGCCGGTCACCGGGTCCTCGTCGATGCCGACGGCGGGGAAGAAGCCGCGCGAGACGAAGTCGTAGCCGGTCGTCGCCGGGGACTCGGCTGCGGCCGTCACGATGAGCCCGCGCTTGGACGGCAGGGCGGCGACGGCAGCGACATCGGGGGTGAGCGCCCGCACGGTCTTCTCGTCGACGACCTCCACCAGCAGGTCGCCCACGTCGTCGCCGGTCTCGTGCACCGACAGCACGTCGGCGCCGATCGCGACGCCGATGTCGTCGGTGACGACGGCCGAGGTCAGCGGGGCTACGGGGAAGTCCATGGTGATGGTGCCGTCGTCGTCGGCCGTCGTCGTGAGGATGCCGCAGCGGGCGCCGAACCGCACCGGACCGCGGGCGGCGCCGGTGCTGTGCAGGATGTGCGCGGTGGCCAGGGTGGCGTGCCCGCACATGTTCACCTCGGCCTTGGGGGTGAACCAGCGCAGGGCCCAGTCCGCGTCCTGGGCGCCCGGCGTGGGGTGGGCGAAGGCGGTCTCGGAGAGGTTGACCTCGGCGGCCACCCGCTGGAGCCAGCCGTCGTCGGGGAATGCGTCCGCGTCCAGCAGCAGGACGCCCGCGGGGTTGCCGGCGAAGGGGCGGTCGGTGAAGGCGTCGACGATACGAATCCGCATGCCGGCGAGCGTACGGAGGTCCGGGCGCCACCGGCCAGGGCCAATCGGGGGGTTGTGGCCCGCGCCATGGGTGCCGCAGTCGCTTCCGCGCCCCAACCGGCGCCGGAACCGGCCCACTTGAGGGGCCGGAAGCCGGGGCGGGCCGGGTTCCCCGTCAGGCGGGCGGAGCGTCGTCGCCGAGCAGCGTGCGGACCAGGGCGCCGTGCGCGGCGAGCACGGCCCGGCACTGCGCGCGTTCCGGGTGATCGCCGTCCGGCCCCGAGAGGAGCACCGCGCGCTCGTTCCCCGGGTCGACGGGCCGGGCGAGTTCGGCCGCGACGGCGACGAGGTCGACCAGCGCGGACCGCACCGGGACCTCCGGGTCCGCGGCAAGACGGATCACGAACGGCAGGGCGGCCGGCATCGCGGCGCCCATCCGCAAGACACCGTCCATCAGGACGTTGGTGAGCACCCGCGCGGCCTCGGGGGCGGCACGCTGGTCGAGCAGCGTGTGGAGGACAGCCGGGAGCCCGCCGGGGCAGCCGGGGAAGTCGGCCCACGGCACTTCGGCGCAGCCGCGCAGCGCGGGATGCGCCGCACCGTCCCCGCCCGCGTCCGGATGGTCGCGCAGGAACCGGGCGACCATGGCCTGCTTGGCCGCGGTGTCGATCACGCACATGGTCGTCCGCCCTCCGGTCACGTCGTGCAGGGTCACCATTTTGTCTGACCGGGCCGCACCGGGTGCGCGGCGTCGAGGGCGACGGGCTGGACGGCACTTCGGTCGTCCGCGGGAAGCCGGTGCCCGGTCGCCGTGGGGCGTCCGGGCACCGGGCCGTCATGCCGCCGGGGGCGGCGGCGGTGCGAGCAGCGTTCCGAAGACCGTTTCGAAGAAGTCGTCGAAGGCCTCGCCCGAGCGGCCGGAACGCGCGGCGATCAGCGTGCCCTCCCAGGTGTTCAGGATGAACCGGGCCGTCCGTTCGGTGTCGAGGTCCGCCCGCAGGTCGCCGGCCTGCTGTGCCTCGGCGAGCGCGCCGGAGATCGACGAGGCCCACTGGCCGAGGGACGCACGGACGCCCGCGCGGATCGTCTCGCTGTGGTCGGCGATCTCGGCGCCGAAGTTGCCGATCATGCAGCCCCGGGTGAAGTCCGCGTCCACGGTCTCGTCGCGCAGGAACTCGAAGTGCGCGCGCAGCCGCGCCAGCGGCGCGGTGCCGGGTTCCGCCAGCTCGTGCGTCCGCCGGCCCGCGCCGTAGCGGTCGAGCGCGACGAGGGCCAGCGACTCCTTGCTGTCGAAGTGGTTGTAGAACGACCCCTTCGGAACGCCGGCCGCGTCCGTGATGTCCTTCACGCCTGCGGCGTTGTACCCCTTCGCGTGGAACTGTGCGACCGCCGCGTCGACGATCGCCTCGCGCATGCTCTGCCGGGCCATGGTGCCACCTCCGCACCGCAATATGGCCAGTCGTCTCTGATCTGTCAAAAATACACCCGGCAGGGCATGGCCCGCCGGGTCAGGCAGCCGCGTCCAGGACCACCCGGAAGCGGGCCTTGCCGGACATCATGCGCTCGTAGGCCTCGGGTGCCCGCGACAGGGGCATCGTCTCGACCATCGGGCGGATGCCGGAGCGCGAGCTGAACTCGAGGTTGTCCTCGTTCTCGATCGCGGAGCCGGTCAGGCTCCCGCTGATGGTGCGCGAACCGAGGACGAGGTCGGTCGTGGCGACGGAGACCGGGTCCATGGAGACGCCGACCACGACCATGTGCCCGCGCGGGGCGAGTCCGGGGACCAGCGGCGTCATCGACGTGCCGTTCGCCGCGGTGGCGACGATGGCGTCCGCGCCGCCCAGCTTGCGCAGCTGGGCTCCGGGGTCCTGCGCCGAGCTGTCGATGTAGTGGCTTGCGCCGAGTTCGAGGGCGAGCTTCTCCTTCTCCTGGCCGCGGGCGATGGCCGCGACGCGGTAGCCGAGCCGGGCGGCGTACTGGAGGCCCAGGTGGCCGAGGCCGCCGATGCCCTGGACCGCGACGAGCGCGCCGGGGCGGACGTCCAGCCGGCGCAGGGCGCTGAAGGTCGTGAGCCCGGCGCACAGCAGCGGGGCGGCGAGGGTGGGGGAGAGCTCGTCCGGTACCCGGACCAGGCCGCTGCTGCGGGTGACGAGGACCTCGGCGTAACCGCCGTCGGTGGTGGTGCCGGTCTGCGGCTGGTCGGTGCAGTTGACGAAGTCCCCGCGTCGGCAGGACGTGCACTCGCCGCAGTGCCCGCCCAGGAAGCCGACGCCCACCCGGTCGCCGACGCGCCAGGCGCTCACGCCCTCGCCGACGGCGTCGATGACGCCGACGACCTCGTGGCCGGGGACGACCGGCTGCGACGGGTCGGCCCGCAGGCCCTCCACGGCGAGCGCGTCGGAGTGGCAGACGCCGCAGGTCTCCACCCTCAGCCGCACGTGCCCGGCGGGCGGGGCGACGACCTCGCGGGTGACGAGCTCGAAGTTGCGGGCGCCTGTGACCTCGAATGCGCGGTACGTGGACATGGTTCTCCTCGACGGGTCGACCGGTGGGGTGGGGGTGGCCGGGTGGGGGCGCCACCGCGAGGGCGGCGCCGGGCCGCGGCGCAGGCCGCGCCCGTCACGCCGGAGCGACGGGCAGGCCTGCGCCGAGGACCAATATGACCGGTCGTCTCAGATGCGTCAAGCGCCGCCCGCCGGCCCCGGCCGCGCCCCGGGCGCGACGACGCCGGCCCGCTCCCGACGGTGGTCGGGGCGGGCCGGCGTGGCGATGGCGGGCGGGGTGGTCAGACGACCTGGGCGAAGCAGGCGACGCTCACGGCTGCCGCGAGCACCGTCAGGGATGCCGCCAGGAGCGGCTTGGGGATGCGCACGGGGAGACCTCCGTTGCTCGGCCGGCGGAGCCGGCGGGGTTCATAGGCAGTAGCGGACGAGCCAGTCGTCGGCGGTGTACACGTCCCGGGCCGGGTCGGGTGCCGTGGCCGGGGTCTCCTGGACCATCTGTTCGGGCCGGACGCGCTCCGGCAGCTTGCCGAACCGGGCCCTGCGCGCCGCCGCGGCGGCGTCGGGGGTCTTCTGTTGCGTGGGCGGCATCGCGTCGTCTCCTCCGCCGAAGGGTGTCGTTGCCGTTGACGATGTCCCCCATTCCATCACCTGTCAAGGAAGTGATTCACCTCACGGGCTGTGGGGTGGCCGACGTGGGGGCATGACGCGTCACCTGTTTGACAGGTGATGCATGGTTCTGCGACAGTCTGCGACAGTCGTCACCACCCGGACGGGTGATCTGCTGGGTCGATCGGCCCGGGACATGCGAGAGAGGCAAGATCGTGACCGAGACGCACTACACGGCCGTCGTCACCGCCACCGGCGAGGGCCGCAACGGAGGCCGGGCGGCGTCCAGCGACGGGCTCCTGGACCTGACCCTCGCCGTCCCGGAGGAGTTCGGCGGCAACGGCGGGGCGACCAACCCCGAGCAGTTGCTCGCCGCGGGATGGGCCTCGTGCTTCCTGGGCGCGGTGAAGATCACCGCAGCGCAGCGCAAGGTGCGTGTGCACGACGTGGCCGTCGTCGCCGAGGTGACCCTCCACCACCGGCACGAACAGGGCGACTACGGCCTGAGCGCCGTGCTGCACCTCGAGGTCGGCGGCGTGGACCAGAAGACCGCCGACGAACTCGGTGCGGGCGCCCACCGGATCTGCCCCTACTCCAAGGCGCTCGCCATCCCGGTGACCGTCGAGGCCACCGTCGTCTGACGCCGTACCCGCCGCCGCCCACCCGCGGCGGCACCGTCCGTCCGCGTCGTGCCGGGGCCACGGGCCCCGGCACGACGCCGTTCCCCCCGGGGCCGTCCGTGAGGGCCCCGTCCGGAGGTCGTCTTGCTCACGCTGCTGCTCATCGGACTGGTCGGCGGATTCGTCACCGCCGTCTCCCCGTGCGTGCTCCCCGTCCTGCCCCTGGTCTTCCTCTCGGGCGGGGTCCCGGCGTCCGGGCAGGCGGCCGAACCGGCGCGCAGGAGCCGGCCGTACGCGGTGATGGCCGGGCTGGTCGTCAGCTTCAGCCTCATCACGCTGTTCGGCACCCTCGTGCTCGGTGCCCTGCCGGTGCCCCCGGACATCCTGCGGTGGGTGGGACTCGGGGTGCTGCTCCTGCTCGGCGTGGCCATGATGTTCCCCGCGGTGCAGGACCTGCTGGAGCGCCCGTTCGCGCGCATCGGGCAGCGGAGGGTCGGCGGCGGACGCGGCGGTTTCCTCCTGGGACTCGTGCTCGGCACGGTCTACGTGCCCTGCGCCGGGCCCGTCCTGGCGGCGATCGCCGTCGCCGGCGCCACGCACCGGATCGGCGCGGGGACGGTCGTGCTCGCCGTCGCCTTCGCCGTCGGCACGGCGGTGCCGCTGCTCTTCTTCGCGCTCGCAGGCCGCAGGGTCGGCGAGCGGGTGCGCGCGTTCCGCGAACGGCAGCGGGGGGTGCGGTTCGCCGCCGGACTGACCTTCGTTGTCCTGGCCTTCGGCCTCACCTTCAACCTCACCGACGTCGTGCAGCGTGCCGTCCCCGACTACACCTCCCGCATCAACGACGCGATCGCCGGCCCCGGGCTCCCCGGCGGGCACGGCCCGTCCGGCTCACGGGAGCTGCGCTCCTGCGCGGAGGAACCGGCCTCCGTCCTCCTGGACTGCGGCGCGGCGCCGGAGATCTCGGGGATCCAACAGTGGCTCAACACCCCGGGGAACGCCCCGCTGACGAAGGAGTCACTGGCCGGGAAGGTCGTCCTCGTCGACTTCTGGGCCTACTCCTGCATCAACTGCCAGCGCGCCATCGAGCACGTCGACGCCTGGTACGGGAACTACCGGTCCGACGGCCTCGTGGTGATCGGCGTGCACACCCCCGAGTACGCCTTCGAGCGCGTCCCCGGCAACGTCGCGGCGGGCGCCCGGCGGCTCGGCGTCGACTACCCGGTGGCACTGGACAACTCCTATGCGACCTGGGACAACTTCGTCAACCAGGCCTGGCCCACCCAGTACCTGATCGACGCCCACGGCAAGGTCCGGCACGTCGCCGTGGGCGAGGGCGGCTACGCCGGCACCGAGTCGCTGATCCGGCGGCTGCTCACCGACGCGCGCCCCGGCACCGCGCTGCCGCCCCCCACCGACGTACCCGACGACACCCCGACCGACGGGAGGCAGACCCCGGAGATCCCCCTGGGGGCGGGCCGCAGCGCGGCGGTGGTGAACGGACCCGTGACCACGGGGACCGGTGAGTTCGGCCGCCCGGAGACGCTCCTGCCGGGACAGGCCGCCCTGACCGGGGCCTGGGACGCCGGCGAGGAGGCGATCACCAGCGGGCGGAACGCCGGGATCACCCTGGACTTCTTCGCCCGCGACGTCTACCTCGACGTCGGCGGCACGGGAACCGTCACCGCGACCCTGGACGGGAGGACCAGCACCTTCACCGTCTCCGGCGCCCCCGGCATCCACCGTGTGGTGACCGGGAGTTCGTCCCGGCAGGGCGTCCTGACGCTGAAGCTCTCGCCCGGACTCAGCGCCTACTCCTTCACCTTCGGCTGATCGCACGGCTGCCGGTCGGCCCCACCGCCCTCGTCCGCCCCGCGGCCGGGGGCGGCGGCCTGCGTTCCCGGGGGTTCCTGCCCGGCCACGGCGAACGCCGTGCCTGCGCACCGCGCCCGCGTACGGCCTCGCCCGCGAACCGGACGCAGCCGGCGGTGTCCTGGCCGATGAGGGAACGGAAAGGGGCGGACCGGGTCGCCCGGCCCCGAGGGTGCCGTGCTCCTGATCCGCCCCGAACCGGTCTCCGTGACGGGCGGTCACGTCGCCGCCCACCCCGTGCCGGTGGGCGCGGGTCTTCAGAAGGCGTCGACGTCGACGACGGCCGCGGCGAAGGCCTCCGGCGCTTCCTGGGGGACGTTGTGGCCGATGCCCTTCAGCGTGCGGTGGGCGTACCTCCCCGAGAACTTGGCGCGGTAGGCGGCCCCCTCCCCGGCGGGCGTGAACGGGTCGGCCTCGCCGTCGAGGGTGATGGTGGGCACCCCGATCATCGGGCCCGCGGCGAGGCGCCGCTCCAGGCGGTCGTAGCGCGGGTCGCCCTTCTCGAGGCCGAGCCGCCAGCGGTAGTTGTGGAGCACGATGGCCACGTAGTCCGGGTTCTCGAAGGACGCCGCGGTGCGGCGGAACGTGGCGTCGTCGAACTCCCACGTGGGGGAGTTGAACTGCCAGACCAGCCGGGCGAGGTCGTGCCGGTTCTCCTCCAGGCCGAGCCGGCCGCGCTCGGTCGAGAAGTAGTACTGGTACCACCACGCCCACTCCGCCTTGGGCGGCAGCGGCTGCTTGTTCGCCTCGCGGTTGGTGATCAGGTAACCGGTGACGGAGACCAGGGCCTTGCAGCGCTCCGGCCAGACCGCGGCGATGATGTCGGCGGTCCGCGAGCCCCAGTCGTAGCCGGCGAGGACCGCCTTCTCGATCCGCAGGGCGTTCATCAGGGCGATGACGTCCAGCGCGACCACCGACTGCTGGGCGTTGCGGAAGGCCCTGGGGGAGAGGAAGCGCGTCGTGCCGTGGCCGCGCAGGTGCGGGACGATGACGCGGTAGCCCTCCGCCGCCAGCAGGGGTGCGACGTCGACGTAGCTGTGGATGTCGTACGGCCAGCCGTGCAGGAGCATCACCACGGGGCCGTCGGCGGGGCCGGACTCGGCGTAACCGATGTTCAGGACGCCGGCGTCGACCTGCTTGAGGGCGCCGAGGGAGGTGTACGTCCCCCGGGCGGACGCGGGTCCCCCGGTGCCCGGCCGCGGCCCGTGCGGCGTCGCCGCCGAGGCGGGCTGTGACGCGAGGCCCGACAGCCCCGCGAGCGACGCCGCGGCCGCCCCCGCACCGAAAACCTTGCCGAAGCTCCGCCTGTCGATCATTCCCAACCTTCTTTCCTGTTCCCGGGGTTCTCCCGGCGGCAACCCTCGCACGCACATGCGTCACCGGTCAAGGTGGTGACGCATCGCGGGTGTCGCCCAGGGGCCGGCTCAGGTCCGGGGGAGGGGTGGCCGGGCGGGCCGCGGAGGGGGATGGCAGGATGACGTCCGGTCGTCGCCCCGCGCGTGCCGCCCGCGTGGCCGCCGCTCCCGGCCGGCCCCCTCGGGCACCGTGCGGCAGCGTCGCCGGCGGACGGCCATCGCGCGGCTGCCGCGTCCGCATCGCGGCGGCAGGCGTCCTCGTCGCTACCGCAGGAGTTCCGTCATGTCCCACCGCACCGGCCTGATCCTCGACTTCGGCGGTGTCCTCACCACGCCGCTGCTGCCCGCCGTGCTCGCCTTCGAACGGCGCGAGGGACTGGCCGAAGGGGCGTGCATCACCGCGCTCTACCTCGACGAGGAGGGGACCCGGCGCACCCACGACCTCGAACGCGGCGCGATCACCCAGGTGGAATGGAACATCGCGGCGGCCCGCAGCCTCGGCGTGGCGCCCGACAACCTCATGGGCCGGATCTTCGCCGACCTCCGCCCCGAGACGGCCCTGATCGGCGCCGCGGCCGCCGCCCGGCGCGCCGGGGTGCGCGTGGGGATCCTGTCCAACTCCGTGGGCTTCGCGCCGTGGGACCTCTACGACGGCTACGACCTGGAGGGTTCGTACGACGCGGTGGTCATCTCCGAGCACCACGGGATGCGCAAGCCCGAGCCCGCCATCTTCGAACTGGCGCTGGAGGAGCTCGGTCTGCCCGCCGAGGCCTGCGTGTTCGTCGACGACACCGAGCAGTACCTGGCGCCCGCGGCCCAGCTGGGGCTCGCGGGCGTCCACGCCAAGGACCCCAAGGAGACGATCGCGCAGCTGGAGGTCCTGCTCGGCGTCGCACTGACCTGAGCGGCGGGACCGGGACCGGGCGGGCCGCCGTGTGCGGCCCGCCCGTGCGCGCCCGGGGTCAGATTCCGGACGCCAGCCGCCGCAGGATCCGCTCCGCGGGCTCCTCGGTGGCGTGGCGGTAGCCCGTGCCCGCCCACAGGTTGATCCGCTCGGGGTCGCCCGCGGCGGCGGCCGCCTTGCGCATCGGGCTGGTCAGGTGGTGCAGGGCCGGGTAGCCGGCCGGCGCGTGCCCGGTGTGGCGGTCGGTGAAGCCGTTGCGCAGTGCCCTCGCCGGACGGCCCGTGAACGCCCGGGTCACCACCGTCCCGGTGCGTGCCGGGTCGGCCAGCGCCGCCCGGTGCGGCGCGGAGGTGCCGGCCTCCTCCGCGCGCAGCAGGACGGTGCCGACCATGACCGCGTCCGCTCCGGCCCGCAGCGCACCGGCCACGGCGGCCGGGGTCGCCAGGCCTCCGGCGGCGACGAGCGGCAGGGGCACCGCCGCGCGCACCTCGCCGAGCAGTTCCTCGAGGGGGACGGCCGCCGGTACGTGCTGCGGGGTGAGCGTGCCGGAGTGCCCGCCCGCGGCGGACGCCTGCACGGCCAGTGCGTCCGCGCCCGCCTCCGCGGCCGCCCGGGCCTCCGCGGCCGAGGTGACGGTCAAGACGACCAGGCTTCCGGCGGCGCGCAGCGCGGAGACGACCGGGGCCTGCGGGATGCCGAAGGTGAAGCTGACCACCGCGACCGGGTCGGAGAGCAGCAGGTCGATCTTGTCCGCCCAGTGGTCGTCGTCCTCGACGATCTCCGCCGCGGGCGCGTCGATGCCGTGCGTTCCGGCGTCGGGCGCGATGGCGCGGGCGTAGCGCCGGAAGGCGTCGGGGTCCACCGGGACGGGATTGGGTGCGAAGAGGTTGACGCCGAAGGGCACCTGTTCGTGCCGGACCGCCGCGATCTGCTCGGCGAGCGCCGCGGCGGTGCGGTATCCGCCGGGCAGGAAGCCCAGGCCGCCGGCCCGGGCGGCCGCGGTGACCAGTGCGGGGGTGGAGGGACCGCCGGCCATCGGCGCGGCGAGGACCGGGGCGTCGACCCCGAGTGCGGCCAGTGGCGAGACCATGATGTGAGTGTTCCTCCTGCGGGGCGGCGACGGTCGTTCGCGAGGTGGCACGGGACGGGCGGGTCGGCCGGGGACTTCCCGCCGGCGTCGTGGTGCGGCCCGTGTTTGCCAGTATACGACCGCCCAACTACTTTTATTAGACCGGTCGACTATCATCGGTCGTCCCTGACCCGGCCGCCCTCCGCACGCGGACGGGCGCCGTTCTTCCTACCGTTGAGCACAGAGGAGAACCGACATGAGCGCTGACCCGAAGGACGCCGCGAACGACCCGATGCGCGAGACGCTGTCCCGCTGGAAGGCCGCCTTCGACGGCCACCGGCCGGACGAGATGGCCGGGTTGTTCACCGCGGACGCCCTGTTCCAGGGGTTCGGGCCCGACACCACGGCCGGCCGGGACGAGGTGCGCGCCTACTACGAGGCCGTGACCAAGGACCGCTGGGCGGACGTGGGGAAGGTGCAGGGCTACCGCATCGGCGACGAGGTGGCCGGCGGTTTCGCCGACGTCGTCTTCCGGGGCGCGGAGGGCTGGGAGGCCGCCGTGCACCTCTCGCTGGTCCTGCAGCGCGAGGGTGAGGACTGGCTGATCCGCGCCTACCACGTCTCGCGGATCGTCACCGACCACTGAGGCCGAAGGCCACCCGTCCGCCGGGCGGAGCGCGTTGCGAGGTTCCGCCTCCCAGCAGGGAGGACGCCGGTCGTGGCGCCGCCCCGGCCCGTGGGCGCAGGGTGGAAGGGCGCAGGACCGGCGGTCCGTACACCGGTCCGGCCGCGTGCCCGCCCGTCGAAGGTTCCGGCAGTTTCGAAGAGAGGCAACACCGTGAAGGAGTTCCTGGTCGAACTCACCACCACCGTCCCCGAGGGCACCGACCCCGCCGAGGTGGACCGGCGTCGCGCGGCCGAGGCCGTCCGCGCCGGGGAACTGGCCGCCGCCGGCCACCTCGTCCGGTTGTGGCGCCCCGTGGGCGAACTGCGCAGCATCGGCCTGTGGCGCGCCGCCGACGAGGCCGAACTGTACGAGAAGGTCCTCGGCGCGCTGCCGCTGTGGCCGTGGATGGCCGCGGTCGTCACCGCCGTGCAGTCCCACCCCAATGACCCGGGGAAGGCGAACGGCGACGCCTGACGGCGCACGCCCGCCGCACGCGGCACCACACGGCTTCCCGCCGCCCGGACACGGTCGCGACGGGGAGCCGTGGTCCGTCCGGTCCCGTTCCGGAACCCACCCGTCGAGGAATGTGTCATGATCCAATCAACCCAGCGCCCGGCCGCCGCACGCGGCGGCGCCCCCGGGTCACCCTGGGCCCATGTGGCCCGGGCCGGGGCGGCGCTGGCGGCGGCCATGGGGGTCGGCCGTTTCGTCTACACCCCGATCCTCCCCCTGATGCACGCTCAGGCGGGCCTGACGGCCGGGGCCGGTGCGCACCTGGCCACGGCCAACTACGTCGGCTACCTCGCCGGGGCGCTCGCCGGGACCGTCCTCCCCCGGCTGACGCGCTCCGCCGCCGTCCTGCGCGGTTCGCTGGCGCTGCTCGTCGTGAGCCTCGCCGCCATGCCGCTCACGCACGCGACCGCCGTATGGCTGGTGCTCCGGCTGGTCGCGGGCACGGTGAGCGCGACGGTCTTCGTCATCGCCGTCAGCGCGCTCCTCGGGCGGCTGCGCGCGCACCCCGCCCACCTGCCCGGCTGGGGCTTCGGCGGGGTCGGCGCCGGGATCGCGCTGTCCGGCCTGCTCGTCCTCGTCCTGCGCGGCTTCGCCGACTGGCGGGCCGCGTGGTGGGCCTCCGCCGCACTCGCCGCGCTGCTCGCCGTGCCGGCGTGGACCCTGCGGACGGAACCCGGGCCGGACGCGGCGGCCGCGTCGGTCGATGCGGTGCCCGGAGCGCCGGGGCGGACGGCGGCGCCGCGCACGCACCGCTGGTTCGGTGCCCTGTTCGCGTCGTACACGCTGGAAGGCGTCGGCTACATCATCGCCGGCACCTTCCTGGTCGCCGCGATCGACCAGGGATCACCCGGACGGCTCGGCACCGCTGCCTGGGTGCTGGCAGGGGTGGCGGCCGTCCCTTCCGCCGCGCTGTGGGCGTGGCTGGGGCGGCGCTGGTCCCGCCCGGACGTGCTGCTCGCCGCGCTGGTCGTGCAGGCCGCCGGCATCGCCCTGCCGGCCCTGGTCCGGGGGTCCGCCGCCGCGCTCGTCTCGGCGTTCCTCTTCGGCGCCACCTTCATCGGCGTGAGCACGGTCGCCCTCGCGGCCGGGACGCACCTGCGGTTCCCACGCGCGGTCGCCCTGCTGACCGCCGGCTACTCGGTGGGTCAGATCCTCGGCCCCCTGGCCGTCGCGCCGCTGCTGCGCCACGGCTACCAGCAGGCACTGGTCCTGGCGGCTCTGGTCGTCCTGGCCGCCGCTGCGGCGGCGTTCGTGCTGCGCATCGGGTTCCCGCACCGCTTGGACCTGCCCGCCGCTCGGGAAGCCGCCTCCGGTGGCGTCGCCCCCGTCCGGGTTCCGGGTCTTTGACAGTTCTCGACCGGTCGTCTACTTTATATGTGACCGGTCGTCTAGTGCCGGTTTCCCCATGACACCCCTGGAAGAAGTAACACCATGAGCATTGAGGGTCAGAAGGTCGCGGTCGTCACCGGTGCGTCGCAGGGCATCGGTGCCGGTCTGGTCGAGGCGTACCGGAAGCTGGGGTACGCGGTGGTGGCCACGTCGCGGAACATCGGCGAGTCGGCGGACCCGGGGGTGGTGGCGGTGCGCGGGGACATCGCGGACCGGGGCACGGCGGAGCGGGTGATCGCGACGGCGGTGGAGCGGTTCGGCCGGGTGGACACGCTGGTCAACAACGCGGGGATCTTCGTGGCGAAGCCGTTCACGGAGTACACGGAAGAGGAGTACCGGGCGGTGATCGGGGTGAACGTCGACGGCTTCTTCCGGATCACGCAGCTGGCGGTGGAGCGGATGCTCCAGCAGGGCGGGGGACACGTCGTCCAGATCTCCAGCAGCCTCGGGGACCAGGCGGACGCGAAGGTGACGTCGGTGCTGGCGTCCCTGACCAAGGGCGGCCTGCAGTCGGCGACCCGGGCGCTGGCGACCGAGTACGCGACCCAGGGCATCCGGGCGAACGCGGTGGCGCTGGGCACGATCAAGACCCCGATGCACCCGGTGGAGACCCACGAGATGCTGGCGGGCCTGCACCCGGTGGGGCGCATGGGCGAGATCGACGACATCGTCGAGGCGGTGCTCTACCTGGAGAACGCGCCGTTCGTGACGGGTGTGACCCTGCCCGTCGACGGCGGCCAGACCGCCGGCCGCTGACCGGCTGGTCGCACAGGGCCCGAGTTCACGGCGGCGGCCCCGGACGGAGACGTCCGGGGCCGCCGCCGCGTCATGCGCCCGGGGTGGCGCTCGGGGGCCCGGAGAGTGCCGACTTGGCGCGCCGGGTCTCCTCGTCGGCGAGGACTTCCGGCCGGTCGTGGAGCAGCGCGTCCATGGTCAGTTCGGCCACCGTCCCGGCGCTGATCTTCGGGGCGTCGGTCCACGCGCTGAGTTCGGTGTCCACGAAGCTCGCGTGGACGCCCACCACCAGCGTGCCCTGGGGGTGCAGGGCCTGCCGCAGGGTGTCGGTCAGCGACCACGCGGCCGCCTTGGAGGCCGCGTACCCGGGGATCAGCGGCTGGCCGACCCAGGACGCCAGCGAGAGCATGTTGACCAGCGCCCCGCCCCCGTTCGCGGCCAGGATCGGGGCGAAGGCCCGGGAAACGGCCCAGGTGCCGAAGTAGTTGACCTCCATCGCCTGGCGGGCGCCGTCGAAGGAACCCTCCAGCAGACGGGTGCCGGCGCCGCCCGTGCCCGCGTTGTTGACGACGATGCTGACGTCGCCGGCCGCGGCGGCCGCCGCGGCGATTTCGTCGGACTTGGTGACGTCCAGGCGCAGGGGGACGAGGGTGTCGTCCACCAGGCTCTGGTCGACGAGGCTCTCCGGATCGCGGACGCCCGCGTAGACCTTGGACGCGCCGTGCGTGAGGAGCGCGCGGGCGAAGGCGCGGCCGATGCCGCGACTCGCGCCCGTCACCAGGGCGACCGACCCCTTGATGTGCATCGTGCCTCCATCCTGCGGGCGCGCCCTCCCCGGACGGCCGCGCGGTCCTCGGCGGCCCCGGGCGGTGTGCGGCAGCCCTCGGCGCAGGCGCGGATCGGCCTGCGGGGCCAGGCTAACAGCTGACTTTAAGTGTGAAAGTCAGATGACTGGGCCGGTCGGGCCGCTCTGTTCGGCCCACTGGGCGAGCCGGCGCAGGGCCCGGTCGGAGGTGGTCGCGGGCTCCGCGGTGCAGACGCCGAGGATGCGGGCCGTGTTCGGCTGCCGCTGGGGGGCGTCGAAGTCGGGCTGGAGCGTGTGGGCGAGCCGGTTGGCGGCCAGGGGGTCCGCGCGGCGCCCTGTCACCAGCGCGGCGCGCTCGGTGATCGTCTCCAGAGGCGGAGCAAGGCCAGGCCGGACGCACCCGTTGCGGCGGCAGCGGACGGGGCGCCGTGCGGGGCCGGCCTGGCCACGGCGAACGGATGGTCCCGTTCGTCGTCAGGCGCAGGGCGCGGGCGATGGCCACGAGGACGGTCCCGGACACGTTGACGTGGTGCCCGCCCTCCGGGCGTACTTTTCCGGACGTACGCAGTAGTCGACGCTGACCCCCGCGAGCCGGGCGATCTCCGTACCGCGCGGACCGGGCACCCGGCGGACGGTCGGCCCGGGGACCGGGCCGACCTGAGCGGGGGAGATCTTCGCGCGGCGTGAGCGGAGGAACTTCCCGAGCGCGGCGTTCCGGGCGTTGTCCCTGGTCATGTGCGCGTTCCCCTCCCTCACCCCACGGCGCCCACCATGGGAGTACGCGCCGCAGAGGGGTACTGCGGGAGCCTCCCGGGGCCGGGCGTCAGGCCCGGGCCCCCGCATGGTCCTCCCACGCCTGCTCCAGGGCGCGGGTGAACAGCTCGACGGGCTGCAGTCCGCTCACGCCGTACTTCTGGTTCAGCACGAAGAACGGCACGCCGCCGGCGCCGAGTTCAGCGGCCATCCGCTCGTCGGCCCGCACCTGCTGCGCGTACGCGTCGGGGTCGGCCAGGACGGCGCGTGCCTGCGCCCGGTCCAGTCCCGCCTCGGCCGCCAGGTCCAGCAGGGTCTCCGTGTCGTAGACGGAACGCTCGTCCGCGAAGTTCACCCGGAAGGCGAGGTCCAGGAGCTCCTGCTGGACGCCGTGCTCCTTGGCGAAGTGCAGGAGGCGGTGGACGTCGAAGGTGTTGCCGTGGACGCGGCCGCCGATCCGGAAGTCCAGCCCTTCGGTGCGCGCCTCGGCAGCGGCGTGCTCCTCCCGCGCGACCTGCTGCTCGCGGGTGCGCCCGTACTGCGCGGCCACGGCGTCGATGATCGGTGTCGTGCCGTTCCTGGCGTCCGGGTTGAGTTCGAACGACCGGTGCACCACCTCGACGCCGTCACGGTGCTCGAAGCCGGCGAGCGCCCGCTCGAAACGGGCCTTCCCGGCGTAGCACCAGGGGCAGGCGATGTCGGTCCAGATCTCGACGCGCATGTTTCCGCATCTCCCTGTTCGTGGGTTCGGTGAGGATGTGGGGGAGCGGCGCCGCGCGGTTTCCCCGGTGAGGGGGCAGGCCGCGCGGCGCCGCTGCCGGCGGGGTGCCGGGAGGTGTCAGGCCGCCTTGAGCTGCGCGGCGACGCGCACGACGCGCTCGGCCTGGACGCGGGCGGCGGTGCGGGTGACCTCGTCCACGGGGTTGTTGCCCTGGCCGTCCACGTGGGAGGTGCCGTAGGGGTTGCCGTCGACGAACTTGGAGGGCTGGGTGAAGCCCGGGGTGACGGTGATGCCGCCGAAGTGGTGGATCGAGGTGTAGAGCGCCAGCAGCGTGGCCTCCTGGCCCGCGTGCGCGGTGGCGCTGGAGACGAAGGCGCTGTAGACCTTGTCGATCAGCTTGCCCTCGGCCCACAGCCCGCCGAGCGTGTCGATGAACTGCTTGAGCTGCGCCGAGACGTTGCCGAAGCGGGTGGGGGTGCCGAAGATCACGGCGTCGGCCCACTCGATGTCCTCGGGTGTGGCGTGCGGGACGTGTGTGTTCGCCGCGTGGTGGGCGGCCCAGGCCGGGTTGCTCTCGATGGCGGCCTGCGGGGCGAGTTCGGCCGTCTTCACCAGGCGCACCTCGGCGCCGGCCTTGACGGCGGCGTCGTGCAGTTCCCTGGCGATCTCGGTGATGGTGCCGGTCGACGAGTAGTAGACGATGGCGAGCTTGACGGGGGTGGCCACAGGAGGCTCTCCGCTTCTTTTCGTTGCTTTGCGATGGGGGGATGGGCGAACCGGAATCACTAACTGACCGGTCGCCTATTCGAAGCTAGACGACCGGTCGACAACTGTCAAAGGCATGTGCTCGCACCGGTTCTCGCCGGAGTGCCGATCATTGAGGCCTCATTGACCCGTCAAGAAGCTAAAGTGGGGGGATGGCGTCCACGAAGCAGCAGTTGCAGCCCCTCAGCGCGAGCGAGGAGGCTTTCGTGCGCGCGCTGGGCCGGGTGCTCCTGGAGCTCCCGCGTGCCGTCGACGCCGACATGGTCGAGGGGGCGGGGCTGCCGCTCTCCGAGTACACGCCGCTGAGGCACCTGTCCGAGACCCCGGGGCGCGCGATGCGGATGAGCGAGCTCGCCGCCGCCTGCAGCCTCTCCCTCAGCGGGATGACCCGCGTCGTCATCCGGCTCGAGAAGCACGGCTGGGTGGAACGCGTCAAGTGCGCCGAGGACGGCCGTGGTTGGAACGCCGTGCTGACGGACGCCGGGCTCGAGCGCCTGGAGCAGGCCTGGCCGACGCACCTCGCCAGCGTGCGACGCCACCTCGTCGAGCCCTTCGCCGACCAGGACCTCGCCGCGCTGACCATCGCGCTGGGCCGGGTGGCGACCGACCAGGGCGCCTCCGTCTGACCTCTGCCTGTTCGCCGTCGAGGCCGGCACGCCGGCGGGCTGCGGGGCGCGGAAAAGATGTGCCGCCGTCGGGACGGTGTCTTGCCCTCTTGTTCGTCACCTGTCAAAATGGTGACATGATGCATGTGTTCAAGTGCGGCATGCCCGTGCTGGACTTCGTGGGAACCCTGAGGCGCCGTCGCAACCCGGACCCCCAGGAGATGCTCACCACGCCCGAGAGCCTCGACGCCTGGTTCCGCGAGTCGGGGCTCGTCGACGGGGACGTCCTCTCGCAGCCGTCCGACGTGGCGGAGGCGGTCTCCCTGCGGGAGGCGGTCTTCTCGCTCGTCAGGTCCGCGCTGAACAAGGAGGACTACGACACCGACGCGCTCGCGCTCCTCAACGCGGCGGCACGCAGGCCGTCCGCCGTCCCGCAGCTCACCAGGGACGGGCGCAGGGTCGAGGCGACACCGCAGCAGGCCCTGTCCTCGCTGGCCCGGGAGGCCGTGCGGCTCCTCAGCGGCCCGGACGCGGAGCTGGTCAAGGAGTGCAGCAGGCCGGAGTGCACGCAGATCTACCTCGACCGCTCGCACGGCAGCCGTCGCGAGTGGTGCGCCATGGACCCCTGTGGCAACCGCGTGAAGGCGGCGGCGTACCGCGCGCGCAAGAAGGCAGCCACGCCGCGGACGGCCGTGTCCGCGTAGCACGCCGCCGCGCGGAGCGGGTGCCCGTCGGTACGCCCGGGTGGCCGGGCCCCGTTCTGCGGGGCCCGGCCACCCGGGCGCTGGCGCAGGTGCGGCGGGGCGACGTTCAGCGCTCCGGTGTGTCCTTGGCCGCCGGCCGGTCCTCGTCGAGCCAGTGGGCGTGCCATCGCCGCGCCCAGCCCAGGGAGACGTACCCGGTGCGCATCCCGAGCCGCGCCTCGGGGTCCTGGAACGCCTTGCGGATGTGCCCGATCAGCACCAGGGCGATGGCCCAGGCCAGGAGGTCGTGCACGAAGATCGCGCTGGTGCGGGAGACCGCCGGCAGCAGGCCCGTGAACCACATCAGCAGCCCGGTGGCCGTCATGACCAGCACGACCCCGGCGAGCCAGCCCGCGTAGAGCTTCTGACCGGCGTTGAACTTGCCGGCGGGACGCATGTCCGGCGAGGTCAGCCGCCGGCGCGCGGCCCGCAGCCAGCGCTTGTCGTACGGGGCGAAGCGGTTCAGCCTGCGCAGGTCCGCACGGAAGGCGGGGGAGGCGAGTCCGAGCAGGAAGGGCAGCGGCAGCCCGATCCCCGACCATTCGTGGACCGTCGCGAGCAGGTGGCGGCGGCCGACGAGCTGGGCCAGCGGCCCCAGGTAGAGGCAGGCCGCGGTCACCAGGCACACCAGCATCAGCAGACCGGTGCCGCGGTGCACCCAGCGCTCGGCCCTGGTGAACCGCAGTACGCGCCCGGAGCGTTCAGGCGGCCTGCGCGTCGCCACGCCGGCCGGCGCCGTCGAGCCAGCCGTCGACGTCATAGCCGTACTCCTCCCAGTAGCCGGGGATGACCTCGTCGGTCACGGTGATTCCGGACAGCCACTTGGCCGACTTGTAGAAGTACATCGGCGCCGCGTAGAGCCGGACGGGGCCGCCGTGCTCGTGGCTGACGGGCTTGTCCTGCATCTTCAGGGCGACCAGCATGTCGGGGCGGCGCGCCTGGGTGAGGGTCAGGCTCTCGGTGTAGACGCCGTCGAAGCACGTGAAGTGGATCGCCTTGCCCTCGGGGCGTACCCCTGCCGCGTCCAGCAGGTCCGACAGCGGTACGCCCTCGAAGGGGGTGTCCGCCACCCGCCAGCCGTCGGTGCACTGCACGTCGCGCACGATCCGCTGCTGCGGGAGCGCGCGGAGGTCGTCGAGGGTGTACGTCCGCGGACGGTCGACGAGACCGTTGACCTTCAGCCGGTAGGTCCGCTCGTCCTTGCGGGGCACCGAGCCGACGACGCTGTAGTAGCGGAAGCCGCCCGGGTTGGGGAGCACCCCGGTGAGCCCGGTGGGGTCGGCCTGGGAGGCCGCGCCGAGGAAGTTCTCCCAGCCGCGCTGCAGCCAGGGTGCGGCGGCGACGCCGGCGACCCCGGCGCCGAGCATGCCGAGCATGGTGCGGCGCGCCACGGGGGCCCCGCGCTCCGGCTGGTTCTCCTGGTCGGCCACGGTCGTCACGCCCCCTTCCGGGAGACGAACTCGGCGGCCCGCTCGGCGATGGCGTAGACCGTCGCGTTGGTGTTCCCCGAGACGATCGACGGCATCACCGAGGCGTCGGCGACGCGCAGCCCGTCGATGCCGCGGACCCTGAGCTCCTCGTCCACCACGGCGCCCTCGTCGGTGCCGAGCCTGCACGTGCCGACCGGGTGGAAGTAGGATGCCAGGCCCTTGCGGAGGTAGGCGGCGACCGCCGCGTCGTCGTCGACGTCCACGCCGGGCAGCACCTCCTCGCCGCGCCAGCCGTCGAGCGCCCTGGCCCGGCCGATCTCGCGTGCCGCGCGGATGCCGGCGACCATGGCCCGCAGGTCACGGGGGTCGGCGTAGTAGTCCGGGTCGATCAGCGGGGCGGTCCCCGGCGAGGATGAGGCGAGCCGCACCGTGCCGCGGCTGTGCGGGCGCATCAGCGAGACGCGGATCGTGTAGCCCTCACGCGGCCCCGCGAGGGCGGGCGCATGGCTCGGGACGTCGACGAAGATGATCTGCAGGTCGGGGGCGTCGGCGGAGGGCGTGCTGCGCAGCAGGCCCAGGGCCTCCCCGTGGTTGTTCCGCGCGGCGGGGACCGGGCGGGCGGCGGAGTAGACCAGACCGGCCATCACATGGTCCTGCAGGCCGCTCCCGACGCCGGGCAGGTCGTGGACGACCTCGACACCCGACTCCCGCAGGTGCCGGCCGGGGCCGATGCCCGAGAGCATGAGCAGGTGCGGGGTGCCGATGGCGCCGGCCGTGAGGATCACCTCGCGGGTGGCGCGGGCGGTGACCTCCTCCCCTCCGGCCTCTCCTCCGGCCGTGTACGCCACCCCGGTGCAGCGGCCGCCGTCCAGCAGGACGCGGTGGACGAGCGCACCGGTCACCACGCGCAGGCCGGCCCGTCCCGACGCGGGGGTGAGGTAGGCGTCGGCGGCGCTCTGACGCCGGCCGTCGACGATGTTCAGGTCCGGCCAGCCGAATCCCTCCTCCAGCCCGGAGCTGATGTCGGCCGCCCTGCGGTGGCCCGCTTCCACGGCCGCTTCCAGACAAGCCTCCAGCACCGGGTTCGGCTCGCGTGCGGGGGCCACGGCCAGCGGCCCGTGCTGTCCGCGCGTGCGGGGGTCGCGGCCCTCCGCGCGCTCGCTGCGCATGAGGTACGGCAGGAGGGCGTCGAAGCCCCACCCCTTCGCGCCGCCGGCGGCCCAGGCGTCATAGGCGCTGCGGTGCCCGCGGGTGAAGACCATGGCGTTGATCGCCGACGACCCGCC
This sequence comes from Streptomyces sp. TOM-9, assembly GCF_056858595.1. Taxonomy (NCBI): domain Bacteria; kingdom Bacillati; phylum Actinomycetota; class Actinomycetes; order Kitasatosporales; family Streptomycetaceae; genus Streptomyces; species Streptomyces sp. TOM-9. The sequence continues at coordinate 2,032,960 of NZ_JBXEQB010000001.1, read as the reverse complement.
GAGCCCCCTGCCCCGGGCGAGCGCCACGGACGTGCCGGTGGAGGCCTGCTCGGTCGTGCGGTCGCCCCAGTCGGACGACGTGCCCAGCAACCGCGGCCACGCGGGGGGAACCGGCATCGCCTCCGGGACGTCGGGGCCGCCCGCCTCCAGCAGGAGGACGCGGGCGCCGCCGTCCTCGGACAGGCGCGAAGCCAGCACACTGCCGGCCGTTCCCGCGCCCACCACGACGTAGTCGTATTCCACAGCCTGGCTCACGCGGCCTCTCCTCGGTTCCGGGGACGCGATGACCGATCTGATCACCTATTGAAGTGGTGATGACTTTCGCACAGAAAAAAGTCACCTGTCAAGACGGTGACGCACAAGGGTGCCGGGGGCCACATGCCGAGACCCGGCGTCGCAAATGATCTGGTTGGCACCGTTATGTGTCGCAGTTACTTGCATGGTGCAGCACTTTCCTGATCTACTCCTTGACGCAGCAAGCTATTGGCCCGGGGTCTGCGGCTCTCGCGTGCGCGCCCGTCCGGACAAGAAGAGGGATCTTCGTGAGCTTCCACCGTCGGGGCGGTGACGCACCAGGAGGTCGTGCGACTGCGATGCGCCGGCCGAGTTCGACCGCCGGTGCGGTCCCCGCCCTTCATCGCCTCCCGGTACCGCCTCGCGGGTGCGGGAGTTGCGGCGGATGCCGGGAATTCGGCTGATGGACCCCCGCGCTCTTCCCGCTCGCCGTCCGAAGGATCCGGGCCGCCGCCGTCGAACCGCGCGACGGTGGCTCGATAGTGACGGTGCCTCACTTTCCGGGGATTCGGCGTGAGTAGAATCCGCGAGCCTTCCAGGGGCCGATGGAGCGTCACATCGACGTCCGGCCAGGGGAATCGGCCTCATACGTTCAAGATTTGGGATCGTTCATGACATCAGAAACATCCATACGCCGGCACGCCAGGCGGCGCAGGCCCGGCCTGCTGGCCGCGCTCGGCGCGCTGGTGATCGCGGGCTCGGTGGCCGTGCCGCTGACGGCGCAGGCGACCGGTGCCGCGCCGGCGGACACCGCCCGGCAGCGCGACTTCGCCGCGGCGGCCGACGAGTACCACGTGCCGGAGCAGGTGCTGCTGGCCGTGGCGTACCAGGAGTCGGCGTGGGACGGGCACGCGGGCGCGCACAGCGCGAGCGGTGGCTACGGTCCGATGCACCTCACCGACGTGACGGCGGAGATGGTGGCCGGTGGTGACGCCGGAGCGGTCGGCCGCAGCGACCTCGCGTCCTTCGTCGCCGACCCGGCCCTGCACACCCTCCAGGCCGCGGCGAAGCTCACCGGCCTGTCGGCGCGGGAGCTGAGGAACGACCCGGCGGCCAACATCCGCGGCGGCGCGGCGCTCCTCGCGTCGTACCAGAAGGCCACGGCCGGAACCGCCTCCGCCGAACCCGGCGACTGGTACGGGGCCGTGGCCCGTTACAGCCAGGCCTCGCAGCGGCAGGGCGCCCAGGCGTTCGCCGACCGTGTCTTCGCCACCCTGGCCAAGGGCGCCGGCCGTACCACGACGGACGGCCAGCGGGTCAGCCTGGCCGCCGTGCCGCAGGTCGAGCCCGCCAGGGCCCAGCTGGCGAAGCTGCACCTGAAGGCCGCGGCGACCGCCGACGTCGAATGCCCCACCACCGTGGACTGCACCTTCGTGCCGGCGGCGTCGACCAACGGCCAGGTGTCCAGCCGGCCCGCCAACGGGATCCGGATCGACACCATCGTCATCCACGACACCGAGGGCTCGTACGAGTCCGCCATCGCCACCTTCCAGGCCCCGGGCAGCACGACCGCCTCGCACTACGTGATGCGGTCGTCGGACGGCGCGGTGACGCAGATGATGCCCACGAAGGACATCTCCTTCCACGCGGGCAACTACTCCACCAACATGCACTCCATCGGCATCGAGCACGAGGGCTTCGCCGCGCACGGGGCCGACTGGTACACCGAGGCGCAGTACGAGGCCACGGCGGAGCTGGTGAAGTACCTGGCCGGGCGCTTCGGCGTCCCGCTCGACCGGCAGCACATCGTGGGCCATGACAACGTTGCCGGCCCGAACTCCGGGTCGGTCTCCGGCATGCACTGGGACCCGGGCACCGCCTGGGACTGGGAGCACTTCATGGCCCTGCTCGGCGCGCCCGTCACGGGCAAGCACGGGGTCGGTGACATCGGCTCGGTGGTGACCATCGCCCCCGGCTTCGAGCGGAACCAGCAGACCGCCCAGATCTGCCCGTCCGACGACCCGACCGGTGCCACCCCCGAGTGCACCGAGGTGGCGCAGGCGTCGAACACGCTGTTCGTGCGCACCGCCCCCAGCAGCACCGCGCCCCTCTTCGGGGACCCGGCGATCCACTCCGGTGCCGCCGGCACCGACCGGATCAACGACTGGGGCAACACCGTGCAGGCCGGCCAGCAGTTCGTCGTCGCCGGCAAGGAGGGCCCCTGGACCGCGATCTGGTTCAGCGGCGCGAAGGTGTGGTTCCACAACCCGTACGGCGCCAACACCATCCCGGCGCGCGGCGGTTACACCATCGTCAAGGCCGGTGTGACGCCCGCCACGCCGCCCGGCAAGGTGTACGGCTCCAGCTACCCGGACGCCTCGGAGTACCCGGCCGGGTACGGCCCCTCCACCCAGGCCCCGCTGAGCATGTACAGCATCCCGTCCGGCCAGGCGTACGTCGCCACCACGCCGCCCGCCCTGACCGACGACTACTTCAAGGGTGACGGCAAGGTCGTCTTCGGCGCCAAGAAGATGTACACGATCCAGTACAACCACCGGGTCGCCCTGGTGTACGCGGGCGACGTCATCGCCACGGAGCGTCCCGCGCACAACGACCGCTGAACCGGTCGCCGGCGCCCGTTCCGACGCGCTGAGGGTGGGGCCCGTGAGCCACGGCTTCCGGGCCCCACCCGCGTCCGGGCCCCCTGTTCCGTGACCCCTGCCCTGCCCTTCCCCGTCCTTCGCCCGCGCCGGTCCGGCGCGGGCCGGCACCCCGGTGAGCGGGACTCACCGACTGCACCACTTCTGGAGCCACAGGTGCGCACCGCACTCCTGCCCGCAGCACTCGCCACCGCCGCACTCGGTCTGTCCGCCGTCTCCTGCGCGGATGCGCCCCGCCCCGGTGGCACGGCCGCCGAGGCCCCCGCGGAGGACCTGCGGGTGGGGGCCGTCTGCTCCTCGCACTTCGCCTTCGCCACCGACGTCTCGTGCGGGCTGGTGGACCTCGGCGACGTCCGCTTCCACTGCACCGGTGAGCACGACGGCCCCTGTCCCAGGACCCGTTCCGTGACGTTCGAGAACATCGGCAGCACCTCGGTGCGGCTCGTGGCGGTCAGCGGGTCGGCGCCGGGGGAGCGGCACGAGGCCGTGTCCCGGGCGCTGCCGACCGGGGCGCGGGCGGTCGTGGCGCCGCGCGACGGTGACCGGTACCTCTTCGACGTCCTCCTGCGCGCGGAGACCGGCTCGGCGGCGGTGGGGGTCGTCGCCGTCTCCTGACGTCACCCGGTGGGACCCGCGGCAAGAGCGAGATGGCGGTGTGGTTAACATATGAGCACCGCCTAGCTCGAAAGATAAGCCTGTGACTGTCAACGAGGACCCGTTCACCGACTGGAAGCACCGCGAGGAGATCGCGGAATCGATGATTCCGATCATCGGGAAGCTGCACAGGGAGCGGGACGTGACCGTCCTGCTGCACAGCCGCTCCTTGGTGAACAAGTCGGTGATCAGCATCCTCAAGGCCCACCGCTTCGTCCGGCAGATCGCCGGCGAGGAGCTCTCGGTCACCGAGACGCTGCCGTTCCTGCACGCACTCACCACGCTCGACCTCGGTCCGTCCCAGATCGACCTCGGCATGCTCGCCGCGACGTACCGGGCCGACGACCGCGGGCTGTCGGTGGCCGAGTTCACCGCGGGGGCCGTCGCGGGCGCCACGGGTGCCAACAAGATCGAGCGCCGTGAGCCGCGCGACGTCGTCCTCTACGGCTTCGGCCGCATCGGCCGCCTCCTCGCCCGGCTGCTGATCGAGAAGGCCGGTTCCGGCAACGGCCTGCGGCTGCGCGCCATCGTCGTCCGCAAGGGGGCCGGCCGAGCGGGCGAAGACCTCGTCAAGCGCGCCTCGCTGCTGCGCCGCGACTCCATCCACGGCCAGTTCCAGGGCACGATCACCGTCGACGAGGCGAACAGCACGATCGTCGCCAACGGCAACGCCATCAAGGTGATCCACGCCGACGACCCGACGTCGCTGGACTACACCGCGTACGGCATCAAGGACGCCATCCTCATCGACAACACCGGCAAGTGGCGTGACCGCGAAGGCCTTTCGCAGCACCTGCGCCCCGGCGTCGACAAGGTCGTCCTGACCGCGCCGGGCAAGGGCGACGTCCCCAACGTCGTCCACGGCGTCAACCACGACATGATCAAGCCGGACGAGCGGATCCTGTCCTGCGCCTCCTGCACCACCAACGCGATCGTGCCCCCGCTGAAGGCGATGGCGGACGAGTACGGCGTCCTGCGCGGCCACGTCGAGACGGTCCACTCGTTCACCAACGACCAGAACCTGCTGGACAACTACCACAGCTCCGACCGCCGCGGCCGTTCGGCGCCGCTCAACATGGTCATCACCGAGACCGGTGCCGCCTCGGCCGTCGCCAAGGCGCTGCCCGACCTCAAGGCCAGGATCACCGGCAGCTCCATCCGCGTACCGGTGCCGGACGTCTCGATCGCGATCCTCAGCCTGCAGCTCGCCCGGGAGACCACCCGCGAGGAGGTCCTCGACCACCTCCGCGAGGTGTCGCTGACCTCGCCGCTCAAGCGCCAGATCGACTTCATCAGCGCCCCCGACGCCGTCTCCAGCGACTTCATCGGCTCGCGGCACGCCTCGATCGTCGACGCCGGCGCCACCAAGGTCGACGGCGACAACGCCATCCTCTACCTCTGGTACGACAACGAGTTCGGCTACTCGTGCCAGGTCATCCGTGTCGTGCAGCACGTGTCCGAGGTCGAGTACCCGACGTACCCGGCACCGCAGGTCTGAGGGTCCGCCGCGCCGGTGTGCCGGTGCGGCGGGGCGTCCCCCGGCCGCAAATCGGTTGCCCGCACCGGCGGGCGGCCCGCAGCATGGGCCGCATGAGAGCGATGCCGATGCCGGTGGGCGGGTACTGAGTGGCCGTGCACGAAGAGGAGCGCCTGGTCCTGCGCGGCCCGGGGGGACTGCCGGAACTGACGTACGTCGAGGGGGTCCGGGACGGCCGGCCCTGGGCCGACCTCGCGCAGGCGGTGGGACCGGACCCCGTACCGGCCGTGCTCGCGGGCATGCCGGGCTGGGCCGTGTCGGGTTCCGTCGAACTCGGGGAGCAGCTCGCCCGGCACGGTGCCCGGGTCCTCCGGCACGCGCACACCATGGAGCGGGACCTCGTCGCCGACCCCCCGCCGCGCGAGTGGGCCCCGGCGCCCCTGCCGGACGGACTGCGCGCCGTACCCTGCGACCGCGAGGCACACGAGCTGTTCCCCGCGTGGCGTGCCGCCTTCGGGCCGGGCCATCCCGACCACCATCAGGGAAGTGACGAGGAGGCCCTCGACGCCCAGCTGGCCCCGGTGCTGTCGGGCGCAGTGCTCGGGCCGGTCCTGCCGTGCAGCACCCTGGCCGTCGACGGGGACGGCCACGTCGTCGCGGGGGTCGTGGTGACGGACCGGGACGGCCTCCCGTGGGTCGCGACGGTCTTCCGGCAGCCGGATCCCCGTCACGCCGGCCTCGGTTCCCGGCTGCTGCGCCGGGTGCTGGCGGACGCGGCGGCCGGCGGTCTCCCGAGGATCGCCCTGGCGGTGAGCGACGGCAATCCCGCTCGCCGCCTGTACGAGCAGCTGGGGTTCGCCGTCACCGCCACCTCGCTCACCGTCCTCGTCCCCTGAGCGGAGCCGGGCGTGGGGGTGCGGCGTGCGCCGCCGCTGCCGTGCTTCAACCGCCTTTCGTGAAGCGCCCGTTCAGCAGGGCGAGGCGGCGCTCGTGCGCCCCTTCCGGCAGCCGGCCGCTGCGCATGAGGGTGACCAGGCCGTGCAGGGACGCCCAGTAGGTCTCGGTGAGGAGGTCCGGCGCGTCGCCGGCGCCCGCGACCGGCTCCACGGCCCGCAGCAGTTCGCCGAACGCCTCGCGCAGGGCCGCCGGGGCCTCGGGCGTGGCGAACGGCAGGCCGACGTGGTGGGTGAACATCGCGTCGTAGAGGGCCGGCCGCCGCCGCGCGAACGCCGTGTACGCCTCGCCCACCGCGGCGAGGGTCTCCCGCGGGCCCGCCACCGCGGTGCGCGCCTCCCGCAGTTCGGCGGCCAGCTCCGCGAACCCCTGCACCGCCACGGCGGCCATGATCGCGTCCTTGCCCTTGAAGTGGCTGTACAGGACGGGCTGGCTGTACTCGATCTCCGCCGCCAGCCGCCGCGTGGTGACCGCGTCCCAGCCCTCGGCCTCGGCCAGTTCCCGCGCGGCCGTGATGATCAGCTGCTCGCGCTCGGCTCGCTCGCGCTCCCGGCGCGTCCGGATCGTCATGGCAGGAATTCTAGCACTGCTAGACCTTCTGTCGATGCTCTGCTAGCTTCGCTCTTGTCCCTAGCACTGCTAGCAAGGAGATGTGGACGTGACCACCACCGCGTACACCCTGGCCGTCGTGCTCGACCTCCTGGTGCTCTTCATCGGAGCCCGGTTCCTGCTCCAGCCCCGCCCCGCGGCCGCCGGGTACGGCGTGCCCGCCGAAGGGGACGGGGCCGCCGCCTACCTCACCGTCAAGGGCCTGCGGGACGCCACCTTCGGGGTGATGGGCCTGGCCCTGCTCGCCTTCGCCGGTGCCCGCGCCGAGGCCTGGTTCATGCTGGTCGTGGCGCTCGCCCCGCTTGGCGACACCTTGATAGTCCTGCGGCACGGAGGCACCAAGGCGGTGGCCTTCGGCATCCACTTCGCCACCGCGGTCGTCGTCCTCGTCAGCGCCGCCCTGCTCTTCGCCGTGTGACCCGGCAGTTCCCGAAGACCGTCACCACCCGGACAAGGAGTTCGCAATGTCATTGATCGTGCCCGACTTCGACGCCTCCGTGATCGTCCGCTCCACCGAGGCCGAGGTCATCGGCCGCGCCCCCACCACCGTCCGGTTGCTGGCCGACAGCAGCGCGACGGGAGGCGCGCTCTCCACCCAGCGCGTGACCCTGACCGGGGGCGCCGACGGTGCCCGCCCGCACCGGCACGACCGGTCGGCCGAGATGTTCTACATGCTCGACGGCGAGGCCCGGTTCCTGTCCGGGGACGAGGTCGTCACCGCCGGCGCCGGCGACCTGGTCGTCGTCCCGCCCGGCCGCCCGCACGCCTTCGCCGCGGCGCCCGGGTGCGACGCCGACATGCTCATCGTCATCACCCCGGGCGTCGAACGCTTCGAGTACTTCCGCCACTTGCAGCGCATCGCCCTGGGCGAGGTCACCCCGGAGAGCCTGCTGGAGGTGCAGGAACGCTACGACACCTACTTCCTGCACAACGCGGCCTGGGACGACCGGCGCTGAGCCGGGCCGCCGTTCCGGCTCAGCGCCGGCCGGGGGCCGCGGTACGGACGAGGTGGGCACCGGAGCCCGCCAGGACCACGGTGACCACGACCGTTCCGGCCGCGCCACCGGCCTGCGAGGTGCCGAAGCCGTGCACCGCCGTGACGACGGCGGCGAGGAGGAGGACGCCTCCGAGCAGGCGCCGCCATGCGAGGACCGTGTTCACCCCGGCGCCCCACCCCGCCCCCGGCGGGCGGGCATCGGGCTGCGATCATCCCCGGGTGCGGCAGATCGACGAATTGACCGACGTGGACAACCCGGCGTGGCCGGAGCTGGAGGCCATGCTCACCGGTGGCCCCGTGGCCGCCCGGGTGCTGCCCGGCGATCGTGACGAAGGGATGCGGTGCCTGCTGCAGTTGCAGGTCACCGCGCGGTCGGCGCTGGGCGCCCTGGTGCTGAACACCGGCGGGGTGCTGCTGGACGACGGGTGGGTACGGGTGTTCGGCGGCGGCCCGGCCGCCGGCGGAGGCCTGCCGAGCCTGGGGCAGGTCAACCGCTTCCCCGCGGTCCTCGACCCGGCCTGGCATCCCGGCACCGGTCTCGTCGTCGGCCACGACGCGGTGGGCGGGGTCTTCGCGCTCAACGGCCACGCTCCCGCGGCCGCCGGCCGCCCGGGAATGCCGGGCCAGATGACCTACTTCGCGCCCGACACCCTCGCCTGGGAGGCGATGGAGACGGGCTACTCCGGTTGGGTCGCCTGGCTGCTCTCGGGACGGCTGGAGACGTTCTACGACGGGCTGCGCTGGCCTGGGTGGCGCGAGGAGGCCGCTGCCCTCACCCCCGCGCAGGGGATCGCGGTGTACCCGTTCCTGTGGTCCGAGGAGGCCCACGCCGATCTCGCGGCGACCACCCGGCAGGCGGTCCCGATGAGCCAAGTCCTCGCCTTCGCAGCCGACTTCGCCCGGCGGACGGGCCCGGCAGACCCGGGGTTCCTCGGCGAGGCGTGAGTCCCCCGGCGTTGCGGCCGCAGGTCACCGCGGGTGCGCGGGTGAAGTACCTTAAGCAGGGTCTGGTTTGGCTCGCGGGATCGAGGTCGTACGACGTGCTGGTGGCGGATCGGTATCGCTTGGACGCGCCCATCGGCCGCGGTGGCATGGGCGAGGTGTGGCGGGCGACCGACGAGGTGCTGGGACGTCCCGTCGCCGTGAAGCTCCTGCTGGGCGACGGTTCCGACGCCTCGGCGGCCGCGCGGTTCCGGCTGGAGGCGCAGACGGCGGCGCGCCTGGGTCACCCGCACGTCGTGGCGGTCTTCGACTTCGGTTCCTGGGACGGGCGGTTCTTCCTCGTCATGGAACTGGTCGAGGGCGACAGCCTGGGCCAGCTGCTGGAGGCGGGGCACGTGCTCGGCGCCGAACACGTCGCGGTCGTCGCCGCGCAGGCGGCCGCGGGCCTGGCGGCCGCCCACCAGCAGGGCATCGTCCACCGCGACATCAAGCCCGGCAACCTGATGCTCGACGCCGCCGGATCGCTCAAGATCGGTGACTTCGGGATCGCCCGCTTCGTCGACGATCCGGCCGCCGCGCTCACCATGACCGGACAGATCGTCGGCACCAGCCTCTACCTCGCCCCCGAACGGGCACTGGGCCGGACCGCGGGGCCGGCCTCCGACGTCTACGCCCTCGGGTGCGTCCTGTACCAGCTGCTGACGGGCCGTACGCCGTTCCAGGGCGACAGCGCCACGGCCCTGCTCTACCAGCACATCGACAGCGCGCCCGTGCCGCCCTCCCAGCTGGGCGCCGACCTGCCCGCCGCCTTCGAGGGGTACCTGCTCGGGCTCCTCGCCAAGCAGCCGGAGGACCGGCCGACGGCCCAGGACGTGGCCGACTGGTTCCGCGCCGACGCGTGGCGCGCGCACCCGGTGTCCCTGCCCGCCACCGTGCCGTCGCACGACGCCCCGAACGTCGCGGGCCACGAGGCCGGTACCGCGGCGCAGGTGCGGCCGACGGCGACCCGCTCCGCGCGGTCGGGGCCGGCGTCGAGGCGGCGGGCGGCTCCGGCGCAGCGACGCAGCCCCGGCGAGTTCATCCGCTACCGGCCCCGCGTCGCGAGCGCCATCGCCGGGGTGGTGGCCTTCGCGGTTGCGGTGCTCCTCGGCATGCTCCTGTTCTCACCGGAGAGCAGCTCCGCGAAGACCCCCACCACCGGTCCGAGCGCGACGCCGACCCAGGGGACCGGGCCCGCGCCCGGCGCCGGCGCGCCGTCGGCCGGCCACGACGACCAGGGCGACGACCAGGGCGACGACGACTCGGACGACGAGGACTGAGCCGGGAGACGGGGCGGGAACCGGGGCGCGGACCGGGCTGGCGGGTCAGCCCACGTCTCCCGCGCCCGGTGCGACCGCACCGGCGGCGACCAGTCCGATGATCAGTACGCCGAGGAGCACGCGGTAGACCACGAACGGCGTGAAGCTGTGCGTGGAGACGTACTTGAGGAACCAGGCGATGGCCGCGTAGCCCACGACGAAGGCGATCCCGGTGGCGAGCAGCGTCGGCCCCCAGGCGGGGGCGGCGCCGTCGCCGATCTTGAACAGCTCCAGGGTGCCGGAGGCGAGCACGGCGGGGATGGCCAGCAGGAACGAGTAACGGGCCGCCGCCTCACGGCTGTAGCCGAGGAAGAGCCCCGCGCTGATGGTGCCGCCGGAGCGGGAGACGCCGGGGATGAGGGCGAGGGACTGGGCGAAGCCGTAGCCGAGGGCGTGGGGGAGCGTCAGCTCGGTGATGGGCTTGGCGTTGCGGATCGCCCGGCTGCGGTCGGCCACGGCGAGGACCAGCCCGAAGAGGATCAGCACGGTGCCGGTGATCCGCAGATCGCGCAGTGACGTCTCGATGCTGTGCTGGAACACCGCGCCGAGGACCGCGATGGGGATCGTCCCGATGATGACGAACCAGCCCATGCGGGCGTTCGGGTCCTTGCGCCGGTCGGGCACGAAGAGGGACGTCGTCCAGGCCTTGACGATCGAGACGATGTCGCGGCGGAAGTAGATCAGCACGGCCGTCTCGGTGCCCAGCTGCGTCACGGCCGTGAAGGCGGACCCCGGGTCCTTCCAGCCGGCCAGGGCGGAGAACACGCGCAGGTGCGCGCTGGAGGACACGGGCAGGAACTCGGTGAGCCCCTGCAGCAGGCCGAGGACGGCGGCTTCGAACCAGGACATCGGGGGGTGACTCCACGGATGGTCGGGGCGGCGGCCCGGCGGCGGCGCCGCTCGGGGGAGGTGCGCGACATGAGGTCGTACGGTGGCAGTGGCCGCAGACGGGCGGGATGCGGCCCGCGGTGCATCGGGCCGTGCCGCCGGCCGCCGGCCCCTGCGGGCCACCCGCAGAACTACCACGTCAGGTAAAGAAGTTCCCAAGACGCCCTGATGGCCGAGCGGTCTCCGGCCGGTCGTGAGGGGGAAGGGTGGGCGGTGACCAGGGGTCCGTCCGTCGACCGTGGCTTTTGCGCTTCCTTTACCATGGGGGGAACCCGTCGTACCGAGCACGAAGAAGGAGCCGCGGTTCCCGCGATGGACCATCCCCCGAGTACCGACCGTGTCATACCCCGTCAGGCCCGCCGAGGCGTGGGAACGGGGGTGACACGGTGACCGAAGTGCTGCTCCTCCTGCTGGCCCTGCTGCTGACCCTGGCCTGTGCGGTGTTCGTCGCGGCGGAGTTCTCCCTGACCACGGTGGAGCGCGGTGAGCTGGAACGTTCCGCCGCCGCCGGTGAGCGCGGCGCGGACGACGCCCTCAAGGCCGTGCGGCGGCTGACGCTGCAGCTGTCCGGCGCGCAGCTGGGCATCACGGTGAGCTCGCTGGTCATCGGCATGCTCGCCGAACCGTCCCTGGCGGTGCTGCTGAGCGGCCCGATCGAGGCCGCCGGCCTGCCCGAGGGCGCCGCGTCCATGACGGCGACCGTCCTGGGTGTCGTCGTCTCGACCGTGGTGCTGATGGTGATCGGCGAGCTGGTGCCCAAGAACTGGGCGATCTCCAGCCCGCTGGCCGTCGCCAAGGTGGTGGCCGGGCCGCAGCGCGGCTTCACCGCGGCCTTCTCGCCGCTGATCAACCACCTCAACGGCGCCGCGAACCGCCTGGTGCGCCGGTTCGGCCTGGAACCGGCCGAGGAACTGGCCTCCGCCCGCACACCGGACGAGCTGCGGGCCCTGGCCCGCCACTCCGCCGCCGTGGGCGTCCTGGAGCCCGACTCCGCCGAGCTCTTCGTCCGCACGCTCCACCTGAGCGAGCTGACCGCGGAGAACGTCATGACCCCGCGCGTGGACGTACGGGCCCTGGAGGCCCACGCGAGCGCCGCGGACGCCGCCGCCCTGTCGCTGTCCACCGGGCTGTCCCGCTTCCCCGTGTACAGGGACGGCCTCGACGAGGTCATCGGCACCGTCCACATCCGTGACGTCCTGGCCCTCCCGGCCGCGGAACGCGCCACCACACCCGTGAGCGCCCTGGCCACCGCGCCGCTGCTCGTGCCCGACAGCCTGCCCGTGAACCGGCTGCTGGACCGGATGCGCAGCCGCCGCACCATGGCCGTCGTCATCGACGAGTACGGCGGCACGGCCGGTGTCGTCACCGTCGAGGACGTCGTGGAGGAGGTCGTCGGCGACGTGCGCGACGAGCACGACCCCCAGCAGCGGCCCGACCTCGCCCCCGTCGGCGACGGGTCCTGGGAGGCCGACGGCAACGTCCGCATGGACCAGCTCGCCGGCATCGGCCTGACCGCCTCCGAGGGCCCGTACGAGACCGTCGCCGGGCTGCTGGCCGCCACCCTCGGCAGGATCCCCGCCCGGGGCGACGCCGCCGAGGTCGACGGCTGGCGCTTCACCGTGCTCAGCGTCGACCACCACGTCGCCGAGCGGGTCCGCGTCGCACGCATCCCGGAGGACGTCCGATGACCGCCCTGCAGCTCGCCGTCGGCGCCCTCACGCTGCTGACGAACGCCTTCTTCGTGGGCGGCGAATTCGCCCTGATCTCCGTACGGCGCAGCCAGATCGAGCCGCGCGCGCAAGGGGGCGACAAGCGCGCCCGCACCGTGCTGTGGGGTCTGGAACACCTGTCCGCCCTGCTGGCCACCGCGCAGCTGGGCATCACCGTCTCCTCGCTGGTGCTGGGCGCGGTCGCGGAGCCCGCCATCGCGCACCTGCTGGAGCCGGGCTTCGAGGCCGCGCACGTCCCGCACGCGCTGGTGCACCCGATCTCGTTCGTGATCGCCCTGACCGCGGCCACCTACCTGCACATGCTGGTCGGCGAGATGGTGCCCAAGAACATCGCGCTCGCCGCACCCGAGCGGGCCGCGCTGCTGCTCGGCCCGCCGCTGGTGAACGTCACCCGCGCGCTGCGCCCGGTGGTCTTCGGCATCAACGCCTTCGCCAACGCCCTGCTGCGGCTGCTGCGCGTCGAGCCGAAGAACGAGGTCGCGGCCGTCTTCACCGACGACGAACTGGCCCGCCTGGTCCAGGACTCCAGCGCCGCCGGCCTGCTCGACGTCACGGGCGGCGAGCGCCTGCGCGACGCCCTGGAACTCGGCAGCCGCCCGGTGGGCGAGATCCTCGTACCGGCCGGCCGCATGGTCACCGTCGGCGAGCGGGTCACCCCGGACGAGCTGGAGCGGACCGCCGCCGCGTCCGGCTACTCCCGTCTGCCGGTCACCGGCGCCGACGGCGGCGTCCTGGGGTACCTCCACATCAAGGACACCCTCGGCGCCGCAGAGCGCGACCGTCCCTTCCCCCCGAGCGCCTTCCACCCCGTCATCCGGCTCCGCCCCACCACCCCGCTGGACGACACGCTCACCGCCCTGCGGGCCGCGGGCACCCACCTCGCCGCGGTCACCGGGGACGACGGCACGCTGCTCGGCTACGTCACGATGGAGGACGTCCTCGAGGAGCTCGTCGGACCGGCCACGGCGGTCGAGGAGGCGGCCTGAGCCGCTACCCGGCGGCGTCGGGCCGGGGACGTTCCGCGGGCGGCGCGGCGATCTCCGGCGCGTACAGGGTCGCCAGCGGTTCCGGGCCGGCGTACCGCCGGCGCGGACACCGCCGGTCCTCGGCCTCGTCCTTGTCGCCGGCCTCGTCCTTGCGGCCGGACGGTGCCGGGACGGAGGCGTAGCACAGGCCCTCGCGCGCGTCGTGGTAGGCGAGGTGGTGCCCGCAACCGCACACCGGCTGCGGCCCGTTCAGCTCCTGCTGACGGGCCTTGCGCCGTTCGGTCGCGGCCTTCCTCAGCCGGTCGTAGGCACCTCCGGTGACATAACCGCCCGCGAGGATGACCAGCGCGATCTCGAACCCCGTCACGGCTCCCCCTGCCCTCACCCGGCGGTCCGTACAAGGCGATGTTCGCACGGCCGTCAAGCACGGGTCCGCGACCGCGCGTTCGACGGCCGGCGCAGGCTCAGCGCCCGGTGCCGTCCACCTCGTCGGTCCTGCGGGTCACGTCCCCGGGGGCCGCCCGGATGACGCGCGGGGCGGGTCCGTCGGCGGACGGGTCGTCGTCCGCCTTCATGGCCGCGGCCTCGCTCTTGAGGATGCGGGTGGCCTTCCCGGCGGAGCGCACGAGGCCGGGGAGCTTCCTGATGCCGATCAGGACGATGACCACGATGAGCAGCAGGGCGAGCTCGCTGAGGCCGAACATCGTGCCGGTTCCCTCCGATGGGACGGGGCGCGGGGCGCCCGTGGTGACGACCCTGTGGAAACTACAGGACTGCGGGGACGAGCGGGGGCGCTAGGCCGTGTCGTCAAAGTCCCGCCTGCCCAGCGGCGCCTGGCACGGCATTTCGCTGCGTTGTCGAATCGTCCGAGTAGCCCACTACGAGGACGACTCTCCGCCTTGCGATGCACCGCACCAGACGCCGCTGGGCCCGCCCTCCGGGCGGCCGGCGCTCCTTTGACGACACGGCCTAGCGCTCCCGCGGGGCGCCTTCAGCCGGGAGCGCCGGCCACGGCGCCGCGCATCTCCCGGGCCGGGTTGCCGCCCCAGTGGGCCCGCTCCGGGACCTCCTCGCCCTTCATCAGGAAGGAGTCGGGCGCGAGGACCGCCCCGTCGCCCATCGTGACGCCGTAGTGGACGAGGGCGCCCACGCCGACGGTGCAACGGCTGCCCAGCGTGGTGCGGTCCGACTTGAAGGTGCCGTCCTCCTGCGAGTGGCACTGGATCCGGGTGCCCTCGTTGAGGACGCATTCGTCGCCGATGGCCACGAGGGACCGTTCCGGCACGTAGCAGCCGTCGTCGAAGACCCTGCTGCCGATCCGGACGCCGAGCAGCCGCCAGACGACGGTCTTGAAGGGCGTGCCGTTGAGGACCGCGATCGCCTCGGTCGGGTTGGTGATCTTCCAGTAGCGCTCGTGCCGCCAGAAGGGACGTTCGTAGATCGAGCAGTACAGCGGCCGCAGACCGCCCGGGCCCGCGGTGGCGCGCTCGGTCAGCATCATGTCGGCGACGGCGAACAGCACCGTGAGGACGTTGGCGAGCGCGATCACCGCAGGGCCGAGCGTGCCGTACAGGTCCGCGGCGACCGACACCACCAGCGCGACCGAGAAGAAGAACAGCCACCGCGACATCAGGTGCAGGGCCATGGTGGCGGCGTTGTGCTTGTTCTTCGCCGCCAGGCGGCGCCGGAAGGTCGCGCCGTCCTTGAGGTGGTCGAACCTGCTGTCCCGCAGCACGGACCGGGGGATCTCGAAGCTGGGCGAGCCGAGCAGCCCCACGCCTTCGCGGACCTCCCCGTCGAGCGGGACCATCACCTTCGTGGCCAGGAGGCAGTTGTCACCGGTCCTGCCGTGGGCGGGGAAGGCGATGTGGTTGCCCAGGAAGTTGTGCGGGCCGATCGTCACCCGTGACGTCCGGAAGGACGTGCCGGTGTAGTCGGTGTTGATGACCGACAGTCCGTCGGCGATCATCGTCCCCCTGCCGACGCTGGTCAGACCGGGGGTGTCCTGCCGCACCGTGAGGCCGAAGTTGGAGCCGGTCTGCTCGGCGTCGCCCAGGTCGTAGCCGAGGCGGCTCAGGTAGGGGACGATCGCCGAGCTGTCGCCGAACAGCACCTTGTGGAAGCGCCGGTTGGTCAGGAAGCCGACGGCCCGGTGCACCCCGTAGCGGAAGCCGAACAAGGGGTAGTCCGTGTCCGGCCGGACGAGGAGGCCCAGCACGCGCGGGACGCTCACGGACAGCAGGGCCCCGACGACGACGGCGCCGAAGAAGAAGATCGCGGACGCGGCCAGGGCATCGACGTAGAACGCCCAGCTCGTCAGCGCCGTCGGCCCGGGTTGCAGCAGCGCCTCGAACTGCGGGACCGCGGCGACCACCAGGACGGCGCCGCCGACGGCCAGGGGGACGTACACGATCAGGGCCGTCAGCACCTGGGTCGCCCCGTAGGCGGCCCTGCGGACGGTGCCGCAGCGGACGGGACGGCAGCGGACGGGGTCGGCGGCGCGGCGGTGGTCCACCTCGGCCGGCTGGGCCGGGGAGCCGTGCCAGCGTTCGCCGTCGGGCACGGACTGACCGGTGTGCAGCGAGGAGGCGTGCCCGAGCCGGGTGCCGTCGCCCATGGCGGTCCCGATGTCGAGCACCGTCGCCTCGCCGATCAGCACGTCCCTGCCGAGGGTGACCGTCCCGGTGCGGATCACCCCGGACTGCGCCCGGTAGCAGTTGAGGAAGACGTCCTTGCGGATCACCGTGCCGTCGCCGACGGTGAGCAGGTCGGTGCAGACCGGTACGTGACGGGTGAGGATCGTGACGCGGCGTCCGATCCTCGCGCCGAGCGCCCGCAGGTACAGGGAGTAGACCGGGGACCCGGCGAACAGCGCCAGCGGGTTCGACCGGATGAGCGTCTTGGCGCACCAGAAGCGGACGTACGCCAGGCTCCAGAGGCGGATCTCCCGCGGGCGCCACCGGCCGACGAGCACCCACTTGGCCACGATGGGCAGCACGCACACCCCGAGGAAGACGACGGCCCCGAACACGACCGCCCGCAGGTAGGTGCCGAGCAGCCCGGAACCGTCCGCGATCCACTCCACGCCGCCCGCGAAGACGAGGGCCGCGGCATAGGAGTAGGCGAGGAAGAACAGCAGTTGCAGCGTCGCGCACAGCACGTAACGCGGCGTACCGGACGGGCTCCCCGGCGTGCCCGGTCCGTACGGCGCCGCCACCGGGGAGGCGGCGGCCGGCACGGCAGCCGGGGGCGGGGCTTGCGCGAGGGCCGCCGCCAGGCTCCTGACGGTCGGATGGCGGTAGACGTCCTTGATCGAGACGGACGGCATGTCCTGGCGCTTCCTGAGCCGCGCGCAGAAGCGGGCCATCACCATGGAGTCCGCGCCGAGGTCGGTGAAGAAGTTGCCGTCGAGCGGGACGTGCTCGGCCTGCACGACCGGCGCCAGCACCTCGGCGAGGATCCGTTCGCGGTCGGTGGCGGAGGACTCGTCGGGATCGGGGGTCAGGACGTCGACCGGGATGTCCGCCATGGCGGCTCCATGAGAGGTGCGGACCACGTGCGGTCGAGCTGAGCACCGGGGCGACACCGCCCCGGCATGCGTCCGAGCGAGCGATCCGGAAGCGGTGGGTGGGCCCTGTGTCCGGCATCGGATGTGTGTGTCGTACTCGCAGTCTCGGCCCCGGAGGCCGCGGACGCCACTCGGCCGGGCCGTCACCTTCGGCAACTCCGCTTCGACGGAACGTGATACCCCCTGGTGGTCGGCGGTGCGGCGGGCGGTGCGGTGAACGGCCGGCGGCTGCGCCGGGGGCGCGGGTGGTCAGCGGGCGGCGGCGCCGAACCACCGCGGGAGGACGCCGAGCAGCGCCCGCTGGTCTTCGCCGGCCCAGGCGACGTGGCCGTCCGGGCGCAGCAGCACCGCGGGGACGTCCAGTTCCTCGGCGACGTCGACGACGTGGTCGACCCGGTCCTCCCAACCGGCCACCGACAGCCCGCCCGTCCGGTCCAGCAGCAGGCCGCGGCCGCCGTGCGTCAGGCCGTACAGCCGCCCCCGCTTCAGCTCCACGTCCCGCAGCCGCCGGCCGAGCAGGTCGTGGCCCTCGCCGAAGTCGTACCGGATCCCGATCGCGGTGATCTTCTCGATCAGGTGCCGGTTCACCTCCTCGAAGTCCATCAGCTCCGCCAGCAGCCGGCGCACGGCCTGCGGACCCGGCTCGGTGGACAGCAGGTGCATCTGCGCGCGGGTGTTGTCCAGCACGGCGGCGGCCACCGGGTGCCGTTCGGCGTGGTAGCTGTCCAGCAGCGCCTCCGGCGCCCAGCCGTTCACCGCGGCGGCGAGCTTCCAGCCGAGGTTGAACGCGTCCTGGATGCCGAGGTTCAGCCCCTGCCCGCCGGTCGGCGGGTGGACGTGCGCCGCGTCGCCGGCGAGCAGCACCCGGCCCACCCGGTAGCGCTCCGCCTGCCGGGTGGCGTCGCCGAAGCGGGAGAGCCAGCGCGGCGAGTGCACGCCGAAGTCGGTGCCGGCGACCGCCCGCAGCCGCTCCTTGAACTCCTCGAAGGTCGGCGCCGCACGGTCCTCGGCCACCCCGTCCGCGGGCACGATGAGACAGTGCCGCCCGCTGGGCTCGGGGATGACGCCGAACCGCCCCTGCGTCCTGCGGACCTCGGCCACCACGGCGGCCACCGTCTCCGGGGGCGCGGCCACCTCCATCTCGCCCAGCAGCGTCTCGACCCGGGAGGGCTCGCCGGGGAAGCCGACGCCCAGCAGCTTGCGCACGGTGCTGCGCCCTCCGTCGCAGCCGACGAGGTAGCGCGAGCGCAACCGCGTCCCGTCGGCAAGCTCGGCGGTCACCCCGTCGCCGTCCTGGCTCAGCCCGGCCAGTTCGCAGCCGCGCCGGATCTCCACGCCGAGCTCGCCGGCGTGCTCGGCCAGCAGGCGCTCGGTGACCGGCTGCGGGATGGCGAGGACGTACGAGTGGGCGGTGTCCAGCCCGTCGGGCCACCGCTTCCCGAGGCCGCCGAAGAACCCGCCGACCGTGAACTTCTCGCCGTGCGCGAGGAACCGCTCCAGCAGACCGCGCTGGTCCATCACCTCCACGCTGCGCACGTGCAGCCCGCGCGAGCGGGTCTGCACGCCCGGCTCGGCCTCCTTCTCCAGCACGAGCGCGTGCACACCTTGCAGCCGCAGCTCGGCGGCGAGCATCAGGCCGGTCGGCCCGCCGCCGACGACGATGACGTCGATCATCACCACACCCATCCCCGCAGGTTCCGACTCAGGGCGGTGATTCTGCGGCACGACGGGGGCCTTGCCGCAAGGCCCCCCGTGCGCTATAGGTTGACAGTGGCGAGGAGCGGTGCTCCTCGCCTCCGTCGTTGCGGCCCTTGGTCAGCCTGCCGTCGACGAGGCGCGCTCGCGCCACAGCCGCCGGAGGGCTTCCGGCTCGGTCCGCGGGAACTCCCTGCCCCAACCGGCGGCTGGAACCAACGCCTAGTTCTCCACGGAGTCGTGCTTCTCGGTGTCGGCTTCGAAGTAGACGTCGAGGACGGCGTCGAACTCATCGCTCCACGCGCGCAGCCGGTGTCGGCTGGGCGCATCGACCCACGTCTCGAACCAGCGGCGCGGGGACAGGTAGACCGTGACGCCGAAGCGATGCCCCCACTTGGGGACGTCGACCTCGACCGCGCCGATCTCCTTCCAACCGAACTCGGCCTCGGTGTCGTCCAGCCGGAAGGTGAGGCCGTCCCGGTCCACCCGGATCGCCCCCCTGCGGTCCGCCGCCTCGAACACCGGGCCCTCACCGGAGCCTTCGGTGACTTCGTCGTCAACTGCCTCGTCGTCAACTGGGTCGTCGTCAACTGGGTCGTCGTCATCGGTGTCGGCGGTGGACCCCTCCGCGGCCGCGGCGGGCGACGGCCCTGCGTTTGTCGTCACGTCAGCCACGGCGTCGGACGCACTGTCGGTCTCGGAGGCCGCGGCCTCGGTTCTGCCGTCTCCAACCGGTTCCGGCCCCAGGATGCCGGGGACGTGTGCCGGATCGATGCCGGCGGCCTGTACGAGCGGGATGTTCGAACCTTTGCTCTGCTCCACGGCGGGCAGTATGGCTGATCCGTCTGTGCACGTGACACCCGCCCCGGCATTCGGGTCCTACCGCAGTCCGCTCACGGCGACCTTGGCTTCCGGCCCCGTAACTCACCGCACTTTGACCGCAGCCGCGGTGAGTCCCCAGGGCACCTCAACTTCCCCCCGGCCCGCTGCCGAGGCGGGGTACGCCGGGCTGGGCTCCGCACTGGCTGGCTCACGACCTCGCGGAGCCCTCAACGGCAGGCTCCTGAGCGGGGTCCCGGGCCTCCGGGTGAGCTGGATCACCGGCCGGGGCGGCGGCACGCAGCGCCGCCTCGACCCGGCGGTTGCCGGTCATGGTCGCGGTGATGGCGGTCATGGTGAGGAGGAGGCCGGCGGCGGTGTAGAGCGGGGTGCGTACGTCGTAGGTGGTGGCCAGCCAGCCGCCGAGGAAGGCGCCGAACGGGGCGGCGCACATGGCGAGCATGCGGGAGGTGGAGGCGACCCGGCCCATCAGGTGGGCGGGGACGATCGCCTGTCGGAGGGAGGGGCCGAGCACCATCGTGGCGCCCATGCCCGCTCCGCAGACGGCGAGCGCGAGGCCGGCGACGTACGGGTTCGGGGCGGCGGCAAGGCCCGCGATGGCGAGTCCCTCCACTGCGGCCGTGCAGGTCAGGGCGGCGCCGGTGCCGAGTCGACGGCCGAGGAAGGAGGCGATGCCTGCGCCGAGCAGACCGCCGGTGGCCTCCGCTGTCAGGAGCAGGCCGAAGCCGTAGGTGCCGATGCCGAGGCGTTCGTGCGCGAAGAGGGCGAGTACGGTCTCCACGGCGAGGAAGGCGATGTTCCCGACCGCCGGACGCAGCGCCAGCCCGAGCAGCAGCTGATCCCGGAATACGTACGAGGCGCCGGCCCGTGCCTGCCGCAGCAGCGACTCACGGGCCTGCGGTGCGGGCCGGGGTGCGGCGGGCAGTGACCGTACGAGCAGCGCGGAGAGCGCGAACGAGACCGCGTCGGCGAGCAGCGGGACCGCCCGCCCGAGCGCGAGCAGGGCACTGCCCGCGGGTGGCCCGGCGAAACCGGACGCGGCGGTCTGGGTGCCGCGCAGGCGGGAGTTGGCGCGCTCCAGGGACGCGGGGTCGCGGCCGAGCAGATCCGGCAGGTAGGCCGTGGCGGCAGTGTCGAAGAAGAGCCCGCCGAGGCCGAGGAGGAAGGCGACGGCCGCGAGCAGCGGAATGCTCAAGCCGTCGAGCGCGGCCGCTGCCGCCGGTATCGCGAGCAGCACCGCACGCGCCGCGTCCGTGACCCACATCGTGCGCCGGCGGTCCCAGCGGTCCACCAGCGCACCGCCGAGCACCCCGAAGAGCAGCCACGGTAAGGTTCCGGCGGCCGTGACGACGGCGAGCGCCATCGGATCCCGCGTCAACGTCAACGCGAGCAGCGGCAGTGCGGCATGCGTGACCCCGTCACCGAGCGAGGACACCGTCTGTGCGGTCCACAGCCGTCCGAACCCGGTCGGCAACTTCCCGATGTCCGACATCACTTGGCGTCCCCCTCGGCCTGCTCGCGCGACGCCGGGTGGAACAGTGCGAAGATGAGTGACGCATCCGGCAGCGACGGATCGGACAGCTCCCGGTACTCGTCCGCCAGTGCCTGCAGCCGCGCCCCCAGCTCCGCGAACTGCTCCTCGGTGAGCCGCAGGTGCGCCATCCGCACATGCCGCTCGGCATCCGCCGGCGCTGCCTCCAGGTCCGCCACCGCGTGCCGCATCAGCACGTCCGGCCCTCCCTCGCCCGGATCCGGCAGCTCGATCGACCGCGCGGCCATCGCGTAGTACCGCTCGGTGACCCCCCGGACCTTCCGCGTCCGCACCACCTTCACCAGGCCGGCCCGCTCCAGCAGCCGTACGTGGTAGCTGGAACTCCCCTTCGCCAGGCCCACGCGCTCGGCGATCTGCGTGATCGTCGCGGGCTCGAAGCGGAGCACGGCCATGATCCGGTGACGCGTGAGATTGGAGACGGCGCGCAACTGCTCGTCAGTGGTGACGTGGAACGTCTCGGGTAGATCGTCGGTAGGCATGCGAGCAATGGTCAACGATTCTTGACCATTGCGCAAGGGGATTCGCGCGGACTTTCCGGATCTGCCGTCCGGCGTGCGAGATCTTCCGTCAGCGCCTCCCGCCCGCTGCCGGTCCGGGGCCGGATCTCATGGGGCGGGACGACAGCCGCAGGTGGGAGGGCCTTGCCTTGCGACTGCTACCGATATATCGTTGAGGTATCGCGACCGTACGATGATGGAAGGAGCGTCACCATGCGTTCCCATGGACATGGACACTTTGGGCCCGGCCATCACGGCCGCGGCGACCACGAGGAGGAGGGGCGGCGCGCGGCGTTCGGCCCGTTCGGGCCGCCCTTCGGCGGCGGGCCCTGGGGGCCCGGGCCGTGGCACGGCGGGCGGGGCGGCAGGGGAGGCCCGCGGGGCCGGGCGCGGCGCGGCGACGTGCGCGCCTCGATCCTGGCGCTGCTGGCCGACCGGCCCATGCACGGCTACGAGATGATCCAGGAGATCGCCGAGCGCAGCGGCGGCGCGTGGAAGCCGAGCCCCGGCTCGGTCTACCCGACGCTGCAACTGCTGGAGGACGAGGGCCTGATCAGCAGTGCGTCGGAGGGCGGCAAGAAGCTCTTCACGCTCACCGAGGCCGGCCGCACCGAGGCCGAGGCGGGGCCCGACGCCCCCTGGGAGGAGGCCGGGCGCGGCATCGACTGGGAGGCCATGAACGAGATCCGCAAGGCGGGCGCCGGCCTGGTCGACGCCTTCCGGCAGGTCTGGGCGACCGGTACGCCCGAGCAGCGTGACAAGGCGCTGACCGTGGTCAACGAGGCCCGCAAGAAGCTCTACCTGATCCTCGCCGACGAGGACTGACCCGCTCGACGCCGCCGGCCCGGGACGCACGCGTCCCGGGCCGGCGGCGCGTCCCGTGCCGTGCCTGCGGGTCACGGGCAGGCCTCGCCGAACTTGACGGCTTTGAAGACCACCGGCTGCCCCGTGAGCCCGGTGCCGGCGGCGGGCGACTGCGAGCACACCTTCCAGTTGCTCTCCATGAGGATGAAGCGGTCCTGCCCGGAGGCGTCCTCCGCCGTGATGCCGGTCGAGGCGGTGAGCGTCGTGCGGGCCACCTTCAGGGACGTGCCGGTGAGGTCGGGCATCGTGGCGCCCGCCGAGGCGGGCGGGGGAGCGTCCCGGGCGGGGCAGGACTCCTCGAGCTTCACGGCGCCGAACTCGACGGAGACGGTGGTGGTCCGGCTCCCCGGGGCCGGGCGCTGGAAGCACACCTTCCAGTCGCGGTCCCAGATCTGCTCGCGGCCGCGGCCCAGCGCGTCGTGCGAGTCGAGGCGGTAGAAGCCCAGCGTCTGGGCCTTGTCCTGGGCGGCCTGCAGGCCCATGCCGGCGAACGAGGGCAGGTCGGCCGGTCCGGCCGTGGCCGGAGCGCTCGCGGGGGGCCGGCCGTCGCCGTTGGTGCCGCCGTCGGCGGGACCGCAGGCCGTCGCGGTGGCGGCGGCGAGGAAGGCGAGCGCGAGGGCGGCGGCGGTGCGGGCGATCTGCATGGGCGGGGCTCCCCTGTCGGTCCGTCGGCCCGGCCCGGCCTGGTCGGGGCAAGCGGTACCGTACCCGGGCACAACGGATCAATGCCGCACTGTCCACCTATGAGTGACGTCCGGTCGGGAGCCCGGGCCCGCGGCCGGCGTCCGCCGGCCCCCGCAGGTCCCGCGGACGACCAGCCGCGTCGGCAGTACGCGCGGCGGGAGCGGGCGGACGGCCTGCGGGTCGAGCAGCTCGCACAGGGCCGCGACGGCCGCGGTGCCGAGGGCGCGGTGGTCCTGGGCGACCGTGGTGAGCGCGGGGCGCACGAGGGTGGCCGCGTCGATGTCGTCGAAGCCGACGACCGCCAGGTCCCCGGGGACGGACAGCCCCGCGTCGGCGACGGCGTGCAGGGCGCCGATCGCCATCATGTCGCCCGCGGCGAACAGGGCCGTCGGCGGCTCGGGCAGGGCGAGCAGCCGCCGGACCGCCTCGCGGCCGCTGTCCAGGAAGAAGTCCCCCGTGACGACGTACTCCTCCGGCACCGCCAGCTTGAGGCGTGCGCAGGCGGCGCGGAAACCGGCCAGCCGCTCGGCGGCGGGGGTGAGTTCCGGCGGGCCGGTGACGGTGGCGATCCGGTGGTGCCCGAGGGAGTGCAGGTGGGCGACGGCCGCCTCCGCCCCGCCGGGGTTGTCGGAGGCGACGCCGACCGTGCGCGGGCCGTCCAGGGCGACGTCGAGACCGGCGCAGGGGATGCCCGAGGCCGCGAGGGCGCGCAGGGCGCGGTCGTCGGCGGGCCGGCCCATCGCGATCACGCCTTCCAGGCTGTGCCGGCGCACGGCCTGGACGTACGTCGTCTGCGGGTCCTCGGGCCCGGCCGTGGTGAGCAGCATGAGGTGGTAGCCCGCGTCGGACAGGGCGGTGCGCACCGAGCTCAGCAGGCCCTGCAGGAAGGGGTGGTGGAGGCCGCGCGACTCGTGCCCGGTGTCCCACAGCAGGCCGATGGTGTCGGAACGGCGCCGCACCAGGGTGCGGGCGGGTTCGTTGGGTGCGTAGCCCAGTTCGCCGGCCAGCCGCCGGATGCGCTCGCGGGTGGCCTGGCTGACCTCGGCCCGGCCGTTGAGCGCGCGCGAGACGGTCGCGGTGGACACCCCGCTGCGCCGGGCGAGCTCGCGGAGGGTGATCGCGGGGCCGGTTCCGGGCGGGGGTGCGGACGAGGGGTCCTCATGGGTTCGCAGCACGGTCACAGTCTTGACGATATGTCATGTCAGCGTCAGTCTGTCGGGTGCGACAGCAGCCGGAAACGTTTACGGCCAGTGCCCGGAAGGGCCCGGACAGGAACGGGATGCCTGCTATGCCAGCGAACGAACCGCGCGCACGCCTCATCCACGACCGGTGGAGAAATCGCAACCGGTGGCGGAACCTCCTCGTCCTCTCGACCGCGGCCGCCTGCGCCGCCGCGGTCGCCTCCGTCCCCGCCCGCGCCGACGGGCCCGTCTACGCCCGGGCCGGCGCGCCCGTCGAACTGCGCGTCAAGGACCTGCTGGGGCGCATGACCCTGCAGGAGAAGATCGGTCAGATGGACCAGGTCGCGGTCGCCCGCATCCAGGGCGACTGCGAGTGGAGCGGCGGTGAGCTCAACGAGAGCTGCATGAAGACCGTGCTCGCCGACTACCCCGTCGGCTCGGTGATCTCCGGCGGCGGCATGACCCCGGCCAGGAACACGCCCCAGGACTGGGCGAAGATGGTCAACGCCGTCCAGAAGTACGCGGTCACCAACACGCGCCTGCACATCCCCGTCCTGTACGGCGTGGACGCGGTCCACGGGCACAACAACGTGCTCGGCGCCACGGTCTTCCCGCACCAGATCGGCCTCGGCGCCACCTGGGACGCGGACACGGTGGAGGACTCCGCCGCGGCCACCGCCCGCGCCGTCGCCGCCACCGGCATCGACTGGAACTTCGCCCCCGTCGCCGACCTCGCCCGCGACCAGCGGTGGGGCCGCTACTACGAGACCTACGGCGAGGACCCGTTGCTCGCCGGCACCCTGGCCGCCTCCGCCGTGACGGGCATCGAGCACGCCGGCGGGTCCAAGCGCGTCGCCGCCAGCGTCAAGCACTACGGCGGCTACTCCGAGCCCTCCAACGGCCACGACCGCGTCCCCGCCGACGTCTCCGTCCGCTACCTCCAGGACACCCTCCTGCCCTCCTACCGGCAGGCGGTCCAGGCCGGCGCCAAGACCGTGATGGTCAACTCCGGTGCCGTCAACGGCGTACCGGCCACCGCGTCGACGTACCTGCTCACGAAGGTGCTCCGTCAGCAGTGGGGCTTCAAGGGCGTCACCGTCAGCGACTGGGAGGACGTGCGCGCCCTCCAGACCCGGTACAAGATCGCCGCGGACTACCCGGAGGCGATCGCCCTCGCCGTCAACGCGGGCCTCGACATGGCGATGGAACCGTACTTCGCCAAGGAGTGGAGCACCGGCCTGAGGACGGCCGTCGACCGCGGACTGGTCCCGACGCGGCGCATCGACGAGGCCGTGGGGCGCATCCTGCGCATGAAGTTCGAGCTCGGCCTCTTCGAGCACCCCTACGTGGACCCCGCCAAGGCCGACAAGGCGGTGCTCGGCGCGGACGCCGCCCTCGCGCGGCAGGCCGCGGCCGAGTCGCAGGTGCTGCTCCGCAACGAGGGCGGCGTGCTGCCGGTGCGCGCGGACGCCAAGCGCATCGTGGTGGCGGGCTCGTACGCGGACGACATCAACGACCAGGCCGGCGGATGGACGATCGGCTGGCAGGGCGTGCCCGAGGGCGTCGAACTGCCCGGGACGACCATCCTGGAGGGCATCCGCGCGGCGGCTCCCTCCGGCACCGAGGTCGTACGGGCCGCGACCGCGGACGACGCGGTGGCACAGGCGAAGGGCGCCGACCTGACCGTCGTCGTGGTCGGTGAGAAGGCCGCCGCCGAGGGCGCCGCGGACAGCCCGCGGCCCGAACTGTCCGCGGACCAGCAGGCGCTGGTCAAGGCGCTGAAGGCGAGCGGCAAGCCGGTCGTCACCGTGGTCGTCGCGGGCCGTCCGCTGGTCCTGGGCGACGCAGCCGGCACCGACGGCCTGGTGATGTCCTGGCTGCCCGGCACCGAGGGCGGCGGCGCCGTCGCCGACGTGCTGTTCGGCAAGGTCAACCCGGGCGGGCGGCTGCCGGTCTCGTGGCCGAAGGACATCGGCAACGAGCCCATGTACTACCAGCAGCTGCCGGGCACGAACGGCGGCCTGGAGTCGTCGTACGACGCGCTCTACCCCTTCGGATCGGGCCTTTCGTACACGACGTACGCCTACGACGCCCTCACCGCCGACGCCAAGGGCGTCAAGGTGACCGTCTCCAACACCGGCGCGCGGGACGGCGACCTGGTGGTCCCGGTCTACGCGTCACGGGCGGTCAGCGAGGTGTTGTGGCCGGCGCGCAAGCTGGTCGCCTTCACCAAGGTGCACCTGAGGGCGGGCGAGAAGCGGACCGTGCGGCTCGACTTCGCGCGCGGCGCGCTCGCCGTGACGCCGGGCGACATCGACGGCGCGGGGACACGGCGGGTCGAGCGCGGGACGTACACCTTCACGGTGGGGGACAAGAGCGCCGACGCGGTGCTGCGTTAGGCGGCGGGCGCCGGGGACCGCGGCGACCACGCCGCCTGCGGTCCCCGGCTTCCGGGGCGTCCCGGGCTACTCGACGAGACCGGCGAGCTTGCGCAGCGACTCGTTGAGCGCGGCGGTGGCGGTGTCCTTGAGCTTGCCCGCCATGAGGGCGACGGCCGCGCCGTTGAAGGCGCCGTCGATGCGGACGTCGGTCTGGTCGCCGTCCGGCGTGAGGCTGTAGCGGGTCAGCAGGTCCACGGCCATCGGGCCCTTGCCGGCGATCTCGAACCCCCGCCCGGGGTCCACGGACGTGACCTCCCAGTTCACCTCGGCCGGGAAGCCCATCAGCTTCATGTTCTCCCGGTAGGTCGCGCCCGTCTCCAGCGGCTCCGGACCGCCGTCGGGGAAGCCGGTGTGCGTGGTGCTCCACTGCGTGTGCGAGCTGAAGTCGGTGAGGGTGCGCCAGACCTTCTCGGCCGGAGCCGCGATGCGGGCCTGTGCGGAGACCTCGGCCATACGACCACACTCCCTTGTGTCGGCGAGTGAGCGGAACGTAACGGCCGGGACCGGAACTTTCAATACTGATGAACTGTCAGAAATGCTGTGGGGTGGCGGTCGTTCCTCAGGGCATCGGGCCGTCGTAGGCCGCGCGCGCCTGTTCCACCTCGTCCAGGTGGGCGTCCGACCAGCGTGCGAGCGTCGCGAACAGGGGCGCCAGGCTGCGCCCCAGCTCGCTGATCTCGTACTCGACCCGTGGTGGGACCTCCGGGTGGTAGGTGCGGACCACCAGTCCGTCGCGCTCCAGTTGGCGCAGGCGCTGCGTCAGCACCTTCGGGGTGATCCCGCCGATCCGGCGCTGCAGTTCGACGAACCGCTGCCGGCCGTGGGCGTGCAGGCTCCAGAGCACCGGTGTCGTCCAGCGGCTGAAGACGAGGTCCACGACCGGGCCGATGGGGCAGGCGAGTGCCGGGTCGGCGGTGCGGGAGGGGCCTTCACGAGGGGCCGGGCCGGGGGCGGCGTCGCGGTGCGCGGTCTCGGCGTTCATGACGGCTCCCTGGGGGCTTCCTGGAGGCTTCCTGGGACTTGAGGGATAGTCACTATCCCGTAGGTACCTACTATATCCACGGTGTTAGCTTCGCCGGGTCGTTGACCAACGGACCGGAATGGAGCGGGAAATGATCGCAGTGACAGGGGCCACCGGGAACGTCGGACGCCCTCTCGTACGGGCACTGGCGGCGGCGGGCGAGCCCGTGACGGCCCTCTCACGCCGGGCCCCCGCGGACGACCGGCTGCCCGCCGGCGTACGTCACGTAACCGTCGACCTCGCGTCGCCGGAGGGGCTGCGGCCCGCCCTCGCCGGCGCGAAGGCGCTGTTCCTGCTGGTGGCGGGGGAGCTGCTGGGGCCGCGGGCGAGGCCGCACGACCTGGTGGCGGCCGCCCGGGACAGCGGGGTGCGACGCATCGTCCTGCTCTCCTCGCAGGCGGCGGGGACCCGGCCGGACGCGGTCTCCCACGAGCCGCTGCGGGCCTTCGAGGCCGCGGTCCGCGACTCCGGCGTGGACTGGACGGTCCTGCGTTCGGGCGGCTTCGCCTCCAACGCCCTGGCGTGGGCGGACTCGGTGCGCACCGCGCGCACGGTGGCCGCGCCCTTCGCGGACGTGGCGCTGCCGGTCGTCGATCCCGCGGACGTCGCCGACGCCGCCGCGGTCGTCCTCCGTGAGGGGTCCCACGCGGGCCGGACCTACGTGCTGACCGGGCCCGAAGCGGTCTCCCCGCGCCGGCAGGCGGAGGTGCTGGGCGGGGAACTCGCAGTCCCGCTGCGGTTCGTCGAACTCAGCCGCGAGCAGGCCCGTGAGGGGATGCTGCGCTTCATGCCGGAGCCCGTGGCGGACGGCACGCTGGACATCCTGGGCGAGCCGCTGCTCGCCGAACAGAGGGTCGGCCCCGACGCCGAGGCACTGCTCGGGCGTCCGGCGCGGCCCTTCGCCGCCTGGGCCGCCCGCCACGCGGCGGCCTTCCGCTGACGCGGAGGTGCCGCCCCGGCCCTCGTGGGGGCGGGGCGGCACCGTGGTCCCGTCGCCCGGGTCAGGGACGGACGACGAGCTGGAAGGACTGCGCGGCGGAGCCGTCGCAGGGGCGCTGGACCAACTGGGTGCCGCTCGGGTCGCCGGTGGGGGCGGTGAGGCACTTGCCGCTGTGCCGGGCGGTGAAGTGGTAGCGGCCGCCGGACTCGGCGACGGGCTTCCACTGCTGGTTGGCGCCGCCGCCGTACGTCCACAGCTGGAGCGCGGCGTTGTCGGCGGTGGAGACGTCCGTGACGTCCACGGCCTTCGCGGTGTCGTTGCGGGCGGCCAGGCGCGTGTAGCCGCTGTCGGTGGACAGCACGCGGAAGTCCTGGGCGGTGGTGGAGTTGCAGGTGTACTGCTGGATCGCGGTGCCGTTGGCCGTGGCGGCGGCGCGGGCGTCCACGCAGCGGCCGCTGCCGGCGTTGACCAGGGAGTACCAGGAGGTCTCGGAGATCGGGTCGGTGGGGGCGGGGTCGCCCGTGGAGCCGGTGCCCAGCCACTTGAGGCCGTCGAGCAGGAAGGTGTTCTGGGTGGCGCTGGCGAAGGTCGACGACAGGGGGGTGTTGGTGTCGTAGTTCATTGCGTTGTGGCCGAAGTTGGCGTACAGCATGCGGTACTTGGTGTTGGTCCACAGGATCGGGTAGTAGCCGCTGTACCACGACTGGTTCGGGTCGGTGCCCAGGGGGAAGCTGACCGGGTCGACGGACGCCAGGACGTCGATGTCCGGGTTGTTGCGCAGGTCGTTGCTCCAGCTGTACCACTCGCTCACCGACGAGGTGAACGTCGCGGGCAGGTGCGTGGTGGAGGGGTGGGTGCGGTCCTCGACGCGCAGCACGGCGGTGGTGGGGCCCCAGGTGTTGGAGCGGAAGTTCCCGCTGCCGAGGAACTGGTTGTAGTACCAGGGCCAGCTCTGCGCGTTGTCGGTCCAGGCCGAGACGTGGAAGCCCATCCAGGCGCCGCCGCCGCGCATGTAGGTCTCGAAGCCGGAGCGCTGGGCGGCGCTCTGCGGGGCGTCGTCGAGGAAGAGGACGACCTGGTACTGCTTCAGCGCGTTCGCGTCGGTCAGCAGGTTCCAGTTGGTCGTCGAGGTGTACGTGAAGCCGTTGGCGGCGCCCGCCTGCGGGAACCACTGGTTGGCTTCCTTGACGAAGTTGATGTGGGCCGCGTCCCAGGTGCCGTTGTAGAACGCCAGCACCTTGAAGGGGGCGGCGGCGGGGGCGGACGTGGCCGGTGCGGCGACGGCGCCCAGGAGGACGGCGAGCAGCAGTAACAGGCGGGCGGCGGCGCGCCTCGCGGCGCTCGTGGCACGGGTCATGGGGGGAGGTCCTTCCCGGTCGGCGGGCGCGTGTGGGGGGCGCCGGTGGGGGAGCGGGGTGGGGAGAGGTGGTGGGGGGAGGCGGTGGGGAGGCCTTGTTCAACTCGTGATTTAAGGAGTGAAGGAAGGGTGCAGTCAAGACTTTGGTACAGACCAGTACGGTCCGCCCAGGTGGCCGTCGTTGATCAGCAGGTCCGGGCGGGGGGTCCGGCGGCGCGGTTCCCGGGGGGCGACCCGGCCGGACCGGCGCCTTCAAGTGTTGTCCGGCCCGGATGTGGCGGCGCTTGCCGGCCACACCGCGCCGCACCGTGTCGCATCGGCTGCCAACTGCGCAAATGCACTGCCCGGACATCGAGTTGAGGCACTACCACGCATCGGGCGGCGTTCGAAATCCGTAGCGCGACCTCTTGACGTGTCCGCTGCGGAAGCCTAACTTCACGCCGTGAAGAAAGGTCGATCCGACCTTTGAGCTGCTGTCGCATGGCCGGGCGCGTGCGCCCGGCCACCCCCCACCTCCGTCATGCCACGTCATGCCGTCGCCCGCTTCGGCATGCCCGCTCACACCCCCCACGGCGCCGCGCCCCGCGCGGCACAGGAGTCCTCCATGAGAACCCTCGGAGCGCCGTCCCGCGGCGTCCCCGGACGCGGCCGGGTCCGGCGCCGCGTCGCACCGCTCGCCCTCGGCGCGCTGTTCGCCTCGGGTCTGTCGGCCGTCGTGCTGACCGCCCCGCAGGCCCAGGCCGCCTCCCTCCCCACCGGCTGGGTGACCGTCGCCGCCAAGCACAGCGGCAAGTGCGTCGACGCCGCCGCCGCGGGCACCGCCGACGGCACCGCGGTCCAGCAGTACGCCTGCAACGGCACCACCGCGCAGCAGTGGCAGTTCCAGGCGACCAGCGACGGCTACGTCCGGGTCAACAACCGCAACGACGCGGCCAAGTCCTGGGACGTCACCGACGTCTCCACGGCGGACGGCGCGCCGGTCCAGCTCTGGTCGTACTCGGGCGGGGCCAACCAGCAATGGCTGCCGGTCGAGGAGACCGGCGGGACGTACCACTTCGTGAACCGCAACAGCGGCAAGTGCCTGGACGTGCCCGCCGCCTCCACCGCCGACAGCGCGCGCATCCAGCAGTACACCTGCAACGGCACCGCCGCGCAGTCCTTCAGCCTCGGCTCCACCGACACCCCGCAGAACCCCCCGGGCACCCCCGACCTCGGCCCCAACGTCTCGGTCTTCGACCCGTCGATGTCCTCGGCCGCCATCCAGAGCCGGCTCAGCCAGGTCTTCGGCCAGCAGGAGTCCAACCAGTTCGGCTCCCAGCGCTACGCCCTGCTCTTCAAGCCCGGCAGCTACAGCGTCGACGCCAACGTCGGCTTCTACACCCAGGTCGCGGGCCTGGGCCTGTCGCCGGACGACGTGACGATCAACGGCACGGTCCACGCCGAGGCCGACTGGTTCCAGGGCAACGCCACCCAGAACTTCTGGCGCTCCGCGGAGAACCTCTCCGTCAACCCGACCGGCGGCACCGACCGCTGGGCGGTCTCGCAGGCGGCCCCGTACCGGCGCATGCACGTCCGCGGCAACCTGCAGCTGGACGACGGCGGCTGGTCCAGCGGCGGCCTGATCGCCGACTCCAAGATCGACGGCCAGGTGCGTTCCGGTTCCCAGCAGCAGTGGCTGTCGCGGAACAGCCAGTGGGGCAGCTGGACGGGCTCCAACTGGAACATGGTCTTCGTCGGTGACGTCAACGCCCCCGCGAACACCTTCCCGAGCCCGCCGTACACCACGGTCGCGCAGTCGCCGGTGACGCGTGAGAAGCCGTTCCTGTACGTGGACTCGGCCGGCGCCTACAAGGTCTTCGTCCCGGCGCTGCGCACCAACACCCAGGGCACGACCTGGGCGGGCGGCAGCCCGGCCGGCAGCTCGCTGCCGATCGACCAGTTCTTCATCGTCAAGCCCGGCGCCACCGCCACCGACATCAACGGCGCGCTCGCCCAGGGCAAGAACCTGCTGTTCACGCCCGGCGTCTACCACCTCAACCAGACGCTCAACATCAACCGTGCCGACACCGTCGTCCTGGGCCTGGGCCTGGCCACCGTCATCCCGGACAACGGCATCACCGCGGTGAACGTCGCCGACGTCGACGGGGTCAAGATCGCCGGACTGCTCATCGACGCGGGCACCACCAACTCGCAGACCCTGATGCAGGTCGGCCCCGCCGGCTCGTCCGCGCGGCACACCGCCGACCCGACCTCGCTGCACGACGTCTTCTTCCGCATCGGCGGCGCGGGCGTCGGCAAGGCCACCCAGAGCCTGGTGGTCAACAGCTCGGACGTCATCGGCGACCACATGTGGCTCTGGCGCGCCGACCACGGCAGCGGGGTGGGCTGGACGAGCAACACCGCCGCCAACGGCCTGATCGTCAACGGCACGAACGTGACGATGTACGGCCTGTTCGTCGAGCACTACCAGCAGCACCAGGTGATCTGGAACGGCAACGGCGGCCGCACGTACTTCTTCCAGAACGAGATGCCGTACGACCCGCCCAACCAGGCCGCCTGGATGAACGGCTCCACCCGCGGCTACGACGCCTACAAGGTCAGCCCCTCGGTGACCAGCCACGAGGCCTGGGGCCTGGGCAGTTACTGCTACTTCAACGTCAACCCGTCCGTCGTCGCCGACCGGGCCTTCGAGGTCCCCGCGGTGTCCGGGGTCCGCTTCCACGACATGGTGACGGTCTCCCTCGGCGGCACGGGCACGATCAGCCACGTCATCAACAACAGCGGAGGCCCGTCCAACTCCGCGAACAACGTGGCCAACCTCGTCTCCGGTCCCTGACCCCGGCCGGACGAAGACCGGCGGGGCCGCCGCCGTCCGCACGGCGGGCGGCGGCGACCCCGCCCCCAGGCATGTCCGCGAGCCCTCCCGCGGTCATCGCGGCGCCCAACGAACCGGTGGCGCGGGGGGCTTGACGCAGGGCTGGTCTAGTCCATACCGTCATCGGCCATCAGCTGTTCATGTAGTGAGGCGATGTTCACCTACATGAACGGCTGTCCAGATCCCCCCACCCCGCTGTCCCACCCCCCCCTCAACGGCTTGCCCCCCACGACGTGCACCCCGGGTGCGCACACGAAGGAGCCGTCCCGTGCTGAAATCCGCCGTCAGAGCCCTCGCCGCGGCCCCCGCCGTCCTCGCGATGGCCGCCACCGCCGTCGTCGCCACCGGCGGCTCCGCGAGCGCCGCCGCCAACCCCGGCCCCGGCTTCCCCGCCCACTACGCCGCGCCCTACGTCGAGACCTGGAACTCGCCCTCGGCGATGACGAACGCCCGCAACGCGACGGGCCTGAAGTACTTCACCCTCGCCTTCGTCATCGACGGCGGCGGCTGCAACGCCATGTTCAACGGCGACACGCCCGTCACCGACGCCGGCTGGACCTCCGCGGTCAACTCCCTGCGGGCCGCCGGCGGCGACGTCATCGTCTCCTTCGGCGGTGCCTCCGGTACCGAGGTCGGACTCTCCTGTACGACCGTGTCCGCACTCAAGGCCCAGTACAAGAAGGTCGTCGACGCCCTCAACCTCACCCGCGTCGACCTGGACGTCGAGGGCAGCGCGATCGCCAACACCGCGGCGAACGACCGCCGCAACAAGGCGCTCGCCCAGCTCCAGCAGGAGTACGCGGCCGCCGGGCGCAAGCTCGACGTCCAGTACACCCTGCCGTCCATGCCGAACGGCCTGGACGACAACGGGACGAAGCTGCTCGCCAACGCCAAGAGCAACGGGCTGAACGTCAACCTCGTCAACATCATGACGATGGACTACTACGACGGGACCCGCGACATGGGCAAGGCGGCCACCGACGCCGCCACCGCCCTGCGCGGCCAGCTCGGCGCCATCTGGCCGGAGAAGTCCGACGCCCAGTTGTGGGCGATGGAGGGCAACACCCCGATGATCGGGGTCAACGACGACACCAGCGAGATCTTCACCACCGGCAACGCCAGCACGCTCGCCAACTTCGCCAAGTCCAAGGGCATCCAGGAGCTCGCCTTCTGGGCGCTCGGCCGCGACAAGGCCTGCGCCACCAACGGGCAGCTCTCCGACAGCTGCAGCGGCACCCCGCAGAGCGCCTGGCAGTTCTCCTCCGTCTTCAACACCGTGACCGGCGGCGGCACCACCCCGCCGCCCACCGGCTCCACCGGCCAGATCACCGGCCTCGGCGGCAAGTGCGTCGACATCGCCGCCGCGAGCAGCGCCAACGGCACCGCCGTCCAGATGTACGACTGCAACGGCACCACCGCGCAGCAGTGGACGGTGGGCACCGACGGCACGCTGCGCGCCCTCGGCAAGTGCATGGACCTCACCGCCGCCGGCACCGCCAACGGCACCAAGGTCCAGCTGTACGACTGCAACGGCACCGGCGCCCAGGTCTGGCAGCGCGGCAGCGGGGACACCGTGGTCAACCCCGCGTCCGGCAAGTGCCTGGACGTCACCGACAAGTCCACCGCCAACGGCGCCCGGCTGCAGATCTGGACCTGCGCCGGCGGCACCAACCAGCAGTTCCACCTCCCGGCCTGACGGCCCCACCGCCGCCGCCCGGCGCACCGCGCGACCGCGGTGCGCCGGGCGGCCGCATGCCAGGATCGGTGCGTGACCGACGACCAGGCACCCGTGACCGCCGACGCCCTCCGGGAGCGCATGCGCTCCGCGCCCGTCCTCGGCGGACCCCTCCCGTCCTTCGACCCCGCGACCGCCGGACCCGAACCCGGGCCGCTGTTCGCCCGCTGGCTGGCGTACGCCCTCGACGACGGCGTCCCGGAGCCGCACGTCATGACCCTCAGCACGGCGGACGCCGCCGGACGGCCCTCGGCACGGGTGCTCATGCTGCGCGGCGTCGACCTCGACCGTCCCGCCTTCGACTTCGCCTCGGACGCGGCCAGCCGCAAGGGCCGCGACCTGGCGGACCGCCCCCACGCCGCGCTCACCTGGTACTGGCCGAGGCACGGCCGGCAGATCCGGGTGACCGGGCCGGTCGAGACCCTGGACCGCGCCACCGCCCGCCGCGACTTCCTCGGCCGCCGTGAGGCCTCCCGGATCGCCGGCTTCACGGGCGTGATGAGCGCCCCGATGCAGGGGCGCGGCGCGTACGAGGAGGCCCGGCGCCGGGCCACCGGGCACGTCGCCGCCCACCCCGACGACGTGCCCGAGGGCCACACCGTCTACCGGCTCGTCGCCGACGAGGCCGAGTTCTGGCAGGCCGCCCCCGCCCAGGGCCACGTCCGCCTCCGCTACACCCGCGACCCCGCCGCCCCCGGCGGCTGGACACGGGGACTGCTCTGGCCCTGAGGCCTCACGGCAGGTGCCGCACCCCCGGCGGGCCGGAAGCGGTGCGGACGCGGGCGGCGTCCTGGCCCGGCGGGGCGCCGAACAGGCGGCGGTACTCGCGGTTGAACTGGGTGGGGCTGGCGTAGCCGACGACATGGCCGACGCCCGCGACGTCCTCGGGCCGGGCCACCAGGAGCGAGCGGGCCTCCTGGAGGCGGATGCGTTTCTGGAACTGCAGGGGGCTCATGGTCGTCACGGCGCGGAAGTGCCGGTGGAAGGCGGAGGGGCTCATGCCGGCGAGACGGGCGAGGTCCTCGATCCGCAGGGGCTCGGCGTAGTGGTCGCGAATCCAGTGGATGGCCCGGCTGACGTGGGACAGGCCGCTGTCGGCCAGCCCGATCTGACGGACCATGGCGCCGTGGGGGCCGGTGAGCAGCCGCCAGAGGATCTCCCGCTCGATCATCGGGGCGAGCACGGGGGCGTCCGCGGGGTGGTCGAGCAGCCGCAGCAGCCGCACGACGGCGTCGAGGAGGTCGGGTCCGGCCTCACCGGTCGCGATCGCGGGCGGGGCGGACGCGGCTCGGGCCCGGCGCCCGGGCGGTGCCTCCAGCAGCAGCGGGGCGATGGCGGCGGCGCGCAGGACCAGCCCCATGCCCAGCGCGGGGTGCCGCGGGCTCATGTCCACGTAGTGGCCGGTGACCGGCAGGACCGCGGTGACCACGAGGTACTGCCCCGCCCGGTAGTCGTGCACCTCCTCGCCGAGCAGCAGGCGCTTGCCGCCCCGGGCCATGACGACCAGCAGCGGTTCGGTCAGCGAGTAGTCGGGCGGGGCCGTCGCCACCCGCGAGAGCAGCAGCCCGTCGATGGGCGTCCGCAGGTCGGGCCGGGCGTGGGTCGAGATGAGGCCGCGGACCTCGTCCAGGAGGTCGGGAGGGGTGCGCACACCTCACCGAACCATCCCCTCCAGGGGCCCGGCAAGCCCGATCGGGGCGAAGTCGGCAGGATCGGGCAAGAGCCCGCGAGGATCGGTCTACCCCGCCGGAGCCGTCTCCCGTTGCATGGAGTGGACAGATTCCGACGCACAAGGGAGCACGTCCATGCCGCTCGACCACTACGTCACCCTCGGCCGATCGGGGCTGCGGGTCAGCCCGTTCGCGCTCGGCGCGATGACCTTCGGCGAGGACCCCGGCGGCGCCGGGTGCAGCGTCGAGGAGTCGGAGAAGATCCTGGCGACCTACCTGGACCGCGGCGGGAACTTCATCGACACCGCGAACTTCTACACCAACGGCCACTCGGAGCGGATCCTCGGCGACTGGTTCGCCGCCCACCCCGGACGGCGCGAGCACGTGGTGCTGGCGTCGAAGTTCTTCACCAACCTCTTCCCCGGCGACCCCAACGGCGGTGGCGCGGGCCGCGGTTCGATCGTCGCCCAGCTCGACGAGACCCTGCGCCGCCTGCGCACCGACCACCTGGACCTGTACTGGCTGCACAACTGGGACCGGCACACCCCGATCGAGGAGACGATGCGCACCCTCGACGACCTGGTGCGCGCGGGCAAGATCCGCTACATCGGCTTCTCCAACACCCCTGCCTGGCTGACCGCGCAGGCCCAGACCACCGCACTGCTGAAGGGCTGGACCCCGCTGATCGCGCTGCAGGTCGAGTACTCGCTGCTGGCCCGCACCGTGGAGGGCGAACTCGGCCCGCTCGCCCTCGACCAGGGCATGGCGCTCGTGCCGTGGAGCCCGCTGAAGAACGGCTTCCTGTCCGGCAAGTACCGGCGCGGCGGCGCGGTCGCCGACTCCGTCCGTACCTCGTTCGTGGGCGGTCCCGGGGAGGACGAGTACCCCGTGATCGAGGAGGTCGCCGCCGTCGCCGACGAGCTGGGGACCACCTCGGCGGCGGTGTCCCTGGCGTGGCTGCGCGCCCGCGAGGGCACCGTCGTGCCGATCGTCGGCGCGCGGCGTCTGGAGCACCTCGAGGACAACCTCGCGGGCCTGGAGACGGTCCTCGCCCCGGAGCACCTGCGGCGGCTGGACGAGGTGTCGGCCCCGGTGCTGGGCTACCCGGCGCCCCTGCACGGCGAGTTGCAGGCGATGCTGCAGTTCGCGGGCACCACGGTCGACGGCCGGGCGTCCACGGTGTACCCGCCGCTGCTGCAGAGCGACGTCCGCTACTGAACCGCCCGCGGCGCCCGGCCCGGGTCCGGCCCGGGTCCGGGCCGGGGTCGGTCCGGGGCTGGTCCTGGGGCCGCCGTCATCCCTGAGGAGGACGCGGCGCACGGGGGTGCCCGTCCAGCGCAGGACGGCGGAATGGGACCGTGCGGCGATGCCGTCCGGGCGTGCCGTCTGATGGGGTGGACCGCGTGCACTGGAACGACTCGCGGCTCGGCGCCGAGCTGCGCACCGTGACCGCCGCCGCCCGGCGGCGCGCCACGAGGGACGGGGACCGGCAGGTCGACACCGCGCACCTCCTGCACTCCCTCCTCGAGGCCGACCCGCGGGCGCGGGAAACCGTGGAGGGAGCGGACGGTGCGGGCGCGGCCGGTACGACGGGTGCCGCCGGCGGCCGGCGGGTGGCGCGCGTCCTCGGCTACCTCGCGCAGCGCAGCATCGGCTACGGCATCGCCTGGCGGGACGCGGTCGAGGACCCGGGCGCCGGAAGCGTGCTCACCGCCGTCGTCGCACCCGGCTGGAGCCCGGCCGCCGCCGCGGCCCTGCGTGCGGCCGCCGTCCGCGCCGGGGAGCGGGGCGCGCCGCGGGCCGACGGGACCGACCTGCTCGCTGCGCTCGTCGCCGACCGGGGGAGCCGGGCGGCGCAGGTGCTGAGGTCGGCGGGGGTCGAACCGGAGGTCCTGGCCGGGCGCCCGCGCCCGCCACGTACCGAGGGCGACAGTCGCCACAGGGATGACGGTCCTGTCGCGAGCTGACATCATGGCCCGATGCATGTGTCTCAGGGGAGGAACGCCGGGCTCTGGCTCGCGCTGGTGTCCGCGTTCGCGTTCGGCGGTTCGGGGGTGGCGGCCAAGCCGCTGATCGAGGCGGGGCTCGACCCGCTGCACGTGGTGTGGTTGCGCGTCACCGGCGCCACACTCGTCATGCTCCCCGTGGTGCTGCGGCACCGGGCGCTCCTGCTGCGCCGCCCCGGTCTGCTGCTCGGCTTCGGCCTGCTCGGCGTCGCCGGCGTCCAGACGCTCTACTTCGCGGCGATCTCCCGCATCCCGGTCGGCGTCGCGATCCTCGTGGAGTTCCTCGGCCCCGCGCTGCTGCTCGGCTGGGTGCGCTTCGTCCAGCGCAAGGCGGTCAGCAAGGCCGCGGCGATCGGTGTCGTGCTCGCCGTCGGCGGCATGGCCGCGGTGGTCGAGGTGTGGTCCGGGCTCGCCTTCGACCCGCTGGGCCTGGCGCTCGCCTTCGGCGCCGCCTGCTGCCAGGTCAGCTACTTCGTCCTGGCCGACCACGGCAGCGAGGGCGACGACGCGCCGGACCCGGTCGCCGTCATCGCCTACGGCCTGGCCATCGGCGCCGTCGTGCTCACCGCGGTCTCCCGCCCCTGGTCGATGGACTGGTCGGTGCTCACCCGGCAGGCGGCCCTGGGCGAGACCGACGTGCCCGCGGTCCTGCTCGTCGGCTGGGTCGTGCTGGTGGCCACCGTGCTCGCCTACCTGACCGGTGTGGTCGCCGTACGACGGCTGTCGCCGCAGGTGGCCGGAGTCGTGGCCTGCCTGGAGGCGGTGGTCGGCACCGTCTTCGCGTGGGTGCTGCTGGGCGAGCACCTCGCCCTGCCGCAGATCATCGGCGGAACGCTCGTACTGGCGGGCGCCTTCGTCGCCCAGACCGCCAAGAAGCAGGGCACGACCACGGTCGTCGCCTCCGGCACCCCGGCCGACGCGGAGGCCGCGTCGTCCCGCACGCAGCCTGTGTAACGCTCCCGCCGGGCCCCGGCGCCGGCCCTGCGGGGGTCTCGTCGTCTCGGCCGCGCACCGCTGCGGAGGACCGACACGACCGTCCGGGACACCTGCGCGGCCTGTGTCGCCCCCCGCCCTCGTCGCTACGCGCGCCGGCCCCTTGGCCGTGTCGTCACATGCCCGCCTGCCCCGCGACGTCTGGTACAGCACTCCCCCAGCCTTCGGCCGGGAGTGCCCCCACGCTGCGTTGTCGAATCGTCCGAGTGGCCCACTACGAGGACGACTCTCCGCCTTGCGATGCACCGCACCTGGGGGCACCTCCCAGCGAAGCTGGGGGAGCTCCATTGACGACACGGCCTAGGCCCGGCCACGTCCCGTGGGGCGCGGGGGTGTTCCACCCGCCGCCGGGCCGCCGGGTCCGGCACCGGCGGTGGCGCTGGTCCGCGTGCCGCGGACGGCGTCGGCGCGGCGTGGTCCGCTGGAGTCACCGGTAGTCGATGGGTGCTCGTCGTCGCGGCCACGCGCCGCGGGCGGCCGGGGCGTTCCGCCTGTGGGGGTCCGGCACCGGCGGTCGCGTTGGTCCGCGTGACGCGCGCTGGTGTCGGTGGCGCGGCCAAGCTGGGGCGGCGCTCGCGGCCGCCCCGGCACAGCGTGATCGTCCCCGTCCGGTTCGCCATGCGCGCTGCCCCGTCCGCCGGGTCCGGTAGCGGCGGTCGCGCTTGTCGGTTCGTCCCCGGCTGTCGGCCGCGGGCCGTGGAGAGCGTCGGTTCCGGCGTTCCGCGCCAGGGTCACCGACCCGCCACGCCGGGCCGCAGCGGTCGTGGTGCCCCCGGTGCCGTGCGCCGACGGCGCCCCCCGTCCGTGCATCTCCGGCCGGGCTTCCGCAATCACCCCTACAACCATTCCTCCCCACGGCGTGTCAAAGACCGTGCCGGAGAAGGAAACGGGCTCTTTCCGGACACCCCCGCACCGCCCGGTCGTCCTGAGCGAAGGAGCCGCTCATGCGCAAGAACCGCTCGGCTGCGGTCACCGCGGCATCATTTCTCCTCATCACGGGCGCGGCCATCGCCACCGCGCCCGCCTCCGTCGCCGGGACCCCCGGCGGCACCCATGCAAGTGACCGCAACCGGGACTTCAACGGCGACGGGTACGAGGACGTGCTGACCGGCGCGCCCGGCGCCACCGTGGGCGGGCGTTCCGGCGCCGGTGCCGTCACCGTGCAGTACGGCGGGCCCAAGGGGGTCACCACCAGCGCCAAGGTCTTCAGCCAGAACACCTCCGGCGTGCCCGGCGCCGCCGAGACCGGCGACGCCTTCGGCCAGGCCGTGGCCAGCGGGGACCTCGACGGGGACGGGTACGACGACGCCGTCGTCGGCATCCCCGGCGAGGACCTGGGCGGCGTCGGCGCCGACGCGGGCGGCATCGTGGTCCTGTGGGGCTCGGCGAAGGGGCTGTCCGGCGCCGCGAGCGACTGGCTGCAGTCCGTCAGCGCCATGAAGGGCGACCGGTTCGGCAGCGCCCTGGCCGCCGGGCACTTCACCACCTACGTCCCGGGTGACCTGCTCGCCGTGATCGACAAGGTGGGGCTGTCGATCTTCCAGTACGAGTCCGTGCCGCAGGCCGCCGCCCGCAAGGGCGGGGACGCGGGGACCTTCACGCCCTTCAAGGACCGGCGGCGCACGCCGCTCGCCCGGCAGGCGGAAGGGCCCGGCATCGCGCCCACCTCGCTGACGACCGGCGACTACGACGACAACGGCCTGGCCGACCTCGTGGTCTCCGGCCTCAGCCTGGGCGACGAGCCGGGCTACGGCTGGTCGTACGTCCTCCTCAGCGACGACATCGATCCGCTGCCCGTCACCGCCCTGCGCGGCGGCCCCGTCGTCGCCTCCGGCGACGTCAACGGCGACGGCTTCGACGACCTGGTCACCGGGGAGCCGCACAGCCCCGACGACGGCGGCGCGTCGATGACCGGCGGCATGGTCGGC
Source organism: Streptomyces sp. TOM-9 (assembly GCF_056858595.1). NCBI lineage: Bacteria > Bacillati > Actinomycetota > Actinomycetes > Kitasatosporales > Streptomycetaceae > Streptomyces > Streptomyces sp. TOM-9. The sequence continues at coordinate 1,991,624 of NZ_JBXEQB010000001.1, read as the reverse complement.
GTCTACTACGGCAGTCCGGACGGGCCGGTCGGGCAGGAGGGTCCGGGGAGCCCGCCCGTGTGGTGGACCCAGGACAACGCCGGAGTGCCGGGTGTCTCGGAGCGCGGTGACGGCTTCGGCTCGGACCTCTCCGTCGGGGACGTCAACCGCGACGGGTACGCGGACGTCGCGATCGGCGCCTCGGGCGAGGACATCGGCAGCGTCGCCGACGCCGGAGCCGTGTGGGTGCTGCGCGGTTCGGCCGGGGGCCTGACCACCGCCGGTGTCCTGGACGTCAGCCAGAACACCGCGGGCGTCCCGGGCGCCGCCGAGAAGGCCGACAAGTTCGGCGCCCAGGTCTCCTTCACCGACCCCAACCGCGACGGCTACTTCGGTCTGCTCGTCGCGGCCCCGGGCGAGAACACCAACGACGGCGTGGTGTGGGTGTTCTCGGCGGGCGCCGGCGGCCTCAAGCTGCCGGGGAGCTGGACGTACGGCGGCGGTTCGCTCGGCGCCCCGTCGCAGAACGCCCGGTTCGGCGCGGCGATCGACGACTAACCGCGCTGCCCGAGGCGGCGCAACTGCTGGGTCCGGGCGGCGTCGTCGCCCGGACCGTCGCGCTCGGCCAGCAGCCCGCTCACCCGCCACTGGGTCTCGCGCGGGCGGTTCCCGCCGAACTTGAACTTGGCGCGCACGTCGGTGACCTCCAGCCGCAGCCCGCGGATCCCGGGCAGCATCCGGCCGAACGGCGCCTGGCCGGGGACGACGGGGGCGTGGTCGCCGCGCGGCTGGAAGTGGGCGAGCTGCCGGTGTAGGAGGTCCGCCTTCTCCTGCGGGTCGTCCACGAGGTGGGCCACGCAGAGCAGTTGCACGGCGGCGTAGTAGCTGGTGGGCGTCCCGTGCTCGGGCGGGGTGCCCTCGGGGGCGTGCCAGGGGCCGGGGATGAAGGTGTAGTCGTCGACGATGCTGAGCGTCACCCGGGGGTGGGCCTCGATCGCGGCCCACAGCGGGTTCGGCCGGGCGAGGTGGGTGACCGCCTCGCGCCGTCCGGCGTCGTAGGCGAAGTGCAGCGGCTGGACGAACGGGGGCTCGCCGCCCAGGCCGTTGACCGCGAGCTGGCCGAAGTCGTGCGCGGCCAGCCAGTCCTGCCACTCGGCCTCGTCGAGGGCGGCGTCCCAGGGGTGGACGAGCATGCGCGGGGCTCCTTTCAGCGCGCGGTGAGGTAGCCGGGGACGGCGATCGACGGGTCGAGGTCGTCGGCGGGTTCGGGCGTCCCGTAGAAGCGGGTCACCGGCAGCACGCCCGTCCAGTGGGGGAGCGCCAGGTCCTCGGGGTCGTCGCCGGGGCCGCCGGTGCGCACCTTGGCCGAGACCTCGTGCAGGTCGAGGGCGATGACGGCGGTGGCGGCCAGTTCCCTGGCGTTGGCGGGGCGGGAGTCGGCGGCGCGGCCGGGCACGATGTGGTCGACGAGGGCGTCCAGGGCCGCGGAGCGCTCGGCGGGGTCGGTGACCTGGCGGGCCACGCCGTGCACCACCACCGAGCGGTAGTTGATCGAGTGGTGGAAGGCGGACCGGGCCAGCACGAGCCCGTCCAGGTGCGTCACGGTCAGGCAGACCGGGAGCCCGGTGTCCTCGCCGGCGCCGCGCAGCGGACGGGAGCCGGTGGAGCCGTGCACGTAGAGCCGCTCGCCGACGCGGGCGTAGAGGGTCGGCAGCACGACCGGTGCCCCGTCGCGGACGAAGCCGAGGTGGCAGAGGTAGTCCGCGTCGAGGATCGCGTGCACCAGGTCGCGGTCGTACGAGGCACGCTCGCGGCTGCGGGTCGGGACCGTGCGGTCGGTGGCAGCGTACGCATCGGCAGCGGAGGGCGTGGCGGACATGGCGCGATCCTTTGCACTAGTGCATAATGCCTTTTGTGCTAGGAGAGTACACGTTCACCGGCCGGGGTGCAGCGGACATCGCGGCGAGCGTCGAACGGGCCATCGGGGAGGGCGCGCTGGCGCCCGGCGCCGCGCTGCCGCCGCTGCGGGAGCTCGCCGCGGAACTCGGCGTCAACCCCAACACCGTCGCCGCCGCCTACCGTCTGCTGCGCGACCGCGGCGTCATCGAGACGGCGGGCCGGCGCGGCAGCCGGGTGCGCAGGCGTCCGGCGACCACCGCGCGGGACGAGATCCGCCTGGAGGTGCCGCCCGGGGTGCGGGACCTGTCCACGGGCAACCCGGACCCCGCCCTGCTGCCCCCGCTCGGGGAGGCAATGGCCGAGGCTGCCGCCCGCAACGCGCGGCAGCCCACGCTGTACGGGCGGTCCCCGGTCGAGGAGGAGCTCGCCGCGCTCGCGCGTGCGGCCTTCGACGCCGACGGGGTGCCGCCCGGCCCGGTCGGCCTCACCTCCGGTTCGCTCGACGCCATGGAGCGCGCGCTCACCGCCCACCTGCGGCCGGGGGACGCGGTGGCCGTGGAGGACCCCGGCTGGGGCAGCGTCTTCGATCTCGTCCCCGCCCTGGGGCTGCGCGCGGTCCCGGTCGGCGTGGACGACGACGGCCCGCTGCCGCACGACGTGGACGCCGCCCTGCGGCAGGGCGCGCGGGCGCTGATCGTCACCGACCGCGGCCAGAACCCGACCGGGGCCACGCTCTCCGCGGCGCGCGCCGGCGAACTGCGCGCCGTCCTGAGCGGCCACCCGCAGGTGCTCGTCATCGACGACGACCATGTGAACGGCCTGACCGAGCTGCCGCTGCACCCGCTCGCCGGGAGCACCCCGCACTGGATGCTGGTCCGCTCGACCGCCAAGGCCTACGGCCCCGACCTGCGCCTGGCCGTCCTCACCGGCGACCCGGTCACGCTCGACCGGGTCCGCGGCCGCTACCGGCTCGGGCCCGGCTGGGTCAGCCATCTGCTGCAGCACACCGTCGCCCACCTCTGGCGCACCGGAGCGGTCGACGTTCCGGTCGTCTCCGCCGCCTACGCCGCGCGCCGCGACGCTCTGGTGCGGGCGCTGGCCGACCGCGGCGTCCCGGCGCACGGCCGCAGCGGCATGAACGTCTGGGTCCCGGTGCCCGACGAGACCGGGGCGGTCGCCCGGCTCCTGCAGGCGGGCTGGGCGGTCGCGCCCGGCGCGCGCTTCCGCCTGGACTCCCCGCCGGGCATCCGCATCACCGTCTCCCCGGTCGCGGCGGACGAGGTCCCGGCCCTTGCCGACGCCGTCGCCGCCGCCGTCCGGCCGCACCGCGCCGGGCGCTTCGGCTGACGGGGCGCGGGCCGGAGGGGATCAGGCCGCCGGACGGCGCTGGGTCAGCGCCGCGCCGGCGAGCACGACGAGGGCGCCGACCGGCTCGTTCCACGTCAGGTGCTCGTCCAGCAGGGCGACACCGGCAGCGGTCGCGATGACCGGGATCAGGTAGGTGACCATCGTGGCGATGGTCGGGCCCTTCTCCGCGACGATCCCGTACTGCAGGAGGAAGGCGATCCCGGTGCCCAGCGCGCCCAGCGCCACGACCGACAGCGTCGGCCAGAGCGGGAACGAGCCGGGCGTGGAGGTGAACAGCGGGGTCAGCACGGCCAGTTGGACGGTGCCGAGCAGCAGCTGCGCGGAGGACATCGACAGCGCCGAGTTGCCGCTGCCGCTCAGGGTGCGGCGCACGTAGATCCACCCCACCGCGTAGCTCGCGGAGGCGCCCAGGGCCATCGCGGTGCCCGCCGGGTCCGTCCCGGAGAAGCCCTGCCAGGCGCCGAGGACGGTCAGCACGCCGACGAAGCCGATGCCGACCCCCGCGACCCGCTGCCGGGTCGGCTTGTCGTCCGAGAGCGCCACCACCGACAGCACCATGCTCCACAGCGGGGTCGTGGCGTTGCAGATCCCCGCGAGCGTGGAGGGGATGGTGAGCTCCGCGTACGCGAAGAGCGTGAACGGCAGCGTGTTCAGCAGCAGAGCGGCGACCGCCATGTGCCCCCAGGTGCGGGCGCCGCGCGGCATCCGTTCGCGCTTCACGGCGAAGGCGGCGGCCAGCACGGCGGTGCCGAAGACCATGCGGCCGAGCGCGACCTGCAGCGGGGCGTACGCCTCGGTGCCCACCTTGATGAACAGGAAGCTGAAGCCCCAGATGAGCGCGAGCACGGCCCAGCTGACGCGCCAGTCCACCACGGGGCGGCGGCGCGTGGTGACCGAGGGGACGGCGGGGGCGGGCGAGGTGTCGGTGGGGGAGGGGGCGGCCACGGCGGCCGGGTGGCGGGTGCTGGGTGCGCTCATGGCCATCACCATGACGGATTGAACCTCTTAGGACAAGCGAGAAAACCTGTCGGTGATCACGTAGTGTTGCTTACATGTTGAACCTCGAGCGCCTGCGCATCCTGCATGCGATCTCCACCTATGGCTCGGTGAGCGCCGCGGCGGACGTCCTGCACGTGACGACCTCGGCCGTCTCCCAGCAGATGGGCAAGCTCGAACGCGAGACGGGGCAGACGCTGCTGGCCAAGAACGGCCGCGGGGTCCGCCTCACCGACGCCGGCCGGCTGCTGTCCGGGCACGCCGACCGCATCCTCTCCCTCGTCGAGCTTGCCCACTCCGACCTGGAGGCGCACCGCGGCGCCGCGGTCGGCGAGCTGCGCATGGGGGCCTTCCCCACCGCGGTGCGCGGCCTGTTCCCGCAGGCGCTCGCGGCGACGCGGCACGACCACCCCAAGCTGCGCGCGATGGTCCACGAGATGGAGCCCCAGGACGCGCTGGCCCGGCTCGTCCGCGGCGACATCGACCTCGCGGTCGTCCTCGACTGGTACAACAAGCCGCTGTCGCTGCCCGGGGGCCTGGCCAAGGAGCCGCTGCTCGACGACCTCGCCGACGTGGTCGTCCCCGAGGGCCACCCCCTGGCGGGCCGCGACGAGGTCGACCTCGGCGAACTCGCCGACGACGACTGGATCGCCTGGCCGGACGGCGGCTTCTGCCACGAGTGGCTGCTGTTCACCCTGCGCGGCAAGGGTGTGGAACCGCGCATCGCCCACCACGCCGAGGAGCACCCCACGGTGCTGGCCCTCGTCGCCGCCGGCCTGGGCGTCGCCGTCGTCCCGCGCCTCGGGCGCGGCCCCCTCCCGGCCGGGGTCCGCGCGATCCGCGTGCGCCACACCATGAAGCGCCACATCTACGCCGTCTGGCGCTCCGACGCCGACCGCCGCCCCGCCATCCGCGCCGCCGTCGAGGCCCTGCGCCGGGCGGGCGAGGACGTGGCGGCCGCCGAGGGCTGATCGCGTTCGGGGCCGCCGCGCGTGCGCTAGCCGAGCCCCGGCATCTTGCGGAAGTCCCAGGAGACGACGGAGTCCGGGGTCAGGCGCAGCCACGCGTGGCGACCGTCGTGGGGCATGGACTCCAGGCCGAAGTTCTTGGCGGCGAACAGCCGCTCGACGGCCTCCAGGTCCGGGTGGGGCTCGCCGGTGCGGGGCGCCTCGCCGACGAACTCGAGGGTGCCGGAGAGCTCGACGCCGCGCAGTTCGCCGTACTCCGTGCCGTCGTCCACGACGACCGCGACCCGCGGATCACGCCGCAGGTCGGCCCAGCGGCGGCTGCGGACGATCGAGTACAGCCACAGGGACGTCCCGTCCCAGACGAACCACAGCGCGCCCACGTGCGGGCGGCCGTCGGGCGAGACGGTCGCGACGCGGCAGGTGCGCTGCGCGCCGAGGAAGGCGTCGGCCTCCTGCGGGGTCATCATGATCCGGCGCCCGCGCCGCTGTGCGACGGCCATGTGCGTCCCCCACTTCCCTGCCTGACGACTCGTCAGATACGGTCGCTCGGGACGACGGTAAGGCAGCCGCGCACGAGGGGGCAAGCATGACGGACGGCAACCGGGACCGCAGGCTCGACGCGCTCCTGACCCCCCGGTCCACCGCCGTGCTCACCGTCGAGTGCCAGCGCGGGGTGGTCGGTCCGGACGGCGCGCTGCCGGAACTCGCGGCCGCCGTACGGGCCTCGGGGGCGCTGGACGCCACCGCGCGGCTGGTCACCGCGGCCCACGCGGCGGGCGCCACCGTGGTGCACGCCGTCGCCGAACGCCGCGCCGACGGCCGCGGGTCCAGCCGCAACGCGCGGATCTTCCGCGCCGCCGAGCGGCTGCCCGTCCTGCAGCTCGCGGGTACACCGGCGGTCGAGGTCGCCGAGGAGATAGCGGTCGGTGCCGGCGACTTCGTCGTGCGACGGCTGCACGGGCTGTCGCCGGTCGCCGGCACCGGCCTCGACGCCGTGCTGCGCAACCTGGGCGTGCGCACGGTCGTCGTCACCGGGGTGTCGGCCAACGTGGCCGTTCCCAACGCCGTCTTCGACGCGGTCAACCTCGGCTACCAGGCGGTCGTGCCCGCGGACGCCATCGCCGGGGTGCCGCAGTCGTACACCGCGGACATGGTCCGGCACACCCTCGCGCTCGTCGCCACGGTCACCACCGCCGACGAGGTCATCGGCAGCTGGAAACGGTCCGGGCCGGGCCCGGGGGGCTCAGGCCAGGGCCACTGAGTCCCCCTCCACCTTGATGTTCGCCGCCGGCAGCGGCTGGGTCGCCGGGCCGTTGGCCACGCTGCCGTCCTTGATGCTGAACTTGCTGCCGTGGCATGGGCAGTTGATCGTGCCGCCCGCGATCTCGTTGACGGCGCAGCCCTGATGGGTGCAGATCGCCGAGAACGCCTTGAACGAGCCCGCCTCGGGCTGGCAGACGACGACCTTCTTGTCCGCGAAGATCTTGCCGCCGCCGACCGGGATGTCCGAGGTCTTGGCCAGCGCCGCCTCGGCCCCGCCGCCGGCGGGCGCCGACCCCCCGGTCCCCTGGTCGCCGCCCTGCGGGGGCGCGGCAGGGCTGTAGGCGCCCGCGGAGTCGTTGGAGTCACCGCACGCGGCCAGCGCGGCCGCGAGCCCCGCCGCACCCACCCCGGCGACCACGGCGCGGCGGGTCGGAGCTCCTGCGGTGCCAGTCGTCTCGGCCATGCGTCACACATCCTGTTGCCTCGTCCGTTCCGGACCGCCAGCCGGGGCCCGGGAGCGTCGGTCACGCCCTGCCCTGTCGTACGGACGAGATGGGTGAGCCGTTCAACCATCCCAGGGAAATCTCACGTGCGGCCGCATGTCCGCGCGAAGCGCCGAGGCTAGTAGTGCGTGCTGACGAAGACGTTGATCCATCGATCGATGTCCCCAAGGCGGCCCACCACTGCTCCGCCCACCAAACCCTCCGGGTGCCGGAACCACGGCGCGGCGTGGCCGTGGGACACCGATCACTAGGATGCGTCCATGGAGGAAGTGACCGGGATCCGCTACGTCACGCCGTTGCGTGAGGGCGGATCGGTTCCCGGGGTCGTCGAGGCCGACGACCTGGGGACCTACGTGGTGAAGTTCGTGGGCGCCGCACAGGGGCGCAAGGCGCTGGTCGCGGAGGTGATCGCGGGGGAGCTGGCCCGGCGGCTGGGGATGCGGGTGCCGGTGCTGGTGCGGTTCCAGTTCGACCCGGTGATCGGGCTCGGCGAGCCGGACCAGGAGATCCAGGACCTGCTGAAGGCCAGCGGCGGCCTCAACCTCGGCATGGACTTCCTCCCCGGTGCGCTCGGCTTCGACCCGCTGGTCTTCGAGGTGGAGTCCGGCGAGGCGGGCCGGATCGTGTGGTTCGACGCCCTCGTGGGCAACGTCGACCGCTCGTGGCGCAACCCGAACATGCTGGTCTGGCACCAGGACCTCTGGCTGATCGACCACGGCGCCTCGCTGATCTTCCACCACAACTGGAAGGGCGCAGACCAGGCCGCGGACAAGCCGTACGACGCCGCCGACCACGCCCTCGCCCGCTTCGCCCCGGACGTCGAGGCCGCCGCCCGCGACCTCGCCCCGCGGGTGGACGAGGCGCTGCTGCGCGAGGTCACCGCCCAGGTCCCCGACGAGTGGCTGGTGGACGAGCCCGGGTTCGCCGGCCCGGACGAGGTGCGGCGCGCGTACGAGCGGGTGCTGCTGGCGCGCGCCGGCTCGGTGGGGGAGCGGATCACCCTCGCCCCGAAGCAGCAGGAGAAGCAGGCGCCGCCGGAGTGGCTGCGCACCTGGGTCGAGGGGAAGGCCGCCAAGTGAGCACGGCGAGCGGGCGCGATGTGTTCGAGTACGCCCTGGTGCGCGTGATGCCGCGGATCGAGCGCGGCGAGCTGATCAACGCGGGTGTGCTGGTCTACTGCCGTGCCAAGTCCTTCGTGGGCGCCCGGGTCCACCTGGACGAGACCCGGCTGCGCTGCCTCGACCCCGACGTGGACGTCGCCGGCGTACGGGCGGCGCTGCGCGGCTACGAGGGCATCTGCGCGGGCGGCGAGCGGGCCGGGCAGGCGGCGGAGGACGATCCGGGGCGCCGCTTCCGGTGGCTGACGGCGCCGCGCAGCACCATCGTGCAGCCGGGCCCGATCCACACCGGGCTGACCGAGGACCCGCAGGCCGAGGTGGACCGTCTGCTGGATCTTCTGGTGCGCTGAGCCACATCGGCGCGGTGGGCGTTGACACAGGGTCACTGCGCTCCTACGGTTTCGGCTACGGGACGTACTAAGCGGTCGCTCACCTGCGCGACCGCTCCCCACAGGGCTGAGGAGAGCAGATGTCGACCACCGAGCAGCGCGTAGCGATCGTGACAGGGGCGGCGCGCGGCATCGGCGCCGCCACCGCCGTGCGCCTGGCCGCGGAGGGCCGCGCCGTGGCCGTGCTGGACCTCGACGAGACCGCGTGCAAGGACACCGTCGAGCAGATCACCAAGGCGGGCGGCCGGGCCGTCGCCATCGGCGCCGACGTCTCCGACGAGGAGCAGGTCGCGGCCGCGGTCGCGCGCGTCGCCGCGGAACTCGGGGCGCCGACGATCCTCGTCAACAACGCGGGCGTGCTCCGCGACAACCTGCTGTTCAAGATGAGCGCGTCCGACTGGGACACGGTCATGAACGTGCACCTGCGCGGCGCCTTCCTGATGACCCGCGCCGTCCAGAAGCACATGGTGGACGCGAACTTCGGCCGCGTGGTCAACCTGTCCTCGTCCTCCGCCCTCGGCAACCGCGGCCAGGCCAACTACTCCGCCGCCAAGGCGGGCCTGCAGGGCTTCACCAAGACCCTCGCGCACGAGCTCGGCAAGTTCGGCGTCACGGCCAACGCCGTCGCCCCCGGCTTCATCGCCACCGACATGACGGCCGCCACCGCCGCCCGCATCGGCATGGGATTCGAGGAGTTCCAGGCCGCGGCCGCCACCCAGATCCCCGTCCAGCGCGTCGGCAACCCCGACGACGTCGCCAACGCCATCGCCTTCTTCACCGGCGACGACGCGGGCTTCGTCTCCGGCCAGGTGCTGTACGTGGCCGGCGGACCGCTCGACTGAACCGCGACAGGAGACCCGCATCATGAGCAACCAGCCCGACAGCGGACGCGTCGCGATCGTCACCGGCGCCAGCCGCGGCATCGGCTACGGCATCGCCGAGGCGCTCGTCGCCCGCGGCGACCGCGTCGTCATCACCGGCCGCAACGAGGAGGCGCTGAAGGAGGCCGTCGAACGGCTCGGCGCCGACCGGGCCCTCGGCGTGGCCGGCAAGGCCCACGACGAGGCGCACCAGGCCGAGGTCGTCGAGCGGACGATGGAGGCCTTCGGCCGCGTCGACTACCTCGCCAACAACGCCGGTACGAACCCGGTCTTCGGCCCGCTCGCCGAGCTCGACCTCGGCGTCGCCCGCAAGGTCTTCGAGACCAACGTCATCTCCGCGCTCGGCTTCGCCCAGCAGACGTACAAGGCGTGGATGAAGGAGAACGGCGGCGCGATCGTCAACATCGCCTCCGTGGCGGGCATCAGCGCCTCCCCCTTCATCGGCGCGTACGGCATGAGCAAGGCCGCGATGGTCAACCTCACGCTGCAGCTCGCCTCCGAGATGGCGCCCGGCGTCCGTGCCAACGCCATCGCCCCCGCGGTCGTCAAGACCAGGTTCGCCTCCGCCCTCTACGAGGGCCGCGAGGAGCAGGCCGCGGCCGCCTACCCGCTGGGGCGGCTCGGTGTGCCCGAGGACATCGGCGGCGCCGCCGCGTTCCTGCTCTCGGACGCGGCGGCCTGGATCACCGGCCAGACCCTGGTCGTGGACGGCGGCATCTTCCTCAACGCCAGCGTCGGCGCCTGAGGCCCGCGTTCGTCCGCACTCCGACGTGCAGGGTCCCTGGTGCCGGCCACCGCTGCGGCGGCCGGCACCAGGGACCCGCCCGTAGCCGAGGGACCGTGGAGGCCTTCGCCGGCCTGGCTGCTGGGCGGGGACGTGCCCGTCCTGCCGGTGCCCGGGGTGAGCGGCGTCGTGCAGCTCGACGACCTCCTGGCGGCGGCCGACCCGGACCTCGAACCGGAGCTGCGGGCCCGGCTGGACGCGGCCTGACACCCGGCCGGGCGGATTGTCGGTGCGGAACGGTACGTTCGTCCCCAGTAACGGATCGCGTACCGGAGGTTCCCGACGTGCCCATCACGCTGCCCGAGTCCTGGCAGGCCGTCCTCGGTGAGGAGCTGGAGAAGCCCTACTTCACCCAGCTCACCGAGTTCGTGGAGGAGGAGCGCGGGAAGCACAAGGTCTTCCCGCCGCGCGAGCAGGTCTTCGCGGCCCTGGAGGCCACGCCCTACGACAAGGTGAAGGTGCTGGTCCTCGGCCAGGACCCGTACCACGGCGAGGGTCAGGGGCACGGGCTGTGCTTCTCGGTGCAGCCGGGTGTCAAGACCCCGCCCTCCCTGCGGAACATCTTCAAGGAGATGAAGGAGGAGTACGGCTACCCGATCCCGGACAACGGCTACCTGATGCCGTGGGCGGAGCAGGGCGTGCTGCTGCTCAACGCGGTGCTGACGGTGCGCGAGGCCGAGGCCAACTCGCACAAGGGCAAGGGCTGGGAGAAGTTCACCGACGCGGTCATCAAGGCCGTCGCGTCCCGGCCCGACCCGGCGGTCTTCGTCCTGTGGGGCAACTACGCCAAGAAGAAGCTGCCGCTGATCGACACCGAGCGGCACGCGGTCGTCCAGGGCGCCCACCCGTCGCCGCTGTCGGCCAAGCTCTTCCTCGGCAGCCGTCCCTTCACCCAGATCGACGAGGCGCTCAAGGCACAGGGCCACGACCCGGTGGACTGGCGCATCCCGGACCTGGGCCGGTGAGTTCGTGCCCGGGCCGGGCGACGCACGGGGGTCGTCGCCGGGCCCGGGCCCAGGGGGACGTCGATGGCGTGCGCCGCGACGAGTTGCCGCACCGGGCGCCGGGGTGAGGCGTCAGTCGCCGGTGACCCCGTCGATGCGTTCGCGGATCAGGTCGGCGTGGCCGTTGTGGCGGGCGTACTCCTCGATCATGTGGACGTAGATCCAGCGCAGGGAGATTTCGTGCTTGCCGCGGCGCAGCCCGGTGTCGTCGAGCGAGCGGTGGCGGGTCAGCTCGCGGGCGTGCGCGATCTCGGCGCGCCAGGTGGCGAACGCCTCGGCGGTGTCGGCCTGGGCGAGGTCGTGGAACTCGCCGTCGGGGTCCTCCTCGGTGAGGTAGAGCGGGGGCACGTCCTCTCCGGCGAGCACGGTGCGGAACCAGCCCCGTTCGACCCCCGCCATGTGCCGGACCAGGCCGAGCAGGGTGAGGTCGGAGGGGGGCGCGCTGGGGGTGCGCAGCTGTTCGTCGTCCAGGCCGGCGCACTTCATCGCGAGGGTGTCGCGGTGGAAGTCCAGCCAGCTCTCCAGCATGGTGCGCTCGTCGGCGATGTAGGGCGGGTCGGTGCGCTCCGGTGTCGTCGTCATGGCCGCCATGATGGCGGGGGCCTCTGACAGCGTCGACGCATCAACCGGCCGAGCTGCCGCAGTCGCCGCCGAGCATCCCGCGCAGCAGGTCGGCCGCGCCCGCCCGCAACTCGGCCTCGGGTGGGGGCGACACGGACCCGGCGCCCGCGACGGAGTGGAAGAGGACGCCGTCGCACCACGCGATGAGCGACCGCGCGTGACGCTCCGGCTCGGCGGAACCCACGGCGCGCAGCATCGCCTCCAGCTGCTCGCGAAAGGCGCGGCCCGCGGTGTCGTAGACCGTGCGCAACTCGGGGCGCCGGGTGGCCTCCAGGGCGAGTTCCAGGCGGGCGCGCGTGAGGTCACGGGCCTCGGTGACGGAGCGGTGGAGGAAGTACGCGAGCAGCGCGGCCAGCCCCTCGGGCCCGGGCGCGGACGTGGGGGCGTGGGCCGTCTGCGACTCGCGGAAGGCGAGCCTGCGCACCGCCGCCTCCAGGAGGGCCGCGCGGGTCCGGGCGTGGTTGGACGTGGAGCCCTGCGGCAGACCGGCCGCCTCGTCGACCGCACGGTGGGTCAGCCCGCGCATGCCCCGCTCGGCGAGCAGGGCGAGTGCGGTGTCGGCGATCAGCTCGGGGCGGGACGTCTGCGCGGTGCTCATGACGGCAACCTACCGGCCCCGGCTCCGGCCCCGCCCTGCTCGTGTACCGGCGGGCGGCAGCGTCGTCACCTGGGTTCGGCGTGACGGAAGGCGTCGACGCCGGCCGGTTCACCCGGGCCGAGGCGATGGGCCGCCGCCCCGCCTTCCTTCCCTCACCAGGTGCCCGGGTGGAGGTCTCGGACGGCACCGTCACCGGGATTCGGCGTTGCCGGGCCCCACCCCGGTCAGCCGGGGCGACGGGCGCCTGCGCAGGACGGGGTGGCCCGGGTGGGCCGTCACCCGGCTCGGTGTCACCGTGTGCCTTGCCGAGAGCATGGGCGACCGTCTCCCCGGGTTCGCGTGCGCCTCCGGTTCCGGGGCCGGACCTGCCCGTCTGCCTGCGGCGGCAGGCCGGTGCGGCGCGGACGTGCGGGGTGTGTCCCCCCCCGTCACTACAGATGTAGTACGCTCCCCACTACACCTGTAGTCGCGGGAGGGGAGCGGAAGCCATGGGCCGCACATCGCGTCAGCCGCACGCCGTCGTGGTCGGAGCCGGGATCGGAGGGCTGGCCGCCGCTGTGGCATTGCGCCGGCGCGGATGGCGGGTGACCGTCCTGGAGCGGGCCGCGGCGCTCGAACCCGTCGGAGCCGGGATCGGCATCGCGCCCAACGGCCTGCGTGCGCTGGACGCGCTCGGGGTCGGTGAGGCCGTGCGCGCCATGGCCGCCTTCCAGGGCGAGGGCGGGCTGCGCCGCCCCGACGGGCGCTGGCTCTCCCGGACCAGCGGCGAGGCCGCCGCCGAGCGGTTCGGTGGACCCGTGGTGATCGCCCACCGGGCGGAGCTGGTGGCCGTGCTGTCGGGCCTCCTGCCGGACGGCGCGCTGCGCACCGGGACCCGGGTCCTGTCCGCCTCCCCCGGGGGGAAGGTCGCGACCGAGGACGGGACGATCGACGCCGATCTGGTGGTCGCCGCCGACGGGATCAACTCAGCCGTGCGCGCCGCGCTGTTCCCGGAGCACCCGGGGCCGGTCTACAGCGGATTCACCAGCTGGCGCACGGTCGTGCCGGCACCCTCCGCGTACCTCCCGCACGAGACCTGGGGGCGCGGCCGGCTGTGGGGCACCGTCCCGCTCACCGGCGGCCGCGTCTACTGCTACGCGACCGCCGTGACCCCGCCGGGCGGCCGCGCCCGCGACGGGGACGAACGCACCGAGCTGCGGCGGCTGTTCGGCGACTGGCACCACCCGGTGCCCGAGCTGATCGACTCCGCTGCCCCCGGCTCCGTGCTCCGCAACGACGTCCACCACCTCGCGCGACCGCTGCCCGCCTTCCACCAGGGGCGCATCGCCCTGCTCGGCGACGCGGCGCACGCCATGACGCCCAACCTCGGCCAGGGCGGCTGCCAGGCCCTGGAGGACGCCGTCGTCCTCGCCCACCTCGCCGCCCCCGGCGCCGGCGACGAGGCCGTCGCGCGCGCCCTGGCCGCCTACACCGCTCAGCGGCTGTCCCGTACGACGGGCGTCGTGCGCCGCTCCTGGAGCATCGGGAGGCTCACCACCTGGTCCTCGCCGCCCGCCGTCGCACTGCGCGACGCCCTGTTCGCCACCGTCAACCGGGTCGGCCCGCGCCTGGCGCTGCGCAGCCTCGACGGGATCGCCGACTGGCGGCCGCCGGCCGGCCCGTATGCTGCCGACGGCACAGGTCAGGCACTGCAGGCGTAGGCGGGAGCGGCACATGGAACCCCTCAGGATCGGGGTCATCGGACTCGGCGACATCGCGCGCAAGGCGTACCTGCCGGTGCTGACCGCGCAGCCGGGGGTGGAACTCCACCTGCACACCCGCACCCGCGCCACCCTCGACGCGGTCGGCGACACCCACCGGGTCCCGGTCCCGCACCGCCACGAGACCCTCGACGCCCTGCTCGACCAGGGGCTCGACGGGGCGTTCGTGCACGCCCCCACCGAGACGCACGTGGAGATCACCGAACGCCTCATCGCCGCGGGCGTCCCCGTCTACGTCGACAAACCGCTCGCCTACGACCTGGCCGGGGCCGAGCACCTGGTGCGCCTCGCCGAGGAACGCGGGGTCGGGCTGACGGTCGGCTTCAACCGCCGCCACGCGCCGGGCTACGTGCAGTGCGCCGACCACCCGCGCGACCTGATCCTCCTGCAGAAGAACCGCATCGGGCACCCGGAGACCGCGCGCACCGTCGTCTTCGACGACTTCATCCACGTCGTCGACACCCTGCGCTTCCTCCTCCCCGGCCCCGTCGAGCACACCGACGTCCGGGCACGGGTCCGCGGCGGGCTGCTCCACCACGTCACGCTCCAGCTGTCCGGCGACGGCTTCACCGCGATCGGCGTGATGAACCGCATGAGCGGCTCCAACGAGGAGGTCCTGGAGGTCATGGGCCAGGACAGCAAGCGCCAGGTGCTCAACCTGGCCGAGGTCGTGGACCACAAGGGCCAGCCCACCGTCCGCCGCCGCGGCGACTGGGTCCCCGTCGCCCGCCAGCGCGGCATAGAGGGGATCGCCCTCGCGTTCCTCGACGCCGTACGGCACGGCAAGCCCCTCGACGCCCGCGACGCGCTGCTGACCCATGAGCTGTGCGAGCGCATCGTCACCGCCGTGACCGAGCAGACCTCCTGAGCGCCGTCTCGTACGCGCCCGCCCCGGCCAGCAGCAGCACCGCCAGCCGGGGCACCCAGTCGCCGAGCCGGTCGTACGGGCTGCGCCCGGAACCCAGCGGCACGTCGTAGACCTGCGCCGCACTGCGCGACGTGCCCAGCGACGGGCCGATCCGCTCGCCGCGGGCGTCGTGGACCGCGCTGATCCCGGTCAGCGTCGCGTGCACCATCGGCCGCCAGGACTCTGCCGAGCGCAGCGCCGCCAGCGAGGCGTGCTGCGCGGGCGCCCAGCTCCCCTGGAACGAGGACGTGGAGGACTGCGCCACGAGCAGTTGCGCCCCGTCGTCCGCGAGGTGCCGGCTCATGTCGGGGAACGCCGACTCGAAGCACACCAGGGGCCCCAGCCGCACCGTGCCCGCGTCCATGACCACCTGGTGGTCGCCCCGGATCCGGTCCTCACCCGCCGCCCTGCCCACCGATGTGGCCCAGCCCAGCACCGTACGGGCCGGGACGTACTCGCCGAACGGCACCAGACGCATCTTGTCGTAGCTCGGGCCGACCGGCCCGTCCGGGCCCATCAGGACCGAGGTCTTGGATATCCCGAGGCCGTCGGCCCGCCGGGCGTCGACGTTGACCAGGATGTCGGCGCCGACGTCCCGGGACAGCGCGGCCAGCCGGTTCGCCAGGTCGGGACGGGCGGACAGGTCGAAGCCGACGCTGCTCTCCCCCCACACCACCAGGTCCACGCCCTTGCCCGCGAGCGTACGGGTCAGCCGCTCCCCCTGGTCGAAGCGCGGCTGCGGCCCGGTGATCACCCCCGGCTGCACGACCGCCACCCGCACGGACTCCCCGCTGCGGGCCGGGACCGGCGCCCAGGCCCACGCCGCCGTCGTGCCCACCGCCGCGGCGGCCAGCGCCGACCCCGCGGCCGCCCGGCAGGAGGGCACCGCGAGCAGCGCGGCCAGCGCCGTGTTCACCGCCACCACCAGGAAGCTGACCAGCCACACGCCTCCGATCGAGGCCAGCCGCAGCGCCGGCGTCACCTGCCACTGGCTCGCCCCCAGCAGTCCCCACGGCCCGCCCAGGTACTCCCACGACCGCACCAGCTCGACCAGCAGCCAGGCGGACGGCACCAGCACCGTCGCCGCCAGGACCGTGCGGCGGCCCGGCGTGCCCCCGAGCAGCCGCCGCACCAGCCACCCCCACGGCGCCCACAGGGCCCCCAGCAGCAGGGCGATGAGCACGATGAAGACGTGCAGGCTCGGGATCAGCCAGTGGTGCACGGCCACCATGAAGCCGGCCCCGCCCAGCCAGCCGTCCAAGGCGGCCCGCCGCCCCGTCGGCGCGGCGCGTGCCAGCAGCATCCACGGCACGAGGGCGACGTACGCCAGCCACCACAGCGACGGTGCGGGGAACGCCAGCGCCGGCAGCGCCCCCGCCGCCGCGGCCGCCGCGCCGCGCTTCCAGGGCGAGGCGAGCCGGGGGGAGACCGTCCGCGGCCCGTCGACCTTCACCGTCACCTGCGCCACTCCTCACACTCGCCTGCCCTCAGTCTCGTTCGTCCGGACGGCCTTGCCCAGAGGGCCACGGCGCGTGAACCGGCGGCCCCGTGCCGTGCGCGCCGCGCCCCCGCCGCGCACGCCGGTTGAGAGTGCCCCGGCGGGGGACCATGCTGAGGGGGAACGGCCGTGAGGACGAGGACGTACCCATGGGAAGGCGCACCGGCCACGGGGAGCACGGGGGAGGGAAGGAGCGCCACGGGCTGACGCCGCCCGCGGCCGCTGCCGTCGCTGCCGGTGACACGGGGGTGCTGACCGCCTGGGGCGAGGACGCCTGCCGGCTGCTCGGCTGGTCGTCCGCCGAGGTGCTCGGCCGGCCCGCCGGCACCCTGCTCGCCGCCCCGCTGCCCTTCGCCGCACTGCGCCGCATCGCCGCCGGACGCGCCTGGGCGGGCCCCGTCGTCCTGCGCCACCGCGACGGCGGGGACGTGCCGGTCCGGCTGGGGCTGCGCCTCCTCAGCGACGCGTCGGGCACCGCGCACTGGGCCGTCACCGCGACCGCCCCCGGGCGACCGGAACCGGACGCCGGGGTCCTCGCCCAGCTCCCGGTCGCCGTCGCCGTCTACGACCGCGAGGTACGGCTCAGCACCGCCAACGCGGCGATGGAGCGCCTGGTCGGCAGGAGCGTGGAGGAGGTGCGCGGGCAGCGGCTGCGCGAGTTCATGCCCGGTGCGGCCTTCGAGGAGTTCGACCGCGTCCAGGAGGAGGTGATGCAGACCGGCGCGACCGCGCGCCTGGAGAGCCTCGGCCGCCCGCCCGGCGACGACCGCGACCACGCGTACGCGATGCTGGTCTTCCCGCTCAAGGACGGGTCGGGACAGGTCACCGGGGTCTCCGCCGCGGTCTACGAGACGACCGAGCAGTTCCACGCCCGGCGCCGGCTGGACATCGTCAACGAGGCGAGCACCTGCATCGGCACCACCTTGGACATCACCCGCACCGCGCAGGAACTCGCCGACGTCTCCGTACGGCGGTTCGCCGACATGGTCAGCGTCGACCTGCTGGACTCCGTCGTCCGCGGTGAGGAACCCGGCCCACTGCCGGCCGCGGGCGCCCTCGCCTTCCGCCGCGTCGCCCAGCAGTCCGTGCTGCCCGGCTGCCCCGAGGCCGCGGCCCAGGTCGGGGAGCTGGACATGGTGCCCGAGCACTCGCCGGCCGCCTGCGCCCTGGTCACCGGGCGGGGGTCGCTGCACCGCACCCATGAGCCGGAGATCCGGCGCTGGACGGAGTACGACCGGGCCCGCGGCAGGAGCGTCGTCGACTACGGCGTGCACTCGCTGATGGTCGTGCCGCTGCGTGCCCGGGGCGCGACCCTCGGACTGGCGATCTTCATCCGGCACCGCACCGTCGACCCCTTCCACGCAGACGACCTGCTGCTCGCCGAGGAGATCGCCGCCCGGGCCGCCGTCTGCGTGGACAACGCCCGCCGCTACTCCAGGGAACGCGCCACCGCACTCACGCTGCAGCGCAGCATGCTCCCCCAGCACTCCCCGCGGCAGGCCGCCGTCGAGGTCGCCTCCCGTTACCTGCCGGCCGGCTCCCGGGCGGGCGTGGGCGGCGACTGGTTCGACGTGATCCCGCTCAGCGGCGCCCGGGTGGCGCTCGTGGTGGGCGACGTCGTCGGCCACGGGGTGCACGCCTCGGCGACCATGGGACGGCTGCGCACCGCCGTGCGGACCCTCGCCGACGTCGACCTGGCGCCCGACGAACTCCTCACCCAGCTCGACGACCTGGTGGTACGCCTCGACATGGAGGAGGGGCAGGGCATCGAAGGCGGCTCGGACCAGCTCTCCGGGGAGGTCGGCGCCACCTGCCTGTACGCGGTCTACGACCCCGTCACCCGGCGCTGCACCATGGCACGCGCCGGCCACCCGCTGCCCGCCGTGGTCCTGCCCGGCGGCCGGGCCGACTTCCCCGACCTGCCCGCGGGGCCGCCGCTGGGGCTGGGCGGGCTGCCCTTCGAGTCAGCGGAGCTGGACCTGCCCGAGGGCAGCCTGCTGGCCCTGTACACGGACGGCCTGATCGAGTCGGCCGGGCACGACGTCGACGCGGGGCTCGCGCTGCTCGCCCGGACGCTCACCCGGCCGGCCGGGAGCCTGGACGAACTCTGCGACAACGTGCTGTACGGGCTGCTGCCGGACCGGCCCCGCGACGACATCGCCCTGCTGGTCGCCCGGACCCGCGCCCTCGACGCCCACCAGGTCGCCACCTGGGAGCTGCCCGACGACCCGGCCGTCGTCGGGCGGGCGCGCAGGACGGCCGCGGAGCAACTCCGCGAGTGGGGGCTCGGGGAGGCCGTGTTCATCACCGAACTGGTCGTCAGTGAACTGGTCACCAACGCGATCCGCTACGCCGGCGGCGGCCCGATCCAGCTCCGGCTGATCCGCGACGCCACCTTGATCTGCGAGGTCTCCGACACCAGCAGCACCGCCCCGCACCTGCGCCGTGCCCGGATCTTCGACGAGGGCGGCCGCGGGCTGCTGCTCGTCGCCCAGTTCACCCAGCGCTGGGGATCCCGGCAGACGCCCGCCGGGAAGACGATCTGGGCCGAGCAGGAATTGGTCTGACTCCCTGACGCTGCGCGCTGCGTCAGCCCTTCGTGGCAGAGCCGCCCCTGAAGGAGCGTCAGCCGCCGCGGGACCAGTCGCCCTGCCGGCCGCCGTTCCACTGGCCGCCGTGCCAGCCGGTGCCGCCGCCGGTGCGGTGCCGGCCGCCGAGGTGACCCTGCTCGCCCGAGCGGTGCGCGGCGATGGCACGGGTCACGGCCTCCTGCCAGTCGTCGCTGTCCCAGGTGCCGCTGACGCGTGCGTGGCGGCCCGGGGCCGGGGCGTCGCCCGGGGCGTCCGGCCGCGCGGTGTCGCGCGTGCCGGTGCTCGCCGCGGTACCCGTACCCGTGCCCGTCGACGCGGCCTTCGTGACCGCCGCCGTGTCGGCCTTCGTGGTCCCGGCGGAGACGGCCGCGCCCGCGGCGGTCGGCACGATGGCGTCCTCGACGGACCCGTCCGGCACGGCCCTGGCCGGCCCCTGGGCGGCTTCCGCGACGTCGCCGGAGCCGCCGTGCGGCATGAGCATGGACAGTCCCGCGATGGCCCCGGTCGCCGTCAGCACGGCGGTGCCCAGCGAGCCGCGGCCGGGACCGCCGCGCTGCCCGCGGTGGCGGCCCCCGACGACCTCTCCGCTGATGACCTTGACCTCCGCGGCCTCACCCGCCTCCACCGGCTGCGGCCGGGGTATCACCTCGGTGGGGTCCAGCGCACCCGGGTCGGGGTGGCTCGGTGCCTCGGCGGGCAGGGGGAGAGAATCGGCCATGGCTGCGATCATTCACATCCGGCGGCCCGATGTCCAGTTCTCCCGAAGATCCAACTGTCTGTTCATCGTGCGGTATTGGCGCCGGAACCGGGCGGAACCGCCCCGTCGCCGCTCGCACCCCGCCGCCCCGGGGCGCACACTGGTCGCATGCCGGAGCTGCCCGAAGTCGAAGCCCTGGCCGGTTTCCTCACCGGCCGCATGGCCGGCCACGCCATCGCCCGGGTGCTGCCGGTGGCGGTGAGCGTCCTGAAGACCTACGACCCCCCGCTGGACGCGCTGCACGGGCGCACCGTGACCTCCGTCGGGCGCCGCGGCAAGTTCCTGGTCTTCACCACCGACGAGGGCGCGGGACCGTACCTCGCCGTC
Organism: Streptomyces sp. TOM-9; assembly: GCF_056858595.1. NCBI lineage: Bacteria > Bacillati > Actinomycetota > Actinomycetes > Kitasatosporales > Streptomycetaceae > Streptomyces > Streptomyces sp. TOM-9. Next base: position 1,971,413 of record NZ_JBXEQB010000001.1, on the reverse strand, counting down.
CATCTGGCCCGGGGCGGCTGGCTGCGCTGGAAGGACGACCTGCCCACGACCCCGCCCCGTCCCGGCAAGGGCCCGCTGGCACTGCGGCTGCTGATGGCGGAACCGGAGGGCGCCGGCTTCGACCTGACGGAGGCGGGGACGCAGAAGCGGCTCGCCGTCCACTGCGTCCGGGACCTCGCGGACGTCCCCGGCATCGCCCGCCTCGGCCCCGAACCGCTCGATGCCGCCTTCACCCCCGAGGTCTTCGCGGCCCTGCTCTCCGGTGAACGCCGCCGCATCAAGGGCGTCCTGCGCGACCAGGGCGTCATCGCCGGTGTCGGCAACGCCTATTCGGACGAGGTGCTGCACGCCGCCAGGATGTCGCCGTACGCGCTCGCCGCGAACCTCTCCGCGGAGGAGGTCAGCCGGTTGTACGAAGCGCTGCTCACCACCCTCCGGGACGCCGTCGAACGCTCCCGCGGCCTGGCCGCGGGAGACCTGAAGGGCGAGAAGAAGACCGGACTGCGCGTGCACGGGCGCACCGGCGAACCGTGCCCCGTCTGCGGCGACACGATCCGCGAGGTCTCCTTCAGCGACTCCTCCCTGCAGTACTGCCCCACCTGCCAGACCGGCGGGAAGCCGCTCGCCGACCGGAGGATGTCGCGGCTGCTGAAGTAGCCGCCCGGCGGGCGGTGACCCAGGATGACTGGTGACCGAAAGGGTGCGCCATGTCCGATTCCACCGGGTACCGCTACGACGACCTGGGTGCGCTGTTCCTCAACTGCACGCTGAAGCGCTCCCCCGAGGTCAGCAACACCGAGGGGCTCATCGACCGCAGTCGTGCCCTGATGGAGGCGCAGGGGGTCCGCACCGAGGTCGTCCGCGCCGTCGACGAGGACATCGCCACCGGCGTCTGGCCCGACATGACCGAGCACGGCTGGCGGACCGACGCCTGGCCCGCCCTGTACGAGAAGGTGCTGGCCGCCGACGTCCTCGTCCTGTGCGGCCCGATCTGGCTCGGCGACAACTCCTCCGTCGCCAAGCGTGTCGTCGAACGGCTCTACGCCTGCTCCAGCCTGCTCAACGACCGTGGCCAGTACGCCTACTACGGCCGGGTCGGCGGCTGCCTCATCACGGGCAACGAGGACGGCGTCAAGCACTGCGCCATGAACCTCCTCTACAGCCTCCAGCACCTCGGCTACACGATCCCGCCGCAGGCCGACGCCGGCTGGATCGGCGAGGCCGGCCCCGGGCCCTCCTACCTCGACCCGGGCTCCGGCGGCCCGGAGAACGACTTCACCAACCGGAACCTGTCCTTCATGACCTGGAACCTGATGCACCTGGCCGCCCTGCTCAAGCGCTCCGGCGGCATCCCGGGCCACGGCAACCAGCGCAGCGCCTGGGACGCCGGCTGCCGCTCCGACTTCGCGAACCCGGAGCACCGCTGACATGCGCATCGCCATCTTCGGAGCCACCGGCCACGTGGGACGCGAACTCGTGGCGCAGGCGCTCGACGCCGGCCACGAGGTCACCGCCCTGGCCCGCGACCCCGCAGCGCTCCCTCCGCACGAACGGCTGACGGTCGTCCCCGGCGACGTCCGGGACCCCGAGGCCGTCGGCCGCGTGATCGCGGGCGCCGACGGGGTGCTCAGCGCCCTCGGCACCCGCTCCCCGCGCGGCGAGACGGTCTGCGCCGACGGGATGCGGCGCATCCTCCCCGCCATGCGGGCGCTCGGCGTACGGCGGCTGGTGGCCGTCGGCGCGTACGGGTCGGGACCCGGCCGGCGCGGTGTGTACCGGGCCGCGACCTCGCTGGTCATCCCGGCCATCATGCGGGACAAGGACCGCCAGGAGGAGCTGATCCGCGCCGAGGGCGACCTGTGGACGATCGTGCGGCCCGCCGTCGTCACCGGCGGCCGCTACTCCGGCGTCTACCGCACCGGATCCGACCTGCGGCTCGGTCTCGCCTCCCGGGTCAGCCGGGCCGACGTCGCCGACTTCATGCTCCGCGCCCTGGGCTCCGAGGACTGCGTACGGCGGGCCGTGGCCATCAGCTCCTGACCGCCCGGACGGCCCACCGCGGGCGGCGCCCCCCGCGGTGGGCGCCGAGACTGGCCGTACGCGCCCGCACCGCCCCGGAAGGACCCCGTCATGCCCACCAACCGCCGCAAGGACCTCGGACTGCTCGCGCTGCGCCTCGGGGCCGGCTCGGTGCTCTTCGCGCACGGCGCCCAGAAGCTCTTCGGCTGGTTCGGCGGCCACGGCCTGGAGGGCACGGGCGAGGCGATGGAGTCCATGGGCTTCCGGCCCGGCCGGCGCAGCGCGCTCGCCTCGGGCCTCGCCGAGGCCGGCGGCGGCACCCTGCTGGCGCTCGGCCTGGCCACCCCGGCCGCGGGCGCGGCCGCCGCCGGGGGGATGGCCGGCGCCGTCTCCGTGCACCTGCCGGCCGGCTTCTTCGCCGCCTCGGGCGGCTTCGAGCACCCGGCCTTCCTCGGCTTCACGGCCGCCGCGATCGGCATCGCCGGGCCCGGCCGCTACTCCCTGGACCATCTGACCGGCGACGTACTGGACTGCCCCTGGACGGTCGTGGCCTGCTTCGCGGCCAGTGCCGTCGCCGCGGCGGTCGTGGTCTCCCGCCGCAACGCCGCCGTACGCGCCGACATGGCGGCCGAACTGCCGCAGCCCTGACCGGACGGTGGACGCGGCGGTCCGGTCCTGACACAGTCCTGCTCTCGGCACCGAGAGACGGGACAGGGATGGGCGACCGGGCGGACCACCAGTACGAGATCTACCTCAACGGGCTCGCGGGCGTGCTGCCCGCGCTCCCCACCGACCTGACGCGGCTGGAGGAACTGGCCGCCGAGCGCCTGGCGCCCGGCCCCTTCGGCTACGTCGCCGGCAGCGCGGGCAGCGGCCGCACGGAGCGCGCCAACCGGGAGGCCCTGGACCGGCTGCGGATCGTGCCGCGCATGCTGCGCGACGTGTCCGCACGCGATCTGACGGTGGAGGTCCTCGGGCGCACGCTGAGCGCCCCGCTCGCGCTGGGCCCGGTCGGCGTGCTGTCGATCGTGCACCCCGACGCCGAGCGCGCGGCCGCCCGTGCCGCCGCCGCGCAAGGGGTGCCCTTCGTGCTCTCCTCGGCGTCCAGCACGCCCATGGAGGACGTCGCCGAGGCGATGGGCGACGCGGAACGCTGGTTCCAGCTGTACTGGGCCAAGGACCGCGAGGTCACGCGCAGCTTCCTGGGCCGTGCCAGGGCCGCCGGCTACACCGCGCTGCTCGTCACCCTCGACACCCCGTTGCTCGCCTGGCGCCCCCGCGACCTGGACCAGGCGTACCTGCCCTTCCTCAAGGGCATCGGCACCGCCAACTACTTCACCGACCCGGCCTTCCTCGCGGGCCTCGCCAAGCCCGTCGAGGAGGACCTGAACGCGGCCGTCCTGCACTTCGTCGGCATGTTCGCCGACCCCGGCAAGACCTGGCCCGACCTCGCCTTCCTGCGTGAGAACTGGGACGGGCCCATCGTCGTCAAGGGCGTGCAGCACCCCGACGACGCCCGTCTGGCCGCCGACGCCGGCATGGACGGCGTCGTCGTCTCCAACCACGGCGGCCGCCAGGTGGGCGGCGCGATCGGCGCCGCCGAGACCCTGCCCGCCGTGGCCCGCGCCGTCGGCGACCGCCTCGCCGTCCTCTTCGACAGCGGCATCCGCACCGGCGACGACGTCCTCAAGGCGCTCGCCCTCGGTGCCGACGCCGTCCTCGTCGGCCGCCCCTACGCCTACGGCCTCGGCCTCGACGGCCAGGCGGGCGTCGAGCACGTCATCCGCTGCCTGCTCGCCGAGTTCGACCTCACCCTCGCCCTGTCGGGCCACTCCCGCCCGGGGGACCTGGGTCCGGAGGCGCTGTCCCTGGGTTCGTGACCGGGCGTCAGGCGGGGGCGCCGGCCGGCTTGCGGACGCGGAAGGCGAACTGCCCGCAGTAGGTGAGCTTGCGGAGGTTCGCCAGGGCGGCGCCCCGCTTCGTCCGCTGCGCCCAGGTGTCGATCTCGGCGTTCAGGGGCGACGCCTCGTCCCAGTACCGGCCGTACTCGGGCGGCCGGCCGTGGTACGAGCGCATGATGAGGGTCACCCCGTCCAGGGAGGGCCGGATCTCCTCCAGGGCGAGCCCGGCCTCCTCGACCAGCACCCGGAAGCCGTAGGGCGTGTAGTTCCAGAGGCTGAAGGAGTGGTACGGCTCGAACTGCGAGGTGCTGCCGATGAAGACCGCGCCCGGCCGCAGCACGCGGCCGATCTCGGCCAGCAGTTCCCTCGGACGGGAGACGTGCTCGAACACCTGGTGCGAGTAGATCAGCGGGACGGCGCCGGTGCGGAAGGGCAGCCGGACGCCGTCGTAGTGGACGACCGGGTCGCCGCCGGCGGTGCGCTGCCGCGCCTCGGGGGAGTCGCCGATGTCGACGCCCACCCAGCGCACCTTCGGGTTGTGCCGGCGGAAGCGCGCGGCCGAGGTGCCGCGGCCGCAGCCGAGGTCGACCACCTGGTCCGGCGCCTGGGCGGAGGTCATGGCCTCGTCGAGGTAGAAGCGCGACGTGACCTGGCGGGCGTGGTCGTCGGGGATGCAGTCGCGCATGAGCTCCCACAGGGTTGCCATGGACCCGATGCTACGGACGGGCCGCGGGCCGGGACCAGCGGCGCGCGGCCGTGGCGGTGCCCGCACCGCCGTCCGGGCCCCGTCCCGCTCCATGCGGACCGGAACCGACCGCAAGGCAGGCGAGCATGACGGCATGACGACAACATTCCGTGGCCTGGCCACCATCCGCTACCACGCGCAGGACCTCGCGGCCGCCAAGGCCTGGTACACCGAACTGCTGGGCATCGAGCCGTACTTCGACACCCCGGACTACATCGAGTTCCGCCTCGGCGACCACAGCCAGGAGCTGGGCGTCTCCCGCACGCCCTCCGCGCCCGCCGGTGTCGTCGCCTACTGGCACGTCGACGACCTCGAGGCGGTCTGGGAGCGCCTGATCTCCCTGGGCGCCCGCCCGCACGAGGCACCGCGCGACCACGGCCACGGCTTCGTCGCGGGTGCGGCCCTCGACCCCTTCGGCAACCTGCTCGGCGTGATGTACAACCCCCACTTCGTGGAGACGGCCGAAGTGGCCGGCGGCGCCGGCCGGAGCGTCACCGGTGCGCCAGCAGGAGGGTGAACCAGACCGTCTTGCCGTCGCTGGACGGCCGGGTGCCCCAGCCCGTGGCCAGTGCCTCCACCAGCAGCAGACCGCGCCCCGACTCGTCGCCGAGTTCGGCCGGACGTCGCTGCGGGATGTGCGTGCTGTGGTCGGTGACCTCGACGGTGATCTCCCGGTCGGTACGGTGCAGCCGCAGCCGCAACGGCCCCTGGGCGTGCCGCACGGCATTGGTGAGGACCTCCGAGGCCAGCAGGCAGGCGGCGTCCGAGACCTCCTCGCAGCCCCACTGCGCCAGGGTCTCGCGGACGAAACCGCGTCCGTCGGCGACCGCCGAGGGGACGGCCGGCACCTCCATCGTGGTCGCGGCGAGCGGAGCCTCGGGCAGCCGGGCCAGCAGCAGGGTGACGTCGTCGGCGTGGCCGTCGGCGTCGGGGCGGAGCGAGGCCAGCACCATGTCGGCGGCCTCCTCCAGCCCGGGAGAGCGGGCGAAGGCGGTGCGCAGTTCCGTGCCGAGCCGGCGCAGCTGTGCGTCGATGTCGGAGCGCGGCGTCTCGACCAGCCCGTCGGTGTACAGCACGAGCGTCGACCCGGCGGGGACGGGCAGGCACACCTGCTGGTGCGGCACGTCGCCGACGCCGAGCGGCACGCTGATGGGCGCGGGCAGTTCGCGCACGGTGGCCTCGGGGCCGGGGTCCACCAGCAGCACCGGCAGATGGCCCGCCGAGCAGACCGTCACCTCGCCCGCGTCCGGGTCCACCACCAGGTAGCAGCAGGTGACGAGCTGGTCGGGCAGGTCGGTGACGAAGGCGTCGAGGGCCTGCATCAACTGCCGCGGGGGTATCCCGGTCTTGGCCAGCGCGCGGGCCGCCGACCGCAACTGCCCCATCACCGCGGCGGCCTCCAGGCCACGCCCCATCACGTCGCCGATGAGCACGCCCACCTGACCGCCGCCCAGCGGGATCAGGTCGAACCAGTCACCGCCGACGCCCGCGCCCTGCGTGGCGGGGAAGTATCGGCTGGCCGTGCGCATGCCCGGCGGCTCGGCCGGTGACCCCATGAGGCTGCGCTGCAGGGTCAGCGCGATGTGCCGCTGCTGCCGGTACAGCTCCGTCAGCTCCTCCTCGGCACGCTTGAGGTCGGCGATGTCGCGCACGATGGAGCAGGCGCCCACGATGGCCCCGTCGCGGTCGCGTATCGGCCAGAGGGTCACGTCCACGTCCAGCAGCCGCCCGGTGCTCGTCACCCGCAGCGTCTCGAAGTGCTCCACCCGCTCGCCCCGGCCCAGCCGCTGCAGCAGGGTCGCGATCTCCTCCTTCAGGTGCGCCGGGGCCAGCATGGACACGTGCCGGCCGATGGCCTCCTCCGCCGCGTAGCCGTACAGCCGCTGTGCCGCGGCGTTCCAGTAGGTGATGCGGCCGTCGAGGGTCTTGGCGAGGATCGCGTCCTGGGACGACTCGACGAGCACCGCCAGCTCGTTGATGCGCTCCTCGGCGGCCTTGCGCTCGCTGACGTCGCGCACCGCCGCGGAGATCAGCAGGCCGTCGGCGGTCTGCAGGGGACTGAGGCTGATCTCGACGGGGAACTCCCGGCCGTCCTTGCGCAGCCCGTACAGCTCCAGTCCGGCGCCCATCGGCCGCACCTGCTGGTTGTGGGCGTAGCCGTGCCGGTATGAGGGGTGGTGGCCGCGGAAGCGATCGGGGACCAGCACCTCGACGGGACGGCCCAGCAGCTCCTGCCGGGTGTGGCCGAACAGGGACTCGGTCTGCGCGTTGACCAGTCTGATGACACCGGTGCCGTCCACGATGACCATCGCGTCCGGGGCCGCCTCCAGCAGCGCGCGGAACATCTCCTCTGCGGCCGGGTCGCCGACCGCCGGGGCCGGCATGTCGGTCCTGGTCTCGTGCATCGTGGTCCCCCTGTCCATCCGGGCGTCCGTTCGGGGCCGATTCCGGGACCGTAGGGCCTGGCGGCGGGCCGTGCCGGGGATGCGCCGAAACCGGTCCGGTTCGCCCGAATCCGCTCAATCCGCGATCTTCCCTGTCCCCTCCTGCGGCACGCGCACTCCAGATCACGGCCCGTGTCGGACATCCCGTCGGCGTCCGGACCACCGCAAGAGGCCCCATCCGGCCCTAGCGGACCGTCATCGCGAGTGCCGAGTCTGGGAAGGAGAGGTCTCCCGTACCCGACGTTTCGGAGGAAGCCATGCACGACGAGGAGCTCCGTGCCCTCGACGCCCATTGGCGCGCCGCGAACTACCTGGCCGTCGGCCAGATCTACCTGATGGGCAATCCGCTCCTGGCCGAACCGCTCCGCCCCGAACACGTGAAACCACGGCTGCTCGGCCACTGGGGCACCTCGCCCGGCCTGAACCTCGTGTACACCCACCTCAACCGGGTGATCAAGGCCCGCGGGCAGCGGGAGCTCGCCGTCTGGGGCCCGGGGCACGGCGGCCCGGCCGTCCTGGCGAACGCGTGGCTGGAGGATACCTACTCGCAGACCTACCCGGACGTCCCCCGTGACGCCGCGGGCATGGACCGGCTGTTCCGGCAGTTCTCCTTCCCCGGGGGCGTGCCGAGCCACGTCGCGCCGGAGACCCCCGGCTCGATCCACGAGGGCGGTGAGCTGGGCTACTCGCTCTCGCACGCTTACGGTGCCGCCTTCGACCACCCCGGACTCGTCGTCACCTGCGTCATCGGCGACGGCGAGGCCGAGACCGGGCCGCTCGCCGCGTCCTGGCACTCCAACAAGTTCCTCGACCCCGTCCACGACGGGGCCGTCCTGCCCGTGCTGCACCTGAACGGCTACAAGATCGCCAACCCGACCGTGCTGGCCCGCATCCCGGAGGGCGAGCTCGACGAACTGCTGCGCGGCTACGGACACGAGCCGCTGCACGTCACCGGGGACGACCCGATGGCCGTGCACGCCGCGATGGCCGAGGCGATGGACAGCGCCCTGGACCGCATCGCCCAGATCCAGGCCGCCGCGCGCGAGGGCGGGGAGAGCGGGCGTCCGCGCTGGCCCGTGATCGTGCTGCGCACGCCCAAGGGGTGGACCGGACCGGCCGAGGTCGACGGCCTGCCCGTGGAGGGCACGTGGCGCGCCCACCAGGTGCCGTTGGCCGCGGTCCGCGACAACCCCCAGCACCTGCGGCAGCTCGAGCAGTGGATGCGCTCGTACCGGCCGCAGGAGCTGTTCGACGAACAGGGCGCGCCCACCGCCCAGGTGCTGGCCTGCGTCCCCGAGGGCGACCTGCGGCTCGGCGCCACCCCGTACGCCAACGGCGGGCTGCTGCTGCGCGACCTGCCCGTGCCGCCCCTGGAGCGGTTCGCCGTCGAGGTCGACAAGCCGGGCGTGACCCTGCACGAGCCCACCCGGATCCTCGGCGACCTGCTGGAACGCGTCATGGCCGACACCGCCGAGCGCCGCGACTTCCGGCTCGTCGGCCCCGACGAGACCGCCTCCAACCGGCTCCAGGCGGTCTACGAGGCCAGCGGCAAGGCCTGGCAGGCCGAGGTACTCCCCGTCGACGAACATTTGGACCGGCACGGCCGCGTCATGGAGATCCTGTCCGAGCACACCTGCCAGGGCTGGCTGGAGGGCTACCTCCTCACCGGCAGGCACGGGCTGTTCTCCTGCTACGAGGCCTTCGTCCACATCGTCGACTCGATGGTGAACCAGCACGTCAAGTGGCTGCGCACCACGCGGGCGCTGCCCTGGCGCCGCCCCATCGCCTCCCTCAACTACCTGCTGACCTCGCACGTGTGGCGGCAGGACCACAACGGCTTCTCCCACCAGGACCCCGGCTTCATCGACCACATCCTCAACAAGGCGCCCGAGGTCGTACGGGTCTACCTGCCGCCGGACGCCAACACCCTGCTGTCGACCGCCGAGCACGTGCTGCACAGCCGCGACTACGTCAACGTGGTCGTCGCCGGCAAGCAGCCCTGCTTCGACTGGCTCGACCTCGACGCCGCCCGCGCCCACTGCGCCCGCGGCGCCGGGGTCTGGCAGTGGGCGGGCACCGAGGACGGCACCCGCGAACCGGACGTCGTCCTGGCCTGCGCGGGGGACGTGCCCACCCAGGAGGTGCTGGCCGCCGCCTCACTGATCCGCCGTCATCTGCCCGAGCTGGCCGTACGGGTGGTCAACGTGGTCGACCTCGCACGGCTGGTGCCCAAGGACGAGCACCCGCACGGCATGGCGGACCCGGAGTACGACGCGCTCTTCACCCGCGACAAGCCGGTGATCTTCGCCTACCACGGCTACCCGTGGCTCATCCACCGGCTCGCCTACCGCCGCACCGGCCACGCCCACCTGCACGTGCGCGGCTACAAGGAGATCGGCACCACGACCACGCCCTTCGACATGGTCGTCCGCAACGACCTCGACCGCTTCCGGCTGGTCATGGACGTCATCGACCGCGTGCCGGGGCTCGCGGTGCGGGCCGCGCCGGTACGCCAGCTGATGGAGGACGCCCGGCTGCGGCACCACGCGTGGATCCGCGAGCACGGCGTGGACCTGCCCGAGGTCACCGACTGGACCTGGCCGGGACGGTGAGCGGCTGACCGGCAGGCGACCGTCAGCCGTCCTTCACGGCGCGCCGCCCGCGGCCGACGCGGGCGGCGCCTCCTGCTCCGCCTCCCCGAACCGCGCCAGGGCCAGTGCCCCCGCGATCGAGAGCACGAAGCCGAGCACGGCGAGCGGGGCCCGGTCGTGCCGCGTGGAGTCCCCCAGCCACACCACCCCGAACAGCGCGGGCCACAGGGACTCGGTGATGACCATCGCCGCCGTCGCGGCGGTCACCGAGCCCGCCTGGAGGGCGTCCACGAGGAAGACGAAGCCGGTGATCCCCGAGATGACGACGGCGTACGTCGCCGGGTCCGCGAGCAGTTCGCCCACTTCGAACCCGATGAGCATCCGCACCGCGACCGCCACGACGCCGAAGCCGAGCCCCGCCACGGCGCCGAGCACCGCCGCCCTGCTCCGCGTCACACGACGGTCCACGATCCGGCCGGCGACCGCCAGCACGACCGCCGTGACGAGGATCGCCAGCCGCAGCCGCAGGTCCCCCTCGCCCCCGCCGTCCCGGCCCGCGGAGAGCGCCAGCACCGCGAGCCCGACGCACACCGCGCCGACCGCCGTCCACTCCGCCGCACGCAACCGCACCTTCAGCAGCACCGCCGCCACGACCGCGGTGACCGCGAGGGAGGACGCCAGCGCCGCCTCGACCACGAACAGCGCCAGGGACCGCAGCGCGACCAGCTCCGCCGCGAAGCCCAGTGCGTCCATCCCGACACCCGCCACGAACGGCCAGCACCGCAGCGCCGCCAGCAGCGTCCGCGCGCCCGAGCACGGCGCCCCGGGCGAGCCCGCGGCGGCCCGGCGCGCGCCCATGGCCTGCATCACCGTCGCCGTCCCCATCAGGACGGCGGCACACAGAGCGAAGGCGATACCCGGTCCCATGCACGGACCGTAACGGCCGGAGGCGGGCGGCCGGTGCGACCGCCACGCGTCATTTCCTGGCCGCCTGCCCACCTGTCCGCCGACGGGCCGGTCACCCCATCGGAGGATCGGGAATGCCGCCTTTGCAGCGATATGCTCCCCGTGGGGCGATGGTCGACGACGTGCAAGGAGAAGGCAGTGGTGAAGAGTTGGCGCGCGGTGGCGGTCGTCCTGGCCCTTGCGGCGGCGGGGTTCCTGGTGTCCTGCGACGCGGGCGGCGACGGGGCACCAGGTGCCGACGTCACCGGCTCCGCCGTCCCCTCGGGGGAGGGGTCACCCGGCGGCGCGACCGGCGGGTCCTCCTCGCACTCCTCCCCGCACTCCTACGAGATCTCCGGCGCGAAGGCGCTCGACGTGAGCAATGAGAACGGCTCCGTGCGGATCACCGTGGGGAGCGGGCCGATGTCGGTGACCGAGACCCTGGAGTACGGCGCCGTGAAACCGGCCACCCGTCATCGGGTCGAGGGCGGCACCTTGAGGCTGGTCGGCTCCGGGTGCGGGAACAGCCGGCCGTGCAAGGTCGACTACGTCGTCAGGGTGCCCCCCGCGACGCCCGTCACCGTCAGGGTGGACAACGGGGAGGTCGAGGCGGACGGCGTCACCGGCGCGGTCGACCTCGGCACGGGCAACGGGAGCGTCACCGGCACCGCGCTCGGCGCCCGCCGGGCGTCCCTGACGAGCGAGAACGGCACCGTCGAGGCGACCTTCGAGGTCGCACCGCAGGAGGTCACCGCCACCGCCGGGAACGGCATGGTCACCGTCACCGTGCCGCCCGGAACCGCCTACGACGTGCGGGCCCGGACCGGCGTCGGCATGAGGCAGGTGAGCGTGCCGAACGATCCGTCGTCGTCCCGCAGGATCACCGCCACCACCGAGAACGGCATGGTCACGGTGCAGACGGGCTGACCGCCCCGGGCCGCCCCGGGGCGCCGGGCGGCGCGCCCCGGGACCGGTGCCGGGTCAGCCGCGGACGGCCCCCTCGGTCGCGCCCGCGATGAAGCCCCGGGCGAAGAGCGCGAAGACCACCACCAGGGGCGCGGAGGCGATGAGCACGGCGGCCATCACGACGCTGTAGTCGGTGGAGCGGCCGACGTTCAGCTGGGCCAGGGCGACCTGGAGCGTGATGTGCTCGGGGTTGACCAGGGCGATCAGCGGCCAGACGTAGTCGTTCCAGGCGTTGACGAAGGCGTAGATCCCGAGGAACGCCAGCGCCGGGCGGATCATCGGCAGCACCACGTGCCAGTACTGACGCAGGAAGCCGCAGCCGTCCATGCGGGCGGCGTCGAGGAGTTCGTCGGGGACGCCCCCGCTGACGTACTGGCGCAGCCAGAAGATGCCGAAGGCGTTGGCCAGCGCGGGCGGGATGAGCGCCTTGAGCGTGCCGAGCCAGCCCAGGTGCATCATGATCAGGTACTGCGGGATGATCGCCAGCTGCAGCGGCAGCATCATGAAGACGAGCAGCACCCCGAAGAGCCACCTGCGCCCGGGGAAGTCGAACTTGGCGAAGGCGAAGGCCGCGATCGAGTCGACGAGGAGCACGAGCACGGTCGAGACGCAGGCGACGGCCAGCGTGTTGAGCATCGAGCCGAAGAAGTCGATGCTGTCGAGCACCGTGCGGACGTTGTCCAGCAGGTGCGGGCCGAAGGAGACCTTGGGCGGCGTGCGGTAGATGTCGCGGGTGGTGTTGGTCGCCATGACGATCGTCCAGTAGAACGGGAAGACCGAGACGAGGACCGCGACGATCAGCACGAGGTGCGCGGTGAGCCCCTTGGGGCGCAGCGACCGTGCGGTGCGCGTCATGACTTCCTCCCGCGCTGGACGAGGCGCCAGTTGACGACGACGAGCACGAGGATGAGCACGAAGAACGCCCAGACGATGGCGGCCCCGTAGCCGAAGTCGTTGTTGGAGAACGCCGATTGGTAGAAGTAGAGCAAGGTGGTCAGACCCGCCTGGCCGGGGCCGCCGAGATTGGCGTTGGCCGCGTTGCTCCCGAACAGGACCTGCGGCTCGGTGAAGCTCTGCAGGCCGTTGACGGTCGAGATGACGACCGTGAACAGGATGACCGGGCGCAGGATCGGGATCGTGATGCGCAGGAAGGTCCGCACCGGCCCGGCCCCGTCGATCCGCGCCGCCTCGTAGACCTCGCCGGGGATGGCCTGCATGCCAGCCAGGTAGATGATCATGTTGTACCCGGTCCACTGCCAGGTCATCAGCAGCGCGATGACCAGCTTGATGGTCCACGGATTGCTCATCCACTGGACCTCGGGCAGGCCGGCCATGTGCAGGATCGCGTTGACCAGGCCGAAGTTGTTGCTGAAGACCGCCCCGAAGAAGATCGCGATGGCGACGATCGACGTGACGTTCGGCAGGAAGAGCGCGATCCGGTAGAAGGACTTGAAGCGCCGCACGGAGTTGAGCAGCGTGGCCAGCACCAGCGCCCCCAGGAGCGTCGGCACCGTCGACAGCACCCAGATGGCCAGGGTGTTGCGGATCGACAGCCAGAAGACCGGGTCGTCCATCAGGAAGCGGAACTGCTGCAACCCGACGAACTGCATCTCGCCGATGCCGTCCCAGCGGTGGAAGGCCAGGTAGAGCGAGTAGAACACCGGCCAGAGCATGAAGACGCCGAAGACCAGGTAGAACGGCGAGATCGCCAGGTACTGCGGCCAGAAGGACAGCGCACCGCGCCGGGCGGCCCGCGCCGCCGGCTGCGGCAGGTGGTGCGCGGGCGCGGAGCGGCGCGGACGGAACCGCGGCCGCCCCGGGCCGCCGCCGGTGGCGTCCACCGCGACGGAGCCGGGGCCGGTGGTCGGAGGCGCCGCCATGTCAGCGCACGCCCTGCCGCTGCGCGACCTGCTTGGCCTGGGCCACGGCGTCCTTCCAGGCGTCGTCCGCCTTCTTGCCCTTGGTCTCGACGTTGGTCAGCTCGGTCTTGTACGTCGCCATCAGGGCCGCGTCCGCCGGGGCCTCGTAGGCCGCCGGGATCGCCTTGGCGGCCGGCCCGAAGACGTCGATGGTCTTCTGGCCGCCGAAGTACGGATCGCCGGCGGTCATCTGCGGCATCGCGTACGCCGCGGGGGCGGCCGGGAAGACCGCGGCGTCGGCGAAGCCGCGGGCGTCGTTGGCGGGGCTCAGCAGCCAGCTCACGACCTTGAAGGCCTGCTCGGGGTTGCGGCACTGGCGGGGCAGCGCCAGGAAGGAGCCGCCGAGGTTGGACGGGCCGCCCGGCATCGGGGCCACGCGCCACTTGCCCTTGGAGTCGGGGGCGGCGGAGGAGATGTCCAGGGCGTGCCAGGCGGCGCCGAGTTCGGTCGCCAGCGTGCCCTTGGCGATGGCCGCGTTCCAGCTGTTGTCGTTGATCTTGGCGTCGAGCCCGAGCTCGTACGGCCGCACGGCCAGGTCCCAGGCGGCACGGATGTGGTCCTGGTCGCCGACGAAGTGGTTGTCGGTGTCGATGAAGCGCTGCGTGCCCTGGCCCACGGCGATGTCGAAGACCGCGCTGGCGCTGTTGATCAGCGACGCCGACGGCACCGCCTTGTGCAGCTCCCGGCCCGCGGCCAGCCAGTCGTCCCAGCTCTTGATCTGCGCCGCGACCTGCTCCGGCTCGGAGGGCAGCCCGGCCTGCTCGAAGAAGTCCGCGCGGTAGAACATCGCGGTGGGGCCGATGTCGATCGGGAAACCGATCTGCCGGCCGTCCTCGCTGCGCGCCAGCTTGGTCTTCCACTCCAGGTACTGCGGGGCCACGTCCTTGAAGCCCAGGTCGTTGAGGTCCAGGAAGCGGTTGGCGTTGGGCAGGAAGGAGGCCATGTCCTCGCCCTTGATGCCGGTGATGTCGGGCACGGACTGGCCGCCGGTCAGCGTCGTGAGCAGCTTCTGCTTGAAGTCGCCGCCTATCTGCGCGGACTTCAGGGTCACTGCGGTGAAGTGCGCCTCGGCGTCCTTGACAACCTTGTCGCTCAGCCCGCCGCCCCAGTACCAGAGCGTGAGGTTCTTGCCGTTCCTGGTGCCGCCCGCTCCGCCGCCACCGCACGCGGCGGTGAGGCCGGCGGCCGCGGCGGTGAGCACGGTCGCCTGCAGGAATCGTCTGCGGGAAAGGTCCACGGGGTTCTCCTACTGCTCGGGCTGGTCGGCGTGGTGCGGGCCGGCGGCGGTCGTCGCGGCGGCCGGCACGGTGTGGTCGAGGAAGGCGTAGGCGGAGCGCAGGTCGTCGTTGCCGGGGGAGTCGCGCACGGACCGCCACCAGCGGCCGACGGCGGCCACGTCCGGTGCGGCGGCGGCGCCACCGATCCGCCGCACGGACAGCGCGGCGACGAGGTTGGCGAAGCGCAGCCGGTCGGCGAGCGGCAGGCCGGCCAGGGTGGCGGCGACCAGCCCGGCCCCGAAGACGTCCCCGGCGCCGGTGGTGTCGACGGCGTCCACCGGCAGGCCGGCCACCGACGCGCTCTCGCCCGTCGTGGAGTCCACCGCCAGCGCGCCCCCGGCGCCGTCGGTGACCACGGCGAGCGGCACCAGGTCGGCCAGCCGGGACAACGCCGCCCGCGGGGTGCCGGTGCGGGTGTAGGCCATCGCCTCCTCGGCGTTGGGCATGAAGGCGTGGCACAGGGCGAGCTGTTCCAGCACCGCCGGGCTCCAGCGCTCCGAGGGGTCCCAGCCGACGTCGGCGAAGACCAGGGTGCCCGCCGCGTGCGCGCGCCCCACCCACTCCAGCGGCTCGGCGCCGATGTGGGCGATCGCGGCCCGGCTGGGCGGCGGTTCGCCGATCATCGCGTCCGGGCCGAGCGGCGGCTCCTGGCCGTGGGTGACCAGCGCCCGGTCGCCGTCGTACGCCAGCGAGACGGTCACCGGGGTCGGCCACCCGGCGAAACGGCGCGAGCGGGAGAGGTCGACGCCCTCGGTGACGGACAGCTCGTGCCACAGGTGCGTGCCGAGCAGGTCCTCGCCGAAGGCCGCGGACAGCGACGTGCGCAGCCCCAGCCTGCTCAGCGCGACCGCGAAGTTGGCGATCCCGCCGGGGGACGTGCCCATGCCCTTGGTCCACACCTCGGCGCCCGGGGTGGGAGCCGAGGGGAGCCCGGTGAAACCCAGGTCGAAGAAGAGCAGCCCGGACAGGAAGACATCGGCTGCCTCCTCCCGGGTGCTGCCGGCGTGTGTCGACCGCGGCATTGCGACCTACCTCTCCAGGGGCACCGGCGCGGGGCGCCCGGTGCTTCGTGTCCCCCCCCGGTCCAGGCCCGGACAGGGGGACGCCCCGGCCTGAAGTAGGCAAGAGCTTGCATGCTGTGCAGTGGTTTGACAAGGGTCAATCACAAACCTGCTCGACTTTGATTGACTTTGCAGAGAGCCCGGGTAGGGTTCGTGCCATGCTCCCCGACCGACGACATGAGCTGATCCTCCGTGCGCTGCGGGCGGACGGCCCCACCTCGGTGACCGTGCTGGCCGAGCGGATCGGCGCCAGCCAGGCCACGATCCGCCGCGACCTCATCCAGCTCGAGGACGAGGGCCTGCTGAAGCGGGTCTACGGTGGCGCGGTCCCGCTGACCGGCGAGGACGACCCGTTCCCGGACGTCGCCGCCGTCCGCGTCGAGGCCAAGGACGCCATCGCCGTCCGCTGCGCCGAGATCATCCAGGACGGCGAGACCGTGCTGCTGGACATCGGGACCACCGCACTGCGGGTCGCCCGGCACCTGCGCGGCCGCTCGCTCACGGTGATCACCAGCAACCTCGCGGTCTACGAGGAGCTGCAGGACGAGAAGGACGTCCAGCTGGTGCTGCTCGGCGGGGTCGTGCGCCGCGAGTACCGCTCCCTGGTCGGCTTCCTCACCGAGGACAACCTGCGCCAGGTCCGGGCCGACCGGCTGATCCTGGGCACCAGCGGCATCCGCCCGGGCGGGCAGATACTGGACACGACCGCCGTGGAGGTGCCCGTCAAACGGGCCATGATCGCGGCGAGCGACCAGGTGGTGCTCGCGGCGGACGCCGGGAAGTTCCCCGGCACCGGCATGGCCCGCGTGTGCGGGCCCGAGGACATCGACGTCGTGGTGACCAACGCCCCGGCGGACGCGACGACCCGGACCTCGCTGCGCGAGGCGGGGGTGGAGGTGGTCGAGGTATGAGGCTCACGATTCTCGGTGGTGGCGGCTTCCGCGTCCCGCTGGTCTACCGCGCCCTGCTGGAGGACCGTGCGGCGGGCCGCGTCACCCACGTGACCCTGCACGACCTGGACCCCGGACGCCTGGACGCCATCGTCCGGGTGCTGCGGCAGCAGGCGCAGGGACACCCCGACGCGCCCGGGGTCACCGTCACCACCGACCTCGACGAGGCCGTCACCGGCGCCGACTTCGTCTTCTCCGCGATCCGCGTCGGCGGCCTCGCCGGACGCGTCGTCGACGAGCGCGTCGCCCTCGACGAGGGCGTCCTCGGCCAGGAGACGGTCGGCCCCGGCGGCATCGCGTACGGGCTGCGCACCATCCCCGTCGCCGTCGACATCGCCCGCCGCATCGCGCGGCTCGCGCCCGACGCCTGGGTCATCAACTTCACCAACCCCGCCGGCATGGTCACCGAGGCCATGTCCCACCACCTCGGCGACCGCGTCATCGGCATCTGCGACTCGCCCGTCGGCCTCGGCAGGAGGGTGGCGCGCGCCCTGGGCGTCGACGCCGGCCGCGCCTGGTTCGACTACGCGGGCCTGAACCACCTCGGCTGGCTGCGGGCGGTGCGCGTGGACGGCGTCGACCTGCTCCCGCGCCTGCTGGCCGACGAGGCGGCGCTCACCTCCTTCGAGGAGGGCAAGCTCTTCGGCGCCGAGTGGCTGCGCACCCTCGGCTCGGTGCCCAACGAGTACCTGAACTACTACTACTCCAACCGCGAGACCGTCGCCGCCGCGCGCGACGCCGAGCACACCCGCGGCGCCTTCCTCCTGGAGCAGCAGCAGCGCTTCTACGAGACGATGCGCGCCCCGGGCACGGAGCCCTTCGCGGCCTGGGACGCCACCCGCCTGGAGCGCGAGACGACCTACGGCGCCGACGTCCGGGAGGCCGCGGGAGCCGGCGAACGCGACTCGTGCGACCTGGAGTCCGGCGGCTACGAGAAGGTCGCCCTCGCCCTGATGCGGGCCATCGCCCTCGACGAGCGCACGACGCTGATCCTCAACGTCCGCAACCGCCGCGCCCTGGAGCCGCTCGACGCCGAGGCCGTCGTCGAGGTGCCCTGCCACGTGGACGCCAACGGCGCCCGCCCGATCGTCGGCGATCCGCTGCCCGGCCACGCCGTCGGCCTGGTCACCTCCGTCAAGGCCGTCGAGCGCGACGTCATCCGGGCCGCCACCACCGGCGAGCGCGCCGCCGCGCTGCGCGCCTTCGCGCTCCACCCGCTCGTCGACTCCGTCGCCGTCGCCCAGCGTCTGCTCGACGGCTACCGCAAGCACGTACCCGACCTCGCCTACCTCCGGGACTGAGGGGACCAGCACCCATGCACGACGACCGCAAGCAGGTCGAGGCGCGCCTCGACCGCGTCCTCGAACAGCGCATTCGCCCCGCGGTGTACGCGGCGTCGGTGCCGCTGACGCTCACCGCGTGGCACGTGGACGGCGAACCGGTGCCGGTGGGAGAGGCGCTGGCCGCCGAGTACGTCCCCTTCGCGACCGGCGACCGCTGGGGCACCCCTTGGTCGACCAGCTGGATACGCGCCCGGGGCACCGTTCCCGCGGATTGGGCCGGCCGGCGCGTCGAGGCCGTCTTCGACCTCGGCTTCATCGGCGACTGGCCGGGCGGCCAGGCCGAGGCCCTGGTCCACGACGCGTCCGGCACCCCGGTCAAGGGCATCGAGCCGCGCAACCAGTACGTGCCCGTCGCGAACCCCGCGGCCGGCGGCGAACCGGTGGAACTGCTGCTGGAGGCCGCCGCCAACCCCGACATCCTGGCCAAGGGGTTCCTGCCGACCCCGCTCGGCGACCGGCTCACGGCGCCCGCGGAACCGCTGTACACGATGGCCCGCGCGGACCTCGCCGTGCTCGACGAGGACGTGTGGCACCTCGTCCTGGACATCGAGGTCGCGGGCGAGCTGATGCGTGAGCTGTCCACGGCCGAGCCGCGCCGCCACGAACTGCTGCGCGCCCTGGAGCGGATGCTCGACGCCCTCGACATCGCGGACGTCGCCGGCACCGCCGCCGCGGCCCGCGCGGAACTCGCCAGGGCGCTGTCCCGGCCCGCCCACGCCAGCGCCCACACGCTGTCGGCGGTCGGCCACGCCCACATCGACAGCGCGTGGCTGTGGCCGCTGCGTGAGACCAAGCGCAAGACCGCCCGCACCTTCTCCAACGTCACCGCACTCGCCGCCGACTATCCGGAGCTGGTCTTCGCCTGCTCCCAGGCCCAGCAGTACGCCTGGGTGAAGGAGCGCAACCCCGAGGTGTACCGGCGCATGCAGGAGGCGGCGAAGGCCGGCAACTGGGTGCCGGTCGGCGGCATGTGGGTGGAGGCCGACGGCAACCTGCCGGGCGGCGAGGCGATGGCCCGCCAGCTGATCCACGGCAAGCGCTTCTTCGCCGAGGAGTTCGGCGTCGAGTGCCGGGGGGTGTGGCTGCCCGACTCCTTCGGCTACACCGGCGCCTACCCGCAGATCGCCCGGCTGGCCGGGATGGAGTGGTTCCTCACGCAGAAGATCTCGTGGAACCAGACGAACAAGATGCCGCACCACACCTTCTGGTGGGAGGGCATCGACGGCACCCGCATCTTCACGCACTTCCCGCCCGTCGACACCTACAACGCGGTGTTCTCCGGCGAGGAGATGGCTCACGCCGTGCGCAACTACGCCGACAAGGGCGGCGGCACGCGTTCCCTGGTCCCCTTCGGGCACGGCGACGGCGGGGGCGGCCCCACCCGCGAGATGCTGGAGAAGGCCCGGCGCCTGCGCGACCTGGAGGGCTCGGCCAAGGTCGTCGTCCAGGACCCGGACACCTTCTTCCGCGAGGCCCGGGCGGAGTACGAGGACGCCCCGGTGTGGTCCGGCGAGCTCTACCTGGAGCTGCACCGCGCCACGTACACCAGCCAGGCCCGCACCAAGTCCGGCAACCGGCGCGGCGAGCACCTGCTGCGCGAGGCCGAGCTGTGGGCCGCCACGGCCGCGCTGCGCGACCCTTCGTACGCGTACCCGTACGAGGACCTCGACCGGCTGTGGAAGACGGTCCTGCTCCACCAGTTCCACGACATCCTGCCCGGCTCCTCCATCGCCTGGGTGCACCGCGAGGCCGAGGCGACCTATGCCCGCCTGAAGGAGGAGCTGGAGGCGATCACGGCCGGCGCCGCCGCGGTGGTGGCCGGCGACCCCGGCACCGGGCCGTCGGCGCCGTGGGTGTTCAACACCTCGCCGCGGGCCCGGGCGGAGGTCGTGGCGGTGCCGGCGGCGCCGGACGGAGCCGGAGGCCAGCCGCTCGCCGACGGCCGGGTGGCGGTTTTCGCCGAGCTGCCGGCCTCCGGGGCGGGGCCGGTCGTGGCGGGTGAGCCGGGCGGCAAGGTGACCGTCACCGGCCGTGTCCTGGACAACGGGCTGGTCCGGGTCGAACTCGACGACGACGGGCTGCTCACCTCGGTGTTCGACCTGACCGCCGGCCGCGAGGTGCTGGCCCCGGGCGAGCGCGGCAACCTGCTGCGGCTCCACACCGACCTGCCCAACCAGTGGGACGCCTGGGACATCGACCGGCACTACCGTCGCCAGTACACCGACCTGACGGCCGCCGATGCGATCACCGTCGTGGAGGAGGGCCCGCTCGTGGGCGCCATCCGCGTCGAGCGGTCCTTCGGGGGCTCCCGCCTCGCGCAGACGGTGCGGCTGCGCGCGGGCAGCCCGCGGATCGACTTCGAGACGGAGATCGACTGGCACGAGAGCGAGAAGATCCTCAAGGCGGCCTTCCCGCTGGACGTGCACGCCGACCGGAGCGCCGCCGAGATCCAGTTCGGGCACGTCTTCCGGCCCACGCACACCAACACCAGCTGGGACGCGGCCCGTTTCGAGGTCTTCTGCCACCGCTGGGTGCACGTCGCCGAGCCCGGGTACGGCGTGGCCGTGCTCAACGACTCGACCTACGGCCACGATGTCGGCCGCACCTCCCGCGAGGACGGCGGCACCACCACGACGCTGCGGCTCAGCCTGGTCCGGGCGCCCCGCGTGCCCGACCCGCACGCCGACCAGGGCACGCACCGCATGACGTACGCGCTGCTGCCCGGCGCGGCCGTGGAGGACGCCGTGGCGGGCGGCTACGAGCTCAACCTGCCGCTGCGCGTCACCGCCGGGGCCGTGGGCACCGGGCCGGTCGCGCCCCTGGTGACCCTCGACGGCACGCGGGCCGCGATCGAGGCGGTCAAGCTCGCCGACGACCGGTCCGGCGACGTGGTCGTCCGGCTGTACGAGTCGCTCGGCGGGCGCGCCGCGACCACCCTGCGCGCCTCGTTCCCGGTGCAGCGGGTGCAGGTGACCGACCTGCTGGAACGCCCGTTGGAGGGGGAGAGCGCGCAGGTAGGGCCCGACGGAGGGATCCGGGTGTCCCTGCGGCCGTTCCAGATCCTCACCCTGCGTCTCACGCCGCGCGCGTAGCCGCCCCACCGCCCGGAACGGTCCGGCCACCGGCCGCCGGCCACCCGTCCGACCGTTCCGGGCCGTCCGGGGCGCGCGCACCACGCCCGCCCCGGACGACGCACCGCCCGGCCGTCACCCCGTGCCGTCGCAGCGGACCCTCGTCCTCCCCGGCGCCGATCGCGCCGCACCGCGGGCCCCGACCCGCGGCCGCCGGGCCACCCCCGGCGACGCCGCCCCGGTCCTCGTCCCCACGCGGCCCGCCGTCACCGCGCCCCACCGCGAACCGACCGCTCCCGGGAGGGAACCCCCATGCAGGACCGCCGCCCCGCAAGCGCAGAGCCCGTCGTTCCGATCGACCCGTGGGACGCCCCCGAGCTGACCGGATGGCGCAGGCTGCCGATGCACGCCGTCGTCCGCCCCGACGCGCCCCGGGTAGCGCTGGACGGGCGCTGGCGCTTCCAGCTGCTGCCCACCCCGCGCACCCCGCTCGCCGGCCGCTGGGCGCAGACGGACGTGCCCGGCTGCTGGACCGTCCAGGACTTCGACGACATCCACGGCGTGCGCGACCTGCCGCACTACACCAACGTGACGATGCCCTTCCCCGACCTGCCGCCCTCACCGCCGGCCGGACGCAACCCGACCGGGGTGTACGAGCGGGAGGCCGACGTACCCGCCGACTGGGCGGGGCGGCGGGTGGTGCTCCACGTCGGGGCCGCCGAGAGCGTGCTGATCGCGCACGTCAACGGCACCGCCGTCGGGGTGGGCAAGGACTCCCGCCTCGCCTCGGAGTTCGACGTCACGCACGCGGTGCGCCCGGGGGAGCGCAACACCGTGCGCCTGACGGTCGTCAAGTGGTCCGACGCGACCTTCCTGGAGGACCAGGACCAGTGGTGGCACGGCGGCATCACCCGCTCCGTCCACCTCTACGCCACCGACCCGCTCCACCTGGCGGACGTGGGGATCACGGCCGTGCCCGGCGGCACCCTCGACGTCGCGGTCCGGGTCCGCAGCGGGGAGGGCGCCCTCCCGGCGGGCTGGAGCGTGTCCGGACTGCTGTGCACCCCGGACGGCATCCTGCGGCTCCCCGCCGACGAGGCCTTCGCGCGGGCCAACGTCGCGAGCGAGCGCGTCTCGGACTTCCTCGGCGAGGCCCGCATCCGGGCCACGGTGCCCGGTGTCCGGCCGTGGACCGCCGAGACGCCGCACCTGTACGACCTGACCGTGCGGCTGCACCGGGCGGACGGCAGCGTGGCCGACGAGTCGCGCCACCGCGTCGGGTTCCGCCGCGTGGAGATCTCCGGGGCCGACCTGCTGGTCAACGGCGTCCGGGTCTACTTCCGCGGGGTCAACCGGCACGACTTCCACCCCCTGACCGGGCGCGTGGTCGACGCCGAGGAGATGCGGGCGGACCTGTGCCTGCTGAAGCGGCACGGCTTCAACGCGGTGCGCACCGCGCACTACCCGCCCGACCCGGCCCTGCTCTCCCTCGCCGACGAACTCGGCCTGTACGTCGTGGACGAGGCCGACATCGAGACCCACGACCACGCCCACGAGCTGGCCGACGACCCCCGCTACCTGGGGGCGTTCACCGACCGGGTGGCCCGGATGGTGCTGCGCGACCGCAACCACCCCAGTGTCGTCGTCTGGTCGCTGGGCAACGAGAGCGACCACGGCGCCCACCACGACGCCGCCGCGGGCTGGCTGCGGCGCACCGACCCGACCCGGCCCGTGCAGTACGAGGGCGCGATCAAGGACGCCTGGGAGGAGACGCAGTCCGCGAGCGACATCATCTGCCCGATGTACGCCTCCATCGAGGAGATCACGGCCGGCCCGCACTCCAAGCCGCTCATCCTGTGCGAGTACTCGCACGCCATGGGTAACAGCAACGGCTCCCTGGCCGACTACTGGCGGGCCATCGAGTCCACCCCGGGCCTGCAGGGCGGCTTCGTCTGGGAGTTCCGGGACCACGGCATCCTCCAGCGGCTCACCGGGGAGGGGGCCGGCCGCCCGGCCGGGCCCGACGCCCCCGCCGACGCCTACGCCGACGGGGTGACCGCCCCCGGCTACCGCTGGGCGTACGGCGGCGACTTCGGCGACACGCCGCACGACGGGGCCTTCTGCGCCGACGGCCTGGTCCTGCCCGACCGGACGCCCAAGCCCGCGATGGCCGAGCACCGCGAGATCGCCGCCCCGCTGCGGCTGGAGCTCACCCCCGACCGCCGCGAGGCGCGGATCACCAACCGGCAGCACTTCGCGGACCTGGCGTGGCTGAGCGCGCGGTGGCACATCGGCGACTCCGGCACCGCCCCCGCCCGGCTCCCGGACCTCGCGCCCGGGGAGAGCGCGGTGGTGCCGCTGCCCACCAGCCTGCTGCCGCACGGCGACTCGCACCTGACGCTGCGCGTCACGACGGCGCAGGACCTGCCGTGGGCGCCGCGCGGCACGCTCGTGTGCGCCCCGCAGGTGGTGCTCGCCGAGGACCACCGGGACCTGCTCACCCGGGCGGGCGCCGTGCTCGCCGGTGACGGGGCGGGGACGGTGGAGCTCGACGACGCCGGACTGCTGCGGCATCCGCTGCTCACGGCGCCGCCCGTGCTGACGCTGTGGCGCGCCCCCACCGACAACGACGAGTGGGGCGGCATCGCAGCCCGCTGGCGCGCCTGGGGCCTGCACGCCCTGGAACGCACCCTGGTGTCGGTCGGCAGGGAGGGCGCGAGCGTGGTGGTGCGCTCGGCGTACGCGACGGACGGCGCGGGCACCGTCGGCCACGAGCAGGTCCTCACGCCGTTGCCGAACGGAGGGCTGCTCGTCGACGAGACCGCGGTGCTGCCGGATGGGCTGACCGACCTGCCGCGGGTCGGCACCGTCTTCGAGACCGTGGCGGGGCTCGGCACCCTAGAATGGTTCGGGCGGGGCCCCGGCGAGACGTACCCCGACCGGTGCGCGGGTGCGACCGTGGGGGTCCACCGGTCGGCCGTGGACGCGCTGTTCACGCCGTACCTGAGGCCGCAGGAGAGCGGCGGCCGGCACGACGTGCGGCGCTTCACCCTCACCGGGGCCGCGGCCGCGCCGGGGATCGCCGTCCACCTGGACGTGCCGCGCCAGGTGAGCGTCACCCGCTACCGCGCCGCGGACCTGACGGCCGCCGCCCACCACGACGAACTCGAGCCGCGCGCCGCGTGCGTGGTCCACCTGGACGCCGCCCACCGCGGGGTCGGCACCGCCTCCTGCGGCCCCGACACCCTGCCGGCGTACCGGGTGGGCCCGGGTACCCACCGCTGGTCCTGGACGCTGCAGCCGCTCTGACGGGCGGTCAACACGCCGCGTGGAGCGGGGACTTCCGAATTGGTGCAGACCATTGACCCCATTGGTCTAGTCCTTCTAGGGTGTCCCCGCATCCACGCGCGCTCACGACCGCTTCCTCACCAGAGGTGACTCCATGCCCAGACAGCAGGGATCACGGTTCCGCAGAACGCTGGTCGGCCTCGTCGCCGCCGGCACGGCGCTGCTCACCGCGAGCCTGGTCACCGGCCCCGCCGCGGCCCAGCCCGCGCCCGCGGCGGCGTCCCACGGCCACGGCCACCACGCCCCGCACACCACGGGAGCCACGTCGAAAGTCGTCGGCTACTTCATCGACTGGGGCGTCTACGCCCGCGACTACCACGTCAAGAACATCGTCACCTCGGGCGCTGCCTCGCGGCTCACCCACATCAACTACGCCTTCGGCAACGTGAGCGACGGCAAGTGCGCCGTCGGCGACGAGTGGGCCGACCACCAGAAGCCCTACGACGCGGCCGGCAGCGTCGACGGCGTCGCCGACAGCACCGCGGACGGCGCGCTGCACGGGAACTTCAACCAGCTGCGCAAGCTCAAGAAGCAGTACCCGGACATCAAGATCCTGTGGAGCTTCGGCGGCTGGAGCTGGTCGCCGGGCTTCACCCAGGCCGCGGCCGACCCGAAGGCCTTCGCCGACTCCTGCTACGCCCTCGTCGAGGACCCGCGCTGGGCCGACGTGTTCGACGGCATCGACATCGACTGGGAGTACCCCAACGCCTGCGGCATGTCCTGCGACACCAGCGGCCCGACCGCGTACACGGACCTGATGGCCGCGGTACGCCACCGTTTCGGCAAGAAGAACCTGGTCACCGCCGCCATTACCGCCGACGCCTCGGACGGCGGCAAGATCGACGCCGCCGACTACGCGGGCGCCGCGAAGTACGTCGACTGGTACAACCCGATGACCTACGACTACTTCGGCACCTGGTCGGCCACCGGCCCGACCGCCCCCCACTCGCCGCTCACCTCCTACCGCGGCATCCCGGAGAAGACCTCCAACGCTGCGGCGACCATCCGCAAGCTGCGCGGCCTCGGCATCCCGGCCCGCAAGCTCCTGCTGGGCCTCGGCTTCTACGGCCGCGGCTGGACCGGCGTGACGCGGACGGCGCCCGGCGGCGACGCCACCGGCCCCGCCCCCGGCACCTGGGAGGCGGGCAGCGAGGACTACAAGGTGCTCAAGACCCGCTGCCCGGCCACGCGCGTGGTCGCCGGCACCGCGTACGCCCGCTGCGGCGACGAGTGGTGGAGCTACGACACACCGCTCACCCTCCGGGGCAAGGCGGCCTGGGCGAAGTCACAGGGCCTCGGCGGCGCCTTCTTCTGGGAGCTGAGCGGGGACACCACCAATGGCGAGCTGATCAACGCGCTCGGCCGCGGCCTGCGCTGATCCCACCGCACGTACGCCGGGAGGCCCGGCCGCCACGGGGGCGGCCGGTCCTGCCGGCGTCCTGCTTCAGCGCGCGGCGCCGAAGTCCTGCGTCCAGTAGTTGCCGGGCTGCGCCAGCGCGATCCCTATCTCCTTGTACGAGCAGTCCAGTATGTTCCGCTTGTGACCCGGGCTGGCCATCCATGCGCTCATCACGCTGGAGGCTGAGGAGTAGCCGTAGGCCACGTTCTCGCCGTAGCTGCTCCAGTCGTAGCCCGCCGAGGAGATGCGGTCGGCGGGGGACGAACCGTCGGAACCGGTGTGCGACATGTTCTGGTGCGAGGCCATGTCCTTGCTGTGGTCCTGCGCGGCCCGGTTCAGCTTGGCGTTGACCTTCAGGGCGGTGCAGCCGGCCTTCGCCCGCTCCTGGTTGACCATGTCGAGCACGGTGGCCGAGGCTCCCGTCAGCGTGGCGCCGGAACCCGCGGCCGGGGAGGCCGGTGCGGCGGACGGTGCCGACGACGGTGCCGACGAGGGCGCGGAGGCGGGGGCCGAGGGTGCGGAGGCGGGGGCCGAGGGTGCGGCGGGGGGTGCCCAGGACGGCTTCCCGCCCCACTGGCCGCCCTGCGTCCACGTCCCGTCGGCGGACCCGTCGGCGGACCCCTTCCAGGACCCGCCCCACGAGGCGTGGTTCCAGCGGCCCTGGCCCTGGGCCTGGCCACCCTGGCCCTGGTCACCTTGACCCTGGGACCCGCCGTACTGCGGGCCCTGCTGGCCGCCGACGCAAGCCATGGCCACCGAGGGCACACCCACGGCGGCGACGGCGAGGGCGGCGACGGTGATCTTCCGGAAGGGCTTCATCCGGCGGTGCTTCGTCATTGCGTGACCTCACTCCAGGGTTCGGCGTGCGTGTTCACAACCCACCTGAGCTGCCGTGACGGCTGGCGGGCCCGGCCATTGTGTGGACCGTCCCGAACATCGGGCAATGAAAGATCGGTACTACGCGGACTCGTAGCCGCGATGCCTCTTGCGCCCGGCGGGTGAGCGTGCCGCGCCGCCGGATCCACGGTGCGGAAGAGACCTGATGGGCCCTCAGATCGCTGTCCCCACCCCGGGAGAGGCCCATGACGCCGTACGGATCGGATACCGTCGCCCCCCTGTGCGAATTATGTCCCATTCCGTTCCGGATAGATGTTATATGCCGCGTAGACGCCCGCTACTAAGTCGCACCGTAACCACCCGATCCAGCGTGAGGGACATCACGGGACGCCCCGGGAACAGTTGCCGCGACGGCCGTCACGGGCACACCGCAGGGCACAATCACCGCATGCGACACATCCTCGTCATCGGCATCGGCGCGGGCGATCCCGAACACCTCACCCTTCAGGCGGTCAAGGCGATCGGCCGTACGGACGTCTTCCTCGTCCTCGGGAAACCCGAGGAACGCCAGGACCTGATCCGCCTGCGCCGGCGGATGCTGGACGACCACGCGCGCCCCGGCCACCGCCTCGTCGAGGTCCCCGACGCCGAGCGCGACCGCACCGCCCCCGGCTACGCCGAGGCCGTCGAGGACTGGCGACGTCGCCGCGCCGACCTGGTGGCCGAACTCCTCGACGCCCACCTCGGCCCCGGCGAGACCGGCGCCTTCCTGGTCTGGGGTGACCCCTCCCTCTACGACAGCGTGATCGCCGTCGTCGAGGAGGTCCTGGCCCGCCGGCCCGGTTCCTTCACCCACGAGGTCGTGCCCGGCATCAGCAGCGTCGCCGCCCTCGCGGCCCGCCACCGCCTCACCCTCACCCGGGTCGGGCGCCCCCTGCAGATCACCACCGGCCGCCGCCTCGCCGAGGGGTTCCCCGAGGAGGCCGACGACGTGGTGGTCATGCTCGACGGCGGCGCCGCCTTCGCCGGCCTCGACCCCGAGGGCCTGGACATCCACTACGGCGCCTACCTCGGGACCGAGGACGAGATCCTCCTCTCCGGCCCGCTCGCCGAGACCTCCGAGCGCATCCTGCGGGCGCGTACCGAGGCCCGGGAACGCAAGGGGTGGATCATGGACACCTACCTGCTGCGCCGGCTCCCCGGCGCGCCGAGGTGAGCCACGCGCAGCGCGCGCGGCCGGTCCCGTAACGGGGACCGAACACCCCTTACTGTGACATCCGGTACTGAACCCCTGCGTACGGGATGAGGTCGAGGACGTGCCGTTCGCGGAGGCGGCCGCCGGTGACGGGCCCGGGCCCGGGCCCGCCGGCGCGCCGGGCCCGGACGCCCGGCCGTGGTCACGGGCACCGCTGCTGGCGGTGTGCGCCGGCTACTTCATGGTCATCCTGGACGTGACCGTCATCAACGTCGCCGTGCCCGTGGTGGGTCGCGATCTCTCGGCCTCGCTCACCGGGATCCAGTGGATCACCGACGGCTACACGATGGTGTTCGCCGGGCTGCTGCTCACCGGCGGGGCCCTCGGCGACCGGCTGGGCAACCGCCGCGTCTTCTGCACCGGCGTGGCCGTGTTCACCGTGTCCTCGGCCGCCTGCGCGCTCGCGCCGGACGCCCCGTCCCTGGTCGCCGCGCGGCTGGCCGAGGGACTCGGCGCGGCGCTGATCGTGCCCGGCTCCCTGGCGCTGCTCCAGCAGGCCTATCCCGTCCCCGCCGCGCGATCGCGCGCCGTCGGGCTGTGGGGCTCGATGGCCGGCGTCGCGGCCTCCGCGGGCCCGCTGCTGGGCGGGCTGCTTGTGTCCACGGTGGGCTGGCGGTGGGTCTTCCTGGTCAACCTGCCCGTCGGCGTCGCCTGTCTGGCGCTGACGCTGCGGCACGTCGCGCCCTCGCGCCGGCGCGCCGACCGGGCCCTGGACTGGCCCGCGCAGTGCGCCGTCGTGGCCGCGGTCGCCCTGCTGACCGCCGTCCTCAACGAAGCCGGGCGGCGCGGGTGGTCCGATCCGGCGGTCCTCGCCGGCGCCGGCCTGGCGCTCCTGGCCGTCGTGGCGTTCGCGGTGCGCGAGCGGCTGGCCCGCTCGCCCGCGATCCCACCGCACATGCTGCGCTCCCGGGCGGTCGGCGGCGGCTCGCTGACCGGGCTGCTCTTCAACTTCGCCTTCTACGGCATGGTGTTCACCGCCAGCGTCTCCTTCCAGCACGAGCGCGGCTACAGCGCCCTCGGCACCGGCCTCGCCCTCTTCCCGGCCGTGGCGACGACGATGTTCGCCTCCGTCCTGTCCGGGCGGCTGGCCCGCAGGACCGGGGACCGTCCGCTGGTCGTCACCGGCATGCTGCTGGGCGCCCTCGGGCTCGCCGGCTGGGCCGCGGCGGGGCCCGACCCGGCCTACCCGCTGCTCGTCGCCCCCATGATGGCCGCAGGTTTCGGCACCTCCTTCGCCCTCACCGGCACGACCACCACCGTCATGGCGGCCGCGCCCCCCGGCTACTCCGGGACCGCCTCAGCCCTGTTCAACACCGCCCGCCAGATCGGCAGCACCGCCGGTGTGGCCCTCGGTGGCACCCTCCTCGCCACCGCCGCCGACCACGGCACGGGGCTGCGCCTCGCCATGGCCGCCGGCGCCCTCGCCTACCTGACCGCCGCGGCCCTGGCCCTGCGGTGCGTACCCCGGAAGGCCCGGCCCGCCCCCGTGCGGTGACCGGACGGGGACGGCGCCACGCGCCCTGCGTCCCACGAGGCCCTCACCACCTGCCGGAACTGGTTATTCCGTGACCTGAGTGCCGCTCTGCCGTCAACTCGGCGCGTCGCTTCGGAAAGCCTTTGTTCGCCTTCAATTAAGAGTCGATCCATAGGTTCGACAAATGTTTGAGAATCCCCATGAGTGCGCAGTGCACGGTGCGGAGGACCGACGGTGACGACGCAGACCGCTGAATCCGCGACCGCCGTGATCCCGCAGCCGGCGCCGGAATCGGGCGGAACGGCACTGATCTCGTACATCCTCCCCGTGTACAACGAGCAGGACGGCATCCGCCACTTCCACGAGGAGCTGGCCAAGGCCCTCGCCGGGCGGCCGGAATTCCGCTACGAGATCGTGTACGTCAACGACGGCTCCGCCGACGGCTCCCTGACCATCCTCAGGGACCTGGCGAAGAACGACCCCCGCGTGCGGGTGGTCGACTTCGCCCGGAACTACGGCCACCAGATCGCCATCACCGCCGGCCTGGACGAGGCCACCGGCGACGCCGTCATCATCATGGACACCGACCTCCAGGACCCGCCGAAGATCAGCCTGGAGCTGGTCGACGCCTGGCGCGCCGGTGCCGAGATCGTCCACGCGCGCCGCCGTACCCGCCGTGACACGATCTTCAAGCGCACCACCGCGCACGCGTTCTACCGCATCCTGCGCAGCTGGGCCGAGGTGGACATCCCGCTCGACACCGGCGACTTCCGGCTCCTGGACCGGCGGGCGGCCGACGAGCTGCGCCGCTTCCGTGAGCGCAGCCGTTTCGTGCGCGGCATGGTCGCCTCGATGGGGTTCCGGCAGACCGAGGTCCAGTTCGACCGCGACGAGCGCTTCGCCGGGGAGACCAAGTACCCGCTGCGGAAGATGGCCCGCCTCGCCATCGACGGCGTCACGAGCTTCTCCACCGTCCCGCTGCGGCTGATCAGCCGGCTGGGCTTCCTCGTGCTCGCCCTCTCCCTCGCCGGCATCGTGTACGCGCTGGGCATGAAGATCTTCCGGCCCGACATCACGGTGTCCGGCTGGACCATGCTCATGGTCGTCACCCTGTTCCTCGGCGGTACCCAGATGCTCGCCATCGGGGTGCTCGGCAGCTACATAGGACGCATATACAGCGAGGCGCAGAACCGGCCGCTGTACATCGTGCGCGAGGTCCTGCGGCATGACGGCGACTGAGGCGGCCGGGGACGCGGACACCGCGGCCCCGACTCCGGCCGGTCCCGACCGGCGGGCGGACCTGCGGCAGCTGATCCGCTACGGCCTGGTCGGCGGCAGCGGCGTCGCCCTCGACCTCCTGGCCTTCCTGCTGCTCTTCAACGTGCTCGGTCTCGACGAGCAGGTCGCCAACATCATCAGCACGAGCCTCGGCATCACCAACAACTTCGTGCTCAACGCGATCTTCACGTTCGACAAGCGGGACCGGCTGTTCGTGCGCTTCCTGCGTTTCTACGCGGTCGGCGTCACCGGCATCGCCCTGACCTACGTGCTGTTCCAGATCTTCACCAGCTGGCTGGGCGTCGACGCGAACATCGTCAAGGCGGGTTCGCTGCCGCTGGTGCTGGCCACCCAGTTCGTGCTCAACAGGAAGTGGAGTTTCGGATGAATCTCGGCATCATCGGTGCCGGCGCCACCGGCCTGACCGCCGCCTACGACGCGGTCAAGGCCGGACACCAGGTCACGGTGCTCGAGGCGGCCGACGAGCTGGGCGGACTCGCGGCGTCGATCCCCATCGGCGGCGTCCCGCTGGAGCGGTACTACCACCACATCTTCCGCAGCGACCGGGACATCATCGAGCTCATCGAGGAGCTCGGCCTCGGCGACGACCTGCGCTTCCACAAGCCCACCACCGGCGTCTACCGGGACGGCGAACTGCACCCCTTCAGCACCCCGCTGGAGATGCTGCGCTTCCCCTCCTTCTCGCTGGTCGACGGCGTGCGCTTCGGTGCCTCCTCCGCGCTGCTCAAGGCCGTCCGCAGCGGTGAGCGCTACAACGACCTCACCGCCCTGGACTGGCTGCGCCGCCGGGCCGGCCGCAAGGCCACCGAGACCATCTGGGAGCCGCTGCTGCGCGGCAAGTTCGGCGACCGGGCCGACGAGGTCTCCATGGCGTGGCTGTGGGCCCGCGTGCACTGCCGCACCTTCGAACTCGGCTACGTGCACGGCGGCTTCGAGCGTGTGTACGCGGCGCTGCGCGACGCCGTCGCCGCCCGCGGCGGCAAGGTCGAGTTCGGCAAGAAGGTGGAGACCATCCGCCAGCCCGAGGGTGCCGAGCAGGTCACGGTGACCACCGGCGACGGCGCGTCCTACGCCTTCGACCAGCTCATCGTCACCGTCCCGCAGCCGGTCTTCGCCAAGGCCGCGGACGTCCCCTCCGACGACACCGTGTGGCGCAACCAGTACCTCGGCGCCACCTGCTTCGTGCTCGAGGTCGACCGCAGCGTGATCCCGTACTACTGGCTCAACATCAACGACCCGGACTTCCCGTTCCTGGCCGTCGTGGAGCACACGCAGATGGTCGACCGCGAGGAGTACGGCGGCCGCCACCTCCTCTACGTCGGCAACTACGTGCCGCGGGACGACTGGCGGTTCACCACCGACCCCGCGGAGGTGCTGGACCGGTACATCCCGTACCTGCAGCGGCTCAACCCGGACTTCGACCGCTCGTGGATCCAGGAGTGGCACTTCTCCCGTGCCCCCTTCGCCCAGCCGGTCGTGACCCCCGAGTACCGCTCGCTCATCCCGGGGCACCGCACCCACATGAGCCGGGTCACGCTCGCCACGATGGCGCAGATCTACCCGCAGGACCGCGGGCAGAGCTACTCCATCGCGCTGGCGCACCGCGTCACGAAGCTCATCGGCGCGAGCTGAGGCGCCGGCGGCCGGGGCCCGGCCGGGCGACGCCCGGGCCCCAGCCGCGACCAGCTCCGTTCGTCGCCCCACACCGAGAACGGATCCACGTAGGGGCGCAGCAGTCCGGTCAGCACCGGGTCGCCGCCTCCCGCCAGTTCGTCCGAGGCCAGCTTCCGCGCGACCCCCGCGAGGAAGTCGGCGAGCTGGATCCGCGGGTCGTGGCGCGACTCGGCCAGCCGCAGCCCCGCCGGCCGCAGGTCCGGCGCCAGGCGGGCCCCGAGCCGCGCGATCCGTTCCTCGGTGAGCGAGTTCTGCCGGTCGTGCACGACGTGCACCCGGAACCCGTCCGCGCTCCAGCGCGCCACCGTCCGCTCCAGCGCGGGGAAGAGCGGGTCCAGCGGCTCCACGGCCTCCGGCGCCTCCGCGAGCCGCGCCCGGAAGGCCTCCGCCCGCGGCCCGGCCCGCCGCAGCACCTCGACGACCCCGGCCAGGGCCCCGTCACCGCCGTCGTCCCGAGCCAGCGTCTCCAGGGCCCGGAAGAACGGGTCGACGGGCGCCTGCCCCGCCTCGTGGTTCCTGGTCCGCGCCAGTTCGTTGGCGGCCCGGAGGAAAGCGCGCCACCGCTCCGCGTCGACGGTGCGGCGCCCCTCGCGGTACAGCACGGCCGCCCGCGCCGCCGCGGACGGCCCCGGGGCCAGCACGTCGACGACCGCCACGACCACGAACCACGCCTTGTCGACGAGATGCACCGAGGCCTCGCCGCCCAGCGGCCCCGCCGGCCCCAGGAACCACTCCAGCACCGCCCGGTGCTTCTCGCGCAGCAGATGGTTCGCCTTGTACTCCTCGGCGGGCGAGCGGATCCGCTCGCGCACCTCCCGCAGCGCCCGGGCCGCCGCGTCGCCCGCGACGCACACGCCCGCGTGCGCGAAGACGTCCGTGTTCCCGCCGATCAGGTTCTCGCCGTCCGAGCCCGACTCGTCGCAGGCGACCTCCAGGAACGTCACCCGCCCATCATTCCGCCCCACCCCCCGCCCCCACCACGCAATTTGCGGCCCCGGTAGCGCCGGACGGGGGGCCCAAGACGGGACGGGGCGGCCGGGAGGAGGTCCCGGCCGCCCCGTCCCCGGGATGTGACGAAAGGGCCTAGCGGAGCCGGCAGACCACCGGGGTGCGGGGGTTGCCGGTCAGGGGCGGGCAGTCGTAGGTGGACTCGACGGTGGCCGCCAGGGCCTTGTCGATGTTGGCGAGCTGGAACCAGGAGCGCTGCAGGACCGCGTAGGAGGCCGGGTCCTCGGTGACGCAGCGGAGGTTCTCCTTGTAGGACGGCAGCTTGTTGACGTCCGGCAGGTACTTGGTGCGCTGCAGGAACGTCGGGACGGGGTAGCGGCACGGCGTCGGGTGGCCCACGTAGTACGCCACGTCGCCGAAGGCGAGGTAGAGGACCGGCGCGCCGCCCGGGATCTGCCGGTTGACCTCGGCGGCCTCCACCGCGGTCTGGTCGGACCGCGCGGCGAAGGCGCCGTTGCCGTAGACGACGTGGCCGGCGTTCATCAGCTGCGGCGAGCCGGGCCAGATCGCGGCGGCCAGGCAGAAGACCCCGACGACCGCCGAGAGCGCGACGGCGGCGGCCGCGAACCGGCCGGGGCGGGCCGGGCGTACGGCGGTCCTGCGGGCGAGCAGCAGGTCGGCCGTGGCGGCCAGCAGTGCGACGAGGGCGGCCGCCCAGCCGGCGGTGACGCCCTGCACGGCGTGCGGGGACTGCTCGGCGAACGGCACGAAGGCCGCGTAGACCGCCGTGACCGCGGTGAAGAACAGCGGCGGCCTGCCGTGCGCGCGGTACCAGGCGGCGACCGCGAGGCCCCACAGCGCGGCCGCGCCCACCGGGAGGGAGGCGGCGTGGTAGCCGAACCAGTTGCCCTGCACCGCGACCGCGGCCACGCACACCAGGACGATCAGGACGGCCAGCGCGGCCAGTTCGGCGCGGCGGCGGCGGTCCTCCTGGCGGGACAGCAACAGCAGCAGCGCCGCCGGCAGCAGCGCGACGACGGGGCTGAGGTAGGCCCGGTCCACCAGGAAGGACGCGGACTTGTCGAGAAGGAAGGAGGGGTCGAGTCCCTTGCGGGTGAGGGCGCCCTGGTTGATCTTCGGCATGTCCTTGGCCCACTGCAGCTCCCGGGAGCCGGCCAGGACGCTGATCCCGAAGAGCACCAGCGAGGAGACGCCCGTGACGAGGCCGAGCCGCACCGCGCGCATCCGGTCGACGGCGAAGAGCACCAGCAGTGCCATCAGGGCGGTGGCCGCGGTGGAGTACTTCATCATGACCGCCAGGCCCAGCGGCAGTGCCGCCACGGCGGCCGCCGGCCACGGCCGTTCGATGCCGAGGGCGGCGGCGATCGCCAGGACCGACAGCAGGGTCGCGGTCCACTCGGGCTGCAGGAAGTCGATCTTCGGGGCGAAGGCCAGTGCCAGCGCCACCACGGCGGCGGTGAGCGTCGCGTCGCGCAGCGGGAGCCGCCGGGCCAGCGCCGTGCGCAGGGCCAGACCGGTCGCCATGCAGAGCAGGACGGCCGCGATGCGGATGATCATCTCGCGGGTCGCGGTCGATCCGAAGGTGAGCGAGTCCAGACCGGCGACGAACCAGCGGTAGAACAGCGGCCGGTGCACGAAGGTGTCCGATACCGAGAATCCTCCGCCCTTCGCGCTGCGCAGGCAGGCCAGGACGTACCGGAGATCCCCGTTCATGCCCGAGGTGATCGCCGAGTAGCCGAGCAGGACGACGGCCGTGAGCGCCCCGCCCCACAGCGCCGGCCGGAGGGTGCGGCGACGTGTCGGCAGGGGGAGCAGCCTGTTGAGCGTGAGGAAGCCGGAATCGTTCACGGGCAGAACTTAGCACCCAATTAATTAGCTTATATGTATCGGGAATTGGGATGCCGCACATTAACCGTTCGTTTTCCCGGAATTCATTCCTCCCCGGTGGTGCACCTCGATTAACCGGTGGCCCACGGGCTCCCGCGCTCCTACAGTGAGCGCGCACCACATCGTCACGGGGGAATCCGGCACCATGCGCACGCACTATCCACGCACACCTCACCTGCCCTGGTCGCCCGGGGCCACGCCGGACGACATACGCGCCGGGGACGCCGGGGCGCTCCGGGGCCGCGAGGTCGTCGTCACCGAGAAACTCGACGGCGAGAACACCACGCTCTACCGGGACGGGATGCACGCCCGGTCGCTCGACTCGGCCCACCACCCCTCCCGGGCGTGGGTCAAGGCGCTCCAGGGGCGGATCGGCCCCTCCCTCCCGCCCGGCCTGCGGGTGTGCGGGGAGAACCTGCACGCCCGCCACTCCCTCGCCTACCAGGACCTGGACAGTTGGTTCTACGGCTTCTCCGTCTGGGACGGCGACCGGTGCCTGGACTGGGACCGCACGGCCCGCATCCTTCGGCGCCTCGGGATCCCGGTGCCCCCCGTGCTGTGGCGCGGCACGTACGACGAACGCGCGCTGCGCGCCCTGCGCCTGGACACCTCACGTCAGGAGGGCTACGTCGTCCGCACCGTCGACGGCTTCCGGTACGAGGAGTTCGGCCGCCGCGTCGCCAAGTGGGTACGCGCAGGCCATGTGACCACCGGCACCCACTGGATGCACGCCCCCGTCGTGGAGAACGGTCTGGGCCCGGCCGCCCCGCTGTGGGCGGTGCGCTCCGGCGCGGCCCCGGACGCCGGCGCGCTCGCCGCCGCCGTGGGCGTCGCCGTCACCGGCCCCGGCGCCGCCGACCGTGCCGCCGACGTCTCCGCCCGGCTGGACGTCCTCGGCCGCACCGGGGACGCCCGGCTGGCCGGGGTCCTCGCCGCCCTGCTGCACGACACCCCCCGCGCCCGCCTGGCGGCCCGCCTCGCCGGGCCGCTCACCATGCCCCAGGCCCGGCGGGTGGCCGACCTGGCCGGACTGCACGCGGCCCTGCACCGCCCGTACCCCGACGAGGCACGCGCGGCCGGCCTGGCCCGCATGGCGCTCGCCGCCGACCTGGGCGTCCTGCACGCCGTGGCGGCCGCCGCGGCGCCCGACGACGCCGCCCGCGAGCAGACCGAATGGTCGGCGCTGCACGCCGAGGAGGCCGGCCTGCTCGGACCCGACCCGCTCGGCCCGCTGCGCCACGGACTGCGCGGAGCCCTCGCCGGGCTCGCCCCTGCCGCCGCCGACCGCTGCTGGGCTGAGGCCCGTGCCGCGTACGCCGCCGGGCGGATCGGCGGCGCGGAGGAGGCCGTGGCCGCCACCTGGCGGTGGCGTTCCGCGGAGTTCCCCCGTCTGATCCATCTGACCGGACCCGCGGGCAGCGGCAAGAGCACCTTCGCCGGCACGCTGCCCGGCACCGCCGTCCGCATCGCCCTGGACGACCTGCGCCTCGCCCGCGGCTCCCGCGCCGACCAGCGCGCCAACGCCGACGTCCTGCGCGAGGGGCTGCGCCGGCTCGACACCGCCCTGGCCGGGCGTGCGACGGTGGTGTGGGACGCCACGTCCCTCAATCCGCACCAGCGCTCCCTGGTGCACGCGGTGGCCCGCCGCCGCGACGCCCTGATCACGCACGCGGTGACCCTGGTCGACGAGGAGGAGCTGGCCCGGCGCAACGCCGGCCGCGCCCACCCGGTGCCCCCCGCCGTGCTGACCGCGCAGGCCCGCCGGTTCGCCCCGCCGTACCCCGGCGAGGCCCACCGCACCTGGTACGTCGGCGCGGGCGGCACCGTCGAGGACACCGACGGCTCGCTCGGCGGCGGCGCCGCGGCCGGACAGGAGGCATGACATGCGCACCAGCGAGGAGATCTACCACCGCGTCCGCTGGGACGCCCGGTTCGACCCGGCGCGCTTCGTGATCGGCGTCCACCAGCGCGGCGCCGCGCCCAAGCGCATCCCGCTGCCCGCCTTCGTGCCCGGTGGCGAGATCCCCTGGCACCGCGTGCTGTTCGTCGAGGCGGACGGAGAGCTCGTCTGGGACCGGGCCACCGGCACCGACCGCATGGACGCCACCGACGCCGGACGCGTCCGCGACCCGCGCCTGCTGCGCCCGCCGTTCTTCACCGCCCGCGTCCCGCACGCCTGGGACGAGGACGGGCAGCGCTGGCGGCCCGCCGGGCAGGCGACACCCGGCCGGGCGGGCACGGCCGGCGGCGGCCGGTTGCGGGTCCTGACCTGGAACACCCTGTGGGACCGGTACGACAGCCACCGCATCGACACCGACCGCCGCCGCCCCCTGCTGCTGAGCGCCCTGGAGGAGGCGGACGCCGACGTCATCGCCCTGCAGGAGGTCGAGCCCGTGCTGCTCGACATGCTGCTGCGGACCCCCTGGGTGCGCTCCCGCTACACCCTCGGCACCGACCCGGACGGACGTGACACCGACGACAGTGGGGTGCTGCTGCTCAGCCGGCTGCCCGTACGGGAGGCCGCCCGGCACACCCTCGGACCGCACAAGGCCGTCGCCGCGATCACCGTCGAGACGGCCGCCGGTCCGCTCGTGGCCGCCGTCACCCACCTCAGCAGCGACCACTCCGAGGACGGTCCGGCCCGCAGACAGGCCGAACTCGCCCGGCTCGCCGAGGGACTCGCCGGCGTCGAGGGCGACCTGCTGCTGCTCGGCGACTTCAACGACGGAGGCGACGGGCCGGCCCTCGCCCTCGGCCTGCGCGACGCCTGGACCGAGGCGCACGGGCCGGACGACCACACCCCCACCTTCGACCCGGCCGTCAACCCGCTGGCGGCGGTCTCCTCGCTCAGTGGCCGTGCCTCCCGGCTCGACCGCGTCCTGCTGCGCGAGGGCGGACCGCGTGTCACGGGGGCGGCGCTGCGGGGCGAGAACCCCACGGCGGAGGGCCTGTTCGTCTCCGACCACTACGGCGTGGAGGTCACGCTCGCCCTCGCGGCGGGGGCGGCGGACGAGGCCGAGGACGTCCTCGACCTGGCACCGACCGCGCGCACCGCCGTGGCCTGGCTGCCGCCGCGCGAGCTGTGGCCCCCCATCCAGGCTGTCCGGCGCGATCACGATCCGCAGATCCACCGCTGGCCCCCGCACGTGAACCTGCTCTTCGGCTTCGTGCCGGAGGCCGCGTTCGAGCGCGCAGCGCCGCAGCTGTCGCAGGCCGCGGCCGGCGTCCGTCCCTTCACCGCCCGCCTCGACGGGGTGCACACCTTCGGGCACCGCGAGGACGCCACCGTCTGGCTCGACCCGGGAGCCGACGGCGGCACCTCCTGGGCGGTCCTCCAGCACGCCCTCGCCCGCCGTTTCCCCCGCTGCCGGGGCCGCGCCGAGGGCTTCACCCCGCATCTGTCGCTCGGCCGGACGCGGGACCCGCTGCGGGTGGCCGCCGAGTGCGCGGCCCGACTGCGCGGGACGACGGCACAGGTCGGCGAACTCGTCCTGCTCTCCCGGCGCGGGGACGAACCGATGCGGGTCCGGGCCACGGTCGGACTCGGCACGGGGGAGCTGCGCTGGGTGCACGACACCGCCGACACCGGCACACCCGGCGTCACCGGCGCACCCGACGACGTCCCGCACGCCGAGGAGACCGCGCGGCGCGTCGCCGACGCCCTGGGCGACGGCGTGGTCCACCTCGCCGGCTCCCGCCGCATGGGGTGCGCGCTGCCCGGTGCCGACCTCGACCTCGTCGCGGCGCTGCCGGGCACGGTGGACATGGCGCAGGTCCGGGGCAAGGTGGCCGCCGGGCTGCCGGAGGCCACCCGCGTACGGCAGGTGACCGGCGCCCGGGTGCCGGGACTGCGCTTCCGCGTCGGCGCGCTGGACGTCGACCTCGTCGTCGTCGCCACCGGCGGCCTCGACCCCGCCGAGGCCGTGGGCCGCCGCACCGAACTGGGCGAGGCCGCCGCCGTCGCGCTGAGCGCCGTCAGCGACGCCGACGCGGTCCTCGAACTCGCCGGTGACCATGACCGCTTCGCCGGTCTCGCCCGCGAGGTCAAGGCCTGGGCCCGGGCACGCGGCCTGGACTCCGCCCCCTTCGGCGGCCTGCCCGGCCTGGCCTGGGCGCTGCTCGCCGCCCGCACCGTCCACGACGCCCCCGGCCTGACCGGCGCCGGGCTGCTCCGGCACTTCTTCGCCACCTGGGCCGCCTGGGACTGGCGTCAACCGGTGGGCGCCGCCGGGCAGTCGGGCCCGGCGATCTCCATCGCCACCCCCACCGAGCCCGTCCGCCCGTGCACCGCGCAGGTCGGCCCGGACGGCCGCGACCTGCTCGCCGGGGAGCTCTACCGCGCCTGGGAGCTGCTGGAGTCCGCGGACGGCACGGGCACCGGCCCCCTGCCCGCCCTCGCCGCCCCGCCCCCGCTCCACCGCCGCCACGCGGCCTGGGCGGTACTGGCCGTGCACGGCGCGACGGAAGAGGAGTTCGAGGACACCCTCGGCCGGGTCAGGGGCCGCGTCCGCGCGCTGCTCACCGCGCTGGAGGACGCCGGCACCGGCGGCGTCCACGCCTGGCCCCGCCCCTTCCGCACCACCCCACGATCCGCCCACCACGCCATCGGCCTCGGCCCCACCCCGCCCGACGCGGCCGGCCTCGCCGGGATCACCCGCGCGTGGAGCCGGGGCCTGCCCGGTACCGAGGTGACGTGGGCGGAGGGCGGCGCCGTGCCGACACTGCGGTGAGGGCGGGCGCTCGACGCGGTCAGGCGGCCCTGAACTCGACGATCCCGATGTCCCCCGCCGTGCGCACCGACGACACCCGCAGCCCCGCGTCCGCGCCGAGCGCGGTCAGCGCGGCGACCCCGCGCTCCCGGCCGCCGAAGTACACCAGCATGCGCAGGTCCATCGCGGCCACCGTCGACTCGCGGTCGGCGCCCACCTTCTCCACGACGAGCACCCGGCCGTGCTCCCCTGCGGCCTCGGCGCAGCGGCGCAGGACCGACCGTGCCGCGTCGTCGTCCCAGTCGTGCAGGATCGCGCAGAGCAGGTAGCCGCCGGCCCCCTTGGGCAGCGCCTCGAAGAAGCTGCCCCCCACCGCGTCGCCGCGGTCGCCGAGTCCGGCCGCCGCCAGCGTCGCGCGGGCCGCCCCGGCCGTGGCGGGCTGGTCCACCACGGTGCCGCGCAGCTCCGGGAAGGCGGTGAGCAGCGCCGCCAGCAGCGTCCCGTTGCCGCCGCCCACGTCGACCAGGTGACCGAGCGCGCCCCAGTCGTACGCCGGGACCAGCGCGCCCGCCCACTCGGCGACGTCGACCCCCATCGCGCGGTCGTACGAGCGGGTCCGCTCCTCGTCCGCCGCCAGGTCCTCCCAGAACCCGCGGGCGTACTGGCGCGGGAACGCGGCCGTGCCCGTGCGCACGCTGTGCGGCAGCTGCACGAAGGCCAGTTCGGCCCGGCCGAGGCCGCCCTCGGTGTCCAGCCACTCCCGCAGCCCGCCCGGGTGGTCCGACCTCAGCTCCTCGCCCCGGGCCGTCAGCGCGTACCGCCCGCCCCCGTCGCGGGTCACCACCCCGACACCGGTCAGGTGCCGCAGCAGACGGTCCAGCGCCCCCGACTCCGTCCCGGTCTCCTGCGCCAGCTCGGTGGCCGTACGGGGCCCTTCCGCCAGATGGTCCGCCACCTTGAGCGTGGCCGCCGTGCGCAGCGCCATCGGGGTCACCAGGTCCGCCAACCGCCACAGGGACACGTCCCGTTGCTCCTCGCCCGCCATCAGCAACTCCCTCTCCTCGCGACCGACCGGCCAGCCTCGCCCCGACCCGCGGGCCCCGCAAGCGAATTACCCGGTCAGGTTGCGCTGCGGGTACGAATCGGTTGCGGCCGGGGCCAACCGCGGCGCCACGGACGGGGGTGGGGCAGCATGACCGGGCATGGAGCGAGACCGGTACGTCGACTTCCTGCGGGCCCTGGCGATCTGCATGGTCGTGCTCGGCCACTGGCTGATCACCGCCCTCGTCCGGGAGCCGGGCGGGGGCATCGTGGCGCCCGAGCTCCTGGCGGAGATCCGCTGGACGCAGTGGCTGACCCTGGGCTTCCAGATCATGCCGCTGTTCTTCCTCGCCGGGGGCCACGCGGCGGGCGGCTCCTGGGCCCGCACCCGGGCGGCGGGAGGTACGGCGGCCCCCTGGGTGGCGCGGCGGGCCCTGCGCCTGCTGCTGCCCGCGGCCGCCTACTGCGGGCTGGTGCTGCTCGCGGTCGCGATCTGCTCGGCGGCCGGAGTGGACCGGCGCACGCTCGAGCTCGCGGGATGGGCGATGGCCATGCAGTTCTGGTTCCTCCCGGTGTACCTGCTGCTCAGCGCCCTCACCCCGGTGCTGCACGCGGCGCACCGGCGCTGGGGGCCGCGGGTCCCGGTGGCGATGGGTGCGGTCGCGGTGGCGGCGGGTGCATCGGTGACGGCGGGTGCCCCGGCCTCCGCCGGGCTGGTCGACTACGTCCTGGTCTGGGGAGTGGCGTACCAGCTCGGGTTCTGCTCGCGCGACGGGCAGTTGACGCGCCTGCCCGCCGCCGCGATGGCGGCCGCGGGCGCGCTGGCCTTCACGGCGCTGATCACCCTCGGGCCGTACCCGGTGAGCCTGATCCGGGTCACCGGGGAGACGGTCGGCAACACCGACCCCCCGTCGCCGGCGATGCTGGCCTGGGTGGTGGCCCAGGCCGGCGCATGCCTGCTGGCCGCGCCGGCCGTCCGGCGGGCACTGGAGGGCGCACGCATGGGACGTGCCGTCGGGTTCCTCGGCGGCGCGAGCATGACCCTGTACCTGTGGCACATGCTGCCCGTGCTGCTCGCCGCCGTGTTCTACCTGCTCGGCCTCGCCCCCGACGCCGCCTTCGGCAGCGCTGCCTGGTGGGCGCTGCGCGTGCCCTGGATGCTGGTGCTCGCGGTGTTCCTGGCGGGCGTGCTGGTCGCACTGCGGCCGCTGGAGCGTGCGCTCGCCCGCCTGTCCGGCGCCGTCGCCCCGTCGGCCGACGCCCGCTACGACCGCCCCGCCCTGCTGTGGACCGGACTGGCCTGCAGCACGGCCGCCCTCGCCTACTGGTCGGTGCACGGCCTGGCCCCCGACGGCCGGTTCCCCGCTCTGCCCGCCCTCGCGTTCACCCTCGGCGCGGCCCTTGTGGCGCTGCCCCGCCGCCCGGCGGCACGCCCGACCCGTCAGGGGGAACCGGGGACCCCCGCGGAAGAGGCCGCCTGACGCCGCCCTTGCCGCCGGGCGGCGGGTTCGCCGCGTGGATCGTGGTGGCCTCTGTGGTGGCCCTTGCGGTGGTCCGACTGGGCGCGGGTAGCGCAGCGGTCCGGCGGGTGTGCCGTCCAGCCCCGCGGCTTGGCCCGCGGCACGGTGGCCTCCTGGGTCGCCGGCGCGGTCGCATGACGCCATGTCATCTTCGTGGCGGGCCGGGTGTCGTGGACGTCCCGCGGGGTCCGACCGCCCCCTCGTGGTAGCGCAGCGGTCCGACGGCTGCTCCGGCCGGAGCCGGGGCTTGGACCGCTGCGCGGCGGTTCCGGGAGCCGGCAAGGCGGCCCCGCCGCCGAAGCCGCCGTACAACCAGCCCCGCCCCGCCCCGCCCCGTCCTGCCTGTCCCGCCCGCTTGGACGCGGCGCTCGGCGCGTGCGGTGGTCAGGTCCTGCGTCCGGCGAGTTCGGCCAACGCGTCGAAGGTGCGGACGAGGACCGCACGCCGCTCGGCGCGGTGCTCCGGAGAGGGGGCCAGGTCGTCGATCGCCCCGTCCCAGGCGGCGAGGAAGGCCGCCTTCCACCGCCGGACCGTCGCTGCCGCGGGGAGCACCGCGCCCGCCCAGCCCTGGGTGGCGATCAGGTGCAGCAGCTCCACGTTGCAGGGGACGGCAACGCCCCAGTACTCGTCGGGCTCCAGCGTCCCGGGGGCGCCGGCGACGGCGTCCTCGACCTCGCGGACCAGCCGCCCGGTGAGCAGGGACAGATGGTCCGCCGCCGTGTCCTCGTCGAAGTTGCCGCTGCCCCAACCGCCCATCGTTCCTCGTTCCTCCGCTCAGGGTTCGATCAGCCCGGCCCGGATCGCGTACCGGGTGAGTTCCAGGCGGTCGCGCAGGCCCAGCTTCTGCAGGATGTTGGCACGGTGGCGCTCGACCGTCTTGGCGCTGATGAAGAGGATGTCCCCGATCTCCCTGGAGGTGTGGCCCTCGGCGACCAGCTTCAGGATCTCCTCCTCCCGGTCGGTGACGGCCCGCGCGGGCAGCGGCTCGCCCTGCCGGGCGCGTTCCAGGAGGTTGCGCACCAGCGCCGTGACCGCGCCCGGGTAGATGAACGGCTCGTCGCGCACGGCGGCGCGGCAGGCCTCCACGAGGTCCCGGTCGGCGACGGACTTCGGGACGTAGCCGCTGGCCCCGGCGCGCAGCGCCTCGAAGAAGAACTGCTCGTTGTCGTGCATCGTCAGC
Organism: Streptomyces sp. TOM-9; assembly: GCF_056858595.1. Classification (NCBI taxonomy): domain Bacteria; kingdom Bacillati; phylum Actinomycetota; class Actinomycetes; order Kitasatosporales; family Streptomycetaceae; genus Streptomyces; species Streptomyces sp. TOM-9. Next base: position 1,927,589 of record NZ_JBXEQB010000001.1, on the reverse strand, counting down.
ATGAGGATGCGCAGTCCGGGCCGCAGCCGGGACAGTTCGCGGGCCGCCTGGAGCCCGGTGAGGCGGGGCATGGCGATGTCGAGGACGGCCAGGTCGAGTTCGTGGGCGCGGGCCTGCTCGATGGCCTCGGCGCCGTCCCCGGCCTCCGCGACGACGGTCAGGTCCGGTTCGTCGTCGAGGATCATCCGTACGCCGCGGCGTACCAGCGCGTGGTCGTCGGCGAGCAGGATTCGGGTCTTCGCCGCGTCGGGCACGGTCAGTGGTCCTCCTCGCGGGCGGGTACGTCGAGCCGCACCTCGGTGCCGCCGTCGGGTCCCGGACGGAGGGTGAGCCGCGCCCCGATGAGCAGGGCGCGTTCGCGCATCCCCCGGATCCCGGCGCCCTCCGGGGCGGCGCCGAGGCCCTTGCCGTCGTCGCGGACGGTCAGGCGCACAGCGGTGGCGGTACGTTCCAGCAGGAGGTCGACCCGGCCGGCGCCCGCGTGGCGCGCGGTGTTGGTCAGGCCCTCCTGGGCCACCCGGTACAGGACCAGCTCGGTCTGCTCGTCCAGGGCGGGCAGGTGCGGGTCGAGGCGGTGGCGCACGGCCAGTGCCGGGGAGGTGAACTCGGCGGTCAGCGCCCGCAGGGCGCTGGGCAGGCCGAGTTCCTCCAGGACTCCGGGCCGCAGCCGGCGCGCGATGCGGCGGATCTCCTCCAGGCCGGCGCGGGTGGTCTCGCGGACCTGGTGCAGCTCCTCGCGCAGCGGGCCGGGCGCGAGTTCGGTGACGTGCTTGAGCTGGAGCAGCACCGCGGTGAGCGTCTGCCCGACCTCGTCGTGGAGCTCCTGGGCGATGCGCTGCCGCTCGGCCTCCTGGCCGGAGAGCACGTGGGCACTGCCGGCGGCCTGTTCGCTCTCCAGCCGGTCGAGCATGGTGTTGAAGGTCGTGATGAGTTCGGCGATCTCGCCGTGCCCGGCGGCGGCCGGCCGGCGCCCGGGACGCAGCAGGTCCGCCGCCGCCATGGCCCGGGTCAGCCGGCGCAGCGGCGCCAGCCCGACCCGGAGCAGCACGGCGTTGGCGACCAGCATCGCGACCAGACCCGCCACGACCACCGCCGCCTCGGCCGGCAGGACGGGGGAGGAGACCGTGACCGGCCCCAGCAGCAGCATCGTCGCCACCATCAGCACGGCGGCGTTGAGCAGGAAGATCCGCCAGAACAGCGACACGGCCACGGGCCTCCTCTCAGGGGAAAGCGGGAACCGGGGGACAGCCGGCAACGGACAACGGGCGCGCGCGGTCAGTCCCCGGCGACGGGGGACGGGGTGCGCTCCGGCTCGGAGCCGCTCGTCAGCCCCGCCGGGGCGCGGCGCCCGGCCAGTGCCCGGGCCAGCGGCTCGGTGTAGCGGGCCGTCAGGGGGCCGAAGACGACCAGCAGCAGCACGTACGCCGTGGCCAGCGGGCCCAGCGCGGGCTCGATGCCGGCCGTGACCCCCAGCCCCGCGATGACGATGGAGAACTCCCCCCGCGCCACGAGCGCGCCGCCCGCCCGCCACCTGCCGCGCACGGCGACCCCGGCGCGCCGCGCCGCCCAGTAACCGGTGGCGATCTTGGTGAGCGCGGTGACGACCGCGAGCGCCAGTGCCGGCAGCAGGACCGGCGGGATGCTGGCCGGGTCGGTGTGCAGACCGAAGAAGACGAAGAACACGGCCGCGAACAGGTCCCGCAGCGGGCTCAGCAGCGAGTGGGCGCCCTCGGCGACCTCGCCGGACAGCGCGATGCCGACCAGGAACGCGCCCACCGCCGCCGACACCTGCAACTGCTGGGCGATGCCCGCCACCAGCAGCGTCAGGCCCAGCACGACGAGCAGCAGCTTCTCCGGGTCGTCGCTGGAGACGAACCGGGAGATCACGCGCCCGAAGCGGACCGCGACCAGCAGCACCAGGCCCGCGGCGCCCAGCGCCACGGCCAGCGTCACGCTGCCCGCCGCCCAGCCGACCCCGGCCAGCAGGGCGGTGAGGATCGGCAGGTACACCGCCATCGCCAGGTCCTCCAGGACCAGGATGCTCAGGATGACCGGCGTCTCACGGTTGCCGAGCCGCCCGAGGTCACCCAGCACCTTCGCGATGACCCCGGAGGAGGAGATCCAGGTGACGCCCGCCAGCACCACCGCGGCCACCGGGCCCCAGCCGAGCAGCAGCGCCGCGACCGCGCCGGGCAGGGCGTTGAGCGCGATGTCGACCAGGCCCGACGGGTACTGCGTCCGCAGGTTCCCGATCAGATCGCTCGCGGTGTACTCCAGGCCGAGCATCAACAGCAGCAGGATGACGCCGATCTCGGCGCCGATCGCCACGAACTCCTCACTGGTGCCCAGCGGCAGGATCCCGCCCTCGCCGAAGGCGAGCCCGGCCAGCAGGTAGAGGGGGATGGGGGAGAAGCGCAACCGCCCGGCGACCCTGCCCAGCAGGCCGAGACCGAGGATGATGGCGCCGAATTCGATGAGGAAGACCGCGGAGTGCAAGGACTCACTCCCGCCCGAGTATCGCGGCGGCGGCCTCGACACCCTCACGGGTGCCGATGACGATCATGGTGTCGCCGCCGGCCAGGCGGAAGTCCGGTGCGGGGGAGGGGATCGCGTCGGCCCTGCGCAGCACGGCGACGATGGAGGCGCCGGTGTCCGTGCGCATCCGCGTCTCGCCGAGCAGGCGGCCGTTCCAGTACGAGGTGACGGGCAGTTCGATGCGCTCGGCGACCAGACCGAGGTCGGTCGTGTGCAGCAGGTTCGGGCTGTGGTGCGTCGGCATCAGCGCGTCGATCAGCGACATCGCCTCGGGCCCGGTCAGCCGCAGCGACTGCGCGCACGCGTCCGGGTCGTCGGCCCGGTACACGTTCACCGTCCGTGAACCGTCGCGGTGGGCGACCACCGACAGATGACGCCGGTCCCGCGTGGTGAGGTCGTACCGGACACCGATGCCCGGCAATGGTGTCGTGCTCATCCGCGGAGCAGGCACAGCTCGGTTCCCTTCACGGACGGCGTGCCGCCGCCCGGTTGCTCGTCCGTTTCGCCCCCCATGGATCCGCATCCTTTCATCCGGGCGAACCGGGCCGATATGGGTGCTGACACCCATCGCGGGCCCGGTGTGACGGTTCCCACACCCGGAACGGAAAAGGCCGCGAGTACCGGTGCCTTACCTGAGCGCAGCCTTATGTGTTCTTGAAGATCCGCTCCCGACCGGCGAGTTCTCCGCCTCGGGCGCCTAGGGTCACAGTGCCCGGCACACCGCGTTCGGACGTGCCCGGTGGAGTTCCCGTCGTCCGGAGGTACCCCGCACATGAGTTCCCACAGGAAACGACACCGCGCCCGCCGCGCCCCCTCGGCGCGGTCCTGGCCGCTGGCCGCCGCGGTGGCGACGGTCGCCGCGGGCGCCCTGGTCGGGGTCGGTGCGCAGTACGGGAACAACGGCGGCAAGGACGAGGCCTCGCTGGCGGCCGGCGACCGGGAGGCCGACGACCCCGTCGCGTCCGACGCGCGCCCGGAGACCGCGAGCCCGAGCCCGACGACCGCGAGCCCCAGCGCCTCCGCCACCCCGGAGCGGCGCAAGCCGGCCTCGCGGCCCACCCGCACCCCGCGGCCCTCCGCCACGCCGACCCGTACGGTGGCCCCGTCACCGGCCTCGACGACGGTCGCTGCGCAGCCCTCGCGCTCCGACGCCGACGACTCGGTGGTCGAGGAGATCGTCCGGCTGGTCAACGTCGAGCGCGCCTCGGCCGGATGCCGCCCGGTGACGCTGGAGGACCGGCTCACCGAGGCCGCCCAGGACTACACGGACGTGATGGCCCGCTCGGGCGAGCTCTCCCACACCGGGCCCGACGGGTCCACCATGGCCGGGCGTGTCGAGGCGGCCGGGTACCAGTGGTCGGCCCTCGGCGAGAACATAGCCGTGGGCCAGCGGACCGCCGCCGCCGTGATGGACGCCTGGATGCACAGCGAGGGGCACCGGGCGAACATCCTCAACTGCGACTTCGAGCAGATCGGAGTCGGCGTGAACACGTCGTCCAACGGTCCCTGGTGGACCCAGGACTTCGGCACGCCCCGCTGAACCGCCGACCGGCCGGTCAGCTGGGGCGGCCGGTCGGCCTCAGGCCGGGTGCGGGTGACGCCTCGCGCGTCGGGCCGCTTTCCTTCCCCCCACAGGCGGCCCGCCGGCGAGCCCGAGCGTCACCCGCACCCTCGTGCCGCCCAGTGGGCCCCTGGTGATCTCCATGCCGCCGTCGCAGGCGGCCGCCGCCCGCTGCACGATGTCCAGGCCGAGGCCGGTGGAGCCGCCGACGCTCACCCCGCGGGCCCGGGCGGTGTCCGGGTCGCTGATCCCCGGCCCCGCGTCGTCCACCGTGAGCAGCACCGTCCGGGCGGCGGTCCGCTCCACCGTCACCGCCAGCGCGGTGCCCTGCGCGGTGTGCCGGAACACGTTGCCGATCAACGCGTCGACGACCGCCGCGAGGTCGTCCTCGCCGAGCGGGACCGCGGTCGCCTCCGCGGTCGCCTCCAGCCGGCACTCGCGCTCCTGCTGCGCCGCCAGGACGGACCAGAACTCGACCCGGCCGCGCACCACGGCCGACGCGTCGCACTCCTGCGCGCGGCCCGGGCGCTCGGGCGAGGCCGACAGCGGCGTGCGGGCCGCGTCGATGATCGAGTCCAGCTCGCTCTCCAGGTGCGCGATCGCGGCCTCCAGGTCCTCGCCCCGGTAGCCGGGGACCTGCGCGGCGATCCGCTCGGCCTCCAGCTGCAACCGGGTCAGCGGGGTCCGCAGGCGGTGCGAGAGGTCGGCGACCAGTTCCCGTTCCATGGCGAGCAGTTCGACGACCCGGTCGGCCATCGTGTTGAAGGCCACCCCGGCCTCCTGCAGCTCCGGCGGCCCCTTGGGCTCCACCCGGATCCCCAGTTCCCCTGCGCCGAGCGAGCGCGAGGCGCGGGACAGACCCTGCGAGGCGCGCACCACGCGCGCGCCCAGCCGGTCGGCGACCAGGACCGACCCCGCCACCAGGCCGAGCGCCAGCAACGCCATCATCGCCCAGGACGCCTTCACCCCCCGGTCCAGGTCGGCGCGGGGGACGAAGGCCTCCACCACCGCCACCCGGTCCCGGGCCAGGATCACCGGCTGGAGGTAGACCCAGCCCGCGGAGGTGTCCGTGGCCACGGTCCGCCGTCCGTCCGCCACCCGGTCCAGGGCCTCCTGGGAGGCGTGCACCTTCCCGACGACCTGCCCGTCGGGCAGCCGCACGCTCAGGTGGTCCCCCGAGTCCAGCCCGGCCACCGCCTGCTGGACGTCCGCGGGCCGCGTGGTGAGGGCGAGCACCGGCGCCAGCGCCGCGGCCCGCTGCTCGGCGACCGTGGTCGCCCGCGAACGGGCCTCGGACTGCACCAGCAGCGCCAGCGGGATCAGGAAGGACAGCGCCACCATCGACGTCACCGCCAGCGCCACCCCGGCCAGGGCACGTCTCATCGCGGCGTCACCAGCTTGATGCCGACGCCCCGCACGGTGTGCAGGTAGCGGGGTTGCGAGGCCCGCTCTCCCAGCTTGCGGCGCAGCGCCGACAGATGGACGTCGATCGTCTGGTCCTCCACGTACGCCTGCTGCCACACGTCCGCCAGGATGCGGCTGCGCGGCACCACGCGGTCCGCGTGCTCCGCCAGGTAGGCCAGCAGGTCGAACTCCCGGCGCGTCAGCCGTAGTTCCCGTCCGTCGTGGTACGCCACCCGGGCCGGCACGTCGATCAGCAGACCACCCACCCGCAGCGCGCCGGCCGCGCCCTCCGGGGCCGGGCCCTGCGGCTGCGCCGGCGCCATCGCCGAACGGCGCAGCACCGCCGTCAGACGGGCCACCAACTGGCCCCCGGAGAACGGCTTCACCAGGTAGTCGTCGGCGCCCGCGTTCAGCAGCCGGATCACCTCGCTGTCGTCGTCACGCGCGGTCGTGACGAGGACCGGGACCCGCGAGATGCCGCGCAGCATCCGCAGCACGTCCACCCCGTCCAGGTCCGGCAGCCCGAGGTCGAGCACCACGGCGTCCGGGGGGCGCTGCGCGGCCTGCCGCAACGCCTCGAAACCGTAGGCCGAGCTGTGCACCATGTGGCCGTGCGCGGTCAGCACCTCGACCAGCCGCGCGCGTATCGCGGGGTCGTCCTCGACCAGGAGTACGGATGCCATGTGGAGGGACAGTAGCCGGTCGGGAAAGATGGCGGCGTGCCCCGGTACCTGCGCTACGTCGTCATATGGCTCTCGTGCACCGCGGTCAGCGTGACCGCGGTCATGCTCACCGTGGGCTTCGTGGTGGGCTCGACACGCCCGACGCCGCCCGTCGCGCGGGACATCCCCGAGAGCGCGCTCGCCGGCGGCAGCCCGTCCCCCGCGCGGCCCTCGCCGTCGCGCTCCGCGCCGGTGTCCCCCGCCGCGAAGCGCACCCCCAGCCCCACCGTGCGCCGGCCCACCCGGACCCCGGTCCGGCCGGCCACCACCGCGCCCCCCACCCGCACCGCCGGCCCGTCCGCCACGCCCGTCGACTGCGGGACCGGCGGCGCCGGGGTCCACACCCTCCAGTCCCAGGGCGGCCAGGCCTCGGTGCGCTTCGGCGAGGACGCCGTGTGCCTGGTGTCCGCCGTGCCCGCCAGCGGGTTCACCGTCTCCACCCGGCGTGACGGGGCGCAGCAGCTGACGGTGACCTTCTCCGGCGACCGGCACCGCTCCGAGATCGTCGCCACCACCACCCCGCAGAGCAAGGCGACCATCCGCGAGGTGTCCTGGTGACCGGGCGCGGACGGCGACCGGGATACTGGGCGCCATGCGTATCGACTTCGATCCCGAGGCCATGGGCCGGACCCCGTTCTACAAGCTCCTGACCTCGGTGGTCGTCCCGCGCCCCATCGCCTGGGTCTCGACGCTCAGCGAGGCGGGGACGGCCAACCTCGCCCCGCACTCCTTCTTCACCGTCGCCTGCGTCAGCCCGCCGGTCGTGCAGTTCACCTCGGTGGGCCGGAAGGACTCGCTGCGCAACATCGAGGAGACCCGGCAGTTCGTGGTCAACCTCGCGCCCGAGCACCTCTTCGAGCAGATCAACGCCACCGGCACCGACTTCCCGCGCGGCGTCAGCGAGTTCGACGCGGTCGGCATCGCCCGTGAGCCCAGCCGCGCGGTCAAGCCGCCGCGCGTCGCGGCCTCGCCCGTCGCCCTGGAGTGCGAACTGCACAGCACGGTCACCCTGGGCGACTCGACCGTGGTCTTCGGCCGCGTCGTCCACGCCGCCGTCTCCGAGGCCGTGATGTTCGAGGGCCACCCCGACGTGCGCAAGCTCCGCCCGCTGGCCCGCCTCGGCAAGGACGAATGGGGCACGACCGGCGAGGTCCTGGAGATCTCCCGCATCCGCTACGCCGACTGGCCGGGCGTCACCCAGGGCTGAGCGTCGTCCCGGCCGTACGGCCGGCCCGGACCGGTCGTCCGGTCCGGGCCCTTGGGCGTCACGGACGGCTGCGGCGGCGCAGGGACGGGTCGAGCAGTGCGGGCGGGGTGTCGAACTTCTCGTGCGGGGCGAGGTCGAGACCGGGGGCGACGATCGTGTCGATCGCGTCCAGCACGTCGGCGGAGAGCACGGTGTCCGCGGCGGCGAGGTGCGCCCGCAGGTGGTCCGGTGTGCGGGGGCCGATGATCGCGGCGGTCACGGCGGGGTGCGCCGTCACGAAGCCGAGGGCGAGCTGGACCATGGTCAGGCCGGCCTCGGCCGCGAGTGCGGCCAGCTTCTCGACGGCATCGAGCCTGGCCCGGTTGGCGGGGAGTGCGGTGTCGAAGCGTTCCGGCAGGAACGTGGAGCGGCTGGTGGTGACCGGCCGGCCCTCGCGGACCGCGCCGGACAGCCAGCCCGAGGCCAGCGGGCTCCACACCAGCACGCCCAGGCCGTACTCCTCGGTGACGGGCAGCACATGGGTCTCCACGGCGCGCTGCAGGATCGAGTAGCCGGGCTGCTCGGTGACGTACCGGCTCAGGTGGTGCTCGCGGGCGGCCCACTGGGCCTGCACGATGCGGTGGGCGGGGAAGGTCGAGGAGCCGAAGTGGCGGATCTTGCCCGCGCGTTGCAGGTCGGTCAGGGCCGACAGGGTCTCCTCGTCGCCGGTGGCCGGGTCCCACCGGTGGACCTGGTAGAGGTCGACGTGGTCGACACCGAGCCGGCGCAGGCTGTCCTCCAGGGCCGTGACCAGCCAGCGGCGTGAACTGCCGCGGTGGTTGCGCTCGTCGCCCATCGGCATGCCGGCCTTCGTGGCCAGCACGACGTCGTCGCGGCGGCCGGCGAGGGCCTTGCCGACCATCTCCTCCGACTCCCCGGCGCCGTACATGTCGGCGGTGTCGATGACGTTGATCCCGGCCTCGAGGGCGGCGTCGACGAGGGCGGTGGCCTCGTCCTGGGTGGTGCGCCCGATGCTGCCGAAGTTCATCGCGCCGAGCGCGAGGGAACTGACCTGCACACCGGTGCGGCCGAGGGTTCGGTACTGCATGACCGTGTTCTCCCTTGCGGGTGGGGGTGTGGTGGCTGCGTGCCGCGGAAGCGCGCACGGCTGGTCCCGGGGCGTGCGCCCTGGCATGATGAGCAAACGGAACCTTGTTCCGTTAACGATACGGAACCATGTTCCGGTTGGCAAGGCCGGTCGTGGAAGGAGTGCGCGGTGATGGAGGACGGCGACAAGGGCACGGGGCGGGCGCCGCGGTCCAAGCGGGCCGACGCCCGGCGCAACGAGGAGACGCTGCTCCAGGCGGCGGCCGCCGCCTTCGTCGCCTCGGGCGTGGAGGCGCCGGTGCGCGACATCGCCGCCAGGGCCGGCGTCGGGACGGGCACGATCTACCGCCACTTCCCGACCCGGGCGGATCTGATCATCGCCGTCTACCGGCACCAGGTCGACGCCTGCGCCGAGGCCGGACCCGCCCTGCTGGCGAACAGCGCCACCCCGCACGCCGCGCTGGCGCGGTGGATCGACCTGTTCGTCGACTTCCTGGTGACCAAGCACGGACTCGCCGCGGTGCTGCAGTCCGACAGCGCCGGCTTCGAGACGCTGCACGCCTCCTTCCTCGACCGTCTCGTGCCCGTGTGCGCCGGGCTGCTCGACGCCGCCGCCGCGTCCGGCGAGATCCGCTCCGACCTGGAGGCGTACGCGCTCATGCGCGGCGTCGGCAACCTCTGCATCGGCGCGGACAGCGATCCCCGCTACGACGCGCGCCGCCTGGTCGCGCTCCTCGTCGCCGGGCTGCGCCAGGCGGACCAGGCGGACCAGGCGGACCAGGCGGACTGACCCGCCGTCAGGCGAGGCCCGCCCGGTACACCACCAGGGCGATCTGGACCCGGTTGTTCAGATCGAGCTTGGTGAGGATGTGGGACACATGTGCCTTCACCGTGGGGACGCTCATGTACAGCGACGCCGAGATCTCGGCGTTGGTCCTGCCCTGTGCCACGGCGAGCGCCACCTCCCGCTCCCGCTCCCCCAGGAGGCCGAGCAGCCGCTGCGCCTCGCCCCGGTCGTCGGGGCGCGCGGCGGTGCCCTCGTCACCGGCGGCGGTGACGGCGCCGATGAGCTGTTTGACGGCGGCCGGCGACAGGACCGGTTCGCCCGCCATGACGTTCCGCACCGCGGCGACGATCTGGGCGGGGGGCGTGTGCTTGAGGACGTATCCCGCCGCCCCGGCTCGCAACGCCTCCAGGACGTAGCCGTCCGTGGTGAACGTGGTCAGGATCAGCACCTCGGGCGGCCGGGGCCTGCGCCGCAGTTCGGCGGTGGCGCTCAGGCCGTCCATCCGCGGCATGCGGATGTCCATCAGGACGAGGTCGGGCCGGTGCGCGTCGACCAGCGGCAGGACCTCCGTACCGTCCGCGGCCTCGGCGACCACCTCGACGTCCTGTGCCCCGGACAGCATCATGTGCAGGCCGGAGCGCACCAGCGGGTCGTCGTCCACGATCAGGACGCGGGTCACCTGGTCCATGGCAGCCAGATCTCCAGGGCGAAGTCGGTGGGGGTGAGGGTACGGCGCATGCTGCCGCCCGCCAGGACCGCCCTTTCGTTCATCCCGACCAGGCCCTGACCGGCGCCTTCGGGACGTGCGGCGCGTTCCTGCGGCACCGGGTTGCGGGCCGTGACGGTCAGCCCCTCGCGGGCCCCGCCGGTCAGCGACAACCGCAGCGGGCCGTCCGGGGCGTGCTTGCGGTGGTTGGTGAGGGCTTCCTGCAGGATGCGGTACGCGGCCCGGCTCGTGGTGGGGTCCATGGTGGCCAGGTCCTCCGTGTCCCGGTGCACCTCGACGGTGGCACCGGCCGCGCGCGACTCCTCGACCAGCCGGCCGAAGTCGGCCACGGCGGGCTGCGGGGGCTCGGTGTGCGCGTTGACCGTGGGGGTGCGCAGGACGCGCAGCACGTCCTGGAGGTCCTCCAGGGCCTGTCCGGCGCTCTGCCGGATGACACCGGCCGCCTCGGCGACCTGGGCGGGCGACGCCGTGGGGTGGAACTCCAGCGCCCCGGCGTGCACGCTGAGCAGGGTCAGCCGGTGGGCCAGCACGTCGTGCATCTCCCGGGCGATCTCCTCCCGGGCGTGCTGCCGGGCCTGCTCGGCGCGCAGGTCCGCCTCCCGCTCCGCCCGCGCGGCCCTCTCCCGCACACCGGCGACGTACAGGCCCCAGCCGACGGCGCCGCCCACGAACGCCACGGCCGACACGGCCGTGGCGGAGGTGAGGGGCCCGGTGTACGAGGCCAGGACGAACTGCGCCGCCACGGGCAGCAGGGCCACGCCGGTGACCCGGAGCGTGGTGCGCAGCGGGCGGGTGGCGGCCACGGTGAACAGCGCCACCAGCAGCGGTACGACCACGGGCCAGACGACCGTCAGCGCCACGAGGACCAGGGCCAGCGCCACCGGGTGACGCCTGCGCCAGAACAGGGCCACGCACGCCAGCAGGGGGAACACCGCCCCCCGGACCGTCCACAGCGCCGGTACCAGCGAACCGACGAAGGCGCCGCTGGACAGCTGCGGGTACACGGACAGGCCCGACTCCTGGGCCCGGATGACGAACACCGTCAGCCCGGCGGCCCCGGCCACCACGCCCGCGTCCACGAGCCGCGGGTGCCCGAGCAGGGCCCGTCTCACATCGATCACGCACGCAACCGTAAACGCCGTCCCCGGTCCGCATCAAAAAATACGGGCTACGTTGATAGACTTCTATACCAAAGTATGGGGGCGCCCGGTGCGCATCGTTCCTTGGAACGGAAAAGGCGCATACCCGCAGCCGAATTCCCGGGTTCCCCGCGGTCCGTACCTTTCCTGCCATGAATCCCAGGAAATTCTCCCGACGTTTCACCCGGGCCGCAGTTCCCGCCGCAGCGCGGCCGGGGACCCGGGTCGCCGTCGTGCTGGCCGCCGTCGCCTCCATCGCCGTGATCAGCGGGTGCAGCACCCTCCACGGAGTGACGTCACCGGCCGACGCACGCGCCGCCGCCCAGCGCGCGGACCGGGCCGGCAGCCACCGCCCCGCCCCCGACTGCACCGTCGAGAAATGCGTGGCGCTCACCTTCGACGGAGGGCCCGGCGCCACCACGCCGAAACTGCTGGACATTCTCGCGGAGAAGAAGGTCCGCGCCACGTTCTTCGTCCAGGGGAAAGGCCACACGGCCTATCCGCAGACCCTGCGGCGCATGGCGCGCGATGGCCACGAAATAGGCAACCACACCTGGTCGCACAAGGTGCTCACGGAACTGGACGCGCGGCAGGTGAGCGACGAGCTGACCTCGGTCCAGAACGACGTCCGCAGGATCACCGGACACGCCCCCACCCTGATGCGCCCACCGCAGGGCCGCACCGACGACGACGTCTCGGCGGTCATGCGCGAGCTCAGCCTGGCCCAGGTGCTGTGGAGCGTCACCGCCAAGGACTACGCCACCACCGACACCGCGCTGATCACCCGGCGGGTCCTCGACCAGACGAAGCGCGACGGGATCATCCTCCTCCACGACCGCTACCGGGGCACGATCCCCGCCGTCCCCGGGATCGTCGACGCCCTGCGCCGCCAGGGCTACGTCTTCGTCACCGTCTCCGAGCTGATGGCTCCCGCCGTACCGCACCCCGGCACGGTCTACCGGCAGTAGCGTTCCGGTCCGGCTGCGCGATCCGGTTCCATGGCGGTCGGACTCGACGTCGTCCCCGGGGCGGCCGGTGTGGGCCGCCTCCTCCGCCAGTAGACGTGGTGCGTCGCGTCGGTCAGCCCGTTGGAGGGCTCCAGCGCCGGCAAGTGCCGCAGCGGGCCGGGCCGCCGGCCCGTCTCCTCCGGCATCTCGCGGGCGGCGGCCGCCGTTCAGAGTTCCGGGAACGGCCGTACGTCGTCCATGGCCCGCAGCAGTTGGCGCGCCGCTTCGGCCTCCTCCGGCCGGATCGACCCGGCAACGGCTTCGACGACAGGCCGGCCCGCGACACCGCGGCCCGGGACGCGACCTCCCAGAGGGGCTGGTGCCGGAACGGGCCGTGCTCAGCGCCGCCTGCCGCCATGGCCGAGGAGTGCCACGTCTCGGCCCGCACGATCTTTCCCAGCAGATCAAGCAATTCCGCCGTGCACGGCTGGTGCGGGACGGCGATCAGCTCCAGGAGGAACGGGACGGTCGGGGCCGTCGCCTCGCCGACGACGAACCCCAGGGCGCAGACGACGTCGCCCAACTCGTCGACGGCCGCACGGCCGGTGGGGGCGTCCCCGTACGCGATGCGGGAGAGCAAGGCGGGACGCTTCCGGCGGGAGCTCCCAGGGCGTCGAGCAGTTCGCCCCAGGGGACCCGGGAGACCCCCCTCAGCAGGCTTCCCACCGACCGCCTCCCCTTCCGCTACGCGCTCGCGGCCCGGCCCGCCGGTGCTGTGTGAAGGAACCCCCGGTGGGCTACCGCTTGCGGCGGGTGCGGGCGGCGACGACGACGGCGGCGAGGCCGGTGACCGCGATGAAGCCCATCGCGACGAGGAAGACCGGTGACGTCGGTGTCGCGGCGCGGCTGCCGGCGATGACGTAGGCCGCCGTGTTGGGCACGCTGCCCAGCGCCGTGGCCAGCAGGAAGGGCGCGAGGCGCATCCGCGAGACCGCCGCGCTGTAGTTGGCCGCCGCGAACGGTACGCCGGGGAAGAGCCGCATCGCCAGCATCGTGCGGAAGCCGTGCTCGCTGAGCTGGCGGTCCGCGGCGAGCAGCACCCGGCCGCGCAGCAGCGGGCGCAGCGCGTCCCGCCCGAGGAGGCGGCCGAGGACGAAGGCGAGGCCGGCGCCGAGCACCGTGCCGGCGAGGGCCGCGGGCACTCCTGCCTGGGCACCGAAGAGCGCTCCCGCGCCGACGTTGAGCAGGGGACGCGGTACGAAGGCGAGGGCGCAGAGCCCGTAGCCCGCGGCGAAGAGCACCACGGCCGCGGCGCCCGTGAGTTGCGCGGGCCAGCCGTGCGCGAGCAGCCGCTGGGGCTCCCACACCAGCACCGAGGCCGCGGCCCCGGACAGGAGGACGACCAGCAGCGCCAGCCGGGCCCACGACGCCGGTCGCGAACGCGGTCGGGAGAGGACGGTGACCTCGGACATCCCGCGAGCCTAGCGGAGGAGGATGTCGCTCCGGTGCCGCCGCGTACCGTAGGGCCATGGCCCCTCCCGCCCCGGTCCTGCCGGACAGCGCCCTCGCCGATCTCGTGCTGCCACGGCTGACCTCGGCGTACGGTGCCGCCGCCGACCCGGTGCGGGCCGCCCCGGCGGCGGCGTACATGCGGGACGCGTTCCCGTTCCTCGGTATCGCCACGCCGGCCCGGCGTACGCTGTCCCGCGCCGTGCTCGCGGGCATGCCGCGCCCGGACGAGGCCGACTGCACGGCCGTCGCCCTGCGTTGCTGGGCGCTCCCCGAACGGGAGTACCGCTACTTCGCCGTGGACTACCTGCGCCGTCATGTGGGGCGCTGCTCCCCGGACTTCCTCGGCACGGCCCGGCACCTGATCACGACGGAGCCGTGGTGGGACACCGTCGACCTGCTCGCCGCGCACGTCGTCGGACGGCTCGTGGCCGCCGATCCCGCCCTGGTGGACGTGATGGACGAGTGGATCGCCGGCGACGACCTCTGGCTCGCCCGCACCGCGCTGCTGCACCAGTTGACGTACAAGGCGGACACCGATCCCGGCCGGCTGTTCCGCTACTGCCTGCGTCAGGCGGACCACCGGGACTTCTTCATCCGCAAGGCGATCGGCTGGGCACTGCGCGAGTACGCCCGCACCGATCCCGGCGCCGTGCGGGCCTTCCTCGCGGAGTCGGGGGAGCGGCTGTCACCGCTGTCGGTACGAGAGGCGGGGAAGCACCTGTGAGCGGGACCGACGGGCGCGGCCGGGTGCGCCGCAGCTACGACACCGTGGCCGAGGAGTACCGGGAGCGCATCGGGACCGAGCTGGCGTACAAGCCGCTGGACCGGGCCCTGCTGGCGGCCCTCGCCGAGCAGAGCGCGGGCGGCGCGCCCGTGGCGGACCTGGGGTGCGGCCCCGGCCACGTCACGGCATGGCTCGCGGCGCGCGGGGCGCGGACCGTGGGCATCGACCTGTCGCCGGGCATGGTCGCGCTCGCCCGCCGCGAGCACCCCGGGGCCGAGTTCCGCGAGGGCGACCTGCTCTGCCTCCCGGCGGCGGACGGCGAGTTCGGGGCGGCCGTGGCGCTCTACGCGGTGGTCCATCTGACGCCCGGTGAACTGCGGGCGGCGTTCGGCGAGATGCGGCGCGTGCTGCGCCCGTCCGGACGGGTGCTCGTGGCCTTCCACGTCGGGACGGAGATCCGGCACGTGACGCAGTGGTGGGGGCACGAGGTCGACGTCGACTTCCACTTCCACGACCCCGGGACGGTCACCGAGGCGCTGACCGACGCCGGGTTCGAGGTGGAGGCGCGGCTGGAGCGGGCCCCCTACCCGCAGGAGACGGAGACCCGGCGCGCCTACGTCCTCGCCCGCGTCGGCGGGGCGTGAGGCGGCCCACCGCCGGAAAATCGTTCGACCGACGGCCGTGCCGTGCCCGATCATCGACGGCATGTCCCGGTACGCCTTCAGCGCAGATACGTCCGCAGTCGCGGACGCGCTGCAGGCTGCCCCGGCACAGGCTTTCTCGGCCAACGCGTTCGGCGGCGCCCGAATCTGACCCTTCCCGGACAGTCCGGCGGACCCCGCAGGGGGAGGGTCGGCGCGGTCCAGGGGTCCCGCACGCGAGGCGACGAATCGACTTACCGAGGAAGCAACATGCCCAAGCAGGCGTACGTGCGCACCAAGCCGCACCTCAACATCGGGACCATGGGTCACGTCGACCACGGCAAGACCACGCTGACCGCCGCCATCACCAAGGTGCTCAGCGCCCGCGGCTCCGCCGCGTTCGTGCCGTTCGACCGGATCGACAGGGCCCCGGAGGAGGCCGCGCGGGGGATCACGATCACCATCGCGCACGTCGAGTACGAGACGGACACCCGGCACTACGCGCACGTCGACATGCCCGGTCACGCCGACTACGTGAAGAACATGATCACCGGCGCGGCCCAGCTCGACGGGGCGATCCTCGTTGTCTCCGCCCTCGACGGCGTCATGCCGCAGACCGCCGAGCACGTGCTGCTCGCCCGCCAGGTCGGCGTCGAGCACATCGTGGTGGCGCTCAACAAGGCCGACGCCAGCGACCCCGAACTCACCGACCTGGTCGAACTGGAGGTGCGCGAGTTGCTGTCCGCCCAGGGCTACCCGGGCGACACGCTGCCCGTCGTAGGGGTGTCGGGCCTGCGGGCGCTGGAAGGCGACCCACGGTGGACGTCGGCGATCGAGGCGCTGCTCGACGCGGTCGACACCCACGTGCCGATGCCGCACCGCTACACCGACGCGCCCTTCCTGCTGCCGGTCGAGAACGTGCTGACCATCACCGGGCGCGGCACGGTCGTCACCGGCGCCGTGGAGCGGGGCACGGTCCGGGTCGGCGACCGCGTGGAGGTGCTCGGCGCGGAGACGGCGAGCGTGGTGACGGGTCTGGAGACCTTCGGCAAGCCGATGGAGGAGGCCCAGGCCGGGGACAACGTGGCGCTGCTGCTGCGTGGTGTGGCCCGGGACGTGGTCCGGCGGGGCCACGTGGTGGCCGCGCCGGGCAGTGTCACGCCGAGCCGCCGGTTCCGGGCGCGGGTCTACCTGCTGCCGGCCGCCGAGGGCGGGCGGCGCACCGGGATCGCCAGCGGCTACCGGCCGCAGTTCTACGTCCGCACCGCCGACGTCGTCGGCGACGTGGACCTGGGCGAGGCGGGGGCGGCCCTGCCGGGGGCGACCGTCGACATGACGGTCGAGCTGGGCCGGCCGGTGCCGCTGGAGCCGGGGCTCGGCTTCGCGATCCGTGAGGGCGGCCGCACCGTCGGCGCGGGCACCGTCACGGCGCTCGCCGAGTGAGCGCGGGGGTCCGGGGGTTCCGCCCCCGGGCCCCGTCGTGTGCTGGGACAATTGCGGCGTGGAGGACGACGGACGCATACCCGTGACCCAGGACGTGGACTTCGGCGCGGCCAAGCTGCTGCCGGACGTGGACCGGCCCGCGGGGTGGCTGCTCACGGTCGACGGGGCCCCTCAGTCGTACGTGGACCTGGACGACCCCACCTACCTGGAGTTCGAGTACGCGCGGCGCCTGGCATACGTGCTGGACGAGGCCGCGCCCGAGGGCGCGCCGCTGGACGTCGTCCACCTGGGCGGCGGCGCCCTGACGCTGCCCCGCTACACCGCCGCGACGCGACCCGGTTCGCGCCAGCGGGTCGTGGAGGCCGACCGGGCGCTCGCCGCGCTGGTCGCCGCCCGGCTCCCGCTCGGGCGTGGCGGTGACGGCGTGGCGATCACGACGGACGACGCCCGTGCCTGGCTCGAGGCTGCCCCGGACGCGTCGGCGGACGTCGTCGTGGCGGACGTCTTCGGCGGTTCGCGGGTGCCGGCGCACCTGACCTCGTACGAGTTCGTCACCGAGGCGGCCCGGGTGCTGCGTCCCGGCGGGGTGTACCTGGCGAACCTCGCCGACTCGGCGTCCTTCGACTTCCTGCGGCCGCAGATCGCGGGCCTGCGCGAGCTGTTCGGCCAGGTGTGCCTGATCGCCGAGCCCGGGGTGCTGCGGGGCCGCCGCTTCGGCAACGCCGTGCTGGCCGCGAGCCGCTCCCCGCTGCCGGTGGAGCGGATCGCGCGGCGTACCGCGTCCGACGTCTTCCCGGCCCGTGTGGTGGACGGCGACGCGCTGGAGGTGTTCGGACGGGGGGCGCGGCCGGTCTACGACAAGGACGCGGTGCCTTCGCCGATCCCGCCCGACGGTTCCTTCGGCGTCGGCTGACCGCCCCGCGCGACCGTCCGCCCGCCGTCGGGGTCGTCCACGCGCCGCAGCCGCCGCACCTCGGGGAGGGTGAGCACCGCGCCCGTGAGCAGCACCGTCAGCCCCGCGCAGCCCCACAGCGCCCCGTTCAGGCCGAAGGCGTCCGCGGCCGGGCCCGCGAGCGCCGTGCCGATCGGCATCATGGAGACCGAGCCGAACCAGTCGTAGGCCGCGACGCGGGAGAGCTTGTCCTCGGGGATCTCCTGGTGCAGCGCCATCATCCAGGCCACGCCGAACACCTCGATCGACAGGCCGGCGAGGAGCATCGCGCAGGCCAGCAGCGGCACCGGGAGTGCCAGGGCCAGCGCGGCGGCGGGCAGCGAGAACGGGAAGACGCAGAGCACCCCGGCGAGCAGGATGCGGCGCGGCCGCCAGCGGAGCATCAGCAGCCCGCCCAGCAGGTTCCCGACGCCGAACGCGGCCAGGGCCGCGCCCCACGGCCCGGCGCCGCCGAGGTGCTCCCGGGCGACGAGCGGCCCGTACACCGCGTCGGCGGCCGTGATCACGGCGTTGACGACCGAGAACTGCACCACGATGCCCCACAGCCAGCGCCGTGAGACGAACTCCCGCCAGCCGTCGCGCAGATCGCCCAGCAGACCGCCGCGCAGACCGCCGCCGCGCCGCTCCGCGCGGTCGCGCAGCGTCGCCGGGGACACCCGCAGCAGCGCGCGCAGCCCCGCTGCGACCGCGAAGCACGTCGCGTCCACCGCGAGGACCCAGCCGGGTCCTGCGAGGGCGACCAGCGCCCCGGCGAGCGCGGCGCCACCGACGTTCGCCCCGTTGACGCCGAGCCGGAACACCGCGAAGGCGCGGCCCGCGTGGGCGGAGTCGACGGTCGACAGCAGCATCCCCTCGTTGGCGGGGGCGAAGAAGGCCTGCCCGGTGCCGCCCAGCGCGGAGAGCACGGCCATGTGCCAGATCTCGGCCCGGCCGGTCAGCACCAGGACCGCGAACAGGCCCTGCGAGACCGTGTTCAGGCAGTTGGCGGCGACCATGACCCGGTGCCGCGGCAACCGGTCCGCGACCGCGCCCCCGATGAGCAGGAAGACGACCAGGGGCACCGTCCGCGCTGCGGCGACCAGTCCGATCTCCGTACCGCCGCCGCCCGCCTGCAGGACCGCGAACGCCGACGCGACGACGGCGCCCGAGGCGCCGAGCCCGGTCACGAAGGCGGAGGCGGCCAGGAGCCGGAAGTTGCGGCCGGCCCAGTCCGGGAAGCGCGGCCGGTGGGAGACGTGGCGTTTCACCCGGGGACTATCGTCGCTGGGCCGTTTCTTTGGCAAACCCATTTCCGGCCGACAGCCGGCCGGGCCGGATCGGGCTACGGCCTCGGCCTCAGCCGACCAGCCGGACGCTGTCGCGGACCTTGGCCACCGTCCCGGCGTCGACCGCGCCCGCGTAGCCGCTGTCCACGACCAGCAGCCAGGAGCGGACCTCCTTGTCCTTGCCGAGGAAGGTGAAGCTGTACGAGGTGCCGTCGGCCGCGCACGAGCCCTTCATCCCGGTCGCACGCGTGGAGGCGATCCAGCCGGGCAGGCCCTGGGCGTTGGTGTAGGCGCGGGGGGCCGCCTCGGTCAGCTTGGTGCGGCCCTCCTTGTTGTACTTGCCGTACGCCCAGTTGTAGGCCTCGTTGGCGGCCTCGGACTTCAGGCTCTTGGCGCCCTTGCCGCCCTTCACGCCCGCCAGGCCGCGCTCGTCGGTGCCGCACCACTTCTCGTCGAGGACGGCCGCGCCCCCGGTGACGACGCGGTTGTCGTCCCACTCGTAGCCGATGAGCAGGCCCTGCGGCTTGACCGTCCAGCCCTTGGGGATGTCGTAGGCGACGCCCATGTCACTGCGTACGACCGTCTGCCAGCCGGGCACCACGGGCTTGATCGTGTCCTCACCCGGGTTGCCGCGGGCGTCGTCCGGGCCCGGGCCCTGCTCACCCTCCTCGCCCTCCTTGCTCCCCGACGCGGAGGGCGTGGGTGCGGACGAGCCCGGGGCGCTTTCCGAGGCGACCGGCGAGCCGCTGCCGGACGGGCCGGCCTGCGGTACCTTGTCGTCGCCGGTGAGCTTCACGGCGACCAGCACACCGGCGGCGACCACCGCGACCGCGGCCACCACCGACACCGCGACCACCGCGCCCCGCCGCCCCCCGGGCGGCTTCGGCCCACCAGGCACCGGCCCCGGCGGGGGCCCCCACATCTGCGGAGGCTGCTGGTAGGCCGGGTGCTGCTGCGGCTGGTACGGGGCGGGCTGCTGCTGCCCCCACTGGGGCTGGTTCTGTGGGGGCTGCTGCGGATACTGCGGTTCCCCCGGCTGCTGCTGTCCTGGCCACATGGCTGGAAACACTAGGGGTTGAGCGGCCGCGGTTCCACGGAAGCGATGATTACCTGCTGGTAACATCCGGCCATGTCCGAGAACCAGCCCCAGATAGGCGAGCTCATGGCGGCCACCGTGCCGATGGCCGCCACCCTCAGCATCGAGTTCCTGGAGACCACCGCCGAGCGCGCCGTGGTCCGCCTCCCCGACCAGCCCGCCTACCACAACCACGTCGGCGGCCCCCACGCCGGCGCGATGTTCACCCTCGCCGAGACCGCCAGCGGCGCCGTCGTCCTGGCCGCCTTCGCCGACCGGCTCTCCCGCGCCGTCCCCCTCGCCGTCCGCGCCGAGATCGGCTACAAGAAGCTCGCCATGGGCCCGGTCACCGCCACCGCCCACCTCGGCCGCCCCGCCGCCGACGTCATCGCCGACCTCGACAAGGGCGAGCGCCCCGAGTTCCCCGTCACCGTCGCCCTCACCCGCGAGGACGGCGCCGTCACGGGCGAGATGACCATCGTGTGGACCCTGCGCCCCAACTCCTGAGCGACGCCCGGTTGCCGCACCCCGGTGCCCGACCGGGCGCCGGGACGGGCATCGCGAATCCGTTGCGAACTCGCCCGCCCCGTACGCGCAACTCCCTGTTGACGCCGGACGCGTTCGGTTCCAAGATCGTGGCTTCTGCGGTCTTCGTGCGGCCGGATTGGTTCCGGCTCCATGCCCCGGCTCAGGCCACACGGGCTCACGGAGCGACCCGAGAGCCTGGAGGGCTGCCCCCATGTCGTACCTGATCGTGGGCTTCGCCGGCCTGTACGGCGGCGTCCGGGCACTGTGGCTCCGACGGCGGCAACTGGGCCCCGAGGCGGCGCGGTCCTCGTCGGTGATCCTGCGCCCGGGGGTGCTGGCCGTCCTCGCGGGGCTCGCTCTCGCGTGCGGGGTGTTCCTGCTCGCCGACGGGATCCTCGTTATGGCGCAGGGCTGAGCCCGCGGGGTGCGGCCCGTGGCGACACGCCGGGCCGCACGTCGGATACGCTGCAACGACGTGCGCGCACCGGCGCGCCGACCGACATCCGACCGCCCTAGGGGGAGGAAGCGGCCTTGCACGTCCAGGAGTGGCTCGGCACGATCCCGCCGGTCAGCGTCTACCTGCTGGTGGGCTTTGTGATCGGCCTGGAGAGCCTGGGCATCCCGCTGCCGGGCGAGATCATCCTCGTCAGCTCGGCCCTGCTTGCCTCCCAGGGGCACGTGGACCCGTGGGTGGTCGGCGTCTGTGCGTCGGCGGGGGCGATCGTGGGCGACTCGATCGGCTACGCCATCGGCCGGCGCGGCGGGCGGCCGATGCTGGACCGGCTGGGGCGGCGCTTCCCCAAGCACTTCTCGCCGGCGCACATCGCGACCGCCGAGGCGTCGTTCACGCGCTGGGGCATGTGGGCGGTGTTCTTCGGGCGCTTCGTGGCGCTGCTGCGGATCTTCGCCGGCCCGCTGTCGGGCGTGCTGAAGATGCCGTACTGGAAGTTCCTGGTCGCCAACGTCCTCGGCGGCATCGTGTGGGCGGGCGGCACCACGGCCGTCATCTACTACGTGGGCATCGTCGCCGAGCCGTGGCTCAAGCGCTTCTCCTGGATCGGCCTGGCGGCAGCGGTGCTGATCGGCCTCGGCTCGTTCCTCGTCGTGCGGCGCCGGGCCAAGGCCGCGGCGAAGGCCCACGAGGCCGCGCCGGAGGCGGACGCCGTGGCGGCCGCCGCCGACTGAGCGGCCGGTCCCGGGGCGGTCAGTCCCGGGCGAAGGCGGCCCGGTGGGCGTCGGCGAGCCGTACGTAGTGCTCGGCGTTGATCCGGACCATCTCGCGCTCCTCGGTGGTCAGCTCACGGCGCACCTTCGCCGGTACGCCCGCCACCAGCGACCCCGGGGGCACCCGCATGCCCTGGGGGACGAGCGCGCCCGCCGCGACGAGCGAGCCGGTGCCGATGTGGGCGCCGTTGAGGACCGTGGCGCCCATGCCGACCAGCACGTCGTCCTCGACGACGCAGCCGTGCAGCACCGCGTTGTGGCCCACCGTGACGCCCGCGCCGATCACCGCGGGGAACCCGGGGTCGGCGTGCACCGTGGAGTTGTCCTGGACGTTGCTGCCCTCGCCGACGCTGATCGACTCGCAGTCGCCGCGCAGCACCGTGTGGTACCAGACGCTCGCGCCGGCGGCCAGCGTCACGTCGCCCAGCACCACCGAGGTCGGCGCGGTGAAGGCGGCGGGGTCCAGGTGGGGCCTACGCCCGGCGACGTCCGCGATCAAGGCTCTCTCCGTCATGGGGATCACCGTAGTCCGGTGATTGCGCCCCTCGCGTGGCGGGTAGCGCGTACTGCGTGCTGAAGTTCTCCGACGAAGTGATCATCGCGCTGGAAACCGGTGCCCCGGTCGTCGCCCTCGAGTCGACGATCATCTCCCACGGCCTGCCCCGTCCCCGCAACCACGAGGTGGCGCTGGAACTGGAGGCCGCCGTGCGCGAGGCCGGTGCCGTCCCCGCGACGATCGCGGTGCTGGACGGCGTGCCGTGCATCGGGCTCGACGGGAAGGGCCTGGAGCGCATCGCAGCCGACGAGGGGATGCGCAAGCTCGGCCACCGCGACCTGCCCGTCGCGGTCGCCACCGGCGCCAGCGGCGCCACCACCGTCTCCGCCACGGCCTTCCTCGCCGCCCGCGCCGGGCTGCGCGTCTTCGCGACCGGCGGACTGGGCGGGGTGCACCGGGGCTGGACCGAGGAGCAGGACGAATCCGCCGACCTGAGGCTGCTCGCGGGCACCCGGATCACCGTCGTGTGCGCCGGGGTGAAGTCGATCCTCGACGTGCCCGCCACCCTGCAGCGCCTGGAGACCCTCGGCGTCACCATCGTGGGCTACGGGACGAGCGAGTTCCCCGGCTTCTACCTCAGCGGCTCCGGGCAGCCCGTGGACTGGACGGTCGGCACGCCCGACGAGGCCGCCTGCGTCATGGCCGCCCAGGACGACCTCGACGGGCCGCCGTCCGCCGTGATCCTCGCCAACCCCGTGCCGGAGCACGAGCAACTCGACCCGGCCCTGCACGACCGCGTGCTGGCGCAGGCGCTGGCGGCCGCCGAACGCGAGGGCGTCACGGGGCAGGCCGTCACGCCGTTCCTCCTCGGTCACCTCGTCGAGCACACCGGCGGGGCCAGCCTGGAGGCGAACCTCGCCGCCGTACGCGGCAACGTCCGCCTCGCCGCGCAGGTCGCCGTCGCCTGGACGGAACGCGGCGCACATCACATCTGATCGCCCGGCCGCGCCCCGGCGCCCTCGGTACGGTGAGCGGGTGCCGAAAAACGAGAACCTGTTCTCCTCCGCGGCGGCCTGGCGCCGCCGGGCCGTCTCGCGTCTGGTGCACCGCGGCTGGCGGTGGGTCCAGGACGCGGGTGCCGTCTCCGCCGAGCGCCCCGGCCCGCTGCGCTTCGGCCGGATCGGCGCGGGCACCCGGCTGGCGTTCCCGCAGGGGACGGTCTTCGGCGAGCGGTGGATCCACCTCGGCGAGTGCTGCATCATCGGCGAACAGGTCACGCTGACGGCCGGGATGATGCCCGGCCTCGACCTCGGCCCCGATCCCGTCGTCCGGCTCGGCAACGGCGTCGTCCTCGGCCGCGGCAGCCACGTCATCGCCTCCCGGCCGGTCGTGTTCGGCGACGACGTCTACTGCGGGCCGTACGTCTACGTGACGAGCGACAACCACTCCTACGACGACCCGCACGAGCCCATCGGCCGCCAGTGGCCGCGCTCGGCGCCCGTCGAGATCGGCTCGGGGAGCTGGCTCGGCGCGGGCGCGGTGGTCCTGCCGGGGGCGCGGATCGGGCGGAACGTCGTCGTCGCGGCAGGGGCGATCGTGCGGGGCGAGGTCCCCGACCACTCGGTGGTGGCGGGTGCGCCGGCCCGGGTCGTCCGGCGCTGGACGCCCGAGCGGGGGTGGGAGCCGCCGCTGCGGACGCCCGCCCCGCGTCCCGTTCCCGCCGGGGCGACCCATCAGCAGCTGGCCGCGCTCGCGGGGCTGGAGCCCGAACTCCTCGCGGGGCTCGAGGAGAAGCTCGCCTCCGAGGCCTGACCGGCCGGGCGTGCGCGGCGCCTCTTGCCGAAACGGCACGGAACGTTGCCTCCACCGGCGGCCGGAGTGATCGTGCCGCCATGGACGAGAACATGAGGGGCATCGGCGGGAACGGCATCGAGGCACCGGGCGGCGTGTGGGACGTGGTGGTCGTCGGCGGAGGCGCCGCCGGACTGTCCGGCGCGCTGACCCTGGCACGGGTACGGCGGTCGGTGCTGGTGATCGACGGGGGCGAGCCCCGCAACGCCCCCGCCGCCGCGGCACACGGACTGCTGGGACGCGACGGCATCGCCCCCCTGGAACTGCTGCGGAGGGGGCGGGAGGAGGTCGCATCCTACGGCGGCCGCGTCGTCGCCGGCAGCGTCACGGCGATCCACCGCGACGGTGGCCGCTTCGTGGTCGAGTGCGCGGACGGACGGCGGACGGCGGCCCGGCGGGTCCTGGTGACCTCGGGCCTGGTCGACGAGCTGCCGGACGTACCCGGGCTGGCGCAGCGGTGGGGCAGGGACGTGGTGCACTGCGTGTTCTGCCACGGCTGGGAGGTCCGGGACACCGCGGTCGGGGTGCTTGGCAGCTTCCATCAGGCCCTGCTGTTCCGGCAGTTGTCCGAGGACGTGACGCTGTTCCTGCACTCCGGCACGGATCTGACGGGTGATCAGTGGGAACAGCTCGCCGGGCTGCGCGTCGGTGTCGTCGAGGGCGCCGTGACCGGCCTGGAGACCGATGACGCGGACCGGCTGGCGGGGGTGCGCCTCGCCTCCGGGCAGGTGGTGCCCGTCCGTGTGCTCGCGGTCGCCCCGCGCTTCACGGCCCGGGCGTCCTTCCTCGGCGGTCTCGGCCTGGCCGTGCGGGAGCATCCGGCGGGCTTCGGGGAGCAACTCGGGGTGGACGCCTGCGGCTTCACCGGCGTCGACGGCGTGTGGGCCGCGGGGAACGTCAGCGACCTGATGGCGGGCGTTCCGGCTGCTGCGGCGGCCGGGACGACCGCGGCCGCGGCCATCGTCATGGACCTGCTGACGGACGACGCCCGCGCGGCCGCCCGGCCCCGCCGGCCCGCCGGCACCGAGGTTTTCGGCGGGCGGATGGAGGCGGAGGTCACGCGGCGCGTGCTCGGTGCGCGCCGGCACGGCCTGGACCCGCTGCCGGGGGCGTGACCCCTGTCGCCCCCGTCCCCCCGTCGCCCCGTCGCCCCCGGCCTCAGGCGGTGCGGGCCCGCAGATGGGCCCGCTCGCCCTGCCGCCCGAACAGGACGAGCAGTTCGACGGGGTCCTCGCCGTCGGGGCCGAGCCGGTGCGGGACGTGGGTGTCGAACTCGGCGGCCTCGCCGGCCTTCAGCACCACACGCCGGTCGCCGAGGAGCAGCAGCAGGCGTCCGGCCAGGACGTAGACCCACTCGAAGCCCTCATGGGTCTTCAACTCGGGCTCCGTGCCCGGGTGCGGCGGGATCAGCAGCTTGTGCGCCTGGATCCCGCCCGGTCGGCTCAGCGGCACGTACGTCAGGCCGTCGCGGGTGACCGGCCGGAGGTGGATGCGGGGATCGCCGGTGCGGGGCGCGCCGACGAGTTCGTCGAGCGGCACCGCGTGGACCTCCGCCAGGGTCAGCAGCAGCTCCAGGGTCGGCTTGCGGCCCCCGCCCTCGAGGCGGGACAGGGTGCTCTCGTTGATGCCCGTCCGCCCGGCCAGCTCGGCCAGGGTCATGCCGCGGCGGCGCCGCAGCTCCCGCAGCCGGGGCCCGACGGCGTCCAGCACCTCTTTCCTCGTGACGTCCACACCCCCAGGTTGCCGAAACGGCATGGGTTATTGCAAGTGCGGCAAGTGGCGGGCGGGCGGTACGCCGTCAGCCCGCCGCCAGCAGGACCGATCCCGCCAGGGCGAGGCCGGCGCCGGCCGCCTGGACGGGGCGGAGCCGCTCCCCGAGGACGCCCCGGGCCGCGAGGGCGGTGACGACGGGGTAGAGGGAGGCCAGCACGGCCGCCACCGCGACGGGGCCGTGGTGCGCCGCCACGGCGTAGGAACCGTTGGCCGCCACGTCCGCGAGGCCCACGAAGGACAGCGCGGGCAGGCTGCGCCACACCGTGGGCAGGCCGCCCTCGGGGAGCGACGGCGCGCCCCGCCGCACGGAGACCGCGAGGGCCGCCCCGCCCACGGCGACGTTGCAGACGCGCTGGACGAACAGCGCCAGGAAGAGCCCGGTCACGGTGTGGGACGCCTCCGCCACGAGCGACATGACCGCGCCGAAGCCGAAGGCCGCGACCAAGGTCATGACCACCGCCCGCCGCTGTACGGGCGCCCCGCGCAGCTCGGGCCCGCCGGCCAGGACGATGCCCACGACGGCCACCGCGATGCCCGCGTACTGCACGGTCCCGGGGCGTTCGCCGAGCAGCAGCCCCACGCTCACCGGGACCGCCACCCCCACCGTGGCCAGCGGCGAGACGACGCCCATGGGGCCGAGGGCGAGCGCGCGGTAGAAGCAGAGCATGGCGACCGGGCCGATCAGGCCCGCGGCCACGGCGAACCACAGGCGCGGGGAGGCCTCGCTCCAGCCGCCCGTCGCGACGACGACCGCGCCCAGCACGACGGCGGCCACGCCCTGGGACACGACGACCACGGTGAGCGCCGGGAAACGGCGGGTGAGGAGGCCGCCGCCGAAGTCGGCGAGACCCCACAACAGGCTGGTGGCCAGGGCGAAGACCGCGGTCATGGGGCTCCATCGCAGTACAGTACGGTGAACAGTGCAGTACACCCCACAGTAGTGCAGTGAAGTGAACTCCAGCATTCATCATATTGGACGGTACGGTGCCGGACCTCGACCTGATCGCCCAGTCGCTCGCGCGCAACGTCAAGCGCCTGCGCCTGGAGCGGGGCTACAGCCTCGACGCGCTCGCCGCCCGCGCCGGCGTCAGCCGCGGCATGCTGATCCAGATCGAGCAGGCGCGCACCAACCCGAGCCTGGGCACCATCGTCCGCATCGGGGACGCGCTCGGCGCGAGCCTGGTGAACCTGCTGGACTACGCGGACGGGCCCAAGGTGCGGCTGGTCCCCGCCGACCAGGCCGTCGAGCTGTGGAGCACCCCCGCAGGCAGCCGCGGTCTGTTGCTGGCCGGCGGGCAGGCGCCGGGCCCGCTGGAGATGTGGGCCTGGCGGATCATGCCGGGCGAGGGCCACGACTCGGACGCGCACCCGCCGGGCACCGTCGAACTGATCCGGGTGGACAAGGGCGAGCTCACCCTCGTCGTCGACGGGCAGGAGCACCGCGTGCCCGCCGGGACGACCGCGAGCTTCGAGGCCGCGGCACCGCACGGCTACCGCAACCGGGGCACCGAGGTGACGGAGATGACGCTGGCCATCTCCGTCCCCGCCCCCCAGTGAGACGGCGCCGCCAACTCCCGGGATTTGTTAGCGTTCCGGACATGCGCGCACCCATCGGCACCTTCACCGACGTCCACCCCGCCGTGGAGAAGCTCGACCTGCTTCCGGCCCCCGTCGCGGCCGCACTGACCGCCTGGAGCGGGCAGGTGCCCGTCGAGGAGCTGCTGCTGGTCGACACCGACCCCGAGAAGGCCGACACCGCGGTCTTCACCGAGACGTACGGGGTCGCCCTGGAGCAGTCCGCGAACTGCGTGGTCGTCGCGGGCAAGCGCGGCGGGGAGGTGACGCTCGCCGCCTGCGTCGTCCTCGCCACCACGCGGGCCGACGTGAACGGCCTCGTGCGGCGTCATCTCGGCGTCCGCAAGGCCTCGTTCGCGCCGATGGACACCGCCGTGGGCGAGAGCGGCATGGAGTACGGCGGCATCACCCCGATCGGGCTGCCCGCCACCTGGCCGCTGCTGGTGGACGCGGCGGTCGCGGACACCCCGTACGTGATCATCGGCAGCGGCCGCCGGCGCGGCAAACTGCTCGTGCCCGGCAAGGCGCTGGCCTCGCTGCCCGGCGTGGAACTGCTGGAAGGGCTGGGACTCCCCGCGTGACGGATCTGCTGGACCGCCTGGAGCGCTACTACGACGCCGTGCCCCGCGCGGGCGCCCGCGCCGAGGAGCACGGCCCGCTCACCCTCTTCGTGCGCGAGGGCGTCGGCTGGCCCTTCTACGCCCGCCCGACGCCCGGCGCCGACGGCACCGTCGGCCGGGCCGACGTCGACCGGGTCCGGGCCCGCCAGCGCGAGCTGGGCGTGCCCGAGTGCTTCGAGTGGGTCGCGGAGACCACCCCCGGCCTCCGGGAGGCGGCGCAGGCGTCCGGCCTGGCCGTGCACGAGCACCCGCTGATGGTGCTGGATCCGCGCGTCCCGTCCCCGCCGCCGGAACTCCCCGCGGACGTCGGCGTACGGCTGCTCCGGCCCGGCGACCCCGCGCTGCCCAGCGCGCTCACCGTCCCGCACCTGGCCTTCGCGCAGCCCGGCACCGCCGTCGGCACCGCCGGGCGGGCGGAACTCGCCGCCGCGCTCCCGCTGCACGCCGCCCCGGGACTCGTCGCGACCGCGGAAGCCCGCCTGCGGGCCGGGCTCACCGTCCACGCCGCGGCCGTCGAGGACGGCACCGCGCTGTGCGCGGGCCAGTACAACCCCGTCGGCGAGGTCTGCGAGATCGTCGGCGTGGGCACCCTGCCCAGCGCCCGCCGCCGCGGCCTGGCCCTCGCGGTCACCGGCGCGCTCGTCGCCGAGGCCCGTGCGCAAGGGCTGACCACCGTGTTCCTGTCGGCGGGCGACGATGCCGTCGCCCGGATCTACGGCCGGCTCGGATTCCGCCGGGTCGGCACGGCCCTCATCGCGGAGCCGTCCGCCCCCTGACCGGCCGCCGCGACAGGTCCAGCGACAGCGGGATCGAGTGCTCGGCGAACCCCAGGCTGCGGTACAGCGGTTCCGCCTCCGGGGTCGCGTGCAGTTCGACGCGGGTCACGCCCTGCTCCGTGAACCACGCGAGCAGGGCCTGCGTCGTCGCCCGCGCGTACCCCAGGCCGCGGTAGCGGGTGTCGGTGCAGACGTTGAAGACGAAGCCGAACCGGCCCGCCGGGTGCCCCGGCGCGGGCAGCCGCTCCTCGACCCGGCCCACCGCGCACGCCGCCAGGTGCGGCCCGTCCGCGACCGCGGGCTCGCCGTCCACCACGAACGCCCCCAGCCACCGCGCGCCGCCCCCGCCGAGCTGCTCGCGCGCCCGCTCCCGCGCGGCCGCCTCCCAGGGACCGGGCTCGTCCCGCCCGCTCATGGCCAGGAACATCAGCCGCCGCAG
Organism: Streptomyces sp. TOM-9; assembly: GCF_056858595.1. Taxonomy (NCBI): domain Bacteria; kingdom Bacillati; phylum Actinomycetota; class Actinomycetes; order Kitasatosporales; family Streptomycetaceae; genus Streptomyces; species Streptomyces sp. TOM-9. The sequence continues at coordinate 1,898,580 of NZ_JBXEQB010000001.1, read as the reverse complement.
CCGTACCAGCTCGGCGGCGTCATCGGGTCGGGCAGGGCGTACGGGACCGGGCATGCGCGCACGCTACAACGCGGCTAGCCGAGCCGGGGGATCTCGATCGCGGGGCAGCGGTCCATGACCATGAGCGGACCCGCGGCCCGGGTGCGCTCGTACGCGTCCTCGTCGATCACGCCGAGCTGGTACCAGACCGCCTTCGCGCCGATCGCGACGGCCTCGTCCGCGACGGCCCCGGCCAGGTCGGAGTTGACGAAGACGTCCACCACGTCGACCGGGAACGGGATGTCGGCCAGCGAGGCGTAACCCTGCTCACCGTGCACGGTCTCGGCCTTCGGGTGCACCGGCACCACGCGCTTGCCGTACCGCTGCAGCACCGCGGCGACGCCGTACGCCGCCCGCGAGGCGTTGTTGGACAGCCCCACCACGGCCCAGGTGTCCCCGAGGCCGGTCAGGATCTTGCGAACCGTCGCGTCGTCTCCGTACACGTCGTCCTCCCTCGAATCCGGTCCGCAGCAGTCAACCAGAGGACGCACCTGACTGTTCCCGTAGGGTGGCGGGGTGGTGGAGCGGTATCTGACGATCGGGCGCGAGCACGTCCACGAGAGCGAGATCAAGCGCTCGCGGTTCCTGTGCGCACTGGCGCCGGCCCCCAGTGAGGAGGCGGCGCAGGAGTTCATCGCCCGTGTCCGCAAGGAGCACGCCGGGGCGACCCACAACTGCTACGCGTACGTGATCGGCGCCGAGGGCCGGATCCACAAGGCGAGCGACGACGGCGAGCCGGGCGGCACCGCAGGCACCCCGATGCTGCAGGTGCTGCTGCGCCGCGAGGTCCGCGACGTCGTCGCCGTCGTCACCCGCTACTACGGCGGCATCCAGCTCGGCGCGGGGGGTCTGGTCCGCGCCTACGGGGGCGCCGTGTCGGCGGCGCTCGACGAGCTCGGCACGGTCGAGCGGCAGAAGCTCGCGCTGGTCACCGTCGTCGCCGATCACCAACGGGCCGGGCGCATCGAGAACGACCTGCGTGCCGCCGGCCGCACCGTGCGAGGGGTCGCCTACGGCGCGGCGGAGGTGCGCATCGAGCTGGGCGTGCCGGAGGAGGAACTGGCGGCCTTCCGGAGCTGGCTCGCCGACGCCTCCGCCGGGACCGCGGGCGTCGAGGTGTCGGGCAGCGCCTTCGTGGACGTGTAGCGGGCCCGTGCCCGCGGGGAGGTCACTCGGCGTTGACGTAGGTGACCTTGCCCTTGACGGTGGCCTCGATGAAGCAGGTGCGGTAGTCGTCGACCCGGTAGTAGTACAGGGACGGCTTGTCGCTGATGATGTCGGGCCTGACGATCGCGTAGCTGAGGGTCGGGTGCTCGACCTTGCAGTCCTTGTCGGCGCGGCCCATCAGGGCCGTGAGCGCGTCCCAGCTGACGGTCTTCAGGTCGACGACGGTGTCGTCGGGATCGATGGTGCCCTTGCTGCCCCACTCCGACACCGCGCCGTCCCGGTACATGTAGCCGTCGTACACGCCGGTGTCCGACTTCTTCGGTGCCTTGAAGATCGCGTAGTCCTCGTAGACGGTCAGTTCGACCACCTTGGTGCCGCCCGAGACCGACTTCACGACGTCCGTCATCGAGCGGCCCCCGGCCACCGAGAGCAGCTTCTCGGGCGCCGCCGTGCTGGGGGCGCCGGGGCCGGAGGAGTGCGTGGCCTTGGGGGTCCCCGTGCCGCCGCCCTTCTCCCTCGCGTCGGCGGCTCCGCCGTGGAGCCCCGGGACGAGGGTGTACAGCAGGACGCCCGCGACGCCCACGGCCACGACGGCGCCGGAGGCGGCCACGACCCGGCCGGCACGGCCGCCGCGCCGGGCCGCGGGGATCGGGGTGGGGCGGGTCGGCGGCTGCGGGGGGTGGTACGGGTGGGGAGCCATCGGCTGGTACGAGGCCGGGGCGGGCCCGAAACCGGGGGGCGCCGCGTCCACGGGCGCGGGAGCGGGCGGCGTGCCGCGCTCGACGTCGGAGAGCATCCGGTCGAGCCGGTCGGCGTCGGGCCGGGCGGCGGCGTCCCGCACGAGCAGGGCGGTGAGTACGGGGGCGAGCGGCCCCGACCGCACCGGGGGCGGCAGGGGCTCGTCGAGGACGGCGACGAGCGTGGCGATGCTGGTCTCGCGGCGCAGCGGGTGGACGCCCTCCACCGCGACGTACAGCAGCATGCCGAGCGACCACAGGTCGGAGGCGGGGTTGCCCTCCTCGCCGCGGATGCGCTCGGGGGCGATGTACTCGGGCGAGCCGATGAGGCCGCCGGTGGTCGTCAGCCGTGTCGAGTCGCGGAGCGTGGCGATGCCGAAGTCGGTGAGCACCGGTGTCATGTCGGGCCGCAGCAGCACGTTCGCGGGCTTCACGTCGCGGTGGTGGACCCCGACCGCGTGCGCGGCGCGCAGCCCCGCGAGTACCCCGCGGCCGACCGTGGCCGCCTCCGGCGGGGTCAGCGGGCCGCGGGCCAGCCGGTCCTGCAGGGAGCCGCCGGTCACCAGCTCCATCACGAGCCACGGGTGGGGGAGGTCCGTCCTGTCCACGATGTGGTGGATCGTGGCGACATTGGGGTGGTGCACCCGGGCCAGCGCGCGGGCCTCGCGCAGCACGCGCTCCCGCAGTTTCGCCGCCGCCTCGGGGTCGGTCTCGGCCAAGTCCGGGTCGGGCGGCCGTACTTCCTTCAGGGCGACCTCGCGGTGCAGGGCGGTGTCGCGGGCCCGCCAGACCAGGCCCATGCCGCCGCCGCCCAGTCGTTCCAGCAGCTCGAAGCGGCCGTCGATCAGTCGTCTGCCGGAGTCGCTCGCCGTCATGGCGGTTATCGTACGGGCGGGCGGGGACACGGCTTGACCGGCCTTGCCCGAATTCGGACTCCCGCGGCGCGCTGACAGTGGTGCCGGATAGCCTGCTCTCGGAGCCTACGGGACCGGTGGGGACACCGGGGCCCGTGCGGAGTATGCGGAACGTGAGCCGGAGGAACGGAACATGCGGGCGGGAGAGCCACGGTGAGGTTGCTGCACACCTCCGACTGGCATCTGGGGCGGTCCTTCCACCGGGTCGGACTGCTCGACGCCCAGGCGGCGTTCATCGACCACCTGGTGGCCACGGTGCGGGCGGAGCGCGTGGACGCCGTCCTCGTCGCCGGCGACGTCTACGACCGGGCGCTGCCCTCGCTGCCCGCCGTCGAGCTCTTCGACGACGCGCTGCACCGGCTCGCCGCCCTCGGCGTGCCCACGGTGATGATCTCCGGCAACCACGACTCGGCCCGCCGGCTCGGCGTGGCGTCCGGGCTCATCGACCGCGCCGGGATCCACCTGCGGACCGACCCGGCCGGGTGCGCGACGCCGGTCGTGCTCGCCGACGCGCACGGGCCGGTCGCCCTGTACGGGCTGCCCTACCTCGAACCGGCCCTGGTGCGCGAGGAGTTCACCCTCGACCGGGCAGGCCACACCGAGGTGCTGAGCGCCGCCATGGCGCGGGTCCGCGCCGACCTGGCCGCACGCCCCGCGGGCACCCGCTCGGTCGTGCTGGCGCACGCCTTCGTCGCGGGCGGCGCGCCCAGCGACAGCGAGCGGGACATCACCGTCGGCGGTGTGGCGGCCGTGCCCGCGGGCGTCTTCGACGGCGTCGACTACGTGGCCCTCGGCCACCTCCACGGCTGCCAGACGATCACCGACCGTGTCCGCTACTCCGGCTCCCCGCTGGCGTACTCCTTCTCCGAGGCCGACCACCGCAAGAGCATGTGGCTGGTCGACCTCGGCGCCGACGGCTCCGTGGCCGCCGAGCGGGTCGACTGCCCCGTGCCCCGGCCGCTCGCCCGGATCCGCGGCCCCCTGGCGGACCTGCTGGAGGACCCGGCGCACGAACGGCACGAGGACTCCTGGGTCGAGGCCACCCTCACCGACCCCCACCGCCCGCACGAGCCCATGGCCCGCCTGCGCAAACGCTTCCCCCACGCCCTCGCGCTGGCCTTCGAGCCCGAACGCACGGACGCCGACCCCCACGCCTCGTACGCGCAGCGCCTGCGCGGCCGCACCGACCGGCAGATCGCCGAGGACTTCGTGACCCACGTCCGCGGCACCGGGCCCGACACCGCGGAGCGGGGTGTCCTGCGGGACGCGTTCGACGCGGTCCGCAGTGATGCCGTACGGGCGGAGGCCGACTGATGCGCCTGCACCGTCCGACCCTGACCGCCTTCGGGCCGTTCGCCGGCGGCCGCACCGTCGGCCATCGGGGGGGCCGCCGGCCGTACGGTGGTCGTGCCGCTGCCGTGCTCGCCGCCACCGCCGCTGGCCGGCGCGCCGCGCGGCGCGGCACCGGGCCCGACACCGCGGAGCGGGGTGTCCTGCGGGACGCGTTCGACGCGGTCCGTAGCGATGCGGTGCGGGCGGAGGCCGACTGATGCGCCTGCACCGTCCGACCTTCACGGCCCTCGGGGCGTTCGCTGTCAGCCGCGCGGTCGGCGTTCGGTGGGGCGATGGGCCGTGCGGCGATCACGCCGCCGTCGTGCTCGGCCGCACCGTGGGTGGTGGGCGGCCGGGAACCGAGCCGGGCACCGGGCCCGACACCGCGGAGCGGGGTGTCCTGCGGGACGCGTTCGACGCGGTCCGTAGCGATGCCGTAGGGGCGGAGACCGACTGATGCGCCTGCACCGTCTGACCCTGACCGCCTTCGGGCCGTTCGCCGGCAGCCACACCGTGGACTTCGACGAGCTGTCCTCGGCCGGGCTGTTCCTGCTGCACGGTGCGACCGGCGCCGGCAAGACCTCCGTGCTCGACGGGGTGTGCTTCGCCCTGTACGGCGGGGTCCCCGGCAGCCGGCAGGGCAACCGGCTGCGCAGCGACCACGCCGGGGAGGACACGCCCACCGAGGTGGTGCTCGACCTGACCGTGGGCGGACGGCGGCTGGAGATCACCCGGCGCCCCGAGCAGCCGCGCCCCAAGAAGCGCGGCACCGGCTACACGATGGAGAAGGCCGTCACCCTGCTGCGCGAGCACACGGCGGGGGAGTGGCGGGCGCTCAGCAAGTCCCACCAGGAGGCCGGCGAGGAGCTGAAGCATCTCATCGGCATGAGCCGGGAGCAGTTCTGCCAGGTCGTGCTGCTGCCCCAGGGCGAGTTCGCGACCTTCCTGCGGGCCACCGCCACCGACCGGGCAGCCCTGCTCGGCAAGCTCTTCGACACCGGCCGTTTCAAGGCCGTCGAGGAGTGGCTGCGGGCCCGGCGGCGGGCCGCCGAGCAGCGGGTCGCCGCCGGGGACGACGAGTTGCAGCGGCTCGCCGAGCGCATGGGCCAGGCCGCCGGTGACGACCCGGAGGCCCTGGCCGGGCCGCTGCCGGAGGGTGTCGTGGCCGGCGACCCGGAACTGGCCCCGCACATCCTGCGCTGGGCGGCCGTGCTGGCCACCACCGCTCACGAACGCGTCGACGTCGCCGACCTCGCCGTGACCGCCGCCGAGGGCGGGCACGAGCGGGCCCAGCGCGAGGCCGAGGCGGTACGCGAACTCGCCGTCCGGCAGCGCCGGCACGCCGCGGCCGAGCGCCGCGCCCGCGACATGGCCGGCGAGCGCGAGACCCACGCCCGCGAACAGCGGCTGCTGGAGACGGCGGAGCGGGCCGCGACCGTGGTGCCCGCCCTGGATCTGCGCGAGCGGGCCGCCGCCCGGCAGGCCCGTGCGGCCGTCGAGGAACGCACCGCCCGTGCGGGCCTGCCCGCCGAGCAGTACGAGGCGGGCGCCGAACAGCTCGCGGAGTACGAGAACCGGCTCCGCGAGGAGCTGGGCGGCCTCGCCGACGCCGGCCGGGCCGAGCAGCGCGCCGCCGAACTGGCCCACGACCGCGGGCGCGTGGAGCGCGAGGCCGCCGAGGACGAGCGGCTGATCGCCGACACGGCCGCCTGGCTGGACGGCTGGGAGGCCGCACGCCTCGGCCACGAACGCGCCGTCGACACCGCCCAGTCCGCCGCCACCCGCGCCGCCGAACTCTCCGGCGCCCTCGACCGGGCCCGCCGCCGCCTCGACGCCGCCCGCGAACGCGACACCCACGCCACCGCGCTGCTCGCCGCGCAGGACCGGCTGCGTGCCGCACGCGACGCCGCCGCCGACGCCCGCGACCACTGGCAGGACGTGCGCGAGGCCCGCATCAATGGCATCGCCGCCGAACTGGCCGCGCAGCTCAGCCCCGGTGAGGGCTGTCTGGTCTGCGGCGCCACCGAGCACCCGCACCCCGCCCGCCCCACCGGCCGCCAGGTGGGCCGCGCGGACGAGGAGGCCGCGCAGGAGGCCCAGCAGCGGGCCGCCGCCACCCGGGACACCGCGCAGGACCAGGTCGTACGCCTCACCGCGGCCCACGACGCGGCCCTCGCCGCCGCGGGACCGGAGCCGCAGCCCGAACTCGCCGCCGCGCACGCCGCGTTGGAAGAGGAGTACCGGGCCGCCGCGCGGGCCGCCGCGCGGGCCCCCGAGGCGCGCCAGGCGCTCGACCGGGCCCTCGCGGAACACGCCCGCCGCTCCTCGGACCGCAACGAGGCCGAGAACCGGCTCGCCTCCCTCACCACCCGCCGGGAGCTCCTCGACCAGGAGGACACCGAGCTCACCGCCCGGCTGGCGCGGGCCCGCGGCCCGTACGCCACCGTCGCCGAGCGCCGCGCCCGGCTCGCGGCGGACGCCGAGCGCGCCGCCACCGCGGCCCGGGCGGCCCGCGCCGGGCAGGACGGCGCCCGCGGGCTGAAGGAGGCGGACTCCGACCTGGCCGACGCCGCCTACAAGGCCGGTTTCCCCACGCCCGAGGCGGCGGCCGCCGCCGTACAGCCGGAGACGGAACTGCGGCGGCTGCGGCAACGGGCGGAGGAGTGGCGCCGCGAGGAGGCCGCGGTCACCGCCGAACTCACCGCCCTGGAGCTGGCCGAGGCCGCCGCGCTGCCCCCGGCCGACCCCGACGCGGCCCGGCGGGCCGTCGAGACCGCCACCGTACGGCTGCGCGGGGCCGCCGCCCGACAGTCCGCCGCGCACGCGACCCGCGACGCCCTCGACCGGCTGCGGGCCGAGGCGCTGCGCGGTACCAGGGCGCTCGCCCCGGCCCGCGAGGAGTACGCGCGGCTGCGACGCCTGGCGGACCTGGCCACCGGCGCCGGCGAGAACACGCTGCGCATGGAGCTGGAGACCTATGTGCTCGCCGCCCGGCTGGAACAGGTCGCTGCCGCGGCCAGCGTCCGGCTGCACCGGATGTCCTCCGGGCGCTACACCCTCGTCCACACCGACGCCCGTGCCTCACGCAACGTCAAGTCGGGCCTGGGGCTGATGGTCGTGGACTCCTGGACGGGCACCGAGCGCGACACCGCCACGCTCTCCGGCGGCGAGACCTTCTTCGCCTCCCTCGCCCTCGCCCTCGGGCTCGCGGACGTCGTCACGGACGAGTCGGGCGGCGCCCGCCTCGACACGCTCTTCGTCGACGAGGGCTTCGGCAGCCTCGACGAGCAGACCCTGGACGAGGTGCTGGACGTCCTCGACGGCCTGCGCGAACGGGACCGCGCCGTCGGCATCGTCAGCCACGTGGCCGAGCTCCGGCAGCGCGTCCCCGCCCAGTTGCAGGTGGTCAAGGGGCAGCGGGGCTCAGCCCTCCGCCACCGCACGACGGGCGAGCGGTGACGAGTAGACGACGCTCGTCGTCACCGAGCCGAGGCCCGAGACACGGCCGGTGATCTCCTCCAGGTGGCGCATCGAGCGGGCGGTGACCTTCATGATGAAGCAGTCGTCGCCCGTCACATGGTGGGCCTCCAGGATCTCCGGGGTCGACTCCAGCAGATCGTGGAACGGCTTGTAGTTGCCGTGCGGGTAGCGCAGCCGGACGAACGCCATGATCGGGCGGCCGATCCGCTCCAGGTCCACGACGGCCGTGTACGCCGTGATCACCCCCGCCTCCTCCAGCCGCCGGACCCGCTCGGTCACCGCGCTCGGTGACATCGACACGGCACGCGCCAGTTCGGCGTAGCTGGCCCGGCCGTCGCGCTGCAGGGCGTCCAGGATGCGCCAGTCGGTGGCGTCGAGGGAATCCACGGTCATGCACCCTGAGTACCAGTGGTTTCCCCGGTCGGGCAAGACGGACGCCGGGGAACGACCCTTCAGACGGGCGTCGGCGGCTCGTAGATTTGCCGCCATGACGACACAGACCGCTGCCCCCGCCTACGCCCCCGCCTCCGCTCCGGCCGACAACCCCGTGCTGCGCCTCCCGCCCGCCGCTCCGGCCGACGCCGCCGCGTACTTCGCCGCGAGCCTCGCCTTCCACGCCGACGTGTCCGACGTCGCGGCCGCCCTCGCCACGGCGGCGGAGAGCGGCACCGGACCCGGCTTCGTCGTCGTCGACTCCCGCTCCACCCAGGCCTGGGAGCAGGGCCACGTCCCCGGCGCCGTCCACCTGCCCACCGCGGACGTCCCCTGGCTCGCCGCGGCCTACCTCGACCGCGACGTGCCCGTCGTCGTGTACTGCTGGGGGCCCGGCTGCAACGGCGCCACCCGCGCCGCGCACGCCCTGGCGAGCCTCGGCTACCGGGTCAAGGAGATGCTCGGCGGCATGGAGTACTGGATCCGCGAGGGCTTCGCCCACGAGACGGCCGACGGCACCTTCCGGCGCCCGGCCGACCCGCTGACCGCGCCCGTGGGCGGCGACGACTGCGGCTGCTGAGGCCGCCGCGCGGCGGCCTCAGCGGACGACGGAGACGGCCGAGCGCAGGAACCGGCGGTCCCGCGGCCCCCGTCCGGCGAGCGGCGCCGCGGCCCGCAGGACGACGTCCAGCGCGGCGTCGGCCTCGCAGGCGTAGTGCCCGCTCGCCCAGGCCGCGTTGGCCTCGACCACCGCCCAGCCGTCCGCGGTCCTGCCGACGTCGACCACGACCGCGCCGGGCAGTTCCGGCACGCCGGGTGCGAACAGCCGTGCGGCGAAGTCCCGCACCTCACCGGCCGCCGGGTCGCCGTCCAGGGGAGCCACGTCCAGGTCGCCGCGGGTCGCGTAGCGGCTGCCCGTGACGACCTCGCCGTCCAGCAGGAACAGCCGGTATTCGACGGCGAACGCCACGATGTCGCTCACCAGCACGGGGGTGTCGTCGTCCACCGCGTCCGGACCGGGCAGGCCGCTGCCGTCGGGGTACACACGGGCCGGGAAGCTCTTGTCGTTCGGCGGCTTCACGAAGGCGGGCCGGCGCAGCCCGCGGGCCTGCGCCAGGGTGGTGAACTCGATCCGCCGCCTCACGAGTTCGAACGGCAGCCGGGCCAGCCAGTCCTCGTCGGCCTCCAGCAGCCCCAGGCCCAGGTCCGCCGCCACCGCGTCCGCGAAGAGCGGCCCCGCGTACAGCGACGGGCCCACGGCGTCGAGCGCGTCCTGCGGCACCCGCCACGTGGGGAGGGTACGCGTCGCCATGCCGCGCCGGTGGGCGGCCGCGGCGAGCGCGTGGCCGGTGGCGGTCACGCGCGGCGAGAGGAAGAGGGTCCGGGACGGGTGCACGGTGTTCACGGTCACCGATGGTGGCGCATCCGGCGGGTGACGCGACAGCGCATTACGCCGTCACACCACCCCGGCCGGCCGCAGCTCGTACGCCCACTGGGCGTCCCGGTCCGCGACCCGCCCGAAACCGGCCCGCTCCAGCACCCGTTGCGAGGCGCGGTTGCCCGGATCGGTGGTCGCCAGCACGGTGCGCACCTCGGCACGGCTCAGCGCCCACCGGGACAGCACCAGTACGGCGTCCGTCGCCCAGCCCACGCCGCGCGCGGACTCCGACAGGTCGTAGCCGATCTCCACCAGGCCGTCGACGGCGGAGGGCGGGCCGTGGAAGCCGATGCCGCCGAGCGCGAGGCCGTCGTCCGTCCGCTGGATCACGAACAGCCCCCACCCCGGGGCGTACACCGCTGCGGCCGCCGCGATCGTCATCATCCCGGCCGCGATGATCGTGCCCTCGCCCGGCCCGCCGTCGATCCACTCCAGCCCGGCCGGCTTGCCGTCGGCCAGCTGCGCTGCTTCCTCCGGCAGTTGCTCCCTCAGCACCACCCGCCCGTGCGTCAGCACCAGGCGGCCGTCTTCCCGCGCAGCATTCGGAATCATCCGCGTGACACCCCCATGCGACTCACCCTATCCACCCCCGCCGCTCCCCGCGGGCGGGTCCCCGCGCGGGGGCGGGCATCGCGGGCAGGCACCGGGCGGCGGAGTGCCCCGCGGGAAATCCGCGGGCTTCCGACGGTCCGGCGTGGCACGATCGGTGCCGCTCAGGGGAGGGATGGGCATGGGGCTCGACTACACCTACGAGATCGTCCTGCCGGCCGGGAACGTCGCCGCCGCGCTGGCGGAGCTGGTGAAGCTGGCGCCGCCGGCCTCGCGCGTGCCGCCGCTGACGGTCACCCTGCCCGGCGGTGAGGGCGTCGTCGTCCCGTTCACGTCCCATTTCCGGAGCGAGCCGGTGGATTGCTCCGGGAGCGGCACGCTGGAGCTCGACACCTCGATCATGTTCGGGGTGGACGACGCCGTACGCGCGTTCCTGGAGACCCGCGACCCCGAGCCCGACGCGCTCGGGAGGGTCCCGATCGGCTACGTCTACCTGACGGTCCGGTTCGCGCCCGCGCTCCACCCCCACTACGCGACGCTGGAGTTCACGGCGGCGACCACCGGGATGAGCCTGATGTTCGAGCGGTCCGCGAGCGTCCGGTCGGTGTTCACCGGCCTCACGGCCGCAGCCGGGGGAGTGTGCTGCCTGCTCGACACCGAGACCGGCATCCACCGGATGGACTGGCTGAACGGCCGGCCGGTCCGGGAGAGCGTCCCCGGCCCCCGCTTCGCCGACTACCGGGCGCTCGTGGCGGCCTGGCCCGACCCGGAGCGGTAGGCGTCGGTGCGCCCTGCGTCCTTCCCCGGGCGGGGCCCGGGGAAGGACGGTCGACCGTCAGAGCTTCGAGAGCTCGTCGACGAGGTCGTCCAGGCCCAGGGAGCCCTGCGAGAGCGCGGCCATGTGCCAGGCCTTGGGGTCGAAGGAGTCGCCGTGGGCCTTGCGGGCGGCCTCCCGCCCGGCGAGCCAGGCGCGCTCGCCCAGCTTGTAGCCGATGGCCTGCCCCGGCATGCCGAGGTAGCGGATGATCTCGCTGTCGAGCATGGCGTCGCTGAGCCCGTTGAAGCGCCCGAAGAACTCACGCCCCAGCTCCGGCGTCCAGGTCTCGCCCGGACGGTACGGGCTGTCCTGCGGGATCTCCAGCTCCAGGTGCATGCCGATGTCCAGGATGACGCGGGTGGCCCGCAGCATCTGCGCGTTGAGGTAGCCCAGCCGGCGCCCCGCGTCCGTCAGGAAGCCGAGTTCGTCCATGAGGCGCTCGGCGTACAGGGCCCAGCCCTCCGCGTTGGCGCTGACCTGGCCCAGGGTGGCCTGGTAGCGGCTGAGCCGGTCCGCGACGTACACCCACTGCGCGAGCTGCAGGTGGTGGCCGGGGACGCCCTCGTGGTACCAGGTGCTGACCAGGTCCCAGACGGGGAACCGCTCGCGGCCCAGGGTGGGCAGCCAGGTGCGGCCCGGGCGGGAGAAGTCCAGGGAGGGGGCCGTGTAGTACGGCGCGGCGGCGCTGCCGGGCGGAGCGATGCGGGACTCGACGTGCTTGACGGGCTCGGCCAGGTCGAAGTGGGTGCCGTCGAGCGCCGCCATGGCCTCGTCCATCAGGCCCTGCAGCCAGTCGCGGACCGCGTCGACGCCCTCGACGGCCTCGCCGGCCTCGTCCAGGTGGGCCAGCGCCTCCAGCGGGGTGGAGCCGGGCAGCACCTTCTCCGCCTCGACGCGCATCTCGGCGTCGAGGCGCCGGAATTCCTCCCAGCCCCAGGCGTACGCCTCGTCCAGGTCGAGGTCGGAGCCGGTCCAGTAGCGGGCCCAGCGGGCGTACCGCTCGCGGCCGACGGCGTCCGGGGTGCCCTCGACGGCGGGGGCGTAGGTGTCGCGCAGCCAGTCGCGCAGGTCGGCGACGGCGGCGGTGGCGTCGGCGGCACCGCCGTCGAGCTCGGACCGCAGGGCCTGCGGGCCCTCCTTCACGAACTGCGCGAACCAGCTCGCTCCTGCGTCCTCGCCCAGCCACTCGCCGAGCTGCTCGATGACCGTGGCGACCTGGCGCGGCCCGGCCGGCAGCTTGCGGGCGACGCCCTCCTCCAGGGAGGCCCGGTAGCCCGCCAGGGACTCCGGGACCGCGCGCAGCCGGGCGGCGACGGCGGCCCAGTCCTCGTCGGTCCCGGTCGGCATCAGCATGAAGACGCCGCGCACCGAGTGGACGGGGGAGTGCAGGTTGCTCACGGCCCGCAGGCCCTCACCCGCCTCGTGCACGGCCAGCTCGGCGGTGAGCCGCTCGCGCAGCAGCCGGGCGCAGCGGCGCTCGTCGTCGTCCGTCGCCTCGGCCGCGTCGACGTCGGCCAGGGTGCGGCGGGCGAGCCCGGCCTGGGCCTCCAGGCCGGCGGGGCTGAAGTCGGGGAGCCGGTCCTGACCGGTCCGCACCCCCAGGTACGTGGCGGTGATGGGGTCGAGTTCGGTGACCGCGTCGACGTACGCGTCGGCGATCTGGCGGGGCAGCGCGCTGCCGGTGGTGTCGGGCATGGTCACATCCTGGTACGGAGCGGCCTGCTCCGTCATCACCATTGACGATCATATTCCTGACGTGGGCGGGAGCAGTGGGCCGCAGTCCCAGTGCTGGAAGATCAACCGGGTCTCCACGCGCGCGACTTCGGGCCGCGAGGTGAACTCGTCGACGACCAGCCGCTGGAGGTCGCCGGTGCTCGCCACGGCCACGTGGACGAGGTAGTCGTCGGGCCCGGTGAGGTGGAACAGCGCCCGGGACTCGGGCAGTGCCCGCACCCGCTCCACGAACGGGCCGATCAGCTCCCGGCGGTGCGGCCGCACCTGCACCGCCAGCAGTGCCTCCAGCGGCCGCCCGAGCCGGGCCGGGTCGACCCGCAGCTCATGGCCGAGGATCACCCCGGTGCGGCGCAGCCGGCTGACCCGGTCCAGGCAGGTGGACGGGGCCACGCCCACGGCCGCGGCGAGGTCCTTGTAGGTCGTCCGTGCGTCGTTCTGCAGGAGCCGCAGAATCTCGAGGTCGACCGGATCCAGAAGCACGGAATCGGACATCGGCCGAAGTTAACACGGGCTCTCCCCACTACGGACCGGTAGCTGTTCAGCATCGGGCCATGGACACGACAGCATCGGCGCCCACCCGCGCCCTCGCCACCGAGGCCGTGCACGCCGGCCGCGAAGACCTCGCGGACCTCGGCCTGCACGCCGTTCCCCTGGACCTGTCCACCACCTACCCTTCGCGGGACAGCCGCGCCGAGGCCGCCCGGCTGGACGACTTCGCCGTGACCGGTGCCGCGCTGACCGGCCCGCCGGTCTACTCCCGGCTCGACAACCCCACCGTCGCCCGCTTCGAGGCGGCGCTGGCCCGGCTGGAGGGCGCCGAGGCCGCGGTGGCCTTCGCCAGCGGCATGGCCGCCCTCACCGCCACCCTGCTGGCCCGCGCCTCCATGGGGCTGCGCCACGTGGTGGCCGTCCGCCCGCTGTACGGCTGCAGCGACCACCTCCTGACCGGGGGCCTGATCGGCACCGAGGTGACCTGGACCGACCCGGCGGGCATAGCGGACGCCATCGGCCCCGACACCGGCCTGGTGATCGTGGAGACCCCCGCCAACCCGACGCTGGCCGAGGTCGACCTGCGGGCCGTCGCCCACTCCTGCGGCGAGGTGCCGCTGCTGGTCGACAACACCTTCGCCACGCCCGTCCTGCAGCGCCCCCTGGAGAGCGGCGCCAGGATCGTGCTGCACAGCGCCACCAAGTACCTGGGCGGCCACGGCGACGTCCTGGGCGGGGTCATCGCCTGTGACGAGGAGTTCGCCCGCGTGCTGCGCAAGGTGCGCTTCGCCACCGGAGGGGTGCTGCACCCCCTGGCGGGCTACCTGCTGCTGCGCGGGCTGTCCACGCTGCCGGTCCGGGTGAAGGCCGCCTCGGCGACGGCGGCCGCGCTGGCCGAGCGGCTGGCCGCCGACCCGCGGGTGGCGAAGGTGCACTACCCGCGGATCGGCGGCGCCATGGTCGCGTTCGAGGTCCAGGGCGACCCGCACGAGGTGATCGCCGGGGTCCGGCTGATCACCCCGGCGGTCAGCCTCGGGAGCGTCGACACCCTCATCCAGCACCCGGCCTCGATCAGCCACCGCATCGTCGACGAGGGCGACCGCCACAGCTCGGGGGTCAGCGACCGGCTGCTGCGGCTGTCCGTCGGCCTGGAGGACGTCGAGGACCTGTGGGAGGACCTCGACATCGCGCTCAGCGCAGCGACGCGCTCGCGCCGGCCGGTGACAGCGTCGCGGTGATGACCAGCGTGCCGTCCTCGACCTGGTAGTCCAGCGGCAGACCCAGGCGGCGCATCGTCGCGACCATCCCGGTGTTGGTCGCCCGGGTCACCGCGTAGACGCTCTCGCACCCCGCGTCGACGGCCTGGGCGACCAGGCGGCGCAGCAGCTCCAGGCCGATGCCTCGGCGCTGCCAGGCGTCCTCGACCAGCAGGGCGACCTCGGTCTCTTCGCCGTCCCACAGCAGGTGGCCGAGGGCGACGAGCCGGCCGGAGACGGTCTGCACGGCGAGGGTCTGCCCGAAGCGGGGGCTGAGCAGGTGGGTCAGATAGCGGTCCACGTCCGCGACCGGGCCGTGGTAGCGGCGCGTCAGGGTCCTGGCGGAGCAGCGCCCGTGGAGCTCGCGGGCGGCCTCGAGGTCCTCGGGGCCCGCCCGGCGGACGGTGATCTCGTTGCCCTCGGGCAGCGTGAGCACCGCCCGGTCCTCCGGGACCCTGGTGCCCAGGTGCGCGTCGAGCTCGACGAGCGCGCGGGCGCGGGCGAACTCGGTCGGGGTGAACGGGAGGTAGGCGCGTTCCACGGTGATGGTGCCTCCGGCCGGATCGCGCAGCCGCATGACGGTGCCCTCCAGGGTGTCCTCGGTGTCCTCCGTGTCCTCGGCGGGATCGGGGCCGGCCGTACCGGGCGGGGTGGACCTTATCGTGCAGCGGCCGAACAACTGTCGTAGTGCCAGGGGCAGTTCGGCGGCGTCCATGGCGGTGCGGGTGGCGAGGTTCAGCACCCGGGTCGGGGTGTCCACCAGGTCGTGGGCGTCGGCCCGCTCGATCCAGGTGTCGCGCCCGCCCCCGCCGCCCACGGTCCGCGTCAGGTCGCCCGGGGCGAGTGCGGCCGGGGCGCGGACCAGGAACTCGTCCACGGTGCCCTCGGCCAGCGGGTGCGTCTGGAGCGTGAGGATGTCCACGCCCCGCCCCGCCAGGGCCGTGCAGAGGGCGGCGAGGCTGCCCGGCGTGTCGTGCACGGTGGTGCGCACCCGCCACAACGTGGTCCGCGGGTCGGGTCCGCCCACGGCGGAGCTTTCCCCCGGCTCCGTCGTACGGCTCCCGCCGTGGCTCCCGGCGGTCGGCGGTGAATGACCGTGATGGCGTGCCCACCATGTGTGGAAGCCGGCCGTGGCGACGAGCGCGGCGGCCGACAGGCACAGCAGGGCGGGGCCGTCGGGGGCGTGCCCGACGAGATTGGCGATGAGGTCGGCGGTGGCCACGGCCACGAAGAGCGCGGCGAGTTCGATGACGTCGCGGCGCCAGTGGTGCCGCCGGCCCGCGAACGCGGCGGGGGCGGTCGTGGCGGAAGTCAGTTCTCGCATGCAAACACCATGCCGAACTCGTGTTGCGTGATCACGAACGCGTTGTGACCGACGGGTAAAGGGTGTCCCATGTCGGTTAACTCCCCCTTTCAACAATTCCGTCCTGCGACAATCTGCGTAGGCACCGGCCGTAGCGCCGCGCGATGCCACGCTGAGTGACGCGTCCCAGGGGGCCCAGTAGACGCACGTACCACGCCCCCGGTCCACTGAAGGCCGTGACATCCAGCCACACGGACCCGTCGGGCGCGAGGCTCACCACGAACGCCTCCTCCCCGCGTTCCGGGTGGCCGGGGAGCGTCCCGTAGGCGAACCCCACGCGCTCCGGGCCGCGTTCCGCCCACACCACCTCGCACGGCGCGCGCAGCGGGCCGATCCGCAGGGGCACACGCACCCCCGGTGCCGCCTCCGGGGTGCCGGCGGGCACCCGCAGTCCGGTCGCCCGGTGCATCCGCCACCCCATCAGCGCCCGTCCGGCCGCGGCCAGCACCTGGGGGCCCTCGCCGAGCCGGATCCGCTCGTGCAGGTGGTGGAGCCCCGGCGGCGTGGGCCCGCCGGTCCGCGTCACCCCGACCTGCTCGTAGGTGAAACCACCCGTCACGGCGCCGTCCTTCCCGTCCTCGGGAGCCCGCGGAGCACCCTCCCCGCTCGCTCCACGAGGTCTCGAAATCGCCGTATTGCCCCGACGATTTGCACATGCTAAGCCCCGGGGGCGCCGCCCGCCCGCCGGTAGGTGCAGACGTTGACGCCCTTGTCGCTGGTGACCGTGGAGACCAGTGCGAAGGTGCGCAGCGCGCCGTCCTCGGGGAAGAGCGACTTGCCGCCGCCGAGGAGGACGGGCGTGACCATGAGGCGGAGTTCGTCGACCAGGTCCTCGCTCAGCAGGGTGCGCGCGAGCGTGGGGCTGCCCATCACCACGATGTCGCCGCCGGGCGCCTCCTGCAGCTCCTTGATCCGGGCGACGGCTTCGCCGCCGGGGATACGGGTGGTGTTGTGCCAGGCCAGCTCGGAGTCGCCGAGCGTGCCGGACACGACGTACTTCGGCAGCGCGTTCATCCGGTCCGCGAAGGGGTCACCGGCCCGCTCGGGCCACGCGCCGGCCATCGCCGCCCACGTGCGGCGCCCGTACAGCAGCGCGTCGGCCTTGCCGACCGCCTCGTCGAAGGCGCCGCCCACGACCTCCGGGTCGAAGAAGGGGTGCGTCCAACCGCCGTTGGCGAAGCCGCCGTCGGTGTCCTCCTCCGGTCCGCCCGGCGCCTGCACCACGCCGTCGAGGCTGATGAACTCGGTGATCACGATGCGCATGGGATTCGCTCCTCGTCTTCGTCGTCACTCGCCGCCGTCACTGCAAGGGAGACCGTCGCACTGCCCCGGAATCATCGCGCCCAGGAGGCGAGGCGAGGTGACCTGGACCACATCCCTGCGGATCGAGACGGAATCCGACCGCCGCCGACCGGCTGTGATCGCCAGGAGCTGTTCCCGCAGTACTTCTGCACTTCTGCCCGGACGTCGCACCGGAGGAGGCACGGGTACTGGCCGCCGTCCAGGGACCCAGCGACGTGGCCCGCTTCGGCTTCGTGTCGGGACCGCCGGCCTGGCGCGAGCACCCATGCCACTCCGTCGTCGCGGAGAACGACCAGATCATCCCGCCGGACCTGGAACGCTTCGTGGCCGAGCGCATGGGGGCCGCGACGGTATCGGTGCCCGGCGCCGGCCATCTGGTCATGGTCTCCCGGCCGCGGGCCGTGGCAGACGTGATCCTGGCGGCCGCCCGCTGAGCACCGGACGCCCGGCGGCGCGCTCGCACCGCCGGGCGCCGGCCCGTCGCAGCCCCCGCTGCCGTCCGTGGCTACTGGCCGACCAGCCCCGCCCGGAGCACCTTCGTGAACAGCACCGAGCCGTCCTGCTCGCGCAGCCGCACCGTCATGTCCCCGGAGTGGCCGTCGATGTCGACCTGCCCGAAGAACTGGTAGCCCTCGGCGGGCGAGACGTTCGAGGCCGTCGGGGCCTTCACGAAGACCCGCTCCGGGCCGAAGGTGCCGTCCAGCGCGCTCGCCGGGAAGGCACCCGCGTTCAGCGGACCGGAGACGAACTCCCAGAACGGCTCGAAGTCCGTGAACGCCGCGCGGGAGGGCTGGTAGTGCTGCGCCGAGGTGTGGTGGACGTCGGCGGTCAGCCACACCGTGCCCGTGATCCTGCGGTGCTTGACGAACCGCAGCAGTTCGGCGATCTGCAGCTCGCGGCCGAGCGGCGCGCCGGGCTCGCCCTGCGCGACGGCCTCGATGTTCGGCCGGCCCTCCGTGGTGTCGGGCACCACCAGCCCGAGCGGCATGTCGGCGGCGATCACCTTCCACACCGCGCGCGACCGCGAAAGCTCCCGCTTCAGCCACTCCAACTGCTCACGGCCGAGGATGCCCTGCGGGTCGTGGGCCTGGTCGTCGGGGGAGTTGGCGTTGCGGTGGGTGCGCATGTCGAGGACGAAGACGTCCAGCAGGGGACCCTGCCGCAGCACCCGGTACACCCGGCCGGCGCCGTCCGGCCGCAGCGAGGAGAGGGGGAAGTACTCGGCGAACGCCCGCCGCGCCCGGGCCGCGAGGACGTCCACGCTCTTCTCGGTGTAGCGCGGGTCCGAGGCGGCGATCACCTCGCCGGGGTACCAGTTGTTGCGGACCTCGTGGTCGTCCCACTGGATGACCGACGGCACCCGGGCGTTGAAGCGCCGCAGGTTCTCGTCGAGCAGGTTGTAGCGGAAGTTGCCGCGGAACTCGGCCAGCGTCTCGGCGACCTTGGACTTCTCCTCCGTGGTGACGTTGCGGTAGGCGCTGCCGTCGGGGAGGGCCTGGGTCGCCGCGATCGGGCCGTCGGCGTAGATGTTGTCACCGCTGCACAGGAAGAAGTCCGGGTCCACCGCGCCCATCGCGTCGAAGATGCGGTAGCCGCCGATGTCGGGGTTGATGCCCCAGCCCTGCCCGGCCAGGTCGCCCGACCACACGAAGCGCACGCCGCCGTGCCGTCCGTCCGGCGCCGTGCGGAAGGTGCCCGTGACCGGCGCGCCGGTGCGGCGCGGGTCGTCGGGGTCGGCCAGCAGCACCCGGTAGTGGACCTGCTCACCGCCCGGCAGGCCGTGCAGCCGGGTCACCCCGGTGAAGTCGGTGCCGGGGCCGACCACCGGGCCGGGGAAGCGCCGGGTGTGCCGGAACGACCCGGTCGCCGAGGTCTCCACCACCATCCGCGCCGGCCGGTCCGCGCGCACCCACACCAGGCCGCCCGACGCGGTCACGTCGCCGGTCTGCACCCCCGACGTCGCCGCCGGCCTCCCCGACAGGGCCAGCGCGGGCGCGGCCGCCGCGGGCACCAGCAGCGCCCCGGAGGCCGCCAGCCCGCCCCTCAGCACCGAGCGCCGCCCGACCGTGCTCCCGGATCCGTCCGCCATCCCGACCTCCCGCGTCGCAGCCGCGTACGCCGGAATGCGTCCGCCCCACGTTCCTACTCGCGCCGCGTGCCGTCGATCCGAACGCCCGGTGAACAACCGGCCCGCGCCGTACGGCGGCGCCCACCCGCTCCGCGCGCACCCACGTGCGTCCCGTGCGGCGAAACCCCCTGGTAACCACGGGCTCCGCCGCCATACGATGTCCCGAATCCGGCGGCCGCGATCACCCGATCGCCCTACCCGCGCCCCGTACTCCCTCCCCGGGAGCGCACCGGCGCCCCCATGATGACTGCAGATCAGACACCGCACGCCTTCCAGGTCGACCTGCGCGGCCTGGTGGACCTCCTCTCCCACCACCTCTACTCCAGCCCCAAGGTCTACCTGCGCGAACTGCTGCAGAACGGTGTCGACGCGATCACCGCCCGCCGGGCCGAACAGCCCGACGCCCCCGCCCGGGTGCTCCTGCACGCCGAGGGCGGCCGGCTGCGCGTGACGGACACCGGCGTCGGCCTCACCGAGTCCGACGTGCACGAGCTGCTCGCCACCATCGGCCGCAGCTCCAAGCGCGACGGGCTGGAGAACGCCCGCTCGGAGTTCCTCGGTCAGTTCGGCATCGGGCTGCTCGCCTGCTTCGTCGTCGCGGCGGAGATCCGCGTCGTCAGCCGGTCCGCCCGTACCCAGGACGCCCCGCCCGTCGAGTGGACCGCCCGTGACGACGGCTCGTACACCGTCCGCACGCTGCCGCGGCAGGACCACCCCGAGCCCGGTACGACCGTCCACCTGACCGCCCGGCCGGGCGCGGCGGAGTGGCTTGCCGAGGAGCGCGTGCTCGCCCTCGCCAAGGACTTCGGGTCTCTGCTGCCGTACGACGTGCGGGTCGGCGACACGCCCGTCAGCGAGCGCCCGCCGGTCTGGGAGCGCCCGCACCCCGGGCAGGCGGCCCGCCGGGTCGCGCTCGCCCGGCACTGCCACGAGCAGTTCGGCTTCACCCCGCTCGACGTCATCGACCTCGACGTCCCCCTCGCGGGCGTGCGCGGCGTCGGCTACGTCCTGCCCGCCGCGGTCAGCCCCGCCCAGCGCGCCGGGCACCGCGTCCACCTCAAGGGCATGCTGCTGACCGACCGGGCGGACGAACTCCTCCCGGAGTGGGCCTTCTTCGTCCGCTGCGTGATCGACACCGACAGCCTGCGCCCCACCGCGTCCCGCGAGAGCCTGTACGCCGACGAGACGCTCGCCGCCGTCCGCGAGGCCCTCGGCGAACGCATACGCGGCTGGCTGACCGAACTCGCCGCGGGCGACCGGGAACGGCTCGCCCAGTTCCTCGCCGTCCACCACCTCGGCGTCAAGTCGCTCGCCCGGCACGACGCCGGGATGCTCCGCACGATGCTGCCGTGGCTGCCGTTCGAGACCACCGACGGACAGCTGTCGCTCGAGGAGTTCGCCCGCCGCCACCCCGTCGTCCACTTCACCCGCACCGTCGAGGAGTACCGCCAGGTCGCGGCCATCGCCTCCGCGCAGGGCATCGGCGTCGTCAACGGCGGCTACACCTACGACGCCGACCTGGTCGAGCTGCTGCCGACCGTGCGTCCCGGCACCGCCGTGGCCGAACTCGACGCGGACACCGTGACCGCGCACCTCGACCCCGTCGACCCCGCCGAGGAACTCGCCCTGTCCGGCTTCCTCGCCGCGGCCCGCGCCAGGCTCGACCCGCTCGGCTGCGACGTGTCGCTTCGCACCTTCCACCCCATCACCGTCCCCGCGCTGCACCTGGACGACCGGGCCGCCCGCCACGAACGCGCCCGCGCCGAGGAGGAGGAGCAGGCCGACGAGCTGTGGGCGGGCATCCTCGGCTCCCTGCGCGGCGGCGCCCCGCGCGCCCGGCTCGTCCTGAACCACCTCAACCCGCTGGTCCGGCGGATCAGCGCCTTCACCGACCCCGAACTCGTCGGCACCGCCGCCGAGGCGCTGTACGGCCAGGCCCTGCTGATGGCCCAGCGCCCGCTGCGCCCCGCCGACTCCGCGCTCCTCAACCGCGCCTTCCTCGGCCTGCTGCAGTGGGCGGCGCAGACCGCGGACAGCCCCGCGGGCAAGCCCGCCGACGCCGAACAGGAGGACGGCCGATGAGCACCCGGGACCCGGCGGTCGAGACCGTACGCCGCGCCCTGCACCACAACCGGGAGGAGCCCGAGGGCCGCGCCCGCAACGCCGGCGCGGAGCGGCTCGTCGCCGAGGCCGGGGCCACCGGCGACACCCCGCTGCTCCTCGAGGCCCTGTTCAACCTCGCCAACGCCTACGCCTACAGCAGCGAGAAGGACAAGTTCTTCGTGCCCTTCGCCCGCCTGCTGCGCATGTGGGACGAGCGGCCCGGGGACTTCGACGGCGCGAACACCCACCACCTGCACTGGATCTTCAAGTGGGTGGCCAACGGCATGCTCGACCAGCCCGACGTCCCGCTCGCCTCCATCGAGAAGTGGCACCGCGAGATGGAGCACCGCTACCGCCTCGCCGGTCACTCCGAACGCGCCGTACGTCAGGGCGAGTTCCGCATCGCCCGGCACCGCGGTGACACCGCCCGCGCCGAGGCCGCCCACGCCGCCTGGCTCGCCGCCGACCGCGACGGCATGGCCGACTGCCACGCCTGCGAACTCCACGGCCAGGGCAGCTGGCAGGTCGAACGCGGCCGTGACGAGGAGGCGCTGAGCACCTGGGAGCCGGTCCTGACGGGGCAGTACACCTGCGCCCACGAGCCGCACAACGTGCTGGCGTCCTCGCTGCTGCCTCTGGTCCGGCTCGGCCGGCTCGACGAGGCGCGCGCCCACCACCTGCGCGGCCACCGCCTGGTGCGCGCCATGGAGAGCATGCGCGGCGCGGTCTCCTCCCACGTCGAGTTCTGTGCCCTGACCGGCAACGAGGCACGGGCCCTGGAGATCCTCGCCGAGCATCCCGCGTACTTCACCGACACCGGCGACCCCGACACGCTCATGGACCACCTGGTCGTCACCGCGCTCCTGATGCGCCGCCTGCTCGCCCTCGGCCACGCCGGCCGCGGCGTCCCCGGCCCGGCCGGCACCGAGTGGACCGCCCGCACCCTGCTCGCCCACGCCGAGCGCGAGGCCGCCGCCGTCGCCGCGCGTTTCGACGCCCGCAACGGCAACGACGCCGTCAGCCGCCGCATGCGCGAGCGCCTCGGCGCCGAGCCCCTCGTGGAGCGGCTCCCGCTGGGCGTCCGGGCCAGGCAGCGCCTGACCACGCCCGCCCGCCCGCAGCCCGCACCGGCCGCCGAAGCGGCCGTACCCGCGGGCGCGGCGGACGTCCCCGCACTGCTCGCCGAGGCCCGCAGGCTCAGCGCCGCCCAGCACCCCGACGCGGGCGCCGCATGGGCCACCGCGGGCCGTGCCGCGGACAGCACCGGCACCGTCCTGGACGACCTGTCCCGCGCCGAGATCGCCGACCACGCCGGCATCGGCGCCTTCGCCGACCCCGGCACCGCCGTACCGCTCTTCGACACCGCCGCCGGGCTGTTCGAGGCGGCCGGCAAGCCCGGCGAGGCCGCGGCCTGCCGTGCCCGCGCCGCCTACGCGGTGGCCGTCGCGGAACAAAGCGGCCGGGCCCTGACCGCGCTCGACGCGGCCGTCTACGCCCTGCGCGAGCTGCACGGCACCGGCCGGGCCACCGCCCGCCAGCTCACCGGGGCCTGGCTGGCCCGGCTCCACCTGCGGCCGCCCGGCGCCGAGAGCGAGGCGGAACTGCTGCGGATCATCGCCTTCGCCGAGGAGCACCGCGACGAGGACCGGATGGCCGGACGGCTCGCCGACGCGATCGCGCTGCACGCCCGCCACACCGCCGCGCGCGGCGACCTCGCGACCGCCGCCGAGCTCTTCGCCCGGGCCGCCCGCCTCCACCACGAGGCCGGAACCCCGTGGCACGCCGCCGAGCCCGAGGCGCTCCTCGCCGACCTCTCCCTCCAGCGGGACGACCACACCACCGCGGAGCGGTCCGCCCGCGCCGCGCTGGAGGACGGCGCCGCGGGCCTGGGCCCGGTGCACCGGGCCCACCTGCACACCGTGCTCGCCGCCGCGCTCGCCGAGCGCGGCGCCGACGCCGAGGCCGCCGACCACGCCCTGGAGGGCGCCCACTGGGCCGACGAGGGCGACATGTCCGAGGAGCTCGGCGCCTGGGCACGGCTCGTGCTCGGCGGGGCGCTGCTGCGCGAGGACAGGTCCGCCGAGGCCGCCACCGTCCTGGAGACCGCCCTGCCCGACCTGGTGCGCGCCCACCACGACGGGCGCGTCGTCCAGGCCCGCTGGTGGCTGGGGGACGCACTGCGCGACCTGGACGAGCCGCGCGCCGCCGCCGAGCAGTTCCTGCTCGCCGCGGAGATCGCGCAGGGCTGGGAGGAGCAGCAGGACCACGCCGTCCTCGCGAACCTCGCCGCCGACTCCCTGGAACGGGCCGGCCTGGCCGGCGAGGCCGCACAGGCGTACACCCGCGCCGGTGAGCTCTGGCGTGCCCTGGAGCGTCCCGTCCCCCTCGTCCGCTCGCTGCGCGCCCGGGCCTGGCTCGCCCTCCACGACGGCCAGGGCGGGCTCGCCGTGGGCCGCTCGGTGATGGCCGAGGCCGTCGCGGTGGCCGAGGAGGCGCTGGCCGCGGCGACGGCGGCCGGTGACGGGGACGCCGCGGCTCACCTGCGCGCCGAACTGGCGGGGACCCACCGGCAGACCGGCGAACTGGTCGTCCGCTCCTGCCCCGGTGAGCCCGGCGAGGACGACACGGACGGCTCGGCGCGCGCCGCGTACGAGGAGGGCCTGGCCTGCGCGGAACGCGCGATCGCCGTCTTCGAACCGGGTCCCGCGCGCAGCGCGGCCCAGCTGATGGCCGCCTGGCTCGAGGCCGATCTGGGACGGCACGCCGCGGCCGCGGAGCGGGCCCGGGCCGTGATCGCCCTGTACGGGGGCGAGGACGGCGGTCCGGCGGACGAGGTCGCCGAGCAGCGATGGGCCGAGGCGCGCTCCGTCCTCGAATACGTCGGCGAGCGGTCCGCCGGACCGGAGCAGGCACAGGGCGGGGAGGCACAGGGCGGGGAGGCACAGGGCGGGGAGGCACGGGCCGGGCAGGCGTAGCCCCGGCCGCCGGCACGGTCCCGACCGAGAAGGAGCAGGCCGTGGAGGGTTAGTCTGAATGGTGGCTTTTGCCGTTTCCCGGCACGCGAGGAGGCCACCGTGACAGCCGAAGCCCTCCGGTCCGAGTTCGCACCGGCCGACGGCCGGTACCTGCCGATCGCCGCCCACGGGCTCATCGGCGACCTGCGCAGCGCCGCGCTCGTCGGCACGAACGGCACCATCGACTGGTACTGCTCGGGGCGCTTCGACGCCCCCAGCATCTTCGCCTCGATCCTCGACGCAGACCGGGGCGGCAGCTTCGAGCTGGCCGCGGACGTGCCCGCGCGCACCAAGCAGTTCTACTTCCCCGACACCAACGTGCTGATCACCCGGTTCTTCGCCGAGGACGGCATGGGCGAGGTGCAGGACTTCATGCCGGTGGTCGACGACTCCCACGAGGCCGACCGGCACCGCCTGATCCGCCGCGTGGTCTGCGTGCGGGGCGTGCTGCCGTTCCGGATGCGGGTGGCGCCGCGCTTCGAGTACGGCAGCGTGCCGCACACCGTCCACATGAACGGGATGCAGGCGCTCTTCGCCACCCCGGCCCAGACCCTCGCCCTGACCTGCTCGGTGCCGCTGGAGAACGACGGCCGGGACGTGTGGGCCCAGTTCAAGCTCTCCGAGGGCGAGACCGCCGTCTTCGCCCTGGACCAGGTCGGCGACGGTGTCGGCCCCCGCGGCTGCCCGCTGACCGAGGCGGAGGACCAGTTCGAGAAGACCGTGCGCTACTGGCGCCACTGGCTCTCCCAGTCGAAGTACCGCGGACGCTGGCGCGAGATGGTGCACCGGTCCGCGCTGACCCTGAAGCTGCTCACCTACGCGCCGACCGGCGCCATCATCGCCGCGCCCACCACCAGCCTCCCCGAGCGCATCGGCGGGGAGCGCAACTGGGACTACCGCTACGTCTGGATCCGCGACGCGGCCTTCTGCGTCTACGCGCTGCTCCGGCTGGGCTTCACCGACGAGGCCGAGGCCTTCATGAACTTCCTGTCGGACCGCATCTGCATGGGGGGACCCCGCTGCACCACCGGCCCGTTGCAGATCATGTACGGCATCGACGGCCGCTCCGAACTGCCCGAACGGGAGCTGGACCACCTGGAGGGGTACGCGGGTTCCGCGCCGGTCCGGGTGGGCAACAATGCCGTCCACCAACTCCAGCTGGACATCTACGGCGAGCTCATCGACTCCCTCTACCTGTACGACAAGTGGGGCAAGCCGATCTCCAGCAGCCACTGGGACACCGTCTGCGAACTCGTGGACTGGGTCTGCGACAACTGGGACCAGCCCGACGAGGGCATCTGGGAGACCCGCGGCGGCCGCAAGAACTTCCTGTACTCCCGCGTGATGTGCTGGGTGGCGATCGAGCGCGGCATCCGCATGGCGAACCACCGCGGCCTGCCCGCCAACCGCGAGCGCTGGTACGGCGCCCGCGACTCCATCTACCGGCGGATCATGAGGAACGGCTGGTCGCAGGCCCGCGGTGCGTTCACCCAGAGCGAGGGCGAGGACGTGCTGGACGCGTCGGTGCTGATGATGCCGCTGTCGAAGTTCATCTCGCCGACCGACCCCAAGTGGCTCTCGACGCTCGACGCCCTCGGCAAGGACCTGGTCTCCGACTCCCTGGTCTACCGCTACGACCCCCTGTCGAGCCCGGACGGCCTGCCCGGCGACGAGGGCACCTTCTCCATCTGCTCCTTCTGGTACGTCGAGGCCCTCACCCGCGCCGGGCGCAAGGACGAGGCGCGGCTGGCCTTCGAGAAGATGCTCACCTACGGCAACCACCTCGGCCTGTACGCCGAGGAGATCGACCGCGCCGGCGAACTGCGCGGCAACTTCCCGCAGGCCTTCACGCACCTGGCCCTGATCAGCGCTGCCTTCAACCTGGACCGGGCGCTGGGCTAACCGCCCGTGCCGTGCCGGACCCACACGTTGGGCTCCACGTACACGGCGTGGTCGTGCGCGGTGTCGCAGTGCACGGGGACCAGCGCGCCGGGCACCTCGACGGCGCCGTCGCGGTCGAAGGGGAGCCCCGTCCAGCGCCGCCACTGGGCCAGCGTCCCGCTGACCGTCATGGAGGCCGGCGCGACCTTCACGACGACGCCGCCGGCCCTGACGTGCACCCGCAGCCAGGGGTCCTCGGGGAGCCCGTCCTCGCGCAGCAGGCCGACGTACTCGGTCATGGGGAGCCGCGGACGCAGGTGCTTGGCCGTGGGCCGGACCGGGGCGAGCAGCGCGTCGTGGCCCAGGTCCCCCGCGGTGTCGCGCAGCGCGGCCACCATGCGGTGCGACAGGCCGCGCCCCAGGTACCCGGTGTCGATGGTGATCTCCAGCGCGCTGACGGCCGTCGCCGGACGCCCGTCGCGCAGGTCGCCGTACGCCCACACCAGGACGCGGTCCCAGCCCTGGTCGGGTGTCTCCTCGCGGCCCTCGCCGGTGGCGTCGAAGGGGACGGCGAACCCGCGCGCCACGACGCGGTCGCCGTCGGTGGCGACGACGCAAGTCCGCGGGAAGTCCTCGGCCACCCGGTGCAACAGGGCTCCGGCGACCGGGTCCTGGGGGACGAAGGCCGGCCAGTTCCCGGTGATCTCCCAGAGCCGGGGGACCAGGGCGGGGCGCTCGGCGAGCGTGGTGATGCGGAGGGTGCCGGTGTCGTTCACGAGGCGGCACCCTGCCAGACGCGCCACCGCCCCGGCATCCCGATTTCCCCTCAGGCCGCCCGGCTCACGTCCGAGCGGGCCACGACCGCGGCGGCGCGGCGGCCGGCCGCCACGGCGCCCCGGCCCCAGGTCCCGGAACCGGCGCCCCGGGCCACCGCGGTGAGCGGTACGGCGGCGAGCAGCAGCAGGCAGCCCAGGACGGCGCCCATCGCCGGGAAGCCCAGCCGGGAGCCGAGCAGTGCGCCGGTCAGCGGTCCGCAGGCCACCCCGAGCGAGGACGCGGAACCGGCGTACACCGCCCAGCGGCCGCGCGGGTCGAGCGCGGCGGCCAGGCCGATCAGGTACGAGAGGACCACCGGGTAGACGGTGTTCCACAGCACCTCGCCGACCGTGAAGGCGACCGCGCCGCGGGCCGAGGCGCCGGCCGCCACGCACACGGCGATCACGACCGTGCCCAGGCCGACGGGCACCGCGCGCCCGAGGCGGGTACCGAGGGCCCCCGCGGCCACGACGCCGAGCAGCCCGCCCCCGAGGGCGACCGCGAACACCATGCCCACCGCGGCCTCCGACAGGCCCACGCGGTCCAGCCCGATGCGTCCGCTCACGCCCCACAGCGCGTTCTGCGCCAGTGACCAGCACAGCATCGACGCCGCGAGCACGGTCCCGGCGACCGGGTGCGGCAGCGGCAGCCCGGTGTGCCGCGCCACGGCCGTGGTCCGCGGGCACGGCCGCGCGGGCAGCCGCCGGGTCAGCGGGAGGACGAGCAGGGCGGTCGTGGCGATGGCCGCGAACGGCAGGGCGTGGCCACCGCCGAGCCGCGGCAGGACGAGGTAGAGCGCCCCGGCCGTCGCCGAGGTCGTCAGCAGCGCGAGCACCGTGACCCGGTGGGGCTCCCGTTCACCGGCGATGCCGACGGCGGCCACCGCGGTCGACGTACCGGACCCGAGGCCGCCGGCGACGCAGCCGAGGACCACCAGGGGCACGTGGCCGGTGGCCGCGGCCGTCGTGAAGCCGCCCGCGATCAGCAGCAGGCCGTACCGGGCCAGCCGCGCCCGGCCGATCCGGTCGACCCGCGAGGCCAGCGTGAACCCGGCGCAGGCCGAGCCGAGCAGCAGCGTGCTGCCGACCGCCCCGGCCTGGGAACCGCTCAGGGCGAGACCGGTGGTGAGACGGCCGACGACGGTCGGCATGAGGTACGGCGCGAGGTAGCCGGCGCAGAAGAGCGCGACGAGCGGCAGCAGGGCGCGGGAGGGCGCGGTCCGCGAAGACATGGGCGTTCCTGGGTGAGGGACGGCCGAAGGCACGGCGAGCAGGTGGGGGAGTGCGCCCATCGACGGACAGGAACGCGCGGAACCATGTGTATCAAGCAACGAGGCTCGGCGATAAGGGGGTATTCCCCACTCAAACCTGCTGTTGCCGAATCGAGATCAAACGCTCGCGTAGAGCACACGCACACAAGTCTCGATGTCGCCCGCCGACAGGTGCGCGTAGCCGAGCACGAGCCGTACCCGGCCGTCCTCCTCCCCGGACCGGCCGTACGACGACAGCGGCCGCAGCGCCATCCCGGCCCGTGCCGCCCGTGCCGCCCGCGCTGGGAACGACGGCCCGGGGCGCCCGTCGCCCGGCGCGGCGCCGGGCCCCGGCTCCGCGCGCTCGCCCCGCGGCAGTGGGTGCGGCCGGCGCTGCTGGCCGGCACCGGGATGGTGGCCTTCAACCTCGCGGTGCTGAGCGCCGAGCGCACCGCGGAACCCGCCGTGCCCGGGGTGCTGGTGGGCTGCGCGCCCGTCGTCGTCGCCGTCCTGGTGCCCGCCGTGGAGGGCCGGCGCCCCGCGCCCCGGGTGACGGCGGCCGCCGCCCTGGTCGCGGCGGGGGCGTTCGGGGTGCAGGGCTGGGGCGCCACCGACGTCGCCGGGCTGCTGTGGCCGCCGGCGGCGCTCGGCGGCGAGGTCGCCTTCGCCGTGCCGGCCGTGCCGGTGCTGCGGCCGCTCCGCCCGAAGGTGCTGTCCGCCTGCGTGTGCGGCGTGGCCGCGGCCGAGGCGGCACCGCTCGGTGTGGCCCTCGACGGCGCGGAAGCCCTCCGGACCGCCGTGATCGGCTTCGTCTGCTGGTACGCGGGCGTCCAGCGGATCGGCGCCGAGCGGGCCACGCTCTTCTCCGGGCTGATCCCGGTCTCCGCCGCGCCGACCGCGCCGCTCGCCGGAGTCGGCACGTACGGCACCGGGCAGCCGGCCGGCACCTGCTGGTGGCGGCGGGGGCGGCGCTCGGCGCGGGCGTGCGCCACGTCACATCCGGCGATCCGGAACGGGCGGGAACTCCCGCCCCGCGCCGGTAGTTCGACAGGTACGGGCCGCGCGCGGAGCGCCGGTCCGGCCAGCGGCCCCGACCGGGGGCCCCCGTCCCGGTCGGGGTCTTCATCGTGGGGCCGCGGGAGGCCGCCTCGGCCCCCGCGGCCCACCGGGCCCTACTTGACCCCGAGCAGTTGTTCGAGCGGGTCGATCGCGAAGTAGACGACGAAGAGCGCCGACACCGCCCACAGCAGCCAGTGCACCTGACGGGCCTTGCCCAGCACCGCCTTGAGCAGCACGAAGGCGATGAATCCGGCACCGATGCCGTTGGTGATCGAGTACGTGAAGGGCATCACGGCGATCGTCAGGAAGGCCGGGATGGCGATCTCGAAGTCGTCCCAGCCGATGTTCTTGACCTGGGTCATCATCAGGAAGCCGACTGCGACCAGCGCCGGCGCCGCCGCCTGGAGCGGCACGATCGTCAGCAGCGGGCTCAGGAAGAGCGCCACCGCGAACAGGCCGCCGGTGACCAGGTTGGCGAAGCCCGTACGCGCCCCCTCGCCGACCCCCGCCGCCGACTCGATGTAGGCGGTGTTCGACGACGCGGAGGCCGCGCCGCCCGCGACCGCCGCGGCACCGTCGATGAGCAGGACCCGGCCCAGGTTCGGGACCTTGCCCTCCTCGTCCAGCAGGCCCGCCTCGGCCGTGATGCCGACGACCGTGCCCATGGTGTCGAAGAAGTCCGACAGGATGAGGGTGAAGACCAGCAGCACCACCGTGATGAAGCTGACCTCGGCGAAGGCGCCGAAGAGGCTGAAGTGACCCAGCAGCCCGAAGTCCGGTGCGGCGAACACGTCGTCGGGCACCTTGGGCGTGGTCAGACCCCAGCTCTTCACGTCCGCGACGGCGTCGACCACGATCGCCAGCACCGTCATGGCGACGATGCTGATCAGGATCGCGCCCTTCACCTTCCGGGCCAGCAGGGCGATCGTCAGCAGCACCCCCAGGCAGAAGACGAGCACCGGCCAGCCCGACAACGCCCCGCCGCCGCCCAGTTGCACGGGGACCGTGGTGTTCGCGGCGTCCGGGATGCGGCTGACGAAGCCGGCGTCCACGAAGCCGATGAAGGCGATGAACAGGCCGATGCCCACGCTGATCGCCTGCTTCAACGCCTGGGGTATCGCGTGCATCACCGCCTCGCGGAGCCCGGTCACCACCAGGACGCAGATGACCAGGCCCTCGATGACGATCAGGCCCATCGCGTCGTCCCAGCTCATCATGGGCGCGATCTGGAAGGCGACCACCGCGTTGAGGCCGAGGCCCGCCGCGATGGCCAGCGGCAGGTTGCCGCCGACGCCCATGACGATCGTCATGACCGCCGCCACCAGCGCGGTGGCGGTGACCAGTTGACCGGTCGACAGGACGTGGCCGAACTTGTCCTTCGCGCTCCCCAGGATGATCGGGTTCAGCACGAGGATGTAGGCCATCGTGAAGAACGTGGCGAAACCGCCGCGGACTTCGCGGCCGAAGGTCGACCCGCGCTCCCCGATGCGGAAGTAGCGGTCCAGTGCGTTGTGCGGTGGTGGTGGCGGAGAGCCCTTCGCCACGTCGGTGGCCTGAGCGGACATGGTGCTCCTCGGGGTCGGTACGGCAACCGGGTAAACCTGCTGGAGGCTGGGGGGATTGTGTACGCCGGAACGTCCGCTCGGGTTTTGAATCCGTTTCCTTGTGTTAACGAATCGGCACCGCTCGGCGCCCCACCCGGACTCCGGCGTCGAAACCGGCGCGCAGCGGCGTCCTGCCTGGACATGCCCTCCCACCGTCCGGTGGGATGGGGACCGTGGGCGACCAGGACAGCGCGGCGGAGGTCTTCGAGCGGCACCGGCCCCTGCTCACGGGGGTCGCGTACCGCATGCTCGGCCGCTTCGCCGACGCCGAGGACGTCGTGCAGGAGACCTGGCCGCGCTGGGCCGCCGCCGACCGCGCGACCGTACGCGACCCGCGGGCCTTCCTGGTGACCGCCACGACCCGGCTCGCCATCGACCGCCTGCGGCAGGTGCGGTCGCGCCGCGAGTCCTACCCCGGTCCCTGGCTCCCCGAGCCCGTCGCCACCGACTTCGGGCACACCGTGCCCGACGCGGCCGAACGCGTCGTCCTCGCCGAGTCCGTCTCGCTCGCCGTCCTCGTCCTGCTGGAGTCGCTCTCCCCGCTGGAGCGCGCCGTGTTCGTGCTGCGCGAGGCCTTCGCGTTCCCGTACGCGCAGATCGCCGCGGTCCTCGACCGGACCGAGCCCGCGGTACGCCAGCTCGCCGGCCGCGCCCGCCGCCACGTCGAGGACAGGCGCCCCCGCTACGACGCCGACCCCGCCGAGACCGCCCGGGTCACCGAGCGCTTCCTCGCCGCCGCGGTGGGCGGCGACCTCCAGGGACTGCTCGCCCTGCTCGCCCCCGACGTGCGCCTCCTCGGCGACGGCGGCGGCGTGCAACGCGCCCCGCTCCGGGTCATCGAGACCGCCGGCAAGGTCGGCCGCTTCCTGCACGCCGTCGCGCCCACCCCGATCGCCGAACCCGCCTTCGCCTTCCGCGAGGTGAACGGCGTCCCGTCGATCGTCGTCACCTCCCGCGGCCGCCCCCACACCGTGTTCAGCCTGGAGGTCACCGACGGCCTCGTCTCCACGGTCTACCTCCTCACCAACCCCGGCAAGCTCACCGGCGTCGCCACCGCGGCCCCCGTCCTCCGCGGCCCCGGCACGGCCTGACCGCCGTGGCGCACGGGACGGCCGCCCTCCGGCCCCGGGGCAGCAGTAAGTAATGCGGGGGTCCAGAACACCAGGCCCACCTCCCTACGGACGTCCCGCCTGGGCACTCCGACAGGCGGTTCGACGCCGTCGGTTAGGGTGCCCCGGGGGCGGGGGCACCACGAGCGACGCGAGGCGGGGAGCGGCTGTGCACGATCATCCGGAGGGCCACGAGGGCGGGGCGCGCCTGGAGGCGGAGGGCGAAGTGGCCACGGCGCGCATCGCGCTGGCCGGGGGCGACCTCGAGCACGCCGCCCGGCACCTGGAGGACGCGCTGGCGCGTGACCCCGCACTCCCCGAGACCCACGAGGCCATGGCCGAGTTCGCCGCGCGCGTCGGGGGCGCGGAGGCGGCGCTGGCGTACTTCGCCCCCGAGGAGCGGGCGTTCATCGGCACCGTGGCCGCACGCGGCCACCTCTGCGCGGTCGCGGGCCACTGGGACGAGGCCGTCGGCCTGCTCGCCCAGTGCGCCGGGCACGAGCCGCAGCGGCCCTGGCTGGACGTCGCGTGGCTGCGCCGCCCCGACATCGCCGAGCTCGTCGCGCCGGACACCGTGGCCCGGGCGGCCGCGCGCGTCGCGCCGCAACTGCCCGATCCGGTGGAGGAGGAGCGGCGCGGCCCGCTGCTGCCGCTGCTCGACCTGGTCCGCGCGAGCGCCGCGCGCCACCCCGACCACACGATGCTGCTCTGGTGCGGTTCCACGCTCGCCCGCCGCATGGGCGGCTCCGAGGAGGCCGTGGGCTGGGCACGGCGCTCGTACGAGCTCGAACCCTCCCACCCCGCCGCGGTGATGCTCGGTTACGCGCTGCGCAGCGCCGGCCGCCCCGAGGAGGCGCTGGAGGTCTGGCAGCGCGAGGTCGCCCGCGACCCCTGCGACCTCGACCTGTACGTCGACGTCGCCGAGTTGCTGGGGTCGCTCGGCCGTCCCGCCGAGGGCGTGGCATGGGCCGAGCGGGCGCTGGCCGCCGACCCCGCGCACCCCAAGGCGGGACCCGCGGCGCACGCGCTGCGCCACGCGGTGCGGCCGGACCTGCGGCACCTGGTGGCCCTCGCCGACCATCTGCGGGCCGAACCCGGACACGGCTACGCCGCGGACCTGCTCGCCCGGCTGAGCCAGGGGACGCCGTGGCTGAACTGGATACCCGGCGGCAACGAGGCCGTCGTCAGCCTGCTGCACCAGGCGCTCGGGCAGTCCGTGCCCGCGGACGCCGGACTGACGCTCACCGTCTCCGCCCTGGAACCGCCGAGCGCGCTGCTCGCGCTGCGCGCCGCGTACCCGAACGCGGTCACCGACATCCAGTCCGTGCCCGAGCCGGACCTGCGGATCGCCCCGCGCCCCGTCGAGGTCGCGCTCTGGGCCTACGAGGGCACGACCGCGCGGCCCGCCGTCCGTCCGCCGTCCCCGGAGGCGGCCGAAGCGGTGCGCCGCCTGGCCTGGCACGGCTGGCCGCACCTGGTCGCCGCCTACGACGACGCGGTGGCGCTCTCCGGGCTCGATCCCGAGGACCTGCTCGGCGTGCTCGTCCATCCGCCGGCCCCGCGCGAGGACGAGTTGGGCCGCGCGCTCTCCGCCCAGGCCCCCGACCTGTGGATACGGTGCGTGCAGGTGTGGGCGTGCCTGGGCCTGGCGCACCACCGCAGCGACGAGCCCTGGGCCGTCTCTCGGCGCCGTGCGCTCCTCGTGGACGTGCTGGACAACGCCGAGGACTGGGTGTGCGAGGCGGCCGCACTCGCGATCGTGGCGACCGCCTGGACCGACCCCGCCGTGCGCCAGGACGCGGCCGAACTCGTCGGCCGCCGCCTGCTGGACGCCCTGGAGGCGAGGCGGAGCCGCGTCGTCACCCTGACCTGGTCGCTGTGCCACCTCGCCCTCGCCACCCCGGAGCTGACCCCGCAGGTCGCGGCTCTCGCCACCGACGCGCTGCGCACGATCGACGCGGAGGACGACGAGGAGGCCGCCGGCCGGGAGTAGCGGGCGTCGCTACAGGCCGCCGGCGACGCGCAGCACCGCGCCCGTGGTGTACGAGGCGTCCGGCGACATCAGCCACGCCACCGCGCCGGCGACCTCGTCCGGCTCCCCGGGCCGCCGCATGGGCACGCGGTCCGGATTGCGCCAGGGCCGCTCGGGGTCGCCCATCGCGGCGTGGATGTCGGTCACGATCATGCCGGGCTGCACGGAGTTGACGCGCACGCCGTCCGGGGCGAGTTCCTTGGCGAGGCCCACGGTCAGCGCGTCGACCGCCGCCTTGCTTGCGGCGTAGTGCACGTACTCCCCGGGGCCGCCGAGCGTCGCGGCGCCGGAGGAGATGTTGACGATCGCGCCGCCCCGGCCGCCGTACCGGGTGGACATCCCCAGCGCCGCGCGGCGGGCGCACATGATCGCGCCCATCACGTTGACGTCGATCACCCGGCGCATGACCTCGACCGGGGTCTCGGTGAAACGGCCCAGCGGCCCGGTCACGCCCGCGTTGTTGACCAGGCCGGTCACCGCGCCGAGCTGTTCGCCCACGGTGTCGAAGAGCGTGTCCACCTGTCCGGCGTCGCTGGTATCGACGTGCACCACGACGCAGCGGGCGCCCGCGTCCCGGACCTTGCGGGCGACGTCCTCGGCGGCGCCGGCGTCCTTCTCGTAACCGATGCCGACGGCGTGCCCCTCGCGGGCCAGCCGCAGCGCGACCGCCGCGCCGATGCCGCGGCCGCCTCCGGTGACCACCGTGACCGGACCCATGCCAGCTCCCTCACTCGACGTGATCACGAACGCTACCAGCGCGCGAACGCCCCATGACGGGCCCATGACGGGCGCGAACACCTCGTGAACAGCGCGCGGCCGTGCCCGCCGGACGCGGCCGGGCCCCTGAGCATTGGTCTTGACCAAGTCGGAGGGCAGCTCTATCGTCGCCTAGTAGTGCAAGAACCTTTAATAAAGAGCCGTTCGGAAACAAGGCTGAACAAACCCCGGACGGCGTCAGGCCGATTGCGGAGGACAGGGTGGGGACCACGCAGCTCGAGAACGTGCCGGAGCCCAAGTACTGGCACCTCAAGACCGTCCTCATCGACGCCCTCGACTCCGAGTTCGCGGTCGGTGAGATCCTGCCCAACGAGCGTGAGCTCGCCGCCCGTTTCGGTGTCGCCCGGGCGACCCTGCGCCAGGCCCTGGAGCAGTTGGAGCTGGAGGGCCGCCTGCAGCGCCGCCGAGGTGTCGGCACCACGGTCGCGCCGCCGCGCGTGGGCGTCTCGGTCGGCCCGTCGAGCGGCAGCTGGCCCGGCGCCGCGGGTGACGCGTGGCGGACCGTGGGGTGCGTCGAGGCCGTCGCCCCCGCCGCGGTCGCCGAGGCGCTCGGCACCGACGCCGACGAGGCGGTGCACACCGTCCGCCGGGTCCGCGCGATGGGCGGCCAGTCCGTCGCCACCGAGCTGCTCTACGTCCCCCGGGCCTCCGTCCCCGGCCTCGCCGGCGACCTCACGCCGGCCGGCCACGCCCCCGCCGTCCTGCGGGAGTTGCACGTCCTCGGGCTCGACGGCGACGACCGGGCCGTGGAGCTGGGCTCGGCCCGCGCCGAGGACGCCAAGCAGCTCGACCGGCTGCCCGGCGCCCCCGTGCTGGTCGTCACCACCCGTTACTTCAGCGGGGGACGTGTCGCGGCCGTCGCCGTCGCCACCTACCGCGCCGACACCTGCCGGCTGACCTTCGGCGACAGCGGAGCGATGGAGATCACCCACCACGGCCAGGAGCGGCACGCCGCCGCGTCGTGAACCCGGCTCCGGCCTCCGTCCCGCCCTCCCGTCCGGTCCGCCCGCTCAGTAGAAGCGGCCCGTGTTGGCGTCCTCGGCGCCATCACGGCCGGA
This sequence comes from Streptomyces sp. TOM-9, assembly GCF_056858595.1. Lineage (NCBI taxonomy): Bacteria > Bacillati > Actinomycetota > Actinomycetes > Kitasatosporales > Streptomycetaceae > Streptomyces > Streptomyces sp. TOM-9. Next base: position 1,862,701 of record NZ_JBXEQB010000001.1, on the reverse strand, counting down.
GGGTACGGGCAGCGGGTGTCCGGAGCAGCGGACGTCCCGGTCCCCGGTGGCGCCGGAGACCAGGTAGCGGTCGACGCGTGCGGTGACGCACTCGTTCCAGAAGCTGATCAGGCCGTGGGAGCCCCGCCCCTCCTCGGTGATCATCCGGGAGCCCGGCAGCCTGCGGTGCAGTTCGACCGCGCCCTCGTACGGTGTGGCCGCGTCCCGCTCCGACTGGACGATCAGCACCGGCGGCAGCCGCGACCCGGGGCGCGCGCCGACGTCCACCGCCCGCCCGCCCTGGACCGGCCACGAGGCACAGGGCAGGTTCAGCCAGGCGTTCGCCCAGGTCTCGAAGGGACGTTGACGCGCGATCCGTGAGTTGTCGCGGTCCCACACGCTCCAGTCGCGCGGCCACGCCCCGTCCGAGCACTCCACCGCAAGGTAGACCGCTTCGCTGTTCTCCTCGTCCTCGGCCTGCCCGGGGTCCGGGGCGGCCGCGGTGACGAGCGGGTCGTCGTCACCGCGCAGGTAGCGCGAGAGCAGATGGGCGAAGGAGGCCCAGCGCTGGTCGTAGTAGGCGGCCTGCACCGCCGCCGAGTGCAGTTCGCCCGCGCCCACCTTGCCGGCCGGGCGCTTGCCGAGCATCCGCATCGCCCGGTCGAAGCTCGCCTGCACGCGCCCGGGTGTCGCGCCGAGGCCGTACACGCGGTCGTGCCCGGCGGCCCAGGCGCGCCAGTCCGCCCAGCGGCGCTCGAAGGCCACGTCCTGCGCGAGGTTGGCGCCGTACCAGACACCGCGCGGGTCGGGGTTGACGACGCTGTCGACGACCATGCGGCGCACGTGCGAGGGGAAGAGGGTGGCGTACACCGCGCCCAGGTACGTCCCGTAGGAGACGCCGTAGTAGTTGAGGCGCGGCTCGCCCAGGGCGGCGCGGATGACGTCGAGGTCCCGTGCCAGGTCCGCGGTGCGCATGTTCCGCAGGAGCGCGCCGCCCCGCGCGCCGCAGTTCTCGGCCGTGCGCCGGGCCTCCGCGCGCTTGGCGGCCTTCACCGCGGCGGTGGGCAGCCGCGGATCGGGGCCGGGGGAGCGCTGGTGGCCCGCCGGGTCCTGGCAGGACAGCGGCGCGGAGTGGCCGACCCCGCGGGGGTCGAAGCCCACCAGGTCGTACGTCCTGGCCGCGGTCTCCCAGACCTTGCGGGTGACCGCGCCCACGCCGGGCCGGCCCACCGCGGGGAACCACAGCCCCGACGAGCCGGGGCCGCCCGGGTTGAACACCAGGGCACCCTGGCGCACCGAGGCGGGGCCCGCCGCGCGCAAGCGGCTCACCAGCAGGCCGATCGTCGCGCCGCCCGGCTCCGCGTAGTCCACCGGCACCCGGACGGTGCCGCACTGCACGGGCGCCTTGAGCCCGCTGTCCGCCGGGCACGCCCCGAAGGCGATCCCGGTGGCCCCGGCCGACCGGGCCGCGACCGTGGCCCCCGCCATCCGCAGCTGCTCGGCGACCAGGGGATCCGGGGAGTGCCCGGCGGCCGGGGCGGTCGCCGCGCCGGCCGCCAGCACCAAGGACACTGCCAGGACCACTGCTCGCCGCACGAGGGACGCCCTTTCGCCGGCCACGCCCGCCGGCGCGGCACGCTCGCCGATGCGACGGATCGTCGGCTGGTCGGACAAACGGGCCAAGCAGGCAGGCCGGTGAGCCGCGGAATTTCGCCCGTATTGCCCTGGCCGCTGGTTCGCGTGCTCGGCGGTGGGGCCGGCCGGTGGGGCCGGCCGGTGGTGCCGTGGTCGGGTGGTGCCGTCGGTGGTGCGGCCCGGCTCGCGTCGCGCGCTCAGCGGCCGAGCAGCGAGGTCCTGGCCACCGCGAACAACTGCTCCTCGACGTGGTCCAGCGCGAGCCGCAGTGCCCCCGTGGCCACCGCCTCGTGCCCCAGCGCCGACAGCGCCACCTCCGGCGGTCGCAGGCAGTAGCGCGCCAACTCCGTGCGCAGCGGCTCCAGTACGCCGTCCAGTCCGGCCGCCCAGCCGCCGATCACCACCAGTTCCGGGTCTATCGCCTGCACCAGCGCCGCCACGTCGTGCACCAGGCGCTGCAGGAACCGGTCGAAGGCCTCCCGCGCCTGGACGTCGCCCGACCTCGCGAGCGCGAACACCTCGGCCACCGCGGACTCGTCCAGCGGGTGCAGCGGTGTCCCCGTCGTGGACAGCAGCCGTTCCGGCCGGGCCTCCCGGCCCAGCAGGTGCAGCGCCCCGATCTCGCCCGCCGCCCCGCCGAAGCCGCGGTGCAGCCGGCCCCCGATCAGGGACCCGGCTCCGGGGCTCAGCCCCGCCAGCACGAACACCACGTCGTCGGTGCCGACGGCCGCGCCCTTCCAGTGCTCGGCGACGGCGGCGGCGTTCGCGTCGTTCTCCACCAGGACGGGGCAGCGGAACGACCGGCGCAGCCGCTCGCCCAGCGGCAGCCCCGTCCAGCCGGGCAGCGCCGTGCTCAGCCGCACCGCGCCGTCGGTCTCCACGATCCCCGGGCTGCCCACGCCGACCGCCCACAGGGTGCTGCGGGCCACGCCGGCCTTGCGCAGCAGCTCGGCGACGGTGCCGCGGACCCGCTCCAGGCGCTCCTCGGCCGGCAACGTGTCGGCGACGTCGTGCGCCAGCGACCCCAGGACGCGACCGCTGAGGTCCGACAGCAGCGTCCGGATCTCCCGGGCCCCGATCTCCACGCCCAGCAGGTGCCCCGCCTCCGCGTGGAAGCGGAACCTGCGCGCGGGACGGCCCTGCTTGCGCGCGTCACCGGGCTCCTGCGGCGCCTCCACCACCAGGCCCGACTCCGTCAGGCCCTCGATCACGCCCTCGACGGTCGGCCGTGACAGCCCCGTCGTCTGCACCAGTTCGGTCAGGCTCACGGCGGGCTCGCCGCGCAGCGCATGGAGCACCACCGCGGAATTGATCCGCCGGAGCAGGGACGGGTCCCCGCCGGTGAGCCGCCCCAACGTACGTCCTCCCAGCTTGCGCGCGTGTTGGCCGGATCGTACCCGTCCCGGCGGCCCGCGGCGAGTAGCTCCGGCACAGGGTTACTGACTCGATGTCAAGTGTCACAGGCGCGGGGTTTACTGGAGCCATGGACCTGCCCGGCCACGTGGCCCTCGTCGACGCGCTGCGCGCCCGCCCCTTCCCGGCGCGGCGCGAGCGCTGCGGCGCGGTCGACAGCGGCCCCGGCTACCACATAACGGACCTCCGGATCAGTGCGGACTTCTGGGACGCCGACGGGGACCCCGGGTACAGAGGGCAGGTCGAGGACGACATGGAGGCCGAGTGCCAGGCCCTGGTCGAGGTGTTCACCGAGCGCTGGGGGGCGCCCGAGACGGTCGACCTCGCCGCCCACCTCGAACGCTCCTTCCACGGTGAGCCGGTTCCGCCGCCGCTGGACACCCTGTGCGGCTACGCCTGCGAGGCGTGGGCTTGGCGCGTCGGGGACCGCTGGATAGGGGTGTGCGTCGGCCAGGCGGACCCGGAGCTGCCCTTCCAGCTCGTCGCCGCCGTCGGCGACGCCGCGGCCGTACCGTGACCGCGTCGCACTCCTCGACGCGGTGGCCGCACCCCCACTACCCTTTGTCCGTAACGGCCTGATGTGTCGTCATGCGCGACGACTCCCGCCCCGGGGCCGGCACACACGGCGCGGACGGCTGACCCAGTGATTCCGGCGCCATGGCGCCGTGCCGTACCCGGGGGGCCGTCATGCCGAACCCGCACTTCCTCCACCGCGCCGCGCGAAGACTCCTCGCCGCCGCCTCCGCCCTGCTCCTGGGCGGCGCCACCGCCCTCGTCCACGCCCCCGCAGCCTCCGCCGAACCCGCCACCCCGGCCGGCTACCCCGCCGGGGCGGGCGCCACCCGCTACTCCGGGCTCGCCTTCGACACGTGCACCGCGCCGCCGCTCACCACGATCCAGGCGTGGAACGCCTCCCCGTACCGCGCGCTCGGCGTGTACGTGTCGGGCGTCAACCGCACCTGCGCCCAGCCGCAGCTCACCGCCTCCTGGGTGACCTCCGTCGCCCGGCTCAAGTGGCGCCTGCTGCCCATACACAAGGGCCTGCAGCCGCCCTGCGGCGCCCGGCCCGGCGACGCCAAGATCAGCACCACCCCCGGCTCCGCGCGGACCCAGGGCACCAGGGCGGCCGGCGAGGCCGTCGCCGCGGCCAAGGCCCTCGGCATGCAACCCGGCAGCGCCCTCTACAACGACATCGAGAACTACGCCCAGGACGACGCCGCCTGCCGCACCGGCGTCCTCACCTATCTGTCGGCCTGGACGAAGGAACTGCACCGGCTGGGCTACGTCTCCGGCGTCTACATGAACCTCAACCTCGGCGCCAAGCAGCTCGCCGACGTCTACACCTCCGCCTCCTACGCCCGCCCCGACGCCCTGTGGATCGCCCGCTACGACGGCGCCGACACCCTCAAGGGCTGGACCGGCGTCGCCGACGCCAAGTGGCCCGTCCACCAGCGCGCGAAGCAGTACCGCGGCGGCCACGACGAGACCTACGGCGGCGTCACCGTGAACATCGACAACGACCGGCTCGACGCGCCCGTCGCCACCGTCGCCCTCGGCTACACGGTGACGAGCTCCACCGCCCTCAAGGCCCGCAGCGGCCCCTCGACGACCCATCCCGTCGTCACCACCCATGCGCCCGGCTCCGCCCTGCGCGTCGTCTGCCAGGCCCCGGGCCTGAAGGTGGGCACCACCTCCGTGTGGGACAAGCTCACCGACGGCACCTACGTCAGCGACCACTACGTCAGCACCCCCTCGGCCACGGGCTACAGCGCCCCCCTGCCCCGCTGCGTCCTGCCCTACCAGGTCACCGCGCCCGGCGGCCTCACCGAACGCAGCGGTCCCGGCACCTCCTACGCCGCCAAGGGCACCTCCCCCAACGGCGCGCTGGCCTGGGTCGTCTGCCAGAAGTCCGGCTCCAAGGTCGGCGCCACCAAGATCTGGGACCGCCTCGACAACGGCCGCTACGTCTCCGACCACTACGTCGCCACGCCCGGCACGACGGGCTACAGCAAGCCGATCCCGCGCTGTTGAGCGGGGAAAGCCCGTTCGGCGTACGGGCTTCTCAAGCTCCCCCGTTCGGTCACCGATGCATCCCGCAGGAAGCGTTACTGCGAGGAGAGGTTGGATCTGTGACGTCAGCATCGGCGCCGCGCTCGGCTGCGGGCCTGGACGCGGTGGGGACCGCCGTCGGCGACCTGCGGGCCGGGCGGCCCGTCATCGTGGTCGACGACGAGGACCGCGAGAACGAGGGCGACCTGGTCATGGCGGCCGAGTTCGCCACCGCGGAGACCATGGGGTTCTTCGTCCGCTGGACCAGCGGCCTGATCTGCGCGCCCTTGGCGCCGGAGATCGCCGACCGCCTGGAACTGCCGCTGATGGTCCCGCCCGGCCCCGACCTCGACACGGCGGCGTACACCGTCTCCGTGGACGCGGTCGGCGTCGGCTCCGGGATCTCCGCCGCGGACCGGGCGCGGACGGTACGGACGCTGGCCGGCCGGGCGACCCGGCCCGACGAGCTGCACCGCCCCGGGCACGTCTTCCCGCTGCGCGCCCGCCCCGGGGGGATCGCCGAGCGGCGCGGGCACACCGAGGCCACCGTCGACCTGCTGCGCCTGGCCGGGTTGCCGCCGGTCGGAGTGATCAGCGAGGTCTGCGAGGACGACGGTTCGGTCGCCCGCTTCGACCGGCTGCGGGCCTTCGCCGACCGGCACGGCCTGGCGCTCATCTCGATCGAGCAGTTGTCGAACGGGCCGCGCCACGCGGACCCCGCGACGGTGTGACCGGATGAGCCGTGCGACGATCTTCGACCTGGACGACACGCTGGTCGACAGCGCGGACGCATGGGTCCGTGTCTGCGCCGCCTTCGCCGCCCGCCACGGTCACCGCTGGCGGGCGCAGGACACCGCCGCGCTGCACGGCAACGGCGGCTGGGCGGCGTACGTCGCCGGACTGTGCGGTGGCACGGCGAGCCCCGCCGAGGTGGTCCGGGCCTGCACCGCCGCGGCGACCGGCGAGGTGGCCGCGGGCCGGGTCCGGGCGCTGCCCGGCGCCGTGGACCTGGTCCTCGAAGCCGGACGGCACGGCCCCGTGGGCCTGGCCACCGCCAGCCCGCGCCGCTTCGTCCTGGCGGTCCTCGACGGGCTGGGCCTGACGGGACGGCTCAGCGCCGTCGTGTGCGGGGAGGACGTGGCGCGGGGCAAACCCGCGCCCGACCCCTACCTGCGTGCGGCCGCCGAGATCGGGGTGCCGCCGTCCGGCTGCCTGGCCGTCGAGGACTCCCCGAACGGCATCCGCTCGGCGGCCGCGGCCGGCATGCGCGTCCTCGCCGTCCCCCGCGGCGGCATGCCGCTGCCGCCCGACGTCGCCCACCTGCCCGCCGCCCAGGCCCCCACGACCGCCGCCGCCCTGCCGTTGCTGACCCGGCTGCTCGCGCCACGCCCCGACCCCCTGGTCCACGGGGGCACCCCGTGAGCGGCGCCGGGGACCGGGAGGGCGGTGTCAGGACGCGGCCCGGACGGCGGCGGCCCACGCGCCGGGGCTGCGGTGGTGGTTCCGGTGTCCCGCGACCAGGACGAGGCGCAGCCGCGCCAGGTGCCGGGTGTCCGGGGGGAGTTCGAGCCCCGACAGCAGGGCGAGCGCCGCATCCGGCCGCAGGTCGCCGTGGACGTCGTGGTACGAGGCCAACAGGGCCCTGAAGAGCGCCCCGTGCAGCGCGGGGAGGCGTGCGGCCACGTCGTACGCCTCCTCCTTCACCGGCCAGGGCACCGGGCCCGAGCCGTCCAGCACTCGCCGGGCACGGAGCAGCAGCGCGGGGGAGGCGTCCTCCCGCAGACGCTCCAGGTCACGCCCGAGGACCTCGGCGAAGGCCGTCGCGGCGGTGCTTCGGTCCTCGAACCAGTCGACCCACAGGGAGTAGGTGACGGGTTCGGCGTCCCGCTCCGCTTCCAGCCGCCGGCGGTAGCCGTCCCAGAGCGCACCCGACGGCAAGGGGCCGTCCGGCCCGCGGTCGGCCATGAGGATCTCGCAGGTCACCCCGTAGTCGTCGAGGAGGTCCAGCAGCCCGAACGCGAGCCGCACCCGGCCTTCGGCGTCCAGGTCGTCGTCGACGAAGACCTCGTGGGCCCGGGAGTGCGCGATCTCGTTCGTGGTGAACCGGCGGCCCGGGTGCTCGTCGTCCGTCCACGCGTCGTCACCGGCCTGCCGCACGCCGCGTGCGGCGAGCCAGCGCCGGGCGTCCTCCGCGGTCCCCGTACCCACGTGTGCATCATGCCTGCGACGCGTCGCGGAGGCGGCCGTATTCCTCCGTCATCGCCTGCGTCGACCAACCGGCGTTCAGGCCGCTGGGGTTGGGCAGGGCCCAGATCCGGGTGCCGCCGATCGTGCGTTCCTGGGGGCCGATGCGGGCGCGGGGCTCGGCGAAGGCGACCCGGTAGGCGGTGACGCCCACGACGGCGAGCCAGCGCGGCTCGTACCGCAGGACCCTCTCCGTCAGCAGCCGCCCGCCTTCCAGCAGTTCGTCGCGGGTCAGTTCGTCGGCCCGGGCGGAGGCGCGCGCGACGACGTTGGTGATCCCCAGCCCGTACGCCGGGAGTTCGTCCTGTTCCGCGGGGTCGAGCCGGCGCGGGGTGAAGCCGGAGGCGTGCAGCACGGGCCAGAAGCGGTTGCCGGGGCGGGCGAAGTGGTGACCGGTGGCGGCCGACATCAGCCCGGGGTTGATGCCACAGAAGAGCACCCCCAGGCCGCCGGCGATCACGTCGGGGATGACGCGGTCGCGGGCGGCCTCCAGCTCGTCCGGGGTGGGGCGGGTGCGCCTGACCGTGGTCAGAGGATGGCCCCGGGGGTGTAGGCGGCCGCCTGCGGGTGGCGCTCGGCGACCTCGCCGACCCGGCGTACGACCTCCGCGACCTGGTCCGCGGCCGCACCCGTGAAGGAGAGGCGGTCGGCCATGAGCGCGTCCAACCGGGCCCGGTCGAGCGGGATGCGCTCGTCCTCGGCGAGCCGGTCCAGCAGCTCGTTGCGCTCCACGCCCTTCTCGCGCATCGCCAGCGCGGAGGCGACCGCGTGCTCCTTGATGACCTCGTGCGCCAGCTCGCGGCCGACGCCGGCCCGCACCGCGCCCATGAGCACCTTCGTCGTGGCGAGGAACGGCAGGTAGCGGTCGAGCTCGCGGGCGATGACGGCCGGGAAGGCGCCGAACTCGTCGAGGACCGTCAGGAAGGTCTCCAGCAGGCCGTCGAAGGCGAAGAACGCGTCCGGCAGGGCGACCCGGCGCACCACCGAGCAGGAGACGTCGCCCTCGTTCCACTGGTCGCCGGCCAGCTCGCCCACCATCGACGCGTAGCCGCGCAGGATGACCGCCAGGCCGTTGACGCGCTCGCAGGAGCGGGTGTTCATCTTGTGCGGCATGGCCGAGGAGCCGACCTGGCCGGGCTTGAAGCCCTCGGTGACCAGCTCGTGGCCGGCCATCAGGCGGATCGTCTTGGCGAGCGAGGACGGCGCGGCGGCCAGCTGCACCAGCGCGGTGACGGCGTCGTAGTCCAGCGAGCGCGGGTAGACCTGGCCGACGGAGGTGAAGACCTCGGAGAAGCCGAGGTGCGAGGCGATCCGCCGCTCCAGCTCGGCGAGCTTGGCGGTGTCGCCGCCGAGCAGGTCGAGCATGTCCTGCGCGGTGCCGACCGGGCCCTTGATGCCGCGCAGCGGGTAGCGGCCCAGCAGGTCCTCGACCCGCGCGAAGGCCACCAGCAGCTCGTCGGCCGTGGTCGCGAAGCGCTTGCCGAGGGTGGTGGTCTGGGCGGCCACGTTGTGCGAACGGCCGGCCATGACCAGCTCCGCGTACTCGGCGGCGAGCCTGCCGAGCCGGGTCAGCACGGCGACGGTGCGGTCGCGCACGTGCTCCAGGGAGAGCCGGATCTGCAGCTGCTCGACGTTCTCGGTGAGGTCGCGCGAGGTCATGCCCTTGTGGACGTGCTCGTGCCCGGCGAGGGCGTTGAACTCCTCGATGCGCGCCTTGACGTCGTGCCGGGTGACCTTCTCCCGCTCGGCGATCGACGCCAGGTCGACCTGCTCCAGCACCCGCTCGTAGTCCGCGAGGGCCTGCTCCGGCACCTCGATCCCCAGGTCCTTCTGGGCCCGCAGCACGGCCAGCCACAGACGGCGCTCCAGCACCACCTTCTGCTCGGGGGACCACAGGGTGGCGAGCTCCGCGGAGGCGTAGCGGCCGGCCAGGACGTTGGGGATGCGGGGCTTGGAAGTCACGTAGCGAGATTCTACTGCGCGTCGGCGCAGGTCAGCGCCCCGCACCGGTCTATGCGCGTAGCGCCGTGGGGTGCCCGGGAGTACCCGGGGAGTACGCGGGGTGGGTCCGTTCGTCGTCGGGCCGACCACCGAGGGCCACCCGGAAGTCTTACGGCGGAGATCATCCGGCTCTACCCTTCCGCCGTGAGAACCATGCTCTGGACGGTGCTGGCCGTCGTGTCCGGCGTCATCACCCTGGCCGGCGCCACCGGCATCTTCGTGGCGAAGCACCCCCTGGACATCGCCCTCTCGTGCCTCGTCGCCATCGGCGCCGGGTCCGCGGCCCGATACGCCTGGCGGAAGGCCCAGGGCCCGCGCGACCTCCAGCGCGCCCGCCTCCCCGGCGGCAACGCCCGCCCGGGGCGGTCCCGGCGCCGCTGACGTTCGGACCTGGCACGACTGCCGGTTATCCGTCCGGCTCGGCCCGCGCGAGCTGGTGGAGATCGCGCCAGGCAGGCCCCCTGGCCGGCGGTCGACGCCAAGTTAGGTCATGCGCATGCCGTCATGGCCGAATGCGATCCAGTCGCCCGGACATGATCCCCATAGCGTTTCCCCGACCCGGATCCGCAGACGAGGGGAGGGCACATGCGCGACATCGGATGGCCGGCGAACGACATCCAGTGGGGCTCCTACGACATCAACTGCTAGACCCCGCACATGACGAAAGCGCCCCGCCGTCCCCTGGGCCGGCGGGGCGCACTCGCGGGTCGGGCCGTGGTCAGGCGTTCCCGCACTGTTGCCCGGGGCGGGACGGCGCCCCGCTCAGAGCTCGAACGGCACCAGTTCGGCGCGCTTGGGCGGCAGGCCGTCGCCGGAGGAGCGGCCGGTGAGGCGGCGGCTGATCCAGGGGACGAGGTGCCGGCGCGTGAAGCGCAGGTCGGCGGCGCGGCGGGCGGGCCACGACAGGGGCACGTACGTGGGCAGCGCCTCGGTCCAGTCGAACTGCGGGGTGTGGCCGAGGGTCTGCCAGACCGCCTCGGTGACGCGGCGGTGGCCCTCGCCGTCCAGGTGCAGCCGGTCGTCCGCCCACAGCCGCGGGTCGCCCAGCACAGGGGCGCCGTACAGGTCCACCACGAGCGCGCCGTGCCGGGCGGCGAGGTCGTCGACGAAGCCGAACAGCTGCTCCATGCGGGGCAGGAACCGCGTCGCGACCGGGCCCCGGCGGGCCGGGCTGCGCATCAGCACCAGTTGCCGGCAGTTCGGCGCCAGCCGCTCCACGGCCTCCTCCAGCAGCGCGCACACCTTCGCCACGTCGCATTTGGGACGCAGCACGTCGTTGAGCCCGCCCACCAGGGTGACCAGGTCGGCCTCCATCGAGGCGGCGGTCTCCACCTGCTCGTCCACGATCTGCTGGATGAGCTTCCCGCGTACCGCGAGGTTGGCGTAGCGGAAGCCCGGGGCGTGGGCGGACAGGCGCCCGGCGAGGAGGTCGGCCCAGCCCCGGTAGGAGCCGTCGGGGAGCGCGTCGGACATGCCTTCGGTGAAGGAGTCGCCGATCGCGACGAAGCTGGTGTGGGTGGCGTTCATCTGCATGGCGCGCGTGATCCTACCGGCCCCGCGGGCCGTCGCTTCAGGCGGCCGGTGCGTGGCCCACGAGCTCCTTCAGCACGTCCTCCATGGTGACCAGGCCGATGCCGCGGCCCTGGTCGTCGACGACCGCCGCCAGGTGCGCGCCGCTGGCCCGCATCGCCGCCAGGACGTCGTCCAGCGGGGTGGCGGCGACGACCCGGGTGATCCGGCGCAGGGCGCCCCGCGGGAAGGGCTGGTCGTGGCGGCTGGGGCCGAGGGCCAGGGCGTCCTTCACGTGGAGGTAGCCCAGGATGCGGCAGGCGTCGTCGGTCACGGGGAAGCGCGAGAAGCCGGACCGTGCGGCCAGGCGCTCCAGCCCCGCCGGGGTCATCCCGAAGCGGGCGGACACCACGCGCTCCCACGGTACGACGACCGCGCGGACCGGGCGGCGGCCCAGTTCGAGGGCGTCCTGCAGGCGGATCGCGGCACGCTCGTCCAGCAGCCCGGCCTGGCCGGCGTCGGTCACCATCCGGGCCAGCTCGTCGTCCGAGAACACCGCCGCGACCTCGTCCTTCGGCTCGACCCGCAGCAGCTTCAGCAGCCCGTTCGCGAGGGCGTTGACCGTGAAGATCACCGGACGCAGCGCCCGCGCCAGGGTGACCAGCGGGGGGCCGAGGACGAGGGCGGTCCGCTCCGGGGCGGCGAGCGCGATGTTCTTCGGCACCATCTCGCCGAGCAGCATGTGCGCGTACGTGGCCAGGGTCAGGGCGATCGCGAAGGACAGGGCGTGGATGGCGCCCTGCGGTACGTGCAGCAGGTGGAAGAGCGGCGCGAGCAGGTGCTCGATGGCCGGTTCCGCGACGATGCCCAGCACCAGGGTGCACAGCGTGATGCCCAGCTGGGCGGCGGCCATCAACGGCGACAGGTGCTGCAGCCCCCACAGCACGTGGCGCGCCCCACGCTCCCCGGCCTCCGCGCGGGGCTCGATCTGGCTGCGCCGGACGGAGATCATCGCGAACTCGGCGCCGACGAAGAAGGCGTTCACGACCAAGGTCAGCGCGCCGATGAACAACTGCAGGAAGATCATCGCGCATCCGCCGTCCCGTCGTCCGCGTCCTGCGGGGCGAGCCCGTTCTGCGCGCGCGGCGCCGGGGAGATCAGCCGTACGTGCGCCGCGCGGTGGTGCGAGTCGTCGGTGACCTCGACCATCCAGCCGTTCACCTCGACGGTGTCGCCGGTGGCGGGGATCCGCCCGAGCCGCTCGGCGACCAGGCCGGCCAGTGTCTCGTAGGGGCCGTTCCCGGCGCGCAGGCCGATGTGCGCGAGCCGGTCGGTCCGCACGGCGCCGTCGGCGTCGTAGACACGGCGGCCGGTGCGGTCCTGGTGGATGAAGGCCAGGTCGGGGGTCTCCTGCGGGTCGTGCTCGTCGCGGACCTCGCCGACGACCTCCTCCACGATGTCCTCCAGGGTGACGACGCCCGCGGTGCCGCCGTACTCGTCGATGACGACGGCCATGCTCATCGAGCCGGAGAGCCGGTCCAGCAGCCGGTCCACGCCGAGCGTCTCGGGGACCGGCACCGGCTCCCGCAGCAGCGGGGTGATGGGGTGGCCCTCGCGGCGTTCGTAGGGCACGGCCAGGACGTCCTTGATGTGGACGATGCCGATGACGTTGTCCAGGCCGCCGCGGTGCACGGGGAAGCGGGACAGCCCCGTGGCGCGGGTGATGTCGGCGACGTCCTGGCAGGTGGCGCCCTCCTCCAGGGCGACCACCTGGACGCGGGGGGTCATCACGTTCTCGGCCGTCAGCCCGGCAAGGCTCAGCGTCCGTACGAACAGCTCCGCGGTGTCGGCCTCCAGCGCGCCCGCCCGGGCGGAGTGCCGGGCCAGGGCCACCAGCTCCTCGGGGCTGCGGGCCGAGGCGAGCTCCTCGGTGGGTTCCATGCCCAGGCGGTGCAGCACACGGTTGGCGGTGTTGTTCAGGTGGCGGATCAGCGGGCCGAAAGCGGCGGTGAAGACGGTCTGCGGCGGGGCGACGGCCTTGGCCACCGGCAGCGGCCGGGAGATCGCCCAGTTCTTGGGGACGAGCTCGCCCACCACCATGAGCACCACCGTGGAGATGCCGGTGCCGATCACCAGGCCCAGTGACGCGGCCCCGGCGGCGGACATCCCCAGCGCGCGCAGCGGGCCGGCCAGCAGCTCGGCGATGGAGGCCTGCGCCAGCATGCCGATCACCAGGCCGGTGACGGTGATACCGAGCTGGGCGCCCGACAGCTGGACCGTCAGGCTGCGCACGGCCCGCAGGGCCGCGGAGGCACCGCGCTCGCCCGCCTTCTCGGCCCGTTCCAGGTCGGTGCGCTCGACCGTGGTCAGGGAGAACTCCGCGGCGACGAAGACGGCGCAGGCCAGGGTCAGCAGCAGGGCGACGGCCAGGAGCAGCACTTCGGTCATCGGGACACCTCGGTCCCATGATCGGTCAGACCGGGGTGGACCGCGCGCTGCAGGCGTGGGCGACTGGAAGGGAGACGTGACGGACTCGCAGGGTCGTCCATACGCCCATCGTAGGAAGCGCCGGCGCAACGGACAGCCCGGGAACGCGGCCAGGGGGTGCGCCCCGGACCCGCCCGGCGCGCTATCGGGTGCGCTGGAAGGGCTTGGTCCAGCGGCGCCAGTGGTGCTCGGGCGCGTAGCCCGCCGAGCGCCAGGCGTGGTGGGCGCGCTCGTTGCGCTCCAGCACCATGGCGTCGCCGCGCCGGCCGCCCAGCGCGGTGAAGCGCTCCTCGGCCGCCGCCAGCAGGGCCCGGGCGATGCCCTGCCGCCGCCGCTCGGGGTGGACCGCCAGCCGGTACAGATGGCAGCGCCAGCCGTCGAAGCCGGCGATGACCGTGCCGACGAGCACGCCGCCGTCCTCGGCGAGCAGCAGGGCCTCGGGGTCGCGTGCGATCAGGCGCGCGACGCCCTCCGGGTCGTCGCTGACGCTGGTGCCCTCGGCGGCCGTCTTCCAGAAGTCCAGCACCCGTTCGGCGTCGGCCGGTACCGCGCTGCGTATCCCGAGATCGTCCATGAGGGTCAGCCAACCAGCCCCCGGGCCCGGGCGGCGAGCGTATTACGCCTCCGCGCGCTCTTACCCGTGCACTTCCCCGTGCCCTTCGCCCGGTTCGTCGCGGCGCAGCTCCTCGATCACCGGGGCGAACGCCTCCATCGAGGGTTCCAGCACCGTGACGTAGCTGAAGCCGAAGCGCTCGCGGCCCCGCCGCAACTGCTCCGCGATCTCCGCGACCGTGCCGACGAGCAGCGTCGGCAGGTCGAGCAGCTGTTTCTCGTCCAGATGCGGCGCGTGCGGGGCGAACTCCCCGGCCGCCGCCCCGCGGTCCCCGGTGATCACGACCCGCTGGACGAGGACGTTGAACTCCGGGTCGGTGCCGTACGACGTGGCGAAGCCGCGCGCGGTGGCGACCCGCTCCTCCACGGTCGCGGCGGACAGCAGCCGCAGCGAGCCGTCGTCCTTGGCCGGGTCGGCCTCGGCGCCGGTGAAGGCGACGACGGCCGCGTGCCGTACCGCCAGGCGCAGCATGCGCGGGCCGTTCCCGCCCAGGAGCAGCGGGGTCAGGGGCGCACCGGCGGCGTCCGCGGCATCCGGCCCCGCGAGCAGCCCGGTCAGCGCCTCGACGGTGCGTTCCAGGTGGTCGACCCGGTCGCGGGCGGTGCCGTAGGCCAGGCCCGCGCGTTCGAACTCGGCGCGCACGTACCCCGCGCCGAGGCCCAGCTCCAGGCGGCCGCCGGTGAGCCGGGCGGTGGTGGCGACCTCGCGGGCCAGCAGGACCGGGTTCCAGAACGCGGCGTTGAGCACGAAGGTCCCCAGCCGTGGGCGCCGCGTGGCGTTCGCCGCCGCGACCAGCGAGGGGAACGGCGCGGGCCAGTCCAGGTGGTCCGGCACCTGCAGGACGTCGTAGCCGAGTGCCTCCACCCGGCGGCACTTGCGCTCCCACGCGTCGCCCTGCGCGGGCTCGAGCAGATTCACACCGAACCGGAACCGTCGCGCCATGACCGCCCCCCTCGTCCCGTCCCGTCCGCCGGTCAACGACCTTCCCCGCCTCCGGGCCGCTCACTCGTGGGCGATCGCGGCGAGGACGTTCATCCTGGAGGCGCGCAAGGCCGGCAGCAACGCCGCGACCAGGCCGACCACCACCGAACCGGCCATGACCGCCCCCACCGTGGTCCACGGGACGGTGAACGCCCGCATGCCCTCCAGCGCCAGCACCTCGTGCGTGACCAGGCCCCAGACCAGCCCCAGGGCGAGCCCCAGCACCGCGCCGAAGACCGCGATCACCACGGACTCCAGCCGGATCATCCGGCGCAGTTGCAGCCGCGACAGACCGATCGCCCTGAGCAGCCCGATCTCCCGGGTGCGCTCGATCACCGACAGGGCGAGGGTGTTGACGACCCCCAGCACGGCGATGATGATCGCCAGCCCGAGCAGGGCGTACACCAGGTTCAGCAGCACGGAGATCTGGGTGCGCACCAGCTGCTTGTAGTCGGCCTGGTCACGGACCTCCACCTGCGGGTAGGGCTTGAGGGCCCGCTCCAGGTTCGCCCGCAGCGTCGGCTTGTCGGTGCCGGGGGCGGCGTTCACGTAGAGCGCGGCGTCCTGGCCGCGGGGGAGGAACCGCTCGGCGGTGGCCAGGCCCATGGTGAGGGTGGCGTCGTCGCCGAGCAGGGTGCTCTGGCTGGTGGTCAGCGCGCGCAGGGTGAACGTCGTGGAGCGGCCGTCGACGAAGCGCACGGGGATGCGGCTGCCCACGCGCAGCCCGTGGTGGGCGGCGTACGTCGCGGACAGGGAGAGGCTGTCGCGGGCCAGGGCGTGCGCCGTGTCGCCCGCGGCGTAGTCCAGGTTGAGCGCCCGGTCCGCGCCGGGGCCGATCGCGGTGCCCGTCAGCTTGGTCGTGCGGTGGTCGGGCAGGGTCATCAGGACGGAGACGTACCGCACCCGCACCACCTCCCCGGCCCCGCGCACCTTCCGCACGCGGTCGGTGATCTCCGGGGAGAACGGCGCGAACTGGTCGCCCTGCACGACGTAGTCCGCGCCCAGGGCCCGGTCGATCTCGTGGTCGAAGGAGCTCGCCATCGAGGTGCCGGCGATGGACATGCCCGTGACCAGGGCCAGCCCGATCATCAGCGCGCCGGCGGTCGCACCCGTGCGGCGCGGGTTGCGCAGCGCGTTGCGCTGGCTCAGCCGCCCCACCGGCCCGAACACGTGGGGGAACGCCCCGCCCAGCACCCGGATCACCGGCCGTACCAGCAGCGGCCCCACGACCACCGCCGCGATCAGCGAAAGACCGATGCCGATCCCCAGGAACGTCGCGGCGTCACCGGTGCTCCCGGCCACCGCCGCCCCGGTCAGCGCCCCCGCGGCCACCAGCGTCGCGACCGCGCCGCCCACCGCCCGCGACCGCAGGCTCCGCGCGCTCCCGGCGACCTCGGCGTCGGACAGCGCCGCCATGGGGGAGACCCGGGCCGCCCGGCGCGCCGGCAGGTAGGCCGCGACCAGCGTCACCAGCAGGCCGACGGCGTACGCGGCGGCGGGTACGCGCCAGCGGATGACCATCTCGGCGGCGTCGATGTTCATCCCGAACACCCCGAGCAGCCGGATCAGCCCCGCCGCCGTGCCGACCCCGCACAGCAGGCCCAGGGTGGAGCCGACCAGCCCGAGCAGCAGCGCCTCCACCAGCACCGACCGCCGCACCTGCCCGCGGTCCGCCCCGAGCGCGCGCAGCAGACCGAGCTCCCGGGTGCGCTGGGCGATCAGCATCGAGTAGGTGTTGACGATCAGGAAGACCCCGACCAGGACGGCGACCCCGGCGAAGCCCAGCATCACGTACTTGATCACATCCAGGAAGGTGGCCAGGCTCTCCACCGCCGACTTCGCCTGCTCGGCCTGGGTCGTGTACGTGTAGTGCGGACCGAGCGCGGCGGCGATCCGCTTCTTCAGCACGTCGTCGGAGACCCCGGGCGCGGCGTCGGCCTGCACCGAGGTGGCGACCCCGGTCCGGCCCAGCAGGCGCGACTGCGAGGTGGGGGTGTCGACGAACAGCAGGGCGGCGCCGGGATTGGTCGTGGTGAAGGTGGCGATGCCCACGAGCCGGACCGGGAACGCGCCCGGCTGCGCCAGCACCCGCAGCCGGTCGCCGATCTCCAGGTGACGCTTCGCCGCGGTGTCGGCGTCGATCAGCGCCTCGTCGGGGCCGTGCGGCGCGTGCCCGCTGGTCAGCCGGACGGGACTGCGCGGGTTCCCCGACCAGTTGGTGGCCAGGGTGGGCGCGCCCGTGGTCGGGCCGACCGGCTGGTCCGCGGCGTCGACCACGGTGGTGTTGCGGACGGTGACGTCGATCCGCGCGTCGGCGACGCCCCGTACCGCCTTCACCCGGTCCAGCAGGGACGCCGGCAGGGTGCGCACCTGGCCGGAGGCGAACTGCTGGTCCTCGCTGAAGGCCTCCGGGGGGCCCACCGTCACATCGGCGGCCGTCGAGGCGAACAGGCGGTCGAAGGTGCGGTTGACGGTGTCGGAGAAGATCATGCTGCCGGTGACGAAGGCGACCGACAGCAGGACGGCGAGCGCGCTGAGCAGCAGCCGGCCCTTGTGGGCCAGGAAGCTGCGCAGCGTCGCCCGGAGCATGCGCCGTTGCCTAGCCGTGCTTGCGCAGCGCGTCGAACCGCTTGAGCCGTTCCAGGACGCCGTCCGCGGTGGGCCCGTGCATCTCGTCGACGATCCGTCCGTCGCCCAGGAAGAGCACCAGGTCCGACCAGGCCGCCGCGGTGGGGTCGTGGGTCACCATCACCACGGTCTGGCCGAGGGCGTCCACGGCTTCGCGGAGGAAGCCGAGCACCTCGGCGCCCGCCTGCGAGTCCAGGTTGCCGGTCGGCTCGTCGGCGAAGATCAGCTGCGGCCGGGAGGCCAGCGCGCGGGCGCACGCCACACGCTGCTGCTGGCCGCCCGACAGCTGTGCGGGACGGTGCCCCAGCCGGTCGCGCAGGCCCAGCGTGTCGATCACCCGGTCCACCCACTCCCGGTCGGGTCTGCGGCCGGCGATGTCCATGGGCAGCGTGATGTTCTCGGCGGCCGTGAGCGTCGGCAGCAGGTTGAACGCCTGGAAGACGAAGCCGACCCGGTCACGGCGGAGCCGGGTCAGTTCGCGTTCCGCCAGACGGGTGATCTCGGTCTCGCCGATCCAGACCTGCCCCGAGGTGACCGAGTCCAGCCCCGCCAGGCAGTGCATGAGCGTGGACTTGCCGGAGCCGGAGGGCCCCATGACGGCGGTGAAGCGGCCGCGGGCGATCTCCACGTCCACCGCGTCCAGCGCCACCACCCGTGTCTCGCCCGTCCCGTACGCCTTCGTCAGCGCGGTCGCCCGCGCGGCGGGCTCCGCTCCCGCCTCGATGCCCTCTGTGTCCGCTGCCGTCCATGTCGACACGCTTGCCCCCCAAGATGAGGAAGTGCGTACTTGTCCGTATGCGACCCGAGCGTAGGTCGTCGGGTGCGGTGCCGCATCGTCCCCGAGGGTGAGCGCCGGGGGCGCGCGGGCGGCCGCCGTGCGACCGCGAGTTCGGCCGGCCGAAACCGGCCGGCCGTCCCGGTACGTCTGTAGGTGCACCCGGGACGGGCACGGTGTGGCCGGGACGGGGACGAGGACCAGTACCGAGGGGGGACCGAATCGATGGTGCATGCACGTATCCGGACCGGGTCCGGTGGCCGCAGGCGCACGCAGGCCTGGGCGGTGGCGCCCGTGGTGGCGCTGCTGGCCCTGGCGCTCCAGGGGTGCCAGGACCCGGCGGCCGACGACGCCGGCGACAAGCCGTCCGCGACCGCGCCGGGCACCCCGGGCGCGGCGCGGTCGTCCGCGGCGTCGCCGGGGCAGCCGTCCGCGTCGTCGCCGGGTGGGACGGCCGGCGACCCGTGCGCCCTGGTGACGCAGGAGGAGGCCGAGCGGCTCGCCGGTACGGCCCTCGAACCCGGTCGGGACCTGGAGGGGACCTGCACCTACCCCGCGCCGGAGTCGGGCCCGACGGCGCAGGTCGAGGTCTTCGCGGGGGAGTCGGGGAAGAACTACTACGACGCCGAACGCGGGCTCGGCCACGAACTGAAGCCGCTCGACGGCATCGGCGACGAGGCCTGGCTGGAGGACGGATCGGTCTTCCTGCGGGTGTCCGGTCAGTGGGTCGCGATCCGGCTGGTCCGCAACGAGGAACCGTCCCGGTTCGACGAGCCGCTCGAAGAACTGGCGCGCACGGTGGCGGGCCGCCTCTGAACGCGCTCCCCGTGCGCCCCGGAGCCCCGTCGGGCCCCGGAGCCCCGTCGGGCCCCGGGGCGCACGGGCTCCGGGCGGATGCGCCCGGGAGCCGCTTGTCACTGCTAGTGCATCGGCGCTAGCTTGAGGGTATGGCCAAGACGCAGTTGAACGTGCGGGTGGACGAGACCACCGCCGCGGCCGCCCGCGAGCGGGCCGCGCAGCGGGGCGTCAGCGTCAACCGGTACATCGAGGAACTCGTCCGGAAGGACGCGGGGGAAGCGGGCCGCAGCTTCGTCGAGGCCGCCGCCGACTTCATGCAGCGCTACGAGTCCGTCTTCGCCGAGGAGTTCGGCACGGAGCGCGAAGGACGCCGTTGACCCTGCAGATCGACCTCGCCTGGCTGCTCATGGTCGCCGAGCACAACACCCCCGGTGACCCCCAGGTGACCGACTGGGGCGCCCTCGTCGCCGCGGTCGGCCGCCACCAGGCGGAGATATTCGGCGTCCCCGTCTACGCCGACCCCCACGAGCGGGCGGCGTGCCTGCTGCAACTCCTGGTCCATGTACCGGCCCTGGAGCGGTCCAACGCGCTCTTCGCCTCCGCGGTCGCCTACGCGTACCTGGTGGCCAGCGGCCTGAAGGTCGCCACCTCCCCCGAACGGGTGCGCGACCTGGCCCGGCTGGTCAAGGGCGGCACCGCCGACGTGCACGAGATCGCCGACGAACTGCGCACCTGGTGCGTCTGAAGCCCGGCCGCAGACCGGGCCGGCCGTCGTCAGGCATCGGCCTCCTGGTGCAGTTCGAGGCTGACCAGAAAGTGGATCACGGCGTCCACCCACGGAGCCGTCGCTGCCCCGGCTGTTTCCCCGTCCGAGCTCCCGGCGAAGGAGTCGAGCAGCGCCGCGGCGGACTGGAGCCCGGTGCGGCGGAGCCCTGCGGCCGCCGCTGCGAGGCGGTCGCGAGCGGAAGGACTGCGGCCGCGCAGGCCGCTGTGCGCGATGTCCGCGAGCGCGGACAAGCCCGATTCGAGTGCCTGGGCGATCGGGTCGCGGGTGTGCGGAACAGCCTCGGAGAGTGGCCCCGCGCCCTCGCCTGCTTCGAGGTCGGGTACGACGAGGCCGTCCTCGGTGAGGACGGCCAGCGGGTCGAGCGCCGGACGGCCGCCCTCCCGGCCCAGCAGGCCGCTCACGAACCGGACCCGGGGACTGCCCAGTGCCGTGGCCAGCGCGTCCAGGCCGCCGGGACAGGCGGGGTTGTGGTCGGCACGGACCACCGCCGCGTTGCCCGACGGATCCCGGACGACCGCTTCGAGTCGTTGCCGAGCGGCGTCGTAGCCGACGGACTCGACGCGGGCCACGGCCAGTACCCGGGCGGTGTCGGCCTCCACCCTGGGCCGGATCAAGCGCGGTGGCCGGCCCTCCCAGGAGGACAGCGCTGCGGCGAGATCGCTGATCAGGAGGGAGTCGGGGAGATCGGCCCAGGCCGAACCGAGCGGCGTGACACTCGTGGGGGCGATGCGTCCGCGTCCGATGGTCACGGTGCGGCTGGGACTGCGGGATATGTGCTCGCTGACGACGTTGGCCCCGGACAGCGCCCGCAGCGGGGATCCGAGCAGGCGGCGTGAAGCCAGGTCGTGGCCGGTGAGGGAGTGGCCTTCCGCCACCTCCCAGCGCTTGCGCAGGACCAGGGCGATCCCGGCGGCCGGGTGCGCGAAGTACACCTCGGCGGTGCGCTCCGACGCCGTCCGGCCGGTGACCCGGCAGCCGAGGGAGACCAGCCGCACCCGGCGCAGCGGGGTATCGGCCGGCTCCTGCGTACCGAGCACGCCCGGGCGGTCGGACCCACCCGCGCGACGGCGGGCGTGCAGTTCGGCGAGGAGGTGCGCCACACGCCCGGCCTCGTGGTGCGCATCGCGCCCGGCGTAGGCGTCGACCTGGCGGCGCAGGTCCGCCATGATCGCGGCGGGCCAGTGGAGCGAGGCATCCGACAGCTCCGCGCCGGCGCGGTCCAATTGCGCTGCGAACACCGGGGTCGTGTGCGCGATGCCGTCCAGCAGCAACTCATCGGCCAGGGCGACGGCGGCGTCGAGCGCGTCGTCGGCGTCCGGCGCGGCGGGTGGGCGTCCGCCGACGGCGACCTGCGCGTCCGCGCCGGCTTGGGCGTCGTCGTCCGCGGCGCGGAAGGCCCAGACCGCAAGCGTGATCATCTCCCCGCGGCGCGGGGCCGCGGCGTCGGTGAGGGCGTAGCCGAGCTGGTGCGGGACGGGGAAGCGCACGGTGCACGTCGGCAGATCGGCCGTCGGTACGGGTCGCGCCGCGTTCGGGCGGTGCACGGTCGCCGAGAAGCCGCGCTCCCGGATCCGGCGCGCGGCCAGCAGAGCGGCCCGTCCCAACGCGGCCTCGAGCGCGGCGTCGTCGAACTCGCCCGGCGACCAGGCGGTCACTTCCGGGCCTGTGGGTTCGGCGGTACCGGCCAGCCGCTGGTACGCCAGTACCAGGCTGATCCGATGGCGGCACACGCCGGTCGCCGCGCAGTTGCACTCCGCGGCTTCCAGGCCGGCCCCGACGGGCAACCGTGTCCGGGTGCCGTCCGGGTAGGTGCCGCGGACGGTTCCGTCGGCCTCGCAGCTGACGTCCGGCCCCGAGCCGGCATCCACATCCTTGGCGGCGCGCTTCACCAAGCCGCGGTTGGCGAGGGAGGCGAGCGTGTCGGTGGTGAGGGCCAGCAGATCCTCACGCGGCGGCGCGCCGGCAGCCGAAGCAGTCGTCCCACCGTTCACCGGGCCACCTTCTCGGCGACGAACTCGGCCAGCCGCCCAGGGGTCATGGCACCCACGTGGGCTCCCTCCTGGGCCAGCCGGGCCGCGAGTGCCCGGTCGTAGTCGGGGTTTGCCTCCTCGTCCAGCGCGGCCAGGCCGAGCACGGTCGCGCCCTGCTGGACGAGGCTGCGCACGGTGCGGACCAGCCGATAGGCATCGCCGCCCTCGTAGAAGTCGGACACGATCGCGACGATGGTGCGGCGTGGGTTGTCCACCAGGTCCGCGGCGTAAGCGACGGCGCGTGCGATGTCCGTACCGCCACCGAGCTGGACCCGCATCAGCAGCTCCACCGGGTCGGTGACGTCCGCGGTCAGGTCGACCACCTGGGTGTCGAAGGCGACGAGGTGCGTGCGGAGACCGGGCAGGTTCCACAGACAGGCTGCGGTGACCGCGGAGTGGATGACCGAGCCCGCCATCGAGCCGGACTGGTCCACCAGCAGGATCAGCTGCCACTGCTGGAGGTGCCGCCGAGTCCGTGAGTGGAAGCGCGGCCGCTCGATCAGTATCCGGCGCTCCTCGGGCTGGTAGTGGGCCAGGTTCGCCCGGATCGTGCCCCGGAAGTCGAAGTCCCGCGCCAGCGGCAGCCGGCTGGGGCGGCGCGAGCGGGCGCCGGCGAAAGCCCGGCTCACCTCCGGGCGCAGCCGTTCCATCAGATCCCTGACCACCGCCTCGACGATGCGCCTGGCCATCGCCAGCACCTGCGGGTTCATCAGGTGCTTGGTGCGCAGTACGGCGCGGAGCAGGGTCGCGTTCGGTTCGACGCGGGAGAGCACGTCGGGGTCGGTGACGATCTCGTTGATCTCGTACTGCTCCACGGCGTCGCGCTCGAGCCGCTCGACGGTCTCCTTGGGGAACAGCCGGTGGATGTCGTCGAGCCAGTCCACCGCGGTGATCAGGGAGGCGCCGTCACCGCCCTCCCGTCCTGCGGAGGCGCCACGGCGCACCCCGCGTCGCACCAGGTCCGGGTCGCGGCCGTAGAGCCAGTCCAGTGCCACGTCGCGGGCGGCGGCCTGCGGGCCGAGCGGGCCCGTGCAGCGGTCGGCCGGCGCACCCAGGATCAGCCGCCACCGTTCCAGCCCGGCGTCGGGGAGCTGCGGGGCGGAGCCGGCCGTGGGGTGGTTCCGCGCGGTCATCGCTTCGCCTGCCCGGCTCGCAGACCGTACCTGTCGAGCAGGCGGATCACGTTCTCCTCCAAGGCGCGGGCGCGGGCGAGTACCAAGGGGTCTGCGGACGTGCGCAGCAGTGAGCGGGCCGAGCCGCGTCGGCCGCGACGCTCCAGCAGTTGCTCCGCGATGCGCTCGCGCTCACGGGGCGGGAAGAAGGCGAAGGCCTGCCGCAGCGCGGGCAGGCCGATCAGGAAGTCCGTGTCCGCCATGGAGACGACGATCTCGTCGAGTACGTCCAGCAGGGAGGGGCCCGACCCGTCGGCGAGGGTTCCACCGCCGCCCGTCAACTCGTCCCGGGCCAGGGCGAACAGTCCGGCCAGCCAGTCGCCGAGCTCCTCGGGATCCGAGGTCGCGAGGAGACGTGCCTGGCCGACGGCGTCGTCACCGGCCAGGCCGAGGGACAGCCGCAGGCCCAGAGCCGCGCCACGCAGGTCCGCGGGGCCGGCGGCGTCGGCACCGATCCGCCGGGCCGTGTCGGCCGCCGCCGTCCGGGAGAGCGTCAGCAGGCACTCCGCGTGCCGCAGTGCGTCGCGGGCGGCGGACAGGGCCCGCAGCCGGGCGAAGTCGACCCCTTTGCCTCCGTGCAGGCCCTCGGCCAGCCAGAACACCCGGTCGACCGCCTTGTCGACGACTTCGCCGAGCAGGGGATTCCCGGCCGTGCCGTACACGCGGTCGTGCCGCCACAGCTGGAGCGCGGTGGTCAGCACCTCACCGGCCGGGCCGAGCTCACCGAGCCCGCGCACGCGGGACGCCAGGGAGCCCAGCAACTCGGTGGAGAGCGTGTCCGCACCGCAGAGCACCGCGTCGAAGAGCACCTCCGACAAGGTGGCCGTGGCCGCATCCGGCGACCCACCTGGTGTGCCCCCCGCGGACCGCACGCGCGCCGACAGCGCCACGGCGGCGGCCTCCTCCAGCCGCGCGCCGTACGCACCGGCCTCGATCAGCGCCGCCTCGCGTCCGTGTGCCGGGCCGGGCTCCCAGCGTTCGGCGAAGACCGGGTCCGATCCGGCCGCGGGGCCCGAGGTGCGGACGTGCCCCGGAACGCCCAGGACACGCAGCCGGTGCAGCAACCGGCTGCGGGCGAGGCCGGCCGGATCGGTCAGGTCGGCCGTGGCCCGTTCTCCCAGGACGATCCCGCACTGCTGCAACTGGGCCGCCACATCCAGGACGAGCGGCGGGGCGGGCGTGTCCGGATGCAGGAGGCCGGTCCGGTCGCCGGTGCTCGCGGCGACCATCTCGACCACCGCCGGATCCGTGCCCGGCGTGAGCGTGCCGTGCCCGGTCCAGGGCAACGGCTGCTCCAGAGCATCGCTGAGCACCGTGGCCGCCAGGCCGTCGAGCACATCGGTCCGGGCCGGCAACGGGTGCCCGCGCATCGCGGCCAGACCCTGGGAGAGGCTCCTGGCCGCGATCAGATCGGCGGTCGACACCGGAAGACGTCGTCCTCGCAGCCGTCCGACGACCTGTTCCAGCAGTCCGTCCGCCGCTGCAGCGGGGCCGTGTTCCCACAGCAGTTGGTAGTAGCCGGGCGAGGGCATGCCGGACTGGTAACCGGCGAAGGCGTCGAGCTGGTGGAAGGAGTACGGCACCAGGAAGCTGCCGCCGACGGCCCCGGCGGGCGGTTCGGGGATCCCGGGCCACGGCGCCGGCGTGGTCCCCGGTGCGTCCGTGGTGCGGACCGGTGGCGCGGCCAGCGCCCGCAGCGCCGGCGTGTGGAATCCGCCGGTGACCACGAGCACCGGCCGCTCCTCCGCCCGGGCGGCCGCGGCGCGGACCCAGGAGGCCATGTACTGCTCCCGCGCCCGGTCCCCCTGTTCGGCCTCGGAGTCGCCCCGTACCAGGTCGAAGTAGGCGTCGAGCCGCCGCTGGAGCCCCTCCGGACCGGCGATCTCGAACAGCCGGTCCCACAGCGCGTCGACGCAGTCCACGTCGAACCGGCTGCACAGGCGCTGCGTCGCCGCCGCGTAGCGGGCCTCGGCGTCGGCGTAGCGGTTGGCCAGCGGCTCCGGGCGCCCGGTGAAGGCCGGGTGCCAGGCGGGCAGGTCGATGAAGCGCACCTGTGCGCCGGCGGCCCGGCCGGACCGCAGCGCGACCCACTCGGGGGAGTAGTCGCACAGCGGTGTCCAGGACGTCGCCGTGCGCTCTTCGTCGCGGTAGTGGCTGAACACGGCGATCGGCAGCTCATGGCCCAGCAGCAGCTCGTCCAGCCGCCCGTTCATGTCGGCCGGCCCCTCCACCAGTACGTAGGCAGGCCGGAGCGCCTCGATGGTGCGGGCCACCAGGAGGGCGCAGGCCGGCGAGTGGTGGCGAACGCCGATGAAGACCGTGGTCATCAGTCGGCCAGCAGGTGTCGTGCCTCATGGAGGGCCTGCCACTGGGCGCCGTGCCGACGCCCTGCCTGCTGGTCGAGGAACCGGCGAAGCCGGGCCAGGTCCTCCGGGCTGTCCTTGGCCGCCGTGCCGGCCAGACAGGTGACCAGATCGGCGGCGTCGCCGGGCTCCCCGCGCAGGAACCAGCCGCGCACGCCCACCGCGTGCGCCACCGAGACGGCCTCCGCCGTGCTCATCACAGCGGAGAGCCGCTCGCCGGACGCCTGCTGCCCGCGCAGCTCGCGAAAGGTCCCCACCAGTACCTCGAGCACGTCACGGTCCGGCGGCGCCTCCACCCCGGACCGGCGCAGCAGGGCTCCCGCCTCCGCTTCGACGAGTGCGAGCTCGGTGTCGAAGTCCGCGATGGGGAAGACCGTCTCGAAGTTGAATCGCCGCTTGAGCGCGGCGCTCATCTCGTTGACGCCCCGGTCACGGGTGTTGGCGGTGGCGATGACGTTGAATCCGCTCCGCGCGAAGACCATACCCTCGGGACCGTCCAGCTCCGGAACGGCCAGGACGCGTTCGGACAGCAGCGAGAGCAGGCAGTCCTGCACCTCCAGCGGACAGCGGGTGATCTCCTCGAAGCGGACGATCCGGCCCTCGGCCATGCCGTGCAGCATCGGCGCGGGCACCAGCGAGCGCGGTGACGGCCCCTCGGAGACGAGCAGCGCGTAGTTCCAGGAGTACTTGATCTGGTCCTCGGTGGTGGCCGCGCCGCCCTGGACGGTCAGCGTCGAGGTGCCGCTGACCGCCGCGGCGATCAGCTCCGACAGAAGCGACTTGGCCGTGCCCGGCTCGCCGACCAGCATCAGGCCGCGGTTGGTCGCCAGCGTCACCAGCGCGCGCTCGACCAGGGAGCGGTTGCCGACGAACTTGCGGCTGATCCCGGCCTCCGCGTCCCCGACGATGAACCGGCGCGCCGCCCGCAGGCTCAGCTGCCACCCCGGCGGGCGAGGGTCCTCGTCCCGGGCCCGGAGAGCCGCCAGTTCCTCCGCGTACCTGACCTCGGCAGGGGGGCGCTGCAGCGGGGAGCCTTCCGGATCCGGAGCCCGGTCGGGCGGCCGGGTCGCGGATGCGTCGTCGACGGCGGTCACCGGGCCGTCACCCCTTCCAGGTCGGCGAGCAGTTCGCAGGCGGCGATCGGGTCGAGGTCGCCGAAGCGCAGTGGGTACTCCCGGCTGGACCAGTGGTCGCAGGGCTCCGTGTCCAGCCAGACCGTCTCGAAGGTCTGGTCGGGGAACATGTCGACGACGCCGACGGCGATGCCCTCGTCCAGGGCGATGACCAGGTGACAGCCCTCGGCGAGCCGCTTGGAGAACCACCGCTCGACACCGGCGTCCTGCGGCTCCCCCCGCTCCCACCCCCGCTTGGTCAGTCCGAGCAGGCGGCCCACCGGCACCTTGCACCCCTCGAACCGGTGCAGGCGGTTGGCGGTCTCCTCCTGCGGCGTCAGCCGAAGCACCGGTCGGCCGAGCTGCGGGAAGGGCTGGAGGATCTCGTAGTCCGCGAACAGCTCGGACCACTGCGGCACCGTGCCGCCCAAGTGCAGCGGATGGGCCAGCCGGACCGTCGCCTCGGCGGCGAGCGTGAACTCGTCGTCGTTGACGTCGGCGAAGCTGCGGTCCTCGGCGACCCTGAAGGCGGTCGCCGCGCCGGCCGTGTCGGCGAGCCAGACCAGCCGGCGCACCAGATGCCAGACCAGGGGGTGCTGCACGAACAACTCACGGAACTCCGCCGCGGTCCAGGTCCGCTGCGTGACCATGGCCGCCTCCAGACGGCGGATCTGGTCGGAGGCGATGGTGCGGACGTCCTTCTTCAACGCCGCGAAGCGCTTGCGCTCGGCCGGGGCGAGCTCCTGGTCGTCCTTGACGCCGGGGGCGGGCAGATCCTTGCGGCGCTTCCCGTCGGCGTCCAGCACGAAGGGACGCAGCTGCTCGTCGAAACCCACCGTGAAGCGGCGCGTGCCGTAGTCGACGACCGTCGTGCCGTCCGGGTCCAGTGCGAGATCGGGCACCAGGCGGTCCGCCAGCTGCTCGCCGCTCAGCCCCAGTCCCTCCGCCACCTCGGAGATCTTCTCCTGGGCCCGGACCTTGAGCGCCTTGAACTTCACCCGCTGGGCGACGCCGTGGAGGTGCATGAGGGCGACGTCGCTGCCGATCTCGGCCAGCACGTTCAGGCCCTCGACCGCGCGGTGGTGCGCACCCTGACCCGGCCAGTCGCGCAGGATCGGAGTGAGCCGTCGCACCGTCCCGTCGTCCCCCAGCCGACCGAGTGCGTGCAGGATCCAGCTCTCCTTGGCCGGCATGGCCGCCTGCCGCCACTCCTCGAACAGGGCCCAGACGAAGTCGGCCAGCGAGTCGGCGCGGCACGTCTCGCCGACGACGGCGACCCCGGGGTACGGGTCACCGGGTTTCGACAGGGCGAGCATGGTCAGCACGTGGCGGACCGCCTCGTCCGGCAGTGCCTCGCCGGAGGTGAGCAGGATCTGCGGGAGCACCGAGGGCTGCACCCAGCTGGGCAGGGCCGGCATCCGGGCGGGGAGCGCGATCTCCAGGGGGTCCGCGGCCAGCGTCTCGGCGACGATCCCGGCCGCCTCGCCGCCGTGTGCCGCGGTCACGGCGGCCAGGACGGCGTCCGTCCCCTCGGCGGACGCGACCAGGCGCAAGGCCTGTTCGGCCGCCTTCCGGGCCGGGCCGGGCTGTCCGACGGCGTCCGGTACGAGCAGCAGGCCCGCGTCGATCCCGTACCGGGCGAACCAGGAGCGGGCCGTCATCTGCACCGACTTGAGCCGGACCAGCCCGTCCGCCATCAACCGTGCCGCGCCCAGGTCGAGGAAGGGCATCAGGAGCGGGGTGAGGTGCGCCGGCTTGGCTGAGGCCACCTTGAGGGCGAGCGGCAGCGCCGCCATGCCGTATTTGGCGACGACAGGCTTGAGGAGGTCCGCGCCACCCCAGAGGTCCTCCGGCGACCACTTCTCCAGCCAGGGCGAGAGCACGTCGAGTGGGCCCTGGACGAAGAAGCGCGTCGATTGCCACAGGCCCGATTCGCGTCCGAGGATCGTGCGGGCCTCCTGGTCCCAGTCGGTCGTCCGGGGGTATTCCCAGCCCCAGGACGGGTGCCCGGCCCAGCGCTCCCTTTCGCCCTCGCGCCACGCCAGCCGCCGCGTGCCGTCCGGCACCAGGCCCGTGAGCACCCGTGGCTTGAGGGGTGTTCGCCTGCGCGTCCAGGGCGGTGAGACGAGCAGCGCCGGCAACACCTCCGGCGCCGCCTCGGTGACGCGCTCGCGCGCACCGTCGAGCGACCGCACCAGTTCCGCCGCCGCAGTGCCGAGTCGCGGCAGCAACTCGGGCAACCGCGCGTTGTTCAGCATCACGTGCGTGTTGAGGAGCTGGCGTGCCGCAGGGGCGTTCTTCCCGTCCTTGAGGCCCGCTTCGGCGAGCAGACGCAGGGCCCGGCCCGGGTAGCGCTGCATGGCCTCCTGTATGGCGGGGCGGATGTGCTTGTTGTCCAGACGGGACAGCAGCAGCCTGAAGGCCTCGTCGGTCGGGAAGTTCGCCACCGCCATGGTGATGCTCCGGAACTGGTCGGCGTCCCAGGACCGTTCGATCGCCTCGTTGAGGAAGGGCACGCACTCCGTGCCCAGGCCGTCGGCGAGCGTGGCGACCAGTGTCACGGACCAGCCGCGCCAGACGAGCTTGGGGGCCGGGCCGAGCCGGCCGACCTGCCCGGGATCGTCGAGCGCGCAGAGCAGCAGCGGCCGGAGCACGTCACCGCCGGATCCGTAACCGGGCTCCTCGGCGATGCACTCGTCGGCCCAGCCGGTCGTGCCCGGCGCGAGATAGGCGGCGACGACCCGGCGCCGCGCGGTGGTGCGGCACTCACGCAGCGCGGTGACGGTCTCCTGGTAGGTCTCGTCGTCCGCGCAGGCGAGCAGCGCACGCACCCGGTCCGCCAGCTGACGTGCGGGTTGGGGCGCGATGTAGTCGGTCAGGCCCCGGAAGCGCAGTGTCGGAATGCCGTGACCCTGTCGATGCCGTTGGCCGGCGTCGATGTCGAAGACCTCCACGACCGCGCGGGCGGCGAAGGCCGGCCCGTGGCTCGCGGCCCACGCGTCGGCGAACGGGAAATCCTCCCTTGCGGCGGGGGGCCAGACGGGCGTCACCAGGTTCGCCAGGACGGCTGCCCCGAGGGGGTCCGGCTTCCCCGCCAGATAGGCGCGCGCTGCCTTGACCAGGGCCGGATTCGCCTGCTGTGCGGCGAGCACCTGCTCGATCCAGTCCAGCTCGGCCGCGATCCGTTCCTGGACCTGGTCGGTGGCATCCGGCGCCGGCACGGCGACGCCCCGCCGAACTCCGCCGCGGCGCGGGTGCAGCACCCGGCGCCATGAGCCGGGCAGGACGAACGTGTCCTCGTCGGGAAGTGCGCCCTCCGGCGGCGCCTCCGGCTCGGGCTGCGATTCCGGCTTGGCCGCTGCCGCTACCACTGCCGCTGCCGGCTCCGGCGGCTGTGGTGCCGACGAACCGACCTCGAGGTAGCCCTTGCGCTCCTTCTCGGCGACCAGCTTGCCGAAGTGCGCCGATGCCGCTTCGGCCGACCCCAACTCCTTCTCCTGGAGCCGCCCCTCGGCACCCATCCGTCCGTAGCGCACGGTCACCAGCGCGCCGTCGACCGCTGCTTCCCAGAATTTCGCGGATCCACCACCGACAAGTTCCCAGCGCCGCACAGCAACCCCTCCCACCCACGACCGCACACCGGAGGCATCACTCGTCCGGTGATCAACGGGCGTCACCCTAGTAGTCGCCTGTGACAAGCGGTCCGGCGCAAGGGCTGTCCCTCGCCGGACGCCGCTCAGGCCCGCTGTGCCAGCAGGGCCAGCGCGCCGCTGACGGCCTGGTCGAACGGCGCGGCCGAGCCCGCCGCGCGGGCGAGCACGTAGCCGCCCTGGAGCACGGCCACGAGCGTGGCCGCGATGTCGCCGGTGTCGAGGCCGGGCGCGATCTCCCCACGCGCCTGGCCCTCGGCGAGCGCGTCCGCGAGCCGGCCGCGCAGCCACTCGAAGGTCTCGTCGAGCGGCGCCCGCAGTTGCGGGCTGGCGACGACCTCCGGGTCCTGGGTGAGCCGCCCGATCGGGCAGCCGCGCAGCACGTCGCGCTCGCGGCGCAGGTAGCGCGAGACCCGCTCGACCGCCGTGCCCGGGCCGGCGAGTTCGCGTTCGGCGGTCTGCCGCATCTGCTCGGCGGTACGGCGCACGGCGGCGAGCGCGAGCTCCGGCTTGCCCGAGAAATGGTGGTACATGCTGCCCTGGCCGACGCCGGAGCGCTGCTGGATGGCCTTCGGGCTGGTGCCGACGTAGCCGCGTTCCCAGAGCAGTTCGCGGGTGCTCTCGATCAGGCGTTCCGACGTCGTCTCCATGCCGGCAGTGTACATACCAGTAGGTACAGAGCGGTGGAGCTCAGGCGGGGCGGCGCGCGGTGGCCAGGATGTGCGGGGCGCTCGGCACGGGCAGGGTGAGGCCCTTGGCGCGCTCCGGAACGCGGAAGCGGCGCAGCTCCAGCACCTCGAACCCGGCCGCCTCGACCGCGGTGAGCGTGTCCCGCCCGGTCCGGCAGCCGCCGAACAGCAGCGGCCACACGGTGCGGTCCACCGCCCACTGCAGCGCCGCGTGCGCTCGGCCCTCGGCCCGGCAGTGCTCCAGCAGCCGCAGTTCCCCGCCCGGGCGCAGTACCCGGCGGAGCTCGGCCAGGGCGCGCTTCTGGTCGCGTACGGAGCACAGCACCAGCGAGGCGACCGCCGCGTCGAAGGCCTCGCTCTTGACCGGCAGCGCCTCGGCGACCCCGGGTACGACGTCCACCGGCACCTCGGCGTGCTGCGCGGCGTCGACGGCCAGCCGGCGCAGATGCCGTTCCGGCTCGATCGCCACGACCTCGGCGACGGTGCGCGGGTAGTGACGGAAGTTCAGCCCCGAGCCTGCGCCGATCTCGATGACCCGGCCGGTGAGTCCCGCGAGCACGGTCCGCCGGTGCGCGCCGAAGCCCGCGCGGGCGTCCATCACCGGGCCGCAGCGGGCGTAGAAGCGGGCGAACAGCGGGTGGTGGACGGCTTCGCCCGTCGCGCCGGTACGGCTCCTCATGGCCGGACCTCCTTCGTCTCGGCACCCCCCACTTCCGATTCTGCCGCTTCGGAGCCCGTCCCAAGCCTCCCCGTTCCGGGGCGGATCCGGCGTGTCGCCCGCCGTCCGTCCCGGACGCGCCCGGGGCCGGACGGCGGTGCGGGTCAGGCGGGGTCGGCGGGCGCCCAGTACGAGGTGAAGGCGGCGGCGTCCCAGATGCCGCCGATGCGGGGGGAGAGCCAACCGGGTGCCGCCTGCCGGAAGTCGGCGGGGTCGAGGGCGGCCGCGCCGGCGGGCAGGGCGCCCACGAGCGGGGCGCCGGTGACCTCGGGCAGGTCGGCGAGGTTGCAGCGGGCGGCCAGGTCCGCGTCGTCCGGCCAGCTGCCGATGACGACGCCGGCGCACTTCAGGTCCCGCGCCTTCAGGGCCTCCGTCGTCAGCGCGGCAGCGTTGAGGGTGCCGAGCCCGGCCGGGGCGACGACGAGCACCGGGGCCGCGAGCATCCGTGCCGCGTCCGCCAGCGTCGAGCCCGTGTCGTCGAGCCGGACGAGCAGCCCGCCCGCGCCCTCGACGAGGACGATGTCGTGCACCGCCGCCAGCTTCGCCGCCGCCTCCGCGATGTCGGCCGGGCCCACCGGGGCGAGTCCGGAGCGCCGTGCGGCCGTGGCGGGGGCCAGCGGCTCGGGGTACCGGGCCAGTTCGACGCCGGTGACCTCGGGACCGGCCAGGCGGGTGACCTCGGCGGCGTCGCCCGGCTCGCCGGGGCCCACCCCGGTCTGCGCGGGCTTGAGGTACGCGACGCTGTACTCGCCGAGCAGCACCGTCGCCGCGATCGCGGCCGTCGTCACCGTCTTGCCGATCTCCGTGCCCGTACCGGTCACGAACAACACCGTCATGCCGCCTCCGCCGCCGCGCGCACCGCCGCGCAGATGCGCGCGATGTCCTCGTCCCCCGTGACGTACGGGGGCATCGTGTAGATCAAGTCCCGGAACGGCCGCAACCATACCCCGCTGCGGGCGGCGGCCCGCGTCGCGGCGGCGAGGTCGACCTGGTGGTCCAGCTGGACGACACCGATCGCGCCCAGCACCCGCACGTCGCGTACCCCGGGGAGGCCGGCGGCGGGTGCGAGCCCCTCGCGCAGCCCGGCCTCGATCCGCTTGACCTCCTGCGCCCAGTCCTGGCCGAGCAGCAGGTCGAGCGAGGCGCAGGCGACGGCCGCGGCCAGCGGATTGCCCATGAAGGTCGGGCCGTGGGCGAGCACCGGCACCTCGCCCCGGGAGATCCCGTCGGCGACGCGCGCGGTGCACAAGGTGGCGGCCATCGTGAGGTAGCCCCCGGTCAGGGCCTTGCCGACGCACATCACGTCCGGCGAGACGCCCGCCTGGTCGGCGGCGAACAGCGTCCCGGTCCGCCCGAAGCCGGTGGCGATCTCGTCGAACACCAGCAGCACGTCGTGCTCGTCGCAGGCCTCGCGCAGCACCCGCAGGTAGGCGGGGGAGTGGAAGGTCATGCCGCCCGCGCCCTGCACGACGGGCTCGACGACGACCGCGGCGAGTTCGTGCGCGTGAGCGGCGATCGTCTCCCGCAGGTGGCCGGCGTACGCCTCCTCGTACGCGGCCGGCGGCGCGTCCGCGAAGACCTGCCGGGGCAGGACGCCGGACCACAGCCCGTGCATGCCGCCCTCGGGATCGCAGACGGACATCGGCTGCCACGTGTCGCCGTGGTAGCCGCCGCGCCAGGTCATCAGACGCTGCTTCTCCGGCCGCCCGAGCGAACGCCAGTACTGCAGGCACATCTTGACCGCGACCTCGACCGACACCGAGCCGGAGTCGGCGAGGAAGACGTGCCGCAGCGGATCGGGGGTGATCTCGACCAGGCGGGCGGCCAGCCGCACGGCGGGCTCGTGGGTGAGCCCGCCGAACATCACGTGGCTCATCCGGTCCAGCTGGCCGCGGGCCGCCTCGTTGAGCACCGGGTGGTTGTAGCCGTGGATCGCCGACCACCACGACGACATCCCGTCGACGAGTTCGCCGGCGCCCTCGAACGGCTCGGCAAGCCGCAGCCGGACCCCGGCCGCGGACTCGACGACGAGCGGTTCCTGACGGCCCGGCATGGGCCCGTACGGATGCCAGACGTGCTCCCGGTCCAGTGCCAGCAGCTCGCCCGGGGTGAGCGGCTCAGGCATTGGGCGGCAGGTCCGTGCCGGTGCCGCGGCGGCGCACGGCCACCAGGTCGGTGCGGGCGGCACCGGCCGTCGCGGGCTGCGCGAGGTCGCCGTGGGTGTCGCCGTGGCCGTGGCCGCCGCAGGGGCCGCAGCCGCCGCCCTCGCCGTGCGAGTCGCAGCCGGCGGAGGCGTGGGAACCGCAGCCCCCGGCCGGGGCCGCCACGTCCGCCCGGTGCTGGGGCAGGGTCACCTCGCCGGCGCCCTCCACCTCGAAACCGGCGTCCGCGATCATGTCGAGGTCGGTCTTGCCGGCCTGGCCCTCGCTGGTGAGGTAGTCGCCCAGGAAGATCGAGTTCGCCAGGTGCAGCGCGAGCGGCTGCATGCTCCGCAGGTGCACCTCGCGGCCGCCCGCGATGCGGACCTCCACATCGGGACAGACGAACCGCACCATCGAAAGAATCCGCAGGCACCGCTGCGGGGTGAGGTTCCACTCCTTCGCCAGCGGGGTGCCCTCGAAGGGGATGAGGAAGTTCACCGGGACGGAGTCGGGGTCCAGCTCGCGCAGCGCGAAGACCACGTCGACCAGGTCCTCGTCGCTCTCGCCCATGCCCGCGATCAGCCCGGAGCAGGCCGAAAGGCCCGCCGCCTGGGCCTGTTGCACCGTTTCGACCCGGTCCGCGTAGGTGTGCGTGGTGGTGATGTCCCCGTAGGTGGCCTCGGAGGTGTTGAGGTTGTGGTTGTACGCGTCGGCGCCCGCGCCGCGCAGCCGCTCGGCCTGCCCGTCGGAGAGGAGGCCCAGGCAGGCGCAGACCTCGACGGCCTCGTTCTGCTCCTTGATGGCCTCGATCGTCTTGGAGACGCGGTCCACGTCGCGGTCGGTCGGGCCGCGTCCGCTCGCCACCAGGCAGACCCGCTTGGCACCGCCGGCGACCCCCGCCGCCGCGGCGGCCGCCGCCTCGTCGGGCTTGAGCCAGGTGTACTTGAGGATCCCGGCCTCCGAGCCGAGCCGCTGCGAGCAGTACGAGCAGTCCTCCGGGCACAGTCCCGACTTGAGGTTGACCAGGTAGTTCAGCTTCACCCGGCGGCCGAACCACGCGCGGCGCACCTTGCCGGCCGCGGCCACCACGTCGAGGAGTTCGTCGTCGGAGGTCGCCAGCACGGCGAGCGCCTCCTCACGGGTGGGCAGCTCGCGGCGCAGGCCCTTCTCGACCAAAGCATTCAGCAGATCCATGTCGCGATCCTGGCGTACCGCACGGGCCCGGGCCAATGGGGCATCCCACAAGACCGCTCGCTCAGGGTGTGTGCATCACCACACCGTGCGAGACGATCCGGCACACTACGGTGGCGCCGAACCCTCCGCCGACCCCAGGGGACGACCATGACCCGCGACCCGTTCGACTGGATCGACGCGCACGCCGAACGGCGTCGCGCGGCCGGGCTGGTGCGCACCCTGCGGCCGCGGCCCGCGCGGTCGCCCCTGCTGGACCTCGCCTCCAACGACTACCTCGGGCTCGCCCACCACCCCGAGGTGACCCGGGCCGGTGCGGACGCCTGCCTGCGCTGGGGCGCCGGCTCGACCGGTTCACGGCTGGTCACCGGCAGCACCGAGCTCCACGCCGAACTGGAGGCCGAACTGGCCGCCTTCTGCGGCTTCGAGGCGGCGCTGGTCCTGGCCTCCGGCTACGCCGCCAACCTCGCCGCCGTCACGGCGCTCAGCACCGAGCCGGACACGCTGCTCGTCTCCGACAGTGGCAACCACGCCTCGCTCATCGACGGCTGCCGGCTCTCCCGCGCCACCACCGAGGTCGTGCGGCACGCCGATCCGGACGCCCTGCGCAAGGCGCTGACCGGCCACGACGGCCCTGCCGTGGCCGTCACCGACTCGGTCTTCTCGGTGGACGGCGACGCGGCCCCGCTCGGCGCGCTGGCCGCCGCCTGCCGCGAGCACGGAGCCGGGCTGCTGGTGGACGACGCCCACGGGCTCGGGGTGCTCGGTCCCGGGGGCCGGGGGGCGGCCGCGGAGGCGGGACTGGCGGGCGCGCCCGGACTGGTGTGCACCGCCACGCTCTCCAAGTCCCTGGGCAGCCAGGGCGGCGTGGTGCTGGGACCGGCCCGCGTCATCGAGCACCTGGTCAACGCCGCGCGGACGTTCATCTTCGACACGGGCCTCGCCCCGGCGGCCACCGGCGCGGCGCTCGGTGCGCTGCGCCTGCTCAAGCGCGAGCCGGAACGCGCCGTACGGGCCCGGGCGGTCGCCCGTGAGCTCTACGAGCGGCTGGTGGGGGCGGGGCTGGACGCCACCGCGCCGGACGCGTGCGTGGTGTCGGTGCGGGCGCCGTCGCCCGAGGCGGCCGTCGCCTGGGCCGGGGC
Source organism: Streptomyces sp. TOM-9 (assembly GCF_056858595.1). Taxonomy (NCBI): domain Bacteria; kingdom Bacillati; phylum Actinomycetota; class Actinomycetes; order Kitasatosporales; family Streptomycetaceae; genus Streptomyces; species Streptomyces sp. TOM-9. The sequence continues at coordinate 1,826,594 of NZ_JBXEQB010000001.1, read as the reverse complement.
GTGCCGTGAGGCGGGTCTCGCCGTGGGCTGCTTCCGGCCACCGTCCGTGCCCGACGGGATCTCGCGGTTGCGGCTCACCGCGCGGGCGGACCTGACGGACCGGGAGATCGGCGACGCCGTGGGGACGATCGTCCGTACGGCGCCGCCGCGCCCCTGAGTTCAGGGGCGTTCGGTCAGGCTCCCCGTCGTCACGGCGGCGAGGAACTCCGCCCAGGCCGCCGGGGGGAAGAGCAGGGCGGGGCCGCGCACATCCTTGGAGTCGCGTACGGCGAGCTGTCCCGAGAGCGGCCCGTCCCCGATGAGGGCCGTCTCGACGCAGTTGTTCGCCGCCGTGCTGTAGCTGCTGCGTCGCCAATTCACACCTGAGAGGGACGCACTGGAGGTGACGTACTGAGGCAGAGCGTTGGACATGGGGGGTGTGCCTCCTTACGCGCCTTTGCCGATGCCGGAGATGAAGGACAGCGACTGCTCACTCGACAGGGCATGGGAGCGCAACCGATTGAAGGCAGCACCGTACGCCCTGACGTCCTCGTGCTGATCCAGATAGAGACTACTCGTCAAATGGTCGAGAACAACCACGTCGAGATCAGCAATGCGCGGAAATGAGAAGATTACGAAAGGGCCTGTGACGCCTATATGCCCACCGGCCGAGAAAGGCAGCACCTGCAGATGCACATGAGGCAGTGAACCCAGCTCCACAAGATGGCTCAATTGCGCCGCCATCACTCCGGGACCCCCGACCCTGCGGCGCAGCACCGCCTCGTCCAGCACCGCCCACAGCTCCAGCGGCGGATCGGCGCGCAGCACCGCCTGGCGGGCCATCCGCACCTGCACCAGGGTCGCGATCTGCCGCGGTCCGAGCTGCGGCAGCACGGACCGGGTGAGCTCGCGGGCGTAGTCCGGGGTCTGCAGCAGTCCCGGCACCACCGTGGTCTCCAGGGTCCGCGCCCGGCAGGCGTCGGTCTCCAGGGAGATGAAGTCCCGGTAGGCGGAGGGGAGTTCCTCGCGGAACTCATGCCACCAGCCGCGCCGGTCGCCCTCGCCCGCCAGCGCGGAGAGCATCTCCCGCAACCGCTGGTCGCGCACCCCGTACACGTCCAGCAGTGCCGTGACGTCCTCGGGGCGCACTCCGCTGCGGCCGGTCTCGATCCGGCTGACCTTGGACTGGTGCCATCCCAGGCGCTGGGCGGCCTCACCGCTCGTGAGCCCCGCCGTGTCGCGCAGACGGCGCAATTCCGAGCCGATCTTGCGGCGGCGTACCGCCGGCACCTGCTGCATGGTGTGTGCACCTCCCGGTTCCGGCACCCCCGCCGGTCCCCGGGCGAAGTCTGCCGCGCAAATACGTTCTCTCGTAGCAGAGTTCACCGCTTTGGGCGACAGATATATGCATATAGCTGTGGTGACACCCGATTAAGGGCACGATGAGTGACACTCTGGCGCGTGAGTGCCGAACGGGGACGTGCCGCGCGGAAGGCGGGGCACGGCGCCGCCGGCCGTCGCGCGCGCGGCCACGGGCGCGGCAGGCGCCGGCGTCCTGGTCACGGCGGGAAAGGGACAGCGTCGCCATGGCAGACCACCAGGAAGCATCCGTCACCCTGCCGAGCGACCCTGCCTCGGTCCCCGCGGTACGTCGCTACGTGAGCGAGCTGCTGGTGGAGTGGGGCATGCCCGAGGACTCGGACCCCGCCGACTCCGTCCGGCTCATCGTCTCCGAGCTAGCGACCAACGCGGTGCTGCACACCCTCGGCCAGTCCCCCACCTTCACCCTCGACGTCCAGCTGGACCGGGACGAGCAGCTGCGCATCGGGGTCACCGACAGCCACCCCCGGTGGCCCCAGCGGCTGCCCGCCGCCGTGCAGCAGGACAACGGCCGCGGCATGGTGATCATCCGTCACCTCACGGCGGAGGCCGGCGGCACGCTGCTCGTCACCCCCACCGCGGAGGGCGGCAAGACGGTCTGGATCAGCCTGCCCTGGGCCACCGCCGCCGCCGTCGAGTGACCCCGGTGGCCCTCAGCCCTCCCCGGTGAGCAGCAGCGCCTCGGCGCCCATCGGCACGAAGCCCGCCGCCGTGAACGCCCGCACGCTCGCCGCGTTGCCCGGGGCGATCTGCGCCCACACCGTCCCGCCCTCCGGGACGAGATGACGTGCCGCCAGCGCGAGCCGGCGGCCGAGGCCCCTACCGCGCGCCCCCGGATCGACCTCCACGGCCGCCTCCCAGCGGCCCGCCACACCCCGGCCCGTCAGCACGGTGCCCCCGGGCACCGTCCACGCCCGTACCCCGTCACGGTGGCGCAGGGCCCGGACGATCCGCGGATGACCCCGGTCGGCGGTCTCCCGCAGGGGCAGGTCCAGGGCGGCCGGCGGCGGCCCCGGCAGGGCCGGCGCGGCGGTCAGCAGGTCGACGTTGTTCACCGTGCGGTCCAGCAGCCCGCACAGCGCGGTGAGGAACGGCGGATTGAGCGGCGCCGAGAGGTCGCCGGGCGGGAGCAGCCCGCGGATCCGCTCCGGATCGGCGTCCGCGAAGACCACGGCATGGGCGGTGAAGGCGATCACCCCGGCGTCGCGCGGCGCGGGCTGCGGCAGGACCGTCACCGAGCTGTCGGCGGGCGGGAAGACGCCCGCGGCGGCGTCGGCGAGGATCCGTATCAGGGACACACCGGCACGCTACCGGCACGTCCACGGCGCCGGTCGCGTTGCCCGGGAGCCCCGGCTCCCGGGCAACGCGACCGGGGTCACTTCACCCGGCCGTACCAGACGCTGCGGCTCCAGATCTTCTCCAGCCGCACCCGCCCGCCGGGTTTGGGGGAGTGCCAGATCTTCCCGTGCCCGGCGTACATCCCTACGTGGTACACGTTGCTCCCGTAGTGGAAGAAGACCAGGTCACCACGGGTCCGTGCGGACTTCCGGATGTGCCGGACGCTGTTGTACTGGGCGCCCGCGGTGCGGGGGAGCTTCTTGCCCGCCTTCTTGAAGGAGTAGAAGGTGAGCCCGGAGCAGTCGAACCTGCCGGGGCCGGCGGCCCCGTACTGGTACGGCGCGCCCCTCTTGGACGCCGCGATCTTCAGCGCCTTGGCGGAGACCGCCGCCGCGTCTGCCTGCTGGGCGAGCTCCGGCAGTACGGCGGGACCGGCCACGGCGGCCGCTGTGAGGGCGGAGACCGCTCCGAGCCGGCACAGGACCCCGGACATGGCTGTTGGCGCACTCATGCGCAACCCTTCGTCGTCCGCCTGCGAAGGATGACCTGTCGGGTTCGGGCAGGCGAAGATGCCCGGCCGCGGCTGCGGCTTCACCCCAAGGGTCCGGCGAACCGGACCCGTACTGCTCGGGTCCTCCGCTCCTGCCGATGAGTCGTCGTCGACCTGGCATCCGCGCGGCGGCAGGATTCGGCGTCCGCACGGACCGCCCCGCCGGGATGACGGGGGCTTGTCGTCGAAGGGATGATCACCCACCGAAGCGGCCGATTCCCAGCACAACCGGTCGAATGTGAGTCTGTTCACGACTCACCTATTCGGGTGGACTCCGCGACACGGGGCCCGGACTGACGACTCGAAAGGAGTCGAACACCAGGGACGGAGCGTCAGATTCCGGATGTGTGCGGCCATATCGCGCAACTCGGGGCCACTCGGCCGTCCACAGCAGATACAACGATCGGGCGAGTCCATTCGGTTCGAGTTGGCGCCGCCCGAACGGACCAGTGTGTCGTGACGCTCCGTCAGGATGGCCGTGACGACGGCAAGCTGACCTGACCGGTACGCCGTTCGCCGTCCAGCACCCGCAGCGCCCGTTCCATCGTCGCCGTGTGCACCTCGCTCTCTCCGCGCATGTGCATCAGCGTCAGCGCGTCACGCAGCTCCGTCGCCCTCCCCACCAGGGCCTGCGCGGCGCGCAGCGCCCCGTAGGTGTCCCGGGAGCGGGACGGGTTGATCCTGCCCAGCAGGTCCACGGCCTGCAGATAGGTGTCGATCAGCTCGCCCTCGGCCCGCGTCAGTGCGGGGAGCGGGGGCAGTTCGGGCACCACAGCCGGTCACCGCAGGGCGCGCGGAGCGCGGCCGGCGCCGTCCTTGCGGCTCAGCGTCAGCCGGTCCACCAGGCCGTAGGCGAGGGCCGACGGGGCGTCAAAAATGGTGTCCCGTTCGATGTCGGCCCCGATCCGCTCCGGTGCCTGACCGGTGTGGCGTACCAGTAGCTCCTCCAACTGCTCCCGACGGCGCAGCAGTTCCCGGGCCTGGATCTCCAGGTCCGCGGTGGTGCCCTGGATCACCTCCGCGAACGAGGGCTGGTGGATCAGCACCCGCGCGCCGGGGGTCATCAGCCGCTTGCCAGGCGCTCCGGCGGCGAGCAGGACGGCCGCCGCCGAGGCCGCCTGGCCGACGCACACCGTCGACACGTCGCAGCTGACGAACTGCATGGTGTCGTAGATCGCGGTCATCGCGGTGAAGGACCCGCCGGGAGAGTTGATGTAGAGCGAGACGTCCTGCTCCGGGGCGGCGGCCTCCAGGTGGATGAGCTGTGCCATCACGTCGTTCGCCGAGATGTCGTCGATGGGCGTCCCGAGCAGGACGATCCGCTCCTGGAGCAGCTTGGAGTACGGGTCCATGGTCCGTACGCCCTCGCTGGTGCGCTCGGTGAACTCGGGCAGGACGTGGCGGGCGGTGGGTCGAAGCATCGCTGCACCTCCGTGGGCACCCGGGCAGGGGTGCCCGTCGCTGTAAAAAATGTACAGGACGTACATCTCGTTATGATGGGGAGCATGGCCCACGAAGTCCCGGTGACACAAGCGCGTGCGGAGCTGGCGGAACTGATCAACCGCGTCGTCTACGGCGGTGAGCGGGTGGTCGTGACGCGTCACGGCAAGCCGCTCGTCGCCTTGGTATCCGCCGCTGACCTGCAACGACTCCAAGAACTGGACGCCGCTCCCGAGGAGGCGGTGGTCAGTACGGTCTCCTCGGTGCGCGGGGTGGTGTCCGCCACGGGCGAACGCCGCCGGTTCGGCATCGCCGCGGAGCACCGCGGTACGACGGACGCCCACCATGACGGGGCCTGAGCGGTTCGTGGGGGCGCGGACCTGTGGAGGGCCGATCCGCCGGCCTTCCCGGAGAGGGTCGTGTGCCGGCTCGCCGAGCGGCCGGGGCAGGGGGTGCGCCCGGGTGGTCGCCGGACTCGTGTCGTACGCCGAGGAGCGGAAGCGCCGTGACATGCTGCCGGAGGACGCCGAGCCCGACGAGGTCGCCCGCACCCCGCTCCCACGCGCGCCCGCCGGCTTCACCCCGGAGCCCGGGAGTTAACGCGGACGAAACGCCGCCGAACTAGCCTGCGGCTGCCGGACAACGGCAGGGCGAATCCGCCGGCCGGGGCCCCCGCGGGTCCGTTCACCCGGGACGACTGCGAGGTGTGGCCATGCAATTGACCCCCCACGAGCAGGAACGCCTGCTCGTCCATGTCGCCGCGGACGTGGCGGAGAGGCGGCGGGCCAGGGGCCTGAGGCTCAATCACCCGGAGGCCATCGCCCTGATCACCTCGCACCTCCTCGAGGGCGCACGGGACGGCCGCAGCGTCGCGGAACTCATGGCCTCCGGCCGCAAGGTGCTCACCAGGGACGACGTGATGGAGGGCGTGCCGGAGATGATCCACGACGTCCAGGTCGAGGCCACCTTCCCGGACGGCACCAAGCTCGTCACCGTCCACGAGCCGATCGTCTAGGGGGCGCCGCGTGATTCCCGGGGAGATCCTCCACGCGGGTGAGCCCGTCGTGCTCAACGCGGGCAAGCCGGTCACCCGGCTGACCGTGCTCAACTCCGCCGACCGGCCGGTCCAGGTCGGTTCCCACTACCACTTCGCCGAGGCCAACCCCGGTCTCGTCTTCGACCGCGCCGCCGCCCGCGGCAAGCGCCTGGCCGTCGCCGCCGGGACCGCCGTGCGCTTCGAGCCCGGCATCCCCGTCGAGGTCGAGCTCGTGCCGCTGGGCGGCGCGCGGATCGTGGCGGGGCTGCGCGGAGAGACCGGAGGTGCCCTCGATGGCTGAGCTCTCGCGTGCCGTCTACACCGACTTGTTCGGGCCGACCACCGGGGACCGTATACGGCTCGCCGACACCGACCTGCTGATCGAGGTCGAGCGGGACCTGTCGGGCGGCGCCGACGGCTCGGGCGACGAGGTCGTCTTCGGTGGCGGCAAGGTGATCCGCGAGTCGATGGGGCAGGCCCGGGCCACCCGGGCCGAGGGCACCCCCGACACGGTGATCACCGGCGCCGTCGTCCTGGACCACTGGGGCGTGGTCAAGGCCGACATCGGCATCCGCGACGGGCGGATCGCGGCGCTGGGCAAGGCCGGCAACCCCGACACCATGGACGGCGTCCACCCGGACCTCGTCATCGGGCCCGAGACGGAGGTCATCGCCGGCAACGGCAGGATCGTCACCGCCGGGGCCGTCGACGCGCACGTCCACTTCATCTCCCCGACGATCGTGGACGAGGCGCTGGCCTCCGGCATCACCACGCTCGTCGGCGGCGGCACCGGCCCGGCCGAGGGCACCAAGGCCACCACCATCACGCCGGGGCCCTGGCACCTGGCGCGGATGTTCGCGGCGCTGGAGCACTACCCGGTCAACATCGGCCTGCTGGGCAAGGGCAACACCGTCTCCCACGAGGCGATGCTCTCCCAGCTGCGGGGCGGGGCCGTCGGTTTCAAGATCCACGAGGACTGGGGCGCCACCCCGGCCGCCATCGACGCCTGCCTGACGGTGTGCGAGGCGACCGGCGCCCAGCTCGCCGTCCACACCGACACCCTCAACGAGGCCGGCTTCGTCGAGGACACCCTCGCCGCCATCGCCGGCCGGGGCATCCACGCGTACCACACCGAGGGCGCGGGCGGCGGGCACGCGCCCGACATCATGACCGTCGTCGCCCACCGCAACGTCCTTCCGTCCTCGACCAACCCGACCCGGCCGCACACCGTCAACACCGTCGAGGAGCACCTCGACATGCTGATGGTCTGCCACCACCTCAACCCCTCCGTGCCCGAGGACCTCGCCTTCGCCGAGTCGCGGATCAGGCCCGGCACGATCGCGGCCGAGGACGTCCTGCACGACCTGGGGGCGATCTCGATCATCTCCTCGGACTCGCAGGCCATGGGCCGGGTCGGCGAGGTCGTCCTGCGCACCTGGCAGACCGCGCACGTCATGAAGCGGCGGCGCGGGGCCCTGTCCGGCGACGGACGGGCCGACAACCTGCGCGCACGTCGATATGTCGCCAAGTACACGATCAACCCCGCCGTCGCCCAGGGCCTCGACGGCGAGATCGGCTCGGTCGAGAGCGGCAAGCTCGCCGACCTGGTGCTGTGGGACCCGGCGTTCTTCGGCGTCAAACCGCACCTCGTGCTCAAGGGCGGCCAGATCGCCTACGCGCAGATGGGCGACGCCAACGCCTCCATCCCGACCCCCCAGCCGGTCCTGCCGCGCCCGATGTTCGGTGCGATCGGCGGCGCGCCCGCCGCCAACTCCTTCACCTTCGTGACGCACACCGCCCTCGAGGACGGCCTCGCCGAACGCCTCGCCCTCGGCAAGCGGTTCCTCCCGATCCGCGACACCCGGCGCGTCACCAAGGCGGACATGCGCGAGAACGACGCCATGCCGCACGTCGAGGTCGACCCCGACACCTTCACCGTCCGCATCGACGGAGACGTCGTCGAACCCGCCCCGGCCGTGGAACTCCCCATGGCCCAGCGGTACTTCCTGTTCTGAACGGAGCAGGGGGACGATGAACCGCGCCGCGCTGCTGCTGCTCGCCGACGGCCGCTTCCCCGCCGGGGGCCACGCCCACTCCGGAGGGGCCGAGGCGGCCGTCACGGCGGGCCGGATCACCGGCCCCGGCACGCTCGAGGAGTTCTGCCGGGGCAGGCTGCACACCACGGGCCTGGTGGCCGCGGCGCTCGCCGCCGCGGCCGCCGCGGGCGCCGACCCGCTCGCGCTGGACGAGGCCGCCGACGCCCGTACCCCCTCGCCCGCGCTGCGGCAGACCGCCCGCCGCCTCGGCCGCCAGATGACGCGGGCCGCCCGCGCCGCCTGGCCGTCGCCCGCGCTCGACGCGCTCGCCGCCGCCCGGCCGCGGGGGGCCCACCAGCCCGTCGTGCTCGGCGTGACCGCCCGGGCCGCCGGCCTCACCCCGCTGGACGCCGCCCACGCGGCGGCGTACGAGGCCGTGACCGGCCCGGCCACCGCCGCCGTACGCCTGCTGAGCCTCGACCCGTTCGCGGTGACCGCCGTCCTGGCCCGGCTCGCCCCGGACCTGGACGAGGTCGCCGCCCGGGCCGCCGACGCCGCCCACCGCTGCCTCACCGAGGGCACCGACGCCCTGCCCGCCGCCTCCGCGCCGCTGCTCGACGTGTACGCCGAGGCCCACGCCGGGTGGCCCGTCCGCCTCTTCGCCTCCTAAGGGGACCCCTCATGCACCTCGACCACGACCACACCGTCTTCCCGCAACGGCACACCTGGGCCACCCCCACCGCCCGCCCCGACGGCAGCCGCCGCGCCCTGCGGATCGGTCTCGGCGGCCCGGTCGGCTCGGGCAAGACCGCCACCGTCGCCGCGCTGTGCCGTGCGCTGCGCGAGGAGTTGTCCATCGCCGTCGTCACCAACGACATCTACACCCGCGAGGACGCCGACTTCCTCCTGCGCAAAGCCGTCCTGCCGCCCGAGCGGATCGCCGCAGTGGAGACCGGCGCGTGCCCGCACACCGCGATCCGCGACGACATCTCGGCCAACCTCGAGGCCGTCGAGGACCTGGAGGACGCCGTCGGGCCGCTCGACCTCGTCCTGGTGGAGTCCGGTGGCGACAACCTCACCGCCACCTTCTCCAAGGGCCTGGTCGACGCCCAGGTCTTCGTGATCGACGTGGCCGGCGGCGACGACATCCCGCGCAAGGGCGGCCCCGGGGTCACCACCGCGGACCTGCTGGTCGTCAACAAGACCGACCTCGCCCCGTACGTCGGCTCGGACCTCGGCCGCATGGCGCGCGACGCCAAGCGGCAGCGCGGCGACCTGCCGGTGGTCTTCACCTCCCTCGTCGCCGAGAACGGCGTCGCCCCCGTCGCCGACTGGATCCGTACGCGGCTGGCGGCCTGGGCAGCGGTCCCCGCGTGAGGGGCGTCCACGCCACCGCCCGGATCACCGCCGTCCCGGACGGCCGCGGCGGCACCGCACTGCCCGAACTCACCGGCGAGGGGCCGCTCGCGCTGCGCCGTACGCGGGCCGCCGACGAACGGGCGGCCCGGGTGACGGTCGTCGGCGCCATGAGCGCGCCGCTGGGCGGCGACCGGCTGGCCGTGCACGTCACCGTCCGGCCCGGCGCCGTGCTCCACGTGGACGCGGCGGCGGCCACCGTGTCGCTGCCCGGCCGGGGCGGGGAGCAGGCGCGGTACGACGTACGGCTCACCGTCGGCGAGGACGCCGTGCTGCACTGGCTGCCGGAGCCGCTGATCGCCGCGGAGGGCAGCGACCTGCTCATGACCACGACGGCCGAACTCGCCCCGGGCGCCCGCCTCGTGCTGCGCGAGGAGCAGATCCTCGGCCGGGCGGGGGAGCGGCCGGGCCGGCTCACCACCCGCCTCACGGTACGGGTCGGGGGCCGTCCGCTGCTGGACCAGGAACTCTCCTTCGGGCCGGGCGCGGCGGGCTGGGCCGGGCCCGCCGTCCTGCACACGCACCGGGCGGCGGGCCAACTGCTGCTCGTGGACCCCGCGTTCACGGACAAGCCGGTGGAGGCGCGGGTGCCGGTGCGGGACGCGGAACAGGGCGAGGCCGTGCTGACCCCGCTCGCCGGTCCCGCCGCGCTGCTGACCGCCCTCGCGCCCGACGGGCTGTGCCTGCGCCGTATCCTGTCGGCTAGCGTGGCCCCGTGACGTCGATAGACACCGAGAACCCGGGCCGTTACGGCCCCAGCGCGACCACCGAGGCCCAGCCGGAGCAGGTCGGCCCCGTCCGCACCGAGTACGCCCCCGCCCACGACGGCGACCCCGACCCGGGCGAGATCGTCTGGACGTGGGTGCCCTACGAGGAGAACGACGGCCGCGGCAAGGACCGCCCGGTCCTCGTCGTCGCGCGCGAGAGGACCGACACGCTGCTCGCCGTGCAGCTGTCCAGCAAGGAGCACAACGACGACCGCGAGTGGGTCGCCATCGGCTCCGGCCCGTGGGACAAGTCCGGCCGCCCGTCCTGGGTGAACGTCGACCGCGTGCTGCGCGTCCACCCCGACGGCATGCGCCGCGAGGCCTGCGCGCTGGACCGGGGCCGCTTCAACATCGTCGTGAACCGGCTCAAGGAGCTCTACCGCTGGCGCTGACGCGCACGCGGACCGGCCCCGGGGACGGTTACCGCCCCGGGGCCGGGGCCGGGGCCGGGGCCGGGGCCTTCACGGCGTCACGGCGTCATGGCTTCACGTCGGCGACGACCGCGTACTGCGTCGACTCGTGCTCCACGATGCACTCGCGCAGCCCGACTCGCCGCGCCTTGAAGTCCTCGCTCGCCAGGTACGCGAGGTACTGGTCGAGCGACCGCCACTCGCTGGTCACGATCCAGCTGTCCGGGTCCGCGTGGGACCGGCACAGCTGCGAGCTGATGAAGCCGTCTGCCGAGACGATGCCTTGGTGCACGAGGTCGTATGCCGCCGCATACTGATCCCCCTTGCCCTCGTGGAGGCGAATCCGCAGAACGACGCGTGTCTTCGGTGTGCTGTCCATGGGACCTCGATCCTTGGGGGCGCGAGGACCGTGCGCACGCCGCAGCCGCGCTCAGGACGGTGGCGTGGGGCCCGGGCGGGCCGTTCGATCGCACGGGGCGGCGCGGGAGTCGCGTGGCAGGGGCCGTCGAACGCGGGTCCCGGGACGGTCGCCCGGGGGACCGCCTCGTCCATCCCGGGGGGATGGGGCGCCCAGTTACCGCCGTCCCTCGACTGTGCGGCCGTCACCTGGGCGGGGCAAAAGGCGCTGGGCCGAACGGGTGAGCCCCATCCGCCGCTACGGGACGGGCGCCCCGGTCAGCAGGCCGGTCAGCACCGCCGCCGCCCCGCCCGCGCCGCCGCGGTGCAGCACCTCCGTACGGTGGACCAGCCGCGGCGCGGTGAGCGGCACCACGGCGACGCCGGCCGCCCCCTCGGCCGCGGAACGCGGCAGCAGCGCCGGACCGAGCCCCGACCTGACGAGTGCCAGCACCGTCCGGACCTCGGGTCCCTCGTGCCGCACCCCCGCCCGGAGGCCCTGCCCGGCCGCCGCCGGATGCAGCAGCGCCGGTGGCAGCGCGGCGGTCGGCGCGTCCCGCAGGGCGTCCGCGAGGTCCGCCGGCCGCACCCCCGCCGGCGGACCGGCGGATGATCTTCCGCCAGGACCACCGTCAGGTCCCCCCTCGGTGCAGCGCACCGCGTGCAGCGGGCCGGCCTCGGGCAGCCGCAGCGGATCGCCGGGCGCCGCCTCGGCCGCGGAACGCGGCAGCAGCGCCGGACCGAGCCCCGACCTGACGAGTGCCAGCACCGTCCGGACCTCGGGTCCCTCGTGCCGCACCCCCGCGCCCGGAAGCCCTCCCCGTCCGCCGCCGGCCGCACCCTTGCCGGCGTGCCGGCGGATGATCTTCCGCCAGGACCACCGTCAGGTCCCCCTCGGCGCAGCGCACCGCGTGCAGCGGGCCGGCCTCGGGCAGCCGCAGCGGATCGCCGGGCGCCGCCGCGCCGTCGGCCAGCCCGAGGCCGGGCTCTCCCGCCGCCACCCCGGCGACGACCTCCGCGCGGTCCAGCACCCGCAGCGTCATCCGGGCGCGCGGGCGCACTTCCCGCAGCCGTGCCAGGGCCCTCGCCGTCCGGGCACCGGCCGCCAGGGGCGAGGCCCCGCGCACGCCGCCAACCGGAGTTCCCGCCTTATGCGTTGGTAAAGAAACACTCATAAGATCTTCTCTCCGGGGCCTCCGGGACGAAAGGATCCCCCTGCAGTTGCGTTCAGGCCGCCACAAGCGGCACCAACAGCAGGGGGAGTTCATGGTGAGACGCACGGCCGTGCTCGGGCTGACCGCGGCCCTGATAGCCGGCACCGTCGCCACGGCGGCACCGCAGACCGCGGTCGCCCGCAGCACGCCGAAGGCCCACGGTCACAGCGGCGCCGCCGAGGCCCGTGGCGTACGGATCGCCGCCGCGCACGCCGCGAAGAAGGGCATCGACTGGGCCGCGTGCCCGGCCGACTGGGGCATCGCGAACCCCGTCCAGTGCGGCTGGGTGACCGTGCCGGTCGACTACGCCAAGCCCTACGGCAAGACGATCAAGATCGCCGTGGACCGCATCGGCAACACCGGCACCGCCGCCGAGCGCCAGGGCGCCCTCATCTACAACCCGGGCGGCCCCGGTGGTTCCGGCATGCGGTTCCCGCTCCGCGTGACGACCAAGAACCCGATCTGGGCGGCGACCGCCAAGGCCTACGACTTCGTCGGATTCGACCCGCGCGGCGTCGGCCACTCGGCGCCCATCTCCTGCGCCGACCCGCAGGAGTTCGTGAAGGCCCCCAAGGCCGACCCGGTCCCCGACGACGAGGCCGACAAGCGGGCGCAGCGCAAGCTGGCCGCCGAGTACGCGCAAGGCTGCAAGGAGCGCACCGGCGCCGCCGTGCTCTCGCAGATGACGACGGCCAACACCGCCCGCGACCTCGACGTCGTCCGTGCCGCCCTCGGCGAGCGGAAGCTCAACTACCTCGGCGTGTCCTACGGCACCTACCTCGGCGCCGTCTACGCCACGCTCTTCCCGTCGCACGTGCGCCGCATGGTCGTCGACAGCGTCGTCAACCCCGACCGCGACCAGATCTGGTACCGGAACAACCTCGACCAGGACGTCGCCTTCGAGGGCCGCTGGAACGACTGGAAGGCCTGGGTCGCCAAGTACGACTCCGTCTACCACATCGGCAACACCCCGGCGAAGGTCCAGGCGAAGTGGGAGCAGTTGCGGGCCGCCGCCAAGGCGCACCCCATCGGCGGGGTCGTGGGCCCGGCCGAACTGCTCGGCCTCTTCCAGAGCGCGCCGTACTACGACTCGTCGTGGGCGGCCGTGGCCGGCATCTGGAGCGCCTACCTCGCGGGTGACACCCAGGCGCTGGTCGACGCCGCGGCGCCCGACCTGTCGGACACCGCCGGCAACATCGCCTCGGAGAACGGCAACGCGGTCTACACGGCGGTGGAGTGCACCGACGCCAAGTGGCCCCGTGACTGGCGCACCTGGGACCGCGACAACACCCGTCTGCACGCCAAGTACCCGTTCCTGACCTGGTCCAACGCATGGATGAACCTGCCGTGCGCCACCTGGGGCGTCCCGCAGCAGAACCCCGTGGAGGTGCGGACCGGCCACGGCCTGCCGCGCGTCATGATCGTCCAGAGCACCCGTGACGCGGCGACCCCGTACACCGGCGCCGTGGAGCTGCACAAGCGGCTCAAGGGCTCGCTCATGATCACCGAGAAGGGCGCCGGTTCGCACGGCGTCACCGGCCTGGTCAACCCCTGCATCAACGACCGGGTCACCGACTACTTCGTGACGGGCACGCTCGACCGGTCCGACGTGACGTGCGCCCCGCACGCCACGCCGGTGCCGCCCACGAGCTGACCCTGCGCGGTACACAGGCGGACGGCCCCGCGGCGCCCACAGGGGCGCGGCGGGGCCGTCCGGCGTTCCGGGCCCGGGCGGCTATCCGAGCCGCACCCCGGTCGTGCCCGTGCCCTCGTTGCCGTCACCGGTGTTGACCGTGCCGCGCGGCTCGAACATCAGGATGCGGGTGCCCTCCTCGGCGCGCGGGCGGTGCGGGACACCGCGGGGCACGGTGAACACCTCGTGCGGGCCGAGGGTCACCGTACGGTCCGGCAGTTCCAGGTGCAGACGGCCGGCGAGGACGAGGAAGAACTCGTCGGTGTCCGCGTGCGCGTGCTCGGCGAAGTCGCCCTCGACGTTGGCCACCTTCACGTCGTAGTCGTTGACCTCGGCGAGGACGTGCGGCATCCACTTCTGGTCCACGGCGTCCATCACGGTGTCGATGTTGCGTTTGTCGCTCATGGGACTCCTCTACCCGGGGAAGGCGGCGGCGAAGGCCGCCCGGGTGGGCGAGTCCGCGCGCCGGTCCAGTACGGCGAAGACGACCCGGCCGAAGCGGTCCGCGAACCGGCCGCCCGGCCCGAGGTGCTCGCGGAAGGCGGCCGCGACCGCCGCCGGGTCGTTGCGGAACACCCCGCAGCCCCAGGCGCCCAGCACCAGGCAGGGGTAGCCGTGCGCCGCGGCGACCTCGAGCACCCTGCCCGCCCGCGCCGTCAGCGCGGCCGGCACCCGGTCCGCGGCGCCGGGGTCCTGGCGGGCGATCACCCCCGCGTTCGGCGCGGCGGAGGTGAGGAAGCCGGCCTCGAAGGGCTCGTCCAGCAGGACGCCGTGCTCGTCGCGGAAGACCGGGACGGCGGGGGAGTGGATCACCCGGTCGCTGTAGAAGGGGCTGCGGTCGGCCCGGTGCCAGTCGTAGAACCGCCTCGCCGTGAGCAGCGTCGTGTACAGCGCCGACGCGCGGCACACCGCCTCCTCCTGGGCCTGCGCCCCGTTGAGGTAGCCGCCGCCGGGGTTGCGCGCCGAGGCGAAGTTCAGCACGGCGACCGGGACTCCCGGTGCCTCCCGCACCAGGCGGCGCGCCGCCTGCAGGCTGTCCTCGCCGGTCACCTCGAAGGCCGTGGGCCCGGTGCGTTCCGCGCGGGGGCCGGGATCGACGGGCCCGGGGCCGTACATCCGCGTCCCCCGTACCGCCCGCGCGACGGCCTCCCCGATCGCCACCTCCACGCCGCGTGCCGTGCGGTACCGGCCGGTCGCGACGAGGCCTTCCGTCTCCTTGGCGAGGGCCCGCAGCCGCGCACTCATGTCCGGTCCTTTCCCACGCCCTGAGGCTAGTGGGGCTCCCCGGGCCCGGCGAGCGGTTTTCCGGCGGCCAGCCAGCGGTCCTCGGCCTCGTAGTCGAACAGGTCGCCGAACCGGTCGTACGTCGACGCCAGGACGGGGAAGGCCTCCCGCCAGTCCCGCCCGCCGAGCCGCTCGACCAGCCAGGCCACGTTCTCCGGCAGCGACTCCGCGTAGCCGGTCACGGCGTGGTAGCCCAATTCCCGCTCCGCGGCCGACATGTCCAGCACGAAGGGGTGGGCCGTGGTCCACGGGGTGTCGCCGACGTTCTTCGCCGGGGGAGGGCCGTCCACGGTGTACGTCTGCGTCTCGTGGCCGAGCGCCGCACCGATGGCGTCCGCGATCTCCGCCACCGTCGGGGCGTACGGGTCACCGGCGTTGAGCACCCGGGAGCCCGGTCGGCCGGCGGCCAGCCGCACCAGTTCGGCGAGGTTCGCGGCGTGCACCGGGTGGAAGCGACTCTCCCCGCCGTACGCGAGCACCCGGAACGGCCGCCGGTCCACGGCCCGCTTGACGAAGTACAGCTCCCTGGGACGCAGGCTGTGCGGGCCGTGGACGGCCCCGGCGCGCAGCAGGGTGACGGGCAACCGCCCCTCCGCCGCGAGGAGGTCGCGCTCGAGTGCCACCTTGCGCGGCGAGTAGCCGCCCTCGCCGGCGGCCAGCACGGCTTGCGTCTCCGTGACGGGCACCGGGAAGACGGGCGCGCCGCCGGGCTCCCCGTCGGTGTCCAGGCTTCGGCCGTGGCCGTCCTCGTAGACGGAGCAGCTGGACACGACGACCGCGGAGCCGATCCGGTCCGCCAGGTCCGTCAGCTGCCGTGCGTGCTCCGGCCCGTAGGCGACGCAGTCCAGCAGCACGTCGCAGCCCTCGCCGAGCGCCGCCGCCAGGGCCGCCGTGTCCTCGCGGTCCACGGCCACCGGCCGGACCCCGTCGGGCCAGTCCACGTCACCGCCGCCCCCGCGGGAGGCGGCCCGCACCTCCCAGCCGTCCTCGGCGAGGGCGCGTACCGACGCCCGGCCGATCTGTCCCGTCGCCCCGATCACGAACGCAGTTCTCGTCATGACCGCGACGCTAGGCGGGCAGGCGCCGGCGGGGCCAGGCGCGTTCGCCGTGCGCGGATCCGCCCAGGGCGCAACCGCCCAGGGTGCGACCGGTCAGGCGCTGCGGCGCAGCCGGGAGCCGATGCCGGACTGGCCCTGCTGCTCCGCCTTGACCTCGGAGGCGTACCGGTCGACGTACTCCTGGCCGGACAGGCCGAGGATGGCGTACATGATCTCGTCGGTGGCCGAGCGCACCACGAAGCGCTCGTTGTCCATCCCCTCGAAGCGGGAGAACTCCAACGGCGCGCCGAAGCGGATCGTCACCGGCTTGATGCGCGGCAGCCGCCGGCCGGCGGGCTGGATCTCGTACGTGCCGATCATCGCGCACGGGACCACCGGGACCCCGGCGCGGATGGCCATGGTGGCCACGCCGACCTTGCCCTTGTAGAGGCGTCCGTCGTGGGAGCGGGTGCCCTCGGGGTAGATGCCGAGGAGCTCGCCCTTGGCGAGCACCTTCAGCCCCTCGCGGACCGCCGACTCGCCCGCCTTCCCGCCGGAGCGGTCGACCGGGATCTGCCCGATGCTGTGGAAGAACGCCGCGGTCAGCCGTCCCTTGATGCCGGTTCCGGTGAAGTACTCGGCCTTCGCCAGGAAGGTGATCCGGCGCGGCAGGATCGCGGGCATCAGGAAGTGGTCGGAGAACGACAGGTGGTTGCCCGCGACGATCGCCGCGCCCTCCTCCGGGATGTTCTCCATGCCCTCGATCCTCGGGCGGAACAGCACCCGCAGCAGCGGGCCGAGGACCACGTACTTGAGCACGTAGTAGAACACGGACTGACTCCCAACTGGCGCCGATCGGCTCCGGGGCGGCGTTCTGCCAGGTCACAACGCGGTTCGAGGATGGTCAGTCTAGGCGCGGCGGGTGCCGTGCGTCACCGGGCCCGTACGCGCGCGCCGAGTGATTGGTATGGACATGACTAGTCGTCACCTCTAGGCTCGCGGCGACGTCAGTTTTGAGAGCGCTCTCACGACCTCCCCTGCACCACTTCCTCCCACACCAGTTAGGGGAACTGCCATGAGACGCAGGATCAGCGCGCGTGCCGCCCTGTCCGTGCTGCTCGTTCTGGCGGGACTGGGCGCGACCTCCACCGCGCCCACTCCCGCCGCCGCCTCTCCCGCCGGGAGCGCTCCCGCGTCCGCCGCCGGCACGCCGTCCGCCGGGCTCGTCCGGGCCCTCGCCGGCGACCTGGGCCTGAGCGAGGCGCAGGCGCGCGAACGCCTGCGCGACGAGGCCGCCGCCACCCGTCTGGAGCCCGCCGCCCGGCGTGCCGCGGGCGCGGACTACGGCGGGTCCTGGTTCGACGCGCGCACGGGCACCCTCGTCGTCGCCGTGACCGGCGAACGCAAGGCCGCGGCCGTCCGCGGGACCGGGGCGGCCGTACGGGTCGTCGAGCACTCCGCGGGCGAACTCGACGCGGCGAAGGCGGTCCTGGACCGCGGGGCCAGGGCGGGGGCCGCTCCGGCGGCCGTGACCGGCTGGCGCGTCGACCCGCGGGCCAACCGCGTCGTCGTCGACGTCCGCGCGGGCGCCCGGGACACCGCGGCGGTGCGCGCCTTCGTCGCCCCCGCCCGCGGGGCCGCCCCCGGCGCCGTCGTCACCTCGGTACGCCGGGCCGCGCAGGCACCGGAGACGCTCTCCGCGGGGACGGTCGGCGGGGACCCGTACTACAGCCACAACATCCGCTGCTCCATCGGCTTCTCGGTGTACGGCGGCTTCGTCACCGCCGGGCACTGCGCCCAGCCCGGCGCCGCCGTGTACGGCTGGGACGGCTCCTACGTCGGCGCCTTCCAGGGCGGCACGTTCCCCGGCAACGACTACGGCTGGGTCAACGTCGGCAGCGGCTGGTGGACGGTCCCGGTGGTGCTGGGCTGGGGCACCGTCCCCGACGCCCTGGTGCGCGGCTCCGCCGAAGCGCCGGTGGGGGCGTCGGTCTGCCGCTCCGGGTCGACCACGCACTGGCACTGCGGCACGGTCCTGGCGAAGAACGAGACCGTGAACTACAGCCAGGGCAGCGTGTACGGCCTGACGAAGACGAACGTGTGCGCGGAACCGGGCGACTCCGGCGGCTCGTTCATCAGCGGCGACCAGGCCCAGGGCGTCACCTCCGGAGGCTGGGGCAACTGCTCCTCCGGAGGCGAGACCTGGTTCCAGCCCGTCAACCCGATCCTGGCCCGTTACGGCCTGACCCTGCACACCGCCTGAGGCGGGTGCTCTTCAGTGTCCCGTTGCGCCCTCGCGGGCGCGGCGGGGCATCAGGAAGGCGGCCGCCAGGGCCGCGACGAACGCGGCCGCGGCCATGAGCGCCGTCCACTGGGTCGCGGGCACCGTGCCCCCGTCGGCCGCGTAGGAGAAGAACGCCGTGCCGAGCACCGCGACACCGACCGAACCGCCCAGCTGCTGCACGGCGTTGAGGACGCCCGAGGCCGAGCCGGTCTCGCGCTCCTCGACGTCGGCGAGGGCGATGTCGAAGAACGGCGCCATGACCAGGCCCATCGCGAAGCCGTTCAGCAGGAGGGCGGGCAGCAGCTGCCAGGTGGTGGCCCCCTGGCCCGCCAGGTGCACGGTGAGCGCCAGCGCGGCGACGGCCACCGCCGACAGCGCGAAGCCTGCCTGGATGGTGCGCCGGCCGTACTTCGGGCCGAGGACGGCACCGGAGAGGACCGCGCCGACGACCGTGCCGGCCGACCAGGGGATCATCGACGCCCCGGCGTGCAGGGCGCTGTAGCCGAGCCCGACCTGCAGGTGCAGGGTGAGCACGAGCATCAGCCCGCCGACCGCCGCGAAGAAGGCCACGCCCACCACGAGCGCCGCGGAGAAGCCGCGGTGGCGGAAGAGCCCCGGCTCGACGAGCGGGGAACCGCCCCGAGCCACCAGCCGCCGCTGGTACCAGGCGAAGAGGCCGAGCACCGGGACCGCGCCCGCCATCGACAGGTACGTCCACAGCGGCCAGCCCAGATCGCGGCCCTGGACCAGCGGGTACACCAGCATGAGCACCCCGAGGCTGACCAGCGCCGACCCCGGCAGGTCCAGCCGCGGCGCGTGCGGCGAGCGCCCCTCGGGCAGGATGCGCAGCGCGACGGCGAAGGCGACGACGCCGATCGGGACGTTGATCAGGAACACCGAGCGCCAGCCGGAGCCGAACAGGTCCGCGTCGGTGAGGAAGCCGCCGAGCACCGGCCCGGCGACCGCGGCGAGCCCCATGACCGGCCCGAACGCACCGAAGGCCGCCCCCTGCTCCTTCGGCGGGAACATCTGGCGCAGGATGCCGAGGCCCTGCGGCACCATCATGGCGGCGAACAGCCCCTGCGCGGCCCGCCCGCCGATCAGCATCCCCGCGGAGCCCGCGGCCGCGCACAGCGCGGAGCACACCGTGAACCCGGCGAGCCCGACGAGGAACATCCGGCGGCGGCCCACGATGTCGCCGAGCCGCGCCCCCGTGATCATCAGTACGGAGAAGGCCAGCGTGTAGGCGGCGGTGATCCACTGGATCTGCGTGGAGCTGCCGCCGAAGTCCGCGCGGATCGAGGGCGAGGCGACGCCGACGATCGTGGCGTCGAGCAGATCCATGATCTCGACGGCGAGGATCACGGCCAGCCCGAGCTTGCGCAGGGGGTGGCCGGTGGCCGGGGGCGCCGGCGGGGAGAGGGATTGGGTGGTCACGGGGGCCTCCGCGGAATCGGACGAACGGCGTTCGTTCTGAACGAACAGTGTTCTAGAAGACGAACAGTGTTCGTGTCAAGTACGCTGTTCGTGTTCCGCTCCCGGAGGTACGCAGCACGTGACATCGGTCCCCGTCCCGCCCTGGCGCCCCGAGCGCAAGAAGGCCCCCCGTCGCAGCCTCAGCCGCGAGGCGATCGTCACCGCGGCCCTGCACGTCGTCGACGCCGAAGGCCTCGACGCGCTGAGCATGCGCCGGGTCGCCCAGGAACTGGACACCGGCGCCGCCTCGCTCTACGCGCACGTCGCCAACAAGGAGGAGCTGCTGGAGCTGCTCCTCGACCGCATCCAGGCCGACGTGACCCGCCCCGAGCCCGACCCGCAGCGGTGGCAGGAGCAGATCAAGGAGATGGCCCGGCAGGGCCGCCGCGTCCTCGTCGCCCACCGCGACCTCGCGCGCGCCGCCATCGGCCAGGGCATCCCCTTCGGCCCCAACGCCCTCCTCAACGCCGAGGCCATGCTCGCGGTCTTCAAGGCCGGCGGCCTGTCCGACCGGGTCTGCGCCTACGGCGTGGACGCCCTCGCGCTCTTCGTCACCGCCACCGCGATGGAGGAGAGTTTGCGCAACAGCCAGGGCTTCGGCGGGACGGGCGTCCCCCTCGACGAGCACATCGCCCGCATCCGCGAGTACTTCGGCTCGCTGCCCCCCGCGCGCTTTCCCCACATCACGGGCATGGTCGACGCCCTCATGCGCGACGAGGGCGACGAGCGCTTCGAGTTCGGCCTCGACCTCCTCGTCTCCGGCCTCGCCCGCCACGCCCCCGCCTGACGCCGGGCCTTTGCGGCTGCCGCGTGGGGGGGGTACGTACTCGGCCGGAGCTGAGTACGTGCGCTCTGGCCGGTGCCCAGGCGGGGCGGGACGCTCGGGTCATGCGCCGATCAACAGCGAATCCCGTGTCCCGGTTGTTGCCGATCCTCCTGCTGGCCGTCGTCGCGTCGGCCGACTGGGCTGCCTGGCTGGGCTGGGACAGGCACCGTGATGTGCAGCCCGACGGCACCGTGACCGGTCCCTACGAAGCCTGGCAGGTCGCAGGGCTGGTTCTGACGCTCGTGGCGGCCGTGTGCTGGGCCGCGTCCCGCGGCTTCGTCATGGCCGCCGTGCTCGGCACCACGCTCGGCCTGACCGCCGCCGCCTTCGTCGACTGGTCGGACGACTCGAGCGGCCTCTTCGTGGTCGGCGTCGGGATGGTCCTGACCGGGACCCTCGTCGTGACGGCCGTCATCGCCAAGGTGGTCGCCTCCGTGACAGGGGGCGGAGGAAGGACGAGGGCCTGACGGCCTGCATCCACGCCGGGGCATGAGGGGTGGTGCCGCCCACGGGGCCAAAATTCACCGGAACGACGTTGTAATGAAAACATCCCGGGCCCTAGTCTCCGAGCAGGACGGCGACGGGGAGGTCGACATGGGGACGGGTTACGCACCCGCGGACACGCGGATGATGGGGATCGTGCACGGCGCGCTCCGCCGTGACCTGGAGCGCACGCGGACGGTGTTGTCCACCGAGCCGCATCCGCAGCCGGGGCAGGGGAGCGCGGTCGGCCGGCACGTCGTGTGGCTGATGGAGTTCCTCCACGCGCACCACATCGGCGAGGACGAGGGCCTGTGGCCCCTGGTGCGCGAGCGCGACCCGGCCACCGGGCCGCTGCTGGACTCGCTGGACGCCGACCACCGCCGGATCACCCCGGCGGCCGTGACCGTGACGGACGCCGCCCGGCGGTACGCGGAGACGGCCTCCGACCAGGCGCGCGTCAGACTGCTGGCGGCGCTCGACGCGTTGACGGCCGTCCTCGTACCGCACCTGGAACGCGAGGTCGAGGAGGCCATGCCCGTCGTGTCGGCCACCCTCACGCAGGCCGAGTGGCATGCCTGGGACCAGCGGTACAACGTGAAGTCCAAGTCGTTCGGGCAGCTCGGCATGGAGGGGCACTGGCTGCTCGACGGCATCGACCCCGAGGGGCACCGGATCGTGGTCGCCCTGGTGCCCCCCGTTCCGCGCTTCATCCTGCTGCACGGCTTCGCCCGCGCCTACCGGCGGCGCCTGGCGCAATGGTGGCGGCCGCAGGACCCCGAGCGGGGAGGGGAGGTCCGCTGATGGCGGAGCAGGAGGAGCCCCGGGCGCGGCGCGCGTACCGGTCACCGCGACGCGAGCAGCAGGCGGGTGAGACCCGGGCCGTCGTGCTGGCCGCGGCCGTCCGGCTGTTCGGCGAGCGGGGGTGGGCGGCGACCGGGATGCGTGACGTCGCCCGCGAGGCCGGGGTGTCGGTCGAGACGGTGTACGCGGGCTTCCGGTCCAAGGGCGAGCTGCTGATGGCCGCGCTCGACGTCGCCGTCGTCGGCGACGCGGAGCCCGAAGCGCTCGCCGAACGCCCGGAGTTCGCCGGACTCGCGTCGGGGACCCGGCAGGAGCGGATCGCCGCCGCCGCGCGGCTGGTCACCGCCATCCACCGGCGCACCGCCGGTGTGCACCTCGCGCTGCGCGAGGCGGCCGCCTCCAACGGCGACCTGGCGGGGAAGCTGCGGGACAACCAGCGGCGCCGGCGCGTCAGCGTCGAGCAGGGCATGACCGGCGTCACGGGGCGTGCGGTGACCCGGGAGGAGCTCGACGGGGTGTGGGCGGTCCTCGGCGTCGAGGTCTACCACCTGCTGACCGGGATCTCCGGCTGGACACCGCAGCAGTACGAACAGTGGGTGGCCGGTGTCATCGACCGGCTGCTCGACGCGTGAGACCCAAGTACACGACCTGGAGGGGGAGGAACAGTGAGGGACAACGACAGGGAGCGGGGCGTCGCCCGGACGTGCCGCACCGAGGTGGTCGTCGACGCGCCGGCCGAGGCCGTGTGGCGCGTCGTCGCGGACGTGACCCGGACCAGCGAGTGGAGCCACGAGTGCCACCGGGTCACCTGGCTGCGCGGGGCGAGCACGGCGGCACCGGGCGCCCGCTTCCGCGGCCGCAACCGATCGGGCCGGCTGAGGTGGAGCCGGGTCTGCGAGATCGTGGCCTTCGAGGCCCCGCACCGGATCACGTGGCGTACCGTCGCCACCCCGTTCTTCCCCGACAGCACCGACTGGACCATCGCGGTGGAGCCGGCGGGCACCGGGACACGGGTGGTGCAGACCTACCGCATGAGGAACACGCCCGCCTGGTTCCGGTGGCTCGTGGGCCGACTGGTCCCGGCCCACCTCGACCGCAGCGGTGACCTCACCGACGACCTGCGCCGCATCGGGACGATCGCCGCCCGCGACGCGCAGACCGCCGCGGCACGGACCTGAGGACGGGCCGGGGGCCGGGAAGCCTCAGCGGGGCGTGCGGATCGCGAACACCCCGATCGTGGCCAGGGTGAGGACGACCCAGGCGAACCACACCCATCCGTTGGGGCCGAGCGCCACCGTGTACGCGGTCACGGCGACCAGACACGCCACCGTGCACGTGATCATCGCCTTGGCAGGTGTGGGCATCCCTGGCCTCCTCCCCGGGGGCCGCGCGGCGGCGGCCCGGACTCCATGGTCCCGCCGCCGCCCGCCGTGCGCTACCAGTCGCCGTCGGTGACCTGACCCTCGTCCCCCAGCTGCTGCACCTGACCCGGGTGCGGCGCCACCCACGGCGACTCGTCCTCGCCGAGCCAGTCGCCGACCGGCTTCACCTGGGTGAGCGTGCCGGGCGCCGCCAGGTCCTCGGCGTCGGCGTCGTAGTAGTCGAACCAGGGCAGTCCGGCGGCGGTGTACGCGGCGCGGTTGACCGGGGAGGGGGGAGCCGGCTCGCCGGTGATGCGGCGCCATTCCGGCACCGTCGTCAGGTGGACGTAGACCCGGCCCGAGGGCTTCGCGCGCCAGTCCGAGGGCTTGCGGTCGTCGCGGTAGACCTCCTGCCGCATGCGGCCGCCGGCGCCCAGCCCCATGGAGACCGGGGACCGTCCCACGCCCGCCGCCCGGCGCGCGGCGCCCCCCGGACGCGGGACGCCCCCCGGGGCCGGCGGAGGGGCGGCCGCCGGGGCGGCCATCGGCATCGCCCCCGGGGCGCCGCCGTAGCCGCCGAAGGCCGCGCGACGCGTGCTCTCCCGGCGCCGCTGCTCCGCCCGCCACGCCGCCAACTGCTCCTCGCCGAGTTCGGACACCTGCAACTGCACCCCGCCCCAGACCTCCTCGCCGGTGACCTGGCCCTCGACGGTCGCGCCCAGGCCCAGGGGCACGGCCACGAACTGCCGGATCGTCCCGGAGCCCGAGTTGATGCCGTCCAGCCACGGCTGGCGCGGCAGCACCACATAGTTCTGCGGGTCCTGCGACAGCCGGTCGCTCCACGGCCGCCCCGACACCGCGCACACCTTGCCGACGCCCACCTGGAGCGCGGCCGGCGCGGAGGCCGAGAAGCTGAGCCACATGGCCTCGCGCTGGTAGACGGGCAGCATGACCCCGCCCCGCGCGAGCCATTCCTGCGGGGCGGTGTCGGGGTGGTCCGAGACCCGGCGCAGCGGGAAGGTGCCGATCCCGGGTGGGAGCGGATGCGTCCCCGTCTCCGGCAGCCGCAGGGTGCGCATGAAGCGCACCGTGACACCGCCCGGCAACTGCAGCGCGTCGCCCGATATCCGTACCTGGTCGCCCATCGCGGGCCTCCCTTCGCGGCGGGCGGCCCCGTCAGCCGCGACCCCGTGCCTCCAAGGATGCCAAGTACGCGTTGTAGGCTGCCAGTTCCGCGTCGCCGTCGCGGTCCGCGGCGCGGTCCTTACGACGCGCCTGGCGCTGGTCGGAGGTGTACCACTGGATCAGCAGCGCCACGAGGACGATCACCGACGGGATCTCGCTGAACGCCCATGCGATGCCGCCGGCCGCGGTCTGGTCGTCCAGCGCGTCGATCCCCAGCGAGGCGGACGGGTGCTTGAAGGCGCCGATCATCGGCTCGCTCGCCATCATCAGGGCGATGCCGAAGAAGGCGTGGAACGGCATCCCGGCGAACAGTTCGAGGATGCGCAGCACATGGCTCGGCCGGTTCGGTCCCGGGTCCACGCCCATGATCGGCCAGAAGAACACCAGGCCCACCGCGAGGAAGTGGACCATCATCGCGATGTGCCCGGTCCGGCTGCCCATCAGGGTGTCGAACAGCGGGGTGAAGTAGAGCCCGTACAGGCTGGCGATGAACAGCGGGATGGTGAACGCCGGATGCGTGATCACCCGCAGGTAGCGGCTGTGCAGCAGCGCCACCAGCAGCTCCCGCGGGCCCTTGCGGCCGCGTCCCGCCGTCGGCAGCGCCCGCAGCGTCAGGGTCACCGGGGCGCCCAGCAGCAGGAGGATGGGGGAGACCATGCTGACGACCATGTGCTGCACCATGTGGACGCTGAACATGACCATGCCGTAGTCGTTCAGCGCGGTGCACATCACCAGGGCGATGGACAGCACGCCGGCGACGAAGGCGACGATCCGTCCGGCCGGCCAGCGGTCGCCGCGCCGCAGCAGTCGTACGACACCCCAGCCGTAGAGCGCGAGCGCGAGCAGACAGCCGGCCAGGAAGACCGGATCCCCGCTGAACTCGAGCCCCCGGCCGAGGGTGAACGGCGGGAGCTCCGCCGTCATCCCGTGTCCGCCGTGGTCCATCCGTCACTCTCCTGTCGTGCCTGCCGCACGCACCGCGCCGTCGGCAATGTGCCGGTTGGGGCGGGTGCGCCCGCACCAGACTAGAACCGCCCCCGGTCGCGCTCGCGACCGGGGGCGGTTCGAGGAGTGTGATCAGTGCGTCACAGCACGCACTCGGCCTCGACGTAGCGCTCGGCGGGGACGGTCTTGAGGTGTTCGACGGCGGTGGCCAGGGGCACCAGCGTGATGTCGGTGCCGCGCAGCGCCGTCATCATGCCGAAGTCGCCGTTGTGCGCGGCCTCGACCGCGTGCCAGCCGAAGCGGGTGGCCAGCACCCGGTCGTAGGCGGTGGGGGTGCCGCCGCGCTGCACGTGGCCGAGGATGACCGGGCGGGCCTCCTTGCCCAGCCGCTCCTCCAGCTCGATCGAGAGCCGGGTGGCGATGCCGGTGAAGCGCTCGTGGCCGTAGACGTCCTTGACGCCCGACTCGAACTCCATCGTGCCCTCGCGCGGCTTCGCGCCCTCGGAGACCACGACGATCGCGAACTTCTTGCCCGCGGAGAAGCGCTCGCCGACCCGCTGGGTCAGCTCCGCGACGTCGAAGGGGCGCTCCGGCACGACGATCGCGTGCGCGCCGGCCGCCATGCCGGAGTGCAGGGCGATCCAGCCGGTGTGGCGGCCCATGACCTCGACGATGAGCACGCGCTGGTGCGATTCGGCGGTGGTCTTCAGGCGGTCCAGCGCCTCGGTGGCCACCGTCACGGCGGTGTCGAAGCCGAAGGTGACGTCGGTGGAGGCGATGTCGTTGTCGATCGTCTTGGGCACGCCCACGATCGGCAGCCCGTTGTCGGACAGCAGCCGGGCGGCCTTGAGGGTGCCCTCGCCGCCGATCGGGATGATCGCGTCGAGACCCAGGTCGGCGACGTGGCCCTTGGCCCGCTCGACGCCGTCCCGCAGGTGCTCGGGGCGGACCCGCGAGGAGCCGAGGATGGTGCCGCCACGGGCCAGGATGCCACCGACCGCGTCGAGGTCGAGCTTGCGGTAGTCGCACTCGAGGAGGCCCTTCCACCCGTCGTGGAAACCTATGACCTCGTCCCCGTGGTCGACGACCGCGCGGTGCACGACCGACCGGATGACGGCGTTGAGGCCGGGGCAGTCGCCGCCGCTCGTCAGCACACCAATACGCATTTGCTCGTTACTCCTGAAAGATCGATCCGGGCGCCGGACGCCGTCGTCCGGATGGACCCGCGGCGACGCGCACCGCTGCTCACTACGTTATCGAGCCGGGCGCGGGCGGCGGAAACGCCGCCCGCACTGCGGACACAACCCGGCCCTGGCCCCGTTTCCCCCGGTCGGCCCCGCGACGTTGCGGACCTCAGGCCGGCTGGGACGCCGCCGCGATGCGCTCCGCGCGCAGCGCCTCGTACCACTGGTCGTCGACCGGCGGCAGCGCCCTGACGTCCATCGCCAGCTTGATCAGCATGTCCGCGATCTGCGGGTTCCGGGCCATGACGGGGCCGTGCATGTAGGTGCCGAAGACGGTCTCGTTGTACGCGCCCTCGGTGCCGTCGCCGGTGCCGTTGCCGTTGCCGAAGCGGGTCCGCGCCAGGGGGCGGGCGTTCTTGCCGACGTGCGTGACGCCCTGGTGGTTCTCGAAGCCGGTCAGCGGCGGCAGGCCGAGCGCGGGGTCGATGTCGGCCAGCACGTCGCCGACGCAGCGTTCGCCCTCGCCGCGGACGCTCACGACGTCCAGCAGGCCCAGGCCCGGTTCGGGACGGCCGAGGTCGTTGACGAACTCGTGGCCGATGATCTGGTAGCCGGCGCACACCGAGAAGACGATGGCGCCGTTGTCGACCGCGCGGTTCAGCCCGCCGTCGCGGCGCAGCCGCTCGGCGGCCAGCCGCTGCGGGCGGTCCTCGCCGCCGCCGATGAGGTAGATGTCACCGGAGGTCGGGATCGGCTGGTCGGACCGTACGTCGATCCGGGTGACCGGCACCCGCCGCTGGCGGGCCCGGCGCTCGGTGACCAGGACGTTGCCCTGGTCGCCGTAGGTGCTCAGCAGGTCGGGGTAGACCCACACCAGACGCAGGCTGGAGTCGCTCACAGCGTGTTCTCCTGTCGAAACGGGTCTTCGGTCAGTTGCCGACGCGGCGGCGCAGGTCCTGGAAGGCGGTGTAGTTGGCGATGGCCTCGATCCGGCCGGCCGGCGAGGTGCGCACCGCCTCGTCGAAGTCCTGGCACACCTCGAACTGCAGCCCCGCCACCTCGAGCCGGACCGCGAGGTCCAGCTTGCGATCGCCGATGACCCGGATCGGGTGCCCGGCCAGGCGGGTGTAGTCCACGTCCCACAGCCAGGAGGTGTCCGTGCCGTCGGCCCCGCGGGCGTTCACCGAGAGGATCACCGGGGTGGGCGGGCCGTCGATCAGCGAGAAGGTCTCCAGCCAGCCGGCCGGGTTCTTCGCCAGCAGCAGCCGTACGTCGCGGTCCTGGAAGGACACCACGTCGTAGCGGCCGGCGACGGCCTGCACCTTGTACATCCGCTCCAGGGCGACCTTGGGGTCGACCCCGAACGCGGCCGCCGCGGCGGCCGACACGGCGGCGTTGGACTTGTTGGCGCGGCCGGGCAGCTGGAGCTGGATCGGCCATGCGGACCCGTACGGGTCGATCACGTGGTCGCCGGACAGCGCCCAGGTCGGCGTCGGGCGGCGGAAACCGCACTCGCCGCAGAACCAGTCCTCGGCCGGCCGCTGCAGGACACCGCCGCAGGAGGGGCAGGACCAGGCGTCGTCCTTCCACTCCTGGCCCGCCGCGACCCAGACGACGGTCGGGCACGAGGAGGCGGCCCAGGTGATCAGCGGGTCGTCGGCGTTGGCGATGATGATGGCGTCCGAGCCGGCCAGGCCTTCGCGCCACTTCTCGGCGAGCATGCGGGTCTCGGCGGCGCGGTCCAGCTGGTCCCGGGAGAGGTTGAGCAGGGCGATGGCCTTGGGCTTGACGTCACGGGCGACGCCGGCCAGGTACTTCTCGTCGACCTCGATCACGCCGTAGCGGGCCTCGGAGCCGCCGGCGAGCGCCGAGGTGATGCCGGCGGGCATGTTGGCGCCCAGGGCGTTGGAGACGACCTCGCCGTTGGCGCGCAGCGCCTCGGCGAGCAGCCTCGTCGTGGTGGTCTTGCCGTTGGTGGCCGAAACGAGCACGACGTCGAGATGGGTCGCGAGCCGGGCCAGCAGATCAGGGTCGAGTTTCAGGGCGACCCGGCCGCCGATCACCGATCCGCTGCCGCGCCCCGCCGCACGCGACACTGCCGCCGCGGCCTTGCCCGCCGTCACGGCCAGCTTCGCCCGCGGCGACAGTGGCTCCGCATTGCCTGCCATCGTCTCCACATCCTCCTCGCGTCCGGCCCCGCTCACCTCCCCGGCCGTCGGGCCGGAGTGCGTGCCCCGGGCCGTTGCACCGGCCGGAAGGCATCGGTCGCCGATCAGCCTATCCACTTCCCCCACCGGCGCTGAAACGAGCCGCCCCCGTACGCTGGCCCGCATGCCACACGCCCCCATCCCCGGCAGCTCCGGGACCGTCCGCCCGATGCGGCTGCTGGGTGACCCCGGGCTCCGGGAGCCCTGCCGCGACGTGACCGTCTTCGACGCCGAACTCGCGCGCCTCGTCGAGGACTTGTTCGCCACGATGTACGCGCACGACGGGGTGGGGCTGGCCGCGAACCAGATCGGCGTGCCGCTGCGGGTGTTCGTCTTCGACTGCCCGGACGACGAGGACGTCCGGCACCTCGGGTACGTGGTCAACCCCCGCGTCGTGCACAACGAAGGGGTCGTGGTGACCGGCGAGGAGGGCTGCCTGTCGCTGCCGGGCGTCCACGCGGGCACCGCCCGGCACGACGAGACCGTCGTCGAGGGCGTCGGCACCGACGGCGCCCCGCTGCGCGTGGAGGGCACCGGCTTCTTCGCCCGCTGCCTCCAGCACGAGTGCGACCACCTCGGCGGCGGCCTGTTCGTCGACCGGCTCACCGGCCTGCGCCGCCACCGCGCCCTGCGCGCCGTCCGCCGGGCCCCCTGGGCGCCCGACAGTACCTAGAGACGCGGCGCGCCCGGGCGGTCGCCCACGGCGGCGAGGCGGCCCCAGAGCAGGTCCGCGAGGTGGCGGACGAGGACGTCACGGGCGACGGGGCGCTCGCCCAGCCACCAGTCCCCGGCCGCGTGCATCATGCCGACGATGCCGTGGCCCCAGACCCGGGCCGCCACCTGACCCTCCGGGCCGAGGTCGAGGCGCTCGGCGATGACGTCGGCCAGTTCCTCGCCCATGCGGCGCAGCACGGGGGCGGAGTGGCGGCCGATGTCGAAACCGCGGTCGGGGTCCGCGGTGCTCTCGGCGGGGTGCATCAGGAAGCGGTAGACCTGCGGCCGGGCCTCGATTGCAGAGAGGTAGGCGTCGAGGGTGGCCTCCACGCGGTCGCGGCGCTCGTTGGGGGCGTCGAGGGCGGCCCGCAGGTTGGCGAGCAGGGCGTCGGTGTGCCGCTTGGCCAGGGCTCGGTAAAGCCCGCTCTTGTCGCCGAAGTGACGGTACAGAATGGGCTTGGTGATGCCCGCCTCGGCGGCGATGGCGTTCATGGACGCCTCGGGGCCGTCCCGCAGCACGACGCGGTCCGCGGCCTCGAGCAGCTCCCTGCGCCGCTCCTCCGCCGCGGACGGCGTCCGCCGCTCCTGCCGCTGGCTGGTGTCCACCCGAGCCTCCCCGCCCGTTCGAATTTCCTCGCGCCTGCGCAACGTAACACCCCTCGTCCGGTTGACATCCCTTACCAGCCGGTAACACACTGGCGTTACCGCAAGTAACAAGCACGTGGAGGGGACGATGGGCGACTTCTCGCTCGAGCTCAACGACGACCAGAAATCGGTGCGCGACTGGATCCACGGCTTCGCGGCCGACGTCATGCGCCCGGCTGCGGCGGAGTGGGACGAGCGCGAGGAGACGCCCTGGCCGGTGATCCAGGAGGCCGCGAAGATCGGACTCTACTCGCTCGACTTCTACGCCCAGCAGTACTTCGACCCGACCGGCCTCGGCATCCCGATCGCCATGGAGGAGCTCTTCTGGGGTGACGCGGGCATCGGCCTGTCCATCGTCGGCACCGGCCTGGCCGCCGTCGGCGTCCTGGCCAACGGCACCGAGGAGCAGATCGGCACCTGGATCCCCCAGATGTACGGTGACGTCAACGACGTGAAGGTCGCCGCCTTCTGCTCCTCCGAGCCCGACGCGGGCTCCGACGTCGGCTCGATGCGCACCACCGCCGTGTACGACGAGGCCAAGGACGAGTGGGTGCTGACCGGCACCAAGACCTGGGCGACCAACGGCGGCATAGCCAACGTCCACGTCGTCGTCGCCGTCGTCGACCCGGAGCTCGGCTCCAAGGGCCACGCCTCCTTCATCGTGCCGCCGGGCACCCCCGGACTCTCCCAGGGGCAGAAGTTCAAGAAGCACGGCATCCGCGCCTCGCACACCGCCGAGGTCGTGCTGGACGACGTCCGCATCCCGGGGAGTTGCCTGCTCGGCGGCAAGGAGAAGCTCGACGAGCGCCTCGCCAGGGCCCGCGAGCGGGCCAAGGGCGGCGAGCGCGTGAAGAACGCCGCCATGGCGACGTTCGAGGCCTCCCGGCCGGCCGTCGGCGCGATGGCGGTGGGCACCGCCCGCGCCGCGTACGAGGTCGCCCTCGACTACGCCACGACCCGCACCCAGTTCGGCCGGCCCATCATCGACAACCAGGGCGTCGCCTTCCAGTTGGCCGACATGCGCACCCGGATCGACGCGGCCCGCCTGCTGGTCTGGCGCGCCTCCTGGATGGCGATCTCGGGCAAGCCCTTCACCTCGGCCGAGGGCTCGATGTCCAAGCTGTACGCGAGCGAGACGGCGAAGAAGGTCACCGCCCAGGCCATCCAGATCCTCGGCGGCAACGGCTTCACCCGTGAGTACCCGGTGGAGCGCATGCACCGCGACGCCGCCATTTATACGATCTTCGAGGGCACGAGCGAGATCCAGCGCCTCGTCATCGCCCGCACCCTGTCGGGCATGCCGATCCGCTGACGCCCGGCCCGCTCACGCCGCCGTCCCGGTCAGCCCGGCCGCCCGCTCGGCGATCGCGAGGACGGCGGCGTCGGTGTTCGCCGAGCAGGCGGCACGTCCCGACCGGGTGGAAGGACGTGCCGGCGTGCAGCCGCAGGAACGGCCGCAACTCGTCGGCTCCGTGGACGGCCGGACCCGGCAACCCCTCCCCGCCGCGGCGCCGACCGCACGGACGATGAGCAGCCCGGTCGGCATCCGGTCCACGTCCCGCTCGCCGGCGGCGCGGCCCCCGGGCGGGCCCTACCCGAAACCCGCCGGGGAGGCGTCAGCGGCGGCGGGAGGGGCGGGTGCGGGGGCGGGGGCGGAGGGCGGTTTCGAGGTCGTCGAGGGTTTCCATGAGCAGTTCGGCGCTGCGGCGGACGATGCGGTCGGCGTCGGAGGGGGGCCATGCGTCGAGCGTGGCGCGGACGGGGGCGAAGTCCGGGGGGCGCCGTTCGCGGACGGCGGTGGCGGCGTCCGCGGTGGCCGTGCGCAGGTGCAGGGCGAAGGGGGCTGCGTCCGGGACCGGGTCGGCGTCGGGGGCCGGGAGGTGGGCCTCCATGAGCATGGGGACGCGGCCCATGGCCGACAGGGCCGCGTCGGCGCCGTCGGCGGTGCGGCGGGACAGGCCGCGGCCGCGCACGGGTTCGGCGTCGGCGCGGGCGACCGCCTGGTCCCAGGCGAGCGCGGCCGCGCGGGCGTCCAGCAGGGCCGCGCGCAC
Organism: Streptomyces sp. TOM-9; assembly: GCF_056858595.1. Classification (NCBI taxonomy): domain Bacteria; kingdom Bacillati; phylum Actinomycetota; class Actinomycetes; order Kitasatosporales; family Streptomycetaceae; genus Streptomyces; species Streptomyces sp. TOM-9. Next base: position 1,794,456 of record NZ_JBXEQB010000001.1, on the reverse strand, counting down.
CTCCTCGCGCCGTCCCCGGGCGGGGGCGGCATGGGCCTCCATCGCGGCGGCGGCGTACCGCCCGGTGGCCTTGATGCGGTCGGCCAGCCGGTTCCGCAGCCGGGGGGTCTCCCAGGCCGGGAAGAGCGCGTACGCGGCCATCGCCAGCATCCCGCCGAGCAGCGTGAGGAGCACGCGGTCGGGCACCGTCTGCGTCCAGCTGGAGCCGGCCATGCCGAGCAGGAAGACCACGTACGCCGACGCGGCCACCTGGGAGACCAGGTAGCCGGTGCGCAGGAGGCCGTACATCAGGGCGACCGACACCACGGCCAGCACGGCGCAGGGGTAGGGCCCCGGGGCGAAGGACTGCATCACGGCGGTCGCCACGGTGACGCCCGCGAGGGTGCCGATGAAGCGGGCCACGCTGCGGCCGTACGTCTGGGAGAAGTCGGGCCGCATCACCAGCACCGAGGTCAGGGGCGCCCAGTAGCCGTGCCCGAGCGGCAGGGCCACGCCCAGGGCGTAGCCCGCGGGGGTGACGGCGGCCAGCCGGACGGCGTGCCGGAAGACGGGCGAGTCGAAACGGGCCTCGCGCCGTACGGTGCGCGTGGCGAGCGGCAGGAGTTCGGCCACGCTGGGGCGACGCAGGTGGGCGGTGTCGCTGCTCACCGAGCCGCCGCGGCCGGTGGCGGAGGAGACCGCCTCGCTGAGCAGCGCGACGAGCCGCAGCGCGGTGCGCCGGGCGGGCCCGGTCAGCCGCTCCTCCGGCACGGGGTCGACGAGCACCACGGAGTCCGCCTCCGGCGGTACGCGCACCGGCTGGGCCTCCCGTACCGCGCGCGCCACCGCGTCCAGCACGGAGGCCGCCGCGGCCAGCAGCTCGCGGGCCCGGTCGCGCTCCGGACCCTCGGCGGCGGCGCCGACCGCGGGATCGGCGAGCGAGGCCAGCACGGGACGGATGCGCTCGGCCAGCACCCGTTTGCCGCGCAGCGCGGCCGGGCGCCGCCGCGCCTGCCGGTCGGTGATGACGGCGGCGTTGCGCGCGGTCATCAGCGGCTGGGGGTCGAACGGTGCCACCGGGTCGTGCCGCAGCCGGCGTGCGTAGTCCGCCTCCGCCGCGAAGGCGTCGGCCAGCGCGTCGCGCTGCCGGCCCCAGCGGCGCACCGGGAACAGCACGATCAGCCCCGCCTGCACGACCCCGCCCGCCGCGATGACCAGCGCGTGGCCGAAGGCGCCCAGCACGGAGGTCGGCAGGGTGATCACGACCAGCATGACGGCGACGGTGAGGGACGAGACGATGCCCGCGGTGGGCCCCAGCGCCCAGGCCATGCCCGCCAGGAACGCCCAGACCGCCAGCAGCACCACGAACACCCACCAGTGCGCCCCCGCCAGGTAGCCCAGGAAGGTGCTGACGGCGAGGCCGGTACCGGCGACCAGCGCCAGCACCGGCCGGGGCCGCCAGCTGCGCTGGAAGGTGGCCATGCCGGAGGCGAAGGCGCCGAAGGCCGAGGACGCGGCCACCGAGGGGCCGGCCAGCCACAGCGAGAGGCCGATGACGACGGCGACGCCCGCGGCGGCGCGCAGCGCGACGAGCGGTTCCAGCCCGGCGCGCTCGATCCGCAGCCCTTCGCGGGCGCTGCGGCGCAGGGCGCGCAACCAGGTCATGAGGCTGAGGATAGGACGGGTAGGACGAGGAGGGCCGGGTAAGCGCAGCGCAAGATCCGTTCCGGCGAGTCCCAGGAGGCAGACCGCCATGACCGCCCCAGCACGCCGGGCCACCGTGCCGCCCGTGCCGCCCGCCCCGAGCCCGGTGCCGCCCTTCCCGCCCGACCCCGTACCGCCCGCCCCGCATCCGGTCCCCGGACCGACCCCCGACCCCGTGCCCGCGCCGCCCCCGCAGCCGGAGCCCGAGCCCGAACCCCAGCCGGCGCCGCAACCTCTGTAATGCCTGGTCAGGGCCGTGAAGTGAGCCATCGCTGTCCCGGTGGGCGTCGCGTCTGGTTCAATGGGTGCCATGGCCAGCCTCACTGACACCGCGACAGGTCGCAGCGACCTCGAGCCGTTCTGGCCGTCCAGGCAGGAGTACCAGTTCGACCGGGAGTGTTGTCGCGCGGTCCCCGCGCGGACCCCGGCCCACAGCTGACGCCGTCCCCCGGTCGCCGCCCGCTGCCGGCCTCCCGGCGGTCCCGCGCAATACGTCGTCCCACGACCCTTCGCGCGAGAGCCGAGACCTCCATGTCCTCCAGCACCCAGTCCTTGCCCCTGCCCGCCGTGAACCGTCAGCACCTGCGCGCCGTCCGCTCCGGCGACGTCCCGCCGGTGCCGGACTTCCTCCCGCCCGGCGCGACCTGGCTGCCCGCCCCCGGCCACCTGATGCCCGCGGGCGTCGGCGGGCCGCCGATGGTCGGCTACCTCGTCCTCGTCCCCGTCGAGGGGCAGCCGGTGCCCCCGTCCCCGGCATCCGCCGACCTGCCGGTCACCGTCGACGGCGAGCGCCGCGTCGCCCAGGTGCGCGGCCGCGCACTCGACCTCACCTACCTGGAGTTCGAGCTGCTCGCCCACCTGGTGGCGCACCCGCACCGCGTGCACACCCGCGACCAGCTCGTCACCACGGTCTGGGGGTACGGCCACGTCGGGGACGGACGCACCGTCGACGTCCACATCGCCCGGCTGCGCCGCAAGCTCGGCCCCGAACACCGCGGCAGCATCGTCACCGTGCGCCGGGTCGGCTACAAGTACGCGCCGCCGGCGGCCCGCTGAGCCGTCCGGCGGACGGCGGAGGGGGGCCGGGCGGCCTCCGGGAGCGTTCCCGGAACCGGCGGAAACCCGGCTCTCCCACAGGTCCCGTCTGTAGCATGTCCCCCTACCGGACTATGGGTACGCTGCCACCGTTCCGGTGCGGCTCGACGCAGCGGGGAGCAGGTCCGGAGGGCGTGATGGCTGAGTCTCGGGAGTGGGTGCCCCCTGCGCCCGCGACGGTCGCCTGGCCGGCTCCCGCCGCCGCCCACATGTCGCTCAACGACGTCGGCGGCTTCGACTGGGACCTCGACCGCGACCGCATGCACCTCGACGAACACGCCCTGCGGACCGTCGACCTGCGCCCGCAGGACTTCGACGGCGACCCGAAGGCGCTGTTCTCCCGGCTGGCGCCGGACGAGGCCGGCGACGTCAACCGAACGATCACCCAGGCCCTCGGCGAGGGCCACTCCTCCTTCCGCGCCTTCAGCCGGCTCACCCGGCGCGACGGCCGCCGTGGCTGGATCCGTTTCCAGGGCCGCATCGTCCGCGACGGCACCGGCCGGGCGAACCGGGTGATCGGCATCGTCAGCGACGCCACCGACGAACTCGCCCAGGCGGCGGAGTGCCTGCGCGCGGACGAGGAGCACCCGACCGAGAGCAACCTGGTCATGGAGGTCACCGCGTCGCTGGCCCGGGCCGTGACCGTGCGCGACGTGACCGCGGCCCTCACCGGGAACCCCAGGATGGACCGGCTCGGCATAGCCAGCCTCTTCCTCGGCCAGGTCGAGGCCGGCCGGGTCCACGTGGTGAGCGACGCCAAGGCCAGCAGTTGGGTGCCGTCGCTGCAGTACACCCGGATCGAGGACGAGTTCCCGATGAGCGAGGTGGTACGGACCCTCGTCCCGCGCTTCATCACCTCCGGCGAGGAGTTCGCCCGGCGCTACCCCAAGTTGTGGCCGCACATCGAGCCGCTCGGCGCCTCCGCCGCCGCGTACCTCCCGCTGATCGCCCAGGGCCAGCCCATCGGCGCCCTGGGCCTGCTCTACCGGCACAAGCAGGGTTTCTCCCCGCAGGAGCGCCACCTGCTGATCGCGCTCAGCGGCAGCATCGCGCAGAGCCTGCAGCGCGCCATCCTCTTCGACCAGGAGCACGACATCGCGCAGGGTCTGCAGACCGCGATGCTGCCCCGCACCATCCCGCGCATCCCCGGCACCGAGATAGCGGTGCGCTACCGCTCCGCGCGGCTGGCCCGGGACATCGGCGGCGACTGGTACGACGTCGTGGCGATGCCCGGCGGCCGGGTCGCCGTCATCATCGGCGACGTCCAGGGCCACGACACCCACGCCACGGCCGTCATGGGCCAGTTGCGGATCGCCTTGCGGGCCTACGCCGGCGAGGGCCACCCGCCCGCCAGCGTCATGGCGCGGGCCTCGGCCTTCCTGTACGAGCTCGACACCGACCGGTTCGCCACCTGCCTGTACGCGCAGGTCGACCCGGCCACCGGGTCCGCCCTGCTGGTGCGGGCGGGCCACATCGACCCGCTGGTCCGGCAGTCCGACGGCACCGTGAGCGTGCTGCCCACCGCGGGCGGACTGCCGCTGGGCCTGTCCGCCCAGTTCGGCAGGCCGGACTACCCGGTCACCCCCGCCGAACTCGGTCCCGGCGACACCCTCCTGATGTTCAGTGACGGACTCGTCGAGCGGCCCGGCGCCGACCTCGACGACGGGGTGCGGCGGCTGTCCGGGGCGCTGGGCGAAGGCCCGCGCGAGGTCGGGGACCTCGCCGACCACCTCACTGCCGTCATGGGCGAGCAGGCCACCGACGACGACATGGCCCTGCTGCTGCTCCGGCGCGACAGCGACGCCTCCCCGCACCCGCCGCACCGGCTGCACCGGCACATCGCCCCCGGCGACCCCAAGGCCCTGTCCGAGGCCCGGGCCACGGTCCGTGACGCCATGGCGGGCTGGGGCCTGAGCGACCGGGTGGACGAGGCCGAACTCGCCGCCGGCGAGCTGATCACCAATGCGCTGGTGCACACCGACGGCGGCGCCCTGCTCACCCTGCGCATGCTTCCCGACGCGTCCCTGGCCCACGCCATGCCGGACGCCACCCGGCGGCTGCGCATCGAGGTGCACGACCTCGCGGCGAACTGGCCGCGCCGTCGCCGCCCCGGCGACGGCGAGGTGTCCGGGCGCGGTCTGCTGCTGGTCGACCGGCTCGCCGACGCGTGGGGTGTGGAGCCGCACGGTTCGGGCAAGGCAGTGTGGTGCGAATTCCGCGACCGCAGGAGCGGTTCGGAGCCCCTCGGGCACTGACGGTGAGGGTCCGCCGGCATACCGTTCGCGCCGGTCACGCACCCTGGATTCACCCGGACGGCTCACCCGCCACGACACACCGCCCGATTGGACGCAGGCTGTCGGTGAGGAGCCAAGAAGCCACTCTGCTCACATGCTGGCCGCGCCGGCACCGGGGAGGTCTGCGATGCCGACGGTGTCTACGAGCGTGATCGTCACCCGTACCGTGGAAGAGGTCTTCACCTTCCTTGCCGACGCCCGCAACCTCGCGTCGTGGAACTCCGGTATCGCCGCCGTGGCGGCGGACGCCGTACCCCCCGGCGAGCGGGCCGTCTACCGTTACCACTATCCGGGCCGCCACCGGGAGCACCGGCTGGAGTGCTCGGTCTACCAGCCCTGCCGGCGGATCGCCTACCGCGGCCGGCGGATGTGGAGCCCGCTGGGCACCCAGACGCCCGAGTTCGCGTTCCGGATGCTGCCGCACTCGCGGGGCGCGTTCGTCCAGCTCCAGGTCACCTGCCAGCTCGGCGGCGGCATGCTGCTGCTGAGCCCCTTCCTGGGCTGGGCCTGGCGCCGCGACCTCCCGGAGGACGCGCGCCGGCTGCGCGAGGCCCTCGGCGACCACCCCGTGGCGCCGCCCGTGCTGCCGCCTCCGCCACCACCACCCGCGGCGGTGGGACCGCTCAGGGCGGCCCAGGCCCGGGCACCGGCGGCCGAGGTCGTCGGAGCCGTTCCCGCGCCGCCGGCCAGGGGGCTGCGCCGTGCGGTGGCCCGTGTAGCAGGTCAGGGCCGGATCGGCACGGGCAGCTGACGGATCCGCTGGAATCCCGGCCGCCCGGCCGGTTCGCTGACAGGCTGGACGCCGTACGTGCCCCCCGCACCACAGCACAGAGAGGAACCGCAGATGGCGGAGCAGGCCCGCATCGGCGTCACCGGACTCGCGGTCATGGGCCGCAACCTGGCCCGGAACCTCGCGCGGCACGGCCACCCGGTGGCCCTGTACAACCGCACCCCGGCCAGGACGCGCTCCCTCGTGGAGGAGTTCGGCGGCGAGGGCGAGTTCCATCCGGCGGAGTCCCTCAAGGAGTTCGTCGACTCACTCGAACGGCCCCGGCGCATCATCATCATGGTCAAGGCCGGTGCCCCCACCGACGCCGTGATCGACGAGCTGGTGCCGCTGCTGGAGCCCGGCGACATGGTCGTCGACGGCGGCAACGCCGACTACCGCGACACCCGGCGCCGGGAGAAGGCGCTGCGCGAACAGGGTCTGCACTTCGTCGGCACCGGGATCTCCGGCGGCGAGGAGGGCGCCCTCAACGGTCCCTCGATCATGCCGGGCGGCTCCGTGGAGTCGTACGAGTCGCTCGGCCCGATCCTCGAGGACATCGCCGCCAAGGTCGACGGGGTGCCGTGCTGCACCCACGTGGGCCCGGACGGTGCCGGGCACTTCGTCAAGATGGTCCACAACGGCATCGAGTACTCCGACATGCAGCTCATCGCCGAGGCCTACGACCTGCTGCGGCACGCCGCGGGCAAGCGGCCGGGCGAGATCGCGGAGATCTTCCGCACCTGGAACTCCGGCCGCCTGGAGTCGTACCTCGTCGAGATCACCGCGGAGGTGCTGGCCCACACGGACGCCGACACCGGCAAGCCGTTCGTCGACGTGGTGCTGGACCAGGCCGGCCAGAAGGGCACCGGCAGCTGGACGGTGCAGAACGCCCTGGAGTTCGGCGTCCCCGTCTCCGGCATCGCCGAGGCGGTCTTCGCACGGTCGCTGTCCGGCAGCGCGGAGCTGAGGGCCGCCTCGCGCGGGCTGCCCGGACCGGCGGAGACCTGGCTGGACAGCGCTGCGGGCGACCGCTTCGCGGACGACGTCGAGCAGGCGCTGTACGCCTCCAAGATCGTCGCCTACGCCCAGGGGTTCAACCTGATCCAGGCGGGCAGCAACGAGTTCGGCTGGGACATCGACGCGGGCTCGATGGCGACGATCTGGCGCGGCGGCTGCATCATCCGGGCGCGCTTCCTCAACCGCATCAAGGAGGCGTTCGACTCCGAGCCGGGCCGTCCCACCCTGCTGACCGACGCGCACTTCGCCGAGGCCCTCGGCAACGCGCAGGCGGCATGGCGGCGGGTCGTCTCCACGGCGGCACAACTCGGCGTGCCCGCACCGGGGTTCTCCGCGGCGCTGGCGTACTACGACGCCCTGCGGGCGGAGCGGCTGCCCGCCGCGCTCATCCAGGGGCAGCGCGACTTCTTCGGGGCCCACACCTACAAGCGGGTCGACAAGCCCGGCTCCTTCCACACGCTCTGGGGCGGCGACCGCTCGGAGAACCCGGCCGACTGACGCCGGCCGACACCCGATGTCGCGTGGGCCCGGCCCCGGCCGGGTCTACGCGGCGACCGGCGGGGTGATCACCTGCTCCGCCCAGACCGTCTTGCCCGTCTCCGTGTAGCGGGTGCCCTGGGCGTCGGTGAGCTGGGCGACGATGGACAGCCCCCGGCCGTCCTGGTCGCTGGGCGCCGCGTGGCGCGGGTGCGGGGCGGCGCTGCAGGAGTCCGACACCTCGCAGACCAGGACCCGGTCGCGGATGATCCGCAGCCGGATCGGGCCCGTGGAGTACCGGATGGCGTTGGTGACGAGTTCGCTGACGACCAGCGTGGTGGTGAAGGACAGTTCCGGGAGCTTCCAGTCCGCCAGCAGCCGGTCCGTCCAGGCCCGTGCCTCCGCCACCGCCGCGGGGTCGTTGGACACCTCGCGGGTGGCGACGTCGCCGGCGTCCAGGGCGCGGGTGCGGGCGGCGAGGAGCACCGGCTCCGAGCCGGGTGCCGCGGTGCGCAGGACGCCGTCCAGCACCGTCGCCGGGTCGGTGATCTCCTGGCCGCCGGCGGGCAGCACTCGCAGCCCGGTGACCTGGCCGGCGCCCTCCGAGCCGACGGGGAGCCCGTCCGTGCCGCAGCTCAGCAGCAGCACGCTGCCGGGCGGCACGTCGCACTCGGTGACCTCCGGCTCGCCGGGCACGGGAGCGTCCTCCTCCTCTTCCTCCGCCGCCTCCAGGGGCGTGGCGGGCAGCGCTTGGGCGGGGTAGCCGCCGCACGCCACGGTGCAGCGGCAGGCCACCGGGTCGTAGACGACGATCAGGCACCGGTCGGCCTCGTCGGCGACGGGGGTCGCGGTGGGCCGGTGGAGCCGGGAGATGACCTCGCCCGGGCTCATGTCGAGCAGGATCAGCGCCCGGACCGCGGCCTTGAGCTGGCTCATCGCCGTCGCCGCGGGGACGCCCTGCCCGCGTACCGAACCGGTCACCAGGGCCACCCGGGCGCTGGGCAGCGGGATGACGTCCACCCAGGCCCCCGGGGCCGCGGCCGGCGGCAGGTGCCCCCGGGGGTCCTCGATCGCGTTGACCCGCGGGCCCTGCGGCGCCAGCAGGGCCTGCTGCAGGATCCGTCCGGCGGCGTTCTGGACCAGGCGCCGGCGGGCACCGTCCAGCAACCGGGCGGCCCTGTGGGCCAGACGACCGGCCGCCATCAGGTCGGCCCGGGAGAAGGCGGGGGAGCCCGTCGTCCGGTAGAAGGCCGCGACCCCCAGGACGACACCGCCGACGTCCAGCGGCATCACGAGCAGGGAGTGCGTGCCGGTGATCCGCAGCAGGGGGGCGCGCACCGGGTCGCGGGCGAGCCACCCCGTCTGCGGGCGGAGGTTCATCACCAGGTGCGGCCGCAGGTCGGTCAGCGACGCGTGGTACGGAGTCCTGGGCGGCAGGCTGCTGACGTCGCCGACCTCGTAGGCGCGCGGGACCGCGGTGCCCCGGGCCGCCCGGAAGGCCCCCCGGCGGAAGGTGAGTCCGGTGGCGGGCAGTCCGGAGATGGCGGCCTGCTCCGAGACGGTGGCGTCCGAGACCTCGACGGCGGCGAAGTCGGCCACGGTCGGCACGGCTGAATCCACGAGCTGCTGGGCTGCGTCGTAGGACCACGGCCGGTCCACAGGGTCGGCCTGGGGCGGGAGGGTGGCACAGAGCATGACGGTCGCCTCGGGTGAGGTCGGGGTCGGCGGACTGTTTGGTAGGCATTTCAAGCACTTGTCTTCCGCTTTCGAGGTTGCCCCTCCGGCCGGGCGAACGCATCCCCGTCGATCCGCAGAGGTCATCTGCGATTCCCCGCAGACGTGACTGCGGGTTTCCCGCAACACCGGCGGCGCGGGCTGCCCGCCGCGCGCGCCCGATCTAACGTGTGTGCTATGGACGTCCTCAGCCGCCCCGACGGCAGGCAGCCGCACCCGGCCATCTCGGTCGTACTCGCCGACGACCACCTGGTGGTGCGCGCGGGCATGCGGCTGCTGATGGCCGCCGACCCGGCCTTCGAGATCGTCGCCGAGACGTCCACCGTTCCGGAGACCCTGGAAGCCGTCCGGCGCCACCACCCGAGGGTGCTCGTCCTGGACCTGACCATGTCGGGCAGGTCCAGCCTGCCGACGATCCCGGCACTGCTGACCGAGTCGCCCAGGACGCGCATCCTGGTGCTGACCATGCAGGAGGACCCGGCGTTCGCCCGCGAGGCGCTGCGCACGGGGGCGGCCGGCTACCTGCTGAAGGAGGCCGCCGCCGAGGAACTGCTCGCCGCCGCCCACCAGGTCGCCGGTGGCGCCACCTATGTGCAGCCCTCGCTGGGGGCGCGGCTGGCGGTCGAGGACCTGGACCTGGCGGAACGGCATCACGAGGAGCCGCTCACCGACCGGGAGGCCCAGGTGCTGACCCTGCTGGCGCTGGGGCACACCAACCAGGAGATCGCCCGGCGCCTGTTCGTCTCCGTACGGACGGTGGAGACCCACCGGTCACGGCTGCGGGACAAGCTCGGCAAGGACAGCCGGGCAGAGTTGATCGCCGCGGCCAGAGAGCGCGGGCTGGTGGCATGACGCCGTCCGGCCCTGGAAGGACCGGGACGCGCCTGGCCCTGGAGGGGCTGGGCACCGGCCTCCTCGCGGCGGCGACCGTCATGGAGGTCACCGACCGCTCGCAGGGCTGGGAACTCGTCCTCGCCCTCGCGGCGGCCGTCTGTTACGTGCTGCTCACCCCCCTGGTGGCACCGCGGCAGCGGCTGTGGCTGGTGGTGGCCATCGCCTTCGCGCTCATGCTGACGGTGGCCGGGACGGTCCGCGTCGCCCAGCAGCCCTCGCTGAACGTCCTGCACGTGCTGCCGCTGCTGCTGGTCGCCTACGCGCTCTTCGCCGTCCGTTCCTCGGCGCGCCGGGACGCGAGGCTGCGCCGCGAGCGCGTCAGGGCCCGGCACGACGGCGAGGAGCGCGAGCGCCGCCGCTGGGCGCGTGAGCTGCACGACGACACCCTGCAGGAACTGGGGGCGGTCCAGGTGGTGCTGTCCACCGCCGCCGCGGACGGGCGGCCGGAGGCCATGCGGGAGGCCATCGACCAGGCACGCGGCCTCGTCGGCAACCAGATCGCCTCGCTGCGGCACCTGATCGTCGACCTGCGCCCTGTGGTGCTGGACGAGCTGGGGCTGCGCCCGGCGCTGCAGGCGCTGTGCCGGCGCTCCTTCGAGACGTACGGCATCCGCACCGAGCTGCGGCTCGGCGCGCACGCGGACACCGTCGGCGGCCTGCTCACCGCCGAGACGCAGGCGCAGATGTACCGGATCGTCCAGGAGGCGATCACCAACGCCGTGAAGCACGCCGAGCCGACCCGCGTCGTGGTCAGCCTGGAGAGCGACCAGCGCTCCGTGCACGTGACGATCACCGACAACGGGCACGGCATGGCCGCGGCGACCGCCGCGGGCCGCGGCACCTTCCGCGCCGCGGAGCCGCCGTCGCCGCAGACCCGGGGCATGGGCCTGTCCGCGATGCGTGAGCGCGCCGAGCTCATCGACGCCCGGCTCGCCGTGCGCAGCGCCCCGGGCGAGGGCACGACCGTCGACCTGCGGGTGCCCTGCGAGCCGCGCGGGGTGCCCGGCGAGGAGTGAACACGGGCCGCCTGCGCGGGCGGGGACCTCGACCGGCAGTATGGGGGCGTGCGACTGACGCCTGTGACCTGGGAACGGCTGACCGAGGCCGTCGTGGACCGCGTGCTGGAGCTGAAGCCCGACGACGGCGGCGAGCGTCCCAGGGTCGCGGTCGACGGGGCCCCGGCCACACGCCCGGACGTGCTGGGGGAGGCGCTGGCGCAGGCGCTGCGGCTCAGGGGCCGGCCGGTCGTCCGGGTGCCGGCGCAGACCTTCTGGCGGCCCGCCTCGCAGCGCTACGAAACGGGGCGCCACGACTTTGACGCCTACTACGAGCGCTGGCTGGACACCGGGGCCCTGTGGCGGGAGGTCTTCGACCCGATCGCGCCCGGAGGCACCGGGCGGGTGCTGCCCTCGTTGCGGGACCCGGTGACCGACCGTGCGACGCGGGCCGGGTACGAGGAACTCCCGCCCGGGGGAGTGCTGTTGCTGGAGGGCGCGCTCCTGCAGGGCTACGGCTTCCCCTTCGACCTCTGCGTCCACCTGCGGATGTCGGGGGCGGCCCTGGCCCGCCGCACACCGGAGGAAGAACGCTGGACGCTCCCGGCGTACGCCCGCTACGAGCAGGAGACGGCGCCCGGGGAGACCGCGGACGTCCTGGTGCACACCGACGACCCGCGGCACCCGGCCTGGACCGGGTGACCCGGCGGCCCTTGCCGCCGTACCGCCGTGACCGTTAGCGTCGCGGACCACCATGACTGTCGCCATCGCTCCGCTGACCACCGAGCACGTCCCCGAGGCAGCGGCCCTCCTCGACCGCTGGCACGCCAGGGCCCGCAAGGCGCTGCCCCACCAGTCCGGCCGGACCACCGCGCCGCCGCCGGGTGAGGAGCTGCTGGGCAAGATCCTGGCCGAGCCGGGCGTGGAGGCCGTCCTCGCCCGGGGCGGTGACGGGGCGCTCACCGGCTACCTCGCCGCGACCCCGCTCGACCTCGCGGAGGACGACCGGGCGGGCTTGCGCGCCCATCCGCGCTCCGCGCTGGTCTCGTACGGAGGGCACGCGCTGCGCGGCGGCCGGGACGGGGTGCGGGAGGACGTGCTGCGCGGGATGTACGCGGCGGTGGCCGCGCGCCTGGTCGCGGAGCGCCGGCCGGTGCACTACGTGGACCTGCCCGCCGACGAGGCGGTCGCCTCGGCCTGGTTCCGCACCGGCTTCGGTCTGGAGCGGGTGCGGGGCCTGATGGCGGTGCGCCCGCGCGGGCGGCAGCCGCGCGGTGTGGACGCGCTGTCGGTGCGCCGCGCGGGGCCCGGCGACCTGGACCGGATCGGGCGGATGGCGGTGGAGGCGGCACGCGCGGACCGCGGGACGGCGGTGTTCCGGCCGCAGCCCGAGGGGGCATTGGCGAGGCTGCGGACGCACTACGCACCCGCCCTGGCCGATGCGCGCTGCGGGGCGTGGGTCGCCGCCCGCAGGGGCGAGGAGATCGGCATGGTGGTGCTGACACCGGCGGCCCCGGGCCCCGTCGTGCCCGACGGGTGCGTGGAACTGGCCGAGGCGTACGTGACCCAGGCCGCGCGGGGCGAGGGCATCAGCCGGGTGCTGCTCGCGACGGCGCTGGCGTGGGCGTACGACAGCGGCTACCGGCACATCACGGCCAGCTGGCCGGCGCTTTCGCCGGTGTCGGCGGCGCACTGGCCGCAGGTGGGCTTCCGGCCGGTGGCGTACCGGCTGCAACGGGTGCTGGACCCACGCCTGTGCGGGACACCACAACGTTGACAAGTTTGAGTGGCACGGAGCACTCCTCTTTCACTGTTAAACTAGTTTCAGATCGCCCGGCGGACCCAGGAGCGTCCGCGGCGAACCCCCAGCTGCCCCGGCCAGATCCCCCCGTCCTGGCCGGGGCTTTCCCTTTGGTTTTGGTCTAGACATGACCAACTCATGGGAGTACCTTCGCTGTTGGTCTAGACCTAGTGCCTGCGGGCTGCGCACTGCTCTCAGAACTCCCCCACGTTCTCCGAGGAGCGAAGCATGCACAGGAAATTCGGCGCCGCCGTCGTCGGCCTGGGCCTCGTCGGGCTGTCCGTGCTCGGCACCGGCAGCGCCTGGAGCCACGGCTACACCGACGCCCCCATCAGCCGTCAGAAGCTCTGCGCCAACGGCACCGTGACCAACTGCGGCGACATCCAGTGGGAGCCGCAGAGCGTCGAGGGCCCCAAGGGCTTCCCGTCCTCCGGCCCGTCCGACGGCACCCTCTGTGCCGGCGGCAACAGCCGGTTCGCCCAGCTCGACAACCCGCGCGGCGGCACCGGCTGGCCCACCACGAAAGTGACGTCCGGTCAGAACTACAGCTTCCGCTGGCAGTTCACCGCCTCGCACGCCACCAGCGACTTCACGTACTACATCACCAAGCAGGGCTTCGACCCCAGCCGGCCGCTCACCCGCTCCGCGCTGACCCTGACACCGTTCCTGACCGTCAACTACAACGGCGCCCGGCCGCCCGCCACCGTCACCCACCAGGGCACCATGCCCAGCAGGACCGGACGGCACATCATCCTGGCCGTCTGGTCCGTGGCGGACACCGGCAACGCCTTCTACGCCTGCTCCGACGTGCAGTTCTGACCCTCCGGAGCGGGCCGGCTGCCGAGCAGCCGCTCCCGTACGGCGTCGGCGGCACCGCCGCCGGCGCCCGACCGCTCCGTGCCGCCCACGCCGCCCGTGCCGCCGGTGCGGGCGGCACGGACCCGTGTCCCGCCGTCCACCACCAGCTCGGCGCCGGTGATCCAGGCCGCCTCGTCGGAGGCGAGCCAGCGCACGGCCCGGGCCACGTCGCCGGGTTCGCCGATCCGTCCCATCGGCAGCCCGGCGGCGATCGCGCGCTCGGCGTCCTGCCACACGAAGCGCGCCATCTCGGTGCGCACCAGGCCGGGGGAGACCGCGTTGACCCGCACCGCCGGGCCGAGTTCGCCCGCGAGCTGCGCCGTCAGGTGCAGCAGCGCCGCCTTGCTGGTGCCGTAGGCACCGACGTTCGGTCCGACGTGCCCGGCCCCCTCGGTGCAGACGTTGACCACCGCGCCGCCGTGCTCGCGCATCCAGGCCCGCCACGCCAGCTGGGTCAGCCGCAGGGGCGCCTCGACGTTGACCGCGAACGCGGCCCGCCACCGGTCCGGGTCGGCCTCCACGAGCGGCCCGTACGGGAGGTTGGTGGCGGCGTTGTTGACCAGGACGTCCAGGCCGCCGAGCGCGCGCACCGCGAGCGCCACGCACTGCGCGAGGTGGCCGGGGTCGGCGACCGTCCCGGCCAGGCTGGCCACGGTGTGCCCGGCGGCGCGCAGCCGCCCGGCCGCCGCCTCCAGCCGGACCGGGTCGCGGGCGGTCAGCAGGACGCGCGCGCCCGCGGCGGCCAGTTCCGCGGCGACGGCCAGCCCGATCCCGCCGGACGCGCCGGTGACCAGCGCCGTGCGTCCGGCGAGGGGGAGGGGTTCCGTCATGGGGTGACACTGCCATGACGGGCCATCAGTTGCCAGGGCGCCGACGACCCGAGGTCAGGGGCGCGGCGGTCAGGGGGCCACGGGGTCAGGGGGTCAAGGGGTCAGCGTCCACTTCTGGTTGGCGCCGCCGGTGCAGGTCCACAACTGGAGCCGGGTGCCGTTGGCGGAGTTGTTGCCGGTGACGTCCAGGCACTTGTTCGCCTGCGGGTTGACGATGTCGCGCGCACCGGAGAGGACCCACTTCTGGTTGGTGCCGCCGCCGCAGTCCCACAGCTGCAGCTGGGAACCGTCGGCGGTGCCGAAGTCCTTGACGTCCAGGCACTTGCCCAGGGCGCGCAGGGTGCCGTCGGAGGCCGTGGTCCACTGCTGGGCGGCGGTGCCGTTGCAGTCGTAGAGCTGGACGGGGGTGCCGTTGGCGGGGTTGGCCCCGGCGACGTCGACGCACTTGCCGGCCAGACCCGTGATGCGGCCCGTCGAGCCGCCCCCGCCCCCGCTGTCGGAGGTGGTGACGCGGACGTAGTCGACGACCAACTGCTGCGGGAAGGCGGTGCTGCCGTCGGGGTCGCCCGGCCAGTAGCCGCCCACCGCGAGGTTGAGGATGACGAAGAACGGCTTGTTGAACACCCACGGGCGGCCGCCGAGGTCGGCCGGGGTGCGCCGCTGGTAGACGGTGCCGTCGACGGACCAGCTGATGGCGTCCGGGCTCCAGTCGACGGCGAAGGTGTGGAACGCGTCGGCGAAGGCCTGGCCGCCCGGCAGGGTGTAGCCCGCCCCGATGCCGCCGGAGCCGAAGTAGTCCGGGCCGTGGATCGTGCCGTGGACGGTGCCGGGCTCGAAGCCGACGTTCTCCATGATGTCGATCTCGCCGCTGGCGGGCCAGCCGACGTTGCCGATGTCGTTGCCCAGCATCCAGAACGCGGGCCACATGCCCTGGCCGCGCGGGATCTTCATCCGGGTCTCGACGTGGCCGTAGGTGGTGGTGAAGCGGCCCGAGGTGTTGAGCCGGGCGGAGGTGTACTGGCAACTGCCGTACCAGCACTGGTAACCGGCGGGGTTCTCCTTGCGGGCGGTGATGACGAGGTGGCCCTGGCCGTCGAGGGCCGCGTTGCGGTTCCCTGCGGTGTAGTACTGCCGTTCGTGGTTGTTGACGTTGTCACCGGTCTCGATCTGCCACTTGCCGCCGTCGACGGCGCTGCCGGCCGCGCCGTCGAACTCGTCGGCGAAGGTGGTGACCGCGGCGGTGGCGGCGGGGGCCGCGGGGAGGGGCCGGTCGGTGGGGCCGGTGGTGGTGAGGGCGGCGAGGGCGAGGAGTCCGGCGGCGGCGGCGGTGAGCAGGCCGCGGGCGCGCACGCGTCGGCGCGGGCGGGGGCGTGGGGGGAGTGCCTTCACAGGGGCGCTGCCTTTCGGGGGCGGTCGTGGGGGGTGACGGACGGAAGGCCGGGCGCGCTAGTCATGCACCTGACATTTCTTGAACCCTCGTGCGTGGGGGCACGGGATTCCCGTCCGTATGAGTTCAAGACTTAGTTCACGCCGTGATTGAACTGCCGCCCCCAGGCGCCGTCAAGAGGTCTGGACCAAGAAGGGCGGGCGGGCCCGTGCGGAGCCCCGCCCGGTCCCGCCCGCCCCTGCCGGCGCCGCGGCGCGTCACGTGCCGGGCTTGCGCCCGTACACGTACACGTCGTCACCGTTCTTCAGCAGGCTCCAGTACTTCTTGGCGTCCCCGCTGCGCATGTTCACGCAGCCGTGCGACCCCGGCGGCGACCACACGCTGCCCGCGATCGAGTGGAACGCCTGCCCGCCGTCGAAGAACTGGCTGTAGGGCATGGCCACGTTGTACAACGTCGACCAGTGGTCCTTGTGGCGCCAGTAGATCTTCTTGGCACCGGTGCGCGTCTCGTAGCCGTTGCGGCCCGTCCGCACCGGGACCGGCCCGAACTTCAGCTTCTTGCCGTCCTGTATCCAGCTCAGCTGCCGCGTGAGGTCCACGCACGCGATCCGCCCCTTGTTCGTGGGGCACTTGCCGGCCTTGTTGGGATTGCTGCCCGCGGCCTTCTGGGCGTTCATGATCTTCATGACGCCCCAGGTCACCGGGCCCGCGTAGCCGATGTTCGGGGATATCCCGTTCTTCGTCTGGAAGGCGCGTATCGCCTTGCAGTCGGCCGCCGACTGCTTCCCGTCCACCGGCCGCCCCAGGAACTTCTCCACTTGCTTCTGGTACGGCCCCTTGCTCGTCGTGCACGACGATGCGGCCTGCGCCGAGCCGCCCCCCGCCACGACCGGTGTCACGGCCATCACCGCCACCGCGAGGGCGGCCCCCGCCCGACGTCCCGCTGACGCTCCCGCTCTCATCGCTTCCCCTTCCCCGTTGAGGCCGTCGCGCGACGACCTCACCCCCTAGGACACGCGGGAGGCACCGGAGGTTGCGGAACGACCGCTACGAGAAAGGGAGATGGCGGGCCGTCAGCCGCGCGCGGCGCCGTCCAGGGCCTCGCGGACGATGCGTACGGCCTCTTCCGTGTCGGCGCGCGACACGTCCAGGTGGAAGACGAAGCGCAGCCGTCCGGGATAGCCGGCGCAGTGCAGCCCGCGCCGCGCGAGGCGCTCCTGCACCTCCTCGGCGGACAGCCCCGGCGCCGGCTCGGCGAAGACCATGTTGGTCTGGGAGTCGCCCACGACCAGACCGGGCACGTCCTTGATCCCCTCCGCGAACAGCGCCGCGTTCGCGTGGTCCTCGGCGAGCCGCGCCACCTGGTGCTCCAGCGCGTACAGGGCGCCCGCCGCGATGATGCCCGCCTGCCGCATCCCGCCGCCGAGCGCCTTGCGCCAGCGCAGCGCCCGCGCCACGAACTCCCGGCTGCCCAGCAGAGCGGAGCCGACCGGTGCGCCCAGGCCCTTGCTGAAGCAGACCGAGACGCTGTCGAAGTGGCCGGCGATCAGCCGCGCCTGCTCGTACGGGTCGCCGCCCGCGGCGACCGCCGCGTTGAACAGCCGGGCCCCGTCCAGGTGCGTGGCCAGCCCGTGCTCACGCGCCAGCCCGGTCGCGGCCCGCAGGTAGTCCGTGGGGACGACCCGGCCGCCGATGGTGTTCTCCAGGCACAGCAGCCTGGTGCGCGGGAAGTGCGGGTCGTCGGGCTTGACCGCGGCCGCGATGTCGGCCGGGTCCAGCGTCCCGTCCTCCCGGTGCGGCAGCGGCTGCGGCTGGATCCCGCCGAGCACGGCACCGCCGCCGCCCTCCCAGCGGTACACGTGGGCCGACTGCCCGGCGATGTACTCGTCACCGCGGCCGCAGTGCGTCAGCAGCGCGCACAGGTTGCTCTGCGTCCCGGACGAGACGAACAGCGCGGCCTCGAAGCCGAGCCGCTCCGCGATCCGGTCCTGGAGGGCGCCCACGGTGGGGTCGTCGGCGAAGACGTCGTCGCCCACCTCGGCCTCCGCCATGGCGCGGCGCATGTCCGCGCCGGGCCGCGTGACGGTGTCGCTTCGCAGGTCGATGGCCCGTCCGGGCTGCTCATCGGTGACATCAGTGATCGGCATGCGTTCACCCTGCCATGCCCGCCCTTCGGTAGGATCGTCGGGTGAATTGCTACTGGCACGTCGTCCTTCCGCCGCTGTGCGCCTGACCGGGCGCACTCACTGACGACTCGGACCCCCACCCCCAGCAGGCCGCCCGGCCGCCAGGGGCAGGTGCGGTGCGCCCGTTCCGGATCCGCTTCCACCGATTCGTGACGAAAGGCCACCCCCGTGCCGGACAGCACGCCCTCCCTCGCCCCCGCACGCCCGCTCGCGCCCGGCGCCGCCCCCAGGCCGCGGTTCGTCCAGGGCGCGCTGCCGATCCTCGCCGCCGCCCTGCTGTGGGGCACCACCGGCACCGCCGCGTCCTTCGCGCCCGCCGGCGCCCCGCCCGCCGCGGTCGGCGGTGCCGGGCTCACCCTCGGCGGGCTCCTGCTCCTGGCCGGCGCCAGGGGAGCGCGGACCCTGCTGCGCACCGCGGGGCGTGGCGGAGGAGCCCTGCTCGCCGTCGGCGCCCTCGCCGTCGCCGGATACCCGCTCTCCTTCTACCCGGCGGTCTCCCGTACCGGGGTCGCCGTGGCCACCGTCATCGCCCTGGGCAGCGCGCCCGTCTTCACCGGGCTGCTGGCCTGGGCGGTGGGCCTGCACCGCCCGAGCCGCCGGTGGGCCGCCGCGACGGCCGTGGCCGTCCTCGGCTGCGGGCTGCTGGTGCTCGGCGGCGCGGACGCCGGTCCCGCCGCGCGCACGGACGCCGCGGGGGTGGCACTGGCGGCCCTGGCCGGGCTCTCGTACGCGGTGTACTCCCTGGTCGGCGGGCACTTCATCGGACGCGGGCAGGCGCCGGGCGCCGTGATGGGAGTGCTCTTCGGCTCCGCCGGTCTGCTGACCCTCCCGGTGGTGCTCGCCGCGGGCGTGGTGTGGCTCGGCACGCCGCGCGGCGCCGGGGTGGTCCTGCACCTCGCGGTGCTGACGACCTTCCTGGCCTACCGGCTGTTCGGGCGCGGACTGCGGCACACACCGGCCTCGGCCGCGACCACGCTCACCCTCGCCGAGCCCGCCGTGGCCGCCCTGCTCGGGGTGGCCGTCCTCGGGGAGCGGCCCACGCCGCTGTCCTGGGCGGGGCTGGCCGTCCTCGTCCTGGCCCTGGCGGTGCTGTCCCGCAGGGATCGCTGACGGACGGACGGACGGACGCCCGGACGGCACGTGCCCGCCCCGGCTCACTGGGGCGGGATGTCGTCCATGCGCTCGCCCTCCGCCTGGGAGGGGGTCGTCCGGGGCACGTCCGGGTGGATCTCCATCGTGCTTCGCTCGGCGTCGTCGTAGATCCGTTCGCCCTCCGCCTGGGAGGGGGTCTCGGCGTAGAGGTACGGATCGGCGTCCGAGGACGTGGACTTCATGGCGGACCTCCTGGGGTCGCTGCCTCCATCCTGCTCCCTCAGGCCCGGCGGGGCGAGACCAGGAGGAACGCCCGCCGCCGCCGGTCGTGGTGGAGGGTGCACTGCCAGCCGTACGCCTCCAGGACGCCCTGGCACCGGGCCAGCTCGGCCTCGGCGGTGCCGGGGGCGTCCCCGGCGGGGGAGTGCCAGGAGACCTCGGCGACCCCGCTCTGGGCGGCGGGCGCGACGGCGTAGCCGGCGACCGGGGGACGCCCGGCGCTGCCGCGCGCGGACGGTGGCCTCCCGGCCGCCTCCAGGGCCAGGGCCACCGCGTGGACGTGGCGCTCGCGTTCCCAGGGCGCGGGCCGCGTGGTGTCGCCGTCCTGCAGGACGCGGCGGATCTCCAGCAGCCCCGACCAGGCCGATGCGACCTCGGCGGCGCGACCGGGGGCGGCGGCTCCCGTGCCGTGCCCGTCGTCGGCCGCGAAGCCGCGCTCGGCGGGCTCCTGGCGAGGTTCCGGCTCCGTCCCGGGCGTCGCCCCGTCCTGCGGGTGGGGGAGCTCCACGCGGGCCAGTTCCGAGCGCACCCGGCGGCCCTCCTGGGTGAGGTACCAGCCGCCGGTGCGGCCGTACCGCACGGCGAGGCCCTGCCTGGCCAGCGCCGCGCAGGTCGGTTCGCGTGCGCCCAACTGCCCGGTGTTGGCGTCGGACTCCAGCAGGGCTCGGCGCTGTACGGCGGTCAGGGTCATGCGACGACCCTATGAGCCGGACGCGGGGACCCGGAATGCCCTACACTCGAATTCGAGCAGTTGTTCGAACGAGGTGGAGGCGGGCAGACCATGGTCGAGGCCGAGCCGCACCAGGACCCCGGGCCCTGCGTGCTCTACATCCGCTGCGGCGGGACCGACCCGGCGACGCTCGCGGCGCTGGCCGGGCTCGTCGGCCAGTTCACCCCCGTCGTCCGCGCCGAGCCGCCGGACGCGGTCGTGGCCGACGTGCGCTCCGCGGTGAGCTTCTACGGGCTGCTGCCCGAGCAGCTCGCCCTCATGATCAGCACCCGGGCCTCCGCCCTGTACGACGTGGGCCTCACGATCGGCGTCGCCGGGAGCCGCACGGTCGCCGCCATGGCCGCGTACGACGTCCTGGTCGGCCGGATCCGGGCCGTCGACTCCGACCCGCGGGCCGTCGCCGGCTTCCTGCGCGCCAAGCCGGTCGCGGCGCTCCCCGGGATCACCGCGGAGGCCGTCCGTGCACTGGTCGCGGCCGGGCTGGACACCGTCGGCAGGGTCGCCGCCGCGCCGCTGCCCGACGTCCAGGCGATCCTCGGCGCCGCTCCCGGACGCGGCGTGTGGGAACGCGCGCACGGTCTCGACCCCGCCCCGATCACCCCCGAGCACCCGCCCGGCTCGCTCGCCGCCGACCGCCTGTTCACCGCCGACGCCACCGACCGGGGCGCGCTGAGCCGGGCCGTCCTCGAACTCGGGCTCGGTCTCGGCGACCGGCTGCGCAGCACCGGCCGCACCGCCACCGGCCTCACCCTGACCGTGCGGCTCGCCGGCGGCTCGTCCGTCAGCCGCAGCCGCACCCTGCCGGAGCCCACCTCCGACCCCGGTGAACTCGCCGAGGCCGCCTACGCCATGCACGAGGCCCTCGGCCCGCACGGCGACCCCGTGCGCGCGGTGGCCCTGCGGGCCGAGGGGCTGTCCGCCGCCGACCCGCGGCGGTCCCCTCCCGTGCCGGTGGGGGCGGTCCGGGGCCGGGCCGTGCTGCCGTCGACCTTCGCCGATCCGCCCGCGCCGGGCCCCGCTCAGGAGGAGCGCCGGCTGTCCTCGTGAAGCGCCTCCAGCACGGCGGCCATCACCTCCGCGCCGTCCAGCGGACGCGGCAGCGGGCCGCGCCGGGCCCGCGCTATGTCCGCGAAGCACGCGTCGCACACGGCGAGCGGGAGGTGGCGGATGCCGCAGTCGCGGACGGTGTCGTCCTCCCGCCCGCAGACATCGCACCCCGAGGATGTCGCCATGTGTTCGATGGTGCCCCGTCCCGGCGTTTCGCGACAGGGCGCGACCGATTGGCGACGTGCCGTCAGCAACCCGTCGGCCGTGGGTACTTGAGCTGGCCCGGGACTGCGCCGTGATCATGGGCGGGGCGCCGGTTGCGAGGTGGGAGGGACGGGATGAGGGTGGGAAGGGGGAACATCCGATCGAGATCCGAACGGAGCTTCTCATGCAAGCGAGGAAGACCGAACTGTACGCGCGTGACCTGACGGAAGCGCGCTGGGTCAAGAGCAGCAAGAGCCCCTACCGGACGGACTGCGTGGAGGTTGCGGAGCTGGCCGGCGGAGCCGTCGCGATCCGCGACTCGAACAACACGGACCTGCCACCGCTGCGCTTCACCGCGCAGGAGTGGGCGGCGTTCCGGGAGGGTGTGCGCGACGGCGAGTTCGGCTAGGGCTCATCGCGTCCCACCCCGCTTGACGGGCCGGCCCGCCGAGGCCGATCGACCGCCCCGGTGAGCGGGCCCGCCAAGCCCGGGACCGCCGACGGCGTCCGCTGCCCGGGGCGGCGGCCGCACGCCCATGGTTGCGCGCGGGCAGGGGTCGGAGTGAGGGTGGGGAGGGAACATCCGCACGAACCTCGAACGGAGGTTCTCATGCAAGCGAGAAAGGCCGATCTCTACGCGCGGGACCTGAGGGAAGCGCGCTGGGTCAAGAGCAGCAAGAGCGGCTACCTGCCGGAGTGCGTCGAGGTGGCGGACCTCGGCGGTGGAGCCGTCGCCATCCGTGATTCCGAGAACAGGGACCTGCCGCCCCTGCGCTTCACCGCGCAGGAGTGGACGGCGTTCCGGGAGGGTGTGCGCGAGGGCGAGTTCGGTTAGCACCCGGCACGTTACTCGGTGCTCGGCGGGCCGGCGGACCGGCCCGCCGAACCTTGTCAGCCGTCGCCCAGCACCCGGAGCGTCTGGGCCCGCAGCGCGCACGCGACCGTGCCCTCGTGGGTGCGCCGCAGCTGTGGTGCCGTCGCCGGGTGCCGCCCGGAGATCAGGTCGACGATGCGGTACGCCGTCTCCTCGTCCTCCGCGGCGATGCACACCAGGACCGTGCCGCGGTCCGCCTCCTGCTCCGCCATGGGCGCCTCCTCCCTCGTAGAGCCATCCCCGTGGACGCCTCGGAAGACCGCGCGGCCCCCGCCGCGGTTCTGCGCCGGGCGCCGGTTCACCCGCACGAAGCACCTCGGGGTGCGCGGGGCTTACGATGAGGGGCCGGCAGCCCGTACCCGGAGAGGAAGCCTTGGCCAAGCAACGGATTCCGGTCGTCGTCATCGCGGGATTCCTGGGCTCGGGAAAGACCACGCTCCTCAACCACCTCCTGCGCAACAGCGGCGGTACCCGCATCGGCGCGATCGTCAACGACTTCGGCAGCATCAACATCGACGCGCTCTCCGTCGCCGGCCAGGTCGACTCCATGGTCGCCCTCGACAACGGCTGCCTGTGCTGTGCCGTGGACGCCACGGAGATGGACGACATGCTCGCCAGGCTGTCGCGTCCGCAGGCCCGCATCGACGTCATCGTCATCGAGGCGAGCGGTCTCGCCGAGCCCCAGGGCATGATCCGGCTGCTGCTGGCCAGCACCGACACCGCCATCACCTACGGCGGGCTGGTCGAGGTCGTCGACGCCGCCGAGTACGAGGCGGTACGCGCCCGGCACCCCGAACTCGACCGCCATGTGCGGGCCGCCGACCTCGTCGTCCTCAACAAGACCGACCGCGTCGGCGCCGCCGGCCGTGAACGGGTCCGCGAGGCACTGGCCGCCGTGGCCCCCGGAACGCCGCTGGTCGAGGCCGCCCACGGCCGGGTGGACCCCGCCCTGCTCTTCGAGCCCCGGCCGCGCGCGGCCGACGGCACGGCCGCCCGCCAGCTGTCGTTCGACGAGCTGTACGCGGACGACGGGCACGATCACCACGCGGACGGCGACCACACCGGCCATCTCCACGCGGCGTACGACAGCGTGGAGTTCACCTCCGAGGCGCCGCTGCACCCGCGCCGGCTGATGGAGTTCCTCGACGGCAGGCCCGCGGGCCTGTACCGGATGAAGGGCTTCCTGCGCTTCGCCGCCCCGGCCCACGAGCAGAAGTACAGCCTGCACTCCGTCGGCGGCTTCCTGCGCTTCCTGCCGTCCGCCTGGTCCCGGGGCGAGTCCCGCGCCACCCGACTGGTGATGATCGGTGCGGGGCTCGACGCGGCCGCCCTGCGCAAGGGCCTCGACGCCTGCGTCGCCGACCCGGGCGAGGAACTCCCCGCCGACGCCATGCTCGGCGTCCTGCGCTACGTCCGTCCCTGACACCCCCTGTCCGGGACCGCCCGCCGGGCGGCGGCGCAGCCGCACAGCACGGCGACGGTGAGCGGCACCATCGTCGCCAGGACCGCCGTCGCCCGCGCCCCGGGACGGCGGTCCGTGGCCATGTGCGTCCCCCACGCCGTCCGCACCACGCCCACCACCTGCCCCGGGCTGCCCGCGTGGCGCACCTTCACCGGCTCCGGTGACGGATCCCGGCCCGTGACGGCCCCCAGCGGCACGCCCGTGCACTGCATGGGGGCGCGGCCGCGTTCGGGACGCTGCTCGCACTCGGTCAGCAGCACCCGCACCTCGCGGCCGATCACCCCGGTCTCGTACGCGCCGTGGGCCGCGGTGAAGGCGGTCACCGCCAGCAGGAACACGGTCAGCAGCGACCAGGCCACGGCTGCGGCCGCGGAGGCGCCCCGGGCGCGCGGCTTGGTGATCACACCCTCAGCGTAGGACGGCCCGGCTCAGTCGAAGGCGGCCACCAGCCGGACGCCGTCCGGGCCGAAGCGGCCCGCGAGGGCCTCCATCACGGCGAAGACATGGGGCCAGTGCGTGCCCTCGCCCAGGACCAGGCCTGCGGTCAGCGGCTCGTAACGGCATTCCCCCGCCGGACCGCTCCAGGTGAACCCGCCCGTGGCGCCGTCCAGTTCGGGCGGCCGCGGCCCCAAGGCCGCGACCACGTCCGGTGGCCACACGGCCGGTACGAAACACCGGTCGGGCGGTCCCGGCCGCGACGGCCGCCACCACGTCACCCGGCCCACGAAGTGCTCGGGGACGGCAGCCCGGTCGGCGGCGGCGAGCTCGGCCCAGGTGACCCAGCCGGCCCCGTCCATGGCCCCGGACTCCACCCACGGCGCGAGCTCCTCGCGGAAGCGGCCGGACAGGTCCTCCGGCAGGCCCCGGCCCGCCGCGAGGGGGCGGAACCCGAGGGTGTTGCGCACCCCGAAGAGGTAGCCGAAGGAGGGATAGTCGACCTCGTCGTACAGCGGCCACAGGTCCATCGCGTCGACCCAGGGTTCGCCCTCGTAGAACTCCGTGCCTGCCAGCGGATGGCGGAACTCGATGCCGCCGTAGATGTCCGTTCCCACGGCTCCGCACCGTACAGGCGTCCGGGGGGAAGGCGCGCGCCCATTGTCTGTCGCGACGACGGGGCCTGCCGGGATCACAGGGCTCATCGGCCGCGCAGGGCCGCGGCCGTCGTGCCCGTGCGGTCGCGGAGCAGGACGCGCAGGGTGTTGGCGTGCTCGTAGCCCACGCGGCGGGCGACGACCTCGACGGGGAGGTCGGTGGTGCGCAGCAGGTGCGTGGCCTGCTCGACGCGCAGGTCCTGCACGAAACGGACCGGGGACACGCCCAGGACCCGCCGCACGGCCCGCTGCAGGGTCCGCTCGCCGACCCCCAGGGCGCGGGCCGCCTCGGCGATGCTGATGGGCTCCTCCAGGCGCAGCCGCACCCAGCGCTCGAAGCCGGCCACCGTCGGATCGGCCTGGGCCAGGGCGCTGGGGATGGTGTACGCCGACTGCGACGGGCGCTCGTCCACGACCAGGTAGCGGGCGACCAGATCGGCCAGTGCCGGGCTGGACATGCGCACCACCGCCAGCGCCAGGTCGACGTGGCCGAAGGCCGCGCCCGCCGTCGTGACGCCGTCGCAACTGGTCACCATGCGGGTCTCGTCGACCGTGACGGCCGGGTAGCGCTGCCGGAAGACCGGGGCCAGCCACCAGCTGGTCGTGGCGCGCCGTCCGTCCAGCACCCCGGACTCGGCGAGCAGGAAGGTGCCCGTGCAGGCCGAGGCGACGGGTCCGCCGCGCTCGCGCGTGGCCGCCACCAGACGGCGCACGGCGGCCGTGCCGGGCCCCGAGACGCGCTCCACGAGGGCGTCCGGCCGGCGCTCCGCGAGTGCCGGGACGAGCAGCAGGTCCGCCCCCGCGGCCTCGCCGGCCGGTGCCGCCGCCACCGTGTGCCCGGCGCCGGTGCGGACCCGGCGGCGCGGGCCGACCGTCGTCACGTTCCAGGCGGGCGGCGGCTGCGGGAGCTCGCCGCGCATCGCGTTGGCCGCCTCGAGGACGTCGAGGACCGCCGAGAGACCGGAGTCGAACACACCGTCGTACGCCACCACTGCCACGTCCATGACGGAAACGGTATCCAACGTGTCGTTTCCGACGCTGGGGGGAGGGGTGCCGCGCGGCATAGGTTTCCGGTGTCCGGCCGGACGACGTCCACCACCGCACGACCACCGAGACGGAGCACACGATGACGAAGATCGGCCTGCTGGCACGTATCGAGGCCAGGCCCGAGCACGCGGAGGAGGTCGCGGCCATGCTGCGCGACGCGCTGGCGGCGGCCCGGGAGGAGGAGCACACCGTCACCTGGTTCGCCTTCCGCGAGGACGCCACCACCTTCGGGGTCTTCGACACCTTCGAGGACGAGGCCGGCCGCGCGGGCCACTTGTCGGGCCGCATCGCCGCCGCCCTGGCGGAGGCGGCGAAGACGACGCTCGGCTCGCCGCCGGACATCCGCCCGGTGGACGTCCTGGCGGCCAAGCTGCCCTGACGCCCATCGGCGCCCCGGACCGTGGGAAGGAACAGGTCATGAGCGAGACCGAGCCACGCACCACCGTCGTGAACCTCAAGGGCCACCGCGACGACCCCGCGTACGCGGACGTCGTCTACGTGGGCCGCCCGACGCACCGCGGCGGCTGGCACCTGGCCGGCTCCCCGCTGGCCAGCCCCTACCGCCCGGGGCGGGACGGCACCCGCCAGGAGGTCCTCGACAAGTACCGCGAACACCTGCTGGGCCGCCCCGACCTGCTCGCGATGCTGCCCGCGCTGCGCGGCCGCAGGCTGGGCTGCTGGTGCCTGCCCGAGCCGTGCCACGCGCAGGTCATCGCGGAACTCGCCGACGCGTCCTGACCCCCACCGCCCCGCCGGGTACGGCCGGCCGGACGCGTGTCCCGATCCGAGGGTCGCGCGTCCGTCCGGCATCCGGCGGGGACCGCCGCCGCGTCCGACGATGGATCCAACGGCACCGGGCGGCCCGCCCGGACGCCGCCGGAACCGGAAACCTGTCAGGAGATTCGACGTGGCTGAAATCATCGCGGACATCGAGGTGCCCGGTACCCTGCTCGTGACGGAGGCGACCGAACTGGTGCGCAAGGCCGCCGACCCGGTGGTCTTCCACCACTCCCGCCGGGTGTACTTCTGGGCGTCGATGCGGGGCCGCAACCGCGGGTGGGACTTCGACCCCGAGCTGCTGTACGTCGGCGCTCTGTTCCACGACCTCGGACTGACCGACACCTACGCCCGTACCGACCAGCGCTTCGAGATCGACGGCGCCGACGAGGCCCGCCGCTTCCTGCTGGAGCACGACGTCCCCGAGGACCGCGCGCGGGTGGTGTGGGAGGCGATCGCCCTGCACACCACGCCGGAGATCCCGTGGCACATGGCACCCGAGATCGCCCTGGTCACCTCGGGCGTCGAGGTCGACGTCCTCGGCATCGGGTACGACGAGATCACGCCGGAGGAGCGCGAGGCGGTCGTCGCCGTCCACCCGCGGCCCGACTTCAAGAACAACATCCTCAAGGAGTTCACCCACGGCATCGCGCCGCGCCCCGGCACGACGTTCGGCAACGTCAAGGCCGACGTCCTGGAGCGCTTCGTACCGGGCTTCGTCCGCGGGAACTTCGTGGACACCATCCTGCAGTCCCCCTGGGCGGAGTGACCCGGCCTCGTACCCGACGCCCCGGAGACCGAGCGCGCCCAGGCGGCGCTGCGGTGGTCGCAGCGCTCGTGGTGGGAGGACGTCCGCATGCAGGCGTCGCCCTGCGCGACAGCACGGCGGAGGAGGCCCGGCGAAGGCGCCCTTCGACTGCTCGCCCGTCACCGGGCACCTGCCTGGGCGGCCTCAGCGGTCCTCGCCTACGGCACGAACGCGCTGCCGCGCTCGCTGGACCTCGCCCACGGGCCGGTCGTGTGGGGCTGGGCGTGCGGCCGGGGCGGGCCGGCCCGCTCACCCCTCCCGGGTGCCGCGCGGCCGGGTGGTGCGGAAGCGGTCGCGGTACGCCCCCGGGCTGACGCCCAGACGGCGCCGGAACGCCCGGCGCATTGTCTCCTCCGACCCGAAACCGCTGCGCCGGGCGACCACGTCGAGGGCGTCGTCGCCCGCTTCCAGCAGCGCCTGGGCGGCCTCGACGCGGACGCGTTCCACGTACTCCGAGGCCGTGCCGCCGGTCTCGGAGCGGAAAAGCCGGGTCAGATGACGTGAACTCACCCCCGCCCGCGCCGCCAGCGCGGGCAGGCCGTGGTCCCCCGAGGGATCGGCGGCCACCTGGTCGAGCACCCCGCGCAGCACCGAGTGCGCGGGGTGCCTCGGGCTCTGCCGCACGCTGAACTGCGACTGACCGCCGGGCCGCGCCATGAAGACCACCAGGAACTTGGCGGCCTTGCGGGCGATGTCCGGCCCGAGGTCGGACTCGACCAGGGACAGGGTCAGGTCGATCCCGGCGCTGATGCCCGCCGAGGTGATGAACCGGCCGTCCCGTACGAAGATCGCGTCGTCGTCCACCTCCACCTTCGGGTAGCGGGCGGCGAGGTCGCCCGCCAGCCGCCAGTGCGTCGCCGCCCGCCGTCCGTCCAGCAGCCCGGTCGCGGCCAGTGGGAAAGCGCCGGCGCAGACCGAGGCGACGGTGCGGGAGCGGTCCGCGAGCCGGGTGATGCCCGCCACGAGCGCGGGGTCGGAGACCGCCGCCCACCAGTCGGGACGCCCGGGGATGACGAGGGTGTCGACCGGGAAGTCCACCTCGTCCAGCGACAGGTCCGGCATGAGCCGCAGCCCCGCGGTGGTGGTCACGGGCCCGCCGTCCGGCGAGACGGTCCTCATCGTGTAGTGGGCGCCGTACTCGTTCGCCGCCGCGTACACGTCCAGCGGACCGGTCACGTCCATCAGCTGCAGCCCGTCGAACAGCAGCACGAGGACGCAGTGCGGCGGGACGGCGGGGGAGGTCCCGGAGGGCTTGTGCGGGTTCACGCGGGGCGTCACTCTCGTTCCTCGGGGTGCGGGCCGGCGTCCGGCGCGACCGGCGCGGACACCCATGTGGCCCGCCTCCCGGGGACGTTGGGCCGGCCCGGTCGCCTCCGGTCCGTCATTGTCGCCCATGCGCGTGCGCCTACGATGCCGGGCTGGTGACCCCCGCGACGGGCCGCTGGAGCGGGGCGAGGTGCCGCGTGGTGACCACGCGGCGGCCGCGCTCGTCGTCGTGGATGCACGTGGACCCGGCCAGCCGGCGCACGATCTCCAGGCCGCGGCCGTGCTCGTCCGGCGGGGTGCTGTCCAGGGAGGTCCCGTCGTGGTGCCGGGCCGCGCCGCTGTCGGTGACGGTGATGACCAGGCCGTCGTCGTGCATGCACAGCCGGACCGACATCTGCGCCCTGCCGTGGCGCGCGGCGTTCGCCGCGAGCTCGTCGACGATCAGCTCGGCGGCGATGCGGTCCTCCGCGGTCAGTCCCCACAGGCCCAGCAACTCGGACGTGAAGTGCCGCGCGGCGCCCACGTAGGCGGGCTCCGCCGGCTGCACGAGTTCCGCCGAGCGGGTGGGGGTCGTGTCACCGCACATGACGTGTGGGCCCTTCATGGCTGAGGCCGCGGTCCCGGCGGCCGCGGGGTCGCCCCACCGGCCACGCCGCCTTGCGGCACACCGCGACGTCGGCCTCCCTTCCGGCCGCCGTGCCGGGCGCCGCTCCCGTCCCCCCGCGCGGATAGCGTGGACGTGTGCGTCTTCTTGTGATGTCCGATACACACCTGCCCAAACGTGCCAAGGAGCTTCCGGCCGAACTACTCGACCGGATTTCCGAGGCCGACGCCGTCCTCCACGCCGGCGACTGGGTCGACGCGGCGACCCTCGACCTGCTGCAGGCGCGGTCCCGCCGGGTGATCGGCGTGTACGGCAACAACGACGGCGCAGACCTGCGCGCGCGGCTGCCCGAGGTCGCCCGGGCGGAGCTGGGCGGGCTGCGCTTCGGCGTGGTGCACGACAGCGGCCCGGCCCAGGGGCGCGAACGCCGCTGCGAGGAGCGCTTCCCCGACCTGGACGTCCTGGTCTTCGGGCACAGCCACATCCCCTGGGACAGCACGGCGCCGGGCGGGCTGCGGCTGCTCAACCCCGGATCGCCGACCGACCGCAGGCGTCAGCCGTACGGCACCTACCTCACCGCCGAGGCGGCCGGAGGCGCGCTGACCCAGGTGCGGCTGCACGAACTGCCGCGACGCTGACCCGCGCGGCGACGGTCCGGCTCAGTGCTCGAGCGCCGGGTCGCCGGCCGGCCGGACCGCGCCCGAGGGCCCGGAGACCCGGACCGCCCCGGGAGCCTGCGCGGCCTCCGCCTCCCGTGCCTGCGTCCCCGGGGGGACGTCCGCGGGCGGCAGCAGCGCCATGACCGCCTGGCGGTGCCCGTCGCTGGCGTCCTCGTCGAAGGGGTCCGGGGTCGCCGGCACCTGCACCCGGAGCACCGGCCCCGAGCCCAGCCGCACGTAGCCGCGGCCCGGCGGCACCTCGGCGGCGGACGTGGAGCACTGCGGCGCGCCGAGCACCGCCTGGGTCTGTTCCGCGGTGACCGCGCCCAGCAGCACCCGGGCCCTGGTCTGGGCGATGACGACCGGGGAGAGCGCCTCGGCGCCGTCGAGGTGGTCGGCGACGACGACGGTCACCCCGGCCGCCCGGCCGTGCCGCAGCGGGATGTCCAGCAGCTCCTGCGGGTCGGGGCGGCTCTCGGCGTGCGCGAGCTGGCTGAGCACGGTCGGCCGGTCGACGAGGATCCACAAGGGGCGCCGTACGTCGTCGGGGGCGGTACGCCCCGCCTGCCGGGCCCGGTTGACGGCGATCAGACGGCGCTCGGTCTCGTGCGCCGCCCACTCCAGGGTGGCCAGCGTGCCCGCGAGGCCGCTCTCGACGGCCATCACCCCGGGCCGTCCGGTCAGGCACGCGTACTCGCCGGTCCCGCTGCCGTCCACGACCACGAGGTCGCCCTCGGGCAGCACCTGGAGCGCGATGGAGCGCAGCAGCGTGGTGGTGCCCGTGCCGGGCTGGCCGAGGGCGAGCAGGTGCGGCTCGGTGGAGCGCGGGCCGGTGCGCCACACGACCGGGGGCGCGTCCCTGACCTCCTCGCCGTCCTCGACCGGGACGGTGCGCTGCACCGCCTCGGCGTCGGTGAAGCCGAGCACCGTCTCGCCCGGGGAGGTGACGAAACGCTGTGCGGCGATGCCCGTGGGCAGTGGGGGGAGTGCGGTGAGGGTGAGGTGGTTCTCCTCCTCGTTCCACTCGAAGCGGTACTCGCGGCCGCGCCCCACCTTGGCGTGCAGCACGTGCTCGACGCGGGCCCTGGCCGTGGCCTCGCCGTCGGTGAAGTAGGCGGGGTACTTGAGGTGCAGGCGGACCAGCCGCCCGTCCTCGAAGGCGTAGTCGCCGAAGGCGTTCTCCCAGCTGCCGTCGTGGGCGTAGATCGGGCTGGGGTCGTCGGCGACGGACAGGTACGGCACCAGGGCCTCGTACAGCGCGGTGAGCCGGTCGCTCTCCGCGCCGCTCGGTCCGGTCGGGGCGGGTGTGCGGTCCCGGCCCATCCAGCCGGCGGAACCCATCCAGGCGGCGAACATCAGGTAGGCACCGTAGGGCAGCAGCACCAGGACGAGGAAGCCGGCTCCCACGGAGGCCATCAGCGCCGGTCCGCGCCGGTCCTTGGGCGTGCTGCCCCACCAATCGCGCGCCCAGCCGGCCTGGCGGCGCAGCCCGCGCGCGATGACGAAGAGCGGGTGGAGGACGTCCGTGGTGCTGTCGACGGCGGCCCGCGCGAGCTCACGGCCGCGGGTGAGCGAGGGGCGGCTGCTCAGGAGGGCGGAGAGGGGACGCCGGACCACGGGGAGCTCCAGAGGATCGTTGCGGGGACGGTACGACGGAACGGAACGGGAAGGGCCCGGTGCGGAGCGGCGCCGGGCCCGGTGGATCGGCCGTGCGGGACGGCCGTACTAGAACTTGATCCCGCCCAGGAGGCTCGCCAGGCTCGCCCCGCCGGCCTTGATGCTCGGGGCGATGGCGGTGCCCGCGAGGTAGAAGCCGAAGAGGGCGCAGACGAGCGCGTGGGACGCCTTGAGTCCGTCCTTGCGGAAGAACAGGAAGACGATGATGCCGAGCAGGACGACGCCTGAGATGGACAGGATCATGGGGGCTACTCCTGTGTGATGGGGACTGTCACCATGAGTTGTTCCAGAATTACAGATAGTAATATGTTCTGAAAAGAGGCAAATGGGTGATTTATAGGGAAGTTCACCTGTTCAGCTTCGCTGAACTGTTTCTTCCGGGGTGATCCTCGCCGGTCGTCCGGCGTGTCATGTGGCAGGCCCCGCCGACGGAGCAGCGAAGTCGCCCGTTCGAGTGATCAAAATCGTTAAGCTTCGGCCATGGCTTCTCGTGCGGTCCGCGCCCCCCGAGCCGGCGCGCACCGGCAGCACGCCCGGCAAGGCCGGGGCGCTGGGGGCCGCTTAGGGTGGATCACAAGCGGTCCCGCCCGCGCACGGCGAGCAGCCACGCCTAGTGAGGAACGATGAGCGAGCCGACCCCGCAGAACGACCCGGCCCAGGACCCCGAAGTCCTGCGACTCGCCGCCGAACTCTTCGACCTCGCCCGCCGGGGAGGCACGGAGACCCTGACGGCGTACGTGGACGCCGGCGTGCCGGCCGACCTCACCAACGACAAGGGCGACACCCTCCTCATGCTGGCCGCGTACCACGGTCACGCCGCCACCGTGGCCGCGCTCCTGCAGCACGGTGCCGACCCCGACCGCGCCAACGACCGCGGCCAGACGCCGCTGGCCGGTGCCGTCTTCAAGGGCGAGGACGAGGTGGTCCGCGTCCTCGTCGACGGCGGCGCCGACCCCGCCGCCGGCACCCCCTCGGCCATCGACACCGCCCGCATGTTCGGCCAGGACGCGCTCCTGGAACTCTTCGGCGCCGCATGACCCCCGGGCGCGCCACGACCACCGCCGCACCCACGATGAAGAGAAGTGGACCCATGACGGAAACCGACAGCTGGAACAATCCGCTGCGCGATCCATCCGACCGGCGGCTGCCGCGCATCGCGGGACCGTCCGGGCTGGTGATCTTCGGTGTGACGGGCGACCTGTCCCGCAAGAAGCTGATGCCTGCCGTGTACGACCTGGCCAACCGCGGGCTGCTGCCGCCGGGCTTCTCGCTCGTCGGCTTCGCGCGCCGCGACTGGGCGGACGAGGACTTCGCGCAGGTCGTCCACGACGCGGTCAAGGAGCACGCGCGCACCCCCTTCCGCGAGGAGGTCTGGACGGAGCTGGCCGCCGGAATGCGCTTCGTGCCCGGCGACTTCGGCGACGACGACGCCTTCGACGCCCTCCGTGCGACCGTGGAGGAACTGGACAAGGCCCGGGGCACCAGCGGCAACTTCGCCTTCTACCTCTCGGTGCCGCCCAAGTTCTTCCCGAGCGTGGTCCAGCAGCTGAAGAAGCACGGGCTGTCCGACCCGCCCGAGGGTTCCTGGCGGCGGGCCGTCATCGAGAAGCCCTTCGGTCACGACCTGGCCAGCGCCCAGGAGCTCAACCGGGTGGTCCACGAGGTCTTCCCGCCCGCCGAGGTCTTCCGGATCGACCACTACCTGGGCAAGGAGACGGTCCAGAACATCCTGGCGCTGCGGTTCGCCAACACGATGTTCGAGCCGTTGTGGAACCGTTCCTACGTCGACCACGTGCAGATCACGATGGCCGAGGACATCGGCATCGGCGGCCGCGCGGGCTACTACGACGGCATCGGCGCCGCGCGCGACGTCATCCAGAACCACCTGCTCCAACTCCTCGCGCTGACCGCGATGGAGGAGCCCGCCTCCTTCGACGCCAAGTCGCTGGTGCAGGAGAAGCTCAAGGTCCTCCAGGCCGTCCGGCACCCCGACGACCTGGGCGCACACACGGTGCGCGGGCAGTACGCGCACGGCTGGCAGGGCGGGGAGGAGGTGCTCGGGTACCTGGAGGAGGACGGCATCGACGCCAAGTCCAAGACCGACACCTACGCCGCCATCAAGCTGGCCATCGACAACCGCCGCTGGGCCGGGGTCCCCTTCTACCTGCGTACCGGCAAGCGCCTGGGGCGCCGCGTCACCGAGATCGCGGTCGTCTTCCAGCGCGCCCCGCACTCCCCGTTCGACAACACCGCGACCGAGGAGCTCGGGCAGAACGCCCTGGTCATCCGGGTCCAGCCGGACGAGGGCGTGACGATCAGGTTCGGTTCCAAGGTGCCGGGCACCTCGATGGAGATCCGGGACGTGACGATGGACTTCGCCTACGGCGAGTCCTTCACCGAGTCCAGCCCGGAGGCCTACGAACGGCTGATCCTGGACGTCCTGCTCGGCGACGCCAACCTCTTCCCGCGACCGCAGGAAGTGGAGGAGTCGTGGCGGATCCTCGACCCGATCGAGGAGTACTGGGACCGGCACGGCAAGCCCGAGCAGTACACCGCCGGTACCTGGGGTCCGAAGGCGGCGGACGAGATGCTCGCACGAGACGGCAGGAGCTGGCGCCGGCCATGAACATCGATCTCACCGAGACGACCTCAAGCAAGATCAATTCGGCGCTGATCAAGGCGCGCAGGGCCATCGGCAGTCCGGCCGTCGGCATGGTGCTGACCCTCGTCATCGTCACCGACGAGGGCAACCACTACGACGCCCTCAAGGCCGCCTCCGACGCCTCGCGCGAGCACCCCTCGCGCATCCTGGTCGTCATCAAGCGCCCCGGCCGGTCCCCCCGCGACCGGCGCAGCGCCCGCCTCGACGCCGAGGTGCGCGTCGGCGGCGAGTCCGGCACCGGCGAGACCGTCCTGCTCCGCCTCCACGGCGAACTCGCCGATCACGCCCACAGCGTGGTCCTGCCGCTGCTGCTGCCCGACGCCCCCGTGGTGGTGTGGTGGCCGGTCGACGCACCCGCCAACCCCGCCGCCGACCCCCTCGGCGCGCTGGCGCAGCGCCGGATCACCGACGCGTACGCCGTCGAGCATCCGCTGGAGGAGCTGAAGACCCGTGCCTCCGGTTACACCCCCGGCGACACCGACCTCTCCTGGACCCGGCTCACGCCCTGGCGGTCCATGCTCGCCGCCGCGCTCGACCAGGCCCGGGCCACGGTCGTCTCGGCCGCCGTCGAGAGCGAGGCCGACAACCCCAGCGCCGAACTCCTCGCCCGTTGGCTCGGCAACCGGCTGCGCGTGCCCGTCGAGCGCGTCGTCACCGACGGCCCGGTCGTCACCGCCGTACGGCTGACCACCGCGGACGGCGACATCCACATCGACCGCCCCGAGGGCCCGCTGGCGAACCTCTCCATCCCCGGGCAGCCCAGCCGGCACCTCGCGCTGAAGGTCCGGTCGACCGCCGAGCTCATCGCCGAGGAGCTGCGCCGGCTCGACCCCGACGAGATGTACGCCGCGTCGCTGCGCCACACCGACGCGGCGGAGCCGCCCCGCCCGGCGAAGACCACCGCGCGGAGCAGCAAGAAGCGGCCCACCCCGGCCAGCGCGGAGGCCGCCAAGTAGACCGACTGCCGCAGCAGTACGCCGGGGGCGGCGCACACCGCCTGC
This sequence comes from Streptomyces sp. TOM-9, assembly GCF_056858595.1. NCBI lineage: Bacteria > Bacillati > Actinomycetota > Actinomycetes > Kitasatosporales > Streptomycetaceae > Streptomyces > Streptomyces sp. TOM-9. Next base: position 1,759,156 of record NZ_JBXEQB010000001.1, on the reverse strand, counting down.
AGGAGCAGCATCGCGGCCGTGGTGAACAGGTAGCAGACCACGACCGTCAGCGCCGACTCCAGGTGCGCCCGCCACCCGGCGCGGCCCCCGCCGAAGGTGAAGCGCGCGTGCAACTCGGTGGCCAGCACCGTCGAGGCCACCGTCACCACCGCGTTCGCCAGGGCGAACGGCACCGGTCCCGACAGCGCCATCAGCACGCCGGAGGACGCCAGCCCCACACCGCCGCCGCATACGGCGAAGCGCAGGAACGCGGCCGGGGCGGAAGGCACGGGGCCCGCGGCGCGGGGATGACGGGCGGCGGCGGGAGGGGCGGATCGCTTCGCGGTGACGGTGTCCATGCCCGCACACTGCCCGCCCCCGCTGACAGGGCGCTGACCGCACGCTGACACGCCACCCGCACGCGCCCGACGCCCCCGCCCGACGAGGGCGCGGCCCGGGTCAGGACAGGGCGAACGGGCCTTCCGTGGCCTTGCGGTGCTGCATGGCCGTCAGCTTGCGGACGAACAGGATGGCGAGGACAGCGGCGAGGATGTCCACGCCGTCCACGGCGATGGCGAAGCCGGCGGCGTCGCGGAGGTCGTCCGCGTAGCCCGAGCTCTCGTCGAACAGGCCCCCCGAGAGCCGGCCCAGCACGGAGGAGGCTATCCACGCCGCCCACCAGTAGGCGACCGGGCCCGAGTCGGCGGGCCGCAGGCGGCCGTCCTGCGTCGTCTGGGAGCTCGCGACCCAGGTCTCACGGGCGACCTTGGAGGGGATCCAGAGGTTGCCGATGGGGATGAACCAGCCGCCGATCGCCCACCCGCGGCCCTTCTCGAACCCGTTGGGGGCGAACACCTCGCCGTTGGAGCGGACCCGGTGGAACCAGACGATGAAGACGACGGCCGTCGCCACCAGGGCGAAGAGTTGCAGTACGGCGGCGCTACCCGTCCACAGGTCCGAGCGGTTCAGCGCGGACGGGTCGACGGTGGCGAGCTCGTCCGCGACCGCCGTGCCCATGAGGGAGTAGCGAGCGGCCTCCGCGGCGATGGCGAGCACATCGACCGCGATCACCAGCGACAGCAGCACCGTCACCGCGGTCGCCAGACCCAGCGGCGAACGGAGCACGGCGGTGGTCGCCGGAGGCCCGACGGGTACGGGGTACGGGGCGCCGGGCGGCGGCCCGACAGGGTTGAGCGACATGGAATCCCCCCAGGGACACAACATGGAGACGTGCCCGTCGAGCGGCGGGCAGGAGGACATTACGGCAGGAGATCTTGACCAGTCCACATGATTGAGCCGCGCCCGCGCGCCTTCGGCCCGGTCACGCCGGCGGCGTGGGGGAACGGCGCGCCACCTGCCGGTTTCCGCAAGGGAAACGGGGTGGCAGGGGAGCCTGTCCGCCGTAAGTAATGCGAGGGTCGAGAATTCCTCGTCCCCAGGTCCCGCGGCTCCCGGGGTCCGGCCTGGGGTCCACCTGCGAGCCCGGTGACGCACCTCGCCGCCACCAGTGTCGACACTCCTGCCACTGTGCGCGGGATCGGCCGGTGGACTCTACAGAACTGCTCTGACCAGGCAATATGCCGTACCGGTGAAGACGGTGAAGGAGAGCGGCGGGCACACTGTGATGACACCTTGTGGGTAGACATCGAGTGTATAGACAGCGTGTATATTCACTGCATGTTCTTCGACCCGCTCCGACTCCCGCTCGCGCCGCCCCCGCCCCAGGCCGCGTCCCGCAACCGCCGAGCCGTCATGCACGACGGCGTACCGTGCCCAGGGGGCCCCGCATGAACCGTGACGGTGCCGGGGCCGCGCCGGGGCGGTTCCGTTCGGCGCTGCGAGATCTGTGGCTCGGCGCGCGGCTGGCGGGCTCCGGGGGCCGCGAGGGGTGGATCCGCACGGCGCTGACCGCGGTGGGCGTCGGGCTCGGGGTGGCCCTGCTGTTCCTCGCCGCCGCGGTGCCGAACGTCCTCGACGCCCGCGCGGAGCGCGGGCACGCGCGTGAGACGCCGAACGTCGAGAGCGAGGTGTCGGTGCGGCGCGCGGACACGACGTTCCTCTGGTACGACGCGAGCACCGAGTACCGTGGCGAGGCCGTCGGCGGGCAGTTGCTGCGCCCGGACGGTCCCGGTGCTCCGCCGCCGCCGGGTGTGGCGCGGATTCCCGGGCCGGGGGAGATGGCGGTCTCGCCCGCTCTGCGCGAGCTGCTGGGCTCGTCGTCCGGCGCGCTGCTCAAGGAGCGGCTCGGTTACCGGATCACCGGGACGATCGCGGACCGGGGTCTGCTCGAACCGGGGGAGCTGCGCTTCTACGCGGGGAGTGCCACGCTCACCAGGAGCGGGGGTGCGATCAGGTCCGCAGGGTACGGCCATGATCCCGGCTCCGGGCGGTTCGATCCGCGGCTGGTGGTCCTGGTCGCTTTGATCTGTGTCGTCCTGCTGGTTCCGGTGGGCGTCTTCATCGGTACGGCCGTCCGGTTCGGCGGGGACCGCAGGGACCGCAGGCTGGCCGCGTTGCGGCTGGTCGGTGCGGATGTCGGGATGACCCGGCGGATCGCGGCGGGTGAGGCGCTGTTCGGCGCCGTGCTGGGTCTGCTGGTCGGTACGGGGGTGTTCCTGGGGGCGCGCCGGCTGGCGGGGTCGGTGCGGCTGTGGGGTGTGAGTGCTTTTCCTGCCGATGTCGCCCCTGACCTGCTGTTGGTGGGTCTGATCGTGGTGGCGATCCTGGTGGGGGCGGTGGTGGTCACCCTGTCGGCGCTGCGTTCGGTGGCGATCGAGCCGTTGGGGGTCGTGCGGCATGCCACGTTGCGGCCGCGTCGGTTGTGGTGGCGGCTGGTGAGTCCGGTGGTCGGTGTCGGCGTGCTGATGCTGACGGGGTCGGCGGACGGGGAGTTGGGGTCGGGTGGTGTGTATCCGGTCGCGCTGGGTGCGGTGCTGGTCCTGGTGGGGTTGACCGGGCTGTTGCCGTGGCTGGTGGAGGCCGTGGTGAGGCGGCTGCGCGGGGGGCCGGTCGCGTGGCAGCTCGCGGTGCGCCGGTTGCAGTTGAGCAGTGGGACGGCGTCGCGGGCGGTGAGCGGCATCACCGTGGCGGTGGCCGGTGCGATCGCGCTGCAGATGGTCTTCGGCGGCATGCAGGAGGACTTCGCCTCGCCGTCCGCTCCGAAGGCGGGGCGTGGGTCTTCCGCCTCTGCCGATGTCGTCCGTGCGGATTTCCGGGTTGCCGCGGCTTCGGAGGGCGTGGGCGATCCGGTCCTGGCGGAGCGGATGGCCGGGGAGTTCCGTCAGGTCAAGGGCGTGCGGCGGGTGGTCGCGACGGTCGAGGCGTATGTGAGTCGTCCGGATGCGGGTGGTGGGCCGGGGTCCGTCACCATGTTGACGGTGGGCAGTTGTGCGACGTTGCGGTCGCTGGCCTCGTTGTCCTCGTGCCGTGACGGTGACGCGTTCGTGGCTCACCGGCCGGGTGCGTCGCGGCGGGCGCGGGAGGCGAACCTCCTCACCGATGAGGCTGCCCGGCCGGGTGGGCGGATCGATCTCGACGCCGTTTCGGAGGGTGTTTCGGACGGCGAGTTGTGGACGTTGCCGGTGACGGCTCGGGCGGTGGTGGCGGTCCGGGATCCGGTGGGCGAGGTCCATGACGGCATCCTGGTCACTCCGGGGGCGCTGGCGGGGCACCGGTTGCCGCAGGCGTCGACGTTCGCGTCCGTCGCGATCGACCGCGGGGTTCCGGATGCGGCGGAGTACCTGCGCAATGCCGCGGCGCGGGTGGATCCGATGCTGCGGGTGGGCGGGCTGGTGAACGTGCAGCGGGACCGGCAGTACTCGAGTGTGCAGACGGGTCTGCGGGTCGGCGGGACCTTGACGGTCGCGCTGATCGCGGCGGGGATGCTGGTGGCGCAGATCGAGCAGTTGAGGGAGCGTCGGCGTCTGCTGTCGGTGCTGGTGGCCTTCGGTACGCGGCGCAGGACGTTGGCGTGGTCGGTGCTGTGGCAGACGGCGGTGCCGGTGCTGGCGGGTACGGTCGTCGCGATCGTGGGAGGGCTGGTCCTGGGGCGGGCGATGCTGGGCGTCGTGGTGAAGCCGGTGCGGGACTGGTGGGTGTTCCTGCCGTATGCCGGGATCGGTGCGGTGGCGGTCCTGGTGGTGACGGTGCTGAGCCTTCCGCCGTTGTGGCGGATGATGCGGGCGGACGGGCTGCGTACGGAGTGAGCGTGTGTGCCGCCGGTCTGCTGTGCGGGCCGGCGGTGGGCAAGTGGGTCCGGCTGAAGGGCTGTTGACGTGCGGGGACGGCCTGGCGGGGTGGTGTCGGGGAGGAACCGCGTGAGGGCCCTTGACGTGTCCTGATGGCCGGTGCCAACATCGCGTCCATCAAATGTTTGCGTAAACGTGCGCCGACTGCGGTCACTGATGTTTGCGCAACCATCCCGGACCCGCCCGATGTGGCGGGACCCCGCACGACGATGTGAAGGATGGGATCATGGCTGCCATACCGCCGCCACCGGGCACCGGCCGGGCCGCTCCTCCCCGAGGACGCCGGGGCCGGCGCTGGCTGGGATGGGGCTTCGTGGCACCGTTCATGATCGTCTTCGCACTGGTCTTCCTGGCGCCGATCGGCTACTCGATCTACCTGAGCCTGTTCCGCGACCGCCTCATCGGCGGGACCTCCTTCGTCGGCCTGGACAACTACGTCCAGGCCTTCCAGGACGGCCAGTTCTGGTCCGGCCTCGGCCGCGTCGCGCTGTTCCTCGTCGTCCAGGTGCCGGTCATGCTGGGCATCGCGCTGCTGGTCGCCCTCGCGCTGGACAGCGGGCGGCTGCACGGCCGGAGGTTCTTCCGGATCACGATCTTCCTGCCCTACGCGGTCCCGGCGGTCGTGGCGACGCTGATGTGGGGCTTCATGTACGGGGACCGCTTCGGCCTGGTCGCCGACATCAACGACACCTTCGGCGCCTCCCTGCCGAACCCCCTGTCGCCCGGCCTGGTGCTGGCGAGCATCGGCAACATCGTGACCTGGGAGTTCGTCGGCTACAACATGCTGATCTTCTACTCGGCGCTGCACGTCGTGCCGCGGTCCCTGTACGAGGCGGCCGAGATCGACGGCGCGAGCCGGCTGCGGATCGTCACCTCCATCAAGATCCCGGCGATCCGCGGGGCCCTGGTCATCGCGACGATCTTCTCGATCATCGGCAGCTTCCAGCTGTTCAACGAGCCCAGCATCCTCAAGCCGCTGGCGCCCAACGCCATCACGACGTACTTCACGCCGAACCTCTACACCTTCTCGCTGTCCTTCTCCGGGCAGCAGCACAACTACGCGGCGACCGTCGCGATCGTCATGGGGGTCGTCACGATGATCATCGCCTACGTCGTGCAGCTGCGTGGCATGCGCAAGGAGGCCTGACGATGGCCCAGTCGAGCACCCAGGCGGCCGTTACGGCCCCGCAGCGCGAGCGCCGCGGCGCCGCACCGTCCGAGCGCCCGGCGGGCCGGCGGCACTCTTCCGACCGGCCCCGGCGCAGCATCCTGCTCACCGTCCTGACCGCGCTGGTGGCGGTCTACACCCTGGTCCCGCTGGCCTGGCTGGTGATCAGCGCGACCAAGACCCAGAAGAGCCTGCTGGACTCCTTCGGGCTGTGGTTCAGCGGTGACTTCGCGCTCTGGGACAACATCCGGCAGACCCTCACCTACGACGACCACATCTTCGTCCGGTGGCTGCTCAACACGCTGCTGTACGTGGCGGTCGGCGCCGGGGGCGCGACGTTCCTGGCCGTCCTGGGCGGCTACGGCCTGGCGAAGTTCGACTTCCCCGGCAAGCGCGCGGTCTTCGCGGTGGTGATCGGCGCGGTCGCCGTGCCGGGTGCCGCGCTGGCCGTGCCCACGTTCCTGATGTTCAGCAAGATGGGCCTGACCAACACCCCGTGGGCGGTGATCGTGCCCTCGCTCATCTCGCCGTTCGGCCTCTACCTGATGTGGGTCTTCGCCTCCGAGGCGATCCCCGACGAGCTGCTGGAGGCCGCCAGGGTCGACGGTTCGGGTGAGATCCGCACCTTCTTCAGGATCAGCCTGCCGCTGCTGGGACCCGGCATCGTCACCGTGCTGCTCTTCACCGTGGTCGCGACGTGGAACAACTACTTCCTGCCGCTGATCATGATCAAGGACCCTGACTGGTACCCCCTCACCCTGGGGCTCAACGCCTGGAATGCCCAAGCCGCCACCGCGGGCGGGCAGCCGGTGTTCAACCTGGTGGTCACCGGCTCGCTGCTGACCATCGTGCCGCTGGTCGCGGCCTTCCTCCTCCTGCAGCGCTTCTGGCAGTCCGGGCTCGCCGCCGGCAGCGTCAAGGAGTGATCACCGGCGCCGCGGCGGCGCCGTACCCACCTCCCCCTGCGGTCCTGCGCCCGGCACACCCGTGCCGTGGCGGCGGGCGGTGCCGCAGACCATCACCACAACGAAGTGAGATGCGATGACGAACAAGCCACTGCGCCGTTCGGCGCAGGCGATCGCGGTGCTCTGTGCGGCGGCGCTGTCCCTGACCGCCTGCGGTTCCTCCGACGACTCCGGCTCGGGTGCCAAGGCCGCGGACGCGGGCAGCGTCGAGGCGGCGCTGGACAAGGGCGGCAGCCTGACGGTGTGGGCGTGGGAGCCGACGCTGAAGCAGGTGGTCACCGACTTCCAGGCCACGTACCCGAAGGTCAAGGTGAAGCTGGTCAACGCGGGCACGGGCAACGACCAGTACACCGCGCTGCAGAACGCGGTGCAGGCCGGTTCCGGGGCGCCGGACGTGGCGCAGATCGAGTACTACGCGCTGAGCCAGTTCGCGCTCGGCAAGTCCGTCGCCGACCTCAGCCCTTACGGCGCCAAGGACCTGTCCAAGGCGTACTCGCCGGGCCCGTGGAACTCCGTGGCCGTCAACGGCGGGGTGTACGCGCTGCCCATGGACTCAGGGCCGATGGCGATGTTCTACAACAAGAAGGTCCTCGACAAGTACAAGATCGCGGTGCCCACGACCTGGGACGAGTACCTGACCGCGGCCCGCGCGCTGCACAAGGCGGACCCGAAGGCGTACATCACCAACGACACCGGTGACGCCGGCTTCGTCACCAGCTTGATCTGGCAGGCCGGCGGTCACCCGTACACGGTGGACGGCACGAAGGTGGACGTCGACTTCGGTGACGCGGGCACCAAGCAGTTCACGGAGGTCTGGCAGAAGCTGATCTCCGAGAAGCTCCTCGCGCCGATCGCGTCCTGGAGCGACCAGTGGTACAAGGGCCTGGCCGACGGGACGATCGCCACGCTGTCGACCGGTGGCTGGATGCCCGCCAACTTCGTCTCCGGTGTCCCCTCGGCGTCCGGTGACTGGCGTGCCGCGGCGCTGCCGCAGTGGCAGGCGGGCCAGAGCGCCAGCGCGGAGAACGGCGGCAGTTCGCTGGCGGTGATGGAGGCGGCCAAGGACAAGCCGCTGGCCTACGCCTTCATCAAGTACGCGAACAAGGACGCCGGTGTCCAGGCCCGCATCAAGGGCGGTGCCTTCCCGGCCACGACGGCGGACCTGAACTCCCGGGCGTTCCTGGACACTTCGTTCCCCTACTTCGGCGGCCAGAAGGCCAACGAGATCTTCGCGAAGTCGGCGGCGGACGTCGTCAAGGGCTGGTCGTACCTGCCGTACCAGGTGTACGCCAACTCGATCTTCAACGACACCGTCGGCAAGGCGTACGTGTCCTCCACGCCGCTGCCCGACGCGCTGGGCACCTGGCAGGACGCCTCGGTCAAGTACGGCAAGGACCAGGGCTTCAGCGTCGGCGGCTGACGCCCCCTCGCGATCCGCGGCCGGCCCGGCGGCCCTCTTCGAGGGAGCGCCGGCGCCGGCCCGGGGGGCCCGCGGACCGCCGGTCCGCGCAGCTCGGCCCCCCTAGACTTCTGACCACCAACGGCAGTGAAACGTATGAGGTGTACGACGCACGTGGACGGGACCGGACAGAGCTCGGCGGCGGGTGCGCAGCGGCGGCGGCGCGGTGCGTCGATGGCCGACGTGGCCAAGCTGGCGGGCGTCTCGGCGCAGACCGTCTCCCGGGTCTCCAACGGTTTCCCCGGGGTGCTGGAGGAGACCCGGCAGCAGGTGCTGGCCGCGATGAAGGAGCTCGGCTACCGGCCCAACAGCGCGGCCCGGGCCCTCAAGCGGGGCGAGTTCCGCACCATCGGCGTCATCTTGTTCAACCTCTCCAGCACCGGCAACATGCGCACGCTGGAGGCCGTGGCCTCGTCCGCGGCCCGGGAGGGTTACGCCACGACGCTGCTGCCGGTCACCGTGCCCACGCAGGACGGGGTCCAGGGCGCGTTCACCCGGCTCGGGGAGCTGGCGGTGGACGGGGTCGTCATGATCATGGAGGTCCATCTGCTGGACGCGATGACGGTGGCCCTGCCGCCGACCGCGCCGGTGGTGGTGGTGGACTCCGACGCCGGGGACCGCTACTGCGTGGTCGACACCGACCAGGCCAGCGGCGCCCGGGCGGCCGTGGAACACCTGCTGGGTCTCGGTCACGGCACGGTGTGGCACATCGCCGGCCCGAAGGAGTCGTTCGCCGCGGAGCGCCGGGTGGGTGCCTGGCGGGCGGCGTTGGAGTCGGCGGGGCGCGAGGTGCCGCCGCTGCTGCGCGGGGACTGGTCCGCGGAGTCGGGTTACCGGGCCGGGCTGCGCATCGCGCAGGACCCGGGCTGTTCGGCGGTGTTCGTGGCCAACGACCAGATGGCGCTCGGGCTGTTGCGTGCGCTGCGCGAGCAGGGCCGTCGGGTGCCGGAGGACGTCAGCGTGGTGGGCTTCGACGACATCCCCGAGGCCGCCTCGTACATGCCGCCGCTGACGACGATCCACCAGGACTTCGCCGAGGTCGGCCGACGCTGCGTCGACGGGGTGCTGCGGCAGATCCGCAAGGACGAGGCGGAGCGGGGCACCACGCTGGTGCCCACCAGCCTGGTCGTGCGCAGCAGCACCGCGCCGCCGCCGCGCGGTCGCTGAGGCCGAACCCCCGACGGTTTCCCCGTGGTCACCGCATCGTCGCGATGGCAACGCAAACATTCCGTCACGGGGCGTCCCCGCCGGACACCGGCGAACACCCCGTGACCGCACCGCATGCACCACACGCACCAGAACTCGACTCCACTGGAGGAGCACGGCCCATGCCCGTACTGCGGATCGAAGGGAACGAATTCCGCCTCGGCGGCGAGCCGTTCCGCGTCATCTCCGGTGGCCTGCACTACTTCCGCGTCCACCCCGGCCAGTGGCGTGACCGGCTGCGCAAGGCACGGCTGCTCGGACTCAACACCGTCGACACCTACGTGCCGTGGAACCTGCACCAGCCGCGGCCGCACACCTTCCGCACTGAGGACGGCCTGGACCTGCCGGCCTTCCTGGAACTCGCACAGGCCGAGGGCCTGCACGTGCTGCTGCGCCCCGGCCCGTACATCTGCGCCGAGTGGGAGGGCGGCGGACTGCCGTCCTGGCTGCTCGCCACGCCCGGCATCCGGCTGCGCACCGCCGACCCGCGCTACCTGACCGCCGTGGACGACTACCTGGACCGGCTGCTGCCGCTGGTCGTCCCCTACCTCGCCACCAACGGAGGGCCCGTCCTGGCGGTGCAGGTCGAGAACGAGTACGGCGCCTACGGCGAGGACCCCGCTTACCTGACGCACCTTCAGGACAAGCTGCGCCAAGGCGGTGTGGACGTGCCGCTGTTCACCTGTGACCAGCCCGCCGACCTCGCCCGCGGCAGCATCCCGGGCGTCCTCGGCACCGTCAACTTCGGCAGCCGCCCCGCACAGGGCCTGGCCGCGCTGCGCGAGCACCAGGGCGACGGGCCGCTGATGTGCACCGAGTTCTGGAACGGCTGGTTCGACCGCTGGGGCGGTGTACACGTCGTCCGTGACGCCGCGTCGGCCGCCGCCGACCTGGACGAGATGCTGTCGGCCGGTGCGAGCGTCAACCTGTACATGTTCCACGGCGGCACCAACTTCGGCTTCACCAACGGCGCCAACGACAAGCACACCTACCGCCCCACCATCACCTCCTACGACTACGACGCGCCCCTGGACGAGGCCGGCGACATCACCCCCAAGTACCTCGCCTTCCGCGACGTCCTCGCCCGGCACACCACCGTCCCCGACGAGCCGCTGCCCGAGCCGTCCAAGAAGCTCAACCTCCTCGGCGTCCGGCTCACCGCGAACGCCCCGCTGCTCGGCTCCGCCGGCCGCCTCGGCCAGGCGGTGACCGGGCCGCGTCCGCTGACCATGGAGGAACTCGGCCAGGACTTCGGCTTCGTCGTGTACGAGACCGCCCTGCGCGAGCCGGGCCCCACCCTGCTGCACTTCGCCGCGATCGCGGACCGGGCACAGGTCTTCCTCGACGGCGCCGCCGTCGGCGTCCTCGAACGCGAACTGCACGAAGGTGCCCTGACCGTCACCGTGCCGGCCGGCGGCGCGACCCTGACCGTCCTCGTCGAGAACCAGGGCCGCGTCAACTACGGGGAGGGCATCCACGACCGCAAGGGCCTCACCGGCACGGTCACCGCCAACGGCACCGAACTGACCGGCTGGAGCAGCAGGCCCCTGCCCCTGGACGACCTGTCGGGCCTGACCTTCACCACCGGCGGCCCGCAGCCGGTGGGGCCGGCGTTCCACCGCGGGGTGTTCGAGGTGGAGCAGCCCGCGGACACCTACCTGGACCTCACCGGCTGGACCAAGGGCAACGCCTGGATCAACGGCTTCGCCCTGGGCCGCCACTGGTCCCGCGGCCCCCAGCGGCGCCTCTACGTCCCCGGCCCGGTCCTGCGGCCCGGCACGAACGAACTCGTCGTCCTCGAACTGCACGCCACCGCCCGCGCGACCGTCGACCTGCGGGACACCCCCGACCTCGGACCGACGGAGGAATGAGCGGGGCCTGAGCGGGGATCGAGCGCGCCGCCCCCCGCCCCGCCGTCCGGCACTTCGGACGGCGGGGCGGGGGCGGCTGCGATGATGACGGGCATGCCCATCGACTGGTCACGCCTCGAACACGCCTACGGGGCAACTCCACGAGCCGGGACACGTCCGCGCGCACTACGCGGCAGAGCTCGACGACATGCGCCGGGTGACCCGGCAGCACCTGGTGGCGCAGCCCTTCGACGGCGAGGAGGGCGAGTACCTCTACGCCCTGCAGGCGCTCCTGGCCTTCCTCTGCACCATGGGACCAGGCTACGCGGCGGCCGACGGGCACCGCGGGCCCGGGCGGACGCGCCGTCCGCCCGGGGCCCCGCGGCGGCGCGGGGTCAGGACGGGGCGCGGAGGGCGTCCACGGGTTCCATCCGGGCGGCGCGCAGGGCGGGGTAGAGGCCGGCGAGGAGGCCGACCATGGCGCCGGCGACCGGGGCGCCCAGGGCGAGGCGGAGGTCCAGGACGGGCGTCCAGTCCTTCACGGCGGCCACGCCGACGACGACCACCACGCCCAGGGCCGCGCCCACGACGCCGCCGAGGAGGCCGATGGTGGTGGACTCCGCCAGGAACTGCCCGGCCACCTGGCGCCGGGACGCGCCCAGGGCCCGGCGCAGTCCGATCTCGCCGACGCGTTCCATCACGGTGACGAGGGTGACGTTGGCGATGCCGATGGCGCCCACGACCAGCGAGACCAGCCCGAGGACCAGGAACAGGCCGTTGACGTCGCCCTGGACGCCCTTCCTGGCCTTGGACAGGTCCGGCGGGGCGGTCACGGTGAGCGCCTCCTCGTGTCCGGGGGACAGGGCGACCGGCGCCTGCCGGGCGACCTGCCGGGCCGCGCCGAGGGAGGTGTTGACCAGGACCCGGGTCACGTTGTCCATGCCCATCCGGTCCGCCGCCGTGGTCGGGGGCAGGATCACCGAGGCGGACAGGCGCTGCTCGCGTTGGAACCCGCCGAGCACGCCGATCACCGTGTACGACTGCCCCTTGAAGAAGACGGCTGGGGCGTCGCGTACGTCGTCGATGCCCAGCACCCGGGCCGCCTGGTCGCCGAGGACGGCGACCCGGTCGTGACGTGCGATGTCACCGGTGTCGAAGAACCGGCCGGTGGCCATCGTGCCGCGGACCGCCTCCGGCAGCGCCGGGGTGGCGGCGACGACCGCCAATGTCTGCTCGGTCAGCGCGCCGGGGGCGACCACGTCGTTCGCCCGGACCTGGACGTTCGCGCTGCCGTCGGAATCGGACAGTGCGGCGGCCGACTCCACACCCGCGAGGCGCTCGACCGCTCCGACACCCGGCCAGTCCACCAGCGGCGGATCGGCGGACCCCGGTGGTGGGGACGGCACCACGACCGTCACCGAGGTGGCGGTGAGGGCGTCGAACCGGCCGACGATCTGGTTCGCCGCCGTCGACGCCACGCCGATCGTGATGACCAGCGTGCCGATGCCCAGCACCGTACCCAAGGTCGTCAGCGCGGAACGGACCGGGCGGGCCAGCACTCCGGCCAGGGACTCCGACCACAGGTCCCGCGGGTCCATGAAGGGGCGTTCGTGGGCGGCGCGGCGCCGCACGCCACGGATGCCGGGCCTCATGCGCCCTCCTGCCGGAGCATGCCGTCGCGGATCCGCACCCGCCGGCCGGCCCGTCCGCTCACGGCGTCGTCGTGGGTGATCACCAGCAACGTCATGCCCTGGGCCTGCAGTTCGTCGAAGAGCGCGAGCACCGACTCGGTGTTCTCGCTGTCGAGGTTGCCCGTCGGCTCGTCGCACAACAGAAGGGCGGGCTCGCCCATCAGGGCCCGGGCGATGGCCACCCGCTGCCGTTCGCCACCGGACAGGCGGCCCGGCAGGAAGCCGAAGCGGTGCCCGAGTCCGACCCGCGTCAGTGCGGTCCGGGCGCGCTCGGCGCGGGTGCGGCGCGCACGGCCCGGGCGAGGGGTCCGGTAGGTCTCGGCGAGCATGACGTTCTCGTCCACGGTGCGGTACGGCAGCAGGTGGAAGGACTGGAACACGAAGCCGATGCGGCTGCCGCGCAGCGCGGTCCGCTCGGGATCGCCCAGGGCGTTGGTGAGGACCCCGTCGAGCCAGTAGCTGCCCGACGTGGGCCGGTCCAGCAGGCCCAGGGTGTTGAGCAGCGTGGACTTCCCCGAGCCGGAGGGGCCGACGATCGACAGGTGTTCCCCTCTCCTGACCTCCAGGTGCACGTCGCGCAGGGCGTGCACGGGTGGGTCGGTGTCGAACACCCGGCTCAGGCCGGTGAGCCGGATCACGGTGTCCGGATCCGGCGCCTGCTCAGGGGCCGGGCCAGGCGGTACGGGTCTGTGCCTCACCGTCCGACCACCACCTGGTCGCCCTCGTCCAGCGAGCCGCCGTCCGCATTGACCTCGACCTGCCCGGCGGCCGAGAGGCCCACGGTGACGGGCACGTTCACCACCGCGCCGTCGCGGTCCACCCGTACCCGGGCCCTGCCGTCGGCGCTGGTGTGGACCGCGGCCACGGGCACCACCAGGACGGCGCCCTTCGAGGCGCCCACCTCGATGGTCACCTTGGCGGTGCCGCCCGACTGGTCCTTCAACGGGCCGGGTTCGGGTACGGAGATCACCAGCTGGACCGGAGCGGACGGGTCGGCGCCCGGCTCCGCGCCGGCATCGGCACCGGGTTCGGCCCCGCCCTCGTCCTTCGCGTCCGCGCCGGTGCCGTCGCCGTCCTTTCCGGTGTCCGCCTGGTTCCCGGCGCCGCCCACCTGCGCGACGACGCCGCGCACACGGGTGCCGTCCGCCGTCTCGATCCGTGCGGTCATGCCCTCGCGCAGCGCGGAGCCGTCGGCTCCGGGCACGACGGCCCGCACCACCACGTCGGAGCTCGTCACGGTGGCGACCTCGCCGTCCGGGGTGTCACCCAGGCGCACCTTGACCTTGTCGACCCGGACCGGCAGATCGGGCAGGAAGACGACCTCGCCCGCCGGGACCTTGGTGCCGTACGTGGCGGTGAACGCGCTGAGCGCCGCGTTGGCCCGGTCCAGCCGCTGCCGCGCGGAGCGCAGTTCGAGAGCCGACGCCTCGCCGGAGGCCGGTGGGCCCGCCGTGCCGGAACCGCCCTTGCCGCCCTCGCCCCCGCCCTCGCCCCCGCCCTCGCCTTCGGCTCCGCCGCCCTGCGCCGCGAGGACCGCGAGCTGCGCGTCGGTGACGGCGGCCTCCAGGTCGCCCAGCTGCTGCTGGTCGGCGACGCCCGGCTGCTGCGGCGTGAACCCCTTGCCCTGGTACCAGCGGGTCACCGCCGACGCGGTGCCCTGCCGGTAGTCCCCGCTGACGGCTCCCGGATCGTGCCCGATCCTGCGCAGCGCGCTCTGCAACTGCCTGACGTCGTCGCCCGAACTGCTGGGGCCGAGGGCCCGGTACATCGGGACCGAGCCGCGCAGCACGAACACCGGACGGCCGTTCACCTGCATCAGGACGCTGCCCTCGCGCAGTGTGGCACCGGCCTGCGGAAGCCTGGTGACCCGCTGGGTCGCCTCGCCGTCCCCGGAACCGCCCGCGGACCCGACGGACCCGGAAAGCGACACCCCGTGCGGTGCCCCGAACTCCACGCCGCCCTGCGCGATCACGCTCGCGGTCAGTTTCCGGCGTTCCACGGCGACGGTGACGGGACCGGCCTCAGGCGGCCGGCGCGAGGCGGCGGCGTCGGCGGGCGACTGCATCTGGGTACCGGCGAACCAGCCGCCCGCGCCGACGAGCGCGACCACGCCCACGATCATCCCGACCTGCTTGCCGCGCCCGTTCGGGCCGCTCGGCAGACGCCGGCTCATCCGGTGATCCCGTAGAGGGGGTGCTTGGCGAGCTTGGGGAAGTACGCGGCGCGGAACTCCTTGCCGCACTCCAGGTCCTTGCGGGCGATGGTGATCTCCTGGGTGAGCTTGGCCCGCGCCGTGTCCTGGTCCATCTTCTGGACGCCGTCCTGCGGGGTCTGCTGGGCCGTCGCGAACTTCACCATGTCCCCGATGGCGGTCGGCTGGGTCGTCGTCACCGCGATGCCCTCGTCGCGCAGGCAGGACGCGAACCGCTGCGCCAGGGAGATCAACCGTGGGTCCCCGTTGAGGGCCTGCTTCGCGGCGCGGTCCCGCTCCTCGTTCGCGGCGTGCTCACGGTCGAGTTCGGCCTGGGACTTCTCCGGCCCGTAGGCCTTCTCGATCCCCTCCTTCACACATCCCGGAAGCATCACCTTCTTCCCGCTCGCGAGTTGCTTCGCGGTGCCCATCGCCGTGTCGTAGGCCTTCCGCTGGGCCGGGGACAGTGCGTCGAGGTAGGCCTCGTCCGGGTTGGTCATCTCCCGGGCCTCGTGGGCCTTGCTGCCGGGGACGCCGGGGTCGTCCGGGTAGACGGCGGCCGCGAAGAAGCCGAAGCCGTACTTGTCGCGGTACTTCTTGGCCAGTTCGTAATCCTGACCGTCGACCGGGATGGCGGCGGTTTCCACGCCCGACACGTGCGGCGTGTAGGTGAAGCCCTTCTTCCGCATGCAGGCGGCGATGGTGTTCTGCGACACGTATTGCTGTCTGGTCCCCTCGTCGGCCCCCTCGGGGATCGCCAGTTCACCGTTGACGGCGGCCCGCGAGGGCGACGTGTGGCCGTCGGAGGAGGAGCCGGCGGATGCGGCGGTACCGCCGTCGTCCTGGGTGCATCCGGCGAGCGCGAGGGCGAGCGCGAGGACAACAGCGGCCGCGGCCGGCCGCAGTGCACGCGTGGTGGGTGTGGGAGGCATGTCGTTCCGTCACTTCGTTCGAAAGGTGTCACGGCGGGGCGATGCGCCCCGTTGACGTCCTCAACCCGGTGGACCACCGCTCAGGGATGAGCCGTTTCCAGCGGTGTGACGCACATCACGGTTCGGGGAGGGAGGCCTGGTCGGCGGCGGGTGTTCCCCGGGCAACCGAACGGCGCCCCACCCGGTTGGAACAGGAGTGAGGAGTTCAACCGGGACGGGAGCGCGATGGCAGGGGGCCTGCACGGTGCGGGAGTCGGGGCCGGGCCGCCGTCCCGTGGAGGGGAGTGAGGACCATGCGCGCCGCACCTGACGAGCAGTGGCACGAGACGGAACAGGCGCTGCGCCGCCTTCTGCATGACGCGGTGCCGCAGACCGCCGGCCCCGCCGACCGCATGACGCGGATCAGGTGGCGTGTGCAGCGGCGCCGGCGGCGCCGCGTGGCAGCCGCCGGCGCGGTCACGGCGGTGGTCGCCGTCGTGGCCTGCGCGACCCTCGTACCGGGGCTGCGGCCACCGGGCGAGGCACGGCCTCCGGCCGACGCGGCGGGAGAGCGGCACGCCCTCCCCGCAGCGACGCCCTCGCCGGGAGCCACGGGGGACCGCACGACGGTCCGCCTCCTGAGCGGCACCGGACTGACGCTGCGGGTACCGCGGACCTGGCACAGCCTGTCCGTCGACGACCGTGGCACGGCGACGGGCTTCGTCGCCTCGCAGCTCCTGAGCCTCCCGTCACGCGACTCCTGCCCCGACCTGGCGGAGGAAGCGCAGCCCGCCTGCGAGCCGCTGGAGGAACTCGGCGAGGACGGGGTGCTGATGACGTTCCGTACCACCGTGACGGGCAAGGCCGGCCCGGCGACGCCCCTCACCCTGGGCGATCCGGTGGCCGCGGGAAAGGGCTGCCAGGTACTGCGGGGCGACACGGAGATCCCCGCCTGGGGTTACGGCCGCTCGGCGGCGTACGGCAAGCCCTTCGAGGTGCGCATCGACGTGTGCCTGCGCGCACCGTCGGACGCCACCCTCACCACGGTCACGGAGGCCCTGAGGACGGCGTTCCCCAGCACCGGCGGGTGACGGAAGACGGCTGGCCCGTGGACCGTCCGGGAGACGGCGCGTTCCCGGGCGTCCCGGCACAACCAAACCCTTGCCCGGCATGTCGTACATGGAAAGCAGGCAAGAGCCGCAATGCAAGGGGGAACCATGCGTGCGAAACGATACGGGGCGGTGCTGGCCGCCCTGGTGATGGCGGGTGCGGGGGTGGCCGTGGCAGTGCCCGCGGTGGCCGCGGCGCCCGCGGCGGCGTGCCCGACGGGCTGGGGCAGCCTCCCGAAGTCCGGGACCGACGCCGACCTCGGGTCACTGACCGACATCAGGACCGGCAGCCACGAGTGCTACGACCGTGTGGTGTTCGACGTGCCCACCGCCGGCACGGACGCGATCGGCTACACCGTGCAGTACGTCGACGCCGTCCACCAGGACGGCTCGGGGCGGGTCATACCGGTCTCCGGCGGGGCGATCATCGAGATCCGGGTGGCCGCCCCCTCGTACGACCCGCAGACCGGCGCCGCGACGTACCCGGGCCGCGCGGGGCGGACGCTGCCGGGCGTCGACCTGACCGGCTACCGGACCTTCCGGGACGCGAGGTTCGCGTCGAGCTTCGAGGGTGACACGCAGGTGGGGCTCGGTGTGCGGGCCCGGCTGCCGTTCCGGGTGTTCCAGCTCTCCGACCGCCTGGTGATCGACGTGGCCCACACCTGGTGAGGCGCTCCCGCCGGCCGGGCCCCGTGGCGTGGCGCCACCGGGCCCGGCCTGGGCGGCCACGGCCTTGACCGGTAACTCCTGTGAATTCCCGGGGCGGTTGAACACTCCGGGGGTGGTGTCCGTATGTGTGGACGGCTTGTCGTGTTCAGGCCGCCAATCATCAGGCGCGCAGGAGGGTTTCCTTGGTACGCAATTCGCGCAGACGTGCTACCGGCACACGTAGTGGCACCTTTGTAGCCGTCGCCCTGATGCTGGGAGGCGGTGTCCTGGTGACGGCGAACGTGTTCGCCTCGGCGACCGAGGGGGACTCGTCGGGTCAGACGGCCCAGACGACCTCCGCGGGCCAGGCGATCACGGTCGACTGTCCGGACGTCGGCACGGAGCTCACCTCCGTGCCCGAGCAGGCGAAGGAGGACGTCGACAAGGAACTCGCCCTTCTGGACCAGCAGATAGCCGAGGCCTACCAGAGGCTGAAGGAGACGTCGGCAGCCCAGCAGCAGGACCCCGGTTTCGTGGACAACGCGGTCCTGGGCCCGCTGAAGGACAAGCGCGCCGCGACGATCGCGCGCATCCTGCAGGCCATCGACCGTGTGGGGGACCCCCCGCAGGGTGTCGAGGGCCTCGCGGGCTGCACGGTCCGCTCCACCGATGCCCAGGAAGGCCAGGAGGGCCAGCAGGGCCAGCAGGGTCAGGAAGGCAGCCCGCAGCCGTCCACGGGTGACGGCGGCCAGAACGGCCAGGGCGCCCCGGCCGGGCAGGGCGGCGGACAGGGCGGCAACGGCCCCGTCGTGGCGGACTTCGCCGACATCATGAGCGTGAACCCGAACGCACCGCGCGGCCCGCAGCCGTCGGACGCCTCTTCCGGCACGTTCTCGTCCGAGTGCGGTGTCAACGCGGACGGCCTGTTCAACTCCGACAACATCATCGTCGCCCCCGGAGTGACCAACGGCGCCCACCACTTCCACGACTACATCGGCAACCAGTCCAACAACGGACTCGCCACCATCGACGACCTCGCCAAGGCGGAGACGAGCTGCAAGGACCAGGGCGACAAGTCGTCGTACTACTGGCCCGTGCTGCGCGTGCAGGACGGCACCGTGGAGCGGGACGCCGGGGCGCCCGGCGGCGGCACCGAGGGCAACGCCGGGAAGATCGTGACCCCCAAGGAGGTCACGCTCACGTTCGTCGGCAACCCCGTCAGCAAGGTCACGCCCATGCCGCGCCTGCTGCGCATCATCACGGGCGACGCAAAGGCCTTCGTCAACGGGCCGGCCAACGCCAACGCCTCCTGGAGCTGCACGGGTCTGGAGGACCGGCAGCTGAAGGACAAGTACCCGCTCTGCCCCGACGGCAGCGACGTGGTCCGCACCTTCCGGTTCCAGAGCTGTTGGGACGGCCAGAACGTCGACAGCGCCAACCACCGCACCCACGTGGCCTTCGCCGACGCGGGCGGCAACTGCCCGCAGGGCTTCAAGGCCATCCCGCAGCTCGTCCAGCGCATCGTGTACGACGTCCAGGCGCCGAGCGTCCAGGACGGCGGCAAGACGGTGCCGTTGTTCGCGGTGGACTCCTTCCCCGAGAACCTGCACAAGCCGATCACCGACCACGGCGACTTCATCAACATCTTCGACGAGGGCCTGATGCAGGAGGTGGCCGATTGCATCAACCAGGGCCGCACCTGTGGCGCCGGCGGCGACGGTACGGAGGAGCCCGGCAACGGGGGCAACGACAACCCGGGTACGGAGGAGCCCGGCAACGGCGGGAACGACAACCCGGGTACGGAGGAGCCCGGCAACGGCGGGAACGACGACCCCGGTACGGAGGAGCCCGGCAACGGGGGCAACGACAACCCCGGTACGGAGGAGCTCGGTAACGGCGGGAACGACGACCCCGGCGCCGAAGAACCCGGTAACGGCGGGAACGACGACCCCGGCGCCGAGGAGCCCCCGGCGGACAACCCGGACGACGACCAGAACGGAGGCGGCGACACCCCCGACGCTCCCGTCACGGTGACGCCCAAGGCCGACACCACGCCTACGGCGGGCCAGGACGACACCGCCAACCCGCCCGCCGGCGGCCACCAGCACCACGGCGAGGAGCAGGGCGGGCAGCAGGGCGAAGAGCAGGGCGAGGAGCAGGGCGGCCAGCAGTCGACGGCGCCCGGACAGTCCCCCGCCCCCGGCGGGTTCGCCCCGAGCCCCGCGGGACAGGCCAACCAGCAGGCGATCAACGGCGGTCTGGCCGACACCGGGACCAACCTGTGGCCGGCCGGCCTCGGAGCGGTCCTGGCGATCGCGGGATTCCTCCTGCTCCGCCGGGTGAAGCGCGGCGCGCTCTAGCTCCGCTTCCCAGGCGGCCGCAGTGAAGTCCCCCTTGGCGACCGGGCGTAGCGCCCGGTCGCCAAGGGCGTCGTCCGGCTAGTCGGGGACCCCGGCGCCGTCCAGGAGCCGGTGCATGTCCTCGGCGGGCAGACCGGGGTTGCCGGCGGCGTGATGGGTCGTGCCGGGGTCGTCGAGCAGTTCGCGGATCAGCGGTACGGGCAGCCGCGGGTGGCGGGCCGCAGCCCATCGCCGGTCGGGGTCGCGGGCGAACTCCTCCAGGGTCCGCACGGGCAGGTCCGGGTCGGTCAACGCGAGACGACCTTCCTCGGGGTCCGCCGAGTCCGCGAAGCGCTCCGCGAGGCCCGCGGCGGGGAACCGCGGGTGGTTGGCGAACCACATGACCGCGCGGTGGGTGCCGTTGAGGTAGAGGTCCAGCAGGGTTTCCGGCGGCGGTTCCGGGTGGAACTCGCACAGCAGGAGCCGCACGGCGAAGTCCTCGTCCCGGGACAGCAGTTCGACGTACTCGGGCTCCAGGCCGGGGCACACGGCGGCGCTGCGGCGCAGCCATGTGTGCGCGGAGGTCGCACATCGCCGCAGGACCTCCGGGTCGTCCCGCGCCTCCCGCACCCAGTCCAGCACGTCCAGGCGGTCCTCGGGGCCCACGGTGTAGTCGACGGCCGCGCGTTCCCGCTCCGTCAGCTCCGGCCTGGCGGAGACGACCAGCCGCACGTGCGGATCCGGGTGGGTGGCCAACCGCGCGACGAGGTCCGGAGGGAGGGAGGGGTTGGCGGCGACGGACGCCGGGCGGTCGCCGGTGACCAGGCGTTCGGCGAGCTCACGGCTGAGCAGCCCGCCGCGGAGCACCGTGGCCCGGTCCCAGGGGTTCGTGAGGCTCTCCACGAGCCAGGCCGTGCGTTCTGCGTCCTGATGACAGACGCGCATTGCGGCGGCGCGTCGCACATCGAGGTCGTCGTCGTGGAGCAGCGCCTCCTTGGCGTCGTCGGTCAGGGAGTCCCACGCGCGGCAGGCCGCCTGGCGCAGGGGGCCGTCCGCATGGTCCGCCAGTCGCGCCAGGAGGTGGCCGGGCACGAGGCGCGAGATGACGGTCTCGCAGCGGATCCTCCCGTCCGGGTGGGCGAGGAGACGTTCGTACGCCCAGTCGGGCAGGGGGTCCACGCGTTTCCTGTACGGCGTCGGGCCGATGGCCAGGCCCAGGATGACCCGCGGCGACGGATCGTCGAGGAGGCGGGCCCGCTGGGCCGGGTCCGCGTTCTCGCTCTCGGCGAAGCATGCCCGTAGCGCCGGGTCCGGGTCCGTCAGGATCGCGTCGACCACTTCCAGCGGCAGACCCCTGCGCTGGGCGACGTTCCGTTTGATCGCCCGGTCGTCGTGCCTGAGCAGCCGCAGCAGGACGTCCGCCGGCGCGGAGGGATTCCAGGACAGATACGCCAGGGCGGCGACGTGGTGGTCGGCCATGGTGTCAGGCACCCCCCGCCGCGCGGCGCTCGGCGACCCGGAGCGTGGTGGCGGCCGCCACGCCCGCCGCGAGGCCGAAGGTCAGCGCGGCCGGGACCCCGATGCCCAGACTGGCGGAGAGGTACAGCAGCCCCCAGTGCAGACCGGCCCCGTCCACGGCGACCCGCAGCAATTGCGAGGCGATCAGCCCGAGGACGGTCGCGCAGACCGCGCAGACCGCCATCGCGGGGAACGTGGCCCGTGTCAGGAGCACGGGCAGCCGGCGCAGCATCCACCACACCACGGCGAGCAGCAGCACGTCGGCGGCGCGGGCCAGGAGCCAGCCGGTCAGCGGCCCGCCGGACGGGGTCGTCCAGGCGCCGAGGAGCAGCCACTGGCGCAGCAGGTCGCCCGGTTCGGAGAGCAGGCCGATGCCGGGGGAGTAGGTCTGGAGGGCGGCGGCGACCGACTGGTACGAGAGCACCACGAGGGACACCGCGATCACCGCCGTCCCGACGGTCGCGGCCAGCCGGCCCGCACGCGCCGGGACGACCGCCTGGGGGAGCGGGTCCGCGCCCTTGGCCGTGATGCGCGCCGTGAGCACCGTCACCGCCGCCGCGAGCAGCGCGGCCACCGCGACGGCCTGCCGCCCGGTGGTGATCACCGAGGCCAGCTGGGGCAGGAAGCGGTAGCTGCCGTGCCCGTGCGAGGCGATCAGCCACGGCGCGGAGACGGTGACCGCCAGCGTTCCGGCCACCAGGCCCCACGCCCACACCGCGAGCAGCGTGGCGGGCCACCGGCCGTGCACCGGGGGCAGCCTGCGCAGCAGGAGCAGCGCCCCGGGCACGAAGGACGCGAACACCGCGGCGAACCGGATCTGCAGCCCGGTCCTGTACAGCGTGAGGTAGTCGGTGCCGCCCGTCGGCGCGCCGGCTGGCTGCCCCCAGCCCGGCGGGTCGTACGACCAGGGCGTCAGCCATGTGCCGAGTTCCGCGGCCGCCCGGCCGCCGATCACGTCGACGGTGCCCGGCAGGTTCAGCGCGTGCGCGCTCGACCCCGCCCACCACAACAGCGCCGTGAGCAGCAACCCCCCGGTCAGGACCGGTATCGCCGCACGCCGGTAGGTCATCGTCCGCCCCCCGCTTCGATCGTTCGTCCAGCGGGCGTTGATCATAGGGGCACCCCGCCGCGGTCCCGGGGCGGGGTGAGCCCGCCCGTCCGGATCCCACGGCTCCCGGGTGCCGGTCACCGCGCCGGCCGCGGCAGGCGGCGTCCCGGTCGCCACCAGCGGTTCGATGTCCCCCCGTGGCCCGTACGTCGACAACAGCGCACGCACTTCATGCCTCCCCACGCCCCGAATTCCGGTTACGGCGGGCGATTCTGCGGCACCCCCAGGGGCTTGCCGCAAAGCCCCCGGTGCGCTATACGTTGGGAACGGATTGGAGCGGACGAGCTCCTTTCCTTTTCTTTTTTGCCCCCGCGCCGCAGCCCGCCGGAGGGGCGTCCCGGCACCGTCGCAGCGCCGAGGCCCAGGCCCCGCCCCGAACGCAGGAAATCCCCGTACCGCAATTGCGGTACGGGGATTTCCTCACGTATATTGAGTGTTTCTGTGCGCGCACAGAAACGGCCCCTCACCGGGGGCCACTGGAATCACCATATCCGACAGGGAGCGAATGTGTCAACTCGCGAAAGAGTCGAACTGCAGAAGGAGCAGGAATTCATCGACCGGCTCTACGGGCGGGTCGACACGCTGCGCGGGGTCGCCACCCGGCGCGTCGAGGACGCGCTGACCCCGGTGGGCAACGGCATGCAGGCCCGTCTCGAACGCGACGTCCTCGTCGCCGAGCGTTCCGGTCTGCTGGCGGCCCTCAACGCGGTCGACGGCTCGCTGTGCTTCGGCCGGATCGACCTGCAGGACGGTGCCGCGCACCACATCGGCCGCATCGGGATCCGTGAGGACGACACCGACCACACCCCGCTCCTGATCGACTGGCGTGCACCGGTCGCCCGGCCGTTCTACGTCGCCACCGGGCACACGCCCATGGGTCTGCGCCGGCGCCGGCACATCACCACGCAGGGCCGCCGGGTCACCGAGCTGCACGACGAGATCCTCGACCTCGAGGACGACGACCGCAGCGGCTTCGAGGACCGCACCGGCGACGCCGTGCTGCTCGCCGCCCTCAACTCGGCCCGCACCGGCCGCATGGCCGACATCGTGCGGACCATCCAGGCCGACCAGGACCGCATCATCCGCGCCCCGCACCGCGGCGTCCTCGTCGTCGAGGGCGGCCCCGGCACCGGCAAGACCGCGGTCGCGCTGCACCGGGCGGCCTTCCTGCTGTACGAGCACCGTGAGCTGCTGGCCAAGCGCGCGGTCCTGATCGTGGGTCCCAACCCGGCCTTCCTCCGGTACATCGGCGAGGTGCTGCCCGCCCTCGGCGAGACCGGCGTCATGCTCGCCACGCAGGCCGAACTCTTCCCCGGCGTCCACGCCCGCGGCACCGACACCCCGCGCGCGGCGGCCGTCAAGGGCGGCGCGGAGATGGCCGAGGCGCTCGCCCTCGCCCTGCGCGACCGCCAGGTGCTGCCCGAGCCCGGTGCGCCGATCGTCATCCCGCACGACGACGGCGAACTCGTCCTGGACTGGGAGATCGCCTACCAGGCCCGGGACGCCGCCCGCGAGACGCGCCTGCCGCACAACCTCGCCCGGCCGTACTTCGCCTTCCACGTCATCGACGCCCTCACCGCGCAGCTCGCCGACCGCATCGGCGCGGACCCGTACGGCGGCCCCAACTTCCTCGGCCCGGACGACCTCGCGCAGCTCGGCAAGGGCGTCGCCGCCAGCGCGGGGGTGCGGGCCGCCGTGGCGGAGCTGTGGCCGATGCTCACCCCGCAGGAGTTCCTCACCGGCTACCTCGCCGAGCCGGCGTACCTGCCGGACGAGGACGCCCGGGCGATCCGCCGCGCCCCGGACGACGGCGAATGGACCCCGGCCGACGTGCCGCTCCTGGACGAGGCCGCCGAACTGCTCGGCGTCGACGACAGCGCCGCGCGGGCCGCGGCCGAGGCCGAACGCCAGGAACAGATCGCCTACGCCCAGGGCGTCCTGGAGGTGTCGCGCGGTTCGGAGTCGTACGAGTTCGAGGACGCGGAGTCCGAGGTCCTGGCCGCCCACGACATCATCGACGCCGAGCGGATGGCCGACCGGCAGGAGGAGGCCGACCACCGCAGCGCCGCCGAGCGGGCCGCCGCCGACCGTACGTGGGCGTTCGGGCACATCATCGTCGACGAGGCGCAGGAGCTGTCGCCGATGGCGTGGCGCCTGCTGATGCGACGGTCCCCGACCCGTTCGCTGACCCTGGTCGGCGATCCGGCGCAGACCTCGGAGGAGGCGGGCGTCGGCTCCTGGGAGAAGATCCTCGAGCCGTACGTCGGCGACCGCTTCGAGCACGTGCGGCTGGGCGTCAACTACCGTACGCCCGCGGAGATCATGGACCTGGCCGCGCAGGTCGTACGCATCGAGGACCCCGCCTTCGAGCCGCCCCGGTCGGTCCGTTCCACCGGCGAGAAGCCGTGGACGCGGCACGCCGGCGCGGACTTGGCCGGCGCGGTGGCGCGGGCCGTCGCGGAACTGACCCCCCGCGAGGGGCGCCTCGCGGTGATCGCGCCGCGCGCGCTGCACGAGGAGATCGCCGCCCCGCTCGACGGGGTCACGGCCGGCGCCGAGCCCGACCTCACCCTGCCCGTGGTGCTGCTCGGCCCCCGCGAGGCCAAGGGGCTCGAGTTCGACCACGTCCTGGTCGTGGAACCGGCACGTTTCGGCACCAGCGACCTGTACGTGGCCCTCACCCGTGCCACCCAGCGCATGGGCATCGTCCACCGCGAGGACCTGCCCGCGTCGCTGCGCTGACCGCCACCCCCACGCCCACCTCACGACCCCGGCCCGGCCCTCACCGGCCGGGGCCGTCCGTAGTCGTACGGGCCGTCCCCGTGTTCCCCGCGCCGCGCGGTGACGCCACACTGGGCGCGTGGACCCCGACCTCTATCCCGACCTGATCGCCGCAGGTGGCCTGTCCGCCGCCCTGGAGCAGGCAGCGGTCGGCCTCGGCGCCGATCTCACGATCGTGCGTGACGGCGGTGGCGTGGTCCTCCAGCGCGTGCCGCCACCGCGGTGCCCGACCGCGATCCGCTGATCGTCTACACGTTCGCCAAGGAGCGCGGTTTCACGTTCTCCGGATGGAGCCGGGGGGTCGAGCTGATCTCGGGGAGCACGGCCGACCTCGAGGACGTGGTGCGGGTGGGGGAGGCCTGGGGGAACGGCACCGGATTCCGCGAACTGCACCAACGGTTTTCGTTCCTCCACCCCAGCGAGCGACGCGCCGAAGCCCATGAACGCGGACCGGCCGCCGAGGTCGAGCTGCAGTGGCGGAGGCTGCACGAGCAGGCAGCGGAGGCGCCTGCCTTCGACGGCTTCCGGCTCCTCGTGCAGGCGGCCCGTGCCGAGCCGCGGCTGCGGCAGCTCTTCGCGTTCTCCAGCCACTGGGTACTGGGCTTTCAGCGTCCGCACCGGGCACCCGTCCCGGTTGGAGGTGGCCATCGTCCCCGCGTACGACGGCCATCCGTATCGCGTGAAGGACCACCTCCACCTCGGGGACGGTGTGATCGGCGAGGCGGCCACCGCGGAAGAAGCGGTCGCGCTGGTCGCCCGCCTCCCCGCCGACCTCGGACCGGCCGTCGCCGGCACCTCCGCATCCGACGACGGCAGGTGAGCCCTTCGAGGTGCTGCTGGAACGGCTGACGGGGCACCGGCATCCGGCGGCTCGCGCCCGCGCTCGGGCTGCACACGCCGGACCTCTTCGTCATCGCAGGCGTCGACGTACCCGGCGATCTTGCTCCCGTCCGACTGCCGATCCCTGACAACCCGTTGACGCATTCCACCTGTTGGAGGACCCATGGAACGCGGTCTCGCACTGCCCACCGCCGGGCCGCAGACCTCGCCGGAGACGATCGTCAAGGTCGCCAAAGAGGCCGAACGGCTCGGCTACTCCGCCTTGTGGACGTTCGAACGCCTGCTCCGCCCGATGGAGAAGGTCGTGCTGTGGACGGGAGGCGAACCCCAGATGCTGCCCGAGTTCTACGGCTCGACGTACGAGCCGCTGGAGACGCTGAGTTACCTTGCCTCCGTGACCGAGCGGATCAAGCTGGGCACCGCGATCCTGGTGGCGCCGGTGCACGTGCCCGTGATGCTCGCTCGTCGGCTCGCCACCCTGGACCGGTTCAGCGGCGGCCGGGTCATCGCCGGCCTGGGACAGGGCTGGCAGCACAACGAGTTCGAGACGGCGAACGTGCCGATCGGCCGCAAGGGCGCCCGCACGGACGTATACCGTCAGCCTTCTGCTGCCGCTCGCCACTTCGGCGGCCGCAGCCGACCTCGCGGCGGGACCCTAGTACCAGTTGTTGGCCTGCCAGAACGACCAGGCACCGCAGGGGCTGCCGTAGCGGCTGTCCATGTACTTGAGGCCCCACTTGATCTGGGTGCCGGGGTTGGTGCGCCAGTCGGCGCCCGCGGAGGCCATCTTGGAGCCGGGCAGGGCCTGGACGAGGCCGTAGGCGCCGGAGGAGGAGTTGGTCGCGGTGTAGTTCCAGCCGCTCTCGTGGGTGACGATGTTGGAGAAGCACTGGTACTGCGAGGCGTCACCGATGATCGCCTGGGCCATGGCCTGGACCTCGGCGACCGTGTACGAGGCCTTCACGACCAGCGCCGCGCGGGCGGCGGCCTTGGCCTTGCGGTCGGCCTCCGCCTTCTCCTCCGCCGCCTTGCGGGCGGTGGCGTCCTTGGCGGCCTGCTTGCGGGCGGCCTGCTCCGCGGTCTTCCTGGTGCCGACGTCGGCGGCGTCGGACTGCGCCTGCACCTGCTGCGTCAGGGACGCCTGCTGGACCCGCTGGCCGGCGGGTATGTCCGACAGGACGGTGTCGACTTCGGAGGCGGCGAAGGGCTGCTCGCTCGCCTGGCTGCTCGAGGCGACACCGACGACGGCGCCCACGGAGGTGACCGCCGTGGCCGAAGCCACCGCGATCCCCCGGACCGAGATCCGGCTCACACGGTTTCCTTCCAGCGTGGCCCGTTCGGTGATCTCCCGGACGCGATCGTGCCCCTCCCACCGGCTCGGACCGCCCACGGCGACCACCGGCCAACTCCGTTGCCCCGTGCGCGTGTACGTACGGGTGTGCGGATGACAGGGCCTGACTGGAGCGACAGCCTGCCGTAGGGGAGCGCCCCAAGGCAATTCCTCCGGCACATTTCCTTACACTCGCATCATCAGCCCCGGCAGTCCCGCCCCGTACCGGTGGAGGGCCGCCGGCCGCACGTACACCACCGGCCGTACGTCCGCTACGGCACCCTCAAATCGCCCTCTGAACCCCGCCCCGGCAGGCTTCGACCACCCCCGCCGATGGGCACGTACCCGGCAGACACACGGGGGGTGGCGCCATGGACGAGGGAACGGCGGTCCGGCTGGAACCGCACGCGATCGCGCTGCTGCGCGGGGGCCCGAGGGCCGCCGTGACGGTCGCCGTGGTGGCGCTGCACCTGCGCGGCGCCGTGGAGTCCGGCCGGCCGGGCACCCTGCGCCGGGAGGTCTCCCCGGAGCAGGCGGACCCGCCGCCGCACCGCCACCCGCTGGAGAAGGCGATACGCGTCGGGCTGTACCGCCCGGCGGGGATCAGGGAACTGCTCGGGCGCGCCGTCGTGCGCAAGGCGCTGTCCCGGATGCGGGCCGAACTGGCCGGCGCGGGGCTGCTGCGCCTGGTGCGCGTCAGCCCGACCCGGGCCGCCCGCCGGTACCTGGCGGACCTGCGGCGGGGTACGCCGATGCCGCAGGGTCCCGCAGGGCTCGCGGAGGAGGACATCCTGTTCGCGGTCGCCCTCTACGGCGACCCGGCGCTGACCGCGCTCGTCCCGGCCTTCACCGCTGAGGCGGGGCTGATCGGCCGGGGAGCGGTCGCGGACGAGGGCCTGTTCCCGTTCGGCAGGCACGAGTTCCTGCGCTGGCGCGCCGACTACCCCGACGGCGACACGGGCCACGGCGCCGACGGCGGTGCCGGCCATTCCGGCCATTCCGGCCACACCGACCACTCCGGCGGCTTCGGTTGCGGCGGCGGAGGCGGCGGTTCCGACTGACGAGCCGGACGAGGGCGGACGAGGGCGGTCGAGGGCCGGCGCCGGACGGTCAGAAGCCGAAGGACTTCGTCGTGTAGGCGCACTCGGTGTAGATGTAGCCGGGCTTGAGCGTGGCCTTGTCGGAGGCCGGGCTCGATCCGTCGGACGACGTCGACTTGTGCAGGAAGTACGTGGTGCCGACGGGCAGGCGGATGGTGCGCTGGGGGTAGTTCGTGCCGCTGTCCTGGCAGGGCTTGAACCCCGCCAGGGAGGGTGTCAGGAGGGAGTACGAGGTGCAGCTGCGGCAGGCCTTGAGCGTGAGGCTGCCGGTCACCGGCCCGGTGTAGAGCACCGTGATCGGGTTGGGGCTGTCGTTCTTGATCGTGACCGAGATGCTGCCGCCGGAGGCCAGCGTGGGCAGGCGCTTGCCCGCCGCGGGGATCTCGTCCGCGACCTCCGCCGCGATGGCGAACTTCTTGGCCAGCGCGCGGTTCTTCGCGCCCTTGTTGTCGGCGACGAACGTGTTCATCGTCTCCCGCGCCTCGCCGAAGTCGCCGTCCTTGTACTGGTCGACCCCGCAGGCGTACACGCCCGAGTCGGCGCTCCTCCCGGCCCGGGCGGCGGAAGCCGCGACGGCGTCGCCGACGTCCCCGGCGCCCGCGTTCAGGCCCCGGGCCTGGGTGCCGAGGGTGCGCAGCCGGTCGACGGCGGGGCAGGGGTCGGAGCCGCTCACGTCCTTCGCGGCCTTGTCCACGGCCGAGTCGACGGCGGGCGCGACCTTCGCGGCCTGCTCGGAGTCGGGGAAGGTGCCCAGGAGGTCGCCGAAGTCCTCCGTCCAGCCGGCGTCCTCGTCGCCCAGTCGCTGCGCCCCGCACGCGTAGAGGGAGGCGGCCAGGCGGTCGTCGGGCCACTGGGCGAGCGCGCCGAGCGTCTGCTGGCCCATGGTGGCCGGGACCGTGCGCAGGTACGTCAGTGCCGGTATCGCCGCGCAGTAGTCCTGCTGCTCGTAGGCGGCGCCGACGGTCGTGTAGTAGGTCTTCAGGCGGTCGGGTACCCGGCCGGCGGCCCGGGAGTCAGGGTGGCCGGATCTGATGTCCCGGTACTCGCGCAGGGCCTTGCCGTAGTCGGACCGGGCCGCGTCGAAGGGTCTGCTCCCGCCGGCCCGCACGAGCCGGTCGGCCTGCTCGAGCCGGTCCAGGAGCGCCTGCTCGTTCGCCTCGTCGCGGGCCATGTCGTACAGCACGACGCCGCCGGCCGGCACGGCCAGCAGCACCAGTCCGAGGGCGATCGCCAGGGGAGCGCCCGCGGGCCACACCAGCCGGGTGCGCAGGCCGACCACGGCGCCGTGGACGGCCGCGGCCAGGAGGACGACCAGGTAGACGACCACAAGGCCCACGGGCACCCCGTCGGGGTCGGCGGGCAGTGCCACCAGCAGCAGGATGCCGGTCGCGAACCAGCACACGACCATGAGCACCCAGCGCCGGGTCAGGGCGTAACCGAGGCCGAGGCCACTGAGGTTGAGCAGCCCCACCGCCGCCGCGCGCAGCCCGTCCGGCGGCGCGGGCGGCGGGGTGGAGGGCATGGGCGGGATGACGAATCCGTATCCGTATCCGTGCGCGGTGCCGTGCGGTTGCTCGGACATGGCGGCTCCCCCCGGTCAACACTGCCCGCATGCCTGCAACTTGTCAGTGTACGGACGGTAGCCGGATCTCGACAGTGAGTTCGAGGGGCGGAATCGGGCCAGCCGCCCGCAATCGGGCCGCCGGTCCGGGCCGGAGCCGCCGCAGGGCCTGAGCTGCCGCCGGGCCGGAGCCGGCGCGATCACGCCGCCTTGAAGGGCTGCCGGTAGGACTTGCGCAGGGACGCGGCGGCGACGGGGAGCAGCGTGGCGAGCACCTTGCCCTTGAGCGTGCCGGGGGTGCGGGTGAGCTCGACGTCGACCCGTGTGCCGTCCCCCTCGGGGGTCAGCTGGAAGATCCATCCGCCGCCGGGGCCGAACACCTTCGAGTCGTGCGTGGTGATGGCGACCCTTCCCGTCCCGGCGTCCCAGTCGTAGCGCGCCCGTTCCCAGGCGGACGCGGTGCCCTCGGTCACCTCGGCCCAGGTGTCGCCGATCGCGTGCACCGTGAGGTGCTCGGCGTCGATGGTGGGCCAGTTCCGGGCCCGCGCGGGACCGAAGTCGGTGAGCACCGCGAGCGCCTCGGACGGGCTGAGCGAGGAGAGCAGGTGGAAACGTACGACAGCCATTGCGGCGTCCCCCACATCATGAGTAACCGTTCTGAACGGTGACGACCGTGTCACGGGGGGAAGTCACCTGTCAAGCCAGTGACGAATCGTGGATCACCGGTTAGGATGGTGATGTGAACCATGCCTTCCCCTGTGGGACGCTCGCCCTCGACTTCCTGGGCACGCTGCGCGCACGACGCAATGCGCTGCCCACGGAGAAGCTCGCCTCGCCCGAGCTCCTCGACTCCTGGTTCGTCGAGTCCCGGATGCTCGACCGCGAGCCCGGCTCCGACACGTCGGACCTCGCGGCGGCCGTGGACCTGCGGGAGTCGATCTACGCCCTGGTCGTGGCACGGCTCGACGGCGAACCGCTGCCCGCCGGAGCGGTCGCCGCGGTGAACCGCCACGCGGCCCGGGCACCCGTGGTGACGCAGCTCGGCCCCGACGGCACGAGCCGCTCCGGTTCGGCGTCACAAGGCCTCGCCGCCGTCGCCCGCGAGGCCGTCGAGATCATCGGCGGCGAGGACGGGGCGCTGCTGCGCGAGTGCGCCCGCCCGGAGTGCACCCAGGTCTACCTCGACCGCTCCCGGGGCCGCCGGCGTGAGTGGTGCGCGATGAGGACCTGCGGGAACCGCGTCAAGGCAGCCGCCTTCCGGGCCCGCCACCGCACCACCGAGGCCTGAGCCGAGCGAGGGGCATCAGAACCTGACGGAGAGGTGACGGGGCCCGCGCAGCATGGCGTTGCGCCGGTAGGGAGGCGGGTCCTGCAGCAGGGTCGCCGTCCCCAGACCGGGCAGCAGCGCGCCGAGCGCCGCCTGGGCCTCGATGCGCGCCAGGGGTGCGCCGAAGCAGAGGTGGACGCCGCTGCCGAAGCCGAAGTGCTCGTTGTCCTTGCGGGCGGGGTCGAAGCGTTCGGGATCCTGGAACCGCAGGGGGTCACGGCTGCCCGAGGCCAGCGCGAGGATCACGGACGTGCCCTTCGGCACGACGGTGCCCGCGATGTCCACGTCGGCGAGGGGGATGCGCTCGCGCAGGTGCACCGGCGGCTCGTACCGCAGCAGTTCCTCCACCGTCTCCGGCAGCAGTTCCGGCTCCCGGCGCAGCCGCTCCAGCTGGTCGGGGTGGCGCAGCAGCGTGAGCACACCGTTGGTGATCAGGTTGACCGTCGTCTCGTGCCCCGCGATGAGGAGCAGGATCGCGGTCATCGCCAGCTCCTCGTCGGTGAGCCGCAGCTCCGGATCCGGTTCGTTGACGAAGTCCGAGAGCAGGTCGCCGGTGGGCCGGCCGCGGCGCTGCTCCGCGAGGCCGAGCAGGTAGGCGCCCATCTCCGTCCGGCCCTTGCGACCCGCCTCGGCCCGCGCGGCGGCGTCCTCGCCGGGGCTGATGTCGGCGGAGGCGACGAGCAGGTCGGTCCACTCCCGGAACCGCGGCTCGTCCTCGCGCGGCACACCGAGGATCCGGCAGATGACCGTGACCGGCAGGGGGTAGGCGAGGTCGTCGACGATGTCGACGTGGTCGCGGCCCCGGAGCCCCTCGACCAGTTCCCCGGTGATCCGGGTGATCTCCCCGCGCATCGCGTCGACCCGGCCGGGGTTGTGGGGCGGGCCGAACGGCCGCATGGCCAGCGAGCGCAACCGGTGGTGCTCGGGGTCGTCCAGCCGCAGGAACGGCAGGTGCTGCGTCTCCTCCGCCGCCGGGGCGGCCGGTGTGGTGCGGTTGCGGGGGTCCGCGCTGAGCCTCGGGTCGTGGAGCAGGCCGACGATCTCGTGGTACGTGCCGACCAGGTAGCTGCCGTCCGTCTGCCGCACCACGGGCCCGGCCTCGCGGAGCTCCGCGTACAGCGGGTACGGGTCGGGGCGGCTGGCGTAATCCGTGATCCGTTCCAGCAGGGTCTCGGCGGTCATGCGTGGTGGCTCCTCGTGGATGGGCGGGGGTGGGTCACCCGGCGGGCCTCGCCAGGACCAGCCGCCGGTCCGGCAGGTACCCGGTGAGCGCGACCGTGGGACCGTGCGAGAGCCGGCTCGGGTCCGGCACATCGGAGGGGAGGACGACCTCGGCCGCCGTACGGCGGTCCGACGCGCCCAGCGGGGGCGGGAACGGGGCGGCCGTCTCGATGAGGCGCTCGTAGTACTCCAGCGACTTGGCCATGTTGACCGTGACCGCGGCGGTCAACCGGCCGCGGTAGCCGTACGCCATGACCAGGCGGCGCTCCTCCAGCGAGCCCTGCGCGATGACCACCTGGTCGGAGAAGGTGGGGACGCCCACCGACTTGATGTTGTAGCCGAACTGGCTCGACCAGAACGTCGGCACCGCCAGGTGCGGCCGCCGCAGCGGCCCCGGACTGACCATGTTGTGGGCGGCGACCTCGGCCTGGTCCACCGCGTTGCGCCAGTGCTCGAGGGAGAGCAGCTGGTACTCGTACAGCGGGTGCGGGAAGCGCGAGACGTCACCGGCCACGAAGACGTCGTCCGTGACGATCCCGTACATGGTGAACGCCCGGCACCCGGCGTCGCAGGCGATCCCGCGCGGGCCGGCGGCCAGCCCGGACTCCGCCAGCCACTCGACGTTGCGGACCGCGCCCATCGCGACGACGCACACGTCCGCGTCGACACGGGTGCCGTCCGACAGGTCCGCGCCGGTGAACCTGCCGTTGCCGCGCAGCGAGGTGACGGTCACGCCGCAGCGCAGGTCCACACCGTGCGCCCGCTGCATGGCGGACGCGAGCTTCGACAAGGTCCCGCCGAGCGCCCCCACCAGCGGCGCCGGGCCGCGTTCGGTGACCGTCACCTCCAGACCGCGCTCGCGGCAGACCGACGCGATCTCCGAACCGGTGAAGCCCGCCCCGATCACCAGCACCCGGCGCGGCCCGGCGGCCAGCCGCTCGGCCAGACGCGCGGCGTCGTCGCTGGTGCGCAGCGTGAACACCCCGTCAAGGGCGGCCTCCTCCGGAACCGGCCAGGGCCGCGCCC
This sequence comes from Streptomyces sp. TOM-9, assembly GCF_056858595.1. Taxonomy (NCBI): domain Bacteria; kingdom Bacillati; phylum Actinomycetota; class Actinomycetes; order Kitasatosporales; family Streptomycetaceae; genus Streptomyces; species Streptomyces sp. TOM-9. The sequence goes on along the minus strand of NZ_JBXEQB010000001.1, from coordinate 1,725,581 downwards.
GCGTCCCGGTCGTGATCAGCAGCCGGTCGAACGGCAGCGACGAGCCGTCGCCCAGCAGGACCCGCTTCCCCACCGGATCCAGCCCGGTGGCGCGCACCCCCAGCCGCCACTCCGCCTCCGGATCACGACGCATCGGCAGCCCGGTGGCGTCCGCCGACACCTTGCCGAGCAGCACCCCCTTGGACAGCGGCGGCCGGTCGTACGGCGGGTGGGGCTCGTCCCCGACGACGGTCAGCGAACCGGTGAAGCCCTTCTCGCGCAGCGTCTCCGCGGCCCGCAGGCCCGCCAGCGACGCTCCGACGATGACGATCCGGCCCTCCAGGAGGTCAGCGGACACCGGCGCTCACCTCCTCGCCCACCAGGATCGCCTGCACCGGGCACGCCGCGGCGGCCTGGCGCACGCGTTCGTACTGGTCGCCCGGGACCGCCGGGTCGTACAGCAGCGCCTCCTCGCCGTGCAGTTCGAACATGTCCGGCGCAAGGAACACGCACTGCGCATAGCCTTGGCAACGGGTGAGGTCCACGACAACGCGCATGCCCAGCCACTCTCTCCGGCGCTTTGATGTCCCTCCATTCGTACGCCCTGCGGGGCCGCGGCGCTCGCCCGGATACTCCGCCCGGACATTCCGCCAGGATGCGTTCCCGCCCCTGCGGGGCCACGCTGAGCCGGTGCGATGCCGAGTGATCGTGTACCCGCCCTCGGGCACCGGCGGCCGCCGCGTGCGGTGCGACGGCAGGATCCTCGGCCTCGCCTACGGACCCCGGGACGTCCTCGCGCTGGCCCGCCGCGCCGGGCTCCGCATGCGCCTGGGCGACCTGTACGACAGCGACCTCGTCGAGTGGCGCGGCGCCGGCCCCACGACCTGGTGACGGCCCGCCGACGCGGCTACGGACGGCCTACGGACGGCCTACGGACGCGGCCAGAGCGGCGTCATCACACCGAGGTCGATCACCGACACCCACTCCGCCGACGGGATGGCCCGCTCCAGCACGAACCACTCGTCCGGACGCCCGTCGAACCGGGACGCCGCGAGCGCCTCCGCGGACCCCGCGGGCAGCCTCGTACCCGCCCACGCATGCCACCGCTGCGCCTCCGGCGCGGGAACCTCCACCGTGAACCGCACGGTGCGGTCCCGGAAGGCCCCCGGCAGCGACCCCGGACTCGGATCGGCCGTCAGGTGCACGGACCGCGCCAGTTCCGGTACGTCGTCCAGCTCCTCCGGCCAGGTCGCCCTGATCTCCGCGTCTGCCAAAATCAGCGGCCACAGCCCCGGCCGCGTGAAGTGGAAAAGGAGCATGCCGGGACCCTACTGGCGGATCGTCGCCGCGTATGTTTCCGGCATGTGACGACGAGCGCCCCGGATCAGCCCGCACGGACGTCACTCGTCGTCGCATCGCTCCAGGACCAGACCCACGGATCCCTCCACCAGCCCCACTCCGGCCTCAAGGTGCAGGTGCGCACCGTCAGGGGTGCCGTTGCCGGCGAGCGTGAGCAAATGGCGTGCGAGGGTTCTGAGCCCATCGGCGTTCGCCTCGATGACGATCTCGCGTCCGAGGTCGCGCACCTCGATGCGCGCGTTCTCGTCCCATGTGAAGACCGAGGCCACGCCATCGGTGAGCGCGGTCTGGTGCGTCGACGCGGCGGGCGGCGCGGGCTTCGACTCGGGTGCCATGCCGACCATCGTCGCCTCACCTTGCCGCATCTTCATTTCACCGCGCCCTGGCATGCGGTCGCCGCCCAGCGGACTCGGCCCCGCGCCGGCGCGTCGTTCTCGCCAGGACCTCACAGCAGTACGTCGCGCCCTTCCGGGTCTCCGCACACGGGACAGTCGTACTCGTCAAGCGATTCCTCAGGAACCGGGTGCCCGCAGAAGGCGCAGGTGCGCATGTCGTCGTCCAGCGGTTCGACCGGAGGTTCGTCGTCGTTCACGACCGCAGGGTTCCACGCGTGGTGCGGCGGTGCGGAATGCGGCGGCAAATCGCCGCGGACGGTTCGGGAAAGGTTTGCGCACACAAAGGGTCGCAGCGGCGGTGGACGGGGCGCGAGCCGGCCCGAGCCTGCCGTGTCGGTGGCAGCCCATAAGGTGCGGGCAACGTCTCCAAGAAGGAGTTCCCGTGGGGTTTTCCGGGCACCTGCTCTTTGCCCGCAGCAAGCGTCCGCTGCTGGAAGCGCCCGTGTTCGACGGCATCGACCGGGAGCTGAAGGACGCGGTGCACGAGTGGTGGCCGCGAGCGGGTGGTTGGCAGACCCTCCAGTTCGACGATGGGATCTGGGAGGACGGCGATCTGCCCGCCCTCGTCGAGTGGACCGGCGCACCGGCCTGCGTGGCGTCCGTATCCGACAGCAGCGTCGCCCTGGTGACGGGGCTGGGGACCGACGGGCGACGTTGGCAGGCGTGGCTCAACCTGCACATTGCTGCGGCACTCGTCACCGAGGAACCCGAGGACCTGGAGGACCAGCTCCTGTGGGTGGACACTCCCGAGTTCGACGAGGCCGTGAGCCGCACACGCGCGGAACTCGACGCGGAGGTTCCTTCCGACGCCGAAGGCGCTCTCGCCTGGGCCGCAGCGGCGGGCATCCCGGCCGTGGCACCGCAGTCCCGGATCGAGGAGGTACTGCGTTCGGAGGGGACCTTCGTCGAGGACCTCTTCGACACACTCCTCGATGCGTTGGGTTTTCCGGAAGGGACCGAGCCCACGCCGTAGCCGTGGGAGACGGCGTTCAACCGGAGGACCGAACGCCGGGCCGGAGCCTGTACCGGTGATCTTCCGGGCCGGCAGGGGCGGGCTGTTACAGCTTGGTCATGAGTTGAACCAGGGGTCATGACCTGCGGGAGCCATGGTGATCGCCGACGCGCCGCGATTCGCGCGCCGTCGGCTGATCTCCTCGCGCTCGAAAGGCACGGCATTGTTCGCTCTCGTCTTCGGAGGGCACATGTTGTACCTCCTCCTCGTCACCCTGGTCTCCGCGGCCGTGCTGGGAGTCGTCTCGGTCGCCCTGCGTGGCCGTTCCGACCGGCCCTGGACCTACGGGGCATGGGCGGCCACCACGACGGCCGCCTTGTTCCTGACGCTTTGGCTCAGACCCGTCGGTACAGGCGCGGTGAAATGCACGGTGAGCAAGGACGTGTGGGAGTCGTTCGGGACGACCCAGGGGTGGATGAACGTCGCCCTGTTCGTGCCGATCGGCTTCTTCGGTGTGCGGGCGGCCCGCCGCCCGGTGCCCCCTGTGCTGCTGTCCGTCCTCCTGGCGTGCGGGATCGAGACCGTCCAGGCCTGCCTTCCCGTCATCGGCCGTTACTGCGACACCAGTGACTTCACCACCAACGTGGCGGGCGCCGTCGTGGGCGCGGGCATCGGGGTCCTGTCGCTGCGCCTCGCCGGTACGCGGCTCTCGCCCTGGCCCACGCGCCACCGCGGGCTCCAGGCCGCCACCGGCGCGGGGTTCCTGGCCGTGGCCCTCGTGCTGACGACCGTCGTCGACGTGCGGGTCGTCGACCACGCCGAGCCGAGCAGGCAGGCGTCGGCGGAACAGCAGGCGGTGATCGGGCAGGCGGTGCGCAAGGCGCTGGGCGACGACGTCAGGATCGTCCGGGTCCAGGACACCACTCCGTGCGGGATCGACGGCGTGAACGAGGAGGTGTGGGCGGAGCTGGCACCGAGCGGGGTCGCCTTCATGAGCTGGCCCGACCCGGACCGGTTCCGCGTCGACGTGTCGACGGGCCCCCGGGCCGAGGCCGCGGCGGTCGGGAAGCCCATCCCGGGCTCCTCCTGGTCGGTGCACGACGCGGCGGCCGCCGAGCGGTCCGCGGACCGGTACGTGGCCCTGCACTACCCCACGGCCGACACGAAGCGTCCCGCGGTGGACCGTGCCGACGACGGCGCGGGCGGGATGTGGACCGTGACGTACCCCTACCGTGACGACAGCATGCGGGCCGTGACGTCGCTTCAGGTGACGGTGAACTCCGCCGGGCGTCTCCTCGGCGTCCGCCTCGCCGCGACCGCCGGCACCGGCCCGGACACCAAGTCCGGTGACTACTGCGGCTGACGACCCGGGGAACCCATGCGGTCACAGCGCTAACCGTCGTAGGGGACCCAGGCACGCCGGCCTGCGTCGTTCGTGCCGTACCAGTAGTGCGGCATCGCCGTGATGCCGGTGGTGCGGAACGGGCGGCCGTGGTCGTCGATGCGGATCGTGCCGGTGCGGCCCTGGGAGGACCAGTCGAGTTCGAGGTACCAGCGGGCGTCGTGGGTCCGTGTCATCGCGTCGACCAGCAGCACTTCCGGGTCCTCGGCAGAGACGCGGTACGGGAAATGCGCGGCCGGGACGACGTGTTCACCGTCGGCGCCGTCCTTCGGGCGGGTGACGGGCCGGTCGACGTCGAGGTTCACGGTGAAGCGGCGGGGCGTGAGGTCGCTCCCGCAGCCCTGGCCCATGGCGTACGCACTCCCGGCGGCCGGGTTGCCGCGGCTGACGATGCGGACGTGGAGCGCCTCGAGGACCACGGCCGCGGACGACCGCCCCTGCACCGAGATCTGCACCCTCGTCTGCTGCCCGTGCACCGCGCCCTGCGCCGCCGCCCACGCCCGGGCATCCTGCTCCACCGGCGGCGCAGGTACCTGAGCGGGCGGCTTGGCGATGACGTAGTCGTGGCCGCAGCCCTTGTCCCAGACCAGGGAGTCGGTGCTCCATGTGAGGGGCAGGCCGGTGGTCTGCTTCGCGGCCGCGGTGGGACCGCTGCCGGTGGCGGGCGGGGCGGAGCTCCGGGAAGGGGAGGGGGACGTGGTGGCCGACGTCGCCGAACGGTGGGGTGCGCCGGTGGCGGTCGTCCGCGAGCCGGGGGTGCGGGAGGCGCCCGCCTCGGAGGAGCGTTCGCCCGACAGGGCCGACGTGCTGCGCAATGCGGCGACCAGGGCGCCGACGACGGCGATGGACGCCAGGACCCGTCGGCGGCGGTACCAGGGGCGCGGAGCGGGGGAGGGAGGGGGCTCGTCCGGGTCGGGGCCGTCCCCGGGCTGCTCCGCGGAGCTGCCCTCGTCGACGAGCACCCCGCCCCCGTCCGGTGCCGCCGCCTCCGCCGCCTCTGCCGGACCGGCCGTACGCACCTCCTGCCGAGCCGCCATCGCCGACAGCCACAGACGGTGCAACTCCAGCCGCTCCTGCGGGCCCGCCCCGCAGAAGGCCGCGAGCCGTTCCACGGGTGCGAAGTCCTGAGGCACCGCGTCGCCCGTGCAGTAGCGGTGCAACGTGGAGGTGTTCATGTTGAGGCGGCGGGCCAGAGAGGCGTAGCTCCGGTTCGTGCGGCCCTTCAGACGGCGCACCAGCGCCGCGAACTCCTCGACATCGTCGTGCATCGACACCGTTCTCCCGTCGTCCGGCCGCCGATCCTGCATCCCAGGCACTCATATCCCTGCACGTCAGATGGGCCGGGATGGTTCCACCGCCGCCAAAGGGGCGGCAGTCGTTGCGCAGGACTCCGGTGGCCGCCGATGCTCTTCGTGTCGCACCGGCCGGGGCCGGACCGACCAGCCGGCGTCAGGCGACGTACGGCACCGATGCACTGCGTTCGCGCATTCACCGAATTCACCGCATTCACGGGGGGACACCCATGCCCGAGAGCACCCGAGCAAGCGCGCTCCTCGCAGCCGCCGACCTGCCGCCGCGCCGCACCTCGTCCTGAACGGCCGCCAGGTCACCGCGATCCTGCGCGGCCCGCACCGCAGCAGGACCCGGCCGTACGCGGTCGGCACCGACGACACAGAACAGCCCGACCACTCGATCACCCGAAATGGAGAACCGACATGAACAGCAAGACCCGCACCGCCCTCACCGCCGGCGTCCTTGCCGTCGTACTCGGCCTCGGCGCCACCATCCAGGCCTCCGCTGGGACCCCGCACCGCGTCAGCGGCAAGCCGTCCGAGTCGGCACAGGCGTCCGTCCATGCCCCCGCGAAGGCGTCCACCGCCGCACCGCAGTCGGTCAGCGGCACGCCCGGTCGAGCGGTGACCCGGGTCGCCGACTTCTACGGCGCGTACATCGACGCGAAGGGCGACTACACGGACCCGGACGCCACGCTGGCCGCGGCCCTCCGCAAGCACTACCTGACGCCCGACTTCGCCCTGCGGCTGGCGGCCTGGGAGGAGGAGAACGGAGTGGACGGCGTCCTGCACGCCCAAAACGTCCCGGCGCGGTGGACGGTGACTGACAACGGCACCGTGGGAAACGGCCATGAGGTCATCGTCACCCTGACCTTCGGCAGCGGGGAGACGGCGCAGAAGACAAGGCTCTTCGTGCTGCTGGAGCGGTACGACCACATCGTCGACATCGAGACCACGAGCGCCCGCTGACGCACACCATGGGCCCCGTCGGGCCGTGCAACTCCGGCGGGGTCCTGCCTACCCACCGCGCAGGAGGCTCGTGCGGTACGTACGGCTGGGCGGCGAGGACGGCTTCCCTCACCGCCCCGGCAGCGGCGGAGCCGTTCGCTCCCACACCCCACCCGGGCTCAGGTGTGGCTGGTCACCCGTGAACCACAAGTAGCGGTCGTTCAGAGACGACCTAGAACGGCCGGAACGACTCGTGCGTCCAGTCGTCCGGAAGCCTGTTCGTGAAGAACGCGTAGACCGGCCCGTGAGGGGACTCGGTGACGACGCCCTCCCATTGATCGAGTTTGTGGTGCAGGTATCGGCGCAGCAGGCTGCTGAACTGCATGCCGCCGGCGGCGCTGCTACTCCTGTGGCCCCTGAGTGCGTTCGTCCCAGCCGACCGCGACCGCCCAGGTGACCCCGGGCTCCGCGGTCACCTTGAGGCGGGTCGCGGCCTCGGCGGACGACATCGCGGCACCGTTGAGGCTGCCGTCCGGCCGGTCCGAACAGTGCTCCGTGGATGTGCCGTAGCGGCCGGCGTCGACCGTGAGCGTGCCCGTGCCCTGGCACTGCGTGGCCACGTAGACCGTCCCGCCCGCGGGTTTCGCCGGCAGCGCCGACTCCAGTCCACCGCTCTGCCGCCCCGTCGACACCCACACCCTGGCGTCCGCCAGTTGCTCCGCCGGATCGCGCCAGGAGGCGGGCGGGGCGGCCGAAGCCGATGGGGAGGCGGCAGCCGGCGTGGCTCCCTGCTGCCGGGGAACTCCGGAGCCCTCCGTGCAGCCGCTGAGCATGAGGACGGACGCGGCGCAGCCCAGCAGGGCACGCCGCCGAACGTGATGGAACACATCAACCCCCGTGTGGTTCCCGATCGTCCGGATCATGCTGGCAGGCCCGGACACGGCCGTACAGGACGCGGCGAACCGGTGCCGGAGAGCGCCCGCGGTCGGGCGGGAACCGTGTTCATGAAGATCGGATATATTCGCGCAGCCGTTCGCCTGACACTCCATGAGGAGCACTGTTCCGTGAACTCGCCAACTCCCGCGCCGCTGCCCGAGCCGTCGCGGCCCGCTGTGAGCAAACTCGCCGTCGCGGCGATGGTGTCCGGGCTGCTGTTCGGTGTTCCGGTGGTCGGTGTCGTCCTGGGCGCCATGGCGCTGGGCCGGATCGAGAGGACCGGGGAGCGTGGCAAGGGCATGGCCACGACCGGGGTGGTGCTGTCGTCGCTGAGCACGCTGGCCTGCGCCGTGGTCCTGGCCTTCGGCCTCGCCGGCTTCACGAAGGGCCTCGGTGACGACATCAGGGAGGAGGCGCTGGCCAACAACACTTTCGCCCTCCTCCGCGAGGGCGAATGCATCGACACCCCCGGCGACGACTTGGAGAGCGATGTTCCCGACATGGCCGTCGTGCCGTGCGGGGGCAAGCACACCGCCGAGGTGTTCGGGGTCTTCGAACTCACCGGGGACGGCGCTTACCCGGGCGACGACTCGATCGACGAGACGCTCGACAGTCGGTGCACGGACCTCGACAGCGCCTACTCGATGGACTACTGGGCGGTGGAGGCAGAGGTCGAGATGTACTTCTACGGCCCCAGCCGGGAGAGCTGGGAGCTCGGCGACCGCCGGGTGACCTGCGTGTACGGCAGGGCCGGGAACACACCCCTGGAGGGTTCCCTCCGGTTTGACGAGACCACGCTCGACGAGCACCAGGTCGCCTACCTGAAGGCCGCCAACGTCGCCAACGACGCGCAGTTCTTCGGCAAACCGGAAGCGTCTTACGTCAAGGACGATTTCAAGGGCTACAAGGAATGGGCGCACGGTATCGCGGTGGCCCTCGACGAGCAGGCGCGCATGCTGCGCGGTCATGAATGGCCCGCCGGCGCGGAGCGCCACGTCGCGGCCCTTCAGCGGGAGATCGACGCGGCCCGCCCGCACTGGGCGAAGGCTGCCGACGCGAAGGACACGGCAACGTACTACGACCACTACGAGGCGGCCCTGCTCCGGCCGGGCCACGACCAGGCGATAAAGGTCCGTGAGGCGCTGGGCCTTGCCACGAACAAGACGCCGGAGTACTTCGTCTGACCGGTGGGCGCTCCTCGTGCCCCGCCTCAACTCCCGGCGTCCGCGCTGTGCACGATCTGGATCAGGTTGCCGCAGGTGTCGTCCAGGACGGCGGTCGTGACGGGGCCCATCTGCACCGGTTCCTGCGTGAAGTGCACCCCGAGCCCGCGCAGCCGGGCGAACTCCGCGTGCACGTCGTCCACGGCGAAGGAGGTCGCCGGGATGCCGTCCTCGGCCAGCGCCGTCTTGTACGGCTTCACCGCGGGGTGGCCGGAGGGCTCGAGCAGCAGTTGCGTCCCGTCGGGGTCCTCCGGTGAGACCACGGTCAGCCACCGGTCCGTGCCGATCGGGACGTCGTGCTTCTTCACGAAGCCCAGCACGTCGGTGTAGAAGCGCAGGGCCTTCTCCTGGTCGTCGACGAAGACGCTGGACAGGTGGATCCTCATGGGGTGCTCTCCGATGCGTCGGGCCTGAGCCACCGGGTCACGATGTGCTCCAGGGGTTCGGTGTTCAGGTCGTGGTATTTGTACCGGCCCTGGCGCCGCGTGAGCACCAGGCCCGCCGATTCGAGCACGGCCAGGTGCTGGCTGACCGCCTGGCGGGACAGCCCCAGGCCGTGCTTCATCGCCAGCCGCCCGCAGATCTCGAACAGGGTCTGGCCGTCCCGTTCCGCCAGCTCGTCAAGGATGCGTCGGCGGGTCGGGTCGGCCAGCGCCTTGAAGACATCCTCTGCCATGACCGCAACGATAGGCAAGTGGATGCTTGCCTATCAAGCCCGGGTTCCGGGGTCGCCGTCCCCGGCCGTCCACGTGTTCGCGGAGGGTATCGGGGTGAGGGCGGCTCAGCTGTCCTGGATCCGGTCGGCCGCGGAGGCCCCGTCGTCCGTCGGGACGTGTGTGATGGCCAGCAGCGCCGTGTCGTCGGTCCTGCGGCCGCCGGTGTGGCGGTGGTGGTCGGCGAGCAGGGCGTCCACGAGGGCGTCGGGGTCGGGGCGGTGGCGGCCCGTGCGTCGGGCGACGGGGTCGTAGAAGGTGCCCGACGCGTCGCGGGCTTCGGTGAGTCCGTCGGTGTAGAGCAGCAGACTGGCCCCTTCGGGGAACGTCACCGTGTCGACGGTGCCGGTGCCGGTGCCGGTGCCGGTGCCGTTGTCGAGGGCGGCGAGGCCCAGGGGCAGGCCCGGCCGGGTGGGCTCGACGTACCGCACGGTGTCGCCCAGGAAGAGCAGCGGCGGCGGGTGGCCGCGGTTGACCAGCCGGACCTTGTTCCCGTGCCGGGGGAACTCCGCCAGCACGCCGGTGATGAACCCCTCGAACTCGGTCAGGGTCCCCGACTGCCGGGACTCGAGGGTGACGGCGCGCTCCAGCCGTTGCGCGAGGGCGGTCAGGCTGGGCTCCTGCAGGGCCGCCTCGCAAAAGGTCCCGATGCCGACGGCGACCGCCCTGACCGCTTCCATCCCCTTGCCGCGTACGTCGCCGATGACGCAACGGACGCCGAAGGGGGTGTCGACCACGGCGTAGAGGTCCCCGCCGATCTGCGCGTCCGTCTGGGCGGCCTCGTACCGGGCGGCGAAGCGCAGCGGGCCGATCCGCTCCGGTGGTCTCGGCAGGACGGCGCGCTGGACGGCGGCGGCGATGTCGCGTACGGACTGGAGCTGCTCATCGCGGTGGTACAGGAGCCGGTTCAGGAGGACGGCGATCCCGGTCACCGTCGCCAACATGAACAGCTCGCTGAACGCGATCGCACTCCGGCGGTAGCCGAAGACCCAGAACATGGCCGCGTCGAGGACGAGGGCGGTCAATCCGATGAGAACCGTCCCGCGCAGCGACAGCAGAGCGGCCGCCACCAGGACCGCCGCCGCGTAGAGGGCCGCGGCGCTGACGGTGCGTGGAGTGGCGAGGTCGATCACCACGGCGACGAGCAGCAGGACGGCCGGCAGCAGGCGGCTCTCCGTTCCCGCCCAGCTCCGCGTTCCCACCCTTGCCACCTGCTGCTCCCGAGGTCGACCGGGCTTCCGGCCAGCTCAGGCTAACCGTCCGTCCGTCCGCCCCGCGCTCCACGTCACCCGGCTCGCCCACCGCGGACATCGCCACACGCCGGGTGTCACCCGGCTGGAGCAGGGGCCCGCGGTGGGCCGGCGGTGGGAGTCCGGTGGGCCGGTGGTCAGGCCGTCCCGCCGGCCTTGCCGGATCGCAGACCGCGGCGGAGGGCGTCGAGCTGCTCGGCGATCATGCGGCGGCCCACCTCGGTCCGCGGGGCCAGCTGGGCCGCGCCGTGGAAGGCGCCCGGGAAGTGGTGCATCTCGGTGGGGACGCCCGCGGTGATCAGCCGCTGGGCGTAGGCCAGGTCCTCGTCGCGCAGCGGGTCGAACTCGGTGGCCGCGATGTACGTGGGCGGCAGTCCGGCCAGGTCCTGCGTCCTGGCCGGGGCGGCGTACGGGCTGACGCCGTAGCCGCCGCGCAGCCCCTTGCCGCCGAGGTAGTGGTCCCAGCTCCGTTGGGCGTTGCGGCGGTTGAACCCGGGGGTGTCGGTGAAGGCCTGCATGGAGGCGGTGGCGAGGCGGTCGTCCAGAATGGGGGCGCCGAGGTACTGCATGCTCAGGGCGGGGCCGCCGTGGTCGCGTGCGTACAGGGCGACCGCGGCCGCGAGGTTCCCGCCGGCGCTCTCACCGGCCACCCCGATGCGGTCGGGGTCGACCCCCAGTTCGTCGGCGTGCCCGGCCAGCCAGCGCAGGGCGGCGTAACAGTCCTCCAGGGCGGCCGGGTAGGGGTGTTCCGGTGCGAGGCGGTAGTCCACCGACACCACCACCGCGCCCACCTCGGCGGCGATGCGGGTGGTCTCGTTGTGGAAGAAGCCCACGAGCCCGATCACGAAGCCGCCGCCGTGCACGTACAGCAGGCCGGGCTGCTTGCCTGCGTGGCCCGCGGGCCTGTGGACGTGCACCCGGACGTCCGGGGCGCCCTGCGGACCCGGAACGGTGACCTCGCGGAAGTCGACCGGGACCGGCGGGGTGTAGGGATCGGCTTCCATCAGGGCCGCTTCCGCCCGCATCCGCGCGACTTCCGTGTGTCCCTCCGCCTGGGCGAGCCGGGACATCCTCTGGGTCAGTTCCGGGTCGAACGGGAAAGCCAACGTCAACTCCTCTTGCGTACGGTGCGCCACGGCATGGCTGACTAGCGTCGCCGAAGTCAGGGGGAGTCTACGCAGCGAATCCTTGCTCAGTCAAAGATCTCGTGAGCTCGTGCGGGCGCCCGCCGGTGATGTGCCGGCCCCCCCGCCCGCAGCCCGGGCGAACGGTTTGCGAGAGTGTTCGCGTGCTGATGGATCCCGAGAAGACGCTCTTCGTCCGCGGTGCCACGCCTGTCCTCCTGCTGGCCGACGCACCCGTCCACGACGCTCTGCCGCCCCTGGTCGTGACCGACGGGGCGGTGCCCTTGTGTGAGGGCTGGAGCGTCTTCCCCCGGCTCACCTTGTGCGTCGTGGACGGGCCCGGCGACCACGGATGCGTCGTACCCGTCCTGGCCGCACCGGTGCTGGGCGGGACTGACGGTGGTGCGGCGTCGAGCGGGATGGCCGAGTGGTGCCTGGACGTCGAACAGGCGGGTGGGGCGGTCGTCCTGTCGGTGGATCAGCTGCCGGACGCGCTCGACTGGCCGGTCCTGCTGTCCTCCGGCGTAGCGCGTGGCGGCTTCATGCCCGCCCTGACCTGACGGCGGCCGCCCGCCGCCCCGCGTCGAGCAGCCCTTCCTCGACGGCGTGGCTCTGGACGCGTCCAAGGCGTCCCGCCCCGGGCCTGAGCCCGCGAGGCCCCCGCGGCGGCCGTCACTCGAACGAGGGCCACCGGCCGGCGGCCCACTCGCGCCATCCCGGCCACCCGGCGGGAGGGTCGCCCACGTCCTCGCCCGCGAGTTCGGCGGCGTCGGGCTCCTCGAACAGCGCCCGCCAGTGCAGGAGGTCCGCCTCGCTCATCGGGAAGGTCCGTTCCGGTGTCGTGGCCTGGCGCCGGGCGACGCGGGCCCGTTGGGTCTCGTGGTCCACCGGTACGTACACCAGGTGGCAGGACCCGCCCGCGGATTCCGCCAGGCGGCGGATCGCCGACCTCTCGTCACGCGACCAGCACCCGAAGTCCAGGACCACATCGGTCCCGAGCGCCAGCGCCTCCAGCGCGAGCCGCAGCAGCAGCCCTTCCAGCACGTCGCGCTTCCCGTCCGCCTCGGATGCGCCGAACAGCGGGATCATCCACTCGTCCGGCGTCAGGCGCAGCGCGCCGTGTTCCCCGGCGAGCCGCCGGGCCACGGTGGTCTTCCCGGCCCCGGGCAGGCCGACCATCAGGAACAAGGAGGTCACCCGGAGATCCTGCCAGGGGAGGGACGGGGTGGGGCCATCGGTGGCAAGGCATCCGACCCCCATGGACCTAACGTCCGGCGTGCCGCGTGCCGGACGGCGCCGCAGGGCGTCACGCTGCTGCCGTGATCGGCCGTGCGGTGGGCCGCCCGTCGCGACGTCCGGCTCGCAGGCCGCACACGGCAACCCCACGAAGGGCCTCAGACATGTCCGCTTCCCCCCTCGGCACACTGACCCGCTCCGGCTCCCACGCCACCGCCGAGTTCGGCGTCCCGCCGTACGTCCATGACGCCGGGCTGCTGCTCCTGCGGCTGGTGCTCGGGCTGACGATGGCGAGCCACGGAGCCCAGAAGCTGTTCGGCTGGTTCTCCGGGGTGGGCCTCGACGGCGCAGGACGCGTCTTCACCTCCGGCGGCTACGCGGCCGGGAAGGCGATGGCCGTGCTGGCGGGGCTCAGCGAGGTGCTCGGGGGCGTGGGCCTCGCCCTCGGGCTGCTGACCCCGCTCGCCGGGGCGGCGGTGGTGGGCGTCATGGTCAACGCCGTCGCCGTGAAGTGGGGCGGCGGGTTCTTCGCCCCGACGGGGGTGGAGTACGAACTGCTCATCGCCGCGCTGGCCACCACGCTGGCCGTCGGCGGGCCCGGCCGCTTCGCGTTCGACCGCCACCTTCCGGGCGTGCGCGCGCACCGGGTGGGCCACGGCGTCTCCGCGGTGGTCCTCGGCGTGGTCCTCGGCGTGTTCGTGCTGCTGTTCCGCAAGTGACCAGGGACTGCGGCGGTGCGGTGGTGGCGGGGTCCGGACGGCGTGAGGGCCCGTGAGCCGTCCGACGGGCCCTCACGCGCTGCGCGCTATGCCGCTGCGGCGGCGGTGAGGCGCTCCGCGACCTCCGAGGCCGAGGGCATCGCGGCGATCTCGTCACGCAGGCGCTCCGCCGCCGCGGTGAACGCGGGCTCGGCGAGCACGCGGCTGACCGCGGCGGTGACCGCTTCCGGCCCCTGCTCGCCGATCGGCATCGCCACGCCCGCTCCCGCGGCCTGGAGCCGGAACGCCTGACGCTGCTGTCCCGCCGCACCCGGGACGACGACGGCCGGGATCCCGCGCGCCGCCGCCCCGAACGTGTTGCCGGAACCGCCGTGGTGCACGACGACCGACACGCCGTCCAGCAACTCCGCGGCCGGTACGAAGGACACCAGCTCGACCCTGCCCGGCTCCAGCCCGAGGTCGTCGACCGGGGCGCCTCCCGTCGTGGCGACCAGGTCGACGTCCAGGACGCTCAGCGACCGGAGCAGCGGACCGAGCGTGGAGGCCCTGCCGGAGACGGTGCTGAGGCTGACGAGCACCCGGGGCCGGCCGGTACCGGGGACCCTGATCGCGCGCGGCGTGCCCTCGGGGCCCTGGTGGGGCTCGGGCCGCAGCGCCATCCGTTCGAGGGGCGGCAGCGCGCCGCCGCGCTGCAGGCCGGGCGGGCAGAGGTCCAGCAGCCAGCGGCCGGACGGCGCGTGGGCCGGGGCCTGCAGACCGCGGTCGAGGTAACGGGACTGCGCCGTCGCGGCCAGGGCGTCCAGGGCCTCGGGCTCCAGCGCCGGGTCGATGCCCATCACCGCGGACGGCACCTTGAGCACCGCGGCGACCAGCGGCCCCACGAAGTCGCAGTGCTCCGACACGACCAGGTCCGGCTCCCACGTGCGCGCCCCTGCGAGGGCCTCGTCCATGGAGAGGTCGACGCGTGCCCCGGCGAAGAACTCGGCGACCAGCGCCGGCGAAGGATTCGACGCCATGTCGGCACCGCTGCGGCGGGACGCTTCGGCGATCGCCACGTCGACGGTCGGACCGGCGGGGATCAGCTCAAAACCCTGCGCCTCGACCGGGCCGGCCATGGCGTCGGCGGAGACGAAGGCAACGGTGTGCCCTTGCGTGCGCAACGCCCGGGCGAGCGGCAGCAGGGGCAGGAAGTGGCCGGTCAGGGGGGTGTTGAACATGAGGATGCGCATGGGTATCGAGATCACCTGTGTGCTTGTGCCACGTGCGTGGCCGCGGTGGGCGGACCGTCGTCGCGGTGCGACTCCCCGGGCCGGCGTGCTGACCTGGACCCGGAAATGATTGTCGGCACAACTATATGGGGGCTACTTGCCGAAGCAAGCAGGTGCCCCCCCCCCGGGTCGCTCGGGGACACCGCTTGTCGGACCTGCCTGTCACGATCGCCACATGATCGAAGCCGACGACCTGGCCGACGACCTGGCCGACGACCTGGTGGTCCGCGTGGCGGCGGAGGCCGGCGCCACCACCGGGGCCTTGCCCGCGCCTGCCCGGGCCGCGCAGGTGGCGGAGGCTGAAGCCCTTCTCGGCTTCGCGATACCGCCGTTGCTCGCCCGGCTCTACACGGAGGTGGCCGACGGCGGCTTCGGGCCCGGGTACGAGCTGTTCCCTCTGGACGGGCAGGGGCGCAGTGCGGTGGGCGTGTACCAGGCCCAGCGGGCGGAATCGCAGGCTGCGGCCTCCCCGCACTGGCCCGAGGGCGTACTGCCGATCCTCGACTGGGGCTGCGGCGTGTACGGCGCGGTGGACTGCCGGAGCGGGAGCGGCACCGTCCTGATCTTCGAGCCGAACGCCGACACCGGTGACTGGTCGGACGGCTGGTTCGTCGACGAGCGGAGCCTGGCCGACTGGCTCGGGACCTGGCTCACCGGCGGCGGCTGGTACCGGCCGGACGGCCACGGCGACCAAGAGCTTCCGGAACCCGGCAGGTGGGAGGAGGCGGCCTCGCGGCTCGCCGCCTGACGGCACCCCGCGGGGGCGCGGTATTGTCCCGCGCACCCCCGGTCACCGTCTGGTCGCCTCCTACGCCGAGGAGGGGAGCCCCGACCACAAGGGAACCCGCGACCGCCGATCAGGGCATCGGCCTGCCGGCCTCGCCCCGTCTGCGGGACATCCCGCGGTAGACCGTCCAGCAGCTCGCCAGGACCAGCAACGCTCCGGCGACGGGCCATCCGATGGACCCGCCGTCGCGGTACTCCCGTACGCCGGTGAAGAGCAGGAGCCCTGACGGGATCAGTCCCGCCCAGTCGATTGCCCTGCCCCATCTCCTGAGGGCCGTCTGGTCGATCATGCGCGGATCATACGGTCGGCACGTGCGTCCGGCGGAGCCGGATCCGCCTACTGCTCGATGAGGCGAAGGGCCCCGATGACCGCGAGCGTCGGGCCGGCGATCGTGAAGACCGAGCCGCCGATCTCCGTCTTGATGCGCGAGGCCTTGCGTGTGGCCGAGGTGGGTGCGGGCACCCATCCGTGGGCGTCGTGGGCATCCTGCTGCGATTGCTCGTCGTACGCCACCCGGAAGCGGTGTGCCGGATTCCGAGCAGGCCGGCCACGGTCATCCCCAGGCCCGTGAACAGCATGATGACGGCCTCACCGCGGGGTGACATGGGCGCACCCGCGAGGACTGCTGCGAACTCGTGCACGGCGGCTCCTCGAGCGGTGTCGGGTCCGGGCGGCTGCGCGCTGCGCGCTGCACGGGGCTGGGGTGCGGCGGGTGCGGCGCTACCTCGTGCGGCGGCGTTGCCGCAGCTGGCGGGCCGTTCGCGCAGCTGGTGGGCCGGATGGCTCCGGTTGCGGGCTGTGGGGGATGCGGACAGCATGTTGCGGGGGCGAAAAGCCCGGCTTGCTTCACCTGTGGCACTGGCGGTGGCCCTTCCCGTGGTGCCCGCCGCAATGCGCGCCGCCCGGCGAGGCCGCCACCGACTCCACCGGAGACGGCGCCCTGGGGCGGTGGTGCCGTCACCAGGAAAGGAACCTCCCCATGTCCACCACCGTCATCCAGCATGTCCTGAACCGGCTGCGGGACATCGGCGTGCGTCATGTCTTCGGCGTCCCGGGCGACTACGCCTTCCCCGTCAACGACGCCATCTCCCAGCACCCGGACATCCAGTGGATCGGCAGCTGCAACGAGCTCAACGCGGGGTACAGCGCCGACGGCTACGCCCGCGTGCACGGTGTGGGCGCGGTGAGCACCACCTACGGGGTCGGCGAACTCAGCGCGATCAACGCCATCGCCGGTGCGTACACCGACCACCTGCCGGTGTTCCACCTGGTCGGCATGCCCAAGATGCCCGTGCAGGCGCACCGCTCGGTCGTCCACCACACCCTGGGCAACGGCGAGTTCGACCTCTTCCTGAAGATGTCCGACGCCGTGGTGTGCGCGAGCGCGATCATGACACCGCAGAACGTCGCGTCCGAGACCGAGCGGCTCATCGCGGCGGCGGCCTACCACCGCCGCCCGGTCTACATGGCGTTCCCCGCCGACCTGGCGGAGATGCCCGTGGTCGGATCGGCCCGGCCGATCCCCGCACCCGCCAGCGACCCCGCGCAACTGGACGCCGCCGTGCGGGCCGTCGCCGACATGCTCGGCCGGGCCGGGAGCGCCTGTGCCCTGCCCGGGGTGCTCGCCGCCCGTTCCGGCCTCGGACCGGAACTGCAGCGGTTCCTGGACGCCACCGGGATGCCCTTCGCGACGATGATGGCCGACAAGGGCGTCCTCAACGAGGAACAGCGCGGCTACTGCGGCATGTACGACGGCAAGCTCATGAACGAGGGCGTCCGCCGTTTCGTCGAGGGCAGCGACGTCGTCATCCTGGTCGGTGCGCTGATGCACGACTTCAACAGCGGCGCGTTCACCGCCGACCTCGACCCCGGTCGCACGATCGACATCCGCCACCACCACGTGAGCGTCGACGGCATGACCTACCAGAGCGTGGAGATGAAGGACCTGCTCGTCGCGCTCACCGAGAAGCTGCCCCGCAAGCAGTGGCCGCACTTCGAGGCCCGGGTGACCCGCATGGCCCCGGCAGGAGGCAGCGGCGGCGACTCCATCACCGCCGAGAACCTCTACCCCCGCTGGGAGGACTTCCTCAAGCCGGACGACATCCTGGTCGCCGAGACCGGAACGGTCTCCATGGGCCTGGCGTTCGCCCAGCTGCCCAGCGGTGCCACCTTCCACAACCAGACCCTGTGGGGCTCGATCGGCTGGGCCACGCCCGCCGCCGTCGGCGCGGCCGTCGCCGCCCAGGACGGCCGGCGCGTCGTCCTCATCACCGGCGAGGGTTCGCACCAGCTCACGGCGCAGGAGATCAGCCAGTTCGGGCGGTACGGGCTGCGCCCGGTGGTGTTCGTGCTGAACAACCACGGCTACCTGATCGAGCGTCTTCTGTGCAAGCACCCGGACATCGCCTACAACGACCTCGCCAACTGGCGCTACTCCGAACTGCCGAAGGCCCTGGGCTGCGAGGACTGGTTCACCGCCCGCGTCTCGACCCTCGCCGAGCTCGACCAGGCCATGGATGCGGCGGCGAAGGCCGGCACGGGCTGCTACATCGAGGTCATGACCGACACCTACACCGCTCCGCCGCTGGCCAACCAGCTCCACGACAACATCGAGAGCCTCTACGCCGGCTGATCGGTCGTCAACCGTCGTGCGGCTGCGGCAGAATCGGAAGCCGTGGCCCAGCAACGTGATCCAGCCGATCTCTTTCCCGACATCGCGAGTCGGGGCGGTCTCGCCCAGGCGCTGCGAGCCGTGGCGGAGGAGGAAGGTTTCTCCCTCCCCGTGACCGCCCCGTCCGCGGACGCGTTGACCCACGCCGCCGTCGAGAGCAGGGTGCCGCACCGCGGTGCCCTGCGGATCGACGCGTCCGAGTTCGCGCGGGAGTGGTGGATCCGTGGCGGAGAGGCGTCGCAGGGCGTGCCGCTGATCTGGGGACGCGCCGAGGAGTTGGGGCAGCTCGCGAGGGCCGCGTGGGCGTGGCACGAGGGTGCGTCCTTGAGCGACATCCGCCGGGTGGCGCCCTTCGTGCTCATGACCGGCCGGTTCGAGGTGCCCGACGGCGATCCCGTGCGGCTGGCCGAGTCCGAGTGGCAGGGCCTGCGCAAGGAGGCGGGGGAAGTGGCCGTGCCCGGATACCGGGCGCTGGTCGAGAGGGCGTACGCCGAACCGGCGCTGAGGGGTCTGTACCCCTTCAGGGACAGGTGGGTGCTGTACTTCTCGACCACCACCCGCCCGGACCTGACCGTCACCGGGCCGTGCCTGCGCGCGTATGACGTCGACCGGTTCACGGTCCGCGGAGCTTTCGCCGACCGGGAGGTCCTCACCGAGACCGCCACCGCGCGGGAGGCGGTGGCGGTCGCCGTCCGGCATCTGCCGAGCGGACTCGGCCCCGTCACGTCCGGGGTGTCCCGGTAGCCGCCTGCCGGCGCCCTTCAGGACCGCAGCAACTCGGCGGCGCGTTCCGCGATCGCGTAGACGGTGGCGTTGGTGTTCGCGGAGGGGATCGAGGGGATGACGGAGGCGTCGGCGACCCGCAGGCCGTCGACGCCGTGCACGCGCAGGGCGGGGTCGACGACGGAGCCGCCGTCGTGGCCCATCCGGCAGGTGCCGACGGGGTGCATGTACGAGCACAGGGTCCTGAGCGCGTAGTCCCGCAGGCCGGCGTCGTCCGTGACCTGGGGCCCCGGCCGGACCTCGTGCCCGCGCCACGCGGCGAGCGCGTCCGCCTGACCGATCTCCCGCGCCAGGCGAAGCCCCCGGACCACGGCGGCCAGGTCCCGCTCGTCGCCGTAGTAGTCGGGGTCCACGAGCGGCAGGACGTCCGGGTCGGCGCTCGCGAGGCGGACGCTCCCGCGGCTGTGGGGCCGTATCGAGGAGACGGAGATGGTGTAACCCTGCCCCGCCGCGGGCGCGTCGGGGACGGGTATGTGGCCCGCCGCGTCGACGAAGAGCACCTGGAGGTCCGGGCCGTCGAGCCCGGGCCCGCTGCGCACCAGGCCGTACGCCTCGCCGTGGTTGTTGGCGCCCTCCGGGACCGGACGGGCCGCCCGGTAGATGAGGTTGGCGATCGGGTGGTCGTGCAGGTTCTCCCCGACGCCCGGGAGGTCCACCACGACGTCGACGCCGGTGCGGCGCAGGTGCCCCTCGGGGCCGACTCCGGAGAGCATCAGCAGGTGCGCCGATCCGATGGCGCCCGCGGTGAGGACCACCTCGCCCGAGCACCGGACGAGCGATACGGTGCCGTCCCTGGCGCCGTACTCCACCCCGCTGCACCGCCCGCCGCCGATGTGCAGCCGGAGGACCCGGGTACCGGTCACCACGGTCAGGTTGGGACGGTGCAGGACGGGGGCCAGGTAGGCGTCGGCGGCGCTCTGCCGCCTGCCGTCGACGACGTTCAGGTCGGACCAGCCGAATCCCTCCTCCGCTCCGCCGCCGATGTCGGTCGCGCGCCGGTGACCGGTCTCGGCCGCCGCGTCGAGCATGGCCGCCACGACCGGGTTCGGGGACTGGGGGAGCCCGACGGTCAGGGGGCCGCCGACCCCGCGCAGGGCCGGATCCCGTCCGGAGAGGTTCTCGCTGCGCTTGAAGTAGGGCAGCAGCCCGTCGAACCCCCAGCCCTCCAGGCCGGCTTCCGCCCAGGCGTCGTAGCTGGAGCGGTGGCCGCGGAGGAAGTTCATCGCGTTGATGGCGGATCCGCCGCCGAGCGTGCGCCCGCGGGCGAGGGGGACGGTGGTGCCGCTCGCCCGCTGCCGGACGGTGGTGTCCCCCCAGTTCGCCGACGTCCGGAGCAGGGCCGGCCAGGCCGGGGGCGAGGTCATGTCGGCCGAGGTCTGCGCCGTGCCCGCCTCCAGCAGCAGGACGCGTGAGCCTTCGCGCTCGGACAGCCGTGCCGCGATCACGCAGCCGGCCGTCCCGCCGCCGACGACGACGTAGTCGTAGGTGTCGGTCATCGATTTCCTGTCCGTTCCTGGTGGGTCGATCGTGTGGTGCCAAAAAGGGGGGCACGTCATTCGGCGATGGGGTAGCGCGGCGGCCGGGAACCTTCGATGGTGATCCACTGGAGTTCGGTGAACTCCTCCAGGCCGGCGCGCCCACCGGACTTGCCGTAGCCGCTGTTCTTGACGCCGCCGAAGGGCATCTGCGCCTCGTCGTCGAGCGTGCTGCCGTTGATGTGGCACATGCCGGCGTTGATGCGCTTGGCGAGGTCGAGGGCGAGGGGGATGTCCCGGGTGAAGACGGCCGAGGTGAGCCCGTAGTCGTTGTCGTTGGCCACGCGCAGGGCCTCCTCGGGTCCGTCGACGGAGATGACGCCGACGACGGGGCCGAAGGACTCCTCGCGGTAGACGCGCATCTCCGGGGTGACGTCGGCCAGTACGGTGGGCGCGAAGCACGGACCGTCCGACGTCCCGCCGGCCAGGAGCCGCGCGCCGGCCGTGACCGCGTCCAGGACCAGGTCGGACAGCCGATCGATGCTGTCCGGTCCGACGACCGGGCCGAGCGCGGTGTGCGGGTCGCGCGGGTCACCGCAGGTGACGGTGGCGGCGACGGCGGCCAGGCGCCGGGTGAACTCCTCGGCGATGCTGCGGTCGACCAGGATGCGTTCCGTGGACAGGCACGCCTGGCCGGAGTTGGCGAAGGCGCCGAAGGCCGTGGCGCTGATCGCCCGGTCGAGGTCGGCGTCGGCGAGGACCAGGACGGGGGCCTTGCCGCCGAGTTCGAGTATCGCCTGCTTCATGTGCGCGGCGGCCCGCTGCGCGATGATGCGGCCCACCCGGCTCGAACCGGTGAAGTGCACCCGCCGTACGGCCGGGTGGGCGATCAGCGCGTCGACCACTTCGGGGCCGTCCTCGGGCGCGTTGGTGACGAGGTTGTACACCCCGTGGGGCAGCCCGGCCTCGGTGAGGCACTCGGCGACCAGGCCGTGGGTGCGCGGGGTCTGCTCGGACGCCTTCATCACGACGGTGTTGCCCACGGCCAGCGCGTAGGGGACCGAGTTGCCGACGAGCAGCGCCGGGGCGTTCCACGGGATGATGCAGGCGACCACGCCGACCGGTTTGCGGATCGCGATGGAGGTGCGGCCGGGTGCCTCGGAGGGGATGAGCTCGCCGGTGAGGCCGTCGTGGACCGCGCTCGCGGCGTAGCGGAACTTCTCCGCGAGGGCCGAGGTGTTGTAGTGGCCCCATGGGGCGGGGCCGCCCATCTCGACGGTGATCGCCTCGGAGATCTCCTCGGCTCGCGCTTCGAGTGCGTCGGCGGCCGCCCACAGGATGCGGCGGCGCTCGTTGGGCGGCAGCGCCGCCCAGGCGGGGAAGGCACGGTCGGCGGCATCGGCCGCCCGCAGGACGTCCGCCGAGAGGGCGGCCGCGGCCTGGGAGGCGATGTCGCCGGTGAACGGGTCGCGTGCGGTGAAGGTGTGCGTGCTGGCGGCCTGTTGCCAGACGCCGTCGATCAGCAGTTGCTGCACGGTGTTCTCGCCGGTGAGGGTCACGGGTGGTTCTCCTGCTGTGCGGGGGCGCGGTGCTTCGTGCGCAGCACGGCGCGTGGAGGTGGCGCTGGGACTGGTGGTGCCAGAGCGAAGGGTGATGCCGATCGGACGGGCCTGCTGGATGCGGGGCCCGGTCAGCGACGCACGGGGTGGCGTCGTGAACGTCGGCGGGTCGCCGGGGTTCCTGGTGGCGCGGGGCGTGTGTCCTGCTCCGGCTCGCGGAGCGGGAGTTGGCGACCGCTCGCCACCGGCCTCGGCGTATGCGCGGGGGGCTCCGAGGACGCCTCACGTGTCGGTGGGGCGTCGGAGGCGGTGGCCTCCGCAGCGTCCGGAGGCCCCCCGGCTGGTGCTATTGAAGGATGTCCGTGCAGCGTAGCGCTGATAAGCCGCAAGGTGCAATAGGTGCTAACATTTTTGTATAAATCGGACGCCCTGAAGTCGCGCCCTTGATCAGGGCGATGCGCCGGCCTCCGGCGGCAGTTGCTGGTCGACCCAGACGAGTTTGCCGTCCGGAAGGTGGCGGGCTCCCCAGGCATGGGACAACTGCGCGACGAGGAAGAGCCCGCGGCCGTGTTCGTCGGTGGCGGTGGGGCGGTGCAGTAGCGGGTGACTGTGGCTGGAGTCCGAGACCTCGCAGGTCAGGACCGCGTGCCGGATCAGCCGCAGCCCGATCGTCCGGTCGTTGTCGCAGCCTGCGCCGCCGTGGATGACGGCGTTGGTGACCAGCTCGCTGACGATCAGCTCCGTGGACTCGGCCAGGTCGTCCAGCCCCCAGCGGGCCAGTTGGCGGGTGACGAGCGACCGGGCACGGCTGACGACGGCCGCGTCGCCGGGGAACCGCCATGACGCGACGTGGCCCGGGCTGAGGGAACGGGTCCGCGCGAGGAGCAGGGTCACGTCGTCGTTCGGTGTGCCGTCGGGCAGCGAGCCCACCGCGGACGAGCACAGGTCCTCGAGCGGGAGGCCCGGTCGCGCGAGGGTCGCGGCCAGGCGGTCCATGCCGACGTCGATGTCGTGCGCGCGGTCCTCGATCAGGCCGTCGGTGTAGAGGGCGAGCACGCTGCCCTCGGGCAGCTCCAGGGTGACGGACTCGAAGGGGACCAGACCCAGGCCGAGCGGGGCTCCCACGGGCAGGTCGAGGAAGGTGACGCCGCCGTGCGGGTGGACGATCGCGGGCGGGGGATGTCCGGCCCGCGCCAGCGTGCAGAGCCGTGTGACCGGATCGTAGACGGCGTACAGGCACGTGGCCGTCATGGTCGTGCCGGCCGGGGGACCGCCCGGGCCGGTCTCCGCCTCGGTGAGGTGGGTGACCTGCTTGTCGAGGGCGGCCAGCAACTCGTCCGCCGGCACGTCCAGGTCGGTGAGGGTGTGCACGGCGGTGCGTAGTTGACCCATGGTCGCCGCCGCGTTGATGCCGTGTCCGACGACGTCCCCGACGACCAGCGCCACGCGGGCGCCGGACAGCGGGATGACGTCGAACCAGTCGCCCCCGACGCCGTGGTGGCTGTCGGCGGGCAGGTAGCGCCAGGCCACGTCCGCGGCGGAACCGCCCGTGGCGTGGCGCGGGAGCAGATGGCGCTGCAGGGCGAGGGCGGCGGAGTGCTCACGCGCGTACTGGCGGGCCTGGTCCAGGGAGATGGCGGCCCTGCGGACGAGTTCCTCGGCCAGGAACAGGTCCTCGTCCACGAACGGCCGGGGATCCCTGGTCCGCATGAACGTCGCCACGCCGAGCACGGCGCCCCGCGCGCGGATGGGGACGAGCATCAGCGAGTGCATGCGGTGCTCGCGGATCTTGGCGGCGCGCGCCGCGTCGTTGTGGTCCAGCCATGTACCGGGGGAGGCGTTCAGCACCGGCTCCAGGTGGGCCTTGCCGGAGCGCAGCACTCCCGTGAACGGCGATGCCGGCGGTGCGGAGACAGGCTCTCCCCGGGCGAACAGCGACTCGGGCGCCCCCGGTTGGACCGAGGCCAGGCCTGCGCGGCGGACGGCGGGGGTCCGTCCGCCGTCCTCGGAGCCGGGGCGGACGGGCGGCTCGTCGCCCAGCAGGACGGACTCCGCGAGGTCGACGGTGGCGTAGTCCGCGAGGGTCGGCACGGCGAGGTCGGCCAGCTCCTGCCCGGTCCGCATCACGTCCAGGGTGGTGCCGATGCGCTTGCCCGCCTCGTCCAGGATCCTCAGACGCTCCTGCGCACGGCGGCTGTCGGTGGCGTCGGTATTCACGGTGCACACGCCCAGCGCGTGGCCCTGCGCGTCGTCGAGACGGAAGAGGGAGGCGGCCGTGGGGGACTCCCGCTGGGCCTGCGGCGGTGCCTGGGTCTGCGTCTGCACGGGGGCCTGGTAGCCCCCGTTGATCACCAGGTCGCCGCTCTCCAGCATCCGGTGCATGACCGCCTCGAGCGATTCCGCCTGCGCGCCGGGGACCGCCTGGGGCGGGCTCCCCGGCAGATGCGGGGGCGGGACGCCCTTCTCGAAGCCCGGGGCGTCGTTCACCCAGATGCAACGGACCTGGGTGTCACGTATCGCGATGCCGATCGGCAGACGGCCGGGCACGGCGACCCCGGCCGGGGACGGCTCCGCCGGCGCCGGGCCGTCCGCCGTCCACGACGGGGGCGAGGACTTCTCGGCAGCCGAGACGAGCCAATGGGTGCGGCCGTCCTGGCCGGCCAGCGACTGTGCCGTCAGGCGCACGTCGATGCCGTGGCCGTCGCGGTGACGGATCCGCGCGACGCCGGACCAGCGGCCCCGGTGGCGGATCTGCTCCTTCGCGGGCGCTTCCGTTCGGGCGTCGCCGTCGACGAGCAACGCGCGGGCGGGCCTGCCGACCATCTCCGCGGCCGAGTAGCCGACGAGCCGCTGGGCGGCCTGCGACCAACCGGCTACGGTTCCCTCCGCGTCGAGGAGGGCCGTCGCCGCGCCGCCCGGCGCGGAGGCCCCGTGTGCTTCGGACGTCGCCGTTTCAGAGGTACTGGTCATCGATCATTCCTTCTCCGACCCCCGAGGTGCGGTGCGTCGCGGCTGCGCGGCTTTCGTGGTTCGCGGGTGGTGGTCCGTGCACGTGCACGTCCATGCCCGCAAGGCTACGCAGTCGGACGCGCAGGAGTGTGGTCCAATTTCACGACATATCCGCAGGACAATTCTGCGGCCGAGTTGGTGGCCCCGACCTCCAAGACGCCCTGCAATTCCACGTCGACGGGCCCGGCCGGGGCCCGTACGTCACATTCCGGCGGCCTGCTTCGTCGTACCTATGTGGAGGCGCACGCCTTCACGGGATGTGCGGATCGCGACCATAGGCTGTGTCTATCGACGCCTTCCGATATCGGTCTTGGACGTCATGGCGCGCTCGTCCATAGCATCCAGACATGGCACTTACCGTCCGGTCGGGGCCGGGCCCCGGGCCGCGGGACGTCCGCCAACGGTGAGCTGACATGACCACCTATGAGGAGGCTTCCATGAATTGGCGCGACGCCGCCGCGTGCAGCGAGGAGGATCCGGAACTCTTCTTCCCGATCAGCGGCAGCGGCCTGGGCATGGCGCAGATCGGCGAGGCCAAGGCAGTGTGCCGGCGGTGCCCCGTCACCGCCCGGTGCCTGGAGTGGGCGGTGGAAACCGGCCCCATGGAAGGCATCTGGGGCGGCACCACAGAGAGCGAACGGCGTGCGATGCGGCACCGCGCCGCCCGTGAGCGACTCAGAGGGGCGAGCGGAACCGCCGCCTGAGCCACTCCACACGACGGCTCACCGGCTTCCCTCACCGCCTGCACGAAGGAAGCACGACACTCATGGAGGCCCTGCGCCGCCGCACAGGGTGCCTCCTCGTCCAGAGGAACTCATGCTCATGCGGGGCAAGGACGCGGGACGACCGGGCACCCGCCCGAACCCGGCGCTGAAGGACCGGCCCATGCTGATGGCGCTGGCCTTCAGGATGCTCGGATCGACGCACGACGCCGAGGACGCCGTCCAGGAGACCTACGCCCGCTGGTACGCCATGTCCCCCTCGGCCCGGGCCGGCATCAGGTCCCCCACGGCCTGGCTGGTCCGCGTGGCCGGCCGGATCTGCCTTGACCACCTCGGCTCCGCCCGCGTACGCAGGGAGAGGTACACGGGCGAGTGGCTGCCCGAACCGCTGCCGGACAGCTCGGCGTGGAGCAGCGTACGGACGTCCGCGCACATGGACGACCCCGCGGACCGGGTCGCCCTGGACGACTCCGTCACCATGGGGATGCTCGTCCTGCTCGAGGCCCTCACGCCGGCGCAACGCGTGAGCTTCGTCCTGCACGACGTCTTCAAGGTGTCCTTCGTCGAGATCGCCGCCATCGTCGGCCGCAGCGCCGAGAGTTGCCGCGCGCTGGCCGTGGCGGGCCGCCGCAGCATCACCTCCGCGCGCAGGCACGAGGCGGA
This sequence comes from Streptomyces sp. TOM-9, assembly GCF_056858595.1. Taxonomy (NCBI): domain Bacteria; kingdom Bacillati; phylum Actinomycetota; class Actinomycetes; order Kitasatosporales; family Streptomycetaceae; genus Streptomyces; species Streptomyces sp. TOM-9. The sequence goes on along the minus strand of NZ_JBXEQB010000001.1, from coordinate 1,699,116 downwards.
TCAGCAGGAGTACCGGCGACTGGTCCGCGAGTTCAAGCGGGCGTGCCAGACCGGCGAACTCGACCGCCTGATCGCCCTGCTGGACCCGCAGGTCACCGCCCGGGCGGACGGCGGCGGACACGTCCGTGCCGCTCTCAAGCCCATCCACGGAGCGGACAGGACCGCCCGCTACCTCATCGGCGCGTCCCGTAAGGAGGGCCGTCTGTCCACGGCCCTCATGACCCTGGAGAACGCAGGTCACCGCCCCGCGCTGGTCTGCCGGGTGGACGGAGCCGTGGTCGCCGTCGTCACCCTGCACGTCGCCGGATCGCGGATCACCGACGTGTGGATCACGCTGAACCCGGACAAGCTGGCCGCCTGGGCCTAGGATTCCTGACAACGGAGGTCTCTGGGCCTCCGGAAATGACGGTGTGTCAGTGCCGCCAACGGTCGTCCCATGTGATCCGCGGCGTCCGGGGCATGGGCGTCTGGGTCGTCGCCAGGTGCTGTGCGGGATCCTGTTCGTGCCTGCTGTACACCGCGATCCGCTGGGAGTTGATGAAGGGCGGGCGGCGCCTCGGTCCGTCCATGGTGGACTGGGGCAAGGCCGGCAGCAAGCACCACATGGTTGTCGAGGCGCGCGGCATCCCGCTCGCGGCAATGCCCACCGGCGCCAACCGCAACGGCGTCACCCGACCGATCCCGCCGGTCCAGGCCGCCCCGCCCATCCGCGGCACGCGCGGCCGGCCACTGCGCCGCCCCCGGTCTCTGTACGGCGACCTCGGCCATGACCACGAGATCTACCGGGACAAGGTCCGCCGGATCGAGATCACGGTCGCCGACGCGCAGGGTGCAGGATTCCTCAGGGCGCGACGCAGGTCCGTGGTCGTGGAAATCATCATTTCGGAAACCCTTGATTAACCTGGCGGCCCCGACGTTTCCACCAAGTGTTCGCCTTACCGGAGTTGGTATCTGACGCCAGTGCCCGAAACAAAGGAAAAGCCTTTCTGCGCTGTCAGTGATCTCTGTTAGCTTCATGCGGCTCGTGTGATCCACGAGCTTCGAGCACTCACAGGGGAGGGCCACTTGGCCAGGTTCGCAAGGTCGGGCGTACACAGACGGATGGTTGTGGCGGGCTGTGCGGTGGCGCTGCTTGCCACGGCGACCGGCACGGCGCATGCGGTGGACAACCTGCCGCCGAAGCAGCCGCTGGTCCAGGACCTCCAGTCGCAGAACAAGCCCTGCGCGACCGGCGACGACATGCCGTACGTCTTGCAGCCGCCCAGGCTCAGCGCCCTGCTGTACGACCCCGAGGAGGACAACCAGCCCAGCGAATCCAGCCCGGTCAACGGTGAGTTCGAAGCCTGGTGGACGGATGCGGCAGGAGTGGAGCAGCGCCGTACCTACACCACCATCACCTTGTCGTCAGGGTCGCGCTTCTACTGGACGATGCCGGGCGACATCCCGGCGAACACGGTCGTCTCCTGGCACGTCCGCGCGAACGACACCAAGGCGGCCTCCCCGTGGAGCGACGAGGGTGACGGCGCGGTCTGCTCGTTCGTGTACGACGACGTGAACCCCGAGAAGGCGGAGATCAGCTCCCCCGAATACCCCAACCCCGACGAAGTGTTCCGGGTGGACGGGGTGGGCGTCTACGGCCACTTCACCATGGACTCGCCCTCCGACGACGTGGTGGCGTACACCTACGACTTCACGGGCGGGCCGTACGCGACCGTCTCCGCCGCGCGGCCGGGCGCAGCCGTGACCATTCCCTACCTGCCGCTCACCGCAGGACCCAAGTCCCTGAGGGTCCGCGCGATCGACCGGTCGGGCCGGAGCAGCGGGGAGTCGCGGTACGACTTCAACGTGAAGACCGGGCGTCCCCCTGTCGCCCGCTGGAAGCTGGACGACCCGGCAAGCTCCCGTTCAGCCTCCGCAGAGACGGGCACCGCCGCACGCGCCGGTATCGGCGTCACCTTCGGCGGCCCGGCGCCCGCGGGCACCGGAGCGACCGCCACCGTCAGCCTCGACGGCAGCGGCCACGGCTTCCTCACCCCGGACGCCCCGGCCACCGACATCAGCAACACCTTCGCCGTCAGCGCCTGGGTGCGGCCCGCCGAGACCGGCCGGAACATGACCGTCGCCAGCCAGGACGCGGACGGGAAGCCCGGCTTCAGCCTCGGGCTGCGCAGCCAGGAGCCCGGCCCTGCCTGGTTGTTCGCGATCGCGGGCGCGCAGGTGTCCGGTGGGGCGCCTGAGACCGGCGAGTGGGCCCATCTGCTGGGGCTGTACGACGCGGAGACAGGTCGCGCGCAGTTGTACGTCAACGGCCACGAGGCCGGCACCGCCGCGCAGGCGGCTCCCGCCGCGACCGCCGGCGCGTTCCAGATCGGACGCGCCCGCGGGGCCACCGGCTACCGTGACCGGTGGCACGGTGACATCGGTGACGTACAGGTCCATGACCGGGTGGTGGTACCGGGCGAGGTGGCCCAACTGGGGCGGCGCCAGCCGAAGCTGCTCGGCCACTGGTCGCTGGAGAACGCGGCGGACGGGATGAGCCCCGAGCAGTCGGACGGTGCGCCGCTGCGGCTCGGCACGGGAGCTTCGATCTACCGGGGCTCCGACAGTTCATGCATCCCGGACGTCGAAACCGACTGCAGCTACATGCCGCCGCCACTGGTCGACAACGGGCATCTGCGCCTGGACGGGCAGACCGGTTACGCCGCCGCCGACGGGCCCGTCGTGGACACCGGGGACAGCTTCACCATCGGCGTCGTCGTCCGCCTCGAGGACTCCGAACCGGCCCACCCGATGACCGTGCTGTCGCAGGCCGGCGAGCACACCGACGCGTTCAAGCTGCGCTACGACCCGGCCACGAAGGCTTGGCAACTGGTGATGCCGGAGAAGGACGAGGCCGGAGCCCCCGAGAAGATGGTGTCCCAGATCACGGGCGCGGACGGGGGCGAGGGCCCGGGGCAGCGTCTCGCCGTGGTCTACGACGACGGGACCGACACGATCAAACTCTTCTCCGAGGGTTACACCAACGCCCAGGCGACCGCGAGCCTCCCCAATGGCTGGCACAGCACCGGTGCCCTCCAGATCGGCCGGGCCAAGGCCGGTGACGGCTGGGGCGAGTACCTCCACGGCGACGTGGACGAGGTGCAGGCCTACTCCGGTGCGCTGCGGGACCAGGACGTGCTCGGCCTGGGCTGGGGTACGGACCCCTGCGTGGAGTGCTGATCGGCCCGTACTGACCCCACACGTCTCCTGACCTCCCGACGGCCCGCCGGAACCCAGGTTCCGGCGGGCCGTCGGGCTCCGCCCGTCCGTCAGGTATCCCCCGGCTTCGCCGGTCAGTGCTCGATGCTGTGCCGCATCTCCTCCTCGGTGGGCTTGGCCACCTGCGACGAGGGCCCGTAGAAGGCGTGCGACAGGCGCACCCTCAGGCGTTCGCGGCGGGTCCGCCGGCGTGGGAGCCCGTTCGGGTCCTCGTTGGGGCCGGGGTCCAGGGGCCGGTACTGCTCGTGGGAGCCCAGGATGTGACGCCGGGCGGCGTCGAGGGGCCGGTGGACCTCGACGTATTCGCCGTGGGGCAGCCGGCGGAGGATCACCCCCGTCGCGGCGCCGTGGAGGAGTTCGTCCTTGTCGCGCCGCTGCAGGCCCAGGCAGATGCGTTTGGTGACGACGAAGGAGACCACCGGGACGACGAACACGGCACCGCGGACGGCCCAGGTGACCGCGTTGATGGAGAGGTGGAAGCGGGTCGCGAAGAGGTCGTTGCCGCCGCCCGCCAGCAGGCAGAGGTAGAGGCTCAGCCAGGCGACGCCGAGCCCCGTGCGGACCGGGCGGTTGCGGGGGCGGTCCAGCAGGTGGTGCTCGCGCCGGTCGCCGGTGACCCAGGCCTCGAGGAACGGGTACGCGCCGATGGCCACCAGGACGGCGGGGAACACCAGCAGGGGGATGAGCACACCGAGCACCAGGGTGTGGCCCGCGAAGTGGACCTCCCACCCCGGCATGACGTCCTGCGGAAGGAGCCGGGAGTCTCCTTCCGCGTGGAGGACGTAAGCGGCCGCCCGGGCCTCGTCGGCCGCATGGACGGCGTGACGGCAGCGGTCGTCGGGATCGACCTCACCGAGGGGGGCCGCATCGGCCGGATCTGGCTCATGATGCACCCGGACAAGCTGCACGCGTGGCGCAACAGGGACGGCGCATGACGACTCCCGGCAAAAGGAGGTTTCCGGACCTCCGGGAATGACGATGCGTCAGTTCTAGGTCCGCAGCGAGCAGTTGGGCCGGGGCAGCCTCACCTCCGGGATCTCAGCACGTCGACCTCGCAGCCCGGCGCGAACGGGTCGAAGCCGTGCTCGATCAGCCAGCGAACCACCAGCAGGCTTCGCAGCGACCACCACGCGTGGATCACGTCGAGGTCGACGTCGGTGCCATAGCCGGCGACGACGTCGTCGAGGTGCTCCTCGTGTCCGAGCGTGAAGGTGGCGAGGTCGTACAGGGCATCACCCTGGCCCGCCTCGGACCAGTCGATGATGCCCGTGACCTCGTCGCCGTCGAGGAAGACGTGCGCGATCTGCAGGTCGCCGTGCGTGAACGCCGGAGTCCACGGCCGGAGCGCGGCCTCGGCGACCTGGCGGTTGCGGGTGACCAGATCAGCGGGCAGGAGGCCGCTCGTCACGAGCAACTCGCACTCGTCGTCGAGTTCCGCCGCCAGCGCGACGACGCTCCGGCCGGCCCCGCCGGGCCGGGGCGGCAGCGGCGCGTCGTGCAGCCTCCGGATGGCGGCGCCCGCCGCGGCCCACGCCGCCGGTGCCCCGGTCGACGGCCCGCCGAGGCGCCCAAGCGTCGTCCCCGGGAGTGCGGCGATCGCGAGCACGGGCGGCTTGCGCCACAGGACCTCCGGGGTCGGGACCGGCGCCAGGGACATCGCCTCGACCTCGACGTCGATGCGCGCCTGATCGGCGTCCACCTTCAGGAACACGTCGCCGACGCGCAGGGTCGCGCGCTCGGAATGGGCGACGACGACTTCGACCTCATCCATGGCCGACCAGTATCCCGGGGGCGATCCGGGGTGTCACACATGCACCGGGTGATGGGTCATGGGGACGAAGGAAGTTCGTGACCACGGAGAACGGCCGTGGAAAGGCCAATGCCGGGCGCCCGTTGATCGCACACCTCCCGGCGTGAAGTTCACCCCGCGGATGGGCCCGAAGCGTCCGTGTTGCCGCGCATGTGCATGCGCCGCGGCCGGATACTGCGCATTGGCGTTCATTGCCCTGCGGCCGTGAAAAAGGAGTTTCCCGATGGTTGATGAGCCGATCCTGGTGCTTGCCGCAACCGGCGGACAGGGCAGGGCCGTGACCGACGCGTTGCTGGACCGCGGGGCCAGGGTGCGCGCGATGGTGCGGGACCCCGAGCGGGAGGCCGCGCGGCGGCTGGCCGATCGGGGCGTCACCGTGGTGGCGGGCTCCCTGAACGACGGCGGTTCCCTTGCCGCGGCGATGGACGGGGTGGCGGGGGTCTTCGCGTTCACCACGCCCTTCGAGGCCGGCGTGGACGCCGAGGTGGCCCAGGGACGGGCCATCCTGACCGCCGCCGGCGTGACGCGCGTACCGCATCTGGTGTTCAGTTCGGTGGCCGGCGCCGACCAGGGGAGCGGCGTACCGCACTTCGACAGCAAGGCCCGCATCGAAGCGGAGCTGGCCTCCGGCGATGTGCCCCACACGATCCTGGGGCCGACGTACTTCTACGACAACGCCCTCGGCGGCGCGGAGCGCATCCGCGCCGGCGTGCTCGACCTGCCGCTGCCCGCCGACAGGCCGCTGCAGCAGCTCGCACGGGCCGACCATGGCGCGTTCGCGGCCGAGGTGCTGCTCAACCCCGCGCCCTACCTGGGGCGGCGTATCGAACTGGCCAGCGACGCACCCACGCCCGCGCAGATGGCGGACGCCCTGCGCGCGGCCCTGGGGCGGGACGTCCGGTACGAGCGCGTACCGCTGGAGGCCATCGGGAACCCGGACATGCACGCGATGTGGACCTTCCTCAACGGCCCCGGCTACCGCGTCGACGTCCCCGCGCTGCACGCGGCGCATCCGGAGATCGCCTGGACCGGCTTCGCCGACTGGGCGCGGACCGCCTTCGCCCCTGCCCCCTGAGCCCGGCGCACGGCCCGGCCATGCCGCACCAGCCGTCACACGTCCGGTAGGAGGAGCCAGACTTCGGAGAAGGCGAGGCCGTGCTCGTGGGTCGTCACTCCGCACGGGCAGCCCAGCCGGATCAGGCGCCAGTCGCAGGTCACCGTCCACGGGCCGTCCCGGCCTCCGCACGCCGGGCAGCCGACGGTCTCGGCCGTCCACACCCCGGCGGCGGGTCTGCCGTGACGTCGGAAGCGGCCCGCGTACCGCACCTGCCAGGGCCGGACCGGTGGCGTGTGTGGAACGGTCCCGGGTGGGCCCGCCGAGGCCAGCGCGGCGAACAGGTCGATCAGCTCGGGGAGCAGGGCCTCGCCCGCGTCGGTCGCCGGCAGGATCTGGCCGGCTGCCGTCCCCGCAGGGCGCCCGTATCCGGGCGCGGCCGCTGCCACTGGTGGGTTCGGGGTGGCGTACCAGGGCAGGAAGGCCCGGGCGACGCCGGCGAGGAGGGCGGCCGCGCGCGGGCTGACGGCGCCTGCGTCGAGGTGGTGGAGGGTGGTGCGCAGGACGCGTTGGAGCCGCCGGTCCCGGTCCGTGGCGCGGGTCCGGGCGGTCGCTTTCCGCCGGGCCGGGAGCGGTGCCGCAAGACGGTCCAGGACGGCCGCGGCCGCTGCGGAGTCCGCGGGGGCGGGGCGCCACTGTCCGGCCGCGAGGAGCCGCCGTGCCTGCCCGGCCTCACGGGTCAGGGCGCGTGTCGACAGCGGCCACGGGCCGCAGGTCGCCTCGTGAACCTCGTGAACCCCGTGAACCTCGTGCCCGTGCGTCACGGCCCCTTCTCCGCCTTCCCTCGTTCCCGCCGCTTCGCGACGTGGGTCCTTCCCTATCCGTACGGGCTGGACGTGTCCAGCTCCGTCCGGTCCGGGACAGGCCGGGGCGCATCCCAGCCGTCTTCCGGCCGATCGCCCGGGGCCGCCCCGTACGGCCGGACCCGGGCGATCGCGCCCTTCCCCTACGGGCCCCTTCCGCTACAGGCCAGGGCCCGCGGCCGCCGCCTTGCCGCTGAGGCTCTCCGGGTCGCTCCTGCGGACCCGGATCAGCAGCAGTGCGACCAGCAGCGCGACGGCCGCCATGGCCGCGGAGGTCAGGAGCGCCGAGGAGATGCCCTCGGTCAGCACCTCGTGCCCCCAGCGGCCGCGGGCCGCCCGGGCGAGACCCTCGTCAAGATCGCCCAGCGGGACGGCGACCTGCTGGTCGTCGGCGCGGGACGCAGGCGGGGGCTCGGTCCGTGGCACTCCCCGGTCGCGCGCCACTGCCTCGCCCACGCCTCGTGCCCGGTCCTCACCGTGCCGCCGTCCCCGCTCCAGCTCGACCTGGAGGCGATGACGCGCAAGAGGGGGCTCCGGCGGGCTGGGCGGCGCGATGACGTGGTGCGGGAGGTGCGCCGGGCGCTGATGGGTGATCAGCTCGTCCGCGGCCCGGCTTCCGAGGTGCCCTGAGCCGGACCCTCGACGTCGCCGGTCACGCGTCACCTGGGCCAGACGGGTAAGACGGCAGCCATGAGGATCGACAGTGGCGCAGCCCCGGCACGGCTGCGGTGGTTGCTGCTGCTGCCCGCGCAGTGGGGGCTGCTGGTGGCGCTCGGAGCGCTGGTGACGGGCCCCCTGGCGGACCGGTGGCCGCTGTCGGCGGAGGACGGCGTCGTCCGGTCCCTGTCCGCGCACCGTACCGGCGCGGGCGTCACCGTGGCGCAGGGGCTGTCACTGGTCGCGGGTACCCAGGGCGTGATCGCCGTGACGCTGCTGTGCGCGGTGGCGCTGCTCGTACTGCCGCGCACCGCGCGGCGGGCGGAGGCGTACTTCCTGGCCGGCGCGGTGGCGGCGCAGTCGGCGGTCTTCGTCCTCGTCACCATGTGCGTGGAACGGCCCCGCCCGGAGGTGCCGCACCTGGAGCTCGCACCGCCGACCTCGAGCTTCCCCTCCGGGCACGCGGGGGCCGCACTCGCCCTGTACGGGGGCCTGGCCGTGCTCGCGGCGCGCGGGCCGCGCCGCCCGTGGCGGCTTCCGGCGGTCGTCCTGCTGCTGTGCGTCCCGGCCGCGGTGGCGGTGGCGCGGCTGTACGCGGGCATGCACCACCCCAGTGACGTCATCGGCGGTCTCCTCAACGGTGCATGCACCCTGTTCGTGATGGCCCGCGCCCTGCCGCCGGCCGGCGGACGGCACGGACGGACGCCCGGCCCCCGCTCCCGTGGTGGCGGCGGACGCCGGGCCGTCGTCGTCCGGCACCCGCATGCCTGCCCCGGCGAACTGGCCGACGAGGTGCGTGCCGTCCTGGACCGCCACGGCTACACCGACCAGCAGTGGACCCTCACCACGGCGGAGCGCCCCGGCGGGGAACTCGCGGCACTGGCCGCGGTACCCGGCACCGCGCTGGTCGTCGTGTGCGGCGGTGACGGCACCGTACGCGCCTGCGCCGGGCCCTTGCTGGGCACGGACACCGCCATGGCCATCGTGCCCTGCGGCACCGGCAACCTGCTGGCCCGCAACCTCCACCTGCCCCTGGACCCCGCCGTGGCCCTGGAGCAGGCACTGACCGGGCGGACCACCCGCATCGACGTGGGGCGGGTGCACGGCGACGGGCTGCCCGCGACCTGCTTCACCGTCATGGCGGGCGCCGGCTTCGACGCCGCCATGGTCCGTGACGCCTCCGTCCGGCTCAAGGCGCGCCTGGGCTGGAGCGCCTACGTCCTGTCGGGGGTCGGCCATCTCACCGACCCGCGCATGCACCTGGCGATCCGTCTGGACGGCGGCCCGGAACTGCCGCGCAGGGCGCGGATGGTCCTCATCGGCAACGTCGGCGTCCTCCAGGGCGGCCTGCCACTGCTGCCCCGGGCACGCCCCGACAGCGGATGCCTGGACCTCGTGCTGCTCAACCCCCGTGGCCTGACCGGATGGGCGGCCGCCGCGGGGCACCTGGCGGTACGCATGCTGCCGCACCGCCCGGGGCGCCGCGGCGGCGGCACCGCGACCGGCGCGCCCGTGGCCCGCGGGGCGCTGGAGTACTTCCAGGCCCGGCGGATCGACATCGGCTTCGCCCCGTCCCAGGCACGGGAACTCGACGGGGACGTCGTCGCCGACGGCACCCGGCTCACCGCCGAGGTCCAGCCGGGGGCGCTCGCCGTCCGTCTGCCCGCCCCCGCCCCCACTACTGCACCCGCCACCAAGCGTGCCCCGCGGCACGACGACCGAGCCGTCACCCCCGGCGGCTGAGACCCCCGCCGCCACCCCGCGGCCGTACCGGTCAGGAGAACGATGGGCACCGCCACCCGCGTCCCGCAACGACGCGACGTCCAGGGCGACGAGCTGTCCGGCGACGAGGCCTGGGCCGCGCTGCGCCGGTACGGCGGCTGGAGCCTGCTGCGCGACTCCTTCGTGCGGTTCCGCTACGCCGACGGCTTCAGCCACTCCCGCGCGCTGGCCCTGCAGACGGTCCTGTCGATCGTCCCCTTCGCCATCGCCGTGATCGGACTGTCGAGCGTCCTGCACACCGACGACATCGGCCGCGTCGCCGAACTGACCGTCCGCCGGATCGCCAGCGGACCCAGCCAGGAGGTGATCGACGACGCCCTGCGGCAGAGCCACCGGCAGGGCGACGGCGGCGGGCAGGCGGCCCTGTGGCTGGGGCTGTTGTTCTCCGTCGTCAACGTCACCACCGGCCTGTGCCAGGTCGAACGCGGCGCCAATCGCATCTACGGCGTGGAGCGCGACCGCCCGTTCCTGTACAAGTACAGCCGCGGCCTGGTGATGGCCGTGCTGGCGGGCATGCCGCTGGGCCTCAGCTTCGTCCTCACCGTCCTGGGAGGCCATCTGACGCGGGCCCTGGCGCAGGTTTACCACCTGGACGCCGCCACCACGCACGCCTGGGACCTCCTGCGCTGGCCGCTCGGGATACTCCTCGCGGTGCTCGCCACCAGCGCGATCTTCCGCCGTTCACCCCGCCGTGCCCAGCCCGGCTACACCTGGCTCGCCTTCGGCGCGACGGTGTACCTGGTGCTGTGGAGCGTGTCGACCTGGGCCCTGAGCCTGTACGTCGGGGCGAGCGGATCCTTCACGAGCATGTACGGGCCGCTCAGCGCCTTCGTCGCGCTGCTGCTGTGGTCCTACCTCACCTCGGTCGCGCTCTTCCTCGGCCTGGCGTTCGCCGCGCAACTGGAGGCGGTGCGCGCCGGGGTCCGGCAACCCGCCGCCGACGACCCGGGCGTGTGACACCCGACCGGCGAAGGAGGCCCCGCCCATGCGCATCCCGTACCACTTCACGCACCTGGGACCCGACGCACGTCTGGGCGCCCGGCTGCCGGCCGCGGCGGCCGCCACAGCCGGCATGGCGGTGCCCTTCGCCCTCGCCGTACTGCTGGTGGAATCCGGATGGCCCCCGCTGCGCCGCCTGGACCAGGGCGCCGCCGACCGTCTGCACCGAGCCGCCCTGCAGCACCCGGGCCTGGTGCGCGTGCTCCGCTTCCTCACCGACGTCGTCTGGGACCCGGCGACGCTGCGCGCGCTGGTGGCCGTCCTGGTGGTGTGGCTGCTGACCCGCCGGGCCTGGCGCCTGGCGGCCTGGGCCGCCGTCACCGCGGTCGCCGGAGCCACGACGGGGCTGCTCGCCAAGAACACCGTCGAACGCGCCCGCCCCCACCTGCCGGACCCGGTCGCCCACGCCCCCGGCTTCTCCTTCCCGTCCGGCCACGCCATGACGGCCACCACCTCCTGCGCCGTCCTGCTGCTCGCCCTGCTCCCCCTGGTGCCCAGGGCGTGGCGCCCGCTGCCGTGGGCCCTCGCCGGGATCACGGTGCTCGGCGTCGGCTGCACCCGGGTGGCCCTGGGCGTCCACTGGGTCAGCGACGTCCTGGGCGGCTGGCTGCTGGGCCTGGTCGTGGTCACCGCCACCACCCTCGTCTTCGAGACCTGGCGCGCCGAGACCGGACGCCCCCGCACCGCCCCCTCGCAGGGCCTGGAGCCGGAACTCACCGGGGCCGCCCCCGAATCACCACACGACGTCTGGCGGCCCTGAGGCCCCGGTCAGCCCGACGAGCCGCCGAGCCAGTCGGCCAGGAGGGGGACGACCAGTTCGGGCGCCTCGACCTGGGGGAAGTGCCCCACCGCGGGCGCGTCGTCGAGAACGGTCAGCTTGGAGCGGGGGACGAACTCCGCGATGCGCGAGATCACATGGGCCCCGTTGATGGGGTCCGCCGGGCCCCAGATGAACTGCTGCTCGTCCTCGCACGTGCGCAGCACCTCCGTCCATCGAGCGGCGTGCACCTTCCGTTCGTCCATGTACCGCAGGAGGCCCGGCAGGACTCTGAGGCCGTCGCGCACCGTGTGACCACGGTGGACTTCCTCGGACCCGGCGAGAGCGACAAGCCCTACCCGCACACCTACTCCCTGCTCGAACAGGCCGACCTCGTCGAGGCGGTCTGGGCGCTGGACGGCCACGCGACCACGGCTCTGGTCGCGCACGACTACGGGGTCTCCGTCGCCCAGGAACTCCTGGCCCGCGACCCGCACCGGGTCACGTCGGTGACCTGGCTCAACGGAGGCATCTTCCCCGACCTCCATCACCCCACCCCCGAGCAGCGGGCGCTCCACGGCCCCCACGGGTCGGACCTGGCCGAGCACGTGGACGAGGGGAAGTTCGCCGCGTCAGTGGCGCGTCTGACCGGCCCCCGGCCGCCAGGTGCGGCACGACCGCCCAGTCCTGCGAGGACGAGGGGAACCCGTGCAGCAGGGTCATGGGAGGGCCCCCGGGCAGCCCGTCCTGCCGTACGAACACGACGTGGCCGAACCCCGGGAGGCACCGCCGGTCACCACCGGCGATCCACTCCCGACGGGACTGCACGCCGCCGGCCATCATCCCTCGATCGCCGGACGCGAGCCGCGCGCACGGCACGCCCCCTCACTGCCACCGGCCGGCCTGACCACGCCGTGACCGGCCCGCACCACGGCCGGTCCGGCCGGGTGACCCCGGCCCGTGGACCGGCTCGCGCGGCCGCTGTCACCGCCGCCAGTTCGGCGGCGGCGTGGCGCCGGCGGGAGGGCTGCTGACGGCGGCGCCGAGGGCCGCGCCGAAGACCGCGAGGGGGAGGGCCGCCAGCGGTACGTAGAGGAGCACCCAGCCGATGGCCTCGTGCAGGCCCAGGCCGATCGGGCCGGAGACCGGGTCGCCGTCGATGGGGTGCACCCCGGCCCGCTGGTAGCGGAACGCCTCTATGACGTAGACGGTGAAGGCCGGAAGGCACGTGGCCGCCACCGCCCACACCGCGGCTTGCAGTCCGGCCCGGAACGAGCGGTCGGCGGCCGCGACGAACAGCGAGGCCAGGAACAGGGCCAGTACCGGAACGGTGAGCAGGTAGAGGCCGAGGCTGTCGCCGGAGGCGATGTCGTTGAGGTGGGCGCAGAGGAGGAGCCCGCCGGCGACCGCCACCCCGACGCCGAGGCCCGTGCGACGGGCACGGCGGCTGGTGGTCAGTGCCCGCGGCGGAACGAGCGCGAGCCACAGGCCCGTGGCCAGCAGCACCGCCAGGGTGACGGCGGCGGAGGGAGCCAGCACGACGGAGGCGTCCGTGCCCAGGGAGTAGGCCGTGACGGCGACGCACGCGGCCACGCCCAGCAGGCCCGCGACCGCGGTGGGCAGACCGGGTGCCGGGCGGCGCAGTCGCCGGGCGCGGGAGACGGCGACGGTGGCCAGGGCGCCTGCCAGGCCGACGAACGTCACCGCGAAGAGCCGCAGTTCGGGCAGTGCGCGACCGACCACCGGTCCGGTGCCGGCGACGAGCGCCGCGGCCAGCGCCGCCGCCGCGAGCACTGCCGCGCGGTGCCCGCGCGGCGGGAACAGCGCGGTACGGGCACAGCCGGTCGCGAACGACCAGCGCTCCCGGCGGTCCGGCACCTGCGCCAGCTCGGCGGTCATCGCCGAACCCCAGTCGCGGCGGTCGGCCGGCAGCGTCGCGACCGCCGCCGTCAGCAGCCGGGCCGGGGCGTCCATGGCGGCCAACCGGACACCGGACGTGCGCCACCAGGCGGCCCAGAGCAGCGCAGCGGCCAATGCCGCGGGCGCCGCCAGGACGACCGAGGTCACGGCGTACGACAGGAGGTCCTCCTCCGGTGCCGGCGGGCTGCTGCGGCTCAGCAGCAGGACGTAGGCCGCGTCGACGGCGGCGCACACCAGCGCCGCGCCCAGCCGGCCCGTGCGGTTCATGCGCCCTCCCACCCCAGACGCAGCCGGGACCGTTCGGTGACGGTGCCGCGTTCCTGCTCGGCGAGTCCGGCGGCCAGCGCCAAGCCGGCGCCGGTGAGGCGGTACAGGTGCCGCGGGGGCCGTCCGGCCGGTGCGTCGGACTCCCACGTGGTCTCCAGCTGCCCGCGGTCGGCCAGCCGGATCAGGATCGGGTACATCGACCCCGCCCGGATGTCGAGCATGCGGCACAGTTCGTAGCCGTACCGCCAGTCGGTCGGGGTTTCGGCCAGCGCCAGCACCACCGCGATGGTCTGCGCCGAGGGGCGTCTGGACCGCGTCATGCGGATAACTCTATATAGCTAGAGTTGGCCCGGCAAGGGATCGTCGCGAAGCGACGACGGAGCGCAACCCGTGGCTCAGACCGCGGACTTGGTGTCGTCGTGGTCGGTGGACAGGGCCAGGGCCCGCCAGGCGTCCGCCTCCTTGCGGAGCTGGACGATCTTGCCGTCCATCGCGGCGGCGCAGTCGCTGCCCAATTGGGCCCGCATCGGCGGGTGGCCGGAGTCGGCGAGCTCGATCATGGCCCGGGCGCCTTTGACCGGGTCCCCCGGCTGGCCGTGGTTGAGGCCGGGAACGGCGTCGCGCACCGCACCCGCGGTGGCGGCGTAGTCGGCGATCACCTGACCCTCGGTGTGCAGGCTGGACGCGTCGAGGAAGTCGGTGCGGAAATAGCCCGGTTCGACGATGACGACGTGGATGCCCAGCGGGGCCAGCTCGTCGTGGAGGGCCTCGGAGAGCCCCTCCACCGCGAACTTGGTGGAGCAGTAGACGCCGAAGCCGGGCGCGCCTCGGAAACCGCCGATGGAGCTGAGGTTGAGGATGCGGCCCGACCGCTGCCGGCGCATGACCGGAAGGACGGCGCGGGTGACGTTGGCCAGACCGAAGACGTTCGTCTCGTACACCGACCGGAACGCCGCGTCGGAGGTCTCCTCGACCGCTCCCAGGACACCGCGGCCCGCGTTGTTGACCAGGACGTCGATCCTGCCGAAGGCGTACACGGCCGCGTCGACCGCCGCACGGGCCTGCGCCTCGTCGGTCACGTCAAGGGCGACCGCGAGCACCCGGTCGCCGTAGGCGGAGAGCGCCTCCTCCACGTTCCGGGGGTCGCGGGCCGTCGCCACGACGCGGTCACCGCGTTCCAGCGCCTGACGTGCGACCTCCAGGCCGAATCCGCGGGCCGCGCCGGTGATGAACCATGTGATCATGACTGCCGGCCTCCTGGAGTCAGTGCGCGATGAGGTTCTGGCCGCCGTCGATGTCGTACGTCCCGCCGGTGAGCGCGTCGTTGCACATGATGTGGGTGGCCAGGGCGGCGACGTCCGCCGGGCCGACGACCCGCCGGATGGGCAGCTTGGCGCGCAGTTCCTCGCGCCGGGCCTCGAGTCGGTCACCCAGGAGCGACGCCGACAGGGAGGTGTCCACGAAGCCGGCGGCGACGAGGTTCACGCGGATCGGCGCCAGCTCCAGCGCCAGGTTCGCGGTGAGGGCGGGAAGGGCGGCGGTGAGCGCGGAGGTCACGGCCAGGCCGACGCCGGGGCGCCGGCCGCCGGTGCCGCCGATGAACAGCAGCGTGCCGCCGGGGCGGACCTTGTCGGCACTGTGGAGCGCCACCGCCAAGGTCATGGCCAGACGTTCGCTGAAGTGGCGGCGTGCCTCCCCGATGTCCATGTCGGCGAGCGGCATGTAGAAGGGGCTGCCGGCCGTGAGCAGCACGTGGTCGACCGTGCCGGGCAGGCCCTGGAAGAACTCCTTGAGACGGTCGGTGTCGGTGGCGTCGAAGGCCGCCGTGCTCAGGGGCCGGAGCTCGTCCGCGGCCTGCCGCAGCCGCTCGGCGTTGCGTCCGACCAGCACCACCTCGCCGCCACCGGCCCGTACGCGGCGGGCGGTCTCGAAGCCGATGCCCGCGCTGGCCCCGATCACCACGACGGTCTGGCCGGCGAGGTCAGGGGGGTCGTGTGACGCCTTGCCGTCCGTCATGGGCACCTCCGGTTGCCGTAGCCGTCCGTCCCGTCGTGTGGGGGTCAGACCAGCGGCTCGCCGCCGTGCAGCTGCGGGTAGAGCTTGCCGGGGCCGCCGGGCAGGGCCGCCTGGACCTGCCGGGTGACGTCGTCGGCGAGCACCTCGTCCGCTCCGGCCTCCACGCCGTCGAGGGTGGCGCGGGCGACCGCGGCGGGATCGGCCTTCGGACCGCTCACGGCGGCGGCCATCTCCGTCGCGAGGTAGCTGACGTGGAGCGCGGTGACCTGCGTGCCCTGCTCGGCGAGCGCCACCCGCAGGGCGTTGGTGATCGACCATTCGGCGGACTTGGCGGCGGCGTACCCGGCGGTGCGCGGGATGGAGACCCAGGACAGCACGGAGAGCACGTTGACGATCGCGCCGCCCCCGTTGCGCCCGAGGACCGGCGCGAACGCCCTGCTCATGGCGAGGGTGCCGAGGACGTGCGTCTCGAATTCGGTACGGAACGCGTCGAGGTCGGCGGTGAGGACGTTCGCGCGGGTCGTCGAGCCCGCGTTGTTGATCAGGAACGTCACGTCCCCGGCCTGCTCGGCCGCGGCACGGACCGACTCCTGGTCGGTGATGTCCACCGCGATCGGGACGGCGCCGGGGACGCCGACCTTCGCGGGGTCGCGGGCTCCCGCGTAGACCTTGGCCGCCCCGGCCTCGAAGAGCGCCCGCACGAACTGCTCTCCGAGCCCGCGGTTGGCTCCGGTGACGAGGGCGACGCACCCTTGGACCTTCATGGAGGCACCTTCCCGGCGTGCGGTCTCGGGGCTGGGGCGCGCGCTCACGGCCCGCCACCGCAGCCCGTGGCCGTCCGTCCTGCCCCCTCGACCTCTTCGAACCCACCCCTTCGAACGTATATCGCCCGGGTTGCCGCCACCACCGGAAGGGCGGGCACTCCTTTGGCGGCGCTCATGATGCCGTGGCCGCCATGGTCCGGAAACTGGGGTTCGGCAGCGGAGTGTCGTGGAGGAGGTCGGCGTGGCGGGCGAGTCTCCCGGCGGGGCGGATCAGCAGGAGTCGTCGGGGCGGACGGCGGACCCGGACGAGACGAACGGTGCGGCGGAGCCCTCCGTGGCCACCGGCGAGCGCCGGACGCTGCTGGACGAGCTGACGAACCCTCCTCCGCCACCCCCACCACCGCCACCGGTCGCGGAGGAGCACACCCCCGTGAGCCCGGTGAGGCTCTGGCTTCCGGTGGTCGTGCTGCTGGCGCTGGTCTTCTGCGTGGTCCAGGCGCTGCGCCCGCTGCCGGCGCCCACGCTGAAGCTGACCGCGGCGCCCTCCTACACGTTCGGCGGCGACGGACCGTCGCTGCCGTGGCCCGCCGAGGGCCAAGCGGTCCTGGAAGCCGAAGGGCTGGGCCGCATCGGTACGTTCGGCGTGCAGCGGCCGGTGCCGATCGCGAGCGTCGCGAAGGTGATGACGGCTTACGTCATCCTGCGCGACCACCCGATCGGGGACGACGGCGAGGGCAAGACCGTCGAGGTCGACCGCAAGGCCGAGGACCAGTTCGGCAGCGGGCAGACGGAGGGGGAGTCCGTCGTCAAGGTCACCGCAGGGCAGAAGCTCAGCGAGTACGAGGCGCTGGAGGCCGTCATGCTGCCCTCGGCCAACAACATCGCCCGCCTGCTGGCCCGTTGGGACGCCGGGACGGAGGAGGCGTTCGTGAGGAAGATGAACGCCACCGCCAGGGAACTCGGGATGGACGACACCACGTACACCGACCCGAGCGGCCTGGAGGCGACCACCGTCAGCACCGCGAGCGACCAGGTCAGGCTGGCGCACGCGGCGATGAAGGACGAGGTCTTCGCGGAACTCGCCGCCAAGACCCGGTACACGGACCTGAACGGCGACGTCCAGAGGAACGTCAACCGGCTCGTCGGCTCCGGCGGCGTCGTCGGCATCAAGACCGGCAGCAGCACCAAGGCGGGCGGCAACCTCCTGTTCGCGGCGGTCCGTGAGTTCGGCGGCACGCAGCAGCTCGTCATCGGAGCGATGCTGGGGCAGCACAAGGCCGACATCCTCGACACGGTGCTGGGCCGCAGCAACACCCTGCTCCAGGCCACGCTGGGCGCCCTCTCCTCGGACACGCTGGTCAGGAAGGGTGAGGTCGTCGGCTACGTGGACGACGGCCTCGGCGGCCGCACCGAGGTCATGGCTGCCGAGGACGTCCAGGCGATCGGCTGGAGCGGACTGAAGGTCCGCCTCACCCTGCACGCCCCCGAGAACGGCGTCCCGCACGCGGCGCCGGCCGGCGCCCCCATCGGCACCCTCACCGTCGGGGACGACGACAGCGCCGTCAACGTGCCGGTCGCCCTCGGCCGCCACCTGTCCTCGCCGTCGATCGGCTCGAAGCTCACCCGCCTCGGCTGACGCGGGTCACACGGGCAGCGCTCCCGCGGGGTGACCGTGTTCCCGGCCGCAGGCGGTGAGCGCGAGGACTCCGCGGCCGGTGGCCCGGGTGTGCGCTCCCAGTGCCCCGGGATCGACCGACAGGCGCGCCGCGATGTCCGTCGCGTAGCAAACGTCGGGGATCCCGAGCTCCTCCTTGACCTGACGATAGTGGGCGCGGAAAGCCTCGGGGTCCGAAGGGTCCACACCGTCGAAGGCGCCCTGGGGGAAGCCGTCGTCCTGATGCGGCAAGAGCAGGCCGGACTCGGCGGGGTGCGGAGGGCCGTCGTCCCCACGTTCCTCGGCGACGAACGCGTCGTAGTGGCGCAGCACCTGTCCGCCCTCGGCGACGCACCAGGCCGTCCAGCCGTCACCGCAGCTCATTCCGTACCAGTGCGCGGCTCCGAACCTGCTGCCGAGTTCGGCGCACCGCCGGCGCACGACGTCCTCCAGGGCCGCCTCCCGATCGTCGGCGTCGGTGATGTGGTGGGCGTCGTGGGAGGAGTGGCCGAAGACGAGGGTCCAGCCCTCCAGAGAGGGGCTGACGAAGACGCGTGCGCAGTCCTGGTGCGGGAGGCCGCGGCCCCGACGGTGGCGGTCGTGGTTCCAGGCCACCGAGCCCGTCCGGATGGTGACGGGCTCCGGGTCGCCCAGCTCGAACGCCGCGAGCACGGCGTCCTGATCGGCGGTCGGGAGCGCGTACCAGGAACCGCACAGATGCATGCCTGCCGGGACCTCGGTGAGCAACTTGATCGAGGTCAGCCGGCGCCATGCCGCCAGGTCCCGGGCGCTGAGGGCGGCAGGCCCGCCGATGGCCGCGAGCGCCTCCAGGGCCCCGGAGCGCGTCCAGGGCCCGGTCGCGGGCCGCTGCCGCACGTGCCGCAGCGCGGGGACGGCTCCCGTGCCGATCGCCGTGAGCGTCGAGACCGCTGTCTGCCGGACCTCGTCGTCGGGGTCCCCCAGCAGGGGGAGCAGCAGGTCGACGAACGCCGCCGCGGCCTCGCCCCGGCGCTGGAAGGAGGACAGCGCGCTCATGCGGACCTGTGCGTCCCGGTGCGTCAGGAGGGGCCCGAGGACGAGCGGGTCGGACACCTCCAGTCGTCCGAGGGCCCAACGGAGCCTCCTGAGCGCCTCTGGGGAGCCCGCCGACGCGACCGCCTCCACGAGGGGGAGGAGAGCGGGCTCTCCGATCCGGCACAGCACGTCCGCGGCGACGGTCCGGTCCACGGGTGAACGTTCGTCGCGCAGCACGTCGAGCACCGCCTCGACCACGACCTCCCCTTGTTCCACGAGGGCGTCGCGGGCCGGCCGCGTCCTGTCCCACGAGCCCGAGAGCTCCCCGGTCAGCAGTTCCTTGTCCATGGCGGGCACCCCGGATCCCTAGACGAGGTAGCCGGCGACCAGGTCGGCGAACTCCTGCTCGCTGAGCACCCTCGTGCCCAGTTCCTGGGCCTTGGCGAGCTTGGACCCCGCGCCCTGGCCCGCGACGAGGATGGTGGTCTTCTTCGACACGCTGCCGGAGGAGGTGCCGCCGGCGTTGCTGACGAGCTCGTTCATCTCGTTGCGGTTCCTGCCGGCGAGGGGCCCGTTCATGCCGCCCGTGATGACGACGACCTGACCGTCCAGGGGCTTCGCCTCGCCGGGCGTGACGGCGGCGGCCGGCGTCACGGGCTCGGTCATGGTGACGCCCGCGGCGACGAGCTTGTCGATGACGGGTCCCATGGCCGCGATGTGGGCCGCGATCTTGGGGGCGTTGGCCGCCGGGAGCTTGTGCACCGCGGCCAGGGCGTCGGCGTCGGCGGCGCGTATCGCGTCCATCGTGCCGAAGTGACGGGCGATCTCCCGCGACAGCGTACGGCCCGTGCGGACGATGCCGAGCGCGCAGAACACCCGGTTGAGGGGCTTGGCCCTGGCCGCCTCGATCTGCGCCACCACGGTGTCGGCGCGCTTCTCGCTGCGGGTCGCGTCGACCAGTTGCCCACGTGTGAGGCCGAACAGGTCGGCCACGTCGGCGACCGCGCCGCCGTCGACGAGGGCCTCCAGGTAGGTGACGCCGAGACCGTCGATGTCGAGCTGGTCGCGGCCCACGGCGTACCGCAGCGCGGCGAGCAGCCCGCATCCGCCGCCGGTGCCGCCCGCGCACTCCCACCGTTCGCCGGAGGTGTCGATCTCGCCGCCGCACGTCGGGCACGACTCGGGGAACACCACGGGCGTCTCGTCGCCCGTGCGCAGTTCCACCACGGGTGCCTCGATGCGGGGGATGATGTCGCCGGCCTTCCACACCATGACGGTGTCGCCGATCATCATGCCGCTGTCGCGGATGAACTTCGGGTTGTGCAGCGTCGCGTACCGGACGACGCTGCCGTCGACCTCGACCGGCTCCAGCACGGCCCGCGGTGCGATGATGCCGGTGCGTCCGACGTTCCACTCCACCGCCAGGAGCTTCGACTGCCGGACGGCGGCGGCGAGTTTGTACGCCGTCGCCCAGTGCGGGTGGCGGGTGGCGAACCCGGCCTTCTCCTGCTCGGCGACCGCGTCGGCCTTGATGACGACCCCGTCGATGCCGAACGGCAGCTCCGCGCGCAGCCCGGCGATCTCGTCGACGCGGCGCTGCACCTCCTCCACGGTGCCGCAGACACGCGGCCCGGCCGGTGTCGCGGCCGTGGTCTGCACCCCCGCGGCGGCGACCGCCTCCATCATCTCCGTGTGCGTGTCAGCGGTCAGACCGACCACGCCGTACGCGTAGAAGGTCGTCTCGATCACGTAGGTGCGGTCCTTGGCGCGCAGCGTCCCGGCCGTGCCGTTGCGCGGGTTGGAGAACACCTTCGCCCCGTGGGCCGTGCGTATGGTGTTGGCCGCCGCGAACTGCTCGCGGGTGAGCAGGACTTCCCCGCGCACCTCGAAGGTGGCCGGTGAGTTCAGCTCCAGGGGCAGGCCCACGATCGACCCGATCGCATGGGAGACGTCCTCGCCGAAGGTGCCGTCGCCCCGGGTGACGAGCTGCGTCAGGCGCCCGTCCACGTACCGGGCGGCGATGGCCGCGCCGTCCAGCTTGGGCTCGGTGACGTAGCCGCCCTGAACCGGCGCGCCCAGACGGCGGGCGACGGACGCGTCCCACTTCACCAGTTCCTCGGGGCTGAACACATTGTCGAGGGACAACATGGGAACGGTGTGGGCGACATCGCCCGCCGGGGCGGCACCACCGCCCACCTTGCCCGTGGGGGAGTCCTCCCGGACGTCCTCGGGGTGCTCCAGCTCGTAGTCGCGGATGCGCCCGGCCAGCAGGTCGTACGCGGCGTCGTCCAGCGGGCTCGTCCCGTCGGCGTAGTAGGCGGCGCACGCCTGCAGGGCCGTGTCGACGGCGGAGCGGTAGTCCTCACGGGACATCAGCGGGGCAGCGATCACTGTCGTCATGTGCCGCATCTTGGTGCACGGGTCTGACAGTGAGGCGGTCAAGCGCGCGGGCAGGGCCCGTCAGCGGCCGCCGGCCGGTCGAACGCCCGTCAGGCGGACTCCTTGCCGATGCCGCCGGACGCCTTGCACAGCAGCCGGGCGGCCCCGTCCGCGAGTTCGCGGACGACGTCGAGGGCCGACTCGATGCGGGAGACCGTGCCGACCGCCTCGCCCGCGTAGAGGGCCATCGCGTCCAGGTGCCCGGTCGTGGTCCGGAGCGGGCAGACCGGGCTGGACGCCGGGACGGGTACGGGCACGCCGCCCAGTACCGCCTCGCCGGCGGTGTCGGTGTCCAGGGCGCGTGCGCGTTCGACGCACTCCGACAGGACGCGGTGCGGCGCGTCGGGCCATCCGGTCGAGAACTGCGTCGTCAGTACGGTGTCGCCGGCGCCCGCCCTGATCAGGGCCTCCTTGTACCGCGGGTGCGCGTCGGACTCGTGCGTGGCGACGAACCGCGTGCCGATGCGGGCCGCGTGCGCCCCGGCGGCCAGCACCGCGGCGAGGGACCGCGCGGTGCCGATGCCGCCCGCCGCGACGACCGGGACGTCGACCGCGTCGAGCACCTCGTCGAGGAGCGGGAGCAGGGGCCGTACCCCGCGCACGTGGCCGCCCGCCTCCCTGCCCTGGGCGACGACGAAGTCGCACCCCGCGTCGGCCGCGGCCCGGGCCTCCTCGACCGAACCCACCTGCCAGGCGGCCAGCGCCCCGCCGCGCTTGGCACGGGTGACCAGGCGGGGTACGGGATCCGCGTAGAAGAACTCGACGACCGGCATCCGCTCCGCGGCGACGTCGACGCACGCCTCGTCCTCGAGCAGCGGCAGGATGAAGTTGACCCCCACCGGGCGGGAGGTGCGCCGCCGTACCGCGTCGAGCAGGTCGGTGAGGACGGGCGGTGGCACCATCGGGTAGCCCACCATGCCGAGCGCCCCCGCCGCGGACACCGCGTCGGCGAGGTCCAGCCCGCTCACCCAGCCCATGCCGGCCAGCTGGATCGGCACGTCGCAGCCGACGAGGTCGGTGAACGGGGTGCGCAGCGGGATGGGTACGGTCGCCATGTGCTGATGCAAGCGCCCGCCGTCGCGCTGTCGCCACTGCGACGCGGCACGCGGGTGGAGCGTCACCCCGACGGCCGATGCGCCGCCTCGACGGGGTGACGCCGGATGAAGTCGAGGACGGTCCACGCGACGAGGGAGGGGTCCTCCAGGGGCATCGCGTGGCTGACGCCCGGGAGCGTCACCTGGCGGGCCCGGGCGAGCCGCCCGGCCAGCGCGCGGTTCCGCGCCCGGTAGGGGCTGTTGAGGCGCTCCCCCTCGCCGCCGGCCACCAGGAGCACCGGCTGCGGCAGGCCGTCGAGGCCGGCCACGTCGGAGTCCCACGCGGCGAACGCCGCTCGCTCGTGGTCGAAGAAGTACCTGCCGCTGAGCACCGACTTCCTGAAGCCTTCCGTGCCGAGCACACGGGTCATGACGTCCAGGTAGCCGGGGGCGCACACGCTCCCCGGGAAGAAGCCGTAGGCCCGCGCCAGGTCGCCCTCCTCCGCGGCGGCGACGGCCCGGCGCATGGCGTCGCTCTCCGGCTCGTCGGGGGCGTACGGGAACGCCGGTTCCAGCAGCACCATCGACCCGACGAGCTCCGGGTGCGCGGCGGCCAGTTGCAGGGTGATGGTGCCGCCGGTCGAGTGGCCGACCACATGCGCCTGCCCGATCCCCCGGGCGGTGAGCACCTCCGCGAGGTGCCGGGCGTGGTCGGTGACGCCCAGCCGACCGCTCAGGTCCCGGCTCCGGCCGTACCCGGCGCGGTGGGTGCGTACGACCCGCAAGCCGGGGAGCAGCCCGGCGAGCGGTGCGAACCAGTCGGCGCCGAAGGAGGCGTGGACGAGCAGTACCGCCTCGCCGTCCCCCTCGTCCCAGAAGGCGATGTCGGCGTCCGGTGTCACGATGTGCTGCTCCGCTCGCATGGGCATTCGCCTCGGAGTGCGTGCCGTCCCTGCTGCCATGTGGTGGTTTGTGCAACTTCACGCGAGGCGATGCTGTTCCCGGCGGGGCGATTCCCCGTGGCCGGTCACCCTGCGGATCGGCCGCTTCGCGGTGAGTGCCGTTGCTCGCGGCGACCGGGACGGCCGTGACGTCGCCGTGCGCTCCGGTCACCGGATGCGATGCTGGACAGCGTGGGTCATCACCGGTGGAGATGACCGTCCGGTTCGGGCCACGGGAAAGGGACGGCGGCGGTTCGCATGGATCTGCGGCAGATGGAAGTGGTGGTCGCGGTCGCCGAGGAGGGCGGGTTCACGGCGGCGGCGCAGCGGCTGCACGTGGTGCAGTCCGCGGTGTCCGGCACGGTGCGGGCCCTGGAGAAGGAACTGGGCAGCGCCTTGTTCGACCGGACCACGCACCGCGTGTCGCTGACCCCGGCGGGGGAGGCGTTCGTGCCCGCCGCCCGTGCGGCGCTCCGCGCGGCCGAGGAGGCGCGAGCGGTGGTCGACGCCGTACGGGGTGAGGTGCGCGGACGCGTGACGGTCGCCATCATGCAGGGCGTCTGGGCCGGCCTGCACCGCGCCCTGGCGGGACTGCGCGCGGAGCACCCCGGGGTGAGCGTACGTCTGCAGCAGGCACCGGTGGCCAACGTCCGGCAGGCGCTGAGCGAGGGCACCGTGGACCTCGGCGTGGTGGCGCTCGACCGGCAGCAGCAACGGGGACTGGTGACCCGTCTGCTGTCGCGCGAGGAGATGCTGCTGGTGTCCTCGCCGACGCGTGCCTTCGCCGAGGAGGATCTGGTGCGCCTCGACGAGATCTCCGGCATGCCGTTCGTGGACTTCCTGCCCGGCTGGGCCATCCGCTACTCGGTGGACCGGGCCTTCCGGGCCGCCGCCGTGGAGCGGTCCACGGTGTTCGAGGTGAACGACATCGTGGCGGCGTCCGAGCTGGTCCGGCACGACCTCGGGGTGTGCATCATGCCGGCGTCGATCGCGGCCCGGTTCCCGGACCTCTCCGTACGCCGGTTCGTGCAGCACGCGCCCGCCTGGAAGGTCATGGTGGTCCGCCGCCGGGGAGACATGTCGCCCGCGGTCGAGGCGCTGCTGCGGCACATCACCCCCCGGACGGCGGCGGAGACGACGGGATGAGAACGGTGGGATGAGCACGGCGGGGCCCGCCGGCCGGAGGCGTTACCGGATCACGGCCGCCGCGCTCGCGGGCGCGGTGTCCTTGCGGCCGGGGCGGCGCTCCGTCGCCCAGTAGGCGAGGGAGATCAGCGGCAGGGCGGCACCGAGGACGCTCACCGCCGTCCAGCCGCCGGCGTGGTAGGCGAGCGACCCGAGCTGCGAGCCGAGTGCGCCACCCGCGAAGAAGACGGCCATGAAGGCGCTGTTGAGCCGTGACCGGGCGCCGGCGTCGAGCTGGTAGATCGTGTGCTGGCCGAGGACGAGGGTGGTCTGCACGGCCATGTCGATCAGGATCCCGGCAAGGGCGATCAGGACGATCTGGTGCTGCCCGAATCCCGCCAGGGCGAAGGCCGGCGCCGCCACGGCGAGGGCGATGCCCGTCACGGGACGCACGAGCCCGCGGTCCGCCCAGCGGCCGGCCAGCGGTGCCACCGCGGCACCGGCGACGCCCACCAGCGCGAACACTCCGACGCCGATCTGCGAGTAGTGGAACCGCGGCCCGGTGAGGAGGAAGGAGACGGTGGTCCAGAAGGCGCTGAACGCGGCGTACATCGCCGCCTGGTACAGCCCCCGGCGCAGCAGCGCGGGGTGGGTGCGCACCAGCCGGAACATGGAGCGCAGCACCTGGCCGTAGGCGAGCGACGTGGTGGGGGCCTGCTGCGGCAGTGCCGCGCGCAGCGCCAGGGCGAGGAGGGCCATCAGGACCGCGGAACCCAGGTACACGTAGCGCCAGCCCGCGACGTCGGAGACCAGGCTGCTGACCGTGCGGGAGAGCAGGATGCCGACGAGCAGGCCGCTCATGACGCGGCCGACGACGCGGCCGCGGGAATGGTCGGGCGCCAGGCTCGCGGCGAACGGGACGAGGATCTGGGCGACCACCGACGTGGCGCCGCTGACCAGCGACGCGGCGAACAGCATCGCGAAGCTGGTCGCGAAGCCGGCCACCGCGAGGGCGACGGTGGCGACGAGGAGCAGGGCGATGACCAGCCGGCGCTTCTCCAGCCGGTCGCCGAGCGGCACGAGGAAGAGCATGCCGGCCACGAAGCCGATCTGCGTCACGGTGATCAGCGCGCCTGCCGTGGCGGTGTCGACGTGGAAGACCTGGCCGAGCGAGGACAGCAACGGCTGGGCGTAGTACAGGTTGGCGATGGACATGCCCGACGCCACGGCGAGCAGCCCCACCAGCCATCCCGGCACGCTGCGGGCGGCCTCGGCGGCCTCGGCGGCCTCGGCGGCCTCGGCGGCCTCGGCGGCCTCGGCGGACGCGGCGGGCGTGGGGCCCTGCGGGGACTGGGAAGCGGGGGAAGCGGTCACGGAACCCCTTCGTAACGTGAACCGCCGAGGCGGTCCGGGTGTGCTGGACGGTCGCCGAGCGGGCTTTTGGCTGCTCAGCTGCATGCTCCAGCGTCGGCACGGTTCGCCTGCTTCCTCGATGCGCGAGATGAATCGTGATGCCGGTCATCTCGAACAGAGATGATGTCGGGTGCAGGCAGACTTGGTGGGCTACTGAACGGGGGCTAGTGCCACAACTGCCGGGAGCCGCCTGATTCCGTTGCCTCATGCGCGGTGAGGGCGAGCCGCCCTCCGTCGCGCACCGCGATGACGTCGACCATGAGTGTGCCGTTCGCGTCGAGGCGCAGGGTGAAGACCGGGTCGAGGGCCATCAGGAAGTCGAATCCCTCCTCCCCCGAGAGCGGGCCGGCGAGTGTCGCCTGGCAGGTCCAGGTGGAGCCGGCGACCTCGATCTCGACGGGCACCTCGAACGAGCCCTGGCACGTCGACCGGTTGTGCCACCACTCGAGCGTCGCCGCCCCCGCGTAGCTGTCCAGGGTCCGAGTATCCGGCCTCGAGGTTTCGTGACGGTCCGTCGGTCGTCAGGGGACCGGAAGGCGCTCTACCGGCGGACCGCCGAGATCAGTCCGCCGGGCCGCTCCTCGCCCTGCGGCGGGGTGCCGATCGGGCGGCCGTAGGCGGCAGCGCGCTCGCGCAGGGTGTGGCTGCCGGCCTCCCAGCCGTGCCCGGCCAGCCAGCCCACCGGGTCGTCGGGCATCTCCGAGACCCACATGGACGCCGCCGATCCCGGCACGGCGTCCGCGCCGAAGCGCTCGATCACGCCGCGCGAGCCCAACGTCAGCCCCATCCGACTGCCTGGCGCCGACCGCGCGCTGATCCGGGCCAGCAGCAGTTCCACTGCGTCCTCGGGCAGATAGATCAGCAGTCCTTCGGCGATCCACACGGTCGGCAGGGCCGGGTCGTGCCCTGCGGCGGCCAGCGCGCCCGGCCAGTCCTCACGCAGATCCACCGCGACGGTGATCCGCTCGCAGCGTGCGACGGCCCGCTCCTGGCACAGCACCGAAGCCTTGAAGTCCAGTGGCGCGGCGGTGTCGACCTCGAACAGCCGGGTGCCCTCGGGCCAGTCCATCCGGAAGGCCCGGCTGTCCATGCCGGCGCCGAGCAGCACGACCTGCCGGACCCCGGACGCGGAGGCCTGCAGCAACAGGTCGTCGAGGAACTTCGTCCTGATGACGATGGAGAACGTCACGGCCAGCCGGCGGCGTCGCGCGGTCTCGTCACCGGGCGGCGGCGAGGAGGGCCACAGGCCGCCGGCGGTGGCGAAGGCCTGTGCCAGTGGGTCGCGGAACAGCGCGTCCTCCCGCTCGGTCTCCATCGCGCGCACCCTGGCCACCCCCACCGCGGTGGTCCACACTCCCGACGGCTGGACCCGCTCCTGCTCATCAGTCACCGCGCCAGCCTAATCACCTTGGTCCAGGGCCGGTGGTGGGGGCTGATCGCCTACGGGCAGCCCACCTCGTGAAAGCTCGAGGCTAGGATCGGCCTGCCACGCGGACCGAGGACAGGTGGGGATGGGACATGGCCGGCCGGGTCACGGCGGTGAGCCGCCATGCGACGTACGCCTTCAGCAAGCCCAATCGTGAGTCCGTCACGCTGCTCGTCGGGCTCGGCGTCGAAGGGGACGTCCACGCAGGCGAGACGATCCGCCACCAGTTCCGGATGACCTACGAGCCCGACCTGCCGAACCTGCGCCAGGTCCACCTGATGCACGAGGAACTCTTCGACGAGCTCGTGCTCAAGGGCTTCGACGTCTCGGCCGGCCGGCTCGGCGAGAACATCACCACCCGCGGCGTGGACCTGCTGGGCCTGCCCACCGGCTCCCTGCTGCACCTCGGCGACGAGGCCGTGGTGGAGGTGACGGGGCTGCGCAACCCCTGCGCGAAGATCAACGACTTCCGCAAGGGCCTGCTCGGCGAGATGTTCGCGCTGGATCCGGTGTCGGGGGAGTTCACCTTCAAGTCCGGCGTCATGGGCGTGGTCCGCTGCGGCGGAGTCGTCCGCCCCCAGGACCCCGTCGAGGCCGAACTCCCGCCCACCCCGCACCGGCCCCTGGAGCGCGTCTAGCGTCGTGGGAGTGCGGGGGCCGGCGGTGCGCCCTGCTCGGCGCAGCAGGCCATGCCCAGGCGGATCAGGCTCGTGCGCATCCTGTGGGCGCCGAGTTCGGGGAGGAGGGCGCCGACGTGGTCCGCGGACAGGGCGGCGAGGAGGGTGTGGGCGAGGGCGGGCGGGTCGGGGGTGGTGGCGAGCAGGGTCGTCAGGTGGTCGTGCCAGAAGCGGTAGGCGGCGGTGCGGTGGCGTGCGCCCGGGTGCGCGGACTGGGAGGCGCGGAGGAGGTCCAGGTGCCCGGCCACGTGGTCGAGGTAGGCGGTGACGAACGCCGCGAGGCGGTCCTCGGCCGGGACTCCGGGGCCGAGTGGGGGCGGTCCGTCGAGGACGGCTTCCCGCAGTTCGCGTTCGCGGGCGGCCAGGAGCGCGGAGGCCAGTCCGGACCGGTCGCCGAAGCGGCGGTACACGGTGCCCTTGCCGACGCCCGCGGCGACGGCGACCCGGTCCATGGAGACGCCGTCCGCGCCGTGTTCGGCGAAGAGACGGGCGGCTGCCTTGAGTATCGCGGCGCGGTTGCGCGCGGCGTCCACCCGCTCCCTGAGCGGCGGGTCGTGGTCGTGCCTCACGTACGGACTCCTGGCCGAAGCATGTTGTGACGTCGGGACCGATGCTGGCAGGCCGGAGTCGTCCCGGGCATCGGGAGAATTCCCGAACTCGGAATCCCTCAGGGGGAGGACGGGAGCCCGTGGCGGTGCGCCATCGCCGCGGCCTCGGTGCGGCTGGAGGCACCCAGCTTGGCCAGGATGCTGGAGACGTGCGTGCTCGTCGTCTTCTGCGATATGTGGAGCTCTTCGGAGATCCGGCGGTTGCTGTAGCCCCTCGCGACCAGCCCCAGCACCTCCGACTCGCGCGGGGTGAGCCCGAACGGCGTCGCCGGTTCCGTCGCGGTGGCGGCGGTCGCGGGCGGGCCCTGTTCGTCCGCCGGGCCCGTGCCGGCCCGGCGCGTCACCGCTTCGACGTCCGCGAGGAGCAGGCCCGCCCCGAGGTCGGTGGCGATGCGCCGTGCCCGGCCGAGCCGGTCGAGTGCCGCGGCGCGGTGCCGGCGGGTGGTGAGCAGGGCGCGTCCCTCGCCGAGGAGCGCCGCCGCCGTCTCGTAGGGACGCTCGGCCGCCGTGAAGCCGGCCACGGCCTTCGACCACAGGGCCGGGTCGTCGGACCCCTCGGCGCGTGCCAACTCCGCGTGGAGCAGCCGCTCGTACGCCGCCCAGACGGGGAAGACGACGTCGAGCCGGCCGGCGGCGCGGCGTACCGCGGCGAGGACCTCGGGCGAGGCACCGCCGAGGGCGGAGGACCGACGGGCCTCGGCCTCGACCGCCGCCGCGGTGCGCAGCAGCGGCAGCGACCAGCGGACGGGGCCGGTGGTCAGGCCCGCGGCGTCGGCCCGCAGGAACTCGGCCCGGGCGTCCGTGAGACGGCCCTGGGCGGCCGCGATCTCCATCGTGCAGTGGCTGAGGGCGCCGAGGAGCTCGGCCCGCAGCCGCTCGGTGCCGCGCAGTCGCTCGGCGAGCGCCAACTGCCGGGCGGCGCCGTCCGCGTCACCGCGGTGGAGCAGGTGGTACGCGCGGCGGGCCGCGAACGTCCAGCGCGGCAGCCGCGACCGGGCGACCGAGGCGGCCTCGTCGAGGGCCGCCTCGGACTCCTCCCAACGGCCCAGGGAGAAGAGGCTGATCGCCCTGTTGGAGTGCACCCACGCCTCGTGGTCGGCCAGCCCGAGCGACCGGCACAGCGCGATGCCGTGGTCCGCGGCCGCGACGGCCTCCCGGGAACGGCCCATGCCCTCCAGGATCGACGGCAGGTTCTGGTTCGCCCGCCCGGCGATGCCGAGTTCGCCCAGTTCCTCCGCCCGCCGCCTGACCTCGTACAACTCGGCGACGCCGGCGCCGTCACGGTCGGTCCCGGCGTCCAGCAGGCACCTGGTCATGCGGGCGTGCAGTTCCAGTGCCTCGGCGCCCACGGCGGCCGCGTACCGCACGGCCTCGTCGGTGGCGGCCCGGTTGTCCGTACCGGGACGGTGGACGGCGCTCCAGTTGGCGATGTGGACCAGGACGTCGGCGTGCACCGGCGACGGGACCAGTCCGTCGACCAGTTTCCGCGCCGTCTCGAGGTCCTGCCATCCGTCGCCGCGGTTCAGTCCCTGGATCAGCCGGGACCGCTGGGTGCGGAACCACGCGGCGCGCAACCGGTGCGGCTCGTCCTCCGGAGGAAGGCCCTCCAGGGCGGTGTCGGCAAGGCGCAGTGCCGTGTCGAGGCTGCCGCTGTGCAGCGCGGCGACGGTGGCGGTCGCGAGCAGCTCCAGGCGGAGGCGTCCGCTCCCGTCGAGCCGGGGCGCGGCGTGCCCGTTCCCGTCGAGCCCGGGCCCCGCGTGCCCGGCGCCACCGCGCGGGTAGGTCTGCGGGCAGCGCGGGGCGGGCAGGGCGGCACGGGCCTCGTCCGGGACCCGGTCCCACAGCTGGAGCGCCCGTTCCAGGTGCCACAGCTGCTCGGCGTAGGCGTAGCAGTGACGTGCCTCCTCGGCCGCCGCGACGCTCATCCGCAGGGCCTTCACGGAGTCCTGCGCGGCGTGCCAGTGCCGGGCCAGACGGCAGGACAGTTCCACCGCGGGCACGAGCGCGGGGTCGGCCTCCAGCGCCTGCGCGTACCGGCGGTTGATCAGGGCGCGTTCGCCCGGCAGCAGGGTCTCGCTGACGGTCTCGCGCACCAGCGAGTGCCGGAACCGGTAGTCCGAGCCGCCCGGTTCGGGGACGAGGACGTGGGCGAGGACGGCCGCGCGCAGCCCCTCGATCAGCTCGTCCTCGGGCAGCCCCGCCACCTCCCGCAGCAGTGCGTACCCGGTCACCGTCCCGCCCTCGGCGGCCGTGCGCAGGATGCGCCGGCTGGTCTCCGGCAACGCCTCCAGCCGGGTCAGCAGCACGTCGTGGAGCTCGTCGAGGAGCTCGCCGGCGCCGGCGAGCTCCTCGACGAAGAAGGCGTTGCCGTCGGAGCGGGCGAAGACGTCGTCGAGGACCGCCGGGTCCGGTGGCACCCCGAGGATGCCGGTGAGCTGTCCGCCGACCTCGCCCCGGGTGAACCGGGGGAGCGCCACACGGCGTACGGACCTGAGCCGGCCCAGCTCCGCGAGCAGCGGGCGCAGCGGGTGCCGGGGGTCGACGTCGTCCGACCGGTAGGTCCCCACGAGCAGCAGCCTGCCGCGCCGCCTGGTGCGGAACAGGTAACCCAGCAGGTTGCGGGTGGAGGCGTCGGCCCAGTGCAGGTCCTCGATGACGAGTACGACCAGGCGGTCCGAGGCGAGGCGCTCCAGGACGCGGGTGGTGAGCTCGAACAGCCGCGTCACGTCGTCGTCCCGGTGGTCGACGGGCGTCACGCCGCCCGGGTCCGGCAGGATCCGGGCGAGGAGCTCCTCATGGCCCGCGCTCGCCGCGCGCACCTCGTCGGGCAGTCGCTGCCACAGCACGCGCAGGGCCTCGGAGAACGCGGCGAAGGGCAGGCCGTCGCCGCCGAGTTCGACGCAGCCACCGACCGCCGCGACGGCCGCCCTCGGCTCCAGCGACCGCAGGAGCTCCCCGACCAGCCTCGTCTTGCCCACCCCGGCCTCGCCCCGGACGAGGACGGCCTGGGGGTCGCCGCCGTCCGCGGCCCCGGCAGCCCGCAGCAGCTCGGCCAGTTCGGCCTCGCGGCCCACGAAGACGGGGCTGACGCGGGTCTGTGCCGGGAGGGAGGCGCTCATCCGAGGGGACCTGTGGGGACCTGTGGGTGGTGACCACCGGGAACCGGGGCGGCGTGCCCCCGTCGTGGTCATGCGGACAATTCTCGCCGAAGGGTAGCAACGTGCGGGCCCTTCCCCGCCCGTGGGGCCGGGCCGGGCGGGGAGCGACCCCCGTGGCGAGCCCCCCGACTGGCTCGACCACAGGGTGCAGCGTTCGCGGGCGGGGGTCCCCGCGAATCCGCGGCTCCGACGGACCGCCGGGGTGGAGCCCTTCCGATGCTGGCGGAGCCGGGCCCTCCCGCGCATCGGGAGAACTCCCGACCGCCCTGCGGCGCCCGTCGGGCGGCCGTGCGGCGCGGACTCCGGCGCGGGATCGGGAATTCTCCCAATGCGTGCGGGCCGCTGCCGCTGACAGCATGCGAAGCTCCGTTCCGCGATCTCCCCCACCAATCGAGGCTTCAGCAGTGGCAGCAGTACCGACAGTCAGCGAACCCATGGCCGATGTGCGCGACATGTTCATGGCGCACACGATGATGCGCCGGGAGTTCCGCCTGCTCCCGCAACTCGTCCGGGACGTGGAGGCCGGTGACACCCGGCGCGCCGGGATCGTGGCGGACCATGCCGACAAGGTGTGCCTCATCCTGCACCTGCACCACGAGGGCGAGGACAAGGTGGTGTGGCCGCGCCTCCTGGAGCGCGGCGGCGAGCGGACCGCGGCCATCGTGCCCACGATGGAGGCGCAGCACCACGGCATCGACACCGCCCTCACCGGGGTGACCGCGCTCCTGCCGGGGTGGCGCGCCACCGCCCAGGACGGCGAGGCCCTCGCCGCGGCCCTCGAAGAACTGCTGAGCAGGCTCCTGGAGCACATGGCCCTGGAGGAGAAGGAGATCCTCCCGCTGGCCGAGGAGCACATCACCGCGGCGGAGTGGGCGGAGCTCGGTGAGCACGGCATGGCCAACAGCCCAAAGAAGGACCTGCCGCTGGCCTTCGGCATGGTGATGTACGAGGGCGACCCCGAGGTGATCAAGGCGGTCCTCTCGCACGCCCCGCTGGTGCCCCGGCTGATCATGCCGCTCCTGGCCCCGCGCCTGTACGCCTCGCACGCCAAGCGCGTGCACGGGACGCCGACCCCGCCCCGCGTCGGGGCCTGACCCGGTCACCGTAGGGCGGGGCGTACGCGGTACGCCCCGCCACGGTGACGGCCGCCCGGCCTCAGGCCCCCGGCCTCAGGCCCCCGCGGGGAAGGCGTGCCTCCTGCCCCCGGTCACGGCCGCGGCGGCGGCGACCAGGAGGGCCAGCGACGCCCAGGTGATCGACGCGGTCCCCAGGTCCGCGACCAGGAGGCCGCCGATGAGGCCGCCCAGGGCGATGGACGAGGAGAAGACCGTGATCGTGATCGACTGCGCGACGTCGGCGGCCGCCCCCGTCGCGTTGATCGCGGCGCCGATGAACAGGCTCGGGGAGCTGCCGAAGGCGAAGCCCCACGCCGCGACGGCGACGTAGACCAGCGCGGGCACGCCGGAGCACACGGCGAGCACGAGCACGGTGAGCGCGAACAGCGCGGTGCTGCCCACGACGAGCCTGCGCAGGTGCCGGTCGATGTGGGTGCCGACGACGAGGACGCTCAGGATGGACGTGACGCCGAAGGCGAACAGCACCCAGCCCGCCTGGCCGCCCATGCCCAGGTACCCGAGGAGGTCGGTGACGTAGGTGTAGAGGATGTTGTGGGCGACCATGTAGGTGGCGAGGGCGAACAGGATGGTGCGCAGCCCCGGCAGGCGCAGGACCTGCCGGACCGTGAAGCGTTCGTCGGCCGACCGGCCGGGCAGGTTCGGCAGCGTCGCCAGGATCCACACCATGGTCAGCGCGGTCAGGGCCGCGGACGCGTGGAAGGCGAGCTGCCACCCGCCGAGGGCGCCCAGCCAGGTTCCCAGCGGGACGCCCAGCGCCAGCGACACGGGGGTTCCGGCAAGGGATATGGCGATGGCGCGGCCCTGGCGTCCCTCGGGGGCGAGCTGGGCGGCGTAACCGCCGAGGAGCGGCCAGACGAGCCCGGTGCCGAGGCCGGCGACGAAGCGGATCACGAGGGTTTGCGCGTAGTCGTCGGACAGCGCCGTGAGGGCGTTGGCGACGGCGACCGTGCCGAGCGCGAGCTGCAGCACGTTCTTGCGGGGCCACCTTGCCGTCGCCCGGGTCAGCGGGATCGCCCCGATCGCGGTGGCGAGGGCGTAGATGGTCACGGTCTGGCCGGTGAGCGAGACGCTCGTGTGGAGCGTGCCGCTGATCTCCGGCAGCAGGCCGGCGGGCAGGCATTCGGTGAGGATGCCGACGAACCCGCTGAGGAAGAGGCCGAAGAGGGCCCTCCCGGGGAGGCGGTCCCGTCCGCGTGCTGGGGTGGACGGACCTGTGGTGGTCGTTTCCGTCATTCTTCGTGGTCCATGGGCTGTGTGTGACCCGACGCCGTGCGGGCGGACGGGTCGGGCGGCACGCGATCCGGAGCGGGCACGGAGGGCGTGACCCCGGGATGGCGTGACCCCGGGTGGTCGTCTCCGGGGCTCGTCCAGGCTGCTCCGGCCGTCCGGCGTCACCCAGAGCCCCGCCCTGCCTACGTCCCGCGTGACTACCACCGGCAGGGACAGGCTCCGCACGGCATCCGGCGTGATACTGGAGCGCATGGCCACCCACCCCGACCTCCGCACCGGCCCGGGAGACGGGCCGGATCCCGGTCCGGGACCCGGCGCCGGGCGGCACCTCGACGCGCGCTCGGAGCTCAACGAGTTCCTGCGCACCCGCAGGGCCCGGCTGAAGCCGGCCGACGTGGGGCTCGCCGAGTTCGGCCGGCGCCGGGTGCCGGGCCTGCGACGGGAGGAGCTGGCACAGCTCGCCGGGGTGTCCGTGGCGTACTACACGCGCCTGGAGCAGGGCAACGGCCGCAACGTGTCCGTGGAGGTGCTGGGCGCGATCTCGCGGGCGCTCAGGCTCTCCGAGTCGGAGCACGCCCACCTGCTGCACCTGGCGGAGCCGAAGCGGCGCAAGCCCCGGCCCGCGCCCGAGCGCCGGCAGGTACGGCCGGAGCTCCGGGAACTGCTGTCGGCCCTGGAGGGCGTCCCCGCGTACGTGTGGGGCCGCCGCACCGACGTGCTGGCGTGGAACCGCACGGCGTCCGCGCTCTTCGGCGACTGGGAGGTGCGCGCCCCTGAGGACCGGAACTGGGCCAGGATCACCTTCCTCGACCCGGCGGCCCGACGGCTCTTCGCCGACTGGGAGTCCAAGGCCGCCGATGTGGTGGGCCAGCTGAGGATGGACGCCGGCCGGCACGTCGACGATCGGGCACTCGCGGCGCTGGTCGGGGAGCTCTCCACGAGGAGTGCGGACTTCCGGTCGCTGTGGGCCGCCCACGACGTCAAGCGGAAGTCGCACGGCGGGATGCGGCTGCTGCACCCGCTGGCGGGCGCGCTCACCCTCCGCTTCGAGACCCTTGCGCTCCCCGGCGACGAGGAGCAGTCACTGTCGACGTACCACGCCGAGCCGGGTTCGGCGTCGGAAGAGGTGCTGCGCCTGCTGGCGAGCTGGGGCGCGGACGCGTCCCGGGACTGGTCGGCGGCCGCGCGGGGTTGATCCCGTCCCCGTGAGCGCTGCTCACAAGTGACCTTCCTGGCCTGCGCGTCGGGGCACGGCGAGCGGCAGACGCGGTGTGGGCCAGGCCGGTTCCCATCGCCATGCCGCCCACGCGGCGGCCTCGCCGAACGGTCCGGAACGCTCCTCGAGCATCGCCAGCGCCTGTTCGCGGGCCGCGTCGACGGCCCGGTGCTCGGTGTCGGTGACGACGCCGAGCCTGCGGACGTGGGCGTACTCGTCCTCGTCCTTCCACTCCCAGCTGCTCAGGTCGGGGGCGACGAGCAGGTCCACGATGAGGTCGAAGGTGTCGAACCCGTCGGCGGTCCGGATCGTGGGGCGCTCGAAGTTCACGTACCAGTTCCGCAGCCCGGCTTCGGTGTAGAAGGCGTTGACGCTGAACCAGGCGGTGTGCGGCTTCCACATCCGCAGCTCGGTCTCCTGCCACCGCCCGGACGTGAGCTCCCACCGTCCCGCGGCGAGGGCGTCGATCGCGTCGGTGCGCACCGTGCGGTCGCCGGTGGCGCGGGCCTGCGCGTAGGCGACGGGCCAGCGGGTCTGCGCGCCGGGAGCACAGGCGGTCACCAGGGCGGTGCCGGTGTCGGCCAGGACACGGAGCGCGTGCTCGCTCCACACACGGCCGCTGCGGTGCACATCGCGGCGCACGGCCGTCCGGCCGGCCCGGTGGGTGTTCATCGTGTTCTCCCTCGACTCGTCCGCCGTGGGACGGCGTGCGCCCGACGCCGTGAGCGTACGTCGCACGTGTCCAGGCCTCCGTTCGAGTGGCCGCCCCACGGCCGTCCGACGCGGCACGCGGCACGGAGCCCGAAGCTCGGCTTCACTCGGTGGTGCCCCCCCGCTTCCGAACCAGGATCGAACGGTGTGCCCGTGATGACGACCGGTACCAGCGTACGCAGCCGCAGGGCGACGGCCCCGCTGGAAGGGCGCGTGGCCGTCGTCACCGGCGCGGCCCGGGGAGTCGGCGAGGCGCTCGCCCTGCACCTGTCGTCAGCCGGCATGCGGGTCGCGCTGCTGGGCCGTGAGGAGGCGACCCTGCGCCAGGCGGCGGCCTCCCTGCCCCGCCCGAACATCTTCGTCGAGGCGGACGTCACCGACCGCCCGGCACTCGAAGACGCGGCCCGGCGGGTCGACGAGGAACTCGGCCCCGCCAGCGTGGTGGTGGCCAACGCCGGCATCGCCGCCGGCGGGCCCTTCGCCCACACCGAAGCCGAACTCTGGCAACGCGTCATCGACGTCAACCTGGTGGGGGCCGCGAACACGGCCAGGGCCTTCCTGCCCCAGCTGACGCGGACCCGCGGCTACTTCCTGCAGATCGCCTCGACCGCCGCCTTCTCCGCCGCCCCGCTGATGAGCGCCTACTGCGCGTCCAAGGCCGGCGCCGAGTCCTTCGCCCAGGCCCTGCGCGGCGAGGTCGAGCCCGACGGCGTCACCGTCGGCATCGCCTACCTCCACTGGACCGGCACCGACATGATCGTGGATCTGGACGACCACCCCGTACTGCGTGCCCTGCGCAAGAACCAGCCGTCGTTCGCACGCCGCGTCCACTCGCCCGTCCAGGTCGCCGACTGGCTCGCCACGGGCATCGCACGGCGCGCACACCATGTGTACGCGCCACCGTGGCTGCGCTTCTGCCAGCCGCTGCGGCCGCTGTTCCCCCCGGTGGTCTCGTGGATGGCCCGGCGCGAGCTGCGTGCCCGTTCAGGTGCGGAACTGGGGTCCGCCACCGCCGTCATGGGGGCCGGCGGCCGCGCCGACTGGGACGCCTTCACGTCGCCCGTCGAGCCGCAGCGGCCGGAGCGCCCGCCGCGGTGAGGGCGTCCGTTCCACCCGCCTACGGCGGAGGGCGTCGTCCCGTGAGCCCCTGCCAGCGGTCCCGGGCGGCCTCCAGGCCCGCGAGCGCTCCGGCGAGTGCCGGGTCGCGGCTCTGGCGGGCGGTCAGCATGCCCAGCCACCTGCGGGCGTCCTGAGCGGGGCCGGTATCGGCGTGCGCGGCCTTGAGGGCGTCCTCCGCCTTCTTGACGGCCGTGGCGAGCTCCGTGCGGAACCTGTTCTCCTTGGCGACGGCGTTCTCGACGCGGACGCTGAAGCGGCGCACGCCGTCCTCGCCGTGCTCCCCGGGCGGGTAGGACTCCAGATGCACCCCGTCCGGCCGCCTGAGGTAGAGGTGATGGCCCGTCGGGCTGTGCTCGAACCGCACCTGCAGGCCGTCCAGCTGCAGCACCTTCGTCTCCCGCCCGGATATGACCATCACGTGCGCGTGCAGGGACACTTTCCCGAGTGCGGCGACGAAGGCGCCCTTGCCGGGCCGGCGCAGCCGCGCGAGGTGCCGTTCGGCGTCGCCGACGCGACGCCGGTGGGCACGATCGGCCCGTGCCACCTGCGCCTGCGCCCTTGCCAGTTCGCGCCGCGCCCCGCGCCGCAGCTTGCGGACGGCCCGCCGGGCGCGGTCCAGGGCGTCCCTGTCGGCTTCATGACGGCCGGAGAGCGCGAATCTCCAGCCGCCGGGGTATCGGCGGAGCCGCCGCCCCGCTCCAGCGAGCACGAGGATCACGACGGTCAAGGTCATCCCCACTATGCCCACGCGCCCACCTCACCCAGTGACAGCCGCCGCCGCACTCATGCGCACGGGGTGGAGGAACCAGTCGAAGGTGTCGAATCCGATGCATATCAGAAGATATGCCCAGCAATGTCACGGCGAATGCGCGCGCGACGGCGGCATTTCCGGACGTGTCCGGCACCTCGGGTCCTGCGGGCTGACGCCGCATCGGGTCGGCCCGCGGGCGGCGTCCGGGAGGGGGCGCGGCCGGGTCGCCCGGGCGCGCCCGCGGGCCGGGTCGTGCCTCTCAGGCGGCGTGATGGGCCAGTTCGGCGTGCGGGTCGGCCGCACCGGGGACGGGTGCGGGGTCCGCGTGGACCAGGGCGGCGGTCAGGCGGGGGACCGCGTGCAGCAGCGCGTGCTCGGCCGCGACAGCCGTGTGGTGGGCCTGACGCACGGTGAGGTTCCCGTCGACGACCACGGCGACCTCGGCGCGCAGCCGGTGCCCGATCCAGCGCAGGCGCAGCTCGCCCACCTCCCGGACCCCCGGCACTTCGCGCAGGGCGCGCTCGGCGTCGTCCACGAGCGCCGGGTCGACGGCGTCCATGACGCGGCGGAAGACCTCGCGCGCCGCGTCGCGGAGCACCAGCAGGATGGCCGCCGTGATGGCCAGGCCCACGATGGGGTCCGCCAGGCGCCAGCCCATCGCGGCCCCCGCGGCGCCGAGCAGCACGGCCAGCGAGGTGAAGCCGTCGGTGCGGGCGTGGAGGCCGTCGGCGACGAGCGCGGCGGAGCCGATCCTGCGTCCGACGCGGATGCGGTAGCGGGCCACCCATTCGTTGCCGATGAAGCCGAGCACCGCCGCGACGGCCACGGCGGGCAGGTAGGCGACGTCCCGCGGGTGCAGGAGGCGGTCGACGGCGGTCCAGGCGGCGAAGCCCGCGGACGCGGTGATGGTGAGGACGATGACGATCCCGGCGAGGTCCTCGGCCCGGCCGTAGCCGTAGGTGAAGCGCCGCGTGGCGGCCCGCCGCCCGAGGACGAACGCGACGCCGAGCGGGAGGGCGGTGAGGGCGTCGGCCGCGTTGTGCACGGTGTCGCCCAGGAGCGCGACCGAACCGGACAGGACGACGACCACGGCCTGGGCGATCGCGGTGACGCCGAGGACCGCGAGCGAGATCCACAGGGCCCGCATGCCTTCGGCGGAGGACTCCAGGGCCCCGTCCACCTTGTCGGCGGACTCGTGCGAGTGCGGGTGCAGGAGGTGTCCCAGCCGGTGGCGCAGGCGTGCCAGGCTCCGGGGGCCGTGGCCTTCGGAGCGGCCGTGGTCGTCGCCGTGGCCTCGCGTGTGCCCGTGGTCGTGCCCGTGTTCCTGCCCGTGGCCGTGGTCGTGCTGGGGGTGCGTGTGCCGGCCGTTCATGGGACCGCCTCCGGGGAGTCGTGGGTGGACACGGGCTGAGCCTTCCCCCCATTATGTGCATATGAACGCACGCATGCACCTGTCACCTGCGTATGGTGCGCACCCGCGAGAACCGGGCACCGAGCACTACGCCCGCGGGGCCGAGCTCCTGAGCCTCCTCGCGGACCGCACCCGCCTCGCCCTGCTGCACACCCTGACCGCGGGCGAGGCGGACGTCTCCACGCTGACCGGGCGGGTCGGCGCCGCCCGTCCCGCCGTCAGCCAGCACCTGGCCAAACTCCGGATCGCGGGCCTGGTCTCCTCCCGCAAGGAGGGCCGCCGGGTGATCTACGCGCTTTCCGACGGCCATCTGCGCAGGCTCGTCGACGAGGTGCTCAACCTCGCGGACCACCATCTGAGCGGCAAACCGCCGCACGCCTGAGCGCGTTCCGGGATGTTCCATGCCGTAATGTGCGGCCTGTGCGAGGCCGCCACCGCGGAACGTGCCCGACGTTCCTCGTTGCGCTGCTGGCCGCATTCTGCTTCACCGTGGCCGGCTCGCCCGCGCACGCCCACAGCTGCCTGCACCCGCACGTTCATCTGAAGAACGCGGAGGAGCGACCGCACCCCGTCACTCCCCACCACCCCGGTGAGGACTGCTCCCCGGGCTCCGCCGAGCTCCCCGGGTCCCGCACCGGACCACGCGAGCACGGGACCGGCCCCGCGCAGACCGGCGCCGCCGAAGCGGCGCCCGGACAGGTGCCCGCCTCGCACAACACGCCGGGGAGCGACCCGGCCCCCGACGCCCGCATAGCGACTGCGGCGCCGTCCGTCCTCTGCCTCTGGCGCATCTAGAAGATGCCCCCCGGACCGGCTGACGGTCCCTCACCCCTGCCCGTGTGCGCACCGGCGGTGGGTGAGCCGTGCACGGCACTCTTCCCGATTCCAGAAAGCGGACACCATGAACGAGCCCACCACCGGCCGCGACCTCGCCTCCGCGGTCGGCGACACCCCCCTGCTGTGGATCTCCCACCCCCTCACCCCTCCCGGACGCGGCTTCTGGGCGAAGCTGGAAGGCGCCAACCCCGGCGCCATCGAGGACCGCTCCGCCCTCCACATGGTCGGCTGCGCACGCGAGCGGGGCGACCTCCTTCCCGGCGCGACCGTCGTGGCGTCCACCAGCGGCGCCTTCGGCCTCGGACTGGTGCTCGCCGGACGGGTCTTCGGCCACCCGGTCACGCTCGTGACCGATCCGGACCTGGAGCCGGACATGAAGCGCCTGCTGCGCTCACGCGGCGCCCGCCTCGACATCGTCCGCGACGCCCACCCCTACGAGGGCTGGCAGGAGGCCTGCCGCCGGCGCGTGACCGAACTCCTGGCGGCCGAACCGGGGGCCTGGTGCGCCGACCCGTACGACAACCCCGACAACGCCGACGCCTACACGCCCCTGGCGGCGGAACTGATCGAGCAACTGGGCCGGGTCGACGTCCTGGTCACCAGCGTCGGCACCGGCGGCCACTCGGCGGGCATCAGCCGCACGCTGCGCGCCGTCAACCCGGACCTGCACGTGATCGGGGTGGACACCGTCGGTTCGATCACCTTCGGCCGGCCCGTCAGGCCCCGTCTCGTCCGGGGCCTGGGCAGCAGCATCCACTCGCGCAACGTGGCGTACGAGCAGTTCACCGAGGTGCACTGGGTCGCCGCGGCCGAGGCCGTGCACACCTGTCGTGCCCTGGCCCGTTCCCACTACGCGTCGGGCGGCTGGAGCGTCGGTGCGGTCGCCCTCGTCGCGGGATGGGCGGCCCGCACCTACTCCGCCGAGGCACGCATCGTGGCCGTCTTCCCCGACGGGCCGCACCGCTACCTCTCCACGATCTACGACGACGACTACTGCCGGGACCGCGGGCTGCTCGGCACCGCGCCCGCCACGGAGCCCACGGAGGTCGCCTCGCCCACCGACGGTGAGGCGGCGGGCTGGACCCGCTGCCGCACGGTGACGAACCCCGTGGCGTCGCTCATCGCCCCGCCGGCGCACCCCGTGGAGGCGCCCGAGTCCGTGTGAGGCGGTGCCCCCGCAAGGGCGGCCGTGTCCGCCGTGCCGCCGGCACGGCGGACACGGCCGCCCCGTCGCTTTCCGGGGCGTGTTCCCCCGTTCACCCTTCTTCCACCGGCGGGGCCGCCGCTTTCACCACGCCGCCACCACGCGCGACGCCAGGCTGCATGCGTGGCAGACATCTGGGTTGTGATCGGAATCGTCGGGTTCGTCGCCGCCGCTCTGGGCTTGATCTGGTGCTTGGAGCGGGTGTGAGCGCGACCGACGTGGTGCTGTTGTTGGTGTCGATCGTCATGCTCGGTTATCTGGGCGTGGCGCTGTTCAAGGCGGAGCGGTTCTGATGGCGTTCGCGTGGACCGTCGTGGTGATGGTCGTCGTCCTGGGATTGTGCTGGCGGTACCTCGGCTCGTACATGGTCGCCGTGTACGAGGGCCGCGCCCGCTGGCTCGGGTGGCTGGAGCGGCCGGTATACCGGGCGCTGCGGGTGTCGCCGGAGGCGGAGCAGACCTGGCAGAGGTACGCCGCGTCGGTGATCGGGTTCTCCGCGGTGGCGCTGCTGGTCACCTACGGCTTCTTCCGGCTCCAGGGGTCCCTGCCCTTCAACCCGCAGCACTTCGGTGCGGTGCGGCCGGACACGGCGTGGAACACGTCGGTGTCGTTCGTGACCAACACGAACTGGCAGTCGTACTCGGGCGAGACGACGATGTCCTACCTCTCGCAGATGGGCTCCCTGGCGGTGCAGAACTTCCTGTCCGCGGCGGTCGGGATGGCGGTCGCCATCGCACTGGTGCGCGGGTTCGCCCGCAGGGGGTCGGCGACGATCGGCAACTTCTGGGTGGACTTCGTGCGCGGCACGATCTACGTCCTGCTGCCGATCGCGTTCCTCGCGGCGATCGTCTTCATGGCCCAGGGCGCGGTGCAGACCCTGTCCGGCGCGGTGTCGCTGCACAACGACCTCAACGGGGCGAGCCAGTTGCTGGGCCGCGGCCCCATGGCCTCCCAGGAGGTCATCAAGCAACTCGGCACGAACGGCGGCGGGTTCTTCAACGCCAACGGTGCCAACCCGCTGGAGAACCCGACCGGCCTGACGAACCTGCTGTCGG
Organism: Streptomyces sp. TOM-9; assembly: GCF_056858595.1. Classification (NCBI taxonomy): domain Bacteria; kingdom Bacillati; phylum Actinomycetota; class Actinomycetes; order Kitasatosporales; family Streptomycetaceae; genus Streptomyces; species Streptomyces sp. TOM-9. The sequence goes on along the minus strand of NZ_JBXEQB010000001.1, from coordinate 1,656,810 downwards.
TCCTGCTGATCCTGAGCATCCCCGTCGCCTTCACCTACGTGTTCGGCAAGATGGTGTTCAGCCTCCGCCAGGGCGTGGCGATCCTGGCGGTGATGACGGCGCTGTTCGCCGGCTGGCTGACGATGGCCACGGTGGCCGAGCACCAGGGCAGCCCCGCGATGGCCGCGGTGGGCGTCAGCGACACCGGCACCGGCAACACGGAGGGCAAGGAGACCCGGTTCGGGGTGCCGTCCTCCTCCCTCTACAACGTGACCTCGACGCAGACGTCGACGGGCTCGGTGGACTCCGCGGCGGACTCGTACACCCCGATCGGCGGCTTCGCGCTGCTGACCGGCATGATGCTCGGCGAGGTCAGTCCCGGCGGCGTCGGGACCGGGCTGTACGGCATCCTGCTGTTCGCGGTGCTCGCGGTGTTCCTCGGCGGGCTGATGGTCGGGCGGACACCGGAGTACCTGGGCAAGAAGATCCAGGGCAGAGAGGTGAAGTACGCCGCCCTCGGCATCCTGGTCATGCCGATGACGGTGCTCGTGCTGACCGCGATCGCAGCCGCGATCGGCGCCGGCCGGGCCGGTCCGCTCAACGCCGGGCCGCACGGGTTCTCCGAGATCCTGTACGCCTACACCTCGCAGACCAACAACAACGGCTCCGGGTTCGGCGGGCTGAGTGCGAACACGCCCTTCTACAACATCACCGGCACCATCGGTCTGCTGCTGGGCCGCTTCGGGATGATCATCCCGGTGCTGGCGCTGGCCGGCAGCCTCGCCGCGAAGAAGCCGGTGGCGGCCGGGCCGGGGACCTTCCGCACGGACAAGCCGATGTTCGTCGGCCTGCTCGTCGGCGTGGTCCTGATCGTGGGCGCCCTGACGTTCCTCCCGGCCCTGGCCCTCGGCCCGCTGGTCGAGCACGTCAGCCACGGGTTCTTCTGATGCGCGCCCAGCACGTCCCCCTGTCAGCGCGGTCGCCGCGCGTGCGGCACATGTGGAAAGGAAAGCTGTGATGTCGGACGTCCATGTCCTCGACGCCCCGGAGGCCGGACCGGGAACGCCGCAGGGCCCGCGCGGCGTGGTGAACCGGCGCGCCCTGTTCGACCGGCGGATCCTGCGGCAGGCGGCGGTGGACTCGGTCCGCAAGCTCGACCCGCGGGTGCAGGTCAGGAACCCGGTCATGTTCGTGGTGCTGATCGGCACCGTGGTCACCCTGGTCGAGTCGATAGCGCACCCGACCCTGTTCGTCTGGCTGGTGACCGTCTGGCTGGCGCTGACGGTGCTGTTCGCCAACTTCGCCGAGGCGATGGCCGAGGGCCGCGGCAAGGCGCAGGCCGATGCCCTGCGCCGCACCCGCACCGAGACCGACGCGCGTCGGCTGGCCCGGGACGGTTCCGAGCAACGCGTCGCGGCGGCGGAGCTGAGCACCGGCGACGTCGTGGTGTGCGAGGCCGGGGACGTGATCCCCTCCGACGGCGAGATCATCGAGGGGGCCGCGTCCGTCGACGAGTCGGCGATCACCGGTGAGTCCGCGCCGGTCGTCCGCGAGTCCGGCGGTGACCGCTCAGCGGTCACCGGCGGGACCCGCGTGCTCTCCGACCGGATCGTGGTACGCATCACCGCCGAGCCCGGACAGACGTTCCTGGACCGGATGATCCACCTGGTCGAGGGCGCCAAGCGGCAGAAGACCCCGAACGAGATCGCGCTGGCGATCCTGCTCGCGGCGCTCACGATCGTCTTCCTCCCCGTCGTGGTCACCCTGCAGCCGATGGCGAGCTTCTTCGGCACGCAGGTGTCGGTGGTCATCCTCATCGCGCTGCTGGTCTGCCTGATCCCCACCACGATCGGCGCGCTGCTGTCGGCGATCGGCATCGCCGGCATGGACCGCCTGGTGCAGCGCAACGTGCTCGCCATGAGCGGCCGGGCGGTCGAGGCCGCCGGCGACGTGCAGACCCTGCTGCTGGACAAGACCGGCACCATCACCCTGGGCAACCGCATGGCGGCCGCGTTCCACCCGGTCGGCGAGCACGACGAGGCAGCCGTGGCCGAGGCCGCGCAACTGGCGTCGCTGGCCGACGAGACCCCGGAGGGACGTTCCATCGTCGTCCTGGCCAAGGAGCGCTGCGGGCTGCGCGAACGCGACCTCGGCCCGGCGTACACCTTCGTCCCGTTCACGGCGACGACCCGCATGTCCGGTCTGGACACCGGTGAACGGCGGATCCGCAAGGGCGCCGCGGACGCGGTCAAGCGCTGGGTCGTCGAGCAGGGCGGCACGCTGCCCCCGGCGCTGGACCCGATCGTGGAACGCGTCGCCACGGCCGGCGCCACCCCGCTGGTGGTCGCCGACGGGCCGCGGGTGCTGGGGGTGATCGAGCTCAAGGACGTCGTCAAGCCGGGCATCGCGGAGCGGTTCGCCGAACTGCGCGCGATCGGCATCCGCACCGTCATGATCACCGGCGACAACCCGCTCACCGCCGCCGCCATCGCCCAGGAGGCCGGCGTGGACGACTACCTCGCCGAGGCGACCCCGGACCGGAAGATGGAGCTGATCAAGGCCGAACAGGGCGGCGGGAAGCTGGTCGCGATGACCGGTGACGGCACCAACGACGCCCCGGCGCTCGCGCAGGCCGACGTCGGCGTGGCGATGAACACCGGCACCACCGCGGCGAAGGAGGCCGGGAACATGGTCGACCTCGACTCCAACCCGACCAAGCTCATCGAGATCGTCGAGATCGGCAAGCAGTTGCTGATCACCCGGGGAGCCCTGACGACGTTCTCGATCGCCAACGACGTCGCCAAGTACTTCGCCATCCTGCCGGCCCTGTTCCTGACGACGTTCCCGCAACTGCGCGCGTACAACGTCATGGGCCTGCACAGCCCGACCTCTGCGGTGCTGTCCGCGGTCATCTTCAACGCCCTGGTCATCGTCGCGCTGATCCCCCTCGCCCTGCGCGGGGTACGGTTCCGGCCCTCCAGCGCCACGGCGATCCTGCGCCGCAACGTACTGCTCTACGGCGTCGGCGGCCTGGTCGTCCCGTTCCTCGGGATCAAGCTCATCGACATGGTCCTCACCGCCCTGCACGCCTACTGAGACGCGCATGCCGGCGAACGACCGCACCATCCCAAGCTCAAGAACGTCAGGGAGTTGTCATGCTGTGGGTGAACCTGCGACGGGGCGTGATCGTCTCGGCCGTCTTCTTCGTCCTGCTCGGACTGGCCTACCCGCTGGCCGAGACCGGCATCGGGCAGGCGCTCTTCGGCCACCAGGCCGACGGCTCGCTCGGTGCGCACGGATCGGCCCGGGTCGGACAGCAGTGGAGGGGCCCGCAGTGGTTCCAGGGCCGCCCCGACGGTGACGACCCGACCGCGACCGGCGGATCCAACCTCGGCCCCCGCTCGAAGGAACTGGTCGACACCTACGAGAAGCGCATAGCCGCCCTGCGCGAGCAGGGCATCACGCCCACCGCGGACCTGGTCGCCGCCTCGGGCAGCGGGATCGACCCCGACATCAGCCCCGCCGGCGCCTACGCGCAGGTCGAGGCCGTCGCGGCGGCCCGCCGGCTGCCCGCCGACCAGGTACGCGCGCTGGTCGCCGCCCACGTGCAGGGGCCGCAGTTCGGGTTCCTGGGCGCGTCCCACGTCAACGTCCTCGCGCTCAACGAGGCGCTGGCCGGGCTGCGGTAGGACCGGGAGGGACCGATGTCCTCCGGTCGCCCGGCGACGGGCCGTACCGACGCGAGGGTCGCCGACGCCGGACGCTTCCGCCTCTACCTGGGCATGGCGTCCGGGGTCGGCACGACCTACGCGATGCTCGACGAGGCGGCCCGCAGGGCCGCCCGCGGATGCGACGTCGTGGCCGGGATCGTGGAGACCCACGGCCGCCCGGCCACGGCGGCGGCGCCGGCCGGACTCGAGGTCGTCCCGCCGAGGACGGTCGCCCACCGGGGCGGCCGGTTCGCCGAGATGGACCTCGACGCGATCCTCGCCCGCGGGCCCGGACTGGTGCTCGTCGACGAACCCGCCCACACCGACGTGCCCGGCTCCGGGCGCCACGAGAAACGCCGGCAGGACGTCCTCGAACTGCTCGACGCCGACGTCAGCGTGATCAGCACCCTCAACATCCAGCACGTCGAGAGCCTGGCCGGCGTCGTGGAGGCCGTCACCGGCACCCCGGTCCGCGAACGCGTGCCCGACGCCGTGCCCGCCCGGGCCGAGCAGATCGAGCTGGTCGACTCCTCACCCGAACAACTGCGCCGGCGGATGCTGCACGGCAACGTCCACCCGGCCGAACGCATCCACCAGGCCCTGGGAGGCTGCTTCACGACCGAGAACCTCACCGCGCTGCGCGAGCTCACCCTGCGCTACCTGGCCGGCGAGACCGACGCCGAGTCGCTCGCCCGGATGCGCCGCACCGCGCAGGGCCCCTCCCCGGACACCGCCGAACGCGTCCTGGCCGGAGTCGCCGGCGCCCCGGGCACCGAGACGGTGCTGCGCCGGGCCGGCCGCATCGCCGGCCGCCTCGACGCGGACCTGTACGTCGTGCACATCCGCCCGGGCGAAGCCCACCGGGCGCCGCGGACCACGGCACTGCGGCCGGTCCGGCAGCTCTCCGAGGACTTCGGCGGCACGTGGATCGAGATCGCCGACGACGTTCCGGCGCGGGCGCTGGTACGGGCCGCCAGCGAGCACCGCGTCACCCGGATCGTGCTCGGGCCCAGCCGCCGCGGGCGCTGGGAACACCTCCTGGGCGGCGGCTCCACCGTCCGCCGCCTCACCCGCCTGGCGGGCGCCGAGGGCATCGACGTCCACATCCTCGCCCGCTCCGCCACTCCGGCGGCAGCGGGCCGGCACGCCGACGGCGCGTGCCCGGGGGAGGGGCCCGCTCCGGACGAGCCCACCTCGTCGGGGTGAACCGGTGAGGCCGATCTATCGTGGATGACCTGCCCCGTTCCGCGGGTACGAGAGGAGCCCCCACGACCGACACCGTGCGCCGCAGCCTGGCCGGGTCGCTGGCCGCCCTGGCCTCCATCGCCGTCCTCACCGTGGCGATGCTGCCGCTGCGGCCCCACCTCAGCGTCGCCACCACGGCCCTGGTGCTGGTCGTGCCGGTCGTCGTCGGCGTCACCGTCGGCGGTTTCTCCGCCGGTGTCCTCGGCATCGTCGGCGGTTTCCTCGTCTACGACTTCTTCTTCATCCCGCCCTACCGGACGCTGGACGTCGGCGCGAACGAGAACTGGACCGCCCTGGGCATCTACGTGCTCGTCATGCTGCCCGTCGCCCGCGTGGTGGCCGGCATGAACGCCGCCAGAGCCGCGGCCCGGCAGCGCGGCCTGCTGGTGCGGCGACTGTTCGACCTGTCCACCCGGCTCGTCCAGGACCGGCCGCTGCCCGATCTGCTCGGCGTCATCGTGACCGCGCTGGCCGACGTCCTCGACGCCGGCCATGTCGCGCTGCTGCTGCCCGACGGCGACCGGCTGCGCGTCGCCGCCACCGCGGGCGCGGAACTCGACCCGGCCGAGCTGCGGCGCCTCCACCCCGCGCCCGGACAGGTCACCAACCTCGACCTGCTCGCCGCGCCGACCGGTCAGGGACGCAGGGGCGAACCGGTGCAGCTGGCACTGGTGGCCGCCGGGCGCCCCATCGGCATGCTGGCGATCACCGGCGTCACGGTCACCGAGCAGCAGCGCGAGCCGCTGCTGCTGTTCGCCAACCAGATCGCCCTCGCCGTCGAACGGGCCCAGCTCCGGGAGGAGGCGCTACGGGCCCAGCTGACCCACGAGGTCGAGCACCTGGCCCGTACGCTCGTCGCCGCCGTCTCCCACGACCTGCGCGGCCCCCTGGCCTCGATGAAGGCGTCCTCGTCCGTGCTCGCCGACCCCGCCCTCGCGCCCGCCCTGTCCGACACCGCGCGCGCCGAGCTGGCACTCCTGGTCGACACCCAGACTGACCGGCTCGCGGCCCTGGTCACCAACCTCCTCGACATGAGCCGGGTCCAAGCGGGCGTCCTGCGGCCGCGCACCAGCCTGACGACGGCGGGCGAGCTGATCACCGCCGTCCTGCGGGACCTGCCCGGCCCCCCGCCGCGGCAGTTGCTCACCGACATCGAGGACGGCCTGCCGATCCTCGACGTCGACACCGTGCTCATCGCCCGGGTGCTCACCAACCTGCTGGACAACGCCGCCCGCTACGCCCCACCCGGCACACCGATCACCGTCCGCGCCCACCAGGACGATCCGTCCACGGTGACCGTCTCGGTCGCCGACCGCGGCCCCGGCATCCCGCCGAGCGGACGGGACGAGGTCTTCGGCTTCTTCTACCGCCGCGAAGCCGACAGCGGGACCGGACTCGGGCTGGCGATCGCCAAGATCTTCGTCGAGGCCCACCACCAGCGCATATGGGCCGACCAGAACCCGGGCGGCGGCGCCCGCTTCGCCTTCACCCTGCCGGTCGCCGCCGGCCTGTCCGAGGAGAACACATCGTGGCCAGCGTCCTCATCGTCGACGACGACATCGCGCTACTCGCCGCCTGCCGGGTCGGCCTCGAAGCCCTCGGCCACCAGGTCCGCACCGCCGAGACCGGCCAGAGCGGCATCGCCGACGCCGCGGTCCACGCCCCCGACGTCATCGTGCTCGACCTCGGACTGCCCGACCTCGACGGACGCGACGTCTGCACCCGCATCCGCACCTGGACCGACCGGCCCATCATCATCCTGTCCGCCGACAGCTCCGAGGACCGCAAGGTCGACGCCCTCGACAACGGCGCCGACGACTACATGACCAAACCCTTCGGCATGCGGGAGCTCGACGCCCGTCTGCGCGTCGCGATGCGCCACCACGCCGCCGACGCCCACGCCGGCGACACGACCGAACTCACCGCCGGCCCCCTCACCCTCGACCTGGTGCACTACCAGGCCACCTACCGGGACCAGCCGCTCGACCTGACGCCCAAGGAGTTCGACTTCCTCGCCTACCTGGCCCGCCACGTCGGCAAGGTCTGCACCCGGCGCATGATCCTGGAGAACGTCTGGGGCCCCGCCTACACGGCTGAGCAGCACTACCTCAAGGTGTACGCGTACCGCATCCGCAAGAAGCTCCACGACGACGCCGGCCGGTTCCTGCAGAACGACCCCTCCGTCGGCTACCGGCTCAGCGTCGAGCCCGCGACCGCGGCGGGCTGACGTCCTCCGTCGCACGGCGATGACATTCGGTTGCCGCCCTGTGACAGGAGTCCGCAACTGGCCGAGCGCGAGGTGACGTCTTCCGGGGCCGAGACACGAGGCCGGAGTGCCCCTCCGGCCCGCCGCGCCACCATCGGAGGACCCAACAGTGATGCGTTCACCTCTGGCAATCGTCGGCCTGGTGCTCCTCGCCGCGACAGCGACCGCCTGCGGCTCGTCGGACGACGGCGCGAAGGCGGCCCCCGCGCAGTCCGGCCCCGCTTCCGCTGCCAAGGGGAAGGGAGCGGCCTCGGACGGAGGTTCGTCGCAGGGCGGCAAGAAGGTCGACGCCTGCACCCTGCTCAAGCCCGAGGAGGTCGCCCCGCTCATCGGCGAGAACGACGGCGGGCACCCCGACGCCGGCGTGGGGGAGAGCGTCTGCAACTGGGAGAACCCCGACACCTACCACTCCGTCACACTGAGCATCGGCTCCCCGAAGACGGCCGGCTCGGAGGACGTCGACAACTCGATGATGACCGCGTTCACCGTCGACGACCGCCTGTGCACCATCCAGGTCGTCACCCTCAAGCGGGACGCCGACAAGAAGTCCGAGGCCAAGCTCATCGACCTCGTCCGCACGAGAGTGTGACGGGGCGCCGGACGCGCGCCTGACGCGTCGGCACCAGTGCCCCCGCGCAACGCCCCCGCGGGTCCTGGAGCTGCTCCGGGGCCCACGGGGCGCCGGACGCGGCCCCGGCCGGGTTGCCGCTGGTGCGCGGGACATTCGACAACCCTCCCGTCAATCTCGTGGACGCGACGATGACGAGCGAGCTGGACGCCGTCTTCACGCGCGCCGAGCACGGCGGTGTCGCGGTCATCGTCTTCGACAGCGCCGACCCCGCGTCTTCATCGCCCACTACGACCTCTCCGGCAAGGACGAGCTGGACCCGGCGGTGATGCGCACCGGTGGGGTTGGTGTCCCTGGGGGAACTGCCCGAGTATCGGAGGTGATGTGTGCCGTCGCGGACAGCCGTTCCAACGCGCCGACCCTGCTCCTCGTCCACGGGGCGTGGCACGGGTCGTGGTGCTGGGACCGCGTGCGGTCCGTGCTCGGGCCCGGCGGCTGGGCGACGCGCGTCGTCGATCTGCCCAGCGCCGGGCGGGAGGACGCCGGAATCCATGACGACGCGCGCGAGGTGCTCCGGGAGTTGGCGGGCATCGAGGGGCCGGTGGTCGTGGTGGCGCACTCCTACGGTGGTGCGCCCGTCACCCAGGCCCTCGCGGAGGCGCCCCGGGTCGCCCATGTCGTCTACCTCGCCGCATACCGGCTGGAGGTCGGCGAGAGCGTCCTGGGCTACCACGGGGCTCCCGTCGCGGCCGACCCGCGGGGCCTGCGCCCGCCCCCGGACGACCCGGTCCGCACGTTCTACGGCGACGTGCCGCGGCGGGAGGCGGAGGCGGCGGCCGCAAGGCTGGTGCCCCAGAGCGTGAAGTCGTTCGCCGAGCCGCTGACCCGCGCCGGGCGGCACGCGCTCCGGTCCACCTACGTCGTGTGCGAGCGGGACCGCGCACTGTCGCCGGCCCGTCAGGAGGCCATGGCCGGCCGCGCCGACGCGGTGCACCGGCTGCCCAGTGACCACTCGCCGTTCCTGTCCATGCCCGAGGCCTGTGCGTCCCTCCTCGCGAGGATCGCCCTCGGGACGACCGCCTGAGGGCGGCAGCTCGACGCACAGGGGGCCTCCGGCCGGCGGCACCGCCGGCCGGAGGCCCCCATCTGTGATCAGCGGGCGTCAGCCGTCGTTCTCCGCCGACGGGATGTAGGCGCCCGGGACGTCGTCCGGCGCGAAGATCTTGTCCTCGCCGGGGTACGGCGTCGTCCACTGGTGCGTCTCGTACCACGTGAGGTGGTTCATCTGCGCGGGGTTGGCGAAGTCCGGCCTGGCGCTGGGGCCGGTCAGCCGCTGCTTGGACTGCCACTCCTCCCACTTGGCGGCGAGGGCCTTCCTGCTCGCGGGCACCTTCGTCGTCGGGACGGCCGCGGCGTTCGGGTCCTGCGGTGCCGGGGTGTCCAGGCCGCAGGCGGGCGGGGTCTTGAGGCCGTCGGTGAGCGGGGTGCGGTTGGGCAGCGCGGTGAAGGGCGTGTAGTCGGCCTTCTTGGTGAACGCCCCGAACATCGGGGTGGCCGCGCTGTCCTTCTGGTTCATCGGGTGGATCCCGAGGATCTGCTCGATGGTGCGGATCATCGTGATCTGCGAGTAGTAGCGGCTGTCGACGGTGTCGTGCCGGGCCCAGGGGCTGATGATCTGGATCGGGGCGCGGTGGCCGTCGACGTGGTCGAGGCCGGCCTGGGAGTCGTCCTCGACCACGAAGATCGCGGAGTCCTTCCAGTACTTGCTGTGCGAGATCTCGTCGACGATCCGGCCGACCGCGAGGTCGTTGTCGGCGACCTGCGCGGCGGGACCCGCCGGTCCGCCGGTGTGGTCGCTGGAGAGCCAGAACATGTTCAGGTTCGCCGGACCGTTCTTCTCGACGTCCTGCTTCCATATCTCGGCCCGGTAGACGTCCGGGACGCTGGTGTCGAACTTCGGGAAGCCGGGCACCGAGACGCTGTTCAGAGACGGGATCGGCGAGGACGACACCAGGTTGTAGGCGGTGCCCTCCCCGGTGGCCTGCATGTTCTTGGTGTCGCAGTACAGGTTCTGCCAGGTCGCGCCCGACGGCTTGGTGAGGAACTGGTGGAACTCGCCGAAGTCCCGCACGCTCTTGCCCTGCGCCTCGGCACCGGTCCAGATGAAGCCGGTGCGCTGGTGGCCGAGGGCGTCGTCCTCGGTGTCGTAGCTGCGCGCGTACTCTCCGGCGGAGGACTCGGTGTACTCCGGGTTGTCGGCCTGCATCAGCCAGTTGTGGCCCTCGGCGGAGTTCGTGCCGATGTCGTACGTGTTGTCGTACAGCCCGAACTGCCGGGCCAGCGCGTGCTGGTTCGGCGTCACGTTCTCGCCGAACTCCGCGAGCGACGGGTCGCCGTTGCCCTGCGGGACGTCGCCGAAGACCTGGTCGTAGGTCCGGTTCTCCTTGACGATCATGAAGACGTGCTTGATCGTCGACGGGTCGCCGAGCCGCTGCGGGACGGCCGCCGGCTTCGCGTGGCCCTTGTCCTTGTCCTTGCCCTTCGCGAGCTTGACCGAGCCGTTGGTCCAGCCGTTCTGCTGGAAGACCTTGGCCGTCAGGGACTTGATGGCCTTCTCGCTCGGCAGCGTGAACCGCTGGACGCTCGAGGTGGTGTCGTGCGTGCCGTGCCCGGCACTGCCGGTGGGCCGGCGGGCGTCGATGCCGCGGGTGTTGGAGACCACGACCTGGTTGCCCACGGTGGCGATCTCCGCGGGGAAGTAGTCCGTCGGGAGGAGGCCGACGTAGCCGACCGGCTCCTGCGGGGAGCTGTACCGGTAGACGGCGACCGCGTTGGCGCGGCCCAGCGTCACCAGCAGGTGGCCGTCGTCCGTGAGCGTGACGGCGTTGGGCTCGTAGCCCACCGACGCCTCCGGCCACGGCTGGGTGGCGATGGTCTGCACGACCTTGTTCTTGCGGGTGTCGATGACCGACACGTCGTTGGTGGCGGTGTCCGCGACGAACAGCGCCCCCTTCTTGGCGTACAGGGCGGTCGGGTGCAGACCCACGTCGATGCTCGCGACGGCGGTCGCCGGGTCGGCCAGGTCGATGATGCTGACCGTACCGGTGGTGGTGGCACCGGTCTTGGGGTCGGCAGGTACCTGCGTGCCGTACGAGTTGATGGTGGTCTCGCCGGGCTTCGCCGGGCGCCCGCCCTCGTTGCTGACGTACAGCTTGGAGCCGACCACGACCATGTCGCGCGGGGCGTTGCCCACGGCCCAGCTCTGCTTGACGGTCGCCGTCGCCGTGTCGATGGCGACCACGCGGTTCTGGCCGTTGACCGCGGCGTACACGGTTGAGCCGTCGGAGGAGAACACCGGCTCGCCCACCAGGGCGTGCTTGGAGCCGTCCGCCGGGATGGAGACGGACGTCGGGTTGGCGAGGCTGCCGTCGGGGTTCACGGTGAAGCGGGTGTAGCCGTCGGTCTGGCCCAGCCACAGCTGCGAACCGTCGGGGGAGTACGTGGGGCCTTCCTGGCCCACGCTGTTGCTGCCGATGCGCAGGTCCGCGGACGCGGAGCTGCCGACGAGCTGCTGGACCTTCCAGTTCTGCAGGTCCACGACGGCGAGCGCCACGCCCCCGTCGGTGACGGAGGCCGCGAGGTGGGTGCCGTCCGGGCTGACCGAGGACGACATGATCTTGCCGTTGTCGATGACGAGGCGCTCGCCGTACGGGGCGATGTACTGGTCGCTCGCGACGACCTGCCCCCGGTCGGTGACCTGGCCGACCTGGTCGTGGCCGAACTGGGTGGTCTGGGCGAACCCGATCCCGGTGCCGGTGGCGAGGACGACAGCGGTCGCGGCTGCGAGCGTGAGGCTTCTGCGGCTGCCGAACCATCGGCCGGGGAGGACATGGGTGTCCCTCTCGGCGCCCACGCGGCGGCGACGTGTGACCTGCATGGTGAGTTATCCCTTCGGGGAGGTGGCAAGCAGTTCGACGTTGCCGTCGAACTGCCAGAGCGGGTTCGGCGCGTCCCCCACCGGGGTCCGCACCAGGAAGTAGCCGTTGACTTCCTTCGGCCCGTCGCCGTCGGCGACGTACCGCCCGTCCGGAGTGACGTCGAGCTGGTAGATGGCCTGGCCCGTGGCCGCGACGCCGGGAAGGTGCCAGGAGACGACGCAGCGCCAGTCGTTGCCGGGCCCTTCGGCGTCGGCCGTGACGCCGCCCTTGGTGCACGCCGCCGTGGCCTTGAGCTGCGCTTCGGTGACGGCGGGACGGTGGAGCTGGTCGGTCTGCATGCGGTAGAGGTGAGCGAAGGCCGTGGCGACCGAGCGCTGCACCTTGTCCTGCTCGACCCCGGAACCCGTGGCCGTGGCCGTGGTCGTCGCGGTGAGGACGGCGACCGTCGCGGCGAGCAGCCCGGCCAGCGGCAGGGCGCCGGCGAGGAGCGCGCGGCGCGCCGAGCCGTCGTCGGTGAGGTTGGTGAAGTCGCGCCGCAGGAAGAGGAGGTAGGCCAGGGCCGTCGTGGTCACGGCCCACAACAGGCTGACCGCGATGCCGATGAGGAGCGGTGCGAGCTGCTGGGGGCCGGTGAACAGCCCGTTCCAGGAGATGAAGGCGTAGCCGGGCAGGGCCAGGCGTACGGCGACGGGGAGCGGCATCATCTGCGCGAGCTGCATCGCGAGCGCGACGAGCGCGGGCAGCAGCAGGCCCATCGGGGACCGCCCGAGCGCGATGGAACCGAGCAGGCCGATCCCGGCCAGGGCCAGCGTCGGGGCGAGTGCGCAGAGCCAGGCGAGCAGGACCTGTCCGGCGGCGCCGGACGGCGTCAGCAGGTGGCCGTCGAGGCCGACCAGCGGCTGGTTGCCGACCGCCACGACCCCGCCGACCGCGCTGGAGCAGGCCATCCCGGCCACGAGCAGGAGCAGGACGGTGAGGCTGGCCAGTGCCTTCGCCACGAAGATCCGCCGGGGTGAGCGGACCGCCACCAGCAGGTGGCGCCAGGTGCCGAGCCGGTCCTCGGAGGCGAACACGTCACCGGCGACGACCGAGGTCAGCAGCGGGAGGGCCCAGGTGCCCGCGAAACCGAGCATCACCAGCGGTCCGGCCCACCCCGTCGCGTGCATCCAGCGGCCGAAGAGGGTGTCGACGGGGAGCGTGCTCTGCTGGCTCACCGCGGCGACGAAGAGCGCCGGCGCGATCCAGCAGGCCAGGACCAACAGGCGGATCCGCCATTGCGAGACCAGCTTGACCAGCTCGAAGCGGTAGCCGCGCGAAACCGGGACGCGACGGACGGGGACAACGTTGTCGGCGACGACGGTCGCGGTCATCGGCCGGCCTCCTGCTGCTGGGTGAGGGCGAGGAACGCCGCCTCGAGCGGCGAGACGACGGGTGCGAGCTCGCGCAGTGCGATGCCCGCCCGAACGATCCCCACCACGAGTTCGTCGAGGGCCGGCACCAGAGCGCGCACGACCAGGAGGTCGGCGTCGTTCCGTACGCCGGCGTCGTCGACGACGCGGATTCCGGTGGTGCCGAGGGCCAGTTCGCGGGCGGCCCCCGGGTCGGAGGTGAGCAGCCGGTAGTCGAGTTCACGGTTCTCGGCGGCCAGCTTGCCCAGCGGGCCCGAGAAGACGACCCGCCCGGTGGCCAGGATGGTGACCTCGGAGCACAGTGCCTCCAGGTCGTCCATGCGGTGGCTCGACAGCACGACGGCGGTCCCCTCGTCGGCGAGCCGGGTCAGGACCCCGTGCACGTGCTTCTTGCCCGCCGGGTCCAGGCCGTTGGACGGTTCGTCGAGCACGAGCAGCCGGGGTTTGGTGAGCAGGGCGGCGGCGAGCCCGAGCCGCTGGCGCATGCCGAGCGAGAACCCGCGGGCCCGGTCGTCCGCGACGTCCGTGAGTCCGACCTGGGCCAGTACGTCGTCGATCCCGGCGGTGCGCGCGTCCTGCCCGCGGAGGGCGGCCAGCGCGGCGAGGTTCTGCCGGGCGGTGAGCGACGGATAGAGGCCGGGCCCGTCCACGAAGCCGGCGACGCCGTCGGGCGCGGCGAGCGCCCGCCCGACCGGAGCGCCCAGGATCTCGAGGCTACCGCTGTCGGCGACCGCCAGGCCCAGCAGGAGGCCGAGCAACGTGGTCTTGCCTGCGCCGTTCGGTCCGACCAGGCCGTGGATCTGTCCCTGCGTCACGTCGAGGTCGACGCCGTCGAGTGCGACGACGTCCCCGAAGTACTTGGCGATTCCGCGAGCACGGACTGCGAGGAGTGTGTCCATGAGTCCCTTCTTCCGCAACGCTCAAGGACCTTAGGGAGGGCGCACACCCCCGCCAGGGACGCTCGGTTGAATGGCCATGGAACGTATCGTCAAGAGATCGGCAAGTCCGGGTGCACGAAGTGGGCGTCACCGAGCCGGACTCGGGCAGAACCGGGCGTAGGGCGCGGGCCGGGTCCGTTCGGATCGGAGATTTAGTAGCCATGTACATAGTAGCCATGTACGGTATTTAACGTGAGTCCAGCAACTGAGAGCGCCACGCCGGGGTACCTGGTCTGGCGCCTGTCGATGAAATGGCGGGTGGCCGTCGACCGGGCGGTCGCACCACTGGGCCTGACCCACGCCCAGTACGCGGTGATGGCCTCCCTGTACGGCATGTCGCGCTCCGGGCTGCGGCCCAGCCAGCGCCGGCTCGCCGACCACACCGGCCTCGAACCGCTGTACGTCTCCAAGCTCGCCCGCGCCCTGGAGGCCGCCGGACTCGTCGACCGGACCCGGGACCCGAGCGACCCGCGCGCCATGCAGCTGTCGCTGACCGAGCAGGGGCGCGACGTCACGCGACGCGCGATCGGCGTGGTCCAGGGCCTGCTGGACCAGTTGCTGGAGCCGCTCGGGGGGCAGGACAGCCCGCGCACACGGCAGTTCACCCGCGAGCTGGCGACCCTGATCGACGCACCTCTTGATCCGTACACCGAGAACGACGAGGAGCAGTCATGACCACCACCACACCCGCACCCACCGCCAACGGCCGGGTCATCGCGCTTGCGCACTACGCCGCGCGCGCCCTCCTGGAGGGTGTGCTGACCCGCCACGGCGCCACGTTCCACCAGAGTGTGACGCTCCGGGTCGTCGTTGCCGCGGGCGGGGCCATCGGCCGGGACGAGCTCGTCGGCGACGTCATCGGTTCGCTCAAGACCGACGCGTCGGTCGTGCGCGGCGTGATCGAGGAGCTGACCGCCGCAAGGCTGCTGGAGGAAGACCCGGCGGAGGCGTCCCGGATACAGCTCACGGACGCCGGACGGGAGTTGTACGAGAGCACCACCACGGAGACCGCCGAGATCTCCGCCCGGCTGTACGCCGGCATCCCGGCCGAGGACCTCGCTGTCGCCGGTCGCGTGCTGACCCTGATCACGGAGCGTGCGAACGCCGAGTTGGCCGGCGCCTGAGGTCCTCTCCCGCTCCTCGCCGTTCGGGGGGCTGCGGCGTCCTGAGCCGGGGCCCGCTCACCACCGGATGACCATGTATCCGGCCCCGCCGGGCTTCCCCACAGGGTTTGTTGTGGTTCCGCCGTCGCCTCCCGAGCTCTAATCCCCGATCGCCGGCTGCCCGATGAGCGACAACCCCACGGGCGGCGTGACGATGCCGTTCGCCGCGGGGCCGCCCTGGCCGGTGTTCAGACCCGGTTCGCCTGAGCGGGAGACGGCGTCCGGGTTGAGGGGCGGACCGCAGAAGCCGATGCCCGGCGCGCCACTTCCGATGGAGGAAGCGGGTCCACCGGAGCCGCCCGTGGCGAGCGCGACTGCGAAGTTGCCGGGAGGGGCGAACAGGAGCGAGAGTCCGCCCTGGGTGCCTGCGGTATTGGCGGGGCCTCCGGCCCCGCCCTCGCCGATGGTGACCGTGCGAGCTTGCCCCGGCTGTACCTGGACGGTGCACCAGACGAAGCCGCCGCCGTCCCCACCGGTGCCGTTGCCGCCGTTCGTCCTCACACCCGCGCCGCCACCACCGGCGCCCCACAGTTGGACCAAGACGGTGGTGACCCCGTCGGGCGGGACGAAGGTTCCGCCGGCGCTGAATTGCCGCAGACCGTGAACGGCGCTGGGCCCGGCGCGCCTGACGGTCCGCTCGGACCCGCCGGACCCGCAGGCCCGCCCGGACCCGGGGTCCCGGCGGGCCGGGCGGTCCGGGGCGGCCCAATCGCGGCGGGCAGTAGCCGGGCACGGCCGGGACGAAGAAGCACGGGAAAGCGGAGCGCTGCGGGGCGGCGACCGGAGACGTGAGCACGGGAGTCGCGGCGCGCCCTCCGCTGCCGGCATGCGCCATTCCCGTCACGGCGCCGGACGTCAGAGCCACGGCCGCGGCTACCGTCCACACGCGCACGCACCTCGGACGGCGTCCGGTCGGCGCCGCCAAGCCTCGGCGGATCACAGCATCACTTCCAGCACGGGGCCTCGAAGGCGGACTGCACCGCTCTCCCGCGGCAAGACTCACACCGCTTTGCATCTGACGCACCCTCAGTGGGTGGGCGGGTGAAGCGCCTCGGGCACGCAGGGGAGCGCGGGGGCGGGGGACCGGGGCCGGGAGGCGCTATTCCGTGGTATCCAGGCAGCGGTTGGGGCGATCGACTGGCGGGGGAGAGAGCCGTGAGGACACTGGGCGGGGTGGTGCTGGCCGGGGTGGTTCTCGCCGCCGGGGTGCTGGGCTGCACAGGCTGCACCCTCACCATCGGCGAGACGGCGGGGGATCCGGCGGATGTCGCGGTGGTCACCGCGACGGCTTCCGCCACGTCTTCGTCGTCCGGCCCACCGTCCGCGTCGGCGTCCGTCTCCGTGTCCGCCTCGACCTCCCCGTCGTCCTCGCCGAGCCGTACCGCGACACCGGTGCCCGTCCGCGGACCCCGTCAGAAGCTGGTGGTGATGACCGTCAGCGGCGGCTTCGCAGGCGTTCACCAGCAGGTGACGCTCCGGGGTGACGGCACCGTCCTCACGATGGACAACGGCGAACCCGTGCAGCGCCGGGTCGGTGCTGCACGGTTCGAGCAATTGCGGATTCTGCTCGGTGACCCGGCGCTGGAAGACGTCCCGGACTTCACAATGAACATGGCGGCAAACGACATGTTCCAGTACACCCTCGAATTCGACGGCCGCACCGTCATGACGGACCGCCCGGACGGGCCGCCCGCGCTGGAAAGGCTGATCAACGCCCTGAGCCGGTGGCTCCCAGGTCGTTGACCTGTGCTCCCTTGACGGAAGTGGTCCGGCAGCCGTCCATAGGAAATACCGCAGGTGAATTCTCCTGCGGCCATGAGTCGGATATCACGGCGGCCCGCACGAATACGCCACCCGTGCCGTGTGAGAATGCTTCCGTCCAGCCCCGGAACAAGAGAGCCGGAAACTCCGATGCAAACCTCCGTGTACACCGCCGACGTCGGCGGTGGAACGCGCCAGGGGCTGGTCGGTCGCGCGGGGGACGTGGACCGGATCGAGGGTCTGCTGGGCTCCGTCGATTCCGGTGGCGCGGTGCTGCTGTCCGGCGAGCCCGGGGTGGGCAAGACGGCGCTGCTCGGCCACCTCGCCCAGAGGGCACTGGCAGCCGGTGCCAGGGTGCTGCGGGCGGCGGGCACACGGTCCGAGAGCGACGTGGAGTACGCGGCGCTCAACCAGCTGCTCTTCCCGCTGTGGGAGGAGGGTCCGCAAGCCCTGGACGGGGCGCACCGCGAGGCACTGCGGGTGGCCCTGGGCTTCGGCGAGGGACCCCCGCCCGAGCGGTTCCTGGTCTCCAACGCGGCCCTGGTACTGCTCCGCAACGCGGCCACCGCGACGCCCGTAGTGCTGGTCGTCGACGACCTCGATGCGGTGGACCCGGCGAGCGCGGCCGTGCTGGGATTCGCCGCACGCCGGCTCCCGGGAAGCCGCGTCAGGTTCCTGGCGGCCGTCCGCAAAGGTCGTCGTAGCCCCGTCGAGGACGGCGTGCGCGCCGAACACGAGGTCCTGCCGCTGGACGAGAGCGCGTCGCGGCTCCTGGCCGGCTCGTCCCATCCGGACCTCGCCGGGCCGGTCGTGGAGTGCGTCGTCGCCGTGGCGCAGGGAAATCCACTGGCCCTGGTCGAGTTGCCGGCGGCCCTGACCGGGCCGCAGCGCGCCGGGCTGGAGCGGCCGCCGGCCGCACTGCCGCTCACGCGGCGCCTGCGCGAGGTCTTCGGCTCGTGCGTGGCGGAGCTGCCCGCGGCGACACGTCGTCTGCTGCTGGTGTCCGCGCTGGAGGGGACGGGGGACCTGGCCGTCGTGCAGACCGCCGCGCACCGGCTCGGCGTCGGGGCCGACCTGGTGGACCTGGAGGCCGCCGAGCGTGACGGCCTCGTGCGGATCGAGGAGTTCGACCACCGCGTGAACTTCCGGCACCCGCTGTTCCGTGCCGCGGTGGTCGACGCGTCCACCTCCGCGGAGCGCCGTGCCGTGCACGGCGAACTGGCCGAGGTGCTGCACGACCGCCCCGACCAGCGCGCGTGGCACCTGGGGGAGGCCTGCGTGGAACAGGACGAACACGTCGCAGCGTTGCTGGAGGGCACCGCCCACCGGGTCCTGCGGCGCGGCGACGCCATGGCCGCGATCCGGGCTCTCACCAAGGCCGCGCATCTGAGCCCCGGCGCGGCCGACCGCGGCCGCCGGCTGGCCACTGCCGCGTACATACGCGCGGACGCCTCCGGTGAGCTGACGATGGCGTCCCGCCTTCTTGACGACGCCCGGCGCTTTGGCTCCGACGCCCGCGCGTCCCTCTACTCGGCGGCGGTCGCGGTCCACCGGCTGCTCGACGGCGAGGGGGACATCGACACGGCCCACCAGGTACTCCTCGGCGCGATCGAGAACGCCGACCATCCCTACCGCGTCTGCGACCCGGCCCTGGAGGAGGCCCTCTACCTGTTGTTGATGCTGTGCTGCCTGGGTGGCCGCGAAGAGCTGTGGACGCCCCTCCACCGGATCCTGGACCGGCTCGGCCCCGACGCGCCGCGCCTGCTGGGAGTGAACGTCGCCACCCAGGGCGATCCCGCACGCACCGCCCTGGCGGCACTGGGGGACCTGGAGGAACTCATCGCGGGCCTTCCCCAGGAGACGGCCCCGTCGAGGATCACACGGATCGGCGCCGCGAGCATCGCCGCCGACCGGCTCTCCGGCGTGCGTGACGCCGTATCGCGCGTCCTGCCGCAGGGCCGCCGGCAGATCGTCACCCTGCCGCTCCTGTGCACGGACGCGTTCCTCGCGGGCCGGTGGGACGACACGACGGAGCTTGCCGACGAGGGACTGCGCCTGTGCAAGGAGCACGCCTTCGAGGCCGTCTCCTGGTACTTCCGCTACTACAAGGCGGTCGTCGCGGCGGCGCGCGGCGAAGCCGGCTTCGCGGAGGAGGCAGCCGACGCCATGGCCCTGTGGGGGACGTCCCGTGGCGCGCGCCATCTGGTGACCCTGGCGGACCACATCCGGGTGCTCGTCGCGCAGGCGGAGGGCGACTTCGAACGCGCCTACCGGCACGCGTCGGCCATCAGCCCACCTGGTGAACTGGCCCCGTACACACCGGTGGCGCTGCTGGTGGCCGGGGACGTGGTGGAGGCGGCCGTGCGCACCCAGCGGTCGGCGGAGGCGGCCGCCCACGTGACCGCCGTCCGGCAGGCCGGGATCGCGGCGCTCTCCCCGCGCAGGGCCATGCTCGTCGACGCTTCGGCCGCGACGGCCGCCGAGGCGGACGAGGAGGCGATCGGGCACTTCGAGCGGGCCCTGTCGCACCCCGGCCTCCAGCAGTGGCCCTTCGACCTGGCACGCGTGACCCTGGCCTACGGCGAACGCCTGCGCAAGGCGCGGTCGACCACCGACGCCAGGGCGTCACTGAGCGCGGCCCTGGCGACCTTCGAGCAACTCGGCGCACGGCCGTGGGCGGACCGGGCGAGGCGCGCGCTGCAGGCGACCGGATGGATGGTCAAGCGGGCCGACGGGCCGGAGTCCGTCGGCCTCACCCCGCAGGAGGTCGAGATCGCCCACCTCGCGGCCTCCGGCCTGACCAACAAGCAGATCGCCGAGCGGCTCTACCTCTCCCCACGCACCGTGGGCGGCCATCTGGGCCGGGTCTTCCCCAAACTCGGCATCACCTCCCGCGCGGCGCTCCGCGACGCCCTGACGGGCCTCGCCAAGCGCTAGCCGCGGACGTGCGGGGGCCGGCGCGACGCCCGGGCGCCCAGGTGGGCGGGGACTGCACGGGTGGGCAAGGGGCCGTGCACAACGGGGCAAGGAGGCCGGCGGGGACTCCTCCTACGGTCGAGTTGTCCCATCACAAGTGGGACGCCAATGCGCGGGTCCGGCACCGTTCGCGGATCCGTCGGCCCCCGGCCCCGCGCACGGACCCCAAGGGAGTGATGCCGATGCCGGACATCGAACAGTTCGAGGAGGAGCCCGACGACGGGCGGCCGACACGGCACTTGGCCGTCGTGGGCGGAGTGGCGTGGATGCTCGCGGTGTGCGCGGTGTGCGTGATCCTGCCGCTGTACGCCCATCCGAGTCTCGCGTGCGGACTCGCGCCGCTGGTCACCGCGGGGGTCGTGGCGGTGGTGATGGCCCGCATGAAGGACCGGTACCGCCACGGGGCGGCGCGGGCGCGCGCCGTTTCGGACACCGTGCGGCGGACCCTGCTGCGGCCGCTCCCCGAGCGCATCGGGGCGCTGGGGCTCGCCTCCGTCTACCGGGCCTGCGGCGGGCGGGGACAGGTCGGCGGGGACCTCTACGCCGTCGCGCGCAAAGGCGGGACGACCCGCCTGATCATCGGTGACGTGTGCGGCAAGGGCCTGCCCACGTTCGAGGACGTCGCGGCCGTGCTCGGGGCCTTCCGCGAATGGGCCCCGCGTGCGGCGACCCTGGAGGAGCTGTCGGCGCGGCTGGAGGAGAGCTTCCTGCGCCACCTGGCCGAAGCCGAAGGCACCGTCCGCGACACGGACGAACGCTTCGTGACCGCACTGCTGTTGGAGGTGAGGGACGGCGAGCGGTCCGCCCGCATGGTCAACCACGGGCATCCGCCGCCCGTACGGGCCCGCGGGGGGAGCGTCGCCCTTGTGGCGGGCTGCCCGTCACCCCCGCTGGGACTGCGTGCTCTGCGGGGATGCGGAGCCATCGAGGAACGCTTCGAACTGGCCCCTGGGGACACGCTGTTGCTCTACACCGACGGGCTCGTCGAGGCCCGCGACGCCGCGGGGCACTGCTACCCGCTGATGGACCGCGCGACGGCGTGGCGCTGGGTCCGGCAGGGCCCGGCCGACCACGAATGCCTGCCGGAAGCGCTCGGGGAGATCCTCCGGGACCTCGTCGACCACGCCGGTGCGCTCCCGGAGGACGATCTCGCGATGGTCGCGCTGACCCGGATGGAGGAACCGGCCGCCGCCACGCTGCCCCGGCCCGCCGGTGAGGCCCTCGGCGAGGACGCGGGGCAGCTGCGGCAGGACTGATCACCTGTCAGTCGGCTGGGGGAGCGGGCCGGCTGCCCGGAGGGGTGCGACCTGCAGGGCGCCGGCCTGCCGCCACTCCGCCGGGGAGAGACCGTAGACCGCCCGGAAGGTACGACTGAAGTGCGCGTGGCTGGCGAAGCCCCACCGGTGTGCGATCGCCGCCACCGTCTGTCCCGCGAGCTCCGGTCGTACGAGGTCCCTGCGGCAGGCGTCCAGCCTCAGGCGCTGGATCCAGCGGCCGACGGTCATGGGCTCGTCCTGGAAGAGCTGGTACAGGTAGCGGACGGAGATGTGGTGTGCGACCGCGACCGAGGCCGGGGAGAGCGCGGGATCGTCCAGATGGGCGCGGATGTACGCGCGGACGCGCTGCAGCAGAGCCCGCTCCACGGCGGCCTGCTCCCCGGTGTTGCCTTCCAGGGCGACCAGGGCGGTCAGCACGTCGACGATGCCCTGCCGCAGGAAGCGTTTGGCGTCCTGTGCGCAGATGCAGTGTTCCGTCGTCGTCACGAGCCCGTCGACGTATGAGGCGAGGATCCCGCCGATCCCGTGGCCGGGGGAGTAGGTCCGGCCGGTGGCCAGGCGCAGGAGCGAGTCGGGGAGGTCCAGCAGCTGGCGCGGGACCGTGGCCACGTGCTGCCGCACGGGGCCGGCGAAGTCCAGGACGTACGGCCTGCGGCTGTCGAGGATGACGAGTTCGCCGGCGGCCACCGGTGTCTCGCGGCCGTCCTGGGCCGCGACGCTGCCGCCGGTGCGTTGCAGGCTCACGATCAGCGAGCCGTCCCCGTCGGCGGCGATGAGCGGCGCGGTGCGTGCCATGCGTTGCGGGCTCGCTTCGAGGGAGCCGGCCTGGACGCCGGCGACGCAGGCCTGGCGTATCGCCCCGTGGAGCTCGGCCGGCCCCTGGGTGCGTATCTCCAGCCGGGTGAACGCCCTGCGTACGGCGTCCCTCCAGTACTCGGCCCGCTCGGCGGGCGGTTGGATGTCCGTGCAGAATGCTTCGATCACGATGTCCTCGCGAACTGTGAGGAGTTGCCCGGTTCCCCGGGGCCCGGGCGGCGCTTTCCGCGTCACGCGCGGCCCACTCGGGGAACCCCCATCGCGGCCACCGTAGGGTCCTGCCGGGGCCATCGGCGGCCCTTCCGGCGGGGAGTGCGGGACACCCGCAGATATTGTGGGGACATCCGCAAACATGAATTCCCGTTATTGGGATATTTATCACACAAGGCAATATGCGGGCGGAATGTGCATTGAGAGAAATGTCACAATTGATTCACCTGCGCGAATCGGATGTCGAGTGGAATCGGAATAGGGCGGGATTGTGCCGTCGTATTCGGCGGGAAAGGGGTCCGGCAGGGAAAGCGAACGCACGCATCCGCCCGCATGCGCACGGGCCGTTCCCCCGGGCCGGCGTCAGGGCCGAGGCACCGGCCTCGGCCCTGACGCCCCGGTCCCGGCCGGGGAACCGTCGGGTACGTCAGGAACCGACGCGCGCCGGCCTGACCGTCCCGTGCACCTGCCGGGCGTGGGCGGCGTACCGGCGGCGCCCCAGGACGGGGACGATCAGCCGGACGGGCAGCGGGGCCGTCGCCAGCACCGCCTTGATGGTCTCCGGGTCGCCCTCGTACATCGCCATGCCGAAGACGAGCGGCAGGTCCTTCTTCGGGGTGCTCGCCATCCCGTGCTCGCCGAGCTGGTGCCATTCCGCCGCGGTCACGTACTTCGCGGCCAGCGGCAGGATCGCCTTCTCCTCCAGCGCCATGTGCCGGACGAGCACGGTCAACAGCCGCTCGAACGCGTCCGCGAGCTCCTCGCCTCCCTGCCCGGTCGAGCGCCATCCCCCGAGCAGTCCGGTCACCTCGCCGTGCAGTGCGTCGATGGCGTGGTGCTGCTGCTCCATCGTCGGCACGATGGCCTCCGCGTCCACGCCGGCGCGCTCGGCCAGCTTGGGCCACAGCAGCAGGTCCTCGCCCTCGTGGTGCGAGTGCAGGACCCGGCACACCAGCGCCGCGTGGGCACCGACGACCTCCGCGCGCCGGGCGTCGCCCGGCGCGACGGACCGGATGAGGTCGGGAAGCAGCCTGAACTCGCGGCGCAGCGCAGTGTGGGCCATGTACATGTCGCGCGTATCGGCCATGGGTTCATTGACGAGTGGAGCCATTGTCTCTTCCTTGTGCGGCCGCCCGGCATCCCGGGAGGGGACGACGCGGCCCGTGTCGGGCATGGCCCTGCGCCCGGGCCGGCGGTCCGGTGACATGCGGGTCCGTCTGCGGTGGCACCCGGCGGGTGCCACCGGGTGCCACGGAATGCGCAGGGTGATCAGGGCAGGGGTAAGTGCAGGTCGGAGGCCTCGTCCGCTGCCCAGGACACTGTGGCAGTGGTGCCGGGGCTGCCGCATGCGTCAAATGCCCCTGCGTCGCGGCCGCGGCATGGGTCTTCTGACCCGGTCCCCGCTGGTGAGGCGGAGGAGCATGGGGCGTGGTGGCCGTCGGACGGCTGTTGCGCCCGGCCGCGGGGCTGACCCGTCATTCGGGGAGGACGACGTTCCCCATGGCCTCGTTGACCGCGATCATTTCCGGAGTGAAATCCTCCGGGGTCCACAGGCGCGGCGAGTGCCCGGGCAGCGGGTCGTCCCCGAAGTCGAGGAAGAAGTTCTCGGGGCCGCCCGGGGTGAAGAAGAATGCCATCTTGGCCTCGCGGTCGCTGATGTTCTTGAACCGGTGCCGCACACCACGCGGAACGAAGACGAAGTCACCCGCCGAGGCGACGAAGGTGTTCTCGCCGTCCAGGAACTCCAGCTCGCCCTCGAGGACGTAGAACGCCTCCTCGTTGTGCTCGTGGAGATGCGCTATCGGTCCGTTGCCCGGGGGCACGGTGGCGACGACGAAGCCGAGCCGGCCGTCGGTCTCCTTGCTGCTGACCTTGATGGTGTACTCGTCGCCGGCCACCCACTTGACGGGTCCCTCGGTGGCACGGACGTACAGTGCACCGCTCTTGTACTGCTCGGGGGTTGCCAATTCTCGCTCCTGTGCGAAATCGCGGGATCACGCATGCGGGGACGCCGCATGCGTGGGTCGCCGGGAGTCCCGGCCGTGATGAGAGGGGGAAGGGGCGGCGAGGGCCGCGCAGTCGTTGCGGCGTCAAGTAACCATGAGTCATCTTGACTCGTCAAGTAGTAGGTCTCCGGGCCCGGTTGGACCGCCACAGGCCCCGACGGGCTCACCGCTCGCGCGAGCCGCACATATGCTTGCCGCATCAAGCAGCTTGCCGTACGCTCCGACGCGCCGTTCGAAGTTCGAAGGCAACAGGCCCTTCCCTAAACATATTTGACGGAATGTCTGTTCCCAGGCGGATGGTCGCGACCGTAGCTCGCGCAGAGGTCGTTCGGCCGAGAGCAGGCCGACCACTGAGAGAAGCCCAAGGGTGGTGCGGGTCGCCATCGGGGCCAAGGAGAATGTGTGGCTGTCTCGCCCATGACCGCGTACGACAGGATCGTCAGGTCGGACGTGCCCGAGCATCCCCCCGTGCTGTTCGACACAGCGTGTGTGTTGGGTGGCAGTGTCGCCGGCCTTCTGGCGGCCCGGGTACTCGCGGACCACGCCCGGTCCGTTGTGATCGTCGAGCGGGACGAGACGAATGCGGAGGGACGCCCTCGTGCGGGCGTGCCCCACGACCGTCAGGTGCACGGGTTGCAGGCCGCCGGGCTCGTACAACTGGAGCGGTGGCTGCCGGGATTCACGCGGGAGGCGCGGGAACTGGGCGGCGTCCTGCTCGGCCCCCAGCGCATGACCATGTACGTCGACGGCAGGGAGCAACTCCGCACGGGAGACACCGCGTTCCTCTTCTGCACGCGGCCCTTCCTCGAGTCGCGCATACGCAGCCGGGTCCTGGCCCTGCCCAACGTCGAGACCATGGCGGCACAGGCCACGGGCCTGGAGTACGACGACAACGGTGCGGTGAACGCCGTGCGGTACGTCGTCGACGGTGTCGCCGGCGCGCTGCCCGCCGACTTCGTGGTGGACGCGATGGGACGCGCCTCCAAGTCC
Source organism: Streptomyces sp. TOM-9 (assembly GCF_056858595.1). NCBI lineage: Bacteria > Bacillati > Actinomycetota > Actinomycetes > Kitasatosporales > Streptomycetaceae > Streptomyces > Streptomyces sp. TOM-9. Next base: position 1,631,558 of record NZ_JBXEQB010000001.1, on the reverse strand, counting down.
TCGGACTGGGTCGAGCAGGCGGGCTTCGACAGGCCCCGGCTCCAGCGCATGCAGACCGGGGCCCACTACGCGACGGCGCTCTTCGAGCGGACCGGCCGGCACACGGAAGAGCCGTTCTTCACAGGCGCCCGTTTCACGCTGCCGCCCGGGCCGGACGGCCTGGCCGTGGCCCTGGCCAAGCCCGTCGAAGCCGACCAGTGGCTCGTGGGGCTCACCACCTACGCGGAGGGCCGGCCTCCCCGGTCGATCGAGGAGTTCCGCGCGCTGTGCGAGAAGCTGCCGCATCCCTTCGGGGAGGTGACCAGCGGCGCCGTCACCCGGGACGTCCTGACCTTCCACCAGGCGGACAGCCGGCGCCGTGATTTCACGGGGCTGTCGCGCTACCCCGCCGGCCTGCTCGGCGTCGGCGACGCGGTTGCCTCCCTGAACGCCACCTACGGGCAAGGCATGATGTCCGCCGCCCTCCACGCCTCCTGCCTGTCCGCATACCTGTGCGGCGGCATCGCGTCCGGCGAACCGGCCACCGAGTTCTTCGCCCTGCAGGAAGTGGCCGTCGACGCCATGTGGGCGGTCTCGGCCGGCTCGGACGCCGCCCTCCGCGACGCGATCGAGGGGGCCGAGGTGCCCGAGGACGTGCAGCGCCGGCGCTGGGCCATGGCACAGCTCGCACAGGCCTCGCTCACGGACGTGACGATCGCCGAAGCGAGCGCGGCGGTCTTCTACGGCCTGGCCCATCCCATGTCGCTCGCCGACCCCGCCCTCCTCGAGCGGGCCATCGCCGTGAACGTCCGGGAGTCGGCGAACTCCTGAGCCGCGCACGTCACGTCCATGACGGTGTCGATGGTTCCGCAGCCGTCGTGGACCCCGCTCACCGTGCCGGGTCCGCGCACCAGGCCCCGAGCGGGCAGGACCGGCGCCGGGGGAGAGTGTGCGCATGGAGTTCTTCTGCTACCACCGTGACCGGCCCGATTCCTTGGCGCTGCGTCAAGCGCTGCTGGAGCAGCACTGGTCGTACATGGACCAGTACGAGAAGGAGATGATCGCCCGCGGCCCGACGCTCACCGCCGAGGACGGCGAGCCCACCGGCAGCGTGCACATGGTCGACCTGCCGAACGCTGCCGCTGCCCGCGCGTTCGCCTTCGACGAGCCCGGCTACCAGGCGGGCGTGTACCGGGACGTGCTGCTGCGCCGGTGGCGCAACCTGCTGGGGCGCACCATGTGGGACTTCCCCGGTGGCCGTACCGGCGGCAACCGGTACCTGGTGCTCGGCCTCGGCACGGGCGGGGGAGCCGACCTCGTGGTGCCGCCCCTGCGGGACGACCTGGTCGCGTTCGGACCCCTGCTGTCCGACGACGGCAGCACGTGGCTCGGGACGGCGGCACTGGTCCGGGCGCCGGACGAGGATGCCGCACGCGCTGTCCTGACCTCCGACGCGTACGCCGGGATCGAGGTCCACAACTGGCAGTTCGGCGGCCGGTCGTGATGTGAGGGGAGGCGGGGGCTCCGGGCCGTCAGGGTGGGAGCGCGGGGCCCGGGGCGTGAACCTCCAGGGGTCCGGTCAGGGGCCCGGATCGTCGAGGGGTGCGGTCAGCCGGTCGGAACGGGCGGCCGCTTCGTGGGCCCGCCGACGGGCGTCGCGGGCGGCCTTGTCGGCCTCACGCACCAGTCGCCGGGCCTGGCCCTGGCTGTCGCGGGCTGCCCGTACGGCCTGCTCCGCGTCCTTGACCCGCCCGAGCAGTTCGTCGAGACGGGCCTGAGCCTGGTCGCGCTGCCGGTCCGCCGCGTCCAGGTCCTCCCGGGCGGCAGCTGCCTCGCTTTCCCGGGCCTCGGCTTCCTGCTCCGCCCGGCGGGCTTGCTGTCGGGCCTGCTCGGCATCCTCGCGTCGGCGCTGTCGCTCCGCCTCGCGGCGGGCCCGCGCCGTGTCCTCGGCGGTTCGTGCCGGCTTCGGTGTGCGGTGCGCGGCCTCGGCGGCGGTGGTGGCCTGGCCGGTGATGTCCACGGTCGCCGACAGTGGCTTGGTCAGGCGGCCCTCCGCGAACGCCGCGCCGGCGTCGGGGTCGGCGAGTGCGGCGTGCAGGGTCTCCTCCACTTCCTGCACGGCTTGGCCGGCGAGGGGCTGTCCGGCCTCCGCGGCCAGTTGTGCGGCTTGCCGGGACAGTGCCTGCACGAGCTCCCGCTGTTGCCGGTTGAGCCGGCGGAGTTGTCCTCCGTCCAGGCTGCGGTGGGCCTGCCGCAGCGCTTCGCCGAGTCGGAGGAGCGGCCCGATCTCGTCCCGGCGTTCGCGGGCCAGCAGATTGGCGGCCCAGGCCGAGGTGGTGGGCTTGCGCAGGGCCGCGATCCGGTCGGCGAGGGGCCGGTCGCCGGCCTTCTTGGCGGCCTGCGCGTGTGCGTTGCGGGAGGCGGTGAACCGCGCGGGCGGCAGCCGGTACAGCTCGTCGGCGACCGAGTCGAGGCCGGCGGGAGCGTCCTTGCCTGCCACGGTGCACCACCTGCCCGGCCGTCGGCCCCGCACGGGGCGCGACGGGGACCGTTGCCGCCCATCGAACAACCGCCCCGGCCGCCCCGCAGCCGCACCGCACCCAATCGGGTCGGGGACGCGGGTCTACCGGGTGCCGAGGGCCGCGCGGAGGTGCTCGCCGAACTCGGTGGGGTGTGTCGTCAGGCCGATGTGGCTGCCGGGGAAGTACCGGAGTTCCGTGCCGAGGCGCTCGGCCAGGGACGCCGCCGCGCGGTGGGGGAGTTCGCCCCGCGAGTCCTGGCCGGCGGCGAGCACGATCCGGTCCGACAGCGCCTTGAGGCGGTCGGTGTCGGGGGCGTAGGACATGAAGGCGGGCACGATGCGGCCGACGAAGAGGGGCAGGTTGCCCATGGTCCGCTCGACCCGCGCCGCCGCGCGTGGCGGAAGCTTGATCCCGGGCTTCGGGTCGGTGGTGTCGTCGTCCTTCTTCATGCCCTCGGCGAACGCGGCCATCGCCGGCTTGAGGCCCTGGGTGCGGAAGGTGTCCTGCACGCGGGCGACGAGTGCGCGGTGTTCGGGGGCGTCGGGGAGGACGTCCACGACCGGCGGTTCGTGCGCCACGAGGCGTGCGACGCGTTCGGGGTGGGTGGTGAGCAGATGGAGGGCGGTGATCGCGCCCGAGCTGGCGCCGAAGACGCGGGCGGGTTCGTGGGGCGAGAGCAGGTCGAGGAGGCGGAGCGCGTCGTCGGCGTGTTCGGCCACGTGCTGTTCGGCGTCGGTGTCGTCGAGGGTGCTGCGGGACATGCCGCGCGGGTCGTGCGTCGCGACCGTGTACGCGGTGGCCAGGTCGTCGGCGATGTCGTCGAAGGTCGCGGCGCCGCCGGTTCCTCCCGGGATCAGGAGCAGGAGGGGGCCCCGGCCGCGCACTTCGTAGTGCAGGGTCGCGCCGTTCACGGGCAGGCTGCCGGTGGTGGGGTCGGTCGTCATGGGGCTGCTTCTCCTTCTCGGGACGGGGGCCAGTGCTCCAGGAGGTGGTGCAGGGCGTCGAGGGCGCGGAGCCAGGACTGCTGCGGTGAGCGCCGGTGGGCGAAGCCGCCGGCGGCCTCCAGGGCGACGAACCCGTGGAAGGTGCTGCGCAGCAGCCTTACGGCGTCGGTGAGGTCTGGCTCGGCGAGTCCGTAGGCGCGGAGCATGCCGTAGGTCAGCTCGACGGCGCGCCGTGGTCCGGGGGCTTTGGCGGCCAGTTCGGGGTCGATCTGCAGGGGGGTCTGCGTCGCGGTGTAGCGGCCGGGGTGCTGGTGGGCGTACTCGCGCCAGGCGTTGGCGAACGCGACGAGGGCGTCCTTGCCGGCCCGGCCCGCGGTGGCCTCGGCGATGCGGATGGTCTTCTCGTCGGCGGCCAGGAGCGCGATCCGTCCACGCAGGTCCTCAAGGTTGCGGACGTGCGTGTAGAGGCTGGCGTCCCTGACGCCGAGCCGCCGGGCGACCTGCGACATGGTCACGTGGTCGAGTCCGACCTCGTCCGCCAGTTCGGCGCCCGCGACCGTCACCCGTTCCGCCGTCAGTCCGGCTCGCACCATGAACCCTCCCGCTCTTTCCTAGGGGCCCTCACTTTAACCTAGGGGTCCTAGGGTGCGCGAAGGGTTATCCGTGCGGGGGTGGTTGAGGAGCGGGTGGGGTGTGCCGAGGCCGACGGCAGCGGCGCGGCGGGCCTGGCGCACTCATCGCATGCCGAGCAGCTTCCCGGAGCGGCGGCACGCGTTGTCCACCCCGAGGCGGTGCGGGCGGGGTCCTTGCGCAACGCCCTTCGGGCGGTGGAGGACGGCGCGGGCCACGGGCCGACGGTCGAGTCGGCCTGCCCGGCGACATCGGTCCCTGACGTGTGTGGTGTCCCGGGTGGTCGACCCCGCACCTTCGCGGAAGGCGGGGGGACGGTGCCGCCGGCGACGTCAGCCGTTGTCCCGTTCGGCCGTGGTCAGGTCCTCGGCGAGGCGCCAGCCGTCCCCTGTGGGCTCGAACACGAAGAGGTGAGTGCTCACCCAGGGGACATCGGCCCTGTGGGTCTTGCCGAACCGGTCGGTGGCGTACGGCCTCGTGGACTCGTCGACCCACACCTTGGCCCGGTCGCCGTCCATCTCGACCTGCTGGATGTAGGCGGTGGAGATGGCTCCGTCCCACATCACGTCCGCCTGCGGTTCGTCCCTCCGCCAATACGCGGTGGGGAGGGCGGCGTTGTGCTGGAAGACCTTTTGAGCCGCTCGCTCAAGCGACGCACGCTCCGCCGCTTCGACGTGGCGGTGCACCGCCAGCGTGGCCGGCACGGCGGCGACGAGTGCTGCCGCCGCTGCCAGGACCAGTGCGTGCTTCTTGTGCATGGTGCCCCCACCCCGAGCCGCGTGATCTTGCGGGAGCGTAACCGATCGTCGCAGGTCAGCGATAGTCGGCTGATACCCCCGCGTCGTTCACATGGTGACCTTGGCGATGAACGCGGCGAGGTTCGCGACGGTCCGCTGGATCTTCTCCTCCAGGGTGAGCGTCTCGTGGAGCCGCGCGCCGATGCCCGCGTCCTTCATGCCCCGCACGTACAGCGGGCAGGCGAGGTCGCTGCACATGTAGGCGCCCACGGTGTTGCCCTGCTGCCCGGCCTTCCCGGCCTTCGCGGCGACCATGAGTGAGACGCCCCCGGAGTGGGTGGTCAGGCACATCGAGCACATGCTGAGCCGCGCCTGCCAGGAAGCCGGGCCCGAGGTGCGCAGGGCGAGGGCCACCGTGCGGCCTTCCAGCTCGGTGGCGAGGTAGGAGCGGTCGGGGGCCTGGGGGTCCCGCCAGCCGAGGAAGTCCAGGTCGTCCCAGGGCTGCTCGGCCAGGTCACGGGGGACGAACAGGCGCTTGGCCTCGCCCTTGGTGCAGTTCACGAACGCGCTACGGATCTCTTGCTCGGTCAACGGCTTCATGAGCGGCAGGCTAGTTTGCCTAAAATGATTAGGCAAGTTCATAATTGTCATCGCTGGACGGTGAGGAGGCTTTGGTTCCGGCGCCCCCGCCGCAGGGAAGGCGGCGGGGGCGCGGGAGGGGTCAGTTCGGGCGGGTGGCGGAGATTCCGCCGTCCACGTAGAGCGTGATGCCGTGGACCATGGCCGCGTCGTCGCTGGCGACGTACAGAACGCCCTTGGCGATGTCGTCGGGCCGGATCACCACGCCTGCCGGGGTGGCGGCGGTCATCGCGTCGAGCTCGACACGGGCCGCCTCGTTGCCCGGCGTGAGGGTCGCCCCGGGCGCGACGGCGTTCACCCGCACGCCGCGCGGGCCGTACTCCGCGGCCCAGCTGCGGGTGAGCTGCTCGTCCGCCGCTTTGGTCGCGGTGTACATCGCCGCGTAGGGGCTGCCGACGCGGGCCATCCAGGAGCCGATGGTGACGATGACGCCGTTGCCCCGCTCGGCCATGGCCGGCGCCATCGCGGCGACCAGGACGTGGGGAGCGCGGACGTTGACCGCGAGCATGGCGTCCAGGTCGGCGTCCGGCAGGTCCTCGGTCGCCGTCGCCGGGTAGATGCCCGCGCTGTTGACCAGGATGTCGACGCGTCCGCCGAGCGCGTCGGTGGCCTCCGCGGCGAAGGCCCGCAGCTGCTCGTAGCTGCCTGCCAGGTCCGCCGCGACGAAGTCGGCCCGGCCGCCGGCCTGCCGGATGTCCTCGACGACCTCCTTGCCGCGGGATCCCTGCCGGCCGCTGACGACGACGTGGGCGCCCTCGCCGGCGAGCGTGCGGGCGATCGCCGCACCGATCCCGCTGGTCGAGCCGGTGATCACGGCGGTGCGGCCGGCCAGCCGGGAACCGGGGGTGGGGGGTGTGCTGTCCGTGGTGTGAAGAGAAGTGGTCATGGGTCCCTGTCTACGGCGGCCCGCCGGCATCGGGCCAGGTCAGGACGTACCTGGGCATGGCAGGACCACCCAGGGCGACGGCGTGCCGCCTACCCTGGAGCCATGCCACGCGACCGCGCCGCGCTCGGGGCGTTCCTCCGCTCCCGCCGGGACCGCATCACCCCTTCCCAGGCGGGCATCGAAGCGTTCCCCGGTGCCCGGCGGGTGCCGGGGCTGCGGCGCGAGGAGCTGGCCGTGCTCGCCGGCCTGAGCCCGGACTACTACAGCCGGCTCGAACAGGGACGCCAGGCCAACATCTCCGACGAGGTGCTCGACGCGCTGGCCCGGGCGCTGCGCCTGGACGAGGTCGAGCACGCGCATCTGCGCGACCTCGCCGCACCCACCGTGCGGCGGCGCGCCGCGACCCCGCAGTCGGTGCAGCGCCCCGATCCCGGGCTGCTGCGGCTGATGCGCACGCTCGACCACGTCCCGGTACTGCTGCTCGGCCACCGCGGCGAGGTGCTGGCCCGCAACGCCCTGCTCGTGGAGGTGCTGGGCCGTCCGCTGGAGCCGGGGACGTCGTTCGTCCGCTACATGTTCCAGGACCCGGTCGCCCGCGAACGGATCGTGAACTGGCAGGACTTCGCCTCGGCCACCGTCGCCACGATGCGCCGGGAGACCGCCCGCCGCCCGCACGACAACCGCCTCACCGCGCTCGTCGACGAGTTGCGCACCACCGACGCCGACGTCGCCCGCTGGTGGGACGACCACGCCGTCCGTGACTACGCGTCGGTGAGCAAGCGCGTCCAGCACCCCACGGCGGGCCCGATGACCTTCGACATCGAGATCGTCCGCGCGCCCCACGAGCCCGACCAGCGCCTCGTCGTCTACACCGCAGAACCCGACTCCTCCACCGCCCGCGTCCTGCCGCTCCTGGCCAGCTGGAACGCCGCGCCGCAGCTCTGACCGGGCCGCCTCGTTCCGGGAGCACGACCAGCCCGCCGACCTCGCCGAGCGGCCCGAGGCAGGCCTGTGAGGGGCCTGGCGGCGCTCAAGGAGGTCGTGCCGGTCAGATGGCCGACCGGCTGGCGGTGAGCGCGGCGACCTCCACCGCCTGACGGCGCGCCCGCGCGTGCGCATCCTCCAGTGAGGCGCGGTGCTCGGGGAGCAGGTGCCCGAGCGACGGCACCGTGGGCGCATACGTCAGTTCGGGCGTGATGGAGCGGACGTCCAGGGCCATCAGCCGCGGATCGCCGAGGATGGTCTCCAGCGCGGGGATCAGGAAGTCCTTGCCGTGCTGGGGCGCGCCGGGACCGTAGCCGCCGCCCCGGGCGGAGACGAGGACGGCGGGGCGGCCGGTGGTGGGAGCGGGGCCGGGCAGCCCGATCGTCCTGCCGACGATCATGATGTGGTCCAGCCACGCCTTGAAGACCGACGGCATCGCGTAGTTGTAGAGCGGTACGGCGAAGAGGTAGGCGTCGGCGCCCAGGAACTCCTCCACCAGTTCGTCCTGGAGCAGAGCGGCGGCCTTCTGCTCGGGGGTGTGCTCGTCGGCGGGGGTCGTACGGGCCTGGATGCCGGCCGCGTCCAGGTGGCCGACGGGGTCGCGCGCGAGGTCGCGGCGGACGACGTCGCCGGCCCAGGCGGAGGTGAAGGAATCGGCGACCCGGCGGGAGACGGAGGCGTCGCCGGAGGCCGAGGCGTCGATGCGCAGCAGGTAGGACATGGTGGTGGCTCTTTCGCTGTGGTGCGGGTGTGCGGGTGTGGTGGTGGTCCGCCGGCCGGGTTCCGGCGCGCGGGCATGAGCGGGCCCCGGTGAGGGCGTGGCGTTCGAGGCCGTGTCGTCAGGGCGCGGGAGGCCGGGGGACCGCACAGCCGTCCGGGCCGCAGGCGGCCGCGCCCTCTGCGCCGAGGATCCGCAGCGGCCGGGGCTCGGGGTGCGCCGCCTCCCAGGCCCTGGTCATCGCGGCCAGGAGCTCGTCGACGCCGACGGCGCCGGGGATCGCGTACGTGCCGTCGAGGACCATGAACGGCATCCCGCGTGCCCCCAGGCGCTCGGCCTCGCGCTGGTCGGCGTCCACCCGGGCCCGGTAGCGCCGGTCGCGCAGCGCCTCCGCGGCTTCCGTGCGGTCGAGGCCGGCCTCGGTGGCGAAGTCGAGGACCTGCTCGCGGGTCCACAGCTCGCGCGCCTGCCCGAAGTGGGCGCGGAACATCGCCGTCCACACCTCGCCGCCGCGCCCCTGGTCGGTGGCGAGGGCGAGGAGTTCGTGCGCGTAGTCGGTCGGCCCCAGCGTCCGCTCCAGCGCGTGGTACGGGTCCAGCCCCTCGTCCCGGGCGGCGCGCTCGATCGGCGCGAAGATCTGCTCGCCCCTGGACACGGAGATCCCGTGCTTCTCCAGGAGCCGCCGTTGCGTGATGCCCTCGCGGGGCAGGTCGGGGGGGAGCTGGAACGAGCGGTGGACGATCCGCACCTCTCCGGCGTGCTCGAAACGCTCCAGCGCCAGCCGCAGCCGGTTGTCCGCCAGTCCGCAGTACGGGCAGACGATGTCGGACCAGAAGTCGATCTGCATGGTGGGCCCCTCTCGAAACTCACTTTCTGTTCGTAGCCTCACTCTGCATTAGTGTGAGAAGCGATACAAAAGGCACATTGATGTGCGTGGATCGTGGGAGAGGCGGCGGACGTGGGCACCGGCAGCGAGATGCGGCAGGGACGCACCAACGTGCGGGCGAGCGTGCGGCGCGTCCCCGGCCCGTGCGCGCACTGGGGCGACGGGGACGCGGACCTCATCCGCGAGATCCTCGACATGGTCGGCGACAAGTGGAGCGTGCTGATCATCGGCACCCTCTCCGACGGACCCGTGCGCTACTCCGACCTCGCGCACGCCATCCCCGGCATCTCCCAGCGGATGCTCACCCTCACGCTCAAGCAGCTCCAGCGCAGCGGCCTGGTCGACCGGACCGCGTACGCCGAGGTGCCGCCGCGCGTCGAGTACTCCCTGACCGGGCTCGGCACCTCCCTGCTGTCCACCGTGCTGGAGCTGGCGGCCTGGTCGGCCGACCGGCACGCGGAGATCCGCCGCAACCAGCAGACCTACGACGAGCGGTCCGGGTAGGACCTGTCCGGCCGACCATGTCCGGAGCCGGGTGACGAGGGCCGCCGGCGCGGGTGCGATGCTTGGCGCCATCGGTCAGGGGCGGCTGCCCCGCCCTGACCACCAAGCGCATCCGTTCGGGAGGGGCCTCGTGACCGAAGCGACGGCGATCGTCAACGCGAGGGTCTTCGACGGCACCCGGCTGCGGGACTGGACGTCGGTCCGGTTCGCCGACGGCGTCATCACCGACTGCGCCACCGGTCCCACCGCCCGGGACGGCGACGTGGTGGTCGACGCGGAGGGTGGCACCCTCCTGCCGGGGCTGATCGACTCGCACATCCACCTGGTGCCCGGCGCTCTGGCGCAGGGGCTCACCTTCGGTGTGACCACCGCACTGGACATGTTCAGCCAGGCCGACGTGATGGCGGTGGCCAAGCAACAGGCCGCCGCTCGGCCGGACGTGGCCGACGTGCGTTCCGCGGGGATCGGTGCCACCGCTCCTGGCGGGCATCCCTCGGCGATGTACGCCCCGTTCCCGACCTTGACGGGACCGGAGCAGGCCGAGCAGTTCGTCGCGGACCGCGTCGCCGAAGGCTCGGACCATGTGAAGGTCTTCGGCCCGTCGGGCACCGCGGGTCCACGGACGATGCCGTCTTTGGACCTGGCCACGATCACCGCGTTGGCCAAGGCAGCGCATCGCCGCGGACTCGTGGTCGTCGCGCACATCCACTCCGTGGCCGGCATGGGCGAGGTCGTGTCCGCGGGCGTCGACGTCATCGCGCACGTGCCCGTGGACGGCGAACTGGACGGAGCCCTGGCCGAGCGTATCGCCGAGGCCGGAATCGCGGTCGGCCCGACGCTGGCAACCATCGAGAACGTCCTGGGCGAACCAGGCGGGGCCGCCGTGGCCGCCGACCCCCGACTCGCCGCGGCGCTCGGGGACGCGCAGGCGCGGCGGCTGAGCTCTGGCGCATCGGGGCGGCACGGGCGAGCGATGCCGTCCTATTCCCGTGCTGAGGAGAACGTCGGCCGCCTGGTCGACGCGGGCGTCACGGTCCTGGCCGGCACCGACGCCCCGAACCCGGGGACCGTGTTCGGGGCAAGTCTGCACCGGGAGCTGGAGTTGCTCGGCCGCTGCGGCATGACACCTGCTCAGGCGCTGAACGCCGCGACCGCCGCTCCGGCACGAGTGTTCGGCCTCGCCGACCGCGGGCAGGTCGCGCCCGGTCGGCGCGCGGACCTCATGCTCGTGTCCGGCGACCCGTTGACCGACATCACCGCGACCCGGGCCATCGAACGGATCTGGCGGGCAGGCGTCCTGTGTGACCGACGTGCGTTCGTCGCCGACGCGGCCGAGACGGAAGAACTCGACGCCTTCGACGCCCGGGTCGCCAAGGTCGTGGCGGCCGTCCGCGATCGCCGGTACGGCTTCGATCCGAACAAGGCCGGCTGACCCGTCACGGGCATCCGCCACCGCCGCACCGCGGCGGCCGGGGGTAGGGTGCACGGTCGTGGAACGGATCTTGGTGGTGGGCGCCACGGGCGCGGGCAAGTCCACGCTCGCCCGTGCGGTGGGCGGTCGACTGGGCCTGCCGTACCACGAGATGGACGCGCTGTACTTCAACGGCCCCGACTGGGCGGTGAACGGCGCGTTCGCCGAGGACGTGGCGGGGTTCGCCGCCGGGCCCCGCTGGGTGGTCGACTCCCTCGGCTACCCGGACGTTCGTGACCTGCTGTGGGGGCGGGCCGACACCGTGGTGTGGCTGGACTACCCCAGGCGCGTCATCATGCCGCGCGTCCTGCGCCGGTCCGTGCGGCGCACCGTCACGCGCGAGGCGATCTTCGGGGGCAACAGGGAAACCCTGACCGGCTGGCTGAGCCGGGAGCATCCTGCCTGGTGGTCCTGGTCCCAGCACGTGGGCCGTCGCCTGGAGATCGAGCGCCGCGCCGGCGATCCCCGCTTCGCACCGCTGGACATCCTCCGCTTCGGCCACCCCGACGAGACCGCGGCCTGGCTGGCATCCCTCTGAGCCCGGCGAGGACCGCGGCGGGCGGGACGGCCCCCGGAACGCTTACTTTATTGAACAATCCAGAATCGTGCTAGGCTTCCGGGCATGGGACGGATCAGGGAGTTCGGCGTCGACCAAGCGGTCGACCGCGCGATGGACCTGTTCTGGCGTCGCGGCTACGCCGAGACCTCCCTGCAGGACCTCCTCGACGAGCTGTCGATCGGAAGCGGCAGCTTCTACGCGGCTTTCGGCTCGAAGGAGCAGCTCTACCTCCGCGCCCTCGAGCGTTACTCCGCCCTCCAGGCGGACGACCTCGTGAAGATCCTCGAGCACGCGACCGAGATCCGGTCGGCGGTGCGACAGGTCCTCGTCGCCATGATCGAGGCGGATCTGACCGATCCGTCGCGGGGGTGCCTCGTCGTCAACGCCGCCACCGAGTGCGGCGGCCGGCCCCCGGCGGCCGAACGTGTCGTCGCGGCGATGCGGCAGGTCGAGTCGTCCCTGGCGGGAGCCCTGGAGCGGGCCAGGTCGCGGGGTGAGCTGGCGCCGGACAAGGACCCGGTCGAGCTGGCCCGCTTCCTGACCACCTTCGTCCAGGGCCTGCCGGTCGTCGGCCGGGCGCGTCTTGGGCGGTCCTTCGTCGAGGACGCCCTCGCGGTGGCGATGCGCGCCCTCGGCTGACCGCGGGCGGGCTCTGATGCACACCGTGTGGGCCGGGCTTCCGTTTGCCGTAATTCTGTATTGATCACTCCACAAAGGATTCCTCATGGAACTGCACCTCAAGAACAAGGTCGCCGTCGTCACCGGAGCCAGCAAGGGCATCGGTCTGGCCGTCGTCGAGGCGATGGCCCGCGAAGGCGTCCGCGTCGTCGCCGGCAGCCGCAACTCGACGCCCGAACTCGACGCGCTGGCGACCGCCTACGACGTCACGATCGTGCCCGTCGACCTGGCGGCACCGGAGGGCGCGCAGACCCTGGTCCGCAGCGCGGTGGAGCGCCACCAGCGGATCGACATCCTCGTCAACAACGTCGGTGCCGCAGAACCGCGTAGTGGGTTCCTCGACGTCACCGACGCCGAATGGCGGCGGATCTTCGACCTGACCTTCTTCAGCGCCGTCCGCGCCAGCCGCGCCGCGCTCCCGTACCTGGCCGAGGCCGAAGGTGCGGCGATCGTCAACATCAGCTCCATCAACGCCCGCACGCCCTTCCCGATGGTCGTGGACTACTCCGCCGCCAAGGCCGCGCTGACCAACCTGAGCAAGTCGCTGTCCGAGGAGTTCGCACCGAAGGGCATCCGCGTCAACGCGATCTCCCCCGGCCCGGTGCGCACCCCGTTCTGGACGGCCCCCGGCGCTTTCGCCGACGCCACCGCCGCGGCCGCCGGCACCACGGCGCAGGAGGCCCTGGACGTCGTGGTGCCCAAGAGCATGGGCATCACCTCGGGCCGGATCACCGAGCCGCAGGAGGTGGCCGACCTCACCGTCTTCCTGGCCTCGCCGGTGGCGGGCAACATCAACGGGGCCGAGGTGCTCATCGACGGCGGCCAGATCAAGACGCTCTGAACGCGGCGCACGGCCCGTCCCGCCCGGGGCGGCGGTGCGAGACCGCGACGAGCGACCGACCTGAGAATCCGTTGTCGAGTGAGTGGAGATACATGTGACCGTCGACGAATCGATCACCCCCGAGCCGATCCTTCAGCTGGGTCTGGGGTTCATGGCCTCGAAGACACTGCTGAGCGCGGTGGAGCTGGAGCTGTTCACCGTCCTGGCCCGGGGCGGTCGCGATCGCGCGTCCCTCGCCGCCGAAGTGGGCCTCCACCCCAGGTCCTCCGCGGACTTCCTCGACGCCCTGGTGTCGCTGGGCCTGCTGGACCGTGACGACGACGGCGTCTACCGCAACAGCCCCGCGTCCGAGGTCTTCCTGGACCAGACCAAGCCCTCCTACATCGGCGGCATCCTGGAGATGGCCAACACCCGTCTCTTCGGCTTCTGGGACAACCTCACCGATGCCCTGCGAACCGGCACCCAGCAGAACGAAGTCACGCACACCGGAGCCCCCTTCTTCGCCACGCTGAGCCAAGACCCCGTCGCGTGGCGCAACTTCCTCAACGGCATGAACGGTGTCAGCACCCCCCTCGCCGGGGCACTCGCCGCCGACTTCGACTGGACCGGCCGCCGGCACGTGGTCGACCTCGGCGGCGCCCTGGGGGCCGTACCCGCGGCAGTGCTGCGGGCCCACCCCGAGATGACCGGAACCGTCTTCGAACTTCCCCCGGTTCGACCGGTCTTCGAGGAATTCGCCGCCGCGCACGGCCTGACCGACCGCCTGTCCTTCCACAGCGGCGACTTCTTCTCCGACCCCCTTCCCCCGGCCGACGTCTACGTCATGGGGCAGATCCTCCACGACTGGAATGCCGGGCAGCGGCAGTTCCTGCTCCGCAAGGCCCATGACGCCCTGCCCGTCGGCGGCACGCTCATCGTCTACGACGCCATGATCGACGACGACCGGCGGCACAACACCTACGGGTTCATGGTGTCCCTGAACATGCTCATCGACACGGAAGGCGGCTCCGAGTACACCGTCGCCGATGCGACCCGCCTGCTGGCGGCGGCAGGCTTCTCCACGACGGAGGCCCGTCCTCTCATCGGCGGCTACACGGCCGTCTACGCCACCAAGTAGCCGGTGGGCGATCGTCGGTTCACCGTCGCACTCCAGCCATCACCGGTGGCGATGTACAAGGCCCCCCGGTGCAGGTCGAGGTCGGCGGCGGCCCTCGACACCTCGAGGACGCCGTCGGACCCTCGGCCGCCGTGGGGCGGCGCGGCCCGTGGGCGGCCATGAACCGCAGCGGGTGGACGCAGATCAGACCGTGAGAGCCCGGTACTCACTCCAGGCGGCCTCGCCGGGGGCCCGGTTGTCGTGCGGGCCGGGGATCCCTCACCCCTTCAGGGTCCTCCGCCGTTCCACTTCCTCGACGGAGACCGGTGCCTGGACCTTGTACACGTCGCCGACCCGCAGATTGTCGGGCGTGCTGTACCTGCCGTAGGTCCCGATGACCGAGACGGCCACATGGGAACGGGGCTGCCAGAAAGTGCGGAAGTACGGGGCGTTCGCCGGGATTTCGGGGACCTCCAGCAGGGGGACACCACGCCGGTCCAGCAGGCGTCGAAGCTTGTCGAAGCGAAGCCTGGGAGTGAACCTGCCGTATCTGGCGCGCATTTCGGCGTTGACCAGCGTGCGATCGCGGAACGCCAGCCGGTGCACCTGCAGGCTGAAGTGGTGCCCCGACCAGGGGTGGTCGGCCGCACCGCGGTGCCAGTAGAACTCGACGAGGCCGTAGTCACGGCACATGCTGAGGGAGCCGAAGGCGTTCTCGGCGAAATCCGGGCCGAGGAACTCGGTCACGCGGTCGGGAGAATCCGCGGGGTCCACGCCGAGCACGGTGCCGGTGGTGATGACGTCCATGTAGAACGCCAGGGAGTACGGCGTCACAGGCTGATCCCCGATGCGGTGTGTCCGGCGTGACGTGGGGAGACCCTACTCCACCACGGCCGCCCCACCACCGGGGGCCGGAAGTGACGAACGGGTCCTCGCCGCGATGGAGCGGCGGGGACCCGCGGATGGCGATGAGACCTCGACAGGTCAGCGGGTGGTACCGCCGGCCTGGAGAAGACGCATTGCGTGTGGGGTGGCGTCCGCGCTGTCAGCTGCGGGAGCCACCGTCAGTCACCGTAGTCGCCGCCGTCGTCACCGTCGTCGCCCCCGCCGTCGTCGCCGCCGCCGCCGTCGTCGGCGACCACGGAGACCGTGCTCTGAGGGTGGTCGGCCGCGACGGCGGCCGACGTCGAGCCTGCCGCTCCGGCCAGTGCGGCGGCGGCAGCCACGGTGGCGATCAGTGTCTTGCGCCTCATGATGGCGTGTCCTTCCGTGCATTCGGTAGGTGCCACGGTCGCCCGGCGCGAGAACAACGCTGAGGTACTGAAGAGACCATCAATACCGCCCGGAACGAGCCGGCACACCGGCCCCCGGCCTACGAGGGCCTCCGGGCTCCCGTGGATGGATCGGCCACGGCCCATCGCGGGCAGCGGCCTGCAGCCACAGCCCCGTCCCGAGGGCCCATTCGGCAGGTGCGGAAACGGGGCCTACCTCCAGAGTGCGCCCATGTCGGCCGAGATTCATCCCGGCACCGGTCTCAGGGCCGCAGCACCGGCTACCGCTTCCCCACACCGTCAGCCACCACGGCGGGAGTTGAGGCGGGCGGCCTGGCGTGTCAGATGGTCGCGCTCGGCGAGGTTGGGTGCCCTGCGGGCCGCTTCGGCGTACAGCCGTGCCGCCGTCGTCAGGTCGCCGTCGCGCTCGTGGAGGTAGGCCGCCACCGCGGTGTACCGGGGAAGCGAGTCGTCCAGCGCCGCGAGCGCCGCCAGCCCGGCGCGCGGTCCGTCGGCCTCGCCGACGGCGACCGCGCGGTTGAGGCGGACGACCGGGCTGTCGGTCAGGAGTGTCAGCTCGTCGTACCACTCGACGATCTGCACCCAGTCGGTCTCCTCGGCGGTGGGTGCGTCGGCGTGCAGTGCCGCGATGGCGGCCTGCGCCTGGAACTCGCCGAGCCGGTCGCGGGCGAGTGCCGCCTGCAGGATCCCGACGCCCTCGGCGATGGCCCGGGTGTCCCACCGGCCGCGGTCCTGTGCGGCGAGCGGGACCAGGCTGCCGTCGGGCGCGGTCCGGGCGGCCCGCCGGGCGTGGTGGAGCAGCATGAGGGCGAGCAGCCCCGCCACCTCGGGGTGGTCGATCGCTGCCGCGAGCTGCCGGGTGAGGCGGATGGCCTCGGCGGCGAGGTCGACGTCGCCGGAGTAGCCCTCGTTGAAGACCAGGTAGAGGACGCGCAGCACGGTGGCGACGTCGCCGGGCTGGTCGAACCGCACGCTGGAGACGGTGCGTTTGGCCCGGCTGATGCGCTGCGCCATGGTCGCCTCGGGCACCAGGTACGCCTGGGCGATCTGCCGGGTCGTCAGCCCGCCCACGGCGCGCAGCGTGAGCGCGACCGCCGACGAGGGCGTCAGTGACGGGTGGGCGCACAGGAAGTACAGCTGGAGCGTGTCGTCGGCCGCGGGCGTGGGCCCGGGGTCCGGTTCCCGGTCGACGAGGTCCTCACGGCGGCGGCGGGCGGTGTCCGCCCGCGTCGCGTCCAGGAACCGGCGCCAGGCCACGGTGACCAGCCAGCCCTTGGGGTCCCTGGGCGGGTCGGCCGGCCAGACGCGGACGGCCTCGACCAGCGCGTCCTGGACGGCGTCCTCGGCCGCCGCGAAGTCGGCTCCGCGGCGGACGAGGACGGCGAGGACGCCCGGCGTGAGGCTGCGGAGCCGGGCCTCGTCGATGGGGGTGGTCATTCGGTGATGGTGGGCGGGGCGGCGAGGAAGGGGCGGAGTTCGAGCCATTCGTGGATGGGCTTGCCGCCGGCGCCGGGGGCGGCGGAGAGCTCTCCGGCGAGTTCGACGGCGCGGTCGTAGGTGTCGACGTCGATGATCATCCAGCCGGCGATGAGGTCCTTGGTCTCGGCGAAGGGGCCGTCGGTGACGGGCGGGCGGCCTTCGCCGTCGTAGCGGACCCAGGTGCCCTCGGGTGCGAGGGCCTGGCCGTCGACGAACTCGCCGGTCTCCTCCAGGCGGGCGGCGAAGTCGTGCATGTACTGGACGTGGTCGGAGATCTCCTGGGGCGTCCACTGGTCCATGCACACGTCGTTCACGGCGGCCGGTGCGCCGCGGTAGTGCTTGAGGAGCAGGTACTTGGCCATCGTGGTTCTCCCTGGTGCCGGTGCGGCCCATTGTGGCCGCCTTCACCCCGGGGACGGAGCCGGCCACGGGTTCTCGACATCACCGCCCGATATTTTTCCGGGACCCGTCGACAGGCCTCGGTGTGTCCGGCCGGCGACCGTGGCGTGTGCACCGGTCACAGGACGAAATGCCGGCGCAGCCGCTCGTGTGCGGCCCGCTCGGCGTCGGTGAACCTGGCACGTCCGGCCTCGGTCAGGGTCACTTCGATCGTTCTGCGATCTCTGGGGCCACGACTGCGTTCGACGAGTCCTTCCGCCTCCAGGCCCGTGAGGAGGGAGGCGATCCGGGTCCGCGTCTCGCGCAGGAGCGCCGTCAGCCGGGTCAGGGGTACGGGC
The DNA here is from genome assembly GCF_056858595.1 of Streptomyces sp. TOM-9. Lineage (NCBI taxonomy): Bacteria > Bacillati > Actinomycetota > Actinomycetes > Kitasatosporales > Streptomycetaceae > Streptomyces > Streptomyces sp. TOM-9. Next base: position 1,613,976 of record NZ_JBXEQB010000001.1, on the reverse strand, counting down.
CGGCCCTCGGCTTCCGCGAGGGCCCCGAGGATGAGGTAGTCGTGGAGCGACAGGCCGTGCGCTGCCCGCAGTTCGCCGTGCAGGAGACCCAGGCTCCACAGGATGGGTGGAGGTTGCCGTGTGGCGGTGGCCGGATGGCGGTCGGTCATGCTTCTTCCCCGGGGTGGGTCCACCGGCCGCGAGTTCGCGGCCCTACAGACATAACCGGGCTTCCCCACGCAGCCGATGGCGGAGCGGGGGACAAGAAGCCCTCGGATCAGGACACCGCGTCGTCCGTGCGCGCTCCGTGACGCGGGGACGGGCGGTCCGGGGCGGCCGCCCGGCCGATGTCCTGATGTGAGGCCGCCGTGGCACGCAGGACTGTCCGTCCCCGTGCCCTCCCGGATCTAGCGTCTCAAGGCGATGGGGCCGCACAGGTCGGTCCGAGCGGCGGGTGCAGCCGCCGACGGCACAGCGGCATCGATGAGGAGCAGCGGCATGAGCCTGCTGGCAGGGATCAACCGGCCCGCGGACCTGAGGGGCCTGAGCCATCCGGAACTGGTCGGGCTCGCCGGGGAGATCCGCGAGTTCCTGATCCGGCACGTCGCGGCCACGGGCGGCCATCTGGGGCCCAACCTCGGCGTGGTGGAGCTGACGCTGGCGCTGCACCGGGTCTTCGACTCCCCGCGTGACCGGTTGCTGTGGGACGTCGGGCACCAGGCGTACGTCCACAAGATCGTGACGGGGCGGGCCGGTGAGTTCACCGGCCTGCGGCAGCGCGGCGGCCTGTCGGGGTACCCCAGCCGGGAGGAGTCCGCGCACGACCACATCGAGCACTCCCACGCGTCGGCGGCCCTGTCGTACGCCGACGGCATGGCCAAGGCCGGACAGCTCGCGGGGGAGGCGGACCGGCACATCGTCGCCGTCGTCGGCGACGGGGCACTCACCGGGGGGCTGGCCTGGGAGGCCCTGAACAACGTCGCGGAGGCCCCCGAACGGCCCGTGGTGATCGTCGTCAACGACAACGGCCGTTCGTACGCACCGACTGTGGGCGGACTCGCGCGGCACCTGACGGCCCTGCGCACCCACGCCGGCTACGAGCGTCTGGCGGGCTGGGGCAAACAGGCCCTCGGCGGTGCCGGAACGCCGGGGCGGGCACTGCACCGCACCCTGCATGCCGCCAAGGAGGGCATCAAGGAGGGGCTGCGTGCGGGCCTGGTGGAGGGCTCCACCGACGCCGTGACGCCGCACTCGCTCTTCGGCGCGCTGGGCCTGCACTACCTCGGGCCGGTCGACGGCCACGACATCCCCGCCCTGGAAGCGGCCCTGGAGCGGGCCAAGGCCCATGGCGCGCCCGTCGTCGTCCACTGCATCACGCGCAAAGGGCTCGGATACGCGCCCGCCGAGGAGGACGAGGAGGACCATCTGCACGGCATCGGCGCCATCGACCCGCAGACCGGGCGCCCGCTGCGGCCCGCCGTTCCGACCTGGTCGGCGGTGTTCGGCCGGGAACTGGTGGAACTGGCGGACGCGCACCCGGAGGTCGTGGCGATCACCGCGGCCATGCCCGGCTCGGTCGGTCTGAACGACTTCGCCGCACGCTATCCGGCACGGTTCTTCGACGTCGGCATCGCCGAGCAGCACGCGGTCGCCTCGGCCGCCGGGATGGCGATGGCGGGACTGCACCCGGTGATCGCCCTGTACGGCACCTTCCTGAACCGCGCACTCGACCAGGTGCTGATGGACCTCGGGCTGCACCGTCTCGGTGCGACCCTCGTCCTCGACCGGTCCGGGGTCACCGGTGACGACGGGCCCAGCCACAACGGTCTGTGGGACCTGGCGATGCTCCAGGCCGTCCCGGGCCTGCGGATCGCGGCTCCCCGTGACGCGCACACGCTGCGGCAGCAGCTGCGGCAGGCCGTCGCGACCACCGACGCGCCGACGGTCCTGCGCTACCCGCGGGGCGCGGTCGGCCCGGCGATCCCGGCGGCCGGTCGGGCCGGTGCGGTCGACGTCCTGCGTGAGGCCCCCGGCACCGGCGGCGTCCTGCTGATCGCCGTCGGGACGATGGCCCCGGTCGCCCTCGAAGCGGCGGAGCTCTGCGCCGAGCGTGGCGTGGAGGTCACCGTGGTGGACCCGCTGTGGGTCAAACCGCTGCCTGGAGAACTGCCCGCCCTCGCCGCCGACCGCGCCCTGGTCGTCACGGTCGAGGACGGCCTGCGTACCGGGGGAGTGGGCACCGCGGTGGGCCAGGCCCTGCAGGATGCCGGCATCCGCACCCCGGTACGTGCCCTGGGCGTGGCCGACGGGTTTCCCCGGCAGGCCACCCGTGCCGAGATCCTCGCGGAAGCGGGCCTGACCGCACAGGCCGTCGCGGACAGCGTCATGGAGGCCCTGGCGCAGGCTGCCGTCACCGTGCCCAAAAGACGACGAAATGCACATACCAGTAAAATGCTGCTGCTGCGTCAGCGGCCGGAGGATGCGTCATGACCAAGATCAGCGGTCGCAGAATCGATGAACAGGCGCCTTCCGGACGCCGCGCGGCCGTCTCCGCCGCGGTGGCCGACCTCAACCCGGGCGCGCTCGCGTTCGTCATGGGCACCGGCATCGTCTCCACGGCCCTGTACGTCAACGGCGCCGGCACCGCCTCCGCCGTACTGCTGTGGGTGGCACTGGCCGGGTTCGCGGTACTGCTGCCCGCCTACGGCTGGCGGCTGCTGCGGCAGCGCGAGCGTTTCGTCGCGGATTTCCTGGGGCCGCGCGCCTTCGCGTTCCTCACCGTCGCCATCTCCGCCAACGTGCTGGCCGCGCGCCTCGCGCCGGAAGGCCACACCGCGGTCGCATGGGCGTTCCTGGCCTTCGGGGCACTGGGGTGGATCGTGCTGGACTACGGCATCCCGCTCGCGCTCATCACCACCCTGAAACGGGGACCCTCGTTCGACCAGGTGAACGGCACCTGGTTCCTGTGGGCGGTGGGATCGGAGTCGGTGGCGGTCGCGGCGGCCGCGCTGGCCCGGGTGACCCCGGGCGCCGTCCTGCCGGTGCTGGCGGTGGTGTGCTGGGCCGTCGGCCTGGTGCAGTACCTGCTGACCGCCGCCATCGTCCTGGCCAGACTGCTGGCCCGGCCGGTCCGGCCGGAAGGCCTCATGACGTCCGTCTGGATCTTCATGGGGGCGGCGGCGATCGCTGTCCTTGCCGCAGTGCGGCTGATGGCACTCCCCGCGGGCAGCACCATGCTGGCGCGCCCACTCCTCGTCGGGTCGTCCGTCGTCCTGTGGTCGTTCTCGAGCTGGCTCATCCCCCTTCTGCTGGCCCTGGGCGTGTGGCGGCACGCGCTGCGCCGCATTCCGCTGCGCTACGACCTCGGCTGGTGGAACCTCGTCTTCCCGGTCGGCATGTACGCCGTCACGACGCACGAACTGGGACGCGCGACCGGGACCTCGTGGATGACGAGCATGGGCCGCTGGGAGGTCTGGATCGCCGCGGCGTTCTGGGTCGTGGTGTTCGCGGCCATGGTCGCCGCCAAGCTCCGGCCCCGCCGTATGTCTCCCCGGACGCTGTCGTAGGCGTGCAGCCGCCGGCCGCACCCCGCCGGCCGCAGACGCCCGCGGTCAGGCTCCGGGCCTGACCGCCGGGCGCCTCCGGCCTTTCCGGTCCGGCTACCCGCCCCACACCCAGGTGACCCGCTCGTAGAGCAGCTCGAACCCGGCGCGCGTCATGTTGTGCAGGGACGTGTTGTGGTCGCCGGGGCCTTCCGCCCCGGTCTCGGCGACGAGCCATCGGCAGCCTGCGTCGTGGGCGGCCCGGGCCCGGGCCGTGAGCAGCGCCGACTGGGCGCCGCGGCCGCGCCACTCCGGCAGCGTCGCCCCGCCGAACATGTCGGCACAGTCACCGTTCACGAAGATGCTGCCGACTGCAACGATCCGTTCGCCCTCCCAAACGGCGTACTGCCGCCAGTCCGGCCTGCCCACGCATGCCGCGGCCATGTCGATCATGGCCGGCGTGCCGAAGCCGAAGGTCGTCATCATCACGGTCGCCCACTCGCGTGCACGGTCACGCTCGACGAGGCCGACCCGCAGGTCCGGGTCGAGCGCGGCGACACCGTCGGCCCCGGCCAGTACGGTCGAGACGTCGCATCCGAGCTTGGCGAAACGGGTGCCCTCGGTGAGGTTCCACTTCTGCGCGGTCGAGGCCCAATCCGACGGCAGCAGGGACGGCGCGATCATGAACGAGCCCTGGGGCACGCCCTGAGCGCGGTAGAAGTCGCACACCTGCTCCACGACGTCCGCCGTGATCGGCTCGGCAGGCCCGAATCCCCCGGCCCGGTTGAAGAAGCGGCTCGGGTCCTCGCGAACGGCCAGCGCCCGCGCCGAGCCGAACTGCTGCGCGCCGATGCCCAGGGTGCTGAGGACGTCCGCGGGCGCGCCGGCCACGAAGTCGCTGTACGCCTTGATCTCGGTCTCTTCGGCCAGGCCGGTCGGCACGGTGGTGCTCACGCTTGGTTCCCCTTGTCGGTGGTGGTGACGAAGTCGAGTACGGCGGCGACGAACCTCTCGGTCTCCTCGACGTGCCCGAAGTGGCCGCTCCCGGTCAGCTCGCACAGCCGTGCGTCCGGCATGCCGGCGTGGATCTCGTACGCGAAGCGGGGAGGGCAGATGAAGTCGTAGGAACCGACGATCACCAGGGCCGGCGCCGCGATCGTGCCGAGCCGGTCCCGTACGTCCCAGTCGGCGGGGAGCCGATTCGGGTCATGGGTGGCCCGCAGGGTGGGCGTGCCGAACTGCGAGACCGTCGCGCGGTAGTCGGCGAAGTAGGCGGGCAGGAGGGTGCCGAGGTAACGCTCCTTCGACGCGTCGTCGACGACCTCCAGCGCCCCCGACATCCGGGCCTCCCACACCCGCCCCGCCTCGGTCGCCTCGGGCCGGTCCGGCCAGCGCTGGACGAACACGGCCATCTCCTTGGACGCCGCCTCCATCAGTTCCGGCCCGTACACGGGCGCGGTGTCGTAGAGGATCAGCCCGTCGAGGCGGTCAGCGTGGTCGAGGCCGAACTGCAGCGCGACGAAACCGCCGTGCGAGTGGCCGAGGACGTAGGCGGACCGCGCCCCGAGGTCGTCGAGTACGGCCGCGGCGAAGCGCGCGTAGCGGGACGTGGAGTAGTCCCCGTCCGGCAGCAGGCCGCTGTCGCCCGACCCGACGGGGTCGAGGTGGACCATGGTCAGATGCGGCTCCAGTGCGGGTATGCGCAGGTACTCAGGGTGCACACCGGGGCCTCCGGAGTGCACGAGGCACACCGGCCCGTCACCCGCGACCCGGTAGACCTGGCGCACGCCGTCGACCATGACGGTGCGCACCTCGGCAGCACGCTCGCCGTGCTCCGCCTCGTGATGGATTGCTTTCATACCCACACGATGCGGTGGGCCCCGGAAAGGTTCGATCAGTCTTCAAGATTGTTTGCGAGGCCGGCCCGGCGGCGGCGCGGGTGGTACAGGCGCAGCCTGTCGTCACGGTTCCGGTCCAGGTGGTGCACCCAGACCACGCTGGGCGGGCAGTGGAACGGATCCTCCGGGGGGCTGATGATGGCCGCCTCCCAGATGACCACCTCGAGACTGGCCACCACGTTCATCAGCTTCTGACGGACGCCGTCGGAGACGTCACGGCGGAAGGAGAACTCCAGGTAGTCGAGGTCCGAGCGCTTGCCGGTCGGCCAGGTCACCTCCAGTCGAGGTGACCGCCACTGCGCCCACGCCGAGGCGAGCTCGCCACGATGGCCCGCCAGCATGGTCTCCTCGGCCAGACAGCGGTGGCGCGCGGTGCGGGAGACGGCGTCGTCGTGCACCTGGTCGCCCATGCTCACCAGTGCACCGGCCAGCTTCGCCCGCGCCTGGCTGAGCCTGCTGCGCACGGTGCCGACGGGGGTGCCGCACAGCAGCGCGATCTCCTCGTAGGAGGTGACGTCCGTGAAGTAGCGCAGCATGGTCACCAACCGCAGCGCCGGTGACAACTTCTCCAGCGCACTCCAGATCCAGTCCTGCAGCACGTGCTCGTCCAGCACGTCCGCCGGGTCGGGCGGACCACCCGAGCGGTCCATGGCGACGAACCCCTCGAGCTCGGCCACCGGCACCGCCGACTTCTTGCGCAGCTGGGCACGGCAGACGTTGCGGACCACCATGCGCAGCCACGGCCCGGCGGCGTCCGGATCCCGCAGATCCCCGATGCGCCGCAGCGCGATGAGCGCCGCCTCCTGCACCGCGTCCTCGGCATCCGGGCTGTGGCCCAGCATGGCGAGGGCGACCGCGTGCATGGTCGCCTGATGCCTGGCGAGCAGCAGCCCCAGGGAACCCGCATCGCCTGCCTGAGCGGCCCGCACCAGCTCGAAGTCCAGCGGCGCCCCGCTCAAGATCAGATCAGTCATATCGTCACCATTGAACCAGAACGCCCTCACGCCCCGGATTCGCCGCCCACGTCTCACAGCCGCCACCCGACCACGCGGGAGCATCCCGCGCTCGGACTACGGAACGGAGACTTCCGCGTCGACACCGCCCCCATGACCACCGGAGCAGCCGTGACCGGGTCGGCGGTTGGAAGAGCCCCGGGCGCTGCGGCGTTCCAGGGCCTCTGACCATGAAGCACGCGGGCGGAATAGTGGACGACGCAAGCGTCGCATCGCCTTCGACAGGGTTCGAAGAAGGAGCCTCGGGACGCTCGGGGCCACCTTGCACGGCCTACGATCGGGGCGACATCACTTCGTCGACTCCAGGATGCGGTCGAGTGTCCGGCGCCCCATTCTGCTCATCGTCGGATTGCTCTCGACGTAGTACCAGACAAGCCCCATCGCCTGTTCGAAGGCCCAGGCCTTGCCGCGCTCCCACTCCAGATCGTCGCAGGCCAGTGTCCGCCGGAGCACTTCCCGTGGGCCCGGTTGCAACAGGTGCCAGGCGCTGACCAGATCCAGCGCCGGGTCGGCCGGGCCGAAGCCACCGGTGTCGAGTACGCCGCTGAGCCGGTCTCCCGCGACCAGTACGTTGCCGGGAATCAGGTCGCCATGGCTCATCACATCGGCAGCCGTGCGTGGCAACTCCCGCAGGTGGCCCCACACTTGGCGCAGCCGGGGCACATCGAGCAGCCCCTTGCTCGCCGCGAAGCACTTCGCCATCCAGTCGTCGTGGTCAGCGAGAACGCCGCCACGGTTCTCGCCGCTGAAACGCCGCCCCCGCGTCTCGGCGCCCCGCAGGGCTGCGATGAAGGCCGCAAGGTCCTCGGCGAAAGCGTCCGACCCGCTCGGGTCGGCATCGAAGGCGACTGTTCCCGGCAGCCATGTCTGGACCGACCACGGCATGGGGCAACCCGCTCCAGGCTTTCCCAGGGCGACGGGTTCCGGAACGGGGAACCGAGACACCTGTGCCAGCTCCGCGCTCGCCTGGGCTTCCCGTTCCAGTACCGCCAGTGCCTCAGCGGCATCGGTCAGACGCAGCGGGAAACGCGCGGAGAGGTCGTCCCCGATGCGGAAGATGGCGTTGACCGTCCCGGTCGACGACTGGAGCCGGATCGCCTTGCCGCTCCACTGAGGGAACTGTTCCTGGATCAGGGCCGCAACGATGTCGGTGGTCACATCCACTTGGTCATCGTGCATGGTCATTCTCGCAGGCCCTTTCCCCAGTCCAATGCGAACGTCGCGTCGCCAGCAGGCCGGATCAACGGAGACGACAGCCAGTATTCATGCGCCAGGGTCCTGATCAACTGAAATTTTCGGGTCCCCAGGCGCTCTTCGGATCAGGAGCGGATGCTCGCCCTGCCGTAGGGGCAGGATGGGCGCATGATCCTTCGCCCCTTGCGCGACACCGACGAGGACGCCGAGGCGATAGCGGTCGTGGCCGCCGCCGCGTTCGGCGCCTCCGATGCCCTGCCCGGTGGCGGCCCGCCCGAGGAGATGCCTCCCGAGCTGGGCGCTCTGCTGCGGCGGCGCAACCGGTACGTCGCGCGTACCGACCCCGGTGGCTGCTGGCTGGCCGTGGACGAGACCTCCGGCATGCCGCTCGGGGTCGCGATGTCGACGCGCCGCGAGGGGACGTGGGGACTGTCGCTCTTCGCCGTGCTGCCCTCCGCGCAGCGGCAGGGGGTCGGGCGCGAACTGCTCGCCGCCGCCCTGGCGTACGGGCGCGGCTGCCTGCGCGGCATCATCTGCAGTTCCCCCGACCCGCGGGCGGCGGCGACCTACCGCCGGGCGGGCTTCGCGCTGCACCCGGCGATGCGCCTGGAAGGCGCCGTCCGCAAGGGCGACCTGCCCGCGCCGGACGGGGCGGTGCACGAGGGCTCGGCCAAGCACCGCGACCTGATGGACTCTGTCGACCGGCGCACCCGGGGCGGCGCCCACGGCCCCTCCCACGACCAACTGCTCACCGAGAGCCGCCTGCTGATCGTCGACGACCTCGCCGGAAGCGGCTACTGCTACATCGACAAATACGGGAACGTACGGCTGCTCGCCGCTACCTCCCGCCGCCTGGCGACCCGGCTGCTCACGGCCGCACTACTGAGCCTGCCCGAGGGCTCCCCGGCACAGGTCGCCAATGTGACGGCCGAGCAGTAGTGGGCCGTGGATGTGGGGCTGACCGCCGGACTGGAACTCAGCACGTCCGGCTGGGTCTGCCTCCGCGGAATGCGGCCACCGGAGCCGTACATCCCCTCGGGATTCTTCGGGTGACGTTGGAGGCACTTGGGGCGCCTACCCTGCCCCAGGCGCTTGAGTTCGTTCGGCGTCAGACCTTGCCGAGGACCGACTTTCGCTCGGTCTCGCCGGCGCCGGCGCCGGTGGCCGCGGCGGGCCGATTGAGCGCCTTACGTTCGGCCAACCCAAGCTGCACCGTCGCCTGACTCACCAGTCACGCCACCGTTCGGTCAACTCCTCCATGTCCTGGCGGGCCAGGAGCGCCGAGACGTCGACACCTTGCTCGACGAGGACGTCATCGATGTACTCGCAGAGGTCCTCTCGCTCGATGGTGCAGTACGCCCCGTGCTTCTCATCGATGACGTTCAGTTGCTGCACGACGCGCTCCACGGCGGCAAGTACGGGCTCGTCGGATGCGCTGCCGAGAGCACGTGCCTCTTCCTCAAATGAGGCCAGCGCGGTGTCGGTGGCCTGCAGCACGCCGGGGGAGTAGAGCTCCGTGGAGTCGCTTCGCGCGACCTCGTCGCGCCATGTCGTGGACGGTCTGGTTGCCATGCGCGGAGACTACTGCCGGCCTCCGACACCGTAGCGTCGGCCTTCCCGGGCCGCTGGACCAGTTGTTAAGAAGGGGCTCTGGGGCCGCGTCCCGTTCTCCTTGATCTGTGGTTCTTCCTCAGCTGAGCTGCTTGCCGGTAGAACTTCGACACGGATGCGACACGCGGTGTCCTGGCGGATCTGTACGGTGCGAACGGCACACACGTGAGGGGTGAACTGTTGGGGGCGGACATGACGGCGTATCTGACCGACGCTGATCCACGATGGGCCAAGCACTCTGGTGAAGAGGGGCACTACGGAGCCTCGGAATGGGGTCCGGAGGACTTGGAGCGCGCCGCGATGTTCTTGGCCGAACTCGCGCCGCAGGCCCGGCGGGTGCTCCAGCACCTGCTGTGCAACCCAGGCCGGATGATCCACTGCACAGAGTTGGTGGACCAGGCCCTGGGCGGGCCGAACGAGAGTGATCCGGCGCGACGCGTGGCAGGGGTGCTGTCCGGGATGAGCAAGGGACACAGCAACAGTGGGCGGCGGCTTCCGTTCTACTGGTGGGAGGCTCCTGAGGGGAGCGCGGGCGCAACGTACGCGGTCCGCCCCTCGGTGGCAGCGGTGTTCCTGGCCGCTCAGCTCAACGCCGCGTGATCTGCACAGCCGCAACTGACCACAGGCGGCCGCGACCTGCGGCTGTCCGAATGATGAGCGTCCTGACCTGCTGCTGAACTGTTGACACTCGTCAGCGTTGGTCATCACTGAGCGCCCTTCCACGGCCCCAGGACGGCCCGGGAGGGCGCTCGCGCGTCAGGGACGACTGCGCTGTAAACCTGGTGGTGGACTTCGGGAAGACGCGCAGGCCTCAGGGCAGATGGGGAGTACCCAGGTGGGTGGGTAACCGCGACCGATGCGCACCGTCGTTGGCCGTGACCGACCGCCCAATGCGGCACGGAAGTGGCACGCCAGCATGGCAGCGGCGCCTTGGGTCGTCGGCGGAGCGAAGTGCCAGTCCACGGCAACGGCGAGCAGGCTTAAAGTCGCAGCAGTCGATGTCAGAGACCTTCTGATCCCTAGCTCTGGCTCGATCAGCCGGTGCGGCTCCGACACAATCACCAGATGATCGGCAACCGGATCACGTATCGCACCGCGGACGGCGTCCGCATACCCGGAACCTGGCGGCACGCCTTCGTCCGCAACGGCCAGTACTTCCTGACCGACCTCTTCATCTATGCCGACGGACTCATCGACTGCTGGGGCCTGAACACCATCGAGGAGTTCGAGGAGAAGCTCCGGACCGGCTGGGTGGCCACGAGCATCCCGGAGGGTGCTCAGGCATCCGCGCACGAGCTGGCGTCCTGGAAGTTCAGCGAGCCCCGAAGTTGGCTCACCCCTGACCTGCTGGTCGCCGAAATCCGCGACACCATCGACAAGCTGAACGGACGGCCTGACTCGACCGGCCGCTGTCTGGCCGCCGTCGACACTTTCCTCGCCGATAGGACAGAGGCAAACCGGGCCGCGGCCCGCACCGCGTTCCTGGCCATCCCCATCTCACAGCGCCGCTACGCGCTGGGCGACATGGACAGCAAGGACTGGCCGCTGCGCGTGCTGGTGGCGGGGCCCGGAGGTGAGACCTACGTGCCGATCGACCCGCCGGTCACACAGGACGCCTACGACAGTGCCCTCGCGTACTTCGAGGACCGGGCCCGCCGGATCGCCGAGCGGCACACCCGCATCCCAGCAGACGGACCGACCGCTCCGCACGCTCCGGCGGTGCATCTGTACCACTCGTATCCGAACAAGCCGATGACCGACCCCGGCCAGGTCGGCCTGCGCAACGACTATCCCGCCCCGATCACCGTCGGGAAGGTCAGCTACCCCTCGGTCGCCCACGCCTACTGGGCCCTGTCGGTCTCTGATCCAGAGGTTCGCGCCGCGATCACGACAGCGGACACCGCCGCGACAGCACGCAAGCTCGCGACCGGGACACCACGCCGCAAGGGCTGGGAACATGCACGCACCGCCGTCATGACCGGCCTGCTGCGCACCAAGTACGACCAGCATCCCGAGCTGGCCGAGATCCTGCTGGCAACGAGGGACGCCACCTTGATCTACAGCGATGCGGACTCGGCCTTCTGGGGTGACAACGCCGGCCGAGGTCGCAACTGGACGGGCCGTCTCCTCGAACTTGTCCGCTCCGAACTGCACATGCGGCAGGACGGCATTCTCGGGTTGTGATCGAACGGGGGGTGCGCCCCTCGTCGGTCCGCCAAGCCTCGTTGAGGCTGACCAAACGTCAGTCAGATCGTTCGGCGGTACGCACCCAGTTGGGAAGACAAGGTACGTGCCCGTTGGCTGGCCCCGGTGGTTCTACGTTGCCACGGGTCGGCGTCCGTGCCCGCGATTCCCCGCTGTTCCTCCTTGGTAGCTGGATCGGTGCTGCTTGAGCCGGTTGATGGCCCGTTCGACGGTGTTGCGTTGCTTGTACCGGTCCTCGTCGAAGCCGGGTGGTCGTCCGCCACGTGAGCCTTTGCGCAGGCGGGCGACCTGGCTTGTCATCCGGTGTATCCCCTCTCCGTCTGCCGAGGATTCGGCGTGCACCTCTTGCGAACTGCTGCTGTAGGGCGGATCGTTGTAAAGAATTCCAATGGCTGGAGTCATCTTCAACATGTGGATCGATGGTCAATGAGTGCGCAGGATTCCTCCCCCTCATCCCGGCGGTGGCATGGAGTGCACAGGGCGCTGGCGGACCCCCGGCGTATCCGGCTGTTGGAGGCGATGTGGGAGATGCCGCGCTCTGCTCGCGAACTTGCCGGCTGCATCGGGTTGCCAGTTGATCGGCTCTACTACCACCTTGGCCAGTTGGAGCGCGCTGGGCTCATCGAGATCGCCGAATACCGGCCGGTGGCCGGCGGCAAAGTCGAACGGGTCTATGCCCCTGCGGTCAACGAGCCACCTGCGGATGGTGCGACTCCGGAAGAGCAGGCGGCGTTCCTCGGCTCCATGCTCGACGCGACCCGGGCCGACATCAACGCCGCATGCCAGGCCAGACAAGTTGGCCGGCGGAGGGAGGTCGACCTCCATCGCGGTGCCCTGCGGCTTACCGACGAGGCACTTGCCGAGCTACGCGGACACATTGATGAGCTTGCCTCTCGGTTCGGAAACCACGACGCACCCGGCGTCTGGACCCGAGTCGTCGTCGCGGTGATCGACCTGCACGATCGTCCATCCGGCAACGCGCCATCGCCTGGAGGCCAAGATGACCCACGCTGAAGAATCTCAAGACCGGCCTGCGCTCAAAATCTCGGATCCGGAGCGCGATGATGCCGTGGAGCGACTGAAAGACCACTACGCGGCCGGCCGACTGACCCTGTCCGAGCTTGAAGAACGCGTGGCCGAGGCCTACCAGGCAGCCACCGCCGCGCAACTCGGCGCCATCACCGCCGATCTACCGGCGGAGGTGAAGGCATCCGGCCGGGCTTCGGCCGAAACGGACTCAAAGGTACTGATCCTACTGCTGTGCTTCTGCCCACCGGCGGCCCTCGCCTACTGGCTCATCACCCGCAGTCCTGCCCGCCGACACGACTCGTAGCTGCAACGACGCCCCTCGATCCGTAGCTCCATGTAGATCGGTCGCGGACGGTCATTCCGGCGGTGCTGCTGCTCTAGGAGGACGCCAAAGGACGGGATTGGTCGCTGTGGTTGCTGTACTTCAGTGCGGTACGCCGATCCATGTCAGGGTGCGGGACGAGCGGGCGTACGCCAACCTGTACGCCGACAACAGCGCGCAACTGCGAACAGGACGGTCGGCGGTGCTGCTTGTCCGATGGGGGTGGCGTCAGAGCTTCAGCGGCCCGTGGGTGCCCGCGTGGAAAGTGAAGACGGTCGGCGCGGCGTCGAATTCCTCGCGGAAGTGCCCGCCGTAGCCAGGTTCTTCGACGTGAGGTGCGAGCAGGTCCAGGATGGGGACGAGGTCAGCCATCATGTCGTCGAGCCAGAGGTTGCGGCTGAACAGCCCCCAGACGTGGCGCTCACCACTGGCCGTGAAGCCCCAGGACTGGCGCCGTAGGGACGCGAAATCACCTCCGGGCAGGCGGCTGTCCGGATCCGAGGAGAGCAGTGGATATGTGTGCTCCTCCCCGTCGAGTCCTGCCGGGCGTTCAGGGGTCAGGCCGAGGTGCCATCGCAGGGCGTCCAGGACCGCATCAGGCGTGTCGTCGCGGAGGAGGCAGGCGAAGACGACTTCGTAGTGGAGGCTCACGGAGCCGTATTCTGCCCGGTACGACCGACAGGCCCGGAGTGTTGCGCTTGCCGCAGCACAGGAGCGGATGGACGTGAAAACCGTCGTGGCAGCGATGTCACCGTGGGTTCACATCCCACACTCTTCGCACTAGGCCGGCGAAGGCGTTGGACACAAGGCGGGCTCCAAGACACGGGGCGCCGCTTCTACGTGCACGATGGCACCGTGCTCCACCCGGTTCCCCACCTGATCGGGCACGCCGAGGCGCACGGAGTCGGCCGTGCTGCCCGTCTAGATGGCCAGTAGCGCGGCGAGCAACGAAGCCGCCATTGCGGAGAAGAGCCGTGGCTTTCTCCAGCCCGGTCCGGAAGCCGGGCGGGTCAGTTCCCACATGCCCACCAGTCCGCCACCGAGGCTCAATGCGTCCCGCAGCAGGAAAACGGCGGTATGCACAAGGTCCTCCAGTGGCTTCGAACGGACGGGAAGGCTACCTCTTGCGGCGGTCGCGAGATTCGCCGGGGCCCCAGTTCGCAAGACAAGGTACGCGCAGGTTCGCTGCCCCTGGTCGCGGTACGGGTGCCCCCTCTCTGACAGCCTCGGCTGAGACACCCGGTTTATCGGGTTAGTCTGGATGGGCGAGACAGGAGATCCCTTCAGCATGGCCAGCACGACCCCGATACCCGCCGGTGACGATCCGGCGCCGAAGCCGAAGCGGCGGACGTTTTCCGCGGAGTACAAGCTGCGGATCGTTGCCGAGTACGACGCCGCCCCGGCCGGGGAGAAAGGCGCGATCCTGCGCCGTGAGCGGCTGTACCACTCGCACATCATCGAGTGGCGCCAGGCCCGCGAGGCCGGCGCCCTGGATGCCCTGGCCGACCGGCGGACCTCGGCGGTGCGGCCGAAGAAGGCGGCCGAGCAGGCCGAGCTGGAACGGCTGCGCAAGAAGGTCGCACGACTGGAGAAGGACCTGGCCCGCCGGGACGCGGCCCTGGAAGTCATGGGAAAAGCCAACGCGCTCTTGGAACTGCTCTCCGAGAGCGCGGACTGAAGCACGCCGCCGCGCCCCTGATCGACGAAGCGTTCACGGGTGTGCAGGGCCAGTTGGGGACCACAGCAGCCTGCCGGCTGACCGGGCGCTCACGCGCCACCCACTACCGTCACATCAACCCCAAGCCGAAGCCCGCACCGTCCCCAAGACCCACGCCCGCCTCGGCCCTCTCGCCGGCCGAACGGGCAGAGATCCTGGCGCTGTTGAACCGGCCGGAGTACGTAGACCTGCCGCCCGCGCAGGTCTGGGCGCGTGAGCTGGACGCGGGGAACTACTGGTGCTCGGAGCGGACGATGTACCGGATCCTGTCCGCCGCCGGGCAGAACGGCGAACGCCGCCGCCAGGCCACCCACCCGCCCAGGACGATCCCCGAGCTGACGGCGACCGGCCCCTCGCAGGTCTTCACCTGGGACATCACGAAGCTGCCCGGCCCGGACAAGGGCATCTGGTACCACGCCTACGTGATCATCGACATCTTCAGCCGCTACATCGTCGGCCACACCGTCGAGCGGGCCGAAACGGCTGAGCGGGCGGAGGAGTTGATCCGCGAGACGATCGAGCGCAACGGCATCGTGCCAGAGACCGTGCACGCAGACCGCGGCACCTCGATGACCAGCAAGAAGGTGTCCCAACTGCTGATCGACCTCGGCATCACCAGGAGCCACTCGCGCCCCAGGGTCAGCAACGACAACCCATACTCGGAAAGCCAGTTCAGGACCACGAAGTACACCGCCGACTACCCAGAACGGTTCGATTCGCTGGCCCATGCCCGGGAGTGGATGGACGCCTTCATCACCTACTACAACCACGACCACAGACACTCCGGGATCGGCCTGCACACCCCCGCCTCCGTCCACTTCGGCACTGCAGAGGAGGTCCGCGACCAGCGGGCCACCGCTCTCGCCGAGGCATACGAACGCCACCCCGAACGCTTCGCCCGCCGACCAAGACCACCCGAGATACCCGGCCAGGTCTGGATCAACGACCCGGCGAAACGAAGGCAACCCGAACCACAAGGTTCATAGCACCGCGAACGTCTCATTTGACTTGACAACTACCGGCCTGGGGGCGGTGTTCGCGCCCGGGATTCCCCG
Organism: Streptomyces sp. TOM-9; assembly: GCF_056858595.1. Lineage (NCBI taxonomy): Bacteria > Bacillati > Actinomycetota > Actinomycetes > Kitasatosporales > Streptomycetaceae > Streptomyces > Streptomyces sp. TOM-9. The sequence continues at coordinate 1,598,411 of NZ_JBXEQB010000001.1, read as the reverse complement.
CTGTTCCCCGCAGCGGCTGATGAACGTACGAGACAGGCCCCCGGCGCTACTCAGCGTCGGAGGCCCGGCTCTCGGCCAAGGGGGGCGTCGGGGTGGAGGTGAAGAACCCTCATGCACCGGCCCGATCCTCATCCCCACGAGCCGCGGCTGCCAGCCGGGGACCCGGGCAGGCGACAGGGGTGCCCCCGGGAGTACCCCGATCGGGTGCCGGCGGGCATCGGGCTTGGCTGGGCCTGCCCGCATCCATTGAGTCGAACGCGTGCGCGAGTTGCGTGATGCGGTGGAGGTGCCGCACCGGGAGTCCGGGGAACCTCCCGTGTACGTCGAGCCCGTCCCGGAGTACCGCCGGCAGGGCGTGGGCTTGCAGCTCGACGGCCGCCTGTACCGCGGTGCGGTGACCGAGCGCCGCGAGCCCCCCCGACGGCAGGGTGGCCGTGCACGTGCTGCTGTGGCCTGCGCTGCCGAAGCAGCTCCTCGACGGGGACGTGGTCCGCATCCGCCGGGCGACGTCCCGCCGGACCGGATCCCGAAGTACGAGAGCCTCGAGCCGGGACTGCGGCCGCGGGTTCAGGTCCGCGTGGGCGGCCAGTGGCATGACGGCGTGGTCTGGCACAAGATCCGGTACCGGGACGGGCGGCACGCGGTCCAGGTGAAGGTGGCGTTCCTGGAGGGCGACGGCTTCCCTGTCGTGTACTGGCGCACCTACTGGTGGAACCCGGATGCCATCCGCCTCGTCCGCTGATCAAGGGCTGAGGAGAGTGAGCGGGCCCGCCAGCCAGGGCGGAGGCCGACGGGCCCGCCGTATCAGGATGCGCCGGAACGGGCTCCAGAGCGCGCTGGAGACCCGGCCACAGCCAGGCTCGCGGGCACGTCGTGATCACTGTTCCGGAGTAGCCCACCGGGCATCGAACTGCCCCGTCACTCACGCTGTCGGCATGCACGCGATCTGGACTGGCTACGTGAGCTTCGGCCTGGTCACCCTTCCCATCCACCTCTACTCGGCCACTGAAGAGCACGGCACCGGATTCCACCAGGTCCACGCGAGCGACGGAGCCCGCATCCGGAACCGGAGGGTCTGTGAGCACGAGGACGTGGAGGGTTCCGCAGTCGGAGATCGCGAGCGGCTGGGAGCGCCCCGACGGACGCACCGTCGTGCTCCTCGATGAGGACCTGGCCGCGCTCCCCCTTCCGACCAAGCGCACCGTCGACGTCCTCGGCTTCGTCGACGAGCGCGATGTCGATCCGGTGCTCTACTCCCGTCCCTATTGGGTCGGAGCGCTGCTGTGGCCGGAGGAGATCCGCGAACCAGATGACCTGTCCCTGGCGGCGCCGGTGACCGAGCGGGAGCTGGAGCTCGCAGAACTGCTGATGGACCAGCTCGCAGGGGTCAATATCGGAGAGCTACACGACGATCACGCGGCGGCGCTTGAGCAATTGGTGGTCGCGAAGATGACCGGCGCGGGGCTGCAGGAGCCGAAAGACCGGGTACCGACCGTGGATCTGATGGCGGCGCTGGACGAGAGCATCCGGCAGGCGGGCAAACGCTAGCGGGGTCCCTGCGGTACGCCGAGTGCCCTGTGCCCTTCTGCCTCTGCGTCGCGCCTCACCAATTCGTTCACGGCAGCATGTGCGCCGCCACGTTTCTGCTGCAGCGGGCCCAGGCCATGCGTCCCGCCCCCGCCGAAGTCCCCACGTATACGGCGCCGTTGCCGTCATCCTGCCGTCAGGGGTCTAGGCAGACGGGCATGTCACCGATGCCGATTGCGCTCCGAAGGGGTCCCTGTCCTGGGCACGCCGCTGAGGCCGAACCCGAGCCGGCCGATCCCCGAGGCGCGGCTCCACTCCGTCTCGGCGTGCTTATGCCGGCGCCGTCAAGCACGGCAGAGCAGTAGGCCTTGGCCAGCGGACTGCTGTGCCCGCTTGATGCCCGGAACGTCGGCAGAAGACAACCCGCGGTGCCCGGATTCCCGCCTGCCGGGCCTGGCCCAATGCCCCCGGTTGCGCGGAGACGCCACCAGCAGAGTGAACCAGGCGCGTCCCATAACTCCTTTGGCTCTCCGCGCATATGCCCTTTATTGGATCATTGCTAGCTTTTGGCTGGTGAGCGGCTGATTGTCGCCTCCTTCGGTGAGCACTTGCTCGCCGGCCCCCTTTGGTCTGGGACCGCTGATTTGGCACACGACTGAGGTTCGACGACCGGAGCTCACTACCCACGTTCGAAGTCCCCCTCGCAGGGGTGGCCGGGCTCGGCCACAAGAAAGGGTCTCTCCCTATGTCAGAGGTTTCCGTCCTGCCCGCTCCGCCAGGCAGGCGACGTATACGCGTCCACAAGGGGCTCAAGGCACCCATGCTCTTGATACCTATCGCGGTGCTGATGGCGACGCTCACCATGATCACGACCCTCGCCCACGCCGTATCGCCCCCGGCCGTGGGACTGGGGACCGCCAAGACCTACGGGGTTCTGGCCGGATCAACGGTCACCAACACGCTCGGAACCATCATCATCGGGGATCTGGGGCTCAGCCCCGGCACTTCGGTGACGGGCTTTCCGCCCGGACGTGTCGTCGGAGCGACGCACGTAGCCGACGCTGCCGCCGGTCAGGCGAAGTCAGACTTGGTCACCGCCTACAACGACGCGGCCGGCAGGCCCTCCGACGGCAGCGCGGGAACGCAGCTCGACACCCAGATGTTCTTGCCCGGCGTCTACACCGCCGGGATGGCGCTGGATCTCGCCGTCAACGGGACGGTCACTCTCGACGCACAGGGCGACCCCAACGCCGTCTTCATCTTCCAGGTCGGCTCCACCCTGGTCATGAACGTGGGGAGCACCGTCCGGCTCATCAACGGAGCGCAGGCCTGCAACGTGTTCTGGCAGGTGGGCAGCTCCGCCACCATCGGGACCAACGCCGACTTCAAGGGCACCATCATGGCCCTGACGGACATCACCGTGGGCTCCGACGCGGCGATCGCGGGCCGGTTGCTGGCGCGAAACGGCGAGGTCACCCTGATCAGGGACAACATCACGGTCCCGACCTGCGGTGTGGCTGGTCCCACCGGTCCCACCGGCCCGACTGGACCCACTGGTCCGTCCGGTCCGTCCGGTCCGTCCGGTCCTGCCGGTCCCTCTGGTGCTCCCGGTGACACCGGCCCGACCGGCCCTGCCGGCCCCTCCGGTCCTGCCGGTCCCTCGGGTCCTGCCGGTCCCTCTGGTGCTCCTGGTGACACTGGCCCGTCCGGTCCTGCCGGTCCTGCTGGACCCGCCGGACCTGGTGGTCCTGCCGGCCCGGCTGGCCCGTCCGGTCCTGCCGGTCCGAGTGGTCCCGCCGGCCCGGCCGGTCCTGAAGGTCCTCCCGGGCGTCCCGGCTACCCCGGCTACCCCGGCTACCCCGGCGGCTTCCCCGGCTACCCCGGCCTCCCCGGCGGTCCGGGCCTTCATGACCACCGCGACCACGACGGCAAGTACGACCACGACGGCAAGCACGAGGACGGCGACGAGTACGACGATGATGAGCACGGCAGCCACTGCCACGCCAAGCCGCCGTGGAAGGAACCGGACGACGACGAGTTGGCATGGAGCTTCCAAATGACCTGCCAGGACTGAGAGAAGCCCCATCCTCATCGCCTTGAGGAAGGAAGACTTCCAGGGGGCGCCCCGAACAAAGGGGCGCCCCCTGGGGGATCTACGGCTTCGGCGCCGTCCACCAGCCCTTCGCCGCCGACCTGGAGCGCCGCATCAGCTCGGACCGCCGTGCACTTGCCGACGCCGATGCATCTCACACCCGTGCTCGGCCGGACCGGCGGCGTTGGGACGGGCGCAGTCGCCCACGGCCCCCGTCGCGGTGGTCACGGCGCTCGTGCCTGACGAGGGGCGGTGCCGGCGTCGCCGGTGTGGTCGGTACGGTCCCGACCGGGAGGCGCGGGCCGTAACCGTGTGTTCCGCCGTGCTGGGTGTCGCGCAGATGATTCATGAGTGCTCTCAGGGTGCTCGCGGCATCAGCGAGAGCAGTGGTGACGGCGGCGTCCGAGACCCTCATATGCTTCCTGCCACGTGCGAGCGCTCCACTGCCAACAAGCGGCCGGCGGTGGCGGTGATGCGGGGATCGGCCGCGGCGGACAACAAACGGGCGGCGGTGTCGGAGTCCGTCTCCGGCGGAATGATCAGAAGGTCCCAGCGTCCGGTGTCGCGGGAGAGCAGCAGGAGCTTGCGAGGGTCCTGGTCCGCTGTGAACCAATCGACGGGCACCACGTGCCCGGCCACGGCCACCCTCCGGGGGACGGCCGGCCAGAAGTGCGGGTTCACGGCGACACGGGCGATCCGCCCCCATGGCGCGTCCGGAGTGGCCGTAAGTGCGGAGAGTTCCGCCGCCAGATCGCGTGAGCGGGGCCACCAGGCTCCGTCGAGGGGACCCGGGGCGGCGGTGACCGGCTTCAGGGAGAGTCGTACGTCATCAGGCGCGAGGGATTCATCGTGCGTCGTGTGATCAAGGATCAAGCCCATGCGTTCACTGGCCCGGCTAGGCATTCGCCGAAAACGACGCCGGCACGGAAGCCGGGTACGGAATGCCTTCGGTTCGTCCACCGTACTCCGCTGCGGAGCCTTCCGTGCTTGCCGCATCCGGCAACCATGAGTGCACCTGGGGCCCGCTCCAGTGGTGGGCCACAGGCATGTCCGCAACCCCGTACGAGGACGCCGGGTCCCCCGCCGCCCCGCCGGCGGCGGGGCTACGATCCCGGGTGATGATGCACGCGAACGAGATACGGACGGACGTCGCGCTGGTGCGCCGGCTGCTGGCACGGCAGTTCCCGCGATGGGCTGACCTGCGAATCGAGGCGGTGCCCTCGGCGGGCACCAGCAACGCCATCTACCGGCTCGGGGACGAGATGGCGGTCCGCCTGCCCCGGATCGAGGGCGCCGTCGGGCAGGTCGGGTTCGAGCACGACTGGCTGCCGCGGCTCGCTCCCGTCCTGCCCATCGCCGTACCCGAACCGATCGCCCAGGGACAGCCGGGTGAGGGATATCCGTTCCGCTGGGCGGTCGGCCGCTGGATCGACGGGACGCACCCGGGGGAGGAGACCCGCGACGAACTCGGATTCGCCGTGGACCTCGGCGAGTTCGTCGCGGCGCTGCGTACGGCCGACACCAGCGGCGCGCCGACGGGCTACCGCGGCGGGCCGCTGCGGGCCTGGGACCCCTTCGTCCGGGAGACGACCGCGAAGGCGGCGGACGTCATCGACGCACGAGCCGTCCTTGCCGCCTGGGAGGACGCTCTCGCCCAGCCAACGTGGGACGGCCCGCCCCGCTGGGCGCACGGCGATCTCATCCCCGGCAACATCTTGGTCGACGCCGGCAGGCTCCGTGCCGTGATCGACTTCGGCACCGCCGGTACGGGCGACCCGGCGTGCGACGCCATCCCGGCGTGGACCCTGCTCTCCGCGCGGACACGGCCGGCCTTCCGCGACGCGGTCGGCTTCGACGACGCGACCTGGGCCCGCGGCCGGCGCTGGGCACTCACCTTCGTGGGCTGCATCGACTATTACCGCGTCACCAACCCCGCCATGGCGGAACTGGGACGCCGCGCCGTCGCGGAGGTCCTCGCGGAGCTGTGAGGCGCGGCCGATCGACGGCGGCTGCGATTCTTGGGAACCACTGCCTTGTAGGCCTGGTGGTGGGGCTTTCGGAGAATGTGCTGGTCGGGGCTACCTTGCAGAGTCGCCATGTCGGCGGTGCAGCGCGACTGCGAGGAACCGTCGTTGACCGTGGTTGTCCGCACGATGTGGCACGGTTGTGGCACGCGCTGGCGATGCTAGTGGCACCGAGCGTCGTCGAGTTCGGCTGTCAGCACGGCCGTCTGAAGCACGTGGGTGAAGTATCTGGTCGCGTACTCGTCATCATCGATGGGCGGGAGGATCCTCCTCAGGACCGCGATGCGCCGTTGCAGGACCTCGCGGCGCCATTCGTCCAGGGGACGCTTCATCACTACGGAGACGCAGCCGGCGAGCATCGTGTCCATCATCGCCAATGCACTCCCCCTCGGGCTCGCGACGGATGAAGCCCGGAGGAAACCGCAAGCTCCTGAACTCGTCCCATTGACGTGACAGCTGATCTTGCTTCACTCCTGTCATGCTCAGGATGATGCCTGACGGGCAGGCGTAGAGGGACGGTCGCGCCGGTTGACCGGCAGAAGAGGGACCTTGAACTGCTCGGAGATATAAGGGTGTTCAAGGAGATTCCCTGCCCGCGACCGAGGTCTGCTGCGGTACAGTCCCGCCACTGCCGAGGGGAGCACGGGAGCGTCATGGGTGAGATATCGGCTGAAGCGGTGGGCTCCTTCGTGGCCGCACTGGCGCTCATTATGTCCGCGTGGTCCGTTTTCTACCTGGCCAAACAGACGAAGGCAGCAGCCGAACAGACCCGGGCCGCCGCCGAGCAGACCCGGGCGGCCACAGAGCAAACCAGGATCAGCAATGCGGTGGCTGCCGTCTCGGCCAATGACATGGTGCTCCGGTCGCTGCGTGAGGTGCACATCCTGATGCTCGAACGGATCGGCTCACGCGGGCACTTCTACGACAGCAAGCCACTGCCCGAGCAATCGGATGAGCGCGACGCGATCGTCACCATCGCCGAACTGCTCGCTGACGTCATGAGTAGCGGCATACACGTCCACCAGAAGATCCCCGACAGCACCAGCACCGAGCCCTGGGAAGAATTTTGCCGAGGGACTCTGGAAAGTAGCCCGGTGCTGTGCGATGTGGTGCGAGCACACCCCTCATGGTGGCCCAACCTCCCTGCCCTCCTCCCGGCGAACCCATCGTGACGGCGCGGAGGGCGTCGGCAACCCCTGAACGGGGAGGCTCACGACACGACGGGCACCAACTCGTACTCATCGGTGCTGCTGAACCGACAGCTGATGTGTAAGTTCGGGCCAGGCTCCTTACGGGCCGCCAGAATCGACGGGGCGACCGTCGCCAAGGCGTATCAGAGCCTCCGGGCCATCATGAACACCGCCGTGGACGGACGGCCTGGTCCAGCTCAATCCGTGCCGGATCAAGGATGGTGGCGGAGGTCTTCCGGCTCGTGGACGCCGTGCCCGCGCGCTACCGGGTGATGATCCTGCTGGCGTCCTTCACGGCGCTGCGCTTCTGGGAGCCAGCCGGCCTCCAGCGGTGGGACGTAGACCTGGAACGCCGCAGCATCTCGGTCCGGCGGTCGGTCGCCGAGACGCGGTTGGACGGACTGACAGTCAAGGCTCCCAAGGCCGCGGCCGAAGCGCGCACCGTGGCGTTCCCGGTCCCCATCACCTTGGACCTGGCGGTCCACCTTGCCGAGTACGCCGCGGGTCTTCGTCGGGCCGCGCGGGGGACTGCTGCGGCGGAACGACTTCCGGCGGATCTGGCTCCACGCCATCGGCACGGCTGGCCTCGGGGACGTCCACTTCCGCGATCTGCGGCACATTCGAAAATCCACCTCATCGTGGACCGCCGTGGTCTGCCTCTGTTGATCGGCATCTCGGCGGCGAACCTCCACGACAGCCAGGCTCTGATCCCGTTGGTCTGCGGCATCCCACTCGTCCGTTCACGCTGCGGCCCACAACGCCGCAGGCCCGGCAAATTGCGCGGGCACAAGGGATGCGACTACCGGCATCTGCGGCGCTGGCTGTCCTCCCGCGGCATCCGGCACCGCCTGGCCCGCAAGGGCACCGAGTCATCCCGACACCTGGGCCGGCACCGCTGGGTCGTGGAACGGACGGTGTCCTGGCTGTCCGGCTAAGCGCTGACCTGCGCGTTCCGGAGTCACTCACCGGTGTTCCCCGGTGGGCGCCGCCTCACCGGGCACGTCACGGGCACGCGTCAATCCGCCTTCTCGCCGCCAATTAGCACCCACTCCAGTAGTGCAATCAAGTAGGGCAACGCCAGGACGATCATCATCGCGGCGACGAGCGCTATGACCGCGAGGATCATGCACCCGAATCCACGGGCGCCCTGGGATGCGTTGGCGATCGGGTCTTGGTCGGTCATGGATCCTCCCCGGCGGAACTGTGGAGGGCGGTCGGTGTAGCGGCTTCGGGTAGGAGTTCAATGACTGGGTCAAGCCGCTGCGGGCTCTGGTGAGGCTGGGGTGAGTGGCGCATCTGGTGCGACCGCCACTGCTGGCGGTGGTCGGCGTGGCCGACGCACGGCAGTGCCGAGTTGGGCAACTCGACGCAGGGCCGCAGTCCGGCGGTGCGGGCAAGGATACGTCCGGCTGTGGTCACACATCGAAGGGCGCGAAGTGCACGAGGGCGACGTGACTTTCCTCGTACTTCACAGAGACGTCGATCGCCATTGCGCCGCTCTGAGCCGACGGGTCCAGTTCGATAGGCGCGCAGGCATCGACGGTGTCGGGGTGGTGGCAGTAGCCCGACTCCAGCTTTGTGCCGGGGTAGTCCGAGGCCAGCCAACGGTCAAGATCGGCCCGAGAGATGTGGAACGCAACGTCGTACTGGGTGTCGAGCCAAGTTCTGGCCGTGCACGTCGCGTCGTGCGCCCCGGTCGGCAGCCCGTCCTTGTCGACGAAGCGCATCGCTTCCGAGCACGGTACCGACACTCCCTCCGGAATCCGGTTGTCGGCCGTCGCGAAGGCGATGATGCCGTGAGCGATCCATCCCAGGAACGCCACCGGTATCGCCAGCAGTGCCACCCACACCCATATCCGGCTCATTCGTCCCCCTTGGCCCATCCAACCCACAAGAGCAGGTACGCACACCTGCGGTCCCTGCGACCCGTGATTCTAGGTCCGCAACTGGACGACTCCCCGACAGGATTTCTGTGAGCTGGGCAAGCGCCAGGAATCCCTGCCCTGACTCCGGTAGCGCGGTCACGATCACGACCCGGTCCGCCGCGAACGTCGGCTACCGGGTTGCCGCGGCGACCCTGCTGACCCGGCTGCGCCGTCTGCGTCGCGGCATCCCCCCTCGTTCTTGGCGGACGGCGGATACACCGGCGGCACCTCGTCGACCGGTGCCGTGACAAACTTCCACAGCCACCGGCTGACCGGCCGGCCGTCGCCCTCCCGCTTGGATAGCGCCAATCCTCCGCAGACGGGAGCATCGCTGGTCACGTCGACACCCTTGGCGAGTGGCACCTTCGTCTTCGTCCGGATGCAATGCATGCGGTGCTGCGGCCTGCGGCGGAACGGCTCGTGACGCGAACACCCACGAGCTGTGCAGGAGTCCTGTCGCCATGGACGCACGGCCAGGGGGACGATCCCACCGGGCGACAGACACAGAGTCACGCCGACCGACATCGACAGCGGATTCCTTCCTATCGGTCCAGGCCGCATACAGCCTCGGCGGCAGTGAGCCAGCCCAGGTACCAAGCAGCGAAGTCCAGCGGAGAGCCGTCGGCGCCGCGCATCGGATGCAGGTCCGTGCCGTCGCTGCGCGGGTCACGCCACATTCGTCCGCGCTCCGAGCCCGTGACGACCAGCCAGACCATCAGCCCGCAGCCCTCGTCACACAGGCAGAGCGCCCCGGCAGTGAAGCGCGGGTTGTACTGCACCTCGGCCAGACGCTCCTCCCACACATCAAGGGCTGCGTCGAGATCGGCGAGGTCGTCGAACTCCTCCCTGAACGGCTGCTCAGCCAGGATCCTTGCTGCTGCCACCGGATCCGCCCCTCCCGGAAACTGCTCAGCGAGCATGCCCGGCTCGACCTCCTCAGGGACGTCGCCGACCCAACGCCAGCCGCCGGAGTCCCCGCGCCGCACCGGAAATACGCCGTAAGCCGGGCCGGCTCCGCCCGCTCCGACGTGCATCAGGAACGAGCGATAGTCCTCGGGAAGCTCAACATCCAACCACGCTTCGAGCTCGGTCACCTCGGTGGCCGAGAGAGGTACATCCAGCGCAAAGCCGTGCCCCATGGCTCCGAACACCTTGTCACTGCCAGGCATCGCGGCCAGAGCCAGAACCCGCTCGCGTACCCCAGTCCAGTCGGTCATAGGACCCGACGTTATCGAGATTCGACTGCGGAAGACCCCCGTGGTCGCTCCCGCAGGCATGGCCGTCCACGGAGAGCAGATCGTCATGCTCGGTGGCCGTCGACAGCCTGATCGCCTGCATCGTTGCCGCATGACAGAACACGAGGCCCTACTGGTCGAGGAGGCTTGTCTCACCCTTCCAAACGGCTCGCCCCTCAAGCGATACGCACGTCCCATCGGACGAGGCCGGCACTTGTACCTGCGTGGACCATCGCCCAGGCAGTGGTACGTGATGAGTGTCCAGGCTGTCTCAAGTCCTCTTGCGTTTCGGGACACCGGCGCGAGCTGACGCCCCAGCACGCCTCCGACGGCGAACGCGCCACCGGGGCCGAGCGCGACCCCGACGCGGAGTGGTGCCGCACCCGGGGTCGGGGTCGCGGGTGCGGCACCGCTTCCGTACGTGCCCTGGGTCAGCGGACCCGGATGAAGACCACGTCGTACCCCAGGTTCGTGCCGCGGTTCTTGACGTAGACGCCGTCCTTGCCGCCGCCCGGGTTGCCGGTGTTGCCCTCGACGGTGGTGAAGGAGGAACCGCCGCTCACCGTCCGGACGATGCCGATGTGCTCCTGGCCGTCGTTGAAGTTGCTCCCGCCGTTCCAGTCGAAGGCCACGATGTCGCCGGGCTGCGGGTTGGTCGTCACCGACAGGTGGTAGTTGCCGGCCCGGGCCTGCTTCACCCAGCCGGAGACGTAGCTGTTGCGGTAGGAGGTGGCACCCGTCTGCCTGGCCACCCAGCTGACGAACGTCGCGCACCAGGCGTAGTTGTTGGTGGACAGGGAGAGCCCCACGGACACTCCGTAGCTGTTCGCCCGGGCGCTGCCCTCGACCGTGCCGACCTCGGCGGCGGCGACCTCGAGGAGCTTGGCGTAGCCGCCGCCGGGCGGCGGCGACGTGGGCGGGGTGACCGCGCCGTACAGGGCGGCCTTGGTGTTCGGGCCCACCCTGCCGTCGACCGCGAGCCCCTTCTCGGCCTGGAAGTCCCGCACCGCGCTGTCGGTCATCGGCCCGAAGTCGCCGTCGACGGCGAGATCGGCGCCGTGGTGGTTGAGCAGGCTCTGCAGTTCGGTGACGCAGCCGCTGCGCTGGCCCTTGACGATGTCGGTCGGGCACGAGGCGGAGTTCAGGTTGATCGGCGCGGGGGCGCCGCTGCCGCCGCCACCGCCGATGTTGGAGTACAGGGCGTTCTTGGTGTTCGGGCCGACCTCGCCGTCGACCGACAGGCCGTGCGAGGACTGGAAGGACCTCACGGCCGTCAGGGTCAGGGGACCGAACTCGCCGTCGACGTCGAGGTGCTGGCCCTTGCCGTTGAGCAGCGCCTGCAGGGTCGCGACGCAGCCGCCGGTCTGGCCCTCCAGGATGACGGACGGGCACGAGGAGGACCGCAGGTCCAGGCCGGTCGACGGCGCCTCGTCGGTGTCGTACAGTTCCCGCTTGGTGTTCGGGCCGACCTCGCCGTCGACCGACAGGCCGTGCGAGGACTGGAAGCTGCGGACCGCGCTGTACGTCTCCGGCCCGAAGTCGCCGTCCACGCTCACCGCGTAGCCGAAGTGGCGGAGCAGGCGCTGGAGTTCGGTGACGCAGCCGCTCTTGCTGCCCTGCACGATGTTCGCCGGGCATGAGGAGGACGTGAGGTTGACCGGAGCGGGCGCCGTGCCCCCGGTGGCGTACAGCTTGCTCTTGGTCTGGGGGCCCACCCGGCCGTCCACGGCGATCGCGGTGGCGGCCTGGAACTCACGGACCGCGTAGAGCGTGTTCGGCCCGAAGTCGCCGTCCACCGTGAGGCCCGCCCCGTGGGCGTTGAGCAGGTTCTGCAGTTCGGTGACGCAACCGCTCACCTGGCCCTGGACGATGTCGGTCGGGCAGGAGGCTGAGGTGAGTTTGATGGGCGCCGGCGCGGCCATCGCCGGGCCGGCGCCCATCAGGGTGGCCGCCACGAGGATCGCCGCGGTGGCCGCGAGGCTCACGATCCGGGCGCGCCAGCCGGGTCCGGCGCCCGGGGCAGGGAGGTGTAAGAGGCTTCTCATGACTGCGGAGGACTCCTTCGACGGATCATCTGACGAGCGACCGGGTCGAGTGGCCGCCGGGCGGCCGCGCACGACGGTGACAGCTGGTGCCCGTGCGGGCAATCCGTTTCGAACAACTGGCCGGATTCCGCCGCTGTGTCCGGGAGGGAGGCACCGCCTCCTGGCGTCGAAGGGGCCGGCCGCGCTCCGCCCCGCCCTCGCCTACGAGCCCGGGCTGATCACGCCTCGGTGTTCCCCGACGCGTCCGACGCCTCCGCGACCGTTCCTTGACGCCCTCGTCGACGCCCGTCACGAACGCGGTGAACGCGCTGCCGGCCAGGACCACGGCGATGACCGCCGTGCTCAGGGCCGAGAGGACCAGTCCGGTGACGGCCAGGCCCTTGCCCCGCTCGCGCGTGTCCTTGATCTGTGTCAGAGCGATGGCCCCCACCACCATGCCGACCACCGGCACGAAGACCAGCAGCCCGAACACCAGGGCCACGACCGCGAGTTTGTTGCGCGATGGCCGCGAAGGCTGCGATGGCACGGGCGTCGGGGTGAGCGACGACGGGTACGACGGGTGCTGCGAGTCCACGGAACAGCGCTCCTCATGGAGGGTCGGGCGAACGGCCGTGCGAATATATCCGGCATTTGGAACCCGATATTGCCCCGCCCCCACCGGTGCGCGTTGCGCATCGCCGGGCATGCCGACCCACTGCCTGTGGCCGCGACGGGCCGCGTGTCGCCGTACCGGTTTCACTGCCGTCGGCGCCCCTGAAAACGCCGTGAAACGGCGGTGAACGGCGGGTCGGCCACGCTCTGCGGCATGACGACGACGGCCCCGCGAGGGGTAGCGACCGGGGAGGGGACCACCATGAACGGCCTGCGACTGATCCGCCGTCACGCGGCGGCGTTCGTGCGCTTCGCAGGGCTGGGCTGCGGGGTCACCCTGGCGGCCTCGGCGGCCTTGGTCCTGCTCTCGCAGTGGATCCCGTGGATGGCGGCGAACGTACTGACCACCGTCGCCTCGACCGTGGTCGCCACCGAACTGCACGCCCGGGTCTCGTTCGGCCAGGGACGGCCCGGCCTGGCAGGCCACGTGAAGAGCGCGGCCACCGTCGCCGCCGGCTGGCTGGTCACGTCGGCCGCAGTCGGCGCACTGACCGCGCTCCGCCCCGGCGCCGGGCTCGTCCTGCAGCAGACGGTGTACCTGTCGGCCACCGCGCTCGTCGGGATCGCCCGCTACCGTGTGCTGCGCCTGTCGGTGTTCGCGGAGCGCGTCCCGCGGCCGCGAACCGCCGGCGGCGTCGGGTTGCGGGCTGCCTTCGACGCTGCGGCGTGAACCAGTTGGACGAGTTGACCGGAACTCCTGACGTGCACCGGTTGCGTACGGGCCCCCATCGATGCTGATGGGGGCCTTACGCAGTTCTTCGAGGCGTTCTGGCCCCGCTCTTGCGCCGGTGCGCTGTCCCGAGCCGGCGGGGCTCCCCGGCGGGGCCCTCACCTGACGCAGTCGCTGCGCTGACCAGCGCATTTCACCGCGTTGCCGCTCGCGGGGGCTGGTGAAACCGCGCTGAAAGGTCGTTGAACGCGGCGCCCCGCAGACTCCGTCGCATGATGACAACGACCGACGCATCCGCCATCGCAGCCACGGGGCTGCGCAAGTCCTTCGGGGACAAACTGGTCCTCGACGGCATCGATCTGCACGTGCCCGCGGGCACGGTCTTCGCCCTCCTGGGCCCGAACGGCGCCGGCAAGACCACCGTCGTCAAGATCCTCTCCACCCTCATCACCGCCGACGCCGGCGAGGTCCGCGTCGGTGGGCACGACATCGCCGCCGACCCGCAGGCGGTACGTGCCGGGATCGGCGTCACGGGGCAGTTCTCCGCCGTCGACGGTCTGATCACCGGCGAGGAGAACATGCTCCTGATGGCGGACCTGCACCACCTGTCCAAGCGTGAAGGGCGGCGGGTCGCCGCCGAGTTGCTGGAGCGCTTCGATCTGGTCGAAGCCGCGAAGAAGCCCGCCTCCACCTACTCCGGTGGTATGAAGCGGCGCCTGGACATCGCCATGACCCTGGTCGGGAACCCGCGGATCATCTTCCTCGACGAGCCGACGACCGGCCTCGACCCGCGCAGCCGCCACACCATGTGGCAGATCATCCGCGAGCTGGTCTCCAGCGGCGTCACCGTCCTCCTCACCACCCAGTACCTGGAGGAGGCCGACGAGCTCGCCGACCGGATCGCGGTGCTGAACGACGGGAAGATCGCCGCCGAGGGCACCGCGGAGGAGCTGAAGCGGCTCATCCCGGGCGGGCACGTGCGGCTCCGCTTCACCGACCCGGACGCGTACCGGTCCGCCGCCGACCAGCTGCGCGAGGTCACCCGGGACGACGAGGCGCTGACCCTGCAGATCCCCAGCGGCGGCAGCCAGCGCGAGCTGCGCTCCATCCTCGACTGGCTGGACACGGCCGGCGTCGAGGCGGACGAGCTGACCGTGCACACCCCGGACCTCGACGACGTGTTCTTCGCCCTCACCGCCCCCGCCACCGTCCCCAACCAGTCCAAGGAGAACGTCCGATGAGCGCCTTTTCCCTCGCGGTCCGCGACTCGAACACGATGCTGCGCCGCAATCTGCTGCACGCGCGGCGCTACCCGTCCGCCACCCTGAACCTGCTGCTCGCGCCGATCATGCTGCTGCTGTTGTTCGTGTACATCTTCGGCGACGTGATGAGCGCGGGCATCGGTGGCGGCGGCGCCGATCGCTCCGAGTACATCGCCTACATCGTGCCGGGCATCGTGATGATGACGATCGGCAGCACCGTCATCGGGGCGGCGGTGTACATCTCCATGGACATGAGCGAGGGTCTCATCGCCCGCTTCCGTACGATGGCGATCCACCGCGGCTCCGTGATCATCGGGCACGTGGTGGGCAGCGTGCTGCAGTGCATCGCCAGCGTGGTCCTGGTCGGTGTCATCGCCGTGGCCATCGGCTTCCGGTCCACGGACGCCTCGGCCTTGGAGTGGCTGGCGGCATTCGGGCTGCTGGTGATGTTCTCGCTGGCGTTCACGTGGATCGCGGTCGGTATCGGCATGGCGAGCCCGAACGCCGAGGCGGCCGCCAACAGCGCGCAGCCGTTGATCCTCCTCCCGCTCATCTCGAGCGCGTTCATCCCGGCGGACACGATGCCGGGCTGGTTCCAGCCGATCGCCGAGTACCAGCCGTTCACCCCGGCGATCGAGACCCTGCGCGGCCTGCTGCTCGGCACGGAGATCGGCAGCAACGGGTGGATCGCGGTCGCGTGGTGCGTCGGTCTGACGGTGCTCGGCCACCGCTGGTCGATGGCGCAGTTCAACCGCGATCCGAAATGAGCGTGCGGGCCGCCTCCCGCAGCCCGTCCCGCTTCAGGGCGGCGTACTCCGACACCGCGTCGGCGTACGCCGCCCCGTCGGCGTCTTCGGCGGCCTGCCGGGCGCGGTCGAGGGACATCGTGGGCTGGAAGACCTGTGAGACGTGCAGTCGTTCCGCCAGGGCCAGCAGGCGTACCGCGGACCGGTCGCCCTTGGCGAGCCGTGCCAGACCGAGGGCCAGGACGCGGGTGCCGTAGGTGAGGACCTCACCGGGCGGGCGGGAGCCGTCGGCGAGCAGCGTGAGCAGCCGGTCCTCCAGTTCGGCCACGAGTCCGGCGACCGGTTCCAGCCGTCCTGCGTACGCGTGGGCGGCCACCGCGTGGGCTTCGATCGCCTGTGCCCAGGCGTCCACGGCGGGATCGGCGGGGGGTGAATCGCTGGCGCGTATCCGCTCGACGGCCGTTCGCCATTGCTTGAGGCCGAGTTCGGTGAGGCCGCGGGCGAGCGCGATCTCGGCCCAGGCGGCCTGGTCGGTGGTGAAGTCCGAGGTCTGCTCGTCCGGCTGGCTCTGCTCGACGCGCCGTAGCCACTGCTCGGCTTCGTCCGGATTGCCGCGCTGCAGGCAGGCGAGGACGAGACCGCGGCGCAGGCCCGTGGTGGGGGATTGGTCGCTGAGGTGCGTCAGGGTGTCCAGCGCGGCGAGGAGGTGCTGGTACGCCTCGTCGCCGAGGCCCGCGTCGGCGCACAGTTCGCTGCTGCGGGAGTGGCCGAGCAGCTTGAGGGTCGGGTTGGGTACGGCGTCGACCATGGCGAGCATGCGGCGAGCCGAGGACAGCGCGCGTTCCGGCTCGTGTTCGTACTCCCAGAGGTAGCTGGCCACGCATTCGGCGATGCCCGCGAGCAGGGGTGCGTCGCTCGCGCACAGTTCCTGCAGGGACTCGTAGCCGGGCGGCCGCATGTCCGGGACGGCGCTCAGTACGACGGCCAGTGCGCCCAGCAGGGTGTCGGGCTTCGCGGGCGGCAGTCGGCGCAGGGTGACCAGGTGGCGTGTCCTGGGCGGGCCGTACCCGATGAAGGGGGCGGCGGTGCAGATGGCGCAGAGGGTGCGGGTGACGTCGGTGTGCCGGGCGTCGGGGCGGTAGTGGGACAGGGGCGCCGCGGTGTCGGTCGCCAGGGTGAGGACCCGGTGGAAGCTCGCGGAGTCGGTGAGCCAGACGCCGGCCAGCACCGCGCCGGCCGCCGCGGTGGTGGCGTGGTCCTCGCGGGCGAGGGCGAGGCGCAGGGCGAGCACGAGGTTGTCCTGCTCGGTGCGCAGCCGCGCCCAGTGCCGTAGCGGCTCGAGGCTGAACAAGGCGTCGTGGTTGGTGAGTCCGAAGTTCCGTGCCCAGTCCAGGAACCGGTCGGTGACCGCCTGTTCCTCCCCGGCCGTCGCGCGTCGGGCGGCGCTGAACTCCCGCACCGTCTCCAGCATGTGGAAACGGATTCCGGCCGCGGTGTCAGCGGCTTTCAGCAGCGACTGGTCGACCAGTTGCTCCAGCAGGTACGGCGCGTCGCCGTCGTCACCGAGAAGGTGCTCCGCCGCGTCTTCGGTGAAGCCGCCGGGGAAGACGGACAGTGCCCGCAGCGCCGCCCGGGCGTCTTCCTCCAGGAGGTTCCAGCTCCACTCGACGACGGCGTGCAGGGTGCGGTGGCGTTCGGGTGCGTCCCGGCTCCCGCCGCGCAGCAGCGCGAACCGGTCACCGAGGCGGCGGGCTATTTCGGGGACGGTCAGTACCCGCACCCGTGCCGCGGCCAGCTCCACGGCGAGCGGCAGCCCGTCCAGGTGGCGGCACAGTTCCGCCACGGCGGTGGGCGGGAGTTCGACGTGGTGGCGTGCGGCCCGGGCGCGCTGTTCGAAGAGCTCGATGGAGGTCGCCAGGCTCAGTTGCGGCAGCTGGTAGACCGCTTCTGAGCTCAGCCCGAGCGGTGCCCTGCTGGTGACCAGCACCCGCAGGTCCTTGGACAAGGCCACCAGCTCGCGCACCAGGTCGGCGGTGCCCTCGACGACCTGCTCGCAGTTGTCCAGCACGAGGAGTGTGGGGTCGGTGCCGAGTGCGGCGACGATTTTGGCGGGCGCGTCCGACCCGCCGCCGAGCGCCGACGCCACCTCGCCTGCCACGTCGTGGTTCGTGCTGACTCCGGCGAGCGAGATGAAGTGCACCGTCCGCTGTTCCGCCTGGCGGCTGACGGCGTGCGCGAGGCGTGTCTTGCCCAGCCCGCCGGGGCCGACGATCGAGGCCAGCCGTGAGGAGTGCAGCAGCCCGGCCACGGCCGCGAGATCCTCGTCCCGACCCAGGAGCGGATTCGGATCGTGCGGCACCCCGTACCGGACCGTGGGTGCCTCGACCTGCAGCAGCTGCCGGTGCGCGGCCTTGAGACCGGGGCCCGGGTCGGTGCCGAGGTCGTCGCGGAGTTCACGCCGGTACGTGTCGTAGCGGGCGAGCGCCGCCGACGGCCCGGCCGTGGCCGCCTCGGCGCGCAGCAGTTCGGCCAGTACTTCCTCGTCCCGGGGGGTCCGGGCGAAGACCTCGGTCAGCGGCCCCATGGCCTCGGCCCGTCGTCCCAGCCGGGCGAGGGCGAGCGCGCGGGAGCGTATGAGGGAGTCGTGGAGCGGCGCCCGCTCGGCGCGCAGCTCCGCGACGGGGTCCCCCGTTGTGGCGTCCGTGTCGGGGGAGGAGTCCCAGAAGGCGAGGCCCTCCTCGGCACTGGCCAGGGCGGCCGCGTGATCCCCGGCCCGGGTGTGCCGGGCGCTCGCCTCGGCACACCGGACCACCGCCGAAGCGTCGACCTGCTCCTCGGCCAGCGCGAGCCGGTAGCCGGTGGGGGTGCTGACGACGACGTCGGCGCCGAGCTGGGAGCGGGTCCGGGAGACGAGGATCCGCAGCGCGTTGGCGGGATTGGCCGGCAGTTCGTCCTGCCACAGCCCGTCCACCAGCCGTGCGGTGCTGCATCCGGAGCGCAGCTCGCTCGCGAGCAGCGCGAGCAGCCCGCGCAGCCGGGGCGCGGTGATCTCCTGGCCGCGGTAGGCCACGCGCGACAGGAGAGTCAGGTCGGTCGTCACTCGGTCAGGTTATCGACAGCGCTTGCCCGGGCGGCTGTTCAGGGCTGGGGGAGTGGGGCTGCGGCGGCCACGCGCTCTCGCTCGCCGGCGACGAGCCGGTCCACTGGGTATCCCTTGGCCCTGTGTCTGCCTGGTCGCGCGGAGGTGCCGTCAGTGGCCGGGCCTACAGTCGAGGCATGGAACTTTCCCGCGAGGAACGTGCAAGCTTTCTGGCTGAGTCGCATGTGTCCGCGCTGGGCGTCGCCGCCGGCGACGACCGCGGGCCGTTGATGGTGCCGATTTGGTACGCCTACGAGCCCGGCGGCCTGCCCTGGATCCTCACCGGCGCGGGCTCGCGGAAGATGACGCTGATCAGCGCGGCGCGCCGCTTCAGCCTGCTGGTCCAGCGCACGGAGCCGACGCCCCGGTACGTATCGGTCGAAGGGCCGGTCGCCGAAGTGACCGAGGGGACGAGCGCGCTCCATCGCGAGATGGCCGGCCGCTACCTCTCGGGTGAGGCACT
Organism: Streptomyces sp. TOM-9; assembly: GCF_056858595.1. Taxonomy (NCBI): domain Bacteria; kingdom Bacillati; phylum Actinomycetota; class Actinomycetes; order Kitasatosporales; family Streptomycetaceae; genus Streptomyces; species Streptomyces sp. TOM-9. The sequence continues at coordinate 1,579,442 of NZ_JBXEQB010000001.1, read as the reverse complement.
CGACAGATTCGTGGCCATGGCGGAGGTGGAACTCGCCGATCACGTCGTGGTCCGTATGCGGCCGGAACGCTGGCTCACCGCCGATCTCGGCACGGTCGCATAGCCTTCCGGTTCCGACGTGTGCACGAGCGCCCTCCCTTAAGGCCGTGCGGCCGCCGGCGGCGTGTCAGTACATGGACAGCCCGCCGTTGACCGCGGCGGTGGTGCCGGTCATGAAGGCGTTGTCCTCGGCGGCGTAGAAGGCGACCGCCTGGGCGACGTCCGCCGGGCGCGCGAGGCGGCCGAGAGGGGTGGCGGCCACCTGCCCTTCCTTGACCGCCTCGTCCAGTACGTCCGCCGACACGCGGGTGTCCTCCACGGGACCGGGCGCGACGACGTTGACCGTGATGCCCTGCGGCCCCAGTTCCTGGGCGAGGTAGCGGGCGAACTGCTCCAGCGCGGCCTTGGCCGTGCCGAGCGCGATCATGCCCTCCCGGGGCCGGCGGCTGAGGCCGGTGCCGAGGTAGACGATGCGTCCCCAGCCCTGTTCGGTCATGGCGGGCAGGACGGCCTTCGTGACCGTGAACGCGGCGTGCATCTCGGCGTCCAGCTTGCCGCCCAGCTCCTCCCACGTCATCTCCTGGAACGACGTGACCACGTACGGGATGAGCGCGTTGTGCACGAGCACCTCGATGCCGCCCCATGCCGCCCGGACCTGCTCCACCATGCCCTCGACGGCCGCGACCTCGCGCACGTCGGCCTGCACGGCCATGGCCTGGCCGCCTGCTGCCGCGATGTCCGCCACGACGTCTTCGGCCGCCTTGCCGCTGCGGAGGTAGTTGACGACCACGCGCATCCCCCGGGCGGCCAACAGGCGTGCGGTGGCCGCCCCGATCCCGCTGCTGGCGCCCGTCACCAATGCCACCCTGCCGGTTGCTCCAGTCATGGGGCCGGTTCCTCCTCGTCGTCGCGGGTCGTCGGGATGACCGCCCCGGGTTGTCCGCCGCCGATGCCGTGGCGGCTACGGGGTGGCCCGGCAGCTGCGAGGTGAGCAGCCTCCCCGACCGCCCGGCGGGTGTCCGTACCGGAACGGCTTTTGTCGAGCCGTCGCTAGACGGCTGCGTTCAGCGGCTGCTCCACGTACTGACGTAGCATCACATCGTCGCGACCCGCGGTTGGCTGAGCCGCGCCGAGCCGCCTGAGCGCGGTACCCGCCGTGACGGGGCCCGCGCCGTGCCCCGCGCCAAGGAGCCGACGCTGACGCCGCGACCGGTTCACGCGATGAGCAGGCGGAGGCCGAGATCTACGGCGTCGAGGTCGGCGAGGTCGCCGTTGCGCTCGGTCCACCGGCCGGAGCCCAGGTCGTCACTGAGGCTTCGCACCGCCCGCTGCTCGGCCTCCGGTCCGACCCTCGTCCACACCGACATCGCACGGCGCACGTGATCCTCCAGATACGCCCCCGGCCGGCGCCAGTACGCCTCGAACAGGCCGTCCGCGCAGTCCCACGGGATGGGTACCGGCTCAGCCCGGGCGCCGATCGCGTCGGCCATCCCGGCGAGCGAGGGAAAATCCGCGAGGACGGCGGCGAACTCGGGCAGGTAGTCGCGGGTGAGCCAGAACCGGTCCTGCCAACCGGGCTCGTCGGTGTCGAACGTGAGCACCACCACGCGGCGGGCCACGCGCCGCATCTCGCGCAGTCCCGCCATCGGATCCCCCCAGTGGTGAACGGTGGAGACGGCCATCGCGGCGTCGAAGGACCGGTCCCTGAACGGCAGGCTCTCCGCGGCAGCGGCTACGCAAGGCGCCGCGCCGGCGGGCCGCTGCCCCCGCATCACCGCCGATGGCTCCACCGCGGTCACGTCGCGGTCAGCAGGCTCGTAGGAGCCGGTGCCGGCCCCGACGTTCAGCACCGTCCGCGCGTCCCCGAGCGCGTCCCGGATCTGCGCGGCGATCCGCGGGTCGGTACGCCGTGTCGCGGTGTAGGCGCCGCCGATCGCGTCGTACAGCCGTGCGCCGAGCATCTCGAGTTGCTCCTCCGGCGTCACCTTCAGGCCCTTCGCCCGTGCCTCGAGTTCCCTGTCGATGGCCGTCACCATCGCGTCAGCGCGATCACGCCGCTCCAGCAGCAGGCCGCGCAGTCGGCGCAGGTGCGCGACGGCGTCGGTGGACGGGTCGCCGACGAGTTCCGCGACCTCCCGCAGCCCGAAGCCCAACCGCCGGTAGGCCAGCACTTCCCGCAGCCGCTCCACGTCGCCCGCCGAATAGGCCCGGTATCCGGCTGCGGTCCGCCCCGACGGCTGGACGAGGCCGATCTCGTCATAGTGATGCAGCGTGCGGACGCTCACGCCGGCCAAATCGGCGACGCGTCCCACGGTCCAGTGGTCCTCCACGGCACCCGACTATGCAGCCTGACGCCACGTGAGGGTCAAGGGGCCAAGCACGGCGGCGGTCCGAGTAACCCGGCGCGGAGCCGGGAGACGGCTCAGCCCAGCTCGCAACGGCGGCCGCGGCGCCGAGAACACGCCCCGCGCGGACGGCGATCCGGCGGATCGCCGTCCGCGCACGGCTCAGGCGTTGGGATCGAAGGGGATGCCGGAGGGCTTGGAGTTGGCGAGGGTGGAGTTGAAGCGGGCGTCGTTGATCTTGATGGTGGCCGAGCCGAAGTCCGCGTTCATGAGCTTGTCCCGGTAGCCCGCCGGGTAGCCCTCCCAGCCGACGAGGCGGGGGTAGAACCAGCCTCCGGTGGCGTTCTCCGGCGGCTCGTCGTTGGTGTTGGCGAAGCGGAAGCAGTGTGTCGAGGCGCCGTCCTTGTGGTACACGATCTTGGGGTGGGTGCCGTCGAAACGGATCGCGGAGCGGGCGGCGATCTGGTAGCCGGAGTGCTGGGACGCCGAGACGTACTCGACCTGGTTGTTGTGGATCCAGACCACGACGTGCTCCCAGTCGTGGGTGTGGCCGATGGCCGCAGGGCCGAGCGTGGCCTGGTCCTTTTCGAAGTAACTGGCGTAGACGACTGCGCACCAGTCGTTGTTGCACTTCTCGCGCGAGTACGTGTTGGCGTTGGCCAGCTGGGCGTAGTCGTGGCAGTGCCCGTTGACGTCCCCACCCAGCTTCAAGCCGGGATTGAGCGTGCCGTCGGCGCCGATGGCGGCCGTGGCGTAGCAGCCGTCCTTGTCGTAGTCGTAAGCCGGGGAGAAGGACTGCTCCAGGCCGTCGGCGTTCTGGGGCAGCAGCTGCAGGACTGAGGCGTTCGCCTCGGCAGGGAAGGCCAAGACCAGCGTCGCGCCGAGCGCGGTCGCGACGGCGCCGAGACGGAGACGGTTGGGAAGCCGATTACCGGCGGACGTTCCAGCGGGATTCCTTCTCGCTGACCTAAGGCTGCGCACGAGAACTCCTCGACATGAAAGAGGGCAAGGGTTCTGCTTGAGAATCCCCTGCCCGACGACTGACGCTCTGCGCGACGAAGTTCCCGGCGTTCCGGAAGGCCGGAGGCTCATCTCCGGTTGTACCTCCGCCTGTTGACGCGTCGACAATTTATCCGAGGCTGATCCGGTGGCGCAAGAACACATTTCTGGATCGGCATTCCCGACATGTCCCGGCTTCCGGTAAGGAGAAGATGCCGGGAAATTAAATATCGCTGTGTTTTGACCGACCAACCGGGGACGCCACGAGTGCGCCCCGGAAAAATCCGGCCGGCGGCCGTGGCCGTCATGCCGCCGCCGAACGCCCGGCGGATGAACTTCGGTTCCTTGGCGGAGCGGTCTCCGACGCCGTCGCGGTCGTGGTCCGCGCCTACGGCACCGCCGAGAACCCGCCGGCAGCAATGGGGCCGTCAGCAGGTCGTAAAGAACACGTAAAGATTGCCGGGATCCGGCAATGTCACGGCGCTGTGCTTCATGACACCATCGCGATGCCTTCGGGCGATCGGCGTGCTGGGGGGTGGGGGCAGGATGGGGTGGTTTCTCGGTCTCGGCATCGCCGGTCTGGTGGTGCTGGCGCTGGCGCTCGTCTTCGACGGCGTGCTGGATGGGCTCTTCGACGGGCTCGGTGGCCTGGACGGTTTGCTGTCCCTGCCCGTGATCGCGGGATTCGTGTCGATGCTCGGCTTCGCCGGCGCGATCGTCCTGGGCACCACCGGACTCGGAACGGCGTTCGCCGCCGGGGTGGGGGTGGTTGCCGGCGGCGTGGCGGGATGGCTGACGTGGAGGTTCGGTCAGGCCTTGATGCGCGGGGGGACTTCGCCGGCGCCGCGTGGCGACGATCTCATCGGCGGCTCGGGCACGGTGGTCACCGCGATTCCGGCGGACGGCTACGGCGAGGTGCTGACGTTCCTGGCCGGCCAGCCGGTGAAGCTCGCCGCCAGGAGCACGGCCCCGCTGCCGCGGGGCACCAGGGTGTGGGTCGAGGAGGCACTGTCGACCACATCGGTCGCGGTGCGTCCCGTCGATCACTGAACGCCCGAGGCGTCCGTACCACGTCTTCGTCATTGCTGTTCCGATCAAGGGATTCCTGCATGAGCCCTGTACTCACCGCTGTGGTGGGCATCGTCGTACTCGTCGTACTGCTCGCCCTCGTCGTCATCACCCGCTACAAGGTCGCGGGCCCCAGCGAGGCTTTCATCGTCACCGGCCGTCGGGGCAAGAAGTCCACCGACCCGGAGACCGGCCGGGTCTTCACCGACAACAGCGGCCAGAAGGTCGTGGTCGGCGGTGGCGTGTTCGTCGTGCCCTTCGTCCAGCAGAAGTTCACCCTGGACCTGTCCAGCCGGCACATCCCCGTCGCCGTGCGCGGCGCGGTCACGCTGCGAGGGGTGAAGGCCCACCTGGAGGGTGTCGCGATCGTCAAGGTCGGCGGTACCGAGGACTCGATACGGGCGGCGGCCCAGCGCTTCTTGATGCAGCAGGACGGCATCGTCGGCTTCACCCAGGAAGTCCTGTCCGGTGCTCTTCGCTCCATCGTCGGGCGGATGTCCGTGGAGGACATCATCCGCGACCGTGCGGCGTTCGCCGGCCAGGTGGCGGAGGAGGCGGAGGCCAGTCTGTCCGGGCAGGGCCTGGTGCTGGACGCCTTCCAGATCCAGGACATCACCACCGAGGGCTCCTACCTGGAGGACCTGGGTCGCCCGGAGGCCGCCCGCGCCAAGCAGGAGGCGGACATCGCCGAGGCGGTGGCGCGGCAGGCGTCGGAGCAGGCCCGGCTCAAGGCCGAGGAGGAGATCGCGATCGCCCAGCGGACGTTCGCGCTCAAGCAGGCCGAGATCAAGGCCGAGACGGACGAGGCCGCTGCCCGCGCCGCTGCTGCCGGCCCGCTCGCCGAGGCCGCCCGCAGTCAGGAAGTCCTCGCCGAGAAGGAGAAGGTCGCCGCCCGGCAGGCCGCGCTGACCGACCGTGAGCTGGACACCAAGGTCCGCAAGCCCGCCGACGCCGCGCGCTACCAAGCCGAGCAGGAGGCCGAGGCCCGCCGCATCGCCCTGGTCAAGGAGGCAGAGGCGGACGCCCAGCGTTCCCGGCTGACCGGTGAAGGCGAGAAGGCACACCGCGCCGCACTCGCCGATGCCGTACGGATCGAGGGCGAGGCGCAGGCCGCGGCCATCGCGGCGAAGGGGTCGGCGGAGGCGGAGGCCATGCAGAAGAAGGCCGACGCGTTTGCCCAGTACGGCGACGCCGCGGTGCTGCAGATGCTGGTCGAGGTGCTGCCTCAGGTTGTCGCCAAGGCGTCCGAGCCCCTGGCCGCGGTGGACAAGATGACCGTGATCTCTACCGACGGCGCCGGCCAGTTGACCCGTACGGTCGCGGACAACGTGGCGCAGGGCATGGAACTGCTCAGCTCCACCACGGGAGTCGACCTCGCCGAACTGCTCAAGGGCATCACCAAGCGCGGATCCGAGACGCCGGTACACCCTGAGGCGCCCAATGGACGGGTGGAGATCACCGGCTGACGTATGACGGCGAGAGGCTGGGGGTTGCGCAGGCCGGCGCCGGCAAGGCCAGGCTGTGTGCAGGCACAGGCCCCCCGGCGAGACGGTGAAGGGGTGGGTGTGTGGGCGTACGCCTGTGGGTGTGTGGGCGTACGCCACGTTCTGCGACACAGGGGCCCGCGCCGCCCAAAATGACCCGGACGTGGACGACGTGGCGAAGGGCCTCTCGAGTGGGGCCGACCGCATACGCCGGCCCTACGACTGGGAGGCGTCCTGGCGGGTAATGAAGGCGTCGGCGCATCTACTTGGCTGGACCGCATGCTTCAAGAGCTGTCCGGGGCCTTGTGCCCGATGCTGGCAGGAGTGACGGGCTCATGGCTGGGCAGCGTCGCTGTCGGTCCGCCCTGACCTGCGACTGAACCGCCCGCAATCGTCGTGCCGGCCACGCATGAGTCGGCCACACCACGGCCTGGCGCCTCGCGGCGGCTGCCGGCCGAAAGCGCCGGTTGGCCCGTTCCGCCAAAATGATGCACATGCGCACGAAGAGAATCAGCATGCCCAGCACCGGGAGACCGAAGGCGGAACCTCCCAGAGGACCAGCGCGCCGTCGAAAAACGCCCTCGTTCCCGCGAGAAGCGGTATCAGTTCCACGTACGTCCGCTGGTAGGGAGCGCCGGCCGGCCTGAAACGTCTCCATCCCCAGCGGGCAATGCTGATCACCGTTCCCGCCGCGAGGAGGACCATCCCGTAATGGCGAATTATTCGCGCTATGTCCTCCGTGGCCGGGTCCAGCACGCTTCCCCCTCGAGCTCGAGGGATCCCTGTACGTCCCCGGTTGCGGGGAGCTTACAAGCAGAGGGAGGAACGGCTTCAAGGCGGCAGTGGCCCTGATGTGGGTCATCCACGCCATCGTGGCGTAGGCGGAATGGGTGCGGCTCACCTTTGCCGGACGGCCGTTCTCCCGGTGTGTCATCCCCCCAACCGGTCGTCGTTGGGCTCGGCAGTCGCGAGCCCAGCGACGACCGGCTGGGCGCCGGATCAGGCGCTGCGACCCGGCAGGTCGTGGCCGGCCGCGCGGACGCCGGTGAGGCGTCCGAAGGCGTTCTCCAGGGGTGGCGCACCGGGCTGGAGCACCTCCGCTGCGATGCCGAAGAGGCCCGCGAGGACGGCCTCGGTGACCGCGACCGCGGCCACGCTCTCGCGGTTGGAGACGCCTCGTTCGGCGACCCGGTAGGTGCCGTCCGGGGTCACCTCCATGGCCTGGCCCCACAGGGCGCCGGACGTGGTGCGGTGCGCCCGGCGCAGGATGCCGACGGCGAGGTCCGGGCGGCCCAGGCGGCACAGGCCGTACGCGGTCGCGCCGGGCCAGGCGGCGAACGCGCCGGCGGCGCCGTGGTCGGGGCGGTCGGAGAACGGGGCGACGGGGTCGCGCGGGTCCAGGGCGCGCATCCAGTCGCCGTCGAGCAGCCGCCGGGTGACGAACCCGACCATCTCCTCGCGGTGCGCGGGGGTGAGGTCCTCGGTCATGTCGGCGGCGACCAGGACGTCGCCCACCCCGACGGGCGGCTGGGTGACTACCTGGACGCACCGGAGTCTGCGGTCCTGGTCTTCGTGACGGGCGCGAGCGTCTGGCGGCGGCCGGACCGCTGGCCGCCCCCGACCACCGGGACGACGTGGTTCCTCCGCGCCTCCGGCACACTGTCGCCCGAGCCGCCCGGCACGGACGAGCCGCCGGCCTGCTTCGTGCACGACCCCGCCGACCCCGTGCCGGTCCGCGGCGGCACCCTGCTGCTGACCGACGCGTATCCCGCGGGCCCGTTCGACCAGCGCGCCATCGAGGCCCGGCCCGACGTGCTGACCTGGACCGGTCCATTGTTGACCGCCCCCCTGGAGGTCGCCGGCCGGATGACCGCGGTCCTCACCACAACGAGCGACGGCCCCGCAGCCTGGGTGGCCCGGCTGTGCGACGTCCACCCGGACGGCACGTCGATCAACCTCGCCGACGGCGTCGCCCGCGCCGAAGGCTCGGGCGGGACGGACCCCCAGGAGGTCCGCGTCGACCTGTGGTCCGCGGCGCACGTGTTCCGCCCGGGCCACCGGCTCCGCCTCCAGGTGACCGCCTCCGCCCATCCCCGCTGGGAGGCCCCCGACACCCCGGGCCCGCGCCGTATCCACCACGCCGCAGACCGCCCCTCACGGCTGGTGCTGCCGGTGGCGGAGTGAGCCTCACCGATACTGATGGCCGGGCACTCCAACGCGGAGCATGGCCGGCCATGACGGGACGAGCCTGACCGCGGCCGACCCGTCAGGATCGGCCGCGGTCAGGCCTTCGCCCATTGCCCCTTTCGCATGTGACCGGTCCCTGACCGGCAGGTCGCCCAGGACGACGGTCGGCTTCGGGAGCTACTGACGGATGTTGATGGCCTGGACCGCCTCGGACTGTGCGACTGCCGCCGGGGAGGCGACGTTGGCCGACAGCGATTCGTTACGGGCCTTCACGTGCGCAGAGTTGAGCGACTTGTTGGTCAGCCTGAAGGAGCCGAAGGGCTCGCCCCAGCCGCCGTACCCTCCACGGCCGTAGCCGCCACCGCCGTAGCCTCCACGGCCGTAGCCGCCACCGCCGTAGCCTCCACGGCCGTACCCTCCGCGGTCGTAGCCTCCACGGCCGTACCCCCCGCGGCCGTAGTTCCCGCGGTCGTGACCTCCGTGGCCGTAGCCTCCACGGCCGTGGTCTCCGCGGTCATGGCCCCGGCCACCGTAGCCGTTGTCCCAGCCATCCCCCGAACAGGTCGCGGAAGTGGCCAGCGCCGTACCGGCCAGGGGAACCCCCATGGCTGATACCGCCAATGCCACCGTAGCCGCGGCTCGAGCAAGACCTTTCACTGCATTCCTCCCTTGGAGATAGGAATTTCCTGATGCGAGACCGAAGCTAGCCGATGCCCATCCGGAAGTCATTCACGCTTCGCGGTGAAAGTCGGCCAAACGGGCACCACCGAGAAATGGGCGACGGTGCCCAGGAGGCCGCAACCCTGGCGTTTCCCGAGCTCAGGCCCCATGTCGTCCCGCTGTGCGAGATTTCCCGGGTTCCGCGTTGATACACCTTGGAGTGAATCCGGCACGGGCTCTCAACGTCGATGAAGCGTTGCGGGACGGGATAAAATTAATTCATTCAATCGAGCCAAATTTGGCAAAGAACATGCCATTTCGGATTCCCTTGGTGGGGCATTCCGGCGCAACAAATGCGGCCCGAGCAGCGAGGATCGAAAAATTGGACAACTTGAAATCTGGGGCGGTGCCGAATCCAAACTTCCCGGTGTTCGCCGACGGGTGCGGTCTCGGCAGTGCGAGTGGCGGGCGTCACGGCGTCCCGGCTTGACGTTCACACTAATGTCAACCTTTAGCTTCGGTTCAGTAGCTGCAAGCCAACTGAACGGCGCAAGGAGACATCGCCATGCCCAAGGCTCTGACAGGACGGACTGCGCTCGTGACCGGAGGGTCGCGGGGAATCGGTGCGGGGATCGCTCGTGAACTGGCGCGCGAGGGTGCAAACGTCGTCATCACCTACCGGACGTCGCGCGAGCAGGCGGAAGAGGTCGTCGCCGACCTGGCCGCTCTCGGGGCGAAGGCGCTTGCCGTGCAGGCGGACCAGTCCGTTCCCCACGAGGCGTCGACCGCTGTCGAACAGGCTGCCGAGTTCCTGGGCGGCCGGATCGACGTGCTGGTGAACTCCGCCGGAGTAGCCGTCATGGGCACCGTCGACCAGCTGGACCTGGACCTCCTCGAAGGGGTCCAGCAGATGATGGCCACCAATGTGATGGGCACCGTCGTCACCACGCATTCCGCATCGCGCTATCTGCCCGACGGCGGGCGCGTCATCCTGGTGGGAAGCCTCGTCGCCCACCGCGTCCCGGTCCCTGGCGTCGCCGAGTACGCGGCGAGCAAGGCGGCGATCGACCAGCTCGGCCGCGGGTGGGCGCGCGACTTCGGCCCGCGCGGCATCACCGTCAATGTCATACAGCCCGGTGCGACCGACACGGACATGAACCCCGCGGACGGGCCGAACGCCGCCCCGCAGGTGGCCATGACACCGCTGGGGCGCATGGGCACCACCGAGGACATCGCCAAGGCGGTCGTCTTCCTCGCCAGTGAGAACGCTGCGTACATCACAGGCGCCCGGTTGGCCGTCGACGGCGGATACAGCATCTGACTCGGGAGCAGCACCCATGACGCGCGGGGCTCCGGTGTCACGACGACAGTTGACGGGACCGGAGCCCCGCCACTGGTGGCTCCGTCCGTTGCGGCGTCCTCCGGCCCGCCGTCGCCTCGCCGGTGGCTTCAGCCTCGCGCCGCACCGGTAGCGTCGGCCGACAGGTGAGCGCTACGCCGCGTGAGTCCCGCCGCTGTCACTCCGCGACCAAGACCAGGACTCCATCCGTGGTCGTAGGCGTGGCGGCCGTGGCGTCCTCCTGGAAGCGCAGGTATGCCTCGATCGCGCGCTGGTTGCGTTGCAGCACGTCGATGCGCCGTTTGATGCTGCTGAGTTGACGTCGCAGACCGTCCAGGTCCTTTGCGTCCGGGCACTCCCGGGCGTGCGCATCGCCCTCGGCGGACTCGAAACAGGGCAGGACCTCGCGGATCATCTCCGTCGTCAAACCGACTTCGAGGAGTTCGCGGATCTGCAGTACGCGGTCGATGGCCGGCTCGCCGTACGTGCGGTATCCGTTGGGGCTCCGGAACGGCGTCAGGATGCCGACCTCTTCGTAGTAGCGAAGCAGCCGCGGCGCGACACCGGTCTTCGCGGCCAGTTCTCCGATCTTCACATTGCCCTCCCGTTGCCAGGCGTCGCGCGGACGGTGTGCCTCGTCGTCGCGCAGGTGGGCGACCTTGCCGTCTGCTATTGAACCTTCACCCTACTCGGCCACTGGCGTTGATCGAGGCCCGGCGATCCGCGGCACTCATCGGCTCGGGCCCATCCGGTCCTCCCTGTCCGAAGGAATGCAGCAAAGCCACGCGAATTCATTCGTGCACAATATGACGCAAATCGCAGCGTAGGCCACTGGCCGCTGTACCGTGGGAGACCTGCTTGGCAACGCCTGCTCGCGGTCGGTTTGGGAGAGAGCTCGCATGGCAATCCGGTTTGATGTCAATTCGCTGGCTCCCGGTGATCGCGCGGATGCCATCCGTGAACTCTCGCGGTCGGTGAACGGCCGAATAGAGGTGAACCTTCCTTCGGACCCGACGCGCCTGAGGGCAGTTGCGAACATCAACACGCTGGGTGCGGTGGAAGTCTCGGGAATCGACTGGAACGTGGCCGGCCTCCGGCGGGCAACCGCTGCTGTGAAAGAGGACATGGTGCCGCATGTCTTCGTCGTTCTACAGCAAACGGGGGTCACCCGGTTGGGACAGGGAGGCAAGCATGGAGTGATCCGAACGGGCGATCTCACGGTGATCGATAATGCGAAGCCCTATGAGATATTCTTCGGCGGCACCGTGCATGCGGTCGTCGTTCGCGTTCCCATGCACATCCTGGGGCTCCGATCGTCCCTGCTCGGTCAGGTCGCAGGTGCGCGAATCGGCTCGGAGCCCCCGCTCGTAGGTGCCGCGGCAGCGTTCTTCGCTCGGTTGGCCCGTAACCGGGCCGCTGTCGGCGAGGCTGAGGCCGCCTTGCTCGCGCAGCCCTGCGTCGACCTGATCAGGGCGGTGGCCACTACGAGCCTCGGCCGTGCCGACCTGGCCGGAGGGCCTCTGCACAACACACTTCTTCAGCGCGTCAAGGAATACGTCCGTCTCCATCTGGCGGAATCCGACCTGACTGCCGCACGTATCGCCGCCGAGCATCATGTTTCCGTACGTCAGCTCTACCTGACCCTGTCCCGTGCGGGAATCGCACTAGGCGACTGGATAAGGGCTCAGCGCCTCGAAGAGTGCAAGAGGGAACTGGCCTCGCCCGTGCATCGATTCATGACGATCGAGGCGATCGCTCACCGGTGGGGGTTCGTCAGCGCACCCCATTTCAGTCGCGTGTTCAAAGCGGCGTACGGCATGAGCCCCCGCGAGTGGCGATCGGAACAAGCGGCAGACTGAACGGACCAATTCTCCGATGTTGCCAAGGTAAGCGGCAAGCTGGCCGTCGTATTGCCTTGGTGTGCACGGATCCGCCCGCCGACTTGCCTCGCCGTGCAAGGATTCTGGTCCGACGCCTGGTCTCGAGGAGTCGGCCGCCCTGAGCGTCGGCGCCTCGGCCGCATGACGTGCTGCGGACGCCACGCACCCCCGTCGGCGGGCGAACGCTGCGGATGAAGGCGACCGGCGGGCGGCTCACCAGCGCCTGACTCTGGCGGTGCGCCAGCGGGCAACTTACGTCCATCGCTGGATACATCCGGCATTTTGCCCTGGTTGCCCTTCTCGATTGCTTCGTCCTACTGTCCCTGCCGACGACGTCGTTGGCGCCGAGCCTGCGAGCTACGCGACGAGGGGGGGTGCCCCGGGAGGGCCACCTCGCGTGCGCTTTCCTCGGTGGACTCCATACCGGAACCGTGCGGGGGCTTACGGCGCGCGTCACATCCCGGCGCCGGGCACAACTTCCGTGCCTGAGGTGCGCCGTACCGACGAAAGGCACGACATGACCAAGATCGCGATCATTCTCGGCAGTACCCGCCCGGGGCGCAACGGAGCCGCCGTGGCGGACTGGGTTCTCGGTATCGCCAAGCAGCGTTCCGATGCGGAGTTCGAGCTCGTGGACCTGGCGGACCATCCGCTGCCGCTCCTCGACGAGGCGCTGCCCCCGTCGTTCGGGCAGTACCAGAACGACCACACCAAGGCGTGGGCGTCGAGGATCGCCGAGTTCGACGGCTTCGTGTTCATCACCCCGGAGTACAACCACTCCACCACGGGCGCCCTGAAGAACGCGCTCGACTACCTGTACACGGAGTGGAACAACAAGGCCGCGGGCTTTGTGGGCTACGGCTCCGGCGGTGGCACCCGCGCCGTGGAGCACCTCCGCCTCATCGCGAGCGAGCTGCAGATCGCCACGGTGCGTGCGCAGGTCGCGCTGTCCCTCCTGGCCGACTTCGAGAACTACAGCGTCTTCAAGCCGGGCCCGCACCACCAGTCGACCGTGGAGGCCATGCTCGACCAGGTCGTCAGCTGGTCGAAGGCCCTGCAGCCGCTGCGCGCCGACGCCTGATCAGCCGCTGTCCGAGTGCCCCGTCTCCCCGGTCCGCCCTGCTGAAGTATCGGACGGGCGTCGCGCGCTACTCGGCGAGGCGGGGTCCCGGCCGACAGGCCGGTCGCGCCAGGTGCGGACGGCCGGGTCCGAGGTGCCTGCATCAAGGCATTTTAGATGTCATATGTAATGTAAGAATGTTTTCACAAGGGGACCCATGACTTTTGACGTTCCGTTCGCACGGGTCTCGTCCGCGGAGGCGGCCGAACTCGCATCGCTGGTGAGCGGTCCGGTTCTGCTGCCCGGCGACGAGGGTTACGACGCCGAGTGCCAGATCTACAACCTGAACGTCCCTCTGGAGCCCGCGCTCGTGGTCGGTGCCGCCAACGCGGCCGACGTACGGGCGGCGATCCGCTTCGCGGCCCGCCAGGGCCGGCCGGTGACGGTGAAGACCACGGGGCACCAACAGGTCCACCCTGCCCGGGGCGGCGTTCTGATCAGTACCCGGCGTATGAAGGGCATCGTCGTCGACGCCGGCCGCGGACGCGCACGGGTCGAGGCCGGAGTGATCTGGCAGGAGGTGATCGACCGGGCCGCCGACGTCGGCCTGGCCCCGATGAGCGGCTCGGCTCCGCTGGTGGGCGTAGCCGGCTACACCCTCGGGGGTGGACTCAGTCCGGTCTTCGGCCGGAGCCGGGGATACGCGGCGGACCATGTCCGCTCGCTGGAGGTGGTGACTGCCGACGGCGAGCTGCGACAGGTCACGGCGGACAGTGATCCGGAACTCTTCTGGTCCCTGCTCGGAGGAAAGGGCAATTTCGGCGTCGTAACCGCCTTGGAGTTCGACCTGTTCCCGTTGACCCATTTCTACGGCGGCGGTATCTACTTCCCCGGCGAACGACTCTCCGATGTGCTGCACACCTGGCGCACCTGGCAGTCGGACATGCCGGAGGAGATGTCCTCCTCAGTGGCCGTGCAACGACTCCCTCCGCTTCCCGAGTTGCCGGAACCCCTCCGGGGGGCGTTCGTGGTACACGTACGCATCGCCCACCTCGGTCCGGTGCCCGAGGGCGAGCGGTTGATCGCACCCCTGCGCGCGGCCGCCCCGGCGCTCATCGACACGGTGGGGGAGATGCCCTACACCGCCATGGGCGCCATCCACATGGACCCGCCGACGCCGATGCCCTACTACGACCGCACGACGATGTTGCGCGCGTTCCCCGCCGAGGCGGCCGACAAGCTGATCGAACTGCTCGGCCCCGGGTCGGACTCCCCGCTGGTGAGCGTCGAGATCCGCATGCTCGGCGGTGCGCTCGACCGTGAGCCCGCGGTACCCAACGCCGTCTCCAGCCGAGGGCTTCCCTTCGTCCTCTTCGGATTCGGCGTGGGTGCCCCGGACAGGGCCGAGTTCCTGGGCGGCAAGCTCGAGGAGGTGATGAACGCGATGGAGCCCTGGGCGGACAGGCGCAGGATGGTCAACTTCCTCTCCGTCGAAGAGGCCACCGACCCCGAGCGGTTGAGCGAGGTCTACGGCGCCGAGCGCTACCGGCGTCTGACTGCCGCGAAGAAGGCATACGACCCGACCAATGTGTTCCGGGTGAACCACAACATCTTGCCCGGCTGACGAGGAACCAGGGGCCGGGAGCGTCTGCCCGGCCCCCAGCGGTCCCGGCGAACCGTCAAGGGCGCGTGGGAGCAGGGCCCGTGCCGCCTCCTGAGGGGGATGGGGGCATCACACGAGCCCGGCCCGCAGGGCCTGTCCTTCCTCCTCCATGGGTTCGTCGGCCTGGTAGGAGTGCTCGGCCCAGATGGTCTTGCCTTGCGGGTGATGGCGGGTTCCCCAGCGCTGGGTGAGCTGGGCGACGATGAACAGTCCCCGGCCGCTTTCGTCGAAGGTGCGGGCGCGTCGAAGGTGCGGGGATGTGGTGCTGCCGTCGGTGACCTCGCAGGTCAGGCCTGTGGGGCAGCGGATCAGGCGCAGGCGTACCGGTGGCTGGGCGTGACGGATGGCGTTGGTGACCAGCTCGCTGGCGATGAGGACAGTGGTGGGGGTGGCACCGTCCAAGCCCCATGTCCTCATCTTGGCCGTGACATGTTTTCGTGCGGCAGAGACGGCCGCCGGGTCGGCGGGGAGGTTCCAGGTCGCCACGGTGGTGCCGTCGAGCGTGCGGGTACGGGCGGCGAGCACGCGCGACTGGCGTGGCGCTCCCGCTGCCACAAGGGCTTCCAGAGCAGTACGGCAGGTGTCCGTGAGCGAGGACTCCGGCTCGACGATGCGTTCGGGCACCTTGAGCCCATCGGTCTTCGTCTCGGAATCGGGTGGCGCGACGGAGTGCGTGTGCAGCAGGAGCACGCTGCCTTTCCTGAGCCGGATTTCGGCGGTCCCGACCTTCGCTCGCGTGCGACCGAGCGGTACTCCAGCAGGAAGGTCGACGGCAGTGATCACACCATCGGGGGCGATGACGGAGGGCGCAGGATGCCCGGCGCAAGCGAGGGCGCACTCTGCGGTGACGGGGTCGTAGACGGCGTAGAGGCAGCTCGCCGTAACGTCACGGGCACTCTCGTCCGGCCGCAACCGACGTATGACGTCGTGGAGGTGGGTGAGCACCTCGTCCGGTTGCACGTCGATGTCCGCCAGCGTCCGCACCGCGGCGCGAAGTTCGGGGACCAGGGTGGGGGCTGGGTCTCCGTCCTCGGCCACGCTGCCGGCGACCAGCGCCACCCGGGCTCCGGACAGTGGGATCGCGTCCAGCCAATGAGCCTGCGGCGGCCTTCTGTCATCAGCCCGACAGTATGCGAGCTCCACGGCGGCGGGTTGCGGCAAGCGCCCGGGCGGCAGTCCACCCGCCGGCAGGGAGGCGCATGGGCCGCCGTTGGCCTGACGTGGTGCGGAGACGACGCGGCCCGTCTCCTCACCGCTTCCGGGGCGTACAGCGAAGACGCACCCGGCTTTCTGGCGGAGCCGGACTCGGCAGATGAACAGGCTCATGCCCAGAGACAGGACGGCTGCGGAGATGACGACCGTCCGGCCTCCGTCCGACACGCCTGGAATCGCGAAACCGTAGATGGCCACACTGGTCGCCAGCGTGGAAGCTCCGACGATCAAGGTGTGCCTGATGGGTAGCAGAGCTGCCGCCATCAGCGGTGCCAGGACCGAGTAGTCCGACCAGCGGACCGAGCCCACTGCAGAGGCATCCAGTTGCAGTGCGCAGGTCGCAGCGAGATAGACGGCGAGCAGTGCGCTCGGGTGCCGGAGCGGGAGGAGTCTGGGTGTGGCCATCCTCGTCACCGTCCCTTCTGATGTGGTGCGCAGTGCCTGCGAGACGGTGCGCATGTTTGTGGCGCAAGGGTCGGGGTCTTTGCGCGACGTGCGGGTTCTCGGGCTGTGGACGTTCACGGTGGCGTTTGTCCGGTCTGGACGGGGTGCGCTGGATGATGGACAGCGACAAGGGCCAGGTCGTCCTGGAGGTTCCTGCCCGCGTGTCGGTCCACATCGAGGCTGACGTGCTGTACGAGGCGGCTGGGGCAATCCCACGTCCATGTATCGGCGCGGTCGAGGACGGGGAAGAACTCGCCGGCGGAGTCGCGGGCCTCGGCCAGGCCGTCGGTGTAGAGAAGCAGGGTGTCTCCGGGGCCGAAGGCGACGGTGTCGAGGCAGAAGGCGTTGGGCGTGTCTGCTGCAAGCCCCAGCGGCGGGGCGGGCCGGGTGACGGGAAGCAGGGTGACCTGGTTGCCCTGGCGCAGCAGGGGTGGTGGGTGCCCGCAGCTGACCACTCTGGCGACTTCTTCGTCGTCGGGGAGTTCGATCAGCAGCGCGGTGATGAACCGCTCGTTGCTGTCGGGGGCGATACGGGTCAGCTCGCCCAGGTGCCTGCGGACGCTGCGTTCCAGGGAGGCCGCAAGTTCCGGGAGTGTGCGGTGCTGCTGGGCTGCCTCACGGAAAGCTCCCAGGACGGCGGAGGCGTCGTCGATGGCCGGGAGGCCCTTTCCGCGGACGTCTCCGATGAGGACGCGTGTGGTGCGGTCGGTGCGGGCGGCGGCGTACAGATCACCGCCCACCAGCGCGTGTGCCGCTGCCGCGCGGTACATCGAGGCGACGTGGAAGGGGCCCAGCTCCGGGGGGATCGGCCGTAGCAGCACTCGTTGGGCTGCTTCGGAGACAGCCCGTACCTCGGCCAGTTCCCGCAAGTCGCGGTCATGCAGGGCCCGGGAGACGATGACGAACGCGGAGACTATGAGAACTGCTCCGATGTGAATGGGCAGCAGTGGTGAGTGGAGCAGGCCGTCGTGACGGTCCACGAGGAGCACTGCCGCGGCCGCCATGAGCGCGATGACGGCCGTGAAGCGTGTTCGTGCGAACGTTCCCGTGCACGTGGGGGCCGCCACGAGCAATGGGGACAGGTGAACCGCAAGGGGGGCGAATGACGCACCCGAGGTGATGGCCGCGATCAGTAGGAGCGGAGGCACTGCGTGGCCGCGCATGCCCAAGGGCCCGGTGCCGCGGCCATGGGCTTTCGGCCGTTGGGGGACTTCGGCGCCGGATGCTGGGAGTGAGCGGGCCCCGTCATCGGCCGCGCGCTTGGTGACGGGAATGCGCGGGGCGAGGTGCATCACGGGCTTTCGTGCCATTTCGCTTTTCCGTATGGTGGAAGTGGTTTACCGATATGCGATTCAACTGTGCGACGTGCGGTTCGGCACGTCAAGCGAGCCGTTTCCCTCTCGTCCGGCCGGCACGGCAGGCGCCGCGTGGCACCCTTCGCGCTTCACTGCGGGGAGTTTGAAAGGCACTTGGGCGACGCCAGGGTCTGCTGAGGTTTGGGTGACGGGTTGGGTCGCGTGGCCTTGAGGGCCGGTGTGGTCATTGCGGTCCGTCTCGTATGAGGGCGGTGGGTGCCGGTCGGCAGGCGGCTATGGCGGTCGATAGACAGCAGGCATAATCTTAGAGTCGGGGTGTCGGCCCGCTGGTCGTCGTAACAGCCCGCGGCGGGGCAGATGACCAGTCCGTATTACGGAGGGTGGTAGATGAGTCGCGTATCGCAAGCGGAAGCGAAGGTCAACCGGGAGCGAACGGTGGCCGCGGCTTCTCGGCTGTTCCGTGAGGACGGTGTCGCCAAGGTCGGCATCGCGGATGTGATGAAGGCGATCGGACTCACTCAAGGCGGCTTCTACAAGCAGTTCGCCTCCAAGGCCGCGCTCGTCGACGAGGCGACCGCCAAGGCGTTCGCCGACAACCTGCAAGACCTCGTGACTCTGGACCACGAGGCTGGGGGGCATCAGGCGGCGTGGCAGTCGCTGCTCGAGTCCTACTTCTCCGTCGAGCATCGCGACAACCCCGGCACTGGTTGTCCCGCAGCCGGCTTCGCGGGCGACATCGCGCGTGAGCCCGGGCACAGGGAGACCTACGCCAGGGGCGTCGAGGAACTCGCGGGGTGGATCGCGCCTGGTGACGCCGGCCTGGCCGCCTATGCCACGCTCGTCGGCGGCCTCCTTCTTGCCCGTGCCACCGCAGGCACGCCTTTGTCGGAGCAGATCCTGCAGGCGGCACATGCAGCGGTGGCCAGGGCCGCCGACAGTGGTGAGCCGGCAACCGGCTGACGTGCACGCCACCCCAGTGTCCTGAACCGCTTGACGCCCCGCAGCGCCGACGCCGCGGTACGGCGTCCTGAACTCGTGGCCTGTCCCGCCGCCCCTGTCCCGGCGGGCCCGCGCTTGGCCGTCATCGCGACCGGTGGCGAGTGAATCACCGCCTCCCCGGCTGTTCCTGGCCGTGACGTGGTTCCGTTGCCGCCGGTCTGGCGGCCCGGCGGCCGGCAGTGCGTGAAGCCCAGTGGACGGCTGACGTGGTGACATCGCCGGGAACGGCCGCCGTTGGACCGAGCACCTTGGTGCTCGGGACGTCGGCACCGGCCCCCGCGCGCCCTGGCGTCACTCATGGGCGACAGGCGGTACCCGGGCTTCGCCTGCAACTCCGGTCCTGACGGCCTTCGACTGCGAGACCCGGCCCTACGGGGCGTGGTGGCAGTTCGTTGACCGGGTTCCACCGCGCCAGGTCGGGAAGCGGAAGGAGCCCTTCGCCGAGGTGCTGCACGGCGAACAGCCGGCCGTCATGTCGGCTCCCACCCCAAGGCGCAGGGGGCGAAGGGGCGGCGGGCCGGGGGCGGTTGGCCCCCGGCCCTGGCGAAGAGCGTGCTTGCCCCGGATGTCAGCCGGCGTAGCGTCCGGCGGGGCGCGTGAGGGACAGACCCGGGATGAGTTCCTGGCGGGCGTTCTCGTACTCCTCCCACCTGGCGTACTCCGGCAGCGAGGGGATCGTGACCAGCTCGCCGGCGTCGAGGCCGGCGAGCGCGGCCCGCGCGGCATCGCGGGGTGCCATGACGGCCTCCTTGGGCAACTGGTCCAGTTCGATGCCCGAGCCGTCCCAGATCGCCGTCTCCAGCGCTCCCGGCACCACCACCTGCACCCGGACACCGGAACCGGCGAACTCCTGTGCCAGAGCCTGGCTGAACGCGATCACATATGCCTTGGTCCCGCTGTACGCCGCACCCACCGGCAGGATGTTGAGGGCGAGGGCGGACGACACATTGACGATCGTGCCCGAGCCCCGGCTGGAGAACGCCCGCGCGGCGGCAGCCGCAAGCCTGGTGGCGGAGGTCAGGTTGAGCGTGATCAGCCACTCCAACCGGTCCGGGTCCGCCGCGGACAGGGGGCCGAACAGGGCGCTGCCGGCGTTGTTCACCAGCATGTCGATCGAGAGGTCGGCCGCCAGGCGGTCCTCGACGCTCCGCATGCCCTTCGGCGTGGCCAGGTCGGCGCTCAGCGCCGAAACCCCGATGCCGAAACGCTCCGCAAGGTTCGCCGCGGAAGACTCCAACCGCGCCTCGTCACGGGCGACGAGGAGCAGGTTGTGCCCCCGCGCCGCCAACTCCTCGGCGTAGGCGGCACCCAGACCGGCGGTAGCGCCGGTAACGAGCGCTGTCCCGGGCTTCTGTGTGGACATGGTCGTCCTCATTTCGTCAGTAGATGTCACGCATTAGATGGTGAGCTTAATCTAAAGTGCCCGCGGTCGTCCGGAATCCGGCCGTCCGTACCTGTCGGTCGGTGAGGGCCTCTACCGCGTCGCCGACGCCGCCGAGCGGAAGGGTGCCGGATGCCGGACCGTGCCGGGCGCCCTCCAAGCCCGGCCGGGCGGGCCCCGCAGGAAGCCCGGCAGCCTCGCCGCGGGCTTTCGTGACGGTCCGTCGGTTCTTCCGGCGGGCCGCCTCAGCTTCGCGTGCGGGTGGTGGGCAGGCGGCGGGCCCGGGCCCATCCCATAGATCATTAGTGACATCTATCACGTGGACGTTGCGCAGTGAGGGCCTGGATGATGGGCCCGTACATCATGCCCAACGCATCACCTGCCCTATGAGGTTCGGATGACCCTGCCGTCGCTGTTGCTCGTGCCCGGAGCGTGGCACAAGCCCGAGCATCTGCAACTCCTCGTCGATGCCCTGCCCGGCATCGATGTCCGCACCGTGGCCCTCACCTCGTGTGGCAACGATCCCAAGGCGCTGGGCGACATGTACTCCGACGCGGCAGCCATCAGGGCCGCGGTCGAGGCGATCGGCGGACCCGTGGTCGTCGTCGCGCACTCCTACGGCGGCGTCCCCACCACCCAGGCGCTCGCCGATGCGCCCAACGTCAAGAGCATCGTCTACCTCGCCGCGTTCCAGCTCGACGCCGGGGACTCCCTGCTGTCGAGCGCTGGCGGCGACCCGGCACTCTGGTGGGAGTTCCACCGGCAGGAGGGTGTCGGCGACTTCCTGACCGTCGCGAACCCGGTCGACGTGTTCTACGGCGACGTGGACAGGGGCGTTGCCGAGAAGGCGACGGCGGCCCTGGGTTACCAGTCCTACGTCGCGACCACCCAGAAGCTGACCGCGGTCGCCTGGCAGACGATTCCGAGCACTTACATCATCTGCGAAGCAGACGGCGCCATCCCGCCCTTCGTCCAGGAACTCTTCGCGAAGCGCGCCGACAGGACTCTGCGGCTGAACAGTTCGCACTCGCCCTTCCTGTCGCAGCCCTCCGCGCTCGCCGAGCTCATCAGGCACGAACTCGGCCTGCACTGAGCCGACCGCCCTTGCCGCCCGCCAGTCGCGTCCGCTGCGGCCGGCGGGCCCCAACCGCTTCCCCACGGCTCCGCGCATTGCCGCACGCCGGGCAAGCAGGAGATGCGATCTCGTGACCTGGTTCCTTACGGACAAGCCCGAAGTGTTTCGCTCCGAGGCGGGGGCATTCCTCGCCGCACGTCCCGACCGGCACACCATGCTGCTGTCCGGACTCGACACGATCGAGCAACTGCGCTCCGGGGGCAAACCCCCGCCCACGGTGCTGGGCTGGTGGCGGGAACCGGATGAAGCAGCGACGACGGCCGCGTTCGTGTGGATGCCACCGCACATGCTGACCGCGAGCCGCCTCTCCCAGAGCGCGGCAACGCACCTGGCCGGACTCCTGTCCACCCAAGCCCAGCCGTTTGCACAGCTCCTGGCCGACGACTCATCGGTCCGTGCCTTCTCCGCAGCGTGGCAGACGACCACCGGCTCCGCGCCCAAGAGCGGACCGCATCTTCGCCTCTATCGCCTTGACCGGCTTGTGCGCCCTGGAGTCGCACCGCCGGGGGCACCGCGGACGGCGACCGACGGTGACCGGGCTCTGCTCCGCGAGTGGTGCACCCGTTTCGTCGCGGAAGCCGGCTCGCTCGGAGCGGATCTCGACGCATTCATCGACGAGCGGACGAGCAGGGGCGGCTGGCGGTTGTGGACGGTCGGGGACGAACCAGTTGCCATGGCCGCCATGACGTCGGTGGTGGCCGGAACGGCTCGCCTCACCCCCGTCTACACCCCGCCCGAACAGCGCGGCCGGGGCTACGGCTCCGCCGTCACCGCAGCCGTTTCCCAAGCAGCACGCGACGCCGGTGCGGAACACGTACTTCTCTTCACCGACCTCGCCAACCCGACGAGCAACAGCGTCTACCAGCGCATCGGATACCGGCCCGTCTCGGACTACCGAATCGTGGTGCCCTGACACGCAAGATCAATGAATGACCGTGCCGGACAGGCAGGTTGCGCACCGCTCCGCCGGAGCCTGCGAGGCGTTGGCAGTCACGAATCACTCGACGCAGCCGCCGGCACCGTCGACGGCCACCGGCAACGCCCGGCGCGGAGACAACGACCCCACGGCTGGATCACACGGTCGGCAAGGCATCGCTGTGAAGCCAGCCGGACAAGCCACGGGATACCCTCGGGCCGCTCAGGTCCGAGGCTTTCGGACAGAGGTAACACCCATGACGGACGTATCAAGCAGCGCTGATGAACCGCTCACGGCGGGCGCATCCCCGGGCAGCGTCCCGCGAGAGCTGTGGCACCCCGGGGGCATGGCCCGCGTGACCGCCAACTTCCGGCAATACCTGACCGGATGGGGCATGGTGGACCGCGCTGACGGTGATCTCGAGTACTTCCGCAGCGGGCTGGCTCAACCACAGTTCAACGGAGTGGTCCGTGTCCGCTCCCTGGATGCGGTGGAGCAGTCCACCGCCATCGCGCGGGACCGGCTCGCGGGAGTGCCCTGGTGGTGGTGGGTCGGCCCGGACAGCCCCGCAGGCACGTCGTCCGCCCTCGCCGAGCGTGGGGCGAAGGAGTTCACAACGATCCCCGTGATGGTCAGACCGCTCGACCAGGCGGTCGATCCGATGGAGCCACCGGCCGGCCTGCGGATCGAGGAGGTGACCGATCACGGTCAGCTGCCGGAACTGGTTCGCACCTACAGCGCTTCCATGGGCGTCGCACCGAGCCTCGAACCCGACATCGTGCGGATCGAGTCGCAGCGCCGGGACAACGCGGACATCGTCCGCCTGGCGGCGGTTCTCGACGACCGTGTCGTCGGGACGACCGTGGTGATCGCAGCCCACGACGTGGCCGGGATCTTCCTCGTCCACGTCGCGGACACGCACCGCCGACACGGCATCGGCACAGCTTTGACGGCGGCGGCGCTCCGCGTGGGCCGAGATCGCGGTATGGGGCTGGCCGCACTCGGCGCGAGCCCGGCCGGCGAGCCGCTGTACCGGCGATTCGGTTTCGTCGAGGTTTCGCAGTACCGCCTCTTCACGTTCCCCGCCTAGGCCGTGTCGTCAAAGTCCCGCCTGCCCAGCGGCGTCTGGCACGGCACCTCGCTGCGTTGTCGAATCGTCCGAGTAGCCCACTACGAGGACGGCTCTCCGCATTGCGATGCACCGCACCAGACGCCGCTGGGCCCGCCCTCCGGGCGGCCGGCGCTCCTTTGACGACACGGCCTAGCGTGATCTGCCACCCCGAGGCCGGGACCATGGCCCACGAGGTCATGTGGATCACGGTCGGCGGCGGGTGCCCATCACGGTGATCCTGTGCCTGAGCGCTGCGATGCGCAGGCCGGTTCGCCGTGGTTGGCGGCATCGCAGTACCAGGCGGCCAACTCGTCGGGTCGCGCCGCCGCCCCGCGGAAGCCGTGGGTCAGTCGGTGGGGGTGATGTGGCCGTCGCGGAGTTCGAGGACGTGGTCGGCGAGGGCGAGGAGCTGGGGGTCGTGGGTGGCGACGAGGGCGGTGACGCCTTCGCTGTGGACGACGGCGCGCAGGAGTTCCATGACGGCGCGGCCGGTGTCGGCGTCGAGCTGGCCGGTGGGTTCGTCGGCGATGATCAGGGCGGGGCGGTTGGCGAGGGCGCGGGCGATGGCGACGCGTTGCTGCTGGCCGCCGGACATCTCGCCGGGGCGCTGGCCGGCGTGGCCCTGCAGGCCGACGAGGGAGAGCAGGAGGGCGACGCGTTCTTCGCGTTCGCGGCGGGGGGTGTTGCGCAGGCGCAGGGGGACGCCGACGTTCTCGGCGGCGGTGAGGATGGGCAGCAGGCCGAAGGACTGGAAGACGAAGCCCATGCGGTCGCGGCGCAGGGCGAGCAGGTCGCGTTCGCCCAGGCCGTTCAGGACGGTGCCGTCGACGGTGACGCGGCCGGCGTCGGCGCGGTCCAGGCCGCCGATGATGTTCAGCAGGGTCGTCTTGCCCGAGCCGGAGCGGCCCTTGAGCGCGACCAGTTCACCGCGGGCCACGGAGAAGGACACCCCGCCCAGGGCGTGCACCGCGGTGTCCCCGGTGCCGAAGGTGCGCACCAGGTCCTCGACCACGACCATCGCCTCGGAGGCCGCCCCGCCGCCCGCCGGGCCCTCACGCCGTTCCAGCAGTCCCTCGCTCATGCCCGCCAGCATAAGGGCCACCCAGCTGAGCCCCTGTTCACACGGTGGAAACAAACGCAGGCTTAAGATGACGATGAGCATCTGATCCTTCCACCCACTTCCGCGTGGCAATGGGGCAGTTGTCGGTCACGTCGTGGCATGGGCGCAGTCTGTGTCGCTCCCCCCCGCTCGGCGGTGACCTGGTCGTCCACTCGCAACACACTGTTACGGGCATCGAGAACGGGGGGCATGGTGCCGGGCTTCGTCTTGCTGCGCCTGCGCGCGCACCGGCTGCTACTCGCCGCCGCATTGTTGTCCGTCGTCCTGACCACCTGCGCCGTGGCCGCGCTGGCCGCGTTCAGCGGCGCGGTCGGGGACGCGGGGCTGCGGCGCGCGCTGCAGGGGCCGTCGGCCGCCAGGACACAGATCGACGTGACGTCGGAGGTGGCCGAGCAGGACGCCGGGCGGCTGGACTCCCGCGTGCGCAAGACCCTCGCGGGGGCCTACGACGGGCTGCCGGTGCGGGTCTCGTCCAGCACCCGCTCCGGTGCGTACGGACTGCCGCAGGACTCGCGCCCGGCGGACGCGCCGCGCTCGGACAATCCGGACCTCACGCTGCTCGCCACGTTCGACCGGTCTTGGGTGACCATGGTCGAGGGGACCTTCCCCGACGCGCCGCAGGCCGAAGGCCCGGTGCCGGTCGCGCTGCCCGACACGGCCGCGAAGGCCCTCGGCGTGACGCCGGGGGACGTGATCACGCTCGCCGACCGGCGGAACGGGCCGCCGCTGCGCGTACGGCTGACCGGCCTGTACCGCCCCACGGATCCGTCCGCGCTGTACTGGCGGCTGGACCCGATGGCCGGGCGCGGCGTGCGGACGCTGTCGTTCACCACCTACGGACCGATGCTCACCGATCCCCGGGCTTTTGCTTCGGGCGCGGTGCCTGCGACCGAGGTCCAGTGGACCGCGGGAGCGGACTTCTCGGCCATGACCGCCGGCCGGCTCGACAGCGTCGGTCAGGACGTCCGGCGCACGGTGGGGCAGTTGGACGACAAGCAGCTGGACGGGAAGACGACGGCGAGCAGCGAGCTGCCCGCGCTGGCGGCCGACCTGAGCCGCAATCTGCTGGTGAGCCGTTCGACGCTGCTCATCAGCGCGTTGCAGCTGATCGTCCTCGCGGGCCTGGCGCTGATGCTCGTCGCCGGCCTGCTCGCCAGCGAGCGCTCCGAGGAGACCGCCCAGCTGCGGGCCCGCGGTGGCTCCCGGTCCCGCATCGCGGGCCTGGCCTCCGCCGAGGCACTGCTGCTGGCGCTGCCCGCCGCCGTGCTGGCACCGCTGTTGGCCGGTCCGCTGGTGCGGCTGCTCGCCGGGCACGGGGCCCTGGCGCGGGCAGACGTGCACCTGGACGTACCGTCCTCCACGGCCTGGTGGGCCGGCGTGCTGGCCGCGCTCGCCTGCGGCGTCGCCGTGGCCTCGCCGGCGCTGCGCCGCACGGGCACCTACTCCATCGAGCGGCAGGCACGGACCCGCAAGGGCGCCCTGCCGGGCGCCGTGCAGGCGGGCACCGACCTCGCGCTACTGCTCGTGGCGGGACTGGGCTACTGGCAGCTGTCCCGGCGTGGCGGCGGGTCCGGCGCGCTGACGACGGACACCACAGGCGGGCTGGGGGTGGACCCGGTGCTGGTGGTGGCGCCCGCGTTGTGCCTGCTGGCGGGCGCGGTGCTCGCGCTGCGTCTGCTGCCGCCGGCCGCCCGCCTCGGGGAGCGGCTGGCCGCCCGGTCGCCCGGCCTGCCCACGGCGCTGGCCGGCTGGCAGCTGGCGCGGCGGACCGGCCGCGGCGCGGGCCCCGCCCTGTTGCTGGTCTTCGCGGTGTCGATCAGCATGTTCGCGATCGGCGAGAACGCCACGTGGGAGCGGTCCCAGAGCGACCAGGCGGACTTCTTGGTGGGAGCCGACGTCCGCGTGACCGGCACTTCGACACCGCCGTTCGGACAGGGCGGCGTCTACGACCACATACCCGGGATCGCCGCGGTGACCCCGGCGAGCCGCAGCACGGTGCCGCTGCCCAGGAACCGCGAGGCGACGGTGCTGACGATGGACACCACCACCGCCTCCCGGGTGACCGGCCTGCGCGACGACCTCACCGACCGGCCGTTCCGGCAGGTCCTCCGCTCCCTGCGACCTCAGGACACCGCCTCGCGGGACAGCGGGTTCACCCTGCCCCGTGACACCGCGCGCCTTCTCCTGACCGTCCGCACGCAAGCCTCGGACACCGGCGGCCGACCGATTGCGAGCGACGTCACCACCCGCCTTTCGGCGACATTCGTGGACCGCTTCGGCGTCCCCTACACCATCGCCCTGGGCAAGGTCCCCTCCGACGGCGGACGGCACGTCGTGGTGGCGGACTTCGGCGCCGAGGCGGGCCGGGCCCCCGGGGCCGGCCCGGCCGGGCCGCTGCGCCTGACCAGGATCAAGGCCGACTACACCCTGCCGCAGCGGACCGAGCACCACCGGCTCTCCGTCACCGCCCTGCGGTCGGAGTCCGGCGACGGCACCACGCGGACCGTCCGGGTTCCGGAGGGCTCGTCGTGGCAGGCGCGCGCCGTCATGGGCAACCCCGACTACATGAACTACGACGGCTACGTCGCCGTCTGGACGGACGCCCCGGACTCCAGCGGGCGGACGCCGCTCGCCGTCGAGTTCGACACAGGGGAGATGCCCCTCGGGGCGGCCTGGCAGAGCGGCTATGACACGGCATCCGTAACCCTCAGCTCCGAGCCCAAGACCCCGGCCGCGCTGTCGGCGGTCGCCACGGACACCTTCCTGCGTGCGGTCGGCGCTAAGGTCGGGGACTCGGTGCGGATCCCCGTGGCCGGCGTCACCGTGCCGGTCCGCGTCTCCGCCGCCGTGCGCGCCCTGCCCACCGTCGTGCCCAGGACCGACGGCACCGACGGCGGGGCGCTGCTGCTGGACCTGCGCTCCGTCAACACCCTGTTGAACGGGACCGGCCAGGGTTTCCTGGTCCCCGGCGAGTGGTGGCTGGCGGCCGAGCCGGGCGCGACCGCTCGCCTCGCCTCGGCACTGCAGGCCCGCGGTGACATCACCTCGCTCCTGGTCCGCGACGAGCAGCGCACCGAACTCCAACGCGATCCGCTCGGCGCCGGGCCGCTGTCCGCGCTGCCCGCCGCCGTGGTGACCGCCGTGGTGCTGGCCGCGCTCGGCTACAGCGTGGCGGCGGCCGGAGCGCTGCGCGAACGCTCCCAGGAGTTCGCGATGCTACGGGCGCTGGGCACCCCGCGCCGCTGGCTCGCCCGGGTGATCGCCGCCGAACAGGGCCTGGTCATCCTGGTCGCGGTGGGCGTCGGCGCCCTACTCGGCGGACTGCTGACCCGCCTGGTCGTCCCCTTGATCATCCTGACGGCTGACGCGGAGAGCCCGGTCCCCGACGTGCGGATACATCTGCCGTCCGGCCTGCTCGCCGTGCTGCTGATCACCGTCACCGCACTGCCCCTGCTCGGCGTCATGCTGACGGCGTGGCGGTCCGCCGACCCGGCCCAGGCGCTGCGGCGCCAAGGAGGTGAATGACGTGGCCGAGCCCCGTTCCCCGCGCAGCGGTGACGTCTCCTGGATCCGCGCCCGGCTGCGCGCCGCCCCCGGCGGGACGCTGGCACTCGCCGCGCTGGTGTTCGTCACGGCGTTCCTGGCGGCCGCGCTGCCGCGGGCCGTCGACGGCTACGAGGACACCGCGCTGCGCGACGTGGTGTCACATGCGTCGCTGCCGGGCCGTAGCGTCACCATGTCGCTCCCGGTGTCACGGCTGTCCGCCCCCCTCAACGCAGAGGGGTTGCTCACGCCCCCGTCGCTGGAGGAGACCGAGGCCCGGTTCCAGCGCCTCGTGAAGCCTCCGGTGACGCTCGAACGCGACCGGACCGTGTACGGGGTGCACTCCGCCGACACGGGCGTCACCGACCCTGGGCTGCCCCGGCCTTCGGGCCTCGATCCGGAGAGCGCCCTGGTGGCCCAGCCGGACCTGGCGGCGAACACCCGGCTCCTCGAGGGGCGTCTGCCGCACCCGGGTACCGACCCCCGCAGCGTCGAAGCGGTGATCACCGACCGCACCGCCAAGGTGACGAAACTGCGCACCGGTTCGGCCTTCCACCTCCAGGACGCGGTCGGATCCGTCGTGACCGTCCGGGTCACCGGGATCGTCACGCCGCGCTCACCTGGCGCCGTCTGGTGGAACGCGGAGTCGGACCTGCGCAGGCCCAGCCTGCGCTCGCTGCCCGTCCCGGGTGGCGACCCCGTCCGCTACTGGCACTTCGCCGCGCTCATCGACCCGGGGGCCACGGCCGTCCTGCTCAGCCTTCAGGACGGCGCGCTGGCCTACTGGCACCACCCCGCCGACGTCGATGCGCTCACCGCGCACGACGTCCCGGCCCTGAGCGACCGGATGGCCGCGCTGATCTCGGGACCGGACGGGGCACATCTGCAGGCCAAGCAGCGTGGTCTCCACGTCGAGGAGCAGGGGCTGGGCGAACTTCTGGGCCCCTTCGTCGCGGAGCGTACGGCTGCGCAGCCGCTGGTCCTGGTCGCGGCTGTGGGTGTGGGTACCGTCGGCGCCGTCGTGCTGCTGATGGCGGCGGGCCTGTCGGCGGCCCGGCGCAGGGCCGAGTTCACCTTGCTGCGGGCCCGTGGCATCAGCATGGGCGCGCTCACCGGCCGGCTGCTGGCGGAGGGCGCGGTGGTGGCGGTGCCGTCCGCGGCGGCGGGTCTGGCCGTGGCGCTGCTCCTGCTGCCGGCCGAACGTGCCGCGCTCGCCGTGTGGTCGGCCACCGCCGTGGCGGTCCTGGCCACGGTCAGTCTGCCGCTGCGGGCGGCTGCGACGGCTCGCCGGCCGCGCCCCGAGCAGCGTGAGGACCTCGTCGCGGCACGGCCGTCGCGGCGCCGCACGGTGGCCGAACTGGCGATGCTGGTCGTCGTCGCCGGCGCCGTGGTCGCGCTGCGGCAGCGCGGCACGGCCGACGGCGGTGCGGACGTGCTGACCGCCGCGGCCCCGGTGCTGCTCGCGATGGTCGCCGCGCTGGTGCTGCTGCGGCTGTACCCCTGGCCGGTACGGCTGCTGGCGCGGCCCTTCGCACGGCTCAACGGAGCCGTGCTGCACCTGGGCCTGGCCCGCGCCGGACGCGCCCCCTCCACCACCGCGCTGCCACTGCTGGCCGTGCTGGTGGCCCTCACCATCACCTCCTTCGGCGGATCGGTGCTCGCGGGCGTGGAGTCGGGACGCGACCACGCCGCGGTGACGGCGGTCGGCGCGGACGCCCGCGTGCAGAGCTACGGCGCCCTGCCGCAGGGAATCGACGCCCAGGTCCGCAAGGTCACAGGGGTGCGGGAAGTCACCGGCGTCCGGATCGAATCCGGGCAGAAACTGATCAACTACAGGGACCGGTTCGACCTGCTGGTCGTCGACCCGGAGCCGTACGCCCGGCTCGTGGCGGCCACCGGCCTGGGCTCCTCCTTCCCCGCCGGCAAGCTCGACTCAGGCGCGAAGGAGCCCATTCCCGGCATCGCCTCCCCGGCGCTCGCACGGAAGTTCGGCAACGGCGTCGGTGACCCGGAGACCGTCAGGTCCTCGGTCGGGCGGGTCATGGTGCACATCGTGGCCACGCAGGACGCCACCCCGGCCGCCCCCAACCACGAGTTCGTCATCGTGTCGCGGGCCGCCCTGGCGAAGGTCGCGCCCGGGACGAAAGAGCCGGCACACGGGCCGTCGACGCTGTATGCGACGGGCACCGGCATCGACGCGAAGGCGCTGCGCGCCGTCGTCGCCAAGACCGCGCCCAAGGCGCAGGTCACGCTGCGCACCGAACAACGCGCCTCCTACGGCACGACCTCGGCCCTGCAGTCGGGCGCACGGCACGTGTACCTCGCCGCCGTCGCCGCGGGCGCCGGCTACAGCGTGCTGGCGTTGCTGCTGTCGCTGCTGCACAACGCTCCGCAGCGCAAGGCGCTGCTGGCCCGGCTGCGGACGATGGGCATGACCGGTCGTCAGCGGCAGTGGCTGGCGGTGCTGGAGATGCTGCCGCAGGTCCTGCTGGGAGCCCTCGGCGGTGTCCTGGTGAGCGTGGCCACGGTGCCGCTGGTGCGTCCGGGCGTGGACCTGGTGGCACTGGCCTTCACGGTCCGCACGCCCGCCACGGACCTGTCGGGGGCGGTGCTGCGCACCGACGCGGCGTCGCTGCTGCTGCCCGCCGCAGGGCTGGTGCTGCTGGCCTGTGTGGTGCTGGCCGTCCAGGCCTGGCTGACCGGGCGACGGGGAGAAGGAACCGAACTCCGGATGGGGGAACGATCATGACTCAGAACACGTCCGGCACCGCCGAGCGCGACAACGTCACACTGGCGGACCTGGAACGACGCGTCACCGAGAGCCGGGAGCAGCCCGCCTACGGGCATGACGCGCTGATCGTCTGCGACCGGCTGGTGCGGATCTTCACCGCCCAGGGCGTGGAGGTCCAGGCCCTGCAGGGACTGGACCTGCTGGTGCAGCAGGGCGAACTGATGGCCCTGGTCGGCGCCTCGGGCAGCGGCAAGTCCACCCTGCTGAACATCCTGGCCGGGCTGGACACCCCCACCGCGGGCGCCGCCTCGGTCGCCGGCTTCGACCTGCTCGCCCTCGACGCCGGCGACCGCCTGCGCTACCAGCGCGAGGTCGTCGGCTTTGTCTGGCAGCAGACCTCACGCAACCTCCTGCCCTACCTGACCGCCCTGCAAAACGTCGTCCTGCCCATGCGGCTATCCGGCCGCGTCAAAGGCCGCAAAGCGCGCACCGACCGCGCCACCGAACTGCTGGACCTGATGGGCGTCGGCTACTGCGCCGACCGCCGGCCCCAGCAGATGTCCGGCGGCGAACAGCAGCGCACCGCGATCGCCGTCGCCCTGGCCAACCACCCCTCCCTGGTACTCGCCGACGAACCCACCGGGCAACTGGACTCCGCCACCGGCGAACAGGTCTTCAACTCCTTCCGCACGGCGAACAAGGAACTCGGCACCACCATCGTCGTCGTCACCCACGACCAGGCCGTGGCCACCGCCGTCGACCGCACCGTCGCCATCCGCGACGGCCGCACCGCCTCCGAAGTCGTCCGCCGCACCAGCGTCGACGACGAAGGCCGCACCACCGTCCACGCCAGCGAATACGCCACCGTCGACCGCTCCGGCCGCCTCCAACTCCCCCGCGACTACACCCACGCCCTCGACATCCGCAACCGCGTCATGCTCGAACTCGAACCCGACCACATCGCCATCCGCCCCGACCGCCCCGACCATCCTGCTGGGGGACAGTCCTAGTACGTCGGCCGGACGTCATGATCTGCCGGTTGGTTGTGCGACGAGTGCGCAGCGATGGCGGCGTGAGCGAGGCCTGGATGAGTTCGTGCCCCTGCCCGGTTCCGATACCGACAATGCCGAGGACGAGGCGAGTGACTGCCTGCGGTGGTCGGTGATTGTCGTCAGCGAGTCTTGATGCCGCTCGTCCGCCGGGCGAGCCCAGGGGACAGCCGAACTTCCCGGCCCTGCCACCGACGGCGTAGCCAGCGGTCGTGGCTGGCGACCACGATGGCGCCGGGTCCGGTGCCGAGTGCCTCCTCCAGCTCGTCACACAGGCGGGGGGAGAGGTGGTTCGTGGGCTCGTCGAGCAGCAGCAGGTGGGGCGGGCGGGCCACCAACAGCGCCAGCGCCAGCCGCCGGCGCTGTCCCACCGACAGTTCCCCGACCGGTCTGTCCAGGTCGGCCGCGTGCATCAGGCCGAGCGAGCCGAGCGGCACCTTCACCGCCCGGGCTTGGCCCACCGCCGCTTCATAGGTGTCGCGGACGGTGCGTGCGGGCCGTTCGAACACGGTGTCCTGGGTGAGCAGTCCCACTGTCGTGTGGTGCCGCTTGTGCACCTCGCCCTCGGCCGGGAGCTGTCCGGCGAGGACGGCGA
Organism: Streptomyces sp. TOM-9; assembly: GCF_056858595.1. NCBI lineage: Bacteria > Bacillati > Actinomycetota > Actinomycetes > Kitasatosporales > Streptomycetaceae > Streptomyces > Streptomyces sp. TOM-9. The sequence goes on along the minus strand of NZ_JBXEQB010000001.1, from coordinate 1,547,166 downwards.
GCAGCGTCGACTTGCCGGCCCCGTTGCCGCCGGTGACCAGCAGCCGGTCGGTCGCCGCCACCTCCAGGCAGTCCAGTGCCAGCCGGCCCGGCACCCGCACGTCCCGTAGTCTCACCAGCGGCTCAGTGCTCTCCTCGGCCCCCCTTGCCAGGTCTCCGGCGGCGAAGCGCAGGGGGCGTGGTGGCTCGGCGACCTGGGTGCGCTCCAACTCCTCCAGCCGCCGGGTGGCGTTGCGCACCCGGCGGGAGACGGAGTGCTGTACGCGGCCGGCCCGATGGCCGTAGCCCATCTTTTCGTTGTCGACGCGGCCCCGGTCCGGGGCGACCCTGTGCGCGGTCACGCCCACCGACTCGCGCAGTTCTTCCAGTTCCTCCTGCTCCTCGGCATGCCGCCGCTCCCAGCGCTGCCGCTCGGTGTGCTTCGCGGAGAGGTAGGCGCTGTAGTCGCCGCCGTAGCGGACGGGTCCGTTGAGCGCCGGGTCGAGGTCGATCAGGTCGGTGGTGACGGCGTCGAGGAACGCCCGGTCGTGGCTGGCGACCACCACGGTGCCGGGCAGGGAACGGACCTGCGCCTCGAGGAAAGCGGCGGCGTCGTCGTCGAGGTGGTTGGTCGGCTCGTCCAGGAGCAGCGCGGAGGGCCGCCGGACCAGCAGCGCGGCCAGGGCGAGCCGGCCGCGCTGCCCGCCGGAGAGTGTGCGAAGGCTCCGGTCGTGGCCGAGGGCGCCCAGGCCGAGGCCGTCCAGGACCATCGCGGCGCGGCGGTCGGCGTCCCAGGACTCCCGGTCCTGGGCCTGTTCGAGACGTCTGCCGTAGGCGTCGAGGAGTTCCCGGTGGCCGGGGTCGTCCTCGGGGACGCGGGTCAGCTCCTCGCCGAGACGGTCCAATTCGGCGAGGTCCTCATGGGCTTCGCGCAGCGCCTCGTCCAGTACGGCGCCGAGGGTGGAGTCCGCGTCGAACGGCATCTCCTGCTGGAGGAAACCGACGTCGTGGGGGCGGGAGATGCTTCCCGCGTCCGGTTCGTCCACCCCTGCGAGCAGCCGCAGCAGGGTGGACTTGCCGACGCCGTTCTCCCCGATCAGGCCGATGCGGTGACCGGGGGAGGCGGTGAGGCAGACACCGTCGAGGACGCGACGTCCACCGAGAGTCCGGACGAGGTCGTGGGCGAGCAGAGCGGGCTGGGGCACGGGGGTTTACCGTCCTGGCGTGATCGGTTCTCGGTCCGCCGGGCGCACGGCCTCGGACGCGGACCACGTCACACGTCGGCGGCTCACACCGCCGGTGCCCCCGTTTCCTTCAGCACCCCGTCGGCCAGCCGCAGCCAGCGGCTGATCCCGATCTCGGCCAGGAACCGCTCGTCGTGGCTGACGACCATGAAGGCACCCTGGTAGGAGTTGAGCGCGCTCTCCAGCTGGCCCGCGCTGACCAGGTCGAGGTTGTTGGTGGGCTCGTCGAGCAGCAGAAGGTGCGGCGCCGGCTCCGCGCACAGCACGCAGGCCAGGGTGGCGCGCAGCCGCTCGCCGCCGGAGAGCACACCCACCGGCAGATGGGCCCGCGCGCCCCGGAAGAGGAACCGGGCGAGCAGGTTCATCCGCTCCGCCTCGGGCCGCTCGGGCGCGAACGCGGCGAAGTTCTCCGCCACAGTCCGGTCGAGGTCCAGCAGGTCCAGGCGTTGCGACAGGTAGGCGATCCTCCCGTCGTTGCGCTTGATCTCCCCGCTGTCCGGGGCGAGACCACCGGTGACCAGCCGCATCAACGTGGTCTTGCCGGCGCCGTTGGGCCCGGTCAGTGCGATGCGCTCGGGGCCCCGGACGCTCAGGTCGACGCCGCCCGCCGCGAACACTTCCTGGTCGCCCAGGCGGACCTGCATGCCCTCGCCGAGGAACAGGTTGCGGCCGGCGGGCACTTGGGTGCCGGGCAGCTCCAGCGTGAGCCGCTGCTCCTCGCGCAGGGCCCGTCCGGCCTCGTCGAGGCGAGCCTTGGCGTCGCTGACCCGGGACGCGTGCATCGTGCCGGACCTGCCCGCGGCCTCCTGCGCGCCGCGCTTCATGTTTCCGGCGAAGATCTTGGGCAGCCCGGCGTTCTTCAGGTTCTTGGCGGCGTTGCTCGCCCGGCGCTCGGCGCGCTCGCGGGCCTGCTGCAGTTCCCGCTTCTCCCGCTTCAGTTCCTGCTCGGCGTTGCGGACGTTCTTCTCGGCGACCTCCTGCTCGGCACGGACGGTCTCCTCGTACTCGGTGAAAGTACCGCCGTACAGGCGCAGTTCGTCGCTGCCGAGTTCGGCGATGCGCTCCATGCGGTCCAGCAGCGCGCGGTCGTGGCTGACCAGGAGCAGACAGCCGTTGAACTCCGACAGCACGTCGTAGAGCTTGTGCCGGGCCTGGAGGTCGAGGTTGTTGGTCGGCTCGTCGAGCAGGAGGACGTCGGGACGCCTGAGCAACTGGGCGGCGAGCCCGAGGGAGACCACCTGGCCTCCGCTGAGTGTGCTCAGGCTGCGGTCCAAGGTGAGGTCGGCCAGGCCCAGACGGTCGAGCTGGGAGCGGGTGCGCTCCTCGATGTCCCAGTCGTCACCGATGGTGGCGAAGTGCTTCTCGTCGACGTCCCCGGACTCCACGGCGTCCAGGGCGCGGATCACCGCGGCGACGCCGAGCACCTCGGCGACGGTGAGGCCGCTGGTCAGGGGCAGGGTCTGCGGGAGGTAGCCGAGCGTGCCGTTCACCGACACCGAGCCCGTGGCGGGCTTCAGCTCACCGGCGATCAGCTTGAGCAGGGTGCTCTTGCCGGAGCCGTTGGGCGCCACCAGGCCCGTACGGCCGGGGGGCACGGAGAAGGACAGCTCGTGGAAGACGGGGGTGTCGTCGGGCCAGGCGAAGGAGACGTTCGAGCAGACGACAGCGGCGTCGGACATGGAAATGACCTCGGAGGTACGAGGGCAGAGCGTAGACCTCTGCCCTGGGCAGACGTGGGAGAAGGGGGCACGACGAAACGGACCACCTCGGCAGCGCTCCTGAGCGCCGGCCGGTGGCCGTCAGATCCGGATCTCACCCGGAGATGTCGTCGTCACCCACCACGTCTGTCACTCCTCATTGCCGTCCTGTGTCAGCCGCCAGCATAACAACACGCTCCCGCCTCCGATCCTTCCCGTGATCGCGATCGGCGGCTCCCGCTGCCGACACGCCTGGCCGGATGGTGACCGAACCCCGTACCACTGCGGCCGAAGGCACACACGCGTTCATCACGGGCCCGGCACATCGCCGCGTGGCAGGACTCGACGGCTGAGACCTCCGCGCCCCGGGCAGTTCGCCACCGGCCCTATGGGCAATGGCCTGCCGTTGTGCCGTGGGGTCCGCACCGTCTGCACAGCAGCGTCGGCTACCGCAGTCCAACGGAATACGGGACAGCACACGCAGCCTGACCACAACCGCACCAGTGGTCTCCGTCAAACCGGAACCAGCTCGGCCCGCCGGGCCGTCCACGGCCAAAGGGGGTGGTGGGCCAGGCATACGGCTCCGGCCCCTGCCCGACGGGAAGTCGGGCAGGGGCCGGATGTTGGTAGCGGGGGCGGGATTTGAACCACGCGACCTCTGGGTTATGAGCCCAGCGAGCTACCGAGCTGCTCCACCCCGCGTCGGTGCACCCAGCTTACGTCTCCCGGGCGGGCTGCGCAGGGATTTACCGCGGGGCTTCCATAGCCTGTGCCGGCGGGACCTTTCTGAACACGCCGTTCGAGTCGGTGGCCACCGCGATGGACGTCTCCGCGTTCTCCCTCAAGGCCTGACGACGAGCGTGCTGCCGCTGCAGGAGAAGTGCGGCAGGGGCGCGTCGGCGGTCAGCTTCACGATCCATGCCACCGTGGGGTGCCCGGTCTGCGACACAGGCCGCTCAGCCGCGCTGTGCCGCCTGGACGGCGTGGCGCAGCATGTCCTTGAACGAGGCGCCGGCGGGATCATCACCGAGCGCGACGTGCATCGACTCGGCCTCGGACCGGTTCGACCAGCGGGTGAACACCGATACCCCGGAGTCAATGGCCAGTCGCTGATCGACCTCGGTGACGGTCATGTCAGCCAGCCGCCCGGAACGTGCTGTGGCCTTCCCCGTGTGCGTGTCGGTGACCGCGACCAAGAGATGCCGCGGCAGCAACACGGCAGCAGTCAGCGTTTCGCGCTGTGGGTCGCCCCCGAGCAAGCGCGCGAAGACGCCGGGACGGCGCCGGGGCACACTGCGGGTCTCCACGCAGGCGACCGCGGTCGACGCGGCATCACCGAGCAGCTCGGTCTCTGTGACGGCCAGAATCGCCGTACGCAACCGGGAGTCCAGATCGTCAACCGTGCAACCGCGGCTCGTGCGGTCGAACAACTGCTCAGGCATGGGCGCATCGTAGCGGGGTCACCGACGGCCGGCTCGCGGCCCGGCCGACGCTTTCCTTCACCCGGTCGGCGGGAGGGTCCACCGGGTGTATTCGTTCTCGTGACCATCGACCACGGCTCGGGTGGGACGCCTGCCGAAGTGGCTCAGGCTCTGTGATCGGTGACGCTGGGTTGTCCGGTCATAGATCGAACAGTGCGTCCTTCTGGGGTTCGGGCTCGGGTGAGGGTGCGAGGACTGCGCGAATGCGGCTGACGCTCTGCCGCCACTTGGGGCCATCGAACGTCTCGTCCCAGAGTTCAGCGAGCTCGGACTCCCCGGCGACCACCCGGTCGAGCGCCTCAACAGCAAGCGGCCGAAGATCGTCGGCGAATTGCGGGAGGGCCTCTTTGGGCCCGTAGCAAGTGCTGATCGGCTCACCGGCTGGGCACTGTGCCGCGATGAGAGCGGCCGCGGCGACGGCCTCTGCTCCTTCTGGGCTCTCAAGGTAGTCCCCGGTCGCGATGGCGCGGGTCAGCGTCGCCCGGACAAGGCTCTCGCGCTCGTCCTTGGCCGTCTCGTCCAGCGTGTAGGCGAAGTCGGCGGCCATGTCGTTCTCGAAAGGGCCGATGTCCCAGGTGCCCATGGCGATCTCCTCGCGTCAACGTGCGGTGATGATCGCATCGGCCACCGACAGCGGTGTCATGCGGCGAGCAGGACACGTTTCCGTAGGAGCGTGAAGCCCGCGCGGCCGAACAGATGCTCAACCGGCGGCCGGGGGCGGATCAGTGCCCGGAGACCACGAGGTGGGCCCTTTCCCGGGGACGGGTCAGGGCCAGGTAGTGCTCCTCGGCCAGGCGCCAGCGGGACTCCCAGTCGATCGGGCCGTGGTCGTCACCGCGCTCGCGCAGGCGGCGCATGGATTCCCCCCGCGGGGTGTCAACGTAGACAAGGAGGTCGTAGTAGTCGGCGAGTTCGGGCCGGGCGGTGTACACGCCCTCCACGACGACGATGCCGCAGGCGGAGACGCAATGGCTTTCGTCCGGGGCCAGATCACCGGTCGCCCAGTCGTAGCGCCGGTAGGCGGCATCACGGCCGGCCGCGAGGGGGGCAAGCACTTCCTCGCGCAGCCGCTGCCAGTCGAAGTAGCGGTGGTAGCCGTCTTCGGGATTCAGCCCGGCGCGCTCCTCCGGGTCCATGGGGCGGTAGAAGTCGTCACCGTGAACCACCGCGGCGCCGCGCAACTCCGCCAGGGCCGTCGCCAAGGTCGATTTGCCGGAGCCCCCCAAGCCATCGATGGCGACCAGGAACACTCCTTTGCGGCTCCGGGCGTCGACGGCGGCGGCAACCTCTTCAGCACCGATGGAGATCGTCGTCATAGCGGCATTCTGATCACGGCAGGCGCCTCAAGAGAAGGGCGACGACTTCGCATCACGATCCCAGGACCCCGAACCGTCGGCCGAGACCCTGGCCACTATGCGTTTTCGGGCAACTTGCCAAGCCGCCCAACGACTCACAGCCGTCACTCAACTGAGCCAGAACCGACACTCATGAGCCCGGACCTGGTCGACGGCTGTCTTCAGGTTCAGAGGCTCAGTCCGACGCGGCTTCCCGCTTCCTGAGGCTGCGACCGGGACGTCGAGGCCCGCTCTGCCTGTCGGTGGGGCGCTCAGCGTCGTCTGAAAACCCGTTGCTCCCCACTCTGCCTGCTTGGTGGGATGCAGGGGTTTCGGCGGCGGGAGGGGACAGCTTGGCGGTGTTCGGGTGTGCGGGCTGCGGCGCGGTCCTGACGGCGGCGGTGTCGCAGGTGGCGTTGCCGCTCCACCTGGCCGACACCCACTGGGAGAAGCTGCACCCGCCACTGCTGGAGGCCGGGTGCTACGCCGTCGATCCTGCGCCGTACGGGCCGCCATGGCGGCAGTGGGACGAGGTCGGGGCGCGTGAGGCGGCGGAACGGGGGCGCTTCGCGCCCTTTGGTGCGCTGTCCGACGGACCGTCGGGCACTGTCCTGCTCGCGCCCGGTGACATGCGCGGCACCAGGCTGATCCTCGAGCGGGCCGGGGGCTACTGCATGGGCATCGACGGGAGGGACGGGCCGAACCTGGCCTGCCTGGGTTGCGATCTGCCGGTCGGAACGAGGATGGACGACTGCGGGTGCTGGCAGGTCGTCCGGCTCGTCCCGCAGGCAGTAGTGCGGCTGCCCGGGCCGCCGGAGCAGCCGGTCATGGATTGGGCGGAGTTGCTGGCCACCGGCGCGCTGTGGCATCGGCTGAGCAAGTACCGGGACATCCCGGCGGGCGTGGCACTCGCCCAGGTGGTGGTGGCCGCCGGGGGCGCACCGGTCGAGGTGGCGCCCGGGCCGGTCGCCGAGCTCCTCGGTCGGGCACTCGGCGCGCTGCTGCCCGCCGGGGAGGGTGCGAAGCTGCTGGACCTGGCGGGACCGGGGTTCGGCGAGCCGGCTGCTGACCTGGTGCTGGTGCCGGTACATCCGCAGACCGGAGACATGTGGCAGCCGCGTGCCGGGGTGGTGCCGGTACCTATGGATGGCGCGCTCTGGGCCGAACTCGCCTTCCCTCCGCACCGGACCCGGCTGCCGGTGGTCGGCGGACTGCCGGCAGGGGTGGAGCGGGACGACCCGCTGCCGCCGCACGAGTGGTATCCGTTCCAGCCGTCCACGGAGGCGTTCCGGTACACGCTCGCGCGGATGCCCGCCGTCAGGGAACCGTGGCTGCGGGCGATCTACGACCGGGGCTGCTGACCCGTCAGGGGGCCGAGCGGACACAACCCGTATGGGCCCCTCCTCAAGGTCTCGGGTGCCATACTCGCCATCGAGGTGAATCCATGGAGAAGTCGGGTGCCCTGACGCCTCGACGGGTAACGGCGGACTGGGCCGCCGCGCTTCCGGGGTTCGACGTCTGGAAGCCGCTACACCTGCTCCGTCGGATCGGCCCGGTCGTCCAGGGTGTCTGTCTCGACCGTACGACGTCTGGCAACGAGTACATGCCGACGGCGCATGTTCACGCGTTGACGCGGGACTTTCCAGTGATCTCCTTGATGCTGGGGCAGCGGCTGGAAGGGGCCTCGGGGCAGCCGGAGCGAGTGCTCTTTGCGAACCACGACGGCGAGTATCGGGCAGCTGTCGGCGCCCTCCGCGTGCAGAGCGTTCTGTCCCTGAGCGAGGAACCGCCGTCCCTGGAACAGGTCGTCAGGGCCTACCACTCAGCCGCTTCCGCGAGCTACGACAAGGGATTCCCGCCGGCCGTTCCGGAGATGGAGGACAGCGTCCTCGTCGCGGCGGCGGCCGGCCTGGCGGACCTCCTCCAGGAGGGCCTGGCACTCGCCGGTGAGCTGGTGGACCTGTGGCCGAAAGCCAGGCTCCCTCTCAACTGGCGAGGGTCAGAAGATTGGTTGGAGGGCTTGCGGGCCAAGGCGGCGGATGCCGTCGCTCTGTCGGCCACGGTCCACCATCAGGTCGCCCGGCACAAGCTCGCCAAAGTCCGGAACGTCCCTGCGGCTTGAGGAGCTTCGACCTTCGCCGGAGACCTTCGCCGGAAGCCTTGGGTCTGGAGAGCCCCGCCACACCCACCGGCGAGGGCTCTTCCGTACGAGGCCGACGTGAGCGTCACCCTGCTGCGGGTGGACGAGGCCATCCGCCGCAGTGTGGCTGTCCTCGTCACGTCCCTATGCGGTACTGGGCTGCCGCGAGCGTGACGACGGCCAGGGGCCGGAGGGTGCGGGTATGTCCTGTTCGACCCAGACGACCTTGCCTTCCGGCATCAACCGGCATCCCCACCTACGCGACAACTGAGCGACGAGGAGGAGACCGCGGCCGTCTTCGTCCGTGGAGCGCGCGCGGCGTGGACGTGGGGCGCAGGTGTCGGTGTCGGACACCTCGCAGGTCAGGACTCCGTGTCGTTTCAGGCTCAAACGGACCGGACCCGTGCTGTGGCGTACGGCGTTGGTGACCAGTTCGCTGACGATCAGCTTCGTCGAGTCACCGAGACCGTCCAGGCCCCACGCGGTCAGCTGGCGGGCCGCCAGGTCGCGGGCACTTCGGACGGCGGTCTCGTCGTTGGGCAGCGTCCAGCGGGCGACCTGCGTCGCGCTCAGGGACAGAGTCCTGACCAGGAGCAGGGTGGTGTCGTCGCACGAAGCCTGCTCCGAGACGGTGTCCGTGGCACGCGTGCAGAGTTCTTCCAGGGGCCGGCCTGGTTCCGCGAGGAGGGTGCCCAGGCGGTGCATGCCGTCCTCGATGTCGCCGTCGCGGGTCTCGATCAGGCCGTCGGTGTAGAGGGCGAGGAGGCTTCCTTCGGGTAGTTCCAGTTCCACGGTCGCGAAGGGGTCTCCCAGGCCGATGCCCAGGGGGGCTCCAGGGGGAAGGTCGGGGAAGGTGACATGGCCCTGCGGGTCGACGATCGCGGGCGGCAGATGCCCGGCGCGGGCCATGGTGCACATCCGGGTCGCTGGGTCGTAGACGGCATACAGGCAGGTGGCGCCCACGGCCCCGGGGGCCGCGTCCAGGTCGTCGCTGTCGGCCTCGGCCAACCGTTGGACGGTGTTGTCGAGGTGGGCCAGCAGTTCGTCGGGTGACAGATCCATGTCGGCGAGGGTGCGCACAGCGGTGCGGAGCGTGCCCATGGTCGCGGCGGCGTGCAGGCCGTGCCCGACAACGTCGCCGACGACGAATGCCACGCGTGCGCCTGACAACGGGATCACGTCGAACCAGTCGCCACCGACTCCGTGGTCCATGTCGGCCGGCAGGTAGCGCGACGCCGTCTCGACGGCCGTGCCACCCCTCAGCCGGCGCGGCAGCAGGTTGCGTTGCAAGGTGAGGGCGGCGGTTTGCTCGCGGACGTACCGGCGGGCGTTGTCCAGCGCGAGGGCGGCGCGGTTGACGAGCTCTTCGGCCAGGAGCAGGTCGGTCTCGTGGAACGGTGGCCGGTTCTCGGTGCGGACGAACATGACCACGCCCAGCAGCGCGCTTCGTACGCGGACGGGCACGACCATCAGGGAGCGCATGCGGGCCTCGCTGACCTCCTGGCCGAGTGCCGGCCGCACCTCGACCCCGGTCCGGTCGAGGTGCTGTTCCAGGTAGGGCTTGCCGGTGCGCAGGACGACGGCGAGCGGCGACGCGGACGACGGGGGGACCGACTCGCCGCGCGTCACAAGGGATTCCGGGACCTCCGGACCAATCGAGGCCTCCCCGGCCCGACGCAGCACGGGAACACCTCCGGCCGTGGTGCCGAGGCGGCCCGCAGGTCCCCCGCCGAACGGGACGGACTGCTCCAGGTCGACAGCGACGTAGTCGGCGAGCAGGGGTACGGCGAGGTCTGCCAGGCCTTGGCTGGTCTGCATCACGTCCAGGCTTTCGCCCAGTCGCGTGTTGGCCTCGCAGATGGTGGCGATGCGCTCGCGTATCCGCCGGCTCTCGGTGACGTCCGCGCTGATCACGCACACTCCCACCGTTTCGCCGTCGGCGCCCTGGAGGCAGTGGTAGGCCCAAGCGAACGGGTGCTGCCGCCCCTGGGCGGTGGGCAGCCATGCCCGGTACTCGTGCACTTCGGTGGCGCCGCGTTGGAGGACCTGCTGCATCAGTGTCTCAAGGGCCTCGGCCTTGGCGCCGGGCAGCGATTCGGGCAGTCGCCGTCCGAGCCGTCGGTCAGTGGGGATGCCATCGTGCTGCTCCATCACGTCGTTGGTGAACGTACACAGCTGGTGCAGGTCCCGGACGACGACTCCGATGGGCGTGCGGGCGAGGAGCGGACCCCTCGCCGGTCCGCTCAGCACGTCCCCGGACAGTGCCCCTGCGTCCGTGAGTGAGGCCAGCCAGCGTGTGGTCCCGTCCTGGCCTCGCAGTGCCGTGATCCGCAGGCTGACGTCGACCAGGTGGCCGCCGCGGTGGCGTACGGCCGTCGCGCCCGGCCAGCCGTTCTCGGCGAGGCAGCGCTCGACGAACGCCGAGGTGGTGGCTGTTGCCTCGAAGGACGGCACCACCAGCGCGGCGGGGCGGCCCACGACATCCCCTGCACCGTGCCCGACGAGCCGCTCGGCGGCCTGTGTCCATCCGACAACCGTGCCCAGTTCGTCGAGCAGCGCGAATGCGGTGTCGGATATGCCGAGCCCGTTGAATTCCCTACCGAGGGTCACTTCGGGGATGCTGTCTGTCGTCATCGGGGTGGTGTCCTTGTGTAGCTAGGGGAGATAGGTCCGTTTTCAGCCTTTTTGCTCACATGTCAAACCGGCCCCGCCATTTGTGACAGCTCAAGTAAAGTCAACCGAAAGTCAGCACGTGGTTACGCTCTGTGCGGCGTTGATGGCGGAGATGGCAATAGGTACGGCCAGGACAAGATGCACCCGCCCCTGGCGGGGAGAGTTCTGCGCATCGGAGCCCCATCGCCCGCGACCGGCAGGACACCCGCCCGATTCGGCGCGCGCCCCTCCGTGCCCGCTAATAGCATGGTGATCACGAGTTGGAGGCCGCTCATGCGCACGCGCGAAAAAGCAGACTCCCTCGAGCAGGCGACGAGGGATTTCATGGCAGCGCGCCCCCGACTCTTCGGCATCGCCTACCGCGTGCTGGGCAGCGCCGCGGAAGCCGAGGACATCGTCCAGGAGGCATGGCTGCGGTGGCAGACCATCGACCATGCCGACGTCCAGGAACCAGCGGCATTCCTCACCACGATCACCACGCGCCTGTCGATCAACCACGCCAAATCCGCCCGGATGCAGCGCGAGACCTACATCGGGCCCTGGCTTCCGGAGCCGATCGACACCAGCGCTGATCCGCAGTTGGGCGCGGAACGGGCAGAAGTACTCGACATGGCGGTTCTCTTCCTCCTGGAAAAGCTGAACCCTGTGGAACGGGCCGCCTACGTATTGAGGGAAGCCTTCGCCTACCCGTACAAAAAGATCGCCGACATCCTGGAGACGAGCGAAGCCAATACGCGCCAATTGGTCAGCCGCGCCCGGAAGCACCTGACAGCGGAACGCAGAGAGCCGGCCAGCTCCACCGCTCACCGGCGTCTGCTGAAGGCGTTCGTCGCGGCGGCGCAAACCGGCGATCTGGCGGCGCTTGAGGAGCTCCTCGCGGCCGACGTCGTCAGCTACGCCGACGGTGCGGGGGCGCGCGGGGCATCCAAGATCCCGATCGTCGGCCGCCCGCACGTCTCCAAGACCCTTGTCGCCTACTCCCCGCGCTTCTGGCCCGAGACGGACATCCGCTGGGTGGAGGCCAACGGAAGGCCGGCTGCCCTGGTGACAAGCCACGGTGACGCAGTGGCTCTTGTGACCGCCGATGTGTCGGAGCGCGGCATCGAACGCGTCATGTGGGTGGTGAGCCCGCCCAAGCTGGCTGCCTATGTGGCATCTCTGGACAACTGAGCCGCTCAGGCACGGTTGTGGCCTTGTTGCCGGAGTCGCGCCGGCCGCCGGGGCGGGGCCGCAGACTCACATTCATGTCACGTTCGTTGACGCCAAAATAGGGTGGTGGTCCACTGGGACCCGCATGGACAACGACGTGGACAGCAAACGGACTTATCGCATGAAGGCCCGGGCGGAGACGACGGCCCGGACACGCCTTCGGATCATGCGATCGGCCTTCGACCTGTCGGTCGAGACCAAGTCGCTGGAGATCGTGCTCGCCGACGTCGCGGCGCGCGCGGGCGTGAGCGTCCGGACCGTGCTGCGGCACTTCGGCAGCAGGGACGGGCTCTTCGACGCCGTCGCCGCACACGTACGCGACGAGGTCCGCGAAGAGCGGGCCGCGCCGGTGGGGGACGTGGCGACGGCGGTCGAGGTGCTCTTCGACCACTACGAGCGGCGCGGCGAGATGGTGCTGCGGCTGCTCGGCGAGGAACTCGGCGACCCCAGGGCGCGGTCGGTGACCGAACAGGGCCGCCGGTTGCACCGCGCCTGGGTGCAGGAGGTTTTCGCACCCCAGATGTCCGGACGCACCGGCACGGAAGGCGAGGTGGTGACCGACCTGCTGGTCGTCGCCACCGATGTCTGCACATGGAAGCTGCTCCGCCATGACCGGGGACTGGACCGGGACGAGGCGCAGCAGCGGGTCAGGTACCTGATCGACGCGGTCCTGGGGAGGACCGTGGGGGAGGAGCGTTGAGATGGCCCGCATCCTGTTCGTCACCTGGGACGGCGGAGGCAACCTGCCGCCGGCCCTCGGCATCGCCGCCGAGCTCGCCCGGCGGGGCGACACCGTCCGCTTCCTCGGACATCCGCAGCAGCGGAAGAGGATCGAGGGGGCGGGGTTCCGCTTCGAGCCGTACGCCTCCGCCCGGCCCTGGTCGGCCACGGCCCGCAACACCCCGGCGAGCTTCCTCGCCATGTTCACCGACGCCGGACCCGGTCGTGACCTGGCGGCCACCGTGGCACGCGAGCCGGTCGACCTGGCGGTGATCGACTGCCTGAGCCTCCCCGCGCTGCGGGCCGCCCAGGAGACAGGGCTGCGCCATGTGGTGCTGGCCCACACCTTCTACGAGTACCTGGTCAAGAACTGGTGCCGTGGACCGATGGGCCTGGTCGCGGCCGCCAAGGGGTACCGCCCGATGCGGCTCTGGTCGTCCGCCGACGCGGTGCTGGTCACCGCCCTGGAGGAGCTTGACCCGGCCGGACGGCGCCCGAGACCGCGGAACGTCCACCACACCGGGCCGGTGCTGGCCGGTCCGACGGTGCCTGCCGCACCGCCGGAGGGACAGCGTGTCCTGGTGAGCCTGAGCACCATCCACTACCCCGCGCAGGCCCGCGCCCTGCAGGCCGTCCTCGACGCGGTCGCCGACCTGCCCGTCCACGCGGTGATGGCCACCGGCCACGCCGTGGAGCCCTCGGCGCTGCGCCCGCCGCGCAACGCCGAAGTCCACCCCTACGTCCCGCACGCCGAGGTGATGCACGGGGTCTCGCTGGTCGTCGGGCACGGCGGCCACGGCACGACCATGCAGGCACTCGCCCACGATCTGCCGCTGGTGGTCATGCCGATGCACCCCATGTTCGACCAGCCGATGATCGCCAGGGCGGTCGAGCGGCAAGGGGCCGCGCGCGTCGTCCGGCGGAACGCCTCCCCTGAGCGGATCCGCGCCGCCATCTCCGAACTGCTCGCCTCCGGCCCCCACCGTCAGGCCGCCGCCCGCCTCGGCACCCGGCTCCGCGCCGAGCCCGGCGACGTGGCCGCCGCGGACCGCATCGGAACGCTCACCGCGACCCCGGCCTGACCGCGCGAGTGGAGCAGTGGTTGCGGTGGAAGCGGGCGGGAACGCGGCCGCACCGGGACTCGACGAGGACCGCCGGGCCTGGCAGCGCGCCGCGGCCACCGTCACCGCGGACGAAGCCGTCGCCGTGGTACTGGAGGTCACTGCGGAACGCGCCCGCCGCAGAGGCGGATTCGCCGCCCGCGACGGCCTTGGAGCGTCGCCGCCGCGTCATCCGCGCTGGGTGGCGGATCTGACCGCGGCTGCCGCGGCGGACGCCGACCTGTACGCCGGCTGGACCTCGTCCCTGACCAGCCGTCACGACGAGGCAGTGGACCGGCTCATGTCGCCACCCGATCTCCGGGCGACCACCCGGTCGGAGGGGCTGCTCGGTGCTCGATGCCCTTGGGATGTTCCGCTTTGGCATGCGGTCTTGAGCTTCGCGACTTCCTGCACGCTGCCGCCCGGCGCCCGGGCCGGCTCCTGACGCATCGTGGTGAAGTGGTCGGCACCGCCGACTGACGAGACTGCGGCGGACCTCCGATCCATCCACTCAGCGAGTTTTGAAGGCCACCCTTCCATGCGGGATCGTGGCCCTACTGCGGGGTGCACTGGCGGCCCAACTCCCGAGAGGCAAGGAATGAAGCGCATCATCGCTGGACTGTGGCGGATCATCCGGGGACCTCTGCAGTGGCGGGTCATGTGGCTGATGAACAGCAAGTACATGGTCGGCGTAACCGGCGTTGTCCGCGACGACGAGGGCCGCGTGCTGTTGCTGCGCCACCGTCTGTGGCCCGAAGACCGCCAGTGGGGCCTGCCAACCGGCTACGCCAAAGCAGGTGAGGACTTCCGCGACACCGTCGTCCGCGAGGTACGAGAGGAGACCGGCCTTGAAGTCGAGGCGGGAGAGGTGGTCCACCTCAAGAGCGGCTACAAGCTGCGCGTGGAGGTGGCGTATGCCGCCGAGCTCGTCGGCGGCTCGCTGGAGATCGACTCATTTGAGGTTCTGGAGGCCAGGTGGGTATCGCCGAACGACCTGCCGCCGGGATTGCAGGAATCGCACCGGCTCCTGATCCAGGGCGGACCCCACGGCTGACCTGCCGGGTCGAGCGCGGTCCCTCCATCTGATGGCAGGCGCCATCAGATGGAGTAGCCTGGATTACAGCCCGGACGAAACGGTGGAAATTGCCTCCGGCGGAGATGCTTCTCGAGTCGTGGGGACTTCTCTCGGACGTATATACCCTCTCGACGAGATCGGTGCCGCCGTGGTCCATGCGGAGCAGATATCCCGTCTCAGCCGGGCGCGTGCCCGAAGGCGCACGCTGGCGAGATGAAAGGTGGCACTGGCATGGGCGGTTCTCATGAGGCTGCTGTCCGCATCGAAGTTGGGCATTGGTTTTTCGATGACTACTTGCCAACCTGGGTGGCAGTGGGAAGCGGTGCGATTCCCCGGGGGCCGGAGTCCATCCTTGACTACTGGGCAGCGCCGCTGCATATCAGTGGGCCTGTCTCGCGTGATTCGCTGCTCGACGGTGACGCCGTCATTGGGTGGCTCGAACGCCGTCAAGCCGCGTTGCGGGCGCAAGGGTATTCGTACACCGCCGTACCTGATAGCAGGATGGCGTTTTACCATGCTGCCGGGGTTGCGATCGAGGTGATCTGGTCACGTCGTCGTGTGGACGACAGCGAGATCGAACGTCTTGCTGTTCATTTCGAAGTGGCTCGGGAGTCCGCGGGGTGGCGGGTAGTCGGAATTCAGCATGTGCCGACGACAGCGGATTCCTTGGATACGGTGTGGCAGGCAGCGGCCGGTAGCCTGCCGTCACCAACCGGTGTCGCCCGAGGACGCTGGGCGCCCGGTCCGGCCAAGCGAGGCCGAAGTGCTACGGCGGTGGTCAACGCTTTTCGCGTCGGCTGCGGATGCTGAGGGCGATGACGGAGACAAGGAACCAGAACGCGCCGAAGGCCGAGTACCCGGCGACGGTGGACAGGCTGCTCGTCGCCGAGGCGGACGAGGCGGCGATGGTGGCGCCGGCGAGTACGGACTGTCCACCGCTGACGACCATGGGCCACTGGGCGCCGACGGTGCGCCGGCGTCGGATCGCCACGACGAGCTGGATGGCTCCGGAAAGCAGGGCCCAGACGCCGAACACGAGAAGGGTCGTCCCGACGGTGGAGAACACGGCGATGATCATTCCGGCGGTGGTGGCCAGGCCGAGACCCAGGTTGACGGTACTGACACGGTTCGCGGAGCCGGTGCCCGCCAGGCGACGCTCGAGGAGCGTGGCGACGGCGTCCCACAGGGGGTAGACGACGAGTAGCGCGGCGGCGCTCACCGTGGGCCTGTCCGCCGACACGAGCGAGGCGGAGGTCGTGAAGACGAGTGCCACCCAGATCAGGGAGAAGACGACTCGGATGAGGTGGAGCGATCGGAGCCCGGAAGGTGTTGTCTCCGTCGTGGTCGAAGTGGTCGAAGTGGTCGAGGGTGCGGTGGTCTGAGTCATCGGGTGTCCCGTGGTGATCGTGACGGTGCGAGGCGGTCGCCTCGATGACGAGTCTCAGGGGCCTCGGGAGGCGCCGTGTACTTCGAACGAAGTAGTTATGCCATCCGCTTCGACGGCATGCGTTCCGCCGTCCCGATCGACCGAAGCAGCTGCGCGGTCTACTTCATTCGAAGTACACGACCGCCGCACACGTGAACGAGAATCGGCTCATGGGCAAGGCGCAGAACAGTCAGGACGGGCTCGCGGCACCGCTGTGGGTCCGTCGCCCCGAGGTGCTGCACCGAGTCGCCTACGCGCTGGCGGCGCTGGCGTTCACCGGTCAGATCGTGGCGGTGATCCTGAGAGGTTCGGACTGGCCGACGGCCCTGTCCGTCCTCCTCGCCGGCATCGGCGTCACCCTCTCGTGGTGGCAGCCGTGGGCGGGGCTGGTCGTGACGAGCGCGGCGTCCTTCGCCGTGACGGCGGTGGGCCACGACCCCCTGTCGGTGTGGATGATGGCGGTGCTCGTGCTGTTCTCGGTCACCCTCAGGGGAAAGCAGCCGCTGGCCGGAACCGGCATCGTGGCGGCCTTCTTCCTCGGGGCGTTCATGACAGTCGGAGGATTCCGCGGCGGCGCGGTCGTCGGAGCCGCCGCCGTCTTCTCGGCTGTGGCGGGAGGTGCGACAGGGGCCGCGCTCCGCATCCACCGGGACCACTGGTGGGCCCTGGAGGAACGCGCCGAAAGCGCCATCGCCACCCGCGAGATCGAAGCCACCCGACGCGTGACCGAGGAACGACTCCGCATCGCCCGGGACCTCCACGACGTCATCGGCCACCAGGTCGCGATGCTGAGCCTGCACCTCGGCGCGGCGGAAATCGGACTGCCCGAAGACGCCGAGTCCTCCCGGCAGGCCCTCGTCTCAGCCAGGTCCAGCGCCCGCACCGTCGTCGTCGAAACGCAGCGCATCCTCGCGCTCCTCCGCCTCGGGGACGACATCTCCGACGACGAGGCGCTGCGGCCGACGCCGGCGCTCAGCGGCCTGGAAGGACTCATCGCCTCCTTCGAGAGCATCGGTCTCGACATCCGACACTCCATCGACATCCCCGCCGGCTTCGTCGAGCCCAGCGTCGGCGTGACGGTCTACCGGGTCGTTCAGGAAGCACTCACGAATGCCTACCGGCACGGAGAGGGGACGGCGACGGTGGATGTGCGCGAGCGCGACGGCAGGATCTGCGTCACGGTGGAGAACCGCGTCGCTCGCTCACCCCGCGGCTCCGACTCGGGCAGCGGACTCGGACTCGTCGGGATGCGCGAACGTGTCGAGTCCTCCAGCGGGCGGCTGACGATCGACAGTCACGACGGGCGATTCCGGGTCCACGCGGAGTTCAGCCCTCTGGGAGCCGTCGTCCGATGACCCGGATTCTGATCGTCGACGACCAGGACGACATAAGGGCCGGCATCCGGGTGATGCTTCGCCTC
The DNA here is from genome assembly GCF_056858595.1 of Streptomyces sp. TOM-9. Taxonomy (NCBI): domain Bacteria; kingdom Bacillati; phylum Actinomycetota; class Actinomycetes; order Kitasatosporales; family Streptomycetaceae; genus Streptomyces; species Streptomyces sp. TOM-9. Next base: position 1,529,669 of record NZ_JBXEQB010000001.1, on the reverse strand, counting down.
GACCCGAGTCTCGTCGTCGTGGGTGATCTCTCCGATGGACTCCAGGTCGTCCCCTTCCTCCGGGAGCACCCCGTCGACTTGGTCCTGATGGACATCCGGATGCCCGGCATCGACGGTGTCGAAGCCACCCGCCGGATCCGCGCAGAGCATCCACCCGAAAAGACGCGAGTGATCGTGCTGACCACTTTCGACCAGGACGACATCGTCCTCGCCGCCCTGCGCGCGGGTGCCAACGGTTTCCTGAGCAAGACCGTCAGCCCCGCTGAACTCGTCGCCGGCATCACCGAGGTCGTCGGCGGTGGCGGTGCGCTGTCGGCCGCCGCGACGGCCGCGCTCATCGGTCACATGACCGACAGACCGCCGCCGGTGATCGACCAGGAGCTGCTGCGACGCTTCGGCGCTCTGACACCCAGGGAGCGGGACGTGGTCGTTCTCGTTGCAAGCGGCCTCGGCAACGACGAGATCGCGGCCCAGATGTCCGTGTCGCCGTTCACCGTGAAGACGCATGCGGTGCGGGCCATGACGAAGGTCGGCGCACGTGATCGGGCGCAGCTCGTCTCGTTCGCCTTCCGGGCCGGCCTCTACCCCTGAGCCGGGCGCGTACGGATGTGCAGGACGTCGCCGATGTGGACCAGGACCCCGATCATGCCGCCGATGAGGGCCCCACGATGGGGACCGGGCCGTGGTCGCTGAAGGGGCCGGGCTGCGAACCTGCGAGGGTAAGGTCCCCCAGCCCATGTCCCGGGCGAATAGCCGCGGGCCGCGGTCGCGGGCGGGGCCTGTCGCTGCACCGGGTTGGTAGCGGCACACAAAGCTGATGAAGGCCCGGGCCGAGAGCCCTCTGGCCGCCGGCCAGGTCGGCGCGTCGCGGGCCGTGCCGGGCCGTGCCGGGCCGCTGCCGTCCATCGATTGGGCGCCGTGGTTCTTCCAGGACGCACCAGCTGCGCATGCTAACTTAGATTAGGCTAACCTAAGGAGAGCGTTGATGGCCATTGCATTCGTCCAGGCGGCCTACCCCACCAACGCGGAGCGGATCCGTTCGGTCCTGGCACGTTCCGACTCCCTGAGTCTTACGACCGATGGCAACTGCTACGACCTGATGTCCATGCACACGGTCGACAGCAGCGGAACGCTGCGACTGCACGTCCCCTCGGACAGCCTGCTCGCCGACGAAGCCGCGTTCACCCCGCGTGGCGTTCTCGCGAGTCTGGTCGAGTTCACCGACCTCGCCCCCACAGCGGTCCGCGACCGGGTCCGGGCCCGCGTGTCCCTTGCCGGCTTCCTCACTCCAGCCGAGATCCAGGATGCGCCCGAGGTGCTTGTCCTCCGTCTCGATCCGGCCCGCGCCGCCATCGAACGGGACGGGACGACCGTCGGCGTCGACCTCGACGAACTGTCTGCCGCGCAGACCGACCCGTTGGCCATCGAAGAGACAGCGCTGCTCACCCATCTCGACCGGGACCACAGCGATGTGATGGCCCAACTCGGCAGGCTCGTCGACCGCAACGTCCTGCAAGACGTCGTTCATCTGCGCCCGATCGCACTGGATCGCCACGGGCTCACCCTGCGGTGCGAGTACGCCCGGGGGCACCAGGACGTCCGGGTGGCCTTCCACTCCCCGGCCCGCAGCGCGGCCGACATCGGTCAACGGCTCGCACACCTCATGGCCCTGGCCCGTGGCGGTTCCCGTCGGTGCCGCGCCGATCACCGGTGAACAGATCGATCACTGCCTGCGCCAAGGTGCCCGACCTAGGTGCCGGAGGGCGGTCCCCTCGCAAAGTTCGTGAACCCTCTGCATTCCCCCAACGTCATGAGAGCGAGACGGCATTGACCACGGCCGCGCCCGACTTCACCGGCCGCCTCGGCCGTCCGGGCGCGGTGCGGACCGCCACCCTTGCGGACACCTGGGCTCTGCATCAGCTGTCCTCGGCGTTCGTCCCCGGCGGCGCGCTGCGAGAGCGCCCGCTCGGCCACTATGCCCGTCATGCGGGAGACTTCCTCGTCGCCGAGAACGAGGCAGGGGAGGTCGAAGGCTGTGTTGCGGTGCACCGCTACCAGGAACGATCGCCCGCCGACAGGAGTCTTCGGCAGGCAGGTCCTGAGGGAGCCGGTTGCGCTGCCGCGGTCCTGTACAACTTCTGCGTCGCACCCGGTAGCCAGGGCCGTGGCATCGGTTCTGCCCTGTTGCGGGCCGCGCTCTCCCAAACCGGAACGCAACCCGTGTTCACCGCGACCACAGGCAGCGGTGAACTGTTCCTACGGCACGGCTTCCGCCACTGCGACGCAACCACCGCACCTGCCGCCTGGCTGGCCACACTGGACCCACGTCGAGGGTCGAGGATCCTGACCCGGTCGGCCGGGTCCCTTTGCCGGCCAGTGGAAGCATCCGGACGCCAGGAGTGATCCTCATCGTCCAGGCGTACGCCTCCCGCAAGAACCGCGCCTACCTGCGCAGACGTGGCATTCGCCGCACCATCCCGGACAAGGCCGACCAGGGCTGTGACCAGCACATCCGAGACGCCCCTAGGGTCGCATCCCGAACAGGAAGCGCGTCGCCCGCGTACGGCGGACCAGCAGCTCGTACGTGGTGAGGGTGAGGGCGAGGGCGATCACCACGAGCACGGCGTACTCAACCAGGATCGGCGCGGACCAGCCGACCACGAAGTACGCGACGGCGACCACGATCGGCTGGTGCAGGACGTACAGCGGCAGCACGGCTGCGGCGAGATAGCCATAGAGGCGCCGACGCGTCGTCGGGTTCGGGTTCGGGTTCGGCGCCGCACGCGGCTGCTCCAGCCGCCGACGGTCGAGGAGGCCTGGGATGGCGACCACCAGGCACCATCCAGCCGCACCGAACAGCGCCCGTGAGGCGGTGGCCAGGGCGGTCATCTCCGTGAAGGGCTCGTCGGCCAGGGCAAAGCCGGGGCCGGCTGCCGCGAACAGCAGGGCGCCGAGCCAGGCTGCGGTCCCGGCGTCGCGCCGCATCACGGTGCGGAAGCGGTCGTCGGAGGCGAGCGCGAAGCCGGCAACGAAGAACAGCAGGTACGACCAGCGGTGCCAGCCCGCGTAGTCCTCCTCCAGCCGTGCGAAGGCACAGATCGCCGCGAAGGCGAGGGCCGGCAGGAACACGACGCCGCGCCGGTGCAGGGTCGCCTCCGCCATCCGGTCGCCGATGCGGCGGACGCGTTCGCGCGGCAACCACCGGTGGAACGGCACCAGCATGAGGGAGAACGCCAGGAGGAGCACGACGAACCAAAGATGGCCGGTCTCGAAGTGCTCGCCCTGGACGAGGAAGGGGAACTCTTCGGGCTCCAGGTGCACGTCGTAGAAGCGGGGCAGGAAGCCGAGGTACGACTCGTGGTGGTCGGCGTCGGCCGAGCGCAGCCGCAGCCACTGCGGCAGCGGGTTCAGCGCGAGGGTCGCGAAGACCAGCGGAACGCCGAGCCGCAGCAGCCGCTCCCTGGCGAAGCCGCCCGCGCCGCGGCGCCGAAGCGAGTGCCAGGCACCGAGGCCGGAGATGAGGAACAGCAGCGGCATGGCCCAGACGACCCCGAACCCGGCGATGATCATGATGGCTTCTGTGGTCTCGGCGTTCTTGACGTAGAAGTCGTCGTCGGCAGCGAATACGAGCGCCGAGTGGAAGAAGACCAGCCCGATCACGACCAGCATCCGGATCGCGTCCAGCTCCGGCCGCCGCTCCGGTAGCGGTGCCTGCGCCGGTTCTGTGCGCGTCGCCATGTCCGTGCCCCCCCGTCGTCTGTACGTCACCAGTGTTGGAAAGGCGGCCGCCGGGCGCCACCCCCGCGACGGACCCCGCTCACACCGAAGATCAACTTTCCATACGCCTAGCCACAACCGTCGAGACATGGCGGCCAGAGATCCTTGCGTTCCTGCACACCGGGATCACCAACGCCGGCTCCGAAGGCACCAATCAGGTCAAGACCCTCGCCCGTGACGCCTACGGCTTCCGCAACCCCGGCAACCAGCGCTTACGCGCCCGCTGCGCGACCACCCGTCGAGCCCGTGGACACCTCGATGCCCGCAAATTTCGTTGAGCCCGCACCCTGTAATCGTGTTGGCTGGCGGCACCGAACTGTGAGTACCGCAGGTGTCCGCTTGGCTGTAGCAGGGAGCTGAACGTGCAGGACATTGTTGTCGACCCCGTTGCCCACAATCGGGCGGCCTGGGACAAGTATGTCCAAGAGGGCAACGAGTGGTCGAGGCCGGTGAGTGCCGAGGATGTCGAGCGCGCCCGCATGGGCGACTGGTCGATCGTTCTCATCGGGCGTGAGCCGGTCGACCGCTCCTGGCTGCCGACGGACCTGACCGGCAAGGACGTGTTGTGCCTGGCCTCCGGCGGTGGCCAGCAGGGTCCGATCCTCGCCGCCGCAGGGGCGCGGGTCACCGTATTCGACAACTCACCCCGCCAGCTCGGCCAGGACCAGATGGTGGCGGCGCGCGACGGACTCGAACTGCGCACCGTCCTAGGCGACATGCGCGACCTCAGTGCCTTCGGCGACGCAACATTCGACGTCGTATTCCAACCGGTCTCCAACCTGTTCGTACCGGACTTGGCACCGGTGTGGCGTGAGTGCTTCCGCGTTCTGCGACCGGGCGGAACCCTGCTCGTGGGCTTCCTCAACCCTGATGTGTACTTGTTCGACCACGAGGCGCTCGACGAGCGCGGCGAGCTGATCGTCGTGCACAAGCTGCCCTACAGCGATGTCACGCAGTACTCCGCCGAGGAACGCGCCACGAAGTTCGGCGCGGATGCCGCTCTCGAATACAGCCACACCCTCACCGACCAGATCGGCGGGCAACTCGCCGCGGGGTTCGTCCTCACCGGCTTGGCGGAAGCGCCGCACCAATCCAACGCATCCGCTCCATACATGTCGCACTATTTTGCGACGTTGGCGGTCAAGCCGGGCTGACCCAGCCGTGGGGCCGACCGAGACGGCCGTGTCTCCGAATGGCCAAGCGGAGCGCTGTGCCGGCCCGACCCCCACCGACTTCGCTGAGTCGTAATGCAGCAGGCCGTGTGCCAGGTAGAGGCGGTTGGTGTGCCGGCCGCGCTTCAGCCGGACGTAGACGGCCTCGCGGGTGGAGGCAGCCGTGACAAGCGCATGGGACTCTGGAATACGACGGCCGGGATAGCCGACGGCGTCTGTCATGACTGCCGTGAGGGTGGCAGTCCGAACCTGCCGAAATTCCTTCGGTAGCGTGAGTCGCTCGCTGACTGTTGGGCCTCTTATCGCCAGGTCCGCGCCCTCAGCGGATGGCGGCCCTTCGAATCCGGCCGAACCGAATGGGGCGGGCGGACATTTTGAATTCCGGAAAGATTCGCCACGAGGGCGGGATGAGGACCGCCGACCCTCGTGCACGGGTGGCCGGCGCCCAGTGTCTCGTTGTATGCATCGCGGCAGGTGGCACGCCGTCTGTGCCTGCCTTGCCGGACAGCGGATGCCTTGCGGGCGAAAAATGCGCTAATGCCGGTCATAATTCATCAGTTGGTGACCCGTTTGCTGGCTCGCCATCCAAGATCAACCCGTTGACACCCTCTCGGGGCGGGTGCTTCGCTGTGCGGCGCACCCCAAGTCCACCGTGAAACCCACGTGTTGGCGCGGGGTGAATGAACGAGAGGAAACCGTGAAATTCACGTCCAAGAGACCTGCGATCGGCACGGTCTTGGGAATCAGCATGCTGCTGGTCGCCGCTACCCCGTCGGTGTCCGTGGCACTCTCCACGCCCACCGGCACGGCATCGTCGGCCACGCCGTTGTCGGCCTCGGCCTTCGGAACGGGCCCCGCGGTCAAGGGGACTCCGGCCGGGACCGGCGTGCACCGGTGGATCCCGCTGATCACCGGTGACCGGATCGCGGTGAACGCGAAGGGCGAGATCGTCGCCGCGCGTCCCGCCAAGGGCCGCGAGGACATACCCATCCGGGTGGAGACCCGTGACGGCCACACCTACGCCATGCCCGACGACGCCCGGGACCTCGTCCAGAGCGGTCGGGTGGACCGGCGTCTGTTCGACATCACCACGCTGAGCGCGCCGGCTTACTCGGACCGCCATGACCTGCGGCTCATCGTGATGTACGACGCGGCCCGTCCGGCGGCCAGGACGGCCCTGCGCTCCAGCGGTGGCGCCGAGGTCCGGCGCACCCTGTCGAGCGTCAATGCCGACGCCGTCACCGCGCCCGCGAACGGCAGCGCGGAACTGTGGTCCGCGGTCACCAGCGGGTCCGCCGACGCGATGAAGCGCGCCGTCGCACCGGGTATCGCCTCGGTGTGGCTGGACAGCGTCGTCCAGGCGAGCCTGGACAAGAGCGTCCCGCAGATCGGTGGCCCCGAGGCGTGGGCGGCCGGTTTCGACGGCGCCGGTACGCGTATCGCCGTTCTCGACACGGGTGTCGACACCACGCACCCCGACCTGGCCGGGCAGGTCGTCGAGGAGCGGAACTTCTCCGACTCGCCGGACACCGAGGACCGGTTCGGTCACGGCACGCATGTCGCATCCATCACGGCCGGCACCGGCGCGAAGTCCGGTGGCACGTACAAGGGTGTGGCGCCGGGGGCCCGCATCCTCAGCGGCAAGGTCCTCGGCGACGGTGGCAGCGGCAGCATGTCGCAGATCATCGCGGGCATGGAGTGGGCCGTCGCCGAGAAGGCCGACGTCGTCAACCTCAGCCTCGGCGCGTACGACTCCCCGGAGATCGATCCGGCGGAGGAGGCCGTCAACAGGCTGTCGGCCGAGAGCGGAACCCTCTTCGTCATTGCCGCGGGCAACAACGGCGAGCAGGGATCGGGAACGGTCGGCTCGCCGGGCAGCGCCGAGGCGGCCCTCACCGTCGGCGCGGTGGACAAGCAGGACAAGCTGGCCTCGTTCTCCAGCACCGGCCCGCGCGTCGGTGACGGCGGCATCAAGCCGGATCTGACGGCGCCCGGCGTGGCGATCGGGGCCGCGGCCGCGCACGACAGCTACCTGGCAAGTGTCGCCCCCTCCGTCGCGGACGGCTACATCGCCCTCAACGGCACCTCGATGGCCACCCCGCACGTCGCCGGCGCCGCCGCCATCCTCGCCCAGCAGCACCCCGACTGGACCGGCGACGACATCAAGGACGCGCTGGTCTCCTCGACGACGCCTCTCGGCTACACGCCCTTCGAACAGGGCTCGGGCCGGGTCGACCTGCGGAAGGCGATCAAGCAGAGCGTCGTCGCCCGCGACACGTCGCTCTCGTACGGTGTCGCGCAGTGGCCGCACACCGACGACCAGCCGCTCACCAAGGACCTCACGTACCGGAACACGGGCGACGCCCCGGTCACCTTGAAGCTGACCGTGGACGCCACCGGACCGGACGGAAGCGCCGCGCCCGCCGGGATGTTCACCGCCGACGACCAGGTCACCGTCCCGGCGCACGGCGAGGCGACGGTCAAGGTCACCGCCGACACCCGCCTCGGCGGCGACACGACCGGTGCCTTCACCGGACGCGTCACGGCCACCGGCGACGGGCAGACCCTCGGCACCGCGCTGGCCGTGGACCGCGAGTCGGAGATGTACACCGTCACGGTCAAGGCCCTGGACCGCAAGGGCAAGCCCGCGCCTGCGCCCGCCTGGGACGCTCAGCTGCAGGGCCTGGAAGGGCCCGCCAAGGGCGCCAACACCGTGCTGAGCGGCGAGACGCACTCGGTACGCGTCCCCAAGGGCCGGTACTTCCTCAACAGCATGGTCCGGGTCGACCCGGCGGGTTCGTACGACCAGGGCGGTGACTGGTTCAACCAGCCCAACCTCGACGTCACCCAGGACACCGTGGTGACGGTGGACGCACGCACCGCCAAGCCGCTCGACATCACCGTCCCCGACCGCTCCGCCCAGCCGGCCCTCGGCTTCTTCAGCGCGGGCATCGAACTGGCCGACGGGTACAGCACCCGCTACGGAGTCTTCACCAACTCCCTCGCGCAGTACCGCACCGGCCACCTGGGCCCCAAGGCGGCCGCGGGCGACCGGCTGACGCAGCAGCTCATGACCACCTTCTCCACCGGGGTCAACGGGCACGACGAGTACCACCTGGTGTACCAGCCGACCGGCGACAGGTACCTCACCGGCTTCACCCACCACGCCAAGTCCAGGGAGTTCGCCAAGGTCGAGGCGAAGCTCGGGGCACCCGCCAAGGGCAAGTTCGGATTCATCACGCCGGGCACCGAGGGCGGTGCCGGACTCGGGACCGTGCACGCCCTGCCCTACACCGGCACCCTGCACCTGCTCTCGGGGAACACCTCGTGGCAGCTGGGCTTCATGCAGGTCGACGCGAACGACTCGTACGAGTCGAGCTATGACGCACTTCCGAGGACGTTCAAGCCCGGACGTTCCTACCAGCACGTGTTCAACGTCGGTGTCTTCGGACCGGATCTCCCCGAGGGCGCCGGACTCATCGGGCTGCTCCGGGCGGACGAGGCGATCGACGGACGGCTTCCGCTGTTCTCCGACAGCGAGGGGAACATCAGCGACAACAACTCGCCGATCGAGAGCGCGCGAACGTCCCTCTACCGCAACGGTGAGCTCGTCAACTCCAGCATCTACCCGATGGACGTCTTCTACATCGCGGAGAACGAGCGGGCCGACTACCGGCTCACCGTCTCGGTCAACCGCGGCACGGTCGCCGACGTCTCCACGAGCATGACCACGAGCTGGACGTTCTCCTCCGAGTACGCCCCGGGGATCACCAAGCTCCCCACCTCCGTCGTGCGCTTCACCCCCGCCCTGTCCCTCGACAACACGGGCAAGGCACGGGCGAAGGTGTGGGTCCCGGTGACCGTCCGCGGCACCGCCGCGGGCAGGAACCTCAAGTCCCTCAGTGTGTGGGCCTCCTACGACAAGGGAGCCCACTGGCAGAAGCTGCGCGTGTGCGACGGCCGGGTTCAGATCACCAACCCCAAGGCCGGCGGCAGCGTCTCGTTCAAGGCCCAAGCCGTGGACAAGCAGGGCAACACCGTCGACGAGACCATCGTCGACGCCTACCTGACGAAGTAGCCCACGCTCGGGCCGGAACCACGGTCCAGGGCTCGCACCCACCGCAGACGCTCGGCTGGGGTTTCCCAGCCGAGCGTCTTGCGTGGACGGCTGTCGAGTTCAGCGGCGACGGCGGCCCGACGCCCCGGTCGGCGACGAGTGGCTCTGTTTCACGAGAAGGGGTCGCCGCGAGAAAGGCCCCGTTGGGGGCGGCCCCAGGTCTCGGAACACGGGGGATCCGGGGCGGGCCGACGGCGTACACGTGCCGCTCGGGTTCGGCGTGGCCGCCGAGTGCTGCGGGACTTCGCCCACTGAGGCGGCAAGGGACGGTGCACCCCGGGTCGCCCGTCGCCGTCCCGCTCATGAACGTGGAAGTTGCCGCCTTGTCCGGGCCTACCGCGACGCCCGGAGGGAGAGGCGCGCGACAGGCCCGCCAGGGGGCCGTTCACCGACTCATCGGCCGCCCAGGGCGCACCGGCCTGACCGGCCGTCACCCACCGGTGCGGCTCCACCTGGTGGCGCCGTCCCCGTCGGCTGGCAGCTTGCCGTTCGCGGCCTTGGCGGCCGCGATGCCGCGGGCGAGCTGGAAGGCGGCGACCGGGTCGGCCTTGTCGGTCCAGGGTTCCGCACCGCACCAGGGGCCGATGAGCCGGAACTGCTCGAGTGCGGCGTCGTGGTCGCCGTTCTCGCCCAGGTAGTGCGCGAGCAGGTGCCGCAGGCGCGGCGGCTCCCGGGCGTCCTCGGGAACCTGACCGATCGATCGGGTGACCTCCGCCAGGACACCCTTGACCCTGGCAGTGGTCACGGCTGCCATGGCACCGTGTCGCTCGGTGAGTTCGGACAGCGCGTGCAGGTGGACGCCCGCTAGATGTATTGACCCGCAGCGTTGTTGACGCGGTTCAGCCCAGGGCGGGGTAGTCGCCGGCAGCGAGGTCGTCGATCAGGCGTGGGTGGGTGGGCCCCCAGCCGAACCGTTTCCGGGTCAGAGCGCTCGACGATGCCATGTCGAGGGCGAACACGCGACCGATGAGGCCGAAGCGCTCAGGCGGCGCCGACTCGACCGGCACCGCGAGAACGCCGCCGATGGCCTCGGCCAGTGACCTCATGGTGTCGCCCTCGTCGGCTACCGCGTGCAGGACCGTGCCCGGCGCAGCGTCCTCGAGTGCGATGCGGAACAGCCGGGCGGCGTCAAGCAGGTTGACCGCCGGCCATCGCTGCGTGCCGTCGCCGACGTACGCTGACACGCCCGTCTCCTGCGCGGCGGCGATGAGCACCGAGCAGAAGCCGTATGCCGACCCGCGTTGGTGCACGGAGCGCGGCAGCCGCACGACGGAGGACCGGACGCCTTGGGCGGCCAGGGTCAGCACCGCGTCGGAAGTGCGGCCGCGGCCACCGACCGGACCGTCGGTGGTGTCGCGGTCCTCCTCGGTGGAGGTGTGGCCCGGCACCATCGGCGTGAGGCCGGCATGCACGAACGGATTGCCACTGCCTTCGAGTGCGGCGGCGAGGGTCTGCACGGCACGTGCTTCCTCGTCGATGCCCTCTTCCAAGTTGCTCCAGTCGTTGCTGAAGGCCAGGTTGATGACACCGTCGGCCTGCGCGGCGCCGGCGCGGAGGCTGTCGAGGTCGGTGAGATCGCCGCGGAGCGGCGTCCCGCCGGCGGCGGCGACGGCCGTGGCCGCGGCGTCGGAGCGGACGAGGCCGAGGACCTCGTGACCAGCGGTGATGAGTTCGGGAACGACAGCGGAGCCGATGCTGCCGCTGGCGCCAGTGACGAAAACGCGCATGGGAGGCTCCAGATGACTGCTGCGACGCTGCGTCGCAGGATGGGTGGGGCGAGGGTCAGGCGTGGCGGTCGTAGGTGTGTGGATCCACGGGTCGCTTGGACTTGGGAAGCCCGCCGACCACGAGACGGTAGGAGTCGGTCACGAGTTCCTTCACCAGCTTGTCGTCGATGGTGTCTCCGCCTTCCACTGTGATCCAGTGCCTCTTGTCCATGTGGTAGCCGGGGGTGATGCCCGCGTACTGCTCACGCAGGGCTGTGGCGTCGTCAGGATCGGCTTTCAGGATCAGGACGGGGCGTCCGGGTATGTCGGTCATGAGCATGAAGACTTTGCCGCCCACCTTGTGGAGCTCCCAGTCGGGGCCGAAACGATGCTCCTGGTCGGTGCCGGGCAGTTCCGCGGTGTAGTCGCGCGCGATCTTCTGCAGTTCCTGTCCGTCCAAGGTGATTGACTCCTCTGTCGGTTCGGGTCCTTGCGCCGGTCGGTGGCCGATGGCCGTGGCGTGGATCAGGACCATGACCTGCCGCTCGGACGGTGGGCCGTCCACCACCTACGGGAGGACGCGGATGACCGTCTTCCCGAGGCGTCGGGTGGTCGGGTTGAGGGCGCCGATGGCATCGTCGAGGCTCGCGACGTTGCCGATGTTGGTCCGCAGCCGTCCGTCCCGCACCCGCTGCACGATCTCACCGAGTTCGAGGCGATCGGCTTCGACGACGAAGTCAATGGCCAGGCCGTCAGCGGGCCGCGCTTCGACCGGGCCGACGATGGACACCAGTGTTCCTCCGGCCTTGACCAGGGCGGCGGACTGCTTTTGAACGTCGCCACCGATGGCATCGAAGACCAGGTCGACGCCGCCGACGTCTTTCAGCGTGTCGTTCTCGAGGTCGACGAACTCGTGCGCGCCGAAGTCGAGCGCCTTGTCGCGGTCGGCGGCGCGTCCGGTGCCGATGACGTAAGCGCCGGCTTCACGTGCGAGCTGGGTCACCATCGTCCCGACTGCCCCGGCTGCGGCATGGGCGAGGACCGTCTGACCGGCCTGGAGGCGACCGTGCTGGAACAGGCCCTGCCACGCGGTCAGACCTGAGATCGGCAGGGACGCGCCCACCGTGAAGTCGACGTCGCCTGGCAGCGGTGCGAGGTTGCGTGCTTCGATCGCCACGTACTCCGCGAGGGTGCCGTCGCGGTGCCAGTCGGCGAGGCCGAACACCCGCTGCCCGACCGAGAGCCCCGTCGTGCCGTAGCCGAGAGCGGTGACCACTCCGGCCAGCTCGTGGCCGGGGATCGACGGTGTCTTGTCACGGCCGGCACGATCGGCCCAGGTGGACGGCCACTCCATCTCTGTGGGGACGAAGCCCGATGCGTGGATCCGAACGATGACGTCGTTGATCGCCGGGAGCGGCTCAGGCCGCTCCGTCAGCGTCATTCCGGCCGTTCCCGCGGCCTGGTCGGTGACCACAATGGCTTTCATCGAAATGGCTCTTCCTGGTAGGTGTGGTGGGTTTTGGTTTCCGGGTGGGTTTTTAGACGAAGGTGAACAGCTGGTCCGGGTCGAAGCGCGAGATCGGGGTGGTGTACACCCTCTCCGGGTCGGGGTAGCCGAGGGCCAGCAGCACCGTCGTGGTGTGTCCGTTCTCGCGGATCTTGAAGGCCTTGTCGACGCTGGTCGGGTCGAACCCTTCGAGCGGCGTGGCCTCGACGCCGAGCTCGGCGGCCGCCATCATGGTCAGGCCCACCGCCATGTAGGTCTGCTTCTCCATCCAGTGGTTCAGGTCCTTGTAGCCGTAGTTTCGAAGGTTGAGGAAGTCCCGGGTCATGGATTCCCACAACTCCTGCTTGGATGGATCAGGGAACCGGCCATCGGCCCTCTCCTTTGCGAACACCGCTTCGAGGTGGGTGTCGGGCAGATCCGCCCGGGTGGTGAGGATGATGGTGTGCGACGCGTTGAGGATCTTCTCGGCGTTGTCCCGGAATCGTTCGCCCAGGTTGTCGGCGAGCCGCTCCTTGCCTTCGGGCGTGGCCAGGACGTAGAAGTGGTTGGGCTGCACGTTCACCGATGACGGCGCGGAGCGCAGGAACCGCAGCAGCTGCTGAAGGGTTTCCCCCGGAATGGTCTTGCTGGGGTCGAAGTACCTGGTGAGATGCTTGTTCATGAGCTTGTCGAGATTCACGTGAATCCGCCTTTTTCTCGCGATGAGTGGGTGTGAGGAGCGGTGATGCGCAGCAATTGGGCTAGTTCGTTCCGCGGGCAAGTAGTTCGCTGATGCGTTCGAAGCTGATTCCTGTCGTCGCGGTGGTGAGGTCACCCGCGACGAGAGCCTTGATGGCCTGGTCGAGTGCCTCCATCGCGTGGGTGTAGAGCGCCGGACCCACGCTGATGCGCTTGACCCCGGCTTTCTGCAGTTCGGCGACGGTCAGCACCTCGTCCGCCGGCGAGATGAGGACGTTCACCGGTGTCGGCGCGACGGCGGTGACGATCGCGACGAGCGCGTCGAAGTCGGGTGGGTAAGGGGCGTAGAGCACATCCGCGCCAGCCTCCGCGAAGGCCGTCAGACGCCGGATGGTGTCGTCGAGATCGGGCCGCCCCTGGATGAAGTTGTCGGTGCGGCCGGTGACGACGATGCGCCCCTTGGCGGCCTCGACGGCGCTCCGTATGCGGTTGACCGCCTCGTCGAAGTCGCGGATCGGTTGATCGGGATTGCCCGAGGTGTCTTCGATCCCGATACCGGCCAGGCCGGACTCGACGGCGGCTTCCACGGTCGCGGCGACGTCTTCGGGCGTGTCGCCGTAGCCGTCCTCGAAGTCCCCGTTGACGGGCAGCCCGGTGAGGCGGCCGAGCAGCCGCGCATGCTCAAGGTGCTCACCACAGGTGACTTCGTGACGCCCGTCGGACCGGCCGAGCGTGGTGGCGAGTGCCGCCGATGACGTCGCGATCGCCTCGAAGCCGGCATCGGCCAGCATCAGCGCCGACAGGCCGTCCCATGCGTTCGGCATGACGAGGCCGCCGTCGCGGGTGTGCAGCGCCATGAATTTCTCATAGAGGTCGGAGCCCGGCATATCGAACCTTTCCGAGTGATCGTTTTTGGGTGGAGAGGGGTCTACCGGTTGTGTGCGCAGCCTGGACGGGGGTCCCGGCAATCAGCCGGGCGCTTGGCTGTCCGCAGGGGACCGCCTTCTCCAAACGTACCGCAGATCGGCGAGTTTTTCGGACTGGATAGTCCTCTCCCTGCTGCGCTACACCCGGCTACTGTGCAGGCAGTCGCCATCTGTGGCGGCTGGGGCTCGGGAACGAGTGGACGAAAACGTCCTCGCGTGGTCACGCGCCCCGCTGGGCGGCCTTCGCCCGTCGGGGAAGTGCGGTCCCCGTACGGAGACCGCGACGAAACCCCGTGTGACGCAGTAGCGGGACTTCGCGGCGCCGCCTCGCCCCGGGGGCCGGCTCAGCTCCGGTGAGGCTCTGGCTTTCGGCGCGCATGAGCGTCGGGCGGCAGCGGGCTCTCCTGGTGCTGCTTCCTGGCGGACGGCTGGGCGTGGCGGATGGGGTCCCAGATGCGTTCGGGGCCGCCGTCGGTGTCGGGGGGCACGCCCAGGTGCGGAGGCCGGTGGGGGCGGGCGCGCAGGAAGGAGACCGGCCCGTCCAGGAGCCGTCCGGTCGCGGTGCCGTCGTCGTGGACGGTGAGGCGAGCCGGTTCCGGGGCGTGCATCCAGCCGCCCAGGGCGGCGAGGATCTGACCTCCGGGGCACGTCTGGGTGATCCACGGCTCGGGGATGGTGAGGACGCCGCAGGTAGCGATGACCCGGTCGTACGGGGCGCCTTCCCTGTGTCCGGCCGGGTCGTCGCCGGTGATCAGGTCGGGGCGTGGCCGAGGGCGACCAGGTCGTCTCCGAGGCGGTGACTCAGCAGCGCGGTGGAGTAGCCGGGTGCGGGTGCCGTCGCATGACCGGAATACGACCTCGGCTTGTCGAATCAACGTTGTCACGGGCGACCCGGAAGGCCTCTTCCGGCGCGGTTGTGCGGCAGCCAGTCCTTGCACGTTGGCCAAGGTGCCGCGCCGCCGTCTTGGCTGGTCGGCGGTCGTGACCGGTTGCCGCTCGCAGACGGACGGTGCTTGCCGTCCGTTCGGCGAGCGGCGTCGGCCGGATGTTGGAGAGATCGGTCCGGCGGAAGACCGTCAGCTCACCGCACGCGGGTACCGGCGCGGAAGACTGCCTGAACGTCGAGGACGGCTGCGGGATCATGCGCAAGGTCCCCGCCCACGACGAGAAGGTCCGCGTCGGCACCGACGGAGATGCGGCCCTTGCGGCCCTCGACGTGGCACAGGCGGGCCGCCGAGCTGGTCATGGACCTGAGCGCGTCCAGCGGCGCGACGCCCAGCCGGGCGAGGTCGGCCACGCCGTGGGGGAGGACGTTGTGGGGCTTCCAGGGCCCGATGCCGGCGTCCGATCCGATGACGACCTGGGCACCGTGCTTGTGCAGGTTGCGGTACGTGTCCAAGACGCTGTTGACATGTGCGGACATGGCATGCGCGGTCATGGCCCTCGGCGGCTGGACGGCTTGTCCGGGGGCCAGGCCCAGCGTCAGGCTGACGAAGGTTCCCTTCCTTGCGATGGTGTCGATGAGATCGGGGTCGGTGGCGACGCCGTCGGCGCTGAGGAAGGAGACGTGTTCCAGGCTGTCGACGCCCGCTTCAACGGCGTCGCTGATGGCCTGGATGCCGTGCGCGTGGGCAGCCACCGGCAGCCCGAGGCGGTGCGCCTCGTCCACGACGGCACGCAGGTCATCAAGGCTGTACTGGGATGCGTGCGGCGGCACCGAACCGGGTGTCATGTGGCCGCCGCTGGCCATGATCTTGACGACGGTGCAGCCGCGGGTGTGACGCTCGCGGACGGCGGCACGGAGTGCTTCGGCGCCCTCGACCTCGCCGCCGAGGAAGTGGCAGTGGCCGCCGGGCGTGGTCAGCGGAGGGCCGGCGGCCAGGATCTCCGGACCCCGCTCCGGGTGTTCGGTCATCTCCTCCACGAGAGTCAGCGAGAGGTAGCCGCGGTCGCCGAGGTCGCGCATCGTGGTGATGCCGGCCAGTAGGGCGGACTGGGCGGCGGCCCGCATGTGTGCGAGCAGGTCACTGTCGGAGGCGGAGACCAGGGACGTCATGGGGTCCGGTCCTGCGTCGAAGGCGAGATGGACGTGAGTGTCGATCAGGCCGGGCAGCAGACAGGCCGAGACGCCGAAGTCGATGACCACGCTGCCGTCGACGGGCAGCGCGCCGGTTCGGTCGACGCGCACGATACGGTCCCCCGAAACATGCACAGTGGCCGGACCCGACAGGGTGTATCCGTCGAACATCGAACCGGCATGCAGGGCAAAGGAATTCAACAGTATTTCTCCGATCGGAAGGCGTGGGTCGCTCGGCGCCTCGGCACATGCGGAATTCGACTCTTGCCAGGTCGACGAGGGAGTTCGCACGGGAGCCCCGCCGACGGCCCCGTTTCGGCAGTGCGGGGGTCGCTCCTTGATGGGGGATGCTTCGCCGCCCGGGACGCACGGTGGGCGAGGACTGCCGCCTGTGAGGCTGCTGCCGCCGTCCCCGATACCCCCGCAAGGTCCGCGCCCCGTCAGGAAGACGACGGTGCCCCCACTGGTGTGACGACCGCGCCGTGAGCGTGCGACGGCGTCAGCCGAAGAATTTCTCCAGCTCGGCGGCGAGCGCTGCAGGCTGCTCTTCCGCGATGTAGTGACCGCTGTCGGCGATGGTGGCGAAGCGGATGTCGGTGGCCTTGCCCTCCATCATCGCCTGCACCACGGCCACGTACTGGCCACCCAGTCCCAGGACGGGCATCGTCAGCGGCGGGTAGGAGTTGTTGTCGGCCAGGTCCTGGTGGAACGTCCGGTACACGCCGAAGGCCGCAGCCACCGCTTCGGGCGCGTCGTAAGCCGCGGCGTACAGGGCACGGCTTTCCTCGCTGATCCGCTCCGGGTGGAGCGCCAGGTGCTCGGTCGACCAGTCGATGATGTGCCGGAACCGTCCCGCCAGCAGCTTGACGGGCAGGCCGTCGACCTGGCTCAGCGGATACCACCAGGCGTTCGGCTGTTCCGGGGTGGGGAAGGGGCTGATGACGTCGAGGAATATCTGGGAGAAGGGTCCGCCCTCCCAGATGGCGAGCTTCTTCGTGGCCTGGGGGTGGTTGGCGGCGAAGCTGTAGGCGACCATCGCCCCGATGTCCCCGCCGGCGATGTTGACCTGCTCGTGGCCCAGGCCACGGATCAGTTCGTAGACGTCCTGCGCCATGTTCTTCTTGTCGTAGCCGCCGGCGGGCTTGTCCGACGCGCCTTGCCCGCGGTAGTCCACGGCGATGACGCGGAAGCGCTGCGCCAGTGGGGGGAGGAGTTCGCGCAGAGCGTGCACGGTGCGCGGCCATCCGTCCATGAGGACGAGCGGCTCGCCCTCGCCCCCGGTGATGTAGTGCAGCCGGGTGCCGTTCACCTCGGCATAGCCGTGTTCGAATCCTTCGAGCATGTTTGGTTCTCCTGTGTGCGATGGCGGTCACTTGCCCGGAAGTCGGGCCATGACCAGGTGAGCGCGGGCCTTGGCGGCGGATGCCCCCCTGCATGACGGGCACCTGGCGCCTTCGTTTGCCGCAACGCGGTCGGGCCGGGGGGGTGTGGAGTTCAGGAGGGTTCTGGAAGGATGATCGACTTCGCCAGCCCGGCCATGATGTCGAACCGGGCGAGCTGGTCGTCGTCGATGACCGACGGGGGCCCCTCACCGGGCCTGGCGGGGAGGGCGTGATCGACGAAAATCTGTTCCAGCCCCGGAGGCGTGAAGATGAAAATCATCCTTGCGGCGTGGCTGGCCTTGTTCTTGAAGCGGTGACGGACCCCCCGGGGGATGTGGATGAAGTCGCCCGCGACCGCGGTGAAGAGATGGTCCCCGTCGAGGAACTCCAACTCCCCGTCGAGGATGTAGAACGTCTCCTCCTGCTCGGGGTGCGCGTGAGGAACGGGTCCGCCGCCGGCCGGAACCGTGGCCTCGATGAAGCCCATCCCGCCGTTGGTCTGCGCGCCCGTGGCCTTGATCGTGTAGACGTCACCCGCGGCCCACACCGTCGGGCCCTTGCCTGACGGCACGTGGAACGCGCCGCGCTTGTTCCAGTGCGGGTCGTGTGAGTCGAGATCGGCCAAGGAAAAGGTCATCGGTCCCTCGAAGTCTGGCTGGGATTGACATGGAAGGCGTCCCAGCCGCCCGAGCGGACCTGTGACGCATCGTGAAACTGGGCATGCCGCCGGCCGGCCGGGAAGGGGGAGCGTCAGGCGCCTCGGCGGAGAGGAGCGCCTTCGATCCGCCAACAGCCGGTGTTCCGCGCGAGGATGCGCGGAGTGATCACATCTGGATCGTGCAGGGCAACCCCGTGCCCGGGGTCTCCGCGATCAAGGCATACGTATCGTCGACCGTCCCGGGCGTGACCGCGAGGAGCCGTCCGGCTCCGCAGCCGCTCGGGACAGGGGCCGTACTGAAGCAGGTACGAACCCGTAACTGATCGCGAAGTCGCACAGGAGCCCGGCAACGCCCCAACCGACCCGGGCAATTACCTTGCGGAATTTCATTCGCGGCCTTTCGGTTCATCGTGATTGCGAGGCGGATGGCTCGGAGCGCTGCCTGGCGCCTTCGTCACCCCACTGCGGATGGGGTCGTGAGCCGCGCAGGGGCGCGACAGCCTGCCGTCCGCCGCGAAGCGACCGTGCTGGTCGCAGTCATGGGCGAAGGGTGTGATCGGCGCTGCGACCCGACAAGGGCGCGGCGAGTGGCCGAGCTCAGTCCGTGGACGGCCGGACCTCGACAGGAAGGGACCGCTTGCCCAGGTTCCGCCAGGCTATGGCGCCCAGGAGCGGGGTCAGGACCATGATGACGAGCCAGCCTGCCTTGGGCAGCATGCGAATGCGGGCTGCGGGGGTCCTGATGCAGTCGATCAGAGCATAGATGTACAACACCGCGATTATCGCGTATATCGCGCATACCAGCACTGTCGTCATGGGGCTATCTCCTGTGCCGCAGCAGTGATTACCGCAGGCAGTCCGGCAGATCCCCTGTCGTGCCCGGTAGTTGTGGTCACGATGATTCCGCCCTTCCTGTGATCGTTACGGGTGGCTCGGTGCGCAGCCAGGCAACTTCGTTGCCCCTGAGCGAATACGGTCAGGAGTTGGCCGGGCGGCGCGATCCGCAGGCCCGCTCCGCTGCCACTTCCTCAGGTGGACGAGACAGCCACCGCCAATGTGACGGGTGCGCAGGGACTTGCTGACGAAGGGGCGCTCGCGTGCCATCGGCCAAGCGCGTCTTGGCAGGAGGCGGAACATCCCTGGGGCCGGTGTGCCGGCCAAGGGACTGGTGCCTGGCCGCCGGCCTGCCCCGTCCCGGCAGCCCCGCGCGCCCTCGCATCCCCTGCCCGATTGCCGAGGCCGTCCTCGACCAGGGACCGGACTCCTTCTCGCCACTTCGACTCGGGCTTGTGGGCGGGCAGTTGGAAGACGCGGAGTCAGTCAGCATCCGCGGCTACGGCCCTTGGAAGGCGGTGAGGGCGACAGTTGTCGCCCGGTCGACGTCGGCCGTTGATTCGGCGACCGAGATCGGCGACGCGATCCCTTGGGCGGGTGCCGGCCGTTTCCCGGGTGCGACCGACGGTCTGTGTCGCCGTGTCCATCGGTGAGATCGCGGTCTTCTCCGCCCGGTCCATGAGGCCCTCCGTCCCGGGTCGGCGCGCGGCCGGGCGACCCCACGGCCTGGTCAACTCGAGGGCGTCGAAGCGGACGTGGCCGGCGATGCGGATGGCCCGCCGCTGCAGATGTCGACCGGCCGAATCGTGCCGCCGCCACCACGACGTCCCGTGGCCGTGGCGTCATTGGGACATGTTGCATCCGCGACATGCGGATACCAGTGACATGTGCTGGGACACCACTGATTCTGTCGTGCAGCTCATGAACTGGCTCGACTGGGGCAGAGGAGCGGGCGCGCGCGGCGCCGGAGCGGACCTGGTGGACGACACCGCCACCGCTGTGCTCTAGCGCGACGGACAGCAGATCGCCGAGTCGAGCCAGGGCACGTGGGGCGACATCGAGGTGCCCGCGGGCGATGCCGAGTACCGGCTGGACCTGGAGACCACCCGGGTGTCGGACGACTGCGCTTCGGCGCCGGCACCCGTACCTCGTGGACGTTCCGCTCCGGTGCCGCCGCCGACACGACGCTGCTGCCGCTGCTCCACGTCGATTACGCCGTGCCGGTCGACGCCCGCAACGCGGTCGGCTCGCAGCGCACGCACGACCTGGGACTGAACGTCCGGATGCAGGACGGCATGGCGGCACCGCGCGGCGTGCGGCGTTCGGTCGAGACCTACTACGACGACGGGAAGACCTGGGCCACGGCACGTACGGCCCCCAAGGGCAGTGGCTTCACCGCCACCGTGCAGCGGCTGGCCAAGGTGCACGGCGACGCGTATGTGACGTTGCGCGTCACCGCGAAGGACGCGGCCGGCAACTCCGTCCGGCAGACGATCGATCGCGCCTACCTGCGCAGTGGCGCACGGTGACAGGGACCCTAGCGCTGACAAGTACCTCGTGAAGTCGCGGCGGGTGCCGGGGTATGTGAGCCCCGGCACCCGCACCCTGCCAGGAGCGCATGCGGCCCGGCGCCCCGCGGGACATCGACCACGCGGCAGACGGTCCAGGTCGCCCTTGCGGCGCCTACCGGCGGTTCCTCGCCGCGGCGGTGGCGCGGTAGGGGGCCAGGAAAGTGGTGAGCGCCGCCAGCAGTTCCTGCGGGGCCTCCTCGGCAACCCAGTGGCCGCTGCCCGGGATGACCAGGGACTGCACGTCGTCTGCCGCGAGCTTCATGGTGGTCGTCACTCCCTCTCCGACGCTTTGCGCTCCACCGATGGCGAGGACGGGGATGGTCAGGCGTCGCTTCACGCGGTCGGCGTTCTGCACGAAGGTGGTGTCGAGGTCGCGGTACCAGCCGAAGCTGCCGCCCAGGGCGTGGCGGTGCGAGGTGAGGGACTCGATGTAGTACCGGATGGCGTAGTCGGGCAGCTTCCGTGCGGCCTTGGTGTCGAGCTGCCAGCCGAAGTAGACGTCCTCCCGGCCTGCGACCAGGAGCTCGTTGACGTCGTCGAGCCGGTTGAAGGGGAAGTGCCAGAGCATGTTGTTGGCCTGGGCGGGGCCGAGCAGAGGCGGTGAGGGCGTCACACCGGGAATGACGGCTTCCGCGACGGCGAGACGGTCCACGCGGTGAGGATGGTCCGCTGCGAGCGCGTAGCCGATCGGCATGCCGGTGTCATGGCCGACGACCGCGAAGCGTTCGTGGCCGAGGGTGTCCATCAGCGCGGCCAGATCGTTCGCGAGGGTGGCGGTGTCGTAGCCGTCCCGGGGCTTGTCGGTCAGCCCGATGCCGCGCTGGTCCACGGCGATGACCGTGTGGTTCCGCGCCAGCACCGGCATGATCATGCGCCAGGCGTACCAGTTCTGCGGCCAGCCGTGTATCAGGAGCAGGGGCGGCCCGTCGCCGCCGACGATGGCGTGCTGACGTATGCCACCGGCCTGGATGAGCCGGCTGGTGAACGTCCGACGGAACCCTTCGGGGAGCCCGGGAACACCGGACACGGATCCGAAGCCCTTCGGGGTCGGCCGCGGAGCGGCCGTGGCGGGCAGAGCGGAGACACCGGTGAGCGCGAGACCGGCAGTGACGGCTGCCGCGCCGCCGACGAAAGCGCGCCGGGAGACCTGGCGCGGCGGCTGGTCCGGGCGCGATGACGGCATGCCTGGACCAACCTGGCCGGGCGGTTCGATGGGGGAGGGGTTCACACTCGGTTCCTTTTGTGGTGGTGATCAAACGGCGCCGGCGGGGAAAGGCGCCCGGCGACGGGGTGCCGGCAGTGCCCGATGGCGTGGCGTTGCGCCTGTACGAGCCGCCTTGCGTCCCTGTACGCGGCACGCATGTACATACGAGGAACATGTAAGAGCATATGCTCCTATTTTTGGAAGGGTGATGCGGTGTGCTCTGGGTCATTCCGGAGGGGGTGGTACCGCGCGGCACCGATGATGGATCTTCCCAATTAAGAGCAGATACTCGTATAATGCAGGGGAGCCTGTGGAGGACGCAATGACAAGTGCCACGTCGAAGGCGGACCTGTGCAACAACCTGGCGCTGCGGAAGGCGTCGCGGTACCTCGGCGCGACGTACGACAGGGCGCTGGCCCCGCTCGGTCTTCGGGCGACGCAGTTCAGCATCCTGCAGCAGCTCAGCGTCCACGAGGAGATGACGATCACCGCCCTCGCCGACGTGATCGCCATGGACCGTACGACCATGGCCTCCAACCTCAAGCCCCTCGCTCGCGAAGGACTCGTCACCGTCGAACCGTCGGCAACCGACCGCCGTGCGCGCATCGTCGCCGTCACGCCCGCCGGCCTGGCCCGGATGAAGGCGGCACTCCCGCGGTGGGAGGGGGTGCAGGCCGAATTCGAGAAGGAGTTCGGTGCCGAGAACGCGGCCCGGATGCGCGCCTTCCTCGATGCCGTCCTCGACACCGGCTTCGATCCCTGGGCTGAGTGAACTGCGACTGAGTCGTGCTGGGCGGTCCGTCGCCCACAGGCGAGGTCTTTCGCGGTAGCGCCGTGCAGCTATGCCTCGGCCGTGCTGTGGACCTCGAACCCGGCATGGCGGGCGAAGACCTGCGAGGGCGTGTGAGAGGGCCTTGCCCTTCACTCAATAGGAGCATATGCTCCTATTAGTGAGATGGCGGCCCTCCGCGGCCGCCCGAAGAGAGTGGTCAGCGCGCAGCTCAGCGCTTCCCCGACTCCAGGCCCCTTGAAGCGGCCGCTTCCAGTGCCTGCCGAGCGCCGCCTCCGGTCATCGCAACCGCCGAGAGATCGCCGACCCCGCATCGTGAGAAGGAACCACGTCATGACCCTTGTGAAGGCAGCTGCCGTCCAGATCAGCCCCGTGCTCTACAGCCGTGCGGGCACGGTCGCGAAGGTGGTGGAGAAGATCCGAGAGCTGGGACGGAAGGGTGTCCGGTTCGCGGTCTTCCCGGAGACCGTTGTCCCGTACTACCCCTACTTCTCCTTCGTGCAGCCGCCCTACACCATGGCCAAGGAGCACCTGCGGCTGATGGAGGAGGCGGTGACCGTGCCGTCCGCCGACACGGATGCGATCGGCGCGGCGGCCCGCGAAGCCGGCGTGGTCGTCTCGATCGGCGTCAACGAACGTGATGGCGGCTCCCTGTACAACACGCAGCTGCTGTTCGACGCCGACGGCACGCTGCTCCAGCGCCGCCGCAAGATCACGCCGACGTACCACGAGCGCATGGTCTGGGGGCAGGGCGACGGCTCCGGGCTGCGTGCCGTGGACAGCGCCGTCGGTCGCGTCGGCCAGCTCGCCTGCTGGGAGCACTACCAGCCCCTCGCCCGCTACGCCCTGATCGCCGACGGTGAGCAGATCCACGCCGCCATGTTCCCCGGCGCGTTCGGGGGTCCGCAGTTCGCGCCGCAGATGGAGGTGGCCATCCGTCAGCACGCGCTGGAGGCGGCCGCTTTCGTCGTCAACGCCACCGCCTGGCTCGACGCCGACCAACGGGCGCAGCTCGCGGCGGACACCGGTGCCCCGGCCGGGGTGTTCTCCCAAGGGTTCTTCACCGCCATCGTCGACCCCGAAGGCGGCATCATCGGCGAGCCGCTCACCTCGGGTGAGGGAGAGGTGATCGCCGATCTGGACCTCACGATGATCGACCGGCGCAAGCGCCTGATGGACGCCCGGGGCCACTACGGCCGCCCCGAATTCCTCAACCTGCAGATCGACCGCACCCCCACCGCACCGCTGCTTGACCGCAGCACCCACACGCCGGTCCAGCGCGTCCACATACCCAACGACGGCCTGCACTCGGAAGTCTGAGGCCACCCCGCGTCAGGAGGCGTTGCCGCTGGTTGGCACGCCTCCTGTCCGGTGCCACGGCGCGTCCGGACCGGCCGGCCTCGCCGAGAATGCTGGTCAAGCAGAGCACCGTGTGACCTTGGAGCGCACGTGCGCAAGCTTGTCCGGGTTGAGGACCCTGCGGTAGGCGGTGATCAGGCCGTCCTCGATTTCCACCGTGTCCACGGAGACGGCTCGCCCGTCCCTGCGGAGGAGGAGCGCCGGCTCGCCTCCGACCTCGATGACCTCAATACTGTCCGCGCGCAACAGGCGCCCCGCCCGCATCATCACCATGGCGATGCGCGCGCCGCCCCGGATGACCTTGCGCGCCGCGACGACCCTGCCGCCACCGTCGGTGACATATACGGCATCGGGGTGCAGCAGACGCACCAGGCCGGCCATGTCCCCCTCTTCGTAGGCACTGCGGAAGGCGGCGATGAGGTGCTCGCGCTCCGCCCGGGAGGCGTCCACGGTGCGCTGCCTGGCCCCTGCCACCTTCCGCCGTGCTCGTGAGGCGAGTTGTCGGGCGGCCGCCACCGAGATGCCGAGCACGTCGGCGATCAGGCTGAACTCGAAACCGAACACGTCGTGGAGGACGAAGGCCACACGCTCGGGCGGCTTCAGTTCCTCCATCACCACGAGCATGGCGGATCCGACGGATTCGTCGACCAACACCGGCTCAGAGGCGTCCGGCCCCGTCAGCAGGGGCGCCGGCAACCACGGCCCGACATAGGTTTCCCTTCGGGCGCGGGCGGACTTGAGGATGTCATACGACCGTCGCGCCGCCACCGTGACCAGCCAGGCCCGCAGGTCACGGACGTCGCGTAGGTCGGCTGTGGCTGCCCGCAGCCATACGTCCTGGGCCACGTCCTCGGCATCGGCCACGCTGCCGAGCAAGCGGTACGCCGCTCCGAAGACGGCGGGCCGGAGGGTTTCCCACTCGTTCTCGAGCATCCCAGGTGGCCTGGGTGTATGCGTCACGTCCATCGACGTGGCCTCCTTCGCCCCGGTGTTCAGGTGAGCACCTCCCTGCACGGGGAGTACATGCTGAGAGAGGCCCATGTCGTGCAGACCTGTCGGTCGCGCTCGAGGGCCCGGCGCACATGTCGCCTCGGCGGCAGCGTGCGCTTGCGCCCTCTGCTGGAACGTCGAGCGACATGTGACCAGCGGTTTCACCGGGCCTCACCAATAGGAGCATATACTCTTAGTGCCGAGGCCCTGACGGTGGCCTCACCCCCGCGCGAGCCGGATCGAAGGCTTGTCGTCGGCAAGATAGGAGCATATGCTCCTATTTGTTCACCGGAACCACCGGCAACCGATCGACACGCAAGCCCGCCCCGGCCGCAGCTTCGAAGGAGACACGACATGACGAACGCGGAAAGCAGTGACACCGACCGCCAGGGACTCAGCTACTACCCGTGGTGGCTGGACAACCTGGCCGAGGACGTCACACTGGAAGGCGCCGCCATGAACGGCACCGCGCGTGGCGCGGAAGCGGTTCGCGCCATCGTGGTCAAGGCCCGCGAACTGTATGAGTTCCAGGACTTCGGCTTCACCGGAGACTTCGGTGACAACGGCTTCCTCGAGATCTACGACGCCTCGGTCCTCGGCGAGCCCATGAAGGTCGTCGTCACGGTCACCTGCAACGCCGACGGACAGGCCCAGGAACTCGCGGTGCTCCATCGGCCGCGCAACACGCTGCTGCTCTTCTCCCGCGAGATGAACAAGAAGTTCGCCGGCACCCCCCTCGCCGAACACTTCCTCGCCGACGAGTCCTGAGGCGATGGTCGGGCCGTCCGGCCCCGTCGGCCACGAGGGGGTGGATCCGATGTTCGTTGCGCGCGCCCGCCGGTCGTGCTTGGCTCGCCGGATGAACTTTCTCTTGACGGCGAGTGGCCTGCGCAACGAGACCCTGCGGGATGCGCTGCGGGACATGCTGGGAAAGCCGTTCGGATCGGTGAACGTCGTGTTCGTTCCCACGGCGTCGGTCGCCGAGCCCGGGGACCACGGGTGGGTTGTCGAGGACATGAACCGGCTGCACGGCCTCGGCTGGCGGGAGTTCGACGTCCTGGAGCTGAACGGCCTGCCCCGGCAGATGGTGCTCGACCGGCTGCTCCACGCCGACGTCATCTATGTCGAGGGCGGCAGTCACTACCACCTTGCGCGCAGCATCACGGGCAACGGCCTGGCCGACGGCTTCCTGGAGGCGCTGGAGAGCCGGGTCTACGTGGGGGTCAGCGCCGGATCAATGATCTTCAGTCGTCATCTCACCGGGCATTCGGCCGACGTCATCGGGGACACTGCGGACCTCCACGTGCTCGGTGCGACGACCGTGGAGCCGCCGTTCGGCCTCTTCGACTGGTATCTCAAGCCCCACCTGTACTCGCCGGATTTTCCCGAGCGGGATGACGCCTGGGCTGATCGCATCGTTGCGCGGGCGGACTTTCCGATCTACTTCATCGACGACGAGACAGCCGTTCGCGTCAGGGACGGCAAGGTGGATGTCGTCTCCGAAGGCCGGTGGCGGTTCCATCCGTGACTCAGCCCCTGGTGGCCGCAGGAAGTCTTCGCCTTAGGTGAGTTCGCCTTGTCATCGCCTACGCCGACACGCGCCGGCCCTTCGACGTCGCCGTACGGGCCGCGGGGTCGACGCCCCTCCTGCGTGAGTGGCGGATCTCCAGTGCCACCGCACCATCGGGCAATAAGAACGCGTCGTACCACCGCACCCGCCGGGCGGTGACTCCCGGGGGTATTGGACGACCTGTGGCATCAGGCCTTCGGCAACGTACGGTGCCGAACCGATGGGTGGCTGCACCGTACCCACACGTCTAGTGTGGAATAACGAGGTAGCGACTCCAAGTAGGTGCATCAATGAGCATCGGAACAGGAAAGACCAACAGGCTCATCACGGCATTGAAGACCCTCCTGGAAATCTCCGTCACCTCGGGCTCCGGAGGATGGGGCGAAAGCCGCCGGCATAGTTCGATGGTGGAGCCGTCGCCATCGACTTACCCGCAATCTCAACCACCCGCTGGGTTTCGGTCCGAGTACGCGGAAGTGAATGGCTTCCGTATGCACTACATGCGGGGCGGAAAAGGCTCGCCCGTGGTGATGATCCACGGGTTCCCCCAGACGTGGTCCGAGTGGCGGCAGCAGATGGGCCCGCTCTCCATGACTCACACCGTGATCGCCGTCGACCTGCGTGGCACCGGCAACTCACAGGTCACGAAGAGTGGTTACCAGGCCGCACAATTGGCTGAGGACGTGCATCAGCTGCTGGAGCAGCTGGGACTGAACAACGGCATCCAGGTGGTCAGCCACGATGTCGGCGTGTGGGTCGCCTACGCCTACGCGGCGCAGTGGCCGTCGGAGGTGCGCCGCATGGCCGTGATGGAAGCCCCCATCGCGGATGACAGCGCCTACGGCTTCCCCGTTCTGAACGTTGACCCGAACAAGCCCTCGCCGTGGCACTGGGGCATGTTCCAGATGCGTCTCGCCGAACATCTCATCGCCGGTCACGAGCGTGTCTTCATCGAAGAAATGATCACTGCGTACCTGGTGGGCAACAAGTCACCGTTCACGCCGTCGGACTATGACTATTACGCCCACTTCCTGAAGGAGCCCGGCCGCACGACGGCGTGGATGAGTGTATACCGGCAGCTCCGCGCGAACGTTCAGCAGAACAAGGAGTTCCTGGGCCAGGGCAAACTGGAGATGCCCATCCTCGCCGTTGGCGCGCAGGATTCCTTCGGTGGGATGATCGTCGACCAATGGCGTGATTACGCCGAGAACGTCGACGGACGAGTCCTGACAAATTCGGGACACTTCGTGACGGAGGAGAAGCCACAGGAAGTGACAGCCATGCTGCAATCCTTCCTGCAGAATTAGCTTTCACAGCCGAAAAGCCTTTTCCAACTTGTCTCCGAGCTGAGCACCTCCTAGGTCACCTCCTACTGAGGATTAATGCGTGATGTCGCTTGGGTCTGTGGTGAGGCCGGTGCCGGTGAGGCAGCCGGTGATGATGGTGGGCCGGTACTGGATCTGGCGTAGGCCCCGGCGGACTGCGGTGACCAGGTGCGTGTAGTCGGTGAAGGCGATGTTGGCCAGGCTGGTGCGCCGCAGGCTGGACCAGATCCCCTCCACGGGGTTGAGGTCGGGTGCATAGGCTGGCAACTGGAATACCGTGAGCCAGTCCCGGGCCGTGGTCCAGGCGCGCATCGCGCGGCTGAGGTGCAGGCCGACGTTGTCCCAGACCAGCACGATCGGTCCGCCGAGTTGGGTGTGGGCGGCGGTGAGTAGGTCTCGTAAGTCTTTCCAGGAGAAGCCCTTGCGGCCGTCGGCCCGCCGGTCACCGGTGTGCCGGAAGACCAACCGCGGCCGCTGACCGGGCTTGTAGCAGCACAGAGCGGCCACGGACAGGTGACGTCTGCTGCCGCCGTTGACCCGGATCACCGGGGTGAGGCCTGTGCGGGACCAGGTGCGGGCGGTGTGCGGCGTCATCGAGAACCCGGCCTCGTCGGCGAAGACGGTCCAGGCGCCGAGCGCCGCCGCGGTGGTTCCACGGCCGGCCAGGTCTCCTTCACCCACGTCGCGACCGCCTCATCGTCGCGCTGCACGGCCCTGCGAGCCGGGACCTGGGGCGACCAGCCGTGCCGGTGCAGCAACAGACACACCCCGGGCACGGTGTAGCTCTTGTGGAACATCCGCCCGATCAGCGTCCGGATCCGTGCGAGCGTCCAGCGCTCGTCAGACCAGCCGTGCGCTACCGCCCCCAAAGCCAGCGCCGCCTCCAGCTTCACGAACAACTCGTCACTGAGCTTGGGCAACGACGCCGGCCCCTTCGAGACCAGACCGGCATCACCCCGCTCGACCCACTCCCGCCGCCAGCGCTGTACCGAGCGCACATGCACCCGCAGCACCCTCGCCACCTCGGCGTTGTCGCTACCAGCCGCGAACATCTCACCCGCGTCCAGACGGATCCGCTCGCGAAATGCCCTCCGCTCGGCAGTCAGCCCGCCACCCTGCGCGTACCTCATGACCGTGGTGTACCGCGACGATCACGACCTGTCAGCACCCCACGACATCACGCATTACAAGTCAGTAGGTGCGCCGGATGACCAGCACGGCCACGTCGTCGAGGTGGTCTACGGCGACCACGGCGTCGAGGATGAGATCTGCCGTCGCCTCGACATCGAGCCGGTCGTGCAGGGCGCGTCCGGCCAGCGTTCCCGCTCGCTCCAGTCCGGCTTCCAGCGTCAGGCCCGGCCCTTCGACCAGGCCGTCGGTGACCATGACCAGTGCGGTGCCTTCTTCCAAAGTGAAGGTCTCCTCGGGGTAGTCGACATCGGGCAGGACTCCCAGGACGGGTCCTCCGGGAAGAGTGCGGATGCAGTGGCTCCCGTCGTCGCGTGCGTGGAGCAGCGGAACATGGCCTGCGCTGGTGCCGATGACCTGACCGTCACGCGGATCTACGTGCAGCATGGTGCAGCTGGCGAAGCGTGGTGCGTCCATCGCGGTGAGCAACTCGTTGGTGCGTGTCAGCACCGTTCCCGGCTCGGGCTCGTGGGCGGCGATCGCACGCATCGACGAGCGCACCTGGCCCATGAAAACCGCGGCATCGACGTCGTGCCCCTGGGCGTCGCCGATCTCGAGTGCGACCGCACCGTCGGGCAGGAAGAACGCGTCGTACCAGTCTCCGCCGATATCGAGCCCGTCCCGGCTGGGCTGATAGCGGACGGCGACCTCCAGGCCCGGGAGGTGCTCGGGCAGCGTGGGGAGCATGCTCTGCTGGACCGCCGTGGACAGCTCGACGTGGGCCTGCTGCAACCTGATGCGCCTCAAGGCCTGGCCCGCCAGATCGGCCAGAGTGGTCATGAAGGCGAGCTTCTCCAGGGAAGGAGGGCGCTTGCTGTCGTACGTCACTGCCCAGGCCCCGAGGGGTCGGTCGCCCGGTGGGCTGAGGGGGGTGATCGACATGGCGACATCGGGGCCAGGCGGTGCCTGAGCCGCACGTGAATCACTCAGCCAACACCGCGCGAGCTCCTCCTGGC
This sequence comes from Streptomyces sp. TOM-9, assembly GCF_056858595.1. Classification (NCBI taxonomy): domain Bacteria; kingdom Bacillati; phylum Actinomycetota; class Actinomycetes; order Kitasatosporales; family Streptomycetaceae; genus Streptomyces; species Streptomyces sp. TOM-9. Next base: position 1,499,882 of record NZ_JBXEQB010000001.1, on the reverse strand, counting down.
TGGCGATGAATTGCGGCTGACCGGTACGGATCGCACAGGGCAACGGCCTGTCCTCATCCAGCGACAGACCGAGCAGGGCATCGGTCTGCCATGTGGGGATCCCGGCGTCCGAGGAGACCTGCAGGCGCCCGTCGTCGACGAGCGCGAAGAGTGCGCCGAAGCCGCCGTAAGCCGCGGCGAGCCGAGTCAGGACCACCTGCTGCAACTCCTGCTCGGTGGCGGCAGTGAACAGGGCGGAGGAGAACGCGGCGATCTCATCGGCGCGCTGCCGCTCAGCGCTCACCGCAGCCAGCATGTCCTTTCGGTGCGCCTCCATCGTGGACTCGTCGCGGATCACCCCGAAGACCCGTTCGGGGCCGCCGTATCCCAGAGTGATCCGGCGGGCTTGGCTGGCCAGCATGCGCCAGCCGTCGTGTTCGGTGTGGAACCGCGACCTGATCCACGGGGACTGGGCTACGGACGAGCGCACAAGCCGCTGCACGTCCTTTCGGTCCTCAGGGTGCACTCGCCGGATCACCATGGGCAGGGACATCGACGCCTGCGGGAAGAGCGTTGCCAGGCCGGGCTCGCCACCCAGCCACTCGATCTGGTGCTCATCGGGTGAACACATGTAAAGGCCAAGGCCGGCGGCCTTGGCTGCGAGGTCAAACGGGATCAGCAGGGCGCCCAGGTCATGTCGCGCGTCCAACGAGTGCACCCACACGAGCCGCTTGCCATCTGCGGGGTCTGTTACCGGCCGGGCTTCGACCAGGCAGACCACAGACGCTTCGCCCGTCCCGGGGAATTCCAGCACCCGCATCGCGAGCCGCTTCGTCGTCGCCCCGTGCGCCAGCAGGCTCCTGGCCGAGATCCGCTGATCTTCGGACAGCAGGTCACTGAAGCCGCGACCTACGCACTGTTCCTCCGGCCTGCCAAGCGCTGAGGCCATTGCGGCATTGAGACGGCGGATGACACCGTCCAGGGCCAAAAGAGCCGACGGTGTGGCCCTCTGGAGGAGTTCGTCCGAGGCGTCCATCTGCCGCTCCCTGACCATTATCGAGTGATATCACCCCGATAGACGTAACAATCCTATCTGCCGCCGCAGAGCAGGTCGCGTCCGGCGGGAGCCGGGCGCGAAGCTGAGCGGCGGCCCAGCCGACAGCTGGTTTACCCGTGAGGAGATTGCCGCCGCCGCGGCGGAATTCGTGAACGGTCTCTGGGGGCGTCGTCGAGAGCGGCATGACCGCGGTCTGCGTACCCGCGATGGCCGGCGAGTCGGTGGAGCGGCCTCTGCGTGCCATCGATGGGGCATCCGGTGTCGTTCCGTGCGGGATCCGGAGGGGTGACCCCTCCTCGGGTGCAGCCGTCCTTCGCGGGTCACGGCGTGCGCCGACGGGATGCCGACTCGTGCTCAGGCTGGACTGTTTCGTCCACTTCACTTAGGCTGAAACGCGCTGCGCCGGAGCTCGGGTGGGCGGCCCTTGCAGCAACTCGTCCAGAGGCTGGACCTCTTCACGGCACCCGCCGATCGACTTCTGGCAACTTTCCCATTATGGGGCTTTCACGATGGACCGGAGGGCTGAGATGTCTGACGTTCTTTTTTCAGACGCGGAATCGTCTGTGGTGGTGAGTGACAACGAGAAGGAGTATCGCTACGAGATCTCCGTGGCGGGTGAGACGGCCGGTCACATGGGCTATCGATCGATCGGCAATCGACGCGTATTGATGCACACCGTCATCTATCACGCATTCCGCGGGCAAGGTCTCTCCAACGTCCTCATCAAGAACACCCTGGACTTCTTGCGTATCCACGGAAACACCATTTCAAATTATTGCCCAGTCGTCGACAGGTTCATACGCAAGAATCCCGAATACGTCAGCCTGGTCGACGCGAAACATTCGGGCACCTGGGTCTCGCCTCCATCGAGCTGACCAGTCGGCCGGCCGCCAACTGCCCGCCTGCCTGGCGAAGCATCGAGTCGAGGATCCGGATCAGTCCACGACGTAGGAGCGTACGTAGCTCAACGCCATCTGCATGGAGACGCGCATCGGCTCGACGTCCTGTGCGGTCTGAGCCAGCAAATAGCCACCCTGCAAGGCGGCCATGACGGCGGTGGCGAGCTGCTCCGGGTCCGCTTCTTGACGGAGCGAGCCGTTCTCCTGCATGCGCTTCAAGCCTGCCGAGATGAGCTGCTGCCAGTCGGCGAACGTCTCGGCGAGCTTGCTCCTCGACGTCGGGTCCTGCGCCGCCCGCGCGCTGACGAGCGAGCCCAACGCGCACCCGTAGGCACCGTTCTGCAAAGAGTTGAGATGGATGACCTTGTCGCTCCATCGCTCCAGCGCGCGAATGGAATTCATCCGCTCCAGCATTTGGCGATCACGGTTCAGGACTTGACCGGCCCGCAGTTCGATGACGCTGTGGACAAGCTGGTCCTTGTCCGCGAAGTGGCGATACAGCTGAGATTTGCTCGTCCCACTCGTCGCTCGTACGTCGTCGAGTGAGACCGCGTTGACGCCCCTCACGTAGAAAAGGTCGGCAGCGGCCTGAATAATGCGGTCACGGGTGACAGCCCCACGCGAGGTCAGGCGCCGCTCCTGCCTTGGAGCATCTTCTACGGACATGTGCCCGATATTACTACGCGCGATCACCGGGTTGCCGGGAGAGTCCGAGGGCCGTGCCGACCCGCGCTCGGGCGTATCGGTCGGCTGCTCCCTGCCCACTGGGGGCTCCAGCGCATGAGGTGCGGCCTTCGCAGGCGCGCGCGACTTGCCTGTCATCATGGACCACCTCTGCCTCTCACCGGGTACGAACCGTGGCAACGCTCGAATGGGGGTCCAACTTCCCTCACGGATGACTTCCGGGCAGCAGTCCGCGCCGGCACGCACGGGTCCCCGTGAGCAGGGTGAGGACTCCGACGTTGGCGACATTCGCGGGCGCCCACTACATGGACTACATGGTCCTCTCGTTTGCGTTATAACGGAAGAGGACGGCGGGCCGACGATTATCGGTGGCGTTCTGAGCGGAGCAACGACTCCTGTAGCGATCGTCGACAGGCTCCGCAGTCCAACTGGCAGCTGATGCTCCGCTCCAAACGGTAACCAGTTCTGTTCCGTAATCAACGCTGGCGGAGCAGGGGCGAAGTCGGCTCGACATGGAAGGCCGGCACAAGCCCACCAGCGGCATTCTCCGGTCGGCGGTCAGCCGAAACGCACCACCACTCCCGCAGCCACCACCTGGAAAAGGAGCATCACTGATGCGCGCAGCACTCATGTACGGCGCCGGCGACGTCCGCGTCGAGAACGTGCCCGATTCCGTCATCAAGAACCCGACCGACGCCCTGGTGCGGATCACCGCATCCTGTGTCTGTGGCACGGACCTGTGGCCGTACGCCTCGCTGAAGCCCGAGGACGGTCCCGCACGGATGGGCCACGAGTTCATCGGCGTCGTTGAAGACACCGGCCCGGAGGTGACCACCATCGCGCCCGGCGACCTGGTCGTTTCCCCCTGGAGCATCTCGGACAACACGTGCGAGTTCTGCCGTGAGGGCCTGCACAGCTCCTGTGTCCACCCGCAGGCGAACTTCTGGGACGGCGAGGCGGAAGAGGGCGCTCAGGCCGAAGCCATCCGCGTGCCTCTGGCCGACGGCACTCTCGTCAAGCTTCCCGTCCCCGCGGACTCGGCGCTCGTCCCCTCCCTGCTGACGCTCTCCGACGTGCTCTGCACCGGCTACCACGCTGCCGTGTCAGGCGGGGTCAACGAGCGCACCCGCGTCACGGTGATCGGCGACGGGGCCGTCGGCCTGATGGCGGTCCTGTCCTGCAAACGGCTGGGTGCCGAACAGATCGTCCTCATGGGCCGCCATCAGGCGCGCACCGACCTCGGCCGCGAGTTCGGCGCGACCGATGTCGTCTCCGCCCGCGGCGAGGAAGGCACCGAAACCGTCCGCGAGCTCACTGGCGGGTACGGTCCGCACGCGGTCCTGGAGGCCGTCGGCACCAGGCCCGCCTACGATCAAGCCCTCGCCATCATCCGGCCGGGCGGAGTCATCAGCCGGGTTGGCGCCCCTCAGTACGAGGAAGCACCCATTGGCATCGGCAGCCTCTTCCGTCACAACATCCGCCTGGCCGGCGGCCCCTCACCGGCCCGCGCCTACATCGAAGGACTTCTGCCCGACGTCCTGAGCGGCGCCATTGAGCCCGGGAAGGTCTTCGACGCCACCACCGACCTGGACGGCGTCCCGACCGGCTACCAGGACATGGCGGACCGCAGGAGCCTGAAGGTGCTCATCAGGCCCTGACCCCGGACACGCGTGGGGTGCGGCGCAGTCCCCACCCGGTGGCCAGCCGCCCGCTCGTCGGCGTCGGGAGAGTGGGCTGCCCGGCGTCCCTGAACGGGACCATCTCGACCAGTCATCGACTTGAGTATGCTGTTAGAGTCCAGATCGAACCAAAATTGTGGACCTTTTAGTTCACTTTGATTGTGTAGCTCGGCGTGCGTGGCATGCGGACGATGCGGGATGCAGGGAGTACCCGATGAAGGCGATTGTGGTGACCGATCAGGCCGCGGGAACGGCCGGAATGAGGCTCGCGGAGCGCCCCACGCCCGAGGCGGCGGGGAACGATGTGCTTGTTGAGGTTCATGCGTCCGGATTCACCCCAGGGGAGCTGACGTGGCCTTCGAACTGGACGGACCGCCTGGGCCGTGACCGCACGCCATCGATCCCCGGTCATGAGCTCGCCGGAGTGGTCAGTGCCCTCGGCTATGGCACGACGGGGCTGTCCGTGGGGCAGCGGGTCTTCGGCCTCACGGACTGGACCCGCGACGGCACGCTGGCGGAGTATGCGGCCGTCGAAGCACGTAACCTCGCACCGCTGCCCGGCGATGTCGACTTCACGGTGGGCGCGAGTCTGCCGATCTCGGGCCTGACGGCGTGGCAGGGCCTGTTCGAGCATGGGCGTCTTCAGCCGGGGCAGAGCGTCCTCGTGCACGGTGCGGCCGGCGGAGTCGGATCGATGGTGACGCAACTGGCGCGCGAGGCGGGTGCTCACGTCATCGGCACCGGACGTGCCGCCGATCGTCAGACGGCGCTCGACTTCGGCGCGACGGAGTTCGTCGACCTGGACAACGACACGCTGGAAGACGTCGGCGCAGTTGATCTGGTCTTCGACGTCATCGGTGGCGACATAGGGAAGCGATCCGCGAGCCTGATTCGAGCCGGAGGAACGCTGGTGACCATCGCCGGCCCGCCGGAGGCGCGACCTGCGGACGGCCTGGCCATCGACTTCGTTGTCGAGTCTGATCGCGTCCAGCTGCGTGAGGTGGTCCAGCGGGTGCGGGACGGACGGCTGCGTACGGTCATCGGCAACGTCGCGACCCTCGATGAGGCTGTCGCGGCCTTCAATCCGACCGAGCGGGTCAGGGGAAAGACCGTCATCCGCGTCCGCTGAAGGCTCATCAACCCCCCAAGGGGACGATCTAGTCCACTAGGTGATCGACAGGATTGCCCCGTCATCCAGACGGAGCCGGCACAGATACAGGAACAGCGATGGCCAAGGTGCTGTGGACTGACACGAGCGGCTCGATCCGAGTCCTCAAGGACGAAGACAACAGGTTCTACGAGGTTCAAGAGAACGGCAACTATGCAGGGCTGCTCGCCTACGAGCGCAAGGGCACTCAGTACAGCCTGACGCACACGTACGTCCAGGAGGGTTACCGCGGCCGCGGCCTGGGGACCGCGTTGATGCACGAGGCGCTGTCCGACCTGGTGAAGGAAGACGCGGCAGTCACCAACCGGTGCCCCGTCGTGGATCGCTTCATCGAGAAGCACCCCCGGTTCCGCGAGATCCTCGATCTCGGGTCGCAGGCCGTTGACGATGCCCACAACTGAGGCGCCCGCCCGCGGCGGAACGAGGTGCGGCGGCGCAGACGTGGCTGCCGCAGTCGTCGCCGGCTCCGGGCGAGCAGGCGGTGACCGCGGCGCGCGGTGGGCCGGGAGAGGCCGCCGGCAAGGCAGGAGATGGGGCCGGGTGCCGGTGGCATTGCTGGCCGGCGCCAACGGTATGCCCCGGACTGCGCCCTCACGCGTCGCCATCGATTCCAGATCTCTCAGAAGGGGCAGAGAATGGCGATCACCAGCGGAGCCATAGCACGGGTTCGCATGATCCAGGCCGCTGCAGACCTCTTTTACGTCAAGGGTGTCAACTCGGTGACCCTGGATGACGTGCGAGCGGTGAGCGGGACCAGCAAGTCCCAGTTCTACCGCCATTTTCCGGACAAGGACGAGCTGGTGCACAGTGTGATCGAGTTGCGGGCCCAGCAGATCCTCGATCGCGACCGACAGCACTTGGAACGGATGAGCTCCTTCCAGGCCCTGGAACGCTGGAACGAATCGATCATCCGCCTCAACTCTCTCCAGGACGGAGCCTACGGGTGCGCTCTGGGTGCACTCGTCGGATCCCGCGCGCCTCACGATCCCGCGGCCCGAAACCTGCTCGCTGAGAAGTTCGGCGAATGGCAAGAGTTGATCACGGCAGGCCTGTGCCGGATGCAGGAGAACGGCTCGCTCAAGGAGGAGGCCGATCCTGCAAAGCTCGCTGTGTCCGTGATGGCCGCATTGCAGGGAAGCTACTTGCTCGCCCAGATGACACGCGACGTCGAACCGATGCGCATCGCCATGGAAATGGCACTAGCCCACGTGAAGACGTACACCGTGGGCTGATAAGCGGTGCACGAGGCAGCGGGAGAGCTGTTCGGCCTGGACGTGCGGGCTTGCCGCCCACGCGCGCCACATCTCGTGACCAGTACGGACGGCACACGTGCCGTCCGGTCCTCCCCCCCCATTGAAGCGGTGCCGCGACAACCGGGGCGGCGCCCGCCGGGCAACCGCCCGGCAAACCGCAAAGGAGCAATGACATGAGCGTCAACGAAGAGCACTACGACATGGTCGTTTTCGGGGCCGGCAGCGCCGGGTACGCCGCCGCATTGCGCGGAGCCCAACTCGGGCTCAGCGTCGCCCTGGTCGAACGCCACAAGCTCGGGGGCACGTGCCTCCACAACGGCTGCATCCCGACCAAAGCCATGCTGCACGCGGCAGAACTGGCCGATCAGGCCCGCCAGGCTCGCGACATGGGGGTGCGCTCGTCTTTTCAAGGCATCGACATGGACGCCCTGCACGCATACAAGAACAGCGTCGTCACAAGCCTCTGCAATGGGCTCACCGGCCTCGTCGACGCACGCGGCATCACCTATGTCGAAGGGGAGGGCCGACTGTCATCAGCGACCTCCGTCGATGTCGGAGGCCGCCGGCTCACGGGTCGCCACGTCGTACTCGCTACCGGGTCCGTTCCAAGAACCCTGCCCGGACTGGAGATCGACGGACGGCGAGTGATCTCGTCGGACCACGCTCTCACCCTCGACTACGTCCCCAAGTCCGTGATCGTGCTCGGCGGGGGAGTGATCGGCGTCGAGTTCGCCTCCGCGTGGTCGTCGTTCGGAGCCCAGGTCGCCGTTGTCGAGGCCCTGCCACACCTTGTCCCGACGGAGGACGAGACCGTCTCCAGCCGGTTGGAGACGGAGTTCCTCAAGCGGGGTATCACCCTCCACCTCGGCGTCCCCTTCGTCGGCAGCGAGTACACACAGGACGGCATCCGCGTCCGTCTGGCGGACGGCAAGGCGCTGGAAGCCGACCTCCTGCTCGTGGCCGTCGGACGAGGCCCTGTTTCCCAGGGCCTGGGCTTCGAGGAGGCCGGCGTCGTAATGGACAAGGGGCACGTGATGGTCGACGAGTACATGCGTACCAGCGTCCCCACCATCTCCGCTATCGGAGACCTGGTCCCCACTCCGCAGCTTGCACACGTCGGCTTCGCCGAGGGCGTCCTCGTCGCCGAGCGAGTGGCCAAGAAGGCTGCTGTGCCGATCGACTACGACGGCGTCCCGCGTGTCACGTTCTCCCGCCCTGAGATCGCGTCGGTCGGCCTGACGGAAGCCAAGGCCAAGCAGGCGTACGGGGCCGAGAACGTCGACTTCGTCGTCTACGACCTCGCGGCCAACGCTCGTAGCCGCACGTTGAGAACGGAAGGGCACGTCAAGGTCGTCCGGAGGAAGGACGGGGCAGTCGTCGGTGTGCACATGATCGGCGACCGGATCAGTGAGCAGATCGGGGAAGCGCAGCTCATCTACAACTGGGAAGCGCGTCCTCAGGACGTTGCCGGCCTCGTCCACGCTTATCCGACACAGGGTGCGGCGCTCGGTGAGGCAGCTCTCGCGCTGACAGGCAAACCGCTGCACTCGCAATTCTGACCCTGCGGCGGCGACCACGAAGCGTGGCAGCCGAGCCCTACACGAGCATCCCTTCAGTCGTAGTGCCGGCACCGCACAGGCGCCCGGGCCGTCCGTAGGTCGCTGCCCGTCGACGGTCGCCTCTTCTACGAAGAGCTACACAGTCCATGCTCCTAGACGCTACTTCCAGGCTTGACGCCTCTGAGCTGCCCATTTCTGGGAAAGCGATCGGGAATCTCAAGGGGAAGAGGACTTGACAGTCCCGTTTTGTCCTTGAGAAGCTTGATGAGAGTTCGTCCCAACCAGTGGCCTTCGCTCGGAGCAGGAGCTTCCCGACCTACACACGAGGCCCGGGCTCCCAAGAGGCGGCGGCGCGCGAAAGCCGTCCACCGCTTCATCCGGATCGCGACGGCCGCATTCCATGGCGAACGCGAGGCATTCCCATGTGCGGTGGTCTCTCTCCCTGATGGCCGCGTTCGCCGCGTCGACCAGCACCTGATCGACAGTCCGCAACCGTGCGCGCCGGTGCCGTGCACACGGCACCGAGACGACAGCCCACCTGCAGCGAACGCCGCAACACGCACAGAAGGAACAAGAAAGTGAACGACACCAACACCAAGCAGACCGTCGAAGATCTGGCGATCCTCGATCAGCTCAACAGCGACTACGTCCACTCGGACCAGTTCAACGACGTCCAGCGCTTCAGCGAGCTGCTCGCCGAGGACTTCGTCGTGCAGACTCCGGGTGTCACGCGCAACCGTGCCGAGTTCCTCGAGTACATCGCCAACCCGCGGCCCTTCAAGGATCTTGCTGTGCACGATGTCAAGATCCGCATCCTCAGTGACGTTGCCCTGATCCACGGCCGCGCCACTTACACCATGCTCGCCGACGGAGCGGCCCAGGAAGCCCTGTACACGGACACGTACCAGAAGCGTGAGGCAGGCTGGGTCTGCGTGTCGGCCTGTGCGATCGCTCCGGGCACCTGAGCCGAACGCGCTGTCGATACTGCCGGGCGCTGGGCAACCCGTCACGAGACGGCAAGAGGCCGAAGACGCGGCCTCGCTCCAGTACCCACTCAAGTCGGCACAGGTCACGAGCACGACCAGCGGAATCGGCGCCGGTGTGGCCGCCAACGCCGTCGGCCACTCCGGCGCTGTCCGCATGCGAACAGTCCACGACCCCGTGATCCTCTCTCGCGCACCCGGCCGCAGTCGCAGGCCGGAGCGTCCACGACCGACATCGGGACCTGACTCACCGACTCATGGAAAGGCACTGCTCGATGCAGGACGTGGCACCAGTGATCAGCCTGACCCGCCGGGGCAGAACGCTCCGGCTGGCGTTCTCATCCGCGGTGGTCTCCCTGGTGGCCTCGTTTGCCGCGTCGGCCGCACCGATCCCCTTGTTCAACACCTACCGGGCCGAGGACGGGTTTACCAACGCCGGCATCTCACTGGCCGTCGTCAGCAATTCCGTCGGCACCATCGCCGGACTGTTGGTGCTGGGACGACTGTCCAGTCATCTGGGCCGACGGCCGACCGCGATCGCCAGTCTCGGCCTGCTCCTGCTGGGCTGTCTGCTGCTGCTGAACGTGCACGACATCGGGACCCTGCTGTCCGGTCGGCTACTGATGGGTGTCGGTACGGGGGTGGCCAGTAGCAGTCTCACCTCCTACATCGTCGATGCCGCACCCACCAGACCGGAATGGCTGGCCTCCGTCGCCTCCAGCCAGGGCCCCATGCTCGGCCTCACCCTGGGCGCCATCGCCTCCGGCGCCCTGGTCCAGTTCGGCCCCTGGCCACGCCACCTCATCTACCTGGTCTGTGCCGGTTTCCTCGTACTGTCTGCCGCACTCATCGTCATCAGCCCGGAAACCGCGAAGCCGACGCCGGGCGCCTGGCAATCACTGCTACCCCGGGTCCGCGTACCGGTCCGGGTCAGGCATCTGCTCCCTGTCGCCGCCGCGGTGTTCCTCGCGACCTGGGCGACCGGGGCTTTCTACCAGGCCTTCATGCCCGCACTGGTCGCCGATCAGTTCCACACCCACAGCCCGCTCATCCTCGGACTGCTGTTCGCCCTTTACATGGCCCCCAGCGTCCTCGGCGCTCCCATCGGCGGCCGGTTCACATCCGCGGCGGCCCAGCGGTTCGGGATGCTCGTCTTCCTGACCGGATGGATCGGCATCATTGCAGCGATCGCCATCGGAACACTGGCGTTGTTCATCGCCGCAACCATCATCGCCGGCACCGGTCAAGGCATCGCCATCAGCTCCGCCACCCGCGGTCTACTGCACGACAGCACCCTCGCCGACCGGGCACCGATCTTCAGCGCCGTCTACCTCCTCTGCTACAGCGGAGCCGCCTTCCCCAGCCTCGTCTCCGGCCAACTCTCGAACTCCTTCTCGCTACCGCACATCGCCCTCGGGTACGCCGTACTCGCCATCGTCGCCACCCTCTTCAGCGTCCTCGCTGCACGCGACCCGCACACCGACATGACCGGTAACGAACGGCCGGGCGGTGGGTGATCACGACCTCGCTGTCATCCCGACCTCACCCGACCGGAGCAGGTCGCCACCCGCGCTCGTAGACGCACCTCGATGACCGCACGGATCAGCGCAAGGAGCCAGAACCGGATCGGCGGCCCGCTTCATCTCGAGGCGACGCTCGCGGCGGTCGGCAGGGCCAAGGTGTCCCAGTCGTCGTACGCGACGTCCTGGTACCGGCGCTGCCGGTCTCGGAAAGGATCTCCACGCCGACCTGGGGCTGACCGGATGGATCCTCACCCCCTACCTGCTCGCCGGCGCGGTCCTCGCGCCGCTCTCCGGATCCTTCGGTGACCGCTTCGGCCACCGGCGCGTGCTGCCGGCGGTGTTCGCCGTCTACCTCGTGGCGACCTGCGTCGCAGCGTTCGCCTCCACCATCGGCGTGCTCATCGCCTGCCGAACCGTACAGGGAGTCAGCACAGCGGCGTTCCCCCTTGCGCTGGGCGGGCACCATCGATGCGGACCGGCACTCGCCATTTTCGTGCCGCTCCCCTCCGCTGACGACTGGGGCCCGGCGCGGGCAGTGCCGGCGCGGCGTGACCCGTGACGAATACCTTCGGCGCTTGCTGTCCGCACAGCCTCAACGGCCGGGTTGAATGCGGCCCACCGCACTGTGCCGGAAGGCCGTGCGGGGCGAGCGTACGCCCGCCCCGCATGGTCGGATGGCCGACGACAGGTCACTTTCGGTGCTCTGGTCTTCTCGTGCGCCCGCCGCCGGAGTCCGAGAACGGCCGGTCTGCCGGCGCTCCGGAACACCTCACCGGGCCTGTCGTCGACCCACCGGGAGCGGCGCCTACGGCATCATCGCGGCCGTGAAGGAGTTGGAGTCGAACTGGTTGATCGCGGACTGCGTGACGTCGTGGGACGTGGAGAAGATGCCCGCGTCCTGCTTCGCTGCCGCCGAGGCCAACGTAACGGGCTGACCGAGCGGGACGTAGTTGGCGCCGTCGTAGGAGTACGAGGCGCTGAACGAGGTCCCCGACCGGGTGAGCTTCACCCAGACGGGGCGGTAGATGTCGACGCCGGCGCGGGCGTCGGTGTCCAGGTATCCGTCGCCGTTGGCGTCCCACTCGAACACGACGCCGTTGCGGGCGGTGACCGCGACGACGGCGTACCCGGCCGAACTCCCCGCCTTGGTCATGTCGTTGCGGACCATGACCCCGGACTTGGCCCAGGCGTTGGCGTCGTTGACCGATACGACCCGGGTGGACACGCTCGAGTCGGCCGCGAACGAGTCGTCCCGGTAGATCGAGCCGAACTGGTCGTCGTGCTGCCCGCCGGCGCCCCACACGTCGGCGCCCGCTGCCGCGATCCCGAATCCACCGCCGCTCTGGCCGAAGTACGAGCTGACGGCCGAACTTCCGGAAGTGCGCAGGCCGGGTGCGACGGGTCCACCTGCCGGGCACCCGCTGAAGCCGAACTGGTTCGCGTTGAGCGAGGTCCGGTACTGCGGCGCGACACCCGCCTGGCAGATCACGTCCCGTGCGGCCGCGGGCCAGTTGGCGCCGGTGACCTTCACGTTGTTGATCAGCTGGTTGTTGTGCGCCGCGGCGTTCGGCGTCGAGGCCCCACCCGAGTTGTACCAGTTGTTCTGGATGACGTTGTCGCTGGTGTTGTTGCGGAGGCTGTACGCGTTGGTGAAGAGGAAGGAACCGCCCTGGACCACGTTGTTCTCGTAGGTCATCGAGCGGGAGCCCTCGTCGAGGTAGAGGCCGACGCCCGAGATGTTGAACAGGTAGTTCTTGGCGACGACGCTTCCCGGGCTCGCGGAGAGGTTGTAGACCGATCCGCCGTCGGCGAAGCGCGCCTTCGTGTTGTGCACGAGGTTGCCCTCGACGCGGTTGTCCTTCAGCGTCGTCGGCGTCGTGTACTGCGTGTTCCACTTGTAGTAGCCGCGGTCGACGTAGTCGTTCGAGCCCCCGGCGTCGTTGATGCCCCAGCCGTAGCCGGTGTCGATGCCGTCGTAGGGGACGTTGGAGACCTCGTTGTGCAGGATGCGGGCGCCTGTGACGTAGGTGCTGAGGATGCCGCTGTTGTCCTTGTAGTCGACCGCCACGCGATTGATCGTGTTGTCGGATATCAGGATGTCGTGGTTGGTCATCCTCGGGTCGCTGGGGTGGTGCGCGTCGGGCAGCACGCCGCCGACCGCGACGCCGTGGCCGCTGTTCTCCGTGAACCGGTTGCCGACCACGTCGATGTCGCCGGCGCCCAGCCCGACCCCGGTCACCGTGGCGTTGGCGTCGTTCCCGATGCCCAGCGCCGACTGGCCGAGGTTGGTGAACGTGTTGCCGGTGAACGAGATGCGGCTGGCGGCGGACACCTGCACGGCGGCGGGTTCCTGGTACCAGCTGGTGCGCGCTCGTTCGAACATCTCACAGCCGCGCGAGCAGTTGGTGAAGGCGTCGGCGGGGCGGTAGTCGTAGGCGCCCTTGATGAACAGGCCGTTCTGCTGGTCCGCGTACCCGTCGGTCGAGGGGCCGAGCCAGGAGGTTCCGGAGAACTGGATGCCCTTGAAGGCAAGTCCGGTCACCGGCTTGTCGTACGTCCCGCCGATGCTGATCAGCGACTCCAGGCGGGGCAGCTCGATGTCGAGCCGGTTGGGGTCGACCCCGTCCGCCGGCTTGTAGTAGAGCTTCCCGGCACTCGGGGATATGTACCACTGGCCGACCTGGGTCAGGAAGCTCAGCGAGTTGTCGAGGTACCAGCTCGGCCCGGCCAGGAACGAGTTCTGGACGGTGTCCCAGCCCCAGGTGTTGTTGTCCCACGCCGGTTGCGCCATCGTGATCTCGGTGGCACTGATGCTCTGGACCGGCGAGTAGCGGTTCGTGAAGTCGCCGAGGGACTCGAACTCGATGCGCCCCTGGTCGGGGAGCGTGGCGAGGTAGCTCAGGGCCGGGTTCTTGATGGTGAGACCGGTCGCGGTCGGAGTGACGTCGGCGTTGGCCAGGCGGATGGCGGCGCGAGGGGCGATCACGCCGTTCACGTAGAGCTGGCGGGTGTCGAGGCCATGCGGGGTGTCCGCCTCCCAGATGCCCGACCCCGCCTGGGACTTGGACCAGCCGGTGACCTTCGAGGCGCCCGTGATGACGGGGTGGGCGCCCGGGGCGGCGGTCCACTGGACGGTGTGGTCGCCACCGTCGTCGCCGGGTCCGAACCGGAGGGGCTCGGAGAGGCGGTAGGTGCCGTCGGCGAGCTGGACGGTCACGTCACCGTGCTTGGTGGCGGGGCCGACGACGTGCTGAGCCCGTTCGAGCGAGCACGGCTGCGCCTGGCTGCAGTGTCCGGCGTCCTTGCCGTCCGGGGCTGCGAAGTACTCCGCCCGGGGCGCGGCTTGCGCCTGGAGGGGGATGAGCGCTGACGCGATGACGGCGCAGGCGCCGAGCGCTGCAAGGGCGCCGGCCCTGCGCCTCCATCGTCTGCTCACCGAGCGTGTCGAGTCTGACGTCGATGTCATGTTCGATCGCTTCCTGTGATAGGGGCGTTGATGCCCGACACAGAGTTAGCATACGTATGATGTTTGCGACAAGATTCATGTGACGTATGACTTCGAGCCCCGGAGGGCTAGCTTGCCCGGACCGGATCCGGGGCGAGCCCTGTGACGTGCAGCTCCTCCCACAGCGCCTCCGGGATGTCCGCCCGGTACCGCGCGACATTGCTTCGCACGTGTTCCCCGGTGCGCATCCCTGTCACCACCGAGACGACCGCGGGATGGCGCAACGGGTATTGGACGGCGGCCGCGGGAAGCTCCACGTCGTGTCGCTCGCAGACGGCAGCGATGCGGGCGGCACGTTCGACGACGGCCGGCGGCGCTGCCGCGTAGTCGTAGGTCGCCGAACCGTCCACGGCCTTGGTGCTCAGCAGTCCGGAGTTGTAGACCGCCGCGGCGACGACGCCGACGCCGCGCGCGACGGCGACGGGCAACAGGTCGTCCAGTGCCGATTGGTCGAGAAGGGTGAACCGCCCGGCGACCATCACCACATCGACGTCGGTCCGCCTCACGAACTCGGCCAGCATCGCCGCCTGGTTCATTCCGGCGCCGATGGCACCGACGACGCCCTGGTCCCGTAGCCCGGCCAGGGCGGCGATCCCGCTCGACGATGCCGGCCCCCAGTGGTCGTCCGGATCGTGCAGATAGGCGATGTCGAGCCGGTCCGTCCCGAGCCGCGCCAGTGACTCCTCCACGGAGCGCAGGATCCCGTCGCGGCTGAAGTCCCAGACCCGCCTCTTCGCGGCCGGCACGACGAACCCGTCGTCATCGAGCAGGTGACGGGTGTCCGGACTGTCCACGAGCAGGCGCCCGACCTTCGAGGAGATGACCACACCTCGACGAGTGGCCGTATGGAGGGCGTCCCCCAGCCGGCGTTCGGACAGGCCGAGGCCGTAGTGCGGCGCGGTGTCGAAGTACCGGATCCCTTCCTCGGCCGCGGCTGCGACGGCGCGATGCGACGCGTCGTCGGTCGTCTCGGTGAACAGGTTGCCGAACTGGGCTGCGCCCAGGCCCAACTCCGTGAGCTGGTGCCCGGTTCGCAGTCCCCGGGTCGGGAGCCTCTGTTCCATGGATGCGTGGTCGCGCGTCGGCGGCTTGCTGGTCACGAGGCTGAATGTAGCAGCGACAACATACGTATGACGTTTCCCTGTTAGGCTGCGTAGGGCTGTGGGCCGGTGCGGCCCGCGACTTGACGAGGAGGAGCCGATCGGCATGTTGGCGGCACATTACGTAGGCGCACACATGATGACGGTCGAGGAACGGGAACCGGCTGAGCCGCGTGCGGGGGAGGTCCGGGTCGCCGTGGCGTACGTCGGAATCTGCGGCACGGACCTCCACGTGTTCCACGGGGACATGGACGGCCGGGTCAGCAGGCCGGCGACGATCGGACACGAGATGTCGGGCACGGTCGTCGCCCTCGGCGCCGGTGTGGAGGGCTGGTCGGTGGGTGACGCCGTGACCGTCATGCCGCTTGCCTGGGACGGCACTTGTGCGGCCTGCCGTGCGGGGAACGAGCACATCTGCCAGAACCTGGACTTCATCGGCATCGACAGCCCCGGAGCGCTGCAGGAGTACTGGAACGTACCGGCGTCGACACTCGTGCGGCTGCCCTCGGAGATCTCCTTGCGCGACGCCGCGCTGGTGGAGCCCGTCGCGGTGGCGGTTCACGACGTACGGCGTTCCGAACTTGCCGCGGGCGACAAGGCGGTCGTCATCGGTGCCGGCCCGATCGGCGTTCTGATCGCGACCGTCGCCGCGGCGTCCGGTGCCGAGGTCGTGGTCGCCGAGATCGACCCGACCCGGCGGGCCGCCGCCGAGGAGATGGGGCTGACGACGCTGGACCCCTCGTCGGTCGATCAGGTCGCGTGGGTGGAGGAGTGGACGGACGGCGCCGGAGCGGACGTCGTGTTCGAAGTCTCCGGCTCGGCCGCCGCCGTGCTCGCCGCCACCAGCCTGGCGAAGGTCCGTGGCACGCTCGTGGTGGTGGCCATCCACGCGCAACCGCGGCCGATCGACCTGCACCGCGTGTTCTGGCGGGAGCTGAGGTTGCTCGGGGCACGGGTCTACCAGCGCCACGACTTCGAGCGCGCCATCGAGCTCTTGGCCGAGGGCGCGATACCGGCCGAGAAACTCATCACGGGCATCGTGCCCCTGACTGAGGTCGAATCGGCGTTCGGTGTCCTCGAGGCCGGGCAGGCGATGAAGCTGCTCGTCGAGGTGAGCGCGTCATGAACCCGTTCGACCTGACCGGGCGCCTCGCTGTCGTGACGGGGGCCAAGCGTGGAATCGGGTTCGCCGTCGCCGAGGCCCTGGCCGCTGCCGGTGCCGACGTCGTCGGAGTCTCCGCCACCCTCGATCCCGAGTCCTCGGCGATCGGCGACCGCGTGCGCCGGCTCGGCCGTGAGTTCTCGGGACACCGCGTCGACTTCGCGGACCGGCGGCAGGTGACCCGGTTCGCGGAAGAACTCGCCGCAGGCGAGCGCCCGGTGGAGATCCTGGTCAACAACGCCGGGACCATCCGCCGCGCTCCCGCCGCCGAGCACCCCCTGGAATGGTTCGACGAGGTGCTCGAAGTCGATCTCACGAGCACGTTCGTGCTCAGCCAGGTTCTCGGGCGGCGGATGCTGGAGGCGCGGCACGGGCGCATCGTCTTCACCGCGTCCCTGCTCTCGTTCCAGGGCGGGATCAACGTGCCGGGCTATGCGGCGGCCAAGTCCGGCGTGGCGGGACTGATCCGGGCGCTCTCGAACGAGTGGGCCGGACAGGGTGTGACCGTCAACGGCATCGCCCCGGGCTACATCGCGACCGACAACACCCAAGCGCTTCAGGACGACCCTGACCGGTCCCGCGCGATCCTCGAGCGGATACCGGCGGGGCGGTGGGGAACCGCGGAGGACATCGCAGGCGCTGCCGTGTTCTTGGCGTCGGACGCTGCGCGCTACATCTCCGGGACGATCCTGCCGGTCGACGGTGGCTGGCTCGGCCGATGAGGCTTTCGCACGCCCGTTGTTGGTGACGACGCCCCTGCGAGAGGCGGTGCGGGCAGCCCGCTGGGCGGGCACGTGCTGGCCTCCGGGAGACGATGGGGCTGTTCCTCGCCGCCGACGTCGGCGGCGGCGCGGTCGCCGGTGTTCCCGCGGCGGAAAGTCGGCGGGTACCGCCCGCACTTGATGCCGTTGTCGACGAGGTGGCGGATCGCGTCGAGTATCGCCCGATGCCAGTACGCCTCCGGCTGCGTCCCCCGCATCGATGGGGACACGATCACACGTCGGCGCGGCCGAGTTGCCGACCGGAACAACCGTCGACGCTCACCCCTCAAGATGATGCACCTCAAGCTCGTGACAAACATCATACGTATGCCCTACAGTCCTGGCGCGGAGTCGTCAACGAAGTCGACAAGACAAGGACATCCCATGGCCGGAATCCACACTGCGGTGCGTTCGCGCCGTAAGGCGTCGACGGTCGCCGTTTTGTGCGCCGCAACGGCGCTCCTGGCCCTCGCCGGTTGCGGCGGCAAGGGCAACTCGGCGAACGGCGCGTACGGCTTTCCCGAAGCCAAGCAGGAAGCCTCCTCGACGATCACCGTCTGGGTGGACGCGGACAGGCAGGCTGCCGCGAAGGCGTTCCAGACGGCGAACCCGGACACCAAGATCAAGGTCGTCACCTATGACGGGTCGGCCAACGGGTCCAACTCCTTCCGGACGAAGATGCAGCTCTTCGACCGCGCCGGCAGCGGCTGGCCCGACGTCGTCTTCTCCAGCCAGAACAACGACGCGGCATGGGCGAGCCAGAAGAGCGGCGGCAAGCAGGCGTTCGCGGCCGTGCTGGACAAGGGTCTGGTCCCGAAGGACACGCTCGGCAATTTCACCGAGGGCTCGCTCAACCCCTGCACGGTGGACGGCGCCGTGTACTGCCTGCGCAACGACCTCGCCCAGGCGGTGCTCTGGTACGACAAGTCCCTGCTGGACCAGTTCGGCTACGCCCTGCCGACCACGTGGGAGGAGTACCAGGCGCTCGGCGAGAAGGTCGCCAAGGAGCACCCCGGCTACATCGTCGGGACGGCCGGCGACGCCTGGACGCCCGAGGTGTTCATGTGGGGGAGCAAGTGCCAGGCCAATGACGTGCCCGGCCCCAAGTCCCTCACCGTGAAGACCGACTCGACCGAGTGCAAGCGGGCCGCCTCGCTGCTCGACACCCTCCGCGACAACGGGACCGTGCCGGTGGTCAGCGTGTTCACCCCCGAGTTCCTGAAGAAGTACTCGGGCAAGGTGCTGATGATGCCGGGTCCGGCCTGGTACGCCGGCGCGATCTTCAACAACCCCCAGTCGCTCAACGTGCCGGCCGGGCGGCTCGGTGTCGGCGCGCCGCTGCCGTGGAAGGGCGAGAGCGGGGCGGTGACGGGCAACGTGGGTGGCGGGACCTGGTTCGTCTCCAGCCATTCGAAGAACCTGAAGGCCGCCGAGAAGTTCGTCCAGTTCGTCACCACCGCCGACGAGTACCAGGTCGATGTCGCACCGGGTTACCCGGCGTACGCGCCCGCCGCACAGAAGTGGATCGCCAAGCAGGAGGCGAGCAAGTACTACGCCACCTCGCTGCAGCCGGTGGTGACCGCGGCGTCACAGGTCTGGGACGGCTGGGGCTACCCCATGTTCAGCCAGGAGGCGATATGGGCGAAGACGATGACCCCGGGGATCACGGGCGGCCAGTCGATCGTGGACCTGCTGCCGACCTGGCAGACGGCCATCACGAACCAGGCCAAGGTCAACGGATACAAGGTGAACTGACATGACCCTCGCTCCTCCGAGCGGCCGGCCGGCCGTCGACGCCTCGGGGCGTCGGCGGTCAGGCCGGGGCAGCGGCCGGTCGGCCGGCCGCTCCTTCGCTCGCAGTCCGATCGGCTATCTGTTCGTCTCGCCCTACGCGTTGCTCACCGTCGTCTTCGGGATCGTCCCTTCGCTCTACGCCGTACTCCTGGCCTTCACGAACGCCGACGGTGGATTCGCAGGCTTCGACAACTTCACGAAGGTCGTCGGCGACTTCCGGTTCTGGCCGGCCGTGTTCCACGTGACCACCTATCTCCTCATCTGGCTCCTCGGGCTGGTCGTCTTCGTCGTCGGCCTGGCGTTGGTGGTCCACGCGCTCGGTGTGCGGTGGGTCAGCACGACCCTGCGCTTCGTCTACTACCTGCCCGGCGCGCTCGCGGGCGCGTCCAGCGTCCTGTTGTGGCTCTTCGTCCTCGATCCGACCGCGAGCCCGGTCAGCGGTCTGCTCACGGCGATGGGGTTCGAGAGCTTCGTGCAGGTGATCCAACCCGGCCACCTTCCGGCGATCTTCGCGATCATCGCGTTCTGGACCGGAGCCGGCGGATGGATCCTCATCATGTACGGCGCCCTCAACAACATCAGCACCGAAGTGATCGAGGCCGCCCGCATCGACGGTGCGAACGCCGTCCAGATCGCTTTCCGGATCCAGCTTCCGATGCTGCGCAAGTGGGTCGCGTACATGGGCGTCATGTCGCTCGCGGCCGGGACCCAGCTGTTCGTCGAACCGCAGTTGCTCAGCCAGGCCAGCAACGCGGTGGTGCCCAACGACTACTCGCTCAACCAGCTGGCCTACCAGTACGCCTTCCAGCAGAACGACTTCAACGGCGCGGCGGCGATCTCGCTGATCCTGCTGGTCGTCGCGCTCCTGCTGTCCTGGGTGTTCGTGACCCGCGGCGGCCTCTTCGAGAAGGAATGACCATGGCAGCACTCTCCGCCGCACGCCGCCGGCCGAGCCTCAGCGGGTGGAGCGGGCGGTCCATCATCGGCGTCCTGCTCGTCGTCTTCGTCCTGTTCTTCGCCGTCCCGATCGTCTGGCTGCTCCTCGCGGTCACGAAGTCCTCGAAGACGCTCGTCGTCGCCGACCCGTTCTCGATCGGGTCGTGGTCGGACCTCGTCGCCAACTGGCACCAGTTGTTCGACTTCCAGGACGGTGCGGTGACGACCTGGATCGGGAACTCCGCGCTGTACGCGATCGGCGCTCTGGTGATCACGCTCCTCGTGAGCATCCCCGCCGGCTACGCGCTCGCGCTCACGGAGTTCAGGCTCCGGCAGGCGCTGCTCGTGCTGACACTCGTCGTCATGCTGATCCCCAACACCGCACTGGTGCTGCCGATCTTCCTAGAACTGAACAGCGTCGGCCTGATCGGGAGCCCGCTGTCGGTGATCCTGCCGATGTCGTTCTTCCCGTTCGGCGTCTATCTCACCTACATCTACTTCTCGACCAGCATCCCTCGGGACATCCTCGCGGCCGCGCGCATCGACGGCTGCAGCGGGTTCCAGGTCTTCACCCGGGTCGCCCTTCCGCTGGCCGCCCCGATCGTCGCCCTGGTGGCGTTCTTCAGCTTCGTACAGAACTGGAACAACTTCTTCCTCCCGTTCGTGATGCTGCCCTCGAGCGACGGCTACCCGATCCAGGTCGGGCTCACCTCGCTCCTGGCGTCAACCCCGGCTTTCAATCCCAGCTCCGCGGGATCCGACTCCGTCCAGCTGCCCACCCTGGCGCTGGGGACGATCGTGTCGATCCTGCCCGTCCTGGTCGTCTTCCTGTTCTCCCAGCGATTCCTGGTCGCAGGCATGACAGCCGGAGGAACCAAGGAATGACCACTCGCACCTGCAAGGAGAACCACCGCCGATGAAGATCACCGGGTACCGCAGTCTGAGCACCGTTCACGACTGGGGCAGAATCACCGGGGACGTCAACGGTGTCCAGCCCGGCCACTCCACGCCGGTCCCCGTCCTCATCATCGAGACCGACAGCGGAATCGAGGGAGTGGGCCTCGGGGCCCACGCCGACATCGCCCGTGTCTTCCCCGCGATCGAGGGCGACGACCCGCGCTCGGTCATGGCGCTCTACGACCGCATGCTCGACTGGGTGTTCAAGGCCGGTCACTCGGGATCCACCTTCGGCACCGTCGGGGCGGTCGACATGGCCCTCTGGGACATCAAGGCCAAGGCCGCCGACGAGCCGCTCTGGCGGACCCTCGGTGCCCGCGAGCGCTTCGTCCCGGGCTATGCGTCCGGTCTCGAGTACGGCCTGACCGACGACGAACTGGTCGACCTCTACGGCCGGTTCGCGGACCGCGGGTTCAAGGCCGGCAAGCTCAAGGGCGGCCGCGACCTCGACCGCGACCTGCCCCGGCTGGAGATCATGCGCGACGTCCTCAGCCGCAACTCCCGCCGGCCGGCGCTCATGTTCGACGCCAACGAGTCGTGGAACCACGCCCAGGCGGCCCGGTACGTCGCGGCCATCGAAGAGCGCATGGACCTCACCTGGGTGGAGGAACCGCTGCGCCGGTGGGACGCGGCCGGCATGGCCTCGCTGCGCGGGAAGGTACGCGCGGCGATCGCCAGCGGCGAGAACCTGACCGGGCTGGAGCAGTACCGCCCTCTGCTCGACGCCAACGCGGTGGACATCGTGCAGGTCGGCAACGTGTGGGGGATCACCCACTTCCTCCGCGTCGCGACGCTCGCGCACGCCCACGACCTGCCGGTGAGTCCCGTCGCGTACAACGCGAACCCGGTGGCGCACGCCGCCGCCGCCGTACCGAACCTGCTGACCTTCGAAGTCCAGGACCTTCACTTCCCCGTCGGTCTCGACGTGGACCAGCAGTTCGACGACGGAGGCATCGTCCTGGGCGATCGCCCGGGCATCGGGATCGTCGTCGACGAGTCCCGGATGTCACCGGTCGACGCCGCTCCGCCCCTGCCCGCGGCGACCGGCCCCCACATCCGGCCCGAACGCGCCGCCCTGCGGCTGGTGGCCGAACCCGACGTGATCGACGACCCGACGCACCGCGGAGGCCGAACCCGATGACCCGTCGACCCGAGCGCAGGGCCTTCGTCGTGGGTGTGCGGCCCGACAAGCGCGAGGAGTACCTGGCACTGCACCGTGCCGTGTGGCCGGGCGTCGAGCGAAAGCTCACCGAATGCAACGTACGCAACTACAGCATCTTCATCTTCGGCGACATCCTGTTCGCCTACTACGAGTACGTCGGCGAGGACCACGGGGCGGACATGCGACGGATCGCCGACGACCCGGTCTCGCAGGAATGGTGGACGCACACCGACCCTTGCCAGGTGAGGATCGCCGAGGAGCGTGATCCAGGCGCGCTGTGGCAGCCCGTCGAGGAAGTGTGGCACCTCGCATGACTGCCGGCATCGACGCCCATGTGCACCTGTGGGACCGGGCCGTGGACCCGCAGGACTGGATCGACCCGGAGACCATGGCGCCGATCGCCCGGGACTTCGGCGCCCGCGATCTGAGCGAGATGCTGGCCTCGACCGGACTCGACGGTGCCGTGGTCGTGCAGTCGAGCAACAGCCTCGACGAGAGCGTCCGGCTCGCCGGGCTGGACTCGCCCGCCGTCGCAGGCCTCGTCGCGTGGGTCGACCTCACGGCGGAGGTCGGACCTCAGCTCGACCGGATCCGCGAGAACGCCGTTGTCCCCGTCGTCGGGGTGCGGCATCTCGCCCACATCGACCCGGACCCGGAGTGGATGATGCGCGAGGAGATCGGTGCGGGCCTCGCCGTCCTCGAGCGGGAGGGCCTCTGCTTCGACCTCGTCGTACGTGAGTGGCAGCTCCCGCAGGCGACCCGTCTGGCCGCGCGCCACGGCGGACTCCGCTTCGTGCTCGATCACCTGGGCGGTCCACCCGAGCCCGGGCAGGACAGGAGCACGTGGGCGTCGCGGCTGCGGGAGCTCGCGCGACAACCGAACGTCGTCGCGAAGGTCTCGGGACTCACGTCGGGCCTCGCCCCCGGATCGTGGCAGGCAGCCGATCTCGCCGACCCGGTGACGATCGCCCTGGGATCCTTCGGCCCTGAGCGTCTGCTCTACGGCTCCGACTGGCCGTTGGCTGAGCTCGGCGGGGGAGCGGCGCCCTGGAAGTCCGCTCTGGAAACCCTGCTCGACGGGCTTTCCGCCGCGGAACGCGCGCGTGTGTTCGGCGGCAACGCCGCCGACGTCTACTCGCTTTCCTGATCGAGCGCCCGACCACGCGCCCGTGGCGCGTGGTCGGGCAGCCGACGACGCTCCCACGAGGTGTGGATGTGATCGTGCATGGCCTTCTGGGCCGCGGCTACGTCCTTCCTTGAGATGGCATCGACGATGGCCGCGTGCTCCTTCAGGGTCAGTGCGACCGCATCAGGGGGGTCGATGCCCTGGTAGCGGCTGGACTCCGTGGCGCGCTTGTACAGATGCTTGGCGATGTTCTCCGCCAGCCGGTTGCCCGAGATCTCCATGAGCGCGTAGTGGAACACCACATCCGCTTGCCGGAAGGAGTCCGTCTCGGACTCGCTTTCACGCATCGTGGTCAACGCGTTCTCCAGCCTCCTCAACCCATCTGCGCTGCGCGAAGCGGCAACCGCTCCCGCCATTGCCGACTCGAGGCTCGCCCGCACGATCGTCAGCTCGTCAAGGACACCGAGCGTCGCGTCGTTGTCGATCAACGCGGACAGCACCACCGGATCGAGCATGTTCCAGTACCCAGGCGCTCTCACCTGGGTGCCGCGGCCCTGGGAAACGATCACCAGGCCCTTCTCCTCGAGCCGCTTCACCGATTCACGCAGCACCGTGCGACTCACGCCGAAGTGTTCGCTCAGCGGACCCTCCGGGGGCAGCAACGCGCCTTCCTTCAACTGGCCCGTCACGATGAGGTCGACGAGCTCGGCAACGACCGCAACACCCAAGCGGCCGGCGGGCAGGCGTGGCGGGAACAGACGGTTCGAGGGCTGCGACTCGGATGGCATACGTATGACCTTATCGCTCAATCAATCTTCGGTCGCCCTTCCGTCAGCCCGATGCGGCGACCAGGCCGACACCCTGGACCAGGGTGCGCGCCGCGGACCGGGAGTCGCCGAGGTAGCCCGCGACCATCGCTCCGTCACGTAGGGCGACCACCAGGTCGGCGGACTGCCGGGGGTCCGTGACGCCCATGGTCGCGAAGGTGTCCTCCAGGATCTGGTGGAACCACTCGCGGTGCCTCAGCACGGCTTGGTGGATCGGGCACTCCCGATCCGGGTACTCCGCGGCCGCGTTGATGAAGGGGCAGCCCCGAAACCCCGGACCGCAGATCTCCTCGCCGATGCTGTGCGCGACGACATCGAGCAACGCCGCACCTCCCCCCGTCTTCTCGGCCGCCACGGCCACCCGGGACCGGATGTCGCGATCGGTGGCGTCCAGGTAGCCGCGCACCAGGTCGTTCTTGCCCTCGAAGTGCCGGTAGAAGGTGCCGCGCGCGACGTCGGCCTCCGCCATCACCCGGTCGACGCCGACAGCGCGGATCCCTTCGGTGTAGAAGAGCCTGCTCGCGGTGGTCAGCAGCCGCTCCCGCGCCGCCGACTTGCGGCCGGTCGTGGCAGGCCCGCTCTTCGTCTCGGTCATGGAGACATTATATAGAACGTTCCTTCCATAATCTGAGGTAGGCGCAAGCAGGTACCCAGGTCACAGCGCCACCGGCGGTGCAGGCGGATGCGCGGATCGGCATGCAATGGACGTGAGGCCAATGCGCGGGCCGACGCTGCCGACTGCTCCGCGACGGGAGGCGGGAAATGGTCGTGGGGGGGGGAATGGCCTTTGGCTGCCGAAATGGGTACGCGAAGTTCACGGGTCGGCGGGGCGCCTTTTCCGCTCCCGGCGTCACGCGCGTTCCGGTATTTCTGGCACGGTCGTGCCTGCCGCAGGATGGGCACCTGACGGGCCGTCCACCTGGGCGGGGACCCTCGCGGCGACAGAGGGGGGCGTCGACGGAGCCCGTGTCCGGACGGCACATTACCCCCCCGCGGACACTCCGCGGTCATGACTTTCACGGGACGGTGTCCTCGACGGTACCGCTTTCAGTGCCTCGCCTCCGCAGGCCCAGATGCCTCCTTTGCCGGCGCTGTGGCACCCGGGTGACGATGCCGACTGCCTCACCGTGAATGTCTGGACGCCCGATCCCGGGGCAGCCGGTCTCCCGGTGATGGTCTGGCTTTACGGGGGGAGCGTTCATTTTTGGTTCCGCGAGCCAGCCCGAGTTCGATGGCACGAACCTGGCCCGCTCGGGCGTCGTGCTGGTGACCTTGAACTACCGCACTGGCTTCGAGGGCTTGGGCTGGCTGCCGGACGCGCCGCAGAACCGGGCACTGCTCGACCAGCTCGCGGCCGTGCGCTGGGTTCAGGAAAACATCGCGCGTTTCGGCGGGGCCCCGGGCAATGTGACGATCTTCGGACAGTCAGCGGGAGGCAGCGCCGTGGCGGCGCTGACGGCCGCCGAGGCCGGCCGCGGGTTGTTCGGCCGGGCCATCGGACAGAGCGTCACAGCGGCCTTTCTGCCGGAAGAACTGGCGCGCGGCACGGCAGAGCGGATCGCGGCGGCGCTCGGTGTTCCGCTCACTTCCGAGGCCTTCGCGGGCGTGGCGTCGGAGGCGGTCCACGCCGTGCAGTCCAGGGAGGGCGAGGTCACTCCCTACGGACTGGTGGTGGATGGGGATGTGGTGCGTGACCAGCCCTGGCGCGGCCTGCGTGCGGAGGTCGACCTCATGACCGGGTTCGCCCGCGACGAGTACCGATTCTTCGCCATGGCGATGAGCGAGAACCTGTCCGCCGTTGACGTCGCTGGTGTCGCGGCGGCGCACGGCGTTCCTCTCGACGGCTACCGAGCCGCGTACCCTGGCGTCTCAGACGCTGATCTGTACATCCTCATCCAGTCCGACGCGTTCTTCCGCATGCCGTCGATGTGGTGCGCTCAGGAGCACTCCGGCCGCAGCTGGTGTTATGAGGTGGCCTGGCCGACCCCGGTGTTCGGCGGGGCGCTCGGCGCTTGCCACCTGCTCGACGTACCGCTGACATTCGGCAACTTCCACGGCCCGATGGCGGCGATGATCTTCGGCGACTCACTCCCGCCGGAGGCTGTCGGCCTGGCAGAGGAGTTCCGCAGGTCGCTGACGGCCTTCGCCGCCACCGGCGACCCCGGCTGGCCGCAGTACCGGAAGGGTGAGGCGCTCACGCAGATCTGGGACGTGCCCGTCTCAGTGGTGGCCGACCCCGTGTCGGCGTCCCGACAGATCTGGGCGGACAAAATCTAAAGCCCCCGGGAGCCTGCCGGCGAGTGTGGACCCGCTGGACCGGCATCCAACATCTCGGCGGGGTGGAGGGTTCACTCGCGAGGGCATCGTGCGGACTCTGCTCGATGCCCTTCCATCTGGCAGCTGGCTCATGCTGGGCCATTCGGCACTCGAACCCGGGGGCGCCGGTGACGAGGAGGCGATAAGGTTCCGGAGTGATCATGCCACTCCGCCGATCGTGGCTGCGGGCAGAGGTCGCGTCCTTCGCCGTGGGCCCGGACCTGCTGGAGCTCGGGATCGTGTCCTGCTCACGTCGGCGTCCCGACCGCCGGGCCGAACAGTGACCGGAGGTGGCACAGTTCGGCCTGGTCGCCAGAGAAGCCTGATGGTGGCCGGCCACCTGAGGCTCTTCGCCTCCCGTATCCGTCAGCCGCTCACCAGTCCATGGACGGTGGACGCGGGGCTGATGCTGCTCGTGCAGGCCGCCGAGACCATCCCGTTCGTCGTGCCGCGCTCGCCGTCATTGCCACCCGCCACCTGGGCGTCGTACGGTCTCACGACGCTCGGCGTGCTGCCCCTGCTATGGCGGCGCCGGGCACCAGTGACCGCGCTCGCCGCGGTCCTTGCCGCGCAGGTGCTCTACCGGTTCACGCTCGACGGACCTGGGCAGCCCCTGCCGTACAACGCGCTGGTGGCGCTCTACACGGTCGCCGAGCTGACCCCGGCCAGGTGGCGCATCCCCGTGGCTGCGGGAACGCTTGCGCTGATATTCCCCTCGGTGGCGCTCAACTCCGGTGAGGCCAGGGAACTGCTGTTCTCGTTGTTCCTCTTCGGCGCGGCGTACGGGTTCGGCCGCCTCACGCACACCCGGAAGGCCTACACGGCCGCTCTGGAGGACCGGGCAACTCAGCTGGAGCGGGCGAACCGCATCGAGGTGGAGCAGGCCGCCGCGGCCGAACGGGCCCGGATCGCACGGGAGATGCACGACATCCTCTCGCACGCGGTGAGCCTGATGGTGGTGCAGGCGGAGGCCGGCCCCGTCACGGTCCGTACGGCGCCGGAGCGTGCCGAGGCGGCGTTCGAGGCCATCTCCGAGACGGGGCGGGACGCGATGACGCAGCTCCGCAGGATGCTGGGGGTGCTCAGGCAGGACATGGAGACCCCGGAGCCCGCGTCCCGCAAACCCCTGCCCGCTCTGGCCGATCTTCCGCTGCTCGTGGAGCAGGTGGCCTCGGGCGGCCTCGCCGTCGAGTACGTGACCGTGGGTTTTCCGGGGTCCCTGCCGCCGGCCACCGAAGCGACCGTCTACCGGATCGTGCAGGAGTCGCTGACCAACGTGGTCAGACATGCCTGCGCGGAATCCGCGACGGTATGCGTGGAGCTGGGCGCCGAGACCGTGGAGATCACGGTCACCGACGACGGCAGGGGAGCCGCTGTCGGCACCGGCGGCAGGCCGGTCGGGGGCACGGGGCACGGTCTGATCGGGCTGCGGGAGCGGGCCGCGGCGCACGGCGGGACCGTCCAGACGGGCCCGGGCCCGGACGGCACAGGGTTCCGGGTGAGAGTGCGGTTTCCGCTGGCCGATGTCTTCATGGAGGTGGACGGGTGACCATTCGGGTGGTGGTGGCCGACGACCAGGAGCTGGTACGCAGCGGCTTCGCCATGATCCTCGACGCCCAACCCGACATCGAGGTGGTCGCCGAGGCGGCTGACGGGGCCGAGGCGGCGGAGGCCGTGCGGCTCCATGGCGCGGACGTGGCGCTCCTGGACGTCAGGATGCCGGGCACGGACGGGATCGAGGCGTGTCGCGCCATCGTCGCGGCAACCGACTGCCGAACGATCATGCTCACCACCTTCGACTCCGACGAGTACGTGTACGAGGCGCTGCATGCGGGGGCGAGCGGCTTCCTCCTCAAGGACGTCAGGCGCGACGATCTGGTCCACGCGGTGCGGGTGGTGGCCGAGGGCGATTCCCTGCTCGCCCCCACGGTGGCGCGCCGGCTGGTCGAGGAATACAGGAGCCGGCCCCGGCCGGCCTGGGCGCCTGCGTCGGACCGGCTCGACGCGCTGACCGCCCGCGAGCGCGAGACCCTGCTGCACCTCGCCCGGGGACTGTCCAACGCCGAGATCGCGGTCGCGCTGACGGTCAGCGAGCACACCGTGAAGACCCACGTCGGCAACGTGCTGGCGAAGCTCGGGCTCAGGGACCGCATCCAGGCGGTCATCTGCGCGTACGAGACCGGACTCGTGACTGCGGGGGGACCGGCCGCCGGCGGTCTCCCGGTACGTGATCCCTCTCCCGGAGGAGGCGGGCCCGCCGGCTCCCCCGCGGGGGCGAGTCGACGTCCGCACCAAGACCGCCCGCCCGGGCGATCCGCGCGGGGGCTGTGATCAACAGGATGGCAGGCAACGGCTCGCGCCGTTTCCCGTCGTCAGGAGATCACACGATGAACGCCCGTACCCGTACTGCCCTGTCCGCTCTGCTCGCCCTGACTGCCGTCGCCTTCCCGGCGGCCCAGGCGGCTGTGGCCACTCCGCCCCCGTTGCCGTCCTCGTGCACTTCCGGCACGCACGCGGGCGGGCTCGACACCGAGGCGTTGTGCGCGGCGCTCGGCTTCCTGCCCGACGCCGACACCACCGCCGCGCTCGTACGCGTCGGTGGCACGGACGGCACGTGGCGCGGCAGCGCGGGCGTGCACGACCTGGAGAGCGGGCGCCCAGCCGATCCGCGAGGCCGTTTCCGGGCCGGCTCAGTGACAAAAGTGTTCACGGCAGCGGTGGTCCTGCAGCTCGCCGCCGAGCGGAAGGTGGACCTGGGCGCGCCCGCGCGCCGCTACCTGCCGGCATTGATCCCCGCGGCGTACAGGGACGTCACCGTGCGGCAGCTGCTCAACCACACGAGCGGCATCCCGGCGGCTGACATGCCGGGCGACACCATCGAGGAGGCCTACGTCCACCGGTTCGATCTCTACACGCCCGAGGACATGGTGGAGAACGCGACCGCGAAGCCGGCCGAGTTCGCGCCCGGCACCCAGCAGCACTACCTCAACATCAACTACGCCGTGCTCGGTCTGCTGATCGAGAGGATCACCGGACATGCCTACGAAGAGGAGGTCGGCCGGCGCATTCTGAGGCCGCTGCGGCTTCAGAACACCTCTTACCCCGGCACCGACCCGCGCATCGAGGGACCCCACAACCACGGCTACCAGGCCTTTGCGCGCCCCGACGGCTCGACCGAGCTCCGAGACGTGACGGTCTGGGGCCAGACGCAGGGCTACGCGGCGGGCGACATCATCTCCACCACCGCCGACTTGGAACGGTTCCTGCAAGCGCTGTTCACAGGTCGTGTGGTGCCTCGGCCGCAACTGGAGGAGATGTTCACCCTGCCCGAGGCGTCGGTGCGTGAGTACGGCTCGGGGGCCCCGGCCTCCTACAGCGCAGGGCTGTCCAAGATCAATCTCGGCGGCCGCGAGGTCTGGGGCAAGACGGGCAGCCGGTACGGCTACACCAGCGCGATCGCCGCCACCCGGGACCTGTCCCGCACGATGGTGATGAACGTCGGTGCCACGGACGCGAAGGGCGAGGACATGAACTCCACCGAACTGGCTTTGATAGTGGCGGCATTCGGGGCTCCGTCCTCCTGAGGCCGGTGACGCTCCGCGCCCCGGAGCCATCACGATGGTGCCTGAGCAGGACACCGGGCATCCCCCGCCTCGAAGCCGACCTGGCCGGACGCCCGGTCTCCCGCCTGGACGAGTTCTCGCTGAACGCAGACCGGGGTGCCCCTCACCCCCATGGCCATGGTCTTTGCCAACGGCGCGACGGTCATGATCAACGGAGCCGGCCCGTGCCAGGTCTCCTCGACCCGGCACGGGCCGCGGTACCGTCCTGACGAGGCCGGGCGGCGCGCCGACGAACTCCGCCTTCAATGAGCCAGCGTTGACGCACCGACCTGGACCTTCCGCGAGTCCTGCTCCACCGCTCCGACGGGTAGTCAGGGGGAACAGGGATTCCTGACCATGAACCGATGCACTTCACCGTCCTGCCCATCCGTGTGAGGCCTGCTAGGCCACGCCCGGGGCAAGCCCGAAGAGGGGTGTGACACGACGAACCGGCCCCACCACGCCTTCCACGGGCGTGTCGGGGCCGGTTCCGGTTCGGGTCGCCGCCGCCCCTACGGGCGGGTGCCGGCGTCGGCTACGGGGTCAGCGGTGGCACTCCTGATGGGCGGGGCGCCAGACGCGGGTCCACTTGCCGGGGTGCCAGCGGTGATGCCGGTCACGGAACCCCGGGTGCCACTGCCGTGCCCAGTGGCCCGCCACCTTCGCGCAGTGGTGCGACGCTTTCGGCGGCCGGTGGTCCTGCGGAGCGGCCGACGCGGTGCCGACCGTGCCGACGACCGCGCCCGCAGCCAGGGCCACCGTTGCCGCGCCCAGGGCCGCGGCCCTCTTCAACCCGTTGATCATGTTCAGGCCTTTCCGTACGAACGGGGGCTGACGCCCCCGGGACTGCCCGGACCGTTCGGCCGGGCATGCGTTGATCCTCACCCTCCGGCGCCGCCAAAACACCGCAGAACACTGCTTCTCATGAAATGCAATTCAATTTCTCATTTGCCTTAAATAGTCATATGTTCGCGTAGTTCTTTGTTTGTTGCCGCCTCATACATGCAGCGCAGATGCGGGTCACGGCGCAGTTGCCGCACCTTGCTGCGATCGGTCGGCGTCGTGAACCCCCGGTGTCAGCGCCTGCCGCTACCGTTCGGCCGTCAACGATCTCCAGGGAGGGCGGCTCAATGGGTGCCAGTGGATGGAACGACGTCAATGACGACCCTCTCACCGGCCTGGACGATGTGCCCTGGGCCCAACTGCACCACTCCTACGGCACGGCCGAGGACGTCCCCGGACACCTCCGGGCGATGCAGGCAGGGGTTTGGGACGGCCGGCACCCGCCGAGTGCGCAACTCGCGAACCACATCGTCCACCAGGGCACGCGATCGCAGGCCGCGGTGTACACGGTTCCGTTCCTCGTGCGGATGGCACTCGACCCGAGATTGGTCAATAGGCATCGGTTCGTCGGCCTGCTGGTCGCCATCGCGATCGGGCTGGACAACAACTATCTGCCGAACGGCATCGACCCTCGCGAGGACCGCACCAACCTGGCGAACCTACGCGGCGAAGCCGACGACTGGGCTCAGTGGATCGGCGAAGCGGCGGGCGATGAGCAGCGCAAAGAGCGCGAGGAGACCTGGGCGCATGTGCTCATCGCCGCTGAAGCGGTGGTGCGTTCCTATGACGCCGTCCGGGAGGCGCTTCCCGCACTCGCCGTCCTGCTGACCTCGGACAGTCCTGAACTGCGGGCCGAGACCGCGCACTTGCTGGCGTGGTTCCCCGAGTCCGCGGCGACGTCGATTCCGCTCTTGAAGGCGTTCATCGCCGACGAAGGCTCGCCCGGAGCGGCAGCGACGGCAGTGGTCGCCCTCGGCCTGCTCGGCGAACCGGCGACCGTCCCCTTCATCGAGCGCTACCTGGACAGCCCGATCATCGAGCTGCGCTGGGCCGCCGCCTTCGCGTTGACGCGGTTCGGCGTCTCCGGCCCGGCCGTCGTCGACGTGCTGACGCAGGTCGTCGCCCGGCCGCCCGAGTCCACCGAGACCATGTCGTTCCTGAGCGGCTCGTACCGCGGCCTCGCGACCATGGCCCTGGCCGAAACACCCGAAGCGACGACACCCCGGGCGGTCGACGCCATGCTGGTCGGCCTGGCCGACTGTACGGGCGTCGATAGGTTCTACGACAGGTACTACACGGCGCATAGGCTGTTCACACTGCTTTTCCCGGGTGATCCCGCCGAGCCGCCGCAGTCCTTCGGCGACCTGAGCGACGTGCAGCAGCGTGTCGTGCGTTTCGTCGCCGAGCAGGACGAGACTGCCTGGCCATACGGTGCAATGGACGCCTTGCGTCGGTGGAAGGTGCCGACAAGGCACCCTGACCTCGGCGTCTACGCCGGGATTGTCCAGTCCGGCCAATAGGTTGGCGTCCGACGCCTCGCGCCACACCGCCCTCGACCCCGAGGGCAGCGTCCGCGTCCGAGTCGTGCTCCTCTTCGGCGATCAGGCCGAGATCGCGACACCGAGGACGCCGACACCCCCGAGCGGTATCCGGCCGCCGAGGTTACGGCCGCCGTCGGCCTCGAGCCCAGCGAGCTCCCGGGCAAGCGGCTGACGGCCCGGTTGGGCGCCGGCCACCGCCTCGAGGACTTCCGCCTCGCCTGACACGCACCTCGGCGCAACACAACGGCCCGGCACCCCACCAGGGGTCCCGGGCCGCTGATTCCGAGATGTGGGGCTTCGGCGGTGACCGGCCCTGGAGCGAGGTCTGGCACAAGGGTGTGGTCTTCACCTTCGGCCGCGCGCAACACCGTGCGCCACCATGCCATCATGCATCGGCCCCTCGCTCCAGGGGTGAGGCCCTGGCCGCTACCGAGCACTACGTGAGGGAATCGCCATGAGGCGAACGATCGCTGCTTGTGTCGCTCTCGCGGCGATCGCAGGCGCTGGTGCGTGTACCGATACCGCTGCGCACACCGAAGGCAAGGCAGCGCCGTCGGTGCCGGCTCAGACCATGGGTCCGAGGGCTTGCGTCAACGGCACGTACCAGTGGTTCAACGTCGAGAGGCCTGTCCGGCTCTCCGCCCTCTCCGAGGTGGAGACCTTCGGCAAGGGCGGCGGCAAGTTCACGAAGGCACCCAAGCATCGGGTGTCGTGGCCCGAGACATCCGTATCGGCAAGTGGTCCAGCGGTGCCGTCGCGTGACGTGCTGTTCTCCCTTGCAAAATTGGTAGGCGAGACCCAGGAGGATGACACTGTCGCCGACATGGCCTTCACCGAGGTCGGCAGAAGGCTGGGCGATCCCAATCTGAGCCGGGCCGTCTCGACGCCCGGGGCAGGCCGATTTGTGTCGTACAACGAGACACACGTCGTCGAGGCGGACTTCCGGTACACGTGCCCAGGCACGAAGGCCGTGACCATCGGGCATGCGAAGAGCTGGACGACGGAGGGTTCGGGCACCCTTGAGTGCGGCACCCGGATCGGTCCCGGCAGCGAAGCCCACCTCGCCGTTGCACGAGAAGCCGCCCGACTTTCATGCGGCCCCAAGTCGATTGCCGCGCAGGGCACGCCGGCCTCCGGGCAGTGACAACCTGCTGCCCGCTCGATACCGCTTAGGTTGTACGTGCAGTCGGAGTCATGCGTGCGTGGGCTCACCCGATGAGGGGCGGGCCCCGTGCGGCGGGTCACGCAGGCGATATCCCAACCCACTGAGCGGGCCGGGCACCTGCCGACAGGCGGTGGCCTTTGGCCGGGTCCGGTGAGGTGGTCTGCCGGTCCTGTGGCGGACGGGCAGCGAAGGTCTCCTCACCTGCGAGGGCCGCAGCGGCATGCGCCGACAAGCGCCGTCACGGCGGGTTGGCCGCTGCCCGGCAGGCCCCGGTGGCGGCGCCGCCCGGTACGCCGGCCCCGGTCAGGCCGCTGACACAGCCCTTCAGGTCACCGTGTACCCCCAGGGTGCACGCCGTTGTGACGGCGTCGGAAACCTCGACGCCCGTTTGCCGGACCATGTTCGTGCAGGACGGGATGTCCGCGTGGGCGGCCGGGACGGCGAAGGCCGCGCCGCCGAGTGCGACGGTCAGACCGGTGAGGACACTGGCGATTCGGATCGACGTGCGCATGGGAGGCACCTGCTCTCCGGGGCTGGTCGGGAACTCACGGTGCCGAGCAGCGCACACGACAGGTGCACGACCGTGGTTGCGGACCTCGCAGCGGTCGGCTCGGCAGACCACCCCTTCTTCCGACACTAGAGCAGCGCGCCACCGTGCGCACTCCGGCTCGGCGCCGCTGGGACTCCCTGGTCCGGCTGCTGACCGGCCTGCCGACTCGCCCATACGAGAACGAGGGCCCGCGGCTCTGACCAGCTTAGATGCCGGGGCTTCTGTCATTGATCAAGGTGGCCCAGGACGGCTGATGCCGTTTCACCTTCGCCGGTTCGCCCACCGCCGCGACGGTCTCCGCCACCGGCGACTACGTCGACGTGAAGTAACCACGCACACCGCACGCACCACCTACCACCACGGCAGCCGGACTCCCGCCTCGCGGGGTCCGGCTGTCGCGCGTGCGGGCCGCCGGCGGCGCCCGTCGTACATGAACGGCCGGGGCGGCCGCGCGACGTGATCGGTGACCTTGTCGGCATCCTGCAACAGCCGTTCGACCAGCGGGCGACGGCCGGGCGGGAACCCTCGGCAGGGCGGCGGAAGGCGTGCAGATTGGTCACGACGGCAACGTCACCCGCCGGGGGGACACGCGGCGGGACTGTTTCGATGTGGGGGTAATCATGCACGTGCGTATCCGCTCAGCCGCGGCCGTCGCTGTCGGCGCCCTGGCTCTGTCCGTTCTCGCCATGCCGGCCGTGCAGGCCGCCCCGGCCGACGATGTACAAGGCGACACCCAGATATCCAACGTGATCGTCAACGGCGGCAAGTCCATCGTGGTCAACTCATCGGGCAAGGCATCCGTGACCGTCAAGCTCACGGCCTCCGACCCGAACGGCATCAGCGACGCCGGCGGGATCCTGTACCACGGCAAGGACGTCAACCACGACGACTGGGGTGTGTCGCTGCCCAGTTGCGGTGCGCACGCCGTCACCACCTACACCTGCACCCTGGTGCTGAAGAGCACCTCGGACTACCGGCACTTCGGCGTGAGCAAGAACTCGCAGGCAGGCACCTGGAAAATGTGGGCCTACGCGCTCGGCGCCGACGGCGATTACAGGTTCAGGGACCCCGCCGCGACTTTCAAGGTGCTGCGGGCCACGAAGCTGACGGCCAACGCCACGCCGGAGCCGGTGAAGAAGGGCAAGACGATCACCGTCAGCGGCTCCCTGACCCTGGCGAACTGGGAATCGCACAAGTACATCGGCTACGGCAGTCAGAAGGTCGCCCTGCAGTTCCGCAAGGCGGGCACCACCAAGTACGTGAACGTCAAGGGGATCAAGTCGAGCAAGACGGGCTCGCTGAGGACCACGGTCAAGGCGGCCCAGGACGGCTACTACCGCTTCGACTTCGTCGGTTCGCCCACCGCCGCCGCGGTGGCCTCCACCGGGGACTACGTCGACGTCAAGTGACCGGCTGACAACGGTGTCCCGGGCGGCCGCGTCTCAGGCGTCCGTCCGGGACACCCGTCCGCACACCCCTGCCGCACAGGGTCAGCGATCGTCTCTTCGGAGATGCATCAGCGCATCCGCCCCGGGCAACCAGGGGCTCAGGCACAATCGGAGTCGTGCCGACACCTCCTGACCCCGCTGTGCTGTACCCCGACGTCGTGGCCTGTGGCAGCCTTGCCGCAGCGCTCCGGGCCGAGGCGGGAGGCCGCCTCGACGCCGTTCCCATCCGGTCCTCGGACCTGGTCCATGCGGTCGTGCCCAGCACCTTGCCGCACCGCGAACCGCTGGAGATCAGCGCCCGGTCCTGGGAGCGCCGGTGGTCGATCCGGGGCACGGAACCGTTCCAGAACCTGGCCCTCATCGACGGCACGACGGACGACCTGGCGGAGATCGCCCGTGCCGCCCGGGCGTGGCACGACGGGGCGTCCCTGAACGACATCCGCCGAGCGGCACCCTTTGTGCACGTGACCGGACGGCTCGAGGTGCCCGACCACGATCCCGCACGGTTGACGGAATCCGAGTGGCGGAGCCTGCGCCTGGAGGCGGCCGAAATGGAGTACGACTGGCGCGAGACGTACCAGGCCCTGATCGAGGCGGCGTACGCCGAGCCGGCCCTGCGCGCCCTCTACCCGTTCACCAGCCACTGGGCGCTGCGCTTCTCGACCACAACCCGCCCGCGGCTGACCGTCGTCGGACCGTACCTGGCCGCGAGAAGTGATGGCACGTACGGAGCGGGCAGGAGCATCGCCCGAGAGGACCTCGGCGTCTTCACCACGGCGAAGGAGGCTGTGGCACTGGCCGTGCACCATCTGCCTCCCGGCCTGGCGCCAGTCGCGCTCGGCGGATGAACCTCAGCGCGGTGCTGGAACGCGATCACCGTCTCATCCGCACCGGACAACGCCTCCTCGGCTCGCAGCCGGCATCCGGCACACCCGGACTGGGGACGCCAAGTACCAACGATTCCTGACTGCCCACGACCACTGAGAACGCCGGACCCAATCATCCAGGCTGTCGCCGTGCTCCTGATCCACGACGGGGAAGCCGCCCCCGACGCGCCCGTCCTTCGTACCGGCGGAGTCCCGCTCGTCCCGGAGGGCTTCGTCTGGCCGACCTGCCGGAACTGCGCCGGGGCCCTGCAGTTCCTCGCGCACCTGCCCGTCGACGGCGGGGCGGTCGCCGTCTTCTTCTGCCAGAACGACCCGGGCATGTGCGACGACTGGGACGCCGCCGCGGGAGGCAACCGCGCCTACCTGTTCACCGGCCCGCTCAGTCCGGCCGCCGTCCCCGCCGAGGGAGAGACGCTGCTCGGCGCCGTCACCGCGCTGCGCCCGCAGCCCGCCGGCGTCGCCACGACGGCGCCCGTCCTCGGACGGCTGGGCGGCGAGCCGGACTGGCTGCAGAACGACGAGACCCCGTCCTGCCCCTCCTGCGCCGCGCCCATGGCGTTCGTGGCGGAACTGGAGGAGGGCCACGACCACACCACCTCCGCGAACTTCGGTGGCGGCGGCCTGGGTTACACCTTCGTCTGTCGGCCCTGCGAGCGGGCCGCGTTCCTCTGGCAGCGCTGATCGCGTCCCCGCCGCCACTCGGGCGCCCTCGTGTGCCTCTCGTGGTGACCGTCCCGGCCCGTAGAGCTCGTAACGCGATTTTGAGTGTTGGGAGGGTGCCAGGAGCCCGTGCGCCGTGGTCTCGGGTGCGGGCGTGTTGATCCGCGCGATGTCGGAAGGTGCGCAGAGGTGCCGTGCCGTGCATGGATGAGGCTTTGACAATTGCCGCAGGCACCCATGCGAACGCGGATATTTCTGCTGGTCATCACCGTGTTCTCGCGGCAGTTGAGGAGTCAATCATGCGCCATTAGGCCATAAGTGGACACCGCACGCATCGCTCGATACGGTCGAAACACAGGCGCCGCAATTGCAGCTGTAATCCAATTACGCACGCGAGGAAGTCGGCGTCGCAAGCCGGAAGCCACCGGCCCTCATGGTGCCCAGCGCATCGCGGTGTAGATACCGCTCCCCGGATCGCAATCCGCACCCGGGATGTGTCCTGGCCAGGTTCAGGCGCCATGTGCACGTACTGTCTCGAAGAAAGAGGATGGCTATGCGCGCGAAGCGAAGCATCGCGATCATGGCGAGCCCCGTCGCCGCGGCAGCACTGGCGTTCTCGCCGGCGCTGATGACGCAGGCGGCAGCCGACACCGCAAGCATCTCGGCAACGACGACCGCGCGAGCCGCGCACCTTCCTGCGGACGATGCCTCCGAGGGTAAGGCGAAGGGTGCGAAGGACGGCAAGCGCGACGGCCTCAACTTCAAGTGCGACTACCGGCACTCGTACGCTCCGGCAAAGGCCACGGAGGACTACAAGGACGCGTACGACCTGGCATACCGCTCCAGCTACGACAACTACTGTCGTGGCGAGGCGGCTACCAATACGCCTGCAGGTGCCAACGACGCCTCCGAGGGCAAGGCGAAGGGTGCGAAGGACGGCAAGCGCGACGCGCTCACCCTCAAGTGCGACTACCGGCACTCGTACGCTCCGGCAAAGGCCACGGAGGACTACAAGGATGCGTACGACCTGGCATACCGCACCAGCTACGACAACTACTGCTAGGAGCCTGGGTCGGTAACAGGCAAGCAGACCGAGATAGCCGTGACCGTTGTGGGCCGGTCACGGCCATCGGGCTGGCCTCGACAGGATGAGGCTCCGGTGCCGCCGCGCCGTGCTGGCCTGCGAACCGGAGCACCCCGGTCAGACGCAGGCAGCGCGGCTTGAGCCCCTGCCGGCCGAACGTGCCGCCCGGTGACCGCAGTCCTGCGGTGGGACTGTCAGGGGGTGTGGTGTTCGAGCCAGGGGACGATGTGGTTGACGTAACTGTCGACGTTGGACAGGGGTTTGCCCGGCAGGACGGCGATCAGGTGCTCGATGCCGAAGGTCTGGTCCCAGATGCGGGCGCGCCTGTAGGTGTCGTGGTCGACGGCTTTGCGGATGGTGTCCCAGCCGTGCCAGGCCATGCAGGCGGCGTCGATGGCGGGGTCGAAGGGCAGGGCGAGGTCCCAGTCCAGGACGCCGGTGAGTTTGCCGTCGCGGCTCCAGTGGACGTTGGATCCGGCGAGGTCGCCGTGGACGAGCGCGTCGGGTACGGGGTCCAGGGCGATCGCGTTGTCGAGGCGGCGCCGGCCTTCGTCGCGCCACCGCGCGGGCAGGCGGGGGATGACGTCCTCGGCCAGGATGTCGGCCCAGCCCCGTGTGGGGATCTGGTCCTGGGCAGCGGCCAGGGCCTGGCGGAGGTCCACTGTGAGGGGGACTTCCCGCAGGGTCCGCAGGAGTTCCCCGATCTGCTCCGGGTCCCCTTCACCTTCAGGCAGTGCGGTTCCGTCGATCCAGGACACGGCAACGGCGGCACGGCCGTCGAAGACCGCGACCGGCGTCAGCGGCTCCGGTACGGCGAAGGGCAGACCGGCGGCGCCGATCGCCCGTAGCAGTTCCATCCGACGGGGAAGCGCCTCCGCAGCCGACGGACGCTTGCTGATCCGCACGGCCGCGATGCCGGGCAGCAGCACGACATGATGGACATTGCCATCGGCAGCCAGACGCACCCGATCCAGGGGCGCGCCCGGCAGGAGCGCATCGACAATCTCCAGCAAGTCCGCGGGTACTTCGCTGCTCATGATGAATGCTTTCCCGTGTCGCCGAGGTCGCCCGGCCCCTGTCCCGTCGCCACGAAGGCTAGTCGCCCACTCGCCTACAGCTGACCTCAGTCGAATGCCGCGGGTGGGAGGGGAATGAGCCGGGGCGACCTCGGTGCCGCGCAGGGGCCAGGCTGAACTCTCACGGTGGCGGTTACCAGCACGTGCGATTCGGCACCGCCTGCGTACGGGCCCGATGGGACGTGTTGGCCCTCTTACCCAAGAGGGCCAACTTCTGCTGATCGTGGCCGGGCCGGGAGTGTTGGCGACGGGGGGCTTCGCCTGCTGGCTCCGCCCCCCAGGACAGCCGTACAAAGGATCAGCGTCTGTCTGCCGGCCTTCAAGAGTGCTCAGAGGACTGTCTTGCGCATGCGGCTGTAGCCATCCTCGACAGCGAGCCGATTCCCACTGGGGAACGCGATCAATTCCAGGGTGTGTTGTTGCGCGGACGCCCCGGACGGTGGCCCGGTGTCACGGTCCCCGCCGGCGGTGCAGGGCTCAGGTGGTCACCGGGGGGCTGGTTCACCGTGCCCGGGGCCTGCGCGAGTCCGCCGGCCCACAGCTGGTCCACACGCGAGCGCTCGGTGGCGTTCGGGTAGCGGTTGGTGCAGGACGGGCCGGGGCCGCCGCCCGACATCAGCTCACTGCACGGACCGCTGTAGTTGTCCGGCAGGCCCAGCACGTGCCCGGTCTCGTGGGTGACGACGCGGATCGAGTCGTCCTGCTGGTTCTGGGTGTAGTCAAGGAAGATGTAGCCGCTTCCGTGGCCGTTGGTGGAGGCGTAGGACCCGCGTGAGTCGTTGCCCTCGTAGTAGGAGAAGTCGGCACCGCTCGACGCCTCTTGGAGCTTGACGTTGGACTCGGAGCTGTTCCAGATCGAGGCCGCGCTCGATATCTGCGAACGGAAGCTCGGTGCCTGCGAGGCGTCGTAGTAGACGGTCACCGCCTGCGCGTTGGGCTGGGCGGCGCGCTTCTCGGCGACCGACTTGAGCACGGCCTTGAAGAACGCCGTGTTGTTCGCGGCCTCCGCAACCGACCCGTCGTACCGCGCCACGGAGGTACCGGCGGAAGCAGACGGGGCGGCTGCCGGCTGGGCGCTCGCGGGCACCGCCACGCCCAGCGCGCTGGAGGCCAGACCCAGGCCGAGCGCGAGGGTGAGGAGCCTCGCGGAGGTGCGGGACGACTTCATGTGAGGGCTCCTTCTCACTCGGTGACGCCGAGCGCCCGGTGCGCGGTCGACTCCGCGTGAACACCGGTTCCGAACTGCAGCGACGTCCTGTGGGGGGTCATTGTTAGAACGGCTCGACAGGGAGCGCAAAGGGTCCCGCCACTACGTCGCCTCGTAGGTCCCAGGACCTCGCCGGGGTGGTGTGCGGGTCTCCGGTCCGCACATGGCGGCGCGAGGTAAAGCTGTCGCGACGTCAGAAGCCTTGCGCCGCGGGGCAGTGGACGTGCGGGTCGGCCGGGCGGAATTCCGGACATGCGGCGGGATCCACATTCGGGCAAAGAGGGGCAAATGCCAAGATATCTGCCACACCACGTCTACTAAGTGCGCCAGTTGGTAGGCGGAGCGCTGTGACCGACATCACGGAATATGGGCTTCCGTCTCTTTCGCGCCCCACCGGCCCCGAGTCGCCCCTCAGGGAGTCACCCTCGGCGCTGGGCGGCATCCCTCACCGCTGAGCCGCCGCCGCTCGGTCCCCGCGATGGCCCCGATGACCACGTGATGCGCGGAAATGCGCTCGGCAGGCACGGCGCGGACCCTTGGCGGTTCGCCGCTCTAGATGAAGCCGAGCGGTTGATGAGCTCGCGCCAGGACGCACACCGTGGCGTGCAGCCGTCCCCGGACGCCGGAGGAGAGCATGCGCCGTCGTCGCCGAGATGCCGGCCGCGTTGAGCTCGTACCGTTCCCGACCTGGAGAAAGGAGCGGGGGGCGGGAATCGAACGCAACGTCCAACCGCTGGACATGGTGTGAAGAAAATCGGATTCCTCTCCTTCGGCCACTGGTCGGCCAGCGAGCATTCCCGGGCCCGGTCGGCCGCGGATGTTCTGCACCAGTCGATCGATCTCGCGGTCGCCGCCGAGGAGCTCGGCGTGGACGGTGCGTACTTCCGCGTGCACCACTTCGCCCGGCAGGCGGCCAGCCCGTTCCCGTTGCTCGCGGCGATCGGCGCGCGGACCTCGAAGATCGAGATCGGCACCGGCGTGATCGACATGCGCTACGAGAACCCGCTGTACATGGCCGAGGACGCGGGCGCCGCCGACCTCATATCGGCCGGTCGGCTGCAACTGGGCATCAGCCGCGGCTCACCGGAACAGGTCGTCGAGGGTTGGCGCCTGTTCGGCTACCACCCAGCGCCGGGCGAGACGGACGCCGACATGGCCCGCCGGCACACCGAGGCGTTCCTCACGGTCCTCGGCGGCGAGGGTTTCGCCACCCCCAACCCGCGGCCGATGTTCCCCAACCCGCCAGGGCTGCTGCGGATCGAACCGCACTCCGAGGGGCTGCGCGACCGGATCTGGTGGGGCTCCGCATCGAACGCGACCGCCGTCTGGGCCGCCGAGCTGGGGATGAACCTGCAGAGCTCGACGCTGAAGAACGACGAGACGGGCGAGCCGCTGCACGTCCAGCAGCGCAAGCAGATCGAGGCGTACCGCGAGGCGTACCGGAAGGCGGGCCACACCCGGGAGCCCCGGGTGTCGGTCAGCCGCAGCATCTTCGCCCTGACCAACGACCTCGACCGGGCCTACTTCGGCCGCGACCGCGGATCCCGGGACCAGGTCGGCATGATCGACGACACGACGAGGGCCGTCTTCGGGCGCTCCTACGCCGCGGAGCCGGAGGAACTGGTGAAGCTGCTGCGGGACGACGAGGCGATCCAGGCCGCGGACACCCTGCTGCTGACCATCCCGAACCAGCTCGGGGTCGACTACAACGCCCATGTGCTGGAGAGCATCCTCACCCACGTGGCACCGGAACTGGGCTGGCGCTGAGCATCGGCCGGCGGGGCGGTCCGAATCGACGGGCCGTCCCGTCCGGCACCTCTCGATCCGCCTGGGGCAAGCGTCCCGTGATCACGGAGGCTGCGATCCCGGGCGCTGAAGCGTATGAGAGCAGTCTGGCGACGACCAGATACAGCGCCCGGTAGCGGCCCGCCTCCCAGCGAGTGCGCTGACCTGCCCCTGCGCCGTGACCATCGCCTCATGAATTCGAGTCCGGCTCGGCGCGGCCTGCCAGAACCTGTGTCTACAGTCGGGGCGCGCAGCACCTCTCAGGCCGGGGAGGCGGTCCGGGCCGGGCGGAGCGAGCGGGTGCGGACCAGGAGCAGGCTGGCGTCGTCGAACGCCTCCTGGTCCTGGCAGGGCGCCATCGCGCGGGTGCAGAGCTCCTCCAGGGACAGGTCAGGCTGTGCGAGGGCGGTGCCCAGTCGGTGCATGCCGTCCTCGATGTCGTGGTCGCGGCTCTCGATCATGCCGTCGGTGTACAGGGCGAGGAGAGTGCCCTCGGGCAGTTCCAGCTCCGTGGCCTCGAAGGGGAGCCCCAAGCCGATGCCGAGGGGGGCGCCGGTGGGAAGGTCGGGGAAGCTGACGGGGCCCTGCGGGTCGATGATCGCGGGCGGCGGGTGACCGGCCGCTGCGATGGTGCACTGGCGGGTGGCCGGGTCGTAGACGGCATAGAGACAGGTGGCGCCCACGGTGGTGGGCAGGTCCGGGGCGTCGGTGTCCTGGTCCGCCAGACGCTGGACCGTGGAGTCGAGGCGGGTCAGCAGTTCGTCGGGGGGCAATTCCATGTCGGCGAGGGTCTGGACGGCGGTGCGGAGCCTTCCCATGGTCGCGGCGGCGTTGATGCCGTGTCCGACCACATCACCGACCACGAGGGCCACCCGGGCGTTGGACAACGGGATCACGTCGAACCAGTCGCCCCCGACGCCGCTGTCGATGTCGGCCGGCAGGTAGCGCGACACGGCATCGACCGCTGAGCCTCCCCTGAGACGGTGCGGCAGCAGGTTGCACTGGAGCGCCAGGGCCATGGCGTGCTCGCGCGCATACTGGCGCGCATGGTCGAGCGACGGCACGGCGCGGCTGACGAGCTCTTCCGCCAGGAGCAGATCGTCCTTCTGGAACGGTGTCGGATTCTCCGTGCGGACGAACAAGGCCAGTCCCAGCAGTACGCGCCGCGCACGGATGGGCACGACCATCACCGAGTGGATCCCGTTCTCCCGGATCCTCTGCGCGAGCTCCGGCGTCTGATCGATCCACGAGCCCGGAGCGGTGTCCAGTTTTGGCACCAGGCGGGACTCGCCGGTGATCAGGACGTCGGCCATGGGTGAGCCGGGAGGTACGGGAACGCGCTCACCGCGCACCCACGGGGACTCCGGCACCCCTGGGCGGACCGATGCCATGCCGGCACGCTGAAGCACGGGGAAGCGTTCGCCGATCGAGCCGATGCGCACCGGGGGCCCCTTGCCGAAGGGAACCGAGTGCTCCAGGTCCACGGCTACGAAGTCGGCGAACTGGGGCACGGCAAGATCGGCCAGTTCCTGACCGGTCTGCATCAAATCCAGGGTGCTGCCCAAGCGCGTGCCCGCCTCACCGAGAACCGCCAGGCGCTCCCGCTCCCGCCGGCTCTCGGTGAGATCGGCGCTGATGGTGCAGACCCCCAGCGCTCGGCCGTCGGCGCCCTGGAGACAGGAGAACGAAACCGCATACGGACGCTCCTCTCCCAGACTCGTCGGCAGCCACGTCCGGTACTCGTGGACCTTGGTGCTGCCGTTCCTCAGCACCCGCCGCATCACCGTCTCCGTAGCTTCGGTTTCGACGCTGGGCCACGCGTCGGTGATGCCGCATCCAAGCCGCCGGTCGCGGGAGATGCCGTCGTGGCTCTCCATCGCGTCGTTCACCCCGGTGCAACGCAACTCCAGGTCACGGACGACGACGCCGATCGGCGCGCGGTCAAGAATCGACCCCTGCACCGATACGTTCACCATGTCCCCGGACGGCACACCGATGTCGGTCGCGGACGCGAGCCACCGCACTGCTCCGTCGTCCCCGTGCACCGATGAGATCCGCAGGCCGACGTCGAGCACGCAGCCGTCGCGGTGCCGCACCGCCGTCGCGCCCGCCCAGCCGTTCCGGGTACGGCACTGCTCGACGAACGCCGACATCGCCGGCGATTCACCGAAGGACGGCAGGACGAGTGCGGCGGACTGGCCGACCACCTCGCCTGCGGAGTATCCGACAAGGTGCTGAGCATCCCCACGCTGCCCCAGCGCCTACCGGGTCTGGAGGTCGCCGCCCGCTACCGGCCCAGCCGGGTCGGGCTGGACATCGGCGGAGACTGGTACGACGTCTTCATGATGCCCGACGACTCGATCGCACTGGA
The DNA here is from genome assembly GCF_056858595.1 of Streptomyces sp. TOM-9. Classification (NCBI taxonomy): domain Bacteria; kingdom Bacillati; phylum Actinomycetota; class Actinomycetes; order Kitasatosporales; family Streptomycetaceae; genus Streptomyces; species Streptomyces sp. TOM-9. Next base: position 1,455,233 of record NZ_JBXEQB010000001.1, on the reverse strand, counting down.
GATCGGCGACGTCCAGGGACACGACGTGGACGCCGCCGCCTTCATGGGACAGGTCCGCTTGTCCATGCGCGCGATCGCCGCCCTGGAACCGGCTCCCGGAACCGTGCTGACCCGTACCAACGAGCTGCTCGTCACCATGGCCACCGCACGATTCGCCAGCTGCACCATGTTGCGTCTCAACCCTCACGACGGACGGGTCACCGGCACCAGCGCCGGCCATGTGCCGGTGCTGTGCGCACGCAGGGACGGCAGCCACGATGTCCGTGAGCTGCCGGGCGGCCCGGTCCTGGGCGTCGTACCTGGCACGGACTACCCGGAGGAGACCTTCACCCTGGACAAGAACAGCGCGCTGATCATGGTCACCGACGGCGTGGTCGAAGGACCGGGCCTGACACTGGAAGCCGGACTGGAACGAGCCGGAACACTGGCCGCCCAAGCCGTCCACGACGGACTGAGCGCTGAGGAGACCGCCGACCGAATCCTCGACGCCGCGGCCGCGGTTGACCACCTCGACGATGTGGCCGTGTTGGTCGTCCGACGCACATGACAATGCCCGCACCTCCGGGCTGGCCATGGTCTTGGGTCCCGTCGTCATCGGGGTTGAGTGGGCGCCGGGTTAGAGGACCAGGGTGAGAACCACCTCGTCGATCTCCTCGCCCCGTGCGTTCGCAAAACCCCGCTCACTGCCGGTCACTACAAATCCGCACTTTTCCAGCACCCGGATGGAGCGGCCGTTGTCTGCAGCCGCGCGGGCACGCAGCGGACGCTCCTGCACGACGCTGAGCAGCTCTCGCAGTGCGGCGGTAGCCGCTCCACGGCCCCAGTACTGCCGCCCGATCCAGTACGTGACCTCGCGCTCCTCGGTCGGCCCGAACACGGCAGCATGCCCGACGATCTCATCACCCTCACCAACGACGGTCCGCACAATGACTGACGGATCTTGGCGGATCCGCGCCCAGTGTGCTTCGAAATGGGCGCGGTCTGATGGGTCCTTGGCGGTGAACGCTGCCATCCGAATCCCCTCGGGATCGTTCGAGTGGGAGTAGAAGACCGGCAGGTCGCCGTCCCCCACCTCTCGTAGCGATACGTACATCAGAGCCTCCCTGGTGGTGACCGCGTGAGCGGTCGAGTGGATCGCACGGCGCTCTCTGATCCTTTCAAAGCGCCGCCACCTCCGAGGGGTGTTTCATCGCGGTCCGCCGCGACCTTGCCCAGACTTCGATGGCACGCACTCACGGTTCGGTGGAAGGACATCAACCGATCCACAGGTTTCGGCAATTGCTCGCGCACCGCTGTGCACCGGGATTCCCCCTGACTCCCCGCTCGTTCTGGTACGGATGTGGCACAGCGCGTATCAGTGCGGCCGTGCCTCGTCGTCCCAGGCGTAGACCCGAACGGGATCGAGGTGGAGTCCGCACGGCCCATGCAGTCGGCTGCGAGCGTGGCCAGATGTGAACCGCACGGACAAGTCCGGTTGAGTCCGTGGGCGTTCAAGTCGCTCTTCCATGCCTGCTGGACCGTAGGGTGCACCCCAGGGCAACAGGTCAATCGGATAGTGCCCCCGTGGCAGCAGGGAATGATCCAGCCGAGACCTCTCGTCCCGCCCGCCGGCTGACGGTGTGACCTCCGGAACACGGCAATCACCGCGCGGAATTCACGGGGAGCCGGCCCGGTGAACGGGAGGATCCATGATGCTTCCGCCGCGGTGATCACACGGGGCATCCCTTGATCACCACGGCGGCCAGGACCGATCCTCCCCGCCTTGAGCCAGCCGTAGCCAGGAAGCCGCCCTTTCGGGGAATACCGCCGTCCTCTGCCATGCTGCGTCGGTGGCTCCTTTTGGCTCCCGCACGAAGAACGCGCCGTCTGCCCCTCGATGCGAACTATGGGCGTAGCGGGTCGCTGAGGTCTGCTCGTCTGGTCGGACGGTCGGGCAGAGTTGCTGGTGGTCGGTTGCGGTCGCGGTAGCTGCCGTACTTTGCTGCTGTATCGCACTCGCCGATCACCGCTGCAGGAGTTTCGAGCTCGTGCGTTTTCCCGAGCTCGTGACCGCATGGAGCATGGCCGCTTCTGGCCGCCCGACGCCGCTTATGTCTGTTGACGTTCGCGGCAGTGGCTGAGTCCAAGGCTCCGGAGCCGAGCATGTCTGGCGTGACTGGCAGCATGGTGACATGGAGATCATCCCCGGCCGCGGTGTCGACCTCGTCGAGTCGGCGACCACCGTTCGCACGTCGAGGAGCGCATCGGACTGCCATGCCACGGAACCGGGGCCAGCGCGCGGTCTAGAACACCTCGCCGATGCTGGTGATCACTTATGCAGCGAACGGCGTAGTCGAACTCGAGCCCCAGCGGTGAATTACAAGAGGTGAAATTGATGCGTGAGCGTGATTATTGGGCCAAGGTTCTCATGATGCTCGGTCCGGGCGAGCAGCGCTTTGCCAATCCTGCGGCTTGGGATGAGCTGGAACGGAGGTTTGGATCGGAACTTCCTGAAGATTATCGTGAGTTCATCGACGCATACGCTCCGATTCAATTGAACATGCACCTCTACTTCCATCACCCTGCGACTTCATCCTGGAATCTCGGCACCTGGATTGGGGATACGGCGGAGGCATACAAGAGGATCGATTGGAGTGAGACGATCTGCCCCGACTTTCCTGAAGGGAATCCGGTCTTCGGCGTCCCAGGAGGCCTGATCCCCGTTGCGGGTTCGGACAAGGGGGAGGACGTCTTCCTGATCAACAAGGAGGCGGCCGACTGGCGTGTCTGTGTGTACGTGGGAAGCGACGACGAGTTCTACTCCTACGCGATGGGCTTCTCGGAATGGCTCTACCGCTATCTGATCGGTGAGGACATGACCGGACCGAACAGTGCCTCCTTCTACCCGGGACCCGTTGAGATGGAGTATCTGCCCATGAGGGACGGAGAGGTGACGACCCCATTCCAGGGTCCCGACCGTGGTATGTGACCTCTCCGAGTCGCCTGATACCAGTCTCAGGCCCTCCGTTTCGCGGTGAATAGGTGCCGACGACTCGAACGGCTGCGCATGCCGCTTTTGCCACTGCGGCGCGCCACACCTACTCGCCGGCGTCGTCCTGCGCGTGCGGCTCTTCGGCGTCCGCCCGGGCAAGGTCGCGAAGGAGCGCCTCGATGACCAGGTGTTCCCGCATGCGGTCCTGCGGTCCCGCTGACGCGAGCCTCCCCGCGATCCATACGTGCCTCGCGTTGCGGGGGTCGTATCCGAGAGGACGGCGCTTCCACGGGTGCCAGCGCGTCCAGCATCGCCGAGGTACCTCGTCCACCGTCACCAACGGCGGCAGATCCACGTCGTCCATATTCGTCATATAACTGCGGCAATGGGGATGGCGGAAGGGGTGCCTTCTTGTGATGGTCGTCACGTAGGCGGACCTCCCCTTCGGGCGTGGCACCGCGGCCCGGAATCCCGCCAAGGGGTCCCGTGCCGAAGCGGCCGAGGGCCGTCTCCCCGATGGCCTCGGAGGCGTGGTCGAGTAGTTGCCGAGTGGTTGCCGGTGGTTGAACGGTTCAGCGGTGGGAAGGGCGCCGATGGCGCGACACGCGTCGTAGCAGGGCGACATTGGCGATCGCGGCGCAGGTCAACAGGGCCACGTTCAGAGTTGCGCTGCCGAGGCTGAGCCAGTCGGCCTCCGTCCCGTCCGGGCCGGCGGTAGGACTCCAGATCGAGCCGATCGCCGAGAGCGCCGCATAACCCCCGTACATCGCCGGAAGGGCGACGGCGCCCGAAGGGAGGGTCAACGCGACAGCGGCCAGGTAGAAGGCAGCTCGTTCGTCAACGGCTCCCGCTACGGCCAGACCTACGATCAGCACCACGTAAGCCGCTTCCGCGCATCTTCCGGCCATGCGCTTCATTGTGGTCCTATCCGTGCAGGAGCGGGGCTCCGGGAGCATTCCCGCCGACGGTGCAGCAGCGGCTCGGCCGGGAACTCCCAGCCGAGCCGATGCTTGCACTCCTACCCGCACACGCCGGTGATCACGTGTTGTGGCGAGTCCCGGAATCCGACGGCACGACGTCCGCCGGGCCTTCGCGCGTGGGTCAGCCGGCGGGGGTGGACTCCACCGGAGCCGGGGCGGGAGCGGGGGACTCCGCCGGGGCGGCGGGGGCGGCGGCCTCCTCGACGGGAGCGGCAGGAGCGGGCGCCTGCGCCGGAACCGCGGGGGCCGCGGCGGGAGCCGCAGGAGGCACGACGGCGGCTGCGGCGGCAGCGGCGGCCTTGGCTTCCTCGACGGCCTTGGCCTCGGCGGCCTCCGCCGCCTCGATCTCCGCGGTGTGCTTGGCCACGAACGCCTCGCCCAGGACCTCGTGGGCCTCCTTGAGGTGGTCGAGCTCCACCTCGCCGTTCTCGGCGACGTGGCCCTCCAGGGCCTCGAACATGCGCTCCACCGGCTCGTGCGAGCCGCCGAGGCGCTGCTCGGCGTAGACCGCGACACCCAGCTTCAGGAAGAGCTCGGCCGTGCGGCGGTTGACGGTGAAGTCGTGGATGGCGTCACCGCCCGCGTCAAAGCCCTTCTCGATGACTTCGAATGCCTTCTTGATGAGACTCACGCTGGTGCTCCCCTGCACGTGCCTGTCGGGCGACTGCCTGACTGCGACCTGATCTGACCTGAACTGAACTGCCCTGTACCGCAACTGACCGAACGAGCCGGTCCGCGCCGAACCCTATGGCAGTTCCCCGGGGGATGCGCAGCCGCCCCGCCCCCAATCCGTCCACGGCGGGCGGGGTCTGACGGGGCGCCGGGCGTATCACCCACCGCGCCGCCGCGTACCGCTCCGGCGTGATCGCGCGGGTCGGGCATGACGTGCCGGGCGCCGCCTGGCCGAGTGGACCGTGCGCCGGCAGTGGCTCGTTCCTGACGCGCGCGCCGGCGGAACCGTTTCACCCGCGTGCCGTGTCCTCCTTCGCAGTGGGTGGTTCGACGCCGCGGAGCCACATGTGAAGGGGGATGGCCATGGGGCAGGTACGCGAGGGGGCACGGTTAGGGGCGTGGGCCGTCGGCGCAGTCATCGCGCTGGCGGTGTTGTACGTGATCGGGGTGTTCGCCTTCGGCGGCGCGGGGTGGATCACCGCCCCGTTCCGCGGTGAGGCGGACGAGCGCGAGAACACCGTCGCTTCGGGCGAGTTCCGTCAGACCACCTACGAGGAGTTCTTCGATCTGTGCGCGGCCGTGCAGAACGCCGAAGGGACGATCCAGGCGCTCCAGGAGGAGCGGAAAGCCGCTTCGGAGATCCGCACGACGCAGATCGACCAGTCGATCACCGCGCTGAAGGCCACGCGGATCGAGTCGGTCAACGCCTACAACTCGAAGGCCGCCCAGGAGCACCGAGCGCCCTTCCGTGACAAGGATCTGCCGTACCGGCTGGACGCCACCGCCGAGCGCACGACGTGCACCAACTGATCCCCACCTCATTCCGGGAAGAGGGCAGCACCGCATGAAGAAGTTCGCACGCATGGCCCTGGCCACCCTCGTCGCGCTCGTCGTGGGCCTCGTCCTGACGTCCTGCACCGAGTCCAGCCAGGACAAGGAGAACAAGGCCAAGCAGGACAACTACGACCGCCTCGTGGCCCAGCAGCCGGCGGGCCGCATGGAGTACTCGCCGACCCGCGAAGCGATCAACCAGTGGGTCAAGACGTGGGGGCAGCGGGGCAAGCTCTCCTACGTCTACATCCAGAACGCCAATGGCGAGTACGGGTACTTCATCATGAAGGGCCTGCCGGTGCCGCGCTGCAAGATGCTCACTCCGACGGAGCGGGTGGAGTCCACCTCCAACGGCGTCGCGGTCCTCGCGCAGCCCGGCATGGACGGCACGTACACCTCCGGTTCGACCTGCAACGCCTACTACGGCTTCGACGCGACGACGAACGCGTACATGGAGTTCACGGTCGGCACGAACCAGTCGTTCTTCCTGTTCGACAAGCCCATGACGATGCCGGAGTACGCCAGCGCCAAGCAGTTGGGGCCGTCCTCGGTGAAGGACGTCGAGAAGCAGTCGTGAGCGGCCGGGCGCCGGTTCGAAGAGTTCCGGCTCCCGTGTTCCGGCGAGAAGCGTCGAGGGCGACGGCGATCTGCCGGGTCGGTCTGCGGGCGGCGCGGTCGGAGACCAGGCCGGCGATGGCGGCGTGGGTCTCGTGGTGGGGTACTCGTGCCGTCCGGTGTCCCGCTGCAGCGGGCGCCGCTGCTCGCGCCGGGCATGCCGCCCGCCGCGCTACCGCGCATCGAGTCGTTAGGCTCGGAGACATGACTATTCTGCGGATGGACAACGTCGCCATCGTCGTCGACGATCTGGACGCGGCCGTCGCCTTCTTCACCGAGCTCGGCATGGAGCTGGAGGGCAAGGCCCAGATCGAAGGCCTTTATGCGGACCGCACCGTCGGACTCGACGGCGTCCGGAGCGACATCGCGATGATGCGGACCCCGGACGGCCACAGCAAGCTGGAGCTGACCAAATTCCACACCCCCGCGGTATCCGACGCCGAGCCGCGGAACCCTCCGCCCAACACGCTGGGCCTGCATCGCGTCATGTTCGCCGTCGACGACATCGACGACACCATCGCCCGCCTGCGCACCCACGGCGCCGAACTCCTCGGCGAGGTGGCGCAGTACGAGAACATCTACCGGCTCTGCAACCTCCGCGGCCCCGCAGGCATCATCGTCGCCCTGGCCGAACAGATCGGCTGACGCGGGCCTGCCGCGCGCCGAGCATGTCGACGGTCAGCACCGCTTTGACGCATCCGCGGGCGCGCACGGCCGTCCAGCCACTGGTGCGGAGTGAGTCCGGGCAATGTGAGCCCGTCGAGGTGTTGTGGCACCATCCCCGTTGTGGATGGCCGTACGCATGACGTGGAGTGGGCCGGCCTCTTCCATGCCTCGGGCCCCGCCGGCGACACGCCGCGGCATCTGGCTGCTCTCCTCGGCGACGATGCGGAGGCTTTCGTCGACGGGTACTCGCACCTGTGGTCGGCGACGCTTCGTCGCGAAGGCAAGGCCTGGCCCGCGACGGCGCCCACCGCGCGGCTTGTCGCCGGGCTCCTGGACGATCCGCTGCTGGGGCCGGACGATCCCTCGTTGCCCGATGCCATGCTCGCCTATCTGTACGAGGTCGGCGTCGCCGCCGACCTCGGAGACCGGGCTGCGGAGATCCGTGCTCGGGTCGAGGACCGGGCACCGGAGCTGCGGGCCTGGACCGCCGAGTACGTGTCGACCGACGCGGATGGCAGGGCCCGGATGTGGCGGGACCGCACGGGACTGGGTGAACTCGTCCTCGATCAGGCGGCGCTCGCCTGCTTCGACCTGGTTCCCGTGCTCCTGCGGCGAACACTGCCGCACCTCGCGTCGGAACGCGCCAGGCGCAGGACATGCGCCGCCGCAGCTGTCGGGTCACTGGCGCGGCATCCCGCAGCCTCCGCACAACGTCCGGAGCTGCTGGCACAGTTGACGGCGATGGCCCGGGCCGCCGATACCTCGCACGACCTGGCGACGATCGTGATCGCCATTGGCCACCTCGACGGCGACACGCGCCCCTGGCTGGCTGCCCCGCATGCAGGCGTTCGGGCCTGCGCGGCCCTGGCGCCCGACCTTGCCGGCGACGACGCGGCGGACCAGGTGCTGATGGAACTGGCACGGTCGCCGCAAGCCTTCGGCAGGTCCTTTGGCGACCTGGCTCCACCCGTCCAGCTCCAGTCCACGTCGTACCAGGACCTGCTCACAAGGGGACGAGCGAGCTGATTCCCGGTGTCCGGGCTGGCGCAGGAGCCAACAGGCTTCAGGCACGCCGCAGCCGCTCCCGAAGGCGGCTCTCCACTCCCTCAAGCGCGTAGATCGCACAGTCACACGGGAGCACTGGCAGGCGGCTGACTGGCGTCACGCCATCGAACCGCACGCCCACCCGGTCGATCAGGCCAGGGGCGGGAGAGACAGCCGCATACGGAGGCCGTGATCCAGCGGCTCGGCGGTGATGGTGCCGCCGTGGGTCTCGGCGACCTGTTTGACGATGGCGAGCCCGAGTCCGGACCCGGGGAGGGACCGGGCGGTTGGCGAGCGGTAGAACCGGTCGAACACGAAAGGCAGGTCGTCGGCAGGGATGCCCGGTCCCTGGTCGGTGACCGTGACCGTGCCGTCGAGGGACACCTCGATCAGCACTTCGCCGCCGTCCGGGCTCCACTTGACGGCGTTGTCGACGAGGTTGCCGACGGCGCGTTCCAACGCTTCGGGGTCGGCATGCACCAGGCACTCGGTCAGCTCGGTGCGCAGCGGCACCCGGGGGCTGCGCCGGGCCGTACGGGCCACGACCCGCTCGGCGAGGAGATCGAGGCGGGTGTCCTCGGTGTGGACGTCCTGCTGACCGTAGCGGGCGAGCTCCACCAGGTCGTTGACCAGGTCCCGGAGTTCCTGGGCCTGCGTGCGGGCCTGTTCGACCAGGGCGGGGGCCTGCGGGTCGGCCAGGCCGGGGCTCTCGCTGAGCAGTTCCAGATTGGTGGTGATGCTCGTGAGCGGAGTGCGCAGCTCGTGCGACGCGTCGGCGACGAGCCGTCGCTGGGCCCTCACCGATTCCTCCACCGCCGCCATCATCGCGGTGAAGGAGCGTGCGAGCCGGGCAATCTCGTCGCGGCCCCGCACCTCGATGCGCGCCGTCAGATCCTGCGTCGCCGTGACGTGCTCGACCGTCTCGGTGAGCCGCCGTACCGGGCGCAGTACCCGGCTGGCCAGCAGCCGGGCGCCGAAGGCGGCCAGTAGGGTCCCGCCCGCAGTGATCACGGCAAGCAGGGCGGTGAGCCGGTCCAGGGTGGAGCCGACGACCGACTGACGGATGGCGGCCCGGACCAGCGCGCCGTCCCAGTCGGTGAGCGGCGCGGTGTAGACCCGGTAGCTCACCCCCTCGAACTCCGCGTCCTGGAAGTACGCCGGCGCCTTGCCCAGGGCGACCTGGACGTCGTGCTTGGTGACGGGAATGAAGCCACCGCCCGGGCCGGGGGCGACCGGCGGGACCATGAACTGCAACTGCGTGGAGCCGACGGTGACCGGTGAGGTCGGCACCGTCAGACGTGTGCCTTCCCGTTCCATCTGCTGGACCTTGAACTTGAATTCCTTCAGCAACTGCGAGGCGTCCCGGTCAGCGGCGGACACCAGCACGTCGTCACTCTGCCGGTGCAGACCAGCGCTCAACGAGGGATAGATGATCAGCGAGGCCAGCACCAGGGCCGCGCAGACCACGGCACCACCGGCCAGCGCGACCCTGTTGCGCAGGGTCACGGTTCCTCCCGCAGCACATAACCCAGTCCCCGCACCGTCTGCAGCAGCCGCGGCTCACCACCGGCCTCCAACTTGGCGCGCAGATAGCTGATGTAGACCCACAGGGCATTGGAGGAGGGACCGAAGTCGTACCCCCACACCGCCTCGAAGATCAGCGACCGGCTCAGCACCCGCCGCGGGTTACGCAAGAAGAGCTCCAGCAGGGCGTACTCGGTACGCGTGAGTTCCAGCGTCCGCCCACCGCGGCGTGCCCGGCAGGCAGCCGCATCCAGCTCCAGATCGGCGAAGCGGATCAGCTCCTCCTGCGCGGCGCCGCTGCGCCGTAGCAGGGCCCGGATCCGGGCCCTGAGCTCGTCCAGGGCGAACGGCTTGACCAGATAGTCGTCGGCGCCCGCGTCCAGCCCGGCCACCCGGTCCTCCACCAGGTCCCGCGCGGTCAGCATCAGGATCGGCACGCGATCGCCGCGGGCCCGGATCCGGCGGCACACCTCCAGGCCATTGGGTTCCGGCATCAGCACATCGAGGATGACGGCATCAGGCCGTCCACCGCCGAGCGCCTCCAAAGCCGCCGTTCCGTCGGCCGCCTCGGCGACCTCGTGGCCGTCCCGGGTCAGAGCCCGGGCCAGCGCGAGGCGCACCGCGTCGTCATCGTCCACCACCAGCACACGCATGACCGCATCGTCCTGTCCGGTAGGTCAACAACGGATAAGGACGGCCGGCCCGGACTGCCCCGGACCGGCCGCCCGGCCTTGCCGGCTCAGCCCTTCTGGGACTGCTCACCGGCCGCCAGGTCCTGCTTGGTGCCCGACAACGCCTCCTCGAACCGGTCGGCGCTGACCCCGAGCTTCGTCGCGATCGCCGCGAACTGCGAGCCGTGCGGGTCGACGCCGCCCGGCCGGTCGGCCAGCGCGAACAGTTCCCCGACCGCTCGCTCCGCCGCGACGGTGCCGACGCCCAGCCGGTCAGCGACGCCCTTCGCGAAGAGCTTCACATCGGCGTCGTCGTCCGGTCCCTGGTGCTTGATGACGACCTTGCCGTCGCCCGGCTTGCCCTTGCCCGCGTGCTTGTCGTTCACGACCTGCTTGCCGAGAGCCCGCTTGGTCTCACCAAGGGCCCTCTCCAAGCGGTCCGCGCTGACCCCGAGCTTCTTCGCGATCGCCGCGAACTGCGTACTGTCCGGGTCGACGCCGCTGGACCGATTGGACAGCGCGAACAGTTCCTTGACCGCCTCCTGCGCGGACACCAGGCTCACCCCCAGCCGAGCGGCGACGCCCTTCGCCAGCGCTTCCGCGGTCCGTGCCCGGTTCTCCGTCGGCTTCCCCGACTTGTCCGGCTTGCCCTTGGCCATCGCGGCCACGAGCGCCTCGGACTTCGCCGGGCCGGGCGACGGGGCCGCAACCGCGGACGCCGTCAGGCAGGCCACCGCGGCGGCCGCACCCGCCACGGTGATCCAACGCGCCTTACTGCTCATACCTGCTCTCCTTCGAACTTCCCGGGGCGGTCCGGCGGCTGCCGGCGCCCACGGTCGAGAAGACCATCAGGAACTCAAGGAAACGCTCACGGAACCTTAGGCCGGCCTTAGAGAGCATCTGCTCCCGGTGAGCCGACCCCTGCGGCCCGAACCAGGTGGGCCCGAACACGTGGGGACGAGCCGCAGGCCCAACGACACCGGGGGAAACCGGGCTTCGGGCGGCGTGCCGGCCTGGCGGCTTGTGCGCAGTCAAACGGTGTCGCGGACGGTCAACGTGACTGCTGAAGCCCGTAAAGCAGTGGACAGCCTTGCGGCGCTGGGCGAGCATCTCCGCGATGACCAGCGAACCTCACTCCGCCCCCAAACACGTCCGCTTCGTCGAGCTCAGCGCAAAGGCGCTACGGGCGCTGTCCGAGGGTGACCTCGCAGGCGGCAGCGCCGAGGCCGGGGTCGCCCTTGACGAGTACTTCGTCTCTGACCGGGCCCGCTGGATCTTCGGCTATCGAGCCGGCCAGCTCGCCGAGGACCCGTCTGTCGCGCCCTGGATCGTACGGGCCGCGGTGTCCGAGCCGGACGGGACCGTCGTCGGCGACGCCGGGTTCCACGGGCCGCCGGACGAGGCCGGGATGGTCGAGGTCGGCTACACCGTCGTGCCCCGGTACCGCCGCCAGGGCTATGCCCGCGCCATGCTGGCAGCGCTGCTCGTCAGGGCCGCCGCCGAACCCGGTGTCAGGACCGTGCGGGCCACCATCAGATCCGACAACCACGCCTCCCTGGCCACCATCGCGGGCTTCGGTTTCACGTGCGTCGGCGAGCAGGGGAACGAGCGCGACGGATGCGAGCTCGTCTTCGACGTCCCCGCTGACGCCATCCAGGCCGAGTAGCCGTACGGCCGCTGCGGACGCCGCAAGCGTCCCGGCCGGGCTGTGCCAGGCCCGCAGGCCAACCGTCCTGGACGCCGGTCCTCCGTCTCCGGCGAACGCAGGCAGAACACCGTCAAGACCAGTCCGGCCTGGTCCGCCCGGGCCGGATGCACGACCAGGCCACGACGACGGCGCTGCCCAGACTGCGCCGCAACCAGGTGGCCGCAGGCGCCCGCGACGACAGCGGGGTAGGGATACGGGCAGGCATGCCTGGCATGCTCCGTCACGCAACGCGCCCCCGGCCGTGCGACCGGCCGACGCTCAGGATGCGTTCAGGTTCCCGGTGGCACCGTCGGGTCCCATGACTACTGAGATGTCTGAGACTTCCGGCCCCTCCGGAGCCGCCGCCTCCGGGCGGCACATTCGGTGGAACAAGGTGCCCGAGGTCACCGCGTACTTCTGGGTGATCAAGGTGCTCTGCACGACCGTCGACACCGTCCGCCGCGAGGCCTTCTACTGGCTGGCAGTGCTGTTCACCTTCGCCCTCGGCACCGCCGCCGGCGATCTGGTCGCCGAGCGCATGAACCTCGGCTACTGGATCTCCGCCGGCCTGTTCGCCCTGGCGATCGCCGCAGTGGCGGTGGCCCACTTCGCGCTCGGGCTCAACGCGGTGTGGAGCTTTTGGATCGCCTACGTCCTCACCCGGCCCCTGGGCGCGTCGATCGGCGACTGCCTCTCCCAGCCCACAGCCGACGGCGGCCTGGGTCTGGGCACCGTGATCACCGGCGTCCTGTTCCTGGCCGTCATCCTCGGACTTGTCGTCCACCTCACGGTGACCCGGCGCGACGTCATCGAAGCCGACCACCGCCCTCTGCGGGCGAACTGACACAGGCCCACCCACCCCCAGGGACACGAGCACCTGGGCGCACGGCTCTGCCGGTGCCGGCCTGTCTGGAAGGCCGCGGTGGCCGCCCGGAGGGGTACTGCCACCGGGAGATGCTGGATGCGGTGTTCTATCTGGTCGACAACGGCATCAAGTGGCGGGTGATGCCCGCAGATTTCCCGGCGTGGGACCAGGTGCATGCCTTCTTCCGCCGTTGGCGCGACGGCGCGTTGGTCACCGAGCTGTACCACCGGCTGCGCGGCCGGGTCCGCGAACGGTCCGGGCGGAACCGCCGGAGCCGCGGCAGTCCCAGACGCAGCCCTTCGCGGCGATGACCGTGCCGCTCGCCGGGCATTGTCACAGGCGCGGGCTAGTGTGCTGCGGGACACACACGTAGCCCCGACCTGGGAGAGGGCTCGCATGGCCAAGTTGATCTACATGTTCAATGTGTCCCTGGACGGCTACATCGCCGACTCGGACGGCGATTTCGACTGGACGGTACCGGACGAGGAGTACTACTCCTTCATCAACGACGTGCTGCGGCCGGTCGGGACCTACCTGTACGGGCGCCGGCTGTACGACATGATGGCTGTCTGGGAGACCGACCCGTCCATCGCTGGCCAGTCGCCCGGGGCGCGGGAGTTCGCGGAGATCTGGCAGGCGGCCGACAAGGTCGTGTACTCCAGGACGCTGGAGTCGGCCTCCACCACCCGGACCCGGATCGAACGGGACTTCGACCCCGAGGCGGTTCGGCGGCTGAAGGCATCTTCCGAACGTGACCTCACCGTCGGCGGGGCCGCCCTCGCCGCCCACGCGATCGCCGCAGGGCTGGTGGACGAGTACCACCTGTTCGTCGGCCCCGCCGCGCTGGGCGGCGGCAAGCCCTTCCTCCCCGACGGGGCCCGGCTCCGCTTCGAGCTCCTGGACGAACGCCGGCTCACCAGCGGCGTGGTCTACCTCCGCTACCACACCTACACCCAGCCGTGAGCACCCGGTGCCGCCGGGCCGGGGCAGATCGGCTGCGCCGGGGTGCTCAGCCGGTCTGCCCCTGGAGGACCTGGCGGGCGTTTCTCAGCTGCCTGTCCCGCAGCGCGGTGCGGTGCTTGAGCACGTCGGGGTGATCGTCGAGCCAGCGCTGCTGCATCACGGCGAGTCTGGCGTAGGCGGTGCGCAGGTATCCGGTGGTCTGCTTGCAGTGGACGTCCGCCTTGGTCGCGGGGTGGGTACGGATGTCCGCGTCGGGCGGCAAGGCTCTGATCAGGTCGAGGGGGTCTTTGGCCTGGACGCGGTTGGTGAGCATGCACTGCCGCCAGCTCTCGTTCGCCTTGCGGAAGAGGGAGTCGTGCTTGAGCCACTTGAACGCTGTCTGCTCCCCTTCGTTGAGCTGCATCCGCAGTTCCGTCCACCGCACCCGGCCGTCGCCCAGCATGTGCTTCTCCGCCTCGGCCTGGCAGCCGCTCGCCGGCATGGTCACCTTGAGCAGCTTGCCCTTGACGGAGATCTCGTTTCCGGGTTTGCCGTAGAGGGCGCGGTTGAAGGCCTCTCCTTGCGGCTGCTCCGGTGGCGCCTGCGTCTGGCTGTCCGCCCCGATTTCTTCGAGGGTCTCGAGACCGAACGGCGTCGGGCGGGACACCGCCGCGTCACCCGCCTTCGCCACGGGAGCGGGCTTGAGGGTGAATCCGCGCTCGGCCATGCAGGCGACGAGGACCTGTTGCTGGGCGGTCGCGATCTGTTCGCCGCTCTGGGTCCAGGCGTAGAGCTGGGTGTAGATCGGCGGACGCAAGCCTTGTTCGGCCAGTGCGGCCGGGGACAGCGGACGATGGGGCCGGGGTTCGGGGTTTTGGGCCCTCGCGTCGGCCAACGCCCAGATCGTCGCGCCCGCAGTGGCGGTCAGGACGCAGGCGGCGACGTGCCGGCGAGTGCCGTGGAAGCTCAGTGCCATGTGAATCCTGTCGAGGTCCGGAACGTGCGGGCCCGGTTTGCGCCGGGCCCGCACGTTCCCCGAGGTCAGAAGCAGTCGGTTGACGTCCGGCCCGGGAGCGTCAGCCGGCTGGCCCGGTTCCGGAGGCCGGAGGGCAGCGGATCGCCGTTCTGCTTGCCCGGCTGGTCGACGGTGGAGGCGGAGTTGACGTAGTGACCGGGGTTCAGGCAGAACAGGAAGCCCGTTCCGTTGGTGTTGTCCCAGTAGTGGCTCTCGTAGTTCCCGGTGCTTGAATTGCTGGCCGAGTAGACGTTGTTGTCGACCGGGCGGTTGTGACCGACCCCGCTCACGTTGGCTTCGTCGAAGGTGTCGTTGGAGAAGTCCGGATCGGAGTTGAAGAAGGACTGCCGTGCGGAGTTGATGTCGGTGTAGAAGACGCAGTGGTTGCCGGAGGCGCAGTTGGGGCCGGCGGCCGAGGGGGACGCGCCGACCAGGCCGAGCGTGGCGGTCATGGCGGCCACTCCTGCGACTGCCGCGAGCCTTGTACGCATGTGCTGTCCTGCCTTTCCAGTGATCCGCTGATGGGTGTTCTGATCGCTTCCCGAGCTGAACCCGAGCTTCACGCTGTGTCCTTTCGCGTTCTCCACGACTCCGACGCCATCTCCACGGCGGGGGGTGCCTGTTGGACTGGCCGGCGTCGTTCTGGATGGGCGCACCCTTTCCTTCCTTGATCGGAGGGCCCAGGAGCCGGTGGCCCGGTACGGGAAGCGATCGTTGTGAGACGCGGTATAGGACCCGTATAAGTCCTGATGGGGATGCGTGCGGCAGGTGATCGGGCGTGGCTTCGGCCGGCTGCGCATCGCGGATCTTTGGGGCATGCGGCCAGGGGGTGCCGGCCCGGGAGGCCGCACCAGGCGGCAGTCCGCTGATCCACGTCGGTGCGGCGTCATACGTGGGTCGGACGGGCCGGCGCGGGTCTGCGTCGGAGGGCTGGTGTACCTTCGGGCCGCCGGCGTTGATCCGTGCAGCCTTGGGGGGCGGCCGAGTGGAGTTGGGGATTCTGGGGGATCTGGCGGTCCGTCGCGGGGGCTTGCCGGTCGACATCGGATCGCCCAAGGTGCGTCTGCTGCTCGCGGTCCTGCTGAGCAGGCCCGACCGGCCCGTGCCTTCGGAGCTCCTGATGACCGCACTGTGGGGCGAGCGACCGCCGCGCTCGGCGCGTAAGAACCTGCAGCTGTACGTCCATCTACTGCGCAAGGCCCTGGGCCCGGAGCGCATCGAACGGCAGGGCGACGGCTATCGCGTGGTGGCGGGTGATGCGCTGGACGCCACGCGGTTCGAACGGCTGGCCCTCCAGGCGGAGGAGGCACTGCGACAGGGTGAGACAGCGGGCGCGCAGGAGTTGCACGGTGAGGCGCTGCGGTGCTGGAACGGACCTGCGTTCGCGGAGTTCCTGGATACCGAAGCCGTCGCGACTCGGGCGGCCCGGCTGGAGGAGCTGCGTCTTGCCGTGCATGAGCGGTGGGCCGATTGCGGTCTGGCCCTCGGCAGGCATGCCGAGGTGGTCGTGGAGCTGACGGAGCTGCTGCCTCGGCATCCCTTCCGGGAGTCGCTCCGCGGCCAGCTCATGACGGCCCTGTATCGCTCGGGCAGGCAGGCCGAGGCGTTCGAGCTCTACCGGCGGACCCATACGCTGTACGGGACCGAACTGGGCGTCGAGCCCGGCCCGGGTCTGCAGCGCCTGCACCAGGCGATGCTCCGCGGCGATGAGGGCCTCATGCCCTCTCCGGTCCCCGTCGCGGCACTGGTGCCGGTCGGGGCCAACCCCTACCGGGGCCTGCCGGCGTTCACCTCCTCGGATCACGACCGGTTCTTCGGCCGCGACCGGCTGTGCGGGCTGCTGTGGGAGCGCGTGGAACGCTTCCCCGTGGTCGTCGTGTTCGGCGCGTCGGGATCGGGGAAGACCTCGCTGCTGGCAGCGGGCCTACTGGGCCGGATCCGGCGGGATACGTCCGCTCGGTGGCAGCCCGTCATGATGACGCCGACCGACCAGCCGGTGAAACAGCTGGCGGCCGCGCTCGCCGAGCACGACCGGCCCGCCGGTCAGGTGCTGCTGGTGGTCGATCAGTTCGAGGAATTGTTCACCGTGTGCTCCGATCCCACGGCACGGGAGGAATTCGTCGCCGGGCTGTTGGCGGCGTCCCATGCCGGAACGAAGGTCGTGCTCAGTGTCCGTGCGGACTTCTTCGTCCAGATGACCGGGCTGAGCGAGCTGGCGCCGGCGCTGATGAGCGAGGCGCAGCTGCTGGTCGGTCCGCCGTCGGCCGCGGAACTGCGGGAGCTGATCGTCCGGCCGGCGGATCTTGAGGGCTGCTCGGTCGACGTCGATCTGCTGGCCACCGTGGTGGCGGAGGCCTCCGGCGCTGCCGCCGCACTCCCGTTGGTGTCCCACGCGCTGCGGGAGGCCTGGCGCAACCGGGCCGGCCGCACCCTGACCCTCGCGGCGTACCAGGCAGGGGGCGGGATGCACGGTGCGATCGCCCAGACCGCCGAGCACGTCTACGCCGAGCTCGAACCCGCCGAGCAGGACCTGGTGCGCCGGCTCATGCAGCGGTTGATCAGCCTGGACGAGGACGGGGTGCGGGACGGTCGGCGGCGGGTCCCGCAAACCGAACTCGACGGGATGGGCCCGGCCGCGGCGGTCGCGGATGTGGTCGACGAGCTGGTGGCGGCGCGCCTGGTGGTCGTGGACGAGGATCGGGTGGAGATCGCCCATGAGGCGCTCATCGTGGCGTGGCCCAGGCTGCGGGCCTGGCTGAGCGAGGACCGCCGGCGCCTGGTCGTACGGCAGCGGCTCACCGCCGCGGCCCGAGTCTGGCAGCAGTCGGGGCGGGACGCCGGAGGGCTCTATCGGGGCTCCGGGCTGGCCGAGGCGCGCCCGCACCGCTCGGAGCTGAACCTTCTGGAGCGTGAGTTCCTCGACGCCAGCGAGGAGCTGGCCGAGTCCGAACTCGCCGCGGCGCGGCGCCGGGTCCGCCGGCTGAGGGTCCTGGCGATGGTGCTGGCGGTGCTGCTGGCGGCGACCGTGACCGGGGGCGGTGCCGCCTGGCAGCAGCGGCAGGTGGCACAGCGCGAGCACCTGACCGTCCTGGCCCATCAGGCCGCGCTCACGTCGCGCTCGCTGGTCGCCACCGACCCGGACGTCGCCCGGTCCCTCGCCCTGGCCGCCTATCGGCTGCATCCCGACGCCGACACCCTGGGCGCGGTGATCAGTACGTCGGCGTCCGCGCAGCCCAGCGTCGTACTCAACACGAACGGGCCCGCGTCGTTCGGCCTGGCCCTGTCCCCTCACGGCTCGTTGGTGGCCGCGGCCACCAGCGACGGCACCGTGGAGCTGTGGGATCCGAAACGACGCACGAGGCTGGCCTCCTTCACCGAGCATGTCGCCAAGCCGCTCCCCCAGGGGTTCTTCGCGCTGAGGGTGGCCTTCAACGCCGACGGTACCCGGCTGGCGTCCCTGGCCCGGTTGAACAATCCGAAGCAGCCGACCGGAGGCTCGGTCGTCGTGCGGGAGGTCCGGTCGAGGAAGGTGCTGTTCAAGCAGGTCGTGTCCGGCGACCTCAGCAACGGTCTGGCCTTCAGCGCCGACGGCACGGTCGTGGCCTACGGCACGGGCGAGGGCACACGGGTGTCCACGCTGGGCGGTGGCAAGGCCGTGTTCCTGCCCACCGGTATGCCCGCGGCACTCAGCCTGGCCGGCGATCAGCGCTCGCTCGCCGTCACCCGTACCGATGGGACGGTGGCCGTTTGGGACATCGAAACCGGTCGCCGTCGCTTCGAGCTGAACACCGAAGGCGCCCAGGTGGCCCGGTTCGGCTCCACATCCGATGTCCTGGCCACGGCCTCCGAGGAACACGGCATCAGGTTCTGGCGGCTGACCGGCCGCTCGGCCCGCCAGTTCGCCGACCTCCCGGTGCAGACGGCCTTCCCCTGGATGATCTCCGCGCCGGTCGGTGATCGGATCGCGATCGCCGACGAAGAGGGCATGATCTCGATCTGGGACTACCGGCGCCGCGAGCAGATCGCCCGCCACGCCGACCGCTACCGCTCGGAGACCATGGCTCTGGACCTGGCACCGGACGCGAGCACGGTGGTCTCGGGCGGCCTGGGACGCACCATCGTGGTGCGCCGGACGGCCCTTCCCTTCAGCGGTCACGGCGGCGCCGTGAACGACGTGGACGTCAGCCCCGACGGCCGGCTCGTCGCCTCCGCCGGCGACGACAGGTCCGTACGGATCTGGAATGCCTCCGGTGCTGCCGAACGGCTGCTGGGCGGACACTCCGACCATGTCAAGGCAGTCGCGTTCAACCCGGACGCCACGGTGCTGGCGGCCGTGACGCGCGACCACACCCTGACTCTGTGGAACCCGTCGACCGGGCGGCGCTACACCACCATCGCCTTCACCGGTATAGGCACCGGCACGGACGTCGCCTTCAGCGCGGACGGCAGCACGGTCACCGTGATGTCCCTGGGAGGAACGTTCCGCTGGAGGGTCAGCGACCCGGCACACCCCCGTCCACTGCCGGCGCCGGCCGGCCCGCGCACCTCGACCGCCATGGTCTACCCCGCTCGGGGCGGCCTCCTCGTCGCGAGCACACCGGCCGGCGGCATCGCCGTGTGGAGCACCGCCGACGACCGGCTGGTGAAGGCCTTCCCGGCCACACAGGGGTCCACGCAGGACATCGCGGCCACTCCGGCGGGCGATCTGATCGCCGCCGCCGGCTCGGACCACACGGTGCGCCTGTGGTCGACCCGGACATGGAAAAGCCGGGCCACCCTGACCGGCCACACCGCAGCGGTCGGTACGCTCGCCTTCAGCAGGGACGGGCGCCTCCTCGCCTCGGCAGGTGAGGATCACACCATCGTCGTCTGGGATGTACGAACCCACCGGCGCATCGCCACCCTCACCGGCCACTCGGCAGACGTGCAGGGCTTGGCGTTCACCCCAGACGGAACCCTGCTGTCCGCGGGAGCCGACCAGCGCATCATCCACTGGTCGCTGACCGCGACCGAAGCCATCCGGCGCATCTGCCGAGCCACCGCCCCAACGCCCACCGCGGCGCAACTCGACCGCCACCTCCCCGGCCAGGACACCGGCGCGCTCTGCCCGCAGCCCTGACCCGGGCACGCCGCCGGCGCGGAGTGCTCCCCTGTAAGCGGTCCGTGCCTGGCACCACCGCCCAGGGCAGCCGGCCGACCTTCGGAAATACCCGGGCTATACCGACGCAGGGCACGCTCGGCGCACCGGTCGCTCCCCCGCCGGCGAGCGCACGACGAGGGCCGTACATGGCTGCCCCCACCTCGGCCCTCATCGCGACCGCCATGCGGGCGACACACCGCGAACGCGGCCGTCCCGCGGCGCCCAGCCACAGCGGAAGGGCACCTGCCGTCCCATCGCCGCCCGCACACCCCGCCCCAGACAGGCATGAACACCAAAGAAGGAGACACGTTGCCATCCCTCATCCGCACGCTCAGCCCAGGGCTGCTCGGCAGACTGCTCGTGGCTGTTGCCGCCCTCGTCGTCCTGCCCTGGCAGGCCGCGGCGCCGGCCGCCGCGGCGGCCCCGCCCATCGCCTTCCAACTGCCCTTCACCTGCGGCCAGCAGTGGCGACTCGACAGCTGGGCACACGCACCCGCGCTCGACATGGTCCGCGAGCCCAACCAGGTCGGCACCGAAGGAGCACCGGTGCTGGCTCCGGCCTCCGGCACGGTCCGGCAGTCCTTCTACCACTCCAACGCCGGCAACGTGATCCAGATCAACCACGGGCAGCGCTACTTCACCACATACCTGCACCTGCAGAGCCGCGATGTCAGCGTCGGCCAGACGGTGCAGCGCGGCCAGCTGATCGGCCGGGTCGGCAGGACGGGGCCCACCTCGAACAACCACCCGCACCTGCACTTCGAGCTCGCCTACGACGCCGACAACAACGGATCCGCCACCTGGGGCAACTCCACCTCCGAACGGATCCGCCCCTGGTTCAACGGCGTCGAGTACGGCCAGGCCAACGGCCAGACCTGGCGGAACGTCACCAGCAACAACTGCGGCGGCACACCAGCGCCCACCTGCAGCGGCGTCAACCTCGACTTCACCGCGTACCCCCTCATCCAGCAGGGATCCACCGGCAGTCTGGTCAAGGCGGCGCAATGCCGGCTGATCGCCGCCGGACACAATCCGGGAGAACCGGACGGCGACTTCGGGCCCAACACCGAAACGGCGACGAAGGCCTTCCAGTCCGCCCGGGGCCTCACGGCCGACGGTGAGATCGGCCCCAGGACCTGGACGGCCCTGCTGTCGTACGGCTCGACACCGGCGCTGCAGAACGGGTCGACCGGCGCGGAGGTCAGCCGACTGCAGCGAGCACTGACCGCGGCACTCGGCCGCACCGTGGGCATCGACGGCGACTTCGGCCCCAACACCGAACAAGCCGTGCGCGACTACCAGACCACCCGCAGCCTCGGCGTCGACGGCGACGTCGGCCCGCAGACCTGGGCAGCCTTGCAGGCCGGACGATAACCACCCTCGTGGGCGGGGAAGCACGGCGACTCCGCCCACGACCGGCGTCGGATCGGCCGCGAGGACATCCGGTGCTTCAGAGAATCGAGGCCGGCGTCGCGGTGGTCCTGGAGGGGATCTAGCAGGAGGCGCCTTGACCCCGGATCTTGGACACACGAGACACTGGATCCTGAGGATCTGAGAACGGACATCTCGTGGTCATGAAGAACGATCCGCCGCAGTTCAAGGCGGACGCAGTCGCGCTGTACCAGTCGCGGCCCGAGGCGACGATCAGGTCGGTTGCTACCGATCTGGGGATCAACCCCGAGACCCTGCGCAACTGGGTCAGGGCGGCCGGAGCGAGCCGGCCGCGGGGACGCCGCGCGGAGGCACCGACCGAGCCGCCGACGCCGCTGGAGGCGGAGAACGCCGCTCTGCGCAGGAAGGTGCGCGAGCTGGAAGAAGAGCGCGAGATCCTGCGGAAGGCGGCGAAGTATTTCGCCGGGGAGACGCGCGGGTGAACCGCTTCCAGTTCGTCGCCGACCACCAGCGCCGTTACGGCGTGAAGCGGCTGTGCACCATCTTGGGCATTGCCCGCTCCAGCTACTACTACTGGCGCGCGACGGCCGCGGACCGGGCCGCCCGGCGGGCGTCCGACGCTCGTCTTGCTGCCCGGATACGGGTCGTGCACCGCGAGTCGGATGGCACCTACGGTGTCCCCAGGATCACCGCCGAGCTCCGTGAGAAGGGCGAGCGGATCAACCACAAGCGGATCGCGCGCGTGATGCGGAGCATCAATCTCGCGGGAGTGCGGCTGCGTCGCAGGCACCGCACCACGGTCGCGGACCCCGCCGCGGCGAAGGCCCCGGACCTGATCGGCCGGGACTTCACCGCCGCCGCGGTGAACATGAAGTACGTCGGCGACATTAGCTATCTGCCGCTGACCGGCGGTAAGTTCCTCTATCTGGCCAGGGTCATCGACCTTGCCTCCCGGCGCCTGGCCGGCTGGGCGATCGCCGACCACATGCGCGCTGGCCTCGTCATCAACGCCCTGCATGCGGCTGAACGGACCCGCGGCACCCTCGCCGGCGCCGCCTTCCACAGCGACCACGGGGCCCAGTACTACAGCCGGGCCTTCGCCGATGCCTGCCACGCGGCCGGCGTCACCCAGTCCATGAGCGCGGTCGGCTCCAGCGCGGACAGCGCACTCGCCGAATCGTTCAACGCGACCTGCAAACGCGAGACCCTGCAAGGCCGCCGAGCCTGGGACACCGAACACGAGGCCCACCTCGACCTCTTCCGCTGGCTGCACCGCTACAACACCGTCCGACGCCACTCCAGCCTCGGACAGCGCAGCCCGATCGCCTACGAGCGAACATCCCGAACAACATCAACTACGCTGGCCAAAGCCGCATAACCCGTGTTCAGGATCCGGGGTCAAGGCCCAGGCACGTGTGCCGCCTTTCGGTCACCGATCAGCGAGAACCGGCCGATGCCCGTGTCGATGCAGTCACACCCTTCCGGTGCGAACACGCGTTCCCGTAATCTCCCTTTCTGCATGATCAAGGGGGTCAGGCCTCCGGCCACCCGAGGGCAACACCCCCGTCATGGCACCGGCTGGCGCGGCTTCCGCGCGCATCCCGGGCCGGTAACCAGATGCCGAAGCGGCTTCCGCAACCGAGGGGACCATGTTGGACTTCGACACCGCAGCGTCGCGCCATGCCGGCCGTCGCATCGGCCTGCCGCTGGCGGTCGTGGCCGTGACCGCTCTCGCGGCCGGATGCGGCCCGTCGGAGGGGAAGCCGTCCGCGGCTCGCACGACGTCACCGGCCCCCCTCGTCGTGGTGACGGCTCACGCGAGCCCGTCGCGGTCCGAAGCCGAGCCGCGGGGCGGCGGAACAGGCGACGCGGGAACCGCCGCCTTCAAGGACGGTGTCATGGTGCGTGAGCCGGTGCTGAAGGAGACCGGCGACGCCTTCCGGGTCGGCGTCAGGGTCGTCAACACACACTCCGCACCGGCCAGGATCCAGGCCGTCATCCGGCTGACCGGACCCTGGGGGTACAACGCCGTGATTGATGTACAGACCGACGTTCTGGGGTACGGCGATTCCTACGACGGCGTCTACACCGCGCACGATGAGACTGCGGGTGCGGTGATCCCCGACCGGCCAACGGTCGTGGTGGTCGCGGTCACTCGAACCCGGGCGTGACGCCCTGCGTTTCACTTCACCGCCCTGGCCGCGGGCGCGCGGATACGCCGAGAAGCGGGTCTGCCGACGCCTAGCGCGCCGCTCCGTGGTGTCCTGCCCGCCCTGAACGTCCGAGATAGCAGCTGCCGTCCCGGCCCATCCGGCCTTCCCCCTCCCGGAAGCCGGCGGGGGAGGGCAGACTGGTGGGCATCTGTGTCCCTGCCAAGGCAGTGTGGTGGGGAGAGGGGCGCCGATGGGCAGCGCCGTGCGGAAATCCCCTCCGCGCCTTCGACGGCGCTGTGGACGCAGCGAGGGCGGATGGCCTGCTCGCCGCCCTGGAACAATCGCGGGACGACGCGGCGCGCGGCGCCCCCCTCAATTTCGAAGTACTGCAGGGTTGGCAGCAGCACGTCCTGGACACACCGCAGCCGCCACCGTTCCGAAGCCTGCCCGCCTTCGCCAAGGGCGGCCGGGAACGCTACGGCATCGCCCCGGACACCCGCGACCGCCTCGACGCCTGCCTGAGCGAGAGCGCAGCCGGCGGCGAGCAGCCTTTGCCCCTGACAGCCCGAGCCGCCCGCGCCTATCTCGACGTCTGCTTCTTCCATCCCTTCGACGACGGCAACGCCAGGTCCGCGTTCCTCGCCCTCGTCTTCGTGCTCGCCCGCGAGGGCGTCGCGTTGAACGGGGTCAGCTTGCTGCGTCGCATCGCCTTCCAGGCCGCCGACCCCCAGGACGCGCTGCTGCTGGCCCGGTACATCGACACCCACCTCGCGGATACTCGGCGCAGCCTCGCCGCCCTCGGCTCCTAGCCCGACCGGCAGGACGACACATGGCCCCCCGGCGACTGCAAACCTGCCCTGAAGACCGGCACAGGAAAGACTTTCCTACGCAAGACCCCATTCCGCCGGAAGAGCTGAGCGGATCTGGTGAGCGATGCGCGTCGGGGCGAAGGCCGCTGAAGCGACCGCTTGTCGTCTGTGCGGCACACTGATTGAGTGCCGCACAGGGAACGGCAGACGGATCAGCGCCTGGAGCGGGCCATTCTGGAGCTGCTGGACCGTCGTGCGCCGACCGCGACGATCTGCCCTTCTGACGCCGCGCGGGCGGTTTACGAAGGGGATGACGACGGCTGGCGCGCGCTCATGGAACCGGCCCGGCGAGCGGCCCGGCGGCTGGCCGCAGCCGGCGAGGTGGAGATTACCCAGGCCGGCCGTCCCGTAGAGCCGGACAAGGCCCGCGGCCCCATCCGTATCCGCCGCCTCCGCTGATCTGTCCCCGGGTCGGCCCGTTGCTGGTAGTCCGGTGGTCTGCCGGTCGTGTGTGGGAGGCGCGCGGTGGGACGCGGTGATCAGGGGGCTGTGGTGGCGGCGCTTGTCGGGGCCGGGCTGTCTTCGGTACGGGCGGTCGCCCTGAACTGGCCCGGCGGTTGTGAGCGTGCCCGGCGGAAGGCCCGGCTGAAGGCGTAGCCGGAGGAGTAGCCGACCGAGGCGGCGATCGCGTCGAGGCTGTCGTGGGTGTCGCGCAGGCGCCGGGCGGCGAGGTCCATGCGCCAGCGGGTGAGGTATGCGCCGGGCGACTCGCCGGTGGCGGCGGCGAAGCGGCGGTCGAGAGTGGCGCGCGAGACTCCGACCTCACGGGCCAGGGCGGCGGTGGTCCATGGTCTGGCGGGCTCCTCGTGGAGCCTGGTCACGGCGGCTCCCACCACCGGGTCGTCCAGAGCCCCGAGCCAGGAGGGGGCGGACGTTCCACCGGAGGTGAGCCAGGCCCGCAGCACTTGGACCAGCAGGACGTCCACCAGTCGGTCGAGGACCACGCCGGTGGCCGCCCGCGGAGCGGCGAGTTCGCGGCCGAGCAGGCGCACGGTGTCCTGGGCCAGCCCGTTCGGATCATCGCCCGAGCGCAGGTGGACCACATCGGGCAGCAGGGTGAGCACCTGCGTCGAGACGGTCCGGTCATGGTCGTAATCGGCGCACAGGATGCGGGCACGTACCGGTCCGGTGCCGATCGACACGGTCCCCGAGCCGGTGAGATGCCAGTCGTCGAACGTGCGGGGCCCCGTGCGGGCCACTGCTGCCGGGTCGCTGCCGAGTGCGTGCGCGGCCCCGCCGGGCAGGAGGACGACGTCACCCGGCATCAGTTGCAGGGGCGGGCCGTCCGGCAGACCCACCCAGACCGTTCCCGCGGTGACCGCGTGAAGCGACGCGCGCGGCGTTGCGGAGGTCCACCACCAGCCCCAGTCCTCGCCGGCCTCGATGCGTGCACCGACAGCTCCCCGCACATCCGACAGGGCCAGTACCTCGGCGAGCAGATCCATGGAGGCAGCCTACCTAAGTGCGGTGAGGCAAACAGATATGTTTTTGCGGTACTGAGCCATCGTTCCACTCAAGGTCTGCGCCATACGGTGACCGCATGAAGATTTCGGGAAGCACAGTACTGATCACCGGGGCCTCTCGCGGGCTCGGCCGTCACTTCGCCGAGGAACTCCTCGCGCGCGGTGCCAAGGTGTACGCGACCGCACGTGACCCCGAGCGCGTGGACATCGCGGGCGCCGAGCGCCTGCGCCTCGACCTCCTCGACCCCGCCTCCGTCACCGCTGCGGCCGCAGCCGCACCGGACGTCACGCTGCTGATCAACAACGCGGCCATCAGCCTCTACCAGGACCTCGTCACCGGTGACCTGGACAAGATCCGCCGCGAGCTGGACACCTCCTTCTACGGCACCCTCTCGGTCGTACGTGCCTTCGCCCCGGTGCTCGCCGCGAACGGCGGCGGCGCGATCCTGAACGTTCTCTCGCGTCTGTCGTGGCTCTCCTATCCGGGCGCCAACTCCTACGCGGCCGCCAAGGCGGCCGCCTGGAGCCTGACCAACGGCGTCCGCCTGGAGCTGGCGGGGCAGGGCACCCAGGTCACCGGCCTGCTGATGAGCTCGACCGACACGGACATGATGAGCGGGTGGGACATCCCGAAGAACGACCCCGCCGATGTCGTGCGCCAAGCCCTGGACGGACTCGAAGCCGGCGAACTGGAAGTCCTCGCGGACGAGGACACCCGCCTGGCGAAGGCGGCGCTCAGCGCCGACCCGGGCGAGACGTACGGTGCGCTCCTCACGCAGTCAGGAACCCACGGTGACCCGGAGGGCGGCGCCCGGCAGTGAGGCGGAGGAAGTGACGCGCCGCTGCCAGGCCGTCTTCAGCCGCCCACGGCCCTGGGCCACCATCCGCACCCCACGGATGAGGGAGACCCCACCGCCTGTGGGCTGCGCGGTGGGGCCTCGCGAGGGTCCCGGTTCGTGCGTGGTACCGCGCACGAACCGGTCCGGAACGGGAGCCAGAGCTTCTCCGGCGTCGCCCGGCTGCCCGGCCGCGTACGCGAGGTCCTCACCGCGCGGGCGGATGGGCCAACCGCTCACGCGGGCACGGCCGATACGGAGCGAGTGGATCGACTCACCCCCGTGTCAGGCGACCGATGTGTAGTGGGAGGCGTCGCCCTTGATCGAGTGGCTCGCCTTGCCCCCGACGCCGACCGGCACGTCACCCGCGACCGTCACGCGGTGCAGGCGGGCTACTGGTCCTGCGGCATCAGGGCGCGGAACACCAGGAGCACCATCGGGCGGCGATGCGCGGCGACCGGCGCCGGTGCCACACGATCCAACGTCCAGCCCACCGCTTCCACCTGCTCGATCACATCCGAGAGGTCATTCGTCGTCCCGGCCCGAGCAGACTCCAACTCGACAGCACCGAATACACCTGCCGTCCCGCGCCACGTCGGGAAGCAGCCTCATCCGCCGCTACGACAGCGGCACGCGAACCCCACCGCATCACAGCTCCCTCGGCCCAGTTGCATCGACCGATGTCGTCGTCACCGGTCCGGAGCGATCGTCGTCCATCTTGTCCTTGTGCGGGTACATCCACACGGCTGCACAGATGAGCACTCACGAACACCCCCCCTCTGATCTGGAAGCACACGGTACAGCGGTGCTTGATCAACGACCATCGCCAAACGGCCTCGCTCCGTAGGCAGGGGGGACTTCACACCCCCAGGACGTGGCCCGGCAGCGCCGCCCTTGCCGACCGGCCGGGCAGGTCGACGTCCAGCGTGAGGCGGTGTCGTAGGAGGCGTCCCACCCGTCGCTCCACTTGTGTGTAGATGAGCGCGGCGAGACCAAGCACGAAGACAAGGGACACCGTCATCGAAGGCAGTAGTCCCAGCCCCGGGACTGCCTTGAGCAGTCCCTTGGCCAAGGGGATCCCGATGCTTTGGTGGACGAGGTAGAAGGGATACGTCAGTCCGCCGGCTGTGATCAGCCAACGCCACCGCACTCCGGCCCATGGTCCGACACCGGCCAGTGCCAGCAGCGCGAGGCAGAGGGTGAGTATGGCCGCGCACGCGGCCCAGGAGGGCCGCCCCTCGCCACCGGCGTGGTCCGCCACGCGGAATTCCAGCACGGTGAGTGCGTAGCACCAGGCG
This sequence comes from Streptomyces sp. TOM-9, assembly GCF_056858595.1. Lineage (NCBI taxonomy): Bacteria > Bacillati > Actinomycetota > Actinomycetes > Kitasatosporales > Streptomycetaceae > Streptomyces > Streptomyces sp. TOM-9. The sequence continues at coordinate 1,427,599 of NZ_JBXEQB010000001.1, read as the reverse complement.
AAACCCAGCAGCAGCCACAGCAGCAGGTTCTGGCCGAACCTGCGCATCAGGTAGAGCACGATGCCGGCGACGAAGAGGCCGGTGTACCGGCTCAGTACGAACTCGTCGAGCATCGGCGAGTCGACTTCAAGTGCGATGGTGCCGGCCAGGAGCCATGCTCCGCAGAACGCCACCATCCGCCGGTAGGTCAGCCCGAAGACGAGCAGCACGGCCATCAGGAGATAGAAGCGGGCTTCCACCCAGAGCGTCCAGCTCACGCCGCTGACCAGGTCAAGCCCGAGTGGGCCCGGAGCCATCGTCAGGTTTCCCAGGACCGTGCGGGTGTCGATGCGCGTGGCGGCGTCCCAGTGACCCAGCTGCGCGACCACGACGAGGGCGACCACCAGGAGCACCGTGCACCAGTAGGCAGGGAAGAGTCGTGAGACGCGGGAGACGGTGAATTGCGCGGGTGTACGTCCCCAGCCGCTCATGCAGATGACGAATCCGCTGATGATGAAGAAGAACTCGACGCCGAGCCAGCCGTAACCGCTGAGCGTGTGCAGGAGCGGCACGGCGTCCTTGAGTTCGGTCCGCCCCCAGAAGTGTGGGGTGGGCGTGCCCAGATAGTGGTAGGCGGCCACCATGGCCGCTGCCACCAGGCGGAGCCCGTCGATGGCGGCCAGTCGTACCGGCCCCTTTTGCGGTCGGCCGGAGTCGACGGACCCGCTGATCTCAACGGGGCGGTGGCCATGACTCGAGGCCTGTCGTTCCTTACCGGGATGCACGCTCATGCCGTGTGTGCCTCTTCGTGGATCGCTCGTCGCAGACCATGAACCCCAGCGAGAACAGGGCATGGCCGCGGATTGGTTGGGCGCTCAGGTGGAAACCGCGGACGGTGTGACCGGTGAGCACGTCCAGGACTATACATGCCATGTATACACACGCTGTATAGGAGTGTGTTTCTTTTCCCGGTCTCCACACCTTCATCGGTGGGGTCAGGACGTCGACGCCGACGGAAGCCGCATGCCGACCGCACGTGAGCGTCGATTTCTCCTGCTCAGGCATGTGGCGTCGGCTTCGTGAGCAGGCGTGCGCGGTGGCACCGGCGCCGGGAATCCGGAGAGGGGGCGGTCGGGACCGAGCAGGTACGGCATCCGCTTCACACCGTTCACACGACTCAAGGCCAGGGGATCACCACCCCGCTCAAGCGGTACGGTTGGAGCCACAGCCCGGTCCTCCGCGGCGGATCCGGGCGCGGTGACGCGGCCCGTGTCGTGGCGCCCGCAGGGTGGGGACCCCTACCCGAGCACCTTGCCGTCGGCTGACACGTCCTGCATCAACTCGGCGATGTCGGTGGGGATGGGCGGGACGGCTTCCCGGCGCACCCCGGTCTGCGGCGACCACACCAGGTTGACCGTCAGGTCCGGGTCGAGATCGGGGTAGTCGGACCGGTTGTGGCAGCCCCGCGTCTCCCGCCGCTCCACAGCACACTCCAGTGTCGCCCGGGCGGCGAGAACGGTGGAGCGGAGGTTGAAGGCGAACGCGAGGTCCTGGAAGCCGCTGATGTCGACGTGCACACCCACGTCCGCCATCCGGGCCTCGATCTCGTCGAGTCCGGCGAGCCCGGCGGCGAGCCCGGCCTCGTCCCGTACGACGCCGGCGTGCTTCGTCATCAGGTGCCGCACCGACCGTTGCAGCCCGCGGACGTTCTGGTCGCCGTCAGCGGCCAGCAGCCGGTTCACCTCCGTCTCCGCGGCGCGGATCGCCCCCAGCGACCGTTGCTGGCCGGCGAGCCCGGCCGAGTAGGCTGCCGCGGCCCGGCCGGCGATCCGGCCGTAGACGAGCAGTTCGATCAGCGGGTTCCCCTCCAACCGGTTCGCGCCGTGCAGTCCACTGGCGGCCTCCCCGATCACGAAGAGCCCGTTGACGTCGGTGCCGTGGTCCTCAGGCCGGACCCAGACGCCGCCCATCGAGTAGTGGGCGGTAGGTGCGACCTCGATCGGATCGCGGGTGACGTCCATCTGCAGGTCCAGCAGGGTCCGGTGCACTTGCGGCAGCCGCGTCAGGACCGTCTCGCGCGGCAGGTGGGACAGGTCGAGCCACACACCGCCGGCCTGGGTTCCGCGACCCTCCTTGATCTCGGTGTAGGACGCCAGCGCGACCCGGTCCCTGCTGGAGAGCTCCATCCGCTCGGGGTCGTAGCGCCTCATGAACCGCTCACCGAGGTTGTTGAGCAGGACCCCGCCCTCGCCGCGTGCGGCATCGCTGACGAGCGTGCCGGCCGCGTTCTCCGGATTGATCAGCCCTGAGGGGTGGAACTGCACCAGTTCGGGGTCACGCAGCCGGGCACCGGCCTCGACGGCCAGGCGGAGGGAGTCGCCGGTGTTCTCGTCGCGACGCGACGACGCGCGCCGCCAGATGCGCGTGTGCCCTCCCGTCGCGAGGATCACGGCGTCGGCATGCACGACGTAGCGCGAGCCGTCGACGAGGTCGAATCCATAGGCACCGAACACCGTCCCGTCGTCGACCAGCAGTCGGGTGACGTACAGGTTCGACAGGATGGGAATGGCGAGCCGGTTCGCGTGTGCGCGGAGCACCCGCTGCACCTCCGAGCCGGGGGAGTGGCCTGCGAGGGAGGTGCGTCGGTACGCGGGGGCGCCGAAGTGGCGCGGATCGATCCGGCCGTCGCCATGGCGGTCGAAGTGCATGCCGTAGCGTTCCAAGTCGTGGATCCCGCGTGCGGCGTGGCGGGTCACGACCAGTACGGTGCGTGGGTCGGCCAGCGAGTGGCTCTCCCGCAACGTGTCAGCCGCATGCTGCTCCCACGTGCCGGCGCGGTCGGAGGGGGCCAGCGCCGCGTTGACACCACCGGACGCCAGGACGGTGTGGGCGTCGTCGGCCGCGCGCTTGCCCACCGCGATGACCGCGACACCGGCTTCGGCGACCTCGATGGCCGCTCGAAGGCCTGACCCACCGGTTCCCACCACGAGAACGGACGTCGCGAGTTGGTGTCCGGGCGATGACATGGAACCTCCTGGGACAGCGGACGGGCGATAGGCAGTGCCTGACCCGATAGGGGAGCCGTCCGTGACAGCCCCGGGAAATTCTTCGCTGTGGAGTAAGTCACACGCTTTGCCATCCCTTGCCGGGCAGGGCGACGCCGTGATGGCGATACAGCGGACCCAGGCCCGCCCCCTGCGGGCCTTGCTGCTGGTCGCGAGCGTTCGACCCGGACTCTCACTCTTCACAATAGTGTGCCACGTAAAGTGTGAATGCGGTGGTCGTCCCAGGTATGGTTCGACGGTCGTCCAGCCAGCCGTCGTGGGAGCCGTCCCAGGAACCTCTAGGAGCCGCGTCGCATGACCGCCAGCCCGCTTCCCGTCCTGGTTGGCAGGCATCGCGAGTGTGCGGCAATCGACGACCTGCTGGCCGGCCTGCGCAAAGGTGAGTCCCGGGTATGGGTGATCCGTGGCGAGGCGGGCATCGGGAAGTCGGTGCTCCTGGAGTACGCGGCCACCCAGGCGTCGCGGGTGACGGTGACCCGGGCGCGAGGCATCGAAGCCGACATGGAGCTGCCCTACGCGAGCCTGCACCAGCTGTGTGCGCCGTTCCTGACCGAGGTCGAAGCGTTGCCGGGACCCCAGCGCGATGCCCTCCGCGTGGCATTCGGGATGGCCGCCGGAGACCCGCCAGACCGCTTCCTGGTCGGCCTCGCCGTGCTGACCCTCCTCACCCGGGCCTCGGAGACCCGACCGGTGCTCGTGGTGGTCGACGACGCCCAGTGGCTGGACCAGGTCTCCCTGCAGACACTGGAGTTCGTGGCCCGGCGGCTCCTCGCCGAGGCAGTCGCGATGACGTTCGCCGTACGGGACCCCGAGGGGCGGGCCGCACTGGTCGGTCTGCCGGAGATGCGGATCGACGGCCTCGACGCCGCCGCGGCGGGAGAGCTCCTCGAGGCCGCCGTGGGCGGGCGGCTGGAGAAGCGGGTCCGGGACCGGTTCGTGGCCGAGATGCACGGCAACCCGCTCGCGCTGCTCGAGTTCTCCCGCGGCCGCAGCGCCGCCGATCTGGCATACGGGCTGGACTCGAGTTCCCCGGGTGTCCCAGGTGCGGTGTCGAGCCGGATCGAACGGGACTTCGCCAGCCGGCTCGGTTCGCTGCCGGCACCGACCCGGACGCTGCTGCTGATCGCCGCGGCGGAACCGGTCGGTGACGCGCGCCTGCTGGTCCGCGCAGCCGCCTCTTTGAAGATCACTCCCGATGCGGCACCGGCCAAGGCGGCCGGCCTGATCGAGTTCGGCGAGTCCGTCCGGTTCCGGCACCCGCTGGTCCGTTCGGCGGTCTACCACCAGGCCGACCCCGAAGAACGCCGCGCGGTGCACCGGGCGCTGGCTGAGGCCACGGACCCGGTCCTGGATCCCGACCGGCGCGCCTGGCATGCCGCGCAGGCTGTCGGCGGGCCGGACGAGGAGGTCGCCGCAGGTCTGGAGCAGGCAGCAGGCCGAGCGCGGCAGCGGGGCGGCATGGCGGCCGAGGCGGTGCTGCTGGAGCGCGCGGCCGAGGTGACGCCGGACCCTTGGTCCCGGGGACGCCGCGCCCTCGCGGCCGCCGAGGCGCACTTCTCGGCCGCTTCCCCTGACCGCGCCACCGAGCAGGCGACGCTGGCCGAATTGAGTCCCCTCAGCCCCTTGGACCGCGCCCGCCTGGCGCGCCTGCGTGCCAGGATCCTCTTCGCCCGCAGCCGCAGCGACGAAGCGGCACCGCTGCTCCTCGACGCCGCCGCACAGTTCACCGCTGCCGGATCGCCTCTGGCGGGGGAGACCTACCTCGAGGCGATCAGCGCGACCATCTTCGCGGGAAGGGTCCACGGTCCGGCGGGTGCCCAAGCCGCGGCGATCGCGGCCCGCGGGTCCGGGGCGCCCCCCTCGGGCTCCCACCCTGCCGACCTGCTCCTGGACGGTGTGGCCACGCTCCTCGCGGACGACCACCAGGCCGGTGGCCGGGCACTGCGCCGCGCGCTGGAGCCGCTCGCACACGAGGACGTCAGCACCCGCGAGGCGACGATGCGTTGGCTCCTCCTGGCCCCGGTCGCGCTGGAGGCGTTCATCCACTACGCCTGGGACCTGGGCGCGTGGGACACGCTGTCGACTCGCGCGGTGCGCCTGGCGCGCGACATCGGAGCGCTCGGCGCGCTGCCCCCGGCACTGATCTACGCCAGCGGGGTGCACATCCACACCGGCGAATTCGCCGAGGCGGAACGGATGATCGACGAAGCCGACGCGATCGCCGACGCGACCGGTCACGCCCCGCACAAATATGCGACGCTTGTCCTGGCCGCCTGGCGGGGCGACGAGGACGTCGCCGCCCCCTTCATCGAAGAGGCCAAGGAGAGAGCCGCGCAACGTGGCGAGGTGTCCCTCCTCGGCGTCACGGGCTACATCCAAGGCGTGCTGTTCAACGGCCTGGCACGCTACGACCAGGCCCTGGTGGCCGCTCGTTCGGGCATCGAGCACGACGGGTTCAACTTCACCGGTCTGTCGCTGGTCGAACACGTCGAGGCCGCGACCCGGTGCGGCGAGCTCGACCAGGCCCGGGCCTCGCTCGCCCGGCTGGTCGAACTCACCCGCGCCGCCGATTCCGGCTGGGCCCGTGGCGTCACCGCGCGCAGCCAGGCTCTCCTCACCGACGGCGACGAGGCCGACGGCCTGTACCGGAGCGCGATCGAGGAGCTCGGCCGCGACCGCGTGGTCGTGGCCGTGGAGGTGGCACGCACCCACCTGCTGTACGGCGAGTGGCTGCGCCGTAGCCGGCGCCGTTCACTGGCCCGGGAGCACCTTCGCACGGCCCACGAGATGTTCGGCGGAATGGGGGCGAAGGCGTTCGCCGAGCGGGCCCGCCGCGAGCTGCTCGCCACCGGCGAGCACGTCCGGGTGCGGGAATCCCAGCCGGAGAGCGCCCTGACCCCACAGGAGTCGCAGATCGCGACCCTCGCCGCCGCCGGCATGACGAACCCGAAGATCGGTGCGGAGCTGTTCATCAGCCCGCACACCGTGGAGTGGCACCTGCGGAAGGTGTACACGAAGCTCGGGATCAGCTCACGTCGCGCGCTGCCGGGTGCCCTCACGAAGGCCCCGGCCACGGACACCAAGGGCGCGGGCACGGTGCGATCCGGCTGAGATCCGGTGCGGGCCCCCCGGGGTCCCTACGGACTCGACCACGGACTTCCAGGGCGCGGTGAGCGGTGCCGCGAACCGAGGGTGGAGGCATCGCCCTCGATGGGCGCTGTCCACGAAGAGGAGCCCTCATTGTCCGCGCCCAGCCTGGAGACGACCACGCCGACCGAACCCCCGGTCGCCCGGTCGGCCCCGGACGACCTGGACGACCTGGACGTCGCACTCGACATCTTCCTGGCCCAGCGGACGCGACTGTTCCGCGTCGCCTACCACGTTCTCGGCGACGTCCCGGGAGCCGAGGACGTGGTCCAGGAGATATGGGTGCGCTGGCAGCGCACCCACCGTGCGAAGATCGAGAATCCGGCCGCGTTCCTGACCGCCGCCACGACCCGACTGGCGATCAACGTCATCCAGTCCGCGCGACACCGCCACGAAACCCCGACCGAGTGGGAGTTGGTCGACCGCGTCGACCGGGCCGCCCAGGATCCCCTGCTGCGTGCCGAGCAAGCCGCGGCGATCAAGGAGGCCTTGGCCCTGCTCATGGCGAAGCTGACGCCGGACGCACTGGCCGCCTACGTGCTGCGCAAGGGCTTCGACTACACCTATGCCGAGCTCGCGGGGGTACTTCGGACCAACGCCCCGAACGCACGACAACTGGTCCACCGCGCGCAGGCCCGCCTGCAGAGTGATCGCAAGCGGCCGGTCCCCACGGACTCGCACCGTCGCCTCGTCGCCGCCTTCCAGACCGCGGCTGTCACCGGTGACCTCGAAGACCTCACACAGCTGCTCGCCCCCGACGGTCATCCGCACCGCTTGCCGTCGCCCCCTCAGCCGTCGCGTCCGGGCCGCCGGCCGGCCTGACGCGCTGCGTGGGCGGCCGACCTTGTCGGCCGGACGTTTTGCGCTGAGTGTTGACCGGTCAAGACATCCGATGTTCACTTCCTTTGACGCGGCCATGCCGATGTCGTGGTGTACCCGCACGCCGTACCTCCGCTTGTCGTAGGCGCGTCGAGGGCGAACAGCCCTCGTGTGCCGTGCTTTGGTCATTCGGTTACATGTCCCGATCGGTGCACCGCTTCTCCATGCCCTCGTGCGGCTCGGGGAAGTGAGTGCGCCGAAGAAGCAGTCCGGCCAAGTCATCCGATCAATCAGGCTCGATGCGACCGCTCACGCTCCAGCCCCGCGCTGTCCGGCACCGGTCGTCACCCCCATGACCAGCAGGGAGGGCATTCGATGAGACTGCGCAGACTCGTGCGAGCCGCGCTCGCAGCCGTCTGCATCATGACCGCGACCGCCGTCGGCCTCTCGGCCCCGGCCGCGGCGGCACCGACGGACGCCGCGTTCGACTCCGCCACCGGAGCCCTGAACGTGGATCGCGCCGCCTACCTGTCCAAGCACGACCTCGTCTACAACCGGCCCACCACCAACCCGCTGCACGGGCTCACCGTCGGAAACGGCCGTACGGGTGCGATGGCCTGGCAGAACAACGGGCTGACCATGCAGGTCTCCGGAGTGGACACCTCGCAGCAGACGGCGTTCGGCGCGGGACTGCTCAACCTGTCCACGACCCCGGCGCTCGAGAGCGGCTACAGCACCTATCAGCAACGCCTGTCGCTCTACGACGGCACCCTGACCACCAGGTACGACGCCAACCGCACGGTGACGGTGATGGGCGTGCCGAACTCCGAGGTCATGGGCGTGCACGTGGAGGACTCGCGCTCCGGGGTCTCCGCGGTCAACCTCGACCTGAGCCTGTGGGACACCTCCCAGCTGGGCAACAGCGGAGACGTGCCCGACCTCAACACCTGGAAGACGGTCTCCACGTACGCCGACTCCACGGGCGCCGGACTCAGCCGCGGCCAGTCCGACCCGCAGAACTTCGGCTACACCCTGGCGGCCACGGTGGAGGGAGCGGCCTACAACGCACGCGTCGTCGACGGCCGGACCGTCCGGCTGTCGATCACCCCTTCACGCAGCTACACCATCTGGTTCACCGCGAGCAGCCGGCTCAACGCGCCCTCCCACGACTCGGTGACCGAGGCGAAGCGCGCGCTGGCATCGGCCAAGAGCCGCGGCTACAGCGCGACGCTCGGCGACTTCACGTCCTGGTGGCACGATTTCTGGGGCACGTCGTTCGTGCAGTACTCGGGGCTGTCCGGGGACGCGGACTACCTGGAGAACGTCTACTACCTGAGCACGTACATGATCGCCGCCGGCGGGTACGGCACCAATCCGTTCCACTTCATCAACGGCGTGTTCCGGGCCACCGGTGACCAGACCAAGTGGAGCAACGCCTACTGGTTCTGGAACCAGCGCGACGTCTACAACTCCTTCCTGGCCTCCAACCACGTCGACCTGCTGGCCGGCTTCAACCGCCTCTACAGCCGCAACTCGGCGGCGCTGAAGGCGTACACCCGGACCCGCTACAACGTCGACGGGCTGTGGGTGCCGGAGACCATGGGCTGGGACGGCAATGCCCGGGGCACCGTCAACAGCGACTTCACGAAGAACATCTGGTCGACGGGCACCGAGGCCGCGTACAACATGTACCTCCAGTACGCGTACACCAACGACACCGCCTACCTGCGGGACACCGCGTACCCCTTCATGCGGGACGTGGTGAAGTTCTACGCCGCGAAGCTGTCCTACGACTCCGCGTCCGGCAAGTACCACGTGGCGAGTTCGCACGCGCACGAGACGTACTGGAACGTACCGAACGCGATCACCGACCTCGCGGCGGTGCGCACCCTGTTCCCCCTCGCGATCCGCGCGTCCCAGTCCCTGGGCCTGGACGCCGACCTGCGCCCGCAGTGGCAGCGGATCGTGGACAACCTGATCGCCTACCCGTCCACCACGGACGTCTACCTGCCGCACACCCCGCCGCTCGCGCAGACCCGCAACGGGGAGAACGTCGCGGCCGAGATCATCTGGCCCTACGACCGGACCGGCATCGGCTACCCGGATCAGCAGAAGGCCGTGAACACCTTCAACGCCCGTCCCTTCCCGTACGGCAACGTCTGGGCCAACGACGCCGTGCAAGCGGCCCGGTTGGGGCTGGGCGATCAGGCGTACCAGGGCATGAAGACGATGCTCCGCAAGTACCAGACCTATCCCAACGGCATGACCGACAACACCAACGGCGTCTTCGAGTACCTCGGGGTGCACCTCGCCGCCCTCAACGAGTCGCTGCTCCAGTCCTACAACGACAAGATCCGGGTCTTCCCCGCGGCGCCGAGCGACTCCTCGTTCACGGGACGATTCACCCTGCTGGCCAAGGGCGGCTTCACGGTCAGTTCGGAGCGTGAGGCGGGCGAGGTGAAGTACATCGGCATCAAGAGTCTGTACGGCAACACCACGCGGGTCGTGAACCCGTGGGGGAGCCAGCAGGTCAGGGTACGTGACGTCACCGGTGGCACGACCGTACTCACCACGAGCGCAGCCGAGTTCGACCTCCCCACGGTCGCCGGACGGGTGTACGTGGTGGAGCGCACCGCCAAGCCGCTGTCCTCCTACACCCCCGTACGGCTCACCGGATCCGCGAACCAGGGGGAGAAGGCCCTGAGCGGCACCACCTCCACACTGGGCATGGCCCAGACCCCCAACCCCATGGTGAACGACACCCAGTTGACCTACGACAGCAACTGGTACGCGACCAGCGGGCGAGGCTACGGCGACTACAACGACGACACCCACCACAGCACGACGGTGAACGCCGTGGCCCAGTACACCTTCACCGGTACGGGCGTCGCCTACATCTCCGAACGCAACGGCGACATGGGACCGGTCGACGTCTACCTCGACGGCGCCCTCCAGGCGACCGTGGACCTGCGGGTCTCCGGCGCGCGGCAGGTGCAGCAGACCGTCTGGCAACGTAGCGGCCTGACCCGGGGAACGCACATCATCCGCATCGTCAACCGCAGCACCTCGGTGGGGATGGTGGACGCCCTGCGCATCACGTCGTAGGGCGTCCGTGGACCGAGGGCAGGACGTGCCCCCGGTCGGGTTCCATGGGCTGGGCCGATGTCCGGCCGAGCCCATGGAACCGCACGGAGCATCCTGGAATCGTCGACATCCCTTGGTGCGTCCGCAGGGGCGCCGCGGGTACGGTCGCCCCATGTCGGCCTTCCGGACGCCTCAAGTGATTCTGTTCAGCGACGATCTCCCGCGGGCCGTTGCCTTCTACGTCCGGCTGGGATTCACCGAGACGTTCCGCGTGCCCATGGAGGGCGAGCCGATTCACGTCGATCTCAACCTGGACGGATACAAGATCGGCATCGCCTCCGCTGCCTCCACCCGCGATGACCATGGCCTGGACCCGCTTGTCCACGGCCAGCGCGCGGCCGTCGTCCTCTGGACGGACGATACGACCGCGGCCTACGACGCTCTCGTCGCGGACGGAGCACCCGCCCTCGCGGCCCCGCATGCCTGGCTGGATCGGCTGGTGATCGCCTGGACGGCTGATCCCGACGGCAACCCCATACAGATCGTGCAGTCCATGGCGCGACCGGCCGCAGGCCGGAACCCGGACGGGCCGTCTTGATGCAGCGCGTCGTTCCAGGCCGGGCATCCGCAGGCCTGGATTGACGCCGCCACACATCAGTCCAGCGGGTCAGGCCACTCATGGGCGGGCAGGAGTCCGCGCAGCCTCGCCGTCTTGTGGCGTCCCAGGACTACTTCGGCATCCAGGTACCCACCCGGCCAACCCGAGGCCACTGCACTCGGCCCTGTTCTTCGCCTGGGGCGCGGCGTCCGACGACTCAGGCGGCGATGCCGCGCTTGTCCATGGAGTCCTCGACGATGCGCAGCCCTTCCAAGCCCGGCAGCTTCGCGATGTGCGAGTCGACGTCGCGGACGAGCCTGCGGCCCTCGGCGCCTGCGAAGAGGTGGGTCATGACGTGCGTGACCTCGCTCTCGGGCATGACGCCCGAGCCGACCGGGCCCCAGGCCTTCTCGAGCGCGAACCGGGCGACCACACGGGCCTTCTTGCTCGCCGCGAGCCGGTCACGCGCCTGCGACGCGTAGAACGCGACGTGCTTCGTCTCCTGCTGAGCGATCCGCTTCAGCAGCGGCACCAGAACCGGGTGGCTCTCCAGCGCCGCGAGCCGGTGGTACGCAGCGTGCGCCGACCACTCGTTCGCCGCACCCCACGCCATGTGCACCGCGACGAAGTCATGTCCGATGAGGCGGCTCATCGCCGTCTGCTTCACCGTCCCCAAACGGTCCTTCCAGCCGAGCTTCAGACGGGTCGCCTTGAGCTCGTCGAAGTCGACGCGCACGCCGTGGCGCTCGAGCACGGCCGCGAGCGCTTCGCCGTGCCAGAACTCCTCGCGGTTCCACATCGTCATGAAGGTGCCCACCGCGGGCTCGTTGTGGGACGGGGTCGTCAGCAGATCACGCATGTAGCAGACCGTGTGGTACTCGATGTCGCACATGTAGCGCAGCGTGCGCAGCGTCCCCTCGGGCAGCGGGTTGCGCTCGAACTCGTCGAAGTCGAGGTCGGACCACTGCACCCCGGTGGAGTTCTTGGCGTACTTGTCTATGTCGAAAGCCATCAGGCACTCTCCTCTTCGGTCCGCGCCGGATCCGTCACCCGTGCAGCGATGACCTCGCTGCGCACACCCGAACCGCCTCTCTTCCAGCGGTGGATGTCCCAGTTCCTCTTGTGCGACTCGCGCGCCAGTTCTGCGTCGGGGTTGATCGCCGAAGGCTTGCCCAGCAAGGACAGCCACGCCAGGTCGCAGTGGCTGTCGCCGTAGCCGTAGGAGGCCGCGAGGTCGTAGCCGCCCTCCTCGGCGTACCGCAGGAGCCACGCGGCCCTCGCCTCGTCGACGAGCGGGGGCTTGTCGAGGTAGCCGGTGAGCACACCGTCCTTCGCGTGCATGGAACTGCCGACGACCTCGTCGAACAGGCCGGCGAGCGGAGCGGCGAGCAGGCCGATGGAGCCGGTGACCAGGACGGTGCGGTGACCCGCCGCACGGTGCTCTCGGATACGCGCCAGGGCGTCCGCACTCGTGTGCCGCAGCATCGTGTCGGCGTACCCGCGCCGCACGACCTCCTCGAGACGGGCGACGGGCAGGCCGCGGTAGCGGCGCAGGAACGCACGGATGAACTCGCCGCGGTCGCGCTTCTCGGCGCGGAGGTACCCGGGCAGCGAGGCGAGCAGGTCCGCGACCTCCTTCGGCCAGGCCGCCTTGCGGAAGCCCGAGGTACGCACCCAGAGGTACTGCTCGACGATGTTGGAGTCGACGACGGTCCGTTCGAGGTCGAAGACGGCGAGCACGTCGGTACGCTCCGGCAGCGCGGGTATCGGGCGGCCGTTCGCCGGCCGGGCGGCCGCGGCCTTCCGGCGGCGGTGCGCCGCTGTCAGCTCGCTCAGGGAGGGCAGGTGGACCTTCTGCAGGTACTCCTCCCAGTCGATCCGCTCCACGTCGAAGCCACGGTCCTCGCGCACCTCGGCCGGAAGGGCGTCGTTCAGCGTGCGGGCGTTGCGGTCGTCGAAGATGATCTCGGTCTGCACGTAGGCGCGGTAGAGGTCGGTGAAGTTGCCGAGGGTGGCGATGCCGGCGCGCAGCTTGGCGTTCTCGGCCGCGAGGGCGCGCTTGCGCTCGTCGTTCGGCATCAGCCGCAGACCGGCGTCCCACAGGTCGGCCTTCTTCTTCGCCAGCGCAAGACGTCGGTTGAACTTGCGCTCGCCCGCGAACTTCCAGGTCGGCACCTTGACGAAACCGTCGTCCTTGGGCAGCGGGTGCTGCATGTAGTAGTCGCGTACGTTCTCGTACATGCGGTGGAAAGGCAGTGGATTCGACGCGCCCGAGGCGATGTGGAAGTACGTCGGCTCGTCGACGGGGGTCGGGTTGGCCGCCGCGGCGAGGATGGCGTTGACGACGAAGTCGACGGGGATGACGTCGAGGATCGAGTCGGGCAGCCCCGGGAAGTCCGGCAGCTGGCCGCGGCCGTAGGCGAAGATCAGCGGATCGGCGACCTTGAAGCCGTCGATCCAGCCGGGGAACGGATGCTCCAGGGCGCTCTCGATGATCGCGGGCCGGACCACCGAAAGCCGGTGTCCGGCCTCGCCCCACAGGTCTTCCGCGGCACGTTCCGCGAGTGCCTTCGTCAGTGTGTAGACGTCGGTCCACCCCAGGCTCTGGGCGCGCCGCCGGCCGGCGTCGACGAGATGGGAACGCACCCACTCGCGCCGGGCGTCCTCGCTCGCGCGGGCCGCCGCGATCGGGCCCTCCTTGCCGTGGTCGCCGCGGGCGCGGGACATGAACCGCTCGAGCCGCGCCGGTTCCCGCGAGGTGAGCTCGGTGCGCTCGTGGGCCTGTGTCGCGGAGCGCCACTCGGCTCGCCAGTCGACGTCGTGCTCGAGCCTGGCCTCGGGCACCACACCGCGGCGGAGTCCCCCGACGTAGCAGGTCGACACGTGGACGACGTGCGGGTCCGACCCGGAGGCGAGCAGGGCCTGGTAGAGGCTCACGGCACCGTTGACGTTCGTGTCGAACGCCTCGTGGATGGGCGGGTCGAACGAGACGGTCGACGCCGAGTGGATCACGACGTCAAGGTCGGAAGGCAGCTCGGGAATGCTGGTCATGCTGCCGTCGAGCACCGTGATCCGCTCACGGACGATGCGCTCGGCCTCTTCGGCCCCCACAGCGTCCCGCCAGCGCCCGAACACGGGTTTGCGCAGCAGCCGCCGGAGCCGGTCCTGCCCGGTCTGGCTGCCCTTCCCACGTACGAGGAGCGAGACGTGGGTGGCGGGGTGATCGGTGAGCAGCCGCTCGAGGACGGCTTGCCCGACGAAGCCGGTCGCGCCGGTGAGCAGGACGTGCGCGTTGCCGAGTTCGGTCTTCGCGGTGTGCGGCATCACGGAAGGAGCCTCGATTCCACGGTGGATGCGACACCGGGACCGATGCCGGGGAGCGCGGCGACCATGGCGCGGATCCGGCCCGCCTCGGCCCTTCCGCGCTGGTCGCCGAAGACATGGCGTTCGAAGAAGGTGCGCTCGTGCCGGGAGCGATCGACCGAGCCGAGCGGCCAGGCGGAGTGCCGGAGGGCGCGACCGGTGATGCGCCGGGCGCGGACCGAGCGCCGGAGCCGCAGTTCCGCCTCCTCGGCGAGGAAGTGGATGTGACGCTGCTTGATCTCCACCACGGGGTCGATGATCGACGCCATGGCGGGGGACACCCCGGCCAGACGCCGGTAGGCCGCCTGTGTGATCCATTCGTCCACGAGGCTCGTCGTCACGTGTTCGGCGACGATCTGCGTACCGGTGATGTTGGCGATGAGGGAGCGACGGATCGGGCCGCGGCGCTCGCGCCGCTCCGCCAGTACCCACCGTGCCGGCCCGGAGCTCGAAGGCAGGCCCCGGGCGGCCGGGGAGGCGTCCAGGACGGCGTCGAGGGCGTCGGCGATCCAGAACCGCTCGAACATCCACGTGGTGAGGAACGCGGTGACCCGGGCGTCCTTGTGCGTCGCCGTCACGAGGAGGTTGCGCACGCGGTGCAGCGTCGCACGTTCCATGTCGCGCAGCGCGCGGACGAGCCGGACGGATTCGGCGTCGAGCGGCTCTTCGGCGAGCGACCCGAGGTCCAGCTTTCCGCGGTGGCTGCCGTGTGCCGTGCGGGCGAATTCACGCACGTCGAAGCCCGCTGTCCCGGGTGGCGCGGTCGTCGCCTCGTCGTTTGAGTTCATGCGCGGGCTTTCTGGGGCCGGAGGAGGGGCAACTCTGTAGCGGCCCCGGAACGCGCGAAAGGCTGTCGGGGGCTATGACGTCCGACCGGGAAACCCACGCATGTGTGACAGCCGGCCGGGTTCCGCTTCGTGGCGGACGGTGCGAGCCAGGGAATGATCTAGGGCGAACCGGCACGATCGCGACGGATGGCGTTCTGCCGGTGTCGAGGCCCTTCACCCTGCGTCCGCATGAGCACGTGCGGAAGTTCCTGTCACAGGGCTGATGCGTGCCCGGTCGTACGTAATGAGCCGGGAAAGGAAGGGTGCGTCAGGCGCGAGGAGTCAGCCATCGGCTGCTGCCGCGCCCGACGGCATGGACCCGCTCGCCACCCCATGTGAACGCTACGAGCGGGGAGTTCGGATGTCGAGCAGATGGCATATGAAACTATGCTGAGCCGTACGGGAGTCGCACTTGTCACCGGTGCGACGTCGGGTATCGGAGCGGCGTTCGCGCGCGCCCTGGCGGGCCGTGGCTGGGACCTCGTCCTGGTGGCGCGCGACAGGGAGCGGCTCGGCCGCATGGCGGTCGAGCTCGGATCCCGGGGCCGTGCCGTCGAGGTGCTGCCCGCCGACCTGTCCGATCGCGCCGACGTCGAACGTGTCGTCGCGCGACTGGAGGACCCCGCCCGTCCGGTGGACATGCTCGTGAACAACGCCGGATTTGGCGTGCACGCATCGATCACCTCGACCGACACCGCTCCCCACGACCGGGCGATCGAGGTCATGGGGCGGGCGGTGCTGGTGCTCGCCGGTGCCGCCGGGCGGGCCATGCGCGAACGCGGACACGGTGCGATCGTCAATGTGTCGAGCACGGCCGGCTTCGTCACGATGGGGAGCTATTCGGCCGTCAAGGCCTTCGTGACCTCGCTCACCGAGGGACTGGCGAACGAACTGCACGGAACGGGCGTCACCGTGACGGCGCTTTGTCCCGGCTGGGTCCGTACGGAATTCCACGCCCGGGCCGGAATCCGGTCGTCGAGCATTCCGGACTTCCTCTGGCTCGACGCCGATCGACTCGTGGAGACGAGCCTGCGCGACGTGCGGCGCGGACGGGTGATCTCCATGCCGAGCCTCCGGTACCGGCTGCTCATCTGGTTCACGCGTCATCTTCCGCGCCACACGGTGCGGTGGATCTCGCGACGGATCTCGTCCGGCCGCAACGACTCTCGCACGCACTGAAAGAAACGGTGCGGGCGAGCCCGCACGGGAAGGAAGCGGATGCCCGCGACGATGCGCGACCGTTTCACCTCACGCTCTCACGCTGCGGCGCGATTCGTCGCGCAGCGGGGGCTGCTGAAGCCCGTCGTGTGGAGCGTGACCAGCGTCACGGTACTCGGGCGCGAATGCCTGGAAAAGGTCGAGGACGCGTATGTGGTCGTCGCCAACCACACGTCCCACCTCGACACGCCACTCATCATGGGTGCGCTGCCCCGCCGACTGGCGCGTTACCTCGCGGTGGGAGCCGCCGCCGACTACTTCTTCGACGTGTGGCGGCGGCGCGGCCTCACGGCCCTCTTCTTCAACGCCTTCCCGGTCGACCGCACCGGAGCGAGCGCGCGCAGAGTGAGCGCCAGGGCCCTGCTGAACCGGGGGGTGCCGCTCCTGATCTTCCCCGAGGGCACCCGCTCGCGCGACGGATCGCTCGGGGCGTTCAAGCCCGGGGCGGCGGCGCTCGCCTCGTCTGCCGAAGTGCCGGTGCTCCCCGTCGCGGTCATCGGGGCGTACGCGGCGCATCCCCGCGGATCGAATTGGCCGAAACCGGGCCGCCTGCCGGTCGGGGTGGTCTTCGGCGAACCGCTCACCGCCCTTCCCGGAGAGTCGGTGGACGAGTTCAGCGAACGCATCCGCTCGGCGATCGTCAGCCTGGCCGAGGAGCACTCCGACCGGATCCTCGGCGCCCATGCCACCTCACGTCGTCCTATCTGAAGGAGACCGTCCGTGACCGAACCCACCTCCCGCACCGACGCGATGCCCACCGGTGAGGTGAAACACATGAAGTGGTGGGGCTGGGGCGTGGAAGGCGTCGGCTTCCACCACGAGGACAAGCCCGGTTTCGCGCCGTTCGTGCACAAGGCCGTCGGTCTCGATCTCCGGGCGGGCGAGCGCACCGGACAGCCCGACTTCTCACAGTTGAAGGTGCCGGCCTCGACGGTGCCGGAGGGGTTCCTCAGCGCACTGAGCGGCATCGTCGGGCCCGGGAACGCCGTCGTGGACGACCTGTCCCGGGTCGTCCACACGTACGGCAAGAGCCTGCGCGACCTGGTCCGCCTCCGAGCCGGCGAGATCGCGCGCACTCCCGACGTGGTCGTCTACCCGGCCGACGAAGCGGAGGTGCAGAGCGTCGTCGACGCGGCCGTCGAGGCGGACGCCGTGATCATTCCCTTCGGGGGCGGCAGCAACATCGCGGGCAGCCTCGAGCCGCACGCGGACGAGTCGCGGGTGGTCGTCTCGCTCGACCTCGGTCGCCTGGGCCGCGTGCTGGAGATCGACACCGACTCCGGCCTGGCACGCATCCAGGCCGGGGCGCTGGGTCCCGATCTCGAGGCCCAACTCAACCGGCGCGGCTGGACTATGGGGCACTTTCCCGACTCGTTCACCCACTCCTCGGTCGGCGGGTGGGTCGCCACGCGCTCGTCCGGCATGCAGTCGGACAAGTACGGCGACATCGCGGACATCGTCAAGGGACTGCGTGTCGTGCGGGCCGGCGGGGTCCTCGTGATCCGTGCCGTTCCGAGCGCGTCGACCGGGCCGAGCGTGCGGGAGATGGTGGTGGGCTCGGAGGGGCGGCTCGGCGTCATCACCGAGGTCACGGTGCAGGTGCACCGGCTCCCCGGGAGGCGCGGCATCTACGCCTACTTCTTCAAGAACTTCGACCACGGCCTCGCCGCGATGCAGGAGATCGCCGAGAGCGACGCGTCGCCCTCGGTCACCCGTATCTCGGACGCGCACGAGACGGGCTTCTCGCTCGCGACGACCAAAGCGTCCAGGGGTGTCGCCAAGAAGGCGCAGGCCGGCCTCATGGCGTACCTCAAGCGGCGTGGCTGGGACCTCGACGAGATCTGTCTCTCGTTCATCGGCTTCGAAGGGGGCACGGCGCACGCGAAGCGTCAGAAGTCGATCGTCGACCGGATCGTGCGCAAGCACCACGGCATCGGCGTCGGCAAGGGACCCGGCGCGCTCTACGACCAGAAGAAGTTCGACACGCCGTACATCCGCGACTTCCTGCTCGACCACGGTGCCGCAGGCGATGTGAGCGAGACCGCCGGTCCGTGGTCGAAGCTCCGTGGCATCCATGCGGCGGTCTACGACGCCGCCGACAGCGCCTACGGGAAGATCGGCCGCAAGGGCTGGACGATGTGCCACATGTCGCACTCGTACCACTCCGGCGCCTGCCTCTACTTCACCTTCGCCTTCGTCTTCGGTGACGACCCGCTCGGCGAGTACGACACGGTCAAGCGCGCGATCCAGCAGGCGTTCGTCGACGCCGGCGGCACGATCTCGCACCACCACGGGGTGGGCCTGGAGCACGCGCCCTGGCTGGAGGAGGACATCTCGGCCCAGGGCGTCGCGGTCATGTCGGGCCTCTTCGACGCCGTGGACCCGGGCGGCAACTTCAACCCGCGCAAGATCGTGGTCTGAACCCTTCGGTCCCTGCTGCCCGACCCCGGTGGGAGCGTGCCCACTGAGTGCTGCAACCGTCTTCGCTCGTCGCGGTCACCGCGCTGCCGTCCCTGTGCGGGGGAAGGCGCGCGCTGACCGCTCGGGCGGCCCTGAGGAGGGTCCACCCCGAGCAGCTCGTGTCAGCCCCCAGTGGGGCGCGGAGCACGCAGATGGGTGCGCTGGGCCAGCTCATCCTCTTCGACCACGGTGAGCATCGGCTGGCCCGGCGCGCAGAGCATGGTCACGACGAATTCGGTCCGCTGGTCGTCCAGGGCGTTGCCGTCCTGGTAGTGGATCACGTCCCCGCCCGGCTCCCAGAACGTCTCACCGGCCTTGATCACGCGCTCCGGCTCGCCCTCCAGCTCAAAACGCACCGCACCCTGGGTGACGTAGCCGAAAGCCGGTCCCGAGTGCCGGTGCGGAGGGGCGCCGGGGTCACCGGGCTCCCGCCAGACGATGATGGTCATGGATGTGGCGCCCTCCGGGACGAAAGGCGGCTTGACCTCTTGCAGCGTCTTCAGCTGCGACTTCCACAGCTCCGAGCGGGGCTGCTCATCGGTCCTGTCCACTGATGTCTCATCCGACACGGTGCTGCACCTCCGTATATCACCGTGCGCCGCCCGTGCCACTGCGCGGCGGCCGTACCCGATTCCAGGTTCACACCCATCCTTCGAGTGCACGACCGGGGTGGCCGCCTGTCGAAGACCGTCCGAGGCCGGCAAGGAGCCCGTCCTCCTGCTCATCAGTCGCCTGGCCTGGGGCGATGAGATGCGGGGCGAAGTCTCTTCGACGGCCTCGAATCCCTGCGCGTTGAGCGCCCTCTTTCTGAGAGTGGGCATGCCGAAAGTGCTCTGCGGGGTGTGGAGGGCGACGTCGGCCTGCACCCGCGGACGACCTGCAGCCACTGCCGCGAGGAAATCCGCCCCGGAGAATTCGACGTCGCAGGCGGCACGCATCCCCGGTGCTACAGGGCTGGTGAGGCGGCTGCAGATCATGATCTCGCCGGCAGAGGCCGGCGCGGTCCTGGGTGCGGTCTCAGGGCCGGCCACTGCTGCCTCGTGTCACGGCAACGAGCGTGTGAGCCAGACCACTTCGCCGTTGTCCTCCGTGGAAACGTGATCCCGCTCGAACCCGAGCTTCCCAAGGACACGGAGCGACGGTGTGTTCCACGTGCCGACGGTCGACCAGAGCCGTTTGCGCCCGGTCGCTATTGCGGCGTCGAGCACCGCGAGGGCCGCCTCGGTGGCGTAACCGTGCCCATGCGCGCGCTGGAACAACTCATATGCGATCTCGGGTTCGTCCAGGGTGGAGCGGCCGATGATCAACCCGCAATAGCCGATGAAGTCGCCTTCATCGCGACGCTGGATGGGCAGCAGGGCGATCCCCGTGCTCTCGGTCGCCGTGAGCAGCTCCGCGATGGCCGTCCGGATGCGCTCGACCGTGGGCGTGCCGTTGCCGCGTTCGGAGAGGAGGGCGCTGAATTCAGCGGCGTCCGACTCGGCCCACGGCCGCAGTATCAGCCGCTCGGTCTCAAGGTGGAACGACATCGTCTCGTACGTAGACATGCCCCTACTCTGCCCCACGGCTTGCTCGGGCAGGCCGTCTGCCGTTGGGGGCCGGCCCTCGGCGAATCCGCGGAGTCCGCCTGCTATGGTGCGCCGATGTCAGCGATCAAGAAGTTCCAAGTCACCTTTGACTGCGCAGAACCTGAGCGCGTCGCCCGGTTCTGGTGCGAGGTGTTGGGGTACGTCGTACCGCCGCCACCGGAGGGGTTCGCCACCTGGGAGGATTTCAACGGCACCCTGCCTCCTGCGGAGCGGGGTTCATGGTTCGCCTGCAGTGATCCCTCAGGCGTGGGCCCGCGCCTGTACTTCCAGCGCGTCCCCGAAGGCAAGAGCGTCAAGAATCGGGTGCATCTCGACGTCCGGGTCGGCACCGGGCTCGTGGGGGACGAGCGCCTCGCCACGCTCGAAGCCGAGTGCGCACGACTCGTCGCGCTCGGCGCCACCCATGTGCAAACGCTGTACGCCGATGAGGAGAACGAGTCGTGCATCCCCATGCTGGACATCGAGGGCAACGAATTCTGCATCGACTGAGCATCCTCACGCGCGCCGGCGGAACCTCACGGGGTGCGCCCGCGTCCGATCGCCGCACCGGCTGAGTACGATCACCCACGCCGGTCTGAGTACGTGAACGGTTACCCGCCGCGTGCGGCGCCGAAAGGGTGGACGCATGCGCCGACTACTGCTGCTCGCCCCGCTGTTGCTGTTCACCGTCGGCTGCGGGGTGGTGCAGTCCTCCGAGGATGAGGCGACGGACGCCGCACGGGAGGTGGCCAGGAACGCGGGTGAGCGGCTCTACGGCCAGCGTCCGCGCACGGCGGAGGAGGTCGGGCGCGCCGCTTCCGGCATCGACGGCGTGGAGGTCATGAGGGTGACGGGTACCTCGACACACGACGGGGACGGTGTCGACGTCGTCGTCCGCACGTCCGGCTCGGCGTACAACGGATGGCTCGACCCCGAGGAGATCGTCGTGCGGCGCTGCTTTGCCGTGCGGGTGTCGCCCAGGTCGGAGTGGCGTGAGGATCCCCGTGACGTGGACTGCCCGGACGGCCCTCCGCTGACCTTCGCCCCACCACCCGAACCGCCCCGGCTGCCGTACGAGGAGCTCCGCGCGGAACTCCCCCGGGTGCCGGAGGGCGGCCGGGTGGATGAGGCTGAGGTGCGCCGTACGCTCGCCGCCCTGGACCTGGATCCGGCGATCCGTACCGAGGTGAAGGCGGACGGCGGCCTGGTCGGCGTTCTCCTGTCGGTGAAGGGCAACGGCTTTGACGCGCAGGACTGCCTTCTTGCCCGCGTGGCCCCCGGGGCCACCGAGGTGTGGGTGCCGCCCCGGATCCAGCGGATGCCCGGAGAGGGCGGCTGCACCGTCGGCAATGCCCTGGACCCGGCACCGCCACCGCACTGAACGGGGTGGCTGCCTCCGGTTCAGCGCCGCACCGTCTGCCACAGGGCGCGGTAGAAATCGGGGTAGGTCCGTTCCACGTGCACGGCATACCGGACGGTTTCCGCGTGGCGGGTGGGCAGCTGGTTGATCGGGACGCTCATCGCCGCGTGGTGCTCGATGTGCAGGTTGTTGCCGTTGGTGAACCAGGTGCTGAACCAACTCCCGCGGATGGATCGGGTGTTACGAAGGACATCCGCGGTGTCGGTGTCGCAGAGGATGTGTTCCGGCAGCTCCACGAGGAAGTGCATCGGTACGGAGAGCAGCAGGGGCAGCAGCCACAGGAGCAGCACCTCCTCGTGGTAGCCGGCGGCGGTGAGGACGCCCACCGAGGCGATGACGCCGCCGAGGACGAGGTGCTCGGTGATCACCCGGCGGCGCATCTTCCGGCTGATGTCGCCGAGTTCGTACCGCCAGCGACCGGTTGCCGCGCGGGCGACGTCGCGGACGACCACCGCGAGCCGCCGGTAGTCGAACAGTCCGCGCAGGAGCATCCCCTTCGTCAGGGGTTCACGGGTGTCGAAGCCGAAGAACTCGGTGTCCTGCGGCGTACCGAGGTAGCGGTGGTGCTGCAGGTGCCGGACCCGGTAGTGGCTGTAGACCACGAGCATCGGTATGCCGAGCGGCACTCCGACGAGCCGGTGCGGCCATGCCCGGCGGAAGGCCGAGTGGTGCAGGGCCTGGTGCTGCAGTTCGACCGCATGGGTGTACATGGCGGCCAGGAGCACCACGCCGATGACCGCGGCCGGCGGTTCGGACCGCAGTGCGAGGGTGGCGCCGAGCGTGGTCAGCGCGGCCAGCAGGGCCAGCTTGGCAAGGAAGATCCGTTCGTCCCTCGCGGCCGTTCGCGTCCGGGCGAACAGCAACGTGGGGGACGGTGCCACGTGGGTCATCGAACATTCTCCGTGAGGGGGTTCACTCAGCGTCCGCTGAGCAGCACGACGTGGGTTCCGGCGAGGGCGGCGGTCCGGGCATGGCCGAGGAGTCCCGCCAGGGCGACCGAGCCGGCGGCGGTGGGGCGGGCACCCCGGTCGGCGAGCAGGGCCGCGGCGGCGCGCAGCTGGTCGTCGTCGACGCCGTGGACGGCCCCGCCGGAGTCGGCGACCGCCGCCATCGCCTCGGGCCCCTGCAGCGCGTGCCAATTGACCAGCGGCTGGTTGTGGTCGGTGGTGACGACGCCCTCGGGCGGCAGGGTCCGGTACTCCCCGGGCCAGCTGGTGACGACGGGGTTGTTGGCGGCGGAGCCGACCCCGTGGATGGGCACCGACCAGCCGAGAGCCCGAAGCTGCCGATGCACGGCGATGATCGTGGTGCCGTTCCCGACGGGGATCCACAGCGCCGCCGGCGGCTCGCTGAGTTCCCGGTGCAGCGCGTGGGCGACGACGCCGTGTCCGGTGAGGACCGCGTCGACGTAGGGGCCGTCGACGTTGCCGTCGACCGATCCGTCGAGGAGCGCGAGCCGGCGTGATGCGTCGACGGCGTCCTCGTAGGTGCCAGGGACCGGGTGCACGTCCGCGCCGGCGGCGCGCATGAAGGCGCCGCCGTCGCTCCAGCCTTCCGGCAGCACCACGGTGCAGGCCATTCCGGCCGCGGCGCAGGCCATGGCCATGGCCCGGCCGTAGTTGCCGCAGGTGGCGATCACGATCCGGTGGTGGCCGTCGGCCGCGGCGCGCTCCACGACGGCCCGGGCCGCGGGTTCCTTGTGGCTTCCGGAGGCGTACCGGGTCTCGTCCTTGATCAGGACCCGGGTGCCGGGCACCAGCTCCCCGGCGTCGATGAGCGGAGTGCCGTAGGCGTCGACGGGTGCGTCAGAGGACAGTTCGTACAGGGACAAGGGGATTCCTTAGCGGGTGAGCAGGGCGTCGGCTTCGCGCTGCAGGTCGTCGCGGGAGCCGATCTCGGCGGGCGGTACGGCGTTGGGCAGGTGGTCTTCGAGCAGCCGCAGCCGGCGGTTGAACCACCCGCGCACCGCCCATGCCAGCTGGAGGAGGCCGCTGATGACGACGAGCAGTGCCAGACCGCGGCCGGGTCCGGTACCGAGCAGGTGTCCGACGGTGCCGGCGAGCGCGCCGCCGGGTTCGAGCAGGGGCTGTACGTAGCGTTCGGCGAGCGGCCCGACCACGAGGTAGCCGAGCGGCATCGTCAGCAGCATCACCGTGATGAAGATCGACAGGACCCGGCCCTGGAGCTCGAAGCCGACCTTGCTCTGCACCAGGGCGATCCAGTGGCCCTCGGCGAGGGATTCACCGAAAGCCACCAGGAACATGCCGGTCATCACGAGGGCGGGTGTCGTGCCGGCGCCGACGACCGCCATCGCCAGACTGCCGACGCCCATGAAGATGATCAGCCCGTTCGCGCGCCGTGCGGTGCCGCCCCACAGACCCATCAGCAGGCTGCCGGCCAGCCCGCCGAGGCCGCCGGCTGCCAGCGCGAGGCCCAGGACCGCGGGGCTCTGTTCGATCAGCAGCATCGGCGTGATGACGGCGAAGCCGAGGGTGTAGAAGGCGTGGTCGATGACGAAGAAGCGCAGCGCGGCGCGCAGCCCCGGTCGCCGGGCGATGTAGCGCCAGCCCGCGGTGAGCTCGGTGCGGAAGGGCTCTTCACGGCGGCGGAACATCAGGTCCGGGAAGCGGACCGGCAGCAGGGTGAGCACGCCGACGGCGAAGGTGAGCATGTCGACGACGAGTACGCCGGGCACGCCGATCAGGCCCACGAGGCCGGCACCGAGCATGGGGGCGAAGACCAGTCCGACGTTGATGCCGAGCTGGGTGACGCCGCTGACGTGCCCGAGGTACCGCTTCGGCACGAGTTGGGCGACGGCGGCGAGGTAGGCGGGCCGTTGGAACGCGCCCGCGAGCGAGGTGACCGACACCGCGAGGTAGACGTGCCACAGGTGCATGCCGCCGGTGAACATGAGGGCGCCGAGGGTGCCGATGGCCGCCGCGGCGGCACCGTCGCAGGCGAGCATGATCGTGCGGCGGTCCCAGCGGTCGGCGACGACTCCGGCCAGTGGTCCGGCGAGGATGCCGGGCAGCAGTCCGATCGCGTTGACGGTGGCGAAGTCGGTGAGGGATCCGGTCTGCTGGAACACCCAGATGCCGAGGACCAGCGCGCTGAGCCCACTGCCGATCATGGACACGAACTGGCCGAACGCCACCAGCGCGAACCGTTTCAGGCTCGGTTCGAGCAAGCGGCTCCGCCGCAGGCCGAGGCCCGCAGGGGAGGTGTGATCCGCTTCGGGTGCGCGCTCCCCCCGAGACGGGCCCGGTACGTTGTCCGCCGCCTGCGGCTCGTGCGGTGCCGGCGTGGAGCGCCCGGCGAACGAGACCAGTTCCCGCGCCAGTGGCTCCGCATGGCTCTTGACGAAGAAGTGACCGGCTTTCGGAAGGACGGCCAGGTCCACGTCGGCGGAGAAGTGCCGCCACTCCTGGTGGCGTTCCTGGTAGTGCTCGGTGACCCGGTCGCGGGCGCCGACGACGGCCAGCACCGGTGCGCGCAGGGGCTGCGCCCGGGTCCCGTACGCCGCGGTGAAGTACTCCTCGGCGTCGCGGGCGTCGTGGCGCACGTTGCGCAGCACCAACGCCTCCTGCCCCGGGTCGTCCACGTCCGTGAAGCCACCACGCCCGCGCAGGTAGGCGAGGTACTCGCGGTCGGAGGTGAACCGGTCGGTGGGTACCAGGCGGTAGAACCAGTCGAAGAACCGGCCGGGCAGCCGGGCCGTGGGGAAGCCGGCGCCGAGCCCCACGCCGACCAGGGGCAGACCTGCCTCCTCCGCCCGCCGGGCCAGCTCGACGGTCACCGCGACGCCGAGGCAGTGGCCGTACAGCAGAACCGGTCCCTCGATCGCCTTCATCTCGGTCAGGACCAGTTCCGCCACCTCGGCGGCGGGCAGCAGTGCGTCGTCGGGCCGCGTCAGGTCGTGGCCCGGCAGCTCGACGGCGTGCAGGGCCCAGCCGTCCGGAAGGGCGGCGGCGAGCGGCTGGTACGCGATGGCGCTGCCCCCGGAGAAGGGGACGGCCACGACGGTGATCCCGCCGGTGGACGGGTCGGCCTCGGCGGGCGTCAGCCGGTGCAGCAGCCTGTGTTCCCCGGCCACCGCGGGATCACGCGCTTCCAGCAGGGCGGCGAGCCGGCGCACGGTCGGGTGCTGGTACAGCTCGACCAGGGTCGGTGCGGGCTCGATGCGCCGGATGAGCCGGAGGGCACCGAACGAGTCACCGCCGAGGGCGAAGAAACTGTCGTCGATGCCGACACCGTCGATGCCGAGCACCTCGCTCCACACGGCCGCTATCCGCCCCTCCAGCGGTGTGCGGGGCGCCGTGCCGGACGCCTTGCCGCCGTCGTCGCCGGGCGGCGGCAGCTTGCGGCGGTCGAGCTTGCCGTTCGGCGTCAGAGGCAGTGCCTGCAGGCCCATCAGCCGCGCCGGAACCATGTGCACGGGCAGCGTGGCGCTGAGCGCGTCCCGGATCAGCGTCTCGTCCGGCGGCCGGACGGAGTGGGTGACGACGTACCCGACGAGCTGGGCGATGCCGGAGGGCAGCGGATGGACCGCGACCGCGCACGCGACGACGTCCGGCAGCGCGCCGAGCGCTGCTTCGACCTCACCGAGCTCCACCCGGTAGCCGTTCACCTTGACCTGGTCGTCGAGACGCCCGAGGAAGTCGACGTCGCCGCCGAGGTGGTAGCGGGCCGAGTCGCCGGTGCGGTACATGCGGGCGCCGGGTTCGGGAGCGTACGGGTCGGGCACGAAGCGGTCGGCCGTCAGCTCGGGGCGGTCGTGGTATCCGGCCGCTACGCCCAGACCGCCGAGGTAGAGCTCGCCGACCACGCCCGGGGGCACCGGCCTGCCGTGCGCGTCGAGGACGTAGACCCGGTTGTTCGGGAACGGCCGGCCGATCGGCAGCGGGGCCTCGTCGGCGAGGTGGTGCACCGGGCCGTCGAAGTACACGTTGTCGACCGTCGCCTCGGTGACCCCGTACGCGTTCACGACCCGGTTTCCGGGTCCGACCAGCCGCCGGGCCAGTTCGTACTCCCGTACGTGCCACTTCTCGCCGCCACCGATGAGCAGGCGCACGAAGTCCAGGCCCTGCCCGGACCGCTGGGCGTGCGCGAGCAGGTTGCGCAGCACCGCCGGGACCAGTTCCGTGCACTGGACCTGCTCGCCGCGCATCAGGTCGTACAGCTCGGCCGGGTCCAGGAGGGTCTCCCGGGGGACGACGACCAGCCGGCCGCCGGTGCACAGGGCCCGCAGGGTCTCCCCGACGAACATGTCGAAGGAGAAGCTGGCCGCCTGCTGGTACGTCCACCCGGCTTCCAGGCGGTAGGCGTGCTGCCACATGGCGACGGCGTGCACCAGGTTGCCGTGGCTGACGACGACGCCCTTGGACTTGCCCGTCGATCCGGACGTGTAGATCACGTACGCCGGGTCGGAGCCGCTGTTCACCGGCGTGAGGTCGCCGCGGTCGGACGGGAGCGGTCCGCGGAGGTAATCGGCGTCGACAAGCACCTTCGACCGGCTGTCCCGCAGCATGTGGTCCAGGCGGTCCTGCGGGTAGGCCGGGTCGAGCGGTACGTACGCCGCGCCGGACTTGAGCACGGCCCACATGGCGACGAACAGGTCGATGCCCCGGTCCAGGCCGATGGCGACCCGGTCGCCGGGGCGCACGCCCTCGGCCCGCAGCCTGCGCGCAACCTGGTTCGCTCGGCCGTTGAGCTCGCCGTAGCTGATGGTCGCGGAGCGGAAGGTCACGGCGGGTGCGTCCGGAGCGACCGCGGCATGGCGCTCGAAGAGCTGGTGCAACGCGGTCGCGTCCGGAAGGGCGATGGCGCTGTCGTTCCAGTCGTGCAGGATCCGCTGCTGCTCGTCCGCGCGGAGCAGGGGCAGCCGGGCGACCGCCGCTCCAGGGTCGGCGGCGGCTGCTTCGAGCAGGGTCAGCAGGTGCCCGAGCAGCGCCTCGATGCGGGCGGCGTCGAACAGTTCGGTGGCGTAGTCGATGCTGAGTTCCGGCCCGCCGGCCGGGAAGTCCAGGCTGACGGAGAGGTCCACCAGGGTCGCGGCCGGAGGGACCTCGCCGATGTAGCGCACGGCCTGGTGCCGCGGCGTGGGCATGTTGTGCACCGTGAGCACGACCGGGCTGAGGCGGTTGCGGTTTCCGCTGCCGGGCTGCCCCAGCGTGCCGACCAGGTCGGGCAGGGCGAGGCCCTGGTGGTCGAGGTCGCGCAGCGTGGCGTCGCGGACCCGGCTGAGGAGCTCGGCGAAGGAGGGATCACCGGCGACGTCACCCCGCAGCGGCAGGATGTTGAGCAGCGGCCCGACCACGCCCTCCAGGTCGGGGCTGTTCCGGCCGGCCACCGGCGACAGGACCGTGACGTCGGTACGCCCGGTGTAGCGGGTCAGCAGGGCCTGCAGGCCGGTGAGCACCACCATGAACAGGCTGGCGCCATGGGCCGTGCCGCAGTCGGTGAGCCGCGCCAGGAGCTCCGGGTCGAGCCGTCGGCCGATGCGGGCGGAGGCGAAGGAGCGGGCCGCGGGCCTCGGCCGGTCCGCCGGCAACTCCAGTTCCAGGTCGGCGCCGTCGAAGCGGTCCCTCCAGTACGCCGCGAGGCCGGCGTCCTCCCTGGCGCGGGCGTAACGGGCGGCCAGGTCGGGCACGGCGACGGGTGCGGGCAGCCCCGCGGCCGGACTGAGGCCGTCGGCGGCCTGGGGGTGGCTCAGCGCCGCATCGTAGAGCGCGGCCAGCTCATCGCACAGGACCGCCCCGGACCAGCCGTCGTACACCAGGTGGTGGATGAGCAGCACGAGTTCGTCGTCGTTGTCGCCGCGGACGACGAAGGCCCGCGCCAATGGCCCGTCGACGAGGTCGGTCTTGCCCACCGTGACGCCGCCGTCCGCCCCGGAACGCTCGGTGAGCGGAATGCGCCCGTGCTCGCCGATGACCATCCGCGGCTCGGTCCCGTCGTCGGGAAAGCGCGCGCGGAGCAGCGGGTGCCGCCGGACGAGTTCGTCGAGGCCCCTGGTCATCGCCGCCATGTCGATGCGGCCGTTCCACCGGAACCGCACGCCGAGGGTGTGCGCGGGCAGGTCGGCGCAGATGCGTTCGGCCACCCAGAAGTCGCGTTGCAGCGGGGTCAGCGGCAGGTCCACCCCTTCGGGCAGGCCGTCGGCCGGGGTCTCCTCGACCTCGGCAGGCCCGGTGATCAGTTCGGCGACCGCCGCCAGCGTCGGCGCTGCGAACAGCCGGCTCAGCGTCAACTCCGCCCCGTACCGCTGCCGCAGGGCGCCGATGAGCCGGACCGCTGCGAGGGAGTTGCCTCCGAGTGCCAGGAAGTCGTCGTCCGGCTGTATCTCACCGACGCCGAGCAGGGCGCCCCACAGTTCGGCGATCTCGGCCTGCGCCGGCGTCAGGCCCTGGGAGGACACGGGGGCCTCGTCGGTCACCTCCGACAGAGCCTGCCGG
Source organism: Streptomyces sp. TOM-9 (assembly GCF_056858595.1). Lineage (NCBI taxonomy): Bacteria > Bacillati > Actinomycetota > Actinomycetes > Kitasatosporales > Streptomycetaceae > Streptomyces > Streptomyces sp. TOM-9. The sequence goes on along the minus strand of NZ_JBXEQB010000001.1, from coordinate 1,398,597 downwards.
TCGATCTTGCCCTGCGGGGTGAGCGGGAGGGACGTGTGCGCGGTCAGCACGGCGGGGACCATGTACGGCGGCAGGCGGCGGCCGAGCCCGGTGCGCACCGCCGCGAGGTCGGTCCCCGGGAGCGCGACGACATGGCCGACCAGGCGTTGCTGCCCGGCGCGTTCCTCGACCAGGACGACGGCGTCGGCCACGGCGTCGTCCGCGCGCAACGCGGCCTCGACCTCGCCCGGTTCGATGCGGAAGCCGCGGATCTTCACCTGGTCGTCGAGCCGGCCGAGGAACAGCAGGCCGCCGTCGGACGCGCGCCTGACCCGGTCGCCGGTCCAGTACTCCCGGCCGCCGTCGGGTCCGGGGCGGAACCGGTCCGAGGTGAGGTCGGGCCGGTGCAGGTAGCCCGTGGCCACGCCGGCGCCGCCGATCACCAGTTCCCCGGTGTCGGCCTGCCCGCCCTCGGCGTCGACGACGCGGCAGGTGACGCCCGGCAGCGGGTGACCGATCGGCACCTGGTCGCCGTTCCACCGGGTCAGCTCGGCGACGGTGGCCACCACGGTGGCCTCGGTCGGCCCGTAGGTGTTGAGCAACTGCACGGAGGTGCCGACCGCGTCCTGCCAGCCGCGGACGAGGTCGGCGCGGGCCGCCTCGCCGCCGATGATCACCAGCCGGACCGTTGCCGCGAGGGTGGCCTCACCGCGGACCAGGGCCGTCACGAGCTCGTGCCAGTAGGCGGTCGGCAGGTCGAGGACCGTGACCGCGAGGTCCGCGCAGCGGTTCAGGAACAGGTCCGGTCGGCTGATCATGTCCTCGTCGCGCAGCACGATCGCGGCGCCGCTGACGAGCGCGGGGAAGATCTCCTCGACGCTGGCGTCGAAGCTCAGGGACGCGAACTGCAGCACACGATCGCGGTCGTCCAGGCCGTACCGGTCCACCGCGGCGCGGCAGAAAGCGTCGAGGGCGGTCCGCGGTACCGCGACGCCCTTGGGCCGGCCCGTCGAGCCCGACGTGAAGATGACGTACGCCGTGCCCGGCTCCACGGGCCCAGGCCCGGTCCCGGCGGGCCCGTACCCGGAGATCCCGTCCTCGTCGACGACGACGCGGGGACGGGTGTCCTCGAGCATCATCCGCGTGCGCTCCGCCGGATACGCGGGATCCAAAGGCACGTACCCGGCCCCTGCCCGCAAGACCGCCAGCATCGCGACGATCGCCCGGCGGCCACGCGGCAGGCGGATCCCCACCACATCCCCGGCTCGCACGCCGGCGCCCTCGAGTTCCGCCGCGAGGGCCGTGACCTGCTCGGCCAACTCCGCGTACGTCGTCACGTTCGTCTGCTCGACGATCGCCGCCGACTGAGGAGCACGACGTGCCCACGCGGCGACGGCCGCCCAGATGTCGACCGGACCGTCGTGCTCCGGTACGGCCGCACGACCGACGACTGCCTCGCTCACGGAACTCCTTCACTGGTTCGGGTGATCGGATTCCGCGCAACCATAGAGGTGATCTTGTACAACACGGTGTGACACCGAGAGAAACATGTGATGCCGGGGCGTGCCGCAGCGGTTGGGGAAGTGTTCACGGACCAGGCCATGGACATCCCGGGCGTCACGCACTTCCGAAGGAATGAAGGCAGCCGCGACGGCCGCCCGCCCGGCGTTCATGCCCCATCTCCCGAGTGCCCGGGCGCTGTTCATGTCCCGGCCTCACGCATGCAGAAGATGAGTGGATCAAGCGCGCTATCAACTGACGTGGAGGTAGCCGGGCTTGCGGCGCGCCGCTGCCCACGACTTCCCGAGCGCGAGGATTCCCGCATGGTGCGCGCCTCGAGGCGGGGTGCGCACATGGCGAACGCGGTGACGAACAGCCCCAGGGAGAGAGCAGTGACACCGGAGATCGACGAGCACTTCGCCGCCATCAAGGCGGAACACGGCGCCGACTCACTGGCCCGGGTGGAGCAGATGCTGGAGCCACGAGGCCTCACCGAACAGCGCCACCCGCTCCAGCAGGCGGCGAAGTGGGTACTGCCGGGCGTCCCGCAGATCCCCTGGCACGACCCGTACGCCTACCCCGAACTGCTCCCGCTCGTCCGTGCGCTGGAGAGCAACCACGCGCAGATCAAGGCCGAGCAGGAGGAAGCCTGGGCGCGGCAGCGGGAGAGCTTCTCCGACTACGAGCACTACCTGGTCCGCCAGCGGAACTGGCAGGCCCTGTACCTCTACCGTGAGGGCGCTCTCGTCGAGGAGTCCGCACCGATAGCGCCGACCGCGTTCCGGGTGCTCGAGGAGAACGCCGTGAAGCCGGGCATCATCTGCCCACTCCTGGAGTCGCACTTCTCGACGCTGCTGGCCGGTGCCTCCATCGCACCCCACTGCGACCTGTGGAACTTCAGCATCAACCTGCACCTGGCCATCGACATCCCCGAGGGTGCGGGCATACGTGTCGCGGGCGAGACACGGCAGTGGCAGGAGGGCAAGGCCCTCCTGTTCGACTACTCCTTCGAGCACGAGGCGTGGAACCACGGAACGCGGACCCGGACGTGTCTCCTCGTGGACCTCTGGCACCCGCACACCACGCTGCCCGAACGGGCCGCGCTGGTCACGCTCATGACGGAGATCCGCAAGATGATGGGCTGATCCCGGGCGCGTCCCCCCGCGTCGCGCCGGCCCTCTTCCCGGCCGGCCGGACGCGGCCGGCCGGGAAGAGGGTCACGAAGGCGCGGCGGGGCCCGTCCACGCAGAACCGCGACGCCGGCTGCGGGACCGGAACGCCCCTCCCGCGTTGGAGACGGTGAACACCATGCCTGCTACGGGTGGGTGGAGGCCAGTGATGCCACGTAGGGGGCCAGCTTGGCGGGGCTCACCACCCACATGACGCGTTCGATGCCTCGCTCTGACACATCGGCAGTCACGAGCGCCACCGCGTCGCCACGGTTCGAGACGAGGGCAGCCGGCCTGCCGTTGGCCTCCACCCAGCGGATCTCCGTCTCGGGCCAGAAGCGCGGGGAGTAGGCGACAAGAGTCCTGGAGACGTCTGCCCGGCCGACGACCGGGATCCTGGATGCTCCGCGCGTGCCCGCGCTGTCGGCGTAACTGACGACGTCCGCGGCGAGCAGTTCCTCGAGTGCCGCCAGATCGCCGGTTCGCGCCGCCGCGACGAACGCCTTCAGCAGACGCCGGTGTGCGGTGGAACTGACCGGCTCCCTGCGTTCCGCCGCCAGATGCTTCCGGGCACGGCTCACCAACTGGCGCGTATTGGCCTCGCTCGTCTCCAGGATGTCCGCGACCTGCTTGTACGGATAGTCGAAAGCTTCCCTCAGCACGTAGGCGGCCCGCTCCGCGGGGTTCAGCTTCTCCAGCAGGAAGAGAACCGCCATGTCGAGTGCCTCGGCCCGTTCCGCTCCCAAGTGCGGATCCGCGCTGGTGTCGACCGGCTCCGGAAGCCAGGGCCCGACGTACGACTCGCGCCGCATCCTGGCCGACTTGGCGTAGTTGATCGAGAGACGGCTGGTGATCGTCGCAAGGAACGCCGCCGGATCCTTGACGTCGCCACGGTCGACGGTCTGCCACCGCAGCCACGTCTCCTGGACGATGTCCTCGGCCTCCGCGGCACTGCCCAGCACGCGGTAGGCGATACCGAAGAGTCGGGGACGCGCCGCCATGAAATCCCTCGTCGCCTGCTCAAGGGAGTCGGCGTCATCACCCGCACGCATGAGTGGCCTCCGATTTCGCATCACCACGGCTCAGGGCAGGCCCAGTGGGACGCGCGCTGAGCGGTGTGGTCCTGCTTGCCATGGGATCCAGGTCGGACCGCCCCCTGAACTCAATGCCGGATGAACCTATCACACGGTCTGATCATCGAGGTGGACGGCGTGTTTCGTGGGGAAGGGTAGGCGTCGCGCCTGGTAGACGGGCATGTGGGCGTGCTAGTGGCGTCGTTTCGGGGAGGGCCGCTCACTCATGACGTGGCGCCTCCGTGACACTGTTGTGATGCTTGCTGTCTGCCACGTCACAACGTGCGCCCGCGAGCCATTGACGTTCATACGTCCATGTACGCTGCATTCATGCCTGAAGGTGCAGCCATCACCGGTACCGCGCTGGTCACCGGGGCCTCGCGTGGCCTCGGCGCAGTGATCGCCCGACGTCTCGCGGCCGACGGACACCCGGTCGCCGTTGTGTACCGCTCGGGGGCCGAAGCCGCTCGCCGGGTGGTGACGGACGTACGCGCCGCGGGCGGCACCGCCGGGGCCTTCGCCGCAGACGTGACCGACGAGGCCGCCGTCACCGACCTCGTGGCGGACGTGACGGCCCGCCTCGGCCCGGTCGCCACTCTCGTCGTCAACGCAACCGGCCCGCAGCCCGATGTGGATCCGGCAGCGGTGACCTGGCAAGACCATCTCGCCCAGCTCGTGTTCTTCGTCAAGAGCCCCACACTGCTGATGCAGGCGGTGCTGCCGGCCATGCGCGAGCGCGGAGGCGGCCGGATCATCCAGATCGGCTCGGACGTGCTGGAGCGCGCGGTGCCCGAGATGTCGGCCTACGTGGCCGCCAAGGCCGCCCAGCACAGCCTCACCAAGTCCTGGGCCCAAGCACTCGGCCCGTTCGGGATCACCGTGAACACCGTCGCCCCGGGTTGGATCCCGGTCGAACGGCACGCCGGAGCAGACCCCGATTCCCTGGCCGCATACGCCGCCGAAGTGCCACTGGGACGCATGGGCCGACCGGAAGACGTCGCCGCAACCGTGGCCTTCCTCGCAACACCGGACGCCGGCTTCATCACCGGCGAACGCATCAAGGTCAACGGTGGTATCGCCCTCAGCTAAGGGTTGTCCCTCAATCGGCACCGCAGTCGGGTGCTCGCCTCGTTCCTCGGACGCTGGGGCGTGCCGGCGGCCACGGGGGAGGCGCTGGTCGAGGAAGCGATCGGCGGACGATTCGAGAGGTGGACCGGACCCGAGCCCGATGTCGTGGACGACGTGGCGCAGCGCCTCGCGCGGTCACTCGCACGGCCCGGCGGAGTCTGAACCGTGTCGTGACCGGACTGCCGCCGTCGTCCGGCTCAGCCGGACACGTCCATGCGCTGCGTGCCGATCACCGACAGGAGCCGCAGCGCCTCCTCCGCGGGCGAGCCGGGGTCTGCCGTGTAGATCACGACCTGCTGGTCGCGGTCGGTGATGTCGAGGACGTCGCAGTTCACGGTGATGCGGCCGATCAGCGGGTGGTGGACGGTCTTGCGGAGGGTGGGCTCGGCGCGCACGTCGTGGGCGGCCCACAGCCGGGCGAACTCCGCGCTGCCGGCGAGGAGGTCCGCTACCAGGGTGGCCACCTCGGGGTCGTCGGGGTAGCGGGCGGCGGTGGCACGCAGGTGCCGGGCCGCGGCGTGGGCGAACGCCTCCGCCTCGGACGGGTCGTAGATCAGCCGCTCGCGCGATCGCGGTGCGAGAAAGGCACGGCGTACGAGGTTGCGCTCGGGCCGGGACAGAGCCGAGAAGTCCTCCAGCAGGGCTGCCGCCAGGTCGTTCCAGGCGATCACCTCGTACGTCGCGGACAGCACGATCGCCGCGGCGTGCGGCAGCCGCCGCAGTAGGTCGAGGATGCTCTGCCGCACTTCACGCGGGGGCCCGGCGGGCGGGCCGGGCGGGGCACCGGCGAGGTGGTGCAGGTGGTCGCGTTCGGCGTCCGACAGGCGCAGGGCCCGGGTCAGACCGGCGAGCACCTCGCGGGATGGGCGCGGGCCGCGGGCCTGCTCCAGCCGGGTGTAGTACTCGGTCGAGATGAACGCCAGCTGCGCCACCTCCTCGCGCCGCAGCCCCGGGGTGCGGCGGCGCGGCCCGGCGGGCAGACCCACGTCGGCAGGCGTGATGCCCTCGCGCCTGCCGCGCAGGAAGCCTGCGAGTTCTCGTCTGTCCACGCCATCCAGTGTGCGCGGTGCCACCATGCCGATCCAGGTACCGCCGGTGCCTGGATCGGCTCCGCGGTCGGACGCACGCTCGATGCCATGAACAACGCACAGACCACCGACACCTCCACCCCCGCCGCCATGGGCCTGCTGGCCGGCAAAGTCGCCTTCATCACCGGTGCCGGTCGCGGTATCGGCGCCGCCGCGGCGCGGCTGTTCGCCCGGGAGGGCGCCCGGGTGCTGCTCGCGGCCCGTACGGAGGACCAGCTCAAGGCGGTGACCGAGGAAATCCGGGCGGCGGGCGGCACCGCCGAGTACGCGGTGTGCGACCTGGCCGACGGGGCCAGTGTCCGTGCCGCCGTCGACCGTGCCGTTGACCTGTACGGCCGGCTCGACGTCGCCTTCAACAACGCGGCGACCAGCGTGCCGCCGGCCCCGCTGGACCAAGTCCCCGAGGCGGATTTCGACCACGTCTACGCCGTGAACCTCAAGGGTCCGTGGCTGGCCGTGTCCGCCGAGGTCGCCGCGATCCGGGCCACCGCCGGCACGGGGGCGATCGTCAACAACTCGTCCGTCGGCAGTCTGAGGGGCAATCCCACACTGCCCGCCTACGGTGCGATGAAGCGCGCGGTCAACAGCCTCACCGAGTCGGCCGCCGTCACCTACGGCCCGGAGGGCATCCGCGTCAACGCCATCGCCCCCGGGACCACACTGACCGAGATGATCCGTGAGTGGAACGACCGCGCACCCGGCGTCGTCGACCAGCTCAACGCGCGCACCCCGCTGCGCCGTGCGGCCGACCCCGACGAGATCGCCCAGGCCGCCGCCTGGCTCCTGAGCGACCGCGCCTCCTACGTCACCGGGACCGTGCTCCCGGTCGACGGCGGCATACAGGCATGAGCCCGGGACGCGGCTGAAGGACCGGTCGCGGGCCGCTCCGGGGGTTGCCTCCCCTCCCGGCCGCCACCGAGTCCCTCGGTGAACGGAACCGCGCTACGGCCGGAAGCCGTCGATCGCCAGTTCCAGCAGGCGGGTGGCCTGGGCGGCGCCTTCGGGGGTGTCGGGGGTACGCCACAGGCAGCTCATGAGCATGATGACGTCGACGGGGTCGATGCCGGGGCGTACCTCGCCTGCCCGTTCGCATGCGTCGAGGAGCCGGCCCACGGCCGCGGTGACCGGGGGCCACGAGGCGCTGACGACCTCCTGCGCGGCGGCGGAGTGCAGTGCCTCTCCGAGGCCGTGCTTGATGCGTACGTAGGCGGCGAGGGTGGTGAACCAGTGCCTCAGCGCGTCCAGTGGGGCACGGGCGGCGAGAATGCCCGGCACCGAGTCCACCAGGCGGTCGACGTCGCGACGGTGGACCTCCAGGATCAGCGCCTCCCGGGTGGGGAAGTGCCGGTAGAGCGTGCCGGGGCCGACGCCCGCGCGTTTGGCGATCGAGTTGAGCGAGGCGTCCGGGGATTCGGCGAGCGCGTCATGGGCGACCTGGAGGATCGCTTCCCGGTTCTTCAGCGCGTCGGAGCGCTGCCGTGCGGCGTCGGGCATGGGTCCTCCAGCGTTGCGGACAGCCGTCCGTTGCGAAACGGAGAGTTCTCCGTTAGCGTGACCGAGGTCAAGCGGAGAGCTCTCCGCTTAATCTCGCCCTCCATTGTAGGAGCCCCCTCGTGCGCTACATCAAACTCGGCCGCACCGGCCTGGACGTCTCCCCGGTTGCCATCGGCGCCATGACCTACGGCGAACCCGACCGCGGCCACCCCGTCTGGTCCCTGGACGAAGAGGCCGGCCGGCCCCTGATCAAGCACGCCCTGGAAGCGGGCATCAACTTCTTCGACACCGCCAACCTGTACTCCTACGGCTCCAGCGAGGAGATCCTCGGCCGCGCGCTGAAGGACTACGCGAACCGCGACGACGTCGTCATCACCACCAAGGTCCGCCACGTCATGCGCCCCGGCAGCCCCAACGGCGGCGGCCTGTCCCGCAAGGCGATCATGAGCGAGATCGAACACAGCCTCCGTCGCCTGGGCACCGACCACGTCGACGTCTTCATGATCCACCGCCTCGACAACGACACCCCGCTGGAGGAGACGCTGGAGGCGCTGCACGACGTCGTGAAGTCCGGCAAGGCCCGCTACCTCGGCGCGTCCTCCATGCACGCCTGGCAGTTCGCCAAGGCCCTCCACCTCCAGGAACGTCACGGCTGGGCGCGGTTCGTCACCCTGCAGGACCACTACAACCTGCTCGCCCGCGAGGAGGAACGCGAAATGCTCCCGCTCTGTGCCGACGAGGGCGTCGCCACCATGATCTGGAGCCCCCTGGCCCGCGGCCGCCTCGCCCGCCCCTTCGACCAGGCCAACACCGGCGAGCGCGCCGCGACCGACGGCGCCTACGCCGACACGCTCTACGGCAACGCCGAAAGCGACCGGCAGATCATCGACGAGGTCGGCGCCATCGCCGCCGCCCGAGGCCGCACCCGCGCACAGATCGCCCTCGCCTGGCTGCGCCGCAATCCCGTCGTCGCGGCCCCCGTCGTCGGCGCCCGCACCATCCGGCAGATCGACGACGCCGTCGCCTCCCTCGACCTCGACATCACCGACGAGGAAGCCCGCCGCCTGGAAGCCCCCTACACCCCCCGCCACGACCTCCAGGGCATCTCCGACGTACGCGAACTCGAGCGCATCAAAGCCGGCATCCCCGGCTACGCCAACGTCTGATGCCGCGCCTGGCCGCGGGGGTTCCCGCCGGGCTGGAGTGCCCGCGGTTGCGCCCCGCGCTCGGGTTTGCGAGCGCGGGGCGCGGCGAGGACCTCACCGGCCGGCGGTGGATGCGGCCATCCCCACCGAACCGGGACGGCCCTCGCCTCCTCCGTCATCCGGCGCGCGTGTCACCGACGACCCGGGACATCGCACCTACCCCGTGACGCGGAACAGGTGGGTCCCCGGGCCGACGGTGAAGCGGGCAGTGCCGCCGCTGCGTTCGCCGGCCGCCGCGGCTGCGGGTGCGTGCACCTTCTGCCGGCCGCTCACCGGTACGAGGATCTCGGCGGTCGACCCCACCGGCACGTCGACGCGCAGCGTGAAGCGTCCGTGCGTCCGGGTCCACGACGAGGCGATCCGGCCGAGAGGCGACTCGACGTGGGCGGAGGCGTGGGTCAGGTCCCCTACGGCATGGGGGCGGATCGTCACCTTCGTGTAGCCGGGCGCCGCGGGTGAGATGCCGGCCACGCCCTGGTAGAGCCAGTCGTCCACCGTGCCCATGAAGGCGTGGTCGTGCGAACGCGAGTTCGCGTTCCACTCCTCCCACATCGTCGTGGCCCCCAGGCCCTCGAACCAGTAACCCCAGCCGGGGTAGGTCGGGTTGGTCGCCACCGTGTAGGCCAGGTCGGCATGCCCGGCGTCGGTGAGGACCGGAAGGAGCGCCTTGGTGCCGAGCGCGCCGGTATCGAGGTGGTCGCCGCGGGCGTGGATGTCCTCGACGAGGTTGTCGACCACGGCCTGGCGGTGTTCCCCGGGCACCAGGCCGAAGCTCAGCGGCAGCAGGTTCGACGTCTGCCGGTAGCCCGCGGCCTTGTTGTCGTAGTAGGCCTCCTCGTCCTGGTCGTAGAACGTGGCGTTGAAGGTGTCCTTGACCTGCGCGGCGAAGTCGCGGAAGTGACGGGCGTCCGTGTCGTGGCCCAGCGCCTTCGCCATCGTCGCCAGCCGCGTCGCGGTGAGGTAGATGTACGCGGTTCCGGACAGCCGGGTGCCCTCCGGCGCGTTGGCGCCCTCCGGGGAGAGCCAGTCGCCGTAGCTGAAGCCGGTGTAGATGCCGCCGGTGCCGGCGATCTCGTGCTCGTAGTGCTCCAGCCAGGCCTTCATGCCGTCGTAGTTGTCGGCGACCGCCTTGGTGTCGCCGTAGTACCAGTACAGGTCCCAGGCACCGAGGATGAAACTGGCGGACCAGATGGGATCCTTGACCTGCTTGCCCGACTCGGTGGTGGGCACCGTGGGCCCGATGGACCCGTCGTCGTTCTGGTCGTCGCGGTGTGAGCGCAGCCAGCTGTCGTAGAAGTTCTGCATGTCGTAGTTCGCCATCGCCGAGTCGGCGTACAGGAAGCCGTCGGCCGTGTAGGGCCGCTTCTCGTACATGGGCGTGTCGGTCGGGATCGAGTGCAGGTTGTTGAGGATCGTGTCGGCCTGCGCGTCCTGGTAGCGGTTCAGCAGGTCACTGGAGCTGGTGAAGTCGCCGGTGGACGCCACCGCCGTGTGCACCCTCATCCCGTCGACCGACCGGAGGGCGACCCCCTGGGGGACGACGACCTGGGCGTAGCGGAAACCGGCGTAGCTGTAGCTCGGCTGGTAGTGCTCCACCCCTTCGCCCTTCAGGGTGTACGAGTATTTCTGCAGGCCCAGTCCGAAGGCGCCGGTGTTGTCGACGGTGCCGTCGGCGCGCAGCTTCTCGCCGTAGGTGACGGTGACCGTGGCCCCGGCAGGTCCCTGGACCCCGATGCGCGCCCAGCCGGCGGTGGGGCTGCCGTAGTCGTAGACGTGCGTGCCGTCGGCCGGGGCGCTGGTGTGCTCGGCCTTGAGGTGGTCGGTCACCTTGACGGGCGGGAAGCTCTCCGAGCGGAGCGTGCCCTTCGGGCCGTCGACCGTCAGCGCACGGCGCCAGGTGCCGTCCTCGAAGCCCGGACGGTCCCAACCGGACTGCTCCACGCGGGCGTCGTAGGCCTCCCCGAACCAGAGCGACTGGGTGGTCGTCGGCCCGTCGGACACCTTCCACGAGTCGTCACTGACCACCTGCTGGTGCGTGCCGTCGGTGTAGGTGATGTCCAGCTCCAGCTTGAGCTTCGGCTCGCCCCACCAGGACGACGCCTTCCACTCGTCCGGGTCGGTCATCGCGTAGAAGCCGCGCCCGAGGCTGACCCCGATGGCGTTGCCACCGGTGCGCAGGGCGTCGGTGACGTCATAGGTCGAGTACAGGACGGTCTTGTCGTACACCGTGAACCCAGGCTCGAGTTCCCGGTCGCCGATGCGCCGGCCGTTCAGGTAGAGCTTGTTGTAGCCCAGGCCCGCGACGTGGGCGCGCGCCGACGCCACGTGCTTCTTCGCCGTGAACTCGTCGCGCAGCAGCGTCTCGGGCGGCGGCGGCGCCGACACCGACCGGCCCCAGGGGCCCGAGCCGTAGCGTGCGGCCACGCGCGCGTTCGGCCACGCCGCGTCGTCGTACCCGGGCTGCTCCCACCCGTCGTCCGCGGAGGACGAGGCCTTCCAGCCGCTGTCGGTGACGATGTCGGCGGGCGAACCCGCCCCCTGCAAGTGCAGGCTTCCGAGCACGCCCGCCGGCCCCTGATTGGTGTTCGTCGCCTCGACCGCCAGCACATTGGTGCCCGAGTGCAGGTAGGGGGCGATGTCGATGACGCTCGCCGTCCTCCAGGAGTCCGCGACGCGTGGAGAGCTCGCCACCTCCGTGCCGTTGACGTACAGCGAGAAGCGGTCGTCTGCGGTGAGCTGCAGCTCCGCCGAGGTGATCTGCGCGTCGGCGGGCACGTCGAAGCTCCGGCGCATGTAGCGCGTCCCGGCGGGAGCCGAGTCGGCCGGGTCGCCCTCGGGGTACCAGATCCAGCTCGCGTCGTCGAGCCGCAGCGAGGGCGCCTTGTCGTGGGCCCCGATCCAGGCCCCGCGGAAGTCACCGGGGTTGACGAAGGCCGTCTCGAATCGCGCCTCACCACTCCACGGCGACGCCTTTCCGGACCCGTCCCAGACCCGTACGCGCCAGTAGTAGCCCGAACGCGACGCGAGAGCGGGGCCGTCGTACGCCACGTCGAAGGACCGGGAGGAGCGCACGCGCCCGCTGTCCCAGACGTTCGCCCGGCCGCCGCGGGACGTGGACACCTCGACCTCGTAGGCCACTTGCTCGGCGGCGGTGCGACCGGCTGCGCCACGGCCCGGTGCCACGTGCCAGCTCAGCCCCGGCCGGGGGACGTCGACACCCAGGGGCTGGACCTGGTGCTCGACCTCCAGCCCGCTCACCGCGAGCGCCGACCCGCCTGCGGCCGAGCCCTGTTGGACCTCCGGGACGGGCGCGCCCGCCGCGCCGGGCGCCGCTTCCAGCCCCCACGCCGCCGCGAGTGACAGCACCAGCCCGGCAGCGATTCTTCGCTTCCTCACGCTTGCTCCCATCGATGACACCTTCGGCATGCGGCGCGCACGCAAGCCGGCAATGAATCGTTTCAGTTGTTTCGCGTGTTACTCAACCACAGCTGTCAGGAGGGAGACAAGGTGTCGTCGGCGGCCGCCGGGGCGCAGGTCCGCCTCGCGGCGGATGAGGGCGCGTTGCCGTCGTGGCGTGACCTGGCGCGGTCGTCGGGGTGACCTGCGTCCAGGTGACTTTCGCTCTGTGCGGTGTGGGTTCCCGCCCTGCCGGGGTGCTCATGGGTACGCCCCGCGCTCGGGTCGGTGAGCGCGGGGCGTGTGTGTGCCGGGATCCGGCGGGGGCCGCGGTGTGCCCGGCGGGTGTCCTACGGGACGAGCTTGAGGAGCTTGTTGGGCGAGCCGGAGCCGATGCCGCTCAGGGCGCCGTTGGTCGCACCGTTCACGAGCACCGAGGCGACCGTCGCGGGGGAGGAACCGGGGTGTGCGGTCAGGTACGCGGCGGCAGCACCGGAGACGTGGGGAGCGGCGAAGGACGTGCCGTTGCCCGTGTAGGTGGCGCTGTCGGAGTCGTTCCAGCCGGCGGTGACGCCCGAGCCGGGGGCGAAGAGGTCCACGACCGGGCCGTAGTTGGAGTAGCTCGCCCGTGCGTCGGTGCGGGTGGTCGCGCCGACGGTGATCGCGGTGCTCACCCGGGCGGGGGAGTAGCCGGAGGCGGGGGCCCCGGAGTTGCCCGCGGCGATGGAGTAGGTCACGCCGGAGGTGATCGAGTTCCGCACGGCGTTGTCCAGCGTGGTGCTGGCGCCGCCGCCGAGGGAGACGTTCGCGACGGAGTTGGCGACGTGGTTGGCGGTGATCCACTCCACGCCCGCGATGACGCCGGCGGTGGTGCCGGAGCCGTCGTTGCCGAGGACCCGGACCGCGACGACCTTCGCCTTCTTGGCCACGCCGTAGGTGGTGCCGGCGGCGACCGTGGCGACGAACGTGCCGTGGCCGTGACCGTCCTGGGCGGTGGCGTCGTTGTCGACGAAGTCCCAGCCGTAGGAGGCCCTGCCGGCGACGTCCTGGTGGGTGATGCGTACGCCGGTGTCCAGGACGTAGACGGTCGCGCCGTTCCCGCCGTGGTCGGGGTAGGTGTAGGTGCCGCTCAGCGGCAGGTTCGCCTGGTCGATGCGGTCCAGGCCCCAGGGGGCGCTGGTCTGGGTGCCGAGGGCGTGGACCACCTGGTCCTGTTCGACGGAGGCGACCTGCGGGTCGGCGGCCAGCCGCCGGGCCTGGGTGCCGCTGAGCGTCACGGAATAGCCGTCGAGGGTGGAGGTGAAGGTTCGCTTGACCTTGCCGCCGTACTTGGAGATCAGTGCCTTGCCCGGTAATCCGGTCGCGGTGAGACCGGCGCCCGGCTTCAGGGTGACGAGGTAGCTGCCGGGCACGGCCTCGGCGGAGTTGGCGGCCAGCACGACGCCCTCGGCCGGCGCGGCCTGGGCGGGAACCGCCGCGAAGGCGGCGGCGGATGCCACGGCGAGGCTCGTCGCGATCGCCACGGCGATCCGCTGCTTCATGCTGCGCACTGCTGACATCGGTATGGGTCCTCCTCGACCAGGCACGTGCCGGGGGGCGCGTGCTGAACCGGAAGCGGCACGCGGGGCGGTGCCACGGAGCGACCTTGAGCCCCCGCCGGGCAGCGGAACAAGAGTTCCCGAGATCTGTCATGAACAAGACATGGGGTGCCATTCTCATGCAGTCCTGCAGCAATACGAAAGCGGGGCTTTCGCGATGATCCAGGACGAAGTGCGCCGTGGTCGCGGCGGACGGTGCGCACCTCGGTGCCGAGGGTTGCGGCGTGTTCGACGAGGTGCCGGCGGTAGCCGTGGAAGGGGCGAACCGCCTTCGCACCCTGTACCGCTGCCGTCCCCTGTCGGCTCCCGTCGGACGCAGAAGGTGGGGCTCAGCAGGTCCAGCCGCCGAGATGCACTTCCGGTGCATCCGTACCTACGATCGATAAGTCAAGCACAGTGTGCGGCGGACGGTTGGTAGATCTTGGATCGCCGACGCGAAGGCCGCCCGTATCGGAATGAGCAGCTCATCCGTCGGGCGGGCCTCAACCTTCCTGCTCAAGCGCCTGATACGCCCCGCGGAGACAGCGAGTCTTGTCGCGCACGTCGCGTCCGATCAGGCTTCGGCTACAACCGGTGCGCCACCAAGCGTGGGCGGCGGTTTCGTACCAACGATTTTCCCCTGACCTTCCCGGCTGAATTCCTCGGATTCTCCTTGGCGCGCCGATCGCATACCAGGGGCATATTTCGGCATCCTCAAGGAAGGATATTCTGTGAAACTCGATCAGATCCTCCCGGCGCACATAGGGTTTGGTAGTGCGCCGCTCGGAAACATGTTCCGCTCCGTTCCCGAGGAAGAGGCCATGGCAACTGTCGACGCTGCCTGGGAACAGGGAACACGCTACTTCGACACCGCGCCCTTCTATGGTTCCGGACTGTCGGAGATACGTCTTGGGAAAGCGCTTTCCGGTCGTCCACGTGACAATTATGTGCTCAGCACGAAGGTCGGCCGTGTCATCCTGGACGAGGAGGAGGACCCTTCTGCACGTGATCTTGGCGAGAAGGGCAATCTCTTTGCCTACGGGCGTCCGAACAAGATGCTTCACGTGTGGACGGCCGACGCCACGAAGCGCTCGATCGAAGACAGCCTGAAGCGCCTGCAAACCGACCGCCTGGACATCGTATGGGTGCACGACATCGCCCAGGACTTCCACGGCGACGTATGGCTGCAGAAAATCGAAGAGGCCCGCACGGGCGCCTTCCGCGTCCTTACCAAATTGCGCGACGAGGGTGTCATCAAGGCTTGGGGACTCGGGGTCAACCGCACCGAGCCCATCGAAATCACTCTCGCGCTCGAAGAGCCACAACCGGATGGGTTCCTGCTGGCCGGTCGCTACTCCCTGCTCGACCATGCGCACGCCTTGCAGCGACTGCTGCCCATGGCAGAGGAGCAAGGCGTCGGCATGGTCGTAGGAGGTCCCTACAGCTCCGGCATCCTCGCCGGCGGCACCCACTTCGAGTACGTCACTGCCCCGCCCGAGATCGTGGCCAAGGTCGAGCGGCTGAAGGAACTCACCAACAGGCACGGCGTGACCATCAAGGCCGCCGCCCTGCACTTCTCGCTGGCGCACCCGGTCGCCGACGCGGTGATCCCGGGCGCGACCCAGCCCGCCCACACCGTCGAAGACCATGCCGCGCTCAACGAGAAGGTGCCCGCCGAGTTCTGGACCGATCTGCGTGCCTCCGGCCTGGTCAGTCCCATGGCGCCCCTGCCGGGCGGCGCGTAGGTCGCATCGCCGTCAACAGCCGTCCAACGAGTCCTGGAGGAGCGACATGGCATCCACATCGGTGAGCAGGGTCGTCCCGGCCTCTCCCGCACGCGTTTGGGAAGTGATCGGCGGGTTCGGATCGCTGCCCGACTGGCTGCCGTACATCCCCGAAAGCACCTTCTCGGAAGGTGGTCGTGTGCGGCACCTGAAGAACCCCGAGGGTGACCCCATCGTGGAGCGGCTGATGGCGTTCGACGAGGAGCAGCGGTACTACAGCTACCACATCCTGCAGGCGCCCTTCCCGGTCGTCGACTACCTGTCGACCCTGCGGGTCTACGAGATCAGCGGCAACGAGAACGCCGCCGAAGTCCAGTGGTCCGGCCGCTTCGTTCCGAGCGGGGCCACGGACGAAGAGGTCGTCGACCTCTTCACGGGCATCTACCGTGACGGCCTGGACGCTTTGGTCAAGACACTCGGTGGCTAGGAGCGCCGTTCCGAGCGCTGAGGGCACGATGCCCTCGATGAGGCCCGATC
This sequence comes from Streptomyces sp. TOM-9, assembly GCF_056858595.1. Taxonomy (NCBI): domain Bacteria; kingdom Bacillati; phylum Actinomycetota; class Actinomycetes; order Kitasatosporales; family Streptomycetaceae; genus Streptomyces; species Streptomyces sp. TOM-9. The sequence continues at coordinate 1,382,727 of NZ_JBXEQB010000001.1, read as the reverse complement.
CTTCGGCGCCCTGTCCGCACGACTGTCATGAAGGCGACAGTTCACAGGAAGGGCGTCAGTCTTGGCGGCCGGGGAGCATGGTCAGGGCCCGGGAGCGCTGTGCGACGAGGCCGTCGTAGGTGCCGTCGCGCTCGGCCCAGCGGTGCATGAGGACGCCCTTCACGAGGACTTCGTGGGGGGTGGGCTCCTCGGAGAGCAGCTGCATGACCTCGGTGGCGAAGTCGTGGAGCGGCAGCGCGTGCGGGTTCACCTTCTCCTGGCCCGCAGTGGCGACGGCCGGGGGAACGAGTTCCACGACGCCGACACCTGTGCCGTCGAGCTGCGCGCGCAGTGCCTCGGAGTAGGCGTGCACCGCGGCCTTCGACGCGGCGTAGCTGGGCATGGGCGGGAACGGCAGGAAGGCGATGCCGGAGGTGACCGTGACGAAGGTGCCGGCGCCCCGCCGGACCAGGTGCGGGGTGAAGGCGTCGATGACCCGGATGGTGCCGAGCAGGTTGGTGTCGATCGTCGTCTCCGTCGCCTCGAAGTGCGCGGGGTCGCGCAGATCCTCCAGGAGCATGACGCCCGACATCGTCACCACGGTGTCCAGCTCGGGGTGCCGGGCCAGCACGGCGTCACGGGCAGCCGTGACGGAGGAACTGTCGGTGACGTCGATGACGAACGTGGCGAAGCCTTCCGCGGCGAGGTCGGAGAGCGCCTGCGGGCTGCGCCCGCCGACGGCCACGGTGCTGCCCGCCGCCGCAAACCGGCGGGCCAGCTCTCGGCCGATTCCCGAGGTCCCGCCGACGATGAGAACGGTGCGATTGGAGAGATCCACGAGATCTTCCCTTCGGTGCAGGGCGCCAACGGCGTTCAAGGCCGCGGCGCAGACAGTGATGTCCGCTGTCCCTTTCGAAGCAGCGCTACCGAAGTCTCGACGGCATCCGCTGAGTGAGGCAGGGCCCCCTTCTTCCCTGGTCCTGCCAGGGCCCCCTCTCAGACACGCGCACCGCATTACGGTGTCGACATGAAGGACGAGGGATCCGGCAACCGGCTCGGCAGCTACCTCCGGGCCCGGCGCGAGCTGGTCTCCCCGGCACAGGCGGGGCTCCCGCCCGGCGGAAACCGCCGCGTCCCGGGCCTGCGCCGTGAGGAAGTCGCCCTGCTCGCCGGAATCAGCCCGGACTACTACCTGCGTCTGGAACGGGGCCGCGACAAGAACCCTTCGCCGCAGGTCCTGGAATCGCTGGCACGCGTCCTGCAGCTCGACGACATCGAGCGGACGTATCTGCTCGGCCTCGCGGCGGCACGCCCCAGGGCGCTGCGCCGCAGGCGGCCCGAGCACGTGCCGGCGCGGGTGCACGAGCTGCTCGCCCACCTGCAGATCCCCGCGTTCGTCGAAGGGCGCGCGTTCGATGTCCTGGCTTCCAACCCCATGGCCGTCGCGCTCTCCCCCCGCCTGCAGCCCGGCCAGAACCGGCTTCGTTCGCTTCTCCTCGATCCCGAGGAACGAGCCTTCCAGCAGGACTGGACGAAAGCCACCGCCGATTTCGTCGCCGCCCTTCGCACCACCATCGGGGACGACACCGACGACCCCCGGTTCGTCGAGCTCGTCGGCGAGCTCGCACTGTCCAGCCAGCGGTTCCGCACCCTGTGGGCCCGGCACGACGTCCGCACTCTGGACGGAGGCACGACCACGGTGAACCACCCCGTCGTCGGTGAACTACGCCTCCACCGCGACAAACTCGCGATCGGCGATGTCATCCTCGTCGTCTACTACCCCGACAAGGGCGACGACAGCGACGGGAAACTGCAGCTCCTTGCCGCACTCTCACGCGCCGATTCAGCCGGCACGGCACCCGACAGGCCGACGGACAGCCCGCACCCATAGGCCCCCTGACCTCCACGCGCCGCGCTGGCGTCGCCACCTGACGCGCGCCCCGACATCCAGGGTTCGCGCAGGGATCCCAGGGAAGCGTGGCAGGCTGGTCGGCATGTGCGGCCGCTACGTCTCCACCCGACGCCCCGAGGACCTGGTGAAGCAGTTCCGGGTCACCGAATGGAACCCCGAAGCCCTCGTGGCGCCGAACTGGAACGTCGCCCCGACCAACCAGGTGTGGAGTGTCTTCGAGGGCGTCGACCGGGAGACCGGGGCGCTGGAGCGGCAGCTGCGGCCGCTGCGGTGGGGGCTGGTCCCGTCCTGGGCGAAGGACCCGGTGATCGGTTCCAAGATGATCAACGCGCGGATGGAGACGGTCCACGAGAAGCCCGCCTACCGCCGCGCCTTCACCAAGCGCCGTTGCCTGCTGCCGGCCGACGGCTACTACGAGTGGGTACCCGTCCCGTCCACCGAGGACAGGAAGGCGCACAAGCAGCCCTACTTCGTCAGCCCGGAGGGCAGCGACCAGGGCATGGCCTTCGCGGGCCTGTACGAGTGGTGGCGGAACAAGGCGGTCGTCGGTGACGACGCCCCGGGCGCCTGGCTGGCCACGTGCACGATCATCACCACCGAGGCGACCGACGCCGCCGGCCGGGTCCACCCTCGGATGCCGTTGACCATCGCGGCCGCAGACTACGACGCTTGGCTCGACCCCGAGCACCAGGACCCCGACGAACTCCGCGCCCTGCTGACTGCGCCCGCCGATGGCCACCTGGCGGTCAGGCCCGTGTCGCTGAAGGTCAACAGCGTCCGGAACAACGGGCCGCACCTCTTGGACGCCGCCGAGTTCGAAGGCTGATCCCCCCCCGGCAGCGAATGGCTGTGATCGGCTCTACGACCGGACGGCGGAGCGGCGTGCGGCCGACTCAGGCGGTAGAGGGCCGGACCTCGACAGGAGCGGGCCGCTTGCCCAGGTTCCGCCAGGCAATGGCGCCCACGATGGGGAACAGGACCATGATGACCAGCCAGCCCGCCTTGGGCAGCGTCCGAATCCGTGCGGCAGGGGTCCTGATGCAGTCGACCAGGGCGTAGACGTACAACGCCGCGACTATTGCGTACATCACGTAGACCGGCACCGACGTCATCGGGTCACCTCATGTGCAAGGGCGGCTGCCCGCTTCGGTGCGGCACGGCCTGGCCCCACTGGATGGTCATATTAACGGGCATCCCAAGGGGCTGAAGAAACCCTCTGACGGTCTACGGCCACGAAGGAAGACACGACACGCGCGGTGACGGTCCGGCACGGCACGGGACCCCGGCAGATGGCGGCCGGGGTCCCGTGCTGGGGGTGTGTCTCGTTCCCGGGATTCAACGAACGGCAGCAGCGGGCGTCACGGCCCGGCGACGGGGTGCGTGATTGCGCGGAGTGGCGCGCCACCCTTGCCCTTTTTAGATGCCACATGTAATCTATTGTCGTAGGTCCGGCCGCAGGCAGTGCTGTCCACCCGTGGAGGTTTCCTCCTCGGTAGGTGACGGATCTCCGGGCACTGGCCGCGCCCGCGTGGCGCCGGGGATCCCGAGCCCTCACCGGCAACACCGGCGAAAAAGAGGCGAAGAATCAATGATCACGATCTTGATCACGACAGCCAACGGCGAGACCGGCCGTCCGATGGTCGACTACCTGCTCACGGAGGGCTTCCACGTGCGCGCCATGGTCCGCACGGACGACGAGCGGGCACAGCGGCTGCGTGACAAGGGCGCCGAGGTCGTGTTCGGAGACCTGCTCAACCTCCGCGACGTTCGTAAGGCCCTGGAAGGGGTCCAGCGCGCCTACTTCAACTACCCGCTCGGTGAGGGACTGGTGGAGGCCGCAGTGATGTTCGCCCAGGCCGCCAAGGAGGAGGACCTCGAGCTCATCGTGAACATGTCGCACTTCCAGTCCCGGCCCCACGCGCGCAGCAAGGCCACGCAGAACCACTGGCTCTCCGAGCAGATCTTCGACTGGTCGGAAGTCCCCACCACTCACCTGAGGGTCACGTTCTTCATGCAGTGGCTGCTCTACATCTCCGGGCTGATCCGCTACGGCCGCTACGTGATGCCGTTCGACAAGGAGAGCCGCTTCGCCCCGATCGCCGGCCGCGACATCGCGCTGACCGCCGCCAACATCTTCGCCTCGCCCGAAGAGCACGCCGGGCAGGTCTACGCCCTCACCGGCCCTGTGGAATACAGCCACGAAGAGCTCGCGGCCGAGGTCGGCCGGGTGCTGGGCAAGGACCTTCCGTTCGAGCAGGTCACCGTGGCCACCTTCCTGGAGATGCTCGGTATCGGGCAGGACATGGCGAAGCTCAGGCACTTCGAGGCCGTGACCCTCGACCAGCACGAGGGCCGCCTTGCGGGCATCAGTGACACGGCCCCGCGCATCAACGGGCAGCCGCTCACGACGGTCGAGGAGTTCATCACCGAACACCGCCCGGCGTTCGAGCTCGACCACATCAAGCCGAGCGCGTAGCCGGCCGGCCTGAGATCGCCCGCAGCACGGCGAGCCCTCGAACGCCGGCACCGTACGCCGCGGACCTCAGTGCGTGGGATCGTCGGAGTGGCCGTCGGGGAGGTCGACGAGGATCACTGCCACGTCGTCGCTCAAATGGCCCTCGGTGTGGTGGAGCAGCCGCTGGTGCAGTTGTTCCAGGAACTCCTCCGGGGTGGTGGCGTGCAGCGCTTCCATTGCTTCGGGCAGGGCGAAGAATTCGTCGTCGCGGTTGCGGGCTTCGATGACGCCGTCGGTGTAGAGCAGCATCCGGTCGCCGGGGAGGAACGGATGGCTTTCGGCTTTGGGCGGAGGCCCGGTGCAGAGGTCTTCCAGACCGAAGGGCGGTAGCGGGCAGGAGGGCGTCAGGGCCTGCACCTTGCCCTGGTGCAGCAGCAGCGCGGGCGGGTGGCCACGGTTGATCAGCTCCACCACATGTTCACCCGGGATGTCCGGCACCTGGGCCAGCAGGGCGGTGGTGAATCCTTCCAGCGCGGCTTCCTGCCCGAACGCCCCCGGCACGTCCGCCTCCCTCAGCAGCGCGGCCCCACAGCGGTCCATGACCTTCACCAGGTCGTCCTCGTAGTGCACGGCTTCCCGGAAGGCACCCAGCGCCACCGCGACCGCTCGCATGGCGTTCAGCCCCTTGCCGCGGACGTCCCCCACGATCAGCCGGACGCCGTACCGTGTCAGCACCGCCTCGTACAGATCACCGCCGACCTGCGCGCCCGTCCCCGCCGCGAGGCTCAAGCTGGCCGTCCGTACCGGACCCAGCCGCGCCGGAACAGGCCGCAGGATGACGTCCTGTGCCGCCACGGCGATACGGCGGACCTGGTCGAGCTCGCTGCGCCGACGCGCACGCACCGCCTTGCTCAGCATCACACTGGCCATCGACACCACCAGCAGACCCACGAGGTTGCCGAAGACCAGATGGGTTCCCCACGCATGGTTGTAGGTGGCCGTGGTCAGGTTGACGACCAAGGCGGCAGCCGCCGCCGACAGGGTGCCCTTCGGGCCCATCGTCAGCGCTGCCAGCGCCGGCACGGCGGTGAGGAGGGGGCCGGTCATCAAGAAATGCGCAGGTGACAGTTCGATCCCCAGCACGCCCAGCGCTATCACGAAGGGCACAGCCTGCGTGAGTGTCAGGAGGACCCCGCTATGGCCGCCCGCTCCCGGCCCGGGAGACGAGCAGGACGGTGACCGCATGCATTCAGCCTGCCCCAGTGCAGCGCCGATCGCACCGCCGAGCGTCCGGCACGGCCTGACCCATGCCGAGCGCAGCGCTCGCTCCGTAAAGGGCCGCTGCCGCTCATCGGGCTGTGGCCGCCGCAAGCTCGTGGCCTGCTGGTGAACTCCTTCTTCCACGAGGAACACGAGGAAGGAGAACGCCGGCCCGGCCTCACGTCGGAACGCGTCCGGCAGATCTCGTCGACGGCCCGTCCCCTCATGGTCTGGCCGCCTCCGCGCACACCGGGTCGTCGACCGCGCTCACGGTGTACGGGGGCTGTCCCGGCGGGTCGTCGTTCTGGCTGTTGACGACGTAGAGCCGGCAGCCGTGGCGGGCCAGGGTGGTGGGCAGGTCGAAAGGCTCGCCGGTGATGCGGTGCGTCACCGTGCCTGCGTGCAGACCCTGGTCAAGTTCGGCGATGTAGACGCCGTTCGGGGCGCCGTAATTGAGCACGGCGTAAAGCGTCCGCCCCCGTAGCAGCATCCCATCGGCCCCGAAGGACGCGCCGCCCAGATCGAGCTGGACGACCTCACCGGTGGCGACGTCCACCCGCCACACCGCCTCGGTCCCGTTGGACGCCACCAGAAGTGTGCTGCCCGACCGGTCCGCGACGATGCCGTTGAGCAGCCAGTACTGCGCGGGGAACTGCGGGAAGGCCGAGCGGATGTCCAGCCACGGTTCCAGGGGCCCGAGCCTGCCATGGCGGAGGGCGGCCCGGTACACCACGGGGTTGGCCCAGTCCGTGGCGTAGACGGCGTCGTCGGTGATCACCAGGTCGTTCAGGTCCGGCGCGCCGAGCGGACCGCCCTGCGCGGTGCGCGTGGCGAGCAGTCGGCCGCGACGGTCGTGGACGGTCAGTTCGCCTCCTCCGACGGAGTACACCCGCCCCCGGCCGTCGGTGTGCACCCCCAGCGTGCTCGGGCGGTTCGCCAGGCCGTCAGCCCGAAACGACCGCAGGCGCACGGTGCGGACGTCGCCCCGGTACAGCGCGCCGGTGCCGTCGGAGGACACGTACATCGTGCCGTCGCGGTCGATCGCGATCCCCTCAGGCAGCACCCCGCGAGCCTCGGAGACGACGTAGGTGCGCGGCAGTTCGTGCGCGGTGGCAGGGACGGCGGGCAGGGCCGCAAGGCCGGCCAGCAAGGCCGCGGCGCCGAGCCGCGGAAGTCGGGTGGAGCCGGGCATCGTGGCTACCTCCGGGTGCGTGGTGGACGTCCCCGCGACGCGGGGACGTCCGAGAGCCTGCCCGGGGCCGTACGGCGGCCGCATCGCCTTTCACGTCTAGGCGAAAGGCTCCGCCTGGCCCATAATCGGTCGGCGTGATCCGCTTACACTTCGACGCCGCCGACCTGTGCCGGATCACACTCGCCCCGGCGCCCAACGCCCTGTGGGAGGCGGTCCTCAGCGTGCGCGGCCTGCGCACCGCGACCGCCGGAGCGGGCCGGGCGCACCCTGCCGCCGGGCGGTGGCGCCGCCAGGTGAACGGCAGCTTCGCCGACCGCGCCGGGGTCCTGCTGGACCTGGTGCCCCGTGACGGCCACGTGCCCGACTTCTTGCTCCAGCCCGCCGCCGGGGACCTCGCCACGGCCGTCGACCTGGCCGGGCGCACCCCCGCCGCCCGCATCGCCGAGGACCTGCGGCTTCCACGGGACCCTGGCGGCCGGGGCGGCGCGCAGGAGCCGCCCAGCCGCTGGTCGCTCGAGCTCGCCGCCGGATCGGCCGCCGCACGGCGCGTCCTCACCGCCGACCTGCGGAGTTACTTCGCCTCCTCGATCGCCCCCCTGTGGCCGCGGGTCCGCACCGACGGCGCGGCGGACCGCGCCCTGCGGGCCGAGATGCTGCTACGCGGCGGCGTCGACGCCCTGCTGACCACACTCGGCCCCACCTGGCGCTGGGAACCCCCGGTGCTCCACCTGCCGTCCCGGAACACGTATGACATCCCGCTCTGCGGCCGGGGCCTGCTGCTCATGCCGTCCTGGTTCGCGACCGGCCCCATGATCAGGTACCAGCCCGGCGAACCGACCGTGCTGGCCTACCCGATGCACCTGCAGGAGCCCTCCACCGACCCGGGCGCCCCGCCCGGGGCCGCCCTCGGACCGCTGCTGGGGCGGACCCGGGCAGCCGTTCTCCAGGCCCTGCGCGATCCGGCGACGACCACCGCGCTCGCCGAGCGGCTCGGGGTCTCGCTCGCGACCGCCAGCCAGCACGCCGGCGTCCTGCGCGACGCAGGGCTGGTGCGCACGACCCGGATCGGCATCGCCGTCCTCCACAGCCTCACCCCGCTCGGCACGGCCCTGCTGTCGGGCGAGCCACCCGCGGCGTTCCGCTAGGCCGTGTCGTCCGCGAGCGTGTGCGCGGTCCGTCCGCGGTGGCCGGACCACCGCGGACGGACCGGCCGCACCGCACCCGTGGCGGGTGCGTGAACGGCCGCGCCTCAGCGCAGGCCGAAGGCCCGGATCACCGTCTGGTGCACCGAGTTGCCCGCCGAGTCCTTCGCGGTCGCCCGCAGCGACACGAAGGACGCCTTGTCCGGGGCGTCCAGGCGGAACCGCCCGTCGCTGCCGCAAGCGGCCTTGTGCCAGGTCCGGCCGTCGTCGTAGGACAGCTCCACGCCGACCGCGCCGAGCTTGCCGGCGAGGCTGGCGCCCGGCAGGTGGGCGGCGGTGACGGACAGGGTGTCGTGCCGCCCGGCACGCCCTGCCGCGTCGGTGCCGATCCGGTAGTCGAGCTGCACCAGCGGCAGCACCACGGTGGCGGCATCGGTCGGCTGCGCCGACGTGAAGTCCCACTCGGTGCGCGTACGGGAGGAGTACGGGGTGTAGGTCACGTCCCGCTCGCCGGTGACGACCAGCTTGTACGGCAGCTTGCCGCGGCTGGGGGCGTCTCCCCAGACGTTCGTGAAGTTCCCCTGGCCCAGCTGGGTGTTGCCCTGGTAGAGCGTCTGCTGCTGGGTCACGGCCGGGTCCTGGTTCCACCCGACGTGGTTGCCGCTGCCCCAGGCCGGGATGTCGACGTACAGGAGGCTGCCGTTGCGGGTGGGCGGCAGGTTGTTGAAGAAGGCGTCGTTCAGGAAGGGGCGCTGGATCGGCTTGAACCACTCCTCGGACTGCCTGCTGCCGGCCCGGTAGGCGGTCTTCGCTCCCTCCTCGAACCCGATGGACTCGGCGAACACCTCCTGGTGCCAGCGGACACCGTCGGTGGAGACCCAGTCGGTCCGCTTGCCGTTCGCGGGCTCCGGCATGATGGGGCCGGAGGACCAGTCGACGCCGTCGAGCCACTCGAAGCGGAACTCGGCGCCGGGAACGTCCGGCTTCGGGCTCGCCAAGGTGACGTCGATCCGGGCGAGGTTCTTCGTGTCGCCCTTGACCGTCATCTTCGACGGGATCTCGTTGTGCCAGGCGTGCGCGAGGTCGTACACGTACGGGCTCGCGGTCTCGGAGCCGACGGTGATCCTGGCCCCGCCGTCCGCGGCCTGCCGGATGAGCTTCTCGCCCTCCTCGGTGCCGAGCAGGCCGACGTCGAGGGCGACGGGCCGCTGACCGAGCGGCGCGTAGGAGCGCACCGGGCGGCCGTAGCCGTTCTCCACGACGAGCATGAGCTTCGCGCCCGCGGCGATCGCGTTGGCCGCCTGATCGAGGTCGCTGACGTCGTCGCTGTGGCGGACCACCACGGCCTTGCCGCGCGCGTCGAGGTGGGCGTAGTCCTCGCTCGATCCCTGGCCGGCGAAGACCAGCGGCAGCTTGTAGGTGCCCCTGGCCAGCGGCGTGATGCCCTCCTGGCGCAGGATGCCGGTGAACTCGGTCGTACGGGTGGAGACGGCCAGTGCCGGCTTCTCGGCGCGCCAACGGGCGGTCAGCTGGAAGTCCCCGTGGGTGACCTCGTGGGTGGTCGGCTGCGCCCAGATGCTGTCGTAGTACACGCTCTCGGCGGACAGACCCGACCTGACGCCGTTCATGACGCGGTTGTAGCCCAGCTTCTGGAACGTCACGTCGCTGCGCTGCGGGGTGGTCATGTCGATGCGCTTGACCTTGGAGGCGTCGAACGTGACGGTGGTGTCCCGGTCCACGAGCACGTCGGGGTCGCCGAGCAGTGCCAGGCCCCTGGAGTGGGGACCGTGGACGCCCTGGACCTCCTGGTAGGACAGGGCCGAGTACACGTCGTCGGGCACGAAGATCTCCACGGTGCCCGAGGGGCCGACGCCGACCGGGACGGGGTCCTTGCTCCCTGCCTTGATCAGCATGACGTCGCCGGACGTGGGATTGCCCTCGGAGTCCTTGAACGTCAGGGTCAGCTTGTGCATCGTCGCGAAGCCGAGGGAGACGGCGGTGTGCGCCACGGCCCGGCCGGCCGTGTCCGTCGCGAGCACCTGGCCCGAGTAGTGCTCCTTGGCGGTGCCCGCCGAGCCGTCGATCGTCACCGTGACCTTGGCGGAGCCGTGCGCGGGGACGACCACCTGGGAGGCCGACAGGCGGAACATCCCGGACGGGGCGTGCGCCGCGTCGACGGACAGCGAGAGCGCGACCGGCGCGTCGGTGACGTTGGTGTACGTCACCGGACGCTGGAGGGCGCCGCCCTTGTACTGGGCGGCGAAGGCGGTCGCCGAGGCGAAGACCCCGGCCCGTGCTGCCGCGGCGACGTCCAGCCGGCCGCTGCCGGCCTCGAAGGCGTCGTACGTCGGGGTCTGCCGGGAACTGCTGGCCAGCAGGTCCTTCAACTGGCTCCCGGTGAGGTCCGGATGGGCCGCGGCGAGCAGGGCGGCGGCGCCCGCGACGTGCGGTGTGGCCATCGACGTGCCGCTCATGGACTGGTATGCGCCCTGGTCGTTCCCGTCGAACTGGGAGTTGGCCGCCAGGATGTCGACGCCGGGGGCGGTGATCTCGGGCTTCAGCGCACCGTCGATACGGGGGCCCCTGCTGGAGAACGAGGCGAGCGAGTCGGCCGAGTCGACCGCGCCCACGGTCAGCGCCGAGGAGGCCGCCCCCGGTGCGACGATCGTGTTCGGATCCTCCCCGTAGTTGCCGGCGGCGACCACGAACAGCGCGCCGGTCTGGGCGCTGAGCCGGTCGATGGCCTGGCTCATCGGGTCGGTGCCGTCGGACACCTGGCTGGTGCCGAGGCTCATGTTGATGATCTTGGCGTGCCGGTCGACGGCCGCCCACTCCATGCCGGCCAGGGCGTAGGAGATCTGTCCGCCGCCGTGGTTGTCCAGCACCTTGCCGATGCTCAGGCGGGCGCCCGGGGCGACGCCCTTCTCCTTGCCGCCGGAGGCCGCACCGGTTCCGGCGATGATGGACGCGACGTGGGTGCCGTGTCCGGCGTGGTCGTCGGTGTTCTCGTCCGGTACGAAGCTCTGGCGGGTCGCGATGCGGTCCGCCAGGTCCGGGTGGCCGGCGTCGACGCCGGTGTCGAGGACGGCGACGTCCACGCCCTGCCCGGTGTCACCGCCCTGCCAGACCTGCGGGGCGCCGATCTGCGTGGTGCTGTCGGCGAGGTCGGCGTGGATGGGGGCGTCGAGCCAGATGTGCGAGATGCCGCCGCCGAAGGACGGCTGGGCGTTCTGGGACCGGGCGCCGTCGCTCACCGCCGCCCCGGCCACGGACTTCCAGAAGTCGTCCGCGCGGGAGCGGTCCGCGGTCAGCGCGGCGCCCTGGATGCTGTCCAGGTTCCGCACCCGGGCCGCGCCCTCGGGGACGGCGGACGAGCGGCGTGCGCCGCCGGGCTGCGTGTAGGAGACGATCAGCGGCAGCCGGGCGCGGTGCGCGTCGTCGTATCCGTCCGCGATCAGGTCCGTGACGTTGAACAGCTGCCGGTCCAGCGTGCCCTGGGTCAGGAAGGGCAGGGCGGACTCGGGGTAGACGTAGAGGTCGTCGCGCGACGTCATGGTGCGGGTCCGCGACGGCAGTCCGTCGGCACCGCGGACGGTGACGGTGCCCCCGGACTGTCCGCCGCCCCGGGCGGCCTGACTGGTGGTCACGACGTCGCCGGTGATCAGTGTGACGGTGTGTTCGCCCGCGGGCACATGGTCCGCGGCGGATGCGGATGCGCGTGATGGAGTGGGTGCGTCGGAAGGGGCGGCTGCCTGAGCCGTGATCGGGCTCGTGAGGGCGAGTACCGAAGCGCCGGCGATGACCGGCACGCTCCAGCGTCTGTGGTGTCGCTTCAAGGGTTTCCCTGGTTGGGTCCGGGCAGGGGACGATCGCCCCCTGCCGTCCAGGGGCGTCACACCGCAGCGGGTGGCGTCACCTGGGCGACGTGATCATATGCACGTATGAATTCACTGTGAAGAGTGGTGCCTCCACCTTGTGAAACTCGGGGCAACGATGCGTTCCGCGGTGGGCGCTCAGTCGTGTCGTGCCGTCCCGCCTGCGGCAGAAGTGGCCCCCGGGCGCCGGTTGGTGCAGGCGGCAGCCAGGGCGGACGCGCGCCGCATCCCTCGCCTGCCGCGGGGGAGGGCAACGACGGAAACGGTGGTGACAGTGTGCTCGATCGTGTTCGTGCCGGCGCGGGCGAGTGGGGATCCGCCACCGGGGTGTCCGTGCCGCTAACTCCTTGGAGATGCAGTCCAACAGCCTGCTACGTTGCAAGACTTTGCCCCGACCGGAAGGAATGCCATGGACGTCCCCTCCCTGCACGGCCGGTTCCTCGACGACGTGCTTCCGCGGATCCGACAGGACGACCGCGTCAGTGGTGTTGCCGTCGCGGGGTCGATCGCCGGTGGACACCCCGACATCTACTCCGATGTGGACCTGATCGTGGTCATCGACGACGAGGCGTTCGACTCGGTCATGGCGGAGCGTCTCACGCTGATCGGTTCCTGGGCCGCCCTCGTGGCCGGATTCACCGGGGAGCACGTCGGCGAACCCCGCCTGGTCATCACGCTCGTCGGGCCGCCCCTCCTCCACGTCGACTTCAAGTTCGTGCGGGGCTCCGACTTCGCCGACCGCACCGAGGACCCGCACGTCCTGTGGGACCGCGACGGCCGCCTTGCCACCTCACTTGCGGAGCACCCGCCGACCACCGCGTCGTTCGACCTCCAGTGGATCGAGGACCGGTTCTGGACCTGGCTGCACTACGGCGCGACGAAACTCGGCCGCGGTGAACTGTTCGAAGTCATCGGCTTCCTCGGCTACCTGCGCGAGGCCGTACTGGGCCCCCTGGCGGCTCTCCGGGTGGGTGCGGCCCCCCGCGGCGTGCGCCATCTCGAATCCATCGCACCGGACGAGGCGCGTGACCTCCGGGCGACCCTGTGCGGTTACGACCGGCACGACGCCGGCCGGGCCCTCCTCGCCGGCGTCACGCTCTACACACGGTGGCTCGAGGAGGCCGGAGTGGCGATCGAACGTCACCCTCGCGCCGAGAAGCTCGCCGTACAGTACCTCCGCGACGTCATCGACCAGACGAGCTGAGCCAGTCTCCTCGGTGTGCACTGTTCGGCGGCCGGCGGCCGGCGGCAGTACCCGGAGACCGCAGTCGACCGCGTACGGCTGCTCCAGGCGTCGCACCAGGCGGGGCCACCTGTGGCCGCGAGTGTGCAGTGCCGCCTTGCATGAAGGGAGGGGCGGGGCGGCTTACCGCCTTCCGGCGGAGTCCCTGCCGCCGTCACTCGACGTAAGTGGTCAAACACATCTTCCGCCAAGAAGTCGTGGAGAAATGAGCGAAAATGGAGAAGAGGACGCATTGGTATTTGTCGGGGAGCCATAAATGGATGCCTTGGACGAACTCCTTCGAGGGGCTGACCCGGCGGCTCTTCTGACGCTGGACGGTGCCATCCTCGGCCTCAACGCTGCGATGGCCACAGCGCTCGGTGGGCCGGCGGAGCAGTGCCTGGGACGTGACTTCGATGAGCAGCGCCTGGGAGGTGATTTCGGCGATCTGCTGCCCGCAAGCCAGCGGATGTCGGCCGAGAGCCTCGTGGCCCAAGCCGCCAGGTCCAAGGCGGTCGCGATGCGGGTGCTGGAGTTCCCCGGCCCGGGCGACGCACCCGTTGCCTGCTTGATCGAGGCGCGGCAGGTGAAGGATCCCGCAAGGGACGAGCCGTTGGTCTGGGTGCACGCCCTGGATGCGCGGAACGACCTGGCGAGCCTGTTGATCCCGTTCCGGCTGGCCACCGAGGCCGCCGATCTCGGCCTGTGGATGTACGCACCCCAGGGACGCCAGCTGGAGTGGCTCGGTGGCGCACCCTCCCTGGCCGCGCTCTTCCCGGCACCCACTGTGTCGCTTTCCCGTGTGATCTCGGCGGTGCACGCTGACGACCGGGAGGCCTTGCGGCAGCTCCTGCGCTCGACCTCCACCCGGCAACCCTCCTGGGTGAAGTTGCGGTACCTCCCCCAGCACGACGCCTGGCACCAACTGGCCGCCCAGACCATTCGAATCCAGTTGGGATACGGCGGACCCGAGCGGATCTTCGGGGTGGTCCGCGACGACACCAAGCAGGCGAAGCGCAAGGAGAAGGCGCAGGCCGCACTGACTGCAGAGCGGCAGCGCGCCAAAGACATCGCCGACTTCTCCTCCGCCTTGATCACCGCAGCCACGGAGCAGGAACTGCAGCAGATCGCTCTGACCCGGCTCGCCGCAACCTTCGGTGCCACCGGTGCCCTGTTCGCGCTCGTCGACGACGGCCGCCTGCGCGTCTCCACCGATGCCGGGATAGCCATGTGGGAGGCCGGCCCCTTGCACGGCCTGCCGCTGGACCATCCGAGCCCGGTGCCCGAAGCGATCCGCACCGGCACGCCACAGTTCATCGCCGGTCTCAGGGACTACATCCACCGCTGGCCGCAGGGGGCCGAATATCCGCGGCTCGCCCGGCTCGGCTCCGATTACGCCGTCTCCATCACACCCCTCAGCGAAGCCGGCAATCAGCCACTCGGGGCGTGGCTGGTGACCCATGGCAGCGGATACCGGCCGTCCTTGGACGAGATGACCCTCATGGGCACGCTGGCCGATCTGGCAGGCCAGGCACTGCGGCGCATCAGGTTGCAGCAGGCACGAGTCGAGCTGGCCACCGCGCTGCAGCAGACCATGCTCCCCACGCTGCCCGAGGACCTCGCGGGCCTGGAGGTCGCCGCCCGCTACCGGCCCAGCCGGCACGGGCTGGACATCGGCGGGGACTGGTACGACGCCTTCGTCATGTCCGACGGCGCCATCGCAGTGGAGATCGGCGACGCCCAAGGGCACGACGTGGCCTCTGCGGCCCTCATGGGGCAGGTCCGTTTGTCCATGCGTGCGATCGCCGCTCACGAACCGGATCCGGCAACCGTGCTGACGCGCACCAATGAACTGCTCGTCACGATGCAGGCGGCACGATTCGCCAGCTGCACCATGCTGCATCTCGACCCACACGACGGGCAGGTCACCGGCGCCAGCGCCGGCCACGTGCCGTTGTTGTGCGCGTACAAGGACGGCAGCCACAGCATCCACGAGCTGCCGGGCGGGCCGCTCCTTGGAGTCGTGCCCGACACCGAGTACCGCGAGGAGACCTTCACCCTGGACAAGGACAGCGCGCTGATCATGGTCACCGACGGCGTCGTCGAAGGACCGGGCCTGACGTTGGAAGCCGGACTGGAGCGAGCCGGAACACTGGCCGGCGCAGCCCTCCACGACGGACTGAACACCGAGGAGACCGCCGACCGCATCCTCGACGCCGCGGTCGCGGTGGACCACGCCGATGACGTGGCCGTGCTGGTCATCCAGCGCACGTGACGGCGCCCGCTCCTCGCGCACCCTCTGTACGGCCCCCACGTGGGTGCCGGGGTGCGTCAGGGGTGTGGAGGGAGGCGCAGGGCGACGAGGGCGGCGAGGTCGTCGTCGTGGGTCCCGTGACCGTAGGCGAGCAGGTCCCGGTGGAGGAGGTCGAGGAGCCGGCGGGGCGGGGCGAGGGCCCATCGGCGGACGCGCTGGACGAGGGGGTAGAAGGTCCCGGTACGGTCGCGGGTCTCGCTCACGCCGTCGGTGTAGAGCAGCAGGCGGTCCCCGGCGGTGAAGGGAATGGTGTCGACCCGATAGCGGTCTTCGAGGAGGTCCGCCATGTTGATGGGGGGCGACGGCGCGCTGGGTTCCACCTCGCGCACTTGGTCGCCGTGCAACAGCAGTGGCGGAGGGTGGCCGCAGTTGAGCACGCGCGCGATCGGTTCTCCGGCGGGGATTTCCACGAGCACGATGGTGGCGAAGCGCTCCAGCGCGTCGTCGGGGACGTCTCGGGAGTAGTGGCTCATGACGGTCTCCATGTGTCCTGCCAGGGACGGCAGGTCGGGCGCGCTCATCCTCAGCACCCGGAACGTGCTGAGGATGACCGAGGCGACCTCGACGGCCGGAAGTCCCTTGCCGCGGACGTCGCCGATGATCAGCCGCACCCCGTGCGGTGTCTGCATCGCCTCGTAGAAATCGCCGCCGATGCGGGCCTGCGCGGCGGCGGCTTGGTAGAGCACCTCGACGTCGATGTCTTCGAGGTGCTGCGGGAGTGGGCGCAGCAGCACCCGCTGCGCGGTCTCCGCCACGGAGCGGACCTCGGCGAGGGTGTGCTCCCGGTTCTGCCGTACCCGGCTGGCGTAAGCGGCGGCCAGGGTGACGACAATGATTGCGAGCACGGTGAAATTGCCCGGTGTCCGGCCCAGAGTGTGGTCGGCGGCGGAGATGGCGAACCCGGCCATCAGGGCGAGCAGCCCGATGCCCAGAGTGCCGGCCACGGAGAACATCGCGGCGGCCAGCGCCGGCGCTGCCCCGATCAACCGGTAGAACTGCAGGTGGGGCGTGAAGGCTGCGGTCACCGTGTCCAGCACGATCACGAGCAGCGGAATCAGGAGCGCCGGCGAGAACGGCCGGCCCTCTTCCCACATCCGCGGGGAGAGCCCCTTCTGGGCGATCACCTGAGTGAGCGGTGCAGTCGGCCGCGCCATCAGCGACGCCCGACAGAGGCGACGGCGCCGGCGCGGCCTGCGCTCTGCCCGACCATGGGCCTAGTGGGCAGCCCGCCGGACAGCACGTCGATGAAGATCTCACTGTGGTGGTTCCCGAACTGCGCGCCGAGCTCCGGATTCATCGCGATCAGCCTCCTCGCTTCACCAGCCCTGGACCGTCCAGCGTGTGAAGGAGGTGAGGCGGCGACCATGTCCTGACCGTACGAATCCATGGCGACAGCTTGTTGCCAACGCACAATCACTCGTCGGAGGGTCGTTGGTCGTGGTTGACCTCTGTCGAGGCAGCCTAGGGTGGTCCAGAGGCCGCTGACTCCGGCCCTGCCGCGCACAGGTGCGCTCATGGCCCGAGCCAAGAGCCCGCGACCACAGGCACAGCCTTGTCTCACCGTACGAAGTCGGTGGCCCACACCTCACGGACACCGATCCGGCGGTCATGCGGGGCTGGGGCGAAGTAGGGTCGAGCCGAGGTACTGGACCGCGAGCAACGCGACCTCCAGATCGGTGTGCCCCAGCTGGACAGGGTGTCCCAGCGTCTCCTCGACTTTCCGGATGCGGTACTGCACGGTGTTCTTGTGCAGAATTTGGGCGCCGGCGGTCGCGGTGTAGCTGCAACCGTTGTTCAGGAAGATCTGCACGGTCTCCCGCAGCCGTGCGCAGCTCTCGTTGTCGGTGGCCAACGGACCCAGGACGCCCTGCACCCAGGTGCGCAAGTCCTGGATGTTCCCGGCCATGAGGGCGACCGGAGCGACTTGGGAGTATTCGGTGAACCGCGGTGCCGGGTCGGCCATGGACGCGAGCTCCTGACTGTGCAGTGCCTGCCGGTGCGTAGAGCGAAATCCATCGATTCCGAATCCCATGCCACCGAAACCCGCGTGCACGGAATGATCACCGCGCTCGGCGATATTCGACAGCCGATCCCAGGGAACATCGACACGCGAGCCGAACGGCAGCCAGACCCACGAAAGAATCTCGTCGCGAGGGACGAAAAGCGGCCTGGCGGGGCATTGGAATTCCTTGGCGATCACATGGGCCATCCGGCCGAGCCGGGACAGTCCATTTCCCTCACCGGTCAGCGGAGGCAGCCAAGCCACCATTCCGAGGTGATGTTGCCGGAGTCGGTAACCAAGTGCCGATTCCGCCCAGTCGAGGTCGACATCCTGCTCGGCCAGGATGTCCCGCACCCGCGCGGCGCGCACGGCGGTCTGGCTGAGCAGCCAGTGCTCCCGTTCGAACTGGTACACGTCGATGACGTGCTCGGTCACCCGGTCGATGTAGCCGAAACTCACCTGCAACATGTGCCGATTGGTGGCGGCCCACAGATCCCTGTCGGCGCCCTGCCGGTCAAGTTCATCGAGGCACCACTGCATGAACCGCCAATGGCCGATCCTGTAGGCCCGGACCAGCGCGCTGACGGAGACATTCCGTTGCGCGAGTCTCCTGGCGTACTCCGAGGCGGCCACGGGCCCCTCGACGTTGTCCAGCGGAATGTCGTTCTCGAAAATGTGCAGCAAGGTGGCGACGTTTTCCGTGACGCTCGCCTGGAGAATTTTGACGACGGTCTCGTCGCCCCTGAGATCCGGGATCTCGGCAATCAGATTCTGCCCTATGTCGCGGCTTACCGCCGACAGGTGTGACCCTACGTTCTCCGCGACCACGGACAGTTGCTTTACTGCGCCGGGATATTCCGCAACCATGGTCACGATTCTACAGCGGGCCTCATGAACTTCTTGCTCTTCTGCCCGGTGATGGACAGGCATGCCCCCGGCAGCGCGTACGGACGCAGCCCGCTCATGTGGATTGGTTCAACGGCACCAAATTCCGCGCGAAGGTCGTATTGCGCGCCCAGTGGCTGCCGTGCCTCCCACCCCTAGCGTCGTCCTTTGGCGGGATCCCGCCGAATCCGTTCTGCGGCGGTCGGCGCACGCCGGCCCTCGCTTCGAGACAGATCCATTCGAGGAGATGGTCCTCAGTGACCGACACCTACCGAGGCAGCCTCAGCACGCAGCAGTACACGACCCTCGAGACGACCGATTCCGCGATCGCGATGGTCGATTCCGAGGGGCGGGTCGTCGCGTGGACGAGCGCCGCACAACGGCTCGTCGGCTACTCGGCCCGGGAGGTGGTGGGCCAACCCGTCTGGTTCGTGATGCCCCTGTCCCGGAGCATGTGGCAGGTACAGGCGTTCGTCGAGGAGTGCCGCGTGCGGGGCGGCTGGTCCGGCACCACGGCGGTTCGACATCGCGACGGCCGCACGCTCCACGTGGGGGTGCGGATTTCGCTGCTGTGGGGACTGGACGGGAATCTCCACTGGCTCGTCTCCGGCACCGACATCGCCGCGCTGTCGTCGTCGGCGACCACCGGATCGGTGCGCGAGTCGCTTCTCATGCGCACGCCGATCGGCGTCGTGGTCCGCGATCTGGAACTGCGCTGCACCTGGGTCAACGAGGTCATGGAACGGCTGGACGGCGTACCCCATGACCGGCGATTGGGACGTCGCCTTGCGGATGCGCGACCTGGCTTCGAATCCGAAGCGCTCGAGGCGGTGATGCGGCAGGCGCTGAACAGCGGCATTCGCGCGGCGTACGAATACCGGGCGTCGCCCGTGAACGACCAGTCCCGGGAACGTGCCCTGGCGGCGTCGTTCTTCTGCCTCCACGACAGCCACGGTCGACCGCTGGGGGTGTGCTCCTTGACCGCGGACGTCACCAGCAATCAACGGGCGCACGAGCGTCTCGCCATCCTCAGCGAGGCCGGCACCCGGATAGGCAGCACCCTGGACGTGATGCGGACCGGCCAGGAGCTGGCCGACCTCGCCGTGCCCCTCCTGGCCGACTACGCAGTCGTCGACCTCGCGGAGTTCGTCCCGCTCGGCGAAGAGCCGACGGTCCCGGTCCATTCGACGGGGGAGCGCCGCCAGACCTTCCGCCGCGCGGGCCTGGCCTCGATCCACTCGGGCACCCCGGAGTCGCCGTGGGCGCGTGGGGACTCGATCCTCGTCCCGCCGACCTCGCCCTGGATCAAGGTGCTGTCCTCCGGTAGTTCCCACCTCGAACCGGTCCTGGACACCTCACCGGGCACCTGGGTGGACCACGACCCCGCGCGGGCGCGGGCGATCCGTGAGCACGGAATGCACTCCATGATGCTCGTGCCCATCCTGGCGCGTCATGCCGTGCTGGGGGTCGCCTTGTTCATCCGTAGCGAGGATCCCGAGCCGTTTCAGGAGGACGACTTGCTCCTTGCGGAGGAACTGGTCACCCGGGCCGCGCTGTCGCTGGACAACGCCCGCCAGTACACGCGCGAGCACGCCACCGCTCTCACACTGCAGCGCAGCCTGCTGCCCCAGCGCTCGAGGAGCGGCGCAGCGATCGAGGCGGCCTCACGCTACCTGCCGGCCGATGCGGGCAACGGTGTCGGGGGCGACTGGTTCGACGTGATCCCCCTCTACGGCGCCCGGGTGGCGCTGGTCATCGGAGACGTCGTCGGGCACGGCATCAACGCCGCGGCGACCATGGGAAGGCTCCGGACGGCCGTACGCACTCTCGCGGACATGGACCTGGCTCCCGACGAACTGCTGACCCATCTCGACGACACGGTCCGGCACCAGGCCGACGAGGATGCCGACGCCGACCACGGGGCCTTCGCCGCCGTCGGCGCCACGTGTCTCTACGCCGTCTACGACCCGGTCTTCCGGCGGTGCACGATGGCTCGGGCCGGGCACCCCCCGCCCGCGATCGTCGATCCGCAAGGCCGGGTGACGTTTCCCGACCTGCCCACAGGGGCTCCCCTCGGCATCGGATCGGTGCCCTTTGAATCGGTGGATGTGGACCTCCCCGACGGGTCCCTGCTCGCCCTGTACACCGATGGCCTGGTCGAGGCCCGCGAGAGTGACATCGACACCGGGATGCGGCGGCTGGGCGCGACCCTCGTGGCCCAGCCCCGGCGGTCTCTGGAAGCGCTCTGCTCGGCGGTGATCGAGGCGCTGTCGCCCCGGTCACCCTCTGACGACATCACGCTCCTGGTGGCCCGGACCCATTCGCTGACCCCCGTCCAGACCGCCTCATGGGACGTGCCCCGCGACCCCGCCGTCGTCTGCCGCGCCCGTGCACTGGTGACCCGGCAACTGACCCAGTGGGGCTTGGAGGACCTGGCCGCCGACGCGGAGGTGATCGCCAGTGAACTGGTCACCAACGCGATCCGTCACGGCAGCGGACCCGTTTCCCTTCGTCTGATCAAACATCGGCTGCTGACCTGCGAAGTCTCCGATGCCGGAAAGTCCTTCCCGCGCCTGCGCCACACCTGCAGCAGCGACGAAGGCGGTCGCGGCATTCTCCTGGTCTCCCAGCTCTCGCACAGGTGGGGCAGCCGCTGGACGACCGGCGGCAAGGTCGTCTGGGCGGAACAGGATCTGCCCGGACACGGCTGAGCGTCGACACCGGGGCCGTGCATACATCCGTCTGGCCTTCGGGCTCGAGACCCTACTGGGTAAGGAGCCGTCCTCCGGCGCCGGCTGGCTGATGGAGTGCGAGTGTCCGGTGGGCGCCCGGTCGTCGCAGCCGGCCGACCAGCCGACAGCAAGAAGCAAGCCGGCCACCAGCCAGGCCGGCGGGGAACGAATACGGAACCGGGTCACATCCCTCCCAGGGACGCCGAGTGGCCGGGCGGAGAGGTCACGCCCGGGGGGATGAAGTCACAACGGCCCACCGACGGCCCGTCAGCTGGACGTAGGGAGACGAGGGACCCGGACAGATCCTCGCCGTTCACACGAATCGCCAGCCGTACGACACCGGCGCCCCTGAGGCGCCGCTTCGGCTGCCCCCGCCCGAGCAGATTTGGTCACCGTCAGGAGGCGGGTGTCTGGTGGGGGACGCGCTTATGCCTGTGCAGAGCGGTGATTTTGCATATATCCAATTCCTCTTTCCGTGTCAAGCCCCGAACTGGAGTGACCTGACAGAATCCGAACGGTAGGGCCGAATGGAATGCGAGGCGTTCCGGAAGGAAAAAGTGGAGACTTCCACCACCGCCTCTGCCATCGACCCGATATCGCGGCCCGTAGCCCCGGAGGAATCCCGGCTGCAGACCGCACCGACTGTGGGTGAACGACCATGCACTGGAATTGCGCGCCACGATCCGCGAGCTCCTCCTGTCCCCACGGGCAGGAGGAACGGCCGTGACCTGCAACAGCTTTGAGCAGTCCACTGCGGCTTCGGCCGGCTCGCAGAGCGTGGCCGGCGCTTCGGGATCCGGAGAGGAAAATTCTGTCGAGACACTTCTTGCCGAAGTTCTCGCGGGTGTCCTGCGAACCGAGCAGGTACCGGCAGACGGTCACTTCTTCACCGACCTGGGCGCGGATTCTCTGCTGATGGCTCATTTCTGCGCTCGCGTACGCAAGCGCGACGACCTGCCCACCGTCTCGATGAAGGACGTCTACCGGAATCCCACCATCCGCGGCCTGGCCGCCGCCCTGGAGCCGCGGGCGGAAAGGCCCGAAGAGCCTCCGGCCGGATCAGGCGCCGGCGTACCCGGTGCGGTGCCCGTCGCGGCGGGCACCGCGCGGTACGTGCTCTGCGGGGCGCTCCAGCTGCTCGCGTTCCTCGGCATGTCCTTCGTGGCCGCCCTCGCGCTCACCCGCGGATACGAGTGGATCCGGGACGGCTCGGGATTCGCCGGTGTGTACCTGCGGTCCGTGCTGTGCGCCGGCGCGGGGTTCACCGGCCTCTGCGCCCTGCCCGTCGCCGCCAAGTGGATCCTGATGGGGCGCTTCCGGCCACGGCGCTTCCCCGTGTGGAGCCTCACCTACCTGCGGTTCTGGTGCGTGAAGGCCCTGATCCGCACCAGCCCCATGCGTCTGTTCGCCGGCACCCCGCTGTACGTGCTCTACCTGAGGGCGCTGGGAGCGCGTGTCGGACGCGACAGCGTGGTCCTCTCGCACCATGTGCCGGTGTGCACGGACCTGCTCACCGTCGGGCAGGGGACCGTCATCCGCAAGGACGCGCTCTTCTCCTGCTACCGCGCCCGTGCCGGAATGATCGAGACCGGTGCGGTGACGCTCGGCCGGAACGTGACGGTCGGCGAGCAGGCCGTCCTGGACATCGACACCTCGATGGGCGACGGCGCCCGGCTCGCCCACGCCTCCGCGCTCCACAGCGGCCAGGCCGTTCCCACCGGCGCTTCCTGGCACGGTTCCCCCGCCCAGCCGAGCGGCACCGATTTCCGGGTCGTCGAGCCGCTCGCGTGCGGCAGTCTGCGCAAGGCCCTCTACACGGCCGCACAATTGGCGCTTTTGCTCGGGCTGTACCTGCCGGTGGCGGTGGGCGGTCTCGCCCTGCTGTCCGCCGCCCTGCCGCAGCTGGACGTGGTGTCGGCCCCCGAGCACGCCTTCACCAGTCCCGCGTTCCACATCGACGCACTGACCGCCTCGCTGGTGGCCTTCTTCGGCGGTCTCCTGGCTTCCCTGGTGGCGGTGAACGCCCTGCCGCGCCTGCTCCACCGGACGATCGAACCGGGCAGGAGCTACCCCCTGTACGGCTTCCACCACGGTGTCCAGCGGGCCCTCGCGCGGATGACCAACATCAGGTTCTTCGTGCTGCTCTTCGGTGACAGCTCCGCCATCGTCCACTACCTGCGCTGCCTCGGGTACGGCCTGCGTCGGGTCGAGCAGACGGGCTCGAACTTCGGCTCGCTCGTCAAGCACGACACTCCGTACCTGTGCGAGGTGGGCAACGGCACGATGGTCGCCGACGGCCTGTCCGTCATCAACGCCGACTTCTCCAGCACGTCCTTCCGCCTCTCGCCGGCGGCGATCGGCGCGGGCAGTTTCCTCGGCAACAACATCGTCTACCCCGCGCACGGCCGCGCCGGTGACGACTGCCTGCTCGCGACGAAGGTCATGGTCCCCGTCGACGGCCCCACGCGGGAAGGCGTCGGCCTGCTCGGCTCGCCGAGCTTCGAGATCCCGCGCACCGTGCACCGTGACCAGCGGCTCGACCACCTCGCCACCGGTGAGGAGCGGCGGCGCCGCCTGGCAGGCAAGAACAGGCACAATGCCCGCACCGCGCTCCTGTACGTGCTGATGCGGTGGTTCCACTTCTACGTCGTCGCCCTCGTGGCGATGACCGCCGTCGACCTCTACCACGTCCACGGCGTGGCGCCGGTCGCCCTGGTCGGCCCGATCACCCTGATGTTCACCGTCGCCTACTACGCGCTGGTCGAGCGGGTCGTCACCCGCGTACGGCCGCTGAAGCCCCTGTACTGCTCGATCTACGAGCCGTCCTTCTGGCGCCACGAGCGCTTCTGGAAGCTGACCACCCACCGGTACATGCAGCTCTTCAACGGCACCCCGTTCAAGAACGTCGTCTGGCGGCTCCTCGGCGTCAGGATCGGCCGGAGGGTCTTCGACGACGGCTGCTCCCTGATCGAACGGGGCCTGGTCGCCATCGGCGACGGCTGCACCCTCAACACCGGCACGGTCATCCAGTGCCACTCCCAGGAGGACGGCGCCTTCAAGTCCGACCACGCCAGGCTCGGCGCCGGTGTGACCCTCGGGGTCGGGGCATTCGTCCACTACGGCACCACTGTGGGCGACGGGGCCGTGCTGGCCGCCGACTCCTTCCTGATGAAGGGCGAGGAAGTCCCCTCCGGTGAGGAGTGGGGCGGTAACCCCGCCCGCAAGGCCGCCGCCGTCCACCAGCTGCCGGGTGCCCGGCGCACCCCGCCGTCAGGCGGTCCTGAGGCGAGGCCGGGCAACCAGGAGACGCTTGCCGCCGTCGCCGCTCAGCACGGCTAGGTCGCCCGCCCGCGGCAGACACCCGGCACCACCTGACCCCGGCGGCGGTGTGCGGGGACGGCGCCGGACCGTCCCCGCACACCCGTTGTGGCCCCGCTGACGCTCAGGTGATCAGCCGGGCCGGGGTGGTGGCCGCGTGCATCAGGACCTCCAGTGGCCCTCGCCGGAAGATCCGTGTCCAGGCCAAGGCCAGGACCATCGCCGCCGCGGCGAAGGAGAGCAGGACCGGTAGGGCGGCGGAGTCCGGCAGGTCGTCGACGCCCAGGGCCTTGATGGCGACGATGTGGCCGACGTACGCGGTCAGCGAGATCGAACCCACGGCGATCACGGGCGTGGCCGCCCACCGCACGCGCGCCGACCGTTCGACCACCGCCAGGCAGGCGGCCAGCACCAGGAGCGCGCCCCCGGTGTTGCCGAGGATCGAGAACGTCGTCTGGCTGTGCGGCGCGGCCACCAGCAACCAGGACGGCGTGTCGACGACCTGGTCCCCGTACGCCTGGGACAGCGCGTCCGACCACCAGGCCGAGGCCGTTGGAGCGCCGTCCGTGGCCGCGCTGATCGCGGCCCGCGCGCCGGGAGCCAGGTGCAGGGCCAGCCAGGAGCCGCCGTAGCCGAGCACGGCCAGTACCGCCCCGCACACGGCGACCTTCGCGTGCACGCCGGGCCGCCGCAGGTCGAGCCGGGCCACGGCCATCCCGGCGATGAGGAAGGACACCCACGTCAGCACCGGGTAGTCCCCGGTGACCAGCAGCTCCAGGAATCCGTCCGAGCCGGTCAGCCGGGCCAGCGGATCGTGTGCGATCACCGTGTCGCTCCAGCCGCCGTTGTCGACGGCGACCCGCAGTACGTACAGGACCTGTGGCAGCACGAGCGCGGTGGCCGCCGCGATCAGCGCCAGCGTGCGGGCCCGCAACCGGTACAGGGGCAGGACGAGGAGGAAGGCGAGCCCGTAGTAGGACAGGATCACGTCGATGGACGTGCCCAGGTCCGTCAGCAGGTACCCGAGGACGATCAGCAGGCCGGCCCGGATGAGCACGCGGCCGATGGCCTGCCGTCCCGCCCGGCCGGTACGCGGCTCCGGCCGGCCCGTGAGCAGGACCAGGGCGAACCCGGCGAGGAGGGCGAACAACGCGGAGGACCGGCCCCGGGCCAGCTCCATCGCCCAGCCGAGCGGGCCGCCCACCGAGGGATCGGGACCCACGTGCGCGGCGAACATCCCCAGGATGGCCAGACCTCGCGCGAGGTCGACACCGATCAACCGCCCCGCCCCCGCCGGGCGGAAGGGGGAGCGGGCCGCCGGGACCTTCTTGTCGAGCGGCGGCGAGTCCTCGGCCGCGACGGGTGCTGCGTGAGTCATGCGCCCCAGACTTGTGACGCCACCGGTCGCACGCCATCCGGCGGGTGTCGGGATTCCCCCCGCCAAGTGGCTGGGCCCGCGCGCCCCCGCGTCCCGCCGTCGTGACGTTCCCGGTGGCCGAAGGCTCCCGGTGAACGCGGCCGTCCCTGAGGGCTGCGACGCCGCTCCGACCCCCGGGGTCCGGGGGTGCGCCGCGACGGGCAACCCTCCGGGAATGGCCGTTCCGTGCGGGAACCGTGAAGGGCGGGCCCCGAGGTGACGGGGAGGGCCAACGGTCACCCTCCAGCAATGTACGCGCCAACCATCCGGCAACTGCACGCCGCCCTGCACAACTGCAATGCCCTGGCAGCACCAACCGGGCCTCACGGCCGTACTCCGCACGCCAGGGATTGCGCACCCACATGCAGCCTTCCGCATCACCTTCTCCGTCCGGACACTCCGCCGAACTGCGTGACGCCGTACGCCGCTTGGACAGACGCCGCTTCCTGACCGTCACCGGGGCGGCGGCGACGCTGGCCTTCGCCGCGAACATCCCGCTCGGCGGCACCGCCGCGGCGGCCGAGGCGAGCGCCGTGCAGATCACCGAGAACCCCTTCACGCTGGGCGTGGCCTCGGGCGACCCGATGCCCGATTCGGTGTTGCTGTGGACCCGGCTCGCCCCCCGCCCCTACGAGACCGGCAGCGGCCTGCCCCAGAAGCGCTTCAAGGTCCGCTGGGAACTCGCCCACGACGAGCGCTTCACCCGCGTCACCAAGCGCGGCACCGTCGACGCGCACCCGGAGTACAACCACGCCGTGCACGTCGAGGTGGGCGGCCTGGACGCCGACCGCGTCCTCTACTACCGGTTCCGCGTGGGCCAGTGGATCAGCCCGGTGGGCCGTACCCGCACCGCCCCGTCGAAGGGCGCCCGGCTCACCGAGCTGCGCCTCGCCGCGGTGTCCTGCCAGGCGTACCACGACGGGTACTTCACCGCCTACCGCCACCTGGCCGACGAGGACCTCGACGCGGTCTTCCACCTCGGCGACTACCTCTACGAGTACGCGGTCACCGCGACCGGGGGCGCCCGCGCCTACACCGACCGCGTCCTGCCCGAGGTCTTCAACCGCGAGACCCTCACGCTGGACGACTACCGGCTCCGGTACGCCCTCTACAAGTCCGACCCCGACCTGATGGCGGCCCACGCGGCCCACGCCTTCGTCGTCACCTGGGACGACCACGAGACCGAGAACAACTACGCGGACGGCACTCCCGAGAACGACGTGCCCCCGGAGGAGTTCCTGCTGCGGCGGGCCTCCGCCTACCGCGCGTACTGGGAGAACCAGCCGCTGCGGCGCCGGCAGCTCCCGCACGGCCCCGACGCCCAGCTCTACCGGCGCCTGCAGTTCGGGCGGCTCGCCCAGTTCGACGTCCTCGACACCCGCCAGTACCGCTCCGACCAGGCGTACGGCGACGGCTGGCAGGTCCCGGGACCGGATTCGCAGGACCCGGCCCGCACGATGACCGGCACCACCCAGGAGCGCTGGCTCGTCGACGGCTGGCGCACCTCGAAGGCGACCTGGAACGTCGTCCCCCAGCAGGTCACCTTCGCCCAGCGCAAGGACCGCACGACACCGGACTTCAAGGTCTCCATGGACTCCTGGGACGGCTACCCCGCCTCCCGGCAGCGCCTCCTCGACGGCTGGGAGTCCGCCGGCCGGGACAACCTCGTCGTCCTCACCGGCGACGTCCACGTCCACTACGGCTTCGACATCAAGAAGGACTTCGACGACCCGGCCTCGAAGACCCTCGGCACCGAGATCGTCACCAGCTCGATCACCAGCGGCAAGGACGGCTCCGACAAGCCGTCCAACTGGGCCACCTACCTGCAGGCCAACCCGCACCTGAAGTTCTACAACGGCCGCCGCGGGTACGCCGTGGTCACCCTCGGCAAGGACGCGGCGCGCGCCGACTTCAAGACCGTGTCCGCGGTGACCACGCCCGGCGCCCCCATCACCACGGCCGCCTCCTTCGTCACCGAGGCCGGCAACCCGGGACTCACGCCCGCCTGACCCTCTGAGAAGGCCGCAGTACGCAGCGGGACCCCGGGGACGTTCCCCGAGGTCCCGCTCCCGTTCGGCCCGGCCGCCCGACGGCGGAACCGAGGGACATCGACGCGATGCGCCGGCGCGTTCCGCAGGTGCCGATCGGGGTCGCCAGGCTTCGCCGGAGCGAGCTGAGGTGCCGGTAGGGCCATACGGGCATGTTTTCCAGATATGGGTGACGTTCGGTGTGGGCGGAGGAGGCCTCGGCCGGCCTGGGCGGAGGCGACCGGAGGCCGCGTGGGGTGCCCGCGGGCGGCTGCTTCCGCCGGTGGGAGTGGGTGAGCGATGTCCACGGGTGCCGATTCCGTAGCGGCCTCCCGGCTCGGGGCCGAGGAGCTCGACGCCGCGCTGGAGCGTGTCGTCCTGGACACGGGCGCATCGGTGGGGCTGGTGTACCTGCTGGTGCCCGGCGAGCGGGTGCTGCACCTGGCGGTGGTGTCGGGGGCGCCGGTGCGCCTTGCCGCTCCGTGGGCGCGGGTCCCGCTGGACTCCCCGGAGTTGATGGCGGAGGCCGTGCGGGAGCGGCGTCTGGTGTGGCTGGGCAGTCAGGAGGAGGTGGCGCTGCGCTATCCCCGGACGGGGCTGCTGCTGCCGTACGACTTCATGGTGGCTGCGGCGCCGATGGTGCACGGCACGATCGTGTGGGGTGCGCTCGTTCTGTTGTGGCCCGCCCGGGAGCCGCCCAAGCTGGACCTGCAGGAACGCGATGCGATGAACGTCTTCTCCTGCCGCGCCGGGTTGTTCCTGCAGCAGGCCGCCGACCGCGGGTCCCCCCTCCTGCCGGCGCCCAGCCCCGGGCGCTGTCCCGGTGGTCGTCCCGTATCCCCGGGCGGGCCGAGGCGCTGGCTGCTGCGCCGGCCCGACGGCCGCACCGAACCCCTCGAGCTGCCCCCCGGCCTGCTCCTCGGCATCGATCCGGCCGCCACGTACCCGACGACCGAGATCCCCCTGCCGCCGGGAGCGGCACTCGCGCTGTACACCGACGGGCTCGTGGAGACTCCCGGCACCGACATCGACGACACCATCGCCGACCTGGCCAACCACCTCGCACACGCTGAAGACCAGACCATGGACGCCCTCGCCGACAACCTCATCCAGCACGCCACCCACAACGCGGCTGCGACTTGGCCCGATGGGCCGACGTGCCTCCGCCGAAGGGGATCAAGCCCGGTGTTCACGAGTTCCGGTGGATGGCGTGTTGTCCCCGCCGGCCCACGGTGTCACTCGGCGGGCACGGTGAGCGCGAGCTTGCCCGTGACGCGGCCGTCGAGGAGGCGCCGGACGGCTGCGGCGGTCTCGGCGAGCGGGTAGACGCGGTCCACGACCGGGCTGAGCGTGCCTGCGTCGATGAGGGCGGTCAGGTCGCGCAGCCCGTCGGCGTGCTCCGAGGCGATGAAGGTGCCCAGGTGCCGGCCGGTGAACGGGGAGAGTGCCTGTGCACGGATCTGCCGGTCGGTGCCGCCGAGCCAGCGGCCGTTCGTCTCGCTGCCGGTGATGACCAGTCTGCCGCGGGGTGTGAGGGCGCGGCGCAGATCCCGCAGACTGCGATGGCCCGCGATGTCGATGATGGCG
Organism: Streptomyces sp. TOM-9; assembly: GCF_056858595.1. Lineage (NCBI taxonomy): Bacteria > Bacillati > Actinomycetota > Actinomycetes > Kitasatosporales > Streptomycetaceae > Streptomyces > Streptomyces sp. TOM-9. The sequence goes on along the minus strand of NZ_JBXEQB010000001.1, from coordinate 1,353,408 downwards.
TCGTAGCGTCGCGGGCCGGCGAGGAAGTCCTCGCGCGTGTAGTCGATGACGTGGTCGGCGCCCAGCGCGGCTACGGCGTCGAGCTTGGGGGTGCCGGCGACGGCCGTGACCTGGGCGCCGAAGGCGTGGGCCAGTTGGACGGCGAAGGTGCCCACGCCGCCGGCGGCTCCGGTGATCAGGACGTGTTGGCCTTCGCGGACCCTGCCGTTGTCGCGAACCGCCTGGAGCGCGGTGAGCGCACTGACGGGTACCGTCGCCGCCTCCTCGAAGGTGAGTCCGCTCGGTTTGGGGGCGATCCTGTCGGGACGGGCAGCGGCGTATGCGGCGAACGCGGCGACCGCCGTGCCGTAGACCGCGTCGCCGGGTGCGAACCCGGTCACGTCGGTGCCGACCGCCTCGACGACACCGGCGACGCTGCGACCGGGGTTGGGGAGCTTCGGCCTCCGCAACCCGCTCACGGGCCGGATCGCGTACGGCAGTCCGGCCATCATGTGCCAGGTGCCACGGTCCACGCTGGAGGCACGCACCCGCACCAGTACCTCGCCTGGACCGATGCCGGTCCGGGCGAGCCGTGCCATGTGCAGCACGCCTTCAGGATCGGGGCCGTAACGCTCCTGCACGACGGCCGGCATGGTCTCGATCCCACCGGTTGGTGGGATCGGCTCGCTCATGTTCCGCATCATCACTGCTCCCGATCCCGCCTCCCCCTGTACTTACGCCGTAAGTACAGCACTTACGGCGTAAACTCGTCAACGCTGGGAGCCCATGAGAGGAAGCGACCGCCCACCGTGACCCGACGCGCCACCCCGCAGCCCACCCGCACGACGCTCACCCGGCAGCGGGTGGTGCATGCCGCCGTCGAACTCGCCGACGCCGGCGGCTTGGAGACGATCAGCATGCGCAAGGTGGGCGAGGCCGTCGGGGTCGAGGCGATGTCCCTGTACAACCATGTCGCCAACAAGGAGGACCTGCTCGACGGCATGGTCGACCTGGTCTTCGGCGAAGTCGAACTGCCCACGCCGGGTGGCGACTGGCGACAGGCGATGCGGCAGCGGGCGATCTCCATGCGCCTCGCGCTGTCCCGCCACCGGTGGGCGATCGGGCTGATGGAGTCACGGTCCACCCCGGGCCCGGCCACCTTGCGTCACCACGACGCCGTTCTCGGCTGCCTGCGTCAGGGCGGGCTCTCCCTCACCCTGACCGCCCACGCGGTCTCGGTCCTGGACAGCTACATCTACGGGTTCGCCCTGCAGGAAAAGACCTTGCCCTTCGGCACCCCCGAGGAGACCGCCGAACTGGCGGACTCCATCATGAGCGGTTTCGGCGACGGTGAGTACCCGTACCTCACCGAGATCGCGACCGCTCACGTCATGCGTCCCGGGTACTCCTACAGCGACGAGTTCGAATCCGGACTGGACCTCATCCTCAACGGCCTGCAGCAAGCGGCGGGCTGACGAGGCGGGCCGGCCCTCGGGCATGGGCGGGCGGGTCCCCGGGACCGGACGCCCGCCCCACCGCCGTGGAGCGGGCGCCCGGCCGTTCTGCCGGGCTCGTGGCCTCTGCCTCGCGTAGAGCCCGGAGCGCGGGTCCCCCGTGCCGGGGTGCAGGCGGCCCGGGCACCGGCACGGACTTCCGGCCCCAGGTCAGCCTGCATACGGTGAGACCGGACAGCCGGGCGTCCTGTGACGTCGGGCCGTGAATCCTCGGGAAGCCATGTCCGCGATCGTGGACGTACGCACGCGGTGGACCCCGGGGCACTCCGTATCCTGGGCGCATGCATGACGATGACGGTGTCCAGCCGGCCGCCACCCGACGGAGGGACGCCGCTGCGACCAGGGCGGCGATCCTCCAGGCCGCCCGGCGACTCTTCGTCGAGCACGGCTACGACGGTGCGGGCGTGCGGGAGATCGCCGGCGCCGTCGGAGTGGATCCCCGGCTGATCGGTCGCTACTTCGGGTCCAAAGAGAAGCTCTTCGCGGAAGTGGTCGACCTGGCGTACCAGAAGTCGCTGATGATGACGCCCGAGCTGAACGCCGAGGCGGCCCGCGCGCTCCTCCTCGACTCCGATCAGTCCGCCGTGGAAGGGCTGCTGCTGACCCTGCGTTCCGCGGCGAACCCGCGGGCGGCGGAGATCATGCGGGACGTCATCGAACAGAACTACCAGCATGTCCTCGCCGGCGCCCTGCCCGGCGAACGGACCGCCGGGCGCGCCGCGCTCCTGGTCGCCATCTGCTCAGGCGTCCTGCTCACGCGCCTGATCCTCGGCAACACACAGCTCAACCAGCCGGAGACCGAGGACCTGGTCCCCCTCCTCCACAAGGCGCTCGACGCCGTCGCCGTCGCCCCCGGGCCCGTCCGCTGACCGCGTCACCGGAGAAAAGATCTCGGATCCGTCGGGCGGGCGACCTACGCTGAGCCCCGTCCGCACTATCTGGGAGAAGCATGACAAGCAGGTTCACCGAGTTGACCGTTGACTGCCACGATCCGGAGAGGCTCGCGGCCTTCTGGTGCGAGGTCCTGGACTTCAAGGTCGTCGACCGGAGCGAGGGCAAGGTCGAGATCGGCTCGTGGGTGCCGACCGTCGAGGATGTCCGGGCCCGCCAGATGCCGCCCACCCTGGTGTTCATCCGTGTGCCCGAGGACAAGACCGTCAAGAACCGGCTTCACCTCGACGTCAGCCCGATCGACGGCAGCACCGAGGACGAGGTGACCAGATTGCTCGGTCTCGGCGCCGTCAAGGTCGACGTGGGCCAGGGCCCGGACCGGAACTGGGTGGTCATGGCAGACCCCGAGGGCAACGAGTTCGACGTCCTGCGCACCTTGGCACCGCAGGACTAGGCCGGTTACTTCGGATCATCAGATCCGAGGGAAATGGCCTAGTCCGCTTGCAGGACGAAGAACAGGAAGCAGAGGAAGCGGGGCTGGGCCGCGATGGCCTCGGGGAACAGCTCACGGGCGGCGGGGTCGGGATCCGGCTCGCTGATGGCCGTGATCCGGAAGCCTGCGGCGGTGAACGCATCGGTCATCGCATGCAGTGGCCTGTGCCAGAGCCTCATCAGGGCGGTCCGGCCGCCCAAGGTCCACTCGTCGGTCCAGGCGGTGGTGTCGAAGTAGCCGTGCTCGGCCGCGCGGCCGGCCTCGCGGTGCATGGTGGCGATGGCGAAGGGATGGTCGACGGACGCGATCAGCCGGCCGCCGGGCTTGAGTACGCGCCGCAGCTCGGCCAGCGCCGGCCCCCAGTCCTCCACGTAGTGCAGCACCAGGGACGCGACGACGTCGTCGAACGTGTCGTCGGCGTAGGGAAGGGGACTGCCCAGGTCGGCCACCTGCAGGTCCGCACCCTCGCCGAGCCGGCGCCGGGCCAGCTCAAGCATCCCGGAACTCGCATCGAAGCCGCTCACGAGGGCGCCACGGTCACGCAGCGCCGCGAACAGGGCCCCGGCGCCGCAGCCGGCGTCGAGGATCCGCCGGCCGGCCACCTCCCCGGCGAGGGCCAGCATCGCGGGACGCTCGTAGTAGGCGTTGATCAGGCTGGTCTCGTTCTCACTCGTGTACGCCTCGGCGAAGCTGGTGTAGTCGTTGACCTTCGGCGGATCCATCGTCACGGCGGACGGCGAGGTGCGCCCGTTGAGGCTCGCGTGCCCTTGCTGCTCGTCAGAAGTCATGGTGCGAGGGACGTCGGCCCGCAACAGTTCGGTTCCTGGTCCGAGGCATGACGGGCACGTCGGAGACGTCGACGGCGCGTAGCCCTGTGACGCCCGGGGGGTCAGTGCCGCGCCGGCGGCGTGACGCCGTTGAACCAGTTGGTCGCGGTCATCGCGGAGGCCGCCTCCCGGTCCCCTGTGACGGTGAGGGCATCGAGTGTGGCGAACTGCTCCGAGGTCAGGGTCAGTTCGGCAGCCGCGGCGTTCTCGGCCATGAACGTGACGCGGCGGGTACCCGGGATGGGGGTGACGTCCGGGGCCTTGGCCAGCAGCCACGCGAGGGCCACCTGCCCGGGGGTCGCCTCGTGCTGCTCGGCGATGTCGCGAACCGCCTGGAGCGTCTGCATGTTGCGGTCGAAATTCGCCTCCGAGTACCAGGGCAGGCCGCGGCGGTGGTCGTTCTCCGCCAGACTGTCCCGTGAGGTGACGGTGCCGGTCAGCGCGCCGCGGCCCAACGGGCTGTACGGAACGATGCTGATGCCCAGTTCCCGGCACAGCGGCAGGATCTCGGATTCGATTCCGCGCTCCCACAGCGACCATTCCGTCTGCAGCGCCGTGATCGGGTGTACGGCCGCTGCGCGACGCAGGGTGTCCGGTGCGGCTTCGGAGAGGCCGAGATGCAGGACCTTTCCCTCGGCGACGAGTTCGGCCATCGCGCCGACGGTTTCCTCGATCGGCGTCCGGGGATCGACACGGTGCTGGTAGTAGAGGTCGATGTGGTCGGTGCCCAGCTTCTTGAGGGAGCGCTCGACGGCCTCGCGGATGTAGCCGCGGCTCCCGTCCATCCGCGCTTCCGCCCCGCCGAACGGACCCGAAACGATGCCGAACTTGGTGGCGAGCACGAGTTCGTCGCGGCGACCGGCGATCGCCCGGCCGAGGATCTCCTCGCTGTCGCCGTAGCCCTCGGCGGTGTCGAAGAGCGTGACGCCGATCTCGAGCGCGCGGTCGACGATCTCCCGAGCGGCCCGCTCGGGGTCGTAGCCGGACTGCCCGTAGGGGTTGGCGTAGCTCATGGCGCCGTAGCCGACCGCGCCGACGGCGAGTTCGGCGGGACCGAGGTGACGTACAGGGATGGGCATGGCGGGGCCGACCTTTCTGCCGTTGCGAGCAGTGAGGACACGATGTCCTCGGGTGTGGACAAAGGTAAGTCCTCACTTGAGGACAAGCAAGTGCGGAACATGCGGCGGTCGATCCCGCGCCGCGCACGCTCCGTGATGTGACCCACCACTCCCGGCTCCTGATTGCCCGCGGTGGAAGTCGCACATTAAGTTAGGTGGATAGAACGTTCTATCTACTTGCGTCTGTCGCCCGCACCACTGAAGGAGTAGCGATGTCCCACCGTCGTCCCGTTCGCCCCGTCCGTCTCGCCGTCGTCGGCGCGGTCGGCCTGGCCCTGGCCGCCGGACTGGCCACGACCGCCTCGGCCACCCAGGGCCATCACGCCAAGCCGGCAGGCAAGCCGAAGCCCAAGCCGACCGTCGTCCTCGTCCACGGTGCCTGGGCGGACTCCGCCGGCTGGAGCGGCGTCGCCAAGCGCCTGCAGGCCGACGGCTACCGGGTCACCGCCCCCGCCACGCCGCTGCGCGGTCTGGGCAGCGACGCCGCCTACCTCGCGGACTACCTCAAGACGATCAACGGCCCGGTCGTCCTGGTGGGCCACTCCTACGGCGGCGCGGTCATCACCAATGCCGCCACCGGCAACCCCAACGTCAAGGCACTCGTCTACGTCGCCGCCTTCGCCCCCGACAAGGGCGAGAGCGTCACGGACCTGGTGGGCAAGTTCCCCGGAAGCCACCTCAGCGACGACCCCGACGCCCCGCTGCCCACTGCCCTGAACGCGGTCCCCTTCACCCAGGCCGACGGCGGCACCGGCGTCGACCTCTACATCAAGCCCGACAAGTTCCGCGACGTCTTCCTCAGCAACCGCGTCAGCAAGAGCAAGGCCGCCGCGCTCGCCGCGACGCAGCGCCCCGTCACCGCGCAGGCCGTCGGCGAGCCCTCGGCCGTGACTCCGGCCTGGAAGACCATCCCTTCCTGGTACCTCGTCGCCCGCGGCGACCGGACGATACCCCCCGCCGCCGAGCGCTTCATGGCCTCGCGCGCGCACGCCCGCACCATCGAGGTCGACGGCCCGCACGCGGTCCACCTGACCGACCCCAAGGCCGTGACGCGTCTCGTCGAGAAGGCCGCGACGGCGCGCTGACCCACCCCCGCCCCCGGCCTCCTCCCGGCACCTGCGGGAGGGGGCCGTGCACCGTGTGCAGGAGCCGTACTCAGGCCGCGGCCATGAGCACGGCGACCCCGTGCTCGAAGACGGCGCCCGCGGCCCGGGCGTCGCCGAGGTAGCCGGCCACCATCGCACCGTCCCGCATGGCCATCATGGCGTCGGCCGACCGTGCGGGATCGGCTGAGCCGAGCCGCTGGAAGGCTTCCTGCAGCACCTGGAGGAACCAGGCGCGGTGTCGCAGCACCGCCTGGTGGACGGGGCTTTCGGGGTCCGGGTACTCAGCCGTGGCATTGATGAACGGACAGCCCCGGAACCCGGCGCCGCACACTTCCTCACCGATGCCGTGCGCCACGGCGGCGAGGAGGCCGGAAGGCGAACCGATGCCTGCCTGCGCCGCGGTGATCCGGTCCCGGATCTCCTGATCCGTCGCCTCGAGGTAGGCGCGCACCAGGTCGTCCTTGCCGGCGAAATGCCGGTAGAAGGTGCCCCGGGCGACGTCGGCCTCCGCCATGACGCGGTCCACCCCCACGGCCCGGATGCCCTCGCCGTAGAAGAGCCGGTTCGCCGTGCTCAGCAACCGCTCACGGGCCTCGGAGCGGCGGACCGGCGCGGATGCGTCCGTAACGTTCGACATGGCTACAGCATAGAACGGTCTTTCTACTTCCGGGTGTGGATCTCATTGCTGTCGCGCCACCCGCGTGGGAGCATGCGCTGTTCATCGCCGGTGCCTGCGGGACTGCCGCTCCGTGCCGGTGCGTCTTGGGAACTGGGTGGGGCAACGTGGGCAGAGAGGTGGCGCGGGCAGCCGCGGCGGTGTGCGTGCTGACCGTGGCCGTTGTCGGATGCAGGCACGGGGGCGGGCACGGGGGCGAGGACGGGGGCCGGGACAGTGCGGGGGCCTCGCACCCCGCGAGGCAGGCCGCGGCACCCGAGAAGGTCCTGGGTCACCGGGAACTGGAGCGGACCGCTCTGGGGTCGGGGGACGTCGACGGATTCAGCGTCGGCCCCGTGGTGGGCGACGTCGGGGCCGGTCAGCCGGTGGTGGGCCCGGTCGCTCCCGCCCCCGCGCGGTGCAAACCGCTCAACGACATGACCGCGTTCGTCGGCAGGTACCAGCCCGTGTGGCAGGTCGCGAAGATCGTCAGTCGCACGTCCGATGAGGGCGACACGTCGTCCACGACGGTGGCGCTCAACTCCTACCGGCAGCAGGAATCGGTCAAGGTGATGACGGAACTGCGCGGTGCGCTGGACACCTGCACGAAGTTCGCGCCACCCGGGTCCTCGGTCACCGGCTGGACGTACTCGCACATCCGCAAGCTGCCGGATCCTTCGCTGGGGGACGACGCGCTCTCGTACCGCATGACGCTCGACATGCCCGCGGACGACATGGGCCCCGCGCACTCCGTCGTCTTCACCTACGTGGTGGTGCGGAGCGGAACGACCGTCACGACGTTCGCCTCGAACCTCTTCGGCGTGGACGGCAAACCCACCGAGGTCCCCCGGCGGGTCATCGACGCCCAGATCAAGAAGCTGAGCCAGGCGTCGTCGGGCTGAAGGACCCGGTGCCGGCACCCGGAACCCGGGCGGGGCGCGCCGCGCTCGGCGCCCCGCCCGGGTGCGGGATCCGCCCGGGTCAGTCCCGGGCGGCGCTGTGCTGCTGCTGGGCCCACGCCAGGTGCCATGTGTCCGGCGGCGTCTCGGAGTTCAGCTCCAGGCCGGGCACCGGCTCGAGACGTCCCCCGCGCAGTTCGGCGAGGAGGCGCTCGGCCTCGAGGGAGGGGTAGTCGAGGTAGCCGCGGTCGTCACCACCGAAGAAGGTGGCCCGCAGCGCCTCGCGCAGCTCCGCGTTGCGGGCCAGGCGCTCGGGCAGGTCGGGGTTGGCGATGAAGTCGCGGCCGAAGCCGACGGCGTCGACGGTGCCGTTCTCCACGGCGCGCAGGGCCTCCTCGCGTGCGTAGCCGCCGGTCGCGATCAGGCGGCCCGGGTAGCGCTTGCGGGCCCAGGCGCTGTCGATGGTGTCGGCCGGCCGGCGCTCGGCCGTGGAGTCGTCGTTGCCGACGATGCCCGGCTCCACCAGGTGCAGGTACGCGAGGTCGCGAGCGGCGAGCTCGTCCACGACGTGGCCGAACAGGGCCTCCGGGTCGGAGTCGGTCATGTCCTGGAAGACGCTGCTCGGGGATATGCGGACGCCGATGCGGTCCGCCCCCACCGTCTCGACCAGGGCGTCGACCACCTCCAGCAGCAGGCGTGCGCGGTTCTCGACGCTCCCGCCGTAGCGGTCCGTGCGCCGGTTGGCGCTGTCCTGGAGGAACTGGTCGATCAGGTAGCCGTTGGCCGCGTGGACCTCCACACCGTCGAAGCCGGCCGCCAGCGCGTTCGTGCCGGCCTGGGCGAACTGGGCGACGACGGCCTGGATCTCGTCGATCTCCAGCGGTCGCGGCGTCATGAAAGGCACGCGGCCCTCGTCGGTGAAGACCAGGCCGTCGATCGCGATGGGGGAGGGGCCGACCGGGGTCCTGCCTTCGGGCTGGAAGACGGGGTGCGAGGCGCGGCCGGTGTGCCACAGTTGCGTGACGATGGTGCTCCCCGCGGCGTGCACCGCGTCGGTGACGCGCTTCCACCCCTGGACCTGGGCGTCGCTCCACAGGCCCGGAATGCCGGGGCCGCCGACACCTTCGGCGGAGACGACGGTGCCCTCCGTGATGATCAGTCCGGCCGAGGCGCGCTGGGTGTAGTAGAGCGGCGCGGAGGGGCCGGGGCTGCCGTCAGGCAAGGAGCGGCTGCGCGTCATCGGCGGCATGACGAAGCGGTTGGACAGCGGCAAGGCGCCGAGCTGGACAGGGTCGAACAGGGGGCTGTTGTGCATGGTTTCTTCTCCGGGCAATGGGGATGGGGGTGAGGAGTGGTGAAGGTGCATGCCAGGCGGTTGCCGGGCCTGGAGGCTGGACGCCGGGGACGTGGCGGTTCGCCGGACGGTGCGGCCGTCGGATCTGCGTCCCGGCCGCCGAGCCGTGACTTACGCCGCCTGGTACCGGCGGGTGTTGACCCTCCCGCCCAGCGACGTGGCCGCGCGGAGTGCCCAGTACGGGTCGCGCAGCAACTCCTGGCCGAGGAGGACGGCGTCGGCCTCGCCGGAGCGGACGACGGCCTGCGCCGCCTGGGCCGGCCCGGTGAGGGGGCCGACGGCGGCGACGGGCATGCCGGTCCGGTTGCGGACGCGGTCGCCGCCGGTGGAGACGTCCATCAGGTCCACGCCCCGGGCCTGCAGCTCCTTGGCGAGGCGGAGGGTGTCGTCGGTGATCTCCTCCGGCCAGTCGGGGTCGGACGTGCGGAAGAAGACCGGCAGGTCCTGCGGCCACACGGCGCGGACGGCGTCGACGACCTCCAGGGCGAAGCGGGTGCGGCCGGCGAAGTCCCCGCCGTAGGCGTCGGTGCGGCGGTTGCTGTGCGGGGACAGGAACTGGTTGATGAGGTGTCCGTGGAGGCCGTGGATCTCGGCGACCTGGAAGCCGGCGTCCAGGGCGCGCCGGGCGGCCGCGGCGAAGTCCGCCACGATCCGGCCGATCTGCTCGGTGCTGAGCTGTTCCGGTGTGGTGGAGCCGGTGCCGAACGGGACGGCGATGGGACCGCCGGGCGCCCAGCCGTACTGCCTGCCGGGGGCGTCGGGGAACCTGCGGTCCACCCAGGTCCCCTCGGTGGCGTCCCGGTGCCCGGCGGCGAGCTGGATGCCGGGCACGGTGCCCTGGGACTTCAGGAACGCGGTGATCCGGCGGAAGGCCTCGACCTGGGTGTCGTTCCAGATGCCGAGGTCGTACGGGCCGGTCCGGCCCTCGGGGCTGACCGCGGTGGGTTCGGTGAGGATGAGCCCGGTGCCGCCGGTGGCGCGGGCCGCCAGGTGCGCGAAGTGCCCGTCGTCGGGGACGCCCGCCTGGTCGCCGTCCGGTGGGGCGGTGGACCGGCACAGGGCGGCCATCCAGATCCGGTTCGGAACGGTCAGTGACCGGAGGGTCATGGGCTCGAACAAGGTGGTGCTCACGAAAGTGCCTCCTGCTGGAGCGATGGGGGAGCGGGTACCGGGCGAACACCCGGACGTCATCGCGCCAGGTGAGGCGTCCATCGGTGCGGCTTGCGCCGGTCGTGTCGGTCCCTCTCAACCGTCACGTTCCACGGTACGGTATGGACGGTTATGTCCGGAATATTGAGATCCAGATGGTCCGAATCGGGAGACAGCGATGCCGACCGCGCTGCCGGTCAGTGCCTACGTCGTGCTCGGCCTGCTGAGCAGGCAGGACGGCGCGACCCCCTACCAACTCGACCAGAGGATCCGCCAGAGCATCGGGTACTTCTGGGTCTTCCCCCGCTCGCAGCTGTACGCGGAGGCCGGACGGCTGGTGCGGCGCGGACTGGTCGTCGAGCACCAGGAAGAGGGCGGCCGTCATCGCCGCACCCTGTCACTCACCGACGAGGGGCGACGCGAGCTGTGCCGATGGCTCGCCGCCCCGACGCGGGCGATCACCGAGATCCACGACGAGGGGCTGCTGAGGCTGTACTTCCAGCCCCAGGCCTGTGACGCCGACGCTCCCGGCGACGCGGACACGGTGGACGCGATCAGCCGGCTCGCCGCGGAGCAGATCCAGGCCCACGAGGGCCAACTCGCTGAGTACCGGCAGCTCGTCACCTCCGGACTGCTGCCCGCGGGCTCGCCCCAGCGGGCGACGGTCGAGGTGGGGTTGCGGTTCGAGCGCATGATGATCGGCTTCTGGCGCGAGGTCGCCGCCTCGCCGGCGCACCTGATCGGCGAGGGTGCCGAGGAGGCGTGAACGACGGCGGACGACGCGCGTCGCATCCGTCTGCGCCGACCGGCGCGAGGGGGCCCGGGGGGACGTGCCCACCGCGGGGCGGCGGGGCGGTGAACACGCGGTGGCGAAGGACGGGCGGGAAGGGGCTGGTGTCCCAGGGGCGTCACGGAAGGGCAACCGGCCGATTCCCGGGCCCGAGGGTGCCGACGAAGGGCCGCATCATTCGTCGGACGCGCTGTCACACCCCACGGCCAGCGTCGCCGCGAGCGCCACGCCCAGTGCGTATTTGACCACCACGTACCTCCTGAACCCTTCAGTGTTGGTCCGGCTCCGGCAGGTGCTCGGCGCCCGCCCCGAACGGGGCCTGAGGCACGGTCGGAACCGGTGCGGTCGCCGGGAGCGACGAGGCACGGACGACACGCTTGCGCAATGAGGTGAAAGCCATTCCCGGGAGCGTGCTGCCATGCGGCCAACTCCCCACCCGGGTGCCGTGCCCGGATGCGAACGTACCCGTGGACAAATGCATGCGGCGGTACGGGCAGCCCGCGAATTTCGGACGAACGTCACGAACGGCCGCTGCCCGCCCATGTACGAAGCCGGATGCCGTCGCGGCAATGAGTTCCCGGGCGCCCACCGGTCTACCTCCCGACCGAGACGACCAACGCATCGGAAGTCAGACATGGGCCTGATCCACATCGAAATGTTCGCGACCCTCGACCTCGTCGGGCAGGCGCCCGGCGGTCCCGACGAGGACCCGGAGGGGTTCCCGTTCGGCGGCTGGCAGGCGCCCCTGCTGGACGAGGTCTCCGGGGCGCAGGTCGGTGCCGCGTACGAGGGCACGGACGCCCTGCTGCTCGGCCGGCGGACGTACGACATCTTCGCCGCCTACTGGCCGCACCAGAAGGGCGGCGAGGACGGCGAGATCGCCACGCTCTTCAACGGCGTCCCGAAGTACGTGGCCTCCCGCGGCAGGCCCGACCTCTCGTGGGCCGGGTCCACGCAGCTCGGCCCGGACCTGGCCGGCGCGGTGCGCGAGATCCGCGACCGGCACGAGCACGTGAAGGTCGTCGGGAGCCTGAACCTGGTGCAGACCCTCCTGCGTGAGAAGCTCTTCGACCGTCTCGACCTCTGGGTGCACCCGATCGTGCTCGGCGTCGGGAAGAAGGTGTTCGACGGCGGCGCGGTCCCCACGAACGTCACGCTCCTCGAACCGCCCGCCGCCAGCCCGACCGGCACCGTGTACCTGCGCTACGGGCTCGCCGACGGCACGCCCGGCACGGGGGACATGAGCGCACCCGATCGCGGCGTCGGGCGCGCCGACTGACGCCGGCAGTGCATCCGCCGGGTCGGCATCCCGTCACGGCGTCGGCGGTTCGAGCCGGCGACGCCGCGACGACGCCGCGACGACGTGTCTCGCCGGCAAGCGGTGCGGATCTCCGTCCAGCTCCTTCGCCGCCGCGCAGGCCGTCGCGTCATGGCGCCCCACGGCCGCGGGCGGCTCGTGGGGCATCAGTGGTCGTCCCAGTCCTCCACGAAGAACCGGGCCTCGCTGACCACGGTGTCCCCGGCTCTGGCGGCCCGCACGTACATATGGGCCCCGTCCGGTCCCAGGTCGCCGCTGCAGCCGATGAGCAGGTCGACCCGTTGCTTCTCGATGTACCGGGTCAGGTCCGTGTCGACTGCGGACAGCGTCTTGCCGATCAACTCCAGTCCGTCGAAGGTGACCTGTGGGCCGGTTCGTCCGTGCACGGTCACGGCCGCCAAGGTGGGGAACCCCTCTTGGTGCCAGTAGTGGGCGGTCACCCCGGCGTCGTGAAACCGGTCCTCACCCAGGTACCAATGCCCGGCCTTCTGGTGGACCGGCCAGGGAAAGTGGCCCTGCCGCTCGGCCGGTACCTCGCCGCCCAAGGCGGCCACGACCTGCTGCGGGAGCATCCCGAAGCGGAGTGGACCGACGCTCTCCAGCGGAGTGAAGCCCCACTGCGGTCTGTCCTGCTCGGCCCTCACCGGCCATGCCCCCGGGTTCGTCTCCCGTTCGCGGACGTCCCGCCATCGGATGACCGGATCGGCCCCGTACGGGTCCTCGGCCAGCTCCGGGCCGACGAGCAGGGCGTCGGTGATCACCGCGTCCCTCCGCACCGCGTACCCCTGCGGATCCTCCCCCCACTCCAGTGCGGTGCCCATGGAGACGCCCCACGCGGCGACCTCGGGATCACCGCTCCAGTTCACCCGGACCTCCACTCCCTCGTCATGGGCGAGATCGTGGATGCCCGCGCGCACCTCGGACGGGGCTCGGGCGATCAGTTCCATGTCCCGCAGCCGCACCCGCGGACCGTCGTGCGCCTGGATCGCGACGGCGGCCAGCCGCGTCCCCGGCCCGTAGATCGCGGTCACCCCCAGGTCCCCGTACCGCTGCCAGGACAAGGTGCATTCCCTGCTTCGTGACACGTGGACGTCCGCCCCGTCCAGCGCTGCCTTGACCTGGTCGGGACTCATCCCGAACCGCAGCGGACCCACACCCACCAGCGGATCAAGCTCCCACTGCGCCCGCTCGTCAGGCTTCTTGTTCCGCCAGAACATCCCAACCCCCACGAGGCTCCGAACAGCCCGGCGCCCTGCCGGTGATCATGTCCGGCACCCTAGGTGTGCCCACGACACGGAGGCCCTGGAGACATCGTCGGCGGCGGTTCGCGGCATGTCGCCGCCGGTCACCCCGCGACCGCGCCAGGAACCTCTTCGGAGGCCGCGGGCGTCGCGGCACCGGCGTCCTCCCAGGCGCGCAGGTACGCCTTGATCGCGTGCCGGTTGCGCTGCAGCACCTCGATGCGTCGCTCGATGCTGCTGAGCTGACGTCGCAGTCCGTCCAGGTCCTTGGCCGCCGGGCAGGACCGGACGTCCGTCCCCTCCTTCGCGGCATCGAGGCAGGGCAGGACCTCGCGGATCATCTCCGTCGTCAGGCCGGCTTCGAGGAGTTCGCGGATCTGCAGGACGCGGTCGACGGCGGGCTCGCCGTAGCTGCGGTACCCGTTGGCGCTCCGGAAGGGGTGGAGGATGCCGACCTCCTCGTAGTAGCGGAGCAGCCGCGGCGCGACACCCGTCTTCTCGGCCAGGTCCCCGATCTTCACATCGCCCTCCTTGGCTGGGCATCCGTACGGACGGTGCGCCTCGCCGTCGCGCCGTGGGCGATCCGGTCGCCGCTTGACCTTCACACTAATGGAAAGGTTTAGCTTCTTGCACGGCCCCGGAGCTGCCGGCGCGGGGTGACCGGGACCGTGTCAAGAAGAATGCGAGATCAACGATGCCGACAGGCTCCAGCAAGGGATGGACCGCTGACCGAATGGCTCCACAGGAAGGCCGCACCTTCGTCGTGACGGGCGCGACCAGCGGTCTCGGTCTGGTGACGGCGCGCGAACTCGCCGCGCACGGCGGCCGGGTACTGCTCGCCGTCCGTGACACCGCACGGGGGGAAGCGGTGGCGTCCTCGCTGCGCAGGGCGTATCCCGGGGCCGAGGTCGCGGTGCGCCGGGTCGATCTGCTGGACGTGGACTCGATCCGCCGGGCGGCGGAGGAGATCGGCGAGGGGGAGTCCGTCGACGTACTGGTCAACAACGCGGGCATCTCCATGGTCGGGCACTCCGTGACCGCGCAGGGCGCCGAGCGCCACCTCGCCGCGAACCACCTCGGCCACTTCGCCCTCACGGCGCTGCTGGAACCGGCGCTGCGCCGGTCGCCGGCACCGCGGGTGGTCACCGTGACGTCCTACATGCACGAGAAGGGGGAACTCGACCTGGACGACGTCGCGTGGTCGCGGAAGTACACGCCCCTCGCCGCCTACTCGGCCTCGAAGCTGGCCAACGCGGTCTTCGGCGTGGAGCTCGCCCGGCGCGAGCGGTCGTCACCGTCGCCGATCACCAGCGTCCTCGCGCACCCCGGCTACAGCAACACGCCGATGCAGAGCAAGGGCACCGGGCCCGTGGGGATCGTCATGCGCGTGTCCGGCAGGCTCTTCGCGCAGAGTCCGGAGATGGGGGCCCTGCCCCAGCTCTACGCGGCGACCGAGCCCGATCTCGCCGCCGGTTCCTACATCGGCCCTGACGGCAAGGGCGGACGATCCGGGCATCCCGTCCCCGTGCAACTGTCGGCGGCGGCGCAGGACCCGGGACTCGGCCGCCGGCTGTGGGAGCGCTCGCAGCAGCTGACCGGCGTCCGCTGGCACACCGCCTGAGTCCGTACGGGCCATCCCGCGGTACGCCCGCTGGGGCCGCGAGCCGGGCAGGCGCGTGCTCCGCCCCACCCCGGAGCTTCAGGGGTGGGGCCGGACGTGCCGCGTCACCAGGCGCTGGCGCCGCCGTCGACGGCGTAGTTCGCCCCGGTGATGTAGGAGGCTCGGTCGGAGGCGAGGAAGGCGGCCAGGTCGACGATCTCCTCGGGCCGGGCGAAGCGCTTGAGGAGGGTCTTGCCGGTGATCGCGTCGCGGGCGGCCTGGTTGTCGCCGAGGTCGCGGTCGCTGGCGGGGGTCAGGACGGGGCCGGGGCTGATGGCCACCGCGCGGATCCCGTGCGGGGCGCCTTCGAGCGCGAGTTGCCGGGTCATGCCGATGACGCCGGCGTTGGCAGCGGTGTGCCCGACCATCGGGGGGTTCTCCCCGGCGATCATGCCGGCCATGGAGGCGACGTTGATGATGACGCCGCCCCCGCGGCGTACCAGGTGGGGCCAGGCGAATTCCGAGACGAAGAAGGGGATGTCGAGTTCGCCGGTGATGGTGGCGTGCCAGTCCTCGACGGAGAAGTCGGGCAGCGGGCCGAAGCGCAACGAGGCGGCGTTGTTGTAGACGACGTCGAGCCCGCCGTAGGCGGCCGCGGCACCTTCGACGAGGCGCCGCACTTGCTCGGGGTCGGTGAGGTCGACCGGAGCGATGCTGGTCATCTCGCCGCCCGCGCGGCGGACGAGTTCGGTCGTCTCCTCGTTGGCGTCGGGGTTGATGTCGGCTCCGACGACCTTGGCGCCTTCTTTGGCGAACAACTGGGCCGCGACGCGGCCCATGCCTCCGCCGGTGCCGGTGATCAGCACGATCTTGCCGTCAAGAAGAGGTGTCATGGGAGTGCTCCTGGTCAGTGCGGTGTGCGGGTGCGGGTGCGGGTGCGGGTGCGTGTGTGCGGGTGCGTGTGTGTGATGCCGTGGCCCCCCGGGCGCCCGCTGGGGGCGGTGCGCCCGGGGTGCGTGCCGCGGCCTGGTGAAGCCGGTCGTGCGAGGGCTACTTGGTGGTGGGGTGAACGGTGCCGGGAGGCGTCTCCCCGCGGAGCTCGTCCAGGAACACCCCGAAGTTGCCCTCCGACCAGTGCTCGACGGACTGGCCGTGGATGACGCGGTCGATGGAGATGCCGCTGAGCTGGACGTCGCGGCCGGAGGCGGGGATGCCGAAGACCGTGCCGGTGTGACGGCCCGCGAAGCTCCAGCGGGTGACGACCTTGTCGCCCTCCACGATCTGGTCCAGGACGGTCATCTTGAAGCCGGTGAGCCCGGCCTTGATGTCGAGGTCGCCCTTGATCCAGTCGTCCCGGTTCTCGGGGCCGTTGAAGCCGTGGAGCACCAGGTCCTTGGAGATGTAGCGGTCGAATCCGGCGGCCAGGTCGCCGTTGTAGCTGGCGTAGTACGCCGAGGTGACCTGCAGCGGCGAGAGGTAGTGGTGGTGGGCCGCGTGGCCGGACGAGGCGGCGTTCGGTGCCGGGCTCTGGGCCGCGGCCGGGACGGCCACGGCGGTGAGGGCGGCGGCGACGGCGAGGCCGGTCATGGCGCCCACCACCTTCTTGCGTCCGCTGGACGTGGGAGTGGCCGGGGTGGATGCGGCCTCACGGGTCTTGTTGAAGATCACGGGGCACTCCTCAGCTGATCATCGGTGCCCGAGAGCACCGAAGTGATTGACACGTCAAGCATCCTCCCGAGCTTGACAAGCGTCAAGCAGTTTTCGGTGGGGCCCTTCCGAGGTCACCCGGCCGGTGACCGGCATGGAAGACTTGGATCACCGGCGATCGCCTCGCCATCCCGCCCGGGATTCCGGACGCGCACGCCGCCCACCAGGCGCGATGCGCCCGTACCGGGGGCATGACCGGCCCGGTGGCCGAGAGGGAGTGCGATCGGCGCCAGGCCGGCCGACGCCGAACGGAGCGATGCCAGAGTGACCGACGGAACACCGGATCAGGCGCCGGCAGCGACGGCGCGCGGGAAGTACGCACCCGTCCGGCTGCGTGAGAGCGAGATCCTCCGGCGGGGCCTGGACACCTTCGCCGAGCTCGGCTACGCCGCCACCACCATGCGGGAGTTGGCCCGGCGGCTCGGCGTGAGTCACAACTTCGTCCACGAACGGTATGGGTCGAAGGGCGACTTCTGGCGCGCGGTGGTGGACTTCGCGCTGCGGGACGCCCAGCCCGCGCTCGACCGGCTCCTGGCCGAGTGCCACGACGACGGCGAACGCCTACGGGCCGTCGTCGTCCACCTGTACCGCCTCGCCGCGAACGACTCCGCCATGAACCGGTTGCTCACCGACGAGTCGACCCGGGACTCCGGTCGCCTGGACTATCTCCACCAGCGGTTCATCAAGCCGTTCTGGGACAGCATCGAGCCGACGGTCGACGGCCTCATGGCGGCGGGCCGCATGCCGCGCGTCCCCCCGCACATCCTGTACTTCGCCGTCACGGGCCCGGCGCTGGCCCTGGCACAGGACCCGATCGCCGACCGGCTCAACCCCGACGACGTCCCGACGGCGGAGCGCGACAGGAACACCATGGCCGACGCGCTCTCCGCGCTTGTCCTGCACGGCCTGCTTGCGCCCTCGGGCCATGGGCCCGTCACCGGCCGGCCCGGGCGGGCCTGACAGCCGGGGCGGTCGCGTCAGGAGGCGATCCTCGCCAGGGCCGCGGCGAGCGCCTTGAGGTCCAGGCCGTCGAGGTGGTCGAGGAAGCGGCGCCGTACGGAGGCCAGATTGGTCGGCCACGCCTCCCGCAGCCGGGCGAGGCCCGCGTCGGTGAGGACCGCGTTCCAGCCGCGGGCGTCCTGGGTGTCCTTGACGCGCTGGACGAGCCCGTCGCTCTGCAGTCGGTACACGGCCCGCGTCATCCCGCTGAGCGACCGCTCGCAGGCGACGGCGAGATCGCTCATCCGCATCTGCCGCTCCGGTGCCTCGGACAGGTGCATCAGGGCCATGTATTCGGTCAGCGGAAGCCGCTGCTCGCGGACCAGATCGGCGTCCATGGCGCGGGGCAGGGCGTAGATGACGCGGTGCAGCGACCGGATGACCGCCTCTTCATCCGGGCTGAGGGGCGTGATTCCCTCCGGGGCCGCTTCCTGCTGCGGCATGACGTCAGACATGCCTCAAGATTACTTGCTCCGAAAAGTAAGCGAACGCTTTTTCACCGTGACGCGCCTCGCATCCACGGCGGCCGCCGGGCAAGACGATCGCGCGGGTGTGCCGTGGCTGCCTACACTCCCGGGCATGTCATGCCGCATCAGTGAGCTGGTCATCCACGCCGCCGACGCCGAGAGGCTGGCCGTGTTCTGGAGCGAGGTCCTCGGCTACGTCGAACTCGGCCGGGAGGACGACGGAAGTATCGAGATCGGGCCGCCCGGCATCGGCTTCGGCGGCCCGCAGCCCACCCTCATCCTCAGCCCGAGCAGTGACCCGCGGACCGGGAGGCTCCCGCTGCACATCGACGTCAACCCGGTCGACCGCGACCAGGACGCCGAGCTGGAGCGCTTGCTCGCGCTGGGCGCAACGGCCGCCGACGTCGGCCAGACCGGCACCGAGAACTGGCACGTCCTGGCCGACCCGGAAGGCAACGAGTTCTGCCTCCTGCGCCGCCGGCTCCAGCCTCTCTGACACCGCTCTGACACCACGGGGTCCGGCGCGGCCGGGGAAAGCCGGGTGCCGTCGACTCAACGAGTCACAACCTGGGCGCGCAGGCGCGTGAGGATCCGCGACAGGAGCCGGGAGACCTGCATCTGCGAGACGCCCAGGTGGGCGCCGATCTCGGCCTGGGTCATGTCGTGCCCGAAGCGGAGGGAGAGGATCAGCCGATCCCGTTCGGACAGCTGCCGGATGAGGGGCTTGACCGCCTCGATGTCGTCGACCTTGCCGTAGGCGGCGTCGTCGTAGCCCAGGCGCTCCGCCCAGGCAGTGCTGCCGTCGTCGTCCTCGGTCGCCGGCGCGTCGAGGGAGGCGGCCGAGTAGGCGTTGGCGGCGGTCAGGGCCTCCAGCACCTGCTCCTCGGTGATCTGCAGGCGGGTCGCCAGTTCGGCCGTCGTCGGGGCCCGGTCCAGTTCGGCTTCCAGGGCGTCGGTGGCCTTGGCCAGGTCGATGCGGAGTTCCTGCAGGCGCCGGGGCACGTGGACCGACCAGCTGGTGTCGCGGAAGAACCGCTTCATCTCGCCCACGATGGTCGGCACCGCGAAGGTCACGAACTCCACGCCGTAGGCGGGATCGAACCGGTCGACCGCCTTGATGAGGCCGATCGTGCCCACCTGCACGATGTCCTCCATCTGATCGGCGCGCTGGGAGAACCGGCGGGCCGCGAAGTGCACCAGCGAGGTGTTCATCTCGATGAGCGTGTTGCGCACGTACTGGTACTCGGCTGTGCCCTCCTCCAAGGCCTGCAGCCGGGCGAACATCACCTTGGAGACCTGCCGGATCTCGGGCGGCGTCATATCGCCCGGCACCTCGGGAAGCGCGTCCACAGCGCCGTGCTCCTGCGTCGCCGCGACACTGCCACCGGCCACTGCGATCTGCATCTCGGCAACCCTCCTCATCGGTATGTTCCAGCCTGCACCCTCCGTGCGTCACCCGCCTACCCCCGCTCAAGCCCGGCAGTCCACGGCTTCCCGCGTACGGCGTGAGTGGTGTTTGCGACGCCGCCCAGCGGTCAGGCGAAGCAACGGAACATGACCTCGATACCTGGGAAGGTGAGCAGCATGGCCGCCAATGAGAAGGCCAAGGCGAAGACCGAGCAGGCCGTCGGCAAGGCCAAGGAGGCCGCTGGAGAGGCCGTGGGCAACGAGCGGCTGACCGCCGAGGGCCGCATGGAGCAGGCCAAGGGCGACGCGCGCCAGGCCAAGGAGAAGATCAAGGACATCGGCCGGCACTGACGACCGGCACCGAGCTCATGTCCGTGGGGCGGCCCGAGCGGGTCGCCCCACGCTCATGCCCGGTCTCACGGCCCGTCAGGCAGGCGTCCGCGAGGGGCTATGGTGCCCCGCACCAGCCAGAGAGCCGGACGGGATCCAGGGCGCCGGCCGGCACGGCAGGGCTGGGCTTCACGTACATGAGCGTGGGCCGGCGCACGGTCTCCGGCTGACGGTTGACGGCCCACGGGGGCCGGAGCGCCGGGACCCCGGGCCCGCCGGGCCGGCGTGGTCGCCCGATCAGCTGTTGAGGCGGCGCAGTGCCACGGTGCGTCGGGCATCGCGTGTCTTCGCCGTGGCGGGGGATCGCGTGGCTTCTGCGCGTGCCATCGCCGCGAGGCGTGCGAATTGCTCACCCATGCCCCTGGTGCCGCTCAGCGGGGTGAGGCCGTGCGGCCACACGGCCTTGGCGAGCGCGACGTGACGGGCGCCGCCGAGGATGACGACGGGGTCGACCGCGGCGATCCGGAGGTCTTCCGCCTGGGCGCGGAGAACGGCGTCGGTCACCGCGTCGGCGTGCCCGTGCGGGGTGTCGTAGGGGTCGATCTCGTCGTCGAGGTCCAGCAGGCCGTACCGGGCGGAGAGGATCACGAGCCGGTCCGGTTGGAGCGCCTCGGCGGCCTTCCGGCACGCGCGGTGGTAGCTGCCGATGTACATGTCGGCCGCCCTTGCCCGGTGGTCCAACTTGCGGGAGCCGCAAGGGATGACGACCAGCTCCGGTCGGAAGCCGTCGGTGTACTGCGTCGGAGTCATGCAGGTTCCTTCCGGGTCCGTCTGCGCTCGGACGCGACGGACGCCGACTCTCGCGTGGTCCGTCCTCGTCCCGTGCCATGAGGTGCAACACCGCCGGAGGAGAGGGCCGTAGCGGAGGGACATGCCATCGGGCCCTCACATCCGGACGTACCGCGGAGCGGGGCGGCTCTTTCATAGGTGACCGGTCGTATAGTGCTCCGTATGGGAAGCACCAGTGGTGCCAGGGAGAAGATTCTGAGCGCCGCTCACTCGCTGTTCGACCAACGCGGTTACTCGGCGCTGGGGCTGGCGGAGATCTGCAGGGCGGCCGGAGTGCCCAGGGGCAGTTTCCACTACTTCTTCGCCTCGAAGGAGGCACTCGCGCTCAGCGTCATCGACGAGCACTGGAACGCGCAACGACGCGCCTGGCTCTGCCTCCTCGATCCTGATGCGGAACCCCTGTCGCGATTGCGGATGCTCTTCGAGGCCGCCAGCGTCCAGCAAGGTGCGGGACAGCGGGACTGCGGCATCGTCGCGGGCTGCATGTTCGCCAACTTCGCGGTGGAGTCGGGCGAATTGACGGAAGTCGTCCGCGAACGCCTCCGGGAGATCTTCGACGCACAGGTCGGCATGGTGGAGTCGGTCGTCGTCGAGGCCCTGCGGCGGGGCGAGGTGATCGTCCCGGACACGCGGGCGGCCGCCCGCTCCGTGGTGGCACAGCTCGAGGGCCGGGTCCTGTTCGCCAAGCTCTACAACGACACGGCGCAGCTCGGCCCGCTGTGGGTCAACTGCCTTGCGCTGCTGGGTGCCCGCAGCCCTCAGGCGCCCGCCGCATGAGACAGCGTGGTGCCGCCGTGCGGTCTGGGAGGTTGTGCCTCCCAGGAGGGAGCAAGCAGGTCGTGGCATCGGTGCGGGTCGCGGGCGCACGATGGCGGGTGGAAAGCCGGGGAACGGCGGTTCCGCCGTCGTCGTCCTGGGGTCCTTGGGGCGTACCTGACTCAGGGGACTCAGGGGACTCAGGGGACTCAGGTGGGAACCGCGGCGACCGCGGTCCGCGCGGCGCATGACCGGGAGGTGTCCCATGTTTCACAAGCAGCCTGGAGCGGGTCCGCTCACCGTGTTGGTGTTCGTCTTCCCGGGGGTGCGGCTGCTCGACGTGACGGGCCCCATCGAAGTCTTCGCCTCGGCGAACGAATGGGGCGGACCGTACCGGGTGCAGGTCGTGTCCGAGGACGGGGCGGAGGTGGTCACCGCCGCCGGGACGCGTCTCAGTGCCGACCTGTCCGTCGCCGACGTGCACGAGACGTGCGACGTCCTGGTGGTCCCCGGCGGTCCGGAATGGGAAACCGTGATCAAGGACGACGCCCTGCTGGACGCCGTACGGGGACTGAGCGGGAAGGCCCGCTGCACGGCATCGGTGTGCACGGGAGCCTTCCTGCTGGCCGCGTCGGGGCTCCTGGACGGCCGGCGGGCGGCGACGCACTGGAGGCAGACCCGGGAACTGGGCCTGCGCTACCCGTCCGTGAAGGTCGAGCCGGACGCCATCTTCGTCCGCGACGGGAAGATGATGACCTCGGCCGGCGTCAGCGCCGGCATCGACCTGTCCTTGGCCCTCGTCGAGGAGCACTACGGGGCGGAGGTCGCCAGGGCGGTCGCCAAGGACATGGTCGTCTTCATGCAGCGACCGGGCGGCCAGTCCCAGTTCAGCGCGCGCTCCCGGCTGCCGCACCCGCGCCAGGAGATGCTCCGCGAGGTCCTGGACTCGGTCGCGGAGAACCCCGGCGGCAACCACTCCCTGACGGCCATGGCCCGCAGGGCCGGCGTCAGCGTCCGGCACATCACGCGGCTGTTCTACGACGAGGTGGGCACCAGTCCGGGGCGGTACGTGGAGCAGGTCAGGCTGGAGGCCGCCCAGGCGATGCTGGAGACCGGTGACGACCCCATGGCCGTCGTGGCGCGGCGCACGGGATTCGGCTCGCCCGAGTCTCTGCGCCGGGCGTTCGTACGACACCTGGGCGTGACGCCGGCGGCGTTCCGCGCCAGTTTCCGGACGACCGGCCTGGGCGCCGGGGACCTGAGCCCGGCGGCGGGCGCATAGCACACCGGCGATGTGCGTCATGGCCGGCCGTGAGCGAGGCCACGGGCAACAGGCTTCCGGGAGTTGAACGCTTGGGGAACAGCGGCCCTCGGCCGTTGTGGAGCCTCCTTCTCGGGCAGGAGTCGCAGGCGGACGTCGGCGGCCCGGAGCGAGCAGAAGGCGATCACCATGACTTCCATCGGTCCGACTCCCGAACCCGGTCGGCGAAGGCGACGTGCGCCGGGCTGCCTCGAAGCAGAGGTGCCGCGGGCACGGAGCGCGGTGGAGGACACCGAGGCGGCGCATTCGGAGCCGACGCCCCTGAACGACGGTGAACACGCCTGCACGCTGCCGCACTTCCCCAGCGCCCTGTCCGTCATGCGGCGGAGAGTGCGGAAGATCCTCGCCGAGTGGGAGATGGCCCCGCCGGTCGCCGACGACGTGCTGCTGGTGATATCGGAGCTGGCCACCAACGCCGTCGTGCACACCGACGGCCCCGCGGGCCTGCGCCTGTCGTGGACCGAGGTCGACGGGCGCAGCGCCGTGCGCATCGAGGTCACCGACTCGGGTCCGTCGGCGGGGCTCCGCGCGGCGGCGTGCGCCACCGACCCGGACGAGCACGGCCGGGGCCTCGGCATCGTCAGGGCGCTGTCGGCCCGGCACGGCGTCCGTTCCGACTACGCCGGATTCACCCACTGGGCGGAACTGCTCGCCGCGTAGAGGCCTCCGCGCCGCGGCTCCGCTCGGTCAGCCGACCTGTGAGACGCAGGCGAGGAACGGTCCGGCCGCCTTGCTCCACGACTCGCCCCGGGCGAGAGCGGCAGCGCCCTCCGTACGGAGCGAATCGACCACGGGCGTGAGGAAGTCCGCCCACCACTGCCGTACGGCCTCGGGCTTCAGGCCGATCGTGGCGACCGCCGCGCGCACCCTGTCCTCGAGGACCGCGGCGCCCTCGTCCAGGTCGGTTCCCGACCACTCGTCCACGTGCTGGGCCATCAGGGCCCAGGAGATCCGGATCATGCGCCGGATCGTACGTCCGCCGGCCGACACGCCGTCGCAGCGGACCCCCTACGACGGACACCCCCGGGAGGACGGTCCCAGGGGTGTCGTGCGCCGTCGCGGGAGCGGTCAGCGGAAGGCCGACTCCACGAGCTGCTTCTGCTCGGCGGCATGCCGCCGGGCGGAGCCCACCGCGGGGGCCGAGGCGGACGGCCGGCTGACGCATCCGAGGGGGCGGCCCGCCAGCCGTTCCACGTGCGGCCTGACGAAGGACCAGGCACCTTGGTTCTCCGGCTCCTCCTGCACCCACCGCACCTCGGCGTCACGGGGCAAGCGGGCGAGCTCCGCGCCGAGTTCCTCGTCCGGGAAGGGGTAGGGACGCTCCAGCCGGATGATCGCGGTGTCCCGCAGGCCGGCGTTCCGCCGGTACGCGTCCAGGTCGTAGGAGACCTTCCCCGAGCACAGCAGCACGCGCCGGGCCTGTGCGGCGTCGACGTCCCGGTCCGGTACGACCGGACGGAAGGAGCCCGTGGTGAAGTCCGCCAGCCCGGAGGTGGCCTCCTTCAGCCGCAGCATCGACTTGGGGGTGAACACCACCAGGGGCCTCCTGCGCTCGCCGAGCGCCTGCTGCCTGAGCAGGTGGAAGTAGTTCGCGGGCAGCGTCGGGACGGCGACGGTCATGTTCCCCTGCGCGCACAGCTGCAGGAACCGCTCGATCCTGCCGGAGGAGTGGTCGGGACCCTGTCCCTCCAGTCCGTGGGGCAGCAGCAGCGTCACCCCGGAGCGTTCGCCCCACTTCTGTTCCGACGACGCGATGTACTCGTCGACGACGCTCTGCGCGCCGTTGGCGAAGTCGCCGAACTGGGCTTCCCACAGCACCAGCGCGTCGGGCCGCTCCAGCGAGTAGCCGTATTCGAAGGCCAGGGCCGCCATCTCCGACAGCATCGAGTCGTAGGGGGAGAAGCCCGCGCTGCCCGCGCCGAGGCCGTTCAGCGGGGTGTGTTCCGCGCCGGTGCGCCGGTCGGTGAGCACCGCGTGACGCTGGCCGAACGTGCCGCGGCGGGAGTCCTGTCCGGACAGCCGCACCGGCACCCCCTCCATGAGCAGGGAGCCGATGGCCAGGGTCTCGGCGGTGGCCCAGTCGATCGTGCCGGCGTCCAGCATCGTGGCGCGCCGGCGGAGCTGCGGCAGGACGCGCGGGTGCACGGTGAAGTCGGCGGGCTGCCCGGTCTGGGAGGCGATCACGTGCCGGGCGGCCGCCTCCGTGATCGCGGTCGGCACCGGCACCGCGGTGCCGTCCCGGTGGTCCGCGGGGGTGGCGGGCTTCGGGGAACCGGCCGCCGTCAGGGCGCGCGTCTCGGCGAAGGCCCGCTCCAGGCGCTCCCGGTAGTCCCGCAGGGCGCCTTCGGCCTGCCGCTCGTCGATGGCCCCCCGGTCGACCAGGGCCTGGGCGTACAGCTTGCGCACCGAAGGCGTGGCGTCGATGCGGTCGTACATGGCCGGCTGGGTGATGGACGGGTCGTCGACCTCGCTGTGCCCGTGGCGCCGGTAGCAGATCAGGTCGATGACGACGTCCTTGTGGAACGCCTGGCGGTAGTCGAAGGCCAGGCGTGCGATCCGCACGACGGCCTCGGGGTCGTCCGCGTTGACGTGGAAGATCGGGGCCTCGACCGTCCGCGCGACGGCGGTGGCGTAGGTGCTGGAGCGGCCGCTGGCGGGCGAGGTCGTGAAACCGAGCTGGTTGTTGATGACGACGTGCACCGTCCCGCCGGTGCGGTAGCCGGGCAGCTGCGACATGTTCAGCGTCTCGGAGACCACGCCCTGCCCGGCGAACGCGGCATCGCCGTGGACGACGACCGGCAGGACGGGGAACGCCGCGCCGTCGCCGTCGGCCAGGTCCTGCTTGGCGCGCACGACCCCCTCGGCCACCGGCCCGACGATCTCCAGGTGGGAGGGGTTCGCCACGACGGAGACGGCGATCGCGCCGCCGTCCAGGGCGTGGTAGGTCCCCTCCGCGCCGAGGTGGTACTTCACGTCGCCGGTCCCCTGGACCGACAGGATGTCCACCGCGTCCTCGAACTCGTGGAAGATGTTCCGGTACGACTTGCCGATGATGTTGGCCAGGACGTTGAGCCGGCCCCGGTGGGCCATCCCGATGACCGCCTCCCGCATGCCGTGCCTGATGCTGCGGAGCAGCAGGGCGTCGAGCAGCACGATCGCCGACTCGCCGCCTTCGAGCGAGTACCGCTTCTGGCCGACGTACTTGGTCTGCAGGAAGGTCTCGAAGGCCTCCGCAGCACCGAGCCGGTACAGGACCTGCAACTGGTCGGCACGGTCCGGCCGGGGCGAAGGCGCCTCGATCCGCTCCTGCACCCAGCGGCGCTCCTCGAAGGCCTGGATGTGCATGTACTCGGCGCCCACCGTCCCGCAGTAGGACCCGCGCAGGACGTCCAGCACACCACGCAACGTCATGGTGTCGCGCCCGGCGAAGCCGTCGACGACGAACTCCGCCTCCAGGTCCTCGTCGCGCAGGCCAAAGGCCGCGATGTCGAGCTCCGGATGCGTGGTCACCCGACCGGCCGCGAGCGGGTTGGTGTCGGCCGCCAGGTGTCCGCGTACGCGGTACGCGTGGATGAGCGCGGCGACGCGCACGGCCTTGGCAGCCGCTTCTCGCGCGTCCACATGCGGGGACGGCGTGTCGGCACGCTCCTGCCGGCCGGCGGTGGCGGCGGGGGAGACGAAGAAGTCCCTCCACTGCTCGTCGACCGATCCGGGATCGCGCAGGTAGCGGTCGTACAGTTCGTCCACGAGCCATTCGTTGAGGCCGAATTCCGGTCCTTGGAGTGCCGGTTCTTCGGCGCTGGATGTCGACGCCACTGGGTGGATCGCCTTCTTTCCTCATTCGGGACAGCCGATGGCGGGGGCAGTCGCAAGGGCCCCGTCATCCGCGCATGGCTCCCGGTGGGGGAGCGGCCCCGTTCCGTGCCGGTGGGGTGCGCGCATCGCTGACCGTGTGGCACCACCGACCCTAGGACGATGCCGGGCCGACGCCGAGGGCCGAAGGTGCCGGGGAGGCGTCACATCAGGACGTTCCCCCGCGCCGTGCCGCGCCGGTGCGTACGGCTCCCGCTGGGTTCCGTGGGCCGGACGTCCTGATGTGAGGGTGTCCTGGCACGCGTAGTGATGCGGAGCGAGCCGAACGTCACCGTAACGTCGTAGGGCCAACGAGCCGACGGCTGCGGCCGCGGCCCGTGAGCTGTTGGGCCTGGGGGCCGGTGTGCCGATTGCCGACGGCGATTCCCGATGCGAGGAAAGAAGCGTTCTCCGCCGTGACATCCGACCCCAGCGATACCCGGTCCCTCCCGCCCAGGAGCGACGCGGGGCCCCGGCACGCCACCCATGCACGTCCCCGGCTGCCGGCCTTGACCGGGACGCGACGTCCGCACCTGGGCCCCAGCTGGTTCGCGGCGGTCATGGGCACCGGCATCGTCGCCAACGCGGCGGTCACCCTGCCGCGGAGCTCCGCCTGGCTGCGTGACGCGGCCACGGTGGTCTGGGCGGGCGCCGCGCTGCTCCTGGTGGTCCTCGCGGCCGGTTACCTCAGGCAGCGGACGCTGCGGGTGCACGCCGGCGATCCGATGCTGGCGCCGTTCCTCGGGGCCCCGCCGATGGCACTGCTCACGGTGGGGGCGGGCGCGCAGCTGCTCGGCCGGCAGGTGCTCGGAGCGCGTACGGCCCTGAACGTGGACTGGGCGCTGTGGTCACTGGGCACCGTACTCGGCCTGGCGGCGGCCTGCGCTGTGCCGTACGTGATGGTCACCCGGCACCGCTTCGCTCCGGACGCGGCCTTCGGCGGCTGGCTGATGCCCGTGGTGCCGCCGCTGGTCTCCGCGGCGACGGGCGCCCTGCTGGTCCCGCACGCACCGGCCGGACAGCCGCGGCTGGCCCTGCTGCTCGGCTGCTACGCGATGCTCGGGCTCGGCCTGGTGGCGGTCCTGCTGGTACTGGCGATGGTCTTCAGCCGGCTGGTCCACCACGACGCACCCACGGGAGCGGTGGTGCCCACGGTGTGGATCGGCCTGGGCGCCGTCGACCAGGCGGTGACGGCGATGGGCTCGCTGGCCACGGCGGCACCCAGCGCGCTGCCCGCTCCGTACGCCCGGGCCGCGGCGGCGTTCGCGCTGCTGGGCGGGATCGGGCTGTGGGGCTTCGCGATGCTGTGGCTGGTGCTCGCCGCGGCGCTGACCGTACGACAGCTGCGGGCGGGACTCCCCTTCGCGCCCAGCTGGTGGTCCTTCATCTTCCCGCTCGGCGCCTGCGTCACCGGTACGGGTGCCCTCGCCACCCGCACCGGATCGCAGCCCTTCGTCTGGACCGCCGTCGTGCTCTACGTCCTGCTCGTGGCGGCCTGGGCGGTGGTGGCCTGGCGCTCGCTGCACCACGCCGCCGGCCACGTCGCCCCGCGGGGCGCCCGGAGGGAAGCGCGGACGTGAACACCCCCGTGCGTTGCCTCAGCCCGTGATGTGACGCAGGGCGCGGGGGTGGATCCTCGCACCCTGCACCTGCGCCTGATGCGGTTCCTGCACGCCGGCGTCGGTGACGTAGAGGGTGGTGCCGCGCAGCGCGGTGGCGGTGGGCGAGGCGAGACCGTCCGCCGCCGTGAGCACCGTCGCCCGGGTGCCGTCCGGGTAGATCACGTCTACGCGGTTCGCGGCGTTGACCGCGGCCGGCACCACGTTGGACCGGTCGCCGAGGAAGGGGAAGCGGAGGCCGTTGGCACCGAACGGCCGGCCGGCGTCCGGGAGCGGCGCGAGGGCCGGGTCGGTGAGCCAGGGGAGCGCCTTCCCGCCTGCCGTGGGTACGGCCCAGATGGTGCCCTTGCGGCTGTCCGCGACGTAGAGGGTGCGCCCGCCGGGATCGACGGCCCGTCCGTTGGGCAGGCCGTCGGCCGGCAGTGCGGCGATGCGGCGGGCGGTGCGGCTGCCCGGGGCGAGCTTCCAGACGCCGGCGCGCGAGGGGCAGCTCCACCAGAGGTCGTAGTGGACCGTCCCGTCGGCGCCGCGGGTGTTGCCGCTGAAGGTGTCGCCCAGGACGCCGGTCCAGCACCGTCCGGTGCCTGCCGGAGGCGCTGCGGCGCACCGGCTCCGGGGGCCGGCGAAGCTTCCCAGCATCGAGACGTTCAGCGACCCGTCCGGGTCGACGGTGATGTTCTTTCAAGCCGGGGAGCGGCGGTGCCGCACGGCCTGGCACGGTGCGACCACCGCGTGTTTGACGCGTCAAGCACTCTGTTAGGGTGAGGTGATGGTCCGTCCCGGCGGACCCGGCGCGTGACCGCGTCGCACGTCCACCGGAGGAAGGTCATGGCACCCGCAGGATTCGAGACGGCCGACGACACGGCACGGCGGGCGGCCAATCCGCTGCGTCGGCTCACGATCGACGAACTGCGGCGCCGCAAGGGCATCAAGTGGCGTCACCATCCGGCGGACGTCCTGCCGCTGTGGATCGCCGACATGGACGCGACCCCGGCCCCCGCGGTCGTGGACGCGGTGTCCTTGGCCTTCGAACGCGGGGACACCGGCTACCCGCCCTTCGACGCGACGATGGCGGAGGCCTGGGACCAATTCGCCGCCAAGCGCTGGGGATGGCGCATGGCGACGGAGCGGACGATGGTCGTCCCCTCCGCCCTGACGGGCATCGCCGAGACGCTCAAAGTGACGACGGAGCCCGGGGACGTGGTCGTCGTCAACTCCCCGGGGTACGGACTCCACCGGCACATCGCGGAGGGACTGGGCCGCCGCGTCGTGGAGGCCCCGCTGGGGCCCGACCACCGCATCGACCTCGAGGCGCTGCGGGCCGCGTTCGGCCGGACGGTCGACGGCGGCCGCCCCACGGTCTTCCTGCTGTGCAGCCCCCACAACCCGACCGGGACGGTCCATACGGCGCAGGAACTGGCCGCGGTGGCACGACTGGCGCGGCAGTCCGGGGTGCGTGTCGTCTCCAACGAGATCCACGCGCCGCTCGTCCCGTCCGGCGCGCACCATGTGCCGTACCTCTCGGTCCCCGGCACCGAGGACGCCGTCGCCGTCTACTCCGCCTCCAAGGGGTGGCACCTGTCGGGCTTCCGCGCCGGAATGCTCGCCTGGGCGCAGGAGGCGGACGACGTCCTGCGGCGCATCCCCCTGAGCGTCGCCCATGAGCTGAGCGGCATCGGCGTCATCGCCCAGACCGCCGCCCTGCGGCTCGGTGGCGGCTGGCTGGATGCGCTGCTCGCCGGCCTCGACGACAACCGACGCCTCCTCGGCGAACTGCTCGAGCGGCATCTTCCCGGCGTCCGGTACCGCCGGCCCGAGGGGACGTACCTGGCGTGGCTGGACTGCCGCGCCCTCGGACTCGGTGACGATCCCGCGGCCGCCTTCCTGGAACGCGGCCGGGTCGCCCTCTCCCCGGGCCTGGAGTTCGGCACGGGCGGCGCGGGGCACGTACGCCTCAACTTCGCCACGTCGCCGGAGATCCTCACCGAGGCCGTCCGCCGGATGGGCACGCTGGCCTGATCCCGGCCGGCCCCGGGCCGCCGCTCGATCCTCTCGGTCCCGTGACGACGCACGCCGTCCCGCGGGCCGGCACTGCTCTTCAATGGGAACCACCTTGCTCAACACCACTGCCGTACACGCCGGTTCGATGTTCGACGGGTTCACCCGCTCAGGACCGGCCACGGTCCATGTCAGAGGCGACCGCATCCTCCGCGTGGACCGCACCGGCGCGCTGCCGACCGACGGCACCCCGGTCGTCGACCTCGGCCCGCGGACATGCCTGCTGCCCGGCCTCATCGACACCCACACCCACCTCGCGTTCGACGCGAGCCCGGACCCCGTGACCTCCCTGACCGCGACCGGCGACCCGGAGCTGCTCGCGCAGATGCGGGCCGCGGCCCAAGCGGCGCTCCGGGCCGGCATCACCACCGTCCGCGACCTCGGTGACCGCGACTACCTCTCGCTGACCCTCGTCGAGGAGTTCGCCCGGGCCCCGGAGAACGGGCCGGAGATCCTCGCCGCAGGCCCCCCGCTCACCACGCCCGGCGGGCACTGCCACTTCTTCGGCGGCGAGACCGAGGGCACCGAGGCACTGCGCGCCGCGGTGCGCGAGCGCCACGCGCGCGGTTGCGCCGTCATCAAGATCATGGCCAGTGGCGGCAACATGACGCCCGGTTCCGTGCCCCCGCACGCCTCCCAGTACGGCCCGGAGGACCTGCGCGCGGTCGTGGACGAGGCACACCGTCTCGGCCTGCCGGTGGCCGCCCACGCACACGGCGTCCAGGCCATCAGGGACGCCCTCGACGCGGGCGTCGACAGCCTGGAGCACGTCACCTTCCTCGGCGCCGACGGCGCCACGTACGACCCCGGCCTCGCCGCGGCCATCGTGGACAGCGGCACGTTCGCCAGCCTCACCCTGGGCATGGCCCCCGGCGCGGCGTTCAACCCGCCCCCGGCCCTGGCCGCACACGTCCGGACCATCCTGAACACCTTCGGCAACCTGCACGCCGCGGGCGCCAACGTGGTCATCGGCTCGGACGCGGGCATCGGGCCCGACAAGCCCCACGACGTCCTCCCGCACGGCGTCGGCGCCCTCGTCCGCCTGGGCGTGACCCCTGCCGACGCCTTGATTTCCGTGACCAGCCTGGCCGCCCGGCTGTGCGGTGTGGAGGGCCGCAAGGGACGGATCACCGCCGGTGCCGACGCCGACCTGCTGGTCGTCGACGGCGATCCCGTCAAGGACCCCGCCGCCCTCCTGGACGTGCGGGCCGTCTTCCGCGCCGGCATCCGGGTGCGCTGACCTCCGCCGGAGGGCAGCGCATCGCGTGACGTCGGCGACCGGGGCTGTCAGCGGTGGGCGGCCGTCCCCCCAATGGCGTATCCCCGCGTGCTGTGCTCATGATGGTCGCGTAGGGCCGACGTTCAGCTCTGCCCCCGCCGGCGTGCAGAGCCTGGAGGGCAGGCCATCTGCCTTTGTCCGCACTCCTTACCGCTGCGGGAAACCCACGGCCCCTGGATCGTGCGCGGCGTCGCCGGTGCAACAGCGTCCGCTGCTGCCGTTTCGCCTTGGTCACGCGCGCGCCGGTGGCCTGTGGCAACACCTTGACTTCCCTCATACGAATCACTTCAGGTGGGTGAATCGTGGATACACCAACCAGGAAAACCGGCAGGTTCATCGCGCTCATCGCAGTGCTCGCTGCCGCCCTGCTGGTCTGCCCGAGCGCCAGCGCCGGAGCATGGGGCGACAGCCGCGGGCAGGACACGGCGGTGGGGGAGTCTCCCTCCCCGTCGTCCTTCCCGCAGGCGAAACCTCCCCCCGGTTTCACGTCCAAGTACGCGGAAGTGAACGGCTTCCGCATGCACTACCTGCGAGGCGGCAAGGGTTCACCGGTCGTGCTGATCCACGGCTTCCCCCAGTCGTGGGCCGAGTGGCGGGACCAGATGGGCCCGCTGTCCAAGAACCACACCGTGATCGCGGTCGACCTTCGCGGCGCCGGCAACTCCGAGGTCACCAGGGGCGGTTACGCGAAGGCACAGATGGCCAAGGACGTGCATGAGCTGCTGAAGCAGTTGAAGCTGAACAACGGTGTCCAGGTGGTCGGGCACGACGTCGGTCTGTGGGTCAGCTACGCCTACGCTGCCCAGTGGCCGAAGGAGGTGCGCCGCCTGGCCGTGATGGAGGCTCCCATCCCGGACGACAGCCTGTACCGCTTCCCGGCGCTGGAGGCCAACCCGAAGACCCCCTCGATGTGGCACTTCGGCCTGTTCCAGCTGCCGCTCGCCGAGCAGCTCATCTCCGGTCACGAGCGCGTCTTCGTCCAGGGCTTCATCGAGGAGCTCCTGGCCGACAAATCGGCGTTCACGAAGGACGACTACGACTTCTACGCCCATTACCTGAAGGAGCCGGGCCGCACGGTGGCCTGGATGAAGATGTACCGCGAGCTCCGCGGAGACGTGGACCAGAACAAGAAGTTCCTGGCGGAAGGCAAGCTGCGGATGCCGGTCCTGGCGATCGGCGGCCAGGCGTCGTTCGGCGGCAAGATCGCCGACCAATGGCGTGACTACGCCGTGAACGTCGAGGGCCGGGTCATCATGGGGTCGGGTCACTGGGTGACCGAGGAGAAGCCCCAGGAAGTGACGAACCTGCTGCAGTCCTTCCTGCAGAAGTAGGTTCCGCCGCGAACGGCGGTACCCGCGGCAACCGTGACGGTGCCTTCGGCACCTCAGGCGCCGCTCTGCTG
Organism: Streptomyces sp. TOM-9; assembly: GCF_056858595.1. NCBI lineage: Bacteria > Bacillati > Actinomycetota > Actinomycetes > Kitasatosporales > Streptomycetaceae > Streptomyces > Streptomyces sp. TOM-9. Next base: position 1,320,428 of record NZ_JBXEQB010000001.1, on the reverse strand, counting down.
CTCGGCCGGCTGCGGAACCGGTGCGGCGGGCAGCAGTTCGCGGCGCGCCAGGGCGACCAGGGTCCGCAGGGCGATGGCGCCGATGAACACGGTGATGGCGGCGAGGAACACGTAGGTGTACGCCCCGGCCCCGGGCGGACGCTGGCGCTCCACCCAGTGGATCGCGACGGCGGCGACCGCGGCCCAGCTGAAGGTGAACGCCCATGTGCTGGGCATGAAGGGCAGCTTCACGTAGGCGGGGAGCAACCGCAGCTGGGCCAGCACCATCAGCAGTCCGTAACCGCCGAGGAAGGCCGCGACCCCGTCGATGGAGTCGGTGAACAGCACGAAGTAGGCGGTGCTGGCCACGGCCGCGGGGGCGACCTCGATCGCCAGGGTCGGCAGCAGGGGCGGGGGCGGCAGGGGGCGGAAGAACAACCGTCCCATGATCACCGAGCCGAGGATCATCCAGCAGACCACGCCCAGGCCGAACATCACCTGACCCAGCCGCTGCTGCCCCACCACGCCGGCCGACGCCGCGGCCAGCAGGCCACCGGCGACCGTGGGCAGGAAGTAGCCGGGATGGAAGCGGTCGACGTCGATCCGCCCGTAGATCCACTGACCGGTGAACCAGGCGCCGAGCAGCACGGTGAGGACGAGGAACACGTCCACCAGCACCCGCCCGGCCGTGGGGGCCCGGACGTAGAGGCCGTTCGCGGCGATCACCATGGGGACGATCACGCACAGCGACGCGAACGGTCCGGCCGCGGCGTCGGTCAGGTCCCGTGCCAGGGACCGTGCCCGCACCGCGTGGTGGAGATAGGCGACCGTCACCAGCAACCACACGGCGGCCGCCAGGACCAGCAGCGCGTCCCCGACGCCCCGTGGCACGCGACCGGCCCCGGCGGCGATCAGCCAGGCGTCCGCCAGACCGACGAGACCGAAAGGCATGCCGAAGAAGTTCAGGGGAATCGGTCGATTTGTCACGGTATCGGAAACTATCCCACTTTTTCCCCACCGGTCCTCGCGGCGCAGGGCCGGACCGGACGGGCCCGGCTCCTCACACTCCACGGCCTCCAGGTACAGCTCCACGTACCGCTCGACGTCGACCCCGAGCGCCACGTCCACTGGTCAGCCCCCGCGGGTCGGCGACCGCGCAGACCGCGCCCGCGTCACCCAGGCCGCCGCCCGGGTCGGTCCCGTCGGGGTTCAGGCCGCGGTGGGCGGGCAGGCGCGTACCGGGCTCCTCGCTCTTCAGCAGCCGGCGCACGTGCTCGGACGGGACGATCACCTGCTCGAACACGTCCAGTCCGTACATCGTGACCGGCACTCCGGCGGAGAACAGGATCGCGGCGGCCTCCGGGTCGTGCCAGACGTTGAACTCCGCGACCGGGGTGGCGTTGCCCCTGCCCACGGCGCCGCCCATGGAGACGATCCGCTCGATGTTGGCGGTGACCTCCCGGTGGGTGCGCAGCAGCAGCGCGATGTTGGTGGCCGGCGCCGTGGGGATCAGCGTGACCGGGCGTGGGGAGGCGAGGATCTGCCGGCGCAGCAGTGTCACGGCGTCCAGGTCGACGGGCGTACGGGTGGGTGCGGGCAGTCCCAGGTCGCCCATGCCGTCCTGGCCGTGCACCTGGTGGGCCGTACGCGGGGGTGCGATCAGCGGATGTTCCGCGCCCCGGGCGACGGGGATGCCGGGGGCCCCGGCCTGCTCCAGCACGGTCAAGGTGTTGCGCACGACCGCGTCCACGTCGGTGTTGCCGCCCACGCACGTGACCGCGCGCAGGCCGAGGCCCGGATGACGGACCGCCAGCAGAAGCGCCAGGGCGTCCTCGATGCCGGTGTCGCAGTCGATGATCACCGGGATCGGCCGGCCGTCGGCGTCGTGCACAGGAGGTCTCCCTCGTCGTGTCGGGCTGTTGCGTGCGGGACTTCCCCGCGGTTCGTCGCTCTGGGGGCGCGGCTACTCGTCGCGGGGCCCGATCCGGGCTCCTTGGGGACGGCGCACCGGTTGCGCAGGGGCGGGGGCCTTTGCGCCGTGCAGGAGTTCGTCCTCCACTGTCCGGTCCCGTCCGGCCAGCACGCCCGCGGCGATCTGCGGCACGAGGAGCAGGAGCATCACGGCGACGGGCAGGTCCCACCCGCCGGTGTGCTGGTAGAGGGCTCCGATGAGGATCGGCGCGGGGACGGAGAGCAGGTAACCGGTGCACTGTACGAAGGCGGAGAGCCGTACGACGCCGGGGCCGGTACGCGCGCGCATCCCGATCATGGTGAGGGCCAGCGAGAAGGCGCAGTTGGAGACCCCGATGAGCACGGTCCACACCCACGGCGCGGCACCGGGCGCCGCCCACAGCCCCGTGTAGCCGACGACCCCGGACAGACCCAGGACGACGACGAGAGGTCCCTGGCCGGGCAGCCGACCGCCGATCGCGGGCAGGACGAAGGACATGGGTACGCCCACCGCCATCGACACCCCCAGCATCAGGCCGGCGGCGGAGGCCGGGATACCCGCGTCGCGGAGGATCTGCGGCAGCCAGCCCATGGCGACGAAGGCGGCGGCCGACTGGAGCCCGAAGTAGACGGTGAGCGCCCAGGCCGTCGGACTGCCCGTGATACGGCCCGTCGACGTGGCCGGACTGCCGGAGAACACGCCGGCAGCGGCCGCGGCGTGCCGGGACCGGTCCCGTACCAGGGGCAGCCAGGGCAGCACGGCGACGGCGCCGACCGCGCCCCAGGCGGCCAGGCCGAGCCTCCAGTCGCCGCCCAGTGCCCCGGTCACCGGGACGCTGAGCGCGGCGGCCAGGGCCGTACCGCAGGAGAGGGCCATCGCGTACAGGCCCGTCATGGTGCCGACGCGGTGCGGGAACCAGCGTTTGACGACGACGGGCATCAGGACGTTGCCGACGGCTATGCCGCTCAGGGCGAGCGCGCTGGCGGCGAGGAACGGCACGGTGTGCCCGGTGAAGGGGCGCAGGAAGAGGCCCGTGGCGACCAGTGCCATGCCCGCACAGATCACGGCCGCCGGACCGTACCGGCGGGACAACCGGGGCGCCGCGGCGCCGAACACGGCGAACGACAGGGCCGGCAGGGAGGTGAGCAGGCCCGCCAGCGTGCCGCTCATGCCGAGGGAGGCACGGACCTCCTCCAGCAGGGGGCCGAGGCTGGTGATCGCGGGCCGGAGGCTGAACGCCGATACGAACAAGGCGCCGCCGACGAGCAGTTGGACACGCCGCGTGCCGGGCGCGGCGGCGGGCGCGGCGGTGGCCGCCGCGGTGGCGCGGGTGCGGCGCGCCCGGACCGGCAACCGGTAGAGCCCGGCCCCGAGTGCCGCGCCGATGATGGGCCCGACCAGGTAGATCGCGAGGTCGGTGGTCTGCCCGGAGAAGACCGCCGGACCGAGCTGGCGGGCCGGGTTGACCGCGCCCCCGCTGAGCGGGCCGAGGGTGGCGATCACGACCCCGACGGACAGCCCGATGATGGGCGCCAGACCGCGGATGAACCGGGGGCGGGCGACGAAGAAGGCGACGACGAGGGTCAGCGCCAGCATGCCCCCGACCTCCGCGAGGAGGACCGGCACGGGCTGCCAGGTCGGGGCGGGCCGGATCGCGGCGTGCGAGACCGACGGGAGCGCCACCGCCGGACCCCAGGCAAGGCGTGCCAGGCCCGTACCGGCGGCGGAACCGGCGAGCTGGGCCAGCACGTACGGCAGGACGTGCCGGCCGGGGAAGGCGCCCATCAGCCACAGGCCGACGGTGACGGCGGGGTTCGTGTGGCCGCCGCTGCGCCGTCCGGGAGGGCTGAGGATCAGGCCGGTGAGGATGGCCCCGCTGACGGCGCCGATCACGACGAGGGCGACGCGCAGGTCGGCGATGTAGAGGGACGAGTGCGGGTCGCGCAGCCATCGCACGACCGTCACCGCGAGGAACAGCAGGACGGTCGTGAGGACGAACTCGTCGGCGGCACGGGCCAGGGCCGGCCGCCGTGGCGGAGGGGAAGCGGTACCCACCTGGATCTCCTAGTCGGGGTGGTCGCCGGCGGGGCACCCCTGACGTCTGCTGCCGGGGGAGGAGCCACGAGCGGGGGAAAGCGGCCGGGGGGACGCGGTCGGGGGGACGCGGTCGGCCGCCGGGCCTGCCCGGCGGGGCGGGGACCCGGCCCCAGCGTGCGCGGGGTGGGTCGAAGGCCCGGCCGGGCGGGCGTGTCAGGCGTTCGGCGTGTGGTGGCCGGGGACCATGCGGGTCGAGACGCCGATGCGGTTGAAGGCGTTGATCGCCACGATCGCGGCGATGAGGTGGGCCAGTTCGGTCTCGTCGAACTGCGCGGCGGCCCTGGCGTACACCTCGTCCGGGACGAAGCCGTCCGTCACGACGGTGATCGCCTCGGTGAGCTCGATCGCCGCGATCTCCCGTGCCGTGTAGAAGTGCTTCGCCTCCGTCCAGGCGCCGAGCTGGATCACGCGCTCCGCGGATACGCCGGCGGCCATGGCGTCCTTGCTGTGCATGTCCAGGCAGAAGGCGCAGTGGTTGATCTGTGACGCGCGGACCTTCACCAGGTGCAGCAGGCCGGCGTCGACACCGCGGCCCGCGGCCGAGTCCAGTCGGACCAGCGCCTTGAAGGCCTCGGGGGCGAGCTTGGCCCAGTCCATGCGCGCCGTGTGCTCCGGAAGACGGGTGGTGTGCTCATGTGCTTCGTTCATCGTCATGCCGGCAACGCTACGGATCCGGTGGTACCGGAGTATGGTCCAATTACATGAGGGATTCCCGGACCAATTCCGCCGCCGAACCGCCTGCGTCCGCGATCGGCGCCGACCTCCATCTGGAACTGCGCGGGACCAAACTGCGCACCGGGCTCACCGACGCGCTGCGGGAAGCCGTGCGCACGGGGCGCCTCGCGCCCGGTACCCGGCTGCCGCCGTCCCGCTCGCTCGCCGCGGACCTGGGCGTCTCCCGCAACACCGTCGTGGAGGCGTACGCGGAGCTCGTCGCCGAGGGCTGGCTCACCGCCCAGCAGGGCTCCGGGACCCGGGTGGCCCCCAGGGCCGAGCCGCACAGCCCTCCGACCGGCGCTCCCCGCACCAGGCCCGTCCGGACCCGCCCCAGGTACGCCATGCAGCCCGGTTCGCCGGACCTCGCGAGGTTCCCCCGCACCCAGTGGCTCGCCGCCGCACGCCGTGCCCTGACCGCCGCGCCGAACGACGCCCTGGGCTACGGCGACCCCCGCGGCGGTCCGGAACTGCGCGCCGCGCTCGCGGACTACCTGGCACGGGCCCGCGGGGTGTACGCCGAGCCGGAGCGGATCGTCGTCTGCTCCGGCTTCCACCACGCACTGGCACTGATGGCGCAGGTCCTCAGGGTCCGCGAGGCGCGAGCGGTCGCCGTCGAGGCGTACGGCCTGGACCTCTACCGCGACCTGCTGACCAACGCCGGCCTGCGGACCCCGCCCGTGTACGTCGACGAGCACGGCGCACGCACCGACGACCTGGCACGCCTGCCGGGAGTGGGAGCGGTGCTGATGACCCCGGCGCACCAGTACCCGACGGGAGTCGCCCTGTGCCCGGAGCGGCGCACCGCGGCCGTCGCCTGGGCGCGGGACACGGGCGGCCTGATCCTGGAGGACGACTACGACGGGGAGTTCCGGTACGACCGCCGGCCCGTGGGCGCCCTGCAGGGCCTCGACCCCCAGCGCGTGGTGTACTGCGGCTCGGCGAGCAAGTCGCTCGCCCCGGGGGTACGGCTCGGCTGGATGGTGCTCCCGGACGAGCTGGTCCCCGAGGTCGTGGAGGCAAAGGGGTACGGCGACTACATGTCCAGCACCCTGGAGCAGCTCACGCTGGCGGAGTTCATCACCTCGGGCGCCTACGACCAGCATGTGCGGTCGATGCGACAGCGCTACCGGAGACGCCGCGACCAACTGGTCGCAGCCTTGGCGGAGCGGGCGCCCGGCGTCCGGGCGGCCGGCATGGAGGCAGGGCTCCAGGTCGTCCTCGAACTCCCTGCGGGAACCGAGAACTCGGTCGTCCAGGCGGCGGCCCGGGAGGGTCTCGCGGTGAGCGGCCTCAGGGAATTCGGCCACGAAGCGCAGGACTCCGGCTGGCAGCTGCCCGAGCGGGACGCCCTGGTGGTCAACTACGCGGCCCCCTCGGACAGCGCGTGGATGGGCGCACTCGACACCCTGTGCAGCGTGCTGCCCCAGGCGCTCAGTTGAGGGTGCGTTCCGTGAGGGCGACCTGCCCGGCCGCCCGGAGGGAGGCCTCCAGCTGCGCGAATGCGGCGGCACCGGTGTCGGCGACGAGGACCAGTTCCGCCAGGGGCACCGGCAGGAATCCCTCCTCGTCCATCCGCCGGAGCTGGAGGATCAACCCGTCGTAGAAGCCCGCCGTGTTCAGCAGCACGACGGGCTTGTCGTGCAGACCGTGCTTCCTCAGTTCCAGGACCTCGGTCGCCTCGTCCAGGGTTCCCAAGCCGCCGGCCATCACCACGACCGCGTCGGACGCGGCGAGCAGCCGGGCCTTCCGCGAGGCGAGGTCCTCGGCGAAGACCATCGCGTCGGCGTCCTGCCTGGCCCACTCCTTCAGGAAGCCGACCGAGACCCCGGCGAGCCGCCCGCCCGACTCCCGTACGGCGTCGGCGACGACCTTCATCAACCCGGTGTCCGACCCGCCCCACACCAGGGTGTGGCCCCCTGCGCCGACGAGCTCGCCAAATGCGCGGGCCGGCCGCGTGTAGCGCTCATCGAGGTCGGCGGCGGAGAGGAAGACACAGATCTTCATGGGCGCGGGCGCTTCAGCGGTCATGGCCCGAACGTACGCGGGCCTGCACCCTCACACGCGGACCATTCCCCGCGCGGAACACCGGACCAATTCCGCGGCCGCGACCCGTGGCGGGCCGCCGGTCCGCGACCTGCGTCAGGCCATCTGCGCCGCGAAGCCGGTGCGCCACGAGGCATGCCCGGGTCGCCACCCGCGCGACCGGGCCAGCCCGTTTGACGCGCCCCGCGCCCAGTCCAGGCGACCGGGTACGGGCTGGGGGGCCGGAACGTCCAAGGCGCGGGCCAGCGCCGGCAGCCACTCGCGGGCCTGCGCGGGTTCGTCGTCGACGATGTTGACGGGACCCGAGGGCCAGGCGAGCGCGGCGACGGCGGCCCGGGCGGCGTCGGCGACGTGGAGGAACGACATCACCGAAAGGTCCGCCTCGGTGCTCCCGAGGAAGCGGGCGGACGGATCCCCGGCCAGCGCCGCGGCGACGGGCCCCCCGGGTGCGTACCAGGTGCCCGGGCCGTACAGGATGCCGTACCGCAGCTGCACCGCCGTCTCCACCTCGGCGGCCTTCTCCTCCAGCGCCCGGACGCCCTCCACCATCCCCCCGCGCGGCGCCGCCGCCGCGACGTCCAGCGGTGTGCCCTCGTCGGCCGGCCCCTCCCCGGGCGCGTACGCCCAGGCGATCGACTGGGCGACGATCCTGGTCACGCCGGCGGACACCGCCGCGTCCACCAGATTGCCCGTCCCCTCGCGCCGCAGCCGGTTGGTCGCCTCCCCGTCCGCGTCCGACAGGTCGGTGAGCTGGTGGATCACCGCGTCCGGCGCGGCGTCCGCCAGGACCCGGTGCAGCGCCTCCCGGTCGAACACGTCCGCCTGGACGGCGGTCGCCCCCTGCTGCCGAATGCGCTCGACACCCGCCGAGCTGCGCGAGATTCCCGTGACGCGGTGCCCCTCGGCGAGCAGCAGCGGAACGAGCTGACGGCCGACAGCGCCGGTGGCACCGGCAACGAAGACATGCATGGTCCACTCTCCTGTGATCAGGCGGAACCGTCCCATCGGGGCGGACGGTCCCTGGTCGTACCCGCAACGCTAGGCGGTGAGTGGTACCGGAGCCGGATCCATTTCGCGGATGTGTCGGCGGACCAATTCTGAGAGGATCGCAGCATGACCGGCCACCCCCACCCCGCCCCCGCACTCCACCGGCCATTCGCGGAACCGGTCCGCGGACCTCCTACGCCGTCGAAGCCCGCCTTATCGGATTCGACGGCATCCCGCCCCTGCACGAGTCCCTTGACCAACTGCGCACGTGCGACGAGTCCTTCCTCGGCGTTCGCGACGGGTCGAGCCTCGTCGGAGCGGTCGCCTGGACCCGCTTGCCGAACGGCGTTCTGGACCTCTGCCGCCTCGTGGTCCATCCCGACGCACATCGCCGCGGCGTCGCAACGGCACTACTCGACGCACTGGATTCGATCGAGCCCGCGGAGCTGACCGTCGTCTCCACGGCGACCGCCAACCTGCCCGCACTCGCGCTCTACCGTCGGCGCGGATTCACACCTGTCGGTGAGCGCCATGTCGCGCCCGGCGTCACGGTCACCCTGCTGGAACGCAAGCGTGCAGGTCATGCCCCCGTTGAACGGGGTGCCAAGGTCGGTAGCCTGCCGACCCGGGCCCAACACCGGGCCCGGCGTGGAGGGGTGGGGCAATGAGCAGCAGTTCCAGCAATGACATCGGCATCATCTGGGGGTTGTGGACTTTCGGGGGCGGCCTGGCGGCGATCCTGAACATGTTGACGCACAATGTGCCGGTACTCGGTGTGACCGTTTTCTGGCTCTTGTTCGCCCTGGGACTGATAGCCACGTACCTCGCCATCGCCCTCACGTGGTCCGCGTGGAAAAACTTGCGCGCCGACAGGTAGTGACGATCACTCAGTTCTGATCCTCGCACCCTGGAGTGCTTGGTCGGTTGCTCTGTCGTGATGTGACGCGCCGCCCCGGTGCTGTGCCGGGCGGCGCGTGGCCGCCCCCCTGTCCGGGTGGCCAGAACGAGTGCTTCACCCTCGATGGCACCGCCCACGCCGGCCACGAGGAACAGGGCAGCATGTTCCGCCGCCGCTACATCATCTGGCGAAACCGCCATGCCGACTTCCCGAAAGCTACGTCTGGGCGGACCACCAGCTCGACGCTGAGGAGACCACACCGGTGTTGTGACCGGAGACGGCAACCAGGCTGGCGCGTAGGGCTTTTCGGGACGGAGAGCCGCCTTCTGGCAGCAGCCTATTCAGACCGGGACTTCAAAGACGAGCTCGAGGCCGTCCACCTCGTCCCACTGCTCTCCGACCTCCACGAAGCCGAATCCGGAAATCGTGGCCAGGGATGCGGTGTTCTCGGGACTGATCGTCACCCGCGCGGTCTTGACTACGGATTCGGCGGCGGCGCGACGCAGCAACTCGGTCAGCATCGTCCTGGCGTATCCCTGGCGACGGTAACCGGGGGCCACCGAATAGCCGATCTCCACCATGCCCGCCCCATCGGGAGGTCCGTGGAACCCGGCATACCCCACGACGACGCGTTCGGGCTCGGCCACCACGGCTCGGGTCAGCCACCCCGCGCTGCCCGGGTCCGAGGCCAGCTGGTCGAGCCGATACCGCCACACCCACTTCGCCTGATCGGTGAGGAAGTAGTCCGTGAGCTCGACCCCTGCTTCGGCACTGGCCCGGGCGAGGTCGTCGTCCAGCAAGGCGGTCATGGCCGTGCTCGTGAGATCGACGAATCTCACTGACCTGAGGCCGGTCGGGCCCGGGGAACGGCGGGTGGGTTCATCTGTCACAGCGCCGGATGATTGCGGAGCGCCCTGGAACGTGTCCATCGGTTTTCGCAGTGGTCGATGCCCCACCGGCTCACTTCACTCCATCGAGCTGAGTCCCCGGGGACCGAAGCCGTCAGACGTCGAGCGCCCACCGTACGTACCGCTCCTTGGGTGTGAAGCCGGCCTTCTCGTAGATCCCGAACGCCCCGCTGGGGTTGGTCGAGTCCACGCTCAGGCTGGCCTTCCCGTAGCCCCGGTCGGCGGCGCTGCGCAGCGCGTGCCGGATCAGGCCGCCGGCGACGCCGCGCTTGCGGTAGTCGCGCAGCGTCCCGATGAGCATGAAGTGTGCCTCGCGCACGCCGGTGGCCACCGTGTCGGCCTCCCACGACATGGTCACCAGCATGCCCGCCGGGGCCCCGTTCGCCACGTCCCGGAGCAGGAAGCTGACTTCGGGCCGGAAGGTGTGATTGGTGATCTTGTTCTTCCAGGCGTCCACGGGCACCGGCACGGTACCCCAGTGGTCCTTGAACGCCTCGTTCCGGATCATCCGGAACTCCTCGTCGTTCTGCTCCGACCACGGCTCGACCCGCAGCCCGTCGGGGATCGCCGCGTCCGGGATCGCGTCACCGAGCGGATGCTCCATGAAGTGGTAGTAGCGGGCGGGTGCGAAACCCTGGGAGCGGTAGAGCTCGGCCGCACCGGCGATGCGCTCGCAGTTCTGGACCTGGACCTCGAGTTTCAGTGTCGGCTGGTGCAGTGCGTGCAACGCCTTCGCGCCCGCTATCCCGGCCTTCAGCAGCACGGTGCCGACACCCTGGCGACGGTAGTGCGGGTGCACGCCGCCGTCGACCATGATCCGGTGCACGCCCTCGGCGGTCGGTTTGTAGGTGGCCTTCATGTAGCCGACCATCACGTCGCCGTCGAAGGCGGCGAGGCTCGCGCGTTCCAAGTCCGCGTAGGGATCCACCAGTTCCTGGAGGGTGTCCGCCTCCTCGTAGTTCTCGCCGATCTTGTCCTCGGCCTCCATGGCGTTGAGGAGGTCGGCCGACGTCTTCGCGTCGCCTGTGGTGAGCGGTCGCCACGCCAGGGTGGTGGATTCTGCGTCCATGGCGGCGACAGTACGGACTCCGCCCGCAGGCTGTCGCGTTGTTTTCCCGACGCGGGCGGAGGGTGGATGCGACGGGGGTTCAAGGCCTTCGGCGGCCCCGGATCAGCCCCGGCGTCACACCCCGGGGCACGTCCCGCCCCGGTGACGGCCGGACGCCGGCTTGCCGCCGGACGCCCACCGCCGATCCGGCGGCGCGGCAGGATGGGCACCATGGTGGAGATCAGCTTCCTGACCGAGTCCGACCGCGCCTGCTGGGAAGTGCTGGCCCGCGGCAAGGACACGTACTTCGACGTCGAACGGCACGACGACAGCTACGAACGGACCTGGCGACGCCTGCTCGGCGACGAGGGGATACGCGGGATCGCCGCCCGGCTGGACGGCAGGATGGTCGGCATCGCGCACTACCTGTTCCACGCCAGCGTCTGGTACGCAGGGAAGTGCTACCTGGCGGACCTGTTCGTGGACGCGGAGGTGCGGCGGCAGGGTGTCGCGACCGCGCTGATCGAATGGGTCGCACGCGACGCGGAGGAACACGGCGCCCCGGGCCTCTACTGGAACACCCTGGAAGACGCCCCGGCTCGCGCGCTGTACGACAAGGTGGGCAGGTTCCACGAGGGCTTCATCCTCTACACCTACCGGCGTGACACGCATTCATAGGAAATCAACCGGTTCTTCCGGGGTTCGGGGAACCGCCGCCGGCGTTCCGCCGCGGTGTGAAGGGCGCTGCCCACCCTCCGTCCCCGCACTTGCTTCACCTATCGAGATTCGATAGGTTTCCATCGTAACTCGATGGAAGGGTGGGTCATGGGAAAGCTGACCGTGCGTGCGCTGCGCGCTGTGCTGGTGGTGGTGTTCGCCGGCACCGTGTTCGTACAGGCAGGGATGGTGTGGGCATTGGTGTCGGGCAACGACCCGGAGGACGGGTCGCTCCCGCTGACCCCGCTGCGCCTGATCACGGTCCTGGGGATGCTGTCGGCCCAGGTCGCCCTGGTCTGCGTATGGCGGCTGGTGGGGATGGTGCAACGCGGAACCGTGTTCTCCCACGCCGCCTTCCGGTACGTGGACGTCATGATCGGCGCGATCGTGGCGGCGGCCCTCGTGTGGTTCGCGGTCACGGCCATCAATGCGCCGGGCCAGCGGGAGGACCCGGGAGTCACCGTCATCATGGGCGGGGTCGGCGTGGCCATCCTGGGGGTCGCGCTGATGGTGCTCGTACTGCGGATGCTGCTCGCCCAGGCCGTCGCGCGCGACGTCGAGGCGACGCAGATGCGGGCCGAGTTGGACGAGGTGATCTGATGCCGATCTCCGTCGACATCGACGTGATGCTGGCCAGGCGGAAGATGTCCGTGGGCGAGCTCGCGGACCGCGTGGGGATCACGCCCGCCAACCTTGCCGTGCTCAAGAACGGCCGCGCCAAGGCGGTGCGCTTCGCGACGCTCGCCGCGCTCTGCGAGGTGCTGGAGTGCCAGCCGGGCGACCTGCTGCGCTGGGAGGCGGAGGACGCCGCGGGCGCATGAAGTGCCCGGGGCCGGGCGTGAGAACGCGTGGCACCGCCGGCCCGTGACGCGGCACGTGGAGCACGCGTGACCCGCGTACGTGACCTCCCGACGACGAACCCCCGTCCTTCCCAGCCGGAAGGGCGGGGGTTCGTCGTCGGGCGGGAACGACGCACCGACGCACCGACGTACCCGTCGGCTCGGACCGGGAGGGCACCCTCCGTCGAGCTCGCGCGGTCGCGCCGCCAGCCGAACAGGGCCCGAACGTGCAGGTCGGCGCGGCCGGTTCATCCCATCCGCCGGATGTCCTGCCTCATGTGCCCATCCATCCGGTATCGCCCCACCATCACCCACCACCCGTAAGGCCCGCAGCTCACCAACGCCGGTGAGCGGGTCTTGACGGAGGTTCGACCCGTGCCTACAGTCGTTCACAATCCCGATGCGAGTTCGAGATAATGAACAGAAACGGTCGTGTGATGGTTCAGACTCAGGCTTTGGCGGGGACGCGGGTGATCGACGCGGCCACGATGGTGGCGGGCCCGCTGGGGGCGTCGATCCTGGCGGACTTCGGCGCCGACGTCGTCAAGGTGGAGCCCATCGCGGGGGACGAGTCCCGGACCTTCGGGCCCGGCCGCGACGGCATGAGCGGGGTGTACTCCGGGGTCAACCGCAACAAGCGGGCGATCGCGCTCGACCTGCGGACCGAGGAGGGCCGGGAGCTCTTCCACGAGCTGTGCGCAGGCGCGGACGTACTGATCGAGAACATGCTGCCCGGCGTGCGCGAGCGGTTCGGCCTGACTCCCGAGGACCTCCGGGAGCGTCACCCCCACCTGATCTGCCTCAGCGTCAGCGGTTACGGCGAGAGCGGGCCGCTGGCCGGGCGGCCGGCGCTGGATCCCGTGGCCCAGGCGCTCACCGGGCTGATGCAGGCCACGGGTGAACCCCAGGGGCCCGCGGTCAAGGCCGGGCCGCCGATCGCCGACAGCGCCTCCGGCTACCTGGTCGCCGTCGCGGCGCTGGTCGCGCTCCTGGCGAAGCAGCGCACCGGAGCCGGCCAGCACGGTTCGGTGTCGCTCGTCGGCTCACTGTTCCACCTGCAGACGCCTTGGCTGGGGCAGTACCTGCTGGCCGGCCACGTGCAGTCGCGCGTCGGCAACGCGAGCAACTTCTACGCGCCGTACAACGCCTACCCGACCCGGGACGGCGGAGCCGTGCACGTGGTGGCCTTCAACGACCGCCACTTCGACAGGCTGGCGCGGGCCGTGGGCGCCGAGCGGTTGCTCGACGACGCGCGGTTCGCCGATGCAGCGAGCCGGCTCGCCCACCGCGAGGAGCTCGACGACGCGCTGGCCCCCTGGTTCGCCGGGCGCGACCGGGACGACGTCGTCGAACTCCTCACCGAGCAGGACGTCATCTGCGCCCCGGTCCTGGCGTACGACGAGGCCGTGGTCCATCCCCAGATCCGTGCGCTGGACCTGGTGGTCGACATCGCGCACGACACGCTCGGCCCGCTCCGGGTGCCGGGCGTCCCCATCAAGCTGTCGGCGACCCCCGGTCGGGTGGAGCGGCCGCCGACATCGCTGGGTGAACACACCGCCGAGCTCCTCAAGGAGCTCGGACACGACGACGAGGACATCGCGCGGCTGCTGGCCGCCCGCGTCGTCCGTTGATCGTCCGCTGATTCAGCCACTTCCGCAAAGGAGCATCACATGAAGGTTGGCATCAGGATCCCCGGCGCCGGTCCCTGGGCCGGACCGGACGCGATCAGCGAGGTCTCGCGGTACGCGGAGAAGATCGGGTTCGACTCGCTGTTCATGACCGATCACGTGGCCCTGCCCACGAAGGTGGACACGCCGTACCCCTACACCGAAGACGGCAAGTTCCTCTGGGAGCCCGAGACGCCCTACTTGGACTGCCTGACGGCACTGACCTGGGCGGCGGCGGCGACGGAGACCGTCGAGCTCGGCACGTCCTGCCTGATCCTCCCCTGGCGGCCGCTGGTGCAGACGTCGAAGACGCTGGTGAGCATCGACGTCCTGTCGAAGGGCCGGCTGTCCATCGCGGTCGGTGTCGGGTGGATGAAGGAGCAGTTCGCGGCCCTGGGCGCGCCCTTCAAGGACCGGGGGCGTCGCGTGACGGAGATGGTCAACGCGATGCGGCAGATGTGGTCCGACGACGAAGTGGACTTCGACGGCGAGTTCTACGACCTGCACGACTTCAAGATGTACCCGAAGCCCGTGCGTGGCACCATCCCGATCTGGTTCGCCGGTTACAGCGAGGCGTCGTTCCGGCGGATCGCCGCCATCGGCGACGGCTGGCACCCGCTGGCGATCGGTCCCGAGGAGTACGCGGGCCACCTCGCCACCCTCCGTACGCACGTCGAGGCGGCCGGCCGCGACATGAGCGAGATCACCCTGACGGCGCGGCCGCTGCGCAAGGCGCCCTACAACGCCGAGACCATCGAGGCCTACGCCGATCTCGGTGTCACCCACTTCGTGTGCGACACCTCGTTCGAGCACGCCACGCTCGAGTCCGCGATGGAGGAGCTCCAGGCCCTCGCCGAGGCGGTCCTGCCGACCGCTCACCGCCTTCCCTGACGCCCGAGCGAAAGCGACATCGATCATGCGTGCCCTGACCTCCAGTGTTCCGCTGGTCATCGGTGACCAGCTCACAGACGCCTCGACCGGGGCGACCTTCGACACCGTCAACCCCGCCGACGGCAGCCGCATCGCGGCCGTCGCCGAGGCCACCGTCGACGACGTCGGCCGTGCCGTCGAGGCCGCGCGGAAAGGCGCCAAGGCGTGGCAGCGCCTCCGGCCGTCCCAGCGCACCCGTCTGATGCTGCGCTTCGCGGCGCTGATCGAGACGAACAAGGACCAGCTCGCCGAACTGCAGACCCGGGACATGGGCAAGCCGATCCGCGAGTCGCGCTCGATCGACCTGCCCGTCATGATCGAGACCCTGGAGTACTTCGCCGGTCTGGTCACGAAGATCGAGGGGAGGACCACCCCGGCGCCCGGCCGCTTCCTCAACTACACCGTGCGGGAGCCGATCGGCGTGGTCGGCGCCGTCACGCCGTGGAACTTCCCGGCCGTGCAGTCCATCTGGAAGATCGCACCGGCACTGGCGACGGGCAACGCCATCGTCCTCAAGCCGGCGCAGCTGGCGCCCCTGGTGTCGGTGGCCCTGGGCGAGCTGGCGCTGGAGGCCGGGATCCCGCCCGGGGTGGTCAACGTCCTGCCCGGCCGGGGCACGGTGGCCGGGAACGCGCTCGTCCAGCACCCGCTCGTCGGCAAGATCACCTTCACCGGATCGACCGAGGTCGGCCTGGAGATCGGCCGCATGGCTGCCGAACGGCTCGTCACCACCTCGCTGGAGCTCGGCGGGAAGTCGGCGATGGTCGCCTTCGCCGACGCCTCCCCGAAGGCGATCGCCGACCTGGTCTTCCAGGCCATGTACGGCAATCAGGGCCAGACGTGCACCGCTCCCAGCCGACTGCTGGTCGAGCGGCCGATCTACGACGAGGTCGTCGAACTGGTCAGAACGCGGGTCGAGTCGGCCAAGGTCGGCGACCCGCTCGACCCGGAGACGGAGATCGGTCCCCTCATCAGCGCCCAGCAGCGCCGCTCGGTCCACTCCTACGTCACGTCCGGCGTCGAGGAGGGCGCGGTCCTGCTGGCGGGGAGCGCGGAACATCCCGAGGACGAGCCCGGCCGCGGCTTCTTCTACCAGCCCGCGCTGTTCACGGACGTGACGCCGGACATGCGGATAGCCCGCGAGGAGATCTTCGGACCCGTGCTGGCGGTGCTGCCCTTCGAGGGCGAGGACCAGGCGCTCGCGATGGCGAACGACACGGTCTACGGCCTCGCCGCCGGGATCTTCACCCGCGACGTCGGACGGGCGCTGCGCTTCGCCGGGTCCCTGGACGCCGGGAACGTCTGGATCAACAGCTGGGGCGTGCTCAACCCCGCCTCCCCGTACCGCGGCTTCCGGGACAGCGGATACGGCAGCGATCTCGGCCAGAGCGCGATCGAGAGCTTCACGAAGGAGAAGAGCGTATGGGCGCGTCTCGACTAGCGCAGGACCGCGCGAGCGTCCCGACCGTCTCACGACTGCGGGAACTGCGAGGCGTGCCCCGGTGGTCGCCGGCGCAGGACTACTCGATCACGCACGACGCGCTCTTCGCACAGGATCCGGACGCCGTGGCCCTCCTCACGGCCGGAGCGGACGCGCCACTGCCGATCACCTTCGGCGAGGTCCAGCGCGCCGCGCTGCGGATCGGCGGTGTCCTGCGTGCACACGGCGTACGGCCGGGCGACCGCGTCGCCCTCTACCTCGATCCCTCGCCCGCCGCCGCGGAGGTGGTCTTCGGGGTGCTGGCCGCAGGGGCCGTACTGCTTACGATCCCCCGGCTCCTGACCGGCACCTCAGTGGCGCATCGCCTCGGCGACTCGGGTGCGAAGGTACTCGTCTCCGACGGGGCGGGGCTCGACCGGCTGAGGGCGACCGGATGCCGGGTCGAGGACCGCGTCGTGCTGACCGTCGACGGCGCCGAGGGCCGGGGAATCGCCGAACAGCCGGTCGACGCGGACTTCGACGCCCCACACCCCGGAGGCCCGTCCCGACCCGCGCTCCTGCTGTACACCTCCGGGACCAGCGGTCCGCCCAAGGGCATCGTCCACGGTCACCAGGTCCTGCTCGGCCACGCCGGAGTGGACTGCGCGTTCGAGTACTTCGAGGCGGGGGATGTCTACTACGGGACGGCCGACTGGGGATGGATCGGCGGCCTCCTGCTCGGGCTCCTGGTCCCCTGGTCCTTCGGGGTCCCGGTGGTCGCGCACCGTCAGGCGCGCTTCGACCCGGATGCCACCCTCGACCTCTTCGCGCGCTGCGGCGTCACCACCGCCTTCCTGCCACCGTCGGTCCTGCGCCTGCTCCAGGCCAACGACCGGGCGCCGGAACACAGGTTGCGTGCCGTCGTCACCGGCGGGGAGCCGGCCGGGCGCTCCGAGATGGACTGGGCCCGGCGGCATCTGGCCCGGGCGGTCAACAAGGCGTACGGGCAGACCGAGGCGAACGCGCTCATCGGTGACTCGGGGGTCCTCGGCTCGGTCGACGACGACACCATGGGAGCCCCCTATCCCGGCCACCGGATCGCGCTCCTCGACGAAAGCGGCGAGGAGGTGGGCCACGGCGAGGCCGGTGAGATCGCCGTGGCACTGCCGGATCCCGTCGCCATGCTGGGGGTGTGGGACGCGGAGTCGGAGCGTGCGCTGCCGCACGCGGGCCCCTGGCACCGTACGGGCGATCTGGCACGGGGTGCGTACGGGCGGCGACTGGAGTACCTCGGCCGCGCCGACGACGTCATCAAGAGCCGCGGCTACCGGATCGGACCCTCGGAGATCGAGGACGCCCTCCTGAAGCACGCGCTCGTCGCCGAAGCCGCCGCGGTCGGAGTGCCGGACGACAAGCTCGGCCAGCACGTGAAGGTGTTCCTTCGCCTTGCCGTCGGCGAGCTCGGCGAGCTCGGCGACTCGCTCCGCGCGGAGCTGTGCGAGCTGGTGGCGGCGTCGGTCGGGCCGCATGCCAGACCCCGAGAGTTCGAGGTGGTGGCGGCCCTGCCGAGGACGGAGACCGGGAAGCTGCTCAGACGCCGCCTCACCTCACCCACCCGCTGACACACGACAACCACCGTCACACACTCATGAGAGGAACCATCATGCGAAGGTTCTGGCACGTCGGCATCAACGTCACCGACATGGACCGAACGATCGACTTCTACCGGCGCATCGGCTTCCAGGTCGTGCAGGACAAGGAGGTCGAGGACGCCAACCTCGCGCGGGCCTTCATGGTCGAGGGCGCCGGCAAGCTGCGTTTCGCGCACCTGCGGCTGAACGACTCTCCGGACGAGGCGCTGCTGGACGTCATCGAATGGCGCGACATCGAGGCGGGCGGTCGCGCGACCAGCGACCTCGTCCACCCCGGCCTGTGCCGCTTCTCGATCCTGACCGACGACATCCAGGCCGAGTACGACCGGCTGAGCGCGGAGGGCGTCGAGTTCCTGCACACGCCGCAGACCGTGATGGGCCCGGACGGTGTCAACGGCTGGAAGCTGCTGTTCGCCCGCGACCCCGACGGCACCCTGTTCCACTTCGTCGAGCTGGTGGGGGATGCCGCTACGGTCAGGTGAAACACCCTGACCGGAAGGTAGGAAGACGTGGCGATCGGCCCTTCCCAGCAGCATGGCGCGCCCCGGGACGACGATGCGGGTGACCAGGGCGGCGGAGTCCTCGTGCCGGCGGTCTCGCGCACCGTTCGTGTGCTGGACACCCTGGTCCAGAGCGCCGGCGGCGCCACGCTCACCGAGCTCGCCAACCGCTGCGGGCTCGCCAAGAGCACGGCGTCGAACCTGATCCGGACGATGGTGACCGAGGGCCTGATCAGCTACGACCCCGAGACCCGGCGCTACAACCTCGGGCCGTTGCTGGTGGAGTACGGGATCGCGGCGGTCACCCGCACCACGCCGGTCACCGAGGCGCGGCCGTACATGGAGCGGCTGGCCGAGCGGACCCGCCTGGCCTGCCTCGCGATCCAGCCGATGCCCGACGGGCACTTCACCGCGATCGCCAAGATGGAGAGCCGCAAGGCCATCAAGACCACCATCGAGATCGGCTCCCGCTTCGGCCGGGACGCGCCGCTGCTCCGCCGGATCACCGCCGCGTGGCGTGACGACATGCACGCTGTCGAGCCGGCCGGTGGCCCGGGGCGCGAGGAGATCCGTGCCCGTGGCTTCGGTGCCGTCTTCGGTGAGTACCGGCCCGAGCTCAACGTCGTGGGATTCCCGGTCTTCGACCGTGACGGATACCCCTGTCTGCTGATCACCCTGCTCGGCATCGGCGCGGATCTCACACCGCACGACGTCGAGGAGCTGGCCCCGGACCTGGTGGCGGCCGCCCGGGCCATCACCGCCCGCAGCGGTGGACAGGTCCCGGCCGACTACCCCGTCGTCGGTCCGGAGGAAGTCGCCGACTGAAGCCCGGCTGAACCCCGTTCGACCTCACTTGCCCGGCGCAGCCGCACCGCCGGGCCGTCCGACCCTGCCCGCATGCCGATCGTTCGGTGCCGGGCTGGGGTGCCTTTTCACCCGAGAGGAGTACAAAACCGTGGGGAACCACACCATCGCCGTCGTGGGAGGGACCGGCCCGCAGGGCAAGGGCCTGGCCCTGCGCTTCGCCCGCGCCGGGCACCGGGTCGTCGTCGGATCCCGTTCGGCGGAGCGTGCGGAGGAGACCGCGTCCCTGATCCGGCACCGTGCCGGGACGACCGTCGACGTGTGCGGTCTCGACAACCGCGCCGCCGTCGTGGCCGCCGACGTCGTCTTGCTCGCCGTGCCGTGGGCCGGCCACGGCGAGCTGGTCACGGACTTGGCGCCGGACCTCGCCGGGAAGCTGCTGATCAGCTGCGTCAACCCGCTGGGCTTCGACAAGCACGGCCCCTACGGGTTGGCCGTCAAGGAGGGCAGCGCCGCCGAACAGGCACAGCAACTGGTCCCCGACGCGGTCGTCGTGGGCGCCTTCCACCACCTGTCCGCGGTGACGCTGTGGGAGGAGGACGGGTTGCTCGACCACGAGGACGTGCTCGTGTGCGGTGACGACCTGGCCGCGAAGGCCGAGGTGGCCGACCTGGCCGCGACGATCACCGGACGACCCGGCATCGAAGCCGGCGCCCTCCGCAACGCACGCCAGCTCGAGCCGCTCACCGCAGTGCTCATCGGCATCAACCGTCGCTACAAGACGCGCTCCGGCCTCGCGATTTCGGGGATCCCGGCATGATCCTCGAACTGCGCGAGTACCTCGCGCTGCCCGGGCGGGAGGAAGAGCTGCACCGCCGTTTCGCCGAGGAGACCCTCGACCTCTTCGAGGAGGTCGGTCTGGATCTCCGGGGCTTCTGGCAGGTCGTCGGCGAGCGGCGGCGGATCGTCTACGCCTGCGCGTTCGACGACGTCGCCGCGGCGGTCGCGCACTGGGAGGCCTTCCGGGCCGATCCGCGGTGGATCGCGCTGAAGGAACGTACCGAAGCGGCAGGGCCGTTGATCGAGGACATCGTGAGCACCTACCTCGTCGAGCCCGATTACGCGGCGTCCCGCCGTGCGCCTTCGGCGGGTCCGGCCCTCTTCTGACCGCGGCCTCAGACGGCCGGCCGGAGGGCACGGGGGCTCTTGACCCGAGCAATTCCCCCGGCGCCATCACCCAGGTGGTCGCCGGCCCGTCGGCCGGTCCAACTCAACGTCGTCGCCCGCTCCCTGGGGCTGCGAGCCGGCCGATGCGCAACGATCTCCGGAGGAAGACGTTCATGCACACGATCGATCTGGCCTACGTGGGGCGCGGCCCGCACGAGGAACTGGTCACCTACATCGCCGACCAGCAGGACCACTACGCCGACGAGGGTGTCCACGTCGCACTGCGGGACGGCTCCGTCTGGGACCCGGAGCGGCTGCGCCGCGGCGCCGTCATCGGGCTCGGCCGGACGCTGCTGTCCCGGCTCGTCGGTGGCATCCCCTGGGTCGCGCTCAACGTCAACACGCAACGCCCGCAGTTCTGGTTCCTCGCCCGCCCCGGCCTGAACTCCCTGGCCGACCTGGCCGGCCGACGACTGGCGGTACATCCGCCGCACACCGGACCCGGCTGCTTCACCCGCATCGTCCTGCGGCGGGCCGGCATCGACCCGGACCGCGACGTCCACACCCTCGTTCGTTCGCCCGGCGACTACAGCATGGACCTGCGCCGGCTGCGCGAGGGCACGATCGACGCCGCCGTGGTCGGCGACACCATGGCACCGGAGGCGGTGGCAGCCGAGAACGGCTGGCAGGTGCTGGCCTTCGTCGGCGACCACTTCCAGATCCCGACCGTGGGCGTGGCCGTCGACCCCACCCACATCCACCCGGACGACCCCGCGGTCCAGGCCGTCGTGCGAGCCCACCGGCGCGCCCTGCAGGTGATCCGGAACGACCCCGACACCACGGTGCGATACCTGCAGACCTTCCTCAACGGACACACCGCGGAGGAAGTCCGGGCGCACTACGGGAAGTTCATCGCGCCGCACTTCACCACCGACGGCCAAGCCGACCCCGCCGCCGGCGCCACCGCCATCACCGCGGTCGCCGCCGAACTCGGCGTCCCCGCGACCTTCACCGCGGCCGACTTCTACCGCACCGCACCCACCACCCCCTAGGGGCGACCCGAAGTCTTGACATCGCGCCGTCCAACAGGGAGCCGCAGCACCGTACTTTCCGAGCATCACAGAGAGGCAGGCCTGTGAAAGAGTTCCTGGTGGAGGTCACCACCAACATTCCTGACGGTACCGATCCGGCCGAGGTCGACCGCCGTCGCGCCGCGGAGGCCGTTCGGGCCGCGGAGCTCATCGCCGCCGGCCACCTGGTCCGGATCTGGCGCCCGGTGGGAGAGATGCGCAGCATCGCACTGTGGCGCGCCGCCGACGAGGCCGAACTGTACGACAAGGTCCTCGACACGCTGCCGTTGTGGCCGTGGATGACCTCCGTCGTCACCGCCCTCCAGTCGCACCCGAACGACCCGGGCAGGGCCGACGCCACCGGCTGAGCCGGGGTCACGTCGTCGCCCGTCGCGGAGCTTCGGGCTGCTCAGGTGTGCTCACGCACGGTCCGGCAGCACGAATCGGGCGGAAATCAGGGTCTTGACCGGAGCAACTCCGATACTTAGCTTGTTCCATATCGTGGACGCAGTTCAGTAAAATGAATCGAGGGTCGATGATCAAGGGCATTCAGCTGCACGCCTGGGCGGCCGGACCAAGCATGGTCGAGGTCGCCGAGGTCGCTGCCCGCGCCTTCGAGACGATCTGGGTCAGCGACCAGATGCAGTCGCGAGGCGTGAGCGCGGTCCTGGGCGCGATCGCGGCCCGGACCGGGGCCGGCGTCGGCACGGCGGTCACCTTCCCTTTCGGGCGCAACCCCCTGGAGCTGGCCTCGACGATGGCCACGCTGGCGGAGTTCATGCCCGCGGGACGCCAGGTCAGCATGGGGATCGGTACCGGTGGCGGCCTGGTCATGGCGCTGATGGACCGGTCGAATCCGGTGGGACGGGTCGCGGAGCTGATCGGGATCTGCCGGGCGCTGTGGCAAGGCGAGACCATCCGGTTGGGCGACTTCCCGCTCACCTGCGAGGACCTCGGTCTGCGCGAGGACGCACGCGCGTCCCTTGACTGGGTGAAGGACCCCGCCGTGCGGGTGGTCGTCGCCGGCGCGGGGCCCCGCATACTCGAGATGGCCGGTGAGCTCGCCGACGGCGTCATCTGCGCGAGCAACTTCCCGGCACACAGCCTGGCCGCCTTCCGCAGCGGCCAGTTCGACTCGGTGAGCAACCTCGACCGGCTCGAACGCGGACGGGAGCGCAGCACCCGCCGCGAGTTCACCCGCATCTACGGCGTGAACATCTCCGTGTCGGCGGACCGTGACCGCGCCAAGGCCGCGGCGCGCAGACAGGCCGCGCTGATCGTCAGCCAGCAGCCGCACGAGAACCTGCAGCGGGTCGGCTTCGAACAGCCGGACTACGCGGCGACCCGGGCGGCCGTGCAGGCGGGCGACGGCGTCCACGCCGCCGCGGAACTGCTGCCCCAGGAGATCGCCGACCAGCTGATCATCTCCGGAACCCCCGGTGACTGCATCGAGGCGCTCACGGAGCTGCTGGAGTACGCCCGCGGCGCCGGCTTCACCGAGGCGTACGTCGGGGCTCCCGTGGGCCCCGACCCGGCGGAGGCGGTCGAGTTGCTGACCTCCCAGGTGCTCCCGGAGGTCCGGTGAACGCCGCAACGGAGCACGCCCCGACGCTGTGCCTGATGGAGCGCGAGGGCGCCGTGGCGACGGTGACCCTGAACCGTCCGGACGCACGCAACGCGCTCAACGTCCCGCTGCTCCTGCAACTGGTCGAGGCGCTCGAAGACGCCCGCGAGCGACACGCGGACGTCCTGGTGCTGAGGGCAGCGGGACCCGCGTTCTGCGCGGGCGCGGACGTACGTGCCGACGACGGCACCGCGATCGGGCAACCGGGCCTGCGTCGGCGACTGATCGAGCAGGCCTGCGCTCTCATCGAGGCCTTCCCGGCATCGGTCGCCGCCGTGCACGGTCCGGCCGTCGGCGGCGGATGGGCCCTGGCCGCGGCGGCGGTGGTCACCCTGGCGGCTCCTGAGGCGGCCTTCCGCTTCCCGGAACTCCGCCTGGGCTTCCTCCCCCCGGAGGCGACCGTCCGGCGGCTCCGCGCGTCCGTCGGCCCTGCCCTCGCGTTCCGGCTGCTGGCCGCCGACGAACGCTTCACCGCGGACGAGTTGGCCCGGCTCGGACTCGTCGAGGTCGTCGCCGCCCCGGACCTCGACCGGCACGCGCGGGACCTCGCCGACCGGTTCGCCGCCGCGCCGGCCGACCTCCTGCACAAGCTCCGGGCAACGCTCACCGGCTGACGGGCCGTGAGGCAGCCGCACCGTTCCCACCACGTGACACCCGACGAAAGACGACGCTCATGCACCCAAGTCCCTTCAGCGACAGCGAAGAACAAGCAGCCCTGCGGGCGACCGCCCGCGCGTTCCTCTCACGGCACGCCCCGGAACGCGACGTCCGCGTCTGGGACGAGGAGGGCTCCTATCCCGAACAGCTCTACCGCGAGATCGCGAAGCTCGGCTGGTACGACATGGCCGCGGACGCGGACGAGCCCGTAGAAGACGTCGCTAGCCTGCTCGTCGCCCTGTGCGAGGAGATGGGCCGTGCCAGTTCCGATCTCGTGGCCCTGCTGAACCTCAACTTCAGCGGGATCCGCGACCTGGTCCGCTGGGGCACCCCGGAGCAGCGGCAGACCTACGTCGCGCCGGTGCTCAGCGGCGACGGCCGGTTCTCGATCGCGGTGAGCGAGCCCGACGTCGGGTCGGACGCCGCGAGCGTCTCCACCAGGGCCGAGCGGGTCGACGGCGGCTGGGTGCTCAACGGCCAGAAGACCTACTGCGAGGGCGCGGGCCTCCCCGGCACCGTCATGGAGGTGCTCGTCAAGGTCGGCGACGGCGGACGCAAGCGCGACGACCTGGCCGTCTTCCTGGTGCCCGCCGACCACCCGTCGGTCGAGCTCCGCCGCATGCCGGCCCTGGGCCGCAACATCAGCGGCATCTACGAGGTGTTCCTGCACGACGTCCACCTGCCCGACTCCGCACTGCTCGGCCGGCCGGGACAGGGCTGGCAGATCCTCAAGGAGCGACTCGTACTGGAACGGATCATGATCAGTTCCGGTTTCCTCGGCAGTGTCGGATCGGTGCTGGACATGACCGTCACCTACGCCAACGAGCGCGCGCAGTTCGGCCGCACCATCTCCTCCTACCAGGGCGTGACGCTCCCGCTGGCGGAGATGTTCGTCCGGCTGGACGCCGCCCGATGCGCCGTGCGGCGCTCGGCCGGCCTCTTCGACGCGGGCCTGGCCTGCGAAGTGGAGAGCACCATGGCCAAGTTCCTGAGCGGGCAGATCTACGCCGAGGCGTCCGCGCTGGCCATGCAGATCCAGGGCGCGTACGGGTACGTCCGCGACCACACCCTGCCGATGCACCACTGCGACGGCATCATCGCCCGGGTGGTCGCCGGCCCGCCCGCCGTTCAGCTCAACGTCATCGCCCGCTCCATGGGTCTGCGAGCCGGCTGATGCGCGACGATCTCCACGTGAGGGGGCCGCGATGACCGCCGCACCCGTACGCCGTGCGCTGGCCCGAGCGCGCGCCGGCAAGAGCATCGACCGCGACGAGGCCACCGCCCTGCTCGGAGCGCGCGGAGACGACCTCACCCGGCTGTGCGAGATCGCTGCCTCCGTCCGCTCGGCGGGCCTGGAGGACGCGGGCCGCCCCGGCGTCGTGACGTACAGCAAGAAGGTCTTCGTCCCGCTCACCCGGCTGTGCCGGGACCGGTGCCACTACTGCACCTTCGCCACCACCCCGGGCCGGCTCGACGAGCCCTACCTCACGCCGGACCAGGTGCTCGACATCGCCCGTGAGGGCGCCCGACTGGGCTGCAAGGAAGCCCTCTTCACCCTCGGCGACCGGCCGGAGGACCGCTGGAAGGCGGCGCGGTCCTGGCTGGAGACCCGCGGCTACGAGGACACCCTGTCCTACGTCCGCGCGATGGCGATCCTCGTGCTCGAGGAGACCGGGCTGATCCCGCACCTCAACCCCGGCGTGATGAGCTGGGCGGAGCTGCAGAGGCTCAAGCCCGTGGCCGGATCCATGGGCCTGATGCTCGAGACCACCGCCCGCTCGCTGTGGGCCGAGCCGGGCGGGTGCCACCACGGCTCGCCCGACAAGGAACCTGCGGTGCGCCTGCGCGTCATCGAGGACGCCTCGCGGACCAGCATCCCCTTCACCACCGGCATCCTGGTCGGCATCGGGGAGGGTCCCGAGGACCGCGTCGACTCCCTCCTGGAGATCCGCCGGATCGCCCGGCAGTACGGCGCCGTCCAGGAGGTGATCGTCCAGAACTTCAGGGCCAAGCCCGGCACGGCGATGCGCGCCGCCCCGGACGCCGGTCTCGAGGAGTACCTCGCCGTGATCGCGGTGGCACGCATCCTGCTCGGCCCACGGATGCGGGTCCAGGCCCCTCCCAACCTCTCCCACCCCGAGGAACTGCGCCTCCTGCTGGCGGCCGGTGTCGACGACTGGGGCGGGGTCTCGCCCCTCACACCGGACCATGTGAACCCGGAGCGGCCCTGGCCGCAGCTGGCGCGGCTGGCGGAACTGACCGCCGAGGCCGGGTTCGACCTCCGCGAGCGGCTGGCGGTACAGCCGGAGTACCTGCGCGCGGGCGGCCCCTGGGCGGACGCCCGAGTACGACCGCACCTGCAGGCACTGGCGGACCCGGCCACCGGCCTCGCGGCCGATGTGACCCCGTCGGGCCTGCCCTGGCAGGAGGCGGCCGAAGCGGTGTCCTCCGGCCGCACCGACCTCCACGTCGCGATCGACCGGGAAGGCCGGCGGACGACCGCGCGCGGCGACTTCGACCAAGCCTTCGGCGACTGGCAGGTGCTGGCGGACGAGCTGAAGGACAGGTCGACGTCGCCCGGTTCCACCGCCCCCGACCGGCTGGACTCGGACGTCGCCGCGGCCCTCCGCGCCGCCGAACGCGACCCGGCGGGTCTCACCCGCGACCAGGCGCTCGCGCTGGCCTACGCCGACGGCCCCGAGCTCGACGTGCTGTGCCTGCTCGCCGACCAGGTCCGACGTACGGCGGTCGGTGACGTCGTCACCTACGTGGTCAACCGGAACGTCAACTTCAGCAACGTCTGCTACGTCGGCTGCCGGTTCTGCGCCTTCGCACAACGGGCCAGCGACGCGGACGCCTACCGCCTTTCGCTCGACGAGGTGGGGGAGCGCGTCGAGCAGGCGTGGACGGTGGGAGCCACGGAGATCTGCATGCAAGGGGGCATCGACCCCGGCCTGCCCAGCACCGTCCACCTCGACCTGGCCCGCGAGGTGAAGCGGCGCTGCCCGGAGATCCACCTTCACGCCTTCTCACCGATGGAGATCATCAGCGGCGCCTCCCGCATGGGGATCCCGGTCTCCGAATGGCTCAGCGAAGCACGGGCCGCGGGCCTCGACTCGGTCCCGGGCACAGCCGCCGAGATCCTCGACGACGAGGTCCGATGGGTGCTCACCAAGGGCAAACTCCCGGCGGGGGAGTGGATCCGGGTCATCCGGACCGCGCACGAACTCGGCATCAGGACCACCGCGACCATGATGTACGGCCATGTCGACGAGCCGCGCCACTGGGTCGACCACATGAGGACCTTGGTCCAGCTGCAGCAGGAGACCGGCGGATTCACCGAGTTCGTACCGCTGCCCTTCGTGCACCAGAACTCGCCCATCTACCTGGCGGGCATCGCCCGTCCGGGCCCGACGCGGCGCGACAACCGTGCCGTCCACGCACTGGCACGGCTCCTCATGCACGGCCACATCGACAACATCGCCTGCTCCTGGGTGAAGCTCGATCCGGAGAGTTGCGTCGACATGCTGCGCGGCGGAGCCAACGACCTCGGCGGCACGCTGATGGAGGAGACCATCAGCCGCATGGCCGGATCGACCAACGGGTCGATGCGGACGATCGCCGGCATCGAGGAACTGGCGGCCGCGGCGGGCCGGACCACACGGCAGCGCACCACCACCTACGACGACGTCACCGCCGAGCGCGCTCAGGCCGCGCTCGGGTTCGACACCGAGGTGCACCGCGCCCTGCCGCTGAGCGTCGGGTTCCTCCGATGAGGCGGTCGAACTGGGTGATCGTCATCCCCCAGAAGGACCTCCGACTGGCCAAGAGCCGCCTCGAACTGGGCCCGCGGGACCGGCGGAGCGTCGCCCGCGCCCTGCTCCGCGACACCGTGACGGCCGCACGGACGGCACCCGGGGTCGGCGAGGTCATCGTCGTACTCGACCGCCTCCAGGACTTCGACACCGTCGACGACCTCGACGTGCGCCCCGTCCTGACCGACGGCCCCGGCCTCAACGAGGCCCTCCGGCAGGGCGAGCGGACGGCCCGGGCGATCCACCCCCGGTGCGCCGTGGCCTCACTCCCGGCGGACCTCCCTTTCCTCGAACCGGCGGTCCTCGGGCGTGCCCTCGCATACGCCCGGACCCGTGACAGGGCGTTCGTCGCCGACGCGGAGTGCCGCGGCACCACCCTGCTGACGGCCGGCCCGGGACAGGCCCTGCAACCGTCGTACGGCGCCGAATCACGGGCGGCCCACCGCGGCTCCGGCGCCCACGAACTGACCGAACCCGACCTGGCGTCATTGCGGTTCGACGTCGACCACCTCGCCCATCTGCTGCTCGTCGCACCACTCGTGAACCACTCCGACTCCCACCTTTCCGACGCGCTCGGCCGGCTCGACCCGGACACGTACGGGCGCACGCCGGCCGCACACACCATTCCTGGAGGACATCGATGGGTCTGCTGAGGGACCGCGCCGCCATCGTCACCGGAGGCGCCCAGGGCATCGGGCTCTCGACGGTCGAGACGTTCCTGCGCGAAGGCGCTCGGGTCGTCATCGCCGACCGCGACGCCGACGCCGCCCACAGTGCCGCAGAGCGCCTCGACGCAGGCGACCGGGTCGTGACGGTGGCGTGCGACGTCACCGCCGCGGCGGACGTCCAGAGCGCCGTGGACCTGTGCGTCTCGACGTTCGGCGGACTCGATGTGATGGTCAACAACGCGGGTATCACCCGTGACGCGACCATGCGGACGATGACCGAGCAGCAGTTCGAGCAGGTCGTCGCCGTACACCTCAAGGGCTGCTGGAACGGCACCCGACTGGCCGCCGCCGTCATGCGCGAACAGCGCTCGGGCGCGATCGTTAACCTCTCCTCCATCTCCGGCAAGGTCGGCTTCGTCGGCCAGACCAACTACTCGGCGGCAAAGGCCGGAATCATCGGGCTCACCAAGGCCGCCGCCAAGGAGATGGCCCACCACGGCGTGCGGGTGAACGCCATCGCCCCGGGTCTGATCCGCTCGCCGATGACCGAGGCGATGCCGGCCCACATCTGGGACGCGAAACTCGCCGAGATCCCGATGCGACGCGCCGGCGAAGCCTCGGAGGTGGCCTCGGTGGCGCTCTTCCTCGCATCGGACCTCGCGTCGTACCTCACGGGGACGGTCATCGAGGTGACCGGCGGCCGTCACATGTGACCAGCCGCTGATCAAGTGATGTCGGGATTCACGGCCGCCCGAGCTTCGCCGGGGAGGGCAGGGACGACGACCGAGGTGCAGCAATTCACCGATGCAGAACGCCCCGCGATGGGGCAAGGTGGAACGGAGGGCCGAATGGCCGGGACGGCCCCTCCGCAGGAAGGGGCCTCGCGGCTCCGGGCCGGAATGTGCTTCGGAAGGACATCCGCTGTACCGATACTTATCACGCCAGTGGTTTGTTGTCGCGTGAGGAGCACCAGGTGGAAATCAGGAATACCGACACGGCGGTCGTGTTCATTGACCCACAGAACGACGTGCTGAGCGAGAACGGAGCGAACTGGGACGCGGTGGGGGCGAGTGTCACGGAGAACAGAACCGTCGAGAATATGGAGAGAATCTTCGAGGCGGCCAAGGCGGGCGGTTATGAGGTCTTCATCTCGCCCCATTACTTCTACCCGACCGACAACGGATGGCGAATGAATGGGCCGCTCGAGACGAGCGAGCTGGAGACCCACACGTTCGCACGGGCGGGACAGCTCGATCTGACCGGGTTCCGAAACTCCGGGGCAGACTGGCTGGACCGCTTCAAGCCCTATATCGAAGACGGCAGAACGGTGGTCGCCAGCCCGCACAAGGTATTCGGTCCGGAATCCAACGACTTGGTGCTGCAACTGCGCAAGCGGGGAATGCAAAGGATCGTTCTCGGCGGGATGCTGGCGAACATGTGCGTCGAATCCCACATGCGCCACCTCATCGAGGAGGGATTTGAGGTGGCCGTGGTCAGGGATGCGACAGCCGGACCCCGGCACCCGGAATGGGGCGACGGCTATCAGGCGGCGATCATCAACTACCGCTTCTTCGCCCATGCGTTGCTGTCGACTGACGAAGTGCTCGATGGAATGCGCTGAGGAACTCGCAGCCGGGAAACAGCGCGCCGTCGACGGTCGCCGGTCCACTGCGCGGGGAGTGCAGTGCGGTAGCAACAGAGATTGCGGACCATAGGCGAGCGGATTCGGGTCGGTGCGAGAGGGGATTCCGTGGAGCTCCAACACATCGTGGAGCTGGCCGGTCGAGCCGTTGACGCCGCGGGCGTGGCCGTCATCGTCGTGGGAACGCTCTTGGCGACCGTTCTCGCGGCTGTCCGGCTCGGTCGCCGACAGGCGGGCGTGTACCGCGACTATCGCCGTCGCGTCGGGCGTTCGATCCTGCTGGGTCTGGAGTTCCTCGTAGCCGGCGACATCATCCGCACGGTCGCCGTCGCACCGACGTACGCAAGCGTCGGAGTGCTGGCCGTGATCGTGGGCATCCGGACCTTCCTCAGCTTTTCCCTCGAGCTCGAGATCACCGGGCGGTGGCCATGGCAAAAGCCGGCGGCCGGAGCCGAAGACTGACCCCGCGTGGCGCCGGCGACCGGCGGAGCGACGCCATCCCTGGAGAGAGCTACCGCGCCGATTGATCGTGCTCGGCTCGGAACTGGTCGAGCAGGCTGAAGAACAGCTCGATCGCCGATGTTCCGGTGGTCTCGGCCTCGCGCTCGATCTGCGTCGACCAGCCCAGCGAGCTTTCCTCGCCGTTGCGTTGGCAAAGCCACCGGCTGAAGGGGGGTTCCGCACCCGGTTCGCAGAAGGGGAAGTCCTCCTCGATGCCGTGGATGCCCATGGCCAGGCGATACCCGTACAGCGTCGAGTCGAGGTGCTGCAGGGAGCCCCCGCGGACGAACATGCCAGGGCGAAGGCGCACCTCGTCCAGAAAGTCGTAGACGTCCTGAAGTTCGTCGATGCGCCGTGGCGGGCGGTTGTTCTGCTCAGCCTGTGTCATACGGACTCCTTCAACTGCTCGCCGTCGTGGTTGCGGACGTGGGGGCCGTCCCTGCGCGTGCGTCCGAAAGCCGGATCGGGTAGCTCAGCACCCATGACCGGCGTCATGCCGCACGAACATCACTTCACGGGGGACAACCTCTACGCCTTGACTCGTGCGGCCGACCTGGCGGCCTGCTCGATCTTCGCGCAGTGGGCTGCACGGGCTTCCTCGTCGATCTGCTGCTCGTGTTCGGCGCGCAACCCGGTCCGGCCGTCGAGGCCTTCGCGCAGGATGTCGGCGTGCCCGGCATGCCGGATGGACTCGCCGAGGACATGGACCATGATGGCGAACAGGTTCGTGTCGGCATAAGGCTCCGGCCACCACGGCACGTGGCCGGGGGCGTCGAGGGGAAGCTCGTTGATCGTCGCGTCCGAGTGTTCCCACGTGCGCCGGTAGAACCCGGTGATCTGATCGCGGGTCTCGTCCTCGGTCGCCCACAGATCGCTGCCGTCGGAGTCCTGCCACCGGGGCAGCGGTTCCGGGGAAGGGCGGTCGAAGACCTCGCCGAAGTACCTGGCCTCGACGGTGGCCACGTGTTTGACCAGGCCAAGGAGGTTGGTCCCGGTCGCTGTCAAAGGCCGGCGGGCGTCGTATTCGGACAAGCCGTCGAGTTTCCAGAGCAGCGCCTTGCGGTCCCGCCGCAGTCTGCCGTGCAGGTTGTCCTTCGCGAATTCATCGATCATGCGACATGAGCCTGCCATGGATTGCTCGTATCTTGGCGCTCGAGCCGCATCGAAGGGGGGACCGAACACCGCACGACGGCGTCGTCCTGAGCGCCATGCTCGGCGAGGAGGAGGCCGTCCGCGTCGGCGGCCTCCTTCCCCTCGCCACCCGCGAGCCGGGCCAGGATGACGAAGCGGAGCCCGACCGGCGCTGATGGCGCGGATCCTGGCGTGCGAGGAGTCTGCCGTGCCGCTTGTGCGGATCCGACACATCGATTCAGCAAATGCGAGGAATTCTCACTGCTGCCCTGTTTCGGCGCGGTGCGCGGTCCTGAAGCGGCGCTGATACGCGGCGGGGCTTATCGCCATTTTCCTCACGAAAACCCTTCGCATGCTCTCGTAACTCGGGAATCCGGCGAGGGATGCCACCTGGGTCGCGGTGTGCCCTTGGTCGAGCAGGGCCTTCGCCATGTCGAACCGGACCGTCTCCACGTACCGGGCCGGCGTGGTGGAAAGTTCGTCGCGAAAGAGCCGGGTGAGGTGCCGAGGACTCAAATTGAGGTGCTTGGCGAGCTCGCCGACCGAGTAATTGCCCGCGGGATCGGCCGTCACCAGGTCGGTGATCCTGCGGATGGCAGGGGAGCGGGGCGGTGGTCCTTGCAGCGGGGCCGAGAATTGGGACTGGCCTCCCGAACGCTGCAAATACACCACCAGGGAACGGGCGACGTCGCGGGTCAGATCAGGGCCGTAGTCCTCCTCGACGAGTGCCAGCGCGAGGTCGATGCCGGCGGTCACGCCCGCCGAGGTGTACGTGGTGCCGTCACGGACGTAGATCGCGTCGGGCTCGACGCGGCTGGCCCGGTGCCGGGCCGCGAGTTGGTCCGTGACCTTCCAGTGCGTCGTCGCACGCTTGCCGTCCAGGAGACCGGCGGCGCCGAGGACGAATGCCCCGGTGCAGATCGACGCGACCCGGTCGGCCTTGACGGCCAACGTCTGCGCCGCTTCGAGCAGGTCACGGGCGACGGCGTTGCGCGGGTAGAGGTCCGAGCCGGCCACCAGGAACGTATGGGGGGCACGTTCCGTGGCGGCGCCGGAGACGGCGATCCTGACCCCGATGGACGAGGCGACGTCGTCCCCGGTCGGTGAGACCAGCACGACCTGGTAGTCGGCCCCGAACCGGTTCGCTTCCGCGAACACCTCCGCGGGGCCGGCGACGTCCAGCAACGTGACCCCGTCGTAGACGAGGATCACGACCTGATGCGCGGCAGGCTTCACAACCCCATTCTCCGCCCGTCCGGATTCGGGTGACTCGTGGCGGGACTGCGGTGGCGCCGGACGCCCGGTGGTCGGCAGTGTGGAAGTCGGAGGCACCGTTCCTTCATAACACACCGATATCAGAAAGCGCAGAGGTCATGACCGAGATCATCGCCGGCGTAGAGATTCCCGAAACAGCCGCGGTCGCCGAAGCCACCCGACTCATTCAGGAGACGACCAGCCCCCTCATCTACCATCACTCCCGGCGCGTTTTCGTCTTCGGCGCCATTCATGCCCGCAGGCTCGGACTTGACCCCGACCCGGAGCTGCTCTACCTGTCCTCCATGTTCCACGACACCGGCCTCATGACGCCCTTTTCCGACGTGGAGCAGCGCTTCGAGGTCGACGGAGCCGACCACGCGCGCAAGTTCATGCTGGAACGCGGTTTCCCGGCCACGGCCGCCGACGTGGTCTGGACGGCCATCGCGCTGCACACGACACCGGGAATTCCCGACCGGATGGGCCCGGAGATCGCCATCACAAATCTCGGCGTGCTGACCGACGTGCTCGGCCTGGGCCTGGACGAGCTGGACCGCGCCCAGGTGGAAGAGGTGATCGCCCTCCATCCGCGGGGCGACTTCAAGAACGAGTTCCTGCAGGCCTTCGTCGACGGACTCCAGCACCGCCCGGAGACCACGAACGGGACCGTGAACGCGGACGTTCTGGAGCACTTCATCCCCGGCTTCCGTCGTACGACCACGGTCGAGCGCATCATGGGCGCGCCCTGGTCGAGCTGAGCAGAGAGCCGTAGTAGACGACGTGATGAAACACGTGAATCGGTGTCGCGCCGGCGTCCGTCTCGGACGAGGCGCCGCCTTCACCGTTCTCGTCTCCGCGAACGTGGTGATGATGGCCACGGCGAGCGCACCCTCACCGATCTACCCCCTGTACCGGGCGCGTTGGGGATTGTCGGTCACGATGCTGACGGTGGTCTTCGCGGTGTACGTCGTGGGTCTGCTCGGTGCCCTGCTCACGGTCGGATCGCTGAGCGACCACGTGGGCCGCCGTCCGGTGCTGGCCGCCGCCCTCTCGGTGGCGGCGGTCAGCACGGCGATCTTCTGGACGGCCGATGGCGTCGTGTCCCTCCTGGTCGCGCGGGTGGTGCAGGGCATCGCCACCGGGGCGGCCACGGGTGGTCTCGCCGCCGGTCTGGTCGAGCTCTCGCCCACGGGACGTCCGCATCTGGGGCCGACGATGACGGCGGTGGGCACGAGTTTCGGCATGGCCGCCGGCGCGGCGACGGTGGGGTTGCTGATCCCGTTCACCTCGCGTCCCGACGCGTACGTCTTTCCCGTCCTCACCTGCACTTTCGTGGTTCTGGTCGTGGTCGTCCCCGCGATGCCCGAGACGCGCGCCCCGCGCGCCGGCGGACTGGCGTTGCTGCGCCCCAGGGTCCGGGTCCCCCGGGAAGCCCGGCCGGCGTTTCTCGCCTCCGTCCCCGCCCTCGTCGCAGGGTGGTCCGTCACGGGGTTGTTCCTCGCGCTCACCCCATCGCTGGTGGGCAACGTCCTGCACGTGCGGTCCGGCGCCGCGGGCGGAGTGAGCATCGCAGTGCTGTTCCTGGCCAACAGCGTGGGCGGCTTGTGGTCCGTGCGGCACACGGCTCGGCTCGCCACCCTGCTGGGAGCGGTGGCCCTGGCCCTGGGCGCGGCCGGACTGGCGGTCGCGATGGCTCTCGCGTCAGCGGTCGCCTTTGCGATCGGAGCGGTCGTCGCGGGGCTCGGGGTCGGCCTGACCTTCAACGGCACCCTCCGCGCGATCAGCGAGGTCACGAGCGCGAAGTCGCGGTCGGAGGTCTTCTCCGCCGTCTACGTGATCAGCTACGCGGCGCTCAGCCTCCCCGCCCTCGCGGCGGGGTTCGCGGCTCCCGTCTGGGGGCTGGAGACCACGGGCTACCTGTACGTCGGGTTCGTCGGGGTGCTCTCCATGGGTGCCGCCCTCCACGCCGGCCGGTCACGTGCTCACAGGCCTCTCGGGGGCCGGATACGCGCGCACCCGCGGACCGGGAGTCGGAGCCGACCTCATGGCGAAGGGATCGCTCACTGAGTGTTTGTTGATGGCAGAGGGAATTCATGACAAAGCACAGAACAATTTTCTGCGATGGTGTCGATATCTTGGTGTGGTCATGGATTCTCGTGCGCGCCGAACAGCGAATGGTCTTTCCGTGTCGGCGAAATTCTGATGTGTAAATTTCCTTAAGAGAGGACTTGTCATGCAAGCCGTCACCGCTCGGGACCGGAACGCCGGAGCCGATGGGCTCTCGCTCACGGACATGCCCCACCCGCACGCCGCCGAGAACGACGTCATCGTGCGGGTGCACGCCGCGGGCTTCACACCGGGGGAGCTCGAGTGGCCGGGAACCTGGTCCGACCGGGCCGGCCGTGACCGGACGCCGACCGTACCCGGGCACGAACTGTCGGGCGTCGTGGCCGAACTGGGCTACGGAACCACGGGCCTGACCGTGGGCCAGCGGGTGTTCGGTCTGGCCGACTGGACCAGGAACGGCTCACTGGCCGAGTACGTCGCGGTGGAGGCCCGCAATCTCGCTCCGCTCCCGGCGGACGTCGACCACACGGTGGCCGCCGCGCTGCCGATCTCCGGGCTGACCGCATGGCAGGGCCTCTTCGACCACGGACAGCTCACCACGGGCCGGACCGTCTTGATCCACGGTGCCACGGGCGGGGTCGGGTCGATCGCCGTGCAGCTGGCACGCGAGGCGGGCGCCCGGGTGATCGGCACCGGCCGGGCCGCGGGCAGGAGCACCGCGCTCGATCTGGGCGCGGACGCGTACGTGGACCTGGAGAACGACCGGCTCGAAGACGTCGGCAAGGTCGACCTGGTACTCGATGTGTTCGGCGGCGACATCCTCGAACGCTCGACGGCGCTGGTCCGCGCCGGCGGCACGCTCGTCACCATCGTGGAGCCACCAGCCGTCCAGCCCGACGACGGGCGGGCCGTCTTCTTCGTCGTCGAGGCCGACCGGGCACGTCTCGCGGACCTCGTCCAGCGGGTCCGGGACGGACGACTCAAGCCGATCGTCGGGGATGTGCTGCCCCTGTCCGAGGCACCCGCAGCCTTCACCCACAAGGGGCGCCGCACCCCCGGCAAGACGATCATCCGGGTCACGGAAGGCTGAGTGCGGGCGCACGCCCGCAAGGGCAGGCCGGGCGCGCCGTGTGGGGGAACAGCGCGCCCGGCCGGCCGGCCGTGACGCCGGGCGCCCCTGGGCGCCTGCTGCGCCCTACGAAGCGGACGAAGGAACGTCGGCGATGGTGTGTCCCCGGTCGTCCGAGTGGATGAAGGCGAGTGCCCGCCTGATGTGGGGGAGAAGGTCGCCCGGATACGCGTGCCCGAGTCCCGGCAGCACTTCCACCTCGCAGGGGACTCCCTGCGAGGTGAGGAAACCGGCGAGTGCGGACAGCTTCTCGTACCGCACGCCGCCATCGTCGTCCGCGCCCACGAAGAAAGAGCCGCGCAACGGAAGGCCGGTCCGGTGCCGCTTCTCGATGAACGGCAACCAGGACGCGGGATGGGCCGTACGCGGCCCGGCCATCCCCAGCAGGACGAAGCCACGGGCCGGGACGCTCCCTTCGAGCGCCGTGCGCAAGGCGGTCTCGGCGCCCATGGAGAAGCCCGCGACGACCAGGTGATCCGGGTCCAACCGGTGATCCGTCGTCAGCGCCGCGTACTGTTCGCGGACGTCCCGCAAGGCCACGGCCTCGTCGTCCCAGACAGCGCGATTCCGTGCGATCCACTGCGAGGACTGGAAGGCCACGAGCAGTCGGCCTGCGCCCACGACCCCTCGCCAGCCGCTCATCGATTCGTGGGCGTTCCCGCCGTTGCCATGCAGAGCGACGACCGCGCGGTACGGCTCCGCCCCGGTTTCGTGGCCCATGGCGAGGGAGCGTGTCGGGCCGCAGGCGGCCCGCCGGCGAGCTGTGCTTTCACGCGCCGCCTCCTCGAAGTCGGCCGTACCCTGCAAGAACTCCCAGGACGGCGACTGACGCAGTAGCACTTCGCCGTACCAGTGGCCCCGCGCCAGGGCTTCCCGCAAGAGCGCCACGGCAAGCTCGGCATCACCCATCCGTGCGGCCGCGCACGACCGCAGGTAGTAGACATCCGATTCGTTCTCGGTGAACTGCGGCCCCTCGTCGGTGACGAGGCGGTACGCGTCCGCGTACCGCTGCTCGTCCGACAACTCCCTTACGCGTTCCCGCAGCCTTGGGAATCCGAGTGAGGTCATCACATCCCTCCGGGACAGGCCCTATCCCCACGTTGGCGAGGTGACGCATCAGCGCCCGCACGTAAGTGCAATCGTAAGGTCGATCGTCTGCCCCCGTACGGCCGTCGTGGGTCGTGCACATGACGCCACGACGTGGCCAAAAGCCGTGCGGAGCGGTGACGTTCAGCAGCAGCCGGTCATCGTCGGGCGATCGCGATGAGCGGTGGTGCCGTGGCCGCAGGCGCAGCCGGCGCCTTCGGCGGCCGGGACGCCCTCGGCGCTCTTGCCGAGGGTGTCGGCGTCGGCCTTGACCACGTAGACCTCCCACGGCTCCCTGCCGGGGCCGGTGACCCAGACCTTGTCCTGGAGGGCGTAACAGCAGGAGGTGTCGTTCTCCTCGAAGGTGGCCAGACCGGCGTCCTGGAGCCGCCCGGTGGCGGCGGCGACCTGCTCGGTGGAGGCGACCTCGACGCCGAGGTGGTCCAGGCGGGTGTCCTGACCGTCCTCGCCCTCGATCAGGACGAGCTTGAGCGGGGGCTCGGCGATGGCGAAGTTCGCGTAGCCGGGGCGGAGTTTGGCGGGCTCGACGCCGAAGAGCCTGGAGTAGAACGCGATGGACGCCTCGAGGTCGGCGACGCGCAGGGCGAGCTGAACACGGGACATGACGGTCTCCCTCATCTGCTATCTGCCATCTGCTTCTGTATCGACAATCATCGATACAGCTCGACCAGCCCGAGGTTGCCAGCTGGATCGACATCCGTCAACATAGACACATGTCGAAATCAGAGCTGCGGATCCTCGGGCAGGACGACCAGGCCGTCGCGTGCTGCTCGCCGATGGTCCGCGAACCCCTCGGTGAGGCGGACGCGGTCGACCTCGCGCGCATGTTCAAGGCGCTGTCGGACCCCGTGCGACTGCGGCTGCTGTCGCTGATCGCCTCCTACGAGGGCGGCGAGGCCTGCGTGTGCGACCTGACCGGGCCGTTCGACGTGTCGCAGCCGACGATCTCGCACCACCTGAAGGTGCTCCGCGAAGCCGGGCTGGTCGGCTCCGAGCGGCGCGGCACCTGGGTCTACTACTGGGTGCTGCCGCCCGCGCTGGCGCGGCTCTCCGCGCTCCTTCAGGCGCCGGCCGAACCGGCTGCCGCCGGGGTCCTCGGATGACCGCTTCCCTCGGCCGGCGGGTCGCGGCCGAGTTCGTCGGCACGGCCGCCCTGGTCGCGGTCGTGGTGGGTTCGGGCATCCAGGCCACCCAGCTCTCCCGGGACGTCGGCGTTCAGCTGCTCGCCAACTCCCTCGCGACGGTGTTCGGCCTGGGCGTGCTCATCGTCCTGCTCGGACCCGTCTCCGGCGCGCACTTCAACCCCGTCGTCACCGTCGCCGCCTGGTGGACGGGCCGCGCCACCGGAAGCGGTCCCTCTCCGCGTGAGGTCGCGACCTACGTGCCCGCGCAGGTCGCCGGCGCCGTCGGTGGGGCCGTCCTGGCCGACGCGATGTTCGCCGAACCCCTGGTGGCCTGGTCCGCGCACGACCGGTCCGCCGGCCACCTGTGGCTGGGCGAGGTCGTCGCGACCGCGGGCCTGATCCTGCTCGTCCTCGGCCTTGGTCGTACCGGGCAGCAGCGCCTCGCCCCGGCAGCGGTCGCCTGCTACATCGGCGCCGCCTACTGGTTCACCTCGTCCACCAGCTTCGCCAACCCCGCCGTGACGATCGGCCGCGCCTTCTCCGACACCTTCGCCGGCATCGCCCCCGCCTCCGTGGGGCCCTTCGTCGCCGCCCAGCTCGTCGGCGCCGCCCTCGGCCTGGCCTCGGTCGCCGTCCTCTTCGGACGCACAGCCCAAGCCGCGACGCCCGTCGCCGAGCCCGGACTCGCCGCCACCAGCCTCTGATCAAGGAAGACCTCGTGAGCACTCCCGCCGTCCCGTCCGTGCTGTTCGTCTGCGTCCACAACGCCGGCCGTTCCCAGATGGCCGCCGCCTTCCTCACCCACCTCGCCGGGGACCGGGTCGAGGTCCGCTCGGCTGGCTCCGCCCCCGCCGACGCGGTCAACCCCGCCGTGGTGGAGGCCATGGAGGAAGCCGGGATCGACATCTCCGCCGAGGTCCCCAAGGTCCTCACCACCGAAGCGGTGCGGTCCTCCGACGTGGTCATCACCATGGGCTGCGGGGACGCCTGCCCGTACTTCCCCGGCAAGCGCTACCTCGACTGGCAGCTGGACGACCCCGCAGGCCAGGGCGTCGACGCCGTCCGCCCGATCCGCGACGAGATCGAGCAGCGCATCATGGGGCTGCTCACCGAACTCGGCGTCGAGGCGCGGTCATGACCGCCGGATCACCTGACCTTCGCCGTCCGTAAGCTCGGCTGCAGGGCGCGAGGGGGGGAGGGGGCTGTGGGTACCTACCGGCAGACCGTCGTGGACCTGGACGCCTCGGCGGAGGAGGCGGACGTGTGGGGCCTGCGGGGCAGGGGCTGGCTCGAGGCCGAAGGCTTCATCCGCCCGGTGCCGTGGCGGGACGGCGTGGCACACCTGGCCGGTCCACGCCGGCGGGAGACGGTCGACCTGGTCCCCTGGGACTGGCGTGCCCGGATCAGGGAGTTGGAGGAGGAGCCCGGAGGCGAGGTCCAGGTGGTCAGGGGCCGTACGGTCTTCGTCGCCGGCCCGGACGAAATCCCTTCGGCCGTCTGCCCCCGCTGCCAGTGCGCTACGTCCGCCTGGCCCGTCGAGACCGTCGACACCTGGTACACCACGGGCGCCGCCGACCTCGACTGCCCGGCGTGCGCCCACCCCACACCGCTCCCCGACTGGGAGTGGACCGGCGACCACTTCGCCTTCGCCTACCTGGGCTTCCAGTTCGACGACTGGCCGCCCCTCCACCCTCGCTTCACTGCCGCCCTCGGACGGGTGTTGGGTCACCGCATCCGCGTGCTCACGGGAAAGATCTGAGCCGGACGCACCGACGCGGGGCGACGTCGCCGGGCCCCGCCTGCGGCAACGAACGCGGGCCTTGAGGAGCCGCTTCGCTCGCCCGATGTGCGGCACCGGCGAGCTGCCCGCGAAGTACCGTCGGCGTCCTCGGTGCCGCCGCCGGCTCCGCCGCCGCCTCGCCGGCCGCCGGCGAGGGCAACTGGAGCCCGTGCAGGGACCCCGGCTTCGTGAACTGCACCAACGGCCCGAGCCGGGGCTACAAGGACGTACCCCGCCTGGCCAAGATCACCACCATCGGCATCGACCTCAACGACAACATCCAGTCGCTGCGGACGGGCACGCAGGCCATGGAGACCTGGAACGACTACAACTTCCAGGGCACCTACGGCTACTGGGCCCCCAACTCGCAGTGGAGCAACCTGAGCTACCCGTACAGCGACGCCATCAGCTCGATCTCCCACCCCGGAATCTGACCTGAAGCGATGCCGACCGACCCCATGAAGCGCGAACGTCCCACCGTGCGACCGTCCGGCTCGCCGTCACGAAAGGGCGACTCGGACGGCCAGGGGCCGCCGCCCCGTAGGCACGACCTGCCGCCGGCGGCCGGCACCCCGGCAAGGGGATCGCACGGACCGGCCGCGAGGACGCTCCTCGCCGCCGGCCTGGCAGTCCTCGCGCTCGCCGGGTGCGGCTCCCCGCACACGGGAAAGCAGCCCGACGCTTCCGCGCCCACCCAGGGGTCGGCCCGGCAGATGCTGGACATCCTGAGAACCGTGCTGCCCGAGGGCACCCTCTCGGAGCAGCACGGTCAGGAACCGGACGGCAAGACCGGCCGGCCGCCCTCCGCCCAGGTGGTCTTCACCAGGGGCGGACGGGCGGCACGGCTCACGGTCACCGTGAACCGGTACCCGCTTCCGGTGCCCGAGCAGTTCTCGACGTGCCGCGACTCGGCCTACCACCCGTACAGCCACTGCACGCAGGCCCGGCTGTCCGACGGAGCCCTGCTCACGCAGGACCGGTCCCCGGTGGACGAGAAGCGACCGTCGGGGGCGGACGTGCTGACCACGCTGCTCACCCACAAGGACGGCGCCCAGGTGTTCGTCTCACAGGCCCCTGGTGCCACCGGGGGCCCGACGGCCGGGGAGTCCCCGCTTCCCCTGACGGCGAAGGATCTCGCAGCCATCGCCGGTTCCCCCGCCCGGAAGCCCGTCCTGTCCACCGCGCCCGTCCCGCGGACCGCTCCCCCCGGAACGTCGCTCGTCCCCAGGATGACCGGCCGTCAGATCACGGACACCATCGCCGACCTGCTGCCCCCGGCACTGCGCACCGCACAGCAGGACGGGTCGCTCGGCTTCGGCCACCTCACAGTCGACGACGGCCGGGGCGAGAGTCTCATCGCCGTCAACGTCCAGTAGTGGAAGCCCGGGAGCCCCGCCCTCGGCGAGCTGTTCCACTCCGCCCGCACGCTCGCGGACGGCACGCGCGTCGGCATCCACACGGCTCCGTCGTCACACGGTGGAGCAGGCGCCGTCGAATGGACCGTCGACACGCTGCGCACCGACGGCCTGCGCGTGGTGATCACCACGGTCAAGGCGCCCGCTTACCAACTGCCTGCGTCCCGGGCCGAACCCGTCCTGACCACGCGGCAACTCCAGCGCATCGCCCTCGCCTCCGTCTGGCGGCGGGCCGCAACGGGCTGAGGCCGTGGCGACGGGTGGGCCGTGTGACCATCAACGCCGGCCGTCCGTCGGGGATCTGGGCCTGGCGCGTCGGTGCCGCCCGCTCCCGGGCGGCGGGTCGGCCTCCCGGCCATCGCGGCCTACTTCGTGGCCCGCGGGGTCTTCTCTGTAGCGTTCACCTTTCATCCATTGCAATGCCTCAAGAGTGAGGCATTGCGTTGCGTCCACAACCATTGCAATGAATTCTCCGCAATGACCTGCAAGAACAGATTAGTTGCGCAACAAGTCTGTTGCCACATCAGCGAACGCAACGTAGCGTTTCTTTTGTCAGAAACACCGGGACGCACCGGCGCCCGATGGAGACGAAGGAGAGCACGATGCAGAAGTTCGACACCCCCGCCCCGATCCTGGCCGTCCTCGACGTCCCGGCCGGACGCATCCGGTTCATCGCCGCCGACCGGGCCGACGCCACCGTCGAGGTCCTGCCCGCGGACGCCGCGAAGAGCCGTGACGTGAAGGCGGCGGAGCAGGCCGAGGTCGCCTACCGCGACGGCGTGCTGCGGATCGAGCTCCCGGCGGCGAAGAACCGGGTCCTCGGCGCATCCGGGTCCATCGACGTGACGGTCCAACTGCCCACGGGCTCGCGCATCGAGGCGAAGGCGGCCGCCGCCGAACTCCGCGGCATGGGACGGCTCGGCGACGTCGCCTTCGAGGGCCAGCAGGCCACGGTCAAGCTCGACGAGGCCGAGAGCGCCCGCATCTCCGTCCTCGCCGGCGACATCGCCGTCGGACGCCTGGGCGGCCCCGCCGAGATCAGCACCCAGAAGGGCGACCTCCTCATCACCGAAGCCGTACGCGGCACCGTCACACTGCGGACCGAGCACGGCCAGATCTCGGTGGGCGCCGCCCGCGGAGCCTCCGCCTCCCTGGACGCCGGCACCGCCTACGGCCGGATCCACAACACCCTCAAGAACACCGACGGTGCCGCCGCCGACCTGGACATCCACGCGACCACCTCCTACGGCGACATCACCGCCCGCAGCCTGTAGTCGCTTCCCACCAGGACGCGAAGCAACCGCCATGGCAACGCGGGCCGTCTCCCGCAACGTGACGCACCCAGGGCGGCGTACACCGACACCCGTCGGAGTACGCCGCCCTGTTCACGGGAAATCCGGCCGAGCGACGCCGTGACAAGCAGCGGGGACGAACGCTGCCCCCCGCGCGACGACCGCGGCCCCATGTACATCGAGTCCCATGAACTCCATCAAGGCCCAGGTTTCCGGAGTCATGCCCGATGATCTGGGCCTTCGCCGTGCGCTGGGGCTGGTGAGCAGGGGACGGTTCGCACCGCCGACACCTGCCTTGTAAGTTCGGGCCAGGCCTCAGTCAGCCTGCCAGGAGACCCCGCGACAGGCGGCCCCTGTCCAACTTCGGCTGCCGCGTTCCGCGGCTGTCCCTCGTCGTTGATGTCATCTGGTGATGTCAGCCGCGACCGGGCCGGCGCCTCCGGCAGCGTGGTGGGGAAGGGCCCGACTAGTGTGGCGCACCGCTGCCCCGAGCATCCCCGTCAGTCCCTCGTAGGCTCCGAGGGCCGCCATGGCCTCGGCGCCCATGAACACCAGCGGGATGGCCGCCAGGTAAGCCTCCCGGCGTCCCTGCATTTTCCATTGTTCGCGCTGGGCTTGATGCTGAGATGCGCCTGCCAACCATGCCGAATTCTTTGCCCTTAGAGCTCCTAAGGCGGCGCCAACGGTAGTACCAGGGTCGCCAATTGAAGGGCGCGTGGTGGTTCCGGGGACGATGCGAGGTGGCGCATCCTTGGGCTAGCGGAGTCGTGTGGCGGGGGGTCGGTGTGGGCAGTGGCATGCGCGCGCGGGTGGGCTTCTTCGTCAGCGGGTCTGGAGCGGCGGCGACGTGCGCTTTGGGTCTGGTGACGAACTACGTTACGAACGTCGTGCCTAACTGGGCCTCGAGCCCATGGGTGGTGTGGTCGGTCTTCGGTGCACTGGCGGTTGCCGCGCTGGTGTTGGGGCTCGTTAGCCGCCGTTTGGACGCTACCGATTCCGTGG
Source organism: Streptomyces sp. TOM-9 (assembly GCF_056858595.1). Classification (NCBI taxonomy): domain Bacteria; kingdom Bacillati; phylum Actinomycetota; class Actinomycetes; order Kitasatosporales; family Streptomycetaceae; genus Streptomyces; species Streptomyces sp. TOM-9. The sequence goes on along the minus strand of NZ_JBXEQB010000001.1, from coordinate 1,276,826 downwards.
GGGTCAGCGGACCGGTGAGGTTAGTGCCGCTGGGGCGGGTCCTGGGGGGCGGCATGACCTCCCTGCGCGCACCCCACGGCTCTGCCCCCGTCCGCGGCCGGGACATCGAACTCGACGTGTTGAGGCTGCTGCTGCCCCGGCCGCAAGGGAAGTACGTGGTGGTGTGCGGGGTGGGTGGAATCGGAAAGACCACCCTGGCCACGGCGCTGGCTGACGTCGCCCGCACAGAAGGGCGGAACGTGTTCTGGATCCGCTGGCGCAACCCCGAGGAGCTGGCCGAGCAGATGACCCGCACCGCTCTGGCATGCGGCCTTCCTGAAGCCCGGCTCGAGGAGGCCCGCGCGGGTCGGGCCGGACTGCCAGATGTGGTGTGGGAGCAGCTGGAGCAGACTGGTCGGTGGCTCCTGATCCTCGACAACGTCGATAACCCGCAGGCCGTCGGTCCCGACGGGGAGGACGTGGCGTCTTACCGGGGGTGGATACGGCCGGGCAGGAGGGGCTTGCTGCTGGTCACTAGCCGCAATACCGACCCCGCAGTGTGGGGCACGCGTGCCGTCCTCCGCCGCGTCGCCCCGCTGGGACCCGCAGCCGGCGGCCAAGTCCTCTGCGACGCGGCGCCTCATGCAGGAACCGCCGCAGAAGCGCGGGCACTCGCGGACCGGCTCGGCGGCCTGCCGCTCGCGCTCCACGCCGTCGGCCGATATCTGGCCGCACCCGGTAGCCGCCACCGCGCCTTCACTGCGTACACCACCGCCATCGACACGCAGCTGGGTACATTGCTCGGGGCCACACAACCCCAGGCGAGCGATCCGACCGTCGCACGGACCCTGATACGCCGCACATGGGAGCTGTCACTGGACCAACTCGCTGCCGACGGCACCCCGCTGGCACGGCCAGTACTGCGGCTCCTGTCCCTCATGGCGCCAGCCCCCATCCCCGTCTCCCTCCTTACCCCGGAACTGGTCACTGAGGCCACCGAGCAGCAGACTGGCGAGATCGAAGTGGAGGCTGCGCTCAACGGCCTGCACACCTACGGACTCATCGACACACCCACGCGCCAAGACGGACAACCCGTTCTCGGACATGTCATCCTGCACCCCCTCGTACGCGAGATCACCGCCCACACCCACACCACTGAAACCACTGACTTCAACCGCTACCACCAGGCCCTCACCAACCGGCTGACCCAAGCAGCCCAAGAAGTGATCAGTGCTAGGGCCGCTGGCTGGGACACGGTCCGCCTCCTCGCCCCTCACATCCTCAGCGCCGCAACGCACACCGCCAATCAACACAACAGTCAACTTGCCGACGCTGTTGACCAGATGAGTCAGATCCTCACAAAATTGGGCGACTACGGCAGCGCGCTACAACTGAATCAGGCGGCGTACTCGATCACGGCCCGCTGCCTCGGCCCTGAACACCCCGAAACTTTGCGCAGCCGCAACAACCTTGCCGACGCGCTCAACCACTTCGGCCGGCACCAGGAAGCGGCTGACCTCCACCGACAGGTTCTCACCACCCGCGAGCGCGTCCTCGGCTCCGACCACCCCGACACCCGGCACAGTCGCAACAACCTCGCAGTAGCACTGCGTGCTACGGAGCGCGCTGGCACAGTTACGGCTCCTGGGAGGGGGCGTTGGTTCTCCGGCGCGAGGCGTAGTTGAGGCCTACGAAGAAGCCGCCACCCTCGATCGCTCCTGATGTGGCCGTGACGATTCGACGGCAACCCTTGGCAGCAGCCCAGGTCACTCACACGTCTCCTCTGCGGTGAACGACCGCTGACCACGGTGGACTGCACAAAGTGGCACGGCTGCGGCACGTTCCGAGTGATAGAGCGCTTAGAAGGCGCTTGGATGATCCTTGCGCATCCCTGGCGTGCCCTGCGTCAGGGCCCTGTCCCACATTGGGCGTTGCCGAACTTCAACACGGATTCGACAGAGAGCCGTGAGCACTCCGGCTCCACTGTGGGACATGGCCACCGCCTTCGAGGAACATGGCGGCGTGCAGGGAAGACACTGTCAGCGGAGCGCAGGCCACGAGAGCCCGACGGCCTTCGAGGAGTGGGCCAGGGCAGCGGGAGTTGATCAGCTCTCTGCTCCCAATTCTCCCGCACGGCCGGCACCCTGGGTGAGGTGGCGCAGGGCGCGCATCACCGTGTCCGCCTCCTCGCCGTGCAATTCCCGGCTGGGTCCCCCGAGAGCGGCACCCCGGGCGGCGATGTCGCGCAGGGCCCGCAGCGCGGCGTCCGCCTCGTCCACCTGCAAATGTCGGCTGGGCCCCGCCGCCCGGAGATCGCTTCCCACGGCAACGGAGATCGCTTCCCGGGCCGGGAGGAACGCGGTCGGGGCCGAGTACGCGGCCAGGTCGTTCACGAGGGCCAGGCGCAACTCGCTGGGTTCTATCTCGTAGCCGGACAGGACCACTTCGGTGTACTCGACACGGCCCCGGGCGACCCAGTAAGGGTTGCTGCTGTTCCGCCAGAGTTCGAACGTCACGGGTTTCCCGTCTGCGGTGATGGTGATGGGTTCGGAGACCGGCAGGCTGGCCGGAAGTCCCTCACCGGGGTGGCAGTAGTCCTCCAAAGCGTCCTCCAGGGCCTCGCTGGCCTTTGCACTGCCGGAGGAGGCGCTGAAAACCATGACGTGCTCGACCTGGGGGTCATAGGACGCAGAGCCGAACCACAGGGACACATGAATATCTCCGGTGACTCGGCTGTCGCCGCCACCCATGAACTGCCGTGACTCTGGCCAGTCGGCATCAACAGCGACGACCCTGAACCCACCTGCCGAAACAGGGGTGCCTTGATCGTTCATGGGATCTCCTTGTGCTCGTCCGTGATCAGGCATCGTGCCATGCACGAGACCGGGGTCAACGGGTTGGGGCTGCTCGGTGCACTTCCACTCTCGCGGACCGGTCTCACCAGGCTCTGACGGCGGAGCGCACGGGGCGCCCCCTTGGGATAGCGCCGGCGCCCCTGACACCCGCTTTATGGAGCGAGGTGGGGCGGCCCTTGTCCTGACCTGGGGTTCCATGCCCTGGGTGGAGTCCGGCAGCACGCACCCTGGCGCACTTCTATTCCTCGTGGGACCCCGCTCGTTCTGGCACGGATGTGGCACGCGAGACCTTGGGCTGGTGTGTCTCTTACCTGCTGCCATGGTCTGCAGGTGTGCCGTGCGCGTATCGGTCAGAAGGGAGGTTCGAGATCACCGCGGCCATCGCTGTGCGGCCAACGGTCCTCGGGCTCCTCCGGAAGAGGCTCCGGGCCGGGCGGATGGTGGCCCCATGTTTTGAGGGCCTTCCACGCGACGCGCCGGTTGGGCTCGTAGCTGCTGGTGTCCAGGATGCGGCGCGCGTGCCCGGCGAGGTGATCACGGTGCTCGGCGAGCGCGGGGTGTTCGGCGAGGATGAGCGCGGCGATGACGGCGGCTTCGCGCACGTTCTTGTGGCTGTCCTGCAGGAAGGGCGTGACGGCCCGGTAGAGCATCGGACGCAACTCCCGGAAGGCCGCCACGGTGGTGTCCGGGGCGAAGCCTGGCCAGTACTCCTCGTTGCGGGCGACGATCTCGTCGGAGGCGTCGTGAAGCGTGGAAGCCAGCCAGCCCAACAACGTCGCGCGGATGGGGATGTCGCGATAGGGCCGTCGCGTCATGGCCGCCGGGTGGGTGAGGATGGCAGCGACGTACATGGCGGCGGGGGCGGTGGCTTCGTAAATAGTGTTCTGGTGGCCGACCAGCTCACGCAGCTCCTGCAAAGCCGTGACCTGGACCTTGGGATCGGGCTCCAAAAGTTGCGTCAGAACCTTAGGAAGGTCCTCCCCGGACCCGAAAGGCGTCTGGAGTGAACCCCAGTCGGTTTCCGCCAGGACAACCTGGTAGGGCGGCAAGTCAGGCTCGTGGGGTGCCCCGGCATTGGAACGATTGTGGGTCACAGGCCAAATCTAGACCAGACTTCTGACACCATCCCCTTCCGGGTCAGTCCCTCGGTCTGCGGTCCGGCCATAGGCCGCTGCTGCGCGTGTGGCATGTCACCAGTTTGGAAGACTGAGGCTCCGGACTATGCCTCACCTGGGCGGACGCTGACCTGCGGCAACGGGGCGCTTTCACTGCTGTTCCCCGTGGCTCCCCCTTCGGCACCGCCTCACCTGGCACGGCTGTGGCACGCACGCTCCCCTCGATGCGAACTATGGGCGCGACGGTCGCTGTGGTCAGCGGGGCACGTCGGCAATCGTCCAAGGTTCGTGGCGGTCGGTCGCGGGCGCGGTGATTGCTGTACTTCGCTGCTGTCAATCGAGAAAGTAAGACCAGAACGGGATCGGGGCGTATCGGTGGTCATTGGCGGTCGGTGCGCGGCGGCCGAACTCGTGATGGAAGTAGTCGACCAGATCGGTGCCGTAGTAAATGATGTCCGTCTGGTACATCGACAAGACTGGCGTACCGGTTCGTTCTGGATCGCCCAATAGGTACCGGTGTGAGCGAATCGGTACCATCACAGGAGCTTTGGCCATATAGGCACGGGCCAAGTCCAACGCGTCCTGCGCGCCCGCCGGCCGCGGATCCCAATCTGGGTGCCAGAAACCGTTTCGCTCCACGTCGAACAGCACGCCTTCCACCGGCCAGGCCAGGCGCCTCGCCAGATCCTCTGGGTCCCCGTCGCGCCAATCGGGCCAACTCCGACTGCCGACCGGCAACCCTTCGCCGAGCAGGGCTCGATGTTCCGGAGCGAAACGGAATTCCCAACGCTCCTCGACGCGATCGAGTTCCCGGTCGCTCATGCCCTGCTTGATCTCGACCCCAGCATGGAGCAGGGAGAGCAGTGCGCGGGCATCTTTTGATCTCAGCGGGTTCTCAGGGCTGATCGCAGTCATGATCGGAACGGTAGAACATCCGGGCGACGACGAGGAAGGTCAGTTCTTCTGGAACTGATCCGTGGGGAGTCCTGACCTGAGTCGACATAGGCGATCAGCGCTCTGACCAGGCGCTGAGCTGTCGACGGTTGTCAACGTCTGTCATCGTTGAGTCCCCTCCCACGGCCCCGAGACGGCCCGGGAGGGGCTTCGGTGTCCCGGACGGAGTCGGTTTCGTAGGCTCGTGTGCCATGGAACGGAGGCATGCGGTGTTCACACTCGAGCGAGGCGCCACCGGCTTCTACAACGCTCAGCACGGACCGCTTCCTCGGACGGATGTGCGCGCGCTCCGTGCTGCTTGGCACGCGTCCGCCCGCGTAGCTGGTGGAAGGGTTGGCGCTTGGACAGACCAGGTGTATCCGCGGACTTACCACACCGTGTCGGTCGCCGACCGTGACGGCCTGCACCATGCCTTGTGCCACGCGTATGTACCGCTGGTCGCCTATGTGGTCGACCATTGCTTCCGTCACGTCTACGAGTTCCGCGATCCTCCGGCGTGGGCGCAACCCTTTTCTGAAGCTGGTTTCACCGTGCTGAGTTCCGAACAGTTGAACGCGCCCCTTGCCCAAGTCGACACCGCCGTTCTGACGGACATGGAGTGGCGAGAGATCCGCTTCTGGGAGATCTCCACGCTGGGCGGAGTGCTGTTCAACTCCTGGGACTAATGGCACCAGCGGATGCCAGTTTGGAAAACTGAGGCTGCGGACCGTGCCTCACCTGGGTAGGCAGTCCAACTGCGGCCATGCGGCGCTATCGCCGACGTTCCCCGTGGTTCCCCGTCGTGCCCCGCCCAACGTGGCACGTATCTGGGACTCCACCGGGCGGCCCGGCAGCACCTCATGCACTGGCCGCCCGGACGCGGCGTGACCAGCCAGAAGACGTACGTGGACACCGGCCGGCGGCTGAGGATCGAACGTCATGACGGTGATCGTCCCAGATGCCTGCGACCACGCCCCCAAGGCCATCCAAGATCCCGAAGAGACTTCGTGGACAGTCGCCTCGGCTTCGTCACAGGCGAGGCCGTCCCAGTTGCCGGTCCCGCACGCGAGCCCGGTGAAGGGTCGTGTCACGCCCCGACGAACCTCACCGTCTCCGTGATGTCCGCGCGGCCCGTGCGCAGTCGATGCACGCCCTCCTTCTCGAAGCCCACCGCGACGCCGCAGAACAGCACGAGGCCGTCGCCTGCCCCGACGGCCTGGCTGACGGTCTTGCGGTACAGGGTCCACATCACCTGGGGGCAACTGTGCAGGCCTTCCGCCCTCAGCAACAGCATGACCGTCTGCAGGTACATCCCCGCGTCGGCCCACTGTCCGAGCCCCATCGTCCGGTCGAGGTAGCAGAACAGGACGACCGGTGCCCCGAACGCCTCCGAGTTCAGGGCCGCGATCTTCCTGGGCCTGTCGGGGTCGTCGCGCTCGATCCCCAGTGCTTCGTACCGCTGGGCGGCCGCGGCGGAGAAGCGGTCCAGATACGGCGAGGTCAGTTCGGCCGGGTACATGGGGTACTCCCGATCGTCACCCGGGTCTCCCGCCAGCGCCCTGGCCGTCGCGTGCCGCTTCAGTTCGGCCAAGGGTTCGCCGGTCACGACGTACACATGCCAGGGCTGGAGGTTGCCACTCGACGGAGCCCGCGTCGCCGCGGCCAGCACTCTCTCCAGCGTCTCCTTGGACACCGGCGCATCGCTGAACGCCCGTACCGCCCGGCGACTGTCCACGGCTTCGTACACGTCCACGTCTTCCCGCCCCCTCACTCCACGACGACCACCTCTCTACCGCCTTCAACGCGTACGAGTTGCCGCGGGTGCGAAAAGGGCTGCTCCGGGTCCGTGATCCGGAACGGACAGGGCCGGCGCTACGGGTGAGCGCCGGCCCTGCGACTGTCGTCGCCGCTGGTCACCCGCGGCGTTCGATCGTGTGGCCCAGCACGTCGATGACCGATTCCTTGCGGGCGTCGATGGAGGACGGCTCGATGCTGCTACTGCGTATGTCGATCTTGCCGTCGGGAGATGCCTTGTCGATGACCTCGGGCAGTTCGGCGGCGAGGGCGTCGGGCTTCACGCCGGCCTGCTTGCTGGCCTCGGCCACCTTGTCGGCGCCGAACGCGTCCTCGATCTGCCTCGTCGTGACCGGTTCGTTGGGACCGTTGCCGAGCCATGAGTCGACGACGCCCTTCAGGCCGCTGTCGCTCAGGAGCTTCGTCGCACCCTCGAGCAGTGCCTGCAGCTCGTCCATCATGCCGCCGCCGCTGCTCTTCGTGGGGTCAGCCATGGGTTACTCCCGTGGTTGTGGTCTGTGCGGGCGACACGCGGCGATTTCGGATGCTGCGCCGGTCGGCGATGGGGTGGGGCCGACATACTGTTGCCGCAGGTCGCACGTGGTGTCGCCTCGCTCGTACACCCCCCTCCAGGCCAGCACGAGACGTCCGCGGGCGCCGTGCGATTAGCCCATTCGGGTGACGCGAGGAGGCCCCCCGGCGCGGGTCGGCGTGGTGCCGGGCCCGGCCCGGCGACCGGCAGGCGCCGCGTCGGCGCCGGGAACATGCCCGACGGCGATGGCGGCCCCGTACGAGCGGCCCGCGGGATCGCTCGTCGTTCAGCTGTCCGAGCCGATACCGCCACCCAAATGATCTCTCCCGGATAAAGTCAGCACCGGCGTGGCGCTGATCGATCAAGGGAGCGGACGGTGGCTGGACGGACCGAGACCGAAGCCGGTCGGCATCCGGCGCTCTCCGGGCCGCGGTTCGTGGGCCGGGAACGGGAGCTCGCCGCCCTGGGCGGAGCGCTCGGGCCGGTCCCCGCGGTCGTCCTGCTCGACGGTGAGGCGGGCATCGGCAAGACCCGGCTGTTGCGCGAATTCCTGGGGTCGCAGGCCGAGCAGGGACGTCGTGTCCTCGTCGGGGCCTGCCCGGAGCTGCGGGTGCCGTACACGCTCGGAGCGGTCGTGGACGCGGTGCGCGACGGCGTTGACAACGTTGCCACCCTGGGGTTGAGCGGGCTGGGCGGTGCGCTGCGGCCCCTGTTCCCCGAGTGGGCCGACGACCTGCCTCCGGCGCCGGAGCCACTGGAGGACGCGAGCGCCGCCCGGCACCGGCTGTTCCGCGCGTTCGTCGAGGTCCTCGGACGGCTCGACGTCGCGGTGCTGGCGATCGAGGACGTGCACTGGGCGGACGAGGCGACGCTGGAGTTCCTGCTGTTCCTGGTCTCCCGCCGGCCGCAGACGCTGAGCGTGGTGCTGACCTACCGGCGGGAGGAAGTGCCCGCCGACTCGCTGCTGTTGCGGCTGTCCTCCCGGCCGCCCGCCGACGCGCACCTGGTCAGGCTGACACTGCAGCCGCTGGACATCCCCGAGACCGCGTCGTTCGTCTCGTCGATGCTGGCCGACGGCCACGTCTCGACCGAGTTCGCGACCTTCCTGCACGCACGCACGGAGGGTGTGCCGCTGGCGGTGGAGGAGTCGGTGCGGCTGATGCACGACCGGGCCGACCTGATCAGCCAGGACGGCGGGTGGGCACGGCGCAGGCTGGACCGCATCGACGTGCCGCCCACGATCCGCGACGCCATGCTCGAACGCGTCCAGCGGCTCCGGCCCGCTGACCGGACCGTCCTGTACGCGGTGTCGGTGCTGTCCGGCCCGGCCGACCACGCGACCCTGAGGGCCGTGACCGGCCTGTCCGAGGACCGGTTCGCCGCGCAAGCGGCCGAAGCGCTCGGCTGCGGCCTGCTGCGTGAGGACAGGCCCGGGCAGTGGTCGTTCCGCCACTCGCTGGCGTGTCACGCCGTGTACGACGCCATCCCGGCCGAGGAGCGGCGCGCCATGCATCTGCGCGCGGGCCGGGCACTTGAGCGATGGCCGCTGCCGCCGGTGGCGCAGTTGGCCCGGCACTTCCGGCTGGCCGGCGAGGTCGACGCCGCGTGCCGGTACACCGAGCAGGCGGCCGACCTCTGCGTCCAGTCCGGAGACGTGGCGACCTCGGCGCTGCTGCTGCACAGCCTGGTGACCACCGTGGCCCTCCCGGCGGAACCGCTGGTACGGCTGGTGACGAAGATCCAGTTCCAGGCGCTGTCCGGCTCCGACCCGTACTCGAAGACCATCGACGCACTGCGAGCGGCCCTCGGCAGCCAGGTCCTGACGCCGGGACAGCAGGCCCTGGTCCGCTTCCAGGTCGGCCGGGTCCTCATGGTGGCGGGAGAGATCGAGGCGGGCCGCCTCGAGATCCTGCGAGCGGTGCCCCATCTCGCACCGGACTCGCCGGAGGCGCCGCGCGCCCGCATCCTGCTCGCCCTGCCCCTGGGGAACGCACGCCCGGTCGCGGAGCACCTGCGGTGGCTGCAGGAAGCACCGCCGCTGGCCCAGGCGATGGCCTCGCACGACCGGCTGCGCCTGTTCGTGGAACGCGCCTTCGCGCTGCTCATGCTCGGTGAGGAGGCCGGCTGGGACGCGGCCCGGCAGATCCCGGACGACGTCTCCGATCCCCGGGCGGCGGCCATCGTCGCGATAGGCCACACGAACGTCGGCGAGGAGGCGACGCGGTGGGGCCGGTACGACGAGGCCAGGGCACGGCTGGCCACGGCCCAGGCGCTCGCCGAACGCCACCAGCTCCTGGACTACCTCGACAGCATCGCCTCCTCCCGGGCCCACCTCGACTGGTTCACCGGCGCCTGGCCGGGACTCGCCGAGCGGACGGCGCGGCTGGTCGACGACGACGGCGGCGTACGGCTGAAGGACCGCTGCGAGGCCGCGCTCGTGGCGGGCCTGATCGAGGCCGCCGCCGGGGACCGGGAGGCAGCGGAGGCACGTCTGCGCTTCGCCGGACGCGACGACCAGCAACGCATCGAGGCCGCGGCCGCGCTGGCACAGCTGTGCCTGCGCGACGGCGAGGTCGAGGAGGCGCTCCGCCTCACCGACCAGCCGGCCGAGATCGCCGTCAGCGGCGGCATCTGGTCCCGGGCCGTCGAGTTCGCCCCGGCACGGGTCGCGGCCCTGGTCGCCGCCGGTCAGCTCGGCCGCGCCGCCGACCTGGCCGACACCTTCGAGGGGGCCCTGGGAGACAGGGACGCCCCGGCGCCGCGGGCCTCCGTGGTGCTGTGCCGCGCCATCCTGGCCGAAGCCGAGGGCCGGCTCGCCGACGCCGCCTCGCTGTTCGCCCGGGCGGCCGACGCCTGGCAGGCGCTGCCGCGCCCCTACGACGCCCTGCTCGCACGGGAGCGCCACGCCCGCTGCCTGCTCGCCGACGGCCGGGACGAGGCCGCTCTGCCGGTGCTGGCCGACGTCCGGCGGGCATTGTCGGAGCTCGGCGCCCACCACGACGCCGACCGGGTGGCACGGACCCTGAACGAGCGGGGTGGGGACACCCGCGAGACCCGCGGCCGGGGACGGCCCAGCTACGGCAACCACCTCTCCCCGCGCGAGCTGGAAGTCGCCCGCCTGCTGCTCGACGGCCGGACGAACCGGCAGATCGCCGACGTGCTGGTGGTGTCGACGCAGACCGTGGCCAGCCAGGTGAAGTCGGCCATGCGCAAACTGCAGGTGACGTCGCGGACCGGACTCGCCCTCAGGGTCGTGGAGTTGGGACTCGTGGGCGAGCAGGGGCAGACACCGCCGGGCGACGAGTGAATTCACCGTCGTCGCCCGGGACGAAAAAAGGACCCACGGGCGAACGACGAGTTAAATCCCGCATCTGACCAATCGAGGCGGCGTCGGGCCCGGTTGCACACTCGTCCCCATGTTGCCCGCAGAACCGCTGACACCCGAACCGGCAGATGACCCGGCCGTTTCGGCACGCCGTGCGAAGGACGGACCGGTACCGGCAGGACCGCAGGCCGACCCGGCAGACGCCCCGACCACCGAGGACGCGGGTGATGCCGCCGTTGCCGGCGAGTACGAACCGCTCTAGCGCGGAGGCCCAGGGGCGGACCGTGATCGCCCGTGGCGCGAGGCGTCGCCCGAGCCAGTCCACCTGGTGGGGCGCGGAGTCCTCGCGCACCGGGAGCCCGATCGCCGACGCCCTGCAGGTCCCCACGCCGGACCTCCCCCGATATCCCCCGTCATTCATCTCACAGGAGACTCATAGATGAGGCGAAGCTCAAGGAAGCGTCTCGGCAGACGCCTGGGCGCGGTGACCGTCGGTCTGACCGTCTTCGGCATGGTCGTGTCGACCACGGCGACCCAGGCTGCCGAGCCGACCCGGAAGCCGCCGCTTCCCGGGGTCGTACAGACGAACAGCCCGACGATGATCGCCGACGACGACCTGGCGCGGATCGTCTCCGCGTCCGGCGGGTCCGTCCCGGTGACGCTGATCACCGGCGACAGGGTGCACGTCGGCGTCGACGACGACGGCAAGCCGGTCGTCCGCGACGTCGACAGCGCGGATCGGCCCGATGGACCCCCGGTCGTGTTCCACACGATCACCCGCCAGGGCAAGGTGTACGTCGTGCCGGACGACGCCCTCGCGCTGGTCGGCAAGGGACTGCTCGACTGGGGGCTCTTCGACCTGTCCCAGCTGGTGACGCTCGTCGCGGCGGGCAAGGGCGACGCGGTGCCGGTGCTCGTCACCTACACCGGAACGGCCGGCGCCGACAAGACCCGGAAGGTCGCCGGGGCGTCGGGCGGCAGGGCGCTCCCGAGCATCAACGGCCGCTCGATGAAGATCGCCGACGGCGGACGGTGGTGGCAGGGGGTACGGGGCAAGACGGACTCCACGTCCGCCGCCCGGTCCGCCGGTTCCCTGGCCGGGGTCAAGAAGGTCTGGCTCAACGGCATGTCGCATGTCGACCTCGAGCAGTCCGTACCGCAGATCGGCGCGCCCGTCGCCTGGGAGCGCGGCTACGACGGCACCGGCGTGACCGTGGCGGTACTGGACACCGGCATCGACGCCACCCACCCGGACGTGTCCGGAAGCATCGCCGGGCAGGTCGACTTCACCGGCAGTCCCACGGGCACCAAGGACGGGCACGGACACGGCACCCACGTGGCGTCCACGGTCCTCGGCAGCGGCGCCGCGTCCAAGGGGCTGCGCAAGGGCGTCGCCCCCGGCGCCAAGCTGCTGGTCGGCAAGGTCTGCGACGACAACGGGCAGTGCCCCGACGACGGCATCATCGCGGCCATGGACTGGGCCGCCCACTCGGGGGCCAAGGTCGTCAACATGAGCCTCGGCGGTGAACCCACCGACGGCACGGACCCGATGAGCCAGGCGCTCAACGAACTCAGCCGCGCCACCGGGACCCTGTTCGTGGTCGCGGCCGGGAACTCCGGCTTCGTCGCCCAGAAGGTCGTCGCCCCGGGCTCCGCCGACGACGCCCTGACCGTGGCGGCCGTCGACAAGAGCGGCGACATGGCCACCTTCTCCAACCGCGGACCGCGGATCGGGGACGGCGCCGCCAAGCCGGACATCGCGGCTCCGGGCGTCGGCATCGTCGCGGCACGCGCCGCCGGCACGGCCATGGGCACCGTGGTGGACGAGTACTACACATCGGCCGACGGGACCTCGATGGCCACCCCGCACGTGGCCGGCGCCGCGGCCATCGTCGCCCAGCAGCACCCCGAGCTGACCGGTCAGCAGATCAAGGCGCTGCTGATGGACACCGCAAGCGACCTGGGGCACGACATGTACGCCCAGGGCAGGGGCCTGGTGGACCTGGCGACCGCGACCAACCCGCAGATCGTCCCGAAGGGGAACCTGAACTTCGGCCGCCTGGCCTACCCGCAGTCGGCGGTGACGAAGAAGATCACGTACACCAACCGCGGGGACGAGGCGACCACGTTGCATCTGACGATGCCGGTCTCCTTCGCCGACGGCAAGCCGGCCGCGGCAGGCCTGTTCACCCTCAGCTCGGACACGGTGGTCGTCCCCGCAGGCGGGTCCGCCGAGGTGTCGGTGACGCTCGACGGCAGCGTGCTGGGCACCGCCGGGGCCCACGGCGGCTACAACGGAGTGCTGAGCGCCCGTGACGACTCCGGTGCGATACGGCTGAGCTCGGGCATCCACACCTTCGTCGAAGCCCAGAAGTTCCCGCTGACCCTGAACGTCGTGCCCCCGGCGGGTGCCACCGACGTCCGTTACGGCACCGCCACCTTCATGCCGGTCGACGACCAGGTCCACCTGCACGCGGGCCAGGTCTTCGAAGCCGGCGCGGACACCGTGACCGAGCAGCTCTTCCGCGGCACCTACGCGGTGCAGATGCCGGTCACCTGGCGGGACGCGACCGGCGAGTGGCAGCAGGCCCAGCCGATCGCACCGGAGGTGAGCCTCACCAAGGCGAGCACGGTCACGCTGGACCTGCGCAAGGCCAAGCCGCTGAGCGTGCAGTACCCGGAGTCCACCGAGACCTACAACGCGACCGACATCGTCAACCGGGTCTCCGCGACCGGGGCATGGACGACGGGCACGGCGCTCACGTACGACTACAAGGCCGTCGAGCCGAACTGGTGGGTGCTGCCCACCGGCAAGGTGAGCGAGGGTACCTTCACCCACGACTTCTACAACTCGCGGACGACTCCCGTCGTCACCCTGCGCGCCACCGGCGGCGGTGCCCCCTCCAGCCTGTCCGCCCGCTACGTGACCCCGGACGGCGGGCTGACCGAGACGCAGGCGTGGCTGCGCGACAACGGGGACCCGACCACCCGCGAAGCCGCGATCCAGGTTCCCCGCCTGCCGGTCAAGGGACACCTGCCGGTGGTCCACGCCGGCACCGGGACCGCCGCCGAACTCGCGGACGTCGACGCCCGGGGCAAGCTCGTACTGCTGACCCCGACCGACATCTGTCAGGGCACCTGCGACTACGCGAAGCTCCGGGACGAGCGGGTGGCGGCCGCCGCCGCAGCCGGCGCCGTCGGCGTGCTGGTCGCGGCACCGGGCCTCACTTCGCTGGGCCGTCCCTCGGAGTTGGACCAGTGCGTGGACGGGCCGCAGAGCTGCCCGGCGATCCGGCCGTACGCCGCACTGCCCATCGTGAGCGTGCCCTACGCCGAGGCCGAAGGCCTGATCAAGCGGATCAAGGCCGACCGGAAGCACGTCGAGATCAGCCTCGGCGGCAGCGTCGTGCCGAGGGCGTACGCCGCCAGGTACCACGACGAGGGACAGATCCGGCCGAACGCCTACGAGGTCGGAAAGGACGATCTGGACCGGGTCGACCTCTCCTTCCACGCGTCACGGCCCGGTGAGGTGCACCAGCTGAGCTGGAAGCAGTCCCTCCAGGCGACCCCCGTCACGTCGCAGGTGTCCCTGCCGCACCCGTCCACGCGGCAGACCATGACCACCTTCGTCAAGCGGGAGGACAACGCCATCAGCCGGTTCACCGCTTCATGGGCCGAGGTCGGAGCGGACTCCTTCCTGGCGCACAACCGCACCGAGATGAACGACATGGTCCTCACCGGCAGGGACGAGATCCACTGGAACGCGGGGCCCGCCGTACCGGGAGCCGTGCCGCAGGTGCGGACCAAGTCCGGCTTCTCGGTCGAGGCCGGACCGTGCTCGGGCTGCCGGCAGGGCGACACCTTCTACCCCACCGTCTACCTGACGGGCAGCGGCGGCGGCCGCCAGGCCCTGATCGGCATCGTCGGCGACGAGCTGCTCCAGCACGAGTTCCTCGAGATCCCCTCCTGCGGGACGGTTCCCTCGCCCACCATTCCGAACCTCGACTCCACCTGCGACTTCAAGCTGCTGAACGCGTCCGGTGACGAGGTCGAGCGTCACACGCAGCACCTCCCGGACGAGACCTCGGCGACCCTGTGATGGCACTCGACACCGCTAAGGAGACCGACACGATGAACACCCCTGTGCCATCGGCACGGCGTCGCAGAGGGGCGGCCCTCATGGTGCTCGCAGCCGCGGCGATGCTGGCGCTCTCCGGCTGCAAGGGCGGTGACCTCGTCTCCTACGACCTTCCGGCGAAGTCGGCCCGGTACACGTTCGAGGCGGAGACCAACGACGTCAAGACGGTGTGGCAGTACACCTCCGCCAAGGCGACCAAGGACGACGCACCGAAGCTCAGCCCGTGCATCGGCGAGGTGGTCGGCAGCAACCAGGCGGCCTGCCGCCCGGAGCCGCTGATCTTCCTGCGCTACGACTTCGACCTGGCCCTGGACAACACCGTCAAGGCCGGGGAGAACCACGAGGTCACCGTCGTCGGCTACTACCAGGAAAGCCTCACCGCCCTGCCCAAGGTGACGTCCCTGAAGGCGGAGACCACCTTCGACGGGGGCAAGACCTGGCACCCGGCGACCACCCGGGCCACCGGGAAGAACACCTTCACCATGACGATCAAGAACCCTCGGCGCGACCAGGCCGCCAAGGGCGTCGGACTGCGGATCAGCGCGACCGACAGCAAGGGCAACACCGTCAGGCAGACCATCCCCACCGCGTACACGCTGCGCTGACGGGCACGGCCAGGAACACCTGAACAGGGCGGGGCGGGACCGAGTCTCGCCCCGCCCTGTTCGGGCTGTGGACGTCTACGGCTGGGGCCACAGGGGTTTCTGCACCTGCAGATCAACGACCGCGACCCACTCCGCCGACGGGATGGCCCGCTCCACGACGAACCACTCGTCGGGGCGCTCGCCGAAGTGCGTCGCCGTCAGCACGTGGACGGTCTGGGCCGGCAGCCTGGTGCCCGCCCACGCGTGCCACCGTTGCGCCTCCGGGGCCGGCACTTCCACGGTGAACCGCACCGTGCAGTCCCGGAAGGGCCCGGGGAGCGAGGCAGGGCTGGGATCGGACGTGAGGTGCACGGTCCCCGCCAGCTCCTGCCCGTCCTCCTGAGCCGTCGGCCAGGTCGCTTTGATCTCTGCGTCTGCCAGGATCAGCGGCCACAGCTCCGGCCGCGTGAAGTGGAAAAGCAGCATGCCAGGACTTTACTGGGTGCTCCGCGCGTGTGTTCCCACCGGCGACCGGGCCGCCCGTCCCGGGCCATGCGACGAAGCGCCACATCAGGACCAGAGCCCCCTACGATTCCGGCCATGGCACGCTTCGAGGACCTTCGCCGCTCCCTGTGGGACACCGAGGGCCGGTACGGAATTCAGGAGCCCGAACCATGAGCGGCGCTCCTCACCGATCCAGGTGACCTGAGTCAGCCGAAGAGGGCAACGAGTCCATTCACCCAGATCGCGAGGAACACAAGGACCGCCACCAGGCAGCCGGCGCCCGCCAGCACACCGCCGACCGTCCACGGCTCGGAGGGCGCCTCGTGCTGCTCATCCAGGCTGTCCCGGTAGGAGGCGGGGTCGTCCCAGTTGACGGGGTGCCCCACTTCCTCGGTGCAGGCGGTCCGCACCGCGACCAGTTGCCCCTCCGCGAAGGCGGTGGCGGCCATCGCTTCGGGACCGTGCCAGGCGAGGGCCTTCATCCGCCGTCCGGGAGACCCGTACCGCGCTTCGAAGGCGGCGGTCTCGTCGGCGTCCCGGTCATCTTCAAGGTACATCCAGCGCCCAGCCTCGGCGGCGTCGCCGTAGAGCCGGTACACCTCGGCCAGACGGCGGCGGAGCGGCAGGTCGTGCGGGAAGGACGAGATGAGACCGCGCAGGCGCTGACGCGCGACGGGGACCCGGCCGGCGGCCAGGTCTGCATCGATGCGGGCAAGGGTCTCTCCCAGAGGCATGAACGCATGATCGGGTACCGCACTGACCTACGTCGACTTGGTTTGTGGCTCAGCACCCGCTCGCACTCAACGGCATCGGCCGAACCTCACCGGGACGGGACCGGCCGTCTTCCTGGCCGTCGGCGCGCTGCTCACCGTCCTCCTGACCGTCTACCTGGCGCGCGCCGGGGTGCGCCGCTACTGGGCCTGCGCCGCGCTCGCGCCAGTGGGCGCTGCCGTCTTCCACCTGGCGGAGCTCTTCGTCCTCGACGTCCTCCTCTGACGGGTCCGAGCGGTGTGGTGAAGTGGTCCCCTCGTAAGCGACGTCGGGAGTCGCAGCGCAGGGGAAGGCGGTCCGTCCATGTCCGTGCCGAGCCTGCTCGGGGTCTTCGCCCACCCGGACGACGAGTCGTTGTCGGCGGGCGGAGTGCTGGCCCGTCACGCGGCCGCGGGTGCCCGGACCGCGGTCGTCACGGCGACCTGGGCCGCGGACAGCTCGCGGGCTGCGGAACTGGGCGAGGCGGTGCGGATCCTCGGCGCCGGTGAGCCGCGGATGCTCGGCTACGCCGATGCGCGGGTGCCACGGTCGGCCCCGGGCCGCCCGAGGTTCTGCGACGCGCCGCTCGACGAGGTGGTGCACCGACTGGTGGCGCACATCAGGGAGTTCCGCCCCGACGTCATGGTCACCCATGACGCCTACGGCGGCCTTCCCGGTCACCCGGATCACGTGCACACCCATCGGGTGACCGTGCTCGCCGCACAAGCGGCCGCGCTCGAACAGCTCTACCCGGATGCCGGTGCCCCCTGGCAGCCGCGTTCCCTGTACCTGGCCACCCACCCGCGCTCGGCCGTGCCGGCGCTGCACGATCTGATCGGTGCGCGCAAGGCGGTGTACAGCGTCCCGGACGAACAGGTCACCGCGACCGTCGATGTCCGTCCCTGGATGAGGCAGAAGGTCGCGGCGGTGCTGGCGCACCGCTCCGAGGTCGAACGCGGAGCCCTGCCGGGGGTGATCGCAGGCCTTCCACCACATGCCCGGGAGCGACTGCTCGCCACCGAGTGGTACATCCGCCACGCCCCCTTCACAGCAACGGCGGCCCAGACGGAACTGACCACCTGACCAGGTCGTCCGGGACCCGGCTCGTCAAAGCTGTCCCAGGGGCCCGGTCTCCCACGCCCAGGCGGACGGGTCACCGCGGGGAAGGGCCGGCGGCCGCACCGGCACGGAAGGGGAGCCGGTGCGGCCGCGTATGGGGGGGGCGGTCAGCGGGACGAGGGGAGGCTCAGGTCGTCAGCCGGCCGTCAGCTCGGACGGGTCCGGCCAGCGGCTCGTGATGACCTTGCCGCGCGTGTAGAAGTGAACGGCTTCGCTGCCGTACATGCGGTGGTCGCCGAAGGCCGAGTCCTTCCAGCCGCCGAAGGAGTGGTAACCCACCGGGACCGGCATCGGGACGTTCACGCCGACCATGCCGGTCTCGACCTCCAGTTGGAACCGGCGGGCCGCGCCGCCGTCGCGGGTGAAGACCGAGCCGGCGTTGCCGAACGGGGAGCCGTTGATGATGCGCATGGCCTCGGCGTAGGTCTCCGCGCGGAGCACGCACAGGACGGGGCCGAAGATCTCGTTCCGGTAGACGTCCGAGTCGGTGCTGACGTTGTCGAGGAGCGAGATGCCCATCCAGTGGCCGTTCTCGCGGCCCTCGACGGTGAAGTCCCTGCCGTCGAGCACCACATCGGCGCCCTGGGCGGCCGCGCCCGCGACGTACGCCGCGACCTCGTCGCGGTGTGCCTTGGTGACGAGCGGGCCCATCTCGGACGTCGGGTCGTCGCCCGGGCCGATCTTGACCTGCGTGGCCCGCTCGGCGATCCGCGACACCAGCGCGTCGCCCGCCGAGCCGACCGCGACCACCACGGAGACCGCCATGCAGCGCTGGCCCGCGGAGCCGTAGGCGGCGTTCACGGCGGCGTCGGCGGCCGCGTCGAGGTCGGCGTCGGGCAGGACCAGCATGTGGTTCTTCGCGCCGCCGAGGGCCTGGACGCGCTTGCCGCTCGCGGATGCCCTGCGGTAGACGTGACGGGCGACGGGCGTGGAGCCCACGAACGACACGGCCGCGACGTCCGGGTGGTCGAGCAGCGCGTTCACCGCGACCTCGTCGCCGTGCACGATGTTGAGCACCCCGTCGGGCACGCCCGCCTCGGCCGCGAGCTCCGCGAGGAGCATGGACGCGGACGGGGCCTTGCTGCTGGGCTTGTGGACGAAGGTGTTCCCGCAGGCGATCGCCATGGGGAACATCCACATGCCGATCATCGCGGGGAAGTTGAACGGCGAGATGCCCGCGACCACGCCGAGCGGCTGCCGTATCGACGCCACGTCGACGTCGCTCGACACCTCGGTGGACGTGTCGCCCTTGAGCGCCGTGCCCAGCCCGCAGGCCAGCTCGACGATCTCCAGGCCCCGTGCCACCTCGCCCAGCGCGTCCGCGTGGACCTTGCCCTGCTCGGCGGTGATCAGCGCGGCCAGGTCGTCGCGGCGCGCGTCCAGCAGTTCGCGGTAGCGGAAGAGGATCGCGATCCGCTGCGCGAGCGGGGACGTGCGCCAGGTGGCGTAGGCCTCCTTCGCCGCCGTGACCGCGGCGCCGACCTCGTCGGCGCCGGCCATCGCGACCCGGGTGGTGACCGCTCCGGTCGCGGGGTCGGTCACGGGTCCCCAGGTGCCGGAGGCGCCTGCGGCGTCCCCGTAGGGCTTGCCACCGATCCAGTGGGTGACGGTCTTCATCGGCGGAACTCCTCCAAAGGTGACGGCGGCGGGCCGTGAGGTTCCTGTCGTCCACCTCACGGACCCTGACGGCAGCCGGAGGTCCGCGGTCCTGTCCGCGGACACACACGCCCCCAGCCCGGGAGCGCGCGACTGCTGATATCGAAGTTACGGTTCCGATCCGCCCGAACAGGCGCTTGGGAGCCCCGCGGCCCGAAGTGCCTGCCGCGTGTCCCGAACTGCCGTGGGCTGGATCACCCGGATGCCGGGAGCCACCGTGTTCGCGTCCGGCGCGATGAGTTCCGGCCGCGGCGGGAGTCTGTTCCGGTGACCGTCGCAGGACGCCGTACGACGGCCGTACGGCGCTGCCCGGCACCGGACACCACGGAGGACACCATGACGACCACCCCCGACGACCCGACCACCGCGCTGCCCGGCCTCCCGCCGGTCGTGGACCTGGCCACCTGGCAGGCCGCCCGTGACGAGCTCCTGGTCCGCGAGAAGGCGCACACCCGCGAGGGCGACGCCCTCGCCGCGGCGCGCCGCCGGTTGCCGATGGTGGAGTTCGACGGGTCGGTCGAGGTCGTCGGACCCGACGGCCCGGTCCCGTTCCTGAACCTGTTCCAGTGCCGCGACGAGCTCGTGGTCTACAAGCACATGTGGCACGACGGCGCGCCGCACCAGGGGCAGTGCGAGGGCTGCACCACCACGGCCTGGCACCTGAAGGACGCCGTCTACCTCAACGCGCGCGGCGTCTCGTTCGCCGTCGTGACCACGGGCAGGTGGGAAGAGGTGGCCCCGTACGTCGAGTTCATGGGCTACACCCAGCCCTGGTACTCGGTGCGCGGCGTGGACGGGCCGGCCGGCGGCAGGATGGGGTACCTCACCTGCTTCCTGCGCGACGGCGACCGGGTGTTCCTCTCCTACTCCACGACGGGGCGCGGCAATGAAGCGGTCAACGGGTCCATGAGCCTGCTCGACATGACGCTCTACGGTCGCGGCGAGGCGTGGGAGGACAACCCCGAGGGCCGGCCCAAGGGCGGCGACGCCTGCTGGACCTGGCGTTCGGACGCGGACGGGAAGGCCACCTGGGGCCCGACCAGCCGCCCCGTGCCGCAGTGGACCCGCCCGGGCGTGACCCCTGTGGAGACCCTCGGCCGGCACGGCCACCACCACTGACGCGCCGTCGTCGAGGGGCGTCGGCGGTGTGGCCCGACGGCCACGGAACGTGAGCTTGAGGGGAGGGCTGGATGATCGTTATCATCTACGGGCCGGCTGGGGGTCCGAGGTAGGGTGGACAACGTTGTCAGTCCTGGGTGGCGGCACCAGCCCCGGATCTGTGGCGGTTCCCCGAGCCCGGCGGCCTGTCCGAGCGGCATACCGCGGGGGTGCCCTGCTCGACAGGAGCACCTGCCGGGCCATCAGAGCGATGTGGAAGTCATGCGGTGAAGAGCCTCAAAGCGCTGGTCGGCAGTCGGGTGCAGGACACGTCGTGCGACGACCGGGTGCGCCTGCGTCTCGCCCCTGCGGACGGGGGCGAGACGTCAGGCGGCACCACGGAACTGGTCCTGGAAACGGGGTTCCGCCTGAGGGACGACGACGGCCATTACCACGACATGCACCCCGGAACGGGTTCTGCCCTCGCCCCGGTGCTCGACCTGTTCGGCCAGTCCGTCACGGACGTCGACGTGGTCGCCGACGGTTCGTTCCTCATCGCCTTCGACGCCGGTGCGCTCCTGTGGATCGTCGCGGACGCGCAGTTCGACGTGCGGCACGTGCCCGGCGCGTGAAGCGGATCCCCTCGGCGAGCCTGCCCCGGCGCGGGTCGTCGGGCTAGGGGGCCGGCGGGGCGGTGTGGAAGGGGCGGAGTTCGAGCCATTCGTGGATGGGCTTGCCGCCGGCGCCGGGGGCGGCGGAGAGCTCTCCGGCGAGTTCGACGGCGCGGTCGTAGGTGTCGACGTCGATGATCATCCAGCCGGCGATGAGGTCCTTGGTCTCGGCGAAGGGGCCGTCGGTGACGGGCGGGCGGCCTTCGCCGTCGTAGCGGACCCAGGTGCCCTCGGGTGCGAGGGCCTGGCCGTCGACGAACTCGCCGGTCTCCTCCAGGCGGGCGGCGAAGTCGTGCATGTACTGGACGTGGTCGGAGATCTCCTGGGGCGTCCATTGGTCCATGCACACGTCGTTCACGGCGGCCGGTGCGCCGCGGTAGTGCTTGAGGAGCAGGTACTTGGCCATCGTGGTTCTCCCTGGTGCCGGTGCGGCCCATTGTGGCCGCCTTCACCCCGGGGACGGAGCCGGCCACGGGTTCTCGACATCACCGCCCGATGTCTTTTGGGCCGCGGAGACAGCGGAACGGGCCGCCGACCGCCGCGTTGCCCGTAGCGGCTGGAAACGAGGTCACCCAGGATGAAAGTGACCGGTCGTCTCGATCGGTCGACCCGTCCCCCTGCCGGACCAGAAGCTACCACGGCTAAATGCGTAAATTAAAGCCAGGTGGCCATGGGCGGTGGGCGTGCCGACCGGTCAGCGCTGGGCGACCGCCTGACCCAGGTCGATCCATTCGCCGTTGCCCGCGGAGCGCAGCCGCCCGGCGAGCCCGGCGTCATCGAAGGCGTGCTCGATGTCGGCGCGGGTCTCGCTGAAGTGCGCCCATCCGTCGCAGTGGGCGGCGACGACGATCGGGGACCCCAGTACGGAGGCGGCGGCGCCGGCCCGCTGTGCGGTCAGCGTCAGAGGCCGGCCGCGCATCTTCGACGGGACGCGCGCCGCGCCCACGAACAGGACGGCCACGTCGACGGGCGGCATGCGGCGGCCGATTTCGGCCACCACCGCGAGCGAGGCGTTGTCGCCGCTGACGTAGACGGTGGGCAGCTCGTCACCCGTCAGGACGAAGCCGGTGACCTCGCAGTTCACATGACCCTGCTCGTCGCGTTCGCCGTCGTCGGGACCGTGCTGGGCGGGGACGGCGTGCACGGTGACGGTGCCTCCGGCCGGGCGGGGGAGCTCCACGCGGTCCCAGGCCGACAGCCCCTGGGCCGGGGCGCCCAGACGCCGCGCGGCGGCGGGCCCGGTCAGCACCAGCGGCGAAGCCAGGGCGAAGGCACGGCCGCGGGTGTCCAGGTTGTCGGGGTGGAGGTCGTGGCTGACGAGGACCGCGTCCACCGGCCCCAGGGCGTCCTCGCCGACGGCGGGCCCCGCCGTCTTGGTGAGGTACCCGTGGTCGCCCGGGTCGTCGAAGGTGGGGTCCGACACCAGGCGCAGCCCGCCGATGTCGATCACCGTGGTGGGCCCCCCGAGGACGCTCACCGCGGCAGGGCGGCGGGCGGGGCTGACCTGATCGTTCATGGCGGCACCTCTCCTGTCGTGCTGGTCACCGGAGCCCGTCACCGGGCCCTGTGTGATCACATCACACCACCGGGGGGCGGCCCAGGGCGGTCATCCGCGCGACGGTGCGCCACCGCATGGGCCTCCGGGCCCCGCACGGCGTGCGAACACCCTCCATGAAGCCGCCCCACCAGGCCCGAAGTCCCTCCGGTGACGGCCGCTTGAGCACCGTGAGCACCGCCCACACCCCCAGGTACGCCGGCACCAGGGCGGTCGGGAGACGCCGTCTGGCCAGCCACACCCGGTTCCGGGCCACCATCCGGTAGAACACCGCATGCCGTGTCGGCGACGTCCATGGGTGCTGCAGCACCAGCTCCGGCGCGTAGCGGATCCGCCAGCCCGCATCCAGCGCCCGCCACGCCAGATCGGTCTCCTCGTGGGCGTAGAAGAACGCGTCCGGCCAGCCGCCGACCTCCTCCAGCATCCGCATCGACAACGCGTGCCCTCCGCCGAGGAACGTCGTCACCAGACCACCGCGCATGGGGTCCGACGCCCGTAGCCGCGGCACGTGCCGCCGCTGCGTGCGGCCGAGTTCGTCCGCGATCCGGAACGACACGATGCCCAGCCGCGCGTCCCGGCGGTACAGCTCCGCCAAACGGCGGAAGACGTCCGTCTCGATCAGCAGCCCGTCGTCGTCCAGGTCGACCACCACGTCGACATCCCCGAACTGCCGCAGCCGTTGCAGGGCCACGTTGCGACCACCCGCCACCCCCAGGTTCTCCGGGAGGACCACCCCGGTCACCCCGTCCGGCAGCGCCGGCAGCGGGGACCCGTTGCCCACCACGACGACCCGCGCCGGCGGCAGATCCTGCGTGGCGACCGAGGCCAGCAACGCATCGAGTTCGGCGGGCCGGTTGCCCATGGTGAGGACGGCAACCCCGATGCGCAGGTGGCCCACGGGTGAACTCCGTTCGTCCGGGAGTGGTCCTCGCGATGCTAACCGCCCC
Source organism: Streptomyces sp. TOM-9 (assembly GCF_056858595.1). Lineage (NCBI taxonomy): Bacteria > Bacillati > Actinomycetota > Actinomycetes > Kitasatosporales > Streptomycetaceae > Streptomyces > Streptomyces sp. TOM-9. The sequence continues at coordinate 1,253,271 of NZ_JBXEQB010000001.1, read as the reverse complement.
GCGCTCCGCACACCCCTCGTGCGGTACCGCCCAACCCCGGCGCCACAGGGCGTCGCCGAAAATCCCGGCACCCGGCGTTCGGCGCGGCGTACGCTCCGGCGTTGTGGGTCCGCAGACGTGCAGCCATCGGGCCACTGGTGATCGATCACGGCGCCGATCGGGGCACGCTGGTGGAGCCGAACGTGTGGGTGCGGCACCGCTGAGCCGCCGGCCTGCCGCGTCGTACGGTCGGGGCACCCGACGCCCCCCCACGGCATCACTGGGCCGGATGCTCGTAGCCTGCGGTCATGGTGGACGAAGACGAGGCGTGTCCCGCGGTCCGCGTGGGCGGGGAGGGCTCCCGGGGGGTCGAGCTGCGCTTCCACGGGTTGACGCGTTCGTTCCCGTCGGAGCGGGACGATCCGATGCGCGACTTCCTCGTGACGGCGCAGGGCGAATGGGTCCGGGTCGAGGTCATGGTGAGGACGTGGGGCGGCGACGGGCTGCACGACTTCCTGGCGGAGCCGGCGGATGGGTTCCGTGGGTGGGCCGGTGCCCGGACGTGGCGATCGCTGGAGCGGGACCTGACGCTGTCGGCCGAGCACACGGGATCGCGGGTCCGGTTGACATGGGGGCTGCACGACCGATTGCCCGACGACGAGTGGCATTTCGAGGCGACGACCGATCACGCCCCTGGAGAGGACATGCGCAACCTCGCCGTGGAACTGCGTGCCTTCCTGGAGGCCGAGCCTCCGGCGTGAGTCGCACGAGTTGATGGGGGATCAAGCTACTTGAACGTATTTGTGCCGTGCTGTTCAATTATTTGACCGAGCAAGCATTGCGGGTGGGGACCCCCTTGCTCGGAACATGGGGATGCGGCCTCGCGGTGATGAGCCACCGCGAGGCCGTCCGTGACGGCTACTTGCCCGGCGTTCCGGGGTTGCGCAGTGCCGAGAACGCGGCGCGGAGTTCCCTGGTGAAGATGTCCGGGACCTCCCAGGCCGCGAAGTGGCCGCCCCGCGGAGCCTTGTTGTAGTAGATGAGGTCGTGGTAGGCGTCTTCCGCCCAGCTGAGCGGTGCCTGGTAGATCTCGCCGGGGAACACGGTGATGGCGGCGGGGATCGAGATCGACACCGCGTTGAAGTTGTTGGCGTTGTTCTCCCAGTAGAGGCGGGACGAGGAGACCGCGGTGTTGGTGAGCCAGTAGAGGCTGATGTCGTTGAGGATCTCGTCCTTGGTGAGCACCCGCTGCGGGTCGCCGTCGCTGTCGGTCCAGGCGGCGATCTTGTCGTACATCCAGGCGGCCAGCCCGGCGGGGGAGTCCGTCAGCCCGTACCCCTCGGTCTGCGGGCGGGTGACCATCATCGCGGAGTAGCCCGAGCCGGTCTTGTAGAAGGCGTTGAGCTTGTCGTAGGCGGCCTTCTCGTCGGCGGACAGGCCGGACGGGGTCGGGTCGCCGCAGGCGAGCTTCTTCGCGATGTCCGGCGGCACGGTCGCCGGCATGTTGACGTGGATGCCGATCAGCCCGGGAGGCTTCTGCGCCGCCATCTTGTCCGACACCACCGCGCCCCAGTCGCCGCCCTGGGAGACGTAGCGCGTGTATCCCAGACGCTGCATCAGCACGGCCCAGGCGCGGGCGATGCGGCTGGGGTTCCAGCCGGTGGTGGTGGGCCGCTCGGAGAAGCCGTACCCGGGCATCGAGGGGATGACGACGTCGAACGCGTCCTGCGCGCGGCCGCCGTGGGCGGTGGGGTTGGTCAGGGGGTCGATGACCTTGAGGAACTCCAGGACCGAGCCCGGCCAGCCGTGGGTCAGGATCATCGGGAGCGCGTCCTGGTGGCGGGACCGGACGTGGATGAAGTGGATGTCGAGCCCGTCGATCCTGGTCTTGAACTGCGGCAGGGAATTGAGCTTCGCCTCGATCTTCCGCCAGTCGTAGTCGCTTCCCCAGTAGCGCGTGAGATCGCGCATCGTCGCCAGCTGGACGCCCTGCGACTGGTCGGGGACGGTCTCGCGGTCGGGCCACCGCGTCCCGTTGACGCGTCGGCGGAGCTCGGCGAGATCCGCCTCCGGGATGTCGACGTGGAAGGGCCGGATGCCGGTGCCCTCCGCCGCCCGCTCCCGCACCGCGTCCGGCGTCCGCGAGGCCATGCCGACGGCCCCCGTGGTCGCCGCGGTCATCGCGCCGGCGGAGGTGAGCAGGAGCTTTCGCCGGGAAAGCAGACGGGCAATGTCGGGCATGGCAGATCTCCGGTCGTCCGTTTCCCGGGAGGGAAGCGTCGTGGGCGTGCACGTACCTCGTCGGAGTCGGCGGGAGATGCCGCACGGAATGCGCGATCGCCAGGTGCGGGGCGGGAGAACCAGGCCGATATCCGATATGAGGGTATTGCGATGGAATGAGACGCTATGTGGCGCTCTGTTGCTCCGCAACTCAGGGTCGGGCCCGGCCCTGGGGCGGCATGGAGGCCGGCAGGTCCGCGTCGCGATCGCGTGTCATCGTTGTTCCGGAGCGCACCGCAACAGGCAGGGGACGACAGTGGCGACGTTGGACGAATTCGCGGAGCTGGCCCGCACCGAGCAGGGCCTCGGTGTGGTGTCGACGCTGCGTGCCGACCGGAGCATCCAGTCCTCCGTGGTCAACCTCGGGGTCATGCGGCGTCCGGTGTCCGGCCCGGACGTGGTGGCGTTCGTGACCTACGGCAAGGTCAAGCTCGCCAACCTCAGGCGGCGTCCCCGGCTCGCCGCGAGCGTGCGCTCCGGATGGCACTGGCTGACGGTGGAAGGCGAGGCCGAGATCATCGGTCCCGACGACCCGCATCCGGCGGTCGACGCGGAGGGCAGGCGCCTGCTGCTGCGGGAGATCTTCACCGCGGCGGGCGGCACCCACGACGACTGGGACGCGTACGACGAGGTCATGGCCGCCGAACGCCGGGCGGCCGTGCTGGTGCGACCCGAACGGATCTACGGCGTCTGAACGCCGGCCGCCGGGAGCGCGGCGACACCGAGGGTCGGCTGAGGAGACCTGATGGGACGACTCGAGGGGAAGACGGCCGTGGTGACCGGCGGCTCGACGGGGATCGGCCTTGCCGGCGCCCGTCGCTTCGCCGAGGAGGGGGCCCACGTCTACGTCATGGGCCGGCGGCAGAAGGAGCTCGACGCCGCCGTGGCGCTCATCGGGCCCGCGGCGACCGGCGTCCGTGGCGACGTCGCCGTCCCCGCCGACCTGGACCGGCTCTGCGAGCGCATCGCCGCGGACGGCCGCCGGGTCGACGTGCTGCACGCGAACGCCGGGGTGGGGGAGCGGGCTCCGCTCGCGGAGGTCACGGAGGAGCACCTCGACCTCCTCCTCGGCGTGAACGTGAAGGGCACGGTCTTCACCGTGCAGAAGGTCCTGCCGCTGCTGAACGATGGCGCGTCCGTCATCCTCACGGCCTCGATCTGGACGGTCGAGGGACCCGAGGGCTTCGGCGTCTACTCGGCGACGAAGGCGGCGATCCGGTCCTTCGCGCGCACCTGGGCCAACGAGCTCAAGGACCGGGCCATCCGCGTCAACGCCATCAGCCCGGGCACGATCGACACGCCTCAGCTCGACCAGGCGCTCGGGGCGGGCACGGAGGAGGGGCGACGCATGAAGGAGCTCCTGGTCTCGCGGATCCCGCTCGGCCGCATCGGCGTCCCGGACGACGTCGCCGACGTGGTCCTCTTCCTCGCGTCCGACCAGAGCCGCTTCGTCACGGGCACGGAACTGTTCGTCGACGGCGGCACCGTCCAGGTCTGACCAGGGCCGGGGGAGCGCGGCCCTGCCTACGAGCGGTCCGCGTCGGGGCAGGCGTCGGCCGACTGCGTCATCGTCCATCCGTCCCCGCGCACATCGACGCCCTTGTACAACAGGGAGTCCCGCACGGCGACGGAAGGAGACGCGGCGGCGCCGCCTCCGCCCGAGACCGAGGGCAGCGTGGCGGAGGACCCACCCACGTGGGACACCGTGCACGCCAGCTGCAGCATGGCCGGGTGGCTGAGGGGAGGGATGCCCTCGGGGAGCCGGACGGAGACGAGGCCGGTCTTGCCGACCGTCACCTCCGGTGCGACCGCGAGGTGCGGCAGCTCCGTGGTGACCTTGTCGGCCTCGCCTCCGGCCGGTCCGTCGAACAACAAGCGCACGGCGGCCGCAACGTCCGAAGGATCGGCGAGCTTGCGGCCGACGGGCGTCGGATCGCCGTTGAGCAGGAAATACAGGGACACGGGGGCCGCCACCGCGGGATCGGGGGCGTAGAACATGCCGCTCGCCGGCGCGCCGGCCTCGATGACGTCGGACGGCGGGACTCCGCAGCCCGCCAGCGTGAGCCCGGCGGCGAGCCCGGCTGTCAGCGCCGCGACGCGCGCGCCCTTCACCAGGCACCTTCGATCACGTCGTCGGTGTCGTCGCCGTCGGCCGCCGAGTCGCGGTCCAGGGGGAGTTCGACGGTGAACGCCGCGCCGCCCCAGGGCAGGTTGGCCACGGTGATGCGCCCTCCGTGCAGGTGCACGTTCTCCGCCGTGATGGCGAGGCCCAGACCGCTGCTCTCGCTCCTGGTCCGTGTGCTGTTCGCCTTGTAGAAGCGTTCGAAGATGTGCGGCATGGCGTCCTCGGCGATGCCCTTCCCGTTGTCGGTCACCTCGATGACGGCCCACGCCACGTCCGCCCGCTCCTCCCGCGCGCTCATGGTCAGCCGTACCGGCGGCGCCCCGTGCCGCAGCGCGTTGCCGACCAGGTTGGCCAGCACCACGTCGAGCCGGCGCGGATCCACGCGGGTCCGGAGCACACCGGGCGGGGGCAGGTGGGTCTCGACCTGGCCCTGCCAGCCCCGGGCCGCGAGGGTGTGCTGCACGAAGTCGGCCAGATCGATCTCGTCCACGTTGAGTTCGGCCGCGCCCGCGTCGAAGCGGGAGATCTCCATCAGGTCGTTCACCAGCCCGCTCAGCCGGCTGGTCCCCTCGCTGATCAGCCGCAGCGCCTCGCCGGTCTCCAGGTCCAGCCGCAGGGCGTTCTCGTCGAGCACGTCGGTGACCGCCGTCATCGCCGCCAGCGGCGTCCGCAGTTCGTGGGAGACGTCCGCGACGAAGCGGCGCGCCTGGGCCTCCAGACGGCGCAACTCCGCGACCGAACGCTCCAGTTCGGCCGCCGTGTGGTTGAAGGACTCCGAGAGGTCGGCCAGTTCGTCGGAACCGTTGACGGCCAGGCGGACGTCGAGGTGGCCTTCGGCCATCCGGCGCGTCGCCCCGCGCAGCGCCCGTACGGGACGGAGGACACCTCGTGCGGCCAGCAGCGCCAGGACGACGGCGAGGCCCAGCGCGACCAGGGAGGCGTGCTCGATGGCGCTGACCATCGCCCTGACGTAGGCCTCCTCGGTGTCCTGCGGCACCACCAGGTACATCACGAGCCCCGACAGTTGGGGCTCCTTCTCCTCGCCGCCGGTGTACGTGACCGGCAGCCCGACGACGAGCCAGGGACGCCCGTCGGTGGTCACCCGCTGGAACACCGCGGCGCGTTTGGTCGCCACGCTCCGGCGCAGTTCCGGGCTGAGCATGTCGAACTCCGCGCCCACCACCCAGGCGCGGAGGTCGCCGTACGTGGCCATGACCCGCCAACCCTGGGACTGGTTGGCGCGGGTCACCTGGTTCACCGCCGTCTGCAGGTCCGACTGGTCCGGGTTCGTGGGGGTGTATTCGGCCACGGCGTCGACGCTGGCCCGGAACTGCTGGATGACGGCGTCCTGGCTCTGCTGCAGCACGCCGTTGCGCGCCTCCCGGAAGGTGACGGCTCCGGTGCTCAGCGCTCCGGCCATGGTCACCAGGACGAAGGCCACGACGAGCCGGGAGCGCAGGCCCCGCAGCGGGAGCGGGAGCTTCGCCAGTGCCGCGCGGTGGAAGCGCGTCCACCGGGGGCCCTGGCCGGTCGCCGCGGCTTCGCGCTGCCGCACGGCCTTGCGCGGCCGTACGGATCCCCGGCGGCTCACGCGGTACCGAAGCGGTAACCGAAGCCGCGTACGGTCTGGATGTACCGGGGAGCGCCGCCGAGCTCGCCGAGCTTGCCGCGCAGTCGTTTCACGCAGGCGTCCACGAGGCGTATGTCGCCGTAGTAGCTGTGCTCCCAGACCGCTTCCAGCAGTTGCTGGCGGCTGAAGACCTGCCCGGGCGAGGCCGACAGGGTCAGCAGCAGCCGGAGCTCCGAGGGGGCGAGCGCGACGGGTTCACCTCGGTGCGTCACCACGAGTCCGGCCCGGTCGATGGCCAGCTCGCCGTGGGACTCCGCCCTGGGGCGGACGGCGTCGGAGACCGACGCGTCCTGCCGGCGCAGCACGGCCCGTATGCGCGCGTCGAGCACCCGGGCCTGCACGGGCTTGACGACGTAGTCGTCCGCGCCCGCCTCGAGCCCCACGACCACGTCGATGTCGTCGCCCTTGGCGGTGACCATGATGATCGGCACCTGGTCGCGGTCGCGTATTCGGCGGCACACGTCGAGACCGGACATCCCGGGCAGCATGAGGTCGAGCACGACGACGTCCGGGTGGAAGGGACGGAGCTGTTCCAATCCCTCTTCACCCGTTCCGGCGGCGAAGACCTCGTGTCCCTGGTGGCGCAGCCCCAGCTGGACGGCCTTCCGGACATCCGGGTCGTCTTCGACAATAAGGACTCGTGGCACGCCGACAGTGTAAGCAGATCGCGATCGGTGACCGGGCCGGGGAAGGGGCCCTCCCGGGAGCTGTTACACAAGGGTCATACGTGGGGTGTGAGGCTGGCGCCGGGGGTCACCGGAAGGCCGCTCGTTATCGTTTCGTGATGGCGTGAGCTCATGGCGATCATCTGAAATGACCAGTTTGAGCTGCCATGCATTCATCCCACCGTGCCGGACGCCACCGGTCCTCCCGTCGCAGGCGCCGTCCGCGCCGCCGGGGCCGGGGCTATCTGGTCGCCATGCTGGTGGTCGCAGGGCTGCTCGGCTCCGTCGCGTTCTTCCTGGACGACGGGCGAAGTGACGCGTCGAGCGGCGCCCCGCGCCCGCGGAGCGTGGTGCACGTCACCCCCACCCCGACTCCCACACCCACACCGACCCCCACCCCGACGCCGACGCCGACCCCCACCGAGATCGACGTCCCCGCGACGGGCAGCGGCACCTTCGTCACCGCGCAGGCCGGCGGCGAGAAGGTCGGTCGCGGTCCCCGTCCGCTCCGCTACGTGGTGAAGGTCGAGACCGGCCTCGACATCTCGCCGGACCAGGCGGCCAACGAGATCGCCGACATCCTCGCCGCCCCCCGGGGCTGGACCCACAACCCCGCCTTCGCGTTCCAGCTGGTGAGCGCGGGACAACCCCACGACCTCACGGTGCGGATCGCGACGCCGGGCACGGCGGACGCCCTGTGCTGGACGGGCATCAAGCAGGACACCCAGGGCGAGTACAACTGCGAGGTCCCCGGCGGGGTCGTGGTGAACCTCAAGCGCTGGGTCAAGGGCTCGCCGACGTTCGACGGCCCGATCCACGACTACCGGGCGCTGATCATCAACCACGAGATGGGGCACTTCCTGAACTACACGCACACCACCTGCGCGGGCCCCGGACAACCGGCCCCGGTGATGATGCAGCAGATCAAGGGCCTGCACGGATGTGTCGCCAACGCCTGGCCCTACGACAGGAACGGTCACTTCGTCACCGGCCCGCACGTGCCGTGAGCCGGCGTTACAGCTCGGTCATGATCCGGGCCAGGAGCCATCACCTGCGGACGCCAGCCTTGGACGCACGAACCCGGTGACGCCCCCTCAGGGGCGACGACCTCCCTTCTCCCCCGATCGGATGGATGAGCATGTCTGGATCCCGCACTGTCCGGAGACTGGCCGCGGCGGTGAGCCTCCTGCCGCTGCTGGCGGCCTGCGGCGCGCAGTCGGCATCGCACGCGGCGGGCGGTGGCAAGGACCCGGCCGGAGCGCGGGGACAGCTCGACGTCCCCGCGGACGCCGGCGCGGAGCTCAAGGAGCAGTACCGCCTGCAGAACGCCATCGCGGCCTGCATGAAGAAGAAGGGCTTCCCCTACACCCCCGTCGCCCCCGAGGACCCCGCGGACTCCTGGGCCACCGACGGGGCCGACTACGGCCTGACGAAGAAGTACCGGCAGAAGTACGGCTTCGGCGTCTACGCGGGCGTCGTCTACCCCGACGATCCCCAGGCGCCGGGCAGCGAGGCCGCCCGCGACGACGCGAACATCTCGCCCAACGCGGACTACGTCGCCACCCTCACCTCCGCGCAGAAGGCCGCCTGGGACAAGGCCATGGGAGGCCCCCCGGACCCGAAGACCGGTGAGAAGCAGTGGACCGGATGCGACGGGGAGGCCAACAAGGAGGTCTACGGCAACGCCTCTGCCCAGGAGCGGAGCGTCACGACCGCACAGCGGAACCAGGCGAACGCGCAGGCGCTCAACGGCGATTCCCGGCTGGTCACCCTGGCGCAGTCCTACGCCTCGTGCCTGAAGGACCACGGCATCCCCGTCACGACGACGCAGCCGACCGGCATCGGGGAGATGGTGAAGCTGCAGGCGATGACCTCCGCCGCCCCCGGCGCCATGGCCGGTGTCGCCGAGGCGCACCCCGACGGTACCTCCACGAAACCCATGGGCAAGGACGAGGCCATGCCCCTGCTCGCCAAGGACATCGACCTGGCGCTGCAGGACCTGGAATGCGGCAAGGCCTTCCGGGCCGCCTACTTCCCGAAGTTCTTCAAGGCCCCGACCAGCGGCGGCGGTGCCGGGTGAGCCAGCGTCGCAAGGTGGGCAGCCGGCCCAGGCAGCTGGGCGTCATCGTCGCCGGGGTGGGGCTGGTGGGCGCGGGCGGCTGGTTCGCCGGATCGCAGATGCAGTCGCCGGCCGACGCGGCCGCCGCCCACCGCCCGCCGAAGGCCGGACCGGTCACCGTCGCGGTGGAACGGCGGTCGCTGACCGCGAGCGTGGTGGCCCAGGGCTCGGTGGAGTTCGCCTCACCGCAGAGCCTGGCGCTGGCCGGGCCCGTCGGGTCCCCGGACTCCGGCGCCGGGGACTCCGGGGCCGGCGACGCCGCCGTCCAGCGCGTCACCAAGGCTCCGGTCGCCGGATCGGAGGTGAAGGAGGGCGACGTGCTGATGCAGGTGAGCGGCCGGCCGGTGCTGGTGCTCAGGGGATCCGTCCCGATGTACCGCACGCTCGGTCCCGGCGCCACCGGCGACGACGTCGAGCAGCTCGAACGGGCCCTGGGCCGCCTCGGGTTCGACCCGGGTGGGACCACCGGGACGTACGGGCAAGCCGACGCCGCGGCGGTGAGCCGCTGGTACAAGAGCAAGGGCTTCCGCGCCGAGGAGCCCGGATTCGCGGACAAGCAGCAGTTGGGGACGCTGGAAGCGGCCGTGACCACCGCACAGCAGGCACTCCTGGACGCACAGGACCCCGGCAGCGGCTCCGGCGCCGGTGGCGGATCCGGAAAGCTGCGGCTCAAGGCGGCACAGCAGCAGCTGGACGCGGCCAACGCCGCGCTCTCCGCCTTCCAGGCCGGCTACGGCACCAAGATCCCGGCGGGCGAGGTGGTCTTCCTGCCGGACCTGCCGGCCCGGCTGGACAAGGTGTCCTTGAAGACCGGCGACACCCCGTCCGGAACGATCGGCACCATGACCAGTTCCAAGGTCGTGGTGCAGGCCGTGGTGCCGGGCAGCGACGCCAAGCTGCTCCACAAGGGGATGACGGCCCAGGTGGAGACCCCCGACGGCACGAAGGTGCGGGGGCGGCTGGTGGCGCTCGGCGACGAGGTCCCGAAGGACGACGCGGGCGACGGCAAGGACGCGCCGGGGACGTCGGGGGGCGGCGGCGAAGCGGCGGCCCCCGTACCGGTGCAGATCTCCGTCCCATCGGGGAAGCTGGCCAAGAACGCCAACGGGTCCGCGATGGTGACCATCGAGGTGGGTTCCTCCGACGGCGACGTGCTGACGGTGCCCATCGCCGCGCTGCACACATCGGCCGGCGGGCAGGCCAGGGTGCAGGTCGTGCGGGGCGGCAAGGTCGTGGACGTCCCCGTGAAGGCGGGCCTGTCCGCGGACGGCCAGGTGGAGGTCACCGCGTCCGGTGACGACCTCACGGCGGGCGATCCGGTGGTGGTCGGACGATGACCGGCCCCGCACTGTCGGTGGTGCCCGACGCGGACACCGTCATCCAGCTGGTCTCCGTCGGCCGGACCTTCGACTCAGAACCGCCGGTGCACGCCCTGCGGGACGTGGACCTGGCCGTCCGGCGCGGCGAGCACCTGTCGATCGTCGGCCCGTCCGGCTCCGGCAAGTCGACGCTGCTCAACACCCTGGGGCTGCTGGACCGCCCCACCTCGGGCGCGTACTGGCTCGACGGCGTGGAGACCAACACCCTCGGCGACCTCCAGCGCACCTCGCTGCGCGGCAGCCGGATCGGATTCGTCTTCCAGTCCTTCCACCTGCTGCCCTACCGGACGGTGGACGAGAACGTCATGCTCGCCGAGGCCTACCGCCGGCCGCGCCCGGGGCGCGGCCGGGCCGGCCGCCGCGCCAGGGCCGAGGAGGCACTGCGACGGGTGGGCCTGGCACACCGCACCGGCTTCCGGCCGGACCGGCTCTCCGGTGGCGAGAGGCAGCGCGTGGCGATCGCGCGGGCGCTGATGAGCGAGCCCGCGCTGCTGCTCTGCGACGAACCCACCGGCAACCTCGACAGCGAGAACACCGCGTCGGTGCTGGACCTCTTCGACCAGCTCAGCGAGCAGGGCATGACCCTGGTCGTGATCACCCACGAGGAGACGGTCAGCGCGCGGGCCGACCGCCGGGTGCGGATCAGCGACGGACGCCTCACCGAGGAGGACCGATGAGGACCCGGGTACGCGTCCCGGCCCCGGCCGCTCCGCCGATCGCCGGGCCGCCCCCCGGCGGACGGCACACCGCCCGCCGGGCCCGGCGCCGCGGCAGGTCCAGGGGCATCGAGCACCCCTGGATGGACTTCCGGGACCTGTGGACCGAGGCGCTGGCGGGGGTGCTCGCCCGTCCCATGCGTTCCGCCCTGACCACCCTGGGCACCGTCCTCGGCATCACCACCCTGGTCATCACCATCGGGGTCTCGTCCACGGCGGGCAACCAGATCGTCGGCCGGTTCGACGCACTCACCGCCACCTCGGTCACGGTGGTCGTGCCCGCGCCGCCGCCGTCGGCCGACCCCGTCCCGCTCGTGGACTGGTCGGGCGTCGAAGCCGTCCGGCGGCTGGCCGGGGTCGACTCGGTGGCGGCCATCGCCGAATCCCAGGCGACCGCGAGCGTCCAGGTACGGGCGAACGACGTGGTGGCACCCGGGGAGGTCACCGGCCAGACCGTGGCGGTCGTCGCGGCGTCCCCGACGCTGCCCGCCGCGGTGCGCGGCACGATGACCGCCGGACGCTTCTTCGACGACGGGGACGTCGCCCGGCACGGCCGGGTGGCGGTGATCGGCGACCAGGCCGCACGGCTGCTCGGCATCGGCTCGGTCAAGGACTCGCCCGCCGTCTTCCTCAAGGGCCAGGCCTTCACCGTCATCGGGATCCTCGGCGGAGCCGAACGGGAACAGCAGCTCGCCACCGCCGTGATCCTGCCGCCCACGACGGCGCAGGACCAGCTCGGCCTCGGAGTGGTCACCCGGGTACTGATCAACACCGCGCTCGGCGCCGCGAACCAGGTGGCCCACCAGGCACCCATCGCGCTGGCCCCCGGAGCCGAGGGCGCGCTCGCCGTCACGGCACCGCCCGACCCGGCCAAGGCACGCAAGGGAGTACAGGGCGACGTCAACGGCCTGTTCCTGGTCCTCGGACTGGTCTCGCTGGTGGTCGGGGCCATCGGCATCGCCAACGTGACGCTGGTGACGGTCATCGAACGGATCGGGGAGATCGGACTGCGCCGCGCCCTCGGCGCCTCGCGACGCCAGGTCGCCGGCCAGTTCCTGCTGGAGTCGACGACCATAGGACTCCTCGGCGGCGTCGTCGGCGCCGCCCTGGGCATGGTCGTCGTGGTGGCCGTCTCCGCCGTCCGGGACTGGACCCCGGTCCTCGACGTCCGGCTCGCCTTCGGCGCCCCGGTCGCCGGAGCCCTCGTCGGACTCCTGGCCGGTCTCTACCCCTCCCTGCGGGCCTCCCGCATGGAGCCCGTCGACGCCCTGCGGTCCTGAGGCGGGTGGTCGTGGTGGGACGGCCGTGGCGTGAGCGCGCGCTGATACACGGTTGATGCATGGCCGAGCGCCACCGGACACCCGCCGGGGCGTCCGCCTCGCGCATGATGGGAGTCCCCGTACCTGCGTCCGATGGGAAGAGAGTGTCGGTTCTGGTGACAGAGGGGGCCGCCCCGGCGCCCGTGGCGGTCCTGCTCGTCGAGGACGACGAGGTGATCCGCAGATCGGTCACCATGGCGCTGGAGCGCTACGGCTACCGCGTGACGTCGGCGGGTGACGGCCTGACCGGGCTCGAACTGTTCCGGGAGGGCCGCCACGACCTGCTGCTGCTCGACGTGATGCTGCCGGGCCTGGACGGGATCGGGCTGTGCCGCAGGGTCAGGGAGACCAGCATGGACCCGATCCTGATGATGTCCGCGCGCGGCGACGCACTGGACGTCGTCTCCGGCCTGGAGGCGGGCGCCGACGACTACGTGGTCAAACCCGTGGACACCGCGGTGCTGGTGGCCCGGATCCGCTCGCTGCTGCGCCGGGCGACCTTCACCCCCGGCTCCGCCCCCGCAGTGGTCCCGCCCCCGGCGGACCCGGTGGGGCGGCCGCAGGACCCCGCCCGGCTCGTCTTCGGTGACCTGACGATCGACACCGCCGGTCTTGAGGTGTTCCGGGCGGGCGCACCCGTCGCGCTCGCCCCCACCGAATTGCGGCTGCTCCTGGAGTTCGCCGCGAACCCCGGCGTCGTGCTGGACCGGAACACCCTGCTGCGCAACGTGTGGGACTACGGCTGGGACGGCGACAGCCGTGTGGTGGACCTCTGCGTCCAGCGGCTGCGGAAGAAGATCGGGGCCGACCGGATCGAGACGGTCCGCGGCTTCGGCTACAAGCTGCGGCGCTGAGGTGGACACCGTACGGGACCTGCTCAACTGGCGTTCGCTGCGCTGGAGGATCGCCCTCCTCGTGGCCGTGGCCTGCTGCGCGATCGCGCTGACCGTGGGGGTGCTGGTCCACCGCAGCACCCTGGAGCGGTCGATGAACGACGGCGGCGCGAAAGCCACCGCCCAGCTGGACCGGGCCCTGGAGGACTACGCGCGCGACGGCGTGCCGCCCCAAGGGCTGGAGACGTCGCCCGCCGCGATGCCCGCCGGACTGCTGGACCGGCTGCGGCACGGGCAGGGGCCGAGCACCGGGCACGCCACCTGGTACGACGGCGACGGTCCCGGGGACCACCCGGAGATGTGGGCGGCGCGGATGTACGGGGGCGGCCCGGTGGCGATGAGCACCGACATGACGTCCGACCTGCTCACCCGGCGCGCCCTGGACCGGCACATGTGGAAGTACTCCCTGGCCGCGCTGGCCGTCGTCGTACCGCTCACGGCGCTCGCGGCCGAGCTGCCCAACCGCAGGCTGCGGCGCGTGGCACGGACCGCGCGCCGGATCGCGGCCGGTGACCTGGCCGCGAGGACCGCGGACGGCCGCGGCGGCCGCAGCGGCGACGAGATCACCGAGATCTCGGCCACCGTCGACTCGATGGCCGACAGCCTGCTCGGGCGGCTGACGGCCGAGCAGCGCTTCACCGCCGACGTCGCCCACGAACTGCGCACCCCGCTGATGGGCCTGGTCACCGCGAGCGGGCTGCTGCCCGACGGGGAGGCCACCGACCTGGTCCGGGACCGGGTGGGGGTGTTGCGCGACCTGGTGGAGGACCTGCTGGAGATCTCCCGGCTCGACGCCGGCGCCGAGCGGGCCGAACTCAGACCCGTCCCGCTCACCGAGGTCGTCGAGGACGCGCTGGCCCGCACCGGGCTGCGGACACGGTTCGCCTCCGACGGCACCGCGTACGCACGGACCGACCCGCGCCGGGTCGACCGGATCGTGGCCAACCTCGTCGTCAACGCCCACCGGCACGGCGGCGCGCCCGTCGAGGTCGCGGTGGCGGGGACCACGGTGACCGTACGGGACCACGGCCCCGGATTCCCGCGCGAGCTGCTCGCGGACGGGCCCCAGCGGTTCCGCACCGGGGCCTCGGAGCGCGGTCGGGGCCACGGCCTCGGGCTGACGATCGCGCTCGGCCAGGCCCGGGTCATCGGCGCGTCGCTGTCCTTCGCCAACGCGCCCGACGGCGGGGCCCTCGCCACGCTCCGGTTGCCCGCGGCCGACTGAGGCGCGGCGCGCGGCCGGACGGCGTCGATACACGACGGATGACCGGTCGAGCGGTGGCGGAGGCACGGTCACGGCCGGGCGGACACCAGCGCGTTCCACGGTGGGCGGTGTGCGTGAGAGCCACGCCGTGATCCCGTGGAGGTGCCCGTCCATGCGCCCAGTCCCCGAACCCCGCGAACGTGACACCGGTGGACCGTGGTCCGCGGCGGGCCGGTCGCTCCGCGCACGGCGTATCCCCGTGCCCATCGTGGCAGGCGCGGCTGCCCTGGTCACCCTGATCGTGCTGGGCGCGCTGGTCGTCGCCACGGGCGACGACGGCGACGGAGGCGACGGGTCCCGGACGGGCGGTCTCCTCGGCCGGCGGCCGGAGCACCGCCCCACGGTGTCGTTGCCCTGGCCGCACGAGGGGCAGGCGAGCGTGCTGGTCGAAGGGCTCGGCGACGGAGGTGACCTGGGGGACCGTGGCGCGCAGAACCCGGTGCCCATCGCCAGTGTCGCCAAGGTGATGACCGCGTACGTGATCCTGCGCGACCATCCGCTGCGCGAGGGCGCGACCGGCCCCCGGGTCACCGTCGACCGGCAGGCCGCGGACGAGTCCGTGTCCGGCGTGGAGTCCAGCGTGCCGCTCAGGCAGGGGCAGCGGCTGGGCGAACGGCAGCTGCTGGAGCTGATGCTGATCCCCTCCGGCAACAACGTCGCCCGGCTGCTGGCCCGTTGGGACGCGGGAACGCAGGAGGCCTTCGTCGCCAAGATGAACCGGGCCGCCGACCACCTCGGCATGGACCGGACCACCTACACCGGGGCCAGTGGCATCGAGGCCACCACCACCAGCACCTCCGGCGACCAGCTGAAGCTGGCCCGGCAGGTCATGCGCGACCCGGTGTTCGCAGCCGTCGTCGCCCTGCCCGGCACCACCGTCCCCGGAGTGCCCGGCACCATCCTCAACACCAACACCCTGCTCGGCACGTCCGGCGTGATCGGGCTCAAGACCGGCTCCAGCACCCCCGCGGGCGGCGCCCTGATGTGGGCGGCCACCGCCACCGACCGCCGCGGACGCGGCCATCTCGCCCTCGGCGTCGTCCTCCACCAGCGTCCCGGCACGAGCCCGCAGGAGGGCCTGAACGCCGTCCTGGGCACCAGCCACACCCTGGTGGAGGGCGTACGGCGATGGGTAGCCGGGACGGACCCCGCGTCCGCGGCCGGTGCCCGGTCCGGGGACCGGTGAGCCGGCCGTGACCACTCTCCTCCGCGTACCCGGCGCTCCGCCGGAACCCGAGCCCGCGCGCGGACGACGGCCGGACAGGTGCCCCGGCATGTGGCGACGAGGACGCGTCGCCGCCGCCCTCGCGGCGTCGGCCGCCCTCGTCATGAAGGGCCACACCCACGTCCCCAATGGGCCCGGCCACCTCGGCAGCCTCGTCGAGACCTTCCTGCCCTGGACCGGCCTGGCCGTACCGCTCCTGCTGCTGTGCGCGCTGCTGCGGCGCTCCGCGACCGCCGCCGTGGCCGTCCTGCTGCCCGCCGTCGTCTGGTGCTCGCTCTTCGGCGGGGCACTGGCCGACAAACGGGCGGCCGGCGGCGACCTGACCGTCGTCACGCACAACGCCAACGAGCAGAACCCGGACCCGGCGCGCACCGCCCGTGCCCTGGCGGCCTCCGGCGCCGACCTGGTGGCCATTGAGGAAGTGGGCGACAACGCGCCGGCGTACGGCACCGCGCTGGGCACCGCGTACCCCTTCCACTCGGTGCAGGGCACGGTCGGCCTGTGGAGCCGCTACCCGCTCTCCGGCACCCGGACGGTCGACATCGCGCCCTGGCCGCGTGCCCTGCGTGCCACCGTCCGCACCCCCAAGGGGCCCGTCGCCGTCTACGTCGCCCACCTGCTGTCCGTCCGGTTCACCCCCGTGTACGGCTTCGGTACGGCCGGACGCGACGCCGCCGCGCGCGCTCTGGCCGACGCCCTGCGCGCCGAACCCCTGCCCCGCACCCTGGTCATGGGCGACTTCAACGGCACCACGGACGACCGGGCCCTGTCCGCGGTCACGTCCCACCTACGTTCGGCCCAGGCCGAGTCGGGTGCCGGGTTCGGGCTGACCTGGCCCGCGTCCTTCCCCGTGGCCCGGATCGACCACATCCTGGTGCGCGGTATGGAACCGCGGTCGGCCTGGACCCTCCCGGCCACGGGCAGCGATCACCTGCCGGTGGCGGCATCGGTCCGTCTGTAGGCGGGCAGGTCCACCTCCGCCCACACGACCTTGCCGCCGCCCGGCACCGGCCGGCAGCCCCATCGGCGGGACAACTGGGCCACCAGGTAGAGGCCACGGCCGTGGTCGTCCAGGGACCGTGCGCGACGCCGCCGCGGGAAGCACCCGTCGGCGTCGGACACCTCGCAGGTGAGGACCTGATGCCGGATCAGGCGCAGCACGACCGGGCCGGCTCCGTGACGCAGCGCGTTGGTGACCAGTTCGCTGACGATGAGCCTCGCCGGGTCCTCGAGCCCGTCCAGGCCCCACGCGGTCAGTTGACGGGCCGTCATGTCCCGGGCCTGGCGGGCGGCGGTCCGGTCACCGGGCAGAGTGAAGGAGGCGACCTGGTCCGGGGCGAGGGAGCGGGTCCGGACCAGGAGCAGGGAGACGTCGTCGGACGCGGCCCGGCCCCGGAGGGCCTCCGTGGCGAGACCGCACAGGTCCTCCAGGGACCGGCCCGGCCGGGCGAGGGCGGTGCCCAGGCGGCGCATGCCCTCCTCGATGTCGTGGTCCCGGTTCTCGACCAGGCCGTCGGTGTACAGGGCGATGAGGCTCCCCTCGGGCAGCTCCACCTCCACGGCCTCGAACGGGTCTCCCAGCCCGATGCCCAGCGGGGCCCCGGTGGGCAGGTCGGGGAAGGTGACCCGGCCCTGCGGGTCGACGATGACGGGCGGGGGGTGACCGGCCCCCGCCATGGTGCAGCGGCGGGTGGCGGGGTCGTAGACGGCGTACAGACAGGTGGCGCCCATGACGGCGGGGGCCGCGTGGTCGTCACCCTCGGCCAGCCGCTGGAGGGTGTCGTCGAGGCGGGTCAGCAGTTCGTCGGGGGGCAGCTCCATGTCGGCGAGGGTGTGGACGGCGGTGCGGAGCCTGCCCATGGTCGCTGCGGCGTGCAGACCGTGCCCGACGACGTCGCCGACGACGAGGGCGACCCGGGCGCCCGACAGGGGGATCACGTCGAACCAGTCGCCGCCGACGCAGTGGTCCACGTCGGCGGGCAGGTAGCGCGATGCCGTCTCGACCGCTGCTCCGCCCTTCAACTGGCGGGGGAGCAGGGTGCGTTGGAGGGTGAGGGCCGCGGTGTGCTCGCGGGCGTACTGGCGGGCGTTGTCCAGCGACAGTGCGGCGCGGCCGACGAGCTCTTCGGCCAGCAGCAGGTCGACGTCCTGGAACGGCGACTCGTTCTCGGTGCGGACGAACAACGCCGTTCCCAGCAGCGTGCGCCTCGCCCGGATGGGCACGATCATGATCGAGTGCACACCGTTGCCGCGGAGCCGGTGCGCCAGCTCCGGCGCGGTGTCGAGCCACGTGCCGGGAGCGGTGTCGAGCGTCGCCTCCAGGCGGGACCTGCCGGTACGCAGCACGTCGGTGAGGGGCGAGACCAGGGGCACACCGATCGGTTCGCCGCGCAGCCACGGGGACTCGGGGACCCCGGGGTGGATCGAAGCGAGCCCGGCACGCCGGAAACCGGGCAGGCGCCTGCCCTCGGCGCCGACCCGAACCGGAGGGCCCTCGCCGAACGAGACCGACAGCTCCAGGTCCACGGCGGCGTAGTCGGCGAGCAGGGGCACGGCGAGGTCGGCCAGCTCCTGGCCGGCCTGCATCACGTCCAGGGTGCTCCCGAGCCGCGCACCGGCCTCGCCGAGGACGGCGAGGCGCTGGTGAGCCCGCCGGCCCTCGACGACGTCCGCGCTGATGACGCACACCCCCAGTGCCTGGTCGTCCGCGTCCAGGAGGCACTGGCAGGACACCGCGAACGGCCGCTCCCGGCCCGGAGCCGTCGGTTGCCAGGTGCGGTACTCGTGGACCCTGGAGGTACCGCTCTGCAGCACCTGCCGCATCAGCGCCTCGATGGCCCGCGCCTCGGCGCCGGAGCGGATGTCGGGGAACCGGCGCCCGAGGCGCCGGTCACGGGGGAGGCCGTCGTGGCTCTCCATCGTGTCGTTCACACCGGTGCACCGCAGTTGCCGATCACGGATGATGACGCCGATCGGCGCGCGGGTCAGCAGCGATGCCCGCACCGACTCGTTGATGGAGCCGGCGGACGACGTGCCGGCATTGACCAGGGAGGCGAGCCACTGCGGCTCGCCGTCATGCCCCTGCACCTTCGAGATCCGCAGCGTGGTGTCGACCACGCGGCCGTCCCGGTGGCGCACCGCCGTCACGCCCGGCCAGCCGTTCCGGGCGCGGCACTGCTCGACGAAGGCCGACATCGACAGCGCCGACCCGTACGACGGCAGCACGTGGGCGGCTGACCGGCCCACCATGTCGCCCGCGGAGAATCCGACGAGCTGCCGGGCGGCCTGCGTCCATCCGAGCACGGTTCCCCGCTCGTCGAGCAGGGCGATGGCGGTGTCGGATATCTCGGCCGTGTTCAGCTGTTTGCCAAGTGACATGTCGGGGCTGAGTGTGGTCGCCAAGTGGCTGCCCTCGGATGGATGGGGGATGGGTGCGACAGGGGCTCGAGCTTCTTTGCCCCAGTTTGAAATGTTGACCGGGCAACCATCCGTTTTGTGACAGCCTGGCGTGGGCAGCGCTGTGACCTGTGGTTCTTTCGCAGAAGGTTGCTGGAGGCAATGTGTTCTCCCGGATAGTGGATCCACGCCGGTGTGCCCCTCTGGCTCTGGTCACGGGTCCTGCGCGTCCCTTCGTGGACGCCGTCGCTGGTTGCCTCGTGACCGGCGCATCCCGCGCAGACGGAGGGCGAGGATCAGGGCCGAAACGCCGAACAGGACGGCGGTGACGGCCAGCCACCGGCCGAGGTAGACGGCGTCGGTGAGTCCCGTGGCGCCCGGGTAGGGGGCGGGCAGGCGGAGGATCAGGGGGAACCAGACCAGGAGGAGCACGCCGGACAGGAAGGCGGGCACGCGGAGGTGGTTGATCCACGCCGGTCCCGGCATGGCCCGGGCCCGGTGCGGCAGTACCGAGCGGGCCGAGAGGTCGGCGAGGGAGTACAGCGGCAGCAGGATCAGGTCGTGCAGGACCGCCGCTCCCACCAGCCAGATCGCGACCCCCACGGGCCGGACGGCGAACAGGCGTACGCAGGCGTAGCCGGTGACGGCCAGCGAGCAGACCAGGACGAGCAGGTGCAGGGGGTTGGCGCCGTACCAGCGCAGGTAGCGGGCCATGGTCAGGACCGGAAGGTGAGTCGGTGCACCCACTTGGTGTTGTTGACCCCGGGGTTGGCCGGCACGATGACGCGCGCCGGGTAGCCGTGGTCCATGGACAGGTCCGCTCCGTTGACCCGCAGGGCGAGCAGGGCCCTCGGGTCGTGGATCTGGTTCCCGCGGAGCATCACCGAGCGGTACGGCCCCGAGGGCTGGACGGACTCGACCAGCACGCTCCCGGCGTTGGGCAGACCGCTCAACGCCGCGAGGTCGGCGAGCCGCAGACCCTCCCAGCGCTGGTCGGTGGTGGACCAGCCCTCCACACAGGCGATGGGCAGGGCCGCGCTGTGCCGTGGCATCGCGCTCAACTGCTCGAGGGAGAGGACCAGGGGCCGTCCGACGCCGTGCACCTCGAGCCGCCAGGAGGGGCCGACGAGCTCCGGGGTCACGCCGACGGACGCCGCCGTCTTGTTGATCTGGAAGGCGTTGGGTCCGCTGCCCGGGTCGCGATCGTGTGGGGCGAGCAGCGCCGTGCCACGCAGCCGCCCGCCGATGCTCTGCCCGGCCGTGACCGCCAGCAGCAGGAGCGATCCGGCGCCGACCATTCCCACGGCGCCCCGCCGGCTCATGGTGGCGGCCGCGGGTGCGACCGGCACCAGGCCGTCCGCATCGGGAGGTTCGGGCCGGGTGCCGGCGACGCCGATGCGCAGTTCCCGGAAGGGATCGCGACTGCGCAGGGCGCGCGTCATCCGGCGGAGCCTCAGGCTCACGTGGACGGCGAAGGCGGCGATGAACACCCAGGCGCCGTAGAAGTGCAGGGTGTAGAAGGAGCCGGGGAAGACGTAGAACAACTGGACGTTGAAGATCCCGGTCACGAACTCGAAGATGACGCCGCCCACCAGGAGGAGCAGCGACAGCCGTTCGAGCGCCTGGGCGACCGATCGCAGCGGCGGCCATGCGAAGAGCTTGGGGATGACCGACCACAACTTGGCCAGCACCACCGGCACGAGAGCGACGCCGAGCGTCACGTGGACGCCCTGGGTCAGCCTGTACAGCCAGTAGGGGCGGGTGGGCCAGTCGAAGAGGTAGAAGCCCAGCAGCCCCTTGTCCGGGGTCTGGTCGTTGAGCGGGCCCAGATCCGGGTTGTACGCGGCGTACGAGAGCGCGCCGGTCACGAACACCACCGGGATGCCGAACAGCAGCACCAGACCGAAGACCGACGTCAGCCACGGCCCCCGGATCGGGCTGCGCCAGAACTCCGGACGGAAGGGCCCCGGAGGTCCGGCCGCCGCCGCGCGTCGTGCGACGTCCCTCGTGCGTTCGACCGCCGTTGCGGTGAACTCCCTGAGCGGCCGTCGTGGAGGCGCCTGGGGCTCCTCGGGGCGACCCGGAGGTCCGCCCGAACCGGCCTGCGACGGCTGATCGTGGTCGCGCATCGACTGACCCTCCGCTGTCAGGGCGCGTGCCGGAGGGCAACGGCCGTGATCTCGCCCCCACACATAGCCTGACCTCGGCCGTCTGGCGTCCCGCCACCACCGGGGACCGCGAGATTCCAGCCGAAGAGGCGTGCGCTCTGCGTAGGCGGGCGTCCGGGCGCCTCGCGTCGGCGGGCCCTGCCACCGGGAGCGGACGTCCCTGTTCCGTAAGGGGTCGGGACGTTCCGCGGCGGCCTTGCGGCGGCTGTGATGGGAGGCATGAGATCGCGCTTGTTTCCGCCGGTGTTCACCGGCAGCCTCCATGATGCCCGCACGGCGACCTCGATCGGACGCTGGCTCGGACTCGCCTTCCTCGTGTGCTTCGTCACCGGCCTGATCAGCCACGTGCTGCAGCATCCGCCCATGTCGCCGGCCGGTGGTCTGCCGACCCGCCCGGTGTGGGGGTACCGGCTGACGCAGGGGCTGCACGTCGCCTCGGGTGTCGCGGCGGTACCGCTGCTGCTGGCGAAGTTGTGGACGGTCTACCCGCGGCTGTTCTCCTGGCCGCCGGTGCGGTCGGTGCGGCACGCCATGGAGCGGGTGTCGGTGGCGGCGCTGGTGGCGGCGGCCGTGTTCGAAGTCGCCACCGGGCTGCTGAACACCGCGCAGTGGTATCCGTGGCCGTTCTCGTTCGTGCCGGTGCACTACGCAGTGGCCTGGCTGCTCACCGGATCGCTCGTGCTGCATGTCGCCGTCAAGGCTCCGGAGATCCGCGCCCACTGGAGGCGGCGGTCGCCGGGAACCCTGGCGCTGCCCCAGGCGGACGGTGCCGACCGGCGCTCGCTGCTTGCCGCCGTGGCGGCGGCGGTCGGCACGGTCACCGTGACCACGGTGGGACAGTCCTTCACCCCGCTCAAGGGCCTCATCCTGCTGGCCCCGCGGCATCCGGACCACGGGCCGAACGGCCTGCCGGTCAACCGCACCGCCGCCGCGGCCGGAGTCGGGCTGATCGTGGCCGACCGCTATCGCCTGACGGTGGCCGGGCCGCGGCCGCGCACGCTGACACTGGATGAGCTGAGGGACCTCCCGCAGTACGAGGCGGAGCTGCCGATCGCCTGTGTGGAGGGCTGGAGCAAGACCGCGCACTGGACGGGGGTGCGGGTCATGGACCTCCTGGACCTCGTGGGGGCCCCACCCCACGCCCGGGTACGGGCGGTGTCCCTGCAGACCCGGGGCGGCTACCGGGTCTCCGAGATGGGGCACGAGTACGCCCGCGACCCGTTGACCCTGCTCGCCCTGCGCCTCAACGGCGAGGAACTCAGCCCCGACCACGGCTACCCGGCGCGTCTGATCGCCCCGAACAGGCCCGGTGTGCTGCAGACCAAGTGGGTCGGCCGGCTGGAGGTGCTGTCGTGAGGACGAGCGTGACGCGGCGGCTCACGGGCGCGGCCGGTCTGGTGCTGGTGGGAGTGGGCGCCTACCAGCTGCTGGGGGTGGGCGACCTGACGGGCGTTCTGATCTGGCTGGGCGGCGCGGTGGTGCTGCACGACGTGCTCATCGCGCCGCTGGTGCTGCTCATCGGGTCGGTGCTGGTCCGCGGGGGCGTGCGCGGCCCCGTCCGCGGCGCACTGATCGTCGCGGGCGCTGTGACGGCGGTCGCCCTGCCGGTGATGCTGCGCCCGGGGAAGCCGGCCAACTCCTCGGTCCTGCCGCTGGACTACCCGCGCAACTGGCTGCTCACGCTGGCGGCGGTGGCGGTGGTCGCGGCCCTCGTGCTCGTCGTGCGGGGTGCCCGCCGCGGCCGTCGGCCAAGACGTGCGGCGGGAAGGCTTACGAACCGCTGACGTGTCGGCGTCGTACGGTCGCCGGCCGGGTCGGTGGCCGTACGGTCGGGACATGTTGATCCTGGTCACCGGAGGTGCGGGCTTCATCGGCTCGCACGTCGTCACCGCCCTCACCGGCGCCGGGCACGAGGTACGCGTGCTCGACGCCCTGCTGCCCGCCGCGCACCGCACGCCCCCGCCGGTTCCCGACGGGGTGGACTGGAGGCACGCGGACGTCCGTGACGCGGCGGAGGTGTCCGAGGCCCTGCGGGGCGTCGATGCCGTCTGCCATCAGGCGGCGATGGTCGGCCTCGGCAAGGACTTCGCCGACGCACCCGCCTACGTGGGCTGCAACGACCTGGGTACCGCGGTGCTCCTGGCCTGCATGGCCGGGGCGGGAGTGAGGTCCTTGCTGCTGGCGAGTTCGATGGTGGTCTACGGCGAGGGACGGTACGAGTGCCCGTCGCACGGTGTCGTGGGACCGGGACCGCGCGAGGTGGCCGACTTGCGGGCGGGACGCTTCGAACCTCCCTGTCCGAAGTGCGGCGAACCGCTGGCGTCCGGGCTGGTGGGCGAGGACGCCCCGCTCGACCCCCGCAACGTGTACGCCGCCACCAAGCTGACGCAGGAGCACCTCGCCTCCGCCTGGGCGCGCGCGGTGGGCGGACGGGTGATCGCGTTGCGGTACCACAACGTGTACGGGCCGGGGATGCCGCGTGACACCCCGTACGCCGGGGTCGCGTCGCTGTTCCGGTCCGCGCTGGAGCGCGGTGAGGCACCACGTGTGTTCGAGGACGGCGGCCAGCGTCGTGACTTCGTCCACGTACGGGACGTGGCCGGGGCCAACCTCGCGGCCCTGGACGGGCTGCCCGGTCTGCCGGAGGGGACCGCGAGGCCGTACAACGTCGGCAGCGGCGAGCCCCACACGGTGGGGGAGATGGCCGCCGCCCTGGCCGGGGCGCACGGAACGCGGGTGCCGGTGGTCACGGGCGAGTACCGGCTCGGCGACGTCCGCCACATCACCGCCTCCTCGCGCAGGCTGCGTGAAGAACTGGGCTGGAAGCCGCGGGTGGCCTTCGCGGAGGGGATGGCGGAGTTCGCGACGGCCCCGCTGCGAAGCGGCTGACCGTCAGCCCGGCCGCCGGTCGCGTCAGGCGGCGGGCAGCCGGACCTCGAAGCGGCAGCCGCCGGGGACGTTGCGCACCGCCGCCCGGCCCTTGTGGGCCTCCACGATCCCCCGGACGATCGCCAGGCCCAGGCCCGCTCCGGCGGGCGGGGTCCGTGCGTCGGTGCCGCGCCAGCCGGTGTCGAAGACACGGGGCAGGTCCTCCGCGGGGATGCCGCCGCAGCCGTCCGTCACCGACACGACGACGCTGTTCGCCTCGCGGCGGGCGGAGACCGCGATCGTGCCGTCGGCCGGGGTCCGGTGGATGGCGTTGACGAGCAGGTTGGCCAGTACGCGGGACATCTCGCGTCCGTCGACCTCGACCGGGACCCGCTCGACCCCGTCACCGACGATCCGCACACCGTGCTGCTTCGCGAGGGTGGCCGTGCCCGCGAGCGCGTCGCCGACGAGGTCGTAGACCGACATGCGGGTGGTGTTCAGGGCGAGGACGCCGGCCTGGATGCGGGAGAGTTCGAAGAGGTCGCCGACCATACCGCTCATGCGCTCGACCTCCGCGCGGATGCGGACGTGGTACAGGCTCGGGTCGTCGACCATGCCGTCCTCCAGGGCCTCGGTCATGGCCTGCAGTCCGGCGAGCGGGGTGCGCAGGTCGTGGGAGATCCAGGCGACCAGTTCGCGGCGGGATTCCTCCAGGGCCCTCTCCCGCTCCCTGGACGCGGCGAGCCTGGCGCTGGTGGCGGCCAGTTCACGACCGAGTTCGGCGAGTTCGGCGGTGGGCGCGGCGGCGGGCGCGGTGAAACCGCCGCCGTCGCCGAGGGCGCGGGTGGCCTCGGCGAGGGCCCGGCTGCCGCGGACCACGCCGCGGCCAAGCGCGAGCGCCACCCCGAGCGAGACGACCGCGGCGATGGAGCAGACCATGGTCACGACCCACAGGTCGTGGTCGGACAGGAACATGGCCCAGGACACCAGCATGGTTCCGGCGAGCATCGCCGCGACCGTGACGGCGGCGACCACCGCCAGGGACACCGCGACCGAGCGGTTGCGCAGCAGCCGCAGGACGCCCGTGCCGAGCAGGCCGGCACAGGCCGCACCGATGGCCGCGTAGGCCACGATGAGGAGGGTGTCATGCACCATCGGGGGCTCCCTGGTCCGCGGTCGGAGGGTCGAACCGGTAACCCACGCCCCACACGGTGCTGATCAGGCGGGGGTGTGCCGGGTCGTCCTCGACCTTCTCGCGCAGCCGCCGGACGTGGACGGTGACGGTCGACAGGTCGCCGAACTCCCAGCCCCACACCCGGCGCATCAACTCCTCCCGGCCGGCGGCCCGCCCGGGATTGCGCAGGAAGAACTCCAGCAGGTCGAACTCGCGGATCGTCAGGGCGAGTTCGGTCCCGTGCCGCGTGACACGGCGAGCGCCTGGGTCGAGGGCGAGGGCGCCGGCCCGCAGCCCGGATCCGGCCGGGGCTGTCCGGGTGGCGTGGTCTCCCGTACGGCGCAGCACCGACTCCACCCTGAGCACGAGTTCGCGGGGGCTGAAGGGCTTGGTGACGTAGTCGTCGGCCCCGACCTCCAGGCCGAGGATGCGGTCCTCCTCGTCACCGCGCGCCGTCAGCATGACCACGGGGATGGGGCCGTTGTCGCGGATGCGGCGGCAGACCTCGAGGCCGTCCATGCCGGGGAGCATCAGGTCCAGGACGACCAGGTCGGGGACCCGGACGGCGGCCATGGCCACGGCGGCGGGGCCGTCGGCGGCCACGTCGACGTCGAAGCCGGCCCGGTTCAGGTAGCCGACGACGACCTCGGAGACGGTGGCGTCGTCGTCCACGACGAGTACGTGTTTCACGCCACCGAGTGTGGCACCCGGCCTTCGGCCGACGGTGGGAGCGGAGGCGGACGTCAGCGATCCGTAAGGTGCCCATATCCCTTTTGGGCTTTTTGTCTCCGTAGGGTGAGTGGGGTGATCGAGACTTCCCCTCCTCCTTCCGCCCCGGTGGACGTGGTACTGCCCTGCCTCGACGAGGCCGAGGCCCTGCCGTGGGTGCTGGATCGCATCCCCTCCGGCTGGCGCGCGATCGTCGTCGACAACGGGTCCACCGACGGCTCGGCGGACATCGCCCGCGCCCTCGGGGCGCACGTGGTCCACGAACCGCGCCGCGGTTTCGGTGCCGCCTGCCACGCGGGGCTCACCGCCGCGACGGCCGACGTCGTCTGCTTCTGCGACTGCGACGCCTCCCTCGACCCCGCGCTGCTGCCCGCCGTCGCCGTGCCCGTCCTCGACGGCGTGGCCGACCTCGTCCTCGGGCGGCGCAGGCCCCTTACGCGCGGTGCCTGGCCGCTGCACGCCCGGCTGGCCAACCTGGAACTGGCCCGACTGGTCCGCCGGCGTACCGGCCTGCGCCTCCACGACCTCGGACCGATGCGCGCCGCCCGGCGCGATTCCCTGCTCGCCCTGGACCTGACCGACCGTCGCTCCGGCTACCCGCTGCAGATGGTGGTCCGCGCCGCCGACGCGGGCTGGCGGGTGGAGGAGACGGACGTGCCGTATCGCCCGCGCACGGGCCGCTCCAAGGTCACCGGCACCTGGCGCGGTACCTGGCACGCGGTACGGGACATGCGTTCCGTCCTGGCCGAACCCCCCACCGCCGACCCGGCGCCCGCGGCAACGGCCCGGGGGACCGGACGATGAGTCCCCGCCACCCGGCCGGGAACCCGGCCACGCTGTTGGTCATCGCCAAGGAGCCCGTCCCGGGGCGGGTCAAGACACGGCTCACCCCGCCCTACACACCCCTGGAGGCGGCCACCCTCGCGGAGGCCGCCCTCGCCGACACGCTGCACACGGTGCTCAAGACCCCCGCGCGGCGTCGCGTCCTCGTTCTCGACGGCGCTCCCGGACCCTGGCTTCCGCCCGGCTTCGACGTCGTGCGCCAGGAAACCGGCGGTCTGGACGAGCGGATCGCGGCCGCCTTCGCCCGCTGCGACCGCGGACCGGCCCTCCTGGTCGGCATGGACACCCCGCAACTGACCGTTGAACACCTCGCGGAGGCCGGACGCGACGGCCACGACGCCTGGTTCGGTCCGGCCGAGGACGGCGGCTTCTGGGCGCTGGGACTCGCCGATCCGGGGTGCGCCGAGGCCCTCGTACGCGGCGTTCCGATGTCCACCGGGCACACCGGTGCGACGCAGCGGCGCCGGCTCGTCGAGGCGGGGCTCAGCGTGGGCGACCTGCCGGTGCTGCGCGATGTGGACACCGCCGCCGACGCCGCCGCGGTCGCCGCGTGCTGCCCGCCCGGCTCGCGCTTCGCCACCACGCTGAACTCGCTCGCGGAGACCGGCCGGTGAGCGACACCGCAGGCGGTTCGGATCCCGCCCTCGCCGAGCGGACGCCGCGGACCGCGGCCGGCTGGAACCCCCGGACGGTGGCCCGCCCCGCCGGTCTCCCCGCACAGTCGCAGGCGGCCAAGCGGCAGTGGCCGGCGCAGCCGGGGGAACCGTGGACGGACGACCCCTACGCCCATGCCCTGCGCACCGGTCGCGGCCCGCTCTTCCTGCGCCGCCTGTCGCCTCCGGCCCCACCGGACGGCGCCGGAGGGGGAGGGGAACTGCTTCCGCTGGACGTCGAGCGCTGGTGCGCCGCCCCCGACGCCGCCGACGCCGCCGTCCTGAAGCGCTGCACCGGCCCCGTCCTCGACGTGGGTTGCGGACCGGGGCGTCTGGTCGCCGCCCTCGCCGTCCGGGGGGTTCGGGCACTCGGCGTGGACGTGAGCCCGGCCGCCGTGGCCCGGACCCGGCAACACGGCGGTTCCGCCGTACGCCGGTCCGTCTTCGACCGCCTGCCGGGGGAGGGGCGCTGGGGAAGCGTCCTGCTGATGGACGGCAACGTCGGCATCGGTGGCGACCCGTTCGCCCTCCTCACGCGCCTGCGCACCCTGGTCGCGCCGGGTGGAAGCCTCCTGGCAGAGGCCGCTCCGCGCGACGAGGACGAGCGCCTCACCGTCCGGGTCGAGGACGGCCACGGCCGGCACGGCCGCCCGTTCCCCTGGGCCCGCCTCGGCACCAGCGTCCTGCTGCGCACCGCCGAGGCCGCGGGGTGGATCCCGGCCGGCCGGTGGACGGCCGAAGGCCGGGCGTTCGTGGAACTGCACCGCCCGCGGGCCGGCCATCGTGCCGGGCCCCCCGCGGCCACCGGAGGGCCCGGACGACCATGAGCGACACAACCGCCGCACAGCACCAGTCCCCGCAGCCGCCGTCCCGTCCTACGGAGGCGCGCGTCAACCGCGCACCTGACCGTGTCCGCACCGTCGCCGTCGCGGTCCTCCTCGCCGCACTGACCGTCGTCGTCATCGGCACCCTCCGCGCCGGCGACAGCCAGAACGAACCGGGCCGCCTGTTGGCCGGATACGCCGTCGCATGGACACTGTTCGCCGCCTCGGCATGGGCCGTTCGAAAGGTGCCGGCACGCGCCGCCACCGCACTGGTCCTGACCGGAGCGGCCGCCGTGACGCTGGCCGGGCTCGCCGCACCTCCCCGCACCAGCACCGACATGTACCGCTACGCCTGGGACGGCCGTGTCCAGGCCGCAGGGATCTCCCCGTACGCCCATCCCCCCGCCGCACCCGAACTCGCCAAGCTGCGGGACGACTGGCTGTTCCCCGTCACGGATTCCTGCCGGGCCTGGGGACTGACCCGAACGGACAGCGGCCTGTGCGCCCGCATCAACCGCCCCACCGTCCCGACCATCTACCCGCCCGTCGCCGAAGGCTGGTTCGTGACCGTCCACATCCTGTCTCCGCCCGGCAGCCGCCACAAGCCGCTCCAAGCAGGCGGCGCCGTCGTGGCGTTCGGCACCACCGTCGCCCTGCTCGCGGTGCTGCGCAGGCGCGGCGACCAGCGCGGGGCCCCGGCCCGCACCGCCCTGTGGGCGTGGTGCCCGGCCGTCCCCTTCGAGGCGGTCGACAACGCCCACGTCGACACCCTCGGTGTCCTGCTGACCGTGCTCGCCCTCGGTACCGCCACCGCGGGCGCCCGCCGAGGAGGACTGCTCGGCGCCGCCGTCGCCGTGAAACTGCTGCCGCTCCTGACGCTGCCCGGCGCGCTGTCCGGGGAGCGCAGTCCGGCCCGCATCCTGCGCACGGTGTCGGCGGCGGTCGCCGTGGTCGCCCTCGCCTACCTGCCGTACGTCGCCGTGTCCGGCACGGGCGTCCTGGGCTACCTGCCCGGCTACCTGCAGGAGGAGGGATACGAACCCGGTGACGTGCACCGCTTCGCCCTGCTGCGGCTGCTGCTCCCGGACGCCGCCGCAGGAGCGTTCGTCCTCGTGCTGCTGGCACTGCTGGCCCTGTACGTATGGTGGCGCGGCGACCCGGCCCGCCCCTGGCGCGGCGCCCTGCTGCTGACCGGTACGGCGCTGCTGCTGGTCTCGCCCAACTACCCCTGGTACTCACTGCTCGTCGTCGGCCTCGTCGCGCTCGACGGCCGCTGGGAGTGGCTGGCCGTCACTCTCGCCGGCACGGTCCTCTACCTCGGGGGCCGGTTGCTGCCGGGCGTCCCGCTCCAGGCGTGGGCCTACGGCGCGGCCGCCGTGTGCGTCGCCTGCGCGGCCTGCCTGCGCGCGGCCCCGGCACAGCGACTCCTGGCCCGGCGCCGGCCGAGCACCTGACGTACCTCGACCCGGGGCGGGGGGCCGCCCGCTCGGTCAGCCGGCGGCTTCTTCCGTGCGATCGGTGTCCCAGCGGGTGTGGAAGGTGCCGGGGCGGTCGGTGCGGCGGTAGGTGTGCGCGCCGAAGTAGTCGCGCT
This sequence comes from Streptomyces sp. TOM-9, assembly GCF_056858595.1. Classification (NCBI taxonomy): domain Bacteria; kingdom Bacillati; phylum Actinomycetota; class Actinomycetes; order Kitasatosporales; family Streptomycetaceae; genus Streptomyces; species Streptomyces sp. TOM-9. The sequence continues at coordinate 1,223,431 of NZ_JBXEQB010000001.1, read as the reverse complement.
GGGCCTGGATCAACGCCGCGGGGAGCCTTGGTGTGCGCAGGGTGTCGTAGTGGGCGAGGGCGGCGGCGAAGGCAGGAACGGGGACGCCGTCGCGGGTGGCGTGGGCCACGACCAGGCGCCAGGGGAGCTGGGCTTCGCCGACTTCCCTTGCGAAGCCGGGGTCGGCGAGAAGGCCGGGCAGCGCGGGGTCGGCGGTGTAGGCGTCGCGGACGCGGTCGAGGAAGGTGGCGCGGATGATGCAGCCGGCACGCCATACCGCGGCGACGGCGGCGAGGTCGGTGTTCCAGCCGTAGGTGTTGCTGGCGGCGTGGATCTGGTGGAGGCCCTGGGTGTAGGAGATGACCTTGGAGGCGTACAGGGCCTGTTCGACCTGGTCGGTGAAGCGGGCCGCGTCGCGTGCGCCGAGGACGGTGCGGGAGGGGCCTGGCAGGGTGGCGCCGGTGGCGCGCAGGGCGGTGTGTCCGGACAGGGAGCGGGCGAAGACGGCCTGGGCGATGCCTGAGACGGGGACACCCAGGTCGAGGGCGGTCTGCACGGTCCACCGCCCGGTGCCCTTCTGTTCGGCGGCATCGGCGATGACGTCGACGAAGGGGAGACCGGTGTCGGCGTCGTGGTGGGCGAGGACCTCGGCGGTGATCTCGATGAGGTAGGAGTTCAGGCGGCCGGTGTTCCACCGGCGGAAGACCTCGGCGATCCGGGCGGGCTCCCAGCCGGTGGAGTGCCGCAGCAGGTGGTAGGCCTCGGCGATGAGTTGCATGTCGGCGTACTCGATGCCGTTGTGGACCATCTTGACGAAGTGGCCGGCGCCGTCGGGGCCGAGGTGGGCGACGGCTGGGGTGCCGTCGGGGGTGGTGGCGGCGATGTCGGTCAGGAGGGGGGCCAGGAGCCGGTAGGCCTCCCGGGAGCCGCCGGGCATGATGCTGGGGCCGTTCAGGGCGCCGTCCTCGCCGCCGGAGATGCCGGTGCCCAGGAAGTGGATGCCGCGCTCGTGCAGGGCGGCCTCGCGGCGGCGGGTGTCGGCGAAGTGGGCGTTGCCGCCGTCGACGATGACGTCACCGGGATCGAGCAGCGACGCGTACTCGGCGATCACGTCGTCGGTGGGCTTGCCGGCCTGCACCATGACGATCAGGCGGCGGGGCCGCTGCAGCGCGGCGACCATCTCCTTGGCGGAATCCGCCGCGATGAAGGTGCCCTCGTGACCGAAGTCGGTGAGCAGGGCCCGGGTGCGGGCGCGGGTGCGGTTGTGGACGGCGACGGTGTAGCCGCGCCGGGCCAGGTTGCGGGCGAGGTTGCGGCCCATCACGGCGAGGCCGGTGACGCCGATCTGTGCGGTGGGGAACACGGTTCTTCCTTCGGGTTTCTGACGGGCTGTCTGCGGTGCGACTCGTGTGGTCGTCTCTGGTAGGGCAGGCCACCGCCGGCTCAGGCCGGCTGCCGGCGGTGGCCACGACGCCGACCCCTGTGTCGTTCCGGTGACTTCAGGCTGCGGCTTGCCGCGGCGGAAGGAAGGCACCGGCGGTCTCCGGGTCGGGCCACGGCGTGACGGTCTCCCCGGCGACGAGCCAGCCGTAGGCACCGCCCCGCTTCAGGCGCAGCTCGTAGAGGAAGGGGGCGGCGGTGTCGCTCATGCGACGGTAGAGGAGCGCGGTCGCGTACTCGCCCTGGTCCTCGGTGTGCAGGACCTCGTACTCGGTGGACAGGGGCGCCTCACCTGCCTGTCCCCGGGCGGCGAACTCCGCGAAGACCTCCTTGCGGGGAGCTGCCGCGATGGCTCCTTCCCGGGTCGGGAAGAGGATCGCCATGTCGTCGGTGTAGAGCTTCTCCATGGCGTCCATGCGGTAGTTGCTGCCGTCGTGCACGACGCGGGAGATGAACTCCTGCATCTCAGTGGTGATGGCACTCATGGCTTTTCTCCTTCTGCTGGGTGTTGAGGTACGCCGGCGGTCAGTCCGGTCGAGGGCCGACCGGCGGCGGCATTTTTTGTGGATGGCAGGGCGAGGATTCACTCGGACTCTGGCCGACACCTGCATCTGGCCCTGCGTGTACGCCGGGAAATGATCGTTCGACGTATGCCGAACAACCTAACACGGCCGACTTCACCCTGAACGTTGCGACCGACGTGACGGCGCTCTCATTGCACGTGCACACGGTGTCACTCATGCGTCGGAACAAAGTCCGTGAGCTATGCCACCTTCGCGACCTCCCCGGTCGGCGAATGGCCGGTGTACCGTCGCAAGCGAAGTTCGATGACCGGCGAACGTGGCGTACGCCCCGCCTGTTGTCGTGCGCGAAAGGGCCCCCACCCGCCATTGAGCGGCGTGACACTGTGCCCACACGAAATCAACGCAACATTGGCACCGCATGGCAGGGGCGCTGTTTTCCTGCGCGAAATGGGCCGCCGAACTTCCCTCAGGCCCACGTCAGGTATGTCCCGCGGTATCGAAATGACCGACTGGAGTGAGTAACGCATGGCGAGTCAAACGAGCAATCTCAGCCGTCGACGGTTGCTGTACGCCATGGGGGCGCTGGGCGCGGGCTCTGCCGCGGCGGCGATGACGTCCGGAGTCGCCGAGGCCGTCACGGGAACGGGCGCCACCACTGGTGGCCTGTCCGCGCCACTTCCGGGCAACGGGGCGGTCATGCCCATGAGGCTTCACGTGCCTGAGCGCATGCTGGACGATCTGCGGCGACGCCTGGCCATGACCCGGTGGCCGACCGAAGAACTCGTGGACGACTGGTCCCAGGGGGCTCCGCTGTGGCGGGTCAAGCGACTCGTGGATCACTGGCAGCGACACTACGACTGGCGCAGGGTGGAGGCGCTGCTCAACGGATTCGGGCAGTACCGCACCATGATCGACGGCGTGAGCATCCATTTCCTGCATGCCAGGTCACCGCACCGCGACGCCATGCCCATCATGCTCACCCACGGCTGGCCGGGCTCGATCCTGGAATTCCGCAAGGTGATCCGGCGCCTGACCCACCCGACCGAGTTCGGTGGATCCGCGCGTGACGCATTCCACGTGGTCACACCGTCCCTCCCGGGATTCGGCTTCTCCGATCAGCCGGACGCCGTGGGATGGGGGCGCGTGAGGACGGCGAAGGCCTGGGCGAAGATCATGCCTCGCCTCGGGTACGACCACTACCTCTCCCAGGGAGGGGACTGGGGAGCTGCCGTGAATGTGCAGCTGGGTGTCCTGCGTCCCAAGGGGTTGCTGGGCATCCACCTGAATTTCCCGCAGATCGTTCCCCCTGATCTCGACCCCAAGCGCCTCACTCCGGAGGAGCGGGTCGCGATGAACCAACTGAACGCACAACAGCAGAACGAGATCGGCTACCAGCTCCAGATGATGACCAGGCCCCAGACCGTGTCCTATTCCCTGGCGGACTCCCCGGTCGGGCAGGCCGCCTGGATCTACGAGAAATTCGGGGTCTGGACGGACAGCGACAAGAACCCCGAGTCGGTCCTCAGCCTGGACGAGATGCTGGACGACATCACTCTGTACTGGCTGACGAATACGGCGGAGTCCGCCGCGCGCTTCTACTGGGAGAACTCCGACATCACCATGAACGCGGTCAAGATCGACGTGCCCATGGGTGTGACACTGTTCCCCAAGGAGTTCTACACGCCGCCCCGCGCATGGGCCGAGAAGGCGTTCCCCAACCTCGTCTACTGGAATCGGGCAAGCAGGGGCGGCCACTTCGCGGCGTTCGAGCAGCCGAAGATCTTCGCGGAGGAGGTGCGCCGATTCGGCCGGCTCTTCCGCTGACATCCTGCTGCGCCACAGGCGGCCCACTGCCGAACACGGTGGGCCGCTTGCGTTTCTCCGGTTTGGCACGGCGTCGCCCGGCAGTCACCGAGAGCGACCTGCGGCGCGTGTCATGCCTCACCTTTCCCACCAAAGCGTTTCACACGCGTGTACCTTGTTCGTAGTTCGCCGAACATCGAACAAAGGAGAGAGTCCATGACCACCACTTCCCAGCTGCCCTTCTCCGGTCACGTTGCCATCGTCACCGGCGCGGGATCCGGCATCGGCCGTGCGACGGCACACGCTTTGGCGCAGGCCGGGGCGAACGTGCTCGGTGTCGGCCGCCGGATGGATGCCCTCGAGGAGACAGCCAAGGCCCACCCGAACATCGAAGCCCTGTCCGTGAACCTCGTCGACGACGGTGCGCCCGCGCAGGTCGTCAACACCGCCGTGGCACGTTGGGGACGGCTCGACCTGCTGGTGAACAACGCGGGCGCCACGGCCGTCATGCCCCTGGCCGAGGCGGACAAGCAGGTCATCACCGACCTGTTCGCCCTCAACGTGGTGGCCCCGAGCCTGCTCGCGCACGAGGCCCTGCCCCATCTGCGCACCTCCTCCGGCAGCATCGTCAACGTGTCGAGCACCTACGGACACCGCCCCATGTCCGGCGGATCCCACTACGCGGCCACCAAGGCCGCGATCGAGCAGATGACCCGCAGCTGGGCCCTCGAACTCGCGGCGGAGGGCATCCGCGTCAACTCCGTCGCTCCCGGCCCCACCCGGACCGACGTCATGGTCGCCGCAGGCCTGTCCCCCGAGGCGATCAACGACATGTACGCGTACGAGCGCGACCGCATCCCCACGCACCGCATCGGGGACGTCGAGGACATCGCCCACTGGATCCTGCGCATGGCCGAGCCGGCCGGACGCCAGGCCACCGGGCAGGTCGTCACCGTCGACGGTGGCCTGGAACTCATCTGAGGTCACCGCCGTCACAGCCTGAGCGTCTGCCCGGTCTCCGCGGGCGCCAGGTGCGGGAGCTGCCGGGAACGGTTGGGGCCGCCGATGCGCCGCCGTTAGGGTGTCAGTAAGGCGTCAAGAAAAGGCGCCCGGTGTGCCGGGAAGTCTGGTCGGCGTTGTGAGGGGCCTTGTGCCCGTTGCCGTCGACGCCCCGGAGGTTCGCCCATATGGCCACCGCCCCCCGTTCCCGCCCCCCGTTCCTCGGCGTGCTCCCGTGGCCGGAGCGGCGGGCCGTCGCCCGGGCGCTGCGGACGGAGACGGTCGGCGGCCTGGTCCTGCTGGCCGCGGCGGTGGTGGCCCTGGTGTGGGCGAACAGTCCGTTCAGCGGCGCGTACGAGGCGGTACGCGACTTCCACTTCGGCATCCCCGCGCTGGGGCTGGACCTGTCGGTGGGGCACTGGACGGCGGACGGACTCCTGGCGGTGTTCTTCCTGGTCGCCGGGATCGAGCTGAAGCGTGAACTCGTCGTCGGCGAACTGCGCACCCCTGCCACCGCCGCGCTGCCGGTCATCGCGGCCGTGTGCGGCATGGTGGTGCCCGCCGGGACGTACGCCGTGGTCGCGGCGCTCGGGGGCGGCAGTCCGAGCGGCTGGGCGGTGCCGATGGCCACCGACATCGCCTTCGCGCTGGCGGTCCTGGCCGTCGTCTCCACCCACCTCCCAGCGGCCCTGAGGGCCTTCCTCCTCACCCTCGCGGTGGTCGACGACCTGGGCGCGATCCTGGTCATCGCGGTGTTCTTCACCGCCGACCTCAACCTCTGGGCGCTGCTCGGCGCGGCGGCCGGGCTCGCGGTGTTCTACGCGCTGCAGCGGCTGCGGGTCACGGGCTGGTGGTGGTACGTGCCGCTCGGTGTGGTGATCTGGGCGCTGATGTACAACAGCGGCGTGCACGCCACCGTGGCGGGGGTGGCCATGGGCCTGATCCTGCGGACCACCCGCGACGAGGACGAGGTGACCTCGCCCGCCGAGCGCACCGGCTACCTGCTGCACCCCTTGTCCGCCGGTGTCGTCGTCCCGCTGTTCGCCCTCTTCGCCGCCGGGGTCGGCGTCTCCGCGGGTGCCCTGGGGGAGGTGTTCACCAGGCCCGAGCCGCTCGGTGTCGTCGTGGGCCTGGTGCTGGGCAAGATCGCCGGCATCTTCGCCGGAACCTACCTTGCCGCCCGTTTCACGCGGGCCCGGTTGAATCCGGACCTCGCCTGGGCCGACGTGTTCGGCCTCGCCACCCTGGGTGGCATCGGCTTCACCGTGGCCCTGCTGATCGGCGAGCTCGCCTTCCCCGCGACCGCGCAAAGTGAGCACGTCAAGGCCGCGGTCCTGGTGGCCTCGGTGATCTCGGCCTGCATGGCCTCGCTGCTCCTGCACCGCCGCAACCGGCTGTACCGGCGGCTGTGCGCCGAGGAGGACGTCGACGCCGACGGGGACGGCATCCCCGACATCTACCAGCGTGGCGGCGCGAGCCCGGCGACAGCCGAACAGGCGGACTGATCCCGCGTTCGTCCGGGCGGCGTATCCCCGCTGGCACGCGGACGCCGTCCTGCCGAGGCTGGCAGAGGGTTCATCCCGTGTGGGCGTGATGACGGTACCGGTCTCGAAGGAGAACACGATGTCCGCCGATTCCGCGCTGAAGGGCCCCGAGTCGGCGATCGTCGCCGCCAACCAGGCCGCACGAAGCCTTCTGCCGTTCGAGGACAACCGCGACCTGGGCGACGCCGGCCGTGGTTTCCTCGGCACCGTCGGGCAGCGGGAGATCACGGACCGCGACGGTCGCACGGTGTGGTCCCTGGACGCGTACGGCTTCCTCGACGCCGACTGCCCGGACACCGCGCACCCGAGCCTGTGGCGGCAGAGCGCTCTCGTCGCCCGGCACGGGCTGTTCGAGGTGGCCGAGGGCATCTACCAGGTACGAGGCTTCGACCTGTCCAACATGACGGTCGTCGAGGGCGAGCGGGGCATCCTGGTCATCGACCCCCTCCTGTCCGTCGAGACCGCCGCGGCCGCCCTGGCCCTGTACCGGCACCACCGCGGCGACCGCCCCGTCAGCGGCGTGCTCTACACCCACAGCCACGCCGACCACTTCGGCGGCGTCAAGGGCGTCGTGACCGCAGAAGAGGCCGGAGCCGGACTGCCCGTCATCGCCCCCCAGGGTTTCCTGACCCACGCCGTCAGCGAGAACGTGTACGCGGGCACGGCGATGGCGCGCCGCGCCGCCTACATGTACGGCGCCGCACTGCCCAAGGGGACGCAGGGTCAGATCGGGGCAGGTCTGGGGCAGACGACCTCCACGGGCACGGTCAGCCTCATCCCGCCCAGCGTCGAGATCATGCGCACCGGCCAGACGCACACCGTCGACGGCATCCGCATGGTCTTCCAGCTCACCCCCGAGACCGAGGCGCCGGCCGAGCTGAACATCCACTTCCCCGGCCGGGCGGCGCTCTGCATGGCCGAGAACGCCACCCACAACCTCCACAACCTGCTCACCCTGCGCGGCGCCGAGGTCCGGGACCCGCGCGTCTGGGCGCAGTACCTCACCCAGACCATCCAGCTCTTCGGCGCCTCCTCCGACGTCGCCTTCGCCTCGCACCACTGGCCGACCTGGGGCCGCGCACGGGTGCTGACGTTCCTGTCCGACCAACGCGACCTGTACGCGTACCTGCACGACCAGACCCTGCGCCTGATCAACCAGGGACTCACGGCCCTGGAGATCGCCGAACGGATGCACCTGCCGCCGGCCCTGGAACACGTCTGGCACACCCACGGCTACTACGGCTCCGTCAGCCACAACGTCAAGGCGATCTACCAGCGGTACCTGGGCTGGTTCGACGGCAACCCCGCCCACCTGTGGGAACACCCGCCCACCGAGGCCGCCACCCGCTACGTGGAGTTCATGGGAGGCGCCGACGAGGTCCTGCGGCGCGCCCGCCGGTCCTACGCGGACGGCGACTTCCGCTGGGTGGCCCAGGTCGTCAACCACGTGCTGTTCGCCGACCCCGGAAACACCGAAGCGCGGGAGCTGCAGGCGGACGCCCTCACCCAGCTCGGCTACGGCAGCGAGAACGGGACGTGGCGCAACTTCTTCCTCACCGGCGCCCTCGAACTGCGCCACGGCCCGGTCGGCACGCCCACCGTCACCGCGTCGCCCGACGTGATCTCCGCGCTCTCCCTCGACCAGCTCTTCGACTCCCTCGCCATCCGCGTCGACGGCCCCGCCGGCTGGGACGCGGACATCACCATCCGCTGGAACGTCCACGGCTCGGAGCCGATCACCTGGCGCCTGCACAACGGCGTGCTCACCCACGTGCCGGGCGAGGGCCCCGCCGCCACCGAACCCGACCTGGCGGTCACCCTCCCCGAAGCCGATCTGCGGGCCGTCCTCCTGGGAACCCTGCCGGCAGCCGACCTGGCGGCCCGAGCCGGCATCCAGGTGTCGGGCGACCCCGGCAAGCTCGCCGAACTCATGGCGCACCTCGTCGAACCCGACCCGGACTTCGCGATCGTCACTCCGTAGACGCCCCCCGGCTGCACGGGACCGGTCGGGTCCTACCCGCTGAGAGCGTCCACGAGGAAGAGGAACCCGTTCAGGCCGAGTACGACGATGGCAACGAATCCCACGACCACCAAGGAGCAGCCACCGGCGATCGCGACCATGACCCAGGCGCGGCCGACGGCACGGCGGTATGCGGTGTCATCGTCCCACTCGTGATCCACCCTCGCACCCCTCGTCGAGGCACCGTACACCGCGGCTGCTGCGGCGAACGCGGGTGCGCGCGGCGGCCTCGGGCCTCCGGCCGGGTCGGGGCGAGCTGGGCCGGGGCAGGCACCGCGGGGGTTCCAGGCGGTGCCGGTTAGGCTGAGGCGTGTCCCTCATCGGCCGTGACCAGGAGCTTTCCGCGATCGGGGCCCTCCTCGACCGGCTGCGTGCCGGCGTCGGCGAACGCCTGGTCGTCACCGGGCCGCCGGGGGCGGGCAAGACCGCGCTGCTGGCCGCCGCGGCGGAACTGGCCGTCGAGCGCGGCATCCGGGTCGAGCACACCGGGGACCGCACGCTCCCCGCGTCCGCCGTCCCGCCGCTGGCGGAGCCCGTTCTGCTGCTGGCCGACGAGGGCACGGCCGAGGACCTGCCCGGGTCCGGCGCGCCCCCGGGACCGCGCGCACTGCTGGTCGCCGCCCGTGAGTACTCCGGGGACGGGACCGAGTTGAGGCTGGGCGGACTGTCGGGCGCGCGGTTCGCCGCGCTCGTGCCCGGGCTGCCGCCCGACGCCGTCCACGCCCTGTGGCTGGTCTCCGGCGGGCTGCCCGGTCCCGCGCTCTCCCTGGCCGAAGGGCTGAAGGGCCTGCCCGGGGACGCCGACCCGGCCGTGCACCTCGCGCTGGTCGCCCCGTCGCGGGCCCAGTTCCTCGAACTCGACCTCGGACTCGTCCGGTTGCTGGAGGAGGCCGCCGGGCGACCGGTCGCCCCTGCGGTCCGCGCCCGGGTGCTGGCCCGGCTCGCGCGCGAGCTGCTGGCCGACACCACGGCCCTGGCGCGCCGTCGTGACCTGGCGGACACGGCGCTCGGCCTGGCCCGCGCATCCGGCGACCCGGGCACGGTCGCCGAGGTCCTCGACAGCCGGCTGCACGCGCTGTGGGACCCGGCCGCCACCGCCGAACGCCTGGCCACCGCCGGGGAGATCGTCGCTCAGGCCCGCCGGGCGGGGGACGCGGCGGCCGAGTGCCGCGGCCTGTTCTGGCGCTTCGTGGCGTACACCGAGACCGGGGACCTGACGGCCGCCGAGGCCGCGCTCGCCGTGTACGTCGGCGCCGCGGAACAGGCCGGCCACACCGACGCCCACGTGGTGGCGCTCGCCCGGCGGGCGATGCTCGCCACGGCCCGGGGCCGGTTCGAGGAGGCCGGGGAACTCGCGGACCGGATCGTCGTCGCCGGGCACAAGGCGAGGGTGAGCGACACCGAGCGGCTGGCCGGTTCGGTGCGCCACCAGCTGGCCGTCGTACGGGGCGGCGCCGAGACCCCGGTCGAGCCCTGGCAGCGGATGGCGCGCCGACTGCCCGGGCACTTCTTCGAGGCCACGGCGGCCCGGGCGATGCTGGAGTCGGGACGCGAGGTCGAGGCCGGTCTGGAACTGGAACGGCTGCTGCCGTCGGTGCTCGCGGGCACCGGCCCGCGGTGGATCGGCGCGCTGGCCGACCTCGCGGTCGTCGCCTCGCGGACCGGTGGCCCGGCGGCGGCCGCCGCACTGTACGACGCGCTGCTGCCCTACCAGGGACGGCTGGTGGTGTGGGGCGGCGCCAACACCGTCACCGGACCCGTCGACGACTACCTGGGGCGGCTGGCGGCGCGCCTGGACCGGCCGGACGCCGCCCTCGGCCACCTGGACGCGGCAGCCGAGCTGTCCCGTAGTACCGGCGCCCTCCCCTGGCTCGCGCGCACCCTGGCGGCACGCGCGGAGGTCCGCACCCGGCGCGACGGCCCAGAGGACCGGGAAAGGGCGGCGGAGGACGTGGCGCAGGCCCGGTCGATCGCGGAGCGGCTCGGCATGGACGGTCTCCTTTCCACCCTCCGCGCAGCCGGTCCGCCGGACGGCCGGTGGCGCTGGGTGCTCGACGGGCGTGACTGGCGACTGGAGGCCGGCGGCGAGACGGCCCGGGTGCCCGACGGGCGCGGACCCCGTTACCTGCGCACGCTGCTGGCGTCGCCCGGCCAGGAGATCCCCGCGCTCGATCTCGTGGCGGGCGGCTCCGGGCTCGCGGCCCCGGCGGCCGACCCGTTGCTGGACGACACGGCACGCGCCTCCTACCGCCGACGGCTCGCCGTGCTCGACGACCGGCTCGACGCCGCCGACCGGGCCGGTGACGTGGACGCCGCCGCGGCCGTGCAGGCCGAGCGCCGGGCGCTCCTCGCGGAACTCCGGCGCGCGACCGGCCTCGGCGGCCGCCCCCGTGCCCACGGCGACGCGGCGGAACGGGCCCGGGTCGGCGCTACACGGGCGCTGTGGGGGACCGTCCGGCGCATCGAGGCCGCCGCGCCGCTCGCCGGCGCCCATCTGCGGGCGTCCCTGCGCACGGGCCGCCTCATGCGCTACCAGCCGGGCCCCGGCGGCCCCGGGCGCTGGCAGGTGTGACGCCGGTCACGAACGGATCGTTCCCCGCGGGGTTACGCCTCCTGTTGTGCACGGCACGCACCACAGGAAGGACACACCACATGAGCACCGGCGAAGCGCCTCTGACGTACGCGGGTCTGCGGGCGGAGCACCGCGGCGAGCCGGACGGCCGACCGCCGCTCGTCCTGCTGCACGGCCTGAGTTACGACCGTCACCGGTGGGGCCCGCTCCTGCGGGAGCTGGAGATCGCCGACCCGGGGCGGAGCGTCCTCGCCGTCGACCTGCCGGGACACGGGCAGTCGCCGCCGCTGGACCGGCACGGGCTGGACGACGTCGCCGCCGTGGTGCACCAGGCGGTCACCGAGGCGGGCCTGACCCGGCCGGTCGTGGTGGGGCACTCCATCGGCGGTGCCATCGCCACCGCCTACGCCGCGACCCATCCGGTGCGGGGCGTGGTCAACATCGACCAGCCGCTGCGCGTCGGCGGCTTCGCCGACCTGCTGCAGCACAACGCGGACGTGCTGCGCGGCCCGGACCACGGCACGATCTGGACCGGCCTGCTCGGCCGCATGGGCATCGACGGCCTGCCGCCGGAGGCCCGCGCCCTCGCCCGGCCCGACGCGCCGCCCGCGCGTGAACTGCTGCTGGCCTACTGGGACGAGTTGCTGACCACCCCGCCCGCGCTGCTGGAGGAGCGGAACGCCGCCCGCCTGGAACGCATCGCGTCCCGGGACACGCCGTACCACTACGTCACCGGCGCCGAACCCGACCCGGACCACCTCAGCTGGCTCCGCAAGGCCCTGCCCGGCGTCACGGTCACCGTCCTCCCCGGCAGCGGCCATTTCCCGCACCTCGCCCACCCTGCGGAGGTCGCCCGGCTCCTGAGGTGAGGGCGGTGTGCGCCGCTCACCGAAGGCGCAGGTCAGCCGGGCATCCGGCGCCGCGCGAAGACCATGCCTGGCGGACCTGCTGGGGGCGCATCATGCTTTAAGTAACACATGGCCCCTAACCGTGTCGGATACCGACAGGGAGGCGATGGTCCGATGGCGAAGCTGCTCTTCGTTCTGACCGGGGCGTCGTACTGGACGCTCAAGGACGGCACCAGGCACGCGACGGGTTACTGGGCCGAGGAGTTCGCGGCCCCGTACAAGGCGCTCAGCGAGGCCGGCCACGAGATCACGGTCGCCACTCCGGGCGCGGTGATCCCGACCGTGGACATGATGAGCCTGCGTCCCGACATGGCCGGCAGCGCGCAGATCGCCCTCGACCTGGAGGAGATCATCCGCTCCGCGGAGGTGATGCGGCGGCCCATCCACCTGGCGAACGCCCGCGTGGAGGACTACGACGCCGTCTACTTCCCGGGCGGCCACGGGCCCATGGAGGACCTGTCCGCCGACCCCGACGCCGGCCGGCTGCTGACCGCGGCGCTCGCCTCCGGCAAGCCCCTCGCGGTCGTCTGCCACGCCCCCGCGGCGATGCTGGCGACCAGGATCCACGGGAAGTCCCCGTTCGCGGGCTACCGGGTCACGGCGTTCACCAATGAGGAGGAGGACGCGGTCGGCCTCGCCAAGCGCGCGCGGTGGCTGGTGGAGTCCGAACTCATCGACATGGGCGTCGAGTTCACCAAGGGCGAGATGTGGAAGCCCTACACGGTGGTGGACCGGAACCTGTTCACGGGCCAGAACCCCGCCTCCGCGGCCGTCCTGGCGGAACGCCTGCTCAAGGCGCTCTAGCGGGTGCATGCCCGGCCCCTGTCGGGGCCCTTCTGATGTGGCGGAGCCCAACGGGGCCCGGACCGGTGATCGTTGCCGGTCCGGGCCCCGTGGTCCGGGAGTGCCGGTCCCTCGCCCGCGAAGTATGGAAGGCGACCGGTCGTCTGGAGCCGGGTCGCCGTGGAGCGGTCGGCGGACACGCCTTCGCCGCCCTGCCGCCATCCCGTGGCCGCCGCCCCGTCACTGGAGGCGCAGGCTCTCCCCGTAGATTCGACCTGCGAGTGCGCTGCGAGCGGACGAACATCAACACCCTTCAAGCGGGCCTCCTCGATGCGACACGGAGGCTTGCGGCATGGAAAGGCTTCACCTGTGGCTGAGCTGTTCTACGACGACGATGCGGACCTGTCCGTCATCCAGGGCCGCAGGGTCGCGGTCATCGGCTACGGGAGCCAGGGGCACGCGCACGCGCTGTCGCTGCGCGACTCGGGTGTGGACGTGCGGGTCGGCCTGCACGAGGGTTCCAAGTCCAAGGCGAAGGCCGAGGAGCAGGGCCTGCGCGTGGTGACGCCCGCGGAGGCCGCGGCCGAGGCGGACGTCATCATGATCCTGGTTCCGGACCCGATCGAGGCGCGGGTGTACGAGGAGTCCGTCAGGGACAACCTGAAGGACGGCGACGCGCTGTTCTTCGGTCACGGCCTGAACATCCGTTACGGCTTCATCAAGCCCCCGGCCGGTGTCGACGTGTGCATGGTGGCGCCCAAGGGCCCGGGTCACCTGGTGCGCCGTCAGTACGAGGAGGGGCGCGGCGTGCCGTGCATCGCGGCCGTGGAGCAGGACGCGACCGGCAACGGCTTCGCGCTGGCGCTGTCCTACGCCAAGGCGATCGGCGGCACCCGCGCGGGTGTCATCAAGACGACGTTCACCGAGGAGACCGAGACCGACCTGTTCGGTGAGCAGGCGGTGCTGTGCGGTGGTACGGCGGCGCTGGTCAAGGCCGGTTTCGAGACGCTGACCGAGGCCGGTTACCAGCCGGAGATCGCGTACTTCGAGTGCCTGCACGAGCTGAAGCTCATCGTGGACCTGATGTACGAGGGCGGCCTGGAGAAGATGCGCTGGTCGATCTCGGAGACCGCCGAGTGGGGTGACTACGTCACCGGTCCGCGCATCATCACCGACGCCACCAAGGCCGAGATGAAGAAGATCCTCGGTGAGATCCAGGACGGCTCGTTCGCCAACAACTGGATCGCCGAGTACAACGCCGGCCTGCCCCGGTACAACGAGTACAAGAAGGCCGACGAGAACCACCTGCTGGAGACCACAGGCAAGAAGCTCCGCAAGCTCATGAGCTGGGTCGAGAACGGTGACTGACCCCTCCCGGCGGATCCCCGCGCCGTCCGACCGGCGCGGGGATCCGCGCTTCGCCCTGCTCCTCCTCGACAGCTACCGACGTCTGGTGGGTGTCCACCTGTGCCCGCCGGTGTGGGCATCGGACGCCGAGGCGGCCCAGTGGCTCTACGAGGAGGCGCCCTTCGGGCTGCTGGCGCACGACGTGTCGGCCGACCCGCTGTTCGTCTACGCCAACCGCACCGCGCAGCGGTCCTTCGGCTACACCTGGGAGGAGTTCATCGGCCTCCCGTCGCGCCGGTCGGCCGCGCCGGACGCGCAGCAGGACCGGGACGCGCTGCTCGCATCGGTGGACGAACGCGGCTACGCCGACGGGTACCAGGGTCTGCGGCAGCACAAGGACGGCCGGATATTCCGGATCGAGGACGTCTGCATGTGGAACCTCGAGGACTCCGACGGAACCCACCACGGTCAGGCCGCCGTGTTCCGTCCGGCGGTCGGGCCTGGACCGTCCGCGGACTAGGCCACGTGTGACGGCGGCAACTGTGCCCATCGGGACGTCCCGATGGGCACAGCCCGCTCTGCTTGCGTACGTCGCCCTCCGGGCGTCAGGACTGGCTGTACCGCAGGTGCCGCCGCTCGGCCAGCTCGTCCGCGCCGACCACGGTCAGCACGGGGGTGCCGGGAGGCGCGAACATGGTCACCACCAGCTGGGACTGTGCGTCCTGGAGGTTGTTGGCGCCCTGGTAGTGGATGACGTCGCCGCCGGGCTCGAACAGGGCGTCGCCGGCCTTGAGCACCCGGGGCGGCTGGCCTTCGAGCTCGAAGAGGATCTCGCCCTGGGTGACGTAGCCGAAGAGCGGCCCGGGGTGCCGGTGCGGCGGGGCGCCGGCGTCGCCGGGCTGCAGGGTGACCCGGATGGTCCTGGCCTCGGAGCCCTGCGGGATCCGCGGCTGCGCATCCGGCAGGGTCGCGATCACCTCGACGCCCGGGGGCAGGTGTGCGTGGTCTGCGCTCATGTGTTCCTCCAGCAACGTGGACTGTCCGCAGTGAGGACAAGACGGCGTCCCCGGCTGTGACAGGGACCCGGCGTCGATCCGCGGCGAGCGCGGGCGCGAAGGAACGTGCGATGCGCAGACGGTTGTGTCGCCTACTCCCAGAGCCAGCCCCGTTCGGCGAACCGGGCCATGAACTCCGTGATGGACGACGCCTGGTGGATGGCATCGGACCAGCCCTCGGCCGAGACGTCCACCATGTACAGCGAGGGATGCTGCTGCCGGCAGTCGTAGACCAGCAGTTCACGACTGCCGTCACCGCCGATGATCACCGCGCCGGGAAGACGCGCGGCGAGCTCCGCTGCCTCATTGAGGCCGATCAGGTCACCGGCCGGGAAGAGCAGCAGGAAGTCGTCCGCTGGAGGAAAGAACCGGGACACAGCTCCCTGAACTGCGAGGAAGGCGCGGCAATCCTCGGGCAACGCAACCCCGAGCACCCGCTCCACCTGCTCGATCTCGGCTGAGGCCGTGTCCACCGTCTGCCGCCTTCCTCGCGGCTGCCTGGAGCGGCCGCGGTGCGTGTGAGCAGGCAGGCTATCGGGACGGACTGGCACGACTCCCGAGCTGCTGGGACCAGTGGTCCTTCAGCCGGACACCTCCGCCACGACGCCCCCTCCAGGGGCGGACCTGGCGTCACAGGCTCTGGCCTCCGGAGATTTCGATGCGCTGTGCCGTGACCCACCGGTTCGCGTCCGAGAGCAGCGCGGCAAGTGCTGCGCCGATGTCGTCGGGCTTGCCCATGCGGCCGAGGGCGACCTGCGAGCTGATACGTGTTCGCACCCGCTCGTCGCGCATCATGCCGCCACCGCCGAAGTCGGTTGCCGTGGCCCCGGGCGCGATGGCGTTGACGCGGATACCGCGTTCCCCGAGTTCCTTCGCCTGGTAGCGGGTCAGGACTTCGACCGCACCCTTGATCGCGCCGTAGGCCGCGTGGCCCGGGGGCAGTGATGCGTGTCAGTCCGGTGGAGACGTTCACCACGGCGCCGCCGTCGGCGAGTTGCGGCAGCAGAGTCTGAGTGAGGAAGAAGACGCCTTTGAGGTGGACGTCGACCAGGCCGTCGAAGTCCTCCTCGGTGGTGTCCGCGAAGGCCGCGGTCACGTCGTGGCCGGCGTTGTTGACCAGGTGGTCGAATGTCGTCCTGTCCCAGCGGGATGTCAGTTCCGCGCCCAGTCGCTCGGCGAAGGCGGTGAAGGAGCCCACGGCCGCGGTGTCCAGGCGCAGCGCGACCGCGGTCCGGCCCAGATCCCTGATGGCGGCCACGACGTCCTCCGCCTCGGCCTGGTTGTTCCGGTACGTGATCACGACGTCGACGCCCGCCGCGGCCAGGTGCAGGGCGCCGGCCCGTCCCAGCCCGCGGTTGGCCCCGGTGATGACGGCGATCTTCTGGTCGGTGCTCATGGTGTCTCCTTGATCGGTGTGCGACGGTGGAGATCAAGCCGGTGGCCGACGATCCCCACCCACGACCAGTGGACGTAACGGCCGCCGGAGCTGCCAGTGCCCCGGTTTTCCGGGGACTGGCAGTACCAGGCCGGCGCGGGAACGACGATGGACTCACTTCTCGCGGTGAGCGGTGAGGGCGACGATCACGGCTCCCACGGCGCCCGCCGCGAACACGGCGGAGAACCCGATCATGGCCGGTTGCAGCGCCACGTGCCGGATCGCCAGGCTGAAGGCGATGGGCGGCAGACCCAGGCCCAGGTACGCGATCACGAAGAAGACCGAGAACACTCCTGCCCGCGACTCGGGAACGGCCGATCTCATCGTCTCGGCAACCGCTCCCTTGAAGAGCAGGCCGGCGCCCGCACCGGCGAAGCCGGCCGCAGCGAGCAAGAGCCACATGACCGGGTGGTAGAGGGACAACGTGGTCAGCGCCAGACCTGTCGGGAACAGAACGGTCCCGGTGCCGAGCAGGGCCGGGTGCGTCAGCTTGCCCAGTGCGAGCTGAGCCAGGGCTGAGGCTGCGAGTGCGGTGAAGGGCACGAGGCCCACCACGAAGGTCGAGGTGACGTGAAGCTCGGTGCGGACGATGGTCGACCCGAGGGAGGAGAAGAACCCCATCACCGCGAAGGCGAAGAACCCGACCGCCGCCGCCAGGCCGAAAGCCGGGGCTCCGCCGGTACGCAGGGCGAAACGGACCGCCCGGTGGCCGCCCGCGGTGGTGGTGTCGACGGTCTCGGGGCCGGCGAGCAGCGCTGCGGCGAGCAGGAGCATGACCACGCCCAGGGCGACGTAGGACGTGCGCAGGGGTACGGGGGCCCATTCGGACAGGACACCGGCTATCAGCGGTCCCATCGCGAGGCCGCCGAGATTGGCCACGTTCGCGACCACTGCCGGTACCTGCGATGCGGCACGTCCCGGATGGGCCCGGTGGTACAGGTCGCTGAGATACGCGGTGGCGGTGGAGGCCATCAGCCCGACGGCCACTCCGGTGAGCACCCGTCCGGCGATCAGCCCCGGGAGCGTCGGCCACACGGCCAAGGTTGCCGCGGCTGCCACGCCGACCAGCAGGGCCGGTACGACCACCATGCGGCGCCCCACCCGGTCGGACAGATGGCCGAGCACACCGAAACTGAAGGCCGCTCCGACGACCATGGCCGCGAAGGCCACCGTCACGGCGGTCGCGCCGAAGTGATCGCGTTGCTGGTACAGCGGCCAGAGCGGTGTCGGTGCGGCACCGAAGGCCATCAATGACGCGTATCCCGCGGCCACCATGTGGAATCCGGTGGCGAAGGAGGTCTGCGGGCGTCGACGCGCGGCGGGGTGCCGGGCGGCCGCCGAACGGATGGGGCCCCGACTGGTATCGGCGGTGGTCATCAAGGTTTCTCTCGCTTCGTTCGATGGGAAGGCGCCGCCAACTCGCCCGCGGGCCCGGTACGGCCCGGGTGTTCCGGGCCGTACCGGGTGGAGGCGCGCCGAGCGCCGGGCTCACCCGCGCGCACGGTCACCGACCGTCCAGGTCAGGCGAACTTCTGGGTGATGGTCTTGCACTCGAGGAAGTGGTCGATGCCGCCGGGGCCGTTGGCGTGACCGACGCCGCTCTGCTTGTAGCCGCCGATCTCGAACTGGTTGGGCAGCTGGCCCCAGTCGTTGATCCACAGCATCCCGGCCTCGACCTTGCGGGCCACCCGCAGCGGACGGTTCACGTCGCTGCTCCACACGCTGGCACCCAGGCCGTACTCGCTGTCGTTGGCCAGCGCGATCGCCTCTTCCTCGGTGTCGAACACCTGGATCGTCTGGACCGGGCCGAACACCTCCTGCTGCACGATCGGCAGCTTCGAGTCGGTCACCTCGAGCAACGTCGGCCGGTAGAAGGCGCCCTTGGCGAGATCGCCCTCGGTCACCGGGCCACCGCGCAGCACGGGCACCGCGCCGTCGGCGATGGCGTCCTCGACCATGCGGTTCACCCGCTCGACGCCGGCCCGGTCGATCAGGGCGCCCATGTCGTTGGACGGATCGATGCCGGGTCCGACCTTCACCTTCGCGAGGCGCTCGGCCAGGCGCCGCTTGAACGTCTCGTACACGCCGCGCTGGACGATCAGGCGGCTGGCGGTGATGCAGAACTGGCCGGTGAAGATGGTCAGGGACTTCTCGATGACCGGCAGTGCGGCGTCGAGGTCGGCGTCGTCGAACACGATGTGCGGGGTCTTGCCGCCGAGTTCGAGGCCGATGCGCTTGACCCGCTGCGCGCCCGCCGCGGCGATGGCCCGCCCGGTCGGGGTGCTGCCGGTGAACATGACGACCGGGACGTCGGGGGAGTCCACCAGGTGCTTGGCGGCCTCCGCACCGCTCTCGGTGATGATGTTGACCACGCCCGGCGGCAGGCTCGGCACATCTGCGAAGACCCGGCTGATCGCCTCGTTGACCAGTGCGGTCTGCCCGGGCAGCTTGACCACGGCGGTGCAGCCGGCGGCCAGCGCGGGCGCCAGGTCGCGGGCCAGCAGTGCGGTCGGCGAGTTCCACGGGGTGATGACGGCCGCGACCCCGACCGGCTCACGGACCAGCATCGTGTGCTTGCCGGGCTCGACCTCCATCACCCGGCCGTAGGTGGTCTGCGCCAGTGCGGCGGCGGTGATGAAGTTGCCCTTGGCGAAACTCACCTCGAAGGAGGCCTCGCCGATCGTCTTGCCGTTCTCCAGCGTGGTCAGCTCGGCCAGTTCCGCCTCATGACGCCGGAAGGACTCCGCGATCTCCAGGAGCACCCGCGTGCGGAACTCCATGTCGCTCGCCCAGTCGGTCTCGTGGAAGGCCGCCTTGGCGGCCTGGACGGCCTGCTCCGCCTCGGCACGGCCGGCATCCGCGTAACGGCCGATCACCTCACCCGTCGCAGGGTTGAGGGTCTCCCGGTGCGCCACCGAGTCCACCCACTTGCCGTTGATCCAATGCTGGGCCGTCTGACCAGTACTCATCTGAACACCTGTATCCGTTGACTGACGGCACCCTGGCGGTGCCATGGAGGGGAGAGCGCATGGCAAGCGGATTGCCGTGCCGGTTGTCGCTCGCCCTGGGGAAGCGCCGGATCCGGCGCTCCTTGTCGCGGCTCGTCAGCCACCCCGTTCCCCAGCGCCGTCGGGCGCGTGCTCCCGTGCGTACCGACGCGGGGCGTTGAGGAGGACGAGGGGCTGTCACCTGACTGTCCGGGTGAAAGTGTGGGCTCGGCCACAGGCATTCACCCGGAATTCCGGACCGGTCGCCCGCAACGAACGGCCGCGCCCTTTGCATGATCCACTCTCGGTCACCAGTCGACTGCGAGTGCTCCTGCGCCTCAGACATTTCCACGGGCGACTCGCAAATGGCAACCGTGGCCCCGGGCCGGCCCGTAAGTTTTTTCCGGAGAGCGGAAGAAACGGAGACGGGGGCCTTGGGTGCCCCCGGATACGGTTTGGCGAGAGCGTTAGTCTTCCGGAATGCGGGAAAATGCACATGAGGGCTCGCCCGACTCCAGCGTCAGCCGGGCTTTGCGGATCCTCGCCGTGGTGGCCGACCGCGGGGAGGCCAGGCTCGGCCACATCTCGGCCGCCGTGGGAATCCCCGCGTCGACCGCGCACCGCCTGCTCGGCATCCTGGAATCGAGTGGCCATGTGGTCAGGGCTGCGGGTTCGGGTCACCGTGCCTACCTCGCGGGGCCGGCCCTGTTCGATCTCGCCGCGGCACAGCACAGGGCGGAAGAGGAACTGGTGACCCGGGCCGAGCCGTACCTGGCGGCGCTGGCGGCGGAACTGGGCGAGACCGTTCAGGTCGCCGCGCTCCGCGGCACCCGCACGCGCTTCCTGGCCGGGCACGAGTCCACCCGGTCGCTGCGTACGGGCCTGCGCCTGGGCCTTGACCATCCAGCCGTACTCTCCTCCCCGGGCCGTGCGATTCTGGCCCGGATGCCCCCCGAGGACCTGCGCCGCCTGCTCGGCTCCGAGGCGGAGTCCGCCGAGGTCGCGAGCGCCCTGGACGACACCCGCCGACAGGGGTACGGCCTCAACATCGGGAACGTGGAAGCGGACATCACCGCCATCGGGGCAGCCGTGGTCGACCGCTCCGGCCGTATCCGGGGGGCCCTGGCTGTCGCGGGACCGAGCACCCGGCTGCCCGAAAGCACGGCCCACTGGATCGGCCCCATCCTGGTGAGGGAGGCGACGCGCCTCGGAACCGAACTCGGAGGCGGCGATCGCCCGCCGGTTTCCTGAAATTCACGGGAATTCCTGACGGGGAAGCCCGACCCTGTCGGCGCGGCGAAATCCGCAACGGAAGTGGCGCACCGGTGGCCCAATGACGCCTGTGCGATCACTGGAAGTCAGTACGGGCCCTGGCGTTCCTAGGACTCTCAGGGCCAGTCATATGGCCACCAGAAGCGTTGTTTATCGTTAAACTACCCTTACCGGCCGGTCGGCACCGGAGATCCGTGATGTCGCCGGCCAAAGGCAGACGTGAACCGGAGCACCACGCAATGCACATGACGTACAGGGTCGCGCGAGTCGCGCTGCCGAAACGGCTCTCGCCGTCTCGCTTCCGGAATGTCGACGGCCCGCAGGGCGCCGTCGGTGGAGGCGACCTCAAAAGCGGCCATGGCATGGGACGCCACCGCGGACGCATGGCGTCGGACGACAGCATTGATTCGGGCGGCGGTGGCCGACACCGCCGTGTCTGAACGTCCAGCGGCCTGAAGGGCATTCAGAAGTGCGGGACGCGGCTTTCCACGGCTCCCGGTGAACGATCCGGTTGATCCCGGGCCGTTGCTCGTACCAGGGCGACGGCCCGCCGAGAGTGGCCCCCGAAGTGGTTGCCACAGCGAGTGAGGTTTCAAGTGACGCAGGCGAACGAGCCCATGGCGGATGTCCGAGACATGTACATGGCGCACACGATGCTGCGCCGGGAGTTCCGCCTCCTTCCCCGTCTGGTGCGCGACGTGGCGCCGGGGGACGTGGAGCGCGCCGAAACGGTCGGTGCCCACGCCGAGCAGGTGTGTTTCCTGCTGCACCTGCACCACGAGGGCGAAGATCTGCTGCTCTGGCCGCGCCTGGTCGAACGCGCGGGTGACCGGGCGACGGCGATCGTGCCCACGATGGAGGAGCAGCACGCCGCCATCGAGGAGACCTACGAAGAGGTGACCGGGCTGCTGCCCCGGTGGCGGGCCACGGCCGAGCACGGTGGGCGCCTCGCGGCCGCACTCGACCGACTGCTGCCCGCACTCCTGGAGCACCTGGCGCTGGAGGAGAAGGAGGTGCTCCCGCTCGCCGAGCAGTACGTCACCGCGGCCGAGTGGAGGCAACTCGGTGAGCACGGGATGGCCCGGACACCGCAGGAGGTCCTGCCGTTGTCCCTCGGGATGGCGATGTACGAGGCGGACCCCGAGGTCGTCGAGGCGCTCCTCGCGGAGCTGCCCGAGGCGCACCGCTCGGCGTTGACGGACGCCGCCGAGCGCGCGTACGCCGCCCACGCCGAGCGCGTGTACGGCACCGGCACCCCGCCCCGCATCGGCGACTGACCCCCTTTGCCCGGGCGGCCCATGGCGGCTTCGCTTCGAGTGCCCGCTCCGGGCCCCGGCGGCGGGGCCGCCGTCGGCGTGTTCGTGGACGGTCCCGGTCCGATGCCGATGGCGCCTAGACCTCGGGAAGGGAAGGATCGGGCGTCCACGGGGATGGTGCGGTGATGGACCACCGTTCGTGATCGCGCCAGGCCCCGTTGATGTAGAGGTAGTCGGGGGAGAGACCCTCGTAGCGAAAGCCCAGGCGCTGGACCAGGGCCAAAGACGCCTTGTTCGCCGGCTGGATGTTCGCCTCCAGCCGGTGGAGGCGCAGGTCTTCGAAGGCGTGCTGCATGGCTGCGGCGACCCCTTCGGTCATGTAACCCCGCCCCGCAGACGGGGCGAAAGCCGCGTAACCGAGGGACGCGCCCTGGTAGCGGCCCCGGATGATCGAGTTGATGTTGACCGTGCCGGCGGCCGCACCGGTGTCCGGAACGCGGATCAGGAAGCCCAGGTTGGCGCCGTCGTCGAAGCGGTGCATCCAGTCCTGGAACGCCTCCGCGCTCGCGGGGAGTTGCATCCACGGCCCGTAGAGATCGGCGCTGGCCCTCACGAGCGAGCAGAACTCATCCTGGTCGCCGAGGGTGAGCGGGCGCAGTTCGACTCGTGACGGCATCTGGGGCATGCGGCAATGCTAGGCCTCTTCCGAACAGAAGGTCACGAGAGTGATCCTTTTCCGACGCGCTCCCTGGATCCCCGGGTACGTTGTCGGGTCGGACGGCCCAGGACTCGCGGACCCGAGCGGCGCCCCCCAGGGGTACCTCCGCCGTTTCCGGGACATGTCGGAGAAAGCTCCGTGTCGCCGTTGGGACATGGCCCAGTTGTGCCAGGCGGGATCGGTGACAGGCCCGGTGGGTGCGACGCATGATTCCGAAGGTCCGGTGAACCGCAGTTGTACAGGGGGTTTGCTCCCGGCACGGGAGTGCCCGGCGGCGGCGATCCCCGGCCCGAACCTGTAGCGCCGTCGAACACGGCCGGGTTCACCACGACGCGTCATGACGCCCACTCTCAGGCGCCCTGCCCGGATGCCGGGATGACAGAAAGGCTGTAGACACCAATGAGACGCATCCGCCTCTGGGCGGTGATAGCGATGTCGGCGACGGTGGCGACGGGTGCGATCACGCCCGTTGCAGCCCAGTCCCCGTCGGAGACCGGTGCAGGTACGCCGGCGACCCACGACCGCGCGACCACCGTCCGCCTGATCACCGGCGACCGGGTCACCGTCAGCGACGCGCCGAACGGCAAGAAGACGGCGTCGGTGCAGCGCGCGCCGGGCCGCGAGAACGTCTTCTTCCAGATGACCGAGAAGGGCGGCGCCCTGACGGTGCTGCCCTCCGACGCGGCCGTGCTGGTCCGCACGGGGCAGCTGGACGAGGGGCTGTTCGACGTCGCGGGCCTGGTGGCCCAGGGGTACGACGAGGCGCACACCGACGCCCTGCCCCTGATCGTGTCCGCGCCCAAGGGCTCGGCGCGTGCCGCCGCCAAGCGGGCGGACGCCCTCGCGAAGTTCCAGGACGACTCGGCGGAGCCGCGGCGACTGCCGAGCATCGACGCCCAGGCGCTGCGCGTGGCCGACGAGGACCTCGCCGCGTTCTGGAAGCAACTCGCGCCCGCGGCGGGTGCGTCCCTGGCGAGCGCTGCGGCCGCGACCCCGAAGGTCTGGCTGGACCACAAGGTGCGCCCCACGCTGGACCGCAGCACCGCGCAGATCAACGCGCCCGCCGCATGGGCGGCCGGCTTCCACGGCGAGGGCGTCAAGGTCGCGGTCCTCGACACCGGTGCCGACCAGACGCATCCGGACCTCGCGGGCCGCGTCAGCGAGGCGAAGGACTTCAGCGACAGCGGTTCGACCCAGGACCACTTCGGCCACGGTACGCATGTCGCCGCCACCGCCGCCGGTAGCGGCGCCGCATCCGCGGGCCTGCGCAAGGGCGTCGCGCCCGGCGCCGACCTGCTGATCGGCAAGGTGCTCGGGGACGACGGCTCCGGCAGCGAGTCCCAGGTCATCGCGGGCATGGAGTGGGCCGCGGCGCAGGGCGCCAGGGTCGTCAACATGAGCCTCGGCGCGGACATGCAGACCGACGGCACCGACCCCATGAGCCAGGCGGTGAACGAGATCTCCCGCAGCAGCGGCGCGCTCTTCGTCGTCGCCGCGGGCAACACCGGCGAGCTCGGTGAGATGACGGTGGGCTCGCCCGGTGCGGCCGACGCCGCCCTCACCGTCGGCGCCGTCGACCGCGACGACTCGCTGGCCTCCTTCTCCAGCCGCGGCCCGCGCTTCGGCGACAAGGCGGCCAAGCCGGACATCACCGCTCCGGGCGTCGGGATCGTCGCCGCCCGCGCCGCCGGTACGACCATGGGCGACCCGGTCGACGATCAGTACATCGCGGCAAGCGGTACGTCCATGGCCACGCCCCACGTGGCGGGTGCGGCGGCCCTGATCGCCGGGCAGCACCCCGACTGGACGGGTGAGCAGCTCAAGGACGCGCTGATCAGCACCTCCCACACGGTGTCCGGCCAGGTGCCGACCGAGCAGGGCGGCGGTCGCGTCGACGTCAAGGCGGCGTTCACGTCCCCCGTCACCGCCACCGGCACGATGATCCTGGGCCCGTTCGACCGGGACGCATCGCCCGTGCAGCGGGCCGGAGTGCTCCGCTACACCAACAACTCCGGCGACGAGGTGTCGCTGAGCCTGCGTGCGGCGCTGACGGCCAAGGGCGGCAAGGAACTCCCCGCGCAGGCGCTGACGCTGGGTTCGGACACCGTCCGCATCGCCCCCGGCGCGACCGTCGAGGTGCCGGTCGGCGTCGACCCGGCGAAGGCGGGCCGCGGCACCTACTACGGCTACGTCACCGCCACGTCCACCGGCGGCGTCCCGGTGCACACCACGCTCAGCCTGTGGGTGCGCGCTCCGATGCACAAGCTGACCATCGACTCCCTCGGACTGGAGGGGGAGCCCACGGCGTGGGCCCTGCTGGACGTCTTCGGAGGGGACACGGAGGTCCAGTTCACCGACTCGGGGGTCGCCCAGGTCGAGGAGGGCACCTACCTGATCGGCGGGACGCTGGTGGAGGACGGCGGCGACGGCGTCCGGGTGTTCCAGGTCATCGATCCCGAGGTCAAGGTCACCAAGGACACCACCGTCACCCTGGACGCGCGCAAGGCCAAGCCGGTGCAGGTGCGCACGCCCAAGCCCGCCGAGCGCCGCAACAACCTGACGTACCAGATGTACCGGAAGATCGACGGCGTCGAGCAGACCATGGGCATCTACTACGAGGACGGCGGCGGGGACGTCGACCTGTGGGTGAACCCCACGTCCAAGGTCACCGAGGGCGAGTTCGAGTTCAACTCCCGCTGGGAGATGACGGCTCCCGACCTCATCACCGAGGTCCGCGGCGCGGACTTCGACCTGGAGTCGTTCTACGCCAAGCAGTCCACGCCGTTCGACCCCGACGGTGAGCGGATCGTCGCGGTGGACGCCGGGACGAGGGACAAGCCGGACCTGCGGCCCGCCACCGTGCGGGGCAAGCTCGCGGTGATCCGCGACGACTACGCGATGGACGGGTACGACCTGGCGGAGACCGCCGCGAAGGCGGGTGCGAAGGGCGTCGTGATCGTCCTGCCCCAGGGCTTCCTCGCCTATACCAACTGGAAGCCGATGGACACGCGCTCCGCCGTGCCCGTCATCCGGATGACCGGGGACGACGGCGCCAAGCTGCTGCAGTACATGAAGAAGCACACGGCCGTCGTCGACGTCTCCGGGACGGTCGAGAGCCCGTACCTGTACGACATCGCGGCGCACTGGCAGCAGCAGATCCCGCAGGACGTGACGTACACCGTCACGGACCGCAACACCGCGCAGGTGAAGGCCTCCTACGCGGACAACGGCGCACTGCACTGGACGAGCGAGCAGCGGTTCAGCTGGCGCTCCTACGCGCAGGTCGCCTGGGAGACCTCGCGCTGGGCGCCGACGGGCAAGACCCGCACGGAGTACGTCACCTCCGGGGACACGCAGTTCATGCACTACGTCGACTTCATGGCCGGCCCCGACCTGTTCTACAGCGGTGCGCTGCAGTCGGGTCTGCGGGACACCCCCCGCACCTTCAAGACCGGTGAGAAGGCCTCGGAGGAGTGGTACGAGGCCGTGGTGCGGCCGTCGATCCCGCGCGGCTGGAGCCGTCCGGCCGTCCGCTCCGGTGACCTGTTCAGCGTGGCGATCCCGGAGTACACCGACGCGGCGGGCCACTGGGCCCGCAAGCAGGACCCCGCCGCCGGCGGCGGCATCGGGAGGGTCGGCAGCGCGCCCGGGACGCTGGACGACCCGACCTACCCCCAGGGGGACAGCGTGACGGCCGTCCTCTACCGCGACGGCAAGAAGGTGGGCGAGTCCGCGGGCGCCTGGGGGAACTTCGCGGTCCCCGCGGGCCGGGCCGGCTACCGACTGGAGCTGACGACCGGGCGCGACACCGAGTACTGGCGGACCGGTACGAGGACCTTCACGTCCTGGGGCTTCCGCTCCGACACCGCGGCCAAGGAGACCCTGCTGCCCCTCCTCCAGGTCGACTACGGCGTCCCGGCCGACGTGCGGAACACCGTCGACGGCGGTAAGCGGCACGAACTGGCCCTGACCGTCCGTAACCAGGACGGGCTCGCCGCCCCCACCGGGGTCAAGCTCAAGGTCGAGGCGTCCTTCGACGAGGGCAAGAACTGGAACGGGCGGGTCCGCGTCGAGGACCGCGGCCACAACCGGTTCACCGCGACGATCGAGCGCCCGGGCGACCAGCGCAAGGGTGCGTACGTGACCCTGCGGGTCACGGCCTCCGACAAGGCGGGCAACACGGTGCAGCAGACCGTGGAGCGGGCCTACCTGCTCGGTAAGTGAGCAAGCGCCTCCGCGGCGACCCCGCGGAGGCGCCGGCCGAGCCATCACGGCGGGTGCCGGGGGTACGACCCCCGGCACCCGCCGTTCGCCGTCGGGCGTCGGCGGTGGGGCGGCTCAGTCCAAGCGGGATGCCGGCTCCTCGAACCAGTCGGTCGGTCACTTCGCCGTTCGGTGCGCCGAAAGCACCACCCGGTGCGGTCGGGGTGGCGCCTTCGGCGGCGCTACGGGTTCGCCGCGCCCGCGTCAGCGGGCGTAGCCGCCGTCGGCCATGATCGTCTGGCCGGTCACGAAGGCGGCGTCGTCGCTGGTGAGGAAGGCGACGGTGCCGGTCAGGTCCTCCGGCACACCGTTGCGCTTGATGGCCTGGGCCTGCGCGGCGGCCTCCAGCGCCTCCTGCGGGTGGACCTCCCGGGAGCCCGGGGTGATGGTCAGGGTCGGGCCCACCGCGTTGACGGTGATGCCGAAGGGGGCGAGGTCGTTGGCCAGGCCGCGGCTGAAGCCGATGTTGCCCATCTTGCTCGCCATGTAGTGCGAGAGGCCGGGGACGCTGGTGACGATCGAGTTGGAGGTCAGGTTGACGATGCGGCCCCAGCCGCCCTCCTTCATGGTCTGCAGCACCGCCTTGGCCATGAGGAACTGCGAGTCCAGGTTGACCGCGAGAACGCGCCGCCAGGTGTCGTAGTCCAGCTCCTCGAAGGTCCGGAAGGGGAAGACCCCGGCGTTGTTGACCAGGATGTCGGTGCGCCCGAAACGGTCGGCGACCTCCTCGCCCACGGCGGCGGTCTGCTCCGGGCTGGACACGTCGGCCGTGAGGCCGAGCACCGGGCGGCCAGCGTCGGTGAGCAGGGCGACGGTCTCCTCCGGGTTGTTGAGGTCGACCGCGACGACGGTCGCGCCGCGCGCGCCGAGGTCGACCGCGATGGCCTGGCCGATGCCGCGTCCGGCGCCGGTGACGACGGCCACGCGGCCGGTGTGTGTCTGGGGGACTGTCATGTCGGGTTCCTTTGCTGTGAACTGATCGGGTCCCGGGCATCGTTGAGGGGTGCCCGGGAGCTCTGTCCCTCCGGGCTGCACGCCCGGAGGAGTCGTCACGCCGCGCGGCCGGCCTTCATGATCCGGGTGACGTCGGCGATCCGCCGGCCCTGGAAGTGGGCGGAGGCGCGGGCCGTGCTGTCGACGGGGAGCTCTCCGTCGGCGCCGGTGACGTGCGAGGTGCCGTAGGGGTTGCCGTCGGCGAACTTCACGGGGTCGGTGAAGCCGGGGGGCACGATGAACCCGCCGAAGTGGTAGATCGAGTTGTAGAGCGCCAGCAGGGTGGACTCCTGCCCGCCGTGCAGCTGGGAGGTGGAGGTGAAGCCGCTGTAGACCTTGTCCGCCAGCAGGCCGCGGGCCCACATGCCGCCGAGGGTGTCCAGGAACTGCTTGAGCTGGCTGGCGACGTTGCCGAAGCGGGTGGGGGTACCGAAGACGACGGCGTCGGCCCATTCGAGGTCGTCCGTCGTGGCCACCGGTATGTGCTCGGTCGACGCGGCGTGCTCGGCCCACGGCTGGACGCCCGCGATCACTTCCTTGGGCGCGATCTCGGCGACGCGCAGGAGCCGCACGTCCGCTCCGGCCTCGGTCGCACCGACGGCGACGGTCTCCGCCAGCTGGTGGATGGTGCCGGTGGAGGAGTAGTAGATGACGGCGACGTTGGGTGTGTGGGGCATGGTGAGGTCCATTTCGGTGCGGAACGCCTGAGCCCGAGGGGTCTCGGCGCGTGGGGGAGGGGGAGCCGGGCCGCCGCGGTCCTGCCCGGTGTCCCTCTCGGGCGTGGCAACGGCCGCCGCATGGCCCGGGAGGCTGCCACCTCCCCGCGAACTGCGTGCGCAAGCAATGAAACAGGAAGCCCGGGCAACTTCCTATGCGAAATGCGACCTACTCCCCGGGCTGTAGGCGGCCGTCGCGGTGGCTGGGCGGGCTGCCCCGCCCGCCGCCTCGGGCGCCGCCGATGGGGCGTCCGTGCGGTGCCGCACCTGATGGGGGCGGTCGACGGCAAGGGTGAAGCGATCGTCGAGGGCGTGTGCGAGGCGCGGTGCCGAAGCCGCTCACCGCGCCGCGGTCCCGGCCGTCACGCATGGTCAAAGGCCTGGTCGGGGGCGTCGTTGCCCCCCCGGATGCCGCCATCCGTTCAGGGTGCGGGCGACTGCGACCCCGGGACCGGCTTCGTCCTTCACGACTACGGCTGGGGGAGTAGGTCGTTTATCCGATGTGCACGCCACGGTCGCGGGTGTTTCATTGCTGGCGCACGCAACTATGGCACGTGGTGGGCGACGTACTCCGGCAGCGGCACACCGCCTCGGCCGGCGGCGGCCCTACGCGCCGTCGTCGGGAAATCTCGGCGCTCGGTCCATCCCTCCGATCCCGGGCCCGGCTGCGGCCCGTCGGCGGCGCCGTCCCACCGGAACAGCAGAAGGAGACGCAGACCATGCGCAACGTCAAGCGCGCCGTACTGGTGAAGCCGGGCTCGCCCCTGGAGATCTGGGAGCATCCCACCCCGTCCGCATCCAGCCGCGACGTGATCGTGTCCGTCGAGATGTCCGGCGTCTGCGGCACGGACCACCACCTCCAGTCCGGTGACATCGAACTTCCCCACCCGATGGTCCTGGGCCACGAGGCCATCGGCCGGATCGAGGAGCTCGGCTCCGACATCACCACCGACAGCGCCGGCGAGCCGGTCGCGGTGGGAGACCTCGTCTACTGGCAGCCGGCGCAGCCGTGTTACCGCTGCTACTACTGCACCGTCCTCGAAGACGTGTCCATGTGCCCCAACCTGGTCATGTTCCAGTTGCACAACCCCGCGGACAAGCCGCCGGTGGGCACCTACACGCAGTACGCCTGGCTGCCCGACCGCACGGCGTTCTTCAAGATCCCGCCGGACGTCCCGGCCGAGGCCCTCATCGCGTTCGGCTGTGCCATGCCCACGGTGCTGCACGCCCTGGACCGGCTGGGCGGCATCCGGTACGGGCAGAACGTCATCGTGCAGGGCTCGGGGCCGGTCGGCCTCGCCGCCACGCTCCTGGCGCACCTCGCCGGCGCGGGGAGCGTCACGGTCCTCGGGGCACCGGCCAAGCGGCTCGCGATGGCCGGGAGGCTCGGTGCCACGACCACGATCGACGTGACGAAGACGGACGAGCACGAGCGGGCCGCCGCCGTCATGGAGATCACGGACGGGCGGGGCGCCGACGTCATCATCGAGGCCGCCGGCAGGGTCCCGGCCTTCACCGAGGGCCTCCCGCTCGTCGCCACCGACGGGACGTACGTCATCCTCGGCCTGTGGTCCGCCCGGGGCACGTCGCCGGTCGAGCCGCGCCACCTCAACAACCGCAACATCCGCGTCATCGGCTCGGCCTACACGACCCCGCGGCACATGTACGACACGATCCGGATCACCCGGATGTGCCATCAGCGGTTCCCGCTCGCCGAGATGGTCACGCACCGCTTCTCCCTGGAGCAGGCGCAGGACGCGTTGGACGCCGTCGGCCGCGGCGAGCCGCTCAAGGCCGTGATCGTCCCGTAGCGACCCGGTTCGCCATTGCGGTGCCCTGAAGTGAGCACAGCCCGCCCGCTGTTCCGGCAGGACGATCAGGGACAGCGGGTGGCAGCGGCCGTCGTCACGTCAGATCCCGGCTCGGCTCTTCCTCGTTGGTGACTCAGCGCTCGTCCGTGTGCGGCCGCCCGTCGTGGAACCTCACATCGCGGCCGTCCCAGTCCCCGTGTCCGATGACGCAGGCGGCGTCGCGGACCTCCTCAAGCCGCCCGCGCACGGCCGCGCCCCGCAGGCGACGGACACCGGGTCGCCGTACCGGCACGGTACGTCACCGCGCCCATGGGCGGGAGCGGCCCAAGGAACGCCGTTGCGTACCCTTGCGGCATGCGCATGCGCCCCACCCTGAGCTGGACGCCTCCCGAGGACCTACCGCCGGGCACCACGGATCTGGAGCCGGTCGCCGATGCGCTGAGGGCCGGCGGGGTGCTGGTGCTCAGCGGGGCGGGCATCTCCACGGAGTCGGGCATCCCCGACTACCGGGGCGAGGGCGGGAGCCTGAGCCGGCACACCCCGATGACGTACCAGGACTTCACCGGCAGCGCCCGGGCCCGGCGCCGGTACTGGGCGCGCAGCCACCTGGGCTGGCGGACCTTCGGCCGCGCCCGGCCCAACGCCGGGCACCGGGTGGTGGCCGCGTTCGGGCGGCACGGCCTGCTCTCGGGTGCGATCACCCAGAACGTCGACGGCCTGCACCAGGCCGCCGGCAGCGACGACGTGGTGGAGCTCCACGGGAGCCTCGCCCGGGTGGTCTGCCTGTCCTGCGGCGCGGTCAGCCCGCGCGGCGAACTCGCCCGGCGGCTGGAGGAGGCCAACGCGGGCTTCGAGCCGGTGGCCGCGGGGATCAATCCGGACGGTGACGCCGACCTCACCGACGACCAGGTCGGGGACTTCCGCGTGGTGCCCTGTACGGTCTGCGGCGGCGTCCTCAAGCCGGACGTGGTGTTCTTCGGCGAGGCCGTTCCCCCGGGACGGGTCGAGCGGTGCCGCGAGCTGGTCCGTGGGGCGTCCGCGCTGCTGGTGCTGGGATCGTCGCTGACGGTGATGTCCGGGCTGCGGTTCGTCCGGCAGGCGGCCCAGGCCGGGAAGCCGGTGCTCATCGTCAACCGGGACCCGACCCGCGGCGACCAGTACGCCCTCGCCCGCGTCGAGCTCCCGCTGGGAACGGCCCTCACCTCCGTGGCCGGCCGGCTGGACATCCCCGTCGACGGTGAGGCGGCGGCTCCGGCGGGTTGCTGACGCCCCGTCAACAACCTGCCGGTGATCCCGTCACGGGCGACCGCCCCCGTCCGGCCGTACCGCCACGAACCGGCTCAGCCGATACGTGGTCGGCTGCACGAGCCGGCCGCAGAACGTGTCGATCCGGAGCGTCGCCTCGTCGACCCGTGCCTCCCGCAGACGACGCAGGTGCGCGCGCAACTCCGCCTGGTCCCGCGTCTCGAAGATCACTTCCCACCGGCCCTCGCTCGGCGCGGTACGAGCGGCGACCCGCTGCCTCGCGGCTGCTTGCCGCCGCTTCCTCTTCCCCTGCCCTGGCACCGACCCGGAATCGCCGCCAGGCGGTCAGCCGGTGGTGATGTTCTTGTCGTCGATCCAGTTGCCGTGGAAGCCGAAGGGGACGCGGCTGGGCAGGTGCACCCTGGCGATCGGAGCGGCGGTGAGGTCGGCTGCGTCGAGGACCACCAGTTCGCCGCGGTTGACGTTCGCGTCATGGACGACCGAGAGGATCCAGCCGTCGTCCTCGCCCGTGGCGTCCGGCCGCGGTACGAACGCCGGCTCCATCGTGACGCGTCCGGGACCGTAGTCGTGGACGCCGGTGACTCCGGTGTGGGTGTCGACCTTGATCAGCGGTCCGGTGCCGAAGCCGTCGGTGGGGTCGCGTTCCACGTCGTCCGTGATCATCAGACCGTGTGCGCTGAAGCCGGCGAACCATCCGTAGCGGTGCGCCCGGCCGGTCAGTGCGGGGTCGATCCGCGGGAACTCCACGCGGAACTGGCTGATCACCTCCTCCCTGACCGTGCCCAGGGCCGGGTTCACCGTCCAGCGCACCAGGGTCGGGGTCGATTCGCCGGGCCCCCAGACGTCGTGCACGAACATGCGGTCGTACCGCACGACATCCATCGTCAGCGAGCCGTCGGCGTTGTCGAAGGCGTTGAGGACGTGGAACACGAAGCAGCGCGGCGCCTCGATCCACTGCACCTGCTCGGCCGTCCCGCCGATCGGCAGGATCCCGATCCGCGCCGCGTGACGTTCGTCCCAGGTGAGGGGAAGTTTGGTCATGGGCCCGCCGTCCTGCGCGAGACGCTTGGCGGCGGCCAGCGTGACCGGGAGGTCGAGCACGACGACGCGTGTTTCGGTCAGCGCCATGTCGTGCACCATCGGGCCGTCGTCGACCTCGATGTCACTGCTGTGCCTTGCCTTGCCGTCGGCTCCGAGGACCACGTACCGCAGGGAGCTGAACCGCAGGTTGTAGGTGATGGCGTGCAGGTCGCCGGTCGCCGGGTCCACCTTCGGATGCGCGGTGAAGCCGCGGTCGAGTGCGCCCTCGCAGTCCCAGACCGCCATGCGGGCGAGATCGGGACTGATCTCCACCGGCGGCCTGCCGGCCTCGATGAGGGTGAGGATGCGCCCGGCGTGGCTGAGCACATTGGTGTTGGGCGCGCCCTGCTCGCTCTCGACGAAGCGGCTGCGGTACCACTCGGCCTTGCCGTCGCGGAGCCGGATCCCGTGGACCATCCCGGCGCCGTTGAACCAGTGGTGGGTGGCCGGGTCGACCTCGCCCCGCGGGTTCGGTCCGATCCGCAGGTAGCGCCCGTTCAACTCGCGCGGCAACTCGCCGGTGACGGGCAGGTCGGACGCGCTCACCTCCTCGGTGAGAGGGGCGTAATTGCCCGCGCCGAGATACCGATGGGTGAAGTTCTCGCTGGTCATGATGGTTCCCTTCGACCGTACACACCAACGGTACGGCCGGGACGTTCCGGTCCGGCATATTGAGATTCAGAACGTCCGAACCCGGAGAACCCCTCTGCGTGAGGCTTCCCACACTTCGTTCGCCGGGCCATATCGCCTACGCGGGTGCCGACTTCGGCGAGGTGGAGGCCACCGCCGAACGGATCAGCCCGGGAAGGCCAATGCAGTTGGTTCGACGAGTGGTGCGCCACCGCGGTGCGCGCGCCGGCCTTCGACGGGCCGGGCCAGCCCGTTGCACGCCGGCACCAGTCGGCGGACGGCGGTAGCGGACACCTCCAGGTCCGCGGCCCCGGTCTGAGATGGCGCAAGCGTGCGCGCCGCCCACCTGACACAGGCGGGCGGCGCGCACGTGAGCTGTCCCGTCGGCGGGCCGGCCTCCCTACCGCGCGGGCGCGCGGGCTTCATTCGAAGACGATGACCTGGCGCCCGATGACGTCGCCGTGCCCGAGGGCCTCCAGGTTGTCGTTGATGTCCTCGAGCCTGACCTTGGTGACGTTGTGCTTGACGAGGCCGGCTTCGGCGAGGGAGAGCACCTCGACCAGGTCCAGGTGGTTGCCCCAGAAGGAGCCCATGTAGGTCAGTTCCGTACCCACGAAGGGGAACTGCTTGTGCTCGACGTGGTGGCTCATGAGGCCGACGGCCGCCAGCACCCCTTCGGGGCCCAGCAGGTCGAACCCCATGGAGATGGACGCGTTGCTGCCGACGCAGTCCAGGATGGCGTCGATCGTCCTGCGGCCGGTGAGCTGTTCCAGCTCGTCCTGGATGGCCTCGGTGGACTTGTCGCGGACGTTGATCCCGTAGTCGGCGCCGTTCTCCTTCGCCACGTCCAGCTTGCCGTCCTTGCGGGCGAGGGCCACCACGGTCGCTCCGCCGCCGAGCAGCTTCGCGTACTGGACGGCGTAGCTGCCCAGGCCTCCGATGCCCGTGACGGCGACGGTACGGCCGGGGCCGAGCTTGCCGGTGTCCCGGAGCTTGCGCATCCCGCGGTACGGGGTCATGCCCGCGTCGGTCATCGGGGCGAGGACCTCGGGCGTCTTCGCCGCGTTCTCCGAGACGGGGATCGCGTGGCGGCACTCCACGGCCATGTACTCGGCGAAGCCTCCGGGAGGTCCGAACCCCACCCACCTGCCGTTGCCGCTGCACAGCTGTTCGTTGCCCTCCCGGCACTGGCGGCATGTGCCGTCGCCCCAGCTGGGGTTGACCACGACCATGTCGCCCTCGGAGTACCCCACCGACTGCGGTACGGCGCTGCCCATCCCCGCCACCCGGCCCGTGACCTCGTGGCCGGGGATGTAGGGGAGGTCCACGGGGAACGGGACTTCGAAGTAGCCGTTGAGGAGCTGGTAGTCGCTGCGGCACATGCCGGTCGCGGCGACCTTCAGCAGGATCTCGTCCGGCGCCGGGTCGGGCATGGGGACGTCTTCGATTCGCAGGGGCTCTTTGTATCCGTGCATCCGAGCTGCTTGCATCTGCATGGGGGTGCCTCGCTTTCGCCGGCGGGCAGCACTACGTGCCGGTGCAGCGTGACGATCTCGGAATGCTGCGCCGGTCAAGGTGGCCGCCGCTCCGCTTCGGACATCTCCAGGGTCCTGCGCCTGCCGTCGCCGCGCATCCGGAGCCGACGGTGGGGGAGTGCGATCCGTCGCCGTCCGGTCGCTGACCGCAACTCGGTTGAATGTGCGTGCCACTTCACGCCCTCCGGGCGGGAGCGGCGGCACCGCGGCACCGCCCGTTCGCTCGGTGGCCCGCTGCCCGGCCGGGACCTACGGTGGGTGGACGGGAGTGCCACGCCGGATGCGTGGTCGCACGGCGGCACCGGCGAGCCGGAGCGGGCCCGTGCCGCTGAGCGTCGCCGTCGCCGGCGCCGGAGGGACGTTCGACGTCCGCTGAGCAGGCGCGCGGTCGCCCGGCCACCCACCGGGGCCTACGGTTGACCGGTGGGAGTGCGGCGCTGGACGGAGTGGCTGCGGGCCCGGGATCCCGGGTCGGCCGCGGTGCGTCGGGCGGCACGCGTCACGGTGGTCGCGTGCGCGGGGTTCTATGCCGCGCGGTACGGGCTGGGCGACCGGACGGTCGCGATCTACGCCCTCTTCGGTGCCGTCGCGTCGGGTGGGTTGTCCTCCGTGCCGGGGACGCCGCGTCAGCGGGCGGTGACGCTGCTGGCGGTGCTGCCGCTCGCGATGGCGCTGGTGACGCTCGGCACATGGCTGGCGGTGTACGGATGGGCGGCGGCGCTGGGGATGCTCGTGGTGGGCTTCCTCGTGACGTACAGCGGGGTCGGCGGGCCGAAGTTCGTCGGGCTGGCCAACGGGCTGCAGCTGTTCTACATCCTGCCGTGCTTCCCGCCGTACGCGCCCTCGACGTTGGGGTTGCGGCTCACGGGCCTGGTCGCCGGGATGGTCCTGATGGCGGCGGCCGAGCTGTGGCTGTGGCCGGCGGCGCGTCCTGGCCGCTACCACGACCGGCTGGCGCGGGCGGCGCAGGTGGCCGCCGATGCCCTGTACGGCTTGGCGGCGGATCCGCCGCGGCGCTGCGACCCGGCGCTGCTGCTGGAGGTGTCGCAGGCGCTGCGCATGAGTCACGTACCCGCCGACGAGCGTCCGGTGTCGGCGTCGGCGCGGGACCGGGCGCTGTCCGAGGGCGCCGGGCACATGCGGCATCTGCTGGCGCAGGCACGGCAGCTGGAGGAGTCGGCGGCCGAGGGGGCGGCGCTGGGCGAACCCGTCGCGAAGGGG
Organism: Streptomyces sp. TOM-9; assembly: GCF_056858595.1. Taxonomy (NCBI): domain Bacteria; kingdom Bacillati; phylum Actinomycetota; class Actinomycetes; order Kitasatosporales; family Streptomycetaceae; genus Streptomyces; species Streptomyces sp. TOM-9. Next base: position 1,187,274 of record NZ_JBXEQB010000001.1, on the reverse strand, counting down.
CTGCTGCTGGCGTCCGCCGCCACGTGTGTGTGAGGACGTGGCGCGGGCCCTGACGGGGAAGGCGCCGCCGCCGATGCCGGCCCTGTGCGGGGACGCGGTGCGGGCATTCGAGTCGCATCGCGGCCAACCGCGCGAGGCGGGCACGGACTCGGCGACGATGGTGCGGAACGGCGCGATCGCCCTCGACATCACGCACACGGCGGACCTGGTGGTGGCGGCGACCCGGATCGCGATGGGCGCCCCGGTACCCGCCGGGACCGCGTCGCCGGAGGTGCGTGGCGCGTTCTGGTACGCGGGCCGGTCGACGGCGGAGTTGTACTACCGGCGGGTGCTGGCCCATCTCACCCCGCGGTCGGTGTGCTTCCAGAACGCGGTGCGCATCGCGGTGGCCCTTGCGGCGGCGCGCTTGGTCGTGGGCCAGCTGGGCTTGGCGCACGGTTTCTGGGCGCTGCTGACGACACTGACCGTGATGCGGACGAGTGCCGCCGACACCCGTACCGCTCTGCGGCCCGCGCTGCGCGGGACCCTCGCGGGGGCGGTCGTCGCGGCGCTGATCCTGCACTTCGCCGCGGACGCGCCGGCCGTCTACGCCGTGCTGCTGCCGCCCTGCATGCTGCTGGCGTTCGCGTCGGGCACGGTGCTGGGTCCGGGATGGGGGCAGGCGTTCTTCACCCTCACCGTGGCGGCGGCCTTCGCGCAGGTGGCCCCCAGCGGGCCCGAGCTGGCGGCAGCCCGGGTGCTGGACGTGCTGGCCGGGGCGCTGATCGGCGCGGTGGTCGGACTGCTCGCGTGGCCTCACGGCGGCACCGGGGAACTGCGGAGGGCCTGCGCGCGCGTGCTGGACGAGGGCACCCGCGCGGTCACGGACGTGACCGGCACCATCACCGAGGGCGTGCGAGTCACCGACGCCCTGCCCAGGGCGAGGCTCGCGCAGCGGATCGCGGAGGCGAGCTACGCCGAGTACGCCACCGAACGACACCCCCCGCGGCGCGCGGGGGCGTCCTCCGACACCGACTTCCAGGTGATCATGCTGGTGGGCAACCGGGTCATCACGATGGGGCAGGTCCTGCTGGACAACTGCCCGCCGGGCGCGCTGTCCGCCTGGCCGCGGAGTGCCACGCACCTACGCGACGCCGCCCACAGGCTCCGGCTGTCCACGCTGCCGTTCAGCCACGCACTGCGCTCGGGCGAGGAGCAGGCCGCCCCCGTGGACGGCACCACCGACGACGCCCCGGCCGACACCACCGTGATCCACGACGTCTGCCTCGCGTCGCCCGGCCGGGCCCCCGACCCGCTGCTGTACTACGCCGTGGACGCCGCCATCTGGCTGGCCAGTCTGCGGCGCGCGATCGGCGCTGCCCGCTCGCCGCGCACGGCGGCCGGTACGACGACCTCCCCGTGGCGCTGACGTCCCCGCGACGCCGGATGCCTCGAGGGCCGGCCTGAATTGCCGGTCGGATTGGCCGGTCCTAGCGTGGAAGCATGGCCATCGCAACGATCAGCCCCGTGACCGGCGAGGTCCTCGAGCGGTTCGACGAACTCACCCCCGGGGAACTCGAGGACAAACTGGCCCGGGCGGCCGCCGCGGCCGCGTCGTACCGCCTGACGACACCGGAGCAGCGAGCGGGATGGGTCGAACAGGCCGCCGACCACCTGGAGAAGGAGGCCGACGCCGTCGCCCGGCTGCTCACCACGGAGATGGGCAAGACGCTCCGGTCCGCCCGGGAGGAAGTGGTCAAGTGCGTGCGCGGGCTGCGCTTCTACGCCGCCGAGGCACCCGCGTTCCTGCGGGACCGGACCGGTGACGGCCCGAGCGTCGGCGCGCGGCAGACGTACGTCACCTACCAGCCGCTCGGTGTGGTCCTGGCGGTGATGCCGTGGAACTTCCCGCTGTGGCAGGCGATGCGGTTCGCCGCGCCCGCGTTGATGGCGGGCAACGTGGGCCTGCTCAAGCACGCCTCCAACGTGCCCCGGACCGCTCTCTACATGGAGCGGCTGTTCCGTGACGCGGGCTTCCCGGACGACGTGTTCCAGACCCTGCTGATCTCCTCCGGACGGGTCGAGCAGGTGCTGCGGGACGAGCGCCTGGCGGCCGCGACGCTCACCGGCAGCGAACCCGCGGGACGGTCGGTGGCCGCCATCGCCGGGGACGAGATCAAGAAGGTGGTCCTCGAACTCGGCGGTTCCGACCCCTTCATCGTGATGCCGTCCACGGACCTGGAGCGGGCCACCGACGCCGCGGTCAGGGCACGGTGCCTCAACAACGGGCAGTCGTGCATCAACGGCAAGCGGTTCTTCGTCCACGCGGACATCGCCGAGGCCTTCATCGGGATGTTCGTCGCGAAGATGGGCGCGCTGGTCGTGGGGGACCCGATGGACGACGGGACCGACGTCGGCCCGCTGGCCACCGAGTCCGGCCGCCGTGACGTGGAGGCCTACGTGGACGATGCCGTGAGCAAGGGGGCGACGGTGCTGGTGGGCGGGGAACGACCGGACCGGCCCGGCTGGTTCTACCCTCCCACGGTGCTCACCGACATCACTCCCGACATGAAGATGTTCCACGAGGAGGTCTTCGGCCCGGTGGCGCAGGTGTGGACGGTGTCCTCGCTGGAGGAGGCACTCCGGATCGCCAACGGCCACCCGTACGGGCTGGGTTCCAACCTGTGGAGCGAGGACGAGGCGGACCGGGCGCTGTTCGTACGTGACGTGCAGTCGGGCATGGCCTTCATCAACGGCAACACGACCAGCTACCCGGAGATCCCCTTCGGCGGCGTGAAGCGCAGCGGGTACGGACGCGAACTGTCGGACCTGGGCATGCGTGAGTTCATGAACGTCAAGACCGTCTGGATCGGCGGGAGCGCGGGCGGCACGTCGTAGCCGAAAGCGAGGGACCGTGATGATCAAGCCCTATGCCCCCTACGACTTCATGCCGCCGATCCCGGGCTTCTCGGTGACCTCGCAGTCCCTGGCCGACGGCGGGCAACTGGCGCGCGAGCACGTGAGCGGCATCCTGGGGGCGGGCGGATCGGACGTCTCACCGCAGCTGAGCTGGTCCGGCTTCCCCGAGGGGACCCGTAGTTTCACGGTCGCGATGTTCGACCCCGACGTGCCGACCGCCTCGGGCTTCTGGCACTGGGCCGTGGCCAACCTCCCCGCCTCCGTGACCGACTTGCCGGCCGGGGCGGGAGACGGAAGCGCGCTGCCGGGCGGCGCGGTGACGCTGCCCAACGACGCCGGCTACCGCAGGTACCTCGGTCCGGCGACACCTCCGGGGAACGGCCCGGACCGCTACTTCCTCGTGGTGCATGCCGTCGACGTGGAGAAGCTGGACGTGTCCGAGGCGACGGCCCCCGCCCTCATGGAGTTCCAGCTGTTCACGCATGCGATCGCGCGGGCGACCATGTACGGCACCTTCGAGCGGTGACAGGGCCCGTGTCCTACAGGATGCCGCGGCCCGGGTCGTCGCCACCGCCGACGGCTCGGCGATCCCGCACGTATGCGGCGGGAGTGGCCCCGTAGCCCGACTTGAAGGTCCGGATGAAGTGACTGGTGTCCGAGAAGCGCCAGCGTGCCGCGATCTCGGCGATCCCGGCCGTGGTGTCCGGGTCCACGAGTTCGTCGTGGGCCTTCTGCAGACGCCGCCTGCGGACGCAGGCCATCACGGAGTCGTCCGCGGCCGAGAAGCTCCGGTGCAGCGTCCGAAGGGACACTCCCACGTGCCGGGCGACCATCGCCGGAGACAGGTCTCCGCTTTCGAGATGCCTTTCGATGACGTTCCTGGCGGCCGCCACGATCGCCCGGGGGTGGTCGTCGAGCGCCGAACCGGGACGTTCCGAGAAGATGCCCGAGAACAGGGTCGCGCAGGCATCACGCGCCATGCGCCGTGCGGTGTCCGACGTCTCCAGTTCCCGGCTGCTGCTCCGCACCGCCTCGAGGTAGTTGAGGAGGAACCGCACCTCGGGTGCGGCGGTGTCCGCGACGTAGGCCTGGCCCAGCCGTTTCCCCGATGCGATGTGCGGAAGCACCAGGTGGCGCGGAATGGAGATGACGTGCACATTCGTGGCCGACGAGCAGGAGAACCGCCACGAGGCCTTCGTGTCGCGGATGCAGATCTGTCCCGGCTTGACGTAGTACGTTTTCTTGCCCGCCAGGAACTCGATCCAGCCCGAGGTCACCACGTCGGCGACGATCGGATCCTGGGGCAGGTTCTTCCCGGAAATCCCTGTCAGGGAATCGACGTAGACCTGGGCGGACAGCAGTCCGTCGATGAGCTGGCCACGTGCGTCGAAGCGAAATCCGCGAGAAGCGGCGGAGTGCGGGACGGCGAGGCGTGTGAGGTGCGAGAAAGGGCCCTGCTCTCCGAAAGGGTTGTGTTCCCGGTGACGGAAATGCCGCTCGGAGGATTCCGCCTGTGCGGCGGTGAGGCGCATTCCGGCCCGGTAGGCGATGGTGCTGTCGGGACTCGGCATGGCGGTCGCAAAGCCTGCCGATCGCTCGTATTCCACCTGCACCCTCTCACGATCGCTTCGGGATCCTCCGCCGGAGGTGCCGAGTGATCGATGCCTTGCCAACTGACGCGTGCGTGCTCAAGTGTACTACTGGTTCGGAATTCAACAACTCGCCACGCGTTCCGCGGAATGGATCCGGTACGTCCGTGGCGCGGATCTTCCATGACGTGGCACACATTTTCAGAAGGCCTTGCGCGTTGCCGCGGACCGTCCACGCCGAATCCCGCACGATTTGCACCCCCAAGCGGCGCCCGCCGAGAATCGATCCATAGGGGAACGGACGGGCTGAAGACTCGCTACCGGAGGTATGCCATGGCCCAGGTCATCGCCGGCCCCAGGATCACCGGGGTCCACCACCTCTCCTTCACCGTGTCCAACCTGGAGGACAGTCTGGACTGGTACCAGCGGCTGTTCAGCGCCGAACGCGTCGACTACAAGTTCAACCACCTCTACCGGGAATCGACGGGGTACGGGGTGCTGCTGGTCACCCCCGACTCCGGCCTGGTGATCGGGTTGCACAAGAACACGGGCAACCAGCACGAGGGCTTCCTCGAATCCCGGACCGGTCTCGACCACATCTCGTTCCAGGTCGGCTCCCGCACCGACCTCGAGACCTGGATGACCTGGCTCGACGAGCTGGGCATCGCGCACACACCCATCAGGGACGAGACGGAGCCGTTCGCCTACTCGACCGTCGTGTTCCGCGACCCCGACAACCTCCAGCTCGAGTTCCTCGCCCTCGCCTGACGGACGCCCGTACGGCGACGGCCCGGACGGGCTGTGCGACGAGCGCGGGTGGTGGTGCCCGGGGCGCGGATGCCCCGGACACCACCACGGATGCGGTGCCGTGCCGTGCGTCAGCCGTGGCTGGGAGGGTTGACCGGGCGCTTGGCGGTGACGTCGCCCTCGTAGACCAGCGCGGTGCGGTGGTTGTACTGGACGGTGTACATCTTCTTGGCGCCGAAGACGACCTTGCCGTCGGCCTTGAAGTAGTCGTCGGTCAGGGCCGGCGGCGCGGTGGCGACGTACGCCTGGCCGGACGGGATGGTGTACATGCTCAGCGGGGCCTGGGTGGAGGCACCGTACCCGGCCGGGTACTCCGCGGCGTCCGGGTAGCTGGAGCCGTAGACCTTTACCGGCGGGGTGTCGGAGGTCCTGCCGCTCTTGACGACGGTCACGCCGTGGGCGGGGACGGTGTTCCGGCCCTTCGGGTTGTGGAACCAGACCTTGCTGCCGCTGAACCAGATCGCGGTCCAGGCGCCCTGCTTGCCGGCGACCACGAACTGCTGGCCGGCCTGGGCGGTGCTGCCCCAGTCGTTGATCCGGTTCGTCCCGGCGGCGCCGGGGTGGATGGACTGCTCGCCGAAGAGCGGCGCGGTGTCGTTCGGCGCGGTGCGCAGGTAGACGAAGTTGGCGGGCTGCTCGACGTCCGTGCAGGCAGGGGTGGCGCCGGTCGGGTCGTCGGACGGGCAGATCTGGACGGTCTGCCGGTTACCGGCGAAGCCGGGGGCGATGGTGACGACGCTGCCGACCTGGCCGACACCGTGCCTGCCGGTCAGCGGGGCGCCGACCAGGGCCATGAAGTGCTCCCAGTCCCAGGACGGTCCCGGGTCCCAGTGCATGCCCGACACCGTCGCCGACGTCGGGCCGACAACGTTGTCGTGACCGATGACGTGCTGCCGGTCGAGCGGGATGTCGAAGCGCTCGGCCAGATACGTCACCAGCTCCGCCGTGGCCTCGTACTGGGCCTCGGTGTACCAGGTCGCCCCGTGCGCGGCGTAGCCCTCGTGCTCGATGCCGATGGAGTGCATGTTGGTTGAGTAGTTGCCCGCGTGGAACGCCAGGTCCTTCGTGGGGACCATCTGCGTGACCGCGCCGTCGGCGGACCGCATCACGTAGTGCGCGGAACTCCCGCCGGCCGTCTGGAACGTGGCGATCGCCGACTCGTACGAGGACTCGGTGTCGTGGATGACGATCGAGTCGATCCGGATCCCGTTGGCCGGGCGGTTGGACACCTGGCCGTTGGACGGGGCGGCCGGCACGAAGGTGCAGTCCACGGTGGTGGGGCACTCGGTGTCGGTCGTCGCCGCCGCGGTCAGGCGCAGGCGGTCCAGCTGGCCGGTGGCCGGGGTCACTCCCGGCCCGGCCGCCAGCGCCACCCGCTGACCGTCGGCCGTGGTGCGCTTCACGCCCTTCTTCAGCGTGGCGTAGACCCGGTCGGCGAACGCCCGGGCGCCCTGCCGCTGCGTGGACTGGCTGTAGCGGGCCACCGCGCCGTACCAGTCGTCCGGAGCCGCCGAAGCCTTTCCGCCGGTCGCCTCCTGGTACGACGCCAGCAGGGCGGCCCCGCCACGGATGTTGGCCGTCGCGTCGTCGCGCAGGTCCTTCACGGACAGGCCGGTGAGCTTCGCCGCGGCCTGGAGCGTGTGCAGCGCCGGGTCCGCGGCCAGTTCGGCCACGTCCGCCCGGCCGGCCATGCCGGCGTCACCGGTGGAGAGCATCGACGGCGTGACATCCGTGAGATGCATCGGCCCGTAGCCGCCATCCGTGCTGTGCTGCCCGGCATGCGCGTCCCACGCCGACTCCTGGTACGCCACCGCGAGCAGCACCTGCTCCGGCACGTCGAACTCCGCGGCCGCGGCCGTGAAGTCGGCCTGCCGCGTGGAGGTGGAGGGGGAGTTCTCGCCCGTCGCCTGTGCCACCACCGGCACCGCCACCGCACCGGCCACCGCCAGTGCCGCGGCCGCGAGCAGCACCGGCCGACGCCGTTCGGCATGCCGCCGGCGAGTCGTTCTCTGTGTCGTCATCAATTATTCCCGAGTGTGTCTGAGACGGTCATGTCGCCCTGTGGGCGAGCTGACTGACACGGCATGAGCCGTTCTGCGAGGCACTCCGGACTCCCTGCGGAGGTGTGCCTGCCGTCTGTCGGCGCCGAACCGCGTCCGGCGTTCGCTCGCAATCGACCTGAGGACGATTGGTGACGCTAGCAGAGCGCGGCGGACGGAATCAAAGAAGACAGTGCCACCGGGAGAATTCCCGGAAGTTGTGAACGTGGCGTGAATCCTTTTCGGGGGCAGGCCGGTTGGGTCTTTCGCGCCGTCAGTCCGCCGGGAGCGTGCGGGCGTCATTTGTCCACCCCCGCCGGTAATTTCTGCCACGAGGCACGCAGATGACATTTCATGGTCCCCGACGTCCGGCGGGCACGACATTGACGCCGGACGTCGGGGGGCTTGTGCGAAGGCGCCGCGGAGCACGGGGGAGCGGGCTCGCACCCGTGGCCGCCCTCGACCGCGGCTGCGGCACGTCGCGCGTGCGCGATCAGGGGCCCGCAACGCCGCAGTGGTGTTGCGGGCCCTCTGCCGTGCAGGTGGCACGACGATCTCCGGCCCCTGGGGAGGGCGGGATGGCGGGCGTCGGCTGAGCCGACCCTGCCGTGGCCGGAGAGGCGTCAACTCCTGCAACTCCTGACGGCCGACCGGCATGTGACCGGCCGCCAAGGGTCAATTCGGTCGCCGAAACCGTCGACGTTGGGATTCGCGTGGATCGTGCCGAAACGGTACGACTGCGATGGTGTTCTCTTAGACGATGCCGGGCACGACGAACCTTCCCCACTGACTTTCCGCTTGCGCACATTCGGCGAAGCACCGCCACGACAGTGCACGGGGCATTACCCGCAACGGCTCCACCATCCGATCAGGTGAAGCGCGGTGCTGTATAGAACCTTGACGCCACGACCGGACCGGGCCGAAGTGGCACGGACTACTGCACGGCGGACGGCATGGAACCGTCCACGTCGGTGAAGCCGTAGTGGAGTGCGAGGTCGCTCGTCGACACCGCGGCTCCCGAGCGGTCCCCCACCGCGGGGTCGCCTGCCAGCGCCACCACGCCCCGCCCGACGAAACGCGGCGACTCCGCCGCGCCCACGTCGAACCTGCCCTCGCCCGGGAGCTCGATCTCGCTACGGCCGTGGCCGGCCGCGCGCGCGGCGGCGTCGACCAACTCGGTCCGGACCAGGCCGGGCCACACCGACACCACGGAGACCTCCCGCGGGCGCAGTTCGACGGCCATGTCCGCCGTCATCTTGTCGAGCGCGGCCTTGCCCACGCCGTACGCGGTGGTGTGGGAGTACTGGCGTGCGCCTGCCGACGAGATGTTGACGATCAGCCCCCGTCCTGCCGCGAACAGCAACGGCGCCGCGCAGACGCTCGCGACGTAGTGCGACCGTGTGCCGATGTCCAGCACTTGATCCCACGCGGCGAGTGGCAACTCCCAGAACGACTTGCCGAGCCACGCCCCGAGGTCCGGCGACGAGAAGACGTTGTTCACCAGCAGGTCCAACCGCCCGGACTCCTCCCGTACCCGCGCGAACACGTCCGCCACCTGCTCGTCACTGCGGTGGTCGCAGACGAGGGCCACCCCCTTGCCGCCGAGCGCGGTCACCTCGTCGGCGGTCTCGCTCACCGTGCCGGGCAGCGGGCCGGCCGTGACGCTGCGCCCGGTCACGTAGACCGTCGCACCGGCGGCGCCCAGTTCGAGCGCTATCCCCTTGCCCACCCCGCGACTCGCGCCGGTGACGACGGCGATCCTGCCGACCAGCGGTCGATCCATGCCCACTCCTCCGGGAAGCCCCCGTGCGACCGCGGTCGGCTTCCTCCCGTACCGATCATCCGAATGCCTACACTGTAGGCATGATTGCATCGAGTGCAAAATTGCCCGGATGGTAGAGTCCGGCTCATGACGGCGGACGGGCTCAGGGAACGCAACAAGCACAGGAAGCGGGAGGCGATCCTGCGCGCCGCCCACGAACTCTTCGCCGAACGCGGCTACGAGGCCGCCACGATCACCGACATCGCCGACAGGGCCGAGGTCTCCCGGCGCACGGTCACCCTGTACTTCCCCACCAAACTCAGCCTCGCGCTGGCCCACCTCGACGCGCTCGAAGCACGACTCCACGCCGCCATCAGCGAGCGCGAACCGGGCTGGAGCATCATCGACGCCGTCGAGCACTGGCTGTACGGCGAACTGGACCACCCGCAGGAACTGAGCGCACTCACCGAGCGCATGCTCGCGCTCAACCCCCAGCTCCTGGGCCCTCACAAGGCGCGCATGGCCGAGATCGTCGAGACCGGGGCACGTCGCCTGGTCGAGGACATGGACACGCCTCCCGACGAGAGGGACGCCCGCATGACGGCCGCCGCGGCGGCCGCGCTGTGCTCCTCCCTCGGCCCCACGCCGACACGTGACGACGTCGTCGCGGCCATGACCTTCCTGCGCGCGGGTGTCGAGGCCCTGGCGGCGAACGGCACGTGAAGGCGCGGTCCGGCTCCGCCCGGTCCGGAGGCAACCGGGCCCGCACGGCCTAGCGCCGACGCCCACCTCCGGCCGGCAGACGCAGGGTGAACAGCGAGCCCTCGCCGTAGGTGCTCTCGGCGGTGACGGAACCCCCGTGCGCGTGCGCGAGGTTGCGCACGATGGCAAGACCGAGACCGCTGCCGCCCGTACCGCGGTTGCGGGACTTCTCGGCACGCCAGAAGCGGTCGAAGACCCGGGGCAGATCCTCGGGCCGGATCCCGCCGCCGGTGTCGGCCACGGCGATGACGACCGTGTCGTCGTCCCGGTGCGCCCGGATCGTGACCGTGCCGCCCGACGGGGTGTGGCGGACGGCGTTGGAGACGAGGTTCGCCACAGCCTGACGGAGACGGACCGGGTCGGCGTCGACGGTGCCGAGGCCGACGCCGTCCTCGGCGCAGAGGCCGACGCCGGCGTGGTCGGCGCGTCCGCGGTGGGCGGTGACGACCTGCTGGAGGAGTTCGGCGACGTCGCACGGCACCTTGTGGAGCCGCAACGCTCCGGCGTCGGCGGCGGCGAGGTCCCGGAGGTCGTCCACGACGTGCTGGAGCAGCAACGCCTCTTCGAGGAGCGAGCCGACGAGGGCGCGGTCGGCCGGGACGACGCCGTCGTCGGCGGCTTCGAGCCAGCCGCGGATGTTGCTCAGCGGGGTGCGGAGCTCATGGGCGATGTCACCGACCATCTCGGTGCGCAGCCGTTCCAGCTCGGCGCGGTGCCGGGACATCTGGTTGAACACCTCGGCGAGCCGGCCGATCTCGTCCTTGCCGGTCACCTGGACGCGAGCGGCGAGGTCACCCGCCTTCATGCGGTGGGCGGCCGTCGTGAGGGCCCGCAGCGGCCTGACCAGCCGGAGGCCCAGGCCGACGGTGACGGCGACGGTGAGCAGCAGCACGCTGCCGACGACCGCGGCCATGCGGAGGCGGTTGGGTGCGGACAGGTCGAACGGTGAGACGGCGGCGGCCTGGTCCGGGGAGCCGATGAACAGGAGCGCGGCCGGGGCGACGTACGAGGCGAGCTGCTCGCGGCGGGCGCTGTCCAGGCACGAGGGGACCAGCTGATCGTGCACAGGGGTACGGCTTCCCGTGCCCGTCCAGGTCAGGTCCGGCGCGAGCCGTACCGGACCGCTGCCGCGGCGGCTCAGACAGGTGCCGACCAGGGTGTCGAGCTGGGCGAGCGCACGGGCCTCGGTACGGGTGGGGCGGTCCAGGGCGTCGTTGGCGCACCTGCTTCCGGTGTAGCCCGGCGCGTCCACGCGGGGTCGTCCGTTGGGGGCCGTGGCGATGGTGGCGCGAATGCCCGGGATCCGGTCGAAGCAGTTGACCCGGCGTTGCGCGAGGGCGGTCAGTTCCGTGCGCTCCGCCGGTGTCAGGCGGAACGGGCCGACCGCGCGGGAGTCGATGCGGTCGCTGCCACGTGAGCCCGAGATGCCGGCGTCGACGGACAGCGCGTCCACCGTCGCCGACGCCCGGTCGGGCAACGGGGCCCTCCGGCCGGAGTCGGAGTCGGAGTCGGAGTCGGAGTCGGAGTCGGCGATCGGCCGGCGGTCCTGGGTGGTGAGGACGACGCGGTGTCCCGTCTCCCCGGCGAGGCGGTCCACCAGCGCCTGCACACCTTGCCAGTCGGCGTGCGTGGCGGCCCTGGCCACGAGCGCCTCGTAGATCCGGGAGTCGTCGGAGATGGCCTGGCCCTGCTCCTGCCGGATCGCCCGGGCGGTCGTGCGGACCGCGAGCCAGGCGGTGGCCGCGATCGAGCACACGGAGATCAGGACCGACAGCGCGAGCAGCCGCACGACCAGGCTGCGGTGGAGGGCGTTCACGCGCTGTCGGACAGGACGTAGCCGACACCGTAGACGGTCAGCAGGCGCACAGGCCGGGCGGGATCGGATTCGATCTTCCGGCGCAGGTTCATGACGTGCGTGTCCACCGTCCGCACGGTGAAGTAGCGCCCCGTGCCGTGCAGGTGCCCGAGGATCTGCTCCCGGGTGAAGACCCGGCCCGGCTGGGCGGCGAGCGTCTCCAGCAGCCGGAACTCCCCGGGCGTGCAGTCCACGGGGGCGCCGTCGCAGGTGACCTGGTGCCGGGACGGGTCGATGCTCAGACCGGCGACGGTCAGCACCGGATCGGGTTCGGGTTCGGGTTCCGGTTCGGGGACGCGGGGCGCGGCGGGGCGGGCACGGCGCAGCAGGGTGCGCACCCGGGCGGTGAGCTCCCGCGGACTGTACGGCTTGGCCATGTAGTCGTCGGCGCCCAGGTCGAGGCCGAGCAGCAGGTCGTCCTCGGTGCAGCGGGCGGTGACCATCAGGACCGGCAGGTCGGACTCGCGGCGCAGGATGCGGCAGACGTCCAGCCCGTCGACCCTCGGCATCATCACGTCCAGCACGAGGAGCTGCGGGGGATTGCGGCGCAGTTCCTCCAGAGCGGCGCGCCCGTCGTGGACGACGGTCACGGAGTGCCCTTCGTGTTCGAGGTACACCCGCAGCAGCTCCGCCTGTTTCTCGTCGTCCTCGGCAACCAATATGTGGGCGCTCATGACCGGGAGTATAAGTAGGCCAAGTGGCGCATTCGGGCGCCCCGGGCGGCGTCCGTACCGGGGCCACCGGATCACGAACACTTCCTGACAGGATGCTGACATTCGTCGGCCACGATCCAGCGGCATGACCCACTCACGTCTCCCTCACCGCTGCCTCGGCGCGGCCGCCGCGCTCGCGTGCGCCACCCTCCTCGCGGGGTGCGGCGGGTCCGCCGGGCACACCGACGCCGAGTCCGGGAAGCGCGACGTCGCGTCCCTGGCGACGGGCTCGCCGTCCGCCACGGCGTCCGGTGCCGCGCCCTCACGAAGCGCCGAGGAAGGCCGTCCGCAACTGCGCCTGGACAGCTCCGACGCCGAACGCGACCGCTACTGGAACGCGTACGCCACCTGCCTGAAGGACCACGGGCACAAGATGATCCTTTCCCGTGGCCCCTACTCGATCGACCAGAACGACAACAGCCCCACCGCCCGGGCCGCGCAGAAGACCTGTGCCGGGAAACTCCCCCTGCAGCCCCCCGAACTGGACCGCGACAGGAACCCGCACTACGACGACGACTACCGCGCCTACGTCACGTGCCTGAACTCCCACGGGCTCAAGGTCGTCGCGCTGCCCGACAACTCCGGCTGGACCTACGACGGCCAGACCACGATGAGCGAGACCGAGCAGACCAAGGTCGACAAGAGCTGCACGATGGAGGCCTTCGGTGGCAAGGACCGCTGACCACCGCCTCCCCAGACGGCGCCGGCGCCGGCTCACCGTGGCCCTGGCCGTCCTCCTGACCGCCGGTGGCGCGGGAGGGGCCACCGCGGCCTGGAGCGCGCGGCACGGCAGCCCGCAGACCGCGCCGGAACGCCCGATCCCGCTCCACACCGTCAAGGTCGTCAGGACCGACCTCTCCACCGACCGGACCCTGCCCGGCACCCTCGGCTACGGCCCGCTCCGGACGCTCAAGGGCAACGGCACCGGAGTGATCACCAAACTGCCTGTCCCGGGCACGACAGCCGCGCGCGGCAAACCCCTGTACTGGGTGGACGACCGGCCCGTCACCGTCTTCTTCGGCGACACCCCCTTCTTCCGCGCACTGGACAAGCCCGGGCTGCACGGCCACGACGTCACGGTGCTGGCGGACAACCTGCGGGCCCTCGGCTACGACATCGGGTACACCACCGACCGCGGCCCCTCCCGTCTCACGACCGGCGGCTCCGAGTTCACCCCCGCTCTCAGCGCCGCCCTCCGACGCTGGCAGCACGACACCGGCCAGACGGCGACCGGCACCCTGAAGCCCGGCCAAGCGCTGGTCCTGCCGGGCAGGGCGCGCGTCAACACCGTCACCGCCGCCCTCGGAGACCCGGTCGCCGGGGAACTGCTGACGTACACCACCACCGCGAAGTCGGTGGCGGTCAGCGTGGACGCGACCGAGGTCGGCGCACTCCGGACCGGGCAGAGCGTGACGATCACGCTGCCCGACAGCCGCGAGATCCCCGGCAGGATCACCACCGTCGCCCGTGCCGTCCAGGGCGGCTCCGGCGAGGAGCAGACGGCCCAGACCGGCCCGCCCACGGTCGCCGTCACCATCACCCCCCAGCGGGCGACGGACGTGAAGGCCCTGGACTCCGCCTCCGTCCAGGTCCGCTTCACCGCGACCGACCGCAAGGGCGTCCTGGCCGTCCCCGTCACCGCGCTCCTCGCACTCAGCGAAGGCGGTTACGCACTGCAGCGGCCCGACTCCTCCCTGATCGCCGTGGAGACGGGCGTGTTCGCCGACGGCCTGGTCGAGGTGCGCGGCACGGGGGTCAGCGAGGGCATGACGGTGGTGACCTCCTCATGAGCTCCGGGCAACCCGCCCTCGCCCTCGTCGTGCACGAGGTGACCAAGACCTACCCGGGCGATGTCACGGCCCTGGACGGGGTCACCCTCACCGTCGAGGAGGGGGAACTCCTGGCCATCGTGGGCCCCTCCGGCTCCGGGAAGTCCACGCTGCTGCACATCATGGGCACCCTCGACCAGCCCACGAGCGGCACGGTCGAGATCGCCGGCCACGCCGCCGCCGGCCTGTCCGACCGGCGGCTGTCCGCGCTGCGCGCACGGCTGCTGGGCTTCGTCTTCCAGCACTTCCACCTCACCGACGGCCTCGACGCGACCGAGAACGTCGCCACCGGCCTGCTCTACGCCGGCGTGCCGTCCCGGCTGCGCCGCCCCCGCGCCGAGGAGGCGCTGGCCCGGGTCGGCCTGGCGCACCGCACCCGCCACCTGCCCCAGCAACTGTCCGGCGGCGAACGCCAACGGGTCGCCATCGCCCGCGCACTGGTCAACGAACCCGCCCTCGTCCTCGCGGACGAACCGACCGGAGCCCTGGACAGCGCCAACGGCCAGGCCGTCCTCGACCTGCTCACGCGACTGAACCAGGAAGGCACCACCATCGCCGTCATCACCCACGACCGCGACATCGCCGCCCGCATGCCGCGCCGCATCGAGATGCGCGACGGCCGCGTCGCCTCGGACACCGCCACCCGCACGACCGCCGGGAGCCCGGCATGAACCGACCGATCCGGCTGTCCCCCCTCGACGTCCTGCGGCTGGGACTGCTGGGCCTGCGCACCCGCAGGACCCGCGCCGCGCTGTCCGCCCTGGGCATCGCCATCGGCATCGCCACGCTCGTCGTCGTCACCGGCATCCCGGCGTCCAGCCAGCGGGCGCTCATGGAGGAACTGTCCGCGCTCGGCACCAACATGCTGCGCGCCCAGCCCCAGCCCGACGCCGACCAGAAGGCCCGGCTGCCGGAAGCGGCGGACGCGATGGCGGCCCGCATCGGCCCGGTGACCAGCGCCACCGCCGTCGCCAACACCCACGCTACCGTGCGGCGTTCCGACCTGTCCGACCCCAACGACTCCATCGGGATCACCGTCCTCGCCGCCAGGACCAACCTGCTGACCACCGTCGGCGGCACCGTACGCGCGGGCCACTTCCTCGGCCGGGCCACCGAGCGCTTCCCGACAGCCGTCCTCGGCACGCGCGCCGCGTCGCGGCTCGGGATCGACCGGGTCCTCCAGGGACGGGAGCCGCTGGTGACCATCGGCGAGCACCGGTTCACGGTGATCGGCATCCTCGATCCGATGCCGCTCACCCCCGATCTGGAGAGTTCCGTCCTGGTCGGCTGGGACGCGGCGCGCGACGTCCTGGCCTTCGACGGGCATCCCACGGTGGTCTACGTGAAGGCACGCGAGTCGCGGATCGAGGCGGTACGTGCGGTCCTGCCCGACTCCGTCAACCCCGAACTGCCCGGACTGGTCCAGGTCAGCCGGCCCTCGGACGCCCTGGCCGCCAAGCGCGCCACCGAGCACGCCTTCTCCGCCCTCTTCCTGGGTCTCGCGGGTGTCGCTCTCCTGGTCGGCGGCATCGGCGTGGCCAACACCATGTTCGTCTCCGTCCTGGAACGACGCCGCGAGATCGGTCTGCGCCGCGCCCTCGGCGCGAACCGCCGCCAGATCCGGGGGCAGTTCCTGACGGAGTCGGTCATGCTGTCCGTGCTGGGCGGGCTCAGCGGCACCCTGCTCGGAGCGGCCGGCACCGCGGCATACGCGATCTCCCAGTCCTGGCCGCCCGTCCTGCCGCCCCTCGCCCTCGCCACCGGCATGGCCGGCGCGATCGCCGTGGGCGCCGCCGCCGGCGTCTACCCCGCCCTGCGCGCCTCGCGCCTGCCCCCGACACAGGCCCTGGCGGCGGTCTGACGCCGACTGCGGCACTACGTGGTCGAGGGCTATGAGGACGGCCTGCCCCCGCTCTGAACGAACACCGAGCGGATGACCGTTCGCCCCGACCGGTCGTGCACGGAGCCGGACGACCAGGACTGCGACCGCGGCGGTGCGCAGACCGGCGGGGCGCCGCAGCACACGCCACCCCGGTCGGGCCCTACCCGCCGGCGAGGCCCGTGCGCCAGGCCCACAGGGCGATCTCGACGCGGTTGCGGGCGGAGAGCTTCGTCTGGACGTTGCCCAGGTGGGTCTTGACCGTTCCCAGGGACACGAAGAGTTCGGCCGCGATCTCCGCGTTGGTTTTGCCCTCGGCCACCAGCCGGACGACGTCCGTCTCGCGGGAGGACAGGTCGGAGGCCTCCGGCGCGGTGGGTCGGGGCGGCTTGATGCCGCGCAGCAGCCGGATCGTGATCGCGGGGCTGACCAGGGCTTCCCCGGAGTACGCCGCGCGCACCGCCTCGGTCAGGAGCGCCGGGCCGGAGTCCTTGAGGAGGAATCCGGAGGCTCCGTTGTCCAGTGCCCGGTAGACGTACTCGTCGTCGTCGAAGGTGGTGACGACCACGATCCTGGGGGTGTCGCCGGCTCCGGGGCGGTTGAGTTCGCGGAGGGCCTGGAGGCCGTCCATGCGCGGCATGCGGATGTCCATCAGGACGACGTCGGGGTTGAGCGTGCGGGCCATCTCCAGGGCCTGGACGCCGTCCTTCGCCTCTCCCACGACCTCGATGTCGTCCTCCGCGCCGAGGATGAGGGAGAACCCGGTGCGGACCATGGCCTGGTCGTCCGCCAGCAGCACACGGATGGTCATCGTGCGCCCCCGGTGGGGATCCGGGCCTGCACGCTCCAGCCCTCCGGGAGCCGGGGGCCGGCGGTCAGGGAACCGCCGAGTGCCGCGGCGCGCTCGTGCAGGCCGGCCAGGCCGTAGCCGCCGTCGGGGTGGTGGCCGCCACGGCTGCGGCCGTCGTTGGTGACCTCGACGGTCACCACGTCGGGCCGGTCCTGGCGGCGCACCTGGATGTCGAGGGTGCGGACCGCGTCCGCGTGCTTGCGCACGTTGGTGAGGGCCTCCATGACCACCCGGTGCACCGCCGACTGGACGTCGATGGCGATGTCGTCGAAGTCGCCCTCGATGCGCAGCCTCACGTCAGGACCGGTCTCGGAGGTGAAGTGTCCCGCGAGGGAGGCGATGTCGGCGATCGTGCCCGGTGGTGACAGCCGGGCCTGGGCGTCGGGCTCGCGCAGCAGGGTGACCATGCGGCGGATGGCCGTCATGGCCTCGTCGCCGGCCGCCTCGATGCGTTCCAGGGCGGGAAGCACGGCCTGCGGCTTGCTCGCCGCCACGGTCTGCGCGGCCTGGGCGAGCACGACCATGCCGGTCACGTGATGGGCGACGTAGTCGTGGAGGTCCGACGCGATGCCCGTCCGCTGGGCCAGCTGGGCGGCGGTCACCTGGCGCTGGCGGTTGGTCTGGAGCATCCGTACGGACAGGCCCGTCGCGGCGGCGATCACGCCGCCGAGCGCCAGGGCCAGGGCCAGGGCCAGGGCGATGCGCTGGTGGGACTTCAGGGGTTCGAGCACCAGCCCCGCCAGCAGGAGCATGACCGCGAAGGAGGCGCGTCTGGGCTCGGCCCGCCATGCGGTCACCCCGATGACCAGGATGGTCACGGCGGCGGCGGTGAACCCGAACGGCACGGTGCTGTAGTCGGCCGGCGGAGTGGTGAGCGTCGCCAGCAGCACGAGCGCCCCCAGCCACAGCGCGCCCGTACCCAAGGGGACGGCGGCCAGCCGCGGCGTCACCAGCGCGACCACGATCGCCAGGAGGACGGTGTACGGATGGGCCTGGTTCAGGCTCACGTCCAGGATGCCCAGGACCAGCAGGGCCCCGGTGGCCGCCAGCCACCCGATGCCCCGCACCGCCCGTTCGAAGACGCCGTCCGCTGTGGTGCCCACGTTCTCGTCGTCTCCACTTCCGCTCGCCTGCCGAGCGGAAACCGCTCCGGGTGTCGCCTCCAGTGTCACCGATACGCCCCGGAAGACCCGGATCCATCCGCGCGCACCATCGGTGTGGCCGCGTCCGGCGCCGGGGGCGGGGGCGGTGTGCGCTCCGGCTTCGTGTGGATGTCGTCCGTTCCCGTGCCCAGGACGACGACGTCGAAGACGGTCTGGGCGTAGACACGGGCGGTGCGCAGCAGGTGGTGCATGCGGTGGTGCCCTCCGTTGCTCTCGTGGTGGATCGCGGCGGCGCCGGGACCCTGGTCGGTGGTGAGGCGGTGCTGCCCGGTCACGGCCGCACCTGCGCCGGGGAGGACGGGTCAGGTGCGGCGAGCGCCCCGCGGACCAGTTCGTCGAGCAGTGCGGGGTAGCCCAGGCCCTGGTGCGTGAACATTTTGGGGACCTGGGACTGGGCGGTCATGCCGGGCATGGTGTTGACCTCGTTCAGCACGGGACCGTCGGGGGTGAGGAAGAAGTCGCAGCGGGCCACTCCGCGGCAGCCCAGCGCGGTGAACAGGGCGAGGGACGCCTCGGTGAGCCGGTCCAGCTCGTCGGCGGACAGGGCGGCGGGTATGCGGAACCGGGCTCCGCCGTCGTACTTCTGTTCCGTGTCGAAGAGGCGGCCGTCGTCCAGCAGGATCTCCAGCGGTGGTCCGACCGTCAGACGGCCGTCCGCGCGCTGCAGCACGGCGAGGTCGACCTCGCGTCCGCTCACGAGGTCCTCGACCAGGACCCGGTCGTCGATCCGGAGCGCCGCGGCGATGGCCGGGGCGAGCTCCGCCGCCTCGGTGACGAGGGCCACGCCGTGACTGGACCCCGCGGCGACGGGCTTGACGACGACCGGGCCGTGGAAGCGCACCTGGTCGGCGTCGCCGGTGGTGACCAGGAAGCCCGGTGCGACGGCGATGCCGACGGCTTCGGCCACCAGCTTGGTCGCCCACTTGTCCATGGCGAGGGCGCCGCCCCGCACACCGGCGCCGACGTACGGCAGGTCCGCGAGGTCGAGCAGGGCGGCGAGCGTGCCGTCCTCGCCCTGCGGGCCGTGCATCGCGGGGAACACCACGTCGCAGCCGGCGAGCAGGGTCAGGGCCGCGGACAGGCTCGCCGCGGGCGTGCCCGCCAGCGGGTGCCCGGCGCCGTCCCGCCACACACCGTCCCGCCCGATGGTGAGCGACAGCACGTCGTAGGCGGTGGGATCGAGTGCCGCGCCGACGGACGCGGCGGAGGCCAGGGACACCTCGTGCTCGTCGCTGCGGCCGCCGCCGATCACGGCGACCCGGACGCGCCGGGCCTCGGACGCGGGGATCATGCGGCCACCGCCGGCTGCTGCACCGTGCGGCGCAGTCGCGCGCCCAGGCCGGTCACGATCTCGTGCTCGATGGTGCCGGACCAGCGGGCCCACTCCCGGAGGGTGGGCTCGCCCTGGTCACCGGCGCCGAAGACGGTGGCGACGTCGCCGGGGGCGGCCGGGTGCTCGCCGGTGTCGACGATGATCTGATCCATGGAGATCCGGCCCACAACGGGGCGGCGGCGCCCGGCGAGGAGCACTTCGGCCCGGCCGGAAGCGGCGCGGGGAAGCCCGTCGGCGTATCCGACCGCCACCAGTGCCAGGTGGGTGCCGCGGCGGGCGCTCCATGTGTGCCCGTAGCCGGCCCGGGTCCCGGCGGTGACCGTGCGGACGGAGACCACGGGGGCGGTCAGCGTCAGCGCGGGCCGCAGCGGGGTCGTCCGCGTCGGATCGATGCCGAAGAGCCCGGCGCCGACACGGCTCAGGTCGAACCGGGTCCGCGGATCGGTGAGGGTCGCCGAGGTGGCGGCCACGTGCCGGAGGGCCGGCCGCAGACCGGCCTCCGCCGCGGTGACCGTCGCAGCCCGGAACAGTTCGAGGGCCTGGTCGGTGCACGGGTCGCCCGGGGTGTCCGCGCAGCCCAGGTGACTCATGACGCCGACCACCCGGACCAGGCCCGCACGCTCCGCGTTCCGGGCAAGACGGCACAGGTCGGCCCATTCCCGGGGGTCGGCACCCTCGCGGGCCATCCCGGTGTCCACCTGGAGGTGGACCTCGGCGGTCCAGCCCGTCCGGGACGCGGCACGGGTCACGGCGGCCAGGTGTTCGTGCCCGGGAACGGCCAGTGAGACACCCGCCCGCAGCGCCTCCTCGAAGGCGGCGTCGACCGGATTGAGCCAGCTCAGGATCGGCACCCGCAATCCCGCGCGCCTGAGGTGCAGTGCCTCCTCGACGGACGTCACGCCGAGCGAGGTCGCCCCCGCGCCCAGGGCGGCGGAAGCGGCCTCCGCCGCGCCGTGTCCAAAGCCGCCGGCCTTGACCACGGCCATCACGCGGGCGGCGCGCGCCGCGAAGACCCGGGTGTTCGCGGCGACCGCCGTCAGGTCCACCCGCAGCTCGGGCCCGGTCCGGTGGCCGGGCAGCGTACGGAGTGGGTCGGCGGCACGGACGGCGGAACCGATCGGTGGAACGCAGTGCATGGGGTGCCCTTCGGAGGTGTCACAGTCAGGCCGGTGCCCTGCGACCGGGAAGGCTCAGGGCATCACCGCAGGTGGGTGAGGTTCGAGCCCCCGCCGGTCCGGGCGCTCGGCCCGGCCCTGCAGCCCGGGCGAGGCCGCCCGCGGATGCGGTGCACGAGCCGGAGCTCATGCCAGGAAGGCTATGAAGAGCCGATGACCGTCCGCTTCGGGCGGAAGTCGGACCTCTTGGGGCGTCGCTACGACTTTCGGCTGAACGCGGCCGCCACCGAAAGACGAGAGCGAAGACCGCTCCGTCACCCCGCCGCCGGGGGGCGTCCCGTGTGGTCGGGGGGTCTGCTGTACCCCCGGTGGAGCCGACCGTGGGGTGAGCAGTGGGCTTCCCGGCCTTCAGCGCGGATGGTGCCCTGGATGTGTCGAGGCCCTGGCCACCTGAGCCGGGGCGGGGCTTCAGAAAGGTGATCAGCGGCCATGCGACACATCCACGGCGGAGGCCGTCATCGGCGGCTCACGACTCCGTCCGCCTCCGGGAGGCAGCCATGAGCCAGGCCCCCGCCCGCACCAGGCCTCCCGCGGCCACCCGCCGTCCCCGCGCCCTTGACGGCACCGACGCGGCGCACCCGTCCGACGTCGTCGCCCGGTTCGATCGCGAAGCCATGCCGTTTCTCGACCGGCTGTACGCCGCGGCGATCCACCTGACCGATCACCGCGCCGCAGCGGAGGGCCTGGTCGAGCAGACGTACGTGCGGGCTTTCGGCGCATTCGAGTCGTCCCAGGCGGGGAGCAGCCTGAAGAGGACGCCGGGTGGTGGGTCGTCAGGCCTGGGCCGTGCCCTGGACGATGACCTCGCTGACGTTGACGTCGGCGGGCTGTGCGATCGCGTAGCCGATCGCTTCGGCGATGGCCGAGGCGTCGACGCCGACGGCGTCGAGTGCCGCTCGCACCGCGCCCTGCACGTCAGCGTTGCCACCTGAGTGGGTGAGCTCGGTGTGGGTCAGGCCCGGGCTGACGACCGTGACGCGGAGGTCCGCGCTTTCCTGCCGCAGGCCGTCGGACACGGCGCGCACGGCGAACTTGGACGCGCAGTGGACGACCCCGGTCGGGTCGACCCGGTGGGCGGCTGTGGAGGCGACGTTCAGCCTTGCGTCGTAAGGTTTCGCCCCCGGGGTTTCGGTAGCGCCTGGGAGGCTAGGCGACCCTCCGGAGCCGCCCGCCCGGTCGGGTGTGGTGATGGTGCACGGGGCCGGGCGGGCTCCCGAAGCGGTTCCGCCGGCCGCAATCGCCCCTGAGCGGCGGCCCCGGCCTGTGTTTCACGATGCCCCCTGGCCGGGGCCGCCCGGACATGGAGAAGGGCCCCGTGTCGCCATCGGGGCCCTCGGGCCGTGCCCGCGGTGGTGGCCGCGGGCAACATCACGAGCGTAGCCACCCCCCACGCCGTCCGCCGTGGTCTTGGGGCCGACGCGCCGCAAAGGCCCACCAGGCCGGTGCCTGCGGCCTGGGCCTCAGAACCTGGCCGGCAGCCAGCCCCGCTGCACGGCGCGCACGCCGGCCTCGAAACGGCTGCGTGCGTCGAGGCGGTCCATCAGCTCGGAGGCGATCCGCCGGGCCGTGCGGTGTGACACCCCGAGCCGCTTGGCGATCGCCTCGTCGGTGTGGCCCTCGGCCAGGAGCCGGAGGGTGGTCGCCTGCTGGCCGGTGAGCCCGTGCGGGTCGGTGGGCGCGATCTCGCCGAGCGGCTGGGCGGCCTCCCAGGTGGTCTCGAAGAGCGCGCACAGCGCGGTGAGCGTGCCCTGGCCGGTCAGCAGGACGGCGCCCGCGGCGGTGTCGTCGCTGCTGACCGGGATCATGGCGGTCAGCCGGTCCATGATGATCATCCGGGTCGGCAGGGACGGGGTTGTGCGGATCCGACCGCCCAGTCCGGCCAGCCAGGTGGCGTGCTCGACGGTGGGCCGGTGGGTGCGGACGCTGTCGAGGTAGATCGTGCGCATGCGCACCCCGCGGTCGAGCAGATCCTCGTTGAGCGGCCGCGAGGCGGCCATGTTCTCCGCGGTCTGCGGACCGCCAGGGGCGAAGGTCAGGAATTCCTCGCGTACCTCGCGGGTGAGCACGGTCAGCCGGTCGCGTATCCGGTCGAGGCCCACCAGATGCTCCACCCCGGGATGGCTGGTGGCGGGACGGAGCTCGGCGTACTCGGAGATGAGCTGGGCCGCGGCGGCCCGCGAGGCTTCGAGGCGCTGCTGCTGGGCCGCCAGCTGGGCCTGCTGGCGGCCCATCAGGACCTCCATGCCGACGTCCGGTGAGACGGCCCGGAGGCGGCCCGCGTCCCCGGCGGCAGGGCGTACCAGGGCCAGCTCGCTCAGGGTGTCGAGGGCCTCGCCCACCTCTTCCACGGAGAGCCCCACGGCGTGGGCGAGGCCCGCGACACCGGCGTTCGGGTCTCTGAGCATGGCGCGGTACACCGTCTCCGCGACGGAATCGAGTCCGAGAGCGGTCAGCATCTGGTTCCCCCTGGTTTTCCTGCGTGCGGCATCCCCTGTTCGACGGCGATCTTCGCAGAGCGACGGGGGATCGTCACGGAGGCAGGACGGAACCGGCCAGGGCCCCAACGGTCCAGTGTTCAAACGGACTTGCTCACGATTTCGGTTGAGACTCTGGAGCGCATGTACCTGGTCCATGCACATCTGGCACTCCCCTCCGACGAGGAGCTGCCGCAGAACGTCAAGGCGTTGGTGCGATCGGCGATCGTCCCCCGTGACCGCGTCGAGCACGTCGCCGTGCACCCGACCCCTCCCTCCGAACTCACACTCGGCTTCTATCTGCTGGCCGGTGGGCTCGACGAGGCGGAGGAACGGGCCCTTCGGGTCTGCCGCCGACTGCTGCGCGACGTGCCGCAGTTGGCCACGGCGCGCTTGACCGGCGCGGGGGTGCCGCTGATGCCGCTGGCCTTCCTGCCCGAGACGGTGGACTGAACCGGCCCGTGTGGACGCATCAGTCCAAGGCCCTTTCCGTCCATCCCCGAAGCCTTTCCACAGGCTTGAGCTGCGACGAACCTATTGGTCACCGGCCGGGCCGAGCGTCACCGCGGGACGCGAGGGCGGGCCGGACATCGCATCTCTCCTCCGGAAGGAACGGACACAGGCATGCTTCGCAACCGAATCGCCAAGGTCGCCGCGGTCTGCTCTCTCGTCGTCGCCGCGGCTCTCGCCGCCCCGGTGGTCACGCCCCGGTCCACGGCCGACGCGGTTCCGTCCTCCTCCGTCCTCGTCGCCGACGCCGGCTGGCAGGTCACCCCGGCGGACGCCGGCTGGCAGTAGGCCGCCCGCCACCGACAGCCACTCGCTGCGGCCCGTGCAAAGGGCGGCGCTCCTTCGAAGCGAAGGGGCGCCGCCCTTTACGGCTGGTGGGAGTCGGCCGCCACGGTCCGCCTGAGTGGATCGGTGTCAGGCGCGGGGGTTCTCACTGACGTCGGTTGCCGAGGACACAGAACTCGTTGCCCTCGGGGTCCGCCATGACGACCCACGACGACTGGTCACCCTGGCCGATGTCGACACGCTTGGCGCCATGGGCCTCGAGACGGGCCACCTCGGCGTTCTGGTCATCGGGCCTGAAGTCGAGATGCAGCCGGCTCTTGCCCTGCTTGAGCTCGTTGATCCGGACGAAGTCCAACCCTGGCATGCGATCCGGCTCCGGCCGGATCTCGAACTCGTCGTCGGAGGAGTGGACCACGACCCAGCCGAGAGCCTCGGCCCACCACTGCCCCAAGGCCGCCGGATTCACCGAGTGAACGATTACCTGTTCCCATTCCAAGGTCATCTTCCGAGTGTAGGCCTGCCGTCCCTTCGCACGCAGGCGCTTGAAGCGCTCGGAGCTCCGGGTCGCGGACGCCTCGAAGGCCCCGCGGGGATCCGCGGGGCCTTCGAGGCGTCGGGTGGGGCGTCAGGCGATCTTCTTGTACCGCAGGGCGACGTACGACGAGGCCGGGTGGCCGCCGATGTCGCCGCTGTAGACGTTCGCGGTCGAGTAGTTCATGTCCGTGGCCGTGCTGCCCTCGGCGTAGTAGTAGAAGGTGCCCGCGTCCTGGTTCTTCCAGCCCGCGAAGAGGACGGCGTGGTCGGAGTAGTCGTTCAGCGCGTCACCGGGCCTGAGGTCGGCCTTGTTGATCTGCGTGCTCACGCTGGGGAGGGTCTCGGTCGTGAGCGAGGTGGTGAGGTGCCAGGTCATGGAGACGAAGCCGGAGCAGTCGGTGCGGTAGGAGTGGTCGCCGTCGACGTCGGTGGCGTAGGCGCTCTGGCTGTACTGGATGTTGCGGTTGTACCAGTCCTTGGCCCGGGCGATGACCTCGTTGCGGTAGATGGTGCCGCCCTGGACGGACTTGGGCGGCGCCGGCGCCACGTAGGCGCAGTTGTTCGCGTAGGCCGACAGCAGGCTCTGCGTCCAGCCGGACGCGTCCACCGGGTCGTCGGAGTGGTACGCGATGTCGCTGCCGTCACCGTCGGTCGGGTCCGAGTCGTGGTACCAGTACATGCCGCCGTTGGTACGGCCGTAGTAGAGGCCGCCGCCCGGCGAGGAGAGCGAGTCCACCGCCGACCAGCCGCTCGGCTTCAGGACCGAGCTGTCCCAGTCGTTCACGCCGTTGATCTTGTAGCTGAGCAGTCGGCCGTCCGAGGTCGAGGCGATGATGCGGTCGTCGCCCGCGGCGGCGAGGGTCTTGAGGACGAAGCCGGTGTCGATCACGACGTGCTGGCCTATGTGGGCGGACCCTGCGGGCTTGGCCTGCGACACCAAGTATTGGTGGAGCTGGCCGTCGACCGTCCCGTAGAGGTGACCGGCGCCGTCGTAGACCAACTTGTCGAAGGTCCAGCCGCCGTCCCAGATCTTGACGACGCCCGCGAGCGTGAGGGACGTGTTGTTCGTCTGCACGTCGACCCGGTAGAGGTCGCCGGTGGTCGAAGTGACCAGCACCGTGTTGAAGTTGAGGGCCGCCATCGTCTTGGGCGTGAAGCCGAGGTTCGGGCCGATGAGCGTCTTGACGCGGTCGCCGGTGTTCGGCTCGATCTGCGTGTACGTCAGCCGGCCGTCGGACAGCGTGCCGTACATCGACACGTCACCACTGCACGACGCGACGGCGTGCGCGGCTCCGGCGGTGGTCGCGACCAATCCGAGGGACATCGCGCTGACGGCGACCACGGCGGCGGTGGTACGACGGACGGCATGGCCCAGCTTCATGATTTCTCCTGCGGTGGGTGGTTCGAGCGGGCGAAGGCACACCCCGGCCCAAACAGCTGCCCTGCAGGTGCAGCTGTGAAGGATGTCTCGGGTGTGACGCCCGGTGGCAGGAACTACTTTCGCCGCAGGTCACGCGGCTTGGAAGAGAAGACGAATGGACGTAAACGGCCCTGGCCCATTGCGTCCTGACGGCGCGCTGGGCGCGCTGGGAGGTCAGGCATGCGGCCTGGACCGTCGCGGACAGACCAATTCCATGTGAAGATCACCGCGACCGTCTCGCAATGGGGGGAAGCGTGCGACCACGAGGTGTGGAACTTCCGCATGCCCGTGCGGCCGACCTCAACATCAGACAGAAGCTCGGACTGCGCCGCACCGTTCCGGTAGCCGGGGCGGTGTTCCTGGTGGCCGTCGCCGGCATCGCGTTCGGTGTCTGGGCGGCGTTCTTCCGGACGCCCTACACGCTCGCCGATTCGCCGGGAGTCGATGTGACGGTCCGGGCCGGGCAATCGGACTACCCGGATGTGGCGGAGACGGCCGACGAGGTGGAAACCCTCATCAAGGTGTACGTACAGCGGCTCAAGGCGGGAGACGTCGAGGGGCTGGTGAGGCTGTCCGGTCCCGCGTACGAGCACCCCCAGGGGGACGCCGCGACGTTCGTGCGCGAGTACGCCGACGGAGCCGAGGGCCATGTCGAGGCCGTGGTCGTCGAAGGAACGGTCCCGTATGGGGCCGGCCGGGGCGGTCCACCGGCCTCAGACGGGGGCGGAGCCTCCGTTCTCGCTGGTCAGAGCCATAACGACCTTGACCGTCGGTAATCAGGAGTACGGTGGGGGCACCGAAGGCATTTCGTGCGTTGGCATCAGCGTTGGCGTCGTCGTCGGATCAGGCGCGCCCGGCCAACCAGCCGGGCCGGAAGGCGGCGTCATGGCCGCGACGACGATTCGGGCGACCGGTTGTGCCGCCGAACTCGCTTTGGCCCGCGGCTTTCGTCCTCTCGATCGGACCACCGCGGCGGCGTGGATCACGCGAAAGAAGCACGAGCAGGCCGCTACTCCGGAAACCCACGGCCAGGAAACGGCGTGTGAGGGCGAAGGCGGCCGGTGAGCCGCGGGTCCGTCGCGAGAAGACTGGAGACACACATGGGAACCGACGCATCGCTCCCGGAGGGCGAACTTGCCGAGGTCCGTATCACCGCCGCCTCACCGGAAGTGGCACGACGCGTGGCCGAGGTACTGCGTACGTGGTTCGCGAGCACCGAACAACGCAGCTACCCCGCCGGCGTCACGGGCAGTGGCACCCGACTGCATCTGACGGTGGACACCGCCCACACCCCGGAGCGGCACAGCGGATTCCAGCGGTGGCTCGCCGCCGCTTCACGGACGGGTGGCTGAGGTGCCCATCGGCAGCATGCAGGCCACCCGCCCGGGGGCCGAAGAGGGGCCTGTCCGGGTCAGGCTGGTCCGGCGCGACCTGGGGCCGCACTGGCTGGACGGCGTGTGGTGGCCGCGGACGCACGATCTCGGCAAGGGCCTGCCCGGTCTGCTGGCGGCCCTGGACGAACGCTGGCCCGGCATCAGCCGCATCACGGTGAGCGGTCCGATGTGGCGCATGGGGCCACAGGAGTTCCGGTTCGGCGGCCGGAACATACACATCAACCGGGCCGCCGCGACCCCGCGGCCGAACACGATCTGTCTGGTGTCCTACGGGGTCGGCCGCTGCGACCTCCTGGTCGTGCCTCCGGGCGCGACGCCTGATGACGCGTGCCGCCTCATGGACTCCGTCGTCACTTCCGACGGCGCCCGCGCCGGGTGCCCGCCGAGGTGAGGGCCGCCGACGGTCAGACGTCGGTGGCGGCGGTAACGGTGTGGCAGGCGAATCCGAGGCGCGTCATGGCACGTGTGACCTCGGCCGCGGTGAAGTCCCGTCGGTCCTGGCGGGTGATCACGGCGCCCACCTGCTTGACGGGGTAGTACTGCTGCCCGATACGTACGGACTCGCCGGCCAGGGGTTCGGGGGAGACGCCGCTCATGGCCTGCTGCACCTCGCTGGGGGTGAGGTCGAAGGGGTAACCGGCGATGATGCAGCGCACTGGGTCTCCACACGATGGTCGGATGTACCTCGGGGAGTCAGCGTTGCACAGTGAGGCCGCCGGAGCGACAGGAGAAGGACACGAATAATTCGGTCTCCGTGATCCACCGCCGGCGGAGCATCTGTGTTAGCTTTTATGTGTTGCAGTTTTGGTACCCATGAACGTCATGTGCACCTGACCCACAGGTGCATTTTTGTTTTTCCGGTCCTTCCGGAGGGTCATTGCGGCGACAGGAGTCCGCGCAGTGTGGACTTCAGGCAACTGCTCCAGAAGGAGATGCTTCATCATGGCAACTGGCACCGTTAAGTGGTTCAACGCGGAAAAGGGCTTCGGCTTCATCGAGCAGGACGGCGGCGGCGCTGACGTCTTCGCCCACTACTCGAACATCGCCACCCAGGGCTTCCGCGAGCTCCAGGAGGGCCAGAAGGTGAGCTTCGACGTCACGCAGGGCCAGAAGGGCCCGCAGGCCGAGAACATCGTTCCGATCGGCTGACGTCGGAAAGCATCAGGGTCGGGGCCGGCACCCTTCGGGGGCCGGCCCCTTCCGCATTCCCCGGCCCTGTGGCCCCAGGCCTGCCCGTTTGAGTGTCGAATATTGGGCAGGGTTGCAGATAGGTCAATCATTCCTCTGGGGGTTGATGAAGGAAGGCCGTCATGGAGAAGAAGCACAGTAAGGGTCGGCAGGGCGCGAATCCGAGCCGGTCCAAGGGCGATGACCAGCACGGATGGTCGCAGGATGTGGACGCGACCCGTCAGGAGGAGAACCCGAGCGCGCATCGCTCCTTCCACCCGGACACCTATGCGCCGGGCGGGAAGACGCGCGAGCCGAGTCGGCAGGACATCGAGGACTCGCTGGAAGGCACGCCCGTGGAAGGCATCTCCCGCAGCGGCGAGGAACGGTCGGGGAAGTCCGGCAAGAGGGGCATCCAGGACACGGGGCGACGGGGCCCCTCGGGACGTCCCAGCGGGACGGAGGACGCCTCGGAAACCACCGGGGTGGACCCGCAGGAGCCGTCTGGCGGGCCTCCGCGTGGGAAGCGGGAGACGAATCCCTAGCCAGTCTCTCGACGCCGTCTCGCAGCAACACGATGGACGCGGGCCCATTCGGGGCCGGATCACGCACGTGTCCGTGCGATCCGGGTGATGGTGACGGTCACGGTGAGGGCCTCCCCGCTCCCGTGGGCCGTGACGAGCGGCATGAGTGATGCCCGGGTCCGGTCGTGGACCGTGCGGGCGACGTCCACGGCCCGGTGACCCTCGGCGAGGACGCAGCGTATCTCCACCTGCCAGCCCGAGCCGTCCGGGTCGCACGCCACGCGGATGCCCGACAGCGGCGAGGCGAACCTCTCGTGTGCCGCTCCCGGAACCGGGCGTGAAGCGGCTCGGGCGAGACGGCTGGCGAGAGTGGGCTGCAAGCCGAGCACCCCGTCGACCCCGAGGGCGGCCTCAGCGGCGCTCTGGCGAATGTCGGCAGGGTCGCAACCTGTCATGGGTCGGGTTCCAGCCCGCCCTGCGCGGGCTCCGAGATGCTCGCCGACCATGCGGCGTGGTGCACGTCGATCACCGTGACGTCTATCGCGGCCGCCAACAGGCCCAGCGCGTTGTGGGCGGCGTCCCGTACCGCGTGTCGCACCAGTGCCGCTGTCTCGGGCAGAGGGCGGTTCAGAGCGGCGGCCAGAGCGATGCTCACGCGTATGCCCGTCGGCTCGTCGGCCCGGGTGAGGCGACAACTGGCGGTCGTGACGCCGAGTACCGAGTCCGCGGCGCTCCGCAGCACGCCGGCCGCGGTGTGTTCGGCGATCCGCAGAGTGCGCGTGGGGTCGCCCAGCGGGAGCATCGGCCCCAGCAGTACCTCGTCACGGACGATGTCCATGACGCGGGAGACGAGGCTCTGTGTGCCGGGTGGTTCCTGCTCCCGCAGCGCCTGCGTCGCCCTGTCCAGTGCGGCCAGGCCGTCGACGGCATCGCGGCAGTAGGGGCACTCGGCGAGGTGGGGGTCCACGGGCGGACCGGTGTCCCTGGCCTGCTCCCAGGCGTGGCTGAGAGTGCGCCCGCAGGTGAGCACTTCGTCGCCGGTGTGACGGCGGACCTCGTCGAGAGGGCAGCCGTCCGCCGGAGGCCGGGGGGGATGGTCGTCTAGCGCCATGGGCCCAGTGCCTCCTTCAGGGTTCGTCGTGCTCGGTACAGTCGCCCGCGGACCGTTTGCTCGGTGGTGCCCGTGACGTGGGCGATCTGGGAGTAGGGGAGTCCGTGCAGTTCCCGCAGGATCCAGCAGATGCGCTGCTGCGGTTCCAGCGCGCCGAGCGCACCGGCCAGAGCGTCGGTGAGGGCGTCCTGTTCGGCTGCCCGCGCCGGCGAGCTCCGCATTCCGGGGGCGGCGGGTTCGGCCACCGAGTTCAACGGTACCGGGGCCGGCCGGTGGCGCAGGGAGTTCAGGCAGCGGTTGACGGTGATGCGGTACATCCAGGTCCTGAACGCCGCGCCATGACGGAAATCGGGCAGGCGCCGCCAGGCGCTGATGAAAGCGTCCTGAACGGCGTCCTCGGCGTCCTGCAGGTTGCCCAGCGTGTGGAAGGCCAGGGCGAGCAGCGGGCGGCTGTGACGCCGCACCAGGATCGCGAACGCCTCCTCGTCGCCTTCGCCGGCCCGGGTCGCGAGCAGGTCGTCCGGCGCGGACGGCAGGCCGTCGGCCAGGCCCGGGGGAACGGGGCCTGGGGGAACGGGACCCGGGGGCGTGCCGAGTGCGGCCGATCGGCGCGGGGAAGTGCCGGCGCTGTGCGTCATGACCGCACCTCCTCCCTGCGGTGTTACGCGTGCCCGGCTTCAGGCATGTGATGCCGGTTCGCGAATATGCATGACGAATTGCCTCCCGGATGTGTCCAAACCTGTGACGGGCGCCGTACCGGTGCCCGCAGCAACTGATCGAGGCGACTGCCATGACGGACACCACCGACCGTCCCTTCACCGGACAGGACGGCTCCGCCGGGACCGGGACGATGCTCAAGGGGCCGACCGGCGCGAACACCTCCCCCGAAACGCGGGGCCAGACCACCATCGCCGACGGCGTCGTGGCCAAGATCGCGGGAACTGCCGCTCGCGAGGTCCCCGGGATCCACAACCTCGGTGCGGGCATGGCCCGGGCCATGGGCGCCATGCGCGAACGCGTCCCCGGCGGCGGGACCGCAAGCGTAAGCCGCGGGGTGAAGGTCGAGGTGGGCGAGAGCCAGGCCGCGCTGGACCTCGACGTCGTCGTCGAGTACGGCTACGCCATCCCCGATGTGGCAGCAGAGGTCCGCGTCAGCGTCATCTCCGCCGTGGAACGCATGACCGGCCTTGAGGTCGTCGAGGTGAACCTCGTCGTCGACGACGTGAAGCTGCCCGACGAGGAAGAGGAAGACGAAACCGAGCCGGGCGAGGGCCGTGTCCGATGAACTCCGTCAGTGGGCCGTCAGCGGGTCCACCCACGCGGCACGAAGCGCGCCCGAGGCGGCGGCACACGCCGGCGCGGGACAGGTGAGTGAATCATGAATACAGCGACAGTGGGTCTGGCAGCCGGAATGGCACTGGGATTCGCGGGCTTCTTCGGCGGGTTCTGGGCCTTCCTCCTGGTAGCGGTCCTGGGCGCCGTGGGGTTGGGCGTCGGTCTCGTCCTGCAGGGTGACGCCGACGTGTTCACCCGGCGGCAGCGGGACGTGTCCGCCCGGCGGCCACGGTGAACACCAGCACCCGTGCCGCCGGTTCGTCCGGCCGTCCCCCCGGCGAGCCTGCGGAAGACGTCCACGGCCGCGTGCCGCCTGCCGCGCGTGGCGCGACGGTGATACCCGACCGGGTCGTGGCCCGCATCGCCGTCCGGGTCGCCGGCACGGCGCTGCGCCGACTCGTCGGCCCGAGGCAGCCGCGCACGGATCTGGCCGTACCGGGGGCTCGCGTGACCACGTACGGCGGGACGGCACAACTGGCGTTGTCGGTGGACCTTCCGTACCCCGCTGACATCGCCGTCACCTGCCGGCAACTGCAGCGCGAGGTCGCCGAACGGGTGGCCCAACTGACCGGGCTGGACGTCCGCGACGTCACGCTGACGATCCGGCGCCTGGCGACCGTCGGCGGCCCGGACCGCGTTCAGTGACCCCCGGCGCCTCGGCGGCGCCGGACGGAACCAGCCATCGTCACGCACGCACAGACCGAGGAGCCCCCCCATGACTCTCCCCTCCGGTATCGCACCTCCCGGCCGCCATGCACCGCGGCCCAAGACCGAAAGAGCCGCAGACCCGGGCCGACCCGGCATCCGTGCTCCGGCGGCGAGGTCGCCGGCGCGCGACAGCCGTGGGGCGAGGTCACCTCGCCTGTGGTCGGCACGCCGCATCCCGGCCACCGTGGTGGCTCTGGTGGCAGCCTGCGCCTTCGGGGTGGTGCTGTACGACGTGATCGCCGTGCGTGCCGGGCAGCGCGCCGCGGCGTGGCGCACCCGCCTCGCCGACGAGTTGGCCAGCCGCCCGGTCGACGATCTGTGGCTGCTGCTCGGCGCCTGCGTCGCCGTCCTCCTCGGCCTGTGGCTGCTCGTCCTCGCGCTCACCCCAGGCCTGCGCCGGCAGTTGCCGCTGCGGGCCCCCGACGGCTGTACCGGACTGCGGGCCTGGCTGGACCGTCGGGGAGCCGAACTGGTGCTGCGCGACGCCGCGATGCGGGTCCCGGGCATAGCCCGAGCCCGGGTCCGGGTCGGACGCCGCCGCGTCATCGCCCGAGCGGACGTCCGCTTCCGCGACCCGGCGACCGTCCGCGACGACCTCACCCAGGCCTTGCAGGACCAGTGCCGCCAGCTCGCTCTGGCACATGCCCCACGGCTGACGGTCCGCCTACGACACCACACCCGTTGACCCCGCCCGGGAGCGCGCCATGAACGGCCGATCCACACTCAACCGCCTCCTCCTGGCCATCAGCGGCCTGGTGCTGCTGGGTGGCGGGCTGCTGATCCTCACCGCGGCTCTCGACCTCTACCGTCGGATTCACGTGGCTGCGCCCGCCGGCTGGCCGCTGACCACGCACAATGACGTCCTGCTCAGCAACGCCGACCGGATCCGGTGGAGCGACCAGGGCTGGTGGTGGTGGCCCGCCGTCATCGCCGGCCTCACCCTGGCGACCGTGCTGGCCCTCCTGTGGCTGCTCGCCCAGTTCCGCCGCCAACGTCCCGGCTCGGTGCACCTGGGCGGAACGCCTCCGCCCGATGGTGTCGAACTGCGCGGCCGCGCCCTCAGCGACGCCGTGGCCGCCGAAGCAAGCGCTCTGCCCGGCGTCGGGCGGGCGGGTGCCCACATGACCGGACGCCCGGCGCACCCCCGGCTCGACGTGGCCGTCACGCTGACGGATCACGCCGCACCCGCCCCGGTCCTGCAGGCGCTGTGTCACGGTCCGGTCGCGCACGCGCGCGAGAGCACCGGGTTGACCGAACTGCCCACCCGGGCGTGCTTCGACGTCGGCAGGCACAAAGCGCGCCGCGTCGAATAGGGCGCCCGGATCGGGCGCGCTGGGACACCGGCAAGGCCGCCCGCTCTGTCCCACGCCCCGTCAGGGACGCGGGGGGACGCGCAGGGCGAGGAGGGCGGTGTCGTCGCTGGCCCAGTCACCCGTGTGCTCGGCGATGAGGTCGCCGAGGTGGGTGACGATGCCCCGCGCATCCATTCCTCGGCAGCCGGCGAAGGCGGCGGCCAGTGCTTCCTCGCCGAACTGCGGTCGGGCGCCGGAAGATGCGGTGCGACGGGCCCGGGCCTCGGTGGCGCCGTCGGTGTAGAGCAGCAGGGCGTCGCCCGGGGCCAGCCGGAACGGGACGTCGGTCAGCCTGACGTCGGCGAGGATGCCCAGCAGGCTTCCGGACCGTCCGACTTCCTGGATGCGGCCGTTGGCCCTGCGGATCAGGGCCGGGGGGTGTCCAGCGGTGCACAGCCGCCCCGCGATTCCCACGGGTGTGGTGCGGAAAGTGGCATAGACGGCGGTCAGGAACCGCTCTCCCTTGCGCTGCTCCATGAGGGCGGAGTTGAGGTGATCGAGCACTGAGGCGGGGGACTTGTGCTGGGTGGCCTCGGCGCGCAGGGTGTAGCGGGCCAGGGCGGTGACCTTGGCCGCTTCGGTGCCCTTCCCGCACACGTCGCCCATCACGGTGCACCACCAAGGCCCCTTGGCCCGGAAAAGGTCGTAGAAGTCGCCCACCACGGCGCTGCCACCGGCCGCCGGCAAGTACGAGGCGGCCGTCTCCAGGCCGGGGACCTTCTGCAGTACCGGGGGCAGCAGGCTGTCCTGGAGGCTGCGGGCCAGCGTGCTTGCGGTCTCCAGGGCGTCCTGGGCAACGGCCAGCGAGGTGCGCAGGTTGATCTCGTTGCTGGCCGCGCGGGCGATCGTGGCCAGTTCGGCCAGTTCCTGGGGCTGCCAGGCGTGCGGATTCTCATCCACCACGCTCATGCTGCCCAGCACCTCCCCGCCCGGGGCGAGGATCGGGTACCCGGCCCAGGCTCCGATCTTCATCCGGGTGACCGCGGGATGGCCGCTCGTGCGGGGGTCGGCAGCGGCGTCCGCGACCACGAACGGCTCCCCGTGCCGGCCGACCACAAAGAGGCAGAAACTCTCCTGGACGGGGATCTGCCGCTCGGCCACCTCCCCGGCGTCCACCCCGACGCAGGACTTCCAGAACGAACGACGCTCGTCGACCAGGGTGATGAATGCCCGCCCGCAGCCGGTCACCGAGGCCGCGAGCTGGGCCAGGTCGTCGAATGCCGCCTCGGGGCCGGTGTCCAGCAACCCGGTCGCCTCCACCGCGGCCAGCCGCCGTCGGTCGGACAGTGCCACGGGCAGGCCGTCGGGCCGCGTCTCGCCTGGGATCGCGAGGCCCTCATGCAAACGTCTCCGTGCCCCCACGACCGCCTCCGGTACGTCAGAAAGTGTTGGATCGATCGCACACCGTCATCGACTGGACGGTCACACGACCACCGTAGCCACCAGCGGTCCGGCGCCGGGGACAAGGAGGACGATTGCCGGTGTGGGGCGGCGGTGCTGCCGTCCATGGGACCACCATGGAGGCTCGTGTCCTCGCTGCGAACAGGGAGGCCTCGGAGCACCGTCAGTGCCGGCACGCGCACGCGGCCGCGGGTCAGCTCGCCTTCTCCCGCTCGCGGACGTCGTTCTCCACGGCGTCGGCCAGCCTGCCGAGCATGCTGCGGTGGCGGAGCTGGATCAATGCGTCAAGCGCCGCGTTGTGGAGAAGGCCGCCAGGGCCCCGCAGCGGATGTTCGTCGAGGATGATCAGGGTGTCCTCGCCCCATGGACGGAGCTCGATCGCGATGCGCGCGGTGCCGAGCCATCCGGCCTCGGCCTCCAGTTCCAGTTGCCGGGGCGGCCGGCAGACGCGGACGACCGTCTGCCCCTTTGCGACCAGGGGTCCCACGTTCACGCTGTACTCGATGGAGGACCCGACGTGCGGCCACCGGTCGTCGCTCTGTTGGGAATGCGAGGGGCCGACGACCCACTCGCCGTAGCGCGAGCCGTCGGCGAGGGCGGCCCACACCTCCTCTGGGGATCCGCCCACCAAACGGTGCTGTACGGCCATGAACTCCTCCCGTATAGGCTTGTCACTGCTGATCAGAGGCCGGAATCCACTCCTGCGTGAAGGCGTACGTCCCCTTGCTGCCGGGCCCCCGGCTGCGGCTGCCGGAAGGGATCGACGCTGTGGACAGCCTGGGCCCGCCCGGTCGGGGCCCGGGCCTCGTGGGGGTATTCACACGGCCGGCCGGGCGGACACTTCCCACGCTACGCTCCACGGACCCCGCTGCGCATGCCAGGAACCGCAGGTCACATGCCGGTCAGACGGCGGGCAGGGCGATCGCCGCGTAGTGGGTCGTGAAAGCAGCCAGGGTGAAGGTGTGGAACACCTCGTGGAACCCGAACCAGCGCGGAGAGGGGTCGGGTCGCTTCGTCGCGTACACCACTGCGCCTGCGGTGTAGAGAACTCCGCCGGTGACGATCAGGACCACGACCACGGGCCCGCCGACGCGCAGGAAGTCCGGTAGGAGGAAAGCGCCGGATCAGCCGAGCGCAAGGTAGCAGGGGGTGGACAGCCAGCGGGGTGCCCCCACCCACAGCACCCGGAAGGCGACTCCGGCGAGCGCGCCGGCCCACATGAGTCCCAGCAGGACGGCTCGTCTGTGCTGGGGAAGAAGGACCACGGTCAGGGGTGTGTAGGTGCCGGCGATGATGACGAAGATGTTGGCGTGGTCCAGTCGGCGCAGGACCGCCTCCCCGCGAGGACGCCAGGTGCCGCGGTGGTAGAGCGCGCTGGTGCCGAACAGCAGCCACGCGGAGGCGGAGTAGATCCCACAGGCGAGCGTCGTCAGAGTTGTGCGTGCAAGGCAGATCAGCGCGATGCCCGCGATCAGTGAGGCCGGAAACATACCGGCGTGCAACCAGCCACGGAGTCTCGGTTTCAGCGGTTCCATGGCCCCGGCGGCCGCCTCCGCCATCTCGCCGACCTGGTGGGCGGCCCCCGCGGCTCCGCGTCCGGTCGCCTCGGCGAGACCGACCGCTCGCTGGCGCGTCCCCTTTGCCCTGTGACCAGGAACTGCGCTGGTGGGCACGGCGTGGGCTGTGAAGTCCGGCTGCCTCAGAGGCCGCTGGACGTCATCTGCGCACATGCATCCCATGCTAGGAGCCCGCCCACGTCGGCGCATGAGGTGGCAAGGCCACTCACGGACCGCGGAGGCGCGGATCGGGTGGCCGCCATTCTCCATGGCGTTCCGCCCTCCGCATGCGCCTGCTGACGTCACAACCCAGACTGGAGATAGCGGAGCGAGCAGCGCGGCCACTGCGCGCCACCCCGTGCGGACGCTTCGCCCTGACGAGCGAGCCCCCGTTCCCGGCGACGGCGGGCGCCAGCCGGAACACCAGCTCGGTAACCCTCTCGAAGGGAAACTCGATGAACGACGTACCCAAAGTCGCTCTTGCTGTCGCGGTCGCCGGAGGTTACATCCTCGGCCGGACCAAGAAGGGGCGGCTGGCCTTCGGCATCGCGACCTACCTGGCCGGACGGCGGGTCGGCCTCGAACCCCAACAGCTGCTGACGGAAGGGGTCAAGAGGCTGCGTGAACTTCCTCAATTCGAAGAACTCAGCGAGCAGCTACGCGGTGAGGCTTTGAAAGCCGGCCGCCAGGCGATGGGCGCGGTTGCCGACCGCAAGCTCTCGGCGCTGGCCGACTCCCTGCAAGCACGTACTGAGCGCATAGGCAAGCGCAAGGAAGAGGAGCCGGAAGAGGAGGAGCCCGAGGACGAATACGAGGAGGAAGAGGAGGAGCCCGAGGAGGAGCCCGAGGAGGAGGAAGAAGAAGAGGAGGAGACATCCGAGGGTGAGGCAGAGACGGAAGAGGAGGAGCCGGAGAAGCCCGAGCCCAGGCGCCGCCGGCCAGCTCGCAAGGACGCGGACCGGGATGAGGGTGCGCGCGGTGGTGGTGGAACCCGCCGCCCCGCCAAGGCGGCTCCCCACAAGGCGCCGGCCAGGAAGACAACAGGGAAGAAGACGGCGCCCGCGAAGAAGACGACGGCGGCGAAGAAGTCCTCCGCTCCCGCGAAGAAGACGGCAGTTGCGAAGAAGGCCTCCGCTCCGGCCAAGAGGACGGCGGCGAAGAAGACGGCGGCGAAGAAGGCATCCACACGGCGGAGGTAGGCCCATGGCCGGCACGACACGCGAAGGCGAACAGGGCTCGGGGCTCGACCAGTTGCGCGGCGCGTTCACGAGCTTCCTGGGGGCCCAGGTACAGAATCTGGCGGACAAGGCCACGGACAAACTCGGCGACGTCACCAGCGGGCTCCAGGGTGTGGCTGACGGGGGCGGCGTGCTCCCCAAGGCGGGCCTGCGAATGCTCCAAGGGGACTCACCGGTGAAGGCTCTGATCGGTGAGAAGGCGAAGAGCATCAAGGACAACGTCGTCGACAAGGTCAAGGGGGTGTTCGGCGGCGGAGGGGGCAAGGGCCGTAAGTCCGGTACGCCCAAGGTCATGAACATCATTGAAGTACTGGACGTGGGCGTGCCGTTGCG
Organism: Streptomyces sp. TOM-9; assembly: GCF_056858595.1. Lineage (NCBI taxonomy): Bacteria > Bacillati > Actinomycetota > Actinomycetes > Kitasatosporales > Streptomycetaceae > Streptomyces > Streptomyces sp. TOM-9. The sequence goes on along the minus strand of NZ_JBXEQB010000001.1, from coordinate 1,149,278 downwards.
CTTCGCCTACGACCACTGGACTCAGTACGAGAAGTTCAGCAGCTTCACCAAGGGCGTCCGCAGCGCGTCACGGGGCAAGGAGGCGGACAGCGACTGGAAGGTCAAGGTGGGTCCGTCGACCCGCGGGTGGAAGGCCACGACGCAGGAGCAGGTGCCGGACGAACGCATCGTCTGGACCTCGGAGGGTGCCAAGGGCACCACGCGCGGTTGCGTGAGCTTCCACGAATTGGCACCCAGCCTCACCCGCATCGTGCTCGTGGTCGAGTACTACCCCTCTGGCCTCTTCGAGAAGACCGGAAACGTCTGGCGCGCGCAAGGGCGTCGTCTGCGCCTGGACTTCAAGCACTTCCAGCGTTACGTGACCCTTACCGACGAGGAAGCGGACGGCTGGCGCGGCGAGATCCGCGACGGCGAAGTGGTCCGGACGCACGAGGAAGCCATCGAGGAAGAAGAGCAGGCCGCCGAAGAGGAAGGCGCGGAGGAGCCTGACGAGTACGAAGGCGAGGACGAGTACCCCGAGGGCGAAGAGGGGGAGGAAGAGGAAGAGGAGGGCGAGTACCCCGAGGACGAAGAGGAAGAGGAGGGCGAGTACGCCGAGGGCGAAGAGGGCGACGAAGAGGAAGACGAAGAGGAAGAGGAGGGCGAGTACCCCGAGGACGAAGAGGAGGGCGACGAAGAGGAAGACGAAGAGGAAGAGGAGGACGAGTACCCCGAGGACGAAGCAGAGGAGGGCGAGGAAGAAGAGGACGAAGAGCAGAGTCCTGATCGCTCCTCCGAGCGGGCACGTGGCGGCCGCAGGCGGCGATGATCAGTCACCCCCCAGGAGGACGCGGGCTCAGGAGTCGGTGAGCATCTCCGCACGGAGCTTGGACAGCAGCCGCGAGAGCAGCCGGGACACGTGCATCTGGGAGAGCCCGAGTTCGACGCCGATCGGGGACTGGGTCAACTCCCGGCCGAACCGCATCTGCAAGAGGACACGTTCGCGCTCACCCAACTGGTCCAGCATGGGGGCGAGCGCCCGCAGGTCCTCGACCTTCTCGATCGCCGGATCGCAGGCACCTATCGTGTCGGCGTTGGAGCGGATGCCACCCTCACCCTCCTCGTCAGTGGGCAGATCGAGGGAACCGGCGCTGTAGCCGTTGGCGGCGACCATACCCTCGATGACCTCCTCCTCGCCGATCTCCAGGTACGCCGCCAGTTCCGCCACACTGGGCGGGGCGTCGAGGACCGCAGTGAGGTGGTCACGAGCCTTGGCCAGCTCCACCCGCAACTCCTGCAGGCGTCGCGGCACGTGCACGGCCCAGGAGGTGTCGCGGAAGAACCGCTTCATCTCTCCGACGATGTAGGGAACGGCGAAGGTCGTGAACTCGACCTCGCGGCTCAGGTCGAACCGGTCGATGGCCTTGATCAGGCCAATGGTGCCGACCTGCAGGATGTCCTCCTGCTCCTCGGGACCGCGGCTGCGGAATCGACAGGCAGCGAAGTGGACCAGGGACACGTTCATCTCGATCAGCGTGTTGCGCGCGTAGCTGTACTCGGCTGTGCCCGCTTCAATGCTCTGCAGCCGGTCGAAGAACAGCTTCGACAACTGGCGGGCATCCTTCGGCGCGATGTGGCCGGCGTCCTCGATCCACGGCAGACCCGCGTCCTGGAGGGCCCGTGTGGGCATCGATCCCACAGGGGGCTCGATGACGTCCGTGGACTGCCGCGTGGATACCGTCACGTCATCACCCTTGAACCCCTTGGGTGAAATAGATGGCCAGTCGCCTATTTCGCCGTGGTCGATCCACCCGCGCGCCCATGGGATGCAGGCGGGCGGGGGGATCGGCCAACCGGCCTCGCGCCACAGCAGCGTGTGCAGCAGTACGAGCATCGCGTGACGAGGCCTCAGCACCGCCTGTCGCTCCCGGCCTGCCGTCGGCGACGTCTTTCCTGCACGAGTCGCGGGCCGCCTTCGAGGCGCCACCCTCTGGATGCTGCGTGCATGGTCAAGATCTCATGCGCCGCCGCGCAAGCTTCGCCGCTCTGCCTCGCCTACGGTCGTGGCGCGACGACCACCGGACCCCCGATGAGCGTCCGCCCCGGCGGCCGCCGCAGCCTCCCACCAACAAGGCGGGCGCATGGGAAAGGAGAGGTGCGGCATGACCGATCTCGAGCAATTCGACGAGATGCCAGTGGTACGGCTCGTACCCATCGCGGGGGCATTGCTGGGGGTACTCACGATCTGCGCGGCCGTTCCCTTGCGCGGTCGGGTGAGGACCGCCTGCCGTCTCCTGCAGCTGGTTGCGGCACCGGCGGCGGCCGTGGCATGCGGCAGGCTGCTCCGGCTGTACCGCCGGCGGGTGGCCAGTGCCCTCGCCGTCTCCGACGCCGTGCAGGATGTGCTGCTGCGACCGCTTCCCTCGCGCGTCGGCGGCCTCGATGTCGCTTCCGTCTACCGCGCCTGCGGCGGACAAGTCCGGGTGGGCGGGGACCTCTACGCGGTCGCCCGGGCCGACGCGGCGACCCGCATCATCATCGCCGACGTCCGGGGGAGAGGACTGCCCTCGTTCCTCGACGTCATCGCCATCCTCGGAGCCTTTCGCGAATGGGCGCCGCAGCCGGTCTCCCTGGTCGAGCTGTCCACCCGCCTGGAGGAGAGTTTCCTGCGGTACCTGGCCGACGCGGACGACGACGCACGCTGCGACGCGGACGAACGCTTCGCGACGGCACTGATCCTGGAGGTGCCGGACGGTGAGCCCGGCGCCCGCATGGTCAACTTCGGCCATCCGCCCCCGGTGCGGGCACGCCCGGGAGAACTGGTCCTGCTGCCCGGCACGCCCTGCCCGCCGCTCGGGCTCAGCCCGCTGTGCGACATCCGCGCCCATGAGAACGCCTTCGAACTCGGCCCCCAAGACACGCTGTTGCTGTACACCGACGGTCTCATCGAGGCCCGTGACTGCAGCGGGATCTCCTTCCCGCTCCTGGAACGCGCCACCTCGTGGACGTGGCATGACCAGCACCGTTTCTGTCATGAGCGCCTGCACAACGTCCTGGCGGAGATCCTCGAGGACATCGTCGCTCATTGCGGTGCCCTGCCGGCCGACGATCTCGCGATGATCGCGCTGGCCCGCCACGGAGAGGGGGGCGGCGCGGTCCTTCCCTGCCCGGCGGACCCCGACCCGTCGGAAGGCGTCAGGCCCATGCGGCGGCGCTGATCACGAACGGCGCCTCGTCGTAGCCGCCGGTCGAGCGTGCCAGGGAAGGTCGGCGAGGGCCATGCGGCGCCACGCGGCCGGGGAGATGCCGTAGGCGGCACGAAAGGTCCGGCTGAAGTGTGCGGGACTGGCGAAACCCCATCGCTGCGCAATCGTCGCCACCGTCAACCCGGCCAGGTCAGGACGTGCGAGATCCTCGCGGCAGGCTTCCAGCCGCTGGTGGTGGATCCATCGGCTGACGGTCATTTCCTCGCCCTGGAACAACTTGTGCAGATAGCGCACGGAGATGTGGTGCGCGGCCGCGATCACGGCCGGAGAGAGTTCCGGTCGGCCGAGGTGGGCCTTGATGTAGTCGCGCACGAGCAGCCGCATCGTCTCCTCGGCGGTGGGCGTGACCTCCGCGTTGAGTCGGCCGTCGTGTGCCACCAGCGCGGTCAGCACGTCGAGCATCCCCCGCTCCAGGTGCTGCTGCGCTCCTGCCAGGCAGGTCTCGGACTCCGCCGCCGCGGCGAGCCTGGTCACGTACGCGGCGAGGATTCCGCCGATGTAGTGGGTCGGGCGATACGCCTGCCCGGTGACGCGGGCCAGATGCGCATCGGGAAGGTCCAGCATCTCGAGTGGGATGGAGGCGATGTTCTGACGGAAGCTGCCGGGAAAGTCCCTGAAGAAGGGTCGCCGGGAGTCGAGCAGGACCAGTTCCCCGGGGGTGAGGAGGGTCTCGCGCCCGTCCTGCGCCACGACGCTGCTGCCTGCTTCCTGCAGGCTCACGATGAGCGCGTTGCCGGTGTCGTTGGCGATGATCCCTCTGGTCCGGGCCATCCGTTGAGGGCTTGCCTCGACGTGGCCCACATGGATGGCACCGACCGAGGCCAACCACAGGGACCCGCACAACGTGCCGTCCTCTGGAGGCCGGATCTCAAGCCTGGTGACTGCCTGGTGGACTGCGTCCGTCCAGTACTCCGCCTTCTCGTGGGGCGGAAGGATGTTCGTGCGAAATGCCTGGTTCACGATGTCACCGCGTCAGCGAAAGCAAAATCTGATGACGGCCCGGGCACTTTCGGTGACGTGCCCGAGGCTGCCGCCAGCTCCAACAGGGGCATGCTAAATCGTTTCACCCGGATATGGGTCGAATCGAGAAAATACTGCGGTTTGTCCGCAGGGCACGCTCTTGCGATCCCTCGGGCGACTTGCTTGCCGCGTCAAGCAATATGTAGGGTTATTGCATCAACCTGCGGGGAGGTCATGGGCGCGATCGGGCGGAGAGCGCCTGCCGCCAGGTTGTGGGGATGGAGCGGCCCGCCGGTACCCGGCGGGCCGCCCGCATGTCGCCGGGCCGCGCCGGAGCAAGTTGCGCCGGGGCCGACCTCCCGTCCCCACGAAGCAGGGTGCGGTGCGGGCCCTTCCGCTGGGAAGGGCTCGGCCGGTGCTCGTGGCTCCGTGGGACGGGTCCTCGTCGTCGTCCACGAGGGGCACGTCGCGGGTGTCATCGGCGCCCGCCGGCTCATGCCCCAGCACTACGGGGTCCGGCGCGGGCACCGCGGTCGGGGCTACGGCCGCGCGCTGTGGTGGGCGGCGATGGACTGGGGGAGCGTCCACGGAGCCTGACGGCGCGTAGCTAGCACAGGCCCTCGTGCGCCGTCGGTGCTTCCGCGTGCCCCATCCCTCATTCGGGTGGTCAATGGCATCATTGCTGCCCATGACATCCGGGCCCGCCTTCCGCCTCGCGCGTGCCGCGGTGTTCGCGGCCGTGTGCGTGGCGGTGACGGGTCTCGGACACGCCCTGATGTCGCGGGCGGTTCCCGGTTGGGCGGTGGGGTACGGGTTCACCGCCACCACCGCCGGGGCGTGGTGGCTGGCGGGTCGCCGTGAGCGCGGTGCCCCGGCGGTCATGGTGGCGACCGTGGGGGCCCAGTTCGCCCTGCACGGCTGGTTCAGCCTCGCCCAGGCCTTTGCGGCCGCCCCCGCCGATATGACGGCCGGCCACCGGTCTTCGGCCGCTGCGGCCGCGATGCCCATGAGCACCGCCGCCATGGGCGGCTGGTCCACCGGCATGGTCTCCGCCCACGCCCTGGCCGCGGTCCTGTGCGGGCTGTGGTTGTGGCGCGGTGAGGCCGCGGCCTTCCAACTCGGCCGATCCCTGGCCGCTTTCGTCTTCGCTCCACTGCGCCGGGCCTCGCACGTCCGAGCCGTCGTCACCTCACCCGCCCCCGCGACGCCCGCGTCCTTCCACGTCCCCCCACGCCTGGACCACCAGGCGACCCTGTGGCACAGCGTCACACGGCGCGGCCCCCCGCAGCCGGCGATCTGATCCTGACCGTCCGTCACGCCCCGTCGTGGTGACGGACGCAGTCCGGCGTGCCCACGTACACCGTCCGCCCGGCGCATCCACGCGCGCCCGGTGCCGGAACGGCGGGCCCGTCACGCCGTACCGCCGTGAAGGCGGACCGAATCGTCGACTTCACGAGCGCCCGCGCCCAGCGCGCCGGGCGCCGATTGGGGATGCACGCATGACTTCGACACAGGAACAAACGCCAAGAGACGACCGCGACGGAGCCGCGGTGGCCGTCGCGGAGGCCGACGGCCCCGCCGTACCGCGGCCCACCTCGGGGACCGGTCCCGTACAACCCGGCCGTTCGTGGAAGGGCGTCCGGGCGCTGCTCGTACGGCTGCACTTCTACGCGGGGGTGTTCGTCGCCCCCTTCCTGCTCGTGGCCGCCCTGACGGGGCTGGCCTACACCTTCACGCCCCAGCTCGACCAGCTCGTCTACGGCGACCAGCTCAGCGTGGCGAAGGCCGGCGACGAACCGCGCCCCCTGGCGGAGCAGATCGCCGCCGCCCGGGCGGCCCACCCGGAGGGCACGCTGTCCTCGGTGATCACTCCGTCCGGCCCGGAGGAGACCACGCGGGTGGTGCTGTCGCTGCCGGAGCTGGGCGAGAACCAGCGCACGGTGTTCGTGGACCCGTACACGGCCGAGGTCAGGGGTGAGCTGACCACGTGGTACGGCTCGACGCCGCTGACCACCTGGCTGGACGACCTGCACCGCAACCTGCACCTCGGTGAGACCGGGCGTCTGTACTCGGAGGTCGCCGCGAGCTGGCTGTGGGTGATCGTGGCAGGGGGCCTCGTCCTGTGGCTGGGGCGCGCCCGCGGGCAGCGTGCCACGTCGGCGCGCGGTGCGCTGCTGCCCGACCGCTCCGCCCGGGGCGTACGGCGTACCCGCAGCTGGCACGCGGCCACGGGCGTCTGGATCGCCGTCGGCCTGCTCGCTCTCAGCGCCACCGGTCTGACCTGGTCCCACTACGCCGGTGACCGGTTCGGGCAGCTGCTGGACGCGGCCAAGGGACACGCCCCCGAGCTGGTCACCTCGCTGCCCGGCGGAGCCGAGGCGACGGAGGGCGAGCACGCGGGGCACGCCGGACACGGCACGGACCAGGGCGCGGCGTCGGCGGACCCCGCCGACTTCGACGCGGTCCTCGGGGTGGCCCGCGACGCCGGGCTGGGCGGCCGGGTGGAGCTGACGCCGCCCACGGACGACGCGGCCGCCTGGACCGTGGCGCAGGACGACGACCTCTGGCCGGTCCACTACGACCAGGTCGCCGTCGACGCCGCCAAGGGCGAGGTCACCTCGGAGAGCAGGTGGGCCGACTACCCGGTCCTGGCCAAGCTCAGCAAGCTCGGCGTCCAGGGCCACATGGGCCTGCTGTTCGGCATCGTCAACCAGATCCTGCTGGCCCTGATCGCGCTCGGCCTGATCGCCGTCATCGTGTGGGGCTACCGGATGTGGTGGCAGCGCCGGCCCACGCGTGGCGACCGCACGGCGGCACTCGGCAAGGCCCCGGCACGGGGGACCTGGCGGCAGCTGCCCCTGCCGGTGCTGATCATCGGCGTCCCGGCCGTCGCCGCTCTCGGCTGGGCCCTGCCACTCCTGGGCGTCACGCTGCTCGGATTCCTCGTCGTCGACACGGCGGTCGGGTTCGTCCGGCGGAACCGCACCGCCTAGCGTCGAAGGGGAGACGCAACGTCAACTGCCTCCGGTCCGGCGCGCCCACTGTGCCGGACCGGAGGCAGTTGCGTCGTGTGGGGCAGCGCCGGACACGCGGCCGCCACCGAACGTGACGGGAGCCGGGCGCAGCGTCCCCTCACCGCGCTCACCCACATGCGACGTCCCGGCCGGGCGGTGACACTGGAGAGAGCGGCGCCTGAAGAAGGTGGGCCATGACGACCGTCGAAGAAGTGGTCGAGATCGCGGTCCCGGTACGTACCGCGTACAACCAATGGACCCAGTTCAAGAGCTTTCCGCGGTTCATGTCCGCGGTGAAGAGGGTCGAGCAGATCAACCCCTCGGTCACCCACTGGGTCATCGGGATCGGCCCGTTGCACCGGGAGTTCAAGGCGGAGATCGTCGAGCAGCAACCGGACTCCCACCTCGTCTGGCAGAGCCTGGAACGCAGCCCCTACCACCGGGGCACGGTCTCGTTCCGCCCCGCGGCGCCGGACCGCACCGAGGTGACCGTACGCATCGAGGCCACACGCCGCGGTTTCGCGGACACCGTCACGAGTGCCCTCGGCGTCACGCGCCGCGTCGTCCGCGCCGAGCTGCGCAACTTCAAGGAGTACATCGAGGGCATCGGCGAGGAGAGCGGGGCCTGGCGGGCGTCCATCCACAACGGACACGTGCAGCCGCTGGAGCCGGAACCGCCACGGAGCCGGGTCCCGCGCTGGCCGGTCGGATGAGCGATCCGCGGACGAGGGAACGAGGGACGCACGTCATGAAGAAGGCCCCCCGGGAAGAGCCGGACGAAGCGCTCGGTGTGACTCCGCCCAAGGAATGGGCCGCGGGAGTCCCCGCCGTACGGCACGCGCTGGAGTACTCCCTCGAGGAGACCTCGGTCGCGCGCACCGGAGTGACGCTGCTGACCATGAACCAGGTGGACGGCATCGACTGCCCCGGCTGCGCCTGGGCGGATCCCGCTCCCGGCCACCGGCACCGCAACGAGTACTGCGAGAACGGTGCCAAGCACATCAACGATGAGGCCACGACGCGGCGCATCCCCGTCGAGTTCTTCCGGCGGCACTCGGTCTCCGAGCTGGGACGGGGGTCGGACCTGTGGCTGAACCAGCAGGGCCGGCTCGTCGAACCGCTGGTCAAGCGGCCCGACTCCGACCACTACGAACCGATCAGCTGGCGCGACGCCTTCGAGCTGGTCGCCGCGGAGCTGAACTCGCTCGACTCACCCGACGAGGCGGTCTTCTACACCTCGGGCCGGGCCAGCAACGAGGCCGCCTTCGTCCTGCAGCTCTTCGCCAGGGCGTTCGGCACCAACAACCTGCCCGACTGCAGCAACATGTGCCACGAGTCCAGCGGCACCGCCCTGCACGAGACCCTCGGCACCGGCAAGGGAACGGTCAGCCTGGACGACCTCCACCACGCCGACCTGATCTTCCTGGTGGGCCAGAATCCGGGTACGAACCATCCGCGGCAGCTGTCCGCCCTGGAGGAGGCCAAGCGCAACGGCGCCCGCATCATCGCGGTGAACACGCTCCCGGAAGCCGGGTTGCTGCGGTTCAAGAACCCGCAGAAGCCGCGCGGGATCGTCGGACACGGCACCCAGATCGCCGACCGGTTCCTGCACATCCGCAGCGGCGGCGACCTCGCGCTGTTCCAGGGCCTCAACAGGCTCCTGCTGGAGGCCGAGGACGCCCGGCCGGGCACCGTGCTCGACCATGACTTCATCCGCTCCAGCACCAGCGGTTTCGAGGAGTTCGCGCAGCACGCCCGCGGCATCGGCTGGGAACAGGTCCTCCCCGCGACGGGACTGACCCGCGAGGAGATCGAGGACGTACGGGACGACGTCCTGCGCAGCGAGCGCGTCATCGTCTGCTGGGCCATGGGCGTGACGCAGCATCAACACGCCGTCCCCACCATCCGGGAGATCGTCAACTTCCTGCTGCTGCGAGGCAACCTCGGCAGGGCCGGGGCCGGCGCCTGCCCGGTGCGCGGACACAGCAACGTCCAGGGCGACCGCACGATGGGCATCTGGGAGCAGATGCCGGACTCCTTCCTGGACGCGCTGCAGCGGGAGTTCGGCTTCGACCCGCCACGCGCCCACGGTCTGGACTCCGTGAACTCGATCAAGGCCATGCGGGAGGGCCGCATCAAGGTCTTCCTCGCCCTCGCGGGCAACTTCGTCCGGGCCGCGCCCGACAGCGCGGTCACCGAGGAGGCCATGCGGCGATGCCGCCTGACCGCCCACATCTCCACCAAGCTCAACAGGTCGCACGCGGTCTGCGGACGGACGGCACTCATCCTGCCGACCCTGGGCCGCACCGAACGGGACGTCCAGCCCTGCGGCGAGCAGTTCGTCACCGTCGAGAACTCGATGAGCGAGGTGCACACCTCCCGAGGACGACTCGAACCGGCCTCCAAACTGCTGCTCAGCGAGATCGCCATCCTGTGCCGGCTCGCCCGGCACACCCTCGACGGCAGGACCGGCATCCCGTGGAAGCAGTTCGAGACCGACTACGGCACGATCCGCCACCGCATCGCGCACATCCTGCCGGGGCTGCACGACTTCAACCGGCGAGTCGTCCGGCCGGGCGGCATCAGGCTGCCGAACCCCGTCAACGAGGGCGTCTTCGCCACCGCCACCGGCAAGGCCATGTTCACCAGCAACGCCTGGGCCATGCCGCGGGCCCCGGACGGGCACCTGCTGCTGCAGACCCTGCGCTCCCACGACCAGTGGAACACCATCCCGTACACCAACAACGACCGGTACCGGGGCATCCACGGCAGCCGCCGCGTCGTGCTGGTCAACCCCGCGGACCTGACCGAACTCGGGCTTCGCGAAGGACAGTCGGTGGACCTGGTGAGCGTGTGGAACGATGACGTGGAGCGCCGTGCGGAGGGCTTCGAGGTGGTCCCCTACCCGACCGCGCTGGGCTGCGCCGCCGCGTACTACCCCGAGACCCAGGTCCTGGTGCCGCTGGAGAGCGTGGCCGAGACCAGCAACCAGCCGACCTCAAAGGGCATCGTCGTCCGGCTGGAACCCTCGGGTACCCGCCCGGACGCCTCGCCGCTGTGAGTGAAGCGCCAGCGGGGGCGTACGGCTCCTACACGCCGGCCGGGCGCCAGTAGAGCGAGGGGTCGGGGTGGTCGGTGAAGCCCAGGGCCCGGTAGAGCGGTTCACCGTCCTCGGACGCGTACAGGTCCACGCGGGCGACGTCGCGTTCCCGGAACCAGTCGAGCAGATCCCGCATGATGGCCCGGCTGTGGCCGCGTCGCCGGTGAGCGGGGTCGGTGACCACGCCGATGACGTGCCCGATACGGCCGTTGCGCAGGTGTGGTCCGGGCAGGCGCTGCTCGATGGTGCCGATGCCGCAGGCCGCGAGGCCTGTGGGGCCGGGGACGACGAGGATCCGCACGGTCTCCGCCGCGATCTGTTCCCTCAGGACCGAGGCAAGGGCGGTCCGCCAATCGTGGTCGCCTGACGCGGGGTTGAAGAAGTCGCCCCCGAGGGTCTCGAACAGGAGGGACCGAAGGCGTACGAGTTCCGGAACGTCCCGTTCCATGGCTTGCTGCACACGCGACATGTAAGAACCGTACACAGGGTTGGGGTGTTACGGAAAGGGTGGAAGTCGAGCGGACGGCCCCGCCCGCCGTGCGGGCGAGGCCGGATGCGCGCTGCACGTCAGGCGCCGGACGCGGCCTTCGCCGTCTCGAAGCGGGCGATGACGTCGTTCCAGTTGACGAGGTCCCAGAGCTTGGTGACGTAGTCGGGGCGGACGTTCTTGTACTGGAGGTAGCAGGCGTCGGCCAGGGCACGACCCCCCTCCTGGTCTTCGACGCCGCTTGCCGAGGGGTTCCCAGGCACGGGCGTGCGGCGGATATCGCCGCCGGGCAACCGAGCAGGAGGGGCATTCGTGGACCTGGGCGTCGTCGGGCAGGCAGCCGGGCTGTTCGCCGTCACGAACATCGACGACATGGGTGGGATGAGCGTCTACGCCGTCGTCTTCCTGGTGTTGGTGGCGGTGTGGTGCTTCGCGGGCCGGCACTTCGCCACCCGCCCGGTCATCGCGAAGGCACTCAGCCGGTGGGGTCACATCCTGCTGCCGCTCGTCCTCGTCGAGGGCGGCGCCTTCGGTGTGTGAGGCCGGTCGGGGCTGGTGCGGTCGAAGAAGACGAAGCGGCGCATTACGGTCGTAATCATGACGCAGCCATCCCAGACCCAGTCGCGTACCTGGCTGATCACCGGCGCCACCTCCGGCATCGGCCGCGAGCTGACCACGCAGGCGCTCGACGCCGGCGAGAACGTCGCCGCGCTCTCCCGCAGCACCGCGTCCCTGCACGACCTGCGTGCGGCGCACCCCGAGCGGCTGCTCCTGATCGACGCCGACGTGCGCGACCAGGAAGCGGTGACGGGGGCGGTGGAGCAGGCCGTGGACCGGTTCGGCCGGATCGACGTGGTCTCCAACAACGCGGGATACGGCCTCTTCGGCGCAGTCGAGGAGGCCACGGACGAGCAGGCCCGCGCCATCTTCGACACGAACGTCTTCGGGGTCCTGAACGTGCTCCGCGCGACCCTGCCCGTGCTGCGCGCACGGCGCTCCGGCCACATCTTCCAGGGTTCCTCGCTCTACGGGCAGTGCGCCCACTCCGGCGTCGGTCTCCTGGCGGCGACCAAGTACGCCGTCGAAGGTCTGTCGGACGCCCTCGCCGACGAGCTCGCCCCGCTCGGCATCAAGGTCACCATGGTCCAGCCCGGTCCCACCGCCACGGCCTTCCTCGACAACCTCGACGTCGCGGCCGCCATCGACGACTACGACCAGACCGTCCGCGAGGTCCAGAAGGCCATCGGCGCACAGCCCGCGTCCGCGTACGCGTCACCGGCGCGCATCGCCGCGGGCATCCGAGCAGCCGCGGACAGCGACGCCCCGCCCCTGCGACTGGCCCTCGGCGTCTTCGGCGCGGACGCCATGCGCGCCGCCCTCACCGCACGCCTGGCCGACCTGGACAGCTGGGCCGGGACGACCCGCGCGGTCGACGCGTAACCCCGGACGTCGGGAGCGGACGGGCCCCGGGCCGTCGGCCCGGGGCCCGCGCGTGGAGCGGAGTGCCTACGCGGTGGTGCGGTAGGCGCGGTAGATCGTCTGCTGCGCGGTGTTGCCGTCGGCGTCGGTGAGCACGACGCGCAGGGAGACGGTGCCCGGGCGGGCGGGGTGGCGCAGTTCGAGCCGCTCACGGTCGGTGACCTTGGCCGGCTTCCAGCTCCTGCCGCCGTCGTAGGACACCGAGAACGCCAGCTTGCGGGCGGTGCGGGCGGTGGCCGCGCCCTCGACCGTGAACGGGACGGTGAAGGCCCTGCCAGCCTTGGCCGTGCTGGCCGCTTGGAGCTTGGGCGTGAAGCGCACCGCCGACAGGGGCAGCCACGTCATGGTGTCGCCCGAGACGTGGGCGGAGCGGAAGGTCCACTCCGCGGTCACCCGGGTGCTGACCGCGGAGAGCGACGCGGCGCGGGTGACGTCCGTGGTGAGCCGGTAGGCCCGAGACCCGGCGGGCAGGGTGTGCGTGTCGCCGTCCAGGGGCGTGTCCGAGGTGAACACCGGCGTGCCGTCCGCGTACAGCGCGCTCGTGGCCTTGGTGTAGTCGCAGACGCCGACATGGCCCGCGCCGTCGGAGAACAGCGGCACGTAGGCGCTGAAGTCGTCGCCGAGACGGACCGCACCCGACGCCTTCCCACCTGCGCTGTACAGGTGCGGGCCGAAGACGCCGATGTTGAAGCGCTGCGCGTACGTCGTGCCCGCGGCGTAGGCCCTCGCCCGGGTGACGGTCTGGCCGCCGTCCCACACGGGTTCGCCGTCCGCACCCGGAGCGCCGTACTGGCCGGTGGCGTACTGCCACTTCACGCCCGGCAGGACGTAGTCGGTGACGGTGCGCGGCAGGGCGCCCTCCTCCGGGTGGAAGTCGAACCAGTTGCCGCCCGGCGTCAGGGGCGCGGCGACGAGGCTGCCGGTCTTGCCCGCGGCGGGCGCGCCGAGGGTGAGCGCGAGCTTGGCGAAGTCCTGGCGGCGCAGCTTCGCGGTGAATCCGGAGAGGTCGCCGGTGCGGTTCGAGGCCGGCCGGTAGTTCACCGTGCCGTGGGTCCACGTCCCGTTGTACTGCGCGAACGCCTCGCCTGCGGGAAGCGGGGCCCCGAGCTGCCCGACGCGCAGATTGCCGAAGCTGCCCATGTCGTAGGTGGAGGTGTAGCCGGATCCGTTGTCGCTGACGCCGAAGTTGAGTGTGGCGTCGGTGTTCTCGGCCGCGCGGTCGGGCACGGTAATCCGGACGGGCCTGGCCTTGCGGGCGTCCATGACCAGGATGGTGTCCCGGGTCAGCGGGAACTTCGGGTGCAGCAGCAGCGCCAGCTTCCCGTCGTCGGGGTCCGCCCCGGTGGAGACGCGGCCCTCGAGCGAGTAGCGGCCCTTGGGCAGCCGCACGGTGAACTCCCCGTCCGTGGGCTCGGAGTAGTCCCGCCAGATGTCGTTGTCCAGGCCGTACACGCCCGTCGCGGAATCGCCGGTGGGCCTGCCCCCCAGATCCAGGTGCCTGACCGTCAGGTTGTACGACTCCTGCTCGCGGTGCACGCCGATGGCGGTCCGCACGGAGGTCTCCCCGGCCGTCGCCGTCACGGAGCCGCCGAACGTGCCGTCGGCCGTGCCCGCGTGGCTGTCGGCGGTCACCGTGGCGGTCGCGGTGCCTACCGCCGGGATCGTGAGCCGCTTCGGCGAGACGTCGAACATGCCCTCGGCGGCCGGCTTCCCGTCCTCGCCGAACGCCTCGGTCGCCAGGTCGACGGTGACCGGGCGGTCACCGTCGTTGCGGTAGGTGACCGTCTTGGTGACGGGCTCGTCGTCCGCGTGCGGCCACCGTGCGGTGCCGAAGTCCAGCGAGGTGGGGCTGCTGGTCACGTGCTGACGTATCGCCCGCGCGATGTCGGTGCGGCCGGTGCCCTGCGCGAACGCGGCCAGGTCCGGGGTCGGCGCGGCGGAACCGGTGAGGACGGCCTTGATCCGCTCGCCGGTCCAGTCCGGGTGCTGCTGGGCCAGGATCGCGGCGGCGCCCGCCACATGCGGGGTGGCCATCGACGTACCGCTCATCGACACGTAGCCGTCGGCTGCCGGGTCGCCCTCCACGCCCTCCGCGGCCTTCGCGGCGACGATGTCCACGCCGGGGGCGGTGAGGTCGGGCTTGAGGGAGCCGTCGGCGGTCGGGCCCCGGCTGGAGAATTCCGCGATGGCGTCCGCCCGGTCCACCGCGCCCACGGTGAGCGCGGCGGCGGCGCTGCCGGGGGAACCGATCGTGCCCGCGGCGGGGCCGCCGTTGCCCGCGGCGATGACGAAGAGGGTGCCGGAGTCCGCCGACAGCTCGTTTACGGCCTGCTCGACCGGGTCGGTCTCCGGGGTGTCGTCGCTGCCGAGGCTGAGGTTGACCACCTTCGCGCCCTGGGCGACGGCCCACTGCATGCCGGCGATGATGCCCGAGGGGCTGCCCGATCCGTCGTCGCCGAGGACCTTGCCGCTGATGATGCGGGCGCCGGGCGCGACGCCCTTGTACTTCCCACCCGACCGGGCCCCGGATCCCGCGACGGTCGAGGCCACGTGCGTGCCGTGGCCCACGCGGTCGGCAGTGTCCGGGGACTCGGAGAAGTTCACCTGTGCGTCGACGCGGTCCCTCAGATCCGGGTGCGTGGCGTCCACACCGGTGTCCAGCACGGCGACGGTGACACCGGCGCCGTCGTAACCGGCCGCCCAGGCAGCGGGAGCACCGATCTGCGCCGTGCTGCGGTCCAGAGTCGCCGTGACCTTGCCGTCGAGCCAGATCTTCTCGACCTGGGCCGAGGTGGCGGCGGCGGCCGGCGAACGGGCGCTCGCGCCACCGCCGGTGAGGGTCCGCCAGAGCGTCGCGGCCTCCGACTTGCGGGCCCGCAGAGCGTCGCCGTTGATACTGGGCAGGTCGCGGGTGACGCGGGCGCCGGAGTCCGACAGCGTACGCGCCGCGACGGGACCGCCCTTGGTGTAGGTGACGATGAGCGGCAGGTCGGGCCGTGAGGAATCGTCGTACCCGAAACTCACCAGCCGTGTCACGTCGAACAGTTGCCGGTCGGCGGTGCCGTCCGCGATCAGCCGTTCGGCGTCGCGCGGCACGGCGTAGGTGTCACCGCCGGCCGCGCGGGATATGCGGAACGCCATGCCCTCCCGGCCCTCGGCGGCCGTGACGCCGACGACCTTGCCGGTGGCGTCCAGCGTCACCTTGTCGCCGGTGACGAGGGTGACCGTCCGCCGTGTGGCGTCGGAACCCGCGCCGAACGCGGCCCCAGGACGCGATCCGGTACGGGACGCGCCATCGGCCGGCGCGGCCTGGACGACGCCGACCGTTCCGCTCAGCAGGGCCGCGGCGATGGTGCTGGCGGCGAACGGGGCGAAAGCCGCAACCGGCGCTCGTCTCTTGTGTGTCAAGGCATGCCTTTCTTACCGGGCACGGCGAAGCGGCCGGTGACAGTGGAAGGGGGTGGAAGCGGAGGGGATGGGTCGTCGGGCGGGCCACCCCTTCCAGCACCGGACCCGAAGACGGACGCAGAGGTGGCCGCGGCCGGACCCCGGCGCGGCGGAGACCGTCGCCGAGCCCGGGAAGATCACGGGAGTCAGCCCGCCCACGCGGCCGGGCTCTGCCGGGAGTGATCTGCTCTCATCGGTTCCTCCCCATACGGGCCGGGCACTGGTCGCGGTCCCCTGTTACCTGTCGACCCCGTCCGCCGGGTTCCCGATCTCCCCGGACCGGTTTCCACGCACCCTCGGTCCCGCCCGTGCGCACGATCTGCCGCGCACCCTGCCGCAGGCCGCCGACCCTTCCGCCGCGCCTGGGCCTTGGGGGGCTCGCGGAGGCCCGGGCGCGGCTCCCCACCGTCAGGGCGGCGTCAGGGTTTGCCGCGGAGCGAGATCGCGGCCTGACCTGCGGGCATAGCCTCATTGCCGGACGCGGGCCCGTGCCCGCGTCGCGTATCTGCCTCGCTCCAGGAGGAACACCATGTGCCTGTACGTGTACGGGGAAGACCCCGAACCCGCCGAAACCGACCCGGCTGGGCTTTTCTACGTCCCCGCCCAGTCGGGTTCCGTCGGCTGCGCACCCCGCTACTTCACCGCCGACCGGGAGAACGCCGACGGGGCGGTGCCCGGCATCGACGGGGAGGCCGCCGTCGGCGGCCTGGCGTTGCCGTCGTCCCGGAGTCGCACATGATGCCCACGAGGTGCGACAGCCGACACCGCTGCGGCAACGGCCTCCGAACCGACCGAGTCGCCGGATTGAGATCCGTTCTTCCTGGCGTCACCTGGGGGATCGACACCGGCCGGACTGATTCCGCAGCGCGCCGACGCCTCCACTCTCGACGTGCACTACGTCCATGACGGAATCCGAGGTCGCGCAGTTCGTGGGTGACCGGCGGGGGGCCCCGAATTTCCGGCCCGATGTCTCGAACGGAGAAAAGCCCTGCGCCCGAGGGCCGATGCCACGGGGCGCAGGGAGTTGAGGCAGCTCAGGTCAGTAGCCGCCGGGTCCGTCGAATCTGAAGCATTCACCAGCCCAGGTGCCGGCGTGCAGCATCCTGTCTCGGGTGTAAGGGCCGTACTGCCCGTCGGCGGTCACGCCGATCTTCTTCTGCGTGCGCTTGAGAGCCGCCTCGGTGGCGGGGCCGAAGTCCCCGTCCCACTCGAGGTTCTCGCCGTAGCACTCGGTCATGCTGACCTGGAGCGCCCACACTCCGTCGTTCGCATAGCCTCTCTGCAGGTGGCAGCTCGTGTTGAAGCCCGAAGCCAGTGGCACCCAGGCCGTCCCTCCAGGTACCTCGAACCCGCCGTAGTTGACACAAGCCGGTGTGGCCGACGCAGGGCCCCCGGTGGCTATGACGAGGCCCGCTCCGAGAGCGACCGTCGCAAGGCCTGCCAGGAAACGATTCATCTCACCCTCCCTTGAGTCCCCGGCGCACCAGGTTGCGCTGGGGCGGGCCCGAGGATTCCAGTGCATCCCAGTCAGAGGGAAGACGAGTAACACGCCATTCAGTGGCCGAAGAAAGGCCGTTTCAGAGAGGGCAAAGGTCGGTTGCGCAGATCTTCCGCACATCGGCCATGTGATGGGCCAGTCAGGAAATAGCCAGATCCCGCCGCGGAATCCGACCGGTGCGTAGGCGGTGATTTCCGTGTCGTGCGGGCGGGCGGGAGCCTCCTCGCGGGGTGCCGGCGTACGGCGAAGCCCCAAGCGTGGCAGCCCGGTCGGGCGCGCTTTCGGCTCACGGATAGGCTGCGGCAGCATGACGCGTGCGTGGATCTTGCCAATGCTGCTCGTGGTCTGCGGCTCGGTTGTCGCGACCGGGCTGGTTCTCGGGGGGAGCCCCGGTGAGGCCGCAGCCTTCTTCGCGGGGTTCTTGCTGCTCGCGGGCGTGAACTCGCCGCTGGTCTTCCCCCGAGGCATCAGTGCGTCGGAGGCGCAGCGCCGGAGCGCGGTCGACGGCCGCCCGGTCGTCTTCTGGCGGCCCGGCTGCACGTACTGCCTCCGCCTGCGCGTCCGCCTGGGGAGGAGAGCCCACCAGTTGCACTGGGTCGACATCTGGCGCGACCCGGCTGGTGCCGCGGCGGTCAGGGCGGCCAACGACGGCAATGAGACCGTGCCGACCGTCGTCGTGGCCGGCCGGCCACATACGAACCCTGACCCTGATTGGGTGCGCGCACAGCTCACCCCGCCCGCCTGACCAGCAGCGACGGCTGCGCGGCGCGGTCAGAGCCATCTGTTGCGGCGCAGGGCCCGGTAGATGACGGTGCAGATGAGGGCGATGACGGCAAGGACTGCCGGATAGCCGTACGGGGATCTCAGCTCGGGCATGTAGTCGAAGTTCATGCCATAGATGCCGACGACCAAGGTGGGAAGGGCGACGAGGGCCGCCCAGGCGCTGATGCGCCGCATGTCGGCGTTCTGCTGGACGTTGATCTGGGCGATGCTGGCGCCGAGTATGCCGCTGACGAGTTCCTCGAAGGTGACGATCTGCTCGGCGACGCGTTGCCGGTGGTCGGCGACGTCGCGGAAGTAGGCGGGAACCTGGCCCGGCATGTGCGGGGTCGGCTGCTCGCTGAGGTGCTGCAGGGCGGGGCCGAGCGGCATCACGGCGCGCTTGAACTCCAGTAGTTCCCGTTTGAGCTGGTAGATGCGTGCGGGGTCGACGGGGCGCCCGGGGGAGAAGACCTCGCCCTCCAGGGTGTCGATGTCGCCGTCGAAGGCGTCGGCGACCTCCAGGTAGCGATCGACGACCAGGTCGGCGACCGCGTGCATGACGGCAGCCGGTCCGTGGCCCAGCTGCTGCGGGTCGGCTTCGAGTTGGCGGCGCACGCGGTCCAGGGGCGGGGCGCTGCCGTGGCGGACGGTGATGGCGAAACCGGGGCCCGCGAAGACCATGATCTCCCCGGTGTCGACGATCTTGCTGGTCGCGGTGACCTTCTCGTGGTCGACGTAGACGATGGTCTTCAGGACCAGGAACAATGTGCCGCCGTAGCGTTCCAGCTTGGGCCGCTGGTGGGCGTGGACGGCATCCTCCACGGCCAGGGGGTGCAGGTCGAAGGCGTCGGCAACCTGCTGGATCTGGTCGGCGGTGGGCTCGTACAGACCGATCCACGCGAACCGCCCGGCTTGTCCGTCCCGCCGGTCCACGAGTGCGTCCAGATCCATCCGGCCGGGCACTCGACGGCCGTCCTCGTACAGAGCGCAGTGCTCGACCGCCGACGGCAGCCAAGTGCCGTCCGCCCTGTCCTGTTGCGCCATCTGCTGTCCCCGACTCCTTGTACGAGTTCCCGCACGGCGGCGAGCCGTCGCGCGGTTCGTCCGAAGGGCCGGCCGGTTCGTGGCCGTCCCGGCGTCGCGGCACGGCCGGACCTCGTGAAGCGCATGAGCGGGATGGCGCCGACCCTCGATCGCGTGCCTTCCCCGTCCCTCCGTGTGCACGCGGACGCGAGGTGCAGGCCGGCCTGAAGGCCCCACGGACTCCCTGCCTCCGGGCCAGCCTGCACGTGTAGAGACCGGGTAGCGCGTCGTTTTGTGACACGGACCGCCCGCGGCCGGCAGTTCGACCTGACCGGCGGAAGGCCGCGTGGGGTGCTCCGCGGTCTAATCGCCGACGAACTCCACCGTCTCGGTGAGTGACGCCCGTGCCGGGCGGGGGTGACGTGCGGTGACGTCCTCGAACCCTATGGACATGCCGCAGAAGAGAACGAGCTCGTCCGGCGGAGCGAGGACCTCTGCGACGGTCTTGTGGTACTTCGCCCATGCCATCTGCGCGCAGCTGTGTAGTCCTTCGGTGCGGAGCAGCAGCATGACGGACTGCAGGTACATGCCGACGTCGGACCACTGGGGCTTGCCCATGTCGCGGTCGACGTAGCAGAACAGGGCGGCGGGTGCGCCGAAGCAGTCCCAATTGGCGGCGGCGGCCCTCTGGCGCGCCTCCAGGTCCTGGCGCTGGATCCCGAGGGCGCTGTAGCGCTGCTCCCCGAAGGCGGCCCGGCGCTCGCGGTACGGGGACTGCAGTGCCGGCGGGTACTGCTCGTACTCGGGCTCGTCCCAAGCGTCGCCCGCGATCACCCGTTCGCCGGCGCGCTTCTTGAGCTCGGCCAGCGGCCCGCCGGTCACCACGTAGACGTGCCACGGCTGCAGGTTCGACGCGGAGGGGGACCAGGCGGCGGCAGCCAGCACGCGCTCCAGCACCTCGCCGGGGACCTGCCGGTCGGTGAAGGCGCGGACTGCCCGTCGGCTCGTGACCGCCTCGTAGACATCCATGACCAACCACCTTCAATAGCGTGAACTCGCATGATTGACAGTCAAAGGAGGCGAAATGTGACACATGGGTGCCGTCCTCGTCGTGCGCGGAGCCTGTGACTGCTGCGGCTGCCCTCCGTGGAACCGGTCCGGGCCAAGCCCGGCGTGATAAGTTAATACGAAGGTTCGTTTTTTGTGCGGAGGATGGATCCATGCCCAAGGTCACGCCGGAGTACATGGAAGCCCGCCGTCAGCAGATCCTGGACGCGGCGCGCCGCTGCTTCCTGCGCGACGGGTTCCATTCGACGTCCATGCAAGATCTGTTCGCCGAGTCGGGCCTGTCGGCCGGCGCCGTGTACCGGCACTTCGCCAGCAAGAACGAGATGATCACGGCGATCGTCGAGGAGAGCGTGCGCGATGTCCTCGCCATGGTCCAGAGCGTCGCGAGGAACCGGCCCGGCGGTTCCTTCGGGGACCTCATGGCCGACGTCCTGGAAGTCGTGAAGGTCAAGACCGCCGAGCAGAGCATCGCCGGGCTCTCCGTGCTGGCCTGGTCCGAGGCACTGCGGAACCCTTCGCTGGCCAGGCAACTCGACGATCTGATGGCCCAGATGCGCACGGCACTGGCCGACGTCATCCGTGAGCACCAGCAGAGCGGCACCCTCCCGCGCGAGGTCTCTCCCGAGGCGATGGCCGCCGCGTTCATGTGCATGCTTCCCGGCTACATCCTCCAGTTGGCGATGGACGACTCCGCGCTGGACGGAGTGCCGGGCGCCCTGCGAGCGCTCTGGCCGGCTCCGGCGACGTCCTGACGCACGGGCCTGCCGCAGGCCTCGTTGCCGCTCCGCGTCCGGATCACGATCCGGACGCGCCACCGCACACATCCCCCTCGCCCGCGGCCCAGTGTCATCTGCTGCCCGGCATCGGTGGCCCGACGGGGCCATGCACGCCCGTCCCGCATCCGGCTGTACCGGCGCGCCCCGGCGGTGAGCGGGTAGTCCCCTGGCTCCGACGACCAGCCGGTCGTCGGAGCCAGGGGACTACCCACCTCGTACGGTCACGCGGATACGTGACGCCTGGTCAGAAGACCTATTCGCAGGCGTGGTTGTTGCCCCTCCGCACGCACCGATCCTCCGGCTGGGCAGGCGACGTCCTCCGCGAACAGCCTTTCGAGCGGGGCGACGTTCCCCGCCCGGGCCGCCACCAGGAAGGTGACGAGAAACCGTTGGTGGTCGGCGGCCGAGACGCTGGCCCGTTTCTGCGCGGCCAGTCGCTTGCGGGCGCGGCTCACCAGCTGGCGCACGTTGACCTGGGACTGTCCGATGACCTCCGCGATCTGCCCGTAGGGGTACTCGAACGCCTCCCGGAGCACGTACGCCGCCCGTTCCGCGGGCGTGAGCCTCTCCATGAGCATCAGCACCGCGACCTTCAGCGCTTCCGCCTTCTCGGTGCCCAGTGCGGGATCGCTCATGGGGTCGGGCGACTCCGGCGGCTGGTCGCCGACGTAGTTCTCCCGGCGGACCCTCGCGGATTGCAGCACGTTGATCGTCAGCCTGGTCACCATCGTGGTGAGGAAGGCATCGGGGTTCTGCACCTTGGAGCGGTCGTAGGTCTGCCAGCGGATCCAGGCTTCCTGGAGGACGTCTTCGGCGTCGCCGATGTTGCCGAGCATCCGGTAGGCGATCCCGAACGTGATGTTGCGGACGTCGTGGAACGCCGTTTGTGCGTCCATCAGGTCCTCGGTGCGCTCCGCGGACTTCGACGACATGGTTCTTTTCCTTGCGTTCGGTGCGTTGGCCGGCTGTCGCCGTCTCCCGCGCGGAGGCGAGGACGAGCCGCCTTCCTCATCCGTGGGCGGCGTGCCGGGCGTGCGAGTGCGTGCGGAACACCGGTGCGGGCGTCACGGTCGTCGTGGTGCCGGCCGTGTCCGGGGCGACCGCACTCGTGTCGCCGGCGTCGAGCCGGTCCTCCCCCAAGGTGCCGTTCGCGACCGCGGAGCGTCGTCGGCCCCCGATGAGGGCTGCGGCCAGGCCCAGGGCGCTCCACAGGGCGAGGACGACGATGTGTCCCGCGGACGCGTTCCCGTCGAAGTAGGCAGTGCTGCGCAGAAGGCCCGCGCCGGCACCCGGCGGGAGCCACTGGCCGATTTCGTCCACGGCCTTGGGCAGCAGTTCCGGTGCGGACGTGCTGCCGGAGAAGGGGTTCCCCACGAAGACCATGAGTGCGACGCTCAGTCCGAGCCCGGGGGGACCGATGAGGGTGACCAGGCCGAAGCTGGTCGCGCTGATGGCGAGCAGGGTGAAGGACAGGGCCGCCCAGGTGGCCACGTGCTGGTGCGGCAGGGCACCGAGAAGGCCTTGGGCGATGAGGTAGGCGGCGAGTCCCGTCACGGCGCACGCGGCGACCAGGTCGACCAGCCTGCGGCGTACCGAGACGCGACCGGGTGTCAGCGCGATGAGCGCTGCGATGATGATGCTGCACACGGTGAGCGGGAGAAGGGCCGAAACGAAGACGACGCCGCGCGGGTCGCTCGCGGAGATCGGGACGATGTCGACCGTCTTCACCTTCACCTTGGTGATCTTCTTCGCGGCGGCCTTCTTCGCGGCGGCCTTCTTTGCGGCGGTGGACCGGACGGACGCGTCGCTCGGCGGCGTCGGGTCCTTCGCCGCCGCCTTCGCCGCCTTCGCCGCCTTCGCCGCCTGGTCCGCCAGGTGCTGGCCGGACGTGGTCAGCAACTGGGCGACGGGCATGCTCGCGGCGGTGGCCTCCAGCACGGTGACGTGGCCCGGAGTGATGACGAAGGCGCCGTAGATCTCCCGGTGCTCGATCGCTGAGCGCGCCGATGCCTGGTCCGCGTAGAGGTGGAAGTCGAATCCGTCCGGCTTGCCGTGCGTCAGTCCCTCGACCGCCTTCTGGCTGGCCGCGCTGGTGCCGACGACCCCTACGGGTAGATCGCGGGGCGCGATCCGCGACGCGGGCCACGCGAACGCCATCACGGCCAGAGAGATCACCAATGGCAACGCCACGGTCGCGATGACGGTCCGGTGCCATGACTGCAGCCCCGTCGATGGCTTTTTCACGCCATGCCTCCACAAAGACGAATGATCATTTTATTTACTGCTCCAGTGTGGGGTTGTCGCGGGAAAACGTCAAGCCGAACATTCGTTTTCTTTTTGCCAAGAAGGTGCCGCACCGGGCGGGACCTGCTCGGCTACGTCTTCCGGACCGTCGTGGTTTCACCGGCGGGTGCCCCGCCGTCGTGAGGGGTGAGGGCCAGGTTCCCGTCCGCGCCCAGCAACACCGCGATGGCGCCCACGATCAGCGCGGCACGTCGCCGCAGGCGCGGTAGCGCGGTGAGCGTGCCGCACGGGTGGTGGGCGTGGCCCGCCCGGTCGCCCGGCCCCGTCGCCGGGTCGTCGGCCTCGGTCCCGTCCTCGTCGCTCATCGCCCCGGCCAGTCGGGCAGCAGCCGGGCCGGGCCCTCCAGGTGCACCCGGCACTTCGTGCGCGCCGGGATCGGCAGATCCCACAGACCCGCGAAGAAGTGCACGTCGACGGCTGCGGCACGGCCCGAGTCCGCGTCTGCGACGTGCGGGAGCGTGTCCGCGATGTCGAACCGTACGAGGGGCACGACGTCGGTGATGCCGTTGAGCGTGAGCACCGCGATGAGTGCCTGCGGGGCGGTGGTCCCGTCGTGGCGGTGGTTCCGGACCAGCCGGAGCTCCCCCGTGGATCCGGCGAGGTGGCGCCCCACGTCCGTCCGGGGCCACCACGAGCGTCGCGGCCGGCCGTCCTCGATGGCGTCCGGTATCCGGAACCGCACCAGACCCCCGGTCGGTCCCTCGGCGTCGTCGCCGACGAGGAAGACATCCCCCAAGTGCAACGTGAGGTGTGAGGCGGTCTGCCCCGGGCGCCGACTGCGCAGCCAGCCACCGGCCTTCCCGGTGCCATGTCCGCTGTCGGGTGTCGTGCGCGCGACGCTCGGGCGATCTCCGTCGCCCGGAAGCGACGGTAGGGGGGAGTGGGGCATGTCGGACTGCCTTGGGGGGAGTTGCGAGTGGGGATCCGGGTGGTCCGGCCGGACACGGCGTGCGCCGCTCCGGGCGGAACGTTCGGCGGACACGAGAGCGGTCAACGAGCCGAAGAGCACGATGAGGAGGGCGCCCGCGACGGCGTCGGCGAGATAGTGGTTGCCCGTCGCGACGACCACGAGAGTGGTCAGTACGGGGTAGGCGAGGCCGCAGCCCCGAAGCGTCTTCCGGCGGGAATGCCGGAAGAGGAGCCACCCCGACCACACCGCCCAGCCGACGTGGAGCGACGGCATGGCCGCGTACTCGTTCACGAGGCTGCCGAGTCCCTGCGGCGCGCTGGTCTCGCCGCTCCACCACCCCCAATGCTCGACGTCGGCCACGATGTCGCGGATGCCGCCGTCGCTCAGCAGACGGGGCGGCGTGGTCGGGAAACGCCAGTACGCGACGAGCGCGGCCAGTGTCACCGTGGCGAGCCAGGTGCGTGCGCCGCGGTAGTGCGTGGGGTGCCTGCGGTAGAGCCATATGAGGACGGCAGGCGTGACGACGTAGTGCAGCGTGGCGTAGAAGTACGCGGCGGCGACGGCCAGGACCGGCAGCTGGTGCAGCACCTGGTTGAGGGGCTGCTCCGGTGCCATGTGTACGGCGTTCTCCCAGCGCTGGATGCTCCGGCCGTTGCCGTCCGCGCTGGCGTCCCAGCCCCGCTGCAGCCCGCGGGTGGTTTCGTAGACCGCGTAGAGCACCCCGACCAGCAGCAGTTCCGCCCACCACCGCGGCGCGCGGCTGTTCGGCGGACGTGAGGTGCGGGGGAGCAACTGCCTGATGAAGCGGGCCGTGTTGGCCATCGGACGTCCTCAGGCCATCGCCGCGGGCTGCCGGGCGAGCCAGTCCCGGGTGAGCGAGTAGCCCGTCTGGAGCAGCCGCGGGGTGTCGTGGAAGTCGATGAGGCTGACCACGGGCGTGGTGGCGGCCGGCAGCCGTATAACCGACCCGCGCACCGCCGCCACGTCCCGGCGTTCCCGCTCCTCCAGCATCTTTCCCACCGCCTGGTAGGCGGCGAGCAGGGCCGTCCGTGCCCGGCGGCCGGTCTGTTCGGAGACGGCGGCGGGCAGGAGGTAGATGGTCGTCGCACCCAGTGCCTCCGCCTGGAGAACGGGCGTGTCCGCCGATACGGCGCCGTCGATGAGGTGACGCTGCCCGACGCGCACAGGGGGGTACAGGCCCGGGACGGCCGCTGAGGCCAGCAGGGCCGATACGGCGTCGCCCCGGGAGAGGACCACCGCGGCGCCGGTCTCCACGTCGGTCGCCACGACGTGCACCGGCACGGCGACGTCTTCGAGCCGGTCGACGCCGACCCCGCACCTCAGTACCTGCCGCAGCGCGGTGCTCGAGACCGCGGCCTCGCCGTGACCCAGCGCGGCCCGGATCACGGTCCATGGCGAAATCGGCGCCACGTGCCGCCGCTTGATGTTCAGCCACAGCGTTTCCAGCCGGTCGACGCCCTCGGCGGTCGGGTCGGCCGCGAAAGCCGCGCCGTTGAGCGCGCCGGCCGAGGACCCGACGATGAGATCGGGCGTGATGCCCGCGTGTGTGAGCGCCCGCAAGGCGCCGACCTGCGACGCGCAGAGGCTGCCACCGCCCTGGAGCACGAAGGCCACGGTTTCGGGCGGGGTGGGCCCGGTTGGCAAAGGTGAGGCGGAAGCCCCGCCATCCCGCGCAACCCGGCATGCGGTCACAGCCGACCCCGAGGTGTGCACGGTTTCCACGGCGCCTCCTCCCTTTCCGAGAACAACCATTCCTTTTTGCGGTGCCCATCCTGTGGCACGAGCGGTCTCCCGTCAAGCCGAACATTCGTTTTTTTACCGAGGTGGGAAAGGTGCGCACACCTGCAAGGTGATCCGGCGTGCTTACGTCGTGCCGCTCGCGGGACGGGCGACGCGCATGAGCAGATCGACGGACTGCGCGCGCTCGCCCGGGCTCAGTTCGGTGACCATGTGCTCGGCCGGTTGCCCCGCGGCCGCATGGGCCGGGTCGGCAACCCCGGCTCCTTGCGGCGTGACGTCGTCCATCATCGCGGTCGCGCGCCGCTGCGTCCGGCGCAGCGGTAAGGCGGCGGCCAAGGGTGGCCGCTCCGCCCCGTGGCCGGCGGACCCGGTCAGTCGCCACGCTCCGCGGTGCCGGCCGCCCGAGTGCGGCCGGTCGGTTCGGACGCGCCCGCCACGAACCACTCCGGAGGCGTCATCCGGCCCGTCCCGTAGGCCACGTCGGTGTCCAGGAGGTATCCCCAGCTGGGCAGGTGGTCGTGGACCGCACCCGCGGCGAGCGGCCAGCCCTTCGCCTCGTCGCGGCGCCAGTCGGCGATGAGTTCGGCGACCACGCCGAACCACGACTTGATGTGTACCCCGGCCCGCGAGAGGTTCGCCACGACCGCGTCGCGGACGATCTCGCCGGGCGCCTCGGCGCCGGAGGCGTCGATCACGGCATGCACCTCGTAGCCGTCCAGGACCATGTCCAAAGCGGGGAACGACAGGCAGGTGGCATCGGTGACCCCGGCAATGACGACCTTCTTCCGGCCGGTGGCCTCCAGCGCCTCGCGGAAGGCAGGCCACCGGTAGGCGTTGATCACGCCGGATCGGCGGATGACCTCCTCGTCGGGGAAGAGCGAGGCGAGCTCGGGCAGCAGAGCCCCGTTCGGACCCCAGTCGCGGCTGGTGGTGAGGATGACGGGCAGGCCCAGGGTCTTCGCCGCCCGGGCGAGCCCGACGACGTTGTTCTTCGCCGTCTCCGGGGGCATGTCGTCGATGAGCTGCATCAGGCCGATCTGGTGGTCGATCAGCAGGACGACTGCGTTGTCCGGGGTGAGACTGTCGTAGGGGCCGGCGTTGGGCGTGTACGGCACGGGAGTTCTTCCTCTTCGATGAGGCCGGATCGGGCCAGGATGGACGTGCGGTTGGCGATGGCGATGGCGATGGCGAGGGCTCGTACGGCGACGAGAGGGGAGTCACGTCAGCGCCCGCCCGTGGAGCCGCTCGCTCAGCGGACCGAGCGCGCCGCCCGCTCGATGATGTCGGCGACGTCACCCGGGTGGGACACGCTCGGGGCGTGGGACGAGTGGATCACGACCATGTGGGACTCGGCGCGCCTGGCCATGAACATCTGGGCCTCACGCGGGATGTTGAGGTCCTCGCCGGCCACCAGCGTCCAGGAGGGGATCGTCTTCCACGCGGGCTCGCCGGAAGGCTCCTCGAGCGCGGCGACGGTCACGGGGCGCTGGGTGGCCGCCATGAGGTTCGTGGTGTACGGATGGACGTCCGCGGCGAATTGATGGTGGAACCTGTCCTGGTCGATGTAGAGGTCGACCCCCGGGGAGCCGTCGGGCAGGGTGCACGGGACGGGACGCAGCGCGTCGGCGAGCGAGCTGCCCGGGAACCTCCTCGCCAGGTCGTCGGCGCTCTCGTCCTCGTCCGGGATGAAGGCGGCGATGTACACCAGCGCCTTGACCTGGTCGGAGCCGTGGGCGGCATTGGTGATGACGGCACCGCCGTAGGAATGGCCGACGAGGACCACAGGACCGGCGATGCTCGCCAAGAGGCTCCTGATGTGGGCGGCGTCGTCGGCCAGTCCGCGCAGCGGATTGGCCGCGGCCACCACCGGGTAGCCGTGTCGCTTGAGCTGCTTGATCACGTCGTTCCAACTCGAGGAGTCGGCGAACGCGCCGTGGACGAGGACGACCGTCGGCTTGCCGTCCTGCATCGAACCACCCTCCTTTTGCTGTACGGCTTCCGCGGGATCCACGGCCACCGAGAGGAGACCGGCGGTAGCGGACACCGCGGCCATGGGGGAGAGGGGGGTCCTGACGTTCCGGTACTGAGAGGGACGGTTCACAGAAGGCCTTTCATGGCGACGAGCGGATGATCAAGGTGTCCTCGCGCGAGGACCCCTCGACGCCCGAGGGCAGGTGTGAGCGGTTTGGGCCCATGCATCCCTCCAAGCGGGGACTGTCCACAAAGACGACAAGACCGCTTTGCCGCCTGTGACAGTGATTTCGCGCGAGGGCCGCTCAGCCGCCGCGCCGCGGGGGCGAGGACCAGCCGGGCGCGTCGCCTGCCAGACTGATGCCATGAGCAGGCCCCAGACGATCGACGAGTACATCGAGGGCTTCGGCGGCCAGGCCCGCGAGCTGCTGGGGCAGCTGCACGTGCTGGCGCGTGAGACCGTGCCGGAGGCGAACGAGTCGATCAAATGGGGCCACCCCGCGTGGGTGCACCCGTCGGGAACGATCCTGTTCGTGATCAGCGGCCACGCGAAGCACGCGAACTTCGCGTTCACCCCCAGTACCCGCGAAGCCTTCGATGCCGAACTCAACGATTTCGGAACCGGCAAGGGCACCGTCAGGCTCCCGTACGGGAGCCCGGTGCCGACCGGCCTCCTCCGCCGCATGATCGCTCACCGCGTCCGCGAGCACGAGGACGACGGCGTGCTGTGGATGTGACCGCAACGCCGGCTTCGCGTGCTGTCGGCACGCCTCGATGAGTGCAGTGCTCAGCAGGATTCAAGGTCCACGCGGTGCCTCGACACGCTTAGATCGGCACCGAAAAGGACCCGACCCCCGTCTGCGGCGCTGATCAGCCCGAGCCACGACCTCGCACACCGGCTCCGCTGGTCACAGTGGCGGCGCCGACATCAAGCCCGAGCCCGCGCCTCCCACTACCGCCGCCAAGCAGCCGCCCAGCCATGACGATCACGATCTCGGGGACTCGCGGTATCAGGGTGTGGCGGACGCCGGTGATGAGGCAGACTTCTTCGCCGTGGACATCGTGGAAGGCGAGCTGCGGCGCCTTCGGTCCGGACCGGAAGTTGAGGACGACCGGCGACGACCGTTTCTCGTGCGCGTCCGATTCGCCGCGGAGGACCCGGCTCTGGTGATAGCCAATGCGCGTGCGGTGCTGACGTGCGTGGTCGAGCAGATGGGCGACTGGCCTGAATCGGAGCGGTGGCCGCAGTTGCTGCCGGCATGGTTCATCCGGCGGTGCGAGCCCGAGCCTGTGGAGCCGGAGCACGGCGAGCCCTTCGATGCCGAGGCATGGCTGCGGCACTGGCAGGCGATGACGCCGGAGCAGAGAGCGGTAGCCGGCCGGGGGCCGTGGACGCTCTCGGATTGGTTGTTCTACTTCGACCCGACCGAGGAAGGGGCCGGTGACGATCGCAGCTGGTGGTGGCACGCGGGAACCGATGAGTCGGGCGGCTGGGTGCAGGTGGCCACCACCGGCTGGCCGTTCGGCAGCGGTTCGCTGTCCTGGCTGGTCGAGGCAAGCGGCGGCACAGATCTCGCCTACGGCCCCTGAGTCTCCCGCACCGCGGTGGCCCTGGCTGACGGCAAGATCGTGAACTACGGCTGGAGTACGAGGGCGCGCATCCAGCCATGGTCAATCCGCGGGTATCGCCGTCGTGCCTGATGCTGAACGGCCGGCTCGTCCGACCCGGTGAGGAATCAGTCCTCGTCGCCGGACTCGGTGGCATCAGGGAAGACGTGGGTGCTGATGCGTCCCGACAGCCATCCGACCAGGAACTCGACCGCACCCACGGGATGGGCGTCGTCATACCAGCCTCGCGGATTCCAGCAGACGACCGTCCACTCGTCCGGCTTCCCGTCGGTGAGCCAGCACACGCGGTCCCCGTTGTCGGTTCCTGCCCACGGAAGGAGTCCGCCCGGCTCCGGGTAGAAGGGGTACGGGCAGTCTTCGGGGTGGCTGTCCCGGAAGTTGCGTTCCTGGTCCAGCAGCCGCTTCGCCGGGCCGACGAGCAGGTCCCGCCCGCCGAAGGGGGTCAGCGGCGTCAGGAAATCGGCGAAGTGGTAGGCCCCGTAGGTTTCGACCAACTGCTTGAAGTCCGACGGGAGTTCCCTGTCAAGTGCTGCCTCCACCTCATTCCAGTCTCCGTTCGCCCACAGCGGCTGCGACGGCGGAGGGACGAGGCGAGTGAGGTCGTCGAACGCGGTCATGGGGTCGAGCTTAGGGGTGCACGTCACGCCCGCCGCATGGGGGCGCAGCGCACCGGGCCACCGGTTCAGTCCGCTACGCGTCCAGGTCCACGGACACGTACGGGGACAGGGCGCGGAGGAAGTCGGGCGCGTCGAAGATCGCTCCGGCGGAGGCGACACCGACCGTCGTGGTCCGTCCCGACAGGATGCGGTCGACCGCTTCCACGACCAGCGGTGCGGTGACGGCGTAGATGTCCTGGCCCTTCGCCGTGGCGCGCCGTTCGTGGCCCTTGGAGCGTACGACGACGTCGACGAGGAAGGTCTGCGCGGACCGCCCGCGCTCGTCGACGGGGGCCGGCGACGGTGTGTCCGGGGAGGCCAGATCCGTGGCCGCCTCGGCCGTCATGTAGGTGCGCACTTCGGGGATGGACAGGTGGCTGGGAACGGTGACGACGTCGGCCATGGTGAACTCCCCGATGACGCTGCGGGGGCCCATCGGGTCGGGGAAGGGCCACGTCAGGGTCGGCGGGGCGTCGTCGCGGTACTCCAGCTGCCCGTTCGTGAAGCGGACGCGTCGCCCGCCCCGCCGCTGCCGGGAGACCGCGCCCGCGGCACGCGTGCCGGCGGTGGGGTGCCAGCTGTCCAGCCCGTAGGCGACGTGTGCCTCGTCCGCCGTCGTCCAGTCGCCCATGGCGGCGGTGGTCAGCAGGTCGCCGAGACCGCCGTAGAAAGCCATGGCAGGGACGATCACAGTCCCTGCCGCGCGGGCGCGGTCGTCGAAGTCCGCGAACGTATCGGCATTGGCCTCGATTTCGGCGGCCACGTCCACGTACGGGATTCCGGCGCGCAGTGCCGCCTCGATCACGGGGGCGGCGGTCGTCGCGAAGGGCCCGGCGCAGTTGACCACGGCAGCCGTACCGGCAAGTGCGCGGTCGAGGGAGGCCGCGTCGTCGACCGACGCCTGGCGGGCGTCCAGCCCGGGTCCGGATGTCGCGAGCTCCTTCAACTTGTCGGTGTCGCGCCCGGAAAGCACCGGGACGAACCCGCGATCCCGCAGATGCGCCACCACGAAGCGCCCGGTGTGTCCGTACGCGCCGAACACCGCCACCTTGAGCCCTGAATCCATGGGTTCCCCCCGTATCGGAATGATCCGTTGTGATCGGCCGAGGAACATCCTGTCCGGGGCGGGCACCGGAACGTGAGTGTCCGGAACGCCATGCCCCGTACAATTCCGGACATGGGCACTGTGGCGCTGGCCGTTACCGACGGGATGCTGCACTTCGAACTCTCCCTCGCGTACGAGGTCTTCGGCTCCGCCCCGGACGGCGTGGCAGGTCCGTGGTACGACCTGGTCGTCTGCGGGCCGGGCGCCGTGCGGGCCGGCCGGTTCGCGCTGGAGCCGGATCACGGCCTCGACCGGCTCCCGGGCGCCGACACCGTGATCGTCCCGGGTTGGGCCGACGTCGACGAGGACCCGCCCGCCGAACTGGTCGACGCGGTGCGCGCGGCCCACGAGGCCGGCGCGCGCGTGGCCTCCCTGTGCACCGGCGCGTTCGTACTGGCGGCCGCGGGCCTGCTCGACGGGAGACGCGCGACCACGCACTGGGCGCACACCGAGGTCATGGCCGCCCGCTACCCGAAGGTGACGGTGGACCCGGACGTCCTCTACGTGGACAACGGCAGCGTGCTCACCTCCGCCGGCAAGGCCGCCGCCATGGACCTGTGCCTGCACATCGTCCGCCTGGACCACGGTTCGTCGGTCACCAACGCCGTCGCCCGCCGCCTGGTCGTGCCACCTCACCGGGACGGCGGACAGGCCCAGTTCGTCACGGCCCCGGCGCCCGCCCCGGACCACCACCCCCTCGCCGAACTGTTCCCCTGGGTGATCGAACGCCTCGACCGGCCCCTGACCGTGGAGGACCTGGCCCGCCGGGCACGGATGAGCTCACGGAACCTGGGACGCCATTTCCGGTCGGTGACCGGCACCACGCCACTGCAGTGGCTGCTCACCCAGCGGATCCGGCACGCCCAGGTGCTGCTGGAGACCACCGACGACAGCGTCGACTCCATCGCGGCGGCCGCCGGCATGGGGACCGCGACAACACTGCGCCGGCACTTCCACCGCACGGTCGGCGTGCCTCCCGACACCTACCGCCGCACGTTCCGTCTGCGCAGCCGCCCGGCCCCGAACGGCAGTTGACCGCCGTTGTGCGCAGGTGGGCCCCGGAGCCGGGTCACATGGCCATCGCCTGGGGCTGCTTGCCCACGATCGTCAGGAATTCGTCGGTGGTGAGGATGGCGTGCGCGTACGCAGGGCCGTTGATGTCGAACGTCGCCTTCATCTCGTCCCAGTTGAAGGCGCCGATGGCGTCGCGGATGAGCGTGACGTGGTAGCCGAGTTCCTGGCCGAAGCGCGCGGTGGTGTCGACACAGGTGTTGGCCTTCATGCCGATGAAGATGACCTTCTGGATGCGGTGTTGCTTGAGCAGCATGTCCAGGTCGGTGTTGGCGAAGCCGCTCGAGGCCCAGTGCTGGCGCATGACCAGCTCGTCCTCGCGCGGCACGAAGTCGGGGTGCCACTCGGCTCCCCAGCTGCCGGCGGCGAAGGTCTGCCCCTGCACGACGCGCTGCTGGGTGGGGGAGAGGTGGTCCCACGTGCGGTAGTCGTCGGGTGTCGTCTGGTGGTGAGGCACGATGAAGACGTGGAAGCCTAGGTCACGTGCCGCACCGAGCATGGCGCGCATGTTGTCGAGCAGGCCGATGCCTTCCGCCACCGCTTTGGCGGCCGGCCACAGCTTCCCGCCCTCGGACAGGAAGTCGTTGTACGGGTCGATGATCAGCAGGGCTGTCTCGTCCGGCGCGTAGGTGTTCGCTTGGACGTCCATCGTTTCCTCGCTCCTGTCTCGTCGCAGATGCCGGCACCTGCGCACCAATGTGACCGATGAGGTTGAAGTCCACTCCCTTGCCTGGGGACGGGGCTCTTCGCCTGGTGCGTCGCGATGGAGTGGGCACAGCGCGAGCGTGCTGACACGGTGCACCCGGATTGCGACCCGAATACGCGACGTGGGAAACGCCGTGATGCCCGAAATCACAGTCTAAAACGGTGCCCATGAACCCGCTCTCCGCCGGTTGCACGGGTGATCGTGCGCCCCTTGCGGCTCGCGGCGATTTGGCGGGGATCGCAGCGCCGAACGGCCTGTGCCGATCACCGACTGCCGCGCCTGGCGAGGTAAACGTCCGGCTCAGCGATGATGTGTCCGATATCGGCGTCCGTGATCAAAGGGGGCGGCGCCTCATCCGGCCCGTCGCAAGACGACCGGCGGTCGCCCCTCAGGCGAGGTGTTCCGCAGGCCGCGGCCACCGCGGGGTCGTCGCTGACGACGGCCCCGGTACGGCGGCGCGACCGGGCTGCCGCCGCCGATCTCGGCGAACTCATCGAAGCCGCCCGGGAGCTCTTCGCCGAACCGCTTCACGTCTGAGCCGCGCCGCCGGCGAGTGCCTGTTCGGCCCAGATGGTCTTGCCCTGGCCGCTGTACCGCACCCCCCAGCACCGCGAGCATTCGGCCACGAGGAACAGGCCG
The DNA here is from genome assembly GCF_056858595.1 of Streptomyces sp. TOM-9. Taxonomy (NCBI): domain Bacteria; kingdom Bacillati; phylum Actinomycetota; class Actinomycetes; order Kitasatosporales; family Streptomycetaceae; genus Streptomyces; species Streptomyces sp. TOM-9. The sequence goes on along the minus strand of NZ_JBXEQB010000001.1, from coordinate 1,115,667 downwards.
CGCCCTCCCTCGTCGCTGGTGTTCGCCCGGCGGATGTGCGGCGAGGTGCTGCTGCCGTCGGACACCTCGCAGATCAAGGTCCGGTCGTGGATCAGCCGCAGCCGGATCGGCTCACGGCCGTAGCGGATGGCGTTGGTGACCAGTTCGCTCGCGATCAGCTCCGTGGTGAAGCCGAGGTCACCGATGCCCCACTGGTCGAGTTGCCGCACCACGAGGGAGCGGGCGCCCGCGACACCGGCAGGGTCGCGCGGCAGCTCCCAGGTGACCGCGTGGTCGTCGCTGAGTCCGTGCGTGCGGACGAGGAGGAGCGACAGGTCGTCCTCGGCCGCCAGGAGCGGCGCCGCGATGTCCGCGGTGCCCCCGCAGACGTCCTCGACCGACCGGCCGCCGCGCCGCATGGCGGTCCGCAGCAGCCGGGGGACTGCGTCTTCGCTGCCGCACGCGCGCACCAGACTGCCCGTGTGGAAGAGCAGGGTGCTGCCTTCGGCGAGCTCCAGGTCCAGGGGTTCGAAGACCGGCTCGCCCATGCCCAAGGGCCGGTTGCCCGGCAGTTCGAGGACGTGAGCGGATGCGTCCGGACCGGCCACGGCGGGCGGGGGATGGCCCGCGCTGGCCAGGACGCAGCGGCGCCCGACCGGGTCCCACACCGCGTAGAGGAACGTCGTGCCGACCAGTCGTTCCACGAACCACGTGGACCACTGGTCGGGCTCACCCGAGGCATAGCGGGACACGATGTCGTCCAACCGGGCGAGGACTTCCTCGGGTGCGAGATCGAGTTCCGACAGGGCCCGGACCGCGGCGCCGATCAAACCGATGCAGACGGTGGCCTGTACCCCGGAGACCAGGACGTCACCGACGCTGAAGGCGACCCGCATACCGGACAACGGGACGACGTCGCTCCACGCGCCGCTCACCCCCGTGCCACTGCGGGCGGGCACGTAGGAGCGGGAGATCTCGGCCGCGCTGTGGTCCGGTGCGTGAGCGGCCTCCATGCGCCTTCTCAGGCCGACCGCCACAAGGTGCTCGTGGTGGTCGAGCAGGCTGCGCGCCGCCTCGTCCTCCGAGATCTGCGGCAGCGGACCGGCGGTCGCCAAGATCACCGTTCGCTCGCTGCCCGGAAGGGCGGAGGTCACGGACGAGGCCATGAGCGCGACGGGCACAGCGCGGCCGAGCCGATGCATGAGGACGACCGAGAGCCAGGGGGTACTGCTGCTCTCCGCGGCCGGCACCAGTTGCCGGAGGGCGTCCCACGGAAGTACCGGGCAAAGCTCGCCGACCGGTCTGCCCACGACCTCGGGAGTCTCGTACCCCAGAAGACGCTCGGCCGCCGGACTCCATCCGCACACCAGGCCCGCCGCGTCCACCACGAAGGCCGCCGGGCCTCCGTCGAGGGCCGGGGTGCGGGCGGGGGATGCCCCATCCAAGGTGTCCATCTCACCGACCTCGTTCGGTGAGGAAGCTCCTACACGTTGACGATACGACGCCGCCGGGGCGTGCGCTCAGGAAGCCAGCTGCGGGTACAGGGCGGCGGGGTCGGCCGCCAGGCCCGCCTTGACCTGGCGGGACAGCTCGTCGGCCAGCACTTCGTAGGCGTCGGATTCGATGCCGTCCAGCGCCTGCTCGGCGACGCTCTCCGGCGACGACTTCGGGGCGTCGATGTGCGCCGCCAGATCGGTGTCGACGTAACCGACGTGCAGCCCGGTCACGTTGACGCCGCGTGGCTTCAGCTCCAGGCGCAGCGAGTCGGTCTGGGACCACAGCGCTGCCTTGGAAGCGCTGTAGGAACCGGCGAGAGCGACCCAGGACAGGACGGAGTGCACGTTGAGCAGATGGCCGCCGCCGTTGGCCTCGATGATCGGGGCGAAGGCCCGGGTCATCTGCAGGGGGCCGTAGAAGTTCGTCTCGAACTCGCGGCGGACGTCGTCCACCGGGGCGGTCAGGAAGGACGCCGCCACGGCCGCCGCGGCGTTGTTGACCAGGATGGTGACGTCCCGTGCCTGTGCCGCGACGGCGGCGACCGACGCGGGGTCGGTGACCTCCAGGGGCAGTGCGACCGCGCCGGGGTGGGTGACGCTGCGGGGGTCGCGGGCGGTGGCGTAGACCTTCTTGGCGCCCCGGGCGTACAGGGACTCGACCAGGGCCTTGCCGATGCCCCGGCTGCCCCCGGTGACGAGCACGGTCGAACCTGCGATTGCGGTCATGAGCTGCTCCCAGTTGCGTTGCGGCCGACGGTGGAAACCGATCGGTTTTCTGTACCGTAAACCGATCGGTTTCTTCCTGGCAAGCAGCGGGCGTAGCCTGTGGCGTATGACTTCGACCGCATCGGCCTCGTCCGAGTCCGCGCCGGCGGCTGCGACCGCGAGGGTGGCTGCGACCGCGACGAGCCCAAGCCGTGAGCGGCTCCTCGACGCCGCAGCCGGGCTCTTCTACCGGGAGGGCGTGAACATCGGCGTCGAGGCGCTGTGCCGGGCGGCGGGGGTCTCCAAGCGGTCGATGTACCAGCTCTTCACGAGCAAGGACGACGTCCTCGCGGCCAGCCTGGAGCGCGCGGGGTCCCGCTACCTGGCCCGGCTGCTGCCCGCCCCCGGGGCCGACCTGCCACCGCGCGACCGCATCATGCACGTCTTCGAACGGCTCGAGTCGCTGTCCGCGTCCCCGGAGTACCTGGGCTGCCCCTTCCTGGCGACCGCGTTCGAACTCAAGGACCCCCTCCACCCCGCCAGGGTGGTGGCGCGACGCTACAAGGACGCGCTCACCGACTTCTTCCGAGAGGAGGCGAGCCGCGGTGACGCGCACGACCCGGATGTGCTGGCCCGCCAGCTCACCATCGCCTTCGACGGATCCAGCTCCCGCGCCGTAGCCCAGGCCCAAGGTCTGGGCGGGCTGGCCGTCGCCACGGCCGCGGCCATGCTGGACGCGGCGGGCATGGCCTGAGTGCCCGCGGACCCACGCGCTCACGCGCCCTCAGGCGTGAAGCCCGGGGACCCGTGGGGTGTCAGTGCAGTGCGACCTCGCCCGCGCGGACGGCCCGCATGGCGCGCTCGACGGTCTCCTGGTTCTCACCGACCGGGGCCACGTAGTCGATGACGCCGCGCGCCGCGTCCTCCCCGAGCGTCCGGGTGATCACCCATGCGGCGAGGTACTGGGACGCCAGGCAGCCGCCCGCCGTGGCGATGTTCCCCTCGGCGTGGAACGGCGCGTCCAGCACGGTGACGTCGCAGGCCTCGACGAAAGCCCGGCTCTTCTTGTCGGTGCACGCCGGCATGTCACCCAGCACACCGAGGCGCGCCAGCACCAGCGCGCCGGAGCACTGCGAACCGATCAGCTGTCGCGAAGGGTCGAGCGGCAGCATCGAGAGCAACCGGTCGTCGGCGACCACGTCGCGCGTCCTCACGCCGCTTCCGATGAGTACGACGTCGGCCTCGCGCACGAATTCCATCGGGCGCTGCCCGGTGACCTCGAGGCCGTTCATCGAGGTGACCACCGGCGTCGGTGTCGTGATGAAGGCCTCCAGGCCGTCCTTGCGGCACCTGTTGATCAACGAGGCGGCGATGAAGCTGTCGAGCTCGTTGAACCCGTCGAACGTGACCACGGCTACCTGCATCGCAACTCCTCCGAAAATGGCGTCGGACCTCTTGCGCTGAGACCGGACCGGACCGGCTCCGCGGGCGTGCTCGCGATCGGGGTGCGGAAGGGGCCGAGTCGCACACCGGGCGCTCAGCCGGCATCGGCGACCGCGAGAGGTCAGCGGGTTCTCACGGGACCCGAGTCCATGAGGTGCTGCAGGACCGCCGTGTATGGCGATCGCCACACGGCCGGGCATGCCTGGCCGGGCGGGGGGAGCGTGGGCGCCCCTCCCGACCCGTCACCCGATTGCGCCTCCCGCCTGGCAGCCGTGGCCGGCCGGGGCGAGGCTTGGCACGTGCATGAGGGTCCGTCGACCTCCCCCAGACGTCCCCTCGGCCGAGAGCCGGGCCCCCGCCGCTGCGAAGCGCCGGGGGCCTGTCTCTTGAGGAAACGGACTTCAGTGCTACTCAGCTGGAGAGGATCGGATCTCGTCCCGGCTCCGGCTGTCGGTGTCACAGCTGTCCGTTCAGCCGTGCGCGGTGCGCCGCGGCCGTACGGTTGCGGGCTTCCAGCTTGCGCATCGCCGACCGCAGGTACGTCTTGACCGTCTCCAGGCTCAGCCCGAGGCGGTCCGCGATCTCCACGTTGCCCGCGCCCACTTCCACCAGCCGGAGCACGTCGATCTCCCGGGGTGAGAGCAGCGGCCTCACCGTGCCGGGTGCCGACCGACCCGACAGGGCCTGCTGGATCCGCACCAGCCGGGCACGCAGCGCGGGGTCGTCCGTGTCGCGGATGACGGCGGCGAGCTCGGCCAGTGCGCCGCGGGTCTGCGGGGAGCCCGCCCCGGGCGTGGAGCTCAGCCGTTCCTCGACGTCACGCCGCAGCTGGTCGGCCACGACCGCGGCGGTGCGGACCGTCCGCTCGCCGAGGGGACTGCGGCCGCGCACCGCACCGTACAGGACGCATCCGACCTCGCCCCGGATGAGCACGGGTACGGCGAAGACGGAGGTGAGGCGCTCAGCCCGCACGACCCGGTCGTATTCGTGGGTGATCGCCATGGTGGTGAGGTAGTCGTTGACCCGAAGGGGAGCACGGCGACGCAATACGCTCCCGCCGAGCCCCTTGCCCGCCTGTACGACCAGTCCGCGCATCGAGTCGCCCACCGTGCCCAGGAGGCAGTCGAGCACCAGGCACAGGCCCCTGACGTGGTGCCGAGTGGTGCCACCGAGGGCGACCGGCACGCCGGTCGCCTCCCGCAGTCGTTCCAGTCGCTCGGGCAGCAGCGCGTTGATCAGCTGCCGGGCCTCAATGCGGTCGTCCACCGACCGCTACCCGCATCTCAGTAGTAGCACTACTCGTAAGCCTCATAAAAAATGATAGCGCCTGTGCGCCCGTGTCCCGTCAAGCGGCGTGCGGGGTGAGACTGCCGCGTACGGTCACCGTCGCGCCGCTGCGCTCCAGTCGAAGGTCGGGCATCAAGCGACGGAGCCACTCCAGCACGAAGCGGTTCTCGCCGAGTACGTCGCAGCACACCTGCGTGCAGCCCAGCGCTTCGAGGGTGCCTCCCAGTTCACGCACCAGTCGGCCACCGATCCCGCGGTACCGGTACCCCTCGGCGACGACGATCCCCACGTCGACGGTGCGCTCGCCGGTGCGGACCGCCATCACGTGCCCGAGGACGGCGTCCCCGTCCAGGGCGAGCAGGACGAACTGACGGGGCGTTACGGTGACCATCTTCCGGACCAGGGCGGGGCTGACATGCCGGATGGGGGAGAAGAACCGCCGGTGGCGGCTGTCCACGGACAGCCCGGCCAGGAACGCGCCGACCGACTCGCCATCCTGGTGGCGGGCCTGCCGCACGGCGATCCGGTCCATACGTTCGGACCCGGCCGTCATGACGCCTGAGCCTCCCCTTCGCAGAGCCATGAAGATCCTCCGCGCCGAAGACCGCAGCGCCGGCCCGCCGAACCGGGGCCCACCCTTGGCGCTTTCCCAATGTGGACCACGCCGTGACGGGCGGGCCCGTCGCTCCCCTCGAAAGCGGGTGGGCGCTTTGATGGACACGCGTCAACTTGCAACCATGGCGCCGCAGGTCGGAGATCGACGACAGGGTGGCTACGCGATCGCGCGCGTGACCGGAAGCACTATCCTTGTTTATCATGAAAAGAAGTAGCAGATCCGACAGTATCGCAGCGACCCTGCGGCAGGAGCTCGAGCGCTACTCCCCGGGAGAGAAACTGCCGTCCAGCCGGGCCCTCGTCGAGCGCTTCGCGGTCAGCCCGGTCACCGTCTCGCGCGCGCTGGCCGCGCTCGCCGCCGAGGGGCTGGTGATCACCCGGCCCGGGGCCGGGGCCTACCGTGCGCACCACAGCGTCGTCGACACCAGGGCCGTCGACACGTCCTGGCAGCAGATCGCGCTCACGGCCGAGGACCAGCAACACGCCGAGCCCGCACCGCGGATCGTCGACGCCTCCTCCATTTTCGCCAGCCTCGCGCTTCCTCCTCCAGGCGTGATCGCCTTCAACGGCGGCTACCTGCACTCCTCCCTCCAGCCCCAACAGGCCCTGGGAGCGGCCTTCGCCCGCGCCGCCCGCCGTCCCGACGCGTGGGTGCGGCCGCCACTGGAGGGCCTGACCGCACTGCGCACCTGGTTCGCCCGTGAGGTGGGCGGGTCAGGGGGTGGCGTCATCCCCTCACAGGTGCTCGTCACCGGAGGCGGTCAGGCCGCGCTGACCACCGCCCTGCAGGCGCTCGCTCCCCCCGGCTCCCCGTTGCTCGTGGAGTCGCCCACCTACCCCGGCCTGCTGGCCGCCGCCCGGGCCGCGGGGCTGCGCCCCGTGCCGGTGCCGATGGACGACGACGGCGTGCGCGTCGACCTCCTGGAGGACGCCTTCGCCGCCACCGGAGCGCGCGTCTTCTACTGCCAGCCGCTCTTCCACAACCCCACGGGTGCGGTCCTGGCTCCGGACCGGCGCCGCCGCATCACCGAGATCGCGCACGCCGCACGCGCCTTCATCATCGAGGACGACTTCGCGCGTCGTCTCGGCCACGGCGGACAACTCCCTCCGCCGCTCGTGGCCGATGACGCCTACGGCACCGTCGTGCACGTCAGCTCGCTGACCAAGCCGGCCTCGCCGAACCTCCGGGTCGGCGCGCTCGTCGCCCGCGGACCGGTCATGGAGCGACTGCGAGCCATCCAGTTGGTCGACAGCTTCTTCGTGCCGCGGCCGCTCCAGGAGGCCGCCCTCGAACTCGTCGGGACCCCTGCCTGGCCCCGTCATCTGCGCACCATCACCTCCGCCCTGCACGAGCGCCGCGAGGCCATGCTCGCCGCACTGCACCGTTACCTGCCGGGTGTCGCCGCCGGCGTCCGCGCTCCCGCGGGCGGCTACCACCTGTGGCTCCGCCTGCCGGACGGCACCGACGAGGCCGCGCTCACCGCCGCACTCCTCCGGGCCGACGTGGCCGTGTCCCCCGGCCGCCCCTACTTCGCCGCCGAGGCTCCGGGCCCGTACATCCGGCTCAGCTTCGCCGACATCGCCGGCACCGAGGAGATCGCCGAGGGCATTCACCGCATGGCCACCGTCTGCGCCGACTCCGGTATGGCGACCGGTGTCTGACGGAATGGCCCGGGGTCCGACCTCGCCGCATATCGCTACGCATTATTTTTGATAGCGCTACTCTAAATTTGCTATTTGACAGTAGCGATTTACTGGCGGACACTCATTGAAGTGCGCGTTACCCGCGAGTAGGTTCACCGTCTCCGACGCTGAGGCGGCACGACTGGCGACCCCTTCAAGGGGTGTGGGGAGCCGCGCTCGCTCTGCCGGTCCTTCGATCCCGGCCCCGACGCGGCGAGCCTTCTCATCCTGCTCGCCCCCGTGCTTCAGCTGAGGAGAACACCCGTTGACCCCGACCGCCGCTCCCGGTGAGAGCTACTACCACCGCACGGGCGAGCATCGCTACACACCCACCACCCACGCGGAGGGCGCCTGGAACGCGGGGGAGCACCACTTCGGCCCCGTGGCCGGTCTCGTCGTCCACGCGATCGACGGGCACCGGGCCGCCGGCCCCGCCGACGACCTGGTCCTGGCCCGGATCAGCTACGACATCCTCGGTTTCCTCGCCCTCGACGAGTGCGAGATCACCGTGGAGACCATCCGCCCCGGCCGCACCGTCGAACTACTGGAGGCCGTCGTCGCCGTGGCGGGACGTCCGGTGATCCGGGCCCGTGCCTGGCTCCTCACGGCTCTCGACACCGCCGCGGTCGCCGACACCCCCTTCGAACGGCTCGCCCCACCCGGGACCTTCGCACCGTGGGCGATGAGCGAGCTGTGGGACTGCGGTTACACCCGCTCCCTTCACGTCCGCCGACGGGCATCCGGCCAGGCGGGCCGTGCCGCCGCGTGGGTCGGCAGCCACGTCGGCCTCGTCGCCGGCGAACCGAGCAGCGCCCTCGCGGCGTTCGTCGCCCGCGTGGACGTCGTCAACGGCATGGCCGTGCAGCGGCCCCCCACGAAGTGGACGTACCCCAACGTGGACATGACCCTCCACTTCCACCGCCGGCCCGAAGGGAGCTGGACCGGCCTGGACACCACCGTCAGCTTCGGCCCCGATGGGCATGGCCTGACCAGCGCCGTTCTCCACGACGTCGGCGGCCCGGTCGGCCACGTCCAGGAGATCCTCACCGTCCGCCCGCTGGAAGGCAGCCAACGATGAGCGAAACCGTCCTTCAGTTGCTGCGCGAGCGTCAGCGGCAGGGGAGCACCCCCGGACGCCGCCGCGACGACGCGCGCCTGGTCCTCCTGGTCGAAGGCGGAAGCTCCCGCGGCGCCTACTCCAGCGGTATGGCGATCGCCATCGAGCAACTCGGGCTCCTACCGCTGTTCGACGCCGTCTACGGCAGCTCCGCGGGAGCGCTGAACGCGGCGTGGCTGCTGTGCGGACGCGCCGAGTCCACCATGCACGCCTGGTGGACTCCGATGATCATGAGGACGACCATCAACCCACGACGCGTCCTGAGCCGCCGGCCCGTGGTGGACACCCGCTTCCTGGTCCACACCGTGTACACCGAGATCATGCCGATGGGGTTCCAGGAGATCCTCGACAGCACCGTCGAGTTCCACCCGATCGCCACGGACGCCCTCACCGGCCGGCCCACGGACCTGCACGAGCAGATCCGTGACCAGGCCAGCCTGCAGGCAGCACTGCGCGCCTCGGCCGCCATGCCCCTCCTCGCCGGCGGACCCGTCGAGATCGACGGGCGGTCCTTCGTCGACGCCGGCGTGAGCGAGGCCGTCCCCGTACGCACGGCACTCGCGCAGAAGGCCACCCACATCGTGGCCCTGCGCACCCGGCGTACGGACGAGACCCCGTCCGCCCCGCCGCTCGGCCAACGCCTGGTGATGTCGCGCTGGTTCGCCCGGAGGGCACCAGGAGCCCTCATGCCCTGGCTGCAACGCGAGGCCGTCAGGACGGAGGAGGAGCGGCTCCTCGCCTCGCACCCCGCGACCCTGCAGATCCGTCCCCCTCTCGGCAGCGTGCCGATCAGCAACACCGAACGACGCCCGGGCCCGCTCCGTGCAGCCGTCGACACCGGCCGGCAGGCGGCGCTGGACGCGCTGGCGGGCTGCAACGAGGAGCCCCTGGTAGCGGGCTGAACCGACGCACCATCAGCGGGCAGCGGTTGCGCGTCGACGCACACCTGGACACCCCCCGCCCCCGACACCCACCGGCGGGCCCCTCCTCAGGGCCTTCCAGACACTTACGGAGCTCGCGCCATGGGGCACTACAAGTCGAATCTCCGCGACATCGAGTTCAACCTCTTCGAGGTCCTCGGCCGCGAAAAGGTCTACGGAACCGGCCCGTTCGCGGAGATGGACGTGGACACCGCCACGACCATCCTCAAAGAGGTCGCCCGTCTCGCGGAGGACGACCTCGCCGCGTCCTTCGAGGACGGTGACCGCAACCCGCCCGTCTTCGACCCTTCCAGCGGCAGCGCACCGTTGCCCGACACCTTCAAGAACAGCTACCGGGCCTTCATGGACTCCGGCTACTGGCGTCTCGGCCTGCCCGAACGGATCGGCGGCACCCCCGCTCCCCGTTCCCTGATGTGGGCCTACGCGGAACTGGTGCTCGGGGCCAACCCGGCCGTGTGGATGTACGTCTCCGGCCCGGCCTACGCCATGGTGCTCTTCGAGGAGGGCACCGAAGAACAGAAGAGGATCGCCACCCTCGCCGTGGAGAGGCAGTGGGGTTCCACGATGGTGCTCACCGAGCCGGACGCAGGATCGGACGTGGGCGCCGGCCGCACGAAGGCGGTCGAGCAGGAGGACGGGTCCTGGCACATCGAGGGTGTGAAGCGCTTCATCACCTCGGGCGAACACGACCTCAGCGACAACATCCTCCATTACGTCCTCGCCCGCCCCGAGGGCGCCGGCCCCGGCACCAAGGGCCTGTCCCTCTTCCTCGTCCCGAAGTACCTCTTCGACGTCGAGACCGGCGAGCTGGGCGAGCGCAACGGCGTCTACGCCACGAACGTCGAGCACAAGATGGGCCTCAAGGTGTCCAACACCTGTGAGATGACCTTCGGCGACCAGCACCCCGCCAAGGGCCGACTCATCGGCGACAAGCACGACGGCATCCGCCAGATGTTCCGCATCATCGAGCTCGCCCGCATGACGGTCGGAACCAAGGCCATCGCGACGCTGTCGACCGGCTACCTCAACGCGCTGGAGTACGCCAGGAACCGCGTCCAGGGCACCGACCTGGCGGACTTCACGGACAAGAGCGCGCCCAAGGTCACCATCACCCACCACCCCGACGTACGGCGCTCCCTGCTGACGCAGAAGGCCTACGCCGAGGGCATGCGCGCGCTGGTGCTCCACACCGCCACCGTGCAGGACGAGATCGAGGTCAAGGAAGCGGCCGGCGAGGACGCCTCGGCCCTGCACAGCGTCAACGACCTGCTGCTGCCGATCGTCAAGGGCTACGGCTCCGAGAAGGGCTACGAGCAGCTCGCCCAGTCCCTGCAGATCTTCGGCGGCTCCGGCTTCCTGCAGGAGTACCCGATCGAGCAGTACATCCGCGACGCCAAGATCGACACCCTCTACGAGGGCACCACGGCGATCCAGGGCCAGGACTACTTCTTCCGGAAGATCGTCCGCAACCAGGGCGCAGCGCTGACCGCCCTCACCGAGGAGATCAAGAAGTTCCTGGCGGCCGGGACCGGCGGTGACGAGCTGGCCGCCGCGCGCGACCGGCTCGCCCAGGCCGTGACCGATCTGGAGGCCATCGTCGGCGTCATGCTCACCGACCTCGCCGCCACCGAGCAGGACGTGAAGTCCATCTACAGGGTGGGCCTGAACACCACCCGCCTGCTGATGGCGTCCGGTGACGTGCTCGTCGGCTACCTGCTGCTCCGCGGCGCGGCCGTGGCGCAGGCGAGACTGGCGCACGCGTCCGCCAAGGACAGGGCGTTCTACAACGGCAAGATCGCCGCCGCGAAGTTCTTCGCGGCCGACATCCTGCCCGGGGTCACCGCCGCCCGCCGCGGCGCCGAATCCGTCGACGGTTCGCTGATGGAACTGGCCGAAGCAGCCCTCTGACCTGCACCCCGATCATCCCGATTGGTGCCCTACCGGGACGGTACGTTCCCGGTGCGCGGTGGCAGGCCACTCGAGCGACCACTTGGTCCTGCATCGGCGTATTCGGTAGCGCTGTGGCAGGGACATGCGGTAATTAGTGCCCTGGCGGCCCGACTACGGGGGTCCGCCGGCGCACCAAGGGCGCGCCTCAGCAGCATGAAAAGGACGAACTCAGTGGCATCTGGCGTTGTGAAGTGGTTCAACTCGGAGAAGGGCTTCGGCTTCATCGCACAGGACGGTGGGCCGGACGTGTTCGCCCATTACTCCAACATCCAGAGCACCGGATACCGCGAGCTCGTGGAGGGTGAGCGCGTCACGTTCGACGTGACGCAGGGGCAGAAGGGCCCGCAGGCGGAGAACATCGTCCGCGGCTGACCTTGGTGCTGCCGATGCAGCACGGACACGAAGCGGCCTCGCCCACGGTTTCCGGCCGTCGGCGAGGCCGCCTCGTGCGGGAGTCCCCCTACCGTCGGGGGGCTATCCGGAAGGAACGGATGACCGTCTGGTCGACGGCGTCGCCCGCCGCGTCCTTGGCGGTGAGGCGGATCGAGGCGTAACCGCCGGCCGAGGGCGTGGTCAGCTTCACGAAGCCGCGGTCGCCTGCGCGCCAGACCTTGAGGGTCTTCCAGCTCCTGCCGTCGTCGAAGGAGACCCGCAGGCCCAGCGAGGTGGTGACGGCCTTGCTGCCGCGCTCGGCGGCGACGGTGAAGAGGTACGTGCGGCCGCCCGTGACGGTGCCGGAGGCGTTCAGCGGGCCGCCCAGCCGGACGTTCATCAGCGGCAGTTCGGCCGGTTCCGGGCCCGTCGGGCGTCCGGAGGTGAAGGTCCAGGTGGCGGAGGCCCTGCTGCCCAGGCTCGACCAGCCGACCTTGCGGGTGCCGGACGAGGTCAGGGTGTAGGTCGCCTTCTCGTAGGGAACCGCCGCCTGCAGCCGGCCCAGGGAGTCCAGCGACGCGATCTTCACGCCGTCGCGGTACAGGGTCGACGAGCCCGTGGTGTCCCGGGCCTCGCCCGAGTGCGTCGCGGTGTTCTCGGCGGCCGTGGAGAACAGGCCGGGGGTGAGGTACAGCCCGTCCTCGAGCCGCAGGGCGTCCACCGACCGGGCACGCAGCGGCCCCTGGTTCCACCCTCGGGTGTAGGCCTTGCCCGGGGTGAACCGTGTGGTGCCCGCGAACTGGATCTCGTCGTAGCCCGCGGTGTCCTGGGCGCGCATGCCGAGGGTGCGGTCCCAGACGATCGCGGAGTCGTCGGTGTAGTAGCGGGTCTGCCTGCCGGGGACCGGGACCTGGTTGCCGTCCACGAACGTGATGGCGCCGTAGGTCGGGACCGGGGTGTCGATCCGGACCCCGAGCGGCTTGCCGCCCTGGTCGGCGTAGGTCTCCTCGACCCGGGCGAGGGACCTGTCGTGCATCGGGCGGGTGAGGGTGTCCGGGATGCCGCCCTTGGTGTTGACGGCCAGGTTGTAGGCGTAGCTCCAGGCCGGCTTGGTGGCGGTCCTGGGGACCGTGCCGCTCCACCGCTGGGTGGCGAGGAACCAGAACGGGTGGCTGGTGACCTTCGTCGTGGTCGGGGTGGCGTAGACGCGGCTGCCCGGGAAGCCCAGCACGAACTTCTGGGTGCCGTAACGGCCGTCCGCGCTGATCGACGTCGTACTGGCGAAGATGCCGTCGTTCTGCGCCGTGCCCTTGTCGACGGTGAGGTCGACCGGCTTCGCGGTGCGGCCGTCGAGGACGAGCGTGGTGTCGACGGTGAGGTCGACGCCGGGCCGGGAGAAGAGGACCGAGGTCTGCGCGACGGGGTCGAACTTGCTCGCCGAGATGTCGTACTCGCTCTCGGGCAGCTGCATCGCCACCTTGCCGTCGGCGTCGGTGGAGGCGTTGTACTGCAGACCGGTCCGGCTGTCGAAGGCGGCGACGTTGATGTCCGGGCCCACGGGCTTGCCGTCGAGGCCGAGGACGGCCAGCGACAGGGCGCGGGTGAGCGGCTCGGCGTAGACACCGAAGGCGTCGCGGACCGTGGTGGTGCCGTCCTCCGTGGTGGCGACGATGGAACCGCCGTAGGCGCCCGCCATCGTGTCGTCGACGGAGGCGGTGAGGGTGGCGGAGGCGGTGCCGCCGGCCGCGACGGTCACCGTGTCGGCCGACAGGGCGAAGGCCCCCGCGGGAGCGGCTGTGCCTCGGGGCCCGTACGCGTCGACGGAGAGGTGGAGCGTGACGTCGGCTGCGCCGTCGTTGGTGTAGGTGACGGTGCCGGTCCGGGTGACGTCCTGGTGCGGGTAGTCGGCCTTGCCCAGGCTGATGCTGCCCGAGGTGGCGCGTACGTTCTGCGCGCTGGCGCGGGCGACGTCCAGCCGGCCGGTGCCCTGGTCGTACGCGGTCAGGCCGGGCAGGCCCTTGGCGGCACTGGTGAGGGCGGCCTTGAAGTCGGCGGCCTTCCAGGCCGGGTGCTGCTGGGCGAGCAGCGCCACCGCTCCCGTGACGTGCGGGGTCGCCATCGAGGTACCGGACGCGGTGACGTAGGAGGAGCCGACCGGGTCGCCCATGGTGGTGCCCGCCGCGCGGGCCGCGGTGATGTCCTGGCCGGGCGCGACGATGTCCGGCTTGACGGCGAAGTCCTCGATCCGCGGGCCGCGGCTGGAGAAGGTGCTGAGCGAGTCCTGCTTGGTGGTGCTGCCCACGGTGAGCGCGGAGTCGGCGATGCCGGGGGAGCCCACGGTGCCGCCGAAGTAGTCGGCCGCGGGGGCGCCTTCGTTGCCGGCCGCGATCACGAACAGGGTGCCGTGCTCGGCGGTCAGCGTGTCGACCGCCTCGGTGAGCGGGTCGGTCTTCGCGTACGGGGCTGCCCCCAGGCTGAGGTTGACGGCCTTGGCACCCGCCTCGGCCGCCCACGTCATGCCGTTGATGACGGCGTCGTCGGGGCAGAAGCCGTCATCGGTGCAGACCTTGCCGATCAGCAGCTTGGCGTCGGGCGCGACGCCCTTGTACGTGCCGGCGGAGGCCGCGCCGGTGCCCGCGATGGTGGAAGCGGTGTGGGTGCCGTGGCCGTTGCCGTCCACCACCGAACCGGTGCCCGTGAAGTCCCTGGTCCCGCCGGTGGAGGCCTTGTCCGAGAGGTCGGGGTGGGTGGGGTCGTAGCCGGTGTCGAGGTCGGCGACGGTGACGCCCTGCCCGGTGATGTGCGCGCCGGTTGAGTCGACGCTGTCCCAGACCTTCGGGGCGCCGATGATGGCGGTGCTCTCGGCGAGGGCCACGCGGCTGCGGCCGTTGAGCCACAGCTTGTCCAGCGGGCCGCGCAGGCCCTGCGTCCCGCTGACGAACGTCCAGAACGCGGTGGCGTCGCGCTTGGCCGGGGCGAGGCTGCCTCCGTGGAGGACGTCCAGGGTCCGGGTGATCCTGGCGCCGTGCCGCTGGATCGCTCCGCGGGCGGCGGAGGAAGAGGCGCTGTGGCTGGAGTAGATGAGCCGCAGCGAGTCGCTCGAGGCGTCGTCGTAGCCGGCGTCGAGCTGCTCGGTGACGTCGAAGAGACGCGGGTCGAGCTTCCCGGCGGTCAACAGCGGCTGTGCGTCGGACGGGACCACGAGGATGTGGTGGTCCGTGCCCTTCCACTGGTGGGACACGTCGAAACCGATGCGGTCGCGGCCCGGGCCGCGTGTGACGCTGACCGCGGGGACGCCGCCGGCGCCTTGGGTGACGGTGACCTTGTCACCGGTGATCAGGGTCAGGGTGCGGACCGCCTTCGCGCCGGGCGAGGCGGGGCCCAGGGCGGGTACGGGCGGTGCGGAGTTCGGGGATGCCTGCGCGGCGCCTGGTACGGCGCCGGCGACCAGCCCGGCCAACGCCAGGGCCCATCCGGCTCGTATACGCATGTATGAGTACCTTTTGGCCGCCCGGGGAGACCTGGGACGCGGGCGGCGGACAGAGAGGTGCCCGGCGGTCGCCGGCCACCCGGGAGACGGCCTGGGCAGGCCTGCGCTGGGGCGAGTTGCCCCTCAGGTCGAACGCCCGACCGAGTCCTTGGTCACGAGCGATGAGAGAACCACACTTGATCAAGGATGCATAGGGGTGAGTGTCTGTTACCGCTGGTCAGAGCGCAGGCCGGCGCGGAGGAGGGGGAGGTCGCGGCCGTTGGAACGGGAGGGCCTGGCTCGGCAGCCTCGCGCCCAACACGCGCAGGGCGAGGGCCCTTCGGATGGCTGCCTGCGGCGGTGGGTGGCCGGCAGTTGCAACCCACCGCTCACAGGGCCGTGCACATCGGTGGTCAACACCACCGATGCGGCATTCCGAGTCAACCCGATGAGAAGGTGTGAAACCGGGCGGCGTGGCGTGGTGTTGGGCGGTTGTCACTCCAACGGCGGTGTGGCCGCCGGGGAGGTTCCACGCTGATGGCGAACGCGGCGCCGGCGAGCCATCCGTGGTGCGCCCACCGTGACGCGTCCGGGCAGTGCAAAGGGTGGGGTTCGCGGCCCTTCCGGCAGCGCGAACCCCACCCTGGCACGGGGGAGAGGCGTCAGGTCACCATCGGTACCAGCGGCGGCGCCCGCCGCCCTCGGCGGCCCGGAACACGAAGCCGAGCAGCCACACCACCAGCACGATGATGGCGATCCACCACAGGGCCTTGAGGGCGAACCCGGCCCCGAACAGCAGCAGAGCCAGCAGCAGGACGAGAAGCAAGGGAACCATGTCGTCAACCTCCTGACCACGCGTCTGCCCCGACCCACGATCGCCATGCGTGGACCACGGGGCACCGGATGGCGTGCGAACGGGGCCGCCGTTTTCCGCATGGAACCCGAAGGGCCGGAAAGGGGCAGGTCGTGGCCGTCACCGGCCACGCACCGAGGAGGACTCATGGCCACGTCAGAACAAGACCGCCGGAAGAGCGCCGGGACCGGCGACATCACCCGGCGATCCCGCAAGGAATCCCAGGACGAAGGAGGCCGCGACTCCTCGCACCGTGAGCAGGGCACCGTCGGGGACGCCCTCCGCAAGGCGATGGAGGAGGCCGCGGTCGACAGGGAGGACTTCGCCTGAGCCCGGCGAAAACCGTTGGTCAACCTGGTGACCGAGGGCCGAGACTGGAGGGCTCATCACACCGGACGGACAGAGCGGGGCCGGAACTGACGTACAACCGGGACACCCTTCCCCTTCCCGAGAACCGCGTGCCTCCCGCCTCCCTCACGGGCATGCACGACTGGGCCGATCTCGACCCGGGCCGCCACCCGTTCGCCTGGGACGAGGACGAGGAGGCCCGGCTCCGCGCGCTGGTCCGTGAATGGGTGCCACCCGTGCTCTCCGGCATGGCGGGTGGGTGGGAGGGCGAGCACTGGTGCGAACGCCAGGTGGACGCGATCATCCGGGAGCGGTACGGGACCTGGGCGCAGGGATGGAACTGGTGCTACCGGTACGGCGGGGTCGTCGGCAGTTGGGTCACCGGAGCCGGCTCGGTGACGACCCCCGACGAGACCGCCGCCCGCGTCGTCGCGGCGCTGCTGGAGTGGCGGGAGTGGTTGGAGAGGACGGCCCGGCGATTCGCCGAGCTGGCACCGCCACCGGACGCCTCTCCGGAGGATCTCAGCTGGCATCTCGAGCGGGCCTGCGTCCGGCTCGTGACGTACGCACTCGACTCCGGCGCGGAGGGCGGCTGGCACGGGCAGGCAGGTCTGCTCCTGCGCTGGTACCTGACCACCGGCGGCATGAGCCAGGCCGATGCCGGACGGACGGTCGAGGCCGCGATCGGCGGCCGGTTCCGGAGCTGGGTCGCCCCCGCGCGGACACTGATCGAATCGGTCGGTGAGGACCTCGCCGTCGGCCTCACCGGCCACGCCCCCTACCAGGACCACCGTGACCGAGAGGACCTGGAGGAGCGCCATGACCGCTCCTGACAGCCTCGCGACCTGGCTGCGCGTACGCCGCGAGTCCGCCTGGCACCAGGCACCCGCCCTGCGACGGGTGCGGCCCGCGCGCGACGGGTTCCGCGCGTGGTGCGAAGGGCCGGTACGCCGGCGCGACCGCGTCCGCGCGGAGCGCCTGCTCGCCGCCTACACCCTGGCCCGCGCCGACGCCGCCCGCCGGGCCCCGCTGGACTTCGCGCTGCTGGCCGGCTGGCAGCGCGAGGTCTTCGGCGGGGGACAGGCGCCGTTCCGCGAGACGGACGCCTATGCGAAGGCCGGCCGCGAACGCTACGGCCTGACGCCGACGACCCAGGCCGACTTCGCCGCCTGCCTGCGCGAGGCGACCGACCCGCAGGTCCCGCCGGCGGCACGCGCGGCCCGCGCGTACCTCGACGTGGCGTTCTTCCACCCCTTCACCGATGGCAATGCCCGCGCGGCCCTGCTGACCCTGGTCCACGTGCTGGCCCGCGAGGACATCGTCCTCCCGGAGGTCGGCCCGCTCCTGACGACCCGCTACGCGGACGACCCGGCGGGCGCCGCCGACCTGGCCACGCTCATCGGTGTGCTCAACCGGCGCCGGTAGCGCGAGGTCGACAGGCGAGGTCGGCGCGCCGCCGGGACCTCGAAGGGCTCCAAGGGGTCGCCGTCGACGCGCCGACCGGTGCGAGCCTATGCCCCGGCTCGCCTCTCCAGCGTGCCCGAGAGCCGATGGCGCCGCATCCTGTACGTGCGGCCTCGCCGCCTTCCGCCCTGGCCGGCGAGGCCGCTCCTCCCGCCGCGGGATCACGCGGGTTGCCGCAATTCCCGGGGCCGGCGGGGTGACGGTGCGGCCGCCGTGGGCGGCCGCGGTGGCGAGGGGGTCGCGGAACCGCCGGGGTGTGGACCCGGCGCGTCCGGCGACGGTGACGGTGCAGCCGGCCGCCGCCAGGGCGATGGCGCTCGCCCGGCCGATGCCGGTGCCGCCGCCGGTGACCAGTGCCGTGGTGCCGGTGAATGCGTGTGGCATCTCGTGGTGCCCTTCTTGGCGGGCCGCCCGTTCCCGGGCGGCCCGCCGCTCGTGTGCGGGGGTGGTGTCAGGCGCTGGTCACGGAGGACGCGATCATGTCGAGGGAGACCTGCCACAGCAGCGCCGCCCGGTCGGGGTCCATGGCGTGGGCGGCGACGCCGCGGCGTACCCCGGGGGTGTGCGGGGCAGCCTCGTTGCAGTCCTCGAAGTAGCGGCCGGAGATGCCTTCGACCAGCGGCGATGCGGCGAGCAGCACGGAGGTGGCGGCCCCCTGCTCGATGTCCTTCCAGGACACGTCCGTGCTGGTGGCGTCGAAGGTGGTGGGGCTGTTGGAGATGTCACCGATGTGGCGGCCGAGGCGGGTGGTGGTGATGCGGCCGGGGTTGAGGGCGTTGACGGCGATCAGGTCCGGTGCCCACCGGCGGGCCGCCTCGATGGTGAACAGGACGTTGGCGGTCTTGGACTGGCTGTAGGCCGCCCAGGGGTCGTAGGGGTGGTGCTCGAAGTGGAAGTCGTCGAACAGCACGTCGCCGTTCACGTGGCCGACCGAGCTGACCGCGACCACACGTGCCCCGCGCGCCGCGGCGAGGGCGTCGTGCAGGCCGGTGGCGAGGGTGAAGTGGCCGAGATGGTTGGTGGCGAACTGCAGCTCCCAGCCCTCCTCGGTCCGCTCCAGCGGCGGAGCCATCACTCCGGCGTTGAGGACCAGGACGTGCAGCGGTCCCGACCAGGAAGCCACGAAGGCACGCACGGATCCCTGGTCGGCGAGGTCGAGCAGGGCGGCGCGCACGCTTCCCGGGCCGCTCGCGGGGGAGATCTCCCGGGCGACCCGGTTGCCCGCGGCCAGGTCGCGGACGCCGATGGTGACCTCGGCCCCGGCGGCGGCGAGGGTGCGCGCGGTCTCGCGGCCGATGCCGGAGGCCGCCCCGGTGACGATGGCACGCCGGCCCGCGAGGTCGACGCCGGCGAGCACGTCGGCGGCGGTGGTCTGCGCTCCGAAGGGCGTGGTGATGAGCTGGTCGGTCATGACGTTCTCCCAGGAAGGCGGTGATGCGGGGCACGCGTGCGGCCGGTGGCGCACGGGCACGGTGCCGCCGTACTCTCGTATCCGGAACTGGTTCCGGTTCGCTTCGGGACTGTAAGCGGAACCGGTTCCGCTTGCAAGTGGCGGCGGGAAGGGAGACGGGATTGACCGGCGACGACGAGGCCCCGGCACGGCGCGGCAGACCCCTGCGCGCCGACGCGCAGCGCAACGAGGACCGGGTGCTGGAGGCGGCGGCCGCGGCTTTCGCGCAGGACGGCATCGGCGCCTCCGTCAAGGACATCGCCCGCGACGCCGGCGTCGGCGTCGGAACGCTCTACCGCCGCTTCCCCTCCAAGGAACTACTGGTCGAGGCGACCTACCGGCACGAAGTGCAGCGTCTGTGCGAGGCGGCGCCCCACCTGGCGGCCACGCGCCCACCGGAGGAGGCCCTGCGCACCTGGATGGAGTCCTTCATCGACTTCATGGCCGCCAAGCACGGCATGGCCGACGCGCTGCGCGTGGTGCTGACCGACGACAGCGAGAAGATGCACACCCGGGCCCTGCTCGCCGAGGCCATCACCCACCTGCTCGCCCCCAGGGACGGGGGGGACGGGCAGCAGTTGGCGCGCCCGGACGTCGACCCCCAGGACGTCCTCATGGCCCTCGGCGGGATCAGCCTCATGGCCGCCAGCGAGGAACACCGCGACCTGGCCACCCGGCTCATCGACCTGCTGCTCCACGGCATCCTGCGCTGCTGATATGCCGCGGCCGGGCCCGGCGGTGCGGGTCGGGCCGGATGCCGTACGGGCGCGCGCTGCCGCGCGTCCCCGGAGCGGCGGACGGCTCGACCGGGCTCAGGCGCAGTGGTCGTCGAAGCGGGCCCGGTGCCGGACGGCGAAGCTCTCGACGTCCAGGGGGTCGTCGCCGCCGATCCGCTTCACCAGGTCCTTCTTGCCGGAGAAGACGCCGTGACGGTAGTCGACGGCGACGGCGAGGAGGTGCTGGACGAGGTGGGGGAGGCGCCGCGCTTCTCCAGGATGGCGGCGAATTCGTCGAGGTCGATCGGTACGTAGGTGACGTGACGGCCCAGGGCGCGTGACATGGCCTCGGCGATCTCGTAGTGGCACGGGCCGGCTCCCCGCCCTGCGCATGAACGTCGTGACCGGCGGCGGCCAGGGCGGCCCGGCGGTGACGGTCGCGCCCAGCGGCCGCTCGCGCTGACGTACTCCGACGACTACGACCAGAACGGCCACAACGAGATGCGGCTGCGCGACGCCTTCCGCAACGCCTGACCCCGGCACCGGCCGGACGCCGACGGACCCGGCGCACCGAACGGTGCGCCGGGTCCGTCCGGCTCATGTCAGGGCGTGGCCCTGAGCGCACAGGCGACGACCGCGGTCACGGTGTGCGGGCCCACGCCCGCGGGTACCGCGTTCACCGTCCACCCGGTGGAGGGGTTCGCGAACGGGACGCTGGTCACGATCGTGGCCGTGTCGAGCGCGAATCCGCCGCCGACGGCCAACTCGCCCGTGGGGCAGGACAACGTGTGGTCGAGGCCGTCCGCCGCGAACGTGGCGACCAGGGTGTGGGCACCGGAGAGCCCGCCAGGGGGGCCCGGGACACCGGGGGTGCCCTGGGGCCCGGGAGTTCCGGGAGGCCCGGCCTGGCCGGGGGGACCTGCGGGACCGGCCGGTCCCTGCGGGCCGGGAGGACCGGGGATGCCCGGACGGTTCAGGCAGTAGTTGGGGTAGGACGGGTACGGGTAGCACGGGTGCACGGACCCCTGCTGGGCGGCGCCGTACTCCGTGCTGTCAGCCGTCGTGGAGCTGCCTTCCGCGGGCGCCGAGTACGCCGTACCCGTCACCACGCAGGACGCGAGTGCCGCGCTCGCGGCCACCGTCCACACGCGGACACGGCCGTAGCGTCGCTGTGCCGATGACATGGGCCTGGTTATTCGGTACAACACGTCACCTCCAGGTATGGGTTCTGCGGGCGGCCTGTGCAGCCCGCCCCGCCGTACGCAGCGGGGACCGTCACGCAGGACGTCGAACCCACAGCAAGGATTACTGTTCGTACTCATTTGCGCACGCCGTGTAGCCGAAGGGGTGACGTGATGCGGCCGGCTCTCATGACGGGGGCAGCCGCAGGGCGAGGAGGGCGATGTCGTCGACGTTGCCGGGGGGCATGCGGCTCAGGAGCTGGTCGCAGAAGTCGTCCAGCGGCTCGTCGGCCAGTGCGAGGGCGTTGCGGCGGAGCCGGCTGAGGCCGGTGTCGAGGTCGGCGCCGGGGAGTTCGATGAGGCCGTCGGTGTAGAGCAGGAGCGTGGACCCCGGCGGCAGGGGTGTGGTGGCGTCGGGCCGGGGTTCGCGGACGCCGATGCGCGCGCCCAGCAGAGGACTTCGCGCGTCGTCGAGGTAGCGGCCTGGGCCGTCCGGGGTGAGCAGCAGTGGCGGGGGATGTCCGGCGTTGGTCCAGCGCAGGGTCCACGGGCCGTTGCGGGGACCTTCGACGCGGGCGAGGACGAGCGTGGCCATGGGGACGGTCGTGATCACGGGCATGGCGTCGTCGAGGCGGTCGACGACGGCGCCGGGGGGTTCGGTGCGATCCCACGCCAAGGACCGCAGCATGCCCCGGAGTTGGGCCATTCCGGCGGCGGCGGTCAGGTCGTGGCCGACGACATCGCCGATGACCAATGCGGTCGCGCCGTCCTTGAGCTGGAACGCGTCGTACCAGTCGCCACCGACCTGGGACGCGGCGGGTGCGGGCTCGTAGCGCGCGGACATGAGCAGGCGTCCGGGCTGGGGGAGGGGCGTGAGCAGGTTGCGTTGCATGGCCTCGGCGACGTCTCGTTGACGGCCGAACCGGCGCGTGTTCTCCAGGATCTGGCCGACCCGGCGGCCGATGTCCACCACGACCTGCAGGTCGTCGTTGCCGAAGGGGGCGGAGGGGTCGGTGCGGACCAGGGTCAGGGCACCGGTGGAATTCCTCCCCGAGCCCAGCGGAACGGTGAGTGCCGATGCGGCGCCCACCGACTGGAGGAAGCCGTTGTGCAGGGCGGCCAGCGGCGAGTCCGGCCGTGCGGTCGCACCGGCCGGGTCCTGCAGGACGGGCACCGCCCCGCGCACGGCCTGGACCAGCGGGGAACGGGACTCGCCCGCTGGGGGGAGGCGGGCGCTCCAGCCTTCCTGCCCACGGTCCCGGCCCTCCGGTCCGGTGACCGCCACCCGGTGCGTCTCGCTGTCGTCGACGAGCAGGTCGACCGCCACCCAGTCGGCGAGCCCGGGGACCAGCAGGCGCCCCAGGCGGGCGAGTGCCTCGTCGGTCTCGAGGGTCTGGCCGAGCACCGCGGTGATCTGCGCGACCAGCGTCAGGCGGCCGGTCAGGTCCTCCAAGGCGTGCATCTGCTCGGCACGTTCACTGCCGTAGTTGGTCAGGCCGGCGAACAGCATCGCGGTGCCCTTGAACGAGGTACCGTCCGTCACCGGCGCGGCGGACCAGGAGACCTCGACCAGCTTGCCGTCACCGCACAGGTACCTGTCGCCGTCCGCGCGCCCCGCACCCTTGAGGGTCAGCGCTTCGAGCAGCCTGCACCGGGCCCCGGTGCGCTCACGATCCGTGTGCCGGTGCACGAGGTCGTGGAAGTCCTCGCCGACCATCGCGTCGGCGGCGCGGTCCAGCAGCCGTTCGGCGGCCGGGTTGACCGCGACGACCCGGCCGGCGGGGTCGACCACGGCCAGCGATGCCCCCAGATGATCGACGACCTGCCGCCAGAAGCCCGGCTGGGACGCCCACCGCCGTCCCTCGTCAGCGTCGTCCGACACCGCACCCTCCCTGATCGCCTCCGCGGCTCGCCACAAGCGCCTTCCCGGACAGGGGCACCGCGGACGACGACCGTCCCCCCATGCTCCCGCCTGTGGGAACCCGACCGCGGCCGACACGACGGGGTGCCGGCGCCCACGCCTCCGGCCCTCGGCCGGTGCGCGATCCGGGGACGAACCCGTCGTGGCACGGCCTCAGTCGAGGCCGCACGCGCCTGCGCGGCCCACATGTACCGCATTTCCGGGGACGCGTCGCTTCACTCGATTGGGTGGTGCACCAATCTCGGGCCGCCTGGGTGGCGCATCACTTGCGTGAGGATCCACAGCAAGCAGCACCTGGCACGCGGCGGCCCGGCCGCGTTCTCCGGTCTGCTGGCCGCCTTCGCCGAGCTCGCGGTGGCGGAAGCCGTCGGCAGGGGCGCCCCCTGGCCGTCATCACCCTGTGACGGCGGCGGCGAAGCCCGGGGCGGCTGCGCGACGAGCTCGAACCGGGCGGCGAGCCGTGCACTTCCGTCAGGAGGCACGTTTCCGGATGCTGCTTGCGCAGCGTGTACCGGATGGGCAGCCTGAGGAAGTCACTGACGGAGCGATACGGATCGGTGCTGGTCGCGCTGATCTTCGGTCCTGTATTGGGCGCCGTCTACTCGATGACGAGGACTGATACCACGCGGTCGGGGACAGCCCGTAGGTACAGCTCTGAACCGAGCTGTACCGTGCTCCCATGGCCCGGGACAGGTCATTTCGCGGGCGGCCACGTCTTGGACCCATCACCGTTCACTGTTCGGTAGGAGTCTCATCTCATGCCTGAGCGCAGTACGAGCCGCCCTTCGAGTGGTGCGCTCAACTACGGCGCTGTGGGAGCGACGCGGCCCGAGGATCGGCAGTGGTCGGTGCAGGGCACGGGCTTGCGGCCCTTCTCGCGCACCGTCGTCATCGGACGCGGGGACGCGGACTGGCGCGCCGCGGCGGACGCCGTTCTGCGCTGGGGTATGAAGCGGCGAAGCGGCTTCACCGTCACGGGCTGCGACGGCGCCGGGGAGAAGGTCGCCGAGGGAGCCGAGTACCGGATCACCGCGGGCTTCGGCCCGTTCGTGGTGCGGGAGCCCGTGCGGGTCGTGGCGGTGGTCGACATGCCGGACCGTTGCGGCTTCGCCTATGGGACTCTGCCCGGGCATCCTGTCTGTGGCGAGGAGGCCTTCGTCGTCCACCGCGCACCCGACGGTACGGTCTCACTCACGATTCGCTCCCTGACCCGTGCCGCTCCACACGGACCATGGCGACTGCTGTTCCCGGCGTTGCTCTTGGCCCAGCGATTCTTCCGGCGCCGTTACCTACGTGCCCTGATGGCGTCCTCTTGATTTTCGCCCCCCGAGGTCCTCACTCCGCGGGCTCGAAAACCTCCGCCCCTGGAGGTCGTGATCTTGCCGGCGGGGGTCGACTGGCTGAGATCATGTCGCCATGGCAGCAGACGGCGTTGGTCAGTATCGGGCGGGTGAGACAGCACTGATCGTTAAGGTGCCCGAGGCCGAGCCGGTCGTGGGCGGCTGGCGTGAGCGGTTCGACGCGTCGGTGGGGGCCGGGGTCCCGGCGCATGTGTCGGTGCTCTATCCGTTTCTGAGTCAGGACGGCGTCGGTGATCAAGTCTTGGGAGTCCTGGGCGAACTCTTCGGATCCCACAGCGCTTTTGATCTTCGTTTCTGGAGGTGCGGTCGCTTCCCCGGGGTGCTTTACCTCGCCCCGGAGCCGGACGATCAGTTCCGGGCACTCATCCTGGCCGTCGCTGACCGGTGGCCGGAGGCACCGCCGTATGGGGGCCGGTTTGCCGAGGTCATTCCTCATCTGACGGTGGCGCATGGCCAGGAGCCGAGTGTGTTGGACGCCGTTGAGGCCGATCTGGCGGGTCGGCTGCCGGTCACGACGCACGTCAGTTCGGTCCAGTTGCTGGTCTTCGACGGCATCGTGTGGCGTGAACGGGCGGACTTCGCCCTGCGTGCACCACGGGTCGATGCTGGTCAGGCGGCTTCGAGTGGGCTGCCGTCGTAGGTCCAGCGGTAGGGTTTCGCCGTGGCGTCATGCTCGATGACGTAGGTGTCGAGCTTGTCGATGAGGGCGTCGCGGCTGGGGAAGTCTCCGTGCCGCCAGGACCCGGCGGGTCGGGACGGAGAAGAACAGTGTCACCTGGCTCAACCAGGAGGCGTGCGGCGGGGTCCAGTGCATGGTCCAGCACCGGTGTACCCGGCTGGACGGGAAGGACGCACCGGGCGAAGTCATCGGCGCCGCTGCCCAGGGCACCGGTTCCGGCGCGGTCGGCGACAGTTCCCGAACCGCCCCGCCTTACCTCCCGCGAATCGCCGAAACCCCTGCGGACGCATCCGGTCGCGGTGGCGAACGTTTGTGGTGATGCTGTCAGAGACAGCGTGGCCGCTCTCGCGCAAGCAGTGTGCGTCGGTGGCCGCGCCGTACAGGAAAGGCGGCGGTCATGACGGCGATGCCCACAGCACGGCAAGGAAACGGGGGCCCCGGCGGCGGCGAGATGCTCAGTGGCGCGTCCGTGGCCGCCGGGTCCCTGCTGATGCTCAGCGGGCCGCTCAGCATCCTCATGGGTGCGACCGCCATTGCAAAGGACACGCTGTTCGTCACGTCGTCCCACTACGCCTACGAGTTCGACCTGACCGCCTGGGGAGTCATCCACCTTGTCATCGGAGTGGCGCTCGTCGTCGCCGGTTTCGGTGTCCTGATGAACAAGAGCTGGGGGCGGGGGGCCGGCGCAGCGCTGGCGGGGATCAGTTTGATCACCCAGTTCATGTTCGTTCCGTATTACCCCGCATGGGCGATTCCCGTGATGGTTCTCGACCTCATCATCGTGTTCACCCTGACCAGGTTCCACGCTGGGTCCAGCGGCGGCCACTGAACGGTGCGTAAGGGCAGCCGAGCTGAGTGTCCGACAGCGCTACAACGGGCCTGAACTCAGGTGGACGCCTATGCCGGCTGAGGCAGTGCCGCGAGCCAGGTGGTCAGCAGGTGGTTGACCTCTTGGGGCCGTTCCTGCTGGAGCCAGTGGCCGCAGTCGTGCAGGAGGTGGGAGGAGACCAGGCCGGGCAAGGTGGTCGGGTAGGCGTCGATCGCGTCGGACATCCAGGTGGTGGAGGCGTCCAGGGTGCCGCCGATGAACAGGGACGGCTGGGTCAGGGGGGCGCCGTTGAACTCGGCGAGGTCCTCCCAGTCGCGGTCCATGTTCCGGTAGCGGTTGAGTGCTCCCGTGAGGCCGGTGCGCTCGAACTCCCCGGCGTAGTGGTCGAGGTCGGCCTCGGTGAGCCAGGAGGGGAGCCGGTCGGCGGGGAAGCGGTCGCGCAGGGTTCCGCCTGCGCTGACGAAGTGCGGGTCGGGCTGTCCCGGGGCCGGCATGGTGTCGGCGGACAGGGCGGCGTAGAAGCCCGCGAGCCAGCCCCGGACATCGGGCGCGATCTCGGCCTCGGCGCGGCCCGGCTGCTGGAGGTAGGAGACGTAGAACTCCTCGTCTCCGCCCATCTGCGCGAAGACGTCGCTGGGCCGCGGTCCGCCGGGCGGGGCGTAGGGGACGCTGAGCAGGCCCACGGCGCGGAAGACGTCGGGGTGCAGCAGGGCGGAAGCGGCGGCGATGTTCGAGCCCCAGTCGTGCCCGATGACCACCGCTGTCTCCTCGCCCAGCGCGTGCGCCAGGGCGACGTTGTCCTCCACCAGGGCGCGCATGCGGTACTCGCTCGCCTCCGTCGGCGTGGAGGAGCGGCCGTAGCCGCGCACGTCCAGTGCCGCCGCCCGGTATCCCGCCGCTGCCAGGGCCGGGAGTTGGTGGCGCCAGGAGTACCAGGACTCGGGGAAGCCGTGGACGAGCAGGACCAGCGGCCCCCTGCCTTGCTCGACCAGGTGCAGCCGTCCGGCGGGCGCCTCGACGGTGTGGTGACGCAGGTCGCCGGACGGCGTGGGCTGGTGCATGGCTTCTCCTCGGGTTCCCCGGTGGCTGCGGTACCCGTCGATCATGCGGTGTCGACGGACGGGGATGCGAGCCGCGTTGACGAACTGGCAAAATGGCAGGTCAGGGCGGACGCGCGAGGGAGGCGAAGGGCAATGGCGGACGATGTCGCCGCGGTCCTGGCCGCCATGGGGCCGCGGCTGCGGGCCGCGCGCGAGAAGCGCGGGGACACGCTCTCCGAGGTCAGCCGGGCCACCGGGATCGCCTCCAGCACGCTGTCACGGGTCGAGAACGGCCTGCGCAAACCGAATCTGGAACTGTTGCTGCGCCTGGCGAAGGCGTATGGCGTCTCCCTGGACACTCTGGCCGGCACCGCCGAGGCCCCCGCGCAGCAGCCGTCCCGCCCGGTGCAGCGCGCGGTGGACGACAAGGCGGTACTGCCGCTGACCCGCTATGTCGGAGGGCTGCACGCGCACAAGCACGTCCTGCCGGCCACCGACGAACAGCCGCCACGGCCGCGTCAGTCGTCGCACGAAGGATACGAATGGCTCTGCGTGCTGTCCGGGCGGCTGTGGCTGGCACTCGGCGACCATGACCTCGTCCTGACCTCCGGAGAGGTCGCCGAGTTCGACACCCGTACCCCTCATGGATTCGCCAACGCCGGCCTCGGCGCACCAGTCGAATACCTGATCATGTACGGGCCCCAAGGCGAACGCCTGCGCCCCCGCGTCCAGCCGACGGCGCACCACGACCGCCTCTAAGGTGCCGGGCAAGCAGCCCGGGAGACCTCCACGGCGATCGCGCCCATGGCCCGCACCGAACCCGCCGGGGGCCGTCCTTCGGCCGCACGGGTCATTGTCCCAGGCCGTTCGGGGGGCGTGCGGCCTTGCATCGGCGTGCCTCCCACACCGCCGGGGCACCGGTGGTCTTCGGGTGTGGGTGTGCAGGCCGTCCATGCCGGAAGGACGACAGCGGCGCAGGACCCCGTGCGTGCCCCGCGCGGAGACAGGAGAAGCTGCATGCTCAAGGGATCAGCTCGTGCGGCGCTTTCGTCGACGGTTCTGGCGGCGACGACGGGAGCGGTCGGCCTGGTCGGAGCGGCTCCGGCCGCGGCCGCCCAATTCACCGTGGTGGACTGCCGCGGAAACGCCACAGCCCTGCAGCCTGCCATCAACAGCGCCGCCCCGGGGGCGGCGCTACTGGTGAGCGGGACCTGTAGCGGCCCCTTCACCATCAACAAGGACCTGACCCTGATCGGCCTCAAACCCACCGTCCTCGACGGCAACCGAGCCGGCTCGACCGTGACCGTGACCGGAGCCGTCCGGGTGCGACTGGACACGCTGACCATCACCAACGGCACGGGCAGCGGCATCCGCAACAACGGGGGCACGGTGGAACTGACCGGCTCCACGGTGGAGCACAACACGGCAGGCCCAGGTGGCGGCATCTACAACGACGTCAACAGCACGGTGACGCTGACCGGCTCCACGGTGCGCGACAACACCTCTCACTCCGGCGGCGGCATCATCAACTTCGGCGCCGTGAGGCTGACCGGGTCCACCGTGGAGCACAACACGTCGACGATCGACGGCGGCGGCATCTACAACAACTTCAACGGGACGCTGACTCTGACGGGCTCCACGGTGCGCGACAACACGGCGGCGAGATCCGGTGGCGGCATCTACAACATCTTCAACAGCAAGGTGACGTCGACCAGTTCCACGGTGGGCGACAACACGGCGGGAGCCGAAGGCGGCGGCATCTGGAACGACATCAACAGCACGGTCGCACTGATCGGTTCCACGGTGGGCGACAACACGGCCGGAACCGGCGGCGGCGTCTACAACAAGGACGGCACGGTGACACTGACCGGCTCCACGGTGCGCAACAACCGCCCGGACAACTGCGGCGGGCCCGTTCCCGTCCCCGGCTGCACCGGCTGACCTCCCCACATCCCGCCAAGCTCCGCGTCGTGTCGATCACTCCCAGCCAATCCCACGAGCAAGACCCGCGGAATGCCACGGCGCCCCCTCGTGACCGGGTGAAAATCATGCGATGAAGAGAATCGCCCTCGTGGCCCTGGCCTGTGCCGGATCCGTCACCCTGCTGTCCGGCTGTACCGAGCACAGTGCTTCCGCCACCGATGGCTACACCCCTGGCCCGACGGTCACCTCCACTGTCGCGCCCGATCCTGCGGTCCAGTTGGCCGAGCACTACCGCCATTCCGGCGGAGTGACGGACGTGTACGGGCTTCAGCGCGGTTCCGGCCCTGGCGGTGTTCCCCTGGTGACGGTGTGGACGCACAACTCGGACGATGATCCCGAGCCCTTCGAGGAACTCAAGGAATCGATCACCGACTTCCTGCGGCGTGAAGAGGGGGTTTCCTTGAACAAGGGGTACCTGATGGACGTCTTCGGCCCGGATGGTCGCTTGCAGCACCGCCTCGACGCCCGGCCGTAACTCCGGGTCGGCGGCCGTACGCGCCGCCGCGGCCGCAGGAGTTCGCGACTGCGGCGACGAACCGTCCGGGGCGCGGCACCGATCCCGGTCTCACCGGGACCGCAGGCTCCGCCCGGCGGGGAGCTCTGCTTTGGGAAGGGGTAGCGCCATCGTTTCTCTCCCTGTCCGTGGGCCCGTTGGGCCGTGCGCCATGAAGACACCGGCCGGCCCGCCCGTGTGACACCCGGGCACAGAGGTCACCCGTCACGGACGGAGGCGGGGGCCGCGGACGGTGACGATCGCCGCGACCAGTGCGGTCAGCCCCACGAACACCCCGAAGGTGGTGAACGCACCCCGCGGGCCGAGCCACGACTGCGCCGCGCCGACCGCCACGATGGGCACGCTCACCGCGGCCGTCGACCCCGTGAAGGTGAGCCCGAAGCTGGCGCCCGTGAGGCTCGCGCCGACGGAAGGGAGCCCAGGAGACCGGTGACCGACAGCGGCGGCTGCCAACTCCACGCCCAGCGCCAGACAGACCCACGACGGCCCAGCCCACGACGACGGTCGGCGCCTCCCGCAGCAGCGCCGAGCGCGTTTCCCCGCCGAGGTGCGGACGGCGCGGGCGCCACGACCGCGGCGAGGGCCGCCGCCCCCGGCCAGGACGGCGCCCAGCGCGATGCCCGCCGAGGCCGCGGCGCTGTTGGCCGCCGCCGCGCGGACGTCCCGGCGCGGGTGCAGATCCGCCAGCGCGACCCCGGCACCGCTGGTGAGCAGTCCGACGCCGACGCCCTGCACGAGACGTGCCAGGTACAGCGCCCATACCCCCGGAGCGGTCAGGAACAGCAGGAAACCGCAGCCGGGGACGACGACCGCCGCCAGGAGCACGCGCCGGCGTCCCACGTGGCCGCTGAGCCTCCCGCCACGAGCAGCGTGAGGACGGCGCCCGCGGCGTAGCAGGCGTGGACGGGCGTCGTCGTGACCGTGCCGAGGTGCCGTCGCTCCTGGTAGAGGCCGTAGAGGGGGGGAGGGTGTGCTGCTCGCCGCCATGGCGAGGAAGACGATCGCGGTGACCGTCGCGAAGCCTCGCACCGTCCTGGCGGGCGGCGCCTGCGGCAGCTCCCGGATCCGTCGTCCGTGTGGTGTCTCGGGGGCGTCCGCACGCGTGGTCCTCGCTGGTCGTGGTGTGCCGTCCGGCTCGCCGTCCGGCGCCGGGCCCGGGCGCCGGGACGGCTCCCCGGCTGGGCCGCGACCGGGCCCGGCTGCCAGCGAGGACCCTTCCTGGTACCGGCCGTACCAGGCACGACGCCCGCCCGGGCGGCAGGGCAGGGCTACGCTCCGAGGAATGACCACGGGATCCCACGAGACGATCAGCCCCCAGCCGCTGCGCCTGGAGCGCGGCTCGGTCCACGACGAGGCGTGCCCGAGCTTCCAAGGCGCCGTCGAGCTCGTCGGACGCCGGTGGACGGGCGCGATCCTGGCCGCGGCGGCCCAGGGAGCGCGCCGGTTCGGCGAGTACCGTGCCGTCATCGCCGGGATCTCCGACCGGCTGCTCGCCCAGCGCCTGAAGGAACTCGAGGCCGAGGGCCTCATCGAGCGCTCCGTCATCCCGAGCACCCCCGTGCAGGTCCGTTACGCGCTCGCCCCCGACGGCCAGGCGCTCATCGCCGCCCTGCAGCCGCTCGCGCAGTGGAGCGCACGCCGGTTGCGCCGTGCCCGGTAGCGGGGAAGGAGGGGCTGCTGCCATGGAGATGGCCCGGAATGGGTGTATGTCGTGGCGAATGGGTAATAACCACGCAAAATCTCCCGAGGCAGTGCAGAGGGGTGTCTCATGACCCGAGGAGCAGAGGGGTTGCCCTACCCCACTCCCCGCGCGAACGTCGACCTGGCCCGCGAATGCGGAGCCTGCTTCGGCTGGGGAACCGTCATCACCGACCAAGGCCGGCACGAACTCTGCGGGGACTGCCAGGACGACGGGCTCACCGAGCAGCTGCGCGTCAGGGCCGTACGCCTACGGCCGGGCTCCCGCTACAGCTCGCCCCGCTGACCCGCTCCCGCCCGCCCTCACGGATGCGCCGGGCGTCGTCACCACGCCTCCGGGCCGCCCCCACGCCACTCCACCTGACCCGGGTCGGTCAAGCTGACCGTCCCCGCGTCGTACCCGGCGAGCCACAGGTACCGCAACAGGTCCGCCAGGGAGTGCGCGGTGCCGAAGTACTCGCCCCGGATCACGACCCTTGGTCCGTCGACCGGCGGTTCCACGATCACCGGCGGCCCCTCGGTGCGCATAACCCCAGCCTGCAACAGCAACCGCGCCGGGCGCACGGCGGCGCCCCCTCACCCCGGCCCCGGCTCCGGCGCACTCGTCGCTCACCGCGAGGCCCCGAGGGTGGAGACGTCGATGACGAAGCGGTAGCGCACGTCGCCGCGGTCCAGACGCTCCAGAGCGGTGTTGACCTGGTCCGCGGGCAGGGTCTCGATGTCCGCGGCGATGCCGTGGCTCGCGCAGAAGTCGAGCATCTCCTGGTTCTCGCGGATGCTGCCGTTCCTCGTCGAGGTGATGATCCGGCGCGGGCTGCCGAGGAGCATGCCCTGGAAGGTGGCGGCCTCGGCGGTGACGCCCGCGTTGACCAGCACGCCGTCCAGGCGCAGCAGTGCGAGGTAGGCGTTGGTGTCGATGCCGCCCGACACCGTGTTGACGATCAGGTCGAAGCTCTGCCCGTGATCCCGGACGTAGGAACCGTCCTCGGTGGACACGTAGTCGTCCGCTCCGAACCGCAGACCGTCCTCGCGCTTGGACAGGCTCCGGCTGAGCACGGTGACCTCCGCGCCCATCGCGTGCGCCAACTTCACCCCGATGTGCCCGAGGCCGCCCATGCCGACGACGGCGACCTTCCTGCCCGCCGCCGCGCCCCAGCGCCGCAGCGGCGCGTACATCGTGACCCCGGCGCAGAGCAGCGGGGCGGCGACGTCCAGGGCGAGCCCGTCGGGGATGCGGAGGACGTAGTTCTCGTCGACGACGATCCTCCGGCTGTAGCCGCCGAAGGTGGGCCGCCCGTCGTAGTCGAGCGCGCCGTAGGTGAGGACCTCGCCCTTGAGGCAGTGCTGCTCCTCGCCCGCGAGGCAGTTCACGCACGTGCGGCAGGAGTCGACGTAGCAGCCGACGCCCACCCGGTCACCGACGGCGTACCGGGTGACGTCCGGGCCGGTCGCGACGACGGTCCCGGTGATCTCGTGGCCCGGGACCATGGGGAACAGGCCCTCCATCCAGTGGTTGCGCAGGAGGGCGATGTCGGTGTGGCAGATGCCGGTGTACGCGATGTCGATGATGACGTCGTGAGGGCCCGGGTCACGGCGCTCGACGGTCGTGAGCTCGACCGGGGCGTCGGGGCCGGCTGCGGCGAGGGCGGGAACCACGAAAGGCATGCTGTCTCCTGGTGGGGCGACGTCGGACGGGGGGAACTTCCGTCTTCGACTGCACCAGGTGCGGGGCCCCCGGCGAAGAGGGAGCGTGACCGTGCTGAGGGTGCTACTCGCAGAGCCACCTTCGGGGCCCCACGCAGGCGGGGCTCGGCTATACCTGGGGGTATGGACGCTGAGAGGGCCTTGCGGGACTTCCTCGTCTCCCGGCGGGCGGCGATCGACCCCGGGCAGACGGGACTGCCGGTCGGCTACGGCAGCCGACGGGTGCCGGGACTCCGGCGCGAGGAGGTCGCGGCCCTCGCCGGGGTGAGCGTGGCCTACTACACGAAGCTGGAACAGGGGCGGATCGGCCGCATCTCCGAGGAGGTCCTCGGAGCGGTGGAGAAGGCACTCCAGCTCGACCAGCTGGAGTGCGCGCACCTCCGCACGCTGGTACGGAACGCGGGAAGCCGGCCCACCCCCTCGGCGCCGCCCCCGGTGAAGGCCAGGCCGGGCGTCGTCGCCATGGTGCACGCGCTCGACCTGCCCGCCATGGTGCACGGGCCGCGACTGGAGGTGCTGGCGGTCAACCACACCGCCAGGCTCCTCATCGACGACTTCGACGCCATGCCCGTCAAGGAGCGCAACCTCGCCCGCTGGACGTTCCTCAACCCCCGGGCCAGGACCGTCTACCCCGAGTGGAACAGGATCGCGCCCCAGGTCGCGGCGGCGCTGCGCCAGGTCGCCGCGGACCGGGCGGCGGACCCTGTGCTGGAGCAGCTCGTGGGGGAGATCGCGGTGGCCTCGCCGGACTTCGCGCGGTACTGGGCGGAGTACCGGCTGTACGAGCACTCGTACGGCGTGAAGCGGTTCTTCAACGAGACCGTCGGCGAGATGAGCCTGCACTACGAGACGATGGCCCTGCCGGG
Source organism: Streptomyces sp. TOM-9 (assembly GCF_056858595.1). Lineage (NCBI taxonomy): Bacteria > Bacillati > Actinomycetota > Actinomycetes > Kitasatosporales > Streptomycetaceae > Streptomyces > Streptomyces sp. TOM-9. Next base: position 1,082,003 of record NZ_JBXEQB010000001.1, on the reverse strand, counting down.
CGGCAAGGGCCAGAGCGTCATCGTCTTCAGGGCCGACCGGGGCTCGCCGTCGGAGGAGAAACTGCGCATCCTGGCCAGCTGGAACGTGCCCGCGGCCGAGGACGCCGACCGTCACGTCCGGCCGTAGGGCCAGGCCGGTGCCCGCGGGTCATCCGATCGTCGGTCGACGTGGCTCCACAGCAGGGAGCTCGCCGTCACCGGGTGGATTTCAGCCGCGTACGGGTCCGCCGGCGACCGCCGTCACCGTGCGGGTCGTGCGCCCGTGCCGAGCGCGTCGTGTTCCGACGGCCCGGCACGTGGCATAGACGAGGAACGAGATGGTCGTGACGTAGGGGCTGATGGGGATGCTGCTGCCGAGGGCGAGGAGGATGCCGCTCTCGACGGCGAGGACGGCGAAGAGCACGCTCAGCAACGGCAGGAGCAGGGGGGAGGCGGTGACCCGGCCGGCCGCCGCGGCAGGGGTGACGACCAGACTGAGGACCAGGAGCGCCCCGACGACCTGTACCGACAGGGCGATCGTGATTCCCAGGAGGAGCATGAAGGCCACGGACAGCCCGCGGACGGGCAAGCCGCGTGCTTCGGCGACGTACACGTCTGCGCTGGTGAAGGCCAGAGGGCGCCAGATGACGGCGAGGGCGATCAGCACCAGCGCGGACAGGGTGAGCATCCACCCGGTCTGCGGATCGTCGACGGCCACGATCTGGCCGGTCAGCAGGCCGAACTTGTTGGCCGAACGGCCCTTGTAGAGCGCGAGGAAGAGGACGCCGAGGCCGAGCCCGAACGGCATCAGGATGCCGATGATCGAGTTGCGGTCCCGGGCGCGGGAGCCCAGTACGCCGATCGCCAGGGCGGCGATGAGCGATCCGGCGATCGAGCCGGCCACCACGTTCACCCCGAGCAGCAGCGCCAAAGAGGCGCCCGCGAAGGACAGTTCGCTGATGCCGTGTACGGCGAAGGGCAGGTCGCGGAGGAGTACGAAGACTCCGGTCAGTCCGCCGACCAGGCCCAGCACACCGCCCACGATGAGGGAGTTGCGCACCAGGCCGAGCAGGGCGCCGTAGTCCTGGAAGTTGAACATCTGCTGCCACATCTCGGCCGCCGTCATGGGTGCGCTCCGTCCGTTGCGTGTGCGTCCGCGGCGTCGAGTCCCGGGTGGTGCACGGCCTGCTGGTCATGGGTGTCATGGGTGCCGACGACGACGATCCTGCCCCGCACCCGCAGGACGTCGACCCGGGAGCCGTACAGGGCCGACAGGGACTCCGAGGTCAGCACGTCCTCCGGGGAGCCGGTGCGGTGTCCCTGTGGGGCGAGGTAGAGCACCCGGTCCACCAGGTCGAGGACGGGGTTGATCTCATGGGTCACGAACACCACGGCGGTCCCGTGGTCCCGGCGCCTTCGGTCGATGAGCTCGGTCACCGCCCGCTGGTGGTGGAGGTCCAGGGAGAGTGTGGGCTCGTCGCACAGCAGCAGGCGGGGGTCGGTGGCCAGGGCCTGCCCTATGCGGACGCGCTGCCGCTCGCCGCCGGAGAGGGTGCCGAGGGGCGCGTTCGCGTAGCCTGACGCGCCGACGGCGTCCATGACGGCGTCGATGCGCCGCCGGGTGGCGGCGTCGCGCCGGCGGAGCCCGAACCGGTGTCCGTCCAGGCCGTAGCCCACCAGATCACGCGCCCGCACCATGTCGTGCGCCATGGCCGTCCCCTGCTGGGGCACGTACCCGATGTGACGCGCGGCCTGACGGGGTTCGTCGCCGAGCACGTGCAGGGTGCCTGAGGAGAGCGGCCGGCGCCCCAGAAGGGCCTGGACCAGACTCGTCTTGCCGGAGCCGTTCGGTCCGAGCACCGCCCAGAACTCCCCGGGCGCCACGTCCAGGTCGAGATCCTTCCAGAGGGTGCGGTCCCCGTACCGGAGACCGCCCTTCCTCATCCGGATCAGCGGCCCGGGCCTGCCGTCGACGTCCGGGTCGCCCGTGCGGGGCCCGGGTACCGACGGCGAGGGCTGCCGGGTCACTTGTTCAGGGCGTCGGCGAGTGCGTCGACGTTGTCGCTCATCCACGTCAGGTAGTCCTTGCCTTCGGGCAGGGTCTCGGTGACGGGTACCACGGGCACACCGGCCGCCTCGGCCGCCGACTTGACCTTCTCCGTCTGGGCGCCGGAGGTCTGCTCGTTGTAGACCAGGGCCTTGACCTTCTTGCCGGAGAAGAGGTCCAGGGTGGCCTTGAGGACCTTGGCGGAGACGTCGTCGCCCTCCTCGACGGCCTCGCTGAACTCTTCGGGGGTCTGGTTGACCAGGCCGGACGCTGCGAGCAGGTAACCCGGCACGGGCTCGGTGATCGCCACGCCCTCGCCGTCGTGCGCGGACTTCAGGGAAGCCTCCTTGTCCTCCAGCGCGCTGAGGCTCTTCTTGAAGGCGGCGGCGTTCTTGGTGAAGGTGCCGGCGTGGTCCGGGTCCGCCTTGCCCAGGGCACCGGCAACGCGGTCGGCGATCTTGCTCACCGAGGGGAAGTCGTACCAGACATGCTCGTTGAGCTCTCCGCCGGCCGGAGCGGTCCGGCCCGAGACCTCGACGGCGTTGATGACGTCCGCCGAGGCGTTGCCGCTCCCCAGCATCCGGTCGATGAAGTCGTCGTACCCCCCGCCGTTCTCCACCACGAGCTTCGCCTTGGACAGGGCCAGCTGGTTGCGGGTGTCGGCCTCGTAGGAGTGCGGGTCCTGGTCGGGATCGCTGATGATCGAGGTGACGTCGACCCGGTCGCCGCCTATCCGCTCGACGATGTCGCCGTAGACGTCGGTGGAGGCGACGACGGAGACCTTGGACGGGGAAGCGCTGCTCTTGGCGCTCGCGGCATCGTCGGAGGAAGCGCCACAGCCGGCCAGCAGGCCGAGTGATGCGGCACCGGCCAGCAGGATGGCGAGACGGGAAGGGGACTGGGACATGACGGAAGCCTCCGAGGGCTGCGAAAGGGAGTTGCCGGGTGGGCGCAGGGCCACACGCACACCGGCAGCTTAGATGAAAATGAATACCACTATCGACAGGGGGTGGGCAAAGGGCGGCCCGAAGGCCGTCGCGTCACCATCGGAGTGTGTGAATGGCGCATATCGGGCACTAAGATGCTTATCGGTTGTCGATGCTCCACCGGTGACGAACAACCGGCGGCGCGCTCGCATGCGAGGCGTCAGGGAAGGAGTCCTGATGGAGAGCACAGGCCAGCACCGTCCGCACGATCGGCACGAGCACACTCATGGCGAAGGTTGCGGCCACGTCGCCGTGCCGCACGGCGACCACACCGACTACGCCCACGACGGTCACATCCACCGCACCCACGGCGACCACATCGACGAATGCAACGCTCCGGCCCACGTGGCCCACGAAGGGCACGGCCATGAGCACGCCGCGGGCTGCGGCCACGTCGCCGTGCCGCACGGGGACCACATCGACTACGTCCACGACGGGCACCGTCACGCAGCCCATGACGGGCACTGGGACGACCACTGACGTCCTCGCCCGCCTTCGCGAGCGCCGGGAAGGCCGCCCGCTTCAGCCGGGCAGGTCCAGTTCCGCCAGCACGCCTGCCATGCCTCCGTACGTGCCGTGGACCCCAGCGGTGCTGGCCAGGCGATGGTGTTCCAGCCGGATCGCACCGAGGTGACGCGCCCGGTACACGTGGGAGCGCCACACCGCGGCGGGCGAGTCCGCCGGTGAGCCGTAGCCGTCGGCGTCCCAGAACGCGTCCCGCTCGCTGCCGGGCCTGGCCCGTGCCATGTGGATCGTCCAGTCCGCCGCCGGATCGCCCCACAAGGTCCGGTCCAGGTCCAGGACCCCGGTGATCCGGGGCTCGGGAGAACCTTCGGCGATCAGGACGTTCACGGTCCACAGGTCGCCGGCGAGCATGCGTGGCTCGGTGACCTCGTCGAGCACCGCACGGCGTTCCATGGCCACGGCCGCCACCTTGCGGAGATCCGCCGCGTCCAGGCCGACGCCGTCGAGGTCGGTGGCGATGTCCTCGATCGAGGTCACGACCGCCTCGCTCCACGTGGCGTACCCGGGACCGGCGACCGGCCCGAAGTGCGGGCCGCGCACCGAGTGCACCGTCCTGGCCACCGCGCCCAGTTGCCGGAAGAAGCCCGGCCAGGCCGATCGGGGGTACGCGTCCAGATGGCCCGGCGCCGGCACACCGTCGAGCAGGCTCTGCACCATCCAGTCCCGCCCGATCACCTCGTGCGACCAGTCGGCGGCGATCACGCGCGGCATCAACGGGGCGACCACCGACAGCCACGGCACGCTCGCGTACTCGTTGCGCATCAGCTCCCGCTCGGACAGGAACTGCCTGCGTGGCTCCGGTGCGACGCGCAGGATCACCGGCCGTTGCCGCCCGGCCAGTGTGAGGCGGTACGTGTTGTTGTACATCCCCAGGCCCAGCTCCACGGCCGAGACGACCCGGGCCGCGGCCCCGAAGGCGCGGCCGGCGACGGCCTGGATCTCCTGCGCGGACAGGCCCTGCTGAAAAGCGTGTTCGGCGCGCAGGATCGGCTCGAAGTCCACATCCGTCCTTCCCCGGCCCACCGGCCGCCACCTGAGCCGTGCCACCCGGCTGCGCCCGACAGCACCGAGACTAGCCGTATGGGCCTGGAGCGCCGGACGGTGCAGGGCGCCCGTCAGCCGCTGGTCCCCGCGAAGAGACCGGCCGGGTCCCGGGCGGCGCCGTCGCCGTTCGCCGGGAGGTCGCCGCGCTCGGGCCGACCCCGGCCGCCCCCGTCCTCGGACGGCAGGACACGGGCGGACTCCGCGTCGGAGGCCCGGTGGACGTGTTCGGCGGCCTGCCGCAGGACGTCGCGCCCGACGGTGCCCGGATCCGCGGACAGCCGGATCACGCGGCCCGCGTCCTCCAGCACGTACGAGTGCGACGTACTCGTCGCCCGGTACCAGTGGTTCCCCTCCTGCTCGCAGGTCGCCTGATCGGTTCCCGTCCCGCCGGTGTCCTCGGCGCAACCGTCCGGGCCGCTGAAAGCGCGCTCGTCGACCCGCAGTTCGATGGTCCCTCCCTCCGGGCCGCTGTACGAGACCCCGAACCCGTGGTCGCCGATGACGCCGACGGACTGGAGGGCGACGCGGTAGCCGGGGACGTCGGTGACGTACACCATGGCTGGCTCGATCCCCAGGGACCGCGCCCTGCTCTCGAGTGCGGCCCCGTTCGCGGACTGCGTCCCGCAGGCGGACAGCGCCAACAGAGCCGACAGGAGGAGCGGTTGCAGAGCCGATCGGGTGTGCGCCATGCGTTCATGATCTCCTGTCCGATGGTGGGCGGAGGGTGATTCCGCGTCAGCGGGGAGCGGCTGTCACTCCGGGCTGCGCTGGCCGGCTCGTAGACGTCGATCGGTGCCGCTGCCTTGTACCCCCGACCGGTGGAAGGCCGCTGCCGCGCCGCTACGTTGGGCGCATGACGAGCCTCACGCATCCGCGGCTCTCCGGGCTGGGGAGCAATCCCGCGGTTTCCGACGACGTCCTGGTGCGCCTGGCCGCGCACGCCGCCGGTCGGCACGGGGTGGAGCTGCGCGCGGATCGGCTGGCGGACGAGGTCGTCGAGGCCCTGCTGGCGCACGGCGGGAGCGACAGCGCGGTGCTCCTGCGCCGGGACCTGATCTCGCCGCGGATGCGCCGCAGGATCGCCGGGCATCCCGATGCGGCGATCCGTGACGCACACGCGGACTTCGTCCGCTCCATGGTCGACCGTGGGGTGCCGATCGGCATCGACGCTCTCGAGGAGGTCTATGGCGAGCGCCGCACGGCACTCGCCGGCGCGCCGGACCCGAAGCTGCGTGCCGCGGTCGCGCGGACCTGGTGGGAGCGGCCCGTCGAGGTGCAGGTGGCCATGCTCGCCGACCCTGATCCGCAGGTCCGGGCGGCCGCGACGAGGCACGAGCGACCGGGGGTTCCGCCGGAGTGGTGGGACCGGTGCCTCGCCGACCCCGCCACCCGTGCCAACGTGGCGTGCCATGTCCCGCTCACGGGGGAGCAGTTCCTCGCGCTCATGCGAGACGGGGACGAGGACGCCCGGCAGGCTGTCGCCGGAAACCCGCACCTGACGGCCGACATGGTGGCCCGGCTCCTGGACGCGGACGACCCGGTCGTCCGCTTCGTGGCCGCCCAAAGCCGTCACGTGGACCGCGGGACGAGGGACCGGGTGTACGCCTCCGTCGAGGCGGAGAGCGCAGGCGGCAGCATGGGCGCCGACCTGGCGTTGAGCTGGCCCGTCGCGCCACCGCACTGGTTGCGTGAGGTGCCCCTCGAGGAACGCCTGACGTACCTGGACTGCCGCCACGTGGCATTCCGGCGGGTACTGGCCTCCTGCCGCGACCTGCCCGAGGAGGCGTGGCAACGGCTCGACGACGACCCCGACCTCAACGTCCGCCGCATCGCCGCCCGTCGGCCCGACACTCCCCCGGAGGTCCTGGAACGGCTCGTACGTGCCCACGGTGACGAATTCCGCGTACGGCCTCCGCTCGTCGAGCACCCCCACTTCCCCCGCCACACGCTGCGTACGTTCGCCGACGAACCGGATGCCCGTGTGCGTTACGTCGCCCTGCAGGACCCCGAACTGCCCTGGCCGCTCCTGGAGCGACTTGCCGCCGCGGAGGAGTCCTTCCTGCGCCAAGCGGTCGCGCGGCACCCCAACATCACGGATGCGCTGCTGGAACGACTGCTCCGCGACCCGGATCCGGAGGTCGTGCACCGTGCCGCCGCCAACCCCGTGCTGCGCCCTGAGCGGATGCACCGCATCCTCGCCGACGCCGGTCTGTGAAGCCGGACCGTGCCCGAGCGGTGGCGTGGGGTCAGTGGCTCCGGGTGCGGGGACCGCGGTACTGCTCGTCGGCGACCTTCTCCAGCCACGTGGTCTCCGGACGGTCGTCCCCCGGGCCCTCCCACATCGCGAGGTGCTGCATGAACCTCTCCGGCGTCGCGCCGTGCCAGTGGTCCTCATCGGGCGGGCAGGCGACCGTCTCACCGGGGTGGACCTCGAAGAGCGTCCCGTCGCGGGTGCCGACCAGGGCGACGCCCTCGACGACGTGCAGGGTCTGGCCGACGGCGTGACGGTGCCAGGCCGTGCGGGCGCCGGGGGAGAAGCGGACCATGTTCGCACGCATCCGCGAGGGCTCCACGCCCGCGAGGATCACGTCGAACCACACGTCCCCGGTGAACCATTCCTCAGGACCCCTGACGGTGGGCCTGGACGTCACGAATTCCATGAGTCCTCCTTCGGCGTCGGGTAGTCGCGGGCGACGGCGCATGCGCGGTGCCGCGCTTTCCAGGCTGGCACCCCGGCCCCCGACGCACAGCCCGACGACCAGGCCCCGGCCGGAACGACCGAAGTCGCCTCAGGCCGGCTTGAGCAGTTCCCGGCAGGCGGCACGGGCGATCCAGGTCTGGGCGCGGTCGAAGGCCCAGCCCCGTTCACCGACGAGCGTGATCCAGGCGTGCGGGCCGAGGTGGAACCACAGCACGTCGACGGCCTCGGCGCGACTCACCTCGGAGCGGAGCGCGTCGAGCGCCACGAGGCGGTCCGCGACCCGGTTCAGGGCCTGGACGTAGTCGTCCGCCCCCTTGTCCAGCACCGCCTTGACGGCCGGCTCCCCGGGCGGATCCCGGTAGAAGAGCCCGTACACCAGCTCCCAGTGGCGTTCGTGCGTGAGCCGAGTGCCCGCGGCGGTCAGCCCGATGACGGCGCGCGGGTCGTCGCTGGTGTCGACGGCGGCGAGGGAGTCGGCGATGGCGGGGTCGGTGAGGGCCGGCTCCAGCAAGGCCGTCAGGATCTTCGGCTTGTTCCCCACGCTGCTGTACACCGTGGGCACGGCGACCTTCCCCGCCTCCGCGATCTCCCCGATGGTCACCCCGACGTACCCACGGGCGAGGAAGAGCGCCTGGGCGCTGTTCAGGATCGCTTCGCGCGTGCTCGCGGCCGAATGGGCGCGCAGCGGGGAGTGGTACTTCCGGCTCGTCACGGACGCATCGTACCCCTCCACCGTAAGTGACTATATTGACAATAACTATTTCTAATGAATATGTTCCGCTCCATGAACCACTCCTCCCAAGAGCCCATGGCCGTCATCGAGACCCGGCTCGCCCACGAGGTCCACCGCGTGGCCACGACACTGCTGGCGGAAGCGGCCGTTCGGCCTTCCGCACCCCTGGGCACGCTGGCCCAGCTGCGTGACTTCCTCGTGGTGAACCTCCGCCACCACCACGAGACCGAGGACGAGGACCTGTGGCCGCGGATCCTGACGACGGCACCGGCGGCCGCGGACGCGCTCAAGGAGCTGAGCGCGGAACACGAGCGCCTGGAGGAGGGCCTCGACCGGCTCGCCACCGTCGAGCTGGGCGACGGGGAGGGCGACGGAGCCCGGGCCGCGCTCCGCGAGGCGGCCGTCGCCGTGCGCGACACGGTGCACAGCCACCTGGCCCACGAAGAGCCCGTCCTCTTCCCGGCACTGCGGGAGCACATCACCCCCGAGTACTGGGCGGACTTCTCGCAGCGGGTGATCGCCACCACGCCGCCCGTGGCCGGACACCTCATGATCGGATTCCTGGACGAGGTGGGGTCCACCGAGGAGGTCGCACTCATGCTCGCCGCCCTCCCGGAGCCGGTGCGGCCGCTCGTGCCCCTGCTGCGGCAGCAGGCGGCGGACGACCTCCGGAGCCTGCGCGGCGGCGAGGCCTGACCTGCGCACGAGGGGCGGGGTGCCCAGGTCAGGCCTGCGGACGGACGCCGGGCGGCCCCGCCCCGAGGGCGGATTCGGCAAGCGGGAGCGGGGCCGCATCTCCAGGGTGCGCCCCGGAGCGGCCCGGGACACTTCGGGGCGCACGGACACCGGCGAACCGCCCGCGGGCGACCCGCCGGGCCCGGGCGGCGCGAAGCAATAGACGAAGGTATGGGTGCCGTCGCCGGTCGCGACTTTCGTCACCCGTGGAACGCAGACTTTCTGCCGAAGCCCGGCGCCGGCCCGCGCCATAACGTCGTTTCCATGAACCGAACTTCGCGTACGGACACCGTCCTCCCGGCCCAGCGACCCGCACTGCTCGCCGCCGGCCTGCTCGGTGCGGCGCTCCTCCTGCTGGGCGGTGTGCCGCTGGCCGGGCGACTGCTCGCCCATCTGACGCTGTGGGGCGCCGCTCTGCCCGTCCCCGGACTGCCCCACCTGGCCCTCTTCGCCGTGGGCGCCGCGCTGCTGGCCCTGTTCTGGCGACGCCGGTACGCCGCGGCCCCGGCCGCCCCTCCGGCCGGTGAATGACCAGGACGCACAGGAAGACCACACGGACCACCACGTCATGACCGATTCCCCCAACGTCCCCGCCATCGAGACCATCGGGCTGGGCAGGCGCTACCGCCGCGGGTGGGCGCTGCGCGACACCTCCTTCCGCCTGCCCGCGGGGCGCGTCTGCGCGCTCGTCGGCCCCAACGGCGCGGGCAAGACGACCCTGCTGTCCCTGGCCGCCGACCTGATCACGCCGTCCACCGGCACGATCACGCTGTCCGGGCACCGTCCCGGCAGCGCGCGGGCCCGCCAGAGCACCGCGTTCCTCAGCCAGCAGAAGGCCCTCTACCCGCGGTTCCGCGTCAGCGAGGTCCTGCGCATGGGCCAGGAGTTGAACCCCACCTGGCACCAGGAGACCGCCGAGTCCGTCATCGACGCCGGCGGGGTCCCCCTGAACGCCCGGGTCGGCACCCTCTCCGGCGGACAGGCCACCCGCGTCGCCTTCGCCCTCGCCCTGGGCAAGCGCCCCCGACTGATGCTCCTGGACGAGCCGATGGCCGACCTGGACCCCCTGGTCCGGCACCAGATGACCGACATCCTCCAGGCCGAGGCCCGGCGGCACGGTTCGACCGTCGTGATGTCCTCGCACCTGGTCTCCGAGCTGGAGAGCGCCTGCGACTACCTCGTGCTCGTCAACAACGGCACCGTCCGGCTGGCCGGCGAGGTGGAACTCCTCCTCGCCGGGCACCGGCAGCTCACCACGCGCCGGCGGGAGGACCTGGACGGCCACCAGGTCATCGCGACCACCGGCAGCGAGGGAGCGTTCACCTCGCTGGTGCGGACCCCCGACGCACCGCCCCCCGACGCCGACCACCGCGCCCCCACCCTGGAGGAACTCGTCCTCGGGTACCTCAGGACGCCCGACGCACCCGCGCTGTTCACCCCGAGCGCGCAGGTCGGCACCGGCCGCGAGGTGGTGGCGGCATGAGCATCGGGACCCGCACCGGCACGCCCATCGGCACACCCATGGGCACGCGCACCGCCGTCCGCCGCCGACCGCGACTGCACGGGCTGACCTGGCTGATCTGGCGGCAGAACCGCACCGCCTTCTGGATCGGACTGGCGGCCGCGGCAACGATCGCCGTCTACGCCGTCGTACAGCACCAGCACGTAGCCGCGGCCGTCGCCGCGCAGCACCTCGACGCCTGCCACGGCCACGAGTACTCCGACTCCTGCCTCGGCCGCCTCAACACGTTCGGGCAGCGGTACCAGTTCCCGATGCGGCGGCCACTCCAGGCGATGCTGCTGCTGCCGTTCCTGTTCGGGCTGTTCCTCGGCGGGCCGCAGCTCGCGCAGGAGCTGGAATCGGGCACGTACCGCACGGTGGCCACCCAGTCCGTGACCCGCATGCGCTGGTTCGCGGCGAAGCTGGGCGTGCCGCTCGCCATGACCGCGGTCGTCAGCGGCGTCATCGCCGCCGCCATGACCTGGTGGTGGCACCCGGTCGCCAAGGCCATGGGCCCCCTGTTCGACTGGCACATGTGGTACCCGTTCTACGGGGTCGGGCCGCTCGTCGTCGGCCTCAGCGTCCTGCTCTACCTCCTCGGGACGACCCTCGGCCTCGTCCTGCGCCGTACCGTGCCGGCCATGGGCGCGACCCTCGTCACCGGCGCCGGGCTGTTCGCCCTGCTGGAGGCGGTCCGGCCCGGCATCTGGCCGGTCAGCACCGCGTACGCGCAGCACACCTCGGAACCGCCGGCCCCCAGGACCGCGTGGCTGCTGGCGGACGGCCCGCTGTCCAAGGACGGGCGGCGCGTGCCCGAGGCCTGGGACTGCTACGCCGCCGGGAACGTGAAGCAGTGCCTCGCCTCCCGCGGCGTCACCGGCCGCTGGGCGGAGTACCACCCCGCGTCGGACTTCTGGCCGCTGCAATGGACGGCCACGGGCCTGTGCCTGGCACTGGGCGTCGCGTTGATCGCCCTGTCCGTGTGGTGGATCCGCCGGAACCCGGCCTGACCGGATCCGCGCTCCCGGGGCGACCCCGCCAAAGGGGGATCGGCGCTCCCTGGATCGGTGATGCCTTCATCCGTGCGGCGCCCCCGCCGAACCTGGTGGTGAGCGGTTCGGGGCCCGGCCAGGGCCCCGACCGCGGACCGAGGATGCAGGAGAGCTGAACATGAGCGTGAACACGATCGCGGTGATCACCGGCGGCAACCGGGGACTGGGCCGGGCCACGGCCCTCGCCCTGGGCGCCGCGGGGACGGACGTCGTCCTCACCTACCGGAGCAGCGAGAAGGAAGCCGAGGAGGTGGTGGAGGCACTGACCGCCATGGGGCGCCGGGCGGCCGCGCTGCGGCTGGACACCACCGCGTTCACGGACTTCCCGGCCTTCACGCGGACGCTGGGCGACACCCTGCGCAGCACGTGGGGGCGCGAGTCGTTCGACTTCCTGGTCAACAACGCGGGCGTGGGGGCGGTGAGCCCGCTGGGCGCCACCAGTGCCGAGACCTTCGACCTGATGGTCGACGTGCACTTCAAGGGCGTGTTCTTCCTGACCCAGGAGCTGCTCCCGCTGCTCGCGGACGGCGGGCGGATCGTCAACACCTCCACCGGACTGACACGGTTCGTGGGCGAGGGCTGGTCGGTGTACGCGGCGGTCAAGTCGGCCGTCGAGACCTACACCCGGTACCTGGCCAAGGAGCTGGGCCCGCGGCGCATCAGCGTCAACGCGGTCGCGCCGGGTCCGGTCGCGACCGACTTCGGCGGCGGGATGATCCGTGACGACGAGGGGCTGCGCACGGCGATGGCCGAGCGGGCGGCGCTCGGCCGCGTCGGGGAGCCGGAGGACATCGGGCCGGTGGTGGCCGCCCTGCTGGCACCGGGCACCGGCTGGATCACCGGCCAGCGCGTCGAGGCCTCCGGCGGCACGCTCCTGTAGCCCGCCGGTACGCCCGCCCGTACGCCCACCCATTCGCCCGGCCGCCTGCCCGCGGCCGGGCGTACCCTTCGGACCGAGCGGCCGGGGCGCACCCGGCCGCGGCAGTCGCGACGAGGAAACACCATGGACCGAGCACAACTGGCCGACTTCCTGCACACCCGGCGGGAGGCGCTCCAGCCGGAGGACGTGGGCCTGCCGCGCGGGCCGCGCCGCCGCACCCGCGGCCTGCGCAGGGAGGAGGCCGCCGTGCTGTGCGGCATGTCCACGGACTACTACGCCCGGCTGGAGCAGCAGCGCGGCCCGCAGCCGTCCGAGCCGATGCTCGCGGCCATCGCCCGGGGGCTGCGGCTGTCCCTGGACGAACGCGACCACCTGTTCCGGCTGGCCGGGCACAACACCCCCGGCCGGGCACTGCGCGGCGACCACGTCAGCCCGGGCATGATGCGCATCCTGGACCGGCTCGCGGACACCCCGGCCCAGGTGATCACCGCGCTGGGGGAGACCCTGCTGCAGACGCGCCTGTCGGTCGCGCTGCTCGGGGACGAGACACGCTTCACCGGACCGGCCCGCAGCTTCGTCTACCGCTGGTTCACCGACCCCGCCGCCAGGCATGCCTACCACGAGGGCGACCGGCCCGGGCTGAGCCGCCGCTTCGTCGCCGACCTGCGCGCGGTCTACTCCCGGCTCGGCGCGGACTCGCGGGCCGGGGCCATCGTCGAGGCCTTGCTCGCGCAGAGCCCGGAGTTCCGCGACCTGTGGCAGGCACACGAGATCGGCGTGCGGTGCGGCGAGGTGAAGCGGCTGCTCCACCCGGAGCTGGGGCTGCTCGAACTGAACTGCCAGGTGCTGTACGACGCCGACCAGGCCCAGTCCCTGCTCGTCTACACCGCCACCCCGGGCTCGGAGACCCACGAGAAGCTGCAACTGCTCCCGGTGCTCGGCGACCGCGCGCCCGGCACCTGAGCCGCGGCTGCCCGGCCGCGGCGGGCGGGCTCACGGTTCGCCGTGGCCGTGGCGCCCTGGCCACGAGGGCGGCGGCGGTAGCGTCGTCCGCTTCTGCTCGTCGGTGAACCGCCTAGGTGCCCCGGTCATGCGTATCCGGAACGTACGGTCTCCAACGCCTCCGTGCGCGGATCGGCCGGATGACGGCACGCACCGGCGGTTCACCGGCGTGTCCTCGGGTACCCGATGGTCCTGCCGTGAAGGACAACCGCGAGGAAGTGATCGATCATGCGGGCGACCGTGTGGCACGGCAAACACGACGTACGGGTCGAGACCGTGCCCGACCCCCGGATCGAAGAGCCGACCGACGCGGTGGTGCGCGTGACGTCCACCGGCCTGTGCGGATCGGACCTGCACCTGTACGAGGTCCTCGCCCCGCTCATGACGCCCGGCGACATCCTGGGGCACGAACCCATGGGCATCGTCGAGGAGACCGGCTCCGAGGTGGACAACATCTCTCCGGGTGACCGGGTGGTGGTGCCGTTCCAGATCGCCTGCGGCACCTGCTACATGTGCCGCGAGGGGCTGCCGACGCAGTGCGAGACGACCCAGGTCACCGAGTACGGCTGCGGGGCGGAGCTCTTCGGCTACACCAAGCTCTACGGGCGCGTCCCCGGGGCTCAAGCGGAGTACCTGCGGGTGCCGCAGGCGCAGTTCGGCCCGATCAAGGTTCCGGACGGGCCACCCGACGACCGGTACGTCTACCTCTCGGACGTCCTGCCCACGGCCTGGCAGGCGGTGAAGTACGCCGACGTCCCCCAGGGCGGCAGCGTGGTCGTCCTGGGCCTGGGGCCGATCGGCGACATGTGCTGCCGCGTCGCCCGCCACCTGGGCGCGGGCAAGGTCATCGGGGTCGACCACGTACCGGAACGGCTGACCAGGGCGCGCCGTGACGGCGCCCAGGTCTTCAGCCTCGACGAGTACGAGCACCGGGACGATCTCGTGAAGGCCGTCCGGAACGCCACCGACGGCCGCGGCCCGGACGCCGTGATCGACGCGGTGGGTACCGAGGCCCACGGCAGCACCCTCGGGAAGCTGGTCCAGCAGTCCGCCGGCCTGCTTCCACGCGCCTGGGCGGCCAAGCTCATGCAGACCGCGGGCGTCGACCGCCTCGGGGCTCTGCACCTGGCCATCGAACTGGTCCGCCGCGGCGGCACGATCTCGGTGAGCGGCGTGTACGGCGGCATGACCGACCCGCTGCCGATGCTGACCCTGTTCGACAAGCAGATCCAGTTGCGCATGGGCCAGGCGAACGTGCGGCGCTGGAGCGACGAGATCCTCCCGCTCCTGACCGACGAGGACCCGCTCGGCGTCGACGGCTTCGCCACACACCACGTCTCGCTGGAGGAGGCCCCCCAGGCCTACGACATGTTCCAGAAGAAGGCCGACGGCGCCATCAAGGTCCTCATGCACCCGTGAGCGGCGATCCCGCCGGGGAACCCACCGAGCATCCCAAGCCTCCCCACGTCGGGAGGGTCCGTCTGCCATGCCGCGGCGGCCTGGCGGGCGGCTGAGTTCACCCGGTTGTCCCATCAAGGCGGATGCCGCCGTGCCGATACCGCGGTAGTGCGCTGAGGAATCCGATCGACAGGCTCCCTGCGTCCCGCGGCCCCGGGACGTACCCTCCGTTGAAGCTCTGCCCGCCCCGGAAGCGGCTTGGGCACGTGGCTTGGACCAGAGTGATGTGCTGCTGCACGTCGTGCGGGAGCTGTGCGCCCGCGGTCTGCTCACCGTGGGTCCCCCGAGCACCGATTCCGAGGCGCGGATCGTGGCTGACCATCGCCGCTGAGGTCCGGCTTCCGACGCTGAGACGCCACAAAAGTGGCGCCGGGGCGACACCGGGCAGTCATCGAAGGCCCGCATGCCGTCCTCACCGCCGCGAGCCGGGCAACCGCCGTTCCGGCCACCTAATCCGCGGGAGCCGGGGCAGGACGGGCGCGCCGGCGATGGCTGGTGTCGCACCACGGGTACGTGCGGCTGCGGCGGCAGGCGCAGACAGCCACGACGAAGCGGTCGGAACGCACGACACGGCCGTCGTCCAGGATCACCTCGACGGGGCCCTCGAACAGGATCGGGCCGTCCCGGGTGATCGTCACGCGCGTCGGCTCCGGTTCACCGTTCACGTTCGGCACGGATCACCACCAGCTCTTCCTTCTCTTCCCCCGGAACTATCAATCCCCGCGCTTCCAGCCATGCCGACCGGTCGCGCAGCACAGGACCGAAGGGGATGTACCGGCGCTCGGTGACCGCGGCCCGCAGTCCGGCGTGACCTAGCCGGCCCAGGGTGCGCTCGACACAGCAGAGAGCCGAGTGGACCAGGAGCAGGACTCCTCCCGGGGCGAGCAGCGGCGGCGCGTCGGAGCAGATCCGGTCCAGCAGCGCCCGGCCGTCGGACCCCGCATCCCACGCCAGGGCGCGACCGCGGGTCGGCAGGCCCGCCTGCGGCGACGGAACGTACGGCGGATTGGCTGTGATGAGGTCGAAGCGGTGGCCCTTCACCGGTGCGGTGAGGTCGCCGCGCAGGACCTTGACGCGCAGTCCGTTGAGGCGGGCGTTGAGCCACGTGGTGCACACCGCGCCCAGGGATACGTCCACGGCGGTCACCTGCGCAGCGCCGCGCTCGGCGGCGGTCAGGGCCAGCGCTCCGCTGCCCGTTCCCAGATCGAGGACTTCGGTGCCGTCGGCGAGAGGCTCCCGCTTCAGCGCCTCTTCGAGGAGGAGCGTGTCGTCCTGGGGGCAGTACACCCCTGGTGGGGACAAAAGCCACATAGGGCACGACTACCCCGCGGCCCCGGAACTATCATGGATCTGAGGGCAAGGTACGGGACCGGCCGCTCCGTGTGGGCGGCCTCCTCCAGGTTCTGCGCCATCGTGCCGGGCGCTGTCGTCGCGCCTTTTCGTCGGCGAGAGCGTGAGCCGACCGCATGGGATCCTGGTGCGCGGGTAAGCCGAGACAGCTGGGTTGCACCGGAGGACAGGGGAGCATGGACGCCGTCGTACCGGAGACCGGATCGCGCTTCCTGGAGGGATCGCGGGCACTGCGCTTCGCCGCGGCCGACGGCCTCCTGGGAGGCGTGATGGCGCCCGCCTACGTGGTGGACGGCGCGGGGCTGATCATCGCGGCCAACGACGCCGCAGCGACCCTCCTCCAACGGTCCACCGCGGATCTCCTCGATCAGGACGCCCATGACCTGCTGCACCGCGACAGCCATGGCCGCACCCTGCCGCGCTCCCGTTGCGAGATGCGTGACGCCCTGCTCACGGAACGCACCCGGCACGGCGACGTCGGGTGGTTCGCCCGCGGGGACGGCAGCCTGCTCGGGCTGTCCTGGTTCCTGACGCCGTACGCCCTGGGGCCCGGAAGGCCGGGGGCCCTGGTCATGCTCTACCAGCGGCCGGAGGCAGCACATCCCCAGGGGCCGGCAGCGGGGCTCTCGACGCCGCTGACGGAGCTCGACCGTCTCGCCCTCCTCGCGGAGACCACCACCCAGCTCACCTCGACACTCGACGTGAACGAGGCGCTGCACCGCCTGGCCGCCCTCACCGTGCCGTTGCTGGCGGACTGGGCGGTCGTCGACCTCCTCACCGAGAACGAGGAGGTGCGGCGCGCCCTGGTGGTCCAGCACAAGGACGGCCTCCTGATCGAGCGCGCGGACCTGCAAGGGCCCATGCCGCCGGTGCCGCAGGAATCCCCGATGCCGCTGTCCCGCGCATTGCGCGGCGCCGCGTCGACCATCGCCACCGCCTCGACCTACCACGGCCCTCCGGACTCCGGGATCGCGGTCGAGCAGCACCGGCTCTTCGAGCGGACGGGCATGCACTCCGCGGCCATCGCCCCGATCCGTGGGCTGCGGGACGTGCTCGGGGCGCTCACGCTGGGCCGCTCGGAACGCCCGGACGGCTTCACCGCCGGCGACCTGCCGCTGCTGGAGGACGTGACCCGCCGGGCGGGGCTGGCGCTGGACAACGCCCGCCTCTACCAGCGGCAGCGCAAGGTCTCCGAGACCATGCAGCGTCACCTGCTGCCCCAGATGCCCACGATCCCCGGCCTGCAGATGACCGCCAGGTACGTCCCGGCCCCGCAGGCCTCGCAGGTCGGCGGTGACTGGTACGACGCGTTCCCGCTCGTCGACGGTGCCACCGCACTGGCCATAGGCGACGTCGTCGGACACGATCTCGACGCCGCCGGCGGCATGGCGCAGGTCCGGAACATGCTGCGCGCCTTCGCATGGTCGGATCCCGAGTCACCCAGCGCCGTCGTCACGCGCCTCGACCAGGCCGTCATGCACACCGCCGAAGTGCCCATGGCGACGATGATCTTCGCGCGGCTCTCCAGCACCGATGACGGGCTGTGGCGACTGGAGTGGACCAATGCCGGCCATCCGCCGCCGCTCCTGGTGACCCACGACGGGCAGACCAGCTTCCTCACCGAGGGCCACGGCATCCTGCTCGGCACGGGCGCCGACAAGCCGCGCCAGGACGCCGTCGTCACCCTGCCCCCGCAGGCCACCCTCGTGCTGTACACCGACGGGCTGGTCGAGTCGACCAGGCACTCCATCGACGTCGGCCTCGACCGTCTCCGCCAGCACGCCGCTTCCCTGGCCCGGCGCCCCCTGGACTCGTTCAGCGACTCGCTGCTGAGCCAGGTCCGCCCCCAGGACAACGACGACGACGTCGCCTTCCTCGCCCTGCGCACACCCGCCGCCCCGTAGGACCGGGCCGGCCGCCGTCGGAGGGTCCTGTGAGTGAAGCGGCCAGGGCGGGAAGAAGTGCAGGGAGCAAGGGAGGTCGCCGTGGCGCATGACCAGCTCGGGCTCGACGGCGTACTCACGGCGGCGGAGGCAGCCTCGCCGGTGAACTCGCTGGACGTGGTGGCGCGCAACCTGCGGGAGCGGTTCGGGGCCCGCTCGGTGTCGTTGCTGCTCCCCGACATCATCGGCCAGAAGATGGTGCGGGTCAGCGAGGATGCGGACTCGCAGCAGGTCAAGAGCGCCGATCAGATTCCGTTGCACGGCAGCGTCTACCACGACGTACTGCGCAGCCAGCAGGTGACGCGGGTACCCGGCGACGGGACGGGCGAGCGGGTGATCGCGCCCGTCACCAACCGGGGCGACACGATCGGGGTGCTGGAGCTGATCCTGCCGGACGCCACCGACGACGTGCTGGGGCAGGTTGCCGAGGCAGCGCTCGCGCTGGCCTACATCGTCGTGACCGATCGCCGGTTCACCGACGTCTACCACTGGGGCAAGCGCACGACGCCGATGACCTTGGCAGCCGAGGTCCAGCGGCAGTTGCTGCCCACGGCTTCCTGCTGCACGGTGAACGAGTTCACCGTCGCCGGGGCACTGGTGCCCGCGGATTCCATCGGCGGTGACACCTACGACTTCACCCTGGACTACGACACGCTGCACCTGTCGATCACCGACGCGATGGGTCACGACATCAGGTCGGCGATGCTGGCCACCATCCTGGTGAACGCCTCCCGACGCGCCCGCCGTGCCGGGTGCGACCTGGCGGAGCAGGCCCGCCAGATGCACGAGGCGATCCTGGAGCACGGCAGTCACGGGCTGGCCACCGGGCAGCTGGTCCGTGTCGCCCTGGACGGAACCGGCTGTCAATTGGTCAACGCGGGGCACCCATGGCCCCTGCGCCTGCGCGACGGAACGGTCGAGGAACTGCGCCTCTCCGTCGACCTTCCCTTCGGCGTCCCTTCCCCGGCTCCCCACCGGGTTCAAGACCTCGACGTGCGCGCCGGGGACCGGCTCGTGCTCTACACCGACGGCATGCAGGAGCGCCGGGCCCGCGGCGTGGACCTGGCCGTCATGCTCCGCGACTCCGCCGCCGAGCACCCCCGCGAAGTGGTCCAGACGATGACGTCCGCCGTGTCCGTCGCCTGCCACGGCCACCTGGAGGACGACGCCTCGATCGTGTGCCTGGACTGGCGTGCGTAGAAGGCCACGGTTGCCGCACGGCCGGATGCCGGGTTTGTCGTGGAGCGAGGAGGAAAGCCGCTCCACATGAGGCTTATGAGGCTTACGAGTGAAAAGCAAGGGTCCCCGAACGCCGCCCTTCCTGCGGCGATGGACACCCTCGAAGGGCAGGAGTGGCTCGACGGGCTTGCCGCCGTCGTCCGTAAGGCCGTGCGAGCCCTGCCCCTGGGCCGGGGGCGTGACGCGCTGCGCGGCCTGTGGCTCGGCCACCCCGTGCACCCGGTACTCGTCCAGGTGCCGATCGGCGCCTGGACCTCCGCCGGGGTGCTCGACCTGCTCCCCGGCGAGAGCCGCGCCGCCCGCCGTCTGGTGGCGCTGGGCCTGGTCTCCGCGGTGCCGGCGGCCCTGGCCGGATGGGTGGACTGGGCGGAGCAGCGTCCCCGGCAGGCCCGGGTGGGTCTGTTCCACGCGACCGCCAACGCCGTCGCCGTCACCGCGTACGCGTGCTCACTGGCGGCCCGGATCAAGGGCCGCCCGATCCTCGGCCGGGCCCTCGGCTTCGGCGGCATGACCGTGGCCACGGTGGGCGGGGTGCTCGGCGGTCACCTCGCCTACCGGCAGGGCGCCGGCGTGAACCACGCTGAGGCGGTGCCGGTGCTGGTGGAGCCGGGCTGGCATCGCGTCGGCGTGCCGCAGGACTTCCCGTTCGGCGAGCCGGTGCGGCGGATGGCCGACGAGGCGGCGGTGGTCGTGGTCCGCGCGGACGACGGGCGGTTCCACGCCCTGGCCGACCGCTGCAACCACATGGACGGCCCCCTGCACGAGGGCAAGGTCATCGAGGGCTGCCTCGAATGTCCCTGGCACGGCAGCCAGTTCCGCCTGTCGGACGGTGCGAACGTCCAGGGGCCGGCGACCGCGCCGCAGCCCCGCTTCGAGTGCCGGATAGCCGCCGACGGGCAGGTCGAGGTCCGGCTCGCGCGGTCCTGAGCCACCCTGGGCCACCCTGAGTCACGAGGAGGAACTGCCATGAGTCAGCAGGCTCTCGAGATCTACATGAACGACCATCTGGCGGGCTCCACCACCGGGCAGCTGATCTCACGTCACCTCGCCGACCACCACCGCTCCAAGCCGCACGGCGACGAACTGCGGCGCGTGGCGGACGAGATCGCCGAGGACCGGCAGAGCCTCCTCGACCTGATGGCCGCGCTCGACGTCCCGGCGCGGCGTCACAAGGTCTACGCGGGATGGCTCGCCGAGAAGGCGCGCCTGCTCAAGCTCAACGGCCGGGTCGTCCGCCGCTCCGGCCTGAGCACGGTCATCGAACTGGAGGCGCTGCGCCTGGGCATCGAGGGGAAGAGCCTGCTGTGGCAGTCGCTTCTGTCGCTCACACCGAAGAAGGATCTGGACGAGGACCGGCTGCGCACCCTCCTGGACCGCGCGCAGGAGCAGATCGACACGGTGGAGACCGTACGCCGCGAAGCCGTCGGTGCCGGCCTGGGGTGATCCCGGCCGCCGCTACGGCCGCAACGGCGTGCTGTCACGCGCTCCGTGGCAATGCCTGTGGCATCTTCCGCCGTCAGGCCGTTCGGGTGAAAAGTGTGATGATCCTCCGTTTCGGGGTAGCCGTGACTCAAGACCAAGATGAGCAAATGGGGTGAATCACATGCCCGCAGGGTCGAGTCGCAAGCGGGAGCGGCAGTACGAGCACATCAAGGAGAGCGCCGAGAACCGGGGCGAGAGCGAGAAGCGGGCCAAGGAGATCGCCGCCCGTACGGTCAACAAGGAACGCGCCCGGGCGGGTGAGTCCAAGACCGCCAGCCGCTCCTCCATCGAGGACATGTCCTCGGGCGAACGCGGCGGACAGCGCTCCGGCAAGGGTTCCCAGGGACCCACTCGCGACCAGCTCTACGCCGAGGCCAAGCGCCGCAACGTCGACGGTCGCTCCCACATGAACAAGGCCGAACTCCAACGCGCCCTCGGCGACAGCTGAGCGCACGCGGGTCAACCAGCGGAGGACATCATGCTCATCCTCGGCATCATCCTGCTGATCATCGGCTTCCTCACCGGGATCTCGATCCTGTGGACCATCGGGATCATCCTCGTGGTCATCGGCCTCGTGCTCTGGGTGCTGGGCGCCGTGGGGCACAGCGTCGGCGGGCGCAAGCACTACTGGTAGGCGGCGCGGGTCCGGTCGTCAGCCGATCCGGAGGCCGCGCGCGACCGCCACGGCGGCCGCGCGCGGCCACGGCCGTGGTGACGCGACACCCGGGTCTGCCCTGACCGGCTTCCCGTCAAGGCCGCGGGGCAGGGACCGCCATGGCGGACCATGACGCCTCGCCCTACGTCCCCGAGGACGCGGACCTTCGTCGGCCCCGCCGGGAAGGTGCTGCACAGGGCACTGGACGAGTCCGGGATCGATCCGGCCGACCGACGCCGGGCGTGCCCCTCGACGGGGCGCACGTCCTCGCCACCGTCCACCCCTCCGCCGTACTGCGCACCGGCGAGAACCGCGAGGAGATGTACGCCGGGCTGGTGGCGGACCTGCGCGTGGTGGGCGACGCCCTCGGATGATCGGATTCCGTTTCCCGGGCCGGGTCCCGGGCAGATGCTCAGCAGATGCACCGACCGCGTCCCTCTGGGAGGTGTGCCATGAGCACGCCGCATGCAGCCGACCGTTCCGCCCCGAGCAGCAGTGCCGAACGCAAGGTGCCTCCCACGGAGACACCACCGGCGGAAAGCAGCACCACCCACGGGATCTCCCTCCCCGAGCGGCCGGAACTTCGCAAGGCGTGGGGATTCACGCCGCTGGTGTTGATCTTCTGCGTCGTCGCGATCTTCCTCGCGGGAGTGATCGCCATGATCGTCGCACTCTCCTCCTAGGTGTGGCGCAGGGGCACCCGGACATACGAACGCCTTCGCGAGGAGGAATCCATGGCCGAGCGCGACCTGGGCAAGGGCGACGAGGTGTCGTGGAAGAGCCACGGCCAGAAGGTGACCGGCAAGGTCAAGAAGAAGGTCACCAAACGGACCCGGGCGGTGGGCCGCACTGTCGACGCCTCGAGTGCGGAACCGCAATACGAGGTCGAGAGCGACAAGTCCGGGCGCTCGGCGGTTCACAAGCCGGGGGCACTGGGCAAGGACGGGTGAGCCGTCGCCGGCAGGGCCCAAGGACGGGAAGTCGGGGATGAGGCCGTGGGCGCAGCGACCGCGGCGAGAGCGTAGGCCACGCCCCGGGTCGGCGTATCGGCACGCTGCTGCGCTCCAACGAGGGCGGCCTCAGCCAGGGCTCCATGCGATGCCCGCCGTCCGCGGCGGATGTCACCGCGTCCGGTCGATACCGGGCACCCGAAAGGAGACACACATGAAGCGCGACGAGACACCCGAAGGTGCGGAGCACACCGCCCCGCCGCCGAAGGACCAGCAGGACCTCCAGCAGGCCCGCGGGCGCGATCCCGACTCGGCGGAACGGGGACGACAGGACACCGACGTTCCCGACGCCCCGCGCGACCTTCCACCGCAAGAACCCCCCGATTGACGATCGGGCCGACCGGGGAACACGAGGTGGTCCCGGACGCCGGGAGGGGGGACCCGGCGTCCGGGGCATTCACCCACCATCCGGCTGCCTCACCGCAGAATCCGGATGCCCCGGATTCGCGGTCCCACACGCGGGTGGAGGCCGTTTTCCCCGGACCTCATCGGGCAGCCGGCCACCAGGTCCCGCGGGCCGGCCCGCGGGAGGACCTGGTGGCCCATGTGGTCAGGGCCGAGGAGGCCGGCTTCGACTTCTCGGTGACCGCCCGCTCCGGCGGTCGCCCGCCGGAACGGCCCGTGAGGCGGGCTCGCGTCAGGAACGGCCGCGGCCGGTGATGAAGTCGCGTGCCCGGTCCACCAGTCCGGTCCCCGGTGCCAGGAGCTTGTTGCCGGGCGGGGTGTCCGGGGCGCTGGGGTGCGGGCGGGTCGGGGCAACCTTCTTGGCCCGGCGGACCTGGTCCCCGAGCTCGTAGAGCTGCTCGGGCGTGCAGGCCTGCGCCAGGCCTGGGAAGAGCTGCTGCTCCTCCTCCCTGACGTGCTCGGTGACATCGGTGATCAACTTTCCCACCATTTCGTCGAACCGGGCGTCGTCGATGTCGACGTCCTCCAGGTCCTTGAGGACCTGTTCGACCTCGGCGTGTTCCTGGATCTCCTTGTCGGCCAGGGCGTCCCCGCCGGGCAGGTGCTTCCGGACGGCCGGGTAGAGGTACATCTCCTCGGCCACCGAGTGGCGTACGAGTTCGATGGTGACCTCGTCGAGCACGTTCCGGCGTTCCTTGTCACCCGCGGGCAGGGCCCGCAGACGGGCGAAGCACTCCTCCACCTCGCGGTGGTCGGCTGTGAGTTCTGCGATCACGTTTCCGCCGTGTCCCATCACATGACTCCCTTCCGGGTCGGTGTGCGGTCGACGGTCTTCTCCGGGGCTGCTTCCCGGTCCCACGCAGGACACGCCCCTTTGCCGGTCATTCGGGCGATGATCTCCGGTTCGTGCGCAACCCCTCGCATCCCCCGTCGTGCTGCGGGCGAGCGTCAGGTCACCATCGGTACCAGCGGCGCCGTCCGCCGCCCTCGGCGGCCCGGAACACGAAGCCGAGCAGCCACACCACCAGCACGATGATGGCGATCCACCACAGGGCCTTGAGGGCGAAGCCCGCCCCGAAGAGGATCAGGGCGAGCAGCAGGACGAGAAGCAAGGGAACCATGTCGTCAACCTCCTGACCCCGCGTCTGCCCTGGTGTTCCGTCACCATGCACCGCCGTGCCGCGGCGGCCGCCCGGATGGACTGTCGGACCGGGGCGGCATAATCCGGCCATGAGCCTCACGACGCGGCAACTGGCCCTTGCCACCCTGGACCGTCAGCTCCTGCTCGAGCGCAGGCGCATCGACGTGGCCGAGGCGGTCCGCCGCGTCTGCGCGCTGCAGGCACAGTCCCCGGCCTCCCCGTACCTGGCGCTGTGGAACCGGGTGCGGGACTTCGCGCCCGAGGACCTCGACGCGGCGTTCGCGGACCGGCGGATAGTGAAGGCGACCCTGATGCGGATCACGCTGCACGCCGTCCACGCCGAGGACCATGCCGCCTACCACGCCGCGATGGTGGCCACGCTGCGGGCGTCACGGCTGTACGACCGCCGCTTCACCTCGACCGGGCTGGACCCCGCCGACGCCGACGCGCTGCTTCCCGAACTCGCCGGGTTCCTCGACCGGCCCCGAACCGGCACCGAGGTGGAGAACGAGGTCGCGGGACGCTTCGGCGAGCACGCCCACCGCGTGTGGTGGGCGCTGCGCACGTACGCGCCCGTGCATCACGCGCCGGCCGGCGGCCCCTGGTCGTTCACCCTGCCGAACACCTACCGCTCCTCCGCGGCCGTCCCCGCGCCCGAGCCCGAGCAGACCGACGCCGGGGTGCGGCGACTGCTGCTCGCCTACCTGGGCGCGTTCGGGCCCGCCTCGGCCCGGGACTTCGCTCGCTTCACACTGCTGCAGCGCTCCGTCATCACCCGGGCGCTGGACGGGCTCGGCGACCAGGTGGTGCAGGTGGCGGGACCGGGCCGCGCCGCCCTGACCGACCTCGCCGACGCCACCGTCCCCGACGAGGACACGCCGGCGCCGCCCAGGCTGCTCCCCATGTGGGACAGCATCCTGCTGGCCCACGCCGGCGCGGGGCGGGTCGTGCCCGAGGAGTACCGGCCGCTGATCGCGCGCCGCAACGGCGACACGCTGCCGTGCCTGCTCGTCGACGGGCGGGTCGCCGGCGTGTGGCGCGCGACCGGCGACGGCCTGGAGCTGACCGCCTTCCGCAAGCTCGGGAAGGCCGCCTGGCAGGGGCTGGTGGAGGAGGCGGCGAAGCTGTGGGCTCTGCTCGCCGACCGCGACCCGGCCGTCTACCGGCGTTACGGACACTGGTGGGACAAGGGGTTCCCCGGCGTCGAGAGCCGGTTCGTCAAGGCCTGAACGTGCCGCGGCGACGTCACCCGGACAGCGTTGGGCGGGACGCCGCCTGGGCAGCGCCCCGCCGCGCCGGACTCAGGTGGACAGCAGGCGGTTGAAGAAGGACCGGTAGCGCCGGAGCGCCGTGCGCAGGTCCTCCGTGTTCACCTGCTCGCCACGGGTCCACTGGCCTTCCAGGTCCCCCTTGTGCTGGGCGAACGTCGATGCCAACTTCTGCATGACGTCTGCCACCAACTCATCGGCGGCGTGCACGGCATCGCGGGGGTCGTCGACGAACTCGCTCTGGATCCGCTGCCAACGGTCGCGGAAGTTCTCCTGGTCCTGAGAACCCAGCAACTGCGGGGCCTCATCCGAGGCGGTCTCCTGGACAGGAGTGCCCGCCATGTCCTCCGGGGGCGGTCCGCCCCGGGTTCCGGTGCTCTCGCCTGGGTACTCCGGTGCCCGGGAGGCCGCTTCCGGGCGGTCCTGCCCGGGGCCGGCAGGTGCGTGGGTCTCTGCGAGGTCTTCGGTGGCCAGACCGCTTCCGCGGGAGGCACGCTCGCGTTCCATGGTTCTCCGCCTCTCCAGATGGGGTGTTCCGGGACGGGTCCTTCGTTCAGGCCCGGGCGTGGCGCCGCCCACCGCCGTCGGTGAGCAGTTCGTCGAACAGGGCGCGGTAGTGGACCATCGCGCCGCGCAGCTGTTCGGTCGTGGCCTCGTGCCGGGTGCTGAGGTCGTTGACCTCGTGGGCCGCCCGGTAGTGGTCCAGGGTCCGGCCGTGCTCCACCGACAGGTCCTTGACCTGCTGGTCGAAGTTCTCGGTCGGGTAGCCGCGGTCGCGCATCAGGGAGCCCACCAGGCTGTCGGCGTCGTGGACCGCGTCCTCGGGCCGGTCGACGAACTCCTCCTGGACGCTGGTCCACTCCCGCGCGTAGCGGTCACGGATACCGCTCGGCAGCGGCTTGATGTCCAGCGAGTCGTGACGCTTGGTGCGTGCGGCGAGGTCCCGCTCGGCGTCCTTGCGGCTGTCGGCGCCTTCCACCGTCCGGTCGTACTCCGGGCCGAACCGTTCCTTCAGGCGCCGGTGGCGCATGAAGAGGGTGGACGCCACCGCGATCAGGGCGAGTATCACCACCACGGGGATGATGATCGCCAGAAGTGTCCCTGTTGACATGGGGTCGACTCCCTAGCACTTACGGGAACCCCCCTCAGGCTGACGCCTGCCCTGGCGCCGGTATCCAAAACGCCCCTTGTATGGGCATTCGTCACGTATGACGCGAGTGGCTCCTCAGGCCGTACCGTGCACCGCGCGCAAGTGCTCGACGACCGGGGTGAGGGCTTTGCGGAGGGCCGCCTGGTCCTCGGCGGGGAGCAGGTCGATGAAGTGCTCCCGTACGGCGGCGACGTGGTGCGGGGCGACCCTGCGCATGGTCTCCCAGCCTTCGTCCGTGAGGACGGCGAACAGCCCGCGCCGGTCGGACTCGCAGTTCTCGCGGCGGACCAGGCCGGCGTTCTCCATGCGGCTGATCTGGTGCGACAGCCGGCTCTTGGACTGCAGGGTGGCGCGGGCCAGGTCGCTCATCCGCATGCGGTGCTCGGGCGACTCCGAGAGGTTCACCAGGATCTCGTAGTCGTTGATGGTGAGGTCGAACGGCTCCAGGTCGCGTCCGAGCTGGTGGAGCAGTAGCGTGCCGACCTCCAGATAGGTGCGCCAGGCGCGCTGCTCGTCAGCGGTCAGCCATTCGTCGCTCTTGCCCTTCGCCATTTCCCCATCATATCGAGGGCGGAAATTCCGCTTGAAAGCTCCACATTTTAGCCATGGCGATTGACCCGAATGCATCGTCGCGGGGCGGCGCTCGAAGGCCACGCCAGCGACCGTGCCGCTGCCCGGCTGATGATCTCTCTGTAGAAGTCGGACGTCAGCGAGTTCCGCAAGGGCGGGGAATCTGGTTCCGGGGAAACGACGAATCCGCCTGCGTCTGCGTCACCCAGGCCTGAAGGACACGGCGGATCAGGTGGAGCGCCCCGTGCGGCCGCGGCGGGTGAGGGCACGCTGCGCCCTGCTCAGCAGGCGGCTCGGGGAACGGGATCGCAGCGCGGCATGAGCGGCGTTGGCGCCCGGGGCGCCGTGCACGCCGCCGCCCGGATGGGCCCCCGCGGACGCCAGGAAGAGTCCCGAGATCGGTGTCTCCGGACGTCCCGTTCCCGGGAGGGGGCGGAAGACCAGCTGCTGGTGCATGCCCGCGGTGCCCCCGTTGATGGCACCGCCGTGGAGGTTGGCGTCGTTCGCCTCGAGCTGGGGCGGGGCGAGTACACGGCGGGCGGCGACGAGTGAGCGGAAGCCGGGTGCGTACCGCTCGACCTGTGCTTCGACCCGGTCGGCCATCAGGTCCTGGTCGGTGCGGGTCCAGGTGCCGGTGATGCCCGCCCCGCCCGCGTCGCCGCGGACACGGTGGGGGAGGTGGGTGTACGCCCACGCGGATTGCGTACCGGACGGGGAACGCGACCCGTCTGCCGTGGTCATCTGCCCGAACAGGAGGAAGGGCCGCTCGGGCACCTGCCCCATGGCGATCTGCGCGGCGAACCGCGTCAGTTCGTCGACACCTTCGGCCAGGTGCACGGTGCCCGCCTGCGCCGCCGCGGACGACGACCACGGCACCGCGCCCTCCAGGGCCCAGTCCACCTTGAAGGTCGCGAAGTCCCACTGGAAGCGGCGCAGATCCTCCAGGACCCGGTCCGGGAGGTCGTCCCGTTTGACCAGCTGCCCGTACAGCGCGGGCACGGACACGTCGGCCAGGACTGCGCGGCGTGCCGGCACCGCGTCGCCGTCGGCAGTACGGACCCCCACCGCCCGGCCGGAGCGCACCACGACCTCCGTCACCCGCGCTCCGCACCGCAGCGTCCCGCCGCGTCTGCGGAGCCGCCCGACGAGGGCGGCCGTGAGCGCTCCGGCGCCGCCGACGGGCACGGGGAAACCGTACGTCTGCCCCAGCATGGCCATGAGCCAGCCGAATCCTCCGCTCCCCGCGGCTTCCGGGGCGAGATCGGCGTGCAGCGCGCAGCCGGCCAGCAGCAAGGGGCCCAACTCGCCCCGGAACTCCTCCTCGCCCAGACGGCGCACGGGAAGCACCAGGGTGCGTGCCATGCGCAGCCCACCGCCCGCGCGCAGCCGTGCCGCGAGCCGCAGGCCCGGGCGTACCGGCGGGAAGGGTGTGAACAGGGCATCGACGAGGTCGTCGCCGAGGCGCCCCCAGATCGTGCACAGCCGGAGCCATGCCGCGCCGTCGCCGGCGGTCTCCGTGTCGAGGACCGCGGCCGTGTCGATGGCACGCCGGTGCAGCACCGCGCAGCGGCCGTCGAGCAGCGGATGGGCGACGACGGCCGGCGCGTGGCTCCACCGCAGGCCTTCACGGTGCAGATCGAGCCCGCGGATGACCGGCGAGGCGGCCGTGAGGGGGTAGAAGGAGCTGAACAGGTCGTGGACGAACTCGGGATGGACGTCCCGCCCGGAGCGGACTCCGCCGCCGGGCTCGTCCTGGGCCTCGAGTACCTCCACGCCCCATCCGGCGTCGGCCAGCAGGTTGGCGGCGACCAGGCCGTTGGGGCCCGCGCCGATCACGACCGCGTCCGCCATGGGTGCCTCCCGTCGCCGGCGCCGTTCAGCCGCCGTCCGTGCCTTCGCGTGCCGCGTCGGCCTCCACGGCGTCGGCCAGCCGGCTGAGCATGCTGCGGTGCCGGACCTGGAGCAGCGCGTCCAGCGCGGCGTTGTGGAACAGGCCGCCGGGGCCGCGCAGCGGATGCTCGTCGACGATGACCAGGGTGTCCTTGCCCCAGGGGCGCAGGTCGATCGCGATCCGCGCGGAGCCGAGCCATCCGCTGAAGGCCTCCAGTTCCAGCAGCCGAGGGGGCCGGCAGATCCGTACGATCGTCTCGCCGGTCAGCTTCACCGGGCCCAGCGGCACGGTGTACTCGATGCTGGAGCCGACCGCCGGCCAGTCGCCGTCGCCGCGCCGGGACGACGACGGACCCACGACCCAGTCCCCGTAACGCGTGCCGTCGGCCAGCACGGCCCACACGTCCTCCGGCGCGCCGCGGACCAGCCTGTGCCGAACTGCCATGAGTACCTCCGGTGACCTTCGTGTTCACCGCACGCCTGTTCTTCTGCCCTCGGTTACGGTCGTTATAGGCGTGTTTGCGGAGTTTCCTCGTCGCAGCGGGAGGACCAAGGTGACGGACTCCCTGCCCTTGCTGGGACGTACGGCCGTGGTCACCGGCGCCTCCCGGGGCATCGGGCGGGCGGTGGCGCACCTCCTCGCGGCCCGCGGCGCCCGTGTCGCGCTGCTCGGACTGGAACCGGAGGAATTGGAGTGGGCGGCCGCCGGCGTGCCCGGTCCGGCGCGGGCCTGGCACCTCGATGTCACGGACGAGGCCGCCCTGCGCCGCACTGCCGACGAGGTGACGGGGCAGTTCGGGCCGGCATCCGTGGTCGTCGCGAACGCCGGGATCGCCTCCGCGGGCCCCTTCGGCGAGTGCTCCATGGCGACCTGGCGCAGGATCATCGAGGTCAACCTCGTCGGAAGTGCTCTGACCGCCCGGGCCTTCCTCCCACAACTGCTGGCCACCCGCGGCTACTACCTGCAGGTCTCCTCGCTCGCGGCGATCGGCGCCGCCCCGTTGATGTCCGCCTACTGCGCCTCCAAGTCAGGGGTCGAGGCCTTCACGCACTCCCTGCGCGCCGAGGTGGCCCACCGTGGCGTCGCCGTGGGCGTCGCCTACCTGAGCTGGACGGACACCGAGATGATCCGCGATGCCCGGTACGACGCGCCCCTGCGCGAACTGAGGGCCCTCATGCCCTGGCCGGCGAGCCGTACCTACCCCGCCGAGGACACGGCGGAGCGGCTCGTGCGGGGCATCGAACGCCGCGCGCCCGCCGTCTACGTACAGCCCTGGCTGCGCGGCGTCCAAGCGGTGCGCACCCTTCTGCCGGGTGTGGTCGCCTGGCGGGCCCGGCACGCGATGGGCGCCTTGGAACGGCGGGACGGCACGCCGGTGCGGGGAGTACGTTGAAGACGACAAGACGAGCGAGAACACCATGGCCGACTCCGACACCCCCCACCCTCCCGAAGCCCTTGCGGATGAGATCCAGCGAGAAGTGAAACCCGGGACGGCAGTACTGAGGCTGGAGACGACCCCCGACCGCCAGGGCATCCTCGACGGTGCGTGGTGGCCGCGTTCCCGCGACATCGCCTCGGAGCTTCCCAGCCTGATCACCGAGTTGGTCCGTCACCTGGGCCCCATCACGCGCGTCGGCCTGGACGCGAGCGCCTGGGACGAACTCCCCACGCGCCTGACCATCGACGACCGGGTCGTCCACATCGACTCCTTCGCCGTCGGTGACGGAACGGTCCTGATCACCCGGGGCGAGCGGGACCACTTCTCCCTGCTGGTGGTTCCGCCACAGGCGACGCCCGATGCGGCACGCGCCGCGATGGCCAAGGCGGTGGCGGCCGGCAACGTCCAAGGGGCCGAACAGATCCTCATCGACACGGGCACCCCTCCCCGCGGGTCGTGACGCCGGTCCCGGCGAAGCGGCGCGTCCCCTCCGCCCCACGCGCGACGACCCGCGCTCCCGCACCCCGGTGCGAGAGCCTCGCGCAACCGCCGACACAACGGCCCCGGCGCATTCACACGCCAGGGCCGCCCTTCCAAACTGCCGCACGTGAGAGTGCGCCAGTTCACCTCCATGTTACTGCTGCCGGACTCCCGACGCTGAGACACGGAGAGCCGTATCCCCAGCACGCGGGTGCCGTCGCGGATGCCAGGGGGAAGCGCCCAACAGGGCCCGCACCGGCGGTCTGTCGCCGGTCCGGGCCCCGCCGTGAAGCCGGGCGACCCGGGTTCGCCCGCCCCAGCCGCCTGCCGGCCCGATCGGGTACGGGCCGGTACATCACCCCCAGGCGGTTGCCGGCGGCCAGTCGGCCCGGCGGGCCCGGGCGGTGTCCGCTCGTTCGCGGGTCTTCGCCGCTTCGCCCGTGTCATCGCTGCCCGACGCCGGTCGAGCCGCCCGAATCTCTCCCTCGTGCGGGCGGCCGGTGGGGGCCGGATGGCCCGTGCCCGCTCCGGACTGGAACGACTCCACGGCTCCGGGGCCCTGCGTGGTGTCGACCGTGAGGTGCAGGCGGGTGCCACCTTCGGGAGTTGCCGGGTAGCTGCGCTGTTCCGTCCCCGCGAAGTGCCTCCGGAGCGTTTCGGCGACCCGGCGGGCGGCCTCGGGGGACGCGGCGATGATGCGGACCTCGGCGAGCGCGGTCCGGGGCGGTGCCGTCCGCACGGTGTGCGCCGCGGACGGCGGGCGGTCCGCAACGGTGACCCGACGAGGCGAGGCCAGCAGCCGTTCGGGTCGCCGCGCACTCGCTGCCGTCGAACCTGTGGATCGCAGCAGACGACGGCTTCCGCCTCGCGGTTCTTCCTGCACCGTCCCGGCCGGTGGGTTCCCGGGATCGCCGGCGCTGTCCTCCGGGACGGCGACGGTCCGGCGACGACGGTACGGAAGGAGATCGCCGTAGCGGAAGGCGGCGATCCGCTGGTCGTGGCGCTCGTTGAGCGCACGGATCAGGAAGGTGCCCACGGCGATCATCGCGAGGAGCGCGGCCAGGCTGACGAGGAACGTCATCACGCTCACACCCCTCCCGCGCGGACCGGCACCACGACCGTGTCGGCCGCGGACGCGGCTCCGCCTTCCGACTCCCAGTCCGCTTCGTCCCGGCCGTCGGTTCCCGCGGCCGGGAGCAGTTCGTCGTCCGCCAGGATGCCGCTCGCAGTGCGTCGGCACCGGGGGTCGGCCGCGGCTGCCATCAGCCGGGTCGCTGCGGCCAGGTCACATTCCGGCGGGATGACCAGCAGATCGAGGCGGCCCGTGGTGTAGGAGAGCAGCAGCAGTTTGTTCGCGTCCTGTTCGGTGAACCAGCCGACGTGGACGACATGTCCCGAGGCGGGCACCCTGCGCGGGATCACGGGCCAGAGCGAGGGGTGCACCGCGACTCGGGTCACCCGCGCCCAGCAGCGGTCCAGCGTGCCGATCAGGGCCGGGAGTTCACGCGTGAGATCGCGGGAACGAGGCCACCAGGCTCCGTCCAGCAGACCCTGGGCGGCATGCGCCGGCTTCAGTACCAACCGGGGCGGCGGTATCGGTGGTGAGGAGTCCTGCCCATCAGCGATGAGTGGGCGATGGACGATGATCTTCATGGCACGGACCTGACTCCGGGGGCGTTCCCGCTTGCCCGAGATGGCCGTTCGCCGGGAACGACACCGGCATGAGGGCCCGTGTGCGAAGTGCTCCTGGTGTCTCAAGGGTACTCCGGTGAGGACCTGGCGGAGCCGTGGTTCGGCGACCAACAGTGCCGTGATGCCCCGCGGGCGGCTCCCTGGAAGACTCGTCCCACGTACTCGGGGCCAGGCGACGGAAGCGAACGGCCATGGACCGGTACCTGGCGGAGATCCTTCGGGCGCACGGCGGCGGTGACCGCTACGCGCGGTTCCGCGAGGTCCGCGCGACGATCGTCACCGGCGGCGAGCTGTGGGCGCTGAAAGGCGTGCCGCAGGACCCGGCGCCCCGCAGCATGACCGTGTGGCTCCACGAGGAGCGGGCGTCCCTGCGCCCCTATGGCGCGCCGGACCAGCGGACCGACTTCACCCCCGGCCGTGTCGCGATCGAGAAGGCCGACGGTACGGTCGTCGCCGAGCGCGGCGACCCCCGGTCCCACTTCGCGGGGCACACGATGACCACCCCCTGGGACGCGCTGGACCGCGCCTACTTCAACGGCTACGCCCTGTGGACCTACCTGACCACCCCCTTCCTGCTCGCCGGCCCGGGCGTCACCGTCTCCGGCATCGGGGCGTGGCGCGAGGGCGACGAGACGTGGCGGGGCCTGCGCGCCACGTTCCCCGAGGACGTGGCCACCCACTCCCGTCAGCAGGACTTCTACTTCGACGAGGCCCTCCGGCTGCGCCGCTACGACTACCACGTGGAGATCGCGGGCGGTTTCGCGTGCGCGCAGTACGTCCACGACTACGTCGAGGCCCAGGGGCTGCGGATGCCCTCGAAGCGCCGGGTGCACCTCCGCGCCGAGGACGGCAGCCCGCGGCGCGACACGTTGCTCGTCTCGATCGACGTCAGCGACGTGCACTACGCGTGAGGCTCAGGGAGCCAGCGTGAGCGTCGCCGGCGTCCCCCGCGCCAGCATCTTGGTGTAGGGACACAGCGAGTCCGCCCGCCTCAGGAGGGGAGCGGCGGTCGCCGCGTCCGTCCCGGGCCAGGTGATCACCAGGTCCGCCCGCACCAGGTAGCCGCCGTCCAGGGGGTCCCGGCCGAAGGCGACGGAGGCCTCCACCGCGATCGTCGCGGGGTTGCGGCCGGCCTGCCGGGCGACCAGGCTGAGGGCGCCGTGGAAGCAGGCTGCGAGCCCGGCGGCGAACAGCTGTTCCGGATTCGTGCCGCCGCTCTCCCCGCCGAGTTCGGGGGGCAGCCGCAGCACGAGGTCGAGCATCCCGTCGGACGACCGGGCCCGTCCCGATGCCCGTCCGTGGCTCACCTCACCGCCGCTGACGGTCACGGACGTCGTGTAGATGGGGGAGAAGGCCGTGCCGTCGTAGTCCTTCGCCGTGGACAGCCCGGGCCACCGGGTCGGGTCGCTCACGGTGCGGGCGCCTTTCCGCCGCACATGACTGTGGTCTGCATGGTCCGCCCTTCGTCATCCCGGGAGAGGCCCGGACCCGATCAACGACTCTGACCAATCAGCTGATCAACTTGTGACACGCCGGAGGTGAATTCCACGTGAACTCACCCGCGGGCCCGAGCGATTGACGCCCGGGTGGCCCGCGGGGCACCCAAGCGCGGCATATCGGGCGTCACAGCCACGTCGATCCACTGGTCTCCATGAAGAGTCCCGGCCCGCCCCCACCAGGAGGTCTTCATGAATTGGCGTTACGACGCTGCGTGCCGCGAGGAGGATCCGGAGCTGTTCTTCCCCATCAGCAGCAGCGGCCCGGGAATGGCGCAGATCCAGGAGGCCAAGGCCGTGTGCCTGCGGTGCCCCGTCATGGCTCAGTGCCTGCGGTCGGCGCTGTCGGCCGGTCGTCTCGACGGGATCTGGGGCGGCACCACGGAGGACGAACGGCGGAGGATGCAGCGCCGCGACTACGTCGAGCGCTGGCGGAAGACGCGGCAGGCCACCGCCTGATCCGGGTCGGACGCTTATGGGCTTCCCTTGTTCGATGTTCGTCATATGTCGAACAATATCGGTCGGGGGTGGATGGCGCGGCGGAAGCGGATGGGTTCCATGTCACATATGCGGTGGATGTCCTGTCGTACCCGGAAAGCCGGAACGGTGGCGCAGCGCCGCACACGGGCGCGACCGCGCGGCCACGCAATGCCCCCGCACGGAAAGGCAGCGCATGTGATCCCCTCCCTTCCGCTCCGCAACCGCCCCGCCCCCCGCTCGCGGGGGCCGGGGATACAGGCCGCCGTCGCGCTCCTCCTCCTCGCCGCCGTGAGCGTCCTGGACGGGCTGTGCGCACCGGCCGTCGGCTGGGCGGCGACGCTCGTGGCCGCCTCGGCGGCGGCGAGGTTCGCCGGTGCCGCGCTGACCGCAGGAGCCGTCCTGATCGTCGCCGCGGCCGGGACCGGCCTCGTCGTCAGCCCCACGGGGGTTCCGCCGGTCACCACCTCACAGGACGCCGCCGTGCTCGTGCTGTCCGTGGTCGCCGTCGTGTTCCGCGTCCGCCAGGAGCACCAACAGCTGGAGCTGACCGCCGTACGGGCGGTCTCCGAGATCACGCAGCGAGTCGTCCTGCGCCCGCTCCCCGACCGGATCGGCCCGCTGCGCGTCGCCGCCGCCTACCAGGCCTCGGACGCCCACGCCACCGTCGGCGGCGACCTCTACGCGGCCGCCCGCGTCCCCGGAGCGACGCGGATGCTGATCGGTGACGTCCGCGGCAAGGGCCTGCAGGGGATCCACGAAGTGGCGGCCGGCGTCGGCGCGTTCAGGGAGGCGGCACCTCGCTGCGCCACCCTGTCCGAAGTGGCCGCGCACCTGGAGGGCAGCATGCGCACCCACCTGGAGGAGTTCGGGGAGAACCACGACGACGCCGCCGAACGCTTCGTCACCGCGCTGGTGTTGGAGATACCGGACGACCGGCGGGTCATCCGCGCGGTCAACTGCGGCCACCCCGCGCCCCTCGTCTCCGGTGGCGGACGCGTCACCCTCCTGGAGCCCCGCCGCTGCGGGCCGCCCCTCGGCCTGGGCGGCCTGGCCCCCCACGACCACCACGAGGACACCTTCCCCTTCGCCCTTGGGGACGTCCTCCTGCTCTACACCGACGGCGTCACCGAGGCCCGGGACCCGGCGGGCACCTTCTACCCCCTCCAGGACCGGGTCGCCTCCTGGACGGGCGACGAGCCCGGCGGCCTCGTGCGGCACGTACGGGAAGACCTGTGCCGGCACCTCAGGGGCCCGCTGAGCGACGACGTCGCCATCGTCGCCCTCCAGCGGGTTCCCGTTCCCGCGCAGGCGGCCGCCCCCGGGGTGGAGGCCGGGCGGGTTCCGGGCGGGCCGCCGCCGGGCGCGGCGGGGAGTTCCCGTCCGCCGCCCCTTCGGGTGATGGCGGCCTGCACGCCCTGACACCGCCTGCCCGTCGCACCGTGCGGCGCGGTCCGGCGTGCCCTCGGGCGGCCTCCGCGGCAGACCAGGCGCGTCGAGTGCCGCGAAGGTACGTTAAGCAGGTAGGGGCATTAACCGGTCACAGGCATCGGGAGATGGGCAAAGCCATGAAAATCGCAGTCATCGGCGGAACCGGGCTCATCGGCTCGCAGGTCGTGAAGGACCTCAAAGCGGCCGGCCAGGAGGCCGTGCCGCACTCCCTGTCCACCGGCGTGGACCTCCTGAGCGGCGAGGGCGTCGTGGAGGCCGTCGCGGGCGCGGACGTCGTCGTCAACCTCACGAACTCGCCGACCTTCGACGAGGCCTCGCCCGCGTTCTTCCAGACGTCGATGGACAACCTGATCGCCGCCTGTGAGAAGGGCGGCGTCGGTCACATGGTCATCCTCTCCATCGTGGGTGTGGACCAGGTGCCGGAGCTGGACTACTACCGGGCGAAGGTGCTCCAGGAGGACATCCTCAAGGCGAGTTCGATCCCGTACTCCATCGTCCGCGCCACGCAGTTCATGGAGTTCATGGACGCGACGATGTCCTGGACCACCGACGGCGACACCGTCCGGCTGCCGCACACCCCGCTCCAGCCGATCGCCGCCGCCGACGTCGCGCGGATGGTCGCCGAGGTCGCCTCGGGTCCCCCGCTCAACGGGACCGTGGACATCGCCGGGCCCGATGTCTTCTCCCTCGACGAGATCGGCCGGATCACCATCGCCGCCAAGGGCGACGGGCGTTCCGTCGTCGTCGACGACACCGCGGGCATGTTCGCCGTCCCCCAGGGCGACGTCCTCGTCGGTGGGCAAGCCGCCCGCATCGCCCCCACCCACTACCGGGACTGGCTGTCCTGACCGACGGGCGCGTCCCGACCGCGGACGACGCCGACCGAGGACGACGCAGTGGATGACGCCGACGACCTCCAGGAAGCACAGGAGGAGTTCCAGGCCGCCCGTGGCAGCCTGTTCGGCATCGCCTACCGCATGCTCGGCAGCGTGAGCGAGGCCGAGGACATCCTGCAGGAGGCGTGGATCCGCTGGCAGACCTACGACCGCTCCAAGGTGGAGAACCCCCCGGCGTTCCTCGCGACGACGGTCACCAGGCTCGCCATCAACGTGCTGCAGTCGGCCAGGGCCCGGCGTGAGACCTACGTCGGACCCTGGCTGCCGGAGCCGGTGGACACCGAGAGCGACCCCGCGCTGGGAGCCGTGAACGGGGAGGCGCTGGAGGTCGCGGTGCTGATGCTCCTGGAGAAGCTCACGCCCGCGGAACGTGCCGCCTACGTGCTCCGGGAGGCCTTCGAGTACCCCTACGCGCAGATCGCGGAGATCATCGGGCAGTCCAACGCCAACGCGCGCCAACTGGTGAGCCGGGCGCGCAAGCACCTGGCGGCGGAGAAGCGGGCCGGTGTCGTGACCGCCGACCGCCAGCGCTTCCTGACGGCGTTCGTGGCGGCCGCGAAGGCGGGGGAGGTGGGGGTGCTGGAGGACATGTTCGCCGAGGACGTCGTCTCGTACTCCGACGGCGGAGGCGAGGTCCGTGCCTCGAAGTTCCCCGTCGTGGGCCGTCAGCGGGTGGCCAAGTACATCCACGCCTTCGCCGACCGGTTCTGGGTCGGCGCCACCGTGGAGCCCGTCCAGGTGAACGGCGGGCCCGGCATGAAGCTGTCCCGCGACGGTACGGTCTACGCCGTCCTGACGCTGAGCGTCACACCGGAGGGCATCGACCGGGTGATGTGGATGATGAGCCCGACGAAACTCGCCGTCCTGGACAAGTGAGCGCACGGGCCCCCGGCACCGCCCGGGGGGCGCGCGGCGCCGGGGGAGGGGCTCCGGTCAGTCGACGAAGTACGAGTCGTGCTTGTCCAGGAACGCGGCGCGTTCCTCCGCCGTGGCGTTGCCCATCTGCGAGATCTGCTCGAAGTACTCCTCACGCGGCGCGCCCGGCGTGAAGAGCAGCAGCATCTCCGCCGGGGCGTCGGAGTCGTTGCGGAAGGCGTGCAGCCCGCCCTGCGGGACGTGCAGGAAGTCGCCTTCCTGGGCGTCCACCCACTTCTCGCCGTTGTAGAGACGGACGGTGCCGTTGAGGATGAAGAAGGACTCCGAGATGGTCCGGTGGAAGTGCGTCTTGGGACCGCCCGCGTTCGCCCTCATCATGACGCGGTAGAGCCCGTACTCGCCCCGCGTCATGTCCGTGGTCGCCAGGTAGTGAATGCCGTCCCCGGCCTGGCCGACGTTCGGAGGGGCGCTCGCCGGGCGGAAGTTGGCGTTGACCTCGCCGCTGTCCCCGAAGTACACCTGCTTTGGGTATGACATGCCTACCGTCCCTCGCTCGCGTCGTGTGCGCCGTGGCGCACCGGTGGGGCGTGTGCCGGCCGCTCCGGTCGGCCGTCCATGACCACGCCCCTGACGGGGAGACCGGGTTGCCCGCGCGTGTGTGACAGCTCCGTGGCGTCAGGAGACGGCGACGACGCCCACCGCGGCCAAACCGTTGTCCGCGCGCAGGAGGATGTCGTAGAGGTAGGTGTCGCCCGCGCGGGGCGTCAGGACCCGCCGGCCCCCGGAGGGCAGGGTCCCGGTGACCGTCTCGTGCCTCTCGCCGGGCGCCGATCCGCTGACGGCCACGAGCCTGACCGGCGTCCTGCCGATGTTCTCCAGCGTAACGGAGCGGGTCCTCGGACACGTACCGGTGAGCTCGTCGGCGCAGTGGAAGCGCACGTCGCCGAAGTCGGTCAGGCCGCAGGAGACGTCGGTGGCGAAGCTGAAGTGGGCGGAGCAGACGGCACCCCCGCGCAGGGCCGTCGCGGGCGGCGAGGCGTGGGCGTCGTCCGGGGGAGGGCCGTCCGTGCACGCCGTGGCGAACGGCGCGAGCGCGACGGTGCTGACGAGTACGGCGGACAGGAGTGCTGTGCGCACGTGGAGCTCCAGAAGAAGGAAGGCGAAGTGGGGGGCGCGCGTGGCGTCGCCGTGGACGTCGGCCCGGGACGGCTGACGTCGAGTCCTCAGGAACGTAGCAGACAGTGTTGATCCGTCCGGCGAGCGGAGGGCCTGCGGACAGCCACCAAAACGGTCTTTCTGGTGGGAAACATCCCCATACATCCCCGTCGCGATCACAGTGTTCACCACTGAGCGGACATGCTCTGTCACACCGGCAGGGCCTGCGCTGTCTTATTGGTGACGGAGAGAAACAGAGGGAATCATGCGCGAGATCCTGATCGTCGGCGGCGGCTACGCGGGCTTCTACACGGCCTGGGGCCTCGAGAAGACGCTGCGGCCCGGGGAGGCGCGGGTCACCGTCGTCGACCCGCGTCCCTACATGACGTACCAGCCGTTCCTGCCGGAGGTGACCGCAGGTTCGGTGGAGGCACGCCACGCCGCCGTGTCGATGCGGCGGCACCTGCACAAGTCCCGGCTGGTCGCGGGCAGCGTGACCGGGATCCGCCACGCCGACCGCACGGTGACCGTCCGGCCCGTGAAGGGGGAGGAGTACGAACTCCGGTACGACACCCTCGTCGTCACCGCGGGAGCCGTGACCCGTACCTTCCCCATCCCGGGCCTGGCCCGGCACGCCATCGGCCTGAAGCACGTCGAGGAGGCGGTCGCCATCCGCGACCGGCTGCTGACGGCGTTCGACCAGGCCGCCTCGCTGCCCCTGGGGCCCGAGCGGCGGAAGCTGCTCACCGTCACCTTCGTGGGCGGTGGGTTCTCCGGTGTCGAAGGCTTCGGTGAGCTGCTGTCGCTGGCGACCGCGATGCTCAAGTCCTACCCGGAACTGAGCCTGGAGGAGCTGTCGTTCCACCTGGTGGAGGCGCGGGGCCGCATCCTGCCCGAGGTGACCGACGGGCCCGGGGCCTGGGTCGTGCGCCACCTGGAGCGCCGCGGCGGGCATGTGCACCTGAACACCCAGCTGGTCTCCGCCGAGAACGGGCACGTCGTGCTGTCCACCGGGGAGGAGTTCGACTCGGAACTCATCGTCTGGACCGCCGGCAACGCCTCGAACCCCGTGGTGCACAACCACACCGACCTGCCGGTCGACGAGCGCGGCCTGCTCATCGTGCGGCCGGACCTGCGGGTGGGTACGGACGCCGAGCCGGTGCCGGACGTGTGGGCGGCCGGGGACGACGCGGCCGTGCCCGACCTGGCCTCGCCCGTGCCGGGGGCACACACGGTGCCGAACGCCCAGCACGCGGTCCGGCAGGGCAAGCGCCTGGCCAAGAACATCGTCGCGAGCCTGCGCGGCGGCAGGGCCAGGGACTACCGCCACAGCAGCCTCGGCGTGGTCGCCACGCTGGGCCTGGGACGCGGCATCTTCCAGTACAAGGCCATCGTCATCAAGGGGTTCCCGGCCTGGCTGATGCACCGCGGCTACCACGTGCTCGCGGTGCCCACCTGGGAGCGGAAGGTCCGGGTGCTCACCGTCTGGCTCACCGCCGCCCTGTTCGGCCGGGACCTCGTCTCCCTCGCCTCCGTGCAGCACCCGCGGGACGCGTTCGTCACGAGCGCCACCCCCCGGCGTCCCGCGGAGCCGCGGGCGGGCGACCACGCCGGAGTGTGAACGCCGGGAAGGCGACGCTGAGCGGGAGGTGGGGCGCGCTCGACCGGCTCCACCGCCGCATCGAGAACCGCGTCGAGCGGGCTCTGCACGGGCAACTGGGCGTGAGCGCACGGGAGTTCCATGCCCTGCGAGCCCTCCAGGAGAGCATCCGCGACGCCGAGGGCCAGCTCCACTTCGACGAACTTGCCGACGCGATCGGCCTGACCCAGTCCGCGACCAGCCGGCTGGTGACCCGGCTGCGCGACCGGGGATTGATCAC
This sequence comes from Streptomyces sp. TOM-9, assembly GCF_056858595.1. Classification (NCBI taxonomy): domain Bacteria; kingdom Bacillati; phylum Actinomycetota; class Actinomycetes; order Kitasatosporales; family Streptomycetaceae; genus Streptomyces; species Streptomyces sp. TOM-9. The sequence goes on along the minus strand of NZ_JBXEQB010000001.1, from coordinate 1,041,414 downwards.
CACGCGCACCTCGGCGCACGACCGGCGGAGCGTGGACGTGCACCTCACGCCGGTCGCGCAGGACGTGCTGCGGCTCGGGGTGCCGCTCCTGGAGCGCGCCGTCCACGACGTCGTGTCCGGCCTCCGCGCGGACGACACCGATGCCGACCTCATCCGCTACCTCCAGGGGCTCTCGTAGCCCCTGGAGGCGCGTGCGTCCCGACCGGGCCCGTCACGTTCCGTCACATTGGCATTCGTGTATGCGGAACTTTCCACCACGGATGAATAACGTGTCACTCTTTCTCTGGCGGCAGAGGGCCGAATCTGTGCGGTTTTTGGCGAAGTGCCGGACTCGACATACCTTTTGCCCCGTTTGTCCAGCGTATGATGTGAGGCAACGGTGGGTTGTGAGCCCATGGAACACACCATGCGCTCTCCGCAAGCCTGTTGTTCCGGTGCCGGCGACGACTTTCTCCCGCCCCTTTCTGTCACATGATCGGGCCCTTTCCGGTCTATTCAGCGGACGTGAATGGAGAGATCGTGACGCTCGGTGAGCAGAGACCGTGTAGTGGCCACCCATGTAATGCATCGTGTGACACCCTTGTGTCACACGGCCAGGGGCTGCCCGTAAATGACCTCTGACCGGCGGAACGCGGACGCCGAGCCGTCCCCCTCCGCACCGAGCCTCGACGAGGCGGCCTCAGCGTTCGTCGAACTCCAGCCACGCCTGTTCGGCATCGCGTACCGCGTGCTCGGCAGCGCCGCCGAGGCCGAGGACGTGGTGCAGGAGGTGTGGCTGCGCTGGCAACGGACCGACCGCTCCGCGGTGCTCAGCCCGGCCGCCTTTCTCTCGACCACGACGACCCGGCTGGCCATCAACGTCGCACAATCCGCCCGGGTGCGCCGGGAGACCTACATCGGACCCTGGCTGCCCGAGCCCGTGGACACGAGCGCGGACCCCGAAGCGGGCGTCCAGCGGACGGAGGCCGTGGAGTTCGCCCTGCTGCTGGTCCTGGAGCGGCTGAACCCCACGGAACGCGCGGCCTACGTCCTGCGTGAGGCGTTCGACTACGGTTATCCGGAGATCGCCGAGATACTCCAGCTCAGCATCGTCAACGTCCGCAAGATCGTCAGCCGGGCCCGCAAACACGTGGTGGACAAGCCCCGCGGGACCGTCGACGCCGCGGAGCACCAGCGCCTCCTGGAGACCTTCGTCTCGGCGGCCCGGACGGGGAACCTCGCCCCGCTGGAAGCCCTCCTCGCCCCGGACGCCGGGGCGTGAAGGGCTCGCGGAGCCGTCAGGGCCCGAGGGTGCGCACGGGACGGGCCGGATGGTTCCAGGGCCGGAGCTTGTCGGGGTTGAGGACGATCCAGGCCTGCGAGACGCGGTGGTCGGCGACGTCCAGGCTGATGACCGCCACCACCTGGCCCTCGTAGCGGGCCACCAGACCGGTGCGGCCGTTCACGGAGTGGGCGGACAGGGCCACCCGCTGGCGGTGCGCGAGCAAGGTCAGCAGACTGCGCGCGACCGCCTCGGCGCCGTGCACCGGCCGGACCAGCGCCCGGATCTTCCCGCCACCGTCGAAGAAGGCCGTGGCGTCCGGACACATCAGCGACGTCAGCCGCACCACGTCGCCGCCCACGCAGGCCGCGCGCACCGCGCGCGCCACCGCGTCCTGCTCCTCCGGCGTCACCGGATGCGACCGGCAGGCGCGGATCGTCAGCCGCGCACGATCGGCGAGCTCGGCGCATTCCGGCTCCGACCGCCCCACCACGTCCGCCACGGCGCCCAGCGCCATCCCGAAGCAGTCGTTGAGCACGAACGCCGCCCGCTCCACGGGCGACAGCGCGGCCAGGGCCGTCAGCAGGACCTCACCGATCTCCTGCTCCAGCTCGGCTCCCATGCCCGGCCGTTCCGTGTCCGCCACGGACGGGACGGTTCCCCCGGCGGACGTGGCCAGCCGCTCCAGACAGATCGCGCCGACCGTCTTCACGAGCCACGCCCCGGGCGGATCGATCGACCGGCGGGCCGCCTCCGGCAGCTCGAACCACCGGCGGTAGGCCTCGTCGACGACCGCCTCGGCCTCCGCCGAGCCGCCCACCATCCACAACGCCACGTCCAGCAAGTGCCGACGTTCGTCCAGCAGCTCCGCGATCGGCACCGCGTCACCGGAGAAATCCATGACCCCCGACCTCCCTCGCCCACCACACCGACATGGCACCGGATTCCGGTCCTAGTGGTGAGACCGGGTCCGTGCGGACCTTGTGACATTGAGCCCACGCGCCGGCCGCCGGCGGAGCTGTCCCCGTGCGGGTCCCCCCCCCGTGAGCAAGGCGCGAAACTCCCTTCCGCATTACCGCGCAGACGGCACACGTCACACTTTCGCCGCGTGATCGGTCGTATTGACGGAAGGTGCACGAGAGTGCCGACCCGCGACCCGCCATGGGTGAAACATGAATGGTGACAGGAACATGGACGGTGACAGCCGGCCCGCCGATTCGGAACGACCGCCGGACCGGGGGGTGAAAGTCGCCGAATGGGTCGGCGAACGATTGGGCGTCGACAGACGTACCAGATCGTCCGGGATGCGGAAGGCATTCCCCAGCCATTGGTCATTCATGCTGGGGGAGATATCCCTCTACAGCTTCTTCATCCTCGTCCTGACGGGGGTGTACCTGTCGCTGTACTTCCATCCGTCGATGACGCCGGTGGAATACCACGGCAGTTACGCACCGCTGCAGGGCCAAATGGTGTCCGAGGCCTTCGACTCGACGATGCGCATCTCCTTCGAGGTGCGCGGCGGCCTGCTGATCCGCCAGGCCCATCACTGGGCGGCGCTGATCTTCGTCGCCAGCATGTTCGCCCACATGCTCCGGGTGTTCTTCACCGGTGCGTTCCGCAAGCCGCGCGAGCTCAACTGGGTGCTCGGCTTCTCCCTGCTGGTCCTGGGCATGTTCGAGGGACTGACGGGCTACGACCTCCCGGACGACCTGCTCTCCGGGACCGGACTCATGGTCGTGAACGGCACCATCCTCTCGATACCGGTCGTCGGGACCTACCTGTCGATGTACCTCTTCGGGGGCGAGTACCCGGGCAAGGACCTGATCGCGCACTTCAACACGCTCCACGTCGTGGTGATCCCCGCCCTCATGGCCGGCATCCTCGTCGCCCACCTGGTCCTGGCGCGCCGTCACCGGCGCGCGCAGTACCCGGGGCCCGGACGTACCGAGCGGAACGTGGTCGGCCTGCCCTTCCGGGTGTACGCCGTGAAGTCCGGGGCGTACTTCCTCCTGGTCAGCGGGGTCGTCCTCATCATCGCCTCGACCACGCAGATCAACCCCATCTGGCTGTACGGCCCCTACCGGCCCGACCAGGTCACCGCCGGTTCACAGCCCGACTGGTACATGGGCGTGCTCGACGGCCTGCTGCGCGTCATGCCCGGCTGGGAGGTCGTCTTCTGGGGCCACACCCTGGCGCTGGACAACCTCGTGCCGCTGCTGGCGGGCGCCGGGCTCTTCCTCGCCCTGGGGGCCTACCCGTTCGTCGAGGCATGGGTCACCAAGGACGGCAACCGCGACCACCACATCCTCGACCGGCCCCGCAACCGGCCGGTGCGCACCGCCTTGGGCGCCGCGTGGGTCAGCGTGTACGCGGTGGCGCTGCTGGGCGCCGCGAACGACGTGATCTCCATCCGCCTGCACATGTCGGTCAACTCCGTGACGTGGGCCGTCCGCGTCGGCCTGTTCGTCGTGCCCTTCGTGGTGTACGGCGTGACCAAGCGCTGGGCGCTCGCCCTCCAGCGCAGCGACCGCGACAAGGTCCTGCACGGCCGCGAGACCGGGATCATCAAGCGCCTGCCGGACGGCGAGTACGTCGAAGTCCACCAGCCGCTCGGCCGCGAACAACTCCACCTCCTCACGCAGCACGAGCAGTACGCGCCCATCCGCCTCTCCCCGGACGGCAGGGCGGGCCGTGTGGAGCGACTGCGGGCCCTGCTCAGCCGGGGCCTGTACGGGAAGGGAACACAGATTCCCAAGCCCACCGTGCGGGAATTCGAGGAGATCACCCACGACCACGGTGAGAAGAACATTGTCCACTGAGGTGTCACATATTCAGCCGGTCCTTTGTCATAAGGGCGAAGGAAGTGCACGAGAGTGCCGAACTTGGGAGTTCGACAATGAGCAAGCCCGTCCTCGAGCCTGCGGCTCAGGAAATCGCGGACGCCACGGCGACGCCGCCATTCCTCTACGAGCTCGGTCCGGAAGGCGCCCGTAAGGTCCTCGACGACCTGCAGGCGGCGCCGGTCGAGAAGTACGACGTGCAGGAAAAGTGGATCACCGTGCCGGCCGAGGTGGGCGACGTGCGCGTGCGCATCGTCAAGCCCGTGGGCGCGGAGGAGGTCCTGCCCGTCGTGCTGTACGTGCACGGTGGCGGGTGGGTGCTCGGCAACGCGGGTACGCACGACCGTCTCGTGCGCGAACTGGCCGTCATGGCGCATGCCGCGGTGGTGTTCGTCGAGTACGACCGCTCGCCCGAGGTCCGGTACCCGGTCGCGATCGAGCAGGCGTACGCGACGGCCCGCTGGATCACCGGGAAGGGCGCGGACGAGGGCCTGGACGCCTCGCGCATGGCCGTTGCCGGCGACTCCGTCGGCGGCAACATGACCGCGGCGCTGACGATCATGGCGAAGCAGCGCGGCGACGTGACCTTCGTCCACCAGTCGCTCTACTACCCCGTGACCGACGCGGCCCAGGACACCGGCAGCTACCGGGAGTTCGCAGACGGCCCGTACCTGACCGCGAAGGCCATGGCCTGGTTCTGGGACTGCTACACCACCGACCCGGCCGAGCGGGCGGAGATCACCGCCTCGCCGCTGCGGGCGAGCCTGGAGGACCTCGAGGGCCTGCCGCCCGCGCTGGTCATCACCGACGAGAACGACGTGCTGCGCGACGAGGGCGAGGCCTACGCCCGCAAGCTCACGCAGGCCGGCGTCCCCACCACCAGCGTCCGCTACAACGGCACGCTGCACGACTTCATGATGCTCAACCCCGTCCGTCCCACGCAGGCGACCACCGCCGCGATGGAGCAGGCCACCCGCGCGCTGCACACCGCGCTGCACACCAACTGACCCACCCCACCGCCGGAGCGCGGGGCCGGGCCACTGCGCCGCCCCTGCCCGCGGGCCTCCCCGAGAAGCGCCCGCACCGGTGATTCCTGGTGGTCCCGGACCCGGACGTCCCCGGTTGCCGGCCGCGAGCCACCTCTCGCAGACGTGCGGCGGCATCCCGCCGCACCCTCCGCCGGACCTCGTTCCCGGGGCCCGGACCGCACAACCACCTCCCGCCTCGAAAGGGCCTTCCTGTGAACCGTCATGCCCGTTACCGGACCCTCCGCACCCCGCTCACCGTCATGGCGACGGTGACCGTCGCCGCCGGTCTGCTCGCCGCGACCATGGCCCCCGCCAGCGCCACCAAGGGCGAGCACGGCGCCCCCTCGCACCACCGCAAGCCGACCGTGGTACTGGTCCACGGCGCGTTCGCCGACTCCTCCAGCTGGAACGACGTCGTCAAGAAGCTGAAGCACGACGGCTACCCCGTGGTGGCCGCGTCCAACCCGCTGCGCGGGCTGGCCAGCGACGCCGCGTACGTCCGGGAGCTGGTGGACAGCATCGACGGGCCCGTGGTCCTGGCCGGCCACTCCTACGGCGGCGCCGTGATCTCCAACGCCGCCCACGGCTCCGACAAGGTCAAGGCCCTGGTCTACCTGGCCGCCTTCATGCCCGACAAGGGCGAGGACGCCTTCAACCTGTCGCTGAAGTTCGAGGGCAGCACGCTCGGCGGCGCGCTGAAGCAGGTGCCGGTCACGATGCCCGACGGTTCCAAGGGCGTCGACCTCTACATCGACCAGGCCAAGTTCCACCAGCAGTTCGCCGCGGACGTCCCCGCACACACCGCGGAGATCATGGCGGCCACCCAGCGCCCCGTGTCCGGCGGCGCGCTGAACGAGCCCTCCGGCGAGCCCGCGTGGAAGACCATCCCCTCCTGGACCCTGGTGGCCTCCAACGACCGGAACATCCCCCGCGAGCTCCAGGTCTTCATGGCCAAGCGCGCCAAGTCCCACGTGGAGGAGGTCCGCGCGTCCCACGCGGTGAGCGTGTCCCACCCCAAGGAGTCCGCGCGCATCATCGAGGAAGCCGCGCGCTCGGTCCGCTGACCGCCGGCCCGGTGACCCCGCGGGCGGGGCGGCGCACGATGCGCCGCCCCGCCCGCCGTTCGTGGCCTTCGGGAAATTCGGTTGCCTGACCGCCCGCTGGTCGAACATCATCTCGGCCATGGATCTGTAACCAGTGGCGCACGTGCGGAATGAAGACGGGTTGGAGTCACTCCCCGTCCGGTTCCGGCGTGCCGTTCGAAGCCCGCACCTCGTGATCGGTGCGGGCTTCCTTCACGCGACGTGATGTGCCACGTCGCGCCGGCCGGTGTGCTCCGCTCTCGGACGCCGGCCTCACGCCACTGGATCCGGGGGAGTTCACAGCGCCGCGACGCGCTCCCTGACGCCTCCTCCGTCAGCCCTGGAGTTCGCCGAAGCCATGAACGAGGTCCGCAGTATCCGTGTGTCCGCTGAAGGCGGCGGTTCCGACGTCGACCGGAAAGCGCTGTGGGTGGTCAGGGAGCTCGCTCTGCCCGCCATCGTCACGGCATGCGTGTCGTGCAGGTCCACGCGCCACCGTCCCAGCGGCAAGTTCCGCGTGAACGCGAGCGGCAAGCTCCTCGACGTCTGGATGCTGATCTGCTGCGAGCTGTGCGGCCGTACGTCGAAGATCCCCGTCCACGAGCGCGTCCACGTACAGGCACTCGACCACGAGCGGTTGCTGATGTTCGAGAACAACGATCCGGCCATGGTGCGGCATCTGACGATGGACGGGGCGCTGGCCGGAAGGGCCGGGTACCGGCTCGACTGGACCGGCACATGGGAGCTGGAGACCGACACGCCGTTCTACGACATCGAGCAGGACGCTCCGGCATCGTTCGAGGTCGTCGTCGGTTTCGACCTCCCTGCGCCCGTCCGGGTCGAGAAGCTGCTCATGACCGGACTCGGCCTGAGCCGGTCCGCTGTGAGAGCCATGGCGGCCTGCGGGCGGCTACGCCTGCCCCTGGCCGTCGACGCGAAGGCACGCGGAGACTTCACCTTCTTCGTCATCGCCACCCCACCGCCTTCGCACGACGCGGCCGCGGACCACACGGCCTAGGGTCGCGGCGCCGACTGCCCCGCGCACCGGCCGGCCGGTGCGCGGGGCATGGACATCACCCGCGCCGGCGTCGAGGATGGCCACTCACAACACGTCAAGATTTCTGCCCGGTGATGGAGTCGGTGCGGGGCGCGTGCCCCCTCTCCGCGCCACCACTGGACGGTTTCAGGCGGCTTCCACGGGACGGCACATCCGGGCACCGACGTCCCAGGTGGGCCGTCCCGCCGGGCAGCGAAAGGGAATCGCCGTGCCCTCGGCGAACTACCGTTCCCTGCTGCGTACCCCCGGCGCCGCGGCCTTCTTCCTGCCCGCGTCGCTCGGACGCGTCGGCATCGCGATGACCGGCCTCAGCATCGTCTGGCTCGTGCACAGCCATACCGGCACCTTCACCGCGGCCGGCCTGGTCGGCGGCGGATTCGCGGTGACCGACGCGCTCGTGGCGCCCCAACTGGCCCGGCTCGTGGACCGGTTCGGGCAGACCCGGGTGCTGCCGCCCGCACTGCTCGCCCACGCCTTCGCGGTAGCCGTCCTGGTGTCCCTGGTGGCCGCCGACGCCTCCGACGCCCTCATGACGCTGGGCGGTGCGCTGGTCGGGGCCAGCCTTCCCCAGCTCAGCGCGATGTCCGCGGCACGCTGGGCGGCGCTGCTGCGCACCGATCGCGCCGCGGAACTGCCCACCGCTTTCGCGCTGGAGTCGATCGGCAACGCGGTGGCCTACCTCGTGGGCCCGGCGCTGGTCAGTGCGCTCGCCGCGGCCGGACATCCCGCGGCCGGCGTGGTGCTCGCCGCCTCCTTGTCGGTGGCCGGCGGCCTGGTCCTCGCGGCGCAGCGCGGCAGCGCGCCCCCGCCGGCGGCCGACAGCGCCGTACACGCCCGTGCGGGCCGGTCGTTGCTGTGCGGCGCGGTCTTCGTACTGATGGGGCTCAACCTCGCCCTCGGTGTCTTCTTCGGCGCCATGCAGGTGTCGGTGACCGCCTTCGCGGTGGAGCACGGCGCACCGGGCGCCGCGGCCGTGGTCTTCACCGTCTCCAGTTGCAGCGGTCTGCTGGCCGGTTGGGTGTACGGCTCGCGCCGGTGGGGCGCCGCGCCCCCGGTGCAACTGCTGGCGGCGACCAGTGCGCTCCTGCTCGGCACGCTGCTGCTGCCCATGGTCGGCTCACCGTTCGGGCTCGGGTTGGTCGTCCTCCTGACCGGTGCCACGATCCAGCCCCTTCTGGTGCTCTTCTCCGTGCTGACCGAGTCGGCCGTCCACCGGGCCGTCCTGACCCAGGCGTTCTCCTGGCTCGGCTCCGCCAGCGCTGCGGGCTCGGCCGCCGCCGCGGCGGTCTCCGGCTGGGCGATCGACTCGTTCGGGGCACATGGCGGCTTCGTGGTCACCACCGCGGCGGCGGCCGCGATGACCCTCCAGAGCCTCGCGGGCCTGCGTCTCCTGCGGACGGGGAAGGGACGGCCGGCGCGTGCGGAGCCGACGGCGAACTGAGGGCGGGAACCTTCCTTCAGGCGCGTACGGCGCGGAGGCCGGACGCCAGCTCCGCGCGGTCGATCAGTGCCGTGAGGCTGACGGCCGGCCCGGACGTCAGCGCGTCGCCCGCGAGCGCGCCCACGTCGACCGGCGAGGTCCGCCCGCCCAGCGGATGCGTGAACCCGGTGACGACCCAGCGGCCGCCCACGGGTGAGGCCGAGTCCTCGCACCATGCCCAGCGTGCGCCGTGCACGCCGATCAGGAACTCCGCGAGGCAGGCCACCAGCAGCGTGTGGAGCTCGACCCACTCGTCCCGGTCGAGGAGAGCGGGGATCTCCCGGGCCAGACGCGCGTCGAGGACGTGTGCCGCGGTCCCCGGGTCCGTCCGCAGGAGATCGGGAGCATGACCGAGACCGGCCAGGACGTCCCCGGTACGGCCGCGGCACGCGGCGGCCCACTCGGAGACATCGACCAGGGCGGTGGGATTTGCAGTCATTCCGGTAGGAATATCAGAGCGGACTCGACGGGCCGCACGGCCCCCCGCCCCCGCCGCCGCTGCCAGGCGAAATGCCGTTGTCGGGCTCCGCGAGGCTGCGAGAGCATCCGGGAATGGACGTGCCCGCCGAGATCCTCCGCTCCGACCAGGTCGAACTGCGCCGCTGGCGTACCGGCGACCTCGACGCCCTGGACCACGCCATCCACGAGTCCCTCGGCCACTTGGTGCCCTGGATGCCCTGGGCGGCGGGCCACGGAAGACGGGACACCGCCGGCTTCCTGGCCCGCAGCCAGGACGAGTGGGGGAGCGGGGAGGCGTACGCCTACGCGATCACGTCGGAGGACGTGGTGATCGGCAGCTGCGGTCTCCACCGCCGCATCGGTGCGGGCGGACTGGAGATCGGGTACTGGCTCCACCCCCGGTGGACCGGACGGGGACTCGCCACGGCGGCCGCCGCCGCACTCGTCGGCCAGGGCTTCGGCCTGACCGGCATCGACCGGCTGGAGATCCACCACGACGCCGCCAACGCCGCCAGCGGAGCCGTCGCCCGCCGCCTCGGCTTCACCGAGATCGCACACGTACCGGAACCGGAAGGCCCGTCCGCCCCCGGCGAGGTGGGGATCGAGGTCGTCTGGCGGATGACCTCGGAGCAGTGGTGTGCGTCCCTGCCGGGTCGCGCGCTCTGAGCAAGGGGGGCACCGTGCGCGCCCGGGAGGATCGGTCAGGAATGGAGAAGCCCCCGCGAGCGGGCCGCGGCTAGCGTGACGGGCATGGACATCACCCTTCACTGGACCTTCCTCCCGCACACCGACCCCGAGGCCTCGCTGGCCTTCTACCGCGACACCCTCGGCTTCAAGGTCCGCAACGACGTCGGCTACGGCGACATGCGCTGGATCACCGTCGGCCCCGCCGACCAGCCCGGCACGTCGATCGTCCTGGAGCCGCCGGCCGCCGACCCGGCCATCACCGAGGACGAGCGCCGCACCATCACCGAGATGATGACCAAGGGCACCTACGCCCGCCTCACCCTGGCCACGCCCGACCTCGACGGAGTCTTCGAGCGGCTCGTGGCGGGCGGCGCCGAGGTCGTCCAGGAGCCGACCGAGCAGCCGTACGGGATCCGCGACTGCGCATTCCGCGACCCCGCGGGCAACACGATCCGCTTCAACGAGGTGCGCTGACCGCCCCGCTCCCGCTCCCGCCCCGCCCCCCGGCGGGAACCCGGCCGCCACCCGGTCCGTTCGGCGGGGACCGGGCCGAAGCGGGAGCGGGGCGGCCCGGCGGACGGTTACGGTGGCCGCGCCCCGCCGCCGCGGGGGACCGGACATACTTGACCGAAGCCGGTCAGATCGAGCCAGGCGACGCCGACGGGGACCGCGAGAGCGGCCGCGCACGCACGAGACAGATGGAGAGACGACACACATGGCCAAGAAGGCGGACGCGCAGTCGCCTGCGCCGCACGTTGCCGACAGCCACGATCTGATCCGCGTGCACGGTGCGCGCGAGAACAACCTGAAGGACGTCAGCATCGAGATCCCGAAGCGCCGGCTCACGGTGTTCACCGGAGTCTCCGGCTCGGGCAAGAGCTCCCTGGTCTTCAACACGATCGCCGCGGAGTCGCAGCGGCTGATCAACGAGACCTACAGCGCCTTCGTCCAGGGCTTCATGCCGACACTGGCCCGCCCCGAGGTCGACGTCCTCGACGGGCTGACGACCGCGATCACCGTCGACCAGCAGCGGCTGGGGGCGGACCCCCGCTCCACCGTCGGCACCGTCACCGACGCCAACGCCATGCTGCGCATCCTCTTCAGCCGGCTCGGCACCCCGCACATCGGCCCGCCCAGCGCCTACGCTTTCAACGTGCCCTCCGTCCGGGCCAGCGGCGCGATCACCGTCGAGCGCGGCGCAAGCAAGGCCGAGAAGGTCACCTTCACCCGCACCGGCGGCATGTGCCCGCGCTGCGAGGGCCGGGGCACGGTCTCCGACATCGACCTGAGCCAGCTCTTCGACGACTCCAAGTCGCTCAACGAGGGTGCGATCACCGTCCCCGGCTACAAGGGCGGCGGCTGGAACTCCCGGCTCTACGCCGAGTCCGGCTTCTTCGACCCCGACAAGCCGATCCGCACCTTCACCCAGCAGGAACTGCACGACTTCCTGCACCGCGAGCCGACCCGCATGAAGATCGCGGGCATCAACATGACCTACGAGGGACTGGTCCCGCGGGTGCAGAAGTCGATGCTCGCCAAGGACAAGGAGGCGATGCAGCCGCACATTCGCGAGTTCGTGGACCGCGCCGTCGCCTTCACCACCTGCCCCGAGTGCGACGGCACGCGGCTCAGCGAAGGCGCCCGGGAGTCGAAGATCGCCGGGATCGGCATCGCCGACGCCTGCGCGATGCAGATCAGCGACCTGGTCGCCTGGGTGCGCGCCCTGGACGAGCCCTCGGTGGCGCCGCTGCTCACGAAGCTGCAGCACACCCTCGAGTCGTTCGTGGAGATCGGACTCGGCTACCTCTCGCTCGAACGGCCGTCGGGCACGCTCTCGGGCGGCGAGGCGCAGCGCGTCAAGATGATCCGCCACCTCGGCTCCTCGCTCACCGACACCACCTACGTCTTCGACGAGCCCACCACCGGTCTGCACCCGCACGACATCCAGCGGATGAACGGGCTGCTGCTGCGCCTGCGGGACAAGGGCAACACGGTGCTCGTCGTGGAGCACAAGCCGGAGACGATCGCCATCGCCGACCACGTCGTCGACCTCGGCCCCGGCGCCGGAACGGCCGGCGGCACCGTCTGCTTCGAGGGCGACATCGAGGGGCTGCGGAGCAGCGGCACCATCACCGGGCGCCACTTCGACGACCGTGCGTCCCTGAAGGAGACGGTGCGCAAGCCCACCGGCAACCTGGAGGTCCGCGGCGCCACGGCGCACAACCTGCGCGACGTCGACGTCGACGTCCCGCTCGGGGTGCTCACGGTGATCACGGGAGTCGCGGGCTCGGGCAAGAGCTCCCTCGTACACGGGTCCATCCCCGCCGGCGCCGGTGTCGTGTCCGTCGACCAGAGCCCCATCCGCGGCTCGCGCCGCAGCAACCCGGCGACGTACACCGGACTGCTCGACCCGATCCGCAAGGCGTTCGCCAAGGCCAACGACGTGAAGCCCGCGCTGTTCAGCGCCAACTCCGAGGGCGCCTGCCCCACCTGCAACGGAGCCGGCGTGGTCTACACGGACCTGGCCATGATGGCGGGCGTCGCCAGCACCTGCGAGGAGTGCGAGGGCAAGCGCTTCCAGGCCTCGGTGCTGGAGTACCACCTCGGCGGGCGCGACATCAGCGAGGTGCTCGCGATGTCGGTCACCGACGCCGAGGAGTTCTTCGGCGCCGGCGAGGCGCACACGCCCGCCGCGCACCGCATCCTAGGCCGGCTCGCCGACGTCGGACTCGGCTACGTCAGCCTCGGCCAACCGCTCACCACGCTGTCCGGCGGTGAGCGGCAGCGGCTGAAGCTGGCCACGCACATGGGCGACAAGGGCGGCGTCTACGTCCTCGACGAGCCGACCGCCGGCCTGCACCTCGCCGACGTCGAGCAACTGCTCGGTCTGCTGGACCGCCTCGTCGACTCCGGCAAGTCCGTCATCGTCGTCGAGCACCACCAGGCGGTCATGGCGCACGCCGACTGGATCATCGACCTCGGCCCCGGCGCAGGCCACGACGGTGGGCAGATCGTCTTCGAGGGCACCCCGGCGGACCTCGTCGCCGCCCGCTCGACGCTCACCGGCCGGCACCTGGCCTCCTACGTCGGCGCCTGACGCGCGGCGGGGGCCGGGGCGATCACGCCCCGGCCCCGTGTCGTCACGTACCCCCCCGCACCGTGGGAGCCGCTTCAGTAGCGGGCGCTGTGGGCCCGCAGGAGCGGGGAGGGCATGGACGGGCGGCCGTCGACGCTCGCCCCGGCGAACTGGAGCATCGGCGCCAGCGTCGCGTTGTTGTGGGCGGGGAAGTTCAGCGACGGCGTGGACACCTCGTCGAGCACACCGCGCTGGGCCGGGGTGAGGCTGACGTCCAGGGCCCGCAGGTTGGCCTCGAACTGGTCCATGCGCCGCGCGCCGATGAGGGTGGACGTGACCCCGGGGCGGCCCTGCACCCAGGCCAGCGCGACCGCGGCGGGGTCGGCGCCCGCGTCGGCGGCGACGGCGTGGAGCGCGTCGATGACCTTGTAGTCGGCCTCGCCGGGGGCGCCGACGAGCTGCGTACGCGCGGTGTCCACCGGCCCGGTGGAGGAGCTGGAGTACTTGCCGGACAGGAAGCCGCTGCGCAGCGGCCCCCACGGCATCACGGCCATGCCGAGGGCCTCGGCCATGGGGATCAGCTCGCCCTCCGAGGTGCGTTCGAGCAGGGAGTACTCCAGCTGCAGCGCGACGACCGGGGCCCATCCGCGGAAGCGCGCGATGGTGGCGGCCTCGGCCGTCGCCCACGCCGGTACGTCGGAGAACCCGATGTAGCGGACCTTGCCGTCGCGGACCAGGTCGTCCAGCGCGCGGAGGGTCTCCTCGACGGGCGTGGCCGGGTCGAAGTTGTGGAGCCAGTAGATGTCGACGTAGTCGGTCTGCAGGCGCCGCAGGGAGTTCTCCAGCTGTTGCACGATCGCCTTGCGGCCGGGTCCGCCGCCGTTGGGGTCGTTCTCGTAGAGGTTGCCGAAGAACTTGGTGCCGAGCACGACCCGGTCGCGCAGCGCGGGCCGGCCGGCGAAGTAGTCGCCGACGATCTTCTCGGAGTGTCCGTTGGTGTAGATGTTCGCGGTGTCGATCGAGTTGCCGCCGCGGTCGAGGTAGGCGGCCAGGATGTTCGCGGACTCCTCGGGGCTGCAGCCCCATCCGTGATCCTCACCGAAGGTCATCGTGCCCAGGGTGAAGGGGCTGACGCGCAGTCCCGAGCGGCCGAGCGTGACGTAGGAATCGAGCGGCATGATGGGGCTTCCTCACGGAGAACGGGGTGGGGAGACCGCGCAGGCCGTCCCCTGGTGCTCCTCCATTCGACCCCGCCACCTGGTGTTCTCCTAGACCGATCGGCGCGGATCGTTGCACGATCCGCTCAGCCTTGCCCAGATCGTCCGTGCGCGCGTCGCCATGATGTGGTCCACTGGGATGGTGCGTCACCTGGAAGAGATCGGCGAGCGGATCACGCGTCTGTCCTCGGGGAGCCCGCGGCCGCGGTGGGTCGAGGGAACGGTCGTGTTCGCCAGCGACCACGTCACCGAACCGATGGGCACCGTCAACGAGCCGATGATGGCACTGACGGTCCAGGGGGCGAAGCGCTCGGTCCTGGGTGACCGCATCTTCGACTACCGGGCGGGCCAGTACCTGGTCGCCACCGTGGAGCTGCCGCTGACCTCGCAGATCAGCCGCGCCTCGGCCGCCGAGCCGTTCCTCGGGTTCGGGCTTCCGCTGCGGCCGGCGGTCATCGCGCAGCTGCTGCTGGAGGCCGCCCCTGTCCCGGCCAGCCCGTACGAGGGCCCGGGCCTGGCGACCAGCGATGCCGACGACCGGCTGCTGGACGCGGTCCTGCGGCTGCTGCGCCTGCTGGACGAGCCCCGGGACGTGCCCGTACTGGCTCCCGGGGTGCGGCGCGAGATCCACTGGCGGCTGCTGAACGGGCCGCAGGGAGCGTTGATCCGGCAGATCGGACGCGCCGACAGCCGCATGTCGCTCGTGGCCCGCGCGATCGACTGGATCAAGGCCCACTACGACCAGGTCATCCGGATCGACGACGTCGCCCGGGAGGTGGGCGTGAGCGTCTCCTCGCTGAACCGGCACTTCCGCGCGGTGACCGCCATGAGCCCGTTGCAGTTCCAGAAGCAACTCCGGTTGCAGAAGGCCCGCCTGCGACTCATCGCGGCGCCGGACGACGTCGCCGCGGTCGGTCACGCCGTCGGCTACGACAGCCCCTCGCAGTTCAGCCGCGAGTACCGCCGCATGTTCGGTGCCCCGCCGGGCCAGGACGCGGCTCGCCTGCAGACCGCGGCGGTGGTCCAGGAGTAGACGCCGCCGTCAGCCGCCCCACGCGTCTGCGGACCTGCTCGAATCGAAGAAGCGGTCCCTCGCGCACCGGATCTTGCCGTCCTCGAGATAGACGGCTGACACGATGTCGTGCGCCTCCAGGGAATGTCCCTCCCCATCCAGGAGTTCGTCGGTCCGGCGCACGGAAACGACGTCCCCGTCGGCCTGGATGTGACGTACATCCATGCGGAAGCCGCTCGCGCGGAAGGTCTCCAGGGCACGGCGCAGGTCGTCGAGGAGGGCGTCCAGGCCGTCCACGGGATGGTCGTTGAAGATGACGGACTGCCAGTTGACGTCGGGATGGAGGAACCGGTGACAGGCGGCCACGGCATCGTCATAGGTGGGTCCGAATTCCGCGCAGAAATTCCGGACCGTATCCACGGGCGATACTCGGCTCATGTCCAGCATTCCTTCGTGATCGGAGTCCTCCGGCGCGCCGAGTGTTTCAGAAAAGCGTCGGCCGGCTCCACGAGCCGGTCCCTCCCAACTGGTAGGCGCAGCCTCCTACAAGCGGGGTCACACCCCGGCCCCCGGGCCGGCACGGCACAATCGGCCCGTGGCAACCGGGAGGGCCCGGCTTGGGGGAGGGTGCGCTGTGATGGTTCGTCAACGTCCGGTGGGAAGGGGCTCGTTGGCCCGACGTGTCACCGGGCTTCTGGGGCTGCTGGCGGCCGCGGCGGTCGTGCTGGCGGCGGTCCTGCTGTCCCCGTTCGTGCTGGAGGGGATCTCCGGTTCGCGGGGCGTGGACTGGGACCGGCTGGGCCAGGTCGGTGCCGCCTACGGCTTCACGTCGGCGATCGTCTCGGCACTCGCGCTGGCCGGTGTCGCGGTGTCGCTGATCGTCCAGAACCGGCAGGCCAGGGCCGAGCAGATCCAGGGGATCCGCGGCTACTACCTGGAGCTGGCCCGGCTGGAGCTCGACGACATGGCACTGTTCCAGCCCGTCTGGGGTGCGACGGACATCGCCGATCCGGACGGGCAGAGACGGCACGTCTACGCCGACCTGATGATGAACTACGCGTGGATGGGCTACGAGATCGGGACGATCCCCGAGGGCCTGCTGCGGGACATGCTGGCCGGGATGTTCACCGGGGAAGCGGGGCGCGACTACTGGAGCAGGGCCCGCGCCTCGTGGATCGCCCGCTCGTCCGGGAGCCGTGCGGGCCGTCGTTTCCTGGGCGTCGTCGGCGAGGAACTCGCCCGGGCCGTCGCCGCCGGCCCCCCGGCGCGCACCCCGCGGGTGCCCGGCGCCCCTGCGCCCCGGGGACCGCGCCGGCGGTGGGCCGTGTCCGGCACCCTGATCGGCCTGGGTACCGGTCTGGCCCTGGGAGCGGTCCTGCGGGGCCGACGCTGAAGGCCGTCCCCGGGTGCCGCCCCGGGCGCCCGTCGGGCGATGGTGTGGTGCCGCGCATCCTGATCGCCGTCCTGGCAGGATGGGCGGCATGGAACGTGTGCTGGGAATCGGTGGGTACTTCATGCGGGCGGCCGACCCCGCGGCTCTGAACGCGTGGTACCGGGACTGCCTGGGCCTGGACGCCGACGAGCACGGCCTGTGGCGTCAGGAGGCGGGGCCGACGGTGTTCGCGACCTTCGAGTCCGGGACCGACTACTTCGGGTCCCGCACCCAGCAGACCATGCTCAACTTCCGGGTCCGCGACCTGGACGCCATGCTCGCGCAACTGCGCGCCAAGGGCGCCGACGTGGCCGAGGAGACGCAGGACATGGACGGCGTCGGCCGGTTCGGCTGGGTCACCGATCCCGAGGGCAACCGCATCGAGCTGTGGCAGCCCGCCTGACCGCAGGACTCCTCAGTGGTCGTCGCCCGCGGCCTGGTCGGGGAGGAGACCGGAGCCGCGGAGGCCGCTCAGAGCCTCGGCGACGGTGGTCATGCGATCGGCGACGTCCGCGAGTTCGCGGCGCAGTTCGATGACGCGCCGCTCCAGCGCCACGGCCTGGGCGGCGAGTGCCGCGGCGGTCGCCGAAGTGTCGGGGTGGTGGTCGGCGGATCGGGTCATCACAGGGCCTCCGGGCCGAGTTGCAGCGCTGAGACGCTGAGTTCGAGCCGCGCCTTGTCGCTGAGCAGCACGCCTCCGGTCTCCAGGGGGACGTTCCAGTTGAGGCCCCAGTCCGAACGGCGGAGGACGGCCGAGCCCTCGAAGCCGACCCGTCGCTGCCCGTCGGTGTCGCGGGCGGTGCCGCCGTAGTCGAGGTCGATGTGCAGCGGCAGTTCGACGTCCTTGATCCTGAGGTTCCCCGTCATACGGAAGCGGTCCTCGTCCAGGGGGACGACCGCGGTGGAGCGGAAGACCATGAGGGGGAACGTCGCCGAGTCCAGGAAGTCGGGGCCGGTGATGTGGGAGTCCCGCGCCCGGACGCCGGTGTCCAGGCTGCCGGTCTGCACGCTCACGTGGGCCTCCGAACGGGCCGGATGGCGCGCGTCGAGCCGGAGGAACCCCTCGAACGCGGAGAATCTGCCGCGTACGTTGGCGACCATGGCGTGCCGGACGGAGAAGCCGACCGCGCTGTGGACCGGGTCGATGACGTACGCACCGGACAGTTCCTCCTGCGGACGGGAGCCGGGGACGGTGGTTTCCGCGCAATTCCTGGGCATGGCGGGTCGACCTCTTCGTACGGGTGGGTCGGGGACGGCTGCGGTGGCCCCCACCGGGGGCAGGGGCCACCCGCGGGGGTCACCGCTGCTGCTGGGCGAACCAGTCGGCGAAGCGGGTCGCGGCGAGCTGCGCGCCGGCGCCGGGGACGAGCGAGTCGTCCTGCAGCACGGACCCGTAGTACGGGGCCTGCGGGTCCGCGACGACCTTGCGGGGGTCGTTCTGGGCGGTGAGCACGTCACGGACCAGCTCGTCGAACCGGAACACGTCCGGGCCGGCGATCTCCACCATGCCGCCCAGGGGCGTGCCGGCCGCGGTGCGGGCGACGGCCGTGGCCACGTCGTCGGAGTAGATGGGCTGGAACTTCACGGGCGCGATGCGCACCGTGTCGCCCTCGGTCCCCGCGTCCGCGATGCCGTTCACGAACTCGAAGAACTGCGTGGCGTGGACGATGGAGTAAGGCATGCCCGACGCCTTGATCAGCTCCTCCTGGGCCAGCTTGGCGCGGAAGTAGCCGTTGTCCGGGAGCCGGTCGGTGCCGACGATGGAGAGAGCGACGTGGTGGACGACACCCGCCTTGGCGTTCGCCTCCATGAGGTTGCCGGTGCAGGTGCGGAAGAAGTTCATCACGGCGTCGTCCTCCCACGAGGGCGAGTTGGAGACGTCGACCACGACCTGCGCGCCCTGCAGCACCTCGGCGAGACCCTCGCCGGTCAGGGTGTTGACGCCGGTGTTGGGGGAGGCCGCGACGGCCTCGTGCCCGTGCTCGTTGAGCTTGCTGACGACCTTCGAGCCGATCAGCCCGGTTCCGCCGATGACTACGACCTTCATGATGGAGTCCTCTCGGATGTTCTCGTGCGTGACGCGCAAGGGGCGGTGGGGCGCCCCACCGGCACCGGCCGGTGTCTCTTCGCTGGGAAGACCGGGCAGCGGAGCCGTTTGTGACAGGGGCCCGATGTGGCGGGCCCCCGGATCCCTCACAGGACGCGAGCGGTCCTCACTCGACGAGCTTGCCTTCGGTGGAGACCTCCTGCATCAGGGCGGTGATCTCCTCGGGGATGTCCGGGATGCTCTCCCGGGTGACGCCGGTCCTGGGGGACCAGACGAGGTTGACCCGCAGCGCCGGATCCTGCGCCGGGTAGTCGCTGCGGTTGTGGCAGCCGCGGGTCTCACGCCGCTCCAGCGCCGATTCCAGCGTGGCGCGCGCGGCCAGGGCCGCCGACTTGAGGTCGAAGGCGTGCGCGAGGTCCTGGAAGCCGGCGATGTCGGGGTGGACACCGACGGACTCCATCCGCTGCTCGATGAGGTCGAGTTCCGCCAGACCGGCCCGCAGGCCCTCCTCGTCGCGCACCACGCCCGCGTGTTCGGTCATGGTGTTGCGGATGGCGCGCTGCAGGGCGCGGACGTTCTCCGGTCCGTCCGCCGCCACCAGGTCGTCGACCTCGGCGCGGGCCTGCGCCACCGCCGCCGCCGACCGCGGCTGCGAGGTCAGTCCCAGCGAGTAGGCGGCGGCCGCCTGACCCGTGATGCGACCGAAGACCAGCAGCTCGATGAGGCTGTTGCCGCCCAGGCGGTTCGCGCCGTGCAGGCCGCTGGACGCCTCGCCGATGGCGTACAGGCCGCGGACATCGGTGCTGTGGTCCTCGGGCCGCACCCAGACGCCGCCCATCGAGTAGTGCGCGGTGGGCGCGATCTCGATGGGGTCGCGGGTGATGTCCAGCATCTGCAGGTCCAGCAGCGTCTGGTAGACCCGGGGGAGCCGGTTCATGATGGTCTGGCGCGGCAGGTGGGAGACGTCCAGCCACACGGCTCCCTTGGGGGTGCCGCGGCCCTCCTTGATCTCCGTGTAGGAGGCGAGGGCGACGCGGTCGCGGGTGGACAGCTCCATCCGCTCGGGGTCGTAGCGGCTCATGAACCGCTCCCCGAGCGCGTTGCGCAGGATGCCGCCCTCACCGCGGGCGGCCTCGCTGACGAGCGTGCCGGCCGCGTTCTCCGGCTCGATGATGCCGGAGGGGTGGAACTGGACGAGCTCGGCGTCGCGCAGCCGCGCGCCGGCCTCCACGGCCAGACGGAACGAGTCACCGGTGTTCTCGTCGCGCCGGGAGGAGGTGCGCCGCCAGATCCGGGTGTGTCCGCCGGCCGCGAGGATGACGGCGTCGGCGTGGATGAGGTAGCGCGTGCCGTCGGTGAGGTCGAAGCCGTACGCGCCGAACACGGCGCCGTCGTGTTCGAGGATGCGGGTGATGTAGACGCCGTCGAGCACCGGGATGTCGAGCTGCTCGGCCCGCCGCACGAGCGTGCGCTGGATCTCCAGGCCGGTGTAGTCCCCGGCGAAGGCGGTGCGGCGGTACTTGTGCGCGCCGAAGAAGCGCTGCGAGATCCGGCCGTCCTCCTCCCTGGCGAAGGCCATGCCGTACCGCTCCAGGTCGTCGATGCCCAGGGCCGCACCCTGGGTGACGATCTCCACGGTGCGGGGGTCGGCCAGCAGGTAGCTCTCCTTGAGCGTGTCCGCGGCGTGCTGCTGCCAGCTGTCCTCGGGGTCCATCGTGGCGAGCGCTGCGTTGATGCCTCCGGCCGCCAGGGCCGTGTGGGCGTCGTCCTTGGGCCGCTTGCCGACCGCGAGGACGTCGACACCGGCCTCCGCCAGTTCGATCGCCGCTCGCAGTCCTGCTCCTCCGGTACCGATCACCAGCACCATGGTGGAAATGTGTCGTTCAGTGAGGGCCACGGTCTGCTCCGATCGACTTGGTTGTCACCAAATACGACCGGGCGGTCAGGCCATCTGTGACAGCGGTCCCCGCCCGCCGGGCACCGCGTGGCGGGGCGTCCGGAAGGGCGTGGGACGACCGGGGCGCCCGGCCGTCCCACGCCCACGGGGCCGGATCGTCAGGCGACGACGCGGTCCAGGGGCACGTCCGGGTCGGCCAGGCGCGCGTCGTCGACCGCGGCGCGCGAGGTGATCAGGTCGCGGACCGGCTCGACGACGTCCCACACGTTGACGTTCATGCCGGCCAGGATGCGGTTCCCCGACATCCAGAAGGCGATGAACTCCCGTGCCGCCCGGTCCCCGCGGAAGACGACGCGGTCGTAGCCGCCGGGCTCCACGTAGCCGGTGTACTCCATGCCCAGGTCGTACTGGTCGGTGTAGAAGTACGGCAGCCGGTCGTAGACGGCGTCCTTGCCGAGCATGGCCTGCGCGGCGGTGGCCGGCTGGTTGAGCGCGTTGGCCCAGTGCTCGACGCGGATGTGGCGGTCGAGGAACGGGTGGTGGGCGTTGGCGACGTCGCCCGCGGCGAAGACGTCCGGTGACGAGGTCCGCAGGTGCGCGTCGGTGACGACGCCGTTGCGCACCTCCAGCCCGGCCGCCTCGGCGAGCTGGACGTTGGGGGTGATGCCGACGCCGACGACCACCGCGTCCGCGGGGAGGCGGGTGCCGTCGGCGAGCTGCACCCCGTCGGCGCGGCCGCCGGTGCCGGTGATGCGCTCCACCGTCACGCCGTGGCGCAGCACGACGCCGTGGTCGGTGTGCAGGCCCGCGAAGACCTCGGCGGCCTCGCGCCCCAGGACCCTGAGCAGCGGCAGCTCCTCGTGCTCCAGCACCGTCACCTCCGCCCCGGCCTGCTTGGCGGCGGCGGCGGTCTCCAGGCCGATCCACCCGGCGCCGATGACGACGATCCGCGCGCCCGCGGTGAACGCCTCCTTGAGCCGCTCGCTGTCGCCCACACGGCGCAGGTAGAGCACGTTGTCCAGGTCCGCCCCGGGGACGGACAGGCGGCGCGGGGTCGAACCGGTGGCCAGGAGCAGCTTCGTCCAGGGCAAGCGGCGCCCGCCGTCGAGCTCCACCTCCTTGGCGCCGGCGTCGAGGCCGGTCACCGTCGTACCGAGCATCAGGTCGACGTCGTGCTTGTCGTACCACTCGTCGGGATGCACGTAGATCGAATCGCGCGTCTCCTTGCCGAGCAGATAGCCCTTCGAGAGCGGCGGGCGGACGTAGGGCTTTTCCCGTTCGTCGCCGATGAGGACGAGCCGGCCGTCGTAGCCGTTCTCCCGCAGAGCCTCCGCCGCCTTGCCCGCGGCCAGACCGCCTCCGACGATCACGAAAGTGTTCTCAGGGGACACAATGCACCTCATCTCGGATGTCGCATGCTGCGAACCATGTACGGAGAGTCAACCACCAGACCGCTCGGCACCCCGTCGTGTGACACAGCCGGTCGTGTCGCCCGGCCTCCGGGCGGGCGCCTTGTCACGACGTCAGGGGTGTCCCGGTCATACAGCTGATCGAAGGACGCCCGGGGCAGCCGGCCCACCGGTCCGTCCCCGCAGCGACCGAGGAGCAGAAGGTGGCCTACGTCATCGCGCAGCCCTGCGTCGACGTCAAGGACCGGGCCTGCGTCGCCGAGTGTCCGGTGGACTGCATTTACGAGGGCGGCAGGACGCTCTACATCAACCCCGTCGAGTGCGTGGACTGCCGTGCGTGCGAGCCCGTGTGCCCGGTCGAGGCGATCTTCCGCGAGGACGACCTCCCGGAGGAATGGGCACGCTACAGGGAGGTCAACGCCGAGTACTTCCTGCCCACTTCGGGCTCCGGCGGGCACGGCAGGGCGCTGGTCGGCGACGGGGACCACGCCTTCGTGGCCCGGTTGCCGCCGCAGCGGTCCCGCAAGAAGGACATCGCCCTCTTCGCCATCGGCAAGGAGGAGGCCGAGGAGGCCGACCTGTGGTTCCCGTCGTGACGGCCCCGGGAGGCGAGGGCCGGTGATCCCCTTCGCTCGCGGCCGGCTGCGGAACGCAAGGCCCGCGCGGCAGGGGCCCCACGTGGTCGAAGTCGGCCCCCAGGACCTCGAACGCACCGTGGCCATGCACCTCAGGTGCTCGGCACGCACCCTGTGGAGCCGGTACCACCGCGCGATGGGCGATCCCCGTTCCTACCTGCGCACCCTGCTGTCCAGGCCCGGGGCCGTGCACCTGGCCGTGCAGCAGCCGGCCGGCGACATCGTGGCCGTGGGCCACCTGATGCCGGACCGCGGGAACGCGGAGGCGGCGCTGCTCGTCGAGGACGCGTGGCAGAACAGCGGGCTCGGCAGCCGTCTGCTGCGCGACCTCGGGCACCGTGCCGTCGGCGCCGGGTGGAAGGAGGTCTACGGCCTCGTCCTGCCCGGCGACGAGAAGATCCCCGCGATCCTGTCGCACACCTCCGTCCGCATCCACACCCTGCACGAGGAGGGCGTGACGACCCTCTGGGCGGAGACCGGTGACATAGCCGCCGCGGAGGCGTCCACCGACGCCGGCGCGCGGTGACCCGGCGCCGTGGACGGCGCCGGGGGAGTGCCGGATGCGGGGCCGTCTGTCACAGATCCGGATGCTGTCCGGTCATCACCCCGGAAGACGCAAATCGGGCATTCCGCCCACCCCTGCCTGCCTGAGGACGAGACTTCGATGACCTGCACGGACGCGGTGACACTCGGTAAGCATGTGAACACGCCCGGGATATCCGACTCGGCGTTCGCGCTCTTCGACGAGCGGGGAACGGTCGTCGCGTGGACGCCGGCCGCCGAGCGCCTGGTCGGATACGCCGCCGGAGCCGTGGTCGGCCTGCCCGCCGCGCTGGTGCTGCCGTCCTTCGGGGAGACCCCGTCGATGTCGGACTTCGTCAAGCAGTGCCGTGCCGAGAACGGCTGGCCGGGCACGACGGCGGTGTCCCACCAGGACGGGCGCACGATCGACGTCACCCTGCGGATGACGATGCTGCAGGGCCGGAACGGCACGACACGCTGGCTCGCGACCCTGACCGACACCGGCGTGCTGTCCGGAGACGCGCTGAGCGGATCGGTGTGGGGGCCGCTCCTCGCGCGCGCGCCCATCGGGGTCGTCATCCGCGATCCGCAGCTGCGGTGCGTCTTCGTCAACGACGTCATGGAGGACCACGACGGCATCCCCCGCGACGAGCGACTCGGACGACGGTTCGTCGACGTGCTGGCCGGCGCCAAGGCGGGCGCGCTCGAGGCCGTGATGCGGCAGGTCCTGAAGAGCGGCACCACCAAGGTGCACGAGTACCGGACCTGGCTGCCGGTGAGCAAGGGCCGGGAGCACCCGTTCGCGGCGTCGTTCCACTGCCTGCAGGGCGCCGACGGCGAATCGCTGGGGGTCTGCGTCATCAGTGCCGACGTGGTCGAGAGCCGGCTCGCGCGCGAGCGCCTCGCCGCCGTCGGCGAGGCCAGTACGCGTCTGGGCAGCACCCTGGACGTGATGCAGACCAGCCAGGAACTGGCCGAGCTCGCCGTACCGCTGCTGGCGGACTACGTCGCCGTGGACCTGGAGCAGTCCGTACCGTTCAGCGAGGGACCGCCGGTGCGCATCGACCCGACGGGCCAACGCCTCCCCGCTCTGCGACGCGCGGGTCTGGCCTCGGTCCACCAGGCGGTTCCGGACTCCGCGTGGGTGCGCGGCGAGCCGGTCACCGTGCCGCCCGGCTCACCGTTCGCCCACGTCCTGAGCACGGGCAGGTCCTACCTGGAGCCGATCCTGGACACCGCTCCCGGCATGTGGATCGACAAGGACCCGGCCCTGGCCGCGAGGATCCGCGAGAACGGGGTCCACTCGCTGATGGTCGTCCCGATCCGCGCCCGGCGTGCCCTGCTGGGCGTGGCGCTGTTCATCCGCACCGCGGACCCGGAGCCGTTCCAGGACGTCGACCTGCTGCTGGCCGAGGAACTCGTCGGGCGTGCCGCACTGGCACTGGACAACGCACGCCAGTACGCACGCGAGCACACCGCGGCCCTCACCCTCCAGCGCAACCTGCTCCCGCGCCGGCTGAGGGGCGGCATGGCCGTCGACGCGGCATCGCGCTACCTGCCCGCCGACATGGACCACGGGGTGGGCGGCGACTGGTTCGACGTCATCCCGCTGTCCGGCGCCCGGGTCGCCCTCGTCGTCGGTGACGTGGTCGGCCACGGTCTGCACGCCGCCGCGACCATGGGCACGCTCCGCGCCGCCGTCCGCACGCTGGCCGACATGGAACTGCCCCCCGCCGAACTGCTGACCCGCCTCGACGACACGGTCCAGAGACTCGTCGAGGAGGACACCGACCCCGTGGACCAGACACCCGCCGTCGTGGGCGCCACCTGCCTGTACGCCGTCTACGACCCGGCCACCCGGGTGTGCACCATGGCCAGGGCCGGGCACCCCCCGCCCGCCATCGTCGACCACGAGGGCAGGGTCACCTTCCCCGACCTCCCCACCGGAGCGCCCCTGGGCATCGGCCTCGGGGACCCCTTCGAGGCCGTGGAGCTGGAACTGCCCGAGGGAAGCCTGATCGCCCTCTACACCGACGGCCTGATCGAGAGCCGCGGCGGCGACATCGAGGAAGGGATGGACCGCCTGGGCGCCGCCCTCGGGGAACCGGGCCGGTCCCTGGAGGAGCTCTGCACCCGCGCGACGGAGTCCCTCCCCGCGCAGGTACCGTGCGACGACGTCACCCTGCTCCTGGTCAGGACCCGGTCGCTCAACTCGGCCCACATCGCCTCCTGGACGCTGCCCGCCGACGAGACCGCCGTCTGCCGCGCCAGGAAGCTGGCCGTCGGCCAGCTGACCGCCTGGGGCCTGGTCGGGCTCGAGCACTCCACGAAGCTCCTCGTGAGCGAGCTGGTCACCAACGCCGTGCGCCACGGCACCGGCCCGATCGGCCTGCGCCTGATCCGGCACCAGGCGCTGACCTGCGAGGTGTCCGACACCGACGTCTGCGCCCCGCGCCTGCGCAGCGTGGACTCCATGGACGAGAGCGGCCGCGGCCTCTTCCTGGTCGCCCAGATGTCCCGTCGCTGGGGATCCCGCTCAGCGGTGAACGGCAAGGTCGTCTGGGCCGAACTGGACGTGGCCGCCTCGGCCGCGTAGGGACCGGCCGCCGCGACCAGCGGCCGCATGTGGCACCGTCGTAGGCCGAACCCCGCTCGCGAGGGACAGGAGACCGATGTGGCGCAGACGACGCCGGCCGAGGTGATGACCGAGCTGGCCGCGCTCGAGGACCCCAAGACCCGCGCGGTGAACGAGAGGCACGGCGACGACCACGGTGTGAACCTCGGCAAGCTGCGCGCCCTCGCGAAGCGGCTGAAGACGCAGCACGAACTCGCCTGCGCGCTCTGGGAGACGGACGACACCGCGGCGCGACTGCTGGCGATCCTGATCTGCCGCCCCAAGGCGTTCGGGCGCGGCGAGCTGGACGTCATGCTGCGCGAGGCGCGCGCGCCCAAGGTGCACGACTGGCTCGTGAACTACGTGGTGAAGAGGAACCCGCACGCCGAAGAGCTGCGCGTGGCCTGGCCGGCCGACCCGGATCCCGTGGTGGCGAGCGCCGGATGGGCGCTGACCACCGAACGCGTGGCGAAGAAGCCCGACGGCCTCGACCTCCCGGGGCTGCTCGACGTCATCGAGGCGGACATGAAGGACGCCCCGGACCGCCTGCAGTGGGCGATGAACCACTGCCTGGCCCAGATCGGGATCGAGCACCCCGAGCACCGGGCCCGCGCCGTCGGCATCGGCGAGCGCCTGGAGGTGCTCAAGGACTACCCGACCTCCCCGGGGTGCACGTCCCCGTTCGCGCCCGTCTGGATCACCGAGATGGTGCGCCGGCAGGGCGATGCGGCGGTGGGCTGACCCGCCGAGCCACCGGTGCGGGGCTTCCCGTGGATCAGGCCCGCAGGTAGGCCAGGACGGCCAGGACGCGGCGGTGGGTCTCGTCGGCCGGGGGGAGGTCGAGCTTGGTCAGGATGCTGCCGATGTGCTTGCCCACGGCCGCCTCGGAGACGAACAGGTGGCGCGCGATCGCGCCGTTCGACCTGCCCTCCGCGACCAGCGCCAGCACTTCCCGCTCACGCGGGGTGAGCCGCTCCAGCGGATCGCGCCGGCGGCGCAGCAACTGCCGTACGACCTCGGGGTCGACGACCGTGCCGCCCGCGGCGACCTCGCACAGCGCCTCGACGAACTCCTCGACCTGGCCGACCCGGTCCTTCAGCAGGTATCCGAGGCCCGTCCCGTCGCCGGAGTCCAGCAACTCGGCGGCGTAGGCGCGCTGCACGTACTGGCTGAGGACGAGGACGGGCAGGGTGGGCCGCTCCTGCCGCAACAGCACCGCGGCCCGCAGGCCCTCGTCCTGGAATCCGGGCGGCATGCGGACGTCCGTCACCACCACGTCGGGGGAGTGCTCGTCGACGGCCGCGACCAGCGCGCCGGCGTCGCCCACGGCGGCCACCACCTCGTGCCCGCAGCGGTCGAGGAGGCCGGTCAGGCCGTCCCGCAGCAGGACGCTGTCCTCGGCCAGCACTACGCGGAGCGCTCGGTCCACTCGCAAGGGATCTCCACACGCAGCAGGGTCGGTCCGCCCCGGGGGCTGGACAGGGAGATTCTGCCATCCAGGACGGACACCCGGTCGGCGAGCCCGGTCAGCCCGCTGCCCGCAGCGGGCTCGGCGCCGCCCCGGCCGTCGTCGCGCACCTGGAGGAAGAGCCGCCCGTCGCGGTGCCCGCCGCTCACCTCGGCGCGGTCGGCGGCGCTGTGCCGGGCGACGTTGGCGAGGGCCTCGCGGACCACGAAGTACGCGGCGGCCTCGACCGCCCGGGGCAGCCGTCCGGGCAGTTCCACGTCGACGTCGACGGGGACGGCGGAGCGGTCGGCGGCGTCTGCGACGGCCGCCGCCAGGCCGAAGTCGGCCAGGACCCGGGGGTGGATGCCGTGGATGAGCTCACGCAGTTCCTCCAGGGCCCTGCCCGCCTCGTCGTGGGCCGTGGCGATGCGGTCGGCCAGGGGGCCGGGCGGTGCGTCCAGGCGGGCCAGCCCCAGGGCCA
Source organism: Streptomyces sp. TOM-9 (assembly GCF_056858595.1). Classification (NCBI taxonomy): domain Bacteria; kingdom Bacillati; phylum Actinomycetota; class Actinomycetes; order Kitasatosporales; family Streptomycetaceae; genus Streptomyces; species Streptomyces sp. TOM-9. The sequence continues at coordinate 1,013,731 of NZ_JBXEQB010000001.1, read as the reverse complement.
TGGACAGGGCGACGAGGCGTTGCTGCGCCCCGTCGTGGAGGTCCCGTTCGATCCTGCGCCGCTCCGCCTCGAAGGCGTCCACCAGGCGCACGCGGGAGCGGGTCAGTTCGACGATCCGGGCGCCCAGGTCCCGCTCGCGCGGGGCGACGAGGAGCCGGGCGAGGCCGGCCCTGGCGCCCGCGGCGGCGCCCAGGACGTAGCCGCCGAGCGCGAGCAGCAGCAGCCCCAGGACGGCTGTGCCCCACGCCGCGGGCCACGTGGTGACGCTCCACTGCTTGAGCACCTTCGCCTCGTGCCCCTCCCCGGCGGTGGCCATCAGCACCGGAGTCGCGACCAGGGAGGCCGGCACCGCCAGCGCGACGGTGACGAGGAGGGCGTCCACCGGCCACAGCAGACCCGCGAACAGCAGGGCGTAGCCGAGCTCCCGCCAGGTCGCCCGCTCCCGCAGCCGGGTGGTCAGCCAGGCCCACAACCCTCCCTCGGCGGGCGGCACATGGGGTCCCGGCGCGGGATCACGGTCGACCAGGCGCAGCCGGCCCCGCTCCAGCACGGCGACGGGGAGGCCCGCGAGCGCGGTGAGCACGAGCAACGGCAGGCCCACCAGCACGACCGCGAGGGCGGCCCCGGCGGCCGCCGCGGTCACGATCCCCACGAGGGTGACGGCGCCCGCGACCACCCCGGTCAGCAGGTACGCCAGCGAGCGCCACGGCCACGCGGACAGCAGGAACCCCGGTCCGGACATCGCCTGCCACACATTCCTGGGTTGCATGCGGATCACCGTAGGACCCGGGCGCGGGCCCGGACCATCGGGCCGGCGTGAGGACCGGGGGTATGCCTGGCCCTACCCCGGCTCTCGCCCCTGCCGCACTGCGCCGGACCCGCCCCACGGGATTTCGTGGAGCCGTCCGGGAGGCGCCGCGTCCCGGAGCACTCCGCCCCGCCGGGCGCGGCGGAGAACCGGCACCGAACGAGTGGGGACAGATGAACGACGACGCCATCCGATTGCGCTCCGTCACCAGGCGGCACGGCTGCGGCGACAACGCCGTGACGGCCCTCGACGAGGTCTCCCTCGCCTTTCCCAGGGGGTCCTTCACCGCCGTCATGGGGCCCTCCGGCTCGGGCAAGTCGACCCTCCTGCAGTGCGCCGCGGGCCTGGACCGGCCCACGTCGGGGTCGGTCCTCCTCGGCGACACCGACCTCAGCGGGCTCGGTGAGAGGCAGTTGACCCTGCTGCGCCGTGAACGCATCGGGTTCGTCTTCCAGGCGTTCAACCTGCTGCCCTCGCTGACCGCCGAGCAGAACGCCGCGCTGCCGCTGCGCCTGGCCGGCCGCCGGCCCTCCCGGGCGCGGGTGCGTGACGTGCTGCGGCAGGTCGGGCTCGGCGACCGCGCCGGGCACCGGCCGTCGGAGCTGTCGGGCGGGCAGCAGCAACGCGTCGCCCTGGCCCGTGCGTTGATCACCCGTCCCGAGGTGCTGTTCGGCGACGAACCGACCGGGGCCCTGGACTCGCGGACCAGCCGCGAGGTGCTGACCCTGCTGCGCGGCATGGCCGACCACGAGGGCCAGACCGTCGTGATGGTCACCCACGACCCGGTGGCCGCCTCCTACGCCGACCGCGTCGTGTTCCTCGTCGACGGCCGCGTCAACGGCGAACTGGCCGCGGCGGGTGCCGACGCCATCGCCGCGCGCATGACCGGGCTGGAGGCCGTGCCGTGCTGAGCCTCGCCCTGCACACCCTGCGCACCCGCTGGGTCACCTTCACCGGCAGCTTCGTCGCGCTGTCGCTGGGGGTCGCGCTGCTGGCCGTGATGGGACTGGTCCTCGCCGCCTCCCAGGACGCGCCCGAACGGGGGCCGGAACGCTTCGCCGCGGCGCCGGTCGTGGTCCGTGGTCAGGACACCCTGCGCGTGCCCACGCCGAGGGGCGAGCGGACGCAGCCGCTCGCGCAGCCGCGTGCCGTACCCGCCGCGACCCTCACCGGGCTGCGGCGGCTCGGCACGGTCGTCGAGGACCGGTCCTTCCCCGTACGGGCCGAGGACGGCCCCGGCGACCTCGTGGGACACCCCTGGTCCACCGCGGCGTTCGCCCCGTACCGGCTCACTGCGGGACGTGCGCCCCGCGCCGCCGACGAGGTCGTCGTGACCGGCGGCTGGGCCACGCCGGGCGCACGGGTGCGCACCGACCGGGGCACCGTCCGCGTCGTGGGCACCGTGCCCGGCCGCGGGTTCGAACACGCCGTGTTCTACACCGACGCGCGCGCCGCCCGACTGTGCCCCGTCAGCGTGCAGTTGGTGGCCGCCGCGGACGCCGCCGCGGTACGGGACGTCGTCCGCGGCAGCGGCGCCCGGGTCCTCACCGGGAACGGCCGCCGTCACGCCGACGCCGACCCCGGCCGGGACACCGAGGCGGTGACCGCGCTGAACGCCCTGTTCGGCACCGCCGGCGGCGTCACCGCCTTCGTGTCGGTGTTCGTCGTGGCGTCCACGTTCGCCTTCGCGGTCGCCCAGCGCCGCCGCGAGTTCGGGCTGCTGCGCACCGCGGGCGCCACGCCGGGCCGGCTCCGCCGCATGGTGCTGACCGAGTCCCTGCTGGTCGGCGTGCTCGCCTCGGCGGCGGGCTGCGCGCTCGGCGGGTACGCCGCGCCGTGGCTGGCCGCGGCGGTGGTCGACGGCGGACTGGCACCGGGCTGGTTCGCCATCGGCGACCACACCTGGCCGTATCACGCCGCGTTCTGGACGGGCCTGCTCGTCGCCCTCGGAGGGGCGGCCGCGGCCTCGTGGCGGGCCGGCCGCACCGGCCCGGCGCAGGCGCTGCGCGAGGCTTCCGTGGACACCGGGGCGATGACGTGGGGCCGGTGGCTGTCCGGCGGCGGGCTGCTGCTGACCGCCGTGGTGACCCTCTGCGTCACGCTGTACGGCGACCCCGGCGACCTGCTGCACCGCAAGACGTACGTGAGCCGGCCGATGCTGCTGATCACCGCGACCGCGCTGCTCGCACCCGTCGTGCTGCGCCCGCTGACCCGGCTGCTCGCCCGGGCCGCGGGCCTGCTGCCCGGCGCGGCCGGCATGCTGGTGGGCGAGAACGCCGCCGCCGGCGTGCGCCGTACCGCTGCGGTCGCCTCGCCCGTGCTGGTGATGGTCGCCCTCACGGGCTCGCTGCTCGGTGCCACCGCCACGCTCGGCCGTGCCGAGGCCGCCGAGGCGCGCGAGCGGACCACCGCCGCCTTCGTCCTCGTCGCACCGGACGGCGCGGGTTTCGGCCCCCGGACCCTGGAGCGTCTGCGCGACGTCCCCGGGACGCAGATGTCACCGACCGCGTCGAGCGCGGTGTACGTCCTGGAGGACGGCCCGGCGCTGATCAGGTCCGAGGCGCACGCCGCCGACCCCCGGGCCCTCGCCGCCACCAGCCGGCTGCCGCTCGTCGCGGGGAAGGTGAGCGACCTGGACGACGGGTCGATCGTCGTCAACGAGGAATGGGAACGGCACTCCGTCGGGCAGAGCGTCCGGGTCTGGCTCGGGAACGGCACCGGCAGGACGCTGCGCATCGCGGCGGTGATGGCCACCGGCACGGGCGGGAACGGCGTCTACGTCACCCCCGCCAACGCCCCCGGCGCTCCCGTCGACCGGGTGGACGTCGCCCTGGCCCACGGCGCCGACCCCGGCGCGGTGGCCGCCGCGCTGCGCGAGGCGGTGCAGCCGTCCGGCGGCCGGGTGCTCACCCGGGACGCGTGGCTCGCGGCCGGCCGGCCCGAGAACGACCGCACGACCCGGCTCGGCTTCCTGCTCGTCCTCGGGATCGCCCTGCTGTACACCGCCATCTCCCTGGTCAACACCATGGTGATGGCCACCTCCGACCGGGTCCGCGAGCTGGCCGTGCTGCGGCTGGCCGGGGCCACGCGGAGGCAGGTGCTGCGGCTGGTGGGCGCCGAGTCCCTGGTGGTCGTCGCGGTCGGTGCCCTGCTCGGCCTGGCCGTCGCCGCACTCAACCTCGCCGGGATGCGCTGCGCGTTGGCCCTGCTGTCGGTGGACAGCCCGATCGCACTTCCGTGGACGGCCCTCGGTGCGGCCGTCGGCGCGTGCGCGGTGCTCGCGGTCGCCGCCGCGACCGTCCCGGCCGCGCTGGCCGTGCGGGGCCCGGCGGCGGCACTCGCCGGGATGCGGGAGTGAACCCGCCGGGCCGCCGCCCGGCGCGGGGCGGCGGGCCTTCGGCGACGTTCACACCGAGGGCCCACCGGGGACACGGAGACCTCCGTGTCCCCGGTGGGCGCGTCAGGCCTGCCAGCCGTATCGGCCGCGGGCCTGCTCCACCGTCTGCGGGGTGACCGCTCCGGCGCGCGCCAACCGGTCCAGGGCGGCCACCACGATCGACCCGGCGTCCACCCGGAAGTAGCGGCGCGCCGCCTCCCGGGTGTCCGACAGGCCGAAGCCGTCCGTACCGAGGGAGGAGTAGTCCTGCTCGATCCACTGGCTGATCTGGTCGGGCACCTGCCGCATCCAGTCGCTGACCGCCAGGACGGGCCCGGGTGCCCCCGACAGCGCCGAGGTCACGTACGGGACGCGCTCCTCACCACCGATCCGCTGCCGGTCGGCGTCGAGCGCGTCGCGGCGCAGTTCCGTCCAGGAGGTCACCGACCAGACGTCCGCCTGCACCCCCCACTCGGACGCGAGGAGCTCCTGGGCCTCCAGCGCCCAGTGGATCGCCGTGCCGGAGGACAGCAGCTGGATCCGCGGCCCGGCGCCGGGGGACTGCGCCTGCCGGAAGCGGTAGATGCCCCGCAGGATCCCCTCCTCGACCGACGGCCCGTCGGGCATCGCAGGCTGCCGCTTCGACTCGTTGTAGACCGTCAGGTAGTAGAAGACGTCCTCGGGCCGGTCGCCGTACATCCGCCGCAGCCCCTCCCTGACGATCACGGCGATCTCGAAGGCGAACGCGGGGTCGTAGCTCACGGCGGCGGGGTTGGTGGACGCCAGCAGGTGCGAGTGCCCGTCGGCGTGCTGCAGGCCCTCGCCCGTCATCGTCGTACGCCCCGCGGTCGCGCCGACCACGAAGCCCCGCCCCAACTGGTCGGCCAGGGCCCAGAACTGGTCGCCCGTCCGCTGGAACCCGAACATCGCGTAGAAGATGTAGAACGGGATCATGGGCTCGCCGTGCGTGGCGTAGGCCGTCGCGGCGGCGGTGAACTCCGCCAGCGACCCGGCCTCGGTGATCCCCTCGTCGATCAGCTGCCCGTTCTCGGCCTCGCGGTAGTGCAGCAACTGGTCGGCGTCGACGGGCTCGTAGGTCTGGCCGTCGGGGGAGTAGATCCCGGCCGTCGGGAAGAGGGACTCCATGCCGAACGTCCGCGCCTCGTCGGGGATGATCGGCACCCAGCGCCGCCCCGTGTCGGGGTCGCGCATGAGGTCCTTGACCAGCCGCACGAGCGCCATGGTGGTGGCCACCTCCTGCTTGCCGAAGCCCTTGCGCAGGGCCTCGAAAGGCGCGGCCGGCGGCTGCTCCAGCGGCTTGGCGACCACCCTGCGCACCGGCGCGGGGCCGCCCAGGGCCGCCCGTCGCTCGCGCAGGTACCGCACCTCCTCGGAGTTCTCACCGGGGTGCCAGTACGGCACCAGGTCCCCGCTCAGCGCGCTGTCCGGGATGGGCAGCTCCAGCGTGTCGCGCATCCGGCGGAACTGCGCCATTGTCAGCTTCTTCATCTGGTGGTTGGCGTTGCGCGACTCGAAGTCCGAGCCCAGGGTGTGCCCCTTGACGGTCTGGGCGAGGACGACGGTCGGCGCGCCCCGGTGCTCCACGGCGGCGCGGTAGGCGGCGTACACCTTCAGGGGCTCGTGACCGCCCCGGGACTCGGTGAACAGCTCGGATATCCGTCCGTCGGTCAGGCCCGACGCGATGCGGGCCAGCGCGTCGCCGGTGAAGAAGTGCTCGCGTGCGTAGGCCGCGTCCCGCGCGGCGTACGTCTGCATCTGGGCGTCGGGCACCTCGCCGAGCCGCCGCACCAGGGCGCCCTCCGTGTCCTGCGCCAGCAGCGGGTCCCAGGCCTCGCCCCACAGGGACTTGACCACGTTCCAGCCCGCGCCGCGGAACCGGCCCTCGAGTTCCCGCACGATGCTGGAGTTGGACCGTACCGGGCCGTCCAGGCGCTGCAGGTTGCAGTTGACCACGAAGGTCAGGTTGTCGAGACCCTCGCGCGCGGCGAGCGCCAGCGCGGCCAGCGACTCGGGCTCGTCCACCTCGCCGTCCCCGAGGAACGCCCACACCCGCGACGCCGACGTGTCCTTGATGCCCCGGGCGTGGAGGTAGCGGTTGAACCTGGCCTGGTAGACGGCCGCGAGAGGGCCGAGACCCATGGAGACGGTGGGGAACTCCCACAGCCACGGCAGGCGCCGGGGGTGCGGGTAGGACGGCAGGCCGTGGCCGTCGGCCTCGCGGCGGTAGCCGTCCAGTTGCTCCTCGCGCAGCCGGCCCTCCAGGAACGCGCGGGCGTAGATGCCGGGTGACGCGTGCCCCTGCACGTACAGCTGGTCGCCCGAACCTCCCCCGTCCTTGCCCTTGAAGAAGTGCTGGAAGCCCACCTCGTAGAGCCAGGCCGCCGACGCGTACGTCGCGATGTGGCCCCCCAGGCCCAGGCGGGAGGCGCGGGTGACCATGGCCGCCGCGTTCCACCGGTTCAGCGCGGTGATCCGGGACTCCATGGCGAGGTCGCCGGGGAAGGCCGGCTGGGCCGCCGCGGGGATCGTGTTGACGGGTTCCGTGGACAGCAACCCGGGGACCGGCACCCCGGACGCCGCCGCGTACTCGTGGACGCGCCGCAGCAGGTAGGCGGCCCGGTCGGGCCCGGCGTGCCGGATGACGGCGTCGAGCGACGCGCGCCATTCCGCGGTCTCCTCGGCGTCGCGGTCGGGCAACCGGTCGAGCGGGCTGGTCGAGGGGGACTGCGCGGACTGCGCCGGATCACTCATGGCGGCCTTCCTGTCGGGACGAGGGGAGGGGAGGGCGGCGGCCGTGGAGGGGGACTCGCGGACGGCGGCCGCCGGAGAGGGGGCGGTGCGGGGCGTGCGCGGACGGTGCCGCGGGTGCCGCGGGCGTCACCGCTGCGTGAGCCACTCGCGGAACGTCGTGCGGCCCACGTGGGCGTTTGCTCCGGGGAGCAGCGACCGTCGCTGCAGTTCGGCGCCGAAGAACCAGGCGTGTTCGTCGGTGACGACGTTCCGGGCGTCGCCCGTGGCGGTCAGCAGCTCGGCGGTGAGCTCGTCGAGCGCGAACTCCTGCGGCCCGGCGACCTCCAGGGTGCCGAACAGCGGCACCCCCACCGCCACGTGCGCGACCGCCGCCGCGATGTCGTCCGCCGACACGGGCCGCACCAGGGCGGGCGCCACGCGCACCTCGCCGCCCTGGTCCGCGCCCGCCACGGCCATCGCCTCGACGCACTCGAAGGACAGGGCGGCACGGACGATCGAGTGGGGGACCGGGGAGCGCCGCACCTGCTCCTCCAGCAGCAGCTTCGCGCGGAAGTAGCCCGATAGCAGCCGCTCGGCCCCCATGAAGGACAGGACCACGTGGTGCTCGGCCCCCGCCGCCTCGGCCGCGGCCAGCAGGCGCGCGGTGGCGGTGCGGAAGTACTGCAGGCTGACCGGTTCGGCGGGCGAGGGCGTGTCGGTGACGTCGACCACGATGTCTGCGCCGCGCAGTGCTTCGGCGAGGTCCCTGTCCGTGACGGCTCCGGGCCGGTCGCAGTCGGACAGGGGGACGACCTCCACCCCGTGGTCCCGCAGCCCGGCGACCGTCCTGGAACCGAGCAGACCGCCGGCCCCTGCGACAACGACTCTCATCCGGGTCCCTTTCGTCCGCGGGGCCGTAGGCCCTCCGATGTCCTCGTGACGGCGCAGTCGGCCGCTCCACCTGCTGTGACCGCGCCCGTGCCGCGGTTGTGACACCACCGCGGACGGCTCCTGCGCGCGGTGGGGGAGGCGGGAAGGAGGGGGACGTCACACCGGCGGGTGCTGTCCGGTCATAGGGGGGAGCAGCGACGTCCGCCCGGACAGGACGACGGTGGTGGCCGCCGCCGGCCGATGTCGGTACATCAGCCGTGCGCGACGGCGGCATACCATCATTTCTGCACAATTCGGGCATAACCATGGAGGTGCAGCGCAGTGTCGGAGACACAGGGCAGCAGCAACGAGCAGCCGCGGTCGGAGGCCTGGAAGACGGCGGTGACGATGCTGCAGGACGCCAAGCCGCCCTTCATCCCCGAGGGCGCCTCGGGGATGACGATCGCCGTCGAGTGGCCCCCCGGCGACCCCGGGACCCCGCCCCACCGCCACTCGGGGCCGGCCTTCGGGTACGTGCTCGAAGGAGCGGTCCGGTTCGAGCTGGAAGGCGAGCCGGAGCGGATCGTCAAGGCCGGTGAGACGTTCTGGGAGCCGGGTGGGGACGTCATCCACTACCAGGACGGCAACGCCCTGCCGGACGCGCGGACCCGGTTCGTCGTGACCATGCTGTGCGCGCCCGGCCAGCCGATGCTCACCCTGGTCGAGGACGGGGAACTCGCCCAGCGCGCCCACCTGCGCGCCCCGCGCCCGCCGCGGACCGGCGCGTGACCACTTCCGCACCGGACGGCGGAGCGCAGCAGGAGTGCGGAGCGCGCTACGGCGGGCTGCGGGCCGACGCGGTGCGCAACCGCCGCAGGATCCGTACGGCCGCCGCCGACCTGCTCGCCGAACAGGGCGCGGGCGTGTCGCTCGACCGGATAGCCCGCCTGGCCGGGGTCAGCAACGCGACGCTCTACCGCCACTACGCCAGCCGGGACGACCTGCTGACCGACGTGGCCGAGCAGATCGCGGCCGTGGCCGCGGCCGCCGAAGCACGGCTGGCCACGAGCGATCCCCTGGTCGCGCTCCGCGGTTTCCTGGAAGCCATGGCGTCCGCGCGGCCGGCCGCGCTGTACTGCCAGCCCGAAGGCGCCGCCGACGGGCCGCGGGCCCGCGTGGCCGGCGCGACGCGGCGGCTGCTGTCCCGCGCGCAGCGTTCGGGACGCGTACGTGAGGACATCACCGCCGAGGACGTCCTGGCCGTCGTGGCCCAGCTCGGCCGCCCCCTGCCGGGCGCCACCTGGCGGGCCACCGAGGACAGGTGCCCGCGCCTGGTCCGGCAGTACGTGGACGGCCTGGTCGTGCCTGCCTCCCGGACACCGCACGAGCCGTACCACCTGCCCCGGCGGTGAGCCGGGCGTATTCCGCGCCCTTCCCGCGCGCTCCCCGCCCCCGGCCGGATCACCGGCCGGGGGCGGCGCGTTTCCCCGACGCGGGGTCGGGCGATTCCCAGTGATCACCCCCTCCCTTGGACACGGACCCGATTCCCGCCGACCGCGAGCAGTTCGGTGTGTCGCGGTGGGGACATGGCGCAATCGCGCCACGTGGGCGAAGTGAAGTGGACGAATCGTGCGGGGTGCCAAATCGACGTTTCTCTTTGCGATACGCGTTCCCTGGCGGGCTGATCCGCGCGTGTCGGTCTTGGCCTGCGGAAACGAGGGGCGAGGACCGTGTGCATGCTGTGTCCGGCGCTCGGCGGCACCACTCACTGCGACAAGATGAAATCGCGTGACGGTCATCAAATGACAGCAGCGTAGCCATTATTGACCGTCCGGTGAATTGTTGCCGGCCAATATGTGGCCCTGTTATCAACGGGCGATGATCACTTCCTCGCCCGGCCGGCGATTCGCCAGAGCCGGGGTTCTGACGGCCACGCTCATATCCCTGGCCGTGACGGATCCTGCGTCAGCGCAGGTTTCCTCCGGTTCCGTTGGGGCGGCGCATTCCCCGGCGGTCCGCTTCGCCTCCCATGAACTCACCCTGATCACCGGTGACCGCGTCACCGTGACGGAGGACCCTTCAGGCAACCAGAGCATCACGGTCGCCCCGGCCCCCGGCCGGGAGGACATCGCATTCGTCAAGCGCAAGGGCCCGGACGGCTGGTCCGTCATTCCCGCCGACGCGTTGGCGTCGGTGGCGGCCGAACGGCTCGACCAACGCCTGTTCAATGTCTCCGCCCTGGTCGGACAGAAGCACACCGGCGCCTCCGGGCTGCCGCTGATCGTGGAGTACGGCGGTGAAGCGCGCACCGCAGTGACGCGGCACGCGGAGGGCGCCGGGACCGTCCGCCCGATTCAGGGCAGCGCATTCGCCACCGTTACCCAGCGCCCGGCAGACGCGGGGGAGTTCTGGAAGGACGTCGCCCCGGCGGCGGGTGCCCGGACCCTCGGTGGCGGGCTGCGCCACGTATGGCTGGACAGCACCGCCAAGATCCCGCAGGACCGGACGTCGTCGCGCAACGGAAGCCGGAACACCGGGAAGAAGCTGGACGAGACGGTTGCGCACATCGGCGCGCCCCAGGCCTGGGCCAGGGGCTACGACGGAAGCGGGGTCAAGGTCGCCGTCCTGGACGGCGGCTACGACCCGAACCACCCGGATCTGAAGGGTGTGGTGACCGAGACCGCGAACTTCACCACCGACCCCGACATGACGGACCACAACGGCTTCGGCACCCACCGCGCCTCGATCGTCGCCGGCTCCGGAGCGGCCTCGGACGGACTGCACAAGGGCGTGGCCCCCGGGGCCGAACTGCTCATCGGCAAGGTCTGCTACGCCGGCGGCGACTGTCCCAACTCCGCCATCATCGAAGGCATGGAGTGGGCCGCCCAGCACGGCGCGAAAGTGATCAACCTCAGCCCGTACGACGTCGACGCCCCTGGGCAGGACGCGCTGGAGGCCGCGGTCGAGTCCGTCACCGAGAAGTACGGCACCCTGGTCGTGGCGGCCGCCGGATCCGGCGACACCCTCCAGACCGTCGGCTCCCCCGCCTCGGCGGAGGCGGCGATGGCCGTCGGGGGCACCCGCATCGACGACGAACGCGCGGGTGGCTCCGCGATGGGACCGCGGATCGGTGACTGGGGCCTGAAGCCCGACATCGTCGCCCCCGGTGCCGACGTCCTGGCCGCCTGGGCGGGCGGTACCGGCCCGGACGACTACTACATCTACGACAGCGGCACCGGCGTCGCGTCTCCGCACGTCGCGGGAGCGGCGGCCATCCTGATCCAGGAGCACCCCGACTGGACGCCGGAGCAGGTCAAGACCCAGTTGATGACCACGACGGTCGGCGGCTCCGAGCCGGGCGCCTACCGGCAGGGCGCGGGCCGGGTCGACGTCGCCCGCGCGGCGGGCCAGAGCGTCACCGCCGAGCCGAACGGACTGGACTTCAAGCGGATCCACTGGGCCAACGCGGGTCGGCCCCCGGTGTCGAAAGCCCTGACCTACCGCAACCCGGGCAGTGAGCCGGTCACCCTCGACCTGTCGACCAAGGTCACCTACGACAACGTGTCCCCGGCCCCGGACGGACTGTTCCGGCTCAGTGCCGACAAGGTCACGGTTCCGGCGCACGGCTCGCAGACGGTCACGCTCACGGGCAGTCCCGAGGCCGCGGGCACCCTCTACAAGGCGTTCAGCGGTGCGGTGAAGGCGGTCAGTCCGGACGGCGCGGTTTCCGTGCGGACCCCGATCGGCATGGACATCGAGGAGCCCTTCTACGACCTGAGCATCAAGGTCATCGGCCGTACCGGCCACGCGCCGACCTCGGCGGCCGTATCCGTCGACGCGTTCGACAGCCGGCTGGGCATGGTCTACCCGGTGGAGATCGCCGCCGACGGCACCGGCACGGTGCGGGTTCCGCGCGGCACCTGGTCGATCTCGGGCCTGATCTTCGACTCACCCTCCGACGACCCGTCGAAGACGCAGACCACCGTCGTGGGCGTCCCTCGCGTCGCGATGCTCGACCACAGGACGGTCACCTTCGACGCCCGCAAGGCCAGGAAGGTCACGGCCGGGGCCCCGCGGCCCGCTCTGCGCATCACCGGGGCCGGCGTCGGCACCGTCAGCAAGGGCGCCAACCTCGGTGTGGAGCTGCCGGGTGCGATCGGCCGCGCGCGCCTGGACGACGTCTACGCCCTGCCGACCGAGAACACCGGCTACAGCGGGTTCGGCTACGCCCTCGCCACCACGTGGGAGGAGCCCTCGGACCACTCCGGTACTCCTGTCACCTACCACCTCACCCGGCCGGTCGTCGGCGGCATCCCCGCGGACCCGGGATACACCCCCCGTACCTCGGACCTGGCGAGGGTGAACACCACCTTTGCGGCGGCACGTACCGGGACCACCGCAACCCGGCTGCTCGACACCTATGTCGCAGGGCTGCATTGGAACACCGACAGGATCACGTCCGTTCCGGTTCCCTCCCGGCGGACCGACTACTTCTCGGTGTCCGAAGGCCTCGAGTGGCAGCCGGCCTTCGACCAGAGTCCGGTGTTCGGGGGAGACGACACCGCGATCCCCGGGCAGACCTACGTCGGAGGACGCCGGACCTACCGGGCGCACACCACCACGGAGGAGCGCTGGAACGGCGCGGTCCAGGCCTTCGGCATCGTTCCCGGCCAGGCGCTCAACCAACGGGAGGGCGACGAGATGCGCTTCACCCTGCAGATCGGAGCCAACGGGAACCTCGACCCCATCGTCGGCAGCGGAACCGGCATCCTCCAGGGCGAGCTCCGGCGCAACGGCGAGGTGGTCTCCGACTACCCCTTCACGGACGTCACGGTTCCGCAGGACCCGACTCCCGCGGACTACCTGCTGAAGGCCACCTACGACCGCGACCCCGCCCGCAGCGACATCTCCACCGGCGATTCCGCGGAGTGGCGGTTCCGCTCCGCCGGTACCGCGCAGCCCACGTCGCTGCCGCTGTACGCGGTGCGCATGTCGCCGGAGCTTGACGAATGGAACCGCGCCCGAGCCGGCAGCACGCTGGAGATCCCGGCCCACATCCAGCGTGAGGCGGGGGCCCCGGTGTCCGCCGTCCGCACGTTCACCGTCGAGGTCTCCTACGACGAGGGCAGGACCTGGCAGCGCGCCGAGGTCAAGGGCTCGGGCATGCATCGCACCGTGAAGGTGTCCCACCCGAAGCGCTTCTCGGGCGGTGCCGTGTCCCTGCGCACCTTCGTCGAGGATGCCGCGGGCAACTCCTTCAAGCAGACCGTGCTCAAGGCCTATCTCCTCAAGTAACGGGCCGTACGACCGCTGACCCGGGCCCGCCGGACGACCGTCCGGCGGGCCCGGCGTACTCTCCCCGGTAGCCCGGCTCCGGCCGCACGGTCAGCGCGACGCGCCCTGGGGAGCGACGTGCTTCAGCACGAAGCCGGTCACGACGTCCGCGAACCGCCCGGGGCGCTCGAAGTGCGCCAGGTGGCCCGTGTCCTCGAGGACGGCAAGCTGCGCACCGGGGATCCGCTCGTGGATCATCCGCGCCCACCGCGGTCCGCAGATGAAGTCGTCCGCGCCGACCAGCACCAGCGTGGGCGCCGTGATGCCGGACAGCCGCTCGCGGACGTCGAAGGCGGGGCCCTCGCCGAGGGAGGGTTCGGCGTACATGCGCAGGGACCCGCGCGCGGGCCCGAACTCGTCCTCGCGTCCCCAGTAGTCGACGACGTACGCCGGCAGGATCGTCCGCAGGCAGTCGGTGGCGCCGTCGTCGTCGAGCTCCCCGAGCGGCGCCGTCAGGGCCTCCACGTAGGTGGCGACCTCGGGGTGGTCCGCGACATGACGGCGGGCGAACCGCTCCATGTTGGCCACGGCGTCCGCCCAGAACTCCTCGCCGGTCACCGGGGACGTGTCGTACAGGACGAGGGAGCCGAGGTGCTCCGGGTGCTCCAACGCGTACTGCTGGGCGACGAAACCACCGTACGAATGGCCGAGCAGCGTCACCGAGGGCTGCGCGAGGTGCTCGATCACACCGTTCACGAAGTGCGTGTACGCCACCAAGGTGTAGTCGCGCGGGTCGGGCAGGCGCCCGGACGCGCCGGTGCCGACGGGCTCGACGTACACCATCGTGAACGCACGCTCCAGGAGCGGCATGCGCAGGTACTCCCAGCCGATGCCGGGCCCGCCCGAGAGGGCGACGCACACCGGGCGCCCGGCGCCGGCCACGTGGTACCGCTGCGCGACGGCGGCGCCCTTGTGGTCGACGGTGATCGTGTGGGTACCCGGGGCGAGTGGCCCGCCCGTGCTGTCGGCGGCGCGGGGGAGGGCAGCGGGCGCGGAGGAAGCGTTCACACTGTTCACATGTTGTGTCACAGTGTCAGTCTACGTCCGCGTCCGGGCGCCCGAGTCCCGGCAGGCCCGGCAGGCTGCGCAGGGACTCGTTCACGGTTTCCAGCCGGGCGTCCACCGCGGTGATCTCCTCCTGCAGCCGGTGGACGTGCGCCTCCAGGGCGGCGGCCTCGGCGGCCAGTGAGAGGACGATCGCCCGCACGTCGGGGGCGTCATCGGTGTTCGGGAGCATCGTTGTCCTTCCAGGCGGATCAGCCGTCAAGACGCGAACGGCCGGAGGAGGGGGGCAGGGGAAACCCCCTCCTCCGGCCGCTCACCCGGCGCGGAGCGCCGGTCAAGCACACTCTTGACAGTCCAGCCGTCGGGATTGTGACAACGACGCGCCAGGGCCTCGTGGCCCCGGGTCGTCAGCCGGCGGCCCGGTACAGACCGCGCCCGGCGCGCTGGACCCTGGAGCCGCCCACCAGCCGGTCGAGCGTGCTGCGCACCGCGTTGATGCTGCCGGCGTTCTCGTCCCGGCCGAGAGCCGCCGCGACCTCGCGCGCCCGCACCTGAGACCCGCCTGTCGTGGCGAGGTAGTCGAGGATCTGCTCGGTGAGCCTGCCGTAGCCGCCCGCCGCGGAAGCGCCGTTCCGTTCCGCCGTGCCGTCCTCGGCTTCCTCGGACTGCGCTTCAGCGGTCCGTGCTTCCCCGGCCCTCTCCTCCTCGGCCCTCGCTTCCTCGACCTCCACGACGGGAGGCTGCCGTTCCTCGGCCTGGGTGCCCGCGGCCGCGACGGCGGGAGCCGTGACCGCCAGGTGGCCGAGGGCGCCGAGTGCCCTCCGCACCGATCCCAGGTGGGCGACGACCGCCGCCAACTCCCTTTCGAGTGCCTGCTTCTGCAGCTCGAGGCGCTGCAGTTCTCCCTGCAGGGCTCCGGCCGTGACCTGGAGATCCTCGGTCGTGTGCGCTGCTGAGACCATGTGTCCTCTCATTCCCGGCCCCTGGGGGCCAACGTCCGCGCACACAGATTAGTACGGCGAACACACGCGGTGACCACGCGGGACGTCAACGGCGGTGTCCCGGACTACGGATCCACCACGGTGACCTCGCCGACGTCCTCGGCGTCGGCCGCGGAGAGCAGGGCCCGGGTCAGATCGGGGAACCTCTCGTCCAGCTCGGCGCGACGCAGCGTGACGTAGCAGCGCGTCCCCTCCTGGCGGGTCCGTGTGATGCCGGCCTCGCGCAGGATCTTCAGATGGTGGCTCAAGGTGGACTTGGCGACGGGCGCCCGCAACTGGCCCCACCCGCGTTCCCTGCCGTCGGCCAGCACACGCACGATCCCGATCCGTGTCGGATCGCTGAGCGCGGCGAGGACGCGCGGCAGGCTCATCTCGCTCGCCTCGTGGGAATGCTGGTCCGCCATGGGGTCACGATAACCCGAATGTTCGAAGAATGTCGAACCCCGACCGGAGGTGGCCTACCCCCGGCGCGCCCGGTACAGGCCACGGCCCGCACGGTCCACGCGCGACGCCCCCACGAGGCGGTCCAGCGTGCTCCGGACGGCGTTGATGCTGCCACTGTCGCCGTCACGCCCGAGGGCCGCGGCGACGTCGCGGGCCCGCACCTCGGCGTCACCGGCCTGCTCGAAGAAGTCCATGATCTGCTCGGTGAGCCTGCCGTACGTCGTGCCGGTGTCGGCAGGGGACGTCACGTCCGCGGGGGCGGGGGCGGCCTCAGGGGTGCGGATGACCGACTGGAGGGCGCCCAGGGCCCGCTGCACCGAACCGAGGTGCGCAACGACCGCGGCGAGCTCCCTCTCCAGGGCCTGCCTCTGGGCCTCGAGGCGGACCAGATCCTCGTGGAGGCTCTCCGCGGTGTGCTCGACGTTCCGCGCCGCCCGGGTCACCGAAGCCATGTGATCCCCTCACCTCCGTGCGTTCCGCGTTCACACGGATGCACATGGTGCCGACCGATGGGCACCGTTCGTATCCCAATTTACGCGCCGAGGGGCGTGATGTCCCCACTCTTCGGGGAAGCCGTGGGTCAGTCGGTGGGGGTGATGTGGCCGTCGCGGAGTTCCAGGACGCGGTCGGCGAGGGCGAGGAGCTGGGGGTCGTGGGTGGCGACGAGGGCGGTGACGCCTTCGCTGTGGACGACGGCGCGCAGGAGTTCCATGACGGCGCGGCCGGTGTCGGCGTCGAGCTGGCCGGTGGGTTCGTCGGCGATGATCAGGGCGGGGCGGTTGGCGAGGGCGCGGGCGATGGCGACGCGTTGCTGCTGGCCGCCGGACATCTCGCCGGGGCGCTGGCCGGCGTGGCCCTGCAGGCCGACGAGGGAGAGCAGGAGGGCGACGCGTTCTTCGCGTTCGCGGCGGGGGGTGTTGCGCAGGCGCAGGGGGACGCCGACGTTCTCGGCGGCGGTGAGGATGGGCAGCAGGCCGAAGGACTGGAAGACGAAGCCCATGCGGTCGCGGCGCAGGGCGAGCAGGTCGCGTTCGCCCAGGCCGTTCAGGACGGTGCCGTCGACGGTGACGCGGCCGGCGTCGGCGCGGTCCAGACCGCCGATGATGTTCAGCAGGGTCGTCTTGCCCGAGCCCGAGCGGCCCTTGAGCGCCACCAGTTCACCGCGGGCCACGGAGAAGGACACCCCGCCCAGGGCGTGCACCGCGGTGTCCCCGGTGCCGAAGGTGCGCACCAGGTCCTCGACCACGACCATCGCCTCGGAGGCCGCCCCGCCGCCCGCCGGGCCCTCACGCCGTTCCAGCAGTCCCTCGCTCATGCCCGCCAGCATAAGGGGAGGTCACGGCCCACAAGGAAGGGCCGTCACCGCACTGCTTGGGCATGTGACACGTGTGACACCATGCCTGGTCGAGATCGCAGACGAAGGAGACGCCTTGGGCGCGGCGAGCACGGAGGCACTGGCACGGATCACCGCCAACTTCCGCCAGTACTTGACGGGGTGGGGCCGGACACGGCGAGCCGACGGCGACCTCGACCGCTATCGCAGCGGTCTGGCCACGCCGCAGTTCAACGGCGTGGTCCGGGTACGGTCGCTGGACGCGGTCGCGCAGGCCGTGACCGCCGCGCGCACCGAACTCGCGGGCGTCCCCTGGTGGTGGTGGGCCGGCCCGGACAGCCCTGAAGGCACCCCCGCCGCCCTGACCCGGCACGGCGCGGTACCGCTCGGCGCCCTGCCCCTGATGGTGCGGCCCCTCGACCGCGCCCCGGACCCCCAGGACGTGCCGGCCGGCCTGGGCGTCGAGGCGGTGGAGACCCCGGACCGGCTGGCCGAACTGGTCGGCACGTACCGCACCTCCATGGGCATCGCGCCCGAGCTGCAGCCCGGCCTCGTACGGTCCGAGGCGCGGCGCGCGGACAACGCGGACATCGTCCGCCTCGCCGCCGTGCTGGACGGTGACGTCGTCGGCACGACGGTGCTGATCACGGCGTACGACGTCACCGGCATCTTCCTCGTCCACGTCGCCGCGCCCCACCGCCGCCGCGGCATCGGCGCCGCACTGACCTCGGCCGCCCTCCGCGTCGCCCACGACCGGGGCACCCACCTGGCCGCCCTCATCGCCAGCCCCTCCGGTGAACCCCTCTACCGTCGCTTCGGCTTCACCACGGTCTCCGAGTACCGGCTCTTCACCCTGCCCGGCTGACTCCCGACCGGCGACAGGGCCTAAGGGCCGGTCGGCCGCACGGGGCGCCGGCTCAGGTCGGCGCCGTAGAGGGTGGTCATCTCGTGGTCCAGCACCGGCGCGATGGCCTCGGCGTAGGACTCGGTGAGGTGGCTGTCGTCGCGGTAGACGAAGGTGTCGGCCACCACCACGGGACAGCCGCCGCCGGTGCCGCAGAGCCAGGGGACCGGGTCGACCACCGAGACGCCGGTGGCCGCCGCCGCTTCGGTGATCTCCCGCTTCTTGTCGGGATCCTTGACCGCCTGCCCGATCTCGGACGCGCACCGTTCCAGCTCCTGCGGATGGGTCCCCGCGCAGTCGACCGCGTCCCCCTTCGGCCAGGGCGTGTCCTCGATGGCCAGCACCTGCGCGCCGCTCCTCGCCAGTTCCCGGTAGGTCCGCTCGAAACCGTCGGTCCACTGCCGGCGCGGGTCGGCGGACGGCCGGGCCAGGTCGGCCGAGTCCGAGGAGGAGGCGATCACCAGCGCGGGCTTCAGGGACCTGATCCGGGCCAGTGCCTTGGTGCGCCACCGGTCGCAGGACGTGTACGGCTCGCCCTGGTAGACCGTGGTGACCGCGGCGACCTTGCACGACGCCTTGGTCAGCGAGACCAGTCTCCAGTGCCGCTCGCGGGCCAGCCGGTCGAGCGCTGGGAACCACTGGGCCGCGTGCGAGTCCCCGAAGAGGACGACCGTCTTCGTCGCGGACCGGTCGCCGTAGACGCACGGCGGTGTCGCCGTGCTCTGGTAACCGATGTGGCAGCCGTCTCGGTAGACCGCGGACAACGTCCCCTTGACCTTGGTGATTCCGGGCGTGAGATTGACCGGCAGACTGCGTTCGGGTGCCTCCAGCAGCTCGGTCAGACGTGTCTGCGGGTCGGTCACCCCGGTGAGCGTGCCCCTCAGCTCCGGGGCGGCCGCGCCCGAACTGATCAGCGGCGGGAAGGCCGTCGCGACCAGCGCCGCGGCCGTGGCGCACGCCGTCAGCCCCGCGCCCAGCCCCAGTGCCCGTGCGGGACGGCCGCGGAAGACGTGGTGGAACCGCACCGGGTTCTCGACCAGACGCAGCGTCCCCCAGGCCAGCAGCAGGGAGATCGCCGCACACACCAGGCCGAAGCGGACGGTCGCCGGCCGCTCCCACGCCATCGGCAGGATCACCAGCATCGGCCAGTGCCACAGGTACCATCCGTACGACAGGCCGCCGACCCATGTGACCGGCCGCAGCGACAACAGCGCGCCGGCCCCGTACCGCGCGGGGGAACAGCCGCCCGCCAGCACCAGCACGGTGCCGAGCACGGGCGCGAGCGCATAGGGCCCGGGGAACGGCGTGGCGTCGTCGAACCAGACCGCCGCCACCAGCAGCGACACCAGCCCGGCCCAGCTCATCGGCCCGGCCACCTGGGCCGGCAACCGCTCCAGCCGGCCGACGCAGAGCGCGAGCAGCGCGCCGGCCCCGAGTTCCCAGAAGCGGGTGTGCGAGCCGAAGTACGCCCAGGACACCGAGGTGCCCGTCACCCACACGTTCAGGGCGAAGGAGAGCGCGCACAGCACCGCGAGCGGCGCCGCCAGCAGCCCGGTCCGGCGCCGGGCGAGCTTCCAGCTCGCCCACAGCAGCAGTGGCCAGACCAGGTAGAACTGCTCCTCGACCGCCAGTGACCAGAAGTGCTGGAACGGCGACGGCGGGCTGTCCGCGTTGAGGTAGTTGGTGCCGGCGTTCGCCAGCCGGAGGTTCACCACGTAGAAGGTGCTGCCGAGCGCATCCCCGACGTATTCCGCGAAGCGGACCTTCGACAGGTACAGCCAGGCGCCGCCGAGCGTGACGACCCCGACGAGGGTCGACGCGGGGAGCAACCGCAGCGCCCGGCGGGCGTAGAACCTCCGCACCGACACGCGGTCGTTGCGGGCCAGCTCACGCAGCAGCAGCGAGGTGATGAGGAAGCCCGAGATCACGAAGAAGACGTCGACCCCGATGTAGCCGCCCGCCAGCCGCCGGACTCCGGCGTGCGAGAGCACCACGAGCGAGACCGCGAGCGCGCGCAGCCCCTGGATGTCCAGGCGCAGCGGTGCTCCGGCGGCCGGACGGACCGGAGTTCCGGCGTTCGCCTCCGGTGGCGGGGGTGCCTGCGTCGCAGTTGCCGCGGGCCACGACGCACGTGACACGGAATCTCCTCTGGTCCTGGTGGATGAGCGCCGAACCGTGCGACGCCGCTGACCAGACGCGCGATGACCGGGCAGGGTTGCGCGCGATCGGCCGGGTTCGGCCGTTCTTCGCCGGCTGCCCGCTCGTCCTTGTCCTTCCGTTCACCGCGAGGTCGCGTACCGGCGGATCCGCGCTCGCAGCGCCGGCGCCCGCGAGGCGCGCGGGCCTACGGCCGGTGGCTCGGCGCGTGCTCCTGCGCGGACGGCAGCGCCTTGAAGTAGAAGGTCGTCGGCCGCAGCACTCCCGCCGGGTTCGCGGCGTGGGCGGGGACGGTGCCGTACGGGGTCCAGCCGGCGCTGCGGTAGAGCTGTTCCGCGGGGCTGCCGGTCTCGGTGTCGAGCAGCAGGAGGGCCGCGCCCGCGGCCGCCGCGGCGCGTTCGGCGACGGTGAGGAGGGCGCGGCCGAGGCCGTGGCCGCGGGCGCGGCGGTGGACCATGAGCTTGAGGACCTCGGCGCGGTGGCGGCCGTTGGGCTTGCCCTCGTGGGCGAGGCTGACGGTACCGGTGACGCCGGCGGTGTCGCGGGCGGCCCAGACGGTGAGGCCGCCGTCCGCGACGACGTGGGCGCGGGCGCGCCACCAGGCGGCCGCCTCGGCGTGGGTGAAGGGGGTCACGAAGCCGAGGGACGCGCCGCCCTCGACGGCGTCCACGAGGAGGGCGGCGAGGTCGTCGGCGGATTCCAGCAGGGCTTCGGCGGAGAGCGGGGCGACGGCGTGCACGGGGGCGGGGGCGCGGGTGTCCTTCATGGCAGCACCACCACGACGGCGTAGCGGGCGGGGTCCGGGCCGGGGCAGCGGAAGCGGGAGGTGCCCCACAGGCGGTAGCGGAGGCAGTCGCCGGGGGCGAGGTGGTGCGAGCGGTCCTGGACGGTGACCTCGAGGGCCCCCTCGCGCAGCCACACGTGGTGTTCGAGCCCGGCCACGGGTGGGCCTTCGTACGCGATGTCCGCACCGGGGCGCAGCACCCCCTCGATGATCTCGGCCCGCAGTCCGGGGTGCGGGGGTGAGACCGAGCGCCGCTCGAAGCCGGACGGGGTGTCGGTCCAGACACGCTGGTCGGCGGCGCGAACGAGCTGCGCGGGCTCGCCGCCGCTCTCGACCTCGGCGAGCAGCCGGGACATGGTGCGTCCGTACGCGGTGCACAGGCGCCCGAGGAGGGCGGCCGTGGGGCTGATCTCGGCGCGTTCGAGGCGGGAGAGCGTCGAGCGGCTGACGCCGGTGCGCGTCGCGAGGTCGTCGAGGGACCAGCCGCGCTCGTCGCGCAGCTCGGCGAGGCGCGCGGCGAGGCGGGCGTCGACGGACGTGGGGGCGGGTTCTCTCACATCCGGGACGGTATCCCGGATCCGGGACAGGGCCAAGGGGGGTGGTTGGGCCCCGCCTCTTTGACGCACCCCCACGGGTCGCCTATCGTGTAGTAGACCGATCGTCTACTGCGTCTCCACCACCTCCCCCGGAGCAGGAACACCATGAGCGTTCAGGGCCAGAGCAAGACGTTTCTGATCACCGGTGTCAGCGGCGGCCTCGGCCGCGCCTTCGCCCAGGAGGCACTCGCCGCCGGTCACCGGGTCGTCGGCACGGTCCGCGCACCGGAGCGGATCGGCGAGTTCGAGGCCCTCGCCCCGGGGCGTGCCAGTGCCAGGCTGCTGGACGTGACGGACGAACAGGCCGTCGTCCCCCTCGTCGACGAGGTGGAACGGAACATCGGCCCCGTCGACGTGCTGATCAGCAACGCCGGCTACGGCCTCGAGGGCACCGTCGAGGAGTCGACGATGGCGGACCTGCGCCGGCAGTTCGAGGTCAACGTCTTCGGCAGCGTCGCCGTCATCAAGGCGGTCCTGCCCCACATGCGCCGGCGCCGCGGCGGGCACATCGTGACGCTCTCGTCCATGGCCGGCCTCACCGCCCTCCCCGGAGTCGCCTTCTACGGCGCGAGCAAGTTCGCCATGGAGGGGATCGCCGCGTCCCTGGCCCAGGAGGTCGCCGGCTTCGGCATCCACGTCACCTCCCTCGCCCTCGGTTCGTTCCGCACCGACTGGGCGGGCCGCTCGATGACCCGCGTGCCGCGCAGCATCGCCGACTACGACACGCTGTTCGACCCCATCAGGTCCGCCCGGCAGGCCAAGAGCGGCAACCAGGCCGGTGATCCGGCCCGCGCCGCCCGGGCGCTGCTGCGGGTCCTGGACGCCGACAACCCCCCGGTCCACCTCGTCCTCGGCACGGACGCCCTGCGTCTGGTCGAAGAGGGGCAGCGGCTGTTGCGCGAGGACCTCGCCGCCTGGGCCGACCTCACGGTCTCCACCGATTTCCCCGCCGACCGGTGAACGACGTGAGCCCGACGTCTCCCTGGCCCCTCCGCCAGGGTTCCTGCGACCGAGTTTGGACCCTCCTGTGAACGAATCCCGCCCCCGTACGGCCGTCGACTTCTGGCTCGACCCGGTGTGCCCCTGGACCTGGCTGACCTCGCGCTGGATGCTCGAGGTCGAGAGGATCCGGCCGGTCGACGTCACCTGGCGCGTGATGAGCCTGGCCGTGCTCAACGAGGACCGTCTCGACCAACTGCCGGAGCGCATACGCGAGCTGATGGGCCTGGCATGGGCGCCGGTCCGGGTCCTGACCGCGGCCTCGCAGGCTTACGGACCCGAGGTGACGGGGCCCCTGTACACCGCCATGGGCACCCGCTTCCACCTGCACCAGCAGCCCCGGACCAAGCCGACGATCGCGGCCGCGCTGCGCGACGCGGGCTTGCCCGAGAGCCTCGCGGACGCCGGTGACACCGACACCTTCGACGCCTTGGTGCGCGCCTCCCACCAGCAAGCCGTCGACCTGGTCGGCGAGGACGTCGGCAGCCCCGTCGTCGCCCTGCCCGGTCAGGACGGTGGCAGGGCCGCGTTCTTCGGCCCGGTGGTCAGCCCCGCCCCGAAGGGCGAGGAGGCAGGGCGCCTCTGGGACGCCGCGGTCGTCCTCGCCTCCATGCCGGACTTCTACGAGATGAAGCGCACCCGCACCGCCGGTCCCGTCTTCGACTGAGGCGCGGCGACTGCGGCGGCAGCTGCGGTGGCGACGACGGCGGCGACGGCCTCGGGCCCGGTTTCCCCGAGGCCGTCGCGGGCCGTTCGCCTGCGCGGTGTAGCGTCGCCGACGGGGTCGAGGCCGGATGGATCGCCGAGGCCTGCACGTTGTTCCACGGGGACCACCGACCCGCAGTCATGGAAGAGGTACGCACCGCATGACCACCGAACCGTTGCGCATCGGCGTGCTCGGCGCCGCTCGCATCGCCGGGACCGCCATCGCCGCCCCCGCCCGCACGACCGGTCACCGGCTCGTCGCCGTGGCCGCCCGCGACCGCTCCCGGGCGGCGGACTTCGCCGCCGAGCACGGCGTCGAGCGCGTGCTGGACTCGTACGCCGACGTCATCGCCGACCCCGAGGTCGAGGCCGTCTACAACCCGCTCGCCAACGGTCTCCACGGCCCCTGGAACCTGGCCGCCATCGCGGCGGGCAAGCACGTGCTCAGCGAGAAGCCCTCCGCGAGCAACCTCGAGGAGGCCGTCGAGGTGCGTGACGCGGCCGCCAAGGCGGGCGTGGTCGTCATGGAGGCGTTCCACTACCTCTACCACCCGGTCACCCGGCGCCTGCACGAGCTGCTGGAGTCCGGTGAGCTCGGCGAGCTGCGGCACGTGGAGGCCGTGGTCAACATCCCCGCGCCCGCGGACGAGGACCCCCGCTGGTCGCTGCCGCTGGCCGGCGGCGCCCTGATGGACCTGGGCTGCTACTCCCTGCACGCGGCGGGGTCCCTGGCCCCGTGGGCCGGCGGCGCCCCTCGCCTGGTGGCCGCGCGCGGCGGGGAGCGCGCCAAGGCGCCGGGTGTCGACGAATGGCTGGACGCCGACCTGGAGTACCCCGGCGGCGCCACCGCCTCGGCCCGCTGCCACATGGACGCCGAGGCGCTCGAGATGAGCTGGCGCATCGTCGGCAGCCGCGGCGAGGCCACCGCGCCGTGCTTCGTACTGCCGCACCAGGACGACCGGGTCGTGGTCCGTACGCCGGACGGCGAGCGGGTCGAGGAACTGGGCAGGCGCCTGTCGTACACCTACCAGCTGGAGGCGTTCGCGGCGACCCTGCGCGACGGCGCCCCGCTGCCCACGGACGCCGACGACGCCGTGGAGTCGATGCGCATGATCGACGCCTGCTACCGCGCCGCCGGCTTCGAGCCGCGTCCGCGTTCCGCCGCCGTCACGCCACCAGCGGCCGGGTCGTCGGCGTGATCGGTGCCAGCAGGCACGTGCTGCCGGTGAGCCACCGGTCGACCGCCGCCGCGGCCGACCGGCCCTCGGCGATCGCCCAGACGATCAGCGACTGACCGCGGCCCGCGTCGCCCGCGACGAAGACCTTCTCCACCCCGGTGGCGAAGCAGGCGTCGCGGACGACGTGGCCGCGCCGGTCGAGTTCCAGGCCGAGCTGGGTCACCAGCCCGCTGTCGCGTTCGGCCCCCGAGAACCCCAGCGCCAGCAGCACCAGCTGGGTGGGGATGACGCGCTCGGTGCCGTGCTGCGGGCGGCGGTGCCGCGGCTCCACCCCGACCAGGTGGAGCGACTGGACGTGCCCCTCGTCGTCGCCCTCGAAGCGGAAGGTCGAGGCGGAGAACACCCGGATGTCGCCCTCCGGGCCGGGCAGCGGCACACCGCCGTGCTCCGCCGGGTCCCAGACGCCGCGCCGGGCCAGTTCACGGGCCTCCTCGTGGGCGGGGGAGACCCGGTAGACGTGCGGGTACACCGGCCACGGCTCCTGCTCGTGGCGGTACTCGCCCGGCAGGGGGTTGATGTCGAGCTGCACGACCGAGGCCGCGTGCTGCCGGAGCACGGTGCCCAGGCAGTCGGCGCCGGTGTCGCCGCCGCCGACGATGACGACGTCCTTGCCCTCGGCGCTGACCGGCGACTCGGTCAGGTCGCCCTCCTGCACGCGGTTCGCCAGCGGCAGGTACTCCATCGCCTGGTGGATACCCGCCAGTTCCCGTCCGGGCACCGGCAGCTCGCGCCATGCCGTGGCGCCCACCGCCAGGAGCACCGCGTCGTGCTCGGCGACGACCCGTTCCGCGTCGAGGTCGGCGCCCACCTCGACCTCGGTGCGGAAGAGCGTGCCCTCGGCGCGCATCTGCGCCAGGCGCCGGTCCAGATGGTGCTTCTCCATCTTGAACTCCGGTATGCCGTAGCGCAGGAGGCCGCCGAGCCGGTCCGCCCGTTCGTAGACCGTCACCGTGTGGCCGACCCGGGTGAGCTGCTGGGCGGCGGCGAGTCCGGCGGGTCCGGAGCCGACCACCGCGACGGTGAGGCCGGAGCGCCGCTCGGGGGGACGGGGGGAAGCGAGGCCGTCCTCCCACGCGCGGTCGGCGATGGCGACCTCGACGTTCTTGATCGTGACGGGGTCGGCGTTGATGGTCAGGACGCAGGCGCTCTCGCAGGGCGCAGGGCACAGCCGGCCGGTGAACTCGGGGAAGTTGTTGGTGGCGTGCAGCCGTTCCGCCGCGGCGGCCCAGTCCTCGCGGTACACCAGGTCGTTCCAGTCGGGGATCATGTTCCCCAGCGGGCAGGCGTCGTGGCAGAACGGGATGCCGCAGTCCATACACCGGCCGGCCTGCGCGGAGATGATCGGCAGCAGGCCCTGGCCGGTGTAGACCTCCTGCCAGTCCTCGACGCGCTCGCAGACGGGGCGCCGCGCGGGGGTGCGGCGGGGGGTGGTGAGAAAGCCCTTGGGATCGGCCATGGCCGCCTCCGGAGCCGCCGTCACGATCATGGCGAGGCACGGTGACCGCGTCCCCCGGCACATGGCACCGTCAGGCCACCATACGTCGGGTTTGCCGGTATTTCGATGGCGCGGCCACCGTGATCTTCCGCCGCGGGATCAGGCCGCGGCCTCCAGCTCCGCCGAACGCGGGTTGATCAGGACGACGTCGCAGGTCGCGTACCGCATCAGGGCCTGCCCGGCGCCGGCGTCCAGCAGCGCGGACAGCCCGCCGTGGGTGGGCGCCCCGACGACGATGGCGCGGGCCCCGGTGCGCTCCGCGTGCTCGGCGACCACACGGCCCACCTCCCCGTGGCCGGTGGCGTTCCGCAGCACGTGCCCGACGGCCGGGATGCCGAGGGCGGCGAGCCGGTCCAGGTGCCCCCGGACGGCGATCCGGGCGGACTCCAGGTCCTCCGGGTCGGCGGCCGCGTCACCCGCGACCGCGGCCTCCTCGACGTGGACGACGTGCACCGTGCGGCCGTTGATCGTCGCGAGGCGGCCGGCGGCCGCGGCGACCCGTTCGGCGTGCGGGGAGCTGTCCACGGCGGCGACGATGGCGCCGCGCCCCGGGTCGTCGTGCGCCGCGGTGTCGTGCTCGACCGGCACCAGCGAGGGGGCGGCGTCGGCCCCGGGGGCGGGCTCCGGAGCGGGTTCCGGGGCGGCGTCGACCTGTTCGGCCTGGACCTTCTCGGCTTCCTTGAGCAGCCCGTGGGCCGTGGAGAGGATCACGATGCCCAGTACGAGCGCCCCGGCGCCGATGTAGAACGGCACGTGGATCCCGAAGGCCTCGACCAGCTTGCCCGCGGCGAACGGCGCCAGGCCGCCGCCGATGAAGCGGACGAAGCCGTACGCGGCGGAGGCGACGGCGCGGTCGACGGGCGCGACGGTCATGACGGCCTGGGTGGTGACGGTGTTGTTCACGCCGATGAAGACACCGGCGACGATCACGCAGACGATCAGCACGGTCCGGTCGTCGGTCCAGATCGCGATGGCCAGCACGGTGAGGGCGAACAGCGCGAGGTTGGCGTAGAGCGTCCGCGCGATGCCCAGCCGGGCCTGCAGCCGCGGCGCCCCGAAGACGGCGAAGACCGCGACGAGGGCGCCCCAGCCGGTGAAGACCAGGCCGAGCTGGACCGCGCCGAGCCCCATCGGGAAGGGCGCGTAGCCGAGCACGGTGAAGAAGGCCCAGTTGTAGCAGAGGGCCGTCAGTGACATCGTCAGCAGGCCGCGGTGGCGCAGCGCCCGCAGCGGCTCGCTCAGCCCGGTCTTGCGGGCCGGCAACGGGATCGGCTCCACGAGGACGACGGTGGCGACCAGCGCGATGGCCATCAGGACGGCGACACCGTAGAACGGGCCGCGCCAGCTCACGTTGCCCAGCAGGCCGCCAAGCAGCGGGCCCACCGCGATGCCGACGCCCAGCGCGGTCTCGTAGAGGATGATCGCGCCCACGA
Organism: Streptomyces sp. TOM-9; assembly: GCF_056858595.1. Taxonomy (NCBI): domain Bacteria; kingdom Bacillati; phylum Actinomycetota; class Actinomycetes; order Kitasatosporales; family Streptomycetaceae; genus Streptomyces; species Streptomyces sp. TOM-9. The sequence continues at coordinate 986,498 of NZ_JBXEQB010000001.1, read as the reverse complement.
ATCCGCCGCTCGCCGAGGCCACGATCACCGCCAGGGAGGTGGCGATGAACAACGCGTTGCCGATGCCCCAGCCCGCCCGGAAGCCGACGATGCCGCCGATGCTCCCCGAGGTGCCGGCCAGGGCGGCGAACACCACGATCAGGGCGAGGCCCGCGATCAGCGTCCGCTTGGCGCCGATCCGGCTGGAGACCCAGTTGGTGATGAGCATGGCGACCGCGGTCACCACCAGGTAGCTGGTGAACAGCAGCGTCACCTGGCTCGGAGTGGCGTCCAGTTGCTGCGATATCGCGGGCAGGATGGGGTCGACCAGACCGATCCCCATGAACGAGACCACACAGGCGAAGGCGACCGCGAACACGGCCTTCGGCTGTTTGAACGGATTCACGGAACGGGACGATTGCGCATGCGCGGTCATGTAGGTGCTCCGACGTAGAAACCGATGCCTGATCAACTGCTCCGCTGGGCCGGGCGCGACGGGGCCGGGGGCGGCCCCAGCCGGGTCAGTGCCTCCACGGCCGGCAGCGCGGCCACCAGGGCCGCCCGCTCGTCCGGGCTCAGCTGTTCCAGCAACTCCCCGAGCCGCTCGGCGCGCACGGCGCGACGCCGGGCGATGGCCTCCCGGCCCGCGTCGGTGATGTGGACGAGCACCACACGCCCGTCCGCGGGGTCCGCCGCGCGACCGGCCAGTCCCGCCTCGGCCAGCCGTGACACGACCTGGGTCATCGCCGGCTGCGTGACGCCCTCCAGGGTCGCCAGCTCGGTCAGCCGGAGCGGGCCGGACTGCTCCAGCGTGGACAGCGTCGCCACCGTGGTCAGCGACAGCTCGCTCGGCTGGCTGAGCCTGCGCAGCATGCGGTACAGCCGCTCCAGTGCCCGCGCCACGTCGACGGCGTGGCCGTGGTCCGGGTCGTCGTCGGGAAGATGCATAAGGAATTTATATCACTGCCTTATGTATCTGGGGAGGGGGCGCAGGGGGCGGACACGGAAGAGGGCCGGGCACGCCTGTGACGGCGTGCCCGGCCCTCATGCCCCCGCCCGGGGCGGAGCGGGGAGCTCAGAGCCCGTAACGTTCCCGGGCCTCGTGCACGGTCTCCCGCTTGACCTCGCCGCGCCCGGCGAGCGCGGCCAGCGCGGCGACGACCACCGACTGCGGGTCCACGCCGAAGTGGCGGCGCGCCGCATCGCGCGTGTCCGACAGGCCGAAGCCGTCGGTGCCGATCGAGTGCCACTCCTGCGGCACCCACTGGCTGATCTGGTCCGGCACCCCGCGCATCCAGTCGCTCACCGCCAGCACGGGGCCCTGTGCGCCCTCCAGGACACGGGTGACGTGGGGGAGCGGGGCGTCCTCGCCGCGCAGCCGGGCCGCGTCGTACGCCAGGCCACCGCGCCGCAGCTCGCTCCACGAGGTCGCCGACCACACGTCCGCCGCCACGCCCCACTCCGCGGCCAGCAGCTGCTGCGCCTCCAGGGCCCAGTGGATCGCCGTGCCGGAGGCCATCAGCTGCAGCCGCGGCGCGTCGGCGGACAGCCCGGCGGTGTCGGCGGCGCGGAAGCGGTACAGGCCCTTGACGATGCCTTCCTCGACGCCCGGCTCCGCGGGCATGGCCGGCTGGATCTTGGGCTCGTTGTAGACCGTCAGGTAGTAGAAGACGTCCTCCGCGTCCGGGCCGAACATGCGGTGCAGGCCGTCGCGGACGATGACGCCGACCTCGTAGGCGAAGGCCGGGTCGTACGAGACCGCCGCCGGGTTGGTGGACGCGATCAGGTGCGAGTGGCCGTCGGCGTGCTGCAGGCCCTCACCCGTCATCGTCGTGCGGCCCGCGGTCGCCCCGACCAGGAAGCCGCGGCCGAGCTGGTCGGCGAGGGCCCACATCTGGTCGGCGGTCCGCTGCCAGCCGAACATCGAGTAGAAGATGTACAACGGGATCATCGGCTCGCCGTGCGTGGCGTACGAGGTCGCCGCGGCGGTGAAGGAGGCCATCGAACCGGCCTCGGTGATGCCCTCGTTGAGGATCTGCCCGTTCTCCGCCTCCCGGTAGTACAGGAGCATGTCGCGGTCGACCGGGTCGTAGGTCTGGCCGAGCGGCGAGTAGATGCCCGCGCTCGGGAAGAGCGACTCCATGCCGAAGGTGCGCGCCTCGTCGGGGACGATCGGCACCCAGCGGCGACCGCTCTCCTTCTCCCGCATCAGGTCCTTCATCAGCCGGACCAGGGCCATCGTGGTCGCGATCTCCTGGCTGCCGGAGCCCTTGGCCAGGGCCTCGAAGGGCTTCGCGGACGGCTCCGGGAGCGCCACCGGGTGCACCCGGCGGGCCGGGGCGGGGCCGCCGAGCTCGGCGCGGCGCTCCTGCAGGTAGCGCACCTCGGGGGAGTCGGCGCCCGGGTGGGCGTACGGCACCAGGTCCCCGGCGAGCGCGCTGTCCGCGATGGGGAGTTCGAGCAGGTCGCGCATGGCGCGGAACTCGGGGAGGGTGAGCTTCTTCATCTGGTGGTTGGCGTTGCGCGACTCGAAACCGCGGCCCAGCGTCCAGCCCTTGACGGTCTGCGCGAGGATCACGGTCGGCGCGCCCTTGTGCGTGGTGGCCGCGCGGTAGGCGGCGTACACCTTGCGCGGCTCGTGGCCGCCGCGGGAGGTGTGGAAGCACTCGGTGATCTTGGCGTCCGTCAGCAGTTTCGCCATCTCGGCCAGGGCCGGGTCGGCGCCGAAGAAGTGCTCGCGGATGTACGCGGCGTCGCGGGTGGCGTAGGTCTGGAACTGCCCGTCGGGTACCTCGCGCAGCCGCCGCACGAGCGCGCCCGTGGTGTCGAGGGCGAACAGCTCGTCCCAGGCGGAGCCCCACAGCGACTTGACGACGTTCCAGCCGGCGGCGCGGAACTTCGCCTCCAGCTCCTGGACGATCTTGAAGTTGGCGCGGACCGGCCCGTCGAGACGCTGCAGGTTGCAGTTGATCACGAAGGTGAGGTTGTCCAGCCCCTCACGGCCGGCGAGGCCGAGGGCGGCGGTCGACTCCGGCTCGTCCATCTCGCCGTCGCCGAGGAAGGCCCACACGTGCGAGCCGGAGGTGTCCTTGATGCCGCGGTGGGTCAGGTAGCGGTTGAAGCGCGCCTGCTGGATCGCGGCGAGCGGGCCGAGGCCCATCGACACGGTCGGGAACTCCCACAGCCAGGGCAGTCGCCGCGGGTGCGGGTAGGACGGCAGGCCGTCGCCGCCGGCCTCCTGGCGGAAGTTGTCCAGCTGCCGCTCGGTCAGCCGGCCGTCGAGGAACGCGCGGGCGTAGATGCCGGGGGAGGCGTGGCCCTGGACGTACAGCTGGTCGCCGGAGCCGTCGCCCTCCTTGCCGCGGAAGAAGTGGTTGAAGCCGGTCTCGTACAGCCAGGCCGCGGAGGCGAAGGTGGCGATGTGGCCGCCCAGGCCCAGGCGGCTGCCGCGGGTCACCATGGCGGCGGCGTTCCAGCGGTTCCATCCGGCGATGCGCCGCTCCATCTCCAGGTCGCCGGGGAGCTCGGGCTCCGCGGCGGTCGGGATGGTGTTGATGTGCTCCGTCTCCAGCAGCGACGGCACCGCGAGACCGGACGCCTGCGCGTGGTCGAAGGTGCGGCGCATCAGGTACGCCGCGCGATCAGGGCCGGCGGCGTGGGTGACCGCGTCGAGTGAGGCGGCCCATTCGCCGGTCTCCTCCGGGTCCGGGTCCGGCAGGTGATCGAGCGCGCTCAGCGTGGCGTCGGTCATGGTGAACGCCTCCCAGTTGGTTCCGTGCGGGCAGGGGTGTCCCCGTGTCTCAAAGGGTAAGACTGATCGATGATCGATCAAATACCTTGTGACGAGGGTCACAAAGGGGGCTCCGGGCGTCCGGGCGGGGGGTGTTCCGGGCGGGGGTGTTCCGGGCCGGCGTCAGCCGCCCTGCGGGGCACAGCCCAGCACATGCTCCTTGACCAGCTCACCGACCCGCGGGTCGTCCCTGCGGAAGGCCTCCACCACCGCTTGGTGCTCCTCGGCGTACAGCCGCTGCCGGGTGCCCAGCCAGCGGATCGACAGCGCCGTCCACACCTCGATGCCCAGTGACTCCCAGGTGTGCAGCAGCACGCTGTTGCCGGAGGCGCGCACCAGCTCGCGGTGGAACGCCACGGTGTGCCGTACCTGCGCCCCGGCGTCGCCCTCCTCGTCGGCCTCGTGCAGCAGCGCGACCTCGGCCTCCAGCGCCGACAGGTCGTGCCGCAGGCGCGGCGCCGCGAGCTCCGCGGCGATCTGCTCCAGGCCCGCCCGCACCGGGTAGATCTCCTCCAGGTCCCCGGCGGTCAGCCGGCGCACCCGCACCCCCTTGTTCGGGGCGGACTCGATCAGCCGCATGACCTCCAGCTCCCGCAGCGCCTCCCGTACGGGCGTCTGGCTGACCTCCAGCTCGGTGGCGATGCCCCGCTCGACGATCCGCTCCCCGGGCTTCCACCGCCCGCTGACGATGCCGTCCACGATGAACTCGCGGATCTGCTCGCGCAGAGAGCGGACGACGGGCGGCGCCATGGGTACTCCTCCGGAAAAGGGCAGCTGACTAGACGATACGGCGACGGCGCCCTTAGGCGGTCCCGTACGGCGGCACCGGGTGCCGCCACGCCCTCAGGCGAGGACGACTTCCACGCCGCCCTCGGCCAGCACCTCCAGGACCAGGCCGAAGCGGCTGTCCGGCTCCCCGTGGGAGTTCAGCGTCACGCCCAGCGCCCGCCGGGCGACCGCGGAATCCCGCCACACCAGGGTGCACGGGGTGGTGACCCCGAAGCCGCCGCGTAGGCAGTCGGCCAGGGCGTCCGCATTGCAGCCGAAGTAGCCGCCCGGACCGTTCACCGCCTCACCCAGCGCGAGGTGGAGGCCGGGCTCGTCAGTGACGTGCCGGCCGTCCAGGTCGTACACGAGCCCGGCGGGCCGCGCCGGACGCGGGCCCGCGCAGCCGCGGTCCCGGACGAGGCCCAGCCACAACGACCGCTCACGGGTGGCGTACCCGGACCAGGTACCGGACTCCGCCGGGGGCCCGGCGAGCCACCGGTCCCACAGCGCCCGGGAACGAGCCGGGAAGGGCTCCCACACGCCGTCGGCGAGATCGACGTCGACGAGCCCGGGGCCGAGTGCCGACGGCCGCCACCCGGCGACCTCCGCGGTCACGTACCGGTCCAGGACGGCCTCGCCCCCGTCGCCGAGGACCTCCAGCACGGCCTCGTCCAGGCGCAGGGAGCGGCGGGTGCCGGTTCCGAGGGCGGCCCGCAGCTCCGGGCCGGGCGCGCAGCCGAGCAGCCGCAGCGGCGTCCGGGACGGCGCTCCGTCCGGCGGGACGACGTCCGAGGCGTCCCGGCAGACGCCCAGGGCCCGGTGTCCGTCGTGGATCAGCAGCCCCGCCGCGAGGCAGGGTTCGCCGGGCGGCTCGGGCCACCCGTCCACGGCGTCCAGGAACACGTCCCACGCGGCGGGCGCGCCGCGGCGACGGCGGTGACCCGTGATCCGCGCGTCCTCCAGCCGCCACGGCGCGTGCGGGTCGTCGAACGGATCCGGCGCGGCGTGCCGCCCGCAGTCCCGCGGGCTCAGCCAGAGGTCACCGGGGAATCCCGTGCCCGGCCCGTCCAGGACGTCGAGCAGCGGGCCGGACGGTTCGCACGCGACGAGCTGGTACGGACGCCGGTACGGGTCCACGAGCAGCCCCGACACCCGCGCGCACACGCCCCACAGCAGGCCGTCCCCGGACCGGGACAGCGCGAAGCCCGGACGGTCCGTGCGCTCCACGCCCCGCGGCCAGTGCCGCCGCATGCCCCCGGTTCCCCCTGCTCCCCTGGAGGACCTACCGGCCGAGATCGTAGGCGACCGTCACCGGCGCGTGGTCGGACCAGCGCTCGGGGTGCGTGTCCGCGCGCTCGACCCGGGTCTGCGCCGCCCGGGCCGCCAGGCCGCGGGTCGCGACGTGGAGGTCGATGCGCCAGCCGCTGTCGTTGTCGAAGGCGCGGCCGCGGTAGGACCACCACGTGTACGGGCCCTCGCCCTCCGGGGTGAGGTGGCGCACGACGTCGGTGTACCCGGCCTCGTCGTAGACGCGGGAGAGCCACGCCCGCTCCTCGGGGAGGAAGCCGGCGTTCTTCTGGTTGGCCCGCCAGTTCCTGAGGTCGCGCTCGGTGTGCGCGATGTTCCAGTCACCGCAGATCAGCACCTCGCGGCCGGCGGCGGCGGCCTTCTCCCGCAGCTTGACCATGTGCTCCAGGAACGCCGCCATGAAGCGCTCCTTCTCCTCCTGTCGCTCCGTGCCGACCTCGCCCGAGGGGAGGTAGAGGCTGGCGACCGTCACGCCGGGCAGGTCGATCTCCGCGTAGCGGCCGGAGCCGTCGAACTCCTCCGAGCCGAAGCCGATCCGGCTCGCGGACGGTTCCTGCCGCGAGTAGAGGGACACCCCGGCCCGGCCCTTCGCGGCCGCCGGGGCGTGGAGCACGTGCCAGCCCTCGGGCGCACGGACCTCCTCGGGCAGCTGCGCGGCCTCGGCGCGGACCTCCTGGAGGCACACCACGTCGGCCGTGGTCGCCTCCAGCCAGGGGAGGAAGCCCTTCTTGGCCGCGGCGCGCAGCCCGTTCACGTTCACGGTCGTCACGGTGAGCATGACGGGGACGATACCGGCCCGCCCGAGGGTGCCCGTACCGGGGCGTAGGCCGCACACCCGTACGATGTGCGGGTGGAGATCCGGAAGACGCGCTACGACCACCCCGACGCCGTGCTGCTGACCGAGCAGGTGCAGCAGGAGTACGTCGTGCGGTACGGCGGCCCCGACGAGACGGCGATGGACCCCGACCACTTCGACGGCCCGCAGGGCGAGTTCATGGTCGGTTACCTCGACGGCGCCCCCGTGGCGACCGGCGGCTGGCGCGGTCAGGACGCCTCCCCGGAGGGCTTCGAGGACGGCGACGCCGAGGTCAAGCGCATGTACGTGGTGCCGCAGGCCCGGGGCCGGGGCTTCGCACGCCGGATGCTCGCCGCACTGGAGGCCGGCGCCGCCGCGGCGGGCCGCACCCGGATGGTGCTGGAGACGGGGCAGATGCAGCCGGAGGCGATCGCCCTCTACGCCTCCTGCGGTTACACGCCGGTGACCAAGTTCGGCCACTACAAGGACAGTCCGCTCAGCGTGTGCCTGGGCAAAACGCTCCGGGCACCGGCCGAGGAGGCCGTTCCCGCGTAGCCTTGGTCCATGATCGAGGACAGCGCGTCCGCCCGGCTCGCGGCGGGCAAGTACGTACTGGTGACCACCTACCGGCGGGACGGCCGTACCGTTGCCACCCCGGTCTGGGTGGTCCGCGACGGTGAGGCGGTCGGCGCCTGGACCGCGGCGGACTCCGGCAAGGTCAAGCGGATCCGCAACCGCGCCGACGTACTGGTCGGCCCCTGCGACGTACGCGGCAACCCCACCGGGGAGCAGGTGCCCGCGCGCGCCGAGATCCTCGGACCGCAGGAGACCGAGCGCTACCGTTCCCTGGTCGCCCGCAAGTACGGCCTGATCGGCCGGCTGACCCTGTTCGGCAGCCGGCTGCGCCGCGGCCGCGAGGGCACGGTGGGCGTGCGGATCACCCTCACGTGAGCGGCGGTGTGCCGCGGCAGGGCGCCTGCACGGTGAGCGTCTGCCGCGACTGCTGCTGCGGTACGGAGAAGGTCCCCGGCGTCGACCACGACGCTCAACTCGACCTGCTCCGGCGGGAACTCGCCGGGGTCTGCCGGGTACGCGTCACCGAGTGCCTCGACGTGTGCGAACAGGCCAACGTCGTCGTCGTGCAGCCCTCGCCGGAGGGGCGCGCGGCCGGAGGCCGGCCGGTCTGGCTCGGCCTGGTCAACGATCCCGCCGCCCTCGGCGACATCGTCGCGTGGGTGCGCGCCGGGGGACCGGGCCGCGCCGTACCGCCCGACGTCCTGGACCTCTACGCCATCGAACCGCCGGGCGGCCGCGCCGTGGACGCGGCAGGCTGAGCGGGCCGGAAACGCCGCCGCGAGGCCCGGGACACGGCAGGGGCCGTACGGGCTTCGTTGCCCGTACGGCCCGTGAACCGGCCGTGCCGGAGGGTCAGTCGATGCTGCGCAGGATGTGCGGCTCGTTCAGATCGTCCTCGTAGCCGGCCAGTCGGATCGGTGCCGACCTGGCCCAGACGTCCAGGTTCCGCACCTCCCGCTGTTGCGCGGGCTGATCGTCAGGCTCCTTGGGGAGCTGGTTCCGCTTTGACTTCTCGGGTGTCACCGCGCACTCCTTCGTGTCGGGTGAGCCGGACGCCGGCCCGGCCGCTGCCGGACGCCGACCGCCCGGTCGGGCTGATGGCTGAGCGGACGCGGTGGCGCCGGTTGCGGAACCGGGCGGGGACCGCGGTGGGCGGTTCCTCCCGGGGCGGAGGCAGGGGGTGTTGGTGCTCCCCCGAGGGCCTTTCCGTCGGGAGAAGCCTATGCCCGGACGCGGGGTGCCACCATCCCAATACGGCGCGCCGCGGCGACGGCCACCCTTCCCGCGGATGCCGGGCGGTCGTCACCCGGTGTTCAACCGCTGCGCCGGACCGCCCCGGGGCGGGCGCAGGAGAGGGTCGCCCACACCGCGCGACCGGTGCCGTGCGCCGGCGGACGAACGCCCCAGCCTTCGGCCAAATGGGCGACGAGGGCCAGCCCGCGGCCGTTCTCGTCGCCGTCGGCGGCCGCACGTGCCTGGGGACCCGCGGGCCCGCGCCCTTCGTCGACGACCTCGATGTGCAGCGTGCCGCCCGCCGTCCAGAGCAGGCACGCGACGTGGTCGCTGCCGCTGTGCACGACCGCGTTGGTGAAGAGTTCGCTCACCACGAGGCCGGCGTCGTCGCCCAGTTCCGCCAGGCCCCATCCGCTCAGCGCGGAACGCACCTGGCGCCGCGCGACGCCGACCGACGAGGCCTGCGCCGGCAGTCGGAGCCGGAAGGTGTCCCGGGCGCTGAGGGCAAAGAGCACACACGCAACTATGGCCACTGCTTGCACAGAAGGCAAGGGTCATTCTGCAAATTGCACAATCGCCAGTATCAGGGTGTGGGTTCCATTCCTGACATGGCACACTGCTGCCATGCGTGAGTTGCGACGTGGGTGAGGCGAAGGCGAGCGGGGCGCCGACCGTCCTCCGCGTGATCCTCGGCAAACGCCTCCACGACCTGCGGGAGAAGGCGGGCTGCTCGTACGAACAGGCCGCGCGCGAGCTGGACGTCACCCATGCCACCGTGCGCCGGATGGAGAAGGCCGAGGTCGGCCTGCGCATCCCGTACGTGGAGAAGCTGCTGGCGCTGTACGGCGTCGACGCCGCCGAGGCGGCGACCTTCATCGACCTCGCCCGGCAGGGCAACCGTCCCGGCTGGTGGCACCGTTACCGCGACGTCCTGCCGTCCTGGTTCAGCGCCTTCGTCAGCCTCGAGGGCGAGGCGGCCATCATCCGCGCCTACGAGCCGCACTACGTCCCCGGTCTGCTGCAGACCGAGGACTACGCGCGCGCCGTGCTGAGGGCCGGCCGCCCGGGCGCCTCCGCGGAGGAACTCGAGCGCCTGGTCGCGCTCCGCCGGGAACGGCAGGCGCTGATCGCCCGGCCCGAGGCCCCGCTGCTGTGGGTGGTGATGGACGAGACCGTGCTGCGCCGCCCCATCGGCAGTCCCGGCGTCATGCGCGCCCAGCTGGACCGGCTGGCCGAGGCTTGTGAGCTGCCGCAGGTGAGACTGCAGATCATGCCCTTCGACGCCGGGCCGCACCCGGCGATGTACGGGCCTTTCCACATCTTCCGGTTCCAGATCCGCGAGCTGCCGGACGTCGTGTTCACCGAGAGCCTGGTGGGCGCCGCCTACCTGGACGACGTGGACGACGTCTCGGCGTTCCTCGAGGCCCTCGACCGGATGTGCGCGCAAGCCGCGCCGGCACACAGCACCGCAGCCATCCTCGATGGCATCCGCAAGGAGATCTGACATACATGGACGACCGCATATACAACGGCATGCGCGCCGTCGACCTCGGTACCGAGGGCTGGCACAAGCCGTGGAGCGGCGGCAACGGGGGCAGTTGCGTGGAGGCCATGAAACTGGCCGACGGCAGGGTCGCGCTGCGGCAGTCCACCGACCCCGACGGGCCGGCCCTCATCTACACGGACCACGAGATCAGGATGTTCATCCAGGGCGCCAAGGACGGGAAGGCCGACTTCCTGCTGTCCTGAGCCCCCGCATTGACATCTTCGAGTGAACCCAGCCCGCGCGGGCAACCGCGACGACCGACGGGCTGTCTCCAGCGGTAATCCGCCGGACGGACGGGACAAGGGGAGCAGCATGACCGGACAACTCGGACCGCTGTACGAACCGGGAGTGGCCTACGTGCGCATCGCCGCTGCCGACGCGGCGACCGCCCACAGGGTCGCCGACGTCATCGCCTCCCGGTATCCGGGGACCCGCCCGCCCCGGGTGACCACGCATGCGGACGGGTTGGTCGAGTTCGACCTGTACACGTACACCCTGGAGGAGGTCAGCCCCTCCGGGCCCTACGACGCCCAGGGCCCGGAGAGCTGCTGACCGGACCCCGGGCGCCGCGCTTGCGCCGGATCAGCCCTGACCCGGGTGGAGGACGACCTTGGTGTAGCCCTCGATCCGCTTGTCGAACTTCTCGTACGCCGACGGCGCGTCCGTCAGGGGCAGCTCGTGGGAGACCACGAAGCTCGGGCGGGCGCGACCCTCGATGATCATGTCGCGCAGCTGCCGGTTGTAGCGCTTGACGTTGCACTGCCCGGTGCCCAGCCGCAGGCCCTTCTCGAAGAGCCGGCCGATGGCGACCAGCAGCCGGCCGCTCTTGGCCTGCTCGTCCGGGCCGCCCGGGTCGGACGGCACGTACAGGCCGGGGATGCCCAGGGCGCCGGTGGGGCGCACGGTGTCGATCAGGGAGTTCAGCACCGCCGCGGGCTCCTCGCGGCCCGCGCCGCCGGCCTGGGCCTGGTAGCCGACCGCGTCGACGCCCTTGTCGGTGCCCTCGCCCTTCGTGTGCTCCTTGATCTGGTCCACCGGACTGCCCTTGGTGAAGTCGATCGGGACCGCGCCGATCTCCTCGGCCTTCTGCAGCCGCTCCGGCACGCGGTCCACGACGAACACCTTGGCCGCCCCGCGCAGCATCGCCGAGTACGCGGCCATCAGCCCGACCGGGCCGCCGCCGTACACCGAGACGCTCTCGCCGGGGGAGACCTGGGCGAGCTCACAGCCGTGGTACCCGGTCGGGAAGATGTCGGCGAGGAGCACGAAGTCGGACTCGTTGGCGGTGCCCTCCGGCAGTTTCAGACAGTTGAAGTCCGCGTACGGTACGCGCACGTATTCCGCCTGACCGCCCGGCCAGGGGCCCATGGCCACATAGCCGTAAGCGCCTCCGGCGAACCCCGGATTGACCGTCAGGCAGTAGCCGGTGAAACCCGCCGAGCAGTTCTTGCAGAATCCGCAGGCGACGTTGAAGGGCATGACCACGCGGTCGCCCTGCTTGAGGGTGGTGACCCCCTCGCCGACCTGGTCGATGATCCCCAGGTTCTCGTGGCCGAAGACGATGCCGGGCTCCGCGGCGGTCCGGCCCTCGTACATGTGCAGGTCGGAGCCGCAGATCGCGGTCGACGTCACCCTGACGATCACGTCGTTGGGGTGCTGCAGGCGTGGATTGTCGACTTCCTCGATGGCTACTTCGAACGGTCCTTTGTAGACGACGGCCTTCACGTGGACACCTCCGATTGGTGTCTGATTCGCGGCTTACGTGACCTATTTCTCATGCTGCCCCCTTGGGCAGTGCGAGACAAGCCAGCTATTCTTCACGTGGAATATGGCGATTTGTGATTGACCGCGAGGAAAGGCGGGAAGAATGGCCCACCGCTCAGGAACGCTGCTCGTCCCCGTGCCCGGCCTGTCCGGCACGGTGTACCCGGTGGGCACGCGCGTGGCCATCAGCGGACGGGGCTCCGCCGTCGACGCCTTCGTGGACGGTGACTGGCTGCCGCTGTCGTGGTGGGAGTTCGCGGAGGGCCGCAACGACGACGTGTACGAGGGCCCCACCGCCTGACGTCCCTCCCGTGACCGTGACGCCGCTTCGGCAGCCGTCGCAGGGCGACGAGTTGCCCGGCCGGTAACGGCAACTCTCCCGGCGGGCCACTGAGGTCGGCGTTCTCGCGGACCATGACCGGCCCGTGGCAGCCGAGTTGGGGGCGCGGGCGCTTCCCTCGGCCGCCGTGACGGCGGCGATCACCGCAGGCACCTTCCGGCCATCGGTCAGCGCGCCGCCACGGCGTGTGTGCCCAGCCCCGCGAGCCGCGCCAGACGGCGGTGCGAGTCCAGCAGCGCCGACCGGTCGTAGCCGGCCGTGGTGACCAGCACCTCGTCCGCCCCGGTGCGTGCCGCCAGGCCCGACAGCGCGGCCGTCACCTCGTCCTCGGTGCCGTGGACGCCGTTCGACAGCGTCCCCTCGAACACCTCGCGCTCGCGCGCCGTCATGTGCCGCGCCAGCACCGCGTCCGGCGGCGCGAGCGGCGGGAATTCGCCCTGCGTACGCGAGTGCGCCAGCGACCAGGCCTCGGACACCAGCAGCCGCCGCGCGGCCTCCGTCGTCTCCGCGACGGACACGGTCGTCGACACCACGACGTACGGCCGCGCCGCCCACGCCGAGGGCCGGAACGCCGCGCGGTAGGCCTCGATCGCCTCCCGCATGCGCTCCTCGCCCCGCACCGCGGCGATCACCAGGGGGAGCCCGAAGGCCGCCGCCGTGGCCGCTCCCGCGCCCGTGGCCAGCACGAACACCGGGACGCGCATCCCCTCCGGCGGCCGCGCGTGCACCGCGCCGGGGCCTGCCGTGCCGGTGAAGTACCCGAGCAGCTCCGTCAGCAGTTCCTCGAAGTCCCCGGCGGCCTGGGCATCGCGCCCCAGCGCCCGGCGCACTCCGTCCGTGAAGCCCACCGACCGCCCCAGCCCCATGTCGATCCGCCCGGGGAACAGCGACTCCAGCACCCCGAACTGCTCCGCCACCACCAGCGGCCGGTGGTTGGGCAGCATGACCCCGCCCGTGCCCACCCGGATCCGGGACGTGGCTGCGGCGACCGCCGCGGCCAGCACCGCAGGCGAGGACCCCGCCACCCCCGGCACCCCGTGGTGCTCCGACACCCAGAAGCGCCGGTAGCCCAGCTCCTCGGCGTGCCGTGCCAGCCACACCGTGTCCCGCAACGCCTGCGCGGGCTCGGCGCCCTCGCGGACGGGGGAGCGGTCGAGGATCGAGAACGGAATCGGGGGGAGCTGCGGTGCGATCACCCTTGGTGCAACGCCCACCGCGGCGCGGGATTCCCGGGTGGGGACGCCCCGGACGCCGCTCAGTCCTCCCGGCGGGCGTACGTCACCATCAGCACGCCGCTTTTGTGCGTCCGCACCTCGGTCACGTCGTACGCCTGCGGGGCGAACTCGCCCGCGAACAGCGGGACACCGGCGCCCGCCACCACGGGGTTGAGCTTGACGACCAGCTCGTCGATCTCCGGGCGCAGCGAGGCCGCCAGCCGGCCGCCCCCGCACAGCCAGATGCCCGCCCCGTCCCGCCGCTTCAGCCCGCGCACGAACTCCAGCGGGTCACCGGAGACCAGCTCCACAGCGGGGTCCGGGCTCGCCCTCATGCCGCCGGACACCACGTACTGCCGCAGGTGCGGATAGGGACTGGTGAGCCCGAAGGGCAGCCCCACCTCGTAGGTGGCCCGGCCCATCAGCACCGTGTCGAACCGCCGGTTCGGCGCGTCGGCGATGCCCAGCGGGCCGCGGGCCTGCGCCGGCAGGGTCTCCGGGTACTCGGCGAGGACCGTCTCCATGTGGTCGCCCACGGCCGCGAGGAAGTCGTACTCGCCCTCCGGCCCGGCCACGAATCCGTCGATCGTGGACGCCACGAAATACGTCAGCCTGCGCATGCTTCCCCCCGGTACGCGATGATCGTCGACCGGGGCCAAGGTAGTCCGTGGACGGATCCCACCGCCACGCGGTACCCCGGCCCTCAGAGTAGATTCGGTGACGACCCGCGGGGGACGGCGGGGGATGGCGGAGGCTGGGATGACGGAAGCCGCGGGCGCGACGGACCGGGCCGGCACGCTGACGCTGGGCGGGGCGAGCGGGCGATGGGTCCTCGCGGCGGTGGTCCTGGGCTCGGGCATGACCCTCCTCGACGGCACCGTCGTCAACGTCGCCCTCCCGACGATCGGCAAGGAGCTCGGCGCCACGCTCGCCGGCCTCCAGTGGACGATCAACGCCTACACCCTGACCCTCGCCGCGCTCATCCTGCTGGGCGGCTCGCTCGGCGACCGCTTCGGGCGGCGCAAGGTCTTCATGATCGGCACGGTGTGGTTCGCGCTGGCCTCCCTGCTGTGCGGCATCGCCCCCAGCATCGAGGTGCTGATCGCCGCCCGCGCCCTGCAGGGTGTCGGCGGGGCGCTGCTCACCCCCGGGTCGCTGGCCCTGATCCAGGCGTCCTTCGCGTCCCAGGACCGGGCCCGCGCGATCGGCGTGTGGTCGGGCCTGGGCGGCATCGCGGGGGCGCTGGGGCCGCTGCTCGGCGGCTGGCTGGTCGACGCCGTCAGCTGGCGCTGGGTGTTCTTCATCAACCTCCCGCTGGCCGTCCTGGTCATCGCGGTCGCCTCCCGGCACGTCCCGGAGAGCCGCGACGAGAGCGTCACCGGCGGCTTCGACGTCGCGGGCGCCGTGCTCGGTGCGGTCGGCCTCGCCGGGGTCACCTACGCCCTGATCTCCGCGGGCGGAAGCCACCCGGACATCGCCGCCGTCTGCGTCTCCGGCGTGGCGGGCCTGGCCGCGTTCGCCGGGTTCGTGGTGACCGAGCGGCGCAGCCCGCACCCGATGCTGCCGCCGAGGCTCTTCTCGAACCGCCAGTTCACCGCCGCGAACCTGGTCACCTTCGCGGTCTACGCGGCGCTCGGCGGCCTGTTCTTCTTCCTGGTGCTGGAGCTGCAGACCGAGGCCGGGTACTCCCCCCTGGCGTCCGGGACGGCGCTGCTGCCCATCACGGTCATCATGCTGGCGCTGTCCGAGCGCGCGGGCCGGCTCGCCGAGCGCATCGGGCCGCGGATCCCCATGACGGTCGGGCCGGCGATCTCCGCCGTCGGCCTGCTGCTGATGCTGCGGATCGGCGCGGACGCCTCGTACGTCGCCGACGTCCTGCCTGCGGTGTGCGTGTTCGCCCTGGGCCTGGCGACCACGGTCGCCCCGCTCACGGCCACCGTCCTCGGCGCCGCCGAGGTGCGGCTCGCGGGCACCGCGTCCGGGGTGAACAACGCCGTGGCCCGTGCGGCGGGCCTCCTCGCGGTGGCCGCCCTGCCGCTCATGGCCGGGCTCTCCGGCGACGACTACGAGGACCCGGCTGCCTTCGGCCACGGGTTCCGGGTCGCCGTCACGATCTGCGCCGGGATGCTCGTGGTGGGCTCGCTCCTCGCCTGGTTCGGCATCCGCTCCGACGTGCTCCGCGAGACCCCCGAAGAGCCGGCCAAGCCGGCTCCGGCGTGCAAGCACTACTGCGCCATCGGCGCTCCGCCCCTGCAGAGCGGCGAGGAGTCCGCATGCGGGACGGTGACCGGCGGCGGGCCGGACATGCGCAAGGACCGCCCCCCGGCCGGGTGACCCGTGCGACCGGGTCCCGACGGGACCGGGTCAGGAGGGCTCAGTACTCCTCGGACTCCGGTACGAGATGCATCGCGGCCTCCTCGGCGGAGGCGGCCGCCCCGTCGATGCCGATGTCCTGGGCGACCATGCCCTCGGTCTCGTAGTGCGCGCCCTCGTCGGGGGCGACCAGACGCCCGGCACGCGGGCCCCCGACCTCGCCGTCGATCAGCTCCCCGTCGGTGTCCCACGCGTCCCCGATGCCGTCCCCGTCGGGGACCGGCAGGTCCGGGAGCTCCTCGGCCAGGCGTTCGTCGAGCGTCTCGCCCCGCAGGCGGCCCGCCGCGGTGATGGCGGGCTTGTTCACCGCCCAGGGCCGCTCCGGCGGTGAGTAGCCCTCGTCGAGTATCTGGTCGACACCGTGGTAGTCCAGGGTGTCCTCGGGCTCCAGCAGCCCGGCGTCGTCCTGCACCTCTGACCCGTCCGGCTGGTAGACCTCGTCACCCATCTCGTTCTCTCGCATGTCCGTCTCCTCGCTCACGCGCCGCCACCGCCTCGGCGCCGCCTCGCGGGCCGCGCGCCCCCTCTTCCCCTCCACACTCTTCCGTCCGGACGCCGATCGCCACCCGGAAGGGTGAAAAAGGTCGGTGCGGGAGCGTTCCCCGGACCTTCACCCGCCGTCCGGCGCCCCCGCCGCCCCGGCCGCGCCACCGTCATCCTGCGCGGCGGCCGGGGCGGCGGTCCGAGGACCCGGGCACCGGGGGTCAGCGTCGGGCGGACCGCCGGCCGACGGGACCGAAGTCGTCGTCGCAGTCCCGGCCGGAGAACCCGTGCGCGAAGCCCCTGACCACCCGGAAGGAGGCGGTGGTCTGGACGCGCGGCGGGCACCGCAGCGTCACGGTGTACCAGCCCGGCCGGGTGTGCTTCGGCACCCGGAAGCTGCCGGCCAGCAGGCCGCCGCCCCTGCCCAGGGGCAGCAGGTTGACCTGGCCGCCGGCTTCGGACTGGCCCTTGGAGTAGTTGGCGTCACGGCCGCAGGCCGTGGTGGTGACCATCAGCCGCATTCCGGGGACGGCGTAGTAGGGGGTGACCCACGCATTGGGGAAGTCGGAGGCAGGGGCGGAGGCGGAGGCGGTGGGAACGGTGAGACCGATGACGGCCGCGGCCATGGCGACACCGCCAAGAACGCGTGTTGTAGGCATGAGGCAGCTCCAGGTCGAACGGGCAGGGAGAGGAGCGGTCCCAGGGCGTCCGCTCCACGCGGAGCAAAACAGCACCCCGAGGGGCCTGCCACCCGAAAGCGGTGCTCACGGCGCCGAACGCGTCCCAGCGCAGCCCCGGCTCACCACGTCACCGCAGGTCACGCGCCCTGCGGCCGACCGCCTGCGAAAGTGTGCTGCCTTACCCGCAATCAGGTGACGGATCGACAGGGCTGTTCTGCTCAAAGAGGATTGACGGATCATCAGGAAGTGGGGGCGATCACGCTTCCTCGTGGAGGCCGATCACCTCACGCAGCGCGTCCCGTGCCTCGTGGGAGCTTCCGCCCTGCTCCAGCAGCGCGGCGGCGATCGCGTCGAGCTTGCGCTGGACGGCGTGCTCGGCGCGACGTTCGGCGTTCTTGAGCAGGGCGAGCAGCAACAGCGTGACGGCCGTCATCAGATCCGCGGCGAACAGCTGCCACTTCAAGGGCAGCCCGAGGGCGTGGACGACGAGGAAGCCGGCCACCAGGAGCAGGCAGACGCAGTAGAAGAGCGGCGAGGCCGTGAAGTTGGACGTCGCCTCGGCGAGCCGCTCGAACCGGCCCCGTCCGCCCTCCTCGTCGGTCCGCTCGGCCGGATGCCGGAACGCCACGCCGTCCTCCTGGGGGCTCGTCGACGATGGGCGGTGCGGTGCGCGGGTCGTGCCGGGCCGGCCCGCGTCCGCCGATGCGGGCCGGCCCGGCACGTCCCGTCCGCGGTCAGCAGATGCGCGGCAACTGCTCGCCCAGCGGCAGGTCCACCACCCGCGTCCCGCCCAGGCCCGTACGGGCGACGACCATGCCCGCGTGGTCCGCCACGCACTCCCCGATGACCGCCGCGCCCGCGCCCAGTGGATGCGCGCGCATCGCGGCCAGCACCTCCTCAGCCACCGCGCGGGGCACGAAGGCGACGAGCCTGCCCTCGTTGGCGACGTACATCGGGTCCAGGCCCAGCACCGCGCAGGCGTTGGCCACCGCGGGTGGCACGGGCACCGCCCGCTCCTGCAGGACGACACCGACACCCGAGGCGGCCGCGATCTCGTTGAGGGCCGCCGCCAGACCGCCACGCGTGGGGTCGCGCAGTACGTGCACGTCCGTCGTGACGCGCAGCACGGCCTCGACGAGCCCACCGAGCGCCGCAGTGTCGCTCTCGATCTCGACCCCGAACTCCAGGCCCTCGCGCACGCTCATCACGGCGACGCCGTGCGCCCCGATCTCCCCGCTGACGATGACCACGTCGCCCGGCGCCGCGCGCTGCGGACGGATGTCGACACCGTCGGGGATCAGACCGATGCCCGCGGTGTTGACGTACAGCCCGTCGCCGTGGCCGGCCTCGACGACCTTGGTGTCGCCGGTGACGACCTCCACCCCCGCGGTGCGCGCGGCCGCGCCGAGCGCTTCGGCGACCCGCGCCACCAGCGGCATCTCCACCCCCTCCTCCAGGATGAAGCCGCAGGAGAGGTAGGCGGCCCTGGCCCCGCTCATCGCCAGGTCGTTGACCGTGCCGTTGACGGCGAGGTCGCCGATGCTGCCGCCGGGGAAGAACAGCGGCCGCACCACGTAGGAGTCGGTGGAGAAGGCCAGCCGGGCCCCGCCGAGCGTCACGGCCGCCGAGTCGGCGAGCCCCGCCAGCACCTCACCGCCGAAGGCGGGGGCGAAGACGTACCGGACGAGTTCCGCGGACAGTGCGCCCCCGCCGCCGTGGCCCATCACCACCCGCGGCTGGTCGCGCAGCGGCGCCGGGCAGGTCCAGCCGGAGAAGTCCGGGGCGGCGAGGGTCTCTGCGATGTCAGCCAACGGGGCTCGCCTCCAGGGGTGCGCTGGTCCCGCCGAGCCGGCGGTAGAGGTAGTACGCGGCGCAGGCCCCCTCGCTGGAGACCATCGTGGCGCCCAGGGGCGTACGGGGCGTGCAGACACCGCCGAACGCCTCGCACTCGTGCGGCTTGATCAGGCCCTGCAGTACCTCGCCGCTGCGGCAGGCGGCCGGCTCCCGCGTGGTGATGCCCGTGACGGAGAACCGGTGCTCGGCGTCGTACTCCCGGTACCGCTCCGACAGCCGCCATCCGCTGTCGGGGATGACACCGATGCCGCGCCAGGCACGGTCGGTGACCTCGAAGACGTCCGCGAGCATCGCCTTCGCCGCGGGGTTGCCCTCCGGGCGCACGGCGCGCGGGTAGGCGTTCTCCACCCGGTACTGGCCGCGCTCCAGCTGGCGCACCGCGCGGCGCACGCCCTCCAGGATGTCCAGCGGCTCGAAGCCGGTGACGACGATCGGCACGCCGAACCCGTCCGCCAGCTCCGGGTACTCCTCCGTCCCCATCACGCTGCACACATGACCGGCCGCCAGGAACGCCTGCACGCGGCAGTCCGACGAGCGCATGATCGCCTCGATCGCCGGGGGGACGCGGACGTGGGACACCAGCAGGCTGAAGTTGGCGATGCCGAGCTTCCGGGCCTGGTACACCGTCATCGCGTTGGGCGGGGCGGTGGTCTCGAAGCCGATGCCGAAGAAGACGACCTCGCGGTCCGGGTTCTCCCGGGCGATCCGCAGCGCGTCCAGCGGGGAGTAGACGACGCGCACGTCACCGCCCTCGCCGCGGACGCCGAAGAGGTCGCGCCCGGTGCCGGGGACGCGCAGCATGTCGCCGAAGGAGCAGAAGATCACCCCGGGGCGGGAGGCGATCTCCAGTGCCTTGTCGATGACCTCCAGCGGGGTCACGCAGACCGGGCAGCCGGGGCCGTGGATGAGCTCCACCTCCTTCGGCAGGAGCTGGTCGATGCCGTGCCGGATGATGGTGTGGGTCTGGCCGCCGCACACCTCCATCAGCGCCCAGGGCCTGGTCACGGTCGCGTGGATGTCGTCCAGCAGCCTCCGGGCCAGCTCCGGGTCCTGGAACTCGTCGATGTACTTCACCGCTCCGCCTCCGCCGTCGTTCCCGCCTCGGCGGCCGCCTGCTGCCAGGGGTCGCCGAACTCCTCCTCCAGCAGCCCGAGGTTCCCAAAGAGGGCGAGCGTCTGCCGCGCCGACTCCTCGTCGAGCCGCTGCAACGCGAAGCCGACGTGGACGATGGCGTACTCGCCGACCTGGAGGTCGGGCAGGTACTCCAGGCACACGTCCTTCACCACGCCGCCGAAGTCGACGACCGCCATCTTGGTGCCGTCCCGTTCCTCGATCTCCAGCACCTTGCCGGGTACCGCCAGGCACATCAGCTGTCTCCTCGCTGTGGGTGGGGGTTCGTGGGGCCGCCGCGGGCGGCGACGACCAACTGGCCGAGCGCCAGGCCTCCGTCGTTGGGCGGGACGAGCCGGTGGCGCAGCACCGTGAAACCGTCCTCGCGCAGGTCCCGCGCGCACGCGGAGGACAGCAGGGCGTTGGCGAAGACGCCGCCGCTGAGCGCCACCGTCGTGGTGCCCTCCGCCTCCCGTACGGCCGCGCACACCCGGCGCACCAGGTCGGCCACCGCCCGGTGGAAGCGCCCGGCGACCACCCCGGCGGGCACGCCCGCGTGCAGGTCGGCAACGACGGCCGCCAGCACCGGGCCGGGGTCGCAGGCGGTCGCTCCGTCGGCGCCGGAGCCGATGCGCAGGGTGAAGGCGTAGCCCTCCGTGGGCAGTCGGCCCGCCGCCACCGCCGCGGCCTCCAGTTCGACGGCGGCCTGCGCTTCGTACCCCGCCTCGTGGCACACCCCGGCCAGCGAGGCGACGGCGTCGAAGAGCCGGCCCATGCTGGAGGTCGGGACGCAGTGCAGCCCCCGTTCCAACTGGGTGGCCAGCAGCGCCCGCTCGTCCTCCGGGCAGGCGGCCGTGCAGGGCAGTTCCGGCGCCCAGGGCAGACCGGCCGCCCGCAGATGCGCCAGCGCCATCCGGTAGGGGCGGCGCACCGCCGCGTCCCCGCCGGGCAGCGGCACGTACGCCAGGTGCGCGGGCCGCCGGAAGCCGTCGTAGTCGGCGAGCAGGAACTCACCGCCCCACACCGCGCCGTCGTCGCCGTGGCCCGTCCCGTCGAAGGCGACGCCGATCACCGGACGCGTCCCGTCCAGCCCCGCCTCGGCCATCGCCGCCGCGACGTGCGCGTGATGGTGCTGCACCAGCCGCAGCGGCCGCTCGCCCGCGGACCGCCGGGCCCAGCCCACCGAGCGGTAGCCGGGGTGCCGGTCCGCGGCCAGCAGCACGGGCCTGACCCCGGTGATCTGCTCCAACTGGCCTTCGGCGGCCGTGAAGGCGGTCAGCGTCGCCAGGTCGTCCATGTCGCCGACGTGGGCCGACAGCCAGGCGTGCCGTCCTTCGCCCACGCAGAAGGTGTTCTTCAGGTCGCCGCCCACGGCGAGCGCCGGCGCCACCTGCACGGGCAGGGGCACCGGGAGGGGCGCGTAGCCGCGCGAGCGCCGTACGGGCAGTTCCTCGCCGTCGCAGATCCGCACCACCGAGTCGTCGCACGGCACATGGATGGGCCGGTCGTGCGTCAGCCATGCGTCGGCCAGGCCCGCCAGCCGTTCCAGCGCCTGCTCGTCGTCGGTGACGATGGGCTCCCCGCCCAGGTTGCCGCTGGTCATCACCAGCAGCCGGGGCCCCGGGGGATCGCCCGGCAGCCCCAGCAGCAGATGGTGGACCGGCGTGTACGGCAGCATGACCCCGAGGTCGGCGACCCGCGGCGCCACGGCCTCCGCGACCCCGCGCACCCCCGCGCGCCGCCGCAGCAGGACGATCGGCCGACGCGCGCCGGTCATCAACTCCCGCTCCGCCGGGCCGACGTGGGCCAGCCGCTCCACGTCCGCGACGTCCCGCGCCATCAGGGCGAACGGCTTGTCGCCGCGGTCCTTGCGGGCCCGCAGCAGCCGTACGCTCTCCTCGTTGCCCGCGTCGCAGGCCAGGTGGTAGCCGCCCAGGCCCTTCACCGCGACGATCGCGCCCGCCGCCAGCAGCCGCCGTGCCTCCGCGAGCGGTTCGCCCTGCCATGTTGTGCCGTCCGTGCCGTCCGTGCCGTCCGCGCCCTTCGTGCCGGGCAGGACCAGCCGCAACCGGGGACCGCAGTCGTGGCAGGAGACGGGCTGGGCGTGGAAGCGGCGGTCGGCAGGGTCCTCGTACTCGGCCCGGCACGTCGCGCACATCGGGAACCGGGCCATTGTGGTGTTGGGCCGGTCGTACGGCAGGCCGGTGACGATCGTGAAGCGCGGCCCGCAGTGCGTGCAGGTGATGAACGGGTGCCGGTGGCGGCGGTCGGCGGGGTCGCGCAACTCGGCCAAGCATGCCTCGCAGGTGGCGGTGTCGGGCGAGACCAGGGTGCGGGAGGCCGCGTCGCCGGGGCGCGAGGGGCTGATGGTGAAGTCTGTGCCGCCCGCGAGGGGGAGTAGATGATGGGAGACCGACTCCACCACCGCCAGCGGCGGCGCTTCGGAGCCGATCCGTGTGCAGAAGGACGCCACCGCGCCGGGGGCGCCCTCGACCTCGGCGACCACCCCGTCGCCGGTGTTGCCGACGTGACCCGCGAGCCCCAGCTCACGGGCCAGACCGAATACGAACGGCCGGAAGCCGACTCCCTGCACGACCCCCCGGACCAGCACCCTGCGGCGCTGCGCGGTCCGGGTCGCGGGCCCCGGCTGACCCGGCATCAGTGCGTGTGGCCCACGGAGGGGATGTGCCCGGCGGCGTCCTGATGCGGGTGCTCGTGCGGGTGCGCATGGGTGTGCCCGTGCGCGTGGCCGTTCTCCACGGCGGTGCGCGCCATCACCGGACGGTGCACCGCGGCCCCCGCGTGCACGGCCAGCGCCCGTTCCAGCAGCACGCCCGCGCCGTCGCCGTCCCGCGTGGACGTGACGACCACCTCCACGCCCGGGTTGACCTGGGCGACGGCCGCCAGGAAGGCCGCCTCGTCGAAGCCGGCCGCCTCGGCGATGTCGTACTTCGTCACGATCACCAGATGCGCCAGGCCGAAGGCCGTCGGGTACTTCAGCGGCTTGTCCTCGCCCTCGGTGACCGAGGCCAGCACCACGCGCAGTGACTCGCCGAGGTCGTACGAGGCGGGGCAGACGAGGTTGCCGACGTTCTCCACGAACAACAGGTGCGTGCCCTCCGGCAGCCAGGAGTCCACCTGCGACCGCACCATCGCCGACTCCAGGTGGCACAGCCCGTCGGTGAGCACCTGCCGCACCGGGGCACCGGAGCGGGCCAGCCGGGTCGCGTCGTTCTCGGTGGCGAGGTCGGCGGTGAGCGCCGCCACGGGCACCCCCCGCAGCCGGGCCAGCCCCAGTTCCGACTCCAGCAGCGCCGTCTTGCCGCTGCCCGGGCTCGACAGCAGGTTCACCATGACGGTCCCGCGTGCGGCCAGTTCCTGGCGCAGGTCCTGTGCGCCGCGGTCGTTCCTGGCGAGCACGGACTGCCGCAGATCGGTCACTTTGCACATAGTCCTCAGCGCTCCTCGGGGAGTGTGGCGGCCGGTCGGCGCTGCGCGGCCCACCGCACCTCGGTGATCCGCAGTTCACGGCCGGACAGCAGCTCCGTCGCCGCGCTGTCACAACCGGGACAGGTCAGCCGCGGGGGCATGCCGGTGGGCCAGTCCCGCGCGCAGCGCGCGCAGCGGGCCCGGCCGGGGACGGTCTCGGTGGTGAGGGCCGCGCCCTCCAGCACGGTGCCGGTGCAGGCGAGGTCGAAGCTGAAGGCGAGGGCGTCCGCCACGACACCGGCGAGTTCGCCGACCTCCAGGTGGACGGACTCCGCGGAGGGTGCCGCCCCCGTACCGTCCGCGAGCCGGGCGGCGGCCTCCTCGACCTGCTCCACCACCGCCACTGCGATGGACATCTCGTGCATCGGTCTCTTCTCCGGTGTGCGGGTGCCGGCCGGGCCCCGGCTGCCGGCGCGCCCGGTGGGCGGTGCCGGCGGCTGACGCGGCTCATTGAAGGCCCGGCGCCCGGGGCACTCGGCCCGCCACGCCGCCGGGGCGGCGACGGCCTACCCGTTCGGCCTCACATGGACCGGATGTGCAGGTAGCGCTTCACGTCGGGCAGGACGCGGGACAAGGCGAGGGCGGCCACGGCCGCGCCCACCGCGCTCAGGGCGATCTTCCACATGGCGGGGTGCTCCTTTCTGCTCGTTGCCGGGATCTGTGGCCGCGGCGGGCCGGTCAGGCCACCGCGTGCGGGTCCGCGGGCCGCTCGCACTCCTCGCCGACGACCCGCAGCACCAGGCGCACGGCCTCGTCCACGGCGGCGGCCACGGGAGCGCTCAGACCGATGCCCTCCTCCAGGCAGGCCGGCTCGCAGCCCACCACCAGGACCCGGGAGGGCCTGGGGGCACCCGTCCCGGCGCTGAGGGTGTCGAGCAGCGCCAGTACGGTGTCCGGGGTCATCCGGTGCCCGTCCACGAGGGCCTCACCCGGGCCGTCGCCGCCGGGCGGCGGAGCCTCGATGAGGTGCAGCGTGCCCGGGGAGCCGCCGCGTGCGACGGCGTCGACGAGGACCACGCTGCGGTACCCGTCGAGGAGCTGGTAGGCCAGGTGCACGCCCCGCACGCCGGTGTCGGTGACGTGGACGCCGTCGGGCAGCGGGTGCCCGGACAGCCGGCGCACCACTTCGACGCCGAAGCCGTCGTCGCCCAGGAAGATGTTGCCGATGCCGGCGACCAGCACGCCGCCCGTGCTCACACGTCCTCCAGGGGAGCGAGTTCGTCGGGCTGGAAGTACAGGAACCGGCCCTGTTCACGGCGGATCTCCGCGCCGGGGTCGCCGTCGACGGTGACCGCGAGGTGCACCCCGCCGTCCACGTCGTGCAGCACCGCCTCCACCTGGGCGCTGCGCCCGTGCAGGAACAGGTCCTGTGCGTCGGTGCGCCGCCGTCCCGGCTGCAGCACGACCCGGCTGCCCGCGGCCACCCAGGTGTCGCCCACCATCACGCGGTCCCGGGCCGGGTCGACCGAGGCGTCGGCGCCGGGGTCCCACCAGGGGGTCCCGGGAACCGCGGCGGGTGTGCCTGCCGGAGCGGTGACCTCGCGCAGCGCGCGCACGGCCCCGTGCAGACGCTCCATCACCTCCGGCGGCATGGACTCGGCCAGGTCGATCACCGCGGCGGCCCGGTCGTCCGTACCGCGCGCCTGCCGCTTCTCCTCGTCGGTGAGGGCGGCGGTGCGCAGCGCCAGGATCTCGTCGATCTCGGTGGCGTCGTAGAGCGCCCCCGGGCTCTCCGGGGCGATCCGCGGATGGTCCTCCAGGATGATGGGGGAGGAGAGCACCACGTTCGCCGCGCCGTGGTCGCCCGCCAGCACCGGCCAGGTGTTCTCGTTGCGGCACTCGGCGACGGCGGCCTTCGCCCACTCCGGCGGGTCCGTCATCGACACGAAGTAGCCGGAGGTCAGGCCCAGCATCAGATGGGCCGAGACCAGCGCGTGCGGCAGTGCCTCCTCCCGGCTGCAGGCCAGGGCGCACCCGGTGTTCTCCGCGACGGCGGTGAGCCTCAGCACCCGGTAGGGGCCGGGCAGTTCCTCGGCGGAGATCCGCAGGACGCCCTCCAGACGCGCCCGGCGGCGCAGGACGCGCCCGGCGGGGGTGCCGTCGGCGCCGGTGACGATCTCGCTCTCCTCCGTCGCGGGGACGGTGAAGGGCAGGACGACGTCCTCGGCGGTCAGCGCCGCGATGTCGACGGACACCTCGACGCGTTCCTCCACACCCTCGTCCCACGGGACCAGCACCCGGTCCGGCAGCTGGAGTTCGTCGGTGGGCTCGAACCCGCCGTCGGCCAGGACCCGTTCCACCGTGCGCCGCTGGGCGTGCAGGAAGCGCAGCTCCGCGTGGAGCGCGGCGTCCGCGCGTGGCTCCATGAGGATCTGGGTCCGCTGCAGGACGGGTTCGCCGGACGCGTCCGCCCACGCCGGGGGCACGAGCACCCCGAACTGCCAGCGCATCCGGTTCTTCGCCGAGGACGCCCGGTACGGGTAGAGCACGTAGCCCTCGAACAGGACGGCGTCGGCGGCCTGACGGGCCGTCGCGAAGCGTTCCGTGGCGGCCGTCACCGGGTGGCACCCCCCGCCGGGGCGGCGGCGCCGGCGAGCAGGGCCTCGACGGTCGCCTCCCAGGAGGGCAGCGCGTTCGCGCTGCGGAAGGACCGCAGCGACTCTAGCGCCGTACGGGGGAGCCGGATCCAGCCGCACCCCGGGAAGTGGGCGTCGATGGTCTCGCGCCACACCGCCACCGGCATGCGGCATACGGCCTCCTTGTCCCAGGGCACCGGCTGCACCTGGAAGCCGGCCGGGCCGAGGAAGGCGGTGCCGGAGAAGAGCAGCAGCAGCGGTGCCTCGCCGTCCTGCAGGGCCTCGAAGTACTTCGTCGAGGCGACGTCCATGTCGTAGGTGCACTGCACCGGCAGGTCCACCTCGGTCTCGCCGGTGAAGCCCGGCACCATCAGCGACACCTGGGCGAACTGCATCGGCTGCAGCGTGCTGCCCCACCGCTCGCGCTCGCCGAACAGGTCGCCGAGGCCCTGCGCCTCGGCGTCGCCGTACGCCCGCTGCGCCGGTTCGATGCGCAACTGGCAGCGCAGCGCGAGGGCGTGCACCCGTTCGCCGCCTGGGGCGGTGATGCGCAGCCGGAAGACCAGCGTCGGTCCCGCGGCGTACCGGTCCGCCCGTACGCCCGTGCAGGCGAAGTCCAGCTCGGTCACGTCGGCAACCCCTCCCGCGGCACCGGTGCGGCCCGCTGTCGTACGTCGTCGAAGAAGGCGGCCAGTTCGGCGTGGGCGCCGGAACCGCCGTCGAACCCCTGCCAGTTCAGGCGCAGCCGGCCCACCAGCTCGTAGGCCCGGTCGACCGGGAGGAGGAAGCACTCGCCGCCGTCGCCCCCGTCGCCGTCCCTGCGGACCAGCAGCGTCTCCACGTCCGGCCGCAGCGTGGTCGCCAGCGGCGAGTCGCCGAACACCTCCTGCCAGGTGCCCGGATCGACCTCGCTCTCGGTGGCGCCGGCCGGGCTCGGGTAGAGGACCACCGGCCGGTCGAGCACCGAGTTGTGGAAGAAGAAGGCGACCGAGACGGGGATGCGCAGCCGCTGCCAGGAGGCCGTGCCGGGCACCGAGCCCGGGTCGCTGAGCACCCGGTCGGGCACGGAGGCGAAGCGGCCTCCGCCGGCGCCGGGCCGTTCGAAGAGCAGCGCGCACGGTACGCAGGCGCAGGCCAGCGCGCGCTTGCCGGTGTCGACCAGGTGCCGGTGGGGGCCCGTCAGCTCCACCCCGCACAGCTCGCAGCGCTCGACCGCGGGCTGCCGGGGCGCCACGAAACGGCGCAGTCCGGCCGCGGGGGTCCGCGGGCTCACGGCGCCCCCGGCGGTCGGTTGCCGATCTGCAGCAGCGCGGGCTCGCCCGCCGCGGGGCCGGAGCGCGGCATCTCGACCACCGTCACCTCGGGCGCGAAGCAGGACAGTGCGGCCTCGATGCGCTGCCGGGTGGCGTCCATGGTGCTGGGGCAGCCGCAGCCGCCGTCCTCGCGGGCGTTCAGCCGGAGCGTGCCGGTCTCGGGGTCGAAGTGCTCGATGCCCACCGTCGCCCCGGCGCGCGCCGCTTCGACGGCACGGCCGACCCGGGTGAGGGTGTCCTCGGGGTGCAGGTCGTGCAGGGTCAGCAGACCCGCCACCATCTCGTCGGCGATCAGCACGGCGAGCGGGTCGGCCGTGCCGTTCTTGAGGAGGGTGACGGCGCGCGTCAGGCCCGCGCCGTAGAACTCCATGAGGGTGCGCACCAGTTCCTCGGCGGCGCGTGCCGTCTCGCCGTCGCCGGAGGCCGCGAACGCGTCGAGGATCTCCTCGACGCGCCGCGCCGTCTGCTCCGCGCTCATCCGGCCATGCCGCTCAGACCGGTGGGGACGTGGAGCTTCTCCACGGTGCGCCCGCCGCCGACGTACATGTGGACGCCGCACGGCAGACACGGGTCGAAGCTGCGCACGGCCCGCATGATGTCGATGCCCTTGAAGTTCTCCGGGGAGTTCTCCTCGAAGATCGGGGTGTTCTGCACCGCGTCCTCGTACGGGCCCGGGGTGCCGTAGGTGTCGCGCACGCTGGCGTTCCACGGGGTCGGCGGGTACGGGTGGTAGTTGGCGATCTTGCCGTCGCGGATGACCATGTGGTGCGAGAGCACGCCGCGCACCGCCTCGGTGAAGCCCACGCCGATGCTCTCGTCCGGGACCTCGAACTTCTCCCACGTCTGGGTGCGGCCGGCGCGGACCTCGTCCAGCGCCTTCTCGCAGAAGTACAGGGCGCAGGCCGCGGAGTAGGCCTGGAAGTAGGTGCGGGCCCGGTTGCGCTCCAGGGCGTTGCTCCACTGCGGGATCTTCCACTCGAAGGTGGTCTCCGGCTTGGTGAGCGTCTTGGGCAGGTTGATCACCACGCTGTGCCCGGTGGCCTTCACGTACCCCATGTCGACCAGGCCGTTGAGCGCGGTGGACCACAGGCGGGCGAGCGGGCCGCCGCCGGTGTCCAGCGCCAGATAGTCCTTGCCGTCGAACCAGCGCGGGGACATCACCCAGCTGTACTTGTCGTCGAAGTCGCGCTTCTGGGGCGCGGGGATGGTGTGCTGGTTCCACGGGTGCCGCGGGTCGACCGGGTTGCCGAGCGGGTCGTGGGTGACGAACTGCTCCTGGCCCTCCCAGTCCTGGTAGTAGGAGCTGCCCAGCAGGATGCGGATGCCCAGGTTGATCTGCGTGAGGTCGTTGGTGACCAGCTTCCCGTCCACCACGATGCCGGGGGAGACGAACATCTTCCGTCCCCAGTCGGTCATGTTGGCGTAGGTGAAGTCGCAGTGGTCCGGGTCGTTGAGGGCGCCCCAGCAGCCGAGCATGATGCGGCGGCGGCCGACCTCCTCGTAGCCGGGCAGGGCCTCGTAGAAGAAGTCGAAGAGGTCGTCGTGGAGCGGTACGACGCGCTTCATGAACTCCACGTACCGCATCAGCCGGGTGAGGTAGTCGGTGAACAACTGCACCGACGCGATGGTGCCGACGCCGCCCGCGTAGAGGGTGGAGGGGTGGACGTGCCGGCCCTCCATCAGGCAGAACATCTCACGGGTGTACCGGCTGACCTGCAGCGCCTCGCGGTAGAACTCCCCCTCGAGCGGGTTGAGGGAGCGCATGATGTCGCCGATGGTGCGGTAGCCGTGCTCGGCGGCGTGCGGGGCCTCGGTGCGGTTGGCCTGCTCCAGGACGCCCGGGTTGGTCTCGCGGACCATCTTCTCGCAGTAGTCGACCCCGACCAGGTTCTCCTGGAAGATGTTGTGGTCGAACATGTACTCCGCGGACTCGCCGAGGTTGATGATCCACTCGCCGAGGTGCGGCGGCTTCACCCCGTACGCCATGTTCTGCGTGTAGACCGAGCAGGTGGCGTGGTTGTCGCCGCAGATGCCGCAGATCCGGCTGGTGATGAAGTGCGCGTCGCGGGGGTCCTTGCCCCGCATGAAGACGCTGTAGCCGCGGAAGACCGACGAGGTGCTGTAACACTCCGCGACGCGCTTCTGCTTGAAGTCGATCTTCGTGTGGATGCCGAGGCTGCCCACGATCCGGGTGATCGGATCCCAGGACATCTCCATCAGGCCACTGCCGTCTCCGGCCGTCTTCGTCTTCGGAGCCATGGTGTGTGCGTGCCCTTCGTCAAGCGGGGGAGGGGGGTCAGTGGCCGGGGCGGTGCCGTGAGGTCACCAGGGCGCCTTGTAGCCGGTGGTGAGCTTCCGGCCGGTGTGACGCCACTTGGGCTCCTTGTCCACGGTCCTGGCCGTGATGGAGCGCAGCCGCCGGATCGCCGCGCCGTACGCGCCGCTGGCGGTGCTGGACAGCCGTGCGCCTGGGGGCTCGTCCATGAACGGCATGAACATGTCGGGGAAGCCGGGCATGGTGCAGGCGATGCAGATGCCGCCGACGTTGGGGCAGCCGCCGATGCCGTCCATCCAGCCGCGCTTGGGGACGTTGCACTTCACGACCGGGCCCCAGCAGCCGATCTTCACCAGGCACTGCGGCGAGTCGTAGCGGTCGGCGAACTGGCCCTGCTCGTAGTAGCCCGCCCGGTCGCAGCCCTCGTGCACGGTGGCGCCGAACAGCCAGGCCGGGCGCAGCTTGTCGTCCAGCGGGATCATCGGCGCGGAGCCGGCCGCCTGGTAGAGCAGGTACGTCAGCGTCTCGGCGAAGTTGTCCGGCTGGATGGGGCAGCCGGGCACGCAGACGATCGGGATGCCCGCCTTCGACTTCCACTCCCAGCCCAGGTAGTCCGGCACGCCCATGGCGCCGGTCGGGTTGCCCTCCATGGCGTGGATGCCCCCGTAGGTGGCACACGTGCCGATGGCGACCACGGCCAGGGCCTTGGGCGCGAGCCGGTCGATCCACTCGCTGGTGGTGATCGGCTGGCCCGTCTCGGGGTTGTCGCCGAAACCGCACCAGTAGCCCTCCGCCTTGATCGCCTCGTTGGGGACGGACCCCTCGACGACCAGGACGAACGGCTCGATCTCGCCGCGTTCGGCCTTGAAGAACCACTCGATGAAGGTGTCGGCGCCCCCGACCGGACCGCACTCGAAGTCGATCAGCGGCCAGTGCACCTGGATCTTGGGGAGCCCGGGAAGGCCGCCCAGGACGATCTCCTCGATGCTGGGCAACGTCGCGGCGGTCAGCGACACCGAGTCGCCGTCGCAACTGAGCCCCGCGTTGATCCAGAGAATGTGGATCGGGGCCTGCTCGTCCCCGGCTGCCGGGGTACGCGCGGCGTCGTTCTTGGTCGAAGCAGTCGCATCCATCGGGATGCCTCCTCATCGAGCGACAAATGCCACATAAAGGCATCTATCCCCCTTGATAGCGAGTGGCTCGCCGGGAGGGGACGTCGAAGAGGGCCAATACGGTGACCGCCCCGCGATCCGCGCAGCCGCGCCTCAGGGGCAGGAGGCCGCCGGCGCCTCCCGCAGGTGCGGTGGGGTGCCGGTGGGGGTGCGGCGGTGGACGAAGGCGGAGCGGAGGGCGTGGTACGCGGACCAGGGGTCGAAGAAGGCCTCGCGCATGCGGGACAGCTCCTCGGCGCGGTGGGAGGCCAGGGGGCGCTCCGCCTCGCGGCGCTCGGTCTCCGCCTTCTTGGCGGCGATCCTGGGCTGGGTCCCGGCCGTACGGGCCAGGCGGGCCGCGAGGCGGGCGACGTCGGCGCCGAACTCCTGCGGGCCGCACATCAGCAGCCGGTCCACCAGGCCGATCCGCAGGGCCGCGGCCGCGCCGACCGGGAGCGCCTGCTCCGTCAGGCGCGCGGTCATGGCGGGCCCGACCCGGCGGGGCAGTGTGTACGTCCAGTACTCGGAGCCGTACAGGCCCATCAGACGGTAGTGCGGGTTGAGCACCGCGCCCTGGCGGCACCAGACCTCGTCGGCGGCGAGGGCGAGCATCACGCCGCCCGCGCCCGCGTTGCCGCCGAGCGCGGCGACCACCAGGCGGTCGGTGGTGGTCAGGACCGCCTCGACCAGGTCGTCGATGGCGGTGATGTTCGCCCAGGACTCGGCGCCCGGGTCCGCGGCGGCCTCGATGGTCTTGAGGTCGATGCCGTTGGAGAAGACGTCCCGGGTGCCGCCCAGCACGAGCACCGAGGTGGGCCGTGTGCAGGCGTGGCGGTACGCGGTGAGGAGCCGGCGGCAGTCGGTGGCGGACATCGCGCCGCCCGCGAACGTGAACGACAGGACGCCCGCCGCGCCGTCCTCGCGGTAGCGGATGTCGGCCCAGGTGGCACGGTCGCCGGCGAGCTCCGGGGGCAAGGGTTCCTCCGGCAGCGGCGGCAGGAGCGCGCCAAGGGCGGTGACGGCGGGCAGCGCGAACGTGGGCGGGCCGCCGGGGGCGGGACGGGGCCGCAGCCGGGGGATCCACACGGCGCCGTCGCGGGTGGCCCGGCAGACCGCGCCCGCGCGGGTGGCCAGCAGCCGCCCCGGCTCGCCGCGCAACCGGTCCTCGGGGTGACCGCCGTGCAGGAACCAGCGGGCGCCGAGGAGCTCGTCCAGGACCCCGGGCCGCGAGTCGGCGGCGCGCAGCTTGCGCAGCACGGTGGTGGTCGGGTCGGCGGCCCAGTCGATGCGCCGCTCGTCCTGGCCGAGGGCGGGGCGGAGGCGGACGACCGCTCCGAGGGCCGGGTCGCCCTGCTGCCGCGGGACGTACGCGCCCGTCGCGAACCGGTCGACGGCCAGCAGGACGGCCTCCATGGCGGCGTCCGAGATCTCGCCCCGGTACAGGTCGCTCTTGCCGACCGGGGGCACCGCGCAGTCCACCGCGGCCCAGACCGGGCCCGCGTCCATCTCCTCCTCGGCCTGCAGGACCGTCACGCCCCATGCGGCGACGCCCTCCTGGACGGCACGGTCCAGGGAGGCGGGGCCGCGGTCGCCGGGTGGCCCGGGGTGCACGACGAGGCAGGTGCGGGCGGTCCTGACGTCCGCGGGGATCGCCGCCTTGAGCATGGGTGCCACGACGAGTTCCGGCTCGTGGCGGGCGACCGCCGTGCGCATGGCGTCGCCGTCCGGTGTCACCTCCACGGCGACGGTGTGGCCCAGCTCGCCGAGTTCCGCGTACATGCGCTGCGTCAGGCTGTTGAACGCCGACGCCATGAGCAGGATGTGCATGACGACCTCCCGGGCCGCCCGGCACGATCGGGGAGGGGGGAGCACCGGCCCCGGCCTTCAGCGATGATGCCTGCCCCGTGGGCGTCCGCGGGTGCGGCCCGGCCGCGGTTCACCCGGTTGCCACCGGGCCGGCCGCCACTCAGGGGGTGTGGCTCCGCGATCCCGGACCGTTCCGCGTATTGACGCGAACGCATCAACTCGATAGGTCTACACCAGATGCATTTGGTACAGACCAACTGCGCGTTCCCCCCACGGGAGGCCCGGATGCGAAGAACTCTGGCCCTGGTCACCGCGCTCGTCGGAGCGCTCGTCCTGCTCCTCGCCCCGCCCGCCGCCGCAGCGGCCCCGAGCGCGGCCTTCGTCAAGACGTCCACCTGGGAGACCGGATACCAGGGGCAGTACACGATCACCAACGGCGGCACCACCACGCTCAGCGGATGGACCGTCGAGTTCGACCTGCCGTCGGGGACGAGCGTCGGCTCGTACTGGGACACCCTGATGACCCAGAGCGGCAGCCACTACACCTTCAAGAACCGCGACTACAACGGCACCCTCGCGCCCGGCGCGACCGCCGTCTTCGGCTGGGTCTCCTCGGGCACCGGTGCGCCCGCGAACTGCAAGCTCAACGGCGGGTCCTGCGCGGGCACCGGCGGCGGACCGGACACCACCGCGCCCAGCGTCCCCGGCGGGGTGAGCGTCGGCTCGGCCACCTCCTCCTCCCTCACCGTCCGCTGGACGGCCTCCACCGACGACTCCGGCAGCGTCGCCGGCTACGAGGTCTCCCGGGACGGCGGCGCGCCCGTCGCCGTGACCGGCACCTCGTACACCGCCGGCGGGCTGCAGGCGAGCACCGCCTACTCCTTCCGGGTCCGCGCCAAGGACGCGGCGGGAAACGCCTCGGCGTACAGCACCGCCGTGAGCGGTACGACCACCTCCGGCGGCACCAACCCGCCCCCGGGCGGCGTGCGTACCGCGCCGTACGTCGACATGGGCGCCTGGCCGACGCCCAGCCTCACCACGCTGTCCTCGGCGAGCGGTCTGAAGAGCTTCACGATGGCCTTCATCACCGCCTCGTCCTGCAAGGCGATGTGGTTCAACGCCTATGACCCGCGCGACGCCTGGAACAAGGACCAGATCGACGCGATCCGCGCGGCCGGAGGCGACGTCAAGATCTCCTTCGGCGGTGCCAGCGGCATAGAACTCGCCCAGGCCTGCGGCTCCGTCGACGCGTTGTACGCCGAGTACAACGCGGTGGTCAACGCCTACGGCCTGACGTACGCCGACTTCGACATCGAGGGCGCCGCCACCGCCGACCCGGCGTCCGTCGCCCGCCGCTCCCAGGCACTGGCCCGCCTCCAGCAGGCCCATCCGGGCCTGCGGATCTCGCTCACCCTGCCCGTCCTGCCGGAGGGGCTCACGGCGGACGGTCTGGGCGTCGTGCGCTCGGCCCGGGACGCGGGGGTGAACCTCGACGTCGTCAACATCATGGCGATGGACTACTACCGCAGCGCCGACTACGGCGACGCGGCGATCCAGGCGGCCAACAGCACCTTCACCCAGCTCAAGTCGCTCTACCCCGGCAAGTCCGACGCCCAGCTGTGGGCGATGGTGGGCGTCACGCCGATGCTCGGGCAGAACGACGACGGCCGGATCTACGACCAGGCCGACGCCCGTCAGTTGGTGAGCTTCGCCCAGGGCAAGCACCTGGGCCTGCTCGCCTTCTGGGAGACGACCCGGGATCGCAACGCCTGCACCGGCGCGCTCTACATGTGCACCAACATCCCGCAGTCCCCGTACGAGTTCTCGCGGATCTTCGCGGGCTACACCGGATAGCGCCCCCCGGCACCGTCCTCGCGGGCCGTCGTCGTGTGCAGAACACGGCGGCGGCCCGCTGCTTTCCGGCCGATGTGGAGACGATGTGTCGATCCGTGAAGGCGCTTTCACGGAGGCCCCGGCTCCGCTGAGTCCATTCACCCGGACGCCCAGCTCACCGCAAGTGCGACACAACGGATAGTACACACTGTGAACAACCGGTGACCGAAAGTCGCGGAGCGATGTGACGGGCGGGCGTTCGATGCACGAGACTCCTCGACGTCCGATAACCGGATCAATTGCCGAAGGAGTGTTCGCTATGCGGTTCAGTGCGGTGGGGACCTGCCTGGCCCTGGTGGCGGCGGTGTGTTCGGCGGGGGTCGCGGCCGGCTCGGCGGAAGCCCGGCCGGCCGGGGCGACGAGCCTGTACGCGCCGTCCGCGCTCGTCCTGTCCGTGGGGAAGGGGGAAGACCCCGCGACGGCGACGATACAGCGCGCGGTCGTGCTGCGGTGCAAGCCCACCCCGTACGGGGACCACCCGGACGCGGTGGCCGCCTGCGCGGAGCTCACCGCGGTCCACGGGGACTTCGCGGCGATGACGGCCGACGCCGGGGGCGTGACCTGCACCCGGGTGTGGGACCCGGTCGTGGTCACCGCCGACGGGGTCTGGGAAGGCCGGCGCGTCACCTTCGCGCAGACCTTCGGCAACCCGTGCGTGCTGCGCGGCAGTGACACGGCCGGCGTCTTCGCCTTCTGACGCCGATGCCGTGAACCAAGGCCACGGGGTTCACCGTGGGGGAGAGCCCTGTGAGGGGGCGGCCGACTCGTGGGACGGGGTCGGCCGCCCCTGTTTTCCGTGTTCCCGCCGCGGCGGGGTGTCAGGTCGTCTTGATCTGGCCGCCGTCGATGGTGAACTCGGCGCCCGTGACGTTGCCCGCGACGGGCGAGGCGAGGAAGGCGACCAGGGCGGCGACCTCCTCGGGCTCGGTGACCCGTCCCGTGGAGATGCCCATGGTGCGCGGCACGACCTCGTCCAGGGCCTCCTGGGCGCTGGTCCCGGCCGCCGCGGCCGTCTGGTCGGCGAAGGCCCCGGGAGCGGTCCAGAAGGGCGTGCGGACGGGGCCCGGGGCGACCGCGTTGACGCGGACGCCCCGCGGGGCGAACTCCTCGGACAGTGACTTCGTCAGGTTCGCCAGCGCGGCCTTGGCGGCCGAGTAGTCCACGACCATGGGAAAGGGGAGGCGTGCGTTGACGGACGTGATGTTCACGATCGCGCCGCCGCCCGCCGCCACCATGTGGGGGAGCGCGGCGCGGGTGGCGCGGACCGCGCTGAAGAAGGAGATCTCGAAGACGCGCCGCCACTCCGCGTCGTCCACCTCGAGGAAGCCGCTGCGGGACGTCCCGGAACCGACGTTGTTGACCAGGATGTCGACGGCTCCGTAGCGTTCCGCGGCCCGCCGTACGAGCTCGGCGGGGCCGTCCGGGGTGGAGAGGTCGACGGACACGGGGGTCACGTCGTAGGCGTCCTGGAGGGCTCGCGTCTCCGGGGTGACGCTGCGGCTGCCCGCGACGACGCGCACGCCCTCCCGCGCGAGCGTCTGCGTCACCGTCAGGCCGATGCCCCGTCCGGCTCCGGTGACCACCGCGACCTTGCCCTGAAGCTGCAGTTCCATGGGGACCCCTTCGGGATGGGCGCATGCGTATCGAGCCTGGGGGAGGGGAGGCGGGCCCGCCATCGGAGCGCCGCCGGGCGGGGGCCGGGTGTGAGGGTGGGTCAGATACGTGTCCCCACGCCCCGTTGGTACGTCGGAGCCGTGTGCGTCTTGGTGGCAGGTATCAGCCGTGCACGACAGGGGACTTGACGGGGCATTGGTCTAGTCCTACCGTCATCCGTCAATCGCAGTGTTCACGGGTGCATCCATGGTTCACCCATGTGAACATGCCGTCTCCTGGGAAGGCGTCCCCCCATGTCCCACAGGTCACAAGGTCTCCTCACCAAGGGCGTCTTCGCCCTCGTCGCGGCGCTGGTCGCCGCCCTCCTGACCGCCTTGCCCGGCAGCGGTCGCGCCGACGCCGCGCCCGCTGCCTTCAGCCACCCCGGCGTCCTGGTCAGCCGAGCCCAACTCGACTTCGCACGCGCCAAGGTGCAGGCCGGAGCGCAGCCCTGGAAGGGCGCCTACGACCAGATGATGGCGTCGGCGTACGCCTCGCAGTCGCGCACCCCCAAGCCGCGCGCGGTCGTCGAGTGCGGCTCCTACTCCAACCCCAACTACGGCTGCACCGACGAGCGCGAGGACGCGATCGCCGCCTACACCAACGCGCTGGCCTGGTACATCACCCGCGACGCCAAGTACGCGCAGAAGGCGATCCAGCTGATGGACGCCTGGTCGGCCACCATCACCGACCACACCAACAGCAACGCCCCGCTGCAGACCGGCTGGGCGGGCTCGGTGTGGCCGCGCGCGGCGGAGATCATCCGCTACACGTACACCGGCTGGCCGAACGTGAACCGCTTCGCCACCATGCTGCGCAACGTCTACCTCCCCGAGGTCATCAACGGCTCCAAGAGCAACGGCAACTGGGAGCTCAGCATGATGGAGGCCGCCGTCGGCATCTCCGTCTTCCTCGACGACCGCACCTCGTACGACAAGGCCGTGACCCGCTACCTCAACCGGGTCGCCGCGTACGTCTACCTGGACACCGACGGCGCACTGCCCAAGACCGTGCCCGGCAGCGGGCTCGACACCCGCGACGAGATCGTCGGCTACTGGCAGGGCCAGTCCACCTTCGTGACCGGTCTCACCCAGGAGACCTGCCGCGACTTCACGCACACCGGCTACGGCATCTCGTCGATCTCGCACGTCGCGGAGACCAGCCGCATCCAGGGCGAGGACCTCTACCCGCAGGTCGGCGAACGGCTCCGGCAGGCGCTGGGCTTCCAGTCCAAGTACCAGCGGGGCGAGGCCGTGCCGTCCTGGCTGTGCGGCGGGCACCTCAACCTGGGGCTCGGGCCGGTCACCGAGGTCGGCTACAACGCGATCCACAACCGGCTCGGCTACGCCATGACCAACACCCAGGCGCTCACCGAATCCCAGCGCCCGGCCGGCAGCAACAACCTCTTCGTCGCCTGGGAGACCCTGACCCACGGCGATAACCTCTCCTGACCAGGCAGAGGTGACCGGCGGCGGAGGGAACAGGCCATGCCCGTACGTGTCGAGCGCAGCGGACCCGTCACCACGGTGGTGCTCTCGCGCCCCGAGGCGCGCAACGCCGTCGACGGCCCGACGGCGCGCGAGCTGGCCGACGCCTTCCGCGAGTTCGACGCCGACCGCGGCGCCTCGGTCGCCGTGCTGTGGGGTGAGGGCGGCACCTTCTGTGCGGGTGCCGACCTCAAGGCCATCGGCACCCCGCGCGGCAACGAGGTGACCGGCGTGACCGAGGGGGGCGGCGGTGACGGCCCGATGGGGCCCACCCGCCTGCGGCTGGGCAAGCCGGTCATCGCGGCGATCTCGGGTCACGCGGTGGCCGGCGGCCTGGAACTGGCCCTCTGGTGCGACCTGCGGGTCGCCGAGGAGGAGGCCGTGCTCGGGGTGTTCTGCCGGCGCTGGGGCGTGCCCCTGATCGACGGCGGGACGGTACGGCTGCCGCGGCTGATCGGCACCTCCCGGGCGATGGACCTGATCCTGACGGGGCGTCCGGTCGCAGCGGCCGAGGCGTACGCCATGGGTCTGGTCAACCGGGTGGCCCCGGTCGGCGGGGCGCGCGCCGCCGCCGAGGGGCTCGCCGCGGAGATCGCGGCCTTCCCGCAGACCTGCGTACGGCACGACCGGCTCGCGGTGCTGGAGGCCGAGGGGCTGGAGGAAACGGCCGCGCTCGAGGTCGAGTTGCGGCACGGCCGGGTGTCCCTCGCGGAAGCGGGGGAGGGTGCGGCGCGTTTCTCGGCGGGGGCCGGGAGGCACGGCGCGTTCGAGGTGAGCTGACCGGCGCGGAGCGTCCGACGGGGGCCGATCCGCGCCGGTCGTCCCGCTGACCTGCGCCCATCGCGTGTCCGCCGTGTGTGGTTCGGCCGGTTCCCGTGTGTGGACCACGGACGCGCTCTGGACATCCCCATGTCATGGGCACTTAAATCTGGCACCGCCTCACCTCCGCACCCGGGCCCGCCCCACCGTGGCCGGACGCAGATGCGGGGACCGCGCACGCCCCCCACCAGAGGAGCACGATGCAGCCCAGCACCAGACGTGCCGCGACCGCCATATCCGCGGCGCTCGCGGCGACCGCCGTCACGGCCGCCCTCCTGACGCCCTCCGCGGCGTCCGCGTCCGGACGTGACCTCCCCTCCCGGGCCACCGGCGTCGCCCGCGCCGACGCCGCCGTCACGGCCAACGCCGGCCGGCTCTCCCTCACCTCCGCGCAGGGCCGTACCGTCCGCGACGTCGTCACCGACACGGACGGCGCCCAGCACGTCCGCTACGACCGGACCTACCGCGGACTGCCGGTCCTCGGCGGCGACCTCGTCGTCCACCTCGCCCCGGGCGGTGCCTACGAGGGCGCCGAGCGGGCCACCCGCTCCGACCTCGCCGTCCCGAGCACCACCCCCGCCGTCACGGCCGCGACCGCCGCCGACAAGGGCCTGGCCGCGCTCCGTTCCGCCCACCGCGGGACCACGTTCCGGCAGGCCAAGGCCAAGCCGCAGCTCGTCGTCGACGCGCTGCACGGCACGCCCCGCCTGGCCTGGCGCACCACCGCCGTCGGCCTCGACAGCCTGGGCAACCCCGCCGCCCGCGTCGTCCTCACCGACGCCCGCACCGGCGCCCGCATCGATGCTTGGGACGCCCTGGAGACCGCCGCCGGGGACGGCAAGTCCCTGTACGGCGGCACCGTGTCCCTCGAGACCACCCTCAGCGGCAGCACCTACCAGCTGAAGGACCCCACCCGCGGCAACACCTACACCGGCGACGCGCAGAACAAGACCGACCTGTGCATCTTCGGCATCTGCTTCTCCCGGGCCCCCGCGGTCCTCTTCACCGACGCCGACAACCACTGGGGCACCGGCACCACCGCCGACCGCGCGACGGCCGCCGTCGACGCCCAGTACGGCACCGACGAGACCTGGGACTACTACAAGACCGTCCACGGCCGCAGCGGCATCGCCGGCGACGGCAAGGGCTCGTACAACCGCGTCCACTACGGCAACAACTACAACAACGCCTTCTGGGACGACAGCTGCTTCTGCATGACCTACGGCGACGGTGACGGCACCACCTTCGGGCCGCTGGTCGCCCTCGACGTCGCCGGGCACGAGATGTCCCACGGGGTCACCTCGCGCACCGCGGGCCTCACCTACTCCGGGGAGTCCGGCGGTCTCAACGAGGCCACCTCGGACATCTTCGGCACGCTGGTCGAGTGGTACGCGGGCAACGCCTCCGACACCGGCGACTACCTCATCGGCGAACGCATCGTGAAGTCCGGCTTCGGCAAGGCAGCGCTGCGCTTCATGGACAAGCCCTCCAAGGACGGCAGCTCCGCCGACTGCTGGAGCTCGGGCGTCGGCAACCTCGACGTCCACTACTCCTCCGGCGTCGCCAACCACTTCGCCTACCTGCTGGCCGAGGGCAGCGGCGCCAGGACCGTCGACGGCGTCAGCTACGACAGCCCCACCTGCAACGGCTCCACGGTGGGCGGCATCGGCCGCGACAAGCTCGGCAAGATCTGGTACCGCGCCCTCACGGTCTACATGACATCCGGCACCAACTACGCGGGCGCCCGCACCGCCAGCCTCAAGGCCGCCACCGACCTCTACGGCGCGTCGAGCGCCGAGTACACCGCCGTGGCCGCCGCCTGGTCCGCCGTCAACGTCAACTGACGCCGACGCCGGGACCGACGGCGGGACCGCATCACCGGCCCCGCGGGACCGACCACTGCCAGGTCGGTCCCGCGGGGCCTGCCACACTGGCACCCGTGACCACCACTGACGCCGCGGCGGCGATACACGCGCACGTAGCGGCCTTCAACGCCCGCGACCTGGACGCGCTCCTCGCCGGCTTCACCGACGACGCCGTGTGGATCACCGGCACCACCACGGTGCGCGGCCGCGCCGCGCTGACGGGTCTCTTCGACGAGGCGATGCGCGGGCTGCTCCCTATGCTGGAGGTGCACGACCTCATCGCCGCGGGCGACCGCGCGGCCTGCCAGATGACCGAGACCCTCACCTACCGCGGCGAGCGCCGCACCTGCCCCATCGCCGCCTTCTACGAACTTTGGGACGGTCGCATCGCCTCGGCGAAGGTCTACCGCGAAGGCAGCGCGGACGTCGCCTGAGCGGTGTCGTCAGGCGGATCCGCTCGCCGTCCACGGCCGGAGTTTGTCCGGGTTGCGGACCGCCCAGATCCGGGTGACACGGCCGCCGGTGACGCCGAACGCCGCCACGGTGACGGTGACCCCGGCGTGCTGGGCCACCAGGCCGGGCAGGCCGTTGACCGTCCGCTCCAGGAGCGTCAGCCCCGGCGACTTCGCCGCGATGTGGACCAGGTACCGGGCGATGCGCTCGCCGCCCGCGACCGGGCGCAGGACGGCGCCGACCAGCCCGCCGCCGTCCGCGACCATCGTGGCGTCCGGGGCGAGGAGGCCGACGAGGGCCTTGATGTCCCCGGCCTCCCAGGCCTCCTTGAAGTGCCGCACCACACCGGCCTGCCCGGCCGTCGGCACCGCCGGGTCCCGCGCGTCGCGAACACGCCGGCGGGCCGAGTACGCCAGCTGCCGGCAGGCCGCCGGCGTCCGGCCGACGATCCCGGCGACCTCGGGAAAGGGGAACCGGAAGACGTCGTGCAGGACGAACGCCACGCGTTCGGCCGGCGTCATCGCCTCCAGCACGACCAGGAAGGCCATGGTCACCGACTCGTCCAGGGTGACCCGGTCGGCGGGGTCGGCCGACTCCGCCCCGCCCCCGACGGCCGGGCCGCCGGTCCACTCCGCACGGTCGGGCAGCGGCTCGGGTATCCAGGAGCCGACGTAGCGCTCGCGCCGGACGCGGGCCGAGCCGAGCAGGTCCAGGCAGACGCGACTGGCCACCGTCGTCAGCCAGGCGCCGGGCGACTCGATGGCCTCCTGCTGCTCCCGCGACATCGCGTACCAGCGGGCGTAGGTCTCCTGCACGGCGTCCTCGGCCTCTGCCAGTGAACCGAGCAGACGGTAGGCGAGGTTGATGAGATGGCGCCGCTCGCCGACGACCGCGCTCAGGTCCGGCTCCGACCGGTCGTGCCCTGACCGGAATGGGGTGCTGCTCATCCTCGCGACCGCTCCCTGTTCGTCCCGTCCGCTTCCGCTCCCGCCACTTCGACGGGACACCGCACCCGTTCGTCAGGCCGGTGCCCCGCCTGACAGTTCACGGGTCCAGGTCGTCGGAGTGACGGGACAGTACCGATCCGCACCCGTGCGACAGAAGAGGGACCGCGTCATGGCCATACAGACAACGGCAGGACACCGCAGCCTCACCTTCCTCCAGGTCGCGATCGTCCTGCAGACCTCGGCGATCTTCTTCCAGGCGGTCACCGCCGGAGTACTGCTCTCCTCGTCCCACGGCGAGGTGCTGCACAGCGTGGGAGCACGCGTGATGTACGGCGCCTCGATGCTGTACGTGCTCGCCGCGATCCTCGCATGGCGGCCGGGCGGCGGATCGCCCCGCCCCATCCTGTACGCTTCCGGCTTCCTCGTCCTCGCCTCTGCACAGGTGGTGCTGGGCATCGCCCACATGCCGTCGCTCCATGTCCCCCTGGGCGTGCTGATGTTCGGCCTGAGCGTGCTGGCGCTGGGCCACATGCTGTACGTCCGACGGCCGTAGCCGGCCCCGCAGTTACGGCCGCCCGGCGGACGTCACCAGGCTGAGGGCGGCGGCGCGCAGCTCTCGTTCCCAGCCGGGCAGGAGGGCGGGGAGGAGCCACTCGCTGTACATGGCAGCGGTGTCGAGGAAGTGCGTCTCCTCCGGGGTGTTCGCCGTGGCCGCGTAGAGCCCGCATGCCACCTCGACCGCGGTCAGCTCACCCCGGACGAGCGCCCGGGCACGGTCGAGGAGCACCCGCCGGCCGGCGGTCTCCTCGTCCGGAACCGGGATGTCCAGCTCGCTCAGTGCCCGTCCGTACAGCTCACGGATCACGTCCGCGTCCTCGCGGCGCGACAGCCCGGCGAGCTCCCGCAGTGCCGGCGAATCGTCGCCGTCCACGAGCGCGTGCGCCGCCAGCATGGGCAGGTCCTCGACGGGCACGATCCCCGCGACGTACTGCCATGCGCTGTTCCGCAACCGTTCGGCCATGCGCGCATCATGCGACGGGGCGGAACGCCGGGGCCAGGGATTTTCCCCGGCGGCGGTCCGCCGGGGGCGGCCCTCCCCCGGATTCCGTCGTCGAGCGTGACATAGAGTGCGGTCGTTGCGCTCGGCGGGAGTTGACGGTGGAGGCCGCAGTGAAGTGCCCCGACATGTCGCGCGGTGGGCGCCTGACCGCCCATGGTGCCGTCTCCACCTCCCTGGCCCTGCGCAGTGACCGCGCCCTGCGCGAGCTCGTCGACACGGCCGTGCCGCTCGGATCCGGTATCGGCGGGAAGGCGGCCCTGCTGGAGGTCGCCGGAACCCCGGTCTTCGTCAAGCGGGTGCCCCTCACCGATCTGGAGAGGCAACCCGAGCACGTCCGGTCCACGGCGAATCTGTTCGAGATGCCCGTCTTCTGCCAGTACGGCGTCGGCACCATCGGCGGGCCGGGCTTCGGGGCCTGGCGCGAGCTCGCCGTGCACACCATGACGACCAAATGGGTGCTCGCGGGGGAACACGAGGGCTTCCCCCTGATGTACCACTGGCGGGTGCTGCCGGACTCGACGCCCCTGCCCGAGGAACTGGCCGACATCGAAAGGGCCGTCGCCTACTGGGGCGGCGCACCGCAGGTGCGCCGCCGGATCGAGGCGCTCCGGCAGTCCTCGGCGAGCGTCGCGCTCTTCCTGGAGTACATCCCGCAGAACCTGCACCAGTGGCTGGGCACCCAGGTCGAAGCGGGGGACGAGACCGCCGACCGGGCCTGCGCCATGGTGGAGAGGGAACTGGCGGCCGGGATCTCGTTCATGAACGGCCACGGGCTCCTGCACTTCGACGCGCACTTCGAGAACATCCTGACCGATGGCCGGCGGCTGTACTTCGCGGACTACGGCCTCGCGATGTCCTCCGGGTTCGAACTGTCGCAGGAGGAAGCCGACTTCTTCGACCGAAATCAGGTCTACGACCGCTGTTACACCGCCACATACCTGGTGAACTGGCTGGTCACCGCCCTGTACGGATTCCGGAGGGAGGACCGGGAGGGCCGCTACGCACTGGTGCGCGCCTATGCGGAGGGCAAACGCCCCACGGGAATCCCGGAGGTGGCCACGGCGATCCTCGCCCGGCACTCGCCGGTCGCCGCGGTGATCTCCGACTTCAACCTCTCCTTCCAGCGTCGGAGCAGGCAGACCCCGTTCCCGCTCGACGAGATCCGCCGGCTCGGCGGGACGGACGGCTTCCCCCTTCGCTGACGGAAGACGTTCGAACCCGGATCTCGGGGTCGTGCCTGTCGTCCGGAAGGAGATCCACCGCCCGGTCCCCGGCCATGGGTCAGAGGTCGAGCAGATGGATACGGCGGCGGGACGAGGTCGGTGTGCCGAGGGTGATCGCGGGGCGGGTGCGTGTGGGGGTGCCGGGGACGGCGCGCTCAAGGTGGACGCGGCCGCCGAGTTCGACCAGGCCGTCCGGTGCGGGGGCGGTGAGGATCTGGGAGCCGCGGCCCTGGGCGATGTTGAGGGAGCGGTCGAGGCGGTCGGTGAGCAGCAGCGCCGCCGAGCCGGTGGCCTCGACCTCGTCGACGCCGTCGCCACGGCCCGGGAAGCCGCGGGCGCGGACGCGTCCGGCGGCCTCGTCCTCCCAGGCCCAGGCGTAGACCCACTCGCCGGGCGGCGGTACGGGCAGGTCGTCCACTTCCTCCGGCGAGTCGTACTGCCGCAGGGTGCGGTGCGGGGCCCAGGCGGGGCTGGCCTCCAGCCACGTGAACTCGCCGTCGAGGCGCACGCCCACGACCCCCGCCGGGGTGATCAGTTCGGGGGCG
The DNA here is from genome assembly GCF_056858595.1 of Streptomyces sp. TOM-9. Taxonomy (NCBI): domain Bacteria; kingdom Bacillati; phylum Actinomycetota; class Actinomycetes; order Kitasatosporales; family Streptomycetaceae; genus Streptomyces; species Streptomyces sp. TOM-9. The sequence continues at coordinate 942,129 of NZ_JBXEQB010000001.1, read as the reverse complement.
TCCAGCAGCCAGGCGGTGCCCATGCAGGGGGAGCCGGCGAAGGGCAGCCGTCCGTCCGCCGAGCGGATGTCGATGATGCCCCGCTCGGGGTCGTCCACGAACACGGTCTCGGCGAAGCCCGATCGCCGGGCGAACGCGACGCGGTCCTGGTCGTCGGTGACGGTGCTTCCGTCACGCACCACGGCCAGCCGGTCGCCGTGGCCGCCGTCGGGTCCGCAGAAGACCCGCACTATGTCGTAGCCGGTCATGGGTGCAGCCTGCCTCATGACTGCGTGACGGGGGAGAGGGGAACCGAGGTGCCCAGCGCGGCGCTCTGGAGCGTGGTAATGCGCTCGATGAGGATGCCCAGCAGCACGGCCGCGGCGATCATGAGCGCTTCCGCGACCGCCAGGGCGGACCGCGAGCCCGGGGCGGCTTGGGTGGCCAGCGAGAGGACGATTCCGTGCCCGATCCAGGCCGCCCACCAGAGGTTCACCAGCGTCGAGTCGCGTTTCGGGTTCCATGACGGGGAACTCGCACGTCCGATGTCGAGGACGAACCGCCGGGGCACGAAGAGGTTCACCACCGGGACGAACCACGCCCCGATCAGCCAGCCTCCGCCCGGGAGTGGTGCCTGCGGGGACAGCGCCAGGGCATTGCGCCGGGACCGGGCGAGCCACACGAGGAAGAGGACGACGGTCAGTGTCATCAGGTACACGAAGACCTGGGAGACCAGGCCGGAGGTGTGCCGCGTCGCATCGGTCGGATGCAGGCGGCGGTCCTGGAGGGCCACCGCCCGGAACACGTCCAGGACGGCGGCCGCGGCTATGGCCGCCTGCGCGCAGCGGGCGGGCAGCAAAGGGGATTTGGGGGGCTTGCTGGACATCGTGGATGGCCTGTCTCGGGTCGTGCGCGGCTCCGGTGGACACGGGAGCGGAGTGATCATAGGGGTTGAGGGCCGCACATGTGTACGGGTTGCGGGCCCTCATCCGCGGGGCTGTACGTCCCCCACCACGTGGGCGAGCGTGCCGGCCGGGGCGGCGCGTTCGTCGGGGGGCATGCCCGGGTGGTGTCCCGCCGGAACGGGCCGGCCCGCGGGCGCGGAGTCGGCGAGGGAGAGGCGCGAGACGATGCGGTAGCGGTCGCCGCGGTAGAGGGAGTGCACGTACTCCACGGGGCGGCCGGCGGCGTCACTGGTGAGGCGGTCGAAGAGGAGCGCGGGGGAGAGCACCGGCACGTGCAGCAGCCGGGCCTCCTCCTCGTTGGCGACGGTGGGTTCGATGGACTGGACGGCCTCGTGCACGTGGACGCCGTGCCGCTCGCGCAGGTACGCGTAGAAGTCCCCGGACACCATGTCGGCGGCGCGCAGCCCCGGTACCAGGTCGGCCGGTACGTGCAGGTACTCGACGGCCATCGGCTCGCCGTCGACGAGGCGGAGGCGGGCGATGTAGACGATCTCGGCGGCGGGCGACACGCGGAGCTTGCGGCCGACGCGGGCGCCGGCCCGTACCGTGGCGAACTCCAGGACGCGGCTGAGCCAGTGGCCGGAGGCCTGCGGCAGGCTGAAGGCGTTCTCCCCCTGGGCGAGTTCCTGGGTGATCTTCGCGGGGGCGACGAACATGCCGCTCCCGTGGCGCCGGACGAGCAGGCCGGTGGTGACCAGTTCGTCGACGGCCGAGCGCACGGTGGGGCGGGAGACGTCGAGCCGCTCGCACAGGGCGCGCTCCGAGGGGATCGGGGTGCCCGGTGCCTGGGACTCGACGAGTTCCAGGAGGTGGTCGCGGACCCGTTCCCGTTTCAGCGGTGACCGCGGTGCCTCACCCGTCATGCGCCCGCCCTTCTCTATGGCCGTGCAATGCCGTGTGCCCGAGGCTATCCAGTTGCTGACCAGTTCTCCAGCCTTCCGCTGTCGCTTGGGCCGCCGACGTCTCGAATTCCCTTCCTGTTACGGGGCTTGACCCCTCATCTGGTCTATGCCACCTTCCCTTACCAGTGGAAGACCAGTTGCCAAGTGGTAAGCCCTCCCCCACGCGCTCCACCCGACTGGAAGGGGTCCCCATGTCAGGACCGTTCCGCACCACCGCCCGGGTCCGCACCGCCGTGGCCGCCTGCGCGACGGCGGGTCTCGCCTGCGCCGGGCTCGTCGCGCTGCCCGCTTCCGCCGCGGCGGCCACGCTCACCGCGCAGTACCGGACGAGCGCGTCCGGGGCCACCGCGGACCAGACCGAGCCCTGGTTGGAGATCACCAACCGGGGCACCTCGTCCGTCCCGCTCGGCGAGGTGACCCTGCGCTACTACTTCAAGGCCGACAGCCCCACCACCGCGTACCGCTTCGCGTGCTCCTGGGCGGTCAAGGGGTGCGCCAACATCACCGGTACCTTCGGCACCCTCGCCAACCCCACCGCCACCGCCGACCGTTACCTGGAGATCGGCTTCACCTCCGGCGCGGGATCGCTCGCCCCCGGGCAGAACACCGGCGACATGCAGCTGCGCTTCTACCGCGCGGACTGGCAGCGCCTGACCCAGTCCGACGACTACTCGTTCAACGGCTCCCAGACGTCGTACGCGGACTGGGACAAGGTCACCGTGCAGCGCGGCGGCTCGGTCGTCTGGGGCACCGCGCCCGCCGGCAACGACCCCACGACGCCGCCCACGGATCCGCCGACCACGCCGCCCACCGACCCCAACGCACCCGCGCTCTTCGACGACTTCAGCTACACCTCGAGCAGCGACCCCGCGCTGCAGAGCCACGGCTGGACCGTGAAGTCGGGGCAGGGCGGTCCCGGCGTGCCGGGCGCCACCTGGTCCCCGCAGGACGTCACCTTCGTGGCGGGCACCGGAAGCAACAAGGTCATGAACCTGCGCCTCACCACCGACGGCACCGCCGCCGGCACCAAGGAGAGCGAGATCCAGACCAGCGCCCGCAAGTTCCGCAACGGCACCTACGCCGCCCGGGTGCGCTTCGACGACACCCCGACCGGCGGCCCCGACGGGGACCACGTCGTGCAGACCTTCTTCGCCTTCACGCCGCTCAACGCCCCGATGGACCCGAACTACAGCGAGCAGGACTTCGAGTACCTGCCCAACGGCGGCTGGGGCGAGCCGAGCAACATCATGTACACGACGTCCTGGGAGACCTACAACCCGGACCCGTGGAACGCCGTCAACACCCACTCGGAGAACCGCCAGAGCTACGACGGCTGGCACGACCTGCAGTTCACCATCGACAACAACGCCATCACCTACTACATCGACGGCCAGGTCTTCGGCACCCACGGCGAGCCCTACCTGCCCGAGACCGGCCAGTGGATCGACTTCAACCACTGGCTCATCGACCTCGCCGGCCAGACGGGCAGCACCTCGCGCTCCTACGACCAGCAGGTGGACTACGTCTACTTCGTCAAGGACCAGGTGCTGACCCCGGCCCAGGTCGCCGCGAAGGTGGCCGCCTACCGCACCGCGGGCACCGTCTTCACCGACACCGTCCCGGGCAGCTGACCGGGCCCCGTGCCGCCGCCCACCGCCACAGGGGCGCGGTGGGCGGCGGCACGGACCCGCCCCTACGGAAGCGACCGGCAGTACAGCGCGTCCGGCGTGCGGGAGGAACCGAAGCGGCCGGTGTAGGCGATGCCCGCCGCGTACTCGTCCTCCGCGCACTGGCCCTTGTAGCTGCCGTGACCGAAGTCCCCGCCGGCACCCGACGCGGGACGGTTGTCGCCCCGGTCGAACCACACGGTGCGCCCGCCGCCGCCCAGGGCCGTGCCCGCGGTGGCGCACAGCGCGCTGGAGACGGCGGCGCCGCGGACGGCGTAGCCGACGAGGAACGAACCGGCCGGGCACTGCAGCTTGGTGTAGCCCGACGCCCAGTCCCCGCCCGACGGGACGTACCGCTCGTCCGTGACGACCTGGTACGCGCCCGAGGACGCCCACAGGTCCCCGGCTCCGGTGTCGGTGCACAGGCCGCGGTTGCCGGTGTGGGCCAGTCCGATCAGCCGCTGCCCGTCCGGGCACGCCGCCTTGCGTGCGCCGGGGTCCCAGTCGGGACGGGCCCGCATGCGCAGGCTCTGCACGAAGTCGCCGTGGTCCGGGCTGAGCATCGACCAGCGGTCGGCGGGGGCCACGTACCCGGTGCGGCCGGGGCTGCCGACGAGCCGGGACCAGGCGGAGGCCCGCCAGTCGTCGCCGTCGTACAGGCCCATCCGGTGGCCGGCGGCGTCCCAGTGCAGGAGCGCCCAGCCGTTGCCGTGGCGGTTCTCGTGCCAGCCCACCAGCGGCCAGTAGGCGAAGTCGGCGTCGGTCTGGATCAGGAAGTCGGTGAAGTTGGCGAACCATGCGCGGGACTTCTCGTTGGTCTCGTCCCGGCCACCGACGCCGAACTCGCTGATCCACAGCGGTGCCGTGTAGTGCCGGCCGGTGTCCGACGACACATAGAAGGCCTGCCGGCGCAGCTCCGCGAACAGCTCGTCGCGCCCGAGGTCGCTGTAGCGCGGGTCGTGGGTCTCGCCGATGCCGGTGGCGCCGCTGTGGCGGGGGCCGGTGTAGCCGTAGAAGTGCGCGGAGTACACCAGCTTCCCGGACCGGACGAGGGTGTGGGACAGCCGCTGGACGGGCTCGAGGGTGGGGCGGTCGTGGGGGAGGCCGTCGACGGGCAGGCCCGTCCAGTTGATGCCCTCGACGATGACCAGCAGGTCGGGGTTGGCCTCCTGGAGGATGCGGTCGCCCAGGTGCTGCGAGGCGGCGAACCAGTCGTGGTCGTCCCCGAGGCCCCAGTTGGGGTCGTCCCAGACCGAACGGCGCACCTCGTTGTACAGGTCGGCGCCGACGACGCGCTTGTTGTCGCGGTAGCGGCGGACCATGGACAGCCAGTCGTCCTCCCAGGTGCCGGTGGACTGCGAGGCGTTCCAGCGCTCGTTGCCGTCCACGCCGCAGCACCAGCGGGTGGTGTTGGTGTGGTTGTTGAGGATGACGGCGAAGCCCGCGTCAGTGAGGGCGGCGACCACGGCGTCGTACACCTGCAGCGGTGTCCTGCCGCGCAGTTGGGGGTTGGCGGCGACGGCCGCGTCGGTGACGGGGACGGTGTCGTGGATCATCTCGCCGGAGAACGGCAGCCGGACGCTGTTGATGCCGAGTTCGGCGAAGCCGGAGAGGATCTCGGCGATCGGCGCCCGGTCGAGGCCGAGCGGCATGCGGCCGGAGTCCTCGCCCGCGTGGTGGTTCGCGGGGTCGGCCGGATCGCCCGAGCCGTTCCAGGTGCCGCTGGCGCCGTGCCAGTTGCCGGACGTGAGCTTGAAGCGGTTGCCTTCGGCGTCGACGACGTAACGCCCGCGGGTGCTGAGCGGCGGGGTCCAGGACGCGGCGAGTGCGGTGGCCGGCGCCGCGGGGGCGGCGGGGGCCGAGGGCTCCGGGTCCCGCGCGAGCGCGGTCGTGGGGGTGAGCAGGCCGATGAGGGTGACGAGCGCGGCGGCCACGGCCGTGAGGGGCCGGCGCGGTAACGTCGCGGCCACGGCTACGGCACCACGGTGTAGGTGTTGAGCTGGTCGACCGCGCTCTTCGGCGAGCCGAGGTCGTAGCGGTCGACGGCCACGTACGTCGGCTTCTTGCGGGCCGCGGGCTCGCAGAAGTTCTGGGTGCGGTTGAGCAGCTTGCCGTTGTCGGTGGACGCGGTGCCGGCGATGGTCGTGTCCCGGAAGTGGTTCATGACGAACAGCGGCCGGAAACCGGGCTCCTCGCGGGTGAGCGGGACGTTGACCCCGGCGCCGTACCAGCGGCTGTAGCAGGACCAGTCGGAGGTGCTCGCGCCGGAGCCCATCGACCAGTAGTTCTCCACGGTCCACTCCTGCTGGTACTGCACGCCGAAGCTGTCGCGCTTGAGGCCGGTGTCGGAGCCGCGGGTCCGGTCGGTGAAGATCATCAGCTGCTTGTCGCGCGCGGCCAGGTCGGCCATGGTGGGCCAGCCGTGCTCCCGTACGCCGTCCTGGTCGGGGCGGTACAGGACGTCGTACAGACCGTTCACCCGGGAGAGCTCGGAGCGCAGCACCTCGGGGGAGACGTAGTCCTCCAGGAAGACGGTGACGAACTGCCCCGGGTGCTGCCGGAGGAAGTCGACCATCCGCTGCAGGTCCACCCAGAGGGCGACGGGACGGCTGACCAGCGTGCAGCTGTTGTGGCAGAGGATCGCGCCGTCCGGGGTCTGGTGGATGTCCATCATGAAGCCGCGGACGCCGTCGTCGAGTTGCTGCGAGATGCCGCGCGACTGGTTGGGGAAGAGGTTCACGAAGGGCGGGGCGAAGCCGCCGTCGACGCCGTTGGCGTAGGCGTTGTGCGCGGTCAGGAAGGTGACCTGGTCAAGGGTGCGCTGGTCGGCGGGCGGCATGGCGGCCCGGGGGAGCGGGGTGGGTGTGAGGTACCACCGGGACAGCGGGCCCGCGGCGCCCACGCGCGGCCGCTCGGGGTACACGCCCCCGCCCGGCGCCTCGCCCAGGGTGAGGCGGTCGGATGTGCCGGGCACGGTGAGGGCGTAGGTACCGTCGCCGGCCGCCGTGATCTCCCAGGCCGCGCTCGCGCCGCCGCACGCCACGATCGCCGCGTCGGAGCCGGAACGCCCGAGGCAGTGGCTCGCGTCGTCGGTGCTGCGCAGTTCCTGCCCTCCGGACACGGCGACCGCCGTCCACTGCTGCCGGTCCTCGTTGCCCTTGGGCCGGTGCAGCGCCACGGTGCCGCCGCTGTCGGAGGCGTTGAGGCCGTTCACGGCGCTCTGTACGGAGAGGGTGCCGCCGGGGGCGGCAGCGACGGCGGCCCCGGCGGGCGCAGGCGCGCCGGCCGCCGGTGGCAGCCCGGGAACGGTCACCGCGAGGACCGCGGCCGCCACCGCGCCTGCGCGGGGCAGGGAGACGAAGCGAGCGCTTCGAGAGGTAGTCATGCGCATGACATACCACCGGTAACGCTTGCCATGTAAGGGCGTGTCGGGCCGGGGGCGCCGGTTCCGGACGGGGATGCGGGCGCCGTCGACGGCGCCCGCCTTCACGTCGTGCGGACCGGCGCGTCATCCGGCCCCCGGTGCCGCCCGGACCGGATCAAGCTTCGACGACGCCGGGTCCGACCCAGGCTTCGGTGGCGGCTCCGGGGCCGACCCATGCCTTGACGACGCCGGGGCCGACCCAGGCCTGGGTGGCGGCTCCGGGGCCGACCCATGCCTTGACGACGCCGGGGCCGACCCAGGCCTGGGTGGCGGCTCCGGGGCCCACCCAGGCCTGGGCGACGCCGGGTCCGACCCAGGCTTCGGTCGAGGCCTGGGACTGCGGGCCGGTGGCGGTGACGACCCCCGCGGCGATCAGCAGAGAGGCGGCGGAGAGTGCCAGAGCGGTGGCGGCGCGGCGGATCATCGTAGGTTCCCCCTTGGTCCCAGGTGTCGTTACCGACCGTGCTCACGAGGCTACGGCGATGCTCCTGGGCGGGGGATGAGCACGCGTGCTCATTTCCGCGCGGCGGATCTACTCAGTGCGGGCGGCCCGAATGCCTCTTGCGGAACCCGATCTGACGCGCACGTGCTGCTGCGGCGGTCGGGGACCGCCGCAGCAGCACGCGTTCGACGGGGGGCGGCGTCACCGCCCGGCCGTCAGTGCAGTTGACCGTCGGGTGAGACCGACTGCGTCCTCGCCGGTTCGGGTTCGGGTTCGGCGGGGGGTGCCGCGGGGGTGTTGGCCCACGCGGCTTCGGCAGCCGCCGCCCAGGCGGGGTCGGCCCAGGACGTGTCGGCCCGCTCGTCGGGTTCGAGGACGTCCTCGCCGTACAGGTCCTGCAGCCAGTTGCTCTGGTAGATCGTGTCGAGGTAGCGCTCGCCGAGGTCCGGCGCGATCGCCACCGAGGTGAGGCCGGGGGCGCCGTTCTTCTCGAGCCAGCTCATCGCGCCGCTGACCACGGTGCCCGTCGAGCCGCCGAACAGGAAGCCGCGGCGGGCCAGCCGGTGGCAGGCGCGGATGGTGTCCGCCTCCTCGACCAGGACGACCTCGTCGACGAAGGACTCGTCGAGCAGCGGCGGGTGGACGCTCATGCCCAGCCCGGGGATCATCCGCCGGCCCGGGGCCCCGCCGAACGTCACGGAGCCGACGCTGTCCACCGCGACGACCTTCACCGGCCGGGACCACTCACGGAACCAGCGGGCGCAGCCCATCAGCGTTCCCGTGGTGCCGGCCCCGACGAACACGACGTCGACCTCGGGGAACTGCCGTGCGATCTCCGGAGCGGTCGTCCGGTAGTGCGCCCTCCAGTTGCCCGGGTTGGTGTACTGGCTGAGCCACACGTACCGGTCGTCCGAGGCGCACAGCGCGCGGACGAAGTCCAGCCGCGCGCCGAGGTAGCCGCCGTGGGCGTCGGGGCCCGAGATGATGTGCACCTGGCTGCCCAGGGCCTTCATCAGGAGCCGGGTCGACAGGTTGCACCGTGCGTCGGTGACGCACAGGAACCGGTAGCCCTTGCTGGCGGCGATCATGCTCAGGGCCACGCCCAGGTTGCCGGACGAGGACTCGACCAGGATCGACTCCGGAGTCAGGATCCCCTCCCGCTCGGCGGTCTCCACCATCTCGGTCGCGGCTTTGAGCTTGATCGAACCGGCGAAGTTGAAGCCCTCGCACTTCAGGAAGAGCGGTTGCCCGAAGATCGACTCGAGGTCGACGAAGAGCTCTTCCTCGTTGAAGGCCTGGGGAACGGATATGACTGTCACGATGGCCTCCTCATCTGCAGCGCCTCTCCCGTCGAGACGGGGGAGCAGCGCGTCAGCGGCCGCTGTGTCCTGCACTGATGAGCTTGCGTGGCTGGACCGTTGGTCTTTCCCGGAGGTGCGTCCGCATGCGGCTCCTTGTCGTCCGTCGCCGTGGTGCCCGCCCCTCCGTCGGGGGCCCGGGCCCAGGTCCGGGGGCCTGGGGCCGTGGGGGCGGGGTCGCGGCCGTTCATCCGTACCGGCGCAGTTCGTGGAAGAAGTCGTCGACGACGCGCAGCTCGCCGGAACGCGCCACCTCGTCGTAGACGTACTTGCCGACCGCGAGGTCGAGGACCCCGAGGCCGAAGGGCGAGAACACCACGGGCCGGTCCTCGCGGAGCGCCACCCGCCCGGCGATCACGTCGTCCAGCGTGCCGGCCAGGAAGTCCCGGTTGCCCGTGCGCTGCTCCGCCAGGTGCGGCGACGTGTCCGCCTTCAGGCAGTGCTCGACGTCGTCGACCACGTTGGTCGAGCCGAGCACGATCTCCGGCGTGAGGTCGCGCAGCGACATGTGCAGCACGAGCGGCTTGTGCCCGAACCAGGTCATGTCCCGTACGTGGGGCTCACCGGCGACGGTGGCGAAGACCACCAGGTCGCTCGAGCGGATGAGCTGCTCGGGGTCCTCGTGCAGGGTGATGCGTCCCGGGGCGCCCGTTTGCTCGACGTAGCCGCGGAAGCCCTTGGCGCTCTCGGTGGACAGGTCGTGCACGCCGATCTCGTCGAAGTGCCATCCGGTGCCCACCAGGTAGGTGTGGATGTAGCGGGCGATCAGTCCCGTCCCGAAGAATCCGACGCGCTTCGGGCGCCGGTCGGGGCGGCTCAGCCGGTCGGCGGCCAGGGCCGCCATCGCCGCCGTCCTGGTGGCGCTGATGATGGAGCTCTCCAGGCACGCGATGGGGTAGCCGGTGTCGTGGTCGTTGAGGATCAGCACCGCCGAGGCGCGGGGGATACCCGCCGCCACGTTCTCCGGGAAGCTGGAGATCCACTTCAGGCCGTCCACGCGCACGTCGCCGCCGATCGAGGCGGGCAGGGCGATGATCCGGGCCGTGGGGCGGTCGGGGAACCGCAGGAAGTACGACGGCGGGTTCACCGAGTCACCGGCGGAGTGCAGCCGGTAGGTGGTCTCCACGAGCTCCGTGATCTGCTTCTCGCGCCCGTGCAGCGCGCGCTGGACCTGGACACCGGGGACCACCGCGAACGGCGGTACGGTGAGCGGCCCGGAGGGCGTGGAACCCTGTGCGGTGGAGCGGTTGCTGGTCATGCGGTGGTCACCTCGACGGTCGGGGAGCAGTCGGCCAGGCGCACCGCGTCGGCCATGCCGACCAGCACTTCACGGGGGCCCTCGTAGGCCTCGCGGCTGTGCGCGGTGCGGATGTTGTCGACGAGCATCAGGTCGCCCGTCTGCCAGGGCTCGCGGGCGGTGTTCGCTTCGTAGACGGTGTTGAGCAGCTGGACGACGTCCGCGCCGATCGGGTCGCCGTTGCCGAAGCGGGTGTTGAACGGCAGGCCCTCGGCGCCGTACATGTCCACGAGGTACTCGTGCACCTCGGGGTCCATCGTCCATTCGTTGAGGAACGCGATCTGGTTGAACCAGCAGCGCCGGCCCGTGACCGGGTGGCGGACCACGGCACTGCGCCGCTGGCGGGTGCGCAGGGCCCCGTCCGGCTGCCACTCGAAGGCGATGGCGTTGGTGCGGCAGTAGTCCTCGACGGCGGAGCGGTCGTCGGTGCCGAAGGCCTCGGCGACGGTCGCCCCGATCTCGTCGTTGTAGCTGCGGGTGAGCAGCCAGCCCTCGCGCTCGAAGCGCTGGACCAGCTCGGACGGCAGCGCCTCGAGCACGGTCGGCGCGTCGGCCACCGCCGTCGCCCCGCCCTTCTCCGGCGCGGTCAGGCAGGCGAACATCATCATGCCGGGGAACTCGAGCCGGTAGCTGAGCTCGTGATGCATGCACATCGGCTGGTTGGGCGGCCAGTTGGAGGAGGAGTACAGGCCCTCGGCGTAGGTCCGCCGGGACGCGAAGGCCTCCTTCTCTGCGGTCAGCCGGCCGGCCAGTCGCCTGACCACGCCTGCGGCCTTGTCCGCGTCGGTGAGCCCGAGGCCGCGGATCAGGACCGAGCCGTGCTCGGCGACGACCGCGCGCAGCGCGTCGCGGTGCCCGTCGGCCCAGCCCGCCGGGTCCTGGACGGCCCCGGTGCGCAGGATCGGGGGTGAGCCGGGCCGCAGCTCGAGGTCGAGCAGGGACGGAGGGGAAGCTGAGGTCGACAACTGCGTCTCCTCTCGGTTGCCGTTCATGGGGAGGCCAGGAGTTCGGCGGCGCGCAGGACCGCCTGCGCCACCTCGTCCGGGCAGGTGCGGGGGAAGTGGTGACCGCCGCGGGCGAGCTCGTACAGGTCGACGTGCTCGGCCAGCAGCTGCCACTCGCGGTACCGGCGGGAGTGGTCCGCCGTGTACGGGTCGTCGGCGGCGACGACCACGGTGACCGGCGTGGACAGCCGCACCGGCGGTGCGGAGTCCAACGCGTCGGCGAAGTATCGGTGGGCCGCCACGCAGTCGTGGCGGTAGGCGGCGGCCACGTGCCCGGCACGGGCCCTGTCCAGCTCGGCGAGCTGTCCGTAACCGCCGTCGCCGCTCAGTTCCGCGGCGATGTCGGCGTCGCTGCGGCCGGTCAGCGCGTCGGCGGCGGCACGCCGCCCGGCGGAGTCGCCGAGCAGCTGCGCGCCGAGGAACACGCGCTGGACCTCCACGCCCCGCTCCCGCAGCCGCCGGGCGGTCTCCACCGCGAGGGCGGTGCCCGAGGAGTGGCCCCAGAGCAGGATCCGGGACAGTCCGCGGCCGGCGATCTCCTCGACCACCGCGTCGACCACCTGCGCCAGCGGCGCGAAGTCCTTGTCGCGGGCGGCAGGGTCGTGGCCGGGCAGCTCGACGGCGTAGACCGCGCAGCCGGCGGGCCGCAGGGCCGCGGCCAGCGGCCGGAAGTTCACCGCGTTGCCACCGGCGTACGGGAAGCACACCAGGGCGCCGTGCGGCTCGCCGTCCGGCTCCGACAGGGCCTGCAGCAGTCCGGGCCGGCGCGTCGTCCGGCCGTCGACCACCTCGGCGAGGTCGGCGAGGACCGGGTGCGCGGTGACGTCCTTGAGGGAGATCGCGCGGTCCAGCAGGATCGCCAGCCGTACGGCGGACAGGGAGGTGCCGCCGCGGTCGAAGAAGTGGTCCTGGCGCCCGATCCGCTCCTGCGGGACGCCGAGCACCGTCGCCCACGCCCTCGCCAGGCGCAGTTCGGCGGGGGTGCCGGGGGCCTGCAGGTCCGCCTCGGCGGAGTCCCGCTCGGAGGTCTCCTCCGCGGCGAGCGCCGTCAGGGCCTTGCGGTCGATCTTGCTGTTCGCGGTCAGCGGCAGGCTCTCCTTCCAGTGGAAGGCCGCGGGCACCATGTAGGCGGGCAGGGAGGCCGCCAGGTGCTCGCGCAGCACGTCCGCCTCCACGGGCGCGGGGCCCGAGTAGAAGGCGACCAGCTGGCTGCCGTCGTCGCTGACCACGACCGCGCCGTCGCGCACCCCCGGCGCACGGACCAGGGTGTTCTCGATCTCGCCGATCTCGATGCGGAAACCGCGGATCTTGACCTGGTGGTCCTTGCGGCCGAGGAACTCCAGCGTGCCGTCCGGGTGCCAGCGACCGTAGTCGCCGCCGCGGTACAGCCGCTCACCGGCGTGGTGGGGGTCGGTGAGGTACGCCTGCCGGGTGCGCTCGGGGTCGTTGATGTAGCCGCGGCCCACGCAGACCCCGGAGAAGACGACCAGACCGGGCGCGCCCAGCGGCACCGGGGACAGGTGCTCGTCGACGACGTACACCCGCACGTTGTTGACGGGCCGGCCCAGCGGCACCCAGTCGGTGTCCGGGACCCGGTCCATCACCGCGTGGTTGGTGTCGTCGCTGGTCTCGGTCAGCCCGTAGGCGTTGACCAGCTTCACGCCGGGCCGCACGGCGAACCAGCGCCCGATGAGGTCCTTCTTGAGGGCCTCGCCGGTCACCGACACGCAGCGCAGGTCCGGCAGTTCGCGCGGCTGCCGCTCCAGGGCGGACAGGACGACGTCCAGGTAGGAGGGGACGAGCTGGAGGACGTTCACCCGGCCCTCGACGACCTTGTCGAGGAAGCGGTCGGCGTCCAGGATCGTCTCCTGCTCCACCAGCAGGGTGCGTCCGCCGACGAGGAGCGCGGAGACCAGCTGCCACAGCGAGATGTCGAAGCACTGCGGGGCGGTCTGCGCCACCACGTGGCCCTCGCCGATGCCGAGGTCGTCGATCTTGGCGTAGAGGTGGTTGAGGAACCCGGCGTGCTCGCACATGGCGCCCTTGGGCTCCCCGGTCGAGCCGGAGGTGAAGTAGATGTACGCCAGCTGGTCGCGGGCGACCGCCACGCGGGGGTCCTCGCTCGGGTGGTCCTCGGCGTAGGCGTCCTCGACCTGAAGCCGCTGCACCTCGGGGAGCGCGGACAGGGCCTCGTCCAGCGTGGCGGTGCTGCCGCGCTCGGTCAGCGCCAGGCGGCACTCGGCCCGGGCCAGGGTGTTCCTGATCCGCCCGGCCGGGAAGTGCGGCTCGATCGGCAGGTAGGCGCCGCCGGCCTTGAAGACCGCCAGCACGGCCGCCAGCCAGTCCAGGTTCCGCTCGGTGACCACCGCGACCACGCCCTCGCGCTCCAGACCACGGGCCAGGAGGGCGTGCGCCAGGCGGTTCGCGCGGGCGTTGAGGTCGCCGTAGGTCCACTGGCGGTCCCCGTGGACGGCCGCGACCGCCTCCGGGTGCGCCCGGACCCGCTCCTCGAACAGCTCGTGCATCCGCCGGTCCGGCAGCTTCCTGCGCGGTCCGGCCATCCCGGTGAGCTGCAGCCGGTTCTCCTCCGCCGACAGCAGGCTCTTGCGGGTGTGCTCGGCGTCCAGGTCGGCGGCGATCCGCGCCAGGGCGGCCACGTGGTAGCCGGCGACGCGGGCCGCGGCGTCCTCGTCCATGACATCGTTGGCGTAGCGCAGCCGCAGCGAGAGCCGGCCGTCGCGGTCCGAGGCTCCGACCCAGAGCACGGTGCCGGGGGTGAGCTCGACACCACCGCCGGACAGGTCGAAGACCGTCTCGAACAGCGGCTCGGCCAGGTCGAGCTCCTTGCGGAGCGCGTCGACCGGGAAGTCCTGGAAGGCCAGCAGCTGCGACTCGGCACCGTGCGCGTCCAGCAGCAGGGACCGCCACGAGCCGGGACCCGCCGACAGCCGGCACGGCAGCACCGCGCCGCCCGCGGCGACGTAACCGGTCACGACGTCGGCCTCGCCGGCGAGCGCTGCCAGCACCTTGGCGTGCGCGGCCAGCAGCACCGAGCCCACCGGGACGGCGACCTCCTCCGCCACACGGCGCACGGACGCCGTGAGGCCGTCGGGGACCGCCACCACGTGCTCGGCGGCGCCGGTGGCCGGTTCGGGAGTCCAGCGGGGGATCGCGGTGAACCCGCCCTTGACGAGCACTCCGCGCCAGAACTCCCGTCCGGCGTGCGCTGCCATGTCCATCGACCTGCCTCCACTCGCGGTTCCCACGGGACTACACACCGCTGATCAGCGCGGTGGCGCGATCGCCGCCGCTGTTCGGGGTCTTCGGGTTCTCGGGCATCTCCCGGGCGGGGTTGCCGCCCCACCGGGCGAGCGCGGGCAGTTCCTCGCCCTTCATCACGAAGGAGTCCGGGGCGATCACGGCGCCGTCGCCGACGGTCACCCCGTAGTGGACGAGGGCGCCGACGCCGAGGGTGCAGCCGGCACCCAGCGTGCTGTGGTCGGACTTGAAGGCGCCGTCCTCCTGGGAGTGGCTCTGGATGACGGTGCCCGCGTTGAGGGTGCAGTCGTCGCCGATGGCCGCCAGGGAGCGCTCCGGGAGGAAGAGGCCGTCGTCGAAGACCCGGCGCCCGATCCGCACGCCGAGCAGACGCCAGACGACGTTCTTGAACGGGGTGCCGTTGAGTACGTTCAGGTACTCCGTCGCCGCCGTCACCTTCCAGTAGCGTTCGTGCCGCCAGAAGTCGAGGTCGTAGATCGAGCAGTACAGCGGCCGCAGCCCGCGGAACCTGGTGACGATGCGCTCGCCGAGCACGATGTAGGTGACGGTGACCACCAGGACCACGATGTTCGCGACCGCGACCGCGGCGGCGCCGTACGTGGGGTAGAGGTCGGCGGCTACGGACGCGGTCAGCGCCACCAGGAAGAGCAGCAGCCACTGCAGCAGCAGGTGGAGCACCGCGGTGCCGGTGTTGTGCTTGTTCTTGTCCGACAGCAGGCGGTGGAACGCGTCGCCGTCCTTCAGGTGGTCGAATTTGCTGTCGCGGTCCACCGTGCGGGGAATCTCGAAGCTGGGCGAGCCCAGCAGTCCGACGTTCTCCCGGACGGGCCCCTCGACGGGGACCATGACCTTGGTCGCCAGCAGGCAGTTCTCGCCGGTCCTGCCCTGGGGCGGATAGGCGATGTGGTTGCCCAGGAAATTGTGTGGGCCGATCGCCGTACGGGTGACGCGGAAAGAGGTGCTGGAGTAGTCCGCATTCATGATGGACAGTCCGTCGGCGACCATGGTGCCGCTGCCGACCTTGCTCAGGTACGGATTCTCGTGCTTCACCTCGGTACCGAAATTCGAGCCGGTCTGTTCCACCGGCGACAGGTCGTACCCGATGGCGCGCAGGTAGTGCACGACGGCGGAACTGTCGCCGAAGAGGACGCGGAAGAACTTCCGGTTGGTGAGGAAGCCGATGGTGCGGTGGAGCCCGTAGCGGAACCCGTAGAGCGGGTGGACCGTGTCGGGCTTCACGAGCGGGTGCAGCAGCCGCGGCACGGTGACCACGACGAGGAGGCCCAGCAGCAGCGCCCCGCAGAAGAGGACGAAGGAGGCGGCCAGGGCGTCGGCGTAGAAGGTCCACGTCGTCAGGGCCACCGGGCCCGGCTCCAGCAGGAGGGCCAGGCGCGGGACCACCGCGAGGAGGATCGCCACCCCGCCGACCGCGACCGGGATCCAGGCGGCCAGGAGGATCAGCAACTGCGTCAGGCAGTAGGTGACACGGCGGCTCCTGCCGCACTCCACCGGCGCGACCACGCGGTAGTCCGCGGCGCCCGGCTGGGCCGGGGAGCCGTGCCAGCGCTCGCCGGCGGGGACCGCCTGGCCGCTGTGGAGCGAGGAGGCGTGGCCGAGTTGGGCGCCGTCGCCCATGGAGGTGCCGATGTCGAGCACGGTCACCTCGCCGATCAGCACTTCCTTGCCGAGGGTGACCGGACCGGTCTGGATCACCCCCGAGTGTCCCCGGTAGCAGGAGAAGTACGAGTCCTTGCGGATCACCGTGCCGTCGCCGATGGTCAGCAGGTCGGCGCAGACCGGGACGTGCTTGGAGAAGATCGCCACCCCGCGGCCTATTCGCGCGCCCAGCGCCCGCAGGTACAGCACGTACAGCGGTGAACCGACGAACAGCACCATGGGGTTCGCCCGGATCAGGGTCCGCACGCACCAGAACCGGAAGTACGCCAGGCTCCAGATGCGGATCTCCTGCGGCTTCCACCGTCCGACCAGGAGCCACTTGCCCGCGACCGGCAGGACGCAGACGCCCGCGAAGGCCGCGCCGCCGAACTCCACGGACCGCAGGTAGGTGTCGAAGGGGCTCGTGCCGGCGGATATCCACTCCGCCCCACGTGTCACGACGAGCGCGGCGAGGTACGAGTAGCCCAGGAAGAACAGTGCCTGCAGCACGCCGCAGAACACGTAGCGCGGCGTGCCCTTCGCCGCCGTCACCTGGATCGGCTCCGGGAGCGGCACGTCGGCGAGTGCCTGGGTGGCGGGGGTCTGGGCGCCGACCGGCGGGGCGTCCGCCAGGGCCGTCGCGAGACTTCTGATCGTCGGGTACCGGTAGATGTCCTTCATCGACACGGACGGCAGGTCCTGGTGCTTGCGCACGCGGGCGCAGAAATGTGCCATCACCAGGGAGTCGGCACCCATTTCCGTGAAGAAATGGCTGTCGACCGACACCCGGTCCGTGTGCACGATGCCCGCCAGGATGTCGGCGAGGATCCTTTCCGTGCCGTCGGCCGGGGCGGTGTAGGGGTGCCCGGTGGTTGAAGATTCATCGGGATCCGAAGCGGGATCCGACGCCAGGACCTCTGCAGATTTTTCCACGATGTGAGCTCCTTGAGGAAAAGTCGACCACGGGCGGCCGGTAAAGCCGGTACCCGGTGTCCCTCTTGCCCCGGCTATGGGCCGGAGCGAGTAATCCGGAAGCCATGCGGTCGTGAGCTCTTCTCTCGCCATACAACCATATGTCGCTCCTCGTAGTCTCCGCCGTCCTCGTTCGGACTGCCACTCGAAGATGATCGAAGTGGTATGTCGCGACCCTGGACTGCGCAAATGCTCGGGAAGTCGCGATGAATCGACGAGTACCGTTCCCGAAAGGCGGAAAAACCACCGATTCGCAAGGTTGCGGGAAAGTCGCGGAGATGCGATAAGCGCTACCGAGAGTGGTCGTCCCAGTCAAGAGAGTTAAAAGGCGACGGCCATGTGCTGAGGCCTCGTCATATGGCTGAGCCCGCCCGCGCACAGGCTGCGCGGGCGGGCTCGGTGGTCGCAGGGGTCACGGGCAGTCGTACGAGAAACCCGTCGTGACGGCGCGGTGGCCGGGAGTGGTGATGCGCAGTTCCGCCTGCGCCCGGTACGTGCCGTGACCGCGGAAGGTCCACAGCAGATGCAGCCGCGCCTCGTGGCGGCCGCGGGGAACCTCTTCGTACAGCACGTCGGAGGAGGTGCCGTCGTTGCGTAGCCAGCGGTAACTGATCGTGCCCGGGTGGCCGTTGGTCGTGACGACGGCGACGAGGTCGACGGTCGTGTCGCACGCGGGTGCCGACGGGTAAGCGGTCACCGTCACCCGCTTCACCTCGAGGCCCGGACCGAAGCGCTGCCAGGCCAGGAAGACGAGCACCGCCACCAGCACCGCTCCGGCCAGTGCGTACCGCCGCGGCCACCTGCGACGATGCGGTCCGGGCGGCGGAAGCGGGATGATCCGGCCCCGCCACACCTCGGCGGCGACGTTGGCCCGGGCCGCCGCGGCGGGCGTGACGCCGGGCCCGAACCGCATGACCTCGCCCTCGACCCGGTCCGGCAGGACGACGGTGGGGCCGGCCTTCACCGTCGGCACCGCCCCCTCGGCGCTGACCACGGGCTCGAGCCGGGCCGTCGGCAGTGTCGACGGCGCCCAGTGCTCGGCGAGGACGGTCGCGCTGTACTCGGGATCGGCGTCCTGCGGCGTCGCGCCGTGCGGCCTCGCGTCCTGAGGGGTCGCGTCGTTCGGCGCCGCGTCCGCGGGGCCGAGACGGAAGGTGCGCCCGGTGTCCTCCGGGGGGAGGTCGCGTGACCCGTTCACGTGATCACGCAACCACGGGTGAGGATCTGCTGGAACGACTGCCCGTTGGCCGCCGTCGGGTCGGTGGTGGCGACCGCGCCGAACCAACAGCCGCTGCCCCGCGGGAACGTGTGGTCGGCGGTGAAGGAGTACGAGGTGGAACCGCTGCGGGTGAAGGTCTGTGCGCCGTCGGCGGTGCCGGGCTCTCCCTTCGCGTCGCTTGTGTACCAGGTCACCGTGACGGTCACGGAGCGTGCATCACTGGTGCGCAGCCGGATCGTGGCCGAGGCACTGAATACACCCGTCTGGGCGAGCGAGGTGACCGAGACGTCGCTCACGCTCACCGGGGGTGTCGTCGACGCCGAGGGCGACACCGTCGGCGTGGCCGTCACGGACGCGGAAGCCGTGGCCGAGGCCGTCGTGGTCGGCGTCGGTGCGGTCGGCGTGGTGACGGCGGTCGCCCCGGTGGAGGCCGAGGCGCTCTCCGAGGTGGAGGGCGACGGGCTCGGGGAGTCGGGCGAGGGACTGCCCGGTGGAGCCGTCGTCCCCGGCGCTTCGGAGGTGCCGCGCGGGGTCGCTCTCGTTGTTTCCCCTGTCCAGTTGGCGGTCGTCTGGCGCGGGCCCTCACCCGAGGCCACCGCGGCGAAGGTCAGCAGTCCGGCGATGATCACACCGCCCGCCGCGGCGAGCATGCCCTGACGTTTCAGGCGTCGTGCACCGCCGCCGACCACCGTCGTGGCCAGGTCGACCGTCCCCGGCCCGGGTCCCGTCGACGGCAAGAGCAGCGGCAACAGCGCCGCGAGCGCGGCGAGCCTGCGCTGCCCTCGCTCCTCCCAGTCGTTCCCGTAGGCCGCTCCCGCGATCACCTCCAGTTCCGCCACGAACGCCTCGGCGTCCGCCGGACGCTGCGCCGGGTCCTTCGCCATCCCGCGCAGGACCAGTCCACGCACGGACTCCGGTGCCCGCTCGACCGGTACCGGCGCTTCGATGTGCTGCACGGCCAGCTCGGCGAAGTTCTCACCGTGGAACGGCTTGCGGCCGGTCAGGCACTCGTAGAACGTCGCGGTCGCCGCGTACACGTCGGTCGCGGGCGATGCCGGGCGCCCGTTCCACTGCTCGGGGGCCATGTAGGCGGGCGTCCCCGCCACGGCCCCCTTGGTTCCGGTGCGCAGGGCGATACCGAAGTCGACCAGCTTCGACGTTCCGTCCGCCGCGACGAGGACGTTCTCCGGTTTGTAGTCGCGGTGCACCACACCCTTGCGATGGGCGGCGGCGAGGCCGAGCAACGACCCCTTGAGCACCACCAGGGCTGCTTCGGGCCCGGTGGCTCCTTCCTGGCGGAGTAACGCCCTCAGTGCCAGGCCGTCGACCAGCTCCATGACGATGGCTGCGCCTGCGGGGCCCTCCACGTACTCGTACAGACTGGCGACATATGGGGTGTGGAGACCTCCCAGCAGCTGGGCCTCGGCTCGGAACTCCTGCAGGAACTCCGGGTCGCCCCGCAGTTCGTCGCTCAGGTACTTGATCGCGACGGGCGTTGACGTGGCGTCATGGGACGCGAGCACCACGCGACCGCTGCCGCCCGAGCCCAGTTCTCTGGCCTCGGTGTACCCCGGAGCCCTCCAGCCGCTCATTCACTTGTCCCCCCTGCATGTGGCGCGGCGCCGGCGACCGCGTCGACTTTTCCTCAACAGACACGATTCCTCGGCGACCGGTTCCCGGGGAACCCCCCACCCGGCTGAACACCCCCCGCCGACCGTCCGTACTACGGGGGGACGTGCGTCCCGATCCACCGAACGGCAACAGGAAGGCGGCCGGCATGGCCCCATCGCGCCACGTGCTCAGCTCCGTCGTCGCAGGCACGGCCGCGTTGCTGCCGCTGGCCCTGGCGGGACCGGCGGCCGCCCACGGCGCGCCGGTGTCCCCGGTCAGCCGTGCCGCGGCGTGCGCGTCCGGAAGCGGACAGTACGTGGGGACGGCCGCCTGCCGGGCCGCCGCGGCCGCCAACGGCGGGAGCCGGCCCTTCGCGGACTGGGACAACCTCCGCGTCGCCGGGGTCGCGGGCCGCGACCGCCAGGTGATCCCGGACGGGAAGCTGTGCAGCGGCGGGCTGGCCGCCTTCCGCGGCCTCGACCTGCCGCGCTCCGACTGGCCGGCCACCCGGCTGACGCCGGGCGCCGCCTTCACCATGGCGTACGGGACGACCATCCCGCACCAGGGGACGTTCCGGCTGTACCTCACGAAGGAGGGCTACGACCCGACCCGGCCGCTGACCTGGTCGTCGCTGGCGAGCGACCCCTTCGTGAAGGTCACCGACCCGCCCGTGTCCGGCGGCACCTACCGCATCAGCGGGCGGCTGCCCTCGAACCGCACCGGGCACCACGTCCTCTTCACGATCTGGCAGAACTCCTCGACACCCGACACGTACTATTCGTGCTCCGACGTCGTCTTCCCGGCCGCCGCGGCCAAGGCACCGGCCAAGCCCGCGAAGCCGGCGAAGTCGTCGAAGCCCTCGCCGACCGCGGCCTCCGCGACGCCCGGGGCCACGGCGTCAAAGGGCACGGCGTCCCCCTCCGCCATTCGGACGGCCGGATCCCCCGCGGCCGCCCAGGCCTCCCCGCGGGACGCCGTGCGTACCCCGGCCACCCAGCCCGTGGCCGCCGAGAGCGAGGGACCGGGGCGCACCCTGCTGGCCCTCGGCAGCGCCACCCTGCTCGGCGGCATGGCCGCGATCGCCCTGCTGTTCCGGCTGCGCCGCTCACCGGGCACCCGGGGCCGGTAGTGGCACCCACAGGGCGCGTGGGAGCGCGGGCAGGGTGCGCAGGACGGCGTTGGGGGCGGTTGCCGCGTGGACCAGCATCGTCTCCTCGCCGTGGCCGTGGGTGGCGTACCGGTGGGTGGCCGCCCGCACCAGTTCGGTGAGGCGGGTGCGGGCCTCGTCCGGGTCCGCGACCGCCGCCGCCCACACCGGCAGGCCCGTGACGCGGCCGAGCCGGGCCGGGAAGCCGCCGTCCCGTACGGCGAGGGGCGCGACCGCGTCGAGGGCGGCGGCCGCGCTGCCCGCGCCGGGCAGTGGTGCGAGGTCCGCGACGGGGTGGTGGCGGGCGGCCCAGTAGCCGAGTCCGTGGGCGAGTTCGGCCAGCCGGGGTCCGGTGCTCTCGCCGGCCAGCAGGGTGCGTACGGCGTGGCCCACCCGGATCACCGGGTGCGTCGAGCCGCCGTACATCCCGGGCAGGAGGCGGGGCCACCACAGCGTGAGCACCTCGCGCCAGGGGTGTTCGGCGATCTCGCGCCCGAAGTAGCCGATCCAGTCGGCGGCCCGGCGCGGATCGCCGAGCGCGGCCCGCCAGTTGCCGGCCGTGACCGGCTCGGTGCCGGACGGGAACTCCTCGAGCTTGCGCGCGTACAGGTCGAGCCAGCGGTGCACCGACCGGGCCTGTCCGCGGGCGGCGAGGGCCTCGACGGCCATCGGCGCGTGGTTGGTGAGCCGCCCGAGTCGTTCGGGCCCCGATCCGTGCAGTCGCTGGAGCGCCTCGTCCAGCGTCCCTGTCGTATCCATGGCCAGGACAGTAGGCGGGGCGCCGCGGCGGCGTAACCGGCCGCAGGCGTAGGACCCGGCCTAGGTCGCACGGTCCTTCAGAGCCCCGCGGAGCCCTTCGGAGCCCTTCGGCCCGGGCTCAGGCGAGCCCGAAGGAGTCCGCCAGGGAGTCGATCTGGGCGGCCAGGAGCGTGGCGCCGCTGTGGCCCATGCCCTCGAACTGGCCGGCCGTCTCCAGGCCGACGGCGCCGTGCAGCTGGGACCACGCGAGCACGGCGCCGGCCAGGGGCACACCGGGGGCCGCCGCGGCGCGCTCCCCGGCGTGGGTGGTCACCCAGGCGGCGACGGCGTCGTCGCGGCGTGCCCAGCTGTCCATCTCCTCGACGACGGGGAGGACGGCCGCGGTGGGGGAGGCCGTGGCGAAGACCCCCAGGAAGGGTCCCAGGGCCGCCCTGGCGCGCTCCACAGTGTCGGCCGGCCGCGTGTGGCACCTGCCCACGGCGCCCGCGGTGAGCACCCGCGAGGTGCACCGCATGGTCGAGGAGCGCGTCGGGCGGCCGCTGAAGGTCGTCGTCCTCGACGGGCCGCGGCCCTTCGGGCCCTTCGACGAGGAGTTCATGGCCGAGTACGCCGAGATGTTCTACCAGCACACCGAGCCGCAGGTCATGGACTCCTCGGCCTTCGAGCGGGCCTTCGGCGCGCGGCCGGCACCGCTCGGCGAGGCGCTCGACGCCACCGTCGCCTGGTACCGCGGACTGCTCGCGGGCACGTGACGGCGGCGCCCTCCCGGCGCCGGTCCCGTGGCCTTAGGGGGCCGGTACGAGACCGTCGGCGACGAGGCCGGCCAGGACGGCCTCCCCGAGCGCGTGCAGCGCCGACTGCGGGCGCACCATCACGGTGAACTCCTTGACCAGGCCCGCCTCGTCGACCTGCAGCAGGTCGATGCCGTGGATGCTCTTGCCGCCCACGGTGGCACGGAACACCAGCACCGTCGACGGTGCCTCGGTGCCGTCGGCGCTCGTCTCGACCGTGCCGTCGAGGGTCCCCACGTAGTGGAAGTCCTCGAAGGCGCGCAGCAGGACGCCGAAGAGTCCCAGCACCATGGGCTTGCCCTCGAACGGGGTGAACTTCACCGGGCTGTAGAGGCGGATGTCGTCGTGGAACAGTTCGTCCAGCGCGCTGAGATCGCGGCGCTCGACGGCGGACCGGAAGCGGTCGGCGGCTGTCATGGCTCCTCCTGGTCGTCCGGCTCCGGACGTCGACACTCAGAAAATTGATTACTCAGTTTCTTGAGTATCATGGGGAGCGGTCACACGGAAGAGCACGGCACGGCAGGACAGACGTGACGGCGGACGGAAGGGGAGCCGGGATGGCCCTGCGGCACGCGGTCCTGGCCGCACTCCTGGACGGGGAACTCAGCGGCTACGAGCTGACGAAGGCGTTCGACATCGGGGTGGCGAACTTCTGGCACGCCCTGCCGCAGCAGCTCTACGCCGAACTGACCAGGCTCGAGAAGGACGGGCTGATCGCGGGCCGTGAGGTCGTGCAGGACAGCCGGCCCAACAAGCGGCTCTTCCACGTCACCGAGGGCGGGGTCGCCGAGCTGGAACGGTTCGCGGCGGCGGTCGGCAAACCCTCCTTCATCCGCGACGACCTGCTCGTGGCGGTGCAGGCCGCGGACGTGGTCGACGCCGGGGAGCTGATCGCCCGGCTCGGCGAGCGGGCCGCCTTCGCCGACGCCAAGATCGAGCTGTTCGAACGGCTCCTCGCGCGGATGCGCGGCGGCCGCACCGAGGAGGAGTTCCTCGGTCGCGGCCGCCGCGTCGGCCCCTACCTCACCTGCCTGCGCGGCCTGGCCTTCGAGGAGGGCAACCGGGACTGGTGCCGGCGGGCCGCCGAAGTCCTGCGGCAGCGGGCCCACGTCGCCGAGGAACGCTGACGGCCCGCGACGCCCGGTCTCATCCCGCCCGCAGGGCGGCCGTCAGCCACGCCACCGCCGGGGCCAGCGCGGGCGGCGCCTCCTGCCCGCCCACCCGCGCCAGCAGCTGCCAGTAGCGCTCGTAACGGGAGTCGTGGGAGATCTCCAGCCGTTCGGCCAGCCATCCTCGGAACTCCGGACCGTCCGCCCGGCCGGACAACTGCGCGTACGCGCGGACGAGTTCCTCCACGACAGGACGGGCCGCCGGCGATGCCGGGCCGATGCCCGCCGCCACGGCGCCGCCCGCGCGCTCCCGCAGCAGCTCGGCCGTCCGGCGGGCCGCCGCCGGGTCCGGCTGACCGCCCTCGGCGAGGGCGCGGCTCTGGTCGGCGACGGCGCGGCGGACGCCGGCCCTGAAGTCCTCGTCCTGGATCAGCTCGGCCAGCTCCACCCAGGCGCCCACCTGCTCCGGCGAGGCGTCGTCGGGGAGTTCGGGCGTCGCGGCGCGCATCATGGCCGGGAAACCGGGGTCGACGTCGATGCCGCTCACGACGTCGTCGACGAACTCGTCGACGAGGCGGCGGCGTTCACGGTCCGAGAGGGTGGCGAGTCGGTGCATCAGTTCCGTCTCCTGTGGTGAGGCCCCGCGCCCCGCGACCGTCCGCAGCACCGCCTGGCGGACCCGCAGGGTGCGGATCTGCACCTCCAGCGCCTCGGCGTGGGCCGCGGCGACCTCGGCGACGGTGACCTTCCTGTCCAGGATGGAGTGGACGGCCGCGAGGTCGATGCCGAGCTCGCGCAGCGTGCGCACGAGGGCCAGACGGTCCAGCGCGGCCCGGTCGTAGAGCCGGTAGCCGGCGGGTGTCCGATCGGTCGGCGGCACCACTCCGGTGTCCGACCAGTACCGGATGGTCTTCACCGTCAGACCGGTCAGCCGGGCCAGCTCACCGATGGTGTGGAGGGTGTCGTCGTCCATGTCCGCCATCCTGGGGTCTCCCGCCGCGGGAGACTCAAGCATGATGCGCCCCGGGCTGCGCCGCGCCTCACCAGGCGCGGGCCTCGCGCAGCAGCAGGTCGCGGACGAGGCCGAGGTGCGGGTGGTGGTCGGCGCCCGGGCGCTGGACGAGGTAGGCGGTGTTGATGGGCGGGTCGTCGGGGTCGAGCAGCGGGACCAGGGTGCCCTCCGCCAGGGCGGCGGCGCACAGGTAGCGGGGGAGTACGGCGAAGCCCGCGCCCGCGGCGACGGTGGCGAGCACGCCGCGCAGGTCCGGGACCGTCACGGCGGCCTGGCCGGTGAGACGGCGGCCGAACACGTGGCGCCAGTAGCGGCGCGCGATCGGCAGGTCCTCGGCGTACGAGACGAGCGGGACGCCGCTCAGCGCGCCGGGCCCGCCGGAGGCCACGTCCAGCGGGGCGGCCCGGGAGGGGGCGGCCACCAGCACGAACTCCTCGTCCATCAGGGGCACGGCGCTGAGCAGGCGCCCGCGCGGGCGGTGCGTGGAGATCACCAGGTCGTGCTGCCCGGCCCGCAGCGACTCCAGCAGGACGTCGGTGAGCCCGGTGCCGATCCGCAGCCGCACGCCGCGCTCGACGAGCGGCGCGAGCGCGGGCAGCACGCGTTCGCACAGCAGCTCAGCAGGGCCGCCGAGGCGGACCGGCTCGGCGGGGAGGTCCGCGTCGCCGTGCCCGCGGTCGGCGACGGCGGCGAGCGCGTCGAGCGGCTCGGCCACCCGTCCGGCGAGCTCGTCGGCGAAGGGCGTGGCGGCGACACCGCGGGGCAGCCGTTCGAAGAGCTCGCGCTCCAGTTGGCCTTCGAGCGTACGGATCTGGGTCGTCACCGTCGGCTGGGAGAGTCCCAGGAGCCGCGCGGCCGCGGTGAAGGAACCGGCGCGGTGCACCGCCAGGAAGGTGCGCAGCAGCGTCAGGTCCAGCGACCCCCCTCCCGGGCCCCCGCCCCCGTGCCCCGGGCGTATTCCCGGCAACCCATTGGAAACCGTATGGCTCATGGTGGCGATCCTATTGGAAGCCAATGGGAAGTCCGCCCTACCGTCGAGCCGTCCGGCCCGCTCCGACGCGGTCCGGTGGCAACCGAGCACACCAAGGAGACCTGACATGGCGAAGATCCTGTTCGTCCTGACCGGCGCCTCGTCCTGGACGCTGTCCGACGGCACCGAGCACCCCACCGGCTTCTGGGCCGAGGAGGCCGTGACCCCGTACCGGATCCTCACCGCCGCGGGTCACGAGGTCGTGGTGGCCACCCCGGGTGGTGTCGTGCCGGCCGTGGACCGGGGGAGCCTGGCCGCCGAGTTCAACGGCGGGGAGGAGGGCGCCCGGGCCGTCGCCGAGGAGCTGGAGGCGATGACGGTGCTACGGCGCCCGATCAAGCTGGAGGAGGCGGACCTCGACGACTACGCCGCCGTGTTCTATCCCGGCGGGCACGGGCCGATGGAGGACCTCGCCGTCGACCGGGTCTCCGGACGCCTGCTGACGGCCGCGCTGGACTCGGGCAAGCCGCTCGGCGTCGTCTGCCACGGCCCCGCGGCCCTGCTCGCCGCCGAACGCGCCGACGGAGGCTGGCCGTTCGCGGGCTACCGGCTGACCGGCTTCACCAACGCAGAGGAGACCCAGGGAGGGCTTGCCGGCCGTGCCCCCTGGCTCCTGCAGGACCGTCTGGTCGCCCTCGGCGCGGACTTCCAGGAGGGCGAGCCGTGGACGCCCCACGTGGTGACCGACCGCAACCTGATCACCGGTCAGAACCCGGCCTCCTCCGGCCCGCTGGCCGAGCGCCTGCTCGCCACGCTGGCCTGAGGCTGGACCGGCCCGCCCGGCGCCCCCGAGGATGGGGCGCCATGAAGGTGAACAGCGTGGCCGAAGCCGAGGCCCTGGCACGCCTGGCGCACGAGGGCCAGACCGACCGCATCGGCGTGCCCTACATCGAGCACGTCCGGGCCGTCGCGGCGGGCCTCGCCGCCTTCGGCCCGGACCTCCAGATGGCCGGACTCCTGCACGACGTCATTGAGGACACCCTCTGGACCGCCGGCCGGCTGCGCGCCGCCGGCGTCCCGGAGCGGGTCGTCGGCATCGTCGAGCAGGTCACCAACCAGCCGGGCGTGTCCTACGAGGACAAACTGCGCCGGATCGCCGCCGGCCGGGACGCGGCCCTGGTGAAGATCGCCGACAACGCCCACAACAGCCACCCGGACCGGGCCGCGCGCCTCGACGAGGCGCAGCGGCTACGGCTGGCCGCCAAGTACCGCGGGGCGCGGGCGATCCTGTGGCCCGCGGTGCCCCGCGAGGACGTCGCCACGATCCTCGCGGTCGTCAACCCGGCACTGCTGACGGATCTTCCGCCGGCCTGGTGATCGCGGTGACCACCCGTTGCAGGCTGGCCAGCCAGATCGCGGCGTCGACGGCGTAGTACAGCAGCGGGTCCGGTGCCCGGCCGCCCGAGGCGGCGCAGACGTCCGCGATGACCGTGCGGTCCGTCGGCACGCTCCGTCGCGGGGACTCGGCGGGTGCCGGACGCATCGTGCCCGAGCGCAGGTCGTAGGTCAGCGGCAGGGTGGTCAGCCGCAGATGGTGCGCCGCGTCCCGCAGGTGCGCGGCGCTGAGCGGCCATGCGGCCAGCGCGCCCGGCGGGCAGTGGTCGACGAGGGTCTGCCCCATGGTGAGGACCCGGTTCCCGGCCAGCATGATCGCCTGGAAGTCCGTCGGCAGCGCGGGTCCCGCACCGGGGGCGTCGCGTTCGGTGGCGAACTGCGCGTAGCTCGCCTCCGCGATCAGCTGGGCGAGCCGGGCCCTGGACAGCTCGTCGCCCACCGTCCCGGTCCCGGTGATGCACTCGGTGATCCGGGTGACCGCCAGGGTGCCCTGGTCCAGCAGCCGCGAACAGGCCCGCCCCAGCTCGCCCGTGCCGCCCCGCGGCCAGGCCAGCAGCCCGACGAGGATGCCGGTCAGCGCACCCGTCACCACGTCCGCGATCCGGAACGCGGCGAGTTCAGGACCCGAGGGGGCGATCTGCGTGAAGGCGGAGGCCACCGCGATCGTGAAGAACGCCTGGCCCCAGCCGAGACCGAGCACCGGCCCCGCCGTGAACGCGAGGAAGAACACGGGCGTCATCATGACCGCGTACACCGGCGTGTGGTCGCCCACGAGCAACAGCAGCAACGCGGCCACCCCGGCCCCCAGCAGCGTGCCCCGCACCGCGGGGACCACGGTCGTACGGGTGCCGGCGGCGCTGGTGCGCATCACCGTCAGCGTGGTCAGGAGCGCCCAGAAGCCGTGCGACAGGTCGAGCCCGCCCGCGATCAGCCGCGCCGCGGCGAGGGCCAGTGCGATGCGTACGGCGTTCTGGAAGTAGACCGAGCGCGGCGTGAGATGGGCCCGCATCCGGTGCCCGTACAGGGCGACGGGGGACTGCCCCGCGTACCAGAACGGCCCCAGCCGCTCCTCGGGCCGTGTCGTGTCGGGCGGCACCGGCGCGCCGAGCGCGATCCGCACGGAGGTGACCAGGAAGGCCGCGGTGTACGCGATGTCGAGCGCGATCGCCCCGTCCCGCACCGTCGTGGCGGACGTCCCCCCGGACACCGGCCGGCGGGCCCGGTGCTCCTCGAAGGCCGCCGCGGCGGCCGCGCACGGGGCGACCAGGGGCGCCGGGGCCTCGCCCTTCAGCGCCCGGGCGGCACTGTGGCAGGCGGTGGCCGAGGCCAGCAGCATCCGCGACCGGGCCGGGTCGGGGGCCGGTGTGCGGTCCGCCGCGTCCTCGGCCAACTGCCCGGTCTGCGCCAGCAGGTGCCGCAGGTACGCGGCCCCCTGGCACAGCGCCCGGTCGCGTGCCCCCGCCGACGCCGGGCGCTCGTCCTTCGGCACGTGGCTCATGCGCAGCTGCTGCGCCGTCCCCAGCAGGCTTTCCAGTCGCTCGGTCACCACCGGCGGCTCGAGCGCCAGAGACCGCAGGGCCTTCGCCGCGGTCTCGCACGCGTGGGCGAGCCGGTCCTGGTAGCGGCCCGGCGACGGATCCGGCCACACCCACACCTCGGCGGCGGCCATCAGCAGCACGCCGACCACCAGACCGCACAGGCGCAGGCCCAGCGACTCCGGCTGGTACGGGGGGAAGCACGGCAGGATGTAGAACAGCTGCAGCCCGTTGGCGAGCCCCACGAGCTTGGGCCCGCCCACGCCCGCGTACGTCACCGCGAACCCGACCCCGAGCATCCCCAGCGCCGCCGTCCAGTCGCTGACGGCCAGTGCCGTGCCCAGGGCGATGAGCAGCGCGGCCACCGGCAGCGCGGCCAGCAGGGTGCGGGCGCGCTCGACCGGCGTACCGGGAACGTAGGACAGGCCACCGGAGGCCACGGCGCCGAAGAGGGCGTAGATCGCGACGACCGGCTGGCCGAAGCCGTAGCGCGCGACGTAGAAGCTCAGGCACGCCACGAGGGCCACCCGCACCGAACGGCGCACCGCCCGGAGGCCCGGATCACGGGCCCGCAGCCACTCCAGCGCACCGCGACCGGGCACCCGCGGCCTCCTCGTTCCTCAGGTCCACGACACGCCGGACCCCTTCAGATCACGGTAGGCCGGGCAGGACCGCCCGGCCACCGCGCTGTCCCGCCCCGCCCGCGCCTCACAGGCGCACGGTGACCAGCGCGATGTCGTCGGCCGCGCCTCCGGTGACGCCGAGCCGGGCCAGCAGGGCGTCCGCGAGCCGCTCGGCGCCGAGCCCGGGGGTATCGGCGAGCGCGGAGGTCAGCCGGGCCAGGCCCGTGTAGATGTCCTCCCTGCGGCGCTCGATCAGACCGTCGGTGTACAGCACCAGCGTGTCCCCCGGGCGGTACGACAAGGCCGCCTGCGGCCGGGCGACGTGGGCGGGGCGGGCACCCAGGGGCGGGTCGGTGGCCTGGTCCAGCAGTTCGCAGGTGCCGTCGCCGTGGAGCAGCACGGGCGGCGGATGCCCGGCGCTGCTGTAGCTGATCGTGCGCCGCTCCTTGTCGATCAGCGCGCTGACGGCGGTGGTGGCCACGGCCCCCTCGACGCAGCGGGCGTAGAGGCCGACGACCTCCAGAGCCTTGGCGGGACCGTCGACGGTGCGCATGGCCGCGCTCAGCGCGCTGCGCAGCATCCCCATGACGCTGGCGGCCTCCAGGCCGTGGCCCACGACGTCGCCGACCGCCACCGCGTAGCAGTTCGGCGAGAGGTTGACCACGTCGTACCAGTCGCCGCACACGTTCAGCGAGCCCGCGGCCGGCAGGTAGCGCACCGCGATGTCCTCGTGCTGGTGCAGGTCCGGCGAGTGGAGCATGGCCTCCTGCAACGTGAGGGCGACCTGCCGTTCGCGGGCGTGGGCCTCGCGCAGCTGGTCGTTGAGGCGCTGCAGCTCCCGGGCCCGCGCGTACAGCTCGGCCTCCATCGCCTGTTCCCGCTCGCTCAGGTCCGAGCCCTGCAGCCCGTGCCGGTGCTGGCGGGCCTGGACGAACGAGGTCACGTCCTCCACCCGGTGGATGATCCATGCGACGGTGCCGTCCGGCCCGAGGACGGGGGTGTTGATCGGGCTCCACCAGCGCTCCTCGAACTTCCCGGGATCGGCCATCACCGGGATGTCGTACTTCTGCAGCGCCATCGTGTCGGGCTCGCGGCAGGTCAGGGCCCGCTGCAGGGAGGCGCTGAGGTTGCGCACCCCGTCCGCCAGCGGGTCGTCCGGGTTGTCGGGGAACGCGTCGAAGATGTACTGGCCGATCAGGTCGTCCCGGGTGCGGTTGGTCGCCGCCAGGTACGCCTGGTTGACGCCCACGATCACCAGCGCGGCGTCCAGGACCAGATACGGGCTCGGGGTCGCCGCGAACAGCGCCGCGTAGTCGATCTGCGGTGTCGCCACGGCGTGCTCGTCGTCCCCCGTGTCCGGCAGGGCCACGCAACCAATCTATAAGGCGTTCGGCCGGCGGGCCCGCCCGGCGGCGGGTTCAGCCCGAGGCGAGCGACGTACGGGACTCCAGGTCGCGGCGCGTGGCGTCGCCGTACTCACCGCTCTCGTCGCCGCGGACGCCGTACCAGACCTGGAAACGGGCGACGGCCGCGGCGAGGCGCCCGTCGAAGCGGCCGTCGACGGCACCGTCCGCGTAGACGTCCGGAATCCGCAGCAGCCGGGCCTGGAGCTCGCTGACGGCCGGTCCGGTGTCGCCCTGCCGGAGCACCCCGCCGATCGCGCCCGCACCGGGCGAGCCGGGCGCGGAGGGGGAGGCGGGTGCGGCGCCCTGCGGGGTACCGGGGTGCAGGACGCCGGGGGAGAACAGGGCGAGGGCGAGCGCGAATCCGGCGGCCCCGCCGGTGCCGGTGAGCAGTGCGACGCGCAGCGCGCGCGGGGTGCGGGGGGAGCGCCGGGGCGGTGCCGTCCGGGTGCCGGCCCGGGGGTCCGCGGTCCGGGGCGCGGCCCGTCGCGGGGGCGGTCCGGTGCGGGGCAGCGGCTGGGTGTCAGGGCCGTCCTCCCGGGACGGGGCGGTACCGCCGGCGGGGCGGAAGAGGCCGAGGGACTCCTCCCAGGGCTCGTCCGGCCCTCCGGGCGTCTCCCGCGCGGTGATGATGCGCGTCGGCTCGATCATGCGGCGCCGCGGCGGTCCTCCGCCGGACGGGTTCGGCACAGCGGTCCCCCTGTTCTCCCCCCGTCATCCGTACTGGGCCGACCACGCTAGGACCCGCCGGTGGGCCGAAGGCCCGGAATCGCCGAACGCGCCGCGCCCCGGGCCCCGTTGGGGTATGCGCGCGGTCACCGCCGACGGCGCCGCGAAGGAACCCTGATGACCTTGTGCCGGCCGGTCGCCTATCGTCGTGGCTGCGGAGACCGCTCCGCGGGTGACGGCACGAGTGGAGGACGACTGTGCGCTACCGGGACCTGGGACGCAGCGGGCTGCGGGTGTCGGAGATCGGCTACGGAGCCTGGGGGATCGGCGAGTCCGCATGGGTGGGCGCGACCGAGGACGAGTCGCTGCGCGCCCTGAACCGGGCCGTCGACCTCGGGGTGAACCTCATCGACACCGCCCGCGGCTACGGCGAGAGCGAGCGCATCGTCGGGCGGGTCGTCCGCGACCGCGCCCGGGCCGGTGACGAGATCCTCGTGGCCACCAAGGTGCCGCCGAAGAACCGTGTGTGGCCCGCCCCCGACGGCGTGGACCCGGCGGAGGCGTTCCCCGGCGACCACATCCGCGAGAGCCTCGAGACCAGCCTGCGGGCCGCCGGGCTCGACCACTTCGACGTGCTCCAGTTCCACGTCTGGAGCGACGAGTGGGTCGGCCGCGGGGACTGGGCGGAGACCGTCGCCGACCTGAAGAAGGAGGGCAAGATCCGGCTCTTCGGGGTGTCGGTCAACGACCACGAGCCGGACAACGCCCTCGCCCTGGTCCGCAGCGGGCTCGTGGACACGGTGCAGGTGATCTACAACGTCTTCGACCAGGCACCGGCGGACGCGCTGCTCCCCGCCTGCCAGGAACACGGCGTCGGCGTCATCGTCCGGGTGGCCCTCGACGAGGGCGGGCTGACCGGCCGGATCACCGCCGGGACCACCTTCCCCGAAGGGGACTTCCGCAACCGCTACTTCCGTGACGACCGCCCGGCGCAGGTGGAACAGCGCGTGGACGCCATCCTCTCCGACCTCGGCATCGACCCCGACGACATGGCGGAGACCGCCCTGCGGTTCGTGCTGAGCGCCCCCGCGGTCTCCACCGTCATCCCCGGCATGCGGTCGGTGCGCAACGTCGAGCGGAACACCGCGCTGAGCGACGGCCGCCCCCTGACGCCGGAACAACTCGCGGTCCTGGCCCGGCACCGCTGGGAGCGCAACTTCTACGGCTGACCGCCCGCAGCATGAACGCCCCCGGCGGGGGAAGGCGCGCTTCCGGACAGAACGGCTCGTTCACGGAGGTGGCCATGTCAGCGTCGACGGCTCACGCCGACCCGCCGGGAGCGTTGCGGACCGATGTGCCGGCCCGGCTGGACCGGTTGCCGTGGACCCGCTGGCACTGGCGCATCGTCATCGGCCTGGGCACCGTGTGGATCCTCGACGGCCTCGAGGTCACCATCGTCGGCACCATGGCGGGCCGGCTGGCCGAGCAGGGCAGCGGCATCGACATCAGCACCGCCCAGGTCACCACGCTGGCGGCCGCGGTGTACGTCGCCGGGGCCTGCCTGGGCGCGCTGTTCTTCGGCAGGCTGACCGACCGGCTCGGCCGCAAGAAGCTGTTCATGGTGACCCTGGCCGTCTACCTCGCGGCCACGGCGGTCACCGCGGTGTCGTGGACCGCCTGGTTCTTCATCCTGTGCCGCTTCGTCACCGGCTTCGGCATCGGTGGCGAGTACGCCGCCATCAACTCGGCGATCGACGAGCTGATCCCGGCCCGGGTGCGCGGCCGGATCGACCTGATCATCAACGGCAGCTTCTGGATCGGCGCCGCCGTGGGCGCGTTCGCGTCCATCGCCCTGCTGGACACCTCGCTGTTCGCCGGCAACGTCGGCTGGCGGCTCGCCTTCGGCATCGGCGTCGTCCTGGGCCTGGTCATCCTGCTGGTGCGCCGTCACGTGCCGGAGAGTCCGCGCTGGTTGTTCACCCACGGACGGGCGGAGGAGGCCGAGCGCCTGGTCGCCGACGTCGAGCGCACGGTGGCCGAGGAGAGCGGCAAGCCCCTGCCGGAGCCGGGCGAGAGCATCCTCATCCGTCCCCGCGGCGAACTGGGCTTCCTCACCATCGCGCGCACCGTCACCCGCCAGTACCCGCGCCGCACCCTGCTCGGCCTCGCGCTCTTCTCCGGCCAGGCCTTCCTCTACAACGCCGTCACCTTCGGCTACGCGGTCATCCTGACCACCTTCTTCGACGTGCCGAACGGCGACACCGGCTACTACTTCGCCGTCATCGCGGTCGGCAACTTCCTCGGCCCGCTGCTGCTCGGTCACCTCTTCGACTCCGTGGGCCGCAAGCCGATGATCACCGGCAGCTACGTCGGCTCCGGCCTGCTCCTGTTCGGCACCGCCTGGCTGTTCCAGCAGGGCGCCCTCAGCGCGGTCACCATGACGGCCTGCTGGACCGCGGTGCTGTTCCTCGCCTCCGCGGGCGCCAGCGCGGCCTACCTGACGGTCAGCGAGATCTTCCCGCTGGAGACCCGGGCACTGTGCATCGCCTTCTTCTACGCCGTCGGCACCGCCCTCGGCGGCATCACCGGCCCCCTGCTCTTCAACGGCCTGGTCGGCAGCGGCGAGCCCGGCGACACCACCCTCGCCTTCTGCCTCGGCGCCGCCCTGATGACCCTCGCGGGCCTGGTCGAGGCGGCCATCGGGGTACGCGCCGAGCGGCGCAGCCTGGAGTCCCTGGCCGCCCCGCTCAGCGCCGTCGAGGAACCGGCGGGGGCCACCTCCGACACCTCCGGCGCGCGCCCGTGAAGGGCGTCCGCGGCGGCTCCCGGGGCGTATCGTCCGGTGGGTCGTAGGCAATCCAGGGGAGGACCCCCGTGCGAAAGATCATCCTGCAGATGGCGGTGTCCCTCGACGGCTACTTCGAGGGGCCCGACCGTGAGATCGACTGGCACCGCGTGGACGAGGAACTGCACCTCCACATGAACGAGCGGCTGAAGACGATGGGCGCCTTCCTGAGCGGCCGCGTCACCCACGAGCTCATGGCCGCCTACTGGCCCACCGCCGACGCCGACCCGCAGAGCAGCCCCGCCGAGGCGGAGTTCGCCGGGATCTGGCGCGACATGCCGAAGTTCGTGTACTCGCGGACCCTGGAGCGGGCCGAGTGGAACGCCACGATCGTGCGCGACGTCGTCGCCGAGGAGGTCATGGAGCTCAAGGCGCGGCCGGGCGGCGACCTGGTCCTCGGCGGTGCCGACCTCGCCGCCTCGTTCCTGCGGCTGGGACTGGTCGACGAGTACCGGATCTACGTCCACCCGGTCGTGCTGGGCCGGGGCAGGTCGGTCTTCCCCGACTCCGACGCGCTCACCGCCCTCCGGCTCGCCGGGACCCAGACCTTCGGCAACGGGGTCGTGCTGCTGCAGTACGACCGCGCCGACGCCGGACCGGGCGTCTGAGCGGGCATCGGACTTGGGCGCCTGACCGCCGCTAGAGCGCGCCGCGTTCCACGCACCCGCGCAGGAACGCGGCCTGCCCGGCGTGCTGCAGGTCGTCCGACACCACGCTGACCAGCCGTACCGCCAGCGTCACCGGCGGATCCCAGCTGGTGTCGACGACGCGCGGGAAGTCCGTCTCGCGCAGCGTCCGCAGGTAGCCCAGGGTGTGCTCGTACACCGCGTCGTGATAGCCGGTCAGCAGCTCGCCCGATGCGACGCGCAGCGCGGCGACGTCCTTGGGACGGTGGCCGTACCCGGTGTCGTACGGCGCGAAGGGCAGGCCGAAGCGGTCGGCCCAGCCGCCGTCGGTCCACAGCTGTCCGGTGCCCGCGACGCCGGCCACGTGGTCGTCCTGAATGCGCGTCAGGTGCCAGATCAGCCAGGCGATAGAGTTCGCTCCCTCGTCGGGCCGCGCGTGCAGGCCGTCCAGGGGGATGCCGTCGACGGCCTCGTGCACGGTCTCCTGGATCCTGCCGAAGGCGTCGGCGAGCAGATCTGCGCTCCTCATGCGTGCTCCCTCGGTTCCTGTGCCGGGCGGTCCCCCGCTGCCGCTCCGCCCACGCTAGGCGGGCCGCCCCGCCGCGGCCACCAGACACTCCAGCACGCGGCGCAACGGCTGCTGCCCGGCGGTGCCGGCGGCCAGCAGCGCCGAGACCGTACGGGTCACGGGGTGCGCGGGCGGGTGCAGGCTGACGCCGTCCAGGGCGGCGGGCAGTGCCAGCCGCGGGACGAGCGCGACACCCGCACCGGCCGCGACGAGGGCGGTGAGGACCGAGAAGTCACTGGCCAGCGCCACCGGCCGGGGCACGAATCCGGCCGCGCCGCAGGCCCGCCGGGTCAGTTCGTGGCAGGAGGTGTCCGGCCCGGGCATGAGCCATTCCTGCCCGGCGAGGAGCGCCAGGTCGAGGGCCTCGCCCGGGGCCAGGCCGTGTCCGGCGGCGAGCGCGGGGGGAACGGCGAGCAGCACCGGGTCCTCCATCAGATGGTGCTGCTCGCAGCCGGCGGGCACCTCGCGCGGCAGCAGGCTGTAGGCGTGGACGACGGCGATGTCGGCCTCGCGGCGCCGCAGCAGCTCCACCGCCGCGTCGGGTTCGTGCTCGGCGATCCTGAGCCCGGTCGGCACACCGGCATCCCCGCCGGCGAGCAGCCGCCACACCTCCGGCAGCAGGGTGCGCGCCGCGGACGGGAAGGCGGCGACGCGGACGGGGCCGCCGGCGCCCCCGCGGAGCCTGTCCAACGCGGCCTCGGCGGAGGCGAGATCGCCGAGGATCACCTCCGCGTGCTCCACCAGCAGCCGTCCGGCCGGGGTCAACCGCAGCGTGCGGCCCCGCTTCTCCAGGACCGGGACCCCGGTCTCCCGCTCCAGCGCGGCGAGTTGCTGGGAGACGGCGGGGCCGGTCAGATGCAGCGCCTCGGCGGTGGCGGCGACCGTGCCGTGCACCGAGAAGGCCCGCAGCAGGCTCAGCCGGCGCACCTCGAGCATAAAGTCCACCTTCTCATTTCCGAAAGAAAGAGTAACTGGATCTTTTCCATCCTAGCCGGGACAGTAGGACACGTGAAGCCTCCCGCCCCCTCGCCCCGTGTCCTCGCCCTCGCCGGCACCGTCGTGCTGTGGGCCTCGGCGTTCCCCGCCATCCGCGTCGGCCTGGAGGGGCTGGGGGCCGCCGGCCTGTCCTTCCTGCGGCTGGCCGTGGCGTCCGCCGCGCTCGCCGTGGCCGCGCCCCTGCTCGGCGTCCGCCGGCCACGGCGGCGCGACCTGCCGCTCATCGCGTTGTGCGGCCTGACCGGCATGGCCGCGTACCAACTGCTGCTGAACTGGGGCGAGGTCCACGTCCCCGCGGGCACCGCCAGCCTGCTGGTCGCCATCGCCCCGGCCTTCAGCGTGCTCCTCGCGACGGCCTTCCTCGGCGAACCGCTGACCCGCACCGTCGTCGCGGGCAGCCTCGTGGCGATCGGCGGGGCCGCCGTCATCGCCCTCGCCCGCGGCGGCGCGCACTTCACCGCGGGCGCGCTCGTCGTCCTCGGCGCCGCCGTCGTCCAGGGCGTCTACCACGCGGCCACCAAACCGCTGCTGCGCCGCCACACCGGACTGGAGGTGGCCTGCTACGCCATGTGGGCCGGCACCCTGATGCTGCTGCCGCTCGCCCCCGGCACCGTGCGGGCGGCGGCCCACGCCTCCGGCCCCGCCCTCGCCTCGGCGGTCTACCTCGGCCTGCTGCCGTCCGCGCTGGGCTTCGTGATCTGGGGGTACGCGGTCGCCCGGCTCAGCCTCGCGACCTCCACGGCGGCCCTGTACCTCGTACCGCCGGTGGCCCTCCTCGTCGCCTTCGTGTGGCTCGGCGAGACCCCCCGGCCCACCGAACTGGCGGGTGGGGCGATCGGCATCGCGGGCGTCGTCCTGATCAACCGCGGGCGGCCCGGGGCGTCCGGGGCCGGCCGGGCCGCGCGTCAGCGGATCGCGAGGACCAAGGTCACGACGTAGTGCTCCTCGACCACGCCGTCCGGGAAGTGCCGCAGCAAGCGCTCCCGTTCGGCGGCGAGGAAGGCGCCGGCGCGTTCCTCGCCGAGCACCAGGAAGGCCGACTGGGTGCCGAGGTTCGCCAGGTGCACCTCGACGGGCACCCGCCGGGACCACGGCAGCCGGTGCTCGGCGAAACCCGGGCCGTCCGGCAGCCGCCCCGAGCGGGGATGGGACAGCTTCCCGAAGAAGCCGCCCAGCCGGTCCTGCTCGCCGGCGATCCACGGCACCGACACGTCGGGGTCGTTGCGCCACAGCGCGAACGCGCCGCCCGGCCGCAGCACCCGCAGCGCCTCCGGCACCGACCGCCGCGGATCGGTCCAGTGCCAGGCCTGCGCGTACGTCACGAAGTCGAAGGCGCCGGAGGCCAGTGGCAGCCGGTCGCCGTCCCCGCGCACCAGGGCGACGTCCGGCAGGTTGCGGCGCAGCTCCGCCGCCATGCCGTCGCCCGGCTCCACGGCCACCACCCGGGCGCCGCGCTCGTGCAGCAGCGCGGTGGCGATGCCGGTCCCCGCACCCACGTCGGCGACCAGGGCACCGCGCAGCCGGTGCCCCGCCAGCTCCTCGACGGCGTCGAGGAGGGCCGGCGGGTACGAGGGACGGTTCGCGGCGTACCGTCCGGCGGCCCGGTCGAAGGCGCGGGCGCGGGGTGAACTGGTCATACCTCCATGATCCTCCGCCCCGGCCCGCTCGTGGCGCCCGGTCAGTCCCAGCCGCCTGAGCCGTAGCCCCCGCCGGCTCCCGCGGCGGGACGGATCCACCGCGTGGCCAGGAACGCGAGGCAGCTGACGGCGACGATCAGCAGACCGGGGCCGATGCCGCCCCCGCTGCCGATCGCGCCCAGCGACGTCTGATCGCTCGCGGTCCCCGGGTAGACCGGCGCGCCACCCGGCGCCGTCGGGGCGGCAGGGGCTCCCGGGGCCGCCTGCTGCCCGCCCTGACCGTTGCCGGTGCCGCCTGTGCCGCCGGAGCCGCCCCCCGCGCCCCCGCCCGCCTCGCGGGTGGGCGCGCCGGCGGAGGCGGCCGGCGCCGCGCCCGGCGCGTCGCCACCGGCGGCCGGCGCCGGGGCGTCACCGCTGTCCGTGGCGCGCGGCAGGCTCACGCCGAGCGCCGCCATCGCCGAGTTCACCGGCTGGAAGAAGGTGATGCCGCCCGCCGTGCAGTCGCCGCTGCCGCCCGAGGTGATCCCGAGCGCGAAGCCCTGCGCGAACAACGGGCCGCCGCTGTCGCCGGGCTCGGCGCACACGGAGGTCTGTATGAGACCGCTGACCGTCCCCTCCGGGTAGTTGACCGTCGCGTTCAGGCCGGTCACCTGACCGGAGTGCAGCCCCGAGGTGCTGCCGCTGCGGAATACCTCCTGCCCCACGAACGGGTCGGCCGCGCCGGTGATCCGGACCACGCGGCCCGCGCCGACCCCGACGACGCTGCTGTGGTCCGAGCCGTCGTTCTGGTACTGCACCAGCGAGAAGTCGCCACCGGGGAAGGAGGTCGAGACGGTGGTGCCGACGGGCCTGGTCCCCTGGTTGTCGGCGAACCAGGCGGTGCCCGGCGGGCCGCAGTGACCGGCCGTCAGGATGAAGTCGGTCGTCCCGTTGGTGACGTTGAAGCCCGCGGAACAGCGGCTGCCCCGGGTCAGGATCGGCGCGGCTCCCGCGGTCCTGGTCGTGAAGTCGGCCTCGGTGCGTTCCATGCGGACCTGCCCGCCGATGCCGTCCGCGACGGACTGCAGACGCGCCCACTCGTCGGCGGAGACCGTGCTGTCGGCCAGCACCAGGACCTCGTTGGAGACCGGGTCGACCGACCAGGCGGTTCCGGGCACGCGGGGGGCATCGCGCAGTTCGCCGGCCGCTTCCTTCAGGTCGCGCATGCTGTAGCGGACGACCTCCGCCCGGGCACCCGCCCTGGCGACCTCGGCCGCGGTGTCCTGGTCCGTCACGGCGACCACCGGGCGGCCCTCGGCGTCCACCCAGCTCCCGCCGGTCCGGGCGTCGCCGAGGCGCGCCGCCAGGTCCCTGGCCAGGCCCGCGGCGTCCGCCGTGCCCTGCCCGCCCTGCGCGCCGTCCGGGGCGTCCAGCACCTGGCTGCCGCCCCCGGTCCGCGTGCCGTCGGGGGCCGCCCCGAAGGCCTGCGACATCATCACTCCGCCGCAGACCAGTCCCGCGACGGCCACGAGCCGCAGCGCGCGCTGCACCTGACGCCGTGTGCGCCTCACCGTGCCCCCTACATCCGCTTCCGTACCTGCAGGTCACCGGCATTGACTGCCGCGGGTCCCGAAAGGGGACCCGGCCTTCCATACGTGCGGGGGAGCCGCAGCGCTCACCGCGCGCGGAGACGATCCGGAACGCGTGGACGTGCCCGGGGTGGCGGGGCGCTCTATCGTGGCCGGGTCGGCGGAGCCGGCGATCCAACGAGCCATCAAGGAGCGACATGGGCGGTCAATTCGAGGCGGTCGTCGAGGTCGACCGTCCCGTGGCGGAGGTCTTCGCCTTCCTCGCCGACGGGCGCAACGACCCCAGGTTCAGCCCCCGGGTGCAGGAGATCCTGCGCACGCCCGACGCACCGACGGCGGTCGGCACGGTGTTCACCAGCATCGTGAAGGACGCCGGGATGAAGTCCCACCGGGAGTTCCGGATCACCGAGTTCGACCCGCCCAACCGGATCCGCTGGACCGAGCAGTCGAAGAACCTGGTCACCGCCGAGGGCGGTTACGACCTGCAGCCGGTGTCCGAGACCACCACCCGGGTGCGGATCTTCAACCACCTGGAGGGGCACGGTCTCGGGAAGCTGCTGGTCGGCCTGGCCCTGAGCGCCGCACGCAAGGACGCCCCGGCGTTCGGGCAGCGGATCAAGGCTGCCGTCGAGGCGTCCTGACCGCTCACCGACCCCCTGACACCCTGACACGGGTCACCCGGGCCGCGCCGCCGGCAGCGGCCCCGGGTGACGTCCTGGCCGGGGCTCAGTAGCGCAGCACCGCCGCGATCCGGTCGTGCTCGGCGAGGCTGTCCGGCGCCACGAAGCGGACCTCGGCACCCTTGTCGAGCGCCGCCTCCACCAACTCGTCCACGATGTCCTCGCGGATGCCGTCCTCGAAGCCGCCCGCCTCCGGGCCGTCACCGTCCACCGGTGTGAGGTGACCGTCGCTCAGGCGTACCGTGCGCTGGAAGTCCTCCTCGACCACGACGAGTTCGGCGCGGCCCTCGCACACGGACTCCCACACCTCGTCCAGCCCCGCTGCGAAGGTCCTGCGGCTACGGGCGTCCACCAGCCTGCGGCCGGTCCTTTCTGTCTCCCGCTCGGCGAACTCCCTCTGCGCCGGGGCGAGTTCCTGGAGCAGTGTCTGCGCGGGGCCGTTCGCCAGGCCGCCCTTGTGCACGACGGCCACCGCGGCGTCCGCGGCGGTGCCGACCTCCTTGAGCAGGGCGACCGCGTCCGGCAGGCCCACCAGGTACAGCGGCCGGCCGTCGGCGGCCAGGAGGGAGGCGAGGGCGCCGTCGACGGACCGCAGGAAGCGCCGCGTCTCCTCGTCCCGGAAGGTGCTCGGGTGGTCCCCGACCTGCTCCTGCCGCTCGGGGTCCCACTGGACGGGGTCCGGCTCCATGGGGAAGCCCTGCGCGTCCTGGGGGTGCAGCGACTGGCCGCTGCCGCTCCACAGGGTCGCCCGGTCGGCCGCCACCGTGAGCACCCAGTACGGCAGGGCCCTGGCCTTCGCGGCGACCAGGTTGCGGGTCAGGAAGCTGTCGCTGAGCACCACCCGCTCGGGGACGGCCCGGGGCAGCGTCCAGATCTGGTGGTCCCGCTCCGTGGCGTACATGACGAGCCCGTCCAGCGAGTAGCGCAGGTCCACTTCGGCGGCGGCGGCCTTCAGCTGCGTCTTGATGGCCATCCGCGAACGGCGGGACGCCTCCGGATCGTGCTCGATCCGGCGCTCGGCCTCGGCGAGCAGATTGCGCAGCCGTACGGCGTCCTGGGCGTTGTCCGGTTCGCGCCGATGCGTCGGCATGGTCAGCGACACCGCCGGATACGGCCTGGTCGCGCGCAGTGCTCGCAGGGTGCCGGCCGTCAGGGCATCGGTTTCCATGATCGCCTCCCTGAGGGGTCCGCGGTTGCTCCCCGCGGACGGGGGCAGCCCACACCCCGAGCCTCGCACACCAGCCGGGCCGCCGCCTGCCGGGGACGGCCCGGCGGTGCGGTGTTCAGGCCCCGTTGCGGTGCTGCGCGCCGAAACCGGAGTCCCAGGCCCACATGTGCGTGCAGCCGGGGCACTGCAGATGCACCACGGGTCCCTTGTTCGACAGCAAGTAGCGCCAGTGGTCGGGGCAGTTGCGGCCCGCGGCGCAGGTGGCGCACTCCCGGTGGTCCTCGCAGCGCGGGCAGGGGACCCACGCCCGGCGGCCGGGGTCGGCCGTGGGATCAATCGGAAGCAGCACCGTCGTCCTCCCCGGACCCCTCACGGGGCGGCAGCACGCCGGCCGCCACGAGCGTGCGGTACACCGCCTCCTGCTCGTCGTCGAGGCCGGAGTAGAGCAGCCGGTACGCCGCATCCTCCTCGCGCAGGACGGCGACCGGGTCCCAGTCGTCGCCGAGGGCGGCGAGGACCTCGGCCCGGCGGCGGGTCTCGTGGTCGGTGAAGTCCAGCTCGAACGCGTGGAGGCGGTCCGGGACGTCGTCGTCGTTCATGTCGCTCGCTCCCGGGGCAATCGGGGATGAATCCACCCTGTGTAACAAAGGGTCGTGCTCGGGGGAAAGCCTTTCCGGCTCCGATGTGACGCACTCCATGCGGCTCCGCCGCTGGTCAGGGACGCACCAGCGGCGGAGTGC
Source organism: Streptomyces sp. TOM-9 (assembly GCF_056858595.1). Lineage (NCBI taxonomy): Bacteria > Bacillati > Actinomycetota > Actinomycetes > Kitasatosporales > Streptomycetaceae > Streptomyces > Streptomyces sp. TOM-9. The sequence goes on along the minus strand of NZ_JBXEQB010000001.1, from coordinate 900,113 downwards.
CAGGTGGGAAGGGAGGATTCCCGGGCGCTGTTCAGGAGCGCCGGGCGGCCTTGCGGCGCACCGTCCCGAAGGACAGGAACGACTTGCGGGGCGCCGGCTGCGCGGCCTTGGCGCCCTTGCCGGCCTTAGCCGCCTTACCGGACTTACCGGACTTCCCGGCCGTGCCGCTCCCGCGGGTCCCGAACGCCTTCGTGATCCTCGACGTCCTCGTGCCGCCCGCGGACTTCGCCGCCGGGGCCTGGGCCTGGGCGGGGGCCGCCGGGCGGACGGTGTGCACGGCCCGGCCGAGGCGACGCCCGAAGAGCAGGTAGCCCAGCAGGGCACCGGTGGTGTTCATGATCACGTCATCGACGTCGAACGCGCGGCCCTGCACCACCGCCCCCTGCGCCAGCTCCACGAGGACCATCACCAGGCCCGTCGTCACCACCACGCGCAGCGCCCCGCGCGCCTTCGGTGCCAGCACCGGGAGCAGCACGCCGAAGGGCATGCCCAGCAGCACGTTCCCGCCGACCTGCCGTACGGCGCCCGCCACCGTGTACCGCTCGTAGTACTGGCGCAGCGAGGCGCCCGGGTGGATGTTCGCGTGCGCGAGACCCTCAGAGGCGTACGACGGCGCAAGCGTCGCGCGGGCCAGCACCGCCCCGAACGCGACCATCGCCACGAACGCCAGCGCCATCGCCGCCCACCGGGCCAGCGAGGCCAGTGGCGACCGCCGCCCTTCTTGCCTTGTCTCCGACGAACGCCCGCGCAACGCCAACCGAGCCACGGACTTCCCCCCTCTTCTGGTCTGTTCCGGTCGTGGTCTCCCCGTGTCACAGACCGGATACCCCGAGCGCCCTCCGGGATGCCGGGTGACCGCCGCTCTCCGCGGCGGTCAACGGGGTTCACCCCGGGGGCGCCGCCTGCTGGGGAGGCGGCGGGGCCGAGGGCGGGCGACCGCCCGCGCGGCCGGTCGCCGCCACCAGGGCCGGGGACCGGCTGATCGCCAGCACGGCCGCGTCGTCGCCGAGGCAGCCTCCCGCGTAGGCCAGCAGGTCGGTGCACAGCCGTTCCACCAGCGCCTCGGGATCACCGGCCGGCTGCCCGGCGAGCCGTCCGGTCAGCGGGTAGAACGCCCCGGCCACGTCGCGCGCCTCGACGACCCCGTCGGTGTACAGCAGCAGGGTGTCGCCGGGCTCGAAGGCGAACGTAAGCACCGAGGGCTCCCCGCCGGCGAACTGCGTCAGCCCCAGCGGCGGCGCGGGCGCCGGCATGTCGAGCGGGGTCACGCAGCCTTCGTGGAGCCGCAGCGGCGGGGGATGACCGCAGGTGACGAGGTGGACCACCGGCTCGTCGTCCGGGATGTCGGCGACGACCGCGGTGACGAAGGACTCCGCCTCGTCCTCGGCCGGCCCGGCGTCCGCCGCGGGGTCGGTGAGGTCGGAGGAGATCGCCTGTTCCAGCCACAGGACCAGCGCCGGCAACTCCGCCTGCCGGTGCGCCACGGCACGGAAGGCGCCCAGGGTCAGGGCGGCCTCGTTCACCGCCTCCATGCCCTTGCCGCGGACGTCCCCCACGATCACCCGGGTCCCGGTGTCCGTGCGCACGGCCGCGTACAGGTCCCCTCCGATCTGTGCCTCCTCCTCCGCGGCGAGGTAGACCGAGGCGATGCGCAGCGGCCCGATGCGCCGGGGGATGGGCCGCAGCAGCACCCGCTGCGCGGTCTCCGCCACCGAGCGCAGCCGGGTCACCTGCCGCTCGTGCTTCACGCGCAGATGGGCGAAGAAGGTCGCCAGCACCGACATCAGGGCCAGGGTGGCGATCTGCGCCGAGTGGTTGAGGTCCAGGGGTGTCGTGCGCACCGCCGCCACGAGGACCTGCGCGGCCACCGCGACGCCGCCGACGACCGCGGTCGTCCTGGCCCCCGCGAACGACGCGGTGATCGCGGGGGCGGCGACCAGGAACGGCCCCAGATGGACGTCGGGCGGTGACATGATGTCCACGACGGTGACCATCAGGATCAGCGTGAGCATGGCGGCGACCAGCAGATGCCCGGGCCGCCACGACCGCCCCCACTGTTCCAGGCGTCGTGCAACATCCATGACTCTTGGATACACCCGCGTCCGTGGCCCTGCCCGCTCGTACGCCCTCCGCCCCCTCCATCCGCTCCGCCCACGCCTCAGGAGCGCCACTTCTCCCGGACGAGCACCTCCTCGATCCGCCAGCCCGTCCCCGTGTGCCGCAGGCCGAAGGTGTAGCGGCCGCCGCACACGAAGTTGGGGGCGGTCGGGCCCGCCCCCACTTCGCCGAGCCGCATGGGGTTGACGTAGTCGGCGTGCGCCACGGCGGACGGCGGGTCGAGCGCGATCCGGCGGTTGACGACCAGGTGCTGGCGCACGGGGAACAGGCGCATGGTCGTGGCGAGCCAGTCGGCGACCTCGGTGGCGGGTCCGGCGATGCCGCCCGCGGACGAGTAATCGGCCCGGCCGTCCGGCGCGAAGAGCGCGACGTACGCCGCCCAGTCGCCGTCGTCGACGGCCGCCGCGTAGCCACTGATCAGCTCGTCGACGGCCAGCCGGTCCAGCAGGGTCTCCCATGCCGCTCGCGTCGTCATCGGCACAGTGTTGGGCATACGGCACGAAGAGCCAAGACCCGTGCGGCGGTCGACCGGGCCGGTAGTGGGCCCGGCGACGTCACTCGGGGAGCGGGATGCGCATGCTCACCGAGCCCCGCAGGTCCAGCCACGCGGCGGACGGCCCGCGCACCACCCGCAGGATCACCGTGTCGCACCCGGGACAGCGGGCCACCAGCCCGGGGGAGTGGTCGTACACCCGCAGCGTGGCCACCGGCCCGGTACGCCCGCAGCCCACGCAGCGGCCCTCGGCAGCCGTCATGTCCACCGCGAAGATCTCCCGGAGCGGCCCGGCCAGCGCGTTGCCGTCGGTGTACGCGTCCGTGCCCTGTGCGCTCATCCCAGCCTCCCGTAGGTAGCCCCGGCCGCCCCAGCGCCACCCACCCTATGCACGCGCAGCCCGCCCCGCGCGGTGCACCAAGGTCAACGGGGGCCGCCGTGAGCTTCCCGCATGACCTCACAGGGGGTGTTGCCACTGGTCGAAGCCGCTGCCGAGCCATCCAGGCCACGATGCGGCGTACGGCGCCTTCCGTCCTGGCCAGCCAGAGAACTCAGTCACCCGCCTTGCCTCGGGACGAAGTGGCCGGCAGCAGCCGCGGCGTCACGGCCGGCCTCGGATCGAGTCGGCCGCTGGGAACCCGTCCCTGAGCGACGTCCGGCGCTCGGCAGGTGAGATCATCGTCCGGTGGCAGAAACGCAGCTCCCCCCCCGGGATGGACCCTCCAGCAGATCCGCGACGTGTCCGGGGACCAAGAGGCTGTCGTCCTGGACCCGAACCGGACGGTGAAGTGGCTCTCCTTCGACGGAAATCACGAGATGCTGCGTCCAGAGATCATTTTCGGGTTCCATAGCCTGTGCATCGTGAAGCCTGTCGGTGATGATGACTGGTACATGGGCAGCATGTACGACGACGGCAGCGTCGATTGTTGGGCAGCCTACGACGATCTGTACGAGGCGCTGCGCGGTCTGTAGCGGAATGCAAGAGGAGTGTCCAACCGCGCTAGAGCGGCAGCGCATCAATGCGCACCCTCACGGCTTCTTGTGGACGTCCGTCCGCTCAGGCCGTAAGGCGGCCCGCATAGTTCGGGGCGAAGCAGGCGCCCTGCCAAGGCGCTCGACATGTCCAACGACGTTTGCGCCTGTCCCAGGCGCTCTGTGGGAAACGGTGAGCACGCACGGGTGATAACCATCGCGAGCCCGACGGGACCCGGACCGGGCCCATTTCTGCTCGTCTGGAGCTTGCTCGCCATCGCCGGCGGAGGCCTGCTGGCGACGAGGAAGTGGTCCGCTCGCTTCCACGGCTTGGTTGTGACCGGCCTGGAGGGCCGGCCGGAGTCGCAACAGCGGGCAACAGCAGCGCCGACATGGCTTCTTCGGCTCATAGGCGGCATCTTCGCCATCGGCGGCCTCATTGGCTTGCCGCTCTCAATGTTCATGATCGTGAACGGGTAGATCCAGAGACCGTCCGAGCCCCGGCAAGCCGATGGGGCCCCGATATGTCGCCCCATGACAGCTCCCACCCAAAGCCTGGGGCTCCCGTGCCGCCTTGCGTGTCACTTAAGGGCTGTCCCGTAATCGATCTCCCAGTCACGCTGGGCAGCGGCAGTCGCGGTGCGTGCGCTCGCCGCTATCCGGCCAAGGCGGAGGTTGTGCAGGTCGCAGGAGCAATTGTCAAGAGTTGTGGATCTGATGCCGGGCAGCAATCAGGCCGCCGGCCAAGTCAAGGTAGGTTGAGGGCGACTCGGCCGAAGGGGGGTCTGACGGTGAGCAAACGACCTTATCCATTCCGTGACGGCATGAACGTCGCATGGGACCTTGTGGTCTGGCGCGGTGACCAGGAGCGCGTTGAAATCGTCGTGCTGAGCCGCAAGGACATTGCTCAGGTTCGCGGACACTTTGACCGTGGCGACGATGCGTGGATGTACAACGTCTACCCCGTACCGGATGCTGTCCTGCCAAAGATCGCTGATCTTGTTCCAGGAGTGCAGCTCAATCCAGAGCTCGAGCACTACATTGAGGCGCGTCAGGAACTTCCGGGCGGAGAACTCTGGTCCCCTGAGCCTGGAGAGCTTCCGCCTGGTCACGTGCCGCCTCCGTGAGGCAGTCGTCAAGGCTCGGCGTTCGGTGTGATCAGGCGGCGGTGGTCTCCTCGCCTGAACCGTTCCGGGTTCGGTGGGGACTCGATCATTTGAGAGGATCGAGTCATGGCACGTCCTTCCCCTTATCCCCTTGAGCTGCGCAAGCGCGCGGTCCGCATGGTCGCCGAGGTGCGGCCCGAGTACGACACGGAGTGGTCCGCGATGAAGGCGGTCGCGGCGAAACTGGGGATCGGGACGACCGAAACGCTGCGCAAGTGGGTCCGCCAGGACCAGATCGACAGTGGTGCCAGGCCGGGCACCACGACGGAGGAGTCGGCCGAGCTCAAGCGCCTACGCAAGGAGAACGCCGAGCTCAAGCGGGCAAACGAGATTCTGAAGGCCGCGTCGGCTTTCTTCGCGGCCGAGCTCGACCGGCCACACACACGCTCGTGACGTTCATCGACGAGTACCGGAACCGCTTCGGCGGCGTCGAGCCGATCTGCACCGTGCTCACCGAGCACGGTCTCAGCATCGCCCCCTCCACCTACTACGCAGCCAAGAGTCGCCCACCTTCGCAACGGACCAACCGAGACGCGGAGTTGAAGGTGCTGATTCAGGCGGTGTTCGATGCCAACTACCGCGTCTACGGGGCTCGCAAGATCTGGCGTCACCTACAGCGACAGGGTCATCGGGTGGCCCGCTGCACCGTCGAGCGACTGATGCGGGAACTGGGAATCACCGGGGCAGTCCGCGGCAAGAAGGTCATCACGACGATCCAGAACCACGCGGCCGAGCGGGCACCGGACCTTCTTGACCGCGACTTCGTGGCTCCGGCCCCGAACCAGTGCTGGGTGGCCGACTTCACGCACATCGCGGCCTGGGCCGGCACCGTCTATGTCGCCTTCGTCGTCGACACCTTCTCCCGCCGCATCGTCGGCTGGTCCGCTGCCACCAGCAAGGAGACCCAACTGGTACTGGACGCACTGGAGATGGGGTTGTGGCAACGTGACCGCGAGGGCCATCGCCATGTCGCCGGGGAGTTGGTGCATCACAGCGACGCCGGGTCGCAATACACGTCCTTCAAGCTCGCCGAACACCTGGATACGGCAGGCATCGCGGCATCCATCGGTTCAGTCGGCGACGCCTACGACAATGCCCTGATGGAGTCGGCGATCGGCCTGTTCAAGACCGAGCTGATCAAGCCCCGGCGGCCCTGGAAGACTCTCTCCGAGGTCGAGTTGGCCACCGCCGAGTGGGTCGACTGGTTCAATCACCGCCGCCTGCACGGTGAGATCGGCCACGTCCCGCCCGCAGAATACGAAGCCGCCTACCACCAACAGAACGCAAATCCCCAGGTCACAGTCACAACCTAGAGTCTCGATCAAACCCGGAACGGTTCACCCGGAGAAGCCCCGGATCTGAACGAGGAGGGTCGTCTCTACTACGTCCAGCATCTGCCGGGTTGGCCTGCGGGCGACCGGTCGTTCTGGCCGGACACAGATGGGTTCCACACCCTGGCGGACGCGGTCGCTGCGGCAGAACTCACCGTTCCCGGCCCGATCTCATGGCGGTAGGGGCTTCCCGCAGCATCAGATCGATCGAACGCCGCAGCGGCTGTCCCGCCCAGCGATCGCATCGAGGGGCGCGTGCCACCCGCGTGCCACGTCAGGCAGAGCCGCACGGGGAACAGCAGTGAAGTCGGCGCATTGACCCACGTGGGCGTTGGGCCAGGTGAGGTAGGGTCCGCAGCCTCAGTCCCCGGGGCACGAGGAAGTGCCCGCCCGTGTTCCGGCCTCCCAGGCCAGAGCCATCCGCGTAGGCTGCAAAGGGAGGGGTAGCAGATGGAATCGCTCGGACACCTCGTCGGTGCTCTGATCTGGGGCATCCCGGTCGCGACGCTGTTGACCGGGTCGCTCGTCGGCGGTCCTGGTCGTGCGATGGCACCGCAGAGCCATCGAGGCCTTGGAACGTGCTGAGAACGATGCGACCTGACCTTCACCGTCCCTCCGGCGCCGCGCGGCGCGCCCATTGTTCACAGCGAGGGACGCCACCTCGGCTGGTGTCGACTCAGCTCTCTTGTTCCTCGGTCATGCCGATAGCGAAGGGGAACGACTCCAGGAACTCGCGTCGCGCAGGATCCTGCTCCGCTTCGGCCAAGTCTGCGAGCGTCTGCAAGAGCCGTGTGCGTTGGTCTGCCGGGAGTTGCTGCAGCACCCAGCCAACACCCTCCATCATCTTGACCGCAGAGTCGGGATCCACTTCCTCATCCCCGCAGCTCTCCAGCCACCAAACGACGTCAGCAAGCAGTCCGGTGAGCGCCGGCACGAGCGGATCCATGGCAGTCATTCGGGCAACCTAGCCGCCTCCTACGACACCGCCTCGGGGAGCGGGGAATGTGCAACTGCGCTACAACAGCCCCGCACGTGGGCATACGCCCATGGACACGTGCGGAACCTCGTGCGGAGGCGCACCCTGCTCCACGCATGACGCCCTGCGCCACGCCGGTGCTATAGCCTCCGCCCGTGACCTACCGCCGCAGCCGGGCCGGGAAGCCTCGTCGCCACGAGCTACCTCACTACCAAGCGCTTCTGGACGATACCGATTGGGCGTCGCTCGCCACCGTGCGCGGGACGGGCGAATCCCTGCCGACGGCGCTGGCGCGCGTCATCGACCCTGACCCGGCCGTCAGGGCGGCGGCCACCGACAACGCACTCAGAGAAGTGACCCACCAGAACACCATCTACGAAGCCACCGTGCCCGTCGCACTCTACGTTGCGGCCATCCTCAACCATCCGGTCATCACCACAGACGACTTCGGCCACAACGCCGGGAGACTACTTGAGTGGCTCGGCAACACCGCCTACGACGCCGACGACGAGTGCGTCACCATCGGCGAACGCCACGTCGGCAAGGGGTTCCTCGACGAGGACAGGGATATGCGGGCGTTCCGGGACCTGCGCCCGGCGATCTTCTCAGCTGTCCATCCCCTTCTCAGCCACGACAACGCGGACGTACGCGACGCGGCCCTCGTCGCTGCGATCCCTCTCGCCGAGCACCCCGTCCTCGCCGCGCACCGGGCCGATCTGGTCGACCACGCCGTCCGTTTGCTGGCCACCAGCACCGACCGCCGCAATCGAGACCGCGTCCTGGACGCCATGAAGGCATGGGGTCACGACACCAGTGCCCTGGAGAACGCGGACGACATCGCGGCCCGCGAGCGTTACGCCCGTCTCAAGGCGGAGCGTGATTCCTGGTGGGCGGCCCACGGGACAGGCGGCTACTCCGAAGACCCACCGTTCTGATCAGGGACGGACAGCGCCCCCAGGCATCCATCTGTCTCGGCGTGGCCGCATCACAGAGTCGCTCCTACGGAAGGCGTCCGAGCGCCCCGCCGGCCACGTCCAGCGCGCCCGCATCGCGACGTTTCTGGAGTTCCGCGACGGCAGGATCGCCGCCCAGCGCAACTACGACTGCTACGAACGCCCTGGCCTCTGACCGGCCTTCGCCACCCCGGAAATTGCGTGGCCCGCCCACCGCCGCGCATGCCAAGGTGGAGCCACCGAAGGGGCGTAGCTCAGCCCGGCCAGAGCAGCGGACTCCAAACCCGCACGCCGCAGGTTCAAATCCTGCCGCCCCTGCAAGCAACCGACGCGGCCCCGAGCGCACATGCGCGGCGTTCGCACCGCGGAGCGCAGGAACTCGTCGCGGGCAACACGCAAGGTGAGGCCGCGGCGTACGAGCTCGGCCTCCATCCCGTCCGCGCGGGCGGCGCTGACGCACGCGCCCACGACGACGCCGTCAGCGATCAACTCGTCGATCTGTGGGATCGCATGAGGCGTGCCGAGCGTGACGCGGCCGGGAGCACGCGTTCACCGCACCGCTCGCGCCTACTCCTCGTCCAGGCAGAGGCAGAAGGGGTGGCCGGCCGGGTCGAGGAGGACGCGGACGTTCTCCCGGGGTTGGTGGCCGGCGAGCGAGGCGCCCAGCGCGACCGCGTCGGCGACGGCGGCGTCGAGGTCGCCGACCTGGAAGTCGAAGTGCATCATGGGCCGCTGGTCACCATCTGCGGGCGGCCACGTGGGGGCCTGGTAGCCGGTCGCCTGCTGGAACACGAGGTAGGCCGGACCTTCGGGCGCGGCGACGACGGACGTGCCCGGTTCCTCGTGCACGACGGGCCACCCGAGCAGCTCGGCGTAGAACGCCGCGAGGGCGGCGGGATCCGGTGCTTCCATGGCGGTGCCCCACCACATGCCCCGCGTTCGTGATCGCACGGCCGTAGTCTGTCGCGGCGCCGGGGCGTTGTCCACGCCTTCGCGCGGAAGGGCGTTCGGCCTGCGACGACCGGTGGCGGGTCGGTTGAGCGCGCGCCGCCCCCACTGGACCGAACCGCGCGGGGCGTCGCCGTCACGTCAGAGGCGGACCGTCATCTCCACGGTCACGTCGTCCCCGGCCGCGATGCCCTGGGGTCTGCGTACGGCGACCTTCAGAGGCAGCAGGTAACCGCCGTCCTTGGGGAAGAGCGACGTCGTGAAGGAGGTGCCCCCGATGCGGGCCTCGACGGGGATGACGCCCCAGCCGTAGGTGGCCATCGCGGCCACCTCGCGGATGTGCTCGGACTCCTCCTCCGGCACGGTCACGAAGTAGTACGGCGATGGTCCGCGCCACTCGATCACACGGCCGGCGAAGACGAGCTCCATGAGGTCGGTCCCGTTCCTGCAGGGTGGCCGGACCGCCTCAGCGTACAGGCGGTGCCCCCGAAGGGAGGGGGAAACGTCCGGTAGCGCGGTGACTGATGGTGTTTCAGGAGTCAAACATGTTGGCGATCAATTCACTTCGCATGGGTGAAACCGCAGGGCGGGGAGGTGACTTGAGCCTAGAATGGGACTTCCGCGATCACCCCGCGTTCAGGGCGTGGGCAGGACTGTGAGGGGCCGGATGAGCCAGGAGCGAGAGCCGCTGCCGACCGCGATCGACACCGGGATTCCCAGCGTCGCCCGGATGTACGACTTCCTGCTCGGCGGCAAGGACAACTACGCCGTCGACCGTGAGGCCTCCGAGGAGCTGCTCAAGGTCGTCCCGAGCACCAAGGAACTTGCCGTCAACAACCGCAGGTTCCTGCAGCGCGTCGTGGGCGTGCTCGCCCGCGAGTACGGGATACGCCAGTTCCTGGACCACGGGTCAGGCCTGCCGACGCAGGACAACGTCCACCAGGTCGCCCAGCGCGTCGACCCGGCCGCGCGCGTCGTCTACGTCGACAACGACCCGATCGTGCTGGCGCACGGCCGTGCGCTGCTGGAGGAGAACGAGAACACGGCCGTCATCCAGGCAGACTTCCGTGACACCGACGGCATCTTCGGCCACTCCGAGGTGGAGCGGCTGATCGACTTCAGCCAGCCGGTCGCCGCCCTCTTCGTCTCGGTGCTGCACTGCATCCCCGACGAGGACGACCCGGCGGGCCTGGTCAAGCGCGTCGCGGAGCGGCTGGCGCCGGGCAGCTTCCTCGTGGTGTGCCAGCTCGTCAGCGAGGACAAGGCGGTGCGCGACTTCGTCACGGAGTTCATGGACGCCAGCACCCAGGGCAACTGGGGCCGGGTCCGCCAGGAGAGCGACGTCGAGGGCTTCCTCGACGGTCTGCGGATCCTGGAGCCGGGGCTGGTCGAGGTGTCCACCTGGCGCCCCGACACGGACCTTGCGCCCCGGCAGGCCACCCAGGAGTGGATCGAGTTCGGCGGGGTCGGCCGCAAGGCCTGAGGACGTCAGGGGTCCCGGGGCCGGAAGGGCCGGCCCCGGGGAACCGTGTCAGCTCACGACAGCTGCTTGAGGAAGTCGCGCAGGAAGTCCGGCGTCCGGACCGGGGGTTCGGCCTCGGCGCTGAGCCGGTCCATGACGGCCAGGTAGTTGTCGACGTCGTCCTGCTTGTCCAGGTACAGCGAGCTGGTGAGCTGTTCCAGGTAGACGATGTCGGGCAGGTCCGGCTCCAGGAAACGCAGGATCGTGACCGGTCCGCCGGCGGTGGCGAGGCCGCCGACGCTGAACGGCGCCACCTGCAGCGTCACGTTCGGCATCGCGGCCGCCTCGATGAGCCGCTCCAGCTGGCGCGCCATCGCCTCGGCGCCGCCCATCGGACGGCGCAGCGCCGCCTCGTCCACGACCGCCCACAGCCGGGGTGCGTTGGGCCCGTTCAGCAGGTGCTGGCGCTCCATGCGCAGCGCGACCCGGCGCTCGACCTCGACCCCGGACGCCCTGGGGTGCCCCAGCCGGATGACGGCGCGGGCGTACTCCTCGGTCTGCAGCAGACCGGGGATGAACTGCACCTCGTACGTACGGATGACGGAGGCGGCCTCCTCGAGGCCCACGAGCGTCTCGAACCAGCCGGGGAGCACATCGGCGTATCGGTGCCACCAGCCGGGGGTGTTGGCCTGGTGGGCGAGCTTGAGGCAGTCCGCGCGCTCGGTCTCGTCGGTCACGCCGTAGAGGGTGAGGAGGTCGGCGACGTCACGCTCCTTGTAGCCGACGCGGCCCAGTTCGAGGCGGCTGATCTTGGCGTGGGAGCCACGGATCGCGTCACCCGCCGCTTCGCGGGTGATGCCCCGGGACTCCCTCAGCCTCCGCAGCTGGGTGCCGAGCACGATGCGCAGCACCGTCGGACCACCGCGCGGGTGCTCCAGGTACTGCCTTATCGACGGTTCGTTGCTCGGCCGCGTCGCGGTCATGCCGGCTCCCGTGGTGACTGGGCGGACCGTCAGTGTCTCACTGAGTGGTGCCCGAATACAGCCGCATCTTATGGCATGCCGACGTTTTGTCAGCCGGTCATGTCATCGAAGTCCCCGTCCTTCACGCCGCCGAGGAAGGCCTCGATCTCCGCGCGCGTGTAGATGAGCGCAGGTCCGCCCGGGTGGCGGGAGTTGCGCATCGCGAAGCCTCCACCGGGCAGCGCCGCCAGCTCGACGCAGTTGCCGCTGGGGTTGCTCCGGCCGCTCTTCCTCCAGACCGCGCCCTCGATGTCGGTGGCCGGTACGCCGTTGTCGAACTCCCGCATGGCTACGCCTCCTTGACGGGCCATCTGCACGTGCAGATGCACGTGCAGATGTACTTACCCTTGCACTTACGACTGTAATTGCAGATGTGCTTGCACGGGTAGGGATCCGGCGGGGATAGTGGTGGACGCAGACAGCACCGCGCCCCCCCGCCCGACAGCTCTGCGGAGTTCCCGATGACCACGCATCCGGCGATCCCCCTCGACTACGGCCTGACCGAGGACTCAGGGTCACGCTTTGCCGCCTGCGGCCTGAGCGGTGACCTCCACGCCGCAGGTTCCGCACGGCAGTTCACGCGTGCCACCCTGAGCAACTGGGGGATGCTCGCGATCGTCGACACCGCCTCGATCGTGGTGTCGGAGATGCTGACCAACGCCGTGCGCTACGGCCTCGACGACCCGGCGTACGCGCCGCTGTCGAGCCGGCCGGTCTGGCTGGGCCTGCTCCGCCGCGACGAGTCCGTGCTCTGCACGGTCGCCGACCCCGGCACGGGCGTCCCGGTGGTGAAGGAACCGGACTGGTTCGCCGAGACCGGGCGGGGGCTGCACATCATCGACTCGCTGAGCGAGTCCTGGGGGTGGACACCGCCCGACGAGGCGGGCAAGTCCGTCTGGGCGCTGATCTCCGCGCCCATGTGACTTCCGCCCCACGGCGTCCCGCAGACCGGACGCCGTGGGACGGGGGAACGGGGGCCAGAAGCGCCGCGGCGGGGCACCGGGGGGATGCCTCGCCGCGGCCTGACGGTTCGCCGCTCCGCTCCGCCGCTCCGCGCGGCCGGGAGGACGCATGCGCTCCCCGAGGGCGGTCGATGACTGCGTCTTTGCCCTTCCCGGGACAGGAATTCACCTTTTGTTGACGCGCCGCCGGTTCCTGCCGCTCGCCGTCAATGGCCCTTTCGTCAGGTGTGCTAGCGTTCGTGAGGTTCACGGTTTGACAACGATGTCAGATTCTCCGGGCCCGCGGACGCGTCCGTCCGCGACGGAAGGGCCCCTGCTCTGAAGGACGGAGCCCCGGGGCACCCGGCGTGGCACGCCCGTCCTCCGAGCTCCACAGAAAAGCACAGCGAATCATGCAAGAAAGCCGCGCGGTCTGGCTCCCCTATCGGTCCGGTGAATTCGCCGGACCGCTGCCCGACGGCCTGTCGTACCACTTCTGGGACGGTCTTTCGGCCTTCCCCTCCGATCCCCGGGACGTACGGTTCGTCGTCGTCCCGCCCGTCCCGGCCAAGCAGCACCAGATCCTCGACCGGCTGCTGCACCACGCCGAGCGGCTGGAGGTCCTCCAGGTCCTCAGCTCCGGGCACGACTACCTCGCACCCTTCCTGGGGCTGCTGCCCTCCGGCACCCGTGTCGCCACGGCCAACGGCGTGCACGGCGAGGCCACGGCCGAGCTGGCGGTGACGCTGCTGCTGGCCGCGGGGCGCGGTCTCGACGACTTCTCCCGCCGGCACGCCCTGGGTCAGTGGCAGCCCCGTGTCTTCCCCACGTTGTCCGGCAAGGAGGTCCTGATCGTCGGACAGGGCGCGGTCGGAAGGGCCGTGGCCGCCAGGCTCGCCCCGTTCGGCTGCCGGGTGGTCCGGCTGGCACGTACCGCGCGCGACACCGCGGACGGCCACGTGCACGGGTTCGCGGACCTGCCCGGGCTGCTCCCCTCCGCCGACGCCGTCGTGCTGTGCGCGCCCCTGACGGACGAGACCCGCGACCTGATGGACGGCTCCCGCCTGGCCCTGATGAAGGACGGGGCCGTCCTGGTCAACGTGGCCAGGGGGGAACTCGTCGACACGCGGGCGCTGGTGCGGGAAGCCGGACGCGGGCGGCTGCGTGCCGCCCTGGACGTCACCGCGCCCGAGCCGCTGCCCAGCGGCCACCCGCTGTGGTACCTGCCCGGCGTCCTCATCACCCCGCACGTCGGGGCCTTCACCGACGCCTTCACGCCCACCTCCCTCGCCTTCATCGCGCAGCAGCTGGCCCGCTACGCGGGCGGCGAGTCCCTGGTGAACGTCCTGCCGCTGATGGCCGCCGCGCGCTGAGCGGTGGCGGCCCCCGGGAAACATCCCGGGGGCCGGTCGGCCCGGCGAATCACCCCCAGGGGTCGGCGTGTTCCCCGATCGGGAATTCGCCTGGCCTGTCGGGACGTCCTTCCGGCGCCGCGTGGTGGGATGGCCGGATGGAACTGCGGGAGTTGCGTGTCTTCGTCGCCGTGGCGGAGGAGGGCGGGATGTCCGCCGCGGCGCGGCGGCTGCACGTGAGCCAGTCGGCGCTGTCGCAGACCGTCACCGCGCTGGAGCGTCAACTCGGCGTCAAACTCCTGGTGCGGTCCAGTTCCGGCGTACGGACGACGGAGGCCGGGGCGGTCCTGCTCTCCGAGGCGCGCGCCGTGCTCGCGCGCCACGACCAGGCCGTGCGGACGATGGCGGCCCTGACGGCGCAGGGCGGGGGCACCCTGCGGCTGGGCATCCCGCTGGAGCTGCCGCCCGACCTGCTGACCCCCGTGCTCACCGAGTTGTCCCGGGCCTACCCCGACACCCGGGTGCAGGCCCGTCATCTGTCCACGGCGGCCCAGTTGGAGGCGCTGCACGCGGACGAGCTCGACGTCGGCCTGACGCGTGAGCGCCCGGCCGGGCCCGAATTCGACGCGATGCTGGTGGTCCGGGAGAACCTCGGAGTGCTGCTCGCGGCCGACCAGGCGGCCGAACTCGCCGGACCGGACGGCGTCCGCCTGGAGTGCCTGGCGGGGCTGGAGTGGGTGGGCTTCCCCCGGGCCGGCAGTCCGGTCTGGTGGGACGAACTGACCTCGGTGCTGCGCAGCCACGGGCTGGACGTGGGTCCCGAGGCGGGCGCGGGGGAGCCGCTGATCGCGGAGGTGAAGCTGGCGGCCGTGATCACCGGGCGGGCGTTCGCACTGGCCCCGCCGAACTGGGCGCAGCCGATCCCCGAAACGGTCGTGTGGTCGCCCCTGGTGGGAGACCCCCTGGTCCGCAGGACCTGGGCGGTGTGGCCGTCCAGTTCGCACCGGCGTGACCTCGGGCATTTCATCGCGGCCTTCGCCCAGCCGGTGTCGCCTTAGGCGGTGGGGCTACGGGGTGGGCGCGGAGGCGCGGTGCCGGTGCCGGGCGGCCTTCGCGTTGTTGCCGCAGCGCTCCATGGAGCACCACTTGCGCGGCTTCCCGTTGCCGGGGTCGAGGTAGAGCATGCCGCAGATCTCCGCGGCGCAGGTGCGCAGCCGGTCCCGCAGGCGCGGCTCGGTGACCAGCGCGATCAGGTCCCGGGCGACGGCGGAGAGCAACTGGGCGGCCGACAGCGGTTCCGTCCCGGCGCTCGGGCGCCCTTGGGCGTCGATGCGGAGGAGGGGCGCGGGGGGTTCGATGCGGGCCAGGTCGTTGAGCAGGCCCACGCTCTCCGCTTGCGGCGTGCGGCCGTCGACGACCGCGGTGGCGACGTCGGTGGCGGCGGCGCGCAGTTCGTGGAGGGCCCCGAGCAGGGCCGTTGCGTCCTCCCCGTCCCGCAGGGTCAGTCCGACGCCGCCGCACCAGGCGCGGAGGCGGTCGTGATCGCCGAGCCGCTCCACGGGGGTGCTGGGACGGCGGCCGACGGTGGCGACGAGGTCGAGCGAGAGGGTGCCCGCGTCGAAGCGCAGTGCACGGACCTTGGCCGTGACGCGGGTGCGGGGAGTGGCCGGGGCCCTCGTGGCCGGTGCGCGCTCGCTCATGTGTCCATAGTAACCTTGAAGACGGTTATTAAGCCATCGGCCAGGCCGGACCGGGAAGGGAGCACGCCATGCGCATAGCGGTCGTGGGAGCGGGCGGAGTGGGGGGCTACTTCGGCACCCGCCTCGCGGAGGCGGGCAACGAGGTCACCTTCGTCGCCCGCGGTCGGCATCTGGAGGCGATCCGGGCCAACGGCGGGCTGGCCGTCCGGAGCCCGCTGGGGGAGTTCCGGGCACCGGCCGACGGGTTCGTGCCGGACATCGGCGAGGTCGGTCCCGCCGACGTCGTGCTGGTCGCGGTCAAGCTGTGGGACACCGAGGACGTCGCCGCGCAGTTGCGTGGCCTCGCCGAGGCGGGCGCGCGGGTGATCTCCCTTCAGAACGGCGTCCGGAAGGACACGGTCCTGCGCCGGCACCTGCCGCCCGAGGCCGTGTGGGGCGGGGTCTGCTACATCTCCGCCGTCATCGAGGAACCCGGCGTCGTCTCCCACCGCGGGACGATGCAGAAGCTGGTCTTCGGCCCGTACGACGGGGAGGGGGCGGCGCGGGCGGAGGAGTTCCGCGAGGTGTGCGCGAAGGCCGGCGTGGACGCGGAGGTCAGCGTCGACATCGCGCGGGTCGTGTGGCAGAAGTTCGTGTTCCTCACGGGCCTGTCGGGCACCACCTCGGCCGTGCGCCAGCCGATCGGCGTCGTCCGCGCCGATCCCGCGACGCGGTCGCTGCTGCGGGACGTCATGGCGGAGGTCGTCGCCGTCGGCCGGGCCTCGGGCGTGCACCTCGACGAGTCCTTCGTCGACGAGCAACTGGCCTTCTGCGACACGCTGCCCGCCACGATGACCTCCTCCATGCACAACGACCTGGAGCAGGGCAACCGCCTGGAACTGCCGTGGCTCAGCGGAGGCGTCGCCGACCTCGGCCGCGAACTGGGCGTCCCCACGCCCCGCAACCGCACCGTGGCCGACATCCTCGCGCCCTATGTGCCGGGCCGGCCGCGCGTGGGGTGACCGCCGTACGGGGTCGCCGGTCGCCGGTCGCCACGCCCCGGGTCAGCGCACCGAGAGCGTGTCCTGCAGCCAGTCGAAGACGACCTCGCAGTGCTGCTGGGGGGCCATCGGGGAGCAGTGCAGCTGCGCCCCGGTGGCCGCGGTGAGCTTCACGTAGTCCTTCGGGGCGGTGAGCCCGTCGTACATCCGGCGCGGCTGCCCTGGGTAGAACTGCTCGAACTCGTAGTCCAGCACCAGGGTGGGCGCCTTGATGCGGCCCAGCACATCGCTGACGTCCAGTGAGGCGATGAGCCGGGCGGGGGTGAAGAAGTCGGTGAACATCCTGCCCTCCCGTGCCTCGGTCATCGCCGGGGCCGAGAAGGGTTCGAAGCGCTTCTTGAGCGTCGCCGCCTCGGACGGGCTCAGCGCCGGGACGACCTCCTTGTTCCAGACGGCGTTGGCCCGCTCCTTGTCGGCGGTGAGGATCTCCCGGACCTCCCGGGGGAAGGCCAGCCAGGGGGACACACAGCCGGGCATCGCCACCAGGGCGGCGATCCGGTGCTCGAAGGCGGCCGCCCGGGGCGCCAGGTTGCCGCCCATGCTCAGCCCGGTGAGGGCGATCCGGTCGGGGTCCACGTCGGAGCGGGCGGTCAGCCAGTCCACCAGCGGGGTGACGACCTTCTCCCAGCGCGGGGTGAAGACGACTTCTTCCACGAAGAGCACATGGCCCTGCCCCGGGCCGTCGTAGACGAGCGCGTTCCAGCCGCGGTCCAGGGCCGCCGCCACACCGTAGGTCCACATGTCGACGTTCTGGCCGTCACTGCCGTTGGTCAGGATCACGGTGGGCCGCCGCCGTTGCGCCCCTTCCGGGCGGAAGAACCACACCGGCATCCGCGTCCTCCCGTAGTCCACCGCCGCCGTCACCGGGGCCGGATCGCAGCGTTCGCAGAAGGCGTCCCAGGCGCGGCGCCCGGCACGGTAGAGCTGCTCCTCGCTGCCCGGGTCCTCGGAGCCGAGGACGAAGAACAGCGCCTGGCCGTAGTACTGGGCCGCCCGCAGCGTCCGGAACCGTGTCGTCTGGCGCCCGGGCATGCTGCCCCTCGGCGTCGTGAGCAGCCGGTCGCCCAGCTCCCTGAAGGTGCGGGTGTACGACTGCGCCGACACCCCCGCCGTGGTGACGGCGTTCACGGCGGTGAGCACCTCGCCGGCCTCGGCGGAGCCGTAGCCGCAGGCGCCGAGGGCCAGGAGCGCGTTGAAGTCGTAGGCGGGGTCGTCGAAGAGGGCCATCACCCCGGGGGTGGCACCGCCCGCGGGACCCGTTGCGGAGGCCGACGTCCGCCCGGACCCGGGCCCCGTTCCCGGACCGCCGGGCGAAGGCGGGCCCGCGGGGGAGGCGCCCGAGGGCGTGCACCCGGCGGCCGCCGCCAGGGCCCCGGCCCCCACCGCGAGCCCGGCCAGCGCGGTGCGACGGGTGGGCGCGGGGGCGGAGTCGTGCGGAAGGTGCGTCATACCGGCCGAACGTACGAGCCGCGCCCCGGCACGCCGCACCACGACACCGGCCGTTCCCCCGAACGGCCCGGCGCACCGGTGCGGTCCTCCGCCGCCGGCGGGGTAGGCGTATCGGGCAGTCACCGGAGGGGAGAGGGAACATGACCGAGGATGTCGCCGGCATCGTGCGCAGGGTGGTCGCCGGATGTGCGGACGTGGCTCCGGAGGAGATCGGGCCGGACACGACCTTCGCCCAGTTGCGCCTGGGCGACCGGGCCAAGCAGCATGCCGCCGACGCCGTCGAGCGCGAGGTCGGAGTGATGCTGCTGGCCGACGAGGTCGAGCGGATGGGCACCGTGCGCGACCTCGTCGAGCACGTGGCCGGCAAACGCGCCGAACAGGAGGCCGCGGAGGCCCCCTGACGACGGCCGCGCCTCGTCGGCGGCGTGGTCGTCCCACACCGCGCACGGCACCACGTAGCTCTCGCCGAGGACCGGGAAGGCCGTGTCCCGCGGCAGGTCCGGGTCACGGGACGCGGGTGCGGGCGGGGCCGGCACCGGGGACGCCGCGCTGCGGCACTGCGGCATCGACACCGGCCGCCCGGCCGCGGTGACGGAGCCGGGCTCGCAAGCGCGCCCGCACGGCCTCGTGGCCGACGTCGGCCCTGCGGGTGACGGCTCCCTCGATGCGGGAGCCTGCGTGCTACGCGCCTCCTGAACACGTCGCCGTCGTACGCGCGGGGGCCGTCACCGGCGGGAGGACCCTTCCGGCCCCACGACGGGGTCCGCCCCCGGCGTGCCCGGACGTCCGGCACGGCTCAGCCCGCGTGGACGCGGATCTTCGACTGCCCGTGGCCGCGCAGCTCCCAGTCGTCCATGAAGCGGGCGCGCAGCTCGTGCCGGGCGGCCAGGTCCACCAGCGTCTCGGTGCGGTAGTAGAAGTCCTCGCGCAGCACGTGGTGTTCCTTCCCCTCGGTGCGGTCGAACGTGAAGTCGAACCACCCGCCGGGGGCCAGGATCCGCGCCACGTGGGCCAGGCACTCGTCGATGACCTCCAGGGGCGAGTGGGAGAAGACGCTGTGCGCGTGGACCACGTCGAAGTGGCGGTCCGGCAGGAAGTCGAAGGTCAGGTCGTGGGTGAGCGTGAGGTACGGCAGCTTGCGCTGCAGGCCCTGCGCGGTCACGGTGCGCTTGGCGGCGATCAGGATGTCGGGGGAGATGTCGATGCCGTAGTAGTGGCCGGCGTCCAGGTGCTCGATCAGGCGCCAGCCCGCCCGCAGGTTGCCGCACCCGATGTCCAGCAGCCGGTGCCGGGGCGACAGGCCGTGCTCACGCAGGTAGTCGAACTGCATCGCGCCCAGCGCCAGCCAGCGGTCGTGGCTGGCGCTGCCGACGGCGGCCTCGGGGTCCCGCGCGGTGTCGCTGGCCATGACGGCCCGGTAGTACGCCACGTGGTCGCGGTGCCGGTGCGCGAGCCAGCGGTCCCGCGCGGCCCGGCGCGCGTATCCGGCGACCCGCGTGGGGTGCCGGAGGGCGTAGCCGACCTTGTGGGTGAGGCTCGTGCGGTCGGCCCGGAGGTTCTTCCTGGTGGCCATGGCGGGTACTCCCTCGGAGGTCACGGGGGACGCGTTCTCCGTCCCTCTCGGGAGGCTGCCACGCAGCGCCCCCGCCGTTCCCCCTCCGAACGGGTGGTACCGGTGTGCGGGGCGCCCCCGGCCGGGGCACCCCGCACGCGACGGCCCGGCGTCAGCCGGTGAGGCGGTTGATCTGGCGGAGCTTGTTGGTGGCGTCGAGGGCGGCCACCTTGTACGACTCGGCGAGGGTCGGGTAGTTGAACACGGCGTCGACCAGGTAGTCGACCGTGCCGCCGCAGCCCATCACCGCCTGGCCGATGTGCAGCAGCTCCGTGGCGCCGGTGCCGAAGCAGTGGACGCCGAGCAGCGTGCGGTCCTCCGTGGACACCAGCAGCTTCAGCATGCCGTGCGAGTCGCCGATGATCTGGCCGCGGGCCAGCTCGCGGTAGCGCGAGATGCCCACCTCGAAGGGCACGTTGTCGTCGGTGAGCTGGTCCTCCGTACGGCCGACGAAGCTGATCTCCGGGATCGTGTAGATGCCGATGGGCTGCAGGCCGTGCATCGCGTTCACCGGTTCGCCGCAGGCGTGGTACGCGGCGAGCCTGCCCTGCTCCATGGAGGTGGCCGCGAGCGCCGGGAAGCCGATGACGTCGCCGACGGCGTAGATGTGCGGCACGGAGGTGCGGTAGTGCTCGTCCACCGATATCCGGCCCCGCTTGTCGGCGGTGAGGCCCGCCTTGCCGAGGTCGAGGGCGTCCGTGAGGCCCTGCCGCCCGGCCGAGTACATCACGGCGTCCGCGGGGATCTTCTTCCCGCTCTGCAGGACGGTCAGCGCGCCCGTCGCGTGCCGCTCCACGGCCGCCACCGTCTCGCCGAAGCGGAAGGTGACGGCGAGGTCCCGCAGGTGGTACTTGAGCGCCTCGACCACCTCGACGTCGCAGAAGTCCAGCATCCCGTCGCGCTGTTCGACCACCGTCACCTTGCTGCCCAGCGCGGCGAACATCGAGGCGTACTCGATGCCGATGACGCCGGCGCCGACGATGACCATGGAGCGCGGGACCCGGTCCAGGTTGAGCACGCTGTCGGAGTCCATCACCGTGCGGTCGTCGAACTCCACGGTCGACGGACGGGCCGGGCGCGTCCCGGTGGCGATGACGATGTTCCCGGCGGTGACCAGCACCTCGCGGCCGGAAGGGTCCTCCACGGCGACCGTGTGGTCGTCCATGAAGCGGCCGGTCCCGGTGAGCATGGTGACGCGGTTGCGGGAGAGCTGACTGCGGATCACGTCCACCTCGCGGCTTACCACGTGCTGGGTGCGCGCGGTGAGGTCCGCGATGGTGATGTCCTCCTTGAGGCGGTAACTCTGGCCGTACAGGTCCCGCTGGGTGAGCCCGGTCAGGTAGAGCACGGCCTCGCGAAGCGTCTTCGACGGGATGGTGCCGGAGTGGATGGAGACCCCGCCGACCATGTCGGGGCGGTCGACGACGGCGACCCGGCGGCCCAGCTTGGCCGCGGCGATGGCGGCCTTCTGGCCACCCGGGCCGGATCCGATGACGAGCAGGTCGAATTCGGTCACCGGACGAGTCTGTCAGGCCACGGCGTCCCCGGGAAAGGGCTGTCGGCGATGCGGCCGGTGGCGTCCCCGGGTCCCCGGGCACGGGTGCGGGACCCGTGCCCGGGGGCCCGCCGGGGGACGGGGCACGGGGGGCTCAGCGGGCCTGGGCGGGCGTGACGACCTCGGTGATGCCGCGGGCGGCCAGGTGCGCCGCGTCCGCGGCCCGGTCGGCGAGCACCAGGGCGGGCCGTACGCCCCGGGCGGTCAGCGCGGCCCACGCCTCGAACACCTCGCCGCCGGGGGCGCATCCGGCCCGGCGGGGCGCCGTCAGGGCGTCGCCCGCGTCGACGACGAGCGCGGTCGTCCGCGGCCGCGGCGCGTACCCGCGGTCGCGCAGCTCCGCCACGGCGCGGGCCACCGCGGTGCCCGCCGGCTTGACCTCGCGGTCGTTGGTGAGGAGCCCGAGGGTGTACTCGAGTTCGGGGAAGTCGGCGAGGGACCGGGCGACGTCGTGCGAGCACCACCAGGTCACCCCCCACACGTCCTCGCAGTCCAGGGCGCCCGCGACGGTGGCGGTGGCGAACGCCGCCGCGTGCTCGGGCGGCACCACCGGCGCGGGGGCGCCGACCTCCTGGAGCCAGACCGGGCGGTGCGGATCGGTGGCCCAGGCCTTCGACAGCTCGATCAGGTACGCGGCGTGGTGCTCGGTGGCCACGCCCGCGTGGCCGTGGCGCTGGGCCGTTCCGTTGAAGACCCAGGAGTGCACCGCGGTCGCGAAGCCGAGGCGGGCGGCCTGCGCGGGGGTGAAGGCGTGGTCGTCCTGGTACCAGGCGGCGTCGTACTCGGCGTGCAGGTGGAGCTTGCCGGGGGCGCCGCGCTCGCACGCGTCGAGCATCAGGCGCAGCCAGGCCTCCGCCTCGGCCGGGCCGATGGGGTCCGGGTCCGGGTGCGGCGGGCCGGAGAACTGGTTGATCTCGTTGCCCACGGTCATGCCGAGGAAGTTGGGCCGGTCCGCGAGTGCCGCGGCGAGCGTGCGCAGGTACTCGGCCTCGGCGGCGACGACGTCCGGGTCGGTGAAGATGTTCCGGCGGTGCCAGGTGGCCGTCCAGGAGGGCAGGAAGTCGAAGCTCGACAGGTGGCCCTGCAGCCCGTCCACGTTGACGTCCAGGCCGTGCTCGGCCGCGGCGTCGACCAGCGCGACCAGTTGCTCCACGGCGCGCGGCCGGATCAGGGTGCGGTTGGGCTGGAACAGCGGCCACAGCGGGAAGACCCGGATGTGGTCCAGGCCGAGGCGGGTGATGGAGTCCAGATCGGCGCGGACGGCGTCGAGGTCGAAGTCGAGCCAGTGGTGGAACCAGCCTTGGCTGGGCGTGTAGTTGACGCCGAAGCGCGGTGTCATGGCGGTTCCCGTGATCGTACGAGCTGGGGTGGGCGCGCGGCGGCGGAACCGGTGGTCGCAGGGCGGTCGGGGGATGTCCGTCCCGTGATCGGCGCGGCTGGGGGAGTCGCCGCCGGCGCCCACGACAAGGTGACACCGCGCCCCCGGGAAAGTCAACTCGGCCCTCTCGCTTACGTCTTGGGGCCGTGAATCCGCAGATCAACGGAGTGCGAAGGGAATTCGGGCGTCAGCGCTAATGCGCTTTAGGGCCATGTCGCTCAAGCGCTTTAGTGCCCAACCCTCCCGGGCTGGGGGATACTGGTCCCCGCGTCGCGCCGCCCGGGGCCCGGCGCGTACGACGTCAGGCGGACGATCCGAGGGGGCCACGATCGCGGCGCACGAGCCACCGGTGGAGCCGCCGCCCGCTGCCCGGACCGGCCGGCGCGTCCCCGCCCGGCGCCCCACGATGAAGGACATCGCCCGGCGGGCGGGCGTCTCCGAGAGCGCCGTGTCCTTCGCGCTCAACGACCGTCCCGGGGTCTCCGAGACCACCCGCAGGCGTGTGCGCCGGGTCGCCGACCAGCTCGGCTGGCGGGCCAGCACGGCCGCGCGGGCCCTGTCGGGGGAGGGCGCCGCCACCGTGGGCCTGGTGCTCGCCCGCCCGGCGAGCTCGCTGGGCATCGAGTCGTTCTTCCTCCAGCTCGTCTCGGGCATCCAGGAGGTGCTGTCGGAACGCCATCTCGGCCTGCTCTTCCGGGTGGTGGCGGACGCCGAGGAGGAGTGCGCGGTCTACCGCAGGTGGTGGGCCGAGCAGCGGGTCGACGGGGTCATCGTCGTGGACCCGCGGATCGGCGATCCCCGGCCGGCCCTCCTGGACGCCCTGGGCCTGCCCGCCGTGGTGGTCGGCGGCCGCGACGTCGACCGTGAACCGCACGAGCCGGTCCCGTACCCGGTGATCTCCACCGTCCGGGTGGACGACGCGGCCGCCATGGGCGCGATCGTCGACCACCTGGCGGGGCTGGGCCACCACCGTGTCGTGCACGTCGCGGGCCTGGCCGGCCTGGCGCACACCACGCGCCGCATCGGCTCGCTGCGGGCCGGGGCCGCGCGCCGGGGGATGTCCGGTGTCCGCTCGGTCACCACCGACTACTCCGAGGGCCAGGGCGCCGAGGCCACCCGCCTCGCGCTGGCCGGACCCGAGCCGCCCACGGCGATCATCTACGACAACGACGTGATGGCGGTCGCGGGCGCCGGTGTGGCGCTCGGCATGGGCCTGTCCGTACCGCGCGACCTGTCGGTGGTCGCCTGGGAGGACTCGGCGCTCTGCCGGGCCACGCATCCGCGCCTGACCGCCCTGGACCGCGACGCGACGGCCTTCGGGCGTCGTGCGGCGCAGGAACTGGTCTGCCTGCTCGGCGGCCGCCCGGCCCGCGACGTGGCCCAGCCGACGCCGGCACTCGTCGTCCGCAACAGCACGGCGCCGCCGCGCGGCTGAGCGGGCACTTGCCCTGGAGCGCACTCCAGCTCCCAGCATGGGGGCATGACAGCTCAGACCAGGATCGGAACCGGATTCGGTGCCCGCACGACCGCGCGGGAGGTGCTGCGCGGGATCGACCTCACCGGGAAGCTCGCCGTCGTCACCGGTGGTCACGCGGGCCTCGGACGGGAGACCACACGTGCCCTCGCCGGCGCGGGCGCCCACGTCGTGGTGGCCGCCCGGCGTCCCGAAGCGGCCAGGAAGGCCCTCGCGGGGATGGGCGGGACGGAGGCCGACGCGCTCGACCTCGCCGACCTCGACAGCGTCCGCGACTTCTCCGAGCGCTTCCTCGCCTCCGGCCGCGGCATCGACCTGTTGATCGGCAACGCCGGGATCATGGCCTGTCCGGAGACGCGGGTGGGCCCGGGCTGGGAGGCGCAGTTCGCCACCAACCACCTCGGGCACCACGCCCTGGTCAACCGGCTGTGGCCGGCGCTCGCCAGGCGCGGTGGGCGCGTGGTCTCGGTGTCCTCGCAGGGCCATCAGCTTTCGGGCATCCGCTGGGACGACGTCATGTTCGAGCGCGGCTACGACAAGTGGGCGGCGTACGGGCAGGCGAAGACGGCGAACGCGCTGTTCGCCGTCGAGCTGGACCGGCGGGGCCGGGAGTGGGGTGTACGGGCGTTCTCGGTGCACCCGGGCGTGATCCTCACGGACCTGGCCCGTCACGTCCCGCTGGAGGAGAGGGTCGCCGCGGGCTGGATCGACGCGGAGGGCAACCCCGCCGATCCGGCGCTCAAGACACCGCAGCAGGGCGCGGCGACCCAGGTCTGGGCCGCCACGTCACCGATGCTCGACGGCAGGGGCGGTCTCTACTGCGAGGACTGCGACGTGGCGGAACGCCTCACCGAGGACGCGGACCGGCTCACCGGCGGGGTGCGCGACCACGCCACCGACCCCGAGCAGGCCGCGCGCCTGTGGCGGCTGTCCGCGGAGCTGACCGGCGTCGACGCGTTCGCCGCGGGCGCCTGAACGCCCGCGCCCCCCACCCCGGGCGCCGCGCGGCCGGTCTCAGGCCGTCGCGCCCGCGGTGGGGCGGGGCCGGGCGCTGGGGCCGGGGCGGCGGTCGACCTCTTCCGGGGCGTCGATCACATGGCCCTCCTCGCAGACCAGCCTGGCCCGGATGGGCGCGCCGCAGCCGTGGTGGGTGGTCAGGAGGGAGGGCCCCTCGGGGTCGGCGAGGTACTTGTCGCCCCACTGCCGCAGGGCGGTGATCAGCGGGTACAGGTCGCGGCCCTTCTCGGTGAGCACGTACTCGGAGCGGCTCCGGGCGCCGGGCTCCCGGTACGCGCGCTGCCCGAGCAGCCCTTGGGCGACCAGGCCGTTCAGCCGGTCGGTCAGCACCGAGCGGGACACGCCCAGGTGCTCCTGGATGTCGCTGAAACGCCTGACCCCGCGGGTGACCTCGCGAAGGACCAGCAGCACCCAGGAGTCGCCCACGAGGCCGATGGCGCGGCCGACGGAGCAGTTGGAGACGTCCTGGTCGAGGTATTCCATGGTCCGGATCCTACCTGAGTTCGCGGAAAGAACTCAGGGCTGGTAGCGTTCGACCCGCAGCTAGGTTCGAAATGCGGACTCAGCTCAGGAGGGAACCGTTCATGACGAGCACGAGCGCCGCCGCGGCAAAGGCCGTGACCGTGGGTGCGACCACAGCAGGGACCACAGCAGGGACGACCGCGAGGACACCGCACGCGGGGGAGTCGAGGAAGCGCTGGATCGGCTTCGTCGTCGCGAGCCTCGGCCAGATGGCGATGTTCGTGAACATCACCCAGACCGTCGCGGTCCTCGCCCCGCTCCAACAGGACCTGCGGGTGTCGGGTGCGGCGTTCGTGTGGATCGCGGGCATCTACTCGATGATGGTCGCCAGCTTCGTGCTCGCCGCCGGCACCGTCGGAGACCGCTTCGGCCGTCGCCGCGTGTTCGCCCTCGGCATGCTGCTGCTCGGCGCGGGCAGCCTGGTCACCTCGCTGGCCTCCGGCGCCGCGGGCGTCATCGCGGGCCAGGCCCTCATGGGCCTCGGCGGCGCCGCGATCCTGCCGAACAGCCTGTCCCTGGTGACGCACATGTTCGCCGAGCCGCACGCCCGCACCCGGGCCGTCGGCATCTGGGTCGCCGTGTCCGGCATCGGCCTCGCCTTCGGCCCCGTGGCCGCCGGGCTGATCCTGGAGCACTGGTCCTGGCACGCGGTGTTCCTGGTCAACGTGGTCCTCGCCGTCCTGGTGCTGGTCCTCACGCCCCGTTTCGTCACCGAGAGCCGGCAGGCCGGACGCCACCTCGACCCGCCGGGCCTGGTGCTCGCGGTCGTGTCCATCGGCGCGCTGAACTACGGCCTGATCGAGGGCGGCCACACCGGCTTCGGCACGGCCAAGGCGATCACTGCCTTCGCCGTGGCGGCCGCGGCGCTCGTCGCCTTCGTCGTGCACGAAGCGCGCACCCGTACGCCCATGCTGAAGCTCGGGCTCTTCCGCGGCCGCTCCTTCGCCACGGCCAACGTCGTCGCGATGATCGCCCAGTACGCCTTCGTGGCCACCGCCTTCGCCCAGGTGCTGTACTTCGAGCGGATCCGGCACGAGTCCATCCTCGACGCGGGACTCCTGCTGCTGCCGATCATGGGTTCCTACGTGCTGGTCAGCTACGTCGCCGCGGGGATCGCACGCCGGATCGGTTTCAAGGCCACCCTCGGCGCGGGCGCGGCGCTCGCCGCGGCCGGCGCGCTGCTGATGACCGCCCAGACCCCCACCGCGTCCATACCCGTGCTCGCGGTGCTGATGGCGATGTTCGGGGCCGGCGCGGGCCTGGTCCTGCCGCCGAGCACGGCCGTGGCCGTCATCAGCGTGCCGCACACCGACGGCGGCATGGCCAGCGGCACCGTCAACCTCTTCCGCCAGGTCGGCGGCACGCTCGGGGCGACCGTCACGGGCACCGTGCTGACCAGCGGCCTCGCCTCCCGGCTGCCCGGCGAGCTCGCCGACCGGGGCGTCCCGTCCGGCCTCGCCGACCAGGTGACCCAGGCCGTCGGCACCGGAGACCAGGGCTCCACGTTGCCGGCGGCGATCCGCGACACCGTCACCGCGGCCGTCGGCGACGCCTTCACCGGAGCCCTGCACCTGGCCGTGCTCATCCCGGGCGTCGGCCTGGCGGTCGCCGCCGTCGCGGCCCTCGTGCTCATCGCCAACCGTCCCGCCCCGCAGGCCCACTGAACCCGGGCACGTCCAGGACGAACAGGAGAGTCACGATGACGGAGACGACCGGCCCCGACCCCGCCCTCGACCCGGAGGCCGCCGGCGCCTTCCTGCGCGCCGTCGGGCTGCGCTTCGACGCGATCAGCGCGCAGGAGGTCACCGCCCACCTGGAGGTCACCGAGGACCACCACACCCCGTGGGGGATCACCCACGGCGGCCTCCACACCACCGTCATCGAGAGCGTGGCGAGCGTCGGCGCCTCCCACGCGGTGCGCTCCGAGGGCCGGTTCGCCGTCGGCGTGAGCAACCAGACCGACTTCCTGCTCCCGTACGTCAAGGGCCGCCTCGACGTCCGCGGCACACCCCTGCAGCAGGGCCGGAGCCTGCAGCTGTGGCTGGTGGTGATCACGGACGCCGAGGGCCGGACCATCGCCCGTGGGCAGGTGCGGCTGTTCAACCGGTCGCTGCCCGGTCGATGACCCCGGTCAGCGGCCACGGGCAGCGACCACGGACGTCAGACCGCCGGGCGGAGCTCCTGCGTGCAGCACTTGATGCCCCCGCCGGCCTTGTGGAACTCCGTGAGGTCGACCGGGACGGGCACGTAGCCCCGCCCGGCGAGCTGCTCGACCAGCCCCGTCGCCGCGGGTGCCACGAACACGTGCCGCCCGTCCGACACCGAGTTGAGGCCGAACGCCAGCGCGTCGTCCGCGGTGGCGACGACCGCGTCCGGGAACATCCGGCGCAGCACCTCACGGCTGCCGGGGGAGAAGGCCTCCGGGTGGTACGCGATGTTCGCCTCGCCGCCGCCCGCCCCGTCGTCCAGGACGAACAGCGCGGTGTCCAGGTGGTAGAAGCGCGGGTCCGTCAATTGCAGGCCGATCGTCGGCACGCCGAAGAACTCCTGCACCTCGTGGTGCGCCGCCCGGACCGTACGGAAGCCCGTACCCGCCAGGACGAACCCGCCGACCGGCACCAGGTCGCCCTCGCCCTCGCAGACCGACTCCGGGCGGTGCACCTCGAAACCCGCCGCCTTGAACCAGGCCGCGTACTCGTCGGCCTCCGGGCGCCGCTCGGGCGCGTGGAAGGACGAGCCGAACACCCGTCCCTCCACCACCAACGCCGCGTTGGCGGCGAACACCATGTCGGGCAGCCCCGCGACCGGCCCGACGGACTCCACTGTGTGGCCGTGCTCCCGGTAGGCCCGCACCAGCGCGGCCCACTGCTCCCGGGCGAGCGCGGTGTCGACCCGCACGCCCTCCCGCATCCAGGGGTTGATCGCGTAGCGCACGTCGAAGTGGTCGGGCGGGCAGACCAGATAGCGCCGGGGGCGGGCCACACGGTTCTCGGGCACGGCGAACTCCTCCGCTTCCTGCGGGACGGCCAGGGGATGGCTCAACGGTAGGAAGCGCAGCCCGCGGGCGACAAGATCGGGACGCTGCGCACAGGCGCAGCGATGCTGCGTCGAAGGGCCCGTCAGCGCAGGTCCGTTGCGCTTTCCGCGGCGGACCGCCCCGCCCCCGCCTCCGGGCTCTCCGGCAGCAGGTGCGACAGCACCATGTAGCTGATCGTCTTCCGGATGAAAGGCTCGGTCCTGATCCGCTCCAGGACCTCCTCGAAGTGCTCGACGTCGGTGGCCCGGACGTGCAGCAGGGCGTCCGCGCCGCCCGTCACCGTCATGGCCGCCGTGATCTCCGGGTGGTTCCTGACCACCTCGGCCAGCCGCCGGGGCGGCGCCGCGCCCTCGCAGTACACCTCCACGTACGCCTCCGTGCGCCAGCCCAGCGCGGCGGGCCGGACGGTGGCGGTGAAACCCGTGATGATCCCGGACTCGCGCAGCCGGTCCACCCGCCGCTTGACGGCCGTCGCCGACAGGCCGATGTCCGCGCCGATCTCCGCGAAGCTCGTCCTGGCGTTCACGATCAGGGCCGCGACGATCTTGCGGTCGAGTTCGTCGAACGGCACGGGTCTGTGGACCATGCCCGGTGCTCCTTCCCTCAGCCGTCCTGCTGGGCCGCGACCAGGGCGTCGCCGGTCTCCGTCCGGTAGTAGAGCACGGAACGCCCCGCGCGCCGCCGCCGCACCAGACGGGCGTCGAGCAGCACCCTCAGATGACGCCCCACCGAGCCCAGCCCCTGGCCGGTCAGGGCCACCAGCTGCGTCGTGCTCATCGGCGTCGCGAGCAGCACCAGGACCGCGGCCCGCGCCGGACCGAGCAGCGCGCCCAGCGCCTCGGGGACCCGCTGCCGCCCCGCCTCGGCCAGCGCCCCCGAGCACGGGTACACCACCGCGTACCGTACGTGCTCGTCCCAGGACACCCAGCCGGTGCGCGGGGTGACGGGCACGAACATCAGCCGGGCGCCCGACAGGTCGCGCGGCGGGTACTCCCGCGTGTTGATCTGCAACCGGCCCTCACCGAGCCAGCGCATCCCCCGGCGCATGTCGTCCAGCGCCTCGGCCCAGCCGCCCCGGCCCAACTGGGCGGTACGCGCCACGATGTCGGCCTCGATGACCCGCCGGCGGCGCGGCCAGTCCGGCAGCACCGTGTGCGTCCACACCCAGGCGACGACGTCCGCCGCACGCTCCGGCAGGTCAGCGCGGCGCAGCCGCTCGGGGACCGGTCCGCCCAGCGACACCGCCAGGTGCTCGCGGGCGGCCTCCGGCGAGGTCTCCCGGATCCGCGTCAGCTCCTCCTCGAATCCCGGACTGCCCTCGCCGCTGGGCGTGGGCGTCAGGAAGTCCGCGTTCCAGGTGCGCCCCAGGGCGGCGCGCACCAGCAGCCCGGTCACCGGGTCGGCGGCCAGCCGCTCCCGGTACGCCGCCAGGTGCGCGTCGAGCCAGGCGCGCTCCCCGGGATGCGCGGCCGTGCCCCGCTCGAGCAGCTTCAGGGCCGCGATGGTCTCGGCCAGCGGGGAGACGACGAAACGGCTCGCCACCAGCGTCTCCGCGTCGACCAGCCACCAGCCCATGCCCCGCCCTCCTCACCTGTCGCGACCTTTCGCGTCTGTGCGAAACATTAACCGCCCGGTGCGCCGCCGCCGAGACTCAGGTCCATGCGCACTTACCAAGAACTCCTCCGCACAAGGGAGTTCACCCCGCTGTTCCTGGTCTCCACCGGGCAGGTCGCGGCGCAGACGGTGAGCGGTCTGGCCCTGAGCACCCTGGTCTACGACGCCACGGGCTCGCCGCTGCTGTCCGCAGTCGCCATGTTCGGCCCGTCCCTCGCGCAGGTGGTGGGCGCGACGACGCTGCTGTCGGCGGCCGACCGGCTGCCGCCGCGTGCCGCGCTCACGGCGGTCGCCCTGCTCTTCGCGCTGGGCACCGCCGTTCTGGCCGTCCCCGGTCTGCCGATGTGGGCCGTCTTCGTCATCCTCCCCGTCGAGGGCCTGGTGGCGTCGCTGGGCGGCGGAGTGCGCTACGGACTGCTCCACGAGATCCTGCCCAAGGGCGGCTTCCTGCTGGGTCGTTCCGTGCTGAACATGGCGACCGGCACCATGCAGATCTGCGGCTTCGCCGCCGGCGGCCTGCTGCTGGCCGCACTCTCCCCCCGCGGGGTCCTGCTCGCCGGCGCGGCGCTCTACCTCGCGGCCGCGGCCGCCGCCCTGACCGGACTGCGCCCCAGGCCCCCGCGCGCGGGCGGCCGCCCCTCGGCGGCCGAGACCTGGCGGACCAACGTACTGCTGTGGTCCGCCCGGCCCCGCCGCTACGTGTACCTCGCGCTCTGGGTGCCCAACGGCCTGATCGTCGGCTGCGAGTCGCTCTTCGTGCCCTACGCGCCCGACCACGCCGGGCTGCTCCTGGCCGCCGCGGCCTGCGGCATGCTCGCCGGCGACACGATGGCAGGCCGGTTCGTCCCGCCGTGGTGGCGCGAACGTGCGGGCGCCGCGCTGCGACTGCTGCTCGCGGCCCCCTACCTGCTCTTCGCGCTGCACCCGGCCCTGCCCCTGGCGGCGGCCGTCGTCGCCGTCGCCTCCGTCGGCTACGCGGCGAGCCTGCTGCTGCAGGAGCGTCTGATGGCCCTCACCCCCGACGAACTGAGCGGTCACGCCCTCGGGCTGCACTCCTCGGGCATGCTCGCCTGCCAGGGCCTGGGCGCCGCGCTTGCCGGTGCCGTCGCCCAGCACACCTCCCCGGCCACCGCGATGACGGTCATGGCCGCGGTCTCCGTCGCCGTCACCTTGGCGCTGGCCCCGGGCCTGCGCCCGGGCACCGCGGACACCGTCACCGCCGCGGCGCTCGCCCCCGCGTCCCGTCGTCCAGTCCCGTGACCCGCATCGTGATGTTCAGCCGGCCGGAGGCGAGACCGGTGGCCGGGTCACCCGTGCCCGGATGGACCTTCGGCACGGCGTGGTAGGCGAAGCGGGACGGGCCGCCGAAGACGAACAGGTCGCCGGAGGCCAGCTCCAGGTCCGTGTAGGGGCGGTTGCGGGTCTCGGTGTTGCCGAAGCGGAACACACAGGTGTCGCCGATGGTCAGCGACACGACGGGGGCGGCGCTGCGCTCGTCCTTGTCCTGGTGCATGCCGAGCGTGGCGTCGCCGTCGTAGAAGTTGATCAGCGCGGTGTCCGGGGTGTAGCCGTCGCCTGCCGCGGGGTCCTCGTACGCCTCGACCAGGGCGCGGCGGCCCAGGTCCACCATCCAGTCGGGGAAGGGGGCCACCCGGGCGCCGTTCACGTCGTCCGCGGTACGGGTGTAGCGGTAGGGCTGCCAGTGCCAGCCGACGCACACCGTGCGCACCGACATCACCCCGCCGCGGGGGAGGCGGGTGTGCCGGATCGGGACCGGGCCCATGGCCCAGGCACGGCAGGCGACGACCAGCTCCCGCTGCTGGTCCAGGGTGAGCCAGCCCGGCACGTGCACCGCGCCCGGCGCCACCTGCAGCCGGGGGCGCGGGATGAGCGCGCTCACCGGGCGCCGTCCGTCCCCGGGGCGGCCGCGGTCACCCAGCCCCGGTCCACGCGCCAGGTCCCGCCGTCGGCGGCCGCGCCGCGCAGGCCCTGGAGCGTCTCCGCGCCCGCGGCGGCCACCACGCGTGCGTCGCCGAGGGAGGCGAAGCCGTACGTACGGGCCGGGTCCCACGGTGTGCTGTGCCGCAGACGGCGAGCCAACTGCGCCCACCCGGCGGGCGCCGCGGCCACCACCCAGGCGTCCGGCGCCGGCGCGGTCAGCCGCCCGGCGGCCCGCAGCCAGGACGCGGCCCGTTCGGGCCAGTCCACGACGGCCACCACGGTGCCGCCCGACGCGCGCCACGCCGCGGCGAAGGCCCCTGCGGCGGCACGGGAGGGGGCGTCCCGGCTGTGACCGACGGCGACGGCGCGCGGGCGGGGGCGGGCGTCACCGAGCAGTCCGAGCAGGGCGGTGAGCTCGGTCCCGGTGTGCGGCCGCGGCGCCGGCACGCCGTCGAGCACGGCGAGCCCCTCGGGCGTCACCAGCGGCGAAGCCGGTACCGCGGCGGGTGCGTCGGGGTAGGTCATGGCGTTCCGCTCCGTCGGTGTCGCCTTCCATTGTCGGTACGGTCCGGGCAGGCAGCGGGCGCAGGGCCGGTAGCCCGCGGCGACCGCCGTCGCCTCGTCCGCGAAGAACACCCGCTCCCGCACGTATCCGCCGCGGGCGATTGCCTGCTGGGCTGCCGGGCAGTCGAGGCGGCCGTACAGCCGGCCGCGCCGGTGCCCGCCCAGCGTCCCCGGGACCGCGCTGCGGTACGGCAGCCCGTCCGGGCCGGTCAGCACGTACGTGGTCACGCCGCGTCGTGGAAGACCAGGCCCAGCGTGTGGCGGCGGCCGGCGCGCACGGTGCTCACCCCGTGCCGCATCGGGCCGGCGGACCAGCCGCGGGCCGAGCGTACGGGCCGGTCGCGGGTGGTGAAGACCAGCGCGTGGCCCTGGGCCAGGGTGGTGGACGAGCCCCGGGTCTGCGCCCGCGGCCGCTGCTCCGTCATCAGGAACTCGCCGCCGGTGTAGTCCTCGCCGGGGGCGTCGAGCCCGATCACGACCTGGAGCGGGAAGACGAGGTCCCCGTACAGGTCGCGGTGGAGCGCGTTCCAGTCGCCCGCGCCGTAGCGCAGCAGGATCGGGGTCGGCCGCGTCTGGCCGGCGTCGTGGCACATGGCCAGCCACGCGTCGAGGGTGTCCGGCCAGGGCGCGGGCTGCCGGAGCCGGGCCGTCCAGTCGCGGGCGATCGGCAGCAGCCGCGGGTAGAAGGCCGCCCTCAAGGCCCGCACCGGCTCGGGGACGGGGTACGCGAAGTAGCGGTACTGACCCGAGCCGAAGCGGTGCCGTGCCATGTCGACGGTCGAGCGGAACCGCCCGGTCTCGTCGTAGAGCGCGACGACGGCCCGGCACTCTGCGGGGGAGAGCACCGGACGGGCCGTCAGGGCGCTCCCGTGGGCGTCGAGTCCGGCGGCGAGCGCGGGCCAGTCCATGGCGTCGACCCGCTCGGTCAGGGGTGCCGTGGGCGGTGCGGCGGTGGTGGTCATGGCCGTCGTCCTCACGCCGTACCGTGCCCGGCCTCGAGGTCCAGCAGCAGCCGCTTGCGCTCCGCCCCGCCCGCGTAACCGGTGATCGCGCCCTTGGCGCCGAGCACGCGGTGGCAGGGGCGGACGACGAGCAGCGGATTGCGGCCGATCGCGGTGCCGACCGCGCGCGACGAGGTCCGGGGGATGCCCATCGCGTCGGCGACGTCCGCGTAGGTCAGCGTGGTGCCGTAGCCGATGGTCTCCAGGGCCTTCCACACCTGCTGCTGGAAGGCGGTGCCGGCGGTGGTGAACTCGATGTCGAAGTCGGTCAGTTCGCCGGCGAAGTAGGCCCGCAGCTGACGCGCGATCTCGGTGAACGCGCCGTCGTCGGCACGCGCGCCGTCCGCCAGGTCCGCCGCGAGGACGCCGCCCTTCTGGTCCGGCACGGACAGCGAGGAGAGCGCGGTGCCGCCCTTCGCGGTGGGCGACTCCTCGCCGACCAGCAGCAGTTCGCCCAGCGGGCTGTCGAGCGTCGTGTAGA
This sequence comes from Streptomyces sp. TOM-9, assembly GCF_056858595.1. Classification (NCBI taxonomy): domain Bacteria; kingdom Bacillati; phylum Actinomycetota; class Actinomycetes; order Kitasatosporales; family Streptomycetaceae; genus Streptomyces; species Streptomyces sp. TOM-9. Next base: position 865,994 of record NZ_JBXEQB010000001.1, on the reverse strand, counting down.
CCGTCATCGGTCTTTCCCTTTCCTCGCACTTTCAGTGACATCTACGATTCTGCGGTGGTTCATCACCGATGTCCGGCGGGATTCGGACGTCGCATTCCCGCTGCCTCCCGGTCAACCGGCGCCCCACAGCAGGTGCATCGCGTAGGTGCGCCACGGCCGCCAGCCCTCGGCGTCCTCCAGCGGCACACCGGCACGCGCGGCCCCCGCACGCACGGCGACGTCGCCCTCCAGCAGCACGTCGGGATCGCCCAGGGCGCGCATCCGGATGTAGCCGGCCGTCCACGGCCCGATGCCGCGCAGCGCGAGCAGGGCCTTCTCCGCGCCGTCCCGGTCCGCGCCCGGGTCGAGGACGACCTCGCCGGTGGCGAGGGCGCGGGCCAGGCCGCGCAGCGTCTCCCGCCGGGCCTGCGGCATCCCGACCGCCTCCAGCGACGCCCCGGCGAGGGTGTCCGCGTCGGGGAACAGATGCGTCAGGCCACCGCTCGGCGCCGCCAGCGGCTCGCCGTGGGCGGCGACTACGGCGGCACCGAGCCGGCGTCCCGCCGCCACGGAGACCTGCTGCCCCAGCACCGCCCGCACCGCCAGTTCGTGCGGGTCCACCGCCCCGGGAGCGCGCAGCCCGGGGCGGGCGCGGGCCAGGGTACCCATCGACGGGTCCGCGGACAGCCGTTCCGCTACCGCGTACGGATCGGCGTCCAGGTCGAACAGGCGCCGCACCCGCTGCGTCCCGGTGGTCAGGTCGCGCAGCCCGGTCAGGTGCAGCCGGCACTCGAGCCAGTCACCGCCCCTGCCGGGTGCCGCCTCCTCGACCTCGGCGACCGCGGGCCCGTGCGGCAGCCGGAGGGTGCGCCGGTAGACACGCCGGCCGCGGGTCCCCGTGATCTCCTCGACGCCGGTGATCGCGCGGGCCGCCAGGTAGTCGAAGACCTGCCCGGTGTCGTACGGCCCCCGGTACGCCAGCCGCAGCGGCACCCCGGCGGCGGAGTCGGCGGCCGCGTGCCGGGCGGGGCGCGCCTGCCGCAGCGCGGTCGGCGTGAGCGCGTACACCTCGCGGACGGTGTCGTTGAACTGCCGTACGCTCGCGAAACCGGCCGCGAAGGCGATCTCCGCGGCCTGCATGTCCGTGGTCTGCAGCAGGATCCGGGCGGTGTGCGCCCGCTGCGCACGGGCGAGGGCGATCGGACCCGCCCCCACCTCGGCGTTGAGCTGCCGTTGCACCTGCCGCGCGCTGTACCCGAGCCGTGCGGCCAGCCCCGCGACGCCTTCCCGGTCGACGACGCCGTCGCCGATCAGCCGCATCGCACGGCCCACCACATCGGCCCGCGCGTTCCACGCCGCAGACCCCGGCACCGCGTCCGGACGGCACCTCCGGCAGGCCCGGAAACCGCCCCCCTGGGCGGCCGCCGCCGTTCGGAAGAAGCGGACGTTGCGCCGCTTGGGCGTGACCGCCGGACAACTCGGGCGGCAGTAGATCCCCGTCGTCGTCACCGCGAAGAAGAACTCGCCGTCGAAGCGCGCGTCGCGGCTGCACACCGCCTCGTACCTGCTGTCCTCGTCGGTCGCGTCGTTCGTCACCCCTCCACTGTGCGGCATCGCGGGGGCGGGACGCTGGCGGGATTCGGACGTCACGTTCCGGGCGTGGCCCGCCCGGCACGGTCGTGCGGGGGCGGGTCGCCTCGGTGATCCTGAAGGGGTGACAGCCGGCTCCGCCCCGCGGGACCTCGCCGGCCGGGAGGCTCCCGGCACGGGACGCGCCAACTACACGGGCGCCGTCTACGGATCGCTGCTGGCCGCCTCGGTGGTGGCCGGGGCCGGCTCGGCGGGGCCGTACCCGCGCCTGGAACTGGTGCTGCTGCTGATCTGCACCGGCCTGGTGTTCTGGGCCGCCCACGTCTACGCGGGCTTCGTCGGCGACCGGTTGCGCGGGGGGAGGGTCACCTGGCACGAGATCCGCCAGGTGTGCGTCCGCGAGTGGCCGATCGTGCAGGCCGCGCTGCTGCCGGCGACGGCGGTCGCGGTGAGCCCCCTGCTGGGGCTCGGGCTGGAGGGTGCGGCCTGGCTGGCCCTGACCATCGCCGTCGTCCAGCAGGTCGTGTGGGCCAGCGCGGCCGTCATCCGGGTGGGCGCCTCCCGCTGGGCGGTGGTGTCGGTGGGGATCGTGAACCTGGTGCTGGGCCTGGTCATCGTGGCGGCGAAGGTCGCGCTCCAGCACTGAGGGCCGGTGCGTCGTTCATGCGTTATGGGCCGGTTTGCGTTGTTTCCTGTGGGGGACGTGTGCCCTGAGGAGAGTGATCGCGCATGGCCCGCCACCCGCAGACCGGCGTCAGCAAGCCGACCGAGCTCCCCCAGGAGTCCTGGCGCGTGGTGCTCCGGCGCACGGTGAAGGAGTTCTGGGCGGACCACCTGACCGACTGGGCCGCGGCGCTGACCTACTACGGCGTCCTGTCGGTCTTCCCCGCCCTCCTCGTCATGGTCTCGGTCGTCGGTCTGCTGGGCGGCCCCAGCGTCAAACCCCTGATCGTCAACGCGAGCGGACTCGCGCCCGGACCGGTGCGCGACACGCTGACCGGTGTGCTCGGGCAGTTGCAGCACGGCGCCGGCCGCGGGGGACTCGCCCTCGCGATCGGCATCGCGGTCGCCGTGTGGTCGTCCTCCGCCTACGTGGCGACCTTCATGCGGGCCGCCAACGCCCTCTACGACATCGACGAGGGCAGGCCCGTGTGGAAGACCCTGGCCGCCCGATTCGTCATTCCCGTGGTGCTGTTGGTGGTGACGGCGCTCATCGCGCTCGGCGTGGTCTTCACCGGAGCCCTGGCCCGCAGGACGGGTCAGGTGCTGGGGGTCGGTGACGCCGCGCTCGGAGTGTGGGGGATCGCCAAATGGCCCGTGATGCTCGTGCTGTTCAGCCTGGTCCTGGCGCTGCTGTACTGGGCCGCGCCCAACGTGAAGCACGGCGGCTTCCGATGGGTGAGCCCCGGCAGCATCCTGGCCGTGGTCATCTGGGCCGCCGCCTCCGCCCTCTTCAGCTTCTACGTGTCCAACTTCAGCAACTACAACCGGCTCTACGGCAGCCTGGCGGCGATCATCGTCTTCCTCGTCTGGTTGTGGATCTCGAACATCGCCGTTCTCCTCGGGCTGGAGTTCAACGCCGAGCTCGAACGGGCACGGGCGCGGCCGGACGGAGGCCCGGACGACGGTCCGGACGAGACGGTGCCCAAGGCCGAGCCGCAGGACACCGAGCGGCTCCACGCCGACGAGGGGCGATGACGGGACGGCGCCACGGCCGCCGCACCGTCGCGGCCGTGGACCGTCACGGCCGTGAGCCGACGCCGGTCGCGACCTCATGGAGCCGGCTGCCGGCCCCTCCCGGTGCCAGTGGGGCGGTGGAGGTGTCGCCCGCGCCCTCGCGCAGACCCGCGAGGAACTCCTCGATCGCCTGCGTGGCGGTGTGGCGGGGCTCCCAGCCCAGCTCGCGGCGGGCCCGCGCGGTGTTCATCAGCGGCAGTCTGACGACGGCGTCGAACAGGCCGGGCGACGACGGCACCAGGTGCAGCCGCCACGCCCCGGCCAGCGCCGCCCGCACCGCGCCCCGCGGCATGCGGACGACCTGCGCCCCGAGCAGCGTGGCGAGTTCACCCGCGTCCAGCGGTGGATCGGCCGCGAGGTTGAAGGCGCCGCGCACGGGACGGTGCAGCGCCGCCCGGTAGGCCTCGGCCGCGTCGTCGGAGTGCAGCGCCTGGAAGCGCAGACCGCGCAGGTCGGGCACGACCGGCACCAGGCGGGGCCGTACGAGCCGGTTCGGCAGGAACGGACCGGCGAACAGCCTGCGTTGCTGAGCGGCGGACTCCCGTTTGAAGATGAAGCCCGGCCGCATGCGCACCACGCGCAGCCGCGGGTTCTCCCGCTCGAAGGTGTCGAGGTAGCGCTCGACGTACGCCTTCTCCCGGCAGTACGCGGCCCCTGGCCAGCCGTGCGTGGGCCACGACTCGTCGACCGGGTACCGCTTCGGGCCGGGCGAGTACGCCGCCACCGACGAGGCGTGCACCAGGGCCGGCACACCGGCCGCCGCGGCCGCCTCGAAGACGCGGATGCTGCCCAGGACGTTGGTGCGCCACGTGATCGCGGGGTCGTGGGTGGGCTGCAGCAGCCAGGCCAGGTGCACGACGGCGTCGGCACCGCGGAAATGCTCCACCAGGCGCGTCCTGTCGTCGCCCAGGTCGGCGTGCACCCACGAGGTACGGGCGGGCCGCCAGTCCTCGGGGATCCTGCGGGCGATGCCGACGATCCCGGCCACCGCCGGGTCCTCGCCGAGCGCCCGCACCAGACTCGTCCCGACGTTTCCGGTCGCCCCTACGACGACGACGCGCAGGCCGCCGCTCCCGGGCGTGGAGTCGTCCGTCACGTTCCTCGCCTCCCTGGGGCCGCCGCGAGCGCCCGGGCACCGCACGGTGCCGGACCGCGCTGCCCGGCGTGACGGCGGCCTCGTCCGGTGCCTGCTTCGGTCTGCCAGGGCGGCTACCCGGCCAGGGACGTTTCAGACCCCGGCCGCGGCGGCCGTCAGGCGACCGCCTTCGCCATCCGGCGCACCGCCTCCGTGAGCACCTCGGGCGTCGTCGCGAGGTTCAGCCGTACGTGCCCGTCGCCGCCCGTGCCGAAGTCGGCCCCCGCGCTGAGGGCGACCCGCCCGCGGGCGAGGAAGGCGGCCGCCGGGTCGTCGCCCAGGCCCAGCTCCCGGCAGTCCAGCCAGGCCAGGTAGGTGCCCGGGGCCGGCCGGTAGCCGACCGACGGCAGGTGCTCGGCCAGCAGCCCCGCGAGCAGCCGCCGGTTGTGCGCGAGGTCGTCCAGCACGGCGTCGAGCCACGGGCCGCCGTCGCGCAGCGCCGCCGTGTGGGCGATGACGCCCAGGTGGCTCGGTCCGTGACTCACCTCCTCCGGCATGCGCGCCAGGTCGTCCGCCGCGGCGGGCCCGGCCAGGGCGAGGGCCGCCTTCAGACCGGCCAGGTTCCACGCCTTCGAAGCGGACATCAGCGACAGGCCGCTCTCGCCGCCGGGCACGCTCAGGTACGGCACGAACGCCGCCTCGGCGGTCACCAGCGGCGCGTGGATCTCGTCCACCACGACCCGCACCCCGTACGACCCGGCCAGCGCCGCCACCGCGGACAGCTCCTCGGCGGTGTGCACCGTGCCGGTCGGATTGTGCGGGCTGCACAGCAGGTAGGCGGCCCGGCCGCCGCCGGCCGTGGACCGGGCGAAGGTCTCCTCGAGCGCCGCGAGATCCAGCCGCAGGCCGGAGCCGAACGGGGTCTCCACCACGCGTCGGTCCATGTGCGTCACGAACTGGTAGAACGGCGGGTACACCGGGCAGTTGACGATCACCGGGTCCCCGGGGTCCGTGACGAGCTTCAGCATCTCGACGACACCCAGCATCACGTCGGGCACGATGGAGGCGCGCTCCACGGCCAGACCGTCCCAGCCCCACCGCTCACGGGCGAAGTCCGCCAGCGCCTCCGCGTACGCGGTGCCCGCCGGATACCCCGTGTCGCCGACCGCGATCGCCTCCGTGAGCGCGCGGGCCACGGGACCGGCCAGCGGCACGTCCATCTCCGCCACCCACAGGGGCAGCACGTCCTGCGGATGGGTGCGCCACTTCATGCTCGTCCGGAGCCGGAGCTGGTCGAGCGTGAGGCGGCGCAGCGGGTGGTCGTCAGTCGACGCGGTGTCCATGACACCAAACATAGGTGCCGGTCAGCCGCCGGGGCAGAGGACGCCCGGCGGACGTGTTGCCGAACCGGCAAGAAGGCTTGCCCGCCGAGCGCGCGGGACCGCATGGTCGGGGCAGGTCCACATCCACGGCACGGAGGAGACGACACCCATGACCGACGGCACCACCAGCGCGACCGGCGCCGCATCCGAGGCGGAGTTCTGGGACGCCCGGTACGCCGGGAGCGACCGCGTCTGGAGCGGCAAGGCCAACGACGTCCTGGTCCGCGAGGTCGGGCGCCTGAAGCCCGGTACGGCGCTCGACCTGGGGTGCGGCGAGGGCGCCGACGCGGTCTGGCTGGCCCGGCAGGGGTGGCGGGTCACCGCCGTCGACATCTCCCGCGTCGCCCTGGAGCGTGCCGCCGCCCACGCGACGGCCGAGGGCATCCCCGACGGCGCCATCGACTGGCAACGGCACGACCTGTCCGAGACGTTCCCCGGGGGAACCTACGACCTGGTCTCCGCGCAGTTCCTGCACTCGCCGAACGACATGCCCCGCGAGCGCATCCTGCGCGCCGCGGCGGCGGCCGTGGCACCCGGCGGCGTGCTGCTCGTCGTCGGGCACTCCGGGTTCCCGGCCTGGCAGACCGAGCCGCACCCTGAGGTGCACTTCCCGACGCCGGAAGAGGTGCTGCGGAGCCTCGAACTTGCCGAGGAGGAGTGGGAGGTGCTGCTGACCGACGAGCACGAGCGCGTCCAGAACGACCCCGACGGACGGCCCACGACGCGTCTGGACAACACCCTGGAGATCCGCCGCCTGGAGCGGTGACACGACGCGCGGCGGGCCGTGCCGACCACGGCCCGCCGGGGCATTGTGAGTGGGGCGGAGTGACGGGCCGTCAGCGGCACGCGCCGCACGTACCGCTGGAAGTGCTTGAAGTCGCAGACCGCGGCCTTGGGCGCGCCGGCTGAGGACGATGTGGGTCAGTGCAGAGAGCCAGACGATGCATCGACTCGTTGTCCGTGCAGAGCCTTTGGCGCCCGCCGGCCAGGCTCTCCACTCGGGCCCCGACGAAGTTGACGGACTCCTCGGCAGTCGATCGATCCAGGCCGGCAGCCTGTGCCATACCGGTGTCCTGTGCTGTTATGGCGATAGGGCTACCTCCGCCGTGTGGACGCCCTCTTGGCCGTCGACTTCTTGGCGGCCGTCTTCTTCGCGGCGGACTTCCTCGCAGGTGCTGCAGTCTTCTTCGCCGCCCTCTTCCCGGCCGGCGCCGCGGTCTTCTTGGCGGCGGACTTCTTCGCCGGCTGTGCCTTCTTGGCGGGGGTGGGGGTCCTCTTGGCGGGCGCCTTCTTGGCCGCGGTCGTGCGCGCCGGTGGCCTGGGGGCCTGCCGCTTGGCCGGGCGACGGCGCCGAGGGGCCTGCTCCTCCGCCTCCGGCTCTTCTTCCTCCTCGGGTTCCTCGTCCTCGAGTTCCTCTTCTTCCTCCTCGGGTTCTTCCTCTTCCTCTTCCTCCTCTTCCTCCTCCTCGTCCTCCGGTCCGTACTCCTCTTCCTCCTCGTCCGGTTCCTCGTCCTCGCGCTTCTCCTTCTTGCTGCCGATCAGGGCCGTACGGTCGTGCAAGGTCCCTGCGAGATCCGCGAGCTTCCGGTCCGCGACGGCGACGACCGCCTTGCGCCCGGCGTCCATCAGTTCTCCGCCCACCTGTTCCTTGAGCTGGGCGACCTGAGGCAGGTCCTTGAGTTTGTGAATACCCTCGGTCACCAACTGTTGCGGATCGAGTCCGGCGCGGCGACCGGCGAGAAAGGTCGCCATTCCGAGGGCGAGCCGCCCCTTCTTGGTGCGACCGAGAACGTAGCCGCCCGCTACCGCGGCAGCCAGAGCGAGCCTGGTCGAGTCCTTCATCACTTGTTCCCTTCGGGAGTTGCGCCCTGCGGGAGGCGACCCGTCGCCGCGCACCTTGTGAGGTGTATATGCTGAAATAGTACGTTTTGTTGTAGGGGTGGCGCCGCTCCAGAGCCGGAGATGTGGATGGCCGCAAGCGACAAGAGCGACCCCGGAAGGGGCCCGCGCTCCACCCGGAGCGAAGGCACGGCACGGCGTTCGAGCGCCGAGCGGTCCCGGCGGCCCCGCAAACGTTCGGCGGCCTGGGCCATGCGGTCCGCGTCCGAACAACTCTCCGAACTCCTCGGTCGCAGGCCGGAATCCGTTTCCGCGGTGAAACCGACCGAAGACGGCTGGGAAGCGGACGTCGAGGTCCTGGAACTGGAGCGCGTGCCCCAGACGACCAGTGTGATGGCCACGTACCACGTGACGTTGGACGAGGAAGGAGACCTGGTGGCGTACGAGCGGACACGCCGTTACACGCGGGGGCAGATAGACCGACGCTCCTGACCCGACACAAGGCGCTGAAGGGAGGCGCCATGACCGTGGTGCCGCAGAGCGGGGGCGGCATGTCGAGGGGTGGTGGCGGGGGGAGCCTCTACGACGTCCTGGAACTGATCCTGGACCGGGGGCTCGTCATCGACGTCTTCGTCCGCGTGTCCCTTGTGGGCATCGAGATCCTCAAGATCGACGCCCGGATCGTCGTGGCGAGCGTCGACACGTACCTCCGTTTCGCCGAAGCCTGCAACCGGCTTGACCTGGAATCCGGGCGCAAGCAGCCCACCCAGCTCACCGATCTCGTGGGTGAGATCACCGAGGGCGGGGCCAAGGGCAAGTCGAAGGGTGCCCTGTCCGGCGCCGTCGAGGCCGTGACCGACACCCTGAAGGGCGGGAGCGACGAGGACGAGGAGGACGAGTACGAGGAGGAGCCCGAAGAGGAGGAAGCGGAGTACGAGGAGGAGCCCAGGCAGCCGCGGCGCAGGAGCACCGGGCGGGCTTCCCGGCGGGAGAGGGAATGACCATGGCCGTCTACGTCTACTCCATCACCGCGAAGGACCACCCGTTGCGCCTGGACGGCCTCACGGCCGTCGGCGGATCGGACCGGGAGCTGCGCACGGTGACGAATGCCGAGCTCTCCGCGGTCGTGAGCGAGGCCCCCGAGGACCTGCGCCCCCGGCGCAGGGACGTGCTCGCCCATCAGGAGGTCCAGGAACGGCTGATGGCCGACGGTGCCGTGCTGCCGCTGCGCTTCGGCTTCACGGCACCCGACGAGGAGGCCGTGAAGGCCGTTCTGGAGGACCGTGCGGTGGAGTACCGGGAGCAGCTGAAGAACCTGCAGGGCTGCGCCGAGTACCACCTGAAGGTCTCGTGGGACGAGGACTCCCTGCTGCGCCGGGTCCTGGAGGAGAACGACGAGGCACGCCGGCTGAACGAGGAGATCCGCGGCGGAACCGCGTCCCCCGACATCCCCCTGATGCTGGGCGAGCTGCTCGCCAACGAGGTGCAGGCCCGCCAGCAGGCCCTCGGGGCGGGCATCGTCGAAGCGCTGCGCCCCTTCGTCCGCGACGACGTGGCCTCCGCGCCGGGCGGACAGGACTTCCTCAGCGTCTCCTTCCTGGTGGACGACAGCAAGGAGGAGATGTTCCTGGCCACGCAGCTGAGCCTCGCCAACCAGGTGGGCGAGGAGTGCGACTTCCGGCTGCTGGGACCGCTGCCCCCGTACAGCTTCGTGTGAGAGGGAGTGGCCCCCATGGGACTGTTCACCCAGATCGTCACCCTCCCCCTCGCGCCGGTGCGCGGGGTGGGCTGGGTGGTCGAGCGCGTACTGGAGGCCGCAGAGCAGGAGTACTACGACCCCGAGCCCGTCGAACGCGAACTCGCCGCCCTGGAGAAGGAACTCCTCGCCGGACGGATCGACGAGGAGACCTTCGAGGCCCGCGAGGAGGAACTGCTCGACCGGCTCGACGAGATCGCGGCCTTCCGGCGCGGCGAGCCCGCGCCCTGAGACGAGGTGACGCAGTGACGGATTCCCCGGCGGGCCGGCTCGGCTCGTACCCCACGAGGGCCGGTCCCCAGTCGTACGCCCAGGGGCAGGGGTCCTCGGCCAACCTGGCGGACATCCTCGAGCGGGTCCTGGACAAGGGCATCGTCATCGCCGGCGACATCCAGATCAACCTGCTCGACATCGAACTGCTCACCATCAAGCTGCGTCTGCTGGTGGCCTCCGTCGACAAGGCCAAGGAGATGGGCATCGACTGGTGGGAGCACGATCCGTCGCTGTCCTCCCGTGCCCACGGGGAGAGTTCGCTCGCGCAGGAGAACCGCCGGCTGCGCGAGGAGATCGAGGCGCTGAAGGAAGGGCGGGAGCTGACGGACACGCCGCGGGGCAGCGTGGCCTCCCGCCACCGCACGCGGTCCTCCTCGACGACGCACCGCCGCGGCGATCCCGGGACGGACGATGGATGACCGGGTCAGCTACGCGTACGCCGTGCTGCGCGGCGGCGGCGTTCCGGAGGGCGCCCTGGCCGCGCTGACGGGCGTCGCCGGGGCACCGGTGGGGCTCGTGACGGCGGGTCCGCTGGCCGCGGCCGTCAGCCCGGTGCCCGCCGCGGACTTCCGAGAGGAAGCCCTGCGCCGGCACCTGGAGGACCTGGACTGGCTGGAGGCCGTCGCCCGCGCCCACCACACCGTCATCGAGGCGCTCTCGGCGCACACCACCGTGCTGCCCCTGCGACTGGCCACGGTCTACCTGGACGACGCACGCGTCCTGGCCGTGCTGCGGGACGACGACGCGGCGTTCACGCAGGTCCTGGAGCGGCTCGCAGGACACCTCGAATGGGGGGTCAAGATCTACGTGGAGGCCCCGGCGGCGGCTGCGTCCGCGGGCACCGCCGGAGCCGGCGCCGGCGAGGACCTCAGCCCCGGCCGCGCCTACCTGCGTGCCCGCCGCGCCCAGCGGCACTCCCGCGACGAGGCCTACCGCGCGGCGGAGGAGGCCGCCGCACGCGTCGAGACGATCGGCCGCGAACTGGCGACCGGGCACGCCCGGCACCGCGTGCAGCAGGGGCAACTCGCCGCCGGCGCGGGGGAGAACGTCCTCAACGACGCCTTCCTCCTCGCGGACGAACAGGCCGAGGCCTTCCGCACCCGCGTCCTCGCCGCCGGCGAAGGACTGCCCGGGGTGCGCGTCGACGTCACCGGCCCCTGGGCCCCGTACTCGTTCGCCGCCCTCCCCGGCGCGGACGTGGCGGACGCGCCGCCATGACGGCCGCCGACCGGACCCCCGAACCCCTGGCGGAGCGTCAGGTGGCCCTCGTCGACCTGCTCGACCGCCTCCTGAGCGGCGGCGTGGTCCTCACCGGCGACGTGGTGCTCTCCATCGCCGACATCGACCTCGTCCGCATCTCCCTGCGTGCCCTGATCGTCTCCGTCAGCGAACGCAACCCCTCCCCGTGGGGCCCGGAGTCCGGCCCATGACACCCCCGGCACCCCCCGGCGACGACCACCCCCCGGACCGCCTCGGCGAGGTCGCCGACGCCGCCGCCCGCGCCTTCCGCCTGCTCCCCGCCGTCCCGCGCGACACCCCGTCCCCCCGCCCCGCGCGCCGCATCAGCACCGACCCCGACACGGTCGAACGCGACCTGATGAAGCTCGTCCTGACCCTCGTCGAACTCCTCCGCCAGCTCATGGAACGCCAGGCCCTCCACCGCGTCGACGCGGGCGACCTCACCGAGGAGGAGGAAGAACGCCTCGGCGCCACCCTGATGATCCTCCACGACCGCATGGAAGGCCTGTGCGTGCAGTACGGCCTGTCCATGTCCGACCTCAACCTCGACCTCGGGCCCCTGGGCACGCTCCTCCCGCCCGACTGAGCCGCGGCGCCGGAGCCGCAAGGCCTCAGGGCGTGGGGATGCCGCCCGGGCGGGAGGGCCGGCCGAAGCGGACGGGGACGCCGGGGGAGTACAGGACGCTGACCGGGGGGCCCACGGGGGCGGGGAGGCCCGCGGCCGTGATCAGGCTCTCGTCGCAGTCGAGCAGTTCGGCGCGGTGGAGCGGCCAGCGGGGGTGGGAGTTCGGCAGGTACAGCTGCCGCTCGAAGAAGGTGTTGTGCAGACCCCAGCGCGCGGTGAGGAAGTGCTCGAGCTCGGTGGGTTCCGCGACGGGCTCGCCGACCCGCACGGTGATGCGCGAGTGCGCCCCGCGCGGGCCCGGCCAGCGGCGCGTGCTGGTGTACGTGAGGGTGTCGCCGTCGCGGCGGATCGCCATCCGCGACCACAGGTACGGCAGGCGGAACGCGGCGCGCGCGACCGCCACCGGTATCAGCCGGGACGCGTCGAGCGACCGGAAGACGACGCCGCGCCGCCCGTGGGCGTCCACGGAGTACAGCCGGACGTTCGTCTCGGGGAAGGTGCCCAGGTAGGGGACGCCCGGGAGGCGGAACCAGCCGACGCGGTGCATGCGGAAGGCGACGAGGCCGACGTAGGTGACGCCGTCGAGGGTGTCGGGGACGGTGCCGGCCGGCAGGAGCGGCGCGATGTCGGCGGGGTCGGCCGCCCAGTGGAGGAAGGCCAGGTCGAGCCACGACTGGGTGAGCAGCGGGCCGGCGGCGACGTCGGGCGGGTCCGCGGTGATCGGTTCGGGTGTGGTCTGCGGGGGCGGCACGCGACCAGCATCGCAGACGTGTCACGGGCCTCCGGGAGGCGCTGCGCGACCGCTGTGACACGTGGGGTTCAGGAGGTCACAGCCGGGTACACCATGTGAGCGGGTGCCGGGGCCCCGCATCCGTTGGGGACGGACAGGGGGCCCTTCCCCATACCGGTGACGCTGCGGAGCAGCCCTTCGGCGTGGGGAGTGATGGACATGACGCACTGGTACGCCACCTCGTCATCGGCCGGCCGTACCGACGTGTACGTGTGCGAGCTGGAGCACCGTGCCGTGGCCGTCGCCGTCGCGCGACGTACCGCGCGCACCGTGCTGACCGGCTGGTCGGTGCCGGAGGAGGCCGTCCACGACGCCGTCCTCGTCGTGTCGGAACTGGTGACCAACGCCGTGGAGCACGCGCTGCCACCGGTCGCCCTGCGCCTGCGCCTGCGCCTGCGCCGCGGCGAGGTCGACGGCACGGCGGTCATCCGCGTCGAGGTCACCGACGGCGGGCCCGCACCGTGGCACGGCGCCTGGGCCGCCGGCCGCGGCCCGGGCGAGCACGGCCGTGGAGCCGCCATCGTCGACAGCCTCGGCATCGGTTCCGGCGTCGGTACCCGCAGCCGTGGCGGCGGGCGCTGGGCGGATCTGCTGGCCGCCTGAGCCCCCGGAAAGTGCCCGTGGGTCTCCCGCCCACACCCCCGGACGTCGGATGATGGATTCTCGTACGAGAATTTTGTCCGGAAGAAAACGAAAAGCCCGTATGTTGAGACGCGCAGAGCGAGGGCTTGTCGTGGTCGCACCCGGCCCGGGTGCGGGAAGGGAGGCACCCGCAATGGAGCTCGGGTCCCGTCTCTCGGCGATGCAGGATCCCATCGGATCGGGTTGCAGGGTCTTCCTCGCCGTGATGATCGCGATCATCACGGCGGTGCCGGTCGCCGACCACTTCCTCCCGGAGGACATCCACCTCGCCCACGTGCTGGTCATCCCCGTCGCGCTGGCCTCCGCCTTCGCCGGAGCCGTACGCGGCGCCCTGACGGGACTCGCGGCGGTGCTCGCACTCGTCGCCGCGGGCGCCGAGCGGCACACGCTCCTCACCGAGAACGTCCTCGTCCAGCTCGGTTCCCTGGTGCTGCTCTCCTTGCTGCTCGTCCTCATCAGTGCCCTGCGCGAGCGCCGCAGACATGAGCTCGCGGAGCTGCGCGCGGTGTCGCAGGCGACCCAGGGCGTGCTGCTGCGGCCGCTGCCGCGCCAAGCCGGGCCGGTGTCCATCGCCACGGCGTACCGCAGCGCCGGTGACGGCGAGCGCATCGGCGGCGACCTGTACGCCGTCGCCCGCACGGCACGGGCCACCCGCCTGCTCATCGGCGACGTGCGTGGCAAGGGACTGGGTTCCATCGGCGACACCGAGACCGTCCTCGGGGCGTTCCGCGCCTCGGCGCACCGGCAGGCGCCCTTGGCGGAGCTGATGGAGTCGTTGGAGGGCAGCGTCCGCTGGGAGCTGACCCAGGCGTGGGACGGGCCGGGCGGAACCGACGTCGGGGAGCGCTTCGTCACCGCCGCCGTCGTCGAGATCCCCGACGACGAGCCGTACGTGCACGTGGTCAGCTGTGGGCACCTGCCACCGATCCTCCTCCACGACGGAACGGTCACCACCCTCGACGTCCCCGAACCGGCGCCCCCGCTGGGACTCGGCGGACTGACCGGGAGCAGCTACGCTCCCACCACCTTCACCTTCGCCCCCGGCGACCGGCTGCTGCTCTACACCGACGGAGTGACCGAGGCCCGCAACGGCGACGGGGAGTTCTACCCGCTCATCAGCCGGGTCGCGGAGTGGGGCGACCGCGGCCCCGACCAGCTCGTACGGGAGATGACCGACGACCTGCTGGCCCACACCTCCGCCCCGCTGCAGGACGACATGGCCGTGGTCGCGATCGTGCGCGACGCCCTGGGAGGACCGCCACCGCATGCACGGACCCCCGCCGGAGCCGGCACGGCAGCGGACGCCGATGAGCCAGGCGTTCGACCTGCTGGCCGCGGACTATGACGACGACCATCACGACGCCGTCGCCGCGGCACTGATCGAGCTGGCGGGCCCCACGCCGATGGACCGGCGAGTGGCCGACGTGGCCTGCGGCACCGGGGCGGTGGCCCTGACGCTCGCCCGCTCCCGTTCGTCCGCCGACCCCGCGGTGCTGGCCGTGGACGTCTCCGCGGCCATGATCGCCGCGGGCCGGGCGCGCGCCGAGCGCCTGTCGGCCCCCGGGGCGATCGACTGGCGGGTCGCGGACGCCGTGCCGCTGCCCTGCGCCGAGCGTGCGCTCGACCTGGTCCTGTGCGCTTCGTCCCTGCACTTCCTCGGTGGGCGGGCCCTCGCCGACTGGCGGCGCGTCCTGCGGCCCGGTGGCCGTGTCGGGTACAGCCTCCCCCTCGCGCCCGGCTTCCGGGCTTCCGGCCCCTTCGCGTCGCTCGTCGCACGCGACCTGCCGCTCCCGGTGACGGCACGGGACGCCGCGGACCTGGCGGCCGCCTCGGGCCTGCACGCCCCCGTCGTCCGCGTCGTCCGGATCGGCGACCGCTCCGTCGCGCTGACCGTCGCCCGCACCCCCGGCGCGGCGCCCTGACCGTCCGCCCGCGATACTCGCTGCCGTCGACGGACGGGGAGAAGACGACGTGCACGCCTACTGGGATCCGCTGCCCACGGCCCGGCGCCTGCTGGCCGCCGAGGAACCGGGCCGGGAGGTCTTCACCGGCGACTGGGCCGACCGCAACTGGCGCAACGTCCCCGGCCCCTTCTACGGCGCCGCCACCGACTCGATGGCGACCGGGCGGCTCGACGCCCCGCGCCACATCGCGTACGACGACGACATGGGCGGTGGCTTCGGGACGGAGTTCGTCTTCCGTCAGCCGGTGGACGAGGCCGAGACGGAGGCCCTGGTCGCGGCCGCCCGCCTGGAGCTGTACAGCGGCTACGGCTGGGACGGCGACGACCACTGGACCCCCGGCCTCGTCCGCGCCTGGTGGCGTGACCGGGGCCGGGTGCGCGAGTGGGCGGTGGCGATCGCGGCCGACTGGGGCGCCGACGCGCATCCCGGCTGGGGCGACAACGCCGCGCCGAGGTACCGGCCGCACTACCAGGACGCCTCCCGCGGCCACCGTGACTTCGTCGCCTACCTCGACGACGGTCTGGAGACCTATCTGCGCGGCTACGTCCACTGGCTGGACCTCCGCCGTCCCCGCCGCCGCTGGGAGGCCCTGCCGCGGCTGTGAGCCCGCCCCGACGCCACGTACGGCGCGTGGACGGGCACCGGAAACGATGCGCACGCGCCGGCGGGACGTGAGCGGGCGGTGGTCCGGGAGACGGGACCGGACCACCGCCCGGTGTGCGGGGCGCGCCTCAGTTGGGTGAGGGCGAGCCCGTTGCCAGGGGGTCGGCGGACGCGTCGAACGTCGCCGTCGAGGCGGCGAGACCGAGCGCGGTCGGGGCGTCGGGCAGCCCGGCGCCGAGGCGGAGCGGTTCGGTGACGGGCAGCGGCCGGCTGGCACCGCGGAGCAGGGCCATCAGCTGGTCCGTGCGCGCGGCGCCGCGGGCGTGCGGCGTCGCCCGCAGCTGCTCGTGGTGGGCGAGCAGCAACGCGGCCAGCCCGGTGAGATGGGCCGCCGCGATGGCGGTGCCCTCGGCGACCGTGTAGGTGGCGCCGAGCGCTGTGGTGACGATCGCGGTTCCGGGTGCGGTGAGGTCGACGCCGGGCCCGGTGGGCGTGAAGGGCGCCGGGTACGGACCGGGCCACGGAGGCTGGGTGGCGGCCGCCGGGCTGTCCGGCGGGTAGGTGCCGGTGTGCGCGAGCGCGCCCGCGGCCAGCACGGTGGGCAGGGCGGCGAGCGGGCTGAGCGCACCGGAGGTGTCGCCCGCCGGGGCGATGACGGCGATGCCCGCCGCGTGCGCGTCCATCAGCTTCCACGCCGCCAGCTGCGAGGGCTGGTCGTACGTGACGTTGATCTGCGCGACGTCGATGTCGTGGGAGATGCAGTGGTCCACCGCGCGCAGCAGGTCGGCGACGCGGCCGCCGGGGAACAGCTTGAGGGCGTGCACCGTGGCGTCCGCCGCGATGCCGGTGACCCCGGTGCGGTTGTCGGCGGCGGCCACGATCCCGGCGCAGCGGGTGCCGTGCCCGGTCGCGTCCGTCCGCCAGCCCGCGTCGTCGGCGGCGGGGGTGAAGTCGGCGCCGGAGCGGACGGTGTCCTTCAGGTCCGGGTGCGCGGTGTCGACGCCGGAGTCCAGCAGGGCCACCGAGACGCCGTGGCCGCGGTAGGTCGGGGGGATCTCGTGCAGGCGCATCGCCTGCCAGCCCCATCCGGTGAGCGGCCGGTCCGGGAAGCCCTCGAAGGTCTCCGCCAGGGAGCGGACCACCACCTCCACCTCGGCGCCGGACAGGGTGTCGTCGTCCGGGAAGGGGCGGCCGGTGCGCACCGGCCAGTGGTCGCCCGCCGGGCGCACGTACAGGGACCGGAGGGTGGCCGGGGTGTCCGCCGGCAGGACGAGCTCGGCCCGGCCGTCGGCGCCGGTGACGGCGTACGCCGTCGCGCCCGTTCCGGTCGCCCACACCTGCGCGTCGGGTACGCCCTGACCGCGACTCGTCACGCGCACCGTGACGCGCGGCGGCTCCTGGAGGGTGACCTCCATCGCCGGGTCCACGGCCGCGGCGGCCGGGCGCGTCGCGGGGGCCGGCGAGTAGGCGAGCGGCTGGTCGGCCTCGACCACCACCTGGGGGTTGGCGGCCAGCGCCCGCGCACGCTCGTGGGGCATCGTCACCACGGCCACCGGGGGGCACACCGGGTGGGGCTCGGCGATCGCCTCCAGGCCGCGGGAGCGGGAGGGGTGCACCTGGGCGACCACCTCCACCTCCGGATCCTCCTCGAGCAGCGTGAACAGCGCCGAGGCCTCGACGGGCGGAATGCCCGCGGTCAGCCAGGGGGCCGGCCGGGGCGCCACCAGGTACCGGCCCCAGCCCGCGCGGCCCGGGTGCCCGGCGTGCGTCCCCGCCATCCCCATGTAGTGCTCGGGGCCCTGTTTCGTGCCGCCCGGTCCCGCGACCGGACCGTTCGCCCCGCCGGCTTCCGATCCGGCACCGGGCTTGCGGCCGCCCTTGGCGCCGCCGTGTCCCTTCGCCATGCCGCCGTTGCCCTGCTGCTCACTCATCACGCTTCCGCCTTCACCGATCACCTTGCGTTGGACCACACCGCGCCGCTGCCGCGGCCGGACGGCCCGGTCGACCGGGGCAGCCGCAAGGGCCGCCCCGGCCGACCGGGAGACCGCTCAGATGCCGAGCGGCATCTGACCGACGTGCTGCCCGTACGGGGACTGGCCGTTCTGGAACGGGCTGTTCTGGAACTGACCGTTCTGGAACTGACCGTTCTGGAACTGGCCCGGGAACTGGCCGTACTGGCTGAACTGGCCGAACTGCTGGCCGTACTGGCCGAACGGGGACTGGCCCTGGGCGATCTGGCTCAGCGCGCTGTGCACGACCGGCGCGATGCGGCGGGCGCACTCGGTGAGCACGCTGCTCCAGGCGTGCGGGGGGATCTGGCCCTGCGCCTGGATGCCCATCATGATCTGCGGGTCGATGCGCACCTGCTCGACCACGGCGTTGACCGCGGTGGCCGCACAGCGCAGCGAAAGCTCGGTCACCAGCAGCGGCAGCTGCTGCTGGCCCTGCCCGATGCCGGGCTGGCCGAAGTGCTGCTGCCCGTAGCCCTGCAGACCCATGAACGGCTGGCCGATGCCCTGCTGTCCGTAGCCCTGCTGGCCTGCCCACGGCTGCGACTGCTGCTGACCGGACTGCTGCCAGTGCGGCTGCTGCAGCTGCTGACCGTACTGCTGGGGGGTGTAGACCGACATCAAGCTCCTCCTTGAGCTGTGACGGAAAAGGGGATGGGACGGCGGCTCCGTGGAGGGGGCTCCCAGAACCGGTCCGCCGCCATGCGC
Source organism: Streptomyces sp. TOM-9 (assembly GCF_056858595.1). Lineage (NCBI taxonomy): Bacteria > Bacillati > Actinomycetota > Actinomycetes > Kitasatosporales > Streptomycetaceae > Streptomyces > Streptomyces sp. TOM-9. The sequence goes on along the minus strand of NZ_JBXEQB010000001.1, from coordinate 847,783 downwards.
AGCAAATCACCACCGGACAAAAACCGCTTCCTGTGACATACCGCCACCAGAGGGTGCGTGGCGGCCGAGCTGCAGCGACCTCTTCGTGGCCGCCTCACCCGGACGGCCCACGCCGGGGGCGCGCCGCGGCCAGGGGCCGCCCCTCCTGTGCGTCTCCGGGGCGGGCGGCGACGCGGGTGTGTGGACGAGGACGGCCGAGGCGCTCGCCGACGATCGACGAGCAGACCGACGATGCCGCCGGGCTGCTCCGCGGCCTCGGCCTCGGCCCGGCGGCCGTCCTGGGCTCCGGGAGCGGGGCGGAGATCCTGCTCGACCTCGCGCTGCGCCATCCTGAGACGGTGCGGGCGGCCATCGTCCACGAGCCCCCGTTCCTGTCGGTGAGCTCGGATCCCGCCAAGGTACGCGCCCGGTTCGGCCGGACAACGGCGAGGTGTACGTCCGGATGGAACTCGGGGCCCTCGAACTCGCGTACTGCCTGCGGCCGTTGCTACACGAGGTGGCCGGGTGAGCACGCGCATGCGGTGGGGTGTGCGTCGCAACGAGGCGGCGGGCGGGGGAGGATGGGGCGGGACAGCACCACCGAGACCGAGGAGGAGCCCGTGCCATTGGAGGGCGAGTACGAACCGAGCCCGCAGACGTGGGCGCGCGAGCAGGTCGAGCGGTACGAGAGCTCCGGGGGCACCGAGGGGACCACGATGCGGGACCTGCCCGTGGTCATCCTGACGACCCGCGGAGCGAAGAGCGGGAAGATCCGCAAGACGCCCCTGATGCGGGTGGAGCACGGCGGGCAGTACGCGGTGGTCGCCTCGCTGGGCGGCGCTCCGAAGAACCCGGTCTGGTACCACAACGTGGTCGCCGATCCCCGGGTCGAGCTCCAGGACGGCCCCGAGCGCCAGGACATGACGGCGCGTGAGGTGTCCGGCGAGGAGAAGGCGCTGTGGTGGGACCGGGCCGTCGAGGCCTTCCCCGACTACGCGGACTACCAGAAGAAGACCGACCGCGAGATCCCGGTCTTCGTCCTGGAGCCCGCGGCCCGTCCCCACTGATCGCGGCGCGGGGTTCATGCGCACCGGGCGCGGCCCGGTGCGCATGAACGGCGTCATCACGGACAGGCGTGCGGTGCGGGTGCCGGACCGCGTTTCCCCCGTCGCGGTCCGGCACCCCGCGGCCCGTCAGGGCGCCGGCGTGCGCAACTCGACGTCGTCGGGCCCGAGCGGCCGGCCGTCGGCGTCGTGCATCCCCAGCGGGGCCACCGGGCGACCGGTCGCCCGGTCCACGAGGGTGGTCCGCTCCTCCGCAGGCTCGAAGAGGTTGGCCTCGCCCCACTGGCGCAGGGCGAGCAGCACGAGCCGCAGACCCTTGCCCTCCTCGGTGAGTTCGTACTCCCGGTACGGGCTCCCGTCCGAGGCGGGCACCGTGCGCAGCACCCCGTGCTCCACCAGCTTGGTGAGGCGGCTGCTCAGGATGTTCTTGGCGCAGCCCAGGCTGCGGTGGAAGTCGTTGAACCGGCGCACCCCGTTGAGCGCGTCCCTGACGATCAGCAGCGACCACCAGTCGCCGACGACGCCCAGGGTCCGCGCGACCGGACACGGTCCGTCACTGAAGTCCTTCTTCTGCATCGCCCTCTCCCGGTTTCGACTTTAAACCGAGAGGTCGGGCGGGGCAAACACCGCACCGGGGGCACCGCTACTCGGGCCGTGCCGGGACGTAGAAGACGGTCGTGGCGGTGACCGCGGCGGCCACGGTGTCCTCGGGCGCACCCGAGGCGGCGTACGCAGTGCCCCAGGCCCGGCTGCTGCGGGTCATGAAGTCCCGGGCCTCGTCGGAGAACTGCCATTCCTCCGCTTTCTCCGGCCCGATGCCGCCGCCGGCCAGGTACAGCGCGAGCCCCAGCAGCCCCAGGTCCCAGCCGACGCCGACCGCACCCGGCCCGAACTGGTCCCACATGCCCGGCGGCACCACGGCCGTGTGCTCCAGTTCCAGGACCGTACGCTCCGAGTCCTTCGCGATCAGCCGCACCTCCACCTCGCTGAACCCGGGCGCCCCGCCCATGACCCAGCCGACCCGGAGCAGCTCCGGCGGCTCGCAGCGCAGGATCTCCCCGCCGGCGTTGCCCTGCAGCTGGTACCGGCCGCCGAGCCGCAGATCGCCGGTGACCGGCAGGAACCAGCGCCCGATGCGCTCCGCGGTGGTGCAGGCGTCCCACACGTCCTCGACCGGGGACTCGTACGTACGGCGCAGCAGCACCGTGCGCGCCTCCTCGCCGGAGACCTCCCGGCTGCCGGTCGCGCGGTGGATGGCGTTGATCTCGTCGACGATGTTCATGCGGTGTCTTCCCGTTCCTTCCCGGGGTCCCGGGCCTGTCCCGTTCCCGGTCGCTGTTGTTCCGGTGCCAGGCGGCGTTCCCGGCGCCCCCGGGCGAGCTCGGTGCCGAGTGCGTCCAGCCGCTGCTCCCAGAAGCCGCGGAAGCGCTCCAGCCATGCGTCGACCTCGCGCAGCGGCGCGGCCTGGACGGCGTAGAGCCTCCGGGTCCCCTCGGCGCGCACGGTGGCGAAGCCGTTCTCCCGCAGGACCCTCAGGTGCTGGGACACGGCGGGCTGTGAGATGCCGAACTCCCCGCTGATGACCTCGGTGATCGCACCGGACGGCTGTTCCCCGGAGGCGAGGAGCTCCAGGATGCGGCGCCGCACCGGATCCCCGAGTACGTCGAATGCGTGCACGTCCGTCACTATGACAGCAGCTGCTTATATAAGCAAGGGCTTAGATTGATTGCCGGTATGGACGCTTGTGAGGGGAATCTCCGTTTCCTCCCTCTGGGCCCCTGAGCGGCCACGACGCACCCTGACGCGCGACTCACCCCACAGGAGGAGGGACATGCCGGGCATAGGGGTGGCTTCAGGGACGTTCCCTGACGCGGGCAGCAGTGCCCACGGCGTAGGACTGGAAGGGTCCGCCCACCACGGGCCGCGTTTCCGAAGGAGTGATGACCATGCGCCGCATCCGCGTCCAGCGACCGAAGAAGCCGGCGCCGTCGCGCCCTCCGATCGACCTGCGGACACCGTCCGGAAAGCCCCTCCCGTACTGACACCCACCCCCGACGCACACCGTGCACGTCCAGAAGGGTCGCCCGAGATGAGCGACACGTCCCACCGGCCGGGGAACACCGTCCCGGCGTTCCGCCCGGTCTTCGCCTACGTGGTGAGGCGGCTGCGCTACCTCGCCGAGGGCTTCCGCCGCGTGGCCCTGGCCGGGTGACGGCGCCGGCGGACACCGCCGCGCCCCTGGTGCCCGGGGGCGCGGTGGGCCGCTGCAGGGTCCCCCTGACGGCCCACGCGGAGCGCTGTTGCGCGTCGGCGCCGACCGGGTGACCCTTGACGTGATTCGGGTGCACCGGGACGCGAGGTGGCCATGGTCGAGCCAGCGGTGACGATCCGGCAGGACGGCGACGGTTACGTGGTCACCTGTCCGGGAACCGACGCGGTCGGGCGCGGGCCGACGGAGACCCAGGCGTGGACCGACTTCTGGGCCGCCCTGCACGCCGACTGGAAACCCCCGGAGGAACTCAGGGCGGGTCCCGGCGAGGACCACGTCAGGGGCCTGCGGGTCCTGCGGCTCTTCCGCTGACGCCCGTCAGGGTGCCCGGCCGGACCACACCGGCTCGACGCGTGCCCACTCCCGCTCCCACGCCCTCAGCCGCCCGCGCAGCACGAGGGCGCCCACGGCATGGTGCACGCCCCAGGCCACGGCCGACCACAGCAGGAAGCACGTGACGCCCAGCACCAGGCCCGCGCCCCGTGCTCCTGCCGTACTGCGGGGTTCCGGCGCCGGCGAGCCCCGGTCGTCCACCCAGATCCGTACCGGCTCGCCCGCCTCGACGGGCCGCCCCACCGGGACCCGTCCGGTGTGCGGACGGCCGTGCGGGTACTCCCAGCCGGCGCTCACCGGCGGTAACGACCGCATGCCGTGCTCATGGAAGACCGGCCCCGTCGAGGTCAGCGCGGTGCCCTCCACGAGGTGCCGGTGGCCCCGTTCGGCCAGGGCCTGCGCGCGCTCCGCCCGGTGCACGGCGAACCCCGCGCAGGCCGAGACGAGTACGGCGAGCACCATCAGCGCGGAGGCGGCCAGCCGCGGAAGGGTGTGCGCGCACGGGCGGCACCGGGACGGCAGCACGGCAGGACAGGCGCAGAGCAACATGGGACCCCCCTCGGACGAGGCGCGCGGCCCGGCCTCGACCGGACTGCCGACATGCTGCACCCACGGGGCCACCGCCCGCCGGGAATTCGTCCCCTGGCCGCCGACTAGTCGGCGACCGCGGGCGACGCCGCCCGCGGACCGGGGACCCGGTGCGGCGTACGGCCCGCCGCGGGTGCCGGCCGGGACAGGACCACCACGCCCCGCCCCGCCGCCACCGCTCCCGCCAGGGCCACCGCCAGGCCCACTGAGCCGCCCCGGAAACCCTCACCGAGCAGCAGGACACCGACGCACCCCGCGACCAGGGGGTTCGCCAGCGTGACCGCGGCCAGCGCGACGCCCAGCCCACCCCGGTACGCCTCCTGCGACCACAGCATCCCCGCGATCGCCAGGACACCGGTGCAGCCGGCCGCCACCAGGAGCATCGGGTCGGCGACGGCCGCTCCGAGCCCGCTTGCGGCCAGGTGCACCGCCAGGCCCTGGGTCAGGCACGAGGCGATCCCGAACGCCGCGCCCGCCGCCGTCGCGAAGCGCAGCGCGCGCACCACGGAGCCGTCGGCCCCCCACGGCACCCGGGTCAGCGCCAGCGCCGCCGCCGCCGTGATCGCGGCCAGCAGGACCAACTCGGCACCACCCAGTGCCCGTTCCGTACCGGGCGGCGCCGTGGACAGCAGAAGGGCCACCAGTCCCAGGACGGTCAGCCCGGCCCCGCCCCACTCGCGGGGCCGCACGCGGCGCCGGCCGGGGGCCGCGTGCAGCGGCAGCGCCAGTACGAGGGTCAGCGCGCCCAGTGCCTGGACCACGGTCAGCGACCCGTACCGCAGGGCGACCGCGTGCAGTCCCGCCCCGGCCGCCTGGAGCACCAGCGCCAGCGTCCACAGGCCGCCCGTCGGCTTCCGCCCGGCGGCGGCCGTACGCTCCTGGGCGACCGCCGCCGTGGCGTAGCAGACCGCCGACAGCAGGGCCGCCGCCAGGGACAGCACGCCGGGGTTCATGCGAGCGCCCTCCGAACGGGCATGGGGCTCCTCCTGGTGTGCGGGGGTGGTGGCGCGGGCCTCCAGCACATCGTGTGCGCCGCCCCCGGGGCATCAGGGTCCACCCCGAGCCGCCCCCGAACCTTGTCGGCGACGTCAGGCGCAGACCGTGCCGGCGGGCGGCAACTGGCCCCGGGTCAGGTAGCCGTCGACGGCGTCGTCGACGCAGCCGACCGACCTGAGGTAGGCGGTGTGCCCGTCGCCGTCGTAGGTGAGGAGCCGGCCCGAGGAGAGCAGGCGGGCCAGGGTCCGTGCTTCGGAGTAGGGGGTCGCCGGGTCGCGGGTGGTGCCGACGACCAGGATCGGCGCGGCGCCGGACGCGGTGAGGGCACCGGCCGGCTGGTCCGCGGGGACCGGCCAGTGGGCGCAGGTCGACAGCTGGTCCGCGAAGTACGTGCCGAAGCGGGGCGAGGCGCGGACGAACGCGGGGAACGCCGCGCGTGCCTGCGCGGGCGTGGCCCGTGGTCCCAGGGTGCCGCTGAGGCAGCTGATCGCGACGTACGCGTCACCGCTGAAACCGGAGTCGTCGAAGGCCCCGCCGAGTTCCTGCACGGTGGTGGTGCCCCCGGAGCGCACCTCGCCGAGCGCGGCGCGCAGCTTCTCCCACGCGGGCGCCATGAGCGCCGTGGTGACCGCGCTGATGAGGGCGTCGCCGTCGACCACGACGTCCTTGCCCTGCCGCAACGGGCGCCGGTCGAGGGCCTCGACCAGAGCGTCCAGGGTGCGGCCTGCCCCGTCGGCGGAGAGACCGACGGGGCAGGCCGGGCGGGCGGCGCAGTCGGCGGCGAAGGAGTCCCAGGCGATCTGGTAGCCCCGGGCCTGGCCCAGGAGGCTGTGGACGCCGTCGAGCGTGGGGTCGACGGCGCCGTCCAGCACCATGCGGCCCACGTGGGACGGGAAGAGGCCGGCGTAGCTCGCACCGAGGTAGGAGCCGTAGGAGAAGCCGAGGTAGTGCAGCCGCTCGTCGTCGAGCAGGGCGCGCAGGAGTTCCATGTCCCGGGCCGAGTCGAGCGTGCCGACGTGCGGCAGCAGACGCCCCGCGCCGCGCTCGCACGCGGCGGCGGTGTCGCGTGCCGCTTCGTCGGCCGCGGCGAAGTCCGGCGTGTCGGCGCCGGGCAGGCCCCGCACCCCCGCAGGGGTGCCGGCCGTGCCGGTACCGCAGTGCACCGGGGTGCTGTCGCCGACCCCGCGTGGGTCGACCGCGACCAGGTCGTAGGCGGCCCGTACGGCCGGTGAGAAGGCCCCGGCGTAGGACCAGAGCGAGGTGATCGCGGGTTCGCCGGGGCCGCCGGGGTTGAACAGCAGCGACCCGATGCGCTGGGCGGCGGTCCCGGTGGACTGCTTGCGGGTGGCGGACAGACGGATGTCGCCCGCCGACGGACGGGTGTAGTCCAGCGGGGCCCGCAGGGTGGCGCACTCGAACGACGGCTCGTCCGCGCAGGGTTTCCAGTCGAGCTTCTGCCGGTAGTAGCCGGCCAGTGCGGGAGGAACGGTTGCGGCGGCGGTGCCCGGCGGCCCCGCGGGGCCTTGGCCCGCGCTCCACCCCGGCGGACCGGCCGTGCAGGCGGTCAGCAGGAGTGCGCAGGCCCAGAGCGCGACGAGCGCCACGTGGTGGAGCCCGCGCCGGGGTCCGGGGGATATGGGGCCGGTGGTCCGGGCTGCCTTCATCGCCACGTCTCTCCTTCACCTTCCGGTGCGTGATCAGTGCACCACGCAGCGTGTCCGGCGGGAGCGTTCGCGTACGCCGGTGGAGTGAACCGCGGCGGGTGGGCCCGGGCCGTGACGGGGGCGGCAACGTACGGCGGCGGACAGCAGGCCGCCCCGGGCCCGTGTGCGGGCCCGGGGCGGAGTGCCGTGCTGTCGTGCGCGGGGGGTGTCGGGGCGGTCAGGCCTCGCCGCCCTGCGGGCGACGCCGGCGCAGGAGGAACACGCCGCCCGCCGCCGCGGCGGCGAGGAGGGAGGCGCCGGTGAGGCTCTCGGCGGTGTTCATGCCGGTCGAACCGCCGAAGCCGGTGTCGGGCGCACCGCCGTTGTTGTCGTTGTCGTTGTCGTTGTCATTGCCGTAGTCATTGTCGTTGTCACGGTCGTTGTCGCGGTCGTGGCCGTGGTGACGCTTCTTGTAGCACTTGCGGTCGTGGTCGCGGCCCCGGTCACCGTAGCCACCCCGGTCCCCGTAACCGCCGCGCCCGTTGTCGTCGTCACCGCGGTCGTCACCGCGGTCGTCACCCCGGCCGCCGTGGCCGCCCCGGCCGCCCCACGAGCACTTGTCGCGGTCGTGGCCACGGCCGTAGTTGCCGTAGTCGTCCTCGTAGTCGTCCCCGTACTCATCGTCGTCGTCGTAATTGGTGTTGTTGTTGTGGTTGGTGTTGTTGTTCGTGTTCGTGTTCGTGTTGGTGCCGTTGTTGTCCGTGGTGGTTCCGCCGTCGCGGTCACCCTCCGTGCTGGTCGTGGCCGGAACGGTGAGGGTGCCGACGCTGCCCTGGTCGGACTTCGGGCCGATCATGCAGCTGACGGTGATGGTGTACGTGTTGGCCGGCGCGTCCTCGGGGATCGTGAACGTGCCGGTCAGGGGGCCGCCCGGGGTCGCCGCGCTGAGGGACAGGGCGTTGCGCAGCAGGCCGGACGGGAAGGCGTTGGCGTTCACCATCGCGCCGGGCGCCTGGCAAACCTCCGAGTTGGCGGTGACGGTGACGGAGCGTCCGTTCTGGGCGACGTTGACGTCGACCACGGCGAAGGCCTGCGAGTTCGGAAGGATGACGGCCGCAGCGGTCATCGTCGCCATCGCCAGGATGCGAGCACCACGCATGGAGCTGAACCTCCTTGTGGACGGGGCAGGCGGGATGTGGCCCCCGGCACGACTGCCAGCGCGTCCTCGAGACCTATATGGCGATCATCCGCAGCCGCTCCGCACCCCGAGACCGGCGGAGGGGTAGGGCCGAATGGGGTGGGGCCGTGCCGCCGCCCGGGACGTTTCTGCAGGTCAGGGGTGGTGTGGTGGCCCGAATAAGAAAAATGTGAAGAGATGTCCAACTGGGTGACGGAGTATCAGCTAATCTTGCGTCAGCAGGGTGGCGGAGCTTCGGGTCGTCCGAGGCCGCTCAGGCTGACGGACCATCAATGTGCTTTGCCGTGCCCTGGCATGGCTGCGGGGCGAGCTCCGCTCAGGCCCGGACGGCCCGTCAGACTCCGTGTTCGGTAACGGGATTGGGCCGTCCGTGATCAGAACCGGATGCGGGCCGCGACGGGCAGGTGGTCACTTCCGGTCGCGGGCAGGGTCCGTACCTCCGAGACCGTCGCGGACCGCGCCAGGACCTGGTCGATCCGGGCCAGCGGGAACCGCCCCGGCCAGCTGAACGCCAGCCCCGATTCCGGGGCGTCCAGCCGCGAGGTGAGCGGGGCGAGCCCGCGGTCCTCGACCGTGCCGTTGAGGTCCCCGAGCAGGACCACCCGGTCCAGCCGCTCGGCCGCGATCTCGGCGCCGAGGAGGGCCGCGCTCTCGTCCCGCCTGCCGGAACCGAACCCGGACCGGCCGAGGCGGAGCGAGGGCAGGTGGGCCACGTACACCGCGACGTCCCCCTGCGGCATCCGGGCGGTCGCCCGCAGGCCCCGGTCCCAGTCCTCGCCGAGGTCCGCGGGCCGGATGTCGATCCTGCGCCCGTCCACCAGCGGATACCGGGACCACAGCCCGACCGTGCCGAAGCGCACGTGATGGGGGTACGCCGCGTCCAGGACGGCGCCGAAGTCCGGCAGCAGGGACGGTGTCAGCTCCTGGAGTGCGATCAAGTCCGGTTCCGCCGCGATCAGTTGCTCGGCGGTACCCGCCGGATCCGCGTTCTCGTCACTGACGTTGTGCTGCACCGCGACGAGGTCGTACCCGGCCCCGCCGCGCGGACCCAGCGGATCACCGAAGACCGCGAGCCAGGCCACCAGCGGTACCAGGAGCGCGCACAGGGCGACTCCGGAGCGCCGCAACAGGGCCGCGCACAGCAGCAACGGGACGCCCAGCCCCAGCCAGGGCAGGAACGTCTCCAGCAGGCTCCCCCACCGGCCGGGGCCGTTCGGCACCGAGGCGTGGCACACGAGGAGCAGCGCCAGCAGGAGTGGAAGCGCCACCAGGAGCGCGTCCCACCGCCGCGGGCCGCGCCATCCGCGGCCGTTCCCTGCCGCGTCCATCCGCCCGTGATCCGCCCGCTCGTGAACCGTCCGCCTCAGTGATCGCACGCAGCAACGACGCCGGCCCGCGTGATCCGGTTCCCGTGGCATCCGGTGAAGGGGCCGGCACACCCCCGCTACGCCGTCTCCCTCTCGTCCTCCACGACCCGGAACTCCGCCGGCCCCAGCGTGAGCACGCCGTCGCTCAGCGGCGTGCACCGCACCCCGCCCTTGCCGCGCAGCGCGCGCTGGGCCCCCGGACCGATGACGACGTCCATCCAGGCGCAGGGCCGGGCGGGGCGCCGCACCGCGAACAGGACGGGCCCCGCCCCGGTGTCCAGGGACACGGTCGTGCCCACGTACGCGTCGATGTCGACGCCGCGGAGCAGCACGTTGCGGCGGGTGTGCCGCAGGTCGGTCTCCGGAGCGATGTCCAGCGGCAGGCTCTCCGCCGCCATGAGGGTGACGGCGGCGTTCCGATGGGCCGGCCGCGCGTAGTAGCGGTCCCCCACGAGCCCGAGTCCGCTCCGCACCTCGGCGCTCCGCACGAGCTCCCCGTCCGGCGCCGGCGTCGGCCCCTCCGACGGCCGCCCCGTGTACCGGTGCGCGGGCGACACCAGCAATTGCACGACCTCGACCTGCTGAGACATGCGGCCAGCCTAATTCGCCGACCGCCGTGCCCGGCGCCGGCGCCTCAGGGCTTTCCGAGACGACGCCGGTCCCACTCCGCCCGGGACATCGCGATGGGGCGGGGGAGCGGCGCGCCGTCGACGTACAGGTCCACGTGCTCGTTGTAGAACGCGACCATCCCCGCGACGGGGGCGCACGCCACCGTGGGGAAGTCGTACGCCCAGGCGATGTCCTTGTGGGTGGCGACGTCACCGTCGAACGACCAGTAGCCGCTCGTCGTGCCCTTGTACGGGCAGCGCGTGACCGTGTCGGAGGGACGCAGCCGGGTCCAGTCGACGTGCACGCGCTCGACGTAGTAGCGGGTCGGCAGGCCGGTCTCGAACAGGGTCACCGCGTGCGGCGCGTCGGCGAGGACGGTGCCGTCGACCTCCACCCGCACGCTGCTGGAGGAGCGCAGGGCGTCCACGCGGGTGTAGGGGCTGCGCGGGTGGACGAAGACCTGCTCGTCCTCCTCGTACCAGGCGTCGAGGGCCTCCCAGCGGAAGCGCGCGGTCCCCAGCAGCCGGTCCGGGGAGCCCTCGTCCCAGACCCAGGCCGCGCCCTCGCGGACCTCGGAACCGACGTGCAGCGAGTGGCGGCGTGCCGGGCCGGGGCCCAGCCGTCCGGCCCGGCCGTCGTCGGTGAGCACCCCCTCGGTCAGGTCCTTGACCGGGATGCTGTACTGCGGATAGCCGGGCCACTCCCACACGTACACGGCACGCCGGGTGTCGAGGACGGTACGGCCCCCGACCAGCGCCCGGATGCGCCGTGGTACGGGTTCGACGTGGCCGACCGGGACGATCAGGCCCGGATGGTTCACGCTCTCGTCCGCCATCGGTGATCACCTCGGTCCGTTCACGGATTCCGTACGCCCAGCTTCTCCGGCGTCCGCGTGATCGGCCACCCCGGCGGTGCCCGGGGCACGCCGCCGTCTCAGCCGAACACCACCGACCACGGCCGCGGCGGCCCGTCCGGCGCCGCCGCCGGGCCTGCGCCGCGCTCGTCGGCCACCGCACCGTGCCGCGCCAGCACGCGCGCGGCGAGGGCCGCGAAGCGCGGGGCCGCGGGGTGGGCGGAGGGGCCCGCGGGCCAGGCACCGCCGATCCGGCGGGCGAGGGGGCGTCCGGACAGCGGCCGCCAGGCCACGCGTGGCTCCCTGCGGGCGGCCGCGCCCTGGTCGAAGGCGATGCCGCCACCCGCCGCGACGAGGGCGAGCAGGAACTCGGGGCTCGAGGCGTGCCGGACGCCACCGGGGACGAAGCCCGCCGCGCGGCAGCCCGCCAGCAGCCGGTCGTACCAGCCGGGAGCCTCGTCGCGCGGGAACACCACGAGGTCCTGGCCGGACAGATCGGCGAGGGACACCTGCGGACCGCGGGCCACCGGTGAGGCACGGGGGAGTACGACTCCCAGGTCGAAGGCGACCTCCTGACCGAGCCGCAGTCCGGCCGCCTCCACCGGGCGGTGGACGAGGCCGACGTCGAGGCCGCCCGCACCGAGGAGCCTGCACTGCTCCGCGGTGGTCGCCTCCCGCAGATCGACCGCCAGACCCGGGGCGTGCTCCGTGCACGCGGCGAGCAGCGCGGAGACCACCGCCGCCGTGGTGCCGGTGGGCACGGCCGCCCGCAGGGTGCCCAGGCCCCCGTCGGCGGCACGCCGCGCCAGGGCCCGCAGGCGGTCCTCACGGGCCAGGAGTTCCCTCGCCTCCTCCAGCAGCACCGTCCCCGCCGAGGTCAGCGCGGTACGGCGCCGCGACCGGTCGAACAGCTCCGCGCCGAGTTCCCGCTCCAGCGCGCGCACCGCCTGGCTGACCGGCGGCTGTGCCGTGCCCAGCCGCTCGGCGGCGCGGCCGAAGTGCAGTTCCTCCGCGACGGCGACGAAGATACGCAGGTGGCGCAAGAGATCCACGATCAAGAACCCTACGCGAGGAGGCTGTTGATGGTCGAGGAGGACATCCGGGAGGTGTTCGCGGCGGCGGGCGCCGAAGTGCTGCTGCACGCCGTACCGGTCGGTGCGGGAGCCGGCGGTACGGCCGAGGTCGCCGTCGGCGCGGACGAGCCCGTCGTCCTCGCGTCGGTCGTGAAGATCCTCCTGGTGCTGGAGTTCGCCCGCCAGGTGGCCGCCGGCCAGCTCGACCCGCGTGAGCGCGTGCGGGTCACCGCGGCCGACCGGCTCGGCGGCTGGGGCACGGCGGGATGCGCCGACGACGTCGAGCTCTCGCTCCGCGATCTCGCCCACTTCGCGATGTCGGTCAGCGACAACACCGCGGCGGACCTGCTGCTGGCCCGGATCGGACTGGACACCGTACGGCTCCTCACCGAGGAGCTCGGGCTCACCGGCATCCGGCTCGTGGGCGGCCCCCGGGACGTGCTGGAGTCGATGCTCGCCGACGTCGGGGCCGGCACCGAGGCGGAGTTCGCGGCCCGTTGGCCCGCCCTGCCGGAGGACCGGAAGCGACGGCTGGCGGTCCTGGACCCCACGCGGACCAACGCCGGCACGCCCCGGGAGGTCACCCGGCTGCTCGGGCTCATCTGGCGGGACGAGGCCGGCCCGCCGCAGGCCTGCGCCTGGGTCCGGGAGCTGATGGGCCGGCAGGTCTTCCGGCACCGGATGGTCTCCGGCTTCCCCGGCGAGGTGACGGTGGCCGCCAAGACCGGCACCCTGCCCGGCCTGCACCTGGAGGCGGGGGTCGTCGGCCACCCGGACGGCGGGCGCTACGCGGTCGCCGTCTTCGCCCGCACCCACGAACTGACCGCGGTGCGCCCCGCGGTGGACTCCGCGATCGGCGCCGCCGCCCGGATCGCGGTGGACTTCCTGCGGGCCGACCGCCGTTGACCTGCACTCATAACGGATCGCGTATCAGGCGTGCGGAATTCCGGTCTTGGACGCGGGCGACTCGGCCTTGATCTCCTGAGGCCATGAGCGACGACAGGGACGTACGAGACGTGAAGAGGTTCGGACGGCGCACGATGCTGCGGGGCGCCGCGCTGTCAGCGGCCACCCCGCTGCTGCCGGGCACGGTGCCCACGGCGGCAGCGGCAGCAGCGGCGGCACCCGCGGCCCGGCGCGGGGCCCCGGACGCCGGCGCGGTGACCTTCCGCTGGCTGGGCACCGCGGGCTGGCGCATCGACGTCTCCGGCCGGACCGTGCTCTTCGACCCTTACGTCACACGGTTCTCCACCGGGCTCTTCGCCGGTGCCTTCGACCCCGCCACCCGGCTGCGGACCGACGAGACCGCGGTCCGGGAGCGCGTCGGCCACCCCGAACTCGTCCTCGTCAGCCACTCGCACTGGGACCACCTCGCCGACGTGCCGTACATCGCCGCCTCCACCGGCGCCCGGGTCGTCGGCACGGAGACCACGTACCACCTGCTGGTCGCGCTCGGCGTCGACCCGGCGCGGATCTCGGTGGTGAAGGGCGGGGAAGTGTTGGACTTCGACGGCATCGTGGTGGAGGTCGTCGCGAGCCTGCACAGCCGCAACAAGGGGTACTCCTACTTCGCCCCCGGCAGGCACGTCGCACCGCCCCGGGCCCGCCCGGAGACCATCGCCGACCTTCCCGAGGGCGACACCCTCGCCTTCCAGGTCACGGCAGGTGTCGAGGGGCCCTCGGCGTTCCTGATGGGCGCCAGTGACTTCAGCGAGCGCGCGGCCCGGGGACTGCGCCCGGACCTGGCCATGGTCGCCGTACCGACCAGCGCCTCGACGCACCAGTACGTCCCCCGGTTGCTGCGGGCGCTCGGCGACCCCGGCGTCGTCGTGCCCGTGCACTGGGACGACTTCGAGCGGCCGCTTGACCTGGAGCCGAGGCCCGACCCGTCGGCGGACGTCGGGGCCTTCACCGCGCAGGTCCGCCGTGAGTCGCCTGCGACGCGCGTCGTCGTCCCCGACTACCGCACCCTCTACGGCGCGGACATGCGGCCGGTCCCCTGACGGCCGGTTCCCGGCCGCCGTGCGGGGCCGGTCAGGCCCCCACGGTGCCGTCGACACCCTCGCGGAGGAAGTCCGCGTGCCCGTTGTGACGGCCGTACTCCAGGAGCACATGCACCATGACCATCCGCAGGGAGACGTCCTCGCCCCAGCGCGGCTGGTGCCCGGTCAGGTCCAGGGACCCGGCCGCCTCCTCGATCCGGCGGGAGTTCTCCACCTCGGCCTCCCAGGCCGTGAAGGCCTCGGCGCGGGTGGACGCGCTCGCGTCGTAGGCCGCCTGGAAGTCGATCCTGTCGGACCAGACCATGGGCGCGTCGTTGTCCTCGAACACCCGGCGGAACCAGGCGCGTTCCACCTCCGCCATGTGCCGGACGAGCCCGAGCAGCGAGAGCGTGGACGGAGGCATCGACTGCTGCCGCAGCTCCTCGTCCGTGAGCCCCCGGCACTTCATGGCCAGCGTGGCCCGGTGGTAGTCGAGGAACGCCCGGAGCGTCTCGCGCTCCCCGCCGAGCAGTGGCGGGCCCACGCGGTCGTCGTCGGTCATTGGATGCTCACTTCCTGAGTCGCGGTACAATTGAAGAGTTCTTCAATTGGCGAATCTTTACAGAAGGTACGGGTGGTCCGGGTGCAGGTTCCGCTCTACCAGGCCAAGGCGGAGTTCTTCCGCATGCTCGGGCACCCCGTGCGCATCCGCGTCCTGGAACTCCTGCAGGACGGGCCCAAGCCGGTGCGGGACCTCCTCAACGCCATGGAGATCGAGCCCTCCAGCCTCTCCCAGCAGCTCGCCGTACTGCGCCGCTCCGGCATCGTGACCGCCACGCGCACCGGCTCCACCGTGGTGTACGAGCTGGCGGGCGGCGACGTGGCGGAACTGCTCCGGGCTGCCCGCAGGATCCTCACGGAGCTGCTGACCGGGCAGCAGGACCTGCTGGCCGAGCTGAAGCAGACCGAGGAAGGCTCCGCGGTCCGTACGCCCGGCCCGCCCGGGAAGACCGGTGACGCCGCGTGAGCGCCGGGACCGGCTCCGGTAGGGACACGGGCGGCGAGAAGTACAAGCAGCGGGCGGTGCTCCTGCGCGTCCTCGTCTACGTCTTCGTCACCCACTTCATCGCCGGTTTCATCACCCTGCTGTTCTACCTGGGCAAGCACGCTCCCAAGTGAGGGGCCCACGGGTTCACTCCGTGCGCAGCGGCAGGGTGACCCATATGCCCTTGCCGCCGGTGCCGGGATCGGGGAGCACCGTGGCCGTGCCCCCGCATTCGGCGGTGACCTCGGCGACCATGGCCAGTCCGCCGCCGGTCGCGGCGGCCCGGAGCAGGTCCGGCCGGTGGGGATGCAGGTCGTACACGGCGAGGGCGAGCACCCCGCCGCCCGTCGCGTAGACGACGTCCAGGCTGGGGGAGACCCCGGCGGCGTGCCGGACGCTGTTCGCGACGAGTTCGCCGAGGATCAGCAGGGCCCGGCCCAGCACGGTGTCGCCCGGGCCGACGCCCCAGGAGGTGTAGACGTACTCGCCCGTCCTGCGGGCCACGGTCACGGACAGGGGCGCCGTCGGGAGGGTCAGCACATGGCGGCGGTGCAGCATGGCGCGAGCGGTCACCGGGTGCCGGGCCGGCCGTCGTCACCGGTACGGGCACCGGCGCCCGCGGGGCCGCCGAGCCGGTGCCCCTGGAGCGTGAGGGGGCCGTTCATGCGGTACGCGGGGCTCAACCGGCGGCCTCCCCGCGCAGCACACCGGCCCGGTGCAACCGGGCGCGGGCCGCGCGGACGGCCTCCGGGGCAGTGGCGTGCACCAGGTCCGCGTCCCGCAGCGCGTCCAGCACGCCCAGCGCGTCCAGCGCGTGCCGCTGTCCTGGCCGGAGGCCGGACGCCAGCACCGTGATGCCTCGGCGGTTCAGCCGGTCGATGACGTCCTTGAGGACCAGGGCGCCGGTGGCGTCGATGTGGGTGACACGGGAGAGCCGCAGGATGACCACCGACACGTCGGCGACCTCGGTGAGTTCGAGCAGGGAACGGTGGGCGGCGGCGAAGAACAGGGGCCCGTCGATGCGGAAGGCCACGATGTGCTCGGCGAGCAGGGCGTGTTCCCCGGCGCCGTGCCCCTCCGGCGGGCCCTCGTGCAGCGGCACCCGATCCAGCCGGACCTGCCGCGCCACCGCGCGCAGCGCCAGGGCCCCCGCCACCACCAGCCCGATGACGACCGCGTACGTCAGGTCCAGGGCCAGCGTCGCGGCCGCGGTCAGCAACAGGACCGCGCCGTCGGCGCGGGTGGCCCGGGCCATCGCCCGCAGCGATCCGACCTCGACCATCCGGATCGCGGTGGCGAGCAGCACGCCTGCGAGCGCCGCGAGCGGGATGCTCCCCACCAGCTGAGCGGCGACGAAGACGATCAGCGCCAGGACGGCGGCGTGGGTCAGCGCGGCCAGCCGCGAGCCCGCTCCGGTACGGACGTTGACGGCCGTGCGGGCGATCGCCGCCGTGGCCGGCACCCCGCCGAACAGCGGGACGACCAGGTTCGCGAGGCCCTGGCCGAACAATTCCCGGTCCGGGTCGTGGCGCTGTCCGCGCGTCATCCCGTCCGCGACGGTCGCCGACAGCAGCGACTCCAGGGCGGCCAGGGCCGCGACCGCCAGGGCGGGCGCCAGCAGAGAGGGGAGCGCGGCCGGGTCGAGGAACCCCAGGGAGGGCGCGGGCAGTCCGGACGGCAGGTGGCCGATGCGCGCCACCGGAAGGTCCGCGGCCTCGGCGGCGATCGTGACCACGACGACGGCCGGCAACGAGAACGGCACGCGCGGGCGCCACCGGGCACCCGCCAAGATGCCGCCGGCCACCGCCACCGAGAGCGCGAGGGCCGCCCAGTGGGGGTGGGCCAGGAACTCGCGTACGGCCCGCAGGGCCACGGCCGCGGCCCTCTCGCCGTCCGGCGTGGGCACCCCGAGGGCCGCGGGCACCTGCTGCAGCCCGATCACACACGCGATCCCGAGGGTGAAGCCCTCCACCACGGGCGCCGGCACGTAGCGCATGTACCGGCCGGCGCGCAGCAGGGCCAGCCCGATGAGCAGCGCACCGGCCATCAGACCCACGGTCAGGACCCCGCCGGGCCCGTACCGGGCGACGATGGGGACCAGCACCACGGTCATCGCCCCGGTCGGGCCGGAGACCTGCACGTTCGATCCGCCGAACAGCGCGGCCACCGCCCCCGCCACCACGGCCGTGGCCAGTCCGGCCTCCGCACCGAGCCCTGAGGAGACGCCGAACGCCAGCGCGAGCGGCAGGGCCACCACCGCCACGGTCAATCCGGCGAGTAGGTCGCGACGGGGCTGCCGCCGCATCGCCGTCAGATCGCCCCGCGTGGGCAGCAACGCGCGTACGGGGTCCCACATCCGCCCTGCCAGCCCAGTCACCGTGCGAAGACACCGGCCCCGTCGTCCCTCGCCCCGGCCGGTTGCCGGGGACGGCCCGCAGCCGTGCCCCGTGTTTCCCGTGACGACACAGCGGGATCATCATGTAGCGAATTGAAGATTTTTGCAATTTGTGGATCCGGTAGGTCGCGGGACCCTCCGATGGCGGTGGCGGTCGGACGGGGGCGTAAATGGACCGTTAGGTCAAGAATCCGTATCATCGACGCCATGGCGCGTCCCAGGAGCTTCGACGAGCGGCAGGTGCTGCGGGCTGCCCGAGAGGTGTTCTGGGCCCGTGGCTACGCCGCGACGTCCCTGGAGGCCCTGACGAGTGCCACGGGGCTGGGAAAGGGCAGTCTGTACGGGGCGTTCGGCGACAAACGGCAGCTCTTCCTGCGGGTCCTGGACGACTACCGCGCCGAGCAGCTCGACGGGGTCCGGGAAGCGCTGGGCGGACCCGGCAGGGCGCTCGCACGGCTGACCCGTCTGCTCGAGGGCGCGGCGGCGGGCTACGGGGCCGACCTGCAACGGCGCGGTTGCTTCCTGGTCAACAGCACCTCCGAACTGCACGGCCGGGATCCGGACGTGGTCGAACGTTCCCGCACGACCTACCAGGAGGTCGAGGGCCTCCTCGCCGCGTGCGTGAAGGAGGCGCAGCGCGAGGGAGACCTGGATCCGGGGGCCGATCCGCAGGAGCTCGGCCGGCTGCTGCTGGCCGTCCTGCAGGGGATGGAGTTCCTCGCCAAGACCCGCATGGACGCGTCGGGGCTGCTGCAGATCGGCCGGGCGGCGCTGGCCCGCCTCCCGCGTCCCTGACCGGCGCGGTATCATAACGGTCGTTACAGATCGCGGGGCAGGAGGCCACCATGGCGGGAGGACGGCCGCGCGCCTTCGACGTCGACGAGGTGCTGGACCGGGCGCTCGAGGTGTTCTGGCGCCAAGGCTACGAAGGCACCGGGATCTCCGACCTGACCCGGGCCATGGGCATCAACCCGCCGAGCCTGTACGGCGCCTTCGGCAACAAGGAGGAGCTGTTCAAGCGGGTCCTCGACCACTACGCCGACGGCCCTGCCCGTTACATCCGCGAGGCGTTCGCCGAGCCCGACGCGCGCCGCGTCGTCGAGCGGCTGCTGCACGGCGCCGCGGACGCCACGACCCGGCCCGACTGTCCTCCGGGCTGCCTCACCGTGCAGGGAGGCCTCGCATCGTCGCCCGGGTCGGAGACCGTGCGCGCCGAACTCACCGCGCGCCGGGCGTCCGGCGAGGCGGCGCTCCGGCTGCGCCTGGAGAAGGCGCGGGCGGACGGGGAACTTCCCGCCGACGCCGATCCGGCCGATCTCGCCCGCTACTTCATCACGGTGTACCAGGGCGTCGCCGTGCAGGCCGCGGGCGGCGCGACCCGTGAGGAACTGCACCGGGTCGTCGATCTCGCGTTGGGCGCCTGGCCCGCGGAGCCGGCGGCCGGCTGACATTGCCGAAGGGGAGGTCCGCGGGCGTGAGCGCCGACAGCGGGCCGACCAACCCCGTGGTCATCCGGCGCTGTCGCGGCGACCTGCGCGGGGCCGGACCCGTCGAGTCCCGACGCGGCGCGGGGGCGGGCGGGAGCCTCGTGCGCGAACTCGCCCCCACCGCCATCGCCGACGTGCTCCGCCACACGCACTGGTTCAGCGGGCGAGGGCGGCGAGTTCCCGCCACTGCGGCAGCGGGACGGCGGAGTCCGCGGTGACGACGTGGAGGCAGACGTGATCGGCGCCGGCCTGGTGATGGGCGCGGACGCGGGCGCCGATGGCCTCGGTGTCGCCCCAGGCCACGACGGCGTCGATGAGCCGGTCGCTGCCGCCTCCGGCCAGGTCGTCCTCGGTGAAGCCCTGGCGGAGCAGGCTGCGGGCGTAGTGGTCCATGGCGAGGAACGCCCCGAGGAAGTCCCGGGCGGCGGCGCGGGCCCTGGCAGGGTCGCGCTCCGGCACGACCGCCTGATAGGGCGCCAGGAGGGGGCCGGGTCCGAGCAGTTCCCTGGCCGCCGCAGAGTGCTCGGGGGTGACCATGAACGGGTGCACACCCGCGGTGCGTCGTCCCGCGAGCCGGACCATCTTCGGCCCCAGCGCGGCCATGACGCGCTCCCCGGCCGGTACGGGGGCCGGGGCTCCGTCGAGCTCGTCCAGGTAGGCGTCCATGTCCGACAGGGGCCGGTAGGGGCGCCCCGCGCCGCGTGCGGCTGCCGCGTCGCTGACGCCGAGGCCGAGGAGGAGCCGGCGGTCGTACCGCTGCTGCAGCCGCGCGTGTCCCGCCGCCATCTCCGCCGCCCGGTGGCGCCAGATGCTGAGCACTCCGACCGCGACGCGCGCGGTGCGGGTGGCGCGGAGCAGCCGTTCGGAGTCGCCGAGGATGTCGCCGCCGCCGAGTCCCGGGATCCACAGGGCACCCCAGCCCATCGCGTCGAGTTCGGCTGCGGCGTCCTCGATCGCTCCCGGATCGGCCGTGCGCAGCTCGATGCTCCAGATCCCTGTCCGTCCCATGTCCATCGCGTGTGTCCCGTCTGTGCTGGTGGTACCGGTACGTACGGCTGTCACCGAGGCCTCCCCGCCGTGGACGGGGAGGCCTCGGCGGCGGTCAGACCTGGTTGGTGCCGCCGTCGACGAAGAGTTCGATGCCGGTGATGAAGCTGCTCTCGTCGGAGGCGAGGAAGACGGCCGCGGCGGCGACCTCCTCGGGCCGGCCCATCCGGCCGAGCGGGATCTGGCCTTCGAGGTAGCCCTTGAGCTGTGCCCTCTGCTCGGCGTCGGCTGCGAGGCCGTCGATGCCGGGTGTGTCGATCGTGCCGGGGCTGATGGAGTTGACCCGGATCGAGCGGCCCCTGAGCTCGTTGGCCCAGGTCCGGGCGAAGGAGCGCACCGCCGCCTTGGACGCCCCGTAGACGCCGAACGCCTCGTTGCCGACCGAGCCCGCGGTGGAGCCGGTCAGGATGACCGAGGCACCGTCGTTGAGCAGCGGCAGCGCCTTCTGCACGGTGAAGAGCAGGCCCTTGACGTTGGTCGCGAAGATCTCGTCGAAGTGCTGCTCGGTGACCTGCTCCAGGGTGGAGAAGCTGCCGCCGCCCGCATTGGCGAGGAGCACGTCGATGCGCCGCCCCTGCTGGGCGACGGCGGCGTAGAGCCGGTCGAGACCGGCCAGGTCGGAGACGTCGCTGTGGACACCGGTGGCGCGGGGTCCGATCTCCGCCACGGCGGCGTCGAGCGCGTCCTTGCGGCGGCCGGTGACGAACACGTGCGCGCCCTCGGCGGCGAACCGCCGAGCGGTGGCCAGGCCGATGCCGCTGGTGCCGCCCGTGACGATGGCGGTCCTGCCGTCAAGCTGTCCCATGGTGTTGCTCCGAATCGCAGTGAGTGATCGCCAAAGCCCCTGTCGTAACAAGATATGTTACGTATTGGCGCAGGGGATTCCCTCCGGTATTCGCCGTGCCCCGTTCGGGGTGCCGCGAGGAGGGGTGGCGGGCTGGTGAGTTATGTAGTGGTCGATATGAAACTAGGCCGACCTGCGGGGGGTGTCAAGCGCCCCTTCTGGCGATATGGACCGCACGGTACGGAATCATTGATGTGTACCACACGGTCCATAACCGGCGGGGCAGGGGAGGAGCGGGCTCACACCTGCTGCTGGCCGCCGTCGACGAAGAGCTCCACCCCGGTGACGAAGGTGCTCTCGTCGGAGGCCAGGAAGGCGACCACGTCGGCGACCTCCTCGGGCCGTCCCATGCGGCCGAGCGGCACCGTGCCGACCAGGGTGTCCAGCAGGCGGCGGTTCTGCTCGGGGTCGGGGGCCAGGCTGTTGACCCCCGGGGTCTCGACCGGTCCCGGGCTCAGGGTGTTCACCCGGATGGCGCGGCCCTTGAGCTCGTTGGCCCAGGTCCTGGCGAAGGAGCGCACGGCGGCCTTGGAGGCGCTGTAGACGGTGAACCCCTCCGGGCCGCCGCTGCCCGCCGTCGATCCGGTGAGGATGACCGAGGCGCCGTCGTTGAGGAGCGGCAGCGCCTTCTGGACGGTGAAGAGCACGCCCTTCACGTTCGCCCCGAAGGTGGCGTCGAAGTCCTGCTCCGTCACGTCCTCCAGGCGGGCCAGCCTGCCGCCGCCCGCGTTGGCGAAGAGGACGTCGATGCGCCGTCCCGCGGCCTCGACCTGGGCGAACAGCCGGTCCAGGTCGGCGGGGACGGCAACGTCACCGCGCACACCGGTGGCCCTTTCCGAGCCGATCGCGGCGACCGCGCCGCGCAGTTCCGGCTCCCGGCGGCCGGTGAGGAAGACGTACGCGCCCTCCGCGGCAAGGCGCTCGGCGGCGGCCAGCCCGATGCCGCTGGTCCCACCGGTGACCACCGCGGTCTTCCCGTCGAAACGCCCCATCGCCGGCCTCCAGCGTCGCCCGTGATCAGTATCCGGCGGCCCGGCCGCCGCCGCACGGCGGGTGCGGGCGCCCGGGTGCCGGCGCCCGGGTGAGTCCGCGGGGCGTACGCGACGAGCGTGTCAGGGCCGTACGAAGCGGCCGTTCCTCCGGAACCGGGACCACACCGGGCACTTCGGCGCCCTCTGCCCGCCCTCCGGCTTCGCATCTGTGCAACTGCGCGTACTCCCCCCGGTTTTCGTCTTGTCACCCGGGTGTGATCACCACGAGGGTGCAGGGCGAGCCGCGGGCGCGAAGGTGCGCCGTGCATCCGATGTCCCACTACCGAGCCCGGGTCACTCCGGGCTGCCGGAGGCATTCGTCCATGTCAACACGCATACGGCCCAGACCGGTTCACCGATCCGGCCGCACCGGCCTGTCCGTCCTGCTCGCCGCCGCCGTCGCCCTGGGCGTCACCGGCCTGACCGGCCCCGCCCACGCCGCCGACCCCACCACCGGCACCGGCACCGGCACCGGGGCGGTGCCCGCGCCGCAGCCGGCCACCGACACCCCCGCCCTCGTCGACGGCCTCACCGACACGGCCGACGCCTCCGTCCCCGCCGCCACCGCCGCCCGCACCCACCTGGCCGGCCACCGGGACCGCTACCGCATCCCCGCCCCCGACCGCGACCTGACCACCGACGCCGTCACCACCGACGCCGACGGCACCGAGACCGTCCGCCTGGGCCAGAAGTACCGCGGCATCCCCGTCCTGGGCGCCCAGTACGTCGTCCGCATGAACCACAAGGACGGCAAACGCACCGTCACCGGCACCTCCGGCTCCTACTTCACCGCCCTCGACCTCGACACCACGCAACCCACCCTCCCCGCCCCCACCGCCGTGCAGGGCGCGGTGCGTCAGGTGCGCGCGGAGCTGGCGAAGGGCGGATACCGTCCCGCGCACGCCAAGAGCGCCAAGGACGACCTGACCGGCACCGACCGCGGGCTGACCGTGCTCCCCACCGGCAAGGGCGTGCTCGCCCGCCACGTCACCGTGCGCGGCACCGACCCGGCCACCGGCGCCCCGGTGGTCCAGGAGGTCTACGTCGACGCCGCCACCGGCGTCGCGGTCTTCGAGTACGGCGGCCTGCCCACGTTCGCCCCGACCGGCTCCGCCGGCGGCGCCACGCACCGCAGCGGCACCTCGATGCGGGGCGGCGCACCCGCGGCGGCGACCGGGTCGACGGGCGTCACCGGCAGCGGCGTCCTGCTCAGCGGCACCACCGTGCCGCTGAACCTCACCAAGGACGCCGGCACCGGTCAGTACCTGCTGCGCGACACCGCGCACATGGCCGACAGCAAGAGCCACAACGTCATCCAGACCTGGGACGCCTCCAGCGTCTGGTACCAGGACGTGTCGGGCCAGTGGCCGGAGAGCGTCGTGCCCTTCGCGATGCCGACCACGAAGGCGCCGCAGGAGATGACCGACAGCGGCGCGGTGGACGCCCACTGGGCGGCCGGTAAGGTGTACGAGTTCTACCGCGGCACCTTCCGGCGCGACAGCCTCGACGGCAAGGGCATGGCCATCAACTCCCTGGTCGGCGTCACGGACTTCGGCTCGCCGTTCGTCAACGCGTTCTGGGACCACACCAAGATGGTGTACGGCACCGGTGACGACGAGTACCGCTCCCTCGCCTCCGACCTGGACGTCGTCGGCCACGAGATGACGCACGGCGTGGTCGAGCACACCGCCGACCTCGTCTACGCCGGTCAGTCCGGCGCCATGAACGAGGCCATCGCCGACTACTTCGGCAACGTCATCGACGTCACCGTCAACCGCACCTCCATGACCGACCCCGAGGCCGGCCTCATCGGCGGCGACCTCTGCCGGACCCGGGCGCCGAAGGACTGCGCCTTCCGCGACCTCAACGACGGCGCCACCACGAAGGGCTTCCTCGGGCTGCCCCTCGGCTCGTCCTACGACAACGGCGGAGTGCACGTCAACTCCACGATCTTCAGCGGCTCGCTGTGGGACATCCGCGAGAGCCTCGGCGGCGAACTCGCCGACAGAATCGTCTACAAGGCCCTCACCTCCTACATCACCCCCCTCGACGGCTTCGACGAGGGCCGTGACGCGGTCATCGCCGCCGCCAAGTCGCTGCACGTCAAGGGCGACCGCCTGGCCAAGGTGAAGAAGGCCTTCGACGCCCACGGCATCGTCCCCGGCTGGGAGCAGGACCTGGGCCTCGACAGCGACGTGCTGATGGGCCGGCTCGGCACCCTGATGCAGTACGTCGGCACCGGCAACAGCCCCAGCGCCCACGGCGACTGGTGGGCCGCCCCCAAGTCCAGCGCCGACGGCACCGAGCCGTACGCCGTGTGGACCGGCCGCACCGACGGCAAGGGCAAGCCCCGCCGGATCTCCCCGGTCGACGGACGCTCCCACCTCAGCCCGGTCACCGACGGCAAGCGCGTGGTGTGGGTGGCGGTCGGCGACGTCCCCGGCGACGACCCCTGGCTGCACACCTACGACGTCCTGTCCGCGCCCGTGGGCGGCGGCGCCGTCACGACGCTGTACAGCACCACCTCGGAGATCAGCGGCCTGAGCGTGGACGGCGACACGGTCGCCTGGTCCCGCCGTGACGAGGCGACCTCGCTGCAGCGGGTCCTGTACCTGAAGGGCGGCGACACCACGCCGCGTCAGGTGCCGCTCGGCCGGGACTACAACCAGGCGGTCGAGCCCGCCGTCAAGGACGGGCGCATCGCGTACATCCACGACGGCATGTTCGACGGCACCTACGGAGTCGTCGTGGAGGTCTTCGACACCCGGACCGGGAAGACCGCCACCCTTGGCGCGCCCTCGCAGCCGGAGTGGATCAGCACGCCGGTGATCACCGCTGCCGGGGTGTACTGGCTGATCGACACCGACTACACCGACGACGACTTCACCACCCTGCGCCGGGCGTCCGTCGACGGTTCCACCGTCACCGACGTCATCGCGGAGAAGGGCCCGCGCCCCGTCCGGGCGTTCGGCCTCACGGCGTCGGACACCGCGGTCACGCTGACCGTGTACGCCTCGTTCTCACAGGTCTTCGACGACTACAACGACTCGCTGGCCAAGCTCCACCAGTTCACCCCGCAGGGCACCCCGCTCGGCCGGGTCTCCTGCAGCAAGGGCCAGCAGTCGAACGCCGCCGCAGGCACCGGCAGCCGCGTCCTGTGGATGGACACCACCACCACGGACACCGACCTGGTGACCCGGGCCCGCCCCGCGGGCACCTGCCGCTGAGCGGCCGCGACACCGCACCACCCCGACGGGGGCCAGGACCGGCACACGCCGGACCGGGCCCCCGCCGGCCTTTCCGCGAGGCGTACGATCATCACGCGGGGCGCGGACGTACAGGGGTGGCAGGCTGCATGGATGTCTCATCGGGCGGTCCTTGGGCGGGGACGGGGCTGGGCCCCCTGGGCGGCCGGGTCCTGGAGTACTTGGTGAGCCATCCCTCGGCGGACGCCGCCGCGGTGGCCGAGGCGGTCGGCACGTCCGCCGACGAGGCCGAGCGGACGCTGCGGGGCCTCGAGGACGAACTCCTGGTCATCCGCATCCCCGGTGGGTCCCCGCGCTGGAAGGCCGGCCCGCCGCGCTCCTCACTGGGTTCCCTGCTCGCCCGCAGGCGGAGCGAACTGGCCCGTACCGAGCTGTTCATGGAGCAGCTCGACGAGCTCTACCGCTCCGTCGCGCACCCCGGCGCGCCGAACCTGGTGGAGGTCCTGGAGCACGGCGACGAGGTCGCGGCCCGTTACGCGTACCTGCTGAAGGGCAGCAGGAGCGAGGTGCTGCACCTGGCCAAGCCGCCCTACGTGACCGGCACCGAGGACGACTCGGGCCACCGGGACCCGGACCGTACCGCCGTCGCCCCGGGCGTACGGCTGCGGTCGGTGTACGAGGCCGACGGCTTCACCGACGAGGTGTCCCTGGAGACCGCGCTGCGCGGCACCGCGGTGGGCGGTGAGTTCCGCCTCGGTACCCGGCTCCCCGTCAAGCTGGCGCTCTTCGACCGGACCGCCGCCCTCCTCCCGCTCCAGGGCGACCGGCCCTCGGCGGGATCGCTGGTGGTGCACTCCCCGGCCCTGATCGAGGTGTGCGTCGCGCTCTTCGAGGGCATCTGGGAACGCGCGACACCGGTCTCACTGGAGAGCCGCCAGGACTGGCCCGTCGCGCGCCGCGAGCGGGAGACCGTGGAGACCGACGAACGGACCCGGGAGATCCTCCACCTCATGGCCACGGGGATGAAGGACGACGCCATCGCCAGGGTGCTGGGCGTGAGCCGGCGGACGGTGCAGAAGCACGTCAGTGAGGCGGGCACCGCCCTCGGCGCCCGGACGAGGTTCCAGATCGCGCTCCTCGCCCATGAACGCGGCTGGCTGGACGGCTGAGCCGGCCGCCCGCGGCCCCGCCCGGCCGTTTGGCCTGCGCTATACGCGGTGTTTGCCGATATAAAACGTTCAATCACTATATACGGCACATACGGGTGCAAACCTGGAGTGTATGCGTACTTCGGAGCTGTCGAATCCGTATGGCGCGACCGGCGCACGACCGACCGCGGGCGAGATCGTGGACCGGCCCTGGCACATGCTGATCGGCGGGGAGGCGACCGACGCGGCCTCGGGCCAGACCCTGGACGTGGTCAATCCCGCGGACGAGACGGTGGTGACCCGGATACCCCTCGGCGGCGTCACGGACGTCGACGACGCGGTGGAGGCGGCCCGTACGGCGGCGCCCGCGTGGGGGGCCACCTCCGTGACGGAACGGGCGCGGGTGCTGGTCGCCCTCGCGGAAGCGATCGAGGAGCACGGCGAGGAACTGGCCTGGATCGACACCATCGACAACGGCAGCCCGGTCGCGGTCATGCGGGGCGACTTCCGCGTCGCCGCCGCCCAGCTGCGCTACTTCGCCGGACTCGCCCTCCAACTGCGCGGCGAGACCGTCCCCATGGCCGACCACGACGCGCTCGACTACACGCTGCGTGACCCCTTCGGCGTCGTCGGGCGGATCATCCCGTGGAACCATCCCCTGATGTTCGCGGCCGCCCGCATCGCCGCACCACTCCTCGCAGGCAACACCGTCGTCCTGAAGCCCGCCGAGGCGACCTCGCTGTCCGCGCTGCGGCTGGGCGAACTGGCCGCCGGCCTCGTACCGCCCGGGGTCCTGAACATCGTGCCGGGCCTGGGCTCCATGGCGGGCGAACGGCTGGTGACCCACCCCGACGTCCCGCGCATCGCGTTCACCGGCTCGTCCACCACCGGACGCCGCGTCCAGGCACGTGCGGCGAGCGCCGCGGTCAAGACGGTCACCCTCGAACTGGGCGGCAAGAACCCGCTGGTCGTCTTCGCCGACGCCGATGTGCACGCGGCCGTGGACGGCGCGATGGCGGGCATGAACTTCACCTGGCAGGGCCAGAGCTGCGGCTCCACGTCACGCCTGCTGGTCCACCGCTCCCTGTACGAGCGCGTCGTCAAGGAAGTGGGCAGGCGCATGGACGCCATGCGCCTCGGCGACCCGGCCGACCCCACCACGGACATCGGCCCCCTGGTCTCCGAGGAGCACTACCGCAAGGTGACCTCCTACATCCGGGCGGGACTGTCCGACCCCGCCCTCCGCCTCGTCGCGGGCGGCAGCGCCCCGCACCGGCCCGGCTACTACGTACGGCCCACCCTCTTCGCGGCCCACGCCGGCCCCTCCGGGCCGCTGTTCCGGGAGGAGATCTTCGGGCCGGTGCTGGTGGCGGCGCCCTTCGACGCGTACGACCAGGCGATCGCCGAGGCCAACGCACTGCCGTACGGCCTGACCGCCAGCGTCTGGACCACCGACCTGCACACCGCCATGGCCGCGGCCCGCGACCTGCGCGCCGGCTACGTGTGGATCAACGCCAGCTCCGCGCACATCCCCGGGACCGCTTTCGGCGGGGTGAAGAACTCGGGCGTCGGCCGGGAGGAGGGCATCGAGGAGCTGGAGTCCTACACCCAGCCGAAGAACGTCTACGTGCGGTTCTGAGTCCGCTCCGCACCACCGGGCCGGACGGCCCTCCTCGCCCACCCTGACCCCCGCTGCGGCCGGCCACGCCCGCTCGGGGGTCGCCGCTGCTCCGAGCCCCGCCGACCGCGCCGACGTGCCACGTCACCCCCGTCACCCGTTCGGCCGGGCGGCGTCAAAGTGGCGTCAAGCCGCTCCGGGGCCGCGTCAGGAACCCGCTAACGAAGCTCGTCGGGGGCACTGCGGGGCGCTTCGCTACGTACACCGGTTTTTCACCGGCGCCGCGGGCCCGACCGGGTACGCGGCATCGTCCCCACACGACTTCCGGGGTGTCTCCGCATGCCAGATGTGGCCTTCATCGTCCTCACCGTCGCTGTCTTCGCCGTGCTCGGCCTCGTGGCCAAGGGGGCGGAGCGGCTGTGAGCATCGAAAACGTCGTCGGACTCGTCGTCGCCGTGGCCCTGGTCGGTTACCTGGTGCTGGCACTGATCTACCCGGAGAAGTTCTAGTGAACGACACCCTCGCGGGCTGGCTCCAGATCCTCGCGCTGGTCGGCGCGCTGGCCCTGACCTACCGGCCGCTGGGCGACTACATGGCCCACACCCTCACCTCCGCCAAGCACCTGCGCGTCGAGCGCTTCGCGTACCGGCTCGGCGGGGTCGACGGTGACGCGGACCAGAAGTGGTCCGTCTACCTGCGGAGCGTGCTGGCCTTCTCGGCCGTCTCCGTCCTCTTCCTCTACGGCTTCATGCGGCTGCAGAACCACCTGCTGCTGTCCATAGGCATGCCCGCCGTGACGCCCGGCGTGTCCTTCAACACGGCCGCCTCCTTCGTCACCAACACCAACTGGCAGTCCTACTCCGGTGAGTCCACGATGGGCCACCTGGTGCAGATGTCCGGTCTCGCGGTGCAGAACTTCGTGTCGGCCGCCGTCGGCGTCGCAGTCGTGGCCGCCCTGATCCGGGGCTTCACCCGCAAGAAGACCGACCGCATCGGCAACTTCTGGGTGGACCTCACCAGGATCGTCGTCCGTGTGCTGCTGCCGATCGCCTTCGTGATGGCGATCGTGCTGGTGGCCGGTGGCGCCATCCAGAACTTCCACGGCGTGGAGTCGATCTCCACCCTCGTCGGCGACCACCAGAGCCTCACCGGTGGCCCGGTCGCCTCCCAGGAGGCCATCAAGGAGCTGGGCACCAACGGCGGCGGCTTCTACAACGCCAACTCCGCCCACCCCTTCGAGAGCCCCAACCCCTTCACCAACTGGCTGGAGATCTACCTCCTGCTGGTGATCGCCACCTCCCTGCCGCGCACCTTCGGCCGCATGGTCGGCGACAACCGCCAGGGCTACGCGATCATCGCCGTGATGGGCGTGATCTGGGCCGCATCGGTCGCCGTCATCACGGTGAACGAGCTGCACAGCGTGAGCAGCCAGGCCGGCCACGTGGCGGGCGGCATGATGGAGGGCAAGGAGCAGCGGTTCGGTGTGTGGGGGTCGGCGCTGTTCGCGGCGTCGACGACGCTCACCTCCACGGGCGCCGTCAACTCCTTCCACGATTCGTACTCGCCCATCGGCGGCGGGATGACGATCTTCAACATGATGCTCGGTGAGATCGCCCCCGGTGGTACCGGCTCCGGCCTCTACGGCATCCTCATCCTGGCGATCATCGCGGTCTTCGTGGCCGGTCTGATGGTCGGCCGCACCCCGGAGTACCTGGGCAAGAAGCTCGGCGGCCGGGAGATGAAGTTCGCCTCCCTCTACATCCTCACCACCCCGGCGATCGTCCTGATCGGTGCCGGCCTCGCCATGGCGATGCCGGGTCAGCGCGCGGGCATGCTCAACTCCGGTGCGCACGGTTTCTCCGAGGTGCTGTACGCCTTCACCTCGGCCGCCAACAACAACGGCTCGGCCTTCGCGGGCCTGACCGTCAACACCGACTGGTACAACACCGCGCTCGGCCTGGCCATGCTGTTCGGCCGCTTCCTGCCGATCGTGTTCGTCCTGGCGCTGGCCGGCTCCCTGGCCCGGCAGCAGCCGGTGCCGGCCACGGCGGGCACGCTGCCCACGCACCGGCCGCAGTTCGTCGGCCTGCTGACGGCCGTGATCCTGATCGTCGTCGGCCTCACCTACTTCCCGGCCCTGGCGCTGGGTCCGCTCGCGGAAGGTCTGTCCTGATGTCCCTGACCACCCTCGAACCCCCCGCGTCGCCGGGGGGCACCCCGACCGGGCCGCAGCAGCCGCACCGGGTCTCCGGCGGCATGATGGACCCGAAGCAGCTCCTCACCTCGCTGCCGGACGCGGTCAAGAAGCTCGACCCCCGGGTCATGATCAAGAACCCCGTCATGTTCGTGGTCGAGGTCGGCGCGGTCCTGACCACCCTCTCGGCGATCAAGGACCCCAGCGTCTTCGCCTGGGTCATCACCGTGTGGCTCTGGCTGACCGTGATCTTCGCCAACCTCTCCGAGGCCGTCGCAGAGGGCCGCGGCAAGGCGCAGGCCGAGACCCTGCGGCGGACGAAGACCCACACCGTCGCCCGTCGGCTGATCGACTGGCGGCCTGGGGCCACCTCGCTCCGTGAGGAGGAGGCCCCGGCCTCCGGCCTGAAGCTGGGCGACCACGTCGTCGTCGAGGCCGGGCAGATCATCCCCGGTGACGGCGATGTCGTCGAAGGCGTCGCGTCGGTCGACGAGTCGGCGATCACCGGTGAGTCGGCCCCGGTCATCCGGGAGTCCGGTGGTGACCGCAGCGCGGTCACGGGCGGCACGAAGGTGCTGTCGGACCGGATCGTCGTCCGCATCACCTCCAAGCCCGGTGAGACCTTCATCGACCGGATGATCGCCCTGGTGGAGGGCGCGGCCCGGCAGAAGACGCCCAACGAGATCGCGCTGAACATCCTGCTGGCCTCGCTGACCATCGTCTTCCTGCTCGCGGTCGTCACCCTGCAGCCGTTCGCGATCTACGCGGGCGCCGAGCAGAGCATCGTCATCCTCGCGGCGCTCGTCGTCGCGCTCATCCCGACGACGATCGGCGGCCTTCTGTCGGCGATCGGCATCGCCGGCATGGACCGCCTGGTGCAGCGCAACGTGCTCGCCATGTCCGGCCGGGCCGTCGAGGCCGCCGGCGACGTGAACACCCTGTTGCTCGACAAGACCGGCACCATCACGCTCGGCAACCGCCAGGCGTCGGAGTTCCTGCCGGTCAAGGGCAACACGGCCGCCGAACTGGCCGACGCGGCGCAGCTGTCGTCGCTGGCCGACGAGACGCCCGAGGGCCGTTCCGTCGTCGTCCTGGCGAAGGAGAAGTACGGCCTGCGCGAGCGGCACGAGGGCGAACTCGGGCACGCCGAGTTCGTGCCCTTCACCGCGCAGACCCGGATGTCCGGCGTGAACGTCGACGGCCGCCAGGTCCGCAAGGGCGCCGCGTCCGCGGTGACCGCGTGGGTCGCCGAGAACGGCGGCCGGGCCGGCGAGGAGGTGCAGTCCCTGGTCGACCGCATATCGCAGTCGGGCGGTACGCCGCTCGTCGTGGCGGTCAAGGAGGACGGCGCGGCCCGTGTGCTGGGTGTCATCCACCTGAAGGACGTGGTCAAGGAGGGCATGCGGGAGCGGTTCGACGAGCTGCGGCGGATGGGCATCCGCACGGTGATGATCACCGGTGACAACCCGCTGACGGCCAAGGCGATCGCGGACGAGGCGGGGGTCGACGACTTCCTGGCCGAGGCGACGCCGGAGGACAAGATGGCGCTGATCAAGCGGGAGCAGGCGGGCGGCAAGCTCGTCGCGATGACCGGTGACGGCACCAACGACGCCCCGGCGCTGGCCCAGGCCGACGTGGGCGTGGCCATGAACACCGGCACCTCGGCCGCCAAGGAGGCCGGGAACATGGTGGACCTGGACTCCAACCCCACCAAGCTGATCGAGATCGTGGAGATCGGCAAGCAGCTGCTCATCACCCGCGGCGCGCTGACCACCTTCTCCATCGCCAACGACGTGGCGAAGTACTTCGCGATCATCCCCGCGATGTTCGCGATCGCGTACCCGGGCCTGGACAAGCTCAACATCATGCAGCTGCACAGCCCGCAGTCGGCGATCGCCTCGGCGATCATCTTCAACGCCCTGATCATCGTCGTGCTGATCCCGCTCGCCCTGCGCGGCGTGCGCTACCGGCCGTCGTCGGCCTCCGCGCTGCTGACCCGCAACATCTGGGTCTACGGCCTGGGCGGTCTCGTGCTGCCGTTCGTCGGCATCAAGGCGATCGACCTGATCATCCAGTTCATCCCCGGCCTCAGCTGACAGAAGAAGGCAACCCATCATGTTCGGCTCCCTGCCCACCGTGGTCCGCAACCACGTGGCCGCCCTGCGGATGCTGCTGGTGTTCACGGTGCTCCTGGGCATCGCGTACCCGCTGGCCGTCACCGGCGTCGCCCAGGCGGCGTTCTCCGACCAGGCCAACGGCTCCAGGATCACCCAGGACGGCAAGACCGTCGGTTCCAGCCTCATCGGCCAGAACTTCACCCTCCCGAAGAAGGACCCGAACGACGCCGACGAGGTCGCCCAGCCGGACCCGAAGTGGTTCCAGCCGCGACCCGGTGGCTACGATCCGCTGGTCACCGGCGCCTCCAACCTCGGCCCGAACGACGAGGACCTGGTGAAGACCATCAAGGAACGCCGGGCCGCGGTCGCCGAGTTCGACGGCGTCGCCCCCGAGGACGTGCCGGTCGACGCCGTCACGGCCTCCGGCTCCGGCCTCGACCCGCACATCTCGCCCGAGTACGCCCGCGAGCAGGTCGAGCGGGTCGCCCAGGCCCGCGGCCTGGACGCCGCCGCCGTGCGCAAGCTGGTGGAGGACCACGTCCAGGGCCGGACCCTCGGCTTCCTCGGCGCGGAGCGCGTCAACGTGGTGGAACTCAACCAGGCGCTCACCGAGCTGAAGTGACGTCCTGTCACCGTCGAACCGCCCGTACCACGCCGCCCGGCGGCGCAGGGATCACCTGCGCCGCCGGGCGGCGTGACACCCGCACAAGGAAGGACTCCCGGTGACGCAGCCAGTCGTCCCGGCCCCGGCCGGCACTCCCCACGGACGGCCCGGCAGACTCAAGGTCTTCCTCGGGGCGGCCCCCGGAGTCGGGAAGACCTACCGCATGCTGGACGAGGCGCGCCGCCGGGGCGCCCGGGGCACCGACGTCGTCGTGGGGTACGTCGAGTGCCACAAGCGGCCGCTCACGGAGGAGATGCTCGACGGTCTGGAGATCGTGCCCCGCGCGGAACGCGAGTACCGGGGCACCGTCTTCACCGAGATGGACCTCGACGCCGTCCTCGCCCGCGCACCGCAGGTGGCACTCGTCGACGAGATGGCCCACACCAACATCCCCGGCGGCCGCCACGCCAAGCGCTGGCAGGACATCGAGGTGCTCCTCAGGGCGGGCATCGACGTGATCACCGCCGTCAACATCCAGCACCTGGAGTCGCTCAACGACGTCGTCGAGAAGATCACCGGCGTGCCGCAGCGGGAGACCGTCCCGGACGAGGTCGTCCGCCGCGCCGACCAGATCGAGCTCGTCGACATGCCCGCCGAGGCACTGCGCCGCCGGATGGCCCACGGCAACGTCTACGCCCCGGAGAAGGTCGACGCGGCCCTGTCGAACTACTTCCGCGTCGGCAACCTGACCGCGCTGCGCGAACTCGCCCTGCTCTGGGTCGCCGGACGCGTGGACGAGGCGCTGCAGAAGTACCGCTCCGAGCACGGCATCGGACGCGTCTGGGAGATCCGGGAGCGCGTGGTGGTCGCCGTGACCGGCGGCCCGGAGGGCGGGACCCTCATCCGCCGCGCCGCCCGGATCGCCGCCCGGTCCGCCGGTGGCGACCTGCTCGCCGTACACATCGTGCGCAGCGACGGACTGGCCGACGCCTCGCCCGCCGCGCTGGCCAAACAGCGGGCCCTGGTGGAGAGCCTCGGCGGCACCTTCCATTCCGTCGTCGGCGACCACGTCCCCGATGCCCTGCTGGACTTCGCGCGGGCCGAGAGCGCCACCCAGCTGGTGATGGGCACCAGCCGGCGCGGGCGACTCTCGCAGTTCCTCACCGGGCGCGGGGTCGGCGAGACCATCGTGGAACGCTCCGGCGACATCGACGTCCACATGGTCACCCACGAGCGCGCGGGACGTGGCCGCCTCCTGCCCGCCACCGGCAGCTCGCTGCCCACGGCGCGGAAGGTGGCGGGCCCCGTCGCGGGATTCGTCCTGCCCGCCCTGCTCACCGCGGTGCTCGCCAACAGCCGGGGCCACCTGAACCTCACCAGCGAGGCGCTGCTCTTCCTGCTGACCGTGGTCGGCGTCGCCTGCATCGGCGGCGTCGTCTCCGCGCTGCTCGCGTCCCTGACCGCGTCCCTGCTGCTGAACTACTACTTCATACCGCCCATCGGCCGGTTCACCATCGGCGAGACCAACAACATGCTGGCGCTGGCCGTGTTCGCGCTCGTCGCCGTGACCGTCGCGACGATCGTGGACCGCTCGCTGCGGCTGTCCAGACGCGCGGCCAACGCCACCGCCGAGGCCGAGACGCTGTCCTCCCTCGCCGGGAGCATCCTGCGCGGCGACCAGGCCGTCGAGGCCTTGCTGCACCGTACGCGGGAGGCCTTCGGCATGGAGTCGGCCGAGCTCGTGCACGGCTCCGACGGCGGGGCGGCGCCGGTGGACGATCCCGCGGACGGCGTGGTGGCCGTGCCCGTCGGACCGGACGACGTCCTCGTCCTGCGCGGCCGCCGCCTGGCGGCCTCGGAGCGGCGTGTGCTCATCGCCTTCGCCGGGCACGTGGCCTCCGCGCTGGAACGGGCCCGGCTGGCCGAGGCCGCCGCGGAGGTGGAGCCCGTCAGGGCGGCCGACCGCATGCGGACGGCGCTGCTCGCGGCGGTCAGCCACGACCTGCGCACCCCGCTGGCCGGCGCCTGGGCGGCCGTCAGCTCGCTGCGCAGCCGGGAGGTCGAGTTCTCCGCCGAGGACCAGGAGGAACTGCTGGCCACCGCGGAGGTGTCCCTGGACCGGCTCAACCGGCTGGTGGACAACCTCCTCGACATGAGCCGGCTGCAGGCCGGCGCGCTCAGCCTCGCCCTCGAGCCCGCCTCCGTGGCCGAAGCGGCCTCGCTCGCCCTCGACAGCCTGGCCGAGAGCGCGGTCCCCGTCACCACCCGGGGTCTGGCGGACGTACCGTTCGCGCTGGCCGACCCGCCGCTCCTGGAACGTGTCATCGCCAACCTGGTGACCAACGCCCAGCGGTACGCCCCGGAAGGCACCGCGGTCCTGGTCAGCGCCAGCGCCCTCGGCCCGCGCATCGAGCTGCGCGTCGCGGACCGCGGACCCGGCCTCCGGCCCGCCGACCGGGAAAGAGTCTTCGAACCCTTCCAGCGGCTCGGCGACACCGACAACACCACCGGCCTCGGCCTCGGGCTCGCCCTCTCGCGCGGCCTGACCGAGGCCATGGGCGGCACCCTCACCCCCGAGGACACCCCTGGCGGAGGTCTCACCATGGTCCTGTCCCTGCCCACCGCCGGCGGTCCGGCCGACGTGCCCGCCGCCCCCGTCGGCGGGGAGGAGGCGTTGACATGAGGCGCGTCCTGATCGTCGACGACGAACCGCAGATCCTGAAGGCGCTGGACATCAACCTGACGGCACGTCACTACGCCGTCGCCACCGCCCCCGACGGCACCACGGCACTGCTGCTGGTGTCCCGGCAGCCACCCGACGCCCTCATCCTCGACCTCGGCCTGCCCGACATGTCCGGCACCGACATCATCCATGGCGTGCGCGCCTGGAGCCCGCTGCCCATCATCGTGCTGTCCGGGCGGACCGGGCCGGCCGACAAGGTCGAGGCGCTGGACGCGGGGGCCGACGACTTCGTCACCAAGCCGTTCTCCATGGACGAGCTGGCGGCCCGGCTGCGCGCCGTGCTGCGCCGCCCGCCCGTCCTGGAGGAGCCGGAGACGGTCACCATCGCGGACTACCGCGTCGACCTGGGCGCGTTCACCGTCGAGCGCCGCTCCGGCAAGGGCGTGGCCCCGCGGCTCACGCCCACCGAGTGGCGGCTGCTCGCCCCGCTGCTGCGCAATCCCGGGCGCCTGATCACCGGGCGCCAGCTGCTGCGCGACGTATGGGGCCCCGGCAACGAGAAGCGCACCAACTACCTGCGGGTCTACCTGGCCACCCTCCGGCACAAGCTGGAGCCGGACCCCGCCCACCCGCGCCACCTGATCACCGTGCCGGGCATGGGCTACCGCTTCGAGCCCTGAGCGGACGCACCGCACCCCGCCCGGTGGGGGCCCACCGGGCGGGGTGCGTTCGTCGTCCGCCCGCGACGCCCGCGTCGGAGCGGGCCGGGCCGGCGGTCAACGTGCCTCGACGGCGGGCGTGATCCCGCCCGGGCGACCCGCTCCCGCGGGCCGCCCGACGCCGTAGTGGACGTACTCACCGAACAGC
Source organism: Streptomyces sp. TOM-9 (assembly GCF_056858595.1). NCBI lineage: Bacteria > Bacillati > Actinomycetota > Actinomycetes > Kitasatosporales > Streptomycetaceae > Streptomyces > Streptomyces sp. TOM-9. The sequence goes on along the minus strand of NZ_JBXEQB010000001.1, from coordinate 811,543 downwards.
CGGAAACCCGCCGTCCAGGCCAGCCGCCGGCTGGGCCGGTTACCGCGCGAGCACGTCCAGCTGGGTGTGTGACCGCGGGCCGCGACGTCGCCGCACAGGCCCGAGAGGCAAGCGAGCGCCAGCCCCTCGCGGCGGTGGCCGCGCAGCGTGACGACCGCGAGGTCCTCGTACACGCCGCCGAGGAAGTACGTACACGCCAGCGAGACCAGGCGGCCCGAGCGGAACGCCCCCCACGCGTGGCCCGACGCGGCGAGCCCGTGCGCACCGCCCCAACTGCGGGTGATCCAGCCGGCGTCGTCGCCCGCGCCGGCCACGGCCGCTCCGTCACCCGGCGCCAGCCTGCGCACCACCACGTCCCGCGGCGGCAGCCTCCGCGGCACCGGCCGCGACTGCACCCAGATCATCCGCTCCCAGGGCACGATCCGGTCGAACGCCGCCCCCAGGACCGGCAGGAAGCGCGTACGCGCCAGGACGTAGCCGTCGTGTCCCAGGGCGGCGAGCGCGTCCGGGTCGACGTACCGGGGATCGCCCTCCAGCAGCACGTGGTCCGCGCACGCCACCGCGACCGCGCGGGGGCCGACCGCGCGGTCCGCCCACCACTGCCCGTTGCCGGTCGCCCTCACGTGCTCCGCGAGAGCCACGGGCCCGGGCACCCCGGAGGGGAACCACCCGTCCAGGGAGGGGACTTCGATCACCGGTGACCACACCTTCCGCGTACGCCGTGGTACGTGCTGCGAAACGGACGGCGGTGCGGACCGGGGTCGTCGACCCTGCGGTCCGCACCGCCGTGAGGACATCAGCCCTGGCCGGGCTTGTTGCCGTGACCGGCGCCCTTCTTGCGCCTGGCCCTCTTCTTGCGGGCACGCTTCGACATGGTGGTCCTCCCTTCAGGCGGTGACGAGCAGGTCGGCGACCTTGCACAGACGGCGCACCGTGCGGTCCTCGACCGCGGTCCGGGCGGCCGGGGCGAGCGCGGCCCGGTCGTAATAGGCGCCCGGGACGAGTTCGGTCTCCGGGTCGCACAGCCGGGCCACCCGCGCGGCGCCCTCGGCGGCGGGCTCGCCCTCGTGCGCGTACAGCGGCAGCAGGCGCGTCTCGCACACCCCGGGGTGCACGCTGACGGCCGTGACGCCGGCGGGCGCGGCCGCCCGGGCGAAGACGGTGAGGGCCAGCTGCGACTGGGCGTACGCCGCGTGCCGCGAGTAGCGGCGGGAACGGGTCAGGTCGCTCCACGCCAGGGAGGCCGACCGGTGCGTCGCGGACGACACGTTGACCACCCGGGCGCCGGGGCGCGCCGTCAGCGGACCCGCCAGCTCACGGGTGAGCAGGTAGGCCGCCAGGAAGTTCACCTGGAAGGAGATCTCGTGGCCGTCGGCCGTGAGGGTGTGGCGCTCCGGCGCGACGACCGCGGCGTTGTTGACGAGGACGTCCAGCGCGGGATGCAGGCCCCGCACGGTGGCCGCCAGGTGGCGGACCTCGGAGAGCCGGGTGAAGTCGGCCACCGCCAGGCGCAGCCGGACGCGTTCGGTGCCGACCGCCACCAGCCGCTCCACCGCGTGGTGCGCCGACTCCGTGTCGCGACCGTGGACGATGACCGTGCAGCCCCGCTCGGCGAGCAGCCGGGCGGTCTCCCACCCGATGCCGGACGTCGCCCCGGTGACCAGGGCGGTGCGCGGGGGGACGACGGGGACGAAGGACGCAGACATGGACCACTCCGTGGATCGGTACGCCACATCGCGCCGGACACGGGGGTGACGGCGCTCGCGTACGGGGAACAGGGGCGGCCGCCCGGGGCGGCCACGGGACACCGGTGCCCTCAGGACACCGGCGGGAGGACAGCGCGCGGTACCGGAGGCACCCGATGGGGTGGCCGGTCGTCATGGCGCGGACCGCTGTTCACGCTCCCCATCCAATGCCGCGGCGGATCCGCGGACAAGGACCGGCGGCGATTCCTGACGACGCCCTGACGCCCGCCCCGCCCGCCCGCCGTGGCGGCGTCACCGGCGGGCGTACGGGCACGTCAACGCCGCGTCAGAATCGCCCTCCCGTACCGCAAAGGACCTGTCAGGAGCGTGCCGCGGTCCTCCCGGCGACGGTGTGCTGGTGACCGTCCACCGGTGAACAGACCAGCAGAAGGCACCCCCGAGCATGCAGCCCCTGGCTCCCTCGACCGACCGCACCCCGGCCCCGCCCACGCAGCCGCCCGTACGCCCCCGTGGCAGGCGCAAGGTGTCCGCCGGCCTGCTGGATCCCCGCCTGCTCCTGGAGGCCTTGCCCGAGGCGCTGCGCAAACTCGACCCCCGCCGCATGGTGCGCAACCCGGTCCTGTTCGTCGTCGAGACCGGCGCCGCGCTGACCACCGCCTCGGCGGTCGTGCACCCGAGCGTCTTCGCCTGGGTGATCAGCGCCTGGCTCTGGCTCACCGTCGTCTTCGCCAACCTGGCGGAGGCCGTGGCCGAGGGCCGCGGCAAGGCCCAGGCCGAGTCGCTGCGCCGCACCAGGACCGACACCGTCGCCCGACGGCTGACCGGCTGGCGCCCCTACGGCCGTGACCACACCGAGCAGACGATCCCCGCCGCCGAACTGAAGCCGTTCGACGTCGTCCTCGTCGAGGCCGGGGAGACCGTGCCGGGCGACGGTGAGGTCGTCGACGGGATCGCCGCCGTCGACGAGTCGGCCATCACGGGCGAGTCCGCCCCGGTGATCCGGGAGGCGGGCGGCGACCGTTCGGGGGTCACCGGCGGCCTAAGGTGCTCTCCGACCGCATCGTCGTGCGCGTCACCTCCCGCCCGGGCCGGACTTTCCTCGACCGCATGATCGCCCTGGTCGAGGGCGCCACCCGGCAGAAGACGCCCAACGAGATCGCCCTCAACATCCTGCTGGCCTCGCTCACGATCGTCTTCATCCTGGTCGTCGTCACCCTCCAGCCGATGGCCGCCTACGCGGACGCGGCGCAGAGCACCGTCGTCCTCGTGGCCCTGCTGGTCACCCTGATCCCGACGACCATCGGCGCGCTGCTCTCGGCGATCGGGATCGCCGGCATGGACCGCCTGGTGCAGCGCAACGTGCTGGCGATGTCCGGGCGCGCCGTCGAGGCGGCCGGCGACGTCTCCACCCTGCTGCTGGACAAGACCGGCACCATCACGTTCGGCAACCGCCGGGCCGCCGCGTTCATCCCGCTCACCGGTGTCGACGCCATGCAGCTCGCGCAGGCCGCGCAGGTCTCCAGCCTCGCCGACGAGACCCCCGAGGGCCGCTCCATCGTCGTCCTGGCCAAGGAACGGTACGGGCTGCGCGCCCCGTCGGAAGGCGAGCTCGGACAGACCCGCTTCGTGCCCTTCACCGCACGCACCCGCATGAGCGGGGTCGACCTGCGCTGGGAGGACGGCGCGGGCGCCTCCGTGCGCAAGGGCGCGGCCGGCACGGTGGCCGGCTGGGTCACCGGTCGCGGGGGCCAGGTCCCCGAGGAGGCCGGCCACCTGGTGGACGCCATCGGCGCCTCGGGCGGCACCCCCCTGCTGGTGGCCCTCGACGACTGGAACGGCGCGCGGGTGCTCGGCGTCGTCCACCTCAAGGACGTCGTCAAGGACGGCATCCGCGAACGCTTCGCGGAACTGCGGCGGATGGGCATCCGCACGGTGATGGTCACCGGGGACAACCCGCTCACCGCGCGCGCCATCGCCGACGAGGCCGGCGTCGACGACGTGCTGGCCGAGGCGACCCCGGAGGACAAGCTCGCCCTCATCAAGCGGGAGCAGGCCGGCGGCAACCTGGTCGCGATGACCGGTGACGGCACCAACGACGCCCCGGCGCTGGCCCAGGCCGGCGTGGGCGTGGCCATGAACACCGGCACCTCGGCCGCCAAGGAGGCCGGGAACATGGTGGACCTGGACTCCGACCCCACCAAGCTGATCGAGATCGTCGAGGTCGGCAAGCAACTCCTCATCACCCGGGGTGCCCTGACGACCTTCTCCATCGTCAACGACGTGGCGAAGTACTTCGCGATCATCCCCGCGATGTTCACGGCGACCTATCCCGGGCTGTCCGCCCTCAACATCATGCGGCTGCACAGCCCGGCGTCCGCGATCACCTCGGCGATCATCTTCAACGCCCTCATCATCGTGGCGCTGATCCCGCTGGCGCTGCGCGGCGTCCGCTACACGCCCTCCTCGGCGGGCGACCTGCTGCGGCGCAACCTGCTGGTGTACGGGCTCGGCGGACTGGTCCTGCCGTTCCTGGGCATCAAGCTCATCGACATGGCCGTGGTGCAGTTCGTGCCGGGCCTCGGCTGAGCGGCTGGGTCAGTGCCCGTGCGGCGCGGCGCGGTGCACCGGGCCGTGCGCCTCGCCGCAGTGGCCGTCCGCCCTGCCGGCCCCGGCGTCCGGGGCACCGCCCACGGTGAGGAGCTCGGCGGGCGCGTGGTCGACCTGCAAGGTGGTGTGGGTGAGCCCGTAGTCCGAGCCGAGCAGGTGCTCCAGGTCGCGCCGGACGGCATGGCAGTCACCGCCCGGCTCGACCAGGACGTGCGCCGACAGGGCGGCCTGGCCTGAGGTGATGGTCCAGATGTGCAGGTCGTGGACCTCGGTGACGGCGTCGTGGGCGGCGAGCCGGTCGCCCACCTCGTCCGGGTGCAGCCCTGCCGGGGCCGCCTCCAGGAAGATCCGCCCGGAGTCGCGCACCAGCCCGCACCCCGCCTTGAGCATCAGGCCGACCACCACGAGCGTCGCGATGGCGTCGGCGCGGACGAACCCGGTCAGCAGGACGACCAGGCCCGCCACGGCGGTGCCGATGAAGGCGTACAGGTCGTTCAGCACGTGCTGGAACGCGCCTTCGACGTTGAGGGACGTGCGGTTGGCCCGCGACAGGCACCATGCCGCGCCGATGTTGACGACCACTCCGGCCAGTGCGGTCACCAGCACCGGGCCGCCCGCCACGTCGGGCGGCGAGACGAGCCGCCGCACCGCCTCGTACGCCAGCCACGCGGCGAGCAGCAGCAGGGTGATGCCGTTCGCCTGCGCCGAGAGGATCTCGGCACGCTTGAGCCCGTAGGTGAAACCGCCCCGCGCCGGGCGCGCCGCCAGCCGCATCGCGACGAGCGCCAGCACGATCGAGGCGGCGTCGGTGAGCATGTGGGCGGCGTCGGAGAGCAGCGCGAGGGACCCCACCAGCACACCGACGACGACCTCGACGGCCATGAAGCCGGCGATCAGCCCCAGCGCGAGCCCCAGCCAGCGCCGGTCGGCGTTCTCGGCCACACCGTGCCCGTGCCCGTGCCCGTGCCCGTGCTCGTGATCGTGCGCGTTCATGGTGCGGCGACCTCCCCGTTCCAGGTACGACACCCGCAGGGAAACACATCGGCACACCGATCGGCAAAGACTGCACCGGTGACCGTTGTCAACTTCGATAAGACGGCGGTGACCTGCACCGACGTCCGGCCGATCACGACGCGCCCGGCTCCGCCCGCGGGACCGCCGGGACCCCCGGAGGCGGGCGGCCTCCGGGAGAACCCCCGGCGGGGTCAGGCGTTCGGACTCGCGCCGCGGGCCGCGAGCATGTCGGCCATCAGGCGTATCTCCGCCTCCTGGCCCTGGACCATGCCCGCCGCCAAGCGCCGTACCTGGTCGGTCCGGGCGAGGTCGGCGGCCGCGGCGGCCATCTCCACGCCGCCCTTGTGGTGGGCGGTGAGCAGTTGGAGGTAGAGGACCGCGGCGGCCTTGCCCCGGGCCGCGTCGAGCCGTCGCAGTTCGGTGTCCGTGGCCATGCCCGGCATCAGCGACCCGTCGTGGGGCGCGTAGGCCATGTCGTGGCCCATCCACGTCATGGGCGGCTTCGACGACGACTTGGGCAGCCCCCAGACGTCCAGCCAGCCGAGCAGCATGCCGCGCTGGTTGGCCTGCGTGTTGATCACGTCGTAGGCGAGCCTGCGGACGTCCTCGTCGTCCGTGCGGTCGCGGACGATCAGGGACATCTCCACCGCCTGCTGGTGGTGGATCGCCATGTCGCGCGCGAAGCCGGCGTCGGGTGAGTCCGTGGCCGGGGTGCCCCCGCTGCTGGGCCGTGCCGTGAGCAGGGTGAAGGCCAGGGCCGCGACGACGACCAGCGCCATGGCGCCGGCGAGCGCGAGCAGCGGCTTGCCCGCGCCCCGGACGGCGGTCACGAGGCCTTGCCTCCGGTGCAGGGCGCGCCGGGCTCGGGGGTCTGGTCGCCCTGCACATAGGTGTCGAAGAACTTCGCCACGCGCGGATCGTCGGCCTTGGTGACGCCCAACTGGTGGCCCCACGCGGTGAGGGTGATCGGTGAGGCCTGGTCCGCGTAGGGGCTCATCAGGGAGTACGGGGTCTTCGAGACGCGGGCGCCGAGCGTCTTGACGTCGGCGTCCGACGCCTTGTCGGTGTACGTGACCCACACCGCGCCGTGCTCCAGGGCGTGCACGGCGTTCTCATTGGCGACGGGCTTGTCGTAGACGTCGCCGTTGCAGTTCTGCCAGACGGGGTTGTGGTCGCCGCCTGCGGGCGGGCTCATGGGGTAGTCGACGGTCTTGTCGATGTGGTTCTGCGTGAGGCCGGACCACGTCTTCTCCCCGCTGATGGAGCCGGCGGCCGCGCTCTTCCCGCTGCTGCTGCCGCCGCTGTCGTCGCCGGCGGCGTTGACCAGGTAGACGCCGCCACCGACCAGCCCGACGAGGATGGCGGTGCAGGCGGTGACGGTGATGATCCGGTTGCGACGCTCGCGGGCCTGCTCCTGGCGGCGTATCTCCTCGACGCGCGCACGGCGGTCGGTGGCCCTGGCCTTGGAATGGGGGGAACCCATGGCATGTCCTGATTCCCCGCCGCGTCGGTGACACGGCGGTGCTGGTGAAGGGGCGGATGACGTACGGCGCGCACGGGCGGTCGCCGCCGGCGCGGTCGGCCCTTCTACGTCCGCTGGATCTGGAGCATGTACAGGTCGAGTGAGCGCACGGTGCCGGGGGACGGCGCACGCATCCCCGCGGCGGCGACCGCGGGCGGCCACACCGACGGCGGTTCCGCGCCGGCGAGGTGCGGCAGGGGCGCGGAGCCCAGGGTCACCGGCGTGTGCTCCGCGGGGGAGCAGCCGTTGTCGCGCCTGCCGGGGTCATGGCCGTCCGTGCACACCTCGTCGGCGACGTACGCGACGTGCGAGGAGACGAGGGTCCGCGCGGGGCCGTACGGGTCGTCCGGCGCCCCGGAGTGGCCGCAGACCGCGAGGGCGGCGAGCAGCCCGCACAGGACGAGGACAACACCGCTCAGGCGGGCGGGTATCGCACCGCCTCGGCCGGCTCCTCCGTCACTGCGCATCGCGGCAGATCGTACCCGCCGCCACGCGCCGTACCCGCGCCGGGTGCGCCCCGGGGGAAACCGGGGTGCAAGGCGCCGTGGGGCCCTGCCAGGCTGCTTCGCATGGACGTTCACCTGGAGCCCTGGTCGGAGGCGGCCCTTCCGCTCCTGCGGCGGATCAACATTCCCGAGATGCGGCGGCACGTCGGGGGCCCCGAGCCCGAGGAACTGCTGCTCGCCCGGCACGAGCGCTACCTGGCCCTGCCGGAAGCCGGGCCGGGCCGCATGTACGCCGTGCTCCTCGGCGACGAGCCGGTGGGCAGCATCGCGTACCACCGCCGGGACTGGCAGGGCGAACCGGTCTACGAGACCGGGTGGAACGTCCTGCCGCCGTACCAGGGCAGGGGCATCGCCACCGCGGCCGGTGCCGCGCTGATCGCCCTCGTGCACGAGGCCGCCCGCACCCCGGAGGCTCCCCACGCGCTCCACGCCTTCCCGTCCGTGCGGAACGCCCCGTCGAACGCCCTGTGCCGCCGCCTGGGGTTCACCCTGCGCGGCGCCTGCGACTTCGAGTACCCCAGGGGCAGCGGGACCTTGATGCGCAGCAACGACTGGCGCATCGAGTTCGGCGCCCCGCGTGAGGAGTTGTCCCGCCGGTCATGTGACGGCTGAACCGGGCACAGTCCGTCCGCTGTCCCGGTGTGACGATCGGGGGCAACGGGCGGCAGCGGGCGTCGGCAGTCAGGTCAGACAGCACGGCTGTCAGCCCCCCGATGCCCGACCCGCGAGCCGGACGGCGATCTGCTTCTGCACGTTGCGGTCGGCGGAGGAGGACTCCCAGTGCGCGAGCCGTTCCAGATACCGCAGTATGTTCTCCGAGCGGTCCCGGGCGAGCCACGGCGATCACATCGACACCGACCTCTCCCGTTGAGGCACCGATGAACTGGCTGCTGTCGAGAGCCATCATGGCCAAGCCCGGGCGGCCTGCGTGGATGCCGAGGAACGCCGATGATGAGCCCCGGCCCATGATGTCCCATCCGTCCAGGAGCCGGACCCGGGTCCAGGCCATCCGTACGTGGCGGCCCCAGCCCTGGTTCCGCAGGGCGGCCGGGTGCGTGTGAGTGCCGTGGGGAAGCTGGACGAGGAACTCGCGCCGGTGGTCGAAAAGACCCGATGAGACCGCGAGGCCGTACCAGTCCTCGTTGAGACGCTCGACGAGCCGTGGAGTGTCGTACGGGTGGGTGAAGCCGCCGGCGAAGTCCTCGGAACCGTACCCCGCGACGAACGGCATCACGCCCTCCGGCACGGCGTTCGGGATCACTTCGAGGCCGGCCCGCCGCAGCGGCCGGTACACCTTGCGTTCACGCTCCTGGGTGCCCACCGGTCACTGTTCTACCAGCAGCGCGCCACGAACCCCCCGGCCACGGCCCTTCAGCCGGCCGGGGTCGAGGCCGTCCTGGCGGAGCGCAGGAGGTCGCGCAGTGCCTCCAGGACCACTTCGGGTCGTTCCTCGTGGAGCCAGCCGTGTCCGGCGTCGCCGATGACGCGATGCCCGCCGCGGGGGACGGAGGCGGCGAGGCGTGCGTGGAGGTCGAGTTTGGCGGCGTTCATTTCGCGGACGGTGTCCTCCGACCACAGGTGGGCCTGGGTGGGGTCGACGCCCATCGCGGACAGCACGATCAGCGGTACGTCGGGGAGGGCGGGGGCGTCGCGCAGTTCGCCCGCGACGACGTCGTGGACGTTCCTGTCCTCGTCCCAGCCGGTCCGCCACCGGGTGAGGTGGTACTCGGCAAGCGGTTCGCGGACGCCGTCCGGCCAGCGCGCGAAGTGCCGCGCGAGGGCTGCCCGTGACTGCTCGATCTGCTCCGGCGTCGCCTCGGGGAGTTCGGCGCTCCGCATCCGTTCCACCTTGTCGCGGATCTCCTGCGACGCCCGTGCGTACATGTCCTCGTGGAAGGGGTCCAGCAGGAGGAGCCCCGCCACCTCGCCGGGGTACCGCTGCGCGAAGCGGCGGGCGTAGGCGGCGCCCAGTGAGTGGCCGACCAAGAGGTACGGACCGGGGACTTCGGCCGTGTGGAGCAGGACGTGCAGTTCACCGGTGACGTCGGCCGCCGTGCGGGGGAGCGGCACGGGGGTGCTCCAGCCGGTGCCGCCGCGGTCGTAGAGGACGGACGTGGTGAGGGCGGCGACACGGTCGTGGAGGTTCACGTAGTCCAGGCCGACCATGCCCGCGCCGGGCACGAGCACCACGGTGGGGCCGCCGGTGCCGGAGCGGTGCAGCAGCAACTGCTCGCCGTCGACGTCGTGAAGCCGTCCGAGTGGCGGCGCCCCGAGGACGGTGGTGCCGGGTCGGTCCTCGGTGTGCGGCTGGCGGGTCATCTGCGGTCTCCTCCCGTACGTTCTACGTTCTCAACTTTGAGAAAGGTATCCGACATGAGATCGTACGTCCATGGACACGGTCGACCTGCTGCTGCACCCCGTGCGGCTGCGCATCGTGCACGCCATGTCGGGGAACCGGACGCTCACCACGTCGCAGTTGTGCGACCTGCTGCCGGACGTCTCCAAGGCAACCGTCTACCGCCACGTCGGTCTCCTCGCGGACGGGGGAGTGCTCGAGGTCGAGGGCGAGCAGCGCGTACGCGGCGCCGTCGAGCGCCGCTACCGGCTCCGCCGCGAACGGGCCGTGGTCGACGCGGAGACGGCGGCGTCGGTGTCACGGGAGGACCACCGCAGGGTCTTCGCGGTCGCCATGGCGGCGTTGATGGCCGAGTTCAACGCCTACCTCGACCGGGACGGCGCCGACCCGGCCGCCGATCTCGTCGGCTACCGCCAGCACGCTCTCTGGCTGAGCGACGAGGAACGCGCCACGCTCATCGCCGACCTGCGGCGGGTCCTGCTGCCCCGGCTGGCCAACGGCCCGGCCCCCGGGCGGACGCGGCACCTCGTCAGCCCGATCCTGTTCCCCGCCGAGGAGCCCCAGGGCCCGGGCGGCCCGGCCTGACACCCGGCGTCAACGGCGGTGGCGGGCCCGCCGCTTGGAGGAGCGGCGGTCCGTCACCAGGAAGACGACCAACAGCGCCGCGACGACGCAGATCGCCACGGTCTCGGCCGCGAAGATCAGTTCGCCGAACCCGTCGTCCCCGCCTCGACGGGAGGGACGTAGACCTCCCGTGACGGACCGGTGGAGGGCGCGCCGTAGGGCATGCCGAAGCGCAGGGGCACCATGCGGAGGCTCATCGCCGGTCAGTATCGCGGGCTCCGGCCCGCCGCGGGACGGGACGCCCGGACCGGGGGCGCCCGCACCGTGGCCGCGCGCCGGGTCAGCTCGTGAGCGCCGGGAGCGCGGCGGGACGGCGGAAGAGCCACCGCAGGAACGTCCGCCGCGGCGGACGCGCCCGCACCTGCCCGAACTCCACCTCACCCACCAGCTCCACGCGCAGGGCCACCGGTGTCGCCGGGCCGGCGGCCGGCCGGATGTCCACCTTGCCGAAGCTGACGGCCAGCTCGTCGGCGTCCACCACGATCCCGGGCCGCGTCACCAGCACCAGGGAGCCACCGCGGACGTCCACGTCGATGCGGAGGGTGTCCTGCGTGATCACGGCGCCGGTGAAGTCGAGCAGCACCTCGCCCCACTCCGACTGGACCTCCATGCGCCGCGGCACGACCCACCGGTCGGCGCGGCGGAACGAGCCCCCTCGGTGGTCGACCCGGACCAGGTCCTTGACGTCCCCGACGGCCACGCCCGGCGCCCCCGCGGCCGCCGGAAGGTCGGCGGTGAGCGGTGCCAGTTCGTCGAGCGTACGGGCCGACAGGGCGGCCTCCAGGCGCTCGTCCAGCTCGTCGGCGGACAGCAGCCCGTCGCCCGCGGCCACGGTCAGGACGTCCACCACCCGGTCCCGGTCCGCGTGCGAGGCCCGCAGTGGGGGCGGCGCGAGCGGCGCGCCCGTAGCGGACGGCCCACCCGCGGGCGGGATCTCCTCCGGCATGTCCCCACCCCGTTCTGGTCGGCGGCTTCGGTGAGACGCGATACACAGGTCGCGAACTAACGCTATATCGCGTCCTGGTCGCGAGCCAAGCCCGCACCCCGGCCATCCGAGCCGTATCCCGGTCCGGCCTGCCAGGGCGCCGTCAGGATCGTGTAATTTCCCCAGTGGAGTGCCGGGAAGTCTGGTCGGCGGCAAGTGTTCACCGTCAGCCGTACGCGGCTCCTCCCGTGGGGACCCTCACATGACCGTCCTGACCGCCGTCCTTCTCCTCGTGGCACTGGCCACCATGGTGGCCACGGGCGCCAGGCACTGGCGGATCCCCGCCCCCTCGCTGCTGGTCGTCGCCGGGCTCGTCGCCGGACTGCTGCCGTGGGTCCCGGCGGTGCACGTGGCGCCGGAGGTGATCAGCGTCGTGGTCCTCCCGCCGCTGCTGTACGCCTCGGCCGAGGAGATCTCCTGGCGCGAACTCCGGCCGGTGTGGCGACCGGTGACCGTCCTCGCCTTCGGTCTCGTCGTGGCCTCGGCCGCCGCCGTCGCGGCCGTCGCGGCCCGGCTGACACCACTGGGCGCGCCGATGGCCCTGGTGCTCGGAGCCGTCCTGGCCAGTACGGACCCCGTTGCGGTGACGGCCCTGGGGCGCAGGCTTGCGCTGCCGCCCCGAGTGCGCACCCTGGTGCAGGCGGAGAGCCTCTTCAACGACGCGACGAGCCTGGTGCTGTTCAAGGTCGCCGTCGGGACCGCGGTCGCCACCGGGGCGTTCGCCCTGCCCGCTGCCGCAGGCCGTTTCGCCGGGCTCGGCGGCGGCGGTGCGCTCGTCGGCGCCGCGGTTGCCGGAGCCGTCGCGCTCATCCGCAGGAGAACGGAGGACCCGGTCCTCGAGACGGTCGTTTCCCTGGTCACCCCGTACGCCGCCTTTGTGCTCGCCGAGGACCTGCACACCTCCGGCGTCACGGCCGTGGTCGTGGCCGGAGTGGTGATGGGCAGTACCGGTCACCGGTTCACCAACGCGCCGATCAGGCTGCAGGTGCACGCCGTCCACCGGACCGTCGTGTTCCTCCTGGAGAGCGTCGTGTTCGCGCTCATCGGCCTGCAACTGCCCACCCTCGTACGCGAACTCGACCCCGTCGAGCGTGGATGGCCGCTGGCGGCCGGCGTGGTGGCGGTGGCGGCGACGCTCATCGTCGTACGGCTGCTGTGGGTCTTCCCGCTCTCCGCAGTGATGCAGTTCCGCCGCAAGGACGGTCCCGTCTCGTGGCGGGTGCCCCTGGTGACGTCCTGGGCGGGGACCCGTGGGGTCATGCCGCTGGCCGCGGCACTCTCCATCCCGTTGGCCACGCAGAGCGGCGCACCGCTCCCGCACCGCTCCCTGCTGCTGAGCCTCACCACGGGTGTGGTGGTGCTGACCCTGGTGGTGCAGGGATTCACCTTGGCCCCCGTGGTCCGCCGCTCCGGCATCGCGCTGGAACCGGAACACACCGCGCGCGAGGAGTCGCAGGCCCGGGATGCGCTTTCCCGTGCCGGTCTGAGCTACCTGGACCAGCTCGACGACCTCGAGGCCGTACCCGAGTCCGTGATCGTGCCGTTGCGTCGGCAGTTGGAGGCCGAACTCGAGCCCAGGGACGGCGTTGCCGGTTCGGACCGGTACGCCGATCCGTCCGGCCTCGCCGCAGCCCACCGGGAGCTGCGGCGAGCCCTGATAGGCGTGCAGAGCCGCGAACTGCGCAGACTTTACGAAGCCAACCTGGTGGGCGACGGTACATGGCGCAATGTCCAGCGGGCCCTGGACCTGGAGGAGGCCGGGCTCAGGGAGTGACGAAACCGTGCCGCCGCCACCTGGCGCCGAACCGCCGCCCGCTTCCGCCACCCCGGGCCGACGGCACTCCGGGCGCGGACGGCACGGCCAGGACCGGGCAGCGGGCGTACGTGAAGCAGTGGGCGGCGACGGACGGCGCGAAGAGCCGCTGCCACGGGCCGTGGGAACCGGCACCGACCACCAGCAACCCCGCGCCCTCGCCGGCCACCTCCACCAGCGCCGGTCCCGGGCGGCCCAGCGCGAGGACCGGACGCAGCGGGGGGTCCAGCGGCAGGTCGCCGTCGAAGGCGGCGTCCAGGGCCATGAGGAGCCGGCGCCGGGCCAGCCGTCGCCACCGGTCGGGGTCCGGCGGGGGTGGCGGCCACCGGCTCTGCGTCGCACCGGCACCGTCCCAGGCCGTCTCCCATGCGGTGACCACGGTCAGCACGCAATCCCGCCGCCGGGCCTCCTCGGCGGCCCGGCGCAGCGCCACCACGCTCACGGGGGAGCCGCTGACGCCGACGACGACGCACTCTTCGCGGACCTCACTCATGCCTCCCATGAAACGCCCGGAAACGCGCGGACCAGGGGTCCTTGTCGCGATCCTGACGCCGTCCGCGCCACCCGCGAGAGCCGCGCCGTTAACGTTCGCGCGCTCGCCGTAAACGTCGCGTCAGGGATCGCACCCACCCCCCGGACGGCGGGCATAGCGTCCCTGGTGCGTCCCGGAACGCCGGCCCCGGCCGGGGCGCCCCAGGAACCGCAGCAGGTGCCGCAGCAGGAGGAAGCCATGACAGAGCTCATGTACGGGGACGACCCCGAGCCTTCGGATCCGTCCCCGGCCGGACGACACCGGGAGACGTTGTACGTCCCCGTCCGGCCGGGACCCGTGGGATGCGTCGCGCGCATGTTCCGCACGCCCCTGGGCGGCCGCACGGCCGTCGGCTTCACCACCACCGAGCGCCTCACCGAGACGCTCGGCGCCGACCAGCAGTGGATCACCCTGTCGGAATCCGCGCTGCGGTCGCTCGCCCGGCCGCTGGGCGTCACGGCACTGACCGTGGACCCGCAGTTCGCCGCACCCGCCGTGTCGGACGTACCGGAGGAAACCGGTCGCCGGCTCGACCCCCAGACCCTCGGGGTCCTCAGGGTCACCGGCGCGGTCGCGCTGGTCGACGCCCTGGCCCTGTGGATCGGCTGAAAGGAGCGCCGTCATGACTCTCGTCACCGAGCACCTGGAGACCGCGTACCCGGACGCCGACCTGTCGGTGTGGCCCGCGTCCGCCTCCTCCGCCCCCCACGGTGAGGTCACCGTGGGCGGGGTCGCCCTCACGGAGATCGCCGAACGCTTCGGCACCCCTGCTTACGTCCTGGACGAGGGCGAGGTACGCGACCGCTGCCGCGCCTACCGCGCGGCCTTCCCCGACGGCGACGTGCTGTACGCCGCCAAGGCCTTCATGTGCCGTGCCATGGCCCACTGGGTGGACGAGGAAGGCCTCGGCCTCGACGTCTGCTCGGCCGGGGAGCTCGAGCTCGCGGTCGTCACCGGCTTCCCGCCGGAGCGCATCCTGCTCCATGGCAACGCCAAGAGCCCGGAGGACCTGGCCACGGCGCTGCGCCTCGGCGTGGGCCGGATCGTGATCGACAGCACCGGCGAGATCGCCCGGCTGGCGGCCCACGTCCCGCCGGGGGACCGGCAGAAGGTGCTGCTCCGCATCGTGCCGGGCATCGCCGCCGGTCACCACAACGCGGTGCGCACCGGCACCGACGACCAGAAGTTCGGGCTGTCCCTGACCGACGGATCGGCGCAGCACGCCATCGCGCGCGTGCTGGAGCAGCCACGGCTGGAACTGGTCGGCCTCCACTGCCACCTGGGCTCGCAGATCAGCAGCGTCAAGCCGTACCTCGCGGCCGTGCGCCGGCTGGTCGGGCTGCTGGCCGCCGTACGCAGGCAGCACGGCGTCACGCTGCCGGAGCTGGACCTGGGCGGCGGGCACGCGGTCGCCTACCGGCCGGGCGAGGCGGCGATGGACCTGACGACGCTGTCCGCGCGGATACGCGCCGAGCTCGCCGAGGGCTGCGCGGCCGCCGGGCTGCCGGTTCCGCGGCTGACGGTGGAGCCGGGCCGCGCGATCGTGGGTCCCGCCGGTGTCGCGCTGTACCACGTGCTGTCGGTCAAGCGCACCGGCGGACAGACCTTCGTGGCCGTCGACGGCGGCATGAGCGACAACCCGCGGCCCGCCCTGTACGGGGTGCGCTACAGCCCCCGGCTGATCGGCCGTCACTCCACGGAGGAGCCGGCCCTGATGACCGTGGTCGGCCGGCACTGCGAGGCCGGTGACATCCTCGCCTCGGCGGTGCCCCTGCCGGCCGACGTCCGGCCCGGGGACCTGCTGGCGGTGCCGGTCGCGGGCGCCTACCACCTGTCGATGGCGTCCACGTACAACCTCGTCGGCCGTCCGCCGGTCGTCGCGGTCCACGAGGGCCGGGCCCGGCTGCTGGTCCGCCGCGAGTCGCTCGCCGACTTCCGCAACCGCGACATCGGGCTCTGAGCCCCGGGGCCCCGGGGCCCCACGACCAGGCGTCCCCGACGCCGTCCGAACGCCCTCCGGGCAGGTGATGTCCCCGCGTCCCCCTGCCCGGAGGTGCGCCATGCCCATTTCCGTTCCAAGAGGCCCGGTCCACGGGTCCCGATCCACCAGAAGAGAGAGTCCGGTGAGTGTGGAGTACGCCGTCCGCCTGATCGTCGCGGAGGGAATCCGATGACCATCGCACCCGCACCCGTCAGACCGGACCGTGAAAGCCCCGTCCTTCCCCCCGAGGCCGGCGGGAAGCGCCGTGTCGGCGCAGGACTGCTCGACCCCGGACAGCTGTGGCTCGCCCTTCCCGACGCCCTGCGCAAGCTCAACCCGGTGACGCTGGTCCGCAACCCGATCATGTTCGTCACCGAGGTCGGCGCGGCCCTGACCACCGGGCTGGCCCTCGTCCATCCGACCCTGTTCGGCTGGCTGATCACGGTGTGGCTCTGGCTGACCGTCGTCTTCGGCAACCTCGCCGAGGCCGTCGCCGAGAGCCGCGGCAAGGCCCAGGCCGACTCCTTGCGCCGCATGCGCAAGCTGACCACCGCCCGCCGGCTGACGGAGGACGGCGAGAAGGTGGTGCACGCCATCGCGCTGCGCCGCGGTGACACCATCGTCGTCGAGGCCGGGGAGACGATCCCTGGTGACGGCGATGTCGTCGAAGGCGTCGCCAGCGTCGACGAGTCCGCCATCACCGGCGAGTCCGCACCCGTCATCCGCGAGGCGGGCGGCGACCGATCGGCCGTCACCGGCGGCACCAAGGTGCTGTCCGACCGTATCGTCGTGCGCATCACCCAGGAGTCCGGACGCAGCTTCCTGGACCGGATGATCGGCCTGGTCGAGGGCGCCAACCGGCAGAAGACGCCGAACGAGCTCGCCCTCAACCTGCTGCTCGTCATGCTGACCTTCGTCTTCCTGGTCGCCGTCGTCACCCTGCAGCCCATGGCGATCTTCTCCAAGGGCTTCATGGGAGCCGCTCCCGACAGCGCCGCCATGACCGCCGACGGCGTCACCGGCATCGTCCTGGTCTCGCTGCTCGTCTGCCTCATCCCGACGACGATCGGCGCCCTGCTGTCGGCCATCGGCATCGCCGGAATGGACCGCCTGGTGCAGCGCAACGTCCTGGCCTCCTCCGGCCGCGCCGTCGAGGCCGCCGGCGACGTGAACACGCTCCTGCTCGACAAGACCGGCACCATCACCTACGGCAACCGGCAGGCGAGCGCCTTCCTGCCGGTCGGGGCCGTCGAGCCCGAACAGTTCGCCCAGGCCGCGCTGCTGTCGAGCCTCGCCGACCGGACCCCGGAGGGGCGATCCATCGTCGCCCACGCCCGCGAGCACCACGCGCTGTCCCACCACAAGGCCGACGAGATCGACCTGCCCGACGCCCGGTGGGTGGCCTTCAGCGCCACCACCCGCATGTCCGGGGTGGACCTCCCCGAAGGAAGGAAGCTGCGCAAGGGCGCCGCCGCCGCGGTCGCCGCCTGGGTCCGCGACGAGGGCGGCACGGTCCCGGCGGGCATGGACGTGTACGTCGAGCAGGTGTCCGCCGCGGGCGGGACACCGCTCGCCGTCGCCGAACTCCCGGCCGGCAACGGCCCCGCGCGCGTCCTGGGCGTCATCCACCTCAAGGACGTCGTCAAGCCCGGCCTGCGCGAACGCTTCGAGGAGATGCGGCGGATGGGCATCCGCACCGTGATGATCACCGGCGACAACCCGGTGACCGCCCGCGCCATCGCCGAGGAGGCGGGCGTGGACGACTTCCTCGCCGAGGCGACCCCCGAGGACAAGCTCGCCCTGATCAAGCACGAGCAGGCCGGCGGCCACCTCGTCGCCATGACCGGCGACGGCACCAACGACGCACCGGCACTGGCGCAGGCGGACGTGGGTGTCGCCATGAACACCGGCACCTCGGCCGCCAAGGAGGCCGGCAACATGGTCGACCTCGACTCCGACCCCACGAAGATCGTGGAGATCGTCGAGATCGGCAAGCAACTCCTCATCACCCGCGGCGCGCTGACGACCTTCTCGATCGCGAACGACATCGCCAAGTACTTCGCGATCCTCCCCGCGATGTTCGGCGGGGTCTACCCGGCCCTCGACGCGGTGAACATCATGCGGCTGCACTCGCCCGCCTCGGCGATCCTGTCGGCCGTCGTCTTCAACGCCGTCGTCATCGTCGCGCTGATCCCGCTCGCCCTGCGGGGCGTCCGCTACCGGCCCAGCAGTGCCTCGGCGCTCCTCACCCGCAACCTGTGGGTGTACGGCCTCGGCGGGGTGGTCGTGCCGTTCCTCGCGATCAAGCTCATCGACGTCGCCCTCGTCCAGTTCATCCCGGGGATCTGACCATGGCTGACACCTCCACGCTGCCCCGCTGGGCCGCGCACCACCTCGCGGCCCTCCGCATGGTGCTCGCGCTCACCCTCCTCGTCGGACTGGCCTACCCCCTCGGTATGACGCTGCTCGCCCAGGTGCCGGGCCTGCGTGACGCCTCGTCAGCCGACACACTCATCGGCAAGGCCTACACCGACTCCCAGGGCAACGCGCTGCCCGGCTACTTCCAGTCGCGCCCCTCCAACGCGGGCGACGGCTACGACACCGCGGCCTCCGGCGCCGGCAACCAGGGCGCCGAGAGCGTCGTCGACACCCCCGACAAGCCCAGCCTGCTCACCCAGGTGTGCTCGCGCAGCAAGGCGGTCGGTGAGCTCGAGCACGTCGACGGCGCCCGCCCCTACTGCACCCCCGACGGCGTCGGCGCCGTGCTCGCCGTCTTCCGTCAGGGCGGCACCACGGGCCGCGTGACCCGCGTCGTCAGCCTCAACCAGCTCTGTCCCGCACGGCCGTTCCTCACGGCCTACGAGCACGTGGCCGTCCGCTGCGCGGAACCCGGCGCCGACTACACCCGCGCCGTCGTCACCCCCGTACGCGGCGACGCGCCGGCCCGCCCCGCGGTCCCCGCCGACGCGGTGACCGCCGGCGGCAGCGGCCTCGACCCCGACATCAGCCCCGCGTACGCGGGCCTCCAGGCACCTCGTGTCGCCCGCGAGCGGGCGGTCGGCGAGGACACCGTGCGCGCCCTGATCGCGAAGTACACCACCGGCCGCGCCCTCGGCGTGCTCGGCGAGCCCGCCGTCAACGTCGTCGAGCTCAACGCAGCCCTGGACCGCACCCACCCGACGCGCGGAGCGTGAGAGCAGACATGTACGGCTGGATCCAGGCCTCCCTCGTCATCGCCGTCGTGGTGGGCCTCCACGTCCCCCTCGGCGACTACATGGCACGCGCCCTCGAGGGCGGTCGCCACCTGAGACCCGAACGCACCCTCTACCGCCTGTGCGGCGTCGACCCGGACAAGGAACAGGACTGGCGGCACTACCTGTTCGCGCTGCTGGCCTTCTCGGCCGTGAGCATCGCCGCCCTGTTCGCCCTGTTCACCCTGCAGGACCGGCTGCCGTGGTCGCTCGGCCGCGACGGCATGCCGTGGCGGCTCGCCCTGCACACCGCCGTCAGCTTCACCACCAACACCAGCTGGCAGAACTACGCGGGTGAGTCCACCACCGGCCACCTCGCCGTCATGGCCGGCCTGGGCACCCAGGCGTTCGCCTCCGGCGCGGTCGGCATCTGCGTCGCGCTGGCCCTCGTCCGCGGGCTGGTCCGGCGTGACACCGACCGGCTCGGCAACTTCTGGGTCGACCTCGTCCGCAGCGTCTTCCGCGTCTTCCTGCCCCTCGCGGTCGTCTCCGGACTCCTGCTGATCGCGCTCGGAGTGCCGCAGCACCTGTCGGGGAGCGACCAGCTCGCCGCCCCCGTCGGCTCCTGGGAGTCCATCAAGCTGATGTCCGGCGACGGCGGCGGTGTCTTCAACGCCAACAGCGCCCACCCCCTGGAGAACCCCTCGGCCTGGAGCAACACGCTCGAGATCGTGCTCATGCTCCTCATCCCGACCGCCCTGATCCGCACCTACGGCCGGCTCGTCGGCAGCCTGAAGCAGAGCTGGACCCTCCTCGCGGTGGTCGGCATCCTCTTCGGGCTGCTGCTGGCCGCCGCCAACCTCGCCCAGAGCGCCCACACCGGCACCGTCAGCGCCGCGGTGGGCGGCCAGACCGAGGGCACCGAGACCCGGTTCGGCGTCCCGGCGAGCACCCTGTTCGGCGTGTCGGCCACCGCCTCGGCGGACGGCGCCGCCAACTCCTCTTACGACAGCTTCTCCAGCCTCGGCGGCGGCGTCCTGCTGGCGGGCATGATGCTCGGCGAGATCGCGCCCGGCGGCACCGGGAGCGGCCTGTACGGACTGCTCGTGGCCGTCCTCATCGCGGTCTTCGTCGGCGGCCTGATGGTCGGCCGCACCCCCGAGTACCTGCGCAAGCGGATCGGCACCGGGGAGATGCGGTACGTCGTGCTCTACGCGCTCGTCGCGCCCACGGCGATCCTGGTGTGCTCGGCCATCGCCGTCGCCCTGCCCGGCGGGCGCTCCTCGATGGGCAACCCCGGCCCGCACGGCCTGACCGAACTCGTCTACGCGTACACCAGCAACACGGCCAGCAACGGCAGCGCGATGGCCGGCTTCAACGGCGCCACCGACCTGCACAACCTGCTGATGGTCGTCGCCATGCTGATCGGCCGCTACGTCCCCGTGGTGTTCGTCCTCGCGCTGGCGGGACGCCTCGCGCGCCAGCGGGCCGGTGTGGTCACGGTCGGCACGCTGCGCCCGCACGGGGTCAACTTCGTCGTCCTGGCCACCGGCGCCGCCCTGATCCTCGCCCTGCTGAACTTCCTGCCCGTCCTGTCCCTCGGCCCGGTGGCGGAGGGACTGCTGTAGTGCCGACGGTCGGTCACCCCCCGATGCGAAGCTGAGGGGGTGACGAGGACCCAGTACTTCACCGCGACCAGCCTCGACGGCTTCATCGCCGAACCGGACGGCTCCCTCGACTGGCTCTTCGAGGTCGAGGGGGAGGCTTCGAGCGCTTCAGGGCCTTCTTCGCCGGCGTCGGGGCCTTCGCGATGGGCGCGACCACGTACGAGTGGATCCTGGACCACGACCGGCTCCTGGAGCGGCCCGGGAAGTGGACCGAGTACTACGGCACCACCCCGGTCTGGGTCTTCACCCACCGGGACCTGCCCGCCGTCCCCGGGGCGGACGTCACCTTCGTGCGCGACGACGTCCGCCCCGTCCACGAGGCCATGACCGCCGCCGCCGGGGGCCGGAACATCTGGCTGGTGGGCGGCGGTGAACTGGTCGGCTCCTTCGCCGATCACGGGCTTCTGGACGACCTGATCCTGGGCGTCGCCCCGGTCACCCTCGGTGTCGGTGCACCGCTGCTGCCGAGGCGGCTGACCTCGGCCCGGCTGCGGCTGACGGACGTCGAGCGGGTCGGCCAGTTCGCCTACCTGACGTACACGACACGCTGAGGCCGGTACGGGTACCAGCACCGGTGCCTGCGATGCGCGGCGCGGTCCGGTTCCGTGCGAGCATCTGCGGATGCTCATACTCGCCGACGAACTCGGACGTCTCGCCTGCACGGTGACGGGGGAAGGCCCGCCCGTCGTCCTCGTGCACGCGGGCGTCGCCGACCACCGGATGTGGGACGGGGTCGTGCCCGGCCTCGCGCAGCACCACACCGTCATCCGCTACGACATGCGCGGCTTCGGCCAGTCCCCGCCACCGGCCGGCCCGTTCAGCGAACACGACGACCTGCGCCGCGTCCTGGACCACTTCGGCCTCGACCGCGCCCGCGTGGTCGGCGCGTCCTTCGGCGGCCGCGTGGCGCTCGACTTCACGCTCGCCCACCCCGGGCGCGTCCACTCCCTGGCCGTCTTCTCCCCGCCGTGGCCGGGGTACGACTGGTCGCCGCAGATGATCGCCTACGACGAGGCCGAGACCGAGGCGCTCGCGGCGGGCGACCACGAGGCCGCGGTCCGCGTCAACCTGGACATGTGGCTCCGCGGCCCGGCCCGCGGATGGGACGAGGTCCCCGCCGGGGCGGCCGACCGGCTGCGCGGGCCGCTGCGGACGGCGCTGACCCACCAGGGCACGGTCGACGCGCACTCGCAGGGCCGCGCGGACGGCGACGTCGCTGCCCTCTCCGTGCCCACCCTGATCGGCATCGGCCTCCTCGACGTGCCGGACTTCCAGGACATCGCCCGCCGCTACGCCGCCACGATCCCCGGCGCCACCCTGGCCGAGTTCCCTGCCGCGGCCCACCTCGTCGCCCTCGAAGCCCCCGCCGACGTCACGGCCGCCCTGCTTCCCTTCCTCGCCCGTTAGGCCGTGTCGTCAAAGGAGCGCCGGCCGCCCGGAGGGCGGGCCCAGCGGCGTCTGGTGCGGTGCATCGTAAGGCGGAGAGTCGTCCTCGTAGTGGGCTACTCGGACGATTCGACAACGCAGCGAGGTGCCGTGCCAGGCGCCGCTGGGCAGGCGGGACTTTGACGACACGGCCTAGCGCTGCCGCACCGCCAACGCGGTGGCCGTCCGGTCCGCGCCGTCCGCGCGTGGGGGCGCGCGGGTACGGATCATCCCCGCGGGACCGTGGACGTCCGGCGCGCCCCCGCACGCCGGACGGGGCAAGGGAAAGGAGCAACCCCTGTGGACATGAAACTCGAGGTCGTGGTGGTGCCCGTCGCCGACGTCGACCGGGCCAAGGACTTCTACGTGGGCCTCGGCTGGCGGCTGGACGCGGACCTCACCACCGGCGAGGACTTCCGCGTGGTCCAGGTGACCCCGCCCGGCTCGCCCTGCTCGGTCATCTTCGGCACCGGGGTCAGCTCGGCGGGGCCCGGCTCGGTCCAGGGCCTCCACCTGATCGTGGAGGACGTGGTCGCCGCCCGCGAGGAACTCGTGGGGCGCGGAGTCGAGGTGGCCGGACCGTTCCACGACGCCGGAGGGATCTTCCACCGTGCCGGGACGGAAGGACGTGTGTCCGGCCCCGACGCGGAGCGGCGCAGTTACTGCTCCTTCGCGTCGTTCAGCGACCCCGACGGCAACGAATGGGTGCTCCAGGAGATCACGGAGCGGCTGCCGGGCCGCTGACCTCCGCCCCTGGTGCCGTACGGTTGCGCACCGCGGGCGCGCGCCGCGCCCGCGGTGCGCAACCTTCACACGGTGGCGACGGCCTTCTGAGGCCCGGTCACGCCCAGGATGGCGAGGCAGTTCGTCCACAGCGGGCTGAGGCGCCCGGTGTCGTTGTACAGCTTGGCGAAGAGCACCTGTCCCTCGAGCTGGGCGACGATCGACGCCGCGGCCGCGTGGGTGTCGGCGACGGTGACATCACCGCACTCGCGGGCCTCGGTGACGACCTCGTCGATCATGTCGACCTGTGTCTCGAAGATCTCCTGCAGCCGTCCGCGGATGGACTCCGTCTGGTTGCTCATCTCCAGCGTCAGGTTGCCGAACATGCATCCGGAGACCGTGCCGCAGGACTGCTGGCCCGCGTGCTGGCTCTCCTCGGTCGCCTCGAACAGCCGGCGCAGCCGCTCCAGGGGTGCCTCGTCGGCGCCCAGGATGCGGGTCCACTCGCGCCTCTGCGCCGCCCAGTGCTCGTCGATGACGGTCAGGGCGAGGGCTTCCTTGGACTCGAAGAAGTAGTAGAAGCTGCCCTTGGGCACCCCGGCCGCCTTGCAGATCTCGGCCACCCCCAGGGCGGAGTAGCCGCGCTGCTCGATGAGCGTCTGCGCGGCAGTGATGATCTTCTCCCTGGCATCACTCGTGCGTCCCATGACAGCAGTATACGACCGATCGACTATTGTGTCGTCGACCGGTCGGTCCCGCTGCTTCCCCGGCCGGGAATCCCGACCGGCCCCCATCGTGGGCGCGCCGGCGGCGCGCGCGCCAGGACCGGTTTCCTCCCTGCTGCGAGGCTGCGACTCCCACACGCCCCCCGTGGCGGAGATCCGGCAGGCCAGGCCCTAGCATGGCGGCGTGGAGCTGCGTCAACTTCGGTATTTCGTCGCGGTCGCCGAGGAGCTGAACTTCGGGAGGGCGGCCGAACGGCTCCTGATCGCCGGGCCCTCACTGTCCCAGCAGATCAAGGCGCTCGAACGCGACCTGGGGGTCAGGCTCTTCGACCGCGACCGCCGTTCGGTGTCGATCACCCCCGCGGGCTCGGCGCTGCTCCCGCACGTCCGGGCGCTGCTGGAGCGCGCGGACGACGTGGGGCGCCGCGCCAAGCAGCTGGCCGGCTCGGAGGCGGTGCGGCTCGGCTACACCAACTGGCTCCCCGCCGACCTGGCGGCCCGTGCGTCCGCGGTGGCCCGGCTGCACGTGGACGCGTGGATCGGGCCCTCCCACACCCAGGCCGCCCGGGTGGCCGAGGGCGGCCTGGACCTCGCGGTCTGCTGGGTGCAGACGGCGGACCTGGAACGGTGCGGCCTGCGGTCCCGGCTCCTGGGTGCGGACCTGCTCTACGCGGTCTCCACCGGCGACGACACCAGTGCCGTCCGGGCCGAGGACACCGTCGTCCTCCTCGACGACGACACCACCACCTGGCAGTCGTGGAACGTCTACGCGGAGCGCTTCGCCGCCGACACGGGAGCCCGCACGATCCGTATCTCCGACGGCGGTATCACCGGCAGCGGGTTCTTCGACCACGTCCGCCGCTGCCGCGGACCGGTCGTCAACTCGCCCAAGGGCCAGACCACCCCACTCCCTCCGGACCTGGTCAAGCGGCCGGTGATCGCGCCCGAGGTCTACTGGACCTGGTCGCTGGTGTGGCGCGCCGACGAGGTCCGCGACTCGGTGCTGGCCGTGGTGGACGCCTTGGCCGAGGGTGTGGGCGACCTCGGCATCCACGGTCCCGACGTCTGGCTCCCCGACGGAGATCCCTACAAGCGATAGATTTTCGGCGATATGCCGGAATTGTCGCTCGGTTCTCGCGGTTATAGGTGACCGGTCGGCTATCTCGCCGGCGCGGTCCGCCCATCCATCGGGAGCAGGTCATGAGCGTTGAGGGTCAGAAGGTCGCGGTCGTCACCGGTGCGTCGCAGGGCATCGGTGCCGGTCTGGTCGAGGCGTACCGCAAGCTGGGGTACGCGGTGGTGGCCACGTCGCGGAACATCGGCGAGTCGGCGGACCCGGGGGTGGTGGCGGTGCGCGGGGACATCGCGGACCGGGGCACGGCGGAGCGGGTGATCGCGACGGCGGTGGAGCGGTTCGGCCGGGTGGACACGCTGGTCAACAACGCGGGGATCTTCGTGGCGAAGCCGTTCACGGAGTACACCGAAGAGGACTACCGGGCCGTGATGGCGGTGAACCTGGACGGCTTCTTCCGCGTCACGCAGCTGGCGGTGGAGCGGATGCTGCAGCAGGGCGGGGGACACGTCGTCCAGATCTCCAGCAGCCTCGGGGACCAGCCGGACGCGAAGGTGACGTCGGTGCTGGCGTCCCTGACCAAGGGCGGCCTGCAGTCGGCCACGAAGGCACTGGCGACCGAGTACGCGGCGCAGGGCATCCGGGCGAACGCGGTGGCGCTGGGCACGATCAAGACCCCGATGCACCCGGTGGAGACCCACGAGATGCTGGCGGGCCTGCACCCGGTGGGGCGCATGGGCGAGATCGACGACATCGTCGAGGCCGTCCTGTACCTGGAGAGGGCGCCCTTCGTGACGGGTGTGGTGCTGCCGGTCGACGGCGGCCAGAGCGCGGGCCGCTGACGTGCGGCGGCCTCCGCCGTGGTGGGAGGCAGGGCCTTCCGCCGCGGAGGACGCCGGTCGTGGCGTGCCGACCGGCCGTCGGGCCGGGTACGGCCTGGAACGACTCCTGGACGTCCTGCCCGTGGCGTCCTGCCCGTGGCGGCTGCGCCACGGGCGGGTGCACGACGCCGTCCTGTGCCTCCCCGTCCGGCACGACCAGCGCGAGCCCGGCACTCTTCGGCGTCAGGTGCGCAGCTCCCTTGACCTGCCGGAGGTGCCGGAGGAGGCCGCGGACGACGCCCTCGTGGTCGTCTCCGAGCTGGTCACCAACGCCGTCACGCACGGCACCTCGCCCGCAGAGCTGCCGATCGTCGCCGCCCTCGCGTCGGACCACGGCCTGACGGTCCGCCCCGGCGCCGGTGCCTGCTGGGCCGCCCTGCCCCTGGACCGCCCCCGGCGGGACGGCGAAGGCGGCGACCAGGCGGCATGCGTCGCGCTGACGACGGCTTTCGCCGCGCTCCTGCTCGCCGCGCTCCTGCTCGCCGCGGTCTTCACGGCGGGCTGCCTGCTGCAGTTCGTCTGAGACGGGGCGGGGGAGGAGCCCGCGCCCCGTCCCGGCGTCCTACAGGTCGAGCTGGTACTCGATCGCCTGGTGCGTGGGTCGGTAGCCCAGCGCGTCGTTGATGTTCCGCATGGGCCGGTTGCCGTCGGCGGTATCGGTCAGCAGACCGTCGAGTCCGGGGTGGCGCTGGCGCGCCTGCCGGATCGACTCGGCCTTCATCCACCGTCCCAGGCCGTGTCCCCGGTGCCCGGGCAGGACTGCGGTGCCGTAGTGCTGGCCGTCGCCCTTGCCGTGGCCCGGGACGACCAGCTCGGTGAACCCGGCGATGGAGCCGTCCGCATCGTCGACGGCCACGACGGTGTGCAGCAACTCCCCTCGCGCCTCGACGGCTTGGGCGGCAGCACGGACCCGGTCCACGTCCCAGGTCACCGTGCCGTAGGCGACGTCGTCCATCGGCATGTCGTCCATGGCCCGGCGTGACGCGGCGAACGTCGTGGCGAGGTCATCGGGCACGGTCCCGTGCCACGACGCCAGCCGGTATCCGGGGTGTGGACGCTCGACGATGTCACCGAGGGCACTGATGTCTACGTCGGCCATCGGGAGCCTGGCGAACGTCAGCGTGAGGGCCTTGCGGAAACCCCGTCCCGGGAGGAAACGGTCGCCGGGCGAACCGGCCTCGGCCTGGGCGATGACGCAACGCCGGCCGTCCGCCCGGGCAGCCGCCACGGCCGCGGCGAGCAGCCGCGAGCCGACGGCGCGGCGCCGCTCCACCGGATGGACGTGGAGCTTCAGTTCGGTGAGGTGTTCCTGCCCGGGACCGCTGAACAGGCGCAGGAACGCCGATCCGAGAGGAATCGCGTCCGCGTCGCTCGCCAGCCACGCCAGCCGGGAGCCGGACGGGCCGTGAGCGGGGTCGGTCAGTGGGGTGATGCGCATCGACAAGGTGTCTCCGTCGTCAGGAGGTGGGAAAGGGAACGCGGGATCGGCTGCCGGGCACTCCTGCACATGTGCCGCACACCTCCTCGTCGACGAAGCCGGCCGGTGACACCCGGTCGGCCGGGGGACGCTAACGGTTCCGCAGGTCGACGGCAACCCGTTTCGGATCCGGCAGCCCGGGAGCTCGCGGTCTCCCTCGACGGCTTCGTCACGGCGCCGCCTCGCCGCCGCGCGTGAGCGGGCGGAGGCGACGGCCTCGCTCCGCGGTGACGACCTCGCTCCCGTCCTGCCGGGCGCCGGGACGCCGCTGTTCACCGGCAGAGCGTGACCCCGACCTCGGCCGTGACGCACATGACCCACGACGTCGCCTGACGGCCCCGCAGGGTTCAGGACGAGGCGGAGGGGCTGCCCACGCCCTGTTCCCCGCCGGGGGCCGGGGCCGTCGACCCAGGCCGCGGGAGGGCCGCCCGTACGGCGGGAAGCGTCAGGACCAGGGCCACGGCCGCGAGTTGCCAGACCACGCCGAAGCCCAGCACCCCCGCGACGCCGAACAGGACGGACACCGGACCGGCCGCCGCGAGGCCCACCGGCCCGAGCGCGAAGGCGCCGAAGGTGCCGTAGGCGCTGACCCGGGCGAGCGCACCGGGGGGCACCTGGGACTGCGTGGCCGTGGCGTAGAGGGTGCCGCACACGGCCGAGCCGACTCCGGCCGCCAGCGCGGCGGCGCAGATCCACGGCAGCGGCAGCCCGGTGGCGAGGGCGGCCGACGGCATGGCCCAGCCCAGGGTGGCGGCCGTGCCCACGAACAGCGGGCGGCGGGGCCGGCGCCCCAGCATCGCCACGCCGCCCGCCACCGCTCCCGCCCCGTAAAGGGCCATGACCAGGCCCCAGGAGCTCGGCCCGCCGAGGTCCCGCTGGGCGACCAGCGGCCCGAGGACGAGGAACGGCGCCCACACGAAGAGGTTGAACAGGCAGACGTGGACCGAGGTGACCCACAGCCAGGTCCGGGAGCGGAACTCCGTCCAGCCCTCGCGCAGCTCCGCGACGAAGGACGAGGCCGGCCCCGCGGCCCGGACGGTCCGCGGCAGCAGGAGCAGGGCGACGACGCTCACCCCGTAGCTCACCGCGTCCACGGCGAGGACCGCGGAGGCGCCCGCGGCCGCCGTCAGGACGCCCGCGATCGCCGGGCCCGCGATCGAGGCCGCCGATCGGGCCACGCCGAGCAGCGCGTTGCCGTCGGAGAGCGCGTCACCCGGCACGATGCGGGGGACGAGCGCGTCGAGGGCCGGGGTGAACAGGGCCTCGGCCGCGCCCCAGACGACGACCAGCGCGATCAGCGTGGCCATGTGCGGATCACCGCCGAGGAGGGCCAGGGCGAGGCCGGCCTGGGTGAGGCAGCGGGTGACGTCCGCGGCGAGCATCACCTGCCGGCTGCCCCACCGGTCCGTGAGGACGCCGCCGGCGAGCAGGACCAGCACCAGCGGCAGGATCCGCGCCGCGAGGACCAGGCCGAGCTCGGTGCCCCCGCCGCCGGTCTCCAGGACCGCGAAGGCCAGCGCGACCGACGCCATCGACGATCCGAACAGCGAGGTGGTGTAGCCGATGAAGAAGCGCCGGAAGTCGCGTTCGCGCAGGACCGCGGGGCGGAGATCGAATGCCATGGGCGCAGCGTGCAGGGGGCGCGCGGCGACACGCCAGGCCCGCGAAAAAAATTATTGAGTCGGGTCGAATCAACTTAGAATGGCTCCGGTTCGCACCGCAGAGTGATTTACTGCGGTCGATCTCGGGATCGACAGGGGAGAGGCGTCGCATGACCCAGCCGGTGGAGTACGCCGTCGCTGTCGACCGCTTCCTCGCCGCTTCCGGGCTGGGCGCAGGCTCGCGGCGGGTCTACCGGATCGCGCTGGCCACCTGGGCCTGGGGGCTCGTCGACCGCCCCCTGCCCGTCGGCGGAGGACGCCGCAACGCCGAGCCCCCGGCGGTCCCGCTGGCCCTGCTCGACGCACCGGGCACCGCGGGGCGGCTACGCGAGGCCTTCGCAGCACGGTCCGCGGCCGTCGGTGCCCGCACCGCCAACCGTGAACTGTCGGTCCTCTGCAGCGCCGTGACGTGGTGGAGTGCGCAGGGCTGGCTGTCGGGCGACCCCACGGAGGACCTGCGGGCGCTACCCGTGCCGAAGGCACGCCGAGCCGGGGCCGGACTCGGCGCCGACCAGGTGCGCGAGGTGCTCCGGCTGTCCGCACCGCTGCGGGAGCAGGCGTTCTGGCATCTGCTCCACGAGACCGGGGCCACCATCGAACGGCTGCTCGCGCTGGACGTCGACGACCTCGACATGCCGGGCCGCCGCACCCGCGAGCGCACCGGGATGCCGCTGCGCTGGGGGGACGGATCGGCCCGGCTGCTGCCGCTGCTCGCCCTCGGGCGGGTCGACGGGCCGCTGTTCCGCACCGGCCGCGGGCGGCTCTCCTACCGGCGCGCCGCGGAGTTGTTCACCGCCGCCACGCGCCCGCTGGACGTGCGGGGGCGCGGCTGGACGCTCCGGCAACTCCAGGCGGCGGGCCGGCGCTGACCCGTCCGCCGTCCGGCGTCCGGCGTCCGGCGTCAGCCGAGGACCCGCAGGGCGCTCTCGACGGCCGCGGCCATCTGCGTGCGCGCGGAGGAGAGGTAGCGGCGCGGGTCGACGGTGGCGGAGTCGGCCGAAAGGAAGCCGCGCACCGCGCCGGTGAAGGCGATGTTGAGTGCCGTACCGATGTTGATCTTGACCATGCCCGCGGCGACGGCACGGCGCAGTTCGTCGTCGGGGACGCCGGTGGAGCCGTGCAGGACCAGCGGGACGGGCACCGCACCCCGGAGACGGGAGATCAGGTCGTGGTCGAGCCGTGCCGTGCGGGTCGTCATGGCGTGCGAGCTGCCGACGGCGACCGCGAGGGCGTCGATCCCGGTGGCGGCCACGAAGGCGGCGGCCTCGTCGGGGTCGGTGCGGGCCCCCGGGGCGTGCACGCCGTCCTTGCCGCCTATCTCGCCGAGTTCGGCCTCCAGCCACAGACCGTGGTCGTGCGCCCAGTCCGCCGCGGCGCGCGTGGCGGCGACGTTGCGGTCGTGGGGGAGGGCGGACGCGTCGTACATCACGGAGCCGAAGCCGCAGTCCGCGGCACGGCGCAGCAGGGCCTCGTCGGTGACGTGGTCGAGGTGGAGGCCCACGGGGACCGCGGCCGACTCGGCCACCGAGGCGGTCGCGCGGGCGATCGGGGCGAGGGAACCACCGTGGAAACGGACCGCGTTCTCGCTGATCTGGCACACCGCGGGGCGTCCGGCGGCCTCCGCGCCGGCGACGACCGCCTCGGCGTGCTCCAGGGTGATGACGTTGAAGGCGCCGATCCCGCGTCGGTCGGCGTGCGCCGCGCGGACGAGTTCGGCGGTGGGGACCAGCGGCATGACGCGGCGACCTCTCGATGGAATGATGTTGAGTGAACATGATGGTTCGGTCCGGAAAAAGCGCAGAAATGTGCGCTGCCGCGCGTGGGCGCGGCACCGGGCCGGCACACCCACCGACAGGGGGCGAGGAGATGGCGGGACCACAGGCCCGATGGAGCGCGCTGCTGGAGATGCTGACCCGCGACGGGAGCGTCGAGGTCGAGGCCGCAGCGGCCGAACTGGCGGTGTCCGCCGCGACGATCCGGCGCGACCTGGACGAACTGGCCCGGCAGAACATGGTCACCCGCACCCACGGCGGCGCGGTGATCAACGCGATCGCCTATGACCTGCCGCTGCGTTACAAGGCCGCCCGCAACGCCCCGGAGAAGGAGCACATCGCCCGGGCGGCGGCGGCCCTGGTGAAGCCGGGCACGGTGGTCGGGCTCAACGGCGGCACCACGACCACCGAGGTCGCCCGCGCCCTCGCCGCGCGCGCCGACCTCGCCGACAGCGGCACCGAGACCGCTCTGACCGTCGTCACCAACGCGCTGAACATCGCCGGTGAACTGGCCGTCCGGCGGCACGTGAAGCTGGTGGTGACCGGCGGTGTCGCCCGGCCGGCCTCGTACGAGCTGATCGGGCCGCTGGCCGCGGAACTCCTCGCGCAGCTCACCCTCGACCTGGTCTTCCTCGGCGTGGACGCCATCGACGTCACGCATGGCGCGGCGGCCCGGCACGAGGGCGAGGCGAGCATCAACCGTGCGCTCGCCCGGCGCGCCGAGCGGGTCGTGGTCGTCGCCGACGCCTCCAAGCTGGGCAAGCGTGCCTTCGCGCGGATCTGCCCGGTGGAGGAGGTCGACGTCCTGGTGACGGACGGGACCGCTCCGCCCGCGCTCACCGAGCCCTTCGCGGCGGCCGGCGTGGAGGTCGTCCGCGCCTGACCTGGCCTGCCGTCGCACCGGCCGTCTCCCCCTTCCGCCGTCCTGCCACCGCATGAAGCAGCATGCAATTTTCTGCAGGAAAATTGCTAGAGTCGAGCAACTTCACACATGATGCTCGACCGGGCGTGCTCGGTGTCAAGGGCCGCCGGACAGGGACGGAGTCCATCGATGAGCGAGAGCAGGACCGAGACCGAGATACGGACCCAGCCGGAGTGCTGGCGCCGCGCCGTCGCGCTCGCGGACGACGCGGAGACGGCGGCGTGGCGCGCTGCGATGCCCCGGGCCGGTGAACGGGTGGCGGTGGTGGGCTGCGGCACCTCGTGGTTCGTGGCGCACGCCTATGCCGTGCTCCGCGAGACCGCGGGGCAGGGTGAGACGGACGCTTTCGCCGCTTCGGAGATGCCGGCCGGCCGGGCGTACGACCGGGTCGTCGCCCTCACCCGGTCCGGCACGACGACCGAGGTGCTGGAGGTGCTGACCCGGCTGCGCGGCACCACCCCCACGGTGGCGGTCACCGCCGATCCCGCCACCCCGGTCATGGAACTGGCCGACGCGGCGGTGGTGCTGGACTTCGCCGACGAGACCTCGGTCGTCCAGACGCGCTTCGCCACCACCGAACTCGTCCTGCTGCGCGCCCTGCTGGGGGAGGACCTGACCGGACTGCCCGCCCAGGCGGAGGCGGCGCTCGCCGCGCCGCTGCCCGACGGGCTGCTGGAGACCGAGCAGTTCACCTTCCTCGGCCGCGGCTGGGCCTACGGCGTCGCGCAGGAGGCGGCGCTCAAGATGCGGGAGGCGGCCGGCGCCTGGACGGAGGCGTACCCGGTCATGGAGTACCGGCACGGCCCGATCAGCGTCACCGGGCCCGGCCGGGTGGCCTGGTGGTTCGGCGACCCCGCGGACCTCCCGGCGGGGCTGGCGGGGGAGGTCGCCCGCACCGGCGGACGCCTGGTGGCCCTGGGGCGCGACCCGCTGGCCGATCTGGTCGTCGTCCAGCGGCTGGCCGCCGCGCTCGGTGCCGCACGCGGCCTCGACCCGGACGCGCCCCGCCACCTGACGCGCTCGGTGGTGCTGGCGGACGGCCGGGGCTGACGGCCGGGCCGACCGACGACCCCCGCCGCCGTCCGGCGTGACACGAATGCCGTCCCCGCCCCGAGGAGGGGCGGGGACGGCATTCGTGTGTGGTTTTTCATGTGCGGTTTGTCAGGACTTGTACCACTTCTGGTTCTTCGTCCCGTAGCACGTCCACAGTTGGAGCGGGGTGCCGGCGGCCGTGCCCTTGTCGACCACGTCGACGCACTTGTTCTTGTTCGTCAGGTCGTTCGACGTGTTGAGCCTGAACTGCTGGGCCCAGCCGCCGTTGCAGCGGGCCAGTTGGATGACCGCACCGTCCGTGAACGAGGCGGCGGCCAGGTCCATGCACATGCCGAAGGCGCGTATGGTCCCGTCGGAGCGGAAGTCCCACTTCTGCCAGGCGCCGCCGTCGCAGTCCTGGATCTGCAGCCGGGCGCCGTCGCGGCCGGTGCTGTTCTTCGCGCCGCTGACCGCGATGCAGCGGCCGCTCTGCGAACTGCGGATCCGCACGCCGGGCACGGTGGCGGGCTGCTGCGCCTTGCTGGGCGTGGGCTGGCCGGCCGACGAACCCGATGTGGAGCCCGACGAGCCGCCGGAACCGCTGGAGGCCGAACCGCCGCCGGTGGCCGAACCGCCGCCGCTTCCGGTGCTTCCGCCGCCTCCGGTGCTGCCGGGTTCACCGCCCACTGCCGGAAGGCCGCCGCCGGTGCTGCCGGTCCCGCCCGCCGCGCCGCCGCCGTTCGTGCCTCCCTGGGACCCGGAGGCCGGCGGGACGTTGCCGCCCCCGGCGGGGGAGCCCTTGGTTCCGTTCGTGCCGGGCGACGCCGGCAGGATGCCGCTCTGCGAAGCGCTGGGCTCGACGGCCGCCACCGGGTCGCCCTTGCCGCCCCCGTCGGGCAGCACGTCAATTCGCGCCATCAAGGGCACGACCAGTACCGCGCAGCCGATGACGGCCGACGTGGTCGCCAGTACGCTCCACGCCCGCCTGTCCGGCAGCAGCCGCCGGTGCGGCAGCGAGGGGCGTCGGGCGAAGGTGTCCGCGAAACGGGGCGTGGCCCCGTCGAGAACCTCGGGGTCCCGTGGATCGGGATGGGGAGGCACGTGGTCTCCTGTCGGCTCGGGAATCTGCGCGGAAGCGTAGGGCGCGCGTCCGCCCTTCGATTTCGGCAAGGTGAACAATAGTTTAAGATTTCACCAAGTGTGACAGTGAATGATCGAATATGCGCCAACACTGTGGTCAGAGCATCTCGTTCAGCAGCTTAATCTTTACGCCATGTGTGTGAACGAGTCCGACTGTCGTGAGGGCGAGGCGGACATCCTCGCGGACCACGACACCGGCGGCGCCGACGAACACAGTGCTGTCGCCAGCCTGATCATCGCCGAGCGGGACAGTCTCCGGAGGTTCGTCACCGGCCTTATGGGCCGCGACGTGCATGCCGCGGAGGACGTGCTGCAGGAGACCCTGCTGCGTGCCCTGCAGCGCGCCGGGCGGTTGGACGTGCACGAGCGTCCGGTCCGCATGTGGCTCTTCCGGGTCGCCCGCAACCTCGTCGTCGACCACCGCCGTCGCGACCGCTCCGTGCCCGTCGGCATCACCGCCGCGGACTTCGCGGGCACCGCGCTCGACCACGCCGGCGACCACGCCGGTCTCGTCGAGGACCGTTCCGTGCTCCTCGCCGCGCTGAGCGCCCTGCCGCCCGCGCACCGCGAGGCCGTGGTCCGGGTGCACGTGATGGACCAGACCGGGGCCGACGCCGCCGCCGAGATGGGCGTACCGCGGGGTACGGTCAAGTCCCGGACCCACCATGGCGTGCGGGCCCTGAGGGCCGAACTCGCCCGCCGCGGCGTGGACGGAGTGGCCGCGTGAACGTCCCCGCCGGCTGGACCCGGCTCATCGCGCTCATCGGTCTGCTGATCCTCGTCGTCGTGGTGGCGCACTGGCTCGTCCGCCGCAAGGGGGGCTGGGGCGCACTGCGCCGCCGCGTCGTGCGCGAACTGACGACGGCCGCACGCGCCTTCGCCACGCCCGTCCGCACGCAGCTGCGGCACCGCAGCGGCCTGCGTGTGCTCGCGCGTCTGCTGCGTGACGACGCCGGGTGGACGGACGCCGCGACCGCGCTGCGCCGCGCCGCCGCCGAACGGCCCGGCGCCCGGCCGTACGCGACGCTGCTGGGCACCGACGTCGTCGGCGTGTACGTCGCCCACGGCCACGGCGAGGGCGCGCTGCCCGAACCCTGGGCCCGTGACGCGGCCGAGCCGCGCCTGTGGTGGATCGGCCGCGCCGACCTCGGCACCGCGCCGGAGACCGGGCACGGCGGCGAGGCCCCCGTGCTCGTCTGCCTCGGCAGGGCCGGTACGGACGCGGTGCTCCTCGACCTGACGGCCGTTCCCCCGGCGGTCTCCGTCACCGGCGAGCGGCGCACCGCCCGCGCGGTCCTGCAGGCCCTCGCGGCCCAGCTCGACGCCCGCCTCCCGGCCGGTCGCGTCGTGGTCGGCGCCGGGGTGCACCCCCGGCACGACGGCCCCACCGACGTCTTCGAGCGGCTCGACGCCGGCTACGCCGTGAGCGCCGAGGCACCGGAGCGCAACCGGCCGGCCCGCGTGCGTCTGCTCACCCTGGGCGTGGCCCACCACAGCACCCTGATCCTGGAAGCGGACCGGGACGGCCACCTGCGCCTGCACGGCGGCCCGCCCGCCCTCACCGTCGACGCGCTGCCCCTGGCCCGCGCCGTCGCCCGGCTGGTACGCACCCTGCCGCCCGTCCCCGGGGACGACGGTGGCTCCGGTCCGAACCCGCCGAAGGTGCTCGGCACCGTGTCAGCCGACGACGACCTCGTCGAGACCGGACTCCCGCCCACCGCCATGGCCGTCTCCGCGACCGCCCCCCGCCCCGAGCCCGCCCCGGCCGCCCCCCGCCCCGAGACCGCCCCCGCCGCCACCGAACACGGCGACGAGGACGGCGACCTCGCCGAACCGACCGCATTCGGACCGGCGGGCGTCTCCGCCGCCACCGCACGCTCCTCGTCCTCGTGACGCCCGAACTGGGAAGACCGTGAACCTCACCATCACCACCGTCGACGGCGCGGACGGTGCGCGCCGCGACCACCTCGTAGGGCTGCCACCGCGCACCACCGTCGCGGACCTCTCGGAGGCCGTGGACGGGGCGCGAAGCCGCGACCTCTACCTCGACGGCCGCCGGCTCGACCCCGACGCGCCCGTCGATGCGGCGGGACTGCGCGAAGGCGGCGTCCTGGGCCTGGGTGCCCCCGGCAAGGACCCCGACCGGGTACGCGTCGGCGCCGGGACCGACGCCGGACCGGTGCTCGCCGAGGTCCACGTGGTCTCCGGACCGCAGGCCGGGCGCACCTGGCGGCTCGGGTTCGGCAGCCACGAGGTCGGCTCCGGACCGCTCTGCGCGATCCGTCTCGGGGGCGACGGCGTCCCCGAGGGCGGCCTGTGGGTGACGGTCGGCGCCGAGGGCTCCGCCCACTGGCACCGCACCAGCACCGCGCCCGGTGACGAGGTGCGCGGCCGGGTTGCCGCGCCCCCGCCGGACGACGCGGTCACCGCCCTGCGCCGCACCCGTCCGCACAAGGTCACCACCGAGCGCACCGCCGCCCAGGGGCAGCCGGTGCCGTGGCCGCCCGGCGAGGACCTGACCGTCGGCTCCGTCCTGCTGAGGATGAGCGCGCCGGTCGAGGCGGACGCCGCCGTCACCGAGTCCGCGGACGGCTTCGGCATCGACTACAACCGCCCGCCGCGCATCGCCCCGCACCTGGACGGTGAGCGGGTGCGGCTGCCCTCGCCGCCCTCGGCCCCCGCCAAGCGGCCCTTCCCCGCGGCCATGATGATCGCCCCGGTGATCATGGGCTTCTTCATGGTCGCCATCTTCAAGTCGTATTACTTCCTCGCCTTCATCCTGCTCGGCCCGATGATGATGGTCTCCAACTGGGTCACCGGCCGGCGCACCGCCCGCAAGGAGTACGAGGAGGCGGACCGGCAGTACAACCGGCGCCGGATCGTGGTCGAGGACGGCGTCCGCGAGGCCGTCGCCCGCGAGCGCCGGGTACGCCATGTCACCGGCCCCGACCCCGCCGCCGTCGCCCTGATGGCCACCGGGCCGGGCAGTCGGCTCTGGGAGCGGCGCCGCCACGACCCCGACCACCTCGTGCTGCGGCTGGGCACCGCCGACCAGCCCTCGCTGCGCGAACTCGAGGACCCCGCCCGGGACGAGAACCACCGCACCATCCGCTGGAACATCCCCGACGCCCCTATCGGCATGGACCTCAGTGGCCACGGCGTGGTGGGCGTGGCCGGCCCCGCCGCCGAGGTGCAGCCGCTCGCCCGCTGGATGGCCGTGCAGGCGGCGGTGCTGCACACTCCCCGCGACCTGCGGATCGTGCTGCTCACCGATTCCAGCCGCGCCGGCGACTGGGCCTGGGTGCGCTGGCTCCCGCACGTGCGGCCCGCCGCGCCAGGCGGCCCGCTCGTCCTGATCGGCAACGACCCCGAGTCGACCGCGGCCCGCGTGTCGGAACTGGTCGCGCAGATCCAGGTGCGCAAGCGGGCCACGCGCTCCGACCGCAACGCCGCCCCCGTCGGCCCCGACGTCCTGGTGATCGCCGACGGTGCCCGGCGGCTGCGCGACGTGCCCGGCATGGTCCAGGTCCTCACCGAGGGCCCGGCCGTACGCGTCTTCAGCCTGTGCCTCGACGACCAGGAGCGGCTGCTGCCCGAGGAGAGCACCGGTGTGGTGCTCGCCGAGGCCGGCCGGCTCACCGTCAAGCGCCCCGGCACGCCCGACGTCCCGGGGGTCCGCGCCGACCACGTCACGCCCGAGTGGTGCGAGCAGGTCGCCCGCGCCGTGGCGCCGGTCCGCGACGTCAGCCCCGAGCACGACGCGGGGCTCCCACAGCGGGTGAAGCTGCTGGACCTGCTGAACCAGGAACCGCCCAGCGCCGAGAAGATCCTGGCGGGCTGGCGCTCCCGGCCCTCCGCCACCTCCTTCGTGCTCGGCAGCGGCTTCGAGGGCCCGTTCTCCCTCGACCTCGTGCAGGACGGCCCGCACGGACTGGTCGCCGGCACCACCGGCTCCGGAAAGTCCGAGCTGCTGCAGACCTTCGTCGCCTCCCTCGCCGCCGCCAACCGGCCCGACGAGCTGACCTTCGTCCTCGTCGACTACAAGGGCGGCAGCGCCTTCAAGGAGTGCGCGCAGTTGCCGCACACCCTCGGCATGGTCACCGACCTCGACGCGCACCTCGTCGAACGCGCCCTGGAGTCGCTGGGCGCCGAGCTGATGCGGCGAGAGCACGTCCTCGCTGCCGCCAACGCCAAGGACCTCCCCGAGTACCAGGCCAAGCGCGCCGCCGACCCCACGCTCGCGCCGCTTCCGCGGCTCCTGCTGGTGATCGACGAGTTCGCCACCCTGGTGCGCGAGGTGCCCGACTTCGTGCCCGGACTCATCAGCATCGCCCAGCGCGGACGGTCGCTCGGCATCCACCTGGTCCTGGCCACCCAGCGTCCCGCCGGTGTGGTGACCGCGGACATCCGCGCCAACACCAACCTCCGGATCGCGCTGCGCGTCACCGACCAGTCCGAGAGCCAGGACGTCATCGACGTCAACGACGCCGTCGACATCTCCGCCACCACCCCCGGCCGTGCCCTGGTGCGGCGCGGGCCGAAGTCCGCCGAGCCGTTCCAGACGGCCTGGGTTGGCGCCGAGCGGCCGCGGCCAAAGAGCGAGGCGGAGACCGAGGCCGAGAGCGGCGCGCGCAAGCCCGTCGTGGCGTCGGAGCTGTCCTGGGACGCACTCGGGCGGGCCGCGGCCCCGCCGGCGTCCGAGGTCGTCCTCACCCAGAGCGCCCAGGCGCCCGCCCCCACCGACCTCCAGGTCCTGGTGGAGGAGATCCGCACGGCCGTGGACCAGCTGGAGGACTACACCCCGCAGCCCAGCCCCTGGCTGCCCGCGCTGGAGCGCCGGGTCCTGCTCGACGACCTCGACGCGATGAATCCCGTCCGCGAGGGACGCCTGCTGATCCCCTACGCCCTGGAGGACGTGCCGCAGCTGCAGCGGCGCCACGTGGCCGCCGCCGACCTCAGCAGCTTCGGCCACCTGTACGTCATCGGTGCGCCCCGCTCCGGCCGCACCCAGGTGCTGCGCACCCTGGCCGGTTCCGCCGCCCGCCACCAGAGCACCGCCGACGTGCACTTCTACGGCATCGACGCGGCCGGCGGCGGCCTGGCCGCACTCACCACGCTCCCGCACTGCGGCGCCGTCGTCCCCCGCCACGACACCGAGCGGCTGGAACGGCTGCTGCGCCGCCTCAACCAGGAACTCGTCAGCCGCCAGGAGCTGGCGCAGCGGCACAGCGCCACGGGTATCGACGAGCTCCGGAAGGTGCTTCCGAAGGCCGAACGCCCGGCGCACATCCTGCTGCTGGTCGACGGCTGGGACGCCCTGTCGGCCATGCTCGACGAGCACGAGTACAGCCACATGTACCAGGACATGGTCCGCCTGGTCCGCGAGGGCGCAGGTGCGGGCATCCACTTCATCGGCACCTCCGAACGCTCCCTGCTCAGCGGCCGCATGGCGGCGCACAACGACCACCGGTTGCTCCTGCGGCCCGGCGACCGCTCCGACGTTCAGGCCGTCGGCATGAAGCCCGGCAAACTGCCGGCGGAGATCCCGCCGGGCCGCGGCTGGCACGTCCTGACCGGTACCGAGACCCAGGTCGCGCTGCTCGCCCCTGGCGGCGGCACCGAGCAGGTCGAGGCGCTGCGCAAGATCGGGGCCGCAGCGCTCAAGCGCGACGCGCGGTTGCCGCAGGAGCGGCGCCCCTTCACGGTGGCCTCGCTGCCGCGGTCGGCGGAGTTCGCCGACGTCTACGACAAGGTGCCCGCGGGGCAGCGGCGGCCTCTGTGGGGCCTGCTTGGCATCGGCGGCGACGGGGGAGAGCCGGTCGGCGTCGACCTCGCGGGCGCGTCCGCGGTGTTCGGCGTCATCGGCCCCACGGGGTCCGGGCGCAGCAACACGCTGGCCTCGTTGGCGGTCTCGCTGCTCGCCGGCGGTACCTCACTGGTCGTCCTCACCCCGCGCGAGTCCCCGCTGCGCGGACTCAGCCGGCACACCACGGTCCGCGTCATCACCGACACCGAACCGACCGAGGAGGCGGTGCGCTCCGCGCTCGCCGCGCTGCCCGGCCCGCGGGTGGTGATGGTCGACGACGCCGACCTGCTGGCGATGTCCGGCGCGGACAAACTCCTCAAGGAGATCACGGTGTCCGGCCGCGACCAGGGCCTCGGCCTCGTCTACGCCGCGACCGCCGACGGTGTCCAGGGCGGCATGAGCGGCTGGATGTCCAGCGCCCGCAAGGCCCGCCGCGGCCTGCTGCTGGGGCCGAAGAGCACCACCGAGGGAGACCTGATCGGCGTACGGCTGCCGCACGCCGTCACCCGGGTGGCACCCCATGCGGGCCGCGGCTGGACCGCGGGACCGGGCAACGAGGTGATGGCGCTCCAGGTGCCGCTGACCTCGCTCCGCACGGAGTGACCCCCGTGCCGTGGCCCGCACCGGAGTGCGGGTCACGGCACGGGCCCCGGAGACCGCGAAGGGCCGGGCGGGAGACGACTCCCGCCCGGCCCTTCGCGCGCGTCCCCTACTTCTTGTTGAAGTTGTTCGCGACCTGGGTGTCGAAGTCCTCGGCGCCCTTGGCGATCGAGGTGAACGCCTCACCGAAGTTCTCCAGGCCGTGGATGGCCTGGGTGAGACTGCCGGTGAACTGCTCGTAGGCGTCACGGATGGCGGGGCTGGCCTGGGGCAGCACCAGCTCGTCGTTGAGCATGCTCTCGACCTGGCCCTTCAGGCTCCCGAGCCGGGTCATCCACTCCTGGCAAGTGGCCGCGTGAGTCGCCGCCCGCTGCCGGACGTCCTCGGGAACGATGTGAATCGCGGGCATTGCATCGCCTTTCTCTTCTGATGACTGCCTGGGGGTGGTGTCCCCGATCAGGCGATCTTCGGGTTGGTGCCGCCGTGGGTACCCGGGTTCTGCGGATGAGTGTCCGGGTTGTTGGGGTTCTTCGGGTCGTGCGGGTCCTCGCCCGGCTTGTTGCCGCCGGACCACGTCCACTCCGGCGTCTTGCCGTCGGAGCCCTTCGGGCCGCGGGTGTACTCGGTGTGGCTGCCGTCGCTGCCGGTGACGGTCATGGAGCCGCTGCCGTCGCCGTTGATGTTGGCGACCGTGTGCGCGGTGCTGCCGTCGGGATAGGTGGTCTCCGTCGTGTAGCTCGGGCCGTTGTAGGTGGTGGTGGATGTGTACGTGTTGCCGTCGTACTTGACGGTGGTCACTTCCTTGGTGACGTTGCCGTCCTTGTCGACCTCCACGTGCGAGTCGATCGAACCACCGTTGGGTGTGTCGACGTGGAAGTCGGGGGGCGTGTCACCGGGGTTCGTGGCGGAGCAGAAGTCCGGCAGTTCGCCGGGCCCCTCGCACTCCTTGAGGTGGTTCTGCTTGTAGTCCCACAGGTCCTTCTTCTGCCGCCAGTTCTGAACGTGCAGATTGGCGCTCATCACACCGATCTCGGCGCCCAGCTCGGAGTCGAACTCGCGGAACGCCTCGCCCACGCCGCCGAACGCGGAGGCCAGCTCCTTCAGGCCCTTGTCCGCGCGTTTCATGGTGCTGCTGGCGTTGGTGTGGAAGAGCGACATCGCACTGGCGACGCCCTCGTGCCCGAGGATCGCCTCCGCCTCACCGCTGCCCGAGCCGAGGCGGCCGAAGACGCCCTTGTTGATGAGCGGGTCGATCTCGCCCGCCAGGGCTTCCAGGTCGCGCTTCGCCGCGTTGAGGACGTCGTAGTCGATTTTGATCTCGGGCACAGGGGACCTCCGGACGGTCCTTGGAGAATCCGGTCACCACGACCACGCACCACACCCCCCGCCGGTTCACCGCCGCGCACGGGTTTGACCCACGTCACATGAACCACGCGCGTGCCCCGCGCGTGGTCCACGTGGAGAGCTCCGCCGTGCTCCTCTGCGCCGAACCGGGAGGAATCCCTGACATGCCTCGCCCGAGCGACTGGAACGTTCTCGGCCTCCACGGGGACCCGACCCCCGGAGACCCGGTCCAGATCCGTCTGCTGGTCGACGACCTGGTCAAGATCGGTACGCAGGCGAGGTCCATCGCGCAGGCCATCGACCAGGTGATGAACACGGCGGACAGCAGTGTCTTCGCTGGGAAGACCGCCGACGCGCTGCGGGGCAAGGTCGACGACAGGCTGCGCAACCACATCAACGACGTGGCCGACTCCTTCTGGGAGGTCTCCCAGAACCTCGGCGCCTGGGCGAACCACATCGAGGACGCCCAGCGGAGGGCGGACGGCGCCCTGTCGGCCGCACGCGGCCTGCCGGAGGACGACCCGCAACTGGAGGCCCTTCGGCAGACCGCCCAGAGCGCGGGCACGGAGCTCGACGAGGTGGGCAACACCATCGCGAACGCGGTCAACAACGCCTCCGACATCCGGCTGCCGATCTCGGACTGCCAGGTCTTCTGGGAGATGTTCCAGATCCTGGCGATCATCCTCATCGTCCCGGCGCTGATCTTCGGCGGGCCGGTCGCCCTGCTCGCGCTCGGCGTCAACATGACGTTGTTCGTGAAGGCGGCCATCGACTTCGCCCGCGGCGACATCGGTTTCCTCGACCTGTTCCTCGCCGGGCTCGGCATCATCGCCCCCACCACGAAGGCGCTGCCGATCTTCGCCATCGGCGGTCTCCTCAAGTCCGGCTTCAAGGCCGCCCTCCAGTGGGGACGCAACGGCTTCATGTCCATAAAGGACATGGTCAGCGGGTTCCGGTTCGCCACCGTCTTCACCGGTCTGAGGGACGTCGCGCGGATCAGCCTGACCTGGGTGCGCCAGGGCGGACTGTGGGTCATGCAGAACTTCCACAACGTGCCCGCGCTCGGCGGCTCGGTGTTCGTCAAGGGCGGACTCGTCGTCGTGCAGGGCGTCCGCTCCATCCCCGTGGTGGTGCGCGGCTGGGGGTCGGCCATACGGGCCGGCGCCCCCGGGGCGTGGCAGAACTTCCGGCTCTTCGCACAGGAGACCTGGAGCAGCCAGATGGGCGGCGCCAAGTGGACGCGCCTGATCCTCCCGGTGACGCACACCGACATCGCGGAGTACGGGCTGAAGGGCGCCCTGCGCATGGGCTTCTGGGACCGCGGCGTCATGGGCCGCGGCGTGTGGGACCTGCCAGTCGGCGGCACGGTCGCGCACACCGTGAGTGCCGTGCCGATGGGTCCGCACGGTGCGACCCCGCACCTGGACCTGGGGCACGCCAACATCAACATGGCCCGCATGGACCTGGCGGACGTGCGCTTCGGCAACTTCGCCGACACCCACACCTCCGTCCGCCCGTCCTCCTTCTCCGTGGCGCCCGTCGGCACCGTCGACCTGACAGGGCTGCGGGTCGGCACGGTCAACCCCGTTTCAGTGCACGGGGCGAACGCCGTGTTCGACAACTCGACCGCGGGATTCCGGGCAGTGCGGCACATGGACGACGTGGTCGACATCGCCGGTACGCAGATGAGCCGGATGAGGATCGACGCCCTCGACGGGGCGCCCGGCCAGATGAGCGGGGGACTCGGGGTGAGCTCGATGGCCCCGGGTGGCCATGTGACGCACTCCTCCGGTCTGTATGTGCCCGGCTCCGCCGGCGCCCCGGCCGTGCACGAAGGCGTGGACGTCGCCGCCCTCGTCGCCAAGGGCAACGGAGGGAACCTGCTCGCGCAGGGTCCGGCCGGCGTCCTGACCGCACCGCCCGGCGGGACCGGCGCGGTGCACACCGCTTTCACCGGTGTGCCCGCGCCCGCTCCGGGCGGCAC
Source organism: Streptomyces sp. TOM-9 (assembly GCF_056858595.1). NCBI lineage: Bacteria > Bacillati > Actinomycetota > Actinomycetes > Kitasatosporales > Streptomycetaceae > Streptomyces > Streptomyces sp. TOM-9. Next base: position 768,475 of record NZ_JBXEQB010000001.1, on the reverse strand, counting down.
GGCCCTGCACGACCTGCTCGCCGCCCCCGGCGCCCCGGGTGCGGGAACCGGTGCCGCGCACACCGCGCTGACCGGCGTCCAGGCGCCGCCGAGCGGTGCCGGGGTCCACGACCTCCTGGGGGCTCCGGGTGGAACGCCCGGGGCCCACGGCCCGCTCACCGGGGTCCCCGGGCACCAGAGCGGCACCGGTGCCGCCGGAGGCTCGGCGTTCGACCTGCTGTCGGGCGGCGCCAAGGGGACGCCGAACAACCCGGTGCCCACCCACATCGGGTCCGACCTCGGGGACAACGTCGCCGGTGCCGCCCGCGCCAACCAGGCCCATCTGAGCCTGGACGAGATCGTGCGGCCCGCCGGCAGCGGACGCCCCGGCTCCGTGGTCACCGACACCACGCCCGGTTCCGCCGCCCACGGCGCACCCGCCTCCGGCGTGCCCAAGGGCGGCGTGCACGGCACACCGCCCAAGGACGCGGCCCGCTCCGCGCTCGACCTCCTCGACGACGGCCGGGGCGTCCGTCCCGTCGACGGCCCGGCCTTCGCCGGCGCGCCCGGGACCGGGGCCGGGAAGACCGTGGACGTCGACGCGGGCCACGCGTTCGCCGGCGCACCCGCGCGGAACACCGACGACGCGGTCGTCACCCCGGCCCCGCACGACAAGGTGGCCGTCACCGGCGACGGGCACGTGGCGGTGCCGCTGCGTCAGGACCCCGCCCCGGTGCCGCCCGCGACGTCGGGCGGCGGGCGCGTGCACTCGCACCAGGCGGAACTGTTCCACGAGGTCAACCTGAAGCTGGGCAAGATGGGCGCGGACGCGGTGACGGTGGAGACCGTGACCGCCGCCCGCCAGGTGCTGGAGGACCTGCGCGGCGCCGCCTTCACCAAGGTCGACGTCCGGGCGCAGGCGGACCAGTTGGCCGTGCACCTCGCGGGCCCGGAACGCGGGAAACTCCCCGGCGGCGTCAGGGACACGGACTTCGCCGACGACGCGCCCGTCACCCCGGGGCCGGGCGGGCACCACGCACCCCCCGTCCCGCCGAGGCCGGAGAGCGGCCTGCTCGACGGGCTCGACGACCTGGTCCTGGACGACACCGGCGCACCGATGCGCTCGCACTTCGACATGGACGACGACTCGCTGCCCGGTTCCCCGGTCGGCGAGCACGGCACCGAGGACCTGGACGGCTTCTCGGAGTTCGTGGACCTGATCCGCCCGCTGCGGCAGCACGTGGAACGGGCCTTCGACAACCCCGCGGCGGACATCGAGGTGGCCCTCGTGGCGAGCCCCGGAGGCCGGACCTGGCGCGAGTTCTCCGACGACGTGGGCCACGCCATGGTGGCCGTGATGCTGCCGGGCGAGCGCAAGCCGCTCACGATCGGCTTCTACCCCGAGGACGGAAACCTCTTCGGCAACCCGGGTGCCATCGTCAACGACGCCGAATACCTCGTCTCCGGGCACGTCCGTGTACTGGGCACCTACCGGATCACGGCGGCGCAGCTGTTCGACGGGTACCGGTACGCGATGGCCAACTCCGGCGCCGTGTACGACCTTTTCCGCTACAACTGCGTGAGGTTCGCCGAGGGCTTCGTCTCCGCCGCGCTCGGGAAGTCCGTGGCGGACCTGTGGGTGGCGGCCCCGTACCGGCTCGTCGACACGATGCTGCGCCGCGACGGCGCCTGGCACTGGGCGGACGGCACGTCGCCCGTGGCCAAGCTGACCGCCGACGACACGATCCGGTACCAGGACGCCTTCGGCGAGGTGGAGGACTGGCGGCTCCACGACCAGGGCCGGTTCCAGGCCGCCACCGACCAGGCGAAGACCTTCGTGCTCTTCGACCACCAGCGCCCCCTGATCGACGGCAATCTCGCGACGGCTCCGCAGAAGGAACGTCTCCTGATCCTCGACCAGTTCGAGAAGATGATCACCCACACCATCCTCACCTCGGGTGACGACGCCGGACGCCAGCTGTCGCGTCAGCTCGGCGAGACCTACGGCACGCTCCGTCCGGGGCTGTCCGATCTGCCGGGACCGTCGGTGACGGCGCCCGCCGCCGGCGACTCGCTCTCGGGGATCGGGAGGGGCTCCGTGGACAGCGTCCCGGAACCGGCCCCGAGTCCCGGCACGTCGGCCGCGGGGGACTCCACCGGACACCTGCCGCCGTCCTCCGTGCAGTACCCGTCCGACGTGCAGCACATGTTCGACGAGATCGACGACATGCTCGACGACATGGGCGTGTTCCGCCACTCGGTGGACGACCTGCCGGCCGGTTCGCCGCCGGTCGTCCACGGGGCCGGCGGGGACGACGTCGTACGGTTCATGGACGACACGCGGCCGGTGCGGCAGCACCTGGAGCACGCGATCGCCGACCCCGCCGCCGACATCCGGCTGGTCCTGGGGACCGACGGCTCGACGGGTGCCCGTTCGCTGACGGTCTGGCTGCCGGGGCGGGACGCGCCGGTGCCCCTGGGCCCGGGTGCGCCGGGCGAGTTCGGTGCCGTCCGCGGCACCGTCGACGGGGCCCCGGGGGGTGGGACGCACGTCCTGGAGGAACACCGGATCACGGCGGCGCAGCTGGAGAACGCCTACCTGTACGCGGCGCGGAACCTGCCGCTGTGGCACACCGACGCGGGCCGGTTCACCGACGGTTTCATGGACGCCGTGCTCGACGCGCGGCCCGCGGCGCCCGAGGGTTCGGTGGGCGCGGCGGTCCACGACGTCCCGGACACGCCCCCCGCGGTGGGGGACAAGGGGAAGGGCAAGTCGCCCACCGGCACCGGCACCCTGGACTCCACCGGCACCGGGTCGCACCACGACGGCCTGCGCGGGGACCTCGGGGACGACCTGTCGGACATCGACGCGTCGGCGGCCATCACCGACGCCCGCCGGGAGCTGATCAACGCCCGGATGATCCGCGACGACCTGCAGACACGCTACGTCGAAGGCTTCGGCACCTCGGCCGAGGCCGACGGCTTCCGCTACCTCGAGTCGTGGCAGCAAGTCAGGCAGGCCGACGCCGCGCTGGCCCAGGCGGAGGCCCACTGGTCCGACGTGACCGGCGGCGCGCCGTTCCCCGAGGTGCAGGCGTACCGCGGGTACGGGCTCGGCGGCGCGGCTCCACACCTGCCCGAGGGGCTGCGGTCGCTGTTCCGCGGCAGGGGCCGGGCCGATGTCGTTCCGCCCGCCCCCGAAGGCGTCGTGCAGTCCGTGGACCACGTCCCTTCCGCGACGCACGTCGTCACCCCGCTGGAAGGCGGGAAGACCAGCCACGCACTGGTGCCCAGCGGCCAGGACCTGACGGTGGCCCGCTGGATCAGCGAGCCGGAGTCCGCCAAGGGATGGACCGGGGGCAACGGCAGGGAGGCGTACGAGGGCGACCTCACGGCGCACCAGGACATCCTGGCCAAGGGGCTGGCGGGCGCGGAGCACGACGACGCGCTGAAGTCGGTGCTGGTGCAGCAGCAGAAGTCGTTCGAGGAGAACGTGCAGCTGTTCCACGCCCTCGAAGGCCGCCCGGAGCTGGCGAACCTGCGGATGCCGCAGCTCTCCGCGATCGTCATGGCCGAGCGGCGGGCTCTGCGCACGCTGACGGCGGACACGGACCTGCTGACGCAGAAGTTGAACAGCGGCGACTGGAAGTGGGCGGAGGGCTACCCGCTCGACGGGGCGCAGGCCCACGAGCTCATCGCCAAGGTCCACCGGCACCTCCAGGAGGACCTCTCGCTCACGGTCAACCTCAAGCTCGGCGACATCACGCCGACCGGAGGGACGCTCCTGGACGCACTGACCTCGGACACCCAGCTGCTCCGCAACGCGTGGGAGGCCAACAACGCCAACGCGGGGTACTACGTCACCCGCGGCAAGACGGAGGAGGCTCTCGGCCTGCCGGCGTCCGTGAAGCGGACGACCGAGGCGTCCGGGATCTACCCGGGCGCGCAGGGACGGCCGTTCGCCCCGACCGCCGACGACCTCGTGGACCTGCCCAACTACGCGGCCCTCACGTCCAAGTACCGGCCGGGCGGCGTGAAGATGTACGGGCGGGCGGTCTTCCACCTGAATCCCGACGTGATGCAGCGCGCCACGTTCACACCGGCGGACAGCTTCATCGAGGGACTGGAGGGCGCCCGGAGCGTCACCGGCCGCGGCAACATGCTGCCGCTGCTCAACCACGGTCCCGAACCCCTGGTCCGGCTGGCCTTCGCCGAGGCGACCGGCTTCCAGTACGACAGCGCGTTCCGCGGATTCCGGGACGCCGGAACGCTGGAGCGCAACCTCGGCAGGTACTTCGAGGCCCAGATCCACGGCGGCGTGAAGTGGGACGACCTCAACCGCGTCGTGCTCGTGGACGACGGGTTCGACCCGGCGCTGCAGGCACAGAAGCTGCAACTCGAGCAGTTCGCCCAGGACAAGGGGCTCTCTTTCACTGTCGAGATCCACAACGCGCGACCGGGCGCGGGCCGCGCCCCCGGCGTGCACCCGGCGCCGCCCGGGACCGGCGGAGCCCACTCGGGTGGCCCCGGCCCGTCGTCCTCCGGTGCCGGCGGGGGTCACCTCCCGGGTCCGGGCCCGTCGCCGTCACACGCACCGGCACCGGCTTCCGCACCCGGCGAGGGCGCGGCCGGAGGGGCCGTCGACGGCGTGCACGCGAGCTACGACGACCTCGTCTTCACCGCCTCGCTCCTCGACCGCGACGGTGTGCCCCGGGACGGCCTCTTCACGGGTACGGCCGCGCGCGTCGAGGGCTCCGGCGACGCCTCGTTCGTCTCCCCGGCGGCACCGTCCGCCTCGGGGGGCACCACGAAGCTGACCGAGGACGGGATTCTGGACGTCGTCATCGGCACGGGTGGGCGCAACGGCGGCGAGGAACGCCGCACGCTCGGCGGTTTCGAGTTCGGCGCGGGCACCCGCAACAACAACGGCAAGAATCTCGTTTCACGGCCGATCGTGGTCACGGTCAAGGACGGAGAAACGGAAGCGCAGGTGGCCGTCCACCTGAACGTGATGCTCAGCTCGGGCAACGAGGCCGACGTGACGCTGGCGGGGAAGAAGGTCGCGAACACGACGGAAGTCACGATCACGGGGAGCAAGTTCCACCTCACCGCGCGGCCGCACACCGACCAGGGCGTGATCGACCTGCACGGAGCCTCCAGCGACACCGCGTCGAAGTCCATCCACGTGGGGCCGAGCAACGCCCTCTCGTCCGGCTGGAACAGCAGGCCGGGCAACACCAGGAACCTCGCGCAGGCTCTCGGCGTCTCGGAACAGAAGCTCATCGAGGCACTCGACAACCGGTTCCCGCCGAGCGGACTCGTCGAGACGGTCCACCGGTTCCAGGACGACGTGGAGCGCGCCGTCGTCCACGGCTCCGGCGCGGAGGACGTGCGGGTTCACTTCCAGGGCGACAAGTCGTTCCCCGTCCGGGGTGACTCCGGGGGTGTGTCGGCGCCTGCCGTTACCGGCCTGTCGGGCGGGGCGGGTGACGTCCTGCACGGTGCGGGTTCTGGCGCCGGCCGGGTGGATCTGAGGCTGGTCGCGGGCTGGGATGCGGCGCGTGGTGCGGCGGCGCCGAATACGGTGAAGCACTCGTGGGTCGATCCGGTGTCGACGCCGCGGGGTGGTGGTGCGCATGCTCCTCGGTATGAGGTGCGTGCGGGCTATGACGTGCGCAGGTTCGAGCTCGGCGGGCGTCCGGTCACGGATCTGACGGTGAAGGTGCGTCTGGCCGGTGACGGGCTTTCACCGAACCAGGTGGACGCGCTGTGGGACCGTGCGGTGTCGGGTGTGGAGCGGGTGTTCAACCGTCCCGGTGAGGTGTTGCGCGACCGCAGCGTTCTGCACGTCACGTTGGAGCGGGTCACGGGCAACGCCTCTGACGCCCACCTGAACGTGAACGTGGGTGGCGCGCGGGGTGCGATGAACCAGCATCAGTGGCGGATCGACGCCACGGAGCAGGATCTCGCGCACGAGCTGGGCCACCAGTTGGGTCTGCGGGACGAGTACCGGGACACCACGGCCGGGCACCGCCCGGAGGTCGACGGCAGCCTGATGGGCAACTACCACAACGCCGCCCCGGAGGGTCTGTCCCAGGGGGGGCTGCGCCCCCGGTACCTCGACCTCATCCATGCCCAGGTCGCCGGCCACGACCACGTGCACGTGCCGCACGTGGCTGTCGACGCGGTCGACGGCATCGCCCCCCACGCACCGAAGAAGGCCAAGCCGAATCCCTCGCAGCCGGCGGCCGTCCCGCCCACCTTCACGCGGCAGACGGACGCCACGCGATTCACCGAGGGCTACCAGAAGATCGCCGGTCACTACGAGTTGAAGCCCCTCGCCCAGTACGACGGCATGGCCAAGGGCTCGCTCCAGGCCGGTGACGGCACCCGCTTCGTCGCCACGGTCATCGCGACCGCGGACACCGATCTGCTGCAGCTGGCGAAGACGTACGGCAAGGCGTTCGGCAAGGAGTCCCTCGGCGAGCGGCTGGGCCTGGTCATCGGTGTCAACGGCCGCGCCGGCACGGAGACCGCGATCGCCGACTCGGTGCGCAAGTTCGCCCAGGCATGGGAGAAGGAGGGCGACTTCGCGGTTTCCGTCACCGGTTACACCTGGCACCAGCCCGATCCCAAGCTCGTCGCGGCCGGCGCCCAGAAGGAGATCCCCTATGGCGCGTTGCGTGAGGCGGTGATCCGGGACGACCTCACCCGTGGCATGCTCGACAAGGTCAGGCTCAACGCCGGGGGAGAGGTGTACCTGCACGTCGGTGACGCCGACGTGAAGAGCCTGGTCGTCGGAGGGAAGCCGCTCTTCGAGCGTGCCGCCGCGAAGATCGAATCCCTGAGTGCCGAGAACGGGCTCGCTCCGGAGATGGTGAGCGGCGGTTACACCCTCCCCGAGGGTGCCGCGAAGAACGCCGCGGACCTCGACCTGGCCGTGCGCGACGCGATGGCGAAGACCGATGCGCGGACGATCTACTTCCCCGAGCCCAACACCTTCATCCGTGTCGACCCGGACAACTCCCTCGGCCTCGAGAAGGACATCAGGTTCGGCGAGATCTCCGGGGACACCATCAGTTACGAGGCCAGGGAGGGGGAACGTCTCCTCGACAGCCTCGTCAAGAACCGCCGCCACCTGTGGCAGGGGCGGGAGAACCAGGCCGTCGTGTTCGACTCGGGTCTCGCCCTCGTCACGGACGGGGACCGGATCGCCAAGGAAGTGGGGAACGACCCGCGGTCGATCCTCAACGGGCTGACCCAGAGCCACGCGAACTCCAAGACCTGGACCGAGCAGATCGAGCACTACCTCAAGCTGCACCACCCGGACGTGCTCGTGAAGGACGCGAACGCCGGGAAGAGCCTGGCGGCCATCGCCTTCCACGAGATCCAGGCGGACGGCACCACCACCCTCGCGAAGCTGGAGGTCAAGGAACTCGGTACTGCCCGGAAGGCGGAGTGGAAGGCGCTGATCAAGGCCACCGGGGACGACAAGGTCACGTTCAAGCAGCTGATCGACATGGCCGTCGACACCCGTAACGCACTGGTCGACGGCATCAACAAGAACCTGCCGCAGTCCGTCTCGGCGGCGGCGCCGGCTGCCTCCGGCTCCGCGCGGCTGACGGGGGACGGCGTCCTGGACGCCATCGTCGGCAGGGGCGGCGGGAGGCTGGGGGACGAGCGTCGCATGCTCGGTGGCTTCGAGTTCGGCGTGAAGACCCGTAACAACGGGGGCAACAACCTCATCTCGCGGCCGATCGTCATCACCGTTCACGATGGTGGGACGCGGGCGGAGGTGGCCGTCCACCTGAACGTGGTTCTGACTTCGAGTCATGAGACGCGGGTGGCGGGCGGGTCGTCGATCACGATCAATGGGAGCGACTTCCATCTGACCGCGCGTTCGAAGGCTGCCCAGGATCTGATCGACGAGCATGGGCCGTCGATTCTGACGGCGGACAACTCCATTCATGTGGGGCCGAGCAACGCCACGCGGGGCTGGAAGAACAATTCCGGTCACACGCAGAACCTGGCGGACGAGCTTGGCGTCTCGAAGGAAAGCTTGCTCGATGCGCTCGACAGGCGTTTCCCGCCGGATGGTCTGCTGGACACGCTGGAGCGGCTCCAGCGGGACGTGCGGCACACCGTCGTCCACGGCTCGGCCACGGAGACCGTGACGGTGCGCTGGGAGAGCGGGGACAGGTCGTTCCCGGTGCTGGACGAACCCGCTGGGGTGTCGGCGCGGGCGGTTTCCGCGCCGGCGGGTGCGGTGGATGACATCCTCCACGGTGCGGGTCCTGGTGCGGGGCGGGTGGATCTGAGGCTGGACGCGGGCTGGGATGCGGCGCGTGGTGCGGCGGCGCCGGACACGGTGAAGCATTCGTGGGTGGACCCGGTGTCGACGCCGCGGGGTGGTGGCGCCCATGCGCCGCGGTACGAGGTCCGCGCGGGCTACGACGTGCGCAGGTTCGAGCTCGGTGGGCGTCCTGTCACGGATCTGACGGTGAGGGTGCGTCTGGCCGGCGAGGGTCTGTCCCCGGCCCAGGTGGACGCGTTGTGGGACCGTGCGCTGTCGGGTGTGGAGCGGGTCTTCAACCGTCCGGGGCAGGTGATGCGCGATGGCAGTGTCCTGCATGTGACGCTGGAGCGGGTCGCGGGGAATGCCTCCGACGCCCATCTGAACGTGAACGTGGGTGGCTCGCGTGGTGCGATGAACCAGCACCAGTGGCGTGTCGACGCCACCGAGCAGGACCTCGCGCACGAGTTGGGTCACCAGTTGGGTCTGCGGGACGAGTACCGGGACACCACCGCCGGGCATCGCCCGGAGGTCGACGGCAGCCTGATGGGCAACTACCACAACGCCGCACCCGAGGGTCTGTCCCAGGGCGGGCTGCGGCCGCGTTACCTGGACCTCATCCACGCCCAGGTCGTCAGTCACGACCACGTCCATGTGCCGCACGTCGACGTCGACGCGGTCGACGGGATCGCCCCCCATGCACCTAAGGGCAACACCAGCGCAGGTAGCTCGCAGTTGGGTCCTGTGCCGCCCACGTTCACGGAGCGGACGGACGCCGTGCGCTTCAGCGAGGGATACGGCGACATCGCAAGCCATTACCGGTTGACGCCGGTGGCCCAGTACGACGGTGCGGCCAAGGGCGCGCTTCAGGGCGGTGAAGGTACCCGCTTCGTCGCCACGGTCATCGCGACCCCGGACACCGATCTGCTGAAGCTGGCGAAGACGTACGGGACGGAGTTCACCGACAAGTCGGTGGTTGGTGAGCGGCTCGGCCTTGTCATCGGTGTGAACGGGCGTGCCGGCACGGAAACCCAGATCGCCGACACCGTGCGCAAGTTCTCCCGGCAGTGGGAGAGGGAAGGCAACTTCGAGGTCTCCGTCACCGGCTTCACCTGGCGTCAGCCCGATCCCAAGCTCGTCGCGGCCGGTGCCCAGAAGGAGATCCCCTACGGCGCCCTCCGTGAGGCGGTGATCCGGGACGACCTCACCCATGCCATGATCAACAAGGTCAAGCTGAACGCCGGGGGAGAGGTGTACCTGCACGTCGGCGACGCTGACGTCAAGAACATGGTTGTCGGCGGGAAGCCGCTCTTCGAACGTGCCGCCTCGAAGATCGAATCGCTGGCCGACCAGAACGGATCTGCTCCCGAGATGGTCAGCGGCGGCTACACCCTCCCCGAGGGTGGCGCGAAGAACGCCGCCGACCTCGACCTGGCCGTGCGCGACGCGATGGCGAAGACCGATGCACGGGCGATCTACTTCCCCGAGCCCAACACCTTCATCCGTGTCGACCCGGCCAACTCCCTGGGCCTTGCGAAGGACATCCGGTTCGGCGAGATCTCCGGAAGGGCCATCAGTTACGAGGCCAGGGAAGGGGAACGACTCCTCGACAGCCTCGTCAAGAACCGCCGCCACAATTGGTCGGGGCGGGAGAACCAGGCCGTGGTCTTCGACTCGGGTCTCGCCCTCGTCACCGACGGCGACCGCATCGCCGTGGGAGTGGGAGGCGACCCGGAGTCGCTCCTCACCGGTCTCACGCAGAGCCACGCGAACTCCAAGACCTGGACCGAGCAGATGGAGCACTACCTCAGGCTGCATCACCCGGGTGTCCTCGCCAAGGACCAGCACGTCGCGAAGAGCCTGGCCGCGATTGCCTTCCACGACATCCGAGTGGATGGTACGCAACTCCAGGTGATGAAGGGGGCGGAACTAGGCCGGGTTCTGAACGACCAATGGACGGCGGTTCGCTCAGCGGCCGGTGGCGTCAACGACACCTTCAGGCAGCTCGTCCAGATGTCCATCGACACCCGCAACGCTCTGGTCACCGGCATCAACAAGCACCTGCCGCAGTCCGTCTCCGCCGCCGCGCCGGCTGCCGCGGGCTCCACGCGGCTGACCGGGGACGAGGTCTTGGACGCCGTCATCGGCAAGGGCGGCGGGAGGCCCGAGGACGCGCGTCGGACGCTCGGTGGCTTCGACTTCGGCGTGAAGACCCGTAACCACGGGGGCAACAACCTCATCTCGCGCCCGATCGTCATCACGGTCCATGACGGTGGGACGCAGGCGGAAGTGGCCGTCCACCTCAACGTGATGCTCAGCTCGGGCAACGAGGTCGATGTGAAGGTGGGCGGGAAGAAGCTCACCAGTACGACGGAAGTGACGATCACCGGGAGCAAGTTCCACCTGACCGCCCGTTCGAGGGCGGCCCAGGATCTGATCGACGCCCATGGGCCGTCCATTCTGACGGCGGACCACTCCATTCACGTGGGGCCGGGCAACGCCAGGTCGGGCTGGAACAACGAGGATGAGAACTTCACGAATCTGGCGCATGAACTGGGCGTCTCTGAGTCCAGCCTGCTTGAGGCGCTGAACAGGCGTTTCCCGCCGGATGGTCTTCTGGACACGCTTGAGCGGATCCAGCAGGACGTGCGGCACGCCGTCGTCCACGGCTCCGGTGCGGAGACGGTGACGGTGCGCCTGGCGAGCGGGGACAAGTCGTTCCCGGTTCTGGACGACCCCGCTGGGGTGTCGGCGCGGGCGGTTTCCGCGCCGTCGGGCGCGGTCGATGACGTCCTGCGCAGCTCGGGTGTGAGTGTCGGGCGGGTGGATCTGACGCTGGACGCGGGTTGGGATGCGGCGCGTGGTGCGGCGGCGCCGGACACGGTGAAGCATTCGTGGGTGGACCCGGTGTCGACGCCGCGGGGTGGTGGCGCCCATGCGCCGCGGTACGAGGTCCGCGCGGGTTATGACGTGCGCAGGTTCGAGCTCGGAGACCGTTCGGTCACGGATCTGACGGTGAAGGTGCGTCTGGCCGACGAAGGCCTGTCGCAGCCGGAAGTGGATGCCCTGTGGGACCGTGCGGTGTCCGGTGTGGAGAGGGTCTTCAATCGTCCCGGTGAGGTGCTGGGCGACGGCAGTGTCCTGCACGTGACGCTGGAGCGGGTCACCGGAAAGGCCTCCGATGCGCACCTGAACGTGCACGTCGGGCGTCCGCAGAGTGCGATGAACCAGCACCAGTGGCGTGTCGACGCCACCGAGCAGGACCTGGCCCACGAGCTGGGTCACCAGCTGGGTCTGCGGGACGAGTACCGGGACACCACCGCCGGGCATCGCCCGGAGGTCGACGGCAGCCTGATGGGCAACTACCACAACGCCGCACCCGAGGGTCTGTCCCAGGGCGGACTACGGCCGCGTTACCTGGACCTCATCCACGCCCAGGTCGTCAGTCACGACCACGTCCATGTGCCGCACGTGGACCTCGACGCGGTCGACGGGATCGCCCCCCACGCGCCCAGCAAGAGCGGCGGCAGGGCAGGCACCTCCCAGACGGCGGCCGTCCCGCCCGCGTTCACGCGGCAGACGGACGCCATGCGGTTCACCGACGGCTACCAGAACATCGCCGGTCACTACCGGTTGACGCCGGTGGCCCAGTACGACGGCATGGCCAAGGGCTCGCTCCAGGCCGGCAAGGACGTCCGCTTCGTCGCGACCGTCATCGCCACCGCGGACACCGATCTGCTGAAGCTGGCGCAGACGTACGGCAAGGCGTTCGGCAAGGAGTCCCTCGGCGAGCGGCTGGGCCTCGTCATCGGTGTCAACGGCGCGGGCAAGGAAGCTGAGATCACCAGTGCGGTGAGGAAGTTCGCTCAGCAATGGGACAAGGAAGGCGACTTCTCGGTCAGGGTCACCGGCTTCAGCTGGGAGCAACCCAGCGCCCAGTTGCTGAGGGACGGCGGCCAGAAGATGATCCCCTACGGCGCCCTCCGAGAGGCCGTCGTCCGCGACGAATTCACGCGCGGCATGCTCACCCAGGTAAGGCGGAGTGACGGCGGCGAGGTGTACCTGCACGTCGGTGATGCCGACGTGGAGAGCATGGTCGTCGGCGGGAAGCCGCTCTTCGACCGCGCCGCCGCGAAGATCCAGACGCTGACCGACGAGAACGGATCTGCTCCCGAGATGGTGAGCGGTGGATACACACTTCCTGAAGGCGTCACGCCCAAGGGAATCGCCGAGAAGAAGGCGGCGGACATCGATCTGGCCGTCCGCGACGCAATGGCGAAAAGCGACGCACGGGCGATCTATTTCCCTGAGCCCAATACGTTCATCCGTGTCAAACCCAATATTCTGCAAGGCCTTGAGGGCGACATCCGTTTCGGCAAGGCCGGAAGGATCGTCTACGAAGCCGAAGAGGGGAAGCACCTTCTCGACAGCCTCATCAAGAACCGCCACTTCGACTGGTCGGACAAGTCCAAGATGGTCGCGTTCGACTCGACTCTTGCCGTGGTCACGGATGGCGAGCGCATCGCCAAGAAGGTGTTGTCGGACAAGCCGGAGACGCTCCTCACCGGACTGACCCAGAGTCACGCGGACCCCGACACATGGACGAAGCAGATCCAGCACTACCTTGTCCAGCACCATCCGGGGATCACGGAGGTGAAGCGCACCTCGGATGCCCTGGCGAAGATCGCCTTCCATGGGATCACCACGGACGGTACCCGCATGGTGAAGGGCAGGGTCTCCGATGTGCTCGACGAGACGGCCCGTGCCCAACTGGTCACCGATGCGGGCAGCAAAGAGACGGCCCTCCAGTTGGTGGGTCTCGCGGCCAACACCCGGAACGCCCTGGTCGACGCCATCAACAAGCACGTGCCGCAGTCAGTCTCCGCGGCCGCTCCGGTCGCCACTGGCACCGCGAAGCTGACCGCGGACAAGATCCTGGACGTGATCACCGGTACGGGGGGTGCAAAGCCGAGCGAGGTGCGCCGTACGCTCGGTGGCTTTGACTTCGGTGTGAAGACCCGTAACAACGGGGGCAACAACCTCATCTCGCGCCCGATCGTCATCACCGTTCACGATGGTGGGACGCGGGCGGAGGTGGCCGTCCACCTGAACGTGGTCCTCACTTCGAGTCATGAGACGCGAGTGGCGGGCGGGTCGTCGGTCACGATCAGTGGGAGCGACTTCCACCTGACCGCGCGTTCGAAGGCTGCCCAGGATCTGATCGACGAGCATGGGCCGTCGATTCTGACGGCGGACAACTCCATCCATGTGGGCCCGAACAACGCCACGCGGGGCTGGAAGAACAATTCCGGTCACACGCAGAACCTGGCGGACGAGCTTGGCGTCTCGAAGGACAGCTTGCTCGATGCGCTGAACAAGCGTTTCCCGCCGGATGGTCTGCTGGACACGCTGGAGCGGCTCCAGCGGGACGTGCGGCACACCGTCGTCCACGGCTCGGCCACGGAGACCGTGACGGTGCGCTGGGAGAGCGGGGACAGGTCGTTCCCGGTGCTGGACGAACCCGCTGGGGTGTCGGCGCGGGCGGTGTCCGCGCCGACGGGTGCGGCGGACGACTTCCTCCACGGTGCTGGTGACGGCCATGTTGACCTGACGCTGGACCCGGGCTGGAACGCGGCGCGTGGTGCGGCGGCGCCGGACACGGTGAAGCACTCGTGGGTGGACCCGGTGTCGACGCCGCGGGGCGGTGGCGCTCACGCGCCGCGGTACGAGGTGCGTGCCGGCTTCGACGTGCGTACGTTCCCGTTGGGCGAGCGTTCCGTCACGGATCTGACCGTGCGGGTCCGGCTGGCCGCCGACGGTCTGTCGCCGGCCCAGGTGGACGCACTGTGGGAGCGAGCGCTGGGCGGTGTGGAGAGGGTCTTCAACCGTCCCGGTGAGGTGCTGGGCGACGGCAGTGTCCTGCACGTCACGCTGGAGCGCGTCTCGGGCAACGCCGCGGACGCCCACCTGAACGTGAGGGTGGGCGGCCCGGACGGTGCGATGAACCAGCACCAGTGGCGCATCGACGCCACCGAGCAGGACCTCGCGCACGAACTCGGTCACCAGCTGGGTCTGCGGGACGAGTACCGGGACTCGACGGCGGGCCACCGGCCCGAGGTCGACGGCAGCCTCATGGGCAACTACCACAACGCCGCGCCGGAGGGCCTGACCCAGGGCGGACTGCGCTCCCGCCACCTCGACCTCATCCATGCCCAGGTCCGCAACCACGGCCACGACCACGTTCACGTGCCGCACACCCGTGCCGTCACGGACGACGCGGTCGCACCCCCCGCGCCCGGCAAGGGCAAGGGGCGTGCCGACGAGGACGCCGGGTCGCTGGACGAGGGGCCGGACCTGACCCCGCGAGCCGACGACCCGCTGACGACGGCGGACGCGGAGGCGGCCGTGCAGGACGCCCGGCGCGACCTGAACCGGGCGCACGCGGAGTTCCGGCGGCTTGAGGCCCTCGACCTGGTCGGAAAGGGGTCCTCGAACAGGACCGGGCTGGACGCGGCGCGCGAGCAGGTCGTGACCGCGGAGGTCCGGCTCGCCGATGCGGAGGCCGCCGAGCTGAGGGTGGCGGCGGCCGAACACGCGTCGCCCGCGCCCGTGCCGTCCGTACCGCCGGTGCCACCCGTGCCGCACGCGCATGACGGGACCTCCGGTACGGGCCCGGCCCCCTCGCTGCGGGACACGGACTCACTGTCCGGCACGGAGACGTTCCCCACGGCACACGGATACTTCTCGGAGCTCACCGAGCCCCATCCGCGCCAGATCGACGAGGTCGACGGGACCTTCACCCGGTACGACGAGCACGGCGCTCCCGTCGCCACCGGCCGGCCGCTCCCGGCGCTGCCGGGCGTGCCGGACGGCCTGAACCTGGTCACCCCGGCGCAGGGTGCCGCCTGGCTGGAGGACGCGACCGGCACGCGCATCGCCCACTTCCGCGGGCAGGAGGTCACCGCCACGGCCGACGGTCTGCGGGTGACCCACGTGCACACCGGCGGGCCGCGGGACGGGGAGTTCATCCAGATCGGTACCGACGGCACCCTGGTCAAGCAGGGCTTCAACGTCCTCGACAAGGGCAGGCCCACTCCTTATCAGTACGTCCTGGACCACCCGAACGGCGTGTGGGAGCGCACGGGCCCCGCCGGAACCGGCACGGGGGTGTTCCACCACGGCAAGGCGGATCTGACGGGCGCCGCGAACGGCAGGGTGGTGCTGCTCAGCGCGACCGGCGCACCGGTACCGGTCTTCGAGCGCCGGCCGCTGCCCGGCGGCGGGCTCCTCGACTCCTTCCGCCGCACCGACACCATCGACTTCGGCCGTATGAACCCCCGTACGAGCTGGGCGCGCTGGGGCGACGAGGCCACCCTGTCCGGCGCGGGCATCCGCGAGTACGACACCGCGGGCACCGGCTGGCGCGACCTCGACGGGCGCGGCAACGTCGTCCACGAGTACCAGGCCGGTCTGCAGAAGCACGGCAACGGCACCGGCCACACGCTGGCGCTGAGGAACGAGAACGGCGAACTGCGCTGGCACCGCTACGACGGGGCCTCGAGGGAACTGACCGCGGGCCCGCGGACCCCGGACCGGTACGACTCCGGCTGGACCGACCTCGCCGACGACGGACGGACCCTCGTCCAGCGCAAGTGGGGCATGGGCCACCTGCCCGAACACGCCGGGCAGTACGAGGAGCACACGCTCGTGCAGGACGCCGCCGCGCCCGGCGGGTGGAAGACCGACGGGACCTGGCAGCGCCAGTCGCCGCACGGCAAGGAGGTCGGCAAGGCCGAGGTCGTCGACGGCCACCTGCTGGTCACCGAGCGGTGGCGTGAGCAGCGCCCGCCCGTCTGGGTCCGCAAGGGCCTGCTGCCGGGTGCGGGGCACGCGGAGGGCGCGTACGCCCATGTGCTCGGCGACAACGCGTACCAGCTGTTCACCTGGGAGACGCGGCCCGTCGGGGGCGGCGCCGGTGCCGGTGGCTCGGGCGTGCGGTACGTCGGTCTCGACGGCGGCACCCTGGATCTGGCGGCGAACGGCGACTTCGCGCGCCTGACGACCAAGCTGCACGACGGCACGACGCTGAAGGTCGGCGACCACGCCGGCGGCCCCGGCTACGCCCCGGCCGACGCCTCGTACGTGCCCTGGGAGGACTCCGGCGGCCGGCACGGCTACCGCGTCCCGCAACAAGGCGCTCCCGACGGCCCGCTGTGGCAGGACCGCTTCCAGGGGCCGGACGGGCGCCTGAGGGTCGCGCGCGAGGGCCTGCCGGACGGAGTCGTGCGCGAGTACGTCGATGCGCCGGTCGTCGGACATCCCTCCGGCCGCGGCAGCTGGGTCACCCGTGACGCCCACGGCAACCTGACCGGGATGCGGCACCCGAACCCCAACGGCGCCGCGAACAGCTTCATCGAGGGCACGGGGCGGGCGGACTCCGCGAAGTGGACGTGGCGGGAGACGGACGCCCAGGGCAGCCACCTCGGCCGCTCCGGCTCCAGGGAGTTCTTCCGCGGCTCCAACGACCCGAAGCTGTCCTGGGACGACTCCTTCCGCGACCTCGACGCGAACCGCAACCTGGTCCGCGAGCGCCGCATGCTCGACAAGGGCCGCTTCGTGGACGCCTGGCGCGACCCGGCCCGCAACGAGCGCTGGCTGACCGCCGAGTTCAAGCGCGACGGCTCACCGGCGACGGCACCCGGCCAGGGCGGCCAGGTCCGCATGTGGTGGAACCGGGCCACCGGCGCCTGGGACGACCAGTGGCGGCCCGGCGCCCGCCACTTCCGCGACGAACTGCGGTCCGCCGACGGCACCACGGTCGTCCTGCGCGACACGCCGCTGCATCTGGACGGCCCGGCCCGCGTCCGCGAGTACGGCCGCACGGCCGGCGAGCCCGGCGCGGTCTGGAAGGAGTTCGACCACGGCTCCGTCGTCCGCGAACGCACGGCCGAGACGGGCCCCGGCGGCACCGTCACCGGATACCTGGAGACCGACGCCTGGCGCGGGCAGTGGAACCGTTACGACGCCGACGGCGGTCTCGTCGCCCAGCGCACGGACAGCGGCCTGGTCTGGGAGCGCCGCGGTCCGCTCGGCCAGATGAAGCTGGTCGGCAACGAGTACGACTACCGCGGGCCGCTGACCGAGATACGCGGCTGGGGGCGCCGGATCCGCGAGTCCCAGCGCATGCCCTGGTCCGGGACGATGCTCCCCGACGACGCGGGTGCGGCGCTGCGCGAGGCGCGGTACGAACCGTACTGGCGGACGGTGGCGTACAAGGCCGCCGTGGAGTTCGGCCAGGAGTTCGTCCTGGAGTTCGGTGCCAACCTGGCCGTGAACGGCATCGTGGCCGCGGCCCAGGACAAGCCGTTCACCGGCAAGGACGTGCTGAAGGCGTTCGCCAACGCCGCCGTCTCCGCGGGCGTCAAGACCGGGGTCGGCATCGCCGTGCACGAGAACCGGGCCGCCGGGTTCCGCGAGCTCGGCAACCTCAAGACGACCCTGGCCAACATCGACGGCGGCAAGCTCCCGCAGCGCAGGCCGTTCAACCACGACAAGACCTGGTCCAACGAATGGGCCGGGAACGAGACCCCCACCCGCTGGCGCGGAGGCATCTACGACTTCACCTTCAGCGCGGGCACCAGCGTGATCTCGGGATGGGTCAACGGCGCCATGAACGCCGCGGTGTGGGGCGTCAGCGACGCCAACGGGAACACGGTCAAGCTCAGCGGCGCGGACGCCTTCCTGGACGGCGGCATCAACGCCGCGGCGGCCCTCACCACGTCGGCCTCCACCGCCCTGGTCAAGAACGCGCTCGTGCTGGGCGGCGGCAGCCGGCTCTTCCACCGGCAGGGCTTCGCGGACTTCTGGATCCAGCTACCCTTCAAGATCTTCGAGAAGTCGATCCAGTCGGTTTACCTGACGGGTGCGTACCGTGCGAGCATCAACCCGTCCTGGTACCAGGTACCGCCGCCCGGCACGCAGCAGCAGTAGAGGATCCGGAACATGACCCGTCACACCGTGGCCCCCAAAGGACAAGGCGGCCGCGGCGCCTTCCACCGGATCGCCGACGCGGTGCGGGCCGCCGCCGCCGGCGACGTGGTGGTGATCGCCCCGGGCACCTGGACCGAGGCCGTGGTGCTGGACCGCGCCGTCGTGCTCACGGCCGAGCACGGCCGCGGCAGCGTCGTGCTGGCCGCGCCTCCCGGGGACCGGCCCGCGCTGACCGTCGACGGCCCGGACTGCGCCGTGCACGGCGTCACCGTGTGGGGCGCCGACGACGGCGCCCCCGCGATCGCCGTCTCGCCGGGCGCCGGACTGGTCCTGGAGGACTGCGCCGTCGAGGGCGGCCGTATCCAGGCCCGCGGCCCGGAGGACGAGGAGAGCGGGACGACCGCCCTGATCCTGCGGCGCTGCCGCCTCGAACGCGCCCGGCTGGCCGGCCTGCACCTGGCCGGGGCGGTCCGCGCCCGGGTCGAGGACACCAGCGTCACGGGCGTGGACGGCACGGGCGTCGTGCTGTCGGGCACGGCCCGGCTGGACGCGACCCGGCTGCGCCTGGACCGTACGACGGGATCGGGCGTCCGGCTGCGCGGCAGCGCACGCCTGCGGCTCGCCGACTCCACGCTGACCGGCACCGGCCGGGCCGGGCTGCTGCTGGAAGAGGCGGCCGAGGCCACGGCCGGAGAACTGCGGATCGAGTCGCCCGGCGCGGCCGGTGTGCACGTGACCGGCACGGCGCGCGCCGAGCTCACCGACTGCCGGATCCGCGGCGCCTCCGCCAGCGGGGTGGTCGTCCAGGACAACGGCGTGCTCAACGCGCAGGGCTGCGCCGTCGCCGACGCCGGCGCCAACGGGCTGCTGGTCACGGGCGCCGCGCAGGCCCGCCTCGCGGACTGCCGGATCGACCGCAGCGCCTTCAGCGCCGTCCACCTGTCCGGCACGGCCACCGGGCAGCTGACCGACTGCCTCGTCCGCGACTGCGCCGAGCACGGCGTCCACGCGGCGGGCGAGGCCCGCCTCGAACTCGCGGACTGCGGGATCAGGAACGTGGCCATGACCGGCGTCGCCGTGGACGAGCAGGCCGTGGCGACGGTCACCGGCTGCCGCATCGACGACGTCGCGACGGGCATCGGCGTCGGCTCGGCGTCCGAGAGCAGGGTCGAGCACACCACGGTCACCGGCACCAAGGACATCGGGGTGCGGGTCGCGACCGGCGGTACCGCGGTCCTCACCGGCATACGGGTCACCGGGGCGGGCGCGGCGGGCGTCGTCGTCGACAAGGGAGCCGAAGCCACCGTCAACGGCGGCTCGGTGGAGGACTGCGCCGGCTCCGGCGTCGTCGTGTGGACCGGGGCCCGGCCCACGGTCGTGGACCTGCGCATCGAGAGGCCCGCCAAGAACGGCGTCTTCCTCGCCGAGGGCGCGGGCGGCACCTTCACCTCGCTCGACGTGTCCGGCTCCGGCTTCCCCGCGCTCCACGTGGGCGCGGGGGCGGACCCCGTACTGCGGCACTGCCGGATCCGCGACTGCGCGGACGCGCTCGGCACGGACGAGGGCGCGGCCCCGCAGCTCGAAGACTGCACCGTGGACGGCGTCCCGCTGACGTTCGGGGAACCCGCGGCCGCCCCGGCGGTGCCCGCCGCCCCGGGCGTACCAGGCGCCCCGCAGGCAGGGACGCGCCCGCAGGCCACCGCCGACGAGGAGGAAGCGCCCGAGGAGACCCTGGAGGACCTGCTGGGCGAGCTGAACGCCCTCGTCGGCCTCGACCGCGTCAAGCGCGACGTCGGCTCGCTGGTGAAGCTGATGCAGACGGTCCGGCGCCGCGAGGAGGCCGGGCTGCCCGCCCCGCCGCTCAGCCGGCACCTGATCTTCGCGGGCAACCCCGGCACCGGCAAAACCACCGTGGCGCGCCTGTACGGCAGGCTCCTGAAGGCGCTCGGACTGCTGCGCGAGGGCCACCTCGTGGAGGTCGACCGTACGGCCCTGGTCGGCGAGTACGTCGGCCACACCGGCCCCAAGACCACCGCCGCCTTCAACCGCGCGCTGGGCGGCGTGCTCTTCATCGACGAGGCCTACAGCCTCGCCCCGGTGGGCGCCGGGAACGACTTCGGCACGGAGGCCGTCGCCACCCTGGTCAAGCTCATGGAGGACCACCGCGACGACGTCGTCGTCATCGCCGCCGGCTACCCCGGCGACATGGACCGCTTCATCAGCTCCAACCCGGGCCTGTCCTCCCGGTTCGGCCGCACGCTCCTCTTCGAGGACTACGCCGCGGACGAACTGGTCTCGATCGTCGAGTACCAGGCCGCGGAGCACCAGTACGAACTCACCCCCGTCGCCCGCGAGGAGCTCACCCGCCTCTTCGAGCTCCTCCCGCGCGGCGAGGGCTTCGGCAACGGCCGATCCGCGCGCCAGATGTTCCAGGAGATGACCGAACGGCAGGCGCAGCGCGTCGCCGAGCTGGACGACCCGACCCCGGACCAGCTCATGGCCCTGCAGGACCAGGACCTCCCCCAGCCCGCGAACCGCGGCTGACCGCCCGGGGCCGCGTGGTGGTCCGCGTGTGCGTCCGGGCCGCGGGCCGCTCGTGGTTGTGGCGGCCCGACGACCTCGCGCAGCTCGTGGCGGCGTCAGTCGCCGGAAGCGGGAGCGGTGGGGGTCAGGCGGGTCTCCATCCGGGCCACCACCTGCTCCTGGGCGCGGCGGCGCGCGGCGGAGAGCCTGCGGTCGAGGACGAAGACCGGCAGGAGCCACGCCCAGCCCCACACGACCAGCCCGTGGGCGAGGTCCAGCGAGCGCAGCAGCGCGTTCGTGCCGTAGGCGAGGACGGCGGCGGCCGCCCAGGCAGGTGCCCGGTGACGGGCGAGCAGTCTAAGGGGCGCCTTCGCAGGGCCGGACAGTTCGGCGAGCGTGGCCGCCAGCACGGCGGCCCGGTGGTCCTCCGGCCGGCCCCGCGACCATGCCTCGGCGCGGTGCCGGGCCTCCTCCGCCGTGCTGTCGCGCAGGGCGTACGCGAGGTCGTCGCTCTGCGCCTGGGCGCTGCCCTGCTCCAGCTGGGCGGCCGCCGCCTGCATGCGGACGTCCTCCCACCACGAGCGCTGCGACCACCGCAGCGCCGCCTGGGCGCGCTCGGTCTCCGGGGCGTCGGGTGCGAGGCGCTCGAGCCGTTCCAGCAGGGTCCGCGCGCGGGCGGCCCGCCCGGGGTGCTCGAATGCGTCGGCGGCGAGGCAGAACTCGGCGTACCCGGCGAGCAGTCCGGGGTGGTCCGGCGCGAGTTCCAGTCCCGCCCGGAAGGCCTTCTCCGCCTCGTCGTCGTGGTCGTCCTCGTCCTCGCCGACGTGCCCGAGGGCCAGCCAGCAGTGGAGGTCGGCGGACGTGGGGTCCTGCTGCAGCCCTGCCCTGGCGGTCCTGCGGACCGCCGCGTGGCCGCCCGCGGCGTGGAGGTCGGCGCAAAGGCCCAGGTACTCGTCCGTCGTCGTCATGTGTCCCGCCCCTGAAATCGTGCGCCCCGGTCGGGGCCGCACCACTGTGTGGCATGCGAACGCGCACGTCAACGCGGATTCGGGGCTGCGGGACAGGGCGTCCTACAGGTCGAGCACCACGTCCGTGCGCGGCTGCGAGCAGCAGATGAGGGCGTTGCCCTCGGCGGGTTCGTCGACGGGCTCCGGCGCGTATGCGACACCGCCCGTCAGGACCTGGGTCTCGCAGGTGTGGCAGACCCCGGTGCGGCACGACCAGCGGGTCGGCACGTCGCACGCCTCCGCGAGTTCGAGGAGCGTGCCGTACGCCGGGTGCCACGGCACGCTCAGGCCGCTGCGGGCGAAGGACACCGACGGTCCCGTGGGCTCGCCGGGAGGGGCAGCGGGCGGGTGCGGGGCGCGGGCCGTCGCGTCGACCACGCCGGGGTTGATCGAGGACAGCGCGCCGAACGTCTCCCGGTGGATGCGGTCCGCGGCCAGTCCCCCCGCAGCCAGCGCCTCCGCCATGTCGTCCATGAAGCCCTGCGGTCCGCAGATGTAGGCGTCCGCGTCCGGCGGCAGGTCCAGCGCGGCGATCCGTGCCGTGTCGAGCCGGCCCGCCCCGGTGTAGTCGGCGCCCGCACGGTCGCTCTCGCGCGGCCTGCTGTAGGCGACGTAGGCGTGCGCGCCCGCCATCTTTCCCACCAGGGCCCGGGACTCCGCGGCGAACGGATGGCTCTCGCCGTCGCGCGCCACGTGCAGCCACCACACCTCGCGCCGGCCGCACGCGTCGGCCAGCGCGTACAGCATCGCCATCACCGGTGTGGCGCCCACCCCCGCGGAGAGCAGCACCACCGGCGTGTCACCCTCCCCGAGGACGAACGTGCCGCGCGGCGCGGCGACGTCCAGCAGGTCGCCTTCCCGCACGTGCCGCCGCAGGAAGCCGCTGCCCGCGCCGTGCGGCTCCTGCTTGACGCTGATCCGGTACTCCGCCGCGCCGGGCCGCCCCGACAGGGAGTACGTGCGGATCAGCGGCGGCCCGTCGGGTTCCGGCCGCATACGGACGGTGAGGAACTGGCCGGGCATCCCGGCCGGCAGCGGACTGCCGTCCTGCGCGGCCAGCGTCAGCGAGAAGATGCTGCTGCTCTCGTCCCGGACCCGGGCCACCCGTAGCGGGCGGAAGCCCGGCCACGCCGGGGGAGGGGCCGCCGTGCCGGTCAGTCCGGGGTTGCCCGCCGCGCCGCCCCCGTCCCCCGCCGGGGCGTCGAGCAGCGCCCGCATCGACGCCTGCCACCCCGGGCTCAGCGCCGGGATCCGCAGGGCACGCTCGACCTGGTCCCGGGGATGCCCGGGCAGGTACAGCAGCGCGTCGATGTCCGCGACGGTCATCGCCTCCGGCCCGGTCCCGAGCTTGACGATGTCGTCGCCCGCGGCGACCTCGCCCTCCTCCAGCACCCGCAGGTAGAAGCCGGGGCGCCGGTGGGCCACCAGCAGCGCGGCCATCCTGGGCTCGGCCATGCGCATCCCGACCCGGTAGCAGGTCACGCGCGGCTGCGTGACCTCGAAGACCGCGCCGCCGATGCGGTACCGGTCCCCGATGCACACCTCGTCGTCGGGCAGGCCATCCACGGTGAAGTTCTCGCCGAAGTTGCCGAAGGTCAGGTCGTCCCGCCCGAGCTCCTTCTGCCAGTGGCGGTACGAGTCCAGCTGGTACACCAGCACCGCCCGCTGCTCCCCGCCGTGCCCGCCGAGGTCGCCCTGCCCGTCGCCGTCGATGTTGAGCCGCCGGACCATGCGCGGTCCGGAGACCGGCTCCTTCCAGACGCCCGTGTACGTCGTCCGGCCCTGCCACGGCACGTTCTTGGGCATACCGACGCTCACGGCGACCAGTGTGGCCATGCGCCATCTCCCTCGTAGCGCGAGCCCCCGCCTCCCGGCCACCGTATTACGCCCATCGTGCCGCGCAACCCGGCCGAGGGGACGGTCCCCGGCGCCCCGGGGCGGGCCGTGCCCCGCGATCACCACGGCCTAGGGTGGGGATCCCGGCCCCGGCCGGGATTGCGGGCGGGCACGACGGTGTTGACCCACCCGACAGCCGCCGGCCCCTCGATGGACGGAGACCAGCACCACCCATGTCCACCACCGTTGATCACGCCCACCCCGCGGAGTCCGACGGCGAGCCCGCCCGGGCCGACGCCGCACCTGCCCTGGACAACCCGGTGTGGGCCGCCCTCACCGGCCCGCACGCCGGCTTCGCCGAGGTCCGCGGCCGAGCCGCCCGCTACCGGTCCGACGTGTCCGTCTTCGCGGGCCTCGCCGACCCGGCCGACCCCGCCGCCTGGGACGACCTGGCCCAGTTGCTCGGCCCGAGCGGTACCGCCCTGGTCACCGGCTCACCGGTGATCCCGGAGGGCTGGGAGGTCGTGGAGGGCGGCGAGGGCATGCAGATGGTCGACACCGCGCTCCACGCCGAGCACGCCCCGGAGGCCGTGCGCCTCGGCGCCGCCGACGTCGACGACGTCATGGACCTGATCGCCCGCACGCGGCCTGGCCCCTTCCTGCCGAAGACCCTCGAACTCGGCACGTACCTGGGCATCCGGGAGAACGGCCGGCTGATCGCCATGGCCGGGGAGCGCATCCAGCCGCCCGGCTGGACGGAGATCAGCGCCGTCTGCACCGACCCGGACCACCGCGGTCGCGGCCTGGCGACCCGGCTGATGAGCGCCGTCGCGGCGGGCATCAAGGAGCGCGGGGACACCCCGCTGCTGCACGCCGCCGCGAGCAACACCAACGCGGTACGGCTCTACGAGTCGATCGGCTTCAGCCACCGCCGTCGCACCCTGTTCCTGCTGGTCCGCGCACCGGGAGGCCGGGCCTAACCCCGGCCGGTCCGTTCCCGGTCCTCGCCCGCCCGGGCGGGGGCCGCGGGGCGGACGGTCCCGTCGGCGGTGCCGGCGGCCAGGGACCCGAGCAGGGCCAGCGAGCGCGCCGCCCCCGTTCCCGGCTCGGCGTGGTAGATCACCAGGACCTGGCCCTCGGCGCCGTTGACGCTCAGCTTCTCCCGGTACAGGTCCATGTCGCCGACCTGTGGGTGCCGCATCCGGGCGAGCGCGCCCTCGCGCCGGTGCACGTCGTGGCGCGCCCACAGCTTCCGGAAACGGTCGCTCTTCAGCGAAAGCTCGCCCACGAGCGCGGCCAGCCGGGGGTCGTCGGGATCGGGCCCGGCCACCGCGCGCAGACTCGCCACCGCGTTCACCGTGGCGGTCTGCCAGTCCCGGTGCAGCTCCCGCTCCTCCGGGTCCAGGAACGCCGCGCGGAGCCGGTTCACCCCCGGCACGTTGTTCGGCGACAGCGCCCGCGCCAGGGCGTTCGCGGCCAGGACGTCGAGGTACTTCCCCTGCACGAGTGCCGGCATCGGCAACTGCGCGAGCAACTGGAGGACGTGGCCCGGCACCTTCTCCTGCGCGGGGCGCCTGGTCCTGCGCGGCTTGGGTCCCACCAGCCCGATCAGGTACGCCGTCGCGTCGGCGTCGAGCCGCAGCACCCCCGCGAGCGCCTCCACGACCTGCACGGACGGATTGCGGTCCCGCCCCTGCTCCAGCCGGAGGTAGTAGTCCGAGCTGATGCCCGCGAGCATGGCGACCTCCTCGCGCCGCAGCCCCGGCACACGCCGCAGCCCACCGCTGTTGAGGCCGACGTCCTCGGGCCGCACGAGTTCCCGCCGGGCCCGCAGGAAGTCACCGATCACATTCGAGGCGTCCATGCGCCCCACGCTAGTTCGCCCCCCGCCCCCGTGCCTGGCCCTGCCGCCCCCAGGAACGGCCCGGCCGTGACCGTCTGGGACCATGGCGCATGGCTGACGAGAACCCGGGTCCCGCCCTCGGGGACGTGCTCGACGACGGGCAGGCACGGGCGCTGATCGGCGCCACCTCCGGCGCCGAGGACCTTCCGGTCGGCGGCGCGACGATGACCATCGGCTCCGCCGGGACGCTGATCATCGTGGACGCGGGGGAGGTACCGGGGCGCAGCGGTGTGTGGAACGCCTGGGAGGTCCGGCTGCTCGGCCCCGCGCCGGCTCGGGTGCTGGAGCGGCTCTGGGACCCGCCCGGTTTCCATCTGATGGTCCGCGTGGACGAGGGCCTGCTCCGCCTCGGCACGGGCCACGCGGAAGTGATCGGTTCGCACCTCCCGCCCGGCGGCACCGTGTACGAACTCGACGACTGCACAGTACGGCTGCAGACGTCCCTCAGCAGGGCGCTGCTCGACCGGGTCCGCCCGCCGCGCCCCGTCGCGGCCCGCCCCGGCCCGGAGTGGCTGGACGACGTGAACGGCGACCGTGCCCTCGCGCTGGAGCGGTTCGTCACGGGCTGGTACCCGGCCACCGACGGCGCCGCGAAGCCGCCGTTCGTGCCGGGCGGCTCCACCGACCTGCCCACCGCGCTCGCGCAGCTCTACCGGCTGGCCGTACGGCGCCCCGGAGTCCTGGGCGTCCAGAACCGCATCGTCGAGGACCCCCGTCGTGAGACCGACCGCTGCGGCGACATGTGTGTCTTCGGCGTCGAGAACCAAGGAGGGTTCCGCTGGTCCACGCTGTGGACGCCCGGTGAGCCCGAGGACGACCCGACCGTCTGGCACCGGGTGCACGACGAACCGCCGGTCGCCGAACTCGAACCGCTCAGCGGATTCCTCCTCCAGTTCGCCCTCTACGAGGCCGCGATGGGCGCCGACCACGTGGCGGTGGCGCACGGCATCACCGGAGCGGAGGTCGAGCCGCTCACCCGGGAACTGCGCCCGGTTCCCCTCCGGCCCTTCGAGCCCCGGGCTGCCAGGCGTTTCCACGTGGCACCCGGGCTCGTCCTGAGCGTCTCGAGAGGGCGGAGGGAGAACGAGTACGACGTTTGGGCCGGGGCCACCGACCGCGGTGCCCTGGGCCCCCTGCCCCACGACGGCGTCGGCTGGCTCGCCTTCGACGGGTGACCCCGCGCCGCGCGGGCTTCAGGCGCCGGCCTCCAGGCACACCACCGGTACGCGCTGGACGAGGTTGTTGGCGAAGCCGCCGCGGTTCCAGGGCTGTTCCAGCGGTTGGGTGTGGCCCTCCGCGTCGGTGGCGCGGACGCTGAGCACGTGGTGGCCGGGCGTCGCCTCCCAGGTGGTGTGCCAGTGCCGCCAGGCCCAGGGGTGGCCCTCGTCGCCGAGTGCGGCCGCCTGCCAGGTGTGGCCGCCGTCCGTGCTCGTCTCGACGCCGACGACCGGCGCGCGGCCGGACCACGCCCGGCCCTCCAGGCGCTGCGGGCCCGGCCGGACGACGCGGGTGCGCGTCATGAAGTCGGGGAAGCCGGGCGGCACCATGAGGGCGCGCGGCGCGATCCGGGTCACCGGCTCGCCCGGCTCATCGGGCTCCTGCCGGATGCGGTACGCGACGGACTGCTGGAAGCCGGTGAACGGGGTGTCGGTGAGGGTGATGTCGTGCAGCCACTTCACGTGCGCCATGCCGTACCAGCCGGGGACGACCAGGCGGACGGGGTGGCCGTGCTGCGGCGGCAGGGGCGCGCCGTTCATGGCGTACGCCACGAGGACCTCGGGGTCCTCGGCGGTCGCGGCCGCGACCGTCAGCGAGCGCTGGTAGTCCTGCTCGACCCCGCGCTCCACGCCGTGGTCGGCGCCCGTGAAGACCGCCTCGACGGCGCCGGGTTCCACGCCCGCCTCCCGCAGCAGCGTGCGCAGCGGCACGCCCGTCCAGTCGGCCGTGCCGACCGCCTCGTTCAGCCAGGGCTGGCTGACCGGGCGCGGGGTCAGTCCGGCACGGCCGTTGCCGGCGCACTCCATGGTGACCCGGTGCGTGACGGCCGGATACCGGCGCAGGTCGTCCATGGACAGCTCCAGCGGCGTACGGACCCTGCCGCCGATGGTGAGCCGCCAGGTCCGTGCGTCGGCCGGCGGGATGTCGAAGTGGACCAGCACGTAGTGAAGGCCGGGTGGTGTGACGTCGTAGCGCAAGGCCTCCAGGGGCAGCGCGTGGTTGCGGGCCGCCAGGCCCAGTTCGTCCATGCCGATGCCCTCGGCCGGGTCGGCCAGCCGGGACGCGGCGCTCACGTGCGCGATGTTCGGATCATCCACCCCACCAGTGTGCCCCGGCAGGTCACTGCCGGGCACGGTCGAGCAGCGCGCGCAGCACCGGACGCCGCGGCGACTCGCGGGGCAGGGCCCGCAGCGCCGCCTGCAGCAGGTCGACGTCGTCGTGGTTGCCCGGCCGGTCCAGCCAGTCGAGCAGCAGCCTGGCGTCGCCCCGGTCGCGCAGGGAGCGGCGCAGCCCGCAGTGGAGTTCCTCGCGCGCGTCGACGATGGCCGGGGCGTCCGAAGCGGGCAGCAGCGCCCCGGGGTAGCGGGCCAGGGCCCGGCGGTGGGCGCCGCGCGCGAGGAGGGCCCGGACCTCGTCCGCGTCCGTGGTGGCCGGCAGCAGCAGCCGGTACGGGCGCGAGCCCAGTACCTGCGGGCCGAGCAGCCGGCGCAGCCGCGACATCTCGGCCCGCATGGTGACCCGGGCCGATTCGTGCTCGTGCAGCCGGACCGCCAGAGCGTCGGCGCCCAGCCCCCGCGGATGCCGGGCCAGCAGGAAGACGATCTCCGAATGGCGCGGGCTCAGTTCGACCGTGCCGTACGGGGAGGTCAGCTGTGCCCGGTCGCGGGCCAGCACCTCCAGCCGGGCCGTCGCGGTCCCCGCAGCCGGTGCGGATCCGGGGGCGGCCGGCAGCACGCCGCGCAGCCGCAGCAGCCGCAGTTCGGCCTCCGCCGCAGCCACGGTGGCCCGCACCAGGGCCAGGGCGTGCGGCGCCGCGATGTGGTCGCCGCCGGTCAGGTCGATGACGCCGATGACCGCGCCGGTGTCCGGGTCGCGGACCGGGGCCGCCGAGCAGCTCCACGGGTGCACCGGACGGATGAAGTGCTCGCCCGCGTAGATCTGCAGGGGCCGCCCGAGCGCGACCGCGGTGCCGGGTGCGTTGGTGCCGGCCGCGTCCTCGGCCCACTCCGCGCCCTCGACGAAGCCGATCCGCTCGGCCCGCGCCGCCAGCCCCGGGGTCCCCTCGACCCACAGCAACCGGGCGTGCTCGTCGCCGACCCCCACCAACTGGGCGCTGTCCTGCGCCGGTTCCACGAGCAGGCTGCGCACGACGGGCAGCACCGCCGCCATCGGGTGCTGCCGCCGGTAGTCCCGCAGCTCCGCGGCGCCGAGCCCGGGGGAGCGGGGGCCGTCGGCCTCCGGGTCCACGCCGCGGCTGAGCGAGCGCTGCCAGGAGTCGCGGACGACGTCGCGCACCGGCCGCGGGGGGCGACCCGTCGTCAGGAACTCCTCGTGGGCGCGCGCCACGTCCCGTCGCAGGAGGTCCGGATCGGTTCCCGGCGGCCAGGCCGCGTAGGACGCCGCGTACGAGACAGTCATGGCCGTCCCCGGAAGTAGGCACGGACCGGTGCCCGGCGGCACCGGGTGGGGTGCTGCCGAGTGTAGTTCCGTGACTGCGCTCCGCCGCAACCCTGTTGCAACCTTGCGTGTCCTACGGTCGCGCCAAACGCCGTCCGCAACGGAGCGGGTGGCTCGCAATGGGAGGCCGCCCCATGACCCGGTACGCCAACCCCGGCTCCGACGACGCGATCATGAAGTACCAGCCCCGCTACGACCACTGGATCGGCGGCGAGTACGTGCCGCCCGCCCGCGGCGAGTACTTCGAGAACCCGACCCCGGTCACCGGCGAGACCTTCACCGAGGTCGCCCGCGGCACCGCCGAGGACGTGGACCGGGCCCTCGACGCCGCCCACGCGGCCGCGCCGGCGTGGGGCCGTACGTCGGTGACCGAGCGGGCCAACATCCTGAACAAGATCGCGGACCGCATGGAGGCGCACCTGGAGGAACTGGCCGTCGCCGAGAGCTGGGAGAACGGCAAGCCGGTCCGGGAGACCCTCGCCGCGGACATCCCGCTGGCCATCGACCACTTCCGCTACTTCGCGGGCGCCATCCGCGCCCAGGAGGGCAGCCTCGCCGAGATCGACGACGACACCGTCGCGTACCACTTCCACGAGCCCCTGGGCGTCGTCGCGCAGATCATCCCCTGGAACTTCCCGATCCTGATGGCGACGTGGAAGCTCGCCCCGGCCCTCGCCGCGGGCAACGCCGTCGTCATCAAGCCGGCCGAACAGACCCCGGCCTCCATCCACTTCTGGATGAGCCTGATCGCCGACCTGCTGCCGCCCGGCGTGGTCAACATAGTCAACGGCTTCGGCGTCGAGGCCGGCAAGCCGCTCGCCTCCAGCCCGCGCGTCGCCAAGGTCGCCTTCACCGGCGAGACCACCACGGGCCGGCTCATCATGCAGTACGCCTCGCAGAACCTGAGGCCCGTCACCCTGGAGCTGGGCGGCAAGAGCCCCAACATCTTCTTCGACGACGTCTCCAGCGCCGACGACGACTTCTACGACAAGGCGCTCGAGGGCTTCACGATGTTCGCCCTCAACCAGGGCGAGGTCTGCACCTGCCCGTCCCGCGCGCTGATCCAGGGCGGCCACTACAACGCCTTCCTCGAGGCGGCCGTCACCCGTACCGAGAAGATCGTCCAGGGCCACCCGCTGGACATCTCCACCATGATCGGCGCCCAGGCCTCCAACGACCAGCTGGAGAAGATCCTCTCCTACTTCGACATCGGCCAGCAGGAAGGCGCCAAGGTCCTCACCGGCGGCGAACGCGCCGACCTGGGCGGCGAACTGGCCGGCGGCTACTACGTCCGGCCGACCATCCTCGAGGGCGACAACCGGATGCGCGTCTTCCAGGAGGAGATCTTCGGCCCCGTCGTCGCCGTCACCTCCTTCGGCGACTTCGACGACGCCATCGCCACCGCCAACGACACCCTCTACGGCCTCGGCGCCGGCGTGTGGACCCGCGACGGCAGCACCGCCTACCGCGCCGGCCGCGCGATCCAGGCGGGCCGGGTGTGGACCAACTGCTACCACGCCTACCCGGCGCACGCCGCCTTCGGCGGCTACAAGCAGTCGGGCATCGGCCGCGAGACGCACAAGATGATGCTCGACCACTACCAGCAGACCAAGAACCTGCTGGTCAGCTACTCCCCGAAGAAGCTCGGCTTCTTCTAGGACGCCGCGTGAGGGGTGCCTGGCCCGGCCGGGCCAGGCACCCCCGTCAGGTGTGGGTGAGGCGGACGCAGGCCGCGGCGACTTCGCGGAGGTCGCCCGTGCGGCGCAGCAGGTCGCGTTGGACGCGGGCGCCGTTGCCGGTCTTGAGGAGTCCGGCGAGGGCGTCCTGCGCGGGGATCAGGTCGCCGTTGTCCTCCAAGGCGTCGCGTACGAGGTCGAACAGCGCGCGGACCACGGCCTCGGCCGGGGCGGGCTCCATGGTCACCGGGTGGACCAGGCGGCCGTCGATGCCCTCGCGGGCCGCCCGCCAGGTCGCCAGCCGCAGCAGGGCCACGGCGTGCGCTGACGGCGGCTCACCGGCCCGCCACGCGCGGGCCGCGGTCTCCACCAGCGCCCGCACCAACGTCGCCAGCAACGCGGTACCCGACGCGTCCAGGCACACGTCCGCGACGCGGACCTCGACGGTCGGGTAAGCGTGCGACAGCCGGGCGTCGAAGTACACCATGCCCTCATCACGGAGGGCCCCGGTGGCGATCATGGCCCGCACCTGCTCGTGGTAGGCGGCGGCGGAACCGAACGGTTCCACCGGCCCTGCCGACGGCCACCTGCCCCACACCCGGCTGCGGTAGCTCGCGTAGCCGCTGTCCCGGCCCTGCCAGAACGGCGAGTTCCCGCTGAGCGCCAGCAGCACCGGCAGCCAGCAGCGGATCCGGTCCAGGACCGCGACGCCCTCCTCGTCGGACTCCACCGACACATGGACGTGACAGCCACAGGTCAGCGTCTCCTGCGCGGTCAGCCCGTACCGCTCCCGCAGCCACCCGTACCGCTCCCCGGTGCTCAACTGCGGGCTCACCGGCAACGGCGACGTCGCCAGCGCCGCGACCGCGCCACCGGACTCCTCGGCGTGCCGTGCCGCCGCCGCCCGCCACCGCACGATCTCCGCCGCCAGGTCCTCCATCCGCGACTGCGGCCGGGTGGCGAACTCCACCTGCTGACGCTGCAGTTCCGCCTCGAACACCTGGCCGCCCGCCGTGCCGTCACGACGGGCCGACGCCAGCACCGCCGTCGACAACGCCCGCGGCTCCCCGGATTCCGCGTCCAGCAGCAGGAGCTCCTCCTCCACACCGACCGTGCGCAACGCTTCTCCTTCCCGGCAGCCGCGGGGGACGCGGACGCCTCAGGCAAGCACCGAATCGTCCTCCGGGCGGGCCCCCGGCAGCCGCAGCCGCGCCGCGATCAGCGCCGTGTCGACGTCCCGCGTGCCGGTCGCCACGCACAGCGTGTACGAGACGTCCGCCATCCGGCGGCGCACCTCGGGGTCCCCGGGGTCGAGCATCCTCAGCGTCTCGTAACGGTCGACCAGGTCGTTCAGCACGGCGGGGTGGGCCAGCAGCACATCGTCCTCCTGCGGGGCGGTTCATGGGATCAAGCCGCGTACCTGGCTGCCGCCTACCCCGGCTTCGTCCGGGCACGCAGGAGGAGCGCGGTGCGGGATCAGCGGCGGGTCCGCTCCGGCAGGGCGGTGACGATGATCTCGCGGGTCGCCGTGCTGTCCTCGACCGTGCGGAACCCGGCGAGGGCCAGCGCGTCCAGCACCGCCCTGTGGAGCGGGCGGCGGTGCGCCCCGGCCGGATGCCGCGCCGTCACATCGGTGCCGAGGAGGGTGCCCCAGCGCACGACCACGCCCCGCGGCCCCGCCTCCACGACGGGACGGTCCTCGCCGCCCGCGTGCCGTGCGAGCGGCAGGCCCGCGTCCAGCAGGGCCAGGCACACCGCCGTGTACAGGCGCCGGACGTCCGCCCCGAGGCGGTGGGCCGACGGGCGGGACGGGGTGAGCGCGGCGCGGTTGCCGGTGAGGTCGAGCAGCCGCAGGACGGTGTCGCTCGCGGCGGTCACGGTCAGCGTCCGGTGCGCGGCCATGGCGCGGTTGCGCAGCTCCAGCAGGGCGTTCAGCCCGGCGATGTCGCAGCCGGTGACGTCGCGCAGGTCCAGGTCGAGGCCGTCCCCCGCCTCCAGCGCGGCGAACAGGGCGCGGCGTACTTCCGGCGCGGTCGCGGCGTCGAGCTCGCCGATCAGGACGGCCTCGGTGCGCGCGGCGCCGTGGGGACTGAGCAGGATGGTCAGGCGCGTATGGGACTCGTGCTGCCCGGCGAGTTCGGGTCCCGCGGGGACGGAGTGCACCCGCAGATCGGGAAACCGGTCCGACATGCCGTACCTCCTGCACTTTCGCTGCTCGCCGGTGCGTGCGCGCACCATCTCGGCGTGGAGTGATCGGAAAACGTGAACGACACCCGGAGGCCCGCATGAACATTTCCGGGCAAAGGGGTGACATCGGCATGATATGTGCTGGAGGACGGGTTGGCGCCCGGTGTGCCGGGCGCGTCCGTCCTCGCGTCGCGGCGCGGCGGGGCCGCCCGCCCATCCGTCCGTCACCGCCGCCGCGGTGCTCGGCCGCGATCACGGGCCCTTACCTGCCTCCGTCCGTTCCACGTTCCGTCTTCCGCTCGCCCCCTCACCGCCCGCATCCCGGTCCGCACCGGCTCATGCGCGATCACCGACCCGTCCTGACGTGACCTCAAGCCCTGCCAGACCGGGCCGCGTTCGGCAGGATGGGTGGCATGAAGAAATCCTCCACGCCGCAGCCGGGCTCGTCCTGCCAGGGCTCCGCCCTGTCCCTGTGGTCCAAGGACTCGGTGCTCTCCATCGGCTCGGTGGGCTCCGTGCTCTCCATCGGTTCCGTCGGCTCGGTGCTGTCCGTCGGCTCGGTCGGCAGCGCCCTGTCCGCGGGGTCCATCGGTTCCGCCCTGTCGCTGCTGTCGACCGGCTCGTGGCTGAGCGTGGGCTCACTGCTGTCCGCCGGGTCGCGCTGGTCGGTCCTGTCCTGGCGCTCCTCGCACGGTTTCCGCTCCGCGGGCACGGCAGCCACCGTGGCCGGAGCGGCCGCGCTCGTGCTGCTGGCCCGTTCGGCGGGGGGCCCGCCAGCGGAGTGATCACGGGCCCGCCCGGCGTGCCGCGCCGTGGCCCGGGCGGGGTCCGGGGGTTTGGATGGGGGCGGCCGCCGACCGGTGGTCGTCGCATCCGACCTGGAGGCCGTCGTGCGTGTCCGCCCTGTCGCTGTGTCCGTCCTGTCCGCGGCGATGCTGGTGGCCGCGGCGCCCTCCGTGCAGGCCGCCGACGGCTGGACGCCGCACCGCGACGGCGGCCGGAGCGTACGGCTCGCCGTGTACGACTCCGGGCGCGTCGGCCACGCCGTGATCACCATCCACCGGGTCGGGCGCGGCTGGGAGGTCGACGCCCTCGTCACCAAGGAGGTCGACGACCCGGGCTGCATCTACCTCGCCACCGACGACGGTGAGGACGGCGGCCAGGGCCGGGAGATCGGTGCCCAGTGCGGCTCCGCCGACACCACCACCCGCATGATCAGCCACACGGAGTTCCGCCGGCTGGTCCTCGGCTGGGTCGACGGCGACGGCGTCCCCGTCAGCCGGCGCAGCGTCAGGCTCTGACGGCGTGCGCGGTGCCCACCGGTGTCCGCGACCTCGCCGGCACCGCTGGTCCGCGACCGTAGCGATGGGGTACGACTGCACGATGGACTGCGAGCGTTGCCTGGAACCCGTGATCGAGGGCCCCGAGGGCGGCTACGTGTGCGGCCTGTGCCTGTTCACGGTGGAACCCCCCGGGTACAACAAGCGTCGCGAGGAGGGGCTGCGGGCCGTCGCGGCCGAACGCCGCCGCCGTACTCTGGAACGCCGCGCCCGCAAGGGGCTGCCGGTCTGACACGGTGCCCGTCCGGCACGCTGCGGACCGGCCGCCCGACCCGGAGGCCATGGCATGGCCGGCGCGCCACGCCCTCCCGCTGAACGGCCTCGACGCGGGCGCGTCCTCGGCATCGGGCGCTGCCCTGCGCGCGGCCCGGGCCGGGCGTACGGCGCCGGCTCGCCGACCGCCCACTGCATGCGCCCCGCCGGAGTCGCGGTCCTGCCCCGGTCACCGCCGTACCGGCCGGGGACGACGACGCCCTCGCCCGCGTGACCCGGATCACAGGTCTCACCTGCATAGCGGGCCGCCCTCCGGCGTCTTTCCCATGACGTAAGGGCGTGGCGAGACCAGGGGGCGGTGCTGATGGGGGATTCCCGAACCGATGGGGGGTTCGACGAGTTCATGGCAGCCCGGTGGTCCGCCCTGTTCCACCTCGCCCGGCTGCTCACCGGGGGTGACCGGCACCGCGCCGAGGACCTGCTGCAGGAAGCCCTGGTCAAGCTGTGGTTCGCCTGGCCGCGCGTCGCGGACCAGGCGCCCGAGGCCTACGTGCGCAAGGTGATGGCCCGGGCCGCGGCCCGCTCGGCCCGGCGGCGTTGGTGGGGTGAGCGCCCCGTCGAGCACCTGCCGGAACCGCCCGCCGTCGGCGATCTCTCCGCCGCCGTTGCGGAGCGGTCCCGGCTGGAGGCCGCGCTGAGCCAGCTGCCGGCCGGGCAGCGCGCCGCGGTGGTGCTCCGCTACTACCAGGACCTACCGGAGGCGCAGGTCGCGGAGGCCCTGGGGTGCCCGCTCGGCACCGCCAGGTCCCACGCGGCACGCGGCGTGGCACGACTGCGCCGGATCCTGTCGGACGCCATCGAGCCGGTGGGCTGAAGGAGAAGCGATGGACGACTTCGAGCGCGAGCTGTCGCGCATGCTGCGCGACTCCGAGCAGTACACCCCCCTCGAGCCCCGGCACCGGGAACGGCTGCGTGACGGCCTACGGGCCCGCCGCCGCGCCCGCGCCGCCTGGCGGGCCGGCGGGTCGGCCGTCGCGGTGGCCGGCCTCGCCGTCGGACTGGCCCTGCTGCCGGGGGCCTTCGCCATGAACGAGCCCGCCGTCCCGGCCCCGCAGCCGGCCGGCACCCCGCGGGTGACCGGCACGCTCTCCCCGAGCCCCGACGGTCCGGCGAGCACGAGCACGAGCCCGGCTTCCCCGGCCATGGGCGAGGGCGGCGCCTACTCCTCCGCGACCGGTTCGGACGCGCCCTCGCCACCGTCCAGCGGCACCGGAGAGGTTCCCGCCAGCCGGTCCACCGGCGCCGATCCGTACAGCGGCCCCCCGACCGGGACGGCCACGAGCACCGCCACGAGCCCGCCGACCGGGAGCGCTCCGCCCAGCGGAACCCCGACTCCCTGATCCCGGGCCGCCTCCCGCCCGTCCCGCCTGCCTTCGGCATGCCCTGCACCAGTGAACAGAAGCGGACAGAACATGAGGAAAGACCGACCGGTCGCCGTGATGGAGCGCGCACCTCTCCCGGCCCGTCACCCCGACCCCGTCCTCGACGTCGTGGTTCCCGTGCACAACGAGGAGAAGGACCTGGAGCCGTCCGTCCGGCGCCTCCACGCGCACCTGCGCGACACCTTCCCGTACGCCTTCCGCATCACCGTCGCCGACAACGCCAGCACGGACCGCACCCCGCGGATCGCCGCACGCCTCGCGTCGGAGCTGCCCGAGGTGGCGTGGACGCGGCTGGCGGACAAGGGGCGCGGACGGGCGCTGCGCGCCGCCTGGTCGCAGTCGTCCGCACCGGTGCTGGCCTACCTGGACGTGGACCTCTCCACCGACCTCGCGGCGCTGCTTCCCCTGGTCGCGCCCCTGATATCCGGGCACTCCGACATCGCCATCGGCACCCGCCTGGCGCGCGGCTCCCGGGTCGTGCGCGGCCCGAAGCGGGAGATCGTCTCGCGCTGCTACAACGTCCTGCTGCGCTCGACGCTCGCCGTGCGCTTCTCCGACGCCCAGTGCGGCTTCAAGGCCGTGCGCAGCGACGTCGCCGAGCGGCTGCTGCCCCTGGTCCAGGACTCCGGCTGGTTCTTCGATACCGAACTCCTCGTCATCGCCGAACGCGCAGGGCTGCGCATCCACGAGGTCCCCGTCGACTGGGTCGACGATCCCGACAGCCGGGTGCGCATCGTCCCGACCGCCCTGGCCGACCTCCGGGGCATCGCACGCATCGGCCGCGCGCTCGCCACCGGCCGCCTCCCGCTCGCCGAACTGCGCCACGGCCGGGCGGGCACCGAGGCCCAGGCCGGGCTCCTCGCCCAGCTACTGCGCTTCTCGGCCGTCGGAGCCGTCAGCACCCTCGGCTACCTGCTGCTCTACGCGGCGCTGCGGCCACCCGCGGGCCCCCAGGCCGCCAACGCCCTGGCGCTGCTGGCCTGCGCCCTCGCCAACACCGCAGCCAACCGCCGCCTCACCTTCGGCGTACGCGGCCGCTCCGGCGCCGTACGCCACCATGCGCGCGGACTGCTGGCGTTCCTCGTCGGCCTCGCGCTCACCAGCGGCGCGCTGACCGCCCTGCACCATGCGGCGCCGGCCGCCGGCCACCGGGCCGAACTCACCGTGCTCGTCGCCGCCAACCTGGCCACCACACTGCTGCGCTTCCTCCTCTTCCGGTCCTGGGTCTTCCGCGGCCGGCGCGACCGCCGGACGGAATCCACCCCCTCATGACCAGCACGCTCGCCGTCGCCCCGGCCACGACCACCGCCGGCCCGTGTGAGGAGCCGTCCCGCACCGCCCGCTGGGGGCGCGCCGTCGCCGTCTACGGCACGCTCAAGCTCGCCGGTTTCGCCGTCTTCCTGTACCTGCTGGACCACACCGGCGACTTCCGCGCCAAGAACCCGCGCTTCGGCGGCGGCGCCCACCCCTGGGACGTCCTCGCCAGCTGGGACGGCTGGTGGTACCAGCAGATAGCCACCCACGGATACGATCCGGCGCTGGTCCCCGTACCGGGGGCGACCGGCCCGATCACCCTGGAGGGCAACTCGGCCGCCTTCTTCCCGCTCTACCCGGCCGCGATGCGTCTGGCCTCCGAGGTGACCGGCCTCGGCCCCTACGGGGCCGGGATGCTGGTCTCCGTCTTCGCCTCCTTCGTCGCCGCCCTCGGCGTGTACGCCGTCACCGCCCGCCTCGGCGGCCACCGCGCCGGGCTCTGCGCGGCCGGTCTGTGGGCGGTGTGGCCCGGCTCGGGCACCGAGTGGTCCGGCTACTCGGAGTCCCTGTACGTCGCCCTGGCGGTATGGGCCTGCCACGCGGTCATGAGCCGCCGCTGGCTCACGGCGGGCCTGCTCACCCTCACCGCGGGCCTGGCCCGGCCCACCGCCACCGCGCTGATCGGCGCCCTCGTCCTGGCCGGACTGCTCGCCCTGCGGCGGCCGCGCGCGGACGGCGTGGCGCGCCCGCTGACCGCGATCGTGGTCGCCCCGCTCGGCTTGTTCGGCTACCTCGGCTGGGTGGGCCACCGGATGGGCGATCCCGCGGGCTACTTCAGGCTGCAGGAAGGTGCCTGGGCCCACACCTTCGACTGGGGCAGGCACACCTTCGAGGTCTTCACCTCGGTACCGGTGGGCCGCTTCGACTACCTGTCCGCGTGCCCGGTCGAGGACATCGTGGGGGTCTGCGTCGTCGTGCTCGCCCTCGCCCTGATCCCGGCCCTCGTGCGGCTGCGGCCGCCGCTCGTCCTGGTCGTGTACACGGTCCTCACCGTCGTCACCGTCCTGGGAACGCAGCAGATCTTCGGCAACGTCTCGCGCTACCTGCTGCCCGCCTTCCCGCTGTTCGTGCCGCCCGCGCTGGCCCTCGCCCGCACCCGGCCCGTCGCGCGGGCCGCGCTGCTGGGCTTCGCCGCGCTGGCCTCCGGCTCGTACGCCGGATACGTGCTCTTCGAGCTGGGCGTTCCGTAGCCCACGGCGATGGTGGTGATCCAGCGCTCCCCCGAGCCCGGCGGCGACCACCACGTACGCGAGCACGACCGCGTCGACGGGCCCCCGGGCAGCCGGCCGGCCGGGCATCCGTGACCCGGATTCTCGGCGGGACGTTAGATCTGGGCGCCGGACCTCGTCCGGGCGAGGCGCGGAACCACGTGTTCTGGGCACCTCGCCCCGCCCCCCATCAGGGCCTTTCCCTCTGGAGCCGCCGATGTCGCCGACTTCCGCCATGCCCGCGTCCCCGTCCGCCGAGCAGCGCGGCAAGCGCCGCCTCGCCCTCGTGGGAGGCTCGCTGGGCAATCTCGTCGAGTGGTACGACTGGTTCGTCTACGCCAGCTTCGCCCTCTACTTCGCCGACTCCTTCGTCCCCGGTGACAACCCGACCACCCAGCTGATGAACACCGCCGGCATCTTCGCGGTCGGCTTCCTCATGCGTCCCGTCGGGGGCTGGGTACTGGGCCGCGCCGCCGACCGGCACGGCCGCAAGAGCGCGCTGACCCTCACCGTCACCATGATGTCCGTCGCCGCCCTGCTGATCGCGATCGCCCCGACGTACGGTCAGGCCGGTTACGCCGGCGCGCTCGTCCTGCTGCTCGCGCGACTGCTGCAGGGCATGAGCATCGGCGGCGAGTACGCGGCCAGCGCGACCTACCTCACCGAGGCGTCGGCCCGCAACCGGCGCGGTCTCGGCTCGTCCTTCCAGTACGTCTCGATGACGGCGGGACAGCTCCTGGGCCTGGCGATCCTGATCACCCTGCAGCACGTGCTGACCACGGACCAGTTGCACGACTGGGGCTGGCGCGTCCCCTTCCTGCTGGGCGCGGTCTTCGCCCTCGTCGTCTTCTGGATCCGGCGCAGGCTTGAGGAGACCGACGCCTTCGCCGAGGAGGCCGGCACCCAGGACGACGCCCGCGGCTCGCTCCGGCTGCTGTGGCAGCACCGGCGTCAGGCGCTGCTGGTCATGGCGCTGACCCTGGGCGGCACCGTCGCCTACTACACGTACACCACCTACCTCACCAAGTACCTCATCGGCAGCGCCGGCATGGCCAAGAACACCGCGACGCTGGTCAGTTTCACCGCGCTGTTCGTCTTCGCGCTGCTCCAGCCGCTGGCCGGTGCGCTGTCGGACCGGATCGGCCGCCGGCCACTGTTGATCACCTTCGCCGTGGGATGCACCTTCGGCACCTACCCGATCATGACGGCGCTCGGCTCGGCCTCCTCGTACTGGCCCGCGCTCGGCCTCTCGCTGCTCGCGCTCGTGATCGTCACCGGCTACACCTCGATCAACGCCGCGGTGAAGGCCGAACTGTTCCCGACCCGGGTACGGGCGCTGGGCGTGGCGCTGCCGTATGCGATCGCCAACGCCCTGTTCGGCGGCACCGCGGAGTACGTGGCGCTGTGGTTCAAGGACGCCGGTCACGAGACGGCCTTCTTCTGGTACGTCTCGGCGTGCGCGCTGGTCTCCCTCGTCACCTACGTCCTCATGCCCGACACCAGGAACGCCGCGCTCAGCCGCGCCGAGGAGGCGGCCGGGGACCCGGCGCCGCGGCCCGCACGGTCGCCGGCCGAGGGCGTGGTGCCGCAGGCGTAGTAGCGCCCCCACCGAAGTGTGCGGCCCCCGATCCCGGACGCGGCGCCGGGATCGGGAGCTCGGCGGTCGGTCAGCGGCGGACGACCTGCGGGGCTATGTCCTCGGTGAACGCCTCGCCCTCGGAGGACTTGGCGGTGAGGGCCTTGGCGGGGGTGGTGCCGCAGAAGGCGGCTTCCAGCGTGCCGCCGAGGATGGTGTTGACGGTTCCGTTGTTGGAGGTGTTGGCCATGGAGGTCATGCTGCGCTTCCCGTCGGCGGTGGTGAACGCGTAGGTGTAGAAGCCCTGGACGGTGCCGGTGTGGCCGTACACGGTGACGCCGCAGGACAGCTTCCTGGCGCGCAGCCCGAGCCCGTAGGACTGGGTGCCGTCGGCGTTGACCGGGACCATGGTCATCATCTGCTGGAGTTGGGCGGCGGGCACGAGCGTGCCGGAGACCAGCGCGGAGAAGAACCGGTTGAGGTCGTGGGCGTTGGAGATGACCGCGCCGGCGGACTGCGCCCAGGAGACGGTCTGTTCGGTGGAGTCCACCAGCGGCAGCGTGGTGTCGTCGGGCCGCAGGTAACCGTGGGCGTAGGAGCCGGAGATGGTGGTC
Source organism: Streptomyces sp. TOM-9 (assembly GCF_056858595.1). Lineage (NCBI taxonomy): Bacteria > Bacillati > Actinomycetota > Actinomycetes > Kitasatosporales > Streptomycetaceae > Streptomyces > Streptomyces sp. TOM-9. Next base: position 727,699 of record NZ_JBXEQB010000001.1, on the reverse strand, counting down.
TGCGGGTGGACGTAGGTGGTGTTCTTCAGGTTCAGGGGCTCGAAGATGCGCTGCTGGTACTGGGTGGCCATCGGCACGCCGGTGACGTGCTCGATGAGTTGCCCCAGGACGACGAAGTTGGTGTTGGAGTAGCTGTAGGCCGCGCCGGGCTCGTTGGTCGGCTCGTGGGCCGTCGACAGGTCGATCAGTTCCTGGTAGGTGAACACCTTGTTCCGTACCGATTCGAAGCCCGGGACGGTGAAGTAGAACATGTCGTTGGTGTAGTCCCACAGGCCGCTGCGGTGGCTGAGCAGATGCCGCACGGTGATCCGGTCGTCCGGCAGCGGCTGGGCCAGGTAGGTGTTCGCCGGTGCGTCGAGGTCGACACGCCCCTCGGCGACCAGTTGCATCAGCACCACCGTGGTGAAGGACTTGCTGACGCTGCCCACCCGGAACCGGCGGTCGGCGTCCATCGCGGTGCGGGCGACGGTGTCCGCCTGCCCGGACGAGATGCGGTAGCTCGTGCTGCCGGAGTCGATACGGGTCAGGGCACCCGGGGCGCCGTTGGCCATCGCCTGCTTCTGCACGGCCAGGACGGCGCTGACGGAAGGGGCGGGCAGGGATGAGGTGGCCGCGCCGGCGGGGGAGGCGGCCAGGACGGCCGTCGCGGTGCAGCCTGCGAGCACGATGCCCGCGTTCTTGATGCGCATGGTGGACTTTCTGGTCGGGAAACAGGTGACCGGTGGGGGGCGTCGCCTGACGCGGCGACTGCGGGCCCGGGAACGCGGGGACCCGGATCGTGCCGGGTCCTCCCGCCGGTGGCGAGGCGTCAGCCGATGGCCAGGGTGGCGAGGGGGCGGTGGCCCGCGTCGAAGACGGTGACGCTGTGTATGAAGGGGCTCCCCGGCAGCGGGAGAGAGGAAGGAAGCGGGCTGGTGGCGTACCAGGCGCCCCAGCCGGGGTGCCCGGGGAGCCGGACGACGGTGCCGGTGACCGCGCCGAGGCCGGTGACGACCCTGACCGTGGCCGCGTCGGCGGCGTCGTCCGGGGTGACGTACACCCCGGACAGGAAGTACCGGTCGCCCACCGTCTCGGCTTGCAGGCTCACGCTGGGCCGCGTGGGATCGATGTTGCCGTCGACCACGCTGCGGAACTGGTCCGGCTGGTCGGGAGTGGACCAGTGCTTGCCCTCCTCGGTGAGCCACAGGACCACCCCGGGAGCCGCGTTGACGCGCTCACCGGGCGACACGACCCGCGCCCACCCGCCCTTCGTGGCGGGGGCGCCGGCGGCCGCGGTGGCCTGTGACGTACCCGTGGACGCCGTGGACGGCGCCACCGCGTAGGCCACTGTCGGCACCCCTGCCAGAAGGGCCGCCGTCATCGTGGCCGTCGCTAACTTCTTCATCCGGGTCATGGACGAGACTCCTTGCAGACTGTCAAACGAACGCACCGGGGGCTCACATGCCCCCTCAACCTCTCAGACCACGGTTCGGCGAAGATCGGTTGACAGAACGCGCAGACTTTCCGGGTCGGCGGTGGTGCGCCACCCGCCGCGTCGGAACCGCCACGGCCTGGACAGGGGGCGTCCACGGATGCACGCGCCACCGGTCGAGGACGCCGACCGCACGGCCCACGCCCAGCGCGGCCACACCGCTGGGCGTGGGCCGGGCCTTGGACGCCCTGCGGTTCGTGCACGAGGCGGGGTTCGTCCTGCTCGACCTCGAACTGCCGTACCTGGACAGGCTGGAGCTGCTGCGGCGGCTGCGTACCGTCTGAGGTGGCCTGCGTGCTTCGTCGACACCCCGTCCAGGTCGACGAATGGCCCCCGGTCATCGACCTGGTCAGCGGGGCGCGGGGAACCCGTTTCCACGGGAGGGCCGGGACTTCCCGTCGAGCTCACGCTCCGCGGTCGCAGTCCGACTGCGGAGCTGCGTCGATCAGGTCCGCGGCAGCCCCCGTACCCCGGACGGTCGTTGAGGCGTCCCGCGGCGGTCAGCGGCAGAGTGCCCGCAGCACCATGTCCGCGTAGCGGTGCCAGACCGATGGTTCGCGTTCCTCGAGCCGCACCAGCTGCAGGGCCGCGCCGCACAGGAGCACCCGCAGATCCAGTGGCGTGGTGTCCTCGCGCAGCGTCCCCGCCGCACGCGCGGTCTCCATGGCCTCGGTCAGCGACTCCAGGACCGACACGGCGGCCGGGGACGCCCCGTCCGCCAGGCGCTCGGCGAGCAGGCGGTCGTGGGCCAGGACGTCGAAGAGCGCACACACATGGCGGCGGAAGACCTCGTCGGGGCCGGTCTCGTCCCGGGCCTCCGCGGTGCGCCGCTCGAGCTCCTCCAGGCTCAGCCGGGTGATCGTCTCCAGCAGGTCCTCCTTGGTGGGGAAGCTCCGGTAGACGGTCGCCTTGCCGACCTGGGCCCGCGCCGCGATCTGGGGGACGGTGGCCAGGGTGCCGCGTTCGCGGAAGACGTCGACCGCGGCGGCGACCACGCGCTCGTGGTTGCGGCGGGCGTCCGCCCTTCGCGGTGACGTGGACGTCTGCCGGTCCGGGTCGGGCGGGTTCACAGGGCTCATGGGACGGGTGGCCTGTCTGGGTTCGATGAGGGGCTCGGCCCCCGGGTCCGGTGGCCCATGGTATCGGACCCGCGAGTCCGTTTCATGGCGGTGGGTGTGTGCGTACGAAGTACCGGGGGCCTCTGGGGCGGCGATCGGGCCCTCGGGGGGAGGGGGTCAGGCCTTGCTGAGGACGAAGAACAGGAAGCACAGGAACTTGCCGGACCGCTTCTGCGCGAAGAGTTCGGGGAACCGTTCGCGGGCGCCGGGTGCCGGGGCCGGTTCGCTGATGAGGTCGATCCGGAAGCCGGCCGCGGTGAACGCGTCGGTGATCGCGTGCAATGGCCGGTCCCAGAAGGTCATCAGGTGCTTGGCGCCGCCGAGTTCCCACATCTCGGAGCTGGAGCGGGTCGCGAAGTAGTCGGTTCCGGGCGGTGCCGCCATCTGGCTGACGAAGGGGTGGTTGACGGACACGATGAGCCGGCCGCCGGGCTTCAGTACGCGCCGCAGTTCGGCCAGGGCCGTCGTCCAGTCCTCCAGGTAGTGCAGGACCAGGGAGGCGACGACGTCGTCGAATCCGGAGTCGGCGAGCGGCAGCGGGCCCCCCAGTTCGGCGCGTTCCAGCACCACGCCGTCGCCGAGCCGTCGCCGGGCCAGCGCCAGCATCCCGGCACTGGAGTCGAAGCCGGCCACGACGGCGCCCCGCTCGCGCAGCGCCTCGGCCACCGGGCCGGCACCGCAGCCGGCGTCAAGGATCCGGCGGCCCGCCACGTCACCGGCCAGGTCCACGATCGCGGGGCGCGCGTAGTAGGCGTTGATCAGGCTGGTCTCGTTCTCGGCCGCGTACGCCTCGGCGAAGCGGTCGTAGTCGTTCGCCGTCTCTCCCGGCCCCGGGGGAGCCTCTACGGGACTGATCCAGGACACCGGCCCTGGGCGCCCGGGCGCCCGGGCGTCCGCCTGTCCGGCGGGACCCTCGGGAGCGGCGGGTCCGCCGGTCATTCCGGGATGGTTCGGCATGGTCGACCCCGTTCGCTCGGACTGCGGTGGACGTGAGGGGAGTTGCGCGGATCGGCCGGAGGGCCCTCAGGGGGCCGTGAAAGCCACAGCGGTACCCTGGATGAGTGATTTGGTTTTGTCAATCACTTGCGCTCCGACCCTTCAACGGGCTGCCGGCACTTCAGTAGGCTGCCGGTCATGACCGAACGCCGGCCGGCGACCGACGCGGAGGCGAAGGCACTCGCCTCCGCCCTCCGCCTGCGCATCCTGCGTATCTGCGCGCGGGAGCCGCGCACGAACAAGGAGATCGCGGCGATCCTCGGCCGTGATCCGGCCAGCGTGCTGCACCACACCAGGACGCTGGTCCGCACCGGGTTCCTGGAGGCGCAGGAGGAACGGCGCGGGGCGCGCGGCGCACGGGAGATTCCCTATCTGTCGACGCGCAAGACCTGGCACATCGAGGCGCCGGCGCAGGACCGGTCGATGCTCGACGCGTTCCTGGAGGAACTCGCCCTCGTCCCCGCGGCCGAGGCCGAGGGCACCAGGATGGGGCTGCGCCTGCCACCGCCGCAGATGGATGAGTTCCGCGCCCGGCTCCATGATCTGCTGGAGGAGTTCGCCACCCGCCCGGACGACCCGGCCGCGCCCGCCTGGTCGCTCTTCCTGGTGGTGCACCCCGACCCGAACCGGCCCTGACGACGGTGTCCGGCGCATCACCCCGCCCATGTCCAGCGCAACGCGCCGACCATCAGAAGGTCACAAGATCCGCCGGGCAAGCGCCCAACTGATCGTTTCACAATGGGGACAACCCAGCGCTCTGACCGCCCGCGCCGTGATCGTCGGCGGTCCAGCCGAGCGGTCTCACCCCGGGAACGAGCCCCGTCAGGGCGTTTCGGGCTTGCGGGCCAGGAGGCAGGCGTGCGGTCTGTTCACGCGTCCGCCGGGCTCCTGTTCCAGCTTCGCGGTGACGACGAGTCCGGCCTGCTCCAGCAGGTCGACCATGCGGTCCAGGGGCAGGAGGTACGACTCGTAGGACACCGGACGGCCATAGCGGTGCGTCGGCTGCAGCCGCTCATCGCCGACGTAGTCTCCCCAGAGCAGGTAGCCGCCGGGCGCGAGCGTGCGGTGGAACTCGGCGAACACATCCGGCAGCCACCGTGGGGGCGTGTGATGGGTGGAGTACCAGGCCAGGATGCCGCCGAGCTCGTCGTCCCTCATCTCCAGCGCGGTCATCGAGCCCTCGGTGAACCGCAGGTTCGGATAGGCCTGCCGCGCCAGCCCGATCATCTTCGGCGACAGATCGACGCCGAAAGCGGACACCCCCAGCCCGGCCAGGTGCGCCGTCACGCGGCCGGGGCCGCACCCCAGGTCCGCGACCGGCCCGAGACCGGCCGTCCGCACCAGTTCGGCGAATCCCGCCAGCATCGCGCGTGACGGCGGGTCCATCGCGGCTGGAGGCGGGACGCGTTCGACGTAATCGGCGGCGACCGTGTCGTACGACTCGCGGACGGCGGTCAGGAAGGAGGGCTCGGCCATGCGGGCGACCCTAGACCAGACAACTGACAGACCATGGCGCGACCTTCAGCTGACCTGCGCGACATCCACCGCGGCCGACACCCAGCCGTCACACCACACCGGTGATCGTTTGCGGTCACGGCACGATTGCCGGTGCGCCCACGGTGGCACCGCCATCCCGGGGCTCCCGGTGCCGGACCGGGTCGCACCGGCGCGCATCGATACGCCCCAGGCGATCACCGAAGGTGAGTCCCTACCGTGAACTCCTGCGGCCCCGACCGTCCCGGCAGCCCACCCGCTACCTTCCTCACATGGAACGCGGGTGTTTGACAACGTTGTCTCATCGAAGCGTCATGCGTGCGTACGCAATTAAATGGACGGTGGGCGGCCGACAGGTCCAACCCTGTCGGCCGGGGGTGTGGGGGGATTGGATTCAGACCAGGGGGCGGACCCTGCCGCGGCGGGACGCCGCTGTGGCGACCGCCGTCATGCAGGGGGTGCAGTACTCGTCGCGGTAGTCGTCGTCGGGTGCCGGAACGGGCCTGCCGGCGAGCGCACGGCCGCACAGGGTGCTTCCGTCAAGCCGGAGTACGTGCCACAACTGGGCGGATCCGGATTCCGTCGCTATGGGTTCGGCGCGCATGTCGTACATCGGCGACCTCCCACTCGAACGCGTATGCGGTCACGCTCATGAGACGCCGCCCGCCCCGAAGCCGCGACCGAGAGGCCGCCGAACGGGTGAATCGCGCAGGGTGACGGGACGCGCCTGGCATCAGCCGCGCCGGACCAGTGCCAGCAGATCCGTGACGAGTTCGAGCGAGGCGTCGACGTGGGGGAGGGACATGGACTCCACCATGAAGTGCTCGATGCCCGTCCGGTCGGCGAGCGACTTGATGGCGTCCGCGACCCGGGTCAGCGGGGTCCCCTCCACGACGTTGACCCGCATGACCGTGTCCAGCAGCGAGGGGTCGCGTCCCGCCGCACCGGCGGACTCGTCGATCAGGGCGCGCTGCGCCAGCACGGTGTCGGCGTCCACGAAGACGGGCACGACGCACGCCGGCAGCCAGCCGTCCGCACGCTCACCGATGCGCTTGAGCGCGGCGGGGGCCCCGCTCGGCGCGCCGAGGTAGAAGGGAGGGCGGGGCTTCTGTACGGGCTTCAACGGCGCGTACTGCAGCGGAAGCTCCAGGTGGCGGCCGTGGTACTCCACCGGGTCCTGGGTCCAGAGCAGTTCGAGGGCGTCCAGCGTCTCGTCGGTCCGGGCGCCGCGCTTGGTGAAGTCCACGTTCGCCGCCGTGAATTCCTCGGGTGACCAGCCGACGCCGAAGCCGGGGATGAGCCGCCCACCGCTGATCCGGTCGATCGTGGTCAGACTGCGGGCGAGCGGTGCGGGCGCGTAGACCGGCGCGATGAGGACGTTGGTGCCCAACTGCACCTGCTCGGTCGCGGCCGCCGCGACACCGAGCAGAACGAAGGGGTCGGCCGCGGTCCGGTACTCCACCGGGATCGTGGTGCCGGGGCCGGTGGCCCCGATCGTGGGGTTCACGGCGGCGAAGTGCCGGTCGCCCGCCCACAGGCTCGCCGCACCGGCCTTCTCCGCCTCCCGGGCGAACTCGGCCGCCCGGTCGACCTGATGGGCCACGTCGTGCAGGTACGGAAGCGCAAACCCGATCTTCATGGAAACCCTTCGTTCGCCTCGGGGGCATGCCGGACACGGCCGTTGCCACGTCAGGAGCCCGCGACGAAGCCGTAGGCCGTGCCCAGCCTGCTGTCCCGCCGTCCGGGGGTGAAGGCACTGGCGTTCCTGGGAGTGCCGGGACCACCCGGCACCGTCATGACGAGGCGACTGGTCCCCCCGCTGCCAGGACCGCCGGGGCACTGCCACCGGGGGCGGGGGGCGTGCACAGTGGGGTTCACCCAGGGAACAGCCGCCCTCCGGAGGCCGCGCGCCTCCACGCGGCCTCCCGGGAACGTGATGCGGAAGGACTCTCCCCCATGCAGTCGCAGGGACGACTCGTGCTCGCCGGCGCCGAGAGGGGCGCCGGCCCTCGGGACCGCGCCGGGAAGGCGCACCTCCCGGGGCCCGCTACCGCCCTGGACGAGGTCTTCGCGACCTACGAGGCGCGGGGGCACGCCCGACCGGGCACGGCGTGGGCCGACTTCGTGCGCGGTTTCCACTGGGCCGTGCCGCTCCCGCAGGCCGAACCCGCCGAGGGCGACCCGCGGACGGTGCCCAGGGCCCGGGCGACCGAAGGAGGCCATGTGCTCTCGGGGGCGTGGCGCCTCGCGCCGTCCGCCCGGGAAGCGCGCTGGGTTGCGCTGCCGGCCCTGGTGGAGCGGGGCCGGCAGGTGTTCGTCGTACGCCGCGGACAAGGCGCAGAGAACGGCGGCGGCTACCGGCTGCACGAGCTGTTCGTCCCCGCCGGGTTGACGAGTGCGGCCACGGGCACCCCGCTGCGCAGCGCGGACGCGCCCTACGCGTGGATCGCGGCGACGGGGACGGCCTTCGGCTCCGCCCGGCGGCTGCTCGCGGAGGGGACGACGGCGCACCTCGCGGCGCTGCTGGAACGGGAACGCGGCGCGTTGCACGCCCACTTGCGGAACGCGCCGCTGGTCGCGGGTGGGGACGGGAACCTGGCGGAGCGGGTCGACAGGGCCGCCCACCTCGTGCGCGAGGTCTACGCGGCCTGCTGCGAGGAGGGTCCGGACGGGCTCCCGCACCGGCCGGCGACCCTGCTCACCGCGGGCGCGCCGCTGCTGCAGTTCCTGCGCTTCGCCACCGAGCTGCTGCCGCCGTCGGGTGCCGGCGGCGGCTGACCGGCGCACCGCGGGGCGCTGCGGCCCCGGTGTTCAGGCGGCCGGTACGGGCTCCAGGGTCTGCTCGGCCCAGATGGTCTTGCCGACCAGCGCGTACCGGGTGCCCCAGCGATGGGAGCACTGCGCCACCAGGAAGAGCCCGCGTCCGCCCTCGTCGGTGGTGGCCGCCCGGCGGATGTGGGGCGACGTGCTCGCCGCGTCGCTGACCTCGCAGATGAGTGTCCGGTCGAGGATCAGGCGCAGCCGGATCGGGTCGTGGCCGTGCCGGATGGCGTTGGTGATGAGCTCGCTGACGATGAGTTCGGTGGCGAAGGCCAGGTGTTCCAGCCCCCACAGGTCGAGCTGCCGCAGCACCAGCGAGCGCATGTCGCCGACGGCCGCCGGGACGGGGGGCACGGTCCACGTGGCCAGCTTCCCCGGGTCGAGGGGGCGGGTCCTGGCCAGCAGCAGGGCCAGGCCGTCCTCCATCGTGAGCTGGGCGGCGACCAGGTCGGAGATGGCGCGGCACGTCTCCTCGATCGGGCGGGCCCGGTCGGCGACGACGGTGCTGAGGCGGGCGGCGAGCGTCTCGGACGTGTCCGTGGCGCGCTGGAGGCTGTGGCTGGAGAACACCAGGGTGCTGCCTTCGGCGAGTTCCAGGTCCAGCGGCTCGAACACCGGGTCCCCCTGGCCGAGGGGGTTGTTGACCGGCACATCGGGGATCACCACGTCCCCGCTCCGGCCGACGACGGCCGGCGGGGGATGTCCGGCACTGGCCATCACGCACCGCCGCGAGACGGGGTCGTAGATGGCGTACAGGCAGGTCGAGCCCTTGAGGCCCTCCACCACGGGCGCGGACCCGGTGGCGTGTTCGCGCTCCAGGAGCCGCGGCACCATGTCGTCGATCTGCCCGAGCAACTCGTCAGGCGTGAGGTCCACTTGGGCCAGCGTGCGGATCGCGGAGCAGATGTGCCCCATGCACGCGGCCGCCTGGAACCCCGTGCCCGGCACCGCGCCCACGACCAGGGCGACCCGGGTACCGGACAGCGGGATCACGTCGAACCAGTCGCCGCTCACCCCCGCGTGCACCCGCGACGGCCGGTAGTGCTGCGCCACCTCGACCGCGCTCTGCTCCGGGACGCTGCGCGGCAGCATGCTCGCGTGGAGGGTGAGGGCGGCCGTGTGCTCGTTGGTGTAGCGGCGGGCGTTGTCCAGGCAGACGGCGGCGCGCGCGACGATGTCCTGGGCGAGGACGAGGTCGTCGGGCTCGAAGGGTTCCGTGCCGCGACCCCGGTACAGGTGCACCAGGCCCAGGGTCGCGTCCCGCGCGCGCAGCGGTACGAGGATCAAGGAGTCGATCCCGTACCTGAGCATCGTCCTGACGCGCTGGTCGTCGGTGTCCCGCAGCCAGGGGGCACCGGGGTCGACCACGGGGATCAGCCGCGGCCGGCCGTCGGCGAGGCTCTGCACGTGCGGTGAGTCGGGGGGATAGTCCTGCCGTTCGCCGGGTTTCCTGAGCCCGCTGATGACGTCGGGGTCGACGGCCGTGCGGGCGAGGGAACGCAGCGCGACGGGCCCGGAGCCCATTGGCTCCGGTTCCGCGCCTTCCATGACGTCGTCGAGGAGGTCGATCGTCGCCACGTCCGCGAGCCGCGGAACGAGCACCTCCACGAGTTCCTCCGCCGTGCACCGCATGTCCAGCGTGGTGCCGATGCGCATCGCGGCCTCGTCGAGGAGCGCCAGGCGCTCCTTGGTCCGGTGGCGGTCCGTGATGTCGATGATCAGATCGGTGACCCCGAGGACCTCGCCGCCCGGCGCGGTCAGGACGACGGAGGAGACGTGCCAGACGTGGTCCCGGTGCGGATCGGCCGACGTGCGTCCTTGGTGGACGGCGTTGACGACCGGCCGGCCGCTCTCCAGGACCCCTTTGAGCCTGCGCTCGATCGCCATGGCGTCGAGTCCGGGCAGGACCTCGCCGACGGGCCGGCCGAGGGCCTTCGCCGCGGGGAACCCGTGGATGCGTTCCAGCGCGGCGTTGACCCGTACGAAGCGCAGGTTCCGGTCGTACACGGCGATGCCGATGGGCGCCTGGGTGAAGAGGGCCTCCAGGATCGCCTCGCCCTCCGCGAGGGCCGAAGGGGTTGCCGGGACCGCGACGACCGCGGTGCCCCCGCCGTCGCGCCCTCCCGGTTCGAGCAACGGCGACATGTGGAGGACGACGTCGGGGGGGCCGCCGTCACGGCGGCGCGTGAGCACGGCACGACGGCCCGAGGAGGACGCCCGCCCGGGTGCTCCGTCGGCATGCCCCGGGGATCCGGCGAACGCCTCCGGCCACAACTCGGCTGCCGGGCGTCCGACGACGTCCGCGGCGCGGCAGCCGAAGAGCCGTTCGGCGGCGGCACTCCATGCGGAGACGACGCCGTCGTCATCGAGGACGAATCCGGCGACGTCCTCGTCGCCGGACGATCCTGAGGGACGGCGTCCGTAAGGAGCCTCGGAGGGATTGCCCATTCTCATGTCCTGTCACGCAAGGTGACGATCCCGGCCGTCCCGGGACGCCCCGGGCGCCCGCGAGACGCCTGCCGGCTCACGGCCGCACCACAACTCAGGCTACCGAGACCCGCCGACACGCGCCCGACCTGCTGCGAGCGCCATCCTGCTACGGACGGTGACGGCACCGCCGCCCCGGGGTGAACACCTCGTGCGGGGCCCTCCGGCCCGTCGTACCTGGTACCAAGGGGGCCAGGCACGTGCGCGCCGGGCGGGGTTACGGTCCTCGGTATGGACGCTTCGAATGCGCTGGGTGAGTTCCTGCGGGCTCGCAGGCGCCTGGTCCGGCCGGAGGACGTCGGCATCGGCACCCGAGGGACGCGTCGGGTCGAGGGTCTGCGACGGGAAGAGGTCGCGATGCTCGCCGGGATCAGCACGGACTACTACCTCCGGCTGGAACAGGGACGCGACCGCAATCCGTCACCACAAGTGCTCGACGCGATCGCCCGGGCGCTGACCCTGGACCAGGACGCGGCCGACCACCTGATCGGCCTGACGCAGGCTCAGGGAAACCGCGCGGCCGCGCGGAGGCGGTCCCGCGGCCGGGCACCGCGACCGGAACAGGTGCCACAGAGCGTCCGCGAACTGATCGACGGATGGAGCGGCAACCCCGCCTGGGTGCAGAACAGGTTCTTCGACGTCCTCGCCGTGAACGACCTCGCGGCGGCCCTGTCGCCCAGCTACGCCCCCGGCGTGAACCTGCTGGCGGCCGCGTTCCTCGATCCGTCGGAACGTGAACGGCGCAGGGACTGGGAGTCGATGACACGCGAGGGCGTGGCCACCCTGCGGGCCCTGGCGGGGCCGGACATCGACGACCCCCGGCTGACCGAGCTGGTCGGTGACCTGTCGCTGCGGAGCGACCGTTTCCGTGACCTGTGGGCCCGCCACGACGTGGCACCGCACACGGGCCGGGTCTCCCGCCTGAGGCACCCGCGGGCCGGCGACCTGGAACTGCGGTCGAACAAGCTGACCATCGCCGGGAGCGACGGGCTCATCCTCGGCGTGTTCCACCCCGAGCCGGGCAGCCGCAGCGCGGAACTCCTGCAGATGCTCGGCGATCTCAGCGCCTCCCCCCGCCCCTCGGCGGGGGAGGACCGGGACCGGCTGACCGCGCCGGAACGGTGGGCGAAGGACGCCGGTCCCCGGTCCCACGACGCCCGGCAAACCGGGGTGCTCCGGCACACGGCACCCTGACGGTGAAAGCAACGAGGATGACGGACAGACGAATTCCGGCGGAGACGCCCGTGCCCGGGGACGGTGTGGACCTCACCCGGGTGACCGCCAACTTCCGCCAGTACCTGCTCGGATGGGGCGAGGCGGAGCGCGGCGAGGGGGACCTCGACTACTACCGCAGCGGACTCGCGACCCCCCAGTTCAACGGCGTGGTCCGGAGCCTTTCCCCGGACGAGGCCGGGCGGGCGGCCGCCACGGTCCGGACCCGGCTCGCCGACGTCCCCTGGTGGTGGTGGGTGGGCCCCGACAGCCCCGACCCCGAGGGAACGGCGGCCGAGCTCGCCCGTCACGGACTCGTCGAAATCGGCTCCGTCCCGGTGATGGTCCGGTCGCTCGACCGGCTCGTCGAGGCCGGGGAACGACCGGACGGCCTGCGGGTCGAGACGGTCGAGGAGCCCACCCGCCTCGCGGAGTTCGTCCGCACCTACAGCGCATCCATGGGCGTCCCGCCGGGCCTCGAGGCCGACATGGTGCGCATCGAGGCGCAGCGTCCCGACAACGCGGACGTCGTACGGCTCGCCGCGGTGCTCGACGGTCGTGTCGTCGGCACGACCGTGGTGATCACGGCCCACGGCCACGCGGGGATCTTCCTCGTCCACGTCGCCGGGACCCACCGCCGTCGTGGAATCGGCGGCACCCTCACGGCCGCGGCCCTCCGCGTGGGCCGCGACCGCGGGATGCATTCCGCCGCCCTCATGGCCAGCCCGGCCGGCGAGCCTCTCTACCGGCGCCTCGGCTTCACGACGGTGTCCGCGTACCGGCTCTTCACCCTGCCCGCGTGAGGACGGCCCGTGCCCCGGCCCTGGTGAGGGCCGGGGCACGGGCCGGTCGGATCACTCCCCGGAGTGGACGGCGGGCCGGCGCAACTGCACCTCGGCGCCGGTCTGCTTGAAGGACTCCGCGGACACCGGGACGAGCACCGCGTCGCGGTGGAAGTCCCGCAGGTTCGTCGACCCGCAGCTGATCATCGTCGAGGTGAGCTTGGCCCGGGTCCGTTCCACGTTGTCGTACAGGCTGCCGGCGTAGGGCACGTAGCCGTCGACGCCCTCTTCGAAGACCATCTGGCCGCGCTGGCCGTAGCGGGCCGCGTTCTGCGCGCGCCGCGAGCCCTCACCCCAGTACTCCTTGTACCACTGGCCGCCGATCTGCAGCTTCGGCGACGGGCTCTCGTCGAGCCGGGCGAAGTAGCGGCCGAGCATGATGAAGTCCGCCCCCATCGCCAGCGCCATCGCCATGTGCGAGTCGTTGAGCAGGCCCCCGTCGCAGCACAGCGGCACGTACACCCCGGTCTCCTGGGCGTAGGCGTCGCGCGCCTCGACCACGTCGAGCAGTGCGGAGGCCTGCCCGCGGCCGATGCCCTTCTGCGCGCGGGTGGTGCAGATGGCCCCGCCGCCGATCCCGACCTTCACGAATGCCGCGCCCGCATCGGCCAGGTAACGGAAGGCCCGGCCGTCGACGACGTTCCCCGCGCCGACGAAAACGTCGTCACCGTACGTCTCCCGTGCGAATTCGAGGGTCCTCGCCTGGTACACGGAATAGCCGTCGGAGGAGTCCAGGCACAGCACATCCGCGCCGGCTTCCAGCAGAGCGGGAATACGGTCCTTGAAGTCACGGGAATTGATGCCGGCGCCCACCCGCAGACGCTTCTCGCCGTCCACGCTCGCGCGGTGGTACGTCTTGTGGGCCTGGTAGTCCCTCTTGAGCACCAAGGAGACGACCCGGCCGTCCTCGAGCAGCGGCAGAACGTCCAGGTGGTGATGCCAGATCAGCTCGTTCGCCTCGGACAGCGAAACCGAGGCCGGCGCGGTGACCAGGTCGTCACGGCCCCGCATCCGGTTGCCGGCGGCCTCGGAGGTTCCGTGACGTTCCAGATGGAAGTCGTCGAGGCTGATGATCCCCAGGAACTCGCCGTCCGGTTCCCCGTTCTCCGTCACCACGGCCACGCCCTGCTCGGTGTCGGCCAACTGCCGTGCCACCTCGCCGAGAGGCGTCTGCGACGCCACGGTGACGTCGCTGGTCCGGAAGCCGGCCTTGTGCCGCTTCACCGTCCGCACGTCCGCGGCCTGGTCCTCGACCTGCTGGTTCTGGTGGATGAACGACAACCCGCCGACCTGCGCCAGCGCCACCGCCAGCGTCGGTGACGACACCGCCTGCATGATGGCGCTCACCATGGGGGTGGCGACCCGGATCCCCGGCTCCTCGCCGACCCGGTGACGCACCAGGGGCGCTCCGAGGTCCACGTTGTCCGGCGTGCAGTCTTCCGTGGTCAGGCCCGGAATGAGGAGGTACTCACTCAGCGTGCGGGAAATCTCGGGGAGGATTTTCACGTCGTCTCCAAAAAGGGCCTGCGCACCGGTCGACGACCGATGGGCGAGGCTCGCGCCGGCAGTGCGGATCGACGCCGGCCGGTAGCGCACGGTCGGAAGAATGCGCTCTGGAGATCCTGGGAGCGGGCACACCCGGCGGGTCGGTGCACACACGCGCGGCCGAATTGACAGCGAAGGCACGACAGACCGGAATCCGCACGGTGTTGCACAGGCGCTGACTTCCATGACGCCATGCGTGATCGTACCGCACCCGGCCTTTTCCAAGGTCGGCTTGGGCGTGTCCCGGCGGTGGGCCGCACCGGCCTCCGCACGCCGCCCACCGCCGGATCGGCCCGCCACCGACCGGGACCTACACGACCCGGCGATCGATGTCAGCAGCACGCCGTCAGTATCCCCGGGCGTGCTCGGGGAATCGACGTCTCAGGCGCGGTCGGCGTCCGTCGGGGCGTCCAGGACCTCGTCGCCGTAGACCTTGGTCACCTCGACGTCCAGAACGGTGGCTATCCGGCCGAACGACCAGTAGTAGCCCGCCACTTGAAGGACCTCGACGAACTCGCGCTCACTGAGGAATGACCGCGCCAGGTCGAACACCTCGTCGCTGACGCGGGGCTGCCGCACCACTTCGGCGGTGAGGCGGAGCAGGGCGCGGTCGGGGAGGGGGATGGCGGGGTTGTCCAGGTCCCGGGCCCGGATGAGCCGGCGGGTCGGCTCGTCGACACCTGCGGCCTGCGCCATGGGTTCGTGCTGGGCCGCGACGAAGGCGCAGTCGGTGTACTCGGCGACCGTGAGGATCACGAGTTCGCGTGAACGGGCCGAGAGGCGCAGGGAGGTGAACTGGGCCCGGGCGAGCTCCACGAACGGTTTCACGGTGCCGGCCGAGTGGGACATCATCTTGACCATGGGGTCCGGCGGCAGCGCCGTCAGGTACTGACGGACGTCGTCGGGGAAGGACGCCGGGTCCGGGTCGGTCAGGCGGGGCATGGTGTGCTCCTGGGTGGGTGGTCGGGGCGTCAGCGGGCTTCGGCGGGGAGGTCGAAGCCGGTCTCACTCAGGTGCGAGAAGCGGCCGTCCTCGGCGTGGGCGCCGAAGATCGCGATCTCGCGGTGCTGGGTGGAGCCGTCGGCCAGGGTGAGGTGGAAGACGTGCCGTTCGGCGTACGTCGTGCCGTCGCCGACCTCGTCGATGACGGTCACCGTGCCGCCGGTGATCCGGGGGCGGATGCCGGCGACCATGGCCGCGAACTCCTCGCGGGTCAGGACGTCGCCGTCGCTGCGGTGGGTGTAGTCGGGGGCGTAGTACCGGTCGAGGACCTCGTCCAGTGCGACGCCGGGCTCGGGCTCGAAGACCAGTGCCCGGAGGGCTTCGCTGATGCGGGCGCGTGTCATCCCAGGTGCTCCTTCGGTGGAGGGGTTATGTGGACCCTTGGGTCCGGATGCATCGAACCGTACCGGACTCCAGGGTCCGGTACGGCGTCCGGTGGCCTGTGGACCTCGTCACAGCCCGCGGACCGCGGCGCAAGCGGCGAGCACGCTGGTACCGCGAGTCCCAGGAAAACGGGACGACTCCCTGCCCGCCCCGCCCCGCCGCAATCTGGAGGCGTCGGAGAACGAACACCGAGACGGGAGCGACACCATGACGACGACACTGATCACCGGAGCCAACAAGGGGCTGGGGTACGAGACGGCGCGGCGCCTGATCGCGGAGGGCCACACCGTGTGGATCGGCGCCCGCGACGCCGAGCGGGGCCGACTGGCCGCCGAGCGGCTGGGGGCGTCCTTCGTCCGGCTCGACGTGACGGACGACGGGTCGGTCGCCGCCGCCGCGCGGACGATCGAGGCCGGCGGCGGCCTGGACGTGCTGATCAACAACGCCGGCATCGAGGTGCGCCGGCCGGACAACAGCGTCGTGCCCACCGTGGAGACCACCGCGGACGCGATGAGGACGACCTTCGACACCAACGTCTTCGGCGTCGTGCGGGTCCTCCACGCGTTCGTGCCGCTGCTCCGGAAGTCCGCAGCCCCGGTCGTGGTCAACGTCAGCAGCGGCCTGGCCTCGCTGCACCACGTCACGGACCCCGACCAGCCCGCCCACATGTTCCCGGGCCTGGACTACCCGGCGTCGAAGCTGGCCGTGAACATGATCACCGTCCAGTACGCGAAGGCGCTGCCGGACTTCCGGATCAACTCGGTGGAGCCGGGGTTCACCAAGACCGACCTCAACGGCAACACCGGGTTCCAGACGGTCGAGGAGGGCGCCGAGGTCATCGTCCGCATGGCGCTCGTCGGCTCCGACGGCCCGACCGGCGGCTACTTCGACCGCAACGGCGCGCTGCCCTGGTGACGGGAGGCTGTAGGCGGTATACCGGCGGGTTAAGCTGGCGCCATGACGGCGGATGCTCCCCTGGACGCAGAAGAAGAGCGCTTCTGGCGTGCCCTGCAGCGCGTGATGACCGCGTTGCCGAAGGCTCTGGATGACGACCTTCTGAAGTCGACCGGGCTGACGCTGTCCGAGTACTCGGTGCTGATGTTCCTGTCCGAGGCCAAGGACCGCGAACTGCGGATGATCGACCTGGCCGAGCTCACCCGCCTGTCGGCCAGCCGTATCTCACGGGTGGTCGACTCCCTCAAGGCCCGCGGCTGGGTGGCCAAGCGACGGCACGAGGTGGACGCGCGGGGGAGCGTGGCGACCTTGACGGCCGGCGGGCTGGAACGGCTTGAAGCCGCCTATCCGTCGCTCCTGGCCAGTGCGCGCAGGCGCGTCATGGACCACGTCGACTCCGCCGACCTCTCGGGCATGGCCGTCCAGTTCGAAAGCGTCGCCGAGCACCTCGGCTGACGGTCGGCGTCCGGCGTCCGGCGGCACAAACCCGGTGGCGGAACCGGGCCGTCACGGACCACCATGCGGGGCATGAGCGACCAAGCGCCACGATGGACCCGGGCAACCGTCTACCCCGACATGTGGGTCGACCCGGACGACGACCCCCGCGACAGCGAAGGCCCCGGTCCGGAGGGTGAGCTCGCCACCCTTCAGGACTACCTGACGAGCTACCGGATGACCTTGCGGATGAAGTGCCAGGACCTGGACGCGGAGCAACTGGCCCGTCGTTCGGTCCCGCCGTCGACGATGTCGCTGCTCGGCCTCGTCCGGCACCTCGCCGAGGTGGAACGGGACTGGCGCAACTGGATCAGCGACGGCGAACCGCTGCCGAAGCTGTACGGCAGGCGGGACGCGGACTTCGACGACGCCGTCGCGGACCAGGCCGTGGTCGATGCCGCGTACCGCGATCTGGAACGCGAGCAGGCCGCGACCGACGCGGCGCTCGCGGCGCATCCGGACCTGGGCGAGCGCGTGGGGAAGGACAGGATCGCCATCAGGGGGCTGCTGGTGCACCGGATCGAGGAGTACGCCCGGCACTGCGGGCACGCCGACCTGTTGCGCGAGTGCGTCGACGGCAGGGTGGGCCAGTGACGGGGGCCTGAGCCCTTCCTCCCCGGCCCGGGGCCACCGCGCGGTCTGCGGGAGTCCGCGTACCCGCGGGTGATCACGCGGTGGCCGCCGTCCTCTTGGTCCGGGACTACCGGTCCGGTCCTACCGGCCCCGGACGGCCCCCCGGCTCGGTACGACCATCCTGGAGGTGTCGACCAGGGCGAGCCCGGCAAGTCCCAGCAGGGGCAGGACGGTGAGTTGCCACAGTCCGGCGCCGCCCCAGCCGAGCGCGTCGACGAGCCGGGCGAAGAGCAGCCCGGAGAAGGCCGCCGGCACGTAGTAGGTCAGCATGAACAGTCCCGAGCCCCGGCCGACGAGTTCGGGGCGCACCGCGCGCTGCATGGCGGTCGTGCAGTTGGTGAAGAGGATGCCGCTGGCGAAGGTGCCCATGAGGAAGGCGAGGACGTACTGGGCCGGGGCTGACGTGGCGTACTGGTAGGCCAGCGCCGCGGTGCCGGAGGTGGTCACGAAGCCGACGGCCAGCAGGAGACGCTGGTTGACGTGGTCGCCGAGCCAGCCGGCCGGCAGTGCCATCATGGCGCCGAAGCCGAAGAAGGAGACGGCCAGCGCCGCCTGCCCGGCGTCGAGTCCGAGGTGCTCGCGCAGGAACGTCGGGTAGAGCCCGAGGAAGCCGTAGTTCACCAGTCCGGTCACGGCGCAGGCGACACCCATGCCGAGCGTGTTGCGGTTGTACGGAGTGGCCGGCACGTGGTCGAAGCCGCCGGCCGACGTACCGGTCCCGGTGCCGGTGACCGCCTCGGTCATGGTGCGGCTCACGGTGGCGACGATGAGCACGGCGATCCCGAGGCCGAGGGCCCCGAACAGGTGGAACGGGCCGCGCCAGCCGCCCCAGGCACCGGCGAGGCCGTTGCCGATGAGGGGGCCGAGGAAGACGCCCGCGCCGAAGGCGACGCCGACGACGCCGGCGGCGACCGCCCGGCGGTGGAAGAAGTAGGCACCGATGACGGCGTACAGGGCGGTGGCCTGCATGCCCTCGCCCACGCCGGAGACCAGCCGGTAGGCGCCCATGTCGGCGAAACCGGCGGCGAGCGGGATCGCCAGGGTGCCCAGCGAGTAGACGACGACGCTCATCACGATGACGCTTTTGCGGCCGAGCCGGTCCATCAGGTAGCTCGTGGGAAGCCCGACCAGGGCCATGCCGAGGGTGAAACCGGTCGCGAGCAGCCCTCCTTGGCCGAGGGAGAACCCGAACTCCGCGCGGATCTCGGGCAGCAGGGGATAGAAGACCTGCCGGTCCATCGCGTTGACCATGTACGAGACGCACAGCATCGCGAAGCCGAGGGCGACACCGGCGCGTGTGAGGGGCCTGGGGGAAGTCGGGGCGGGAGCAGCCTTCGCAAGGGGTCCGTCGATCACGTGAGGGTTCCTTGGGGGACGACGACAGGGAGTCGTATGCAGCACCGGACGCTTGTCCGTATGCCGTACACGTGAAGCGCTGGGCGCAACGATGAGCGACACGTGAGGGGCTGTCAATACATCGTGCGCGGCCTCTGCGGAGGATCCGTTGCTGCCCCCAACGGGCAGCCTTGAAGACGATTCCTACGTCCCGGGCACTAGGTCCCAGGATCTACGGACGGATGTCCGGATGTATGTGCTTGCGCATGAATCTATGTTACGGTCGCGCTCACTCCCCTGGGGGGCAGCGCAGCACGCGCTGCCGTGCGCCCCACCGCCCGTGGGCGCACCCTGTCCCGTCGCCTCAGGGAGTGGTCGGTCTGCCGACGGGACGACGACTGGAGAAACCCATGAGCTCATCCTCATCCCGCCCCGCCCGCCCCAGCCGCAGGACGCTGCTCGCCGGAAGCGTCGCGGCCGCCGCGGCCACGGGCATCGCCGCCGCCCCGGCCGTGGCCGCACCGCGCCCGCACGGCCACGCCCCGCTCCGGGTGATGGGCCACGACGTGGACGTCAGCCTGGCCACGCCCGAGCTGTCCCGCTTCTTCGCCTCCTACTTCGAGGCCAAGTCGGGGACCGACGTCGACGCCCTGATGGCGCACTTCGCCCGGGAGTCGGTCACCTACGCCGACGCCACGGTCGGATGGATCTTCCGTGACTGGCAGTCCCTGTACGACCAGTTCGCCTCACTGCTGGGCAGCTGGCCGGAGTCCGCCTACGCCTATCCCACCCGGATCATCGGCGACCTCGACAGCGCCGTCGTGTTCTTCACCGACTCGCCGGAGCTCTTCGGGCACGAGATCCGGGCCGTCGGCACCGTGGACTTCCGCCACGGCAAGGTCACCCGCTGGGTGGACCACTGGGACGGACGCTCCCTCACCGTCGACGGCGTCGCCGCCCTGCGCACCCCGCTCGACCGGTTCCCCACGGACTTCGGGGAGCACAGGACCGGGGGGAACGCGTCCCCGGCCCTCCGGAGTGCCGTCCGCGACCTCACCACCGCGCTGGCGGCGGGCGACGCGACACGGGCGGCCCGCCTCCTCGACCCCGACGTGGTCGTGGCGGACATCGCCCTGCACACCCTGGTGACCGGCCGGGAGCGGGCGGCGGCCTTCTTCGCCCGCACGCTGCCGACCCTGCCCTACGGGCGCGGCGTCACGGTGCGCCATGTCGTGGGAAGCGCCCGCGGCGGCGCCTTCGAGTGGATCAGCCGCAGCCGGCTGCCGCTGGGCGCCACCGTCCTCGAACTGGGCCGCGACCGCCTGATCACCCGCATGACGTCGGTCTGGGACAGCGCGCTGTGGCCGGACGCGGCCGTCGGATCGGCCCAGGCCGCCACGATCCTGGGCTGAGGGCCACCAGTGCCGGCTTGAGGACCGGCACCAGCACCGACTCCCGACGGGAGCCCCGCCGCGCGGCGTCGCGCGGCGGGGCCGTCCCGTCGTCCGCAAGGGGGCGTTCAGCGCCCGTCGACGAACGGAGACAACGATGGAAAGCCGGCACAGCAGCGAGGTCCGGGACGGCATGCGCATCGACTGGGACGTCCCGATCCCGATGGACGACGGAGTGGTGCTGCGGGCGGACGTCTTCCGTCCCGTGACGGAGGGACGCCATCCCGTGATCATGACCCATGGGCCCTACGCCAAGGGACTGGCCTTCCAGGAGGGCTACCCGGGCATGTGGGGGCCGCTGTCCGCCAAGTACCCGGACGTGACCGCCGGTTCGTCCAACCGGTACCAGAACTGGGAGACCGTCGACCCCGAGAAGTGGGTGCCGGACGGGTACGTGTGCGTCCGCGTGGACTCGCGCGGCGCCGGGCGTTCCCCGGGCGTCCTCGACATCTTCTCCCCGCGGGAGACCGAGGACTACCGCGCCTGCATCGAGTGGGCGGGCACCCGGCCGTGGAGCAACGGCAAGGTGGGCCTGCTCGGCATCTCCTACTACGCGGTGAACCAGTGGCAGGTGGCGGCGCTCCGGCCACCGCACCTGGCGGCGATCTGCCCCTGGGAGGGGGCCAGCGACCTCTACCGGGAGTTCGCCCGCCACGGCGGGATCCTCAACACCTTCACCTCCGTGTGGTACCCCGTCCAGGTCGCCTCGGTGCAGCACGGCGTCGGCGAGCGCGGCGCACGCAACCCCCACACCGGCGAGTTCGTGGCGGGCCCGGGCACGCGCCCGGCGCCGGAGCTGGCCGGGCTCCGCACCGACGCCCCCGCCGAACTGCTCTCCCGCCCCCTGGACGACGCCTACTACCGGGAGCGCTCACCGGAACTCGGGAAGATCACCGTGCCCGTGCTCTCCGCCACCAACTGGGCGCACCACCTGCACACCCGGGGTGGCTTCGAGGGGTTCGCCCGCGCGGGTTCGGCGCAGAAGTGGCTGGAGGTGCACGGCCTGGAGCACTTCGCCGAGTTCTACACCGACTACGGCGTGGCCCTGCAGAAGCGCTTCTTCGGCCACTTCCTGAAGGACGAGGACACCGGCTGGGACCGGCAGCCGCCCGTCCAGCTGAACGTCCGTCACGTGGACGGGACGTTCGAGCGGCGTCAGGAGCAGGAATGGCCCCTGGCGCGGACCCGGTGGACCGAACTCCACCTGCAACCGGGCACGATGGCGTTGAGCGCGGAGGCTGCCCTGCAGGAGCGGAGCGCCGACTTCGACGCGGCCGGGGACGGACTGACCTTCACCACCGAGCCGTTCCCCGAGGACGCCGAGATCACCGGGCCCGCGGCCGCCCGCCTCCACATCGCCTCCACGACCGCCGACGCGGACCTGTTCCTCACCCTGCGGGTGCTCGACCCGGACGGCAAGGACGTCACCTTCGTCAGCGGACTCGACCCCGCGGGCGTGATCGGAGCGGGCTGGCTGAGGGCCTCCCACCGTGCCACCGACCCCGGGCGCAGCCTGCCGTACCGGCCCTGGCACACCCACGACCGTCCCCAGCCGCTCACGCCGGGCGAGGTCGTCGCAGTGGACGTCGAGATCTGGCCCACCTCCGTCGTGGTGCCCGCCGGCTATCGCTTCGCCCTCACCGTCACGGGACGCGACTTCGAACTGCCCGGTGACGGCCCCTGGCCCAGCACCTACGGCGTACCGATGAAGGGACACGGCATCTTCCTGCACAACGACCCCGACGACCGCCCGGACGAGGTCTTCACCGGCACGACCACCCTCGTCTCGGGCCCCGCCCACCCCTCCTGCCTGCTGCTCCCCTTCGTACCCCGGAGCGCGCGGCAGGAGCTGTGACGGCGGGCGTGGGCCCCGCGGCGCGGAGGAACCGCGGGGCCGGCGCCACCCCGCCGGGCGTCGTCAACGCCAGCCACAGGGCGGATCCCCCGGGAAGCGGCGTTGACGGGACCCGTACGCGGTACGGATCCCTGCGGCGACAGAAGATCCGCACAGCGCAGGGGAGACCCATGACCGTCTCACTGATCACCGGAGGCACCAGGGGCCTCGGCCGGGAGACCGCCCGCCGGCTGATCGAGCTGGGGCACACCGTGCACGTCGGCGGCCGCGACGCGCGCCACGGGCGTGCGGCCGCCGACGACCTCGGCGCCCACTTCGTCCCCCTCGACGTGACCGACGACGCCTCCGTCACGGCGGCCGCGGCCGACCTCACCCGCCGGGAGGGCCGGCTCGACGTCCTGGTCAACGGCGCCGGGGCGTTCGAGGGCATGCGCGGGGCCGAGGAGGTCACCGCGGCCGTCATGCGCCACGTCTTCGAGACCAACGTCTTCGGCGCGGTGCGGATGACACACGCCTTCCTGCCCCTGCTGGCGGTATCCGAGGCACCCGTCATCGTCAACGTGAGCTCGGCGTTCGGCTCGTTCGGCCTGGTCACCGACCCGGGCCGCCCTGAGGCCCGCATCCTCCTGCCGGTGTTCGCGTCGTCGAAGGCGGCGCTGAACATGCTCACGGTGCAGTACGCCAAGGCCCTGCCCGGCCTGCGTGTCAACGCCGCCGAGCCCGGGCTGACCGGGGCGGACCCGTTCGGAACGGGCAGCGGGACGGTGGGGGAGGGCGCCGAGGCGATCGTCCGGCTGGCGACCCTCGGCCCGGACGGTCCCACCGGCACCTTCTCCGGCCCGGACGGCGCCCTGCCCTGGTGATCCCCGCGGTCGGCGCCGCCGGTCAGCCCACGTTCCGGTCCCGCCCCGCGAGCAGGCCCGCGACCAGCTGGGCCACCATCAGGACGGCCATGAGGACCAGCGGGACCCGCCAGCCGCCGGTGTGCTCGTAGAGCGCGCCGACCAGGAACGGGACGGGGATCGACAGCAGGTAGCCGGCGCTCTGCGCGAAGGCGGAGAGCCGTACCACCGTCGCGCTGTTCCGGCCGCGCAACCCGATCATCGTCAGGGCCAGCGGGAACGAGCAGTTGGCGACGCCCAGCAGCACGGCCCACACCCACGGCGCGGCAGCCGGTGCCGCCCACAGCCCCGCGTACCCGGCCAGCCCGAACACCCCGAGCACGACCGCGATGCCGCTCTGCCGCCGCAGCCGCCCCGCGAGGGCCGAGAGCGCGAAGGACAGCGGCACGCCCAGCAGTGAAGTGACGGCGAACAGCAGGCCCGCGGTCCCGGCCGACAGCCCCGCGTCCCGGAACACCTGGGGCAGCCAGCCGATGACGACGTAGGCGGCACCCGCCTGCAGGCCGAAGTACGCGGCCAGCGCCCATGCCGTGGGGGAGCGGGTCATCCGCACCCCGGGTCCGGACCCGGCGCCGGGTGGCCCGGGTGCGGGCTGCGGCGCCCGGTCCGCGGTACGGACGCGCGCCAGCACGAGCCACGGGGGCACGGCGACGGCGGCGACCACGCCCCAGGCGCCCAGCCCCCACCGCCAGTCACCGCCGAAAGCCCCGGACAGCGGCACCGTGGCGGCCGCCGCGACCGAGGCACCCAGGTTGAGGGCCATGGAGTACAGGCCGGTCATACGGCCGACCTGGTCGGGGAAGCGCTGCTTGACCACCACCGGCAGCAGCACGTTGGCCACGGCGATCCCGGCGAGCGCGAAGGCGCTGAGCGCCAGGAACAGCACGGTGCCCCCGGCGAGGGGCCGCAGCACCAGCCCCACGGCGACCACGGCCGTGCCCGCCGCGACGACCGCCGAGGGCCCGTACCGGCGGGCGAGCCCGGGAGCGGCGAAGCCGACCAGGGCGAAGCAGAGCGCCGGCACGGAGGTGAGCAGCCCCGCGACGGCACCGCTCATCCCGAGGGCGGCGCGCGCTTCGGCCAGGACGGGCCCGAGGCTCGTGACGGCGGGGCGGAGGTTGAACGCCACCAGCAGCAGCGCCACCACCGCCAGGCCGCCGGTGCGGGCACCGGGCCGTGCCGGGTTCCGCCGTTCCGCGGACCGGCTCGGGACCCTCCGGCGTATAATCATGGGATGAGTCTACGTCCCGTGCCGCGTCCTTCCGGGCTCTTCGAGCAGGTCGTGTCCGGACTGCGCCGCCAGATCACCTCCGGGGCCTGGCCGGTGGGCTCGCGCATCCCGACCGAGCCGGAACTCGTCCGGCAACTGGGTGTGGCCCGCAACACCGTCCGCGAGGCCGTCCGTGCGCTCGCCCACAACGGGCTGCTGGACATACGCCACGGCTCGGGCACGTACGTCGCGGCGACCAGTGAGCTCGCCGGGGTGATGCAGCGCCGCTTCGAGGACGCCGGGCAGCGGGACGTGACGGAGGTGCGCGGCGCCTTGGAGTCGGCCGCGGCCGGCCTGGCCGCGACGCGCCGCACGGAGGACGACCTTGCCCGCCTCGGCACGCTGCTGGACCGGCGGGAACGCGCCTGGGCCTCGGGCGACCGGGACGCCTTCGTGGACGCGGACAGCGCCTTCCATCTCGCGGTGGTGGCCGCCTCGCACAACGAGGTGCTGGCCGAGCTCTACGCGGACCTGGGCCAGGTCGTCAGGGACTCGCTGAAGGAGCACTTCGGCGCCCCCGCGCTGCGCCCGGAGGACTACATGGACCACGCGCGTCTGCTGGACGCCGTCCGCGCCGGCGACGCGGCCGCGGCGGCCGGTGAGGCCGCCTCCCACACCTCGGGCTGCCGCCGGTTCGGCGGCTGAGCCCGCCGGGTCTGCGGCCCGTCAGGCCGGCAACGCGCCCGTCCGGGTGGCTTCCTCCCTGAGCCGCGCGGCGGTCCGGGTGACGTCGTAGCCGGGTCCGACGCCGTCGACGAGGATGACCTCGCCGTCGAGATGGCGGGTGCGGAGCGGAAGGATCTCCTGGTAGGCCTTCGACCCGTACCAGGCCCGCGCCCGGTCCATGTCCGGGAACTCGATCAGGACGATCGTCCCGGGCCACCGCCCCTCGACGACCTCCACGGTCGCGCCGTGGACGATGAAGCGGCCGCCGAAGGGGTCCAGGGTGTCCTGGATGCGCTCCATGTAGGTGAAGACCTCCTCGTGGGGCTGCCCGGGACGAAGGTGGCCGACGGCGTAGGCGGTCATGGCTGCTCCCTTGGGTCGTGGCGCGTGGTGTCCGGTGTCCGTCCTGCCGGACGTCCTTGATCCTGCCGGGCCCGTGCGGGCCGGTCGATGACGCCGGAGGTAATGAGGGGCGTGCGAGCTTCATCACATTCGGGTCATATCGGCACGGTTCGGGCGCGGCTGCGAAGTCCGATGCGGGAACGCCCCCAGGAGGCTGTCCGCGACCGGAGTGGCGGTCGGCCCCCCGGGTGGCGGCAACGCCTTGCAGCGGTCGCCTCCGCCTGGCCGACCGGCTGACAACGACGCGTCACGCCACGAGAGTTGAGGCATCGGGCGCGCCAAGACGGTGGCGCGGAACGGCGTCACGCCACGGCCGCGCGACAGCCCCCGGGGGCTTCCCCGTGAACCGTCCGGCCACCCGGGGGTGTGGCCGCGAAGGGCCCGCCGCGGCCCTCGTCGCCCCGGCCGGACGTAGCCGACGTCACATCCCGTCCTGCCCAACCGTCCGCCCACACTGGGCAGTCAGCCCGGCCGGCAGCAACCCGATGGACGGAGTGACATGGGTCATACCCGAATACCCCGGCGCGCCATGGCCGCCGCGGTCCTCGCAGGCGTGGCGGTCCCCGTGGCGGCAGGAGCCGCGACGGCGGAGGCCGCCGCAGCGACGCCCCAGGTGAGCTGCAGCTCGGCGGCGCCCGGACTGGCCGCGAAACTGCAGCGGGACATCACGTCGGCGCTGGAGGGCGGCACCGCCCGCACGGCCGTGTCCGTGCACGACCGCGCGACCGGCACGTCGTGCACGCTCCGCGCGGACCAGCACTTCGACTCCGCCAGCACGGTCAAGGTCACCGTCCTGGCGACCCTGCTGCGGGACGTGCGGCAGCACCACCGCCACCTCACCTCCCGTGAGGCCGGGCTCGCCACCGCCATGATCACGAAGTCGGACAACGACGCCACGACCGCGCTGTGGAAGCAGCTCGGCGTCGCCAAGGTCAGCGACTTCCTGTCCGCCGCCGGGATGACCCACACCGTGCCGGACGGCGCCGGGGCCTGGGGTCTCACCCAGATCACCGCCGGGGACGAGCAGAAGCTGATGGACCTGCTCACGGCGCCGAACGCCGTGCTAGGCGACAACGCGCGCGCCTACGCCCTCAAGCTGATGAACGAGGTCGTCCCCTCCCAGCGCTGGGGCACCCCCGCGGGCGCCCCGGACTCCGCGGTCGTCCACGTCAAGAACGGCTGGCTCTCCCGTGCCACCCACGGTTGGCGGGTGCACAGCCTGGGCGCCTTCACCGGCGGCGGGCACGACTACAGCATCACCGTCCTCACCGACGACGACGCGACGATGGCCTCCGGCATCGCCACCGTCGAGGGCGTCTCCCGCGCGATCCACCAGGACCTCGACGCGGCCTAGGTGTATTGACCCGCCGCGTGCCCCCCTCCACGGCGGCGCTGGACTGATTGTCCAGTCTGGACGTACAGTCCAGCCATGGAGAAGGCGCGACTCGACGAGAACGACCCCCGGGTGCGGCAGTGGGCCCCGGTCTGCCAGGCCGTGGCCCTGCTGCTGAGCCCGTACGCCGAGGTGGTCCTGCACGACGTGGCCGACGACCGCGTGCTGGGCATCTGGAACCCCATGTCGCGGCGTACCCCCGGCGACCCCTCGCTGCTGGGCGAGCTGGAGCGGCTGGACCCGTCGGCGCACGACGTGTACGGCCCGTACGAGAAGCTGCTCGCCGACGGGCGCCGGCTCTCGTCCGTCAGCGCGGTCCTGCGGGACGGCGACGGCCGGCCCTCCGCGGTCCTGTGCGTCAACCTCGACCGGACCCCGCTGGAGCAGGCGGCCTCGGTGCTCTCCGCCTTCGCCGCGCCCACCGTGCCGCACCCCGAGCCGCTCTTCGAGCAGGACTGGACCGAGCACGTGCAGCGGACCGTCGGCACCTACACCCGGGACCGGGGCTGCCCGGTGGACCGCCTCGGCCGCGAGGACCGCCTCGCGATCCTCGAGGAGCTCGACCGGGCCGGGGTGTTCACGATGCGCCGCGCCGTGCCCGTCGTGGCCGGCGCCCTGCAGGCGTCCCGCTCCACCGTCTACGCCCTGCTCGCCGACCTCAAAGCACAGAGGAAGCACCCGTGAGCCGACTTCCCGACTTCCGGCTGGAAACGTACTTCTCCCGCTGGGAGTTCACGGTCCGTCATCATCTGACCGCCTCGGACGCGCAGACCATGACCCTCCCCGAACTGCTGGAACTCGCCGAAGCCGAGGACCGGCACGCCTGGGAGACGCTCTCCCTCGGCTACACCCGGACCTTCGGCGACCCCGGGCTGCGCGAGGCGATCGCCGGAACGTACGAACGGGCGGGCGCCGACGACGTGATCTGCTTCGCAGGCGCGGAGGAGGCGCTCTACCTCGCGATGGAGGTGCTCCTCGGCCCCGGCGACCACGCCGTCGTCGTCACCCCCAACTACCAGGCCGCGGAGACCGTGCCGCTCTCCCTGTGCGAGGTGACGGGCGTGCCGCTCGACCCCGGGCGGGACTGGGCCCTGGACGTGGACCGGGTGGCCGCGGCGCTCCGCCCCACCACCCGCGTCGTGTCCGTGAACTTCCCCAACAACCCGACCGGCAAGGTCATCGACACCGCCGACTTCACGCGCCTGGCCGAACTCTGCGACGAACGCGGCATCCACCTGTTCAGCGACGAGGTCTACCGCGGCCTCGAACGCGACCCGGCCCGCACCCTGCCCCAGGCCGCCGACCTGTCGGAACGGGCGCTGTCGCTGAACGTCACGTCCAAGTCGCTCGGCCTGCCCGGGCTGCGGATCGGCTGGATCGCCTGCCGGGACCGGGAGTTGCGCTCGCGCCTGGAGCGGGCCAAGCACTACACCACGATCTGCAACGCGGCGCCCAGCGAGGTGCTCGCCCGGATCGCCCTCAAGGCCCGCGACCGGATCCTGGACCGCAACCGCGCGCTGATCGCCGCCAACCTCCCGCTCTTCGACGCCTTCTTCGCCGAGTTCGACGACCTGTTCAGCTGGCGAGCCCCGGACGGCGGTTGCGTAGCCTACCCCCGCTACCTCGGCGCCGACGGCGTGGAACGCTTCTGCACCGATCTCGTCGAGCAGGCGGGGGTCCTGCTGCTGCCCGCGAGCATCTACCGCTCCGAGCTCACCGAGACGCCCGCCGACCGCTTCCGCGTCGGCGTCGGGCGCCGCGACCCGGCCCCCGGACTCGACGCCCTCGCCGGCTGGCTGCGAGCACGCCGATGACCGTCCCCGTCCTGGGCCCCGAGGAGATCGAGGCCGCCGCGCGGCCCGCGCTGGTGCTGGACGCGGTCCGTGCCGCGCTGATCGCCCACGCGGCCGGCCGCACCACCGTGCCGCCGCCCACCCATCTGACGTTCCCCGCCGCGGACGGCGACTGCCACGTGAAGACGGGCTGGATCGACGGGTCCGACGACTTCACCGTGAAGATCGCCTCCGGCTTCTACCGCAACCCGGAGCGCGGCGAACCCGTCAACCACGGCCTGGTCTGCGTCATCAGCGCCCACACCGGCCGGGTCCGCGCCGTCCTCGACGACGGCGGACGCCTCACGGCCTGGCGCACGGCAGCCGCCGGCGCCCTCGCCGGCCACGCCCTGGCCCGCCCCGAAGCCCGCAGCGTGGGGGTGTTCGGCACCGGCGAGCAGGCCCGGCTGCAGGTACGGTGGCTGGCGATGCTGCGCCCCGTCGGCCGGGTCCTCGTCCACGGCCGCGACGCGCGCCGGGCGGCCGCCCTCTGCGAGCACCTGGCCGCCCACGGGCTGAGCGCCGGCCCCGCCTCCGCCGCGGAGGCCGCGGGCGCCGACATCGTCGTCACCGCCACGCCCGCCACCTCCCCGGTGCTGGACGCCGACGCGGTCCGCCCCGGCGCGCACGTCACGGCCGTCGGCGCGGACATGCCGCACAAGAACGAGCTGCCGCCCGCGCTCTTCGCCCGTGCCGGCGTCATCGCCACGGACGACCACGAGCAGTGCCTCCACCACGGCGACCTCGCGCACGCCGTCCGCGCGGGCGCGGTCCCGCACGACGCCGACGTCCCCCTCGGGGCCCTGCTCCGCACCCCTCAAGGCCGCGGGGACCGCACGGACGCCACCGTGACGATCGCCGACCTCACGGGCGTCGGGGCCCTCGACGCCGCCGTCGCCGCGGCGGTGGTCCGGGAGCTCCTCGGCTGACGCCCTGTCGGAGGACCGCTTCCCCGGGGCGGGGGTCAGGCCGAGGCGCCGCGACGCGGGGCGACGAACAGGCTCTGCACGCTGCGGCCGATGGGGCCCTGTTCGTCGTGGAGGGCGGCCTCGGCCATGCCGACGCCGTACGGGTCGACGGTGGTGCGGGCATCGAGGCAGACCCACTCGCCGGCGGGGTGGCGGTGGAGGTGGACGGTGAGGTCGGGGTTGACGAAGAGGTGCTCGGAGAAGTCCAGCACATTGCTCACGCCGTTGCCGGAGTCCGCCGCGACCAGGACACGGTCCAGGGGAGCGGTCTTCTCGCCCGCGACGAGCGGGACGCGCATCCGCAGCCAGCAGGTGGCGGGGCCGCGGTCGAGGAAGGAACCCGCGGCGAAGCGGGTCTCCATGGCCGTGTGGTAGCCGGTGTCCCAGGGCACGGGGAAGAACGGCTCGGGGCGGGCCTGCGCCGGTCCGGGAACGGCGGGTTCCGGGGCGGCGGCGCCGGGATCCGTGGCGGGGCCCGCGGCGGGGACGGTGCCGGGCGCGGTGCGGATGCGCAGGGCCCGCGCCCGCATGATCTGAGCGCCCCCGTCGGGCGACAGGGAGGCCTCGACCAGTTCCACACTGCGCCCCTCGCGCAGCACGCGGGTGGTCACGGTGAGCGGGGCGAGCGGCACCGGGCTGTGGATCTCGAAGGTGATCCGGACCAGGCGCATGTCCTCGCGGGCGCCCGGGCGCGTCTGCACCGCGCGGCCGAGCAGGGCCGCAGGCGGTCCGGCGTGCTGGCTCGCGGCGTCCCAGGGGCCGCGTGTGTACCCGGTCGGGACGAAGCGCTCGTCCGCCACCCGCTCGAAGAAGGCCTCGACATCACTGTGGTCCGGCATGCTCACCGCTGCTCTCCCGCCCGCTGACGACGGAATAGAGGCTACTGGTGGGTAAGTCCGGTGTCACGGCACGGTTGGGAGGGGAGGCTTCGCGGGTGTGCTTTCAGGCGGCGGCCGGCGACAGTTCGAACCACGTCGTCTTGCCGGTTGCCGTCCGGTCGGTGCCCCAGGCGTCGCTGAGCAGGTCCAGGATCTCCATGCCGCGCCCGCCCTCCGCATCGGTGTCGGTGACGCGCCGGACCGCGGCCCGGGAGCTGATGTCCTCGACCTCGCACCGCAGGTACCCCTCCGTGACGCGCAGGTTCATCCGCACCGGACCGCGTGCGTGCCGCAGGGCGTTGGTGACCAGTTCGCTGACCAGGAGTTCCGCCGTATCCGCGAGGTCGCCAAGGCCCCATGTATGCACCTGCGCCGTGGCCAGCCTGCGGGCGCGGCCCACCGAGGCCAGCTCGTGGTCCAGCGGCCAGGAGGCGTCCCGGGCGGAGGCGCGTCCGGCCGGAGCGTGCAGGGGGCGCACGGGCTCCAGGGTGCGTGACCACAGCCTGAGCTGCCGGGCG
This sequence comes from Streptomyces sp. TOM-9, assembly GCF_056858595.1. NCBI lineage: Bacteria > Bacillati > Actinomycetota > Actinomycetes > Kitasatosporales > Streptomycetaceae > Streptomyces > Streptomyces sp. TOM-9. The sequence continues at coordinate 696,776 of NZ_JBXEQB010000001.1, read as the reverse complement.
AGCCAGGACGCGGAGGTGCGGGTCCCGTCTGTGCCGATGGCCTGGGCGGCGGCCATGGTGATCATTCCCTTCCGCTGTCGGGAGTGAGGCGCGAGAGTTTTTCCTGTAGCACCCGCTACATCTATCAAATATACATGTAGCGGGTGCTACGGTAAATAGGCTGGCAAAAGCGATCAATACGGACTTCGGGAGAGTGTCATGCCGCGACGGGCCGATGCCGACAAGCGGCGGGAACTCCTCGACCGTGTGCGGGAGTACGTGGTCGCGCACGGCCTGGCGGATCTGTCCCTGCGGCCGATGGCCAAGGCGCTGGGCACCAGCGACCGGATGCTCCTCTACTACTTCGGCAGCAAGGAACGCCTGGTCGCCGAGGCACTCGCCCTGGACGCGAGCCGGCCGATCCTGCGCTTCCGCGAGGTCCTCGCGGTGGCCGGCACGCCCCGGGACGCGGAGGGGATGCGACGCCTGGCGGAGGCGCTGTGGCGGGAGGTCCGCAGCCCCGAGCGCCTTGCGCTGTTGCCCCTGTACTTCGAGATGATGGCCGCCGCCATGCTGAGACCCGAGCGCCATGGCCCCCACATGTACGGACTGGTCACCGAGTGGACCGAGCTCATCGCCCCTGTCTTCGAGGGCCTGGGCATGGCAGGGGAGCGTGCGCGCATCGAGGCATCCCTCCTGGTGGACGCCGTCTTCGGGCTCCTGCTCGCATTCCTCGCGGACGGTGAGGAGGAGCGTGTGGACCCCACGTTCCGCACGCTCCTCGACCGCCTCGAAGCCGGTTGGCGTACCCCTGACCGTGCCCCGGGGGCCGCCGTCGTCCCGTGACCCCGGGCCGGGCCGGGGTCACGCCCCGGCCAGTACCTCCTCCGCCGCCTTCAGCGCCGTCTCACGGTCGGCCGGGACGAGGCCCACGCGGGTGCGCCGGTCGAGGAGGTCGCCGGTGTCGAGCGCCCCCTCGTGGCGTACGGCCCACACCAGCTCCGCGCGCGTGACCGGGTGACCGGGCGCGACCGGCTCCCGCAGCGCGGGATCGGCGGCCCCGAGGGCGTGCACGGCGGGGGCCTCGGTGCCGTAGCGCTGCACCAGGCGGCGCGGGGCCCGCAGGCCGGTGAGCACGTGCGGCGCCGCGGCGCCCACGAGCGGCAGCGACGTGGTGCGGCAGGGAGCGGCGCCGAGCCCGCGGGCCGTGACGGCCGCGTCGACCGCGTCCTGGGCCATCCGGCGGTAGGTCGTGAGCTTGCCGCCGACGACGGTCACCACGCCCTCGGCGGAGGTGAGCACCGCGTGCTTGCGCGAGATGTCGGCGGTACGGCCCGAGCCGTCGGCGGAGGTGTCGAGCAGCGGGCGCAGCCCGGCGAACGCCCCCACCACGTCGTCGCGGTGGACGGGGACGTCGAGCGCCGTGCCGAGCACGTCGAGCAGGAAGCCGATGTCCGTCTCGGGCACCTCCGGCACGTCGGGGACGGTGCCGTCGACCGGCTCGTCGGTGAGCCCCACGTACACCCGGCCGTCGCCCTGCGGCAGGACGAGTACGAACCGGTTGGACTCCCCGGGGATCGGTATGTGCAGGCCCGCGGGCAGGCCGCCGAGGCCGCCGAGGCCGCCGAGGCCGTCGGAGCGCAGGACCAGGTGCGTGCCCCGGGACGGACGCAGCCGTACGCCGTCGACCAGGCCGCCCGCCCACACGCCGGAGGCGTTGACCACCGCGCGGGCCCGGATCGTCTGCTCCTCGCCGGTCAGCTCGTCGCGTACGACGGCGCCCGAGCCGCTGAGCGAGACCGCGCGCACCCGTGTCAGGATCCGCGCCCCGTGCGCCGCGGCGGTCCGGGCGATCGCGGTCACCAGGCGGGCGTCGTCGGCAAGTTGGCCGTCCCAGGACAGCAGGCCGCCGCGCAGCCCCGCGGTGCGCAGGGCGGGGGCGAGGTGCCGGGTCTCCACCGCGGAGAGCCTGCGCGGCGCCGGGAGCGTGGCCCGCGCCGTCCGCGCCGACAGGCGCAGCGCGTCGCCGGCCCGGAAACCGGACCAGGCCAGTGCGGCCTGCCCGCGCGAGACCAGCGGGGTCAGCGGCAGCACGAAGGGCTGGGCGCGGACGAGGTGGGGGGCGGTGCGCTCCATCAGCACGCCGCGCTCCACCGCGCTCTCGTATGCGACGTCCAACTGGCCGGAAGCCAGGTAGCGCAGGCCGCCGTGGATCAGCTTGGAGCTCCACCGGGAGGTGCCGAAGGCCAGGTCGTGGGCGTCGATTGCGGCGACCGACAGCCCGCGGGACGCCGCGTCGAGGGCCGCGCCCGCGCCGGTGGCGCCGAGGCCGACGACCAGGACGTCCACCTGCTCGCCGGCGGCCAGTTCCGCCAGCTCGCGGGCGCGCCGCGCGGCGCTGAGCGAGGACGCGGGGGAGGGGGCCGGGCTGCTCACGGGACTCATGGGGCTCATGGGGCGAGGGTCCTCTCCAGGATGTCCCGCAGCTCCCCGAGGAAGGCCGCGGAGGTCAGGTCGGGGTCGTCCTCGTCGGTCATGGTGCGCAACGAGAGCGTGAACGACTGGACGACCAGCAGCACGGAACGGGCCTGCCGGGTGACGTGGCCGGCGCGGACCGAGCCGTCGGCGTGGCCCTCCTCCAGGGCGGCGGCGATCCGTTCCAGCAGTGCGTCCTGGCTGGCGCCGCGGCGGTCCAGCACATAGGGGAGGAGCAGTTCGGGGTCGACGTCGAGGATCTTGACGAACAGCGGGTGACGGCGGAAGGCACGCACTCCCGCCACCAGCCCCTCGACCATGTACGTCCGGATGCTGGTGCCCTCGTGCCGCTCGGGCATCGCGTCCACCGCGACCGAGACCCACTCACGGGTCATCAGGTCGCCGACGAGCGTGCGCACGTCGGGCCACCGCCGGTAGAGCGTCATGCGGGACACGCCGGCCCGGCGGGCCACGTCGGTCAGGGTCGTGCGGCGGACGCCGACGGCCAGGACGCAGTCGCGGACCGCGTCGAGCACCGGATCGCTGTCCGAGGTGTTGTGACGAATAGGCGCCATGTGTCACAGTGTAACGCCCTGTGGGGGACGCAGGAGACGGCACCCCCAGAAACGACCGGTGAGGACGAGCCCGTGGACATGTTGTGGAGCGGCTGGGGCGACCCGGCCAAAGCGGCCCCGCTGCCCGACACCGTGATCGGCCTGCTGCGCGATCTGCTGGGCGTCAAACCCCGCGGCGCGGAACCCGCCGCCCTGCAGGACATCGCCGTACCCGGGTCCCCCCTCACCGACGAGGCCCGGCAGGACCTCGCCGACTGCGTGGGCGACCCGGTCCACGTGCGCACGGACGCCGAGACCCGGATCCGCCACACGCGCGGCAAGTCCACCCCCGACCTGCTGCGCATCCGCGGCGGCGACGTCGACGACACCCCGGCGGCCGTCGTGCTGCCCGCCGGCCACGACGAGGTCCTGGCCGTCCTCGCCGTCTGCGCCGAACACGGCCTCGCCGTCGTCCCCTTCGGCGGCGGCACCTCCGTCGTCGGAGGCCTCGCCCCGCAGGGGCGGCGCCCCTTCGTCGCCCTGGACCTGCGCCGCATGAACCGTCTGCTGTCGCTGGACCCCGTCTCGCGGACCGCGATCCTGCAGCCGGGGCTGCGCGCCCCCGAGGCCGAGGCGCTCCTGGCCGAACAGGGCTTCACCCTGGGCCACTTCCCCCAGTCCTACGAGTGGGCCACCATCGGCGGATTCGCCGCCGCCCGCTCCAGCGGCCAGGCCTCCGCGGGCTACGGCCGCTTCGACGAGATGGTGCTGGGTCTGACCGTCGCCACCCCGCAGGGCACCCTCGACGCCGGCCGGGCCCCCCGCTCCGCGGCCGGCCCCGACCTGCGCCAGCTGATCCTCGGCTCCGAGGGCGCGCTGGGCGTCATCACCTCCGTGACGGTGCGGATCCGCCCGCTTCCCCAGGTCAAGGTCTACGAGGGCTGGCGCTTCGCCTCCTTCGCCGAGGGCGCCGCGGCCCTGCGCCGGCTCGCCCAGGACGGCCCCCGCCCCACGGTGCTGCGCCTGTCCGACGAGACCGAGACGATGGTCGGCCTCGCCCAGCCCGACGCGATCGGCTCGGACGGGGCCGCGTCCGCGGGCTGCACGGCGATCGCCGGTTACGAGGGCACAGCGGAGGACACCGCCCTGCGCCGGGAGCAGGCCGCGGCCGTACTGCGCGAGTGCGGCGGCGCGTACCTGGGCGAGGAGCCCGGCGAGCGCTGGGCCCACGGCCGGTACTCCGCCCCCTACCTGCGGGACTCGCTGCTCGACGCGGGCGCCTTCGCCGAGACCCTGGAGACCGCCACCTTCTGGTCCCGGATCCCCGAGCTGTACGAATCCGTGCGCGAGGCGCTCACCGCGACGCTGGCCGCGGCCGGCACCCCGCCGCTGGTGATGTGCCACATCTCCCACGTCTACGAGAACGGCGCCTCGCTCTACTTCACCGTCGTCTCGGCGCAGGGTGAGGACCCCGTGGCGCACTGGGCCCCCGCCAAGGAGGCCGCCAACGAGGCCGTCCTCGCCGCGGGCGGCACCATCACCCACCACCACGGCGTGGGCACCGACCACCGCGACTGGTACGTCCGCGAAGCGGGTCCGCTCGGCATCGAGGCCCTGCGCGCCGTCAAGGACGCGCTCGACCCCGACGGGCTCCTCAACCCCGGCATCCTGCTCCCCACCCGCTGACCCCGCCCCGCTGTCCCGCTGTCCCGCCGTCCCGCCGATCCGCCGTCCCCGGAGGCACACCCATGCGACAGTTCACGGCCGTCGTCAACCCCACCGCCGGGGGCTCCACCGGGGCGGCAGCCCTCCTCCCACTGGCGAAGCTGCTGCGGGAGGCGGGCGCGGAGCTGGAGACCGTATACAGCGACAGCCTCCGGCACGCCCAGGACCTGGCGCGCCGGGCCGGCGAGTGCGGCCGCGTCGTCCTCGCCGTCGGCGGCGACGGCATCGTGGGCGGCATCGGCGGCGCCCTCAGCGGGACCGGCACCGTCCTCGGCCTCGTCCCCGCAGGCCGGGGCAACGACTTCGCACGCGCCCTCGGCCTGCCCTCCGGGCCCGCCGAACTCGCCCGGATCCTGCTCCGCGACGAGCCGCGCGCCGTCGACACCATCGAGGTCGAGTCGGCGGTCCACGACCGGACCGTCGTCCTCGGCAGCGTCTACGCAGGCGTCGACGCGGTCGCCAACCACCACGCCAACACCGCCCGGCTGCTGCGCGGCCCGGCCTCCTACTACGCCGGCGGGCTGCGCGCGGTCGCCGGCTGGCGCGCCGCCGCCTACCACGTCACCGTCGACGGCGTCGTCCACGAACGCCGCGGCTACACCGTCGTGGCCGCCAACTCCGGCTACTACGGCTCCGGCCGGGCCATCGCGCCCGGTGCCCGGGTCGACGACGGGCTGCTCGACGTCGTCATGATCCACGACGCACCGCGCCGGCTCTTCTTCACGCTGATGAACGAGCTCAAGACCGGTGCGCACGTGGAGCGCCCCGAGGTCGAGATCGTGCGCGGCAAGGAGATCCGCATCGAGGCCGACCGCGCGGTCCCGTACGGCGCGGACGGCGAGGTGGAGGCCGCCCTCCCGGTCACCGCGCGGATCCGCCCGGGAGCACTCCGGGTGCTGTGCTGATCCCCGCCGTGGGTAGGCTCGCCCGGTGCCCGAAGACGCCTACCTCGCCGCGGTCCGGGAGTCGTACGACACCGTCGCCGCCGACTACGCCGCACGGGTCAGCACCCCGGACGGACTCGACCCGCTCTCCCGCGCCATGCTGGCCGCCTTCGCCGAGACCGTCCGCACGGCCGGCCGGGGCCCGCTGGCGGACCTGGGGTGTGGCCCCGGTTACGTGACGGCGCACCTCGCCGGGCTGGGGGTGCCCGCGTACGGGGTCGACCTGTCGCCGCGCATGGTCGAGCTGGCCCGGCGGGCCCACCCGCACCTGCGCTTCACCGTGGGGTCCATGACCGCGCTCGACATCGGCGACGGCGAACTGGGCGGCGTCCTCGCCTACTACTCCACCCACCACACGCCGCCCGAACTGCTGCCCGTCGTCTTCGCCGAGTTCCGCCGCGTCCTGGCACCCGGTGGCCACCTGATGCTCGCCGGCTGGGTGGGCGAGGACGAGCACCTGCGCCCGGAGCACGCGTACGGCGGCCACCCGGTCTCGTACGGGCTCCACATGCTGCCCGCCCCGCGGATCGCCGCTCTGATCGAGGAGGCCGGTCTCACCGTCACGGCGCGCCTGGTGCAGGAGCCCGGCGCGGGCGCGAAGCGCGCCGTCGCCACGTTCCTCGCGGAGAAACCCGAACGCCCCTGACGGCCGGGCCCGTTCCTGATCGAACCAGTCGACCGGAGTGGTTGACCTCGAACTGCTCGCCGGCGACGTCGAACACCGCCTCATCCTGCCAGAGCCCGCGCGGCGGGCTTGAACCGGCCGTAACGGGAGGTCATAGCGTTGTCGGCGTGATCGGGAACGACGACGACCGGCGTCTGTGGAGCATCGGCGAGGTGGCCCGCGCCACCGGCACGACCATCCGCACGCTGCGCCACTACGACGAGATCGGCCTGCTCGGGGCGAGTGCACGCACCGCCGCCGGACACCGCCGCTACACCGAGCGGGACGTGCGCCGGCTCTACCGGGTGCGGGCACTGCGCGCGCTCGGGCTGCCGCTGGACGAGATCCAGCGCGTCCTCGCGGACAGCGGGGAGGACCTGGGGTCGATGCGCGACCTGCTGACCGCCCAGCTGTCCGCGCTGGAGGCGCACGCCGGGCGGATCCGGCAGCTCACCGCGCAGCTCCGCGGGCTCCTCGGGCGGATCGAGGAGACGTCGATGCCCGATCCCGAACGGTTCATGACGACCTTGGAGTTGATGTCCGTGTTCGAGACCCACTTCACCGCCGGGCAGCGGGAGCAACTGGCCGCGCGACGGGCCGAGATCGGCCCGGAGGGCGTCGAGACCGCGAGGACCGAGTGGACCGGGCTCGTGGAGGCGCTGCTGTCGCACGTCGAGGCGGGCACCCCCGCCGACGACCCGGAGGTCAGGGCCCTGGTCGGCCGCTGGGACGCCGTGGGGAGCGGCTTCCACGCCGCGGGGGAGGACGGCGAGGCGACCAGGGCCGCCGCGCGGAAGCTGTGGGACGAGCGCGGGGAGGAACTCGCGCGGAACCTGCCGTGGCCCCCGGACCGGATGCGGGCCCTGCTGCGGTACGTGGAGGAGGTCCGCGAGGCCGACTAGGCTGGAACGTCGGCCGGTTGGGGGAGGGAGACCGATGGACGGGATGACGCGAGGGCCGGGCGGACCGCTCTCACGCGGTCCGGGCGGGGCGGCCGGAGCGCCGCGGGGACGGCTGCACCGGCCCGGTGATCTCAGCGTCTCCCCGGGTCCCGACCGGCACCACTACTGGGCCCTGCTGCCCGAATACGTCCGCGCGCGCATGACGCACGGCACGGGCACCGTCCTTGAGTGGTGGGCGCACGCGGCGGCCGGCGGCGGGGTCCAGGCCGTGGTGCTCGGCACCGACGGCCTCGGCGTGGCAGAACCCGCCGACGGCCCGGGTTCCTCGGTGCGCACCCTCCGGCTCGACCCGGACTCCTTCGTCACCCGGCCCTTCCGGAGCGGCCCGGCGACTCCCACGGCACGCGCCGCAGGTCTGGGGGCCGCCGCCTCGCTGCTCTCAGGACGGGCGGCGCCCACGCACTCCCCCGCGGCAGCCGACGCCGAGGGCGCCCAGGGCGCCGAACCCGAGCTCACCCGGGAGGCCCGGGACTTCCTCGGCAACCTGCCCCCGGGCGCCCAGCGCTTCCTCCAGCAGCCCTTCCTCGGCGCCGACCGGCACGTCACCACCCGGTGGTACTTCTACGAGCAGCCCGTGGCCGGGGGCCTGTCGGAGATGTCCGTCTGGTGCCACCTGGAGGGCCGGCGCACGGTGACCTTCCTCTCCGGGACCCGCCGGCTGCCGCAGGGCGCCGCTCCTGCACAGGCCACGTGGTCCGTCGTGTGCCGCCGTGCGGCCGTGCTGCACCCGGCGGGCCCCTGAGGCCTCCCGTGCGTCGGCGTTTCCGGGTGGCCGCGGTGACGCCGTAGCATCCGCTGGAGAGGGACGAACGCCGGAAGGGACGCGATGGGCCTGGACGAATCCGTGGCAGCCCGTGCCGAGGACGTGGCGCTCACCCGGGCCGCGCAGGCGGGTGACGTCACGGCGCTCGGTCTGCTCCTGGAGCGTCACCGGGCCGGCATGCGCGCCGTCGCCCTGAGCGTCCTGGGCCCGGGGCCCGACGTGGACGACGTGCTGCAGGACGCCTCGCTGACGGCGCTGCGCCGCGTGGGCGACGTCCGCGATCCCGCCGCGGTGGGGCCGTGGCTGCGGATGATCGTCCGCAACAACGCCCGCTCCCTGCTGCGCGGCACGGTCCCCACCAGCCCGGTCGACGACCTCGTCCTGCGCGCGGCGGACTCCGGCCCCGAGCGGTGGCTGGAGTCCGCCGCGCTGCGGGACTGGATCTGGGAGGCCATCGAGCAGCTCTCCCCGACGCTGCGGCTGCCGCTCGTACTGCGCCACTTCACCACTGGCGTCAGCTCGTACGAGCAGATCGCCTCGGCCTGCGGGCTTCCCGTCGGCACCGTCCGCAGCCGGCTCAGCCAGGCCCGGGCCAAGCTCGCCCAGGCACTCGCCGACACCGCGGACGGCGCCCACGACGACAGCGTCCGGCGCACCAGGGCCAGCAGGACCGAGGCCCACGAGACCCTGGCCGCGGCCGAACGCGGCCACTTCGCCGGCTTCCTGCGGGAACGCTGGTCACCCGAGGTCGGCCTGTTCAGCGGGAGGGAGCGGGTGGGGGGCAGGGGCCTGCTGATCCGCGGCATGGACTCCGACCTGACCGCCGGGGTCCGCCAGCGCCTCGTGCACGCCGTCGCCGGGCGCTCGCTGACCGTCTGGGAGATGGACATCGTCAACCCGCCGGACAACCCCGGGCACTGCCCGCCCGCCGTCGCCTGGCTGATGACCCACGACGCCGCGGGCCGGGTCGACGGCCTGCGGCTCCACCACCCCCGCCCCGTGCCCATACCGGGCGCCGCGGCCGCGTGAGCCGGGGCGGGGTGGCCGCGCCTCAGCTGTGGAAGCGGATGTAGCCGTCGCCGTCCGCGTCGGAGCCGCGCTTGGTGTACGCGTGGACGTCGGAGCGGCTGCCGGAGGGCTTGTAGAGGTAGATCGTGTCGCCGTCGTTGTTCCACATGAAGTTGCAATTGGCGCGGTAGGCCACGTTGTTCTTGTCGGAGTCCGTGCCGTGGCCGCCGCGGAGCTTCACGTAGTCGCCGGGCTGGAGGTAGTGGTTCGCGGTGAAGGCGAAGCGGTTGCCCGTGGCGTCCTTGACGACGTAGCCCTTGAGGTTGACCGTCGCCGAGGCCGAGTAGTTCCTGATCGTCAGGTACTCCGCGCGGGTGTTGCCGGAGGAGCAGTTGTTGGAGTCCCGTCCGGGCGCGTCGTACTGCGCCCCGCGGATCTTGAGGGCGGAGCTGTACTCGGCGGCGTGTGCCTGGACCGGTATGAGGACGGCGGTCGCACAGGCCGCGGCGAACGCGGCCACGCCGATACGGACGTGCTTGGTCATGGGAATCCCCCCTGTTGGGACGGGGCCGCGCGCGGGTCACGTGCGCGGAGCGTCGGAACTGCGCCCTTCGTGGAAGGTGAGTTCCGGGACCCTCCGCCCCACCGGGAGCGCGGACCATGCGCGCCGAGCCGCCCGCCTGTGCCGGGTTTCCGGCCCCCCGTCGGCGTCTTGCGAGGTATCAAAGCATTCCAGGCGAACCGGAGCCGGGCTTTCCGCGACTTGGCGTCCGAAGCGAAGCAACCGGTCGACAACGGGCGTATTCCTTCGGATAGTCGCGGGTGCCGGGGTCGTGCATCGCCGCGGCGCGGGGCTGCCAGGATGTGCGCATGAACGAGAACGATCACGGGCGGGACGAACTGCTGGCGGCCGCGGTGGGGCTGCGCGAGCGCGGGGAGGCGGAGGCGGCGAGGGAGCGGCTGGTCGCCCTCGCGGAGCGGTTCCCGGGGGACGCGGAGGTGGCCTACCAGGCGGCGTGGGCGCACGACGTACTGGGCCTGGAGGCGGAGGCGGTGCCTTTCTACGAGCAGGCCCTGCGCGGCACGGGGCTGTCGGAGGACGACCGGCGCGGCGCGCTGCTGGGCCTGGGCAGCACCTACCGGATCCTCGGGCGGTACGACGAGGCCGTCCGCCTGCTGCGCGTGGCCCTCATCGACTTCCCTCACGACGGCGCGCTGCGGACCTTCCTGGCGATGGCCCTGTACAACACCGGCGGACACCGCGAGGCCATGCGGCTCCTGCTGACGCTGCTGGCGGACAGCAGCTCCGACCCGGACATCGCACGCTACCGGCAGGCCGTCGCCTACTACGCCGAGGATCTCGACGCCACCTTGTGAACCCTGGGCGGGCGGGGCTCCCGCGCGCCACACGCCGGAACGGACGCCCGCCACCGGCACGCCGTTGAAGGCCTCCGTCGACGTGGGGTGGTGACGCCGTGCCGCAGGCCAACTCGGCGCCCGGCAGCGGAATCAGCGCAGTAGGCGGCGATGATGCCGGTCATAGCATCCGCCGATGGGCGCTACGGAATCGCCGGTGTCCTCCCCGTGCTCTTCCAGGCGGTCACGACGTGCCTCGATGCGCGACGTGATCATCCGGAATTCGGCACGGCGCACAGAGCGCTCGGAAGAGAACAGGGTTGGAACATGACTTCAGCACACCTGGGCGGCGACGTCGCCCTCGTGACCGGGGCGACCAGCGGGATCGGCGCCGCGACCGCGGTGACGCTCGCCGGGCGGGGCGCGCACGTACTGGTCTCCGGCCGCGACGGCGGACGAGGTGAGGCAGTGGTCGCCGCGATCAGGGGGCGCGGCGGGAAGGCCGACTTCGTCGCGGGCGACCTGGGGGACGCCCGGTCGGCCCGGGCGCTCGCCCGCGAGGCGGTGGCGCTCGGCGGGGGCAGGGTCGACATCCTGGTGAACAACGCGGGCGTCTACCCGTTCGGGCCGACCGAGCGGACACCGGAGAGCGACGTCGACACCGTCTACGCCCTCAACGTCAAGGCGCCGTTCTACCTGGTCGCCGAGCTCGCGCCCGCGATGGCCGGGCGCGGCCGCGGCGCGATCGTCAACGTCAGCACCATGGTCGCCGACTACGGCGCCGCGGGCATGGCGCTGTACGGGTCCAGCAAGGCGGCCCTGAACCTGCTCACCAAGTCGTGGGCGGCCGAGTACGGACCGCGCGGGGTCCGGGTGAACGCGGTGGAGCCGGGGCCGACCCGGACCGAGGGCACCTCCGGGATGGGGGAGGACCTCGCGGCGCTCGCCTCCCAGGCGCCGGCCGGGCGGCCCGCCGCACCGGAGGAGATCGCCGAGGCCATCGCCTATCTGGCCAGTGACGCGGCGAGCTTCGTGCACGGCGTGGTGCTGCCCGTGGACGGCGGGCGCACGGCGGTCTGACCTCCGTCGGCGGCGTCGCCGCACCCCTGAGGGCCGTGCCCCCGCGCGCGGCCCTCAGGCCCCCGCGGGCTGCTCGAACGCGGCGATCAGCCGTCCCAGGTCGCGCCGCCGGGAGGTGGCCGGCCACACCGCCCACGTCCGCCGGATCAGCGGATGGCCCACCAGGGGCGACCAGGCGACGTTCTCCGGGATCGGCTGCGCCCAGTCCGGCGGCGCCAGCGCGAAGGCGTGGCCCGCGCTGACGGCGGCGAGCTTCACCTCGGCGATCAGCTTCTGCCCCTCGGGGGCGTCGGGGCCCAGGTCGAGACCGTGACTGCGCAGGATCGCCGTCAGCTCGTCGTACCAGGCGGGGCTGCCGGAACGCGGGAAGCCCACCCACGGCAGGCCCGCGAGGGCCTCCAGCGCGATGCCGTCCGGGCCGGCCAGCTCCGTGACCTGTTCGGCGGCGAGCAGGACGCCCAGCCGCTCGCGGACGACGAGCTGGGCGTCGAACCCGGGCCCGGCGGGCCGCTCCCGCAGCAGCGCCACGTCCAGCTCCCCGGCCTGCAGCGCGGCGAGCTGCTCCGCCGTGGACAGGTGCCGGGCCTGGACCAGGGTCTCCGGGAACTCCTCGGCCAGTTCCGCGAGCGGGGCGACGAGCAGTCCCGTCGGCAGTTCGAGCGGGATGCCGATCCGGAGCACCCCGCCGCCCACGCCCGTGTGCCGGGCCATCGCCCGCACCGCCTGGTCGTGCCGGGCGATCACGGCCCGCGCCTCCCCCAGGAGGGTCGCCCCCGCGTCCGTCGGCCGTACCCCGGTGCTGCTGCGCACGAGCAGCTTCACCCCGAGGTGCCGTTCCAGTCCGCCGATGGTCTGGGACAGGGCCGGCTGGCTCAGGTGCAGCCGGCGTGCCGCCGCCGACAGCGCCCCCTCCTCGACCACCGCGACGTACGCGCGCAGCTCCCGCATGTCCATGAGCCCATCGCACCATGCCGTCCGCGCCCCTGCCACGAACCGGCAGAAGCGCTGCTTATGGCGTCCTTCGGGGGCGCGCATGGGCACCCGCTTGGGATCGGGGGACGCGCGAGGTTGCCTGGGGAGAAGGGGGCGCAGGACCTCCCGGCCCTACGGAGCGAGCTCGTGAGGAGGAAGTCCATGGACACCGGCGACGTCCGACTGGCGGCGATGCACACGGTCTCGCGGCGCCTGGGCGCCATGGTCGGCGGCCTCACCGGCGAGGAACTGCTCCGGCCCTCGTTCGCCGAAGGCTGGAGCATCGCGCAGGTGCTGGTCCACCTGGGCACGGGGGCCGAGTTGTGCACCGCGGCCGTGCACCGCGCTCTCACCGGGGACCCCACCAGGCCCTCCCGGGAGGACATCACCGACGTGTACGAGCGGTGGATCCCCTTGAGGCCGGTCGCGCAGCGCGACGCGTGGCAGGAGGCGGAATCCGACTTGCTGCGGCTGCTGGACTCCCTCGACGCCGGGGTGCGCGCGTCGGTGACGGTGCCGTACTTCACCGGCCCGGTCGGCTTCACGGACTTCACCGGCTACTGGCTGTCCGAGCAGTCCGTGCACACCTGGGACGTGGAGGTGGGTCTGGACGAGGCCGCCGCCATCCCGGCCCCCGAGGTGGCGCTGCTGTGGGACCGGGTCGACATGGTCGCCTCGCGCAGCCGTGACGGGGACACCCTCACCCGGCTCGGCCCGCGCCAGATCGCGGTGGAACTCACCGACCCCGTGCGCACCCTGTGCCTGGCCCTCGGCTCCGAGCTGCACATCCTCCCCTGTGAGGGGGCCGAACCCGCGGGCGCGGTGTCCGGACCGTCCGAGGCCGTGCTCCGCCTCGTCTACGGCCGCAACCGCCCCCGGGACGCCGTGACCGCGCGCGACGGCGTCACCCTGGACGACCTGCGCGCGCTCTTCCCCGGCTACTGACCGCTCCGCGGCGTGCCCGGGGCCGGATCACCTCAGAGGGCGACCAGGCCTGCCGCTGTGGGCCTGAACCCGCAGGCGTCGAGGTAGAACGACCGCAGGTCGTCCTCGAAGTCGACGTGCAGCCATGCGCACGCGGCCGCACGGGCCTGCCGGCCCGCCTCGGCCACCAGTCCGGCGCCGATCCCCGAGCGGCGGGAGTGTGCCGCGACCACCGTGTCCAGGATGAACGCGTGGAGGCCGCCGTCCCAGGCGACGTTCACGAAGCCGACGAGGTCGCCGTCGTGCCGTGCGCAGACCCATCCGAGGCTGTGGCGGCGGACGCGGGACAGCCAGTCGACATCCGGGCTCCGATCGCCTGAACCCTCCGAATGGAGGGCGTTGAGGGCCGCGTTGTCGAAGTCGCCCCGCCACTCGTAGGAGATCGCCACGGCGCGAGCCTAGGCCCTGCCGTACCGCCCTGCGCGGAGACCTCAGTCACGGATGTCCTGCAGCAGCCAGGCGGTGGGTATCTCGTGGCCGAGCCCGCGTTCGCGGGCGCGTTCGTAGACGACGGACGCGACGGCGTGGAACTGCGCGCCCTGGATGTTGCCGCGCTCGGAGAACGTCACCTGCGCGTCGTCGTCCCGGGCGTGGGCCCGGCCCGTGAGGACGTCGTCGAGGAGCACCACGCGGGGACCGCGCGGCGGCCGGCGGGAGCCCTTCCCGTGGGAGTGGAGTTCCCAGACCGGGGCGCCGGGGCGGGCCCGGTAGGCCACGTACTCCTCCTCGGTGGCCCAGGCGGGGAGGTCGTCGGGGACGGTGGCGGTGCCGAGCCGCAGCCAGACGTCGAAGCGTTCGCGGGCCCGTGCGTCGAGGCGGCCGCCGATGCAGGTGACGTGGGTGCCGGGGCGCAGTGCGCGGCCGTGGACGACCTCCCCGACCGCGTCGGTGCAGCCGGCGACGATGTCCGCGCCCTCGTACACCGCCCCGGGGCCGTCGACGGCGACGACGTCCAGGCCGTACCGCTCGCGCATCTCGGCGGCGAAGCGCTCGCGGTGGGCCCGGGTCGGGCTGTACACCTGGACGCGCTCCAGGGGGCGCACGGTGAGGAAGGCCTCGACGTGGCTGCGCGCCATGCCGCCCGAGCCGAACAGGCCCAGGACGCGGGCGTCCGCGCGGGCGGCGAAACGGGCGCCGACGGCCGAGTCGGCGCCCACCCGGAGGTGCTGCAGGAGGCCGTCGTTGAGCAGGGCGAGCGGCTCGCCGGTGCGCGCGTCGAGGAGCAGCACCAGACCGCAGAAGCGCCCCGGGCGCACGCAGTACTTCTCCTGGGTGCGGCGGTCGCCGGTGCCGGTCTCCAGCAGCACGTCGGACTTCATGCGGATGGCGACGTAGCCGGTGCGGGCGGAACCGCCCTCCATCGTGCCCCACTGGTAGACCCGGCGGTCGTCCACCGGCAGGCGGAGGTCGATCCGGGGCCGGCACACGCCGTCGCCGGTGGCCAGGTCCCGGTAGGAGTCCTCCAGCGCGCGGACGACGTCGGGCATGGTCAGCACGGCGGCGGTCACCTGGTTGTCGAGGACGAGCATGATCCTCCGGTCGTCAGGGCCGCAGGGGCACCGGGGGTCCTTCGTGGGCGGCGCGTGCCGCCAGATGGCGCCACATGGCCGAGACGTTGAACGACGGCCCGAGGTCGGGCAGTTCGGCCAGGTCCTCGTCGGGGATCGCCCGCAGCGGGGCGCCGGTGGCGGCGACGGCCAGGCTCGTCCTCGCCAGCGCGTCCACGGCCAGGGCCTGCGTGACGGCGGCCGCGACGGCATGGGCGGGATCGCCGGTACCGACGGAGACCAGTCCGTGCCCCCGCAGGACCACGACCGGACGGTCCCCGAGGGCGCCGGTCATCTGCTCGGCGAGGTCACGGCGGCGCACCAGCGCCGAGCGGGGCCAGACGGGGATGCCGTCGTGGGCGAGCCGTGCGGCGGGGATGTCGTAGGAGCCGACGACCGGGAGCCAGGGGAGCCCGGCGACGGACGCGGCGACGACCGCGGGCGGATGGGCGTGGACGACGGCGGTGACCTCGGGGCGGGCCCGCATCACCTCGCTGTGGATGGGCAGTTCGCTGGGCGCCGTCCAGCCGTCGGGGACCTTGCCGGTGCCGTCGAGGCCGACCTCATGGACGTCCTCGACGACGGTGAACGCGAGTCCGCGCTCCTGCGGGCCGCGTCCGCGCACGAGGAAGGTCTCCGGCCCGGTGCGGGCGCTCACGTGGCCGAGGATGTGCTCCACCAGGCCGGTCACGGCCAGGACGCGGCACGCCTCGGCCACCCGTTCGCGCAGCGCGTCGAAGGAGGACGCCGGCCGCTCACTCATCGTCCGTCCAGGTCATGGGCGTCCCCTCGGTTGATTGGTATTTTGGTATGACGTTAATCCGTTAGTCGGGAAGCCGTCAACAAGGCCGTTCACCGTGGGAGAATGCGCTCATGCCATCGCGACCCAGCCAGTCTCCGGACGCCGTGACCGCCGAGGGGACGTCCGCCAGGCCGATCCCCGTGCCCGACGACCTGTTCAAGACCGTCTCCTCCAGCCGCGTCTCCCAGGTGATCGTCGAGCAGATCCGCCTCCTGCTGAAGGAGGAACGGCTCAAGCCCGGCGACCGGCTGCCCAGCGAACGCGAACTGTGCGTGCACTTCGGTGTCAGCCGCGTGACCGTGCGCGAGGCACTGCGCATCCTGGAGGCGAGCGGGCTCGTCGAGATCCGCGTCGGCGCCCGCGGCGGCACCTTCGTGACCGCGCCGACCTCGCGCCGGGTGAGCGAGGGCCTCGCCGATCTGCTGAGCCTCTCGCCGCTGACCGCCGCCCAGGTCACCGAGGCGCGGCTGGTCTTCGAACTGGGGATCGTCCCGCTGATCGTCGAGCGCGCCACGGACGAGGACATCGCCGAACTGCGCGCGATGTGCGACCAGCACGCCGAGGCCCTCAAGCGGGGCGAGTACTCCATGGAGCTCTCCGCGGCCTTCCACATCCGGGTCGCGGCGGCTACGCACAACCCGGCGATCGAGATGCTCGTGCAGTCCTTCCACGGGCCGTTGCTGATGAGCCTGCGCGAGGCGCAGTCCGTCGAGCCGGCCATGGGCAGGCGGGGCTCCAAGGAGCACCGCGAGTTCGTCGAGGCGGTCGCCGCGCGCGACCTGGAGGCGGCGGGCCGGATCATGCGCACCCACCTGGAGCGGACGGCGTCCCGCGTGAAGGAGGACGGCGACGGCTGACCGCCGCGCGGCCCGGACGGGCCGCACCGGCGGGGAAGCGCCCTGGACCTGAGGGAGGGTCCGGGGCGCTTTCGTGTGTCCGGGGTCCTGGGCCGGATCAGCCGGGGCACTGGTCTGGCTTGGCTCACAGGTATTATGGTTAGGCCATTGGAGCGCTGTCATCACAGGAGGATCCATGGGCAAGAAGGGACGAGTCTTCGTCCGCGGTCTGACCTCGCAGACGTACGGACTCGGCGAGTTCCGCCGGCAACAGCTCGCCGTCAAGCGGGTCCGCGACGACTCCGTCGTCGTCGACGACGCGAAGGTGGGCCACTCCGGCGACAGCGACCAGTCCCGCACCTGGTGGCGGGTCGGTCCCGGCGACGAGGAGTTCCTGACCCAGACGATCCAGGTGCACTTCGTCGAACTCCCCCCGCGGTCCAGCAACCACGGGCACGGCCACCAGAACGAGGCCGCCTTCTACATCCTCCAGGGCCGCGGCTACGAGATCCACGACGACCAGCGGTACGACTGGACCAAGGACGACCTGGTCTTCGTCCACACCGACTCCGTCCACCGCCACTTCAACCCCTACGACGAGACCGCCACCGCCCTCGTCGTGAAGGCCAAGAGCACCTGGATGTTCATGGGCCTGCTGCAGCAGGGCCGCAGCGGTCCGGTCGAGCGCGAGGCCGAGTTCGGCCCCCGCGAGGACTGGTCCCGGATCTGGACCCCGGGCGTCGCGGACCGCAAGAAGGTCATCGGCCTCGCGGACACCGTCTGGGAGGACACCCCGCTCGGAAGGGTCCGGGTGATGTCCTCGCCCGAGCGCACCGACGCCCGCATCTTCTCCGTCGACGCCTTCGAGCTCGACATCCCCGAGGGCGGCCGCTCCGGCAGGTACTGGAAGATGGCCGACGAGGTCCTCTACGTCCTCGACGGCGGCGGCTATGCCCTCCAGTGGGAGGTCGAGGCCGAGATCGCCGAGAAGTACTACGCCCGCGTCGCCCTCGAACCCACCCGGCACGAGATCACCAAGGGCGACACCCTGTACGTGCCGCAGAACCACGTCTGCCAGCTCTTCGCGCACGACGGCACGCCGCTGCGGCTGCTGTCGGCGCAGAACCGGGTGTTCAAGCACCTCGGCTACGACACGGTCCACTTCCTCGAGGACGCACCCGGGTACACCCCCGGCCACACCGCGCTGCAGCGGGACTGACGGCCGCTCACCACGCACGTCGGCCCCGCACCGCGCACCAGGCGGTGCGGGGCCGGTGCGGTACGTCAGTCCTTCAGGCGCAGGATGATGGGGTTGGTCAGCGCGGCCATGGCACCCCACTGCAGGTCGGGGGCCATCGTGTTGCCCTTGCCGGGCGTGCCGTCGGCCTTTGGGTGACGCACCTCGGCCCGCACGTACGCGGCGAGCGAGGCGGTGGTGCGCCAGACGACCGTGCCCGACCCGCTCGCGTCCAGCGACTCCTGGTGCATCTGGCCCTCGTCGGTGACGAACCGGACGGTGCCGTTCGGGACGCCGGAGACCTCCAGGCGCACGTCGACCGGCGCGTCCGCGCGGAGCCGCAGCGTCTGCGCGATGCCGGCCTGCCGGCCGCCGCCGGTGGCGGTGAAGGCGAGGGTCACCGAGGAGGACTCGGCGACGTACGTCCGGCCCTCGCGGATGCCGGTCAGCACGGCCCTGCGGTTGAGGTCCTCGGCGTACACCACGGTCTGGGGCAGGCCGATGACCTGCGGGACGCTGTGGGCGTCGCTGTTGCCGACGGCCGGCAGCCAGTCGTTCCCGGTGCGCATCGCGGTGCCGAGCATGGCGTCCCAGGTGTCGACCGCCGACTCGTCGTCGTAGGTCCAGGGGCCGTTCCACACCTCGACCGCGTCGGCGTCCTCGTAGCCGAACTTCCACTGGCAGGCCGCGTACGGGCAGTACGGGTGGGCCGGGACGACGAGTCCGCCCTGGCGGTGGACCTGACGGGCGAAGCGGGGGAACGCGTCGTCGCGGGCCCGGTAGCGCCAGTCGATCCACGTGCCCGGCTCCAGGCCCAGCGCCAGCCAGTGGCCGTTGCGGGTGGTGACCTCCTCGCCGGTGACGATCAGCAGGTCGGGTCCGGCGTACTCGCCCCACACGCCGTGCGCCGAGGAGGTGTTGTGGTCGGTGGAGACGATGAAGTCCAGGCCCGCCTGCCGTGCCCCGGCCGCCACCTCCGACGGCAGCCGCTTCCCGTCGGAGTGCACGGTGTGCAGGTGCGCGTCGCCCCGGTACCAGGCACGGCCGCGGCCCTTGGCACGCTCGGCGGGACAGCACGGCACGAAGGGCGGCCCCGGTGCGCCGTACCGCACGGTCACGCTCACCGAGTACGCCATGCCCTGCGGCGCGACCTGGTACGGGCCCAGCACGATGTGCCACGTGCCGTGGTTCACCGGACCCGGCAGGTAACCGGGCGTGGTGCTGTCGCTGTTGACGACGAACGACGTGCGCGCCCCGCCCGACCAGCCGCGGAAGCCCCGGCCGCCCAGCGCGGCGCCGCGCTCGTCGAAGACGCCGATGTCGCAGGAGTTGCCCGGCGTGCCGGCCGGCACCGACGGCTTGTCGTAGGTGTACGAGACCGAGATCTGGTCGACGCCGCGCGGGACCTCGACCGGCAGGTACACGAAGTCGGCCACTCCGGTGCCGAGGTGACCGGTGATCACCTTGGTGACCTCGCCGCCCTCGGGCGTACCGGCCTCGGCCGCCTCGGCGAAGGTCACGGGCGCGAGCGTCAGGGCGCCCGCCGCGCCCACGATCCCGCTCGCCATCAGCAGGGCCCGGCGGCCCAGGCCGGACGCCCCGGCGCCCGTCCCGTCCGGGGTCGGGGTCGGAGACGCTTCGTGAAGGTGTTCACAGGACCCAGGCTGGCACACGGCGGCGCTCCCGAACGGGTGGTGCATGCACGGACTCCGGCACGCTCCTCCGCCTGGGTGAACGCCGGGCAGAGCCCGGGCAACCCCCGGTGACGCCTGCTGAACCCCGGACCGCCCGGGGCCCCGGCTCAGGGGCGCCGCGCCGGTCCCGCCTCCGCCGCCGCCCCGGCGGCCGCCTCCTCCGCGGCGGCGAGCAGGTCCTCGACGCGCAGCGAGGCGGGGTCACGCGCCGTCTCCAGGCGCAGCGCGAGCGCGCCGTGCACGGTCTTGCGGATCCGCCGCCCGTCCAGGCCCGTCAGCAGCTTGCCCACCCGCGCGTGCACCGCCGGGTCCTCGGCCAGCGGCCGCAACTCGGGCCACTGCGCGGCCAGTGCGCGCAGCGAGTCGGCCACGATGAGCGGCACCACCGACGCATCCGGCAGCGCGGTGCGCACGACGAGGTCGGCCCGCGACAGGAAGGCGTCGTCCACCGCCTCGGCGAAGTTGGTCGTCACCACCAGCAGCGTCCCGGGACGCCGGGCCCGCAGCGCGTCCAGGCCGCTGAGGACGGCGTCGGTGGCGCGGTGCACGTCCACCGGATTGGTGTCGAAGGACGCGGCGTGCCGGCGCACCGCGAGGGCCTCGACCTCGTCGACGAGCACCACGGTGTGCGGCCGGCGGGCCGCCAGTTCGGGCAGGGTGTCCTGGAAGAGCCGGGACACCGCCCGCTGGCTCTCGCCGAGCAGTTCGCTGGGGAAGGCGTGCGGATCGACCTCCACCAGGGTGGTCGATCCGTGCGGCGCGAGCGTCCTGGCCGCGGCCTGGGCGACGCCCTGCGCGAGCGTCGTCTTGCCCGTGCCCGGAGGCCCGGCGACCACCACGAGCCCGTGCGGGGCCACGGGGGAGCCCGCGAGCCGCCGCCCGTGCCGGAGCACGAGGACGGCGGTCGCGAGCAGCCGCTCCTTGACCCGCGGGTCGGTGATCACGGAGTCCCACGGCCCGTCGTGGTGGTCGGCGGGCAGGGCGTGGATCCCGGCTACGCCGTGCGGCAGTGCGGTGGTCACCGCGAGCGCTCCCCTCTCACGGCCAGGTGGGGCGTTCGAGGGCCGACCATTCGACCGTCGAGGGGTCGCCGGCCTGCGCGTCGCGGATGTGGTCCGGCGGCTCCTCGAAGAGGACCAGCGGATCGCACAGCGCGCGCATCGTCTCCAGCAGGCTGTCGAACATGTGGATCCGTACGACCTTCGCCGTCCGCTCCGGATCGGTGTTGACGTGCTGGTGCCACAGGAAGTGGTCGACCACGATGATGTCGCCCTTCTTCCACGGGTGCCGCTCCCCGCCCTCGGGTTCGGTGCCCAGGTAGCTCTCGCCGCTGCCCTCCACGACGTACAGCCACGCCTCGCCCGGGTGGCGGTGCATCGACTGGGCGCGGCCCGGGCCGATCTCGAACATCGCCATCGTGATGCCGGACGCCTGGTAGCCGATGGCCCGGTCCAGGAGGAAGGTGGTGCGGGTGCCGCGCGGGGTGTTGCGCAGCTCCAGCTCGTCCCAGGCGGTGTGCAGCCGCCCGGAGCGGCGGGCCTGCTGGTCGCGGGCGAGCCGGCGCAGGCGGGCGGCGTACGGGTCGGCGCCGTCGTTGCCGGGGGAGTAGGGCGGGCGCGGCGGCAGTTCGGCGACGGGGGTGTGCCCCGCGTCCTCGATGACGGCCATGCCCATCGTCTCCAGCAGCGGTTCGCTGGAGAAGGTCAGGTAACGCGCCGTCGTGCCGCCGTCGTTGCCGCTGCGGTGCCAGGACCAGGCGGGCAGGTGGAGGGAGTCGCCGGGGCCCCAGTCGACGCGCTCGCCGTCGATCTCGGTCCAGCCGTGCCCGGCCACGACGAACACCATGGCGTCCCAGGAGTGCCGGTGCACGGTGGTCGTCGTCCCCGGCTCGAACTCGTGGGCGAGGGCGTCCATGGTGCGGGTCGGGCGGTCGCCGTCGGCGCCGGTGTAGACACCGACCCGGCTGCCCCGTGCGGTGGGGTGCATCGTGACGTCCTCGAGGGCGACGACGGTGCGGTGGTTGTCCCGCCATCGCTCGATGAACTCGGCCCGACGGCGTTTCTGGACGTGGTAGTGGGTGACCCCGGTGGTGGTACGGGTACTCAACGTGCCTCCCGACTGGAGTGGGCGGACGAAGCGCCGACGTGCGCGTGCGCGTGTACGTGGGCGCAGGGAAGGGAACGGGGGAGCGGGTCAGCCGGTGGCCCCGGCCACGCTGTACTCGCGGACGGTACGGCTGCGTGCCGCGCTGAGCCCGGAGGCGAGGGCGGGCAGGAGTCCGCCCACGGTGAGCGCGGCCACCGGCCCGACGGCGCCGGCGAAGGCGCCCATCGCCGTGTCGCCGAGCGCGGGTCCGCCCCGGGAGCACATCTGGTAGATCGCCGAGACCCGGCCGCGCAGCTCGTCCGGGGTCTCCAACTGCACCGCGGCGTGGCGGACCGTGGTCGCCACCGCGTCCGCTGCGCCGAGCGCGACCGCCGCCAGCAGCGCCACGGGGAACACCCGTGCCTGGGCGAGGCCCACGACGGCCAGCCCGTACGCGGCCGTGCCCCACAGCACGATGCGCCCCGAGCGGGCCGTGCGCACCAGCCGGAACACCCAGGCCGACCCGATCAGGGCGCCCGCCGAGGGGGCGGCCGACAGCAGCCCGTACCCGGCGGCGCCGACGTGCAGGACGTCCGCGGCGAAGGCGGGCAGCAGCACCCGGTACGCGCCGAAGGCGGTGGCCGCCAGGTCCAGCCCCATCAACTGCCAGACCACCGGTCGCCCCGAGACGTGGCCCACGCCCTCCCACAGGCTCTCCAGCAGGGGCAGCCGCTTGCCGTCGACCGCGAGCGGCGGCACCCGCAGCAGGGCGAGGACGACGACGAGCACGGCGTACGTCACGGCGTCGAAGACGTACACCGCCCCCGGTCCGCCCAGCGCGATCAGCACGCCGGCGAAGGCCGGCCCGACCAGGATCGCCAGTTCACGCGAGGGGTTGAGCAGGGCGAAGGCGTCGACCAGGCGGTCGCGTGGCACCATCGCGGGGATGAGCGCCTGCCGCGCCGGCTGGTCGAAGGTCGCCGCGGCCGTGGCGAGCAGCGACGACACGACGACCGTCCCCACGGTCGCGGCGCCGGTCAGGGTGAGCGCCGCCAGGCCCGCCGAGACCAGCAGCGCCAGCGCCTGCGTCGCCTGGAGCAGCCGGCGCCGGTCCAGGCGGTCGGCGTAGATCCCGCCGACGGGGGAGAGCACCAGCAGCGCCACGGCCTGTGCGAGACCCACCAGGCCCACCTGCGCGGTGGACCCGGTGAGCTCGTACACCTGGTAGAGGTTGGCGGCGACGGCGCCCCTCGTCCCGATCTGGGAGAGGACGACGCCGCCCCAGTAGAGGTCGAAGTCGCGGTTGCGCAGTACCTCGGGTATCGCCATCGGTCAGTCGACCGGGACCAGGGTGACCTTGTCCGGGGCGACGGAGAAGTGGACCTCGGTGCCCGGCGGGATCGACAGGTTGGGGTTGGAGCGGTTGCGGATCTCCAGGTCCCCCACCCCCACGATGTGGTCGACGACGTCCCCCATGAACGCGCGGGTCAGCACCCGTCCTGACAGCTCGTTGGGGACGTCGCCGCGCCGGTCGGGGGACAGGTCGACGCACTCCGGGCGGATCGAGATCAGCACCGTGTCGCCCACCGAGGGGACCCGCTCCACCTTCCGGGCGACCAGCCGGCCCGGCGCGGTGTCGACCACGACCTCGTCGCCGTCCACGCCCACCACCTTCGCCTCGATGAAGTTGGACGTGCCGATGAACTCGGCGACGAAGCGGGTGGCCGGCTTGGTGTAGATCTCGCGGGGCTTGCCGATCTGTTCGATGCGGCCCTCGTTCATCACCGCGATCCGGTTCGACATCACCAGCGCCTCGGACTGGTCGTGGGTCACGTAGATCGCGGTGAGGTTCAGCTCGCGCTGCAGCCGCTTCAGCTCGAAGCGCATGGACTCGCGGAGCTTGGCGTCCAGGTTGGACAGCGGTTCGTCCAGCAGCATCAGCTCGGGCCGGGTCACCAGGGCGCGGGCCAGGGCCAGGCGCTGCTGCTGGCCGCCGGAGAGCTTGGTGGCCGGCCGCCCGGCGAACGCACCCAGTTCGATGACCTCGAGGACCTGCTGCACCCGCTCCTCGATCTCCTGCCGTCCCGGGCGCTTCGCGCGCGGCATGACCTCCAGCGGGAACGAGACGTTCTTGAAGACCGTCATGTGCGGCCAGATGGCGTACGACTGGAAGACCATGCCGAAGCCGCGGCGGTTGGCGCGCAGGTTGACGCCCTGCCGCGCGTCGAACAGCACCCGGCCGCCGAGGGTGACCCGGCCCTCGGTCGGCCGCTCCAGGCCCGCGACCGAGCGCAGCGTCGTCGTCTTGCCGCACCCGGAGGGGCCGAGCAGCGTGAACAGCTCGCCGTCGTGGACCTCGAAGTCGACCCCGCCGACCGCGTAGACCCGCGTGCCCTCGGCGGCCTTGCGGCGGGAGGCGCGTCCCCCGGTTTCCTCGTAGCTCTTCTTGAGGGATTCGACCGTCAGCATCCCTGTGATTCCTATCGCTAGTTCGCGGAGTCGCCCTGCAGCCCGAAGCGGGCGCCGAGACGGTAGGCAATGGAGACGAGCAGGACGAGGAGCACCACCATGCAGACGCCGAGCGCGGCGAGCGTGGTGAACTGGCCGTTCTCGAACTGCTCCCAGATCAGCACCGACAGCACTTCCTTGCCCGGGCTGTACAGCAGGATCGTGCTGGACAGCTCCCGGAAGGAGACCACCAGGATGTAGACCCAGCCGGCGAGGATGCCGCTGCTCATGAGCGGCAGCAGCACCCGCCGGAAGGTCTGGAACCACGAGGCCCCGGACACCGCCGCGGACTCCTCCAGTTCCGGCGACATCTGGGCCATCGCCGACGACGCGTAGCGCATGCCGTAGGGCAGGTAACGCGTGCAGTACGACACCAGCAGGATGAGCAGCGTGCCGTAGACCGGCAGGGGCATCCGCAGGTAGACGAAGGACAGCGCGAGGCCCAGGACCAGGCCGGGGATGACGATGGGCGTGAAGGCGAGCAGGTCCAGCAGCCGCCGGCCCGGCGCCTTGGTGCGCAGCACGACCCAGGAGACGATCGCGGTGAGCACCATGACCACGGTCGCCGCGCCCACGCCGACGATGAGCGAGTTCTTCAGCGCCGTGAACGCCAGCGGCATGTCGGCGACCTCGCGATAGTTGTCCAGCGTCATCGAGCCGAACGTCTTCCGGGAGGGGGCGGTGTAGTACTTGAGCAGGCTCGCGTAGACCAGGACGGCGACCGGCAGGACGACCGTGAGCAGGAAGTAGCCGATCACGGCGGCGCCCACGAACGGCCGGGCGCGCCCCAGTTCCACCGGGCGGGGCCGGAACGCCTTGCCGGTGACCGTCTGGAAGCTGCGCGAGGAGCGCTGCAGCCAGCCGGAGACCAGCACCCCCGCCGCGGCGATGACCAGCAGTCCGATCGCGTAGGCCCCGGCGGCACCGTAGTCGGCGGGGTAGGAGCGCAGCACGAAGTAGATCCGGCTGGTGAAGACGTAGATGCCGTTCTGCAGTCCGAGCAGGCCGGGCACTTCGAAGCTCTCCAGCGACTGCACGAACATCAGCAGCGCCGCCGAGATCATCGCCGGCCGCAGCAGGGGGACGGTGACGCGCCGCAGCACGGTGAGCCGGCCGGCCCCCGACATGGCGGCCGACTCCTCCAGCGAGGGGTCCATGGCCCGGAAGGCGGCCACCATCAGCAGGAACGCGACGGGGGCGAGGTGCAGCCCCTGCACCCAGATCATGCCCCACACGCTGAAGATGTTGATCGGCGTGGTGCCGAACAGGGGCTTGAACACCAGGGAGTTGAGCACACCGCTGGACGGGTCGCCGAGGAAGATCCAGGAGGTGGCGTAGAGGATGCCGGGCACGATGAGCGGCACCAGCGAGGCGGCGAAGAACAGCCCCTTGAACGGGGTGTCGGTGCGCACCTGGACGTAGGCGAGCACGGTGCCGAGCACGAGGGCGAGCGCGGCCGAACCGAAAGCGAACCACAGCGAGTTCAGCATCATCGAGCCGGCCTGCGAGTTGCCCCCGTAGGCACGGGAGAAGGCCGAGACGGACACCCCGGCGCCGTCGGCGCTCAGGAAGGTGTCGTGGACCAGGTAGCCGAGCGGGACGACGGCGAGGTAGCCGACGATCACGACGGCCGCGCCGACCAGCAGGCCCTGCAGGGACAGCGGACGCCTCAGCAGCCGGGCGAGGCGGCCCGGTCCGGCGGTGCCGGCCGGCTCGGGGACGGTGTCCGTCCCGGAGGCCCGGTCGTCGTCCCGGGGCGCGGCGGGTGCGGGTACGAGGGTCATCGGCGGTCAGTTCCCCACCGTGGCGGCGCCGCGCAGCAGCGCGTCGTACCTCTTGTCCCAGCTGCCGTCGTCCTTGCTCAGTCCCTCGACGTCGAACGGGACGAGGGTGAGGCCGTCGAGGCTCTTGTCGCCGGGCACCTTGGTGGAGGGGGTCAGCCCCAGTTTGACCAGCTCCCTCTGCCCGTCGGTGAGCAGCCAGTGGTAGAACAGCCAGGCGGCGGCGGGGTGCTGGGCGCCCTTGATCATGCCGACGCCGTTGGGCCGGGCGAACGCGGGGATCTTCGAGACCCCGCCCTGCGGGAGGTAGGTGACGGGGGCGCCCTCCTGGGTGGCCCGGTAGGTGATGTAGGTGTAGTTCATCGCCTCCATCGGGGTCTGGCCGGCGGTGAGGAACTGCATCATCGTGGTGTGGCCCTTGGCGACCTTGGAGTTGGCCGCGATCTGCTTCCAGAGCGTGTCGACCTCGGCTTGGGTCTTGCCGTGCGCCAGCCAGTACTTGGTGACGTTCTCGAACCAGTCGCTGTCGCTGAGCTCCAGGGTGATCTTGCCCTTGTACTTGGGCAGGGCCAGGTCCTCCCAGCTCTGCGGTTCGTCGGCGGGCTTGATCAGCTCGGTGTTCCACGCGGGCTGGAAGACGTTGAGCCGGCTGGCCGTCCACAGGTCGAACGCTCCGGCCTTCTCGACCTTGTCGAGGGCGGAGCCGTTGAACTTGACGAGGTAGCCGTTGTCGGCGAGCGCGCTCATCTCGAGGAAGTTGGTCTCGACGGCGTCGGCGCCCGGCCGGTCGGCCTTTTCCTCCTGGAGCGTGCGCTGCAGCACCGTCTCGGAGTTGCCGCGGAAGACGCTGACGTGGATGCCGTACTTCTTCTCGAAGGCCTTGCCTATGGGGGTGGCGATGTCGGCCGTCATCGAGGTGTAGAGGGAGAGCACTCTCCCTTCCTTCCCCGCGAGTTCCCTGGCCTTGGCGACCTGCTGCTCCTTGGGCAGCCCGGCGATCTGGGAGTAGACGGACTCGGCCTGGCTGTTGGAAGCGCCCGGGACGGCGCCGCCGCACCCTGTGGTGACGGCCGCGACCAGCAGTCCGGCCACGGCGAGAGTCGAGTTGCGGGTCCTCATGTGGAGCTCTCCTGTATCGAGGGTGCGAGAGGGGGTGTGGGTGTGCGGGCAGCCGGTCAGCCGGTCAGCCGGTCGCGGGGACGCCGCGCAGCAGCGCGTCGTAGGCGTCGTTCCACTTCTTGCTGTCGGTCTCGGCGGTCTTGGAGAGGCTGTACGTGGTGGTGCCGGGCGGGATCGGGTCCTTGAAGCCCTCGACGGTCTTCGCGGCCGGGATGCGCAGGGACCCGGCGATGACCTTCTGGCCCTCGCTGAGCACCCAGTCGGTCCACAGCAGCGCCGCGGCGGGGTGGCGCGGGTGGGCCATCAGCCCCACGCCGTTGGGTCGCAGGATCACCGGTTCGACGACCGGCTCGTACGTGACGGGCGCGCCCTTCGCCGCGGCCTTGTCGACCGTGTGGGAGTAGACGGACAGGGCCACGGAGAACTGGCCCGCGCTGAGCAGTTCACCCTGCACGGTGTGGCCCTTGGTGACCTTGACGTTGGCGGCGATGCGCCGGAAGAGGTCGTCCACGGCGGAGGGGCTCATGCCCTTCTCGTCGGTGAGGTAGGTGTGCATCGACGCGTACCAGTCCCAGTCGCCGATCTCGACGGAGAGCCTGCCCTTCCACCGGGGGTCGGCGAGGTCGGCGAAGTCCTTCGGCTCCTGGCCGGCCGGGACCTGGTCGGTGTTCCAGCCGACGACGAAGGCGTTGAAGCGCTCGGCGGTCCAGCCGCCGAACTCCTTGGCGGCGTCCCTCAGGCCCTCGTCGGCCGGGCCGTCGTAGGGGGTGAGCAGGTGCTGGGAGTCCAGGGCGCGCAGCTCCAGGTCGTTGGTGTCCACGACGTCGTTCTGCGGCTTGCCCGCCTGGTTCTCCTGGAGCGCCCGCTGCAGGACGGTCTCGGAGTTGGCGCGGAACGCCCGGACCTTGATGGCGGGGTAGGCCTTCTCGAAGCCGTCGACGAGGTCCTGGATGTCGGTGTTGGAGGTGTAGAGGTCCAGCACCCCGCCTTCGGAGCGGGCGTCGGCGAGCAGCTTCCCGGTGCGCCGGCTGCCGGTCAGCGCGGCGTAGTCGGCGTAGGGGTCGGCCCCCTCGGGTGCGGGGCCGCCCGCCCCCGTCGTGGTGGGCGCGGAGCCGCAGCCGGCGAGGACGAGGCCGGCGGCCAGGAGGCCGGCGGTGAGGGCACCATGACGCATCGCACACTCCTTGGACGAAAGCCGGACGGGGTCGTCAAGAGCAGTCGGATGAGCGCAAAGCCGTGGGGGGAGGGGACCGGGGCGGGCCCGCGGTCAGCGGGGCGGGTCCTTCACGACCGGTGGCGGCCGGTCGGGGATGACGCCCGGTGGCGGCCGGGCCCTTCGGTCCGCCGGCCCGGCCGGCCGCTGTCACACATCGGTGTCACCTTCCGGTAGCCGGGCCTGTCCCTGCATGAAACAGGAGGTTAGGTCTTATGGTCTAACCATCGGACTTCGATGTTACGTTATTGTTACCGGTCGGGGTTGACGCACCGTCAAGCGTCGGCCAGGCCGCCCTGGTGGGGGTCCTCGCCGAACACCAGGGACTTGATCGTCACCGGCACGGTGCCGGACGGGTGGCGCATCCGCCCGATGTCGATCCAGTCGAAGTCCCGCAGGTTCAGCCCGTCGACGACCAGTACGTCCACGGCCACGTCGAGTTCGTCACGCAGCAGCCGGCCGAGCGTCATGGCGACGTCCCCGTCGAGCATCACGTACACCGGCAGTCCGCGGGCGATACGTTCCGCCAGGCCGTCGCGGACGCCGCGGGCGAAGGGCAGCAGCCGGTCGTGGCCCGGCGGCCCGCTCCACGACATCGCGAGGGCCACGTCGGCGCCGTCGCGCCCCGCGTCCAGCGCGACCAGCCGGCGGCGGACCGCGGCGGCGACCGCCTGCGGGTCGACGGTCTCCCCGAGCTCGTACACCGGCCTGACCACCTGCAGGTTGCGGCGCGGCAGCAGCGCACCGGGATCGGTGACGCACCCGGTGTTGCCGCTGAGCTGGACGCTGTACTCCGAGGCCCCGAGCGCCGTGGCGCGGATGCACTCGCCGGGCGGCAGCAGCGGGAAGGGCAGCGAGCCGTCCTCGACCCGGCGGCGCAGCGCACGGCCGAGCGGGCGGCCGAGGTCGCCGAACCCCCGCTGCTCCCGGTCGTACACGTACTCCGCGACGCCGCCGGAGAACATCACCCCGTCGAAGGGACCGGCGTCCGGCAGGGGGTCGGTCAGGTACAGCCGGCCGGCGTCCGGGGGAGGCGGATCGCCGGGAGCGGTCAGCAGGCAGACCAGGGCGTCGGCCATCGTCTCCGCCACCCGCTCGGACTCGGCGTCCCACACGGTGTCGCCGAGTTCCCAGCCGTACCCCGCGCGGGCCGCGTGCCGGCGGCCCGCCGGATCGAGCCGTACGAGACGGCCCCGTTCGTCGGTCACCTGCAGCCGCCCGCCGACGTGCACGGCGGCGGTGGCCACCACCTGCCCGCGGTCGACCACGGCGAGCTTGGTCGTCCCGCCGCCGATGTCGACGTTGAGGATGCGCTGTCCGCGGTCGTAGGAGGCCTGCGCCGCGCCGGATCCGTACGCGGCGAGCATGGCCTCCATGTGGTGGCCCGCCGTCGCGGTCACCAATTCGCCGCCGCGCTCGGCCAGCACGCCCGCGATGGCCTCCGCGTTGCGCCGGCGCAGCGCCTCGCCGGTGAGGATCACCACCCCGGTGTCGACGTCCGCGGGGTCCACGGCCGCGTCGTGGTAGGCCTTGTCGATGATCGAGCCGAGCGCACCGGCGTCGATGTGCTCGTCGCTCGCGTACGGGGTCAGTTCGACGGGGGACCGGTACACGGTGTCCCTGCGGACCACCAGGTACCGGCTCGTCAGGTCCTCCCCGATCCGGCGCAGGTGCAGCCGGGAGAAGACCACCTGGGTGCCCGACGACCCGATGTCCATCCCGACGCTGTGCAGCGTGACGTTGTCCTGCCGCCAGATCGGGTTGTCCTCCAGGGCGCCGGCCACGTCGTCGTCGTGCACGTGGTCGTGGGCGGGGGTGTACGCCGAGTGGACCGTGCGCCCCCCGTCGTCGTCGCTGTGGTCACCGGAGTGCCGCACGGTTCCCGCTCCTTGGCTGTGTCGGTCGTCAGGCGGAGACGGATTCCCCGGTCGGCGCGGGCGGCAGCGTGGCGGTCTCCGCCTCGTACACGGCGTCCATCCGCGGCTCCATGCCGTGCTTGGACAGTGCCTCGCGGAAGGTCTCGCGCACGAAGGGCGACTCGTCGGCGTAGTCGATCTGGTCGCCGCCGATGCGCCGGCTGATCCAGGCCTTGGGCACGCCCTGGGCGTTCCGCACCGAGACCACCTCGTGCTTGAAGGCCAGGTAGCGGGCCGGTTCCGGACCGGTGTTGAAGTGCTGGTGGAACCACATGTTGGGGGGCACGATCAGCGAGCCGGGGCCCCACTCGTAGCGCCGCGGCTCCTCGCCCTCGGGCCACATCAGGCTGTAGCCCTCGCCGGACAGGATGATCACGTGGGCGCCCGGGCCGTGCCGGTGGCCCTTCTTGTAGGTGGCGGTCGGGAACTGCGATATGTGGCTGTTCATCGAGCCCTTGGCCATCGCGAAGCGGATGTGACCGCCGCCCGCACCGCGCTCCTTCGCCTCGACCAGCGGCAGGTTGACCGCGTCCGCGACGAAGTTGGTGTCCAGCAGCAGTCCCTTCTGCTCGCCCTTGGGGGAGAAGTAGTCCGGCTCGCCCGCGAAGCGGTCGGTGAAGTCCCTGGGGGTGTGGAAGACGAAGTCGGCGTCCCCGTAGAGGTTGATCACCGGCGGCAGGTTCGTGGAGGAGACGAAGCGCGCGGTCTTCCGGCCGGAGCCGTTGAAGTGCTGGTGGTGGGCGTTGAGCGGGATGGCGAAGATCGACCCGGCCTGCCACTCGAAGGTGACCTCGGCGCCGGCGTCGTTCCAGACCCGTGTCGAGCCCTGTCCGTCGAGGACGAGGATCATCTCCTCGAACAGCTGCCGCTGGGGCGCCAGCCTCCCGCCCGCCGGGATCTCGCACACGTAGCAGTCGTTCGAGGTCCGGGTGGCCTCGTGGTTGATGAACACGCCGCGCCCGCCGCGCCGTTCCCACGGCTTCAGCTCGACCGTGCGCAGGTCGGGCACGTAGTGGGCGGCGATGATGTCCAGCCCTTCGGCGGCGACCCAGCGGGTGTAGGGGGATTCCTTCTCCGTGGCGAACTTGGCCGCCAGTTTCTCGTTGACGATCGCGTCCTTGGCCATGCGTCGGCCCTTCGTGGTTCGGCTCTCACATCACTGAGTGGGCTGAGTGGGTGGCAGATTGGTAGAACCATAAGTCCACGGTGAGGGCCCGTCAACGCTGTGTCGCACTGGGTTCGCGCCCCTGCCCGGCCACCTCCGCGGCGGCCGCGGCGGCGCCCGGAGCGAGGTAGCGACCCCCGCGCACGACGGGTCGGAGGGCCTCGTCCAGGCCGTAGACCAGCGGGTTCCCGGTCGGGATGTTCAGTTCCTTCACCTCCTCGCGGCCGAGTCGGTCCAGGTGTGCGACCAGCGCCCGCAGGGAGTTGCTGTGGGCGACGATCAAGACCGTACGCCCGGCGCGGAGATCGGGCACGACCACGTCGTGCCAATGCGGCAGCAGGCGTTCCGTGACGTCCGCCAGCGACTCGGTGCGCGGCAGCAGGCCGGGTGGCAGGTGCGCGTAGCGGGGATCGTCGCAGGTGTCCCACGGGTCGCCCGGCGCGATCGGCGGCGGGGTGCCGTCGTACGAGCGGCGCCAGTGCCGGAAGCGCTCCTCGCCGTAGCGGCGCAGCGTCTCGTGCTTGGCGCGTCCCTGGAGCGCGCCGTAGTGACGTTCGTTCAGCCGCCAGTGGTGCGTCGCCGGTACACCGGGGCGGTCGGCCGCCGCCGTGGTGAGCGCGCCGGTGCGCACCGCGCGGGTCAGCACCGAGGTGTGCAGCGAGTCCGGGAGCAGTCCCGCCTCGCGGAGCAACCGGCCGCCGTGCCGGGCCTGTTCCTCCCCGCGCGCCGTCAGGCCGACGTCGACCCAGCCGGTGAACCGGTTCTCCGCGTTCCATTCGCTCTCGCCGTGGCGGAGCAGGACCAGTGTTCGCATGGCGCCGATTGTGGCCCGCGCGACGGTCCCTTGTTTCGTTCTCGCGGCATCTGGTCTAATGGACAGACCATGAACCGATGGCCATGGCCTTTCGGCCTGTCCATCGCTTCGGCAATGTCCCACCACGAGAGAAAGAGGGACCGTGCCCAAGGTGATCTTCGTCGGCAGTGACGGTCCCGAACACACCGTCGACGCGGCGGTCGGTGACTCGGTCATGTCGGCCGCGGTCAGGAACGGTGTCCCCGGGATCGTCGCGGAATGCGGCGGCAACCAGTCCTGCGCGACCTGCCACGTGTGGGTCCGCGAGGAGTTCGCGGCCCTGGTCGGCCCGCCCGGCGAGATGGAGGACGACC
Source organism: Streptomyces sp. TOM-9 (assembly GCF_056858595.1). NCBI lineage: Bacteria > Bacillati > Actinomycetota > Actinomycetes > Kitasatosporales > Streptomycetaceae > Streptomyces > Streptomyces sp. TOM-9. Next base: position 664,240 of record NZ_JBXEQB010000001.1, on the reverse strand, counting down.
TCCTCGACCTCGCCGTCGAGGAGCGGCGCGACACCAGCCGCCTGGCCTGCCAGATCCGCGTCACGCAGGAACTCGGCGGACTGACCGTCGACATCCCCCCGCAGCAGCCCTGACCGCCCGGCGGGCGCTGCCGGCGCCGCCGCACCGCACGCTCACCCACCGATCCGCCGCCGCCCGGCGGTCAGTTCCGAAAGGGAAACGGCCGTGCTCAGAAAAGACATCAACGAGCTCCTCACGCAGACCGGCCCCGGCACGCCCATGGGCGAGCTGTTCCGGCAGTACTGGATCCCCGCACTGCTCGCCGAGGAGCTCCCCGGGGACGACTGCCCGCCGGTGCGCGTGAAACTGCTGTCGGAACGCATGGTCGCCTTCCGCGACAGCGAGGGACGCTACGGCCTGATCGACGAGTTCTGCGCGCACCGCGGCGCCTCCCTCTGGTTCGGCCGGAACGAGGGCTCCGGGCTGCGCTGCCCGTACCACGGCTGGAAGTACGACGTCACCGGCCAGTGCGTGGAGGTCCCCTCCGAGGCCGACAACAGCAGCTTCTGCCAGAACGTCCAGCTCACCGCGTACCCGCTGGTCAGGATCGGCGACGTGCTGTGGACGTACATGGGCGACAAGGCCACCCAGCCGCCGCTGCCCGCATTCGAGTGGTGCCACGTGCCGGCCGAGCAGACCTACACCTCCAAGCGCTGGCAGCAGTGCAACTGGCTGCAGGCCTTCGAGGGCGGCATCGACTCCAGCCACGTGACGTTCCTGCACTCCGGCGGGCTGAAGACCGACCCGCTGTTCAGGGGCGCCAAGGGCAACGAGTACAACATGAAGGACACCAAGCCCTTCTTCGAGGTCGCCGACAGCGAAGGGGGACTCTTCGTCGGTGCCCGCCGCAACGCCGAGGAGGGCACCTACTACTGGCGCATCACGCCCTGGGTGATGCCGGCCTTCACGATGGTGCCGCCCCGCGGCGACCACCCCGTGCACGGCCACTTCTGGGTGCCGATCGACGACGAGAACTGCTGGACCTACTCCTTCGACTACCACCCCGTCCGCGCGCTCACCGACACCGAGCGGCAGGCGATGGCCGACGGCCACGGGGTCCACAGCAAGAATATCCCCGGCACCTACCGGCCCGTCGCCAACATGGACAACGACTACCTGATCGACCGTGAGGCCCAGCGCCGCGGCGACACCTACTCCGGCGTGGCCGGCATCGCCATGCAGGACGCCTCGCTCCAGGAGAGCATGGGCCCGGTCGTCGACCGCACCCGCGAGCGGCTCGTCCCCGCCGACAGCGGGATCATCAAGGCCCGGCAGAAGCTCCGCAAGGCCGCGCTCGCCCTGCGGGACCAGGGGGTGACACCGCCCGGCGTGGACCCCGAGCACCAGCGGGTCCGCTCGGCGGCGGTGGTCCTGCCGCAGGCCGAGTCCTTCCTCGACTCCTGCCGCGACGCGGTCAAGGTCACCCCCGGCGTCCCCCAGGCATCGGTCTGACGTGGCGGCGCCCACCGTGTACCCGAGCGAGAGCGCGCGGGCGGCCTCCGCCGGCGAGTCCCGGTTCAGGATCCGCGTGCCCATCGCGCCGGCCCGCGCCGCCCGCGTCATCGGGCTGGACGGCCGGGCGACCGCCGTCGCCCGGAGGCTGGCCGAACACCCCTGGGCCCACGCCCGGTTCTACACCGGCGGCGGCCCCCGCCCCGCCGGGACCGACGACCCCCTGCTGCACGCCCTCGACGGCACGCCCGCGACGCTGCCCGCGGTCCTGGACGGCAGCGACGTCGTCGTCGTCCTCGCCACCGAGGACGGCGGCCGGGCCACGGCCGCCACCATCGGCCGGTTCTGCTGGCAGCACGGCATCACCACCGCGGGCGTCGTCCTCGGCGACGGCTTCGAGGCCGACGACGCCGTCGCGGCGCTGCGCCCCTACGCGCGGGTGCTGCTGCTCTCCGCCGACGAGGGCGACGTCTTCGAACTGCTCACCGCACTCAGGGTCTAGGAGGACGTGGCATGCCCGGCAAGACCAGCCTGCGCGATCTGCGGCGTATGAAGGAGGAGGGCCGCAAGATCGTCGGCGTCGTCGCCTGGGACCACCAGATGGCGCGCATCGTGGACCGGGCCGGGGTCGACCTGGTCTCCGTCGGCGACACGGTCGGGGTCAACCTGTGGGGGCACGCCAACCCCCTCGAGATCACGATGGACGAGATGCTCGTCGTCACCAAGGCCGTCCGGCGCGGCGTCAGCAGGGCCCTGCTCAGCGCCGACTTCCCCTTCGGCCCGCTCCAGGAGGGCACCGGCAGCGCCGTACGGGCGGCGATCCGCTTCGTGAAGGAGGCGGGCGTCGACATGGTCAAACTCGACGGCGCCCCGGACTTCCTGGAGGCGGTGGCGGCCGTCACCCGCGCCGGCATCCCGGTGTTCGCCCAGTTCGGCATCACGCCCCAGACCGCGCTGCGCTACGGGGTCGCGTACCGGGCGGTCCCCTCGGCCGCCGACCAGGTGCCGGAGGAGATGACCGACGCCCTCGTCGCCGAGGCCAGACGGCTGGAGGACGCCGGCGCCGCGCTGCTCAACTTCACCAACTCCGGCCCCGTCGTCGGCGCGGCCGTCGCCGCCGCCGTCTCGGTCCCGGTCGTCGGCGGATTCGGCGGCGGCCCCTGGCTCGACGGCCGGATGCGGATGGCCCACGCGGCCATCGGTTACTCCGCGGACGCCATCGACGACCCGCCCGAGTCGTACGCCAACGTCGCCGCCGTCACGCTCGACGCGATCACCGCGTACGCGGCGGACGTCCGCGCGGCCCGGCAGATCCCCGGTGGAGTGCGCGTGCCGCCCGCCGTCCCGCCCGCCGGCTGAGCCGCACCACCGAGAGGACCACCGCGCATGCCCACCGCCGTCATCGACGGGATCCCCACGCGCTACGAGACGGCCGGCTCGGGGCCGCCGCTGCTGATGTTCTCGCCAGGCGGCTTCGACTCCAGCCTGGAGGGCTGGCGGACGGTCGGGGTGTACCGGAGGCTGCGGCTGCTCGACCGGCTCACCGAGCGGTACACCTGCATCACCTTCGACCGGCGCGAGTCCGGGCGCTCCGGCGGCCGGGTCGAGCGCCTGTCCTGGGCGGCCTACGCCGCCCAGGGCCGCGGTCTCCTCGACCACCTCGGCATCGCACGGGCCCACCTGATGGGCGGCTGCGTCGGCTGCTCGACCGCGGCCGCGCTCGCGGTGGCCCACCCGGAACGGGTGCTGGGCATGGTGCTGTACTCCCCGGCGGGCGGGGTGAGGTACCGCATGAAGCAGCACGCCCGCTTCGAGCGGCACCTCGCGTACGCCGCGGAGCACGGGCTCGGCGGGGTCGTCGACCTCGCCAGGACCACCGGTGCCGGTTTCACCGCCGACCCCCGCGTCGGGCCGTGGGCCCATGTCATCCGCGGCGACGCGGAGTTCGCCGACGCCTACGCCCGCACCGACCCCGAGCGGTACCGGGTGACCGTCGCCGGGTCGGCCCGGCTGCTCTTCGACCGCGACACGGTCCCCGGCCCCGAACCCGAGGACCTGCTCCTGCTCGACGTCCCGGCCCTGGTCGTCCCCGGCCAGGACGACTCCCACGCGCCCTCGGCGGCCCGCTACCTCCAGGAGTGCCTGACGCGCTCGGAGTTCTGGGAGGTCCCGGTCGCGGAGCAGACGGCGGTGACCGCGGCGGACCGGGTGCTGGGGTTCCTGGGCGGCGCGGACGGCGGCTGACGGCCGTCGCGGCGTCATCGGCGTGCTGCCGGGCACCGGCCGGGCGGGCTCCCGTATCTCCGTGGGCCCGCCCGGCCGCCCGGCCGTTCTCAGCGGCGCAGGAGGCGGCGGCTGACGATCGCGCAGATCGCGATCAGCGCGGCGGCGAAACCGAGGAGCGCCAGCCGCTGCGAGACGTACAGCGTGCCCACGCCGAGCCCGAGGACGGGCACCGCCAGGCCGATGTACGCGGCCAGGAACAGGCCCGCGAGGGCCTCGCCGCGGCGCCGCGGCTCCGCCAGGGAGACGACCGTGGACACGGTGCCCTTGAAGAGCACACCGGCACCGGCACCGGCGGCCATGCCGCCGGCCAGGAACAGGCCGAAGCTCGGCAGCCACACGGCCGCGGTCACCGCGGCCAGTCCGGCCACCATCGAGGTGAGGCCGGTCGCCAGCTGACGCCGGGCGCTGACCCGCAGCAGCAGCGCCTGCGCGCCGGCCGCGCAACCGAAGTCCAGGAACGGCACCAGACCGGCCAGCGCGCGCGAAGGGTGGTGCAGCGTACCGGCGACGAACGAGGGCCCCACCGAGGTGAACAGGCCCAGCACCGCGAAGGCCGCCAGGGTCGCCCCGCAGGCGGCGAAGAACGCCGGGCGCGCCGCCGGGGGGACCGTGACGCGCTGCGGCCGGTAGGCGGGGCGCTCCTCGGCCCGTTCCACGGTCTCCGGTACGAGCGCCACACCCGCGGAGGCGAGCAGCAGCAGCCCGAGGAAGACCAGGTACGGGGTGCGCAGCGGCGCCCCCGCGTACTGGGCGAGCAGTCCGGACACCAGCGGGCCCACCGCGAAGCCGCCCATGTTGGCGGTGGTGGAGATCAGGTCGGAGCGGCCCCGTCCCGCATGCGGCCGCGCGGTGGTGTGCAGCTCCGCCAGGTGCGCGGTGGCCGTGGCGGTGATCATCCCGACGCCCAGCCCGGAGACGACGCGGGCGGCGATCACGACCCCGAGCGACGTGGACGTCAGGAACATCACCGCCGAGAGGGCCTCGACGATCACGGCGGGCAGCAGGACGCGGCGCCGGCCGAACCAGTCGGAGACGTGCCCGGCGAGGAAGAGGCTCACGACGACCCCGACCGCGTAGGCGGCGAAGGCGACCGTGACCATGAAGGTGGAGAAGCCCTCACGGGCCTGGTAGAGCGCCCACAGCGGGGCCGGGACGGCGGTGAAGGCCATCGCCACGAGGAAGGCGAAGGCGATGACCCAGAAGCCGGAGCCGTGCCCGAGCGGGCGCCGGCGGTCGGAACGGACGGGAGGGCGGGCGGTGACGCCGACGCGGGAGGCGGGCCTGCCGACGCGCCGTGCGGTGGCCGTCTGGGGGGACACATCTTCTCCTGAGCTGACGAAATGATTGAACGCTCAAAGAGTGCGTCGGGAGGTACCATCGCGTCCAACGATGATCCGTGCTCGCATCGAGCAATCTGATGGATGGTCAGCCATGGAGCTCCGTCACCTCGAGTACTTCCTCACCGTTGCCGAGGAGCTGAACTTCACGCGCGCCGCCCGCCGGCTGCACGTGGTGCAGTCCGGGGTGTCGGCGGCCGTCCGGGCGCTGGAGCGCGAGCTGGGGGCGCCGCTGTTCGAGCGCACCTCCAAGCAGGTCGCCCTCACCGCCGCCGGGGAGGCCTTGCTCCCTGAGGCACGGGCGACGCTGGCCGCCGCGCAGGCGGCCCGGGACGCCGTCGGCCAGGTCGCCGGTGGGCTGCGCGGCACCGTACGGGTCGGCACGATGACCTCCATCGCCCTCGTCGACCTGCCGGGGCTCTTCGGCCGCTTCCACGCCGACCATCCCCGGGTCGGCATCCGTCTCAGCGCGTCGATCGGTGGTACCGCGGGCCTCGTCCAGGGCCTCGTCGACGGTGAGCTGGACGTCGCGTTCGTCTCGCTGCCCGGCAGGCCGCCGGCCGGGCTGACCGTCCGGTCGCTGGCCACGGTGCCGCTCACGGCGGTCCTGCCCGCCGGCCATCCGGCCGGAGCCGGATCCGCGGTGGACCTCGCCGACCTGGTGGGGGAGCCCTTCATCGACTCGCCCGTGGGCTTCGGGAACCGCCTGGTCGTCGACCGGGCGTTCGCCGCCGCAGGCCTGGAGCGCTTCGTGGTCATCGAGGTCACCGACATCACCATGACCGCCGACTACGTCCGGCAGGGCCTCGGCGTGGCCATCATGCCGTCCTTCGCGGTCGCCGCGGACGACCCGGGCGTGTGCGTGCGCCCCGTCGCGGGCGGGCCCCTCGAGTGGTCGCTGGGGGTCGCCTACTCCTCGGTGCGCCGGCCCGGCGCCGCGCTCACGGCGCTGCTGGCGCTCATCGGCCGGTTCGTACGCGTCCCGCCCGGAGCCCCGTGAGGACGGCCGTGGTGACCAGGGCGTACGCCACGTGCGGCACGAGGTCGGAGATCCAGTCCGACCGCGACCAGGTGCGCGGATCCGTCACGCGCAGCACGGTCATCGGGCCGTTGGTGCCGATCAGCGCTCCCACGGTCGCCGTCGCCGTCAGCACGGCCGTGGCCGGGCGCCAGCCGCAGCCCACGGCCAGCCCGAGCGTCGCGCCCATGCCCGCCCCGGCCGCGATGCCCGTGAGGGCGCCCAGCGAGGAGATGCGGTTGCGGCGGGCGGCGTCGTCGCCGGGGATCGGTACGTGCGTGGTCTCGGAGAGCCGTTCGACGGTGGTCGCCGGGGCGGAGCTGGCGCCACGGCCGCGCAGCAGCATGTCCAGGTAGCCCACGGTGTTGAGCGCCGTCGTGCCCGCCGCGCCCGCGGCCGCCCCGCACAGCACCCCGTGCACGGGTCCGAAACCGTTGCGGCCCGTCACGGGATCACCGCGCCTCGGTCGGGCGCGCCGTCGCGCCGGGGGGAGGGAGTGCCGGTCGTCGCGTGCATACCTTCCAGTAACGCGCCGGACCTCGCACCGCGCCACCTGAGCCGTGGCACGTCCGCCGCGCGGCTCAGGCCCCCGGGGACCCCGGCGCGGTGGGGGAGGGGCGCCGTTCCAGGGCGGCGATCTGCTCGACGCGGCGCTGGTGCACGCCGCCCTTGAACGGGGTCTCCAGCCAGGCCGCCACGATCTCCTCGGCCAGGTCGGCGGTGAGCACCATCGCCGCCAGCACCAGCACGTTGGAGTCGTTGTTCCCCCGTGAGATGCGGGTGCTCCACACGTCGTGGCACAGGCCCGCCCGGATGCCGGGCATCTTGTTGCAGGCGACGGTCTCGCCCAGGCCGCTGCCGCCCAGGACGATGCCGCGGTCGGCGGCGCCGGCGACGACCCGGTCGCAGACGTCCGCGCACAGCGGCGGGTAGTCGACGGTGTCGGCGCTGTGGCTGCCGCGGTCGTCGACGGTGTGGCCGCGGGCGGTGAGCCAGGCGGTCAGCCGGGCCTTGAGGGCGACCCCGTTGTGGTCCCCGGCGATGGCGATGCGCACCATGTCTCCTCCTTCGGGGGACGTCAGGCGGTCAGGTCGCGGGTGGTCTCGGCGAACAGGCCGTCGAGCGGCACCGCGCGGTCGAGGATGCGCTGGTCCACCGCGTGCCGCAGCAGTTCCTCCAGCACCGCCCTGTTGGGCTCGATGCCGTACGGCAGCGGGTCGGCGCCGGTGGTCTCCATGACCCGGCGGTACATGCCGTCCGTCGCCGTGCCCGAACCGCGGGTGCCGTCCCGCAGCCCCTCGACGTAGCGAGACTTGGCGCGCGCGAAGGCGTCGAAGACCTCGGCACCCAGTTCGGGCCGGGCGGCGAGGAGTTCGTCCTTGACGACGACGAGGTGGTTGACCGGGTAGAGGCCGCGTTCGCGCAGGGCCGTGAAGCCCGCCTCCCGCGCGTCGGGGATCAGCGGCGCCAGGGCGGGCGACTTGGGGGGCGGCCCGATGACGGCGGCGAGTTCGCCGGCGAGCAGCATCTGCTCCAGGGAGCGTCCCGGTTCCATCGGGACGACGTTGGCCGGCGGCCGGTAGTCGGCGACGTGCTCGTCACCGGAGAGCACCCAGGTCACCCGGCTGAGGTCGACCCCGTACTCGTCCCGCAGGACGGCCCGCGCCCACACGCCCGTGGTGACCGTGTAGCCGCGGCTCACGCCGACCCGGCGGCCCTCCAGGTCCTTGGGTCCGTGGACGTCCGAAGCGGGGTCGTGGTGGATCGCGCCGTGGTGGAAACCGCGGACGAGGAAGGCGGGGACGGCCGTGAACCGGGCGCCGTGCGCCTTCGCCACGAGGTAGGTGGTGAGCGCCATCTCGCTGACGTCGAACTCCAGCCCGCGGACCATGCGCCGGAAGGCGTCGACGAGGACGGGCACCTCCTCGAAGTCGAAGCGGAAGCCGTGCGGGGTGACGGCGCCGGTCTTGAGCGCCTCGTTGTTGCCCTGCGTGCGCGTGACCGTCCTGAGCCGCGCCGTGCCGTCCATGCCGTCCGCCCTTCTGACGCTTCCTGACACAGGGAAAGGTACCATGGTCAGACCATAAGGCCATAGACTAAGGTGCCTCGCGAACAGCCCCTACACGAGGAGAGGCCATGGCCGAAAAGGTGCTGGCGGCGGTCAGGACGGGCCCGGGCACGACCGAGCTGCGAGAGTTCGCGATGCCCGACGTCCCTGACGACGGAGCCCTGTTGAAGGTCGAGGTCGCGGGCATCTGCGGCACCGACGTGAAGATGTACCGCAAGCCGCCCTTCGCCGATCCCGTGATCATGGGTCACGAGAACGTCGGCGTCATCGCGCGGGCCGGCCGCACCTTCACCGAGCGCAAGGGCCTGCGCGAGGGCGACCGCGTCTTCGCCGAGCACTACGTCGGCTGCTTCCGCTGCGAATGGTGCCACCGCGGCGAGTACCGGCACTGCGAGGCCACCGACTGGCGCACCAACCCCGACGCCCGCCGCTACGGCTACACCTCGGCCGACCACCCCTACCACCTGTGGGGCGGCTTCGCCCAGTACCTCTACCTGCCCTGGAACGCCGTGACGCACCGCGTCCCCGACGGGGTCTCCGCCGAACTCGCCGGACTGGTCACGCCGTTGTCCAACGGCATCGAATGGGCCCTGGTCACCGCGGGCGTCGGCTACGCCTCCACCGTCCTCATCCAGGGGCCCGGGCAGCAGGGCCTGTCCCAGGTCGTCGCCTGCAAGCAGGCCGGCGCCGCCACCGTCGTCGTCACCGGCACCACCCGCGACGCCGCGCGGCTCTCCCTCGCCCGCGAACTCGGCGCCGACCACGTCGTCGACGTCCAGCGGGAGGACGCCCTCACCCGCGTACTGGAGATCACCGGCGGCCGCGGCGTCGACGTCGTCCTGGACTGCACCGCGGGCGCCGGCACCGCACCCGTCCTCCTCGGCATCGACGCGCTCAAGCGCCGCGAGGGCGTCATGGTCGTCCAGGGTGAACTCGCCGCCTTCCCCGACTTCCCCATGAAGAAGCTCACCGAGAAGTCCATCAGCCTCAAGAGCGCCCGCGGCCACAGCTACCGCTCCTGCGAACTCGCCCTCGAACAACTCGCGTCCGGACGCTTCCCCCTGGAGAAGCTGAGCACCCACAGCTTCCCGCTCGCCGAGGCCGACCGCGCCATCAGGACCGTCGGCGGGGAGACGGGCGAGGACGCCGTGCACGTCTCCCTGCTGCCGTGGGCGGCGGCATGAGCGTCGTCGTCCGCAACCCCCGCCGCGCCGACCGCGCCACCGTCGACGCCCTCGCCGCGTACGGCGTCGCCACCGTCCACGAGGCCCAGGGCCGCACCGGGCTGCTCTCCCCGGCGCTGCGCCCCGTCTGGCCGGGCGCGCACATCGCCGGCACCGCCGTCACCGTCGCCGTCCCGCCGGGCGACAACTGGATGATCCACGTCGCGGTCGAGCAGTGCCGCGACGGCGACGTCCTCGTCGTCGCCCCCACCTCCCCCTCGGAAGCGGGGTACTTCGGGGACCTGCTCGCCACCTCCGTCGCCGCCCGCGGGGTGCGCGGCGTCGTCATCGACGCCGGCTGCCGCGACGTCGCCGACCTGCAGCGGATGGGCTTCCCCGTCTGGGCACGGCACATCAGCGCCTTCGGCACCGTCAAGGAGACCCTCGGCGACGTCAACCTCCCCGTGGTGTGCGCCGGGCAGCACGTCGCCCCGGGCGACGTGATCGTCGCCGACGACGACGGCGTGGTCGTCGTCCCCCGGCTGCGCGCCGCCGACGTGCTGGCGGCCTCCCGCGCGCGCGAGGAGAAGGAGGCGGGCACCCGGGAGCGCTACGCGAACGGCGAACTCGGGCTCGACGTCAACGCCATGCGCGACCGCCTCGCCCGTAAGGGCCTGACCTATGCCGACGCCGACGCCGACCAGGAGGCCACCGGTGATCATTGACGTCCACGGCCACTACACCACCGCCCCGCCACAGCATCAGGCCTACCGCGACGCCCAGCTCGCCAGGCTCCGTGATCCCGCCCTCCCCGCCCCGGCGCCCACCGCCATCAGCGACGACGCCGTCCGGGAGAGCATCGAGGACCACCAGCTCAAGCTGCTCCGCGAACGCGGCGCCGACCTCATGCTCCTGTCCCCGAAGGCCTCGGGGATGGAGCACCACGTCCCCGACCGCGCGACCGCCCGCGACTGGGCCCGCGCGAACAACGACCTCGTCCACCGCGTCACCACCCTCTTCCCCCGGCACTTCGCCGGGGTGTGCCAGCTGCCCCAGACCCCCGGCGGCCCGCTCGACGACGCCGTCGCCGAACTGCGGCGCTGCGTCACCGGCCTCGGGTTCGTCGGCTGCAACCTCAACCCCGACCCCTCGGGCGGCCACTGGACCGCACCGCCGCTCACCGACCCGTACTGGTACCCCCTCTACGAGGTTATGACCGAACTGGACGTCCCCGCGATGATCCACGTGTCGGCCTCCTGCAACCCCGCCTTCCACGCCCTCGGCGCGCACTACCTCAACGCCGACACCTCCGCCTTCATGCAGTTCGTGGAGGGCGAACTCTTCGCCCGCTTCCCCGCGCTGCGCTTCGTCGTCCCGCACGGCGGCGGCGCCGTCCCCTACCACTGGGGCCGCTACCGGGGCCTGGCCGTCCGGCTCGGCCGCCCCGACCCCGCCGAACACGTCATGAAGAACGTCTGGTTCGACACCTGCGTCTACCACCAGCCCGGCATCGACCTGCTCCACCGGGTCGTCGACACCGGCAACATCCTGTTCGCCTCGGAGATGCTCGGCGCCGTCCGCGGCGTCGACCCCGCCACCGGCATCGCCTGGGACGACACCAAGCAGTACGTCGACCGGGCCGGCCTCACCGAGGGGCAACTGCGCAAGGTCTACGAGGACAACGCCCGGCGCGTCTACCCGCGCCTGGACGCCCGGCTCACAGCGGAAGGCAGGTAGCCCGCACCATGACCCGACTGCACCTCACCTTCGCCTGCGGCGACTACGACCGCACCCGCGCCCTGGAGGAGGGCACGATCCGCCCCGACGGCATCGACCTGACCTACCTGCGGCTGCCCGTGGAGGAGACCTTCTTCCGGATGATGCGGCACCGTGAGTTCGAGGTCGCCGAGATGTCGCTCTCCTCGTACGTCCTGTCCCTCGGCGACGGCACCGAGCCCTCGCCCTTCGTGGCCCTGCCGGTCTTCACCTCCCGCATGTTCCGGCACGGCGCGCTGTACTGCCACGCCGACTCCGGCATCACCGGCCCCGAGGACCTGCGCGGCAAGCGTGTCGGCACCCCCGAGTTCCAGCTCACCGCCTGCGTGTGGATGCGCGGCATCCTCGCCGACCGGCACGGCGTCCCCTTCGACTCGGTCACCTACGTCACGGGCGGCCAGGAGACCCCCGGCCGCGTCGAGAAGGCCTCGGTCGACCTCCCCGGCACGGTGCGGGTCGAGCGCGTCCCCGAGGGCCGTACCCTCTCCGAGCTCCTCTCCTCCGGAGAGATCGACGCCCTGTGCACCCCCCGCGTCCCCGGTCCCTTCACCGCCGGCGACCCCCGGGTGCGCCGGGTGTTCCCCGACGTCGTCGCCGCCGAGAAGGAGTACCACGCGGCCACGGGGATCTTCCCGATCATGCACGTGGTCGTCGTCCGCCGCGACGTGTACGACCGTCAGCCCTGGGTCGCCCAGTCCCTGTACAAGGCGCTGCTCGCCGCCAAGGACGCCGCGTACGCCACCCTCTACGACACCTCGGCGCTGCGCTTCATGCTGCCCTGGCTCACCCCGCAGCTGGAGGAGGCCAGAGACCTGCTGGGCCGCGACTACTGGTCGTACGGGCTCGGCGCCAACCGCGACACCCTCGCCACCTTCCTGCGCTACCACCACGAGCAGGGCCTCTCCGGCCGCCGCTGGACCCCGGAGGAGCTCTTCGCCCCGGAGTCGCTGGAGGCTGCGGTCATCTGAGGGTGGGGTCCAGGTCCGTGAGCAGGCGCGCCACGTCCAGGCCCGTGGTGAGGTACTCCACGAAGGTCCCGTTGTTGAGCGCACAGGGCGAGCGCCGCTCCCGGACCAGCGCGACGGCGCCGGTCACCTCGTGGCCCCCGTCCACGAACGCCTGCGCCACGACCAGCCCGGAACGGTTGTAACCGGAGTGGCAGCGCACCAGTGTGCGGCGTCCGCCCCGCACGGCCCAGGCGACCGTGCGGGCGAGCCGCTGCACCGCCTCGATCTGCCCCGAGGTGAGCGGCCCGTCCGGGATCTCGGCCACGAGGTGCTCCACGCCGGGTGCCGGGCCGTGCCCGGAGCGCGTGAAGAGGCTGACGACGAGGTCGAACTCGCAGCCCGCCACGGCCGGTTGCAGCTCGCCCCTGGCGTCGGTCCAGTAGTGGCCGCCCATCCACAGCCCCGGCACGACCTCGTTCCACGCCGCGCCCGGCCCCGGAACGTCGCGATCCTTTTGACGTGTCCTCATGTCGCAGCCCTCCGGTTCCTCCAACGCCGCCCGCCCGGGCAGGGGTTCCCTCTTCCGGAACCGGCTGCATGAACCGGCCTCACCCGGGAAGCCGAGCAGTACGGCCGCGCCGCGACCACCCACCCCCCCGGTCGCCGGCGCGGCCCATCACGTCTGGCGGATCAGCCGGCCGCCTGGAAGGCCCGGCCCGCGGGGGTCGTGTGGGTGCCGTCGGTGAACAGGCCGCTGCTGGGTTTGGCCGGGTCCGCGCCGAGGCCGAACCAGGCGTAGCGCTGTATGTACGGGAGCGCCTCCAGGGCCTTGGTGGAGGCGGTGACGAAGGCGGCCTGCTGGTCCGGGGTGGGGAAACGGGTTCCGTGGGAGAAGTCGATCAGGGCGTACTCGGTCAGCCAGATCGGCTTGTGATAGCGCTGGTGGACCGCCTCCAGATAGGACGTCAGCTGCGACACGGCCTCCGCGGTGCGGAAGTCGCCGCCGTACCAGTGCAGGGTGACGAAGTCGACGCGGTAGCCCTTGGCCGCGGCGCCCGACATGAAGCGGTCGAGCCAGCCGCCGGGGGTGGCGCCGTTCGTGGCGACGGCCGGGCTGCCGAGGATCCGGCCGGCGTCCATCAGCCGCGGCCACTGGGTCAGGGCCTGCTCCACCGACATGTTCGACTGCTGGGCCATGTCGGGCTCGTTGAAGCCGAGCAGGTACGGGCCCTGCGCCTTCGCCTGGGCCAGGGAGTCCGCGGTGACGGAGGCGGGCCCCCAGATCATGGGAACGAAGCGGCCCGACGGCGGCGAGGCGACGTCCTGGTGGCCCGTGGACCAGGTGTAGTACCAGCTCGCACCGGACGAGGCGAGGGCCTTGCCCACGCCGGGGAAGGTCCACACACCGACGCCCTTCTTGCCGGACGAGGCGACCCGCACCACGGGTGCCTGCCGGGTCGTCTTGGGTGACGGGGCCTTCTTCGTGGGCTTCTTGGAGGGGCTCGGCGAGGGCGACGGGCTGGGGGAGCGGGGCGAGGCCGTCGCCGTGGCGGCCGTGGGGGAGGCCGCCGGGAGCGCGTCCGCCTGCGGCGCCGGCGACGGACCGGTCAGGAGCCGGGTGGCGACCAGCGCCGCGGCCACCACCGCCGCGACCGCCGCCCCGCCGAGGACGGGGGTCCGCAGCCCGCGCGACGCGGCCCGGCCGGTGGCCCGGTGGGCGCCGCGCGCGGCCGGACGGGGCACGGGTGCCGGCCCGGTCCCGGCCTGCCCGGTCACCGCGGCGACCACCCGCCCCGGGTCCAGCGCCGACGGCACCGCGAGCAGCGGCAGCCCACTGAGCAGCCGGTCCATGGGGAGCAGCCCCTCCTCCATCCCGCCGCAGCCACCGCACCCGCGGATGTGCCGGGCGAACCGCTTGCGCCACAGCGGGCTCGGCACGCCGTCCCAGGTGGCGGCCGTCGCCCGCAACTCGCCGCAGCCGGGCGCCGCGGACAGCGCCCGGACGACCACGCGGGAGGCCTCCATCTGCTTCTTCATGCGCTGCACCCGTACCGCCGCGTGCCGGTCCGACAGGCCCAGCGCGGCGGCGAGGTCGGCCCGGTCCAGCTCCCCGGTCTCCTCCAGCCACCACAGCGACAGCAGTTCCCGATCGTCCTCGTCCAGCCACCGGGTGGCCTCGGCGACCTCACGGCGCTGCTCGGTGAGCCCGAGGCGCAGGATCGTCAGCCCCGCGAAGTCCAGCGCCGGGTCCGGTATGCGCTCGGCGTCCTCCAGGCCGGCGCTGCGGTGCCGGGCCGCGGCACGGTCCCGCTCACGGTCGCGGACCTGCCGGATCGTGATCGCCACCAGCCAGGACCGGAACGCCGCCGGGTCCCGCAGCTCCGACAGCCCCCGCACCATGCGCAACAGCGTCTCCTGTACGACGTCGTCGACGTCGGCATGGCCGTCCAGCGCCCGTCCGACGATGTTGTAGACCAGCGGCAGGCACTCCGCCACCAGCCGGTCGAGGGCCTGCCGGTCGCCCGAGCGTGCCGCCACCACCACCCCGGCGCCGGGTCCGCTCCGGTGCGTCTTGCGCATGTGGCCCCACTCTTCCCTACTTGCTCTCGCTGTCCACGACCGCGCGGCCGCCCGGCGACCGCGATGCCTCCACCTACAGGAGACGGGCCGCGCGCTCCCGGACAACACAAATCCCGCAGGGTCCGTCAGCGGATTTGTGTTGTCCGCCAGTGGCCCCGGCGGTCCCCGATACGTGCGTACGCACCAGGCGAGGACGAGGAAGGCACAAGAATGGCACGACACAGCCGGCACGGAACCGGATCCAGGACGGGGCGCGGACGGTGGGCGGCCGTCGCGGTGCTCGCGGCGGCCGCCGGGATCACGGTCACGGCGCTGATCGCCGGGGGCACGCTGTCACCGTTCCGGCCCGGCGGGGCGACGGCCGAAGGCGGGCGCGCAGCGACGACGGCCCACGGCACGTCCGCCGCCCCCTCCCGCGGGACGCATCCGCCCGTGTCGCCCTCGCCTTCGGCCACGCTCCCCTCACCGAGCGCCCGTCCTTCGGGTACGCCCGGTCCTACGGCCGCCACCGCCACGAAGACCCCCGGGACGCGACGGACGTCCGCCGCCGGCGCCCCGCCCGGCGCGCGGCTGATCACCGTGGTCAACCACACGCAGGAAACCGTCTGGGCGGTCGTCACCGACTCGCCGGCCTATCCGCGGGGACGCCGGCTCGCCCCCGGGCAGGGCACCTCGCTCTCGGTGCCGGACGGCTGGGGCGGCCGCATCTGGGGCCGGACGGGATGCGACTCCACGGCCGCGGGGCCCTGCCGTACCGGGGACTGCACATCGGTGTGCACCGGGCCCAACCCGCCCACCACGCTGGGGGAGTTCAGCTTCGACGCCTACGCGGGGATGGACTTCTACGACGTCAGCATGGTCGACGGCGCCAACCTGCCCATGTACATCAACATCTCCCACACCACCACCCGCGACCCGGTCAGCCCCGACGGCTGCTACCGCGGGGCGTGCACCGAGCCGGTCGACTGCCCTGCCGCCATGTGGGCGAAGGCCGGCGGGCAGGTGATCGGCTGCAAGCCGCCCTGTGCGGCCTTCGGCGGCGACGCCTACTGCTGCCGCGGTGCCTGGGCGGGCCGCGAGCACTGCGTGCCGTCGAAATGGCCCGTCGACTACACCCGGGTCTTCAAGGACGCCGCGCCGTACGCCTACTCGTACGCCTTCGACGACGCGGCGACCATGGCGTGCAAGGGCCGGTGCGACTACCGGGTGACCTTCGGCACCACGGGGTAGCCCGCGGCGCGCCAGGCGGCGTCGAGGGCACGGCGCAGCGCGGCGACGGCGTTCCCGGCGGCCGGGGTGGCGGCCGGGCGACGCGTCAGGCGGACTTCAGCACCTCGGGAGGCGCCGTGATCAGCGACTTGAGCGGTGTCCCGGTGTCGTCGGCCCGGGACGGGGGGATGGTCGCGTCCCGCGCGAGCGCCTTGCGCACCGCCATGTAGTCGGCCGGGCTGTTGACCGCGTCGGCCGCCAGCAGCCGGCCGCGCCGGTAGTAGAGGACCGAGAAGCGCTCGCTTCCGGGCTCGCCCCGCACCACGTACGTGTCGTAGCCGGTGGAGAGCCCGGCGATCTGCAGTTTGAGGTCGCTTTGGTGGGACCAGAACCACGGGACGCTCCTGGTCTCCCGGGGCCTGCCGAGCAGCGTGGCGGCGGCCACGGTCGCCTGCGCGACCGCGTTCTGCACGGACTCCAGGCGGACCCTGCCCTCGCCGGTCGTCGGGTGGGGCTGGACGGTGCAGTCCCCGGCGGCGGCCACCAGTGGTTCGCTGGTGCGGGCGTGGGCGTCGACCAGGATGCCGTTGTCGCACTCCAGGCCCAGCTGCTCGGCGAGTTCGGTACGGGGGACGACGCCGACGCCGACGAGGACGAGGTCGGCCGGCACGCGGGTGCCGTCGGCCAGGAGCACCGCCGCGACCTTGCCGTCGGCCCCCTCGAACGCGGACACCGCGTGGGAGAGCAGGACGTGCGTGCCGCGGCGCAGATGGGCCTGCCGGTAGAACTCCGAGACGACCGGGGCAACGGCGCGGGGGATGAGCCGCGGGGCCGCCTCGACGACGGTGACGTCCCTGCCGAGCGCCCGGGCCACCGCCGCGGCCTCCAGGCCGATGAAGCCCCCGCCGACGATGACGACCCGCGACGCCGCGCCGAGCCGTGACCGCAGGGCCGTCGCGTCGTCACGGTCGCGCAGGTGGCAGATCCCGCCGAGCCCGGAACCCGGCACCGTCAGCCGGCGCGGGCTCGACCCCACGGTGAGGGCCAGCCGGGCGAAGCGCAGCGTGCGCCCGTTCGCGGTGACCGCGGTGCCCGATCCCGGACGGTCCCCGGTGGCCAGCGACACCTCCGTGACGCGCTCGCCGCTCACGAGGTCGATGCCCGCGTCGGCGTAGAAGGAGGGCGCGCGGAAGGCGAGCGACTCCGGCCCCACCTCCCCGGCGAGGAACTCCTTCGACAACGGGGGTCGCTGGTAGGGGGCGTGCTCCTCCTCGCCCACCAGGGTGATGGCTGAGGTGTCGCCCAACTGCCGCAGCGAGACGGCCAATTGGAGACCGGCCTGACTCGCGCCCACGATCAGCGTTCCGCTGCCCACTGTGGCCCCTCCCGGTTCCGGGTAACACGTTAATGTCAGACCATTATACCAATGGACTGCCTGCCGTGGGGTTGTCGAGGGCGGAGGGGTGGCGGCGTCCCGAGTAGCTGCTAAAATCGAAGTCATAACTTCTGTTCTAGCAGTCACCCGGAGTGCAGTGTGAGCGTCGCCCTGAACGAATCCCTCGCCGGCCGCCGTGCCCTGGTCACCGGAGGCACCAAAGGCGTCGGCGCGGCCATCGCCCGCCGGCTGGCCCAGGCCGGTGCGACCGTCCTGGTGACGGCCCGCCACGAGCCGGTGGACGCCGACCCGAAGACCTTCGTCGCGGCGGACCTGACCGCCGCCGAGGGGGCCGCCGCCGTCGTTCGCGAAGTGATCGACCGGGTGGGCGGGGTGGACGTCCTCGTCAACAACCTCGGCCACTCCGAGGCGCCCGCCGGGGGCTTCGCGGCGCTGGACGAGGACGACTGGGCGAAGGAGCTGAACACCAACCTCCTCGCGGCCGTCCGCCTCGACCGCGGCCTGCTCCCCGGCATGATCGAGTCCGGTGGGGGCGCCGTCGTCCATGTCACCTCGATCCAGAGCCGCATGCCGTTGTGGAACGGCACCCTCGCCTACGCCGCGGCCAAGGCCGCCCTGGCGACCTACAGCAAGGGCCTGGCGAACGAGGTCGCCCCGCACGGCGTCCGCGTCAACACCGTCTCGCCGGGCTTCGTCCGGACGGCGGCCGCCGACGCCCTCGTCGACCGCATCGCCCGCGAGGCGGGCATCTCGGCCGAGGCCGCCCTCGGACGCCTGATGGACTCCCTCGGCGGCATCCCCCTCGGCCGGCCCAACGAACCCGCGGAGGTCGCCGAGCTGGTGGCCTTCCTCGTCTCCGACCGCGCGTCGGCCATCGTCGGTGCCGAACACGTCATCGACGGCGGCACCGTCCCCACCCTCTGACCGGCCCTCACTCCCTGACCCGACCCCCTGGAGGACACGATGAACACCACCGGCCCGCAGTCCATCCCCACCACCGGCCTCCCCGAGGTGATCACCCGTTACCTGGCCGCCCACCGTGTCCGCGACACCGCCACCGCCCTCTCGGCCTTCACCGGCGACGCGGTCGTGACGGACGAGGGCGCGGCACGGCACGGCACGGCGGCGATCCGGGAATGGCTGGAGACCGCGGCGAGCGAGTACACCTACACCACGGAACTGACCGGCGCCGAGCGCGCCGACGCCCACCACTACGTCGCCGTCCAGCACCTCGAGGGGAACTTCCCCGGCGGCACCGTCGACCTGCGCTACCGGTTCGCCCTGCGCGACGGCCTCGTCGAACGCCTGGAGATCGGCGCCTGACCCCCGGAACGTTGCCCGACGGGTGGTGCCAGGGTTGCTGCTAACATGAAAGCCACGGCGTACGCCGACCCTGGCACCAACCGCACGGAGGTGGTCGACATGGTGAGCCGCATCCGGCTGGAGGACCGTGAGTGCCCGCTGTCGACGACCGTCGGGCACGTCGGCGAGTGGTGGACGCTGCTCATCCTGCACGACGCCTTCGACGGGTACACCCGCTTCGACCAGTTCCAGGAGAACCTCGGCATCTCGTCGAGCATGCTCACCACCCGCCTGAAGACCCTCGTCGAGGACGGGCTGCTGGAACGGCGGCCGTACCAGACCCACCCGACCCGCTACGAATACCTCCTCACCGACCTGGGCCGCTCACTGCGCCCGGTCGTCGTGGCCCTCGCCGCATGGGGCAACTCCCGCCTGACGCCGGAGCAGCGCAGCATGATCCTGGTCGACGCGGAGACCGGCGAGGAGGTCGAGCCGGTCGTGGTCGACGCCGCCACGGGCCGGCGGCTCGACGACAGCGAGGCCTTCGTCTACGCCGCGGGGCCCGCCGCGAGCGAGCTCATGCGCGCCCGCTACGCGGGCCGCGACCGTAGCTGACCCACCGGAGGAAGAGGTCCCGTGCCCACCGCGGACGAACTGCTCGGCCCCGCCGCCGTCGCCGGGCTCGCCGACTGCCTGGCGTCGGCCGGCCAGGCACCGATGGCCGCCGCGGTGCGCGAGGCCCTTCCGGCGCTCGACGGCCTGGCACTGCGTGAACGCAGCGACCTCGTCCGGGACGCGATGCTCGCCTCCGGCCCGACCGATCCCGCGGCCCTGGAGGCCGTCGTACGGGCCGCGCTGCCCGACCCGCGCTTCACCGGCTGGATGATCTGGCCGGTCACCGAGGCGGTCGCCGCCCTCGTCTCCGGCACCCCCGAGGGCACGGCCTTCGAGGACGGACTCCACCTGCTGGCGGACCTGACCCCGCGCCTGACCGCCGAGTTCGCCATCCGCCGCCTGCTCAACGCCGACCTCGACCGGGCGCTCGCCGTCGTCACCCGGTGGACCGAACACCCCGACGAGCACGTACGCCGCCTGGCCAGCGAGGGAACCCGCCCCCGCCTGCCGTGGGCGGTGCGCGTACCGGCGATCCTCGCCCGGCCCGAGGCGACCCTGCCGATCCTGGGCGCTCTCTACAAGGACCCCTCGGAGTACGTCCGCAGGTCCGTCGCCAACCACGTCAACGACATCAGCCACGCCCGGGTGGACCTGGCCGTGGAGACGGCCCGGCGGTGGTCGGTGGCCCCCGACACCCACACGCCCCGGCTCGTCCGCCACGCGCTGCGCACCGCCGTCAAGCGCGGCGACCAAGGAGCCCTGGCACTGCTGGGGTTCGAGCCCGCCACGGGCCTGACCGTCGAAGGGCCCTCCGTGGCCCGGCCCGTCGTCGAGGTGGGCGGGGAACTGCGCTTCGCCTTCACCCTGGAGAACCACGGCGAAACGCCGCTCCGCCTCGTCGTCGACTACGTCGTGCACTACCGCAAGGCCAACGGCACCACGGCGCCCAAGGTCTACAAGCTGACGACCCGCACCCTCCAGCCGGGGGAGCGGAGCGAACACACCGGCACCCGCTCGTTCAAGCCGATCAGCACCCGGGTCTTCCACCCCGGGGAGCACTCCCTCGAACTGCAGGTCAACGGCGAGCCGCGCGGCAAGGTGCCCTTCGACGTCGTCACCGTCTGACACACCGCTCGATACGCTGTCGCGTGTGAAGAGGAAGCAGGCGGCCGCCGAGCAGCCGACGCTGGACGCCGTCGCGGAGACGGCGCTCGCCGTCATCGACGAGGACGGGCCCGCCGGGCTCAGTTTCCGCGCCGTGGCCACGCGCCTCGGCGTCTCGCACGCCACGGTCTTCCGGCGCTGCGGCGACTTCGACGGGCTGCTGAGCGCCTGCGCCGACCACGTCGCCGCGTCACTGGCCCTGGTGCCCCTGGAGGGCGACTGGGCCGTCGCGACGGAAACCCGCTTCACCGGCCTGTACCGCCTGCTCACCCGGCACCCGGGACTGGTGGCGCTGCGCGCCGGCCGTTCCTGGCTGGGCCCGCAGATGCTGGGCCGGCTCGTCGAGCCGCAGATGGCCCACAGCGTCGCCGCCGGCATGGACGCCGGGACGGCCATCCGCGTCTACCGCCGGCTCTACCTGCTCACGCTCGGCGCCGTCGCCTTCGGCGACCAGCGCGACGAGAAGAAGGTCGTCGCCTCAGCCCGCACGGCCCTGGCCGCGCTCGACCCCGAGGACTTCCCCACGCTGACCGGTGCGATGAACGTCGTCCTCCCCGCCCTGGTCGACCACGAGGTCTACTACGAGGCGCTGCGGGCCCTCATCCACGCCGCCGGCGCCGAGCACCTACCGGCCGGGCACCGCTGACGGCACGCGGCCGTGGGCCGAGGTGCCGGGTCACGATCGTGCGCAGCCCTTCCACCTCCGGTCCGCCGCCCACGCCCCACTTCGGCAGCAGGCTCAAGCTGCCGAAGAGCCGCGGCGTCTCGACGTAGTGGGTGAGCGACGTCCAGGGCACCTTGAACTCGGTGAGGGCGGAGGCGGTGCGGATGCCGTCGTCGTCCACGGTGATGGTGCATTCGCCCTGGGACCGGGCGTACGCGGTCGCCTTCCGCAGTTGGAGCCGCAGGTCGAACACTCCGGCCACGAGCCAGGTCAGCGTTCCCAGGCCGCCGGCGGCGGTCAGACCGGCGATGTCGGCCGCATCGGAGGGAACACCCGCAGTCCGGCGATCACCGCGACCATGGCCGCGGCGAAGAAGAGCGGGCCACGCCAGAGCTCGAGGCGGCACCTCTGCGCGCCGAGCAGCTCGGCGATGTCGTCCTTGCCCGGCAGCCAGGTGAACTCGACGGCTCGTACGCCGTCGTCGGCTTGCCCGGCCTCGCCGGAGTCCGTCGTGTGCATGTCGTTCGTCACCGCGGCATTCCACCGCCCGGGGGGCGGAGGGCGCCAGTGCCGTGACCCCCTGTCGGACAGGACGTCAGGCGGCGCGCGTCAGGTCCGACGGATCGGTGTTGGCCCCGCAGACGATGACGGCGACGCGCTCGCCGGGGGCGGGCCGGTGGGCGCCGCACGTGAGGGCGGCGAGGGCGGTCGCGGCGCCGTGCTCGACGGCGAGGCGGCGGTGGTCCCACAGCGTACGGCGGGCCGCGACGATCGCCTCGTCGGGGACGAGGACGGAGCGCACGCCGTCCTTCAGCGCCCACTCCAGGGCCGTGCGGGAGGCCCGGCGCGCGCCCAGGGAGTCCGCCGCGACGGAGTGGACGGGTACGTCCACCACCTCGCCGGCCGCGACGGCCGCGTGCAGCGCGCACGACCCCTCGGGCTCCACCGCCACCACCCGCACCCCGTGCTCCAGCGCGGAGGCCGCGACCCCGGCGAACAGTCCGCCGCCCCCGACCGCGACGACCACCGTGTCCAGGCCGGGGAGCGCCGCGACGATCTCCTCCATCAAGGTCGCCGCCCCGGCCGCAATGAGCGGATGGTCGTAGGCGTGGGACTCCAGCGCGCCGCTCTCGGCGGCGTACTTCTGCGAGGCCTCCAGGGCCTCGGCGTACTCGCTGCCGACTTGGCGCACCTCCGCGCCAAGGTCGCGCAGCTTCCCGACCTTGACCGCGGGCGCCGTCTCGGGGACGAAGACCGTGGCGGGGACGCCGTGCCGGGCCGCGGCCCAGGCACACGCCAGGCCTGCGTTGCCCCCGGAGGCGATGACCACGCCGGCCTCGGGCATGGCGTCCCGCTCGACGTGGCTGCGGACGAAGTTGAACGCACCGCGCGCCTTGAACGACCCCGTGTGCTGCATGAACTCCAGTGCCAGCACGCCCTGTACGGCGGCGCCGAACGCCCCCTGGTCCACCGGGGCGAGCGTGACGGGGCGGATGTGCCCGGAGATGCGGGCGGCTGCGGCCCGTACGTCGGCGTGGGTGATGGTCACGGTTCTCTCCGGGCGGGTGATGGAGTCGTCGTCCGGAGAAACAGTGTAACAACCACTGTTCCGGAAGATCGGGCCGCCGGCCGGACGATCAGCGGAGGACGAGCGGGTGCTCACCGGCCGGCACCAGCTCCCCGATGACCGGGGCACCGGGCACCTCCCCGGCCACCAGCAGGCCGCCGGAGGTCTGGGCGTCCGCCAGCAGCAACCGGGTCACCTCGTCGGCGCCGCCGAAGTCGGTGTGCGGGGCGACCCAGTCCAGGTTGCGGCGCGTGCCGCCGCTGACGTAGCCGTCCGTCGCGGCTTCCCGGGCGCCGTCGAGGTACGGGACCGCCGAGGCGTGGATCACGGCGCTCACCCCGGAGGCGCGGGCGAGCTTGTACAGGTGGCCCAGGAGCCCGAAGCCGGTCACGTCGGTCGCGCACACCGCGCCCGCCGCCAGTGCCTGCTCGGCGGCGTCGCGGTTGAGCGTGGTCATGGTCCGCACGGCCTGCGGGAAGACCTCGCCGGTCGTCTTGTGGCGGTTGTTGAGGACGCCCAGTCCCAGGGGCTTGGTCAGCGACAGCGGCACACCGGGCCGGCCGGCGTCGTTGCGCAGCAGGTGGTCCGGGTCGGCGGTGCCGGTGACGGCCATGCCGTACTTCGGTTCCGGGTCGTCGACGCTGTGGCCGCCGCCCACGGCGCAGCCCGCCTCGGCCGCGACGTCCAGCCCCCCGCGCAGCACCTCCCGGGCCAGCTCCAGCGGCAGGACGTCCCGCGGCCAGCACAGGAGGTTGACGGCCACCAGCGGGGTGCCGCCCATGGCGTAGACGTCGGAAAGGGCGTTGGCGGCGGCGATCCGCCCCCAGTCGTACGGATCGTCGACCACCGGGGTGAAGAAGTCGGCGGTGGTCACCACCGCCCGCCCGCCGGATCCGCCGGGCAACCGGACGACGGCGGCGTCGTCGCCGGTGTCCAAGCCGACGAGCAGGTCGTCCCCGAGGGCGCCCGCCATGCCCCCGGGGGTCAGCCCCGCCACCATCTGCTCCAGTTCCCCCGGGGGGATCTTGCAGGCGCAGCCGCCGCCGTGGGCGTACTGCGTCAGCCGCACGCTGTCCTGCCGGACGCCGGTTTCCGTCATGGCTGTGGTGGTCCTTCCGCCGTGTGGCGCGTTGACTTGGGTGGGGGCCGGAGGTTCGATGGGCGTCCGGCCCGGCAGGGAGACGTCAGGGTGCCTGGTGGCCCTCCCGGTCTTCAAAACCGAGGTGTCCGAGCAACTCGGGCAGGCGGGTTCGATTCCCGTCCGTCTCCGCCGGCCGGTCCGCCGTCTCCGTGTCTCACCGCGCATCGCTCCCCTCCTCCGCGTCGGGGGACCCCGCGCAGCGCCGCAGCGCACCGTCCAGCCGGATGGTGCAGCCCTGCCGGTCCAGGTGCTCCAGCAGGGGGATGACGACGCGGCGGGTGGTGTCCAGGGCCCGGCGCGCCTCGCTCGCGGTGAACGGCTGCTCCAGCCCGGCCAGTACGGCCGCCGCCCGCGCGTCCGCGCCCGGCAGCAGCACGATGCCCTCGCCGATCCTCAGCAGCGCGCCCGCCGATTCGGCCGCCGCCAGGAGTTTCGGGGTCAGCCCGAGCCGCTCCAGCCGTTCGGCCTCCGGCGCGCGGAACGGCGTACGTGCCAGATCGGCGCGCACCGCCTCGACGGCGGCCTGGGCCGCGGGTGGCAGCGTCGGGCGCGCGTGGCTCCCGTACAGCCTGCCGTCGCCGTGCCGCAGGCCCGCTACGGCCGAGGCGAGTGCCTCCACCAGGGAACGGTCCGGCAGGCCGAGCGCCTGGCGGGCTGCCTCCAAGGGCATGCCCGGCTCCAACGGGTGACCTACGGCATGCTCCTCGACCGTCTCCCGCAGCCGCTCATGCAGCGCCGCCCAGTGCTCCGGGTCCGCCAGCCAGTCGCCCGCCACCGGGTCGCCCGGTGCCGGGACCCCCATGGCGAGCAGTTCCGCGCGCCGGACCAGGCCACGGCGGCGCAGTTCCGCCGGCCCGTCCGCGACCCCGGCGAAGGACCGGAGTTCGGCGGCCCGCGCCGCCGCCGCGCCGCGGCGGGTCAGGCGGGGCGGACGGACGTCGAGGACGGTGAGCCCCGCGGGGATGCGGTGCCGCCCCGGGTCACGCAACAGTGCCGTGTCGGCGACCCGTAGGGGCAGCGCCGTCGCCAGCCGCAGGCGCGCACTGTCCTTACCGAGCGGACGGACCGTCACCGGCACGGCGGCCGAGCCGGCGTGCAGCATGAGCTCGCGGGGCAGGTCGCCGGAGGGGTCACCGCGCAGCCGCACGTCGACGAGGTCGGTGGTCAGCCAGCGGTCCGGGGTGAGGAGCGCGTCCCCGCGCCGCAGGTCGCCCGCCGCGGGCCCGGTGACGTTCACCGCCACCCGGGCGACGGCGCCCACCTCCTGCCGCGGCTCCTTCAGGGACTCCAGGCCCCGCACGCGCAACGGCCTTCCGTCACGGGCGAGATGGAGGTGGTCGCCGACCCGGACGGTGCCCGCCGCGAGCGTGCCGGTGACGACCGTGCCGCGGCCCCGCACGGTGAACGCGCGGTCGACCCACAGCCGTACGTCCGCCGCCGGATCGGGGGCGGGCAGCCCGCGCGCCAGCCGGACCAGGGTCGCCCGCAGTGCGTCGAGGCCCGCGCCGGTGACGGGGCTGACGGCCACGCACTCCACGTCGCCGAGCGAGGACTCCGCGATGCGGGCCACGGCCTCCTTGCGTGCCGCGTCGGGATCGGCGAGGTCGCAGCGGGAGACGGCCAGGACACCGTGCCGCACGCCGAGGGCGTCCAGGACGGCGAGGTGCTCCTCGGACTGCGGCTGCCAGCCCTGGTCGGCGGCGACCACGAAGAGCACCGCGGGAACCGGGCCGACACCGGCCAGCATGTTGCCCACCAGGCGCTCGTGGCCGGGCACGTCCACGAAGGCCACGTCCCCCGCGCCGGGGATCCGCGTCCACACGAACCCGAGGTCCAGCGTCATGCCGCGCCGGCGCTCCTCCGCCCAGCGGTCGGGCTCCATCCCGGTCAGGGCCCGCAGCAGCGCGGACTTGCCGTGGTCGACGTGGCCCGCGGTGGCGACGACGTGCACGTCAGCCCCCCGTCCCCGGCAGGATGCCGGCCCGGCGCACGGCCACCGCCAGCTCCTCGTCCGCCTCCTCCGGCACCGCCCGCAGATCGAGCAGGCACCGGCCCTCCTCCACGCGGGCCACCACGGCGGGATCGGCCCGTCGCAGCAGGACCGCGTACGCGGCGGGCAGCGACACGGCGGCGCTGGGCAGGGTGACGCCGGGCGCACCGCCACCGCCGACGACCGCCTGCGTCTCGCACGCGTGGCTGTCGAACCCGTCGGCGCGCAGCCCGGCGGCGAGGCGTCCGGCGCGGTCCCGCAGCCGCGCGGGGTCGGCGTGCAGCGCCGTCCGGGTCGGGGTGGCGGGGCCGCGGACGGTCGCCTCCAGGGCCGCCAGGGTCAGCTTGTCCACGCGCAGCGCACGGGCCAGCGGGTGACGGGCGAGCCTGCGCACCAGGTCGGCGCGGCCCAGCACGAGGCCGCACTGCGGTCCGCCCAGCAACTTGTCGCCGCTGGCGGTGACCAGACAGGCCCCCGCGCGCAGCCAGCTCGTCGCGTCGGGTTCGTCCGGCAGCACCGGATCGGGCACCAGCAGCCCGGAACCGATGTCGGCCACCACGGGCACGCCGAGCCGCGCCAGTTCCGCGACGGGCACGTCCCGGGTGAAGCCGGTGATGCGGAAGTTGGAGGGGTGCACCTTCAGGACGAACCCGGTGTCCGGTCCCACGGCCGCGGCGTAGTCCTCCGGCGCGGACCGATTGGTCGTCCCCACCTCGCGCAGCCGGGCGCCCGTGGAGACCAGCAGGTCGGGCAGCCGGAAGCCGTCCCCGATCTCCACCAGCTCACCGCGGCTGACGACGATCTCCCGGCCCTGTGCGAGCGCCGTGGCCGCCAGCACCAGCGCCGCGGCGCCGTTGTTGACCACATGGGCCGCCTCGGCGGCGGGTACCTGCCGCAGCAGCGCCTCCAGTGCCGAACGCCCCCTGCGGGAGCGCGCGCCGGTGGCGAGGTCCAGCTCCACGTCCGTCGTCCCGGAGGCGGCCAGCACCGCGTCGCGGGCCGCCTCCGACAGCGGGGCACGACCGAGGTTCGTGTGCAGCAGCACGCCGGTGGCGTTGAGCACCGGACGCAGCCCGGCGGCGGTCGCCGGGAGCGCCGCGACGGCCCGCTCGGCGAGTTCGTCGACGGGGACCTCCCCTGACCGCGCCCGCTCCTGCACCCCGGCCACCACCTCCTTGACCACGGTCCGCCCGAGCCGCTCCGCGGCCGCGGCGAGCCGGGGGTCGGCGAGCAGCGTGTCCGTGCGTGGCACCCGGCGGCGCGCGTCGGCGGGCGGGGAGGGAGCGGTGGAGGTCCGGTCGCGGTCCATCAGCAGCACCTTCGCTCTGGCCTGGCTGCGGCCAAGGGTACGGCGGCGGTGGCCGCCGAGCGCTCCCGCCACACCGGCGCGCAGCCCGGTGCCGCGGGATGCTGTGGTCCGGGGCTTGCGGTTGCCGCAGCGGCAACTTCTACCGTCCTGACGAGGGCCGGAGGGACCGGCCCGAGGAAGCGGTCGTGAGGGAGCGGTGATGGAGTGGCCGATCGCGGAGGTCGCCCGGATGTCCGGCGTGACCGCCCGGACCCTGCGGCACTACGACGAGACGGGTCTGCTGCCGCCGGCCAGGACCGGCGCCGGCGGTCACCGCTACTACGGGCAGGCGCAGCTCCTGCGGCTGCAGCAGATCCTCGTCCTGCGGACGCTGGGGCTCGGCCTGCCCGAGATCGGCCGGGTCCTCGCCCGTCAGGTCGACGAGGTGGACGCGTTGCGCGGACACCACCGGCGGCTGCTCGCCGAACGGGACCGGCTCGACGCACTCGCCCGCACCGTCTCCCGCACGATCGCCGGACTGGAGAAGTCCAGGAAGGACGGCACACCCATGGACGCCATCAACCGCCCCGACAACCTCTTCGAAGGCGTGCGGCCGGACCAGTACGGCGAGAGCCTGCGCGACTTCCCCGAGCACGCCGAAGCGGTCGCCCGCAGGACCGCCGGCATGAGCGAGGCCGAGATCGACGCCGGGCACCGCGAGCGCACCGCGCAGATGATCCGGCTGGCCGAACTGATGGCCGCGGGCGTCCCGGCCGACGGGGCACCCGCCCAGGCCGAGGCCGACGCCCAGTACCGCGCGCTCACCGCAATGCGCCCCGTCACCGCCGACGAGTACCGGGCGATCGGGCGCGCCTGCGTCGACAACGAGCAGTGGCGCACCGCGTACGAGGCGATCGCGCCTGGCCTCGCGGCCTACCAGCGCGACGTCAACCTGGCCTACGCCGACTCCCGGCTGGGCTGAGCACCCGGGCCCCGGTAGGGGAGGCGTGCCACGCCCGGCGGCCGGGCTGAACCGCGCCGGCTCGCAGGCCGGGCGCGGGAACGGCCCGAGGAGGCGTCGTCCGTTCATGGCGCTGCACCACCGGGCACAGCGCCGTCCGCACACGCACCGGTGCCGGGGCCGCGGTGGTGGCGGCACCGGGGCACGGGCCAGTGCGGTGAGCGCGCCGCCCAGTGTGACGCACGCGGATGCCGTCCGCAGTCCGTCTCCGTCACGGGCCCGCTCGCGGGTCGATGGCCGGGAGGCAGCGATCTCGGCCGCCGTACCGACCACGTCGAGCCGCAGTGCGGCTGCGCCGGGCGAGGTCGGCACGGTCATCGCACCGCCAGGGTGAGGGCGGCCCGCCTCACGTCCCGGCGGGACCGTCGTCGCCCTCGGCGCGTGCCTGGAGGCGTTCGCGCTGGGGCTTCACCACGTAGGCGGGGTCCTTCGTCGAGGTGACGCCCGCCTCGAAGGTGCCGAAGCGCTGCAGCACGCTGCCCGCCATCAGGGCCAGTCCGCCCACGGCGGCGCAGACGCGGCTGCGCCGGGCGAGGGTCAGTGCGGTGAGCGCACCGCCCAGGGTGAGGTACTCGGACGCCTTGCGCAGGCGGTGCGGCCGGCCCGTGGTGTAGGCCTCCGTCACCAGGCCCGGGCGCCGGTCGATCAGGCGGGAGGCGACGACCTCGGCCGCCGCGCCGACCACGCCGAGCCGCCGCGCGGGGCCCGCCTCGGCCACGGGGGCCAGGAGCATGCCCAGGCCCGCGCCGCTCGCCGCCGCCGAGCCGGTGAAGACGAACGGCAGCTCGCGACGGGCGTCGTGCCACGCCGGTACGGCCGTCTGCGACAGGAGCACGGCCGTGTACGAGGCGACGCCCGGCGCGAGCAGGGCCGCCGACAGTCCGGCCGGGCGGGCGGCCGCGCGGAGCAGCTTCCCGGGCAGCGTGGCGCGCACGCCCGCGGGCAGCACCTCGGCCGCGGCCGCCAGGGCGCTGCCCGGCCCGTACGCGACGAGGATCCAGGTGCCCACCGACATGGGCGAACTCGGCTTGGCGACCCGCAGCATGTGGTGGAAGCGCTCCGGCCGCCCGAGGTCCGCGACGAGCAGGTACATGCTCGCGAGCAGGGCACCGAAGCCGCCGACCCGGCCCGCCCGGGCCAGCCCGGGACGCCGCGTCAGGTCCGCGCCCGCCGCGAGCAGCGCGGCGCCGGCCGACAGCCCGCCGGTGAACAGGTACGCGGGGATCTTCCACTCCCACACCGGCGGCTTGAGCACCGGACGCCCGTAGTACGAGCGGAACGTGGCCCGCGGAACCACGGGGCGTTCGCGGCTCCCGTCGTCGTCGCGGCCGCCCCGGCCGCGCCGCACGGCCCGGTCGCCGCTCACCGCCGCCGCCCGCCGAGGAACACCGCGGCCGAGGCCGCGAGCAGCGCCGACGCCGCCACGCCCGCGTGCTTCCACATCGAGGCCAGGTCGCGGGTCGGCACGACCGGGTCCGGCGGGAACCCGTACACCTCCGGGTCGTCGAGCAGCAGGAAGAACGCGCCGTCCCCGCCGACCCCGTCGCCGGGGTCGCGTCCGTACAGCTGGGCCTCGGGCACCCCCGCTTCGTGCAGCGTCTCCAGGCGCCGGTCGGCGCGTTCGCGCAGCTCGTCAAGGGGGCCGTACTGGATGGAGTCGGTGGGGCAGGCCTTGGCGCACGCCGGTTCCATGCCGTCGCGGAGCCGGTCGTAGCACATGGTGCACTTCCAGGCCCGGCCGTCGTCGGGCCGCCGGTCGATGACGCCGTACGGGCAGCCGGACACGCAGTAGCCGCAGCCGTTGCAGATGTCGGGCTGGACGACGACCGTGCCGAACTCGGTGCGGAACAGCGCACCGGTGGGGCACACGTCCAGGCAGCCGGCGTGCGTGCAGTGCTTGCACACGTCCGAGGACATCAGCCAGCGGAACTCGGTACGGGCCTCCGCGCCCGTCCCGGCGCCCGGCAGGTCGAAGGAGGGGAAGCCCAGGTCCACCGGGGCCGTGCCCAGGTCGCCGCCACCGCGCTTCGCGACTTCCAGGGCGTCGGCCACCACCTCCTCCGTCGCCTCCGTTGAGGACGGGCCCACGGGCAGCCCCGCCAGCCCCGCGTCCTGGCGGCCGAGCGGGCGCTGCTGCTCGATGAAGGCGACGTGCCGCCACGAACTCGCGCCGAGCATGCCGGTGTTGTCGAACGACATGCCCAGCAGGTCGATGCCGTCCTCGGGGATGGCGTTCCACTCCTTGCAGGCCACCTCGCACGCCTTGCAGCCGATGCACACGGAGGTGTCGGTGAAGAAACCCATGCGCGGCGGGTGGTCGCGGTGGCCGGCGTCCTCGGCGGGGTCCGCGAGCGGCCCGTGGAAGCTGTTGTCGTGTGTCATGACGGCTCCTCCGGCGGGTCCGGTTCGAGGTGCGCCCGCTCGGCGCGGCCGCCGGCCGTCGCTATGCGGGTGCCGGTCTCCGGCGTGATCCCGGCGCGGCGGCGGTAGTCCTCGACGTACGCGAGCAGTTCGGGCCCCCGCGGGCGCCGCCCGGGCCGGACGTCGCAGGTCAGCACCTTGCTCTCCTGGATGAACACGTTCGGGTCGGCCACCACGCCGATCAGGTCGTTGACCACGTCGCCCTTGGTGAGCCCGGTCTGGCCCCAGTGGTAGGGCATCCAGACCTGGTGGACGACCCGTCCGTCGACGCGCAGCGGCGCCATCCGGTCGGTCACCATCACGCGCGCGTCGACCGCGGTCCTGCTGGTGACCACATGGGCCCAGTCCAGGTGGCGCAGCCCGCGCTCGGCCGCCAGCTCCGGCGAGACCTCCACGAACAACTCCGGCTGGAGCTCCGCCAGGTAGGGCAGCTGCCGGCTCATCGCGCCCGCCGTGTGGTGCTCGGTCAGCCGTGCCGCGGTGAACACGTACGGGAACACCTCGGAGTGCGCCTCGGGCGGAGCCGGGTTGGACGGGTTGTCGGGGCGACCGTAGACCTTGCGCACCGGGTTGCCCTGCTGGCCGTAGAGCAGGTTGCGCATCGGCGACTCGTGCGGCTCGTAGTGCGTGGGCAGCGGGCCGTCCGCGAGCCCGGCCGGGGCGAACAACCAGCCCTTCCCGTCGCGCATCATGATGAACGGGTCGTCGCCGTCGAGCGCCTCGACACCCGACGCGCCCTCCGGTGCCCGGTAGTCCGGCGGCTTGTTCCGCTCGAAGTCCGGGGTGTCGTGGCCGGTCCACTCACCCGCCTCCGCGTCCCACCAGACCAGCTTCTTCCGCTCGCTCCAGGGCCGGCCCTGCGGGTCGGCGGAGGCGCGGTTGTACAGCACCCTGCGGTTGAGCGGCCAGGTCCAGCCCCATTCGGCGTCGTACGGGCCCGTCTCGAAGCGGGAGGTCCGGCGCCGGGACTGGTTGGTCTCGTTCGCGTAGACGCCGCTGTAGATCCAGCAGCCGCAGGCGGTGGTGCCGTCGGCCTTCAGGTCGAGGTAGCCGTCGACCGTGCGGCCGGTGCGCAGGTCGATGCCGTTGATGTGGCGCAGCACGTCCGCCGGGGACGGCTCGTCGCCCTCCGTCTCGTAGTCCCAGGCCAGGTCCAGCAGGGGGCGGTCGCGCTCGTCGGTCGAGCCGGCCAGCTTCTCCTTCAGCAGCACGCCCAGTCGGTGGAAGAACCACAGCTCCGAGCGCTGGTCCCCGGAGGGTTCGACGGCCTGGTCGCGCCACTGGAGCATCCGCTGCGTCTGCGTGAAGGTGCCGGCCTTCTCCACGTGCGAGGCGGCGGGGAAGAAGAACACCTCGGTGCGGCACCGCTCGGTGGCGATCTCCCCGGTCTCGATCTCGGGCGCGTCCTTCCAGAACGTGGCGCTCTCGATCATGGTGAGGTCGCGGACGACCAGCCAGTCGAGGTTCGCCATGCCCAGGCGCTGCAGCCGGCCGTGGGCCGAGCCGACCGCGGGGTTCTGCCCGAGCAGGAAGTAGCCGAAGACCTTCCCGCCGTCGACCATGTCCATCACGGTGCGGTAGGTGCCGTGGTCACCGTTGATCCGGGGCAGGTAGTCGAAGCAGTAGTCGTTCTCCGCGGTCGCGGCGTCGCCCCAGTACTCCTTGAGCAGCGAGACCGTGTAGGCGTCGGCGTTGCCCCAGAAGCCCTTCTGCCCACGGCCTCGGATGCCGTCGAGGTACGTGGCCAGGCCCTCGTGGGCGACGTTCGGCATCGGCAGGTAGCCCGGCAGCAGGTTGAACAGCGTGGGCACGTCGGTGGAGCCCTGGATGCTGGCGTGTCCGCGCAGCGCGAAGATCCCGCCGCCCGGGCGGCCGATGTTGCCCAGCAGCAGCTGGACGATCGACCCGGCCCGGATGTACTGGGCGCCCACCGAGTGCTGGGTCCACCCGACGCTGTACACCAGCGCGGTGGTGCGGTCCCGGCCGGAGTTCTCCGTCCAGGCCCGGCACACCTGGAGGAACAGCTCCTGGGGCACGCCGCAGATCCGCTCCACCATCTCGGGGGTGTAGCGGGAGAAGTGCCGCTTGAGCACCTGGAACACGCAGCGCGGGTGCTCCAGCGTGGGGTCGGATGCGATCCGGCCGGTGGCGTGCTCGACGAACGGGCCCTTGGCGCCGTGCTGGTAGGGCTCGCAGGTCTCCTTCGCATGGTGACCCGGCCTGGCCTCCGCCGGGACGCTCGCGTACGTCCAGCTCGACGCGTCGTACGCGGCGGTGTGCGGGTCGTACCCGCTGAACAGCCCGTCCAGGTCCTCGGTGTCCTGGTAGCGCTCGCCCAGCAGGAAGGGCGCGTTGGTGTACGCCTCCACGTACTCCCGGAAGTCGAGGTCGTGCGTGAGGACGTGGTTGATCACGCCGCCGAGGAACGCGATGTCGGTGCCGGCCCGGATGGTGACGTGCTGGTCCGCGTGCGCGCTCGTCCGCGTGAACCGCGGGTCGATGTGGATGACCCTGGCGCCGCGCGCCTTGGCCTCGACGACCCACTGGAACCCGACCGGATGGGCCTCGGCCATGTTGGATCCCATGATGACGATGCAGTCGGAGTTGACCAGGTCCTGCTGGTAGTCGGTGGCGCCGCCACGTCCGAACGAGGCTCCCAGACCGGGAACCGTGGCGGAGTGTCAAATGCGGGCCTGATTCTCGATCTGCAGGGCGCCCAGGGCGGTGAACAACTTCTTGATGAGGTAGTTCTCCTCGTTGTCCAGCGTCGCCCCGCCGAGACTGGCCAGGCCCGTGGTGCGGCGCAGCGTCCTGCCGTCCGCGTCCGTGTCCTGCCAGCCCTTGCGCCGTGCGTCGAGCACCCGGTCGGCCACCATGTCCATGGCCGTGTCCAGGTCCAGCTCCTGCCAGGCGGTGCCGTACGGCGGGCGGTAGAGCACCCGCTGCTCCCGCTGGGGCCCGGTGACCAGCTGCTTGCTGGCCGAGCCCTTCGGGCACAGCCGGCCGCGGGAGATCGGGCTGTCGGGGTCGCCCTCGATCTGGACGACCTTCTCGTCCTTGACGTACACCCGCTGCGCGCAGCCCACGGCGCAGTAGGGACACACCGAGCCGGCCACCCGGTCGGCGCTCTCCGTGCGGGCCCCGAGCGTGGCCGAGCGGGCCGACTGCGCGGCCTTCCCCCGGCCCAGCGGGTCCGTCCCGGTGAGCTGCCGGTACACCGGCCATGCCTCGATCCACCGTTTCACGCCCATCCGCGTGCTCCTTCGTGCGGGGGCCGTGCCCTTCATCCGCCTTTTCGACGCTACCGCTCGGGGGGCCGCCCGCAAGTCCGTGGCGGCTCGCGGATCAGGCGAGGGCGCCGGCGGCCGCGGCGAGCAGCCCGGAAGCACGGTCGACGTCGTCCGCGGTGGTCCAGCGCCCCACCGACAGGCGTACGGCGGCCTGGGCGCGGGCCTCGTCCAGGCCCATCGCGCGCAGCACCGGGGACGCCGTACGACTGCCGCTGTGGCAGGCCGAGCCGGTGGAGGCCGCGAGCCGGGGCACCGAGGCGAGCAGTTCGTGGGCCGGGACGCCGTCGATGCTGATGTTCAGCGTGGTGGGCAGGCGGTGGCGGACGGACCCGTTGAGGTGGACCCGGCCGGGCAGCGCCCGCGTCAGGCCCTGGTGCAGGCGGTCGCGCAACGCCTCGGCACGCGCGGCCCCGCCGTCGGCGAGTTCGGCGGCCGCCAGGTCGGCGGCGGCCCCCAGCGCCACCGCGAGGGCGACGTTCTCGGTGCCGGCCCGCAGCCCGCCCTCCTGCCCGCCCCCGTACACCAGGGGCTCCAGGCGGATCCCCGGGCGCACGTACAGGGCGGCGACCCCCTTCGGCGCGTACATCTTGTGCCCCACCACCGTCAGCAAGTCCACCCCCATCCCGCGCACGTCCAGCGGGACCTTCCCGGCGGCCTGGGCGGCGTCGCAGTGGAACAGCGCGCCCCGGGCGCGGGCGAGCCGGGCGAGTTCCGCGACGGGCTGCAGGGTGCCGGTCTCGTTGTTGGCGGCCATGACGGAGACCAGCACGGTGCGCCCGGTGAGGGCCGCGGCCAGCGCGGCCGGGTCGACCCGGCCCTCCCCGTCCACCGGCAGGTACGTCACCCGCACCCCGTGCAGCCGCCGCAGTGCGCGGCAGGTCTCCAGCACCGCCGGGTGCTCGGTGACCTGGGTGATCACATGCGGACGGTCGGTACCCGCGGCGAGCACCGCGCCGCGCAGGGCGAGGTTGTCCGCCTCGGACCCCGAACCGGTGAACACGATCCCCTCCGCGGTCGCTCCGATGAGCGCCGCGACCTGGCGGCGCGCCCGCGCCAGCGCCGCGGCCGGCTCCGCGGCCCAGGCGTGCCCGCTGGAGGGGTTGCCGAACCCGGTGGTGAGGCAGGGCCCCATGGCCTCCACCACCCTCGGGTCGACGGGCGTGGTGGCGTTGTGGTCCAGGTAGACGCGGTCCCCGCCGAGGCCGGGATGCGGCGGCACCTTCATGGGCGAGGGTCCTTCCGGAGGGGGTGCGGTCAGCCGATCGCCGGCTGACCGCCGTACGCGTCCAGGACGGCGCCGGTGACGTATCCCGCGCGGTCCGAGGCGAGGAAGACGATCGCCTCGACGATCTCGTCGACCTCGGCGACCCGGCCCAGGACGGTGTTCCGCGCGACGGCCGCCAGCGCGTCCTCGCCCATCCCGACGGTTCCGGGGGTGCGGACAGGACCGGAGGCCACGGCGTTCACCCGTACTCCGCGGGCGCCGAACTCGTCGGCCCACACGCGGGTCATGAGCTCCAGCGCCGCCTTGGAGGCCCCGTAGGCGGCGGCCCCACGGGCGGGGACGCTCGCCGCCAGGGTGCTCAGGTTGACGACGGCACCCCGGCCCCGCGCGGCCATGCCGGGCGCGAGGGCCCCGACCAGCAGCAGGGGCGCGCGGGTGTTGACGGCCATGTGGAGGTCGAACATCCCGGCCGTGGTGTCGGCGGCGCCCGCGAACCGGTAGATGCCCGCGTTGTTGACCAGCACGTCCACCGCGCCCGCCGCCTCGGCGAGGCGCAGCACGTCGCCGGGGTCGGACAGGTCGGCGGCGACGAACCGGGCGCGCCCGCCCGCGTCCGCCACCTCCGCGACGACCTCCGCACCGCGCTCCGCGTCCCGCCCGTGAACGACGACCTCGGCTCCCAGTGCCGCCAGCCGCAGCGCGACCCCCCGCCCGATCCCCGCGGTGGCGCCCGTGACGAGGGCGGTGGATCCGGAGAACTCCTGGGTCACGGCTGGCTCCTCGGGGCGGTGAAATGAGTGGCGGACACATACGCTCCGTGTCCGCGCTGGTTGTCTACCTCACGTACCGTCACCCCCGAGGTCGGCTCGCCGCCCGGGCGGCCGTTCGGGGCGGCCGCCGCCGCGGCCCGGTGGTCACCGCGCCGTCGTTCAGCCCTCTCCCTCCAGGACGCCCGCGAAGTGCCGGAACCCGGTCCGTTCCCGGTGGATCGCCCACAGGGTGCGCGCCAGAGCGGCCGGATCGTTCCTCGGGTGCCCGGGCGCGATGACCCCGGGGATGATCATCTGCGCGACGTGGATGGCCTCGGCGGCCAGCGTGTCGTGCAGCATCCGCGCGTAGGCGGTCTCGGCCGCGTACGCCACGGAGGTCCCCGCGCGGGCCGGCAGCGGCCGTACCGCACTGCCGCCGTTGACGAAGAGGATCGTGCCCCGGCCCAGGAAACGCATGTCGGGCAGCACCGCGTGGACGGCGGTGACCACGCCGTACAGGGAGAACTCCAGCGGTCCTGCGAAGTCGGCGGGCGTGCTGTCGAGGAGGGGCTTCATGAAGTTCCGGTGCGGCGCCGGACTGTACTGCAGCACCTCGATCGGCCCGAGCGCTGCCGCGGCGGCGTCCAGCGCGGCCCCGAGGGCGACCGGGTCGCGGACGTCGGCGGCGAACCCCCGCGCGGTCACTCCGTCCTTGTCCAGGTCGGCCGCCAGGCAGTCCACGCGGTCCTGGTCGCGGGAGACGAGCGCGACGTCGAAGCCGTCGCAGCCGAACTGGCGTGCCGCGGCGGCGCCCAGACCCTGCCCCGCCCCGACGATGACCATGGTCGTCATGTCAGCGCGGCACGAGCTTGAGCGTCGCGGCGCGCGCGGTCCCGGCCACCATGGGCTCCACGTACTCCGCGCTGTAGTGGCCGTACTTGCCGCGGTAGGCGGCGTCGAGGCGTTCGTTGACGTCCGGGTCGTCGACCTCGACGAAGGTGACGTCCCGCTCGACGCCGCCGGCGGTGATCCGGCCCTCGTGCCGCGCCTGCGCGGCGCGGAACCAGGTGCCGCCGCGCCCACGGTAGGCCCGTACGTACAGGTCGGCGCCGTCGCGGACCACCCAGATGGTGGTCGGCGGGTCCAGCGTGCCGGGGTCACGCCGCGGCGCGATGGCGAGCTCGTCGGCGTGCTCGATGCGGTCCAGTTCGTCCTTCGTCCACGTCGTCATCGGCGCGACTCCTCGGCGGTGGCGGGAACCAGGTCCGTGCGTCCTGCTGCAATGATCGACAATTTCGGCCCCCGCCTGTAGCCGCGTGGGGCCAGACGGGTACCCGACCGGGCGGTTCACTCCACGGGAGGGTCTGCGGTGGCTGCCGGGGCGATTGCCGGGGAGCGTGTAGGGATCGCCAGCGGGAGATGCCGGGAGGGTGTGTGGGGAGGGCCGACGACGAGATCTTCGGTGGCCCGGCCGAGGTGGGCTGGTACGTCCGGCTGCTCCCGGTCGTGGTACTCGTCGGCGGTCTCGTCATGGACTTCCTCACCCCGAGGCAGTACACGAGCGCGTCGTTCTACTCCGTCGCCCCGGTGCTCGCAGCTCCGCTGCTGTCGATGCAGGGCACCATGGTGGTCGGTCTGGCGGCGATCGTCGCGGACGCGGCGATCCTGGCCCACTTCGGCCGGCTGCGGGGGCTGAGCGGGATGAGCGAGCTGCTGACCGTCTCGCTGGTCGCCGTGGTCGCGGTGTTCATCAACCGGCTGCTGGAGGCGCGTGAGGACCGGTTGCGCTCCGCCCGCTCGATCACCGCGGCCGTCCAGCGGGCGGTGCTCCCCGAACCGCCCGCGCGGGTCCGGGACCTGCGGATCGCGGCCCGCTACGAGGCGGCGGAGGCCGAGGCGGAGATCGGCGGGGACCTGTACGCCGTCCAGGACACGCCGTACGGGCTGCGCTGCATCGTCGGGGACGTACGGGGCAAAGGCCTGGACGCCGTGGAGGCGGCGACGCTGGTCCTCGGCAGCTTCCGGATGGCGGCCGACGAGCAGGCGACCCTGGCGGACGTGGCGGGGCACATGATGCGGGCCCTGTGGCGGGAGTTGGGCCGGCGCGAGGAGGGCGAGCAACTGGAGTGGTTCGCCACCGCGGTCCTGGTCGAGTTCCCGCAGCGCGGCGACCACGTCCGGTTGGTGAACCTCGGTCACCCGGCACCGCTGCTGCTGCGGCGCGGAAAGGTGCGCGCCGCCGAGCCCGCGCAGTACGGGCTGCTGCTGGTGGAGGGCCTGGGGGAAGGGGAGGCCGTGGTGGACACGGTGCCGTTCCCGCCGGGTTCGACCTTGCTGCTGTGCACGGACGGCGTCACCGAGGCCCGCGACGCCAAGGGGCGCTTCTACGACCCGCTGGCGCGGCTGGCCGGGGTGGAGCGCGGCGGGCCGGCCGAGTTGCTGGAGGCGCTGCTCGACGACGTGCACCGGCACGCGGGCGGTCCGACCGACGACGACATGGCGCTCCTCGCGGTGGCGCGCGACAGCTGAGGCGGCGCCCGCCCGGCCCTCGCGCGGTCCGTCGCCCACCGGGCGAGTCGCCGACCGCCTCGGCCCCGCCCGTGTGGGGGCCGTGTGGTTCGCCATGGCCGCTGTCGGCATCTGCCTGCTGGGCGTCCACATGCGTCGGCGGTCACCTTCGTCGTGGCCGGCGGCTCCACGACGGAGAACCGCGCCGCAGCTCTCGGCCGGCCCGCCGGACAGGCCGCTTCGCCACGGTCATGATCGGCCTCACCGGCCTCACCGGCCTCACCGGCCTCACCGGCCTCACCGGCCTCACCGGCCTCACCGGCCTCACCGGCCTCACCGGCGTCACCGGCCTGCGCGGCCCGCGTCCCACCTCCCGGAACCCCACCGACCAGCCGCTGTCCGCCACCGGCTGACCGCGCGGGCACGGCGCCGCGGGACGCCTCCCTTGTGCGGTCCCGCGGCGCCGCGGCCAGGCCCGTGAAATGCGGTGGAGCCGGACGGAGCCCGCTGCTTAAGGTCGGCGGATGAGCACACGCACCTTCCGCGTCACCGTCCGCGGCGCCTTCGGCGGACTCACCGCCGAGCAGCGCGCCGAACTCCTCGCCCGCGCACCGGAACACGACGTCCTGCACGCCGCCTTCACCCCCGGGGGCCACCTCAGCTACGACATCGCGGCACGCCCCGCCTTCACCTTCCGCTTCGTCGACTCCGGCGAGGCGGAGGAGGACATCCTCGACGCGACCGAACGCGCGGAGGAGGCGGCCAGGGCCTGGCTGGACGAGCGCGGCTACGGCTACAAGAACCTCAGGTCCCAGGCCGAGGACCTCTCCCAGGCGCCGCTGGGCAAGCGGCAGCGCCGCGCCGCGGCGCAAGGGCGCGCCTGACGTCCCGACTCCGCCCCGCCCCGCGCCCACGGCGCTGTCAACCAGCGTTGACAGCGCCGTGTCTGTCAACGTAAATTGACAGACATGACCGAGGCAACCGATCTCGCCGAGCGGGCGGGCGACCGCGACCCGAGGGTCGGGCTGCGGGCCGTCGCCGCGCTGCGGCGGCTGCTGGAGCAGCTGGAGACCGTACAAGTCAGGAGCGCGCGGGCGCAGGGGTGGTCGTGGCAGGAGATCGCCCACGAACTCGGCGTCAGCAGGCAGGCCGTGCACAAGAAGTACGGGAGGCATTGAGGATGTTCGAGAGGTTCACCAAGAGCGCGCGCGAGGTCGTCGAGGGCGCGGTCGGGCACGCCGAACGGGCGGGCGACCCGACGATCGGCGAGGAGCACCTGCTGCTGTCGCTGCTCGACCTGGAGGGCACCCGGGCCTCCGCCGCCCTGGCCGCGCTCGGCGTCGACCGGCGCCGCGAGGCGCTGGAGGAGGCGCTGGGGGAGACCCGGCGGCGCGGCGGGGTCTCACGGGCCGACGCCGAGGCGCTCGCCGGGCTCGGCATCGACGTCGCCGCGATCGTCGCCCGCGTGGAGGACGCCCACGGCACCGGTGCGCTCGCCGCCCGCCGCGGGCCCCGGCGGTGGCGGCCCGCGGGACGACGCCCCTTCACCCGCGGGGCCAAGGGCGTCCTGGAGCGCTCCCTGCGCTCCGCCGTGGCCCGGGGCGACCGTCACATCGGCGACGAGCACGTCCTGCTCGCCCTCACCATCGGCCCCGGTGTGGTCGCGGACGTCCTCGCCGAGCACGGGGCGTCGTGGGCCGACGTCGAGCGTGTGCTCGCGACGGACGGCCAGGGCCGGGCCGAGGCGAGCTGAACGCCCGCTCCCGGCGGGCAAATCGGTTGAGCGGCTGACGGCGACCGTGCTAACCCTTTCGGGTTCCACGACGTCGATCATGCCGACCCGAAGGAGGGCCGCCCCCATGGTGCCCGGACGACTGGTGAAGTTGCGCCCGATGGAGCCCGCGGACGCCGAGGCGCTGTGGCGCTGGAACCACGACCCCGAGGTCATGCGCTGGATGGACGACGACTACGCCCAGCCCCTCGCACAGGTGAGGAAGCGCATGGAGGAGCGGCCCCGCAACGCCTACGGCGACGTGCTCTACGGGATCGAGGTGCCGCAGGACGGCCGGCTGATCGGCCTGGTGCGGCTGCGCGACGCCGAACCCGAGACCGGATGCGCCGAACTCGACATCTACCTCGGTGAGAAGGAGTACTGGGGCCGCGGCTACGCCACCGACGCCATGCGCACGATGTGCCGCTACGGCTTCGAGAAGATGCGCCTGCACAAGATCTCGCTCACCGTCGTGCCCGAGAACGAGGCGGCGCACCACGTCTACCGGAAGGTCGGCTTCGTCGAGGAGGGCCGGCTGCGGCAGGTCTTCCGGCGCGACGGCCGGTGGTACGACATGTTCACCATGGGCCTCCTCGAGGGCGAACTCCTCGACTGAGCCGCGGGGCCGCCACGGTGGGACGCCCCGGCACGCTGATCGCGCACGGCGTGCGCTTGACGTAGCCTGGGGCGTCCATCAGCAGTGATCCGCAGACGGCACAGGGGGCCGGCGTGACGACAGCAGCATGTCCCGATCTCGAGCAGGCCCCGGCCGACGTCGCGGCCGCGCCGCCGGTCGACGGCTGCGCCGACTGCCTGGCCGCCGGACACCACGACTGGGTCCACCTGCGGCTGTGCCTCACCTGCGGCCACATCGGATGCTGTGACAGCTCGCCGGGCCGGCACGCCACCGGGCACCACGAGGCCACCGGCCACCCCGTGATCCGCTCCTACCAGCCCGGCGAGAACTGGCGCTGGTGCTACGTCCACGAGTCGATGGGCTGAGGCCCTTGCCCACCGCTACTCGCGCTGCAGCGCCGCCTCCTCCAGGTCCAGTTCGCGCATGACGCGGCGCAGCACCTCGTCGTCGATGAGCCGTTCGTCGCGGAAGCGCACGAACTCCTGCCGTTCGGCGTCCAGCATCGCGCGGCGCAACCGCCGGTAGGCCACGCTCGGCGGCTCGGCGCCCCCGCCGGTCGGGCCGCCCAGCCGTTCCCAGGCGGCGTTGCGGCGGGCCTCCGCGGTCTGCCGCAGGGTCTCCAGCACGGCCTGGTGGGAGCGCTTGTCCCCGCCCAGCTCCTCCAGGCGCGCCAGTGCCGCCCGGGCGGCACTGTGCTGCGCGCTCGCCTCGGCCAGGGCGTCCTCGTACGCCTCCTTGTTGCAGATGCCGAGCCGCCGGATGAGCGGGGGCAGCGTCATCCCGTGCAGCAGCAGCGTGGCGACCGTGACGAAGAAGGTCAGGAACAGGATCTCGTCGCGCCCGGGGAACGGCGCACCGCTGTCGGTGGTCTCCGGCACCGCGAAGGCCGCGGCCAGCGAGACCACGCCGCGCATGCCCGCCCAGGAGAGCACCACCGGGTACTGCCACGGGGGGTACGGGTCGCGTGCCCGGATCCGCGGGAACACCAGCCGTGGCAGGTAGGTCGCGGGGTAGACCCACACGACGCGCGCCAGGACGGTCACCGCCGTCAGCGCGGCACCGGCCGCGACCAGCCGCCCCACGCCCGTGTCGACCGTGTCGACGATGCCCCGCACCTGGAGGCCGATCAGGGCGAAGACGAGGGCCTCCAGCACCGTGTCCAGGGCGCTCCACACCGCGTACACCTGCAGCCGGGAGGTCGCCTCCGTGTCGGGGGACCGGTGTCCCAGGTAGAGGCCGGCCACGACCACGGCCAGCACTCCCGAGGTGTGCGCCTCCTCGCCGACGAGGTAGGCGAGGAACGGCACGAGCAGCCCGAGCGCGCTGGCCAGGTCCCCGGGCAGGAACCGGTGCCCGATGCGGGCCAGCCAGCCGATCGCCAGACCGATCAGCGAGCCCCCGACGGCCGCCATCAGGAAGACCCCGACGCCCTGCAGCAGGGTGTAGCCGGCGCCGGCCACGGACGCGATGGCCACGCGGTAGGCCGTCAGCGCGGTGGCGTCGTTCACCAGGCTCTCGCCGCCGAGCACGGTCAGCAGCCGGCGCGGCAGCCCCAGCCGGCGTCCGATGGAGGTCGCCGCGACCGCGTCGGGCGGCGACAGCACCGCGCCGAGCACCAGCGCCGAGCCCAGCGGCAGTCCCGGCACCAGCCAGAACGCGGCGTAGCCGATCGCGACCGTGGTGAACAGCACCAGCCCCACGGCCAGCAGCCCGATGGGGCGCAGGTTCTCCCGGAAGCGCAGGTAGGAACTCTCCCGTGCCGAGGAGTACAGCAGCGGGGGCAGGACCAGCACCATCACCAGCTCGGGCTCGATGGCGTACGCGGGGATGCCCGGCACGAAGGACGCGCACAGGCCGACGGCGACCAGCAGCAGCGGGGGAGACACCCCCAGACGCCGGGCGACGGCGGTGACCAGCACCGCACCGACCATGAGCGCGACG
Organism: Streptomyces sp. TOM-9; assembly: GCF_056858595.1. NCBI lineage: Bacteria > Bacillati > Actinomycetota > Actinomycetes > Kitasatosporales > Streptomycetaceae > Streptomyces > Streptomyces sp. TOM-9. The sequence continues at coordinate 621,675 of NZ_JBXEQB010000001.1, read as the reverse complement.
AGCGCCAGCCCCTCCACGGACGTCTCCTCCACCCCTGTGGCGGCACGCGCCGCACGTGTGGCTCGACTGTACTGGTGCGCACCGGTGACGCGGCCGGGTCTCAGCCCTCGGTGGTGGCGGCTCCCGGCACGGCGCCGGGGAGGCCGATGAACATCGTCCGGTGCAGTGCCTGGACGTGTTCCTGGGCGACCGCGGCGGCCGCCGCGCGGTCGCCCTGCCGCAGGGCGCGGACCAGGGCCCGGTGCTCGGCGTTGGAGGCGCGCAGCGCGTCGAGCGGGTAGGGCAGGTAGTACCGGTAGAGCTCGCGGACGACGGCGGCGTACGGGACGACGACCGACGGTGTCCCGGTGGCGGAGGCGACGGCGAGGTGGAACTCCTCGTCATGGCGGTGGAACTCGGCCCAGCTGGTCACCGCGTCCATGAGGTCGACCAGCCGCTCCAGTTCGCGCAGCGCGGAGTCGTCGGCGTGGCCGGCGGCGAGATGGGCGATGCCGCACTCCAGGACCAGCCGGTGGTCGATCAGCCGGCGCACCGCGTCGGTGTCGGAGCGGTAGCTGCCGACGGCGCTGACCGAACCCTTCGCCGGTTGCCGGGCGACCAGTGTGCCGCCGTTGCGGCCGCGGCGGCGCTCCAGCAGCCCGTCGTCGCACAGGGCCACCAGGGCCCGGCGCACCGTGATCTCCCCGACGTCCAGCGCCGCGGCGATCTCGCCGGCGGCGGGCAACCGCTCCCCGGGGGCGAGCAGGCCCAGGTCGATGGCCATGGCTATCCGGGCGCGGACGGTGTCCAGCGCGGACAGACGGCGGATGCCGCCGAGGGCCGGGGTGCTCAGGGGCGGGCCGGCGGCTGCCGTGACCTGGCCGGTCCGGTTCTCCGTGTCGGGCATGGGACCGACTGTAGTACCGGAAAACATCTCACCTTGAGCACTCTTGTTTATCTGATCAGAATGCTCTAATTTCCTCAGCACTCGAACGAAGCAGGTGCACCATGTCCCGACCCCTTCCCGTGACCCTCGCCCAGGCCGGGCCCCGCCCCGCCGGGGAACCCGTGTCCGGCTTCGCGGAAGAGGCGGGGACCCTGCTCGCGCGCTTCCCGCAGACCCGGCTGCTGGCCTTCCCCGAACTGCACCTGTTCGGCGTGGACGGCGGGCCGCAGGACACGGAGCGGCTCCTGCGCGATGCCGCGCAGCCGCTGGACGGACGCCTCGTACGGGAGCTCGGCGAGATCGCCGGGGACCTGGGCGTGTGGCTGCTGCCCGGCAGCATCTGCGAACGCGGCCCGGAGGGCGAGCTGTTCAACACCGCGCTCGCCTTCTCGCCCGAGGGGCGGCTCGTCGCGCACTACCGCAAGGTCTTCCCCTGGCGGCCCCGCGAGCCCTACACCCCGGGCGACCGGTTCGTGGTCTTCGACATCCCCGAGGCCGGCCGCGTCGGATTCTCCATCTGCTACGACGCGTGGTTCCCCGAGGTCGCCCGGCACCTGGCCTGGATGGGCGCCGAGGTCATCGTCAACCCGGTCATGACCACGACCGGCGACCGCGCCCAGGAACTCGTCCTGGCCCGTGCCAACGCCATCACCAACCAGGTCTACGTGGTCAGCGTCAACACCGCCGGCCCGCTCGGCACCGGCCGCAGCCTCGTCGTCGACCCCGAGGGACGCGTCCGCACCGAGGCGCCCGACAGCGCCGCCGCCGTCCTCACCGACGTCCTGGACCTGGACGACGTGACCCGCGTCCGCACCTACGGCACGGCCGGCCTCAACTGCATGTGGTCCCAGTTCACCGACACCGACCGCCCCCTCGAACTCCCGCTGTACGACGGGCGCATAGACCCTCGCAGCTGGCGCCCCGCCCGCCGCGGCTGACCCTCCCCGGAGCCCCACGATGACCGACCACGCCGCGCGCGCCGCGACCACGGCCCCCGCGCTGTCCCGCACCCTCGGACTCAGAGCCGTCGTCTCCTTCGGCCTGGCCTACATGACCCCGCTGATCGTTCTCGGCACCTTCGGCGTCGTCGCGGAGAAGACCGGCGGCGCGGTCCCCACCGCGTACGCCCTGGCACTCGTCGCCATGCTCTTCACCGCCTACAGCTACGGGAAGATGGCCGCCGAGCACCCCGTCGCCGGCTCCGCCTACACCTACGTACGGCGCTCCATCGACGGACGGGCCGGCTTCCTCGTCGGCTGGGCCACGCTCCTGGACTACTTCTTCCTGCCCATGGTCATCTGGCTGATCGGCGGCGCCTACCTGCAGGCGCAGTGGCCCGCCGTGCCGATGTGGGTGTGGATCCTCGCCTTCATCCTCACCACCACCGCGCTCAACCTGCTCGGCATCCAGGCCGCGGACCGGGCCAACTCCCTGCTGATGGCGTTCCAGATCCTCGTCATCGTCATCTTCGCGCTGCTCTCGCTGCGGCACGTCTTCCACATCGAGGGCGCCGGCGGCCTGTTCAGCACCGGGCCGTTCCACAACGACGCCACCACGCTGGCCGGGATCTCCGGCGGCGCGGCCATCGCGGCGTACTCCTTCCTCGGCTTCGACGCCGTCACCACGCTCACCGAGGAGACCGTCGAGCCCCGCAGGACCATGCCCCGCGCGATCCTGCTCACCGCCCTGATCGGCGGCGGCATCTTCGTCGCGCTCGCCTACACCACCCAGCTCGCCCACCCCGGCAGCCGGTTCGACGACCCGAGCTCGGCCGCCTTCGAGATCGCCAGGACCATCGGCGGCGACCTCTTCTCCTCCGTCTTCCTCGCCGGACTCGTCGTCGCCCAGTTCGCCTCCGGCGTCGCCGCCCAGGCCAGCACCTCCCGCCTGCTGTACGCCATGGGCCGCGACGACGTCCTGCCGCGCAAGGTGTTCGGCTACCTCCACCCCCGCCACCTGACGCCGGCCCTCAACATCCTCCTGACCGGCGTGGTCGGGCTGATCGCCCTCCGCCTGGACGTCGCCACCTCCACCTCCTTCATCAACTTCGGCGCCTTCACCGCCTTCACCTTCGTCAACCTCAGCGTGATCGCGACGTACCTGCGCAAGCGCCGCGCGGGCGAGCACGCGGGCGTGTTCGCCTACGTCGTCGTCCCCGCCGTCGGCGCCCTGATCGACCTCTGGCTCCTGCTCCACCTCGACGGCAAGGCCCTCACCCTCGGCGTCATCTGGCTCGCCCTCGGCGTCGCCTACCTCGCCTACCTGACCCGCGGCTTCCGCAGGCCGCCGCCGGAGCTCACCTTCGACGAGCAGCACGGCACCGCGAAGGCCGTCTGACGTCCCGGCGGTCCCGCTGTCGGTGCCCACTCCTACAGTCGCGGCATGACGACTTGGATGCGCGGATCGTTCCCCGGGCACGAGGTGAATCTCGTCTTCGCCCGCGGCATGACCCTCGACGCGCTGACGCGGCGCCTACGGGGCGCGCAGCGGGAACCGCTCATGCTCGGTGAGGCGGGCGCATGGGCGTGGGCGGTTCACGACATGCACGACTACGACGCCGATGACTACGACGGAGTGGACTACAACCGCCTGTGCCGTGACGGCGCGGAGGTCGTCGTGTTCGAGACGGAGCCCTGCAGCGCGAAGGCCCATCCGCCGTCCTTCACCTACTTCCGCGACGGCCGCACGGTCCTCTACCTCTCCTTCGGCAGCCCGCAGCTTCGCAGCGGAGAGAACCCCGACCACCTCTCGCCCGAACTGCTGGCCGCGAACCTCATCGGTCCGGACTCGGAGTGCGCGCGGGAGGCCGACCCCGGTCACGACTGCTTCGACCACCGGGACGAGGACCACGCGCGCCTCGTGCGGGCGATCGCCGGTTTCTTCATCCTCCCCTCGCCGCCCCTGTCCCCGGAGGTCTGCGCCTGATGGCCTGGCTCAATCCGAACACGTTCGTCACCTTTGTGAGGGGCATGACGCTGCCGACGGTCGCCGCCGTCTACGCCGAGGCCGGCCGGCCGGCCCTCGCGAGCGGATCAGGGGCGGGCTGGGTCTGGCTGACCCACGACGCCTGCAGTGCTCCGCGCGGGTCGCAAGCCTGGGAACTGGCGCGCGAATGCACCGGCTTCCGTCACGCACATCGTGCGAGCGACCCTGGAGGTGCGCCGGTGGAAAGTGTCTTCCTGGCCTCCACGCCCCCATGCCCCTGCCCGCACGGGCAGGACTACGTGGTCCCCCACTGCGCCGAGCACCCGATCCAGTTCACCCACGCTTCCGGCGGATTCGAGGGGACCTACTTCAACTTCGGCATGCGACGCGAGTCCCGGCGCGCCGGCGGCTCGGCCGACCTGCTCGTCCGTGAACTCCTGGACGCGGGCATCGTGGGCCGCGACACCCCGCGGTACGACGCGGACCCCGCCTTCAACGCCGACGGCACCCACACCGTGCGCATCATCGCCGACCACTTCGGGCTGCCCTCACCGCCCCTCGCGCTCGCGCCGGCGGGGTGAGACCGCAGCGTGGCGACCCGGTTCACCGGGCCGGTCAGCGGCCGGCCGCGCGGAGCCGGGCGAGGGTGCGCAGGCCGCGTCCGAGGACCTCGGGATCGTCGTGTGCGGCGCCGTACCGGATGCCCGAGACCGCGTCCAGGGCGGAGTCGACAGCCAGGCGTTCGTGCTCGAGCGGGGTGAGCTCCCGCCCGTAGCCGGTCAGGAAGGCCTCGTGGAGGTCCGGACGGCCGGACCAGGCGTCGGAGAGCCGTACGACGTCACGGAGCGCCGGCTGCGGCTCGCTGCGCTCGAAGTCGATCACGGCGAGCCGGCCCGACCACAGCAGGTTGCGCAATTGGAAGTCGCCGTGCGTGGGCACCAGGTCGAGAGCGGGAAGCGCGGCTGCCCGGGCCGTCAGCGCGCGGACGAACTCCTCGTCACCCGGGGCCAGGTGGCAGCGGGCGCCGTCCAGGTGCAGGTCGAGCTTCCCCGTGGCAGGCCCCTTGTCCCCGGAGGCGGGCCGTGGCGGTGCGCTGCCGTGGACGGCGGCGGCGAGCGCGCCGACGCGGACGAAGATCGCACGTTCCTCCTCCGGGGGCCGGACGCCGACGTGGAGCGGGCGTCCGGGGACGGCGGTCACGACGACCGCGCGCAGCCGCTCGTCGGCCGCCACCAGGCGTGGCGTGGCGGCTCCCAGGGTCGGCACCCAGGTCCGGTAGGCCGTCACCTCCCGGTGGTGGAAGCGGTCGTTCTGGTGGACCTTGACGTAGCCGACGAGGCCGTCCGCACCGTCGACCCGCCATATCCGACTGCTCTCGCGGGGCCAGGACGTGTCCGTCCACCGTTGGATCGGGCCGACGGCGCGTTCCGCGAACCGTTGCACCCCGGCTTCCGGCAGGCCCGGTCCGCAGGTCATGCCCAGCCCGACTCGGTGTAGTGGCGGCCGGCCCGGATGCCCTCGATCGCGGCGCGGGTGTACGGCACGAGGCGCTCGGGGAGGGCGTCCGGGTGCCACCAGCGCCAGGACAGGCACTTGTCGGGCTCGCGGACCACCGGTTGGCCCTGCCAGCGGCGTACGCGGAAGACGAGTTGCAGCCGGGGGCGGCCGCCCGGCGCGTCGACGAGGTGCACGGCGTGCGCGAACTCGGCGTCCGCCGGGCTGATCCGCAGGCCCGTCTCCTCGTCCGCCTCGCGGACCAGGCACGCTACGGCGCTCTCCTGCTCGCAGTGCCCGGCGGGGAAGTGCCACTCGCCGCCGGCGAAGGCGGAGTCGGGGTGCCGCAGCCCGAGCAGGACCTTGCCGCCGGGGTTCTCCAGGTACAGGTGCGCGCCGACGACGTGGAGGACGCCCCGCCCGGCCGCCCGGACCCCGGTGCCGGGCGGCACGGCCGGGCCGGCGTGCCGGCGGACGAGCTCCAGGGTCGCGTGGCCCAACCGCAGCCGCGGCATGACCTCGGGCCGGAACCAGCGCAGCAGGACGCCTTCGCTCGGCTGCAGGGCGTCGGGATCGCCGTTCCAGCGGCCGGTGAACACCTGGACCGGCAGGAGCGACCCGTCCGGCTCGTGGACGTGCTCCACCGCGAAGGCGCGCAGCACGGGCAGGTCGAGCCCCGCCTCCTCGCGCAGTTCACGCCGGGCGGTCGCCTCCAGGGACTCGTCGCCCGGCTCACTGCCGCCGCCGAGCAGTGACCAGGCGCCGGGGTTCCGGATGTCCGGGCGGTCGTCGCGAAGGTGCAGGAGGTACTCGCCCCGGTCGTTGTGGATGAGCACCGAGGTCTTGCGCGGTTCACCGGCGGCCGGTGCACCGTCGTGGATCGACGTCAAGCGAGCCTCCAGGGGAGCTCCGGGGGTGTGCGGTCACCAAGGTCAACGAGCGGGGACGGCCGACGGGAGGGCAGGTTCCGGCCTTTCTGCGCGCCCCTGCCCGGGCCGCCCGCACGAGTGGGCAGGGGTGGCGCCAACTCGCCGCTTCACCAGCTAAGTTGTGTGCTGATCAGTTCGCGTATTCGAGTCCCCAGGGGATGGCCATGACCAGCGGCAGCGACGCTCCCGACGACTACGACTCCGCCGAGCAGCTCCGCCGGCGGATCGACACCACCAAGGCGCACCCGGCGCGCGTCTACGACGTCTTCCTCGGCGGCAAGGACAACTACCCCGTCGACCGTGAGGCGGCCGCGGCCGCGCTGGCCGCCAATCCCCGGGGCTACCTGGACGTGCGGCACAACCGGGACTTCCTGCGCCGCGCGGTGAACCACATCGCGGGGGAGACCGGCACGCGCCAGTTCCTCGACATCGGCACCGGGCTGCCCACGCAGGAGAACGTGCACCAGATCGCGCAGCGGATCGCCCCCGAGGCGCGGGTCGTGTACGTCGACAACGACCCCGTCGTCCTGGCCCACGCGCGCGCCCTGCTGACCAGCGGCCCCGAGGGGCGGACCGACTACATCGACGCGGACCTGCGCGACCCCGCCGCGATCCTGCGCCAGGCGGCCGGCACGCTGGACTTCACCGAGCCCGTCGCGCTCGTGCTCGTCGCCGTCCTGCACTTCGTCGAGGACGACGAGGCGTACGGCATCGTCAAGCACCTCGTCGACGCGCTGCCCTCGGGCAGCCACGTCGTGCTGAGCCACCTCACCTCCGACCTCAACGCGGAGCAGATCGCCAAGGTCGCCAAGACCTACCAGGACCGCGGCTTCTCCTTCGTGCTCCGCGAGCACGCCGAGGTCCTGCGCTTCGTCACGGACAACGGCCTGGAGATCGTCGAGCCCGGGCTCGTCCCCGTCCACCACTGGCGCCCCGACGACGTCGACGACACCTTGGCCACCCACGCCGACGCCTCGCCGGAGTTCATCGAGGGCCTCGAGGACATCGACGCGATCCGCTACCGGAGCATCACCGACGTCACCGACGCGGACATCAACGTCTACGCCGTGGTGGCCCGCAAGCCCTGACCCCGCCGTGCCCGGCGCCGCCCCTCCCGGACGGGGGGCGGCGCGGTCGTCAGCCGCGGCGGTAGATCGTGATCGAGTGCCCCACCTCGTCGATCGGCTCGCTGCCGGCGATGAGCTCGGCCAGCCGGCCCTCGGCCTTCGCGACCGAGGAGTCCGACACCACGAGCAGCCCGTGGACCTGGTCCTCGGGGACCTGGCGCGGATCGGCGGCGTGGATGCCGTAGTGGGCGGGGACCCCGCTGCCCTTGTAGACCAGCCAGACCCGCTCGCCGGGGTAGCGGTCGCGGAGCCGGTCCGCGAGGCGGCCCAGGTCCTGGCCCCAGTCGACGTTGGAGTCGTGCAGGCGCAGATGGGTCCGGGACGTGCCGCCGAAGGCCTCGTTGGAGTACTGCAGGTAGTACGGGAAGGTCCGCAGCGAGCTGACGGCGACGAAGGCGACGAGGGCCGCCGCCGCCACGTCCGCCCACCGCCGTCGCAGGGCGGTGACGCAGGCCGCGGCGACCGCCCCGAACATCGGCAGGAAGACCACGTAGCGGACGCCGAAGTCCCGTGAGCCGGTCATGGCGGCGGCCGTCAGCACGGCCGCCGGGACGAGCAGGTACGGGGCGGCGGGGCGCAGCCGGGGGAGGGCGAGCAGCGCGGCGGTGCCGGCGAGCCACAGGGCCAGCATGCCGAGCGGAGCCTTCACCAGCACCGCGGCGGGCAGGTAGTACCAGAGCGCCCCGCGGTAGTGGCGGCCGAAGAGGAAGCCCTCGAAGGTCGAGTCCTCGAAGCCGAACTGGACGGCCATCCCGTCCCGGTACGCCCGCGGGAGCGGGAGCGCGTCCACGGCCCAGCCCCGCAGTCCGTGCAGGGCCGGCAAGGTCTCCGGCGCGGTCCAGCGCAGACGCGGGTCGACGAGGAGGTAGGCCGCCCACACCACCGCGACGGCGACGAGCCCGACCCCGCCCGCCGCGATCGCGGCACGCCGCAGCGACCGGACGGTGCCGCGCCGCTGCGCGCCCCGCGCACCCATGTGCCACACCGACAGCGCAGCCAGGAGCAGCAGGACCGGCACCGCGGGGAGCGTGCTCATCCGCGTGGCGACCGCCGCGCCCAACGCCGCACCGGCGAGCGGCAGGTACCGCCGGGGACGCTCCCGGGCCCGCCACAGCGCCCACACCGACGTCAGCAGGAAACCGGCCGCCGGGACGTCGAGGGTGGCGAGCGAGCCGTGCGCGATGACGTCCGGCGAGAACGCGTACAGGACGAGCGCGAGCAGCCCCCCGGCGGGCCCGGTGAGATCGCGCGCGAAGGCGAGCACCACCAGCCCGAACAGCAGGGTCAGCGCGATCACCGGCAGGCGGGCCGCCAGCATCAGAGGCCAGGGATCGTTGCCCGACCCGTAGAGCACGCTGCGGCCGAGCTCCGTCTGGTCGCCCTCGAAGGCCGGGTCGAGGTGGGGGTGGGCGAACGCCAGACCACCGGCGATGACGAGCTTGCCGAGCGGCGGGTGCTCGGGGTTGAAGCGCAGGCTGTGCTCGCGCAGATAGACCGTCGCGGTGCCCACGTACACCGGCTCGTCGATGGTGGGCGTCTGCTGGACGGCCGTGGTGACCATCGCGAACGCCATCTGCGCCAGGAGCACGAGCACGGCCAGGACGTACAGCGGACGCCGGTGGCGCAGACCGGCCGGGAACCCGCGCACCGGCACCGTGGCGATGGTGGTGGGCGTCGCCGGTTCGGGGGACACCGCGGCGGGCGAGGGCCGTTCCTGCGTCATCGTGCGCTTACCCCGTCGCCTGTCCCTGTGGCGCCACCGCTGCGCGCCGGCGCCCTCCCGGTGGGCGCCGCGGGACACACTAGCCCCGCCGTCGTCACGGCGCGTGGGGTTCGGGGTGTTGCGCGGGACGTGTGCCGGACGCCGTACCGTGGGCGCATGGCAGTCCCCGAGCTGATCCGCATCGTCTCCCGTTCCTCCCCGATGGCGCTGGCCCAGGTCGAGCGCGTACGCGCGGGACTGGCGGCGCTCCACCCCGGCATCCGGACGGAGGTCGTGCCCGTCACCACGTCCGGTGACCGCTGGATGGGCGACCTGGCCCAGCTCGGCGGCAAGGGCGCGTTCACCAAGGAGGTCGACGCCACGCTGCTGGAGGGCCGGGCCGACCTGGCCGTCCACTGCGTGAAGGACGTCCCCGCCGACCGGCCGCTGCCCGCCGGGACGGTCTTCGCCGCCTTCCTCAAGCGGGACGACATCCGCGACGCCCTGGTGCACCCCGGCGGCCTCACCCTCGACCGGCTCCCGCCCGGCACGCGCATCGGCACCTCCTCCGTACGCCGCATCGCGCAGATCATGGCCTCGCACCCGCACCTCACCTGCGTCCCCATGCGGGGCAACGCCAACCGCCGCCTGGAGAAGCTCGCGGCGGGCGACGCGGACGCGCTGCTGCTGGCCGTGTCCGGGCTCGAGCGGATCGGCAGGACCGACGTGATCAGCGAGGTGCTCCCGGTCGAGACGATGATCCCGCCGATCGGCGCGGGCGTCCTCGCCCTGCAGTGCCGGGAGGGCGACGGCGACACGATCGACGTCGTCAGCGACCTCGGCGACCCGGCCGCACACCGGGAGACCACGGCGGAGCGGATGTTCCTCCACGTCCTGCAGGGCCACTGCAACAGCCCCATCGCCGGCTACGCCCACGCCGAACGCGACGGCCGGCTCTCGCTCCGGGCCCGGGTCTTCTCCCCGGACGGCAAGATCGTCCTCGACGCCCACGAATGGGCAGGTCCGCTGGACCCCGCCACCCTCGGGACGTCGGTCGCGGTGGCACTGCTGCGGCAGGGTGCGCGCGAGCTGATCGACAGCATCGGCCACTGACGGGACCCGGGCCGCCGTCGACGCCCGGACCGCGGCGGGGAGACTGGTGGGCGCTGCCCGTCGTCCGTCACCGTCCTGGGAGAGCCGATTGTCCCGCCGCGACCCCCGTGTGCTCGTCTACACCCGCACCACCGACTACCGGCACGAGTCGATCCCCGACGGCGTCAGGGCCCTCACCGAGCTGGGAGCCGGGAATGGCTTCCGGGTGGACGCCACCGAACGGCCCGAGGACTTCGAGGGGGCCGGCCTGCGTGCGTACGACGCCGTGGTGTTCCTCTCCACCAGCGGGGAGGTGCTCAGCGACGCGGGCCGGGACGCCCTCGCGGCGCACCACGCCGACGGCGCGGGGTTCATGGGCGTGCACGCCGCCGCCTGCACGGAGTACGACTGGCCCTACTACGGGGAGCTGCTGGGCGCGCGCTTCACGGGGCACCCGCCCCTGCAGGCGGGCACGGTCCTCGTCGAGGACGCCGCCCATCCGGCCACCGCGCACCTCGGCGCGGCGTGGAAGGTCACCGACGAGTGGTACGACTTCGACCGCAACCCCCGCCCCGGGGTGCGGGTCCTGGCCTCCGCCGACGAGTCCTCGTACACGGGCGGCTCGATGGGCGCGGACCATCCGCTGGTGTGGTGCCACGAGTACGGCGGAGGGCCCGTCTTCTACACCGCGCTGGGGCACTCCGCGCAGGCCTACCACGACGCGGCCTTCCGGGCCCATCTGCTCGGCGGGCTCCGGTCGGTGCTGCCCGGGGCGACGGACTGAGCGGGCGTCGGCGCGCGGCCTCAGAGGCGTCGCAGCACGGCGACCACCTTGCCCAGGATGACCGCCTCCTCGCCGGGGATCGGGTCGTAGGCGGGGTTGTGCGGCATGAGCCAGACCCGGTCGCCCTCGTGCTTGAGCCGCTTGACGGTGGCCTCGCCGTCGATCATCGCGGCCACGATGTCGCCGTGGTCGGCGGCGTCCTGGCTGCGCACCGTGACCCAGTCGCCGTCGCAGATCGCGACGCCCGTCATGGAGTCGCCGACGACCTTGAGGGCGAACAGCTCGCCCGCGCCGACGATCTGCCGGGGGAGCACGAAGACCTCGTCGACCTGCTCCTCGGCGAGGATCGGGATGCCGGCCGCGATCCGGCCGATCACCGGCACGCGCGCGGACGGGGAGGCGCTGACGGGCTCCGCACCCGGCTCGGAGTCGTGCTGGGACGGCCAGGAGCACCGCACACGGTAGGCGCGGGGCCGGTGCGGATCCTGCTCGAGCACGCCCTTGCGCTGCAGCACCGCCAGCTGGTGGGCGACGGAGGAGGTGCTCGCCAGCCCCACGGCCTCACCGATCTCGCGCATCGACGGCGGGAAACCGCGGCTCTCCACCGAGCCCAGGATCGCCTCGACGATACGGGTCTGACGGTTGGTCAGCCCGTCGGGGCCGGGGTTGTCCGAGCCCTGCGGGCGCCCGCGGCGCACTGTCGTCCTGGTGGGCTCCATGCCCCGTCCCTCCCTGTGCGGATCTTGCTGCGATACGTAACGTTACCCTGCTCCACGGCGTTTTTGGAACGCGTGTGCGAAATTCCGTGAAGATCTGTGAGCACGCCGCGCGGAACCGGCCGGGATCACCCGTGGAATCCCGCTGTCACAAACGGAGCCGCTGCCCGGTCAGACTTTGGGGCCCGTGCGTCCGGCGCCGGCGACCGGAATGGGTCCGCAATGGCTCCGGAATTCCCCGACCCGGCGGGCAGGCCCCCCGCGGGCCCGCCACGGCAATTCGCGCGAGGCGCGGGAAATGCCTGCCGTACGGCGGCGGCGCTCCTCAACCGCGCCGAATGGGGCCAGGGCGAAGTGGCCCCGGGCCCGGCGGAAATCGCCCTCTGTGTAGGCTGGAACGGGCAGTCGGGCGGATCTGACGGTGGAGGAAAACGCGACGATGCAGCCAGGCGACGCGGAACGCGACGGCTCGCTCGACGAGGCCGCGGAGGTGTTCACGGCCCTGCGCCCCCGGTTGTTCGGCATCGCCTACCGGATGCTCGGCAGCGCCGCGGAGGCCGAGGACGTCGTCCAGGACGTCTGGCTGAGGTGGCAGGCCGCCGACCGCGACGCCGTGGAGAATCCGACCGCGTTCCTGACCACCGCGACGACCCGGCTGGCGATCAACGTCACCCAGTCCGCCCGCGTGCGGCGCGAGGGCTATGTCGGGCCCTGGCTCCCGGAACCGGTCGACACGCGCGCCGACCCCGTACTCGGCGCCGAGCGCGGCGAGGCGGTGGAGTTCGCGGTCCTGCTCCTGCTGGAGCGGCTGACGCCCACCGAGCGCGCGGCGTACGTGCTGCGCGAGGCGTTCGACTACCCGTACCGGGAGATCGCCACCGTGCTGGACCTGAGCGAGGCCAACTCCCGCCAGCTCGTCAGCCGCGCCCGCAAGCACATCGCCGCCGGGCGGCGCGAACAGGTGGGGAGCGCGGAGCACCGCCGGCTCCTCGAGGCGTTCGTGGCGGCGGCCAGGGCGGGCGACCTGGCCGGCCTGGAGAAGCTGCTCGCCACGGACGTGGTGAACTACGGCGACGGCGGGGGCGCCGTGCGCAACGCCTCCAAGGTCCCCGTGGTCGGCAGCGCCAAGGTGGCGAGGTTCGTCACCGCCTTCGCCCCGCGCTTCTGGCCCGACACCGAGGTGGTGTGGGTCGAGGCGAACGGGCAGACCGCGGCGCTCGTGTCCCAGGCCGGCACGCCGATGGCCCTGCTGGCCATCAGCGCCTCCGAGCAGGGCATCGACCAGCTCATGTGGGTGCTCAACCCGGCGAAGCTGACCGGCTTCAGCTCCTTGGCGGCGGGCCCGGACGCGCCGTCCGCGTAGGACCGGGCCCGGGGCGGCGCCCCGGGCCGCACGTGGCGACCGCCCGGCCTACGGTCAGAGGTCGGACGCTGCCCGGCCCGGGGCGACGTCGCCCGCCCGCAGCAGCCGGAGGAAGGCCTTGAGACCCGTGATGATCTCCTCGTTGTCCGTGAGCCGGTTCACCGTGGCCTCGAACTCCCGTGCCAGCGCGGTGATCCGGCGGTCGGTGTCCTCGGCCCGCTCGTAGACCGACACGCCCAGCACGTCCACCGTGCGCCGCAGCTCCGCCAGGGCCCGGTACTGCTCCTCGGCCTTCTCCTCAAGGACCTTGATGCCGCTGTCCGTGCGCTCGACGCCCTTCTTGAGCTCCAGCACGTCGTCGCGTGGGTAGGTGACGTCCTTCAGCAGGGTGCCCAGCCGCTGCCGCAGCTGCCCGAACCACGCGCCCGCCGGGCGGAACACCGTGCTGAGCAGGAAGAACCCGGCGATCCAGTACCCCGCGCCGTGACCGGTCGCGAGCGTCACCGCCACCACGCCGGCCGTCGTCAGCAGGTGCCCCGCCAGGGCGACGCGCAGCATCGTCCGGGCGATCCGCGCGGCCTCGGCGTCCCGCGCCTGGGGGACCACCAGCCCCTTCTCCCGGCTCACGGCGATCTCGGCCAGCACCGCGTGCGCCCGGAAGTGGACGTTCCACGGCACCGTGAGCAGCACCAGCAGCCACAGCAGGCAGAGCACCCCGGCGCCCACGCCCAGGACCACCGGCAGCGGCGCGCCCACCGCGTAGACCAGTGCCAGCACCCCCGCGGTCACCGCCAACGCCAGCACCGCGCCAAGGAATCTCCCCATGGCCGTCTCCAACCTCCTTCGTCCGAGCGTTCGTTGCCGCCATCGTCCCGCCCGGTCGGCCCGCGGGCATGAGTACGGCTACTCACCCCGCCTGCGCCCCGGTGCTGTGGCGCCGGGGCCGGTGGGACCGAAGCGCATGCCTGCCGGAGAAGCGGGCAGCAACCGCGTGAATCCGTCCGTCGGAACGTGATTCCCCTGCCCCACGTGGCATGCGACAGGAAGGTCGTGCTCCCAGGAGGTCAGCGATGGTCCCGGTCCACCACCTCACGGCCGCCGTCGCGGACCGGGAGGTCTTCTACCGCGAGGCGGGTCCCCGCGACGCCCCCGTCGTCGTCCTGCTGCACGGCTTCCCCGCCAGCTCCCACATGTTCCGGCACCTCATCCCGCTGCTCGCGGACCGCTACCGGGTCCTCGCGCCCGACCACATCGGCTTCGGCCGGTCCTCGATGCCGTCCCTGCAGGACTTCCCCTACTCCTTCGACGCCCTCGCCGACGTGACGGCCGCCCTGCTGGAGCACCTCGGCGTCGGACGCCACGCGATGTACGTCCACGGCTACGGGGCGGCGATCGGCTGGCGCCTGGCACTGCGCGCCCCGGCGCGGATCACCGGGATCGTCACGCAGAACGGCAACGCCTACGCGGAGGGCCTGCTCGACTCCTTCTGGTCCGACGTGCGCGCCTACGCCGCCGACCCGTCACCGGGGAACGAGAAGGCCGTGCGCTACGCCCTCACCCCGGACGCCGTCCGCTGGCGGTACCTCAACGGCGTCCCCGACCCGGGCCTGGTCAGCCCGGACACCTGGGCCCACGACGTCGCGCTCCTGCAGCGTCCCGGCAACGACGAGATCCAGCTGCGGCTGTTCCGCGACCACCCGCGGGACGTGGACCTCCAGCCGGCGCTGCACGAGTACTTCAGGGCCGGCCAGGTGCCGCTGCTGGCGGTGTGGGGCGCGAACGACGAGGTCTACGCCCCGGTCGGCGCCCGCGCCTTCCTCGGCGACCTGCCCGAGGCCGAGGTGCACCTCCTCGACACCGGGCACTTCGCCCTGGAGAGCCACCTGGACTCCGTCGCCGGGTACGTGCGGGGCTTCCTCGGCCGCGTCGTGCCCTGACCCCCGGGTGGCCCGGGTGCGCTCAGCGGGGCCGGGTGATCGTCCGGTGCGCGACGTACGCGTCGACGCCGGCCGTCCCGTCGAGGCCCGCCGGAGCCCCGTTGACGGTCACCGGGCCGGTGCGCAGCCTGCGCGCGACGGCGACGGCGCGTTCGGGGTCGGTGGACCACACGCCGCCGGACACGCGGTACTCGCAGTCCTCGGCGATCCGTACCGCGTCGTCGTCCCCGTCGTGCGGGATGACCGTGACCACCGGGCCGGAGACCTCGTCCTGCGCGATGCGCATGCGGGGGTCGACGTCCGCGAAGAGCGTCGGTGCCACGTAGTAGCCCTCCTCAAGGCCCGCGGGGACCCGGGGACCGCCGGTCACCAGCCTGGCGCCCTCCTCGATGCCCAGCTCGATGTACGACATCGCCCGCTGCTGCCGCTCGCGGCCGGCCATCGGCCCGATGGTGGTGTCCGGTGCCGCCGGATCACCGGCCTTCAGGGACGTGACGGCTTCCTCGACCGCCGCGACGACCTCCTCGTACCGGTGGCGCGGGGCGAGGACACGGGTCCGCGCGGCGCACGTCCCGCCGTCGTCACCGGGCGACGCGAACAGCCCCCGCACCGTCCGCGGGACGTCGGCGTCGTCCAGGACGATCGCGGCCGCCTTGCCGTCCAGTTCCAGCCGGACCCGCTTGAGCTGCTCGCCGGCGAGGGCGGCGACGCGGCGGCCGGCCCGGGCGGAGCCGGTGAAGGCGATCGCGTCGACGTCCGGGTGGGTGACCAGGTACTCGCCGGTGTCCCGGTCGGCGGGCAGTACGCTCAGCGCGCCCTCGGGCAGTCCGGCCCCGGCGTACAGCTCGGCCAGCAGTCCCATGCCCAGCGAGTTCTCCGGCGTGACCTTCAGGATGACGGTGTTGCCCGCCAGGAGGGCCGGGGTCAGCCGCGCCGTGGCGGCCGAGAACGGGCACTGCCAGGGGATGACCGCCGCGACCACGCCTACGGGATCGCGCCGCACGATGGTGTCGAACCCCGGGGTGGGGTCACAGGGATGGACGACCTCCTCCCAGCCGAGCTCCTCGGCGGCCTTGAGGCAGGCGTCGACCCGCCGCGTGAGCGAGGCCTGCTCCGCATCGGTGAACCGGCGGGGCGTCCCGGTCGCGGCGGACACCCGCGCGGCCGCCTCCTGCGCACGCTCCTCGCGCAGCCCGTTCACCCGCCGGATCACCTCCTGCCGTTCCTTGGGGTCCAGGTGCGGCCACGGCCCGCTGTTGAAGGCGGCGCGCGCCGTGGCGACGGCGGCGTCGGCGTCGCCCGGCGCGGCTTGGGCGGCGCGGCCGATCAGGGAGCGGTCGTGGGGTGAGCGGATGTCCAGCAGCCCGGGATGCGCCGGGGCGGTCCAGGCACCACCGATGTACAGCCTGTCGTACACGATCATCGAGTGTTCCTCTCGGAGTCCGGGTCCTGGACGGTCCTGTCGCTCCGCGGAATCGACGGGATGCCCGATATAGGCTCGTTGGCAGTGACTTCCGTGATCGGCCCGCACGGGGCGCTCCAGCGCGGGGCGGGCGGGCCGACCGCAGGACGGAGCGGGGAATGAGCGCAGCGCGCGGAGCGGGCGCCCGGGCGGCCGAGGGGACCGACGAGGCGCCGCGGCCCGGGCAGGGCCGCAGGCCGGCCGCCCTGGTCCGCGGCGAGGTGCTCGCGGCCGCGCGTGAACTGCTCCTCGCCGAGGGCATGGCCGCCTTCACCGTCGAGAAGGTGGCGCGGCGCTCCGGGGCGAGCCGGATGACCATCCACAAGTGGTGGCCGTCGCGGGGCGCGCTGGCCCTCGACGCCTACGTCGCCGTCGTCGAGGAGCGTCTGGTCTTCGAGGACACCGGCGACATCGAGGCGGACCTGACGGCCCACATGCGGAACTTCGTACGGCATCTGTGCGGCACCCCCGCGGGACGGGTCGTGTCCGAGCTCATCGGCTGCGCCCAGACCGATCCCCCTCTCGGCGAGCTGTTCCGCGAGCGCTACTCCGGGCCGCGCCGCGCGCGCATGGCCGCCGTCCTGGAGCGGGCGCGGGACCGGGGCCAGCTGGCGGCGGACATCGATCCGCAGGTGCTGATCGACCAGTTGTGGGGGGCCTGCTACTTCCGGCTCCTGGTGGCCGACCACCCCGTCAGCGAGGGGTTCGCGGAGACCATCGTGCGCAATCTGCTGCACGGCGTGGGCGGCCATGTCACGGGCCCGGCATGAAGACGGCCTTGGTCTCCAGGTAGGCCTCCAGCCCCTCGGGGCCGCCCTCGCGCCCCATGCCCGAGGACTTCCGGCCGCCGAACGGGACCGAGGGTGCCAGTTCGAATCCGTTGACGCTCAGCTGGCCTGTCGTCACCCGGCGCGCGACCTCGTAGGCGCGTTCGGGATCGGCACCGTGGACGCTGCCGCTGAGGCCGAAGTCGGTGGCGTTGGCGATCGCCACCGCCTCGTCGACGTCCTCGTAGGCCTGGACGGTCACGACCGGGCCGAAGATCTCCTCGCGGGCGATCGTCATGCCGGGCTCGACGTCGGCGAACACCGTGGGCAGCACGTAGTGGCCGTGCTCGTGGCCCGGGCTGCGGCCGCCGCCGGTCACCACCCTCGCGCCCTCGCGGCGGCCGCTGTCGATGTAGCCCAGGACGCGGCGCAGCTGCCGGGCGTTGAGGACGGGGCCGACCTGCGTCGTACGGCTCCAGGGGTCGCCGACCCTGAGCAGGCGCACGCGGTCGGCGTACGCCCCGAGGACCTCCGTGATCCTGGAGCGCGGCGCGAGGATGCGGGTCTGGGCGAAGCAGATCTGTCCGGCGAAGGGCATGCTCAGCGGGGTGAGGGTGTCGAGGGTGTCCTGCAGGTCCACGTCGTCGAGCAGGATCGCGGCGGACTTGCCGCCCATTTCGAGGGTGACCCGGGCGAAGCGCTCCAGTGCGGCCGTGGCGACGGCACGGCCCGTCGGCACGCTGCCGGTGAAGCTGATCTTGTCGACGCCGGGCGAGGCCACCAGCGCCTGCGACTCCTCGCGATCCGCCGTGATCACGTTGACGACCCCCGGCGGCAGTCCGGCCGCCTCGGCGCACTCGGCGACCACCAGGGCGTCCAGCGGACTCTCCGGCGGTGACTTCACGACCACCGTGCAGCCTGCCGCCAGGGCCGCGGGGATCTTGTGCGCGAAGATGTTGAAGGTGGCGTTCCACGGGGCGAACAGCGCGGCGACGCCGACGGGTTCACGGGTCACACGGGCGTGCCCCCGGGAGGTGGGACGGCGGTCCTCGAACGCGTACGAGCCGGCGAGCTTGGCGAAGTAGTCGAAGCGGCTCTGGCCGGCCTGGACGAGTCCCTCGGCGAAGGCGACCGGCGCCCCGACCTGGGCCGTCCACAGACGGGCCAGCAGCGGCAGCCGCCGGCGCACCTGGTCGGCCAGCCGTCTGAGGTGTGTGGCGCGTTCGGGCGCGGACATCCGCGGCCAGGGGCCCTCGTCGAAGGCCGTGCGCGCGGCGGCGACCGCGCGTTCGACGTCCCGGGTGTCCGCGAGCGGCACGTGCAGCAACTCCTCCTCCGTGGAGGGGGAGACGATGGGTGTGCGGCGGGTCCCGCTGGGGGAGACCCAGCGGCCGCCGATGTAGAAGCCCTGGCCGGTTCCCGCGGAGACTGCTGAGGACAGGTCGAACATGGCGCTTCCCTGAGGTCGGCCGGACCGCCGCCACCCCATCGGCCGGATCCGGCGATATGAGCACAGTGTCAATATAGTACTTAAGGAATGTTTCACGGGAAACATTCCTTATCGGGCAATTCGCCGTACGCAAGTGATGTGCCGGGGCGCGAGGGCGCGAAGAGCGGAAGCCGCGCCCACCGGTCTCCCGTGGGCGCGGCTTCCGCTTCCGTGAGGTGCGCGACCGGCCAGTCGCTGGTCAGAGGCCTGCTGTGGCCGGTCGCCAGATGTTCGGCCGGTGTCGGGGGCCAGTCGAGGACCGGTCCCCGGTCGGGGTGTTACCGGCCGCCACCGCCGCCGCCGCCGTGGCCGCCGCCACCACCGCCGCCGCCGTGGCCGCCACCGCCGCCGCCGTGGCCACCGCCACCGCCGCCGTGGCCGCCACCGCCGCCGCCGTGGCCACCGCCACCGCCGCCGTGGCCACCGCCACCGCCGCCGTGGTCGTAGCCGCCGCCCCAGCCGCCGCCGTGGTCGTAGCCGCCGCCACCGTAACCGCCGCCACCGTAGCCGCCGCCACCACCGCCGTGGCCGCCGCCACCGCCGCCGCCACCGCCGTGTTCGGCGTAGCTGACTGCTGAGGCCGGTGAGCTCGTCGGTGCCGCGACGGCCGCTGAGGCCGCACCCCCAAGGGCGAGCGCGAGGCCTGCCATTGCGGCGAGGGGCCACTTGGAAATACGCATGAGAACTCTCCTAGCCCGGTCGGTTCCTGGGCGTGGACGAGGTTCAAAGGCCACTGCGCCGGACGGTAAGAGCGGCGCCCCACCGCTCTGCGGGTTCTGAGATCCCGCAGTCAAGTAGGTGATGTTCGAAATGTTGCCTTTGCCACTATTTGTCCACGCACCCCACGCTGCGACTGCCAGGTCGTGACGTCAAGGAGCGAGCCTGGTAGTGCCACTACCAGGCTCAGGGGGAGGGGTGCCGAGGGCGGGGACGTCAGTCGCTCGGCGAGTCGTCGTCGAAGGGCTCGTCACTCCACCGGAACCAGGCCCGGTCGTCCTCGATGTGCAGCAGGAACTCGGCCACGGGCCCCGAGGGCGAGCGCAGCGACACCGCACGCCGGACCTCGTCGTACGCCGCCTCCCACGCGGCCCACGGCTCGTCCTCCTCGGCCGGCGCGGTCATCGCCGTCTCCATCAGGGCGAGCTCGCGCGCGAACAGCGGCCGGACCCGGCCGAACGCCGGGGTGGGCGCGAACCGCCCCGACAACCACGGGAAGTCGGCCTCCTCGACCGTGATGTCCCCGACGGGTTCCCCGTCGCTCAGCACACGCCAGATCCCGCCCACGAACCCCATCGTGTCCTCACCGGCCCTCGGTGGCCTCGGCGCCCGCCTGCTGCGGCTCCTCATGCGGCTCCTCGTGCAGCGCCGAGTCGGCCACGCCCCGGGTGAAGCCCGTGAAGGCCACGCGCAGCCCCGCGCGTTCGGGCGAGCAGCAGAAGGGCCCCGCGGTGGCGGTGGCGTCCGGGGCCAGCGGCGCCAGCCGGACCAGCCGCCAGGGACCGTCGTCGCGGCGGGCACGGATCGTGACGGCGTCACCGGAACGGCTGGCGCGCACGGTCACCGCGTGTCCGGCCCAGCCGGGCACCGGCGCGAGCGACCAGTCGGACACCCCGCGGGTGACCACCGCGCCGAGGTGCGGCACGCCGTCGGACATCTCGATCCCGGCCTTGACCCAGTTCTCGGCGTCGACGCGGATCATGAGCCCGGCCTGGTCGTACAGCGCGTCGAAGTCCGAGCGGAACGTCACCTCCATCGACGTGCCCCCCGGGAAGGCGGTGAGCAGGGCGTGCCCGTCGTCGCGTACGAAGCCGTAACCGGTGGTGCGCCAGAAGTCGCTGCGGTCACGGGTGGTGACGAGCATCCCGGATCCGTCCGCCGTGGCCTCCCGCGGGGTGTTGAGCCACGTGGCCTCGTCCCAGTCGATCGGGCGCTGCTCGTTCATGGACCGTCCTTCCGGTCGGGCGGGCCCCTGGGCAGGGTGCATCGGGGCCGCCGGTCGCGTGGGCGGCCCCAGCGTAGATCAGCGCTCCGACAGCGGGAGACGGCCGGGGGTGACGGGGCGCGAGGGCGGGTCATTCCCGCTCGGGGCCGAAGGGCGGCACCCTCGTGGGGCGACCGGGTTCCGGGCCGCCGGACAGGGCCGAGGGCCCGTCGACGGTCCGTGGTTCGTACGACAGGCCGAGACCCAGCGGCTCCCGCCGTACGGTGATCAACGCCGCGTCGTCGCCGAGTCGGCCCCCGCAGTACAGGAGGAGGTCCTCGCGTACGTGCCGCACCAGGTCCTCCGGGGTCTGTTGACCCGGCCACGACGCGATGCGCTCGGCGAGGGGGTAGAAACGGCCGGACGCGTCACGGGCCTCGGTGACGCCGTCGGTGTAGAGCAGCAGCATGTCGCCGGGTGCGAAGGGGAAGGTGTCCACGCCCGGGTGCGAGGGCTGCAGCAGCCCCAGGCCGATGGGCGGCGCGGGCTGCGTCGGGTCGAGGGGCGCGAGGCCGTCGGCGGCCAGCCGGAACGGGGACGGGTGGCCGCAGTTGAGGATGCGGACCTCGGGACGGTCGTCGGGGAAGTCGACGAGGATCGCGGTGATGAACGACTCGACCGCCGAGTCCTCCTCCAGGCCGTCGGCGCAGCCCTGCGCCGCCTTCCAGGACACCGTCGCCTCCAGGTGCGCGTACATCGCGGGCAGCGGCGGGGCCCGGTAGGCGACGCTGCGGAACGCCCCCAGCAGCAGTGAGGCGTCGCCGATCGCCGGCAGGCCCTTGCCACGGACGTCCCCGATGAGCAGCCGGGTGCCGCCGGGCGTGCGCACCGCCGCGTACAGGTCGCCGCCGATCCGGGCCTGGTCCTCGGCGGCCTGGTAGTCGAAGGCGATCCGCAGCGGGCCGATGCGCTCCGGCAGGGGCTGCAGGACGACCTGCTGCGCGGCCTCCGCCACCGAGCGCACCTGTTGCAGCTCCGCCTGGTGCCGTTCGCGCAGCCGGCAGAAGAGCACGGTGAGGGCCGAGACGAGGACGAGCGCGATGATCTCGCTCTGCCGGTACGACGTGGTGATGGTGCCGTCGGCCACCGACACCACGGTGAGCGACGCCACCGCCAGGGCCCCGATGAGGGCGGTGAGCCGGAGCCCGCCGAACGACGCGGTCAGTGCCGGTGCCACCACCAGGAGCGGTCCCAGGTGCCCCTCCGTGGGGATCACCAGGTCGCTGATGACGATCGCCACGATCAGCAGCACCGGGACCGCGATCAGGGCAGGGGTCCGCTCGGCTGACCAGTACGTGCCTGCGCGTGGTGCAAAACGCATATCTCTTGCTTACACCCCTCCCGTCGCCCCCGCCCGTGGCGGACCGTCGGCGGGAACGGGGAGGAGCAGCGCCGTCACATTGTCGTGCCCGCCGGCGTCGAGCGCGTACCCGACCAACGAGCGCGCGCCGTCCAGCGGCCCGCCGCCGCCGCGGGAGCCGGGTGCGGAAGCCAGCCGGGCCCGCAGCGCCTCCGCGCCGGGGAGGTACCGCCACAGCCCGTCGGTGCACAGCAGGAGACGGCCGGGCACGGCCGGCCGGCTGCTGCGCACCCGCGGTACGGGCTCGCCGTTCCCGGCGCCCAGCCAGCCGGTGAGGACGTCGAGTTCACCGGTGTCGTCCTCGGTCAGCGCGATGGCCAGGCCCTCGTCCGGCAGCCAGTACGCACGGCTGTCACCGATCCACGCACACCACAGGCCGTCCGGACCGGCGACGCCCGCGACGAAGGTGCAGGCCGGTGCGTCGTCCGGTGCCACGGCGAGTGCCGCGACCGCGCGTCCCGCGCGCCCGGTGGCGTCCTCGAGCGCGACCTCCGGCACGGTCCCCGCCCGCAACGCCGAGGCCAGCGCGTCCGAGGCGACCTCGGCCGCGAGCCGGGCCGCCCGCTCCGACCGGGGTGACATGGACACGCCGTCGCACACCACGCCGATCGTCCATGCGCCGGCCGTGGTCACGGCCATCGCGTCGGCGTTCACCTCACGCCGCTTCCCCCGGTCGCTGACGCCCGCCGCGCCGCCCGCGGCGACCTCCACCCGCGACCGGAACGCCGCCTGGGCGACACCGCAGTCCCAGCAGTAACCGTCCGGGGCCACCGTCCCGCCGCAGCGTTCGCACGCCGGCGTACCGCCCCCCTGTCGTCCGTCCATGACAGGACACTACGAGGGGCCGTGCGCTACGGGAGGGGCAGGGCGGGACCGAGGTCAGGACGGCGTGCGGCGCAGCGGCTCCAGGGCCTTGGTCCAGGCCAGGACCTCGTCAAGGACGACGCCGAGCTCGCCCGCGCGGCGCGGGCCGGGCTCGAAGCGGCTCATGTCGGCGAAGTCGCGGAAGAGGGAGAGCGCCACCTGCGCACGCACGGTGGCCACCCGCAGCTCGGCCATCACCAGCCGCAGGTGCTCCACCGCGCGGCTGCCGCCGACGCTGCCGTACGCGACGAACCCGGCCGCCTTGTTGTTCCACTCGGCGAAGAGGTAGTCGATGGCGTTCTTGAGCGCCCCCGGGATCGAGTGGTTGTACTCGGCCGTCACGAAGACGTAGCCGTCGAAGGAGCCGATCTTCTCCGCCCACGCGAAGGTGTGCGGCCGGCTGTACTGGCCCAGCGACGGCGGCAGCGGTTCGTCGAGCAGCGGGAGGTCGTAGTCGGCGACGTCCACCAGTTCGTACTCGGCGTCGCCGCGCAGCGCGGCGTTCTCGTACACCCACCGGGCGACGGCCTCGCCGAGGCGCCTGGGGCGTGTGCTGCCGAGGATGATGGCGATCCTGGTCATGGCGTTGCTCCTGGACGGTCCTGTTCCGGTGGCCGGGCGGGGCGCCGGAGGCGGTGGACCGGCGCGTGAGGCACCTTCCATGCGCTCCCGCCGGTGAACCCGGCCGGGCCGGGGGTTCACCCGATCGCCGTGACGGCGGGGCGTGCCGCGGCTCAGCGGGTCCGGGGCTCCAGGGAGATGCGGACCGTGATGCGCTTGCCCACCGGCTGCCGCTGCACGTCGTAGCCCTCGCACAGGGCCAGGATGATCTCCAGGCCGTGCTGGCCGATCCGTCCCGGCTCGGCGGCGCGGGCCAGGGGCAGGGTGCTGCTGGTGTCCCACACGGACACCAGCAGCGTCGCCGTGTCGACGTCCACCTCGAGGTCGAGCAGACCGGGGCCCGGAGCGTACTTGCAGGTGTTGGTGATCAGCTCGCTGACGACGAGCTGTGCGGTCTCGACCGTCTCCACCGGTACCGGGACGCCGTGCTCGCCCTGGACGCGGGCGAGGAACCCGCCGGTGAAGCGCCGCGCCGCGGAGATCGCCTCCGAGTCGCCCTCGTGCGCGAATCCGGCGTGGATGCACGGCCAGTCGGCCAGGTGGGCGGGGTGGCCGTCCAGCCTCGGTTCCATGGTGGTGCCTTTCGTACAGCTTCCCGGCCGGCCGCGCTCAGGCGCGGCCAGCCGTCCGTCTACCCCGTTTTCCGCGACCGACGCTCATCCGTTTCCGGTCGCGTTCACTGGCGGGGGAGCTTGGTGACGGTGTCCAGGTAGAAGGCGTCGATGCTGTGCACGGCGCGCTCGAAGTCGTCCAGGTTGACCGGCTTGGTGACGTAGGCGTTGGCGTGCTGCCGGTAGGCGCCGGTCACGTCGTCGGGCGCCGCGGAGGTGGTGAGGACGACCACCGGGACCGCACGCAGTTCCTCGTCGTTCTTGAGGATCGAGAGCAGCTCGTGGCCGTTCATCCGCGGCATGTTGAGGTCGAGGACGATCAGGTCGGGAAGCCGGTTGGCCGGGTCGCGCAGGTACTCCAGCGCCGCGAGGCCGTCCTCGACCTGGGTCAGGTTGCGGGCACCGCGTTCGGCGAGGGCGTCCCCGATCAGCATGGCGTCCGCGGGGTCGTCCTCGACCAGCAGCACGTCGTGGGGGCGGGCGGGGGCGATCATCATCATTGGCTCCGGGTCCGGTCGGTGCGCCGCGGGGGACGGTGGGGGGTGTCGCTGGTCACCAGGCCGGGCCAGCGGCGGCGGGCGCCCTGGCGGCTGATGTTGCAGGCGCGGCCGATCTGGGGGTATCCGGCACCTGCGGCGGCCGCCTGCTCGGCCGCCTGGTTCTCCAGGTGCTCGACCGCCTGCTGGAGGAGGCTGAGCATGTGCAGGTACGCCAGGGCGTCTCCGCGCGCTTCGGTACCGTCGTCGGTGGCCCCGGGGACGGTGAGCGGGCGGAAGGCACGACGGGCAAGGCGCCGGGCGAGGTCGTCGACCGCGCCGATCGCCAGGGCGGCGAGCTCCTCCTCCGGCAGGCGCGGAGAGAAGTGGGTGCCAGGCATGGCCCCCACCTTAGGACCTGCACCATCGCACGACAACAAGTGTTGTCGGGTGGCCGATACAGTGGTTTCGCCCTCGGGTATCCGGCGGCGGCGAGCGAAGCGGAGGGCGCACAGCGTGGCAACGGGCGAGACGATCGTGCAGGCGGCCGCGAGGCCGGAGACGGCGCGCGTGCCCGATGACGCCCGGGGCCCGGGCCGGCTGTCGGCGTGGACCACCCGGCAGTGGCTCCGGGTGGGGGTGAGCCTCGCCCTCGCGGTGCTCGCCGCGCTCGGCGCGCTCGGCATCTGGGCGCTGGACCGCAGCTCGGCCCTGACCGACCAGCTGGTCGACGTGCGCTCCCCGGCCCTGGTCAACTCCGTCCGGCTGGAAGCGGCGCTGGTGAACCAGGAGACCGGTGTCCGCGGCTACGGGCTCAGCGGGCAGCGGGAGTTCCTCGACCCGTACACCCAGGGGCTGGCGGACGAGCGGACCGCCCTCGACCGGCTGCGTCCCCTCGTCCAGGGTGACGCGCGGGCCCGCGCCGACCTCGACGCCGTCGTGGACGCGGCCACCGCCTGGCAGGGGCTGATCGCGCGCCCCGTCGCCTCCGCGCCGGCCACGCCGGGGGAGCCGGTACCGCTCGCCACCGAGCGGGCCGACGAGGGCAGGGCCGCCTTCGACCGGGTCCGCGACGCCCTCGGCTCCCAGCAGGAGCACCTGCGGCAGGCCCGCATCACCGCCGGCACCCAGCTCGACGCCGCCGTGCGGCTGCGCAACGTGGTGCTCACCGCCATCGCCGCCGTCATCGTGCTGCTGGCCGTGCTCGTCTTCGAGGGCCTGCGCCGCGGCATCACCCGGCCCCTGGAGCTGCTGGGCACCGAGGTCCGGCACGTGACGCGGGGCCGCTTCGACCACCCCATCACCGTGAACGGCCCGGCCGACCTGCGCCGGCTCGGCGGGGACGTGGAGGGCATGCGGCGCCGGCTCGCGGAGGAGCTCTCCTTCGCCGAGCGGGCCCGGGAACTCCTCGACGAGCAGTCCGCCGACCTCAAGCGCTCCAACGCCGAGCTGGAGCAGTTCGCCTACGTCGCCTCGCACGACCTGCAGGAGCCGCTGCGGAAGGTGTCGAGCTTCACCCAGCTCCTGCAGCGCCGCTACGGGGACCAGCTGGACGAGCGGGCCGACCAGTACATCGCGTTCGCCGTCGACGGCGCGAACCGCATGCAGACCCTCATCAACGACCTGCTGGCGTTCTCCCGGGTGGGCCGGGTCCACAACCAGCAGGGCACCGTGGACCTCGATCGGATCGCCGGCGCGACGGAGGAGGCGCTGAGCGTCGCCCTGGAGGAGTCCGGCGCCGAGATCACCCGCGACCCGCTGCCCACCGTCGTCGGCGACACCACGCAACTGGGCATGCTCTGGCAGAACCTCATCTCCAACGCGGTGAAGTTCCGCCACCCCGACCGGGCACCGAGGATCCACGTCGAGGCCCGGCGCGACGGCGACCTGTGGCGGTTCTCCGTCACCGACAACGGCATCGGCATCGACCCCGAGTTCGCCGAGAAGGTCTTCGTGATCTTCCAACGGCTGCACACCAAGGACGCCTATCCCGGCAACGGGATCGGGCTGGCCATGTGCAAGAAGATCGTCGAGTTCCACGGCGGCACCATCGGCATCGACCCGGAGTACGGCCCAGGTACCCGCATCGCCTTCACCCTCCCCGCACAGCGGCCCGACCCCGGGCAGGAGTCCGGAACCGCGTCCGCCGCCGCAGAGGACGCCGCGGACGACGCCGGAGGTACGGGGGAGCCCCGACCGTGACGACACCCCCCACGCCGCTCACCCCTGTCGCGCACCACCGGATCCTGCTCGTCGAGGACGACGCCGGCGACGCCCTGCTGGTGACCGAGATGCTCGCCGACACCGCGCTCCGGTACACGCTCGTCTGGCACAAGACCCTGGCGGACGCCTGCTTCGAGCTGTCCGCGCGGGCCGCCGACTGCGTCCTGCTCGACCTGCACCTGCCCGACGCCGCGGGCCCCGGTGCCGTCGCCGAGATCCAGAGCGCCGACCCGAACACCGCCGTCATCGTGCTGACGGGCCTGGCCGAGGGGCAGGCCGGTTCCGAGGCCCTGGCGACCGGCGCCCAGGACTACCTCGTCAAGGGCAAGGTCGAACCGGAACTCCTGCAGCGCGCCGTGCGCTACGCCGTCCAGCGCAAGCAGGCCGAACGGGCCGGCGCCGACCTGCAGGCCGGAAGGCTGCGCGCGCAGGAGAACGCCCGCCTCGAACGGGGCCTGCTGCCGCAGCCCCTGCTGGCCACCCCCGCCGTCACCGCCACCAGCCGCTACCTCCCCGGGCGGGAGAGCGCCCTGCTGGGCGGCGACTTCCTCGACGTGGTGCAGACCGACGACGGGCGCGTCCACGCCGTGATCGGCGACGTCAGCGGCCACGGCCCCGACGCCGCGGCACTCGGCGTCTGCCTGCGCATCGCCTGGCGCGCGCTGACCCTGGGCGGCCACCGTGGCCCGGAACTCCTGCGCCTGCTGGAGCGGATGCTGGTCGCGGAACGTTCGCACCCCGACCTGTTCACCACGTGCACCCTGCTCACCCTGGACTTCGCCGCGTCCCGGGCCACGGTGCACCTGGCCGGGCATCATGAGCCCCTGCTGACCACCGGCGGCGTCACGCGACCGGTCCAGGCGGCCCACGGCGTCGCCCTCGGCATCGCACCGGGCCTGGACCAGTGGCCCGCCACGGCCTTGGACCTGCCGGAGCGGGGCACCCTGACGCTCTACACCGACGGCCTCATCGAAGGCCATGCCGGCCCCGGCGGTGAGCGGCTCGGCGCGCAGGGGCTGCTGCGCCTGCTGGCCCGGACCTCCGTGACCGCGCCCGACGCGCACCTCGACGCGCTGATCGGGCAGGTCCGTGACCTGGACGGGGAACGCCACACGGACGACCTGGCGGTACTGCGCCTGGACTGGGGCGCGGCGGGTGACGGCGCGGCCGTGCCCGCCGGCGGTTCAGCCGGCGCGGCGGTGAACGGCCGGGGCCACTGACTCCAGGCGCTCCAGGAGCAGCCCCTCGCGCGTGGACCAGGGGCAGATCTCCACGCTGTCCACCCCGCACATCTCCATCAGGGTCTCGGCCACCAGCGCCCCCGCCAGCGACTGGCCCGCGCGGTGCCGTGAGATGCCCGGGAGCTTGGCGCGTCCCGCCGGGCCCTTCGCGGCCAGGACGGGCACGATCTCCCGCACCTGCTTCAGCGTCAGCCGGTCCGCACCCTCGTCGGACGTGCCGCGGGCGGCTGCGAGCCGCGCCAGCTGCGTGAACGTCTTGGAGGAGGCCAGCACCCGTCCGTCCCGCGGCGCCCGCGGCAGGGCGTCGCCCAGCTCGCCGACCGACGCGCGTAGACGGTCGCGGACCTCGTGCAGCCGCCGCTTGGAGGTGACGGCGTCCACCAGGTCCCAGCGGCGGTTGACGGCGCGGGCTCCCAGGGGAAGCGAGTGGACCGCGTGCGGCTGCTCCCCGGTGCCGGCAGCGATCTCCAGCGTGCCGCCCCCGATGTCCAGCACCAGCAGAGGCCCTCCGTCCCGGCCCGCCCACTCGCGGGCGGCCACGTAGGCCAGCCGGGCCTCCTCCTCGCCCGACAGCACCCGCAGCCGCATGCCCGTGGTCCGCGCGACCTGCGCGATGACCTCGTCGCGGTTCGGCGCGTCCCGGATGACGGAGGTGGCGAAGGCGTACACCGAGGGCAGCGAATGCCCGCTGTCGGCCGCCAGGGTCCGCGCCACCGCGTGCTGGACGCTGCGCACCCCCGACCTGTCGAGCCGTCCCGCCGCGTCGAGCGTCTCGTGCAGCCGCAGCCGCACCTTGCGTGCCAGTACCGGTTCCAGCGGCGAGTCGGCCCGTCGCTCCACGATCGTGAGCAGGGCGCTGTGGCACCCGACGTCGAGCACTCCCGTTCTGCGTACCTTCCTCTGCGTCTTCAATCCGTACCTCCACCCCTCATCGACACCGCACCCTCCTCATTCCCCGGATCGACGGCTCTGCCTCCCCGAAGACGGGCGGGCGCCGTCCTATTGAGGGCCCCGCGTGCCCGCAAGTCAAGATCCTTTGACGAGATCGTTGCGGAGAGCACCCAATCGGTCACGGCTGCGCCGGTGCGGCTCCGGGGGGTGGAGCGGCGAATTCCGCGCCGGTGGCGGCTG
Source organism: Streptomyces sp. TOM-9 (assembly GCF_056858595.1). Classification (NCBI taxonomy): domain Bacteria; kingdom Bacillati; phylum Actinomycetota; class Actinomycetes; order Kitasatosporales; family Streptomycetaceae; genus Streptomyces; species Streptomyces sp. TOM-9. Next base: position 592,455 of record NZ_JBXEQB010000001.1, on the reverse strand, counting down.
GTTGCGCCGTCACCGCGCCGTCACCGCGTCCTCACCGCGCCGGCTCCGCCAGCTGCACCAGCGCGGCCGCCGTCAGCGCGGTCACGCCCGCGGGGACGGCGAGCCGGGGATCGGGACGGAACCCGGGGGAGTGGTTCGGCGGCAGGGCCCCCATCTTGGCCGCGGCGCCCGTACCCGGGGTCCGCGCCCACTGTTCCGGGCCGACGCACCCGAGCATCCAGTAGGCGGTGCGCACCTCGGTCGCGCCGTGCAGACCGGCGCCGGCCGGGCCGTACAGCGGGAAGTCCTCGGTGGCCGTGGACGCGGGCCAGACGGCGACGCGTGCGGCCCCGAGGGTCCGCTCGTGAGCGCGCCGTACGGCGGCTGCGGTGCCGGGGTCGGCAAGCGTGGGCTGCGACTGCGCCAGGACCCGGACGGAGGGTTCGCGCGGGCAGCCGGAGGCCGCGCACTCGGCGGCGACGATGCGGTGCACGGCCGCGGTCACACGCTCCAGCGCCTCGTCGCCGAAGGCGCGCACCGAGACCTCCAGCGTCGCCGAGGGGGGCACCACGTTGCCCCGGGTGCCGGCGTGGAGCGAGCCCACCGTCAGCACCACCTGCTCGGCCGGACTGGTCTCCCGCGACACCACGGTCTGCAGCCTCAGCACGATCGCGGCCGCGGCGACCACGGGGTCCACCGCCAGGTGCGGGCTGGCCGCGTGGCCGCCCGAGCCGTGCACGACGACCTCGAGGAGCCGGCTGCCCGCCAGCACCGGTCCGTGCGCGTGGGCGACCATCCCGGCCGGCAGCGGCGCGGTGTGCTGGGCCAGGACGACGTCGGGGACCGGGAAGCGGGTGTACAGGCCGTCTTCCAGCATGGCGCGGGCCCCGTCGAGGGTCTCCTCCGCGGGCTGGCCGACCGTCACCAGGGTGCCCGACCAGTGACCTGTGGCGCCGGCGAGCAGCGCCGCCGTACCGCCGAGGCACGCCAGGTGCAGGTCGTGGCCGCACGCGTGCATCACGGGCACCGGGCGGCCCTCGCCGTCGAGGGCGACGGCCTCGCTGGCGTACGGCAGACCGGTGGCCTCCCGGACCGGCAGCGCGTCCAGTTCGGCGCGCAGCATCACCACCGGGCCGGGGCCGTTGCGGAGCACGCCGACCACGCCGTGCCCGCCGACGCCGGTGGTGACCTCGAGCCCGGCGTCACGCAGGCGCTCCGCGTGCCGCGCCGCGGTGCGCTCCTCCGCACCGGACAGTTCGGGATGCCGGTGCAGGTCGAGGTAGTCGGCCACGGTGGGCCGCAGGACGCGGGGCAGGCCGTCGAGGACTTGGCGGTACGGGCCGTTCGCGGAGGGACTCAAAACTGGCTCCCGTCGAGGGGTGTCAGGGCGGCATGGCCGCCGGAGGGCTGACAGCGGGGTGACAGCGGGACGCGCACGGATCTGCCAGCGGACCCCGTTAGAAAGGAACCCGGGTACGGCGCAAGGGTGTGCGGTTGTCCGCAACCGGCGCCCCGAGCCGCGCCCTTGTCGTCGCGTTCACCCATGGGCCGACCGGCCCGTTCCCTCAGGAGGAGACACGATGCCGCAGAACTCGCTGGAGTCGCTCGCCCAGGAGATCCTCGAGCTGGAGTCCGAGACCTTCGAGATCACCGACTACTCGGACGCGAGCGAGGTCATGCTGGGCTCGTCCACCAGCTGCTCGAGCACCAGCACCTGCTCCAGCACCACCAGCACCACCAGCTGCACCGCCTGATCCTCCGGATCCGGGTCATCGCCCTCTGCGCCGCGGCTCGCGCCGCCGCGCAGAGGGCTTTGCCGTGCTCCGTCCGGGCGGGGCAGGCTCAGGGGAACGGGTGCGGGACGCGCCGCAGTTCGTCCTCGCCGAGGTCCGTCCGCCGCAGCCCGGCCCGGCGGAACGCCGTGCGCAGCCTGGGCATGTGCAGGGCGCGCTGACGTGTCCAGCCGAAGTCGATCGGCAGCAGGCCCGGGACCAGGGTGGAGACGGTGCGCAGCCCCATCCGTTCCTGCTCCGGCGTCGTCTGGTCGACGACGATCACGTCGAAGCCCGCCCCGGTGAGGGCGTCCCGGCACAGCATGAGGTCGTCGAGGAGGTCACCGGTGCGCGGCAGGCGCCGCTCCCAGTCCGCGTACAACTCGCCCAGCGGGCGTACGGCGGCCGGCCGCAGATATGACGCGGCGTGCTCCGCCATCTCGGGCAGCCCGAAGAGCGCGGCGTGGTCGGGCAGGCGCCGGACGAGGTCGAAGTCCCGGGCCATGGCGGCCAGTTCCTCCGGGCGTTCGCGGACCTGCCCCGGCAGGTGGGGGATGTAGGTGAGGATCTCCGCCACCGCCGACTCCACGGCGGTCTCCGGGTCGAAGGCGGCCCCGGCGGCGAAGGCCAGCGTGCCGGGCCCGCCGTCGCGGCGCACCGCGAGCCCGGTGGCGACCGGCACCGGCAGGTCCACGCGGCTGTCGAAGACGTGTACGTCGTAGCCCTGCAGGGCGGCCCGGTCGACCATGGCGCGGGTGGCCCCGCGGGTGCAGGAGCCCAGGTCGATCTCCGTCGGCCGGGCGTTGCCGTACCAGCCGAGCAGGAAGGAGTCGCGCTCGATGAGCTCCAGCAGCCCGAACAGGACCGCCTCCTCCAGGCAGCTGCCGATCGCGCAGCCGTTGGAGCACTCGAAGACGAAGTTGTCCGCCGCCAGCCCCGCGCTGTAGTGGACGAGCCGGGCCGGGACGAGGACCGGCCGCTCGTCGCGCAGCGACCAGCCCCGCACCCACGGGATGGGGCGGTCCGGCGCGAAGGGGCTCAGCATCGGGTCGTCGCGGTAGGTCTCCGGCGCGTACAGGCCGCATTCGCGCGGGTCGAGCGCCCGGTCGCCGAGCACGTCGTATGCCTCGGTCAGCAGTGGCCCGCGGCGCCGCCGGTGGGTGCCCGCGTAACGCTCCAGGCCCTCCAGGAACGCCAGGTCGCGGCTGGCCCGGAAGGAGTTGGCCTGGCCGCTCCACGTGACGTCGGTCAGGCCGGCGTAGCCGCGCATGAACACGCTCCCGGCGACCGGCGCGGTCGTCGGCGACTTGACGTCGGTCCAGGTGGTGGCGCCGAGGACACCGCACACCGGGTTCGCCAGCGCGTCGGCCGGCAGCGCGTACGAGCGCGGGGAGCGCAGCCGGTACGCCTCCGGGGACGGCTTGGGCCGGGGCACCGGTGCCGTCACCGGCTCCACCGCCGTGGTCCCGTCCTCGGGGACGCAGTGCGGGCACAGCGGCTCGCCCAGCAGGGGCACCGAGGTGACCTGGAGGGTCGCCAGGTCCAGCCGGGTGACGCGGGGCAGCGGCCCGGACGGGCCGGCGGTCAGGGCGCGCTCGTACAGGGAGGAGACGGCGTCCACCACGTAGCCCGGCAGGGCGGGCCAGTCGCCCGCCGCCCGCGTGGCCGTGCCGGTCTCCCAGGCCTCGCGCTCCGAACGGGTGCGCAGCCGCTGCCAGCGCATGGCCAGGCACTGGCCGCATGCCCGCTCCGCGGGGTCGGTGCCGCGCCAGGGGCCGATGAGCACGGCGTCCCAGGTGAGGTGGATCGTGGCCGCCGGGCGCTCGGCGTGGTGCGGATCGCGCCCGGGGGCGAGGGTGTCGGCGGTGCCGAGCGGCACCACGAGCGGCGGCGCCGCGGGGTGGCGTCCGGCGAGGGCCGCGCGCAGCGCGCGGGCCGCGGTGTCCATCAGCGCCGCGGGCGGCGCCGTCGTGGGGACGAGGTCGGCGGTCATCCGCGGCTGCTCCAACGGAAGGTCCTGGCGGCGATCAGCGCGAACAGCGCCGCGAATCCGATGAGTCCGCCGCACGCGAGGGCGTAGTCGGAGGCGCTGCCGTGGTGGGTGTCGGAGAGCACGCCGAGGACGCCGTCGTTGAAGTAGCGCAGCGGCAGGGCGAGCGACAGGTCGCGCACCCAGCCCGGCATCAGGTCGGCCGGGAAGAACGAACCCGACAGGAACGCCATCGGCACCATGATGCAGTTGGCGATCGCCGCCACGGCCTCGGGCGTGTCGGCGAGACTGCCGACGACCAGCCCCAGCGCCATGAACGCGGTGATGCCGAGCACCAGCACCGGGATCACCAGCGGCCAGCCCGACGCCAGGTGGAGCCCGAACATCGGCAGCAGCGCCACGCCGATGAACAGCGCCGCCTGCGCCAGCCCCACGCCGACGGCCACGGCGTAACGGGACGCCAGCACCGAGGACAGGGAGGCGGGCGTGCGCCAGATCAGCCGCAGGATGTCGTCGCGGCGCCAGTGCATCAGCGTGAAGGCCACGCCGAACATCGCCGCGTTGCCGACGCCCCACGACAGCACGCCGGGGGCGATGTAGTCGATGTACGGGGGGCCGTCGTCCTGGACGGTCTGCCCCTTGAAGATCAGGCCGAAGACGATCAGGAAGAGCAGGGGGAAGGCGAAGGTGAAGAAGACGGTGGTCCGGTCCCTGACCGCGGCGCGGTAGTTGGCCCGGGTCAGTGCGGCGTACGCGCTCACGTCAGTGCTCCGATCCGGTCAGGGCGAGGTAGGCGTCCTCCAGCGTGGCGGTGCGGGTCTGCACCGCGTCGGGCCCGGCGATCTCGTTCACCGCGACGATCACCTGGCCGGCGACGTGGGTCTCCATGACGACCTCGCCGTTCTCCACCTCGGCGCGTTCCACGCCCTCGATGGCCAGGGCGCGTTCGACGGAGAGGCGGTCGGCGGGCACCAGGACGCGGGTCGGCGCCTTGAGCGAACGGACGAGGTTGGCGGGCGTGTCCAGGGCGATGACCCTGCCATGGGCCATGATCGCCACCCGGTCGCACAGGGCCTCGGCCTCGTCCAGGTGGTGCGTCGTGTGGACGATGGTGCGCCCCTCGCCCTTCAGGCCCCGCAGCAGGCTCCACAGCGAGCGCCGGGCCTCCGGGTCGAGGGCGGCCGTGGGTTCGTCCAGCATGATCAGCTCGGGCTCGTGGACGAGGGCGGTGGCGATGGCCAGGCGCTGGCGCTGTCCACCGGACAGGTCGTCGACGCGGGCGGCGCCCTGCTCGGCCAGGCCCACCTCCTTCAGCGCGCGGTCGGCGGCCTCGGGGCCCAGGCCGTAGAGGGTGGCGACGGTGCGCAGGTGCTCCAGTGCGGACAGCCGGGTGAAGAACGCGGAGGCCTGGGTCTGGACGCCGAGCCGCCGCAGCAGGCCGGTGTTGCGCGGCCAAGGGGACGAGCCGAGCACCGACACGCTCCCGCTGTCGGCGCGGCGCAGGCCCTCGACCATCTCGATGAGCGTGGTCTTCCCGGCGCCGTTCGGCCCGAGGATGCCGAAGAACTCCCCGCGGCGCACGGTGAGCGACACCCCGTCCACGGCCTGTACGTCGCCGTAGCGCTTGCGCACGTCGTCGATCACCACGGCCTCGGCGGCCGGTTCCACTGGCGTCATCACTTGTTCCCTTGGCTCCCTTGCTGGGTGATGGTCGTCGCCGGCCGGGACGCGCGGCGGATCCGCGGTCACGGCGGGCGCGGTCCCGGGTGGCCGCGCGGACTCCCGCGCGGCCTGGTCCCCGTCCGGCGGTGTGTGCTTCAGCCGCCTGGCGCGCGCGGCCAGGCCCAGCCGCCACAGCACGACGGCGGCCAGGAGGAGGAGCACCGGGGCCGAGCCGGCCACGGCGCCGTAGCGGTCGGCCAGCGTCCTGGAGGCCCACAGCAGGAGCAGCGCGGCGGCCCCCGTCGTCATGGCCCCGGCCAGCAGGCCGTACGCGGTGTAGACGGCACGCGCCCGCGGCGGGTAGGCGCCGGTGCCCGGGCCGCGGCCGAACCGGCCCGCGACGGCGGCACCCAGGTAGGTGCGGCTGCCCGCGGCGAGTTGCTCCACGCCCAGGCCGTACCCGAGCAGCTTGTAGCCGTCCAGCGGGGACAGCGGCACGAGGTTGGCGAGCGCGAAGACCAGGCCCACCAGCAGCGCCCCGCCGAGCGCGGAGTGCAGGGCCCCGGGCGGTGCCCACGTCCACAGCGGCCAGAGCGGCAGGAGCAGGGCGAGGTTCATGGCGGGTCCGGCGGCGGCGGTCGCCACCTGGTGGCGGCGCCGGGCGAAGAACGGTACGTCCTGCACCAGGCAGTACATGTACGTCACCGGCAGCCGCCAGCGCAGCCCGATCTCCGTGACGGTGCCTCCGAAGGCGCGGCCCACCAGACCGTGCGCCAGCTCGTGCAGGGCCATGCTGACCCAGAGTCCGACGCCCACGGCCATCAACAGCGGTGGATGGTGGGCCAGTTGGTTCATGTCGCGCACCAGTGTGCCGAACTCCGCGGCCAAATGGATCATCATCGCGCACACCAGCAGCACCACCGTGCCCAGGAAGAGCGGTGTGCGGGCGAAGGCGGTGCGCCGGTGCAGGTCCTCGATGAGCGCCCCGGCGTCGGAGACCATGCGGACGTGCCCGTTCAGGACCGTGGACCGGCCGGTCAGCGCGCCCCTCGGTGCCGGTCCACCCGCCGGTCCGCCCGCCCCCGCCGGGGCCGCGGCGTCCGCGCCGGCCAGCAGCTGCCGCCCGTACAACAGGCCGAGCAACTGCCGCCACTGGGCCTCGCCGAGACGGGCCCCGAAACGCGCGGCGTACGCGTCGCCGACCTCGGCCAGGGTGCGTTCCCCGTCCAGGTGGTCCAGGACGAAGAACTCCTTGGCCCGCAGCTCGTGACGGCGGCCGCTGACCGGGTCCTTGACCGGGTGGATCTCCACGGCCCCGCGCAGCACCGCCGGACCGACGCGCAGGTCCGGGCGCCGCCGCGGCCGCGCCTCCAGCATGCCGGGAGCTGTCATCCGGTCCCTCCCTGCGCCCCGGCCGCGCCCTCGCGCAGGGTGCGGGCGAGCACGTACGCGAGGAACGCCTCGTCGCGGATGGTCACCGAGAGCCGGTTGTTGGTCATGTGCATGTACGGGGACATGAGCATCGCCAGCGCGTGCCGCTCGTCGCCGATGCCGAACTCATCGCCCCCGCTCCAGCGCCGGAACACCAGCTCGCCGTCTGCCGCCAGCTGCCGCACCCGCCCGGCCAGTTCGCGGCAGTGCAGCGCCCAGCCCCGCAGGAACGCCGGCAGTTCCTCCTCCGCGCCGTCCGCGATGGCCGCCCTGACGGCGGTGAAGCGGCGGCCGAGTTCCGCGCCCATGTCCCCGTAGGCACGGTCGTAGCCCTTGCGGGCGGTGAAGTTGGTCTCGGAGAAGGCGCCGTCCCAGAAGGCGTGGTAGCGCTCCAGGAAGTGCGCCAGCTCCTCGTCGTCGTCGAGGAAGGACGCGGACATCACCATCATCAGCTGTGCGGCCGTCCCCAGCAGCACCGTGCGGACGTGCAGGTTCATCGTGCGCAGCGCCTCGATGACCAGGTCGCTGGAGCGCTGGAAGTGCCACTCCGCCAGGGCGACTCCCGCCGGGCCGCCGTACTTGCCGTACTCCGGCTCGTACGGCTCCAGGCTCACCGAGTTGTTGTCCCGCAGCAGCATCCGGCCGTCCGGGCCGAGCAGCTTCTCACGCTGCTCCTGCGGGTACTCCAGCTCGAACAAGGTGTTGTAGAGGTCGGCGAGGAAACCGGCCTTCACCTCGTACAGCGCCGGGCGCGTGGTGAGGAAGTGCTGCACCGCGGCCAGCGCCCGGTCGCGCACCTCGGCGTCCGCGGCCGCCGAGGAGGGCTTCAGCCGCAGCCGGACGTGCGGACCCTGCAGCCAGTAGTTGATGAAGAACCAGCCGGAGAGCAGCCCGTCCCGGCTGAGTTCGTCGACCAGCGGCCTGACGCAGTCCAGGAGGAACGGCCGCGGGCTCGCCGCGTAGAAGACGTGCAGGGCCTGCCAGTCGCCGGGCGCGCCGGGGCTGCCGGGGGCGGCGGTGCCGGTCCGGGCGGGTGAGGTCATGCCTGCTCACCATGTCCTTCCTCGTCGGGTACGGGATGTGCCGGGCCGGTGGGGAAGAGCTCCAGCGCGAGCTCAGCGACGTGCCGGCCCCGGTCCGAGGCGACGTGCAGGTCGTCCTCGGCCGGCAGCATCTCCTCCAGCACGACCCGTCCCTCGGGGTCCTTCACCAGGCCCTCGAGGGCCAGCAGCGACAGCGGGCTGTCGAAGTCGACGTAGTGCGGCTTGGAGCCGCCCGCCCAGCCCGCGGATGCTCCGGCGCCGGGCAGCACCGTCGCGAAGGCCCGGGCGGGGACGCCGTGCCGGCGCCGCCAGCGCTGCCACCGCAGGAACCAGCCGGCGTCGTCCTCCCCGGCCGGACGCCGCGGCAGCGCCGTGGCGTCGGCGGTCCAGCGGCGCCGGCTGAGCACCACGGAGCCGTGGCGGACCCTCGGCCGGGTCGTCACCCCGTCGACGGCGGGCGCCTCGGGGACACCGGTCCACACGTCGAGGGCCGTCTTGGAGGTGGGGGAGAGCAGCAGCAGGGTCCGCGGGATCTCGGGGAGCACCATCGGCACCAGGTAGCCCAGGTAGAGCGGGATCACCTCCTTGCCGAGCCTGCGCGAGCGCACGACCAGCCGGTCCTCGGCCGTGTCGTGCTCCACGAAGAGGTCGTCGAGGTGGATACGGGCCTCCGGCGGCGCGGAGCCGGTCTCCCCGGGGCACAGGATCTGGTAGTCCGTCAGGCGGCCGTGCAGGTTGAGGTTGGTGGTCGCCGAGCCCGCGGTGATCTCGGCGAAGACCGCGCCCTCGGGCTGCGCGGCGCGCAGCGCGGCCAGCAGTCGCTCCGACAGACCGGGGGAGTCCCCGGCGGTGTCGAAGCAGTGGGTGAAGCGCGTGAAGGGGAAGCAGAGACCGCCGTAGGAGCCGTTGAGGACGACCAGCGGGTCCACGGCACGGTCGGCGAGCTGCACGAAGTGGCTCTGCGGGGCGAACCCGTCCGGGAGCGGCGCGAGTTCGCCCGCGACCGCGTCGACGAGCTCCCCGTCGACACGCAGTTCCGCCGCGTCCGCGTCCCGGTTCCGCCAGCGTTCCCGCATGCCCTCCACGAAGGCGGAGCGGGCCCGGTCCAGCGCGGTGATCTGGGGCAGGCCCAGCCAGTTCTCCTCCGGCTGGTGGCCCTCCCGGCTGTCGTGCGGCGGGCGCTGGGACGTGAAGAGCAGGTACTGCTCGAACAGGTCCTCGTGGAAGTCGTGGACGAGTCTCAGCAGGTCCTCGCAGCGGCCGCCCCGGCCGTACCGGGCCAGGAAGAAGCCCTTGAAGGTCAGGCGCTGCGCCAGGGAGACGTCGAAGGCGGGCAGCACGCGGGCGAGCGAGCGGAGCGGGCCCTCGGCCAGTTCCGTCCACCGCCGCAGGTCGGCGGTGACGGGCCCGTCCGAGGCCCGCGCGTCCTCGTACAGCAGGGTCTGCGGCAGCGTCGTGGTGGCGGCGCCCAGCGACTCCACGACGGCGGGCAGTTCGCGGCGCAAGCCGGTCAGCAGCTCACGCCGCCGGTCCAGCGGCGCGCCGGCGTACGCGGCGACACCGGCCGCGGTCCCCGCCAGCCGCTCGGCGAGCCCGGTCGCCCACGGCCGGCCGACCTCGCGCAGTGCCTCCTGGAAGTCCCGCAGCGGGTCGCTGCTGTGGACGTCCGGGTGGAGGGAGTTGAGCTGCACCATGCCGAGCTGCAGCAGCGCCGACAGATAGCGCTCGGCCTCCTCGGCGGTCGCGCCGCGTTCCGTGCGCAGCCAGGCCGCCAGTTCCCGGTGGCGCAGCCGCGGCCGCTCGCGCAGGAGGCCGAGCAGACCCTCCAGGGCGCCGCTGCGGCGGAGGAAGAACAGGCGGTCGCGTGCCGCGTCGAAGCTGACGGCGGCGGAGTCGTCGCCCGCGGTCACCGAACGCCGTACGAAGCGGACCCGCTCGTCGTCCAGTTCCCAGCCCGATGCCAGGGAGACCAGCAGGTCGCCGCGGCGTTCGGGGTCGGCGGCGATCGCCTCGGCCAGCCGCCGCAGCACCACGACGTTCAGCCGGGCGTGCCCGGTCCAGCGTTCGTCGACGCGGACGGTCCCGCCCGGTTCGCCGTCCGCGCGGAACTCGCCGACGGCGACCCCGGTGAAGGTGCTGAACGGGCTGGTCTTGCAGGCGGTGCGGTACAGGTACGCGAGCAGCGACCGCTCGATCTTCCGGCCCCGCTTGCCGGCTGCGGCCGCGTCGCCGCGGATGTAGGCGTCGAGCTGCCCGTCCAGGGTCGGCGAGGCCAGCAGCAGCCCCGTCCGCAGCTGTTCCCCGGCCGCCAGCCGGCGCAGTTCCGTGCGTCCCTCGGCGAGGGCGTCCGCCAGTACGGCCGCGCCTGCCGCGCGCTGTTCCTCCCACGCCTGCCGGTCGTGCAGCCAGGCGAGCAGCTCCGCGCCGGTCGGGCCGTCCAGCCGGGCGGCGAGCGCGAGGGCGCCCGGCCCGTCCTGCGGGAGGCGGTTGTTGAACACGGTGCGGCGCAGCCGCAGCACCTCGCGGCGCATCGCGTCGTCGTCGTTGTCCGCCACGAGCGCGGCCAGCGGGTCGCTCAGCCGGGCGCCGGCCCGGGCGAGCCGGTGCTCCTCGTCCAGGACGTGGTCGGCCCACCGGCGTGCGTCCGCGCTGCGCAGGCGCTGCGCGGCCTCGATCGGCAGACCTGCCAGCCGCAGCATGAAGCGCGGGGAAAGGGCCGCCGCCCGCGGGGCGGTGGGCCGTTCGAGTGAGGTGCTCACCGTGCCTCGTCCTCCCGGCCGGCCTGCTCGCCCCGCATGTCGCGGCTCTGCGCTGACGGCACGAGCTCGTAGCGGAAGTCGGCGGGGCGCGGCCGCTCGTGGCCGACGAGCATCAGCAGCAGGGGGAGTTCCCCGGTGCCGGTGAGCCCGAGCTCCTCGGCGAAGGCGACGCTGTCGAAGCCGAGCGCCACACCGCAGGCGGTGCCCGATGCCGCGGTGGCCGTGTAGACCGCCTGCGCGGCCGCGCCGATCGCGGCGCTGACGAGCCGGTAGCCCCGGTCCCCGGCGGCATCCAGGACGGCGTGGGTGCGGACGGCCGGCACGATCACGGCGGCCGCCTGCTCCAGGTTGTAGTTGTTGAGGAAGTAGTGGGCCTGGAGGAAGGCGCCCGGCGGACCCTGCTTCAGCAGCCGCAGCTCCGCCGTCCCGCCGTCGTACGCGTACACGCCCTGCGCGACGCCCTCGACGTGGTTGACGAAGACGTACAGCGACGCCAGCCGCGGGCTCCCGGCCGGAGTGACGTCGGTCGCCAGCGCCGCGCCCGCCTCCGCCGCCTTCAGCGCGGCGGCCAGAAGCTCCCCCGACAGCGGACGGATGCCGGTGAACCGCCCGAAGCTGCTGCGCCGCTCCCGCAGTGCGCGGCGCACGCTCAGTTCCATCGGCGCGGCGGGCGGCAGTGGTTGCCGCTGACCGCCGGGCGGCACGGCAGGGGCCGCCGCGTCCTGCAGCGCGTCCGGCGCCGGACGGGCCGACGCGCCGTCGAGCGTGGCGCGGTGCACCTGCCGCACGGTCTCGAAGGCCAGCACGCGCCGTGACCGTTCCTGCTCGACCCTGCGGACCCCGGACGTGGCCACCCCGCTCGCGGCGGCGGGGGCCGGCCCCTCCCAGCGCAGCGGCACGACGGCGAACACCCCCTCGTCGTCGGCCTCCGCCCCCAGCAGCCGGCCCAGGCGCGGCTCGTCGAACCACAGCACCGGGTCGATCCGCAGCCCGCGGGCCTGCGCCCACATGCGCCAGGTCTGCAGCAGCGCCCCGGTGTCCATGGTCACCACGTGGTAGCTGAAGCTGTTGTACTTGAAGGAGTTCTGCCAGAACTTCACACCGAGGACGAGGAACTGGTCGGTGTCCCGGTGCAGCCGGGCGTCCCCGACCGCGGCGCGGACCTCGCCCGAGACGTCGCCCGTGAGCAGCCGGTGGACGGCGTGGTGCGAGGGCGCGTAGTGGTACACGCCCGGTGTCATCGGGCCGGAGGCGCCGCTGACCCAGTGCACGCCCACCGGGTACAGACCGCCGCCGGAGGCCGTGCCGCGCGACCAGTTGGCCTGGGTGTACATCGGCAGCGTGCCCAGGTCGGTGTTGGCCTGGACCGCCAGTCGGCGGCCCACCAGGCCGTACGAGTCGCGCAGCATGCCGCCCAGCAGCGGCAGGCTGAACGGGGCGTCGCCGTGCGGCCCGGACAGGCCACGGCCGACGCCCGCGTCGTCGGGGAAGTCCCCGTCGGGCAGCGGGAAGCGCTCGGCGCCCGGGTAGAACTTCTCCTTCCTGGGCCGGTCCACCCAGTCGGGTACGAAGTCGGCGGGCTCCATCGCGACCCTGCCGCGCCGCATCACCGCGGTCGCGTACTCATGGGTGTGCCCCATGTCCGGTCCTCTCTGTCTGCGGCTGTCCTGCCGTCGTGCGCGGGCGGCGGTTCACGGGAAGGGGTGCGGGGCGAGGTTCAGCTCGTCGGTCCGCAGGTCGTGGTCGGTGAACCCGGCCTCGCGCGGGGCGGTGCGCAACCGGGGCATGCGCAGGGCGCGCTGGCGGTGCCAGCCGAAGTCGATCGGGACCAGCCCGGGCACCAGGACGGAGGCCGTGTGCAGGCCGGCGTCCCGCTGCTCGGGCATCGTCTGGTCCACCACGACGACGTCGAACCCGCGCGCGGTGACCGCGGCCACGGCCGCCTCCAGGTCCTCGCGCAGGTCCGCGGCCGGCGGGCGGCCGGTCCGCAGGTCGGCCACGGCGAGCGGCGGCGTCGCGGCCCGCTCCTCCCGGTCCAGCAGGAAGGCGGCGTGCCGGGCCATCTCCGGCAGCCCGTACACCAGCGGATGGTCGTGGAGCACGTGGACCGTGCCGAAGTCCGCCGCCATCGCCGCCAGCCGGTCGTGGTCCCGCTCGGTGCGGCGGCGCAGCTTGACGGCGTCGGTGGCGATCTCCGACAGGCCCGCGGCGAGGGCCGCCTCGGGGTCCCAGGCCGCCCCGGCACCGAAGCACAGCGCACCCGTGCCCCCGTCCACGCGCTGCGCGACGGCGGTGACCACGGGGACGGGGAAGGTGATCCGCGTGTCGAAGAAGCGGGCGCGGTAGCCGTACATCGCCAGCCGGTCGACCATGTGCCGGGTCGCGTTGCGGCCGCTGGTGGCCGGGTCGATCTCCCGCAGCGGCAGCCCCGCGTACCAGGCGATGAGGAAGGCGTCCCGTTCGACGGCCTCCATCAGGCCGAAGAGCACCGCCTCCTCCAGACTGCCGCCGGAGGCGCAGCCGTTGGAGCTCTCCTGCACGAAGCGGTTCTCCAGGCCGCCGGGCGCGTGGTAGTACGCCAGCACCTCGGGCACCAGCAGCGGGCGCCGGTCGCGCAGCGAGTACCCCCACACCCACGGGATCGGCCGGTCGGGCGCGAACGGCCGCACGATGTGCTGGGCCCGGTAGAAGGCGTCCGAGTAGACCCCGCAGGTCCGCGGGTCGAGTGCGTCGTCGCCGAGTGCGGTCAGCGGGGCCACGACGGTGGTCCGCTTGCCGCGGGCCCGCATCCCGGCCAGCCGTTCCATGCCCTCCAGCACCCCGACCCGCACGCTGCGGGCGTAACTGCCGGTGTGGCCGCCCCAGTAGGACTCCCGCAGGTACGCGCCCGAGCGCAGGGTGAAGGCGCCGACGGTGGAGGCGGTCGACGCCGACGTCAGATCCGGGGCCACCGACGGCCCCAGCATGCCCGTCACCGGGTTGACGAAGGCCTCCAGCGGCAGGTCGTACGCCTCGATCGGCCGGCCGCGGAAACCGGAGGGGTCCGCCTTGGGCACGCTGCGGGGCGTGAGGGTCGCGCCCTCGGCGGAGTCGGGGACGCGCCGGTCGCAGTCCGGGCACTCGGCGTCGGGGACGACCACGGCCCGGTTCACCTCCAGGCTCTCCAGGTCCAGGAGGTGGACGACGGGATAGCGGCCCGCCGTCCCCGTCCCCGCCTCCGCCCTCGTCCCCGTCCTCCGGGCGGGCTCCGCGGCGGCGGCGAGGAGCGCGGCGACGGCGTCCATCGCGAAGGCGGTGGTGAAGGGCCACGGCCCCGTCGGCCGCGTGGCGGAACCGAGTTCGAGGGCGTCACGCAGGATTCCGGGCCGCACGGCCTGCCACCGCCGCGTCAGGCAGCGCGTGCACGCCGCCGCCCCGTCCGCACCCGTCACCGGCCCCACCAGGGCGTGGTGACCGTACAGGTGCACCGGCGCGGCGGGGGATCCGGGGGCCTCGCCGGCGGGTACCCGCTGCTCGTCCCGGAAGCCGAGCAGGGTGACCCGCGGCGGCGCGGCGGCACCCGGGTGGTGGCGCAGGCCGTCGCCCAGCAGTCCCTCCACGACGCCGGCGACGGCGGGCGGCCGCACGCTCACGTCAGAGGGCATCCACGGCCCCGTGCGTCAGCAGGACCCGGGCGACGTGGACACCGGCCGACCGCAGGTCGGCCGAACCGGTGGCGACGACAAGGGCGTCGAGGCCGCGTTCGCGCAGGCGGCGCAGCACTTCGGCGCCGTCGGCGGCCGCCGTCCCGTCCTCGCCGGACTCCCCGGTGACGGCGACGGTCATGGGGTCGAGGTCCCCCAGGAAGGGGTCACCGGTGTCGAGCGGCGCGGCCGGCGCCTCGTCCCGGCCGAGCTGCACCTGACCGAGGAGGTCGCGCAGCGCGCCGACCGCGGCCTCGCGCGGGGTGGGGGCGGCGTCGACCGCCCAGAGCGCGCGTCCGGTGTGCGGGTCCTCGGCGCGGGCGAACATCACCGGGGCGGGTCCGCCGGGGCCGCCCAGCTCCAGCAGCTCGGCCTCCAGCCCGAGGTTCGCCGCCGAACGGCGCAGGAAGACCACCTCCGCGTCGTCGGCGGCCCACTGCGGGCCCGTCAGGGCCACGGAGCTGCGGGACCGCAACGCGGCGGTCAGCGTGTGGAAGGCCACCGCCGAGTACAGGGCGCGCGCCGCGGCCCGCGACGGGGACGGCCCCGCGGCGGATCCGGCGGAGGTCGGCACGAACAGCCGGTCGTGGTTGTGGCCGCCGAACGTCCGTACGGCCGCCGCCGGCACCAGCGCGGTACGGGCCTCGCCGAGGGACGCGGCCGGGACCCAGGCGCGTACCGCGTCCGTGGTCGCGCCGGTGCCCGAGGCGATGTCCAGCGCGGCCGGGGCCAGCACGGGCCACTTCTCGCGCGCCACCTCCAGCGCGGCGCCCGCCACGACTCCCCGCTGGGGGACGACGTGTTCGGCATACACCTCCGCGGCCCGGTACAGCGCCCGCAGCCTGGCCCCGGCGACGTGGTGCACGTCGAACGCGGTGATCTCGCGCGGGTCGCCGTGCCCCACGGCCAGCCTGACCGTCCCCGCCTTGAGCGGGGTCTGCTCCCACACGTCGTCGGTGAAGGCGCCGAACACCCCGGCACGCGGGTGGGTCAGCACCGAGCGGGCGTCGAGCGCGGCCAGGGCCGCGTCCGCGTCGGCTTCGGGCGTCACTTCCCGGGGCCCGCCCTCGCGCAGGTCCTGTCCGTCCGTCAGGTCCGCGGCGGTGAGCGCGGCCTCCCCTTCCGGTTCCTCGTCCTCGCGGCAGAACGGGCAGCGCGGGTGCGGCAGCAGGGGTTCGGTGACCACGTCGAGGGAGTCCAGGTCCTGCAGCACCAGGCGTCCCTCGGTCTCCGGGGCGAGTACGCCGGTCACCAGCCGGAACACCTCGTACGCCAGCAGGTTGCCGAGCATCGCCGCGGGCGGACCGGAGATCCTCCCCTGCTCGGCCTGCTCGGGGTCGTCCAGGCGCACCGCGCTCCACAGGTCGGCGGCCGCGCCGGGCTCGCCGTTGGCGCCCAGGCGCAGCGCGGCACAGGACCAGCAGCCCTGCGTTCCGGCCGTCATGACCGGGCCCACGACCGCCTGGTCGCCGAAGGCCCAGGCGGGCAGCAGGCGCACGCCCTCGGGTACTCCGGCCTCGAGCAGCCGCAGGGCGGCCCCGGGGGCCCCGGTGGTCAGGACCACGTCGTAGCCGGCGAGGTCGTCCCAGCCGTCGTCGCCCGTCACGTCCCACCGGACGACCTCCACGGGGCAGCCCGCGGCCTCCAGCCCCGCCGCCTCGCGCAGCGCCTCGGCGAAGGGGTCGGTGCCCGGGCCCGTGGCGGCCGGGAGCGCGAGCGCGGCGCAGCCGTTGCGGACCAGGCTCAGCGCGCACCACCGGGCCACCGGGTCGTCGCCCAGTACCGCGACGCGGGTGTCGCGGAAGCGCCGGAACCGGCTCCCGGCCTCGCCGGCGTAGTGGTCGATGTAGTCGACCTGCGCCGCGAAGCGCTCCGCCACCTGGGGAGCCAGTTCGTCGAGGCCGTCGCTGCCCGGGAGGACGTCGCGGGCGAAGCCCCTGCCGTACAGGGCGCCCACCAGCTCACCCACCATGGCCTGCTGCCGCTCGCCCAGGCCCGCGCAGATCTCCTCGACCCGGTTCGTCCCGTTCAGGTGGGGAACGACCAGCGTGGCGAACCTGTAGGCCGATCTGCCCCGCAGATTGAATCCACCGTGGGCGTTATGGAATACGACACCGTCCGGAGTCTCGGTGAAAAGGACGTCACGGCGGATACGGGGATACGAATGCGCGACTTCCTCGTACGCAGCGGTCATGCCGTCATTACTCCCATTCGGGCGCGGTCAGCGGACACGGATACCGGCGGTAACATTCCCGAACCGCCGGGGAACGGCGTTCAGAAGGTGGAGGACATGTCGGAACCGGACGCCTCCGTCCGTAATTCCATCGCCCCGCGGGCGAGAATCCGGAGAGAGTCGTGCATTCGGTAGTGGCCGTCCGGGCCCTCCTCCAGGAGGCCCGCCCCGAGGAGCGTTTCGAGGACCTGCGCGGCGCCCCGGGACAGCAAAGGCTTTCCGGTCGGAGGCGCCGTGGGGGCGATATCGGAACCACCCCGGGAATGGTCTCGACCATTGGCGCCGGAATGCGGGCGGTAACGCCCGGGAGGGCCGGTGGAGAGGTCCTCGCCGCGCAGCACCGCGAGCTCCAGCCGCTGCAGGGCGGCCCCGGGGTCGACACCGAGCTCGGAGCGCAGGTACTCCTTCACCACCCGGTACTCGCACAGCGCCTCGGCACGCCGCCCGGTGCGGTGGAGCGCCTCGACGAGCTGCGCCCAGAAGGGTTCGTGCGCCGGGTGGGAGCGGGCCACCGGCCAGAGCTCGGACAGCACCTGGCGGCAGCGGCCCAGCGCGAGCTCCAGGTCGAAGACCCGCTCCATGGCGCGCAGCCGCTCCTCGGTCAGCCGGGGCACGACCTCGCGCCGGAGGATGTCGGAGTGGATGTTGGCCAGCAGCGGCCCCTGCCAGAGGGCCAGCGCGGTCCGCAGGACGTGCAGCTCCCGCTCCGGTCCGGACGCCTCGTCGGCCACGCGCAGCAGGTCGCGGAAGGCGATCAGGTCCAGCGAGCCGGCGTCCGCGGCGATCCGGTAGCCCCCTGGGACGGCCTCGATGAGGGTGCCGGCGATGCCGTACTTGGTGAAGAGCTGCCGTAATCGCTGCACGCAGGTGTGCAGGGCCGACCTGGCGCTGACGGGGCGCTCCTCGCCCCAGACCACCCGCTGCAGGAATTCGGCGGACACCGTGGAATTGGGATGCAAAAGGAGAGCCGCGAGGAGATTTGCGGGCTTCGACGGCTGAAGTGCGATGACGTTGCCGCCGTCCGCTATCCTCACCGGTCCGAGCATGAGGAACTTCGGACTGAATTCGTCCGAATCTAATAACGTGTTCGGTCCGAGATCACCGGACGCTTCTTGGACACGGTCGACAGATTGCCTTTTATGCATTTCCGCCCACACTCCCCGCTGACGCCGGGAACGTATCACGCACACGAACTCGTCACAAGGGGCCCGCAAGGCCTTCCCCGAGGGATTGCCGCGGCTGCGTATGCACCATTTAACCTAAAACATCTACGCGTGTCGACCCGTTGCCGTGAAAAAGTCTGCCGGACTCCTCCGGCCGACTCCGGGCATTGCTCCACGAATGTGCGGAAGTCGGTGCGGAGCGGCGCGGGGGAATCGCGGCCCTTTCGCGCCCGCACCCACGCGCGGTCCGCCCGCCGGGTGGGGCCCGGGATGCCGGCCGCGGGGCGGTCCGTTGCGGCAGGGGACGTACAGATGCGAGGACCCGGCGTAAAAACGCCCCGCGTCGGGTAAAGAGGGCTCCGTGGCCGTCTCCGTCAGGAGGCGACTCCGGGTCACGCAGTCGGCGTGGCTCGGCGGCTGGCACGTGAAGGATGGACGCGGTGGCGACAGGCGTCGTGAAGTGGTTCAACTCGGAAAAGGGCTTCGGCTTCATCGCACAGGACGGAGGTGGCCCCGATGTGTTCGCGCACTACTCGAACATCGCCGGCAACGGCTACCGCGAACTGGTCGAGGGTGAGGCCGTGACGTTCGACGTCACCCAGGGACAGAAGGGACCGCAGGCGGAGAACATCATCCGCAACTGACGGTCCGCGACCGGGGTGGCCGGGTCGTCACCGGCAGCGCGCACATGGCTGCCGGGGAGGCGCGGCCACCCCGTCCCCGTCTGCGGCCCCGCCCCGTTCCACCTGTTGACCCCACCTGTGGACCCCGCCTCCGGGCCGGCGTCCGGGGCGAGGACACTGGGGCGGTATGACGCACTGGTACGAGCGACGCGACGTCGAGGACGGCATCGTCCGCATCAGCGAGCCGCACGCCCACCAGATCGTGAAGGCCAACGTGTGGTGGCTGCACGGCTCCGAACGCGACCTCGTCGTGGACGCCGGTCTCGGGGTGGTGCCGCTGCACCGGGAGCTCCCGGACGTCTTCGCGAGGGACCCGCTGCTGCTCCTCACCCACGCCCACCTCGACCACGTCGGCGGCGCCCACGAGTTCACCGAGCGCGTCGCCCACACCGCGGACGCCGCGGCTCTGGCGCGCGGCGTGCCGGCGAGCCTGTACGGGCCCGAACTCGCCGAACGGCTCGGCACCGAGGACGTCGGCGCGTCCTTCCCGGACCTCCTCCTCGACGCCCTGCCCGGCCCCGGGTACGACCCCGGCAGCTACGGCATCGGCCCGGTGACCCTCACCCGCACCCTGAGCGGGGACGAGCGGATCGACCTCGGCGACCGGACCTTCACCGTCCTCCACCTGCCGGGGCACACGCCGGGCTCCGTCGCCCTCCTCGAGGAGCGCACGGGGGCGCTGTACTCCGGCGACGCCGTCTACGACGGTTACCTCGTCGACGACCTGCCCGAGTCCGACGTGCCGGCCTACCGGCGCACCGCGGCCTTCCTCGCCGACCTGGACGTCCGCGTCGTCCACCCCGGCCACGGGCGGAGCTTCGGCCGTGACCGGCTGCGCGAGGTGGCGGAGCGCTACCTGCGCCGCAGCGCTCCCGCGGACCGCTCCTGAGCGTGCTCTGCGGGGTCGGTCCGGAGGATCGGGCACGGGCCGCGGGTACGGGCGCGGGTACGGGCCTCAGGCCAGCCGCAGGGTGACGTAGGCGATGGTGTCTCCGGGCAGCACGTAGCGTTCGACCTCGACGAAGCCCCGCGCCTGCGCGAAACGCAGCCCCTCGGTGTTGGACGCCAGGACGACCGTCTCGACCGCCACTGCGCCCAACTCGCGCGCCCGGTCGATCCCCCGGGTGTAGAGCCGCATGCCGAAGCCCTGCCCCCGGTGGTCGGGCAGCACCCGGGCGATGACCGTGGCCGTGGCCTCCTCGCCGGTGGGCGGTCGCACGGTCGTGCAGCCCACGACGGCGTCACCGAGGTAGGCGACCTCCAGGTGGTTGCGCTGCGATCGCTCGCGCACGTCGTCGAGGGAGAGCGGGCCGGTGGGGATGATCGTGTTGTGGACGAACCGCCAGTCCTCGAGCATGGCGTCGCCGTGGGGCCGTTCGATGCGAAGGGTCGGCATCGCAGCAGGAAACCGGTGGACGGCGAGTGGCGTCAACCGCATTTGCCGGAGGCCGCAGGGCCTGCGACGCGTCGCGCGGCGCGGTGGGGGAGCGCAGCGGTTAGCGTGGGCCGGGATCCGGAGGAGAGCCCTGGTGCAGACCACCCTTGCCGTGTTGTTCGCGCTGCTCGCGGCCGTCAGCAACGCCCTGGCCACCGTGCTCCAGCGCTACGCGGCCCGCACGGTCCCGCTCTCGGTGGGGCTGCGTCCGGCCCTCATGGGTGAACTGCTGCGCAAGCCCGTGTGGCTCGCCGGATTCGGCGCGGTGATCGCGGCGGCCGCGTTCCAGGCCCTGGCCCTGCTCAACGGCGCGCTCTCGCTCGTCCAGCCGCTGTTCGTCCTGGAGTTGCCCTTCGCCCTGTTCATCGGCGGCCTGGTGCTGCGCCGCCGGCTTCCGCCGCGTGGCTGGGCCGCCGTCGCCGCCATGGTGGTGGGGCTGGGCGTGGGGCTGTGGGCCGCATCACCGAGCGGCGGGGTCGACCGGCCGCGCACCGGGCTGTGGGCGATGGCGGTGCCGAGTTGTGCCGCCGCCGTCCTGGTGCTCGTCGGCACCGCCGTCCGGCGCCCCGAGGGCCGGGTGCGCGCCGCCTGCTTCGGCCTGTCGGCGGCCATCTGCTACGCGCTGACCGCCGGGCTCCTGAAGGACGCCACGCAGGTGTGGGCCACCGACGGTGCGACCGCCTTCTTCGCCGTGTGGCAGACCTACGGCTTCGCACTCGTCGGGGTCGCGGCCGTCTTCCTCCTGGAGAACGCCATGCAGTCCGGGCCCCTGGTGGCCTCCCAGCCCGCGCTGACGCTGGGGGACGCGACCGTGAGCCTCGCGCTGGGGGTGACGGTGTTCGAGGAGCGGCTGCGGGGAGGCTGGTGGCTCCTGCCCATGCTGCTGGGCGCGCTGCTCGTGGTGGCGGGCGCGTTCGTCCTGGTCCGGGTCCCGCTCGTCCGCACGCTGGTGGGGCCGGACGCACCCCGCTGAGCGGCACCCGGCGGGCGCGAGGCGTTCATCCGACGGGAACCCTTGATTTCGGCCATGCTCCTGTCAACCAGTTGTACTGGCCGCCATGAGTGGACACCACGCCGACTCGGCGCACACGCACGCGCACGGACCCAGCCGACGTTCCCTCCTCGCCGGTGCGGGCGGCCTGCTGATCGCGGCCTCCCTGCCCGGAACCGCCCAGGCGGCGGGCACCCGTACCGCGGCGGGCACCCCCGCCACGAACCGGATCGGGGCCTCCCGGGCCTCGCTCGTCACCCAGGGCACCAGACTCGTCCACGCCGACCTGCACAACCACACCCTGATGTCGGACGGCGACGGCGACCCCGCCCTCGCGTTCGCCTCCATGCGTGACGCCGGGCTCGACGTGGCGGCGCTCACCGACCACACCACCCTGCTCTCGATCAACGGCCTGTCCAAGGGGGAGTGGGACCGCACCCGTCAGCTCGCGGACGCCGCCGACGTCCCCGGCGCCTACACCGCGATCCGCGGCTTCGAGTGGTCGCACCCGCTCCTCGGTCACGCCAACGTGTGGTTCACCGACCAGTTCGTCGACCTGGGCGGGGCGAGCTCGATGGGCTCCCTCTACAACTGGATCGCCGGCCGTGACGCGGTGGCGGGCTTCAACCACCCGGGCCGCGAGATCGGGCGCTTCAACGACTTCGCCTACTCGGCCGCGGTGCGCGACAAGATGGTCAGCGTCGAGATGTTCAACCGCGGCGACGACTACCTCTTCGACGGCTGGTCGGACCGCAGGTCCTCGCACCTCAACGCCGTCCTGAACGCCGGCTGGCGCACCGGGATCACCGGGGTCAGCGACCACCACGGCAGCGAGTGGGGCAAGGTCGAGGGCGTGGGCCGCGCCGGGCTCTGGGTCACCGAGAACACCCGGGCCGGCGTACTGGAGGCCATGCGCGCCCGCCGCTTCTTCGCCACCCGCTTCTCCGGGCTGCGCTTGGACGCGACTGCCAACGGCGTCCAGATGGGCGGCGTCCTGCCGCTCGCCTCCGGCGACGTCCGCTTCGCCGTGGACCTCGACCGAGGCCCCGACTGGCTGGGCAGGCCCCTGCACGTCCAAGTGCTCCGCCCCGGCTCCAGCGCGCCGGCCGTTGCCGAGGTCGTCCCCACGACGTCCGGCAGCCTGGCCGAGTTCACCGTCCCGCTCGACGTCGAGGACGGTGACTGGGTGGTGCTGCGCATCTCCGACCCCTCGCAGCCCAACGGGCAGCCGGGACCGTCCGGACACCCCTGCAACGACCTGGGTGTCGCCTACTCCAGCCCCTGGTGGCTGCAGCCCTGACGGCGCGTCGCGCCCGCCGGGCCCACGGCCCGGCGGGCGTCCGCGGGGCCCACTCCCGCTCGGCCTGTCAGTCGAAGCCGAGATCCCGCAGATTGGTCTTCGCCAGTTCCACGATCTCGTCCGCCCGCCCGGACAGGATCGTGCGGGTCGCGAAGAGGGTGAACCCCTTGAGCTGGCCGTAGGTGATCTTCGGGGGCAGGGACAGCTCGTGGCGCGCGGTACGGGCGTCGACCAGGGCCGGGCCGTCGTGGTCGAGCGCGGCCGAGAGCGCCTCGGCGAGCTGACCCGGCTGTTCGGCCCTGGCGCCGAACAGTCCTGCCGCCCGGGCGATCTCGGCGTAGTCCGCCTCGCCCAGGTCGGTGCCGAAGTTGACGATGCCCGCGGCCTTCATCTCCAGCTCCACGAAGGAGAGCGCGGTGTTGTTGAAGACCACGATCTTGACGGGCAGGTCCAGCTGACGGAGTGTGAGCAGCTCCCCGAGGAGCATGCTCAGGCCGCCGTCCCCGCACAGGGCCACGACCTGGCGTCCCGGATGGGAGGCCTGGACGCCGATGGCGTGCGGCAGGGCGTTGGCCATCGTGCCGTGGTTGAACGAGCCGATGAGCCGCCGGTGGCCGTTCATCGTCAGGTAGCGGGCCGCCCACACCGTGGGGGTGCCGACGTCGGCGGTGAAGACGGCGTCCGGGGTCGTGAGCTTGTCGACGGTGGCCGCGACGTGCTGGGGGTGCATGGGGGAGTCCGAAGGACCGGCCGCCGCGAGGTGGTCCAGCCGGCCGCGCACCTTCCGGTAGTGGCCGGTCATCCGGTCCGCGAACGACCGGTCGGCCCGGGGACGGAGCAGCGGGAGCAGCGCGGCGGCGGTGTCCTTGACGGTGCCGACCAGCGGGACGTCGACGTCGGTGCGCCGCCCGATGTGCTCGCCGCGCAAGTCGACCTGGACGACCGGCACGTCGGGGCCCGGGTAGAACTGGCGGTACGGGAAGTCGGTGCCGAGCATCAGCAGCGCGTCGCAGTGCTCCATCGCCCGGTAGCCGGAGCTGTAGCCGATCAGGCCGGTCAGCCCCACGTCGTACGGGTTGTCGTGCTCCAGGAACTCCTTGCCGCGCAGCGCGTGCACCATCGGCGCCTTCAGGGCGTCGGCCAGGGCCACCGCCTCGTCGTGCGCGTCGTGGCAGCCCGCGCCGCCGAGGATCGTGACCCGTTCCGCCCTGTTGAGGACCTCCGCGGCGCGGGCCAGGGCGGCGTCGTCGGGCCTTACGTGCGAGGAGGTCCCGACCACGGGCCGGGGCGGGACGGGCAGGTCGATTCCGGCCAGGAACAGCTCGCCCGGGATCACCAGCACCGCGACGCCCCTGCGCTCCAGCGCCGAGCGCATCGCGATGCGCAGCAGCCGCGGGACCTGTTCCGGCAGGCTCGCCATCTCGCGGTAGACGCTGCACTCACGGAACAGCTCCTGCGGATGCGTCTCCTGGAAGTACTCGCCGCCGATCTCGGCCCGCGGGATGTGCGCGGCGATCGCCAGCACCGGCACACGGCTGCGCTGGGCGTCGAACAGCCCGTTGATGAGGTGCAGGTTCCCCGGTCCGCAGCTGCCCGCCGCCACCGCGAGCCGCCCGGTGACCGCGGCCTCGCCCGCCGCGGCGAAGGCGGCGGTCTCCTCGTGCCGCACGTGGGCCCACGCGACGGTCCCGTTGCGGCGCAGGGCGTCGGTGAAGCCGTTCAGCGAGTCCCCCGGCAGGCCGTACACCCGCCGTACACCGGAGGACGCGAGAGCCGCGACCATGACATCTGCGACGGTGGTACCCAAGAGGACTCCCTGGCGGCTCGTCGGAACGGCGCGGTGCCCGCGGCACCCCGGACATTTTGTGACATCCCGTCCGGTCCGCGGGAAGCGACACGGCGCCCAGAGGGTCCGCAGGTTCTCGCCGGGACGCGGCGCGTGAGGCCCCGGGTCGTCGGCTGAAGCCTTGTCAGATCCACCCGCGGCGGGTGGCCTCCATGGCGATCTGGAAGCGTGTCTGGGCGCCGAAGCGCTGCATGAGCCGGGTGACGTGGCGCTGGACGGTCCGTTCGCTCCAGCCCAGGGCGCGGCCGGCGGATTTGTCGGTGGCGCCCGCGGCGAGCAGCGTCAGCAGTTTCGCCTCCTCGGCGGACAGTCCGTCCGGCGCCGGCTCCAGCCTTCCCAAGGAGGCGCCGTTCGCCGGGAGGCGTACCTGCACCGCGCGCTCCCAGACCGCCTCGAAGAGGGCGATCAGCGCGTCGAGGAGGGGGGAGGGGTGAATCAGGTAGGACGCCGTCACCGCGTCGTCGCCGGGGCGCAGCAGGGGGATGATGGCCAGCCGGTCGTCGGAGATGGCGAGCTTCATCGGCAGGCCGGCCGCGACCCGGGCCTGTTCGCCGTGGCGGACGCCGACGGTGACGTCCGCGAGCCAGCCGGGCAGGGCGAGCACGGTGCTGTCGTAGATGACGCGGTAGGCGACGCCGCGCTTGAGCAGTTCGAGCTCGATCGGGTTGGGCTCGGTGTGCTCCTCGACCGAGGCGTACGGCGGCCGGTCGAAGCCTCGGACCTGCGTGCGCGTGCTCTGCTGGAGCTGCGCCCAGCGGCGGTTGACGTCGTCCCGCCCCGAGACGACCTCGACCAGCTCGCCGGGGTTCACGAAGCGCGTGCCCGCGCGGTACAGGTCCATCAGGCCGGAGACATGGGAGCGCACGTCGTTCAACGCCCGTTCCCTGTCGCGCAGTACGGCCTCCAGGGCGCTGTCCGGTGAGACCGCGGCGTAGGTGACGGGGCGTCCGGTGGAGCGCACGGCGAGGCCGAGGGAGACCAGCGACCGCACGCTGCGCCGCGTCGCGGGAGCGGGCAGCCGGCAGTCGTGGGCCAGGTCCGCGACCGTGGCGTGCACCCGGCGCACGAGGGACTCGTACACCGATTCGTCCTGCCGGCTCAGGCCGATGGATTCGAGCATGGTCCGCGGTCCGCCTTCGCGCTCTCTTCATGTGTCGTACTTCCGTCACCTGACGGGAAGTCGCCCCGCGATCATCTTGTCAGCCCGGTGAACCGGATGTCAGCGTTCCCCGCGGTACGTCGACATTCCGGTTCCAGGACGTGGACACACGTCGCACGAAGGAGCGCCCATGCCGCTGCCCACCCGCCGCTCGCTCCGACAACGGCGCCACCGCGCCTGGTTGCCGGCCCTCGGGTTGTGCACGCTGCTGCTCACGGCGCTCCCGGCCGCGGCACAGGAGAACGGTCCGGCGGCGCCGGGCCCGGTGCAGGCCGGCCGGGAGAAGATCGACCCCACGCTGCTGCGCAGGATGGACGCCGTCCGGGCACGGGGTGACGGACGCGTCGAGGCGGCCGTGGTGCTGCGGGACCGCGCAGGACTCCCCGGGCAGGCCGCGGACCCGGGCGCGGTGCGGGACGAACTCACGCGCAGCGCACGGTCCGTGCAGTCCCCGGTCGTGGACCTCGTCGAGTCGCGCGGCGACCAGGTGCTCAACACCTTCTGGCTGAAGAACATGGTCCTGGTGAAGGTCACGCCGCAGACCCTCCAGGAGCTCGCCTCCCTCGCCCCGGTCGACCACATCATCCCCAACTTCACCCTCCAGGCACCCCCCGCCGAGCCGGACAAGGACGCCAAGGCGACCCGTGCGGCGGCCGCCGCGCCGAGCACCTGGGGCCTGACGAAGATCGGCGTCGACAAGGTGCGCGCCGAGCAGGGGCCCACCGGCCAGGGCGTGCGCGTCGCCGTCCTGGACACCGGCGTCGACATCGGCCACCCCGACCTCGCCGGGAAGCTCACCACCGACGACGCCAAGGACCCCGCCCACCCGGGCGGCTGGCTGGAGTTCAGCGGGACCGGTGAGCCCGTGGCCTCCCTCCCGCACGACAGCAGCTACCACGGCACCCACGTCGCCGGCACCATCGCGGGCGGCGACGCCTCGGGCACCGCGATCGGCGTCGCACCCGGCGCCGACCTCATGGCCGGACTGATCATCCCCGGCGGCTCGGGCACGCTCGCCCAGGTGATCGCGGGCATGGAGTGGGCGATCGCCCCGTACGACGCCGAGGGCAGGCCCGCAGGCGAACCCGCCGACGTGGTCAGCATGTCGCTCGGGGCCGAGGGCTACGCGGACGAACTGATCGAGCCCACCCGGAACATCTACCGCGCCGGTGTGTTCCCCTCCTTCGCCATCGGCAACCAGTGCGTCAGCGGCTCCGCCAGCCCCGGCAACGTGTACGAGGCCGTGTCCGTCGGTGCCACCGACGACGCCGACGACGTGGCCGACTTCTCCTGCGGCGAGGTCGTCGACCGCAGCGACTGGATCGACGCGCCCGCCGAATGGCCGCAGTCGTACGTGGTGCCCGACGTCTCCGCCCCCGGCGTGGACGTCCTGTCCACCCTCCCGGGTGGCGAGTACGGGCTGCTCAGCGGCACCTCCATGGCCACGCCCCATGTGTCCGGCACGGTCGCGCTGATGCTCCAGGCCCGCCCCGGCCTCACCGTCGACGACGCCCTCGGCATCCTCACCGGCACCTCCTTCTTCGACCAGCGCTACGGCGCGCGCCCCAACCCGCGCTACGGCTGGGGCCGCATCGACGCCTACGCCGCGGTGAAGGAGGCCGCGCTGCGCAGCGGCGTGCGCGGCACGGTCAAGGACACCAGGACCGGCCGCCCGCTGGCCGGAGTCACCGTCGCCCTCACCGGCACCGGACGCACCGTCACCACCGGCGCCGACGGCCGGTTCGAGCTGCGCCTCGCCGCCGGCACGCACGAACTGCGGCTCACCCGCTTCGGCTACGTGGCGCAGGAGATCACCGCGCGGGTGCGGACCGACCGGTACACCGACGTCTCCCCGCGGCTCGAGCGGACCCGCCGCGGTGTGATCACCGGCCGGGTCACCTTCGGCCCGACGGGCTCCACCGTGCCCGGGGCGACGGTCACCGTCCTCGACGTCCCCGACCCGCTGAAGGCGACGACCGACCGCGAAGGCCGCTACACCATCCGCGACGTCCCCGTCGGCGCCTACGAAGTGTCCGCGAACGCCCCGGGGATCTCCCGCTCCAAGCCCGTACGGGTCGTCGTCCGCGGATCGGGTCCCGCGGCCCGCGCCGCCCTGCAACTGCCCCGGCCGTCCGCGACCGCACGCGTGTCGCTGACCTCCGAGGGCAAGCAGGGCAACCACGAGGCGTGGTGGCCCAAGCTGAGCGCCGACGGCTCCGCGGTGGCCTTCGCCAGCCCGGCCTCCAACTTCGCCCCCGGCGACACCAACGGCGAACTCGACGTCTTCGTCACCGACCTGAACACCGGGGAGACCGAGCGCGTGTCGGTCGCCTCCGACGGCGCCCAGGCCGACGGCTTCTCCCTGACGCCCACGCTCAGCGCCGACGCGCGGTGGGTGGGCTTCAACAGCGGCGCCACCAACCTCGTGCCCGGCGACACCAACCAGCAGACCGACGGCTTCGTGCACGACCGCAGGACCGGCACCACGGAACGCGTGTCCGTCGCCTCCGACGGCACCCAGGGCAACGGCCTGTCCTCCGCCCCCGCCCTCAGCGCCGACGGACGCTACGCCGTGTTCAACAGCGACGCCGACAACCTGGTGCCCGGCGACACCAACAACACCACCGACGTCTTCGTCCGCGACCGGCAGACCGGCACCACCAGCCGGATCTCGCAAGGCCCCGACGGCGGTCCCGGCGACGGCGCCTCCAGGGAGCAGTCGGTCAGCGCCGACGGACGCTACGTCGCCTTCCAGAGCGCCGCGGGCAACCTGGTGCCCGGCGACACCGACGGCGAACCCGACGTCTTCGTCCGCGACCGGCAGACCGGCACCACCACCCTGGTGCCCGGCCCGCGGCCCGGCGAGAACACCGGTCCCGTGATCAGCGCCGACGGACGGGTCGTCGCCTTCACCAACAACTGGCAGCTCTTCACCCAGGACCTGCGGACCGGCACCTCCGAGCAGGTCTCCGTGAACTCCGCCGGGGCCCCGGCCGACGACTGGGCCTTCGCACCCGCGCTGAGCGACGACGGCAGCAAGGTCGCCTTCTACAGCTACGCGACCAACCTCGCCTCGGTGGACACCAACCGGCAGGTGGACGTCTTCGTCCGCGACCGCACGGCCGGTACGACCGAGCGCGTGTCCACCGGTCTGGAGGGGGCGGAGGCCGACGGCGCGTCCGACCTCCCCTCCCTCAGCGGGGACGGGCGGTACGTGGCGTTCGAGAGCGCCGCGACGAATCTCGTCGCCGACGACACCAACCGCCGGTACGACGTCTTCGTCCACGACCGGGTCGAGGGCCCGGAGCCGGTCTTCGCGCTGAGCGGGCTGTCCGTGACCCCGCACGGCGCCCGGCCCGGCAAGGCGGTGCACGTCTCCGCCCGCGTCAAGAACGTCGGTGAGCGGACGGGTGACTACGAGGCCGTGCTCCTGGTCGGAGACGCGGTCGAGCAGCGCACAACGGTCCGCGTCCGGGCCGGGCACGACGTCCGCGTCGACTTCACCGTGCGCCGTGGCACGGCCGGCACCTACAGCGTCCGGCTCGGCGCGCTGACGGGGGAGTTCACCGTACGGAAGTGATTCCTGCGAGCGGCTGACACGGCGGTCCCGGGCCGTCGGCGCAGCCCCGCGTCGAGAGGTGCGTTCCGCGGTGCCCCGGGCGCGCCGGGGCACACCCGCGCCGATGCCGCGCCGCGACGGGGGCCGCCCGCGAACGGGCGGAACGCCGGGTCCGCGCCGGCGGAGCCGGCTCAGCAGGGCTGTTTGGCCCAGATGGTCTTGCCCTCCTGGGTGTGGCGGCAGCCCCAGCGCTGGGTCAGCTGGGCGACGATGAACAGTCCGCGGCCGCTCTCGTCGAGGGTGCGGGCCCGCCGCAGGTGCGGCGTGGTGCTGCTGCTGTCGGAGACTTCGCAGGTCAGGCCGTCGTCGTGGCGGATGAGGCGGAGCCGGACCGGCGGAAGGGCGTGGCGGATGGCGTTGGTGACGAGTTCACTGACGATGAGTTCCGTCGTCGGTGTGGCGTCCGGAAGCCCCCAGGCGGCCAGCTTCCCCGCCACGTGCTTGCGCGCGTGGGAGACGGCGGCGGGGTCGGCCGTCAGGTCCCAGGTGGCGACGGCGCAGCTGTCGAAGGTGCGGGTACGGGCGGCGAGGACCGCGGTGCAGGGCCGGTCGGCCTCGGGCAGGGCGCGCAGGACGGAGCGGCACACGGCGTCGAGGGTGGGGCCGTCCTGGCGCACGCTGGTGAGGGTGCGCAGCAGTTCCTCGGTGGCCGGCCCGCCGAGGCGGGTGTCGGTGTGCACCAGCAGGAGACTGCCCGCGGGCAGGTCCAGCTCGGTGGCCTCGGAGGACGGCCGTGCCTTCCCCAGCGGCCGGGACGGCGGGAGCGCGACCGTCGTGACCGCGCCGTCGGGAGTGAGGACGACCGGCGCGGGGTGCCCGGCGCCGGCGAGCGAACACCGGCCGGACACGGGGTCGTAGACCGCGTACAGGCAGGCGGCACTGACGCCCGTGCCCGCGGGGCGCAGCCGGCCGAGCACGTCGTCGAGATGGGTGAGCAACTCGTCCGGCTGGAGGTCGATGTCGGCCAGCGTGCGCACCGCCGCCCGCAGTTCGGCGGCCGCCTCTCCCGCCGCCGACCCGTCCTCGGCGCAGACCGAGCCGGCCACGAGGGCGACCCGGGCGCCGGGCAGCGGGATGGCGTCGAGCCAGTGGGCGCTCGGCCCGGAATGGTCGCAGGCGGGCAGGCAGCGGCCGACGACCTCCACCGCCGCCGACCGCGGCAGGGACGTGACCGGAAGGCCGTCGGGGGGCGCCGGTGCGGTCTCGCTCCCGTTGTGCGGGGGTTCCGCCGACGCCGTGACGGCGGGTTCCGCGGAGAAGCACGACCCCGCGACCGCGCACTGCCGGCGCTGCAGCCACAGGCGGACCCGGCACAGGACGAGGCTGAGGGCGAAGGACAGCGCGGCCGCCAGGATGACCACGGTCCGGCCGCCCACCGACACCCCGTGGATCGCGAAGCCGTAGATCACCACGCTGGCGGCGAGCGTGGCGGCGCCGATGAAGAGGGTGCGCCTGACGGGCAGCAGGGAGGCGGCGACGAGGGGCACGAACGCCGAGTACTCCGACCAGCGGACCAGGCCGCCCGAGGACGCCTCCAACTGGACCGCGCAGATCGCCCCGAGGTAGCCGAGGAGCAGCAGGGGGCCGATGCCCCACGGGAACCGGAGCGCGGTCATGCTCGCCAGCAGCCTGCCGTGACCGGTGTGTCCGTTCGCGCGCACCGTCCGCCCGCCGTTCACGGGGCGGCCTCCGCCGGATGGTGCGACCGTGGGGCGGGCGGGCCCTGGCCGGCGCCCGGCACGGACGGGCGCTGCACCGCCACCATCGCGAGGTCGTCGTCGAGGTGCCGCCCGGTGTGGGCGTCCAGGTCCTCGCCGACGTTCCGCAGCAGTTCGTCCGGCGCCTCCCAGCCCCAGGTGCCGGCCCGTTCGTGGAGCGGGTAGAAGCCGCCCGAGGCGTCCCGGGCCTCGATGGCGCCGTCGGTGTACAGCAGGAGGGTGTCCCCGGCGCCGAACGCGAAGGTGTCGAGGTGGTAGTCGTCCGGGGCGTCGCCCGCCAGCCCGAAGGGCGGTGCGGGCCGGTGCGCCTCCAAGGTGGTGACCCGGCCGCAGTGCCGCACCAGCGGCGGCGGGTGCCCGCAGCTGACGACCCGTACGACGTCGGTGTCGTCGGGGACCTCCACCAAGAGGGCGGTGACGAAGCGCTCACCGGCCTCGGGGTCGGCGTCGGTGAGCTGGGCCAGATGCCTTTCGACACTGAGTTCCAGCGAGGCCGCCAGCCCGGGCAGGGTCGCGTGGTGGTGGGCGGCCTCGCGGAACGCGCAGAGGAGGACGGACGCGTCCTCCACGGCCGGCAGCCCCTTGCCGCGGACGTCGCCGATCAGGAACCTCGACGTCCCACCGGTGCGGGCGGCGCCGAACAGGTCCCCGCCCACCAGGGCGTGCGCGGCGGCCGCACGGTAGACCGAGGCGACCCGCAGCGGGCCCATGCGTGGCGGGATCGGCCGCAGCAGCACCCGTTGGGCCGCCTCGGACACCGCCCGCACCTCGTTGAGTTCCCTCAGGTCGCGGTCGTGCAGCGTGCGCGCGGCGATGACGAAGCCGGAGACCGCCAGCAGCGCACCGATGTGGATGGGCAGGACCGACGAGTGCAGCAGCCCGTCGTGGCGGTCGACGACCAGCATCGCGGCGCTGGCGACGAGGGCCACGAACGCGGTGAACCGGGCGCGCGCGAACGCCGCCGTGGAGGTGGGGGCGGCCACCAGCAGCGGGGACAGATGGATGGCCACGGGGGCGACGGATCCGGCCAGCGTGATCGCCGCGATCAGTCCGGCCGGCAGGGACACCTGGGTGTGGATGCCCGGCTTGGGGACGCGCTCGCCGGCCCGGCCGGTGCTGCTGAGGTGCCTCCCCCGTCCGCCGGCGGGCCGCGCTCCGGATGGGCGGATGCGGGGCCCTGCCTGCGCTGTTTTCGGGACGGGGGAAGAGAAGAGATTCATGGGGGGTCCTGCGGGTGGTTCGTACGCCGTGCGCGGACGGGACGCATGCGGTGCGCCTGCGCCTTCCGTCTTCCTGCACGGTGGGAACGCGTGGCCGCGTCCCTGCGGACGGACGGGACGTCACCCGGCCCGGTGGGGGTCCGGCCGGTCGGCCGGTACGGTCAAGGGCGGCCAGCGCGGGGGGACCGGGACGCGGCCGCCCGGGCGGGGCCGTAGGGGGCGGGCGGTAACACCGGCAACCGCCGGTCCATGACGGGGCATCCGTCGCCGCCGGGTGCCAGGGGCGGGTGAACGGAGCCGGCACCGGCTGTGTCCGGGCACGGGCAGGCGCACGGACTCGTCTGGATCATGGCTCCACCGTCCTCACTTTGCCGCATCGTGGAAGCCATTGCCGCAATGCGGTTTCCACTGTGCGACCCGCATGGGACATCGTCAAGGCAACCGGGTCGGCGCCGGGACGCGGCGGGTGCGGCCCGCGTGCGCTAGCCGTCGTTGCCCCGCCACATCCGCCCCTCGGCGATGGCCGACGCGCAGTCGATCGCCTGGACCGCGAGGTCCTTGGCCCGGGCGGAGGTGAGGCGGTGCGAGGGGCCCCCGAGGCTCACCGCGGCGATCACCCGGCCGTCGCTGGAGCGGACCGGGACGGCCAGTGAGTTCAGGCCGGGCTCGAGCTCCTCCTCGGAGAACGCCCAGCCCTGCTCCCTGACCTCCTCGAGCTGCCCCCGCAGGACCGCCGGGTCCACCACGGTCCGCGGGGTACGGGCCGTCAGGCCCTCGTCCAGGACGAGGGCGAGGACCTCCGGGTCGAAGGCCATGAAGACCTTGCCCGCCGCGCTGGGCTGCAGGGGCATGACCTGGCCGACGTGGCCCCGGTAGACGATCGAGTGCGTCGACTGCGCCCAGATCACGGTGACGCGCCTGCCGCCCTGCCGGACCTGCAGGCCGCAGCACTCGCCGCACCGGTCCCGCAGGGCCGTCACCAGGGGTCTGGCCGTGGCGATGAGGTCCGAGGCGGCGGTGGCCGCGGCTGACCAGGCGATCACCCGCAGACCGATGCTGTAGGAGGTCCCCTCGCGCTGGAGGAGGTTCTCCCGGACGAGCGTGCGCAGGATGCGCGCGACGGTGGAGGACGGCAGCCCGGTCCTGCGGACGATCTCCGACGCCTGGAGGCGGGGGGTGGTCGCGGAGAAGCAGTCCAGGATCTGGGCGGACTTCTGGACCACCTGCACGGAGCCGTTCGCCGTCCCGTTGCGATCGCGATCGGCGCTCATGGGCGCATCGCCTTCTCTCGTCCTCGCATCGCGGGAAGTGGTCCCGCATCGTGGCACCTCCCTACTGTCGGTGCCGTGCTGCGAGGGGTCAAGCAAGGCGTCCCTTGCCGTGCGGGCCGGGCCGCCGCAGGTCAGGACCGGTCGAAGGTCGCGGGCACCGGCAGCGTGGACCACCGTGGCACCGGCCAGGCGACGACGAAGGCGCGGCCGACCACGTCGTCCAGGGGCACGAAGCCCCCTCCGGGTTCGTTCACGTGGGCGCGTGAGTCCCACGAGGCGTCGCGGTGGTCGCCCATCACCCACAGGTGGCCCTCGGGGACCGTGACCTTTCCGACCGGGAGGTCGTCGCACGGCGTGGCGCCGGGGTAGACGTACGGCTCGTCCAGCGGCTTCCCGTTCACCGTGACCGGCTCGCCGCGCTCGCACTCCACGGTGTCGCCGCCGACCGCGATCACGCGCTTGATGAGGTCCCGCTCGTCGGAGGAGGGCGCCAGTCCGATGAACGCGAGAGCCTTCGTGATCACGTTGCCGCCGCTCTGCTGCGGCTGACCGTCCAGCCAGCCGCCGGGATCGCGGAAGACGACCACCTCGCCGCGCTGCGGGGTCGCCCCGAACCACGGGGTGAGTTTGTCGACCAGGACCCGGTCGCCCACCTGCAGGGTGTTCTGCATGGAACCCGAGGGGATGGAGAAGGCCTGCACGAAGAAGGTCTTGATCCCCAGGGCCATGACCAGTGCCACGACGACCAGGATCGGCAGCTCCTGCCACCAGGGACGCTGCGCCCGGACCCTTCGGGGCCGTCTCCGGCGGGCCGGCGCCTCCGGTGCGTCCTCGCCGGTGCCGCGGAACCCCGTCCGGCCGTCCTCCCCAGCGGTCATGCCTGCTCCTTCACGGTGTCGGTACGACGGGCGCGGTGCGTGCCCGTACACCTGAACGATCAGGAGTTCCCGCCGCACCCTCCCGCGGGCGAGGGAACCGGGACACCGGCCCGCGCGTGGTGAAAGGACATGATCGGGAAGAGCGAAGCGACCGCTGTGGCGGCACATCTGGCGGCGGTCTGGTGCGTGGGCTGGGCCCTGACCGGCGTCCAGTTCCAGGCGGTGCTCTTCGCGCTGTTCCTCGGCAGGCCGGCGGTCCTGGTGGTCGTGCTCGCCTGCGGGGCGGCCCTGGCGGCGGCCCTGCTCGCGGGCCTGGGCAGGGCCGCCCGGCCCGTCGTGCCGCTCACCCGCCGGGCGGCGGGACTGTGGGCCTGGACGGCCGGGGTGTACGCGTCCGGCACCGGCGGTGCGCTCGCCGTGGCGGTGGTGCTCCACCAGGTCGACCACCTGGCGGACTGGGGAGTGCTGTTCACCGCCGGAGGGACCTGTCACGCGCTCGCCGCCGCGTTCCTCCTGCCCGGCGCCAGGGCCCGGCTGACCGCTCTCGCGGTGGCCGCCGTCCTCGCGTCGGGCGGGGCGTACGCCGCCTGGGACGCCGCGCGCCCGCCCACCCTCGACGCGTGGCTGAGCGCCAACGGCGTGGACCGCGCCCTGCTGCGCGTCGGCGACCCGCCGCCCGGCTACACGCTGCACGTCGGGGGTGCGAGCGCCGACGGTTTCGGCGCCCGCTACGAGAGCACCGGCTCGCCGGCCCTGGGCCTCCATGTCGAACGGGCCGGACACGACACACGGCGCGTCGACGCGCGCGGCTGCCCCGTCCCGTTCGGCCAGGAGATCCACTGCCGCGACGACGGGGGCGGCCGCCTGCTGATCGTCCACGGCGGCGGCCATCCCACCCGCGAACTGCGGCTGCCTCGCGACGGCCTGGTCCACACCGTCACCCTGGACGGATCCGGCGAGGCCGGGCTGCCCGCGGCCCGCCGGGTCCTGTCGTCGCTCCGGCCGGCGACGCGCGCCGAACTCGCCGCTCTGGTGGAGCTGCCGATGCCGCGCTGACGGCGCCCGTTCCCGGTGGGCCGGGGCCGGCGTGCGCCCCCGGCCCACCGGACGCACCATCAGCGGCAGTCGCCCGCCGGGCGGTTGCGGGTGACCAGGTCGAAGGACGTGGTGGTCGTGTCCAGCCACAGCACACGGCCGCCGGTGGCGGCCACCGCGTGCGTCTGCCGGCCCGGGGCGCACGAGACGCGGCCCAGCGGCGCGCCCTCGGACGTGTACTGGTAGAGCTTCGTGTCCAGGTACGGCAGGCCCGTCGGGGCCATCGGGTCGACCGTGAGCGTGACGGCCGTGTCCGACGCGGTCAGGGTCCAGGCCCCGATGGTCGCGGACGAGGTCGCGGGGATGACGTCCGTCGTGCCCGTGGCGTCGAGGCCGCTCCTGCGCAGGGCCGACTGCCCCTCGTCGAAGGGGTCCTCGTCGGCGAGCCAGTACACGCCGGAGGAGGTCGCCACCGGCGGGCTGGTCCACACCGCGCGGTCCGGGGTGCCGAGCGCGGTCCTGCCCGTCCGTGTGTCGTAGACGTCGACGACGGCGCGCCGGTGGCCGGGGTCGTCGCCCCACCAGCCGCTGACGGTGTAGGCGATGCGCCCGTCCTTCACCGAGGGCGACTCGGCCCGGACGTCCGCGTCGCCCGCGGTGGCGTCGGGACGGTTCAGCGGGACGGTGCGCGGAGCGGGGTCGGAGCCCTTGAGGTAGCGGAGGGTGGTGTGGGCCTGGTCGTCGTTCTCGTACCAGGCGACCGTGTCGCCGTCCATGCTCAGGCTGCCGATCGAGGCGGAGGCGGTGCTGTAGAGCCGCTTCGCCGGCCCGCCGGTCACGGGGGCGGACATGAGGTCGTACGTGTCGCCGACGGCGAGCCACACCACGCGCTTGCCGTCGGTCACCGGGCTGAGGTGGTAGCGGCCGTCCTCCGGTGAGACCTGGCGGGGCTTGCCCTTGCCGTCGGTGCGGCCGGTCCACACGGAGTATGGTGCCGCGCTGTCGGCGCTGGAGCGGGGGACCGCCCACCAGCCGCCGCCCGTGGCGGGGCCGATGTCGTTGGCGAGACCGGTCTCCAGGGTGCCGAGCCGGCCGAGCAGGACGTCGCTGTCGAGGCCGAGGTCCTGCTCCCAGCCGGGGACGATGCCGTGGGCGTCGAAGGCCTTCTTCACCTTGGCCAGGCGGTCGCCCTTGACGTGCAGCGACTTGGCGGCGGCGATGACCGCGTCACGGCCCTCGTCGAAGCCGTCGAGGGGGGTGATGTAGGAGGTGAGGGCCGTGTAGACGATTCTGTCGGCGAGTTCGCCGCCGAGGCTCTCGCGGATGTCCCACAGCGCGCCGCCGAAGATGTGCGAGTTCAGGTGCACACCTCCCTGGTCGTTGCGCGAGCCGAGCGGCATGCTGATGAAGTCCCCGGTGCCCGCACCGTCGTTGAGGTCGCGGAAGGCGCACTCCTTCGGCGTCAGCGTGCGGCACAGGTCGCCGCCGATCAGACCGGCCTCGGGATCGTCCATGCGCGTGCGGCTGACGGTGACGTCGATGGCGTTGCCGAGGTAGTCGGCGATGGCCTCGTTCATGGCACCGGACTGGCCGGCGTAGACGAGGTCGGCGGTGTGCTCGACCACGCCGTGCGTCATCTCGTGGCCGACGACGTCCAGGTCGGAGGCGAGGGAGCGGTACTCGTCGTCACCGGTGCCGTACACCATCTTGCTGCCGTCCCAGAAGGCGTTCACCCAGGGGTAGCCGAGTTCGGCGGTGACGCCGACGAGGGAGTTGATGGCCATGCCCTCGTCGTCGAGGCTGTCGCGCCGGAAGGTGCCGCGGTAGAACTCGTACACCTTCCCGGCCGCCCAGTGGGCGTCCACCGCGCCGCTGTCGGTCATCTCCTGCGGCGCCTTCGTGGTCGGCATGGCGAACGGGACCACGCCTTCCGGCCACCCGCCGTCGAGGTCCATCCACCACAGGCTGGAGGCGTCCCAGGTCTGGATGACGTTGTGGGTCTTGGTGTCGGCCATGTGCGCGGTGTCGCGCAGCAGGTACCCGCCGGTGGCGGCGTCCTTGGTGAGGTTCAGCGGCACGGTGGTGCCGCTGAGCAGCCTGCCGCTGCCGGTGACGCCCGCCGATGCGGTCGCGGGAGCGGTGGACGTCGCGGCTCTCGTCGAAGTGCCCTTCCCTGCCGCCCCGGTGGCGGGTGCCGCGGGCGTGAGGGTGCGCAGCGCTCCGGCCTCGAAGCGGAGGACGCCGGTGGCGGCGTCGACGTAGACCTCCTGGACCACGGGGGCGCCGGTGGCCGGGTCGGTGCCGCGCACGGTGACGTGGCGGGCGAGCACGCCCTTGCCGGTGGGGAGCACGGTCAGCCCGCGGTCGGTGCCGGTCAGACCGGCCGTGGCCGCGGAGCGGGACGGTGCGGCCCCGCCGCCGGTTGCGCGCGGCCCGCGGGCGAGGGAGTCCTCCACCTGGCGCACCGCACGCTGCACGGCGGTGGGGGCGGGGAGGGTGGGTTGCGTGGTGTCGAGGTCGAGGGCGGTGAAGTAGGAGCCGGAGGTGCCGGTGACGGTGCGTTTGCCGTCCTTGTGGTTCATGCGGACGACGTACTGGGCGCCCAGGACGGGGATGCCGCGGTACTTCTGGCCCAGGCGGACGGTCTCGGTGCCGTCGGCGTCGGTGGTGACGGCGTCGGTGGTCAGGTCGCGGTCGGGGGCGGGGATGCGGTAGCGGTCCCGGTGGCCGGCCAGGTGGGTGCGGGCGGCGGTGGCGGCGGGGACGGAGGCGTCGGCCGTGTCGGTGAGGCCGTCGACGAGGGCGGGGGTGTCGGTGGCCGGCTGCGGCGCGGGCACCGCCCCGGTGCCGGTGCCGGTGCCGGTGGTGGGGTCGGCGGCGTGGGCGGGGCCGGTCAGGCCGGTGACGCCCAGGGCGACGGCGGCGGCGAGCAGGACGGACAGGCCGGTGCGGCCGGATCGGTGAACCGGTCTGGGCCGTATGCGTGTTGACATGGACGAATGCCTCCGGCAGCCCGGAGTGACCCGGGCTCGGTAGTGGGACATCGGATGCACGGCGCACCTTCGCGCCCGCGGCTCGCCCTGCACCCTCGTGGTGATCACACCCGGGTGACAAGACGAAAACCGGGGGAGTACGCGCAGTTGCACAGATGCGAAGCCGGAGGGCGGCACCGGACGCCCGCCCGTCGGGTCAGGCGTCGCCGTAGCGGACGAGCAGCGCCGCGAGGTAGGTCTCCAGGCGCGTCGCGAGCGTCGCCGGGGTGAGGTCGGTGCGGCCGAGTTCGCGCCAGGGGACGGCGACCTTCTCGGCGTCCGGCGCGAAGGCGAGGGCGTCCAGGAGCCGCCAGTAGAGGTGGGCGCGGGGGGAGTCCGCCAGCCGGCCGCCCGCGGCGGTGTAGAGGTCGGCGAAGCGCAGTCCTGCCGGGGGTCCGTGCAGCAGCGCGAGTGCCGTGGCGCAGTGGGCCACGTCGAGGTCGGCGGGGCCCCAGGAGGTCTCGACCCAGTCGACCACGCCGGAGATGCGCAGGTGGGCGCCGTGCCCGGAGAACAGGGCGTTGCCCGGGTGGAAGTCGCGGTGCAGGAACAGGCCTTCGTGGGCGGGCGGGTCGCGGTGTATGACGTCCACCGCCCGGGCCCACAGGTCCGGACGGCTCGTGGCCCCGGGCGGGCGGACGCGCTCGGGCGCCGTCCAGGGCTGGTAGGCGCGGGGCCGGTCCGTCTCGCCGACGTCGAGCCCGTGGACGCGGACGAGTTGACGGGCCAGCAGCCACGCCCGCGCCCCGGCCTCTGCGTCCTCCAGGCGTACCTCCCCCGGGAGGAGGGACATGAGCAGCGACGGATGGTCGCAGTGCTCCGCCGTCGCGTCGACGGCGTGGAACTCGGCGGCGGGGACGGCGGTCGGGCCGAGCAGCGCCAGGATCCGCGCCTCACGGGTGAGCAGGCCCTCCGCGTGCCGGAGGTAGAAGGGCTTCACGAAGGAACGCAGCACCAACTGGCGTCCGCCTCCCGGCCCCGTGACCCGCAGGCGGCGCATCTGCGAGGTCCAGCCGCCGCGGAGCGGCTCCGCGGACTCGAGGTGTTCCCCGTCGCGGAGGTGCCGCTGCACCCAGGCGCGGGTGGCCGTCCAGCCGGGCTCGTTCCCCTCCGTCGCCGTCATCCGGGCACCCTACCGGGCCCGTTGATCAGGCGGTGGCCCGCTGCCGTGCGCCGAGCACCATCGTGATCAGGGACCTCGCGGTCGCCCGGAGCCGGTCCGCGTCCTGGTAGACGCGCTCGATGACGACGGTGCCGCGGGTCATGGTGACCAGGACCCGCGCGGCCTCGGTGGGAGGGACGGCGAGCAGGCCGGCCGCGTCGCCGCGGGAGAGCCGTTCGGCCATGACGCCCTCGAGCCGGTCCAGCAGGCCGCGGATCGCGGCCCGGATGGGTTCGGCGTCCGCCTGGGTGTCGGTGGCGGTCTTGGTCGACAGGCAGCCGCGGGCGGGGGTGCCGTGGGTCATGGAGGCGATGGTGAAGTCGAAGAAGTCCTCCAGCGCCCGCCGGACGTCCGGCTGGTCCAGCGTGGCGGCGGCCTCGGCGACGAAGGCGTCGGCGTAGTCCTGGAAGACGCGCAGGAACAGCGTCTCCTTGTCGCGGTACGCGTTGTAGAGCGAGCCGCGCTGCACGCCCGTGGCGGTCGCCAGGTCCTGCATGGAGGTCGCTCCGTACCCCTGGTTCCAGAAGACGTCCAGGATCCGGCCCAGGGTGTGCTGCTCATCGAACTGACGCCGTCCAGCCATGCCCCCACGCTAATTCATCTTTGACGGCTCCGTCAAAGTTTGCAAGGCTGTCAAACATGACGGGGTTGTCAAAGATGGCCCGGAGTGCAGACGGGCCGGGCGCCGCCCGGACCCGTCGCGGCCGGGCGGAAGGCGGAAGCGAGCACATGACCACCACACCACCGGGACCCGCCGCATGGCGGGCCATAGCGGCGGGCGCGAGCGCCAGCTTCGTCGGCATCGGCCTCGCCCGGTTCGCCTACACGCCTCTGGTCCCCGAACTGATCAACGCCCACTGGTTCTCCCCGTCCGCGGTGGCGTACCTCGGCGCGGCCAACCTCGCCGGCTACCTGGCGGGCGCGCTGAGCGCCCGGTGGGTGGGGCGCCGGCTGGGCGACCGCCGGGCCCTGCGGTGGATGATGGCGCTCGCCACGCTCGCGCTGCTGGCCTGCAGCGTTCCCGTCTCGGTGCCGTGGTTCTTCCTCTGGCGCCTGGCCTCGGGGCTCGCCGGCGGCGTGATCATGGTGCGGGTGGCCGGTGCGGTGCTCCCTTACCTGAAGGGGGAGCGGCGCGGGCTGGCGGGCGGGGCGATCTTCGCGGGGCTCGGTGTCGGCATCGCCGCCACGGGGACCCTGGTGCCCCTGCTGCTGCACCTCGGACTGCGCGGGACCTGGGCGGGGCTGGCCGTCCTGTGCGCGATCCTCACCGTACTGAGCTGGCACGGCTGGCCGACGCCGGTCGCCGCCCCGTCGCCGTCCGCGGTCGCCGCGGCGCCGGTGCCGGTGCCGGGGGAGCGGAAGCCCGCCCGTTCGCCGCGGCTGCGGCTGCTGCTCGTGGAGTACGCCCTGATCTCGATGGGTCTCACCCCGGCCATGGCGTTCCTCGCCGACTTCGTCAGCCGGGGCCTGGGCCGCGGTTCCGCCGGCGGCTCCATGATCTGGATCCTGTACGGGGTCGGCGCCCTCGTCGGCCCCACCCTCTACGGCCTCCTCGGTGACCGCCTCGGCTTCGCCAGGGCCCTGCTGCTGATCACCCTGGTGCAGACGGGGGCCCTCGCCGCGCTCGCCATGGCGCACGACCTGCCCGAGATCGCGGTGCTGAGCGTGGTCATCGGCTCCTTCCCGCCCGGTGTCGTGCCCGTCGTGCTGGGCCGCGTCCACGAACTCGTACCGCGGCACCCCGAGGCGCAGTCGGCGGCATGGGGCAAGGCGACCGTCGCCGGAGCGCTGTCGCTGGCCCTCTCCGCCTACCTTTACTCCTACGTCTTCGCCCGGACCGGCCAGGACCACCGGACGCTGTTCCTCGTCGGCGCGGGAGCCCTCGTGCTGGCTCTGGTCGTCGGCGTCGCCGCGCGGTTCGTCCGTGCGGACGTGCCCCTGGAGGCGGACGCGGAAGCCGTGCACCGCGCCGCCTCGGTCACGGGCTGAGGAGGACCGAGGGCAAAGGGCGTGGCGCGCTTGCGACATGTCGCACAGTGGACACGCCGTCAGGTTCCCGCCTCGCGCGGTCCGCGCCCGGCGGGGCCCCGGCCGCCGACCGCCGGGCGCGTGCCGTGACCCCGGGCCGTTCGGTATGGCGAACGACGTGGTCAGCGGCCCCGAGGAGCCGTGGCGGCGGTGGACGCGGCGGTGGCGGCGCCTGCGGGGAGCGGAGGCGCCGGTTCCCCCTCGCTCGGGCGCCGGCATGCCGCGGCAACTTCACATATCCTCACCAGCCAACAAATGTCATCGGCGCATTGATCAACACCGCTGGCAACTCGCATATAGTGACCGCGAGTTCCCCGCGAACACGGAACCCGCCCGGGATTCGTGCCCGTGGTGGTGCCCGTTTTTGTTGGATTCCGCTTCGCCCATCCCATCCGTCCGTACGGCCCCGAGGTCCTGATCGATGACAGCGCAGACCGCGCTCCCGCGCCCGCGGACCGGGCGCCTGCGCATCCCGGCACGGCGGCGTGAGCAGCGCGCTCCGTTCGCGTACCTGGCGCGGGCCCTGGCGGTGCCCCTGGTGGTCACCGTCCCCGTCGCCGTGTGGCTGGTGGTCGCCGCCCCCGGGTCGCTGCGTGCCCCCGCGGTGACCGGCGCGGCCGCCGGGATCCTGGCGCTGGCCTGCGCCGTGGCCGTGGCGGCGCAGGAGCGCTGGCGGGCCCGGCGCCTCGCCGGACAGCTCGACGCCCTGCGGGCCGAGGCGGAACGATTCGCCGACGAGCTGCTGCCGGCCGCCGTCGGCCGGATCGCCGCCGGTGAGACCGTGGACCGGGTGCTCACCGCGGTGCGGGAGCCGCTGACCGGCCCTCAGCGCCGCATGCTGGCCCTGATCGCCGACCGGGTCGGCACGAGCGAGTCGCGCCGCGCCGCGGCGATGGCCGTCGGTGCCAACGCCGCGGGACGCATGCAGGCGCTGGCCACCGGAATGCTGGCCGACCTGCGGCAGATGGAGCACCGCCACAGCGACCCGGCCGTGCTGCACGACCTGCTGCACCTGGACCACCGCACCGCCCAGGCCGGCCGCCTCGCCGACAGC
Organism: Streptomyces sp. TOM-9; assembly: GCF_056858595.1. Taxonomy (NCBI): domain Bacteria; kingdom Bacillati; phylum Actinomycetota; class Actinomycetes; order Kitasatosporales; family Streptomycetaceae; genus Streptomyces; species Streptomyces sp. TOM-9. The sequence continues at coordinate 550,309 of NZ_JBXEQB010000001.1, read as the reverse complement.
ATCGCCGTGCTGACCGGGGCCCGTTCCGGACGCCGGTGGGCCAAGCCGATCCGGATGGAGTCGATCCTGCGCGGCGCGATGGGGCGTATCGCCGGCTACCAGCGGGTGCGGCTCCACTCCACCAGCGAGGTCGCCGTCGTCGGCCACGCCGCCGAGGGCGTGATGCACGCGCTGGCCGAACTCATGGACAACGCCGCCAACTTCTCCCCGCCCACCGCCGAGGTCCACGTGTACGTGGAGGAGGTGCCCGCGGGCGCGGTCATCACGGTCGAGGACAGCGGCCTGGTCATGGGCGAGGTCGCGCTGCGCCGGGCGCAGAGCGCCGTGGCGGCCGGGTCCGGGGACCTGACCGGCCTGTCCGGGACCAGGCTCGGCCTGACGGTCGTCGGCCGGCTGGCCCGCAAGCACGGCCTGACGGTGTCCTTCCGGCCCTCGGCCCGCGGTGGCACCGGCGCGGTCATGATGATCCCGCAGGAGATGCTCACCGTCCCGCGTCCCGGCATGGACGCCGGCCCCGACGCCGAGCCCGTCCTGCCCCCGGAGGCCCCGGCCGCCGCCCCGTCCGTCCCGGCCCCCGCCGAGACGTCCGACCGCGACGAGGAGGCCCGGCGCACGGCGCCGGAACTGGGCGAGAGCGGCCTGCCCAAGCGCCGCCGCGGCCAGACGCTGTCCTCCGCCGGCCACGACCGGCCCACCGCACGAGCCGGTTCGAGCTCCGGCGGCCACGGCACGGCGGCCGAACGGGCCGCACGGTTCAGCACCTTCCGCAGCGCGGTGCACGGCACCACCCCCGCCGCACCCGCACCCGCCCCCGACCACCCGTCACCCGCGTCCGCGCCCCCCGCGGACCGCGACGAGTACAACGCGACGGCCCCATCCCCAGAAAGCGACGCGCGATGACCGCACCGGCCACCGGCCACACCAGTACGGACGAGCGGCTCAACTGGCTGCTGGAGAACCTGCTGGAGCGCACCCCGGGCGCCCGCCACGCCCTGGTCCTGTCCCGGGACGGGCTCAAGCTGTGCCGCACCCCCGAGCTCTCGGTGGACCAGGCGGACCAGCTCGCGGCGATCTCCGCCGGCATCCAGAGCCTGTCGCAGGGCGCGTCCATGGAGTTCGGCGACGGCAGCGGCGGCGTGCGGCAGGCCATGGCCGAGTTCTACGGCGGGATCCTGTTCATCGTCGAGGCCGGTGACGGCGCCCACCTCGCGGTCGTCGCCGCCGACGACGCCGAGGTCGGCCTGATCGGCCACAACATGCACGAGCTGGTCGAGCAGCTCGGTGAGCACCTGAGCGCGCCCCCGCGCGAGGTGCCCGGTGAGGACGGCGACGGCGCATGACACCCCGCCCGGGCCGGGAGGAGGATCCGGACCGGCTGTACACCCTGACGTCGGGCCGCAGCCGGCCCGCGTCCGACGCGTTCGACCTGGTGACCCTGGTGGTCGCCGAGTGCGATCCGGTCCCGGGGATGCAGTCCGAGCACGCGGCGATCCTGCGGATCTGCCGCCGGCCCACCGCCGTCGTGGAGCTCGCCGCCGACCTGGGACTCCCGGTCGGCATCACCCAGGTGCTGCTGTGCGACCTGCTGGACACCGGCCGGATCAGCGCCCGGCACCCCCGTACCGCCCGGACGGCGGCTCAACTGCCGGACCCCGAGATCCTGGAGCAGGTGCTCGTTGGACTACGCAACCTCTGACCCCGGCCTCGTTCCCGGCCCGCCGGGGCCGCGGGCGCCGCTCGACGCGAGCGCCGACAACGGGCTGAAGATCGTCATCACCGGTGGGTTCGGCGTCGGGAAGACGACCATGGTCCGCTCGGTCAGCGAGATCCGTCCGCTGAACACCGAGGAGACCATGACCCAGGCCGGTGCCGGGGTCGACGACCTCGCCGGTGTGGGGGCGAAGACCTCCACCACCGTGGCCTTCGACTTCGGCCGGATCAGCGTCAACGCGCGCACCGTGCTCTACCTGTTCGGCGCGCCCGGGCAGGAACGGTTCTGGTTCCTGTGGGACCGGCTGTTCTCCGGCACGCTCGGCGCGGTGGTGCTGGTCGACACCCGCCGGCTGGACGACTCCTGGTACGCCATCGACCGCCTGGAGCACCACGGCACCCCGTTCGTGGTGGCCCGCAACGACTTCGGCGGGCCGAAGCACACCGAGGAACAGGTCCGCGACGCGCTGTCGCTGGCGGACGGGGTACCGCTGGTGGACTGCGACGCGCGGTCCCGGCAGTCCTCCAAGGACGTCCTCATCACCCTCGTCCAGCACCTGCAGACCCTGTCCGGCGCCCGCCCGCGCCCCCGGGAGAGGACCGCCCCGTGACCAGTCAGCCCTCCGCGGCCGCCGGCGCCTGCCCGTTCGCCGGGGCGGTGCCGTTCAGCGGTCCGCGCTTCCACGTCGAACCGGCCGCCCTGTACCGGGAGTTGCGCCGCGAGCACGGGGCCCTGGCCCCCGTGGAGCTCGACGGCGGCATACCGGCCTGGCTCGTGCTGGGCTACCGGGAACTGCTGCACGTCACCGGCGACCCGGTGCTCTTCAGCCGCGACTCGGACCTGTGGAACCAGTGGGACCGCATCCCCGACGACTGGCCGCTGCTGCCCATGATCGGGCGCAAGCAGCCGTCGATCCTCTACACCGTGGGCGAGCGGCACCGGCAGCGCGCCGCGATGATGGGCAACGCCATGGAGGCCATCGACGCGGTCGAACTGCGCCGCCACGCCGAGCGCTACGCCGACGGGCTGGTCGACACCTTCTGCGGCAGCGGCACGGCGGACATCCTCGACGAGTTCGCGATGCTGCTCCCGGTCCGCGTGCTGGCCCGGCTCTACGGCTTCCCCGAGGAGCAGGGCCCCCGCCTGGTGAAGGCGGTCAAGGACCTGGTCGACGGCGGCGCGGACGCCATCTCCGGCCAGAGTTACGTCTACTCCGCGATGACCGAGCTGCTCGAGGCGAAGAAGGAGCAGCCGGGCGCGGACGTGGTCTCGCGGATGCTCGCCGACCGGTACGACTTCTCCGACGAGGAGATCGTGCAGGACCTGATGGTGATGACCGTGGCCGGGCACCAGCCCACCGCGGACTGGATCGGCAACTCGCTGCGGCTGATGCTCACCGACGACCGCTTCGCCGCCTCGTTCACCGGCGGCCGGAACAGCGTGGGGCAGGCCATGAACGAGGTCCTGTGGGAGGACACCCCCAGCCAGAACATCGCCGGGCGGTGGGCCAGCCGCGACACCCGGCTCGGCGGGCGCCAGATCGCCTCCGGCGACCTGCTCATCCTGGGCTTCGCCGCGGCCAACGCCGACCCGCAGGTGCACCTGGAGGCCGGGGCCTCCACCAACGGCAACAACGCCTGGTTCTCCTTCGGCCACGGTGAGCACCGCTGCCCGTTCCCGGCGCAGGAGATCGCCGAGGCCATCGCCCGCACCGGCATCGAGGTGCTGCTGGACCGGCTGCCCGACCTCGAACTGGCGGTCGACCCCGCCGAACTGGTGCGCCGTCCGTCCCCGTGGCTGCGGGGCATGACCAAGCTCCCCGTGCGTTTCACACCCACCCCCGTGCTAGGAGAACTCTGATGGAATGCCCGGTCACCGGCCACCGCGCGGCCTCCCCGATCGTGCTGGACCCGCTGGTGGGCGACCTGGTCGCCGAGAGCGCCGCGCTGCGCGAGGAGGGCCCGCTGGCCGCGGTCGTCCTGCCCGGCGGGGTGCCGGTGTGGGCCGTGACGCACCACGCCGAGGCCCGCGCGCTGCTGACCGACCCGCGGCTGGTGAAGGACATCGCCCACTGGGACGCTTTCACCCGCGGTGAGATACCCGCCGACTGGGCGCTGATCGGCCTGGCCAACCCCGGCCGCTCGATGCTCACCGTGGACGGCGCCGACCACCGCCGGCTGCGCGCCCTGGTCGCCCAGGCGCTCACCCCCCGCCGCGTCGAGCAGATGCGGGCCCGCATCGAGGAGCTGACGGCCGGTCTCCTGGAGCGCGTCGAGGAGGCGGCACGTGAGGGCGAGGTGCTGGACCTGAAGGCCACCTTCGCCTACCCGCTGCCGATGTACGTCGTGCAGGAGCTGATGGGCATCGACGAGGCCCACCTGCCGCGCCTGAAGGTGCTGTTCGAGAAGTTCTTCTCCACCCAGACCCCGCCCGACGAGGTCATCGCCACCCTCGGCGAGCTCGCGACCCTGATGGCCAAGACCGTCGCCGACCGGCGCGCCGAGCCCGGCGACGACCTGACCAGCGCGCTCATCGCGGCCTCCGAGGACGGTGACCACCTCACCGACGCGGAGATCCAGAGCACCCTGCAGCTGATGATCGCCGCGGGCCACGAGACCACGATCTCCCTCATCGTGAACGCGGTCGTCAACCTGCTCACCCACCCCGACCAGCTCGCGCTGGTGCGGGAGGGCAAGGCGAGCTGGGAGTCGGTGGTGGAGGAGACGCTGCGCCACTCCACGCCCACCTCCCACGTGCTGATCCGCTTCGCCACCGAGGACGTCCTCGTCGGCGACAAGGTCATCGCCAAGGGCGAGGCTCTGATCGTCTCCTACGCGGCGATCGGCGGCGACGAGAAGCAGCACGGTCCGAGCGCCGGCGTCTTCGACATCACCCGCGAGCACCCCATCCGGCACATCGCCTTCGGCCACGGCCCGCACGTGTGCCCGGGCGCCGCGCTGTCCCGGCTGGAGGCCTCGGTGGCGCTGCCCGCCCTGTTCGAGCGCTTCCCCAAGCTCGACCTGGCGGTGCCGGCGACGGAGCTGCGGAACAAGCCCGTGGTCACCCAGAACGACCTGTACGAGCTGCCGGTCACCGTGAACTGACCTACGGTCGGTGTCCGGCACCGTCCCGCCCCGCTCGAGCCGGAGCGGGGCGGTGCCGGTCCCGCCCGACCCCGCGACGAGGAGGGCGCCGTGCCGTCGTACGGCAGGCCGCTGCGCAAGCTGGGCTTCCTGACCATCGGGCTGTTCGACGAGGCCGACCCGCGGCGCGGGCACGAGGCGACGCTCGAGATGATCCAGCTGGGCGAGCGACTGGGCTTCGACAGCGCGTGGGTGCGCCACCGCCACCTGCAGTTCGGCATCTCCTCGCCCGTGGCCGTCCTCGCCGCCGCCTCGCAGCGCACCAGCCGCATCGAACTCGGCACGGCCGTCATCCCGCTGGGATGGGAGAACCCGCTGCGACTGGCCGAGGACCTGGCGACGGTGGACCTGCTGTCCGGCGGCCGCCTCAACCCGGGCGTCAGCGTCGGCCCGCCGATGCACTTCGACGAGGTCGGCGGCGCCCTCTACCCGGACACGGCAGGCCAGGAGGACTTCTCCTACACCCGGGTGGAACGCCTGCTGGGCTTCGTCCGGGGCGAGCAGGCCACCGCCTTCAGCGGCACCGAGGGCTTCGAGGTCTTCTCCGACCGCGTCCAGCCGTACTCCCCGGGGCTCGGCGACCGCATGTGGTACGGCGCCGGGAGCCTGCGCTCGGCGCGGTGGGCCGGGGAGCACGGGATGAACTTCCTGACGAGCAGCGTGGTCAAGGCGGAGGAGCCGGAGGAGTCCGAGGACTTCGCGGCGATCCAGCTGTCCCACATCCGCGCCTTCCGTGCCGCACACCCCGACGGCGAGCGGGCCCGGGTCTCGCAGGGACTGGTCGTCGTCCCCACCGACAGCGCCTCGTCCGGCCAGCGCGAGAAGTACCTGGAGTACGCCCGCCGGCGGCTGCCGCGCACCGCCGGCCCGCAGGGGCCCGGGCGGCTGCTGTTCGCCCCCGACCTGGTCGGCACCTGCGAGGAGATCGCGGAGCGGCTCTCCGCGCACGTGGCCTTCCGTGAGGTCGACGAGGTCGCCTTCGCGCTGCCGTTCGCCTTCGAGCCCGAGGACTACGTGCAGATCCTCACCGACATCGCCACCCGGCTCGGACCGGCCCTCGGCCGTCCGGCAGCCATGGCTCCCTGACGGCCACCGCGGAGCGGCCCCGCCCGGCACGCCGGGCAGGGCCGTGGGGTCACACGCCGATGTCGCGGCCGTCCTTGCGCCACACCACGACGACGGAGGGGCGGGGGATCCGCTTGCCGCCGTCCGGCCAGCGCGAGGACGGGTTCTCGTACGTGGAGCCGTCGGTCTCGCCGGGGTGCTGCACCGCGACCAGGACACGCTGGTCCTGGACGATCGGGCCGCACGTCTCGGCGCCCTTGGGCACGCTCAGGAACTGCCGGACCTGACCACGCTTGTCACCCTTGACCGCGACGCCGAAGAGGGCGTCGTGGGTGCCGAGGGTGCCGGGCGCGCCGTCGGTGGAGATCCACAGGTTGCCGTGCGGGTCGAAGGCCACGTTGTCCGGGCACGAGATCGGGCTGACGTCGTCCTTCGGGAAGCCCGCGAAGTAGGTGGCGGGGTCCGAAGGGTCTCCGGCGACCAGGAACAGCCGCCACGCGAAGCGGTCGGCGGCCGGGTCGTCGAAGAACTCGGCCAGCTCCAGCACGTGCCCGTGCTTGTTGTTGCTCCGCGGGTTGGCCTCGTCGGGGCCGGCGGAGCCGGCCTTGCCGCGGTTGGTGTTGTTGGTCAGCGCCACGTAGACGCGACCGGTGCGCGGGCTGGGCTCGACGTCCTCGGGGCGGTCCATCTTCGTGGCGCCGGCCTTGTCCGCCGCCATCCGGGTGAAGAGGTAGACCTCCTCGGCGGTCATGCCCTCCACGAAGGAGGTGGTGCCGCTCGCCAGCTTGATCCACTCGCCCGAGCCGTCGAACTCGCCGTCCGAGGGCAGCTTCCCGCTGCCGTCGAACTCCGCGGCCGGGCTGTCGCCGGTGAGCCGGGCGACGTAGAGCGTGCCCTCGTCGAGCAGCGACAGGTTGTGCTCGCGGACGGCCCGGCCGCTGCCGTGCCGCATCGCCTTGCTGGCCACGAACTTGTACATGTAGTCAAAGCGCTCGTCGTCGCCCATGTAGACGACGGGGCGGCCGTCATCGGTGAGCCGCGGGTGCGCGGCCTCGTGCTTGAAGCGGCCGAGCGCGGTGTGCTTGCGCGGCGTCGAGTCCGGGTCGAAGGGGTCGAGCTCCACGATCCAGCCGAAGCGGTTGACCTCGTTGGGCTCCTTGGCCAGGTCGAAGCGGTCGTCGAACCGCTCCCACTTGCGCTCGCTGGCCGCGCCGGCGATGCCGTAGCGCTTCAGCCGCTCCGCGGTGACCGGGTCGGTGACCGAGGCCGCGTTGCCGAAGTACTGGTTGAAGTTCTCCTCGCCCGAGAGCACGGTGCCCCACGGGGTGGTGCCGCCGGCGCAGTTGTTGAGGGTGCCGAGGACCTTCGTGCCGGTGGGGTCGGCCTTGGTGCGCAGCAGGGGGCTGCCCGCGGCGGGGCCGGTCAGCCGGAAGGCCGTCTTGGTGTGGACCCGCCGGTTCAGGCCGTGCCGGTTCACCGGGTACAGGCGGCCGGAGTGCCGGTCCTCCTCGACCACGACCACGCTGAGACCGTGCGCGGCCCACGCGATCTCGACCTGCTCGCGGGTGGGGTCGGCCGCGTCGTAGCCCGGGAACATGAGGATCTCGTCGGTGTACTCGTGGTTGGCGACGAGCACCTGACGGCCGCGTTCACCGGGCAGGTCGAACAGGTGCAGGAAGTCGTTGTTGTAGCCGAACTGGCCGGCCTGCGCCGCGGCGGTCTGCCGCGCCTGGTCGAACGCGGGGGCGCCGCGCAGGATGGGGTCGCCCCAGCGGATCACGACGCTCTGCGCGTAGCCCTCGGGGACGACGAGGGCGTCCACGGTGTTCGGCTCGACGGGCCGGAAGCGCAGGCCCTTGGCGGCGTCGGGGTCGACGGTGCCGCCGCCGTGACCCCCGTGCTTCGGTTCGGGGGCGGCGGCGGCCACGTCGGTACCGGACGTGACGGCTATGCCTCCTGCGGCGGCGGCCAGGGTGACCACGGCACCGGTCCGCAGCATGGTGCGGCGGGAGAGGGCGTCGGCGACGACGTCGCCGAGGTAGGCGTTGCCGCTGGTGTTCGGGGCCTCGTGGGCGCAGGCGTCACCGCACTTGAACCGGCAGGTGAGGGCGGACCTGCCACCGTCGTGGCGGGGGAGGAGCGGAAGAAGTCTGTGCGGCCGCACAGTGCCTCCAAGTCTATGTTCCGGTATAGCGAATCCCATGGGACGGTAAAGAGCCCTGTTCTCGCGGGGGTGGCCGGAACGTGAACCGCGCATGAACCGGTGAGCGCGGCCGGGGGTGCCGCCGGGCGGTTGCCCCCGCGCGGAGGCCGCGTACACGGCCGTGGCCGTGCCCGTCCTCACGGCTCCCGACGGCACGACGCTTGCTCGTGCGGCGACCGGGGCCCGCCCGTGATCTGCCTGCTGGGGGGCGGGCACACCGCGTACCGGCGGGTCGCGGCCGGTTCCGGCAGGGCGAGCCTTGGTACGACGCGGGCTGCACGGCCTTGGAGGAGGTCGTCGAGGGGCGCGGGGAGGACGGCCGCGGGGAGGCTGTCCCGCCCTTCCCCCACGGGCGTTGGGACGCGACCGCGCGGGCGCTGGAGGCCGGAGGCGCCGAGGCACTTCCCGTGGCGGGGCGAGCGGGAGCGGTTGGTACCCGGCCGACTCGGACAGCCCGGCGCGGGCGGCGGGTTCACCGGGCGGGATCCGTCCCCGCCCGCCCCGCTCACGCCCGGTCGGCCGCCGGCAGCGTCACTTCCCAGGTGTCCACCGCGAAGTGCAGACCCATGCCGTGCGCGGTGTACAGGCGCAGGGCCCCCGTGGTGTTGTCGGTGTCCACCCCCAGGCCGAGGGTGTCGCGGCCGCGGGCGGCGTAGACCCCGAAGGCGTGGCGCAGCAGGTGGCCGGCGATGCCCCGGCCCCGCGCCTCCTTGCGCACCCCGAGGCTGCGGATCCACGCCATGGCCGCGCGGTCGTCGCGGGTCAGCGCCACGCCGACGTCCCCCGCGCCCTCCAGCGAGGCGATCCACACCAGGGACCAGTCGATGCCCGAGCCGAGGTCGTCCAGCCACTGCGGGTAGGTGCGCCGGTGGTGGTCGAAGTGTTCCGCGAAGGTCTCCTGCAGGAGTTCGTGGGCGCGGCGTCGGTCGGCCTCCTCCGTGCAGTCGCGCAGCGTCAGCCCGGGCGGCGGCTCGGGGACGGTGTCCGCGGCGGCGGACAGCGGGCGGGTCAGCACGTGGTAGCGCCGTACGGTCTTCCAGCCGCGCCGCGTCAGACGGGAGGTGTCCATGGTGGGCGCGGTGTTCAGGGAGAGATGGACGACGGCCCGGGCCACGCCGTTCTCCGCGGCGCGCCCGGCGGCCCGGTCCTGCAGGAGGTCCAGCAGCCGCTCCCCGGCCTCCTGGTGCGCGGGCAGGACGTAGTGGTCGACGTCGATGCGTTCGGCGCCGGAGTCGTCCCACAGGAGCCCGAACGCGACGGGCGTGCCGTCCTCGAAGACCAGCCAGGAGTTGTGTTCCAGGTCGGCCTCGGGGTGGACCAGTGACGACTCGACCGTTCCCAGGTCGGTCTCGGGCTGCCCTAGCTCCACGACGTCGACGGCGTTGAGCAACTCGCAGATGACGGGGGCGTCCTCGGGGGCGGCCGGCCGTACGGTGATGGGCATGCCGCCACTGTCGGTACCGGTACCGGCCCCGCGCAAATGTTTTTCGCCGCGGAGCCGGTCCGGCGGGGACGGTGTCTGCGTCAGGCGTCGGCCGCCTCGGTCGCCGGACGGTCGGCTTCCGCGTCGGCCTCGGCATCTGCGCCGCGCTGGGCGGGGACGGTGACTTCCACGGCCCCGCCGCTCTCCTCCGCCGTGTCGGCGTCCTCGGCGGCGGGTGCGGACGGTACGGCCGGTACGGACGGTACGGCGAGGGCGGACGGTGCGGTTCGTACGGCCGCCGCGACCCCCCTCGGCACGGCGGGCGCCAAGACGTCGAGGTCGGCGTCGTCGGGCCGACGGTCGCGGCGGACGTCGCCGACGATCAGGGCCACCACCGCCGCGGAACCGACGAACTCCAGCAGGCTCTGCGCGGTGTCCACGGCGGTCACGGGCATCGTGCCGACCGCGTAGCCCCACAGCTCCGTGAAGGCCGACGGCATCATGAACAGCGACAGGCCCACCGAGAAGCCCGGGGCGGTGGGCCGCCGCCGGGCCGCGAGCAGCATGCCGGCCCCGCACAGCACGGTCAGGCACACCCACTGGTACGGCGACGGCACCGCGAGGATCGCCCGCCCGCTGCCCTTGCCGACGATCAGGTCGCTGAGCACACCCGGCCCGACCTGAACGGCCGTCACCGCGTTGCGGCCGATGTAGAAGACGTTGAGCACCGCGAGCAGCAGCCCGGAGGCGGTGGCCGTCACCTTCACCGGGCGGATGCCGCCCGTCACCGAGTCCGCGGCGGCGGCCTCGTACTCCATGTGCCGGGCGAGCAGGAGGAGCGCTCCCAGGATGAGCGTGAGCACCACGGCGAGGACGGCGGTGCTGCCCACGGCGTTCAGCGAGGCACCCTTCAGGGTGCCGAACCACGGGTCGGACGGCGAGTCGAGCAGCAGGTACCAGACCGCGGGGAGGCGGAAGCCGAGGGTCACGGTGCACGCGGTCACCAGCAGGCCGCCCGCGCCGCGGGTGCGGAACAGCGCCGCCAGACCGGCGCAGAGCTGCAGCGCCGCCAGGCCGAGGTCGAGCGAGGAGGTCGCCGACAGCCCCGGCACCCACCCGGTGGTCCACAGCGACCAGGCGCCCGGAAGACCGCGGACAACGATGTCGTAGAGCAGCCAGAACGCCGTCTGGGCGAACAGCGCGAGGCTGAGCAAGGCCACGGCTATCCGCACTTGATTGATCGACATCCCCGGACGGTTCATGGCGCGCTGTCCCCTCGACGGCCAAACGTGGTTGAGTTCACAACTATCCAATGACGGTGCAGAGCATAAACGGTCCCCCATGGGCCCGCGCCAATCCGCCCCCGGCGTGCCGGGCTTGCGAAACCGCACGGGAACGCCATGCCAACGGAGAGTGAATGACGCCCCGTCAGGGAGATCCGCCACCGACCCGTGGAATGATCCGGTGCGCGACGGAACGGGCTTTGCGGGACGAGGAGTTGGCCATGACGGTGGGAGCGCTGGCGATCACGGGCGCGGCGGGCACCATCGGCTCCGTGGCGCGCGCCGCACTGCGCGGGGAGACGGCACGGCTGGTCCTGCTCGACCGGGTCCCGCTGGTCGCGGAAACCGCGAACGAGGAGGTGCACACCGTCGACCTGCGCGACGCCGACGCCGTGCGGTCCGCCCTGGTGGGCGTCGACCGGGTCCTGCACCTCGGCGGCATCCCCGACGAGGCCCCGCTGGCCGACCTCCTGGAGGCCAACGTCCTCGGCACCCACCACGTCCTGGAAGCCGCCCGGCGGGGTGGCATCCGCCGCGTCGTGCTGGCCGGGAGCAACCGCGTCACCGGTTTCTACCCCGCCGGGCACCGCACCGCCCCGGACGAACCGGTGCGCCCCGACGGCCTGTACGGGGTCAGCAAGGCGGCCGTCGAGGCGCTGGGACGGCTCTACGCCGACAAGTTCGGGCTCTCCGTGATCTGCCTGCGCATCGGCAGCTTCGAGGCGCAACCCGGCGAGCCCCGCCACCTGGCCACCTGGCTCAGCCACCGCGACGCCGTCGGCTGGATCCGGGCCGCGCTCACCGCGCCGCCCGGCGTGCGCCACGCCACGGCGTACGCCGTCTCCGCCAACACCCGCCGCTTCTGGGAACTCCCGGACCCGTCGGTACTCGACTACACCCCCGTCGACGACGCCGAGCAGCACGCCTCGCGCCTCACCGCCGCGGACGGCCACGCCGAACCGGACCCGGCCGCGCCCCAGGGCGGCCCGTACGCCCTGCCCGAGGTCACGCTCGCGCACCTTCGGCGCTGACCCGGAAGAATGTTGTCAGAGGCCTGTGATGGGATACCGGAGAACACCGCAGCCACCATCCACGGGGAGAACACGCCCATGCCTCAGTACCCTTCGCTGACCCACGCCCTGGCGGAGGCGCTCGTGGACGTCACCTGGTTCATCGACGGCACGGACGACGAACAGATGGACGAGGACGACGCCGTGACGGCACTGGAGGGCGTCGCGGCCGTGGTGGACCGCATGTCGGAGGCCCAGCGGGCCGAGTTGCTCGACGTGCTCGAGGCGATGGCGGCAGCCGAGGCCGACCCCCGGCGCCGCGCGTTCCTGGAGACGTTCCCGGAGGACTTCGGCGTCGTCGAGTGACCACCCCGGTCGCCTCCTCGGCGCGGGCCCTGCGCGAGGTCAGCCCCGCAGCAGCCGCGGGTCGAGGAGGCGGTGCAGCCGGTGGGCGACGGGACGGAAGCCGCGACGCGGCCAGAACGCCGAGGACAGCGGGTTCGCCGCCCGCCAGTCCGTCACGCACACGCGGAACCCGCGCCGGGCGGCGTCCGCGAAGGCGTGCTCGGTGAGCCGGCGCCCCACACCGCTGCCGCGGTGCTCCGGAACGGTCGCGGCGAGGAGCAGTTCGACCGAGTCGCGCGGCGCCGTCAGCGAGACCTCGTCGTCGGGCACCGGCCGCATGACGCAGAAGCCCCGGACCCCTTCCGGCCCCTCGGCGAGCCAGTACGACACGGCCGGGTCCTCCAGCAGCTCCAAGTGGCCGGGGCGCAGACCCTCGTAGAAGGACGGCTCGATGAAGGCGAAGACCGGCGGGCCCGCGTGCGCGTCGGCGACCAGGCGGAACAGCGGCTCCAGTGCGGCGAGGTCCGACGGCCCCGCGGCGCGCACGTCGTCGTGGCAGCCGGCCGCCTCCGTCGCCAGGTCCGTCACGGCGTGGACCTGCTCGTAGGCGAAGCACTGCGACAGCCAGACCGGCAGGTCGCCGGAGGCCGCGACGACGTAGTGGTGCAGCCGGCCGTCGGCGAGCCACGGACCCGACAGATCCGCGTAGAGTCCGCGCAGTACGTCCTCGCCGCGTGCCGCGTAGTGCCCGGGGCCGGTCCAGACGTGCCGTCCCCGGCCGTCGTCGCCGGGCACGGCGAGGAGGTACCCGGCGGGCGTGCCGTCCGCGGTCTCCGCGACCGCGCCCCGCGCGCCCTGCTCCCAGGCGTCCCGCAGCAGGGCCGCGCAGGCGGCCGGTTGGATGAAACCCGCGTCGAGCGCGGCGTCCCGGGCGAGGTCGCGGCGGTGGCGGGCGGCGAGCAGGCCGGCCGCGGCATCGACGTCGGACGCCGCGAACGGCCTGGTGGTCGTGGTCGGCGCGATCACAGGGGTGTCTCTCTTTCGGTGGTCAGCCCTTGCGGGCCTCGATCAGATAGCGCTGCGAGTACGCCACGAAGGGTCCGTGCCGTTCCATGAAGTCGTGCAGCCGCGCCAGCTGCTCGCGGTAGGCGTCCACCGTGAACCCGGGCACGATCCAGATGACCTTGCGCAGGAAGTGGACCACGGCGGCGATGTCGTGGAACTCCATGCGCAGCGCCTCCTGGCGCAGGTCCACGACCTCCAGGCCCGCCGCTTCGGCGCGTGCGGTGGCCTCGACCCCGCTGGAGCCGGCCGCGGTCGTGAAGGGGTCCCGTGTGTGCGTGGCGACCGGCCGGGGCCCCATCAGGTAGTCCGTCAGCTCCCGCACCGAGCCGGCGCCGACCTGCTGGGACAGGTAGGTGCCCCGGGGACGCAGCACCCGCCGTACCTCGTCCCAGCGGGTCACCACCGGATGCCGGCTGACGACCAGGTCGAAATGGCCGTCGGGGAAGGGCAGGTCGGCCGTGTCGTCGACCTCGACGACGGTGGCGCCGAAGGGCGCCAGGTTGCGGCGGGCGATCTCCAGGTTGGGCGCCCAGGACTCCGTCGCCGCGACCACCGGCGGGGCGGTGGACACGGTGGCCAGGACCTCCCCGCCGCCGGTCTGGATGTCGAGCACGGCCTGGGCCCGCGCCGTCCGCTCGGCGAGGAGCCCGGTGTACCCCCAGGACGGGCGCTGCTCGGTGGCGCGGCCGGTGAACCAGGAGAAGTCCCATCCCTCGGTCGGGACGGCCTCCCCTTCGGCGAGGAGATCTTGGAACGTGGACATGGGCGCGAGGATGGCAGAGGCGCCGGGCGGAACGCATCCGGATTACGCCGGGCCGGCGCCGCCCGGCGCTGCGCCGTCAGCAGCCGGACGCCAGGGGGGTGAAGGACATCGGGGTGCCCTCCTCGGCGCCGACGGCCGTGCCGTAGGTCGTGGCGTCCACCTTGTACCAGACGTCGTCGCGGGTGCGGTCGCCGCCGACGTCGTCCAGTTCGACGCACCAGCGTTCCGCCGACACCACACGGGTGTAGGACTCGGTGCCCTGCTGGACCTTGCGGCAGTCCTGATAGTGCTCGGTGGTGTACCAGGTCCGGGTCGACTTGCGCTTGCCGGAACCCTTGGAGGAGGTGTGCTTCACCCGCCGGGTGCGGTCGGTGCACCGCTGCACCATGTGCGGGCGCCGCGCGGGGGCCGTCCTGCGCGCCACGTGCCGGTGGTCGTCCAGCGCTCCGGTGACGGGGGGGACCGCCTTCACCACCGGGGTGCCGGTGCCGGCGGAAGCGGTGGCCGACGGTCCGGATCCGGCCACGGCGCCGGAGTCCGGGCTCCCGCAGGCACCCAGCAGGGCGGCCAGGAGCACGGCGGCCACGGCGGCGGAGTACGGGCGGCGGTGTCTGTGCACTTCTCTCCTCGATGAAGGTGAACGTGGACACGAAGGTGAACGCGAGGGTGAACGCGAAGGCGAACCCGAACGGTGCGGGCGATCGGTGCCCGCCCGGATCATGACGCATCGTGGACGGACCGGGTTCCCGTCCGCCCGGTTTCGACGGAGCTCTGACGCCGGCTGCCCGTTCCGGGCGTCCGGAAGTCGAACGCTGGGTAGGAACCGGGACGGGGATGGCTGGAAGTCGTAGTCCTTGCCCGGGTCGCCGACGGCCCGGGAAGGGGGGAATCCGGTGGGGAAGACATCTGCGTTCGTTCGTTTCGACGGCCCGGGGGCATGGGCCGCGCACAGTGGGACCGCACGGGGCCGGGCCGGGGGGCCCGTCCGCGTACCGGGCCCGTCGCTGCTCAACCCCGGCCTGCGGCAGGTGGAACCGCACGTCATGGCCTGGGCGCTGCGGGCCGGGTTGCTGTCCGCGCTGACCTCGGGGCAGGCCGGCCGGGAACGGCAGGTCGCCATGGCCGCGCACGTGTGGCCATGGGCGACCCCGGCCCGTCTGACGGAGCTGGCCCGGCTGACGCTGTGGATGTTCGCCGTCGACGACGGCAGCGACGTCGGCCCGTCCAAGGGCACCGGCGCGGAACTGGAGGCCATGGCACGCGCCGTCGGCGGCTGCGGGTGGGAGGTCCCCGCGTCGGCGCCGCCGGCCGTCCGCGTCCTGGGCGAACTCATGCCGCGGGTGACCGGCGCCATGGGGCCCGCCTGGGGCGACCGTTTCCGCCGTCACCTGCTCGGGTGGATCCGTACCAACCAGGACATGATCAGGATCCGCGCCGGCGACGAGGTGCCCACCCCCGAGGCCTACGTCTCCTGGCGGCGGGTCTCCGGCGCGACCGGCTGGTGCTTCGACCTCATCGAGTACGCCCAGGAGGCGGAACTGCCCCCGGCGATCTGGTTCTCGCCGGCCTGCCGCGCGCTGCGCGAGGCCGCCGCCGACGTCATCGGCTGGACCAACGACCTGTTCTCGGTGGAGAAGGAGCTGCGCTCGGGGGAGACCACCAACCTGGTCCTCGTCCTGCGCCACCACCACGGCCTGACGCTGGACGAGGCGATCGACGAGACACGGCTGTGGCACGCCCGCCGCGTCGCCGCCCTGCGCACCGCGACACGCGACCTGTACGCCACCGCCCTCGCGACCGACCTCACCCCGGGGCAGCTGGCCGCGGTCTGCCAGTACGCGGACGGCATCCACGCCTGGGCCCGCGGCTTCCTCGACTTCTCCCTGGCCTCCGCCCGCTACCACGCCCCCGGTGGGTAGCCGGCGGCGCCACCGGGAATGCACCACGGCAGGGGACGACCGGGGGAACGGGGGAGTACGCGATGGCTGCCGGGAGGGACCGCACCACGGGCGCCGCGGGTTACCTGCTCAGGGTGTTCTCCGGTCTGGCCCGGCCCGCCCTGACCCTGCTGTTCGGCCCGGCGGGAGCGGTCGCCGGGGCGGCGACGGAGACCGTGGCCGCCTCGGGAGGCAGGGCGCTGGAGCAGTCGGCGGGCCGTAGACGGGCGCTGCCGGGTCTGCTGCGGATCTCCCGGCGCGGCACGGCGCCGCTGGTGGCGGACGTGGACGACCCCATCGGTCTCGGCGTCCACCCGGCCGCGCCGGGCGGCGGCGGGACGGCCGGCTTCGGCCGTGTCCCGGTGTTCGTCGGCCGGGACGCCATGCCGCAGGCGGAGGCGGTGCTCAGCGGGGGCCAGGGCTTCCTGCTGCTGGTGGGGGACTCCACGGCGGGCAAGACGCGCCTGGCCTACGAGGTGGTGCGCAAGCACTTCCCGCGCTACCGGCTGGTCGTCCCGGACAGCCGTGAGGCGATGGTCGCCCTCGCGGACACCGTGCCACGGCTGAAGCAGGCCGTGGTGTGGCTGGACGACCTGGAGAACTACCTCGGCGCGGGCGGGCTGACGGCAGGTCACGTGCAGCGGCTGCTGGAGGCCGGGCCGGCGCGGGTCGCCGTCGTGGCGACCATGAGCGCGCGTCAGCACATCCGCTTCGGCGCCCGCTCCGCCGCCGACGACGAGCCCGGCGGTGACGTGCTGCGCTCGGGGCGCGAGGTGCTGCGGCTGGCCTCGGTCGTCCGGGTGGACCGTACCTGGAGCGAGGCGGAGCTGGCCCGGGCCCGGCGCCACACCGACGACCCGAGGATCAGGGCCGCCGTCAACGACGCCCGGTCCGGCAGCCGCGGGGTGGCCGAGTACCTCGCCGCGGCGCCCCAGTTGCTCGACGACTTCAGCAACGCGTGGGCGGCCGGCGCCCGTCCCCGGGCCGCCGCCCTCGTCGCAGGGGCCGTGGACGCCCGGCGCGCGGGCTACCACCAGCCGCTGCCCGAGGACGTGCTGCGCCGCCTGCACGAGATCCACCTGGACCTGCGCGGCGGCACCAGCCTGCGGCCGGAGGCGTGGGAGGAGGCACTGCGCTGGGCCACCGACCCCCTGCACGCCACCTCCAGCCTGCTGCTGCCCCGTGACGACGGCGCCTACCTGGCCTTCGACTACCTGCACCAGACTCTGGACGAGCAGGTGCCGCCGCCGCGCATCCCGGACGCCGTGTGGGAGATCCTCATCGACCACGCCGACCCGGTGCGCGCCCTCGACATCGGCGCGACCGCCTACCAGCGCGGTGACCTGCACCACGCCATGGCCGCCTTCGACAAGGCCGGTGCCGACCCCGGGCAGTTGCCCCGGCAGTGGTACGCCACGTGCGTGGGGGAGGCCGGAGATCCCCGGCGCGCGGCGGACCTGTACCGCGAACTGGTCGCGGAGGCCGAGCGGCGCGGCGGCCCCGACGTCAAGGAGACGCTGGAGAACCGCAACTCCCACGCCCGCTACGTCGGCATGGCCGGCCACCCCGCCGAAGCCGTGGACCTGCTGCGCGGCGTCATCGAGGACCGCACGCGCGTCCTCGGCCGCGAGCACTCCCACACCCTCAACAGCCGCAACAACCTGGCGCTGTTCCTCGGCGAGACCGGACGGCTCGAGGAGGCGGTCGCCGAATACCAGTCCGTGCTGGCCGACCGGACCCGCCTGCTGGGCGCAGACCACCCGCACACCCTCAGCAGCCGGTACGGCTACGCCTACCTGCTCGGCGACGCGGGCCGCCCCGCACAGGCCGCCCGGCTCTTCGACAGCCTCGTCTCCGACCGGTCACGCACCCAGGGCCCGTACCACCCTTACACCCTCAACAACCGCCGCCACCACGCCCACTTCCTCGGCGAGGCGGGGCATGCCGCCCGCGCCGCCGGGCTGTTCGAGGAACTCCTCCAGGACTGCCTTAAGGTCCTCGACCCGCTCCACCCGGACACCCTCGCCTCCCGGCACGGCCATGCCCGTTTCCTGGGCGAGGCCGGCGACCCCGGCCGCGCATCGGCACTGCTCAGCGACCTGATCGAGGACGGCCGCGGAGCCGCCGTGCACGGGCCGGACAGCCCGATCCCGCTGCTGTGGCGGCGTTACCAGGCGGTCTTCCTCAGCGAGGCCGGGGCGGCCGAGGAGGCCGTACGACTCCTCGGCGCGCTGCTGACCGAGAGCGGCGAGATCCTCGACGACGGGCACCCCCAGCTGTTCGCGGTCCGTGCCGCCCACGCCCGCTGCGTCCTGAGGGCGGGCAGGGCGGCCGAGGCGACGGCCCGGTACGAGCAGCTCGTCGACGACTGCCGCGAGCGCCTGGGCGACGACCACCCCCAGACGCTCACCGCACGCGGCGGGCGCGCCCGCTGCCTGGCCGCCACCGGCCGTCACGGCGAGGCCGCGGACCTGCTGGAGATCCTCGTCCAGGACCGCACCCGCGTCCTCGGCGACGACCATCCCTCCACCCTCAACAGCCGCAACGCCCACGCCTGTTCGGTCGGCGCGGCGGGCGACGCCCCACGCGCCGCCCGGCTGCTGCGCCAGGTCCTCCAGGACCGCGTGCGCCACCTCGGCGAGGACCACCCCTGGATCGCCCGTACCCGGGAGGAACTCGCCCGTTTCCCGTGACGGGGCCGGCCGCGCCCGGCGGTTCAGTCGCGGGTGACCTGCCCGTCGACCAGCCGCCACAGCCCCAGCGGGTTGGCCGGGACCAGAGCCTCGGGGAGCAGCGCGTCCGGGAAGCCCTGGTAGGTGACGGGCCGCAGGAAGCGGTCGATCGCGCTCATGCCGACCGAGGTGAAGCGGCTGTCGGTGGTGGCCGGGAACGGGCCTCCGTGGATGGTGGCGTGGCCGACCTCCTGCGGGTGGGCGAAGGCGTTCACCACGATCCGGCCGGTACGGCGCTCCAGGACCGGCAGCAGGCGTGCGGCCTGCGGGTGGTCCTCCTCCTCGAGGTGCATCGTCGCCGACAGCTGGCCGCGGAAGCTCCGGGCCACCCGCGTCATCTGCTCGACGCCGGACAGCCGGACCAGCAGCGCGGCCGGTCCGAAGACCTCCTCGGCCAGCGCGGGTTCGGCCAGGAACCGGTCGCCGTCGACCTCGAGGAGCTGCGCGCGGCCCTCGTAGGCGCCCTCGGGCTCCGGGCCGACCGTCACGGTCGTGGCCCCGGAGTCGCGCAGGCGCTGCGCTCCGCGGCCGTACGCGTCGTGGATGCCGGGGGTGAGCATCGTCCGCGCGCCCATCACGCCCACCCGTGCCGCGGCCGCCTCGCGCATCGCGGCGTAGCCCGGGCCGTCGACGGCGAGCAGCACGGCCGGCTTCAGGCAGGCCTGGCCGACGTTGACGAGCATGCGCTCGGCGAAGCCGTCGCCGATCTCGCCGCCGCGCGCCGCCAGTGCCGCCGGGAGGACGAAGGTCGGGTTGACGCTGGTCATCTCGGCGAAGACCGGGATCGGGTCGGGGCGCAGCTGGGCCCGGCGGTACAGGGCCATGCCGCCGCCCTCGGAGCCGGTGAAGGTGACCGCCTTGACCAGCGGGTGGTCCACCAGGGCCTCGCCGATCGCGTTGCCCGCTCCCCGGACCATCGAGAACACGCCCTCGTGCAGCCCGGAGTCGGCGACGGCGCCCTGGATGACGCGCCCCTGCAGCTCCGAGGCGCCGGGGTGGGCGTTGTGGGCCTTGAGGATCACCGGGCAGCCCGCCGCGAGCGCGGCGGCGGTGTCGCCGCCGGCGACCGAGTACGAGATCGGGAAGTTGCTCGCGCCGAAGACGGCCACCGGACCGATCGCGATCTTCTGCATGCGGTGGTCCATGCGCGGCCTGGGCTGCCGATCGGGCCGGGCCGGGTCGACGGCGGCCTGCCGGAACCGGCCCTGGCGCACCACGTCGGCGAACTGCCGGAACTGCCCGGCGGCCTTGGCCGCCTCGGCCTCCAGCTGCGCGGCCGGAAGGCCCGTCTCCAGCGCCGCCCGCTCGGCCAGTTCGCCCTTGATCCCGTCCAGCCGGTCCGCGACCAGCTCCAGGAAGGCGGCGCGCTCCGTGAGGCCGGTGCGGTTGTAGGTGTCGTAGGCCTCGTCGGCCAGGCGGGCGGCACGGTCGACCTCGGCCGCCCCGCCGAGCGCGAACTCCGGTCCGACCGGTTCGCCGGTCGCCGGGTCGAGGGCCTTCATCGTGCCTTCGGACGCGGGGACGGACGACGCGCCTATCAGCATCTCTCCGGTCAGTCGCATGTCAGTGGTCTCCGTTCTCCAGGGTTCCCAGCAGGTCGGCGGTGGTGGTGATGGAGTGGGCGTAGGTGGGGCCGTTGAGTTCGTGGGCGGCGTGCATCATCTCCGGGCGGTAGGCCGCGGTGGCGTCGCGGACGAGCGTCACGTGGTAGCCGAGCTCCATGGCGAAGCGGCCGGTGGACTCGATGCAGGTGTTGGCGAGCAGGCCGACGACGATCACGTGCGTGATGCCGTGCTGCTTGAGCCGGAAGTCCAGGTCGGTGTTGGCGAACCCGCTCTGCGACCAGTGCTCCTGGATGACCACCTCGCCGTCGGCGGGCCGGAAGTCGGGGTGGAACTCGCCTCCCCAGGTGCCGAGGGCGAACGTGTGCCGTTCCTGGATGATGCGGTGCGTGGGGTTGGGGTGCTCCCAGTCCTCGTAGTCGCCCTCCTGCCAGCGGCGGTGGGGGACGAAGAAGACCTTCTGGCCCGCCGCGCGCCCCGCGCCGACGACGGCGCGCAGGTTGTCGAGCAGGCCGACCTCGGTGGCGACGCCCTCCAGCGCGGGCCAGACCTTGCCGCCCTCCGACAGGAAGTCGTTGTACGGGTCGACCAGCAGGATCGCGGTGCGCGTGGGGTCGTAGGTGTCGGTCATGACGAGTATTACTTTCCAATCTGGAGTATTTGCATCATCCTCATTCCTCATTCAGGATTACTCTCGTCATCCTGAAAGTCAAGGACGGCGCCCCCGGGCGCCCGGCATGTGAGCGAGGTACGGCGATGACCCCCGATGAACTGCGCACATCCCTGATCGGCGCCTGGCGCCTGGTGTCCTACGAGGCCACCGACGTCGGGACCGGGGAGGTCGTCGAGCCCTTCGGGCCGCGGCCCCGGGGACTGATCGCGTACGGGCCGGACGGCCACATGGCGGCCCAGATCATGCGGGTCGGGCGGCCGGGCTTCCGCCACGGGCGGCTCGAGGAAGGGCTGCCGGAGGAACTGGCGGCGGCGGCCGCGGGCTACCTCGCGTACGCCGGCACCTTCGAGGTCCCGGCGGGGGACACGGTCGTCCACCACGTCGAGCTGAGCCTGTTCCCCAACTGGGTGGGAGGTTCCCAGACGCGGATCGCCGACCTGGACGGCCGCAGGCTCCGGCTGAGCCTGCCCGGCGCCGCCAGGATCTGGGGGGCGCTGCGCACCGGCGTCCTGACCTGGGAGCGCGACGGGCGGTAGTGGCGGCCCCCGGGAAGGGGGGTGCGGAGCGCGGGCGGTGGGGCCCGCGCTCCGAGGGGGAGCGCGGCTATCGCCGCAGGGCGGGAGCGGTGGCGGTGTCCGCGCCGGCCTGTCCGGGCTCGGCGTCGTCGCTGTGCCGGGGGTCGGTGTGGTGGGCGCGGAGGCCGTGCCAGGCGAGCGTGAGGCCCGCGAGGAGCAGGAAGCCCAGGCCGCCCGCCACCACGCCGCGCCAGCCGAAGGCGGAGAAGAGCACCCCGGCGACGGCGGAACCGGTGGCGCCGCCACCGAAGACCGCGAACATGTACACCGTGTTGAGTCGCCCCCGGATCTCCGGCCCGGCGTTGAAGATGCGTGCCTGGTTCGCTATCTGACCGCTCGTCACCCCGTAGCCGAGGAGGTTGCAGCCGACGGCGAGGACGAGGAGCGACCGCCCCGCGACCCCGAAGAGCACGAAGGCGGCCAGTGCCGAGGCGACGGCGAGGGCGTTGACCCCCAGCGGCCCCCACCGGTCGGTGAGCCGCCCCGAGTAGCGGGCGGCCAGGGCGCCCGGCGCGCTGCACAGGCCGAAGAGGCCGACCACGGCGGGGCCCAGCCCGATCGGCGGCGCGGTGAGGTGGAAGGCGAGCGTGGACCAGAAGGCCGAGAAGGAGGCGAACGCCGTCGCCCCCAGCGCGGCCGACAGGCGCAACGGGGCGTGGACCACGAGCAGTCGGGGGAGCGAGGCGAGCAGGCTCCCGTAGCCGCCGGAGGCCGCGGCCCCCGGCGGGCGCCCGGCCGGCATGTAGCGGGGGAGGACCAGCAGCAGCGCCGCCGTGGCCGCCGCGGCGACGAGGAAGCCGGCCCGCCAGGTGCCCGCGGCCTGGGCGATGAGCCCGGAGGCGGTGCGCGAGAGCAGGGCGCCCATCGTCAGCCCCGTGCCGACCGCCCCCAGCACCCGGCCGGCCTGGCCGGGGGCGGCCATGGACGCGACCGTGGGCATGATCACCTGCGGGAGCACGGTGCTCGCCGAGAGCACGAGGGTCGCCATCCCCAGCAGGGCGACGGACGGGGCCAGGGCGCCCCCCAGGAGCGCGACGGCGGTCACCGCCAGCAGGACCCTGGACAGCCGGCGCAGCCGGGCGCGGTCCGCGAGCGGGACGACGGCCACGATCCCCAGCGCGTAGCCGATCTGTCCTGCCGTGGCCACGAGGCCGGCGGCGGAGGCGGAGATGCCGAAGCTGCGGGCGATCTGGTCGAGGAGGGGCTGGGTGAAGTAGATGTTGGCGACCGTGATCGCCGTCGCCGTGGCGAAGACGGGGAGGGTTCCCCGCTTGACGTCCGGGCGGGTTGCTGCGGTGGTCATGGGTCCTCGCGGAGGGTTCGCGGGCGGGAGGGAGGGGCGGCGGGCCTGCTCGGTGGAGGCTCGTGCCGAGGTCTGGATGATTTCTGTCATCCACACATGCAGGATGATGCGTGTCATCCTGCATGTCAAAGCCCCGGGCGAGGTTCCGGGAGCGGTGTATGATGTCCGTCATCCACATTGGGTCGGGTCAGCCCGACGCACACCCGGGAGGTCATGCGATGGGTCACTCGCAGGCAGCGAAGGCCGAGTCGCGCGAGAAGGTCCTGCGGATCGCCGCCCGCCGGATCCGCGAGGAGGGCATGACCCGGCCCGGCGTCGCGGACCTCATGAACGAGGCCGGACTGACCCACGGCGGGTTCTACAAGCACTTCGCCTCGCGCGAGGACCTGATGGGTCAGGCGGCGGCGCTGGCCCTGGCCGACGGCGAGGCCAAGATGGCCGAGGCCGCCCGCCGGGACCCCGATGAGCCCCGCTCGGGCCTGATCGACGCCTACCTCAGCGCCCGCCACCGGGATGCTCCCGGCACCGGCTGCGCCCTGGTGACCTTGGGCGCCGCGGCCGGTCGCGGCGATGCGGAGTTGCGGGAGGCGTACGAGAAGCAGGTCCTCAGCTACCTCGCGCTCATCGGTGAGGCGGCGCAGGGCGACGACCCCGGTGAGGCCAGGGCCGACGCGATGCTCACCCTCAGCGCCCTGGTCGGCGCCTTGCTGATCTCGCGCGCGGTCGCCGACCCGGAGCTGTCCGACGAGTTCCTGGCGACGGTCGCCGGGCGCCTGAAGGACGCGCACGTACCCGCGGAGGCCTGACCGAACCGGCCGGAGCCCCGAAGGCCCGTGCCACCGGCCTCGGCGGCACCCGCGCGGCCTGCCCCCGGGCACAGGGCGACGTCCGCGTCCACGCACGCCTGCCGCCGGCGGTGCCGGCCCGGCCGTCCGGCGGGGCACGGGAGGGTCCCGGTACGTCAGGGCGCCGCTCGCGGACGGCCGGACGGCGCTGCTGCGGGGGCGTGTTCCGCGACGGCGGCGTCCCGCGGTTCCGCGCAGGCGTGGGTCAGGGCCCGCACAAGGCCCTGCCGGTGCAGGGCGTCCAGCCGGGCGGCGGCCACTTCCTCCGACATCGCCCGCCGGGTGCCGGCCGCGCAGCGCGGACCGGTGAGCCGGGGCTGGGCCGCCGCGACGGCACGCACCAGGGCTGCGTCCACCGCTTCCAGGCGTGGGCGGACCTCCGTCGTCAGGTCGGGCCGCTCACGCGGGGCGCAACGACGGGTCACGCTCCCAGAGCCGCAGCAGGCCGCGCTGGACGACCTTGTTCGCCTCGATCCGGTCCGGCGAAGACCCGCCGGACCACCGCAGGGTCAGCCCCGAGGTCCTGTGCCCGGGCCGCCGCGGCCGCCGGGTCGTCGACCGCCTGGGCGGTGCCGTACTCGGCCGCCGCCACCTGGTCCGCCACCGCCGGCCGCTCCGCCGGCAGTCGCGCCAGGCCCGACAGGGCCGACAGGGCCGCGTCCGCGGAGGACGTCCCCGGACTGTCTGCCATAAGCGGCATAATGAACCCTTTCACCCCCTTGTACGGTGGTTCGTGTACGAGTACCGGGACACCGCGAGGGCGGACCATGGCGACACGGATCCCCTCCCTGATCGGCAGACAGGCCGAGACCGAGGCGATTGACGCCCTCCTGCGCCTCGCTGACGGCCGCGGCGGCGCCCTGGTGCTGCGCGGCGAGGTGGGGATCGGCAAGACGACGCTGCTGGCGCTCGCCCGGGAACGGGCGGCGGAACAGGGCCGGCGGGTGCTCGGCCTGGCCGGTGTGCAGTCCGAGTCCCACCTGCCGTTCGCCGGACTCCACCAACTGCTGCGCCCGGTGCTCCTGGAGACCGGCCGCCTCCCGGAGCCCCAGCGTGAGACGCTGCTGGCCGCGGTCGGCCTCCACGACGTGGGCCGCCCCGAGCCCTTCCGCATCGCCCTCGCCGTGCTCGACCTCCTCGCCGAGTGCGCCTCCGACCGGCCGCTGCTCCTGCTCGTCGACGACCTCCAGTGGCTCGACCGGTCCACCAGCGACCTGCTCGCCTTCGTCGCCCGACGGCTGTCCTCGGACCCCGTGGTGCTGCTGGCCGCCGCCACCCAGGACGAGACGGAGGCGCCCGCCTGGGAAGGCGTCGAGGAAATGCCGGTCAGCCGGCTCGACGCCGACCACGCCGCGCGGCTGCTGGACGCCGGCGCGCCGGCACTCGCGCCCTTCGTCCGCGCACGGTTGCTGGAGGAGGCCGACGGCAATCCCCTGGCCCTCGTCGAACTCCCCCTGGCGGCCGGGGGCCTGGAATCCGTCGCGGTCATCCCCCGCTGGCTCCCGCTGACCGTCAATCTGCAGCGCGCGTTCGAGACCCGGATCCTGGAACTCCCCGACGCCACGCGCACCCTGCTGCTCGCCGCCGCGCTCGACGCCGAGGCGGCGACGGGTGACGTCCTGTCCGCGGCCGGCGCCGTGTCCGGCGCCCCTGTCACCGTCGACGGCCTCGTGCCCGCCGTGGACGCGGGGCTCGTCCGTGTCGACCGGCACGCCGTGCGGTTCCGGCACCCCCTGGTCCGCTCCGCGATCCACCAGGCCGCGTCCGTCACGCAGCGCAACGCCGTGCACGCCGCGCTCGCCGCGGTCCACGCCGGCCGTCCCGACCGCGGGATCTGGCACCTGGCCGCCTCCACCCTCCCCCCGGACGGGACCGTCGCACGGGGACTGGAGCGGTGCGGCGACCACGCGCTGCGACGCGGCGCCGTCGTTGCCGCCGTGCACGCCTTCGAGCAGGCCGCCGCCTTCACCCCCGACGGCGGCCGACAGGTCGACCTCATGCTGCGCAGCACGGAGCTGGCCGTCGGCCTCGGTCGACGCGACCTCGTCCGTCGCCTGGTGCGGACCATCGAGCGGCTGGAACTGACCGGCAAGGACACCGCCCGCCTGCTGTGGATCTCCGAGTCGCGCACCGTCTGCGGGGGCCGGGAGCCGGTCGCCGTCCGGACGCTGCTCCGTACGGCCGAACGCATGCGGGCCGACGGCGAGACGGCCCTGTCGGTCCGGCTGACGAGCGCCGCGGCCGCCCACCTCTACCGCGGGAACGGGGAGTCCACGCTCCACGGGGAGGTCCTGCGCACCGCCGACCGGCTGGCCGCGGAGCTGGACGGCCGGTGCGAGACCGGGGGCGCCGCCATGGCGCTGATCGCCGCGCAGGCCGCACCGGTGGAGCGCGCCTCCTCGGTGCTCGAAGCCGCCCGCGCCGTGACCCGGCGGACGGACGACGCCGCGGCGCTGCACACGACGGCCCGCGCGCTGTGGTGCGTCGGCGCGCCCGAACACGCGGACCCCTTCCTCACCGCGGCCGTCGAACGGCTCAGGCACCAGGGGCGGCTGGCACCGCTGGCGGAGGCACTGGCACTGCGCGCCTCGGGACGCGCGGCCACGGGCCGTTGCGATCCGGCGCGGCTGGACGCCGACGAGGCCCGCAGGCTCGCCCGGGAGACCGGTCAGCCCGAGTGGGAGGCGACCGCCCTCACCGTGCTCGGCTGCCTCGCCGCCCTGCGCGACGACGCGCCGACCGCCCACCGGCTGATCGGGCAGGCCCGGGCCATCGCCGTCCGGCTGAACTCCCCGCTGCTGCACGCGACGGTACGCATGGCGTGCGGCACCGCGCTGTCCTGCAGCGGGGACCACGCGCAGGCGTACGCCCAGTTGCGGCGGCTGACCGACCCGGCCGACGCCGGGCACCACGTGATGACCGCCCTGTGGACCGTGGGCGACCTCGCAGAGGCGGCCGCGCACTGCGGCGAGAAGGACGACGCGCGAGGGGTCCTGGAGCGGCTCGCGCCACTGGCCCGCCGGACGCCCGCGGCCCGCGTGCGGCTGGCCGCACGCCACGCCCGGGCGGTCCTGGCCGGGGAGGACGAGGGCGAGGCCGCCTTCGCGGCCGCCTTGGAGGCGGACCTCACGGGCTGGTCCCTGGAGCGGGCGCGCCTGCGGCTCGCGTACGGCGAGTGGCTGCGCAGGCAGCGCCGCGTCCTGGAGTCCCGCGCACCGCTCAGGGCCGCCCGCGACACCTTCGACGACCTGGGAGCCGCGGCGTGGAGCCGCCGCGCGCGGCAGGAACTGGAGGCCACCGGCGAGACCACCCGTCAGCGGTCGCCCCGGGCCGCCGACCGGCTCACGCCGCAGGAACTGCAGATCGCGACGCTGGCCGCCG
Organism: Streptomyces sp. TOM-9; assembly: GCF_056858595.1. Taxonomy (NCBI): domain Bacteria; kingdom Bacillati; phylum Actinomycetota; class Actinomycetes; order Kitasatosporales; family Streptomycetaceae; genus Streptomyces; species Streptomyces sp. TOM-9. The sequence continues at coordinate 523,290 of NZ_JBXEQB010000001.1, read as the reverse complement.
AGGGCCTGTCCAACAAGGAGATCGGCGCGCGGCTCTACGTGTCCCACCGGACGGTCAGCACCCACCTGACGCGGATCTTCCCCAAGCTCGGCGTCACCTCGCGCAGCCAGCTGGCCCGCTTCTTGCCACCGGGCTCCTGAGGCCGGAAGGGGCACCGTTCACGCGGCGGCCCGCCCGGTCAGGCCGTCGCCGCCCTCGCCCCTGATGAGGTCGGCCGCCCGTTCCGCGACGGCCAGCACGGTCGCGTTGGGATGCGCGGACACCGCGGACGGCATCACCGACGCGTCGGCGACCCGCAGCCCCGACACGCCGTTCACCCGGAGCTCGGGGTCGACGACGGCTTGGTCGTCCGACCCCATGCGGCAGGTGCCCCCCGGGTGGTAGAAACTGCCGACGCTGCGCCGTACGTAGTCCTCCAGGAGTCCGTGGCTGAACGCGGCGGGCCCCGGCAGGACCTCTTCCTTCCGCCATACCTTCAGCACCTGCTCGCTGCCGATCTCCCGGGCCATGCGCACCCCCCTGATCAGGCTCTCCACGTCGGAACGCGCGGACAGGAAGTTCGGGTCGACCAGCGGCGCGGAGCGCGGGTCGGCCCCGGCCAGCCGGACCGAGCCCCGGCTGCGGGGCGTCATCAGACCCACCACGAAGCTGTAGCCGTTCTCCGCGCCCTCCAGCGGCGGCGGCACGTACGGCGCGCACAGGAACAGCACCTGGATGTCGGGGGCGGTGTCGGCATGGGTGCTGCACAGGGCCGCGGCGGCGTCGAACGCGGGGCCCGTCGGCGTCGGCACCGTCCGTGCCGCGGAGAAGTTGACGACCGTGACGGGGTGGTCGTGCAGATTGCTCCCGACCTCACGGAGGTCCGCCTCCACGCCGATGCCGTGGGACCGCAGCTCGTCGGGCGGCCCGACGCCCGAGAGCATGAGCAGGTGCGGGGAGCCGACCGCCCCGGCGGCGAGGACGACCTCCAGGCCGGCCTCGGCCCGTTCGAGCACCCCGTCACGGCTGTACTCCACACCCGTGCACCGCCCGTGGTGCAGCAGGAGCCGGTGGACCTGCGCCCCGGTGACCACGGTCAGGCCCGGCCGGTGCAGCACCGGCCGCAGGTAGGCGTCGGCGGCGCTCTGCCGGGCCCCGTCGACGATGTTCAGGTCCAGCCAGCCGCCGCCCTGCTGGTGGCGGCCGTTGAGGTCGGTGCTGATGGGGTGCCCGGCCGCCTGCACGGCGCTCAGGCACGCGGGGGACAGCGGGTGGACCCGGTGCGGCGGCGCGACCCGCATGGGGCCCTCGGTGCCGCGGAACTCCGGGTCGCGCCCCGCCGCCCGCTCGCTGCGGCGCAGGTAGGGCAGCAGGGTGTCGAAGTTCCAGCCGGTCGCGCCCGCCTTCTCCCACGCGTCGTAGCCGGCCCGGTGCCCCCGCAGGTGGACCATGGCGTTGATGCTGCTCGATCCGCCCAGCGCCTTCCCCCGCGGATAGGGCAGCACGGCACTGCCGGCTCCGCGCTGTGCCACGGTCCGGTCGCCCCAGTCCATCCCGCTGCCGATCAACCGCATCCACCGCGGCGGTGCGGCCGAGCGCTTCGCCGCCCGGGCCGGCCCCGCCTCGAGGAGCAGCACCCGGACCCGCCCGTCCTCCGAGAGACGCGCGGCGAGCACGCACCCCGCGGTCCCGCCACCGACGACGATGTAGTCGTATGCCGCCATCCCAGACCTCCGAGTCGACCCGTCCGCGGTCGCCCGGCCCCCGGCCGCGGACACAGCAAAAACTAGGGCGAAAGACGACGAAAGGCGTCCGTCAAGCTACGTAACGGCGGTCCGCCGCGCGCCCGGCCATGCGTACCGCCGTACGTCATCGGCGCGCCCGGTGCCCCGGTCAGGGCCCGTGGATGACGGGAAGCGACCGTTATATCACTTATGGGTGGTATGCGTACGATGGGAAAGGTTCGAGGCGGGGGCCACCCGGCCCGGGCGAGGCCGCCGGAACCCCGGACCCGCCGACGGGTGGCGAGGAGCAAGGGTGACGCAGGACAGGGATCGGCGCAGTCGCCGGATGCTGGCGGGCCTGCTGGCCGAAAGCCACTTGATGCCCCTGGAACAGCTGCCGGCGAAGGTGGCCGAGCACGCGGAACCCGCCGGCCTCGCCCACGTCACGATCTACCTCTCCGACCTCCAGCGCCATGTGCTGCGCAACCTCGCCGAGGAAGGGGCGGGCGAGTGCGGCCACCGGAACCACAGCTCCGAACTGCGGATCGAGGGCACGGTGCCCGGCCGCGCCTTCCAGTACGGCCGGCTGCTCCCCGCCGTCTCCGCGTGCCCCGGCAAGTGCCGCTGGTGGGCACCCCTGCTGGGCGGTTCCGAGCGGCTGGGCCTGCTCCGCGTCACCACCGAGGGGGACGACGACCGCACCCGCGAGGACGTGCAGTCGCTGGCCGACGCGGTGGCGCTCATCGTCACCGCCAAGCGCGACTACAGCGACGCGTACGCCCGCACGGTGCGCACCGAGGCCATGAACGTGGCCGCCGAGATGCAGTGGCGCCTGCTGCCGCCCCGTTCGTACTCGGACGGCCGGGTCGTCATCTCCGCGGCGCTGGAACCCGCCTACCGGGTCGGAGGGGACGCCTTCGACTACGCGCTCGACGGCCCGCTGGTCCATCTGTCGATCTTCGACGCGATGGGGCACGACACGGCGGCCGGCCTGACCGCGAGCCTCGCCATGGGCGCGAACCGCAACGCCCGCCGCCGCCACGCGGAACTGGTCGAGATCACCGAGGAGATCGAGAAGGTGCTGGTCGAGCAGTTCGAGGGGACGCGCTACGCCACCGGCGTCGTCGCCCGGCTCGACACCGGCTCCGGCCTGTTCGAATGGGTCAACCGCGGCCACCACCCGCCGATCCTCATCCGGGGCGGGCGCTGGGTCGCCGAACTCGCCTGCTCGCCAGGCGACCCCATGGGCCTGGGGCTGGGCGTGGCACCGCAGGTGTGCCGTGAGCAACTGGAGCCGGGCGACCGCCTCGTGTTCTACACCGACGGCATCCCGGAGGCCCGTACCACCACCGGCGGGGAGTTCGGGCTCTCCGGGTTCCTGGACTTCCTCATCCGCCACCACGCCGACCGGTTGCCCCTCCCCGAGACCCTGTGCCGTCTCATGCGCCGGGTCTCGGACCACCAGGTCGGCGAGTTCCAGGACGACGCGACCGTGCTGTTCTGCGCATGGCTGGGCTGCTCCCCGGACAGCACCGAACGGGCGGCGGCCGTCGCCGGGGTACCGCTGCCGTTGTGCCCGACGGACGGAGCCCCGGACCCGGTCCCCGTGATCGGCGGTGAACTCCCCGGACCCGCCGACGTCATGGCGCAGGACCGGCGCTCCTGACCGGGCACCCCGCAGATCGGCCGTCCAGGGCGAGCCTTCACGAAATCTCTCCCGTCGCCCCGGCCCGGACCATGCGTCACGGGGCAAACGCACGGCAACGACATGCTGCTGAACGGCGAACGCGGCCGAACCGGGCCCACGAGGGGGCGTCCATGCGAGCACTCACGGAACACCTGTCCCTGCGGCTGATCACCGGGACCCGGCGGTTCCTCGATCTGTCGGCGGACTGCCGGTACCGTTCCGACGACCCCTACATCGTGCGGATGCGCTTCGGCGACGGCGACGGTGCCGATGAGGCGGAGTGGGTGCTCTCCCGCGAACTGCTGCTGGCCGGGCTCGCGGCCTCCGCCGGGGACGGCGACGTGCACGTCGAACCCGGGGACCACGCCCACACCCTGATCACGCTCGCCGCCCCCGGCGGCACGGCCGTCCTGCAGGTCGCCACGGGTGAACTCGCCCGGTTCCTGGCCGCGACCGCGGAACTCGTCCCGCTCGGCACCGAGGGCGGCCACATCGACTGGGACGCCTGCATCGCGGGACTCCTCTCGGCCTGAGGCGTTTCTCAGGGGGCGGGCACGCCCATCGGGTTCGGGTACGGCAGCGCCCCCGCGCAGGCCCGTGCCGCAGCGGACAGCACGGTGACCAGGCGCTCGACGGCCTCGGGTGCCAAGGCCTCCCAGGGCCGCCCGGCGGCGCGGTCGGTGGCCTCCTCCAGCGCGCGGTGGGCCTCCCGCCCCGCGGCGGTCGCGGCGCCGTCCGCGCCGAGCAGGCCTCGGGCGGCGAGACGGGCCGCCGCACCGGCCCACTGCTCGTCGGTCCATCCGCGGTGCGGCTGCAGCTCGGTTCGCGGCAGGTCGATGCCCGTGCGCAGCACCAGCGCCTCGCATCCACCCAGACCGGCCGCGACAAGCGCCGCGACATGACCGTCCCCGCGGTGCTCGCGCAGCAGCGTGGCCTGGTGCCAGAGCGCGTCGACCGGGTCGCCGGGGGAGGGGAGCGCCGTATTCGCGGCGGCGAGCACCCGTCCCGCGACGTCGAGGCCGGCGACGACCGGAGCCAGCAGGTCCACCGCCTCCGCCACCGCCGTCTCCTGTCCCGCCAGCAGCCGCCGCAGTGCGGCGCCCGCGCCGCGCCGCCGCGCCTCCAGGGCGCGCTCGGGCGGGGCGAGCGCCCACACGCCGGGCAGCGCGCGGGCCACCATGGCGGGCGCGAAGCCGAAGAAGGCGGCCACGACGGGCTCCGGGCCCACCGGGCCGAGGGGGGCCGCGCGACCGGCGAAGTAACCGCGCCAGTAACCGCGCAGCCCCGCCTCCTCGTACGCGGCGCGTGCCTCGGGCGTGAAGTAGGTGACGGCGTGCACCGGTTCGGCGAGCCGCCACATGCGCCGGGCGGTGACGGCGGCCTCCGAGGGCGTCACGGTCCGGCTCACCGGACGCCTCCGCCCCGTACCTCGGCGACCAGGTCGCCGGCGACGTCCGTGCGGGCTTCGATCGCCCGCAGGACGGCCACCATGTCCGCGCGGCCGTCCCCCTGTTCCACGGTCTCGTCGAAGAGGGCGTGGCAGACGTCCAGCAGCGGCGAGGCCAGGCCCGACGCGCGGGCCGCCTCGGCGATGAGGCGGTTGTTGTGCAGCACGTCGGACGCCGCGGCCTGCGCGGAGAAGTCGCGCTCCCTCAGCTTGGGCGCCTTCATCCGCGACACGGCGCTGGCCATGGGCCCGGCGTCCAGGACGGAGAGGAACTGCCCGGTGTCCAGGCCCTGCCGTTCCGCGAAGTGGAACGCCTCGGTGAGCCCGGTGACCATCGTGATCAGGAAGAGGTTGACCGAAAGCTTCATCAGCAGCGCGCCGGGCACCGGCCCGCAGGCGAAGGACTCCCGGCACATCGGCGCGAGCAGCGGCCGCACCTCCTCCACCGCCGCGGGATCCCCGGCGAGCATCGCCACGAGTTGCCCCGCCTCGGCGGGCTTGCGGGAGCCGGAGACGGGAGCCTCCACGTAGCGGCCGCCCGCCGCGCGGACGGCGGCCTCCAGCCCGCGCGAGTACGCCGGCGAGGTGGTGCCCATGTGGACGACGACGTGCCCGGCCACACGCCCGGCGAAGTCCGGGGTGCCGCGGCCCAGGACGGCGTCGACGGCGGCGCCGTCGGCGAGCATCAGGACCACCACGCGGGCCCGGTCGAAGACCTCGCCGGGCCCCTCCGCGAACTCGGCCCCCGCCGCGCGCAGCGGGGCGCACCGGGCGGCGGTGCGGTTCCAGACCACCAGCCGTGTTCCCGAACCGGCCAGACGGAGCGCCATGGGCTGCCCCATGATCCCCAGACCGATGAAACCCACGTCCACTGCCCACCGCCGTCCCGGCCGTCCGACCGCTCGACCCGCGCGTTATGACGGCTGTCATAGCGCGTATGACAGCCGTCATAATAGACCCCGGGGCGCCGGACGCCGGCCCGCGTGCGCGAACTGCGTCGCCGAGCCGACGCGCACCGAGGAGGGCCGCCACCCCTTACGCGGGCGGGCGGGAGGGCAGACGGTGGGAGGTCGGAGATGGCCGGTTCCGAGCGGGGTCCCCGCGAGCGCATGGTCTTCAGCGCCGCACAGCTGATCCGCCGCGGCGGCGTCACGGCGACGGGCCTGCGCGAGGTCGCCGCCCACGCGCAGGCGCCCCGGGGATCGCTGCAGTACTACTTCCCGGGCGGCAAGGAACAGATGGTCAACGAGGCCGTCGGCTGGGCCGGCCGCTACGCCGGCAACCGCGTGGCCCGCTTCCTCGCCGCCCTGCCCGAGCCGACTCCCGGCGGGCTGTTCGCCGCCATGGTCGGCCAGTGGACGGACGAGTTCCTGACCTCCGGCTACGACGCCGGCTGCCCCGTCGCGGCCGCCACGGTCGACTGCGCCGGGACCTCCGAGGCCACCCGTACGGCGGCGGCCGCCGCCTTCGCGACCTGGACCGGGCCCGTCGCCGGGGCACTGGAGGAGATGGGCGTGCCGGCCGGGCGGGCACCGTCGCTGGCGACGCTGATGATCAGCGCCATCGAGGGCGCCGTCGTCATCGCCAGGGCGGAGCGCGACGTACGCGCCCTGACCACCGTGGCCCGCGAGCTCGGACCGCTGCTGGACGCCTCCGTGGCACCCGAGCGCTGAGCCGTCTCGACGCGCCGGGACTCCGCCCCGGCACTACGGTTTGACCAACGGCGTACTCATCCCGGACGGGGCCGGGCTTGGGTATGGGCAACCCCGGAACCCTGCGTTCCCCCTGGAGCGAGAAGGACTCAGGATCATGCCGTATGCAACAGCGAAGGACGGGACCCAGATCTTCTTCAAGGACTGGGGGACCGGCCAACCCGTCGTGTTCTCCCACGGGTGGCCGCTGACCGCGGACGCCTGGGACCCGCAGTTGAAGTGGATGGTGGACCACGGTTTCCGGGGCGTCGCCCACGACCGTCGTGGCGGTGGGCGTTCCGGCCAGCCCTGGGAGGGCAACGACCTCGACACCTACGCCGACGACCTGGCGGCCGTCATCGAGGAACTCGACCTGCGCGACGTCATCCTGGTCGGGCACTCGACCGGTGGCGGCGAGGTCACCCGCTACATCGGGCGGCACGGCACGGGCAGGGTCGCCAAGGCGGTGCTGGTGGGTGCGATCCCCCCGCTGATGCTGAAGACGCAGGCCAATCCCGAGGGCCTTCCGATCGAGGTCTTCGACGAGATCCGCGAGGGCGTGGCCAAGGACAGGTCCCAGTTCTACAGGGACCTCAGCGGCCCGTTCTACGGCGCGAACCGCGAAGGGTCGACCGTCAGCCAGGGCACCCGCGACGAGTTCTGGCTGTGGAGCATGACGGTGGGCATCAAGGGCGCCTACGACTGCGTCAAGGCGTTCTCCGAGACGGACACCACCGAGGACCTCAAGAAGATCGACGTCCCGACGCTGATCGTGCACGGGGACGACGACCAGATCGTGCCCATCGTGGCTGCCGGTGCCAAGAGCTCGAAGCTGGTCAAGGGAGCGGTCTACAAGGTGTACGAGGGAGCCCCGCACGGGCTCGCGATGGTGCCCAAGTTCGCCGAGCGGTTCAACGCCGACCTGCTGGACTTCGCGCGCGGCTGAGCCGTCCGCGGCGCCGCGACCGCGCCCCGACCCGTGTCACCCCGAGCGCGACCGGTCGCCCGCCGGACGACGCCGGTCCCCCGGCGCCCGGCCCGGCCGGTCCGCCGCCCGGGCCAAGGGCACGGGCGGTGGTCCGGTCCGCGTCTCCCCGCCGGACGCGCCGCGCCCGTGACGACAGCGCCGGACGCGTTCACCGCGGGCCACGAGCCGGAGCCTGGCCGGCACGGCGAAGCGGTCCTGTTGCGCCCGGGCGGCCTCGTCCAGCTCCTCCATCAGCCGGTGGGAACGGTGCTCCAGGGCCAGCTCGTCCAGGATGCGGTCCACCTCGGCGAGCAGGGACCCGTGCAGTTGCCAGGCCCCCGGATGCTGCCGAACCCGGTCGAGCAGCATGTCCGCGGCCTTCTCCCGGCTCGCGCGGGCCGCCGCGAGCTCCGCGGCCAGCCGGGCCTCGGCCTCCTCGGCGTTGCTGCTGACCTGCGTGGTCACCAGGACGGCGAAGCTGACGAGCGCCCCGCCGAGGTGGGCGAAGAGCTCCTCCAGGGCGACCGCCACGTCGCGGTCGAACAGCGGATCGTCCGCGCCGCGCCGCTTGGCGAGATCCGTCAGCGACCGCGCGAGGACGCGCAGGACCACCACGCAGATCTCCAGGGTGTCCAGACCGGTCCTCAGCACCACCCGCGACAACAGCGCTTCCCTGACCCGGGGATTGAGCCGCAGGCTGTCCTCGGCCCGGCGCAGCGCGGTGTCCACCTCGGCGACGTCCTGGTCCAACCGTCGCGCCTCGTGCAGCCGTGCCGCGGCACGCTCCACCGCGGCGGGGGAGTCCAGTTCCTCGGCGCAGCACAGCAGGAGATGACGCATGCGGCGGGCGAGGTCCTCGATCGACGCCCCGGCGGTCCCCACCCACACGGGCGGTGCGAACAGGACGTTGAGGAGCAGGCCCACCCCTGCCCCGATGAGGGTCTCCAGCACGCGGTCCCATGCCTGCTCCGTCAACTGGCTCACCCCGAGCACCAGCATCGCGCTGATGGCCACCTCGTTGACGAACTCCTCGACCCGCACGAACTGCCCGATGACCAGCGCCGCGAGGATGATCAGCCCCAGGCTCCACCACGTCAGGCCGACCAGCGCGCTGAACCCGACGGCGATCAGCACACCGACCACCACGGAGTTCACCCGGCGGATGCCGGTGGTGAGCGTGGAGTAGAGCGTCACCTGCACGACGAGCAGGGCGGTGAGCGGCGCCGTCAGCGGGGCAGACTCGCTACTGACGTGCACGGCGATCACGTAGGAGATGGTCGCGGCGACGGTGGCCCGCGCCGTCAGGGTGACCACCGGGTCCCGGCTGCGGCGGGCCAACCAGGTCATGGCATCACGTAGAGGCATCTTCTGCCTTTTCCCGAACAAACACCGCGTACACCTGCGGATGTGCCGCGGGAAGCGGTGGCTACGCCGGGAAGCTGTCGAGCGGCGCCGCCTCCAGCAGTGCCGTCAGTTCCGCGCGGTGCAGGCCCGCTATCGGGGCCAGCAGGTCCGGGTGGCGCAGGAGGGCGGCCGCCGCGCGGTCGTGGGCGCCGGGGGTGGTGAGCCGCAGGGCGTCACCGGCGAGGGAGGCGCCGTGTTCGGTGGCCGTGAGGGCCGTCACCGCGGAGGCGGCCAAGTCCGGGTCGGCGAGCAGGCAGGCCGCCCAGCTCACGACGACCTCGTCTACCCAGGTGCGCCAGCCGGCCTCGGTGTCCCCGGCGTCCTCGTCGACGACCCCGGCGCCGGCGACCCGGTCCAGCCGGCCCGTGCCGCCGGGCGGCAGCAGTCCGAGCAGGGCGGCGTCCACCGCCGTCGGGTAGCGCAGGGCGGCGGCGACCATGGCGGCCTGGCGGGCCTGCGCCTCGGCAAGGGCACGGCTGAGGGCTCCGCCGGTCGCCGGATAGGCGGCCAGCAGCCACCGGGTGGCCGCGGCGATGACCGACGAGAGCTCACTGTGCATGCCGAACGAACCGTCCTCCGTGCGCATGGGTGCCGCACCCGTCCGGCGCGCGGCGCGCCCAGCGTACGCAAAGTCGCGCTTTCGCGACATGAGCCGCATCACGCCCGCTCCCGGCGAGGACACGGCGCAGGGTTCCCGGAGGAACGGGGACCCTGCGCCGCCGCCCCTGGGGGTCAGGACCGGCCGCGGCCGCTCACGAAGTCGCGGGCCCGGTCGACGAGGCCCGCGCCCGGGGCGAGGAGCTTGTTGGCGGGAGGGGTGTGCGGTGCCGCCGGGTGGGGCCGGGTGGGGGCGAGGGACTTGGCGCGGCGCACCTTGTCGCCCAGGTCGTCGAGGGCCTCGGGGGAGCAGGCGCTGCTGAGCCCGGGGAAGAGCGTGCCCTCCTCGTCCTGGACGTGCGCGGTGACCTCGTCCATCAGCCGCATCAGCAGGGGGTGGAACCGGCCGTCGTTCGGTGGCAGCTGCTCCAGCTCCTTCAGCAGTTCCTCGATCCTGGCGTGGTCCGCGATCTCCTTGTCCGCGATGCGGTCCCCGCCCTCGACGTGCTCGCGGACGGCAGGGTAGAGGTACTGCTCCTCCGCCACCGAGTGCCGCACCAGCTCGATGGTCACCTCGTCCACCAGCTCCCGCAGCGCCGGGTCGCCGGTCGACATCGACTGCATGCGGTCGAAGATCTCCTCGACCTCGCGGTGGTCGGCCAGCAGCTCAGCGATCACGTTTCCGCCGTGTCCCATTCCCTCACGCCTTTCCGTGCGGCAGTACGGCCCGGGCGTGCGCCGGGGCCGAACCCCATGCATTCCACCCTGCCGGTGCCGAGCCCACCCGGGGACGCGGTCACCACCCGCCCGGCGGCACCTGATCACAAGCGCCCCCGCGGCCGGCGGTGCGGGTCCGCGCGGGCGATCAGGAGGGCGACGTCGTCGTGGTCGTCGGCGCCCCTCAGCTCCCGCAGGAGCCGGTCGCAGGTCTCCTCCACCGAGGCGTCCGGTGTGCCGAGCAGGGTCAGGAGCAGTTCGAGGCGCTCGTCGATCGGGTCGTCGCGGGTCTCCACGAGCCCGTCGGTGTACAGCACGAGACGGTCCCCGGGCGCGAGCGTGATGCTCGTGCTCTCGAACGGAACGCCGCCGACGCCCAGGGGCGTCCCCGTCGGCAGGTCGAGCAGTTCGGGGGAGCCGTCGCCGTGCACCAGGACCGGGGGCAGGTGCCCGGCGGTCGCCAGGTGGCACTCGGCCGTGCGCGCGTCGTACAGGGCGTACACGCACGTCGCGATGTACGGGTCGAGGCCGCGCGTGATCTTGTCGAGGTGGCCCAGCACCGTGGCCGGGTCCAGGTCGAGCTCGGCCAGTGTCGAGGTGGCGGTGCGCAGCCGGCCCATGGTCGTGGCGGCGTCGATGCCGCTGCCCATGACGTCGCCGACGACCAGCGCGGTCCGCTCGTCGTCGAGCGGGATGACGTCGTACCAGTCGCCGCCGACCTTGCTCCTGGCCTGCGCGGGCCGGTAGCGGGCGGCGACCTCCAGGCCGGGATGGTACGGCTGCGGCTGCGGGAGGAGGCTGCGCTGCAGGGTCTCGGCGGTGTTGCGCACCTGCTGGTACCAGCGGGCGTTGTCGATGCACACGGCGGCGCGAGCGGCCAGCTCGCAGGCGAGGGTCAGGTCGTCCTCGTCGAAGGACGCGTGCGTACGGGCCCGGCTCATGCCCAGCACGCCCAGCACCTCGCCGCGGGCGATGAGCGGGATCGCCATGCACGAGTGCACACCGGCGTCGGCGAGGAGCCGCGCCGACTCGGGGTCGGGGGTGATGCGCTCGAGGTCGTACTGGCCTGCGTGCGCGATCATGTGCGGGCGGAGCGTGCGCACGCACTGGGCGGAGAGGTGCTCCGCGTGGTAGGTGACGACCTCGCCCGGGGCCGGGACGGCATGGGCCGCCTCCGTGGCGTAGGCGGTCCTGATCGCCAGGGAGCGGAACACCGGCGCGTCCTGCCGGCCGGCGGGGGCGCGCTGGTCCAGGACGCTGTCGAGGATGTCGACCGCCGCCAGGTCCGCCAGGTCGGGCACGACGACCTCGACGAGTTCCCGTACCGTCGGCTCGACCTCCAGGGCGGTGCCGATGCGGGCGGAGCCGTCGGCGATCATCGCCAGCCGCCGCCGCGCCCGGTCGGCCTCCGCGGCCGCGCGGTGCCGCTCGGTGATGTCGACGACGACCTCGGCGAGGCCCAGCACGTGCCCGCGGTGGTCCTCCAGCCGGTAGAGGGACACCGCCCAGGCGTGCTCGCTGCGCGGGTCGGACGGGGTCCGGCCGACGGTGTAGCGGTCGACCATCGGTACCCCCGACGCCAGCACCTGCCGCATCTCCGCCTCCACCGCCCGGTAGTCGGGGCCCGGGAGGACGCTGCGGAACGGGCGCCCCAGGTGGTCCTGGACCGAGGTGCCGTGGAACCGCGCCAGCGCGGGGTTGAGGCTGAGGTACCGCAAGCCGGTGTCCAGCACGGCGATGCCGATCGGCGACTGCGAGATCAGCCGCGTGGACAGGGCGACCTCCTGCTCCACCTCGCGCATGGTGGACTGGTCGGTGGCGAGCCCGAGGATGTAGTAGTCGCCGAGGCTGTCCATCAGCCGCATGTTGCGGAACTCCACCAGCCGGCGGCCGCCGTCCTTGCAGCGCACCGGGAAGGACCCCGCCCAGCTCTCGCCGGTCTTCATGATCTCGGAGAACAGCCCGATGACGAGCTTGCGGTGCGTGTCGTGGACCAGCAGGTGGGCGGCGTACTGGCCGACCGCCTCCTCCGCGGTGTAGCCGAACAGCGCCTCGGCCTGCGGGCTCCACATGTCCACCCGGCCGTCGCCCTCCAGGAGCACAGCGGCCACACCCAGGAGGTCCATCAGCCCGCTCGGGCTCGTCGAGACCCCGTCCAGCCGCTCCGGGCCGGTCGTGTACCGATCCGTGTCGCTCATGGTGGGCGCCTCTTCCGCCTGCCGTTCCGGCCGGTCGGTCCGCCGTCCCCTCTCGCCCGTGCCGACGCGATTCCATGGTCCCCCCGAAGACGCGGCGGCGCACCCCTCGCAAGGGCCCGTCCCGGGGCGCGTCCGGACGCGCCGTCCCCGGCGGGCGTCGGCTTGCGGGGACTGTGAGGGGGACGCACACAATGGTCAACAGGTGGGGCTTCTGAAGCGACCGGCGACGCGTCCGGCCGGGGTGCCGGCCCGGGACGAGTGGAGGAAAGCCCTGTGAGCGTTCTACCGCCCTCGCTCGCCCGCCCCGAGGGCCCGCCCTCGGGCCCGCTGTCCGGACCGGACGGGACCGACGAGGCGAGGTCGCCCGGCCAGGACCGGGACTCGCCCGGACGGCGGCGCCGGACGCCGACGGTCGTCGTGGGCGGACCGCCCCCGCCACCGGGTGGACCACCGGACGACGGCGGCGGAGGCGGCGGAGGCGGCGGAGGGGGCGGCGGACACGAACGGCCCTGGTGGCGCTCGGTGCCCAAGGTGGCCGCGATCACCGCGGCCGTGGTGGCGGCGGTGGCAGTGGCCGTGGTGTTCACCCGGCCCGGCGGCGTCTCGGGCGGGAAGCAGGGCGAGCTGTTCCTGCAGACGGCGGGCAGCGCGGGACCGAACCCGTTCACGGGGTCGACGGCCGAGGAGACCGCCGCGCCCTCGGCGACACCTGCACTGCCGACCCCCTCGACGACGGGGGGCACCGTACGGCAGGTCTACAGAGGCGGCATGCCCGGTCTGTACGGCGGCACGCGCGACGCCGCCAGCTGCGACGTGGAGAAGCAGATCACCGCCCTGTCGTCGGACCCGTCGAAGAGCAGGGCGTTCGCCTCGGTGCTGGGCCTCGCCCCCGCGGGCGTCCCGGCGTACCTGCGCGGCCTGACCCCGCTTCAGCTCCGCGCGGACACGCGGGTCACCAACCACGGCTACCGCGATCGCAGGCCCACCGCCTTCCAGTCGGTGCTGCAGGCCGGGACCGCGGTCCTGGTGGACGACCGGGGGATGCCCCGGGTGCGCTGCGCCTGCGGCAACCCGCTGACCGGGCCGGTCGAGCAGAAGGACGGTGCCAGGACCGTCGGCCGGGCGTGGCCCGGTTACCAGCCGTCGAGGACGGTGGTGGTGGCTCCGGCGACCGAGCCGGTGAAGGAGTTCGTGGTCCGCGACCCGGGCACCGGCGAGTGGTTCACCCGCGACAGCGGCGACGGCAAGGCCTCCGGCGACGAGCGGACCACGCCCCCGCAGAACGCGCCGTCCGGCGGCCCGTCCGGGTCGCCGCAGGACGGCTCACCGGCCGCCCCGGAGGAGGGCGGCGGTTCGACGGGCCCCTCCGCACCGACGGGGGAACAGGGCGGGACCGCCCCGCAGTCCCCGCCGCCCGGCACGGGCCCCGCTCCGCAGAGCCCGGTCCCCGGCACCCCCGGGCCGCCGGGAGGGGAGAGCCCCCCGCCCGGCGGCACCGCCCCCGGACAGCCGTCCGGCCCGGCCGCGTCCTAGGCCGTGTCGTCAAAGTCCCGCCTGCCCAGCGGCGCCTGGCACGGCACCTCGCTGCGTTGTCGAATCGTCCGAGTAGCCCACTACGAGGACGACTCTCCGCCTTGCGATGCACCGCACCAGACGCCGCTGGGCCCGCCCTCCGGGCGGCCGGCGCTCCTTTGACGACACGGCCTAGGTGTATTGACCCGCAGCGTTGTTGACGCGGCTGATTGGGGGCTTGCCTCCGAGTGCGGTGTGGCAGCGATGGTGGTTGTAGGTGTGGAGGAAGTCTGCCAGGGCTTTGGTGCGCTCTGCGTTTGAGGTGTAGGGCCGTAGGTAGGCCCATTCTTCGAGCAGGGTGCGGTTGAAGCGTTCGACCTTGCCGTTCGTCTGTGGCCGGTAGGGCCGGGTGCGTTTGTGGGTGATTCCGGCCGCGACGAGGGTGTCTCGCCAGGCCTTGGATTTGTAGCAGGAGCCGTTGTCGGTCAGGACACGCTCGACGGTGATCCCGTGGGCGGTGAAGAAGACTTGCGCCCGTTGCCAGAAGGCGATGGCGGTGTCCTTGCGCTCGTCGGGCAGGACCTCGCTGTAGGCCAGGCGGGAGTGGTCGTCGATGGCGGAATGGATGTAGCTGTAGCCGATCACCGGCGTGCAGTTCTGCCGCTGGGTGGTGGTGGCTTGCCGGTTTCGGTCTCCCGCGGCCCTGCCCACGGTGCGCCAGCCGCCTCCGTCTGGGATGTTGCCCAGTTTCTTGATGTCGACATGGACCAGCTCGCCCGGCTGGGCCCGTTCATAGCGGCGGATCGGCTCGCCGGTGGGTCGGTCGATCCAGGCCAGCCGGTGCAGGCCGTGCCGGGTCAGGATCCGGTGAACTGTCGAGGCCGGCATCCCGAGGATCGGCCCGATCCGTGCCGGGCCGAGCTTACGAGTGGTCCGCAGGTGACAGACCCGGGCCTCCATGGCGGCCGGTGTGCGGTGGGGGACGGTGTGTGGCCTGCTCGTACGGTCGTGCAGGCCGGCGTCGCCCTCGGCCCGCCAGCGGCGGACCCACTTGTGCGCCGTGGCGCGCGAGATGCCCATCTCCGCCGCGACATGAGCGACCGGGCGACCCGCGCAGACACGCTCGACCAGTAGCCGCCTGCCGTGCACGGTCAGGCGGGCATTACGGTGGGACACGAAGACCTCCGGTGCGGTGCAGTCCTAGACAGCTCCACCACACCGGAGGTCTTCGCCGTGATCAAGACCCAGCAGGTGTCAACAACGCTCGTGGTCAATACACCTAGGACACCGCCGGGCCGGGGCCGCCGTGCCTCAGTGCGTGGTGAAGTCGGCCATCATCGCCATGTCCTCGTGCTCGAGGTTGTGACAGTGGATCATGAACTTGCCTGCGTAGTCGGTGAAGCGGACCGCCACCTCGACGGTCTCGCCCGGGCCCGTCGCCACCGTGTCCTTCCAGCCCGCGTCGAACGCGCCCGGCTTCTTGCCGTTGCGGGACAGCACGCGGAAGGCGTCCAGGTGCACGTGCACCGAATGGAAGAACACCGAGGTGAACTTCCAGATCTCGATCGTGCCGAGCTTCACGTCGGCCAGCGAGCGGCCGGGCTTGTACGGCAGGCCGTTGATCGTCCAGCCGTCGCGCGAGTGCCGGAAGGCGAAGGTCCGGTGCGCCACGGCCTTGCGGGGGTCGAGGATGGTGGCGGGGCGGCGTGACAGCCGCTTGGGGATGTGGGTGTCGTCGTGCGGCTTCCGGGACGACGGTGAGACGTCGAAACGCATGACCTGTGCGGTGCTGCCGCTGCCGAACCGGTTGACCAGGCGCACCTTGGTGCCGGGCCGGTAACGGGCGAAGTCCACGATGACGTCGAAGCGTTCGGCAGGGGCCATGCGCAGGCTGTCGTGGGCCAGCGGGCTGCCCAGCAGTCCGCCGTCGCTGCCGATCTGCAGCAGGCCCTTGCCGCCCGGCGGCGGGGGGTCCAGCTCCAGGCGGAAGTCCCGGACGTTGCAGCCGTTGAGGAACCGCAGCCGGTAGCGCTGCCGCCTGACCCGGTGCACGGGCCACGGGGCGCCGTTGACCAGGATGACGTCGCCCATCATGCCGAAGTGGTGCGCGTGCACGACACCGGGCTTGTGCATGCCGGAGTCGACCGCGGGGTACATCAGCGCCCCGTTCTCGGCGAACGCCCGGTCCGCGAGCAGCAGCGGGATGTCGCGGGAGCCGCGCGGCAGGTCGAGCCGGTCCTCCTCGTCGTCGGTCACGAGGTGGAACCCGGCCAGTCCGCGGTACACCGCCGGGCCCGTGTAACCCATGCGGTGGTCGTGGTACCAGAGCGTCGCCGCGCGCTGCAGCATCGGATACGTGTAGCTGCGCTGGCCGTGGCTGAGCTGGCCGGCGGAGCCGTGCATCTCCGGCATGCCCTCCATCGCGTCGGCGTACGACATGCTGCTGCCGACGGGCATCGTCAGGTCGATCGGGTAGCCGTCGCTGTCGGAGGGCGTGTGGCCGCCGTGCAGGTGGACCACGGTCGGCTGGGGCAGTTCGTTGCGGTGCGTGACGACCGTGCGGCGCCCCGAGCGGGAGACGACCGTGGGCCCGGGGAAGAGGCCGTCGTACGTCCAGCAGCTGGTGCGCAGTCCCGGGAGGATCTCCAGTTTCGCCGCGCGCTGGGTCATCTGGTAGTAGTCGGTCGTCGCGGTCCGCAACATGGGCTCGAGGACCGGCGGGACCGGCAGGGGTACCTGGTACGGGCGCGGGAGCCGAACCTTGCTCCGCAGGACCCCGCCCGGTGGTACATCGGCGAGCGGTGCGCCCGCCCAGGCCCTGCTCGTCGCGCCCGCCCCGACGACGGCCGCCCCCGCGGCGAGAAAGCGGCGCCTGCCGATGCCTTCGATCACGTAGGGCTCCAAAATGTGACGATTTGCGCAATTTATTGGTCGGCGTCACAATAGCCCGCCGGAGCCGCGCGCGACGGCGCCACACGCGGGCCCCGCGAACAACCTTCGGAGCCGCCCGCCACCCGTCCGGCCCCCGATCCGCTCGGCTCCGCGCCCGGATCACGCCCGCCTGCGGCCCCGTCCCACGGTGTCGTGGCGGGGGTCCAGGACACCCGCGGCGATTCCGGCCAGGACCAGTCCGGCCGCCATCAGCAGCCCCTGCGGGAGCACGATCCCCACGAGGATCCAGGCGAGCGCCACCGCCAGCAGGAACCAGCCCAGCCGCCGCCGGTACTCGCGCGGCGCGCACGGGCGCCCGGTGCGCAACCCCTCGGCGAAGCGGGGGTCGGTGCGCCGGGTCTCGGCCTCGATGTCCTCGATGGCCTTGTGTCGGTACGGCATGGTGTCCTCCTCCCGGAGCCGGGTGGGCCCTGTCCCCTCCACCGTCGCCCGCGCCCGCCCGCGGAACCATCGGGGCCGGCACCCAATCCCGGGGCGCGGAAATGGGTGCCGGCCCCGATGGCGGCGGCCCCCCGGCCCGGCGCAGGCTGGAAGCGGGACCCGGGTACCCACCACCCACGGCACGATGAGCGCGGCCGGGCACGCGCAGGACGTCACGGCGATGGCGGCGGACAGTGGAGGAAAGCCCCCGAGGAAGGCGGGACCATGTCGCTGTACTGGCGGATCTTCCTGCTGAACGGCGCGGTGCTGGTCGTCGCCACGGTGCTCCTGCTCGGCCCCGTCACGGTCTCCACCCCCGTGCTGCTGGGCGAAGCGCTGGTGCTGGGCGTGGGACTGGTCGCCATGCTCGTCGCCAACGCCCTGCTGCTCCGGGTCGGGCTCGCACCGCTGCAGCGCCTGAGCCGGGCGATGAACTCCGCCGACCTGCTCCGTCCCGGGGGCCGCCCCGCCGTCACCGGATCGGGGGAGATGGCCGCCCTGATCACGACCTTCAACACCATGCTCGACCGCCTGGAGTCCGAGCGCGCCACCACCAGCGCCCGCGTGCTGTCCGCCCAGGAGGACGAACGGCAGCGCATCGCCCAGGAACTCCACGACGAGGTCGGCCAGACCCTCACCGCCGTCGTGCTGCAACTGGGACACAGCGCCGACCTGGCCCCCGATCCCCTCAAGGACGACCTGCGGCAGGTGCAGGAGACCACCCGCGCCGGACTCGACGAGATCCGCCGCATCGCGCGCCGCCTGCGCCCCGGCGTCCTGGAGGAACTCGGTCTGCACAGTGCCCTGCGCGCCCTGGCCGGCGAGTTCACCGCCCCCGGGCTCACGGTCGTGGACCGCTTCGGCCCCGCGCTCCCCGCGTTCGACCACGAGACCGAGCTGGTGCTCTACCGGGTCGCCCAGGAGGCGGTCACCAACGCGGCCCGCCACTCCGGCGCGGACCGGGTGGAGATCCACCTGGGCGCCGTCCCCGGAGGCGGGGCCGAGCTCCTGGTCAGGGACAACGGCAAAGGCATCGGCGAGGTCCCCGAGGGCGCCGGGATGCGCGGCATGCGCGAACGCGCCCTGCTCATCGGCGCCCGCCTGGCCGTCGGTGCCGCCCCCGGCGGCGGCACCGACGTCCGCCTCGACGTACCCGCTCCGGTGGCGGACGGCCCGCGATGACCGCCCCGCCGCCCACCCGGATCCTCCTCGCCGACGACCACGCGCTGGTGCGGCGGGGCGTCCGGCTGATCCTCGACGGCGAACCCGACCTGACCGTCGTCGCCGAGGCCGGCGACGGCGCCGAGGCCGTCGCCAAGGCCCGCGGGGAGCAGGTCGACCTGGCCGTCCTGGACATCGCGATGCCCCGCATGACCGGCCTGCAGGCCGCGCGGGAACTGAGCAGGCTCCGCCCCGACCTGCGCATCCTCATCCTGACCATGTACGACAACGAGCAGTACTTCTTCGAGGCGCTCAAAGCCGGGGCCAGCGGATACGTCCTGAAGTCCGTCGCCGACCGCGACCTGGTCGAGGCCTGCAGGGCCGCCGTGCGCGACGAGCCCTTCATCTACCCCGGCGCCGTCACCACCCTGATCCGCACCTACCTCGAACGTGCCCGCCAGGGCGAGCCCCTGCCCGCCCGCGCCATCACCGAACGCGAGGAGGAGATCCTCAAGCTCGTCGCCGAGGGCCACACGTCCCAGGAGATCGCCGGCCTGCTGTTCATCAGCGTCAAGACGGTCGAGCGCCACCGCGCCAACCTCCTGCAGAAGCTCGGCCTGCGCGACCGACTGGAACTCACGCGCTACGCGATCCGGGCCGGGCTCATCGAGCCCTGACCGCGACGGCGCTCAAGAGCTCGTCGACCTCGCACAGGAAGGCGTCCAGGTCCTCCGGGACGCGGCGCCCTCGGTGAGGATATGGCCGCCTCCCCGGGAGCGGGCCCGGGAAACCTGGGCGTCCGGGGGCCGCCGTAGGCATCCACGGGCAGGACTCACTCGCCGGAGCCGGGGTAGGCGGACGGACGGAAAGCGGAAGGGGTCGGCGAGGGGGCGGGCGAAGAGGGAGCCTGCGATGAGCGAAGCGCGGACACCGCTCGGGGCCGATCAGCTCGAGGCCAGGGCACTCGGCCCCAGCGGACTCATGGACCTCCTGGGAGTCGCCGCGGTGCTGCTCGAGTCGGACGGGCGCATCGACATGTGGAGCCCGCAGGCGGAACAACTGTTCGGCTACACCGCGGGCGAGGCCGTCGGCCGGTACGCCGCGCCGCTGCTCGTCCGGCCCGAGCACCGCGGCGACGCCATGAGGCTGTTCGCGGAGGTGCTGGAGACCGGCCGCAGCTGGTCGGGAGCGTTCCCCGTGCGCCACAAGGACGGCAGCACCCGGCTGGCGGAGTTCCGCAACGTCCGCCTCACGGACAGCCGCGGCCGCGTCTACGCCCTGGGGATCGCCACCGACCGGCCCGTACTGCAGCGCCTGGAACGCGGCCTGGCCCTCTCCCTCCAGCTGGTCTCCCAGTCCCCGATCGGGCTCGCCGTGCTCGACACCGACCTGCGCTACCTCTCCGTCAACCCCGCCCTCGCCGAGATGCACGGCCTCGCCGAGGGCGACCACATCGGGCGCCCCTTCCGCGAGGTGCTCCCCGGGGCCAGGTTCCGCATGGCGGAGGACGCGATCCGGCAGGTCCTGCGGACGGGCACACCGATCGTCGACCGGTACGTCGTCGGCCGTACGCCCGCGGACCCCGCCACCGACCGCGCCTGGTCGGTTTCGTACTTCCGGCTGGAGGACGGGAACGGGCACGTCCTGGGCATCGCCACCTCCGTGGTGGACGTCACCGACCGGCACCGTTCCGCCCAGGAGGCCGACCGCGCCCGGGCGCGCCTCGCCGTGATCGCCGACAGCTCCGCACGCATCGGCACGTCCCTGGACGTGGAGGACACCGCCCGGGAACTCGCCGACGTCGTCGTCCCCGAACTCGCCGACTTCGCCGCCGTCGACGTCCTCGACTCCGCGCTGCGCGACGACGGCGGCGGGCCCGGCCACGACCGTCCCCGCTTCCGCGCCCTCTCCTCCAAGTGCACCGAGGCCAGTGAGGCGGCCGGTGCCTTCGGCCGGCCCGGCCGCCTCGTCTCCTACGGCCCCGACCACCTGGCCGCCCGGTGCCTGGACACCGGCCGCCCCGGCCTGATCACCCACGCCGACGAGCGGAGCCTGGTGCGCATCGCCCGCGACCCCGACGCCGCCACGCTGCTGGCCCGGGCGGGCGTCCACACGGCCATGGCGGTACCGCTCATCGCCCGCGGCCGGATCCTCGGCGTCCTCGGCCTGGCCCGTGCCCGCACCCCGGAGCCCTTCGACGAGGACGACCAGACCCTCGCCTGCGAACTGGCCTCCCGCGCCGCCGTGTCCATCGACAACGCCCGCCTCCACCAGCAACTGCGCAGCACCGCCGAGACCCTGCAGCGCAGCCTCCTCCCGCGACTCCCGTCGGCCCACCCCCGCCTCGAACTCGCCGCCCGCTACTGCGCGGCGCAGGCCAGCAACGAGGTGGGCGGCGACTGGTACGACGTGATCCCCTTCGACGACGGCAGGGTCGCCCTCGTCATCGGCGACGTCATGGGCAGCGGCGTCCCCGCGGCGACCACCATGGGACGCCTGCGCACCGCGACCTCCACCCTCGCGGGCCTCGACCTCGACCCCGCCCAGGTCCTCGGCCACCTCGACCGGATCACCCACGGGCTTGACCCCTACATCGCGACCTGCGTCTACGCGGTCCACGACCCCGGTCGCGGAGTCTGCCACCTCGCCAACGCCGGCCACCTGCCCCCGGTCGTCGTCCGCGCCGGCAAGCGCCCGGAACTGCTCGAACTGCCCACCGGCACCCCCCTGGGCGTCGGCGGCGTACCCTTCGAGAGCACCACCGTCGACCTCGTCCCGGGCGACCGCCTCGTCCTCTACACCGACGGTCTGGTCGAGACCCGCGACCGCGCCATCGACGAGCGCCTCGACGACCTCCTCCGCCTCCTGGACGCCCCCGACGAACCGGTCGAGCAAACCTGCGACCGCCTCCTTGCCGCGCTGCGCCACCCCGCCGACCGCGACGACGTGGCCCTCCTCATCGCGCGCCCGAAGGATGCGTGACAGGCGCCTCGGTCAGCACCTACGCCGCGGCATGAACCAGCCGGACCGCGCCGACCGTCGTGCCGATCACGCCGAAGACCGCACCCGCGGCCCTCAGCACCACGGGAGCGAGGACGGCGCCGGCCCTCGGATGACGCGCCACACAGCGGTGAAGCCGGCCCGCCGCATCGCCCACGTTGAACGCCACCAACAGCAGGGCCACCCCCAACCCGAGGTCGTAGGCCGCCCTGAACCCAGCACTCATCGCGGATCCCCTCCTCCGGTTCGGCGGACGATCGGTCGGTCGCCGTGGAGCCGCCCACCCTAGCCATGACGGTGACGCCCCCGTTTCCCGGGGACTGGTCGCAGGAGGGATGCCGTGCCCATGACCGAGCACTGTTGTGGCACCATGACCACCTTCGTGAACTGGCACTGCGACCAGCACGCCGACGCGCGGTGGCGGCGGTGACGGTGTGGTCGGCCGGTCCGGGCAAGCCCGGGCTGCTCGAACCGATGGGCGTGGACCGGGAACACCGCGGCCACGGCCACGGCAAGGCGATCACCCTCGCCGCGGCCGCCGCACTCCAGGGGCTGGGCTCGTCGAGCGCGATCGTCTGCACCCCGAGCTCCAATGTCGCCGCCGTCGCCACCTACACGTCAGCCGGCTTCCGGCAACTCCCCGAGGTCCGGGACCGGCGCCGCGACGCCAGCCACACTTCGTGATCACGAGGATCCCGCGCCGTAGGTTGCCGGACTCCGGCAATGCGGCTGGATCTTCCGTCCTTGCATGATGGTGCCTTCCGGCGGAATCGGGGGAGGGTCCAGTGGAAGCAACCACGGCCGGCAGCGTGACCCGTGCACGCGTGGGGTCGGGACTGGCGGTGACGGTCTTTCTGCTGCCCTTCGGCGGCTACGGACTGGCCCGGTCGGGGGCGGTCCCTGAAGGCACACCGATCGTGCTCGGCCTGCTGTCGGTGATCGCCGGCTCCTTGCTCCTCCCCGCACTCTGCGAGGAACGGGCTCCGTTCCGCCACTCGTCGTCCCGCCTGACCGCGCGCACCCTGACCGGCGAAAGGTCCGTCGACCTCGACAGGATCAGCACGGTCCGGCTCCTGACGAACTTTTCGTACGGCAGGACATACCGCACCCTGATCGTGCGGGACACCCATGGTGTGCGCCTGGGAATCACGACCGAGAGGAGCCGCAAGAAGCTGCGCCGAGCGATCGAGAAGGCGGACGCGAACGCCGCACGGGGTGTCCCCGGGCCCCGGGTGAGCCGTGCGGCCCGGGCGCATCTGGGCCTTTCCCCGCGGCGAGGGCTCGTCGGCCACACGGTGGTCGCCTTTCTGCTTCTGACGGTGTCCCTGAACCTGTACATGGTTGTTCTGCTCCGCCTCGGCGGGCAGTGAGCCTTCCCCTGCAGCGGTTCAACTCCCCGGCTCGATGCCGCCTGCAAGCTCTCGCGGCGCTAATCTGGCCGCCATGTCGAGTCCCGTGCGTCTGCGTCCCATGGTCGAGCGCGACCTGGACCTGCTGGAACGTCTCTTCGAGGACCCGGACGAGGCGGCCGAGTCGGCCTTCTTCGGTCACCGCAACCCGGGGGCCCTTCGGCGGCAGTGGTCGGAGAAGGGCTTCCTCTCCCAGGAGGGCGGCCGGCTCGCCGTCGTCGGGAAGGACGACTGCTTCGTGGGTGAGGTGCAGTGGCACCAGGTCATGCTCGGCCCGGCTTCACCGTGCTGGAACATCGGCATCGCGCTGCTGGCGGCGGAGCGTGGCAAGGGATACGGCACGTGCGCCCAGCGTCAGCTGGCTGAGTACCTCTTCTCGCACACCAAGGTCAACCGGGTCGAGGCGAGCACCGACGTCGCCAACGTCGCGGAGCAACGGGCCCTGGAGTCGGCCGGTTTCACGCGCGAGGGTGTGCAGCGCGGGGCCTGCTTCCGTGCCGGAAAATGGCGCGACATGGTCGTGTACTCGGTTCTGCGATCCGAGGTCGTGCTCGCGGATTGAGGTGCGGCATGACTACCGGCACCCCCTGCCGCCCACGGTGTCCCCGGGCCGGGCCGGGCCGGAGCCGGAGGGGGACACCGCGGGCGGCGTTGGGGGTCAGGTGGTGCTGAAGGTGAACCAGTTGACGTTCACGAAGTCGGCCGGCTGGCCGCTGGTGAACGTCAGGTACACGTCGTGCTTGCCGGTGATGCCCGAGACGTTCGCGGGGATCGTCGTCCAGCTCTGCCAGCCGCCGGTGTTGGCAACGGAGAAGCTGCCGATCGGGGCGTTGCTCCGGCTGTCCAGCCGGACCTCGACCAGGCCGCTGACGCCGCCCGCGGCCCCGGAGGCAACCCGGGCCTTGAACTGCCGGGCCGTGGTCGTCCCGAAGTCGACGCCCGGGTAGAGCGCCCAGTCGCCGTTCGCGAGCGACGCGAGGTTCTGGCCGCCGCCGCTGTCCGTCGTCGTCTCGACGGTGGTGCCGGACTGCTGCGTGTACGACTCGGCCTGGAGGGTGCCGTAGGCGCTGCCCGTGCCCCCGGTCGGCGGGGGAGAGGTCGGGGGTTGCGTGCTGCCGCCACCGGAGCTGTAGACGGCGACGTAGTCGACCAGCATGGGTACGCCCGAGACCGTGGAGGCCGTCGGCGTCTTGTACCCCGCCACCGGGTCGGGGAAAGCCCCGCCCATCGCGACGTTCAGCAGGATGAAGTGGCCGTGGCCCGTGGCCGCGTTCCAGGTGGACGCGTCCATCTGGCTCGCGTTCACCGAGTGGAACTGGACCCCGTCGACGTACCAGCGCAGCTGCTGGGGGCTGACGCTGCGGTCCCACTCGAAGGCGAAGGTGTGGAAGTTGCCCTGGCAGGCGCTGCCGGGGCAGGCCCGGGTGGTGCCGAGGCCGCTCGTCTCGTTGCAGGGGCCGCCCGGGTTGGTGCCGCAGTGCAGGGTGCCCCAGACCTGGTTGACGCCGTTCACGTTCTCCATCAGGTCGAACTCGCCGATGGACGGCCAGTTCCAGTAGTTGCCCCGGTACGGCGCGCCCAGCGTCCAGAAGGCCGGCCAGTAGCCCGCCGCGGCCGCGCCGGTGACGTTCGGCATCTGGATGCGGGACTCGATGCGGAGCTTGCCCCCCGACGGGGGTTCGAAGTCGCTGCGGCGGGTCTCGACGCGCCCGGAGGTCCAGTTCCCCGCGGAGTCCCGGATCGGGGTGATACGCAGGTTGCCCGAGCCGTCCTGGCGGAGGTTGGCGGTGTTGGAGGTGTAGGTCTGCACCTCGCCGGTGCCCCAGTTGGCTGCGCCGCCGGGGTAGCTGGTGCCGGTGTCGATGATCCAGTTGTCGCCGGACGGGAGGGTGTTGGCGGCCCCGCTGAAGTCGTCGCTCCAGACGGTGGTCCAGCCGGAAGGTGCCGGCGGGACGGCGGCCCTGGCCGAGCCGAGCAGGCCCAGGCAGAGCGCGGTCACGGTGGCTGCAGCGGCCACCATCAGGGTGAGCGGTCTGGCGGCGTGGCGCCTGCCGGTGGTCGTACGCGCGGTCACGGGTGATGCCTCCTCGGGATCGGTGCCGGGGAAGGGTGCGGTTCCGGGTGGAGAGCGGCTGAGAGCGCTCTCATATGGCGGGAACACCTTCCCGCCAGGGCGAACCGCGGTCAATACATGGAACAAAAGAAGTCGCGCGCGGTTTCCTGCCTTCACTCCTTGGAGTCAGTGGCGTCGGCCGCGGGCGGCCCGGCTCGCGCTTCGGGCGGGAAATGACAGCCGAGGAGCGGGTGTTGAGGGCGGTTGGTGGTGCGGTCAGGGCGTCCTGCAGACCGTGTTCGCGCTGCTGAGAGCGCTCTCACCATGAGGGCGATGGTCCCGGCGGACACCACGCCGGCCGAATCCGGCGGTCATGAAACGCGAAGACCTGGGTAGCCGATCCGTGTACGAATGGGGGTGAATGCGATGCCGGCAGGTTCACGTCGGAGACGTGGACGGCAGGCGACGCCGACGGCCGGTCCCGGCTGAGCGAGGCCCGGCGTGACCGCGCACCGCGCGGTCACCGCCCCGGGGCTCGTACCCCCGGTGCCACCGGCCCGGCACAGGGCAACGGCGACCAGGGCCGCGCAAGGGAGTACAAAATGATCATCCTCGGTATCATCCTGCTCATCATCGGATTCCTCGCCGGAATCTCCATCCTGTGGACCCTGGGAGCCATCCTCGTGGTCATCGGCCTCGTGCTCTGGGTCCTGGGTGCCATGGGACACGCCGTCGCGGGGCGCCGCCACTACTACTGACGGCCGGTGAGCCCGAGCACGTGCCGCGCCCTGTGTCCCCGAGGGCGCGGCACCCTCATGGGCACGGGTCGCCCGGATGGGCTGCCTGCAGTGGTCACCTGCGCGCGCGGGGGATTGGTTGTGATATGTCCCCCCGACGCCCAGGTGCACTGGAGTATTCGCATGGAATCCGGTTCCTCCGCGCACAACTGCCCCTTCGACTTCGCCGAAGCCCTCGAGTTCGACCCGCAGCTGAAGCAGTTCATGGAGAACGAGCAGATCTCCCGCATCAAGCTGCCGCACGGCGAGGGTGAGGCCTGGCTCGTCACGCGGTACGAGGACGTGCGGACGGTGACGACCGACCGGCGTTTCAGCCGCGCCGCCGTCGTCGGCAAGGACTTCCCCCGCATGACGCCCGAGCCGATCGTCCAGGACGAGGCCATCAACGTGATGGACCCGCCGGACAGCAGCCGGCTGCGTTCGCTGGTCTCCAAGGGCTTCACGCCCCGGAACGTCGAGCACATGCGCCCCAGCATCGAGCGGGTCGTCGCCGAACTGCTCGACGGTATGGAGGAGAGCGGCTCCCCGGCCGACCTCGTGGAGCACCTGGCGGCGCCGCTCCCGCTGGCCGCCATCTGCGAGGTGCTCGACATCCCCGACGAGGACAGCTGGGAGCTGCGCGGCCACGCCCGCACCATGATGGACTTCAGCCCCGACAACCGGGACAACGCCGTCCACTCCAAGGCCTACCTGCGGGAGTACTTCACCAAGCTCACCGCCGAACGGCGCGCCCGCCCGGGCGACGACCTGGTCAGTGTGCTGGCCACCGCCCGTGACGGGGACGAGATCCTCAACGACAAGGAACTCGCCGTCATGGCCATGGTCCTGCTCATCACGGGCCAGGACACCACGTCGAACGAGATCGGCAACATCGCCTACACCCTGCTCACCCGCCCGCGCGAGCTGGCCATGCTGCGCGAGCAGCCGGACCGCATCCCGCAGGCCATCGAGGAGATGCTGCGGTACATCCCGTTCCGCAAGGGCGTCGGCATCCCGCGGATCGCCGTCGAAGACGTGGAGATGGGCGGCGTGCTGATCCGGGCCGGCGACGTCGTCCACGTCTCGTACCTGACCGCGAACCGCGACCCGGAGAAGTTCGACCGCCCCGACGAGCTGGACCTGGACCGCACCGGCACGCCCCACATGACCTTCGGCTGGGGCGGTCACCACTGCCTCGGCGCGCCGCTGGCGACCATGGAGCTCCAGGTGGCCTTCAGGGAGCTGCTGCGCCGCTTCCCGGACCTGAGGCTGGCCAAGCCCGCCGACGAGGTGCGCTGGAGCGCCACGTCGATCTGGCGCTACCCGGTGGCCCTGCACGTCGCCTGGTGACCTGTCCGCTGCGACCTCCCGCTCCGGCCTCCGTTCCGGCCCGTTCTCCCTCGTGACGGCGGGTGCGGGCCGCTCCGACATGCGGAATCCGCCCAAGTGACGTACGTTTTCCTGGTGGACGCAAATCTGAACAGGCCGTGAATCCACTTCGACAGCAGCCGGTCCCCCCTTGTGAACCGTCTTTTGCCGGGACCTCGTGAACGTCAGGCCTTCTGTGGGCGCGCACATGAATGCGCTCGTACCCCCTACCGCATTTTCGTGACAGGTACGGGCCTGCTCCGGAAATCCCGGAGCAGCGCGCCACATGGACCATAGCCCGCCGAGGGGCAGGAAATGGAGCCACGCATGGCTGTTCTGTGCAAGCCGGTGATCTCGGTTCCCGACAACGTTATCACCTGCGAACAAACGCTTGAGCTGGCACGACGGCTGCACAAGGACCACCCGCAACTCGGCCTGACCCTCAGGCTCATTGAGAACACGGGCGTTCAGAAGCGGCACCTGATCCAGCCGATCGAAGAGGTGCTCAAACATCCGGGTTTCGACGTACGCAGCCAGATCTACGAGGCGGAGTCGAAGGCGCGGGTACCGGCCGTCATACGACAAGCTCTGGACCAGGCCGAGTTGGAGCCCGACGAGATCGACATCATCGTGTACGTCTCGTGCACCGGCTTCATGATGCCGTCGCTGACGGCGTGGCTCATCAACAAGATGGGATTCCGCCACGACACCCGCCAGCTGCCGATCGCGCAGCTCGGTTGTGCGGCGGGAGGCGCGGCCATCAACCGCGCCCACGACTTCTGCACGGCGTACCCGGAGGCCAACGCCCTCATCGTGGCATGCGAGTTCTGCTCGCTGTGCTACCAGCCCACGGACCTCAGCGTCGGAACGCTGCTGTCCAACGGGCTGTTCGGCGACGGCATCGCCGCCGCCGTCGTGCGGGGCAGCGGCGGCACCGGGATGCGGCTGGAGCGCAACGCCTCCTACCTCATCCCGAACACCGAGGAGTGGATCTCCTACGCGGTGCGCCAGACGGGCTTCCACTTCCAGCTCGACAAGCGCGTACCCGGCACCATGGAGCCCCTGGCACCGGTGCTGCGCCAGGTCGCGGAGGACCACGCGTGGAACGCCGCCAAGCTGGACTACTACATCATCCATGCCGGCGGCCCCCGCATCCTGGACGACCTCTGCCGCTTCCTCGGGGTCCCGCCGGAGTCGTTCCGCTTCAGCCGGGCCACGCTGACCGAGTACGGCAACATCGCGAGCGCCGTCGTCCTCGACGCCCTGTACCGGATGTTCGAGGAGGGCTCCGCCCTCGACGGGCACCGTGGACTGCTGGCGGGCTTCGGCCCGGGCATCACCGCGGAGATGGTCCTGGGGACCTGGGTCACCAACGGGCTCGACGCCACGATGACGCCCCAGCACTCCTACGGGGAGTACGACGTCATCACCTGAGGCCGCGGCCCCGGTGACGGCCGGGGCCGGCGGTGGCCGGGACGCCATGGCGTCCCCCCATCCGCCGACCCGGCCCCACCGTCCGGGTGAGGCCCGTTCAGCCTTGCGACGCGACGGCCGCGCGGCCGTCGCGTCGCGCCCGTTTCTCCGGGCCCGTCACGCGGAGCCTGTCACGCGGAGCCCGTCACGCGGGGACCGCCCGCTCGCGGGCGGTCACGAAGCCCACCACGGCCTCCGCGAAGCGGCCGGGCTCCTCGATGTGGCCGAAGTGCCCGCTGTTCTCCAGGACCAGCAGCTCCGATTGGGGGATCAGTTCGTGCAGTTCACCGGCCCAGCGCATCCCGCAGACCACGTCGTACCGGCCCACCACGACCAGCGCCGGCACCGTGAGGGCCCCCAACCGCCCGCGGTCGTCGACGACATCGGGGACGAGGTCCTCGCCCAGCCCCGAGATGTGCGTGCCCGACACCGCGGCGCTCAGCGGCGCGAACTCCTCCTCCCGGCCCCAGTAATCCGCGAAGTAGGCGGGCAGCAGCCCCTTGAGGACCGCCGTCATACCCGCGTCGTCGGAGATGGCGGACACCTTCTGGAAGGCTTCCAGGACCTCCGGCAGACCGGGGTGACCGGCGTGCCGGGCGGCGAACTCCTCCACCATGCGCATCGCCTCGGCGCCGTGCTCGGGGCCGGTGACCGGCGCGCTGTCGTACAGGACGATCCCGGCGACACGCGCGGGCCGGTGCAGCGCGTGGTGCTGGACGACGAAGCCGCCGTGCGAGTGCCCCAGGAGGTGCACGCGAGGGGCTCCCAGGTGGTCGACGAGCGCGTCCAGGAACCGGCTGTAGCGCTCACGGGTGTAGCCGTGCGGGTGCGAGGGGAGACGGCCCGAGCCGCCGGTGCCGACCGGCTCCGGGTAGACGACCGTCAGGTGCCGTTCGACCTCGGGCATGCGCAGGTACTCCCAGAACACGCCCGGCCCGCCGGAGTGCGCGATGCACACCGGTCCGGTGCCGTGGACGTGGTAGCGCTGGGCCACCCCGTCCACCTCGAAGGTGTGGGTGCCGGGGGACAGGGGGTCGGTCAGGGGGCTGGGCATCGGTGCTCCGTATCCGGGAGGTGTCGAGGACACCGACAGGACGCGGGGCGGCGCGGGAAGTTCGATCGCCGGCGAGTGACGGTCGTCACAACCCGGCGGCGGCCCGGCCGCGTGTGCGCGCAGGGGCCGGTCGGCCCCGTCCTGCGGCGGAAATGATCCGTGTGGCCCCTGCTGCGGCAGTGCCGGCGCGTGCGACGGTCGTCGGACAGGGAAGGGAGCACGGCCATGAGCGGCAGGGCGGTGTTCTGGCGCTGGCGCCGCAATCCGCTGCGGCGACGGTCCGATGTCCTGGAGGCCTGGACGGGCGTGGCGGCGGCCCTGCTGATCGCCGCCGGGGCCCCGGCGGCCGGGGCGGCCACGGCGGCCGCGGTGGAGCAGTCCGAACTGCGGCGGAGCCAGGGCACCCACCTGGCGACGGCCGTCCTGACCGAGGACGCCGCGAAGGCCGTGGAGAACCCGTACACCGGCTCCATCGGAAAGGTCCTCACCACCGTCCGGTGGACCGCGTCCGACGGCTCCGCCCGAACCGGTCAGGCCCGCGTCGAACCGGGCAGCCCGGCGGGTTCCACCACGTCCGTCTGGCTGGACGCGGACGGCCGGCTGCAGCAGAACCGGCTCACCCCCGCGCAGGCCGAGGCCCAGGGCGTCGTCTTCGGCTCGGTCGCCGCCGCGGGCGCCTGCGCGCTGGTCCTCGCCGGGCGCTGGGTCGTCCGCCTGCGGATCGACCGCGGGCGCGCCGCGGCCTGGGGCCGCGAGTGGGAGGAAAGCGGCCCCTCATGGGGCCACCGCAGGGCCTGATCCCCGACGGCCCCCTTGACCGGCGCCGGGGGGAAGCCGGGGACGGGCGACGGGCAGGGTGGACGAGGAGGCGCGGTGAGCGGTCTGGTGGTCGTAGGAGCGGACGGCTCGGCCTCGAGCCTTGCCGCGGTGGAGACGGCGGCCCGGGAGGCCGCATGGCGCGGCGCCGGACTGCGGGTGGTGCACGCCTTCCTGTGGCCGGCCCTGCACGTGCCGCTGGGCCCCCCGGCCCTGGGCCCGTCCGAGGGCGGCCTGCGGAACGCCGCGCAGCGCGTGGTGGCGGAGGCCGTGGAACGCGCCGGGCGCGCGGCACCGGACGTGGACGTCACCCATGCCGTGGTGACCGGGGAACCCCTCACCGTGCTGGAGGCCCAGTCGCGCGCCGCGGAACTGGTCGTCGTGGGGTCCCGCGGCATGGGCGGCTTCGTCGGCCTGATGCTGGGCTCGACGGCGGTGCACCTCGCCGCGCACGGCCAGTGCCCGGTCCTGGTGGTCCGGGAGCAGCCGGCCGCCGGCGGTCCGGTCCTGCTGGGCGTCGACGGTTCCCCGGCCGGCGCGGACGCCGTCGACTTCGCCTTCGCCGAGGCCGCGTTGCGCGGCGCCGAACTCCTCGCCCTGCACGCGTGGACCCCGTGGCACACGCCCGTACCGCCGCCTCAGGACCCGGCGATGCCCTACGCGAGCGAGCCGGGGGAACTCGCCCGCACCGAGGAACGCCTGGTGGCCGAGACGATCACGGGACGGCGGGAGCGCTACCCCGGGGTCGCGGTCCGCACGAAAACGGTGCGAGGCGCGACCCGCGAGACCCTCATCGAGGAGAGCCGGACCGCGCAGCTGCTCGTCGTCGGCGCACGCGGACGCGGCGGCTTCTCCGGGCTGGTGCTCGGCTCCGTCAGCCAGGCGGTCCTGCACCACGCGCACTGCCCGGTCGCCGTGGTGCGCGGTTCCGCCACCGGACGGTGAGGGCGGTGCGCGCGCTCCATGTTGTGGCGCCCGGGGTGCCTTTGCCGGGACGGCCTGGCCGCCCGCACCGGGCGCGCTGCCCTGCGCCCGGCCGCGTAGCGCTGCACGTGCGTTCCGCGGGCGGTGGCCGGGGTGCGCGGGCGGTCGGCGGTGAGGAACGTCCTCAGCCGACCAGGATGCGGCGTCCGGTCACGCTTGCCGGGACGACGCGGATCCACAGGTCGCGGTCGCCGCCCGCCCAGGGGCCGGCGTACTCGCGCTCCGCCAGCCGGCGCACGGCCCCCGGGTCGGTGACGGTGGAGGCGACACCGCGGACGAGCACGCTCCAGCCCTGGCTGAGGGCCTCGTCGACCTGGTCGACCTCGAAGGCGCACCTGGTGTCCGCGGCCGCGGCGGGCGTGGCCCCGGGATGGGTGCGGAAGGCGATCACGCCCTCGCTGACCGTGTAGTTGACCGGCAGGATCGCCAGCCCGTCGGGCGTGTCCAGCCCGATCCTGCCGACCCCGTGCGTGGACAGCAACGCCCAGCACTCCCCGGGGCCGAGTTCCACCAGGGACGCCCGGCCCGCCGCGCGTCCCCGGCCGGGCGGCAGCTCCGCCTCGCCGCCGCTCAGCGCGGACACGCTCGTCCCCAGCGCCGTGGCCAGCCCGTGCAGGGTGGAGCTGCCCGGCGCCGCGGTCGGCTCCTGCTCCACGTACCGCAGATAGCCCGGGGCGATGCCGGCGCGTTTCGCCGTCTCCTCCAGGGACAGGCCCAGTTCCTCGCGGCGGCTCGCGATCCGGCGCCCGATGTCCCCGGCGGCGGCCGCGTCCTGCTGCGTCATGACCGGTCACGTCCTTCCGTACGTCGCGGATGCGTCCCCTCCAGGGTCCCGCGGCCGGCGCGGCGGTGCCGCCGGGACGGCGTCCGGGCCGGACCGGCGGCACAGGTGCGGCCGCCACCCCCCGCCACCGCGCCGGTGCACGCCCCGTACGCTTGATCACAGCGGTGGCCTGCTCCCACTGTCCCGGGCGGCGCATGCCGTCGCCCATGGGCCGGTCGGCCCCCGTACGGGCCCGGCGGGCCCCTGCCGGAGGCCCGTCGCCGGCGGGAAGCTGGGGGCGAACAGCCCCCGCCCTTCGTCCCGTTCGCCAGGAGGCACGTCATGTCCCGTACGGTCACCGCCGGTCTCGACGGATCGCCCGAGAGCCGGGCCGCCGCGGACTGGGCCGCCCGCGAGGCACTGCGCCGCGGACTGCCCCTCAGGCTCGTGCACGTCCACGACTGGCAGCCGTACACCTCCGCCTACGCCCCGCTGGCCGGGGCGGTGGCCGCGGTGGACCCCGACGCCCAGCGGCAGTGGGCCGAGTCCGTGCCGCGCGACGCCGCGGACGAACTCGCCGGGCGTCACCCGGACCTGGAGATCTCCGCCGGGGTCGTGAGCGGGCAGCCCGCGGCGGCACTCGCGGCCGCCGCCGAGGAGTCGGAGCTGCTGGTGCTCGGCTCCCGGGGCCTCGGCGCGCTCGCCGGTTTCCTCGTCGGCTCCGTGGCCTCCGCGACCGTCGCGCAGGCGGTCCGCCCGGTCGTCCTCGTACGGGCCGGTGAGACGGGCGAGGACGAGCACCGCCCTGACCTCGACGGCCTGGTCTCGGAGTACACGCCCTTCCGTGACGTGGTGCTCGGCATCGACCTGGCCCGTCCCCACGACGATCTGCTGGCCTTCGCCTTCGAGGCCGCCGTGCTGCGCGGGACGGGCCTGCGCGTCGTCCACGGCTGGAACCTGCCGGGTTCCTACGGCTACAACCCCGCGGCGATCGCCCTGGACCTGGAGCACGAGCTGACCGACGCCCAGGCGAAGGCGCTCACCCAGGCGCTGGCGCCGTGGCGGGCCAAGTACCCCGCCGTCGAGGTCGTCGAGCACTCCCTGGTCGGCGGGGCGGCGCACCATCTGGTCGAGGCGGCGGCCGACGCCTCACTGGTCGTCGTCGGCCGCCGTGTCCGGCACGCGGCCGCCGGCCTGCACGTCGGCCCGGTGACCCATGCGGTGCTGCACCACGCCAAGGCGCCCGTGGCGGTCGTCCCGCACGACTGACGGTCGCCGTCGCCACGCCCAAGGCCGTGCCGGTTCAGCGGGCGGGGCGGCCCACCGCGTCGATGAGCGCCGTCTCCTCGTCCGTCAGCCGCAGCGCGCCCGCCGCCAGGTTGTCGGCCAGGTGCTCCGGATCGCCGGTTCCCGGGATGGCGAGCACATGGTCGCCCTGTGCGAGCGTCCACGCAAGCCGCACCTGCGCGGGCGAGACACCATGGGCGGCCGCGACGGCGAGCACCGCGTCGCTCTCGGCGCCGCCGGCGCCGGGCCCCTGCTCGCGGCCCCCGCCGGCGATGGAGAAGAAGGGTACGAAGGCGATGCCCTGGGCACCGCACTCCCGCAGCAGGTCGTCGCTCTCGCGCGCGTCGACACCGTAGCGGTTCTGGACGCACACCACGGGGGCGATGGCCCGTGCCTCGGCCAGGTGCTCGGGGCGGACGTTGGAGAGTCCCAGGTGGCGGACGAGCCCGGCCTCGCGCAGCTCGGCC
Source organism: Streptomyces sp. TOM-9 (assembly GCF_056858595.1). Classification (NCBI taxonomy): domain Bacteria; kingdom Bacillati; phylum Actinomycetota; class Actinomycetes; order Kitasatosporales; family Streptomycetaceae; genus Streptomyces; species Streptomyces sp. TOM-9. Next base: position 489,384 of record NZ_JBXEQB010000001.1, on the reverse strand, counting down.
AGGGCGCCGAAGTGCTCGGCGACGGAAGTGCCGCCCATGAAGCGGAGGTTGACCAGGTCGAGGTGGTCGCGGCCGAGCTGCCGCAGGTTCTCCTCGACCTGGCCGCGCAGCTGGTCGGGGCGGGCGGCGGTGGCCCACTCGCCGGAGGCGTCCCGTGCGGGCCCCACCTTGGTGGCGATGACCAGGTCCTCCGGGTACGGCGCCAGGGCCGAGTTGATGAGCTCGTTGGCCGAACGCAGCCGTGAGAAGTAGAAGGCGGCGGTGTCGATGTGGTCGACGCCGAGTTCGACGGCGCGGCGCAGCACGCCGATCGCGCGGTCCCGGTCGCTGGGCGTGCCGAGGTGGAAGGCGGCGCTGCCGGTCAGCCGCATCGCGCCGAAGCCGATCCGGTTCACCTTCATGTCGCCGAGGAGCCAGGTGCCGACGGCGGCCGCGGAGATCCTGCCAGTGGTCATGGGTGACTGTTTCCTTTCGCCGGCCTGGAGTATCCCCCGGCGCTTTCCGTCGCCGGTGAGCGGCCGGGATGGCCACCGCACCCTCCACTACTTGAACGATTCAGTATGTGACGGGCAGGAAGATACGCGGCGGCGGCCACCGCGACAAGGCGCCAGGCGCCGGAAGCCGCCTTCCCACTCCCGGGGGACGGCTCGTCATCGCACTATCGTCCTTTGTGCAGGCATTTGTGACGGTCTGTCGGCGGTGCGGCCCGCACAGGCCATGGTTTGGGCTGCCGCTCTTGACGGTCTCCGCGGAGTCATCCTAGGTTGCCGCTGGCTCTAAAAACGATTCATTCGCTCTCAGGCCAGTGGCCGGGCATCGGGCTGCCCGGCAACCGCGTTCCACGGCCGCATGCCGCCGGACAACCGCCGACCGGTGGTACTCCTCCGCGCCCGGAAGGAGTTCCGAGAATGTCCGCACCACCCCCGTCCCAGCCGTCCCGCCGCAACGTGCTGACCGCCGGCGTCGCCGCGGCCGCGACCCTTGCGGCTGCCACGCAGGCCGTCCAGGCGACCCCGGCCGCCGCCGCGCCGAGCGCCCCCGAGCCGACGGGCGGCGTCCGGAGCGGGCCGGTGCCCGCGGCGCGTCCGAAGCTCGACCCGCTGCCGCTGTCCGCCGTGCGCCTGCTGGACAGCCCGTTCCTCGACAACATGCGGCGCACCTGCGCCTACCTGCGCTTCGTCGACGTCGACCGGCTCCTGCACACCTTCCGCCGCAACGTCGGGCTGCCCTCGTCCGCCGAGCCCTGCGGCGGCTGGGAGGCCCCGGACGTCCAGCTGCGTGGCCACACCACCGGGCACCTGCTGTCCGCGCTCGCCCAGGCCCACGCCAACACCAAGGACGAGACGTACGCCGACAAGGCCCGCGTCCTGGTCGCCGCGCTCGCCGAGTGCCAGGCGGCCGCGCCCGCCGCCGGGTTCCACGACGGCTACCTGTCGGCCTTCCCCGAGTCGGTCTTCGACAGCCTGGAGGCGGGCGGCAAGCCCTGGGCGCCGTACTACACCCTGCACAAGATCATGGCCGGGCTGCTCGACCAGTACACCCTCAGCGGCAACCGGCAGGGCATGACCGTGCTGCTGGGGATGGCCGCCTGGGCGGACGCGCGGACCGCGCCGCTGCCGTACGAGCGCATGCAGTCCGTGCTCAAGGTCGAGTTCGGCGGGATGAACGACGTCCTGACCCGCCTCCACCTCGTCAGCGGCGACCCGGCGCACCTGCGCACCGCCCGCCGCTTCGACCACGAGGAGCTCTACGCGCCGCTCGCCGCCGGACGCGACGAACTCGCCGGCCGTCACGCGAACACCGAGATCGCCAAGGTCGTCGGCGCGCCGTTCGGCTACGAGGCCACCGGGGAGCGCCGCTACCTCGACATCGCGCGCACCTTCTGGCGCACCGTCGTGGAGCACCACACGTACGCCATCGGCGGCAACTCCAACCTTGAGTTCTTCGGGCCCCCGGACGAGATCGTCAGCCGTCTGTCGGAGAACACCTGCGAGAACTGCAACAGCTACAACATGCTCAAGCTCGGCCGGCAGCTGTTCCTGCACGAGCCGTCCCGCACCGCCTACATGGACCACTACGAGTGGACCTTGTACAACCAGATGCTGGGCGAGCAGGACCCCGACTCCGAGCACGGCTTCGTCACGTACTACACCGGGCTGTGGGCCGGTTCCCACCGGCAGCCCAAGGGCGGGCTCGGCGCGGCGCCCGGCAGCTACAGCGGCGACTACGACAACTTCTCCTGCGACCACGGCACCGGTCTGGAGACCCACACCAAGTTCGCGGACAGCATCTACTTCCAGTCCCGCGACGCGCTCCACGTCAACCTCTTCATCCCCTCCGAGGCGGACTGGCGGCCCCACGGGGCGAAGGGCGGGGTGACGATCCGTCAGCACGCGGTCTCCGAGGACACCGTGCGGATCACCGTCGCCGAGGGCGGCGGCCGCTTCGCGCTCAAGGTCCGGATACCGGGCTGGCTGGCGGACGGCCGGGGGCAGGCCCGGGTACACGTGGCCGGACACCCCTACTCCGGCCACGTCGAGCCCGGCACCTACCTCACCCTCGACCGGCGCTGGCGGGCCGGGGACACCGTCGAACTCACCCTGCCCCGCGAACCCGTGTGGCGCCCCGCGCCCGACAACCCGCAGGTGCGCTCGGTGTCGTACGGTCCGCTCGTGCTGGCCGGCGCGTACGGCCCGACGGAACTGACCACGATCCCCGAGATCCGGCCGGAGTCCCTGCGGCCCGCGCGCGGCGGCGACGGCGCGTTCACCGCCGAGGCGGCCGGCGGCGCCGTCACCCTGAAGCCGTTCCACCAGGTCCACCACGAGAACTACACGGTCTACTGGGCGGTCGCCCCCCGCGCCGGCCGCGAGCGCGACGTCGCCCGCTACCCCCTCGACGAGGGCACCGGCACCAGCGCCGCCGACGCCACCCGGACCTTCGCCCCCGCGACGCTCACCGCGGGCGCCTCCTGGACCGCGCACGGGCCGGGCGGCCGGAGCGCCGTCGCCCTCGACGGCGCCGGTGGCCACGTCGCGCTGGCCCCCGCCCTGCCCGCCGGGCTGTCCGAACTGACCGTCAGCATGTGGGTACGGGTGGACGTCCTGGTCAACTCCGCGCGCGTCTTCGACCTCGGCTACCACAAGGACACCTATCTGTTCCTCACCCCGCGCACCGGCGCGGGACGCGCCCGGGCCGCCCTGAAGATCGCCGGCATGGAGGCCGAGGACGTCATCGACGCCGCCGCACCGCTGCCCACCGGCCGCTGGACCCACGTCGCGCTCACCCTCGGCGCCGGCGTCGGCATCCTCTACGTCGACGGCGCCGAAGCCGGCCGCAACGCGGCGATGGCCGCGAGCCCGCTGCTGCTCGGCACGACCACCCACAACTACCTCGGCCGCTCGCAGAACCCCACGCACCCCTACCTCACCGGTGCGGTCGCCGGCTTCCGACTGCACAACCGCGCCCTGGCGCCCGCCGACGTCGCCGCCCTCGCGACCCCCTGACACGACCGGCGCGAGCGCCACGGCCCGCCCACCCGCCTGCACCCGCCCTCACCTCACGGAGTACCGCCATGCCTGAACTCCCCCTGTCCAGACGCCGTTTCGTGGCCGCCGCAGGGATGACCGGAGCCGCGCTGGCGTCCGGCCTGCCCCTCCCGGCGTACGCCGCGCAGCAGCACCACGGCGCGACGGGGACGACCTGGTCGCCCGCCCGCTTCGCCGACCCCGCCAAGGACAGCCGCCCGACGGTCTACTGGTACTGGAACGGCCCCGTCACCCCGGAACTCGTCGACGCCCAGATGGCGGACCTGCGGGACAAGGGGATGTACGAGGTCGTCCTCTTCCCGTTCGACAACGCGGAGATGCAGCCGGTCTTCTTCACCGAGGAATGGTTCGCGATCGTCGGCCACGTCCTGCGGACCGCCGAGAAGACCGGCATGCGGGTGTGGATCTTCAACGACGACCACTTCCCCAGCGGCCGATCCGGCGAGTACATCGTCAAGGGCGGCCAGGTCGGCTCGCGCACCTACAAGCCCCGCCCCGACCTGCGGCTGAAGGCCCTGTGGCGGTCCAGCACCGTCGTCTCCGGACCCGCCACCGTCGACCTGCGCGCCACCACCGGCGTCGGCGTGGACACCACCTCGCTGGTCGCCGACGCCGCGGTCCTGGGCGGCGCGGCCGTGCTGCGCGGGGGAGAGGAGTGGCGCGACCACACCGTCACCGGCAGCGCCCGGGCCGACCAGGTGTCCGCCGGGCTCGTCGTACGCGCCGCCGCCGACGGCACCGCGGGCTACGCCGTCGAGTTCGACCAGACCGGCGTGGTCACCGTCTCCCTCCTCGCGAAGGACCGGGAACCCGTCGAGCTCGCCCGCTCCACCCGCACCGACGGGTTCAACAAGACCAAGTTCCACACCCTCGCCGTGACCGTCAGCGGCTCCACCCTGACCGTGACCCTCGACGGCAAGGCCAAGGGCACCGTCACCGACGCCACCCACCCCGCCGGCGGCGTCGGCGTCCGTGCCACCGGGACGCAGCGCGCCCTGTGGGCGAGCCTGGTCGTGACCGCTGCCGACGGCACCGCCCTCTACACCCGGACCGCCTTCGGCGACCCTGCCGCCGCGGGCGACTTCCCCGCCAGGATCCCGCCCGCCGGCGCCGCGACCCCCGCCGCGGCCGCCGCCCGCCCGGTCGGCGCCACCTCCAGCGACCAGGTCGTCGAACTCACCGGGGAACTCGGCGAAGGCCGCACCTGGCGCGTCCCCGAGGGCGACTGGCTGATCGACGTGTTCGGCGGCACCCCGCTGGTCGACGACTCCCAGGGCTACAGCCGCAGCTACGTCGACCTCCTCGACGACGAGCCGGTGGAGCTGTTCCTCGACATCGTGCCCGGCGAGTACCACCGCAGGTTCTCCCGCTACTTCGGCAACGTCATCCCCGGCTTCTGGGACGACGAGCCGTTCTTCGCCTCCGCCGAGGCGCACTTCAAGCGCCTCCCGTGGTCGCCCACCCTGGCCGCGGCCCTGCGGAAGACCGGCACCGAGCCCGGCACCGCCTACGCGACGGCCTTCGACGACCTCGGCCGTACCGGCCGCATCACCCGGGGCCGCTACTGGCAGGCCGTCTCGGACCGCTTCGCCGGCTACTTCCGCAAGCAGTCCCAGTGGTACGCCGAGCGCGGCGTCGCACTCATCACCAACCCGCTGTACGACGAGACCTCGCCCTCCAAGCGGATCGTCTCCACCGGCGACCTGCACAAGGTCCACCAGTGGGCGCAGGTGCCCGGCGGCGACATCATCACCGCCGAGTACGTGGCGGGACAGCCCACCATGATCCCCCGCAACCCGGTCAGCGTCGCCCACCAGATGGGCCGCGACCGGGCCCTGCTGGAGTGCTTCGGCAACATGGGCTGGCAGGTCGCGCCCGACTTCGTGCGGGCCCTGGTCGGCGCGAACGCCGCCCGCGGCGTCAACCTCACCGTGCTGCACGCCCTGTGGACCGACGAGCAACGCGTCTTCTTCCCGCCGCCGTTCGGGCCGCGCGCACCCTGGTGGTGGGCGATGGAGCCGATCGCCGACTGGATCGGCCGCGTCATGGAGGTCGCCCGCGGCACCTCCGGCGCCCGCACCGCCCTGATCCAGCCGCAACGCGCCGCCGAGCAGTGGCGCGGCACCACCCGCCAGGGCGAAGTCGACGGCGCCTTCACCGACGCCGCGTACGCACTGGAGAGCGCCCAGGTCGACTTCGACCTCGTCCACGAGGGCGCCCTCTCCGGCGACCCGGAGCTGCTCGCCCACGCCCGCGTCCACCAGGGACGACTCGTCGTCGGCGAGGCCGGCTACGACCTGGCTGTCCTCCCCGTCACCCCGACCCTCGACGCCGCCGCCGTCACCCGCCTCGAAGCCTTCGTCCGGCAGGGCGGCACCGTCGTCGCCGTCGGCGCCCTGCCCCAGGAGGACGCCGGCGGGCGCGACCGCACCCTGGAGCGCGCGCTGAACGGCCTCTTCGGCGACACCGTCCCCGCCGGCCGGCGCGTCGGCGCGGGAACCGCCGTCCGCGTCGCGGACACCGCCGCCCTCGGGGACGCCGCACGGGAGGCGGGAGTCGCCGCGGCCGTCCTCGAACCGCAGGCACCGGCCGTACGCGTGCTGCGCACCACCCGCGGCAAGGACGTCGCCTTCCTCCTCAACAACGAGAGCGCCGCGCAGGTCGACACCGTCGCCGTGCTCCCCGCCACCGGCGCCCCCGAACTCTGGGACCCCGTCACCGGCACCGTGCGTCCCGCGCCCGTCCACCGGGAGCAGAAGCACGGCGGCATCCGCCTGCCGCTGCGGCTCGCCCCGTACGAGACCCTCGCCGTCGTCGTGCGCGCCGGCGCGAAGGAAGCCCCGCACCTCACCGACAGCACCCTGCCCGCCGCGTCCATCACCTCCGTCAAGGCCGCCGGCCAGACCCTGCGCGTCACCGCCGTCCTCGACGCGCCCGGCGACCACGTCCTCACCGGCAGCGACGGCGGCCGCACCTACCGGGGCACGGTACGCGTCACCGACCCGCTCGCCCCGCTCCCCGTGGACGGCGACTGGACGCTCACCCTGCAGCGCGCCGGAGCCACGCCGGTCACCGGCCCGCTCGGCAGCTGGACGACCGTGGAACCGCTGTTCTCCGGCAGCGGCACCTACACCACCGAACTCGTCCTCGACGCCGGGACCCTCGACGGCCGGGGCTTCCGCCTCGACCTCGGCCAGGTCAGGGAGGTCGCCTCGGTCACCGTCAACGGCACCGAACTGCCCCCGCTGCCGTGGGCCCCGTACACCACCGACGTGACGCAGCTGCTGCGCGCGGGCCGGAACACCCTCACCGTGCGGGTGTCCAACACCCTGTCGAACGAGCGCAACAAGCCCCTGCCGTCCGGACTCCTCGGCCCGGTGACCCTGCGGCCGTACCGCGAGGTCACCACCACCCTGGGCCGGATCTGACGTGCCGTCCCCCAAAGCGACGAACCCGCAGCCCCCGCCCACCGCACCGCCGTCAAGGAGCACCCGCATGCCCCGACCCCCGCGCGCAGGCACCCGGCGTACCCCGGCCCTCGCCGTCGCGACCGGTCTCACCGCGCTCGTCACGATCCTGCCCACCGCCGTCACCGCGGAGGCCGGCGCCCCCGCGTCGCTGACGGCGACCACCCTGCGCACCCAGAAGCTCACCCAGGCCCTCGGCATCGACGACACCACCCCCGAACTGAGCTGGGCCCTCACCGGCCGCTCCCCGGGGCTCGTCCAGACCGCCTACCGGGTCCAGGCCGCCACCTCGCCCACCCGGCTCCGGCAGGGCCGTCCCGACCTGTGGGACTCCGGCAAGGTCGCCTCCGCCGTCCCGCAGACCGTCTACGCCGGCAAGCAGCTCGGCTCCCGCACCCGGGTCTACTGGCGCGTCATGCTCTGGTCCGCCGGGGGCTCCCACGGCGCGGACCACGCCGCCGACTGGAGCACGCCCGCGTCCTTCGAGACGGGCCTGACCAAGAGCAGCGACTGGCAGGCCGACTGGATCACCAGCGCCGACTGGCAGCTCGGCAAGCGCGAGGTCACCCCCGTGGTCGTCAAGCTGCCTCGCACCACCGCCCGTTACCTCCGCCTCGACGTCACCCGCCTCGGCCTGCCCCTGCAGGAGGACTTCCCGGGCCGCACCTGGCGCCTGCAGCTCGGCGAGATCGACGTCCGCGACTCCGCCGCCGGCACCACGGGTCTCGCCAAGGGCGCCGCCGTCACCGCCTCCGAGTCCAACACCCTCCGCAAGACCTGGGAACCGGCCCTCGCCGTGGACGGCCTGCCCAACAGCGGCCTCCAGACCGCCGCCGGCTACTCCAGCGCGGCGCACACCGGACCCGACGTCTCCCAGCAGCCCGTCACGCTCACCCTCGACCTGAAGTCCGCGAAGACCTTCGACGAGGTCGCCCTCTACCCCCGTGCCGACGTCGTGACCGACGACGGCCGCGTCCCCGGCTTCCCCACCGACTACACCCTCGCCACCGGCGACACCCCCACCGGGCCCTTCACCCAGGCCGCGGCCGTCACCGGCCAGCAGCCGCCGAAGCCCTGGCTGCCGTCCGGACTGCCGCTGTTCACCAAGGACTTCGCCCTCCCGAAGCACGTGCGCAGCGCCCGCCTGTACGTCTCGGGCCTCGGCATCTACGACGCCACCATCAACGGCAGGCAGGTCGGCGACGCCGTCCTCGAACCCGCCAACACCACCTTCACCAAGCGCGTCCAGTACGCCACCTACGACGTCACCGACCTGCTGCGCACCGGCGGCAACACCGTCGGCGTCTCCCTCGGCAACGGCATCTCCAACGTCGTCAGCACCGCGGACCGCTACCGCAAGCTCTACGGCAACATCAGCGACCCCAAGCTGATCGCCCAGCTGGAGGTCACCCTCGCCGACGGCACCGTCCGCCGCATCAGCAGCGGCGACGACTGGCGCACCACGCTCGGCCCCACCACCTCCTCCAACTGGTACGGCGGCGAGGACTACGACGCACGCCGCGCGCTCCCGCACTGGGACGAACCCCGCGGCAGCCGCGCCGGCTGGGACGAGGCCGTGACCGTCGCCGGTCCCGGCTCCGCGGACGCGCCCGCCCTGCTCAGCGCCCGCGAGACCGAGCCGATCCGGGTCGTCGAGACCCTCACCGGCAAGGAGGTGCCCGGCGCCGAGGGCAGCCGGGTCTTCGACCTGGGCCGTAACATCGCCGGCTGGCCCGAGATCACGGTGCGGGCACCCGCCGGCACCACCGTCCGCATCGTGCCCGCCGAGAGCCTCAAGGACGGTCACGCCTTCCAGTCCATCAGCAACGTCGGCGGGCCCCTATGGGACAGCTACACCACCAGCGGCTCCGGCGCCGAGACCTGGCACCCCGAGTACGGCTACCACGGCTTCCGCTACCTGGAGCTGAAGGGACTGCCCGCCGGGGCCACGGTGACCGTCCGCGGCAAGGTGCTGCACACCGACAACACTTCGGCCGGTGACTTCACCAGCTCCAACGACCTGGTCAACGGCATCCACTCCATCATCCGCCGCTCCATCGAGGGCAACATGATGAGCGTCCTCACCGACTGCCCGAGCCGTGAGAAGCTCGGCTGGCTGGAGCAGGACCAGCTCGTCTTCCCCACCCTCGCCGCGAACTACGACATGGAGTCCCAGCTCCGCAAGATCGTCCGTGACATGGCCGACGGCCAGACCCCCGAGGGCCTGATCACCTCCACCACCCCGGAGTACACGGCCCTGCCCGGCGGCTACCGCAACGACTCCAACTGGGGTGGTGCCTTCGTCCTCGTGCCGTGGCAGCTCTACACCACCTACGGCGACCAGGAGACCCTCGCCACGTACTACCCGCAGATGCGGAAGTACGTGACCTTCCTGGAGGAGAAGGTCTCCGGCGGCATCCTCGACTACGGCCTCGGCGACTGGTTCACCCCGGACACCACCTTCCCCCGCGCGGTGGCCGGCACCTACGGCTACTGGCGCGTCGTCGACGCCATGAGCCGCATCGCCGCGCTCCTCGGCGACCAGGACGCCGCGGCCGGATACCGGGCCAAGGCCGACGCGAGTGCCAAGGCACTCGCGGACAAGTACTACGACCCCGCGAAGGGCACCTTCGGCGGCGGCGGACACGGCGCGGAGGCGCTCGCCCTCGACATGGGAGCCGTCCCGGCCGACCAGCGCGACCGGCTGCTCGGCCACTTCGTCGCGAGCGTCGAGGCGGCGGACTTCCACCTGAACCTGGGGGAGATCTCGCTGCCCGCCGCCTTCCGGGTGCTCTCGGAGTCCGGGCACGACGACGTCGTCGGCCGGATCGCCACCCAGACCACCAGCCCCAGCTACGGCTACCAGGTGCTGCACGGCAACACCACGCTCGGCGAGAGCTGGGACGGCGGCCCCGGCCAGTCCCAGAACCACTTCATGCTGGGCGCCATCGACGCCTGGTTCACCGCCCGCCTCGCCGGCATCCAGCAGGCACCCGGCTCCATCGGCTACCGCGAACTGCTCGTCGACCCGGCCCTCGTCGCCGGCCTCACCTCCGCCTCCGGCTCGTACCGCACCCCGTACGGCACCGCCGGCACCTCCTGGCGCCTGGACGGGGACGCGTACCGGCTGCGGCTCACCGTGCCCGCGGGCACCACGGCCGAGGTGCACGTGCCGGTGACCTCCGGTGAGGTGGCCGCGCCCAAGGGCGCCCGCTTCGTCCGCTCCGCCGACGGGGAGCGGATCTACGAAGTCGGTTCCGGCGACTGGACGTTCACCTCGACCTACCGCGCCGGCGCCTGACCCCGGCCGGGGCGGCGGCGTTCAGCAGGGGTCCTCGACGTCCCCGAGCCGGTGGGCCGGTCGGCGAGGCCTATGCCCTCGCGGGCCGGGGCAGCAGCGACGCCGGGAGCAGGCCGAGCGCGGCGAGCCCGGCGAGGAGGACGAGGGTGGTGCCCATCGTCGCGCCCGGTGGCCCGGCCGTGCCCGTGGTGCCGGCCGCGACCGCGATGCCGAGGGCCGGGCCGACGTTCATCGCCGTCTGCTTCAGGCCCCCGACGACCCCGGCGTACCCGGGCGGCGCGTCGCCGACGACGGAGGCGGTGGCGGTCACCATGACGGTGGCGAAGCCCGCACCGAGCACGGCGAACGCGGCGGCCATGGCGGCCCACGCGCTGCCCGCCCCGGACCGCGAGAGCAGCGTGATGCCCAGGACGACCAGGAGCGTGCCGCACAGGGCGGTACGGCGCGGGCCGTAGCGGCGCAGCGCGGCACTCGCGACGGGTGCGCCGAGCACCATGAGCGCCGTCAGCGGGAGCACCCTCAGGCCGGTGGCCAGCGGGTCGAGACGCAGCACGTCCTGCAGGTGGAACGTGGCCCGGAACAATGTGCCGAACAGCCCCGCGGTCGTCACCAGCAGGATGGCGACGGACGCCGTCACGGGTACCGAACGGGCCACCGCGCGGGGCACGTTGGGATGTTTCGCATGCCGCTCGTACGCGACGAGCAGCGCGAGGGCGCCCGCCACGGCGAGGAGCTCGAGCACCGTACCGGTACCCGTCCACCCGCGCTCGGGTATGCCCGCCAGCGCGTGGACGAGGGCCGCGAGCGCCAGCGCGAGCAGGGCCGCCCCGGCCGTGCCGACCCTCCCTCCGCCGTCGTCCGGCCGCTGCGGCACGGGCACCCGGACGGCGAGCGTGAGCACGGCGATCGCGAGCGCGAGGGGGACGTTGATCCAGAACACCGCGCGCCATCCCAGGTGCGCCACGACGAGCCCGCCGAGGACGGGACCGGCCCCCGCGGCCACCGCGAGCGCGCTGGTCCGGACGGCGATCGGCCGTCCCAGCCGGTCCTCGGGGTAGGCCAGCCGCAGCAGCGCCAGCGTCGCGGGTTGCAGGAGCGCGCCGAACACGCCCTGGGCCACGCGCAGGGCGATGACCCACCCGACGCCGCCCGCGACGGCGATCCCGGCCGACGCCGCCCCGAAACCCAGCACCCCCGCGCAGAGCAGGCGCCGGTGCCCGTAGCGGTCCCCGAGCCGGCCCGCGAGCACGAGCAGTGACGCCACCGCCACCAGGTAGCCCGTGCTGGTCCACTGGACCTCGGCGACGCTCGCACCGAGATCCCGCTGCAGGCTGGGCTGCGCCACCAGCAGGACGCCACCGTCGAGGGCGACGATCGCGGCCCCTGCGACGCTCGCCGCCAGCGCGAGCCGCTGCCGCGCGGGGGAGATCACGCGGGCACCGGCCCGAGGTGGGCGTCGAGGACGGCCGTGAGGAGTTGCTCCTGGCGCAGCGACTCCTCGCCCGGGTCGTCGGCGCCCAGGACGACCTGGAGGCTGCCCCAGGTCCACAACTGGACGAGCCCGTGCAGGTTCGACCAGAGGGCGGCGGCCGTCACCGGGGCGGGCGGCACGGTGGCCACCACGGCGGCGTCCTGCTCGGCCCGGCACCTGGTGACAAGCTCGACGAGGGCCCCGAAGAGGGGCAGTGACGTCTCCCGCAGCCGCGGACCGCCGTCCCCCTGTGGCGCGCCGTCCAGCAGGTCGTGGCGGAACATCAGCTCGAACATGCCGCGGTGGTCCAGCGCGTACCCGACGTACGCCCGTGCGGCGGCCGCCAGTTGGGCACGCGGTGCTGCCGCGTCCGCGGTGGCGGTCGCGGTCGCGAAGCGCGCGTGCAGGTCCTCGAAACCGCGCCGGGCGATCGCCGACAGCAGGGAATCGTGCGTGGGGAAGTGGCGCCGCGGCGCGCCGTGCGACACCCCCGCCCGCCGTGCGATCTCGCGCAGCCCCACCGACGCGGTGCCCCCGGCCAGCACGAGGTCCACGCCGGCATCGACAAGTCGCTCCCGCAGGGAGCCGCCATCGGTCATGGGGAGTGTCTACCAGCAGCTCGTAGACACTGTCTACGGCAATGACCGCGAGCCGTGCCGACGCCGGGCCCCTTTCGCGGTCTTGTCGGTGGCGGCGGGCAGACTGTGATGCATGACCTCGGCGACCGCACATGACCATGCCTGGATACGTTCCTCTCCGTTGTTCGGCTACGCGCTGGAGTGTGGGTACACCCTGACCCTGGCGAGGGGTGTCACCCCGGGGGAGGTCCTGCGAGTGATGGGGGCGGAGCCCCAGGGCACATGTACGGGAGCCGACGCGCTGATCGAGCGGCAGGACGAACTGCGCGACCCGATGGACTACTGGGACGACTCCTTCGTCGCGGGCGCGTTCACCGTCCCGGGTGAAGGCGGCGACTGGACGCTCGTCCTGCACGTCGGAGAGGGGGGCACGGGGATGCAGCCGCGCTTCCTGGAGGCCCTGTCGGCGGGCGGGCGCGCCGTGGTGCACTCCAGCAACGGAGGCAAGCCCATGGACTTCTTCCACTGGTATGAGGACGGGGAACTCCGGACCACGTTCGAGCGGCCCACAGTCAGGGCAGGCAGCACCCCCGATGCCCTCAACTCGTCGATCCTCGAGGTCGGATGGGCACTGTCGGACGACGAATACGGGACAGGCGGGGGCGTCGACACCAAGGCCGCGGCCTTTGCCCTCGCCGAGCGGCTGACCGGGGTCCGGGTGACGGAGGAACTGCTCCGGGAGGCCGAATACCAGCTCGGGCATGTACCCGAGGAGCCCGCCGAGGAGTGGACCGGCATCGTCATCGACATCACCGACGCCCATGGGGAACGCTTTTACATGGAAGTCACCCGTGACGAGGTCGAGAGCGCCACGGCTCGCGCCCGCGCCGAGGCCGCAGCACCGATGGTCATCCGCGGGCCTTCGTCACCTGCTCCGTGACCCGCAGCGCGACGTGCCTGGACCCGTGAGCTCGGGCTGGGTGACGAGCTGTCGATCCGACGCGATCGCCGCGTGATCGCTCACCGACCGCCCTCCGCCCCCTCCCGTGCGCCGCGGAACTCGGCGCGAACGGCGTCCGTGTGCTCGCCCAGCGCCGGCACCGGACCCATCAGGGCCTCGCGGCCGCGTACCGTCACCGGCGGCAGCAGCCCGCGCAGCGGGCCGGACGGCGTGCCGAACTCCCGCCAGCGGTCGCGGGCCTCGAGCTGCGGATGGGCCGCGAACTCCGCGACCGACCGCAGCCGGGCGTTCGCGATCCCGGCGCCGTCCAGGCGCTCCAGGACCTCGTCGGCGGTGAAGGCGGCGAAGTGCTCCTCGAGGATCGCGGTGAGCCCGTCGTCGTGGGCGTGGCGCAGCGGATTGTCCGCGAACCGCGGATCACGGACCAGCCCGGGCCGCTCCAGCACCTTCTCGCACAGGGCGACCCAGTCGCGGTCGCTCTGCACGCTGACGAAGACCTCCCCGCCGTCGCCCACCCGGTAGTGGCCGTACGGCGAGATCGACGGGTGCCGGGCGCCGCTGCGGGTCAGCGGCGCGCTCCCGTACAGGCCGTGGAAGAGGGGCTGCCCCAGCCACTCGCCGAGCGCGTCGAGCATCGCCACGTCGAAGGCGCTGCCCTCGCCGGTGCGTTCACGCTCGTACAGCGCGGTGAGGACGCCGGTGTACGCGTACATCCCGGCCGCGATGTCGGCGATGGAGATCCCCGCCCGCGCGGGGCTGTCCGGCGTGCCCGTGAGTGACACCAGCCCCGACTCGCACTGCACCAGCAGGTCGAACGCCTTCTTCGCCGCGTAGGGCCCGTCGTCGCCGTAGCCCGAGACACCGCACCAGATCAGCCGCGGATGCCGCGCGCGCAGCACCTCCGCGCCCAGGCCGAGCCGTTGGGCGGCACCGGGGGCGAGGTTCTGCACGAAGACGTCCGCCTCCGCCAGGATCCGGTCGAGCAGCGCGCGGTCGCCCTCCTCCTTGAGGTCCAGGACCACGCTCTCCTTGCCGCGGTTGCACCAGACGAAGTACGCGGACTCACCCTTGGCGGCCTTGTCGTACTCCCGCGCGAAGTCGCCGCCCGGCCGCTCGACCTTGATCACCCGTGCGCCGAGGTCCGCCAGCTGACGGGTCGCGAACGGCGCGGCGACGGCCTGCTCCAGGGAGACGACGGTGACGCCGTCCAGTGGCTGCCGCTGTGCCCGGTGCTGCGACGCTTGCTGTGGCGGCTGCTGTGACTGCTGCTGTGACTGCTGCAAGGCTCGCGCTCCTGGTCTGTGCGGTAGGGAACGGTCACATGGCCACGGTCGTGCCCAGTCCCTCCGCACGCGCGACGGCGTGGACGACATGGGCGGCGGCCACGTCCAGGGCCGCGTGCCCGGTGGACTTGAAGACGGTCAGCCCGCCGGCCTCGCCGCGTCCGGGGTGGTCACCGGCGAGCACGGAGCCGAGCAGGACGACCTCGCGGCCGGGGGAGAGACCCTGCAGTTCGTGGGCCCCGGCCGGGGGAGGGGAGCCGGCGGCGCCGGGCCACTCGGCGAACAGCGCGGCGTCCCGAACGGTCTCCGCGTCGACTTCGGGGCCGTGGGAACCGCCGACCGAGCTCACGTGCGTGCCCGGGGCGAGCCACGAGCGGCGTACGACCGGACGCGTCGCCCCGGTGCAGCAGAAGACGACGTCGGCCCCGCGCACCGCCTCCTCGATGCCCTCCGCCACGCGCGCCCCGGGATGGCGGGCCGCGGCCTCACGGGCGCCCCGGGGATCACGGCCGGCGACCACGACCTCCGCGGCCGGGTGGAGTTCCGCCAGCAGGTCGATCTGGGCGCGGGCCTGGGCCCCGGTGCCCACCACCGTGTGACGCAGTGCCCCGGGGCGGGCCAGCGCCCGCGCCCCGAGCGTGGCCGCGGCAGCGGTGCGCACCGCCGTCAGCGACTCGGCGTCCATCAGGGCCAGCGGGCGCCCGTCGTGCTCGTCGAACAACGCGACCATGCCCCGGTGCGCACTGCGCCCGGGCAGCGCCGGATCGCCGAACACCGACACCAGCTTCGCCGCCAGGCCCAGCCCCGGCACATGGCCCGGCATCGCGCCCAGCAACCCGGCCGGGGTGCGCGCCGCGATCCGCGGCGGCGCCGACACCTCGCCGCGGCTGATCGCGACGAGGGCCGTGGCCACGGCGTCGACGACGCGGCGCGTGTCGAGCGCGGCCCGGGTCTGCGCCCGGTCCAGGACGAGGAGACCGCTCATGCCGTGCCTCCGTGAGGATCGGTCAGAATGCGCCGGAGCCCGTCGGTGGCGTCACGCAGCGCCCGCTCCAGGGCGGGCAGCCGGGCCTGACCGAACTCCGCGTCCGGCCCGACGACGGTGAGCGCGCAGACGGGGGCGCCCGGGCCCGGCGTCACGGCGCGGCTGATCGAGGCGACCAGCTTCTCGTTGCGTCCGCGCTCCACGGCCACCCCCGTCCGCTCCGTACGCGCGATGTCGGCCAGCAGCCCGTCGTCCCCGTCGAGCGGGTGCCCTTCGGCCTTGGCGGGACGCAAGTAGGGCGCGCGGGCCGCCGGGTCGAGTGCCGCGACCAGCGCCAGCGGCCCGGCGAACCGGTGCACCGGCAGCGCCTCGCCCAGCAAGTGGCTGATCATGGCCAGGCGTTCCGGGCGGACGACGTCGATCACCCGGGCCCGGTCGGCCTCCAGCACCTGCAGGTTGACCATCATCCCCGTGACGTCGGACAGCTCCTGCAACACCGGGCGGGCCAGGGCGTTCAGCGAGTTCCCTGCCGCGGCCGCCGACATCCGCAGCACCGCGGTGCCGGGCAGATAACGGTCACCCGCCCGCAGCACCCAGCCCCTGCGCACCAGGTCCAGCAGGATCCGGTAGGCCGTCGCGCGGTGCAGGCCGACCTCGCCGGCCAGATCCGTCAGGCGGACGGGACGCGGCGCACGGGTGACGGCCTCGACGAGGTCGAGCGCCTTGTCCACCGCGGTACGCGGGGCCTCGGGCATCGCGGCCACTCCTTCTCGTTCTCCGGCGGCTGCAGTACAGTACCGAGCGTTTCCCCAGACGATACAGATGTTACGCAGGATGCAACAGTCGAGGTGAGCATGGCCGACCAGTCCCAGGGCGCCCCCACCCCCTACGCAGCGCCCGCCGCGGGCACGACCGCGGTCTACCGCGGCGCGACCCTCTTCGACGGCACCGGCCGCCCGCTCCGGCCCGCGACCACGATCGTCACCGACGGGCAGACGGTCACCGCGGTCGCGCCCGACGCCGACCTCGCCTCCCGGCTCCCCGACGGCGCCCGGGTGTTCGACCTCGACGGACGCTTCGTCATCCCCGGGCTGATCGACACCCACCAGCACCTCGCCACCCCGCCCGACCGTCCCGCGGCCGAGGCGGCGTTGCGCCGTCACGTCTACAGCGGCATCACCGCCGTCCGGGACATGGCCGACGACCTGCGGCAGATCGGCGACCTCGCCCGTGCCACCCTCGTCGGCGAGATCCCCGGCCCCGACATCCGCTACGCCGCCCTGATGGCGGGCCCCGGGTTCTTCGACGACCCGCGCACCCACCAGGTCTCCCAGGGCGCCGTGCCCGGCGAAGTGCCCTGGATGCAGGCCGTCACCGCCGCCACCGACCTGCCCCTCGCGGTCGCCATGGCCCGTGGTACGTACGCCGCGGCCATCAAGGTCTACGCGGACCTCGACGCGGACCTGGTCGCCGCCGTCACCGCCGAGGCCCACCGCCAGGGCATCCCCGTCTGGGCGCACGCCACCGTCTTCCCCGCGACGCCCGGCCAGGTCGTCGCCGCCGGTGTCGACACCGTCTCCCACGTCACCCTGCTCGCCTTCGAGGGCACCCCCGACGGGCTCACCAGCTACAAGAGCAAACCCCCCGTCGACCACGCACGGTTCGCCGCAGGGGACGACCCGCACCTGGACCGGCTCTTCGCCCTCATGCGCCGGCACGGCACCGTCCTGGACGCCACCGCCTGCATGTGGGAGAGCGAGGAACTGGCCGGCGAGGGACCCGAGGACACCGCCCGGGCCCGTGCGAACACCGCGCTCGCCGCCGCCGTCACCGCCCAGGCCCACCGGGCGGGCGTGGCCATCTCCACCGGCACCGACCACGAGACCGCCCCCGGGGCCGCCTTCCCCGCCCTCCACGACGAACTGGCCTTCCTCGTCGAACGCTGCGGCATCCCCACCGCGGACGTCCTGCGCTCGGCCACGCTCATCGGCGCCCGTGCCGCCGGCACCGAGGACTCCATGGGCAGCGTCGAGCCCGGCAAGCTGGCCAACTTCGTCGTCCTGGACGAGGATCCCTTGCGCGACATCGCCAACCTGCGCAGCGTCACCCTGACCGTCAAGCGCGGACACCGCTTCGACCGCGCCGAGTTCGAGGAGCGCCGGTGAACCCCACCCCCGTGATCGTCAACGCGCTGGGGCAGCTCGACAACCCCAACGCCCCCGCGTCCGCCGAGGCCGCGGCCCACCTCAACCCCTCCAGCGACCAGCTCACCATCGACGCCCGCGCCCTCGCCGACGCCCACGCCTCCGGCCTCACCGCCGTCAACATCACCCTCGGCTACACGATGGGCGACCTGCCCCCGTACGAGCACACCCTGCGCGAGATCGACGTCTGGGACGCCATCATCGGCGACCACCCGGCCGACCTCACCAAGGTCCGCACCGTCGCCGACGTCCACCGCGCCCACGCCGACGGCAGGATCGGCGTCATCTACGGCTTCCAGAACGCCGTGGCCGTCGGCGAGGACCCCGGACGCGTCGCCACCTTCGCCGAGGCGGGCGTCCGCGTCATCCAGCTGACGTACAACCAGGCCAACCACATCGGCGACGGATCGATGGCCCCCGCCAACCGAGGGCTGACCCCCTTCGGCCACGAGGTCGTCGAGGCGCTCAACGACCAGCACGTGATGGTCGACCTCTCCCACAGCGGCGAACGCACCTGCCTGGAGGCCGCCAAGACCTCCCGGCAGCCCGTCTCCGTCAACCACACCGGCTGCCGCGCCCTCACCGACCTGCCACGCAACAAGACCGACGAGGAACTCCGCCTCGTCGCCTCCCGCGGCGGCTTCGTGGGCATCTACTTCATGCCCTTCCTCAACCCGTCCGGCCACGCCCGCGCCGCCGACGTCGTGGAGCACATCGACCACGCGGTCAACGTCTGCGGCGAGGACCACGTCGGCATCGGCACGGACGGCACCATCACCCCCGTCGACGACCTCGACGCCTACCGCACCGCCCTCGCCGAGCACGTCGGCCGGCGCCGCGAGGCGGGCGTCGGTGCCGCGGGCGAGCGCGCCGACACCTACCCCTTCGTCGTCGACCTCCGTGGCGTCGACCAGTTCCGGGAACTCGTCCGCCTCCTGGAACGCCGCGGCTACCGCTCCGAGCGCATCGAGAAGATCCTCGGCCGCAACTTCCTGGACTACGCGTCCCGCGTCTGGGCGTAGCCGGCCCTGGCCCCGGCACACCCCTCCCACCCCCCGGAGAGCGTGCGTGACCTCTCAGCAGCCCCTCACCTACGAAGCGTTCGTCGAACTCGCGACCGCGGACCCGGCTGTCGTCGGACTCGTCCTCAAGGGCTCACGGGCCCACGAGGGCATGACCACCGAACACTCCGACCACGACCTGTACGTCGTGGTCGCCGACGGCGCGACGACGGCCCTCACGCGCTTCGCGGGGTACCGCACACCGGAACTGGACCTCGTCATCGTCTCCCTCGAGGAGTTCCGCGCCGCCGGAATGCCGGGGTTCGAGCGGTACGCCCTCGCGCGCGCCCGGACCGTGCTCGACCGGCTCCGGGGCGGGATCGCCCGGATCGTGGCCGCCAAGGCGCGGCTCGACGCCGGCGAGGCGTCCCGGGACGCGGGCCGGTGGCTCGACGCCTACGCCAACTCCCTCTACCGCTCGCTCAAGAACGACCGCGACGGACACGTGCTCGCGGCGCGGCTCGACGCCGCCGACAGCATCGGGTTCCTGCTGGAACTGCTCTTCGCCCTCGACCGGCGCCCCCGCCCGTACAACAAGTACCTGGAGTGGGAACTCGCCCGGTTCCCCCTGCCCGGCTGGGACGCCCGCATGCTGCTCGACGCCGCGGACACCGTCTCGGCGACCGGAGACGTGTCCGCGCAGCGGGAGCTCTTCGCGCGCGTCGAGACGGCGGCCCGCCGCGCCGGGCACGGCGCCGTGCTGGACGCGTGGGGCGAGGACCTGGCACTGATGCGACCGCAGGAGGCCTGACAACGGCGGCGCACGGAGCAGGGCGCCGGGACGGTCGGGGCCATGCCGATGCGGTCCCGCGGGCGGTACCGCCGCTAGGCCGTGTCGTCAAAGTCCCGCCTGCCCAGCGGCGCCTGGCACGGCACCTCGCTGCGTTGTCGAATCGTCCGAGTAGCCCACTACGAGGACGACTCTCCGCCTTACGATGCACCGCACCAGACGCCGCTGGGCCCGCCCTCCGGGCGGCCGGCGCTCCTTTGACGACACGGCCTAGGTGTATTGATCACGAGCGTTGTTGACACCTGCTGGGTCTTGATCACGGCGAAGACCTCCGGTGTGGTGGAGCTGTCTAGGACTGCACCGCACCGGAGGTCTTCGTGTCCCACCGTAATGCCCGCCTGACCGTGCACGGCAGGCGGCTGCTGGTCGAGCGTGTGTGCGCGGGTCGCCCGGTCGCTCATGTCGCGGCGGAGATGGGCATCTCGCGCGCCACGGCGCACAAGTGGGTCCGCCGCTGGCGGGCCGAGGGCGACGCCGGCCTGCACGACCGTGTGAGCAGGCCGCACACCGTCCCTCACCGCACACCGGCCGCCATGGAGGCCCGGGTCTGTCACCTGCGGACCACTCGTAAGCTCGGCCCGGCACGGATCGGGCCGATCCTCGGGATGCCGGCCTCGACAGTTCACCGGATCCTGACCCGGCACGGCCTGCACCGGCTGGCCTGGATCGACCGACCCACCGGCGAGCCGATCCGCCGCTATGAACGGGCCCGGCCGGGCGAGCTGGTCCATGTCGACATCAAGAAACTGGGCAACATCCCGGACGGAGGCGGCTGGCGCACCGTGGGCAGGGCCGCGGGAGACCGAAACCGGCAAGCCACCACCACCCAGCGGCAGAACTGCACGCCGGTGATCGGCTACAGCTACATCCATTCCGCCATCGACGACCACTCCCGCCTGGCCTACAGCGAGGTCCTGCCCGACGAGCGCAAGGACACCGCCATCGCCTTCTGGCAACGGGCGCAAGTCTTCTTCACCGCCCACGGGATCACCGTCGAGCGTGTCCTGACCGACAACGGCTCCTGCTACAAATCCAAGGCCTGGCGAGACACCCTCGTCGCGGCCGGAATCACCCACAAACGCACCCGGCCCTACCGGCCACAGACGAACGGCAAGGTCGAACGCTTCAACCGCACCCTGCTCGAAGAATGGGCCTACCTACGGCCCTACACCTCAAACGCAGAGCGCACCAAAGCCCTGGCAGACTTCCTCCACACCTACAACCACCATCGCTGCCACACCGCACTCGGAGGCAAGCCCCCAATCAGCCGCGTCAACAACGCTGCGGGTCAATACACCTAGGCCAAGAAGCTGCACGCAACGGCCAGGCCGCCCCGTGTCGGCCGGCGCGTCGAGCGCCCGCGCGGCTGAACGGATCGCTCCGGCGACCCCCAGGGGGTCAACCGCCGCACACGGCGGCGGGCTCGCGCACCATGAACACGTCGACCGGATCCTCGGTGTCGACGGTGAACCCGTGCCGCTCGTACAGCCGCCGGGCCGCACTGCCCCGCAGCACGTTCAGCCTGACCGGGACGCCGTCCCGGTCGCACCGCTCCAGCAGCTCCCGAAGTACGGCCGTGCCGATGCCGCCGCCCTGCAGACGCGGGTCCAGGTAGAAGTGCTCCAGCCAGTGGGCGTCCCCGGCAGGCCGCAGGGCGACGCAGCCGGCGAGAGCGCCGCCCACGTCGATGACCCAGGTGTGCTCCGGCGCGAAGGCGTCCCGCAGGCGCTGCCGCACGCGGTGCTCGTCGTACCGCCCGAGCCGCTCCAGGTCGGCCCGCATCGCCACGGCGCGCAGCTCCGCCACCGCCTCGACGTCCGTGGCCGCAGCCGGCCGTATGTTCCAGTCCGCCATGATCGAAAGGCTATCGCGTCACGCGCGGGGGGCCCTACGCTGCGGTGATGGTGGATCACGTGCCCGAGGAACTGCTGAGCGTGGCCGCGGCCCTGCTGCCGGGACGCGACCTGCGCGGCGCGACCCTCGCGGTCGGTGGCTCGCACCATGTGGTGCTGCTTCCGGGCGTCGCGGTCGTGCGCGTCGCCAGGAACCCCACCGCGGTCGCGGCGCTGTCCCGGCGGGTGGAGCTGCTGCGCCGCCTGGGCGCCCTGGACCTGCCCTTCGCCGTGCCGCGCCCGCTGTCCGACGTGGTCCGGGTGGCGGGGCACACCGCTGTCGCGCTGTCCTGGCTGGGAGGAACGCCCGCACCCCGGGGCGGGGGTGGGGAGCCGGAACACCTCGCGGGGCTGCTGCGGGCGCTGAAGGGCGTGGACTGCGGCGGCCTCCAGGGCCTGCTGGGCGCCGCGCACGAATACGCGGGCGGTGACCGGTGGGCCGAGATGATGGAGCGCGACGTCGTCCCCCGGCTGCCGCGCACGTGGCGGTCCGAGGCGCGCCGCCGTGTGGGCGCCGCCCTGGACCTTCCCCCGGTCGAACCGTCTCTGGTCCACGGCGACCTGGCCGGCGGCAACCTGCACTGGAGCGAGGACGGCCGCGTGGTCGGCGTCCTGGACTGGGACCTCGCCCAGCCGTTCGACCCGGCCGTCGACGCCGCCTGCCTGGCCTGGCACGGCTGGGACAAGGTGGCGGCGGCCATCGACCGGCCGACCCTGCACCGCGCGTGGACGTGGTACCTCACCTTCGGCCTGGAGCAGGTGGCCTTCGCCCTCCTCAACGGGGCACCGGAGGACGTCGTCGAGCGGCACAGCTCGGTCACGGCCGCCTGGCTGGAGCGCACGGCACGGATGACGCGACCCGACGGATGACGCAGTGCAGCGCCTGACGCCGTCTCAGGGGACGATGGCGTCCACGCAGCCCCCGTCGACGCGCACGGCGCCGCCGGTGGTGGCCGAGGCGAGGTCGGAGCTGAGGTACACCACCATGTTGGCGATCTCCGCCGGCTCGATGAGGCGTTGCAGCAGCGACTGCGGGCGGTGCTCGCGCATGAAGGTGCGCTGCGCCTCCTCCCAGGGCAACTCGCTGCCGACGAGCCCCCGGACGAACTCCTCCACGCCCGAGGTGCGGGTCGGGCCGACCAGGACCGAGTTCACCGTGACGCCCGAACCCGCGGCCTTCTTCGCGAAGCCGCGCCCGAGGGCGAGCATCGCCGTCTTCGTCATGCCGTACTGGATCATCTCGACGGGGATCGCCACGCCGGACTCGCTGGAGATGTACTGGATGCGGCCCCAGTCCCGCTCCAGCATCCGCGGCATGTACATCCGGGTCAGGCGGACGGCGGACAGGACGTTGACGTCGAAGTACCGGCGCCACTCGGCGTCGTCGATCTCGAGTGCGTCCCTGGCGCCGTAGACGCCGAGGTTGTTGATGAGGATGTCGACGTCCGGCACGGCCTCGCGGGCCCGTTCGGCGCCCTCGTCGGTGGCCACGTCGGCTCCGACGGCGACGAACTCGCCGTCCGGCACCTCGTCACGCAGTTGCTTGAGGGCCTGGTCCACCCGGTCCGGGTCGCGGCCGTTGACGCCCACGCGGGCTCCCGCCCGTGCGAGCCCGGCCGCGATGGCCGCTCCGATGCCCTGCGTCGATGCCGTCACCAAGGCGGTCCGTCCGGTGAGGTCGATGCGCATGTCCGCTCCCTGGGGCGACCCGGTCGACGATCACGGCGGCACGACCGTGCTCCTCCCAGTCTCCGCCAGGCGGCATCCCGCCGCTCGGCGAGCGACTGCCGTCGTCACCGGGCCCTGACGGCACGCCGCTCGGCGAGGAAACGGTGGACGGCCCAGGCCGCGCCGGCCGCCGCGGCCGTCCAGACCAGGGCCTCGGCGACGGCGATCGCCGGGGTCACCGTCACATGCGGCCGGGGCGGCAGGACGACCATCTGGACCGCGGCGCCGACCGGCACCGTCAACGCGGCCAGGAGGCCGGTCAGGCCGGGCCGCCGGATGGCCGCGCCCGTCATGCCGAGGAACGGTCCGAAGAACACCGCGACCACCGCCCAGACGAGGACGTCGCTGCCCGCGTTCACGAGGAGGTGGTCCATCGCGGAGTACGTCGCCGTGGCGGCGACCAGCGCCAACGGTCCGGCCGGCATGCCGCGGGCGGGGGTCCCGGCGAGCAGGCCCGCGGCCACCGCGAGGGCGGCCCAGGACCAGCCCGCGTCCAGCAGCAGGCTCAGCACCTTGGCCGCGCCGCCCCAGAGGGTGCCGGTGATCGGGGCCCCGAGTCCGGAGTACGGCGACGACAGCGCGTTGACGAGCGAGGTGACCGTCCCGAAGACGGCTCCCACCGCCACACCCCCCATGATCTTCATGGCGGGAGGCTACCGAAAGCGCCCTGCGCGCACGGCAGTTCGGCGATCGTCGCTGCGTGGCTCAGGCGCCCCGCCGCTCAGCCGGCGGCGGCCTTCCGGAGGGCGGCGAAGACCGCGCGGGCCTCGGTGCCGTCCGGCTGCTGCCAGCGGGCGTCGACGTGACCGAGCGCGCCGTCCGCGGTGCTGTCGACGGCGCCGGGGCGCAGTGCGCGCGTCACGCGGAGGACCAGGCGCCCGGCCGGGCCCGCGTCGACGGTGACGTCGGTCGTGGCCTCCGGGCCGTCGGTCACGGATCCGGCGCCGGACACGGCGGCGTCCACCGGTCCGGCGTAGTGGCGGGCGACGGTCGGGTCGGGCGTATCGCTGAGGCTCTGGGCCTGCGCCTCGGCCTCACCTCGTACCAGGGCGGTCAACTGGGCCACCACGACCGGGTCGTGCGCGCCGTCGTAGACCCAGCGCTTGCCCAGCACCCCGTGCTCCGTGGTGCCGATGAGCGCGTCCTCGGCGCCGGCCAGCGGCGTGCCGCGGTAGCCCATGGGCACGTGGTAGGCGGCGCCGTCCTGGTCGGTGACCACCATGAACTCCACCCCGACCTCGCCCAGGGGGTCGTCCAGGCGGAAACCGCCTGCCTTCACGAGTTCCGGCGCCCGTCCCGTGCCCGCGTACCAGGGCTGCCGGGGGAGCCACTGCGTGAGCAGTTCCAGCTTGGTCGGCGTCAGCGTCGTGCGGTGGATGAGCGACATGGCCGGTGCAGCCTTCCCCTGAGTCCGTTACTGCGGGGGACATCGTCCCATCCGGGTCCGACACGCGGTCGTCCGGTCGGGTGACGATCGTCCCCCGTGCGGCCATACATCGGTATGGTGACGGTATGGCGAAGCAGAAGGTCACCATCACCCTCGACGAGGACACCGTAGCCGCGGTCGACAAGCTGGCCGGCGGCCCCGGCGGCAACCGGTCCGCCTTCATCGAGGCGGCCGTCACCGAACGGCTCCAGCGCACCGAACGCGCCCTGCGCGCCGTCGACTGGCTCGCCGCACGGGCCCGCCAGGACCACCCCGGCGAGTGGGAGGCCGCCCTCGAGGCCGTCGCCTCCGCCGACGCGCGGCGCGGCTTCGAGACCGCTCCGCCCGCAGACCCGGGTCAGGCGGCGTGAGCGGCGGGTACATCCTCGACCACACCGCCGTCCGGGCCCTCGCCCTGGGGCGGCCGTACATGGTCGCCCGGGTCATCCGCTCGGCGCAGACCGCCGTGCCGCTGTACGTCCCGGCGGTGCCTTTCGCGCAGGGCCTGACCGAGTCGGTCCTCGGTGAGGTGTACGAACGCCTCCAGGACGCGCTGGCGGCGCCGTGCTTCGTCTTCCGGGCGCTCGGCGAGGCCACCTGCTGGTCCGTCGCGCAGATCGCCCACGAGCGCGCGACGGACATCGCCACCGCCCACGCCGCGCACCTGGCGCTGTCCACCGGTCTTCCGGTGCTCACCCAGCAGCCCGACGCCTACAAGCGCGTGGACGTCCGGATCGACACCGAGCAGATCGTCTGACCCGCCCCGTCGCACGCTCCTGGACCCCGTGACCAGGGTGTTCCGGGCCGCTCGTACCGTCCCGCGCGAATCTCCACGTCTCGACCGCCGCATCGTGGGTAAGTGTGGGGTGAAACGTCCGAAATGAGTGGGGATGGTTTAGATGGCCTCTACGCGACCGAGTATCGAGCAGCACCCCGACCTGCTGGCGCTGCGCGCGGAGTACGAACGGACGACCGCCACCAACCGGGGCCAGGCGATCGAGGCCATGGGCCTGGTGACCGGCACCTACCTGGCGGCGTCCCCCTGGATCGTGGGCTTCAACGGCCTGTCGACGATAGCCGTCGGCAACCTGATAGCCGGCATCGCGTACGCCATGCTCATGGGCGGCGTGGGCAGGGCGTTCGAGCGCACGCACTCCATGGCGTGGGCCGCCGCCATCATCGGCCTGTGGACGATCATCTCGCCGTGGTGCATCGCGGGGAACGTCAGCACGACGCGCACGATCGTCAACAACGTGGTGGTCGGCGTCATCGCTCTGGCGCTCGCGCTGGCGGCGTCCTCGATGCGACCGGGCACGGGCCGGGGGAAGTCCTCGGACATGAGGGGCCCCACCGGAGGCTCACGCATCTGACCGGCTCCCGCCGAATCCGCCCCGCCGGGCGAGCCCTCTGCACGGCTCGCCCGGCGGTACGTGTGCGGACACGGCCGGTGCCCCGGTCCGGGCGCCCCGGCCTCAGCCGTCGGCGGAACCGAAGGTGACGGGCAGCCGCGAGGGGCCGCGCAGCACCCGCGGCCGCCAGAGCAGCTCCTCGGGCGGAACGGCCAGAGCGAGACCGGGCAGACGGCGCAGGGCGGTGCCGATGGCGATCCTGCCCTCCAGCCGGGCCAGCGGCGCCCCCAGGCAGTAGTGGATGCCGTGCCCGAAGGCGAGGTGGGCGTTGTCCTCCCGGGTGATGTCCAGGCGGTCCGGGTCGCCGAACCGCGCCGGGTCGCGGTCGGCGATGGCGGAGGCGACCACCACCGTCGCGCCGCGCGGGATCGCCACCCCCGCGATGGTCAGGTCCTCGCGGGCGAAGCGCGCGATGCCGGGGTTGACCGGCCCGTCGTACCGCAGGAACTCCTCGATCGCGCCGGGCAGCAACTCCGGGTCCTCGCGCAGCATGCGCAGCTGGTCCGGGTGGGTGAGCAGCGCCGCGATGCCGTTGCCGATGAGGTTGACGGTGGTGATGTACCCGGCGACCAGGAGCAGGAAGGACATCGAGATCAGTTCGTGCCGGTCCAGCCGCTGCTCGTCGTCGTGGGTGGCGATCAGCGCGCTGAGCAGGTCGTCCCCCGGGTGCGCCCGCTTGGCGTCCAGCAGGGCGGTGAGGTACCCGTGCATCTGCTTCCAGGCCGCCTCGATCTTGGCCGGGTCCGGCGGCTGGGGGCCCTGGAGGACCATGTCGTCGGTCCACCGCTGGAAGTCGTAGCGGTCGGAGACGGGCACGCCGAGCAGTTCGCTGATGACCGTGACCGGCAGCGGCAGCGCGAAGTCCTCGACCAGGTCGGCGCGCCCGGCCGGGACGATCGCGTCGAGGAGCTCGTCGGTGACGGCCTGGACACGCGGCTCCAGCTCGGCCACGCGGCGGGCGGTGAACGCCTTGGAGACCAGCCGGCGCAGCCGGGTGTGGTCGGGCGGGTCGGCGCGCAGCATCGTGCGGATCATCGACTCGCGCTCGGTGGTGGGCAGTCGCGCCATGAGCCGCGGGTCCGCGGCGTCGCGGACGTCGCTGCTCAGCCGTGGATCGGTCAGGGCCGCCAGGCCGTCCTCGTACCGGGTGACCAGCCAGGCCTCCAGCTCGCCCTGGATGACCGCGCGGCGCACCGGGCCCTCCTGGCGTAGCTCCTGGTAGAGGGGGAAGGGATCGGCGACGAAGGCCGGATCGGTGAAGGGCAGGGTGACCGGCTGCTGGCTCATCAGGCCTCCGGGAGTGCGTGGCACCTCATGACGGCATCAATGTGCACCGTTCAAGGATAATATGTCCCGTTATATCGGGGCGGGACGAGGATGACGGCGGAGGGCGGGCTGCGATGGAACGGACCACCTGCTGCGTGGTGGGCGGCGGCCCGGCGGGCATGGTGCTCGCCCTGCTGCTGGCCAGGGCGGGGGTGGAGGTCACCGTCCTGGAGAAGCACGGCGACTTCCTGCGCGACTTCCGCGGCGACACCGTGCACCCCTCGACCCTCGCGCTGCTGGACGAACTCGGCCTCGCCGAGCGCTTCGCCGCCCTGCCGCAACGCCGTGTCACCACCGTCCAGTTGCCGATCGGCCCCGGGCGGTCCTTGGTCACCGTCTCGGACGTCGGCACACTGCGGGGCCCGTACAACTACGTGGCGATGGTGCCCCAGTGGGACCTGCTCGCCCTCCTGGCGGACGAGGCCCGCCGCGAGCCGACGTTCACCCTGCGCATGGGCACCGAGGCGACCTCCTTCCTGGAGGAGCGCGGCCGGATCACCGGCGTGCGCTACCGCACCGCGGACGGCGGCGGCGAACTGCGGGCCACCCTGACCGTGGCCTGCGACGGCCGCGGGTCACTGGCACGGTCGCGGCCGGAACTCGGCCTGCGGGAATTCGGCTGTCCGATGGACGCGTGGTGGTTCCGGGTGCCCCGGCACCCGGGCGACCCGCAGGGGCTGGTGGCCGGAGTCGGCGACCGCTTCCTCACCGCGATGATCGACCGGGGGGAGTACTGGCAGTGCGCCGCGCTGATCCCCAAGGGCAGCGACGCCGACCGCCGGGCCGCGGGCCTGGACCGGTTCCTCGCCGCGTACTCGGCCGCGGTGCCGTGGCTGGGCGACCGCGTGCGCGCGGTGCGCTCCTGGGACGAGGTGAAGCTCCTCGACGTGCGCTGCGACCGGCTGGAGCGCTGGCACCGCCCGGGGCTGCTGTGCATCGGCGACGCCGCCCACGCGATGTCGCCCGTGTTCGGGATCGGCATCAACCTCGCCGTCGAGGACGCCGTCGCCACCGCGCGCCACCTCGTCGAGCCGCTGCGCCGCGGCAGCGTCGGGTTGCGGGACGTACGCGCCGTACAGCTCCGCCGGTGGCCGACCACGGCCGCCACGCAGGCCCTGCAGCGCCTGGCCCACCGCCGCTTCGTCGCCCCGGTGCTGGCCGGACGCTCCCCGCTCGGCGACGCCGACCGCGCGGGGCGGCTCGCCGGCCTGCTCAACTCCACACCCTGGCTCAAGCGGGTGCCGGCGTACTTCATCGGCTACGGCGCCCTGCGCGAGCGTCCGCCGGCGGCGTCGGTGCGCTAGCTGCGGTAGGTGGCGGCGTCCGGGCCGGCTCCGGCAGGCCGGCCCGGCGCCATGCATGACCGCTCCGGGTGTCCGGGCTCGGGCGGTGGCTCAGGCGGTGGCCCTGGCGGCGTTGCGGGCGATCGCGTCGACGACCGCCGGCCACACCTGCTCGGGCAGGTCGTGGCCCATGCCCGGGATCAGCAGCAGCTCGCTGCCGGGGACCGCGGCCGCTGTCGCCCGGCCGCCGCTGTGGTCGATCAGGGGGTCCTGCTCGCCGTGCACGACCACCGTCGGTACCGCCACCGACCGCAGGCCCGGCGTGCGGTCCGGAGAGGCGAGGATCGCCGCGTACTGGCGCACGTAGCCCTCCGGGCGGTACGCGCGGTCGTAGGCGGCGGTCACGCGCTCGCGCAGCTCCTGCGGAGCCGGCGGGTAGGCGGGGGAGCCGATCACGGCCGACCTGCGGACCCCCTCGTCGATGACGGCCTCGCGCGTCAGGGGGACGCCGTTCGAGCCGGGCATCGCCGCGATGGCCTCCGCCGAGGCGCGGCCGACCGACCGGTCGCCTGTGGTGGACATGATCGAGCACAGCGACAGCACCCGCTCGGGGTGGTCGATCGTCAGCTGCTGGGCGATCATGCCGCCCATCGAGGCGCCGACGACGTGCGCGGCCGGGATGTCCAGCGCGTCCAGCAGCCCCACGGCGTCGTCCGCCATGTCGGCCAGCAGATAGGGGACGCTGGAGGGGTCGCCCGACAGCACGGCGCCGATGTCCGGGACGGGGTGCTCGTCGAGACCGGTCGACAGGCCCGCGTCGCGGTTGTCGTAGCGCACGACGAAGAAACCGCGGTCCGCGAGCGCGGAGCAGAACTCCGCCCGCCACAGGGTCATTTGCGCACCGAGGCCCATGACGAGCAGCAGCGCCGGATCGCCGGTGCTGCCGAAGGTGTCGTACTCGAGCTCTATACCGTTGGACTTCGCGCGCGGCATGCGGGGCTCCTTGGGGGCTCGCGGGGGATCGGCTCATACCGTCCAGTCGGTACGATAGCTGTGCCGCCCGCGCTCGGCACCCCCACCGGCGCGGCGTCCGCGCCCCCGCGAGAGTCGTCCGCGTGGTGAAGTGAGGGGCCGTTACATTACGCTTATGTAATGTAACGCCCGCAATCGATGGCATGGGGCCGTGTCCGGGCACAGAGAGGACCGCGGATGAGCGGCGACGACCGTACCGGAAGCGCCAAGGACGACAAGGGGGCCGACCGCGGCGCCGGCTCGCGGGCCGGTGGCCGGCCGCGGGACCCGGCGATCGAGGAGGCGATCATCCGGGCGACGCGCAAGCGGCTGGTCGCCGACGGATACGCGCAGATGACCATCGGGGACATCGTCGCCGACGCCGGGGTCACGCGGCCCACGCTGTACCGGCGTTGGGCGAACAAGTACGACCTGGTCGTCGACGCCCTCCAGTACGGACTGCGCGCCCAGCGCGAGGCGTACCCGGACGTCGACATGGACGCGCTGACCGCGGTCGAGGCGTTCCGTGAGGCCGTGCGCCGCCTCGATCCGCGGTACCACAACAAGGGCGCGATGGCCCTGCACGGCAACTTCATGGCGGAGGTCGAACGCGCGCCGGGCCTGCTGGAGCAGCTGCGCGAGCACGGGGTCGGGCCGCGGTGCGAGGAGTTGGCGCAGACCCTGCGGCGGCTCCGCGAGCGCGGCGAGGTCCGTGAGGACGTCGACCTCGACACCGTCGTGACCCTCTGCTTCGGCAGCTACTTCGCGGACTACCTGCGCACCGGCGGATCCGGTGCGGACATCCCGGACCGCCTCGTCGACACCGTCTGGCCCGCCATCGCGGTGCGTCCCGACGGCTCCGGCTGATCCGGCCGGGCGCGGCGCGGGCCGGGGCGGTCCAGGGCGCGGGCCGGCGACATCCGTTCGCGTTACAGTAAATAGCTGTAACGTAACTGTCGCTCGCGCCCTGGGAGTTGACCGGTGGACGTCTACGAAGCTCTCTACACGACCCGGATCATGCGCCGCATGAAGCCGGATGCCATCCCGATGGAGAGCCAGTGCCGGATCCTGGACGCCGCGATCCGGGCGCCCAACGGCGGCAACACGCAACGCTGGCACTTCCTCGCCGTCGACGACCCCGGGCTCAAGGCGCGGCTCGCCGAGCTCTACGCGTCCTGCCGGCAACGGGAGTACGCCGACATCGAGGCCGGCCGGCTCGGTACGGCACCGCACGAGGACCCCGCACGGCGGGCGCAGTCCCTGGGGCGCATCAAGAGCTCCGGGGACCACTTCGTCGAGCACTTCGCCGAGATCCCCCTGCTGGTCTTCGTCTTCGCGGTGGACGACCACGGCGGCGCGAACATCTACCCGGCCATCTGGAGTTCGCTGCTGGCCGCGCGAGCCGAGGGCATCGGCGGCGTGCTGACCACGGTCCTGCGCTACGAGGCCGACACCGTCTGCGACCTGCTGGGCGTGCCCACCGCGGACGGCCGGCGGATGATCGCGATGCCGGCGTTCGGGTATCCGCTGGGCCGCTGGCGGGTCGCCGCCAACCGGCGTCCGGTCCACGAGGTCTCGTCGCGCAACCGGTGGGGCGCGTCGTTCGGGGCCCGGGTGCCCGAGCCCCTGTGGCCGCCGGACGCTGACGGTGCCCGCATCGAGCTGGACGGCCCGGCTTCCTGAGCGGGGCGGCGCGGCCATGCGTCAGCCCGCGGGCGGGCACTGCACGGCCACCAGCGCCACGTCGTCGTTGAGCCGCCCGTCCGTGTGGCGGAGCAGGTCCGCCAGGACTTCCTGGAGCAGGGATTCCGGGTCGCACGCGGCCGTGTCCCGGGGGATCCCGAGGTCGGCCACGGAGTAGAAGGCGCCCGAGCGGTCCCGGGCCTCGGCGAGGCCGTCGGTGTAGAGCAGGAGCAGGTCGCCCGGGGCGAGCCGGAAGCGGTCCACGTGGTAAGCGGCGGGGTCGAGGCCGGCCAGGCCGAGCGGCGGCGCGGGCGCCGGGCCCGCGAGGGCGGCGATGCGGCCGTCGCGCAGCAGCAGCGGAAACGGGTGCCCGCAGCTCACCGTGCGCACGAGGCCCCCGCCGGCCGGGAACTCCACCAGCAGTGCGGTGATGAACCGCTCCGGCGCGTCGGCGTCGGCCTCGGACGCCTCGGCCACATGCCGGCGCACGCTGCCCTCCAGCGCCGCGGCCAGGCAGGGCAGGGTGGGGTGCTGGTGCACCGCCTCGCGGAAGGCGCCGAGCAGCGCCGCCGTGTCGTCGAGCGCCTGCAGGCCCTTGCCCTTGACGTCACCGATGAGGAGCCGGGTGCCGTACGGCGTCCGAGCCGCGGCGTACAGGTCGCCTCCGACCTCGGCCATCGTCTCGGCCGCCCGGTACGCCGAGGCGACCCGCAGGCCCTCGATCCGTCGGGGAAGGGGCCGCAGGACGACCTGCTGCGCCGCCTCGGAGATCGCCCGCAGTTGCCTCGCCTCCCGGCGGTTGCGGTCGCGGGTGTTGCAGAACGCGATGAGGAAGACGGAGACCACCAGCAGGGCCGCGACGTGCGTCGGCAGGACGGGGGAGCGGAGCAGCCCGTCATGGACGTCGCAGGTCACCGCGGCCACCAGTGACAGCGCGGCCACCGCGGTGGTGGCGCGCGCCGTCGAGATCGCCGCCATCAGGGCGGGCGCGGCGATGAGCAGGGACGCCAGGTGCACGTCGGAGGGCGCGAGGAAACCGATCGTCGTGATGATCAGTACGAGTGCGACGGGGGTGCCGACCTCGGACAGCCGCCAGGCCCGCCATGCCCGCCAGGACCTGGACCGCTTCCGCCCGCGGAGCGCCGTACGGCCATGGGTGTGATGGCTCCCCGCACGCTTGATGGGTTCGTGCACGGGCCTCGCCTCCTCGACCGGCCCGCCGCCCCACGACGGGGGATACGGGCACAGCGGAAAATTCATTACAGATAGGGACTGTAACGCTGATCGCTGTCCGGGGGATTCCGTCCGAATGTTTCATTACAGCCATTGACGATAACGAAACCGGCTGCCACGCTGGCACCGACGGGGTGCGACGGCCACCCCGGGCGCCGAGGAGGACGGACGATGGATCACCGACGCGAGCTCATCGAGCGCAGCATCCCGTTCCTGGACGCGGTCAGGAACCGCACCGCGGGCGAGGAACTCGAGGGCTGGCTGAACGACACCCACGGTCCGCACAGCGAGCTGTACGGGCACCTCTCGCGCCTGATCAAGCTCGGCGTCGAGGAGGGCTGGGCCGCGAACGCCGAGGTCGACGGCCCGGACTACCGGCGCAGCCTCATCGCACCGCCCTCGGCGGAGACGCAGTACTTCAGCATCACCGCGGTGTACATGAACAGCCGGGCCCGCTACCGGGGCCAGTACCACGCCCACCCCTACGGCGAGATCAACCTCGTGGCGCCCGTCGACCGTGACGCGCAGCTCGCCGGCCCCAGCGGCTGGCAGGGGCCGGGCTGGACCGCCCCCGCCCCCGGCAGCCACCACTACCCCGAGGTCCGCGGCGGCGCCCTCATCGCGCTCTTCTACCTGCCCGCCGGGCGTATCTCGTACGACATCACCGCGCCGCGCGGCCACTAAGGTGCGGGTGTGGATCCGGGAGAACTGCGACGACGTCAGGCCACCGCCGGGCACGTACGGCGGCAGGCCGCGCCCGATGGTCCGGTGACGGTCCCGGCGCGTCCGGTCGGCGCGGCCGAACTGCCCGGCGCGGCCGCGGTGGCGGGCGGCCACGCGCTGCTGCGGCATCCCGGCGGCGTGCACCACGCGCTGCTGCACCAGGACGACGCCATCGTGCTGGTCGATTTGGAGGCCGCGTTCGCCGGCCGGCCCGCCGTGCTCGCCTCCTTCGCGGACCCCTGGCCCGGGTGGCGGAACAGCGCGTGCGCGGCGCGTGCCGGCGGCGGCCTCGTCGTGCTCTCCGGGCAACGATCGGTGCTGGCCGTGGACTCCGGCGGCCTCACCCGATGGGAGTACCGGCACGGTTGCTGGGGCGACGGGCCCCATCGGCACGACGGCCCCGAGCCGTGCCCGGGTCACTTCAGTGGATCCGTGCAGGTCGGCGCGGACGGCCGGCTCGTCTGGGCGCACGTCCTGCCGGACATCGACCACGGAGACCCGGAGGCCGACTCGTACGAGCAGTGGGTCGTCCTGGACGCCGCCGACGGCACCGTCCTCGGCCACGCACGGGTCGAGGGCGGCTCGCAGGGCTCGCACCAGCTCCCGCCCCCCGACGGCTCCCGGATGATCCTCGCGACAGGCCAGGGCCAGGACGGCTCCCCGGCCTACGCCGGCCACTGGGACGGCTCGGCGCTCACCGTCGGGGAGGTCGGTGACGGCTTCCGCATCCCCGTCGCCGTGCACCCCGGCGGCCGGGCGTTCCTGAGCACACCGCACGGCCACGAACCGCTCCAGCTGCACCGCTTCCCGGACGGCCGTGTCCTCATGGACCGGGACGCCGCGGACCTCGCGGGCGGCGACGGGAACACCGGCGACGACGGTCCCGAACCGGCCTGGGACTTCGTCGCCGGCTTCGTCGACGGACACACCGTGATCGCCGGTGCCTACGACGCCCGCCACCACCGGGAAGCATCCCGGCACTGGCTGCTGGACGCGCTGACCCTGCGCCCGCTCGGCGCGGTCGCCTACCCGGACCAGGATCCGGACCAGGGCGATCACCCCGTCGCGCTCGGCGACGGCACCTGGCTCACCCTGGCCGCGGGCGGCACCACCCTCAACCGCTGGGCCCTGCACCGCCCGTGACCAGCGGGGCCGGTCCGACCCCGCCGGGTCCGCGCAGGTCGGCGGCCCTACCATGTGCGTCATGCACACAAGTGGGCGAGCGGTGAGCGCCCGGCCGTACGCACCCTGGCGGTGAACCCATGCAGCAGAACGTCCCGGACCCGGCCGAGGCGGCCACGTCGTTCACGGAACTGCTGACCCTGGAACGGCTGGAGGAGAACCTCTACCGCGGCTTCTGCCACGCCGGGATGCCGCTCCGGGCCTTCGGCGGCCAGGTCGCGGCGCAGTCGCTGATCGCGGCGGGCTCGACCCTGGCCGCCCCCGACCTGCTGGTCCACTCCCTGCACGGCTACTTCATCCGCGCGGGCCGTACCGACCGGCCCATCGTCTACGAGGTCGACCGGACCCGGGACGGACGCTCCTTCGCCACCCGGCGGGTGGTCGCGATCCAGGACGGCGAAGCCATCTTCAGCCTCTCCGCCTCCTTCCACCGCCCGGAGGACAGCGACGAGCACCAGGCGGACGCGCCCGAGGCGCCCGGGCCCGAGGGACTGCCCGAGCTGTGGGAGCTCGGGCGTGCGCGCCGGGGAGCGTCCGTCTTCGAGGCCGTCCTGGAGTCCCGCTGCGTGGGCGACCCCGACAAGGGACTGCCCAGCATCGGGCAGGGACCGCGTCAGCAGTTGTGGGTCCGCACCCGCGACGCCCTGCCCGGAGGGCCGTTGCTGCACGCCTGCGCCCTGACCTACTTCTCCGACATCCGGCTGCTCGCGACGGCCGGCCTGCCCTACGCCGACCACCCCGGCGTGCGGCAGGCCGCATCGCTCGACCACGCCGTGTGGTTCCACCGGCCGTTCCGCGCCGACGAGTGGCTGCTGTTCGCCATGGAGAGCCCGACGTACGCGTCGTCCCGGGGCCTGGCCCGGGGTCAGTTCTTCACCCGGGACGGCCGCCTGGTCGCCTCCGTCGTGCAGGAGGGGCTGTACCGGCGGCGCCCGCCCCGCTGAACGGCCGCCCTCCGAGGAAGGAACGACACGATGCAGCAACTGCCCGACCGCCCGACCGCCGAGGCCTGGGAGGCCCTCGGCGGCGCCCCCGAGCGGGCGGAACACGTGGCGTACCGGGAGGTGGCCGGAGTGCTGCCCGCCCGGCTGCCGGTACGCCGGATGGCCCGGGCCACGGTCGGGGTCTGCTCCCTCGCCGCGGCCGAACTGCTCGCGCTGCGCTCCGGCGGGCCGCCGCCTGCGGTGCTGGTCGACGAGGGGGCGGTGGCCACCGCGTTCGTGAGCGAGCGGCACCTGCGGATCGACGGCCGGGCGGCCACGTCCTTCGCTGCGCTGTCCGGCTTCTGGCGCACCGCGGACGGCTGGGTGCGCACCCATGCCAACTACCCGCACCACCGCGCCCGGTTGACCGCCGCCCTCGGTCTTCCCGACGGTGGCGACGGCGGCGACGAGGACGCCCTGGCCCGACGGCTGGCGGAGGAGCTGGCCGGGCGCAAGGCCGCGGAGGTCGAGGAGACCGTCTACGCGGCGGGCGGACTGGCCGTCGCCGTACGGGACTCGGGCCCGGGGACGCCGACGCAGCCGCTCGTGGAGACCGAGCGCACCGACGACGCTGCGGTGCGCCCCCTGCCTCCGGCGGGGCTGCCCGCGGCGGGTGTCCGCGTGCTCGACCTGACGCGGGTCATCGCCGGACCGGTCGCGACGCGCACGCTGGCACTGCTGGGCGCGGACGTGCTGCGGGTGGACAGCCCCCGTCTGCCGGAGGACGAGTCGGCCCACGCCGACACCGGCTTCGGGAAGCGGTCGGCGCGGCTCGACCTCTCCGGTCCCGACCGGACGGTCCTCGAAGGCCTCCTCGCCTCCGCCGACGTGGTCGTGACCGGCTACCGCCCCGGCGCACTGGACCGCTTCGGCCTCTCGCCGGAGGCGCTGCGCGAGCGGCGGCCGGGGCTGGTCGTCGCCCAGCTCCGCGCCTGGGAGCGGTCCGGTCGCTGGGCGGGGCGGCGCGGCTTCGACAGCCTGGTGCAGGCGCGCTGCGGCATCG
This sequence comes from Streptomyces sp. TOM-9, assembly GCF_056858595.1. Lineage (NCBI taxonomy): Bacteria > Bacillati > Actinomycetota > Actinomycetes > Kitasatosporales > Streptomycetaceae > Streptomyces > Streptomyces sp. TOM-9. The sequence continues at coordinate 452,853 of NZ_JBXEQB010000001.1, read as the reverse complement.
CCTCGATCGAGGCCGGACCGGACGGCCGCCCGGGCGTCCTCCCCGCGCAGGCCCTGGACCACGGCACCGGCTACCTGCTGGCCGCGGCGGTCCTGCGCGCTCTGGCCGACGCCCGCCGCCACGGCGGCGGAAGGCTGCTGCGGCTGTCGCTGACGGCCACGGCCTCCTGGCTGACGCACGGCATCGGCCCGGGCGACGCGCAGACCGGAACCGGTGGGGACCACGACCCCACGCGCCGGCTTGCCGTCGCCGACTCCGCCTACGGACGCCTGGTCCACACCCTCCCGCCCCTGGGCTACCACGGCGCCCCGGCCGACTGGACCCGCCCCCCGGGGCGCTGGGGCACGGATCTGCCGGTCTGGCGGTGAACCACACGGGCCCCGGGTGAACCCTTCGCCCGGGAGCGGGCGGTGGCCCCCGGGCGCGCGGAGCATCCGCACCGCCACTACGATGCCCCGCCTCGAGATGATCAAGGGGAGGGGCGGCATGGAGACAGGCCGGGGAAGACCGTGCCCGCAGTGCGGGCAGCGGCTGACGGAGGACGACCGGTTCGTCGCCTGGTGCGCGGCGTGCGACTGGAACGTGCGGGGCGGAAACGAGGACGACGAGGAGCACGACGGCCCCGTCGACGCGTTGCGACGGCGCCTGTCGCGGGCGTACGGCGAGGAACTGTTCGCCAGGATGACGTCGGAACGGCCGCCGAGGCCCGGCCGCGGCGCGGCGTACGTCGGCGCCTACGCGATCGCCGGCCTCGTGCACCTGCTGACGCTGGCCGTGGCAGGCGCAGGTGTGTGGCTCCTGGTGACGGGCTGGCGGGCGATCATCCCCGCCGTGCTGGGCGTCCTGTTGCTGGGCCTGGCATGGCTGATGCGTCCGCGGCTGGGGCGGATGCCGCGGCACGGGGACGGGCTGCACCGGGCGGACGCGCCCGCCCTCTACGCGCTGCTGGACGAGGTGGCCGACGCCCTCGGAGCACCACGGGCGGACGTCGTCGTGGTGGACGCCCAGGTCAACGCCTCTGTCCACGCGGTCGGCCTGCGCCGTCGCAAGGTGCTGACGATCGGACTCGGGCTGTGGGAGGTGCTGACCCCGCAGCAGCGGGTCGGTCTGCTCGGCCACGAGTTCGGTCACTTCGTCAACGGCGACACCGGCCAGACGCTCGTCATAGGCTCCGCTCACCGCACGCTCGTCGAGTGGTACGTGCTGCTGCGTCCGCAGCAGGACACCAGCGGCCTGGGAATGATCGAGACCGCCGCACGACTGCTCATGTTCCTACCCGCTTCCGCCGTGCTGCTGCTCCTGCACGTCCTGGCACACCTGACCCTGCGCGCCAGTCAGCAGGCCGAGTACCTCGCGGACGATCTCGAAGCGCGGATCGGCTCGACGGAGGCGGCCATCGGGGAGCTCGACGTCCTGCTGCTCGCCGACGCCATCTCCTTCTGGCTCGACCAGCAGTACGTCACCGCCGGAACCGTGCACCGCGCCACACGCGGCGCCGACAGGGAACCCGACGAGGCGGTCTGGGAACGGCTCAAGGAGTACGTGGCGTCGATTCCCGCGCACGAGCTGGAGCGGCGGCGCCGGTTGTCCGCCCTGACCGCCCACGTCGAGGACCAGACGCACCCGCCGACCCACCTGCGCCGCGCCGCCGTCGAGCGCCGGGAGCACCATCCGGCCGCCATCGTGCTGGACGTCGCGCGGAACAAGGAGGTCGACGCCGCGCTGGACCCGGCCCGCCGCCGGCTCGGCCGGGAGGTCCTGCGCGGCTGAGCGACCCCGGGTTCAGGCCCGGCCGCCCCGCTCCAGGGGGATCCTCTCGCCCGCCTCGACGGCGAACGGCAGCCGGTTGCCGGCGGGCGGGAGGGGGCAAGTGGCGAGGTCGGTGTACGCGCAGGGCAGGTTGGCCGCCCGGTTGAAGTCCAGGCTCACCCTGCCCCCGGCGTCCGGCGGGTCGATCTGCAGGGAGCGGTTCGCCGCGTAGGTGGTCACCCCGGACGTCGCGTCCGTGAACAGCGCCATCAGCGCGCCCGGCCGCGAGCCGTTGAAGACGGTGAGCCGGTACGTCGTGCCGGCCACGTCGAACTCCACGTGGCCGGGGGAGTCGTAGACGTGCTCCAGGCCCTCGACCGTCGCGCCCACGGTCACCGGGCGCGGGACGTCGTAGGGCACGAACCGGCCCTCGCGGACCCAGCGGGGATCGGGCGCGTAGGCGGGCGTCCCGGTGAAGCCGGTGCGCAGCGGGTTGTCGGGGTGGCGTGGGCGCAGGATGTCGTGCCCGCCGCGCTTGGCGACCTCGACGACGGCGTCGCCGAAGCCGGCGTGGACACCGTCGCGCTCGCCGATGACGCCGAAGTCGTACCGGCCTCGTACCGGCGTGCCGTCGACGGTCAACTCCTCGTCGTCGCCCAGCTCGACCACCACATGGCCGTCGGCGACCGACCAGGTGCCGGGGGCGTCCTCGAAGCGTTCCGGTCGCGGTCCCAGCCAGCGCAGGCTGGTGATCGCCAGGAAGCCGTGCGGACCGGCGAGCACCTCCTCCTTGGCGCGGTGCCAGCGCTCCCACTGCTCGGTGAAGCCGGTGCGTTCGACGTCCTGAGCGGTCATGTCCGCTGCTCCCTCGCGTGGCGGTGTACTTCTCCGCCCCGTACAACCGCCGCGGCCCGCGAGGTCATCCCGGCTGCCCCCCGACGCAGCGGCCCGCCCGGTCGGCGTGCGAGGACGACCGGGCGGGCTCCGCTTCCCAGGCTGCCCTGTGGCTGATCGCCGCGCAGGCCGGAAGCCGCCGCGATTGCGCCGGACGGGGTGGGGGCCGCCGCGTGGCGCGAGCGCGGCGTCAGGACGGGCAGGGGCCAACCTCCGCGCCGCGTGGGGAAGGTGCGCGCGGGGGACGTGCGCCCCTCGCGCAAGGACGTCGGATCAGGGGGCGACGAGCTGCCGTACCGACTCCACGACGACCCGCCTGCGCTCCGGTGCCGGGACCAGGGAGCGGACGTCCTCCCCTTGGCGCTGCCACATGTTGGCGACGACGAGGACGAGGGCGAGGAGTTCGCCCGCGCCCATGCGGTCGGTGACGGTGCCGCGCCGCTGCGCGTCCTCGACCGCGGCGACCTTGTCGGCCATGGAAGCAGCCACGACGGGCCGGACCTCGCGGTCGTCGCCGCGTTCGAGGGCGTACCAGGCCACGAAGCGCATGACCTCGGGGTGGTCGAGGCCCGCGTCGTGGAGGCGGCCGGCGTAGCCGGGCAGGTCGTCGGCGTCGATCGGGATGCCGGCCACGGCCTGTTCGACGACGGCGTCATAGACGGCCTCGAACAGGCCCTCCTTCCCGTCGAAGAAGGAGTAGGTCAGGCCGGGGCTCACCCCGGCGCGTCCGGCGATCCGGTCGACCCGCGCCCCGGCGACGCCGTACTCGGCGAACTCGGTAAGCGCCGCCTCCAGCAGCAGCCGCCGCTTCAGCTCCGGATCACGTGTGCGCATGCACGCATCCTCGGCTATTGAACGTTCATTTGACAACTCGGTCAGGGCGGGGCACTGTCGAGCTATTAAATGAACGTTCACTTGATAGGAGCCCGAGCATGCCCGCCACCACCGCCCCCACCCCCCACTGGACCCCCGACGCCATCGCCGACCAGCGCGGCCGCACCGCCCTCGTCACGGGCGGGAACAGCGGCATCGGCCTGGAGACCGCACGCGTGCTCGCAACCCACGGCGCCCGCGTGATCCTCGCCGGACGCCGCCAGGACACGCTCGACGCCGCGGCGGCCGCCCTCGCCGCCGAGCAGCCCGGAGCCGACGTCGGCACGGTCGTCGTCGACCTCGGCAGCCTCGCCTCGATCCGGCGGGCGGGCGAGCGGCTTGCCGCGGGGCCCGGGGCGGTCGACCTGCTGATCAACAACGCGGGCGTCATGAACGTGCCCGAGCGCCGCACCACCACCGACGGCTTCGAGCTGACCTTCGGCACCAACCACCTCGGCCACTTCGCCCTGACCGCCGGGCTCATGCCGGCCCTGCTCCGGTCGCCGGCGGCCCGCGTCGTGACCGTCAGCGCCGTCGCCGCGCGATGGCGCAGCGGCCGGCTCGACGACCTCAACAGCGAGCGCCGGTACGGAGCGATGGGCGCCTACGCCAAGTCCAAGCGCGCCAACGTCGTGTTCACCCGGGAACTGGCGCGCCGCCTGGCGGGCACCTGCGTCGAGGCGGTCGTCGTCCATCCCGGTTCCGCGATGACGAACCTGCAGCGGCACAGCAGCGGCCCGCTCGCCCGGATGGTCGTCGCCGTCGCCTCGCGGGCGCTGATGGGGTCGTCCGAAGGCGCGGCCTGGCCGTCGCTGTACGCCGCCACCAGCCCCGACGTCCGCAGCGGGCAGTTCATCGGCCCCGCCGGGCGCGACCAGACCTCCGGAACCCCCGTTCCGGTCCGGCTGCCGCGCGGCGCGGACGACCCGGCCGAGGGCGAGCGGTTGTGGACGGAGAGCGAGCGGCTCACGGGCGTACGGTTCCCCGCCTGAGCGCCGCCGCGTCGCGCCGTCGGCCCACCGGCGCGTCGCCCGCCGGGGTCCGTCAGCCCGGCGGGTCCTCGCCGACGAGCCCGTCGACGGACTCCCGGATGAGGTCGGCGTGCCCGACGTGCCGGGCGTACTCCTCGATGAGGTCGACGAGGATGCGCCGCAGGCTCGGTGACCGCCCGTCAGCGGTGGTCCAGCGGCCCAACTGCCCGAGGTCGCCCACCGCCAGGGCCTCGCGGACCACGCGGCGGGAGCGGGCGACCGCGCCCTGCCAGAGCGCCATGAGCTGTTCGGGGCCGTCCTGCGCCGCGGAGTGCCAGTCCCACTCGGGGTCGGCGCGCCAGTCCACCGTGTCCCACGGCGCACCCGGCTCCCGCCCGAGGAACTTCCGGGAGAACGTGGCGTCCTCGCAGTGCGCCAGGTGCTTCAGCAGGCCGCCCAGCGTCACCGACGAAGCACCGACCGTCGCCCGCAGGCCCGCCGCGTCCAGGCCGCCGCACTTCCACGCGAAGGTCGCGCGCTGCCGCTCCAGCGAGCCCAGCAGCGTGGCCGCCTCGCCCCCGGCGACCGGCGGCTCCGGCCCCCCGGCCGGGCTCCGGCCGATCTCCCACGTGTCGTCGTCGGTCACGGCAACCGAACCTACCGGGCGCGGGTGCCGCCCGAGAACCCGTTCCCCGGGTGAACTACCGTGGCCGGCCATGGACACCGACGACTGGCTCGCGGACACCCGGACGTCTTACGACACCGTCGCCGAGGACTACGCCGACCAGGTCCGCGGCCTCCTGGACGAAACACCCTACGAACGCGCGGTCCTGGCGCTCTTCGCCGGCCTGGTCGGGAGCAGTGGCGGAGGGCCGGTCGCGGACGTCGGATGCGGACCCGGGAGGATCACGGCCCACCTCAACGGACTGGGCGTGGACGCCTTCGGGATCGACCTGTCGCCCGCGATGATCCAGGTGGCCCGGCGCGAGCACCCCGGCGTGCGGTTCGACGTCGGTTCCATGACGGACCTCGACCTCCCCGACCGCTCGGTGGCGGGCCTGGTCGCCTGGTACTCCCTGATCCACGTCCCCGACGACGCGGTCGGCGCCGTCCTCACGCACTTCCGGCGGGCCCTGCGGCCGGGCGGCCCGCTCCTGCTCGCCTTCCACGCAGGCGAAGGGACGCGACTGAAGACGCAGGGTTACGGCGGCCACCCGATGAAGGTCCGCGTCCACCTGCGCCGTCCCGAGCGGATGGCCGCGTGGCTCGGCGACGCCGGGTTCACCGTGGAGGCGCAGATGACGCTCACCTCGGCCGAGAGCAGGCTCGGGGCGATCCTCTTCGCACGCCGCGACGGGTGAGTTTCAGTGCTCGCGGTTTCCGCACTCGGCGTCGTAGAGGACGCACCCCGGCGACAGCACGCCGGACGGCGCGTGCGCCAGTCGTACGTAGGCCGCGCCGGAGGCATCCGCCGTCAGCGCCTCGATACGCACGGCCGGAAACGTCCTCTCCGGCGCCGTCGTGTGCACTTCTGCTTCGGCCCGTGTGTCGAAGGGCTTGCCTTCGAGGACCGCCAAGGCGGTCGTGGTGCCGTCGGGTTGTGGCTCGGTCTCCTCGACGGCCAGCCGCCAGTGGAGTGCGGCCTGCGCCAGTAGGCGCTTCCCGTGGATGCCGTGCGCGAGGAGGGCGCCGGCACGGCTGCGGATCTGCCGCGCGATGGCGCAGCAGAGCGGGACGTCGGTGCCGTAGGGCGTGTCCACGCGGTTGTGGCCGGCGAGCGGGGAGAAGCACAGTGCGTCGAACACGAGGGAGAGTGCCACGTCTTTGATGCGCGGGCGTCGGCCGTGCTCGACGAGGTCCAGCAGGATCGCCGTGGCGGGGTAGGCCGCGGGGAACACCATGGCGGCGTGGCCGCAGGTGAAGCCGCTGTCCCCCAGTGCCGCCGCCGCACTCCCCGTCTCGTTGGCCGTGGTCGACACGGTCAGTCGCCGCAGTGCGTCGGCCACCCGTGCGGGTTCGTCGCCCGGCCACGACGTCGGGTTGGGTATCGCCGACCAGTCCACGGCGTCGATGGCGTCCAGGATCACGCCCGCATTGTGCCGGACGGGGTGGGGTCAGAGGGACAGCGCACGCTCCAGCGCGGCCCGGTCGGCGGGTGCGCCGTGTGCGGGGAGCACGAGCTCGACCGGGAGGGCGAGCAGCGGCCGCAGGCGCTGGACGACCTGCTCGCGCGTGACGCCGTCCCGCAGCCGGTCGTTGATCTGCAGCCCGCGGCCGAAGTCGACCAGGGTGTCGCCGGGGATGACGGCCCGCACACGGCCGTCGCACAGGACCGTGTCGTTGTGCTCCCTCCCGGCGAACGCCTCGATCCCCGCCGGGAGTCGGTCGCCCGCGGCGTACAGGTGGCCACGGCCGCCGTCGCCGGTGTGCAGCCAGGCGAGGTCGGGGCTGCCGTCACCGGCCTGTTCGCGCGTGACGCCGAACTTCCGCACGAGGTCGCCGGAGGTGTCAGGCGGGGGAGTGAACACCGGTGCGTCGAGGCGCTCGACCAGGCTTCGTGTGTCGCGCTCGTGCCAGGGAGCGGTGAGCACCACGACCGGATCCCGGTCGGCGGCGAGCGCGAGCAGCCCGGCCGGCACGGACAGCGGGTCGAGGAGGAGCAGCCGGGTGCCGTCGTCGACGGCGTACGACGACACCTCCCGCGGCCACCGCTCGTCCGGCGTCCACTCCGGATGCGGCGTCTGCCGGTGCCAGACGCCGGTCGCGACTTCACGCATGCGCGGACCCCACCGGCGCACCCCTCCCGGGCGCCGGGGTCAGTGGTCCGTGGCCGGGCCCAGGTTCCGGGTGAAGAAGCCGGCGAGCTTCTCGACCGCGGGGTCGACGTACCGCTGCCGGTCGTAGAGGTCGACGTGGCCGGCGCCGTCGATCCAGTGCAACTCCTTGGGGCCGGTGGCGCGCTGGAACGCGTCGACGCTCATCCAGGCGGTGACCGCGCGGGACCCCACGACCATCAGCAGGGGGCGCGGGCCCATGAGCGGGACGGGGGCGAAGGCGTCGAAGGCCGCCATCCTGTCGATGCTCGACCAGGTGAAGAAGTCGGCCGCCCTGGGGTGCCGGGCGCGCGGGGTGCGGTAGTAGTCGAAGCCCTCGGCCCCGTGTTCCCCGCCCAGTGCACGGGCCTGGTCCGCGGTGTCGGGGAACAGGGTCAGGACGGGCGGCTCCTCGCCGCGGGCCTCGGCGGTACGTGCGCCGGCAGCGGCCTCCAGCATGCCCTGGAACACGGCCGCGTCCTGGGTCCCGTCCGCGCCCAGGCGGAACTGGCGGGAGACGTCGACCGCGCTGACGGTGCCGACGGCCTTGATCCGCCGGTCACCGGCCGCGGCGGGAAGGACGTAGCCGCCGGAGGCGCAGATGCCGAGGGCGCCGATGCGTCCGGTGTCGACGTCGTCGCGGGTGGTGAGGTAGGAGACGGCCGCCTTGAGGTCCTCCACCCGCTGGGCGGGGTCCTCCAGGCCGCGGGGTTCGCCGCCGCTCTCGCCCTGGTGGGCCGCGTCGAAGGCGAGCGTGACGAAGCCCTTCTCGGCCAGGCGCCGCGCGTAGAGTCCGGCGGTCTGCTCCTTCACGCCGGTGCCGGGGTGGCCGACGACGATCGCGGGCCGCGGGGCCTGCGCGTCGGGGGCGTCGGGGGAGTGGCCGGGGGTGTAGAGGTGGCCGGCGAGCGGGATGCCGGCGCTGTCGAAGGTGACGGTGGTCTTGGCCACAGGGTGCTCCGTGTTCGCTGTCGTGGCGGGCCGCGCCCGTTCGGCGGGCCCTCTGCCGCCCGGGACCGTGCCGGGCACTTTCGACCCTCCGTCCCGGCCGGGGTGGGCAAAAGAGGCGGGTTCCTGCCGGGGGAGAAACGTGCCCCCTCACAGCAGGGGGAGCGCGCGGGAGAATGGGGCACATGACTGCGGCATCTGGTCCTCGCGAACTCGGAGCCTTCCTCAAAGCCCGCCGGGCGCAGCTGGCACCGGACGAATGCGGTCTGCCGCCGGCGGATACCGGGCGCAAGGTCGCGGGTCTGCGCCGTGAGGAGGTCGCGCAGCTCGCCGCGATCAGCGTCGACTACTACACGCGGCTCGAGCAGGGCCGCGTCCGGGCGTCGGCTTCGGTCCTCGCCCCCCTGGCCCGTGCGCTGCGCCTCGACGACGACCAGCAGAGGTACCTGTACGAGCTCGCCGGCAAGGCCGACGCGCAGCCGCGGCGCCGCCGTCCCGCGCAGGGCGTGAGGCCCGCGATGCGGCGTCTGCTCGACCAGCTCACGGCGACGCCCGCCGTCGTCCTCGGCAAGCGGCTGGACGTCCTGGCCTGGAACGACGCCGCCGCGGCCCTGTACACCGACTTCTCGGCGGTCCCGCAGGGCCGGCGCAATTACGTGCACCTGCTCTTCACGCACCCGACCGTCCGCGGCATGCACCGGCAGTGGGAGCACGATGCCCGCGACGCCGTCGCCGCCCTGCGCATGCAGGCCGCCGCGGAGTCCGACGATCCCGAACTGGCTCGTCTCGTCGGCGAGTTGTCGGTCCAGGACGCCGACTTCCGCACCTGGTGGGCGGAGCACCGCGTCATCACCACCAGCTACGGCACCAAGCACTACCGGCACCGCCTGGTCGGTGACCTCACGCTCGACTGCGACACCTGGAGCAGTCCCGACGGCTCGGGTCAGCGCCTCATGGTGCTGACCGCCGAGCCCGGCAGCCCGTCGTACGACGCCCTGCGCATCCTGGCCTCGTGGACGGCCGGGCAGCCGGGCGCGAACGAGGCCGGGGACCGGGCACACCAGCGGGGCGGGATCGACCCGCCCCGGCCAGGGCGCCTCTGAGCCTGCGTCAGCCGTCCGCACCGGACGCACCGGACGCACCCGATGGGCCGGACGCACCGGCGACCGACGCCCGGACCTGCCGGGCGAAGCCCGCGACGGTGTAGTCCGCGGGAAGACCGTCGATCAGCACGAGGTCGGAGATCGCGTTGCGGGTGCGCAGCGGCAGGATCTCCTGGTACTCGGGCGAGTTGTACCAGTCCTGGGCCGCGGCCCGGTCGGGGAACTCCAGCAGGACGACCAGGCCGGGCCAGGCGCCCTCCACCACGGTCGGCTCGCCGTTCGCGAGCCACGTGCCGCCGTAGGGCCGCAAGGTGGCGTCGACGCGCTCCAGGTAGGTCAGGCCCTCGTCGTTCGGGACGTCGCCGGGGATGCGCAGGTGGTTGATCAGGTACGTGCTCATGTCGGGCCTTCCGGGTGGGTGCCGTCGCCGGTCGTCGTGACCAGGCGACGTGACGGACCGGCCGGATCGCCGCGCGACGCGCCGCACGGACGCCGGGATGCGTCCTGGCGGGTGAGGTGGCTGGTCCCCTCACCCCCAGGAACAGCGGGGCACTGCCACCCGCGCCGCACGCCGCGCACAGTGGAGGGCGGCCGGAGCCGGCCGGTTCGTCACTCCCCCCCACACCACTGCGCGAAAGGCGACACATGAGCAATGCCAGGAATCTCCCCGGCGGTGCGCTGCGGCTCGCGGACGACCTCGTCATCAGCCGCATGGGCTACGGCGCCATGCAACTGGCCGGTCCCGGTGTCTTCGGTCCCCCGAAGGACCGCGACCAGGCCCTCGCCGTGCTGCGGGAGGCGGTCGAGCTGGGGATCACCCACATCGACACCAGCGACTTCTACGGTCCCGCGGTGGTCAACGAGCTCATCAAGGAGGCGCTGCACCCCTATCCTGACGCCCTGCGCATCGCCACCAAGGTCGGCGCACGCCGCGACGGCACCGGCGGCTGGATACCCTCCCTGGAGCCCGACGACCTCAAGGTCCAGGTGCACGAGAACCTCCGGCGCCTGCGGCTCGACACCCTCGACGTGGTCTACCTGCGCCTCGGCTCCGTGGAGGGCACCGGCGACGACCCGATCGCCGAGGAGTTCGGCGCCCTCGCGGAACTGCGCGAGCAGGGCCTGATCCGGCACCTCGGCCTCAGCGGGGTCTCCGACGCCCAGCTGACCGAGGCGCAGTCCATCGCCCCCGTCGTGGCCGTGCAGAACCTCTACAACCTGGTCAAGCGGCAGGACGACGCCCTCGTCGACCGGTGCGCGGCCGAAGGCATCGCCTTCGCCTCCTTCTTCCCGCTCGGCGGCTTCACCCCGTTCCAGTCGGGCGAACTCGCGGGCGTGGCAGCCCGGTTGGGTGCCTCGCCGCAGCAGGTCGCGCTCGCCTGGCTGCTCCGCCGGTCGGCGACCACCGTCCTGATCCCGGGTACGTCCTCGCTCGCGCACCTGCGCGAGAACGTCGCCGCGGCCGCCCTGGAACTGCCTGCCGACGCCGTCGCGGAACTCGACGGCATCGCCGGCTGAACGGCACCCCACTCGCGCCACCCCGCCCACCCCCCACCGTTTCCCACCACACCCCCCGACACGCCGGCGCGCGGTCACCCGCGCGTCGCGAGCACCAGCAAGGGAGCACCCCATGACCATCACGCTCGTCACCGGCGGCAACAAGGGCCTCGGCCGCGAGACCGCCCGCCGTCTGATCAAGCTCGGGCACACCGTCTACATCGGCTCCCGGGACGCCGCCCGCGGACGTGCGGCCGCCGACGAGCTCGGCGCGGAGCTGCTCCTGCTCGACGTCACCGACGAGGCCTCCGTGACCGCGGCGGCCGAGGAGCTGCGGCGCCGCGAGGGCCGGCTCGACGTCCTGGTGAACAACGCGGGTGTCTTCGAGGGCATGGTCGGCGCCGCGGAGGCCTCCGGCGCCCACGTGGCGACCGTCCTCGACGTCAACGTCGTCGGCCTGGTGCGCGTGACGCACGCCTTCCTCCCCCTCCTGGGGGAGTCCGCCGAGCCGGTCATCGTCAACGTCAGCAGCGGGCTCGGCTCCTTCGGCACGGTCCTCGACCCCGGGAAGAACGAGTCGCGGTACGTCACGCCCGTCTACTCCGCGTCGAAGGCGGCGGTGAACATGCTCACGGTGCAGTACGCCAAGGGCCTGCCCCACATGCGCGTCAACGCCGTCGAGCCCGGGTTCAGCGCCACCGACCTGCACGGTCTGAGCGGGCACGGCATCCAGACCCCGGAGGAGGGCGCCGAGGCGATCGTGCGCTACGCCACGGTCGGCCCGGACGGCCCGACCGGCACCTTCGGCGACCTGACCGCGCAGTTGCCGTGGTGATGATCTCCGCGCCGGCCGCCGGGGCCGGCGCGGAACCCACGGGCGGTGGGGGCCGCCCGTGGGCCACCCGCCCGCGCCCGGGGTGAGCCGGGGTCCCGGTCCGGCCACGGCCGTCCGGCCCTCGGACGGGAACGAGGTGCGCGCGCGGCGCGCAGTAGCATGCGAGGACGGCCCCGCCGCACGCACCGCCCACCGATCCGGAGATACCGACGCGCACATGGTGACCATCGCCTACCAGGGAGAACCCGGATCCAATTCCGCCGCCGCGGCCCGCAGGCTGTACCCCGAGAGCCGGGAGCTGCCCTGCACGACGTTCGAGCAGGCGCTGGAGGCAGTCGCGGTGGGGAGCGCGGACCTGGCCGTGATCCCCGTGGACAATTCCGCCGCCGGTCGCGTCGCGGACGTCCACCACCTGCTGCCGGAGGCGGACCTCTCGATCATCGCGGAGTACTTCCTGCCGATCCGCTTCGACCTGATGGGCGTGCCCGGGGCCACGCTGGAGGACGTCGTGTGCGTCCGCAGCCATGTGCACGCCCTGGGGCAGTGCCGGAAGATCATCCGCGAGGGCGGCTGGCAGACGCTGGTGAGCGACGACACCGCGGGCGCCGCCCGCGAGGTCGCGGAGCTCGGCGACCCGCGGCACGCGGCGCTCGCCCCGCCCGGCGCGGCGGACCTGTACGGGCTGCAGGTGCTGCGCGGCGGCGTGGAGGACACCTCCGACAACACCACCCGCTTCGTCGTCCTCTCCCGCGAAGCCGTGTTCCCGCCGGACTCGGGCACGCCGATGATGACCAGCCTCTTCTTCTCGGTGCGCAACATCCCGAGCGCGCTCTACAAGGCGCTCGGCGGCTTCTCCAGCAACGCGGTGAACCTCACCAAGATCGAGAGCTACCAGGTGGGCGCGGGGCTGAAGGCCAGCCGCTTCTACATCGAGATCGAGGGCCACCCGGAGGAGAGCAGCGTGGCCCTGGCCCTGGAGGAGCTGCGCTTCTTCTCCTCCGAGGTGCGGATCATGGGCGTCTACCCGGCACATCCGCACCGCTTCCTGGACCACGACTGACGCAGGATCCGGCTCCGCGGCACGAGGACTCCGCCGATGGCGCGGAGCGTCCCGGCGGCCGCGTTGTAGCTGCGCTCCGTTACCGCGATGCGGCGGCCGGCGGTCGACGTACCGAGCAGGAAGAGCGTCGCCAGGCCGGTGCCGCGGCAGCCCCCCGCGCTCCCTCATGTGGCCGGGCGTGAGACGGGAGATGAGATGGACGAGGCCGTCGCCGTCCGACCCGGAACCGCCCTCGCGGCCGGGCCGCGCGGTGCGTCCAGCGGGCCGCACACCCCCTCGGGGCGGCCTTCACCCCGACGGCCCATGGCCGTGACCCGGTCGGCATACGCGGCCGGGCCTGTCGCCGCCGAGCCGTGAACACTCAGGTGCCGTAGGGCCCCCGCCCTGAGCACCGAGGAAAGCGAGATACGGCATGGCGGCAACTCTGGATTCCCGCTCGCGGCGTCGCATACGCCGCGCCCCCGTCGCCGCGGCCGGCTGCGCCCTGGCCTTCTGCGCGTCCGCCGCGGCCCCGGCCGCCGCGGACGGGGACACGACCGGGACGAAGCCGACGGTGGTCCTGATCCACGGGGCGTTCGCGGACGCCTCCAGCTGGAACGGGGTGATCGAGCGGCTCGAGAGCCGCGGCTACCCCGTCATCGCCCCCGCGAACCCGCTGCGCGGGCTGTACAGCGACTCCACCTACATCGCCTCCGTACTGGAGAGCATCAAGGGCCCCATCGTCCTGGCGGGCCACTCCTACGGCGGCGCGGTGATCAGCTCCGCCGCGGCGGGGAACCCCCAGGTGAAGTCGCTGGTGTACGTCTCCGCGCTGATGCCCGACGTCGGTGAGAGCGGGATGTCGCTGTCCGAGCGGTTCCCCAGCGCGCTGGGCACCGCCACCAAGTCCGTGCCGTTCCGGGCGGGCGGGGGAGTCAGCGGTACCGACCTCTACCTCAAGCGCGACAAGGTGCACCCGGTGTTCGCCGCCTGCCTGCCGGAGAGCCAGGCGAACCTGCTGGCGGTCACCCAGCGGCCCGCGGCCACCACCGCGTTCTCGGAGAAGGCCAAGGTCGCGGCCTGGAAGACGATCCCGTCCTGGGCCCTCGTCGGCCGCCAGGACATGACGATCAACCCGGACCAGGAGCGCTTCCAGGCGGAACGTGCCCACTCCCACACCGTGGAGCTCGACACCTGCCACGTGTCCCTGATCGCACGGCCCGACGCCGTCGCCGACCTGATCCTCCAGGCCGCCACCGCCGCCGAGTCCGGTCGCCCGGCGCTGGCCGACACCGGGTCCGGAGAACACCGGCCCGACGTCGGCGCTCTGGCCGGCGCCGCCGGGGGCGCGCTGGCCGCCGGCGCGGCCGCCTTCCTCGGCGCCCGTCGCCTGCGGCGCCGCTCCGGCTGAGGGGCCTGCCGCGAGCCACGCCCGGCGTCAGTGGCCGTGGCCGTGGCCGCCCGTCCCGCCGCCGTCCGTGCCGGCATGGCCGTCCTCCGGGCCGGCCGTGACCGTGAACGCGGCGGTGCGGACGGTTCCTTGGTGCTTGAAGTCGAGGAAGAGCCGGTACGTGCCCGCGCTCGGGGCCGTGGCGGTGAAGGAGACGTCCGGCCCGGGCGCGGTTGCGCCGTCGCCCGGGGCGCCGCCCGGGTGCACGTGCAGGTAGGCCAGGTCGCCGGCGCGCAGGGCGACCAGGTGGCCGTACGCACCGAGGTAGGGCTGCAGGTCGGTGACCTCACGGCCGTCCTTCGTCACCGTCAGCCGGAGCTCCCGCGCGGCGCCGGGTTGCAGGCCGCCGTGGAGCGTCACGGTGTAGCCGTCCACGGTCGCCGTCCGGGAGACCGGCGCGGGGCTGCCGGGCCGGTGGTCCCCGGCCACGGAGAGGTCCGCGCCGAGCGTGAGGTTCCGGCTGCCCTTCGCGGCGGGGGTGAAGTCGGCGAAGATCCGGTGGTCCCCGGCGCGGGGGAGGCTGACGGGGGTGCTCCACGTGCCGTCGGCGGCCCGGACCGGATGCAGATGGCGGTAGGACGTCAGGTCGCGTGAGACGACGATCAGGTGCAGCTCCTTCTCGTGGGCCCGCCGGTACGAGGTGAGCGGGTGGCCGTCGGCGTCGCGTATGAGGAAGCGCAGTTCGGCCGGGCGACCGGAACCGACGTGTGGCGTGCGCAGGTCGAGGGTGTAGCCCGCCTCGCTGGTCGCCAGGCCTCCCGCGGGCTGGGCGGCGCCCTCGTCGTCGGCGGTGTCGTGCGCGTGTCCCGGCCCCGGCGCGTTCGCGCCGGCCGCCGGTGGGCGGACCGGGTCGAAGGCCGCACCCACGCCGTAGGCGGTGCCGAACGAGGCCGCCAGGGCGACGGCGAACGCGGTGATCTTCGTTCCGGTGTTCAAGGCTGCTCCGTGGGTGGCGTGGCGTGGGGGAGGCGTGCCGGGTGGGCGCGTCGCTCCACGCTATACCCCCTAGGGGTATGTGCCAAGGTGCACGAGGGCGGTACCGGGATACGGGGTGGGGGTATGCACGGCCGTGGCCGTCAGGCGGGCGCCAGGACCTGTTCGGTCCAGATCGTCTTGCCGCGCGGATGGTGACGGGTGCCCCACTGCTGGGCGAGCTGCGCCACGAGGAGCAGACCCCGCCCGCCCTCGTCGTACGTACGGGCACGGCGCAGGTGCGGGGTGGTGTTGCTCGTGTCCGTGACCTCGGTGATGAGCGCCGTGTTGTTGTGGATCAGGCGCAGCTGGATGGGCGGCTTGCCGTAGCGGATGGCGTTGGTGACCAGCTCGCTGACGAGCAGTTCGGTGGTGAACGAGGTCTCCTCCAGGCCCCACGTCGTCAGCTGCGACGTGGTGTGGTGGCGGGCGTGCGCGACGGTGGCGGGGTCGTTGGGCAGCTGCCAGGTGGCGATGTGGTCGGAGGGCAGGGTGCGGGTCCGGGCGACCAGGAGGGCGATGTCGTCGGTCGGGCGGTGCGTGATGAGGGTGGTCAGGACCCGGTCGCAGACCGTGTCCAGCGACGAGGTCGGGTGCGCGAGGGCCGTGAACATCTTGTCCAGGGACTGGTCGATGTCGTTGTGGTGCGGGTCCAGCAGCCCGTTGGTGTAGAGGGCGAGGACCGTGCCCTCGGGGAGGTTCGTGGTCATCGTCTCGAACGGGAGCCCGCCCAGGCCCAGCGGGGGGCCGGCGGGGACGTCCAGGAAGTGGACGGCGTGGTCGGGGGTCACCACGGCGGGCGGAGGGTGCCCCGCACGGGCGAGGCTGCACTGGCGCGAGATCGGGTCGTACACCGCGTACAGGCACGTGGTGCCGATCCCGCCCGCGGTCTCCGCGTCCTGGTCCTCCCCGGCGTCGTCGGAGCAGAGGTGGATCACCAGGTCGTCGAGGTGGGTGAGGAGCTCGTCCGGTGGCAGGTCCACGTCGGCAAGGGTGCGCACCGCAGTGCGCAGCCGCCCCATCGTGGCCGACGCGCGGATGCCGTGCCCGACGACGTCGCCGACCACGAGGGCGACACGGGCGCCGGACAGGGGGATCACGTCGAACCAGTCGCCGCCCACCCCGGCGTGCGTCGTCGCGGGCAGGTAGCGCGTGGCGATGTCCAGGGCGTCCTGCTCGGGCAGGGTGTGCGGCAGCAGGCTGCGCTGCAGCGTCATCGTCGTCGTGCGCTCGCGGGCGTAGCGGCGGGCGTTGTGGATCGCGGTGGCGGCCCGGTGGGCGAGCTTCTCGGTGAGGGCGAGGTCGTCGGCGGTGAAGGGGACCGGGTTGCGGTGGCGGCTGAAGACGGCCAGCCCGAGGGTGCCGCCGCCGGCCGTGAGGGGGATCGCGATGACCGAGTGGGTGCCCGCCTCGCGGATCCACGCGGCCCGGGGGTCCTGGGCCGCCCAGCGGGCGAGGGTGGCCTCGGTGATGTCGTACAGCGCGGCCTTGCCGGTGGCCAGCGTCTGCGCGGGAGGGGACCCCGGGGGGTAGGTCGCGGTGTCGCCGAGGGCGATGAGGGCCTCGGGGGTGCCGGGCAGGATGGACCTGGCGGCAGTGCGGGTCACGGTCACCGGACCGTCCGACCCCGCGGCCCGGGCGCCGCTGGAGGGCTCGATCAGGTCGACGGCGGCGTAGTCGGCGAGCTCGGGCACCGCGAGGTCGGTGAGCTCCTGAGCGGTGCGGGTGGTGTCCAGGGTCGTGCCGATGCGGGTCGCGGCGTCGTGCAGGAGCTGCGAACGGCGCCGCACCTCAGGGTCCTCCGCGGCTGGGTGCGTGGTGAGCACCACCCCGCTCACCGTCCCCGCGGGGTCGGTGAGCGGGGTGAGGGTCGCCTGCAGGGCGTGCTCCCCGCCGGCGCCGTCCCCCGGCGCGGTGCCCGGGCGGCCGTCGTCTCCGGTGGCGATGGAGCCGTCCGCGGTGAAGGGGGCGGGGGCGTGCTGCGGGCGCCCGCTCGTCAGGACGCTCCGCATGTGGGCTTCCGTCTGCCGGGCCGTGTCACCGGGGGCGAGGTCGGCCGGCCGCAGGCCGCGCATCTCGGCCTCGCGCAGTCCCAGGGTGTCCTCGAAGGCGGCGTTGGCCCGCGTCAGCCGCAGCCCGGTGTCGAAGACGGCCTGCGGGCAGGGGGACTGGGTGAACGCCCAGCCGCACACCGCGTCGTGCGCCGGCGGGTCGCCGGTGGACCCGGGGACCGCCGCGACGACGAGCCAGCCGCTCTTGTCGTGCCCGTCGCCGTTGTTCCCGGGCCCGGTGTCGCCCGGCGGCCGGCGGGCCGTCTCGCGGTGGTGGGCGAGCAGGCGCAGGCGCAGGGTGTGTCCGTCCCGGTGGCGGAGCGCGAGGGTCCCGGCCCAGCGTGGCGTGGAGGGGGGCGGCGCGTGCGGCGGGGGTCCGGCGAGCAACAGCGTGGCGGGATGACCGATGATCTCGGCGGGCGCGTGGCCGAGCAGGTGGTGGGCCTGGGCGCTCCAGCCGGTGACGATCCCGTGGTCGTCGAGCGTGGCGGAGGCGGTGTAGGCGGTGGCGCCGTCGGTCCCCAGGGATTCCGGCTGTCCACCGGCGGCGGTGGGAAGTGGCTCCATGGCTGTCATCTCGCCCTCGCTAGGTTTCTTTCCCCCGCGGCGGCGGGGGAACCGGGCTCGGCCAGGGCATCCACTGACCAGCATCGTGCCTGTGACGGGTGAGCACCAACGCAACGGGCGGGGCGGGCGCCTGGAGGGACGTCGGGAGGGACCTCGGAAGGCGTGCCCCGGCATGAGAGCATCGCGGGCATGTTCCCGGAGACCTCCCGGCTGCGCGTACGCCGATTCCGCCCCGCCGACGCGCCGGCCCTGGCCGTCTACCGGTCCGACCCCGCCGTCGCCCGCTACCAGGGCTGGAGCGAGCCGGTGTCCCCTCAGGCGGCCGCGGACCTCGTCGCGCGGTTCGCCGCGGGGGATCCGGAGGAGCCCGGCTGGTTCCAGTACGCGGTGGAGCTCGCCGCCACCGGCGAGCTGATCGGCGACATCGGCGTGTGCCTGCACGACAACCGGATGCAGGCCGACCTCGGTTTCACCCTGGCCCGCGCGCACCAGGGCCACGGCTACGCCACCGAGGCCGTCACCGCGCTGCTGGACCGGCTCTTCACCGTGAGTAGCCTGCACCGCGTCTCCGCCGAGTGCGACGCGCGGAACACCGCCTCGGCGCGTCTGCTGGAGCGTGTCGGGTTCCGGCTGGAGGGCCGTCGCGAGGCCCACACCTGGATCAAGGGGGAGTGGACCGACGACCTGCTGTTCGGCCTGCTCGCCACCGACTGGGAGACGCCTCACCCGGGCACCGGACGCGACGGGGAATGACGACGGGGAATGACCGCTTCCGGTTCACGGTTGGACCAGGCGCGGGAGACCTGTCGCAGGACTCCACGGGGACGCGGAGCGGTCCGCCCCCACGGGGTGCTGCCGGGCAGGAGAACGGCCCCGCTTCGATCCGGCGCCGGCCTGGCCCCCCTTCCCGGCCGGCGCCGATCGTGTCAAAGAACCTCGCCGCGCCGAGTGACCCGGGACACCCCGTCACGCCGCTTGTGGCCGTGCCCGGTTGAGCCCGGGTGGGTCAGTCCGGCTCGCAGGAACCCCTCGACGGGTGTCTGATGTGGTCAGCGGCCCGGGGCCCCGGAGTGGCCCCCGATGAACGGCCCCGGGCCCGCTTTGTGTGTCATGCCCGCATCCCCGGGCGATTACGCCACGGAAGAAGCCTCCTGACGGATCGTCATGCGGCGATGGGCTGCCGGGCCTCACTGATCGCCCAGGCGGCGTTGACCAGGCCGATGTGACTGAACGCCTGCGGGAAGTTGCCGAGCAGTTCACCGGTGGCCGGGTCGATCTCCTCCGCCAGGAGGCCCACGTCGTTGACGTACGCCGCCGCCCGCGCGAAGACGTCGCTGGCCCGCTCGGCCTGGCCCGACAGGGCCAGCGCCTGGGCCAGCCAGAAGGTGCACAGCAGGAAGGTGCCCTCCTCGCCGGCGAGGCCGTCCACCCCCTCCGCGGTGCGGTACCGGTAGACCAGCCCCGCGGCGTCGGTGAGCCTCCGCTCCGTCGCGTCGATGGTGGCGCGGATCCGCGGGTCGTCGGCGGGCAGGAAACCGACGATCGGCATCATCAGGTTCGACGCGTCGAGGGCGGTCGAGCCGAAGTACTGCGTGAAGGCGCCCGCCTCCTCGTTCCAGCCCTCCCGCAGCACGGTCCGGTGGATCTCGTCCCGGGTCCTCCGCCAGGCCGCCACCTTGTCCCGGCGCGCGCCCAGGTGCTCGGCGAGCCGCACGGCCCGGTCCAGCGCCGCCCAGCACATGACCTTGGAGTGCAGGAAGTGGCGGGGCTCGCCACGGACCTCCCAGATGCCCTGGTCCTTGTCGGTCCACCGCTCCGCCGCGGCGTCCGCGCACGCGACGAGGAAACGCCGGGTGTCGTCGTCGATCCGGTGCAACTGGTCCGCGAGGCGGTAGGCGGCCTCGAGGAGCTCCCCGTAGACGTCGATCTGCTGCTGGCACCACGCGCCGTTGCCCACCCGCACCGGCCGGCTGTTCCGCCATCCGCGCAGGTGGGGGAGGGTGCGCTCGCTCAGGTCGTGCTCGCCGCCCACCCCGAACATGATCTGCAGCGTCCGGTCCTCGCTCAGCGACGGCGCGGCGGTCGCCAGGAAGGCGAAGAAGTCGTGCGCCTCGTCGGGGCAGGCCGCCACCCACAGGGCCTCCATGGTCAGGCAGGCGTCCCTGACCCAGGTGTAGCGGTAGTCCCAGTTGCGCTCGCCGCCCACGCCCTCCGGCAGCGAGGTGGTCGCGGCGGCGACGATGGCGCCGCTGGGCTGGAACGACAGCGCCTGCAGCACCCGGCCGCTGTGGTGCACCAGGTCGCGCCAGGGCCCGTCGTAGGCCTGGTGCATGTCCGACCACGACTGCCACGCGGCGATCGTGGAGTCCAGGCGGCCGGACAGGTCCTCCTGCGTCCAGACGTGAGCCGGGGGCTCCTCGAGCGTCGAACGGTGCAGGCCGAAGCAGACGGACTCGCCGGCCCGCAGGGTGAAGGCCCCGTGGGCCGTGGCGTCCGCGAAGTCCATGCGGTACGGGGTGGTCAGCACCAGCCACTCGGCCCCTCCCCGGGACGTGACCCCGCCCGCGGTCCCCGACAGGATCGGCGCGACGAGCCCGTACTCCGGTCGCGGGCGGTACTCCGTCTCCACCGGCACCTCGCCCTCGGCGCAGGCCAGCCTGCGGGCCAGCAGGTGCGGTGCGCCGGCCCCGAGGCTGTGCTCGTCGCCGTCGGGGCCGGTCAGCAGGGCGTCCGTGAGCGTGACCGTTCCCGAGTCGGTGCGGAAGGTGGTCTCCAGCACCATGGACCGGTCCACGTAGGTCCGCGTCGCCTCGTACGGGACCGACGGCCGGACCGACCAGTGACCGGCCGCGCCGTCCAGCAGCCGCGCGAAGACCGAGGGGCTGTCGAACCGGGGGAAGCACAACCAGTCGACGGAGCCGTCCCGGCTCACCAGCGCGGCGGAGTGCCGGTCGGAGATCAGTGCGTAGTCTGCGATCGCGGTCGAACTCATGGCGGCTCCCACGGACGGTGGCTCCCACGGACGGTGGCTCAGCGGACCGGCCGGCCGTTGCCGTACGCCGCGCGCGGCTCGAACGCCTCGCCCCGCGCCGCGAGTTCGGCGGGGGCCCTCCCGATGTCCCCGGCCTGCCACGACATCCGGGCGGAGGTCCGGGCACAGGCACCTGCGGGCCCGGCCGTCACGCGGTCGCCGGCCGGACCGGCCCCGCCGTCTGCGTCCCTGCCTCCAGTGTGCCGCGGACGGCGACGCGCGACGGGTCCGGGGTGTGCGGGGGTCCGTGGTGTCTGAATTCGCCGGTCGGGGGGTGTGGGGGGATGCTGGTGTATATGAGTACGCGCGTTCCTGCGGATTCTGTGCCTCGGGCGGAGTTGCCCGGGTGGTCGCCGATGCTGGCGGTGGCGGGGCCGTTGCCGGGGCCGGGGGCGGAGGCGGAGTACGGTTTCGAGCCGTTGTTCAACGGTGCCCGGGTGCTGGTGTACCTGCCGGGGGACGGTGAGGTGCGGTTGGTGTCGGGGATCGGGCAGGACGTGACGGCGGGGTATCCGGAGTTGCGGGGGTTGCCGGGGTCGTTGCCGCCGGGTCTGGTGGGGGTGCTGGACGGGGAGATCGTGGCGTTGGGGAAGCATGGTGGGGTGTCGGTGGAGCGGTTGCAGCGGCGGATGAGTCTGCGGCATCCGGCGGCGGTGGCGGAGGCGGCCGAGGCGATGCCGGCGCAGTTGGTGGTGTACGACATCCTGCACTTGGGGGAGCCGGTGTTGCATTCGCCGTACACGGCGCGGCGGGCGTTGCTGGATGATCTGGGGGTGTCGGGGCCGCATGTGGTGGTGCCGCCGTACTGGCCGGCGATGGCGAGTGAGGCGTTGCACTACATCCGTCAGGAGGGGTACGACGGTGTGGTGGCGAAGCGGTTGACCAGTACGTACCTGCCGGGTCGCCGCAGCCGTGACTGGATCAAGGTCAAGAACCTCCACGCCGACGACTCCTGACCCCGGCGGATCCTCCTGCCGCCAGGCCTACTTGGCGGCCCGCGGCAACCCGCGTCGGGGTCGCGTGGAAGCGAGGCGGCATGCTCGAACCGGATCCGCCGTTCCGGCAGGTGCGCAGGCACGACGGCTACCTGCCGCTGGAGGACTTCGGCCTCATCGATGACGGCAGGACGGCGGCCCTCGTCGGCCTCGACGGCTCCCTCCTGTGGCTGTGCCTGCCCCGGTTCGACGCCGCACCCCTGTTCTGCGGCCTGCTCGACCCCGCTCGCGGCGGGCACTTCACCGTGGCGCCGGAGGAACTGCGGGAAGCCCGCCAGCGCTACGAGCCCGACACCGGCGTCCTCGTCACCGAACTGCGCTGCCCCACCGGCACGGTGCGCGTCACCGACGCGCTGGTGCTGCGCTCCGGCGCCGACCTCACCGACGACGCCCCCGCCGACCGCGGCGAACTCGTCCGCTCGGCCGTCGTCCTCGACGGCCGCGTACGCCTGCGCGTCGACGTCGAGCCGCGCGGCGGTGCGCAGGCCCAGGCGCTGTTCAGCGGACTGGAGGTCCGCGTGCCGCGCCGGCCGGACCTGCGGCTGCACCTGCGCTCCAGCCGTCCGCTGGAATCCCTGCACAGCGCCCATGGCCTGCGGCAGGGCGAGCGCCTCGACCTTGTGCTGTCCTGGGGCCGCTTCCACCGGCGCCACCGGTTCGACGCCGAGGCGATGGTGGCCGGCACCGCCGACGCCTGGCGGCGCTGGATGACCGACTTCGGCTACGACGGCCCTGAGGAACCCCTGGTCCGCCGGTCCGCGATCACCCTGAAGCTGTGTGACGACTGGGCGAACGGCTCCCTCGTCGCGGCGCCCACGTCCTCCCTGCCCGCGCCCGCCGGCGGGATCCGCAACTGGGACTACCGCTACACCTGGATCCGCGACGCCGCCTTCACCGTGTTCGCCATGCGCCGCATCGGCTTCCGCGGCGAGGCGGACGCCTTCCTCGGCTGGGTCCTGGACGCGTTCGAGCACAGCCGGCGGCCCCGCATCATGTACGACGTCGACGGCTGCCCGGTGCCCGGCGAGGTCGAGGACCCCGGGCTGGAGGGCTACCGGCGCTCGGCCCCCGTACGGTGGGGCAACGGAGCCGCCGACCAGCGTCAGCACGACGTCTACGGCGAGGTGCTGGACTGCGCGGACCAGTGGCTGCTCGCCGGCGGCGCCCTCGGGCCCGCCCTGTGGAGCGGCCTGTGCCGGCTCGCGGAGACCGCCGACCGGGCCTGGCGGGAACCCGACCAGGGCATCTGGGAGGTGCGCAGCGAAGGCCGGGTGTTCACCTACTCCGCCGGGATGTGCCAGGTGGCCCTCGACCGGGCGGCTTCGATCGGCGAGCGGCTCGGCCTGCCCGGGCGGACCGCGGCGTGGCGGGCCTCCGCGGACGCACTGAGCCGGCTGATCCTCGAGCGGTCATGGGACGAGGACGCGCGCACCCTCGGCCGGTACCTGGACGGCGGCGGTGGACTCGACGCCAGCCTGCTCGCGCTCCCGCTGCGGCAGGTCGTCCCCGTGAGCCATCCTCGGATGGTCGCCACCGCCACGGCGATCGCCGACCGCCTCTCGGCCGGCGGCGGACTGCTCCACCGCTACCTCCACGACGAGTCGCCGGACGGCCTCCCCGGTGACGAGGGGGCCTTCGTCCTGTGCAGCTTCTGGCTCGTCGACAACCTCACCGGCCAGGGCAGGGTCGAGGAGGCCGAGGAGCTGTACGCCTCGTTGTGCGGCCGGGCGAGCCCGCTCGGGCTGATGTCGGAGCAGATCGACCCCACGACGGGGGAGTTCGCGGGCAACCACCCGCAGGCGTTCAGCCACATCGGGATCATCGCCAGCGGCGTCAACCTGGCGCGTGCGCGGCGTCGCGCGCGCGAGGAGGTGGGTGCGACGTCGTGATCCGTGGTGCCGGCGCGGTCGCGGGGTCGGTGCATCGGCGGCGGTACCGCGCCTGCCGCGCCGGGTGCGGTCACCTTCCGTGCGGACGAGGTCACAGTCCGAGGGCGATGGCGGTGCGGGTGAGTTCGGCGGTGCTGTAGATGCCGAGCTTGGCGCGGATGCGGCGGAGGTAGGCGTCGACGGTGTGCTTGGACAGTCCCATGTGGCGGGCCGTCTGGAGGTAGGTGCGGCCCGCGGCGATGTGGCGGAGGGTCTCGCGTTCGCGGGGGGCGAGTTCGGGGACGTCGCCGCCGGTGTCGGCGTCGGGGCTGGGGTCGGCCTGGGGCGTGGCGGGTGCGGAGCTCATGGCGGTGTCCTTCGACGGTTCGGCGGCTGCGGTCCCTGCTCACGCCCTCGGTAGCAGGAGATGGATGTCCGATTAGGGCGTTTTGCCCCCTATGGACCACTTTCGCGCTGCGAGGTCATGACCCCGTCCGCCGACTGTCACAGACGTGTCACGAGGCGAGGACCTTGCCCGCTGTGCGAGGCCGGGGGACGCCGTCGACCGCCGTACAGATCCCGTGGACCCGGCCGTATCCGGTCCAGCCGTTGACATGGCCCCGGTTGTTGCTGATCTGCACCCGCTTCCTGGCCGGCTCCACCGCGGACACCAGGTGCAGGTACACCGTGCCCGCGACACGGGCGAGCACGATGTCGCCGACCTCGAGCTTCGACGGGTCGACCGGGGCGACGGTCACCAGAGCGCGGCTGCGTATCAAGGGGACCATCGAAGAGCCGCTGGGCCGGAACTCGACGCTCGCCCCGCCGGCCAACCTGCCCGCAACCGCGTCCAGTGCTCCCATGGGGCGATGGTGGCGCATGCCGCTCCGTTGGCCAACCGGATATTTCCGCGCCGTGGATGACGTGCGGTCGGTCGATGATCCGGCGGCGGCATGCCGGAGGGCGCGGTTCACCTGCCGGGTGAAGCGCGCCGTGTGGGGGGAGGGGGCGTGGCATGGGCGCCGTCGGGTCACGTTGTGGGCCGGCGAGCGGGGAACGGCGGTGGACGCGGCCGGAAGGAAGGCCCCACCGGGTCCCCGCCGTGCGGGGCGGGCGGTCAGGGGGTGGTGCGGGTGTCGGGAAGGAGGAGTCCCAGCCAGTCGCCCATGAGCAGCTGCGACTTCCAGGTCGCGACCCGGTCCTCGGAGACCCTGTACTGTGCCGCCACCTCGGAACCCCGGGCCTCGCCGGTGGCCATGAGCACCACGATCCGGGTCTTGTCGACGGCGGAGAGCCGGTCCTCGGGCTTGTCCGGCAGGGCGCCGGGCACGGCGCATCCGGACGCGGCCGCCGCTACGGGCAGGCCGGGCAGGCCGCCCGGACCCGCATCGCCCTTGTCGCCCCCGGGAATCCCCTCCCGTGAGCACGGTGCCGGGCGGTCGGCGGAGGTGTGGGTCAGGTGCGCGGCACCCGTGGTGGCGGCGGCGACCGCCAAGGCGGCCATCACCAGGGCGACGGGCCGCTGCAGTGTGTGCCTGGACATGGCAGGTGCTTCTTTCCGGGAGGTGTGCGGGGAGGGGGTGTCGCGGAAGGGCGGAGGTCCGAGGAGGGCGTGAGGACCTCCGCCCCCGTCCGCGGCGGGCCGTTGCGGCCCGTGCCTCCGGCCGGCACTGCCGGGCCGACGCCGTCGCTGACGACGTCGTGCTCTTGCGCGAGCCGGAGAAGTGGCGATGTCTCCAGTAGGCCCTACGGCCGCTCACGCGTCACGTCGCTGGATTTCGGGACTTGACAGGAGCGTCGCCGGTCGGGATGCCCGCGGTCCGTGGCTCAGTCGGCGCGCCGGTAGTGGGCGGCGACGGCGGGCTGGCCGGTGTAGTTGGGTCCCGCATCGGGGTCGGCGCCGACGTAGCGCAGGGGGAGGCGGACGGTGCGCGGCCCGGTGAGCGTGAGGCGGTGGTGGCGCGCGCTGTAGGCGAACCCCTCGGCCCGCAGGGCGGCCAGGGCGAACCGCCCGGCAGGGCCGCCGTCCGCCCAGCGGATCGAGGCGGGGTCGAGGTGGGCGGTCAGCAGACCGCCGGGCCGGAGCCACCCTGCGGCGCGGGTGAGCGTTGCGAGCCGGTCGCCGACGTAGTGGAGGCCGTGCACGCAGGTGATCAGGTCGTACGGGGCGGTGGGCTCCCAGTCCGTCACCGATGCCGTGACCAGCTCCACGGTGGGCGGCAGGGGCACCGGTGCCAGGGGCCCCACCAGGTCGACGCCGGTCAGCCGTGCCGTCGCCGGCAGCCGGCCCGCGGCCTCCCGCAGGGCCAGCCCTTCCCCGCTGCACAGGTCGAGCCAGCGCGGCCCGGGGGTGCGTGCCAGCAGATGGCCGACCGGGTCGAAGCCGAGTTCGCGGGCGTAGCTGTTGGCGCCGGTCAGACCCCGCTCGCGGTTCATGGTGCTGTTGGCGACGACGGCGGTGCGCTCGAGCCGGTGGCCGGGCAGTAGATCGGGCGAGGTCATCGAGCCATTCTCGGTGTCGATCCGCCTGTTCCCCAAGTGGGTTGGGGGGATTGTGACGGCCGACTCAAATATGCAGCCCAAATGCAAATTTACGCTAGGGTGACGGCATGGACCTTCACCGCATCCGACGGCATCCCGTGCGCACCGCCCGGCGCCACCCCGAGCGGAGGGCCCGGTGAACGCCGGCGCCGTCCTGGCGCAGGTGGCTGCGGTCTTCGTGTGGCTGGGGATGGTGCTCGGGATCTCGTTCCTGGAAGCGCCCCTCAAGTTCCGCGCCGAGGGGATCACCGTGCCGCTGGGCCTGGGCATCGGACGGATCGTCTTCCGCGCGCTGAACCGCGTCGAGGCCGTGCTCGCGGCGATCGCCGCCTTGGCGGTGGCGTGGGAGGTGCCGGGGCCCGTGGCGCTGGGCCTGGGCGCGGGGGCCGTCGCCGTACTCCTGGCACAACTGCTCGTGGTCCGGCCCGCGTTGAACCGCCGCACGGCCGCCGTCCTCGCCGGGGAGACCGGCCCGCGCAGCCGCGCGCACCTGCGGTACGTCGCGCTCGAGGTGGTCAAGGCACTGTGCCTGGCAGGATGCGGCGCGGCGCTCGTCCTGGGGCGGCTGTGAGCGCGCCCGGGCCCGTCGCCGTGGAGGGCGGGACGGGTCGTGACCTCGCGGACCGTGCGGACGTCGAGGGGCTGGTGACCGCCTTCTACCGCCGGGCCTTCGCCGATCCCCTGATCGGGCCGGTCTTCACCGAGGTGGCCCGGATGGACCTGGACGCGCATCTGCCGGTCATGTGTGACTTCTGGGAGTCGGTGCTGTTCGCGGCCGGCCGGTACCGGCGCAACGCGCTGGCCCCGCATCTGGCCCTGCACCGCATGGCCCCGCTGGGCCCCGCGCACTTCGCCCGCTGGCTGGCGCTGTGGACCCTGACGGTGGACGGGCTCTTCCACGGTGAGAAGGCGGAACTCGCCAAGCGGCAGGCCGGCCGCATCGCCGGATCCCTCCAGCGCCGCCTGGCCGGCCGCGACGCGAGCGAGTACGTCACCATCCGCCGCCACGGGGGCGGCGAGGCGCTCTAGGCGTATTGACCCCGCTGCGGGCGCCCCCGGATCAGGCTGTCGTCGGCCGGGGACTTGTCGTCTCGGTCTCCGAGGAACCCCAGGTGCAGGTGCTGTCCGTCGAGGACCCTGGTCGAGACCGGCCGGCTCAGGCCCCCGGACGACCCCACGCCTGGCGCGAGCCCCGATCGTGCCGCTCTCGCAGCGGACCTGGAGATTGATCACGGTCAGAGCCCAAGGCTGCGAGAGCTGCCGTGGCGGCGCCGCAGAAGTGCCGCGTCCGCCGCCGGGGAGGCGTCAGCGGGTGACGACGACCTTGCCGATGGTCCGGCCGGATTCCACCATCTCGTGGGCGCGGCGCAGCCCGGCGGCCGAGAAGTCCTCGATGGTGGTGGTGACGGTGCTGCGGATGCGGCCGTCGTCCACCAGGGTCGCGATCTTCTGCAGCAGGTTCTTGTGCTCGATCATGTCGGGGGTCCGGAACATCGGCCGGGTGAACATCAACTCCCAGTGCCACGCGATGCTCTTGGCCTTCAGCGGCAGCAGGTCCAGCCCCTCGGGCTCGTCGATCGCCGTGATGTGCCCGCCCGGACGCATGATCCGGGCGTACGTTTCGATGTTGCCGGCGGAGTGCGGGGAGAGCAGGTAGTCGACGCCCTCCGGGGCCGCCGCGGCGGCGGTCGCGGCGAGGTCGTGGTGGTCGACCACGGCGTCGGCCCCGAGCCCGGTGACCCACTGCGCCGTCTCGGGGCGGCCGGCCGAGGCCAGCACCCGCAGGCCGGTCAGCTGTTTCGCCAGCTGGATGAGGATGGAGCCCACACCGCCGGCGCCGCCCAGCGCCAGCAGGGTGCCGGTGGACCTGGCGTCGAGGGTGAACCGGTCGAAGAGGGTCTCCCAGGCGGTGATGCCGGTCAGGGGCAGGGCGGCGGCCTCCGCGAAGCCGAGGCTGCGCGGCTTGCGGGCCACGAGGCGCTCGTCGACGACCTGGAACTCGGCGTTGCTGCCGGCGCGGGTGAGGTCCCCGGCGTACCAGACCTCGTCCCCCACCTGAAGGGTGGTCACCCCCTCACCCACCGCCTCGACCACGCCTGCGCCGTCGAAGCCGAGGATGCGGGGCCGGTCGGAGGCCGGCAGCCCGGGGCGGACCTTGATGTCGACGGGATTGACCGACACCGCCTGCACCCGCACCAGTACGTCACGGGGCTCGGGATCCGGCACCGGCACCTCGACGTCCACGAGGCTCTCGGGGTCCTCCACGGGCAGGCCCCGGTAGGAGGCGACGGCCCGCATCGTCCGTTCGGTCATGCCGCAGGCTCCCTCGGTGCGCTGACGGGTTCCGGCCAGCCTGTCACGCCCGTCCGTGCCCGGCAGCGGCGGCCGGACCATCCGGGTGCCGTTCCCGGGGCGCCGCCCGGCGGCCGGGATGCGGGGCAGGGCCGGACGGGTCATCCTGAGCGCATGCAGCGTCGCGTCATCGTGATGCCGCCATCGACGGGCGGCGGCCGGCGCGTCCGCGTGGACGGCGAGATCCTGGGGATCGCGTACCACCTCCGCGACTTCCAGGAGTTCCTGCGGCGCGCCGGCCTCGATCCCGACGCCATCGACCTGGCCGACCCGGACCTCGTCGAATGGCGCGGGGCCGGCCCCGGCGTGTGGACGTGAGGTCCCCGCAGCGAAGCGGCAGGCCACCGGCTACGGCAGCTCCTCGCGGCGCAGCGCGCACCAGTCGACGAGCACCAGGCCGAACTCCCGCATGAGCTGGGCCAGTCCCGGCACCGCCGCCACTGTTGCCCGCGCCGCCGGGGTCAGGCCCAGGGCGACGACCCGGTCGCCGGCGCAGCGGCCGTACACCGTGACCGGCCCGACGCGGGCTGCGAACGAGTCGGCGACCCGCCCCTGTCCGTCCCGCAGTGCCACCCCCGCGTACATGTGTGATGCCGGGAGCACGTCGAACAGCCGCTGCCGGGTGAGCGCGCCCGTCAGCGGCTCGGCCGGTGTCTCCCGCAGGTGCAGCTCGTCGAACACCTGGACGGCCTCGTCGCCCTCCCCGACTGTTCGTGCGTGCTCCCGGAAGATCCGCGTGATGTCCGCCAGTTCCGCCTCGACCTGGGTCGCGCAGCGGCGTTCCACCAGTTCGGCCTGGCGCCATTCGTCCTCGTGGATCTCCCGGTCGTCCGCGGCGAGGTCGGGCGGGGCCAGCGGCGGAAGTTCCGCGCAGAGCGTCGGCAGGGTGTAGGCGACCTGCCGCGGGTCCACCGTCCGCAGGCGCCGGAGCGTCAGGACGAGCCGCCCGGCCGCGAGGTAGGCCGTGCGGTCGGCGGGCTGCGCCCGTACGACCTGCCACACCGCCCCGCCGAGGTCGAGCCGGGTCTCCGGCGCGAAGGACTCCGGGAGCTGTCCTGCGGGTAGTTCCGAGCGGCCGAACGGCAGTCCGTCCGCCGCGTCGACCAGCGTCACTTCGATCAGGCCGTCCTCAGGCATGCGCGCATGCTATCGAGGTGCAACCGGGCCGCGGTGGGGGCCTGTTCGGGCTCGACGTCGAGTCGAAATGTCATGGGCACGTAAATTTCCCCTACCCCCTCTACCCGCATAGACAACGGGCCGCCATCCTGATCCGCGACACCCCCCACGAGAGGACGATCCATGAGGAGCGTGACCAAGACGCTGGCCGCCACCGCCGCAGCGGCGGCGTGCGCACTGATGACGCAGCCCGCGCGCGCCGCGGTGCCGCCCGAGCACGCGATCATCGTGTGCCAGAGCGCCAGCTTCTACGCCAACTACGACAGCGCCTCCGGGCCCCACGGGCTGATCCGCGTCCTGGGCTACGGCAACAAGGTCGGCCACACCCGCGGCGCCCACCCCGTCTACAACGGCTGGGCCGCCACCTTCGACTTCGGCAAGGGCGACTGGGGCTACGTCCGCGTCGAGTGCCTCGGCGGCTACGGCTCCTGGTGACCCGCTCCCGCACCGCCACCCCCACCCCCCCCACGACAGGAAGGACCACCCGCATGCCCGCACCCCGGATGCTCCGCGCCGCCACCGCCGTCGCGGCCCTGACCGCCGCCGTGCTGACCACCGCCGCGCCCGCCCGGGCCGCCGACGGGACGATCGGCCGGCGCGAGACCGTCTGCGCCCAGGACCTGTACGTCCGCACCGCCCCGCTGGGCGCCTGGATGGGCACCCTCTACAAGGGCCAGACCTTCACCGTCGAGAGCAAGCAGGGCGCCTGGGCCTACGGGTTCGCCTACGGCGACATCAACCGCCACGGCTGGGTCCAGGACGGCTGGTTCTGCTGACGCGCCGGCCCGGGGCGCGCCCCTTCGACGGACACCGCGGGGCGCGCCGGGTCCGGGCCGCCGTCCGGCCGGGCGGGATGTGGCACGGTGAGGGCGCAGCGCCGAAGATCACCGAGAAGGAGTTCCCGTGTCCAAGCCCCCGCTTCCCCCGGCCGCGATCGAGATGCTGAAGAAGCCCAACCCGGCCGTGATCACGACGCTGATGGCCGACGGCCAGCCGGTGTCCACGGCCACCTGGTACCTCTGGGACGACGGCCGGGTCCTGGTCAACATGGACGGTGGCCGCAAGCGTCTGGAGCACATGCGCAACGACCCCCGGGTCACCCTCACGGTCCTGGACGAGGGGAACTGGTACACCCACGTCACCGTGGTCGGGCGCGTCGCCGAACTGCGCGAGGACAGCGGCCTCGCCGACATCGACCGGCTGGCCCAGCAGTACCTGGGCCGCGCCTACCCGCAGCGGGACCGCGACCGCGTGAGCGGGCTGATCGACATCGAGCGCTGGCACGGCTGGGGCACGCTGAAGGACAGCAGCCAGCCGGGCTGACCGAGGGGCCGATGCGTCAGCCCTCGTACGGCTCCGACGGCGCCCGCACCGGCCGGGCCCGGCTCACGTCCAGGAACGGGATGGGACCGTCGTTGACCGGGTCCTTCGCCCGGCGCGCGGTGTAGGTCCCGGTGACGTCCAGCCAGGCGTCCGGCCGCAGGACGGGCGGCACCTGCCCGGTCAGGCCGATCTTGACCGGGCGGGCGTCGGCCGCGCAGCAGTTCAGCACCATGCGGGTCAGGTACGGGGTGCCGTCGCGGCCGATGCTGACGAACCCGGTGAGGGTGACCTGACGGCCGCCCAGGGACCGTCCGTGGTCGTAGACCGCACGGCCGGCGTAGTCGGCGGTCTCCATCCGCAACGGGTCCCCCGCGGGCAGGGCGGGGAAACCGAAGGGGCGCGGGACGGACGTGCCGGTCCGGGCGGCGGAGTAGGAGCCCAGGGCGGGCGGGGCGACCAGGACGAGTGCGACGAGCGGCAGCACCAGCAGCCACGCGACCTTCGGCTCGCGGTGCGGGTGCGCATGCCCCGCGTCGTGCGCGTGCCCCTCGTCCGAGCCCGCCCCGGTGGGGCGAGCGCGGCGGGGGCGGCGCAGTTCGTACCAGACGGTCGCCAGGGCGGCGACGACCAGCACGGCGCCCGCCGCCAGCAGCAGCGGCTGCAGCCCGGCCTTGACGTAGCGCAGGTAGAGGTCGCTGAGCCCGGCGTGGAGCATCGCCACCCCGGTCAGGAGCAGCACGGCGGCCTGTGCTTCCCGGTTCACAGCAGGACCGCCCCGGTCAGGGACGCCACCACGACGGCCACGGCGAAGGTGGCGGGCGCGAACCGCACCGCGAACGCGCGTCCGAACGCGCCCGCCTGCAGCGCGAAGAGCTTCAGGTCGATCATCGGCCCCACGACGAGGAACACCAGCCGGGCGGTGAGGGAGAACTGCGACAAGGACGCGGCCACGAACGCGTCGGCCTCCGAGCAGATCGACAGCACCACCGCGAGCACCGCCAGCGCGAGCACGGACACCAGCAGGTTGCCCGACGCCAGCCGCAGGACGTCCTCGGGCACGAAGGACTTGAGCGTGGCCGCCGCCATCGCCCCGACCACCAGGAACCCGCCGGCGTGCATCACGTCGTGCCGTACCGAACCCCAGAACGCCGCACCCTTGCCCTGCCCCTCGGCCGACGGGTGCGCCGCGGGGCGCAACCGGTCGGCGTGCCCCAGACGCTGCCACAGCCAGCCCATGGCGCAGGCCACCAGCAGGCTCGCGACGAACCGGGCGACCACCATGCGCGGTTCGTTCGGGAAGGCCACGGCCGTGGCGGTCAGCACCACCGGGTTGATCGCCGGCGCGGACAGCAGGAACGTCAGCGCCGCCGCCGGAGCCACCCCCCGCCGCACCATCGCCCCCGCGACCGGCACCGACGCGCACTCGCAACCCGGCAGGACCGCCCCCGCCATGCCCGCCACCGGCACCGCCACCGCGGTCCGGCGCGGCAGCGCCCGCGCGAAGAACGACGGCGGGACGCACACCGCGAGCACCGCCGAGAGCACGACGCCCAGCACCAGGAACGGCAACGCCTGCACCACCACCGCCACGAACACGGTCATCCAGCTCTGCATCACCGGCGCGGACAGCGCCCCGCGCACCGGTCCCTGCAGCATCAGGGCGACGAGCAGCAGCAACGTCAGCACCAGCGGCGAACTGACCCGCCACCCCTGTTCCGGATCCGGCCGCCCGGCGTCCTGCCGTGCGGTCCCGGCCGGCGCCGGGGCATCCTTGGTGACGGTCACGGGCGTGCTACCTCCGGCGGGCAGGGGGACGTGAAGAAGGAACTGCACCCTCCATACGCCGTGGCCCGTCACGCCGTCTCATGCCCCGCCAGGACTTTGCGCAGCCTTGGTGCGGGCAGTCCTACGATGGCGGCGAAGCAACGCAGCGGGGGAGGGGCGGCGACCGCCGTGAAGGTGAGTTTCATCGTGCACGCGGGCGCGGCGCTGGCCCTGGGGGCCTTCTGCGAAGTGGCGGGGCTGCTCACCTTCCTGCCCGGACCGTCATGGCCGGGCGACGGCGGCCCGGTGCTGGGCGGTGTCCTCGCGTTGCTGCTCCCGCTGCTGCTCGGTGCGGCCGTACGGGCGCTCGCCCTGACCGCGCGCGGGGTGGATGTCCGGGGCAACCGCGCGCTGCAGTGGCTCGCCCTGCGCTGCCTGCCGGGGATCGTCCAGGTGGCCCTGGCCGGGGTCTTCGCCGCGGGGGTCGCGCTCATCGTGGCGACGGTCGTCGTCCAGGGCTCCCTGCGGGCCGGAGAGGCGGTAGACGGCCGCTACCACGCCGTGCGGACCGACAGGCCGGGTCACGAGGTCGTCGAGGTGTCCCGAGCGGAGTACGAGGACCTGCTCGAACAGGACCATCGCTTCCTGGTGGCCGCGCTGGGGATGCCGGCAGGCGCCGCGGCCGCCGTCACCCTCGTCACCGGGCAACTTCACCCGGGCACCCCGCTGCAAGGGACGCCGGAGCCGGGCCGTATCCCGGTGTGAGTCCGGCCCGCGCCCGGCCCGGCCGCCGGGTCACAGCACGTGCTGGCCCTTGCCCAGCGCGATGACGCCGTTGGCGGAGGCGTGGTAGAGCTCGCGGTCACGTTCCGGGTTGACGCCCACGGTGGCGCCGGCGGGCACGACGACGTTCTTGTCGAGGATGGCGCGGCGCACGACCGCGCCGCGCCCGATGCGGACGTTGTCGTGCAGCACCGACCCCTGCACCACCGCGCCCTCCTCCACCACGACCCCCGGCGACAGCACGGACTGCGTGACCTGCCCGGAGATGATGCAGCCCGGGCTGACCATCGACTCGCCCGCGATCCCGCCGGCCACGAACTTCGCCGGGGGCAGCCGCAGCGAGTGCGTGTACAGCGGCCACTGGTCGTTGTAGAGGTTGAAGACCGGGTGGACCGAGATCAGGTCCTGGTGGGAGTCGTAGTAGGCGTCCAGGGTGCCCACGTCCCGCCAGTAGCCGTGGTCGCGGGCGGTCTCGCCGGGCACGTGGTTGTCGTCGAAGTCGTAGACCTGCACCTGCCCCTTGGCGGTCAGCAGCGGGATGATGCTGCCGCCCATGTCGTGGACGGAGGAGTCGTCCTCGGCGTCCTGGGCCAGCGCGTCCAGCAGCACCTTGGTGGTGAACACGTAGTTGCCCATCGAGGCGTACACCCGGTCGGGGTCACCGGGCAGGCCCGGCGGATCGGCGGGCTTCTCCAGGAACCGCTCCACCCGCACCCCACCCGGTCCCGGGGTGATGATCCCGAACGAGGAGGCCTGGTCACGCGGGATGCGGATGCCCGCCACCGTGGCCCCCGCGCCCGCCTCGATGTGCTGGCGCAGCATCTGCCGGGGGTCCATGCGGTACACGTGGTCGGCGCCGAACACGACGATGTAGTCGGGCTGCTCGTCGTACACCAGGTTCAGCGACTGGTAGATGGCGTCCGCGCTGCCGAGGAACCACCGCGGGCCCAGCCGCTGCTGCGCCGGGACGGGGGTGACGTAGTTGCCCAGCAGGTTCGACATCCGCCAGGTGGTGGTGATGTGCCGGTCCAGGGAGTGCGACTTGTACTGCGTCAGCACGCAGATGCGCATGATGTCGCCGTTGACGAGGTTGGACAGGACGAAGTCCACCAGCCGGTAGGCGCCGCCGAACGGCACCGCCGGTTTGGCGCGGTCGGCGGTCAGCGGCATCAGCCGCTTGCCCTCGCCGCCCGCGAGCACGATTCCCAGCACCGAAGGTCCGCCGCGCATCCCTGCCCCCTTTGCCGCTACCGCCCTTGCGACTTGCAGATCTCCTCGTACACGCCCACGGTGCGGCGGGCCACCGCGTCCCACCCGAACTCCGCCACCGCCCGTTCGCGTCCCGCCGCCCCCATCCGGGCCGCCGCCGTGGGATCGCCGGCCAGCGCGCCGACCGCCGCGGCCAGCCCCGCCTCGAAGGCTTCCGGGTCCTTCTCCTCGTACGGCACCAGGAGCCCGGTCACCCCGTCCTCCACCACCTCGGGGATCCCGCCCACCGCGGAGGCGACCACCGGGGTGCCGCACGCCATCGCCTCCAGGTTCACGATGCCCAGCGGCTCGTACACCGAAGGGCACACGAACACCGCGGCGTGCGTGAGCAGTTGCACCACCTCGGGCCGGGGCAGCATCTGCGGGATCCAGATCACCCCGCCGCGTACGGCCCGAAGGTCCTCCACCAGCTCGCGGAACTCGCGGTCGATGGCCGGGGTGTCGGGCGCCCCGGCGCACAGCACGATCTGCAGGTCCGGATCGATCCGCCGGGCGGCCCGCAGCAGGTGCGGGACCCCCTTCTGCCGTGTGATCCGGCCGACGAACAGCGCGTACGGGCGGCCCGGGTCGACGCCGTGCGCGGTCAGCGCCTCCGTGGACCCGTCCGGCCGGTACAGGCGCGTGTCGATGCCGTTGTGGACGACGTGCACACGCGCCGGGTCGAGCGCCGGGTAGCTGCGCAGGATGTCCGCGCGCATCCCGTGCGAGACGGCGATGACGCCGTCGGCGGCCTCGACCGCCGTCCGCTCCGCCCAGCTGGAGAGCGCGTAGCCGCCGCCGAGCTGCTCGGCCTTCCAGGGGCGCAGCGGTTCGAGGGAGTGGGCGGTCATCACGTGCGGGACGCCGTACAGCAGTTTGGCCAGGTGGCCGGCGAGGTTGGCGTACCAGGTGTGCGAGTGCACCAGGTCCCGGCCGGCCAGCGCGGCGGCCATCGACAGGTCGACCGACAGGCTGCGCAACGCCTCGTTCGCGCCCCCGAGCTCCGCGGCGGCGGCATGCCGGCTGACGCCGGGGCCGCCCGCGTCATCCGTGCCGCCCGCGTCGTCCGTGCCGCCCGTCGCGTCCGCGCCGTCCGCCCCGGCCCAGCAATGGACCTGAAGGTCCGTCAGGGAACGTAGCTCGCGCGCCAGGAACTCCACGTGGACGCCCGCCCCGCCGTAGACGTACGGCGGGAACTCCCGCGTGAGCAGTGCCACCTTCACGGGCGCCTCCCCGGGTCCCGTCGCCGTGTTGGGACATCCATGCCCCGCAGAACGGTGTTCGATCCGTCTTCCCCGGCTTTCGCCGTGTGATGCCCCGCGCGGAATTCCTTCGACTTCGCCGCCCGCTTGGTGGATCGTCGGGTGCATGCGACAGGACGAGATCTGGGACGAGGAGACCGCCCGGAACTACGACACCCCCGGCACCGGCATGTTCGCCCCTGACGTACTGGGCCCGGTGGTGGACCGCCTTGCCGCACTCGCCGACGGCGGACGGGCGCTCGAGTTCGCCATCGGCACCGGCCGCGTGGCCGTGCCGCTCGCGCGGCGAGGCGTACCCGTCAGCGGCATCGAGCTGTCACAGCCCATGACCGACCGACTGCGCACCAAGGCGGACGACGCGACGATCCCGGTCGTCACCGGCGACATGACCGCCGCCCGCGCCCCGGGCACCTTCCGGCTCGTGTACCTCGTCTACAACACCATCTCCAACCTGCTCTCCCAGGCCGCACAGGTCGCGTGCTTCGCCAACGCCGCCCGCCACCTCGCGCCGGGCGGGCGCTTCGTGATCGAACTGTGGGTCCCCGAGCTGCGCAAGCTGCCACCCGGCCAGCAGGCGGTCGTCTTCCACTCCGAATCCGGCTACATCGGCCTGGACACCTACGACGTCCTGCGGCAGCAGGTCGTCTCGCACCACTTCCGGTTCGCCGACGGCGAGCCGACCCGGCTGTTCCGTTCCCCGCACCGTTACATCTGGCCCTCGGAGCTCGACCTCATGGCCCAGCTGGCCGGATTCACGCTGGAGTCCCGCCACGCCGACTGGAACGGCGCCGAGTTCACCGCCGAGTCACGCTCCCACGTCTCCGTCTACCGGCTCCCCGCCGCCGAACGGTGACCGGGTCGCCCCCCACTGCCCCGGCACGGTTCAATGCCGGAATGGTGGACTGGGCGCACATGCCTGACTGCCGGTTCGACGTCGATCGCGTTCCGGAACTCCTGGCGCGGGTGGAGCGCCGGGACGATCCCGAAGCGTGGAAGGAACTGGGATGGCGCCTCGTGCTCGAGCACGACCTGGTGTCCCCGGCGAGCTTCGCGTCCCTGCCACGCCTCGTGCGCCTCGCGGCGCACAGCGCGCAGGCACGCGGCCTGGCCGGGAGGATCCTGGCGCGCGCGGCGGGTCGACACGGCTGCGACGACCTTCTGGCCGGTTGCGCGGCCGTGATCGCGGAGTACGGCGAGGTGCTCGACCGGCACCTGCGGTCGAGGCCCGCCGACTACCTCGCGTCCTTCCTCGCCCTCCTCGCGGTGAGGGGGGAGTACCACTGGGCCAACGTCCTGGAGGGCTTCACGGACGACATCATCAGGGTGGAGTGTCCGCACTGCGGTGTCGAGGTGACGATCGCCGTCGGCGGCTTCGGATGCTACGCCCAGGTGTGGGACGGGGGTGAGGAGATCCGGCGCGACCTGCGTCCGGCGGCCGCAGGCGAACTCACCGGAACGGGCCGGTGGATGCATCGGATCTGCGTCCGCGACGGTCAGATGGCGCTCGCCGACGGGATCGCCCACTTGTTCGGTGTGGCGCAATGCCCCGGCTGTGCCGCCGTCTTCAACGTCGCGGACGAGTACACCCGCGCCAATCGTCCGGTCATGTGGTGACCGGCGTTCCTAGTCCTCCTCGCCGCTGAGGGAGCCCGCGGTGGTGAGGGTGGCGGTGTCCGGGGCCGGGGCCGGAGCGGGTGAGGCGGCCGGGTCAGGGGCGGTGGCCATGGGCGGGGTGGGAGCAGGGGTGGCGGCCGACGGGACGGGCCGGGCTTCCGCGGCGCGCTTGGCGGTGGCGCGGGTGAGGGAGACCGTCGGAGGAGCGGGGGGCGGCGCGAGGGAACGGGCGAGGTCGCGGTCGAGGCGGCGCAGCTGGGACTGCATGTGGGCGGTCAGGCGGGTGCGGTAGGCGTTCTCGAAGGTGCGGAGGTCCTCGACCTTGCGTTGCAGCGCGGTGCGGGCGGAGGCCAGGGTGGTCATCGCCTGACGGTGCTTCTCGCGGGCCTCGTGCTCCAGGGCCAGGGCCCGGTCGCGGGCGTCCCGGCGCAGGCTCTCGGCCTGTCCGAGGGCCTCGCCGACGATCTTGTGGGCCTCGGCGCGGGCCTCGGCGACGGCCTGCTCGGCGGTGCGTTCGGCCAGGGCGAGCAGGCGGGCCGTGCTGTCGGCGGCGAACCCGGGCTGCACTTCCGTGGCCTCCTCGGCCTCCTCGGCCTCCTCGGGCTCCTCGGGCTCCGCGACCTCGGCGGCGGGGACGGGGACGGGTTCGGGCTCCGCCTGGGGTTCGGGCTCCGGCTCCGGTTCGGGGGCCGGGTCCGGTGCCGACGCCACCTCGAGGTCGGGCTCCTCGTGCTGCCGGTCGGCGGACTCGACGGCGGAGAGCGCGGCGCGCAGGTCCTGGTTGAGCCGCAGCAGCCGGGTCAGCTCGGACTGCACCTCGTCCAGGAAGTCGTCGACCTCGCGCTCGTCGTAGGCCTCGCGGAGGCGGACGGTGGTGAACTGCATCCTGCGCACGTTCTCGGCGGTAATCGGCGTCTGTGCCATCTGCTCACCTCGAGGTCTTCGTCGACAAGTCCTGACCGCATCCGTCAACTCCAGCTTGGGCGGCGGGCCGGGCCGGGGCAGCCCGGGAACACCGCGCAGGGGCGGTGCGGGCGGTGTCACCTGCGCCGATCGTGGGACCCGGGCGAACGGCGTGGATGGCGCAACTACGGGCGGCGCAGTGGCAACTGTGATCATCCGCGTTGTCACCGCGTCCGCAGACAGCGTGGATTTCCCTCCGCGCCCGGCGAAAGGGCCGGACGGGTGAATACGGGCCCCCGGGGCCGGGGTACGGGATGCGCATGGAGACGCCGGGTGGGGGCGAAGGGGCGCGGTTCTTCCCCGTCGGGATGGGCCGGACGGTGTACCAGGCGCTGCACGGATCCGCCTGCGGTCGGGACCGTTCCGCCGTCGCGATGACCGACGGCCGGATCCGCGACGAACTGCGCGCCCCTGTGGCAGCACCCGGCCCCTGACCGGCCCGCGCGAGCCCGGGACTAGGCTCGCGACGACGTCGTACCAGCTCGTGCCGGGTGCCGGGCGCCCGGACGGCCCGACCGACCAGCGAAGGGAATCCCAGGACGCAGCCCGTCATCATCGGAAGCGAGCGCAGCGAGGCCGGCCTGCCGGCCGGGATGGACGTCCTGCGGCGCGGCGGGACGGCGGTGGACGCCGTGGAGGCGGCGATGCGCCGCTGCGAGGACAACCTCACCGACCACTACGTCGGCACCGGTGGGCTGCCCAACGCGCAGGGCGTGGTCGAGCTGGACGCGTCGGTGATGACGGGCTCGGACCGCAGGTTCGGCGCGGTCGGCGCGCTGCGCGGGTTCCCGAACCCGATCTCGGTGGCGCGCGCGGTGATGGAGCGGCTGCCGCAGCACTGCCTGCTGGTGGGGGAGGGCGCGGCGCTGTTCGCGCGGGAGAACGGGTTCGAGGGCGCCGAGCTGCTGACCGAGGAGTCCCGGGCCATGTGGCGCGAGCAGCTGCTGACCGCTGCCGAGGCGGTGGAGGGGGAGAACACCCCGGCCGTGGACGGTGACCACCGCTACCGGCGGGCGGCGCTGGAGCTGGTGCGGCGGATGGCGCCGCACGAGGGGCCGTGGGGGACGATCAACATCATCGCGCTGGACGCGCACGGCGAGATGTGCGTGGGCGTCTCGACCTCCGGCTACCCCTTCAAGTACCCGGGACGGGTGGGGGACTCCGCCGTCCCGGGGGCGGGCAACTGGTGCGACCTGCGCGGTGGCGGGGCGGCCTGCACCGGCCGCGGCGAGCTGAGCCTGCGCGGCGGGACGGCGCGTACGGTGGTCGACCTGCTGGCGCTGGGCAAGGAGCCCGCCGACGCGTGCCGGGTCGCGCTGGAGGAGGCGGCCGGCCTGCCCGACGAGTACCGGTCCGAGCTGCGGGCACTGGCGCTCACCCCGGACGGGCGGCACGGTGGCGCGGCCGGGCAGGAGGGCAGCGTCTACGCCGTGATGACCGACGCCTCCACCGAGCCGGAGCTCCGCCCGCGCACGCTGGTCTGAGGGCCGTCCGGGCCTACGGCTGGGGCGCGATCAGTTCCCCGCTGGTCGCGTCCCGGATGGTGATGGCCTCCACCGGGCAGGACTCCGCGGCGTCGACCAGGAGCTCGTCCGGTTCGGCCGTCGGGTGCCTGGGGCAGGACTTGCGGTCGTGGAGCTCGAAGTGCTTGGGGGCGATCCCGGCGCAGGAGCCGGTGCCGATGCAGGTCTTGCGGTCCACCTCGATCTGCCAGGTCATGATGCGTGTCCTCCCGTGTCGTCAGGTCCGGTCCCAGATGACCGGCATCCGTTCGGGCCCGCGCAGGGCGACTCCGGACTTCCACACGACGCTCTCGTCGGGTCCGGCGAGGCGCAGTCCGGGCAGCCGGTCGAGCAGGGTGCGCAGGGCCACCTGCAGTTCCATGCGGGCCAGTTGGGCGCCCAGGCAGTGGTGCGGTCCGTGCCCGAACCCGACGTGGGAGGCCTCCTGGCGCAGCACGTCGAGCCGGTCGGGGTCGGTGTACACCGTTTCGTCGCGGTTGGCAGAGACGGGGCAGACGACCACCGCCTCCCCGGCGCGTACGGTGCCGCCGCTGAGTTCGACGTCGTCCAGCGCGTAGCGGGGCATGCCCGCGCCGTTGCCCAGGGGGACGTAGCGCATGAGCTCCTCGACGGCGCCGGGGACCAGACCGGGGTCGGCGCGCAGTGCCGCGAGCTGCCCGGGGTGGGTGAGCAGCGTGTAGACGAAGTTGGGGATCTGCGAGGCGGTGGTCTCGTGACCCGCGACGAGCAGGGAGATCGCCAGGACCTGCAGTTCCCGTTCCGACAGCCGCTCGTCGTTGTCGCGGGCGTCGACGAGGGTGCCGAGGAGGTCGTCGTGCGGCGCGGCGCGGCGTTCGGCGATCAGGCCGGCCATGTAGGCCATCAGGGCGTCGGTGCAGTCCTGGACCTCCCGCGGGGTGTACTTCGTGGTGGACAGCAACGCGTCGGACCAGGTGCGGAAGTCGGCCCGGTCGGCCAGGGGGACGCCGAGCAGTTCGCAGATGACGGTGACCGGCAGCGGCAGGGCGAAGTCCGCCACGAGGTCGGCCGGCGCGCCGCGTGCGACCATGCCGTCGGCCAGTTCGGCCGCGATCTGCTCGGTGCGGGGCCGCAGGCCTTCGATGTGCCGGGCGGTGAAGGCCTTGGCCACGATCCGCCGCAGCCGGGTGTGGTCCGGCGGGTCGAGGTCCAGGATGCTGCCCTCCAGGCCCCGGTGCGGCCGCAGGCGCGGCTCGTCGCGGTGGACGGCCTCGGCCCGGCTGAACCGGGGGTCGCCCAGGACGGTCCTGACGTCCTCGTACCGGGTGACCAGCCAGGCGGCCTCCCCGTAGGGGAACCGGACCCGGCACAGCGGCTCGTCCTTGCGCAGTTCGGCGAAGGCCGGGTCGACGGTCAGCCGGTCGGCTTCGGTGAAGGGGTAGTTCCGGGGCTCGGTCGCGGCCATGGCGCATGCCTCCAGTGAGCTCGGGGAGTCGGGTCCGTTCCTCACGTCGGCCCGCGGGGACGCCGGGGCGCGGCGGGCCGGTCGGCGAGGGCGGGGCGCAGCAGGTGGCACAGGTCGTCGGCGAGGAGTTCCAGCGGGTCGTCGGTGTCGACCGGCAGGCCGCCGGCGATCCAGGCGGTGAGGAACGACCCGGTCTGGAGCACCGCCATCAGGGCCCGCTGCCGTGCCTGCGCGGGGGTGACGCCCTGCCAGCGCCGGGGCGGGGCCGTCAGCAGGGTCACGTAGCGTTCGTGCGCCGCCAGGTAGCGGTCGCGGGCGCTGCCGTCGTCACCGGCCGCGGACGGGGTGGCGGCCAGCAGGACGCGGATGGTCGGCGCGAGCGCCCGCCAGCTCGCCGCCGCGTGCTCCAGCCAGTCGCGGACGCCGGAGCGGGTCCACTTGGGGACGGCGGCCAGCTCGGCGTACAGGCCGTCGGTGGCCTGGTACACCCGGTCCGTCAGGGCGGCGATGACCTCCGCCTTGCCGCGGAAGTGCGCGTACACCGTGGCCCGGGTGACCCCGGCCGCGCGGGCGATGTCCTCCATGGTGGCGGCGACGAACGACTTGGCGGCGAAGACCTCGACCGCCCCGTCCAGGACCCGGTTGTGGGTCAGGTGCCGCTGCTGCGCGCGCAGGCTCACCCGCG
Source organism: Streptomyces sp. TOM-9 (assembly GCF_056858595.1). Classification (NCBI taxonomy): domain Bacteria; kingdom Bacillati; phylum Actinomycetota; class Actinomycetes; order Kitasatosporales; family Streptomycetaceae; genus Streptomyces; species Streptomyces sp. TOM-9. The sequence goes on along the minus strand of NZ_JBXEQB010000001.1, from coordinate 410,540 downwards.
GTGCGCCCACCGTGGTCGCGGATCCGGCATCCGCCGGCCGACGACGTTCCATGAGGAAAGTCTACAAAACGATATCAATCTGTACATTTTGTGTACGGCGGCGGTGGGCCCGCCGCGGCCGGTCAGCCGTGGTTGCGGGGATGGCCGCGGGCGGTGCGCTCGTTGCCCCGTTTGTAGTTGCCGGTCCAGCGGGCCATCACCAGCTGGGCGTCACCGCGCTCCACTTCCTCCAGGAAGCGCTCCGCCCGCTCCCCGCGCAGCACGGCGGCGGTGTGCGCGCCGTGGGTGACGACCACGGTGCCGTCGCCGCGCCGGCGGTAGGAGAATCCGTGAGGTCGGGGTATGGCGGTGAGCGTAGGGCCGGGCCGCGTCCGCGCGACAGCGATTTACGGGGCGTCGCGGGTCACGACGTGCGGCGAGCGCAGGGCCAGGGCGGCGATGTCGTCCTCCAGCCGCCCGCCGCTGTAGTGCACCAGTTCCCGGTGCAGCCGGTCCAGCAGTTCGCGGGGCGCTGCCGGGCTCTGCCGCCGCAGCCAGTCCGGCAGCGCGAAGAACGCCCCGGCGCGGTCGCGGGTCTCGGTGACGCCGTCGGTGTAGAGCAGCAGCTGGTCGCCGGCGGTGAAGGCGTGAGTGTCCACGACGTACGTGTCCCCGATGAGCTCGGCGAGGTTCAGTGGTGCGGAGGCGGCGGTCGGCTCCAGCACCCGGATGCCGCCGGCGTGCATGAGGATCGGCGGCGGATGCCCGCAGTTGAGCAGTCGCAGATGGCCGCCGCCGTGCGGGATCTCGGCGAGCACGGCGGTGGCGAAGCGCTCCGGCAGGTCCGGGCCGGGATAGCCGGAGCTGTGGCGGATGATGCTGGTCTCCAGACGGCGGACGATGCCCCGCAGGTCAGGCTCGTCGTGCGCCGCCTCGCGGAAGCAGCTGCTGAGCGCGGAGGCCGCGCCCACGGCGGACAGCCCCTTGCCGCGCACGTCGCCGATGAGCAGCCGCACCCCGTGGGACGTGTCGGCCACCTCGTAGAAGTCGCCGCCGATACGCGCCTGCTCCTGTGCCGCCAGGTACAGCGACTCGATCTCCAGACCCTGGATGCGCCGCGGCAGCGGCCGCAGCAGTACCGTCTGCGCCGCGTCGGCGACCATCCGGGCGTGGAAGAGCGCCTCCTCGCGCTGGATCCGCACGTGGCTGGCGTACGCCGCCGCCAGGGTGACTGCGACGATCGCGGCCCCGGTGTACGGGGTGCCCAGGTCGGTGTAGACGAAGCTCAGGCCCACCATGACCAGCAGGCAGAACGCGCCCAGCAGCACGGTCGGCAGCACCGGCCACATCGCGGCGGCCAGGGCGGGCGCGACGGGCAGCAGGCGGCTGATCGCGATCTCGCGCGGGGTGGCGAACGCCAGGGCGGCGATGAGCACGGTCAGGATCACCGGGGACAGCCAGGGAGCCTCCCAGCGGCCGTCGAGGCGGGCGCGTCGGCGCCGCGGCCATCCGGACATGATCACGAGGCGCATCATACCGGGGCAAAAGGGAAGGAAGGTCGACCTTCCGGCCGGACGGACCAGCCGACCACCCCGGAGCGAGGCCCGGGGTGGCCGGAGGTCGTCAGGGGCGGCCTGGCGGTGCCGGCCCGTGTCAGTCCTGGCCGCGGCGACCCGGCAGGACCTGGATCGTGTCGCCGACGGCGCGCTCGCCGGTCGCGTCGGAGGGGACGTTGACCAGGGCGCCCTCGACCACCATCGCCGAGGAGCCGCCGCCGTCCAGGTTGAGGGCCTGCACCGCGCCCAGCGACCGCATGAACCGCGCCGCCTCGCCGAGGGTGAAGCCCTCGCTCACCCCGGGCTGCCGCCCGTCCACGGTGACCAGCAGCAGACGGCCCTGCCGGTCGATGCCGGCCATCGTCCGCGGCTGGCGCACGTTGGACCACGCGAAACCGAACGACAGGTCCAGCGGGTCCAGGGTGCCCTCGGTGGCCGCGTCGATGTGGACGCGGCCGTCCTCCACCAGGGTGGGCGCCGCGCTCACGATGCTGTCGCCGGGGCCCAGCTTGACCTGGCGCCCCTCGGCGTCCCGGACGATCTCCCGCACGACCAGCCGCTTGCCCGTCCGCGCGTGCTCGGTCAGCCACGCCGCCGCCGCGCCGGTGCCCTGCAGCACCGTGCCGTGCTCGGGGACGGAGCCGCCGCGGGCGCCGGTGGAGAGCACGGCCCCGTGCGCGTCGAGCACCACCTGCACACCGCTGCCCGTGGGCAGTGCCGTGCGGAAGGCGGGGGTGAACTCCACCAGGTCGTCGGCCAGGGTGCAGGTCGTGTCGTGGCGGGGCTGCTCGGTCGGGACGCCGCCGGGGCGGCCGCAGTTGCGGACCTTGCCCGGCACGCGGTTGATGCCCTGCACCGCGTACCGGGCGGACCCGGCCCGCACGGTGACCGTGGTGGACAGGTCCGCGATCCGCGGCCGCCGCCCGCCGTCGCCGAGGACGAGCGCCGCACGCGAGCCGACCGCCATCGACTCCAGCCGGCCGTCCACCGCGGACAGACCCGCGACGGTGCCCTGGACGCCGTCGGCGTCCGAAGTGATGAAGAAGCCGCCGTTCACGCCGAGCAGCGACCCCAGCCGGCCGGCGACCGCCGAGGTCTTCTCCCGGTCGGCGACGTTGCCGCCGTCGCTCACCTCGACCGACCCGCGCAGCCGCGCCGGGTCCACCACGGCCACGTGGATGCGCTCGCCGTCGGCGGCCTGCCGTCCGTCGTAACCGGTCCACTCCGTCGACGTACGGAAACCGGCGGCCACGACCGCCGCGTTCGCCGGGCCCGCCTCGGCCTGCGTGGCGTACCGGCCGACCCGGACCTGCCACCCCATCACACCGCGCGGGGTGTCGGCGTAGGTGTCCCACTCCACCGCCTCAAGCCGCGGCTCGAACCCGGCCTCCCGCAGCCGCGTGGCGGTCGCGTCGGCCCAGGCGCGGTCGCCCAGCGGAGCCCACGTGGCGGCGCCCGTCAGCCGGTTGACGGCGGGGGCCTGCACGGTCACCGTCCACACCCCGGCGGCCGAGGGGTCCCGCAGCTCGCCGCTGCGGACCTGCAGGCCGGGCGCCACCTGCTGCGTCGTCCACACGATCCCGTGCGTGCCGGAGGCGGTGGGCGACTGCGCCCCCGCGACGGCCGGCGGGACGACGGCGACCATGGTGAGGGCGGCGGCGAACACCGCCCCCCTCCGCGCGGCCTGCCCCACCCGGCGCGCCCTGTCGCGCGGTTCGGCGGCTGTGACGGACATTCGCTCTCCTGACGTTCGGTTCCACCGGGCGCCGCCTGGCGCCGCCCGGTCCTTGATCGCCATCCCAGACGCGCACGGGGACGGGCAGCCCACGCGGTGACGGCCCCCGGGGGAACCCTCGGTGACAACCGGGCGCGACCAGGGCGAAGTCGCGCGCGGCCGGGCCGCCGGACCCACCCCGGTAGCGACGGCGGGGTGGCGGCCAGGTAAGAACATGGCGTGACTTTCGTACCCTCCGTCCCCCGGCGGCCCTGATGCCCTCGCTCGAACCGGCGCAGTGGGCCGTGGCGCTGCTCGCCCTCTTCCTCGTCGGCTACTCCAAGACCGGGGTGTCCGGGGCCGGGACGGTGGGGGTGGCGCTGTTCGCGCTGGTGCTGCCGGCCAAGCTGTCCACCGGCGTGCTGCTGCCGCTGCTCCTGGTCGGCGACGTGGTGGCCGTGGCCGCCTACCGCCGGCACGCCGACTGGGGGCGGCTGGTGCGGCTCTTCCCGTGGGTGGTGGTCGGGGTGCTGCTCGGCGCGGTGGTCGTCGACCGGATCGACGACACGCGGATGCGGGAACTCATCGGCGCGCTGCTGCTGCTGATGCTCGCCGTCCACTGGTGGAGCCGGCGCCGGGGCCCGGACGACTCGGCAGCGCAGCACAGGGCCGTCGCCGCGGGTGCCGGGATCCTCGCGGGCTTCGCCACGATGACGGCCAACGCGGCGGGCCCCATCATGGCGCTGTACTTCCTGGCCGTGGGGTTGCCGATGCTGGGCTTCCTCGGCACCAGCGCCTGGTTCTTCCTGCTGCTCAACGCCTTCAAGGTGCCCTTCAGCGTGGCCTTGGGGCTGATCACGCCCGACACGCTGGCCTTCGGCGCGATGGCCGCCCCGGCGGTGCTGGCGGGGGCCGCCGCCGGCCGCGCGACCATCAGCCGCATCAGCCCGAAGGTCTTCGAGCGCGTCACCGTCGCCCTGACCCTCCTCGCGGCGGTACGGCTCGTCACCCTCTGAGCGGTCCGCGTGGCGGAGGCGGGGCGTGGCGGCTCAGGTGACGATCGCGGTGATCAGCCGCCGGCAGCGCTCCGCCATCGCCTGCGCGGACTCGTCGGGATGGTGGATCCACCAGGTGACCAGGGTGCTGACGGTGCCGGTCCACAGGTGCTTGAGCGCGTCGGAGTCCAGCGGGTCCCCGATCCCGCGGGCGGCGAGGAACTCCGCGCTGCCCGCGGCCGCCAGCCCGTCGATGGCGGTGCGGTGGCGTTCGGCCGCCGCGCGCAGCGGACCCGTGGCGGGCAACGTCCGGTCGTAGAGCACGAACCAGGCGTTGCGCTGCCCCTCCAGCGTGGTGAAGATCGCACGCAGCACGGACAACGGCGTCCCCAGCGACGTGACGCCCGGGACCAGCGCGTCGGTCAGCGCGCGCGTCAGCGAACCGGCGACCCGCTCCAAGGCCGCGGCGTAGAGCGCGTCCTTGGACCCGAAGTACTGGTACAGCAGCGGCTTGGTGACCCCGACCCGCTCGGCGATGGCCGCCATCGATGCACCGCCGTAGCCACGGCGGCCGAACTCCTCGACGGCCGCGGCCAGCAGTTGCTCCTCGCGCTCGGCGCGGGGCACGCCCTTGGTCCCGGCGGTACGGGTTCTCGCGCTCGTCACGCCCGTGATTGTAGGCAAGGAACTGACCGCGAGGTCAGTTCAGCCCTCCCCGAGGATATGACCCAGTGGTAATTTACCCACCGGTCATATCGAGCTGAGGCGAAGGGCGGGACACGCATGACGCGTACGGGCACACGGTCGTGGTGGGGATGGGGCACCGTCGAGGACGCGGTGCGGGGCGCCGAACGTACCGCGCTGACCGGCCGGGTGGCCGGACTGCTCCCGGACGCCGACCTCACCGTCCACCTCCCTCCGGACGTCGCCTTCCTCGCCCTGCCGCCGGTACGGGTCAAGGCGCCGCCGTCGCTGGCCCACCTGTGCTCCGACACCCCGCACGACCGCGCCGCGCACACCCACGGCAAGGCCTTCCGGGACGTCGTCCGCAACCTCCACGGCGACCTGCGCCACGCCCCCGACCTCGTCGCCCGCCCCCGCACCGAGCAGGACGTCGTCGACCTCCTCGACTGGTGCTCCCGCGAGGCGATCGCCGTCATCCCCTTCGGCGGCGGCAGCTCCGTCGTCGGCGGCGTGGAACCCCGCCTCCCCGACGGACGCCCGGCGGTGACGCTCGACATGGAGCGCCTCGACCGCGTCCTGGAGACCGACCCCGTGAGCCGGTCGGCCCGCATCCAGGCCGGCGTGCTCGGCCCGCACCTGGAGGACCAGTTGCGGCCCTCCGGCCTGACGCTACGCCACTTCCCGCAGTCGTTCGAGTACTCCACCCTCGGGGGCTGGCTGGCCACCCGGGCGGGCGGCCACTACGCCACCCTCTACACCCACATCGACGACCTGACGCAGGCGCTGCGCGTCGTGACCCCGTCCGGCACCGGCGAGTCGCGGCGCCTGCCCGCCTCGGGCGCGGGGCCCTCGCCCGACCGGATGTTCCTCGGTTCGGAGGGAACCCTCGGGATCATCACCGAGGCCTGGATGCGCCTTCAGCGGCGCCCCCGGTGGAGGGCGAACGCCTCCGTCCACTTCGCCGACTTCACGGCCGCCGTCACCGCCACCCGCGCCCTGGCCCAGTCCGGGCTCCACCCGTCGAACTGCCGCCTGCTGGACCCCGCCGAGGCACTCGTCAACGCGGGCGTCACCACGGGCGGCAGCGTCCTGATCCTGGCCTTCGAGTCCGCCGACCACCCGCTGGGACCCTGGATGGACCGGGCCCTGGAACTGTGCCGCGACCACGGAGGCCAGGTGCCCGAGCCGGCCCGCCACACCGACACCGGCGCGGGCGGCGACGCCGACGCGGGCGGCGGCGGGGGCGCCGGGACAGACCGGTCCTGGCGCTCGTCCTTCCTCCGCATGCCCTACCAGCGCGACGCCCTGGCCCAGCAGTCCCTGGTCGTGGAGACCTTCGAGACCGCCTGCACCTGGGACCGGTTCGAGGAACTCCACGCGGCGGTCACCCACGCCGCGAACGAGGCGATCCGCACCACCTGCGGCACCGGAGTGGTCACCTGCCGGTTCAGCCACGTCCACCCCGACGGGCCCGCCCCCTACTTCGGCATCTACGCCGCGGGCCGCTGGGGCAGCACGGTCGCCCAGTGGGACGACATCAAGTCCGCCGTCTCCCAGGCCATCGCCGACCACGGCGGCACGATCACCCACCACCACGCCGTCGGCCGCGACCACCGCCCCTGGTACGACACCCAGCGCCCCGAGCCCTTCGCCGCCGCGCTCGGCGCCGCCAAGTCCGCCCTGGACCCGGCGGGCATCCTCAACCCGGGAGTCCTGCTGCCCGCACGCTGACAGCGGCGGGCCCGGCGGTGCTCGACGCCGTGTCCGGTCGGCTGGTCGGGAGCGGGTTCACCCGCCCCAGTGGCTCACCGCGTGGGCGCCGTCCCGTGCCCGGGCGGCGCCGCCGGGGCCGGATCGGCGGGCGTGGCGGCCGGGCGGCCGTGGGGGAGGCGGCGTACGGCCGCGGAGGCCATCGGGGCCAGGGCCGCGGCGGCGTACACGACTCCGGCGGCCGCGGCGACCCGGAACCCCCCGATGCGGTCGGCGAGCGGCCCCACGCTGAGCTGGCCGATGGGAATGGCGACGTAGGACAGCAGGTCGTCGAAGGACGACACACGGGACAAGGTCTCGGACGGAACGTGCTCCTGGAGGGAGGTGTCCCAGCCGACGCCCGCGACCGACGAGCCCAGCCCGGCGGTGAAGGCGGCGGCGATCAGCCACGGGGCACCCAGGTGCGCACCGAGCGCGAGCAGGGGCAGCGCGCCGAGCACACCCGCCAGCACACCCAGCCGCAGCAGGTGACGGGCCGCCAGCCGGTACATCAGCGTGCTCATCACCAGCAGTCCGGCGCCGCGCGCGCTGAGCACGAAGCCCCAGGCGGCCTCGTCGGCGAGCTGCCGGGTGAGCACCGGGCCCAGGATCTGCCAGGTGCCGACCTGCACCAGGTTGACCACGCAGAAGCACAGCGACACCGTCCACACCCAGCGGATCCGGCGGTACGCGGCCCAGCCCTCGCGGATGTCGGCCAGCAGACCCGGGGGACGGCGTGCGGCGGTGGGGGCGGCGAGGGACGACAGGCGGGTGAGGCACCCGGCGGCGAGGAGGTAGGTCAGCGCGTCGAAGGCGATGGCCGGTCCGCCGCCGACGGACGCCGCCAGGACGCCGGACAGGCTCGGCCCGATGATCTTCGTGGCGTTGCGCACCGAGCCCAGCAGCGCGTTCGCCTGCCTGATCCGGTCCCCGGGGACGAGTTCGGGCACGATGCCGCGCAGCGCGGGCGTGGTGAAGGCGGCGAGGACGCCGTTGACGAACCCCAGCGCGGCCACCGGCCACAGGGCGTACCGCCCGGTCAGCAGCAGCGCGGCGACGGCGCCCTGGGTGACGGCCGAACCGAGGTTCGCCGCCACCAGCACCGTGCGGCGCGGCAGACGGTCGGCCGTGGCGCCCCCGACGAGCAGGAACACCAGCAGCGGCACCATGTACGCGGTGAGGACGACACCGAGGTCGCCGAGGCCGGCCGAGGCGTCGAGGACCGCGAACGCCAGGGCGACCGGGGCCATCGCGGTGCCGAGCAGGGACACCGTCTGGGCGGTGAGGAACCAGCGGAAGTCCCGGTGCGGCGGAAGGGATGCGAACACGGGCGGAGTCTGCTGGAGGCGCCTGGCGGGGCACTATCGTTTCGGCGGGAGGCGAAAGATGACCTTGTTGCGGCTGAGTCCGCTGGCCCTGTCGCGGTCCCGGTTCGCCCTGTCGCCGCTGGCCGAGACCCTGGCGTCGCTGCTCGTGCTGGGCTCCGGGTACTGCGACCCGTGGCTGGCCTCCTGGTACGACCGCCACCATGGCGCGTTCCGCGCCGCGCTCGATGCCGACCCCTTCGCGGAGGGCCTGGTGCGGCTGCTGGGGTCCACGAAGTGGATGCCGGCGCACATCGTCCTGCCGCCGGCGGGAGGCATGCGGACCGCGATCGACGGCGAACTGGCCCAGGTGGCCCGGATGCCCGACGCGCAGGTGCGCGCCGAGCTGGAGAAGTCGGTGGCGCACAGCTGGAAGGAGCACGACCTCGGCTGGCTGACCGGACGCCTCTGGGCCGCCAGGACCGCCGAGCTCTTCCGGCGCACCTGGACCGAGCACGTCGCTCCCGACTGGCCGCGCCGCCGTGCCCTGCTGGAGCGGGACGTCACCTACCGGGCAGGGCTGCTCGCCGCCTACGGCTGGCCCCGCGCCCTGGAACACATGAGCCGGCACAGCGCCTGGGTCGGCGCGGACGCGATCCGCTTCAGCCATTGGGGCTCCCCGGACCGGGTCGTCGGCGACGAGGGGATGCTGTTCGTACCGGTCGCCGCCGTGTCCCGGGGCACATGGCTGTGCGAGGCGCCGCCGGCGTCGTACGCGCTGGTCTACCCGGCCCGCGGAGCCGCCGCGGCCGCGGGACGCGCGGAACCGGGGCCCGCTCTGGGACGGCTGATCGGCACCGGCCGCGCGGCGATCCTCCACGAACTGGAGCGCCCCGCCACCACCAGCGAACTCGCCGCCCACCTCGGCCTGTCCCTCGGCACCGTCGGCGGCCACCTGTCGGTGCTGCGGGATGCCGGACTGGTCACCGGCACCCGTGTCGACCGGCGCGTGGTCTACCGGCGCACCGCCTCCGGGGACCTCCTCGCCGGAGGTGCGGACGGCTGAACGAGGCACTCCCCAGGCCACGGGGGGAGACCTGGGGAGTGTGCGGAGATCATCGTCCCCCGAACGGCCGTACGTCAAGTCGGGGACGCGGACGGGTGGTTGGTCCCGGTCCGGGTACGTCGTCCGAGGCGGGCGGTGATCACCGGACCTGGCAGGGTTGATACGGTCCAGGCTGCCGGGGGACGGCAACGACGGGTGCCTGGAGGGGAGACGCGGCCATGCGGGGCGTAGGCGTACCGGAGGAGGAACTCGAGGCGTACGCACGCGTGCTGGGGGAGGTCTCGGGGACGGGACGGCGGCTGCGACGGGACGAACTGGACGCGCTTCGCACCTGCGGCGAGCGCGCGGGCGGTCGGGGGTACGGGCTGCGCGACCTCGTCGGCGCCTACCTGACGGCGACCCGCGACGCGTGGGGCTCGCTGCGGAGCGTGGCTGCCGCCGACACCGCCACCGAGGTGCAGCGGGCCGGCGAGGCGGTGCTGACCGCCCTCGACGCCGCGGTGGTCGCGCTCGGCGAAGGCCACGAACGCGCCCAGCGGCTCCTGGTCCGCCAGGATGAGGCGGCCCGAAGGGAGTTCGTCGACGACCTGCTGTACGGGCGCAGCGACCCGGGACGGCTCGCCGAGCGCGCCGAACGGTTCGGGCTGCGGCTGGGCCGCGGGCACGCGGTGGCGGTGGCGCGCGGCGTGGACGCGTACGAGGACGGCCAGCCCGCGGTGCGGCGCATCGAACGGGAACTGGCGGGCCGCTTCGGCGACCGCGACGTCCTGGTGGCCGGGAAGGACGGCCGGCTGGTGTGCATCGCCCCCGGCAGCGAGCGTGCCGTCTTCGAGGCGTTCGCCGACACGGCGCTGCGCCCCGGGCCCGGGTACGGGGCGGCCCGCCGGGTGGCGTTCGGCCGCACCCACTCCGGCACGAGCGGCATCGTGCGCAGCTACGAGGAGGCCCTCGGGGCGCTGGACGTCGCCGACCGGCTGCGCCTGCATCCGCCCGTGCTGCGCGCCGAGGAACTGCTGGTCTTCCCCGTGCTGATGCGGGACCGGGCCGCCATGGCCGACCTCGTCCGCACCGTGCTGGGGCCGCTGGAGCAGGCCCGGGGCGGGGCCGGACCGCTGCTGGAGACCATCTCCGCGCACGCGGAGGCCGGGCACGTCAACGCCGAAGCGGCGCGTCGACTGGGCCTCGGGGTGCGGACGTTCACGTACCGCCTGGAGCGGATCAAGGTCCTGACCGGCTACGACCCGGGCGATCCGCTGCACCGCTACACCCTGGAGACCGCGGCGATGGGCGCCCGGCTGCTCGGATGGCCCGACCAACCGCTCTAGCGCGGGAGGTTGCACCGTCAACAGGCCGTCAACAAGGCGTCAAGACTGCCGGGAACCGGCAATGTGTACCGGCCACCTGCCCTGCCAGCATCGTCACGGCGCCGGGAACGGAGCCAGTGCACGAAGCGGGAGAGGGCGGGGACGCCCCGTCCTGTCCGGCTTCGCGCTCGTGGGCCATCAGGGACCGGGGGAGCGTCCCGATCGATGGCTTGGACGTCGACGCCCTCGACGGGGGACACGGGGGTTCGGGGGAGAGGGTGTCGACGCCCACCACGGCGACCACGAGGACACGGGCCTTCGGTGACCCGTCGCCGTCGCGCGCCGTTCAGCCCCGCATGCGGGCGGAGGCGCCGGGCCGGGTGTAGGCCTGCCGGGGGGCGAGCGCGTCGTGGCCGCCGGCGCAGACGACGACCGCCTCGACGGGCTCGTCGCAGTCGCGGTGGCGGACCTCCAGCGGCGGGCCCTCCGGGTCGGCGGTGTAGCGGTCGCCCCACTGCTTGAGGGCGATCATCGCGGGCCACAGGTCCCAGCCCTTGGACGTGAGCCGGTACTCGTTGCGGGTACGGCTGCCGGGCTCGCGGTACGGGACGGTGTCCAGGATCCCCGCGGCGACCAGCTTGCGCAGCCGGTCCGCCAGCACCGCCTCGGACAGCCCCATGTGACGGCGGAAGTCGTCGAAGCGGCGCACGCCGTTCATGGCGTCGCGCAGCACCAGCAGCGACCATTTCTCGCCGACGAGGTCGAGGGTGCGCTGCACCGTGCAGTTCTCGGTACCGGTCTCCAGCCAGGTCATGCGGTCATCGTAGGCTGGCTTCGGCATTGACATCCAGAGGTGCGACTGGCTAACTTCGGATGTCGAAGTCAGTAGGTCAGGGAGGGCACGTCCAATGGCGAGGTCGCGTACGTTCGAATGGGGGGACCCCAAGGTCTCCGCGGCCGCGGTCGGCCGCACGAGCGGTCTGGAGTTCCTCCGCGACGTGCTGGCCGGGCGCCTTCCCGCACCGCCCATCGCCTCGACCCTCGGATTCACCCTGGAGGAGGTCGAGGAAGGCCGCGCGGTCTTCGCCATGGAACCGGGGGAGGAGCACTACAACCCCATCGGCAGCGTCCACGGCGGCGTCTACGCCACCCTGCTCGACTCGGCCGCCGGCTGCGCCGTGCAGTCCGTGCTCCCGGAGGGCATGGGCTACACCTCGCTCGACCTGAACCTGAAGTTCCTGCGCCCGGTCACCGTCGACACCGGCAAGGTCCGCGCCGTCGGCACCGTCCTCAACCAGGGCCGCCGCACCGCCCTCGCCCAGGCCGAGTTGTTCGACGCGACGGACCGTCTGCTCGCCCACGCCACGAGCAGCTGCATGCTCTTCCCCGTCCCCGCGCGCTGAGCGGCACGCGGGCCGGGAACGGCGGGCGTCGCCCTGCCGGCTACCCGACCCGGCAGTAGACGCCCTCGCCACGGCGTCCGGCCTCGCCGACGAGGGCGGCCACATCGTCCACGATCGCCCGGGCGACGTCCGGGTCGATGACCTCGCCGTCCGCCGCGCGCCGCTCGGCCCATGCCACGGCGACCTCCCACAGCCGGGACGGCTCGGCCCCGGCGAGCGCCGCCGACAGCCGCGGCGAGAGCGCGAAGACGACGTGCTCACCGTGATCCGCGCCGGCGACGACGCGGGGCTCACCCGCCTCGGCCAGTTCTTCGAAACTGCCGCCGGTGAGAAGGCTCTCCCACTCGACCACGGCCTCTTCGGGGTCGAAGTTCCCGAGCGGGAGCGACGCGAACCCGCGCACCGACCCGGTCTCCAGCACGGAAGCCGCCGCCGAGTCGTCCGGGGCCGCGAAGAAGTCCACCACGATGCTCACCAGGGCATGATGCCCGACCCGGGGCGGCGGGGCGATCCCGCGGTCACGGCGCCAACGAGGCCTGCAACGAGCCGAACAGAGCACGGAGCTCGCCGGCGTCGACGGGATCGATGTCCATCCGCAGGAGGCACACGTTGTCGTCCCCGTGCGGAGTCAGCGTCGCGTAGAAGGCGTAGCCGTGCTCGACGGGATCGGCCGTCAGCCGCAGCGGATTGTTGCGGCCCGGAGTCACTTGCTCCGAGAACCCGTGGCCCGAAGGGGCGGACAGCCGGGAGAGCATGCGGGCGGCGAAGTCCGCGATTTCCTGGAAGGTGAGAAAAGCCGTGAAGTCGGCGGTCAGCACCGAGGACCAATCGGCTCTGACCCGCCAGTCGTCCCCGCCGGTGTGAACCGGTCAGGCCTCCGGGTCGGTGCCGCGGGCGGCGCCGGCCGATGCGGCCACCACGCACAGCACCGCGATCCATTGGACCCAGTGCAGGGACTCGTGGAGGACGACGAAGCCGATGAGGGCCGCCATCGCCGGTTCGAGGCTCATCAGGATGCCGAACACGCGCGGTGGGATCCTGCGCAGGGCCTCCAGGTCGAGCGAGTACGGGACCACCGACGACAGCAGTGCCACGCCGAGCCCCGCGGCCAGGACCCACGGCTGGATCAGCGCCGTTCCGCTGTCGGCCACGCCGAACGGCACGGCCACCAGGGCCGCGACGGCCATTCCCAGGGCCAGGCCGTTGCCTTCCGTGGTGTGGCGGCCCAGCGCCGCGCCGACCAGGATGTACAGGCCCCAGCACGTCCCCGCGGCGAGGGCGAACAGGAAGCCGGCGGGGTCGAGTTCGCCGCGTCCTTCCATCAGCAGGACCACACCGCCGGCCGCGAGCAGGGCCCAGAACGCGTCGAGCCATCGCCTCGATCCGGCCAGGGCCACCGCCAGCGGCCCGAGGAACTCGACGGTCACCGCGATCCCCAGCGGGATCCGGGCCAGCGCCAGGTAGAAGCACAGGTTCATCAGGCCGAGCGTCACGCCGTAGCCGAGCACCACCGTCCATGTGCGACGGCTCATGCGCAGCGACGGCCGCCACAACAGCATCAGCACCGCCGCCGCGAAGAACAGCCGCAACGCGACCGTCCCGAAGCTGCCCACCGCGCTGAACAGGTGCTTGGCCAAGGCCGAGCCCACCTGGACGCTGACGATGCCGAGCAGGACCAGTGCCGTGGGCGGGATCGCGCCGTAGGCACGTCCGGCCGGCGTGGTCAGCGAGGCCCGGGGGGACGGGCCGCGTTCCGTCCTGCCGGCGGTCATCAGGGGCACGGGTGGATTGTCGAGGACCGGCCGCCGCGCGCCACGTGGTTCTCCCGCGCCGCCGGGTCGCGGAGGCCGACCGCGTCGTGCTGCCAGAACGCCTCGGCGTAGACCAGGGTGCCCGTCATCCAGGGTTCGTACGCGGGGAGCGCGATCGCCTGGAAGGCCCCGTCCGGGATGCGCAGGGACGGCTTGCGGAAGCCCTGGTCGCCGCCGGGCAGGAACCCGAGGCGCGCGTAGTAGGCGGGGTCGCCCTCGACGAAGACGACGGGGACCGCCCGCTCGACCAGCGTCCGCAGTCCGCGCCGGACCAGGGCCGTGCCGATCCCGGTCCCTTGGTGCTCGGGCAGGACGGCCAGCGGGCTGAGGACCTGCACCTCGACCAGGCGCCGGGGGGCGTCCAGCAGGCTGCGGGTGAACATCACGTGCCCGACGGCCCGGCCGTCGTGTTCGGCGACCAGCGAGAGACCGTCCGTGGGCGTGACGCTCCCGCGCAGGGTGCCGACCAGATCGGCCACGACCGGGCCGTGGCCGTGGCCGAAGGCCCGCAGGTGGACCTGACGTACGGACTCGGCGTCGTCCGGGAGCTCTTCGCGAAGACCCATGCCCGGAGGGTAGGTTCCCGTCCCGGCCGGCGCACACGGTTTTGAGCGGGGAGGAGGCGTCGTGGGGTGGAGTCCGCTGATCTTCACGTTCGTCGACGGCGCGGAGGTGCCCGTGCCCGTCGACGGCGCGTTGGTGCGGGCCGTCCTGGAGCCGCACGCCGTCGGGGAGCCGCCGCTCACCGCGGCCTCGGACGAGGGGCTGTACTTCCTGGTGCGGGCCGCGGACGGCGGCGAGGCCGAGGTCTACGTCGGCGAGCGGGACATCATGGTCTCGCGCCCGCACGCCGGCGGGGTGTTCGGGATCGTCGCGGAACTCGTCTCCCGGCTCGGCGCGGTCGTCCTCGACCCGAGCGACGGCGCCGTCGTGTGCCGGGCCGAGGAGTACGCGCACCTTCCGGCGGGCATGCGGGACGCCGCCGTCGTCGTCGAGATGACGGGCGAGGCCCTGGAGACCGCGCTCATCGGGCCTCGCCGGCCCTGACGACCAGGCCCGCCAGGCTCAGTGCCGTCAGTTCCCCTGCCTGCGCGCCCGCTTCACCTCCCGGTGCACCGCCCAGGCGTCGGCGACCGGGCCGAGGTGGCCGAGCTTGTCGGGGTTGAGCACCGAACGGATGGCCTGGATCCGTCCGTCGAGCACGTCGAGGGCCATGGTGTGCAGGACCTTGCCGTCCCGGTCGCGGAAGACCGCTCCGGGCTGGCCGTTGACCTCGCGCGGCTCGAACGTCACGTCGATCCGGACCAGCCAGGGGAAGACCGTGCCCAGCACCCGGGCCACGTTCTCCGCGCCGACGACGGCCCGCGCCAGCTGCGGGGCCCTGCCGCCGCCGTCCCCGACGAGCTGCACGTCGGCGGCGAGCAGGTCCCGCAGCGCGTCGACGTCGCCGTCCTTCAACGCGTCGAAGAACCGCCGCGCCAGTTCCTGCCGCGCCTGGCGGTCCGCCGCGAACCGCGGCCGTCCCGCCTCCATGTGCCGCCGCGCCCGCACCGCCAGCTGACGGCACGCCGCCTCCGAACGCCCCACCGCCTGGGCGACCTCCTCGAAGCCGAAGCCGAACACTTCCCGCAGCACGAACACCGACCGCTCCAGCGGGCTGAGCCGCTCCAGCAGCAGGAGCGCGGCCATCGAGACCGAGTCGGCGAGCTCCGCCGACCGCGCCGGATCCTGGTACGGATCGCTCAGCAGCGGCTCGGGGAACCACGGCCCGACGTACGCCTCCCGCCGCACCCGCGCGGAGCGCAGCACGTCGATCGAGATCCGGGTCACCGTGGCCGACAGGAACGCCTTGGCCGACACGGGCCGGGCCGGCGAGCCGTCGAAGCGCAGCCACGCCTCCTGCACCGCGTCCTCGGCCTCGGCCACGCTGCCCAGGATCCGGTAGGCGATCGAGAACAGCAGCGGCCGCAGCTCCTCGAACTCCTCCACCTTGCCCACGCCGGATCCCCTTCCCCCGGTCCTGTTCAGTGGAACCGCCCGGGCTCGTAGTCGCCGGCCGGCTGCCGGGCGATGACGTTCAGCCGGTTCACCGCGTTCATGAAGGAGACCAGGATCACCAGGGCGGTGAGCTGCTCCTTGTCGTAGTGCCGGGCGGCGCGCGCCCACGCCTCGTCGCCGACCCCGCCACCGCCGTCCGCGACCCGCGTGCCCTCCTCCGCCAGTTCCAGCGCGGCGCGTTCGGCCTCGGTGAAGACCGTGGCCTCCCGCCACGCCGCGACCAGGTGGAGCCGCACCGGGGTCTCGCCCGCGGCGCCGGCCTCCTTGGTGTGCATGTCGATGCAGGCGCCGCAGCCGTTGATCTGGCTCACCCGCAGCGCCACCAGCTCCTGCGTCGCGGCCGGCAACGACGACTCCTTGAACGACCTGCCCACGGCCATGAAGTGCTTGAGGGCCTTGCCCGCGGTCGGGTCGGCAAGGTAGTCCAGTCGCGCGTCCATGGTGTGCTCCTCCGGTGTCCGCCGTCCGTGTCGTCCACGGCTTCACCCCTTGGGACGAGACAGCCCGGACGCCAGTGACACGGTCAGGTGTGAGCCGCGTCTCACGATTGAGTAGCCGTACTCATGCGCCCCTGCACCGCACCCCGCGACCCTGGTGGACATGACAGACCTCACCGTCCCCGTCCGGCGCGTCGGGCTGCCCGTGCTGGCCGGCGGTTTCGCGCTCGCCGTCCTCGTGGTGTCCGGAATCCATCCCCGCGAGCGCGGCACATGGGTGCTGGAGACCTTCTGGATCATGATCGGGCTGCCGCTCGCGGTCGCCCTGCGGCGCCGGTTCCCGCTGACCGGGCTGCTGTGCGTGCTGCTGGCCCTGCACGCCCTGGTCCTGTCGGTGGGCGGTCACTACACCTACGCCCAGGTCCCGTTCGGCGAGTGGCTGCGCGACGCCCTGGACCTGTCGCGCAACCCGTACGACCGGATCGGCCACCTCATGCAGGGCTTCGTCCCTGCCGTGCTCGTCCGCGAGATCCTCGCCCGCACCTCCCCGCTGCGCCGCAGCCGGTGGCTCGCGCCGCTCACCGTCTGCGCCTGCATGGCGTTCAGCGCGTTCTTCGAACTGCTGGAGTGGTGGGCCGCGTTGATCGGCGGGGACGCCGCGGACGCGTTCCTCGCCACGCAGGGGGACGTCTGGGACACCCAGTGGGACATGTTCTGCGCCCTGGTCGGTGCCGTGCTGTCGCTGCTGCTGCTCAGCAGGCTCCACGACCGCCAGCTGGACGTCCTCGCGCCGCGCGGCACCGGGCGGCTCAGGTGAGGGCCACGGGCAGCCGGGCGTGCCCGTTGGAGATGAAGGACGTCACCGGCTCCAGCGCGCCGGGTTCCTCGGCGAGCGTCATCGCGGGGTGGCGCGCGAAGAGCGCGGGCAGGGCGACGGCGGCCTCCAGCCGGGCCAGTGGGGCGCCGAGGCAGTGGTGGACGCCGTGCCCGAAGGCGAGGTGGTCCTTGTCGGCCCGGGTGACGTCGAAGTCGTCGGCGGTCGGTCCGTGCCGGCCGGGGTCACGGCCGGCGGCGGCGTACGAGGCGAGGATCGCGTCCCCCTTGGCGATGGTGGTCCCCGCCACGTGGATGTCCTCCACCGCGTAGCGCAGGGGCAGGTGCGCGACGGGTGCGTCCCGGCGCAGGCTCTCCTCGATCACGTCGTCCCAGGTGGCCCGCCCGGCACGGACGGCGTCGAGCTGGGCCGGGGAGGTCAGGAGGGCGAAGCAGGCGTTGTCGAGGAGGTTCACCGTCGTCTCGTGCCCGGCGGCGATGATCAGCAGCAGCGTGTCGGTCACCTCGGCCCGGGTGAGGTGTTCGTCGTCCTCCTCCGCGGCGACCAGGGCGCTGGTCAGGTCGTCGCCGGGCCGCCTGCGGCGCAGGGCGACGAGTTCGTCCAGCAGCGCGTACGTGTTCCGGTGGTTGGCGGCAGCCTCCGCCGCCCCGAGGGAGGTGGTGAAGAGGTTGTCGATGCACACCCGCAGTCCGGTGGCCATCCCGCCCTCGGGCACGCCCATCAGTTCGGTGACGACCCGTACGGGGATCGGGTACGCGAAGTGCCTGCGCAGGTCGGCCACCCCGTCGCGTGCCGCGGCGGGCAGCCCGTCCAGCGTGGCGTCGACGATCCGCTGGATCCGCGGGCGCATCGCCGCGGTCCGGCGCGGGGTGAACGCCGGTGCCACCAGCCTCCGCAGCCGCCGGTGGTCGTCGCCGTAGGCGGTGAACATGTTGCGCACCGCCACCCACGCGTACAGCGGCCACTGCGGGGTGATCCCGCCCGACGCGAAGCGCGGCCAGTGCCGTTGGGAGTCCTTGGACACCCGCGGGTCGGTGAGCAGGTGCTCCAGCGCGGCGTGGCTGTTCACCGACCACGCCTCGACGCCGCCGGGCAGCAGCACCTTCGTCACCGCGCCGCGGGCACGCAGCGCGGCACTCTCGGTGTGCAGGGCCCGGCCGCCGGGGTCGAGGAGGAAGGGGGAGTGGCGCCGGTCGGTCATCGTCGCACCAGCGGCTGGCCGCCGTCGACCGCGAGGGAGACCCCGGTCATGAAGGTGTTGGTCATCGCGAACACCACGGCCTGGGCGACGTCCTGCGGCGTGCCGATCCGCCGGGCGGGGTTGCTGCCGGACAGGCGGGCGAAGAGCCCGGACTTCCCCTCGTCGCCGAGTCCGTCCCACGCGCCGGTGTCGATGGTGCCGGGGGACACGGCGTTGACGCGGATCGGGGCGAGTTCCACGGCCAGCGACCGGGTGACGGTGTTGACCGAGCCGTTGGTGGCGGCGACCCCGAGGAAGCCCGGGTCGGGTTCGAGGGCCGCGACGCCCGAGAACAGGACGAAGGACCCGTCCTCGGGCATGCGCGGGGCGAAGTGCTTGGCCAGCATGATCGGCCCGACCACCTTGGTGTGGAAGGACAGGATGATCGCCTCGGGGGTCAGTTCGCTCACCTTCCCCCGGGCCCGGGCGGACGCCGTGGAGACCACGTGGTCGACGCTGCCGAGGTCCTCGGCGAGTGCGGCGATCGTGCCCTCGTCGGTGAGGTCGACCCTCCGTACGGTGACGTCCGTGCCCTTGTAGGCGTCCTCGAGGTCGCCCGGCGTCCGCCCGGCGGCGACGACGTGCGCGCCCTCGGCGAGCGCGGCGTCGGCGACGGCCCGGGCGATGCCGCTGCCGCGGCCCACCACCAGGACGGTCCGGTCCTGCAGGGAAGCTGACATGGGACTCTCTCCTTGATCTCGTCGCGTGTGAGGGTGCGCCGGCGGTGTGCCTAGCGGCCGCGGACCTCGTCGGTGTCCAGGCCGCGGTCCACGCCGTGGGGGATCACCTGCTGGCCGGGCTCCGGCTCCAGCCGCTTGCCGTCGAGGGTGACCTCGACCTTGTCCGGCTCGAAGGAGACCAGGTCGTCGATGCGGCCGACCTCGGGGTAGGCGTCGCGGTACGACCACGCCGCCTTCCGGACACCGCCGATGTCGTAGTAGGCGGCGATCCCCTTGTACGGGCAGAAGGTCCGGTCCTCTGCGGGCGTCAGCGCGCTCTCGTCGACGTCCGCGCGCGGCACGTACCACCGGGGCGCGAAACCCGACTCGTACAGCACCACGGGATGCTCGGACCGGGCCACCACACGGCCTTCTGAGCGGACCTCCAGCGTGCGGGACGTGGTGCGGATGTCGATGCGGTGGTACGCGTCCGCGGCGTGGCCGAGGATGCGGTCGTCCTCCTCGTAGAAGGCGTCCATCGCCCGCCAGGCGAAGGCGATCCGCCCCTTGAGGTCGCCCGCGTGCTCCGGGAGCCCGACCAGTTCCCAGGCGGCGCGCTCGGCCGTCCGCCCGCCGGCGCGTACCGCGAACCAGGCGGTGTCCCCCAGGTCCTTGTGCCGCGTGACGTGGTCCCCGGCGACCAGCGCCTCGGGCAGGACGTCGGAGCGCGGGAAGTACGCGACCGGATAGCGGCCCGGCTCGTGGAGCAGCACCACGTCCTCACTGTCGGCGATCCACTCGTCCGCGAACCGGACCCGCATGCGGCGTCGCAGGCGCTCGGCGAAGAGCATGCGCTCGGGGAGCGGATCGGGCACCAGGAAGTGCCCGATCCGGGTGGCGGAGAGCGGACCTTGCTGCCAGGACAGTCCCATGGCTCTTCCTTCCTCGTCGGCCCTCGTAATGGATACTTCGACGCTAGAACCGTTAGTGGCGTGGAACAAGCGATCAAGGATTCGTCTTTTGGAGGCGATCACGTTGTAATTCGACGGTCGGGGATCCGCTGGATTCCCGGTCTTCTAATGCATATCTTTCATCTGTGAGCGTTCGTGTAGGGCTCGAGGAGCTGCAGGCCGCGGGTTTCCCCATGGGCGGGGAACCCCTGGTCGTCCTGGACCTCGCGGACACGGTGAAGACCGCCCGCGAGCCGGCCGCCGACCTGATCGGCACCCCTGCCGCGGCCGCCGCCTGGTGGGGGATCCAGGCGAGGCGGCTCCCGCCGGGCCCCGCCCCCGATCCGGTGGCGACCCGCAGGCTCCGCGCGGCCGTCCGGGAGGCGTTCGACGCGCATCTGGAAGGCCGGCCCGTGGATCCGGCCGCGGTGGAGGACATCAACGCCGCGGCCTCCTCCGCGCCCGTCAGCCCCCGGCTCGTCGTCACCGGCGAAGGACTCCGGGAGACCGCCAGGCGGCACACCGAATACGGCGGGAACGCCGCGCTCGCGGTGATCGCGGCCGAGGCCGTGGCGCTGCTGGGCAACCCCGACCGGCTGCGGCTCCTGCGGCGCTGCGCCAACCCGGAGTGCTCGATGCTGTTCCTGGCGGGGAACAGGCGCCGCAAATGGTGCGCGAGCAACATCTGCGGCAACCGGACCCGCGTCGCACGCCACTACGAACGCAACCGTTCCGGCCGCACCCCGGCCGGATGAGCTGCCCGGCCCGGGCCCGGGGCGGCGACCCGCCGCTCAGACCGGGACCCGGCCCAGGAAGCCACGGATGTACTCCGCGATGGGCTCCAGATGGCTCTCCAGCGCGAAGTGCCCGGACTCCACCAGGTGTACCTCGGCGTCCGGCAGGTCGTGCCGGAAGGCGCGGGCACCGTCGGGCCCGAAGATCTCGTCGCGCTCGCCCCACACGGCCAGCAGCGGGACCTGGGAGTCCCTGAAGTACTGGTGGACCGCCGGGTACATGTCGACGTTGCGCGGGTAGTCGCGGAACAGGCTCAGCTGGATCTCGGCGTTGCCCGGCCGGTCCAGGAGCGCCTGGTCGTGGACCCAGTTGTCGGGACTGACCAGGCTGGGGTCGGCCACCCCGTTCAGGTACTGCCAGCGGGTGGCCTCCAGGGTCAGCACGCCGCGCACCGGCGCCTCCGTCTCGGGGTTCGGGTCCTTGGCGTAGGCGAACAGCCCGTCCCAGAAGGGCATGACGAACCCCTCCGTGTACGCGTTGCCGCTCTGGCTGACGATCGCGGTGATCCGCCGCGGGTCCGCCAGCGCCAGCCGCCATCCGATGGGGGCGCCGTAGTCCTGGACGTACACGGCGAAGCGGTCCACGCCGAGCTGTTCGAGCAGCCCGGAGGTGACCTCGGTGAGGGCGTCGAAGGTATACGGGAAGTCCGTCACCGCCGGCATGGCCGACTGGCCGAAGCCGATGTGGTCGGGGGCGATCACGCGGTGGCGGTCGGCGAGGGCGGGGATCAGGTTCCGGAACATGTGCGAGCTCGTCGGGAACCCGTGGAGCAGCACCAGGACGGGTGCCCCGGGGTCACCGGCCTCCCGGTGGAAGACCTCCAGGCCGTTGACCTCGGTGGTGCGGTAGTGGACGGTGCGGGTCATCTCTGACCTCCTGGGCGCTGTGATCGGTTGCTGTTGTGGGGGCGGGCACCGACGACGGCGGGGCCGGGCGCGGCTAGGCGGTCGGGAGCGCCGCGGCCGTGTCCACGTTCGGGAGCCCCCGGCTGCGCAGGTCGGCGATGAACCGCCGGACCAGGGCGTCCGAGGGCGTCATCGTCAGGGCCACGATGTCGCGGTGGACGCGGGGCTCCAGCCGCCGGACCACCGCCGCGGGACGGCCGGCCAGGGCCGACACCGGGACCAGGCTCACCCCCATGCCCGCTCCCGCGAGCTGAGCGGCGGTGCGCGGACTGCGCGTGCGCAGCACGGGACTCAGGGTCACCTGGTGCGAGGTGACGAACCGGTCCACCCAGACCGCCATCCCGTTGTCCGGGTCGTAGTGGACGAAGGGCTCGTCGGCGAGCTCCTTGACCGCGACCGACGCCCGCGAGGCGAAGGGATGGCCGGGGAAGGTGACCACCACCATCTCCTCCCGCCCCAGCACCTCCGCGTGGGCCGTGGTCGCGGTGGGTTCCGGTCCCACCACCAGGTCGGTGGCGCCGTTCATCAGGTGCTCCACCATGCGGTCGGCGCTGCTGAACTCCGCCAGTTCCAGTCGGACCTCGGGCCGGCGCGAGCGCCAGCGGCGCAGTACCGGTACGAGGAGCCACGCGGTCATGGTCTCCGCGCAGGCGATCCGCAGCCGCCCGCCGCTGCCCGCGCCGACCTGCCGTCCGATCCGGACGGCCCGGGTCGCGGCCGCCAGTGCGATCCGGGCCTCCTCGGCCGCGGCACGGCCGGCCGCCGTCACCCGCACACCGCGGGCCAGCCGCTCGACCACGGAGGTGCCCAGTTCCCGTTCCAGCGCCGCGATCTGGTGGGAGAGCGCCGGCTGGGACATGTGCAGGGAGGCCGCGGCCCGTGTGACCGAACCCTCGTCGACCAGGGCCACCAGGCACTCCAGCGCCCGCAGTGTCGCCATGTCTAAAATCTATCCGAACTGTTCGAAACGTCCATAAGCCGAAAATCGCCCGGCTCTCTCTGCGGCGGTGCGCGCCGGCTTCACTCCGCCCGGTGGAAACCGCGCTCCTGCACCACCCAGGTGTTGCCGTCCGGGTCGGCGAAGTCGACGAAACTGGCGTAGTCACGGCGCTCGGGGTCAGGCCCGGGCCGGAAACCGCCCCTCCACCCGTCGAGGGGCCACTTGTGCCGGACCTCGCCGACCGCCACGCCGCGCCCGGCGAGATCCCGGCGGGCCCGCTCGACGTCAGCGACGACCAGGTGGAGGTTGCGCAGCGAACCCGGGACGGCATCGGTGAGACCGATCCCGATCTGCACCGAGCACGCCGATCCCGGCGGCGTCAGCTGCACGACGCGGAAGTCGTCGCCGGGCGCGTAGTCGACGTCGAGGGTGAAGCCGGCGCGCTCCGTGTAGAAGACCAATGACCGGTCGACGTCGCTCACCGGAAGGATGACGACCTCGAAGCTGTAATCCATCAGTCCATCTTTGATCAACGCTGCGGCACATCGCCACCGATGGGGCATGCGCAGCTCGAATGGCCAGCGAAGAAAGCGAGAATCCCGCGCCGGCGCCCCCGCGACCGACATGCTCTTCGGCCTCCGTCGCCCCCGTACCCCGGCGCCTAGGATCACACCATGGCAAACCGACCGGATCGTGATGTTCCGTCAGGCCCGGCCGCCGACGACGGCATGCGCCTGGCGGACACCAGCCGGGTCGAGGGCTTCAGCGACGCCGTCTTCGCCATCGTGATCACGCTGCTCGTCCTCGACCTCTACGATCCGGACCACGGGCCCGGCGAACTCGTGCCGGGGCTCGCCGGCAAGTGGCCGGCGTACGTGGCGTTCCTCGTCTCGTTCGTCTACGTCGGCGTCATCTGGCTCAACCACCACGGGCTCTTCCGCCTGATCCGCCGGATGGACGTCGGCCTGCTGTGGATCAACCTCGCCATCCTGTTCAGCGCCGTCATCGTGCCGTTCCCCACCGCGGTCCTCGGTGACGCGTTCGGCGATGCGGGGACCCCTCACGACCAGCGCGTCGCGGTCGTCCTGTACGCGCTGGTCGCGGCCGTCATGTCGGCGCCGTGGTGGGGGGTGTTCGGTTATCTGTGCGACCACCCGGAACTGCTCGAGCCCGGTGTGTCGCCCGGCTACCTCCGCTCGCAGCGGACCCGCCCGCTGACCGGTCTCGTCCTGTACGTGGTCTGCGGCATCGGAGGCTGGTTCATCGCCCCCGTCGTGGGGCTGGTGTGCATCGCCGTGGTGATTCTCTACCACGCCCTCACCAGCGAGGGCCTCCACGAAGGCCCCCTGGGCCGGCTCCTCGGGGCCGCCCGGCGGCGATGAGCCGCGCCGCACCCGTCACGCGGGTCCGCTGCCCGGCTGGAAGGGCCCCAGGCGGGGCACGGACGCCTTGCCGGTGTTGGAGACCTTGCCGCCGGTCCACGGCACCTTCAGGGACGTCGTCTCGTCCGGCGGGGTGACCAGCACCGCCGCCGGGGTCACCGTGGTCACGCCCGTGACGGCCGGGTTGGAGAAGGACATCGCCGACCAGGCACTGGCTCCCGGCGCGAGCGAGACCCGCCGTGCCGGCTGACCCGTGGCGCGCTCCGGGTCCACGGTCACCTGTTCCCCGGCGGCGTTGACGAAGGCGACGCCCGGGAAGCCGTGGACCGTGCAAGTGCGAGCGGAGCGGTTGGTGAGGACGACCGGGAAGTTCTCCTGGCCCGCGCCGGGGTCGTTGCGGCCGATCGACGCGCTGAGGTCCGAGGTGCGGCAGCGCCCGCCGGCCTGCGGCGGCGTGGAGGCGGTGGGGGACGGCGGGTGCGCCGCGGGGGCGGAGCCGGCGGTGTCCTCGGAGGGCGTGGTGGAGGTCGGCGGCTCACTGCTCGCCGGATCCCCGCTCGCCGGACCGGCCGAGCCGGGGAGGGTGTGCGGGGCGCTCGCGGTGCCGTTCCCGCCGGCCCCACAGCCGGTCAGGGCCGCGGCCAGGACGAGCCCGCCCGCGAGCAGCGGGACGACTCCGCCGCGGCCGGTGAGCCGGCCGGACGGCGTCGCGCTCCGGTCGAGCCGCTCGATGGGCCTTGCCTCGTGCTGGGCCACGCGCATGTCTCTTTCCTCCTCGGCAGGGCGCCGCCGGGTGCCCTGTGCCGGGTCCGCATCCTGTACTCCTGGTGAGATGCACCGCGGGCGTCGGAAGTTCTCGGCGATCCGTGGCACCGCTCAACCGGTGATCTGCAGGCCGCCGAGGACATCGTCGGTCAGGCCGGGGCCGCCGTCCTGCCGGATCTGCACGTACACCTGGGGCTGCGCGGCACCCGCCCGGGTGAGGCTGATCTCGTCGATCGAGCCGCCCTCCGCGCCGCAGCCGGTCCAGTGGCGGACCCGCCCGCTCCATCCCGGCGACCCTTCGGTCCCGTAGCCGCGGCTACCCCGGTAGCGGCAGCCGCCGTGCCGGACGGCGTCCACCCGGGCGGTGAGGTCGCCCCGCTCGCTCAGCCCGACGAACACGCCGTCGACGCCGGAGCCCAGGTCCTGCCAGCTCCTCACGTCGCCGGCGACCAGGAGGGCCGGTTCATGGGCGTCGGGAAGGCCCAGCACCCCGGGGCTCCAGCCGCCGCGGACGAGTTCGCGGCCCCAGCCCGCGGGGACCTGCACCCGGATCCGGCCGGTGGCGTCGCTGACCGACACCGGCGGCACTTTCTGCGGGGCCCCGGAACGCGAGGCGGCGAGACCCGCGCCGGCGGCCGCGAGCGCCGCGGCGCACAGGGCGATCACCAGGGTCCGCCCACGCCGCCGGCGCGGCCGTCCTTCCTCGTGGCCCGCGGACCGGGCGGCCAGCGCGTCCAGTTCGTCGGCGAAGCGCGACGCGCTGGGCCAGCGCTTGCGCCGGTCCGGCTCCAGGGCGCGCAGCAGCGCCCGCTCCACGGCCGCCGGGAGGTCCGGGCGCAAGCGGCCGGGCCGTACGACCTTGCCCGCGGGGCCGGGCACCGAGCCGGTGACCAGGTGGTACAGCAGGGCCCCCAGGCCGTACACATCGGCGCGCACGTCGATGCCCCCGTCCGGGCGGGCCTGTTCGGGCGCCATGTAGCCGGCCGAACCGGCGGCCATCGTCAGACCGGAGGCCTGGGCAAGCGCCTTCGCCAGGCCGAGGTCGGCCACGAGCACCCGCTCCTGACCCTCCCGCGCCCCGGTGATCAGTACGTTGGACGGCTTGATGTCGCGGTGCACGACACCCGCCTCGTGCAGCGCCGCGACACCGCGGGCGGCCTCCGCCGTCAGCCGCAGCGCCTCGGCCAGGACCGGCCGTCCCTGGCCGAGGAGGTCGTCCAGGGTGCCCCCGTCGGCGTACTCCATCACGAAGTACGGCCGCTCGTCGGGCAGTTCCCCGATGTCGAAGACCTGCACGAGCCGGCTGGACGCGGCCTTGCGCAGCAGGCGGGCCTCGGAGAGGAAGCGCTCGCGCAGGTCCAGTCGGTACGCCCAGTTCTCGGCCATCACCTTGACGGCGACGGGCGCGTCGAGCGAGTCGTCATGGGCCAGCCACACCATCGCGAACGCCCCCGAACCGACGGGTCGCACCAGCCGGTAGCGGCCGATCTGCTGAGGTGGGGGCATGTGCCTATCATGCACCGACCCCGAGAAGGACCGAGGAGGACCCCTGTGACGCCCGCCCAGGAGACGGAGGAGCTCGCCGCGCGGGCGGCGGCCGGGGACGCCGCGGCCCTGGAACTGCTCCTCGCGCGGATCCGGCCCGAGGTCCTGCGCCGCTGCGGGCGCTTCCTGCCCCACCGCGAGGACGCCGAGGAGGCCGCCCAGGACGTGCTGTTCCAAGTCGCCCGCAGCATCGGCTCCTTCGAGGGACGGAGCCTCTTCCACACGTGGCTGTACACGGTCGTCGCCAACTGCTCGCGCCAGAAGTACCGCGAACTCAAACGGCGACGCGCCGAGCAGCCCCTCTCCGCGGCCGAGGCCGACACGCCCGACCCGCGCAGGACCAGCGTGGTCGCCGGGACCCGGCTCGACCTGCTGGAGGCCCTCGAGCGGCTGGAGGCCACCGGCCCCGAACTGGTCGCGCCGCTGGTGTACCGCGACATCTGCCAGATGGAGTACCGCGAGATCGAGGCGCGCCTCGGCATCCCGCTCGGGACGGTCAAGTCGCGGCTGCACAAGGCGCGCAGACAGGTCCGGCAGTGGCTGGTGGACACGGCCTGACACGCCCGCGACCGCGGTTCGCGGGAAATTCCCCCGCCGGACCCGGAACTTCCGCCGGACTTCGCGCAACTCACCCATCCGGGGGCGGTGTGTGCCGCCGCCCGAGGATGCCGACAGGAGTTGCGATTTGTCCATGTTCCCGAGCCGTCCGCCCCAGCGGCGCAGACGGCTGTCCCTCGGCGCCGGGCTGCTGAGCGCCGCCGTCCTCGCCGCGCTCGGCGTCCCCGCCCAGGCCCTGGCCGCAGAGGGCGGACGGACCACGGCGCCGCCCACGTCCGCGCAGACGCCGGGGGGCCACGTCGAGCCGCTCTGCGGTAAGCCCAAGCCGCACGAGTTCACCTGCTTCGGACTGCGCCGCACCGACGTTCCCGCGCGCAAGGGCGCGCGGGCGGCCGGGCAGGACCCGGAGGGCTTCGGGCCCGCCGACCTGCGCAGCGCCTACGGCCTGCCCGCCGACGGCGGGGCGGGCCGGACCATCGCCGTCGTCGACGCCTTCGACAACCCGAACGCCGAGGCCGACCTCGCCCTCTACCGGGCGCAGTACGGGCTGCCCGCCTGCACCACCGCCGACGGTTGCTTCACCAAGGTCGACCAGCGCGGCGGCACCGACTACCCGGACCCCGACCCCGGCTGGGCCGGGGAGATCTCCCTCGACCTGGACATGGTCTCCGCCGTCGCCCCGAACGCCCGGATCCTGCTCGTCGAGGCCGACTCCGCCGGCATCGACGACCTCGGTGCCGCCGTCGACCAGGCCGTGGCGCTCGGCGCGGGATACGTCTCCAACTCCTACGGCTCCAACTACGCGTTCTTCCCCGAGGACCCGGCTGAGTCCGCGGCCGACGTCCACTACGACCACCCCGGTGTCGCCGTCGTCGCATCGTCCGGGGACTCCCGCTACGGCGTCGCCTACCCGGCCGCGTCCCCCCACGTGACCGCGGTCGGCGGCACCACCCTCACCCGGGACGCCGGCACCGCCCGCGGCTGGGCGGAGTCGGTGTGGAGCCACGACGGGGCCGGAACCGGCTCCGGTTGCTCCCGCTACGAGGCCAAGCCCGCCTTCCAGAAGGACACCGGCTGCCCGGGGCGCACGGTCGCCGACGTCTCGGCCGTGGCCGACCCGGCCACCGGTGTCGCCGTCTACGACAGCTACAGCGGCGGCGGCTGGGGCGTGGCGGGCGGCACCAGCGCCTCCGCGCCCATCATCGCCGGCGTCTACGCCACCGCCGACGCCCCGGTCGCCGGAACCTACCCCAACACCTACCCGTACGCCTCCGGCGGCGCCGGACTGCACGACGTCACCTCCGGCGCCAACGGCCGGTGTTCCCCGGCGTACCTGTGCACCGCGGGCCCCGGCTACGACGGGCCCACCGGCCTGGGCACCCCCGGCGGCACGGGGGCCTTCCGGATGGGGCCGCACGGCACCGTGACCGGCACCGTCACCGACCGGCGCAGCGGCGCGCCCGTGCCAGCGGCGGTGGTGAGCGCGGGCATCTTCCGCGCCACCACCGACGCCCGCGGCCGCTACCGCCTGCCGCTGCCCGCGGGCCGGCACGACGTCCGGGTCGAGGCGTACGGCTACGCGCCCGGGCAGGCCGCGGCCGTCGACGTCACCGACGGCGCCGCGCTGCCCCGGGACGTCGGCTTGCGTAAACTGCCTACCTCTCGGGTCTCAGGCACCGTCATCGACGGGTCCGGGCACGGCTGGCCGCTCCACGCGAAGATCACCGTGGACGGCGTCCCGGGCGCCCCGGTCTGGTCCGACGCCTCCACCGGCGCGTACCGCCTCGACCTCCCGGGGAACCACACCTACACCCTCCGGGTCGTCAGCGACGACTCCCACTACCGGTCCCTGGTACGGCAGGTGATGGTGGGCTCCGCCGACCGCGGCCTGCGCCTGGCGCTGCCCGCGGACACCTGGGCGACCGGCAACCCCGCCTACCGTCTGACGGTGCGCACCCTCGACACGCAGCCTTTCGACTCCACGGCCGGGGCACCCGGGGGCTGGAGCGTGGTCGACGCCCCCGGCACCGCCCACGGCTGGGCGTTCGACGATCCGGGCGGCCGCGGCAACACCACGGGCGGCTCCGGAGCCTTCGCCGTCGCGGACAACGACCACGCCGGCTGGGACACCGCACTGGACACCCAGCTGATCAGCCCCGCCTACGACTTCAGCGGTACGGGCGATCCCGCGCTGGCCTTCGCCACCGACTACCAGGGTTCCGCGGAACAGAGCGGCGACGTCGACGTCAGCGACGACGGCGGCAGGACCTGGACGACGGTGTGGCACCAGGACCAGCTGTGGAGCAGCGGCCGCGTCGACGTCCCGCTGACCGCCTACGCCGGCGAGCGCGCGGTGCGGCTGCGCTTCCACTTCACCGGGCCCGGCATGCTGTGGGCCGTCGACGACGTGGCGGTCAGCCGGCGGGTCCTCACCCCCGTCCGCGGGGGAGTGGTCACCGGCACGGTCACCGACGCCAACACCGGACGGGGACTCGTCGGCGCGGTGGTGCACGGCGGGGCCCACGGCCCTTCGGCGCCGACCACCGCCACCACCGGCGACCCGCGCACCGGTGACGGCCTCTACCGGCTGTTCGTCCCCGGTGGCGGCAGCCGCGCCGTCACCGTCGCCAAGCCCGCGTACCGGACGGCGTCCCGTACCGTGACCGTCCGGCCGGACCGGGCCGTCAAGGCCTCCTTCTCCCTCACGGCGGGGCGGCTGTCGGTCGGCACCACCCGGATCGACACCACCACCGCACCCGGTGGCAAGGCGGCCCGGAAGGTGACCGTGCGCAACACCGGAACCGCCACCGCCACGCTCCGCATCGGCGAACGCACCGGCTCCGGCCCGGACTCCGGGCCCCCGGCCACGGGCTGGCGCACCCTGCCGGACCTCCCCGCCCCGGTGATGGACAACGCGGTGGAGACCTACGGCGGCAGGCTCTACTCCGCCCTCGGCTCCGACGGCTCCACGCCCACCGCCGACCTGTACGTCTTCGACCCGTCGGCGGGCACCTGGACCCGCGGCGCCACCGCGCCCGAGCCCCGGCAGGCCACCGCCCACGGGATCATCGACGGCCGCCTCTACGCGGTCGGCGGCTGGGGCCCGCAGGAGACGGTCAGCAGCACCCTGCAGGTCTACGACACGGCGCGGAACACCTGGGCGCTGGGCCCTGGCGTTCCCCAGGGCCACTACGGCGCGGCGGGCGCCGTCCTCGACGGGCGGCTGTACGTCGTCGGCGGCTGCACCAACACCGAGTGCGCGAGCACCGTGTACGTCTTCGACCCGGCCTCCGGCAGGTGGGCCAGGGCCGCGGACTACCCGCAGTCGGTCAGCTGGGCCTCGTGCGGTGCCATCAGCGGCAAGCTCTACTGCGCGGGCGGCACCCACGAATACGTGGAGACGGCCGCGGCGTACGTCTACGACCCTGCCTCCGACGCCTGGCAGCCCCTCGCGGACATGCCCGTGGGCCTGGCCACCGCCGCCTACGCAGCCGCCGACGGGCGGCTCCTGGTGTCCGGCGGCTTCAAGCGGGTCGGCGTCAACAGGGTCCTGACCCCGGAGGGCTACGCCTACGACCCCGGCAGCGACACCTGGTCCGCGCTGCCCCGCACCACGACCGCCGTGTACCGCGGCGGCGGCGCGCCCGGCATGTACCGGGTGGGCGGCAGCGACCAGAGCCGCTTCCCCGTGCCGGTGGCCACCGTGGAGGAACTGCCGGGCTGGGACGGGACCGAGACGGACGTGGGCTGGCTGTCGGAGAGCCCGGTCCGTCTGACCCTGCGGCCCGGCGAGCGGGCGACGTTCACCGTCACGGCGGACGCCCGTGGGATCCGCGGGCCGGAAGACCGGACGGCGTCCCTGGTGATGCGCAGCGACACACCGTACTGGCTGCCGCCGGTCCCGGTGTCCCTGCACGTCATGAAGGGGCGCACCCCGTAGGCCTCATCGCCGCGATCCCGGACGGACCGGAGTCCGTCCGGGGTCGCGGCGCGTGTCTGCTAGACCCACCTGCAGGTGAGCCACTTCTCGTGGTCGTAGTGGTCCTGCGACGGGTACCGCTCCACGATGGGCACCACCTCGGTGGTGTCCTCGGGCCGGACGCGTTCGGGCAGGGCGCCGAAGCGGGCCTGGCGCGTCACCGCGCCGGTGTCCGCGGCCTTGGCCACCTTCACGACCTTGACGGCCTTCTGCGTGTTCGGCATGCCGGTCCTCTCTCTCGCGGTGTCGTCCTCAGAAGACCTGGAGGAAACACCCGCAGGCGATGGTGACGACGGCCACGGCCACCGTGGCCACTTTCATGACGCTGAGCACTTTCACGGAACCCTCCGGTGGGGGATCGGCGGAGTCGGGCACCACCGCGGCTGCTGCCGACGGTCGCACAGGCAATCGTCACCTGTCAAGGAGGTGACGATTGCCGGGCCTGTAAGGTCCACCGCGCCATGGCGCGGGCATCACGGCTGGTAGACGGAGTGCAACTCCTGGTACGCCTGGAGCCCCTCCGGGCCCAGCTCCCGGCCGAGGCCGCTGGCCTTCACGCCCCCGTACGGGGAGGCGAGGTCGGGCACGTAACCGTTGATCCCCACCGTGCCGCTGCGGATCCGCCGGGCGACGCGCGTGCCGTGCTCGGGATCGGCGGTCCAGACCGTGCCCGCGAGGCCGTACGCGGAGTCGTTGGCGAGCCCGACGGCCTCGTCCTCGCCGTCGTACGGCGTGATCGACAGGACCGGCCCGAAGATCTCCTCCTGGGCGATGACCGAGGCGTTGTCGACGTCGGCGAAGACGGTCGGCTGGACGAACCATCCCCGGTCGAGATCGGCCGGCCGCCCGCCGCCCGTCGTCAGCCGGGCGCCCTCGCGCAGTCCCCTGGCGATGTAGCCCTCCACGCGGTCGCGCTGCCGGGCGCTGACGAGCGGTCCGATCTGCGTGGTGCGGTCCAGGGCGTCGCCCACGACGGCGCCGCCCGCCATCGCCGTGCAGAACTCGACCACCTCGCCGTAACGGTCGGCGGGGGCCAGGATCCTCGTACTGGCGAAGCAGGTCTGGCCGTTGTTCAGCAGGCCGGCCATGAAGAACGGCTCGGTCAGCGAGCCCAGGTCGGCGTCGTCGAGGACGACCGCGGCGGACTTGCCGCCCAGTTCCAGCGTCACCGGGCGCATCAGCGACGCGCACGCGACCGCGACCTGCCGTCCCGCCGCGGTCGACCCCGTGAACGACACCTTGTCGACCCCGGGGTGGGAGACCAGGTGCGCGCCCACGCCGGGACCGCCGGGCACGATGTTGACGACCCCGTCGGGGAGGCCCGCCTCCTCGATCGCGTCCGCCAGGACCATCGAGTCGAGCACGGTCTCCGGCGCCGGCTTGAGCACCAGGGTGCAGCCGGCGGCCAGCGCGGGCGCGATCTTGAAGAAGGCGATGGTCTGCGGGAAGTTCCAGGTCATGATCGCGGCGACCACCCCCACGGGTTCTCTGCGGACCAGGGTGCTGCCGCCGGGCAGCCCGGCGCGGCGTTCCTCGAGGGGCGCCCCGGTGACGAGGCCCGCGTAGTAGCGCAGCAGGGCGGCCGGGACCGTCCCCTCGAAGGGCTCGGCCGTGGAGATCGGCATGCCGTTCTGCGCGCTGACCGTGCTCGCCGTCAGGCGGCTCCGGGCCTCGAGCGCGTCGGCGAGCCGCAGCATGACCGAAGCGCGGCGCTCGGGCTCCCACCGCGGCCACCCGCCGGGGGCGTCGAAGGCGGCACGGGCCGCCCGCACGGCGTCGTCCACGTCCGCGTCCACGGCCTCGGGCACCGAGCCCAGGTACACGCCGGTGCTGGCGGACGCGGCGGTGATCGTCCGGCTACCGGCTGGTGTCGTCCACTGCCCCCCGATGAACAGGCGTTTCACATCCATGATGGGTACTTCTTCCGGCTGCGGCCGGGCCGTCTTCACCCGGCTTCGGATGATTCGGCGCGGCGGGAAGCCGGCGTGCGTCCGTCCAGCCGGCCGTCGGGCGGCCGGTGGCGGCTTCCGCCGCGTGGGAAGCGTTCTTTTCGCTACTGATGGCCGAGAATACTCCTATCTGATGGCATCTGCCCTCAGATGTGGAATCGGGGTGACCGTATGAGGAAGTACGGCGGAATGACCGCCGAGGAGCGCGTCGCGGCGCGGCGGCGCCGCATCATGGACGCGGCGATCGAGCTGTTCTCCGCCCAGGGCTACGGCGGGACCTCGATGCGCGCGGTGCTCCGCCACTGCCGGCTGCCCGACCGCTACTTCACGGAGAGCTTCGCCTCCCTCGACGAACTGTTCGCCGCGATCCTCGAGGAGATCCAGCAGGACGAGGCCGCGAGGTGCCGGGCGGCCCTCGCCACGGGCGGAACGCGCCACGACCGGGCACGCGGCATGCTCGACGTGCTGGCCGGCGGCGTGGTCGACGACCCGCGCAAGGGACGCATCAAACTGGTCGAGTCACTCGCGGGCGGACCGCTCGCCGCGGCCGAACGACGCCGCGGCCTGCGCCGGCTCGCCTCGCTGGTGAAGTCCTTGCTCCGCGAGGACTGGGCCGCCCCCGGCACCGACGTGACCGCCATGGCCATGGCCGTGGTCGGCGGGGTCAACCAGATCCTGCTCAACTGGGTGGACGGCGGCCTCGCCTTCTCCCGCGAGGACTTCGTCGACCAGGCGCTCCACTTCTTCGACGCCGTCGCCGCGTTCGGCGCCGGCCCGCCGCCCGAGGGACGTTGACCTCGTGCCCTCGCCGGGACGCATGGCCGTCCCGGCGTCGGGACCTTCGACTACGGCGTCAGCACGATCCTGCCGAAGACCTCGCCCGCGTCCATCTTCCGGTGCGCCGGCACGGCTTCGTCCAATGGCAGCACCTCGTGCACCACCGCTGCGATCTCGCCGCGACCGGCCGCGGCGAACTGCTCGCCGCGCACCGCACGCAGGTCCGCCGGGGCGACGGTGGCCGCGCTGAAAGTGGCGAAGGACAACGACTTCTGGAACGCCGCCATGAGCTTGGTGCCGAAGTCCGCGGGCGGCTGACCCGCGACGGCACCGACGGCCACCATGCGGCCGTTCGGGGTGAGCCTGTCGAGGAACGACGGCATGTCCTCGCCGGCCACGACGTCGATGATGACGTCATAGCCCGCAGGAGCCTCTTCCCCTCCGTCGCCGGAGCGGTCCAGCACGTGGGTCGCGCCGAGACGGCGCAGCCGCTCGCCACGCCCGGCCGACGAAGTCGTGACCGCCACCGCGGAGGCACCACCGCGGGCCGCGAGCTGCACGGCCATGATCCCGATGCTGCCGGCCGCGCCCCGCACCAAGACGGTCTCCCCGGGGGCGAGATGGGCGTGGCGAAGCCCGAAGTGCGCCACCGCGCCGGCACTGCCGAGCGTCACCGCGTCGACGACGGACAGGCCACCGGGCAGCGGAAGGATCCGCTCGACCGGTACGACGGCCTGTTCGACGTAGCCGCCGCCGGTGCCGGTGGAGCCCCACACCCGCCGGCCGATCCACGAGGCGTCGACGCCGTCGCCGACCGCCGTCACGGTGCCCGCCACCTCGCTGCCCGGGATGAAGCCCTCCGTGAATCCGTAGGCGGCCAGAGCCCCGCTCCGGATCACGGTGTCGACACCACCGACACCCACCGCCTCGGTGGCGATCAGCACCTGCCCTGCAGCAGGCGCGGGTACCGGCAGGTCGACCACCGCCAGACCCTCAGGACCTCCGAACGTCCGGATCACGATCGCCTTCACTGTCGTCTCCCTGTTCTCGGACCGCCTTCCGGCGGGCTCCACGCCGTGGACGGTAACCGGACGCCCCCGTCCGTTTGGGTAAAGTGAGACGCGTGACCGACCAAGTGCCCCAGAAGCTGCGGTCCGACGCGATGGACAACCGCGACCGCATCCTCGACGCGGCCCGGGCGCTGTTCTCGGCCGGCGGCCTGGAGGTGCCGATGCGGGAGATTCGCGCGGCGCGCCGGGGTGGGACCTGCCACCTTGTACCGGCGCTTCCCGACCAAGCAGATGCTGGTCGCCGAGGCCTTCGCGGACCAGTTGCACGCATGCCGGGCCATCGTCGACGAGGGGTGCGCGGACCCCGATCCGTGGCGTGGCCTGTGCCTGGTGATCGAGAAGATCTGCGAGCTGCACGCACGCGATCGGGGCTTCACCGAAGCGTTCCTGTCGGCCTTCCCGGGGACGCCGGATGCCGGGGGACGTGAGTACACGGTGAAGGCGGTCGCCGGACTGGCCCGGCGGGCCAAGGACGCGGGGCGCCTGCGGGCCGACTTCGTCCTGGACGACCTCGTCCTCGTCCTGATGGCCAACAAGGGGATCCACACCGCATCGACCGCCACCCAGGTCACGGCCTCCCGACGCTTCGCGGGGCTGGTGATCCAGGCGTTCGAAGCCTGCCCCCGGCACGCACCGCTCCCGCCGGCGGCGCGACTGGCCCCCGCTGCACCGGCCGGCGGCTGACCGGGGACGAGCGGGGACGAGCGGGGTCGACGCTCGACGTGAGCGGAGCGGAGCGCCCGGGAACGCCGGCGGGCGGGGCCGCTGGCCGCGGTCCCGCCCGCCGGGTGTACTGCCGGGCGTCAGCGCAGGCCGAAGGCCCGGGTGATCGTCTGCGAGACGGTGTTGCCCGCGTCGTCCCGGGCGGTGACCCGGAGCGTGGCGAAGCCCGCGGACTTCGGGGCGCGCAGGCCCGCCCGCCAGCCGCTGCCGCTGCGGTCCAGGTCGGCCCGCTGCCAGGTCTTCCCGTCGTCGTAGGAGACCTCCAGCGAGGGCTTCCCGATGGCGGCGGTCGTACCGGGCAGGTGCGAGGCGGTCACCGTCAGCTTGGCGTGCCGGTCCACCCGGCCGGCCCTGTCGGTGTCCACGCCGTAGTCGAGCTGGATCAGCGGCAGGGACACCGCCGACTCGGGCCCGGTGGCCGCGGAGGTGAAGTTCCACTCCGTCAGGGTGTGCGTCGAGTACGGGTGGGTCCAGGCCGCCCGGTCGTTGTCGACGACCAGCCGGTAGGGCAGCCGCTCTGGGGCGAGTCCGGTGATCGGCAGGTACTCGGCGTTGCCCCAGTTGAGCTGCCGGTCGCCCTGGTAGAGCGACATCCAGTCCTTGACGTCGTAGTTGCCGTAGGCCTCTCCGACGTGGCCGGAGCCGGAGTCGCCCCAGCCGGGTGCCGGGATGTAGACCCCGTCGAGGTAGCGCACCGGCTGGTAGCCGATGGGGCCCATCCGGGGGCGCTGGATCGGCCCGAACCAGCTGACCTCGGCGGTCTTCCCGGCCGGGTAGCGCAGCACGTCCATCGCGTGCTGCCCCGTCTCGCTCAGAATGAAGGCGTCGTCCAGCCAACTGGCGTCGGCGGTGACCCAGTCGGTCCGGTCGCCCTGGGCGGGAGCGGTGAGCTGGTTGCCGACCACCCAGCCGCGCCAGACGTCGGGGCGGAACTCCATCGCCTTGCCCTGGCGGTGGTTGCGGAACGAGACGTCCACCTTGCCCAGCTCGCGCTGCGTGACGCGCCAGGTCGGGTCCGCCGGTACCGCGCCGGACCAGTGGTGCACCACGTCGTAGACGTAGTCGGTCGTGGGGTTCGAGGTGACCTTCAGCTTGACCGGGCCGTGCCCGAGCGCTCCGATGAGGTCGGCGCCCTGGTCGGCGTCGAGGGTCGCCACCGTCAGCGGCGCCGGGCTCTCCGGGCTCCAGGGGCCCTCGTCCCAGGGCTGGAGCCGGCCGATGCCTTCGTTGACGACGACGAGCACCTGCGCGCCCGCCGCCGCCGCGGCTTCCGCCTGTGCCTGGATGCCGGACGGGTCACCGCCCCGCACCACCACGGCCTTGCCGCGGACGTTCGTGCGGGCCAGTTCTGCGGCCGTGCCCTCACCGGCGTAGACCGCCGTGAGCGTCCGGGTGCCGGCCGGCAGCGGCTCGGCCCCGCGCTTGACCAGCGGGTCGGCGTAGGTCCTGGAGGCCGTGCCCACGGTCAGCGCCGGCTGCTCCAGGCGGAAGCGGGCACCGAACTCGAACTCGCCGTCGGTGACCTTCTTGCCGGTCGGGAGCGCCCAGATGCTGTCGTAGGTCTCGTTGGGCAGCATGGACGACTCGACCAGGCTGTCACCGAAGGACCGGTGGACGTCCAGGCGCGGTGCGACGGCGGTGGTCTGCTGCGGGGCACGCGCCAGGATCTGACGCATCTTGCGGCCGTCGAGGGTGACGGACCGGTCCTGGTCCAGCTGCACGTCGTTGAAGGCGAGCAGTGCCATGCCCAGGGAGTGCGGGCCGTTGGCGCCCCGCACGTCCGCGGTGAGCCAGCCGCTGTAGGTGCCGACGGGCAGCCGCGCGGTGCCGGTGCCGGACGCGTCGAGGTCGATCGTCGTGAAGAGGCCCTCGGCGGTCAGCATGACCCGGCCGGCCAGCGGCTTGCCCGACCGGTCCTTGGCGGTGATGGTCAGGGTCTGCCGCCGGCCTTCCTTGGCGGCGCCGATCAGCGTCTTGGCCCGGACCGTGCCGGTGCCGTCCGTGCCGGTGATCATGCCGCTGATCGACTGGTCGAGCGGCAGCCGGTCCAGGTCCGCGGTCAGGGAGACCGAGGCCGTGCCGTGCGCCGGGACGGTGACCTTGTCCTCGGAGAGGGTGAACAGCCCTGCCGGGGCCTTCGAGTCGATCGCCAGGTCCAGACCGACCGGCGCGTCGCCGGTGTTGGTGTAGGTCACCTTCTGGACGTCGGTCTCACCCGGCTTCTGCGGCCAGGCGTGGAAGCCGGAGAAGGCGCTGACGGTCGCGAAGACCGAGGTGTGGACGGCCGCCGGCGCGTCCAGCCGGCCGGCACCGGCCTCGTACGGGGAGTACGCGGGGGTGGCCTTGGCGCTGCTGACCAGCGCCTCCTTCAACTGCGGGCCGGTCCAGTCCGGGTGGGCGGCGGCCAGCAGAGCAGCGGCGCCGGCGACGTGCGGGGTCGCCATCGAGGTGCCGCTCATCGTGGTGTAGTAGCCCGAGCCCCGCTTGTAGTGGGAGCGGGCCGCCAGGATGTCGACGCCGGGCGCGGTGATCTCCGGCTTCAGCCCGGCGTCGCCGTCACGCGGGCCGGTGCTGGAGAAGTCGGCGAGGTGGTCCGCGGAGTCCACGGCGCCGACGGTCAGCGCGGAGTCCGCGGCACCCGGGCTGCCGATGGTGTGCGGGCCGCTGTTGCCCGCCGCGATGACGAACAGCGCGCCGGTCTCGCGGCTGAGCCGGTCGACCGCCTGGCTCATGGGGTCGGTGTGGTCACCGCCGCCGCCCAGGCTCATGCTGATGATCCTGGCCTTCTGGTCCCGGGCGGCCCATTCCATGCCCGCGATGATCCAGGACTCCTGGCCGCTGCCCTCGCTGTTGAGCACCTTGCCGATGTCCAGGCGGACGCCGGGGGCGACGCCCCGCTCCTTGCCGTCGGAGGCGCTGCCGGTGCCGGCGATCGTCGAGGCGACGTGGGTGCCGTGGCCCTGGTAGTCGAGGGTGTCCTGCTCGTCCGGGATGAAGCTGGCGCTGGTGTCGATCCGGTCGACGAGGTCGGGGTGTTCGGCGTCGACTCCGGTGTCGAGCACCGCGACCTTGACGCCCTCGCCGGTGTTGCCCTCCGCCCAGACCTTGTCCGCGCCGATCTGGGCGGTCGAGTCGGCCAGATCGGCCTTCACCTTGCCGTCGAGCCAGACCTTGGCGACGCCGCCCGCGAAGGCGGGCTTCGCGGACCGGGCCGCCGCACCGGCGCCGCCGGTCAGGGCCGACCAGAACGCCGGAGCCTGCTTGCGGTTCTGCGCGAGGGCCGCGCCCTGGATGCTGTCCAACCGGTGCACGTCGCTGGAGCCCGCCATCTTCGGCAGGGTCCGGGACGTGGCCGCGGCGTCGGTGTAGCTCACGATGAGCGGCAGCCGGGAGGAGTGCGCGTCGTCGTAACCGTCGGCGATCAGCCGGGTCACGTTGAACAGCTGCTTGTCGAGCGTCCCGGCGCTGACGTAGGGCAGGACGGCGTCGGGGTACACGTAGGTGGCCCCGTCGACGACCGCCCGGTGGAATCCGGTGGTCGTGCCGTTCGCACCTTGGAAGGACCGGACGGTGGTGCCGTCGGCGGCGGTGCCGATCGTCACCTTGTCGCCGGTGATGAGGGTGACGGTGTGCGTGCCGCCGTTGCCGGGTGGCCGTTGTGCGGCGCCGGCGGCGGGCCCGCGACCGGCGGGGTCCGCGGATACGGCGGCCGTGGCCGGTATGACCCCGAGTGCCAGGGCGGCGACCACGCCGAGCGTGATCGCCCCGGACCTGGTCCGGGGGATGTGAACCGTGGGCAAGGAAACTCCTCAAGCCATGTGAAGAGTGGACGGCCATTGATCTTCGAGGCGTCCCCGTCCCCGCTCAAGGGCCCGGGGCGTCGCTCTTGTGCCATGGCACAGTTGTGTCATCACGAGGCCGCCCGAACGCCGTCGTGTGCCGACAAGACCCGCTATGACCGGGAGTTCGGGGACACGGCCGCGGGCAGCTTCGTGCGGTGCCGGATCCATCCGGTCCGGCCGCGTGGATGGCCGTGGACGTACGCGGAGGGCAACGTCACCAGGCCCCGGCCACGTGCCGCGGAGCTTGGTGGCCCGTCAGGAATGCCCAGGGACGGCGACGTTGGGGATCCACCGGTCCCGGGCCTGCCGGCGATCTCCGGGTGTTCTCGGCCTCCGGAGTCGACTTGACCGCAAGGACGACCGCGAGGTGCTCCGGCCGTTCCCTGACGTAATCTCACCTACGGTGCCGGAGCCGCATGTTGTCGCACCCAGACGGGCAACGGCGCCGCCCGTCACCAGTCGCGGGCCGCCTCCAGGAGCCGTTCGCGTACGGCGGTGACCGGCGCACGGGCGGGCGCGCCCGCCCGTGAGACCAGGAAGCCGGTGTTGATGGGCGGGTCCTCCGGCGTCAGCAACTCCACCAGCGCGCCGGACGCCAGCTCCGCCTCGCACAGGTAGCGGGGGAGCACCGTCGCACCCCCGCCCGCGACGACGGCGGCGAGCACCCCGCGCAGGTCCGGGACGACGACGGCGGGCCGGGCGGTCAGACGCGTACGGAAGACGTGGCGCCAGTAGCGGCGCAGGATGGGCAGGTCCTCGGCGTACGCCACCAGCGGGACCTCGCGCAGCGGGCCGGGGTCGTCGCAGGTGAGCTGCCCGATCCCGGCGGCCCATTCCGGCGTCGTCACCAGGACGAACTCCTCGTCCATCAGCGGGACGGCGGCCAGGGAGCGGCCGCGCGGCCGCACCGCCGACAGGACGAGATCGAAGCGGCCGCCGTGCAGGCCCTCGAGCAGGTCCTCGGCGAGGCCGGTCGTGATGCGCAGCAGGACACCCCGGGCCGCCAGCGGCGCGAGGACGGGCAGCGCCCGGACGGACACCATCTCCGCCGGCCCCGCCAGGTGCACCGGTTCCGGGGGCGCCTCCGGGTCCGGGCGACCGCGGCCGGCGACCTCGGCCAGCGCGTCCAGCGGCCCGGCGACCTGCCCGGCCAGTTCGTCGGCCACGGACGTGGCGGCCACGCCCCGCGGGAGCCGCTCGAAGAGCTGCCGGTCGAGCTGCTGCTCCAGCGCACGCACCTGCGCGGTCACGGTGGGCTGCGAGATGCGCAGCATCCGCGCGGCCGTGGTCAGGGAACGGGCCCGGTACACCGCGAGGAACGTGCGCAGCAGCCCCAGGTCCAAAGGGACGCCGGGAGGCGGGGCGGCGGCCGTCCCGCCGTCGTCGGGGCGGATTGCGTTCCCATCGGCATTCTGATGAGCCATGTCGAGGATCCTATTGGTTGGCTGATGGCTGTGCGACCTAGGGTCGGGAACGTTCCGCCGCCGGTCAACCGGCGGTCCCGCACATGCCGCCCCGGCCGTATCCGGGCGGAGACCAGGAAGTACGCAGAACATGGCAGAGATCCTTCTCGTGGTGACCGGCGCCGATCACCTGACGCTGGCCGATGGCACCGAGCACCCCACGGGCTTCTGGGCCGAAGAGCTCACGGAGCCCTACCGCGCCTTCACCGAGGCCGGTCACCGGGTGGCCGCGGCCACCCCCGGCGGCGTCGTCCCCACCGCCGACCCCGTCAGCCTCGCGCCCGAGCTCACCGGCGGTCCGGCGGGCGCCGCCGCCGCGACCGCGGCCCTGCGGGCCGTCACCGCACTGCACACCCCGCTGGTTCTGGCGGACGTCGACCCGGCCCGCTACGCCGCCGTCTTCTACGTGGGCGGCCACGGCCCGATGCAGGACCTCGCCGGGGACGCCGACTCCGCCCGGCTGCTGTGCACCGTCCTCGCGCAGGGCACCCCGCTGGCCGCGGCCTGCCACGGGGTGGCCGCCCTGCTCGCCGCCCGGGACTCCGACGGCGTGTCGCCGTTCGCCGGGTACCGCCTCACCGGCTTCAGCGCCGCCGAGGAGAAGCAGACCGGGCTGGCCGACCGGCTGGAATGGCTGCTCCAGGACCGGCTCGTCGCGCTCGGCGCCGACTACTCGGCGGGCGAGCCCTGGGCCCCGCACGTCGTCGTCGACCGCGGCCTGCACACCGGGCAGAACCCGGCGTCCTCCGCTGCGCTGGCCGCCGCAGTGCTGAAGACCCTCGGCTGACCGGCGCGCCCACCCGCGGAAAGACCTACGGAAGCACCCACTTCATGCGAACACCTCCGGTGCCCCCGGCCGTGGCGGACCCGGGCCGTGGCCTCGTCGCCGCCCTCGGTCTCGGCGCCATGGTCGTCTCGATGATGCAGACCCTGGTGGTGCCGGTCCTCGGTACCGTCCAGCGGGACCTGCACGCCTCGGCCGCCGACGTCAGCTGGCTCACCACCGCGACCCTGCTGTCGGCCGCCGTCTGCACACCCCTGCTCGGCAGGGCGGGCGACCAGTACGGAAGGCGACCCGTCCTGCTCGGCGCACTTGCCCTCACCCTGATCGGCTCGGTCCTGGCCGCCCTCTCCGCGACACTGCCCCTGCTCATCGCGGGACGTGCCTTGCAGGGCGCGTCCACCGCGGTGTTCCCGCTGGCCCAGGCCGTGCTCCGCGACGAACTGCCCGCCAGGCGCCTGCCCGCGGCGATGGGCACGGTCAGCGGCACTCTCGCCTTCGGCAACGGCCTGGCGCTGGTGGGCGCCGGCCTCCTCACCACAGGATCCGCGCCCGACTACCACCGCGTCTTCTGGCTGGCGGCCGCGATGTCCGCGCTCAGCCTGGCGGCGGTCGCCGCCGTCGTCCCGCCGTCGCGCGCGACGACCGGCGGACGCCTCGACTGGCGCGGAGCGCTGGGCCTGGCCACGACGCTCGTCCTGCTGATGCTCCCGCTGTCCCGCGGTACGGTGTGGGGCTGGACCTCCGCGCCCACTCTGGGCTGCCTCGCCGCGGGCGCCCTGGCGGCGGCCGCCTGGATCCGGGTGGAGCGGGCCGCCGCCGATCCGCTGGTGGACGTGCGGATGCTCGTCCACCGGCCGGTGCTCTTCGCCAACCTGGCCGGGTTGCTGCTCGGATACGCCATGTTCTCGCAGTTCATCCTCGTCTCGGCTCTGGTGCAGACACCGCCCGCCGCCGGGTACGGCTTCGGGGCCTCCGTCCTGCGTGCCTCGGTCCAGTACCTCCTGCCGCCCGCGCTGGCCTCGCTGGCCGCCGCCCGGCTCGGAGGCCTCCTGGTACGCCGGACCGGACCGCGACGAACCCTGGCCATGGGCGCGGCGGTGGGCACCGTCGGGTTCGCGCTGTCGGCGACCGCCCACGGCAGGGGCTCCCTGGTCGTCGGGGCCGCCGTGCTCGTGGGCGTCGCCATCGCCTTCGGCTTCACCGCGCTGCCCGCGGCCTTGCTCACCGCAGTGCCGCCGGAGCACACCGGGACCGCCAACGGCGTCAACTCCGTCGCCCGTTCCGTGGGCAGTTCGCTGGCCGGCGCCCTGGTGGCCACCCTCGTGGCGGCCGGAGCCCCGGGCCACGCACCCGCCGAGAGCCGCTTCACGCTCTGCTTCGCCCTCGCCGCGGGCGCGTTCGTCCTCGTCGCGGCGTTCGCCCGCTTCGGCATGACCACGCCCGCCGGCGGCATCGTCCCGCGCCACGACGCGCAGGAGGCGAGCACTTCCGGACCGGTCCGGCCCCTCACCCCCGTTTCCACTCCACCGGAGGGCACCCAGGTTGTCCCCGGACCAGAAAGGTGAACGACATGGCCACGATCCTCATCACCGGCGCCTCCGACGGGCTCGGCCGCGCCCTCGCGGAGGACCTCGCCGCCGACGGCGGACACACCCTGCTGCTGCACGGCCGTGACCCCGGGCGCCTCGCCGAGGTCGCCACGGCCACCGGCGGCGAGCCCCACCGGGCCGACCTTTCCTCCCTCGCCGAAGTCCGGCGCCTGGCCGCCGGCATCGCCGCCCGGCACGACGGGCTGGACGTGCTCGTCAACAACGCCGGCGTCGGCTTCCACGCGGAGGGCACCCGGCGGCAGACCTCCGTCGACGGACACGAACTCCGCCTCGCCGTCAACTACCTGGCACC
This sequence comes from Streptomyces sp. TOM-9, assembly GCF_056858595.1. NCBI lineage: Bacteria > Bacillati > Actinomycetota > Actinomycetes > Kitasatosporales > Streptomycetaceae > Streptomyces > Streptomyces sp. TOM-9. The sequence goes on along the minus strand of NZ_JBXEQB010000001.1, from coordinate 367,417 downwards.
GCTCGTGCTGACCCGGGAACTCCTCCCGCTGCTCCACCGCGCGGCACCGTCCCGGATCGTGAACGTCGCCTCCATCGGCCAGCAACCGCTCGACCTCGACGACCCCGAACTCACCCGCGACTACACCGACGTCGCCGCCTACTGCCGCTCCAAGCTGGCGCTCATCTGCCACAGCCTCGACCTCGCCGATGAACTCTCCGGCACCGGCATCACCGTCAACAGCGTCCACCCGGCGACCTTCATGCCCACCGCCATGTCCCGGCGCTCGGGGATGGACGTCGTCGACTCCCTGGAGCAGGGCGTCGCGGCCACGCGGCGCCTGGTCGACGCCCCCGCGCTGGCGGGCGTCACAGGCCGGTACTTCGAGGGCGAGAAGGAAGCCCGGGCGGCCGCCGAGGCCTACGACCCGGAGTACCGCCGGCGCCTCGCCGCGGTGACCGCGTCGCTGCTCTGACCCGGTCGGCCCGCCGGTGCCGGGGTCGTCCGCCCGGCAGTGGTCGTGGTTTCGACGCCCGCCCCACGGGCACGCGCCGGTTGAGAGGCCGTGGAGGTGCCGAGATGAGCGCCGGAGAGAAAGCCAAGGCGAAGATGGAACAGGTCGTCGGGAAGACCGTGCGGAAGGCGGCCCACGCGGTGCACAAGGAAACGCTCGCGGCCAAGGGCGCCGCCCTCGAATCGCGCGGCAGGATGCGGGGCGCGAAGGAGAGGACCAAGGACGTCTTCAAGCACTGACGGCCAGCCCTGACGAAGCCGTCGGGCGGTGGCCGCAGCCCGGTCGTGCCGTCCGGCCGGATGGCGCAGGGGCTCGGTGCTGCTCTCGCCGGCGAGCCGCGTCCGAGGGACTGAGGCCCGCCGCCTTCGACCGCAAGGTAACCAGCGACACGAATATGAGCCGGGCGGGGGCCGCGGCCGGCGGCTTTCACGCCGCAGCAGTTCCCGGACCGGCTCCCGTGCCGAGGTACGCCCGCCGCGTCAGGACGGCTCGGCGGGGTGCTCCGGATCGAGGGCGGCAAGGAAACGTTCCCTGTCGACGACGGCCCGGTCGATCTCGCCCGTCGCGACGAGCCGGCCCCAGTCGTCGACGGCCCGCACCCGGAAGGTGAGGCGCCGGCCGGTGGGGGAGGGCGGAGGCTCGGCGAAGACGTCGACCTTGCCGCCGACCGGTGTGGCGCGGACGTGCTGGATCCGCAGTGCCGTTCCCACCGTCGTCTGGCCCGCCGCCGTGAAGGGTGCCGCGGCGTGCACCGTCTCCGCCTCCAGCCAGGCGACGAGCTGCGGCGTGGACAGGACGGGTACGTCGCCGCTGCCCACCGTCGTCGCGGTGTCGGCATCGGTCACCTCGTAGCGCATGCCACCAACGCTAGTACCGTCACCGCCCTGCTCCGCGGCAGCCACGTCCGGCCGGACCTCCAACTCGACGGCGGGGCGGGCGACTAGCGGCCCGCGGGCCCCGCGGAGTCCAGCCACTGGGCGAGCACCGCCGCCTCGCTGTGGTCGACGTCCTTGGTGGCGGTGAGCAGGGTGACCTTGTCGTGGGCGGCGAGGTCGCGCAGGTGCTCGACGGCCGGCCGGTGCTCGGGGTCCTCCAGTTCGGCGAGGTACCGCTCGCGGAACTCGGCGAAGCGTTCCGTGTCGTGGTGGTACCAGTGACGGAGGTCGGCCGACGGTGCCACGTCGCGGAGCCACTCGTCGAGGTGGGCCCGCTCCTTGCTCACGCCCCGGGGCCACAGCCGGTCGACGAGGACGCGTTTGCCCTCCTGGGACGAGGCGTCCTCGTAGATCCTCCGGTAGCCGAACCGTCCGGCCATGGCCGTCGTCACCTTCCCCGGTCGCGGTACCCCCGCGATCTTCACTCTATCGGCGGTGCGGCGCCGCGGCCCGTCCGGAAGGGCGGCGGCCGCGGCCGGGCTCAGCCTGCCTGGTCCAGCTGCTGCTCCGACCAGATGATCTTCCCGAGTTCCGTCGGCCGGCTGCCCCAGCGGGAGGACAGCTGCGCCACCAGGAAGAGTCCGCGGCCGCCCTCGTCGAAGGTGCGCGCCCGGCGCAGGTGAGGGGCGGCGTTGCTCCCGTCGGTGACCTCGCAGATCAGCGAACGGTCCTTGATGAGCCGCAGGCGGATCGGGGCGCGTCCGTGCCGCAGGGCGTTGGTGACCAGCTCGCTGACGATGAGCTCGGTGGCGAAGGCCCGGTCCTCCAGCCCCCAGGCGGCGAGTTTCGCGGTCGTCCCCTCGCGTACCGCGGCGACGGCCGAAGGATCGGCCGGCACGTCCCAGTGGGCGACGTCGGCCCCGTCCAGCGCGCGGGGCCGCGCGACGAGCAGCGCGGCGTCGTCGCTGCCGTCCCCGGGCGGCAGGGCGCCCATGATGTCGTCGCAGACCGCCGTGATCGAGGACGTGGCCGTGGCGAGGGACGTCTGGAGCCTGGCGATCCCCTCGTCGAGGTCCTGGTGCCGGGATTTGACCAGCCCGTCGGTGAACAGGACGAGCAGGCAGTCCTTGGGCAGGGTGACCTCGGCCGACTCGAACGGGAGCCCCCCGAGGCCCAGCGGAGGTCCCTCCGGGAGTTCCACCCGGCGGCTCGTGCCGTCCGGCAGCACGAGCAGCGGTTCCACGTGGGCGGCCCGGGCCATCCGGCACCGGCGCGAGACGGGGTCGTACACCGCGTAGAGGACCGACGCCCCGACTTCCGGATCGGGGGCGTTGGCCTCCGTCTCCTGGTCCAGCCGGTTCACGATGTCGTCGAGGCGGGTGAGCAGTTCCTCCGGCGGGAGGTCGATGTCCGCGAGGGTACGCACGACCGAACGCAGGCGTCCCATCGTCGCGGCCGCACGCACCCCGTGCCCGACGACGTCGCCCATGACCAGGGCGACGCGTGCGCCGGACAGCGGGATCACGTCGAACCAGTCGCCGCCCACCCCCGCGGCGAGGTCGGCGGGCCGGTAGCCGTAGGCGGCGTCGACCGCGTTCTGGGCGGGCGGTTCCCTGGGCAGCAGGCTCTGCTGCAGCGTCAGGGCGGTACTGTGCTCGCGCTGGAAATTGCGGGCGTTGTCGACCGAGATGGCGGTCGTGGCGGCCAGTTCCTCGGCGAGCAGCAGGTCGTCGGAGTCGAACGCCGTCCCGCGGCGCAGGAACGTCACCACCCCCAGGGTGCCGCCCCGGGCCGTCAGCGGCACGCAGATGGCCCCTCCGCGCGCGTCCCGGTCGAAGCCGCCCTCCTGCCCGGCCCAGGCCGCGGCCTCGTGCGGCAGGTCGACCCGTACGGCCCTGCGCTCGGCCAGGGCACGACCGGGCAGGGACCGGCGGTCCACCACGTGCCAGGAGGGTGAGGGCGGGGGCAGCGCGCGGCCGCTCGCCGCCGCGAGCCGGACCTCCACCGGGTCGCGGGAGGCCGCACCGCGGGCTCCGAGCGCCTGGGGCAGCAGATGCACCATGGCGACGTCGGCGAGGTCGGGCACCGCGAGCTCGGTGAGCTCCTGGGCCGTGCTTCCGACGTCGAGCGAGAGACCGATGCTGCGCCGGGCGTCGTTGAGGAGGATCAGGCGCCGGCGGGCCCAGAATTCCGCGGAGTTCTCGCGTGCCATGGAGCACAGGCCCACCACGGTGCCGTCCTCGTCCCGGAGGGGGTCGATGTGGAGGGCCCATTCATGGGGTCGCTTTTCCCCGGGCACCTGCTCGTGGGTGACGACGTACTGCGTCGTTCCGGTGTCCCGGGCGCGGCGGAGCGCCTCCTCGACGGCGTAGTGCTGGCTGTCGGGGGTGAGGATCTCCGTGAGCCGGCGTCCCCGCATGCGGTCGACGTCGGCGTTGAAGAGCCGGCAGGTGAGTTCGTTCGCCCACTGCAGGCGCAGTCCGGGCGACCACACGACGATGGCGGCGGACGACTGGGACCAGGCCCGCTCCAGCATGCCGCCGCCGCGGTCGTCGTCCGCCGACGGACCGGACGGCCCGCTGACGAACCAGACGGTGGACCTGCCGTCGGCGGACGCCGGCCGGATCAGGACCTCCACCTCCACGGGACGGCCCGCCTTGTCCCGGAGCACGGCCCGGTCCTCCCAGCGGCGGCCGGTCAGGCCGATCGCCAGGGCCTGGCGCGCGTCGTCGTCGGCGAGGTCCAGTGCGGGACGGCCGATCACCTCGTCCCTGCGGTAGCCGAGGATGCTCTCGGCCCCCGCGCTCCAGCCGTCGACGCGTCCCTCGGGGTCGACGGAGATGACCGCCCCTCGGTGCGCTGCCGGACCCCGGTGTGTGCCCCCCGATTCCGCTCCGTGCATATGCAGATCGTCTCGTCCATGGCCATGGGCGAGGAGGCTCGCCCCCTCAGGGGGAGAACCGCTGCGATGGGCGGCAGATTCCCCTGTGCCCGTGACGGGCCCGGGGCCGGGCCCGGGATCAGGCCTGGCCCGCGGCGGTGCGGGTGTCGCCGTGGGCCTGCTCGATGCGCCGGGCGGCCTCCTCGGCGGTGGCGCCGGTCAGCAGCATCACGATGGCCGTCTTGGCGTGGCCGCCCGCGGCGCTCAGGGCCTGGGCGGCGATGTCGGGGTCGGCGCCGGTGGCCTGCACGACCATGCGCCGGGCGCGGTCGACGAGCTTGTTGTTGGTGGCGCGCACGTCGACCATGAGGTTCCCGTAGACCTTGCCGAGGCGGACCATCGCGGCGGTGGAGAGCATGTTGCAGACCATCTTCTCCGCGGTGCCGCCCTTGAGCCGGGTGGAGCCGGTGAGGATCTCCGGGCCGGTGGGCACCTCGATCGGGACGTCGGCGTAGCGGCTGACGAGGGCGTCGCGGTTGCAGGCCACGGAGACGGTGACGGCGCCCCGCGTCGCGGCGTGCTTGAGGCCGCCGATGACGTACGGGGTGCGGCCGCTCGCGGCGAGGCCGACGACGGTGTCCCGGTCGCCGACGCCGATCTCGTCCAGGTCGGCGATCGCCCTGGCGGGCTCGTCCTCGGCACCCTCGACGGCGACGATGAACGCGCCCGGGCCGCCGGAGAGCAGGCCCACGACCTGCTCGGGCGCGGTGCCGAAGGTCGGCGGGCACTCGACGGCGTCGAGCAGGCCGATGCGGCCGCTGGTGCCGGCGCCGAGGTAGATCAGGCGGCCGCCGCGGCGCAGGGACTCGGTGATGGCCTCGACGGCGGTGCCGATCTCGGGGAGTGCCTCGCGGACGGCGAGGGCGACGGTCTGGTCCTCGGCGTTCATCACGGACAGGAGTTCGGAGACCGGCATGCGGTCCAGTTCGGCGGTCCGCTCGTTGCGGGTCTCGGTGCCGAGTGTGCTGAGGTCCACGGCGCGGTCGTCCTTTCGGTGGTGCTGGTGGTGCCGGGGTGTGGTGCGGGGCCGGCGGTCAGTCGTCCGCCGGGGTGCGGCGCTGTGGCTGCGGGCGCCTGCGGCGTTGCACGGCCCCGTAGGTCTTCTGCAGCGCCGCGGTCGTGGCGTCGTAGGAGCGCTGGGCGACGCCGACGAACAGGCAGTCGATCACAGCGAGTTGGGCGATCCGGCTGACGGTCGCGCCGGACCGGAAAGGGGTCTCGCGGGCGCAGGTGGCGAGCACCAGGTCGGCTCCGTCGGCCAGGGTGGAGCCCGGGACGTTGGTGAGGGCGATCGTGGTGGCGCCGCGTTCTGCGGCCGCCTGCAGGGGCTCGACGGTGTCCTCGGTCTCCCCGGAGTGGGAGATGGCCAGGGCGACGTCGCCGGGGCCGAGCAGGGCGGAGGCGGTCAGGGCCGCGTGGCGGTCGGTCCAGATGAACGCCATGTGGCCGATGCGGTGCAGCTTCTGGTGCAGGTCCTGGCCGACGAAGGCGCTGGCGCCGACGCCGAAGATGTCCACGCGCCGGGCGCCCGCGACGGCGTCGACGGCGCGGCCGAGCGCCTCGATGTCCAGTCCGGCCCCGGAGTCCTCCAGGGCGCGGACCTCGTTGTAGACGATCTTGTGGACGATCTGTTCGAGGGTGTCGGTGGCGCTGATGTCGGTGCCCGGGGTCGGGCGCTCGCCGCCGAGCGCGTGCTCGCGGGCGGCGGCCGCGGCCAGCGCGAGCCGCAGTTGCGGGTAGTTGCCCAGTTTCATCGTCCGGCAGAACCGCATGACCGTGGCGACCGAGGTGGTGGCGCGTTCGGCGAGGGCGCTGATGGACAGCTCCGCCGCCTGCGCCGGATCGGCCAGGACGGCTTCGGCCACCCGTCGTTCGGAGGGCGCCAGGCCGGGCAGGGCCGCGCGGATGCGCGCCAGGGTGTCGCCGCCGGTGGCGGACTCCTGGGCCGGCTGCGCGGCGGTGCGGGTCGGGTCCTGGGAGGCCATGGATGGGTTCCCTCCTGAGTGGGTGGCGTCAGCGTAACCACGCCCCGTCGGTTGCGTCAAAAATTTACGTGATGCATTTCGTGAAGTTACTTATTGACATACGGACGTCTGCCTTCCGATACTCGCTGCACCGCGATCCGCGCCGGTCACCGCCCACCGTGACCACCCGACGTGCCGGATCCCGTACGACACGAGGGCGTGCCGCATGACAGCAGCAGTGGCTGTGGACCTGGGGAAGACGGGCTGCCGTGCCGTGCTCACCGGCACGGACGGCACCGTCGGTCCCGTCCACGAGGTTCCGGGGGCCCCGGGACTCGCTGCCGAGGGCGGCGTCGAAGCGGCGCGCGCCGCCGTGCGTGCCGCCGTCCTGCCACTGATCGAGGGGTACGCCCCGGGCCGGCTCGCCGCTGTCTGCGTCGGCGCCGCCGGAGCGGCCGCGGCCCCGGAGGCCGCCCGCACCCTGGCCGAACTGCTCCTCCAGGACCTGCCCGCGGACGAGGTCGCCGTCACCAGTGACGCCGTCACCGCCCACGCGGGCGCCCTGGGCGGCCGTACGGGCGTGGTGCTGGCCATCGGCACCGGCTCCGTCGCCATCGGCATCGGCGAGGACGGCTCGTACGCCCGCGTCGACGGCTGGGGGCCCTGGCTCGGCGACGAGGGCAGCGGCGCGTGGATCGGGGTGACCGGCCTGCGGGCCGCACTCCGCGCCCACGACGGACGCGGCCCGGACACCACGCTGCTGGCCGCCGCCACCCGGCGCTTCGGCGACCCCGACGCGCTGCCCGCGGCCCTCGCGGCCGGCGGCAACCCCGCCCGGACCGCGGCCTCCTTCGCCCCGGACGTGTCCCACGCCGCCGCATCGGGTGACGCCGTCGCCGGGGTGATCGTCCGGGACGCCGCCACCGCACTGGGCGAGGCCGTGCTCGCGGCCGCCGCCCGGATCACCGGGGAGGTCCTGCCCGTCACCGTCACCGGCGGGCTGACCGGCCTCGGCGAACCGCTCATGGCACCGCTGCGCGCGATGCTCGAGGGCTCCGCGCCACCGCTGAGTCCGCGGCCCCCGCTCGGGGACCCGCTGGACGGCGCGCGCCTGCTGGCACGGGACGCCACCGTGCCGCACGAACCCCACGTCGTCCGAGTCCGCCGGACGACGTCACCCACTGTCCCCACCACGCCGGTGATCCCGCCGGCCGCTGCTTAGGAGCGAGCGTGCGTCAACTCGACCTCGTCGTGATCGTCGTCTATCTGATCGCCATCGCCTGGATCGGACTGCGACTGGCCGGACGGCAGAAAACGGCGAAGGACTACTTCGTCGGCGAAGGGCACATGCCCTGGTGGACCGTCTCCTTCTCCGTGGTGGCCACCGAGACCAGCGTGCTGACCGTCATCAGCGTGCCCGGCGGCGCCTACAGCGGGCAGGGCTTCGGCAACGTCGAACTCGCCCTCGGCTACGTCATCGGCCGCGTGGTCGTCGCCACCGTGCTGATCCCCCTGTACAAGCGCGGCGGCTTCGTCAGCGCCTACCAGTACCTGGGCAGCAGATTCGGGTTGAAGCTGCAAGGACTCGCCTCGGTGACCTTCGTGTTCACCCGCCTCCTCGCCGAGGGCGTCCGCCTGTTCGCCTCCGCGATCCCGATCAAGCTGCTGCTCGACGAGTTCGGCGTGCACGCCGGTTACCGCCTGATCATCATCGTCCTCACGGTGATCACCGTCGTCTACACCTACCTCGGCGGCATCAAGGCGGTCATCTGGACCGACGCCATCCAGATGGGCCTGTACCTGGGCGGTGCCATCCTCGCCATCGCCGTGCTCTCCGGCCACGTCGGCGGCAGCGGCTTCTCCGACGCCCTGCACTCGGGCCACTTCAAGCTGTTCGACACCAACTTCGACCTGGCGCACGTCCTCACCAGCCCGTTCGCCCTGCCGACCGCGATCATCGGCGGTGCCATCTTCGCGATGGCCAGCCATGGTTCCGACCAGCTGATCGTCCAGCGCGTCCTGGCCACCCGCTCGCTGCGCGACGGCCAGAAGGCCATGATCGCCTCCGGTGTCTTCGTCACCCTCCAGTTCGCCGCCTTCTCGCTCGTCGGCGCGCTGCTGTGGTCGTACAACAAGGGCAAGAGCTTCTCCGAGCTGGGCCTGCACAGCTCCGACAACCTCTACCCGAACTTCATCCTGCACGGGCTGCCCGTGGTGATCTCCGGCCTGCTCGTGGCCGGCATCCTCGGCGCGGCGATGGGCTCGCTGTCCTCCGCGCTGAACTCCATGTCCAACTCGACCGTCGCCGACATCATCCACAGCTTCTTCCGCAGCACCCCGTCGGAGGAGTCGCTGCTCAAGCTCGCCCGGGTGATGACGCTGGTGTGGGCCGTGCTGATGGCCATCTTCGCCTGCGCCTTCAGCACCAGCACCGGCAACGTCTACCTGACCGGCCTGACCATCGCGGGCTACACCTACGGCGCGCTGCTCGGCGCCTTCCTGCTCGGCCGGATCATCAGGCGCGCCAACGAGGTCGACGCCGTCGTCGCGTTCCTGGTCACGGTTGGCGTGATGACCTACATCGTGCGCTCGGTGAAGATCGACGTCACCGTGGCGGGCGCGACGGTGCCGACCGCCATCGCCGCCCAGTGGCTGGTGCCGATCGGCGTGCTGATCACCCTGGTCATCGGCGGTGTGATGAGCCTGTTCCACAAGGCCCCCGAGGTCCGCGAGGTGCGTGAGGTCGAGCTGACCGACGGCGGCCCCGAGTCCGGTTCCGGCTCCGGTCGTGTCGCGGCGGGCGCAGGCCTCGAGTGAGGACCCCCGGGGTGGGGACCGCCGACGGGCGGCCCCCACCCCGGGCACCGCACGACCGCCCCGGAGACCACAGTTGGGAGAAGCCATGCGCGTGATCGGCCTGATGTCGGGCACCTCGTACGACGCCATCGAGGCGGCCGCCGCCGACCTCACCCTGGACGGCGAGACCCTGCTCATGCGGCCGCTCGGTCATCTGTCGGTGCCCTACGCCGACGACCTGCGGGACCTGATCAGCGCGACCCTGCCGCCCGCGACGACGACCACCCAGGCCGTGTGCGCGCTGGACACCGGCATCGGCCAGGCCTTCGCCGACGCCGCGGCACGCGCGCTCGACGAGCTGTGCACGGGCGCCGCCGACCTCGTCGTGTCCCACGGCCAGACGATGCACCACTGGGTCGAGGACGGCACTGTCCGCGGCACCCTGCAACTGGGCCAGCCGGCCTGGATCGCCGAGGCCACCGGGCTGCCGGTGGTGTCCGACCTGCGCAGCAGGGACGTGGCCGCCGGCGGCCAGGGCGCCCCACTGGTCGGGATGACCGACACCCTGCTGCTGCGCGGGCTGCCGGGAGTGCCTGCCGCGCTCAACCTCGGCGGCATCGCCAACATCACCGTCGTCGCCCCCGGCGCCGAGCCCCTGGCCTTCGACACCGGCCCCGCCAACGCCCTGCTGGACGCGGCCGTACGCCACTTCACCGACGGCGCCGCCGCCTACGACGAGGACGGCCGCCGCGCCGCGGCCGGACGCACCGACCCCGACCTGCTCAAGGTCCTCCTCGACGACCCCTACTACCGCAGGCCCGCACCGAAGAGCACCGGCAAGGAACTCTTCCACCTGCCGTACCTGCAGCGGGCCCTGGCCGCCGTGCCCACGCCCGGCACCGACGACGTCCTCGCCACCCTGACCAGGCTCACCGCCGTCACCGTCGCCGACGCCTGCCGGGCGCAAGGGGTCACCAGCCTGGTCGTGTCCGGCGGAGGCGCCCGCAACCCGGTGCTGATGCGCATGATCGGCGAGGAACTGCCCGGCGTGACGCTGCGGCCCAGCGACGACCTGGGCCTGCCCTCCGACGCCAAGGAGGCCCTCGCCTTCGCCGTGCTCGGCTTCCTCACCGTCAACGGCCTGCCCGGCACCCTCACCTCCGGGACCGGCGCCCGCCGCGCCACGGTGCTGGGCAGCATCACCCCCGGCCTGGCCCCGCTGCGCCTGCCCGAACCCGCCGCACAGCCGCCCCGCCTGCTGCGGATCACCGGCCCCGACCACTGACCGTCCGCCGCCGCCGCGTCGCACCGTCGTACCGTCGTACCCGAGGAACCATGAGCACCTCCGCCGCCACCCCCGCCACCACGTCCCGCACCGTCGACCCCGGCCCGGCCGCGTGGCTGACGGCGTGCGTGGCCGACCCCTCCCGGGTCTCCACCGACGTGCCCCGCCGGGTCGCGGCCGCCCACGACGCCTCGCCGTACCTCTTCACACCGCAGGCCGTGGTGCGCGCCGCCTCCACCGCCGAGGTCGGCGCGCTCATGGCCGGGGCGCGCAGGGCCGGGATACCGCTCACGCTGCGCTCCGGCGGCACGAGCCTGGCGGGGCAGGCCGGCGGCGACGGCGTCCTGGTGGACGTCCGCACGCACTGGCGCTCCGCCGAGGTCCTCGACGAGGGCCTGCGCATCCGGCTGCAGCCGGGACTCACCGTGCGCCAGGCCAACGCGCGGCTCGCCCGGCACGGCCGCCGGCTCGGCCCCGACCCGGCCAGCGAGAGCGCCTGCACCATCGGCGGGCTCGTCGCCAACAACTCCAGTGGCATGAACTGCGGCACCCAGGACAACGCCTACCGCACCATGGAGTCGCTGCAGTTCGTGCTGCCGTCCGGCACCGTCGTCGACACCGCCGCCCCCGACGCGGACGCCGCACTGCGCGCCCACGAGCCCGGTCTCCACGCCGGGCTGCTGCGGCTGCGCGACCGGGTCCGCGCCTCGGCCGCCTCCCGCGCCACCATCGAGCGGCTGTTCGCAATGAAGAACACCATGGGGTACGGGCTCAACTCGTTCCTCGACCACACCGACCCCGCCGACATCCTCGCCCACCTGATGATCGGCAGCGAGGGCACCCTCGGCTTCGTCGGCGAGGCCGTCTTCCGCACCGTCCCCCTGCTGCCGCACACCGCCACCGGCCTGCTGATCCTGCCGGGCCTCGCCGAGGCGACCGACGCCCTGCCCGCGCTGCTGGCCGCCGGCGCCCGCACCGCCGAACTCCTCGACGCCGCCTCCCTGCGCGTCGCACAGCAGGCCGCCGACCCCGTCGAGGAACTGCGCGGGCTGCGGGTGGAACGCCACGCGGCCCTACTCGTGGAGTTCGCCGAGGACAGCGCCGAAGCGCTCGACGCGACCGTGGCCGCCGCCCAGCCGGTCCTGGACCGGCTGCCCGCGGTCACCGGGTCCGCGCTCACCCGCGACCCGGCCGTCCGCGGCCGGCTCTGGCACCTGCGCAAGGGCCTGTACACGGCCGTCGCCGGGGCACGGCCGGCCGGGACGACCGCGCTCCTGGAGGACATCGCGGTCCCCATGGAACGGCTGACCGGCACCTGCGAGGGCCTGATCGGCCTGTTCGACCGGTACGGCTACCAGGACGCGGTCATCTTCGGACACGCCCGCGACGGCAACCTGCACTTCATGCTCACCCAGGACTTCGACACCCGCGCCGAGACCGAGCGCTACGCCCGCTTCACCGACGCGATGGTCGACCTCGTCCTCGACGCCGGTGGCACCCTCAAGGCCGAGCACGGCACCGGCCGCGCCATGGCCCCCTTCGTCCACCGCCAGTACGGCGACGAGCTGTACGAGGTCATGCGTGAGCTGAAGCGCCTGTGCGACCCCCACGAGGTCCTCAACCCCGGCGCCCTGCTGACCGACGACCCGGCCGCGCACCTGCGCGACCTGAAGAGCGTGCCCGCGGTCGACCCGGCCGTCGACGCGTGCGTGGAGTGCGGCTACTGCGAGCCCGTCTGCCCGACCGCCGACGTCACCACCACGCCCCGGCAACGCATCGCCCTGCAGCGCGAGATCGCCCTGGCCACCGCCGCCGGCGACGAGGAGCGCCGCCGCGCCCTGGAGGCGGACTACGCGTACGCGGCCGTCGACAGCTGCGCGGCCGACAGCCTGTGCGTCACCGCCTGCCCCGTCACGATCGACACCGGCGCGGTCATGAAGCGCCTGCGCGCGAAGCGCCACAGCCCCACCGCCCAGCGCCTCGGCAACACCACCGCCCGGCACTGGGGGAGTGCCGTCACCGGAGTGCGCGCCGCCCTCAACACCGCCCACGCGCTGCCCATCCCGGTCACCCGCGCCGCCACCGGCGCGGTCCGCAAGCTCGGGGCGACGGAGCTGGTGCCCACCTGGTCCGGCGACATCCCGCGCGGCGGCCCGGCCCGCCCCGCCCCGCGGCACCCCGAAGGGGCACAGGCGGTGTTCTTCGCCGCCTGCATCGGCAGCGTCTTCGCCCCCGAGGGAGACTCCGGCGGCGCGGCTGGCGCCTTCCTGCGGCTGAGCGAACGCGCCGGCGTCCAGGTCACGGTGCCGGACGGCCTGACCGGCCTGTGCTGCGGCACGCCGTGGCAGTCCAAGGGCTACACCGACGGCCACCGCACCATGGCCGGACGGACCCTTGAGGCACTGTGGCAGGCCAGCGACGGCGGGCGGCTGCCGGTCGTGTGCGACGCCTCCTCCTGCACCCACGGCCTCGAGCAACTGGCCGACACCCTCCCGGAGTCCGACCGCGCCCGGTTCTCGGCGCTGCGCTTCGTCGACAGCGTCGCCTTCACCGCCGAGCACCTGCTCCCCGCGCTGCCCGCCCCGCGCCGCATGGGCACGATGGCCCTGCACCCCACCTGCTCCACCGTCCACCTGGGCATCGACGCCGCCCTGCGCCAGGTCGCGGCCGCGGTCAGCGAACAGGTCACCGTCCCCGACAACTGGGGCTGCTGCGCCTTCGCCGGGGACCGCGGACTGCTCCACCCGGAGGTCACGGAGTCCGCGACGGCCGCCCAGGCGGCGGAGATCACCGCCGGGACGTACGACGCGTACGCCTCGTGCAACCGCACCTGCGAGATGGGCATGACCCGCGCCACCGGCCGCCCCTACCGGCACGTCCTGGAACTGCTGGACGAGGCCACCGCCTGACGGGCGGGCTCAGTGCCCGCCCGGCCCCGGCAGGCACGACCCGTCCGCGGTACGCCCGACCACCTCCGCGTGCGCCTTCCCCGTGCCGTCCACGGCGCCGTTGACGCAGACCCGTCCCTCACCACCGCCCACGAGCACATTGCGCAAGGGGTCGAAATCATCGCCCTGCACCTCGATCTGAGTGGACGTCAGAACCAGGGCCCGTGCCGCCGCCGCGCGCAGTGCCTCCTGCGAGGTCCCAGAGGCCGCCAGTTCCGTCAGCGTCGCCGCCAGCGCCGCGGCCTTCGGCGCCCCCTGCCGCTTCTGCTCCTCGGTGATCGGCAGGGCACTGCGGTAGGCGTGGTTCTCCGCGACCCGCTGGTTCCAGTCGAGGGTCATGCACGGCGAGGGCTCCGCCGGCTGCGCCTCCGGCGGCGGACAGAGGCCCTTCCCCGCGGGATCCGGGCCCCCGGCCCCTGGACCGGCGGCCGGACCGGCGCACCCGGCGACGGTGACCGCGAGCAGGACCAGCGCCAGTGCGCCGGCGTAACGGCGTCGAGTTTGCGTCACGTCGTGATCATGCCACGGCGCACGACCACGCTCTCCGCGGCGTCGCCACCGGCTCGCCCGGCGCTTCGCGGGTGACCTGGCGGGTAGACATCGTGGCCCGAGGGCATGACGTCCCGCGGGGGCGGACAGCGCGTGGGGGTGGGGACCGATGGCCGATCGTACGGACGTCCTGCTGGAACTCTGGAAGGACCAGCGCGCGCAGGCCCTTCAGTCGGAGAACCAGCGGGCCGCACTGACCAACATCGTCATCGTCGTCGTCGCGGCCGGGCTCGGATTCCTCGCGCAGAAGGAGCACTTGCGCACCGGCGACCTCTGCGTCACCGTGCCCATGGTCCTCCTGGGCGTGTACGGCACCCTCACGTGCTGGAAGTACCGCGAGCGGACCAGCCTCCACAACCGGCAGGTACGCACGCTGTACGCCGCGATCGCAGACGAGCACCCCGAACTGGGTCTGCGGCGCGTCAAGTCCGAGCCCTACGCCCGCCACGAGGCCAGGTTCGCCCGCACGGCGAGGATCCGCCTCTACGTGCTCTGGATGGGCCTGCACATCGGGGTCGCGGTGGGAGGGGTGTTCCTGAGCGTGTGGATCGTTGCCGCCCAGTGACGGCCCGATCGGCGTGCGCCGCGGGGCCGGCGGCACGGCCTTGCGTCACTCGTCCTCCGCGTCCCAGTCCTCGCCGGGGAACCGAGCGTGCACCCACCCCGCGTTGAGCACCAGCCGGGAGGTCCGGTGCACGGCCAGGAAACCGATCGGCCCGGTGAACTCGACGGCGACGCGTTTCGTCGTGGACGGCGGTATGCCCAGCGCCACGGCGCCGAACGCCGTGACCGCGGCGGAACGGTAGCCCAGCGCGCTGAAGGCGGCCGTGACCGTCTGCCCGGCGGCGCCCACGACGAGCGGCTCGCGGCTGATGCCGGGGAAGTGCCCCCGGGAGGGGTCCGCTGCCGAGGCGAGCCCGAACAGCCCGGCGTGAGTGAGCAGATCGTGGTGAGCCGTCACCTCGAACGGCACCGCGGTCACCGACAGGTACGGCTCGCGGTCCCAGCTGTGCACGCGGGACACCGTGACCCCGGGACCGGGTGCCCCGTACGGAAGCCGGTCCCCGGGGACGGCCGGGTACGTGCACTGCAGTGCGCCCACGCCCGCCGCAAGCACCTCGCCACCCGCCACGTCCTCCTCACCGCGCAGCAGGTGGACGTCGATCCCGCCCGTGCCCACCACCTTCAGCACCGTCACCCGTCCGCACGGCGCCTCCACCACCTTGGCACGGTCCAGCAGCGCGGTGGTGCGGTGGAGGACCCCGCCGTGGTTCCGGAACGGCCGGAGCCAGTCGGTCCTGACCGTCAGAGCGCCGGCCAGTACCAGCTCCGACTCCGCGTTGAAGGGCACCGGCATCCTCGGGATCAGGCCGCCGGAGCGCTTGTCGGCCCAGGCGTCCAGCGCCCCGCCGTCGGCGGCGACGTCGCCGCTCAGCACTCCGTGCGAAGCCGGTGGAAGCGCGCCGACCCACCCGGGTTCCAGCGGCAGCGAGGCCTTGCTCCACAACCCGATCGCGGCGGCCACGCCCGGCAGCCCGTCCAGGCGCGCCAACAGCCGTCCCGCTGCCTCGGCGGCCTCACCGGACCCGATCCCCGTCGCCCGCTCCAACTCGTCCCGCGCGGCACCGTCCGATCCTGCCGCCAACAGGGCCAGCAGCGGCCACACCCCTGCGGCGGAGAACACCGTCTCCTCGCTGTGCCGCAGCGCCTGGCCTGCCCACCCCACGGTCAGCGCGTTGACCGCGCGGACCGTCGTCGCCTCTCCCATGACCCGTGATCATGGCAGCGCGCCCTCCCGGCGCCAACCGGGTTTCCCACAAGCTCAAATGAGGCTCAAGCGGGAGGGACAAGCCACCACTCCGCGGATACGATGCAGGTCACGTAGCTGTTGACACACGGGGGAGAGCTGCTGTGGTCGAACTCGGGATCCTCTTGCTCCTGCTCGCGTCCTTCGTGACGTACCTGGTCGTCAAACTCCTGCGGCGCAGCAACCGCCGCACGGAGAACGTGGACGGCCTCCTCATCGAGCAGGCCCGCCGTGAGCAGGCCCACGCCGACCGTTGGACGTACAACTCGGCGTCCGTGCACAACGCTCCACTCACCCACTCCTCGGACCCGTTCCACCCCTGACCGGCGGTCGCGGCGGACCAACCCACAGCAGCGCCGTCAGGGGAAATCCCCTGGCGGTGCTGTCAGTTGGGGCTGTTATTCTCCAGCGGCTCGTGCCACGCACGATCACACAGAGGAGGTGCAGGACCATCACGTGGTTGCAACTCGTGGCTCGGCGTTGACGAAGCCGAGCCGTCGGTTCATGCCGATGGCCGATGCGTTGTCAGGGTGGTGGAAGGTCTGCAGCCAGTGGGTTCCGTGAGAACGCGCGAAGCCAATGGCCAGGAGCTTCATGGCCAGCGAGATTCCCCTTCCCCGATGGCTGGCCAGCAGCCCGGTCATCTCGCTGAGGGCGTGCCCTTCGGGTTGGAGCGACGTGGTTGCCATGCCAACCCATGACCCACCGTCCAGGGCAAGGACGACACCTTGGGGATCGTAGGTCGGAGTCTCGATGCGCTGGGCGAGGTACTCGTCGAACGTGTAGAACTCCCCCCGCTCCGGGATGTCGGCGGAGCACGTCTTGTTCAGGTCGTAAAGCGCACGCCGATGTTCAACCGTGTCGCCGACAGCTGCCATGGTCGTGAACTCGATGCCAGCCTGCTGGCAGCGTCGGAGGTACGGTTCGAATCGGGCATCGTCGAACGCATCCAGGTCGAGTTTGAGCCGAACCCACTCGACGGCCACGAGGGCACCTCCAGGATCACCAGCCTGAACACGTTCTCGAAGCCTATCGATCAAGGACACGTCACATCACAGTAGGCGAACGTTGCCTGATGCGGCACTAGCCCTTTCCCGGCCCCACCCGGGGCACGCTCCTGCCCGTGGCCCTACCGTCCGGTACGGCGGGGCCACGGCCGTGCCGTTGACCCTGCGCCATGAGGTGACAGGGTTTCAGCGTGCCGGCTCCTCATTGGGGTCGGCCGACTTCCCGCCGGGTGGTGTGAAGCAGGCCGTGATCGTCTTGCCGTGGTGCTGGGCGTGTGTGTGCCAGTGGTCGGCGAGACCGTCCACGATGGCGAGCCCGCGCCCGCCGGTGGCCTCCGCGTCGGCGTCGCACGGGGTGGGCACCGTGTCGTCGTCATCGTGGACGCTGACGTGCAGGCAGCGGCTGTCCCAGGTGAGGACGACCTCGGCGTCGCTGTGGGCGTGGACGTGCGCGTTCGTGACGAGCTCCGACACGGCCAGCAGGATGTCGTCGACCGTGCCCGGCGCGTCCTTGGTCCAGTCCAGAGTGGCGAGGTGCTGCCGCGTCCACCGCCGGCCGGCCCGCACTCCGCCGGACACCGGGAACGACCGCGCCCAGCCGACGGCCTTCATCGAGGAGTCGGCCATCGGAGAGCTCCCTTCTGCTCATGGGTGGCAGAAGTACGCCTACCCCGCCTGCCGCCGCGCATCGCGGTGCTAACGGACGGCGCGGGTCCCGGACACCGATCGGCGTCCGGGACCCGCGCGTCGGGCTCGCTCCAGGCGGCGCTCCTACACCTCACCACGCCAGGAGCCGCTCTCGATGCCGCGGGCCTCGATGTACGCCTTGAAGCGCTTGAGGTCGCCCTTGGCCTGGCGCTTGACGACGCCGAGCTTGTCGGCCACCGTGTCGGCCACGCCGTGCGGCTCGTGCCGGAGTTGCAGCATGACCTTGGTGTGCCGGTCGTCCAGGCGGTGGAAGGTCACGACCCCCGCCTGGTGGACGTCGCCGCCGACCGTGGTCCAGGCGACCCTCTCGTCCGGGATCTGCTCGCTGATCTCGGCGTCGAACTCGCGCGTCACGCCGTCGACCTTCGCGACCCAGTGCGTCAGGGTCGGCGTGCGCTGGTCGATGCGCTCCACGCCCTCCATGAAGTGGGGGAACTCCTCGAACTGCGTCCACTGGTTGTACGCCGTCGTGACCGGCACCGCGACCTCGACCGACTCCTCAACCGTCGACATGCGCCCACCTTTCGGGTCGGCATCCGCTTCGGGATGCAGGGTCCTTCTTCTCGGTGGTGGCGCCTGCCCGAGCCAGATGGCGCCAAACAGCGCTCCGGGCACGGCCGCCCGGGCCCGTGGGCGGCATGCGGGGGTCCCCGCCGTGGTGCCACGGCGGGGACCTCGTGGAGCCGGCTCAGACGGCGGCGCGGGTGCGCTGCTTGGCTGCGCTGATGACGTCGGGGCGTCCGCGGTGCTGCCGCTCGTAGTCCATGGCCTGCCGGGCCTGCAGCGGTTCGGCGCCGCGCAGCCGCGCGGTGATCTGGTCCGGGCTCATCGTGTCGTAGCCGGGCCAGGGCTGGTTGGCGCGCAGGTTCTCGATGGCGTTCAGGATGCCGACCCGGTCGCCGTGCTCCCGTTCGTAGTCCTCGATGACGGAGAGGTCCGCCTGCGAGAAGATGCGCAGCCGCTGGATGATCTCGGCGACGGGGAGCCGGTCGTAGTCCGCCAGCGGGAGGTCCACCTTCCGGGCCACGGGGGCGTGGGCCTTCCCGGTCGGGCGCGGTGCGTCGGCGGCGGGACGGGGCGCCGGCTGCCCGGCGGTCCAGACGGCCTGGAGCCGTTGGGCGGTCGTGCGGAGCGTCCGGACGGCGGCGTCGGCCAGACCGGCCGCACCGTGGGCGTGGTGGCCGTTGCCGGCCGCCGTGGTGGCCACCGCCAGGGCCTGTTCCTCGACGCTGGACTCCAGGTCGCGCAGCAGTTGCTCGTCCTGCCGGCGCAGCGTGGTCAGCAGCGCGGCGGCGCGGTCGTCCTGGGCCAGGGTGGCGATGCTCTCGCCCGCCCGGCAGGCCGCGAGGGCCCGCGCGGTGGCGGTGTACTCGGCCTCGGTGTTCCTCAGCAGCTGGTGCTCGTCGGCCTGCCCGCGCCCCGGCAGGACGCCGCGGACCATGCGGGTGCCGATGTGCAGGGGCGCCATGGCCGTGTGGAACGCGCCCGCCGACGCCGTCCGGACCATCTCGGCGGTGTCCCGCAGGAGGTGGCGCGGCCGCATCTCACGGACGTGGGTGTCGATCCGGGCGATGTGGTGCTGGGTCTGGGCGGCATGACGTTCCAGGGTCTGCCGATGGGGACCGACGGGGGTGACGGCCATGTCGGTCCGGAACCGGTCGACCACCGCGGCGTGTGCCTCCCGCACATCCTCGAGCGCGGGTATGAGCGCATCCGTCGTCAATGTCATGCCTGCTCCCTCGTGGGGTGTCGTGGCGGCCGTGAAGGCCGCCCTGGCGTGCGGCGGCGCCGCCGGGTGGGGCGGGCACCGGCACCAGCGTGGGCGAAGCGGAGGAAGATCGCCCGGCGAGGCGGGCTCGTCGCACGCGGCGGCGCGGCGGGCCGGGGGCGCGTGTCAGTGCCCGGCGCCGGTCCCCGGGAACTGCGCGGCGGTGCCCCGGCCGGCGCTCCGGTTAGCCCGTACAGGTGACGCGGCGCGTCGAGCACGGGCCCGCGCCGGTACGGCGGCGGCCGCCGTCACCCGTGACGGCGGCCGCCGGTGCTCGTACCCGTCGGGGCGGGGGTCATCCCGAGGTCAGACGCCTGGCCGCCTCGGCGATGTGCGTGCGGGAGATGCCGGCGGCGTCCAGGAGTTCCTCCGCGGTGCCGGAGCCCGGCAGGTCACGGACGGCCAGGTGGGCGAAGGCCGGCCCCTGGCGCCGCGCGGCGAGGGCGGACAGGACGGCCTCGCCCAGGCCGCCCTCGGGGTGGTGGTCCTCGGCGACGACGAGGGCGCCGGTGTCGCGGGCGGCGCGCGCGAGGGCGTCGGCGTCCACGGGCTTGACCGAGTACAGGTCGATCACGCGGGCCGCGATGCCGTCGGCGGCCAGCGCGTCGGCCGCGGCGAGGCACTCGTGCAGGGTGACCCCGGCGCCGACGAGGGTGACCCGGTCGTCGCCGGACTGGCGCAGGGTCTTGGAACCGCCCACGGGGAAGGTCTCGTCGGGTCCGTACAGGACGGGATAGGCCCCGCGGGTGGTGCGCAGGTAGGAGATGCCGTCGAGGTCGGCCTGGGCCGCCGTCAGCGCCGCGGCGGAGGTGGCGTCGCTGGGGTAGAGCACGGTGGAACCGTGGACCGCGCGCATCATCGACAGGTCCTCCACGCCCATCTGGGAGGGGCCGTCGGCGCCGATCTCCACGCCGCAGTGACTGCCGGAAAGGGCCATCGAGATCTGCGAGATGGCCGCCATGCGGATGAAGTCGTGGGCCCGGGTGAGGAAGGCCGCGAAGGTCGCCGCGTACGGGCGGTAGCCGCGCACGGCCATGCCGACGGCCGAGGCGATCATCTGCTGCTCGGCGATGTACGTCTCGAAGTACCGGTCGGGGTAGGCCTTGCCGAAGTCCTCCGCGTGCGTGGAGTTGCCGACCTCGGCGTCCAGGACGACGACGTCGGGGCGCGCACCGACGGCGACGAGCGCCTTGCCGAAGGCGACCCGGGTGGCGACCTCCTCCCCGAGCCGGAAGCGCGGCAGTTCCATGGGCGTCGTCGCGGCCATCGGCGGGCGCGGCGCGGCCTCGGGCGGCCGCGGGCCGCGGACCGTCAGGTGACGCACGCCCCCGAGTTCCTCGATGGCGTGCTCGGCGAGGTCCGGCGGCAGGGGCTTGCCGTGCCAGCCCTCGATGTCGGCGACCTCGGGGACGCCCTGGCCCTTGACGGTCCTGGCGACGATGACGGTGGGCGCCTGCCCGTCCGCCGCGGTGGCCAGCGCCCGGTCGACGGCCTGGAGGTCGTGCCCGTCGACGACGAGGGCGCGGCAGCCGAAGGCCTCGACGCGGCGGGCGTACGCCTCGGTGTCCCACTGCAGTTCGGTGGGGCCGCGCTGGCCGAGCCGGTTGACGTCGACGATGGCGACGAAGTTGGGCAGCAGCCGCTGACCCGCCTTGTCCAGGGCCTCCCAGACCGATCCCTCGGCCATCTCGCTGTCGCCGCACAACACCCACACCCGGTACGGCTCGTGCTCCAGATCGCGGCCCGCCGTGGCGATGCCCACGCCGTAGGCGATGCCCTGGCCCAGCGAACCGGTCGCCACGTCCACCCAGGGCAGGACGGGGGTGGGGTGGCCCTGGAGGCGGGCTCCGAAGGTGCGGTAGGTCGTCATGAGTTCGTGCTCGTCGACGGCGCCCGCGGCGTGGAACATCGCGTACAGCAAGGGAGAGGCGTGTCCCTTGGAGAAGATGAGGTGGTCGTTGGCCGGGTTCTCGGGCTGCTGCCAGTCGTACCGCAGGTGACGTGACATCAGCACGGCCATCAGGTCGGCGGCGGACAGGCTGGACGTCGGGTGGCCCGAGCCGGCCGCGGTGCTGGCCCGCACGGAGTCCACCCGGAGCTGCTGGGCGAGTTCGAAGACCTGTTCCAGGTCGCTGTCGGGCCCGATCGGGCGGGCGGCGGCTTTCTGGTCCGTCATGACGGATTCCCTACTTCGCGCGGAGGACTCTGCGTACCTGATGTCTGCTACCCCGCCCGGGCGCGGAAGTGTGCTCCCCCCGCGGGTTCCGGCTGCACGCAGCCCGTGGCCGGCGCCCCCAGCCGGTCTCAGCGCAGAAGCCCACGGCGCGAACGCCGCCATCTCACAACGACGTACACCAGGTCGAGCACGAGCACGACGACGCCGATGACCAGCAGATACAGCAGACCTTCGGCGACCACGCCGATGAGTCCGAGGACCACGGCCACCAGAAGCAGGAACAGGAAGAGCGCCATGGCCGGGACACCTCCTTGGCGCGGCGGGGTGAGGCGTTCAGCGGCGGGCGAGTTTGCGTTCGCCGCCGGCGCCCGGGTGGTAGGCCATGTCGTAGTACTGGAAGATCTCCCCTTCCTGCTCTGCGGGCAGGACGTCGTCCGTCCCGATGGACGGACCCTTCTTCACCAGCCCCTTGGGCTGGGCGACCTTGACGTAGCCGGGCCCCACGACCGCCTCGTCGAGGGGGACGAAGACCAGTCGCTGCCGCGTGGGCAGACCGGTGCGCACCGTGGCCACCGCCGGCTCGTCGGTGGCGGTGTCGACGTAGATCGCCTCGAGCGCGCCGATCTTGTGCCCCTTGGGGTCGATGACGTCGCGGTCGCGCCACTCGCGGATATCGGCTGAATGGATCATGCGCTGCTCCTCGGTGGAGCGCCGATTCGGCACCGTGCCCCGGCGCGGACGCACCGGGATCACCCTTGCGGGTCGTCGCTTGTGACAGCGCACCGGCCCTTTTCCTCATGCTACGTCCGGAATCCGGATCCGGCCGGGGCTCCGTTTACCGCCGTCCCGCGCGGCAACGCGAAACATAGGGGGCGTTGACCGGCCACCGGCCCCGGAGGCTGTGATGGATGTCGTGGAAGAGGGCCCCTACCGTTTCCGCATCGCTCCGCGGGCGCTGATGCGCGTACCCGGCGTCGTGTTCGCCTCGCGCGACCTGATCGGCCATGCCGAGAAGGCCCTGGAGCAGGTCGTCAACGTGGCGACGCTGCCCGGCATCGTCGGCGCCTCCTACGCCATGCCCGACGTCCACTGGGGCTACGGCTTCCCCATCGGAGGCGTGGCCGCCACCGACGTCGCCGACGGCGGCGTGGTCTCCCCGGGCGGGGTGGGCTTCGACATCTCCTGCGGCGTGCGCCTGCTGGCGGCCGACTGCGACCGGCGGACGGTCGGACCCGCCCTGCCCGCGATCATGGACGGACTGGGCCAGGACACACCCCGCGGCGCCGTCACCGGAGCCGTCTGGCACCTGGGCAGCGACCGCCGGCTGGAACGCGTGCTGACCGGCGGGTCCCGCTACGCCGTGGAGGAGGGCCACGGCGAGGACGGCGACCTGCGGCGGTGCGAGGACGAGGGCACCGTGGCCGACGCCGACCCCGGACAGGTGAGCGCACGCGCCAGGGAACGCGGCCTCGGGCAGGTCGGCAGCCTCGGCTCGGGCAACCACTTCCTCGAGGTGCAGGAGGTCGCCGAGGTGTACGACGAAGCGGTCGCCGCCGCCTTCGGACTCGCGCTCGGCCAGGTCTGCGTGATGATCCACTGCGGTTCCCGGGGACTGGGGCACCAGATCTGCTCCGACCACGTGCGGGCCATGGACCGGACCATGCGGCGGTACGGCATCGAGGTCCCCGACCGGCAGCTCGCCTGCGTCCCCGTGGACTCGCCGGAGGGCCGCGCCTACCTCGGCGCGATGGCGGCAGCGGCAAACTACGCCCGGGCCAACCGCCAGCTCCTCGGCGAGCTGTCCCGCCGTGTCTTCCGCCGCGAGGCGGGGGTCCGTCTGACCCTCGTCTACGACGTGTCCCACAACCTGGCGAAGATCGAGGAGCACGACGTGGAGGGCGCGGGCGCGCGGCGCACCCTCTGCGTCCACCGCAAGGGCGCCACCCGGGCGCTCCCGCCCGGTCACCCGGACCTGCCCGCCGACCTGCGCGGCGCCGGCCAGCCCGTGCTCATCCCCGGCACCATGGGCACCTGCTCGTACGTCCTCACCGGCGTTCCCCGTGGCGACGCCTTCCACTCGACCTGCCACGGGGCGGGCCGGGAGAAGAGCCGGCACCAGGCCGCGCGAGGGGTCAGCGGCAGGGAGCTGCGGGCCCGGCTGGAGGCCCGCGGGATCGCGGTCCGCGCCTCGTCCTGGCGCGGCCTCGCCGAGGAGACGCCCGAGGCGTACAAGGACGTCTCGGCGGTGGTGGAGGCGAGCGAGGGCGCCGGACTGTGCCGCAAGGTCGTCCGCCTGGTGCCCCTGGGCGTGGTGAAGGGTTAGGCCCGCCGTGGACCGCCGCCGTTCGGAGGTCCGCCGCCGTCTTTCAGACGTCGACCGTCGCCGCGCAGGTCCATCCGTACGGGCCGGGCGCCAGGTGGAGTTCGTTGAGCGAGACCGCCTTCGGCACCGCGCCGGTGACCTCGACCGACCTCACGTCGGCCATCGCCATCCGTACGTCCAGCCCGTCGGCGTCCGACTCCGCCTCGACGTCGACGGGCACCTCCCCGTGCACCTCGAGCCGGAAGATGACCTCGTCCAGCAGGTCCGCCAGCAGGTCGTCGTCGGCGGCGTCGGCCACCGGTATCCGCCGCACGCGCGCCGGCCGCACCCCGGCGACGTCCGCGAAGCACTCGACCAGGCCCAGCACCGCCTCGACCAGGCACTGCTCCCTGGTGGGCCCCCACGCCTCTATCCGCACATCGGCGGTGTGCGGCACCGCACGGTGTCCGCCCGCCTCCGGTCCGCCGCCGTACGTCTCGTCCACCATGAGGATCGCCTGCCCGGTTCACCCGACCTCAAGACTCCGGCGGCCCGGCGTCAGCGCTTGACGGCCCGCAGGACCACGAACTTCGGATTCGACGCGACGACCTCGCAGTTCCCGAAGAGCCGCCGCAGGCGCACGTGGTAGCCCAGATGCCGGTTCCCGATGACCAGCAGCTCACCACCGGGCCGCAGCGCGGACCGGGCGGTGACGAACATGCGGTGGGCGGTCGCGGCGGTGACCGCCTGGTGGGAGTGGAACGGCGGGTTGTTGAGGACGAGGTCGGCGCCGTCGGGCCGGACGGCGGCCACGGCGTCGGCGGCGTCCCCGACGAGGAACCGGGCCTTGCCCCCAGGACCCACGTTGTCGTGGAAGGTCTCCTCGGCGGAGGCGACGGCCTGGTGCGACTCGTCCACGAACAGCACGTCGCTGTCGGGGTTCGCCAGCGCCACCGCGGTCCCGACCACGCCGTTGCCGCAGCCCAGGTCGACCACACGGTCCGGGCCCTTGCGGTCCGGCAGGTGCTCCAGCAGGAAACGCGTGCCGATGTCGAGGTGATCGGCGCAGAACACGCCCGCGTGGTTGGTGACGGTGCGGCCGGACAGCGGGCCGATGCCGTCGGGCAGCGCGTACCGCAAAGGCCACGGGTTCGCCCCGGGGGCCGCCGCCGGATCGGGGGTGCTGAAGATCAGCCGGGCCTTGCGCACCGCCAGCGAGGTGCGGGTCGGCCCGATGACCCGCTCGAAGAGCCGCAGCGTGGACGTGTGGATCTCGGTGACCATGCCCGCGCCCAGGACGACGGTGCCGGGGTGCAGTGCGGGGGCCAGCCGGTGCAGCTGGTCCTCCAGCAGCGCGAGGCTCTTGGGCACCCGCACGAGCAGCACGTCGATGCGCGCCGGAGGCTCGTCGCGGGTGGTCAGCATCCGCACCTCGGCGTCCGGCGCGTTGCGCCGCAGGTTCGCCAGCGTGGCCTGCTGCCCGAGGTGGGAGTCCGTGATCTGCGTGGGGCGGTGTGCCGCCAGCGCCGTCGCCAGCGCCCCCCAGCGGTCTCCGAGGACGACGGTCGTGCCCGTCAGGTCCGTCCCGTTCTCCGCGAGGTGCCGCAACAGGTAGTCGTCCGCGGCGTCCCACGCCCGCAGCGTCTCCCGCGGCTCCGCGGGGAATCGGGTCAGTTCGAGTGCGCCCCACGGCGTGCTGAAGAGGTTCATCGCCCCCTCAGGGTACGGGCTGCCCGGGTGGCCCCCGGCTACCGGCTCCCGGGGTCGCCGGTCGTACGAAGCGGCCCGCGCCGACGACCGGGCCCACTGCGTCGGTGGGTGCGCGTGGTCGCGGCGCACCCACCGACGGGTTGACGTCAGCCCTGGGCGGCGTTCTGGATCATCTCGGCGAACGTGGTGACGTCCTTGGCCGGAGGCGCCTTGATGGCGGAGGTCTGGCCGTAGCCGGAGTACGCGATGGTCAGCTTGGCCGGGCCCTTGGCGGTCTTACCGGACTCCACGGTCTTGACCGCGAGGTCGTCGGCGCTGATCCACGCCTCGATCTTGACGGTGTTCTTGAGGCCGGTGGAGTGCAGTTCCTCGATGTAGGCGTCGCGCTCGTCCTTTGTGATGAGCTCCAGGACGGAGGTGTCGGCGGCGAGCTTCTTGATGTCCACGGTGCCCGTGTAGTGGGTCGCCTCGGCGCCGGCCACCTGCTCCTCGCCGGCCGCGGCGAGGTCCGCCGCGGTGGACAGCGCGGCAAGGGCCGCGGCGGGGCCGTGCGGCAGGTCCTTGGCCGGGTTGTCCTCCGCGGATGAGCCGTCGAGCTTCAGCCACTTCTTGCCGCCCGCGGCCTCGGCCATCTCCCCCTCGACCGGGAGGAACACGCTGCCGTCCGCCATCGTCATGTGCACCTTGCCGTCCGGACCGGCCATGTCCTTCATGTCGGCGTCGGAACCGGCGTCCATGCTCAGCTCGGCCCCCTCGGAGCCCTTCTTCCAGCTCAGCGTGCCCTCGGCCTTGGTGTTGCCGTCCGCAGGGTCGACGGAGTCGACGGCGACCTTCGCGGATGCCTGCTGCTCCACCGCCTTGGTGGCGTTCCGCACGGCTTCGACGGGGGAGACCTTCTTCTCCACCGGCTTGGCGGAGCCCTGCGTCGACGCGGACTTCGGCGCCTCCTTCGTGGCGTCACCACAGGCCGCGAGACCGAGCGCGAGCGTGCCGGTCGCAGCGGTGATCGCCACAAGACGACGGATGTGCATGAAGAGTTCCCCTCCGGGCGGTAAAGATTTGTACAACGATCAATGGCCTTGGACCCTACAGCAACCGACGAACACGCAAACGAGCGGGGGCTCCGCTCGTACGGAGCGCCATGTGCGCCTGACTCGCCCACCGATGCCGTCGTGAAGGCGGCGGACGAGTCGCTGATCGGCGGGGGAGGCGGCGACGACGGAGAGGCCGACGTCCTCGCCTCCTCCTACGGGCGTTGCCCGCAGGGCGCGGACGAGCTGGGGGCCACGAGCACCGCGTTCCCCTCGATCGCCACCGGCGTCCACGACCAGCCGGCGGAGGAAGCGGCGCGGATCGCCGCCTCAGCCCTCCGGGCGTCGCAGAGCCCGGTCCGGCAGATCAGGCTCGTGGCCTTCGGCCGGGCCGCGCTCGGTCCGCAGCCGGGAACCCGCCACGGCGGGTGCGTCAGCCGAGCTCCGGCACGACCTCGGCGGCCAGGCGCTCGGCGTGCTCGGCCGGCGCGAACAGGGGCGTGAACAGGATGAGCTCCGCACCGGCGGCGACGACCTCACGCAGCGCCCGGACGCACTCCGCCGGGGTCCCCGTGATCGCGGCGGCCTCGGTCTCGGGGGACTTGCGCATGTACAGCGCCGCCAGTTCGGCGTCGATCCGGGCGCGGGCGCGCCGGGAGTCGTCGTCCACCGCGATGTAGACGCGCTTGGCGATCCCGAAGCCGTCCACCGGCCTGCCGCTCTCGGCCAGCGCCTGCCGCACGATCGCGACCTGGTCGGCGAACTTCTCCGTCCGGACCTGACCCGCGCCGAAGAAGCCGGTGAAGAGCCCCGGACTCATCACGGCGCGGCGCAGCGCGGTGTGCCCGCTGCCGCCGAACCACACCGGGGGAAAGGGCTTCTGGAACGGTTTCGGTTCCATCGCCGCGTCGCTCAACCGCCAGAATTCCCCGGAGAAGTCGACCCGGGGCTCACGCCACAGGCGGGTCATGACCTCCATGCCCTCGTAGAAGCGGGCCACGTAGCGCTCCGGGTCGACGCCGAACGCCGCGAAGGGCCGCTGCGGGCCTCTCGTGCCGAATCCCACCTCGATCCGGCCCCGGCTCAGTTGGTCCAGCGAACCGATGCTCTTCGCCAGGTGCACCGGACTGTGCAGCGTGGACACGAAGACCACGCACCCCAGGCGCAGGCGCTCGGTGCACGCGGCGGCGAAGGTCATCGTCTCGAGCGGGGCGAGCTGCGGCTTCGTGCCCAGCGTCTGTTCCTGTGTCCAGGCACTGTCGAACCCCAACTCCTCGACGCGCGCCAGGAATACGCGGAAGGCGGCGGGATCGAACTCGCCGTCCGCATGGAACTGCGGAATGGACATCGCGCATCGCACCCGCGCATCGTAGGGAACGGAGTCCGCCGGGCCCGAAGCACCACGCCGCCGGACGCCCACGCACGGCGGAGTGACAGCGTGTGCCCCGCGCATGAGCGCTCTGCGACCACGGAATCTCCCGGAGTTGCGGCGCCGAACCGCCGAGGGACGATGGAACAGCGGCCGGCACGGTCCTTGCGACCGCCTCCGCTGCCCAAAAACGGAACCTCTCCGGCAGGAGGCCCACCATGCCCGAATCCCCGTCCGCGGCACCCGTCCTGGAACCCGCGGCCAAGGAACTGGCGGACGCGACCGCACAGCACCCGCGCATCTACGAGGTCGCGCCGGCGGACGGCCGCGAGATCCTCGACGACCTGCAGGCGGGCGAGGGCGTGCCCAAGCCCGCGGTGGACGAGGAATGGGTGACCGTCGACGCCGGACGGTACGGCAGCGTCCGTGCCCGCATCATCCGTCCCGAAGGGTCGACGGAGACCCTCCCGGTCGTGTTCTACATCCACGGCGCCGGATGGGTGTTCGGCGACGAGAACACCCACGACCGGCTCGTGCGCGAACTCGCGGTCGGCACGAACGCCGCCGTGGTCTTCCCCGTCTACGACCTGGCCCCCGAGGCGAAGTACCCCACCCAGATCGAGCAGAACTACGCGGTCGGGAAGTGGATCCTGAGCAACGGCGAGGACCGGAAGCTGGACGCCTCGCGGATGGCCGTCTGCGGCGACTCGGTCGGCGGCAACATGTCGGCCGTCTTCGCGCTGATGGCGAAGGAACGCGGCGACATCGACCTGGCGGCCCAGGTGCTGCTCTACCCCGTGACCGACGCCGACTTCGACACGCCGTCCTACCAGCAGTTCGCCGAGGGCTACTACCTCACCCGCGACGGGATGAAGTGGTTCTGGGACGCCTACACCAGCGACCCCGGACAGCGCGCCGAGATCCACGCGTCCCCGCTGCGCGCCGACGTCGAGCAGCTGCGCGGCCTCCCCACCACCCTGGTCATCACCGACGAGGCCGACGTACTGCGCGACGAGGGCGAGGCCTACGCCGCCAAGCTGCGCGAGGCGGGTGTGGACGTCACCGCGGTGCGGGTGCTCGGCATGGTCCACGACTTCCTCATGCTCGACAGCCTCCGGGACTCCAAGGCGACCGTCGTCGCCCGCACGCTGGCCGTCGAGGCCCTGCAGCGGGCGCTGCACCCTTGAGCCGCGTCAGGCGATCGTGACCCCGTAGCGTCGCACGGCGCCACCCGGTCCGGCCTCCTCAACGCCCTCGAGCACGCCGCCGTTGCGTTCGATCGTCCTGGCGGAGGCGGTGTTCGCCGCCTCGCAGACGATCAGCACCCGGTCCAGTCCGAGCCCGCGCGCCTCGTGGAGCATCCCGCCGAGGGCCCAGGTGGCCAGCCCACGGCGGCGCGAGGAGGGCCGGATGCCGTAGCCGATGTGACCGAACCGCAGCACGTAGTCGTCGGGCCCCTGCCGCAGGGCGATGCCCCCGTGCACCCGGTCGCCCTCGACGATCCACCGGTACCAGCAGCCGCGGCCCGCCTCCACCGCCTCCGGCCCCGACTGCCCGGCCAGCATCGTCACCCAGGCCGCGAACCCGTCCGGCGAGTCGACCTCGTCGGACGGCTCCAGGCCGAAGCCGTCCTCGTGCGGGCCGGGACCCCACTCGTCCCGCGCCTCGAGCCAGGCGGAATGCAGACGGGTGGTGGGCGCGATCAGCTCGGGCATACGGCGACGATACCGGTGCGTCACGGTGGGCCCGAAATTCGGGTGTGTGTACGGGCGGGCGCTGCTAATTTCGCTGACGTGCCGAAGCTCAATCAGATCATCGCCGTGGAAAAGGGCGTCAAGTCCAAGTCCCTCCAGGAATTGACCCAGGCCCATCACGACGTCCAGAAGCCCGCGTTGCTCGCCGGGATCTCGCGGACGTACCAGCCGAAGGACGAGGAGGGCGAGCAACTGCCCCCGGAGTCCACCCGGGTCCAGGTGAAGGCGGAGGACGTCCTGCACGAGGTCGGGGACACCCTGACGCGGCTCTTCGACGTGACGGCGACCAAGGACTGGGCCAACCGGACCGCGGCCGCCGACGTGGTGGTGGACGGGAGGGTGCTGCTCGCGCAGGTCCCCGTGCCGTACCTGCTCTTCCTGGAGAAGCAGCTCACCGACCTGCACACGTTCGTGCGCAAGCTGCCGGTCCTGGACGCGTCCGAGTCGTGGAACCCCGACCCGTCGACGGACTGCTGGAAGACCGAGCCGGTGCGGACGATCCGCACGAAGAAGGTCCCGCGCAACCACGTGAAGGCCGAGGCCACGGAGAAGCACCCGGCCCAGGTCGAGGTGTACTACGAGGACGTGCCCGTGGGGTACTGGACGACCGTGAAGTTCTCCGGCGCGCTCCCGGCGCGGCGCGTGAACGAGCTGCTCGTCAGGGTCGAGAAGCTGCAGCAGGCCGTGAAGTTCGCCCGCGAGGAGGCCAACGGCGCGGACGTCACCGACCAGCGCGTGGGGGAGGCGGTCTTCGGCTACCTGTTCGGGTAGCCCCATCAACGCCCCTCGTGAGAGCGGGGGGTGCGCCGAGAGCGCAAGCTGACACTGATGTTGAAGCTGACCAGGGGTATCAGTGGGGGTTCGAATCCCTCCCCCGGCACACCGGGCCGGGGTGGCCCAACCGGTAGAGGCAGCCCCGTCAATCTCAGACTCTCGCTCCAGTCTCAGCATTCGCCGCCGAACGCCGGATCGACCGAGCGCGGACGATCATCGACGGATGGGGGTTCAACTCCCCTCTGCGCCTCTTCCGTGGCGCGGTAGTTCAAAGGTAGAACACGTCGATCTCAGAATGATCCGCGACTCTTAAACGCCGCCGGCGTGTGCAATTGGGTGGCATCTCAGGAGCCCGGGCAGCTGGATATGCTCCCGGGCTCCGTCACGCCTCACCCGAGCGGGCCGCGGCCGGGACCGGCCGTAATTCGCTTGACCTTGCCGAGGGGCGACGCTGCACTGTGGCGGGTCACCACGACGCGTGGTGCCGGTATCCCGGGGAGGCAGCGGCAGCAATGGAGATCCGTTCCACGACCGACCAGGACCTCGACGTCTTCGTCGACACGCTCCATGCCGCGTTCGGGCGCTTCCCGGAAACCCCGGCCGAGGGCCGCGGGGTCTGGTGGTCGGCGCTCGAAATGGACCGCAACCTGCTCGCCACGACGGCGGACGGGCGGCCGATCGGCACCGCCGGTGCGTACTCCTTCGAGCTCACCTTGCCAGGTGAGGTCCTCGTCCCGGCCGCCGGCGTCACCGCCGTCGGTGTCGTGCCCTCGCACCGGCGTCAGGGCGTGCTCACCGCGATGATGCGCCATCAGCTCACCGGACTGCGGGCCCGCGGCGAGTTCCTCTCCGTGCTGCTGGCCTCCGAGGCCCTGATCTACCGCAGGTTCGGCTACGGACCGGCGACCTACACGGGTCGACTGACGGTGCCGCGCCACCAGGCCGCCCTCGCCGTCCCCCGGGCGCGCGGAACGGCCGGCGGCCCAGCGGCCGTCCCGGACACCGGCTCGGTCGAGGTGCTGCGGCGTGCCGAGTGCGGAGAGATCCTGGAAGAGGTCTACGACCGGTACCGCCGCGCACAGCCCGGCGCGCTGTCCCGGCCGCACCGCTGGTGGGCCCTGGGGGCGGGGCAGGCCCCGGTCTCCCCGGCACCGCGCTACGTCGCCGTCCACCGTGACGCCGACGGCGTGCCGGACGGGTACGCCAGCTACTCCCTCGGCGAGCCCGACACCTTGACGGTCGACGAGACCATCGCCACCGACGAGGCCGCGTTCACGGCCCTGGCCCGGTTCGTGCTCGGACACGACCTGGTGGCTCAGGTCGTGTTCAAGCACGTCCCGCCCGAGCATCCGCTGCGCTGGCAGTTCGCGGATTTCCGTGCCGGCCAGGCGAGCAACCACACCGACTGGCTCTGGGTGCGGCTGCTGGACGTCCCGCGTGCACTGACCTCGCGCGGCTGGTCCACGGACGGCGAACTCGTCCTCGACGTCGACGACCCGTTCCTGGGCGAGCACGGCCGCTACCTGCTGACCGTCCGGGACACCAAGGCGGAGTGCGTCCCGACGGACCGGGAACCCGACCTGTCCCTGGACGTGAGCGACCTGGGCTCGGTCTACCTCGGCGGTACCACCCCGAGCACGCTCGTGCGTGCCGGACACATCCGGGCCCACCGCCCGGACGCCGCGACCCTCGCCGACGCCCTCTTCCGCGCGGAGCGCGTCCCGCACTGCCTGCACTGGTTCTGACCCCGCGTGCGCCTTCGGCGACCGCGCAGGTGCCACCTCGCGGCTGCACGCGGGAGCCTTCGGGCCCGGCGTGCAGCCGCGGCGTTGTCAGCCCTCGCCGGTACCGCCCCGGCCGTTCACGAGAGGGCCCGTGACCGCACCGGATCGGGGTCGTCGGGCTGGATCGGGGCGGGGGACCTGCGGGTGCCGAGGCGGATGCGGGGGAGAGCGGTGCCGGGCGTGGGGGGCTTGTGGAACCGTGGTGCGCGACAACGTTGTCATTTGAGCTGGGCATGACTATACCGGCTGAGAAGGCAACGATGTCAAGGGAGTTGACGTGCACCCGAGGCGGTCTTCCGGCGCACCGGTGGGGCACGCTACTGTCCCCGCGGCTTGTGTGACCCGTGGTGCGCGACCCGTCCGAGAGAAGAAGGGCCGCGTCATGCGTTTGCGTACGACGTCCGTTCTGCTGGCCGCCGTCCTGGCGGTCGGCGGTGCCACTCCCGCCCTCGCGGCGCCCGCCGCGCCGCCACCCGATCTCGTGCAGGACCCCACCGCCTACGTCGACCCCCTGATCGGCACCAAGAACGGCGGCAACGTCTTCCCCGGCGCCGTCGTCCCCCTCGGCATGCTGTCCTGGAGCCCCGAGACCACCCGCGGCGACGCCACCCGCACCACGGCGCCCGGTGGTTACCACTACGACGCGACCCGCATCCGGGGGTTCAGCCTCACCCACATGTCAGGCACCGGCTGCGCGGGCGGCAGCGGCGACATCCCGTTCCTCCCGTACGCCGGAGAGGTCACCACCTCGCCCGCCGCGGACACCAAGGACGCGGTGTACGCCGCGGACTTCAAGCACGGCGACGAGACCGCCGAGCCGGGCCGCTACAAGGTGGGCCTGTCCTCCGGTGTGACGGCGGACCTGACGGCCACCGCGCGCACCGGCTCCGGCCGCTTCACCTTCCCCGCGGACAAGCCCGCCTCGATGCTGATCCGCACCGCCAACTCCGAGGTCGGGTCCACGGACTCCACCGTGACCATCGACCCGCAGACCCGTACCGTCTCCGGCTCGGTCACCTCCGGGAACTTCTGCGGCTACCTCGACCCGGAGGGCCAACGCTCCTACTACACCCTCTTCTTCACCGCCCGCTTCGACCGCTCCTTCAAGGCGACCGGCACCTGGCAGGACGACAAGGTGACCCCCGGCTCCACCACCGCCTCGGGCGGCACGGGAGGCTTCTCCCACGGCGGGACGCCGGTCGCGGGCAAGGGCGCCGGCGGCTGGGTGGAGTTCGCGCCCGGCAGCGGACCGGTGAACGTCAAGGTCGGCATCTCGTACGTGAGCCAGGCGGGCGCCGAGGCCAACCTCGCCGCCGAGAACCCGCGGCACCGCTCCTTCGACTCGGTACGGGAGGCGGCCGGTCGCGCGTGGCGGGACCGGCTGGGCGCGATCAAGGTGGGCGGTGGCACGGACGCCGAGCGCAGCACCTTCTACACCGCCCTCTACCACGCGCTGATCCACCCCAACGTCATCAGCGACACCGACCGCAGATACCGCGGCAGCGACGGCGAGGTCCACACGGTGGCCCGCGGCCACCAGGCGCAGTACGGCACCTTCTCCGGCTGGGACGTCTACCGCTCGCAGGTGCAGCTGCTCACCCTGCTGAGCCCGCGCACCGGCTCGGACATCGCCCAGTCCCTGTACGAGCTCGCCCAGCAGAACGGCGGCGTCTGGGACCGCTGGCTGCACGGTGCCTCCGGCACGCACGTCATGAACGGCGACCCGTCGCCGGCCGCCCTCGCCGGGATCCGGGCCTTCGGCGGCACGGACTTCGACCTGCGCGGCGCGCTCGACTCCCTGGTGAAGGCCGCGACCGTGCCGACGGAGCGCGACCTGTCGCCGGTGGGCAAGCCGATCCTCTCCGTGGGCCAGCGCCCGTCGCTGGACAAGTACCTGAAGCTGCACTACATGCCGTCCGTCTCCAACGCCTGGGGCGGCGCCGCCGAGACGCTGGAGATGTCGGGCGCCGACTTCGCCCTCTCGCAGCTCGCCTCGGCCGCGGGCCGGAAGCACACCGCCGCCGACTTCGCCCGGCGCTCCCAGTGGTGGCAGAACAACTTCAACCTCGCCGCCGACCCGAGCGGCGGTTACATAGCCAACCGCGCGGCCGACGGCAGCTGGGTCACCGGGTTCACCCCGGCCACCGGCAACGGCTTCGTCGAGGGCACGGCCGCCCAGTACACCTGGATGGTGCAGCACGACCCGGCCGGCCTGTTCGCGGCGATGGGCGGCCGCGACGAGGCCCTCGACCGGCTGGACGCGTTCTTCCACACGGCGGACGGCAAGTGGGCCTTCACCGGCAGCGGCGGCGAGAAGTCGGAGATGGACAACGAGCCGTCGATCAACGTGCCGTACCTGTACGCCTACGCCGGCGCACCCTACAAGACGCAGGAGACCGTGCGGGCCGCGATGGGCGCCCTGTGGTCCACGCAGCCGGGCGGCATCCCCGGCAACGACGACCTCGGCGCGATGTCGTCCTGGTACGTCTTCTCGGCGCTCGGCATGTACCCGCAGGTGCCCTCCCGCGCCGAACTCGTCCTCGGATCCCCGCTGTTCCCGCGGATCGAGATCGACCGCCCGGCCGGGAACGACATCTCCATCCGCGCGGCGGGCGCGGCGGCCGACGCGCCGTACGTCCGATCGCTGAAGGTCAACGGACGCGCCAGTGACCGGCCGTGGTTGCCCGCCTCCTTCGTCGAGGACGGCGGCAGGCTCGACTACACCCTGTCGCGCACCGCGGACCGCAGCTGGGGAGCGGACGCGGCCGACGCGCCGCCCTCGTTCCGGGAGGGTGAGCAGCCGCACCAGGTCGGCGTCGGCCCGACCACGGCGACGATCGCCCCGGGCGGCGGCACCAAGGTGGGCATCCGCGCCCTGTCGCTGCGCGGCGGCGCCGCACCGAAGGTGCGCTTCCGCGTCGAGGTGCCCGACGGCGTCACGGCGTCGCCCGCGGAGGGGGAGTTCACGGACGGCTCCCAGGAGATCACCCTGTCCACCGCCGGTGACGTCAAGCAGGGCTTCTACGACGCCAAGGTGGCGGTGAGCTACGGGGACACCTCGTACGAGCAGCCGGTGTCGCTGACGGTGGCCGCTCCCGGTTCCCTCATCGCGGCGTACAACAGCACGGGCGTCTCGGACGACGCCGGTGACCACGACGAGGCGGACTACGACGGCGGCGGCTGGA
This sequence comes from Streptomyces sp. TOM-9, assembly GCF_056858595.1. Lineage (NCBI taxonomy): Bacteria > Bacillati > Actinomycetota > Actinomycetes > Kitasatosporales > Streptomycetaceae > Streptomyces > Streptomyces sp. TOM-9. The sequence goes on along the minus strand of NZ_JBXEQB010000001.1, from coordinate 332,191 downwards.
GCTACTCCCGTCAGGCGCTCGCCGCGGCCGGCCTCACCGGCGGGACGCAGGGCACGGTCACCGGAGGCCTCGCGTTCACCTGGCCGGATTCCCCCGCCGGCCGCCCCGACAACGCCTCGGCGACCGGCCAGACCATCGAACTGGCCACGCCCGCCTCGCGGTTGTCGTTCGTCGGCAGCGCCGTCAACGGCGACCAGCAGACGACGGCGACGGTCACCTACACCGACGGCAGCACCGGCGCCGTCGACCTGTCCTTCACCGACTGGACCGTGGGAGGTGGCGGCGGCAGCGTCAAGTTCGGCAACGAGGTCGTCGCCAAGACCGCCTACCGCAACGTCGCGGGCGCGGACAAGGACCCGGTGGCCACGTACGTCTTCGCCACCAAGCCCTTCTCGGCACCGGACGGCAAGACCATCACGAGCGTGAAGCTCCCGGAGAACACGGACCTCCACGTCTTCACCCTCGCGGTGGACTGACGCGGGAAGACCCCCAGGGGCGGGCGCGGAGCCGACTCCGCGCCCGCCCTTCGTGCTGCCCGGAACGGCGCCCCGCATCGGCGCCACATCAACATCACATAAAGTGGCGCACGTCATAGAGGGAATTCGGCACGGCCCGGAACCCTTTTCCCGGAATTCCGTCCCGCAATGCGCATTGCCAATTCTTTGTGCGCGTATTGCCTCATGTGGACGCGGGTGGCAGGAGGATATTTCCCGAGCCGTCCCACCGCGACGCTCCATTGTTTCCCCGCTCCGATACGGCGACATCCGGGTGGCGCTGCCGAACCCGGGTCACACCCCCGTAGGAGCCGGTGCGGCCCTGGTCACGGGGCGTGCCACGCGAAGGAGAAAGCACGTTGGGCCGTTACCTACTGCGCCGCCTCGGCAACTACGCAATCCTGGTGTTCATCGCGGCCAGCGCGACGTACTTTCTCGCATCCTTCACCCTCCACCCCGACATCAACTACCTGTCGAAGAATCCCCGGCCGCCCCTGCACTCGATCTACGCGATCCTGCACGCCTACAACCTCGATCCGCACACGCCCGTGTACCTCCGGTATTGGCGCTGGCTGACCGGGATCGTGCTGCACGGGGATTTCGGCAGGACCTACGACGGCGCTTCGGTCAACACCGAGCTGGGCCGCCGCGTCCTGGTCAGCACCGAGCTGCTCTTCGTCGCGACCGTCCTGGGGGCCGTCGGCGGCGTCGCGGTCGGCGCCTGGAACGCACTGCGGCAGTACCGGCCCTCCGACCGGGTGTCGACGATCGTCTCCTACGTCCTGCTGGCCACCCCGGTCGTGGTGATCGCGGTCGGACTGCGGACCCTGGACACCGCGGGCGACGGGCCGCTGGTGCAGTACATCGGGATGTACGACCCGAAGGTGCACGGCACCCTCCCGGTCGTCCTCAACAACCTCGAACACCTCGTGCTGCCGACGCTGACGCTGCTGCTCGCCCAGATCCCGTTCTTCAGCCGCTACCAGCGCAGCACGATGCTCGACGTCCTGGGCAGCGACTTCCTGCGGACGGCCCGCGCCAAGGGGCTCCGGCGGCGTCAGGCGGTCCTGCGGCACGGACTGCGCACCGCGGTCATTCCCGTGATGCCGCTGGTGGTCTACAACGTCGTGCTGCTGTTCACCGGCGCGACCTTCACCGAGGAGATCTACGGGTGGCACGGCATGGGGGAGTGGCTGGTCGACTCCATCACCAGCAACGACGTCAACGCGGTCGCCGCCGTGGCGATCTTCACCGCCGGCATCGTCCTGATCGCGGGACTGCTCTCCGACCTCGTCTACGCGGCGCTCGACCCTCGGGTCCGCACCTGAGACGGCCCACGTCGACCGACTCGAGGAGATTCCCTCATGACCACCCCCGCAACCGCCGCCGGGACCGCGGCGCCACACCGGACCCGGAGCCGCGGCGCGCTCGTCCTGGCCCGCTTCGCCCGCAACCGGCTGGCCCTGGTGGGCATCGCCCTGGTGATCGCCCTGGTGCTCCTGGCGTACGCCGTACCGCCGCTCCTGCACTGGACGTACCACGACAACGACTTCGCCAGCCTGGACACCGGGCCCGGCGGCGCGCACTGGTTCGGCACGACCCACTCGGGCCAGGACCTGTTCGCGCTCACCTTGAGGGGCCTCCAGAAGTCACTGGTCGTCGGACTCGTCGGAGGGCCGCTCACGACGCTGATCGCCGCGGTGGTGGGCGCCTCGGCCGGCTACTTCGGCGGCTGGACCGACCGCGTCCTGATGTGGTTCCTCGACCTGATGCTGGTGATCCCGGCGTTCCTGCTGCTCGCCGTCCTGTCACCGGCGTTCCAGCACGGGACCTGGCTGTTCTTCGTGGTCCTGCTCGCGGCGTTCGGCTGGATGATCACCGGTCGGGTGGTGCGGAGCATGACCCGGACCCTGCGGGAACGGGAGTACGTCCTGGCCGCTCGCTACATGGGCGTCCACCCGCTGGTCATCATCTTCCGGCACATCCTCCCCAACGCGGCCTCGATCCTCATCATCGACGCGACCGTCCAGGTGGGCGCGATCGTGCTCGGCGAGACGTCGCTGTCCTACTTCGGGTTCGGCATCCAGGCGCCCGACGTGTCCCTCGGCACCCTCATCGCCGCCGGAACGCCGGACGCCAACACCTCCCCGTGGCTGTTCTTCTTCCCCGCCGCCTTTCTCGTCCTGATCGGCCTCTCCGTCGCGTTCATCGGTGACGGACTGCGGGACGCCTTCGACCCGACGGCACGGGGAGCGAAGGCCCGGGGCCGCGCCCGGCCGGGCGCGCCCACCTCCCGGCACGCGAAGGCCCGGCAGGTCCCGCACCGCAAGCCCTCAGCCGCGGTCATCACCGCGGCACCCACCGAGGAAGGAGTCACGTCGTGACCGTCCCCACCGCCGCCCCCGGCGTCCCCACCCCGCGGCCGGCCTCCGGCGACCCGGTCCTGACCGTGCGCGACCTGCGGGTGTCCTTCCCCGGCGAGGCCGGACGGGTGCAGGCGGTCCGCGGAGTGGACTTCACGCTCCGCGCCGGCGAGACCCTCGCCGTCGTCGGAGAGTCCGGCTCCGGCAAGTCCGTCACGGCCACCGCCGTGCTCGGCCTGCTCCCGGACGACGCGGAGGTCACCGGCTCCGTACGGCTGAAGGACCGGGAGCTGCTCGGACTGCCGGACCGCCGGATGTCCGCCATCCGCGGCCGTGACATCGGCATGGTCTTCCAGGACCCGCTCTCGGCGCTCACCCCCGTCTTCTCCATCGGCACCCAGCTGGTGGAAGCCCTGCGGATCCACCAGGACCTCACCGCCGCCCAGGCCCGCGAACGGGCCCTGGAACTGCTGGACCTGGTGGGCATCCCCGACCCGAGGCGGCGCGTCGACGCGTTCCCGCACGAGTTCTCCGGCGGCATGCGCCAGCGGGCGATGATCGCCATGGCCATCGCCAACGACCCCGAGGTGATCATCGCCGACGAGCCCACCACGGCGCTCGACGTCACCATCCAGGCGCAGGTGCTGGAGGTCCTGGGCAAGGCCCAGGAGGTCACCGGAGCCGCGATCCTCCTGATCACCCACGACCTCGGCGTGGTGGCCGGCATGGCCGACCGGGTGGTCGTCATGTACGCCGGCAAGCCGGTGGAGACCGGGACCGCCGACGAGCTGTTCGCCACCCCCCGCATGCCCTACACCATCGGCCTGCTCGGCTCGGTGCCGCGCCTCGACACCGGGGACCGGACGGCCCTCACCCCCATCGAGGGCACGCCGCCGTCGATGGTGGACCTGCCGGCCGGCTGTCCCTTCGCGGCGCGCTGCCCGGTGGCCGTGGACCGCTGCCGTACCGAGGAGCCCGGTCTGCGGGCCGTCGCGACCGGAGCCGGTCACGCCACGGCGTGCCACCGCGGGCACGAGATCGACACGTCCGGCGGGATCCCGTCCGCGGGCATGTTCCGCACCCCCGCCTCACCGCGGCGGTCCGGGGCGCTTCCGCGCGCCGAGCGGCCGGAGGTGCTGCGGGTCACCCACCTCACCAAGCACTTCCCGCTCCTCAAGGGCGCGGTGTTCAAGCACCGGGTGGGCACGGTGCGCGCCGTCGACGGCGTGGACTTCGACATCCGCCAGGGCGAGACCCTCGCGCTGGTCGGCGAGTCGGGCTGCGGCAAGACCACCACCATGCTGCAGATCCTCGACCTCGCCGGGCAGCGCGGCGGCACCGTGGCCGTCCTCGGCAGGGACGTCGGGCAACTGGACGGGAAGGCGCGGCGGGAGCTGCGCCGGGACCTCCAAGTGGTGTTCCAGGACCCGATGGCGTCACTGGACTCCCGCATGCCGATCGGCGACATCCTGGCCGAGCCGCTGCGCACCCACGGCTGGGACCGGGAACGCATCGCCGCGCGCGTCCCCGAACTGCTCCGCCTCGTCGGGCTGCTGCCCGAGCACGCCGAGCGCTACCCCGCCGAGTTCTCCGGCGGACAGCGGCAGCGGATCGGCATCGCCCGGGCGCTGGCCCTGGACCCCAAGCTGGTCGTGCTGGACGAGCCGGTCTCCGCGCTGGACGTCTCGGTCCAGGCCGGGGTGATCAACCTCCTCGACGAGCTGCAGGCCGAACTCGGCCTGAGCTACCTGTTCATCGCGCACGACCTGTCGGTCGTCCGGCACATCGCCGACCGCGTCGCCGTCATGTACCTCGGCCGCATCGTCGAGGCCGGCGACGTCGAGGACGTCTTCGCCCGACCGGCCCACCCCTACACCCAGGCACTGCTGTCGGCCGTGCCGCTGCCCGACCCCCGCAAGGAGCGGCAGCGCCGGCGGATCATCCTCCAGGGCGACCTGCCCAGCCCCGCGGACACCCCCTCGGGATGCCGGTTCCGCACCCGCTGCCCCAAGTACCTGCAGCTCGCGCCGGCCGAGGCCAGGCGCTGCGACACCGAGGACCCCGCCGCCGGGGCGCTGGGCGAGGACCACACCGCCGCCTGCCACCACGCGGCCGCCCTGGAGGTCCTGTGACGCGCCCCCGGCCCGTGACGCACCCCCGGCCGTCCCGCCCGGCGGACACCCGACCCACGGAACCCACAAGGAGAGCCCAGTTGAACCGAAAGTCCGTAAAGCTGGCCACGGCAGTCGTGGTGTCCGCGGGTCTCCTCGCCGGCGCCACCGCGTGCGGAAGCGGCAACGGCGGCGCGAGCTCGTCGGCGCCCAAGGCCCCGCCCAAGGCGACCCTCAACCAGATCAACCCCGTCGACCCCGCGGGACTCCGGCAGGGAGGCACCCTCAACTTCCCCGTCGACGAGTACCCCACCCAGTGGAACAGCCTCAACGCGGCCTCGCAGAACACCGTCGCCGTGACCACGACGATGGCCCCCCTGCTGCCGTCGCTCTTCCACAGCACCCCCGACAACAAGCGGACCCCCAACCCGAACTACCTCAGCAAGGTGAGCACCGCCGTCAAGCACGGCAGGCAGGTCACCACCTACGCGGTCAACCCCAGGGCCCGGTGGTCCGACGGCACACCCATCACCTGGAAGGACTTCCGCGCGGACTGGCAGGCGCAGAACGGGAAGAACCCCAAGTACACCCCCGTCGGCACCTCCGGCTACGAGCAGATCTCCTCGGTCGCCGAGGGAAGCGACGCGCGGCACGTCGTCGTCACCTACGCCACGCCGTTCTCCGAATGGCAGACGCTGTTCTCGCCGCTGTACCCGGCATCGCAGATCGACACCCCGCAGAAGTTCGACGCCGGCTACAAGAACCGGATCCCGGTCACCGCGGGCCCGTTCAAGGTCAGCAGGATGGACCCGACGACCAAGGTCGTCTCCGAGGTCCGCGACCCCCACTGGTGGGGCCCGAAGCCGGTGCTCGACGGCATCAACTTCCGTACCCTGGACGCCGCGTCGACACCCGGGGCCTTCGCCTCCGGCGAGATCGACGTGGAGGACATCGGGCCCGACGTGGCCGCCTACAAGCAGGCGCAGAAGGTGCCGCACACCTCCATCCGCGTGGCGGGCGCCCCGAACCTGCGGCAGATGGTGGTCAACGGCGCGAGCCCGCTGCTGAAGGACGTCCGTGTCCGCCGGGCCCTGTTCATGGCACTGGACCGCCGGGCCATCGGCAAGGCCGACCTCAACGGCCTGCCCTTCCCGGCCCAGCCCCTCGACAACCACTTCCTCGTCAACAACGACGTCGCCTACAAGGACAACGCCGGCTCCCTCGGCCGCTTCGACCCCACCGCGGCGGGGCGGCAACTGGACGCGGCGGGCTGGAAACCGCACGGCGACGTCCGTGAGAAGGACGGCAAGCCGCTGGAGCTGACGCTGACCATCCCGTCGGGCACGCCCATCGCCGCCAACGAGGCACAGTTGTTCACGGCGATGCTCAAGAACGTGGGCATCAAGCTCGACACCAAGGTCAAGCCGAGCGACGACTTCTTCAACGACGTCAGCGCCGGGAAGTTCGACCTCACCCTGTTCAGCGGCATCGGCTCCGTGCCGTTCTTCCCGCTGACCAATGGCGCGGCGTCCTTCGTCTCCCCCCAGCACGGCAACGTCGGCCAGAACTACTCGCGCATCGGCACCGCCGCGATCGACGCCGACATGCACAAGGCGGGCACCGAGGTCGGCCACTCCGCCTACCTCGCCGACCTCGACGCCGCCGACGCCGCGCTGTGGAAGCTGGCCGCGAACCTGCCGCTCTACCAGCGCCCGCAGATCGTCGCGGCCAAGTCCGACGTGGCCAACTACGGCGCCTTCGGGTTCCAGGACACCGACTGGACCCGGATCGGCTTCACCGAGTAATCCCACTGGACCGCGGCGCGGGAGGACGACCCCCTCCTCAACGCCTCCCGCGTCGCGTCGGCCCCGACCCGAGCCGACACCCGACGAAGGGCCCTTGCCCCCGGTGCACCGGGGCCAAGGGCCCTTCGTCCGAACCGCCGTCGGCTACTTGACGCCGAAGGCGCGGATCAGGGTCTGGTTGACGCTGTTCCCCTTCGCGTCCCGCGCCGTCGTGCGCAGGCTCGCGAAGCGGGCCCGGGACGGCGCGTCGAGCTGCGCCTTCCAGCCGCCGCCCGACTGCCGCAGCGTCGTCTTGCGCCAGGTGGCGCCGTCGTCGTACGACACCTCGAGGGTCACCGTGCGGATCGCCCCCGCGCCCGCCGCGCCCTTCAGGTGCGAGGCGGTGACGGTCAGCCCGGTCCGGCGCTTGGCCTTGCCGGACAGGTCGGTGGCCACCGCGTAGTCGAGCTGGACCAGCGGCAGCGGGGTGATGGCCGAGTAGTCCGTCGTGCTCGAGGTGAAGCCCCACTCGGTGCGGGTGCGGGTCGAGTACGGGCGGTCGGCCACGTTCCGCTGACCCTCCACCACGATCCGGTAGGGCTGCGGCTCCGGTGACAGCCCCTCGGCGGTGACGATCCGCTCGTTGTAGTCCTCACCGAGCAGCTGGTCGCCCTGGTACAGCGAGACCTTCGAGGTGTTGCCGTCCACCCAGGCGACGCCCGAGTGACCGCCCGAGTCGCCCCAGGCCGGCAGCACGGACGTGCTGATGATGTCGCCCACCCGGTAGGGGGCCGTCCAGCTGATGCCGTCGTTGAGCACCCGCGGGTGCTGGATCGCCGAGAACCAGGTCTCGGTGCTCGTGCTGCGCGCCTTGTAGGTGCGCGTCACGCCCCGCTGGCCGAGGTCGCGCATCGCGGCGGAGGAGATCCAGCGGGCGTCCGCGCCCGCCGAGACCCACGAGGTGAGGGTGCCCTGGGCCGCGACCCGCGTGGCCTGGATGAGCGTGGGCCGGTTGAAGACGAGCGACACGTCCTCGCGGTACGCCACGGCCTCGGCCTGCGTGCTGTTGCGGAACGACTCGTCGATGCGGGCCAGGTCCCCGGGACGCGGACGGTAGGACGGGTCCTTCGGGACCGCTCCGTCGTGGTGGCGGATCAGGTCGTACGCGTAGCGCGGGTACGGGTGCGAGACCACCTTCAGCGTCGCCGTGCCGGTCTTGCGGAGCCGGCTCAGCAGCCGTGCGCTGTCGTCGGTGCCGAGCGAGGCCACCGGCAGGGGGGCGGCGTCGGGCAGGTCGGCCCAGGGGTCGAACTTGCCGTAGCCGTCGTTCAGGATCAGCAGCTGCCGGGCGCCGGCCTTCGCCGCCGCGGCGGCCTGGTCCGGGGCGGACACCGTGTCGCTGCGGCGGACGACCGCCACCTGGCCGCGCACCTTGAGCCTGCGGAACGCCGCAGCGGAGCCGTCACCTGCCCAGACCGCGCGGTAGGTGCCCGTGCCGTCCCGCAGCCTGGGGGACATGCTCTGGATGGTGACGTCGTCGTAGGTCTGCGAGCCGGAGGAGAACGTCAGCGGCGGCTGGATCTGCCGCCAGCGGGTCGCGAAGTGGTACGAGCCCTTCGTCACCTTCGGCGTCGGGGTCACCCAGAGGCTGTCGTAGCGCCAGTACTCGGGCATGTAGCTGTCCAGGAACGGGAACAGGTCGCCGTTGGTGCGGTACTGGTCCACCCGCATGAACTCGTTGGCGGTCGGCTGCGGCGTGACGGCGGCCGCCTTGCGCAGGCTCGCGGCCTCGAACCGCACGGTGCGGTCGGTGTCCAGGTCGATCTGCGGGGCCGAGAACATCGCGAAGCCCAGCGTGTGCGTACCGTCGATGCCGGGCACGTCCGCGTTCAGCCACGCGGAGTACGTGCTCGGGGACAGGCGCAGGTCGATGCGGCCCGAGGCGTCGACGGCGAACGCCTTGGGGGCGGTGTTGCGCTCCACGTCCTTCAGGATGAGCGTGCCGGGAAGGGCCTTGCCGCGCCGGTCCTTGGCGGTGACCGTCAGGTTGACCCGGCGGCCCTCCTTGTTCACCCCGACCGTGGTGCGGGCCAGGGCCGTGCCGTCGGCGCCGGTGGCGACGAGGCGGGTGGAGTAGGCGCCGTTGTCCTCGGCCGCGTCGAGGTGGGTGACCACGCCGACGGAGGCGGTGCCGTGGGCGGGCACGGTCAGCCGCGGTTCGGTCAGCGTGAACAGGCCCTCGGGCAGCTGGCCCGGGCTCAGGGACAGGTCCACGGTGACCGGTGCGGCGCCGGAGTTGGTGTAGGTGACGTCCTTGCGGACCGTCTGACCCGGCGTGTACGGGTAGTGCGTCTGCGCGTACGCGTCGCCGGAGGCGACCAGCGTGGCCTTCACGGCGGCGGCGACGTCCACGCGCCCGCTGCCCGCCTCGAAGGGGCTGAACCGCTGGGTGCTCGCGGTGGTGCTGATCAGGGCGGCCTTGAGCTGCTGCCCCGTCCAGTCCGGGTGCTCGGCGGCCAGCAGGGCCGCGGCGCCCGCCACGTGCGGCGTCGCCATGGAGGTGCCGCTCATCGTCTGGTAGGCGCCCTCGCCCTCAGGGGCGTACTGCGAGCGCGCGGCCAGCACGTTCACCCCCGGGCCGGTCAGGTCGGGCTTGACGGCGTTGTCGCCCACGCGCGGGCCACGGCTGGAGAACTGCGCCAGCTGGTCCACGCCCTTGCCGGGGCCGTTGACCGCGCCCACCGTCAGCGCGGCGTCGGCGGCACCGGGGGCGCTCACGGTGTACGGCGCGGGGCCGGAGTTGCCCGCCGCGATGACGAACAGCGCCCCGGTCTCCTCGCTGAGCCGGTTCACGGCCTCGCTCAGCGGGTCGGTGCCGTCGGTGGCGTCGCCGCCCAGGCTCATGCTGACGACCTTGGCGTGCTGGTCGCGGGCGGCCCATTCCATGCCGGCCAGGATCCAGGAGTCCTGGCCGCTGCCGAAGTCGTCCAGGACCTTGCCGATGTGCAGGGACGCGCCCGGGGCGACGCCCTTCTCGGTGCCACCGGAGGCGGCGCCGGTCCCGGCGACGGTCGAGGCGACGTGGGTGCCGTGACCGTGCCGGTCGGTGACGTCCGCGCCGGGCACGAAGCTCTCCGTCGCGGCTATGCGGCCGGCGAAGTCCGGGTGCGCGGCGTCGATGCCGGTGTCCAGGACGGCGACGTCCACGCCCTGCCCGGTGTCCCCGCCGGCCCAGACCTCCGGGGCGCCGATCTGCGCCGTGGTGTCCGACAGCGTGGCCTTGACCTTGCCGTCCAGCCACACCTTGGCGATGCCGCCGGCGAGCCGCCCTTCGCCGTCCGCCGTCCTCGCGGCCGCGGTGGCCTGCGCGCCGGCACCGGTCAGGGAGGACCAGAAGTCCGCGGCCCGCTCGTGCTCGGCGGAGATCGCCGCGCCCTGGATGCTGCTGAGGGTCAGCGTCCTGCGCGCGCCCTCCGGGGTCTTGGCGCTGCGGGAGCGGGCGGCGGCGTCGGTGTACGTGACGATGAGCGGCAGCCGGTCGCTGCGCGCGTCGTCGTAGCCGTCCTTCAGCAGCGCGGTGACGTTGAAGAGCCCCTCGTCCAGGGCTCCTGACGCGATGTAGGGAACCGCGGCGTCGGGATACACGTAGGTGTCGGTGCCAACCGACATCACGTGGGCGCCCCCGGTCCTGCCGTTCGGGTCGGTGACCGAGGTGACGGCCTGGGCCCGGCCGTCCCCGGTGACGGTGACCTTGTCGCCGGTGATCAGCGTGACGGTGCGCACGGCTGCGGAAGCGGCACCGGTCGCGGCGGGGGAGGGGGACGTCGCCGAGGGGTCGGCCGATGCGGCCGGACCCGTGGCCGTCAGCACCACCAGGGCGGCGACGGCGGCTGTCAGCCCGCGTCTGCGGGACGGAGGCATGCGCAAGGGAACCTCATGGACTCGATGGGGTGGGGTGGAACGCAGTCAGCCATCCGTTCGCATCGCTGTAAAGGCGGCCCTTTGGCACTTCTGTGCCATGTCACCAAGTGGACACGGCGCAAAGCGGCGCAATGATCGGCAAGCGAGACACACTGCACGGTGTGAGCGGCCGCCGCACAGCGGCACATCCATCACACGTTGCTGACAAGACGTCAGTTCGCTCGCGTGCACGAAGGTCAGAGGTGGAGAAGGATGACGGAAGGCGCCGCACCCTTGGAGCTGGTCGGACTCGACGCGGGGGCGGAGGCCGTCTACCGCGAACTGCTCGCACACGGTGGCGGTACGGCCGACGACGTCACCGCGGCGTTCGGGCTGGGCACCGGAGCGGCGGTGGCCCTGCTGGAACGCCTGCACCACTGCGGACTGCTCAGCCGCCGCTCCTCGGGGGAGTACCTGACCGTGGATCCGCGTCACGCGCTGCGGACACTGGTGGAGTCCCGCGAACGCCAACTGGCCGCCGTACGCGACGCCACCGGTCCGCTCGGCGCGCTGTTCGACGAGGCCAGGCGGTCCAGCGCCGGCGAACCCGCCACACGGACGATCAGCGGCCCGGAGGAAGTCGGGGACTGCTACTACCGTTTGCACCAGGCCGCCAAGTACGAGATGTGCGGCCTGGCCCGGCCTCCCTTCCTGTTCGCTCCGAACGGTCCGCTCGACGAGGCCGCCGTACGGCGCGGCGTACGGGTGCGGGTCGTCTACGCGGCCGCCAGCTTCGACGAGGACGGCGAGGGGCAGGAGCTGGGCAGCCTCGTCTCACGCGGCGAGGAGGCCAGGGTCGTGTCCTCGCTGCCCGTGAAGCTGACCATGGCGGACCGCTCGGCGGCCATGGTGTCGTTGAGCCTGGGCCCCGACAGCACCGACACCCTCTACACCGAGGCGCCCCCCTTGCTCGAAGCCCTGACCGAGCTCTTCGAGCACTACTGGGCCGGTGCCGCCTCGCTGAGCGGGCCGAGCTCGCAGCCACCACCGCCACCGGAGCCCGCCACCCCCGGCGAGCAGGTGCGCAAGCCCACCGACGAGGAGCGGAACCTGCTCGCCCTCTTCGCCGCCGGGGTCAAGGACGACGCCATCGCCCGCCAGTTCGGGATCTCGACGCGGACACTGCGCCGGCGCATCCAGGACCTCTACACGGAACTGGGCACCACCAACCGGTTCGGCGCCGGCGTCGCGGCGGCCCGGCGCAACTGGGTGTGAACGCGGAGTTGCGCCGGCGTGCCGCGGAGGGACGATGGGAGGAGGGCGCGGCGGTGTGCCGTGCCGTCCGAGGTGGTCCAGGTGTCCGAGGCGCGAACGGTCGACTACGGCGTCACCAGGTTCGACGTCCCCCTGCCCGGGACGTTCGAGGAGGCCGTGCGGCGCTACGAGTCCCTGGTGCCGCAGTACCGGGCCGATGAGATCCGGGACCTCGTCCGGTCCGGCGGCTCCTGGGAGAGCGCCCTCGCGCTGGCCGAGGGGAACGCGCCCCACGGATTCATGATCTTCTGGAGGGACTCCGGAACGGCGCTCATGGGCCTCGCCGGGGACACGACGCCGTTCGTGATGTACCTGATGGGCAACTACGCCATCGCCGAGCGGATGTTCCGCCACGATCCCTCCGCCATGATGCACGCGCCGCTGCGCACCGAGATCTACCGGAGCACCGACGCACCGCGATTCGTGATCGACAAGCCGAGTTCCCACTTCGGCAGTTACGGCAGCGAGGAGATCGCCCGAGTGGGGCTGGAACTGGACCACAAGGTCGCCCACCTGCTGACACTGATGGAGGCGCCGGTGCCCGCCGGGCTCGGCTGACCCGGCCATGACGGATCTGCGCTACGACACCTTCGTGTGCGACGGGTTGCGCCGCGCCCAGGGCCCCCGGTTGCCCGACGGGAGCCCGATCTTCTCCTCGCCGCTGACCTCGACGCTGGTCCTCGGCGACGCGGAAGCGGTCCTCGTCGACCCGCCGTTCACCCGTGAGCAGGTGCGCGGTGTCGGGGACTGGATCGAACGCTCCGGCAGACGGCTGACGTACGTCTACGCCACCCACGGCCACGGTGACCACTGGTTCGGCACCGATCTGCTGCTGCGGCGCTTCCCCGGGGCGGTCCCGTACGCCACCGAGGGCACCATCGAGCTGATGCACCGGCAGGCCACCGAGGGCCGCCGGACCAGGTGGGACGTGGACTTCCCCGGGCTCATCCCGGACAGCCCCGTGGTCTACCGGGTGGTCCCGGCCGACGGGTTCACGCTGGAGGGGCACCCGCTGCGCGTGGTGGAGACCGGTCACACCGACACCGACGACACGACCGTCCTGCACGTCCCGTCGACCGGCCTGGTCGTGGCCGGTGACGTGGCCTACAACGGGGTCCACCAGTACCTGCGGGAAAGCGCCGGCGGCGGCATCGACAAGTGGCTCGCCGCGATCGGCACCGTCCTCGCGCTGCACCCGCGCGCGGTCGTGGCCGGCCACAAGGACAAGGCCCTGCCCGACGACCCCGTGATCCTGCGGCAGACCCGCGACTACCTGCTCGACGCCCAGCGCCTGCTGGCGGACGAACCCCGCCCCCGCACGTTCTACGACCGGATGCTGCAGCTCCACCCGGACCGCCTCAACCCGGGCCCGGTCTGGTACAGCGCCCTCGCCCTCCTGCCCTGACGCCGCCGCCCGGACCGCAATCCGGAACCGGAACGGCAGCGGGGGCGTCGTGCCCAGGGACGACCCACTCGATCATGAAGCATCGTGAAGGAGCCCGGGCATGACGGCTGCGGCCACGCGTTACCTGTACCTCGTCCGGCACGGGGAGGCCGTGCCGGACGAGAGCGGTCTGTCGGACGACGGGCGCCGCCAGGCCGCCCTGCTCGGCCGCCGGCTGGCGGACCACCCGATATCCGTGGTCCACCACGGCCCCCTGCCCAGGGCCGCGCAGACCGCCGCCGTGATCGGGGAGCACCTGGACGGTGCCGTCCTGCGCGTCTCGGAGACCGCCGGCGACTACGTCCCGTACTTCCCTCGGCGCGACGAACTGCCCCCGGACAGCGCCGACCACCTGCTGCGCTTCCTCGACGGCGCCACGGCGCAGGAGCGCGTGCTCGGCCCGGCGCTGGCCCTGCGCGCGCTCGAGCAGTTCACCGGTCCCGTCGAGGGCGATCAGGAGCGTCACGAACTGGTCGTCACCCACAACTTCCTGGTCGGCTGGCTGGTGAGGCACGCCATGGACGCCCCGCCGTGGCGGTGGCTCGGGGTCAACCAGGGCAACGCGGCCCTGACCGTCATCCGCTACGCGCCGGGGCGGCCCGTCTCGGTCCTGGTCCAGAACGACACCCGTCACCTCCCTGCGGAGCTGCGCTGGACCGGCTTTCCGCCCGAGCTGCGGATGTGAGGGTGCGGACCGGCGGTGCCGGGGCCGCCGGAGGCCGGCCGCTGCCGTGGATAAAAAATGGATGTACATTCATTATGATGGAGCCATGCAGAGCACACCCAGCCGCACCGCGCAGCACGTCGCGCTCTTCCGGGCACTGGAGTCGGTGCGCCGGGGACCGCGCCTGTTCACCGACCCGTACGCCGCCTCGTGCCTCGGTGCCGGCTACCGCCTGGCCGTGACGATCGCCCGCTGTCCGGGCGTGGCGCGGTTCCTCGAACGGTGGATCGACCGGCGCTGGCCCGCGGGTCCGCGCGCTTCGGCCGTGGTCCGCACCCGGCTGATCGACGACCTGGTCGTGGACGCCCTGGAACGCGGCGCCCGGCAACTGGTCCTGCTGGGCGCCGGCTACGACAGCCGGGCCTTCCGCCTGGACGCGGCGCGCGGCGCCACCGTCCTTGAGGTCGACCACCCGGCGACGCAGGCGGTCAAGCGGGGGCTGGCCGCCACCTGGTCCGCCCGGGCGGGCCGGCCGGGAGACGGCATCCGCTATGTTCCCGTGGACCTGATGCACCAGGACCTCGGCGACGCCCTGCGCGGGGCGGGACTGACCGGCGACCGGGCGGTGGTGGTGTGGGAGGGCGTGACGAACTACCTCGACGCGCCCTCGGTGCACGCCACGCTGACGGCGCTCTCCACGACGCTGGCGCCCGGGAGCCGGATCGTCCTCACCTACATGGACCGAAGGGCCCTGGACGGCACCGGTGACTTCGACGGCGTCACAACATGGGCGGACACGGTGCGTACGGCCGGGGAGCCCTTCACCTTCGGCTTCCTGCCGGACGGGCTCCCCGCGTACCTGGCCGAGCGGGGGCTGGAGCTCACCCTGGACCGGTCGGCGAGGGAGGCCGCCGCGGAGTACCTGGAGCCCCTGGGGCGGCACGAGCCGGCCGCGCCCTTCTACCGGATCGCCCAGGCCGAGGTGAAGTGATGCCCAAGGTCAGTGAGGAGCACCTGCGGGCGCGGCGCGGGCAGATCCTCGACGCCGCCGCCCGCTGCTTCGCCCGTACGGGCTTCCACCGCACCACCATCCAGGACATCGCGGCCGAGTCCGGATTCAGCACCGGCCTGGTCTACCGCTACTTCGCCGACAAGGACGACATGGTCGCGGCCATCGCGGACCGGTGGCACGACGACCAGGCCCGCCGACTGCACCTGGACGACCCCGCCGGACGCACCGCCGACGCCTTCCGGGAGGTCGCCGGAGGCTACCTGGGACTGCTGCGCTCACTCGCCGGCTCCGACGAGCGGCAGCGCGTGCAACTCGGCGTCCAGATCTGGGCCGAGGCCCTGCGGGCACCCCGGGTGCACGCGGTGGCACGCGAGGGCGTGGACCGTCCCCGCGCCGTCGTCACCGACCTCGTCCGGGCGGCCCAGGAGCGCGGCGAACTGGACCACTCATGGCCTGCCGACGGCCTGGCCCGGGTGTTCGTCGCGATCTACCAGGGGCTGGCGCTGCAGACCGCCTGGGATCCCGAACTGGACCACGCCGCCTACGTCGCGGCGGTCGAGCGCCTCATCGGCGCTCTGGCGCTCCGGCCTGATCCTTCGTCGCCCTGAGGCACGCGCACCTCAGTCCAGCACGAGCGACGACAACTGCGGCGAGTACGTGGCGTGCAGCACGAGCGCGGCGCTGCCCACGACGGCCGCGTCCGCGCCGAGCGGGGAGGCCGCGACCTGGACGACGCGGATGTGCCGGGCCAGGGGCCGTGAGGCCAGCGCGGAGGCGACGGCGTCGACGTAGCGGGACTCCACGTGCTGGATGCCGTGGCCGCCGAGGATGATGAGGTCCACGTCGATGAAGTTGGCGATGGTCACGGCGACCGTGGCCACGTGACGCGCGGCCTCGTCGATGACCGCGGCCGCGATCGGGTCGCCGGCTCCGGCCGCGCGCTGGACCGCGGCGTGGTCGACGGAGGCCGGGTCCCGGTCGTACACCGGGGACAGCACGCTGCCGCCGGGCTTGTCGGTGAGGCGGCGGTGCGTCTCGGCCACGATCGCGGACGGGTTGGCCAGTCCTTCCAGGCAGCCCCGGTTGCCGCAGTAGCACTCCGGCCCGTCCGACAGCACCGTCGAGTGGCCGAACTCGCCGGCGTTGAGCGAACCGCCCCGGTAGACCTGGTGGTTGAGGACCAGACCGCCGCCGATGCCGGTGCCGAAGAACAGGTAGGCGAAGTTCGCCACGCCCCGGCCCGCGCCGGACCAGCGCTCGCCGACCGCGGCGGCCGTGGCGTCGTTGTCGAGCGTCACCGGAAGGCCGGTGGCGTCACTGAGCATCTGCTGCAGCGGGACCCGCGTCCAGTGCGCGAGCTGGGGCGGGGCGACGATCATGCCGCTGCGCTGGTCGATCGGCCCAGGGGTGGCGAGGCCCAGCCCCAGGACGTTGGCGCGCGGCACGTCCGCCTCGGCGAGCACCTCGGCGACCAGGTCGGCCATGGCCGCCACCACGTGCGTCGGATCGGTGCCGGGGGGAGTGGGGTGCCGTCTGACGACCAGTGGCCGGCCGAGCAGGTCGACCACGGAGCAGGTGAGTTCGACCGGGTCGAAGACGAGGCCGACCGCGTTGCCGGCGTCCGCGTTGACCCGCAGGGTGGTGCGGGGCTTGCCGCCGCCCGCGCCACGACTGGCCCCGTCCTCCCGCACGATGCCCTCGTCCAGCAGACGGCGCACGATCCCCGAGACGGTCTGTGGGGTCAGCCCCGTCTTCTGGGCGATCTCGACCCGGCTGATCCCGTCGGCGAGTTGGATCTGGTCCAGGACCACCGCCCGGTTGTACCGCCCGACTTTGGGGAGGTTTGTTCCTGCTTGCCGCACACGCGTTCCTCTCTTACCGCAATGACGATACCGCTCAAGGGCGTTGACTTAGTAAAACAAATGGATTTAAAGTCCGGTGCCCAAGCCGCAACAGGTCCGGCGTGGAGGCACGGCGCAGTGTCATCGGAGGCAAGTTGATGTCCACGAAATGTCGCATCCCAGGGGAGGCGGGCCCGCGTGATCGCCGCGGCGTCCGCAGCGTGGAGCTCCGCGCATGAGCCGCGCCCCGATGCTGCTGGAGATGCGGTCCATCACCAAGACGTTCCCCGGCGTGACGGCGCTCGCGGACGTCAACCTGGTGGTGAAGGAGGGGGAGATCCACGCGATCTGCGGCGAGAACGGCGCAGGCAAGTCCACCCTCATGAAGGTGCTGAGCGGGGTCCACCCGCACGGCAGTTACACCGGCGAGATCGTCTACCGCGGCGACACCGTGAGGTTCCACGACATCCGGGCCAGCGAGCAGGCCGGCATCGTCATCATCCACCAGGAACTGGCGCTGGTCCCCGGCATGTCGATCACGGAGAACATCTTCCTCGGCAACGAGCCGCGCAAACGCGGCTCGATCGACTGGAGGGCCGCACAGCACCGCGCGGTGGAGCTGATGGAGCGGGTGGGCCTCAAGGAGGACCCGGACACGCTCGTCAAGGACATCGGCGTCGGCAAGCAGCAACTCGTCGAGATCGCGAAGGCGTTCGCCAAGGACGTGAAGCTGCTCATCCTCGACGAGCCGACCGCGGCCCTGAACGAGACCGACTCGCAGCACCTGCTCGACCTGCTGCGCGGCTTCCGGGACCGCGGCATCACCTCGATCATGATCTCCCACAAGCTGAACGAGATCGAGGCGGTCGCCGACACCATCACCATCCTGCGCGACGGCCGGACGATCGAGAGCCTCGACGTCGAGGCCGACGGCGTGAACGAGGACCGCATCGTGCGCGGCATGGTCGGCCGCGAACTCGACAGCCGGTTCCCCGACCACACGCCCGACATCGGCGAGGTGTTCTTCGAGGTCCGCGACTGGACCGTGCGGCACCCCGCGTCCGACGAACGGCTCGTGTGCAAGGGGTCCAGCTTCACGGTGCGGCGCGGTGAGATTGTCGGCTTCGCCGGCCTCATGGGCGCCGGGCGCACCGAACTGGCGATGAGCCTGTTCGGCCGCTCCTACGGCACGTTCCTGTCGGGACGGGTCTTCAAGGACGGCAAGGAGATCCACCTCAAGACGGTGTCGGAGGCCATCCGGCACGGCCTCGCCTACGTCAGCGAGGACCGCAAGTCCGTCGGCCTCAACCTGCTGGACGACATCAAGACCTCGATGGTCGCCGCCAAGCTGTCGAAGATCTCCCGCCGCCAGGTCATCGACCCGGTGAGCGAGCACCGGATCGCCGAGGAGTACCGGCAGAACCTGAGGATCAAGACCCCCAGCGTGGACGAGGAGGTCGTGAAGCTCTCCGGCGGCAACCAGCAGAAGGTCGTCCTCGCCAAGTGGATGTTCACCGACCCCGACCTGCTCATCCTCGACGAGCCCACCCGCGGGATCGACGTGGGCGCCAAGTACGAGATCTACGGGATCATCCAGCGGCTGGTCGGCCAGGGCAAGGGCGTCGTCGTCATCTCCTCGGAGCTGCCCGAGCTCATCGGACTCTGCGACCGCATCTACACCGTGTTCGAAGGCGCCATCACCGGTGAGGTGACACGCCGCGACGCGAACCCGGAACTCCTCATGAAACAGATGACCTCTATGAAGAAGACACCGAGCCCATGAGCCGCATCACAGACCTGCAGAAGAACCTCTTCGGAGGCTCGACCTCCAACGCCCGCCAGTTCGGCATGATCGCCACGCTCGTCGCGATCGTGCTCCTGTTCCAGATCTGGACGGGAGGGCTGACCCTGACCTCCGGCAACCTCATCGCCGTGGTCAGCCAGTACTCCTACATCCTGATCCTGGCCATCGGCATGCTGATGGTGATCGTCGCCGGGCACATCGACCTCTCGGTCGGCTCGGTGGCGGCGTTCACCGGGATCGTGGTCGCCAAGACGATGCAGGAGCACTCGCTCCCCTGGCCCCTCGGCATCGTGCTCGGCCTGCTCGTCGGCGCGGCGATCGGTGCCTGGCAGGGCTTCTGGGTCGCCTACGTGGGGGTGCCGGCGTTCATCGTCACCCTGGCGGGCATGCTCCTGTTCCGCGGCGGCAACCAGTACATCGGCAACGCCGACACCGTGCCGGTCCCCACCGGATTCCGTGACATCGGCGCAGGCTTCCTGCCCGAAGTGGGCCCGGACACCGGATACAACAACCTGACCCTCCTCCTCGGTCTGGTCGCCTGTGCGGGCGTGGCCTGGCGGGAGTGGCAGGCCCGGCAGACCCGGCGCGCCATGCACGCCGACGCCGCGCCGCTGTGGGTCACGGGGATCCGTCTGGTCGTGATGGCGGGCGTCATCGTCTTCGCGACGCTGCGCTTCGCCGGCGGCCGCGTCGGCACCAGCTTCCCGATCTCCGGGATCATCCTGATCGCCCTGGTGCTCGCGTACTCGTACTACACCCGCAACACCATCGGAGGCCGGCACATCTACGCCGTCGGAGGCAACTCCCGCGCGGCCGAACTGTCCGGCGTGAAGCTCCGGCGCGTCAACTTCCTCGTCATGATGAACATGTCCGTGCTGGCCGCGCTCGCCGGCATGATCTTCGTGGCGCGGTCCGCGGCCTCCGGCCCGCAGGACGGTCTGAGCTGGGAACTCGACGCCATCGCGGCCGTGTTCATCGGCGGCGCCGCAGTCTCCGGCGGCCTCGGCACCATCAGCGGCTCCATCGTCGGCGGTCTCGTCATGGCGCTGCTCAACAACGGTCTCCAACTGGAGGGCGTCGGCTCGGACATGGTCCAGATCATCAAGGGCCTGGTCCTGCTCCTCGCCGTCGCCTTCGACGTCTACAGCAAGAGCCAGGGTCGCTTCTCGATCATCGGCACCCTGATGCGTCCGTTCCGCCAGAACGAGACGTCCACACCGGTCGACCCGGCGAACCCGGCCTCCGACCCCGACAAGGCTCCGGTCGCAGGATGACCGACCGGCAGTAACCCAGGGTGCCGCATCAGGGCGGCGCTCGATTCTCCCCGCATCACCAGGAAAGGGCACAACCCACATGCGCAGAACCATCACCAGAGCCGTCGCCGTGATCGGCGCCGCCGCGCTGCTCGCCCTGGGCACGGCGTGCTCCAACGAACGCGAGGGCTCCACCGGCAAGGACACCAGCGACGCCAAGGGCGGCTTCGCGAAGGACGCCCTGGTCGGTGTCGCGCTGCCCGCGAAGACCTCGGAGAACTGGGTGCTCGCCGGTGACCTGTTCACCAACGGCCTGAAGGACGCCGGCTTCAAGGCCGACGTGCAGTACGCGGGCGCCTCGACCACCGTCGCGGACCAGCAGGCGCAGATCTCCTCCATGGTCACCAAGGGCGCGAAGGTCATCGTCATCGGTGCCACCGACGCCTCGCAGCTGTCCACCCAGGTGGCGCAGGCCAAGCAGGCCGGTGCGACGATCATCGCCTACGACCGCCTCATCACCAACACCCCGGACGTCGACTACTACATCGCGTTCGACAACTTCAAGGTCGGCCAGCTGCAGGGCCAGGCGCTGCTGGACGGCATGAAGGCGAAGAAGGCGAAGGGCCCCTACACGATCGAGCTGTTCTCCGGTTCGCCGGACGACAACAACTCGAAGGTGTTCTTCGACGGCGCGATGGAGGTGCTGAAGCCCGCCATCGACAAGGGCGACATCGTTGTCGGTTCCGGTCAGACCGACATCAAGCAGACCGCGACGCAGGGCTGGAAGGCGGAGAACGCCCAGAGCCGTATGGACTCGCTGCTGAACTCCACCTACAACGGCAAGAAGACGCTCGACGGCGTGCTGTCCCCGAACGACACCCTCGCCCGGGCGATCATCACCTCGGTGAAGGGCGCCGGCAAGCCGGTCCCGGTCGTCACCGGCCAGGACTCCGAGGTCGAGTCGGTCAAGTCGATCATGGCGGGTGAGCAGTACTCCACCATCAACAAGGACACCCGCAAGCTCGTCGCCGAGACCATCAAGATGGTCCAGGCCCTGCAGACGGGCGGCAAGCCGACGATCAACGACACCAAGTCGTACAACAACGGCAGCAAGGTCGTCCCGTCGTACCTGCTCCCGCCGGTCATCGTGACCAAGGAGAACGCGGCCGAGGCCTACGCCAACGACCCGAAGCTCTCCCCGCTCACGAAGTAGCTCACGAAGCGGTCGCGCACGACCACTGCCGCCGGTGCCCCGGACCTCGTCCGGGGCACCGGCGGCAGCCGCGTTCCCGGCACCGGAGGACACCGCCGCCACGGGAGCCCGGTCAAGGGCAGCGCAGCAGCCGCCGCGGTCCGATCCCGTCGTCGTGGATGAGCCGGATCTCCGTCCTCCCGACGCCGTCGAGCCCGTGCAGGCACGGGACGCCGATCTCGTCACCGGCCATGGTGATGGCCGCCTCCTTCGCGGCGATCGCGTCGTCCGCATGGTCCACCACGTAGTAGAACCAGGTGGACGCGGGGCCACGGGTACGCACCTTGAACCCCACCAGCCACTTGTCCGCCGAGGTGGCGCGACACGCGGTCGCGTGCGGACGCCGTGGCGTGAGCGCGTACTCCTGGTCGTGTCCACGCGTTCCCCCGATCCCCGGCACGGCCCTGGCGATGTGCAGCATGGCGCGCCTCCTCAATCATCGGTCGTGCCCGGGTGGGACGCGGGAAGAAGTTGAGCCATCTCCCTCCTGACCGGACAGCCCCCGCCGCTGTGACAGCGTCCGGCCGCCCCGTGGGACCCGGCTCAGGCCTCCGCCGCCGTGGACAGCACGGCCTGGGCGGCCGGGCACGCCGGTCCCGGGCGGCGCGTCGTGGACGCGGCCCGGGACCGGACGGCGCGCCCCTCATCCCCAGGCGCCGGCGATCTGCCGCGTCGTGGCGTTGAGCCGGTTGAACAGGTTGGTCACGCCGATCATCAGGACGATCGCGGCGAGCTGCTTCTCG
The DNA here is from genome assembly GCF_056858595.1 of Streptomyces sp. TOM-9. Classification (NCBI taxonomy): domain Bacteria; kingdom Bacillati; phylum Actinomycetota; class Actinomycetes; order Kitasatosporales; family Streptomycetaceae; genus Streptomyces; species Streptomyces sp. TOM-9. The sequence goes on along the minus strand of NZ_JBXEQB010000001.1, from coordinate 310,212 downwards.
TCGAAGTAGGTGGCGGCCGCGTCCCACACCTCGTCACCGACCGCCTCCGGCCGGTCGGCCAGCCGCGTGGCGGCCTCGGCCAGCGCCAGCGCCGCCCGCTCCTCCTCGCTGAAGTACGGGGCCTCCCGCCACGCGGCGACCGTCGCCAGGCGCTCGTCGCTCACCCCGGCCTTGCGGGCCGTCTTCGCGCCGCCGTCGACGCAGGCGCTGCAGCCGTTGATCTGACTGACCCGCAGGTGCACCAGCTCCAGCGTCTGCCCGTCCACCCCACCGGAGTGCACGACCTTGATCAGCTCCTGGATGGGCTGCATCGCGCCGGGCAGGACGGCGGCCGGGTTCTGCATACGGGACTGCATCATGGTTCTCCCTCTTCCGCTTCGGTGCCCCGCTCCCCGGGGCGTGACTCCATGACAGCGCTTCGGACTTGCCATGACGACGGCGGTGGGACACCGTGGGACAGCCGGAAGGGCCTTGTACAGCGGCGATGCGGCCCGGAGGCGTTCTTCCGGGGCGGGACAGGAAGGCGGGGGACGGGTGGTTGCGCAGCAACGGACGGCGGAGGCCGACCCACCGGAGGAGCTGGCCGCCCGGCTCCGCATGCTCCAGGAGCTGTCCGGACGGGGCGTACGGGCCCTGGCGCGTGACACGGGCCTGAGCTCGTCGTCACTGTCGCGCTACCTCACCGGCCGGACCGTGCCGCCCTGGCCCGCCGTCGTGGCCCTCTGCCGTCTCCTCGCACGCGACCCGCGCCCGCTGCGGCCCCTGTGGGAACGGGCCTCCAACCCGCTGCCCGCGCCCCCGAGGACCAGCCGCCAGGTCCACCCCCCGACGCCACTCGCGTCGGCCCCGCGGCCGCCCCGCAACGATCTGCCGCGTGACGCCACCGACTTCACCGGACGCAGGGACGAACTCGCCGCCGTGCTCGACGCGGTCGGCAGCAGCAGGGTGGTCGCCGTCGACGGCATGGCGGGTGTCGGCAAGACCTGCCTGGCGGTGCACGCCGCGCACCGCCTGGCCGCCGACTACCCCGACGCCCAGCTCTACCTGGACCTGCACGGGTTCACCGAGGGCCGGCGGCCGCTCGACCCCGGCCCCGCCCTGCGGGCGCTGCTCGCGGCGCTCGACGTGCCCTCCGAGAGGATCCCGCAGGAAGGCGTCGAGCAACTGGCCGCCTGCTGGCGCTCGGAACTGGCCCACCGGCGGGCCGTCGTGGTCCTCGACAACGCCGCGGACGCCGGCCAGGTCCGCCCGCTGCTGCCCGGCGCGGGCCCCTCCGTCGCCCTGGTCACCAGCCGCAACCGGCTGCTGGGCCTGGAGGAGGTGCCCCCGGTCTCGCTGGACGTGCTGACCCCGCAGGAGAGCACCGAACTGCTCGCCCGCGCCAGTGGCGAGCCCGGCGGGTCCGACGGGCGGCTGGCCCGCGAACCGCAAGCGGCGGCCGAGGTGCTGCGGCTGTGCGGCAACCTGCCGCTGGCCCTGCGGCTGGCCGCGGCGCGACTGAGGCACCGGCCGGGCTGGACCGTGGCCATCCTCGTCGAGCGGATGGCGGAGGGCCCGACCGAGTTCGACACCGCGTTCGCGATGTCGGTGAACCAGCTGGACCGTGCCCAGCGCCGCCTGTTCCGCCTGCTGAGCCTCCTGCCGGGCTCGACCTTCGACGAGTACGTCGCGGCCGCCCTCGCGGACGTGCCGCTGCGCGACACCCGGGTGATGCTCGAGGACCTGCTCGACGCGCACCTGGTCCAGCAGCCCGCCCCCGGCCGCTACCGGCTGCACGACCTGGTGCACCGGCACGCACTGCGGGCCACCACCGAGCAGGACCCGGCGGCCGAACGGGAGCGGGCACGGGGCCGGGTGCTCGACTACTACGTGCACGCGGCGGCCGCCGCCGACGCCACCATGCCCTTCCTGTCCCGCAGCCGGGAGGCATGCGCGGGCCCGGCCCCTGCGGAGCTGCCGCGGTTCACCGACAAGTACACCGCCCTCGCCTGGTTCGGCGCCGAGTACGCCAATCTGCTGGCCGCCTTCGAGGCCGCCCTCGCCGCCGGGGCCGACGCCCATGTGTGCGAACTGCCGCGCTTCATGAGGTCGTACTTCGCCCGGCGCTGCGGCACCACCCAGCTCAACTCCCTCTTCGAGGGCTCGCTGGCCGCCGCCCGGCGCCTGGGCGACCCGCGGCAACTCGGTGAGGCGCACAGCGATCTGGGCTTCGCACGCCACAACGCGGGCCGGATGGCGGAGGCCGGTGCCGCGTACGAGGCGGCCACCGCCCTGGTGGCGGAGGCGGGGGACCTCCGGGCCGAGGCCGAACTGGCCATGCGGCGCGGCTACCTGAGGTGGGACCAGGGGTACGTCGAGGAGCCGCTGGAGTTGTTCCGCCTGGCGGGGAAGCTGTACGCGGACGCCGACTGCCCGATGGGCACGGCCCACGCCACCGCCTACGAGGCCTGGGCCCTGCTGCAGCTGGGGCACCGCGAGGAAGCGGCGCGACTGGCCCGTCAGGCGATGGAGATCCCGCACGCCGACCCCGCGTGGCCGCCGGCGCTCACCGCGCTCATCACCCTCGGGGTGGCCATCGCGCGTGAGGAACCCGGACGCGCCCGCGGCCATCTGCACCACGCCCTCGCGCTGGCCCGTGAGGACGGGCACCGGCACAACGAGGCCTGGTGCCTGAACTGCCTGGGTGTCGCCCTGCGACGGATGGGCCGCTATGAGGAGGCGCTGGCCAGTCATCGCGAGGCCTTCGCGCTGCTCGACGAGCTCTTCGAGGAGCAGTGGAAGATCCACTTCCTCAACGGCTACGCCGAGACCTGCCGGTTGGCCGGTCTGCCGGAGGAGGCCCTGCGGCTGCACCGGCAGGCGCTCGACCTCGCCCCCCGGGTGGGGCACCGGTACGAGGAGGCGCTGGCCCACGAGGGGATCGCCGCGGTGCTCGACGTCACGGATCCGTCCGCCGCGGCCCAGCACCGTGAGGCCGGACAGGCGATCCTGCGCGAGCTGGTCCCGGGCGCCTGACGCGCGGCGTCACGCCGGGTGCGTTGTCGGTCAGCTGTTCGACCTGACGCCCGGCGGCGTGGGACAGCTCTCGCGCCGCCGGGGTCGTTGTGGACCGTACGAGAGGCTGACCGGACCGGGAGCTAGATGAGGGGGAGTTCACCGCCGTCGACTGTCAGGCTCACTCCGGTGACCCACTGAGCCCGGTCCGATGCGAGGTAGGCGACGGCCTCGGCGATGTCGCGCGGGTCTCCGGGACGCCCCAGAGGAATGCCCGCTGTGGTGGCGGCAAGCGGGACGTCCATCGCGTCGGCGAAGTTCTGGCGGATCGCGTCGGCGCCCGGGGTGAGCACGTTGCCGGGGATGATCGTGGTGACGCGGATTCCGGCAGGGGCGAGCTCGGAAGCGAGCGCTTTGCCGTAGGTGTTGAGGGCGGCCTTGGCGGCAGCGTAGTGAGCCAATGGCGGCGCCGGCGTGAGGGCCGCTCCCGATGAGATGTTGACGATCACGGCGCCCGACCCGGCCTCGCGCAGCGCCGGCAGCAGCGCGTTGTTGACCCTCACGGCGGACAGGTAGTTGAGGTCGAGTGCGTCGATCCATTCCTCATCGGGGATGGATGAGAGGCCCCCGATGTGGGCGCGTGCCGCCGCCGCGTTGTTGACCACGATGTCGACGCCGCCGAGTACGTCGAGCGCTGCCGCAGTGAATGCCCGCACACCCGCGAGCGTGCCGATGTCGCCCTGAATGAAGGTGGCGGCCTTCGGCGTCTCGTCGGAGGCGTTACGCGCAGTGGTGACGACGGTCGCGCCGCCGTCGAGCAGCCGCTGCACGATGGCCGCGCCGATCCCGCGAGTGCCTCCCGTGACGATCGCGCGCTTTCCTGCGAACTCGGTGGGGTCGGGTGAAGTGCTAGTTCTGAACATGCGGTCCAAAATAACAGGTTCTGGACCGAACGTCCAGAAGATCTGGACCGATGGTTCAGAACGGCGTACCATAGAGGCATGGGGCGACCACGGAAATTCAGCGAGCAAGACGTCCTGGCCGCTGTGCATCGGCAGTTCAACGAAACCGGCTACCACGGAACCTCGGTCGACGACCTCTCCCGCGTGACAGGGCTCAGCAAGGGAAGCCTCTACGGCGCGTTCGGCGACAAGGAGTCCCTGTTCCAGCGCATATTCGAGGAGTACTGCGCAAACTCCGACGAGGGCGCCGCCGCCCTGCTCGAAGGCCCGGAGGACCAGGCCCTCGACCGCCTCCGCAAATGGCTCACGGCGCCGGAGGACCACACCGGTCAGCCCGGCTGTCTGCTGGCCAAGGCCACGGCCGAACTGGCGTCGGAGAACGAGGCCATCGCGACCAGGTCACTCGCGGCGTTCGAAGTGCTGCTCGACAGCTGCCGCCAGCTTGTCGAGCAGGCGCAGCGCGCCGGCCACCTGGATCCGGCCGCCGACGCCGAGGCGCTCGGCGGACTGATCGTCGCCACGCATCGCGGGCTCGAAGCGCTCGCCAAGGCAGGGGTCGACGTGAAGACCAGGAACCGAATCGCCGACGCCGCGATCGACAGCATCGCACTGCCGGCTTCTTGACCCGGGAGCCGGCAGGTCCCGTCTGCGGCGCGGCGGACCTTGGTTCCCAGTCCTCTGCGGGAGCGGCCGGTGGGATGGTCGCGGGGCTCGCCGGCCGGGGCGGCCGCCTCCTGCGTACGCGGGCGCGGGGTCCGGTCCGGACCCCGCGCCGTACGACGCCGCCGGGTCAGGCGGCCGGAGCGAGTTCGGCCCAGTGCGTGGCGCGGCCGGTCTCCCAGCGGTCGCCGTGCGCCGAGGCCACCTGGTCCACGATGGTCATGCCCCGGCCGTGTTCGCAGTCGCCGCAGCTGGCGGCCCATTCCCCGATGGAGGCGGCCGGTCCGCCGTCGGTGACCTCCACGCGGACCTGCCCGGTGCTCCGGTCGCGGTCCAGGTGGAGCACGATGGGCGGACGGGCGTATTCGAAGGCGTTGGTGACGAGCTCCGAGACGACCAGCAGGATCTCGTCGGCAGCGGCTGCCGGCACGTTCCAGCGGTGCAGAGCTTCCTTGGTGAGTTTGCGGGCTTCTGCGGGGGCTTCGGGCCGGTAGCAGAGCGCCCAGCTGTCTGTTTGGGCCGGCAGGGACTGCCGGCCCGGCCGCTGCCCTGCGTCGACGGTATCCATCCCATCCCTCTCGTTGTACCTATCGGTACAACACGGGCGGGTCACCGACGATTCCGCAGGCCGGGGCTACGCGCCGGGGTCGCCGCGGCGCAGCAGGACACCGACCCCGTCGTCCAGGGCGAGGGTGCCGCGGGGCACGACCACCAGCTCGGCACCGGTACACGCCGCGGCACGCAGCAGGGCCGCTCCGGCGGGTTCCCCGGGCCCTGCCGGCAGGTGCCCGGGGAGCGGCGGGGGATCGTTGACGAGGACGGCCTCGGCGTCCGCGCGCCCCAGCGCCGCGACGACGGCTGCGGTGCCCTCGCAGGCGGCGCGGTCCTGGGCGCGCTGCATCAGATACGCCTCCAGGCGGGCCTGGTCAGCGGCGTTGAGGCGGCCGCCGAGCTCGCGGGCGAGGTGCTCCTCCAGCAGGGCCCGGTCGGGAGCGCCGCCGGGGTTGCGGGTGCCGACCGTGACGAGGGCGTTGCCCAGGCGTTCCGGCATGTGGTCGACCAGGACACCGGCGGTCCGGGGGTCACCGGGATCGCGGCCCAGCACGAGCACCTCGGCGGCGCCGCGGTCGGCGAGGTCGGTCAGGTCCCCGGCGAGCCGGGGCGCGGTCCGCTGCCAGTCCTCCGCCGGGACGGTCTGCCGGACGGCCGGATCCGTGTCGATGCGTCCGGCCGGCCAGCGCTCCGTCTGGGCGGCGACCTGGATGCCGCCGCCGTCCTCGGTGCGGCCGACGAACAGCGCCAGGTAGGGGAGGTCCGGGGCGCGCTGCACCACCAGGGGCAGGGCGTCGGGCAGGTCGTCGAGGTCGGCGGTGTCGTGCACGGGTGGTTCGGGCAGCTCCGCGGCGAGCACCAGTTCCCCACGGGTGGCGAACAGGGCCTGGCCGTGCCGTCCGGGCAGGTCGTCGTCCATGCCCACCGCGGCGTGCAGGGCGTGGACGGTGGCGGGGTCGGCGCCGTGGGCGGTGAGGTCGTCACGCAGGTGCCGCCAGCGCCGTGCGATGACGCGGTCGGGATCCGCGACGTCCCGGGAGGTGTCCAGGTAGGCGCTCGCCCACGGGCCCGGCCGGTCGAACAGCGGTTGCAGGAACGACAGCTTCATCAGGGTGCCTCCCGGACGGGGCTCCTGTGGCCGGGCGGCGGCCGGGGCCCGCGCGGATCGGTGTGTGCCGGCAACCGGTGCCGGCCCCCCTTGAGCGTGCCCGTACCCGCTGGAGCGCGCCCGTATCCGCGCGGTGGTCCTTCGTGCGTGTGGCGGCGCGGGCAGTGGACCGCCCGGGCCGCCACGGACCTCAGGTGAGGCAGCCGACGTGGGCGAGGGCCTGCCGTAGCAGGACGCCCTGCCCGCCCTGCATCTCCTGCTGCAACTGCGGCGAGGACGCCTCCTGCGGGGTGAACCACACCAGGTCGAGGGCGTCCTGCCGGGGGTGGCAGTCGCCCGCCACGGGGACGACGTAGGCCAGGGACACCGCGTGCTGCCGGGGGTCGTGGAAGGGTGTCACACCCTGTGTCGGGAAGTACTCGGCGATGGTGAAGGGCTGCGGCGAGACCGGGATGCGGGGCAGGGCCATGGGCCCGAGGTCCTTCTCCAGGTGGCGGATGAGCGCCTCGCGGACACGTTCGTGGTGGAGCACCCGCCCGGAGACGAGGGCGCGGCTGACGTTCCCGTCCGGTCCGATGCGCAGGAGGAGACCGATGTGTGTCACCTCCCCGCTGTCGTCGACCCGCACGGGCACGGCGTCGACGTACAGGATCGGCATGCGTGCGCGGGTCAGCTCCAGGTCGTCCGGAGACAGCCAGCCGGGCGTGGTTTCGGTCATGTCGGCCATCGGGTGATCGTACGCGGAGAGCAGGCCACGTGGGGGTGATCGCCGGGGTGCGCCGCGAACCTGTTCGACCCACGTTGGTGCGCTCGCGCACGCCCTTGCGCTGCGCGTTGCTCCGTTGCGGGATCGTCAATCGGTCCGGGTGCGCAGGCTCCGCGCCAGGGTGGGGATCATCACCGTCGCAGGGACGAGGTGCAGCCCGATGAGGGCGGTGGTGGTGGCGGTGTCCGCCCCGGACAGGAGGGGCGGGACCAGCGAGATCGCGGTCAGCGGCACTGCCGTCCACACGAATCGCCTGGCGGGGTGAGCGCTCCGACGAAGAAGAGCGACGGCAATGACGACGCCCACGACCGAGAAGAAGCCGGTCACCACGGCGAACCCGGGCAACGGGATCGTCTCGCCACCATCGGGGACCTCGAAGCCGACGCCGACGGCCTGGGCAAGCGCAGCGGCGAGGGTGGTGGCCACCATCGCTGCGAGCGTGGCGATGAGGCCGGTGCCGGCGAGCCTGCGGAGTCGGTGGGTGTGGCTGGTCCGGCCCGATGCCGGGCCTGCGACGACCCCGGTGTGCCCTTCATGGTGTTCATGTCGTTCCTCCTTGATCCGGTGACCGGCGTACGGGGTGTGGTGACCGGCATGTGACGGTCACGGCCTTGGGGGTGACGATGCGCACCCTCCCCGTGCGACGGCCGGGGTTGCGCAGGGCGCGGACGCCGGTGCCGCGAAGCCAGAGTCCGGCGTCGCGTCCGAGGACCGGCCGGGGCTCGCCGTCGCGCAGCTCCAGCTGCACTCGCCCGCGGGTGACGACGCCGAAGGCGTCGCACCATCGCGCGGCGACCATCGCGACACGAGTACCACCGCGCAGCGCGAGCGTCCGCACCGGGGCTACTCCGTGCCGTCCGCCGGCAGGCGCTCCGGCAGCCCGAGCCGCGGGAACCGGTCGGCGTGGAAGACGACGAGCTCGGTGATCACCCCGCCGGTGACGCGCAGGACGTCGAGCGTCAACGGCAGGTAAGCGCCCTCGCGCTCGTTCCAGAGGTAGAAGGCGACGGCGGGCTGCCGGTTCACCGACGTGGGGACGCCGCGCAGTCCCCGCATGCCTTCGAAGCCGTCCTCGATCCAGCCGGTCACCACCGCGTCGCGGCCCAGGGACAGGCCCGGCGTCGGCGGCATCGAGCAGCGGACGTCGTCACGGAGCATGCCGGCGAGCCGGTCGACGTCCGCGGCCACGCTGGCGTCGGTGAAGCGGCGTACCAGCTCGCGTGTCCCGGAGTCCTCGGCGCCGCCGCTCCAGTCCTGCCGCTCGGCGGGCAGGTGCTCCCGCATGCCGGCGCGGGCCCGTTGCAACGCGCTGTTGACGGAGTTGACGGAGTCGCCGAGGAGTTCCGCGACGTCCTTCGCCGGCCAGCCGAGCACGTCGCGCAGGATGAGTACGGCGCGCGGGCGCGGCGCGAGGTGCTGGACGGCGACGAGGTACGCCAGCTCGATCGTCTCCCGCGCGACGGCGACGGTCTCCGGCTCGTCGGCGTCGGCCGCGGGCAGTTCGTCGAGCAGCCGGTCCGGGTAGGGCTGCAACCACAGCACCTCGCCGCCGGTCGCGGGCTCCGGGCGGCGCTTGGCGAGCAGGTCCAGGCAGGCGTTGGTGGCGATCCGGTACAGCCAGGCGCGGAACGTCGACCGCCCCTCGAAGGTCTCCCGGCGTCGCCAGGCACGCAGGAACGTCTCCTGCACGGTGTCCTCGGCGTCCTCGAACGACCCGAGCATCCGGTAGCAGTGCACGTGCAGCTCCCGCCGGTGCCGCTCCGCCAGCCCCGGGAACGCCGGCTCGTCGACCTCGCCGAGACCGCTCCCGCCCAGCTCCTCCAGCCGCGTGTCCGCACTCATCACGTCATCCTTCCGTCTCGTCGTGTCCCGTCGTACGTGTGACGGGTGCGGGCGCGACAACTCATCACCGTGGTCGGTGGCATGGCACGGACACGCAGGGAACTCCGCCGCCTCGCGGCCCCGGACCAAGGATCCGAAGGCCACGCCTGACGAATGGTCATCTCGTGGAGTCTGCAGGACCCCTTACCGGGAGGGGGCCTGCGCGGTCGCGGCCTCCGCGTCCTTGCGGGCGGCGCGACGCTCCGTCGCCCAGTAGCCGAGGCCGATCAGGGGCAGCGCGGCACCGAGGACGCTGACCGCCGTCCAGCCGTCCGCGTGGTAGGCCAGCGCCCCGAGTTGCGATCCGAGCGCGCCTCCCACGAAGAAGATCGCGATGAAGGCGCTGTTCAGCCGCGACCGCGCGGCGGCGTCGAGCTGGTAGATCGTGTGCTGCCCGAGGATGAGCGAGGTCTGCACGGCCATGTCGATGAGGACCGCGGCGAAGGCGATCAGGATGATGCTGTGCTGCCCGAAGCCCGCGACGGCGAAGGCCACGGCCGCGACGCCGAGGGCGATCCCCGTGACCGGGCGGACGAGGCCGCGGTCCGCCCAGCGGCCCGCCAGCGGTGCCACCGCGGCACCCGCCGCGCCCACGAGCGCGAAGACCGCGACGCCGATCGGCGAGTAGTGGAACGGGCCGGTGAGGAGGAAGGAGACGGGGGTCCAGAAGACGCTGAACGCGCCGAACATGGCCGCCTGGTACAGCCCCCGGCGTCGCAGCGCCGGATGCGTCCGCACCAACTGCACCGTCGAACGCAGGACCCGCCCGTACGACAGGGAGGTCGTCGGGGCGTGCTGCGGCAGGGCGGCGCGCAGCGCCAGGGCCAGGAGCGCCATCAGGACCGCGGAGCCGAGGTAGACGTAGCGCCAGCCCGCGAGGTCGGAGACCAGGCTGCTGACGGTGCGGGACAGCAGGATCCCGGCGAGCAGTCCGCTCATCACCGTCCCGACGATGCGGCCGCGGGCGCGGTCGGGCGCGAGGCTCGCCGCGAACGGCACCAGGATCTGCGCGACGACGGAGGTGGCACCGCTGACCAGGGACGCGACGAGCAGCATCGGGAAGCTCGTGGCGAAACCCGCCACCGCCAAGGAGACCGTGGTGACGGTCAGCAGCGCGGTGACCAGCCGGCGCTTCTCCAGCCGGTCCCCGAGCGGGACCAGGAAGACCATGCCGACCACGTAGCCGATCTGGGTCACCGTGATCAAAGTGCCGGCCGCTGCCGGACCGAGGTGGAAGATCGTGCTCAGCGACGCCAGGAGCGGCTGGGCGTAGTAGAGGTTGGCGACGGTCAGCCCGGAGGCGACGGCCAGCAGCCCGACCAGCCATCCCGGAACGCCGTGGGCGGCCCCGGCGGGCGCCGGACGACGCACGGACCTGGTCGTGCGGGGAGGGGACACGAGGACCTTCTCGTGTCGGGAACCGGTGGTGCGGTTCGGGCGGGTGAGTGGCGGCCGAGCAACTTCTCGCGCCGCTCGGATGAATGCTGCAGCGCCCGCACCCGACGATTGCTTCCCTGGTGAGGAAGATGCATCACGATATCTGTCATCTCTGATGGAGATGACCGCCGTCACCGCCGGGCGGGGGAGTCCTCGGGCGGCGTCACCTCGAACGCCTCGACGGCCCCCGGCAGCGGCTGCGTGAAGGCGTCACGCCGCAGCCGCCGGCCGAGCGCGGTGACCGCGGGTTCGGTGTAGCGGGCCGCCAGGGGCCCGACGACGACCAGGATCAGGACGTACGCGGTGGCCAGGGGCCCGATACGGGGCTGCGTGGCGACGGCGAGGCCCGCGATGACGATGGAGAACTCCCCGCGTGCGACGAGCGCGCCACCCGCCCGCAGCCTGCCCCGCGCATGGATGCCCGCCCGCCGGGCGGCGTACCAACCGGTGACGATCTTGGTTCCCGTGGTGACCAGCGCCAGGGCCAGCGCCGGAAGCAGCACGGGCGGGATCGCCGCCGGATCGGTGGACAGCCCGAAGAACACGAAGAAGACGGCGGCGAACAGATCGCGCAACGGCGTCAGCAGACGTCCCGCTCCCGCCGCGACCTCACCGGACAGGGCGATGCCCACCAGGAACGCCCCGACGGCCGCCGACACCTGCAGTTTCTGGGTGATGCCCGCCACCACCAGCGCCAGGCCGAGCACGACCAGCAGGAGCATCTCGGGGTTGTCGGAGGAGACCGCCTTGCTGAGCAGCCGGCCGTGGCGCAACGCCAGGTACAGCACCGTGCCCACGGTGCCGAGGGCGATCGCCAGCGTCACGCCCCCGGCCGCCAGGCCCAGGCCCGCCAGCAGGGTGGTCAGCAGCGGCAGATAGACCGCCATGGCCAGGTCCTCGATGACGAGGACGCCGAGCACCACGGGCGTCTCGCGGTTGCCAAGCCGGCCGAGGTCGGTGAGCACCTTCGCGATGACACCGGACGAGGAGATCCAGGTGACCCCGGCCAGCGCTACGGCGGCCACCGGCCCCCACCCCAGCAACAGCGCCGCCACCGCGCCGGGTACCGCGTTGAGGACGAGGTCCACGACCCCCGACGGGTACTGCCCGCGCAGATTGGTGACCAGTTCCGACGCGCTGTACTCCAGGCCGAGCAGCAGGAGCAGCAGGACCACGCCGATCTCGGCCCCCACGGAGATGAAGTCCTCGCTCGCCGACAGCGGCACGATGCCGCCGTGCCCGAAGGCCAGTCCGGCCAGCAGGTAGAGCGGGACGGGCGACAGCCCCATCCGGCCGGCGAAGCGCCCGATGAGGCCCAGCCCGAGGATGACGGCGCCGAGCTCGATGAGCAGCGCGGTGGTGTCGTGCATCGTCACTGCCCCGCCACGATCGCGGCCAGTGCGTCCACGCCCTCACGCGTGCCGACGACCACGAGCGTGTCCCCGATCGCCAGCCGGAAGTCCGGCCCGGGAGACGGGTGTGCGGTGGTCCGCCGCATCACTGCCACGACGGAGGCCCCGGTCAGCGTCCGGGCGCGGGTGTCACCCAGCGGCCGTCCCGCGTACGGCGACCTGGAGTCCACCGGGATCTGTTCGGTGACCAGCCCGATGCCCTCCGTCCGCACCGCCTCCAGCGGTGTCGGGTCCAGCAACCGTGCCAGCCCTGCGGCCTCGTCGGCCTCCAGCGGGACCGACATCCCGCACGCGTCGGGATCGTCGGCCTCGTAGAAACCGAGGAACCTCCGTCCGTCCTGGTGGACCACCACCGACAGGTTCCGCCCGGTCCGCGTGGTCACGTCGTACTGCGTGCCGATGCCCGGAAGGGTCGTCCGCCGTATGCCCACTCCTGCCTCCCAGGCGACCCGCACCCCACCCCTGCGGACGGCGCGCTCTTGACCAGCGACTTTTACATCCTTATTACGTTCATCCGGAGCGTTCTATTCCGAACGCGTCGGTCGTCGCGTGGTCGGGCAGAAGGGGGCGGCGCCGGTCACTCCTCGCCGGAGAACCGTTCCCACGCGGACTGCCGGGTGATCCCGAGGGCTTCGCCGATCCGGGTCCAGGTGACACCGCGGCGCCGCAGTTCCTGCACCCATGAGCGCAGATCGGCCTCGGCCTGGTCGATGTGCGCGGCGACGCGCGGGATGTGGCCCAGCATCTCCGCGTCGGTCAGCGACGCCCAGAGCGGCAGGGGAGCCCCCGGCGGGGTGCCCAGACTGCCTTCGATGATCGATGCGGACAGCGCCACGCATTCGTTGCAGATCTGCACACCGGCGCCCGCGACCAGCTTCTCGACCTCGCGGTCGGGCTTGCCGCAGAAGGAGCACCGGGTGAATTCGTCCTGGATGTCAGAGGTGGGCACGGCTCACTCCTAGGTTGTCAGGGATTCCCTGACAACCTAGGGCGTCAGGGAATCCCTGACAATCCGTTCGTCTGCGCCATCTCCACGTCGGAGTCGGTCAGATGAGGAGGTGTCGGCTTGGTCGAAGGGCGGCCCCGGTCCCGCCGCGCGGCGGGACCGGGGCCGGCCGGATCAGGCTGCGGGCCCCACGGCCGGGGGCTGGGACAGGGCGGCCTTGACGCTTCGCGTCTGCTCGTCGGCGAGGACCTCGAACCGGTCGTGCGTCAGGGCCTCCATGGTCAGTTCCGCCACGCTGGCGGCGCTGATCTTCGGCGCGTCCGTCCATGCGCTCAGGTCGGTGTCCACGAATCCGCAGTGCACACCCACGACCAGGGTGCCCTGGTCGTGCAGGCCCTTGCGCAGGGCGTCCGTCAGCGACCACTGCGCGGCCTTGGACGCGGCGTAACCGGGGAACTGCGGCTGCCCGACCCAGGAGGCCAGCGACAGCATGTTCACCAGCGCCCCGCCGCCGTTGCGGGCCAGCACCGGGGCGAAGGCCCGGGACACCGCCCACGTGCCGAAGTAGTTGACCTCCATCGCCTGCCGCGCGCCGTCGAGGCCGCCCGACAGCAGCCCGGTGGTCGCGCCGCCGATGCCGGCGTTGTTGACCAGGACGGAGACGTCGCCCGCCGCCTCGGCGGCCGCGGCTATCTGCGCCTCGTCCGTCACGTCCAGCCGCAGCGGGACGAGGTCCGGATCGGTCACGCTCTTCGGGTCGCGGACGCCGGCGTAGACCTTGGCCGCGCCCTGCTCCAGGAGCGCCCGGGCGAACGCGCGCCCGATCCCTCGGTTGGCTCCCGTCACCAGGGCGACGGATCCCTTGATGTCCATACGGCTTTCCTTTGCGGCACGCCCTCTCGGCAGGGCACCGGACACAGCTCGAGCACGTGGCCCTTCGGGGCCCGCCGTTCCAGGCTAGCATCTGGATTTAACAATGAAAGTCAGATGTCGCCGGCGGTGGCGACGACACGGCCCCACCCGCGAAACCGCAGGTGGGGCCGGGGCGGGGCCTGTGTGTCCGCCTCAGAGGGCGAGGGCGCCGCCGTCGATCGGGAGGGTGGCGCCGTGGATGTGCGCGGCGTCGTCGCCGGCGAGGAAGACCACCGCGGCGGCTACCTCCTGGGCGGTGCCCGGCCGCTTGGCGGGGTAGTTCCGGGCGAGCTTCTCCAGCAGGGTGCGGTAGACCTCGTTGGCCTCGGTGACGGTGGGGCCGGGGGCGACGGTGTTGACCCGCACCCCCTTGGAGGCCAGCTCGACCGCCCAGGACTTCGTCAGCGAGTGCAGACCGGCCTTGGTGGCCCCGTAGAGCGCGGCGAAGTCCATGCCGACGACGCCGTTGATCGACCCCACGTTGATCACCGATCCGGAGCCGCGCTCCACCATGGCGGGCACCAGCGCGGCCGCGAGCAGGAACGGGACCTTGACGTTGACCGCCAGCGCCTCGTCGATCTGCTCCTCGGTCGCCTCCGTCATCGACTGCGGCGGGACCAGGTAGGCGGCGTTGTTCACCAGGATGTCGATCGGCCCGCCCGCGGCCGTCGACGCCTCCTGCGCCAGCCGCCGGACCTCCGTACCGCCCACCGCCAGATCGGCCTGGACGAAGTGCGCGCGGCCCCCCTGCGCCGTGATCGCCTCGACGACCCCGGCACCGCGCTCCGCGCTGCGCCCGGTGACCACGACGGTGGCACCCTCGCGTGCCAGGGCTTCCGCGACCGCACGGCCGATGCCGCTCGTCGAACCGGTGACGAGTGCGGCGCGGCCCGGTAGACGTCCCATTGCACAACCTCCAAGGAATGACGGGTACTTCCGCGGGTGGCGGCGCGGGCGAGCCGGACCGGTCGCAGAAGTGATTGCTGCGTCAAGTAAATCGAGGAGTGCTTGACCCGTCAAATATCGTGCCGGTGAGGTGGGTTGGCGGACCGCCGGCCGGGCGCCAGGCGGTTCAGGGGCGGGGCCAGGGCCGTCCGGCGAGGCGTTCGATGTCGGTGTTGAAGCGCCTGAGGTAGGAGGCGAAGGCGGCGATGTCCTGGTCCGGCCAGTCGGCCATGACCTTGTCCAGGCCGCCGATGATGGCGTCGCGCTCCTCGTCCAGCATGCGGGCGCCCTGGGGGGTGATGCGGAACTTGCGCGCCATTCCGCCCTCCGGGTCGGGGATGCGTTCCACGAGCCCGGCGCGCATCGCCGCGGCGGTCTGCCGGTTGAGGGTCGAGGCGTCGAGCGCGAAGGCCTCGCTCAGCTCGCCGATCGACATGGGCCCCTGGACCCGGATGCGGCTGAGGAGGATGTAGGCGCTGCGGTCCAGGGCGCCGGACCGGTGGCGCAGCAGTTCGTGGCGGCTGAGGAGCATCTGCTCGTACTCGACCTCGTGGGTGGACCTGCCCATACGTCTTCCGCCTCCTGCCGTCCGCCGGGCCGCCGGGGTGCGTGTGCGGCGCCCGCTGTCATCCTCGCACAGCGCGTGCACCAGCCACATCATGTGCGCGATGCACTTCCTATGTACGATGCACATCGATCCCGAATGCAGGACCGTCAGGCGAGGAGTGCCGTCATGAACGCCCCACAACCCACCGCCCGTGCAGGGGGCGTGGTCGCCACGCTGGCCCTCGCCGGCATCACCGCCGCGATCATGCAGACGCTCGTCACCCCGCTGCTGACGGAGCTGCCCCAGATCCTGCACACCTCGTCCTCGAACGCCGCCTGGGTGATCACCGCCACCCTTCTGGTGGCGGCCGTGTGCGTGCCCGTCTTCGGGCGCCTCGGCGACCTGGTGGGCAAACGGCGCATGCTGGTCGTCTGCTCGGTGCCGCTCGTGGCGGGCTCGGTGGTGTGCGCCCTGTCGTCCTCCGTCACGCCGATGATCGTCGGACGGGGTCTGCAGGGCATGGGCATGGGCATGGTGCCGCTCGGCATCGCCCTGCTCCGTGACGTGGTCCCCGCGGAGAAGCTCAGCTCCTCCATCGCCCTGGTCAGCGCCTCCATGGGCATCGGCGGCGGCCTGGGCCTGCCGATCGCCGCCGCGATCGCCCAGTACGCCGACTGGCGCGTGCTCTTCTGGGGCTCCGCGGGCCTGGCCGCCGTCGTCGCGGTGCTGATCTGGTTCTTCATCCCCGAGGTTCCCGCCGGCGCCAAGGGCCAGCGCTTCGACGTGCCCGGCGCGCTCGGCCTCGGCGTCGGACTGGTCTGCCTGCTGCTCGCCGTCTCCAAGGGAGCCGACTGGGGCTGGGGTTCGGCGACCACGCTCGGCCTGTTCGGTGCCGCCGTCGTCGTGCTGGCCGGCTGGGGCTGGTGGGAACTGCGCACCCGCGACCCGCTGGTCGACCTGCGGACCACGGCCCGGCCCCGGGTGCTGATCACCAACCTGGCCTCGGTCTTCGTGGGCTTCGGCATGTACGCCGGGATGCTGGTCGTCCCGCAGCTGCTGCAGTTCCCGAAGGCGACCGGCTACGGCCTCGGCCAGTCCATGCTCGCGGCGGGTCTGTGGCTCCTGCCGGGCGGCATCATGATGATGATCGTCTCTCCCCTGGGCGGCAAGCTGACCAATGCCCGCGGCCCCAAGTTCACCCTGATGTGCGGCGCCCTGGTCCTCGCCGCCGGGTACGGCCTGTCGCTGGTGCTGACGGGCTCCGCCTGGGGTCTGATGCTGGCGGTCATGGTCGTCAACAGCGGCGTGGGACTCGCGTACGGATCGATGCCCGCCCTGATCATGGGTTCGGTCCCGCTGTCGGAGACGGCCGCCGCCAACGGCTTCAACGCCCTGATGCGTTCGCTCGGCACCTCGGTGGGCGCCGCCGTGATCGGTGTCGTCCTCTCCCAGATGACCACGACCGTGGGCGGCTACACCTTCACCTCCGAGAACGGCTTCCGCACCGGGCTGGTGATCGGCTGCGGCATCGCGCTGGTCGCCGCGCTCGTCGCCATGGCCATCCCGGCCGCCCGCGCCGCGTCGGGCGACGCAGAGGCCGCGCCGGCCCCCGAGCTCCGCAAGGCGGCGCTGGACGGCTGAACCGCCGCACCGCCGCACCGCAGGGCGTGCGGTGCGGCGGTGCGGCGGTGCGGGGTCCCCGGCTCGCGGTGAGCCGGGGACCCCGCCGGTTTCAGACGGACCTGCGTGCCGCGGACGCGCCGTTCGGCGATCCGGTGATGGTGAACTGGGAACCGGGCTCGATCAGTACGCTGCCCTGGGCCGAGTTCGTGATCGTGACGTTGGTCAGGGTGGCACTGCCGCGGGCGCCGCTCATCGCGAGGATGCCGGAGCCGCCCACGGAGTTGTCGATGCGGACGTCGGTGACCTTGACGCCGGGCATGGAGCCGCCGCCCGTCTTGAACTGGATGCCGTCGTAGGTCGAGTCGTGGATCTCGGTGTCCCGGATGGTCACGCCCGGGATGTCCGTGCCCTGGGCGAAGAGCGTGATGGCGCCGAACTCCTGCGCCTCGCCCCAGAACGCGCCGCCCGTCCGGTACAGGGCGTTGCCCGAGATGGTGGTCTGACCGGAGAAGGGGATCGGGTCGTGGTCGGTGGCGAGCATGATGCCCGGGTAGTTCATCGTGTCGGAGACGATGTTGTTCTCGATGGTGTTGCCGTAGCCGCCGTAGACCGCGATGCCGTTGGCCCGCCAGGGCAGCTGGATGGTGTTGTTGCGGAAGTGGTTGTCGTGGCCGACGTCGACGGAGGTGTCCTTGACGTACTTGCTGGCCCACACCGCCAGCGCGTCGTCGCCGGTGTTGCGGAACGAGGAGTTGTAGACGGTGGAGTTGCGGGTGCCGTTGGCGAAGTTGATGCCGTCGGCGTAGGTGTCGCGGATCCGGACGCCGGTGAACTCCAGCCCGTCGCCGGGGCCCCACAGCTCGGGGATGTTGGAGTAGTCACGGCCGACCCAGACGCCGACGTTGGCGTGCTCGATCCACACGTTGGTGATCTTCGTGTCCTTGCCGAAGCGCCCGTTGAGGCCGACGCCGCCCTCGGCGTTGCCGTCGCCGCCGCGGATGGTGCCCGAGCCGAAGATGGCGATGTCGGAGATCTGGGTGTTGCCGTCGATGTCGAAGCCGAAGTTGCCCTCGTGCGGGTGGTTGATGCCCCCGGCGTTCTGCGGCGGGGTCAGGGTGTAGAGCTGGGAGTGCCACATGCCCGCGCCGCGGATGGTGACGTCCTTGATGCCCACCTGGTTGTACTGGCCGCGGTTGAGCGGGTCGTCGGTGAGGATCTTCTGCTCCTGCCGCCACTGCCCGGCCGGGATCCACACGCAGGGGATCTGGCCGTTCTGGTCGGCGGTGACCGCCCGCTGGATGGCGTCGGTGTCGTCGAGCCCGTCGCCGGGGACGGCCCCGTACTCGGTGATCGAGGTGCAGTTGGCCGGCTTGCTCAGCGGGGGAGCCACCTGCTCCAGGTCGATCAGGTCGATGACGTAGTAGGCCGCCGAGTCGCCTGCGTCACGCTGCAGACGGAACGTGGTGCCCTGCGGGTACGTGCCCGACAGCAGCGCGTGCGCCTCGTCGAACAGCCGCCGCGCGTCGCCGCCCGGCCGGTTGGTCAGCCCCTCCGGGTCGTCGGTGCTGCCGTACAGCCAGCTGTGCTTGGAGGACAGGTTCAGCTTCTGCACGAACGTGCCGTCGGCGTACAGGCTGATGGTGGCGTCGGCTCCGCCGCCGGCGGAGGAGTCGGGGATGGAGTTGCGCACCACGATGGAGTTGGTGGACGTGGTGGAGGTGAACTCGACGTACTGGCCGCCCGAGTCGAGGCGGACGGACTTGCGGCCCGAGGACTCGGTGGCGAAGTTCGTGTGCCCGAAGGTCCGCTTGGCGTCGGCGGTGAGCAGGGTGCCCTGGTAGCGGCCGTCCTCGGCCTCGTACTCGGTGTACGGCAGGGCGGCGCCGCGTCCGACGACGAGGGACTTGGCGAGCACGTTGTTGTTCTCGTTGGTCTCGGTGACGACTCCGGTGGCGTCCGCGGTGGCGGTGAGCGTGGCCCCGCCGGCGGTCGCCGTCCAGGTCCCGCTGATCGCCACGGTGACCGTGGCACCGGCCGCGACCTGACCGGTCGTTCCGTTGAGCGTGGTGGTGCCGGCCTGGAGCCGGGTCACCGAACCTGCCGCGGCGGCGGTGATGCCGCGGTTGTGCACGGCGACGGTGAAGGAGACGGACGCGCCCACGGCCGGATTCGCCGGGTTCGTGGCGATCGAGGTCACCTCGAGGTCGGGGCCGGGGGCCTGGCTGACGACCAGCCGGTCCGCGGCGTTCCGGCTGTTGTTGGTGTCGTCCAGCTCGGCGACCGTGTTGCGCGGGTCGACCACCGCGGAGACGGCGTAGCTCCCGGCCGCGCGGGTGCCGGTGGAGACGGCGACGGTGGCGGACGCACCCGGGTCGAGGGCGGGCACGTCGGCGCTGCCGGCGACCGTGCCCTCCACGTTGACGTCCACGGTCGTCGCGGCCGAGCGCGCGGTGCCGGCGTTGCGCACCCCGGCGTTCACGGTGACCGGGTCCCGCTCCGACGGGGCGGCCGGTGACCAGGTGAGGCCCGTGACGGTGAGGTCGGGCGCGGGTGCCGCGGTGCCGACGACCTGGAACTCGGCGACCTGCCCGCCGGGCGCGCCGGTGTTGGAGGAGAACCGCAGGCGCACGTCGGCCCAGCGGCCGCTGACCGGGATGGTCACCGCGTTGCCCGTTCCCGGGCTGAAGGCGTAGTCCGCGCGGTCGCGCAGTGAGGTGAAGCCGGTGTCGGACGCCCCGCGGCCCAGCACCTGGATGCCCTGGGTCCTGGCGCCCCACACCGGGTCCGGGTTGAGCTTGACCACTACGGCGGTGACGTCCGCTGCGGAGCCCAGCTTCACGGTGAGGTCAGCCGGGTGGCCGGCCGCCTCCCAGTAGGTGGAGGTGGAGTCGTCGGTGGCGTTGGCGGCGACGTAGGTCTGCGTCGACGACGTGGCCTCGACCGGCTTGTTGCGCGCCAGGTTGGTGCCGGTGGGCGGCGGGTCGGTGCTGCCGCCGTCGTCTCCGTACACCTCCAGCTCGGACAGCTGCGCGGCGTTCCAGCCTGTGTTGCCGGTGACGTTGACGCGGACGTACCGGCCGTTGACGGGCGAGCTCAGGTCCACGGCGACGGTGTTGGCCTGGGCCGGGTTGAACACCCGGCCGGCGGAGGCGGAGAGCGTGGTGAACGAGGATCCGTCGGTGCTGCTCTGCAGGGAGAGCGTCTGCGTCCGGGTCTCCCAGCCGGACGGCAGTTTGAGCACGATCCGGTCGACGGCACGGGTGGCGCCGAGGTCGACCTGCACCCACTGGGGGAAGGAGCCGGCCGGGCCCTCCCAGTAGGAGGCCTGGGCGCCGTCGGTGGTGTTCCCGGCCGGGTATGCGCCGAGGGAACCACCGGCGGTGGCAGGGCGGCCGAGGGCGAGGTTGACGTCGGCAGCGGCAGCGGCAGCGGCAGCGGCAGCGTCCGAGGCCGTGGGGGCTGCCTGGGCGGTGGCGGAGATCGGTAACAGCCCGACCGTCATGAGCCCGGCCAGGGCGGCGGCGGACAGCGACCGTCGGCCGAGGGGTCTCCAATGCATGGGGTCCTCTATTCGGTGGGGGGCGGGGAGCGCGGCAGCCGGGCGAGGAGGAACCAGAAGAAGCAGCAGAAGCAGGGGAAGCGGGGACCGAAGGGGACCGTCCCGACGTGAGAGCCGGCCATGCACGCCAATTGAGTCAGCCAGTCAACTTCTTGCGGAAACTGCGTCATTAGGTTTCTCGTACGTCTCGGATTTGTCAACAGCTTGTAATTCAGGGGTAGTTGAGCCCGAGCCGTGCTTGCGTCACTTGCGGAGCACTTGCGCGGGTGGGTCTATCGGTCATGACGGCATAGACCCTGGTAGACCCTCCGGACGGTCGCCGGATGAGCCGGCGTCGGCGTGGCGCACACTCGGAGGGAACGCAATTTATTGAGTGCTCTACGCAAGATCGCTGGCTTCGGGCGCGCGAAAGGGCCGGTGCCCGGCACGATGTCGTGCCGGGCACCGGCCCCTCACGGTGTCACTTCAGGCCGAAGGCCCGGGTGACGGTCTGGGTGACTCCGCCGCCGTTGCGCTGCTCGGCGGTGACGCGGATCGACACGTAGCCGGCCCGGTGCGGTGCGTTCAGAGCCGCCTGCCAGGTGCCCTTCTTCTGTTTGAGCCCCTGCCGCAGCCAGGTCGTCCCGTCGTCGTAGGAGACCTCGAGCCGGACCGCGGAGACCGCGTCCCCGGCGGCCGAGCTGCCGAGCACCACCGGAGTGACGGAGAGTTCCGTCCTGCGCTGCGCCCGGCCCTCGGCGTCCAGTGCCGTGCCGTAGTCCAACTGCACCAACGGGACGGCCTGCACACCCTCCGGGGCGCCCGAGCTGAAGCGCCACTCGGTGTGGGTGGCGGTGGAGTAGGGGCTGAGCCCGGTGTCGCCCTTGGTGTCGACGACCAGCCGGTACGGGAGCTTCTCCGGCGCCAGGTCACCGACGCCGAACCAGGGGAAGCCCTCCATGTGGGACAGTTGCCGGTCGCCCTGGTAGAAGGAGATCGCCTGGTACATGCGCGACCCGCCGCTGTGCGCCGAACCCGCGTCGCCGAACCCCTGGATGTAGGCGCTCATCGCGTTCTCGCCCCGGTAGGGGAGGTCGGAGGTGACCATGCGGGGCCGGGTGATCGGCCCGAACCAGCGGTCCCCCTGCACACTGCCCGCCCGGTAGGTCACCAGGTCCGTCGACGAGCTGCCCCAGCCGTCCAGCGCCGCGTTCTGCTGCCACGTGACGCCGGCGGTGACCCAGTCGGTGCGCCGCCCGGGGGCGACCGCCTCAGCGGGGAGCGCGTTGGGCGAGAACCCGTTGTACGGCGGATAGTCGTACGACGGGAAGTCCAGCCGCGACTCGGTGACCTGCCGTCCGGGAGGCGGGGTGAAGTCGACGTCGACGCGCGCGAGGCTGCGGGCGTCCGTCCTGGCGGAGGGATCCGCCGGAATCCCTCCGAGGTGCTGGTCGACCAGGTCGTACAGGTACTTCGGCGCGGGATGCGCCTCGACCGCCAGCCGCACGCCCTTCCTGCCCGCGGCGGTGGCCTCCTTGATCAGCGCCTCCCCTTCGTCCAGGGACAGCGAGGCGACCGGGAGCTGTCCGGTCGTCACCTTGTCGGGGTCGCCGTACCAGTCGCTGCCGCGGCCCTCACGGTCGTTGACCACCAGGAGCAGTGCCGCACCGGCGGCGCGCGCCGCCGCGGCCTGATCGGCGGGGGTCACGGCGTCGCTGTCGCGGACCACCACGGCCCGGCCGCGGGCGGACACGCCGGCGTACTCGGCCCGCGTTCCGGTGCCGGCGAAGACGGCGTCCAGGCGCGAGGTGCCGTCCCGCAGCGGCCGGGAACCGGGCTGCACGAGGGGGTCGTCGAGGTGGTGGCCCCGGTAGGTGATCTCCAGGGGCCGCTGCTCGGCGCGGATCCTGGTGGTGAAGACGAAGCTGCCCTTGCGCACCTTGTCCTTGGTCGGCAGCGCCCACAGGCTGTCGTACGTCGCCGAGGGCCAGATCCGCTCGCGCAGGGCGCTCCCGTCGCCGGGGGTCGGAGT
Source organism: Streptomyces sp. TOM-9 (assembly GCF_056858595.1). Taxonomy (NCBI): domain Bacteria; kingdom Bacillati; phylum Actinomycetota; class Actinomycetes; order Kitasatosporales; family Streptomycetaceae; genus Streptomyces; species Streptomyces sp. TOM-9. The sequence continues at coordinate 287,897 of NZ_JBXEQB010000001.1, read as the reverse complement.
GCCGGAGGTGAAGGAGCGGTACAGGTCGATCCTGCTGCTCACCACGCTGGTCGGCTGCGGTGTCGCCACCTTGACCTGGCGGGCCCGGGAGGCGTCGAGCACCACGGAACGGTCGCCGGTGAGCTCGATCTCGGGGGCCGTCAGTACCGCGAGCCCGAGGGAGTGGGGCCCGTGGAGTCCCTGCACGTCCGCCAGCGACGCGACCATGTAGGAACCGGGCGCCCAGCGGCTGGTCAGCGACCCGTCGGGAACCCACAGGTAGGTGGAGCCGCCGTCGGCGCTCCTGATCTCGACCTCACCGCTCGCGGGCCGGCCGGAGCGGTCCTTCAGGCGGATGGTGAGGTCGTACTTCTCGGACTCCACGGAGACCCCGACCGCCGTGTGGACTTCACCGCCCGCGTGGCGTGCCGTGACCCGGGCGGCGTACTGACCCGCCGCGAGGCCCTTCGGATCCACCACGACCTCGGCGGTGGCGGTGCCGTTCGCCGGCACCGTGACCCGGCCGCCGGACAACGCGAACACCTGTGCGGGGGAGTCGCCGCGGTCGACGGAGAGCTGCAAGGTGATCGGGCGGTCGGTGGTGTTGGTGTAGGTGATCTGCCGCTTGACCGGCTGCCGCTGCGCACCGGGCGACCACCGCACCAGCCCCGCGTCGACCGACCCGGTCGCGATGACCTGGTCCTGGTTGTAGGCGGCGGCCACGTTCAGCCGGCCGGTGCCCGCCCGGTAGGGGCTGTAGTCGGGGGTCGGCACGCTGGTGCCCATCAGGGCGTCCTTGATCTGCCGGCCCGTCCACCGCGGGTGCTTCTGCGCCAGGAGGACGGCCGCCCCGGCCACATGGGGCGTGGCCATGGACGTGCCGCTGTCGACCCGGTAGAAGCCCTCGCCCCACTCCATGTACTGCGAGCGCGCCGCCAGCACGTCCACGCCGGGGGCGGTCATGTCGGGCTTGATGGCGTCGTCGTTCATCCGGGGTCCCGCGCTGGAGAACTCGGCGACGTGGTCGGACGCGTCCACCGCGCCGACGGTGAGCGCGGCGTCCGCCGTCCCCGGCGCTGCCACGCTGTAGGCACCGGGCCCGTCGTTGCCCGCGGCGATGACGAACAGCGCACCCGTCTCGGCGCTCAGCCGGTTGACCGCCTGGCTCAGCGGATCGTCCTGGGTGTGCCAGCCGCTGACGCCCAGGCTCATGCTGACCACCTTGGCGTGCTCGGTCCGCGCCGCCCACTCCATACCGGCGATGATCCCCGAAATGGTCCCGGATCCGCTGTCGTCCAGGACCTTGCCCACCAGCAGGTCGGCGCCGGGGGCGACCCCCTGCTCCTTGCCGCCGGAGGCGGCGCCCGTCCCGGCGACGGTGGACGCCGTGTGGGTGCCGTGCCCGTTCCGGTCGACGACGTTCCCGTCCGGGACGAAGCTGCGGGACGCCACGACGCGGTCCACCAGGTCCGGATGGGTGGCGTCCACCCCGGTGTCGAGGACGGCCACCCGCACCCCGGCCCCCGTGCCACCCGCGGCCCAGGCGGCGGGTGCCCCGACCTGCGCCGTGGTGTCGGCGAGCGTCGCCTTCGCCTTGCCGTCGAGCCACACCTTGTCGACGCCGGCGGCGAACCGCGGTGCCGCCGCGGCCTTTTCGGCGTCGGCCCGCGCGGTGCCGGTGAGGGCCGACCAGAAGTCCGCCGCCTTCGACCGCCGGGTGCGGACCGCCTCGCCGCGGACCGAGGGAAGGCTGCGCGTGGTCTCGGCCCCCGGCAGCGCCGAGGAGCGGGACGTGAGGGTGGCGGAGCCCTCGGTGCGGGTGACGATCAGGGGGAGCGCGCTGAGGTGCGCGTCGTCGTAACCCTGGGCCATCAGCTGTGTGACGTTGAAGAGTTGCTTGTCGAGCAGCCCCTTCGCGATGTACGCCACCGCCTCGTCGGGGAACACGTAGGTGTCCCCGCCCTCGGTGGCGACGCGCACCGAGCCCGTGGCCCCCGGCGCGCGCTCGACCTCCACCGCGGGCGCGGTGCCCTTCGGACCCTGAGTCACCGTCACCTTGTCACCGGTGACCAACGTGACGCGTGCGGGCGTGCGTTGTGCCTCGGCGGTTGCGGGTGTCGCCGTGGCCGACGGGGAGGGAGGAACGCTGTTCGCCGCTCCAGGGGTGACGAGAGCGACGACAACGGCAGCAGCCACGGCCGCCGCATATCTTCGGGTAGAAGGGGGTCTCACATTGCCCTCCAGCGTGGATGATTGCACGAATTCGATCACCACTGAAGAGGGCGTGTAAAGAGCTTGAACCTGAGGCTATCGGAATGTAGCGTTCTCTCTTTTCGGCTCGGCTGGACCTGGTCGTGGCGGCCGGGTGAGGTGCCCTCAGGAGGCCCCGGTGACCTGCGGGTTAAGAGCCCTGGGGAGGGTCCGCGAAATTTACCGACCGGAAACAAAAGAATTTGACCGGCGGTGCGGTCGGGGCCCCGCTTTCCCCGAAAGTTTCGAAGGTAGGAATGAATGCTCCCACCGTTTTGCCGTGAATTCGGGAGCGCCCGAAGATGTCGCCATTTGTGACACCAAAACCGTGGGGATGCGGCTGCCACCTCAGTCAACTGCCCTTGCCAGCAGCCTGGGACATGGTGTGCGAGACTGCCGCGATCGACAGCACGACCGACCCCCCTCGGCGATGGAGTCCGTCATGACGACCGGCACCACCCCCCACTCACCGCGGATCGACACCAGCAGGGCCCACCCGGCGCGCGTGTACGACTGGCTGCTGGGCGGCAAGGACAACTACCGCGTCGACGAGGCCGTCGGCGAGAAGCTGCCGCCAGAGGCGCGTGACGCGGCCCGGCAGAACCGGCAGTTCATGCAACGGGCCGCCGCCTGGCTCGCCGCGCAGGGCGTCGACCAGTTCCTCGACATCGGCTCGGGCATCCCCACCGAACCCAACCTGCACCAGATCGTCCAGCGCGTGGTACCGGCGGCGAAGGTCGTCTACACGGACAACGACCCCCTCGTGCTGCACCACGCGCAGGCGCTGCTGGCGGGCCGCCCCGAGGGCGTCACGGACTTCCTCGAGGCCGACGTCCGGCGGCCGGAGGAGATCGTCGAGCACGCGCGGGGCGTCCTGGACTTCACACGCCCCGTCGCGCTCTCGCTCATCGCCCTGCTGCACTTCGTCCCCGACGAGCAGGACGCCCACGGCATCGTGCGCCCCCTGCTGGCCGCGCTGCCGCCGGGCAGTTACCTCGTCCTGTCCCACGCCGCGTCCGATCTCTTCCCGGAGCTCGCCGAACAGGTCACCGCCGAGTACGCCAAGGGCGGCATCCGCCTCGGCTTCCGTACGCGCCCGGAAGTCGCCCGCTTCTTCGACGGCCTGGACCTCGTCGCCCCCGGCCTGGTGACGGCCCCGGAGTGGTTCAGGACCTCCCCGGCGCCGTCCCCCGAGGACAGCGGGATCTACGCGGGGGTAGCGCGGGTCCGGTGACGTCCGAGCGCGGGGTCAGGGGTGGGCGACGACGGCCACGGGCGCGGCGCTGTGGTGCAGGACGGCGTGGGTGACCGGGCCGATGTGGCTGCCGACCGTGGACCGGCGGATGCGGCGACCGACCACGACCAGGCAGGCTTGGCCGGAGGCGTCCACCAAGTGGTCGGCGGGCCGGCCGATGACCTGGTGGGCGTGGACGTCCATTTCCGGGTACTTCGACTGCCAGGGACGTAGGGCCTCGGTCAGCGCGGTGTCGCGTTCGGCTGCCGAGGCCTTGATCAGGTCGGGCAGCACGACGCCCGAGCCGTGGATGTTGGGCGGCAGGGTCCAACCGTGGATGACCCGCAGGGGCGCGGCCCGGCGGGCGGCGGCGTCGAAGGCGAAGGCGAGCAGGTCGTCGTGGGGCCGGTCCAGGTCGAGTCCGAGGACGACGTCCCGGTACGGGGTGTCGGCCGATGCCACTCCGTCGGCATCCGGAAGGTGCTCCTCCTCCACCGTCTTGGCGGCCCTGACCAGGACGACGGGGCGGCGCACCGTGGCGATGACCGCGAGCGCCACAGAGCCGACGAGGAAGCCAGTGATGCCGTGCAGGCCGCGGGAACCGAGCGCGAGCACCTCGGATTCACCGGCGGCGGCCGCGAGGACCGCCACCGGCTGCCCGGCGGACTCCTCGGAGATGACCTCCAGCGGCGGATACCGCTCCCGCAGGGCCCGGGCCGCGTCCCTGGGAACGCCTGCGGCCCAGGAGCGCATGGCGACCGGCCCGGTCAGGGGTGCGTTGGCGTAGGGCTGCCACTCCCAGGCGTGGAGCAGCCGCAGCGGCAGGTCGCGCATTTCCGCCTCCCTGGCCGCCCAGTCGGCGGCCGCCAGGCTCTCGGGGGAGCCGTCCACACCTGCGATGACACAACGCACCATGACGTGACCTCCTTGCCGCAAAAGGGACGGGGTTGCTGCTGGGCCTGTGCTCCTACCGTCCCCGCGATGCCCAGCCGGTGGTATGGGCCACTGGTCCCCGCGGGGGACCGGTCGGCCCACAGTGCGAGGCCGTGGGTCACGGGCGGGTGGCGACGCATTAGGTGAGGTCGGCAGTCGGTTGCAGTAGGCCCAACTTGTTGTCGTTCCGGCCGAGGACCTTCACCAGGTCGCCGCGGGCCTGCGTCGAAGGGCGTCGACGATGCAGGAGGCGGGGCCCGCCGATGACGTAACGGGACGATCGGGGCGGTGCTGACGCCCAGGGTGCCGTGCCGCGCGTCCGTCAGGGCCCGGGGAGCCGAGCTCCCCGGGCCGGTGCTGGGCGTCGCGCCGGGCGTCAGCGCAGCCAGGCGTGGTCGCGGACGACGGGCAGCCGGGCCCATACGCGGCCCAGGCCCCAGGTGGTGCCCGCGGAGGCGGTGGCAAGGGCGATCAGCACGACCGCGTACACGAGGTGGTAGTCGGCGAAGGGGTTGGTCGACATGCTGGGCGACCCGTCGGCCAGGTGCCGGGCCGGAGGCCACTCGGCGACCCACATCAAGGCCATCATCGCGGTGCCGGCCACGGCGGAGATCCGCAGCGCCACGCCGCTCATGACCGCGACGCCGACGCCCAGCAGGCCCAGCATGAACAGCCAGTCCGCCCACTCGGCGCCGGCCCAGGCGTGGAAGGTGGACTGCAAGGGACCCGCGGCGACGCCGCTGAGGAACCCCTTGGTCGGCGAGCCGCCGTCGATCCAGCCCTTGCCGGAGCCGGTGGCGTAGCCGAGACCGAAGGTCTTGTCGAGGAAGGCCCACAGGAAGACGAACCCGGTCAGGACGCGCAGTCCGGCGAGGACGTACACGCGGGCGGACGTTGCGGACGTGGCAGCAGCCTCGCCGGACGGGGCGGTGCCTGTGCCGGTCCTGCGCCGTGCGGGGAGGCGGAACCCGGTGTGCCGCTGGGGGTGTCCTTGGATGGCCATGGTGCTGATCCCTTCCGATCCGGGCGGAGCGTGAACCTGGTGGATTTCGTTGCGTGTTCACTGTCCTGCGTGGCGGAGGTGCGACGCCGTGGGCCGAAGGCCCGTGGGCATGGGGCCGAACGTCCCTTCTGCAGAGACCAGTTGGTGCACCAGACCGTGTGCGCTGAACGGTTCGCGGACATGGGCAGTCAGCGGCGGGGCCGGCGCGCGAATGCCGCGCAGCGGGAAACGGATGCCGAGCGCCTCAGTGTTGGCCGCGCCCGGATCATGGAGGCGCAGTACGCCCACGCGCTTGACGTGCCGGGCCCCGCGGCGAGGCGGCCGAGCCGTCGACGGCGGCCGGCTCGTCGGCCGAGGACCGAGTGGGCGCGACAGGTCCCCTGCGGGAGCCGAGGCCGTGGGCGACGCCCCCGGCCACCGTGCCGGTCGCAACGGCGGAACACCGGTGGAGGGACGTTCGAAGCCGCCCCGATCCGGCTATCTTGAAGCTGGGCACCTGCCTGCTGTGCCGGATGGAGGATCCGTGGGGATGGACGGCAGCGAGGGCGCGGAGCGCCTGCCCCGGCTGAGGCTCGACGAGCTGCTGGACGAACTGCAGACACGCATCGACGCGGTCCGGGGGACGCGGGACCGCGTGCACAGCCTGCTGGAGGCGGTGCTGTCGGTCGGGCGGGAGCTGGACCTGCCGCAGGTGCTGCGACGGATCGTGGAGGCGGCAGTGGTGCTGGTCGACGCCGAGTACGGGGCGCTGGGCGTGATCGGCGACGACGCGAAGCTCGCGCAGTTCCTGACCGTCGGGGTCTCGGACGAGCAGATCGAGGCGATCGGCCCCCTGCCGTCGGGCCACGGCATTCTCGGCGAACTGATCCGGCACCCCGAACCGCTCCGCCTGCGCGAGCTCTCCCACCATCCGGCCTCGTACGGATTCCCGGTCGACCACCCGCCGATGCACTCGTTCCTCGGGGTGCCGATCCGCGTCCGTGACGAAGTGTTCGGCAACCTGTACCTGACGGAGAAGCGCGGCGCCAAGGAGTTCGACGACGAGGACGAGACCGTGTTGTCCACCCTCGCCGTCGCCGCGGGCGTCGCCGTCGACAACGCACGTCTCTACCAGGAAGCCCGGTCGAAGCAGCGGTGGCTGGAGGCGAACGCGGAGGTCACCGCCAGTCTCCTGTCGGGAGTGGACGAGTCCCGCATCCTGGAGCTGATCGTGGAGCGCGCACGCAGCATCACCGGCGCGGATCTCGGGGTGGTCGCGCTGCCGGTCGACGGCACGACGGACGTGGAGGTGGCGATCGCCACCGGCACCGACGCGGACCTCCACCGTGGACTCACCCTCCCCCGGCAGGGGTCGTTCGCGGGCGCCGCCATGGAGGCCACCGAACCGATCACCAGCCCGGACGTGGAGCACGATCCGCGCATCACGGCCGGCCCGCCCCGGTTCGCTGGGCTCGGCCCTGCGGTGGCCGTCCCGATGAGTGCCCCGCAGGGGGTGCGCGGCGCGCTGTTGCTGGCCCGCGCAGAAGGGCAGCCGGTGTTCACCGAGACCGAGACGGAGTTGCTGCTGGCGTTCGCCGGATCGGCCGCCCTCGCCATGGAACTGGCCGAGCGACGCCGTGCCGCAGAGCAGATGGCACAGCTCGAGGACCGCGACCGTATCGCCCGGGACCTGCACGACCTGGCCATCCAGCGGTTGTTCGCCACCGGCATGACCCTGCAGAGCGCGGCGCGTTTCGTCGACCACCCCCAGGCGAGCGAGCGCCTGCTGCGCGCCGTGGACGACCTGGACGAAACCATCAAGATCATCCGCTCGACGATCTTCGGCCTTCGTGTCCACGAAACGACCTCGACCCGGCATGGTCTGCGGGTGCGCACCGCGAAGGGGGTCGAGGAGGCCGTGCCCGCGCTCGGGTTCACCCCGTCACTGCGGATGGAGGGCCTCATCGACACCGATGTCCCGGCCCCAGTGGCCGACGAGGTCGTCGCGGTGCTGGGTGAGGCACTGTCGAATGTGGCACGGCACGCACACGCCGGTTCGGCTGAGGTCGCCCTGGTGGTCGGCTCCGGCATCCTGGCACTTTCCGTGACCGACGACGGGGTGGGGCTGCCCGAAGGCGGCCGCCGCAGCGGTCTGACGAATCTCGCCAGGCGGGCCGAGAAGCTCGGCGGGTCGTTCACCGTCCGGACGAGGCCGTCCGGGGGGACGCACCTGGAGTGGAAGGTGCCGCTCGGCCCGGAGCCGGCGCGTGATGTCCCTCCATGACGTCCGTCGCCGACATGCGCGGGCTTGCCGGGCCCTGAGGGCCGTACCCGAGCCGGACGAGTATCTGGACGTGTCCCGGCCCGCTTTCCGCGCTGCGTAGCGCCCAACGCAGGTCGGGCCACTCCAGTGCCTGGTGCAGCAGCGACGCCCGCACCCGGTGCGCGGTGGCCACCAGAAGGACGTGCTCCAACGCCTGGCCGGCCCGCAGCCAGTCCGCACGCCGGTCGTGGGCGGTGGACAGCACCGCGATCAGCGGCTGCTGCTCGAATACCGCGGCCGGCAGCTGATTCTGCGGACCCAGCGCGGAGAAGTCCCGCATCGGCAGCCGCCCTGCGGCGTCCCGCGGGCCCAGGGCCACCGGCGTCAGGCCGTCCCGAGCACCTTCGCGGATCCAGCCCCGGCTCTCGGTACGGCGCGCGGGGTCGGTCACACCCCGCTGCTCCGCCTCCGAGGTCAGCCGCAGTATCCGCTGGGTCTCGCCGGCGTCTGGCACGTACAGTTTCGCCCCCTCCGAGTGGGCGGCGTCCGCCAGTTCGGCGAGGACCGGCCCCGGGGGCCGGTGCGCCGAGAAGGGAGCGCGGCTGCTGTGCCGGCGCCACAACGACTGGTACAGGTCCGCACGGTGCTCCCCACCGCTGCGGGACGGTCCGGCCAGCCGTACCGAAGCCAGCAGGTCCGGCTGCGCCGGGACCGGCAGCAGCCGGACGACGGGCTCCCAGCCGAAGTGGGCCACCGCGACCCGCAGGTTGAACACCGCCGCACCGACGGACACGTGCAGCGCCCGGCCCAGCGGGTCGGCCTCACGCAGCCCGCGCTCACCCGTGGCACGGACCAGGACCGTGGCAGTGTCCGGCTCCAGGCGGAATCGCCACGGCTGGCTGTTGTGGAAGGACGGCGCGGCGACGGCGGCGGAAATGAGCTTCTCCAACGTCGCGCCGTCGAGGGTCGTGGGCATCATGGTGGTCTCCTCCCGGCCCGGAACCTGGCTCAAGGTTCCGCCCCGCCGTGCTCGCGGGGGAGGGGCCGCTCGTCCCTGAGGCAGGAGCCATGCGGCACCATCTCAGCGTCGTGACTCGGCGTCCCCGCCGCCCCCGGTCTGGTGCTGGGTGGCGAGCACGGCGGCCTGGATGCGGCGTTCCACGCCGAGCTTGGCCAGCATCCGGGAGATGTGGTTCTTGACCGTCTTTTCCGACAGGAACAGCCGCTTGCCGATCTGCCGGTTCGTCAGGCCCTCTCCGATGAGTTCCAGGATCTCCCGCTCGCGCGGAGTGAGCGTGGCGAGGGTCTCGTCCTGCGGACTCGCCGGTTCTTCCTGGTGGCGCAGGCTGCTCATCAACCGGGCGGTGGTCGCCGGGTCGAGCATCGACTGGCCCGAGGCCACGGTCCTGACGGCGGAGATCAGGTCGGAGCCCTTGATCTGCTTGAGCACGTAGCCGGCGGCGCCCGCCATGATCGCGTCCAGCAGGGCGTCGTCGTCGTCGAAGGACGTCAGCATCAGACAGGCCAGTCCCGGCATGCGCGAGCGCAGCTCCCGGCAGACCCCGATGCCGTCGCCGTCCGGGAGACGCACGTCGAGGATCGCCACGTCCGGCCGCAGGGCCGGTCCCCGCGCCAGTGCGTGGCCGACCGTGCCGGCCTCCCCGACGACCTCGATGTCGGGTTCGGCGTCGAGGAGGTCGTGCACGCCCCGCCGTACCACCTCGTGGTCGTCGACCAGGAACACCCTGATCGGCGCCCGCGGTGAGAACTCCTCTGCACCCGTCATGCCGGCCCCCTGCCGTGTGTCGCTGCCCTGACGTCCCGTGTCCCGGTGATCCTCACCCACCAGGGCCGGGCGCGCCAGGGCCGAACGGACCCATCGGAACGGGGCGGGCCCATCAGGGGACGTCGATGCGCCGGCCGGTGATCGCGGCCGCGTCGATCCGTACCCACTCGCTGCGGTCGTCGTCGCCCGGCCACGGGCCGCTGTACGCCCGTCGGGCGAGGTGCCGCACGGCCTCCGGGTCCTCGACGTGCCTGGCCGGGCCCCGTACCAGGACGCTCCAGCCCTGGCTGAGCGCCTCGTCCACGTGGTCCACCTCGAAGACGACCTCCGTTCCGGTGACCTCGGCCGGCCCGGAACCGGGGGCGGTCCTGAAGACAACGGAACCGTCGACCACGCTGTAGTTCACGGGCAGGATGGCCTCGCGGCCGGGAGCGGTCACTGCGATCCGGCCCACGCCGTGGCCGTTCAGGCGCGACCAGCATTCCTCGGGGGAGAGCTCCACCAGGCGTGCGTGCGATGAGGCGCGCCCGAGGCGGCCGGGCGGAAGGTCGGCCTCCCCTCCGTTGAGCGCCACGACCGTGGTGTCCAGGGCGGCCGCGAGCGTTCCCAGCGTTCCCGGACCGGGAGCGGCCGTGGACTGCTCCTCGATGAACCGCAGGTAACTGGTGGCCATGCCGGCCCGGGCCGCGACTTCCTCACGGGTCAGACCCAACTCGTCGCGCCGCTTCGCCACACGGCGCCCCATGTCACCAGGGGCGGCCGGATACGGATTCGGTGCCATGCTGCTCACGTCCTTGGTCCCGAGGATCTGAGAGACCGCGCACTGCCGCGTGCGGGTCGGACCCTTACGATCGTCGCCCATCGGCGGCTCCGGAGACAGGGCCGAACGGGCCCGGCAGCCGGTGAGAACGGCCTGCCCGGCCCACCCGGGCGGCCTCTTCGGCCCCTGCTCCTCAACCCCGCCCCCGTGCGACCGTCGCCGCAGGGAAAGGGGGCGTGGCCATGAGCGGTCGGGTGATGTTCTGGCGGTGGCGGCGCAATTCGATGCGACGCGGAACGGATGTCGCGGAGGCGTGGACGGGAGTGGCGGCGGCGGTCCTGATGGCCGTCGGTGGTCCCGCCGCGGGGGTCGCTTCCGCGGTCGCCGTGGAGCACGACGCACTGCACTAAGGTGACGGCATGCGCCAGGTGACGGCAGTCCTCACCGAGGACGCGGCGGACGCGGTGGAGAACTCCTACACGGGGTCCTCCGGTACGGTGCGGGCCACCGTGCGGTGGACCGCCCCGGACGGTGTCGCGCACGTCGGCAGCGCTCGCGTGGAGCCGAACAGCCGGACGGGGTCCACCACACCCGTCTGGGTGGACCGGCACGACGAGATCAGGGAACCACCGCTCACACCGGTGCAGGCGGAGGTGCAGGGGCAGGTGTTCGGTGTCTTCGCCGCCACCGGCGCGGGCGGGCTGGTCCTGGCAGGACGCTGGGCCGTCCGGCTGCGGATCGACCGTCATCGGGCGGCGGCGTGGGAGCGGGAGTGGGCCGAAGTGGAACCCTCGTGGGGCCACCGGCGGGCATGATCACCCCCAACGCCCGGGGTGCTTCCGGTGTGCTTCAGTCCCACACGGCGTTGACGACGCCCTCCACGGCTCGGGCGAACCGTGACGCCACAGGGACCAGCGACGGGTCTCCCGGCGCGCCGGAGAAGTGGACGACGCCCTCCTCGACGCGTGCCCGTACCGGTGAGGGCTCGCCGGGGAAGAGGTACCCGGCGATCTCGCGGTTGACCTCCTCGGCGATCTCCTCGTCCGGACGCAGGAAGACCTTCAGCAGGTCGCCGCGGCTGACGATGCCGCACAGCATGCCCTCGGCGTCGATGACCGGCAGCCGCTTGACGTTCCGGAACGCCATGGCGCGCGCCGCCTGGGCCAGCGTGGCGTCGGCGTGCACGCACACGGCGGGGGCGCTCATCAGCTCGTCGGCGGTGGTGGCGCCGGCCTTGCACAGATCCGGCAGGCGCCGCATCTGCTCGTTGCGGGAGGGAGCGCTGTCGCGGTACTCCTCCTTGGGCAGCAGGTCGGCCTCGGACACCAGGCCGACTACCCGACCCTCGCCCTCCAGCACGGGGAGTGCACTGACCTTCCACCGCTCCATGGTCGTGACGATCTCCTTGAACGAGGCGTCCCGGCCAACGGCGACGACGGAACGGGTCATCACGTCGCTGACGATGTGCGGACTGCCGTGCATCGGTCCCTCTCCTCCTGGCGGGCGGAAGCCGGTCAGTGCGCGGTTCCGCTGCCGGCAGGACCGTAGAGGTCCAGCAGACGGGTGCGGGTCTGCAGCAGGCGGTGCGCGACGATCTCCGCCACCCGGCGGGACACGGCCCGGCCGAAGGCAGGGTCGGCCTCGCACAGCGCCCGCACGATCGTGGCGTCGTACTCCGTCGCCCGCACCGGGCTCTGCGCCTGGGCGCCCAGATGCCAGCTGTACGGAGGGAACAGCCACGACCAGCCGAGAAGGTCGCCGTGTCCGAGAGTCTCCAGCACGGCGGGGCGGCGCCCGGGGACGTGGAGGTCGAGTGCGACAGATCCGGTGTGGATGATCCAGAACCTGTCGGCTCGTTGCCCCTCCTCGAAGATCCGGGTCCCGGCCGGGAAGGACACCTCGCGGCCGAGTTCCGTCAGGCGCTGTCGCGCCTGGGCCGGCAGTACGTCGAGCAGGCCATTCGTCGTGGCGGTGGTCATCACCGGCACCTCCGTCCTGAGGACCGTCCACACGACGTGACGGGGGACGACCGGGCGGCCCGTCGGCGGCCCTCGTCCTCAGGCTGCACCCCGGCACCCTCCGCCCGCAGGGGCCTACCGGCCCCATGTCCTGGCCCGCCCGGTACCGAAGGCGGGTGCACGTCGGTGAGCCACCGCTGACCAGGGGGTCCGGAGGTCAGCCGATGGGGACCAGGACGACGGGGCAGTGCGCGTGCTGGAGCACCGCGTGGGTGACCGGTCCCAGGCGCATGCCGAGCGGGCGGTCCTGGCGGCGATGGGCACCGACCACCACCACGTCCGCCGCGCGGCTCGCCTCCACAAGCGCGGCGGCGGCGTGTCCCGGAACGGAGTCCACCCGCACGGCGACATCCGGAAAGCGTTCGGTCAGCTTTGACACGACGAACCGGGCCAGTTCCTTGTGCTGCCGTGCCTGGGAGGCCAGGTCCTGGCGGTGGGACGTGGGCCACTCTCCCATGGAGATGTGCGGGTGGGTCCAGGCATGGAGGACCCTCAGCCGTGCGGCGCGTCGTTCGGCCTCCTCGAACGCGAACAGGGCGGCCTCGGCGTCGCTTTCGTCCTCCAGGCCGAGCAGCACCTTGTCGTGCAGCAGCCCCCGTCGGACGGCCGCGTCCTCGCCGCGGACGACCATCAGCGGACCAACGGTGTGGGCGGCCACCCGCAGGCTGACGGAGCCCAGGAGCAGGCCGGCGAAACCGCCACGGCCTCTGGTGCCGACCACGGTCAGGGTCGCGGTCCGGCCCAGGCGCACCAGCGCCGAGGCCGCCGGCTCGGCAGCCTGCTCCAGTGCGACGGACAGCCCCGGATGCCGGTCCTCCACGCGTCTGGCGGCCAAGTCCAGGACCGTACGGGCCGCTTCGCCCGGCGGGCGCTCGCCATCGGCCTCCAGGCCGAATCCGACCTCGCCCGGATCGGGCCACGGCAGACCGAGCACGATCCGCAGGGCGGCGTCCCGCCGGTGTGCCTCGTCGGCCGCCCGGTCCAGGGCGCGCACGGCAGGGTCCGATCCGTCGACCCCCACGACGACCTCCCCGTGTGGTACGCGGGGCGGCCCCGCTGCGTATCCGCGGCCCGTCATGCCCCGCCTCCCTTGGTCGTCATGTCAGCCCACCACGATGCGGCGGCCCGTCACGGTCGCCGGTGTGATGCGCACCCACAGGTCGCGGTCCCCGCCGGCCCACGGCCCGGTGTACGCCTGTTCGTTGAGCCGCCGGACGCCCGCGGGGTCGGTGACGGTGTGCGCCATCCCGCGGACGAGGACGCTCCAGCCCTGGCTCAGGGCGTCGTCCACCTCGTCGACCTCGAAGGCGCACTTGGTGTCAGAGGCCTCCGCGGGGGTGGCGGCCGGCGAGGTGCGGAAGGCGATCGTGCCCTGGTCGACGCTGTAGTTGACCGGTACGACGGTGAGTCCCTCGGGCATGGACAGGGCGAGCCTGCCCACCCCGTGAGAGGACAGCAGTCTCCAGCACTCCTCACCGCCCAGTTCCACCAGTTCGGCGCGGCCTGCGGCCTGCCCGCGCCCCGACGGCAGATCGGCCTCGCCACCGCTGAGCGCGGAGACGCTGGTGTCCAGCGCCATGGCCAGGCCACGCAGTGTCGCGATGCCGGGAGCTGCGGTGGAATCCTCCTCCACGTACTGCAGATAGCCAGGGGCGATGCCCGTACGGGCCGCCACTTCCTCCCGCGACAGGCCCAATTCCTCACGGCGCATCGTGATGCGCCGGCCGATGTCCCCGGGCACGGTGGCTGGGGAGTGCTTCGTCATGACCGTCGGTCCTTTCCTCAGAGCTCAGTCGGTGAGCGCCATCGCCGAGTGGTGCGGGCCGCCGAGCACGACCTTGAGCGCCGCGGCGTCGGCCGCCCGGCCGAACACGGCGTAGGCCTCCTCCATGTCCTGGAGTTCGAAGGTGTGGGTGACGAGGGAAGCGGCCGGAGGCGTCCGGAAGCCATCATGCGCAACAGCACCGGGGTCGAGTACGTGTCCACCAGCCCCGTGGTGATGGTCACGTTCCTCCTCCACAGGTCCTCCAGGTGAAGGGTGGCCCGGCGCGCCGTGGACGCCGACGTTGGCCGGATGGCCGCCCGGCCGGACGATGCGCGCGCACGGTTCGAAGCTCTCGGGAACACCCACCGCCTCGATCACCACGTCGGCGCCGAGTCCCTCGGTCAGGTCGAGGACCAGCCGCTCGGGCTGCTCACCGGCGTTGGCGACCGCGTCCGCGCCCAGGCGCTTGGCCACGTCCAGACGGGTCTCCGCCAGGTCGATAGCGATGATCCGGTCGGGGGAGTACAGACGCGCCGTGGCGATCGCGGCCAGTCCGATCGGCCCGCTGCCGACGACGGCGACCGTGTCGCCGGGCCGGACGCGGCCGTTGAGGACGCCCACCTCGTAGGCCGTGGGGAAGATGTCGGCGAGCAGCACCGCGTCCTGACTGCGCACCGAGGCGGGCAGCGGGTGCAGGCGGACGTCGGCGAACGGTACGCGCACGTACTCGGCCTGGGTCCCGTCGATCAGGTGCCCCAGTACCCAGCCTCCGCCGCCGACGCACTGCCCGTAGGCTCCCTCGCGGCAGAATCGGCACCGGCCGCACCCGCAGATGCAGGAGATCAGCACCCGGTCGCCGGGACGCACCGTCGTGACAGCGGTACCGGTTCCGACGACTTCGCCCACCGCTTCGTGACCCAAGACGGTGCCGGGGCGCACGTCGTGCGCGTCACCCTTGAAGATGTGCAGATCGGTTCCGCAGACGGTGACCGCGCCGACGCGCACGATCGCGTCGCCGGGGTCCTTGACCTGCGGATCCGGCACCTCCTGCCAGCGGGCCTGCCCGGGCCCCTGGAAAACCCACGCCTTCACGGCCTTCCCTCCTTCGGACGGAGTCGTGTCCTGCCGTCAAGGTGTGGCGCGGCGCCAGGCGTCCGCCTAGGCCGGCCGGGCCAGTCGAGGAGGCCGACCGGTCGCCTTGGGGGAGCCTCACACGCGGCTCGACGTGAGGTCGAAGCGCACGTCCACGACACCCTCGACGGAGCGCACCATCCGTGCCACGACCGGGACCAGCGACCGGTCGGCGAGCAGGCCGCTCACCGTCACGATTCCCTCGGTGACTTCGACGTCCACCAACTGCCACGCGCCCGGCAGGACTTCGCCCGCGAGGATGTCCCGCACGTCACGGGCGATGTACTCGTCAGTCCGGAGGAACACCTTGAGCAGGTCGCCGCGGCTCACCACGCCGCGCAGCGTTCCGTCGGCGTCGACCACGGGCAGTCGTTTCACGTGGTGCAGCGCCATCGTCCGTGCCGCCTGCGCCAGGGGGGCGTTCTCGCGCACGGTGACCGCCGGGGCCGTCATCAGCTGCTCGGAGGTGACCGCGGCCGCCTTGTCCGGGCCCGCGCCGATCGGCGGGGCGACGTCCTCGCGGTGTTCCTCCTTGCGCAGCAGATCCGCCTCGGAGACCACGCCGACGACCCGGGTGCCGTCGGCCACCACAGGTAGCGCGCTTACCTTCCACTGTTCCAGGGTCCGCACGATCTCCTTGAAGGACGTGCCCAGGGCCACCGCGACGACCTTGCGTGTCATCACGTCGCTCACCGTCGCCGGTTGCAGGTTGGCGTTCATGGCCGCCTCCTTCGACGAGGGACGGAAAACCTCCCGCACCCAGTCTGGGACGCGCCGGTAACCGCCGCCATTGGGCCACCCGGCCCCGTGGACGGGCCCAACGCCCCCTGCCGTCGTACAGAGCCGCGGCGGTCTGCTGGACGAAGGGAAAGCCCGACCGAGGGAGGCTGACATGCTGCGAGACCGGCAGTTCACCCGCCCGGGCCCGATGCGTACCCGAAGCGGCTGCGAGATCTCCGTGTCCCGAGTCGATCCCGTCGAGCGCCCTGTCGGGACGGGGCGGATCGGCCTTGACGTTGCACGGTCGTCCTGCGACCAATGGCGCGGCCGGGCGGGCCTCACCCCTGCCGAGGCCCGCCACCTGGCCGCGATGCTGACGGCCCAGGCCCGCGCCGTCGAGCGGGAAGCCCTGCGCGACGCGGATGACCGGGGCGACCTTCCCGTGGAGGTACGCCGGGTGGAAGGCGATCACTACGCCACCGTCGTACGCGGGCACCGGATCGACACCGACCAGCCGCTCGGCGGCCCGGGGACGGACCGGGGACCCACCCCGGTAGAGCTGTTCGTGGCGTCCCTCGCGTCATGCGTCGCCCATTACGCCGGGCGCTACCTGGACCGGCACCACCTGCCGGGCGATGAACTGCGGGTCGGCGCCCGCTTCACCAAGGCACCCGGCGCGCGGATCAGTGCGGTCGCCCTTCGGCTGACGGTCCCCCCTCTGCCGCCCGAACGCGCCGCCGGACTGCTGGCCGTGGCGCGGCACTGCACGATCCACAACACCTTGTCGGCACCACCCGAGGTGACCTTCGACCTCACCACCGCCGTCGGGAGCGCACCGTGAAGGTCTCCGAGTTCATGAACGCGCCCGTCGTCACCGTGCAGCCCGGCACCCCGGCGCGGCAGGCCGCCCTGCGGATGGAGGACGCCGGGGTCGGATCGGTACTGGTCGCTCGCGCGGATCGCCTGCTGGGTATCGTCACCGACCGTGATCTGGTCGTACGCTGCCTGGCGCAGGGTGGCGACCCGGACATGCCGGTGTCCGAACTGATGTCGGCCCCCGTGACCACGCTGGACGTCACCGACGACCTCGCGGACGCCTACCGGACGTTCCGCCGCTGCGGCGTGCGGCGCCTGCCCGTGCTGGACGGGCACCGGCTCGCAGGGTTGCTCACCGTCGACGATCTCTTCCTCGACCTCTTCCAGCACCTGGCCGATCTCCTGGGACCCGTGGCCTGGACGGTACTGAAGGAACCGCCCGAGGACGGCACGGCAGGGCTGGTGGCGTCCGGACCCCCGGCCTGGCCGGGGTGATCGCACCACCGCGACCGGGGAAGCGCCGACGGCGGAGAGGTGATCCCGTGGGACCCGCAATCCACCACGACACGGCTGTGGCCCAAAAAGGGCTCTCACAGGAAGATGCGGAACGACGACTCGCCCGCTACGGCGGGAACGAGGTGGCTCCGCGCCCGCCGACCCCGCTGTGGCGCCGCGTGGCACAGCAGATGAAGGACCCGCTGATCCTGGTCCTGGTCGTGGCCGCCGTCCTCACCCTCGCCACGGGCGACTTCCCGGACGCCTGCGTCATCTTGCTCGTCATCACCGTCAACACGGCCGTCGGCGTGGCGCAGGAGGTCCGTGCCGAACAGGCTGTCGCCGCACTGACGGCTCTCAGCGCACCCGCCGCCCGTGTGGTCCGCGACGGTGAGGAGCGTCGGGTGCCGGCGGTGGAGGTGGTGCCGGGCGACGTGGTGCTGCTGGGGGAGGGTGACATCGTTCCCGCGGACGGCGAGGTGACGGAGGCCGCGGCGCTACTGGTGGACGAGTCGTCGATCACGGGCGAGTCCGTTCCGGTGGACAAGGACGCCGGTGGCTCGACGGCGTCGGGCACTGTCGTCGTCCGCGGCCGGGGCACGGTCGTCGTGACCGCGACGGGAGCCGCGAGCGCGACCGGCCGCATCGCCTCGCTTTTGGGTACGGCGCCCGCGCTGACCCCGCTGCAGCGCAGGCTCGCCGGTTTCGGACGGGTCCTCGCCGCCGTCACCGTGGTGCTGTGCGCCGTGGTGCTGACCATCGGGCTGCTGCGAGGGCAGCCGGTGGAGCTGATGGTCGTGGCGGCGATCAGCCTGGCCGTCGCGGCCGTACCCGAGTCCCTGCCCGCCGTCGTGACGCTCGGGCTGGCCCTCGGCGCCCGGCGGATGGCCGCCCGGAACGCCATCGTGCGCCACCTGCCGGCGGTGGAGACGCTGGGTTCCGTCACCGTCCTCGCCACGGACAAGACCGGCACCCTCACCGAGGGCCGCATGGTCGCCGAACGGTTCTGGACCCCTGAGGGCGAGGCCGAGGCTCGTGGCAAGGGCTACGAACCGGCGGGGAGCCTGGTGCGGGACGGCCGGGCCGTCACCCCCGACGATGCGCCTGATCTGGCCCGACTGCTGCGCGCCGCCGTACTGTGCAACGACGCCGGGCTGGAGCCCTCGGCCGGCGCGGACGGTGCGACGACCTGGCATGCCCTGGGCGACCCCACCGAGGCTGCCCTCCTCGTCGCCGCGGCACGGCTGGGCCTGGACCGCGAGGCACTCCTACGGGAGCTGCCACGCGTGGACGAGGTTCCGTTCGACAGCGGCCGCAAACGCATGACCACCGTTCACCGTGGACCAGTCGACGGTTGCCTCGTGGTGTCCAAGGGCGCACCGGAGGTCATGCTGCGGGCCGAAGTCCTCGACGACGCGCTTCCCGTGCTCGCTGCGGCCGCCGGTCGTGCAGAGGAGTTGGCGCGCCAGGGGTACCGTGTGCTCGCCGTGGCGGCTGCCGACCACGGCCCGCGGTCCTCGACCGGCGCCCCTGGCGACTGGGAGTCCGTCGGGCTGTCGCTGCTCGGTCTCGTCGCCGTCCTCGACCCGCCACGGCCCACCGCCGCGGGAACCGCGGCAGCCTGCCGCACCGCCGGGGTCGTCCCCGTCATGATCACCGGGGACCATCCGCTGACCGCGGGCGCCGTCGCGGGTCGCCTCGGCATTCTCGACGGCAGCCGCGTGACCACCGGAGACCGGATCGACCACGGCCTCGTGGGCGATCCCACCGGCACCCGGGTGTACGCCCGTACCACCCCCGAGCAGAAACTCGACATCGTCCAGGCATGGCGCCGCAGCGGTCACGTCGTCGCCATGACCGGCGACGGCGTCAACGACGGCCCGGCTCTGCACCACGCCGACATCGGAGTCGCCATGGGACGCCGCGGCACAGAGGTGGCACGGCAGGCCGCCGATCTCGTCCTGGCCGACGACGACCTGGGCACAGTGGTCTCCGCCGTGGAGGAGGGCCGCCGGGTCTACGCCAACGTCCGCCGCTTCCTGCTCTACGCCCTGTGCGGGGGCATGGCCGAGATCCTGGTCATGCTCCTCGGCCCCTTCCTGGGCATGCCACTGCCGCTGCTCCCGGCCCAGATCCTGTGGATCAACCTGCTCACCCACGGCCTTCCCGGGGTGGCACTGGGCGCCGAGCCGGCCGACCCTGCGGTCATGCGCCGGCCGCCCCGCCCGCCGGGCGAAAGCGTACTCGGCGCCGGGCTGTGGCCGCGGATCCTGCTGATGGGCTGCTTCGTCACCGTCCTCACGCTGCTCACGGGCATGTGGGCGCACGACACCGGGCGTCCGTGGCAGAGCATGGTCTTCCTCGTCCTCGGGGCCACCCAGCTCGGAATCGCCCTGGCATCCCGGGCCCGCCACGGCAGTTGGGCCAACCCCTTCCTGCTGGTCGCCGTCGCGACAGCCCTCGCCCTGCAGATCGCGGGCGTCTGTCTGCCCCTGCTGCGCGCGCTGCTGGGCACGGAACCGCTCTCGGCCGGAGACCTCGGCATCGCGTGCGGTCTGTCGGCCCTCGGCTACCTGGCGATGCGCCTGCAGGCACGGCTCTTTCCCGCGTCGTCGACGGACCCGCGGAGGCCGTCGGGCGCGCGTGGGTCCGCGTGGTCGCCGCTCAGGCGACGTGGGCGCTGAATCCCGGCGTTCGCCAGGTTCGGCCGTCGGGCAGGATGGCCAGCGCCTCGTACCCGTCCAGCCCCTCCAGCCAGGCGCGGGATCCGCTGCCACGTGCGAAGGCCGCGGTGGCGTAGGCGTCGGTCATCGTCAGGCCCGGCCCGATGAGGGTGATGGACGCCAGGGCGGTGGCGGGGGTGCCGCCGTGCGGGTCGAGGATGTGGGCGCCGCGTTCCGCGGTGCCCGAGGTCGCGATGGCCAGGTCGCCGCTCGCGGACACGACGGCGGCCGGCGCTCCTGGGTGAAGCGGGTCGGCAATGCCGATGCGCCAAGGTGTGCCCGGGGCCGCCTGGCCCCGGAGGCGGACGTCGCCGCCCCCGTTCACGCAGGTGTGGTGTGCCCCGGCCTCGTGGAGCATCCGGGAGGCGTTCTCGGTGGCCCACCCCTTGACGAGACCCGAGGGGTCGAGGGTGCAGCCGGCCGTGATGCTGAACCAGCCGTCCGTCTCGTGGGTCGCCCGGGCGCACAGCTCCAGCACGTCGCGCACCTCGCCCGGACAGTCATCGAGGCCGATCTCGCCGCGGCCGAGCCTGCTGACGGCGCTGTCGGGCCGGTACGTGGAGAACACGGCGTCCACGGTGTGCAGATGGCGGACGGCACGGTCGAGGGCATCGCGGACGGCGCAGGTGGCCCGGTCCCGGACGTCGAAGGAGAAGACGGTGCCCATCACGTGTTCGACGTGGTGCAGTCCGCGGGCGGGGTCACGCACGGGCCTGGTCCAGAGCGCTCTGCAGGGACCGGACGTAGCCCTGGCTGGTGTAGCTCGCCCCGGACACGGCGTCGATGCGGGCGCTCTGGGCGCCGAGGGCCTCCTGCGTCAGGCGGGGCAGGGCGTAGGCGGCGATCTGCCGGTCCCTGCCGTTCTCGTCCGGCGCCTGGAGGACCCGGACGGCGGTGATCCTTCCGTCGGCGAGCGTGGCCGCCACCTGCACCGTCCCGTAGGGGGTGTCGACGGGCGCACCGGTGAAGGTGCCGTTGGCGGCGCCGTGGCCGCCAGGGGACGCCTGCTCCGACCGCTGGGGCGTGGGCGAGGCAGCCGAGGGATCCGGACCGCCTGCCACGACGGACGGCTGGTGGGGTTTGAGGAAGAGCATCCCGGCGATGAGGGCACTGGTCCCGGTGGTGGTGAGCACGGCGCGACGCATGCGGTGGTTCTCCTCAGAACGCGAACGACTCGTGGTGGATGCGGCGGGCGGGCACTCCCGCCTCGCGCAAGGCCCGCACCGCGGCTTCCGTCATGGGCGGCGGGCCGCAGAGGTAGACGTCGTGACCGGCCAGTCCGGGGACGAGGGCGGACAGTGCCTGCGCGGTCAGGGGGGAGTGGTAGCGAGCGGGGTCGTCCACCACGTAGTGGACCGTGGCGCCGCGCCTGTGCGCTATCGCGTCGAGTTCGCCGCGCAGGGCGAGGTCTTCCGGACGGCGTGCCCGGTAGACGAGGGTCACCGGGCCGGGCAGGGTCTCGAAGAGAGTCCGCAGCGGGGTGATGCCGACACCTCCCGCCAGCAGGAGGACCTTCGACGCGGTGCGACGGTCCGCGGTGAACGCGCCGTAGGGGCCTTCCGCCCACACGCGGGTGCCCGGGGTCAGCCGGGCCAGGGCGCCGCTGTGGCCGCCCGCGGACTTCACGGTGATGCGCAGGTGCCGAGGGTGGGCCGGGGCGGACAGGGAGTACGGGTTGGCGGTCCACCACAGCCCGCGGGTGAGGAAGCGCCAGCGCAGGAACTGTCCCGGCGCACCCGCCAGCTCGTCCAGGTGCTCACCGGTGAGGTGGACGGACACGATCCCGGGTGCCTCCGGGTGGACGGCGACGACCGTGAGCCCGTGGCGGAGGCCGCGCCGGAGCGGGACGGCGAATCGGTACCAGGCGACCAGGACGGCGGCGCCGAGGTAGAGGGCGTACCAGGCGGTCTGGGCTGCCCGGTTCCCGACGAAGTCCGCTCCGTTGGACAGCTGGTGCCCGAAGGCGAGGAAGACCGCGAGGTAGGTGGCGAAGTGCAGGTAGTGCCAGGTCTCGTAGCTCATCTTCCGGCGGGCCGCACGCGCGGAGACCGCACCCGTGGCGACGAACAGCAGGAATCCGGCGGTGCCCTTGAGGAGGTCCGGATAGTCCAGGACGAATGTCGTGGTCTGTCCCACGAATGAGGCGTGCGAGGCGGCGGCGTAACCCCAGATGATCAGCAGCGTGTGGGCCAGGGCCAGGGAGACGGTGCAGCGTCCGCCCCAGGCGTGCCAGCGGGCGAGCCGGTCGGTTCCGACACTGTGGTCGAGGAGGGGCGCGCGAGCCATCAGCACGAGCAGGACCGCGCAGGCGTATCCGGCGAGGAGGCCCGTGATGCGGCCCGCACCGGTCAGCCACCCCGCCGGACCGACGACGGAGGTGGTGTCGGACCACCACAAGGCCAGCACTCCCGCGGCGCCCGCCCAGATCGCGAGCGGCGCGAGCACCGGGACGAGGCTGCGGCGCGGCCGCCGGTGGCGCAGTCCGCGACCGGCGTGGGCGGTGGTGGAGGTGGCGGCCATGAGGCTCCCAGGAGCGTGATCGTCGTCGGGCGCCCCCAGCATCGGCATCGAACCTCTGCGTTTCCTCTGATCCGGGCAGCTCAGCGGGAACTCAGAGGAGACGCAGAGGTTTCCGGGGCCGCCGTGGCGACGTGTGCGAGGGATGCTGTACTCACCATGGAAGAGAACGGCACACCACCCCCCGGCATGCACCGTCCCGACGGGAGCCCGGTGCGCATCCTGGTCGTCGACGACGAGCCCGATGTCACCGACGTGCTCTCCGCCGCTCTTGCCGGAGAGGGCTGCCGGGTACGGACGGCCGCAGACGGGGCGTCCGCGCTCGCGACCGCCCGCGACTTCCGCCCCGACGCGGTCGTCCTGGACTGGATGCTGCCCGACGTCGACGGCCTGCACGTCCTGCGCGAGCTGCGGCGCGACGCCGACCGCGTGTGCGTGCTGTTCCTGACGGCTCGCGACGCGGTCGAGGACCGCGTCGCCGGCATCACGGCGGGCGGCGACGACTACGTGACCAAGCCGTACAGCCTGGAGGAGGTCATCGCGCGGCTGCGCGGTCTGCTCCGCAGGGCTGGGATGACCGCCGCCACCGACCTGGACCGGCTGGTCGTCGGTGACCTCACGATGGACGAGGAGGCCCGGGAGGTCCGCCGTGGCGGGACCCTGATCGAGCTGTCCCGGACGGAGTTCGAGCTGCTGCGGTTCCTCATGCGCAACCCGCGCCGGGTGCTGTCCAAGAGCCAGATCCTCGACCGGGTCTGGGCGTACGACTTCGGCGGCCAGGCCCATGTCGTCGAGCTCTACATCAGTTATCTCCGCAAGAAGATCGACGCGGGACGTTCCCCGATGATCCACACGGTCCGCGGCGTCGGATACGTCCTGAGGTCCGAGGCCCCATGAGACGACTCCCTCCCCGCACCCTGCGGGGTCAGCTCACCGCCGGGCTCCTCGTCCTGCTGGCGGTGGCGTGTGCGGCCGTGGGCGTCACCACCGTCCTCGCGCTCAAGGGATTCCTGCTGGGACGACTGGACGAGCAGTTGACGGCGACCGGGGGGCGCTTCGCGGCCAGTCTGGAGCACGAGAGGACGCCCGACGCGGACAACCGCCCCGACACCAGGGGGCAGGCCGACGCGACCTTCGGCGCCCGACTCCTCGGCGGCGACGTCACCCATGCCGCCGTGGTCGACGACGCGGCCGACCGCCCCCTGGCGCTCTCCGCCGGAGACCGACGCGCCCTGGGAGGTGTCCCGGTCGACGGGAGGGGGCACAGCATCCGCATCGCCTCGCTCGGCGCCTACCGCGTCACGGCGGTACGCGGCGACGACGGCGACGTCCTGCTCACCGGACTTCCGCTGCACCCCGTCGAAGCGACGCTGCACCGCCTCGAAGCCGTGGAGGCCGTGGTCTTCGGCGCGGCCCTCCTCGCCACCGGAGTCGCGGGGACGTTGTGGGTACGGGTGAGCCTGCGACCCCTGCACCAGGTCACCGAGCACGCGTCCGGTGTCGCACGCCTGCCCCTGGCCACCGGCGAGGTCGCCATGCCGCGGCCCCTGCCGGACACCGACCCCCGCACCGAGGTCGGCCAGGTCGCCGCCGCGCTCAACCACATGCTCGGGCACGTGGAGGACGCCCTGGTCCGGCGTCAGGCCGGCGAGGAGCGACTCCGCCACTTCGCCGCCGACGCCAGCCACGAACTGCGGACCCCCGTCGCGAACATCAGGGGCCACGCCGAACTCGCCCTTCGCCATCGGGGCCCTGTCCCCGCCGAGATCCGCCACGCCCTCGATCGCATCCAGTCCGAGTCGCAGCGCATGACGCACCTCGTCGACGACCTCCTGCTCCTGGCCCGTCTCGATGCGGGTCGCCCACTCGAGCACGAGGAGGTCGACCTGACCCGGCTTGTCCTCGACGCCGTCGACGACGCCCGCGCCGCGGGACCGGGCCACCGCTGGTTCCTGGACCTTCCCGAGGAGCCCGTCGTGGTGTCCGGAGACGGCCATCGTCTACAGCAGGCCCTCGGGAACCTCCTGGCCAACGCCCGCACGCACACTCCGGCCGGTACGGAAGTGACGGTTGCCCTCTCCTCGGACGCGGACGGCGCACGTCTCACCGTCAGCGACGACGGGCCCGGGATCCCGGCGGAACTCCAGCCCGAGGTCTTCACCCGCTTCGTCCGTGCCGACCAGGCCCGTTCGCGGAGCACGGGCAGTACCGGCCTCGGACTCGCGATCGTCCACGCGATCGTCACCGCCCACCACGGTGCCGTCGAGGTCACCAGCCGCCCCGGGCACACCGAGTTCCGGGTGTCGCTCCCCGCTCGCTCCGGCTGACCACGTGCCGGCCGACGAGCCGCCCGTCTCACTGGACGGCCGCGTGAATCTCCTGTTCGGTCGCGGAGTGGGAGACCACGAGCAGTTCGTCGCCGGGCCGCAGCACCATCTGCGGCGTCGGCACGGTGGGCCGGCCCTCGCGGACCACGGTGGCGATCACGCTGCCCTCCGGCAGGACCACCTCGGCCAGCGGGCGGCCGGCGGCCCGGGACGCGGCGCTGATGGCGGTCTCGATGACGTTGACCCCTGCCTTGCTCAGCCGCAGCAGGGCCACGGTGTCGGTGGCTCCCGTGGCCTCCTCGATCAGCGAGATCAGCGGCGTGGCGGCGGGCACCGCGCTGTCCACCCCCCACGTGCCGTCGAACAGCCAGGCGTTCTCCTCGTCGTTGACGCGGGCGGCCACGCGCGGGACGCCGAAGTGGCGTTTGGCCAGGAGGCTGACGATGAGGTTGTCCTCGTCCTCCCCGGTGGTGGCGATGACCAGATCGGCGTTGAGCGCGCCCGCGTGTTCGAGCAGGTCCGGGTCGCACGCGTCGCCGGTCAGCATCCGGACGGCGAGTCGCGGGCCGAGTTCGGCGGCGCGTGCCTCGTCCCGTTCGAGGACGGTCACGTCGTACCGTGCGGCGGCGAGCACTTGGGCTATCTGGGCGCCGAGCCGTCCGGCGCCCGCCACGATCGCTCTCATGTCCCGAGCTCCTTGTCGAGGAAACCGCGCAGGCGACCGAGGGCCGTGGTGGCGACGGTGAAGGTGACCACGTCCCCGGGCTCGGCCAGCGTGTGGCGAGAGGGAACGAGCGAGTGCCCGCCGCGGGTGACCTCCGCGACACGGATCTCGCCGTCGACCTCGAACACCGACAGTGGGCGGCCGGTGAGGTAGTCGGGCAGGCTGGAACGGACGAGCAGTGTCTCGCCGTCGCCGAACCCCAGTTCCGGCGCGAGGTGCCGGTGCAGCAGAAGGCGGTGCAGGCGGTCGACGGTCCAGCTGACGCTGCTGATGGTGCGGATGCCCAGGCCCCGGTGGACCTCGGCCCTGCGCGGGTCGTCGACCCTGGCAAGGACGACGGGCACCCGGTACGTCTGCCTCGCCACTCGCGCGGTGACGATGTTGCCGTTGTCCCGGCCGGTCACCGCCAGCAGCGCGTCGGCGTGTCCGACGCCCGCCGCGTCCAGCACCGCGCGGCTGTAGCCGTTGCCCTCGAGGAAGTGCCCGGCGAAACCCTCACGAAGGGCTTTCCGGGCCTGCGGACGACGGTCGACCACCCAGATGTCGTGGCCCTCGGCGGTGAGGCGCAGGGCCAGCGCGGAACCAACCCGCCCGCAGCCCACGATGATCACCTTCATGCCCCCGCCCCTTCCCGTCGCCCCGCGCCAGGCAGTGGCCGGAAACGCCGCAGCCACCACTTGCGCAGTTCCTCGGCGGCCAGCGGCAGTGCGCCGAACGCGGCGAGCACGGCCCAGTCGGCGGCGTCCAGCGGCGCGGTGTGGAACACGGCCTGCAGGAAGGGCAGATAGGAGATCGCCGCCATAGTGGCGACCCCCAGCAATCCCGCGGCGATGAGCGCGGGGTTGGACCACAGGCCGATGCGGAAGACGCTCTCGCGGTCGGTGCGCACCGCCTGGGCGTTGAAGAACTGGCTGACGACGATGCCCGCCTGGACCATGGTGATCGCCTCCCGGTAGACCGGGTTGCCGGCGGTGAAGTCCGCGTAGGGGACGCCCGCGGAGTTGACGTGCCAGAAGAACACCGCGCACACCCCCAGCGCCTGGATGCTGCCGAGGAACAGGAAGCGGCGGACCACTGCCGCGGAGAACAGCGGTTCGCGCCGGGAACGCGGCGGTCGGTCCATCACATCCGGCTCGGGGGGCTCGGCGCCGAGCGCGAGCGCGGGCAGCACGTCCGATCCCAGGTCGATGGCGAGGATCTGCACGGCGGTGATCGGCACGAGCGGGAACCCCACGAAGGTCGCGACGAGGATCGGGACCAGCTCGGCGACGTTGTGGCTGAACAGGTAGACCAGGAACTTGCGGATGTTGCGGTAGACCGAGCGGCCCAGACGGACGGCCGCCGCGATCGACGCGAAGGAGTCGTCCAGCAGCACCATCTCGGCGGCCTCGCGGGCCACGTCGGTGCCCCCGGCTCCCATGGCCACCCCGATGTCGGCGTGTTTGAGCGCGGGAGCGTCGTTGGCGCCGTCCCCGGTGACCGCCACCACGTGGCCGGTCCCCTGCAGGGATGCGACAGCCCGCATCTTGTGCTCGGGGCTGACCCGGCACAGCAGCAGCTCGGCAGGGCGCCCCAGCAGTTCGCGCAGTGCCTCGCTGTCCATGGAGTCCAGGTCCGCGCCCGTCACCACCAAGGGTGCCGCCCCGCGGACGATCCCCACCCGCCGCGCGACCGCCTCGGCGGTCAGCGGATGGTCGCCGGTGACCATCACGACGCGGATCCCCGCCCGACGGCACGCCGTGACGGCGTCGGTGACCTCCGGGCGCGGCGGATCCTGCATGCCGGCCAGCCCCAGGAACACCAGGTGGGACTCGGCTTCCTCCTGTGATCCTGACGGCTGCCCGGGCGGCAGCGTCCGCTGTGCCACCCCCAGTACCCGCAGTCCTTGCGCGGCCATCGCGTCGTTCGCCTCGGTGATCGCTTCCCGTGCCCGGGCGGTCAGCGGCTCGGGCCCCGACTCGCCGACGGCATGCGTGCAGCGCGCGAGCAGTTCCTGCGCCGCACCCTTCACGCAGATCTGGCTGCCGCCGTCCGGGAGCGCGTTCACCGTGCTCATGACTTTGCGGTCGGAGTCGAAGGGGAACTCCGTCACCCGCGGTGTGCGCTGCTCCTCGCGGGCGGTGTCCACTCCGGCCTTGGCGGCCGCCACGAGCAGGGCGCCTTCCGTGGTGTCGCCCAGGATGCGCGTACCGCCCCGCTCACCCGGGGGCAACAGGCGTGCGTCGCAGCACAGGGCGGCCACCCGCAGGAGTTCCCGTACCGGTCCGGGATCGGTGACCGTGCCGACGGGCTCGTATCCGACGCCGGACACCTCGTGCCAGGCCCCGCGTGCCCACAGCCGGGTCACGGTCATCTCGGCCTGGGTGAGGGTGCCGGTCTTGTCGGTGCAGATCACCGTCGTCGACCCGAGCGCCTCCACCGCCAGCAGCTTCTTCACCAGCGCGTTGCGCCGGGCCATCCGCCGCACGCCGATGGCCAGCGACACCGACAACGTCGCCGGGAGTCCCTCCGGGACCAGGGCGACCATGACGCCGAGTGCGAAGACGAACGAGGCCACCACCGGCTGCCCCGACGGGATCCGGATCGCGAACAGCAGGGCTCCGATGACCAGGGCCGCCAGCGCGACCCGCCGGGCCATCGCCGCGACCTGGACCTGCAACGGGGTCCGCTGACGGGGCGCCCGTGCCGTCAACCGGAAGATCCGGCCGAACTCGGTCGCCGCGCCGGTCGCGAAGACAACGGCCTTGCCCGAGCCGGCCACCACGTCGTTTCCCATGAACAGGCAGTCACGCGCCTGCAGCAGCGGGCCGGCCGGTACCGCCTCCGCGGTCCGCCGCACGGGCTCGCTCTCCCCGGTGAGTGCGGCGTTGTTCAGCTCGACCGCCCGTGCCTCGACGAGCCGGCAGTCGGCGGGTACCGCATCGCCCGCCTCCAGGACCAGCAGATCACCCGGCACGAGTTCCCGTACGGGCAGCGGCGCCCGCTCCCCGTCGCGCAGCACGGTGCACGTGTGCGGCACCATCGCCTGAAGTGACTCGGCGGTGCGTTCGGCCGAGTACTCCTGGGCGAAGCCGATCACGGCGTTGAGCAGCACCACCGCGGCGATGGCGAAGGCGAGCTGGAGGGTCCCTTCGTCGCGGGGCTCCTGCAGTCCGTACGCGAGGAACGTGATGGCGGAGGCGACCAGCAGCACTACTGCGAACAGATCGGTGAACTGGGACAGCAGCCGCGGCCACAGACCCCGCCCGGCTGCTGCGGGCAACTCGTTGGAGCCGTGACGTGACAGGCGCGCTGCGGCCTCGGCGGGGGTGAGACCGCGCGGCGAGCTGCCCAGTGTCGTGAACACCTGCTCCGGGGGCAGGCAGGGCACGTCCGCCGGGTCGACGTCGTGGGCGCCCGGGGCAAGCTGAGGCCGCCGGGGGACGACGGGGGCGGATTTCATCCGGGCCCGCCCCCGGGAAGACCGCCGGGACCGGCGGGAGGCGGCCCGTCGCGGCCCGCGACGAGTGCACCGTGTCCGATCACCTCGAACCCTGCCGGTGACCGGTCGCCTGTTCCAGTACCTCGAGCCTCTGCCGGTACTCCTTGTCGTCGATCTCGCCGCGGGCGTACCGCTCGGCCAGCAGCTCCCGCGGGCTCGGGCGCTGCCGCTCGGCGGACCGGGCCGGACCGGTATCGTGGGTGCGGCGCACCAGTACCGTCACGGCCAGGCCGACGAGCACCAGCAGCACGAGCCATCCGAGTGACATCAGGGCCCAGCCCCAGCCGTTCATGTGGCCGTAGACGAACATCGTGTCCTCCTCACAGACTGCTCAGCCGGTCGTCGGCGACGCCGTGGACCGTGGGTTCCACGGGCCGCTGATGCGTGTCGTCGAGCCGGTACGTGAGCCGGTTGACCACGGCGACCACGCCGTCGACCCGGCGGGTCAAGGCCTCTGCCAGCGCGACCTCAGTGCGGCGCTCCAGGCGGCCTTCGAGGGTGACCACCCCGTGGTGGACGCTCACCCCGATCGCGCGCGGCGCGAGCCACAGCGCCCGGACGACGACCTCGTCGACGACCTCCGCGCGGATGTCGGGGTCCGGGCGGAGGAAGACCTGGAGCAGGTCGCCACGGGTGACGATGCCGACGAGACGGTCCTCCTCGTCGACCACCGGCAGCCGGTTGACGCGGTGTTCGGCCATGGTGCGTGCGGCGACGGCGATGGATTCCCCCGCGCGTACGGTGATCGCCGGAGTGGACATCAGCTGCCCGGCGGTGCGTGCGCGGCCACGGACGGCATTCCTCCGGGCGGAGGGGGACAGCGCCGGCAGGCGCCGCCGCCAGCCCTCCTGCCGGGCCGCCTGGCGCAGCATCAGGTCGGTCTCGGAGACGACTCCGAGCACCTTGTCGTCGTCGTCGACCACGGGCAGGCCGCTGATCCGGTGCCGTGCGAGCAACGCGACGACGTCCTTGAACGGAGTGCCCTCACGGACACTGACGACGTTCGCCGTCATCAGGTGACCGGTCTTGCGGTGCTTCATCGTCGTCTCCTCCTGGCCGCGGCAGGCTCACCGAAGCCGGCGCAGGTACGGGTCATGGGCGTGCCGCGGGAGCACGCGGATGCGGACGTCGAGGGCCTCCACGCCGCCCGGGCGGGCGACCACGGGATTGAGGTCGGCCTCGGCGAGCTGCGGCAGGTCGGACGCCATCGCCGACAGCCGCAGCAGCAGTTGCTCGAGCCCCTCCAGGTCGACCGTCGTGCTGCCGCGGTGACCGAACAGCAGCGGGGCACACCGCGGCGCGGTGATCAGGTCGTGGACGTCGAGGTCGGTGAGCGGGGCCAGCCGCGCCGCCTGGTCGGCCAGCACCTCGGTGGCGGTGCCGCCCAGGCCGAACAGGACCAGCGGCCCGAACACCTCGTCCTGGACGAGACCTGCGAACAGTTCGGTGCCCCGGCCCGCCATCGGCTGCACCAGTACGCCCGTCAGCACCTCGCCGAAACGTCCGGCCAGCTCGCGGTACCCGGCGCGGACCTGCTCCTCGCCCTGGAGGTCGAGCAAGACCGCCCCGTGCTCGCTCTTGTGCACCAGGCCCGGCCAGTGGGCCTTGAGCGCCACCCGCCCGCCCGGCCCGGCGAGCCGCGTCGCTGCGTCCACGGCCGCCTGCTCGTCCCGCGCCCATGCCTGCGCCACGTGCGGGATGCCGTAGTGGTCGAGCAACTCGGCGCAGGCGTACGGGGCGAGCCAGCCTCCGTCGGGGTGTGCGGCGAGGAACCCCTCGACCAAGGCCCTCGCGGTGGCCGCGTCGGTGCCCGTCAGGGCGGGGACGGTGCCCGGCGGCCGGGCCAGCCCGCGGGCCCGCGCCGCCGCGTGGGCCAGTGCCTGCGCCGCAGCCCGCGGATCACTGTAGGCGGGCACCGCCCCACCGCCTGCGGTGTGCAGCAGTCGTACGCCCTCGGGCTGGTCGAGCAGGACCGCGGCCACGGTTGCGGCCCGGCCGTCGCCAAGGCCGTGCGTGAGGGCCCGCACCGGGTCGTCACCGGTCGCCGCCGCCAGGGCGGTGGGGACCAGGACGAGCAGTACGGCGTCCACGGACGGGTGGCCGGCGAGCCGGTCCACGCAGGCGCGCAGTTCGCTCTCGCCCACCGCGGCGGTCGTGTCCACCGGATTGGCGGCGCTCGCACCCAAGGGCAGCAGACCGAGCAGTTCCCGGGTCAGGGCGTCCGGCAGGACGGGCACCGAGAGCCCGGCCTCCTGGCAGGCGTCCGCCGCCAGTACCCCGGCGCCACCCGCGTTGGACACCACGGCGACACGGGTGCCGTCGGGGAGTGGCTGCGAGTGCAGGAGAGCGGCGGTCTCGAGGAGTTCGCCGATCGTGCGCGTCGCGATGATCCCCGCCTGGGTGAACAGCGCCTGCCGGGTCATCGTCGGCGTCGCGGCGGCAGCCGTGTGCGAGGCCGCGGCACGCCGCCCGGCCACGGAACGGCCCGCGTCGACGGTCAGCACGGGCATGACGCGTGCCACCCGGCGGGCGGTGCGGGAGAAGGCGCGCGGGTTGCCGAAGGACTCCAGGTGGAGCAGCGCCATGTCGGTGCGGCCGTCGCCCTCCCACCACTGCAGCAGGTCGTTGCCGCTGACGTCGTACTTGTCGCCGAGCGAGACGAACTCCGAGACCCCGATGCCCAGCCGGGCCAGGCCGCCGAGCAGCGCGATGCCCACCCCACCCGACTGGACGGCGACACCGGCGGTACCGGGCAGCGGCCGGTGCGCGGCGAAGGTGGCCTCCAGCCATACGCCCTCCTCGGTGTTCGCGATGCCGAGGCAGTTCGGGCCGACCAGGCGCATCCCGTAGTGGCGGCAGGCACCGAGCAGCGCCACGGCCTGGCCCGAGTCCAGCCCGGAGGTGACGACGACCAGCGCGCGCACCCCGACGGCACCACACTGGCGCGCGACCTCCGGCACCGCCGCGGCCGGGACGGCGAGCACGGCCAGCTCGGGAACCTGCGGCAGGTCGGCCACGGACGGGTACGCGGGAACGTCCGCGATGGTGCCGGCGTGAGGGTTGACCGCGTACAGAGGACCGGTGAAGCCGCCGCGCAGCAGGTTGCGCAGGACCGCCCGCCCCACCGACGACGGCTTGGTGCCGGCCCCGACGACCACCGCCGAGCGCGGGCGCAGGAGCGGCCGCATGCTTGCGGTATCGGCGCCACGGCCTCGTTCGTCACAGGCCGCCAGGTACCGCTCGTCGGCATCGAGACGGATGGTGCAGTGCACTTCGGGGCCGTCGAAGTGGCGGGCGGTCCGCAGCCCCAGATCTGCGAAGACCTTGAGCACGGCGTGGTTGTCCGCGAGGGCGTCGGCTTCGAAGACCTTGATGCCGTCGGAGCGGGCCGCGTGCACCAGGTGCTCCAGCAGCAGGGTTCCGACGCCGGTGTGGTGGACGTCGTCGGCCACGGCCAGAGCGACGTCGGCCGCCTGGGAGTCCTGTCCGGTGACGTACTCGGCGAGGCCCACTAGCCGGTCGCCGAGCAGCGCGAGCAAGGTCAGCCGACCAGGCCGGGCGGGTTCGTGGAGACGGTCGGCGGCGAGCTGTCCCGAACGCCGGCCCACGCAGAAGAAGCGCAACCGCACGTTCTCCGGCGACATCCGTGCGTACAGGTGCTCGACCCGGTCGTGGTCGTCCGGCCCCGCGGCGCGGATCTCCACGGTCCTGCCGTCCGCCAGCAGCGCGTGGGCCGGATGCGGCCGGCGCAACGCGGTGTCCGTCATCGCTGTTCCCCTCTCCTCGGCTCCCCCCCCACCATCGGGCGGGGACCGAGGTGCTCCCAGGGGTCGGCCGGGGCTCCGACGGGGGCCGAAAGGCCCCTCATCCGGCGCCGGCCGGGGCGGACGAGGGTCAGGCGGTGCCCTGTCCGGAACGCGCGGCCCGGCGCCAGACGAGAGCTCGTGGAGGGCGAGGACACGGCACCGTCCACTGCCTGCTCCCGCAGGGTCAGCGGTGCGCCGGGGCGGGCCGGACGGTGTCGTCCGCCTTGTAGCCCAGCCGGGCCTCGACGTCGACGACGCCGTCGACGCCGCGGCACAGTTCGGTGACCACCGGCACGAGGCTGCGGCGATCCACCACGCCCTCGAGGGTGGCCTTTCCGTCGACCACCTGGACCGTGACGGCGTTGGGGGCGAGCCCGAGCGTCTTCACCAGCAGGTCACCGGCTATCTCCTCACGGATGGCGCGGTCCCTGCGCAGGAAGACCCGGAGCAGGTCGGCGCGGCTGACCACCCCCACCAGTCGGCCCGTCTCGTCCACCACCGGCAGCCGCTTCACCCCTCGACGCTCCATCACCCGGGCCGCCTCGACCACGGACCACTCGGGCCGCGCGACGACGGGCGGGCTGCTCATCAGCCCCTCCGCGGTCGTGGCGGCGAGGCCGGAACGCTCGCCCGGCCGCGGATGCCGGGCCGGCAGCAGGCCGGTCGGATCCGGCTGCCCCGCCTCCTTGTGCAGCAGGTCCGCCTCGGACACCACGCCCACCGGCCGGTTCCCTTCGTCCACGACGGGAACGGCCGTGACGTCGTGTTCCGCCAGCAGCTTCGCGATCTCCTTGAACGGCGTATCCGGCCGCGCCGATACGACTGCCCTGGTCATCAGATCGCCGACGTTGCGGTGGTACATCTCCCCGCCTCCCTGCACTGTCGTCTCAGGCCGGGTCCGCCGTGGACGGGCCCCGCCTCGTCAGGTCCACTGTCGGTCGTTTCCACCGTGCCCCGCATGGGCCGGTGGGGCCACCGGTACGGCCGAGGGTCTCCTGGGACGGGCCGACTGGCCCATGTGCGCATGGGGCACCGACCGGCAGGGTCGTCAGTACGGGAACCACCATCGAGAGGCGGTGGAAGCCATGACGCTTCCCCTGGTCGTGGGCACCGACGGCTCGGATGCCGCCCTGAAGGCGGTCGACTGGGCCGCGGACGAGGCCGAGGTACGCGGGCTGCCGCTGCGGATCGTGCACGCCTCCCTGTGGGAGCGGTACGAGGGACGGGCCCCTTCCTTCAGCCGGGTACCTCCCGAAGCGCAGATTCTGGCCCAGCACATCGCGAGTTCCGCACGGGAGCGGGCCGGCCTGCGCCGCCCCGGCCTCGAGGTGTCGGCCGAGGTCCTCGCCGAGGACTCCACGTACGCGTTGCTGCGCGAAGCGACCCGCGCCACCGCCGTGGTGGTGGGCCACCGTGGCCGCGGTGACATGGCGGGCCTGCTGCTGGGCTCCGTCGGTCTGACCCTGGCAGGCCGTGCGGAATGCCCGGTGATCGTGGTGAGGGGCGACCGAGAGGAACGGGACACCGGCTCCGGCCAGGGCTGGATCGTGCTCGGTGTAGGGCCGGACGAGAACTCCGCCGCCGCCGTGGAGTTCGCCTTCCACGAGGCCCAACTGCGCGGATGCGGTGTGCGGGCCGTTCACGCTTGGCGGATGCCGCCGGGCGGGAGCGCCGAGTACGGCTACGAGGACGAGGCGGCCAAGACCCACCAACGTCGTGCAGAGGAACACCTTGACCAGGCCCTGCGGGCCGCGGCGACCGCCCGCCCCGGCGTGCGCTACCACCGGGACGTGCAGGAGGGCCATGCCCGCAAGGTCCTGCTCTCGACGCTGGACGACGCCGACCTGCTGGTCGTCGGCGCCCGTCGACGCAACAGCCCCTTCGGGCTCCAGCTCGGGCCCGTCAACCATGCGGTGATCCACCACGCCCCGTGCCCGGTCGCCCTCGTCCCCCAGCCCGCGTGATCCGCGGTTGAGCCGGCCCTGCCCCGCTCCCGGGGCGGGGCAGCTGGGTCGAAGGGAGACTGGAGAGGAAGGCCTGTCGCACGACCCCGAGGCGCAGGAGGGTCCGCGCGGCGGGCCCGGCCCGGCCGCCGGATTCCCTGGAGAGGGGTGACGATGGGGGAGTGGACCTGGTCGTACGAGGGTTACGACCCCGCCCAGGAGCGCCTGCGCGAGGCACTGTGCACCCTGGGCAACGGCTACTTCGCCACCCGCGGCGCCGCCCCGGAGACCGTGGCCGGCCCCCACCACTACCCCGGCACCTACGTCGCCGGGTGCTACAACAGGCTCCACTCCACCGTCGCCGGGCGGAAGGTGCAGAACGAGGACCTGGTCAACCTGCCCAACTGGCTGCCCCTGCGGTTCAGGATCGGCGACGGCGGGGCGTGGTTCGCCCCCGACGACGGCTCACTGCTGGAGCACCGGCAGGACCTCGACCTCCGACGCGGCACCCTGACGCGGACGTTCCGGCTGCGTGACCCGCGCGGGCGGGTCCTCGCCGTCGAGCAGACCCGGCTGGTGCACATGCACGACCCGCACCTCGCCGCACTGCGCACCGTCTTCCGCGCGGAGGGCGACTGGTCCGCCGACTTGGAGGTCGAGTCCGCGCTCGACGGCGACGTCGGCAACGCAGGTGTTGTCCGCTACCAGGACCTGAACGGCCGTCACCTCACCCGGATGCACACCGGAACCTCCGAACCGGACACGGTTTGGCTGCGGTGCCGTACCACCGCCTCCGACATCCGCATCGCGCTCGCCGCGCGGACACGCGCCACGACGTCTCCGACGGCCGTACGGACACTGGAGCCGGGGGAGCGCACCGTGGTCCACCGGCTGACCGTCCCGGTCGCGCCGGACCGGCCGGCGGTCGTCGAGAAGACCGTCGCCCTGCACACCTCCCGGGACCCGGCGATCAGCGACCCGCTGCACGCCGCCCTCGACCGTGTTGAACGGGCCCCGGACTTCGCCGGCCTCCTCGCCACGCACACCGCCGCCTGGGCGCGGCTGTGGCGCCGCGCCGGCCTGGACGTGCCCGGCGAAGCCGGACGGATCCTGCGGCTGCACGCCTTCCACGTCCTGCAGACCCTCTCCCCGCACACCGCCGGGCTGGACGTGGGCGTGCCCGCCAGGGGACTGCACGGAGAGGCCTACCGCGGACACGTCTTCTGGGACGAACTGTTCGTCCTGCCCTACCTCGACCTGCACTTCCCCGAGGTGTCCCGGGCGCTGCTGGAGTACCGCCACCGCCGTCTGGAGGAGGCGTGCCGGGCGGCGGAACAGGTGGGGTGCACGGGGGCGATGTACCCGTGGCAGAGCGGCAGCGACGGACGCGAGGAGACCCAGACCCTCCACCTCAACCCGCGCTCGGGACGCTGGCTACCGGACCACACCCGGCTCCAGCACCACGTCGGCTCCGCCGTGGCGTACAACATCTGGCGGTACGGCCAGGCCACCGGCGACACGGAGTTCCTGTACACCAAGGGCGCCGAGATGCTGTTGCAGATCGCCCGCTTCTGGGCCTGCCGCGCCACCTGGGACCCCGACTACGACACCGGCGGCCGCTACCGCATCCGCGGCGTCGTCGGACCCGACGAGTACCACGACGCCTACCCCGGCTCCGCGACGCCCGGAGTCGACGACAACACCTACACCAACGTCACCGCCGCCTGGGTACTGGAGCGGACCCTGGAGCTGTGGCGGACTCTCCCCGCGCCGCGCCGCGACGAACTCCGCGAGCGGACGGGGCTCGGCCCGGAGGAGACGGAGCGCTGGGAGGACGTCTCGCGCAAGCTGTACGTCCCCTGGCACGCCGGCGTGATCAGCCAGTTCGCGGGCTACGACGGACTGGAGGAGCTGGACTGGGCGGGTTACCGGGCCCGGTACGGGGACATCCGCCGGCTGGACCGGATCCTGGAGGCAGAGGGGGACTCCGTCAACCGCTA
Source organism: Streptomyces sp. TOM-9 (assembly GCF_056858595.1). Taxonomy (NCBI): domain Bacteria; kingdom Bacillati; phylum Actinomycetota; class Actinomycetes; order Kitasatosporales; family Streptomycetaceae; genus Streptomyces; species Streptomyces sp. TOM-9. The sequence goes on along the minus strand of NZ_JBXEQB010000001.1, from coordinate 251,244 downwards.
CCAGGCGTCCAAGCAGGCCGACGTACTCATGCTGGGCTACCTGTTCCCACCCACCGAACTGCACCGCCTGTTCGGGCGCCTGGGGTACCGGCTGGACGACGGCACATGGCGGTCCACCGTCGACCACTACCTGCGGCGCACCAGCCACGGATCCACCCTCAGCGGAGTCGTGCACGCCTGGGTGCTGACCCGGGCCCACCGGGCCGACGCATGGTCCTGCGCGCAGGAGGCACTGCTCGGGGACGTCACCGACGTCCAGGGCGGCACCACCGAGGAAGGCATCCACCTGGGTGCCATGGCCGGCACCCTCGACCTCGTCCAGCGGGGCCTGACCGGTCTGGAAGCCCGTGAGGACGCCCTGTGGCTCGATCCGGCACCGCTGCCGCAACTGTCGCGCTTCGCCTTCACGGTCCGCTACCGCGGTCACTGGGGCGTGCGGATCCACGTCGACGGAGGCCGCGTCAGCGTCGCCGTCCCCGCCTCCGCGGGGGCACCGCTCCGGGTCCGCCTCGGCGGCCGGACCTGGTCCGTCCCGCCCGGTCGCTTCCGGCTGCTCGACCTGCCGGCCCGATGAAATGGGTCCGCGGCGCGGGCCTTTCACCGCACAAGGCAACTGATCGACTACGATCCGTGACATGACGTGGCGAGCGGGTCGGCGCATCTCCTTCCGCGGAGTGCTCCTGCTGCTGGGCGTGCTCGTGTTCACGAGCATCCACCTGGTGGCCTGCGCGCACGGGCCGGACCGCACCGGTGGCGACACCCTCACCGCCGGTCCCGCCGCGGCGGCCCCGTGCCAGCCACAGGACGCCGCGACACGCCCGGACCAGGACGTCGCCCGCGGCGACGGACCGCCCGCCGACCACCACGCCCTGTGCGGAGTCGCACTCGACCGGCTCCCCGATCCCCGCCCCCGACTGGCCGACACCCCCACGGTTTCCGGCATCGGGTCGGCGCCTGCCGTACCGGCGCCGGCCATCCACCCCCCGAAGGCCGGGGCCGCAGGCGCCGGACGGCCCTGCGCACCCGCCCGTTCCGGCCCCGGAACACTGAGTCTGCTCTGCGTATCGCGGACCTGACAGGGCCCCAGCCCCGCCCGCCGCACCGCGCACCGCGCACCGCGCACCGCGCACCGCGCACCGCGCACCGCGCACCGCGCACCGCGCACCGCGCACCGCGCACCGCGCACCGCGCAGCGCGCAGCGGGCACGGCTGCACGCGCCCCCGGATCCGTACGAGCAACGGCCGCGCCACGGCGACGGCCGCAGGAGAAACCCGTATGAGCACCCTCCCTCACCCCGGCACGCCCGCGTCCCCGGCCGCGCTCCTCGCCGCCACCGCGCCCCCGCGCCGCACTCCGGCCGGACTGGTCGGCAACACGCCCGTGCTGTGGGTCGGATCGCCCTTCGTCCCCGACGGCCGCGGCTTCTGGGCCAAACTCGAGGGCTTCAACCCCGGCGGCATCAAGGACCGCTCCGCGCTGTACATGATCGAGGCGGCCCGCGCCCGCGGTGAACTCCTCCCCGGTGCCCGCATCGTGGAGTCCACCAGCGGGACGCTCGGCCTCGGGCTCGCCCTCGCGGGGGCCGTGCACGGACACGCGGTCACGGCGGTCACCGACCCCGGCATGGAACCGCCCATGGTCTCCCTGCTCACCGCCTACGGAGCGACCGTCGACATCGTCGCCGAACCGCACGCCGTCGGCGGGTGGCAGCAGGCCCGCCGCGACAGGGTGCGGGACCTCCTGGCGGCCGATCCGACCGCCTGGTGCCCGGACCAGTACCACAACCCGGACAACGTCGCCGGCTACGCGGCCCTCGCCCACGAACTCGTCGCCCAGCTCGGCCGCATCGACGTCCTGGTCGCCAGTGTCGGCACCGGAGGACACTCGGCCGGGGTCAGCGGCCCGCTGCGCGCGTTCTTCCCGCACCTGCGGCTGGTCGGTGTCGACACCACGGGGTCGACGATCTTCGGCCAGCCGCCCGCCGCCCGGCTCATGCGGGGCCTGGGCAGCAGCATCCATCCCCGCAACGTCGACTACGCGGCCTTCGACGAGGTGCACTGGGTCGCCGCCGGCGAGGCGGTGTGGGCCTGCCGGCGCCTCGCCCGCGACCACTACGCCAGCGGCGGCTGGAGCGTCGGCGCGGTCGCCCTGGTCTCCCGCTGGCTGGCCCGTACGCTGCCGGCCGAGACCCGGATCGTGACGATCTTCCCCGACGGCCCGCAACGCTACGTCGGCACCGTCTTCGACGACGCGTACTGCCGGGGCCACGGCCTGCTCCACCACGAACCGGCCGAGGACCCGCAGGAGATCGCCCACCCGGGCGAGACCGTGGTCGACCGCTGGACCCGCTGCACCACCGTGGTGGACCCGCTGGCCGACGCGCCGGACGGCGAACTCGGCGGCCTGTCCTTCGAGGCCGCCCGGTGAGGGGGCTGTGGCGGCAGGCCCGCTCCTTCGACACTCCGGCCCGGCTGCTGATGGCCAACCAGTTCGCCATCAACCTGGGCTTCTACATGCTCATGCCCTACCTCGCCGACCACCTGGCCGGCGGCCTCGGCCTGGCCGCCTGGGCCGTCGGCCTCGTCCTGGGCGTACGGAACTTCTCCCAGCAGGGCATGTTCGTGCTCGGCGGCACCATCGCCGACCGCTTCGGCTACAAGACACCCATCGTGATGGGCTGCACCCTGCGCACCTTCGGCTTCGCGCTGCTGGGGCTGGTCGACTCCCTGCCCGCGCTGGTCGCGGCCTCGGCCGCCGCGGGGTTCGCGGGCGCGCTGTTCAACCCGGCGGTCCGCGCCTATCTGGCCGTGGAGGCCGGAGAGCGGCGGGTGGAGGGCTTCGCCCTGTTCAACGTCTTCTACCAGGCAGGCGTCCTGATCGGCCCGCTGGTCGGCCTGGCCCTGCTCGCCCTGGACTTCCGCGCCGTGTGCCTGACGGCCGCGGCCGTCTTCGCCGTGCTGACCGTCCTGCAGTGCCGGGCCCTTCCCGACCGGCGGCCGAAACGCGGTACCGGCCCCAGCGCGGCGGCGGGCGTCCTCGGCTCCTGGCGGCAGGTGCTGGGCAACCGGCCGTTCATGTTGTTCGCCCTGGCCATGGTCGGCTCGTACGTGCTGTCCTTCCAGGTCTACCTGGCGCTGCCCCTGCAGGCCCACGCACTCCTCGGCACCGGCGGACAGGCCGTCACCAGCGGCCTGTTCATCGTCTCGGCGGTCGTGTCGGTCCTCGGCCAGCTCCGCATCACCGGGTGGGTCCGTGCCCGCTGGACCGGACCGCAGGCCATCGTCGGCGGGATCCTCCTCATGGGCCTGGCCTTCACGCCCCTGGCCATGAGCCCCGACCCGTCCGGAGGGCCGTTCGACGCGGGTCTCGCGGTGGCCCTGCTCGTGGTCGCCGTCGCGGTCCTGGCCGTGGGCAGCGCGGTGGTCTACCCCTTTGAGATGGACACCATCGTCACCCTCTCCGGAGAGCGCCTCGTCGCCACGCACTACGGCTGGTACAACACCGTCTCCGGCCTGGGCATCACCCTGGGCAACCTCGCCACCGGCGCCATCTGGGACCTCGCCGACCACAGCGGCAGGCCGTGGCTCCCCTGGCTGACGCTGACCATGACCGGCCTGCTCTGTGCCGCCTGCGTCCAGCTCCTGTCCCGGGCCGGGGGCCTCGCCCCGGTCAAGCGCGAACCCGCCCTCGCCTGACACCGCCTCCCGGGCGTTTCCGGCCGGGGGACGGCTCCCTGGACTGGCGGGCTGCCGATGGGTCTGTTGCGCTGAAAGGAGACGGGACGAAGGTGGTGAGCGGCAGTGATGGGTGGTCCGGACCGGCCCGGCTCGGCGGGCGGCGGCTCCTTCGACGGTGAGAGCGTGGCCGGCCGCGTCGCGGTGCGACGGGAGCAGCTGGGCATGTCCCGCGAGGAGCTGGCCACCAAGGCCGGGATGTCGATCGTGTACCTGCAGCAGGTCGAGGAGCTCGGCACCGGCTTCGACCCCGCCGCGCTGATGCGGCTGGCAGCCGTGCTGGGGGTGTCGTACGAGGAGCTGGCGCTCGGCTCGCGCGAGGCGCCGCCCGGACGGGGCGGACCGGCGGCCCGTCCGGTGCTGCAGCGGCTGTCCCAGCAGGAGTGCTGGGAACGGCTGGGCACGCACGGCATCGGCCGGGTGGCCCATCCGCCGGAGCCGGACACCGGCGACGAGCCTCCCGTGCTGGTGCCGGTCAACTTCCTCGTGGATGGGCGAACGGTCGTCTACCGGACGGATCCGGCCGGCGCGGCAGCGGTCGCGTCCGGCACGAAGCTCGCCTTCGAGACCGACCACGTCGACGAGGCCAGCCGTGTCGGCTGGAGCGTCCTGGTGGCGGGCACCGCCGACCGGATCACCGACGCCGCCGTCGTGGAGTCCCTCGCCCGGCGTCCCGGGGCCGAGCCCTGGCCCGGAGGGACGCGGGAGCTGTGGATCCGCGTCGTGCCGCGTGAGGTGAGCGGCCGCGCCATCCGGTCACTGCCGGCGGCCGAGGACCGGGCGCCGCGGCACGCCGAGTGACGCGGGCGTGTGAAACCCCCGGGCGACGCAGCATCGCCCGGGGCTCCGGCTGGCCCCGCAGACCAGCCGTGGGCTGCTCCTCGTCCTGAAGCCGGAGTCCGACACGGATCGCGCCGGGGACACGACCGTCGGACTCACCCGGATCACCACCGGGCGATGCACCGGCGATGCGGCTGGGCGGTCGTTCACGGTCGGCGCACGCGCACATCGGCTCGACGGGTGACCCACGGGACTTCATCGGTACGCCGGGGCGCCGGAGTGGCAGCCATCTGTCCGGGGGCGCTGTGCCATGCGCCCCGTTCTGACCACCGGTGTGGTGCCGCCGTGCAGCCCCACCGGCTCGAAGGGAGCAGTACCGATGCGTACACGACTGCTTGCTGCCGCCGTGGCAGCGGCGGCATTGTCCGGGATAGCAACGCCCCAGGCGTTCGCTGCGGGGCTGACCGACCAGGACACGACGTTCCTGACGCACATCCACCAAGGGAACCTCGCCGAGATCGCGGCTGGGAACGACGCACAGGGTCACGCGACGAGCGCATGCGTGAAGCAGGTCGGCGAGGTGCTCGTCCAAGACCACAGCAAGCTCGACGCGGATGTGAAGATGCTCGCGGGCAAGCTGAAGGTGACGCTGCCGCCGTCCACATCCGCCGCGCAGGACAAGGGGCTGGCCGAGGTGCAGGCGAAGGCGGGCAGCCCGGCGTACGACGCGGCATGGCTCAGCGCCGAGGACGTCGGGCACCGCGAGACCCTCGCGCTGATCGACCAGGAGATCAAGGCGGGGAGCAACGCCGAAGTGGTGGCAGCCGCCCGCAGCGCCCGTCCGGTGGTGGCAATGCACCTGGAAATGGTCCGCGGCGGCACCTGCCACGCCCCCTCGGGCACCGGCATGGTCCACGCTGGATCCGGGGGCCAGTTCGCCGCCGCGCAAGGCTCGGCCACCACCGCGGGCATGGTCGGCGTGGCCGGAGGCGCGTTGCTCACCGCCGGCGGAGCGGCCTGGCTCCTGCGGATCCGCCGCCGAACGGCCGGGAAGAGCTAGAACCCGTGGAACGCCACCGGCCGGCCGCCGCTGTGATGACACTTTGCGGTCTGGGCGCGGCGGCCGCCGGCTGGCTGACGTGGACAACGCCACAACTGGGCGTCACCGACTCGGGCACCCTGCCCGCCGGTGTGCACCGCTCCGCCTTTGACGGCCAAGAGGCGTCGTCGCCACCCACCCGCATCCATGGCCCAGCCGGTCTCGACGCCGTCGTCGTACCTGTCGCCGCCCGGGCAGACGGTGCTCTCGACCTGCCGGAAAACCTCCACACCGGCGGATGGTGGGCACTGGGGGCCCCGCTGGGCGCGGCGACCGGCACGGTGTTGATAGCGGGTCATGTCGACAGCCGCGAAGACGGGCTGGGCACCTTCGCCGCACTGTACGACATACCCGTGGGAGGCCCCATCACCGTGACAGGAGCGGACGCCAAGGTACGTCTGTACCGGGTCACCGCCCGGCGCACGTACCGGCAGGAGCATCTGCCACGTGACCTCTTCACACGCGCCGGCCCCCACCGGCTGGCACTGATCACATGCGCCGGTCCCTACGACCGCGCGGCACGCCGCTACGAACGCAACCTCGTTCTGTACGCAACGCCGACCGAAGAACGCACCCCCGGCCCGCTTCGCCCGAGCATGCGGTGGGGGTAGCCGGAGCTGGTGACTGAGCGCGCTGACGACCCTGCACCGCAACGGCGAGCGGGTCTACCAGAGCATCTACCCCTTTGACTACTTCTACGTCGCCGACAACGAGCGGGCCGACTACCGGCTCACCGCCTCCGTCACCCGCGGAGCGGTGGCCGACGTCTCCACGAGCTTGACCGCGTCCTGGAGGTTCTCCTCCGCGTACGCGGACGGGATCCACCAGATCCCCACCTCCGTCGTGCGCTTCACCCCCGCGCTGTCCCTGGACAACACGGGCAAGGCACGGGCCAAGGTGCGGGTGCCGGTCACCGTGGAGGGCGCCGCCGAGGGACGGAACCTGAAGTCCCTCAAGGTGTGGGTCTCCTACGACAAGGGCGCCCACTGGGAGAAGACGGGCGTCCGCGACGGCCGGTTGGAGGTCACCAACCCCAGGGCCGGCGGCACCGTCTCGTTCAAGGCGGAGGCGGCCGACCGCCAGGGCAACACCGTCACCGAGACGATCGTCGACGCCTACCTGACGAAGTAGGCCGCGAGCGGCGTGGACGGGCGCTCGGCCGGGTCTCCCCGGCCGGGCGCCTTTGCCCGTGGCGACGGGCGGTCAGGCCTTCAGGGCGCGGCTGTGCAACGCGGTGACGGCCTTGCGGGCGGAGAGGATGGCGCCGTGCTGCCAGGCGTCCATGTAGGACAGCCAGTCGCCGGCGTACAGGACGCGTCCGGTGGGTTCGTTCAGAGGTCTGTACACGGCGGCGTCGGTGCCGCCCGGGATGCTGTGCCAGGCGCCTTCGAGGTGGCGGACGCGCTTCCAGGCGATGGAGAAGGAGTTCGCCAGCTCGCTCCGGTACTTCTCGCCGTGGATCTTCACGCCCTGCATGACCGCGCGGGCCTCACGCCCGGCGGGGGTCAGGGCGGCGTAGGCGTCGGCGTTGGCCCCGGTGTTGTAGTAGCCGACGATGACGCCGCGCTTGCCGTGGTGGCCGTAGGACGGGTACCAGATGTGGGACAGGTCCAGGTCGGTCTCGGTGATGCCGCCGTAGATGCGGTGGTCGGTCTCCCACCAGCGGCTGCGGTACTCCAGGCCGATCTTGCCGGCCGACGAGGGGCGGATGGTGGTGAGCGCGGTCTGCACGTCGGGACCGAGGTTGTGCGGCAGTTTGGCGAGCAGATGGGGCGGCATGGCGGCGATGCAGTAGTCCGCCTCGACCTGCCGCTGCCGTCCGGTGGCGTCGGTGTAGCCGACGGTGACGCCGCCGGCCGACTGCACCAGCGACGTGGCCTGGCAGCCGTAACGGATCCGGTGATCGCCGATGGCGCGGGCGAAGGCCCTGGGTATCCGGTCCATGCCGCCGACGGGCTGGAACATCAGCATCGCCTGGTCGTACTCGAACTCGAACGCGAAGTGCCGCCCGACACCCGAGGCGAAGACCTCGGAGGCCGTGGGCAGGTCACCGAGCAGGCTCCCGGGCGTGCCGGCGGCGCCGGGCCAGGTGGTGAAGCCCCGGTTGGCGCCGCCGGCGTACGCCCAGCCCTCGGACCGTCCGCCGATCTCGCCGAATCCCTCCAGGAACGACAGCAGCCGCTCCTTGTCCTGGGCGGTCAGTTCCTGGTCCAGCGCGCCCTGGTCGGTGGCCTTGGCGAGGAGTTCGCTGACGTAGCCGAAGGTGTCCGCCTTGGCGGTGCGGTACCGCACCGGCTGCCCGGGCGGCATACCCGCCGACTCGTGGTAGATGTACGCGTCGGCGTTGGCGTTGGTGAAGACCTCGATGGGGACGCCGAGTTCCCGGCAGTAGTCGAGGGTGACCATCCACTGGGCGAGCCGGGCCGGCCCGGCGTTGAGGTACTGGCCCTGGGAGAACCGGGCGGTCTGGGTACGCCCGTCGAGGTCGGTGTGGGTGTCCCCGCCGCGCACGGTGTAATTGCGGCCGCCCGGCCTGTCGCGCGGCTCCAGGATCGTACAGTCGTATCCGGCCTTGCCCAGTTCGTAAGCGGCCGTCAGCCCGGCCAGCCCCGCGCCCAGGACGACGACCTTGCCCGCCCTGCGTCCGGTGAGGTGGAAGTCGGCCGCGTTCGGCGCGCGGAAGTCGGCGCCGCGTCCGGCCGCCTCGGCGGTCGGCGCGAGCCCCAGCGCGCCCATGGTGGCGAACATCGCCCCGGCGCCGCCGGTGATGCCGACGGCGCGCAGAAATCCCCTGCGGTCGAGTCCTGTTGGCTGCCCCTGTGTCATGAGTCGCCCTCTCTCGATCTGCCGGTGTGCACGCCGATCTTCAGGGCGGCCTGTTACGGATGATGTGGCCGGAACATGACAGAGCCATTTCGCGTGCCGCGGGCGTGTGAACGGACGTCGAGGACCCGGCGCCCAGTGGCGCCGCGCGGCCGCCATCCGGGTGATCGGCGGCGGGACCGGCGGCGCGAAGCGGGGCTGCCGACGGGAAGGTGCGGGGTGGGTGAGGATGTTGAGGTTGTCGATGTCGCATGCCGAGATGGGAGAACGACGTGCCTTTGGTCGGTGAGTACCAGCCGAGCCCCGAGCAATGGGTCCGGGACCAGGTCGAGCTGTACGAGGGTTCCGGAGGGACCGACGGGACCACGCTGCGCGGCAAGCCCGTGATCGTCCTGACGACGCTGGGCGCCAAGTCCGGCAGGATCCGCAAGACACCGCTCATGCGCGTGGAGCACGACGGCAGCTACGCGGTCGTGGCCTCGAAGGGCGGCGCCCCTCAGCACCCGGTCTGGTACCACAACCTGGTCGCCGACCCCCGGGTGGAACTGCAGGACGGCCCTGTGCGCCAGGATATGACGGCCCGTGAGGTCACGGGCGACGAGCGCGCCGCGTGGTGGGAGCGCGCGGTGGAGGCGTGGCCCGACTACGCGGAGTACCAGAAGAACACCGACCGGGAGATCCCGGTCTTCGTCCTGGAGCCGGCGGCCGCACCCCACTGACCTGCCCCGCCCCGACGGCCGCCGCCCCACGAGGGGGCGGCGGCCGTCGCCTGTGTGCCGGCGGTGTCAGTCCGGGGTCCCGGCGTGGGGCGGGGGGCCCGGCAGGGCGGGGCCTTCGGCGGTCTGCATGCCGTCGAAGACCAGGCGCAGGTAGCGCCGCCACAGGTGCGGTTGCGTCGTGTGCACACGTGAGACGGCCAAGGGGATCCCGCTCATCAGCAGCATGACGTCCTGCCCGGTCATGTCCTGGCGGACGGCACCGTGCCGGCGGGCCCGGTCGGTCAGGGCCTCGGTGACGGCGCTCACCCGTTCCTGGCTCTCGCGCACCTCGGCGTGATCATCGGCCACCCCGTGGACGACCTGGCAGAAAGCGCGGTCCTGGACCTGCAGCTCGACGGCGGCGCTCATGAATTCGCGCAGCCCCTCCGCCGGGTCCCCGGCCTCCATGAGGTGCTCACCGGTCGCGGCGAGGGCGTGCATCTTCTCGCAGACGATCGCCGCCAGAAGATCGTCCTTCGTGGGGAAGTGCCGGAACACGGTTCCCTTGCCGATCCCCGCCCGCTCCGCGATCTGGGCGACGGACACCTCGGTTCCGTGCTCGGCGAATGCCTCGGATGCGGCGCTCACCAGCAGTTTCCTGCTGCGCGCCGCGTCGCTGCGCATCGGCCTGGCCGCCGGGTTCGTCATGGCTTCCTCCGCTCTTCCGCGGCCACTGTAGAGCAACCGGACCGCCCGGTCACATTGTGGCCGGCAACATGACCGCCCGGTCCGCTTCCGTGCTACGGTCAACATGACCACCCGGTCCGCTTATGGCGGCGGGGCGGGGCGACGTCCATGAGGCCCCCCGCACACCGCACCGACCGGCCCCCCACATGGCCGCGGGGCGGTGCCGTCACAGGGCGCCGCCTCCCGTAGCTCCCCTCACCCCTCCTCCCGCACGAGAGACCCCCCTTCCCATGCCTGCACCAAGCCATCCCCGTCCGCGCCATCCCCATCCACGCCGCTGGGCGGCGCTGCTCTTCATCTCCATCGCCCAGCTGATGGTGTTCCTGGACAGCGCCGTCATGAACATCGCGCTGCCCTCCGCCCAGCAGGCCCTGCACTTCTCCGACGGCGGCCGCCAATGGGTCATCACCGCCTACGGCTTGGCCTTCGGCGGCCTGCTCATCGTGGGCGGCCGCCTGGGCGACCTGCTGGGCCGCAAGCGGACCTTCACCATCGGCCTCGTCGGCTTCGCCCTGGCCTCCGCACTGGGTGGTGCCGCGGCCAACCTCGGCACCCTGCTCGTCGCCCGGGCCGGACAAGGCGTCTTCGGCGCACTGCTCGCGCCCGCCGCACTCGCCCTGATCTCCCTGACCTTCACCGACGCCAAGGAGCGGGCCAAGGCCTTCGGCATCTACGGCGCCATCGCCACCGCGGGCGGTGTCCTCGGCCTGCTCCTGGGCGGTGTCCTCACCGAGTACCTGAACTGGCGCTGGTCGATGTTCGTCAACATCCCGTTCGCCGTCATCGGCATCATCGGCGCCCTCACCGTGGTGCACGACGTCCCCAGCGCGGAGAAACGTAGCCGCATCGACGTACCCGGCGCCGTCCTCGCCACGCTCGGGCTGGTCGCCCTGGTCTTCGGCTTCTCCGAGGCCGAGAGCCGCGGCTGGGGCTCCGGGCTCACCGTCACCATGCTCCTCGCCGGCGTGGTGCTGCTCCTGGCCTTCCTGATCACGCAGAGCAGGATCACGTCGCCGCTCCTCCCGCTGCACGTACTGACCGGACGCAACCGCGCCGGCGCCTACCTGTCGGTCGCCTTCGGCGTGATGAGCATGTTCGGCATGTTCCTCTTCCTCAGCTACTACCTGCAGCTGGTCAAGGGGTACTCCCCGATCGCGGCGGGCTTGGCGTTCGTGCCGCTGGGAGTCGCACAGGGCTTCGGCTCCATGGTCCTCGGCACCCGCCTGTCCGCCAGGATGCGCCCCGGCCTGCTGATGACCGCCGGCTACCTCGTCAGCGCGGTCGGCGTGCTCCTGCTCGCCCTGCTGGACGCGGACAGCTCCTACGCCCTGCTCGCCGTCGCCGAGATCATCACCGGCCTCGGCATCGGCACCGCCTTCATGCCCGCCATGAGCCTGGGCACCCACGGGGTCGCCCCCCGGGACGCGGGCGTCGCCTCCGCCATGGTCGGCACCTCGCAGCAGGTCGGCGGCTCGATCGGCACCGCCCTGCTCAACACCATCGCCGCCGGCTCCACCACCGCCTACCTCGCCACCCACGGACACGGTGGCCACGGCCGAGCGGCGACCGATGCCGCGCTGGTCCACGGATTCAGCACGGCCTTCTGGTGGGCCACCGGATTCCTGCTCCTGGCCGCCCTGTTCTCCCTCGTCGCGGTCAACGCCCCCCGCCCGGGCCACAGCGCGACCCCTGCCACGGCGGAAGCCCCGGGAACACCGGCACCCGTCCACTGACCAGTGGGACGGAGGAACCGGCCAAGCCCGCGGCTCCGTGTCCCGCGAACACCCACCCCCGGCATCCCGTGACCTACGCGTGCCATGCCGGGCAACGAAAGGAGACCCCATGTCCCACCGCCTGCAGTCCAAGGTCGTCATCGTCACCGGAGGCACCTCCGGCATGGGCGCGGCCTTCGCGAAGCGCGCCGCGTCCGAGGGGGCGACCGTGCTCATCGGAGCCCGCGACAAGGAACGCGGCGAGGCCACCGCCGCGGAGGTCACCCGGGAAGGAGGTACGGCCCTGTTCGTCCCGACGGACGTGACCGTCGAGGAGGAGGTCGCGCACCTGGTAGATGTCGCCGTCACGGAATTCGGCGGCCTGCACGGCGCCTTCAACAACGCGGGAGGCGGCAACAGTCAGGGCGCGATCGGGGACATCGACGCGTCCTTCTGGGACAGCGTCATCGCCCTCAACCTGACCAGTGTCTTCCACAGCCTCAAGCACGAGATCCCCGCGATCGTCGCCAGCGGCGGCGGCTCCATCGTCAACAACGCCTCCGTCGTCGGAGTGGTGGGCGACCCGGGCGCCGCCGCCTATTCCGCCGCCAAGCACGGCGTCGTGGGCCTCACCCGCTCCACGGCGCTCGACGCGGCCAAGCACGGCGTACGGGTCAACGCCCTGGTGACCGGCCTGGTCAACACCCCCCTGTGGCAGGGCTTCACCGCAAGCAACCCGGAGGCCGCGAGCGCCCTCCTCAACCAGCAGCCGACCGGCCGCGCCGCGGACGAGGCGGAGATCGCCGCCTTCGCCGCCTTCCTGCTCAGTGACGAGAGTCCGTTCATCACCGGCGCGGCCCTCGCCATCGACGGCGCCCTGACCGCGGGCTACTGACCGCCGGCACCGGCGGTGCGTGACGGCGGGGATCCGCCGCCCCCCAGCCATCGGGGGCGGCGGATCCCCGCCGTCCCGACGGCTTCGGGGTCAGGCGGTGTCAGGCTCCGGGTCCCCGGCGTGATGTGGACCACATCCATGGAAATTCTCGATCCGGGATGTAAGAAACGCGCCTCGGCGCTCACTGCATGGTGAGAGAGCAGAGATGAGGGGACGGCGCGTGACACATGCCCAGCGCTTCAGGGACGTCTACGAGGAGTGCCATCCGCGTGTACTTGCCTACGCCACCAGCCTGGTCGGACGGCAGGTAGGGGAGGACATCACCAGCGAGACGTTCACCGTCGCCTGGCGGCGGGTGCGGGACATCCCTCATCCGGCACTGCCGTGGCTCCTGGGCGTGGCCCGCAACCTGGTGCGCGAACTGCGTCGCCGGGACGCCCACCAGTACCTCCTGGCCGCCGAGGAGGCACGGCGCATCAGCAGCGGCGCCCGGACCGACAGCGGTGACGTCGCGGCGCAGGTCACCGACCGGCACGACGCGCTGCAGGCCCTCGCGAGCCTGCCCGAGGCCGACCGGGAACTGCTCACGCTGATCGCCTGGCACGGCCTGAGCGCCAAGGAAGCGGCCCAGGTCCTGGACTGCACCACCGCGACGCTGACCGTCCGGCTGTTCCGGGCGCGCCGCCGGCTGGAGAAGGCCCTGGACGCGGCGCCTCCGGCGGAGCCCGTGGCAGAGCCGCCGTCCGCGCCCTCCGCAGAGACCTCGTACCCCACTCACCGCCAAGGAGCACCCGCGTGAAGAACACCCACAAGCCGTCCGGGCGGCCCGACGTCATGAAGGTGCTCGCGGACGCACGGCCCGACGAACTGGACCCGTCCCGGCTCGTGGACCCCGCGCGGCAGCGGGAGGACCTCGCACGCATCGTCGCCGGAGCGACGGACGGCCCCGCGGTGCGCTTCCTCGCGCCGCGCCGCAGGAGCGGGTTCCGGCCGCTGGGAGCGGTGGCCCTGGCAGCCGTGGCGGCGTCCGTGGTGGCCGTGGGCGCACTCGACTGGCAGGAGCCGGCGGACCGGCAGGCCGCCCAGCCGCGGTCCTCCGCCGGGACGGAGGTCCCGGGCACCGGCGCGGACATCCGTGTCGACGGCCACATCGAACTGCTCAGCGCGGCCAGGCAGGCGGAGACCTCGGTCGCCGAGGGAACGTACTGGCAGACGACCACGCGCTCGGAGAACGTGGACGTCGCCGGTGACGAGGGCCACCTCTTCGCCGTGCGCAGCGCGTCGACCGACGAGTGGTCGGTGGGCGTGCGGCCCGGAACCGGGAGCCTGATGGTCTCCGGCCTGGACTCCGTGACCGAGCCCCGGACCGCGGCCGACAAGGCCCGCTGGCAGGCCGCGGGCTCGCCCGGCACGGTGGAGTTCCAGGTCGGGAAGAAGAACGGGACCGGCAAGCTCGCGACGATGATGGGCACCGCGCGGCGGCCCATGGTCATGCGGACGAACGTCGACGACAAGATCTACGCCGTCGGCCCGCACAACGTCACCTACAAGGACCTTCGCGCACTGCCCTCCACCAGCGCGGAACTGCGCCACTACCTGGAGCGGCTGTACGCGCAGGACGGCGGCGCCGACACCGGCGCCTCGGCGCGCAGCGCCTGGATCCTGCGCCAGGCCGGCGACCTCATCACGATGCCCGTGAAGCCCGCCGTCCGGGCGGCCGCGTACCGGGTGATGGCGGAGCTGCCCGGAGTCCGGGTGACCGGGCAGGTCACCGATCCCCTGGGACGCGAGGGTGTCGGGGTCGACTTCCCCATCAGCTACCCGGGACCGCTGGGCACGACGCGGGAGCGGCTGATCGTGGACCCGTCCACCGGCGCCATGCTCAGTGACGTGCTCGTACTGGCCGAGCCGTCCGCCCGGGCCGAGGAAGCCGGGCTCGGCGCCGGTACGACGGTCAACTACAACGCGACGACCAGGATGAGCTGGGGCGAGCACCAGATCACCGTGCCGAAGAACGCCCGCAGCTGAGCCCGGGGCCGAGCTCTGCCCGGCCCACCAGGAGCACGCACAAACAGACACAAAGGTGACCCGCCCCCGGTGAGCACCGACTGACGGCCCCGGGGATCCGCCGCTGACGCGCCGCGGCCGATCCCCGGGCGCCGGCCGGCATGACCGGCATGTCCCGTGTCCCCGGCGTCCCGGCCCGGGTCCCCGACATCCGGGCAACCCGAACTGGAGTCCGCCCGGTTGAACGGGTGTGAGACCCCCTTCGCGGCCCAGGGCCGCGCCCATGACACGGGCGCCGATGTCCGGCGTGCCGCATCACCCACCGACACCATCCGGTCCCCGGCCGGAACCGCGCGCCCCGCCACGGGGCCGCCCCCGACTTCCCGCCCTCGTGAGAAAGCCAGCACCCATGCGCCTCCACAGGCCCTACATATCGGCGACCGCGGCGGTCATCGTCTCCTCGCTCGGCATCGCCGCCTACCAGCACCTGCCCGAGGCGAACCCCACCCCTTCCCCCGAGACGGCCTCCGTCGTCCAAGACGCCCCCGACCCGGCGACGGGCCAGCCGGCGGGCGCCCCCGCCACACCGCGGACGACGGGCTCGCCGAAGCCTCCGAAGCCGCAGTACCCCGCCCAACTGCCGGGGCTCGGCCCCAAGACGCTGTCGCAGATCCCGGCCCGCACCCGGCAGGTTGTCCTCGTCACGGGAGCCGGCAAGAAGTCGTCGTCCTCGAAGGTCGTGCTCTGGGAGCGTGTCGACGGCGGCTGGCGTCCGGGCGCGGAATGGGCCGCGCACAACGGCTACAAGGGCTGGACCGACGAGCACTACGCCGGCGACCTGCACAGCCCCATAGGGGTGTTCGGCCTCACCGACGCCGGCGGACTCCTGGCCGACCCCGGCACCAAGCTGCCCTACCACCGTTCCGGTGCCTTCTCCATCAATGACGTCGGCTTCCTGGGCGAACCGCTCGCCGGTTCCTTCGACTACGTGATCGCCATCAACTACAACCGCCAGCCCGGTACGTCGCCGATGAACGGCGCCCAGCCGATGGGCGCGAACCGCGGCGGCGGCATATGGATCCACGTCGACCACGGCGGCCCCACGCACGCGTGCGTCAGCGTCTCCAAGGCACACATGAAGCAGTTGCTGCGGGCCCTCGACCCCGCCGACCACCCCGTCGTCGTCATGGGCGACGCGGCCTCCCTCGCCCGATGACAGTTCCGCGGTCCACAGGAGTAAGCGTGTCATCCCTTCCCCACCGCACCGTGATCGCCCTTGCCGTCGCCGGGGCGTCGGTGCTCACCGCCTGCGCGGGCCAGCAGCCCGCCACCGCGCCCGCCGCGCAAGGGACGGCGCCGTCCACGGCCTCCTCTCCCGAACTGCGCGCCGCGTCGGCCGCCTTCCGCCTCACCACGGGCGCCACCGACGGCGAACGGCACGCATCCATCCGCAGCGCGGGCGACGTCGAGGTCTCCGGCGGGAAGATCTCGTCCGTCACCCTCACCACCGCGGCCGGAGATCCGGTACGCGGCACCGTGACCGCCGACCACCGCCGCTGGTCCCCGGACGGCACCCTGGCCTACGGCACCTCGTACCGGCTCGTCGTCCACGCCTCGGACGAAGCCGGCCGGACACAGACCCGGAGCCTGTCCTTCACCACGCTCACGAAGGACGAGCGCCTCATCGGCACCTTCACCCCCGAGGACGGCTCGACCGTCGGCGTCGGCATGCCCGTGTCGCTGACCTTCAACAAGCCGGTCACCGACAAGGCGGCCGTCGAACGCGGCATACACGTCACCAGCGACGGCGACCAGGAGGTCGTCGGCCACTGGTTCGGCGACCAGCGCCTGGACCTGCGCCCCCAGACGTACTGGAAGGCGCACACCGAGGTCACCCTGAGCCTGCGCCTGGACGGCGTGAAGGGCGCCGCGAAGGCCTACGGAACCCAGGACAAGACGGTCCGCTTCACCGTCGGCCGCCGTCAGGTCTCCACCGTCGACGCCGCCGCCCACACCATGCGCGTCGAGCGCGACGGCAGCACCGTCCGCACGATCGCGATCACCTCCGGCGCACCGGGCAGCACCACGTACAACGGGCAGATGGTGATCTCCCAGAAGCTCATCTCCACCCGCATGGACGGCGCCACCGTGGGATACGCGGGGGAGTACGACATCCCCGACGTCCCGCACGCGATGCGCCTGTCCACCTCCGGCACCTTCATCCACGGCAACTACTGGGCGAACGACTCCGTCTTCGGGAACTCCAACGTGAGCCACGGCTGCGTGGGCCTGAACGACGTCCAGGGCGGCGGCGACTCCGGGCAGGACGCGGCGTGGTTCTACAACAACTCCCTCGTCGGCGACGTGGTCGTCGTCAAGCACTCCCACGACCACACCATCGCGCCCGACAACGGCCTCAACGGCTGGAACATGCCCTGGGAGCAGTGGAAGGCCGGCTCGGCCCTGGCGTAGGTGCGCCTGCCGGGGCGGCCGTCGATGGTCCGGCGCGTCCAGTCCGTCTCCGGCGACGCACCCGGAGCCCGGGCGGTCGTGAGCCGACTCGCACTTCCGTGCGATCCTCCTGATCGTGACTGATGCAGACGGTGGCAAGCGGCACGTCTTCCTTGACCCTCTTGACACAGGTTCCGGTCAGGGCTGGGTGTTCGTCATCGTGGCGGCACCTACCGGCGTGGTCTACCAGAACCAGGGTGGGGGGTACGGCTGCATCCGGTACGAGCAAGAGGGTTTCCTGATCCCGGTCTTCGGGCGGGGGCTGGACGACGAGCTGAAGGAGATCTTCGTCGGGGAGCTGCAGGGGACCGGGGCCAGAGGGCTGGACTGGCCGGCGGACCTGCTCGATCGGCTGAGGGCAGCGGTCGCCTTCCACGTCTTCGGCTCCGCGAACCGGGACGACCTCTTCCCTGCGCCGCTCATGCTCGACGAATCCCGACTCTCCGAGGTGGACGAGGCCTGGGTTCCAGTGGTGACACCCGATGGTCCCGGGGTCCTCGTCTGGGAGAACTCCGACTAGACGATCCCAAGCGTCGGCCGGCGGACCGGATGGGGACACCCGTGACGGTCGTCGAGCGGCGCTTCGCTCGACCGGAGAACACCGCACCCCGGCGGCCTGGTTCAGCTGGCACAGGGCAAACAGGTGATCGCGGCGTTCAGTCCGAGTTGAACCACACCAGCACCGCGGGGCCGTCCGGTGTGATCACCGGAACCCAGGCCTCATCGGCCTCACGGATCCGGCTCTCGTCCAGCCGCAGCGGATGCGGCTCCTCCGTGGTGCCGTCGGAGGCCCAGTAGCGGAGGGCGCCGATGGCACCACGGAGCCGGTCCCGCTCGTCATGCGGCCAGGTGTGGTTCCAGGTTCCGGCTCCGCGGAAGTCCTTCTCGAACAGCTCACGCAGCGCGGCCAGCTCATCGGGGCCGTGCAGCGGCACAAGGAAGCCCTCGACCTGCCCCTGACGGCAGGCCGTTCCCCCGTACTGCTGCTGGTAGAAGACACCGGTCCGCGCCTCGACCACCGCGTACAGCCAGCCGCCGGCGCTGATGCCGTCGGGGTCGAGGAAGACGAAGCGCCGGGAACCCATGGCCCCACTCTCCTGGGCCACCGGCCGTGAGCTCAAGGGCATTTGTGCGCCCACGGCCCGCAAGGATTCGTCGACCCGTCAGGAAACTGCCACCAGTACGTCTCCCAAGCCCCTTCTGATGGCTCCGGCCAGTACTCGTGCGTCATGCACGCACATACGACGGGACATCAGAATGACGAGAACGATCGGTCGGGTCCGCGGGGCAGCCCTTTCCGCGGCGGCGGTGATCACGACGGCGACGATGCTGCTCGGCACAGGGGCAGGCCGGGCGGACGCCGTCGAGCGGGTCCGGATGGCGGACGGCGTGACGATCGCGCCGGGCATCACCTACCAGTCCTTCTCGGTGACCGCGTCGCACGGAACGGTCACCGGCCATGTGGTCACCGCCGATCTGCGCGACCGCCATGTCTCGGTGGGCCTGCTCTCACCGGGGAAGGTCGCCTCCCGCGCCAAGCTGTCCCAACTGGCCGCGGCACAGGGCGCGGTGGCGGGTGTCAACGCCGACTTCTTCAACATCGACGAGACCCAGCACCCTGGCGTCCAGGCGACCGGCTCCGCGGTCGGACCGGCGGTCTCCGATGGTGTGGCGCTGAAGGCGGCCGTACCGAACGGTCAGCGCTTCGGGCCGGGTCTGCCGCCCGGGACGTCGACCCGCGACGTCATCGGCGTCGGCTACGACCACAAGGCGCGGCTGGACGAACTCACCCTCGACGGCACGGTCCGGGCCCAGAAGGGCAAGCGGCTCGACCTCGAGGGGCTGAACCAGTACGCGATCCCCGAAGGCGGGATCGGTGCCTTCGACTCGCGGTGGGGAGAGGTGTCGCGCCGGCGCGCCGTGCGGCACCGACACCCTGCGCGCCGCCGCCTGCACCACGGACGCCTATGAGGTGACCGTGCGGGACGGCCGGGTGGTCTCCGGGTCCGACACGATCGGCGCCGGCGCCATCGAGCCCGGCACGGTGGTCCTGGTCGGCCGCGAGGGCGGGGCGGCGGCGCTCCGTACGCTCCGGTCGGGCGAGCGCGTCCGCGTCTCCGACAAGCTGCGGAGCACCAGCGGCAAGCGGGTGAGGTTCGCGGTCGGCGGCTATCCCGTCCTGCGCGACGGCGCGCCGCTGCCAGGCCTGGACGACAAGGCCGTGGCGACCAGGACCGGAGCCGCCATCGGCGACGACGGCCGCTTGCTCCACCTCCTGGTGCTGGACGGCAGCGCGGAGGCGGGCGCTGGACTCACGGTCGCCGAACTGGCCGGAGTCTTCCAGGCCGTGGGCGCCGACGACGGCGTGAACCTGGACGGCGGGGGCTCCTCCACCCTCGTGACCCGTGATCCCGTGTCCGGCACGCCGGTCGTCCGGAACCACCCCACGGGCGGAGCCGAGCGCGCGATTCCCGAAGGCATCGGGCTGTTCTCGCGCGACTGACCCGGCCGCACCCGGGTGGCGTCGCCGCCACCCGGGTGCACGCGCGGACGCGCCGGACCGTCACCCCCGGCCCGGGTCCCGGGGTGCCCACAGCGCGGCCCGGACCGTTCCCTCCTCGATGTCCTGCTGGGGAAGTCGCAGACCGAGCGCGTCGTCCAGGGCGTGGAAGTACAGTTCGAACGCGTCGGTCAGCTCGGGATGGTCCAGTTCGGCGCGGCGTATGGCCTGGTTGAGGAAGTCGAGCCGGCCGCCCCGGTGGTAGGGGGCCTGGCCCCGGTGGTACCAGATCAGTTCCAGTACGCCCCGGTCGTCGTCGACACGGACGCCGTCGCGCGTGTAGTCGAAGGTGTAGATGGCCTTCGCGGAGCAGGCGCTCAGGCACACCGTCTCGGTGACCCCGAGCCGGGAGAGCTCCGCTGCGCCTGCCCGGCTGCCGGGCGGCGTCTCGTGGTACATGAGAAACGCCCAGTCGCCCGCCTGCCCGAAGCAGCAGGACGTCCAGGCGGTGTCCCAGTGGTCGCGGTCGTGGCCGTCGATGCGGTGCAGGTCCGACCGGCGTGTCCCGGCGGCGACATGCTCCGGGTCGGCTCCGTACAGCGGCGCGATCTCCTCGGCGCTGACGCCCTCGCCGCGGAAGAAGACGAGGTTGGTGTACGGGTCCTGATCCCGCCAGGCTCGGGCGATCCAGGCGAGGCCTTCCAGCGGGTCGCGTCCGCACGGGCGCGTCGCCTGCGTTCCGTCCACGCCGCCGCTGCGGAATCGGCTGGCCCAGGCGGGGTTGATCTCCTCGAGCATCTTCGCCTGCCCGGCGACGAGGTTGCCGACGGGGCCCTGGCCGGGGGAGTGGGCCACGATGTGCTCGGCGAGATGACGGACCGCTTGCTCGGCGACGTAGTACAGCACCTGGTCCACGTCCCGCGTGGCGAAGACCTCTTGGTAGGGGTTGTCGTAGCCGTGCACCGTGCCGTCCTCGTCCAGGACGAGGAGGAGGCCGCCGCGATCGCCCATGCGCCGTGCGTACTGGTCGCGGGACGTGCCGATCGGCGGGAGCATGGCGTCGTCGAGCAGGTCGGAACCCGCGACCGTCCGCTGCCATGCCTGAGCGAGTGTGTGCTCCGTCATCTGCATGGGCGTCAGTATGCGGCGGGCCACTGACACAGCCCCCGTGCGCAAAGGCGAGGGTCAACTGCCTGCGGGGGCAGAGCGTGCCGTTGCGCGTCGGCGGTGCCTGAAATGGTTGACGGTCCCCGCGACGGCCGTGCCCAGCAGCACCACGGTCGCCAGAGCCAGGACGAGGATGGCCGCGTTGACCCATGCCGGAACCAGGTCGTATGAGGCGTTGCATTTGTTGTGCAGGGGAAAGACCTGGGCGAACTCCTTGAAGTGTGCTGCCCTGTAGTCGGGATCATAATGCTCGCCCACGACGAGTTCGCAGGTCTCCCGTACGTCCATGCCGCCGGAGAACGTCCCGTAGGCCCAGGTGACGAACACGGCGGCAGATGTCGCTGCCGACAGCAACAGGGTTCCCAAGGGCTTCACTTGGTGGATCCCCCCTCCTTCGCGGGCAGGGATGAGGGTATCGCCCCCAGTTGCAGCGCCCGACGGCGGCCGCCGGGAAGGCGGTATTTCATGGCCGCCCGAATGTGGGAAATCCCGTCGGGGGTATTGACGGTGCGTATCCAGGGCCGATGCGGATGTGGCTGAAATGCGCCCGGTATTAAGGCAACTTTTCGAGGTGTGACCTGCGCCACATTGGCGGAGAAGGATGGTGCGGGTAAAGAAATAGTGGCTGGACGGCCTTTTCCCTCCAGGGGTTTGATTCGGTTGCGAGTCAATGATTAGTGTCGTGACTCGAACCTCCGCCCGGTCGGTCATCCATTCGGGATGGCGGCGGAGGTCCCCGCCGATTCTCAAGTGCCGTACGCGTACGGCAGGCGGCCGGAGGAAGAAGGAGCTCGCGCCAGTGGCGTCCCACCGTCGTCCCAAGCAGGCCGGTCGCACACGTGTCACCGTGCTCACCGCGACCGCCGCCGCAGCCGTCGCCCTGTCCGCGCAGGCGGCCCAGGCCGCGCCGGCCAAGCCGTCCGTCAAGAGCGTCAAGGCCAAGGTCGACGGTCTCTACGAGCAGGCCGAGCAGGCGACCGAGAAGTTCAACGGCGCCAAGGAGAAGCAGCAGAAGCTGCAGAAGCAGGTCGAGGACCTGCAGGACGAGGTGGCCCGCGAGCAGTCGGAGCTCAACGACCTCCAGGACGACCTCGGCACCCTCGCCAGCGCCCAGTACCGCAGCGGCGGCATCGACCCGACGCTCCAGCTGTTCCTCTCCGCCGACCCGGACACCTACCTCGACAAGGCGTCCGCCCTCGACCAGCTGAGCACCAAGCAGGCCGAGGCGCTCCAGCAGATCGCGGAGAAGAAGCGCACCCTCAACCAGCAGAAGGCGGAGGCCGCGAGCAAGCTCAACGAGCTCGACGAGACCCGCACCGAACTGGGCGAGAAGAAGAAGGAAGTCCAGGCGAAGCTCGCCGAGGCGCAGAAGCTCCTGAACTCGCTGACCGCCTCCCAGCGCGCTTCCCTCGCCGCCGCCGACGCCCGCGCCAACCGCTCCAACGAGCGCGTCGACCTGGGCAACGTCCCGCCGGCCTCCTCGCTCGCCGCCGCCGCCCTCGCAGCGGCCAAGACCAAGCTCAACCTGCCGTACGTCTACGGAGCTTCCGGTCCCAATGCCTTCGACTGCTCCGGCCTCACCTCCTGGGCCTACGCCCAGGCCGGCGCACACATACCGCGGCCTTCCCAGTTGCAGGCCAACGCGGGCACCCGCCTGTCGATGAGCCAGCTCGCGCCCGGCGACCTCGTCCTCTTCTACGGCGACCTGCATCATGTCGGCCTCTACGCGGGCAACGGCATGGTCCTGCACGCGCCGCGCACCGGCACGCTCGTGCGCTACGAGTCCATCAACAACATGCCGTTCCAGTTCGGCGTCCGCATCTGAGGCTGTGCACCATGCGCCCCGTGCCGAGCGCTGAGGGCGCGGGCCGGGAATTCGGTCGCGTCCCGTGAGGTGAGCCGTTAGCTTCGCCTGTGCGCAGCGACGAAACGCGACCGCGGAGGGAGCCGGGCACATGGCGACAGAGGGCGCGCGGACCGACCGACTGGGTTTGCTGCTCGAACAGTTCGACCACGCCCGGGAGATGGCCCAGGTGCGGCTCGAGGGGCTCGGCGACGAGGAGTACCTGTGGGAGCCGGTGCCCGGTTGCTGGTCGATCCGTCGGCGGGGTGAGGCGAAGACGCCCAGGGCGTTCGGTCCGGGGGAGTGGGTGCTCGACCTGGGCGCCCCGGACATCCCGGCGAGCGAGTACGCGGAGGTGGCCCGGCAGGCCGCGGGCGGCATGACCATCGACAAGATCGCCGAGGACTGGAGCGTGAGCGTCGAACGGGTCGAGCAGGTCCTGGCCCACACCGGCCCGCCGGAGCCCGACCGAGCACCGTTCACGACCATCGCGTGGCGCCTGGGGCACCTGCACTTCTGTTTCGCGGGCGGATGGGAGTGGACCTTCGGCGAACGGCGGCACGAGCCCAAGCTGCTCGTCGACTTCACGCCCTCCGCGGCCGTGGCGCTCCAGCGGTTCTGGGCGGTGATCGACCGCTGGCGCGAGAGCGTCGCCACCGTCACCGACGAGCAGCTCGACACGATCGGCTTCTCGCAGTACCCGTACGGCTCCGACCCCGACGAGCCGTTCGTCGGCGTGCTCGCGGGCGGCAACCTGGAACTCATCCACCACATGGCCGAGATCGCCCTGCTCCGCGACCTGTGGCAGGCGAAGGGTGCCTCCGAGGCCCTTACCAGTTGATCTTCGCCATCAGGAAGGGCTCGCTCTCCGGGGCCTGCTTACGGGCCCGCAACACCTGCTCGGCCGGCGCGCCGACCGGCACGCGCAGCGCGGGCGCGGGCTGTTCGATCGTGTCGGCCACCACGGCGGCCACCTCCTCGGGGGTGATGAGCTCACCCCGGAGGGCGGGCAGGGCCGCGTAGAGCGGGGCGTAGGGGTCGTCCTCCTTCAGGAACACCTTGGCGCGCTCCCCGCCACCGGAGGAGACGGCGCCGGGTTGCACGATGCTCACCTTGATGCCGAAGTGACCCGTCTCGATGGCGAGCGTCTCGGCGAGCGCCTCCAGCGCCCACTTGCTGGCGCCGTAGGGGCCGATCATCGGCAGCACCAGGCGTCCCTGGATGCTGGAGACGAAGACGAGACGACCCGCCCCCCTTTCGCGCATGGCCGGCAGCACCGCCTGCGCGGCCTGCGATGCCCAAGGTGTTCAGCGAGGCGTGCAGGGGCACGCCGCCGGGGACGCGGCGCAGGACGGCGCCGTCCACCACGGCGTCCTCCTGCCAGCCGAGCAGACCGCAGACCCGGTCCCCGACGGCGAAGCCGGGGTGCTGCGTCCCGGTCACCGTACCGGCGCCCAGGGCGCGCATGACCTCACCCAGGGGTGAGGGCGGGAGGGAAGTCGGGATGTCGTTCATCCAGCTCCTGGCCGCGGGCGTCCAGCGACATCCACCCGACCTCCACCAGCACCTGTCCCGCTTCGAGCCGCGGCACGGGAACGTCCTCCTCGTAGCGCAGGACGCCCTCCTGCAGCGGCCCGGCCAGCGTGGCGGGCCGCTCCGCGAGGACGTACCTGCGCGTTCGCCCCGGGCTTCCGGACATGGTCATCGCTCGCCCTCCCCGCGTCAGACGGCGGTCTTGTCGCCGACGAGGTTGCCCCGCATGAGCCACGTCGGGCCTTCGGCGTAGGCGGCGGCTTCGGCGAAGAACGCCGCGAAGTACGGTCCGGTGGCGTGGGTGTTGAACGAGTCCACGTCCGCGTAGACCTCGTTCAGGTAGAAGACGTCCGGGTTCTGCTCGTCGGCGATGACCTCGAACCGGTGGGAGCCGGGCTCGTTCGCGAGGGAGTCCTGCGCGGTCTTCCGGGCCGCCCGCACGAAGTCGTCGCGGTGATCGGGCTGGACGGTGAAGGAGACGAGGAACTGGTACATGCGGCATGCTCCCGAGCTCAATGCGGCCAGTTCAGTGACTGAACTGATCTCGGGTCCACGGTAGCACCGATCAGTTCGGTGAGTGAACCGCTCCTGGTAGGATGGTGGGCATGACCCTGCCCAACACCTACGCCGACGGGAACTGCCCCCTCGCGCGGACGCTGGAAGTCGTCGGAGAACGATGGACGCTCCTGATTGTCCGCGACGCGTTCTACGGGGTCCGGAGGTTCGGGGACTTCGCCACGCAGCTCGGGATCCCGCGGGCCGTCCTCACCAGCAGGCTGAAGACGCTGGTGCAGGAAGGCGTGCTCACACGCGACGACGACGCGGCGGGCGGCGTCGAGTACCGGCTCTCGGCCAAGGGCATCGCTTTGTGGCCGGCCGTTCACGCTCTGATGAACTGGGGGGAGTCCTTCTACTCCCCGAACGGAACCAAGCGCCTCATCCGCCATGACCTCGACGGGGGCCTGCTCGACCCCGACGGACGCTGCCGGGAATGCGGTGCGGCCGTTCCGGTCCCGGAAATTCGCATGGAACCCGGACCGGGCTTCCGGCCTCAGGGGGCCGACGACGATCCCGTCTCCAGCGCGATCAACACCCCGCGGCGGCTGCTCGAGCCCATCGTGACGGTGCGCACCCCGGCGCGGGGGCGGGGGCGCGACCGGAGCGTGTGACGGCTGGGCCCCCGGGCGCCGCTGAACGGCCCGTGGCGGAGAACCCTCCGCCACGGGCCGTGACACGTCCGACGATCAACTCACCTGTGGGCAGTACCCATTGCCGCTGCGCGCGGCCCCGCAGCGCCGCGGGTCACCTGCCGCGCTCGCGAGCGGCGCGGCGCACGCTGTGGCGTTCGGCGGGCGGCTGCTCGGCGCGGATGTCGGCGAGGAGCGCGGTGATGGCGGTCATGATGTCCTCCGTGGCGTCCTTCAGAACGCCCGGCGTGAGCTCCTTGCCGTGGTGGCGGCTGAGGTCGACCGGGGGTCCCGCCACGACGTGCACGGTCTGGCGGGGCACCAGCCACACCCTGCGGTTGCCGCGTCCCCCGCGCGCGTAAGGCGGTGCGATCCGGTGCGCGCCCCACTGGGCGACCGGGATGACGGGCGCGCCGGTCGTCAGCGCGATGCGTGCCGCACCTGACTTGGCGGCCATCGGCCACAGCTGCGGGTCGCGCGTGACGGTGCCCTCCGGGTAGACCGCGACGCACTCTCCCTTGTTGACGGCGGCGATCGCGTCCCGGAGCGCCAGCGCGGCGTCGGCGGTTCCACGGTGGACGGGGATCTGGCCGGTCTTGCGCAGCACCATGCCGACGAAGGGGATGGTGAAGAGGGAGGCCTTGGCCAGAAGCCGGGGCGGCCGACCGCTGTTGTACTGGAAGTGCCCGTAGGTGAGCGGGTCGAAGTACGAGATGTGGTTGACGGCGGTGATGAAACCGCCCTCGGCGGGTATGTGCTCGTGCCCGCGCCACCGGTGCCTGACGAGGACGAACAGCACGGGTTTCGCGATGGCCGCGGCCAGCCGGTACCAGAAGCCGTAGGGGTTGTGTGATCTGCCGGACACCCCGGTTCCTCCCTCACATGCGCGGCGCTGACCGGCCGCTCGTTCCTGTTGTTCCCCGGTGCGTGGCAGGCCGGTGGCGTGTCAGGCGTCCTCGTCGGCTCACCGTTCGCCGGGAGCGCCCTGCACGTCCGACAATTTACTTGATCAGGCAAGAGCCTAATGGGTGTGTGGTGCAACGATCAACTTGCCTCCCGGCCGTCGCCCCCGGCCGTGGCCTGCCGCCTGTCGCCTGGATCGCGGCGTCAGCCGCCCGGAAGGCCGACGGCGTCCGGTGTGCGACCGGCGAGCCAGACGGCGATCCGCTCCTTGAACGCGCGGATGACGTAGGGGCTGGCGTCAAGCACGATCCGCTCCAGGTGCCGCAGGACGTTCTCCGAGCGGTCCGGGTGGCGCACCGTGAGCACGTCGACGCCGGCCTCGCCCGTCGAGGCGCAGAGGTACACGCTGCCGTCGAGGGCCATCATGGCGAAGCCGGGATGCCCCGCGTGGACACCGAGGAACGCCGATGCCGCGCCCCGTCCCATGATGTCCCAGCGCTCCAGGAGCCGGACCCGCGCCCAGACCGCCGGCGCGACGTGGCCGCCGTTGTGCAGGTTCCACAGGGCGGCCTGGTGCGTTCGGGCGCCCTGCGGAAGCTGGACGAGGAATTCGCGGCGATGGTCGAAGAGCCCCGAGGCGACGGCGAGGTCGTACCAGTCCTCGTTGAGCCGCTCGACGAGCCGTGGGGTGTCGTACGGGTGGGAGAAGCTGCCGCCCACGTCCTCGGTCGCGTACCCGTGGACGAACGGCATCGTGCCGTCCGGCACGGCGTTCGGGATCACCTCGAGGCCGGCCCGCCGCAGCGGCCGGTACACCTTGCGGTCGCGCTCCCGGATGCCCATCGGCGCCTGTTCTACCAGGCCCGCGGCGGTCCGTCACCCGACTTACCGGAGCCGACGGGCGGAGGCGGCCGGCCGCCTCCGCCCGGTGTCCCCGCCGGCGACTCGGGACGCCCGGGCAAGCGGGCCGGGCGCCCTTCGGTGCGCGATGCGAAGACCGGGGATTTCCCGCCGGGGCCGGGTGCCGCTTCCGGCATGGGGCGCGTGCTCAAGTTGCCTGGGAGGTAGGGCTGTTCCCGTACGTCGAGGAGGTCTCAAGCTGGCTGAGCGACAGTCAGACCGCTGGCCGGGGTGGGTTGTTCGGCGGCCGGCTGGCGCGTGCGGTTCGCCGCGTCCGGTCGGCTGGGATGGCGAACCCACGAAAGCCGGTCAAGAGCGTCGACAGGGACTGGTTCATCCGATAATCTCCCGCAATCTCAGGCGAAGTCCACCATCCTTCCCACTCAGCAGACCGGTGCGACGAAGACGCCGCCACCCGTCGGACTCGCCGGCAAGGAACGCAAGTGAACCCGCAGAACTCCCCGTCCTGGGGTGCCGGATGGCAGTCCCCGCCGCAGGCCCAGTCCCCGGGCACCCCGGGCCGACGGAAGTGGCTCAAGCGCATCGGCATCGGCGCCCTGATATTCGCCCTCGGCGCCGGAGGCGGCGCCGCCGTCACCGCCAAGGGGGACACCGAGAGCAGCGCGAAGGCCAAACCGTCGCCCACGGTGACGGCCACGGCGACCGTGGCGCCCGCGGCCATGACCAGTCAGGTCGAGAGCACGCTCGCCGCGGCGGAGCACGTCGCGCGGAAGCACGGCTACACGGTCTCCGCTCATGACGCGAGCAACCAGGATGCCGCTCCCGGTGACGACTGGACCGTGTGCTTCGAGCAGGTCACCTACCACAGCGTCGACTTCGCCACGGTGCCCGGCGGCGCCCCGTGCCCCAAGGCGGACGGCAGGCCGATCCCTTGGCCGACCATGCCGGCGGTCGTCGGCCGCAGCTACGAGAAGGCCCTCGAGGCCGTCGGCAAGGTGACCGAAGGAGACGTCACGCTCAAGGCCGCCTACGCGGACGAGGACGTCGACGACGTCTCCGCCGAGGAGGGCGACTACGACACCTGGAAGGTGTGCTTCCAGGCCCCCGGCCCCACGACGCAGGTCAAGAACGATCCGACGGTGACGCTGTGGCTGACGGAGGGGGCCTGTCCGGCCAAGAAGGGCACCTACAAGGACAGGACCAACGACCCGGACTACTCCCCGCCGGTCCGCGACGACGACGCGCCCAGCTCCGGAAGCGGCTCGGCCGGAAGCGGTGACACGAGCACCACGTGCGAGATCGTCTCCAACGCGGGCAACTGCTACAACGCGGGTCAGTTCTGCCGGGCCGCCGACGTCGGCCGGTCCACGCACGCCGGCAACGGCCGCCTGATCTTCTGCCGCGACGAGGGCAGTGTGAACCGCTGGAACTACTGAATGCGGGGCCGGCGGCGAATGATGCGCACCCGTCCACAGCAGGACCGCGTTTTCGGTGTCACGGCCCACCCGTGTGGTGACATGCAGGTATGGCCTTCCTCGGTGTCGACGTCGGCACATCCAGCAGCAAGGGCGTCCTGGTCGACGCATCGGGCACGGTGATCGCGACCGCCGTGCGCACCCACACCGTCTCCCGCCCGAGACCAGGACACGTCGAGATGGACCCCGAGGTGTGGTGGCGGGAGTTCTGCGCCATCACCCGCGACCTCCTGTCCGGCGGTGTGCGCGTGGAGGCGGTCGGCGTCAGCGGCATGGGCCCGTGCGTCGCCCTGGCCGATGCCGCGAACCGGCCGCTGCGTCCGGCCGTCCTGTACGGCGTGGACACGCGGGCCGTTGCGCAGATCGCCCGGCTCGACGCCGAACTCGGCCGCCTGGCCGTCCTCGACCGGTGCGGGAGCGTGCTGTCCACGCAGGCGGTGGGGCCGAAGGTGGCCTGGGTGGCCGAGCACGAGCCCGAGGTGTTCGGTGCGGCACGGCGGCTGTTCATGCCGGCCTCCTTCCTCGCCCACCGGCTCACCGGCGCCTACGTGCTCGACCACCACTCGGCAAGCCAGTCGGTCCCCTTCTACGACAGCCGGGCGCAGGAGTGGTACCGCCCCTGGGTGGACGCGGTGTGGCCGCACGCGGAGCTGCCCGAGCTGCGCTGGCCCGGTGACCAGGCCGGCACGGTGACGGCCGGGGCGGCAGCGGCAACCGGGCTCCTGCCGGGGACACCCGTCCTGACCGGGACGATCGACGCCTGGGCCGAGGCCGTCAGCGTCGACGCGACCCGGCCGGGCGACCTGATGCTCATGTACGGCACGACGATGTTCCTCATCGCCACCGTCACCGGGCAGCTGCGCGTGCCCGAACTGTGGAGCACCGTGGGCGCCTTCCCGGGCACACGCTCACTCGCCGCCGGCATGGCCACCTCCGGCGCGGTCACCGAGTGGCTGCGCGGCCTGTTCGGCTCACCCGGCCGCGCGGACCTGCTGGCGGAGGCCGCGGCCAGCGGCGTCGGCGCGCGCGGGCTCGCGATGCTCCCGTACTTCGCCGGTGAGCGGACACCGATCGCCGACCCCGACGCCCGCGGGGTGATCGCCGGTCTGACCGTCGAGCACACCCGCGGCGACCTGTACCGGGCCGCGCTGGAGGCCACCGCTCACGGCGTGCGCCACAACATCGAGGCCATGCGCCGGGCGGGCGCCGGCATCGAGCGGGTCGTCGCGGTCGGCGGGGGCACGCAGGGCAGGCTCTGGACGCAGATCGTCTCCGACGTCACCGGGCTGCCCCAGGACATCCCCACCGTCACCGTCGGAGCCGCCTACGGGGCCGCCCGGCTCGCCGCCCGATGGGACGGTGGAACGACGGCCACCGCGACGTGGAACCCCGTCCGCGAGCAGTGCGTACCGGACCCGGCCACGGAGGCCGCGTACGCCAGGCTGCACGGCCTCTACCGGGAGCTGTACCCCGCGACCCGCGACACGGTCCACGCCCTCGCCCGCCTCCAGCGTGACGCCGCGGGCATCGCGGACGCCGGGCCCGGCCCTTCGGCTTCCTGACGAACCCTCACGTCCCGCTGCGGTCAGCCACGGGCGTAGGGGTCGCCGCCGAGCCAGGTCGTGCCGTCGATCAGTTCGCGGGCGGCGTCCAGGTGGCCGCTGTGGCAGGCGACCTCGGTGAGCACGTGGATCAGGATGTGGCGCACGTCGGGCAGCCGCCAGTCGGGCCAGATCTCCTCGGGCCAGGCGGCGGGCGGCTGTTCGAGTGCCGTGGAGGCCAGGACGGCGTCCGCACGCTCGACGGCCGCCCGGTAGTCGGCGAAGACCTCCTCGGCAGTCATCGTCCCGGGCACGGACCAGTGTGCCTGCGCCCCTGCCGTGAGCTGCCGGGCCACAGCCGGCTCGCCCGCGATGACGCCGGAGAACCAGAAGCGTTCGACGTCCAGGGTCAGATGGCGCACCAGCGCCAGGCAGCTCCAGCCGCTGGGCAGCACCGGCCGGCGCAGGTCGTGCTCACAGAGGCCGGCGAGGATCCCGAGGACATGCTCGCGCTGCCGGTCCAGGCCGTCTTTGAGGGCGTCGAATTCGGCTTGCCCCGTCGTGCTCGTCATCCACGCGCCTCCGTCAGCCGCACACCGCATCCCTGACTCCGGGCGGATGCTACGCCGGGGGTACGACAACGCGGGCCGAGGACCTAGGAGCGCCGCCTGGTCAGGTCAGCTCCTCGGGCACGGGGACCCCGAGGTGACGTAGGAGGACTCCGACCTTGCGGTCCAGCTCCCGCCCCACGTCGGTGATCTCGGGCCGCCCGAGCGCGGCGACCGTGTCGCTGGGGCGGTCGATCGCGAACAGCGCCTCCCCGGAGGGGGATTCGTGGACCGTGGTGCGCAGGGGGGCGTACATGAGGGCTCCGGCATCGTGCCGGTACATGCGCTCGGCGATGATGTGATTGCCCATCAGGTACTCCGTGCAGCGTGCCTGGTTCCCGGCGACGCCGAACAGGGGCTGCGCGTCGAACTTCCAGTAGATCATGAACCCCAGTGGGGCGTTCTCGTCCACCAGATCGCGCACGGCGCTCCACGTCGCCCGGGCGGCGACCAGTTCGAAGGTGCGCTGGTAGTCGAGCGGAGGAACGGCCTGTTCGTAGCGGGCGCGGAAGTCCTCGTAATCCTCTCCGACCGGGATCTCCAGTCGTGTGACGGAGCGGGGGAGTGCGTGGGTCGCGGGGTGGCTCGTCGTGGCGTTGTCGGCCATGACCGGCTCCCTTCTGGCCTGCCCTACAACAGTCAGCCTAGGGCGGTGGAGCGGTTCCGGCAGGGTTGCCGCCGGGTGCGAAGCGGTCTAGCCTCTATGGTGCAAATCGCGACAATCAAGACTTATTACTTTCTGTTTCGAGTGGGAGTTCCGTTTTCAGGCCCGACCGGCCAGGGGAGTGATCGTGTACGCACGTTTCGCAGAGAAGGTCATCCTGATCACCGGGGCCACCTCGGGCATGGGCTGGGCGACGGCGGAGCGCGTCGCGGGCGAGGGCGCGAAGCTCGTCCTCGCGGCACGCGGCCGGGAGGTCGGTGAGGCGCTGGCGGCCGACATCCGGGCCGCCGGAGGCGAGGCGACCTTCGTGCCCACCGACGTGACCGTGGAGGCCGATGTGGAGGAGGCGGTCGGGCAGGCGCTGAGCCGGTACGGCAGGCTCGACGGCGCGTTCAACAACGCGGGCGCCCCCACCGCCGACGGCAGGGTCACCGAGGTCGACAGCGGGGCCTGGCACGCGGACCTGGAGCTGAACCTCACCAGCGTCTTCTACGCCCTGAAGCACGAGATACCCGCGCTCCAGGCGAGCGGCGGGGGCGCGATCCTGAACAACGCCTCCGTCTGCGGCGTCGCCGCGTACCCGCACATGGCCCCCTACAACGCGGCCAAGCACGGCGTCATCGGGCTCACCCAGTCGGCGGCGCTGGACGCCGCCGCGGCCGGCGTCCGGGTCAACGCCCTGGTCACCGGCGGTGTCGACACGCCCTTGTCGCGGGCTCTCGCGCGGGCCGACCCGGACCTGACGCCGGAGGACTCCTGGCGCTCGGCCGAAGCGATGCATCCGCTCGGGCGGATGGCCCGGGCGGAGGAGATCGCCGCGTTCGCGGCGTTCCTGCTGAGCGACGAGACCGGGTTCATCACCGGAGCCGCGCTCGCGATAGACGGCGGGATGACCGCCCGCCTGTAGACGGTCAGTCCCCGGCCGCCGGGCGCCGCCGCCTGGGCGTCGTGGCCTCGTCGAACCGCTCGGTCTGGAGTGTGGTGATCCGCCGGAACGCGTCCTTGAAGCGTGCGTACTCCTGCTTGCCGATCTCCTCGGCGTGGCGCTCCTCGATGGCGGCCATGATGGCGTCGGACTTGCGCATCTGGTCGCGTCCCAGGGCGGTGGGCACGATCAGTTTCGCGCGCCTGTCGCTGGGGTCCGGGCGGCGCTCCACGTAGTCCAGGGCTTCGAGTTCGTCGATCAGATTGCCGATGACCTGTTTGTGGGCCCCGGACAGCCGGGACAGTTCCGTCGCCCGGCTGCCCTCTTCGTCGATGTATCCCAGGACCGCGCCGTGCTGGGGGCGCAGCTCGGGATGGCCCTGCTCGGCGAGCTTCTCGAAGAGTTCCTTCTGGACCGAGAAGAGCAGGCGTGCGGACATGATCCCGATGTCAGGATCCGTCACCTTCCGTTCACTGCGCCGCACGGCCGGCCACCCCTTTGCGTCTGGAGTCCCTCACTACGGTCGATCGTAGTGTGGCGGCCTCGCCGGGTGCCCGCTGTGCATCCGGGGCGCACCGCCCGTGTGTTCACCGCGGTGGATGACCGCGCACAGGGCGCCCGGCCCTCCGCCCGGCTTCCGCCCTCACTTGCAGCCGTCCCCGCGGACACCTAAGGTTGAATAGTCAAGATCAGTGACTATCAAGTTTGCTCACTAATTGTGTTCCGTGCATCTCCCGTTCAGGAGCTGAGGATGTCTGTGATCGAGCTGACGACTTTCGTCGTCGCACCGGACAGGACGTCGGACATGCTGTCGGCACGCTCCGGCATGCTGTCGGCGTTCCGCAAGGACCGCAGGGGCTTCATCGGCGCACGCCTGGTGCGCGTCGCCGACGACACCTGGCTGGACGTCGTCGAATGGGCGGACGCACTGGCCTTCGACGAGTCACGCGCGAAGGGGGGCAACCTCCCCGAGATCGCCGCGTTCTTCGCCACGATCGACCGGCTCGTCAGCGCCGACAGCGGGGTGCGCTACGACGACGCGGCCGATGGCTCCCGAGCCGTGCGGACCGTCGCCTACGGACCCGGGCCGTCCCAGGTCGGAGAGCTCTACCTCCCCGAGGGCGAGGGGCCCTTCCCCGTCGTGGTCCTGGTGCACGGCGGATGGTGGACGGCCATGTTCGACCGCCGGCAGGTCGTACCGCTGGCCGAGGACCTCGTGGCGCGCGGCTACGCCGTCTGGAACGTGGAGTACCGCAGGATCGGTGAACCCGGCGGTGGGTGGCCGGGGACGTTCGACGACATGGCCGCGGCCGTGGACGCCGTCGCCCACCTCGACCCGGCGGTCGACGCGAGCCGAGTACTGGTGGTCGGACACTCGGCGGGCGGGCACCTGGCCACATGGGTCGCCCACCGATCCGCCCTGCCGGACGGCGTTCCCGGCGCGCATCCCAGGGTCAGGCCCATCGCAGTGGTGTCGCTGGCCGGCGTGCTGGACCTGGTCCACGCCGACGCGGTGGCACTCGGCAACGGCATGACGGACTCCGATGCCGACGTCCCGCCCAACGCGCCGCCGCCGTCCCACGCCGACGTGTGGCCGGCGGTGGCCGCACAGGCCGGGGACGGCATCGCCCGGCTGCTGCTCGGAGGGAGCGTCGCGGAACACGCCGACCGGTACGCGGTCGCTTCCCCCGTCGAACTCGCCGACGGCGGGGTCCCGGTCCTGGTCGTCCACGGCTCCGCCGACGAGGTGATCCCACCGGCCTACGCGCAGACCTACGCGC
Source organism: Streptomyces sp. TOM-9 (assembly GCF_056858595.1). Lineage (NCBI taxonomy): Bacteria > Bacillati > Actinomycetota > Actinomycetes > Kitasatosporales > Streptomycetaceae > Streptomyces > Streptomyces sp. TOM-9. Next base: position 217,249 of record NZ_JBXEQB010000001.1, on the reverse strand, counting down.
AAGCGGCCACGGCCAAGGGAGCGGACGTCACGCTCGTGATGTCACCCGGAGCGGACCACTTCGACGTGATCGACCCGGACGGGCACGCCTGGGGCGTGGCCCGTACCTGGCTGGACGAGCGGCTGCGGCAGCAGACCGGCGAGTAGCCGAGGCGACATGCGTCATCCCGGTGCCGGGGCCGATGGCGGTCCCGGCACCGGGACGAGACGCGCGGCGCTACGTGCCGTACGCGGCGGAGATCTGCCCGACGAGCACGGCGAACGGCATGTCGAGGGCCGCGTACACCTCGGCGGCCTTGGCCGAGGCGTTGTCGCCGAGGATCTCGACCATCAGCGTGGCGTAGTCACCGACGATGACGCCCGCCTGCTGGAGCCGGATGAGGCCGGCCTCCCGCTTGGCGGCGGAGAACGTCCCGGACGCGTCGAGCGCGACGTAGGTGTCGTAGCCCTCCGCGGCGGCCGCGATGGCGGGCAGCGTCGCGCACACCTCCAACGAGATGCCCGAGAAGATGAGCTTGCCGCGCCCTGTGGACGTGATGCGCTCACGTACCCGGTCGTCGTGCCAGGCGTTGACCGTGCTGCGGTCGATGACCTTGGCCCCGTCGGGCAGCACTTCGGCCAGTTCGCCGATCAGCGGACCCCACAGGCTGTCCGCGGAGGTGGTGGTGACGACGGTCGGGACCCCGAGCACTTGCGCCGCCTTCGCCAAGGCCACCACGTTGTGCTTGAGCTCCAGCAGACCGGTGTCCCGCACGCCGCTGTAGAGGCCCACCTGGTGGTCGACCAGGACGAGGGCGCTGTTGTCGGGGGTCAGGAACTCGTGGAACTTGTTGTCCGGCATGGTGCACGCTCCTGCAGCCGGAGAGATGGATGAACCTCGATAGTCAACATAAGTGACTATATTCGACGCTAACTCGCGCCCCGGCCGTCTGCAAGCGGCCGAGCCGCAGGCTCAGACGGCCGGGTCGCCCAGTGCCGCATCGCGGGTGCCGGAGCCGCCCAGCTCCTCGGTGATGGCGGCGGCCGTCCGCAGGAGCGCCGACTCCATCTCCGTCGCGTGCTCCGGCAACGAGGACGTGGTGCCCACCAAGGCCACCGTGGCCGCGACGTCGTGTTCGTCGAAGACGGCCGCGGCCAGCACCACGCCGTCGATCGAGGGCACCCGGATCCGGCTGAGGCCGCGGGACCGGCACGGCTCCAGCGTGCCCTCGAGCGCCGTCCGCGCCTCGTCCGGAATCCGGGCCAGGTACCGCTTCACCCTCTCCTCGTCCTTGGACAGCGCGACGAACAGCCGGGTCTGCGCCGAGTCGGGCCCCAGGGTCGAGCCGATCCGGACGGTGATCAGGATCGGATGGGTGCCGGCCTCGGAGACGAGCGAGACCACGGGACCGGACGCGCCCCACAAGGACAGCACCACCGACCGGCCGGTCTCGACCGACAGCGCGTCCATGTGACGAGGGGCGGTGTCCAGCACCCGCCGCTGGCCCTGGGCGACGGCGCCGAGCTGCAGCAGCAGGCGCCCGGGCATGTACGCCGACGCGTCGTCCGGCGCGCGTTCGAGGATCTCGTCGAGGACCATCGAGGTGAAGTAGCGGTGCACGGTGGTCCGGTTGAGGCCGATCTGCGCGGCGGCCTCGGCGACGGTGACCTTCGGCTTGTTGAGGGTGAACAGCCGCAGGATTTCCGCGACGCGGTGCACCGCCTGGATGTCGCCGGTGCCGCCCCCGCTGGTCAAGCCCGCTCCTCACGTCGCTCGCACATCGAGCGGACTCTACCGAGCCACCGGCCCGGGGTTCAAATGGACAGCAGCTGAGCGGCGTTTCCTCCCGTCATCGACCTGATGTCGGCGGGTGCCACGCCCTGGTCCAGCAGCACCCGGACCATCCTGCGGTACGCGGTGACCGGCAGCGGATTGCCCTTCTGCCCGAGGTCGGAGGAGAGGATCGTCCGGCCGGGACCGGCCGCCCGGTAGAACGCGGCGATCCGGTCGAACGGCTCGGCCTTCGGCTCCCGGCCGACCAGCATCGCCAGGCAGTGCTCCACGAAGGCGCCCTTGCGGCACCAGTCGCCGATGCTCGAGGGTGAGGCGCCGAGGACGAAGTCGGGGTGGCTGACCACGATCCGCGTCACGCCCGCCTCGAGCGCGCCTGGGATCAGCACGTCGATCTCGTCGGCCGGCAGGTGCCCGCAGTTGAGGATGGCGGACTCGGCCGCGATCACGTCGAGGATGTCGCGGGTGGCGGCGTTGAGCCTGCCGGACCCGTCGAGCACGCTGATCGGCTCGTTCTCGCGCAGCGGTACGCCCGCGACCGGGAAGCCGCTGTGGTGGTGCGCGTGGAACTCAAGGTGCGCCCGCGAGGCGATCGTCGGGAACCACACGACCTTGCCGCCCATGCGCAGGGCCAGTTCGACGGCGTAGGGGTTGAGCCCGCCGACCGTGTGGTTGAGCGCGACGCCCCCGTAGACCTTGACCGGGACGTCCTGCAGCCCGGCCTGTTCCAGCGCGAGGATGTCGGTCTGCATGCTGTGGTGGTGCGACTTGGCCACCAGGGCGCGGAACCCGAGGGAGGCGGCGTCGGTGGCCGCGTCGATGATGGACATCCGGCGGGGGAACGGGCTGGGGCCGGGGTGGGTGTGCAGGTCGACGGCGCCGGTGAGCAACTCGTCCACCTCGGGGTCGGCCTGCAGCCGGTCGGCGTCCAGCGCCGGGTCCCACAGTGCGTTCACGGTCTGCGTCATGCGTTCGTCCTTGTCTGTGTTCGGGTCAGGGCTACTTGACGGCCAGCGCGTTGGGCGGTGATCCGACCCCTCCCAGCAGGTTGAGCGGCTTGGCCGTCAGCAGGAACTCGTAGACCCCGTCCGCGGCGCAGTCCTCGGCCAGTTCGTCGAGCTTCCACAGTTCGCCGATGATCAGACCGAGCAGCGCGATCAGCGGGCGGTGCATCATGCCGTTGTGCGAGGGCCCGCGCAGGGGCGGCGGTTCGTCCGGGTCCACCCAGCCGGAGCCCGGATCGACCGGGAACGACTCCAGCCCGCCGTTGTCCGACGCGGCGACGGAGATCCGGTGGTCCCACAGCCACGCGAGCATCTCCTCCGACTGGTGCAGGCCCGGGCTGCCGGTGCGCGCCGCGCGCTCTTGCGGTGTGCAGTTCAGCCAGTGCCGGGCCCATCCTGTGTGGAGCAGCAGGATGTCGCCCGGGCGGAACTCGACCCCGAAGTGCAGGGCCATGGCGTCGAGGTCGGACGGTGTGATGCCCCGCGGCGCGTTCGGCGCCAGCGGTTCGCCGATGCTGTCGAACCAGCGCACCGCGTCGAGCAGGACGCCCCGGCCCACGATGCCCTTCTCGGCGAGGAGCTGGATGCCCAGCGAGGGAGTGCCCACGTCGATGTCGGACTCCTCGACGCCCCCGTAGAAGCCGTGCCGGGGGTGGCGGATGTGCCGCAGCCCGTCCACCTGGGAGGTGGACTGCAGGTAGAACGAGTCCAGCCAGTCGTCCCGGTGGTGGGGGTTGTTGGCGAAGATGTGGTGCGCGGTCGGCGGCCGCGTGCCGGCCGGGCTGGGCACGAACGTGTTCAGCGGGTGGTCCAGGTTGAACACCCGGCCGCGCCGGACGAGCGCCGCGCCGTCGAGGGCCGACTGCGGGGTGAGGAAGTTCAGCGTGCCGAGCTGGTCGCCCGGGCCGAACACGTGCCACGACGACCCCGGCGGGGCGTCGGTGCGGCGCAGCAGCTCCTCATAGCGCGGAACGGTCAGGGTGCCGGACTTCATCGGTTCTCCAGGGTCGGGGTCGGGGCGTGCGCATCCACGGCAGCAGGAACGGCACCGCCACCGCGTTGAGCACGAACAACGTGAGGTACGCGAGGACGTAGTCCTGCGTGGTCGAGTAGATCTGGCCGAGGACCAGCGGCCCGGCCGCGGAACCCAGGCTGGTCCACGTCTGGAACTGGGCGAACTTCCGGGCGAACTCGTCGATCCCGAACAGCTCCACGATCACCTGCGACCGGATCAGGATGGTGATGCCCAGGCTCTGCCCGATCAGCACGGCCCCGAGGAACAGGACCCACCCGTACGGCGCCACACCGACCAGGGCGACCCCGACGGCCTGGGCGCAGAAGCTGGTCACCGTCCAGCGGTGCAGGCCCAGCCGCCGGATGCCGGCGCTGCCGATCCACCGCGAGGCGACGGCCGCCGCGGTCGCGACCGAGACCGTCATGCGCGCGCCGGTGAAGTCCCGGGACAGCGCGGTCGCCACGATGTACGAGGTCGCGCCCAGTTGCGAGGCGCTGACCAGGCTGAACGCCACGACCAACGGCCAGTGCCGGAGGAGTCGCACCCGACCGGCCGGGACGACGGGCGCACGCACCGGCGAAGGCCGTGCCGTCGCCCAGGAGCCGAGCGCCAGCGCGCCGCAGCTGATCACCAGGAATCCCGCCGCGATCGCCAGGAACGACCGGGTGAGGGCCGCCTGCGTGGTCAGCAGCAGTGCCAGCACTGGTGAGACCAGGATGCCGCCCGCCGAGGAGCCGGAGGTCGCCAGTGCCATCCCGGCCGTGGGTCTGCCGTCGAAGACCCGCACCAGCACGATCGTCCCCACCACGACGAGTCCGCCGCTGAAGATGGCGCCCAGCGTCGAGAACGCGGCGATGACGACGATCCCGGTGGGACGGACGGCCATCGCCGTGATGGCCGCCGTCCCGCCCAGTACCGCGCCCAGCATCACCAGGTTCGGCCTGCGCTGTCCGAGCCGGGCGAACAACGGCCCGGTCAGGGCGCCCACCACGAAGAACCCGGTACTCGCCAGGGACAGCCCGGCCGCGCTCACCGTGCCCGAGCGGAGGAACGCCGCGATGTAGACCGGGATGCCGTACACCGCCACACCGCTGCCCGCGGTCTGCAGGACGAAGACGGCTACGGCGACGGGCGTGGCTTTCTTGTCCGGGCGCATACCTGGCCTTCGTGGTGAGTGTCATGCCGTGGCGCCGGCTCGTTCGCCCACCGTGTTCAGGTCGACCCCGCGGGTCTCCGGCCCGGCCGTGACGGCCGTCAGGATGATCAGTCCGCCGAACGCGGAGAGGATTCCCGCGGTGTAGTGGAAGGGCACGAGATGGGCCAGCCACAGCTGGTAGTAGGAGAAGAACGCGGGGATGACGACCGCGGTGCTGTACGCGACTCCCCAGCCCGACGACCGGACCGCGGTGGCGAAGCGCTCGTTGATGTAGGCCGGAAGCACGCCCAGCGAGCCGACGATGAACACGTTCGTCAGCGAGGCCAGGGCGGTCAGCCCGAGCCAGCCGTGCACGTTCCCGCTGCCCATCAGCGTGAGCGTGACCGGCGTCAGCAGGACCGTGGTCGTCGCGGCGATGTACAGCGCCCGCTTGCGGCCGATCCGGTCGCTCAGCCAGCCGTAGAAGAGGTAGGTCGCCATGCCCGGCCACGCGTTGACCAGCTGGGTGTGCGCGAGGTCGGACGCGGTGTAGCCCTCGTTGGACAGCAGCAGCTGCGGCATGACGCTGCCGAGCATGTTCACCGCGAAGAAGACGCCGGTCATGATGAGGTAGGACTGCAGGAACGCCCGGCCGGACGAGCCCTTGAGCATGTCGCGCAACGGCGACTTGGACCGTGCCGTCTCCTTGTAGACGTCCGAGTCCTCGACCCGCCGGCGCAGGAACCAGGCGACCCCCCAGGACAGCAGGGCGCCGATGAAGAACGGGATCCGCCAGCCCCACTGGACGTACGGCGAGTGCAGTCCGGCGTTCGGCGCGAACACCAGGACGATCGAGGTGAGCATGGCCACGAAGAACGGGCCGCCGCTGGCCGAGCACTGGATCAGCGCGCCGGTGAATCCCCGACGCCCTTGCGGCGCGTACTCCAGGGCCATCGGCGTGGCGGCGGTGTACTCCCCGCCGAGGAAGATGCCTTCGATGAAACGCAGCCCGATCAGCAGCGTCGTGGCCAGCGTGGGGCCGACCACCTCGGCGCCCGGCAGCAGCGCGATGAGCAGGGAGATCGTGCCGAACCCGTAGATGGTGATCGACCCGACCTTGCGCCGGCCGATCCGGTCCGCGAAGTGACCGAACAGCAGGGCGCCGATCGGACGGCCGATCAGGGTCGCGGCGAAGGTCATGCCGACGAACACCGAGAGCTGGCTGGGGGAGAGGTTCGACTGGAAGTAGACCATGGCGGGCAGCAGGGCCGTCGACGCCACGTAGATGGAGTAGGAGTCGACGGCGAAACCGGCCCAGGCGCTGGTGATCGCCCGCCGTCTGCGGGCCCGTAGGTCGGAGTCGGTCGATCTGGCCTTGACTTCGGTGGTGGAGGACATGGCAAGGGGTCCCTTCGGCGCTGAAGGCACGATGTCTGGTGGGCCGGGGTCAGTTGACCGGGGCGGGGTACTCGTCGGCGTTGAGCACCCAGCCGGGCTGTGCGGAGAAGTCGTGGCGCGGGCCGGCGAAGATGTCGATCAGGTGGTTGACGCCGGACCCGATGGCCTGCGAGGTGTGCACGGTGGGCGGCGGGATGATGGCGACCGAGGGGCTGCCGACGCGGGCGTGGTCCTCCGGCCGCCAGGCCGTGGCGTCGGGGCCCCACGGCGTCTGGATGTGGTGGACGTAGGTGCCGGCGACGACCAGGCTGCACTGCTCGAAGTCGTCGTGGGTGTGCGGCGAGAGCCGGTGCGGATCACGGGGACCGTTGCCCGGCTTGAAGAACCCGACCATGAAGGCGCGGGTGCGGAAGAGCCGGCCGAAACGTTCGGGGTCCTCCGGCACGTCGGCCATCAGGTAGGTGCGCCAGCGGTAGCCGCCTACCGGCTCCGGCCACGGCTCCAGCGGCGCGACCCGCGGGTGCGGCTCGGCGTAGCGGTCGGCGTTGGCCGCCCGTTCAGCCCACTCGGCCTCGTCGGACTGGATCAGTTGCACGATCGGCCCGGTGCCCGTGCTGACGATCTCGCTGGAACCGGGCGGGACGACGACCAGGGCCGGACCGTCGACCGCGTGCTCCTCGCCCGATCCGGAGCCGCGCAGCGAGCTGTTCCCGTCGATCAGCAGCACGACCTGTTCCGACGCCAGCTCGGCCGAGAAGATCGTGTCGCCGGGCTCCGGCTGGGTGTGGATCAGTACGAAGTTCTGGCCCCGCACGATCCACTGCCGGCTGCCCGCCGCGGTGACGGCGTCGGGGGCGGTGACGGAGAAGTCGAGGAACTGCGGCGCGGCGATCGCCTCGCCGGACCCCCGGGGTGTCGGTGCTGTCCTCGCGGACAGTGCGGAGCGCGGATCGTCCTTGGTGTAGGTCACGGGTTCTCCTCGAGGTGCTCGAAACGCAGGTGCAGGCGTCCTTCCTGGTCGAGCCCCCGGCTGAGCCGCACGGGCGTGCCGACACGCAGCGAGTCCGGGTCGGCGTCCAGGTGGGACAGGACACGAGGGCCTTCCGCCAGTTCGACGTAGGCGATGACGAAGGGGCCCTTTCCGGCGTGGTCGCCCTGACCGCGGTGGTTGACGGTGTAGGAGTGGACGGTGCCGGTGCCGGACAACGCCTCCCAGGCGAGGCCGTCCGACATGCAGTGTGGGCAGCGGGCGCGCGGGTACCAGACGAGCGTGCCGCAGTCGGTGCAGCGGGGGAGTTCCAGCCGGCCCTCGGCCAGCCCTTCCTCCAGGCGGGAGAGGACCGGGTCGTGCGGGGTCATGCGTCCTCCGATCCGAGCAACAGGGTGGCCGCCGCGGTGCGGAAGCCGAGATTGCCGCCGTGGCCCTGGACCAGGGCGATCCGGCAGTCCGGCACCTGGACCTCCGGTGCCGCCTCGCCGCGCAACTGGCGGACGGCCTCGATGGTGCGGATCATGCCGCCGCGGGAATCCGGATGGTTGTTGCACAGGCCGCCGCCGTCGGTGTTGAACGGCAGCCGGCCGTCGGCCCGCAGGGTGCCGCCGGTGACGAAGGCACCCCCCTTGCCCTTCTCGCAGAAGCCGAGGTCCTCCAGGCTCATCAGCACGGTGATGGTGAAGGAGTCGTAGATCGAGACGTAGTCGACGTCCTGCGGCGTCAGCCGCGCCTCGGCGAACGCGCGTGGCCCGGACACCGCGGCGCCGGTGTGGGTGAGGTCGATCCGGCCGATCGCGCTGTGCTTCACCGTCTCGCCGTGTCCCAGGACCTTCACCGTGCGGCGGGGGAGGGTGCGGGCGACCTCCTCGGACACGACGACCAGTGCGCCGCCGCCGTCGGTGGTCACGCAGCAGTCCAGCCGGCGCAACGGGTCCGAGATCATCGGGGAGCCGACCACCTCCTCGATCGTGACCGGCTTGCGCAGCAGCGCATGCGGGTTGTACTGCGCGTGGTGCGCGGCCGCCACCTTGATCTCCGCGAGCTGTTCGGAGGTGGTGCCGTACTCGTGCATGTGCCGGCGTGCCGCCAGGGCGTATCCGGCAGGCACGGTGATGCCGTAACCCGCCTCATAGGGGTGTTCGGGACCGCGGGCACCACCGGTGGTGCCGCCACCGCTCAGCGGGAGCCCGGCCATGGCGACCAGGGCCACATGGCACTTGCCGCTCGCCACGGCGGCCGCGGCGTGTCCGACGTGCATGGGGTAGGACGCGCCGCCGGCCTCGGTGACGTCCACATAGGACAGGTCCGTCAGTCCGAGGTGGTCGGCCATCGCGATCGAGCCGAGCCCGGGGACCTCCGAGCAGAAGAAGCCGTCGACGTCCGCCGGGCCGAGCCCGGCGTCGGCGAGCGCGCCGTAGGCGACCTCCGCGATCACCTGTGGCACGGTGCGGTCGGGGATCTTGCGCAGGGGATGCTCGAAGGCACCGGCTATCCGTGCGGACACCTGCCTGGTCATACGGGTTGGCCCCCTCGCAGATCGACGGTGTGGGTCGCCTCGGTGGTTGCTGCGACGTGGTCCGGGGTGATGCCGGGGGCGCACTCGCGCAGCGTCAGGACGCCGTCGACGAACTCGAACACGGCCAGGTCGGTGTAGACGCGGTCGACCACGCCCGGCCCGGTGAGCGGGAAGCTGCACCGCTTGCGCAGCTTGGGTTCGCCGTGCTTGTCGAGATGGGTCATCATCACCCAGATGCGACGGGCGCCGGCCACCAGATCCATCGCGCCGCCCACCCCGGGGTTGCCGCCGGGGACCAGCCAGTTCGCCAGGTCGCCGTTCTCACCGACCTGGAGCGCGCCGAGCACGCACAGGTCCAGCCGGCCGCCTCTGGCGATGGCGAAGGACAGCGACGAGTCGAAGGAGGCCGCACCCTCGAGCAGCGTGACGGGGTTCTTGCCCGCGTCGGTGACATCGGGGTCCGGCGCGCCGTGCGGCGCCGGGCCGACGCCCAGCAGTCCGTGCTCGCTGTGGTAGACGATCTCCCTTCCGGGCGTGGCCTGTTCCGGCAGGAGCAGCGGAGCGCCGATGCCCACGTTCACGCACCACCCGTCCACCAGGTCGTCGGCCACGCGGCGGGCCAGTTCCGCCCGGGTCAGGCCCTGCTGAGTGGTGGTCATCGCACCGGCTCCCCTGCGGTTTCCACGACGTGGTCCACGAAGGGACCGGGCAGGTGGATGTCGTCGGGCGGCAGGGATCCGCTGCGTTCGACGTGGTCGGCCTGCACGATCGTGGTGCGGGCGGCCATCGCGGCCAGCGGGTTGAAGTTGCGGGCACCGAGCCGGAACCGGAGGTTGCCGTACCGGTCCGCCACGTGAGCCTTCACCAGGGCGAAATCCGGGCGCAACGGCGACTCGAGCACGTAGGTGCGGCCGTCGATGACCCGGCTCTCCTTCTCCGTCAGCGTCTCCCGGGCTGTGCCGCCTTCGCCGTAACGGACCACGAAACCGCCGTCGGCGAGCATCGTCCCGGCCGCGGTCGGGGTGTAGAACCCGCCGAGGCCCGAACCTCCGGCACGCAGCCGTTCGGCGAGGGTGCCCTGCGGTACGAGTTCGATCTCGACGTCGCCGGCGAAGTACCGCCGGAAGAAGTCGGGGTTGACCGGGAAGGAGCAGGAGAGCCTGCGGACCCGGTTCTCCTTGAGCAGCCTGCCGATCCCGCGCTCGCCGGGCAGTCCCCGGCCGCCGTTGTTGGCGATGACGTGCAGCTCGCGCACATCGCGGTCGCAGAGCGCGTCGATCAGGTCGACGGGCACGCCGGTCTGGCCGAACCCGCCGATGGCGACGGACGCTCCGCTGCGGATGCGGGTCAAGGAGTCCGCGGCGCTGGGCCGGATCTTGTCGATCATCGGACGGCCACCGGCAGGGCGTCCCGCGCCTGTGAAAGCGTCCGCCGGGCGGCTCCGGAGATCATCCCGGTGTCGTTGCCGACCAGGATGAACCGGCAGCCCTGTTCGGCCCGCAAGCGGATCTGCTCCTCGCCCCGGGCCACGGTGCCGACCGGGACGCCGGCGCGGACCGCGGCGTTGATCGACCTGGTCACGGCGTCGTGCACGGCCGGCGAGCCGCCGGGCACCCCGAGGCTGAGCGAGAGGTCACCGGGCCCGATGAACACGGCGTCCACGCCAGGCGCGGTGAGGATCGCCTCGATGTCCTCGACCGCCTCCCGCTCCTCGACCATCGCGATCCGTGCGGCGTCCTCTTGACCCGCGCGCACGTACTCGGCCGCACCGCCGCTGATACTGCCCCACAATCCGGCCCGGGCCGCCAGTCCCATCCCCCGCGTACCGGCGGGAGGGAACAGGAACTGCTTCATCGTCGCCTCCGCCTGCGCGGCGTTGGAGACGTGGGGAACCAGGATCCCGGCTGCTCCCGCGTCGAGGTAGCGCTGGCCGTCGCCGTATCCGTGGTCGGTGATCCGGACCAGCGGCGCGACGTCCATCCGGGAGTAGAGCACCACCAGGGAGTACACGTCGCGGACCGAGAGCAGGGCGTGCTCCGTGTCGATCACGACGAAGTCGAACCCCGCCGCGCCGATGATCTCGGCGATCTCCAGTGAGGGGATCTTGACGAACGTGCCGACCACGGGCGGGCCGGCTGACTTCAACAGCTGCTGGAACATGATCACGATCTCCGTCGATGAGCGGTGCCAGAGCGAGTTCATATTGCGAACACCTTGTTCGCGATACGCAGCATGGCACCGATGGCCCGACCGGGCAAGGGAGAGGACGGGATCGAAAAATCGCCGGCGCGCGACGGCCGCATCCGGGTCAGGCCACGGCCGTCCACGGGCCCAACGGCACGTCAAGTCCGCTCGCGCCGCAGGCGGCGAGCGGGACCCGGCCGTTGGCGGGAGCGGGCCCGGGCGTGGATGACAACACGCCGGCAGAACCTCGTTCGCGGTGCGTGCTGGTGATGACGGCGGTCGGCCGTCGCGCCGGTCCGTCTGCGCGACCTGTCGCAGTCTGCGGTACCGAGGTCACCTACCCGACGGTGCGACAGGCGCGGGCGCCGGACGTGTGGCCTGCGGCCGCCCGGAAGCTGCGCCGCTACCGGGGCGGGCGTTCGTCGAGGAGCCGGGCGACGGACTCGGAGTCCTCGGCTTCGACCTTGGCCGCCTCCTGGAACACCCGCTCCAAGCTGGCCTGAGGGATGACCACGGCTCCCGCCGCGTCGGCGAAGACGTAGTCACCGGGAGTGATGCACACCCCCGCGACTTCGACGGCGACGCCGGCCGCGTACGGCATGACGACGTCGCCGCCCCAGCGCGTCGCCTCGCCCCGGCACCACGACGCGAAGCCGTGGTCGCGCAGTTGGGCGAAGTCCCGCAGCCTGCCGTCCGCCAGCACGCCGGCGAGCTGGTGACGCTTGACCCGGGACAGTTTCGTACCGCCACCGTGCGAGACGTCCGGGTACCCGCCGCTGGACAGTACGAGGACCTTCCCGGCCGGGTCGTCGCCGACCGCCTGGTCGAAGAGTTCACCGAAGCCGGTCCCGGCCTGCGGCAGATCGTCGCGGTAGGGCAGGTACGCGAGGGTGACGGCCGGGCCGAACAGCGTCCTGGAGGGAACGGGGCTCGACAGGGCGAGGATGTGCGCGCGATGGCTGTGGACGCGGCCCATCGCGTCCACCATCGAGGCGCAGCCCAGCCGTGCCGCCCTGGCCGCGTAATCCGCGTCGTCATGGCTGCTCATGCTTCTCCTCCGAGCTTGCCGCGGCGCTGGAGACCGCAACCGATGTCCTAGCTCGACGGATCGTCGACCTTGATCGCATCCCCCGTGTTGCTGATGAAGACGACCAGCAACTGCGCGGGCTCCGTTCGGCTGGCGTTCTCCGACAGCACGTGGTGGGCGCCCGGCGGCTCGACCCAGTACTCACCCTTGCGGTAGGTGTGCACCGGCTCTCCGGCGAGCTGGCTGCGCACCGTGCCCTTGAGGACGTAGGCGTAGACGAAGGCATCCCCGTGCCGGTGCGGGGGCGTGCTCCCATCGGGCGGGTAGTCCACGACCGCCGAGGTGAACGTCTTGCCCTTGACGTTCGGGAGTGCCTGCTCGAGCAGGACGGACAGCTTGTCGGTCGGCCGCATGGACGTTGCCGGAGCGACGACGGCAGCGGGCGCCTCGCCGGTGGCGTCCTTCGCCGCGGGGGCGCATGCGGCGACGGCCGCCATGGTGAGGCCGAAAGCGAGAATGCCACGACGGAACGCCATCGGGGTCATGGCGGCTCTCCTATTCCTGTTCGAATTCTGCGATGTGCGGCGCGCAATACGAAGGGCTCCGGAATGCGAATCCACTGCGGCAGCCGGCCCATCGAGGATCCTAAAGCGGAATCGGTCCCTCCGCCTGGTCTGCCGCCGACTGACGAGCGGGCGGAATTCGGCCCGCGTGAAATGGCTCAAGCCCCCGGGGGTGGCCCCGGGGGCTTGAGCGCGGTCATCCTCGGTGTCCGGCGTCAGACGGTGCTGACGACCTCGTCGTAGGCCAGTCGCGGGTTGCGCGCGAACCACGCGTCCGTGCCCGGGTTGCCGATGTTGACGACGGCGAGGACGCAGTGGTCGCCGTCGGGGAAGAACTCCTTGTTGATCGCGTCGGCGTCGAAGCCGGTCATCGGGCCGGCGGCGAGGCCGGCGGCGCGGACGCCGACGATGAAGTAGCCCACCTGCAGTGCGGCGTTCAGGGCGGCGGACCGCTCGCGGACCGCGCGCTCGGCGAAGAACACGTCCTTGGCCTGCGGGAAGTGCGGGAAGACGGCGGGCAGTTCCTCGTGGAACTCGTTGTCGGCGGCGAGCAGGGCGACCAGCGGCGCGGTCGCGGTCTTCTTCTTGTTGCCCTCGGCCAGGTGCTGCACCAGGCGTGCGCGGGCGTCCTCGGAACGGACCAGGACGACCCGCAGCGGCTGCTGGTTCATGGAGGTCGGGCCGTACTTGACCAGGTCGTAGATGTCCTGGACCTGCTCGTCGGTGACCGGGGCGTCGGTGAAGGTGTTGGCGGTGCGGGCCTCACGGAAGAGCAGGTCCTGTGCGGCGGGGTCGAGTACGAGCGTCATGGCGGTTCCTCGGGTCGGTACGGTCGGTACGGTCGGTCCGGGTGACGGGGGTGAGGGGCGCCGTACGGTCCCGGCCCACCAGAACTGGGCGCCCGCGCCGAGCAGGTACACGCCGGTGGCGGTGGCCCCCACCAGGCCCCACAGCAGGGGCCCGGACAGGACGTGCGCCATCAGTGCGCTGAGCACGGCGCCGAGGGCGACCGTGGGCAGGTGCAGTGCGGCCCAGACGGGGCCGGCCGGTGGTGCCGTGCGCGCCAGGGGACGCCCGGGGCCGCCGTGGGCGGCGGCCCCCACCGCGACGTAGGTGAGCGTGGCGCCGGTGAGCAGCGCCAGCACCTCCGCGGCGGACGGTGCGTCCCGTGCGGACGCGGACACGGCGGTGGCCGTCCACAGGGCCAGGGTGTAGCCGTGGGGTGCCGCGCCGGCCGCCACGATGCCCTGGAGAGAGCCGCGGTATCCGCGCGCGGTCGTCATGGTCCCTCACTCCCGGAACTGAGCGGGGCGGCCACCGGACCGGAGGCCTGCCCCGCCACCAGCATCGGGAGGAGGGCCATGGGCGGGCATCGCCCATTCAAGGGATCTTGGCGGCCCGCGCGGTGAGGCCGCGATGGCCGCGGTCAGGTAGCGGTCAGGTCCGGTCGGCGCCCGCGCCGGTCCGTTCCACCGCCAACCGGGTCAGTTCCACGCGGGTGTTGATGCCGAGCTTGGTGAAGACGTGCTTCAGGTGGGTGTTGACCGTGTGGACGGACAGGTAGAGGCGGTCGGCGATGGCCCGGTTGGTGAGTCCCTCCGCGACGAGGGGCACCACCTTCAGCTCGGACTCGGTCAGGCTGTCCCAGCCGGAGGTGGCGGCCGCGCGGCGGGTCATCCCGGAGGCGCGTACGCCGAGGTCCCGCAGGATGCGGCGGACGCGCTCGTTGTCGTGGAGGGCCCCGGTCCCGGCGGTGAGCCGCGCGGCCTCCTCCAGCGACGCGACCGCCGCATCGGTACGGCCGTGCGCGGCCAGGAGGGTGCCCAGGTCCTCGTGTGCCGCGGCGACCGCCGGGAGGCGGCCCCCGAGACGGTGTTCCGCGACGGCTGCCTGCAGTGCCGCGGGGTCGTCATCCAGGAGCCCGTCGATGTGGTCCCGTACCGCCAGGACGACGTCCTGACCGCCGTTCTCCTCGGCCACGGCGCGCACGACCGTGGCCACCGCCTCGGCCGTCGCCCGGTCGCCACCGCGCAGTGCCGTACGCGCCAGGGCCGGCCAGTGGCCGGGGGGCAGACAGAGCAGCCAGGCCGTACGGTCACCCGCGTGGAAGAAGGCGCCGAGTGCCTCGGCCGCCGCCACGCCATGGCCCTGGGCCTGCAGGAGGCGGGCGTGGGCGAGCGCCGTCCACGGGCCGTACGGGGTGCCGTCGGGTGCGGCCGCGGTCGCGGCCCGCAGATGCGCACCGGCCTGGGCGAGGTCACCGCGCGCGGTGTCGACCAGGGCCAGGACGGCGCGGACCAGGGGCACCGCGCGGGCCGTCTCCAGCTCCGCGGCTACGGTGAGGCAGGCTTCGGCCTCCACGGCCGCATCGTCCAGGGCGCCGCCTTCCAGCAGGGCGATGGCCCGGCAGGCGTGCCAGTGGGGCAGTGACCAGCCCAGGCCGAGGGATTCGGCGGAGCGCTGGCCCTCGCGCAGTACCCGCGGGGCGTCCTCCAGCCGGTCGGTGGACAGCATCACGATGGCCAGCCACAGTGCCGGGATGCGGGGCGGCCGCAGCCGCAGGCCGTCGGCGGTCGTGGCGGCCCGTCCGGAGGCGTTCTCGGCGAGTTCTAGGGCGCGGTCCAGGTGGCCGCGGTAGAAGGCGGTCTGCGACTGGAAGACCATGGCGCTGACGACGACGGCCGGGTCGGCGCTGCGGTACGCCGCCTCGACCAGCCCGGTGTCCGTCTCCTCCGCGGCCGCGATCTCACGGCGGTGGATGTGGGCGGTCGCCTTGGCCTTGAGCAGCCGGACGCGCAGGTCCTGCGGGAGGTCGGGCAGCTCCAGGGCCCGCCGCAGATGGCTCATCGCGGCCGCGTCGTCGCCCGCCGCCTGGTGGATCTCGCCGCCGACCAGCCGGAGCGCGGCCTCCTGGGCGGGTTGCAGCCCGTCGGAGATGGTGGCGTCGACCAGCTCCAGGGCCTCGTTGACCCGCCGGGTCCAGCCGAGCAGTTCGGCGGCATGGGTGAGCAGTTCGACGCGCCGCGGGTCGTGGGCGGGCAGCAGGTCCGCCGCCTGACGCGCGAGGTCGGCGGCGGATCCGGGGACGGTCCGCGACAGCTCCCGGACGGCGGTGGTCAGGGTGTGCACGGACGCGTCGTCGATGGTGCCGCCGGCCAGGACGAGGTGCCAGGCGATCTCCGCCCGGTCGCCGCCGCCGTCGCGCAGGGCGTCGGCGGCCTCCCGGTGCAGGGCCACGCGCACCGGCAGCGGCAGGTCGTCGTGGACGGCCTGCCGGATCAGGTCGTGCCGGAAGGCGAACCGGCGGCCCGCGCTGACCAGCAGCTGTGCGCCCAGGACGCTGTCCACGGCGGACAGCAGCCCGCCGACCGGCCTGCCGAGCATCCGGGCGACGACGCCGAGGTCGAACGCGCGGCCCAGCACCGAGCCGATCTGCAGCAGATGCCGTGCGTCCTCGGGCAGCCGGTCCAGCCGCTCCCGGACGCTGCGCCGGAATCCGGCGGGCATCTCCTGGGTCAGGGGGGTCGCGGTGCCGCCGTGGATGCCGACGGCGTCGGCGTCGCGCAGCGAGCGCAGGAGTTCGATCGCCAGGAAGGGGTTGCCCGCGCTGCCGTCCAGCAGCCGGGACAGGGCGGGGGTGGGCGCCGCCCCGAGGACGTCCGCCGCCAGCTGCCGCAGCGCCGCGGGCGGGAGCGGCCCGAGGGTCAGCCCGCGCGCACCCCGGTCGCGCAGCGTACGGCTCATCCGGGTGACGTCTGACCGCTCGGTGCCGGAACGTACGGCGATCACCCACAGGACCCGGGAGGCCGCCAGCCGCCCGGGCAGCGTCCGCAGGGCGAACAAGGTGGCCGGGTCCGCCCATTGCGCGTCGTCGACGAGGACCGCCACCGGGGCGCGCTGCGCGCGGTCCTCCAAGGCGTCGGTGATGCCGTCCAGCAGCCACAGCCGCCGGTCGCCGGTGACGTCGGGGGCGCGGCCGGCGGCGGGGCCGTGCACCGCGGCGTGCAGCGCGGCCAGCGGGGCGTACTGGTCGAGCTCGTCGGCCCGTACCCACAGGACGTCGAACCCGGCCGCGCCCGCCAGCTCTCCCAGGCGGGTCAGCAGTCCGCTCTTGCCGGTGCCGGACGCGCCCTCCACGAGCACGCACGCGCCCTCACCGCGGAGCACCCCGTCCAGGGCCGCGCGCAGCGCGGCGATCTCGTCGTCGCGCCCCCTCAGGCGGGGGGAGTGCGTCGTCCGGGAGACCGCATCGTGCATGCCGCAATCGTGCCGCACGGGACCGGGCCTCCTCAATGCCGCAGGGCCTGTGACCGGCGGTTTCACCCGGGGTGATGTGCCGCGACGGGGCGCGCTCTCACCCCGTTGGGGCGCAGGCTGCGTTCCGTCCAGATCCCGTGTCCCGGAAAGGAGCACGACGTGCGTACAGGCAAGGAATACCTGGCGGCACTCGACGACGGCCGGAAGGTGTGGGTGGGCGACGAGCTCGTCGACAACGTCGCCACGCACCCGAAGACCAGGGCGTACGCCCGGCGGATCGCCGAGTTCTACGACCTGCACCACCGCCCGGACCTCCAGGACGTCATGACGTTCGTGGACGAGGACGGTGTCCGCCGGTCCATGACGTGGTTCCAGCACCGCAGCAAGGACGACCTCAAGCGCAAGCGGCGCTACATCGAGACCGTGCTGCACGAGCTGGGCGGCGGCGCCACCCCGCGCACCCCCGACGTCAACAACTACGTCTTGCTCACCTACGTCGACGACCCCGAGCCCTGGAGCAGCCAGGCGGTGGGGACCGACGGCCGGGACCTCACCGCGGGGATCCTCGACTTCTGGCGGCAGGCGCGGGACGGCGACCTCAACACCACGCCGGCGTTCGTGGACCCGCAGACCGACCGTTCCCGGGAATCCGCGCAGGCGGAATCGCCCGCGCTGAAGGTCGTGGCCACCTCCGACGAGGGCATCACCGTACGGGGCGTCAAGGCCATCGGCACGGGCGCGGCCTTCGGCGACTGGATCCACATCGGCGTGTTCTACCGCCCGGGCATCCAGCCGGATCAGGTCATCTTCGGCGCGGTCCCGCCCAACGCGCCCGGCGTCACCATCATCTGCCGGGAGAGCAACGTCCGCGACGGCGAGGACGTCGAGCACCCGCTCGCCTCGCAGGGCGACGAGCTCGACAGCGTCATCCTCTTCGAGGACGTGCTGATCCCCTGGGACCGGGTGTTCCACATCGGCAACCCCCAGCACGCCGCGCTGTACCCGCAGCGCGTCTTCGACTGGCTGCACTACCAGGCGCTGGTGCGGCAGATGGTGCGCGCCGAGCTGATGCTCGGACTGACCCTGCTGGTCACCGAGCACATCGGTACCTACCAGCTGCCCCCGGTGCAGGCGCGCATCTCGCAGTTCGCCGGGTTCCACCAGACGCTGAAGGCCCATGTGCTCGCCTGCGAGGACGAGGGCTTCACCACCCCGGGCGGCCTGTACAAGCCGAACGTCCTGATGTTCGACTACGGCAGGGCGTACTACCTGGAGAACATCGCCCGCATGGTCAACGAGGTGATCGACCTGGCCGGGCGCGCCTCGCTGATCTTCCCCACCGAGGGACAGTGGCAGCGCCCGGAGCTTCGGCCCTGGCTGGAGGCACTGCAGACCGGCCCGGTCGGCAGGCCGCACGACCGGCTGAAGATCAGCCGGGTGATCCGCGACCTGTTCCTGTCCGACTGGGGCGACCGCATCAGCACCTTCGAGAACTTCAACGGCACGCCGCTGCTGGCGATCCGCACGCTCACCATGAAGCGCGCCGAGCTGTCCCCGAGCGGGCCCATCGCCGACCTCGCCCGGAAGGTGTGCGGCATCGACGGTCCCGCCAAGGAGAAGGACACCGCGTACACGGCCCAGGCGGACTACGCCCGCCGGCAGGACGCCTCGTAGGGGGTGCCGGGCCCGGGATGCAGCACGCCGCACTCCCGGGCCCGGGCCACTGCGCCGCTGCGGCTGTGCGCGTCGAGCTTCCGGAACAGGGAACTGACCTGGGTCTTCACGGTGTTGCGGGACACGTGCAGCTCGGCGGCGATCTCCCGAAGCGTCAGCGGACCGCACAAGGCGCGCAGGATCCGGCGTTCCCCAGGGGACAGGTCCTGCGCTCGCGGCGCTGCACCTGATGCTGCTGGCTCGGGCCGTGCCGTGCCAAGGCGCGCGAGCAGACCGCCCAGCACCTCCGGAACGGCACCGTCATCCTCGGGCACGGACACGGGGACGGCGCCGCGAACGCCGCGCGGCAGACCCGAGGCGACGACACCGGCCAGCGCCCACAAGTGCGGCTCGCCGCCGTGGACGGTCGCCGTCATCGCCCGCGCCGCGCCGGACAGGGCCTCGGCGGCCTCGGTACGGGCGAGGTCCTCCAACAGCAGTCCCGCATGGCACAGATGGGCTGGCGCCGCGGCGAAGTGGCCGTTCAGACCCTCGGCACGGGCCGTGTCCAGAGCCTGTTCCACCAAGGTGCGCGCCCGTTCCCGGTTCCCGTCCAGATACGCGCACAGGGCCCGCGAGCCCAGGGCGCGGACCAGGACCAGCGAGTGCCGGGCGCCGTGCGCGTCGCGGACCGCCTCGGCCAGCCGGGCGTCCGCCTCCTGCGTACGCCCCTGCCACAGCAGCGCGGTGCCCTGGGCGACGCAAGCCAGCGCCCGCCAGGCGGTCAGCGCGGGGGGACGGCGGACAGCCGCCCCGTCGAGCCGGACCTGAGCGGCGCTCTCCCCCCGCAAGCAGCGGACGAGAGCCTGGGCAACGGCCGCCGCCTGCGCCACCGTTCCCCCTTCCCCCACGGTGCCCGGCCCGCACGGCCGGGCCTTCGCCACGTCGAGCCACCGCTCCGCCGCCTCGGGATCGCCCTCGCACAGCGCCGTCATCGCCGCCACGACACACAGCCGGGCGTCGGCGCGGACGGCGCGAGCCGGCAGCATGCGCAGCCACCGAGCGACGTCCGCGGTCCGGCCCGCGGCCAAGGTCTCCTCCCAGGCCTGAAGGACCGCCGTCAGCGCGCCGGGGGTGTCGCCGGCCGCCACGAAGTGCCGTACGGCGGGCGTCGTCCGACGCCGCTCGCCGTACCAGTGCCCGGCCGCGTGGTGCAGTGCCGCGGCCCCACCTGGCTGCTCGGTGGCCAGGACCCCGGCCAGCAGCGCGCGCAACGCCGGGTGGTGCCGGTAGGCCCCCGGTGCCGTACCCGAGGGCACGAGCAGCTGTACGGTCCGCGCGAGGTCGCGCAGCAGCACTCCGGCGCGGTCGCTGCCCGTGACGGCACGACAGGACTCCGGGCTCAGCTCGTCCAGGACGCTGGTGCGCAGCAGGAAGGCGCGCTGCTCGGTGGTGAGCCGGTCCAGGACCTCGGTGCCGAGGTAGTCGGCGACCGCGCGGGCGCCGTCGACGGCATGCCCGCCTTGACGGACACCGGCCGCGTACCCGGCGCGCGTGCGCCCCAGCATGCACAGGCCCGCCGCCCATCCCTCGGTCAGGTGGTGCAGCTCGCGCACCCTGCGCTCGTCCACCGGGCCGCCGGAGCCGCATGCCAGCAGGGCGGCCGCCTCCTCGGGGGTGAAGCGCAGCTCGTCCGCCGCGAGGTCGGCGGCGAGCCCCCGGGCGCGCAGCGCCGGCACCGGCGCCCCGGGGAGGTGGCGGGTGGCCAGCACGGCCCGCATGCCCGCGGGAAGCGCGGTCAGGAAGTCCCCCAGGCAGCGCAGGGCCGCCTGGTCGGTGAGCCACTCCACCCCGTCCAGCACCAGGGTGAGCGGCGATCCGCCCGCCGGCGCCGCCAGGATGCGCGGCAGCAGGTCCTCGACCCAGACCTCCAGGGTCCATGCCCCGGCGGGCGGAGGAGTGGGCAGCCCCGGCCGGAACCGGCTCAGCGCCGTGAGGATCCCGGCCCACAGCCGCGCCGGGGTGTTGTCGTACGCGTCCAGCTCCAGCCACGCCACCTGGCCGCCACGGGCCCGGAGGGCGCGGGCCCAGTCGGCGAGCAGCACGCTCTTCCCGGCGCCCGGCGGCGCCGAGACGACGACCACGGGCTCCACCGCGGCGTCCAGACGACGCAGCAGCCGCGGCCGCGGCACGAACCGCCGTGGCCGCGCGGGCGGGTGGAGCTTGTACTCGGCAATGGTGTTCAAGGAGCCTCCCACCGGGCCGTAGGGGTCCCCGGTGCCCGGCGGGCACGACACGGCACCGGGCACCGGGGGGACTGTGACGAAAGGGCCTAGCTCAGGACGCCGAAGCCGCCCGCGAAGTACAGCAGCGGACGGGCCTGCGCCTTGTGCTCGAAGTGCCGGACGTCGCCGACGAAGATGGTGTGGTCGCCGCCGGGCAGCGCCTGGGAGACGTCGCAGACCATCGTGGCGATCGCGTCCTTGAGCACGGGCACGCCGTGGTCCTCGTCGACGTTCACGCCCGCGAAGCGGTCCTTCACCGGAGCGGAGAAGGTACGGGCCAGGTGTTCGCAGTCCTCGCCCAGGACGTTGACGGCGAACCGGCCGTGCTCGGCGATCGCGGTGCGGGTGAACAGGTGGTTGCCGATGCACACGATCAGCTGCAGCGGGTCCAGCGACAGTGCGGAGACCGCACTGGCCGTCATGCCCACGGGGGCGCTTGCGGTCCGGGTGGTGATGACGCTGACCCCGGTGGCCAGGCGTCCCATCGTGGCGCGGAAGGCGACGGTCATGTCGAGGGTTTCAGTCATGGGAGACCTCCGGGAAGGAGTGTGCCGAGCCCTGGTGGACGTGGTGAACTGTGCGCCGCCGCCTGTTAATAGGAGGGAAACCGCACTGTGGCCGGGGGTTCACGGCTCATCGGCGCAGCCGCTCGACCAGGCGTCTCATCTCTTCCGACGGGCGCACGCCGAGATCGGCCATGGCCCGCAGGTAACCCCGGTACAGCTCGATGAGTTCGTCGTCGTCCCCGGCCGCCTCGGCGCCGGCCAGCGCCAGCCGCCAGGCCTGCTCGCGGTACGGATCACGTTCCAGCGCCGCTCCCGCCAGCTCCCGCGTCTCACGGATCCGGCCCAGGCGCAGGGCGACGGCGCCGGCGTCGACCTGCGCCTGGATGAGCGCGGCCGCCAGTTCCTCGCGCCGGGCGTCCAGCCACGGCGTGGACACGCCCTCGAAGTACGGGCCGCGCCCCGCGGTCCGCAGCGCCTGCAGGAGGGTGTGGAGCCGGTGCTCGCCGTCCTGCCTGCCGGCCTCGGCCAGCAGCCGCCGGAAGGTGCCCGAGGAGCCCGCCGCGGACGCCTCGGGCGTCAGCCGGTAGACGTCACCGTCCTGCAGGAGCGCCAGCCCTTCCGGCAGCACCTCCCGCAGCCGGTACACCGCCTGCCGCAGGTAACTGCGCCCCGCGGCGTCGCTCCGGCCGGGGAACAAGGCGCTCAGCAGCATCGGGCGCCGCGCGGTCGCGGCGGGCCTGGCCAGCAGGAACGCCAGCAGTTCGGTGCTCTTGGCCAGGCGCGGGTGGACCTCCCGCCCGTCCGCGGACAACCGGACCGCCCCGAACTCCTCGAGGACCAGCCGCGGTGCGGCGGGGGCGCTGAGCGCCGGGCCGGAGGACCGCGCCGCCACCAGCTCGTGCCAGGGCGAGGAGTGCGAGGGCTCGGCGTCGGCCCTGCGCACGGCCACCGCCGGCATGTCGTCCAGCGCCTGCAGCAGCAGATGGCGGCCGCCCTGGGCGGCGGACACCCCCAGGGCCAGGTCGGCCGCGGCGTCCGCGGCCTCCACGTCACCGGCGCGCCACATCGCCTCGCTCAAGTAGACGGCCGCGGTGGGCAGTTCCAGTAGCAGGTCGCCCGCGGTCATGGCGGCGACGGCGTCGGCCAGCCGGCGGGCCGCCTCCTGGTCCCGGCCCGCCAGGAGCAGTTGCAGGCCGTGCCACGTGCCGGACAGTTCCCGGGTGAAGGCGTAGCGGGCGCTGCCCCGAAGGCCGGCCGCGGTCAGCGCCCGGGCGGCCCGCGCCAGGTCGCGGTCGAGCCGCAGCGCCAGTTTGGCCTCCAGCAGCAGGCTGAGGATCCCGTACACGCGTGAGCCGGTCGCGGCGATGGCCGGGCGTCCGGCCGCCAGCGCGGCCCAGGCCTCCTCGCGCCGTCCGAGGTCGGCCATCAGCTCCACGTCGTCGATGGCGGTCAGCCACACCGGCCGGGGTCCGTCCCCGAGGGACGCGTACATCTCGCCGGCCTGGGAGATGCGGCCGGTCGCGCGGAGCGCGGCGACGGTCCACGGGGCGCCGGTCGCCCGGCGCCAGGCACCGGGCGGCGCGGGATCGTCCTGGAGCTCGGCGAGCCGTCCGCCCATGTAGGCGATCCGCATCAGCATGACCTCGACCGGGCCCGCGGCGTCGGCCCGCAGGTCCGGGAGCGGGGTGAGGGGGCCGCCGTCCGCCAGCGACATCAGCGAGGCGGCGATGTCGCGGTGGCGGCCGGGGGGCATCACCTGCAGCATCCGCCGGGCCTCGTCGAGCCTGCCCGCGTGCCAGAAGCACCACACCAGCAGCGCCAGGTCCTCGCTGCCGCCGGGCTGTTCGGGCAGCCGGCCCCACCAGGACCGTCCGTGGTGGTCGGCCAGCCGCAGCCCGCGCCAGCACTGCTCACGGCCGAACGCGACGCGCAGCGCGGCGGACGCGAGCCCCGGGGCGGGCGGCCCGGGCACCGGCCGCATCCGGTCCAGCCAGCTCTCGGCCGTGGTCAGGTCCAGCCGGTCCAGGATGCCGGGCAGGACCTGTTCTGCGGCGCGCCGGGCCGCCGCCGACTCCCCGGCCATCAGCAGTTCGGTGACGGCGTCCTCGTGACGGCCCGCCGTCTCCAGCAACGCGGCGTGCCGGCGTCTCAGCTCGCGCCGGGCGCCGTCCTCCATGGCGTCGGCGCGTTTGCGCAGGTACTGACGGAACCGTGGCAGCGCCCGCATGCGGGTGCCGTCTCGGGACCAGGTCAGCGGCAGCCGGCGGTGGCGCAGGGAGGCCATGACCCGGTCCGGTCCGTACAGCCCCAGCGCGTTGGCGGACTCGGCGGTCACCTCGTCCAGCACGCTGGTGGCCACGAGCAGCGCCGTCTCGTCCTCGGTGAGTTGCCCCAGCAGGTCGGCGGAGAGCAGGTCGAGCCTGCCCGCCGCGGCCGCCGGGTCCGTGGCCCACCAGTCGTACAGGACCCCGGTGACCCAGCCCCCGGTGGCCCGCACCCGCAACTGCGCCTGGCCGTCCTGCCCGGTGGGTCGCAGGGCACGGGCCGCCTCGGAGACGTCGAAGGCGAGGTCGGTGTCGTCGAGGAACGCCACGCGATGGACGTCTGCGAGCCCTCCGATGCCCTGGGGCGGATCCGTGCGCGTGACGAGCACCAGCCGCAGCCCCCGCGGCGGTTCCACGACGAGCGCGGTGAGCGCCTCCTCGGCCGTGGCCCGGCCTGCGACGTGTTCCAGCCCGTCGACCACGAGCACGGGCGGCCCCGCGCCGCCGGCGGACACGGCCTCCGTCAGACGGCCGCGGAGCACCTCACCGGCGCCGTCCCCGGCGGGGAGCCCGCCCAGGGGGATCCAGGCTGCCGGGCCCGGCAGGGCCCGTGCCGCCTGGAGCACCGCGGTGGTCTTTCCCGCCCCGGCGGAGGCCGCGACGACCAGCACGGGATGACCCGCCAGCGCCTGAAGGACGCGGCGGGTCACCCGCGGCCGGGGTACGACGTGCGCCGGCAGGTCCGGCAGGGCCGGGCGCCGCCCGTCAGGAAGGCCGGGGGTCATGAGCCGACCGTCCCGGCTCGAGCACGAAGGTGTGACGGAGCAGGGTGTACGGCTGGTCGGTCCGCGTGCCGTAGGGACCGGTGCCGGCCGGGTGGCTCGCGTACTGCGTCACCAGCGACTGCTTGACGCCGAAGACCGGGTCCTGGTCGAGGTACAGGTCGTCTGAGGGGAACAGCATCGTGGTCACGCGCTGGAACCCCTCGGCGGCGATCATGACGTGCAGATGCGCCGGCCGCATCACGGACCGGCCGGTGGCCCGCATCATCTCGCCCACCGGACCGTCGTCGGGGATGGGGTAGCTGGACGGGCGGATCGAGCGGAAGCGGAAGCGCCCTTCGCCGTCGGTGCGCAGCAGGGCGCGCATGGCCGGGTCGGACAGGCCGGGGACGTCCACGTCGTAGTGGCCGTCCGCGTCGCTGTGCCATACGTCTATCCCGGCGTTGGCGACCGGCGCGCCGTGGTCGTCGGTCACCAGTCCCTCGAAGAACAAGGGCGTGCCCGGCAGCCCCTCGGAGATGTCGGCGCCGTCGGCCGCCTGCGGGCGGTCGTCGCGGAAGAAGGGACCGAGCACACTGTTCTGCGTCGATCCCTCCGCCCGCCGGTTGCCGAGCGCGTCGACCAGCATCGTGATCCCCAGCACGTCGGACAGCAGGATGAACTCCTGCCGCGTGGGGGTGCACTTCTGCCCCGTACGCGTGAGGAAGTCCACGCCGCGCGCCCATTCCTGCTCGGTCAGACCGGTCTCACGGACGAAGTCGTGCGCGTGCCGGACCAGGCACTCGAGGATCTCGGCGAGGCGGTCGTCCTTCGCGTCGCGGACCGTGGCGACGACGGCCTCGGTGATGGTGGAATCGGTGAGGTCACGCATGACGGGCTCCCGTCGGGTCGGAGGAATGGTCGTCGGCGGCCCGGTGGGGCGGTTCGCCCGCCCAGGCCCTTTGGAGGAGGTCGCGTACGGCGTCCCGCCGTACCGGGCGCGGGTTCCAGTAGCCGTCCCGGACGATCAGGTCGGCGGCCTCGCCGATGCCCGACTCGGGCATGCCGAGGTCACGCAGCGCCCGGGGCGCGCCGATGCCGCCCGCGAAGTCGAAGACCGCCGTCGCGGGATCGAGGCCGGCGCCGGGCAGCGCCCGGCCGATCCGGGCCACGGCCGCCTCGGCCGCCGGGGCGTTGTACGCGATGACGTGGGGCAGCACGACGGCGTGGGTCTCCGCGTGCGGCAGCTCGAAGGAGCCGCCCAGGACATGGCACACCTTGTGGTGCAGGGCCATGCCGACGGTGCCCAGGCAGGTCCCCGCCAGCCACGCCCCGTACAGCGCGGCGGCGCGCGCCTCGGTGTCCGCTGGATCCCGAAGGAGCGCCGGCAAGGCCGCGGCCAGGGCGTCCAGGGCCTCACCGGCGGTGAGGAAGGCGAGCGGGTCGCCGTCCTGGGCGTACAGGGCCTCCACGGCGTGCGCCATGGCGTTGAGTCCGCTGACCGCGGCGACGTGCGGGGGCAGCGTCATGGTGAGGTCGACGTCGTACACGACCGTGTCGAGCAGGATCTCCGGCAGCCGCCGGGTGGTCTTCACACCGCCCTGGGTCTCGCCCAGGATCGGGGTCATCTCCGAACCCGCGTAGGTGGTGGGAAGGGCGAGCTGCGGCAGCCCGGTGCGCAGCGCGACGGCCTTGCCGAGGCCGATGGTCGAGCCGCCGCCCACGGCGACCAGGCAGTCCGCGCCGGCCGCGCGGGCCGCGTCGACCGCCTTCCCGGTGACGGGCACGGGCGTGTGCGCGGCCGCCTGGTCGAACACCCCGGCGGCGAGCGGGCCGAGGAGCTCGCTCACCTCCCGGGCCTGGTCGGTCTGGCCGGGGGTGCACAGCACGAGGGCCCGGCCGCGCCCCAGCGCCCTGACCTCGTCGGCGAGCCCCTTGCGCGTTCCGCTGCCGAAGACCACTTTCGTGATCTGTCCTCTATGCACGAACGACTTCATAGTTGCCCCTTGCACATTCTTTACCGGAAATGGAGTCTCATCGGCCGCTCGGTGATGCGTCAATGAATGTTTCGCGCGATCGCGCGCGCACGGCGCCGATTACCCCATTCACGCGACGAACGGCCGGCTCCCCGGATCCGGGGACAGGAGCGGATATCACCCATCCTGGTGATGCGCGCGGCGTGAGGGCCGCCCACGGAGGAGGGCAGCGGAAACGCCACCGTGGGTACGGGCGGCGGAAAGGCCCCGATTCCGACTTCGGCCCCAACGGGCCCTCGCTCCCGCTCCCTTGGGTGCCTACGGGGTCTGCGCGGTGTTCCGCATGCGGGCGGCGTCCCGGCTCGGGGGAGCGCCGAACTGGCGGCGGTACTCGCGGCTGAACTGCGAGAGGTTGTCGTACCCGACGCGTTGGCCGACTCCGGTGACGTCGCCCGGGTGGGTGGCGAGCAGCAGCCGTGCCTCCTGCAGTCGGATCTGCTTCTGGAACTGGATGGGGCTCATCGCCGTCACCGCCTGGAAGTTGCGGTAGAAGGCGGAGACGCTCATGCCGGAGCGACGTGCCACGTCCTCGACCCGGAAGGGCTCGGCATAGTGCTCGCGAATCCAGCGCACGGCCCGGGAGACGTGGTTCAGGCCGCTGTCGGCCAGGCCGAGCTGGCGCACCGCCGCACCCTGCTCACCGGTGATCAGCCGCCAAAGGATCTCGCGCTTGACCAGCGGGGCCAGCACGGCGCGGTCGCGGGGCTCGTCGAGCAGGCGCAACAGCCGGACCACCGCGTCCAGCAGCGCCGCCGGGGCGTCGCTGACGGCGATACCTGACGGAGCGCCCCCGCCGGCCCGGGGGATGTCGCCCGGGCCGGCCTGCAACAGCAATTCCGCGACGGCGGACGGTTCCAGCGTGAGCCCGAACCCCAACGCGGGCCGGCCGGGGTCCGCCTGGGTGAACTGCCCGGTCACGGGCAGGTCGACGGATGCGACCAGGTACTGCCCGGGTCCGTACTCGTAGACCCGGTCGCCCAGCGCGAGGCGTTTGGCGCCCTGGGCGATGACGGCGAGCACCGTGCCGGACATCGAGGGCGCCGGCGGATCCGTCCGGTCCACCCTCGAGACCAGGACGCCGTCGATGTCCGTGGCCGAGTCGGGGCGGGCGTGCCGGGCCAGCAGGGTGCGGAACTCTTCGAAGGGCATGCGCCCATTGCAGCACCCTTGCGTACGGCAGCTCCCCCGTCTGAGAGGAACGTGCAAGGACGAGCGAGCATCGTTCTAACGTTTACGCAGGTCAGCTCGGTTGAATGGAGTCACCCCACTCCATCACCGGGAAGAAGGAATCCATGATCGCGCAGTACGGCTTCAACGCCACCCTGACCGCCAGGCCCGGAACGGGCGACCAGTTGGTGGACCTGCTGCTGACCGGGCTGAACGAGGGCAGCCCCGGGGCGAGCGAACACTGCGTCGTCTACCTCGTCTCCCGTTCCGCGTCCGATCCCGACGTCGTCCACGTCACCGAGGGGTGGACGAGCGAGGAGGACCACCACCGGATCTTCGCCGGCGAGGCCGCGCAGGCCATCGTGGCGCGGATCGGCGGACTGCTGGCCGATGAGCCCGCGTACACCGACTACGTCCCGGTCCGCGGCAAGGCCGCCTTCTGAAGCCGGAACGCCGCCGCGTCCGTCACCACCCCACGAAAGGCCCACGACCATGACCACGAGCATGCCCGCGACCACCTCCACGACCACGCCGCGACCCGCCCTGGACCCCGAACTGCTGGACCTCCTGGCCGACATGCCGCTGATGTCCCGGCTCAGCCCGGAGGTGCTCGCGCAACTGCGCCGGATGCCGTCGCCGCCCGTCGACTCCCTCACCGCCCACCGTCGGGTCGACCGGCGTGAGTTCACCGTGCCGGCCGAGGACGGTACGCCCCTCCCCATGTCGGTGTTCAGCTCCGCGAGCCCCGATCGCAGCACGGCCGCACCCTGCATCTTCTGGCTGCACGGCGGTGGGATGGTCATGGGCGACCGGTTCTCACAGGTCGACATCCCGCTGGAGTGGCTCGACACCTTCGGCGCGGTCGTCGCCTCCGTGGACTACCGGCTCGCCCCCGAGGCCACCGGCACCACCCTCGTCGAGGACTGCTACCAGGGGCTGCTCTGGATTTCCGAACACGCGGAGGAACTGGGCATCGACCCCGCCCGGATCGTCGTCGCCGGCGCCAGCGCGGGCGGCGGGCTCGCGGCCGGAGTCACCCTGATGGCCCGCGACCTCGGCACCCCCGCCATCGCCGCCCAGATGCTGATCTGCCCCATGCTCGACCACCGCAACACCACCGTCTCCAGCCGCCAGTACTCCGGCGGCCCCGGCGTCTGGACCCGTGAGATGAACGCGTTCGCATGGCGCGCGGTCCTCGGCGACCGCACCGACGACGAGGTGTCCCCGTACGTCTCGCCCGCACTGGCCGACGACCTCTCCAGCCTGCCGGCCACCTACGTCGACACCGGCTCCGCCGAAGTCTTCCGCGACGAGGACACCGACTACGCCACCCGGATCTGGGCGGCCGGCGGACAGGCCGAACTCCACGTCTGGGCAGGCGGTTTCCACGGCTTCGACGCCCTGTACCCGCAGGCGCGCATCTCGGCCACGGCCCGCCGGACCCGCACCGATTGGCTCGCCCGGCTCCTGACCCAGCACGGCGCCGCGTGACGCCGAGATGTGTGAGGGGGGTGCGCCGGAATCCCGGCGCACCCCCGCTCCGTCAGGGCAGGATCTCGACGTACCCGTCGGTTCCGTGCACGCGGATCCGCTGCCCGTCCCGGATCCGCCGGGTGGCCTGGTCCACGCCCACGACGGCCGGCAGGCCGTACTCCCGGGCGATCACCGCGCCATGTGTCATCAGACCGCCCACCTCGGTCACCAGGCCCGCGATGGCGACGAACAGCGGCGACCAACTGGGGTCCGTGAAGGTCGTGACCAGGATGTCGCCCGCCTCGAGATCGGCCTCCGCGATGTCGAGGATGACGCGGGCCCGT
Organism: Streptomyces sp. TOM-9; assembly: GCF_056858595.1. Classification (NCBI taxonomy): domain Bacteria; kingdom Bacillati; phylum Actinomycetota; class Actinomycetes; order Kitasatosporales; family Streptomycetaceae; genus Streptomyces; species Streptomyces sp. TOM-9. The sequence continues at coordinate 187,897 of NZ_JBXEQB010000001.1, read as the reverse complement.
CCCTCGACGGTCCCGGCGGAGACCGGGAGGCCGATCAGGGCGCCGGCCGGCACGTCGTCGCGCCGGTACGCCCCGGTGAGGGCCTCGCCGTCCGATGTGAGGACCCGGGGCGGTGTGAGCGCCTGGTACGACCGGAAGGCGTCCTTGCGCTGCTGGATGAGCCGGTCGTCCACCTGGTGCGACCGCACCACGTCGTGGAATTCCTGGAACGTGAGGTAGAAGACGTCCTCCTTCTCGGCGAGCACGCCGGCCCGCACGAGGCGCTCGGCCTCCTCCAGCAGGGCCTGCTTGTAGACGAAGTAGCGGCTGACGATGCCGTACTTCGGGTACTCCCGGTACCCGATGAAGGTCCTGACCCGGTCGATCATCCGCTTGGTCTCGTCGGCCTTGCGGTCCCCGTCCGGCAGGGCCCGCAGGCGTGACAGCACCTCCTGTTCCTTCTCCTGCGCCTTCTGCCGGCCTTCCTCGAAGCGCCGCTGGGCGGCGCCCGGCTCGAAGTTCCTGACGTTGTCGAGGATCACGGGCACGAGCGCGGTGGGGCGCTCGCGCCAACGCGGCCTCGTGATGTCGATCTCGGCGACGCAGCGCATCCCGTACCGGTCGAGGTAGCCCTCGATGGCGTCGCGCGTCTCGGTCCCGCCCGCGAGTTTCGGCAGCTCGTCCAGGAAGCCCTCCTCCTGGACGCCCTGGAGGAACGCCACCACCTCGGCATGCGGGCGGATCACGTCCGCGACGTCGAGCAGCGCCAGTCCCATCTCCGACGTGATGTTGTCGGGGGCGGACAGCGTGAGCGTGTCAGCCGCGTTCTTCTCGTCCAGCCACTCCTGCAGCTTGTCGTTGAGCCACCAGGTGGCCTCCATCCCCGCCATGATCGCCTGCATGTTCAGCGGATCACCGAGGGCCCGCTTGTGCTCCTCGAAGGCCTCCAGCAGGAAGGCGAACAACGCCGGGCCGGTCTTCGCCTGGATGTCGCGCTCCAGGGCCGCGATGGACGCCTCGCTGCGCTCGATCAGCTCGGTGACGACGGCCGGATCGGTCTCGATCGGAGCCGGCGCAGCGTCGAACGGGGGCCCGCCGGGACCCGCGTCCGGGAGCGACGGGACGAAGTCGCCGCGGTCGAGGACGGTCTCCAGGGCGTCCCTGACCAGCGGATCGCCCTTCCCCATGACGTCCAGCAGGGCGGCGCGACTCGCGGGCGAGGCCAGGCGCCGGGTGGCGTCGACGAACAGCCTCCCTCCGGCCGCGTGCATGGGCGCCATGGCCGTCAGCTGCCACATGGACAGCCCCAGGGGCTTCATGGGGTCGGTCATCATCTGCTGATGGCCGACGGAGACGTAGACGTGGTTCTCCTCGTCCCCGGCCTCGGGGATGGGGAACAACGTCGTGATCGGCCGGCTCTGGACGATCTGGAAGGCGTCGTCGACCAGGCACCATTCGATGTCCTGCGGGCGGCCGAAGTGCCCTTCGATCCGCCGCCCGAGCTGCACGAGCCGTACGACCTGCGCATCCGTCAACGCCGGCTGCTCCTGCCGCTGCGCGTCGATCGCCACCTCCTGCGTGCCGCCGGCCGGCAGGGCGCGAACCGCACGTTGCTTGGCGGCGATCGCCTTGGTGACGACTTCGCCGTCCCGCACCGTGTAGACGTCCGGGTTCACCAGGCCGGAGACCAGGGCCTCGCCGAGGCCGAAGCCGGCGTCCACGGTGGCGAGCTTCCGGTTGCCCGTGACGGGGTCGGCCGTGAACAGGATGCCGGACGCGTGCGGGAAGACCATCTGCTGCACGACCACGGCCATGTGGACCGTACGGTGGTCGATGCCGTTGCGCTGGCGGTAGGTCACGGCCCGCTCGGTGAACAGCGAGGCCCAGCACCGGCTGACGTGCCGGAGGATCGCCGCCGGCCCCACGACGTTCAGGTAGGTGTCCTGCTGGCCGGCGAAGGAGGCCGTCGGCAGGTCCTCCGCCGTCGCGCTGGACCGGACGGCGTAGGCGGCCTGCTCGCCGAGCCGGGCGAGCGGGTGGGTGATCGCCGCCGCGAGATCGCCAGGGATGACGATCCCTTCGATGGTCCGGCGGATCCGTGCGCTGAGCGTGCGGATCGCCTCGCGGTCGTCCGGGTCCAGGCGCGACAGCTCATCGAGCCGCTCGCCGATCGACGGCGCCTCCGCCATGATCCGCCGGAAGGCGTCCGTCGTCACGCAGAAGCCGGCCGGCACGCGGATGCCTTCGATCCGCGACAGCCCGCCCAGGTGCGCGCCCTTGCCGCCGACGACCGTGACCTGCGTTTCGTCGACCTCTGGCAGATCGATCACGTACTGCACGTCGTGCCCTCATTTCCGCAGGTTGTGGCCTCGGCCGACGATTGTGCGCCACCCCCGGGGCCTTGCCGCAAGCCCCCTGGTGCGCTATACCTTGAGAGTGGCAAGGAGAGACGTCTCCTTGCCTTTGCTTTTTCGCCGTCCGCCGGGACGGCCGAGCCGGACGTCCCGGCGGTCTGCGGATGCGGCCGCGGAACGGGAATGCGCAACGGCCCGCCGGAGGAACCGGCGGGCCGTCACGAAGACCGTGGCTAGGGGATGCGTACCGTCATGGACTTGCCGGGCTTGAGGGTGAGCTGCTTGCGGAAGTCGCCGGCGCGCAGCTCGGTGGCGGTCCCGCCGGTGCTGCGGATGGTGGCCTCGGTCACCTTGCCGTTGCGCCAGGACAGGTCCACCTCGAAGCCGCCGCGGGCGCCGACGCCGGTCACGGAACCCTTGGCCGCCCAGGCCTGGGGGAGTGCGGGCAGCAGCTCGATGACGCCGGGCCGTGAGTAGAGGATCATCTCCAGCGCGGCGGTGGCACCGCCCAGGTTCGCGTCGATCTGGAAGATCGTGTAGCTGCCCTGGCTGTACATGTCGAACCAGTTGGCCGAGGTGCCGTTGCCATTGGTGATGGACGGCCGCAGGACCGTCAGGTACAGCTGGTAGGCCTTCTCCGCGTCCTTCAGCCGGGACCAGCACAACGACCGCCACGCGCACGCCCAGCCGAAGCTGTCCATGCCGCGGGCGGTGAGCAGCGCACGGACCCCTTCGAGCAGCTCCGCCGGGCTGGTGTCGGCGGCTATCCGGTCGCCCGGGTAGAAGCCGATCAGCGGCGACAGGTGCCGGTGCGTGACCTCGCCGAGGTTGTCGGGGGTCATCCATTCCTCGAGCCAGCCGGTCTTCGGGCTGACCCGGGGCAGGTAGAGCTTGGCCTGCATCGCGCCGAGCTCGGCGGCCAGCTCGGTGTCCCGGTGGAGCACGCGGGAGGCGGTCTTGAACTCCTCGAAGAGCTCCCACGCCAGTTCCTGCCCGTAGGTGTTGCCCTTCCCGTCCGGACCGTGCTCCGGCGACCAGGAGGCGTCGTCGATCAGGACCTGCTGTGACGTGCCGTCCGTCCCGGTGACCGTGGTGCTGATCAGGCGCGCCTGCCAGAACTCCGCGGCCCCCTTCAGCACGGGGTAGATCAGCTCCAGGTAGGCGCGGTCCTGGCTGTACTCGTAGTGCCGCCACAGGGAGTTGCACAGCCAGGCGTTGCCGGAGGGGTGCCAGGCCCAGCCGCTGCCGCCGTGGATGTTGGTGGAGAACGCGACCGCCCAGCCGGCGATCTTGCCCGTGCTGTTGCGGAACCGGTTGCGTTCGTCGTTGAACAGCCGCTTGGTGACGTCGGTCCAGACCGGCAGCTGGGACACGCAGTACCGGGCGAGGGCGTACGCGTTCTCGCCCAGGCCGGCCGGGTCGGCCAGCCAGTAGTTCATCTGGACGTTGATGTCGGTGTGGTAATCGGCGTACCAGTCCGGGTTGTTGTTGTGCACCCAGATGCCCTGCAGGTTCATAGGCAGCCAGTCGCGGGAGCCGGTGATGGTCAGGTAGCGGCCGTACTGGACGTAGGCGGCTTCCAGTTCCGGGTCCGGCGTCGTCGCGTCGGTGTACCGCACGGCGATGCGCGACCAGGAGTCCAGGGACCGCTGCAGCGCCGACGACTCGCCCAGGTCGATGCTGAACCGGTTGTAGAGCCGGTGGTAGTCGGACACATGGGTCTTGAGCAGCTCGTTGCCGGACACCTTCGCCGCGGCGGCGATCTTGGCGCGGGCCACCGCGAGGGGATCGGTGCCGGGCTCGCGGAACTTCTTCGCGGCGTCGGGGGAGTAGTCGGTGCCGCCGCACACCACGATCAGCAGCTCCCGGCACCCGGCGAAGGACAGCTTGTCGCCCTCCACGCTGACCCGGCCCGACGCACTGACCGCGGTCACCGCCGCCGCGTAGCGCAGACCGTTCTTCAGCGTCCCGGTGAACGACACGTGCCCGCTGCCGCCCGCGGTGGTCTCGCCGTGCGTGCCGGCCAGCGAGACCGTACCGGTGTGCGGCCCGCCGCTGAGCCGGACGACGACCACGTCGTCCGGATGGCTGGCGTACACCTCGCGGCGGTGGAGGTTGCCCTCGTGCAGGTACTCCGCGGAGACCACGCCGTTGCTCAGGTCGAGCCGGCGACGGTACTTGCTCACCGCCTTGCCGGAGTGGCCGGGCAGTGCGATCCGGAGCTTGGCCAGGAGGCCGAAGCTGCCGAAGTCGTCCGGCCCGTACGGCAGTTGGCCGTCGTCGGTCAGGGTGTCGTTGGTGCCGCCGGTCCAGAACGCGCCGTCGGTCAGGTAGAGGAAGTCGTCCGCCGGATCACCACCGACCAGCGCGCCCAGCCGGCCGTTGCCGACGGGCAGTGCCTCCTGGATGATGCGCGCCTCGTTGGCGGGCGTGCGGTACCAGAGCGACGTGGCCTTGCCCTCCGGGACGATGTCCACGCTGGTCGGACGGGCGGGAGCGGCATGTGCGGCGAACGGGTAGAGGCCGCTCGACAGGGCGAGAGCACCACTGGTGGCGCCGGCCAGGCGGAGGAAGTCACGTCGGGAAGAAGCGGACACGGCAAGGGTTCCCTTCCAGGGTCGCAGCAGCCCACGAAAAGTATTCATAAATAATCAAGTTGTTTCGCCCATGTCAACGGCCGATGCCAAATTAACCCGACCTTTGCCCTCGTCGCTGTTGATCTTATGGAGTTTTAGTCCGCGATTTCCCCACCTTCGGCTCGAACTTCAAGGTCCATGATGCGATGAGGTCGGATGTCTGCGAAGCCACGGCGAAGGCGCTCTGACGGATCGTCGGGTGTCAGTGCACGCACGCTCATCGACGGCGGCGCATGGTGTGGTGTCGAATGGCCGTCATGGGCAGGCGCGGCCGCACCGTGGGGAGGGCAGCACTGTGGACCCTGCGGAAGTGACGAACGCCGACGCCTGGACCGCCTACGGAGCCCACCACGTGGCCAGGGGCACCGACGTCCCCGACGCGGACGACATCTCCTGGGGCTTCTGGCCGGACGAACACGGCGTGGAGGCCCTGGGCGACCTGTGTGGCCGGCGGGTCGCGGACCTCGGATCGGGCCTGGCCAGGCATGCCGCCCACCTGGTCCGTGCGCACGGTGCCGACGTCGACGCCGTCGAAGCCTCGCCCACCCAGTACGAGCGCGCCGCTGCGCGTTACTCGGCCGTGCCGGGATTGCGCCTGATCCTGGCCGACGCGGTCGAGCATCTGCGGCGGGCGGATCCGTACGAGGTGATCTACTCCGTCCACGGTTTCGCGTACGTCGACCCGCGCCGGCTGCTGCCCGCCGTCGCGGACGCGCTGGCACCGGGCGGCAGGCTGGTGTTCTCGGTCCTGCACACCGACTCCGACGGCCAAGGCCCCTCGGACACCGTCACGGCCCGCCCGCAGATCCTGCCCCTGGCGGGCGGCGGGCGGCTGACGGTGCAGATGTGGGTCCTGACGCCGGAGTTGTGGCGGGACCTGCTGGAGGAACACGGCTTCGCCGTCGAGCGGATCGAGGTCCTGGACGCGCCGGAAGCGGGCGTCCCGACGTCCTGCCGGCTGTACCGCGTACGTCGGCGCACCCGGGTCACCAGCCGCCCCCGCACCACCGGCCCGCCGCCGCCGAACACCGCCCTCGGCGTCGGGGCGATCCTCCACGGCCCCCGTGGTCTTCTGCTGGGCCGGCACCGTCGGGGTACGTGGGAGCTGCCCGGGGGTTCGGTGGAAAGGGGGGAGTCCCTGGCCGGTACGGCCGGCCGTGAGGTGAACGAGGAAACCGGCTGCACCGTACGCGAGGAGGACGTCGAACTGCTCGGCCTGCTCCTGGACGAGGCCCAGGGCACGCTGCGGGCGACCGTCGCCGCGGTGATCACCGCATGGGACGGCGAGCCGGCCGACCAACCCGGCGAGAGCGTGGGCGACTGGCGGTGGTGGCCGCTCGACCGGCTCCCGAACGGCCTGTTCGTCCCCAGTGCCCAGTGCCTGACCACCTGGCGCCCCGACCTGCCGATCGAGCACCCGCCCGCCCGGCTCCACCCCCTGCAGGGAGCCGGGGGCGTGCGCGCCCGCCGCGAAGGCGTATGAGTTCGGGCCGCAGGCAGGCGGGTTGCCCTTGGCCACCGCGCTCTGGATGATCTCTGCCGGTCTGGGTCCGGGCCCGGTGGACCCCTCGTCAGGCCGTGTCGGCTGCCTCGGCCAGGATCCGGGCCAATTCTGCGGGCTGGGTGATCATGGGCCAGTGGCCCGAGTCGATGTCGGCGAAGTCGACGTGCTTGGTCCGGGCGAGCTCCGGGATGTCACCGGCGTTGATCCACTCCTGCGCCTGCGCGGGCGTGAACTCCGGGCATACGAGCACGACCGGGACGTCGAACCTCCGTTCGTCCGTCAGTCGCACCAGTGCCTTGGACACACCTGCGGGCACCGGGATCGCGGCGGACGCCAGGTCTCGCCTGGCGCCGTCGTCGAGGTCGGCGGCGTCCGGCCCCTCGAAGGGGCCCCAGCCGGGGAAGGGCATGACGCCGTCCGTCACCTCGAAGAAGTCCGCGTACGGCTGACCGCCGGCGGTCGGGAAACCGCCGATGAGGGCGACCTTGGCGACCCGCCCCGGCCGCCGGTCGGCAGCCAGCCAGGCCAGCGTGGAGGCGGCGGAGTGCCCCACCACCAGGGGCTTGCCGGGTGCCGCGTCCACCGCGGCGAGCACCGTTGCCAACTGGTCGTCGAGCGTGGCGGACACGGAGCCGTCCCCCTGGCCCGGGAGGGTGAGCGGCACCGGGCGGTGGCCGAGCGATTCCAGCGCGGACGCGACGCGGCCCCACACGGATCCGTTCAGCCACAGGCCGCCGATGAGCAGGATGTCCATGGTCGGTTTCCCTTCTCCAACTTCGTGGACGCCACCGTAGGAGGAGATCCGGACGATCCACTGCCGGTTCATCCGGGCTAACCTGCTCCCGTGCCGAACGATCTCAGCCCCACCGCGCGGGCGCTGCGCGCCCTGGAGATCCTCCAGACCCGCCCCGGTACGACGGCCGGCGAACTCGCCGTGCGGCTGGGCGTCACCGAGCGCGCCGCGCGCCGGTACGTCGGGATCCTCCGGGAGGCAGGCATCACCGTGGAGTCGGCCCGCGGGCCGCATGGCGGGTACCGGCTGGGGCGCGGGACGAGGCTGCCCCCGGTGCACTTCACTCAGTCCGAGGCCCTCGGCCTGGTGATGGCGGTGCTCAGCGCCCAGCCGGCCGCAGCCGGCACCGACGACCTGGTCGGCGCCGCCCTGGGCAAGGTCGTCAAGGCGCTTCCGGAGAGCGTCGGCCAACAGGCTGCGCTGCTGCGGGAGTACGCGTCGGCCGCGGCGGACCCGTACGCGACGCGCCCCGATCCGGCCATCACCAGCGAACTCGTCGACGCCGTCGCGGCCCGGCGGCGCGTGTCGGTCACCTACCGCAGCGAGGCCGGCAACGAGTGGGAGGCGGAGGTGGATCCCTGGTCCATCGTCGTCCGCTACGGGCGCTGGTACGTGCTGTGCCACTCCCATCGTGCGGACGCGATCCGCACCTACCGGCTCGACCGGATCCGTGCGGTCCGGCCGACCGGGCACCGCTTCGAGCCGCCCGAGGGCCTCGACCCGGTGGCGGCGCTCGAGGAGAACCTGGGTATGGGGTGGGAGTTCTCGACCCGCGTGGTGTTCGACGCGCCCCTGGCCGAGGTGGCCCCGTGGATCCGGCCGCCCATGGGGCGGCTGGAGCCCTCGGGGGAGGGATGCGTGCTGGTCGGCAGCACCCGCAACCCGGACATGTACGCGCAGGAATGGCTGGCGAGGGTGCCGTTCGCCTTCCGCGTCGAGGGCGGGGAGGAGCTGCGTGCCGCGGTTGCGGCGCTCGTGGCGCGTTTCGCCGCCGCCGTGGCGGACCGGTCCTGACCACGGCCTCGACGCGGAAGGCATGCGGGGTCGGCGTCGCTGCTTGAGCCGGTCATCGGCAAGGATGTCCCGTCAATGCGGTGATCTCCCGTAGGGCCGGGAAAGGGGATGGCGCATTTGGGGCATCTGTGCGGTTATGGGAACTTTCATGGGTCCTGGCGGAGTGTCACGGCGCAGGCTGCTCGGTGCCGTGGCGGCCCTGACGCCCGTCGCTGCCGTTCCGGCTGTGCCCTTGGCCGGTGCGGCCGACGTGGCGCCCGAGCCGTATGCGGACCTGGGGGAGGAGGCCGTCGCCTCGTTCCGCAGGGCGTGGGACGCCTACCGACGGCTGGCCTGGGGCCGTGACGAGCTGCGGCCGCTGCGTGGCTGCGGTGCGGACTTCTTCGTCCGGGGTCACACGTTCGGCCTCACGATCGTCGAGGCGCTCGACACGCTGTACCTGATGGAACTGGACGAGGACCTGGCCGCGGCCGTCCATTGGGTGCGCAACGAACTCGTCCTCGACCAGGACGTGTCGGTCCAGGTCTTCGAGTCGATCATCCGACTGGTCGGCGGGCTGCTGTCGGGGTACCTGGCGACCAGGGAACCCGTGCTGCTGGAGCTGGCCCGCGACCTCGCGGACCGGCTGATGCCCGCCTTCGTCAAGTCGCCCACGGGCGCCCCCTACCGCTACGTCAACCTCTCCACCGGCGCGGTGGGCGGCCGGGTCAACTACCTCGCCGAGATCGGCACCTGCATCACCGAGTTCGGGGAGTTGTCCCGGCTCACCGGCGACCGCTCCTACTACGGTGCGGCCAAGCGGGCGCTGCGCGCGGTCTGCGAACGCCGCTCGCGGCTGGACCTGGTGGGCACCAGCATGAACGTCGAGACCGGGGCGTGGACCGGTACCACCGCCACCCTCGATCCGCCCGTCGACTCCTTCTACGAGAGTCTGTGGCACGGCTGGGCGCTGTACGGCGACGAGGAGCTGCACACCTGGTACACCACGCTGACCGCCGGGATCTTCCGGTATCTCGCCGACCGGGACACCGGGCGGCTGTGGTTCCGGCAGGCGCAGATGGCCACGGGCCGCGCGGCCGGCCACGTCGAGTCCGGGCTGACCGCCTTCTACGCCGGCCTGCTCGCCCAGAGCGGCCACCTCGCCGGCGGCGAGAGCTACCTCGACAGCTGGACGGCCGCGCTCGACACCTTCCGCCTGCCGCCGGACCTCTTCGACTACCGGACCCTGCGCGCGATCGACCCGTCCTACCCGCTGCGCCCGGAGTACGCCAACTCCTGCCTGCTCCTGTGGCTCACCACCGGGAAGGAGCTGTACCGCGCACGCGCCCGCGAGATGTTCGGCCGCCAGGAGCGCTACTGCAAGGTCCGCAACGGCTACACGGTCGTCCGGGACGTGACGGCGTCCCCGATGGAGCTCGGGGACCTGACCCCGGCGTACTGGTTCAGCGAGAACGCCAAGTACTACTTCCTGCTGTTCGCCGATGCACGCCGCTTCGACTACGGCTCCAGCTACCTGACGACGGAGGGCAACGTCCTGCGCGGGCTGCTGCACCCCGGCACCGCGGGCCCTGCCGGTAAGTGACGCGGCGAAGACGGCCGCCTGGTGATCACCCGTCATCGCCCGCGTGTGCGAGCAGTTCCTCGGGTGACCAGGCCAGGCGTCCGTCCGCGAAATCGGCCAGGACGCCCCGGACCCACGCCAGCTCCGCCGCCGCCATCGTGCGCACGTACCCCAGCTCCAGCGTCGCGATCCGCGGCAGCCCGCTGTCCGCTTCCCGGGCGAGGTCCGCGTCGTGCTGCGCGAGGGCCGTCTCCAGGGCCTCGGCGCGGCGGCCGAGCGCATCCCGCAGTGCCTCCGGCGTCAGCATCATGATCAGCGACAGCGCGGCGGGGAACTCGGGGAACTCCTGCTTCGGCGTGGAGAGCATCTCGTCGAGCCAGCGGTGCGCCGTCTCGCTGCCCGCCCCGGTGACCTCGTACACGGTGCGCTCCGGGTACTGCGCGTCCCGGCCCGTCTCGCGGACGGCGATCAGCCCGGCGGCGAGCAGGCGCTCCATGGTCCGGTACAGGCCGGCCCGCTGACCGACGTTGACGACCTGGTCCTTGCCCCATTCCTTGAGCAGCCGCTGGATGCCGTAGGGATGCAGCGGCTTGTAGTGCAGCAGGGCCAGGACGGTCAGGGCGAGGGGGGAACTCCGGGGCGCAGTGCTCATGGCCCGATGCTACCCACGGTCGAACTAGTTGACCAGAGACTAGTTGCAGTGCAACTATCACGTCATGACGAACTCGACTGGCACCACGAACGGCAAGGTCCGCTCCGCTCTGGTCATCGGCGGCGGCATCGCCGGTCCCGTCACCGCGATGGCGCTCCGGCAGGCAGGCATCGAGGCGACGGTCTTCGAGGCGTACGACGGCCCGGCGGACGGGGCCGGCGGCGGCATGGGACTGGCGCCGAACGGATTCCAGGCGTTCGACGCGATCGGCGTGGGCGACGCGATCCGCGCGGTCAGCACCGAGATGAACGGCATGGTGCTGCAGAGCTGGAACGGCAAGAAGCTGGCCGAGTTCGGCACGCTGCCCGGTATCGATCCGACGCGCTTCGTGTTCCGCGCGGAGCTGTTCCGGACCTTGCGTGAGGCCGCCGAGGAGCGGGGCGTGGCCACCGTCTACGGCAGACGCATCGTCGACGCGAGCGAGGACGCCGACGGTGTCACCGCGCGCTTCGAGAACGGCAGCACGGCGACCGCGGACGTGCTCATCGGCGCGGACGGACTGCGCTCCACGGTCCGCGGCCTGATCGACCCGACCGCCTCCGCACCGCAGTTCGCGGGCACGGCCGGGTTCGGCGCCATGGTCGCCGACGCCGGCGTCGCGCCCACCGACGGCATGATGCACATGACCTTCGGCAAGCGCTGCTTCTTCGCCTGGCAGGTCTTCGCCGACGGTACGGGCCTGTGGTTCATCAACCTGCCCGTGGCGCAGCCGCTCTCGGTCAGCGACCAGCGCGAGCGCGGCGGCGCCTACTGGCTGGAACACCTGGCGGAGGTCTGCGAAGGCGACGCCGCCCCGGCCGGAAGGATGCTGGCGGCCACCGACCCTAAGGCCGTGCTCTTCGCCGGCAGCACGGAGAACATGCCGCAGCCGGTGCGCTGGAGCCGCGGCCGGATGGTCCTCACCGGGGACGCCGCCCATGCGCCCTCCTCCAGCTCCGGCCAGGGCGCCTCGCTCGCCGCGGAGAGCTCCGTCGAACTCGCACGCTGCCTGCGCGACCTGCCCCTGCCTCAGGCGCTGGCCCGCTACGAGGAACTGCGCCGGCCCCGGGTGGAGCGGATCATCAAGGAGACCGCCCGCACCAACGCCCGCAAGGCCGCGGGCCCGGTCGCGCGGGTGATCCGCGACGCGCTACTGCCGACGATGTTCAAGCTGGTGAAGCCCGAGAAGAACGCCTGGCAGTTCCGGTACCCGATCGACTTCGACGCCCCCGTGGCGTGACGACCGGAACTCGCTGAGCTGCGAGGAGTCACCCGGTCGGCTACCGAATGTGCACGCCGGGAAACGCAGGGTGATCATTGCTGTGGGCTCGCTGCTGTCCATGCCAGCTTCCTCTCCGGGCGGCGTCTGCCGCGCGCTGTGAGCCCCTTCCTGGAGGTGACGTGTTGTCCCGAATAACCCTGCCTCAGGCGTCCGTAAGCCGACGCCGAGGTGGTCTGCGGATGTGGACGATGGCCGCGAGCGTGGCCCTGGCGTCCAGTGCTCTGACAGGTGCCGCGCACGCGGAAAGCGCCGACGGTGGACAGGCTGACGCCGTGAAACCCGGCGCCACGACCGCTCTCGCCGACCCGTGCTTCCTCTTCCCCTACTTCCCCGGGTACTGCCCGAGCCGCCCCGGCTACCACGGCTACCCCGGATACCCGGGCCGTCCGTGGCATCCCGGCCGACCGGGCATCCCCGGGCCTCCTGGCCCGCAGGGCCCGCCCGGACCGCCCGGACCGCCCGGAACTCCCGGAACTCCCGGAACTCCCGGAGCGCAGGGTCCGGCTGGTCCTGCCGGGCCAGCCGGCCCGCAGGGCGACCCCGGAGCGCAGGGTCCCGCCGGGCCTGCCGGCCCGCAGGGCGACCCCGGGGCGCAGGGTCCGCAGGGTCCGCAGGGCCCGGCTGGTCCGCCCGGGACCGCCGCCGCCCCCCACGACCTGGTGGACTTCAGGGTCGGCGACGGAACGTTCACCCCGCCCGCCGGGGTCACCAGGGTCTTCGTCCAGGTATGGGGTGCGGGCGGGGGCGGCGGTGGAATCGGACTCATCCCCGTCCCCCTCGGTGGAGGCGGCGGTGCCGGCGGCTTCGCCTGGTGCCCGGTGGACGTGACACCCGGGACGGTCTACAACGTGACCGTCGGTCAAGGAGGGATCGGTGCCAACGCCATCGGCGTGAACGGTACCAACGGGGCGAACACCGTCCTGTCCGGCCCGAGCGGCATTCTCGCGAGGGGTGACGGCGGCACCGGAGGACGCGCCGGCCTCCTCCCCTTGACTCCCAGTCCCGGCGGAAACGGCTTCTGCTCGGTCGGCGGTACGACCCGTCAGGGCGCCGCGGGCCAGCCTCCCGTCGTGGCCCAAGGGCTGGCAGGCCCCGGCGGCCAGCCTGCGGTGAGCGGCATCGTCGAGCCCGCCCCACAGGGTGCGGGCACGGGAGGCGACGGTACGGTGGCCGCGCTGATTCCCGCCGACAACGGGGGCGACGGATACGCCGTCATCTGGTGGTAGCCGAGGACACGCATCAGGCCCGGCGCACCCTTCGGTGCGCCGGGACCTCGGGTTTTCGTGCCATGACCGGCTCGGTTCCGTTTGACGCAGCAGATGGCAGGCTCAGGTGCAGCGGCCGCAGCCGATCCGGTACCTTCGGTGCATGCCGGATGTGAGCGTGGACTACACCGAAGCCGAGCTGCGGCAGTTGCAAGTCGCCGCCGCAGCCGCCGGGATGTCCGTCGAGGACTACATCCACGCCACGACCGTCCTCGAAGGGCGCCGCCGCGTCTTCGTCTCCACGGCGCTCGACTTCCACGACGCCCACGCGGCCGCCTTCGACGAGGCCTTCCCCGACGACGCACCCCGCAGTGGAGCGGGTGCCGCCGCCTGATGGAGCTCTTCGTCGACGTCCGCTGGCTCCTGGAGATCCAAGAGGCCCGCATGACGGACCTGGCGGTACGCGACTACTCCGCACTGGTCGCAGCCGTCGCCCGGCACCGCGTGAACACCCCCGCCTTCGGTGCCGACTACGACGAGGCCTGGCGCGCGGCCGCCCTGATGCACACCATCATCCAGCTCCGCCCCCTCCCCGCCCGCAACGCCTTGTTCGGCGCGATGGCCGCGGTGGCCTACATGACGGCCAGCGGCCACACCCTCACCGCGCCCTACGCCCCGGTGGAGCTCGCCCGCGACATCGTCAGCGGCAAGGCCGACGTGTTCACCGCCGCCGAACGCATCCGCTCCTGGCGAGCGTGAAACGCAGGGCTGGCCGGGAATTCTGTTGCCGTTGATGTCTGAGGGCCCGCGGAGCACACTGCGCCGGTTGCAGCCGCGAGTGGGCACAGATTGACGCTCACCGCTGCGGTAGCCAAGCTGGTGAGGGGGCTGGTGGAAGGGACCGCGGCCGTGAGTGCTGGAACGAGTGGACTTCCCCGGCTGCTGACGGCGGCCGAGACAGCGGCGCCGGCGGATGCCGTCGACGTGGTTGCGGAGGACCTGCGGCTGCGTTTTCAGGCTACGAAGGTCTCTTTCCTCATTGTGGACCTGACGGGGAAGGCGGTAGCGCGGCTGTCCACCGCCGGGGCAGTGGGGGGTGACAGGGAAGCGGAACGGATCCCCCTGTTCGGCAGCGTCTACGAGCAGGTGATCCGTACCCAGCGGCTGTATCAAGAGACGACGAGCCGCGGACAGCGAATGATCGTACCGGTCACCAACCGGGGGGACGCCATTGGACTGCTGGAGCTGCTCCTGCCGACTGACTGCGGCGAAGACGTCCTTGATGCCGTCGGGGAAGCCGCCCATGCCCTGGCCTATGTCGTGATCGCCGACGGGCGTTTCACCGACTTCTACACCTGGGGCAAACGCTCCAGGCCCCCGACCCTGGCAGCGGAGATCCAGTACCAGCTGCTGCCCGCGTCATTGTCCTGCGAGGCCGCGCAGTTCACCCTGTGCGGGAGCCTGGAGCCCTCCGAAGACCTCAGTGGCGACACCTTCGACTACTCCGTGGACCGGGACACCCTGCACTTGTCGGTGACCGACCCCATGGGGCACGACATCGACGCCGCCCTGGCCGCCACGGTCCTGGTGGGCGCTCTGCGCGGCGCGCGCCGTGTGGGAGCCGGCCTGGCCGAGCAGGCTCGTCGGGCCGACCAGGCCCTGGCTGATCACGGCCACGGTCACGCCACCGGGCAGCTCCTGCGTATCAACCTCCACACCGGGCAGGCCCAGCTCGTCAACGCGGGTCACCCCTGGCCACTGCGCGTACGCAAGGGGGTCGCGGAGGTGATCACCTGCGAGGTGGACCATCCCTTCGGGCTCTCCGCGTATGCGCCGCACCCTTACCGGGTCCAAGACATCGATCTGCGCCCCGGTGACCGTCTGCTCATGCTGACCGACGGCATGCTCGAGCGCCATGGGCAGAAGGTCGACCTGCTCGACATGCTGGAGCGCACCCGGGACCTGCATCCGCGCGAGACCGCGCTGACGCTGACGTCCGCAGTCCGGGACGCCGCCGGCGGCCGGCT
The DNA here is from genome assembly GCF_056858595.1 of Streptomyces sp. TOM-9. Taxonomy (NCBI): domain Bacteria; kingdom Bacillati; phylum Actinomycetota; class Actinomycetes; order Kitasatosporales; family Streptomycetaceae; genus Streptomyces; species Streptomyces sp. TOM-9. Next base: position 172,851 of record NZ_JBXEQB010000001.1, on the reverse strand, counting down.
CGAAGACGATGCCACCGCGATGTGCCTGGACTGGCACGGCCCCCAGGAGACCCAGCGGCACGTCAGCTCCGGCGCAGACATCCAGCAAGCCTCAGCCGGCCGCAGGAAGCCGCAGCCGTGATCTGTGAGCCCTCCTGGACGGTGCCGGTGCCGGGGCTCTGACGACGGGGACTGGTCGGTCACCACGGTCCACCGGCAGGGACGGCGTGACGCGGTCACCCCGCGCAAGGGTCCCTGCATCTACGTGCCCGGCGACGGCCTTGGGCATCGGCTTGCTGGATGTGCGGGGCGCGGTCCTCGTGTGAGTGGTGCAGGCGCATGAGCCAACCGGCATGTTCGAAGGCGATCTCGGCGCGCGCCTGCGCATGGAATTCCGCGACAGGAACGCGGGCCGGTACGGATTCCCGTTCCAGTGGCTCGCCTCAGAAGGACGCATCTGACCCACCGTCCATGGGATGCAGCGCCGGGGTCAGCGGGTCAGTGCGCTGACGGGCCACGGTCACTCATTCCGGATGATCCACTCCCGGGCGAGTTCTGCGACCCAGGTGGCCGCCGCGTCGGGAGCGGGCGGGGGTGCGCCGACGACGACGAGTTCCGAGACGCCCGCCGCGGCGAGGGCCGGCAGGTACTCGGGCGTGCCGTCGCTCAACGCGACGGCGACCGTGAGCTCGTCGAAGGCGCGACCTTGGCGGGCGCACTCGTCGGCGAGGACGGCCACGTGCGAGCCGACGTCGGCCACCGGGACGTTGAAGCCGTACCACCCGTCGGCGTGCCTGACCGCGCGGCGCAGGGCGGCGTCGCTGTGGCCGCCGACCACGACCGGGAGCCGGCCACCGCGCAGGGGCTTGGGGTTGACCCGGATCGCGTCGAAGCGGGTGAACTCGCCCGCGAAGGAGGCCGGATCCTCGGCCCAGAGGACGCGCATCGCGGCGAGGTACTCTTCGGCGCGCCGACCGCGCCCGGCGAAGGGGACCCCGAGTGCGGCGAACTCCTCGGCCGACCAGCCGACCCCGACCCCGAGGCAGAAGCGCCCGGCTGAGAGCACGTCGAGTGTGGCGGCCTGTTTGGCGACCAGGACCGGGTTGTGCTCGGGCAGCAGGAGCACACCGGTGGCGAGTTCGATCCGGCTGGTGACGGCTGCCGCGTAGCTGAGCGCGAGCAGCGGGTCCAGCCAGTCCGCGTCCGCGGGTACGGCGATCCGGCCGTCCGCGGAGTAGGGGTAACGGGAGGCGGGCGCGTCCACGAGGACCACGTGCTCGCCGCACCAGAGCCGGGCGAAGCCGTGCGTCTCCGCGGCTGTGGCCACCGCGCCGATGACCTCCGGACGGGCACTGTCTCCGATGCCGAGTGCGTGCAACCCCACGCGCATCCGCCACCTCCTGGCGTCACCCTAAGCGCGAAGTGCGGACGCCTTCGGCGTGACGTGGCACGCCGCGCGTGGAGGCGGCGCAGCGCGTCACCCGGACGGACGAGGCCACCGCCGGTGTCCGCCGGTGTCCGCCGGCGCGCCCGGCGGGTCGTGGACCGACCTCACGCCCGGCCAGGCCCGACGTGCGCCTGGACGCCGTCGAACCTCGGCGGCGCGGCCCGGGTCGTCGGGGGCCAGGTGTCCCGGTGCCCCGGGTGTTTGGACGGTGGTTTCGCGGTGGTCAATCTTATCCGGAGGGTGACGTCACACGGCTCACGGAAGCGCTCCGGTGGCCCAGGAGCACACTGTCGGCCACCCCCGCCCCCGACAGCAGGTTTACCACCCCCGGCGCGCTGATCCGCCCCGTTCACGCCGTACCCCGCGCCCGGTCTGTCCTGATTGAGTGGATCACAGGGTCGCCGCCGTCACGTCGTCACCGACCGCTGCGGTCACCTCTGTTCGTTCACCAGCCCTGCTGGAGGGAATGTGTCCACACTGGACAGCGCCACCGGTCCCGCCGTCGAAGAACCCCCCGCTGATCCCGCGGCCGAGCAGCTCACCAGTCTGAGCACCCGCGCGGCACGCCAGCTCGCCACGACCACCAAGTCCGAACCGCAGATGCAGGCCATCACCTCGCGATGGCTGCTGAAGGCCCTGCCGTGGGTGGACGTCAAGGGCGGCACGTACCGGGTCAACCGGCGCCTCCAACTGCGCACGAACCGTGGCCGTGTGCACTTCGAGCACAACGGGAGCGACGACATCCGCGTCATCCCGCAGTCGCTCACGGAGCTGCCGATCCTGCGCGGCTACGCCGACACGGACGTCCTGCGGGAGATCGCCGGCCACTTCCGGCCCCAGGAGGTACGCGCCGGACAGGTGCTCTTCGAGGCGGGCCAGCCCGTGACGGAGGTGTACCTGGTCGTCCGCGGCCGGTTCACCCGCTACACCTGCGGCAAGTACGGCGACGAGGGGATCATCGGGGTCGTCACGGACGGCGACCAGCTGGGCGACGAGGCCGTGGGACAACCCGACCCGCTGTGGTCGGCCTCGGTGCGGGCCGAGACGGCCGGGGTGGTCCTCGCGATGCCCTGGGCCGCCGTCGAGGACCTCACGCAGCGGGCGCCGTCCCTCGGCGCGCATCTGCGGTCCTACGTCGACCGGCAGCACCGGCCGATGAACCGCAAGGGCGAGGCCGACGTTCCGGTGCAGGCCGGCCACGTGGGCGAGCCGACGCTGACGGGCGGCTTCGTGGACTACGACCTCGCCCCGCGCGAGTACCAGTTGTCCCTCACCCAGACCGTCCTGCGGCTCCACAGCCGCGTCGCCGACCTCTACAACGACCCGATGGACCAGACCGAGCAGCAACTGCGCCTGACCGTCGAGGAGATCCGCGAACGCCAGGAGTGGGAGCTGGTCAACAACCGGGAGTTCGGCCTCCTGCACAACGTCGACTACGGCCAGCGGGTCAGCACCTTCGCCGGCCCGCCGGTCCCGGACGACATGGACGAGCTGCTGTCGATGCGCCGCAAGACGAAGGTGTTCCTCGCCCACCCCAAGGCGATCGCCGCCTTCTTCCGGCAGTGCAACCGGCGCGGCCTGATGCCCGGCACCGCGAGCCTCGACGGCCACGATGTGCCGGCGTGGCGCGGGGTCCCGATCCTGCCCTGCGGCAAGATCCCGATCAGTGACGACCAGACCACCAGCATCATCGCGTTGCGCACCGGCGAGGCCGACCAGGGCGTCGTCGGCCTCCACCAGACCGGCATCCCGGAGGAGTACCAGCCGGGCCTGAACGTCCGGTTCATGGGCATCGACTCCGCCGCGATCATCAGCTACCTCGTCACCGCCTACTACTCGCTGGCCATCCTCGTGCCCGACGCGGCAGGGATCCTGGAGAACGTCCAGGTCGGCCGGCTCCCCGAATGACGGCCTGGAGCACCCCGTGACCACACACCCCACCGCCTTCACCCTGCCCGGCCCCCCCAGCCCCGCCCGGAGCGCGAGAGCCCGGCGCCACGGCGCGATCCCCGGGCTGCTGTACCGGCCCGCGGTGCCCGCCGACCCGGAGAAGGTGCAGGAGGTCGACCTGCGCGTGGAGGCCTGGGCCCGCGCCAACGAACTGTTCCCGGCGGCCTGGCAGGGCGACTTCGCCGGCTTCCAGTTCGGCCGTGCCGTCGTGCTCCAGCACCCCGGGGCCGCCGACCTGGAGCGCCTCACTGCCGCAGGGAAGCTGCTGCTCGCCGAGAACATCGTCGACTCCTGCTACTGCGAGGAGGACGAGGGCCGCGGGGGAGCGCGCAAGGGCCTCGGCGGACGACTGGTCATCGCCCAGTCGGCACTCGACCCGTACCACGGCACCCCCGCTCTGGAGGAGGAGTGGCGACGCGGTGTCCGGGCGGACGGCCCGCTGCGCTCCTACCACCTTGCGCTGCGGGACTTCGCCGTCCTGGCCACACCCAGCCAGACCGACCGGTTCGTGCACGACGTCGCCCGGCTGCACCTGGGCTACCTGGCCGAGGCCGCCTGGGCGGAGACCCGGTACGTGCCGCAGGTCTGGGAGTACCTCGTGATGCGGCAGTTCAACAACTTCCGCCCCTGCCTGTCCATCGTGGACGCCGTGGACGGCTACGAACTGCCCGAGCAGGCCTACGCTCGCCCCGAGATCCAGCGGATCACGGCGCTGGCCTGCAACGCCACGACGATCGTCAACGACCTGTACTCCTTCACCAAGGAACTGGCGAGCGACCCGTCACACCTCAACCTGCCCCAGGTCGTCGCCGCCAACGAGCGGCGCGGGCTGAAGGCCGCCTACCTCCGGTCGGTCGAGATCCACAACACGATCATGGCGGCCTTCGAAGAGGAATCGGCCCTGCTTTCCGCCACCTCGCCCCTCGTGGAGCGCTACGCCCGGGGGCTCGCCGCCTGGGTGTCCGGCAACCACGAGTGGCACGCCACCAACAGCCACCGCTACCACCTGCCCGACTACTGGTAACCGCCGCCTGTGACCCACCGGCACATGGCACCTGCACGACGAGGAGCAACAGTTGACCCACGCCCCTGCCGCCCGGCCCGCGGTCCTTCCGGTCCCGGCCCAGTCCACCTACCAGAGCCGGATCGCGGACTACTGGAACGCCGAGGAGAACCCGGTCAACCTCGAACTCGGAAAGATCGACGACCTGTACCACCACCACTACGGCATCGGTGAGGCCGACACCTCGGTCCTCGACGAACCCGATCCCGGCCGGCGGCGCAAGCGCATCACCGCCGAACTGCACCGCCTGGAGCACGCCCAGGCCGAACTGCTCGCCTCCAACCTGGGGGACCTCTCCGCGGACGACCGCGTCTTCGACGCGGGCTGCGGACGGGGCGGCGGCAGTGTCGTGGCGCACCTTCGCTACGGCTGCCACGCCGACGGGGTCACCCTCTCCACCAAACAGGCCGACTTCGCCAACGACCAGGCCCGTGTCCGGGGCATCGACGACAAGGTCCGCTACCACCACCGCAACATGCTCGACACGGGCTTCGAGACCGGCGGGTACGCGGCGTCCTGGAACAACGAGTCCACCATGTACGTCGAGCTGGACCTGCTGTTCGCCGAGCACGCCCGCCTGCTGCGCCGCGGCGGACGGTACGTGACCGTCACCGGCTGCTACAACGACACCTACGGCCAGGCCTCGCGCGAGGTGTCCCTGATCAACGCGCACTACATCTGCGACATCCACCCGCGCTCCGCGTACTTCCGGGCGATGGCGCGCCACCGTCTGGTACCGGTCCACGTGCAGGACCTGACCGAGGCCGCGATCCCCTACTGGGAGCTGCGCAAGCAGGCGGACCACCTGGTCACCGGCATCGAGGACACGTTCCTGACCGCCTACCGCAACGGCAGCTTCCAGTACCTGCTCATCGCGGCCGACCGGGTCTGACCCTGCTGCACGGCGACACCCACGGGCAACCGCCCCTCACCGGCGCGTGCCAATCGCGCCGGTGAGGGGCAGCCGTTACGGCAGCGCGGCCCACGCTCCGACCCGGATGCTCCCGTTGCGGGTCAGGTAGGCGATGGCTGCGCCTCCCGGTCCGTGTCGGTGCCGGGAGCGACCGGGTGGCCGGGGGGCAGGGAGTGGATGCGTGGTATCGGCGAGGGCAGCAGCCAGAGCAGCGACAGCGCTCCGCCGACGGCAGCGACGAGGAGCGTCACCCGGAGGCCGATGAGGGTGGCGAGGAGCCCGCCGAGGACGGCGCCCACGGGGCGTACGCCGTAGTTGATCGTGCTGTACGCGCCGGCCACCCGGCTGCGCATGCCATCGGGGATCACTGCCGCCTGAAGGGAGTTGAGGTTGACGTCGAAGAGCATGACGCCGACGCCGGAGAGGAACTGGGCCAGGGCCAAGGCTCCGGCGCGAGCCCACAGGGGGCCGCCCGCGGCAGCGGCGATGGCGATCGGTGCCGGGAACAGCACAGCGCCCACGGCGATGCTGCGGCCGATGCCGAGCCTTCGTGAGACCTTCGGCGCGATCACCGCGCCGAGGAGCGAGCCGGTGGCGCCGATCCCCAAGGCCATGCCGATGACTGCGGCGGTCAGTCCGAGGTTCCGGCTGGCGAACAGCACGATCAGCCCGCTGCCCGCGACGAAGGTGAAGAAGTTGATGGTCGCCACGCACCCGAGGCCCGGCCGCAGCACCGGGTGACGGATGACGAACGCCAGTCCCTCCCTGGCACGCCGCAGCAGCGGGGGTGTCGCTCGGTCAGGGACGGCCGACACTTCGTCCATCGAAACCCGGCCGACCAAAAGCGCGGACGCCAGGAACGTCAGGGCATCGACGACGACGGCGACGGGAGCGGTCAACGCCTGGACCAGAGCACCACCGATCGCCGGGCCGGCGACGTATGACGCCGACCGGCTGGTACTGAGCTTGCTGTTCGCGTCCACGTAGGACGACCGGGGCACCAGGTGGGCGAAGAACGGGGGATAGGCGGTGTTGAACAACACCGCTGCGGCGCCGGTCAGTAACGCCACGGCGTACAACTGCCCCAGCGTCACCGCCCCCAGCACATGGGCGGCGGGGAGGGAGAGCAGTACTGCGGCGCGCGCCAGGTCGGCGAGAACCATCAGGCGCCGCTTGTGGATGCGGTGGTCGACCCAGGCACCGAGGACGATCCCGAGCAGGTTCGGGGCCCAGATGAGCGCGGTCAGCCACGCCACCTGATGGGCCGAAGCGTGCAGCGCCCCCACCGCGATCAGCGGCAGGGCCAGTTCGGTGATCCGGTCGCCGAACTGCGAGACCGACTGGCCGGCCCAGAAGCGACGGAACCGCTGGTCACGCCAGAGCGATACGGGTACGGCCTGGTCTGCGGCGCTCATGGCGTCCCGCCGGTCTGCTCCTCGGCGCCCTCGGGCAGGGCGTAACGCAGCAGCCGGACGCCGCGGGCGTCGGCCGGACGCGCGGCCTCGTCACGCATCACGTAGGGCGCGAGGACGCGTTCGATCGCGTCCTCGATGGCGGCGAGTTCGTCGGCGGAGACGACGACACGGGTGTTGGCCAGCCCCGCACGCCGCAGCCACGCCGGTTCGAGGTCGGGCTCGACCTCGGCAGCCCACCGGTTCGCCAGGTCCGCGGAGCGCACGAACATCTCCCGGGACAGGACCCGCGCGGCCGTCCTGCCCTCCTCGTCCTCCGGGTCCTCCGGCGCCTCGAACCGGAAGCCGCGCGCCACCGCCTCCCACCGCCGCTGACGACGGTCCGGGCCGGGCTCGGCATCGCGGACCAGCCCGAAGCCCGCCAGATGCCGCAGATGCCAGCTGGTCACGGACGGGGTCGCCCCCACATCGGGCGCGAGTTGTGTCGCCGTCGCCGGCCCATGCCGCTGAAGGCGTTCGAGGATCGCCAGCCGCACAGGGTGCGCCAGCGCCCGCATCGCCCGCGGATCAGTGATCTCGACATCGCCCAGACGGTTACCGGCATCCATGACGTGAGAGTCTCCTCTCACATATTGTGAGAGTCAAGTCTCACATCTCCGTTCCGGGCCGCTGCCGGTTCGACTTCGACAAGCAGGTGGCCATGCGGCTGGCCGAGCAGCTTGGCACGACTCCGGCCGAGACCCTCGAACGATTCCGGCATGTCACCCCGAGCACCACCAAGCCTCCCTTGCCCGCCATCGCGATGCTGGGCGAGACGATCGTGCACGGAGAGGACATCCGGCGCCCGCTGGGCATCCGGCACGACCACCCGATCCAGGTCCTCACGCAGGTCGCCGAGTACTACCAGGGTTCGGACCTCGTGGTCCTCGCCAAGGGCCGCATCGGCGGACTGCGACTCGTCGCGGACGACGGCCCGTTCGCCACCGGTTCCGGGCCGCTCGTGTCCGGCCCCACCGTGGCCCTGATCATGGCCACGACCGGGCGCGCGACCTACTGCGACGACCTCGAAGGCCCCGGTGTGGAGCTCCTCCGCAGTCGCTGCGGGGCTACGTGACGTGTGGAGTGCTTTTCAGGCCCGTACGCGGGCGCTGCGGGGGCTTCACAGCCCCCGCAGCGCCGGCCGGGCCATGCTCAGCCGCGGTGGGTCTCCAGCAGCCGCAGCCAGACTTCGCCGAGGGTCGGGAAGGCGGGGACGGCGTGCCAGAGCCGGTGGAGGGGCACCTCGCCCGCGACCGCGATGGTGGCCGAGTGCACCAGTTCCCCGACGCCGGGGCCGGCGAAGGTGACGCCCACCACGGTGTTGCGGTCGGTGTCGACGAGCATGCGGGCCTTGCCGCGGTAGTCCTCGCCGTACTGGTGGGCGCCGGCGACGTGGGCGAGGTCGTAGTCGACGACCTTGATGCGGCGCCCGCTCTGCTCGGCCTCGCGGCTGGTCAGGCCGACGGAGGCGACCTCGGGGGTGGTGAAGACGACCTGGGGGACGGCCGCGTGGTCGGCGGTGGCGACATGCGCGCCCCAGGGAGCGTCGTCGACGGGCTCCCCGTTGGCACGGGCGCCGATGACCGTGCCGGCGATCCGGGCCTGGTACTTGCCCTGATGCGTCATGAGCGCACGGCGGTTGACGTCGCCGACGGCGTAGAGCCAGCCGCCGTCGACGCCGGTGACACGGAAGGTGTCGTCGACGGTCAGCCAGTCGCCGGGGGTGAGACCGACGGTCTCCAGGCCGACGTCGCGGGTCTGCGGGGCGCGGCCGGTCGCCAGCAGGATCTCGTCCGCGGCCAGTTGCCCGCCGTCGGAGAGCGTGATCCGCACCTCGCCGTCTTCGCCGCCCTCGCGGGCCAGGGAGGTGACGGTGGTGTTGAAGCGGATGTCGACGCCGGCTTCGCGCAGTCCGTCGGTGACCAGCTCGCCGGCGAACGGTTCCATCCGCTCGAGGAGTCCGTCGTCGAGGACGAGCATGGTGACCTGGGAACCGAGCGCCTGCCAGACGGTGGCCATCTCGACGGCGACCACACCGCCTCCGACGACGGCGAGGCGGCCGGGCACCTTGTCGGCGCTGGTGGCCTCGCGGCTGGTCCAGGGGCGGACGGTGTCGAGTCCGGGGATCGGGGGCAGGGCGGCGCGGGTGCCGGTGGAGACGGCGACGGCGTGCCGGGCGGTCAGGGTGACGGTGTCGCCCTCAGGGGTCTGCACGGCCACCTGCTTGGGGCCGGTGAGGCGGCCGTGGCCGCGTACGAGGTCGACGGAGACCGAGTTCAGCCAGTCGACCTGGTCCTCGTCCTTCCAGTACGAGGACATCTTGTCGCGGTGTGCGAGGACCGCCTCGACGTCCAGCGGGCCGGCCACCGCCGGATTGAGTCCGGGTACGCGGCTCGCGTCCGCCCGCACCACCACCGGTCGCAGCAGGGCCTTGCTCGGGTCGCAGGCCCAGAACGAGCACTCGCCGCCGAGGAGTTCGCGTTCCACGATCACGGCGCTGAGACCTGCGGCGCGGGCGCGTTCGGCCACGTTCTCGCCGACCGGCCCCCCGCCGATGACGATCACGTCGTAGGTGCGGGTCGTCTCGTTCATCACTGCTGCGTTCCTCACTGTCTCGTTCCTCATTGCTTCCGTGACTCGGTCGGACGTTCTGGCGGCCGCGGCCCATCGCCGGCCGCGGCCGCCGGTCGGCCCCGTGGCAACCGGACCGCCGGGCGGCGGAGAGCACCCTTGCGCTCGCCCGGCGGTCCGGTGTCTGTCTTGGGCCCGGATGCGGCCCGTTGCGGCCCTTGGACGGTGGCTTCGTGGGGTGGTCAGCGGCCGGGGAGGCGCTGCGAGACCTCCTGGAGCACCCAGCCGTTCCCGTCCGGGTCGCTGAAGGTGAGGAAGGAGCCGTAGGAGGCGCGCTCGGGATGCAGGCCGGCCAGCTGCTTCTGGCCGACACGGTCGTAGGTGACGTCCCCGCCCTCGTGGCCGTGGTACAGCAGCCCGCCGGCGTCGTGGAAGATCTCGCTGACCTCGATGCCGCGGCCGACGAGCTCCGCGCGGGCCTCCTCGATGTCGGAGACGATGAGATACAGGCCTTGGAACGAGCCGGGTGCGATAGGAGTCATTCCCTCGCCGAAAATGATCGAGCACTCGGAGCCGGGCGGAGTGAAGTGCACGACCCGGAATTCCTCGTTGGCCGTGTAGTCGACGTCCAGGCGGAATCCGACCTTCTCGTAGAAGGCCTTGGCCCGGTCGGTGTCGGAGACGGGCAGCACGATCATTTCGAGCTTCAGGTTCATGGGGAAGTCCTTGGTTCTTGACGACTGCGTGCATTCCAGAGAACCAGCCGGAAGGGCGCCCCGGAGCGGTCGGGCAGGCCTGCCTTGGCCCTGGCCTGCTGGTCCAGGTACTGGCAGGTCCCCCCAGCGCCATCGCCGACTCATGAGTGGTGAGCGGCTTCGCGAGCAGGCAGCGTGACCTTGTTGACGCGGCTCCGGGATGGCTCCTGAACGGCAGCGGAGCATCGACCCCCTGATCGGAGGCGCCTGCGGGCCGGACAACGGTGGTCGGTGTGGGCAGCTCGCGGCAGCGGCTGTCGGACCGTGTGCACGGCCGCAGCGGTAACCAGCCTCAGCAACCCGTTCCGGGCTCGTGGGCACCTGTTCCCCGGAACGGAACCCGCTCGGCGGCCCACTTTCGCGACGATTCATGAAGGCGAATATCGAATCCGCCCTCTCTTACGCGCCAGTATTATCGAAAAGCGCCAACTTCCAGGTGGCCCGGGCCAGTGGTTCTTCGTGAGCGCTTTGCGAGTCTTTATATTCCTTCATAGCCACGACGCAAGTCGACAGGGTATGACCTGTACCTTGCCAAGAGGGCGGCAAATAGCTTGGCAAGGTCTTGTAGGAGGCCTAATAGATCAGGGAGTCCAGTAGTCGCAGGCGTTGCGCAGAATCGGAGCCGTGTGCGGCGCCGAGGAAGACGACGCGTTGTCCGGAGTTCTCCCCCACTTCCAAGGTTTCCTCGTTCAGAGTCAGGCGGCCGACCATGGGGTGGTCGATCTCGTACACTCCGTGCGTGCATTGACTGACCGGGTGGGCTGCCCAGAATCGGGCGAACTCCGGACTCTTGATGCTCAGCCCGCCGATCAACTCCGCGAGCTGATTATCGTCAGACAAGTCGGCGGTGGCCATGCGCAGGTAGGCAGCCACATCGCGGACCTGATCGGCCCAGTTGACCATGAGGTCGCGCATCGCCGGTTCGAGGATCACCTGTTTGGCCAGGTTGACCCGCTGCCCCTGAGTGAGGCCGAAGAGCGCATAGCCGAGCCTGTTCGCGCCGAGTAGATCCATATGTCGCCCGACGATCAGCGCCGCCTGCTCGCTGTTGCTCATGACCAGTGCGAGGAGCGAGTCGCGGATCTTTTCGGGCCCGGGGTTTCGCTGGGAGAATTTCCCGGGCGAGACCAGACGCAGAAGGTGGAGTCGCTCGCTGTCTTTGAGGCGCAGTGCGTTGGCGATAGCTTCGATTACCGATTCGGAAAGTTGATGGCTTTCTCCCTGCTCGATGCGGGCGTAGTAGTTCACACTCACACCCGCGAGCAGCGCCACCTCCTCGCGCCGCAAGCCCGGAACACGCCGAACTGTCCCATATGTCGGAATATCCAGTTCGGCGGGGGTCAGCGCGGCCCGCCGCGACCGCAGGAAGTCGCCGAGTTCCGTGTTCCGCTGCTCGCTCATGCCCCCCATCCTGCTCCTCCAACCCGCGGGACAGCCAACCCACGCCATGGGTACCCACAATGTGGTGAGGCGCCGCACCCACCCGCTGGGCCAGTCTCTGAGGCATGGCCAAGCAGCCCACCTGTGTCACGTGGACCCGTCGCCGGCGAGATCGTCGCCACGCTGCGGGCTGGAGTGGCACACGTGTGGCCGCGCTGGCACTAGTCCCACCGAACTTCGGTAAATGATTGTGAGGGCACCCATGCAACAGAAGCTCGCAGGCCAAGTCGCACTGGTGACAGGCGGATCGCGCGGGATGGGGGCAGCCATTGCCGTCAGGCTCGCGGCCGACGGCGCCGACGTGGCATTCAGCTATGCGGCCGATCCCGAGAAGGGCAAGAAGACCCTCGCGGCAATCGAAGCGACCGGCCGTCGCGGATTGGCTGTCCAGGCCGACCAGGCCGACCCCGGGCAAGCAAAGGATCTTATCCACCAGGTCGCTGATCACTTCGGTCGACTCGACATCCTTGTCAATAATGCTGGAGTGCATGTCACGGGAACAGTCGATGCGCCGGATCGCGACCAGAGCCAATTCGACCGTCAGTTGGCCATCAACCTTCAATCGGTTGTCAGTATGGTGGTCGCTGCGGTCCCCCTCCTTCCGGAGGGAGGGCGGATCGTCTCCATCGCATCCAATGGATCCGCCACCACCACGGTGCCCTTCCCCGGTCTCTCCGACTATCTGGCGACGAAGGCTGCGGTCGTCACCTACACCAAGGGCTGGGCGCGCGATCTCGCCCCACGCGGCATCACCGTCAACGCGATTCAGCCCGGCGCGATAGACACCGATATGAACCCGGCCGATGCGGAAGATGCCTCCTTCGTCACATCACTCACCCCGATGGGGCGGTTCGGGCGCCCCGAGGAGATCGCCGCCGCTGTCTCCTTCCTCGTCGGGCCGGAGGCTGCATTCATCACCGGAGCCAGCCTTCCGGTCGACGGCGGTTTCAGCTGCTGACCACCGCGGGCTCGCGGGCGGCTCGGATGGGTCTTCGGTGCGGGCTCCCAGTCGGTGGCGGACTTCGAGTTCGGCGATCGACCGGTCGGGGGCGTTGGTGGCGAAGCAGGTGCTCCGCATACCGTCTGCGCCGGAGATCCTTAACCGGGTGCCGGGACGGGCGTTCCTTGCGGACGATCAGCCGCATTCCCTTGGGCCGGCCGTCCAGGACATCGCTGGCCAGTTCGGCGGCCCAGGCCCCTTCACGGATGTCGCCGTCGGTCTCGATGGCCAGTGTCCAGGCCGGCTCGGGGACTTTCAGGACGTGGTGGTGCCGCCGGCGGAGTCCGTGCGGATGAGTGTCTGCCGTCCTCGCCTGTAGGTCTTCGGTCGTTGGGTCCGGGCGAGTCGGTGGTGGTGATGTGGTCGGTGGCCGTGTTCTGGGCCGAAGACGGCGGCTCTCACCGCAGAATCGTCGCGTCCGCGAGGCGGCCCCCGCCCAGCGCGACCGCAAGGGCCATGTCCAGGAGGATCTTGCCGGGATCGTGGACGGCCCACGGTTTGCGCCACGGAGCCAGAGCAGCGGATAGGCATGTACCACCCGTTACGCTCCTTCGCCTGAGAAGTGCTTCTTTCCACGGCACGATCCGGACCCTCAAGAAGTCCTATCGTTCCAGGTCAGGAGCACTTCTCGCGTTTGTGGTCAAGCGTTGGACAGGCCGCCTCATGAAAGCCCGAGGTCAGGTCTTCCGCAGTGTTGCGCACCCGCGCCGGCCGGACCGGCACCCCGGACCCAGGTGACCGCCGACCGCCCGGGCGCCGGACACCGATCGGCGACCGGCACGGCTGACGAATGTGCACCAGCTGCGGCCGGCCCGCACGGGCGAACCCGAACGGACCGGTGCGCAGCTGTTCAATCCGCTGCGGCAGCTGATCGACTCGGTCAACGACCCCCTCAGGGGCCGGCTGGACCTCGAACGCCACCGTGCTGCACACCCGGCGGCGTGGCCCACCGCATCCTGCAGCGACTCCTCGCCCTGACCGCCGCCATCCGGCACAACCACCACCTGCGCGTGGGTGAAGCCCCTCGTTCCTAGGCGACCGTGAGCACGATCTTCCCCTGGATGTGCCCTCGGGCGGCGCGTTCGTGCGCGGCTCGGGCATCCGTGAGCGCAAACGTGCTGTCGATCGCGACGCGGACCGTGCCCGCGTCGAGCAGGCGTGCCAGCTCGGCGAGCTGCGCGCCGTTCGAGCGGACCTGGGTGCCCGTGACGGTGACGCCCAGCTTCGCGGTCTCCTCTTCGTCGAATTCGCCGAAGAACACGGGGAACTGGGAGCCGCCGCGTTTGAGCGTGCGCAGGAAGCGCTTGCTGTGGGGGCCGCCAACGGCGTCGAGAACGAGGTCGACGTCGTGCACGAGTTCCTCGGGACGGTTCTTGGTGTAGTCGATGAACTCGTCGGCGCCGAGTTCGCGCAGGAAGGATTCGTGTGCGCCCGACGCCACCGCGATGACCCGTGCGCCCTTCCATTTCGCCAGCTGAAGCGCGAAGTGTCCCACGCCGCCCGCGGCGCCGTTGACGAGCACCGTCGTGTCGGCGTCGAGTGGCACCGGACGGTGCTGCGCCGCCTGGAAGGGCGACGGGTGATCGTGGCCGAGCTCGATCAGGAACTGCCACGCCGTGAGCCCGGCCATGGGCGCCCCGGCGGCGTGCGCGTGATCGATGCCGGCCGGCTTGAGCGCGAGATCCGACGCGGGCGCGGCCACGTACTCGGCGTAGGTGCTGCCGTCGAAGCTGGGGAAGCGAAGGAGACCGAAGACCTCGTCCCCGACGGAGAAGCCGTCCACATCCGCGGCGACGGCCTCGACGACGCCCGACAGGTCCGTCCCCGGAATCACGGGCAGGCTGAACTTCGGCCGCACCTCCGGAGGCAGGTTCGACATCCCGTCGCGCAGGTACCAGTCGGGGGGATTGACGCCGACCGCGTGCACGCGAACGAGCACCTCGCCCGGCCCCGGCTCGGGCATCGGCACCTCGTCGTACCGCAGAACCTCAGGACCGCCGTGCTCATGGAGCCGGACCGCCCTCATCGTGTGTGTCGGCATCGTTTTCTCCTGCCCGCGCTGCGGGATAGACTCATTCGGATCAGCGATCCACATAACCGGACCACTGATCCGAATATATGGACCACTGATCCGGATAGTCAAGGGGGGCAGATGCGGGCCGACGCCAGGAAGAACCGCGACCACCTGCTCGCAGTAGCGGGCACCGCCATCACCGAGCAAGGCGTCGACGTGTCACTGCGCGACATCGCGCGCAGGGCCGATGTCGGGCTCGCGACGCTGCTGCGTCACTTCCCGACCCGCGAGGCGCTGCTCGACGCCCTGCTCCGTACGAGCTTCGACGAGCTGACCGCCAAGGCAGGCGCCCTCGAAACGTCCGACTCGCCCGACGACGCCCTCGTTTCGTGGCTGCGCGACTGCGTCGCCTGGACGACCGAGTACCGGGGCGCCGTGGTGCTGATGGCAGCCGCCATCGAGGACACCGAGTCCGCACTCCACGCTTCGTGCGTCACGCTGCGCGCGGCCGGCGCGCGGCTCCTCACCCGTGCCCAGGCCGCGGGCACCGCGCGGACCGACATGGACGGCGCCGATGTGTTCGCCCTGGTAGCGGCGCTCGCCTGGCTCGGCGATCAACCCTCGCTCGCGCCACGCGCCGAGCACCTCTTCGACGTTGTCGCAAGCGCGATCCTCACCCGCACACCGAGCAGCGATGCCGAGGGGAAACCCGGCGGGAGCTGATCGTCGCGTACGCCCCTCGCGGGAGGTGGACCGCGACCGCTCACACGCCTCCGTCGCACAGTTGGCAGGCGAGCCGGGCGGAAGGCACGGACCTGCCCCCGCCCGTTCCTACAGGTCGGCTACGAGAAGTCGGTAGCCGACGTCGAGCGTTTCGCGGTCGAGCAGGTCGGCATGGCGTTCGTGCCACAGACCGGAAGACAGGTCCCTGGACAGCCGCGCCAGGCCCGGGCGGAGGACGTCCTCACCGGTCTGGGCGAGCATCGATATGCCGGATCGCACTTGCGGGTCGAGGTATGCCTCGGGTCGGCGCCAGAAGGCAGCGCCGAATCCGTCGGTGCAGTCGTGCGGGACCGGGACCGTCTCGATGCGCGCGCCTCCGAGCAGCGCAACCATCCGGTCGATCGGGATGGCCCTTGTGTCGTCGAACGCGGCCACCTCTGGCAGGTATTCGTCCAGCAGCCAGAACCTGCGGAAGACGGCCTGGTCCCACGTGAGGATGACGACGCGATGCCGGGCGATCCGAAGGAGTTCCCCGACACCGGCTTCCAGGTCGGTCCAGTGGTGCACGGTCAGCAGCGCCATCGCCGCGTCGGCCGAGTCGTCGGCGATGGGAATCGACTCCGCCGATGCCTGCAGGGCCCGCGCAGATCCGGTCGGACGTTGGGCGATCATCACCGAACTGGGCTCAATCGCCAGGACCGTTGCCGGTGGTTCGTAGGAACCGGCGCCGGCACCCACGTTGATGACCGTGTCGGCATCGCCGAGCGCCTCGTGGATCTGGGCGGCGATCCGGGGATCCGGTCGTCGCGTGTGACTGTAGGTCGCACCGATGCGGTCATACGTCGTCACGAGGACAGTATGCCCCGTCGCTCAGTTGGCGGCGAAGCCGGAACGCATCGCCGTTTTCAGAGCGTTCATCAACGCCCTGCTCGCCCGTGCCGTCGCGAGCGCCGCCCCTGATGCCTGGCGCCACGGCGTGCCCGGGGTCAGTTGCCCCGGCGGATGCGGGCGGCCTCGCGGGCCGCGGCCATCTGGCGGGCCTCGGCCGTCTTGCGCGACTCCCGGCCGGGGCGTGTGCCCAGGCCGCGGAAGGGGGCGCTACCGCGTGCCGGTGCCTGCGCGGCCGGTGCGCCGGCGACCGGAACGCCGGACGGGGCCTTGGCCCCGGTGATCCGGCTCAGCGCCGCGTCGCCGGAACGCACCTGGGTGATCGCCGGCCGGATGCCCGCGTCGGACATGAGCCGGGTCATGTCGGGGCGCTGGTGCGTGGTCACGAGGGTCACCACCCGGCCGGACCGGCCGGCCCGCGCGGTCCGCCCGCCGCGGTGGAGGTAGTCCTTGGCGTCACCGGGGGGATCGACGTTGACCACGAGGTCCAGGTCGTCGATGTGGATGCCGCGGGCGGCGACGTTGGTGGCCACCAGGGTCGTCACCTCGCCGGTCTTGAACCGTGCGAGGGCCCGGGTGCGCTGCGGCTGGGACTTCCCGCTGTGCAGGCCCGCCGCCGCGACACCGGAACCCTCGAGGTGCCTGGTGAACTGGTCGACCGCGTGCTTGGTGTCCAGGAACATGATCACCCGACCGTCACGGGCGGCGATCTCGGTGGCGGTGGCGTACTTGTCGGCGGCGTGGACGTACAGCACGTGGTGTTCCATGGCGACGACGGTCGCGGCCGAGGGGTCGACCGAGTGGACCACCGGATCGGTCAGGTAGCGACGGACCAGGAGGTCGATGTTGTTGTCGAGGGTGGCCGAGAACAGCATCCGCTGGCCGCCCGCCCGCACCTGGTCCAGCAGCTCGGTGACCTGCGGCATGAACCCCAGGTCGGCCATCTGGTCCGCCTCGTCCAGGACCGTGATCCGCACGTGGTCCAGGTGGCAGTCACGGCGCGCGACGAGGTCGCTCAGACGTCCGGGCGTGGCCACGACGACCTCGGCCCCCGCCCGGATCGCTCCGACCTGCCGGCCGATCGAGAGGCCGCCGACCACGGTGGCGAGCCTGAGGTCCAGCGCCTGGGCGTAGGGGGTGAGCGCTTCCGTGACCTGCTGTGCCAGTTCACGGGTGGGCACCAGGACCAGGGCGCGGGGCCGCTTGGGCTCGGCACGCTGCCCGGCTGTACGGGTCAGCAGCGGCAGGCCGAAGGCCAGGGTCTTGCCCGAGCCGGTGCGTCCCCGGCCGAGCACGTCCCGGCCGGCCAGTGCGTCCGGCAGCGTGGCGGCCTGGATGGGGAACGGTTCGTCCACGCCGAGGTCGGCCAGGGTCTTCAGCAGGGCCGGCGGGAGCCGCAGCTCGGTGAACGCCGTCATCGGCGGCAGGGCCGGGGTCGTCGTCACGGGTGCCGCGAACTCGCCCTGCGGCGTCGTGGGGCGTCCCTTGCCGCCGGAGCGGCCGGGAATCTGCGGACGGGAACGGCCGGACTGGCCGGAGCGCTGGTCGTTCCGGGGCGAACGGTTCACGGGCGAACCTTCCTCGACGGGCACGCATCGAGGGAATTCCCGGCGGATGCGCGGCCGGGGAGTCGCCAGAACGAGCCGAAGACAAGACGGTGACCGACAGCGGGTGGTCCCGTCCGTACGGCGTGGGGTCGAGCTGCGTCGTGCGCGCCGCCGCCGGTACCGACGTCCGCGGAACGCACTTCCCCACGAGTTTACCCGCCCGGTCCCATTTCCCCGGCGGGTCCGCGGTCCCGCACGGGGCGGCGCCCTTCCGGCCCGGCCGGGACGACGGCGTACCCAGGACCCGGTTGGCGTCCGCGCAACGCGGGGTCGCCCCCTTCGGTGCCCGTCAACCCGTGCCTGCGGGGGCCTGAGAAAACCGGTTGCGCGGTGTGCGGGGCTGGTTAGGATCGTGCCGATCTGGAGTGCTGGGCGTGAATAACGGCCCGGCGTAGTGGGAGAGGAGGTGCGTCTTCGTGGACGCCGCCCTGACGCGGCGCGCTCGTGTGTGCGCGCCAGACGCCTTTTCTCGCTACCTGCCCACCGGCTGATGACGCGCGTTCGCTGACGCTCCGTCCGGTGGGTCCTTCCACTGGAGATCATCACCATGCGTGAGCGCTTTGCCGACGGCGAGTCCTTCACCCGTATCCGCCCCAAGGGCACCAGACGACGCAATCACCGCGACGCCGACGAGGCCTTCGAGGAGGCCTTCCCCGAGTACACGGCACGCCGGCCCTCGGCGGCCGGGGATGCCCGCAGCACCCAGGACGCCCGATCCTCCGTCTTCGATTCCGGCGCCGAGGACGACGAGGACACCCTCGAGGAACCAACCCCCGGACACTCGACCGACGGCCCTGCCGAGGGTGACCGCTGGTCCACCTGGGACCGGTCGACGCCCACCGAGAAGGGCCCCGAGCCGCGCCCTGCATGGGTGGTGACGGACCTGGCCGCCGTCGACTTCGAACTCGGGATCGTCAAGACCGGCAAAGAGGCCGATGTCTTCCTGATCGAACGGGCGGTGCCCGGGACCGGCCGCCGCACCCTGATGGCCGCCAAACGCTACCGCGACGGACAGCACCGCATGTTCCACCGCGACTCCGGATACCTGGAGGGGCGTGCCCACAAGGAGTCCCGGATCAGCCGGGCCATGGCCAAGCGCACGGCCTTCGGCAAGGAGGCCATCGCCGGCCAGTGGGCCGGCGCCGAGTTCGCGGCGCTGTCGCGGCTGTGGTCGGCGGGGGTGGCCGTGCCGTACCCCGTGCAGATCCTCGGGACCGAGATCCTGATGGAGTTCATCGGCGACCGGTCGGGGACGGCCGCGCCACGTCTCGCCCAACTCCGCTCGGAAGAGGTCGATCTGGAGGACCTGTGGGAGCAACTGGGCCGCAGCTTGTCGCTGCTCGCGCGTGACGGCTACGCGCACGGCGACCTGTCGGCCTACAACATCCTCGTCCACGGGGGCCGCCTGGTCGTCATCGACGTGCCTCAGATCGTCGACGTCGTCGCGAACCCGCGGGGTCTGTCCTTCCTGGAGCGCGATGTCCGCAACGTGGGCGCCTGGTTCGTCTCCAGGGGCCTCGCCGAGCGACGTGTCGAGGAGCTGGCGCAGGCATTGGCCTTCGACGCACGGCTGGGCTGAACGCCCTCAGTGAATCGGCGCGTCCCCAGTCGCTGTGCACCCACGCCGACGCGCGCCGCGGGCCCGGGAGCCACTCCCGGGCCCGCGCGAGCGGGGGCTGCGCGCCTTGCCCGGGACGGCAGCGCGCAGCCCCCGGTCGAGCGGTCCCGCCGCGATCATGTCGCTCGCGGCGGGAGCCGGTAGCTCAGCTGTGTGAGACCGTGAGGCCGTAGAAGGCGACGCGCGCGCCCCTGGTGGTGCTGTCGGAGGAGGACTGGTTGTACGAACCCGCCTTGAAGTACTGCTTGTAGGCGTTGAACGACGACGGGATCGCGTAGTGCGTGGTGCTGCCGTTCACCGTCAGGTCGATGGTGTGGCCGCCGGAAACGCCGATGGTGTACGTCCACGTCTTGCCGACGGACACGTGGCCGACGGTGTGGAGCGTCTGGCCGCCGGAGGGCGAGTTCTCGGTGCCGAGGACGATGTCGCCGCTGGAGCGGTAGTACAGCTCCAGCAGCGGCTTGGTGGACGAGCCGCCGGAGCCGAGGTGGATCTGCCCGACGCAGACGTTGGAGGTCACCGAGACCACGCGCAGCGTCGCGCTCATGCGGTGGGTACCACTGAGCGGCCAGTCTGCGGCGCTGCCGCTGCGGTTCATCTCGCGCAGTTCGGAGCGGGCGTAGTTGGAGTTGGGCGTGGTGACGCCCTTCTCCGGCGCCCAGAAGGTCATCGCGCCGTCGCGGGTGTCGGTGTAGAAGTACGAGTCCTGGTAGCCGTTCGCCCCTTGGAGGCGGGACGAGGAGATGGTGGTCGGTGAGCCCGGGGAGCCGACCGGCTCCTGGAGCTGCCACACCGAGAGATCGAAGTTGCCGCCGGGGGCGACCCTGGGGTCGGCGGCGAAAGCGGGGCCGCTGCCGATGACGACGGTCGCGACGGCCAGGGAGGCGAGCAGCGTACGCACGCGCATGGGGGGACCTCCTGTCGGATCACGGTTCACTTACCTGAACGCGGTGTGTGGATGTGAACACCGGTCAGCTCGAGACCGTAGGGCCGTGGCGTGGCCGCGTCAAGGTCTGTACCAATCGCCGTGCTGGCAGTGCGCGGCCGGTCGCAGGACGGAGCCATCACAGCCGCAGTGGAAGCTGCCCACGGTTGCGGCGACCACAAGAAGCACCCGGCGATGGAGATCGCCGACCTGTCCGGAGCGAGGGCGGCCGGCGAGCCGGAAGGCCCGATCGTCGTCCGCGGGGAGCACCAGCACCGGGGTAGGCCTTCGTACCGCCCGGACCGTCGGCGGGGCCGTGGTCCACGTGGACGCTCGCAGGGCGGTGGCGCTGGTTCAGGCCTGGAACTCGGTGAGGTCGATGGTGTGCACGCGCAGGGGGAAGCCGTACTTGGGGTGTGTGGTCTCGCGCTGCGGCGCCATGCCGAGCTTGCGCATGACGTTCTCCGAGGCGTCGTCGCCGATCCGGGCGATGCCGATCAGGCGTTCCAGGCCGCGGTCCTGGAGCGCGAACTCCATCGCGGCGTGGGCGGCCTCCGAGGCGTAGCCCTGACCCCAGAACTGTCGGCCCAGCCGCCAGCACACGGACACCTCGGGCATCACCTCGGGCAGGAATTCCGGCAGGGACAGGCCGGTGAAACCCGCGAGTTCACCCGAGGCCAGCAACTCGACGGCGAACAGGCCGAAGCCCTCCTCGTCCCACTCCTCCTCCCACCGCTCGATGGCCTCCGCCGTGTGTTCCAGGTCGCGTACGGAGCCGTCGCCGACCCAGCGCATCACCTGCGGGTCGCCGTTGATCTCGGCCATGGGCACCAGGTCGTCGTCCTGCCAGCGGCGCAGGAGCAGGCGGGGCGTCTGGATCTCGGTCATGGGTTCATCCTGTCGAAGGCGAAGCCGCAACGGTAATCGGCGTGGCGGCAGACGCCGTCCGCCGCCGCACAGCCCGCCGCCGTTGCCGGCGTCACCCTTGAACCACTCGCGCCCCGGTTGTACTGGCGGTACCGTCAGTACATGCCGACTTCCAAGGGTATGAACGTCCCGTTCGCGGACGATGACGAACTGGACCAGGTGCGCCGCGCGGCCACGGCCGCGGGCTTGTCCACCCGCGAGTACATCCGCCGGGCCGCGCTCAGCTTCGCCAACGCCGTCCCGAACGAATTCCTGCAGGCCGCGGTGGAGGCGCACGACCACGTCAAGGACGCGTTCGCCGAGATCCTGCCGGAGGACGGACGTCCGAACGAGGAGCGCCGCTCCGCGGAGGCGGAGGCCGGCCGCCGCCTGGCCGAGCTCGACGGCGACCAGGCACACGGGAGCGCCGCATGAGCGCACCCCGCCCCGACGGGGTGATCTACGCGGAGGTACCGATGCTGCTGCAGGTCGCCGAGCACATTCTCGGTGACCCGCAAGCCGACGACCTGGGAGTCCTTCCCGCCGCGGTCGCCCGCCACCGCGCGGAGGCCATGGGCCAGGATGTCTACGGCTCGATCTGGCTCAAGGCTGCCGCGCTGCTCCACACCCTGGTGAGGCTCCCGGCCCTCGAGCACTCCAACGGCCAGTTCGGATGGCTCGCCGCAGTCGCGTTCCTCCGCGTGAACGGCCACACCCTGACCTACCCGCCGAAGGACGCCGCTGTCCTGGTCCGCGACGCCATCTCCGGCGAGAAGTCCGTCAAGGAGATCGCCCTGCAACTTCGCCAATGGGGTACCGCCTGAAAGAACTCGCCGGAGTGAGGGAGCACGGCACGCCCGTAGGGCGCGGCATCAAACCCCTGATCGTGCGACGCGGCGTCGCGCCCGGATCCAGCCCGGGCGCGATCCGGTGGTCGCCGAGCGAACCTCTGCCCGGCTCCACAGTCCATGCGCCTCCGGGCCCGTGACGAGCGCCGCGCTGCCCTCCACCACGGCCTGCTGGAACTCGCCCGCGGCATCATCTGCCTGCGACGACTCCCGTACGTCATTCTGAAACGATCAGTTAAACTTCAGGGCGGCCGCGGGGGCTGCGGCTCGTCGCTGTGTGGCGACTGCGGAACGGCCAGGTCGGCCGGTCGAGGAGAGCGGCCGGTGTCAGGACCGGGGTCCGGACGGGGACGACACGACGCTGATCACGAAGATCCCGGGAATCGCGTGACCGCCGACGCGCGTCCAAGTGGTCTGGGGCGCCCTGCCCACCCGCCCGTGAACAGAAGACCCGCCACGGAGATGTGAGGTATGTCAGTGATCTGCGTCGGAGGCATGATCGGGATCGGCAAGACGAGTGTGGCCGAACTGCTCGCCAAGGAACTGGGCAGCGAAGTCTTCTACGAGAGCGTGGAAGACAATCCGATCCTTCCGCTCTTCTACACGGCGAGCCCCGAGGAGATCCAGGCCAAGCGGTACCCCTTCCTGCTTCAGCTCCACTTCCTGCAGACGCGGTTCGCCTCGATCAAGAAGGCGTACAAGCAGGGCGACAACGTCCTGGACCGGTCCATCTACGAGGACTGGTACTTCGCCAAGGTCAACCACGACCTGGGCCGGATCAGCTCCCTCGAGATGCGGGTGTACGAGGGGCTTCTCGACGAGATGATGCGCGAGATCGACGGCCTGCCGTACCGCAAGGCACCCGATCTCATGGTCTACCTCAAGGCGGACTTCGAGACGGTGCTGCACCGCATCGGGTTGCGGGGCCGAGACTTCGAACAGGACGAGAGCCTCGTCGAGTACTACCGGACGCTGTGGTCCGGCTACGACGACTGGGTGCACAAGCACTACTCGGCCAGCGAGGTCCTCGTCGTCGACATGAACAACACAGATGTGGTGAACAACCCCGAGGACGCGGCCCGCGTGGCGCGCGAGGTCAAGGACGCCCTGGCGGCGGTCGAGCGCCGGGCGAACGCCACCGGCGGGACTGCCGCATGCGAGACGCCCACGGCGGTCTGCGCCTGAGCGGCGGACACCCTCCAGTCGCCTCACGTCCCGAAAGGCCACGGATCCATCCCTGTGAGCAGGGATGGATCCGTGGCCTTTCTCCGAGAGGGGGCTACGTCAATCCGCTCCTGTTTGTTCCGGGCCTGGTTGAGACCTGTGTCGCGATATAGCGTTATTCCTCTGGTCGCGCCGTGGCTGCATCGCGCGAAGACGTTCGACAGGACTGGGACGGAAGCATGCCGGGAGAGATCGCGCCCACAGGGAAGCACTCCGGCCCCGGCTCGTCGCCCGAGCTGCGGGCCTCTCATGCGGACCGGGACCGGGCGGTGGACGTGCTGCGTGTCGCGGCGGGGGACGGCCGGCTGACCGCGGCCGAGTTGGACGAGCGCCTGGAGGCTGCCCTGTCGGCGCGGACCGTCAGCGAACTGACCGCGCTCACCGCTGACCTGCCACCGGTGTCCGTCTCGGCCGGCGTGGCCGTAACAGAGGTCAAGGACGTGCTGCGGATCGAGCAGAGGTTCAGTGCGGTCAAGCGTGTGGGGCGCTGGGTGGTGCCACGGAGGCTGGAGCTTGCGGTGGAGTGGTGCGAGGTGACGCTCGACTTCACCGAGGCAGTGATCACGCAGGACACCTTGCGGATCGACATGGATGTGCGCGGCAAGACCCTGACGCTGGTCACCAAGCCGGGCATCGTGGTCGACGCCGATGCCCTGACGCTGGAATACAGCAAGGTCAAGGTCCATCGGACACCCGACCCTGGTACGCCGATCACGCTGCGAGTGGAGCTGGTCGGCAAGAAGAGCTTCGGCCGCGTTGTCGTGCGGCCCCCACGTCGGACGTTCGGACAGTGGCTGCTGCGCAAGCCCGTATCCCTGCCTGCAGGCGATTGACTGCTTCGTTGCGAACTACCGGGGCGGTCGGTTAACGGGGCGGGCGGAACCCGCCTCTTCCGCCCTGGCCGCGGCGATCGCCCGGTCGACCGCCCAACTACCGACGCATGCTGCGAGGGCCGCGCGTCTCGGCGTCGACGACTTCGCGCTCAAACGCCGCCACCACTTCGCCACGAGCCCCACCGACGCCGAGACCGGCGAACGGGTCGACGTACTCCCGGGCCGCGACGCCGACGCCCTGAGCGGTGACTGCGCGAGCACCCCGGCGTCGAGACCGTCAGCCGCGACAGCTCAGGCGCGGACGGCGAGGCCTCCCGCCGGGCACTCCCCACTGGGGTCAGGTCAGCGAACCGCCGGCACCGGTGGAAGAACCTCTGCACCCCTGCGGACCGGCGACCGGGCGGCTGGGCGGACGCGACCACCCAGTGTCGTGTGTTACAGACAACGTCGCGGCCACTATGAGAGCTTCAACTCTGCTACTTGTGGACGGAGTTGCCGACGAGCCAGGGGGATCGAGCATCCCCCAGGACGGTCTGCCCGCATGCAGAGAGGGTCGCATGAGCACTTCGGAAGCCATCGAGCTTGACCAAGTGGTCGACACCGCTCGTTACCCCCTGACGGAACTCGACAGCGCCGCAGGGCAGGCAGTGGTCTCCCACGCCCGGCGCGAACTGGCCGCACTCGGCTGCACCGTCCTCCCCGACTTCATCCGCCCGTCGCTCCGCGACGTCCTGCGTCAGGAGTGCTCGGCCATCGCCCCCATGGCTCACTTCGACGTCGAAACGGTCAACGTCTACAACATCGGGCTGGACTCGGAGCTGCCGCAGGACCACCCCGGCCGCAGGACGTTCCAGCGGGGCAACGCCTTCGTCGCCCGGGACCGTGTTCCCGCGAGTTCCCTCATCAGCCGGCTCTACTCCGACACGGCGTTCCAGGACTTCGTCGCCCGCTGCTTCGGACTCCCTCGGCTGCACGAGCTGGCCGACCCGCTCTCCGGACTGGTCCTCAACGTCGTCCCGCCGGGCATGGAGCACCCGTGGCACTTCGACACCAACGAGTTCACCGTGAGCATGCTCACGCAGGAGGCGCAGGCCGGCGGCGTCTTCGAGTACTGCCCCAACATCAGGTCCGCCCAGGACGAGTGCTTCGACGACGTGACGCACGTGCTGGACGGCCGGGGCGGGCAACTGATCCGGCGGCTCGCCCTGGAACCGGGCGACCTGCAGTTGTTCAAGGGCCGCTACTCCCTGCACCGTGTGAGCCCGGTGCGCGGTGAGACCGCGCGCCACTCCGCGATCTTCGCCTACAGCGAGC
The DNA here is from genome assembly GCF_056858595.1 of Streptomyces sp. TOM-9. Taxonomy (NCBI): domain Bacteria; kingdom Bacillati; phylum Actinomycetota; class Actinomycetes; order Kitasatosporales; family Streptomycetaceae; genus Streptomyces; species Streptomyces sp. TOM-9. The sequence goes on along the minus strand of NZ_JBXEQB010000001.1, from coordinate 147,382 downwards.
GCCCCGGCGTCATCGGGAGCGTGGCCCGGACCCGGCAGCTCTTCGGCCGGGTCCTGCCCGAGCACCTGGCGGCCGAGGGCCGGGCCGTACGGGGCGACCGACTGCTGGACTAGCGGGCGGCGAAATCCGGCAGGCGCCGGCCGTTTCCCCATTCTGCAATCCACGGAGGAAGAGAGCCCCGTGCGTTTCGACACGACCGGAAAGGTCTCCCTTGACCACATCTACACCCAGCCCGATCCGCGCAGCTATTTCCGCGAGCTCCGCCCGCTCGGCTACAGCGTGCCGCAACACGCCAAGCCCTACTTCGCCAAGCTCATCAAGGAGTACCGGGAGTCCCGGCACGTCGCGGTCCCACAGGTACTGGACATCGGCTGCAGTTACGGGATCAACGCCGCCCTGCTGAAGTACGACGCGACCATGGACGAGCTGTACGCGCGCTACTGCGACGCGGAAGGCGGTGCCGCGACGGCGGCCGACGCCCGGACGCGCACGGAGCTCCTGGCCCGGGACCGGGCACTGGCCCGGTCCCGGCGGCCCGCGCAGGACATCCGCTTCGTCGGCCTGGACACCTCCGGCAACGCGCTGTCCTACGCGCTCGAGGCCGGATTCCTCGACGCCGCGGTGCAAGCCGACCTGGAGCAGCACGACCCCACGCCCCCGCAGCGCGCCCAGCTCGCCGGGACGGACCTGGTCATCTCCACGGGGTGCCTCGGATACGTCACCGAGCGGACGCTCACCCACGTGGTCCGGGCGCAGGGCGGCCGCAGGCCCTGGATGGCGCACTTCGTGCTCCGGATGTTCCCGTTCGATCCCGTCGAACGTGCCCTGGCCGAACTGGGGTACCGAACGATCCGGGTCGACGAGGTCTTCAAACAGCGACGGTTCGCCTCCCCGGAGGAACAGGCCCTCGTACTCGAGACGATGTCGGCCGCCGGGGTGGATGCTCGGGGTCTGGAGACGGAAGGCTGGCTCCACGCACAGCTCTGCATCTCCCGGCCGGACGACGGCACGCCGGGGTCTCAGGCCGGAGGGCTCGCCTCCCGCGAGGACACCACAGGTCCGCACGATTCGAGAAGAGAGCAGAATTGAACACCAGTCAGGAAAGCGCTGCGGTCGCGACCTTCGCCCGGGAGGACGGCCTGCCGCGCGTGCCGCTGCCGACGCTGGAGGCGAGCTGCGAGAGGTTCCTCGCGTGGTGCGCGCCGCTGCTGACCGCCGAGGAACTGGCGGCGACCGAGGCGGAGGTGGCCGCCTTCCTGCGGCCCGACAGCCCCGGCCGGGTGCTGCACGCCGCGCTGGAGGAGTACGACGCCACGGCCGGCGTCCACAGCTGGCTCGACACCTTCTGGCCGTACCGCTACCTGGGCCGCAGGGACCGGATCGCGCTCAACGCCAACTTCTTCTTCCTGTTCCAGGACACCGGCCAGGCGCAGGTGGAGCGGGCGGCCGGACTCATCGCCTCGGCCCTCAACTACAAGCGGCAGCTCGACCAGGAGCTCATCGCGCCGGTGACCCTGCGTGGCCGGCCACAGTCGATGGTGCAGAACAAGTTCCTGTTCTCCACCACCCGGATCCCCGGCGCGCAGCAGGACACCGTCCGCGCCCCCTACAGCGAGCAGTCGCCCGGCCCGTCCAGCGCCCGGCACATCGTCGTCTTCCACCGGGGCAGCATGTTCCGGCTGGACGTCCTCGGCCCCGACGGCGTCCCGCACAGCCTGGACGACCTCGAGACCGGCCTGCGCGCCGTGATGAAGGCCGGCTCCGAGCCGGCCGGCCCGGACACCTCGGTGGGCCACCTCACCACCATGGCCCGCGCCGAATGGGCGGCCACCCGGGAGTCCCTGCTCGCCCGCCACCCGTCCAACGCGGAGGCACTGGACGACATCGAGACCGCGCTCTTCTGCGTCTGCCTGGAGGATCTCGCGCCCGCGGACATCCAGGAAGCCTGCGACGAGCTGCTCTACGGAGACCGCGGCAACCGCTGGTTCGACAAGGCCGTGTCCGTGATCGTGTTCGCCGACGGACGGGCAGGCATCAACGTCGAACACTGCGAGCTGGACGGCACCACCATTCTCAGTTTCACCGATGCCCTGCTCGGCACCCCGGCCGCGGACCAGTCCCGGCAGTCGGGAGCCCGCTCCCAGGGCCAACCAGCCCTGGAAACGCTCGTGTTCGAGCTGGACGACGCCCTGAGGGCCCAGGTGCGCTCCGCCGCTGAAGCGTTCGTCGCATACGGGGAGAACACCGCCACCGCCACCGTCTCCTTCAGTGACTTCGGCAGCAACACGGCCAAGGCGCTGGGCGCGTCGCCGGACGCCTTTGTCCAGGTCGCCTACCAGCTCGCCCACTGGCGCGCCAAGGGGCTGCTGGGCGCCACGTACGAATCGATTGCCACCCGCCAGTACCGCCACGGGCGGACCGAGGCGATGCGCGTCGTCACCCCGGAGATGCGCGCCTTCGTGACCGTGATGGACGACCCGTCGGCGGACGCGGCGACCCGGCGCGCCGCGTTCCGGGCCGCCGCAGGCAGGCATGTGGAACGCGCAAAGGAGTGTCAGGCCGGGCAGGTGCCCGAGCAGCACCTGTGGGAGCTGGAACTGATCCAGCGGCGGCGCGGGACAGAGCTGGGAGTGACCGAGCAGCCCGCGCTGTACCGGACCCCGGGCTGGCTGACGATGCGGGACGACTACCTGAGCACCAGCTCCGCCCCGTCCGCCAGCATCCAGTACTTCGGCTTCGGGTCGACCAGCAGCCGCTGCATCGGAGTCGCCTATGTCCTGCTGCCCGAGCGGTTCCACCTCTATCTGAGCACACCGCTGCCGGTGGCCGACCAGATGCGCGCATTCGCCGACAGGCTCCGCGAGGCGGTGGCCGAACTGTGCGACTTGCTGGCCTCCGAACGGTCCGGGACCTGAACTGAACCCTGCCCATGGGTCCGCCGCCCGCAGCGGGTGGCGGACCCATGGGCACCATGCGTGCGCGCACCACACCAGTTGGTGCGTCGCCGGGTGGGAGCCGCCTCTGCGGGGCACCCATTGGGGTGGGCGGCAGGAGCGCGGTGGCAGTGTTCCGGCGCGGGTGGGGTACTGGGCTCTGTTCGCGGATAGGTCCCGTCCACGAACTGGCGAAGGGGGTGGTAGCCGTTCATCGGGGTGTCAGCTCAGCACGCAGCATTGCATACAGTATTCCGACTGGTTAGGGTTGCTGCATGTGGCGGATGAAGTCCAAGGACCTGGCCCTCCCGGTGATCGTGTGCTTGGCGGTAAGCGGTGCGGGGCGTGGACGGGGGTGTCGGGTATGACGGTGTATGGCGATGATGCGACGATCAGGGAGATCCTGACCGGTGCTGGTGATACGTGGGCTGTGGTGGGTTTGTCAGATAATCCCGAGCGGGCTGCTTATCGGGTGGCGGGGAAGTTGCAGCGTCTGGGCAAGAGGGTGGTGCCGGTGCACCCGAGGGCCGAGACGGTGCTTGGCGAGCGGGGCTATGCGTCCTTGGCGGAGATTCCCTTTGCGGTGGATGTGGTGGACGTGTTCGTCAACTCTGCCCTTGCCGGAGGTGTTGCGGACCAGGCGGTGGCGATCGGCGCGAAGGCGGTCTGGTTCCAGCTGGACGTCATCGACGAGGCCGCCTACGCCAGGACCCGCGATGCGGGCCTGCTGATGGTGATGGACCGTTCCCCGGGACGGGAGATACCCCGGCTGGGCCTGGGCTGACGCTTCCCGGCCGGCCACGGCGCGATCACACATCACTCAGGTGGGTGTCCGGCCGAGTGCGTCCCCCTCCAGGGTGCGCGTGATTGCGGCAGGTTGCGCCCTGGTTCAGCGGTCGACGGACCAGGTGGTGTGTGCATTGCCGGACGTGTCTTCCGGCTCAGCACCTGACGCGGCCACACGTCCCGTGTGCTGCCGGCGCCGGAGGGCGTGTGGCGTCAGGCGCCCAGGCCCGGGCCGCCCGGTCTTGTGCGGGGCCCCGGGGCGGGTGCGGTGGGTGGGGAGCCCGTACGCCCGTACCAGGCGCTGCCCGGCGGGGATCGCGCGAGTCGGGTTCCTCGTCGCCGTGAGGGATCCGGGGCGAAAGGATCCGGCCAGATGCACGGTCAAGTCGCCGGAGATGTGCAGATGATGCGGCAGTTCGAGATGTGCCGGGCGACGTGTCGATACATTGGGGGTCGGCTGCTGGGCGGGCCGGATGCGGGATCCGGCGAGGTTGAGGAGTCTTCGGTCATGGGGGAGCCCGGGTTCACGGAGCGCTGGCTGGAGACCGGCTCGGGGCCCGGTGCCGTGGTCAGGGCCCGTGTGACGCAGGTGAACCAGGCGGTCCAGGCGGCGTACCGGGCGTGGCTGGACCATGCCACCTCATGCCCCACCTGCCGGGATGGAGCAGCCCGCCAGTGCACGGTCGTGCAGCCGCTGTGGGACGCCTACCAAACGGCTCAGCAGGCGGCCCAGTGACCCAGTGCCATCACGTCTCTTGGAATGGTGTCGGCCTGGGATGGTTTTGGTAGCCGTTGCTCTACCGGTCATGGTGAGCGTGGGTGCGAGTGCGGCTTCCTGGTGGGGTGATCTTTCGGGTGGAGCGCATAACAGCAGGGCCTCCTGTGTAGCTCCGACCTGACGGGTGTGGACGATCAGGCGAACGAGACTACGATCACTGCCCTTGGCGTCAAGGACGAAGAGGTGGCGTGGAAGTCTTTCGTTTCGAGCGCAACGACTGGGTTGTCACCGGGCACGGCAGCAACGGCCTCCACGCGACCCGCATCGCCACTGGTGAAGGCTCGGTGCACCTTACCTGCCTGAACGTGGAGCCAGGCGGCGTCATCGGCACGCACCCCGCCCCCGTGCCCCAGATGTTCCTTGTCACCGCGGGCGAAGGCTGGATCGCCGGCCCCGACGGGGAGCGCATCGCCATCGCTGCCGGTCAAGGGGTCCGGTGGGAACAAGGTGAGGTTCATACTTCGGGAACTGACGTTGGTTTCACGGCGATCGCAATCGAAGGTGCTTCCATGGAACCCTTCACGTCTGCGGTTCCTGGAGACTGACCGACCACGAGCACACCGCGTTCGGACGCCCCGAACGGTCCTGCCGGCCCACGTCACCCGGGGACCATGGTGGCTACAGCTTTGGCATAAGGCGGTTGGGGCTGCGCTGGGCGTGATGGACGTGAGGACAGCCCGACGGCAGGACGCCGTGGCGCGCGGACCGCGCGCCACGGCGTCTCAACGAGCTGGCGGATCAGCCGCGCCCAGGTGTGGTGTCACCTGGACGCGGCCGCCCGGGTTCAGCAGGTGGCGTTCAGGCCGGCCCAGTTGGCACGGTCGTTGTAGCCGCCGTCGCCGGCGTCGCCGACCACGAGGTCGAGGACCCGGACGCCGGTCAGGTCGACGTCGGCCTGGCGGACGTCGTCGCGGGTGACCACACCGCTGTCGTACAGCACCTTGCCGTCGCCGATCACCTGGAAGGTGGACGTGCCACCCTCCGGGCCGACGTTGCGCACCGCGTCGTCGATGCCGACGGTCGCGGTCAGCCGGCTGCACCGGTCACCGAGGTAGTAGCGGACGGTGGACGGCGAGGCGACCCCGATACCGGTCGGGTAGACCTGGCCGAGCATGCTGATCGGCGACCAGCCGCCGACGCTGTTGTCGACGGTCGGGCTCATCCAGCCGCTGGTGGCGCTGATCCACTGGTGGTGCGACAGCACGGTGTCGCCGTGCGGCGCAGCCGGTGCGACGACGATCGCCGTCGCGGTCTCCTGCCGCAGGCGTCCCTTGCCGGCCACCGTGTACGACGTGCCGGCGGTCACCGTGGCGTTGCCCGGCGCGGCATCGGCCGGCAGGGTCACCGTGTAGGCGAGGGTCGCGGAGCGGTTGATGCCCAGCAGCTTCGGCGCCGTGCCGAGCGAACGGGCCGTCCAGCCGGCGGGCACCGCAAGCTCCACCTGCGGCGTGAGGACCGGCTGCGTACCGTCGTTGCGGACGGTGACCTCGACCTGGGCCTGGTCGCCACCGGCGACCAGAGGGGCGGATCCGGCGGGCACCGTGTCGCTGCCGACCTTCGTCACCTGCGGCAGGCCGGCGACGACGTGCGGGAGACCGAGCGTGCCCGTGGCAGGGCGGACCCGGAACAGGGCCGCGCCGTGGGCCGGGACGGCGGCGCTGATGGTGCCGGCGCTCTCGGTGACCTGGTCGGTCCAGGCGTTCTTCAGGGTGAACCGGTGGCCGGACAGGCCGACCGACGACGCCTTCGTGGTCAGGGTCGCCGGGCTGTCGCCCCGGTTCAGCAGCACCACGGCACGGTCGCCGTTGGCGAGCCGCTTCACCCAGGTCTCCGTCGTGCCGGCGGGGCCGACGCGGACGGCCTGGACGACGGCGGGGTCCTGGTTGATCGCGAGCACATCGGGGTCGGACAGAGTGCTGAGCGAGGTCTTGCCCAGCTTGGTGACGTCACTGCCGATCACCAGCGGCGCGGCCGCCACCGACCAGAGCGTCATCTGGGTACGGAACTCCTCGTCGGACATTCCGTGTTCGGGACCGAGGTAGTCAGGGTCGTTGAAGTGCCCGGGACCCGCGGCCTCGGGGTGCCGCGCGTTCGCGTCGTAGTTGCGCAGCACGTCCTTGAACTTGATCTCGTCGACGAAGCCCACGTCGGTGTAGGTCCGCCAGGACTGTGCGATCTTCGGGGCGTAGCTCCAGGAGTACGTCGACTGCTGCTCTTCGGGGTAGTTGCCCCAGTCCGGGGAGGTCACCGGGTTGCAGAGATTGAAGATCATGGGGCGCTTGCTGGCGTTGTTCCGCAGCGCCTGCGCGAACTCGGTGTAGACGGTCTTCGGGTCGAGGTCCGCCGCGATCCCGCAGAGGTAGTCCACCTTGACCGCGTCGAACTTCCAGGCCGCGAACTGGTCCGCGTCACGCTGGTAGTAGCCGCCGCTGCCCAGTCCGCACTTGCCGGGGATGTACGGGCCTGCGTCGGTGTAGATGCCGGCCTTCAGGCCCTTGGAGTGGATGTAGTCGACCAGCGGCGCCAGCCCGTTCGGGAACTGAGCGGGGTTGGGCGTCAGGTCGCCGGCCGCACTGCGCGGGGTCGGCGCCGCCCAGTTGCCGTCGATCCACACGTACTCGTAGCCGGCCTTGCGCAGGCCGCTGCTGACCAGGAAGTCGGCCGTCGACTTGATCTCGGCCTCGGTGGGATCGCCACCGAACGCGTAGTAGGTGTTCCAGCCCATGTACGGCGTCGGGCTCAGCACCTGCGCGGCTGCCGGCGCCGTGACGGCTGCGCCGGTTGCGCCGGCGGCGGCCGGGGCCGCCTGGGCGGGCGCGGGCACGGCCGCGGCCAGTACGCCGGTCACCAGGGCGAGGAGAGCGGTGAGATGTCGTTTCACATCGGATCCTTCGCTGTCCGATCGATCAGGCGTGCCGGTCCGTCCTGGCCGTGAGCCCGGGCGCCGCCCCCTGGTGGAGGGTGCGGCGGCCGGTCCCCGGACCGCTCCATGCCCGCGCGCCTGTTGCGATCTTGTTTCCAGGGATCCTGCAGCGGTTACGGGCGCGCGTCAATAATAATTCCTAAATTAAGAGTTACTGATTGGACTCGGCCGGGGCACCCCAACAGCGTCCCGTCAGGTCGTGCCTGATCTGCTGCCAGATGCGACGTATGGATGGATGGGTAGGCGGTGTTCCCGCTTGTGGGTGTTCGCGGCCAGGGCGCCCGGCGCCGGCTGCCCACGGCTGCAACCGTGGCGAACCCTGTACCGCCCGCGCTGTCCGTTGCGGAGTACGCGAACCTGGTGGCATGCGCCGCACCGCAGGGGGGCTGCGTCCTGACGCAGCCCCCGAAAAAGGTTGCGGGCTGCTGTCGATCCGGCCGTGTCCTGTTCGACGTCTTCGTGTGGGGCGGCCTGCCGCACGATGACGACGAACAGGACCTGGCGAGGAAGATCGTGGATCAGCTGCTGAGAGTGATGAACTTCAATGTCTCCAGTGACGGGATCGGTGCCGGTGAGCACCAGAGCCTGGAGCGGCCGTTCGGCTGTGACCGTCCCGAGCGGCTGTTCGGCTGGGCCGGCGCGACGGCGAGTTGGCCGATGCGCACGGACCCTGGTGGTAGCCGGGGCCTGGACGACCACTTCACGCGTGACTTCGCACGCAACATCGGCGCCGAGATCATGGGCCGCAACAAGTTCGGGCCCCAGCGCGGGCCCTGGAGCGACCATGAGTGGCGCGGCTGGTGGGGTCAGGAGCCCCCGTTCCGTACGCCGGTGTTCGTCATGACCCACCACCAGCGTCCTTCGTTCAAGCTGTCCGACACCACGTTCCACTTCGTCGACGGCGACCCGGCCACGGTCCTGGAACGGGCGCGGGAAGCGGCGCAGGGCAAGGACGTGCGCCTTGGCGGCGGGGTCACCACCATCCGGGCGTTCCTTGACGCCGGCCTCGTCGACACCCTGCATGTAGCGGTCGCGCCGGTGAAGCTCGGGGTGGGGCTGCGCCTGTGGGAGTCTCCCGAGGAACTGCTCGACCGGTTCCACCTGGAGGTCGTGCCCAGCCCGAGCGGCGTGACGCACCACCTGTTCTGGCGGCGGTGACACGCGGGCCCGTGAGGTGGACCGGTCGCCGAGCCCGGTGATGAGCAGCACGCCGCACGCCGTAAGCAGCCCGGGTCGGGCCGTTTGCGGCGTGCGGCGTGGCCGGTACGGTGGCTGGTTCTGCCGACGGGCGGCGGCTGTGCCTGCGAGGGTCGTAGCGGTTTCCGGCCCCCCCGCCCCCGTCGGCGGACCGACCTGGCGCGGATACGGGTTCACCCTCGGGACACGCGCCGCAGGATGCAGCCGCGCACCGTCGTGGGGCCACGGCACCCCTTGCCACGGCTGCCGGATGCATGGCGACCCGATTCCGGCAGCGGCGGGTTCCGGCCAGGGCCAGGGTGGTGCCGAAGGACGACCCGCCGGCCGCGGATCCTTCGCCACCCGGCAGGTCCTGTTGGCGCCGAGGTTCTATACGCCCGGTGTCCCGTGCGATCAGGCTTTTCTCGCCGGCCACAGAGGCCGACTGTTCCACCAGCGATCGAGGACCCGTGAACCCGAGCACCGACGAACCCATGGCCGATGTGCGAGACATGTACATGGCCCACACCATGATCCGGCGTGAATTCGGCCTGCTCCCGCAACTGGTGCGGGACGTCGAGCAGCACGACACCCGGCGCTCGGAGGTCGTCGGCGCCCACGCCGAGCTCGTCTGCGGCCTCCTGCACTTCCATCACGAGGGCGAGGACATGATCCTGTGGCCGCTGCTGCAGCAGCGGGGCGGGGCCGAGGCCGAGGTCATCGTGCCACTGATGGAGGAGCAGCACCACGCCATCGAAGCCGCCAACGGCCAGGCGCTGCGCCTGCTGCCGCAGTGGCGGTCCACCGCACACGGCGGGCACGAGCTCGCGGAGGCGCTCGACCGGCTGCTGGCCGCACTTGTGGAGCACATGACGATGGAGGAGCAGCGGATCCTCCCCCTGGCCGAGAAGTACGTCACCGCGGCCGAGTGGAAGCAGCTCGGCGAGCACGGCATGAGCGAAGTGCCGAAGAAGACCCTGCCGCTCGCCTTCGGCATGGCGATGTACGAGGGCGACCCCGAGGTGATCAAAGCGGTCCTCGCCGAGGCTCCGCCGCCCGCGCGGCTGATCCTGCCGTTCCTCGCGCCGCGCCTGTACGCCAGGCACGCCAAGCGGGTGCATGGCACCGCCACCCCGCCGCGCGTCACCCGCTGACCACGCCAGCCCGGGCCGGTCCCACCCGCGAGGGCCTCGGGCGAACGGCTGGCGGCCCCCCGATATCGGCCGTCATCTGCCCAGTTGGCGGCGCACCCCCTTCGCCCGTGACGACCGGCGCGTGCGGGGCACCGTGGACGGTGTGCCCTGGAGCGGGCGGTTGGCGCGTACCCGGCCGCCCGACGCCACGCCGCCGCCGGCACCGCCTCCAAGGCCAGGGGCAGCCGGTGGCGCCCGCGCCCGGGCGGCTGCGCCGGCAGCCGCCGTGAGGCCCCTGGCCGTGTCCTGATGACGGACGAGACCCGCGCCCGGCAGGCCCGACCCGCCTGCCGGCAGCACTGTGACGGTCACCGCTCCCACCGGGCCCGCGGCTGGCCACCGCCCGGTGCTGGCCGGCGGTCCTTGGTCGTGCACGGGTTCGAAGGGCGCGGACTCTTGCGCACCCGCATCCCCCGTAGCGTCCCCAACGGGCACCGCCATGCGGTTTGACCTGCGGCGACGCCTTCCCAGGCCCCGTGCGGTGACTGCCCTGGGGTGTGCCCGTCCCCGGGTCGGGGTGCGCATATGAGCGCAATCCGTTCATACTTACACATAACCCCTAGTCGGGTCACGATTACCCTACGTAACCGAGGCGTGATCTCGTATGAACGCCAAGACGAAGTACACGCTCGCCGCCGCTGCCGTCGGCTGGACGTTCCTTGCGTCCCAGTGGTCTGGCAAGGGCTGCGACTTCGTCCCGCAGTCCTACGCCCTCGTGGTCTCCCACGGCATGCCCACCAACAGTGAGGGATGCAAGGCCGAGACGGACGGGCCGCAGTACACCGACAAGTACGACCGGTGACACCCATGTGAGGTTCGGCTTGGGTGTCGCTCGTGTTCAAGCAGGGCTTTGTTGCCCGGCCTGCGGGTTTGCTGGGTGATTGGAGTTCACCGGGTAACGGTGAGGGCAGGGGGTGCCTTCGGTGGGCCGCCTCTCGATGCTGCGACAGCGCCGTAGGTGGTGACGGTTGCAGGGCACCGCTTGGTGTCGTCGCGCCAGTTCGACCACCACTCTTCCGCGCGTATCCAGGTCGCGCTTCACCCAGGTGGGGTCCGCTCCAGGCCATGTGCTGCCGGCAACCCGAGCTGGTGGGGCGACCCGCTGAAGACTGGACCGCGGCCGCCGGGCGTAATCTCGCCCTCGCAGCCGGCCGCATGTGATCGCCTTGGGCTCGCACCCCTCCGGCCGACGGCAGCACCGCTTCGCGCCGTAGGGTCGGAGCATGCCGACCGAAGACATCCCGGGTCTTACCGCCAAGCACTGGCAGGACTGCACGGACGTGTACGACTTCCTGGACCAGATCCGTCTCCGGCCCGGCATGTGGCTGTCCGCGGGTTCACTGCGCGATCTGCAGACGATGCTGATCGGCTACCAGGTAGCCCTCGGCGTGCACTCCGTCAATGAGCCCTGCGACTTCTGGCACGGCGGGGCCTTCAGCCAGTGGCTCGGGACACGCCTCGGCGGCAGCAGCCCACTTGGTTGGGCAGCCGACATCGAACGCAGCCCCCCCGACGGCTCGACTCCCGTGGAAGAGTTCTTCCGCCTCCTCGACGCTTACCGAAGCGATGCGTCACACGCTTCGGCGCAGGGCGCCACGACAACTCGGGTCCCCGGCATCGAGTACATGAGCAACACCTTCGTCACCCTCTTCTGGCGCCGACGGCTCCTGTCGCAAGCCGTGCTGCGGTTGGAAGAGCTTGGTTTCCGGGTCGTCCGCCTCGCAGCCGGCGAGTGGGTCACGGAACAGGACATGCACCGCGCGTTCGCCGCCGCGCTGCACTTTCCCGGCTACTACGGGCACAATCTGGACGCGCTCAACGACTGCCTCGGGGACGTGGCCTGCTATGGAGGCTTCGACGACTCAGCCGAAGGCACCGGACTCGTCCTGTCCCTCACCGACTACGACCGCTTCGTCGCCGCCTGCCCCCGTTCGGCCCAGATCGTCTTGGACATCATCGCCGACCAGGCCCGTCACGCGGCCGTGCTCCAGCGACGCTTCTTCAGTCTGGTCCACAGCAACGACCCTGACATCGAGTTCGAGCCCGTCGGCGCCATGCCCGTCATGTGGAACCGCGACGAGTGGCTCGACGCGAACCGTCACTCGAGTGCGTAGGCGACGAGGAACAGTGGCAGTGCGGCGGCTGCGGTGCCCGGGCAGGAGCCGGTGAGGACAACCGCGGTGGTTTCCCGGCGCCTCGTGCAAGGCGTACCTGTGCGGGGGCGCAGCCTGCCGGACGTGGCAGGGCGAATTCAGGCTGAGCCGGGCGGGGCGGTCTTCGTGCAGATTGCCGTTGCGTCCTGCCCAGGCACCGCCTACTGATTCACCTTCCCTGCCTCCTGCGTGTGGTCGGTCAGGTAATTCCCCAGGCTGCCATCCCGTTGTTCCGGAGGGCTGTCCGGGGCCAGCGTGTCTGAAGGGGGTGGTTCCCGGTGGCGTGGGAGGCCGGTACCTGGGAGTAAGCCCCAGGGATCTGCTGGGCCACGACGGGCCGTTGCATGCCACGGGGACGCCCCACGAGGTTCGTCTCGCCTGGTCCGGGTGCGGCGTGGAGGAGTGCTGTGGCGCGCTGTACATGACGGTCACGCGTAACGCGGATCATGTTGTCTGGGCGGGCTGGCGCGACCTGGCCAATCAGGACTCCGACCTGCCGGAGCTTCTGTTCACCGCAGGTCAGTACGAGGCCGAGGTCCTGCGCGCCGGAGAGGACCGCAGTTGGGAGTGGCCGGCAGGAGCCGTTGCGCGGCTGCTTGAAGCGGGACTGAGGGGACGCGGGGACTGGCTCGTCAGGCGGGACTGCGAGTTGGAAGGCGTCTGGGCCTCCCGCAAGGGCGTGACCGCTGGCACCTGCGCGAACCCCGCGGCAGATCAGGTCGGGTGAAGCGGGGGGCTGGGCACTACGGGTGGCCACGGGTTCGTCACCTGTCGGGTTGACGGGTGGGTCGGCCGGTTGTCTGCTGAGGTACGGCCTGCGGGATGCCGGCCTGCCGCCATTGCGCGGGGGAGTGGCCGTAGACGGCACGGAAGGTGCGGCTGAAGTGCGCGTGGCTGGCGAAGCCCCACCGGTGTGCGATCGCCGCCACCGTCTGTCCCGCGAGTTCCGGTCGTACGAGGTCCCTGCGGCAGGCGTCCAGCCTCAGGCGCTGGATCCAGCGGCCGACGGTCATGGGCTCGTCCTGGAAGAGCTGGTACAGGTAGCGGACGGAGATGTGGTGTGCGACCGCGACCGAGGCCGGGGAGAGCGCGGGATCGTCAAGGTGGGTGCGGATGTAGGCGCGGACGCGCTGCAGCAGGGCCCGCTCCACGGCGGCCTGCTCCCCGGTGTTGCCTTCCAGGGCGACCAGGGCGGTCAGCACGTCGACGATGCCCTGCCGCAGGAAGCGTTTGGCGTCCTGTGCGCAGATGCAGTGTTCCGTCGTCGTCACGAGCCCGTCGACGTATGAGGCGAGGATCCCGCCGATCCCGTGGCCGGGGGAGTAGGTCCGGCCGGTGGCCAGGCGCAGGAGCGAGTCGGGGAGGTCCAGCAGCTGGCGCGGGACCGTGGCCACGTGCTGCCGCACGGGGCCGGCGAAGTCCAGGACGTACGGCCTGCGGCTGTCGAGGATGACGAGTTCGCCGGCGGCCACCGGTGTCTCGCGGCCGTCCTGGGCCGCGACGCTGCCGCCGGTGCGTTGCAGGCTCACGATCAGCGAGCCGTCGCCGTCGGCGGCGATGAGCGGCGCGGTGCGTGCCATGCGTTGCGGGCTCGCTTCGAGGGAGCCGGCCTGGACGCCGGCGACGCAGGCCTGGCGTATCGCCCCGTGGAGCTCGGCCGGCCCCTGGGTGCGTATCTCCAGCCGGGTGAACGCCCTGCGTACGGCGTCCCTCCAGTACTCGGCCCGCTCGGCGGGCGGTTGGATGTCCGTGCAGAATGCTTCGATCACGATGTCCTCCCGAACGGCACTGAAGGCATCTGGTTCCCGGACTCTCGTGCATGCGACCGGGGCAGGAGGCTCCTGGGAGCCCCTCTCTGCGGCCACCGTAAATTTTCCTTGCGATCGTCGGCGGGTGTCCGGGCAGGTCCGTGGGATATCCGCAGCTGTGCGAACCGGAGACTGCGGGACTCCCGCCGTGCAGCCGTATGCGACTCCGAATGTCGTTGGGGGGAGGACACGCACTGTATTGCCGGTATCGCGCTGAGCGAGGTAACGCGTATTCATGCTCGTGAGGCCGCGCGGTGTCGGCCGTACGACCCGCCGCTGAAATGCCCGGACCCCGGTGGCCGGTTCCTTGGGGCCGGGAACCGGACCCGATGTCCTGCACGAAAGCGCAAGGGCAGATTGTGCACGTACAGGCAAGGCGACGACTGGTGTGCCGCCTACTGTGAGAGAGTCGGCGACGCCGCGTTTTGTTCACTCGACGTGCCTGGGCCTTCAGGCGGGTGTCTGGTGGCTTCGGCCTGCTCTGGCGGGCGGCTCCTTCTCCGCCGCGGGCCGGGCCCGGTGACGGTCCGGGAGATTAGGCCGAAGTGCCCGGGCGGAAGGGCCCCGTTGCCGGTGAAAGCCCGCTCAGCCTGTCGCATGGTTGCCACCGGAACTCGCGGGGGCTCACACCGTACGCCGCCTTGAACACCCGACTGAAGTGGGCTGCGCTGGCGAACCCCCACCGGTGGGCGATCGCCTCGATCGTCATGAACTGATGCACCGACGACGCGAGTTCCCTCCTGCACTCTTCGAGGCGCTGCGTCCTGATCCACTCACCGAGGCTGATTCCCGCCCGGGACAGGGTCAGGTAGAGCTGGCGTACGGAAACGTGATGCTCGGCGGCGATACGTGCCGCAGTCAGGTCGGGTTCTGCCAGATGGAGGCGGACGTATTCCTGAACACGGTAAAGAAGCGTGCTGTTCAGAGGCGCTCCGGCCAGATCGTCACGGCCTGGGATCATGCTGACCACAGCCCTGATCAGGTCGACACAGGGCTGCGCGAACAGGGCGGCCTCGGCCTCTCCGACAGCGGCCTGGTTACGGGCCAGACGGGTGAAAAGCGCTGCCGTGGCACCCACGACGGGGCGCTGCGAACTCAGTCGTACGGCTGTGACCTGGTCGAGCAGGGACGGCCGCAGCCCCAGGACGTGCGTGGGAACGCGCACGAGGACCGAATGCATCGTGCCGTGGAAGAAGACCTCATAGGGCTTCGCGTTCTCCAGCACCGCGAGATCTCCCGCCCGGATCACACCCTGCCTTCCTCCCTGGTGGACGGCGGAGACCCCCGCTTCCTGGAGATGGACGAGAACGTGCGGTACGAAGTCCTCGTCCACCGAGGCAGTAGCGCGGCGCAGGCGGGCCACGTTCCAGCCGATCTCCGAGACTTTCACCGACCCCACCGCGTTGGTGGTTGCGCTGGCCCTCAGGAGATGCGGGTCCGGGGGAAGGTCCACCTCTATACGGCCGTTGATGGCCCACGAGAATTCACGGATCGCGTCCGCGCGATCGCCGGGAGCCAGCGACGCCACGTCGAGTCGATCTGCCATGCGGGCTCCCTCCAGAACTGGTCGCGGGGCTGCGCGCTGGGACAGATCTCCACGGTACCGCGGTAAGTGCCACATTTTGCAGATTTTGCTGTATTGGGCACCTTTATCTTCGTGCGGCCTTGCGGTCGGCAGTGCGGGGGCATGGGGCATGGGGCATGGGGCATGGTCTCGGATCCGCGGTGCTCTCCTGGGATCCACGATGGGGAGGGCGCTGCTCCGCGGAAGATCGGCCGAATGCACGCCTGTGGCAGAAGGCCCGCGACCTTCTGCCACACGCGTTTGAGGTCAGGCTGTTGCCGGGACCGGTTCTGCGGCCCCGGACGCGACCGCCGTGTTACCGGCGTCGGAGGCCGAGGGTGTGATGGGGGTGTAGAAGACGCTGCCTTGCCGGCGGGCGCGTTCGGCGAGCCCCTTGGCTACCAGTGCCTCCAGGGTGTTGCGCACGACCGGGGCGCTCGGAGTGGCGCGTTGGGGGTGCTGCTTGGTCAGGGCGTCGACGAACTCGCTGACCATGCGCGGTTCGCTGCTCGCGGCCAGTATGTCCACGACCAGGCTGCGCAGCGTCGGTTCCGTGCTCGACGGTGAGCTGCCGGGCTTCGGCTTCCTGGCCGTCTTGGGGGCAGGCGACTTCTTGGTGGCCTTTCGGGCTGCGGACTCACCGGCCGACTTCTTTCGCCCGCGCGGACGGGGCACTGGCTGGGCGGCGGGCGTCACTTTCGGCTCTTCGGCCTTGTCGGCAGGCGCTTCACCTGCCGGTTCTTCCTCAACGACCACGCTTGAGGCGCCGGCCACGGTTCCTTGCAGTTGGGCCAGCCACGCCTGCTCCTGCTCGAGCTGGGCCAGCCGGCTCTGGAGTTCCGCGAGTTGCGTGCGGACCTTTTCCTGCTCGCCGGCGTTGTTGTCCAGGTCCTCTGCGAGACGCGTCGCATACCGGTCCTGAATGGTGTTGTTGTCGGACACGACACTCCTCGTGTGTATGGGGTGGTGCTGCCGGATGGTACCTACTGGTGAGTCAATTCGTAGTGTTGTTGCGTGCCGGCAGCCCGTATCGAGCCCCTTATGGCAGTCTTGTTGGGCCCCGCAGAGCGGCGAGGAAGCCGTCGAGCAGCGTGACCGGTGCCCTTGGGGTACTGGATCCCCGTCCCTATTCGAGGTCTCTTTTACAACGACGCCGGCGCCATGAAGGCACGTGGAATTACACGTGGTTGGGGGCGGTCTCCGTTTCGTGGCCGGACGGGCGAAGCGAGTACTGAGGCGCGTGAGCATCCAGGAGATCGGCCGGGGTCAGCGCCCTTCGGAAGTGCGCGTGAAGGCAGCACAGGCGTCAACTGCCGGCGGAGCCGCCCCTGTCGAAGCCGCGGTCGGCGCGGTCCTCCTGGGTTGGGCCGGGACCGGAATGGGGGAGAGATGCGGGGGCGCGGGGTCAGCCGCTGTGGTCGCGGTGGTTGTGGTGGCCCGGCTGGTGCGGCGGGCCAACGAGAGGCTGCTGCAGAACGGATCCGGCTGGCAGAACAGGCACAGCCACAAGCCGTTCAATCGCTGGACGAGGTCTGGCGGTCGGCCCCCGGGTGCGTGGCCTACGGGGTCCAGATGGGGTCGTCTGGGGCCGGCCTGCCGGACAGCCGGGGGAGTGGGTCCCCTGTCAGGGACAGTCTGCGGCGGGAAACGGTGATGAAGTCGCCTTGTGCGGCGATGATGCGCGAGCGCAGTGCGAACCAGTCCTCATCAGGGGCCAGGCCGCGCTTGACCGCGATGTGGACGCGCCAGATCTGCTCGTCCAGGGCATGGGCCGCCTCTGCGATGTCCTTGTCGGCGACCAGGTTCACCATGCTCAGTGCCTCGTTCCACGGCGCCAGTCGATGCTGGTCGCCACGACCACACCTTGCGGGATGCTTTCGGGGCGGGAGGACTCCATGTCGCTGAGATCCACCAGCACCGTTGACGACTCCCGCAGCACCCGCGCGCAAACAGCCGCTTGCTGTTCCCGGACCCAGTGCCGGTCCTGAGCGCGCCTGCCGACCACACTGCCGACGAAGACACCGATCAACGTGGTCGCCACCGCTCCGCCTGGCGCGGCCAGCATGCTCCATAACTCGCTCACACAACCAGTCTGACGGTACGGGGACCTGCTCGACAGAGCGCTTGAACGGGTTGGAGTGGCTCCCGTGCTGCCGTCGCCGGCCCACAGGGCGAGGGTGTCGCTGGTGCGGCCGGTTGGCGACCTGGCCGTCGCGGACCTTCACGTGGATGCCGCCGGAGAGTTGCGCCGTGCGGAATCGTGGACCTGTGCAGACCAGATCGCCGGGCACGGCGACCGGCGTCTGCAGGGCCTCAGGTGACCCCTACTGCGGTGGCCGGAGGGTGAGTTCGTGGCGGAGGATGCGGGCCAGTTCGGCCGGCTGGGAGAGAAACGGGCTGTGGCCGGAGTGCAGGCGGACGGTGCGCTGGGCGCGGGTGGCCATGGCTTCCTGGAGTGGCAGCGGGATGGCGAGGTCCTGCTCGCACAGGATGTAGGTGCTGGGCACGGTGTGCCAGGCGGCCTGGGTGAGGGGCTGGGTGACCGAGGCCAGGGACTGGCGGCCGAGTCTGGCGGCGGCCTGCTGCGCCAGGTGCGGTTCGACGTCGCTGTAGAGCACGTGCGAAGCCTGGGCCGCTTCGAAGTAGCCGTGACTGGCGTGGCCCTGGGGCTCCTCGTGCACGTCCCAGTAGGGCGGATAGACGCCGCCGACCAGGGACAGGACCGAGTCGCCGGTGTCCTGCATCAGGGCGCTGAGGTAGATGACACGCTCGACGTTGCCGGCTGCCGCAGCGGCTTCGGTGACAGGGCATCCTCCGTAGGAGTGGCCGACCACCACGGTCGGTCCGCCGACGGCCGCGATGGCCTTTGCCACCGCTTCCGCATCGTCGTACAGGCCACCCAGGGCTGCCGGGTCCTGTCCGCTGCTGGGCAGGGCGACGGTACGTACGTCGAGGTCGGGGAGCTGTTCGGCCAGTGGCTGCCAGCACCAGGTGCCGTGCCAGGCGCCGTGGACCAGGACGAGGGTGGGAAGTGTGGTCACGTGCTGGGTCTTTCTGAAGTGAGGTGGCAGGGCCCGGCCGCCGCTTGCTGCTCGGGTGGTGTGAGGAGGCCGATGAGGAGTGGGGTCAGGCTTCGAGGGCGTCGCGGAGCATGCCTCGGGAGGTGATGCCCAGCTTGGGGTAGATCTGGTAGAGGTGGGCGCCCACGGTGCGGTGGGAGAGGAACAGGCGCTCGGCTATCTGCTTGTTGGTCAGCCCCGAGGCCGCCAGCCGGGCTATCTCCAGTTCCTGGGGGGTGAGCGTGTGCGGATTGGCGCCACTGGGCCGCCGCTTGGCGGAGCCTGCGGCACGTAGTTCGGTCTCGGCACGCTCGGTCCAGGGAGCGGCCCCCAGGTGCTGGAAGGCGGACAGTGCGGCTGCCAGCGGCCCCCTGGATTCGGTGGTGGCCCGCACACGCCGCAGCCGCTCGCCGTAGGCGAGCTGGACGCGGGCGTAGTCGAAGGTCCACCGCCCGGCGCCGGGTACGTCAAGGGCGTGGGTGAACTGTTGCAGGGCCTGGTCGTCGCCGGCGGTGCTCAGGGCGGTGCAGGCATGGGTGAGCAGGGCGTGCCGTGAGGACAGTTCGGCGATGCCGGCTTCCCGCATGGCCTGGGCGTGGGCGGCTGCCTCCTGGTGCCGGTTGGTCCGCATGGCCGCCTCGACCAGGTCCATCGTCGTCCACAGTGCGTGCGGGGCGTGTGAGGCGAGGTGGCCGGCGGGGCTGATGGCGGTGGCGTGTTCGTAGGCGCCGGCGAAGTCACCGCGGCCCAGGGCCGCCAGCCCTGCGGCGTGGTGCGCGTAGTGGGCGGCGCCGAACGCCTTGCGGCGGGTCGCCCAGTGGATGACCTTCTCTGCGGTCGCGTCCGCGGCGTCGGCGTCGCCGGTGGCGGCGGCCAGGAGGGCTTTGGCGTAGTGGAAGTACCAGGCGAATCCCGTGTAGCCATGGGTTTCGCACAGCTGGATGCCCTCGTCGGCAAGGTGCGCCGCTTCCTCCCACATCCCGGTGAGGTAGTCGTCCAGGATGAGGTGGATCAGCCCGGCCATGTGCCGGCGCGCCGGGCCGCCGTCTCGCCCCATGCGGACCATGCGCCACTGTGCTTCTCGGACGTCGGTCAGGAGGTCGGCGTACAGGGCCGCCGAGCCGATGCGCTGGAGCTGGGCCGGGTCGGTCGTCTCGGGCAGTCCGGCGACCAGTTCGTCGAGTTCTTTGATGGCCGCCGCCCCGGTACGGGCCGGGTCGGAGAAGGTCTTGCCCAGCGCGGACAGCACCGGCGGGGCCGCGGGTGTCAGTGTGTCCAGTGCGCGGTGGTAGGGCTGCCACAGCTCGGACCGGGCACCGAAGAAGCACACCAGGGCAAGGGTGTGCAGGGCGTCGATGAGTGCCTTGTCGTCGGCGTGGTAGCCGTGGGTTCCGGCTTCGATGGCGTCGACGAGCAGGGTGTGTGCGGCGTCGATGTCGCTGTCGCTGTTGAGGATGAGGACGGCGGAGGCCGCGGCGGCGTGCAGGGAGCATTCGGGATCGGTGCCGGTGTGCCGTGCGTCATCCAGGAGCTTTTGGGCGCTGGGCAACGCCCCGGTGGCCTCGGCGCCGATGTAGGCGGCGGTGGCGAGGCGGCGGCTGCGTCCGGAGCCGGGCGGCGTGAGGTCCGCGGCCCGGATGAAGGTGCGCATGCCGCCGATGGCGTCGCCGCGGCGCAAGGTGATACGTGCCGCGGTCTCCAGGAGGGCGGCCACGTTCTCGTCGGGTTCCAAAGTAGCCTCGCCCAAATGCCAGGCCCGGCGTTCGGGCTGGTCCACCAGGACCTGGGCGAGGGCGGTGTGGACGGCCCGCCGCCGGCTGCTGGTGGCGTTGTTCACGACGGCGGAGCGGATGAGGGGATGGCGGAACCTCAGCCGTCGTGCGCCTTCGTCGATGTGGACGAGCTGCTCGTGTTCGGCGGGGCCGAGGTCTTCCAGGTCGTAGCCGTCGTCGTTCTGCCGTGAGGCGGCCTGCAGGACGCCGAGATCCCCGATGCCTTCCAGCGCGGCGAGCAGCAGCAGGCGCTGGGTGGGCTGGGGCAGGCCGGTGACGCGGGAGCCGAACACCGCTTCCAGGCGCCGGCTGAGCGGCACCACGGCCGGGAAGCCGGCGTCGCCGCCTGCCGGTCCCGGGACGGCGGGCATCGCGGACGGCAGTTCCAGCAGCGCGAGCGGGTTGCCGCAGGCGACGGTCATCAGGCGTCGGCGGGCGCTGGGGACCAGGTCCGGGGAGGTGTCGGCGACCAGACGGGAAGCCGACTCCTCGTCCAGCGGCTGCAGCCGGTACTCGGGCAGGACGCCGCAGCCGTTCGGGCTGTGGGACGCGGAGCGCGAGGCGGCGAGAAAGCTCACACCGATGCCCGCGGCCCTGCGCGCGACCAGACCCAGGACCGCCGCACTGGCCTGGTCGAGCCAGGGCAGGTCGTCGATGACCAGCAGCATCGGATCTCCGGCGGCGACCGTGCGCAACAGGAGCAGCACGGCATTGGAGACCACCAGCCGCTCGGGCGGCCTGCCACTTTCGAAACCGAGTGCCATGCGCAGGGCATCGCGGAAGGGCGACTGCAGCTCCTCGAGTTCGTTCTGGTAGGGGAAGAGGATCTGGTTGAGGCCCGAGTAACTGCAGTCCGCCTCGAACTCCACACCGGCGGCTCGCAGCACCCGGGCGCCCTCGGCGCGGGCTCCTGCCGCGATGGCGTCCAGCACTGCCGTCTTCCCGACCCCTGCGTCCCCCGAGACCAGCAAAGCTCCGCCTCCGGTGCCGACGCCCGCGAGCTCACGGATCGTGTGCAGATCGCGGTCCCGGCCGATCAGCACGCTGGTCGTATCGCGCTGGGAGGAGTCACTGCCGATCACTGTTTGTCTCCGTTTCTTCTCGCGAGCCAGGGGATGGGCATGGGGCAGGGTTGCCCGGCGGCGCCCGGCATGTGGGGCCGACGTACAGCGCCTGGACGGGGGTACCGCGGCGAGGCCGACCGTGCCGGCCGACGTCGTGCGCGGCCGCAGCCGGCCGTACGCCGGCCGGGGCTGGGCCCGTGTGCGGACTGCGGTCAGCGTCCGGCGAGGTGGCCTGGGCCGGTGACCGGCATGTCGAGGTCGTCGACAACCCCGGGTGCCCGATGGGTGCCGGCGCCCGGAAGCGGGCCCGGCCGGTGGGGCCCGGCCTCCTCGCCGGTGCTGCCCGGTGGAGGGGGACCGGTGGGGCCGTGCACGCAGAGCCGTTCACCGGCGCCGGTGTGAAGGACCGGCGGCGCGGCGGCCGCCCCGTCGCGGACGGGGGCAACGCGGCGGAGGCGGTCCGTATCCGGGATCGACGGCACCAGGTCGTTGTCGTAGCAGGTCCGTCCTTTGCCCCGGGTCGGCACGGTGCGGCCGGCGGCCGCGTACGTATCGGCAGGGGAGAGCGAGACAGAAATGATCAGGGACCTTTGAACTAGTGCATAGCGTTGTTTGCACTAGGAGAATACATGGACGCGGGGCATGGTGCTGCAGAGGACCCCAAGCCGCTCCGTCGGCGAGACCTACGGTCCCAGCGATGGTCGGCTGTCCTCACAGGCGATCAGGTCACGCCGTCCGGGTCCGTGGCCGCCTCCGGCCGGGCGTCGCGGTGCTGCGGCCGGTAGCGGCATGGACGTCGGGGTCCCGCTGCCCGACGAGACCGGGGCGGTGTGATCGTTGTGCAAGGGCAATGCTTGCTGCGGCAGACCGTGACGGCGTCGCGGGCCTGCCTGGAGTCAGATCTCGGTGTCGAGTGCCTGCCGGAGGGCGGCTACGGCCTGGGCGACCGCCTTGCGGGCCGCATCGGTTGCCGACAGCGCGTTGAGCACGACGAAGTCGTGGATGGTCGCCTCGTAGCGGGTCGCGGTCACGGGAACTCCGGCAGTGCGCAGCTTCTCGGCGTAGGCCTCGCCTTCGTCCCTCAGGACGTCGGCCTCCGCGGTGATGACCAGGGCCGGGGGCAGGCCGGCGAGCTCCTGTGCGCTGGCGCGCAGCGGGCTGGCCGTGATCTGTGCGCGTTGCCCTTCGTCGGTCGTGTACTGGTCCCAGAACCACTGCATGACGTCGCGGCGCAGGAAGTAGCCCTCGGCGAACCGGCGGTAGGAGGGTGTGTCGAAGTCTGCGTCGGTGACGGGATGGAACAACACCTGATGGCGGAAGGAGACATCCCCGCGTTCCTTGGCCAGCAGCGTCAGGGCTGCGCTGAGGTTGCCGCCCGTGGAGTCGCCGGCCACGGCCACTCGTGTGGGGTCGATGCCGTGCTCACTCCCGTGGCGGGTCACCCATCGGGCGACCGCGTAGCACTCTTCCAGCGCCTGGGGGTAGCGGGCCTCGGGCGAAAGGCTGTACTCGGGGAAGATCACGGCGGCCCGCGCGCCGATGGCCAGTTCACGTACCAGGCGGTCGTGAGTGCGCGTGCCCCCGAAGACCCAGCCGCCGCCGTGGAGGTACAAGACGGCGGGCAGCGGCCCGCCGGCCTGCCTCGGGCGCACAAGGCGCACCGCGACGCTTCCCTTCGGCCCGCCGGACACCGCGACCCAGCTGTCCTCCACCTCAAGGTGGTGGTGCTCCACGGCCTGCACCTTCTCCAGCGCCCTACGGCCTGCCGCCGGTCCCAGGTCGAACGGGAACGGCGGGGCGGCGGTGGCTTCGGTGAAGTTGCGGGCAGCCGGTTCAAGAACCGGCTGCTGCAAGGGGACGTACTCGGGCATCACGTACTCCTGGTGGGGGGAAGAGCATCCGTGCCGGCCAGGGGGAGCCGGACGTGTAGCGGGCCGCGTCCGCTGCCGGTCTCCCGGGCCTGCCCTGCGCACAGACGCTGCCTGCGATCCAACCGCGAAAGCGTGCCCTTGCGGCATCGGTCATGTGACTGTGAACCCCGGTTGTGGCCATGCGCCGCCGGGGTAGGGCCCGCCTCAAGGGGCGCGGAATGCCCTTGCCGCACCTGGTGGCACCAGCGCCCTCGGCAATGGCGCCTTGGCAGCAGGACAACGGCCGCTTGGCGATGGCCGGGGTTCGCCCGCGGAGCATCGCCCGCCAGGCCGGGGCCCTGGCGGGCGAGGCGGGACCGGGCACATGATTCACACGGGAAAGTGCGCTGATCGGATTCCGCGTGCCGGGACAACTTCGCCGTCGGGCACCGCGTACTCCATGCACTGGTCCCACGACCCAACGTGGCAATTTTAAGTGTGCGCAATATAATGGCTTGCGTGGAAGTTGTGGGGTGTACGGTTTAGTGCGCGAGTATTGTGCGGACAGGAGTTGCGATGAGTGAGAACCAGCCCGCCGCTGAGCGGCAGGCGGCGGAGGCTGACGAGGTCAGCCTGCTCCTCGACGACCAGATGTGTTTCGCCCTGTACGCGGCGCAGCGGGCCTTGACCAACCGCTACCGGCCCCTGCTGGAGGAGTTCGACCTGACCTATCCGCAGTACCTGGTGATGCTGGTGCTGTGGGAACACGGTGCGCTGCCCATCAAATCGCTGGGCAAGCTCCTGCAACTCGACTACGGCACTCTGACGCCGCTGCTCAAGCGGCTGCAGGCCCACGGTCTGGTCCGGCGCGAGCGCCAGGCGAACGACGAACGTTCGGTGCAGATCAGCCTCACCGAACAGGGCGCCGAACTGCGCGAGCGTGCGCGCGTCATTCCGGCCACGATCGGGCAGGCTGCAGGCCTCACCCCGGCGGAGGCCGCGGATGTCAAGGCTGTCCTGGAGCGCCTGACGGCGAACGTGACCGCAAGCCGGTAACTACCCCCTGCGGGGGACGTCAGTCGTCAGGGACACGATCACGCGGTTCGCCGAGGAGCCCGCGCCGATGGGCGGCGGCTGTGAGCGTTTCACGGAGGAGGCTTCGTCCGTGGCGCAGGCGTGATCGCACACTGCCCGGGAGGACGCCCAGGATCTGCGCGATGTCGGCGGCGCTGAAGTCTTCGGCGTCGGCCAGGTACACCACGATCCGCACCTCGGCCGGCAGGCGCCGCAGCGCAGCGGACACTTCCTCGTCGGGTAGCAGGTCCAGCGCCTGTGTGACCCGGGCCGCGTGGTCGTCAGGGACCAAAGCCCGCTCACCGCAGACCTCTTGCTGGCGTTGTGCGGCAGGCTGGAAGCCCAAGCCCCCGGGCCGGTCCGGCTCGCCGAAGGCGTCGAGCGCGGTGTCGGCAAGGATCCGGAACAGCCAGCCTTTCACGCCGGCTGTCTCGGGCAGCGTCTCGAACGTCTCGAAAGCCCGCTGGTAGGTGCGCTGGACCAGGTCACCGGGGTCGGCAGGGCCACGGGCCATCTGCGTCGCGGCTGCGTACAGCCGGCCGAGGAAGGGCATGGCCTCACGGTCGAACCGCGCGAGTGCGGTCGCCCCGCAGGCCGCCTGCCGGATCACAGCGCTGCCACCGTCCCCTTCACCCGTGCACCTGACCGGGGGGACGGGATCGATGCGGGAGGGGGAGCCGTTCATGTCCGTCCTGGTGCGGAGACGGCCGTTGCGTTGCGGCGGTGCCGTCCGTGTCCGGCCGGCCAGAGGTCTCGCAGACGTTCGGATGCCGGTTTCCCCCGATGCCGGCCCTTGACGTGGTCCGTGATGGCTGGCAGGCGGGCAGTGTCAGCGGACACCGTTGTTGCTGAGGACATGTGTTTCTCCAAACTGACAACAAATCCCTTCTCGGCAGAAGGGGGTGAGCTGCTGCCCTCACTTGGTGTGGCGGCCACGGCACGGCGATCGGGTCCAGGCACGTGGTATCCGGCGCCCGCGGGGCGCCGGTGGGGCAGTCCACGGCCCGGGGCCGCGCGACCCGGGGCGGCCGGGCAGCTCG
Organism: Streptomyces sp. TOM-9; assembly: GCF_056858595.1. Classification (NCBI taxonomy): domain Bacteria; kingdom Bacillati; phylum Actinomycetota; class Actinomycetes; order Kitasatosporales; family Streptomycetaceae; genus Streptomyces; species Streptomyces sp. TOM-9. The sequence goes on along the minus strand of NZ_JBXEQB010000001.1, from coordinate 122,209 downwards.
GTATCGAGCCGCTCGGCCGCCCCGCCGGGCTACGGTCTGTGCACGCGATAGGGCGCGACCGACCGGTCAGCGCATCGAGCGGAAGCCCGTGCGGACCTCGTTCACGAACAGCTCCGGCTGCTCCCAGGCGGCGAAGTGACCGCCCTTGGGGAGCCGGTTGTAGTGGACGAGGTTGGGGTAGGCCCGCTCGGTCCAGCTCTTGGGGGCCTGGTAGAGCTCGTCGGGGAAGGCGCTGACGGCGACCGGGAGCTTGACATTGTTGATGCCGAAGAACGAGGTGGTGTTCTCCGCGTACAGACGTGCCGCGGAGATCGCCGTGTTGGTCAGCCAGAACAGCGTGATGTTGTCCAGGACGTCATCGCGGGACAGGCCCTCGCCGACGCCGTTGAAAGCCCGGGTGATCAGGGCCAGGCTCTTCGCGTCGTGGTCGAGCATGAAAGAGGCCAGGCCGACCGGGGAGTCCGCGAGTCCGGTCAGGGACTGCGGGCGGTCGCCCATCATGTAGGCGTAGTACACGTGCCGGTAGACGAAGCCGAGCTGCTCGACCGCGCCCTGCTCCTCCTCGGACAGCGACAGGCCCTCGGGCAGCGGGTCGCCCTTGGCGAGCGCGGCGTCGATGTCGGCCGGAATCACCTTGGGCATGTTGGTGTGGATGCCGGCCAGGCCCTGCGGCTCCTGCGCACCCATCAGGTCGGTGACGATCGCGCCCCAGTCGCCGCCCTGCGCGACGTACTTGGTGTAGCCCAGGCGCTCCATCAGCTCACCCCAGGCGCGGGCGATGCGCTCGGGGCCCCAGCCCTTGGCGGCGGGCTTGCCGGAGAAGCCGTAGCCCGGCATCGAGGGGATCACCACGTGGAAGGCGTCGGAGGCGTCACCGCCGTGGGCGGTGGGGTTGGTCAGCGGCTCGATGATCTTCAGCTGCTCGACGACCGAGCCCGGCCAGCCGTGCGTGACGATGACCGGCAGCGCGTCCTCGTGCTTGGAGCGGACGTGGATGAAGTGAATGTCCAGCCCGTCGATCTCGGTGATGAACTGCGGGTAGGAGTTCAGCTTCGCCTCGACCTTGCGCCAGTCGTACTCCTTCGCCCAGTACTCCGCGAGCTTGCGCACCGTGTCGAGCTGGGTGCCCTGGGACTGGTCCTCGACGGTCTCCTTCTCGGGGAAGCGCGTGGCCTGGATGCGCTGCCGCAGGTCCGCGAGTTCCGCCTCGGAGAACTGGACGGTGAACGGACGGATGGCGTGCCGGTCGGTGGTGACGGACATGATGGTCTCCCAAAGGTCAAAATCAATGAGCAGGAAAGGCGGGCGACACGAAGTTCGCCGGGATTTCAGCGACTTGCGATCCCGCCGGCCGGCTGAGGCCTTGTGGCCCGTTCCTGTTTTCCGGCGCACTTCAATCATGGGCGCGGGCTGTAAGCGCGGTAATCCGGAACGTGACCTAGATTCCGTGGCGGCGGTGGTGTCGTTCCTAGGTAACGTGACGCGGTACCGCCGGCCACCGTCATGACAGTCACGCGACCCGCGACATGCGGGCGGCGGCGCGCTCCTTGCCGAGCGGTCGCCCGGCAGGGCGCATGGGGAAGGCGTGAATCCCGCGACAGGTCAGCGGAACGAGGTCCGCAGGAGGGGTTCTACGGCACGGGGCAGCGCAATGCGCGGTGAAATCAACGTCCGGCGGCGAACACCGGAAGCGTCGGGCCCCCACGTCCGGCGGCCCTGGCGCCTCGGCCCCGGTGAGTCTCCAGCAGCCTCAGCCAGATCTCGCTGATCGTGGGGAAGGCGGGCACGGCATGCCAGAGCCGGTCGATCGGCACCTCGCCGGCGACGGCGACGGTGGCCGAATGCACCAGTTCTGCCACGCCGGGCCCGGCGAACGTCACGCCGGCCACGGTGCCACGGTCGAGGTCGACGAGCATGCGGGCCTGACCGCGGTACCCCTCGGCGTACCGGTGGGCGCCCGCCACCTGCGCCAGGTCGTAGTCGACCACCTTGATCCGGTGCCCGAAACCGACGGCGTCGTGAGTGGTCATGCCGACGGAGGCGACTTCGGGATGCGTGAAGACCACCTGCGGTACGGCCATGTGGTCGGCGGTGGCCACATGCGCACCCCACAGGGCGTCGTCGACCACCTCGCCGCCTGCACGCGCCGCGATGGCGGCGCCGGCGATGCGAGCCTGGTACTTGCCCTGGTGGGTCAGCAGGGCGCGGTGGTTGACGTCGCCGACGGCGTACAACCAGCCGTCGGCGACGCCGGTCACGCGGAAGGTGTCGTCCACCTTCAGCCAGTCGCCCGGGGTGAGACCGATCGTCTCCAGCCCCAGGTCCCAGGTGTTGGGGGCCCGGCCGGTGGCGAACAGGATCTCGTCCGCCACCAGGTGCCCGCCGCCGGCAAGGCCGATCTGGACCTCGCCGTTCTCACGCGCCAGGCGGGCCACCGAGGTCTGGAACCGGACGTCGACGCCCGCCTCACGCAGGCCGTCCGCCACCAGCCGGCCGGCGAAGGATTCCATCCGCTGCAGCAGCCCGTCCTCGCGGACCAGCAAGGTCACCTCGGAGCCGAGCGCCTGCCAGGCCGTGGCCATCTCGACGGCCACCACGCCGCCGCCGACGATGGCCAGGCGTTCGGGGACCTCGCCGGCACTGGTTGCCTCACGGCTGGTCCACGCACGGACGGTGTCCAGGCCGGGAACCGCGGGCACAGCCGCATGGGTGCCGGTGGCCACGGCCACGGCATGCCGCGCCGAGAGCGTGACCGTGTCCCTGTCGGCGGTCTCGACGCGGACCGTTCGGGGGCCGTCGAGCCAGCCATGGCCGCGGATCAGATCGACGCCGACCGACTCCAGCCAGCGGACCTGGTCCTCGTCCTTCCAGTAGGAGGCCATCTTGTCGCGGTGAGCCAGGACCGCCCCGGAGTCCAGTGGCCCGGCGACCGCCCGGCCAAGCCCCGGGACCCGGCGCGCGTCAGCCTGCACCACCACCGGGCGCAGCAGCGCCTTGCTGGGGTCGCAGGCCCAGAACGAGCACTCGCCGCCCAGCAGTTCACGCTCCACGATCACGGTGCTCAACCCGGCGGCACGAGCGCGTTCGGCCACGTTCTCGCCCACCGGCCCTGCGCCGATGACGATCACGTCGTAAGTGCGGGTGGTCTCGTCCATCACTGCTCCGTACGGGTGCGGGGGGAATCGGGTCGGGAATGGCAGGGCCCGGATGACTGCCGACACGCGCGCTCACGGTCGCGTGCAGCGAAAGGGGGAGGCGGGCCGCCCGCCGACGGACTCCCGTGGCGACCGTCGGGGAGTGTGTGCCGGTGGTGGTGCGCCGGAGGCAGCAGGGGGAGCGGCGGCTGACCGCAGGGCCCGGTCCGGCACCGGGTGGAGGGCCGGACGGGGCGACGTCAGCGGCCGGGGAGCCGCTTGCTCGCTTCCAGACGGAAGCCGACCTTCTCGTAGAAGTCCTTGGCCCGGTCGATGCCGGAGACGGGGAGCACGATCATTTCGAGCTTCAAGTCCATGCGGGACGTCCTCCAGATACTGATTCTTGAATGGCGAAAGGGCAGCACTCGACGCGCCACGTGTTCATTGATGTGACGGCGCCGGCACAGCGGCGCGTACAGCCCGGCTGCCACAACGGGCATGCGATCGGGCAAGAGGGTCAGCCGATTACTGCCGGCTCCAACCCACACCGGAAAGATACCCGTCATTTAACTTTGACGCAAGCAATACTTGCACACTTAACAATTGCCAAAGGTATTTCCTTGATCGAAAAGTGTCTCACCGGACGGTGATCCTTCGAGTTTCCGCAGGTCGCAGGGGATACGTCCCGTTGAGGCACACCTTCCCAGGGCTGGATGCGATCGTGAGCGCTGACCCCTGGCGTCACATGGGCCCCTTACGTGCGGCGCATTCGGCCCCGACGCCTCCGACGATCCCCAGTCGGCAGGCGAGGTGCTGCCCCCGCTGAAAGCCCAGGATCGCGAACAGCACCTTTTGATGGATCCGCCCGCCAGGCCGGCCATGGGGGGAGAGCGCGGGCTCAGCCGATCGGTGGGACGGAACGGAGGTGCTTCACATGCCAGGCAGTGACGCGCTCGCCCTCGTTGACGGCAGGGGTGCTGGGGACTCCCGAATCTCAAGAATCCCCATCAAGTGGCGCGGGTGGAAGGGACACCGTAGCCGTCCCGAACCGTGTGGACGTGCGCGGCGCTAATGGAACAGGACTGCGAACAGGGCGGGTACTGCGGGGGCGAACAGGTAGAGCGCGATGCCGGTCATGGCTTTCCGCGTCGTCACCGGGAGTACCGGCTGGGACCAGACCTTTGCCACCGCCTCGTCGACGTTCTCCTCGGAGCCGTGGTGTTCGTGCAGGGACTGCACGTAGGCCTGCTTGGCTGCCAGCGCCGAGTGGTAGCCGATCGAGGAGGGGTAGACGATCACGGCCATGTCCACGATCATCACCGCCAGGATGAGGAACACCATCCAGGGGGTTGCCGGCAGCCAGACGGTGAAGAGGATCAGCAGACCGATCAGATGGGCGAGGGCGGAGCCGTAGGTCCACAGCATGAACCGGCGCAACGGGCGCAGCCCCTGGAAGCCGTCGCTGTTGTACTCCGTGTTCGGCGTCACCCCGAATCCCAGGATCCAGGACCGGTACAGGTAGCTGGTGAACACGACGCCCATCACCAGCTGCTTGGAAAGGAAGTAGAAGGCGTAGGTGCCGGCCACGCACAGGGCGACGGCCATCTCGGGGTGCGTGTGCCAGTTGGCCCACCAGGCGTCGTACACGCTCGAGCGCCAGACGCGATCGGGCAGTGCGGTCGGGTTCCACGTCTCCATGAGCCCGTGGGTGTCCACGAAGGCGTACAGCGATACGGTGCCGATGGCCATGGCCAGCATGATGGGCGCGGAGACCCGCTTGCGGCCCAGTACCCGGAACCACTTGTTGGTCTTGCGGACCAAGTCGTTGAGCCGGCGGACCGAGCGCTCGTCGAGCAGCCGTGCCGCACCACCGTTGCGTTCGTTCATCTGCACGAACTCGGCGATCGCCTGTACCTGCTGGCAACAGAAGACCGGCGTGATGAAGATGATCGCCAGTATGACCAGGCCGGCCACGTCCTGAAGCAACGACAGGCTCACACCACTGAGGTCGGTGGCGTCGGAGCCAAGGTAACTCAGGGCCCACCGCCTGTCCGTGCCGGACGGCGGCCCCAGCACTCCACCGGCTTGCGCCAAGCCCAGCAGCGTGACAGCGAAAGCCCCGCTGATCAGCAAGATCTTCGTCTTGGCCGTCAGGGGAAAGTACAGAAGGCGGATCAACGTGCGTGCGGCCGGCCGTCGTGACCGCGGCAGCCTGCGTATCCAACGCATCACCGGGCGGAAATCGGTCGGCTCGAACGAACGAAAGATGCTTCCTATCCGCTGTGGCTCCAAGGCCTCCAACTGCCCCATTTCGTCCCCCGATCGTGACACGTTGTGAGTTCATTGACAGTGAGCCTGACGGGGACCTCCACCTTGACGAAGGTCCCTCTCCATGCCGCCCTTGGCGGCTTGCTGCGTAGGTGCTGGGGCCGCCTCGGGGCGGCGGTGCGGCCGCGGTCTTCCACGGGCCGTGACGGTTGATCAGCCCCGTGTCGAGTGCTGGGGATCGGCGACGGCGATGTGGCCCGTACCGCGCAGTGGAAGCTTCAGGGTTACCTCATTCCTGCCCCCCTCGGTGCGGATGGTGAGCACGCCTTCGAGCGTGGTGACCCGGTCGGCCAGGTCGGCGAGGTCTGGCATCTCGCCTTCCACCACGATGGATGCGATCAGTTGCCCGTCGCACCCGTCGCACCCGTCGCACCCGTCGCACCCGTCGCACCCGTCGGCGCGGACCCTCGTCGTCCGGTTCTCGCTCACTTTGTCCACTATCAGGTAGACCGTGGATTCCACGACGTCGGGGAAGCGCGTGTGTGGGACATCTCCGACGTGAAGGTCCCGGGTCTGGCCGAGCGCGTCCAGTGCGACGGCGAGGCCGGCTTCTTTCAACAGCACCGGGTAGATACCGTGCGCCAGCCGTCTGAGCCCCAAGATGGCCTGTTCGAGTTCCGCCTCGGCCTGGTCCAGGTGGGGTGTGACGGCCCGCGTGCGCATGCGCAGCAGCCGCAGTCCCAAGGCCAGGCCGACCAGGCGCTGCTGGGCGCCGTCGTGCAGGTCGCGTTCCAGACGCCGGCGCTCCTCGTCGCCCGCGGTGACGATGCGGGCGCCCGAGTCACGCAGATCGGCGAGTTGGGCAAGGATCTCGGCGTTCAGGCGCTCGTTCTCCAGCGCCAGATGGACGGCGGACAGCAGGTCGTCGACCATACCGGGGTTGTCCAGCAACCCAGGTCGGTGGATCAGGGTGGCGATGTCCGAGCCGCCGCGGCGAAGCCTGGTGGTGGCCCTGCCGTCGCGCGGAGGCAGAGAGAGCGCCCTGGCGGTTGCGTCAACTTGGCGGTGGCCCGCATCGACCGGGTAGGCGATCTGCAGGTCCGGGTCGCCGAGGCGCCTGGCGATCGCGTCGCGCAGCCCGCCCGGAGCGGAAGTACCGTCCATGTCGATCACCAGGCGGGTCAGCTCGCGCTGCCTCAGCCGGGCGCGGACCGGCTCCGCGATCACGGCGGCCGCCAGCAGGAACAGTGCCCCGGCTTGGGCCTGCCACAGCCGGACGTCGTCTGCGTCGAAGCCGAGGAACCCGCGGTCCAGGCTCCGGATGTACGAGAGGGCCACGGCCGCGAAGTAGCCGAGGGCGCACAGCGTCGGGACGCCCGTGGACCGCCGTCGGGCCGGGCTCGATGTGACCAGGCGCCAGGCGAGGAGGACGACGAGCGTCAGCAGCCACACCGTGCCCGCCCGCACGCCCAGCGATGCGATGCCCTGCACACGGGCCGGATCGTCGGCAACGGCCCACCAATTGCGTGGGCACTGCGCGCAGCCTTGGGCCCGGGGGCGGAAGTACGCAGCCGTGCCCGCCCCTTGCACGCCGACGGTGATCGCGTACCCTGCAGCCGTGACCGCGCGCGCGGGCCATGACCCCAGCCGGCCGGCGGGGTAGGCCAGCGCCAGGTGCGCCACCGCCGCCGGGCAGGCGGTGTACAGGGCGAGACCGAGGGTGAACGCGACCGATGAAGTCGTCCCCGGAGTGTCCCACTCCGACAGGAACCAGGCGTACGCCACGAGGAACAGCAGCAGCCCGCAGCGTTTGCCGGGAGCCCACCAGCCAAGGGCGAGGGCGCCGATCAGCAGCGCCCAGCCCGCCCCCAGCAAGGCGATGAGGCCGTGCGGTGTCATGAGCGCCGGCGAGAAGCCCGGCTCCGATCGGGCGAGCGCCACGGTGACGAGACTGAGTGCGGCTCCCAGCCCGAGAAGCAGCAGACGTGTGGGCATCGGCGGCCCCCCGGCAGGCGATGTGCTGGTCTGCGCACGATGGTCCCGTGTGCGGCCTTGCTCCGGAACAGGGCTGTCCCTGATTCTTGCCTGGTGTGGTGCGGGGACAGCCCCGATGTCCGGGTACGGAGGCGTTCCTAGCGTCGTGGGCATCCAATGTGGGAGGTGCCCCGGTGAGGCGACAGAAACCAGGAACGTGGGCCGCTGCAGCGGCAGTTGTGGGAGCCCTGATGGTCTCGGCGGGCTGCTCGTCCTCCTCGCCCGATCGGGCCGGAGGCCATGCCGGCGCCGATGCCACCGTGCTCACCCTCGCCAACGCGGGCGGGGCCATTGAGCCGCCGCAACTGGTGGCCTGGGCCAAGCAGGTTGATCGTCTGTCCAACGGGACGCTCAAGATCGAATTTCGGGACGAGTGGCGCGAGGGGGAAGCCCGGCCCGAGGTGCCGACGCTGGACGACATCCGCAAGGGCAAGGCGGACATGGCATGGGTGGGAGCCCGGGTGTTCGACCGGGTCGGGATCACGGACTTCCAGGCGCTGCTGGCCCCCATGCTGGTGGACAGCTACGAGCTGGAGGCGAAGGTGTTCCAGGCCGGCATTCCGGCGAAGATGCTCGCCGGAGCGCAGAAGGCCGGTGTGGTCGGCATCGGCGTGCTACCGGGGCCTTTGACGCGCCTGGTCGGTACCCGCGATCCCCTGATGAACCCCGATGCCCTCAACGGTGAGAGGATCGTCAGCCAGGACTCGGCCCTGATGGACCAGAGCCTCAAGGCGTGGGGAGCCACTCCGGTCCTGGCACCCGCCGACGTGGACCTCAGCGGCTACGGCGGCATCCAAATGCAGCTGGGCGCGGTCGTCAGCCGGCACCACGACCGCGATGCCGGGTACGTGACCGGCAACATCAACCTCTGGCCACGCCCGCTCGTCATCGTCATGGGCAAGGCGGCCCATGACAGGCTCTCCGCACGACAGCGGCACGTCCTCGACAGCGCGCTCCAGCAGACGATCACGCAGGCCGTGGACGTCTCCCGGGCCGAGGACCGGGAATCCGCGCCCACCCTGTGCAGGCTGGGGATGAAGCTCCCGTCGGCATCGGCCGCGGACCTGAAGGCCATGGAGTCGGCCGTGGCACCGGTCTACGCCAGACTGCGCAAGAACAAGCAGACGGCCGACTGGCTCGAGCAGATCCAGTACCTCAAGGAGACGACCGGCGTCGGACCGGACACCGCCTCATGCCCAGCCAAGTCGACCACCGCCGGCCCCCTGGAAGGACGCTGGACGCGCACCATGACCGAGGGCGACTGGCGGCACTGGCCAGGAGACGAGAACTGGACCGAGCACCCGCCGGCGGGCACCTGGACACTGACCTTCGACAGCGGCATCGTCACCAAGACCGACCCGGACGGCGAGGTGGAACGGTGGCCCTACCAGACGTTCCGCGACCGGATCCATCTTGCAGGGTCCTTCACGTTCAACGCCACCTTCCGCCTGACCGGCGACCAACTGACCTTCGACAACTTCGACTTCGGCGGCTGCACCGACTGCGGCGGCTACGCCGTCACCTTCGGCGGCTCCAAACAGCCCTGGACCAGGACCTCATCGGCGAGCTGAACAAGACCGGCTGTGACGGCGGCCGCGCGTCGGGGACAGCCCTGATGCGCGACCGCCGCCGGTGCTGCCACCATCGGGCTGTGGGCCCAACGCTGCTGATCGTGGACGACCACGCAGGCTTCCGTACCTTCGCCAGAGCACTGCTGGAGGCGGAGGGATTCGACGTGGTCGGGGAAGCCTCGGACGGCGCGTCGGCCGTGCTCGCAGCCGAGCAACTGGCCCCCCGGATCGTGCTGCTGGACATCGTGCTGCCCGACCTCGACGGCTTCGAAGTCTGCGCACGCCTGACCGCCCACGCACGCACTCCGCCCGCGGTCGTCCTCACCTCCAGCCGTGACGCCACGACCTACGCGGACCGGCTCCGCCGCTGCGCCGCCCGCGGGTTCATCGCCAAGGACCAGCTGTCGGGCACCTCACTGCTGGCACTGGCGGGGTGAGCTCGCCATGCCCGACCGGATCCTGACGGCGGCCGACGTCGCGGTCGGCACGATTCTGCTCACCTCCGGCACGGTGGCCTGGGCGGGCCGACGCCACAGCCGTGCCGGCCTGCTCATGGCCGTGGCCGGGGCCTGTTGGTTCCTGGGCAACGCCTTTGCCGCCCTGGTGTTCCTCCACCGCGGACCGCTCATCCATCTCCACCTGTCCTATCCGACGGGACGACTGCATCGGCGGCCGGCCACCACCGCGGTCGTCATCGCCGCCTACGCCGTGGCCGTCTACGAGGGCTACACGCAGACCCCGTGGCTGACTGCCGGACTGTCGGCCCTCGTCGTCGTGGCCGCCCTCGACGTCTTCGCCCGCACCTCGGGACCCACCCGCAGGGCAGGGCGGCCGGCGCTGGCTGCCGCACTGGTCTTCGCCGGCGTCCTCGCCCTGGGCAGCGCCAACGTGGCCCTGCAATGGGGTGCGGACCGCGCCGTCCTGCTGACCTACGACGCGGCCGTCGCCGTGGTGGTGCTCTGGCTGACGGTGGATCTGCTCCACGGGCGCTGGAGCGAGGCCACCGTATCCGACCTCGTCACGCAACTGGGCCGGCGTACGGACACCTCGGGACTCCAGGCCCAGCTGGCCAGGACGCTGGGCGACCCCGGCCTGACGCTGGGCTACTGGATGCCGCAGCAGCAGGCATACGTCGACGAGGCCGGCCGGCCGCTGGACGTCGAACGCCGCGCCGCCGGGCGGGTGACGTCGGCTGTCGAGGACGACGGGGAGCCCGTCGCCATCCTCATTCACGACCCCGCGGTACTCGACGACGAGAAGCTGGTCGCCGGGGCGACCGCGGCGCTGCGCCTGGCCGTCGCCAACGCGCGGATGAGGGCCGAGGTCCGCGCCCGCGTTGCCGAGCTCGCCGCTTCCCGCCGCCGCGTCGTGGAGGCGGCGGACGCCCAGCGACGGGCCCTGGAAGCGGAGCTGGCAGCCGGCGCACAGCAGCACCTGACCCAGGCGGCGCACCATCTCGCCGCCCTTCAGGCCGAAGCGGACGACGAACTGCGAGCCATGCTGCCGCAGGTGCTGAGCGAAGTGACCGCAGCTCGGTACGAACTCGCGGAGTTCGCCCAAGGGGTGCGGCCGCACAGCCTCACCGCGGGCGGACTTCACGCCTCCCTGCCGCTGCTTGCCGTCCGGTCCGGGGTGGAGGTCAAGGTGGTGGTCGGCGTCGGCCGGCTACCGCCCCCGGTCGAGGCCGCGGCGTACTTCCTCTGCGCCGAAGCACTGACGAACATCGCCAAGCACGCGGCAGCCACATCCTCGAGCGTCGAGGTCGTCGCGCAAGCGGACAACGTCGTGGTGCGTGTGACCGACGACGGCCGCGGCGGTGCCGACCCCGACGGCTCGGGCCTGCGCGGGATCGCCGACCGTGTCGAAGCCCTGGGCGGCAGCATCACCATCGGCGGCGGTGCCACAGGCGGGACACAGCTCGTGGCCAGGATCCCGGCCACGGGGATGCAGCACTACGGAGATCGGGAACAGGGGGACGTCCGGTGAAGATCGTGATCGCAGACGACTCGATGCTGATCCGCGAAGGCCTGACGCGACTGCTCGCAGAGGCCGGCTGTCAGGTGGTGGCCACCGCCGACAACACCACCACACTGATGCGCGAGCTGGACTTCGTTGTCGCCGATGCGGTGATCATGGACATCAAGATGCCGCCGACCTATACCGACGAGGGCCTCCTCGCGGCTCACCGACTGCGATCCACGCATCCCGCCATGGGCGTACTCCTCCTGTCGCAATACCTCGAAACCCACTACGCCATGCGGCTGATCAGCAACGCGCCCGATCACCTCGGCTATCTCCTCAAGGAACGCGTATCGGACGTCGCCCTGCTCGTCGACGCGCTGCGCCGCGTCATCGAGGGCGAATGCGTCATCGATCCCACGATCGTGACCACGCTGATGCGCAGGCCACGCGACCCCAGCCCCCTCACGAGTCTCACCGCACGCGAACTCCAGGTGCTGGCACTCATGGCCGAGGGGCGCTCGAACGCCGCCATCGCCGGGAACCTCTCGATGAGCCCCAAGACACTGGAAGCCCACGTCCGGCAGATCCTGCAGAAACTGTCCCTGCACCAGTCGCCGAACGACCACCGTCGCGTGCTCGCCGTCCTGAAGTACCTCCAGACCACGCGCTGACATCGCGCGACGTGTGGCGTGGTCCACGTCCTCGGCCGGATCCGGGGTGAGGCCGCGGGCCCCACGAGCGCGCGGTCCCGGTGGTGTGTGGTGCTGACCAACCCGTTCGCCGGCGCCGCGAGCGTGCCGACGTCGGCCACCGGTCCGGCGGTCCGGATGTTCAGGGGCCTCGCCGGCCGGTCAGGTCAGTTTGTCGGGCACGGGGACGCCGAGGTGGGCGAGCAGCGCGCCGACCTTGCGGTCCAGCTCGCGCCCCACTTCGGTGATTTCGGGCCGGCCGAGGGCGCTCACCGTGTCGCTGGGACGGTCGATGGCGAACATCGCCTCGCCCGTGGGGGATTCGTGGATCGTGGTGCGCAGGGGTGCGTACATCAGGGCCCCGGCATCGTGCCGGTACATGCGCTCGGCGATGGTGTGATTGCCCATCAGGTACTCGGTGCAGCGGGCCTGGTCGCCGGCGACGCCGAACAGCGGCTGGGCGTCGAACTTCCAGTAGATCATGAACCCCAGTGGCGCGTTCTCGTCGGCGAGCTTGCGTACGGCGCTCCACGAAGCCCGCTCGGTGACGAGCTCGAAGGTGCGCCGGTAGTCCAGCGGCGGGACGGCCTGCTCGAAGCGGGCCCGGAACTGTTTGTAGTTCGTTCCGGCCGGGATCTCCAGTCGGGTGACGGAGCGGGGGAGTGCGCGGATTGTCGGGTGCGTCGTCGTGGTGTGGTGGGCCATGACGGCTCCCTTCTGGCTTGCCTTGTAGGAGCCAGTCTAGGACGCAGGACGAACTCTCTCAACAAAAGCCAGCATTTCGGGCATTGCGGGGGTGGTTCACGGGGTTCCGGCGGCGCCCAGGACCTGGGCGGGGTCGCCCTGCCAGGGCCTGACCCAGGCGGTCTCGGAGCGCGGCACCGGCTTGCGGCAGTGTGGGCAGCGGCGGCCGGGTTCGAACGACTGCCCGCAGGCGCTGTGCACGAGACGCATCGGCTGGGTCGGTGACGCGGGCTCGCTGTGGCTGTTCCCCCACACCATCATGGCGTGCAGGACGGGGAGCAGGTCCTCACCCGCCTGCGTCAGCCGGTACTCCTGGCGGGTCCGGCCGCCGCCCTCGGGCCGGTAAGGGGCGCGTGTGAGCAGCCCCGTTTCGACGAGCTGCCGCAGACGGCTGGACAGGACGTTGTCGGCGATGTCCAGTTCGGCCTTGAACTCGTCGAAGCGCGTCATCCCGATGGTGGCGTTGCGCATGATCAGCAACGTCCACCGGTCGCCCAGGATGTCGGCGGCCCGTCCGATCGGGCATGGTCCATCGGCGGTTCCGCGGCGGGGTCCCGGCATGGCACACCTCCAGACTTGCTTAACGCAAGCCTATGGCTTTTGCCGCCGGGCGCGAGGCCGCCGTCGTCCCCGGGATGTGACCGTGGAGCCCGATGTGGCGGAGGCGGCCGATGCGGCCTCGGTGGCCGGGCAGGCTGCACGTCGCCTGCGACAAGGCGGCCCCCGCGGGCGGCCCGGTCACCGGGGCCGGCAGTACGGACCGCCATGGTGGCCCCCGGTGCCACCGCAGACCTGTGCGCACGCCTGTCCGGCAAGGGGACCGGTCACTGGTACGCGGCGGCTTTATGCTCCAGTCGGCGCCGCAGCACTTCTTGCGGTGGGGCCCCTCGCGGTTGTCAGAGGGCGGGGTGCTGGCCGCGCACCGGGCTGAGTGTCTCCAGCAGCGAGGCGATGTGCAGGATCGTCGATTCCGCGTGCCAGGTGGCCGCCAGCTGGACGCCGATCGGCATGCCGTCGCCGCTGGTGCCGAACCGCATGGACAGGGCCGGCAGTCCCGTCAGGTTGAACGGGACGGTCGTCGACGACACGTGGAAGGGGCCGACGGTCTGGCCGTCGAGGGTGAACTGCCCGAGCTGGTGCTGGTGTGCGGGGATCGTGGTCACCGGGAGCAGCAGGATGTCGTAGTGGTGGAAGTACTCCGCGAAACCGTCCCGGAGCCGCTCGATGCCCTGTTCGGCCCGGACGTAGTCCTCCACGGACGTGTCGGGCATGCCGGCCAGCGTCTTGGAGTAGGTGAACATCTGCTCTTCGTGACCTTCGGTGACCTGGTGGAAGGCGGGCTTGACCTCCATGACGTGCTGCAGGTTGAACAGTTCGAGAGGGTTGTCCCGCTCAAGGGCCGGGATGTTGACGGCGTCGACCGGTACTCCGGCACTCTGCAGGGCGTCGGCGGCCGCCCGCACCGTTGCCGCGACCTCCGTGTCGGTCGGACCGAGTCCGGAGTCGACCAGCCAGCCCACGCGCACGGGCCGGTCCGGCCAGGTGCCCAGGCCGGCGTCGAACTCGCGGGGGGCGGTGGCAAAGCCGTCGGCGCCGTCGGGGCCGGCCAGCAGCCCGTACGCGAGCGCGAGGTCGCGGATGCTGCGGGCCATGGGACCGACGTGCCAGTCACGGCGCGGCTCGCGCGGCCAGATCCCCGTCATCGGGATACGCCCGTGCGTGGGCTTGAAGGACACGACGCCGGTGTCGGCCGCCGGCCCGCGCACCGAGATGGACAGGTCGGTCGCGAGTCCCAGCGGCGACATCCCCGCCGCGATCGCCGCGGACTCCCCGCCGCTGGAACCGCCGGACGAGCGGTCGAGGTCCCAGGGGTTGTTCGTCCTGCCCGTCAGGAGGTTGTCGGACTCCACCCAGTACGAGAACTCCGGGAGATTGGTCTTCGCCAGGAGGATCGCCCCGGCCCGCTTCATGCGCGCCACCGCGGTGGCATCCGTGTCCGGGATGCGCCCGGCGAAGATCGGCGAACCGCGCTGGGTGAGCACTCCGGCGGTGTCGAAGGAGTCCTTGGACGTGAAGGGCACACCGTGCAGCGGCCCCACGTCCCCGCCCGCCGCGAGCTCCTCGTCCGCCGCCCTCGCGGCCTTCAGCGCACCCTCGGCGAGCGTGACGATGGCATTGAGCCGCGGATTGACCGCCTCGATTCGGTCGAGGTGCGCCTGGACCACCTCGGCGGAAGACACCTTCCCGGTACGGATCAGCTCGGCGAGTTCGCTTGCGTCGAAGTAAATGAGATCGGTGGTCATGATGAATCCCTGTCCTCGACCGGTCTGCTCCACCAGTTGAGACCGGTCTGCTCTTTGGTTGTGCCGCCCGGGCTCGGTGAGCCGCAGGCAGCAGGGCTCGTCAGGCGTGCAGGGCCTGGCGGGTGACCGTCGTGGCGCGGCCGGGCCGGCCGGGGCTGCCATGGATTTTCGCGATCATGCCCGCCCCGATCCGGGGGCCTGCGGCGGGCAGCGTGAAGGTCATCATGATGAACACGACGATCCACTCCTCGCAGCGGGGGCCGAACCGGAAATCGTCCTCGGGCCGGGCTCCCCTGCACAGTCCGGTTACCGGTGCCTCGTGCGCCGCCCGCGAGACTGCCTCGATGCGGGCGGCAGGCTCGCCAGGGGGCAGTGAAACTTCAGCGAAAGGCACGAGAGGCTCCTCCTCGATCGAGGTGGCTGCGCTCTTGGGCTTACCGCCCCGTACAGATACTATGTAGGTCAGCATACATGCTACGTGGAGAGGGTGCAGGAGTGGGAAGGCGAACGGACGCCAAGCAGAAGATGGTGCAGGCCGCCAAGCAGCTGATGCGGCAGCGCGGCTACAACGCGACGGCCTTCTCCGACGTGCTCGAGCTCAGCGGCACCTCCCGCGGCTCGGTCTACTTCCACTTCCCCGGAGGCAAGACGCAGCTGGCGATCGAAGCCGCCGAAGCCCACGCCTTCGAGCAGGTCGAGATCATCGACCGGGCCGCCGGACAGGCCACCTCCGCAGTCCAGTTGATCGAGCTCTACGTCGAACTGGGCCGCGACGGCATGATCGTCGGCGACTACGGGCGAGGCTGCGCCGTCGCCCCGCTGATCACCGAGGGCGCCACGCAGGACTCGGCCGAGATCGCCGAAACCGGCCGCCGGGCCTTCTCGCAGATGACCGACCGGCTCGCCTTCCACTTCGTCGCCTTCGGTGTCGAGCGCGCCTCTGCGAGAGTGCTCGCCGACGCCGTGATCGCGGGCATCGAGGGAGCGATGATCACCTCCCGCGCCCTGCGCAGCCCCACTCCGTACGAGGCGGTACGCACCGTTCTGGTCAGCCACGCCGCGAGCGTGTCCCCGAAGAGCGCCGACCGCATCCGTACCTGAAGCCCGCCACCCCACGGGCCGGGCCGACCGTTCAGTGCCACCACGCGTCGTCCCCGCAACCTGACATGTCCGGCCGCCACGCCCTAGCGCTGCGGTGACCGCGCACGCCCTGAAACCCCCAGAGCCCCGGCGCACGCGTGCCCGCGAGCCTCCCTCCGGATCGCCGGGTCGGCCTGCGCATCCCTTGACGCCTACAAACTATGTATGTTGCCCTACATAGCATCTGGTGTCGCGGGAAACGGCAACCACAGCCGATTGGCGATGCCTTCCGTCGCGTGCCGCCCACCCACAGGCCGCCCGCCAGCAAAAAAAGGGGTTCCACTCATGGCCCGCGTACTCATCACCGGCGCGTCCCGGGGCATCGGCAAGGGCACCGCGATAGCGCTCCACGAACAAGGCCACGAGGTCATCGCGACAGCCCGCGACGTGACCATGCTCGAAGACCTGCCGGCGGCACAGAAGTTGCCACTCGACGTCACCGATCAGGCCTCGGTCGACCGGGCGCTGGCCGAGGCCGGCCACGTCGATGTCCTGGTCAGCAACGCCGGAGCGACCGTGCGGGCACCGCTGGAGACGATCCCGCTGGCCGCGCTGGGCGACCTGTTCGAACTCAACACCTTCGGAGCCCTGCGCGTCGCGCAGGGCCTCCTGCCCCAGATGCGCCGGCGCGGGAGCGGGCAGCTGATCTTCATGTCCAGCATCCAGGGCCGCCTGGTGATCCCGCTGATCGGCGCCTACAGCGCGACCAAGCACGCCCTGGAGGCCTTCGCCGAGGTCCTCGCCATCGAAACCGGTCGCTTTGGAGTGTCCGTGCACGTCGTGCAGCCACCCGCGGTGACCTCCGGGGGCGCCGAGCGCGCCCAGGTCCACCTCGACGACAGCAACCCCTACCGCCCCCTGCTGGACAGACTCGGGCCGTTCCGCGCGGCACCCGTCTCCGTCCAAGAGGTCGCCGACGTCGTGACAGCGACGATCGCGCAGGGCGACAAGGCCCCCTTCCGCATTCCCGTCGGCGAAAGCGCGAGGACCATCCTCAGCGCACGCAAGGCCGCACCTGAACACGCACCCTTCCTCGCCGCACACCTGGACTGGTAGTCGTACCCGGCACAGCACAGGCAGCGACGGCGCTCAGTCATGATCCTGGAGTACCGGCCTTCCATTGGCCCGGCCCAGGCGTAGACGCCAGGCGCGCGAAGCGAACGGTGCACGACGGCGCGCCTTGGGATGAAACAGAAGGAGTGCGCCCAAGACGGTTACCCCATCGCCCCACTTGCGTCATCAGCACCTTCATAATCGGCAGTCCCGTAAAGGACCGGCCTCACACCAGACGAAACTAGAACACCAGAGGTTAAAACACCCTTTGAGAAGGTGTTGATGTCGCCGGTCAGCTGCCGATTGACGGCGCCCACTGCCCCGACGGCCAGCACGATGACCGCTGCCGTGGCGGCCAGGAACAGCTTCTTGCCGGGTAGGTCCCGTACGCGGCCGATCTCCCCCGACCCTCGCCTGGGGCACGTCCACGGCGAGTTGTGGCCGTCACCGTCGACGGCCGGCCCTGATCGCGACGACGTGGCGGCCCACCCGGGCGGATCGGGTGACCCGCCGTCGTGCGGTGGTGTGACGCGAGGCCGGTGCGGACGTCAGAGTCTGTGGAAGAACGGGTCGTACGGCTCACCGAGGACTGCCCGGCCGATGGTGGCCAGCACGTGGTCATCGTTGTCGTGGAGCTTGTACAAGGTCAGATCGCGCAGGATCCGCTCCACCGGGCTTGGGCGGATCAGGCTGCGGGCGCCGCACGCGCGGATGACGTGGTGCACCGTTTCTTCCGCCAGATGCCCGATCACATGCCAGGCCCTGCTGCCGGCGATCCGGGCCTCGTCGAGGTTGCCTTCGTCCCACAGACCTGCGACCTGGCGCAACCAGAGGCGGGCGGTCTCGACATTGACCGCCATGCTGCCCACCCGCTGCTGCACATAGGGATCGCCGCTCTTGCCCTGCCGTTTCACATACGCGAGCCCGTACTCGTATGCGGCCAGGGCGCCGCCGAGGAAGCTGGCCGCGTACTGCGGGACGAAGGCGGTCTGCCACTGCCCGTCGAAGTAGCCGCCGGGGCTGCCGATGAGATGCTCGCGCGGTATGACGGTGTCGTGGAAGCGCACCACGTGGCTGGCCGTCGCGCGCATACCGACGGGATCCCACCACGACGTGTCCACGGTCACGGTCGGGTCCGACAGGTCGCAGGCGAGCAGCAGGAGCCTGCCGTGGACCTCCCGGCTTTGGCGTGCTCCGCCGGGGCCGGCCGGATCGACGAGGAGGATCGCCCACTGCGCGCCGGTCGCGCCGGTGGCGAACGCCTTGCTGCCGCGGAGGGTCCAGCCGCCCCGGACGGGGGTCAGCGTGGTGCCGAAGCGAGCGCTCTCGCCCGGCTTGGGGGTCTGGGGTTCGCCGCTCCAGGCGGCCCATTTCTCCCCGTGTTCCACCACGCCGGTGAACCAGCGCCGCTTCTGCTCCGAGGTGGCGAGGGCGTCGATGAGGACAAGTGAGTTGGCGTGCCCTTCCCAGCAGCGGGCCAGCGACAGATCGGCCTTGGCCAGCGTGGTGGTCATCTCCCACAGGGGGAGGGTATTGCGTTGCGCGGGGCCGTAGCCCAGTCCGCCGTACCCCCGGGGCACAGCGGCGCCCAGGAGACCGTCGGAGAACAGATCGTCGAAGTCCTCGGTGGGAAAGGCGGTCGTGCGGTCGTACTCATCGGCACGGGGGGCGAATCTGTCTTCGGCGAGCTTCGCCACGGCACCGAGAACTGCCTGGTCGTCGCCGACCGCCAGTTTGCGGGCCGGACGGGTGGCGTGGCCCAGGTCGTCGGTCATATGGGGGTGGCCTCTTCGAAGCGGAAGAAGTGGGCGCGGTACATCGTGTTGGGTATCCGGGTTCCGGCGGGATGGACGGTATGGACGGTATGGACATCGATGGTCAGCAGGCCGCGGTTGAGGTAGCCGACGAGGACCACCTGCCGGGAGTCGAGCGGGCCTTCGGCGAGAAAGGCCACGGCCTCGGTGGCGTCGATGTCGTCGGCCAGCGGGACGGCGGGCAAGATGGCTCTGGTGACTGGCGTCGTGGTCGACGCGAGCGCGCCTTGTGGGGGCTCCGGGCCGCCACGCTCAGTGATCCGCAGCGTGAGCCCGCTGCGGTCGATCGCGGCATCGACCACGTGGATACCGGTGGCGGTGGTGTCGCAGTTGACCCAGCCGCCTGCCAGCGTTCCCGGATCGACGGCATGTGCCGTCATGGCCGTGCCTCTGCCCGGTGGAAGAACGAGCGGGCCCAGTGATCGGTACCCTCGCCGGCGTCGCTGAAGACGGTGCATGTGGTGGTCACCAGGACGCCCGTCTTGTGGTACGCGCCTACAACGGTGCGCTGCGAGCCGAAGTCGTAGACCACCGAGAACGACGAGGCGACCGACGGTGTGTCCGGCATGGTGTAGAGGACCGCCGACGCCTCACCCCAGTCGCGTGGTTGCGGGCTACCGGTGCCGAAGGCCCTGACGAACATGCCCCCCTCGTGCCAGGTCACGCTCAGCCGGTGGGCGCCCTTCAAACTGCGCTCGTCGGTGTTGACCCAGTCGCCCAGCAGCGCCGAGACGTCCGGCATGCCGGGCGGCCGCGGTGTGGCCGTTCCGGCAGAGGACGCGGAACGGGTCGTCATGGTGCCTCCCTGCTCGTAGGGTGCGTCGGGGCGAGTCCCGCTGATTCGGTGAGGTCGTGGGCATCGGGCGGCTCGGCTTGGCCGAAGCAGACGGTGTGCAGAGGCAGTGCCTCGGGCAGCGGATGGCCTGTCAGCAGCTTGAACTGCTCCTGTACTTCGATGAACAGGACCTCCCAGCCGTCGATGCCGATCAGTCCTCGGGCGCGGGTGGCGCCCATGAGCGCGGTCGGCGGATTGCGGTAGGCCATCTCCAGCACCGCCGCGTCCCAGCCGACGGTGGAGACCGGGAACGGCTCCTGTTCCACCAGGGGCGTGGCATGAGCGAGCACGGTGTACCCCGCCGGGGAGAACCGGGACAGCGGCACATAGGGAAGCCCGAGACGCGAGGAGGCTGCCCGGCCCAGCGCGAGTCCTCGGTTGACCAGGGTCACCCGGGCTCCGGCCTGGCACAGGGCCAACGCGACGGCCCGCCCGGCACCGCCGCAACCGATGACGGCGGCCCTGCGGCCGCTCGGATCGACTCCGGCCCGGGCGAGGGTGTGCAGGGCAGCGGAGGTGTCGGTGGTGGCCGCGCGCCAGCGTCCGGCGTCGAGGCACAGCAGGTTTGCCGCCCCGCACCCCCGTGCCTCCGGGTCGGCGATGTCGGCCGCTTCGAGCGCGCTCTCCTTGTGGGGGGCGGTCACGGTCAGCCCGCGCAGCGGCGGTCCGCCCAGCGCCCCGAAATCCATGGCCTGGTGCAAGAATCGGGAGAACACATCCACCTGGAAAGGCAGGTAGAGCGCGGGCAGCCTCAACTCCCGCAACGCCGCGTTGTGCAGCCGGGGCGACAACGACCGCCCGGGGGCACGCCCGGCAATGCCGAACAGGCCGCTGAGCGGGGGCAGCGCGGGCAGGCCGTAGTCGGTGAGGAGTTGGCTCACGCTGGGCATCCCGTCCGCCCCGGCGATACCAGCCCGGCCGAAGACTACGGGTGCCCCCAGCCACGGCGCCAGCACCCGGGTCCAGGTGCCGGCCGGACCGGACGCGAACGCCGTCACATCGGTACGTCCTAGCCCGGTGAGCAGCAGCGGCGCTGCCCATCCGCCCTGTGTGCCCGACTGCGGCACGAGGAGGTACTGGGCCGCTGGTACGGCGGTCATCGCGGCGAACCGCTCGAGCAGTGCCGCCGAGCCATGGAGCAGACCGGACCGGAGGCCAGGGTCGGCCCGTTGCTCCGGGTTCGGGGGCGCGTGCCAGGAGATACGCCGCTGCTGGGCCGCGATGTCCGCCAGCAACTCCGGCGCCACGTCGTCCATGGCCTCCAGATCGACCAGGTCGTAGTGGTCCGCTGCGCGCAGCAGCCGGGTGCGCCGCTCGACCGGGCCGGCGGTGGAGCGGCCGCCGTGTCGCGGCGAGCGCAAACTGTAGGTCAGCGGTCCGGGAAAATGCCGGCGCAGCCGGCGCGGATCGGGATCGCCGATGAGGTCGGCGCGGACCTCCAGCACGTCGGCCACTCCTGCGAGGGCACGCAGGCGAGCCGCGGTGAGGTCTTCCGGTTCGGCGATCACCGCCACCAGACGGGCCCGACGCCCGACGCCGGCACCATATCCGCTCGTCAATCGCGCCACTGGACGTACTCCTCCAGACCGGCCCGCCGCGGAACGAACCGATTGACCGGGGCCGCCTCGTCCGCGTACCCGACTGCCAGAGTGCACACGACGAGCCGGTCGGCGTCGATTCCCAGCTTTAGGCGCAGCACATCCCCGTAGCCGGCGACACTGAACTGCGGGCAGCTGCTCAGGCCCCCTGCCACCAGTCCGAGCATGACGTTCTGCAGGAAGAAGCCCATCTCCAGGAAGGTGCCCGGCACCGCGTTCCCGGGCAGATGGCAGACCAGTGCGGTCGGTGCCCCGTAGAAGCGCAGGTTGTCACGGAGGTGGGCCCGAGCGGCGGCGTGGTCCGGGGCGGCATGGCCCTTGGCGAGCAGTACTCCCGACGCGGCGTGCCCGGCGCGGCGCTCGACGGCGTCGTCAAGCGACGGCGGCCGGTTGGCGTAGTCCGGTCTGGGCGGATCACCGCGGTCGAAGCTCTCGCACAGGGCAGCCACCAGCGCCTCCAGGGCGCTGCCGGTCACCACCGTCACCTGCCACATCTGGGTGTTGCGGCTCGAGGGTGCGTGGCCGGCGGCCAGGAGTACCTCCGCCAGGACCTCCCATGGCACCACCCGGTCCAGAAAGGCTCTCGTGCAGTGGCGGGAGGTGATCAGGGACAGACCGTCGCGGAGCCCGGGCGTCATCCGTAATCACCCTCGTCCGAGCGCGGGGCCGCAGCGCCGTCCGGGACGCCGAGGAGCTCGCAAAGCCGGACGTGCACGGACCGCTGGATGTGCCGGGCGCACCTGCGGTGCACGTCCAACGGCTGCCCCTCCGGATTGGGGATGTCACGGAGCGGGTCCAGACACAAGGCGCGGCCCTCGGCCTCGGGCGCCATGGCGATCACCCTGTCGCGGTGGGCTCGGGTCATGCAGTAGATGACGGAGCTGACCCGGCAGACCTCCGGGGTGACCGGGCGTGAGCGGTGGCGGCGCGGATTCCCCCGGCCCGGCACCCGCTGCAGACCGAGTTCAGCGAGCGCGGACCGGGCGTCCTCAGTCATCGGGCTCGCAGGCTGCGTCGTCGCGACACCCGCGCTGGAGAACCGGAAGAGGTGTGGGACTCCCGCCTCCGCGGCCTGGGCCCACGCGATGACCTCGGCCATGGGCGAACGTGAGGTGTTCCCGCCGCAGACGAACAGCACGCGGCATGCCGTGCCGGTGCAGCGGGTCCGCCACCAGACGACGGCTGATGGATAGGACAGGGCCCCCGCCGCGCCGACACCGAACGCGAGCGCGATCAGCTGAGAGGTCCCCGGAGTTTGGAGTCCGGCCACCCACGCGAGCGAGAATGAGGCGACCAGGCCGGACATCAGGCTGGCGAACGCCCATGCCGGCACACCCCAGGTGTACTCCCGCCGGTCGAGATAGATCAGCGTAGCGAAGACGAACAGCACCTCATATGCCACTCCTATCCCCGCTGCCGCCAGGGCGGCAGGGGTGCCGAGGAATGTGGTGAAACCCGCGCGCAGTTGCGGTTGCCCGACCAGCGCCCCTGCCCCCAGCAGAAGAACCAGGCATACGGGTGCCGCGACATGCTCCTCCGCGAAGTAGCGGCGGTCCGTTGCCACAACCCCGTTCTTGGCCACCCGGATCATGATCTCGAACCGGCCGAGGTAGCCGACGAGGTAGGTGAGGACGCTCAGCGCGGCAGCGAGCGGGAGGAGATAGCTGTGCACATCGCCGAGAGCCACCGAAACCGCTATCAGGCTGAGGCACAGCGCTACCCAGGAGGGCGTCGTCACCCGCCGCTTGCGGGTCATGTCGACCAATGGGGAGAGGACCAGGACTCCTCCCCGCATCAGCAACAGCATGAAGAGGATCGAGACACCGGAAAAGGTGTAGTTCATCGTGGTGGAGCCGATGATGAGCGACGTAAAGAAGCCGGCCGTCAGCGTCTCCCGGCCCGGTACCGGTATCCGCGCGTTGCCGATCCCGCTCCGCCGCATGTGCCGCCACCGACCAGTGAGGCCGAAGAAGACGGTCAACGCCGCGAGCTGTCCGAGGACGGCTGCGGGCAGCAGCTCGAAACCGTTGACCGGTTGAGTCGACAGCGGAGTCACGCCGCTGGCCAGTGCCTTCACCAGCATGGCGTAGGGAATGTACGAGACGAAGTAGCCGAAGGTAAGCCAGCCCATGTGCACAACCCGTCGCTGATCGAACGTCGAGGTCTCAACACGGTGAGTCCGGGATCGACACGCCTGACCGACACCTGGCCGGAGCACGTGCCGGACAGCTTTCTGGACGGTTGACCTCCGCGCACAAGGCAGTCGCGAATGCTGCCCCTTTGTCGAGGGGTATATTGTGGACAGCCGCGAATCCCCGGGACCGCTTCAGAAAAACGAGCCGCTCCTCCTGGGGTGCACGAATTTCCGCGGCCCAACAGGACCTACCAGCCCAGCCAGTCCCGTACGCCTTTCAAAAGGCTACCTCCGGCAGGCATGTACGGCCAGCGCGCGCGGCGCACGTACCCGGCCCAGGGTGATGTGCCTGTGACAGGCGGTCCAGTGCCTGACCTGGTGTTGCTCCAGTCCCGTCTGTCCTTTGGCGGCCTGGAAGCACTCCTCGATGCTCCAGCGGATGCCGCCGACACGGATCAGCTCGGACAATGCCACCGCGTCTGGTGACCAGCACGGGTAGAAGGCCAGCTCACGGGCGCTGGGGTTGCGGCGGACGAGCAGGTAGCAATGGTCGTCGTCGCCGATGTGGACCCAGGCCCAGTCGAAGTAGCGCAGGCCTTTCGCGCCTGCTCCTGCGCTGTGCCGGTGCCAGGCGAAAGCGGGCAGTCGGTCGGCGACGATCTGTGCCTGGACCGGGCTGCGGCCGTCATTGATGCGCACCCTTGTGGTGCAGGCGACCGCGAGGACGTAGCCGACCTTGAGGGACGTGCACACCGGACCTGGCAGCGGGTTGACGGCCGAGCCGCTCTATACCGGGAAGACCGCGCGTGGGTTCTGACTGGCGGCGAGCGGCGCCAGGGCCGCCCGTGATCCGTACCTCCCCCTGGGACCGGCAGTACCTGCCCCCTGCGGCCAGGCCCGCCTGGCAGCCGACTGTGTACAGCCGCCGGAAATCGGGTGTGAAGCCTCCACGACCAAGCCGGCGAACGTGGCTGCCGCCGCTCTCAACCTTCCGGGCGCGGAACAGGCGGCCCGGGCCAACTTGCCTTGGCAGCGTTCCACTTCATCGGCAAACGCGGACCCAACTCACCGCACGGCCTTTTGCCTGCACGTGCCCGTTGAACGCCACCGAGGTGACCGCGGCGGGCGGGGTGACGGCGAGGACCTCGTCCCCGTCACGCAGTTCCATTGCGTGACGGGGGGACCTATGCGGCCTGTTGCTCCTTGTTGGCAGCTACCGGTGCAGCCGCCGGGGCGACCATGGCCTGAGCGATGGCCACCACAACCTCGCGCCGCTGCTCGGCGGTCAGACCGGCATCGGCCACGAGCCTTTCTGCAGCGAGGAACCTGGAGAACTCCAACGGCTGGTCGAAGTACGACCTTGGATGTGTAGCCGCAGCCTCCTGGGACCGGACGAACGTTTTGCTGACGTAGCCGGCCAGGGCTGCGGAGACCGCGCCGAGGCCACCGGCGACGATGCTTCCCGCAGTAGTGCTCGCCTTCAACGCGACGATGACAAAACCGACGAGTAGAGCAAACCCTAGCCCCATTGAGATCTGGGCATTCCGGAAAGACTTCTTTGCCTGCTCCAGTGCGATCTGGTGGTAGAGAACGAGCCGCGCGTGCGTGAGTTTCCACTGCTCTGCCAGGGTCAAGCGGTGGCTCTCGGCCTGGCTTGCATACGGGTTGCCGTAGTGCCCAATGGGGGTGTTGTTCGATGAAGGCGTGGTGACGGGGGGTCCGTCGTTACCCACGACGATGGTATGCGCGTGGAGGCGAACAGCATTCTCTAGGTCGCGCTCCGCTTCCCGGACGCGAACGCGACTAGCCTCAATTGCAGACTTATTGGCAAATAGGACGCTAACCCGTATCGCGAATAGCGCAATTGATATCGCGAGTAGCGCGGTGGCGATCAACTGCACTTCCGGTGAGCCAAATTGGACGACGGCCCAAACGCCGACCGCAGAGGGCAAGAGCGAGCCGAAGGCTTGCCAGGGCCTCATACGAGGCCGCGCCGTACTTGTGCCCCTGGTGGTCGGCGCCTGGGGCTCATCGCTGCTCGGCATGAGCAACAGCATGGCGACCGCCCCGGGTGTCGTCCACCCGTTCCGTGACACACGGCAATGCGGCCCCTGCCGTGCACAGGTGGCGGCCGCCGCTCGACGCCGGTCAGCCGGCGGTCGGTGTCTGTTCCACGTCGACGACCTTCACCGACCTGTTACTGGAGACCTTGCCGTTTGTGATCTCCTCCTCTGGCGGGACCGTGTTGCCGGTGTGGACCATGCCGACGCCGAGCTTGTTGGCCGTCCCGCCCGTCCCTCCGAGGTTGTCGCCGTCCTTGTCCAGCCACAGCACGCAGCAGGGCAGCCGCACGGCGCGGTCGATGGCGTCGGGCAGTACGGACTTGCCGTCTGGGGTGATGAGAGTGTGCTCGGGGAGCGGGCCCCGCATCGCCTCGTGCGGGGCTCGGGTCTCCCGGCGCCGGACTCCGGCACAACTGGCCGGCCGGGGTATCCGGGTTTTCCCGCAGTTTCCCGATCGCATGTCTGGGGGTGTCCCGCAGTCTCGGCCGGGAGGCGGTCGGTGACCGCGGCTGGGCTTTACGTTGGCAGGGTACGGGCTTCCCGGCGTCGCGCGATGCGTGGACGCGTTGCGCAGGTCCCGGGAACGCAATGGCTCCCTGGCAATTTGCGAGGGCATCGTGATCCAAGCATTCCGCACTGACAGCAAACCGCCCGATGAGCGGACCGAGTACTGGGCAGACGCCGTGGGCCAGGCGTTCATCCAGATGGAGGTCCGTAGCCTGGGAGAGGCCATGATCCATGGCGCCATTCGACGGGCATGCGTGGCGGGCGTCCAAGCCGGCGTCATCGAGACAAGCCCGCAACGGCTGGCCCGGACCGCGCCGCTCATTGCCGCGGACGGCGACGAGTCGCTGGTGGTGAGCCTGCAACGAACCGGTGCCGGCGTCGCGCGTCAGGACGGCCAGGAGACCCCGGTCGCCGCCGGCGAGTTCGTCATCCTCGACACCCGCAGGCCCTACGCCGTCGAGTTCACCGGCCCGGTACGACGGCACCTCGTCACAGTCCCGCGCGAGATGCTGGATCTCCCCGACTCGGCACTGCGCCTGGCCACCGGCCGGACCTACTCAACCGGCCAAGGCATCAGTGGAATCCTCGCGTCGTACGTGAACGGACTCGTCACGATGACGGATCACTGCATCTACGCGCCGACTGCGAAGGACTATCTCAGACGGGGGATCGTCGACGTGCTGACGGCCCTGGTCGCCCTGCAGGGCAACATCAGGGACGAAGCGGCCACGCCTGCGGCGGAGGCGGACCTGTTGCGACGCCTGCGCAGCTACATTCGCGCCCACCTGCAAGACCCCACACTCTGCCCGGCCTCACTCGCGGCCGCACACCACATCTCCGTTCGCTACCTGTACCAGCTCTTCCAGGACGAGCCCATGACCGTCGGCCGTTGGATCCAGCGCCTCAGACTCGAGGCATGCCGAAGGGACCTCGTGTCCCCGGAACTCGCGGGGCAGACCGTGGCGGCCGTCGCACACCGCTGGGGCTTCGCCAGCCACGCGCACTTCAGCCGCACCTTCCGTGCGGTCTACGGCGTGTCTCCCGTGGAGTGGCGGCAGGTCGGCGTCTTGCAGACTGATCCTTTGCAGGCCTTCGATCTCCCTTCTCACCAACACGGCGGGTGATCGGTGCTGCCGTACCGATCCGCGCCACGCGATGCGGGCGCATGCGTGGATCAGGCAGGCTCGTCCTGCGGCCTTCGCCTTGGATGGCTCGGCGCAGCCGAGGGTTGGCTTGCCCGAACTGGTCGGCGACATGCGCGCTGGACTTGGTGGCGAAGGAGGCGGCCCGGTGCCGCCTGAGCCGGTTGATCGCTCGCTCGACAGCCAAGCAGAAATAAAGATGCGCAATGCAGTAAAACCTGCGAAATGGGCCACTGGCCGCAGTACCACGGAAAATGTGCCCGCTACGCAGGCTCCGCGACCTGTTCAGGAGGAAGTCCGCATGGTAGTTCGACTCGACGCCGCGTCGTTGGCTCCTGGTCATCGTGCGGACGCGATCCGTGAATTCTCGTGGTCCATCAACGGGCGCGTAGAGGTGGACCTTCCGCCGAATCCGCATCGCCAGCGGGCCTATGTGACCACCAACGCGCTGGGGTCGGTGAAAGTCTCGGAGATCGGCTGGAACGTGGCCCGCCTCCTGTGCACCGCTGCCCCGGTGGACGAGGACATGGTGCCGCACGTTCTCGTCCATCTCCAGGAGGCGGGGGTCTCCGATGTCCGCCAAGGGGGTAGGCACGCACTGAGAAGGGCTGGGGATCTCACGGTGCTGGACAATGCGAAGCCCTATGAGGTCCTTTTCCACGGCTCAACAGATTCGGTTCTCGTGCGCGTGCCCACGCATGTCCTGGGGCTGCGGCCGTCCTTGCTCGACCAGGTCACCGCCGTGCCACTCAGTTCGGAGCGCCCGGTCGTGGGTGCCACAGCAGCATTCTTCACCCGGCTGGCCCGCCAGCAGGCCGCGGCCGGCGAAGCTGAGACCGCCCTGTTCACGGAGCCCAGTGTCGACCTGATCAGGGCTGTGGTCACCGTGGCCCTGGACCGGGACGATCTGGCCAGAGCGCCTTTGAACAGCACACTTCTTGTGCGCGTTCAGGAATACGTCCGCCTGCATCTGGCAGACCCCGACCTGACCGCCGAACGTATCGCCGCCGAGCACGACGTTTCCGTACGCTGGCTGTACGTGACCCTGTCCCGAGCGGGTATCACCCTCAGTGATTGGATCAGGACGCAGCGCCTCGAGGAGTGCAAGAAAGAACTGGCCTCGCCAGTGCATCAGTTCATGACGATCGAGGCCATCGCCCACCGGTGGGGGTTCGCCAGCGCGGCCCACTTCAGTCGCGTTTTCAAGACCACGTACGGTGTGAGCCCCCGCGAGCTGCGGTTGCAACACACGGCGGGGAGAGCCAACTCTCACCAGCCTGACTGACGCCGGGCCCCGTGCCGGGCTTCCGTGACCCAGGGGGTTCCAACGCTCGGGACCGGTGGGCGACGACACCCGCCGGCCTCAGGGCGCGAGCGCGCCGAGGCGGTCGGCGGACCCGATCACCCAGCCGAGCAGCTCCAGACATAGACCGTCTTCCACGGCCCGAACCGTTCCGGCAGGTCACGCCACTGCACACCGGTCCGGACCCGGTGCAGAATCCCGTCGATCACCTGCCGGTGATCCCGCCACCGGCCAGAACGCCTATTGCTGCTGACCGGCAGGAATGGCCGCGACCGTTCCCGCTCTGCATCTGTCAGATCACCCCGCCCCGTATTCACATCAACGACCCGGACACCGAGCAGTCACGTGGTCGGCCGGGCAAGTCCTCGTTGTTCTGGCCGGTGGCGTCGCGGCGGGCGAAGACGGTTTCGGCGGCCTGAAGGGCCTCGTCGGCCTTGACGAAGCCTGCGACGGCTGCCGTCAATGTGAGGGGCCGCGACGATGTCCTTCCGGAGCACGCCGGCGTTGAGGGCCGCCTCGATGTGGAAGGCAAGCTGCGTGGTGGCGCCACCGAGGGCAGTGACGGCCGAGAGCAGGCACAGACGCCTGGTCGGGTCGTGCAGGCCGATGCCGGCGAGAAGGTCACCGTAGAGGTGGCCGACAGCCAGCTGGTGCAGGCCCGGGGCGTACTTCTCGGCGATGTCCCATCCTTCGCTGCTGGGCAGGGCCTCGGGGTTGAGTGCCGCGAGCATGGCCGCGCCCTGGGTGAAGCGGGCGTCCTCGGCTGTGCGGCCGGTGTCGGCAGTGAGGTGTTCGTGCGGCTTGGCTGTGCCCTGGTCGTCGCGCTGGTCGAAGACCTGCTTGCCGTAGCGCAGGGCGGTCATGGCGTTGGTGATGCCGATGCTCAGCGCGAGGTGGGTGAAGATCTCGCAGCCCCTGGTCGACCTCGTCGACTACCACGGCGCCGACGCCGTCCTGGCCGTGGTCAACCGACTGGTCCGCGAACAGGACGCGCAGGTGACCGTGTCGACCGCGCACAAAGCCAAGGGCCGCGAATGGCCCCAGGGTGAGATCGCCGACGACTTCCACCCATCCGAGGACAGCGACGAAACCGACGAGCACTGAAACCCTCTGCCCGGTCCGATCGACGACGCCGACGCCCGCCTCGCCTACGTTGCCGTCACCCGCGCCCGTACCCGCCTCGACCTCGGCGGGCTGACCTGGATCAACGACCCCCCCGATGGCAATCCGCAGTGGTCGCAGGATCCGGCTCGAACCGTCTGCCGAAATGACTCTGGCACGCGTAGCGTGAATCCGGCGGCGACATCGTAAGTCCATTGCGAAACCGCCCACCTGCCCGTGGACCTGGGGGCGGCCCAGCCCATGGCCCGCCCCCAAAGTGCCGTTTCAGCAGAGTGTGTGAGGCTATGCGGTGTAGCAGTGAGGCCGGCCGTAGTAGTCGAGTTCGCAGATGACCCTGTCGTAGTCGTGGAAGCGTGTCCACATGAAGGCCGTGGGGGACTGGGCCCAACTGCCGTCCTGGTAGATGTAGTTCGATTCCACCATGACGCCGTCCGCGTCATAGAACCAGCCGAATTCGCTGTCGCTGGACTTTCCGGACGGGAGCCATCGCGTGTTGCAGTTCCAGGTGGCCCGAACCACGTTGGCGCTGCCGTCGTTCCCGCCGCTGGGGTTCCAGATGTTGCACTTGCTGGCGCCGTCGCTGAGGAAGCGGGCGGTTTTGACGGTGTAGCTCGACGGCAGCCTGTTCTCTACCGTCCCGAACGCTCCCGCGTGAGCCGTTGACACCGGGCCTGCGAGGGTGAGGGCGTTCGCCCCGAGCGTGAGGAGGGCGATGGCTGCGATGCGAAGCTTGTTCTTGATCAAATTCTCCCCCTGTGATGCCGTTTCGACGGGCTGATTCTGGCGACGAAGAAATGGCATGTCAATGTCAAGAGCTTTTGTCTCAAGCGCAACAACTGCATGCAGATCTCGCCGTGGTCGTCGGCGTCACCGTGGCAGTCAAGGCACCCGGCTGGCGGATCCGGTGGGCGGACACCACCACGGGCGCTCGTTCTGCACGTCCCGGAAGCCCGCCATGCCTTGAAGCCCTGTGCTGGTCTGGTTGGCGGGTCGGGGCCGGCGGGCCTACAGGGTCAGCCGGCCCCGGATGTCCGGTCGGTGTGCCGGGTGTGGTGGCATACGGCGTCAGCTGCGCCGTGGCCGGGCCGCGATGTGGGAGAAGGCCTGGCCGACCGCCACCTGAGCGGAGTGGCGCCACATGACAGATCTGCCTCGCCCGGACCGCCGAGGGCCGAACCGCCGTAGGACTGGGTGGCCGCCCTGACGACAATCCTGCGTCGCCAATGAGGTCTCCTCGGCGCCCGACAGGTTGGGCACCTGGTCGGTCGGCGGGCGGCGCTGAGGTTGGCGGCCCAGATCTGTGTCCGGGTGCGTTTCGGCTTTGCAGCCCTCAGGGCCGGCGTGCGTTCCTCCGGAGCGGTGGTGATGCCGAGGATCTCGGTCAGGAGCCATTGCTGGACGGTGGTGAGGGTGTCCCACTGGGTTTGCTGAGTGTGGATCCAGCGGCCCATGTCTTCGCCGTGGATGACGAGCTGGGCGTCCCGGTCAGGGAGTGTGCCGCCGGCGGTGTGGTAGGTGCGGGCGAGGTGGAAGCAGCGTTGCCACACCACGGGCCAGGTGGGGCACCAGGCGGGGTCGATGTCTTCGAGTGCCTGCCGCCGGTCGCGGTCCAGCCCTGCGGCCTTCCGGCTACCAGCTGCACTGCTGCAGCGGGCTGCTGCGCGCTGGTTCTTCAGCCATTGGCCGATGGCGTAGCCCTGCCAGGTGGCGTCGGTGGGGGCGAGGGCCTGGCCGTGTTCGGCGGCCCAGCCGCGTGCAGCGGCCAGGCCCTCGGTGAAGGCGAGCTCCCCGTGGCTCCAGATCATGCCGAGCTCGGCGACTGCTGAACCCGTTCGGCGTCGAGAAGGCTGCGGGTGTGGGCTTGGCGCTGGCGGGTGATCCACACACCGAGGGGGAAGCCGTCGGGAGTGCGGTGTCCGTAAGGGACGCGCAGGTCGCCGTGGTCGCCGTGGTAGGCGAGGGCTGCCTGCAGGCCGCGCCGCCAGAACTCGGACTCCGGCTGCAACACCCGCAGGCTGATGAACGCCGCCAGCTGCGCAGGGTCCCGCGGCGCGGAGAACGACAGCAGTCCACTCGCCGGCGCACTGACGCCTCCCAACTCGCCATGCCCTCCACCGGCAGCCCCAGATGGGGCGGACCGCCGCCGGGATGCCGCCTGCGGGGTGGCCAGCTGCTCGACGGCCTCGGTGTCATGTGCGCGCAGTGCGGTCAGGGCCTTGGTCAGGCCCTCGTAGGAGCGGGAAGAGAGCATGTCGTCGGAATCCTCGCCGGGGCTGAGGAAGACCGGGACGATCGCGGAGGCCGTTTTGCCTTCGCCGGGCTGCATACGCAGGGCCCGGCCGACGGCCTGGACGATGTCGACCGTGGACCCCAGGACGTCCGCGAAGACCACCGCATCACAGTTCTTGGTGTCTACGCCCTCACCCAGCACCCGCACCGAGGCCGGCACGCACCGCTCCATCACCGCCCCCTCGGCGGTGGCATTGGTGAAGGGCCCCCGATTCCGCCGCGCACCCAGTCCCCCTTGCTGGCTAAGGGGGTGGGAACGACGTAGGGCCAGGTCCCCGAAGCCATGGGGCCAGCGGTGAGAACCGGGGCTGGCTGTGCACCCGCTGGCGTCGGCCTGCGCGGACGGTGGGCGAGGTTGTCGCCGATGCCCACGGCGAGGTCGGCGAGCCGATGCGGTTGAATTCCGCAGTGGGAGCGTCTCACCTTGGAGCCGGGTGAGGGCAGCTCCTACAGTGACGCGGCCAGCGTGAGAGCCGTGGCCGCGGCCATGGGCAGCAGCGCGATAGGGGTGATCGCTGCATTGCGGGTGGCGCTGTCGCTGTACTCGCCCTTCTTCGCGTGGAAGCTGATCGCGCCGATGAGTACCACTACCGCGCCGGCAGCGGCTGCGATACCCAGCGGCTGCCACCAGATGCCGATACTCAGCCCGACAGCCGCGGCGACCTCCGAGAGCCCTACGAAGCGGACGAAGCCGGAGCTGAGCCCCTTCTGGATGAGGCCGTCTGGGACGGCGCCCTTGAGCTGCACCTTGGGAGCGCCGGCGGCGAGGAAGACGAGAGCAAGCAGAACACTGAGGATGACAGCGGCTATGTACACAATGATTCCTAGTCGAAAAGAGCACGTGACGACGGGTCCACACGAAGGCGTGGCATGCCTTGTGATGCGCTCCGGTGAACTTTGCGTCGGTCGACAAGCAGTCTGTGCTTGTCGGTAAGACAGACCTGGCGGCACCGACTCCTTGAACACGCGCAGGCGATCG
Source organism: Streptomyces sp. TOM-9 (assembly GCF_056858595.1). Taxonomy (NCBI): domain Bacteria; kingdom Bacillati; phylum Actinomycetota; class Actinomycetes; order Kitasatosporales; family Streptomycetaceae; genus Streptomyces; species Streptomyces sp. TOM-9. The sequence goes on along the minus strand of NZ_JBXEQB010000001.1, from coordinate 89,525 downwards.
ACGATCAAGGGGAGCACGGAAAGGTTCGGTTCTGTCTGGCCCGGGTTCGGCAGGACTGGTCCGACTCGTGATGCGGCGCCCAACCTCTTCAACACGTGGCAGAGCGACCCACTCCGAGGGCCGAACCCTCCCGCACGCCATGAAAGCATTACTTGACGCGTCAAGCAAACTTGTGCTCGGTCGAGCTCATCGCGAAGCGGGGTTGAGTCCCCTCGGCGCAGAGCCATGAAGCGGTTACTCATTGACGCGTCAAGGAGTTAAGCTGTGCCAGCAGGTGCCGACCGCGCAGTCCCCCGTCGCGGTCGGCGCTTGCCCTTTGCTGCTCAGGGGTCGCTGCCCCTCGCTAGCGAGCGCGCTGCTACGGGTCGAGGCTCCATCTGAATTGAGGTCCGTCGCTGCAGCACCTCGAGGCAACCCTGGCAGTGGGTGCAGCGTTCCTACGGGGAGATGGGCCCCGTCGCCTGCGCGCCGAGCCGAGGAGGCATCCGTGCCCCGGGGCCGATGGGTTTCGTTCGACCCCGCCCACTCCCGTCCTGGCGGTACGGGCCGATCTGGACTAGGAGCTGGTGCCGGGTGGCTATCGCAGGCCCCACGGTGTCCGTCTACCTGAGCGGCAGAGAACGTAGTTCGGGGAATCGGGGCGCACACGAGTGCGCACGGCGCACTGCCAGATAGCGGAGAGAGGCTCCCGTTCCGTGGACAAGCAGCAGTTGCGCCCAGCTCCCGGCGCGCCTGCCGGAATGGACCTGCGCATGTGTCGTCGCCTCGGGGGGGGGGCTATCGCGTGCGCCGGACGGCGGATGTCGTGGAGCGGGCGGTTACGACTTGACGCTCATTGCGTTTCTCCCCCCGGGTCTCAGGATCGTCGATGCCCGGTCGTGCCCTGCCGGGTGCTTGTGCCCAGGCCCGCGGCCCGTCAACCCGGCGCTGGCGGCCCCGCGGTTGTCCCCGTTCGCAGCCGATTACCTCAGTGTCGAACACGCAGAAATCTGTGTTGGCTGAAGTAGACATTGGACGGTGGTGTGGTTATGGTTTCTCTCGTAGCCCAGAGGGACCAGAGGGCCTGGCAGAGACGAACTGCCGGTCAGCAGTATCCGCAGTACAGCTAGTTGCAGTGTGCAGGACGGTGCGGTGGTGGAGTTCCGAAGCCACGGTCGTTGCAGGGCGGCGACGGGACTGACGACCGGACCGGGTGGCCCGCAGTGATCAGGGGTCGCCGTGAGCAGTACCTGCAAGTTCAGTTCGCACTACCCAGCAGTGAAGTGAGTGGGCAGTACCTCGGTGAAGGCGTCGGGCTGCGGACGCGCGCACCGGGAAGTTCGGCAGTTTGGTTCTAGGCCAGAGCAGGGGCCACGGGCGACGGGGCTTGCTGCCGGAGAGTGGCGCTGTCGCAGGCCACTGAGCAGTTCGCATCACCAGTAGTACGCAGTACCAGCAGTATGCAGTGCCCCCTCTTTGGCAAGCAGTTGATCACCGAGGGAAGAACGGAGGAGCCGAGCGCCATCAGGATCGCCCGGGCGGACATCTTGAGCCTGGGTACCGCAGGACATCGATAGTGAGGTGGTCTCCGGTCAAGCAAATGCGATCCCCGCACCCCCGGCAGCATTCCGGTCGGGTGGGCGGAAACAGAAGGCCGGCGCAGTACCAGGGCCGGCAGATGGTGTAGCAGTTCCTTCGGGGCCCTGGTGCCATACGGCACCAGGGCCCCTCCGCGCGCTTTCGCAGAGAGGTGCAATGACAGCAGACGACTCGTTCAGCCGGCTTGACGACGACGATTACCCCGCCTACACGATGGGCCGGGCCGCCGAGATACTCGGCACCACCCAGGGCTTCCTCCGCGCCATCGGCGAAGCCCGCCTGATCACCCCGCTCCGCTCCGAGGGCGGCCATCGCCGCTACTCCCGCTACCAGCTGCGCATCGCCGCCCGCGCCCGGGAGCTCGTTGACCACGGGACCCCCATCGAGGCCGCCTGCCGCATCGTCATCCTCGAAGACCAGCTCGCAGAGGCGCAGCGCATCAACGCCGAGTACCGCCGCGCCGCATCCCGGCAGGCGTCCGACCGCTGACGCGCAAATAGATTCGTTCCAGGTCATCAAGGCCTTGATGCCTTCGATGTGCCCGCCCCAGGGCGCCTGGCGAAGCCGCCCTGGGCCGCTGACCCCGCAGTCCGGCAGGACCTGCCGGGCCGCGCATTCTTCCGCCGACTCCAGAATATGAGCGCATGATCGCCGAAGAGACGCAGCAGCCGGCACACGGGCGGGAGCCCCAGCCCCGCCCCGGCACCACGCCAGAAGCCCTCCACACCCCGGCGGTTGATGCTCCTGTTGGCGCAACCGGCCGGCTGACTGCCGGGCAGAGCGCCGCGGGTCTGGAAGGCGGGGTGGAACGCGCGGCGGCTGCGCTGAAGCCGAGGATGCGCGGCTGGCTGCACGCCGGCGTGTTCCCCCTCGCTCTGGTCGGCGGCATCGTCCTGATCGCCGTTTCGCGTTCGGCTGCGGCCGTTGCGGCCTGCTCGGTGTACGCGCTGTCGGCCTGCCTGCTGTTCGCTACCAGCGCGGTCTACCACCGCGGAACCTGGGGGCCCCGTGGGGAGGCGGTCCTGCGCCGGCTGGACCACGCGAACATCTTCCTGATCATCGCCGGCACGTACACCCCGTTGGCGGTACTGCTGCTGCGCGCAGCCCAGCAGCTGGTGCTGCTGGCCGTGGTGTGGGCAGGCGCCTTGGCCGGCATCGCCTTCCGCATGCTGTGGATCGGGGCTCCCCGGTGGCTGTACACCCCGTGCTACCTCGTGCTGGGCTGGGTGGCCGTCTTCTACCTGCCCGACTTCGCCCACACCGGCGGCACCGCGGTGGTCGTACTCGTCATCGCCGGTGGCCTGCTCTACACCGCGGGCGCCGTCGTGTACGGACTCAAGCGCCCTGACCCCTCACCGGCCTGGTTCGGCTTCCACGAGGTCTTCCACGCCTTTACCATCGCCGCGTTCACCGCGCACTACACGGCTATCGTCCTGGCAGTCGCATGACAGCGTTCGAGGCCTCAAGGGACCTTGACGGCTAGTGTGACGTGGCTGGTGGTGGACGGGAGGAACAGCACCGCACGGTGACGGTCGCGCCCGCCCCCAGCGAGGTTGCCCGGCTGACCCGCGCGCAGATCCAGAGCGCGCTCAAGCGCACCGGCCGCAAACGCAAGCTCGAGGCCGAAGTCGAACGGCACCTGCGGACCGGACGGGCCGGGCTGTGGCGCAGATACTGACATCGGCTCGTTGGGGTGAACTTCGGTGATGCGCCTGATAGCCCCGGTGTGGTGTCTGTATCCCGGGGTGTGTGAGATATGCGGATCGGGGCGGCATGACCGCAGTGGGAAGTCAGCGCCGTGAGTCGGTGCGGATGCAGGCAGCCGAGCTGTTCGAGCAGGGCATCAAGCCGTCGGAAGTGGCACGGCATCTGCGGGTGAGTACGCAGTCTGCTTATCAATGGCACCAGTTGTAGCGGGATGGCGGTGCGCAGGCTCGGCTTCTCGTGGCCCGAGCGGGTCTCGATGCCGTTTGTCCCGACGCTGTCTGGAGAAGCTGGTCGCGTATCTGGAACAGGGCCCGGCTGCGCATGGCTGGGTGGAGGACCAGGTGTGGACCGCGGCGAGGGTGGCCACGCTGATCGGCCGGAAGTTCCACGTCTCCTACAGCGTCCCCGGGTGCGACGAGGCTGATGCACCGGCTCGGCTTCAGCCCGCAGGTCCCCGGACGACGGGTCGCCGAGCGGGACGAGCAGGCCGTGAGCCGCCGGGCTTCCGACGGCAAGCACCACGGGAGGCCGACGGCTGAGGCCCCCACTGCATTCGCTGCCGCGGTGGGGGTCTCGTCATGTCCGGGCATGAGGCAGCCCCCGCCACAGCACCGGGGCAGGGGCGAGCCACGTGCAAGGGCCTCGACGGGTGGGGGATTGACGGACCTCAAGCACTAAGCCCAGCGTTGCCCCGGCCGCACGCGGGCGCCAGCCGAGCAGCTCACGAGAGTGACGAGCGGTCCCGCCCACGGCAGCAGGGGAGGTCCGGGGGCGAAGCCGCGTCCGTGGGGCCCGCCTGGCCGCAGCTTGGGCCCCGCACGGTCAGGCGGGCGTCTGAGCGGCCCCGCCCGGCCAGAGCCAAGGGGAAGCCAGGCGGGGCCACCCTCTCAGGATGCGTCCAGGCAACAGTCGGGGCAGCCTGATGGAGCGAGTCGAGTGGTCGTCCAACCGCCTCCGACGAGCGGTAGCCGGCGCGTCCGTGGATCGGGCAAACGCCCTGGAGGCTAAGGCTTCCGGGACTACTGGGCGCGGCGGCCATAGAGCAGGCCCCTCCTCGTCGCCTCGGAGGGGCCTGTCTCGCGTGCGAGTACCGCGTCTGGGGGGTAGACGGGCGCTCAAGCGCTGCGACCTTATCGCCGAGGACGCCCTGCGCTGCGCCCTGCCCTGGCGGGACGCAGCGCGTGAGGACTGGCAACGCGACCGCACCCCGCGCCTGTCACAGTCCTCGCTGGCCGCGATACGCCGCCACCACCGCACCCGCGTTTTCGAGGCCGACCAGCGGCTCCGTCACGCCCTGACCGTCCTTGCCGGGGCCGATGCGCTCACCGACGCCTTCACCGCCGAACTGCGCCGCCGCTTGGGGACGCCGGGCCGGCGCGCGCAGCAGCCCCCGCACCCGTCCGGCATACCGGACTGGGTCGCCGACCGCACCGCCCAGGACCATCCCGACACCCCCGCCCACTGGCGCCACCACCTCGCCGTACGCCACCGCATCCTCGCCTGGGCCCTGGCCCAACGCGGCCACACCCTTGCCGGCTTGCCCCCGGCCTGGGCCCGGCCGCTGGGCCCGCCCCCACCCGCCGAATCCATTGAGCGCCGCACCGCCTGGGAGCTGACCTGCGCCCTGACCGAACTGTGGCGCACCCGCCACGCCGTCACCACGGTGCCCGGACTCGGCCCCCGCCCGGACAACCCCGTTGATGCCGCCGCCTGGGACGCCATGACCGCCCGCATCCGCGCTCTGACCCCCAGCCCCGGCGCTGCTGCCCGCCCCCAGGCCCCCGGCGAGCCGGCCCCAGCACTGACGCCCGCACCCCCCGCCCGTCCCAGCAGACCACCCACCGTCCCCGTCCCCACCCCGCTGCCCCCACCGCCGGTCCCGCCATCCAAGGTTCCTGCGCCGCCGCCCGACATTGCGGCCCCGGTCGTGCCGCCCCCACCGCCAGCACCGCCCCTCAGCCCCGGCCCGTACTGCGCTGTGCGCACGGACAACGCAAACGGCGCGGCGAGTGCCGCCCGGGTGAGCAACATGACCTGTTCGTCCTCAGCATGCCGACGCCCACCGGTGAGAAACCGCGGCGTTTCAAGGTTCTTGACCCACTCGACCACTGCGTCTGCCACCTGGGCGCGCAAGGACTCTTCGATGCCCTTGCGGACGGCGGTCGCGGGATCATCGCCAAGCCAGTGATCAGGATCAGTGAGCTTGCTGAAGTCGTCCTGCGGCATCCCGTGACGGGGATTCTCCTCGTACTCACCTGTCAGTTTCCCCCTCCCGTCCACCAACCACGCGCCGCGGATCGCTTCGGCGGGTACGTAGCCGTTCGGGTCGTCGATATACCTCGTGTCGATCTCGGCGACGCTGCCACCGGGATTCTCAGCAGCCGCAGCCAGAAGCGCCGGCCGGTATGCCCTTACGTCGGCTTCGCAAGCCAAAACGCCCCACGTTCCCACCCCCACCGTTGCCCGCCCAGTCGACCGCGATTGTGCCGCATCGGTCAGGACCCATGAGGGGGTGTGCCTGACGGCGACGGATGGGCGGGAAATCTCAGCGAGCAGATCTGTCCCACCCGCAAGCAAGGGGTGGGGGCTTTCAAACAAAGAGCATCATCTGCGTCGGGGGTCCGGCCTGGCCTGGACAGGGATGTTCTCCTGGAGGAGGCGCGTCGTCTTGATGCGACTGTTCGTGCCGGCGGCGGCCGCAACGCATCCAGGGGTGTGTCGCTGCGGCAGTTGCAGACGCAGCTGCACATCGGTCAGCGTCGCGCGCAGCGCTTGCAGCGTCTGCTCGAGCAGGACCTGGATCAGCGGTGACCCCCGGGGTCGAAGCTGTCTGGTGCTGTGACCGGGAACGTTCACCAGGTCGCGATGCCGGTTAGGCGTGGGCCCGTAGCCTTGGCGGATGCCCGATGACATCCTCGCCCTGTGGCCTCTGGCGCCCGCCTCCGAGACCGAGTGGCTCGCCGAGCTCGCCCGGGACGACGGCCTCACCGGCTATGAGGCACCCCGCTGGCCCGACGCCGCCTGGGTGCTCGGCGGCATGTACGAGCGTGGGCCAACCGCGGGAGATTCCGTCAACCACGCCCAAAGCCGTTACGAGCACCCCGGCCCGGGTTGGGAGCGGTTGCGCTGGGCAGAGCTGGCCGCCCGCACCGGCGATCCGGTCGTGCCGCCGGGCCTGTATCCATGTTTTCGTTGCTTCCCCTCCGCGAGCGAGGCGGGCATCCACCCCGGCTCCGTCGAATGGCCGGCAGAGGGCGGCCTCGACAGGCCGACATGGGACCAGCTGATCCGCTTCCTCACAGCGCACAGCCCTCACGGAGCAGACACCGCCTGCCAGGCCTACTACAACCCGATCATCACGCAGGACTTCGAAACGGGACAGGTCCGCTCCGGCCGCCTGGGCGACGCCCCATCCCTCTTCGACAACCCGGACATCCTGTACACCCCGTCAAACCTGTGGTCCTCGGACCGCTCCTGGGTCGTCTGCACCGACTACGACCTGTGGGGCACCAAAGTCTGCGGCCCGCGCCCGCTCATCGAGGACCTGCTCACGGACCCCACGCTCGAAGCCATCCGCCTGCCCTGGACCAGCTAGTGACCTGCCGAGCACCGCGACCCGGTGAACCCTTCCAGTCACGGCACGAGGCCGCTTGTCTTTCCCTGAGCCATCGTCATTTTCCGGCGTTCTGGCCCGCAGGGGCTGGTGTGACATGCCGGGCTGTGTTCGTGCAGGGTGCGGGCGGGAGTCTGCGGTCGTGATCGTCGGTACCGGCGGCATGGTGACGCGCTAGGGTGCAGCTCAACTCGACGGCACATCCGTTCGATAGCTGTGCCGGTCGCTTGAGTCATCGTGTTGAGACGTCAGCGTTGTCCACGCCTGGCAGCCTGGCTCCACGCTGCACCATCCCTGGGGGGAACTGGTCATGACCGAAGCCCGTATTGACACTGTCGATACCACCGTCGCTGACGACGTCGACGACGATGCGGACCGGGAGGCTGTCGAGCATGAGCGGGAGGAGATACGGGAGTTCGTCAAGGGGCTGAGCGCGGACGACATCAAGTCGGGTGGCTGGTTCACCAAGCTGAGCGCTCAAGCTTTGAGTTCCTACACCGACAAGGTCGACTGGCAGTATTTCCAGGAGCGGTATGAGGGTGTGCCCGCGGATGCCATCGTCGATCAGCGGATGAAGATGGCGGCCCGCTACGCCGCGCTCGAGGGCGGGCTGTCTGCCGGGGCTTATACGGCGGCCGTCATCGCCACCCTCGGAAGTCTTGGCGGTGCCTCGCCGGCCACGGTCCCGGCCGCCGTCGCCACGATGATGGTCGACGTCGCCTACATCAGCCGGCTCCAGCTGCGCCTGGCCTACGACATCGCAGTCCTCTACCGGGTCCCGCTGGACCTGTCCGACCCCGAAGACATGTGGAAGCTCATCCGGGTGGCCTTCACAATCAAGAGTGGAGAAGCGGTCCGGGAAGGTGCGATCAAGGTAGTTCCGGCCCTCGTGCGTCCCCTGATCAAACGCTTCTACTCCGGAGGGGTACTGACCGCCTCAAGGGGCCTCCCGGTCGTGGGGAAGTTCCTCCTGCAGAAGAACGTCATCAAGATTGGTATCCCCCTGGTCGGCGTTCCCCTTGCGGTGCTGCTGAACCGCTATACGACGCTGCTCGCGGGGCGGCACGCGCAGGCCGTCTTCCGGAACGAGGCGCGGGTGATCGAACTCGCCGAAGGCCTGAGCAAGCGGAGCCGGCACCCGCAGCTGATGCTGTGGGTCACCTGGCTCGTCATCATGGCGGACGACAAAATCACCGACGACGAGGCGCTGTTGATCCGGCACCTGGTCAGGGTGGTGCGCGATCACCATCAGGTGGTCGACGAGCAGCTCGCTCACCTCGTCGACATCGACCCCGCCGAGGTGTGGCGGCGCATCGACGCCGAGCCGGGGGACCTGAGCGACATCCTCGACGCGGCCGACCGGGTGGCCACGGTGGACGGTGACGTCAACAAGTTCGAGAAAGCCGTCATCTCCGGACTCCGAGTGCGCTGCCTGCGAGCCTGACGCGGTCACGTGCCACCTAGTAGGACTCCGTTAGGTCTTCCCGTCGGGCTTGTTCAGGAGCATGTTGGGTATGTGGATGCATATCAAGTGGGGCGGGTTCAGGCAGGGTTGGCACTTTTCGTGGCTGATGTGTTTGCGTCGGTTCCGCGGAAGGACCAGCGGGCCAAGAGTGACTGCTACCTGCAGGGGCTGATGCTGGATGGCCGTCGCAAGTCGATTCAGGCGATGGCCGGGCGGTTGCCGGACGGCAATGAGCAGAACCTGCAGCAGTTCGTGAATCAGTCGACGTGGGATCCGGTGCCGGTGCAGCGGCGGATCGCCGAGCGGATGCTGCCTCTGGTCGCTCCGACGGCCTGGGTGATCGACGATGTGTCGATGCCCAAGGACGGCCGGATGTCTGTGGGAGTGGCTCCGCAGTACTGCGGCTCGCTGGGCAAGCGGGCCAACTGCCAGGTCGCGGTCAGCGTGCACGCTGCCAGCGACACCGCTTCCTGCCCGCTGGGGTGGCGCCTGTTCCTTCCACAGGAGTGGGCGGCCGACACCGACCGTCGGACCAGCACCCGCATCCCGCCTGAGGTCGGTCACCGCGAGAAGTGGCGCCTGGCCCTGGACATGCTCGACACACTTGCGACCTGGGGCATGACCCCGCCAGTCGTCGTGGCCGACGCCGCCTACGGCACCAACGCACACCTGCGGACCGCACTGGCCGAACGCGACATCGCCTACGTCCTGGCGATCCGCGCGGACGTGACCGCCCACCTCTTCGACACCGAGCCCGAGGCTCCTGAGCGCCGCGGGGACATCGGCTGCTGGCCCCAGCCCCGCTACCGACGCCCCGCACCCTCGGCGGCAGAACTGGCCGCCGGCCTGGAACGAGAAGCCTTCACCACGGTGACCTGGCGCCAAGGATCCCGAGGAGACTTACGCTCCCGCTTCGCGGCCGTGCGTGTCCGTCCCGCCGGCAAAGCCGTCGAACGCCCCATCCGAGCTGCCGCCTCGGCGGAACAAGGCTGGTGGGAGGGCGTCCTGCCAGACTGCTGGCTCCTGATCGAATGGCCCGCCGGCGCCGAGGCCCCCACCGACTACTGGCTGTCCAATCTGCCGGACGACACCCCGATCGCCGAGCTGGTCCGGCTGGCCAAGGTCCGCTGGCGCATCGAGCACGACTACCGCGAACTCAAGCACGGCCTGGGCCTGGACCACTTCGAAGGCCGGTCCTGGCCGGGCTGGCACCACCACGTCACCCTCGTGACCGCCGCCCACGCCTTCCTCACCGAACGACGCCTGTCCCCAAAAGCGTCAGCGCCGGCCTCACTCTCTACCGCCTCCTCGACACCCTCCAGGACGTCCTGAGGTGCTGGACCGGCATCTGCACCACGTGTCAGCAGCATCTCCGCAGGAGGACACACACAACCTTAAGATCAAGACAGACCTAACAGAGTCCTACTAGCTAGCCGAGGAGTTCTGTCGAGGCGGCCACGATGGCGGTGGGGGTGTGGCGGTCTGGGCTGTGTTCGATGTGGTCGACGTTGTATCCGTCGTTTTCGAGTGTGGTGATGAGGTGTTGGCCGGTTGTCGTTGTGGTGGGGTCGGTGTCGTGCGGGCTGTGGGAGATGAAGATCGTGGGTCGGCCGGTTCTTGGGCCGGTCAGGGTGCGGGTGGGGGAGTAGGCGAGGATGCGGGTGAAGAGTTTGCCGTTGGCCAGGCCCAGGGCGAGGGCGTAGGAGGCGCCGTCGCCGGTGCCCGCGATGGCGATGCGGTCGCGGTCGACGCGGAAGTAGCTGAAGACGGTGGCCATGGCGTGCTGGACGCTTGCCGCGTCCCGGCCGAACCGCTGGTGCGCGGTGGCGTCCCAGGTGGTGGCCTTGGCGTGGGGGGCCAGGAGCAGTACTTTGCGGCGTTCGGTTTCTGCGCGCAGCAGGGCGAGTGTGTCGGCGGGGGTGCCGCCTGCCGGGTGGAAGCCGACGAGGAAGGGCAGTGGTCGGTGCGGTAGGTGGTCCGGTACGTGGAGCAGGGCGGGCCTGGTGGGTGTGGCCAGTCGGTACAGCCCGGCTTTCAGCGGTGTGTGCAGGGGCGGGGCGGGGTGAACGGCCAGTGTGCCGTGGGTGAGATCTGGTGTGGTGGTGCGCACGGTTCCTCCGTGAGGCGCGGGCTTCCTGTTGCCGCTGTCGGGTTCTGGCGTTGGGGCGTGCAGTAGGTGCGTGAGTCGGGGTCGTGCAGGGCGGCGAACGCGGACAGGAACATCGCCTGCTTGAGCTGTCGGTTGCCGCCTAGGGGTGCGTGTTCGCCGTGGATCGAGGTTCCGGATTGATTGATGGCGGGAGCGAGGCCGGCGTAGGAGGCGAGGGAGCTGCCGTCGCCGACGGTGACCAGGAGGACTGCGGCGGTCCAGTGACGTCAGGATCTGGGAAAGTGAGTGAGCCTCCAGCAGGTTCTCGATCTGGGCTTCCAGAGCCCGTTGTTGTTCGTGGACGGCCGCCAGGGACTTGGCCGGCGAGGGGATGACGAGGTCGAGGTGCCGGTCCCTGGGATCACGACGGTCTGCTCGTCGAGTGCGTCGAAGACGTCGTCTCAGCCGGGTGGCCATGCGTGGGGCCTTGGGCCGGATGACCTCGGTGAGTTTGCGGCGACCGGCCTTGCGTAATGCGGCCGGGGATCCGTAGCGCGCGAGGAGCCAGGTCACGGCGGGGTGGTCCAGGCGAGGCCCGAGGATCCGTTGCAGCCAGGGGTGGAACTGGGTGAGCAGGCCGCGGATGCGGTTGGAGGTGCGGGTGGCCTCGGCGGCGAGGTCCTGGTCGAAGCCGACCAGGACGGCCGCATCTGAGCGCGGTGCCAGCCTGGTGTCAGGGCCGTTCGCGCGCATCCACGTTATGCAGACCTGCCGCCCGGCCGGGTATGGCGCCTGGCCGGGCGGTGGTCGGACCTGTGATCAGCGTCTCTGACGGCACCCTTCGGGCCCGGTGACACCCCCATGTCATGCAGTCGACAGGGGGACGCAGTCATGCCGGGCCCGAAGGCCAGTGGCCCCGTTGCAGGACCGCCAAAAACGTAACGGGGAACCCGTGACGACAGCACTCGACCCGCAGACAGCGAGGCGACTGGCGTTCCTGCGTCTGGTCTACGGTCAGGGAGCGCAGCAGTCTCGGCTGCGTCCCCTGTGAATGCGACCCACTACTGTCCTTCCATGACGCCGCCGGACTGTTCCTCGTTCTGGTCGGCGATCACCCGGGCGCCCAGCTGGACAAGCAAACCAACTTCCTCGACTGCTGGGACCGGCTCAAGAAGGCCCCGAACGGGGTCCATCTGAACCAGATTGCAGGCATGCGTCGGCTGAACGATCACCGCAACGGCCTGAAGCATGCCGGCAACTTGCGCTGCCCGACGTCATCGACCAGGCGCGCACCGACGTCAGAGCGTTCCTTGACGAGAACGTGCCCCGCGTCTTCCCTCAGGTGTCCTTCGACTCCATTGGCATAGCTGACGTGATTCCCCAGGACGACGTACGCGCCATAGCAAAGAACGCGAGCCAGTATGTGATGACGCCGTCGCGTCGAGGGTTTGTCCCGCTGGTTCTGATCGACTCTCCGGCAATGGGATCTACGGCGACATGGCGTGATCCGCTACGGAGATCTTGAGCACCGTTGTGGCGTCAGCCGCTGACGGGGCTTCGCTTGGGGAACGCGTGACTGCGCGCGAGGATCACAATGAGTACGGTCGGTGCCAGGAGTACGACAGCCGCGATCATGAGGGACCCGGTGCCGAAGCCCGCCAAGAGCACGCCGCCGACGAGTCCACCCAGGCCGATTCCCATGTTCCAGGTGGTCACCATCGACGACTGGGCCGCGTCGGCGTGTTCACCTGCCGCTCTCATCAGTGCCGACTGCAGCAGGGTGGCTGCTCCTCCGAACGAGAGGCCCCATGCCGCGACCGCGGCATAGTCGACTGCGGGGCTGGAGGCGAACGCGGCCAGTGCTGCTGCGGCTACGGCGAAGAGTGCAGTGCTGAGGACGACCAGGGTGCGGTGGTGGCGGTCGATGAGTGCACCGGTGAGCCAGATGCTGATGATCGAGGCGATGCCGAAGGCGAGCAGAATCCACTGGACCTGGTCCTGCAGGCCGACGTCGCCGAGGATCGGCGCGATGTAGGTGTAGAGGATGGTGTGCGCGAGGACGAATGCGCCCGTCACCACAAGGACCGTGCCCAGGCCCTGCAGCCGCAGGATGCGGCGGAACGGGATCCTGTCCTCGGCCTTCTGGCCAGGGAAGTTCGGGAGGGTCCACAGAGTCCAGATGATGAGCAGTCCGGTCAGGGCGGTGACGATGCCGAAGGTGAGCTGCCACCCGACTACCTTGCCGAGATACGCCCCGACGGGAACTCCGAGAGACAGGGCCACGGGAGTGCCGGCCATGGCGAACGCCATCGCCCGGCCCTTGAGCCCGGGGCCGACCAGACGCGCTGCGTAGCCGCCGAGGAGGCTCCAGACGACGCCGGAGGAGGCGCCCGCGATGAATCGGGCTCCCATGGTGAGGGGGAAGCTGACAGAGACGGCGGTCACGAGGTTGGCGATCACGAATCCCACGAGCGCAGCCAGGAACAGATGACGCCTCGGCCAGGAGGCGGTGGCCAGCATGACGGGGATCGCCGTCAGAAGTGTTCCCACCGCGTAGATCGTGACCGTCTGACCGGCCACGGATTCCGAGACGCCGAGCGCGTGGCTCATCTGCGGCAACACACCTGCCGGCAGCGCTTCGGTCATGGTGGTGATCAGTCCGGCGGTGAAGAGCGCGATCAGGGGCAGGAGTGGCAAACGTTCCGCGGACGAGGTCCGCGGGACGTCCATCTGGGTGGTGGTCACGACTGTCCTTCAACTGGTCAGAGCCCCGGAGGAGATAGCCCCGGGCTCAGGTCGAGCCTCCGCAATCGCGGCGACCCGACTAGACTCCAACCTTGCCACCAGTGTGAAGGCAAATCGGTTCGCGTGGAGATGTGATGAGGATCAAGGAGCTGTCCGAGCGGACAGGCGTTTCCGCTCGGCTGCTGCGCTACTACGAGGAGCAGGGTCTCCTCAGTCCACAGCGTGAGGAGAACGGCTACCGCGATTACAACGAGTCCCACGAGGCGAGGGTCTGCGAGATCCGCAGCCTGCTGGATGCGGGCCTGACCACTGAGATCATCAGGGCCGTGCTGCCCTGCCTGGCCGAGGCAGCAAGCTCTCAGTATCCCGCCCCGGACTTCGTGAGCCGGATCTGCCAGGAGCGCGAGCGCATGGCCGAGCGCCTGGCAGCCCTGACGAAGAACCTGCAGGCCATGGACGACTATCTGGACGCTGTCGCCAAACGGTGACGCACAGCCACTGTTCGTCAGCCGATAGTGAGCGCCTCGTAGGCGATGCGGGACGAGCGAGAGCCTCGCTCGCTCGACCGGTACAGGCGGCAGCGAGTTCGTCTCCTCAGGGCGAACTGCGCCCGCGAACCGGGCTCCTAAAGCGCTGCTCGACCGGCGATCCGAACGCAACAATCCCCCTGGATCGGCGAGGGGCTGCTCTCATGATCCCTACTGCAGGCAGGGTGGCTCCCCCCGCACGCGAGCTCTCATGCCGCGACTGCGGCGTAGCTGTCGCAGCCATTCCGCAATATTACCGAAAGTTCGGTAACATTGAGGAATGGCGCGACCCCCTTCCATCGATGAAGCCCAGCTGCTCGACCTGCTTGTGCCCGTGTTCCAGGAGAAGGGCTTCGACGGGACCGTGATCGGCGACCTGTCGGCGGCCTCGGGGCTGCAGCGCGCGAGCCTTTACCACCGGTTCCCCGCCGGCAAGGAAGAGATCGCGGACACGGTCCTCACCAAGGTCGGCGAGCGCTTCCTGTGGATCCTGGAACCGATGCGGACGGACTCCGACATCGCGCGAGGGATCGCCGAGACCGCAAGCCGTCTGAGTGACTTCTACGGGGCGGGGACGCTGTCGTGCGTTCTCGACACGATGACGCTGGCGGGGACTCCGGCGAAGGTCCGCGACCACGCTCGCTCGCTCGCCGTGACATGGATCGACGCGATGGCCGAGGCCTCGCAGCGCGCCGGACGGCAGCCCGAAGACGCCCTGCACGCTTCCAAGGACGCGTTCCTGCGGATCGAGGGAGCGCTGGTGTTGGCACGAGTGCTGGGCGACACGGACGCTTTCACCGAAGCCGTGGCTCTCTTGCCGAGCCTGCTGATGCCCACGCAGACCTAGGTGTATTGACCCGCTGGCGGCCTTCTCGTCTGCGTGGATCTCGCTGTAGGCGAGGCGGCTGTGGTCGTCGATGGCGGAGTGGACGTAGTCGAAGCCCATACTGTGGCGCCGGCCCCGGCCGGCCTGGCGGCCGAGGACCTTGTGGCCGCCGCCGTCGGGGATCCGGCCGAGCTTCTTCACGTCGACGTGGATCAGTTCGCCGGGCCGGTCGCGTTCGTAGCGGCGGATGACCTGGCCGGTGGGCCGGTCCAGGTGAGCCAGCCGGTTCAGGCCGTGGCGGCTGAGGATCCGGTGCACGGTGGAGGCGGCCAAGCCCAGGATCGGGCCCAGACGCGCAGGGCCAAGTTCGCGGGCCTGGCGAAGTCGGCAGACCCGGGCCTCCACGGCCGCAGGGGTTCGATGCGGTGTCGGGCGGGGGCGACTGGAGCGATCGGCAAGGCCTGCCTCTCCCTCGACTCGCCAGCGCCGGACCCGTTTGTGCGCTGTCGCGCGGGAGATGCCCATTTCGCCGGCCACATGCGCGACAGAGCGACCCGCGCAGACACGCTCGACCAGCAGCCGCCTGCCATGAACAGTCAGCCGGGCATGACGGTGGGACACGAAGACCTCCGTGTGGTGCAGTCCTAGACAGCTCCACCACACCGGAGGTCTTCGCCTTGATCAAGCCCACCGGAGGCGCTCGCGATCAATAACCCCTATTGCCTGTTGGAAAAGTGGCGGGTGATGCTTCAGTGGCTGCTGATGCGGCCTGCCACTACGTTCCGAAGCCGCGACCGACAGCATGTATGTGGGCCATGCAAGCCCCGGGACCGGGATCACGGCATCACCGACATCTCAGGGCAAGATCCACACAAGTGCCTCGCCTCGCTCGTCCGCCGCATCGGGCGCTTCACAGCTGCCGTCCGTGATTCCCACTGGCAGTGATCAACGAGGCGTTCTTTGGTGATCGGGACCAGGGGTCGGTGCAGCTGGCCGTGACCGGGGCGTGATCGCCATATCTGCGATGGCCCTATGCCTGCCGCTCCACCTGGGGCTCGGGCCCCCAGGGCTCGACGCCGGTGCTCATGGGCAGTAGCGGTGCGATGCAGATGTCGCCCGCCACACACACGTAACCCTTCGCCGGCTCAACCGGCTCCTCGGCTCGCCGACGGCCGGCGAGGCTCGCTCCGTGGCGTGGTCGTGGATCCACATAGAGCTGCCGCCTCGTGAAGGCTGCGCCAACAGCACGTCGACGCGCCCCACTTCGGCCGATCCGCCGCGTTGCTGCACCGCGCGTACTGGCGTGTCAGTCGGTTGGGGAGTGCGCCCTCGATGTGGGCGCCCTGGACGTCACGCCAGCAGATCCGGTCTGCCGGAGGCCGTGAGCGAAGGGTGCGGTGAGCGTCACTTTGCAAAATTACCGAACGTCCGGTAAAAATGAATCCGTTCACCTCACCCGACCTTGAGGAGCATCTTTCATGAGCAGCAAGACCGCAGTCGTGGTTCTGTCCGACCCGTCGACCGGCACCGACGAAGCGCTGGGCCGGGTGTTCGACGCCCTCGCCACGGCGTGGGAGTTCGCGCAGGACGGCGAGGCCCTGGTGCTGTTCCAGGGGACGGGCACCCGCTGGCCTGCCGTGCTGGCGGACTCGGCCCACCCCGCGCACGAGCTCTACACGGCGGTGAAGAAGCAGGTCGCCACGGTGGCCTCCTCCGGCTGCACCACCGTCTTCGGCGCGAACAAGGGCATCGAGGCCGAGGGGATCAAGCAGATCGGCCAGAACCAGGCGCCCGGCACCCCCGGGGTCGCGAGCATCCGCGAGCTGGTGCAGGACGGCTACCAGATCCTGACCTTCTGACGCCCTGGCCCGCCTCGTCGACCGACTCGCCTTTCATCCAGGAGAGCTCAAAGCGAAGGAGGGCGGGCATCCGAGCGGGCGGAGAGGATCCGCCCGCTCGGCCAGGACGCCATCCCGCGTGGAGCGTGCATGTTCCGCAGGACTGGTGCCGGCGGACCCAATGGCCGAGGTCCTGCGAGTCGAGACGAAAGCCGGCACTCCGGCCATCGACCCAGTGGCGCCTAAGGGGCTGCGGATCAACGGCCGATGGCGGTCGAACGGCGAAGGCGCCGAAGTGGACGTGCATCGCACACTCGGCAACCGATCCAGGCTCGGGTCATCCAGAACGAGCCGCGGGGGACCGCCCCCGTAACGGCGCGATGCGCGGCACTTGACCCCACGGGTGCCGGTCCTTGTGCCGAACGCCGACACCTCTTCAGCACGACGGCCGTGGCAGCCTGCGGTTTCCCTTGATCTGCCAACGGCGGGCAACGGCGGACGCCTTCAACGTTCCGGTTGGCCGGGCCGCCGTGCTGAAGCCGGTCGCCTCGCTTTCGGACCCCGACTGACCACCGCAGCACTCGGAGCTGTCGGCGTGGACGAACAGACCCGGCACAAGGCCGACACTTCATCAGGAGATTTCCCATGTCAGTTACGGATTTGTTTAAACCGCTTACTCTTTCGCATGGCCCAGAAATGCGGAATCGTTTCATTCTGGCGCCGCTCACCAATCAGCAAAGTGAGCGCGACGGCTCTGCGTCCACATTTGACCAGGATTGGATCGGGCAACTGGCGCAGGGTGATTACGCCTTGATTCAAACCTGTGCTGCCACCGTCGAAGCCGGCGCCATAGCATTCGATCGCCAGTTGGGCATTCATAGCGATGCCCACCTTCCCGGCCTGACCGAGATGGCTGCCTTGATCCGGGAAGGAGGGGGCCTGTCTGCGGTGCAGTTGCACCACGCCGGCCACCGCGCTCGACCGGAACTGGGGGGAATTCCAGCCCCCGCTTCCAGCTCCACGGTCCCGGGAGTCAAGGCGCTGACAATCGAACAGGTGGAGCGAATCCGCGACAGTTTCATCATGGCTGCAAAGAGGGCGGAACAGGCAGGGTTCGATGGCGTTTCGGTGCACGGTGCCTTCGGGTGGATTCTGTCGGAGTTCATGTCCCCCTTGCTGAACGACCGCACAGACAAGTACGGCGGTAGCACCGAGAACCGGGCCCGTCTCACCATAGAGGTGATCGAAGGAATTCGCCGGGCATGTGGCCCTGATTTCCAGATCGGTTGGCGCTTGTCGGTCGAGCGCTACGGGCTGCTCCTGGAGGAACTTCGTGAAATCACAGCCGAGATTCTTGATCGAGAACTGATCGACTACCTCGACCTGGCCCTGTGGGACACTGCCCAGATCGTTCAAGAAGGAGCGTTTCAGGGGCAGACCATGCTCAGTGTCTTCACAGACCTTCCCCGCAAGGGCGTACGTGTTGGGGCGGCGGGCAAGATCATGAGCGCCCAGCGCGCCGGGCAACTGCTCGAAGAGGGGTGCGACTTTGTCGTGATCGGCCGGGCAGGAATTCTCCAGCGAGACTTCCCTCGGCAAGTACAGGAAAACCCCCTGTATGAGAGCCCGAAGCTTCCGGTGACGGCGCAGTACCTGCGCTCGGGCGGATTGAGCGAGCGCTTTATCAACTACCTGCAGGGATGGCAGACCCTCGTCTACTGAACCGACGTGTGAATAAACTCATCTGCCGACCTATTCACGGTCCTTGACCAAGGAGCCGTCGTCACGCGGCCAGTGATGAGCGCGGCAGGATACCGATGAATTCACACCGTTCCAGCAGTTGTCACATCGAAGGCCAGTCGACCAGGATCGTGGACATGAGCATGAAGCCGGCAAAGAACGCTGACATCAACTTCTATTTCGACCCCATCTGTCCGTTCGCGTGGATGACGAGCAAGTGGATCCGGATCGTCCAGGCGCAGCGCGACTACACCGTCGACTGGCGGTTCATCTCACTGCGCCTGATCAACTCGCACATCGACTACGACACCCACTTCCCCGAGGAGTACCACGCCCAGCACACCGCGGGCCTGCGACTGCTGCGGGTGGCGTCTGCGGCGCGGGAGAAGCACGGCCGCGAGGCGATCGGTCCTCTCTACGCGGCCTTCGGCGCGCGCATTATGGAGATCGGACCCGACGAGGGCCGGCCCCCCGGCTGGCAAGGCACCCCCGACCTCGCCGCCGAGGCCCTCGCCGAGGCCAACCTGCCGACCTCGCTCGTTGACGCACTCGACGACACGACCCGCGACGTCGAGATCCAAGCCGAGTCCGACGAGGCGCTGTCGCTGACAGGCAGGGACGTCGGCACGCCGATCGTGCACTTCGAGCCGCCCGAGGGCGTCGCCTTCTTCGGACCGGTGATCAGCCGATTGCCTGACGAAGAACAGGCGGGAGTGCTGTGGGATCACGTCATCGGCCTCGCCCGGTTCCCCGGCTTCGCCGAGCTCAAGCGCAGCCTGCGCGAGCGTCCGCAGCTGCCGTCGTTCGGCGTCACAGCACAG
The DNA here is from genome assembly GCF_056858595.1 of Streptomyces sp. TOM-9. NCBI lineage: Bacteria > Bacillati > Actinomycetota > Actinomycetes > Kitasatosporales > Streptomycetaceae > Streptomyces > Streptomyces sp. TOM-9. Next base: position 70,576 of record NZ_JBXEQB010000001.1, on the reverse strand, counting down.
GAGACCGGCAAGACCGAAGACTGGCACGCAGGAAGCCGCAGGCTCAAGAAGTAGCTCAGCCGGGGCGCACCTTCGTCGGCTAAAGGGTGTTGCACAAGGCTCTGTTCGGGCAGGCCGGAGCGGGTGAGCAGCGTCGTGTGTCACGAGGCGAGGGCGAGGTTGTGCATGTGGCGACAGCCTGGACGGCGTGATGGAGGCCGTCGCCGCGCTGCCGACAGTAGCGCAGGATCTTGTCTCCATCCGGCCGATGACGTGTTCCACACGCGCACGGACCTTGCGGTGGGCGGCGTTGTCGTCCACCGCACCCGGGGGCAGAGCCCTCCCAGGACGTTCGCGGTGCGGCACAGCCATCTCGCAGTTGAGATAGGCGCCATCGCCGAGCACCGTCACACCATCGCAGTGCCCGCGACCTCGACCGGGGTTTCCGCCACCCCTGACCGCCGGTACGTTCCGAACCCGGCCATCAGCGGACGGCTGGGGGCTCAGGGCAGCACCTCCGGGCCGTACGAGCCGCAACTGCCCCCCGCCTGACGGGCGGCACTCCGAGGGCCGACGTTCAACGGCAGATGGCGGACGCCCCCCAGACCGCCCTCACTCCGCGAAAGCGGAATATTTGACTCGACAAGCCCGGCAACAGCTCTACTGCAAGGAGGCACGGGTGCCGCTGCTGACCCGCATCACGGGACCGCGCGATCTGGACCGGCTCAGCCTGGAGCAGCTGGACCAGCTGGCCGGCGAGATCAGGACCTTCCTCGTGGACGCGGTCTCCAAGACCGGCGGCCACCTCGGCCCCAACCTCGGTGTCGTGGAGCTGACCCTCGCTCTGCACCGCGTCTTCGAGTCGCCGAAGGACAGGGTGCTGTGGGACACCGGCCACCAGTCCTACGTCCACAAGCTCCTCACCGGCCGTCAGGACTTCTCGCGGCTGAGGATGAAGGGCGGACTGTCCGGCTATCCCTCGCAGGCCGAGTCCGAGCATGACGTGATCGGGAACTCGCATGCCTCAGCGGTCCTCGGGTGGGCCGACGGTCTGGCGAAGGCGAACGAGGTTCTTGGCCGGGACGACCACGTGGTGGCCGTCATCGGTGACGGCGCCCTGACCGGGGGTATGGCCTGGGAGGCGCTGAGCAACATCGCGGACGCCAAGGACCGCCCGCTAGTGATCGTCGTCAATGACAACGAGTGGTCGTACGCCCGGACCATCGGCGGCCTTGCGGACCATCTGGCGACCCTGCGGACCACCGACGGCTACGAGCGCTTCCTGGCCCGCGGCAAGGACCTCCTGGGGCGTACTCCGGTCGTTGGCAAGCCGCTCTACGAGACGCTGCACGGCGCGAAGAAGGGCCTGAAGGACTTCATCACCCCGCAGGGCATGTTCGAGGACCTCGGCCTGAAGTACGTCGGTCCGATCGACGGCCACGACATCGAGGCTCTGGAGTCCTCGCTTGCCCGCGCCAAGCGGTTCGGGGGCCCGGTCATCGTGCACTGCCTCACCGAGAAGGGCCGCGGTTACCAGCCCGCCCTCCAGGACGAGGTGGACCGCTTCCACGGCATCGGTCCCATCCACCCGGACACCGGTCTGCCCGTCAAGGCGTCCGGTGCCGACTGGACGTCCGTCTTCGGTGATGAGATGGTCGCGCTCGGCAAGGAGCGCGAGGACATCGTGGCGATCACTGCCGCGATGCTTCAGTCGGTCGGTCTGAGGAAGTTCGCGGACGCCTTCCCGAACCGGATCTACGACGTCGGGATCGCCGAGCAGCACGGCGCCGTGTCCGCGGCAGGTCTCGCGACCGGCGGACTCCACCCGGTCTTCGCTGTCTACGCGACGTTCCTCAACCGGGCCTTCGACCAGGTCCTGATGGATGTGGCCCTGCACAAGTGCGGTGTCACCTTCGTGCTGGACCGTGCGGGTGTCACCGGGACCGACGGCGCCTCGCACAACGGCATGTGGGACATGTCGATCCTCCAGGTCGTGCCCACCCTCCGGCTCGCCGCACCGCGCGACGCCGACCAGGTCCGCGCCCAGATGCGCGAGGCCGTCGAGGTGACGGACGCGCCCACCGTGGTCCGCTTCTCCAAGGGCGCGGTCGGCCCGGCCGTCCCCGCCGTGGGCCGGATCGGCGGCATGGACGTCCTGCGGGCGCCCGGCACCGACGCACCGGACGTGCTCCTGGTCTCCATCGGCGCGCTCGCCCCGATGTGCCTGGAGATCGCCACGCTCCTCGACCAGCAGGGCATCTCCACCACCGTCATCGACCCGCGCTGGGTCAAGCCGGTCGACGAGGCCATGGCCCCGCTCGCCGAGCAGCACCGTGTGGTCGTCACCGTCGAGGACAACTCGCGCGTCGGTGGTGTCGGTTGGACGATCGCCCAGGCGCTGCGCGACGCGGGCGTCGACATGCCGCTGCGCGACTTCGGCATCCCGCCACGGTTCCTCGATCACGCCTCCCGCGCCGAGGTCATGGCGGACATCGGGCTGACCGCGCCGGACATCGCCCGGCAGGTCACCGGCCTCGTCGCCAAGCTCGACGGCCGCTACGAGCGGAATACCCCGCAAGCCGTGGACGCGGTGGAGCCGGCGCGCGGCTGACGCGCAGACAGCAGTTGCAGGCGAGGAACGTCGGCGAAGTGGGTTTCGCCGATGCGTGCCGCCACCAGCTGGGCGCCGAGAATAGTCGTGCACTCCTCGGCTCGGATGTCCACTTCGGACAGTGCACTGCGGGCGTCGGAGGTGGTGTTCGTGCCGGCGCACGCCGTCGGCCAGGAAGCGTTCCACGTGTAGCGCGCCGGGGATCCGGGAGCTGAGGGATCGAGCGAGGGGGTTGTCCTGTCCAACGGGCTGCATGACGAATACCTGGACCAGGGCACCGTGGCCATCGATGCCACGGTCCGTCCAGCAGCGACGCGTCGATGTGCTCGGGACCGGGCCTGCACCGGGCCTGCACCTTCGGCAGCTCCCACAACGCCTCCACCAGCGGCGTACCGGCCCGCGTCGCACCCCACGGGATCACCTCGCCAGCAGCGAGGTGAACGGCCGCACCGTCGCGTACCGCTCCAGCAGCTGCTTGCGCCAGGCACTATCCGCGTCCCCATCCGTGCCCTCGTGCAGCAGCTCGCCGAGTTCCACGATCGCCTTGGCCAACTCCCTCGAGAGTGAGGGGCTCGAAGAGGTCTCAAACGGTCACGGACAATCTCCGTTTCAGTAGCGGTCAGCCGACGGATGGGGGCTGCCGTCTCGTCGCTCGTCGTCGGATCAGCGCCGCATGACCTACCTTTACACCTTCACATCAATGTGAAGGCAAGTCGCTGAGACTCTCGACGAACACCCCCCGAAGGCCGGCTCGCGGGCCGGCTTGCATTCACACCGGTGTCAAGGTTGCAGTATCTTCTCGGCCCCGCAATCGCGGTGCGCTGAGACGTGGCAGGTCGTCGAGCTTCGGCTTCGGCATGCCAGAGAAGGAAGAAGAAGTGACCACATGACCACTGATCAGAACGTCGACTCGACGTCCGCATCGTCAGCAGGTATCGATTCGATCAGAGTTGACGTATGGTCGGACATCGCTTGCCCCTGGTGTTACATCGGTAAGCGAAAGTTTGAAAGCGCCATAGCCGAAACCGGAATTCCGGTGGAGATCGAGTACCACGCGTTTGAACTCGCGCCGGATCTGCCCGAGGAGTTCGAGGGAAGCGAACAGGACTACCTAGAGATCCGCGGATACTCGGCCGATCAGGTTCAGCCCCTGCTTGCCACGCTCGTTGGCGCGGCGAAGTCCGTTGGACTGGACTTCGATTACGACATCATTCGGCACACGAACATGCTGAAAGGGCATCAGCTGATCCAGTGGGCCAAGACGGAGGGGCGCCAGCTTGACATGGTCGAGCGGATTCTCGCCGCCCATTTTGAGGAGGGGCGTCACGTCGGCCGAGTCGAAGATCTCGCCGACCTCGCCGCCGAAATCGGACTCGACCGCGAGAAGGCGCTCAGTGCACTCAAGGAGGGCCGGTATGTCGAAGACGTGCAGGCTGACGAAGCCCGGGCTCGACAGCTCGGGATCCGGGGTGTTCCGTACTACGTGTTCGAGAATGCCTATGGAGTCTCAGGTGCACAAGATCCGGCGACGTTTGCCGACATTCTGCGCCAGCTTGCCGAGAAGAAGCGGGAGGCCGCTCAGTGACCGAGGACCGCTCAGTGACCGAGGAAGAGTCCAGCCCGATCGTCCAGCTGGCGGTGCCGGCGGCCGCTACGTGCATCGACGGCGTGTGCACAATGCCCGATGCCTCTGATCATTCGGAGGATGAGCCGGGGTGCTGATAGCTGCCGTCCGTGGATTTCCCACGGGCGGCAGCCCCCTGTCTCGACAGTGTCGCGAAGCGCTCAGTAGCCGAAGCGCTCGACGCTCACGTTCTCGCCGACCAGCCACCCCATGACGGATTTACTCATGCTGCGACCGGTGCCGACTTCGAATCGTCGTCGTGACCTATTTCCCGCCGCCAGCACGTCAGTGCTCTGAATCCTTCGGATGTGCACCCGAATTCCGAGACGCGGGAGATGGCGCATGTGCTTTCGGATTTCTGCATCGCTTTCCCCAGTCACGAACTCCCTCCAGCCGGCTCAGGATGTCGACCGCCGGTGGCAGATCATCGATTCTGATGCTCTAGAGGAGCGTCAGCGGGCGCCCGGTCAACGCGGCCGCTGGTCCTCGGATCGGGAAAGGTGTAATGCTGACGCCCGCAGCGACATTGATGATGTATTCGACGTCCTGGGCTGACGCATCTCTGGACTCATAGAGGCCATCGTCTCCGCCAAATCCGAGGAAAGCAGCTCTCAAGACTTCACCCCGATTTCAAACTCGATGTCGAGCAACGAACTCGGATGCTCAGCATCTTAAACGCCCGTCACGGATCTTTCCGGCGGAGCGCTCGAAATCGCGAACGACCTGATGAAGCCGTAATTAAGACCAGTGTCCTGCATGGTCAGTTTAAAGGGTCGTTTTCATCCAATTTACACTGGCACAACCGCCTCACTGGGGCGTTGGCGCCTTTGGAGTGCTGGATTGGCGAGGGCATCCTTTGGGATGAGACGGAACTTGCGGGTGCGAGCTGCAGGGACAGGGGCATGGACATCGGCCGGCCGCCCGAGCATGACCTGCGCCGCCTCATGGACGCCATCCTCTACGTCGACTGCACCGGCATTGCCTGGCGTTACCTGCCTCACGACTTCCCGCCATGGGAAACGGTCTACGGCTACTTCGCCGCCTGGCGAAAGGAGGGCGTTTTCGACCAACTCAACGGCCTGCGGCGCCTGCTCCGGGAGGCCGAAGGCCGCGATGGCGAGCCAACCGCCTGCGTGCTGAACGCGCAGAGCATGAAGACGTCCACGAACGTGCCCGCCGCCGGTCAGGGCATCGATGCCGGCAAGGAAATCGCAGGTCGCAAGCTTTGAGAGCGCCCAGCCGTTCTGGTCTGTCGCGCTGACCTTGCCAACGGCGGTGAGCCAGGAGGCTGGAGAGTCAGGGACCAGGATCACGGCTGGCTGCAGGGAGATGCGCGGCGAGGGAGGCGATGCGCCTTAGGGCCTGGTGATCTATGCGTAGATTTCACACCAGACTCGTTTACCGGTTCCGTGCGTCTCGATGCCCCATGACTTAGCGAGGGCTTCGACCAGTATCAGACCGCGTCCGGAGGTGGCGTCCGAGTCGGCATCCTGGCGGGCAGGCATGGACGGAAGTGCGTCATGGACTTCCACCCTCACCCCACATTTCAGTGGTATCACCGCCAGAGATGCAGGCCCCCTTGCATGCTGAAGAGCGTTGGTGACCAGCTCAGACACGAGCAACGTCACATCGTCGCTAATCGGGGTCAGGCCCCAATGCAACGCATGCTGAGCAACTGCCCTGCGCGCAGCGCACAGGGCAGCGAGGTCGTGCGGTTGGATCTGGAGGACCAGGCGGGAGTGGCGCATGCGGGTCCAGATCATCCAAAGCTTCCATCCGCGGCGCGTGTCGGAGCGTGAACGATCAGGATCGCTTGAGATCGCGTGCTGTGCTGTCAAGGGCATTGTTCGACCCTCCGCTCGTTGTAACCCAGATACTCAACCAGTAAACCCCATTTAGACGGTTGTAGGCAAGGGGTCCCGAGAAGCGACAGTTGTTGTCCGGCGGGCAACCGGGTTACGCGGCAGGCCGAGCGCGGCAAGCTGAACATCACGTCTCGGAACCGCAGCTGAGCTGCGTCTGTCCGGTCCCGTAGTGATGGCGGCACCTTGATCATGGGGGTGTGGACGATGCGGGAGGCTTTTGGCGTCCTCGGCGAACGAGTCCAGGGGAGAGCCGATCGTTCTGGTGAAGCCGGTTGGGTCCTGGAGAGCCACTGCCGGGGAACCGCGGCACCTGGCTCGCGGGGTTCCCGGAGTGCAGGTCGTCGACGCAATAGGGCGGGACGAGGCTTCCCTGTTCCCCTCGGACGAACAGCACGTGCCCACCGGGCCCCCGCAGCTCCTGCCATTGATCAAGGTCTACGGATCCGTGGAAGATTCGGTGCAGGTGTGCCGGATCCAGCGCGGGGAGCGCGCTTGTGCGTTCACGCCCATCTGATCGAGCAACACTTCCGCCCCGGTGGACACCGCCGGGGCGGAGCAGGAGGTCGTAGAGGGCGAGTCTGGCGCTGCGCTCCGCGAAGCGGAGGGCGCGGAAGGTGTTCACGATCGTCAGCGACTGGACACGCCGTGGCTGACGCGCTGCGAACGCCAGGCTACGCGTGCTCCCATGGACAGCCCCACGACTGCTGGGCGCTCGATGCCGTAATGGTCCAAAGCGGCGCCAATGGCTGCCGGATAGGAACTGAACGGCACGGCGGTGCCACTGGACAGTCCATGTCCGGGCAGGTCAAGGGCGATGACGTGGCGGCTGGCGGAGAAATAGCGTCATTGATGGAGCCGGTTGCCGCTCCTGCCTCCGAGGCCATGCAGGAACAGCAGCGGCGTCGGCTGCGCAGTATGCACGTCCGGCGTCTCCCCGGTCAACGATGGCCGTGGGCTTTCGTCGGTGTAGTGGAGGCGGTGTCCGTTCCATTCGAAGATCATGGTGAAACCTGGGCCGCCCCGGGGGGAGCGCGGTGGCGCATCGTGCTCTTATGCGCCTTCGGATGGGCCGCCGGCCGCAGTGGCCCTTTCCCGTCTGGGGGTGCTCTGGTGGCGTTCATAATGCCGGCGGGTCTTGGCACGGTTGCCGCAGGCCGTCATGGAGCACCACCGGCGGCCTCCGTTCTTGGTCGTGTCGTAGAAGCGCAGGGGGCACTCGGGGTTGGCGCACTTGCGGATGCGGTCGGGTCCCTCCTCGAGCAGGTGCAGGTAGAGGTCGGCCGTGCGCCACGCCGCGACCCAGCCGGGAGTGTCGGTCTCCACGAGCGTTTCCGGACCTGCCGTCCCCAGTAGGCGCCGAATGCGGCCGTGACCGAGTGTGTCGTTGAGCATCTCCCGAGACCGCTCCAGGTCGGGTCCGTCACTTGCCACGATCGAGCTCAGTGCGGTCCGGGTGGCCAGGAGGGCACCGAGGGTTTCCTGCGTGTCCGGCGCGATGTCGGCAAGGCCGGCGGACGAGAGCCAGATCGCGAGACCACCAGGGCGTTCCAGCAGGTCGTGGGCACCGCTGTCGTCGATCCAGCGTGTGTTCAGCAGGTCCAGCGGAAGAGGCTCCCCGAGGAGAGGGCGGGGATCCGCATCCGCGGTGGGGGCTGGATCAGTGTGCATGCGGTGCGCCCCTTCGGGTCGAGGTCCATGCCAGCATAACCTGCTAAGAGAATTTTAGCGGTTGCCAAAACTTAGGTCAACCGGTAACGTGCCCTTTGTAGGTTAGGTTGGGTACTTTGCTCGGGCCCACCGGCCATGTCCTTCCACTCCTTGGAGGAACCTCATGGCCACCTCCTTTCACCCTGCCACCCTCAAGACAGGCCACGTCGGCCTCAGCGTCACTGACCTCCCGCGTCGTTGTCCTCGTCGCCCAAGCTCTCCAGCGACGTGACTGACAGTCGGGGCTCCTCTAGCGCAACCTCGTAGTAGATCTCTGAGGCGCCCGAACGCCGCCCTCACATCAAATATTTGCCTTCAGGGCAACGAACTTGCCGGGTAGGTGATGCGCTATCTATATCTGAATCAGAGCAGCAGTAAGACGATTCCCATGGAGAAAAGTATGAGCCGAGCCCGCACACTGGTCGACGCCGAATGGGTCCACAAGCACCTTGATGACCCTCGCGTCGTTCTCATCGAAGTTGATGAGGATACGGCCGCTTACGACACCAACCACATCCGCGGGGCGCTGAGGATCGACTGGCGTTTGGACCTGCAGGATCCTGTTCGCCGAGACTTCGTGGACCAGGACGCCTTCGAGAAGCTCCTGTCTCGTAAGGGCGTAGAGTGCGACGACACGGTGGTGCTCTACGGCGGGAACAACAACTGGTTCGCGGCATTCGCATACTGGTATTTCAAGGTGTACGGACACCAGGACGTACGACTGCTCGACGGCGGCCGCAAGAAATGGGAACTCGACGGCCGAGAGTTGGTACAGGAAGTGGCTTCCCGCCGGCCCACCACGTACAAGGCATCAGCTCCGGACTCGTCCCTGCGTGCGCTGCGGGATGACGTCCTGGAGGCCATCGGTTCAATCAATCTCGTGGACGTGCGCTCACCCGAAGAGTTCTCGGGCAAACTCAGTGCCCCTGCCCACCTGATCCAGGAGGCAGCCCTGCAGCGAGGGCACATCCCTACCGCAGTGAATGTGCCATGGTCCAAAGCCGCCAACGAAGATGGCACCTTCCGCTCCGATAACGAGCTCGCGGCGCTGTACGGAAGTCTCGATTCCGGACGGGAGACCATCGTCTACTGCCGCATCGGGGAAAGAAGCGCACACACGTGGTTCGTGCTCAGCGAAGTCCTCGGATACGAGAACGTGCGCAACTACGACGGATCGTGGGCCGAATACGGTTCCCTCGTGGGGGTTCCCATCACCCTGCCGATCGCAGACGAAACCTGATCCACTCTGTCCTTCCCCACCTCGCTCGGTGAACTACACAACCAACAGATGGGGATCCGGGCATGACGCTCGGCCTGGCCGAGCAGACCGAGGTCAGGGTGTATGCGGACTTCGTGACCGGCGCACCGGCGCCAGTGCGGGAGTCGCTGGGCATCGGCATGCTGCGCGTCGGCTCGGCGCTGGCGATTCGCGAGGACCCGAGCCGCTTCTTAGGAAGCGGACTTACGGACCGGCTGGAAGGTACGAGGGATGGAACTGAGTTGGTGCGGGGAGACCCTGCACTACACCGACGAGGGTGCCGCCGACGACGCGATCTTGTTCCTCCACGGTCTTGGTGGCAATGCGAACAATTGGCTGCATCAGCGCCGAGCCTTCGCACAGCATCATCGCGTGATCACCCTGGACTTCCCCGGCCACGGGCGATCCACGGGAACGAGAGTCCCATTCGGGCAGTACACGAACGCCGCCCAGGCAGTACTCGATCACCTCCGAGTGAACGAAGTGTCGGTTGTGGGGTTGGCGATGGGCGCCAGAGTGGGGATCACGCTCGCGGCACGATCGCCGCGCCGTGTCAGGCGTCTGACGATCGTGAACGGGTACTTGGAGCTTCCGCCGCGCGAGCACGAACAACGCGTCGAGCTCTATGATCTGCTCCTGCGTCCGGGTGGTGCTCGCGAATGGGCGGAGCTGCTGCTCGAAGGCATGGGAGTCTCCGGACACGCCGGCATAGCGAGAGGTTTTCTGACGTCAGCAGATCGCATCGATCCTGCGCACGTGAATGCCGTCTTCCATCAGGTTGACCGGGTCGATCAGGTGGAGGAGTTCCGCGGGCTGATCATTCCTGTGCAGCTGATCGTGGGAGAGCGAGATCATCTTGTCCCCTCATCGTCCACCGAGCAGTTGATCGCGCTCGCCGTGGGGGCGACGATCAGTCGCTTCCCCGACAGTGGACATCTTCCCTATCTGGAGGAACCGGCGAAATTCAATAGTGTGCTCGAGGACTTCATGCACTGTCAGGCAGCATCAGCAGATGGCTCGACCTGAGACACGACGCTCAGGTAGTAGAGCATGGATATTCTGCGTCAGAACGGTGACGTGTTCCCGCAGCCAGTCTCGTTCTGCTGCGATCCGGCGAACGAAATCATACTGAGAGCGCGCGGCGGCAGCCAAGCATGGGAGAACCTCTCGGATGATCTCAGTGGTCAGCCCGGCTCCCAGCAGACCGGGAATCTGCGCGACCCTCTCTACAGCCGCCTCTTCGTGGTATCGGTAGCCGTTCTCTTCCACGACGCGGGGCGAGAAGACAGACCCGCTCTTCGTAGTAGCGCAAGAGGCGGGCGGACACGCCGACCCGCTCCGAAAGCTACTTGATTCTCATCATCGCACCTGCCGCTTGACATCACGTAGGTGTGAATGTTCCACCATTAGTTCAGCCTCAACAGCGCGCAGCGCTCCCCGATCAGGGAGACACCCTGGCCAACCCCGTCAATGTGACGCAACCCTGCCGACGGACGAGGCTCAGTAGCCCGGCAGAGGCATAGCCGGTGCCCGGCGGGTACGGCGACCGCAGAAGAGTAAACAGCACGAAAAGGACTTTGCAATGATTGACGCGACTGCATCATCTCTCGTATTCGATTCGGTCGACTACGGCGTCTTGATTCCACTGGATGTCTACTTCGACGATCTTGACCCATACGGGATGCTGCACAACGGTCGTTACACCGTGATGGCCGAACGTGCTTTTAACACGTACGCGTATAGCCTGGGCTTCGGCGGATCCGAAGTGGCCGTGCCGACCTATTACGTGGTGAAGGCGGTCGCCATCGAGTTCGACCTCCCTTTGATTGGCAACGGGGAAATCGCCGTCCACCTCTGGACCGAGCGGATAGGCCGCACCTCGGCAACGACCGGCTTCCGCGTGCGTAGCCGTGATGGCAGCAGCACGTATGCACATGGGACGCGGACCATCGTGAATGTAAGCGGGGAGACGATGCGCCCCACCGAGTGGTCTGAGGACCATCGAGCGGGGTTCGATCGAATCCAGGGCCCTGACGCCTGAGATCCTGCATTGAAGCCCCTCGGACCGGTGGGCTCGCCCGACTTCACGGGCCTCCACGTGTCTAGCGTGCCGCGTCAAACAACGTTTGGCCCGTTGGTGAGTTGACTCGCCGCCCGGGTGCTGTTCCGGGCGGCGTGCGGCTTTCCTGGGTTCCGGCTCACGTCGTCAGCAGCAGTACGCCCACGTACGAGACTGCCGCGATGAGCACCCACGAGGCCAGGCCGACCGCGGCCACCCGGCCACCGGTCCGCGCGAGAGCGGGAAGGAGCCCCGGGTGCAGCGGCAGGCATGGGGCGTCCATCGCAGATATGGCGATAGGCCCACCAGGACAGCAGCAGTTGTTTGTTGCACCTGCCCGGCGGTGTTGGGTTCCAGCTGCGGTGGCTAACTGGCCGCGGGGACGGTGTCTTGTGCGGGCTCCTCGGCTCGCCGACGGCCGGCGAGCGCGCTTCGTCGGTGCCGGTCGACGGGTCGGACAGAACCACGACTGCGGTCTTGCTGCTCATGAAAGATGCTCCTCAAGGCCTCGTCTTCGAGTCCGCCTTCGACGACCCCCGCATTGCGCCCGTGCTGAATCGGCTCACCCCCACTGAGAGAGCTGTGACGATGGCGTGGGCCCACCCCTCCATCGGCGGTTGGACCGAGGCGGTGCGATACGCAGGGGCCCCCGAGCCAGAAGCCTTCGGCGAGCGGGTCCGCCGCAAGTTGAAGCGACTCGGCGACCAGTACGGTCACGTCCGCTGGAGTGGTGTATCGACGGCCACTCGGTGATCTCTTCTTTGAGGCTATGCGGTGAGTTCGGTGGGCAGGGCGGTGTCGTCGGTCTGTGACTCGATCGGGTGGGGGCGGGCTTTGGCGAGGAGGTCGCGGCCCATGTAGCGGCGGGCCTTGGTCCATTCGTCGTTCTGTTCGGCCAGGACGGCGCCGGCCAGGCGGATCACGGTGGTGCGGTCGGGGAAGATGCCGACCACGTCGGTGCGGCGGCGGATCTCTTTGTTCAGTCGTTCCTGCGGGTTGTTGGACCAGATCTGCCGCCAGATCTGGCGGGGGAAGGCGGTGAAGGCCGGCAGGTCGTGGTGGCCGGCATCCAGGTGTTCGGCGGCCTTGGGAAATTTCGTTTCCAGGGTCTGCAGGACGTGCCGCATCTGGGCCTGGACGGCGTCTGCGTCGGGCTGTTCGAAGACGGTCCGTAGCAGCGTGGCCACCCATGGCTGGGCTGATTTCGGGACCTGGTAGAGCAGGTTGCGGGCGTAGTGGGTGCGGCAGCGCTGACACGAAGCCCCAGGCAGGACGGCTCCTGGCGTCGACGAGCCCGGCGTGGGCGTCGGAGACGCCGAGCTGGATGCCGGTCAGGCCGCGGGCGATGAGGGAGCGCAGGAAGGTCAGCCAGCCGGCGCGGTCTTCGGTGGTGGCGACGTCCAGGCCGAGGTTTTCGCGGTGTTTGTCGGTGTTGACGCCGACCGGGATCAGCGCGTGGACGTTGATGAGGCGGCCGTCTTCGCGGACCTTGTGGGTCGTCAGTGCGTCGACCCGGACGAAGGCATGCGGTCTGGCGTCCAGGGGTCGGTTGTGGAAGGCGGTGACTTGTTCGTCCAGGTGCTTGGCCATTGCGCTGACCTGGGACTTGCTCAGCTGGGTGACGCCGAGGGACTCGGCGGGTTTCTCGACGCGGCGGGTGGACACCCCGAGGAGGTAGGCGGTGGCGACCACCGAGATCAGGGCCTGTTCGGCCCTGCGGCGGCGTTCGAGGAGCCAGTGGGGGAAGTAGCTGCCGCTGAGGAGTTTGGGGATGGCCAGCTCGACGGTGCCGGCCCTGGTGTCCCACTCTCGGGGGCGGTATCCGTTGCGGTGGTTGACGTGTTCGTCGCTGACCTGCCCGTATTCGGCGTTGCAGAGGGCATCGGCCTCGGCGGACATGAGCGCGTCGGCGAACGTCTTGACCATCGCGCCGCTGCCGGGACGGCGCCGAGAAGGGTCTCTGGGCCCCCTTGTGGCCCCCGGACGCGGCCCAGGCCGCCGGCCGTGCCCGCGATGCCCGTGCGCCGCGCCCGTGCCCGCGGGGCGGCACGGAAAAGCGCCGGTGGGCGGGGCCGTGATCACGGCCCTGCCCACCGGCGGCTTTGATTGGTTCAGCTCAGTCCGGCTCAGTCCAGCTCGGTTCGGGTCAGTTTTGGTCGGTGACCTCGAAGTGCAGCCGGACATGGGTCGCCGAATCGGCGCCGGCCAGTGTGACAGCGGTCGGACCTGGCTTGGCCGTCCCTGGAACGCTGATGGTTGCGCCGTGGATCACACCGTCGGCGTTCGCGTGCACGGTGATGATGGCGAGGCCGTCACCGAAGCCGATCCTCACGGCCTCGTTCGGCGCGAATCCGCTGGCGTTGACGACGATCGCCGTGGCGCGCGGCCCCGACGTCGTCGACAACAGCACGTCGGGTCGGTACGTCCGCGCCTGCGGTTCATCGGTCACCCGGACGGTGGCCGTCGCCGGAGTCCGCGAGGACGTGCCGGCCGCGGTGATGGCGTACCGGCCGGGCTGCGCGTCGTCGGACGCCGCCACGGACGCGTGGACCGCACCCGTCGCGGAGGCCTCGACCGTCACGCTGCGCGCCGGGCTGGTGCCCAGCTTGACGGTCACGCGCTCGCCGGCGGCGAACCCGCTGCCGTTGACGGTGATCGCGTCACCGGCCTCGACGGTGGTGGATGCCGACGCCGAGATCGACGGCTGCAGCGCCGCCTTCCCCACGGTCACGGTGAACGTCTCGGTCCTGCTGGACAGCGTGTCCCACGTGGTGACGTGCACGGTGTACGTGCCCTGCTGCGCGTACGTGTGCTCTGCGCTGATCGCACCGGAGGCGTCGACCGTGGCGTCGGACGGAACCGTGCCGTCACCCCACTGGACGCGGGCCTGGTAGCCCGTCGGGCCGGGAACGCCGCCGGTCACCGAACCGAGGTCCGCCGCGAGGGCCTTCCCCGGGGTGGCCGTCCGGTCCTTGGGAGTGGTGGTCACCAGCGCGGGCGCCGGCGTGCCGTCGTGGGCGACGGCGAACACGTGGATCCGGCCGGCGGAACCGGCGTCGCCGGTCTGCTTGGGCAGGGTCACCGACACCAGCGTCTTGCCCGCCGGGATCTGGAACGGCGTGGTGGCGAACAGGAACGGCTGGGCGCCGTCCCGGCTCGTGCCGAGCAGCCGGTAGGCGGACTTGGCGACGACGATGTTGCCGAAGGACGGCGTGCCGCCTGCGTTGCCGCCCAGCGTCCAGTCGCTCATCTGGATCGGGACGGTGGCGGTGCTGCCGTCGCTGAACGTCGCCGTGCCGGTGGTGTTCTGGTTGCCCTGCGTGCCGGCGCCGATGAACGAGATGCTCTTCGCGTCGGACGGCAGGTTGAGCACGAGCGTGCTGCCGTTGCCCGTCGCGTTGTCCGGCTGGCCCGCCGGGGTCTGCGGCAGCGTGAAGTGCAGCGCCGTGCCGAGCACGTCGTGCTGCTGGCCCTGGGTCACGCCGGCCGCCGTGAGAGCGGCACGCGAGTACGCCCAGGACTTGCTGTCGCAGTTCGCGGCGAGCGCGCCCTCGTCCCCGATGCAGAGGGTGTCGAAGGCGGCGGTGAGGCTGGAGCTCGGCGCGTACGCCACGTCGGCCCCGACCGTGCCCGAGCCCTGGACGGTGCCGTCGGTCACCGTGACGTTCGCCTGGTAGTAACCGGGCTTGGCGTAGGTGTGCGTACCGCTGACGCCGTACACGCCCCGCGAGCTCAGAGCCGTGGTGCCCGTGGTGACCGGCGAGCCGTCACCCCAGTCGACCGTGGCCTGGTAGCCGCTCGCGGTGCCCCCGGTGACGGTGGCCAGGGATGCCGAGACCGCGACGCCGGACGTCGCGTGCAGCCCGCTGCTCACGCCGGCGACCGTGAGGTCGCCGCCACCGAGCTGGACGTCGCCGCCCGTGACGGTCTGCCAGAGAGTGTCAGTTGAGCTTTGTCATCTGAGTGTCAGTGGCGCAGCCTCAGTGACCTGGTGGTTGCCACTGACGGGTGGTGCTCACCTGTTGCTGACGTGAGTGACGAAAGGCCAGGTCATTCTCACGCCGACTGCTATAGCTGGTGCACAGTTTGCACTGGTCAGAGCCATGATGGCCCCGTCCGGTTGGCGGCGTGGTTGGACGGCATTCGACCCGTCCCACCGAGCGGGCGAAGCGCTCGTCGCACACCGCCACCGATTTCCGGCGGGCCTCGCACCCAAACCTGTAGCAGACCCATTTGTTACGGAACGCGTAGTCGTGGAGCGGGAGGACGCACCCGACCGGGACGGAGATGGTGTCGTTCTCCGCTTCCTTGAACTGGTCGATGCCCTGCTTCTGCATGAGGTTTGGATGATGCGTTCCTGCTCCAACATGCCCACCGCAGTTGCGGCAAACTTCTGAGGCTTGACTATCCGGTTCTGAACGGTGGCCAAGGGTGCTACCTCCGATGCGAGGGGCGCGGATGTGACGCACCGGGAGAGATGACGTACTTCTGCCAGACGTGGCGAGTAGCCGCGCGCTAGGCTTCGCGAGCAGCAGACGTCGATAGGGGGATGGCATGTTGACCGAGGCGTTGGCGGCCCTGGCAGCGGCGAGTGGCACAGCGGTGGCCCAGGCCGCTGGCAGCGACGCATGGGCGACCTTCAGACAGGCCGTAGCACGACTGATCGGCCGCGGTAACGAGCAGCGTGAGCAAGCTGAACTTGAGCGCCTTGATCGGACTGCAACTGCCTTGGAGGAAGCCGCGTCCAGTGGCGCGCTGACGGCTACGCGAAGTCGCCAAGAAGCCTCTTGGCAGTCCCGCTTCGAAACACTGCTGGAGAATCTCGACGAACGCGAAAGTCAACAGCTCGCTGACGGACTGCGCGATCTACTGACGGCTCACTCGGCTACCAGCCACGAGGAAGGCCAAGTTTGGAACGGTGCTGTGGAAATGAGGGCGCGAGCCTCTGGGCGGGGCCGCGTGTACCAGGTAGGCCAGGGCACCATGAACGTCAATGAGTCATGAACGACGAACCGAATCGAGTTCTACCGGTGGACGCGGTGCACATGCGCGCGTCAGCTGACGGGGATGCACATGTTTACCAGGTAGGAATCGGCGATATCTATATCAATCGCGAGAGTAAATCCCATGCGCTGCTTCTAGCAGCCATGACTGTCGGGGAAGCTGCACGCGCCCTTGGCGGTATGGACAGAGGTGAGGCACTGGTTGCGCTCGCGGAAATGCAGGCTGGAATCGCTGCAGCTCGACTGAATCTCATTGAGCCGGATCTCGCTGCCGACTTGCTAGCTCGAATGGATGAGCGATTGGCGGGCGACCGTGTGGCCCGCATGTCGACGGGGAAAGCCGTTCGCATTCTCCGGAGCATGCCGCGGGAATCGGCGCGAAGCATCTTGGCGGCGCTGCCTGTCAAAACCGCTAGAAAAGTTCTCCTGGGTGGTGGCGAGACGCTTGCCACCATGTGTGATATCGCTCCATCGAAGGTCGTCACCTCATTTTTGAATGAGCTTACTCCGTGGCAAATTCTGGTACATGTGAACAGTATGGCTTGCGGCGCGGGAGAAGTGGTTGCCGAACTCTCGGATGAGACGGCAGTCTTTGTGATTGATTCGCTTCTCGCGGATAAGGCTGTGCGAATCATTTCGACGCTGCCCGATGATCGAATCGCTAACATGTACGGCGGAAATCTACCGAAGCCTCAGATCTTGGAGGCGTTGCCGCCACATTTGGCGGCGACGTTGCTCGCTGGGGCGAAAGATTATGATGCTGCCCGTGCCCTCTTGCAGCTTTCGGAAGAATGTGAACGCCGCGCAATTAGGGAAATGCCCGTAATTCGCGCTGCGGGAATCATGGCGTCAATGTTGCAGGACTTTCCTCTTACAATGGAATCCCTAGCCGGGGAGGTCGCGGAAAGGCATGTCGCCAAGCTACTTGCTGAAATCTCGGACTCCCAGGTAGGCATTCTGTTCTCCAAGCTGCCGCCCGACCGCGCTGAAGCCGTGATGCTCGAACGCCGTCTGATGACAGGGCTTTTTTAAGTGTCAGTGGCGCACCGGTGACCTGGCGGTTGGCATTGACGGGTGGTGCTCATCTGCTGCTGACTTGATTGACGAAAAGCCGTGTCATTTTCGCAGACCGCTATAGCGGTGCGGAGTAGGCGCTGATGAGAGGCGTGCGAGACCGATGCTGTGGGGAGATCCCAAGGGGGTCGGAACGCTACTGTCTCGATGTCGACGGTGCCTTGCCCCCGCCTTGGTGATGCGGTGGGTCTGGAGATGGACATCACGTGCCGGAGGAAGCCATCCTGGAATGACACCGCTGACTCCGAGCGGACGACGTTGTCCGAACACTACAGCTCGGTGTGCGGCGGCTCGCGGCCAACACTTCACTCGGCTGGGGATAGCTGGCGGCGGCGACGTGCCACCGGTGGGTGGGTGCTCGTCCTCACCATGACTCTGTCTCAAGTGGCCAGCCCAGGGTGGCAAGCCCCGCTGGGCCGCCGATGTGCACACGCTGCCTACGGCCTGTGGTGTGCACGATGTTGGTGACCGGCGCCGCCGTGAGAAGGGAATGCACGAGGCGCCCCGTGCGTGGATCCCACAGCCGCATGCCGGTGCCGTTGCCTGCTGCCAGCAGCCAGGACCCCGAGGGTTGGGGGAGGGCGGCCATCACAGTGGTGGCGGGGGTTTCGATCCGCCGCAGCGTCCTCCATCCCTGAGGATCACGCAACACGATCTCATGGGGCATGGCGATGGCCACCGCGGCGAGGTCCCTAGACAAGGGGACGAGGCACAAATCGCTGATCATGTTTCGGTAGGGCAGCGTATGTTCTTCGACTAGTTCGCCGCTGTACACATCCCACACCAGCATCCGGGAGAGCACCGGGGCCGCCACCAGACAGCGGTCAGCGGGGGAAGGTAGCGCCAGCAGCGGGCCAGTGGGCAACCCGCTGTCGGGGAGCGCTCTTGCCTGGCCGGTGATGTCCACCGCGATCACCACGCCACGGGAGCCGGCCACCACCAAAACGGGCTGGTCGCCTGGGAGCCGCCCGGCCACGCAGCGGGCCTGCTTGAACGAGCCGCTCACGAGTGGCCGGGCGGCATCGTGTTCGGGGTCCCATAGATAGATGCCGGTCCTGTCACCCACCGCCACGGCAAGGGAATCGCCGGGACCGGGCACGGGTTCCAGGAAGGTGACAGGGGAGGAATGCCGGTAGCGCTTGAGAAGACGCCCGGTGGCGGCGCTCCGGATCTCCACTCTGTTGCCCTTGGAGACAGCCAGCCGTGGTTTGCCATTGGCCGTCGACAACCCGGCCATCATGTGCGCTTTCGGCAGGGCCTGCGAGAGCGAGAGAGGCTGGGGCGATGTCTCCACATCCCACCGGCTCTCCCAGGGGTCCTGGTGCAGCTGGACTCCCTCGTCGCCGGTGATGGCAAGCGTCCAGGTCTTACCTGGGCCGGGAATGCCCGCGAACATCGCCCGCCGCTGCGCTGGACGCGTCATCACCTGACGCGGCGCAGGCCGGGAGACATCCCACACCTCGACGGCGTTGTCCCTCATGATGCCTGCCACGCTGACACCACGGGGGCCGACCAACGCCACGACACGTTGGCCCTCCACAGGCAACCGGCCCGCTGCCATCTCCTGGACGGAGTCAGTGAGGAAGAGTTCGGTCTGATGGGGAGCGGTCTGGAAGGGGTCGAACAGCAGCACCGGTTTGTCCCGGCCGCCGTTCGGCACCACGGCCAGCAGATCACCCCCCGACGGCCCTTGCACGGCTGCCATGGACTGGGCCGTGGCAAACGGCAGGTGGAGGGGCAGCACCTTGCTGGTAAGGGGGTTGAACAGCGCCCACCCGGCGCGGTGCCGTCCGCACAGGTGGTAGCCCTGCCCCTGCGGATCACGTACCCAGGTCGGTTCTTCCGCGATGTAGAGATCGTCAGGCAGTGCAACCTGCCGGACCGCGTTCTCCGACGGCTGCCACAGGACCAGTTCTTCCCTATTGGTCACCACCATCGTCCACCGTGCGGCACCGTCGCGTGCTACCGCCACGGTGCACAGGCCGGGCAGCTCCAGGACTGCCAACTGACTGCCCGAGAGCGGATCGAATACCGCCGCGCCGCGTGGCCCGGCCGCCACAAGGAAAGGACGTCCGCTGGTGCCCTTCGCGATGGTCAGGCTTAGGGCCACCTTGGTGTCGATATGGGTGAGCTGCTGGCCCGTCGTGCTGTCCCAGATGCCGATGCCGCGACGGCTGCTGGCGGCGAGCAGTTGGCGGCCGTCCAGCGTCGCAAGCGAACACAGGGCGTGCACCCGGCCAGCAGGGGAGGCCACCACGTTGCTGCGTGCCTCCCACCTCCCCCACTGTGTGCGCAACTGCGCGGCGAAGGGCCGAGCAGAGCTGTCCGGCGCCGGGCTGTAGCTGGTGCCGAGGCCCGCCCCAGTGAGTGTCGACAAGTGGAAAGAGATGCTGCTGAACCGGGACGCGGTATCCACCGACTCGTCCAGGTAGGGCTCGATCAGCCCGGCCGATGTGAGCATTTTGCGCTTGAGGTCGCCCACTGGTAGGGGCAGACCCAGCCGTCCGCGCAGTGACCCCGAGCTCTCCCAGGCCGCCAGTTCCACCGGCATGATCGAATCGTCCAGTGCGTGGCCTAGTTCGGCGTGGGCCACCGTATGGCGACGCACATAGGGATGCGGTGCCAGGCGGCCGCCCTGCTCGGCCAGCCGGGCGCAGGCCTTGGCGATGGCACGATGGACCTGCTCCACGGGCTGCATGGACGCCATCTCGGCAGCCCATTTCTCAGGAACGCCGGTTGATGGGTCAATGGCCAGCGAGCCGGGCTCGGTCAGGAGCACCTCGGCCACCCGCTGGTGGGCGGGCCGGTAGGTGACCCGGCCGTCTTCCTCGCCGGTGGCGAGGTAGCCGACCAGGCGGCTGTGGCGCACCGTGCGGATCACCGCGTCGATTTCGCCGGCGGGCGGTGCAGCTGGGCCGAGGACCGCGGCGGCGACCGCCGGCCACACTTCCGCCCACGGTAGCCCCGCGCCCTGGGCAAAGGCGGTGGCCCGTAGCACCGCCAGCAGCAGCCGCAGACTGGCGTCCTGGTCCGCGGCCACCTGTCGCAGATCGCTGGCGAGCAGCGCTGTTGTCCCGGCCAGCAACCGGTCGCGCCAGTGGGAATCCGTCACGTCTTGCCGGCCGGATGCGGACCTCAGCTGTGCGGCGGCCAGCCGGGCGTCGAGGAACGACGGCTTCACTGCCTGCGCGATCACCGCCGCGGCATTGGCCGCCGCCGCGCCATGGCCGGCATACGGGCTGTCCTCGGTCGCCTGCAGAACCATCTCCACGTAGGCGGCAATGTCGTCGGCGGTTTGGGCACCGTCCGTGCGCAGCAGGGCCAGCGGCACGGTGCTCTCGCCCATCCCCGCTTGCAATGCGGTGTACAAAAAGCCCAGCAGCTGGTCGGCCGCCGCATCCTGCAGCTTGCCGCCCGCGACGCCCTGGGCCGAACTACGCATCCCCAGCACCAACCGCACCGCTGGCTCCCCGTCAGCGGCACGCAACCGCGCCAGCGGGGCGATCACGTCGGACAGGCACGCGGTGGGCTCCTGCGCCTCATCTAGGCCGTCGACCACGAGTGTTACCGGCTCCAGCTCGTCGGCGCAGGCCGCAGCCACCCGGTCCAGCAGTGCCTGCAAGGGAGGCTCACCCCCGACACCATCGGCGCCAAAGGCGGCCAGCAGATCCTCGATCAACGCCAGGGACGACTTCCCCCGCGCCAGGACGGCCGCGTCCACCGCGCGCGGCCGTGGCCGCAGCCGTGCGGGAACCGTGTCCACCATGTCCGCGAACCGGGTGACAAACAGTGGATCGCTCAGGGTAACCAGTCGCGCCAGCAGTGCCGACTTGCCCGAGCCAGCCGCGCCGGTCACCACCAACACCCCCGCCCCGGCCTGGACAAACTCCACCAGATCCTGCATCAGCGTCTGGCGCCCGCTGAAATACCAGCCCGGATCATCGTCTTCGGTACGGCCCGAGGCGCGGGCCAGCCAGTACTGCTCCAGGGTGGATGCCGACAGCGACACTGGCCGCCGGGAGGCCTCCACAACCTGTTCCGCCGGCTGATAGTGCGGGTTAGGCAGGCACAGACTCGGCTTGTCGCGACGCGAGTCCGGCCATACCCACAGCGCCCTCAGCAGGCCGGGATTCTCGTTGCCGACCGTGTTGAGGAGCTTTTCCCATTCCTCGAACGACAGATGGGGCGCGGTGAAGCCTGCCGATTCATTCCTGACCTTGTCCAGCGCGAGCTTCAGCAGCCGCGTGAACTCGCCCCGGTGAGGCTCCTGCTCGAAGTCACCACTAGTGATCACAGCGAGGGTCTCCAGGCCACGTCGCTGCGCGCACAACTCCTCAAACAGCACGCCCAGTTCACTCTTGAGACTGCCGGCGAAGCACGAGTCGACGAGCACCAGCACGTGCTCCGCCTCGCTGTCCATGACCTGCGTGATCAGCTCGCTGGTAGGAAACGCGGTGCCCAGCAGCCGGTCAGGGGTGGTATAGCCGAAGGTCAGGTAATGCCGCCGGGACTGGCCGCGCAGACCGTGCCCGGTGATATAGACGACCAGTGCCTGGTCCCACTGCGCCTGCGCGAGTTCCTGCTCATTCAAAAACAGCCGCAAGTCTTCCGGCTGCGTGAGCTCTTTGGACTGCGCGAGCTCGAATCGACGCCCCGCGTCCATCGTAGGATCGGCCAGCCAGCCGGTGATCGTCTCCACCTGCTCCTGGATCCCCGCGGTGAAGGCCTCATCCTCGGTGAAGTACTCGTCGACCGCAACAACCACCAGCCGCCGAGGCCACGGCGCCACCCCGTTCAACTACGCCCCCCTTATGTACGTTGCCCAGCACTCTAACCACCAGCCAGACCCCAACCGCAACGCGACCGCCGCCTGGGCCAGATAGGATCCCGGCAGCCGTCAACCCCGCATCTTGCGGGGAGCAGGTTCCGGGGGGATAGATCAGCGTGCACATCGTCGGTATCCACGGCATCTGGCAAGGCAACACCAACGCCGTGAAACTCTCGGCCGACTGGGCTGGCGCCCTGACCAAAGGCCTGCGCACCCACCACGGGCCTGCCTGCCCCGTCCCACCGCTGAGGGTGGCCTACTACGGCAACCTCTTCCGCACCCCGAGCCGACGTCTGGGCGCCCAGGACGCCACCCCGCTTGTCGATGACGCCGACCCCTTCACCGACGAGGAAGAGGCATTCGTCCTCGACACGCTCGCCCTGTACGCCCCATCCGACCTCGACCCCGAACAGCTTGAGACCGAAACCCTCGGCCTGGGCGTCCCCTACATTCCCCGCCCCGTTGCTCAAGCCGTGGTCGCCGTCGACCACAAGATCGGCCGTGACGCGGGTCGGCGCCTGCTGGTCTTCGTCCGCCAGGTCTACCGCTACCTGCACCACGACACCGGTGAGCGTATCCGCGCCGAGGTTCGAACCGAACTGCACCGTCCCGGGTCCCGCCTGATCATTGCGCACTCCCTGGGCAGCGTCATCGCCTTCGACATGCTCACCCGCGACGACACCGGTCCCGGCCCTGAGGGCCTGGCCACTCTCGTCACCTGCGGATCCCCCCTCGCCTGGCCCACCATCCGTCATTCGCTGGGCCAGGGAGGTGCCCTTCAACTACCCGACGGCATCGAATGGTTGAACCTTCACGCTGCCGGTGACATGGTCGCCCAGAGTGGACTGGCGGCCGTCGCTCCGGCCGTCCGCGACGAACTCGTCCGCAACGGCGTCACCAATCCGCACACTGCCGTCCGCTACCTCGAGAAACAGCCGCTCGCCGACTTCATCGTCAAAAGCAGCGCCTTGTGAGTCCGAACTGCCACCCCCCAGCAGGGCCCGAGATCGAATGGGGGGCAGGCGCGGGGCCGACGGCACCGGGCTGAGCGACGAGAGGCTGCTAGACCTGCTAAAGGTGCGGCACATCACGTTTCCATGGTGGTGCGGTTGTTGATGTGCCGGATGGTGTCTGCGGCCGTACCGCCGAGGACGGTGTGGTCGCGGTAGGCGGCGAGCAGGGGGAGGGAAGAGCGGTCTCCTACGCGGGTGAGCAGGCGTATCACGGTCGCCGTGCGGTCGTCGGATTGCGGGTGCCGGAAGAGTGAGGTCAGGCGATCCGGAGCGCTCAGGCCGTGGTGCAGAACTCTGCGGGCCTGGGCGGGGAAGGCGTCGACGATGGAGCCGAGCGCGCTCGTGCGAATGTCCTGGGCGAACATGGCGGCGTACTGGAACTGCTGGAGAGGGTCAACGGCGGCGTCCAGGAGCCAAGTAGTGAGCCGTTCCCACAGCGGTGTGCAGCGTGCGTACTGTTCATCCACGCTGAGGCCGGGGCGGCGGAGCCAGAACAGGAGCTGCCCGTAGCAGCGCCACGCGTCGGCATCGGCACCTTGCTGGCTTTCCAGGATCGGGGGAGGGGAGGGTAGGTGGGCGGCGCAACCTTCGATGCCGAGCAGGTGGCAGCTGACGGCATCCTGCCTGAAGGGACCATGGTCTAGGTGAGAGACCCAGTACTGGAAGGTTGGCAGCGCGGCTCGGTCCTTCGCGTGTACGAGTTCCTTGAGGATGACGTCCGTGAAGAGGCCGGCGTCGCCTTCACGCACGGCGAGGATCAGCAGTGCACGGCGCGCGGCGGGGTCAAGGGCGTCGATCGCTGCGATGAACGGGGCGGAGATCACTTCTTCGAACTGACTCTCCACGATTCGCTTTGCGCGGGTATGGGCGTCGGGCCGCTCGGGATGGGCAAGGAGGAGGGTGATCTCCTCGGTGATGTCGTCAACGGCGTAGGGCGAGGTGAGTTGACCGTAGCCGTGCAGAGTCTCGACGAGCATCGTTGAGACGAACACGTCATCGGTTTGAACGTCGTCCAGCAACTCGATGATGTGAGTCTCGGTCGCCCCCTCCGCGGTGGTGCGGATGCCGGCGAGCAGGTCCAGTCCTGCGAACTGCAAATGGTGGGCGCCAGTGGCCCAGGCGTGGCTGAACAGCGTCGGCGCGAGTGCGGCCGTCTCAGCGTCGTGGGTCCTGCGTAGCAGGAAACACAGCAACATGGGTAGACCGACGTCGTCGGCCTCCAGCGAGCCGACCCATTTCCGGAGGTCTGCTGCTCCTGCCGGCTGGTGGCGGTTGTGCCCTTCCCTCGGCCATGCGAGCCGGGCCCCGTGCGTGATCAGGGCTGCAGGCAGCTGTGTACCGCCCGTGGATGTGATCGGTCCGTTCAATGTTGCGGCGATCAGCCCCGCCACGTGAAGGCTGGTCGCGGCCCACCCCGTGCCGCGTTGGAAGGCCCGATCGGTCTCGCGCATGAGCCGGGCCAGGGGCTCCAGTAGGCGCCCATCGCGGGCGGTCTCGCCGATTGCAGCGAACATCGCCTGCGCGTATCCGCTCCAGTAGAGGTTTGGCTCACTGGTGTACCTCAACTCTGAGGTACACGTGATGGTGCTGGAGGCCGTCGCCTCGATAGCCGCCTCCAGGCAGCGCCCGGCCTCAGTCAACGCCACCTCGTCGGCCACAGGCCCCAATCGCAGGCGCAGCGCCTCGATGAGTACCTTCTTGTCGGGCAATCCCTGCAGCAGGCCGCGGACCACGTTAGGGTCGCTCTGCAGTGGGACGGCCCAGCTAGCCAGCTCGCTGCGATGCGGCCGCAGCAGCTCATCGGCCAGCTTCGTGCCATCGGTAAAGGACCAGATCAGGGCCTCGGCGGTTAGTAGGTGGGCGTACCACTCATGCGGGAACTCGACCCGTTGATGTCTGACCCGCACCACAGGCAACCTCAATGCCTCGTCCACTATGCCTACGGACGCTCCCAGCGCGACCAGTAGCTGGGTGGCGCTGCGCTGTGCTTCCGCCAGTGGCAGCCACCCCGTCAACCGCTCGTCCATCAGCATGGCCCAGTGGTGTAGCACCTGCCGCAAAACCGTCGGTTGCGACGCCAGCTGCAACTGCTCACCAACGTGAGCTTCCAGGAGAGCAGCTCGGCCAGCATTCGCTGGCAGACGCTGTGTCAGCTGCGCTGCCAGGGATAGCTCGAAGGCGGTGCCGAACGCCTCGCACTCGTCCTCGACGCTCCGTTGGCCCTCGGGGCGTACCCCGTAGGACTGCAAGAGCGCCACACGCTGCTGCGGGTCCGGATCGACCGTCCTCAGCCGTACACCACCGATTATCGCGGGCACGTGCACGAACTCGTGACTGCTGGACACCACCGTCGCCTCGGCTCGCCGACACCACGAACTCAGCTGCTGTATGAGCCGCTCCTGGAACCGAACGGGACATTCGTTGATCGCATCCACAAGCAGGACTACTGGAAGCCTCTCCAACCGGCTGGCTCGAACCAGGAAGTCTGCCGTCTGTGGGGTGAACGGAGCCACGCTCTCGTCGAGGCTCTCCTTCAGATCTCCTTCGTATGTGCCCGCTCGCAGCAGGATGGGCAGCCAGCCGGCCTGCGCCAGTCCCTTGGCGGTGTGGGCCAGGGTGTGGCTCTTACCTGTTCCCGAGTCGCCAGCCAGCTGGACATGACGCCCGGGCCGCAACCAGGCCGCCAACGCCACTGACGACAACCTCTCTGACCCGTCTTGGTCCTCAAGGGTCAGGGCGACCAGCTCATGCAAACCCTCGCTCAAATACGCACCGAGGTGGGCCAGGTATTCCTCCAGAGCTTGCCCGTCCGGTGCATCGCTGCTCTCGGTTTCCACCTCTCGGGTAGGCAACGGCCGGCAGAACACTCGCATTGTGTCCTCGCCGAAGAACCGCCGCACCAGGTCCGGCAACGCAAACAGCATGTCGGACAACTGCTGGCGGCCCCACAGTTCGATCACCAGATCCCGATGCTGCTCGCGTAGCCGCGTCAGCTCCAGGTCGACCTTCGTATCCCGCACATCCGCCGTGGTGACAATCACCAGGCGCCGGGCACCAAAGGGCCGGCTTCCACTGGCATACGCAAGCACAGCTTTACGGAGGTCGGGGGCGGAGAACTTCTCATACCTCTTGGCCTGATACACCGCAGCGGGCAGGGAAGCGAAGAACGCCACCACGTCGACACCGTCCTGGGCCTGGCCGCCGCGCCCGAATGCTCGGGCCTCCAGAGCATGGTCGGCCTGGACCGCCAACGCCACCACGAGATGCTCCAGAGCCTCCCAAGACAGCTCATGGGTACGAAGCAGCAAAGGCGCCGTGACCGTCAAGGGCGACGGCCCCGGTGGTGCCCCAGTCTGGTCCGCGCCGTCTGACCCGAGAGCGGCATCGTCGCCGCCACCGACACTGATCCCCCTCGGCACTACTCTCCCCAAAGGTCCATGGGAGGTTCCCCTCCGCGGCCTCCCACCGGTGCTATCGGCGGTTTGCGGGCATGTCCGCGAAACGCCGTCAGGCTACTCAACCTACTGCTCCCGCCCCGCAAATGCGCCGATGTCTGCTGCCACGTTCCTGCATGCCCTGACCCCAGCGGGCGTGGCTCCTGCGTATGCCGACGCACAGCATGCTCACGCTCGTGCCCAGATGCCGGTCGAACGAGGTCAGCCAAGGAGGGGGCGTTGTCAGTGCTGTAGGCCATCATCACTGCATGACCACTGTCCTTCCGGAGACGAACAGGGCTACTTCTCCAGTTGAGCCGCCATGCACGGGGGCGCTTGTTCTTCCGGAAGCACTCGTCGGTCTATGCCGGGCAGATCAGTACGAGCGGCAGAAGAAGTTCTGGCAGGAGCTAACGCAGCAGTGGCGTGCTCAGGTCGCCGCTTCTCTGGAGCAGGTACGCGCGAATATCGAGAAGCAAATCGCTGCCAGCCGGGAGCTTCGGAACAACATCCTCAGTGCTATGCAGGCTGCGGCTGATCCGCGCGAGCTGTCGGTAGCTGACGTTGAGGTGCTGGAGCTCCAGTGGGCGGACACGGCGGATGCCGCGCGCGTGGGCGTGCGGGACACGACCGACAGAAGGTGGCGCTGCACTGTGGAACCGGGACACGGCTCGTGGATGGCTCCGCCGAAGGACCGCAGCCGTACCGACCGGCCCAGCATGTGCCCGAAGTGCTTCGGCGCGGCCCCGCGGCCAGGAGAGCGACCCGCCCTTGAGCGATCCGTGGCGGCCATTCCCGCACTGGCCGCTGAGCTCCACTCCGACTCTGGCACGCCAGAGGAGATCAGCTACGGCAGCAACAAGCCGGTGACCTGGTGGCATCAGGTTCCTGCCGTTCGGCCTGGAACCGGAGAGTGGTACTGGGCGACCCATATCTGGGAGCAGCCACCCAAGAGCCGCACCAGCCTGCGGATCAAGAACGGGAAAACGGCTGGGATCAACGGCTGCCCGGTCTGCAATTCCGACCAAGCCGACGCCTCCAACAGCCTGGCTGCGTGGTACCCGGAGATCGCGGAGCAATGGGTGAGCGGCCCGGCGGGCCGGAACGCGCACAACACCCCGGTCGGGTCCAAGATCGAGGTGACGTGGAGCTGTACGTCCTCACAAGGGAAGCATGAGGACTGGTCGGCACCGCCCAACCGCCGCACCGCGAAGGCGCTCCGGTCCGGCTGCCTGAAGTGCAGCAACAACGTCTCTGCCAAGGCGCTGGCGCTCTTCCACGAGCTGCGTATCCACCTACCTGGGCTGGAGCTCGAGGCACCGATTCCTCTCGCCCCAATCCCCGGCAAGCGGTACCGCCACGTGCGGGTTGACATGTGGGAAGAGGCACTGCGGCTCGTTGTGGAGTTCGACGGCTGGAAGGCCCACGGCCCCGAATCCTGGCGCGACCGCGCAGCCGATGACCGCCAGAAAACCGAGCGTCTGGCCGCCGCCGGTCAGACGGTGGTCCGGGTCCGCGAAGACCTTTACCCGCTCGGACCGCACGATGTCGTTGTCGGCTCGGGCTGGAACGCATGGAAGGTAGCCGCCGCGGTCCTGCTGCGCGTTCAACAACTCGACCTGCACCCACTGCCCGGCCTCGCCGCCTACCTAGATCGTGGCACCGAAGCAGCATCAGCCGATGTGGAGAAGGCTTTGCTGGGCATGCCCTACCAGCCCCGTCGGCTTCCCAAGGCTGACAAGGCACCCGTTGAACCAAAGCAGCTAAAGGCTACCGAACCGCACCCGGTCAGCTGGCTGACACCGATAGGCCCTCCGTACCCCAACCCGAAGAAGCGAGCTGGATCGCTACGGGACTACCAGTGCAGGTGCAAGACGGTCATCACCGGACTTCGGCAGGCCGACGTCACTCGCGGGAACACCAAGAGCTGCGGATGCCGACAAGATGCGTCCCGTGCCGTCCCGCGAGGCCGGGTGGATCGCGAGCTGACCCAGGCGGCTCGCCAATGGGCACGAAAGGCGGGAATTGAGGTCAGGGCAAATGGGGCGTTGGACGCTCGAGTCCTAGCCTCCTACCAGCTCCACGCTGTTGACATGGCGTATCTCCTCGGCGAAGACAACCTCATCCCCGAGGGCACCGTACGCGAGTGGGCCGTTGATCAGGAGATCGTACTCGGTGCACGCGCACGTCTGCCCCGGCACACCTGGCTCGGCTACGCGGCTTCTGTACTGGCCCAGCTCGCGAAGGGTTCGGACGCGGACGCGTAGGACGGTGGACGACCCGAACCAACCGTCGCTTCCGCTGCTGCAGCCAGGCTTGACGTCAGCTTCGGGCCGACAGTCTTCTTCTTCAAAGATGCCGATGCGGCGTAGCGTCCGTCACCAACAGCGCATGCGATTCGGCACCCGATCGGCTCCTCAGAGTGTCGGACGGGTAAGCCAGTCGGCGATGGGCGTGCGGACGTCCGGCACGTGCGATGGCGTAGTGTCTGCGCCGGCCTGGTGCGCTGCCTGCAGGACTGTTGTGAGGTCTCCGCTGGCGAGCGTTTCGACTGGGCACGCACTGCACTCGCCATCACGGGAATGCTCTTTTCCGGCATCGGCGATTGCACGGGCGTGGGCGAGCCCGTCGAGCCCGCGGTCGACACGGAACGCGTACCAGGAGCCGTCCTGCTCCGCTCTTGGGAGTCCGGCTGCCACGCCCGGGTACATCGGTAGATGGACGCGGCCATCGTGGACGCGTACGAGGACCACCTGATCGAGGTAGTCGCACAGATCGGGCTCAGGCTGGTGGTCGTTCAGCCAGGCGATGGCTTCATTGCTCGGTCCGGGACCCCACAGGTATTGGGCGGGGAAGACAGTGGTGGCGCTTCGGGCATCGAACTCCATCAGGTTGGGGTCAGTGACTCCGCCCGGGCAGAACACGGCACGGACCAGGATGTAGGTGAACTTCACGTCCTCGTCGTCTTGGGTCAGCTGGCTCGCATAGCCGGCCGTGGTGTACTCGTCGTTGTTGCTCCAGCCGATGGCGATGATGTTACGGCTGAGCGGTTCCGGGTACAGGCGGCCCCCCGGAGTCGTGTGTCCCCACAGGTGATTGATGATCTCCGCAAGGTCGGAAAGCTCCCTGGCCGCTTCCACCGGAGAGGTCAGGTGGTAGGTGCCGTGCGCGACCATGTTCCGTAGCCTCCGCAGAACCGGCTCCAGAGACCGGTTGCGCTGCCCGCGCAACATGCCCTCGCGGCGAGCCCAGGTCAGCAACCCATCGAGCATGGCATTGAACGGCCCCCACACCCGGGAAGCGCCCATGCGGATCTCCACGCCGCGCACCTTCTTGTACTGCTCGAAGAAGTCGCTGTAGCTGGTCATCGTGATCTGGTGCTCGTGCTGCTTGCGATCCCTGACCTCGACAACATCTCCATGGTGGGCGACGAACCGGTCCCGCAACGCTTGCTCCAGCGTCAGCCGAGCCACGTCCGCCACCAGCGTGAACAGTTCGTAGCAGAGCACACCGTGGCTGTGGGCGGCGCGAAGCTGCTCGAACTTGTGCCGGGTCGGTTCAGCGACATTGTCGGCCAGCCTGAGCCCCGCGATCACACGCTGTTGGAAGTCGGCGGCGTCCTCCGGCTGCATTCGGCCCAAACCGAGAGGTGTGAAGTGCAGAGAGCGTTCGTCGGCCGCCTGCAGCTCCTCCAACGGCTTGATATCCATATGCGACCTTTCCTGCCTCTCCTGGGCATGCCTCTGGCGAACTGGTCAGGATGGGGTCTGCGCCCTGCGCGGTGCAAGCGGATTGACGTTGTGCAGCGTGACGCGGTTGGGCTTGTCGGGGTGGCCGGTCAGGATTGCGTGATGGGAAAGATCCTTCTCACTACCTACCACTCTGCGAAGGGCCGGGAGTTCGACACTGTGATCCTCCCCGGGCTGCTCAACGCCATCATCACTCGCAACGTTCCAGACCGCGGGAAGTGGCGCCAACCCACCGCGAAGGAACTCGGGGAGCAACGGCGCACGTTTTACGTTGCCCTCACCCGGGCCGAGAACACACTGCACCTGATCTACGGCCCCCGGATACCACACCAAGAACGGATACTGGCGCCCGGACGGACCGTCGGACTTCCTGATCGAGATGTACAGCCGTCCGTCGCCAACGGACTCTGCATAGCCACGAACGGTGCACTTACAGGCTGCACGCTTCCTGCGCTACAGAGGTCGGGCCTCAGAGCGGCCAAGCATTCGGCATCCCTCGCGTGCGAGAGTACTGCCGCTTCCCTGGCGCGCCAGGCGGTGGTCGGTAGGCGCGGTTCAAGGGACAAGGATGCCGGTCGGCAGGGACAGGCCGTGCCGGGGCAGACGTCGCGTGTGTGCGCGTAAATGTCGAGCCTCGGCGAGCATCAAGGGGGCGAACATGTTGTCTCCGGGCGGGTGGGTCGTCAGGCGGTGGAGAGCGCGGGCGGCGGCCAGCATCGGGCGGGCCCAGGCCGGGACGGCGTGCAACGGGCAGCGCTGATGTCCGAGCCCGTGGATTTTGATGGCGGAGACGTCGCCTGTGATGTCGAGGTCGCGTGTGTAGCGCAGGCTGCCTGGGCTGGCCTGGGTGAAGGCCAGCACGCTCAGGGCTCCGGCGATGAGGGGGTGCGCGAGAGCGGCGAGGGCCGCAGCCTCCGCGGAGGCGATCTCGATCGCACGGGCGGCGTGGATCAGCTGTGCTGTTGCCTGCGCGCCAGGACAAGGATGAGCCCACCGTGCCGGCCTCATCGGCGCCGACCTGATATCCCGCGGCTGTCGGGCGTGTGACTGTGCCGGAGCCAGCGGCACAGCCGCTGGCTCCGGGGTCGTCGGTGGCGGAGCAGGTGGGAAGAACGGCCGCGCGGGTGCCGGTCCGGGCTCGGCGAGGAGCGCCTGGAACTGGTCCCGGCTGCTGATGCGGCGCTCCACGCGGGCCAGCGCCGGCGGCAGTCCGTACGGGGTTTTCTGCCAGAGCAGTGTCAGCTGGGCTCCTGTCCTCTCGCGCCAGGCGAGCAGTTGCTCGATTCGTCGGGTGGTCAGCAGATGGGCGCGAGGGACCACGACGTGCCGCACTCCGGTCGCGATGGCCCAGGCAGCAGCGGCGAGCCACGCCGCATTCGCCGAGTCCAGCCACACGTCAGGGGAGCGGGGCCCGGGGGCCAAGCGTTTGCCCAGTGCATACAGCATGTCGTGCGCCAGCGCGGCCGGGCTGCCGTTGGCGGGTGTCGGCTGCACGGTGATGCGGCCTTCCTCGGGGCGGTGTGCCTGCAGCGCCGCCCGTGTGTAGAACAGGTCGTCCTGCTCGTCCACCACGATCGTCACGTCGCTGTATGTCAGTGCCATCACCCCCGTTCCGGCTGTGCGCAGACAGCCTGCGCCGGACGCGAAGACGCCAGGCTGCTCTCTTCGGCGCGCAAGGTTATGCGGCGGCGGCTCGCACTCGCCGGGCCGCCGCGCACTGCGGCCGTTGCTACATGCCGCCCAGCTTGCTGTACACCCAGTTCACGAGGTTTTGGCTGACCTCGGTCAGTCCCTTCTTCTTCATGCCGTTGAGGAGGTGCTTGGTGATGGTGGCCCAGTTGCGGAAGTTGCCGTGTGCCGCGGCCCGGTCGATGCCGCGGATCATCTGCGGGTCAACGCCGGCCCACAGGGAGTGGAACGCCGGCAGTGTGGCGACGACCTCGGCCTCGGGCATGCGCTGGAAGTTTTGCCAGATGAAAATCCGTGACGCCAGCATCGGTTCACGCTTGAGGACCCTGTAGCAGTTGTCGCCGCCGGCGAAGATCACCGCGATGTCGGTGTTGCGGTCGTCCCACAGATGGCGCCAGTACTCGAACGAACTGCGGCCCATCCACTGGGCCTCGTCACAGACCAGGACGCGGAACGTCTGTGACAGCGTCTCCTTCAGGAGCGTGTCGAATTCGATCGGCCGGGTCGGCGGTTCCCCGGGCAGCCCCAGAGCATTGAACAGCCCGTGGCGGATGTCGCGGGGCGTCGGGCCGGAGCGCAGCTCCAGGCGGTAGGTGATGTCGGGCGCGAGCTTGCGCAGCGCCGAGTTCACCGACATCGTCTTGCCGTATCCGGCCGCCCCGTAGGCGACCATCATGGCCTTCTCGTCGATCGTCGCCTGGACGTCGTCCAGTGTCGTCATGAGCGTGTCGGTGGCCACCAGGTGCGCATCGAGTCGGTGGATGTGGTCCTCGTCCTCTGCTGGCAGAATGCCGTAGTCCATGTCGCCGCTCACGCGTTCTCCTTTGGGGTGTCGTCTTCCGGCCCGTCCACCGCAGGTGGGATGGGGCGTGCCCAGCCGTCCGGGACGGGCTGGTGCGGGATGTAGCCGGGATTGGCCTGCCGAAGGCCTGTGGCAGCCGCATCGGAGAGTTCTGCTTCGGCTTCCCCCACGGTCAGCGCGCCCAGACGCTGGGGCGGAGTGGGCGTGGTGACAGCCTCGAAACGCTCGCGGCGCAGCCGTGCGGCGGCCTTCATGTCCGCGCGCAGCCGCCGTGCCTTGGCGGTGCGGGCTTTGCGTACCTCACGGATTTGCTCCTCGCTGGCCGCCTCGGCCAGGACCGCCGAGCCCAGGTGCGTGCCCTGAAGGTCGAAGACCTCGACGGCCTGATCGTGGTGGGGAAGATGGCGCACCGCGACGCGCACGCCACCCTGGCCGACCATCCAGGGTGCGATGTAGTGGCGGTTGCGCCACCGCACTCCCTGCGTGGTGATGGTGCGCGTGCGTCCGTCGTCCTGAAGCCCGAAATGGGCCAGCTGCCCGGCAGGGACATCGCGCAGGGGAGTGGGGTCGGACCGCCATGCCTCCATCGGGGTGCGGCCGCCCAGAGCCCTGGGCCGGTGCTCGGTGTTCCACCAGTGCACCCACTTCAGCAGCAGTTCCACGAAAGCCTCGAAGGTAAGCGCTGGCTCGTCCGGATCCGCGGTGCGGCCGCCGGTGAGCCTCTGCCGGTGGATGTAGCGCGGCATGGAGACGAACAGCATCTCCTCGACCGCGCCGTTGAGCGCCTCGATGGTTCCTTTCAGATGCGGGCTGTAGGCGGGGAGATCGACGACTGGCACGGCGAAGGCTCCCAGGGCCGAGGCCACGGTGGTAGACAAGAACTCCTTGCCGCGGTCCACGCGGACCAGGCCGGGCAGCCCGCCGGCCGGGCCGAAGGCCTCGGTGCGGTCCAGGGCCATCCGCAGGGCTGCCAGGACCGCGTCCGTGCTGGGTGCGTGGGGTGTCACGGCCACGCCCATGATCATCTTTTTGGCGCAGTCGATGAACCAGGTCACCCAGGGCTGTACGAGGTCGTCCTCGACCCACACCCGCACGGGCACGCACTTGTGGTCGCCTTCCCAGGCGGCGTTGCGATGTTCTGCGGGGCGCTTTCCGAACACGTCGTAGGCCCGCCGGGCGGCTTCCCCGTTGGCGAGCCCGGCCCGGTCTCCGGGAGTCAGGTCCCGGCGCAGCGCGCGGTGGATCGTAGCCAGCGACGGAACCGAAGGCAGAGCAGGGTCGGCCAGGGCTCGCTGCTGCAGCTCGCGGTGTACGGCGGAGGCGTTGCCTCCCCACAACACCAGCAGCTCCCGAATCTCAGGCGTAACGGTGAACCGTGTTCGAAGGGCCGCGTCGGTCTGTCCGGTGGCGCGCGCCTTGGCGACCCACCGCCACACCGCGCGCTCCGACCGGCCCACAGCCGTGGCGACCAGCCGCACGTGTGCGGTGGTCAGCTCGCCGTTCTGGTCCAGCGTCATCAGCTGCGGTAACGCGGCCGACCGCCCCGAGCTGACGCTGAACACCGGGTTACCGGCGCCGTGCGCACGGGCAGAGGAGTCGCTCATACCATCTGCTCCTTACATCGCGAACGAATCAGTCTTGGTAATGGCCACCAGCGCCTGGCACCCCCAGTGGCGTAGCCGATGCCCGGCACGGGCGCTTCCCGGCCGCCGCCGGGGACAGCGCCGTCACGAGAAGGGCCGCCGCCTGCGCAGCAGAGTCCTCGGGCCCGCGCGGGGCCAGGGCATACGCGCCGGCCAGGCGCACACGCAGCACGGACTTCCCCGACACAGGCGCTCCGCGATGCCCCGGCTATCCGGCTGCTCCTTGGGGAGGAGCGGCCTTGTGCCGGGTCACCGGGGGACGCGCCATCCGCTGGCCGGGGCCGACCCCGGCCAGCATCGACCGGGTTGGTTATGGCCGGCCGTGGAGGCCAGGGACGGCTCTCCAACACCGATCGCAGGCGTCCAGAGGCGGCCTCTGCGTGATCGGTTGAACGGTCACCTCAAGGGACCGTCGACGTACGCAGGGACTTCCCGTTCGACAGGGCGGGCACCTCGGTGATGCTGTCGGTCGGCCCGGTATTGCTCAGGTGTGTTCCAGCAGGTGCCGGATCCCGTCGTGGATGAGGTCGGCCTTCTTCTCAGGTGTGAGCCAGGTGGCTGTGGAGCCCTGGGCGGTCTTGTCGACGAACAGGACGTCATCGACCGCCTCGGCCACCGGATACAGATGGCTGATGACGGCGACCATCTTGTCCCGGGTCACGCTGCTGTTCAGGACTTCAAGGGTCTCGTTGAGGCGGTCGGAGTCCAGCGAGCCGAAACCTTCGTCCAGGAACAGGCATTCCAGCTTGCCGCGGCTGCGGCTGTGGAGTTCGACGAGCGCGAGTGCCAGCGCGAGCGAGGCTTGGAACGTCTCACCGCCGGACAGGGTTTCCGGGCGGCGCGCGAGATTCGTGGCGAGATCCACGATGCCGAAGTCCTCGGTGAACGCGTAGCTTCCTGCGGACATCTGCTGGAGGATCCTGCTCCCGTGGAGGAGCAGCGAATGGGTGCGCTGCTCGGTGAGATATCCGAGGAACTTCCCGTCGGTGAGCTGTTCGCTCACCCGCCGCCACACCGCGGCCTGCTGGTCCGCGGCCTGCAGGGCGGCGTCCAGCCGGTCGGCGTAGGGGATCTGGGCCTGCGCGGTGCCCAGGTCGGTCTTGGCCCTGTCGTGTGCGGCTTCCGCTTTGCTGGTTTTCCGGCTGAGCGAGTCGAGGACGGCTGGGGCGAGCAGGTCGCTCTTTGCCGGCACCAGGAAGCCAGGGTCTGGGTCGGTTGCGTCGGCGGTGGCGCCGGATTGGCGAGTGAGTTCCTCCTCGAATGAGCGGATCCCGTCTGCGGCTTGTTGCCCGGCCTGTTCCAGCGCGCCGGTCAGCCGCTGATGCAGTGAGGCCAGGGCCAGACAGTAGGCATTGACGGCGGTCAGGTCGGTTCCGTCCGGGGCGGGTGGAAGCTCAGTGGACGCCTGGTTGCCAAGGAGGCTTGCGGCATCGGCAGTCGCGTCGGCCCAGCGCTCAAGTTGATGGCTGAGTTTCCGGGAGGGGGCTTCGACCGTACGGCGCCGACGTGCATCCAGGGCCTGCCGTTCCTCGGCGTGCGCTGTGAGGGCCTCGCGGATATCGTCGCGGGCCTGCGTCGTTTCCTCGAGCTGTGCCAGGCGCCGGCCGGCCGCATCCTGCGAGGCGGTGATGTCCTGCGGCGAGGGAAGCTCGTGGGGCGAGGGCTGGCCGGGGCGGACTGAGGCCGGTAGCCCAGAGACCTCCGTCAGCAGCGTCTGCAGGTCGGTATGGTACTGCAGCCGGGCCTTGTCCAGCCGTTTGCCCTCACGCTGCACGCGGCCGCGCTGGCGTTTGAGCTCGGTCAGGGCTGCCTCGTTCTCGGCTCGCGCCGCGGCCAGTCCCGCCTGGGCGCTGGTGTGGGCCGTGAGGGCTTCCCCCTCCACGCCCCGCAGCGGCTGAATGAGCGCCTTGACCGCGCGGGTGATCTGGGCCCGGCCTTGTGGTTCGCCCTCGACGAGGACGAATGCCTGTGCGGTCGTCTGCCGGCGCAGCGTGTCCAGGACGGTGGCCGTAGCGGGAGAAGCAGCCGCCCTCATCGTGTCCACCAGCTTCTGCACCTGGAGCAAAGCCGCGTCCATACGCTCACGAGCGGCCCCGTGCGCGCGTCGGTGCCTCTCGGCTGTCCGTTCGTTTGTGCTCAGCTGCGCGGCTGCCGCCGCTTTGGCCGCTACGGCCTTCTCGACTGCCTTCGTGTGCTTGATGACCGCACGTTTGGTCCGGGCAAGTTCCTTACCGTCAGAAGGCGACGGGGGAGCGAAGTCGTGGGGGACGGGCCGGGTGCAGACCGGGCAGACATCCCCAGGGGCCAGAGCGGAACCTGCCGCATGGGCCGCGTCACCGCGCTGCAGTGCGGCAACGGCTTCCTGGGCGGTTTCCTGGGCGCTTCGTAATTCAGTCAGTTCATCATCCAGGCTGGCACTGAGGCCGCGCTGTTCGTCGACCGTTTTCAGCGTCGTACGCTCCGACTGCAGATGCACGGCTGCGGTGGCGGCTTCCTGCAGCGCCGCCCGGACGGCTTCTTGGGCCTGATCGGTGTTCGTGCGCGCCTCGGCCACGGCGTGCTCGGCATGCGCGGCCGCCCCGACAAGGGCCGCGATGTGCTGCTCGCGGTCGTCCAGCTCCTTTTGTGCCTTTGCGAGCTCCTGCTCAAGCTCGCCGTGCTGGCGCTGCTCCTGCTCCAGCCGCCGCACCGTGGCGTCCAGGTCAGCCGCGCGGGCCGGCAAGCGGGACAGGACGGCCAGGACGCCGGACAGGGACCGGACCGTGTCGCCGACCTGCGTAGCCGCGTCCAAGGCGGCCTGCGCTGTATCCAGCTTCAGGCCGAGGTTTTGTCCGGCCGCCGCTTGGGCTGCTGCTTCGGCATCGAGTTCGCTCTTCCTGCGTGCCAGCGCGGCCATGGTGACACTCGCATCCGGGAGGCTGCGCTCACGCAGTAGGCGTGCCGCCTTGTCCACGCTGACCTTGCGGTGCTTGTGCCCGACGGCCCGGCTTTGCGCCGCGCGCAGAGCAGTCAGCCGCTCGCGGCGGTGAGCCGCGACGCCGCGGGTGCGTTCCACGTCCAGCACCGCCTGGGCAGCGGCGGCCCCGGGATCTCGCAGGAGATCCGCTCGGGCCTTCCTGGCTTCGATGATCCCCGCGCTCAGGCTCTCCAGCCGAGCACCGGCGCGCTTGCGTACGCGTTCCAGTTCAGTGATGCCGAAGACATGCCGCAGGATGTCGGCACGATCGGCCTTGGTGGCCTTGAGGAGAGCGTCGAACTTCCCCTGGCGCAGCAGACCGTACTGACGAAACCGTCGCAGTCCAGCCCGATGATCTGGGTGACCGCCCGCGTCACCTCGGTCATGTTGTCGGCCCGCAGGTCGGCGCTGCTTTCATCCATGGGCTCGAGCAAGGCCTTGGGCTTGGTTGTGCGGTTGGCGTACAGGGCGCGGCGCACACGCCACTGGCGGCCGTTTGCCCAGAATTCGAGCGTCACGTGCATGCTGGGGCATCCCGCGCTGATGAGCTCATAGCCGCTCTTCGCCCATGAGGACCCCCGTACAAGGCGAAGATAAGCGCCTCGAGAAGGCTGGTCTTGCCCGCGCCGGTGCGGCCCAGGATCGCGAGCAGACGCTTGCCGGTGAAGTCGATGGTGCAGGTGCCGGGGTAGCTGCGCACTCCCGTGAGGATGAGCCGCGAGAGCTTCACGATGCCTCCGTGCAGGTGTCTTCCAGCGCGGCGCGGAGCAGCTCTTCGGCGGGGGTCGGCGGAGGCGTCTCGTCGTCGAGCTCGCTGAGCAGGTGGGTGAACGCGGTGATGGTCGACTCCGCGACAGTGCCGCTCAGCCCTTCGCGAGTCAGGTAGGCCCGGAAGGCAGCGGGCAGATCCGGCTCGTCGGCGGGATCGCCGTCCAGGACGGCGCCGGTGACTGCCTCCCGAGCGGACGCCACGTTGATGAGGATCGCGTCGGGGACAATCTCGGCGATCTTGTGGCTGAGGAGCGCGTCAGGTTCCTCGCCGGTGATCACTGGTTTTAGGAAGGTCCCGTCGTACTGGGCGGCCGTGGCCCGGAGCTCCTCCAGCGTCCCGGTGAAGTGGGCCAGTTGCCGGCCGCTGGAGAGCCGGCGGGGCAGAGCCCGGACCGGCCGTCCGGGGTCGGTGTCGACGATCACGACGCTTTTCGATTCGCCGGCTTCACCGAAATCCATGGGAAGCGGACTGCCCGCGTAGCGGACTGCGAACTTGGCGCCCCGTACCGGTTGCGGGCGATGAATGTGCCCGAGGGCCGCGTACGAGACGACCGGAAGATCCTCGGGGGCGGTTTCAAATGACTCGTCCACGGCTCGTTCGCTCGTGGAGCGCCTGGCGCCCGTGACATACACGTGGGCCGTGAACAGCAGGACGTCCCGGCCGGGGTCGTATCCCTCGTGCAGGGCTTCCATCAGCTCCGCCTGCTGCTCGCGCATCGCCTCGGCGTAATCGGCGTACGACATGTCCGACGCGGAGCTCTGCCAGAACCGGTTCGGATGAACGAAGGGCAGGACAGCCAGACGGATGCGCTGCTCACCACCGCAGGCGTCGAACGTGAGGACGCCCCCGTCGCGCGCCGGGCGGAGCCGACCGACGAAGAACAGGCCCCGGCCCCGGGAGGGGCCGCTCACATAGTCGAGGAGATCGAAGTACGCGGGGGAGTCGTGGTTGCCGGCCAGCACCACGGTGGGCGCGACAGCGGCAAGGGTGTCCAGGGTGCGCATGGCGCGCATCAGGTCCCGGGCGGTGGGCCGGGAGGAGTGGAACAGATCGCCACTGTGGACGATCAGATCCGGCCGGCATTCCTGGGCGATTGCCACGATCTCGGCTAAGACCGCGTCGAAGTCCTGCTCGCGTGAATGCCCGTACAGGGTGTGGCCCAAATGCCAGTCGGAGGTGTGCAGCAGTCTGCTCATGCCTTCATGCGCCCTTCCGGAAGCGAGGCGTGGGAGGGCACCGGTGGTGCCTTACGAGCCCGGGACTGTACACGAAAACACAGGAGAAAAACTGGTAGACCCGAGCAGCTGTTAGCATGCGGGTATGCACGAGCATCTCGTCGCTCTCGAGGAACGCATGCATCAGCTGCAGCAGGCGATCCGGCATGCGCTCACGCAACACGACACCGCCCAAGCGAGCGCCCTGGGCGAGGAGTTGAAGCGCGCGCAACGCGCCTGGGACGTGCTGTGCGGTCTAGGTGACGACCCGGACACGGCCCAGCCGGAGCCCGCGCCGCAAGCACCCTTCGAGCACGACCGGGGCGGCCTGCCCGTGCGCGACCAGGTCCACCAGGTACTGGCCCTCCTCACCGTCCCTGCCGCGCCCAAACTGCTCAGCCAGATCCATCAGGCGTTCTTCTCCAGCCCGCTGAACACCGCACGCCTGACCACCCTGCGCCGCGACGAGGAGCGCTCCTTCCGGTCCGCCCCCTACGCCCGCGCCTACTACATCTGCCCCGCCCTGACCTCCGATCTGCTCTCACCGGCCCGCGCCTTGCTCGCCCTGAGCACCTGGCCGCTGGAACAGCGCCTGGTGGGACCGCTCACCCAACGCGTCCACTTCCTCACCTCGGCCCTGCGGCTCACAGACGCCGCCGAACGCCTCGCCGAGGACACCGAGCCGCTGCAGCCCGTCCAGCAACTCCTCCAGCACTACAGCCGCAACATCCACGGCTACACCACCCGGGGCCCGCTCGACCTGGACGCGTTGCGTCGGGCCGCCGCAGCCGAACTGGCGATCCACGCCGACGACGACGCCGACACCCGCAGCGAAGCGGCCCGGCGCGCCCGCCAGCAGCTTGGCGACGTGGAGCAGATCTTTGGCAACACCCTGCGCAACGCTTCCCGTCTGCGCCGCAGTTCGTAAACCCACCCCTGCAACCCGCACGGCTGTGTGCCCTGTCCCTCCGAGGAAAACAGTGAGCTCGCTCGACGCACGACTGGGCGTTTTACGCGGAACCGCCCCGCCGATCCCGCACAGCGCACGAACCCTGGCGGCACTGACCGCCAACCCAGGCTGCGACCGCCGGTCCCTGATGGACGCGGCCGGCATCGACAAAGACGCCCTCGCCGCCCACCTGGACCTGCCACGGCCGCTGAGAAAATCCCAACTCGCCCTCGACTACGGCCTCTCCTTCGAACACAAGGTCACCGCCCAAGCCGGAGCACCACTCGTGCCGCTCCTCCGCCAGACCCTGGGCCTGACCTTGCCCGAGGTGTCCTACGAAGACGTCAACAGCGTCGGCAGCAGCGACGACAAGTCCCCACTGCAGCTACGCCACGCCCGCACCCGCTCCCTCATCCTCAGCGCAGCACACCGCAAGTCGCTCCCTCGCACCCTGCTCGACCACCCCGTACTGCGCCTGACCGTCGCTGGCCACCAGGCCTACCTCGAGCCTGACGTCATCGCTTTCCAACACCGGGGCGACTTCCACATCGTCGAGATCAAGTCCTTCCCCGTCATCCACGGACAGGCCGACAGCACCAAGGTCGCAGCAGCACTGACCCAGGCCGCCGCCTACGTCCTGGCCCTGCGTGAACTCCTCGCCAGCGACGGCCTCCCGCCCAACCGGGTCTCCGACACCGTGATCCTGGTCAACCCGCGCAACTTCTCCAACCACCCCACCGCCACGCCCATCAACGCCTACCAGCAGATCAAATCCTTGAGCCGCCACCTCGGCAGACTCAGGCGCCTGCCCGAACTGCTGGACCAGCTTCCCCCCAACACCACCTTCGACCTGACACCTGAAGCTTCCCCTCGATCGTGGACACCTGGAGACTGGGATCTTGAGGTTCCAGAGGAAGTAGCACCAGGTGGGAAGTAAGTACACGAAGCGTTACACCGAGGAGTTCAAGCGGGATGCGATCGCGCTCGTTGATTCCTCGGGCAAGACGGTCACTGCCGTCGCTCGGGAACTCGGCATCAGCTCCGAGTCCCTGCGCGGCTGGTACCGCCGGGCGAAGGCAGACCAGGGCGAGGGCAAGTCCGGTGAGCTGACCAGCGCCGAGCGCGAGGAGCTCAAGCGGCTGCGCAAGGAGGTCCGCGAACAGCAGCAGACGATCGAGATCCTGAAAAAAGCGACGGCCTTCTTCGCGAAGGAGAACGACCGGTGAGCGAGCTGTACCGGTTTATCCACACGGAGAAGGCGAACTATCCGATCATTCTGCTGTGCCGGGTGCTGAAGGTCGCCCGGTCCTCCTACTACGCCTGGTGCGAGGGCGAGGCCGCCCGCCGTGCCAAGCGGGCCGCCGACGACGCACTCGCACACGAGATCACCGTGGTGCACATCGCTTCCCGGCACACCTACGGCGTCCCGCGCATCCACGCCGAACTGCGCCGCCTGGGCCGACGGGTGAACCGCAAGCGCGTCGCCCGCGTGATGCGTGAACGCGACATCCGCGGCGTCACCCGGCGCAGACGGCGTTCGCTGACCCGGCCGGACGCGAAAGCGAAGCCGGCCCCGGACCTGATCGGCCGCGACTTTCATGCCGAACGCCCCGGGACCAAGCTGGTCGGCGACATCACTTACCTGCCCACCGCCGAGGGCTGGCTCTACCTCGCCTGCTGGCTGGACCTGGCCACCCGCGAAGTCGTCGGCTACGCCATGGCCGACCACCACCGCGCCGAGCTGGTGGTCGACGCTCTCGACATGGCGCACGGCCGAGGCGGACTCGAGCCCGGCTGCGTGGTCCACAGCGATCGCGGCAGCGAATACACCTCGACCCAATTCCGTGAGCGCATAGGGAGGTTGGGGCTGCGGCA
The DNA here is from genome assembly GCF_056858595.1 of Streptomyces sp. TOM-9. NCBI lineage: Bacteria > Bacillati > Actinomycetota > Actinomycetes > Kitasatosporales > Streptomycetaceae > Streptomyces > Streptomyces sp. TOM-9. Next base: position 28,472 of record NZ_JBXEQB010000001.1, on the reverse strand, counting down.
GAGCTGCGGACGCACCGGATCATGCTTCGACAACGCCGCCGCGGAGAGCTTCTGGGCCCTGCTCAAGGAAGAGATCGGCACCCGCACCTGGCCCGACCGGGCCACCGCCCGCGCCGAGGTCTTCTCCTTCATCGAGACCTTCTACAACCGCCGCCGCCTACGCAAGCACCGCACGTTCGGCTACCTCACCCCGGCCGAGACCAGGCAACGTCAGCAGCACACGCTCGCGGCATAACGATCACGTGTCCGAGATCACGGGGAAACTTCACACCTCGTAGGGCTCATCGTCTGGGTCTTCCCCGAGGCGTGCGCGGCCCAGCGACAGGAGGAACTCCCGCTGGTCGTCGAGGAGCCCATACTCCGTGGCCATACGGTGCCAGTTCGCGTTGACCTTGTCCGCGAAGTTCGGAGCATCCAGGTCGGCGACTTCATCCGGGTCGGAGTCGAAGCGCCCGTCTTCAGGCCGGGCGCTCGCAGGCGACACGTACTGCGGCAGCGGGGGCAGCAGAACCTCCTGCTGGACCCGTTCCACGAGTCGAAGCCCCGCGGGTCTGAGCAAGTCAGCAATTTCGGCGTCAGTCAGAATCACGGCAGCACAGTAACCCCAGGTCACACCGCCCACACCGGAATATCGAGTGCTCCAGGCGCCCAGGCACCTACGACCGGCTGGTCACGAGTTCCCTCGAAACGAGCCGCACCCTACCGAATTGGCACGTATCGGGACCCGCGGTCGCTGTGATGAATGAGGCCGGAGCCTGCCTTGATCCGGCGTCTCCACAGAGCCATCTCCAGCGTAACCAGGGCAGTTCAGTCCTCATGTGGTTCGCGACCTGCCAGAGCCTCTTTATAGATGCCGAGGTCCTTCGCGACGTGGCGATCGGGCGGCCGGTGATGCGGACCTCGCAGACCGCGCGCTCGCGGAGCTCGTCCGGGTATTTACGGTGCTGCCATGGTGCTGGTGGATCTCCTTCGCAGGGACCGCAACCCTGGCATCGGGGACTCCACAAATCTCAGTACAGCTCAGCATCCCCGGTTGTTGAGAGTAGTGCCGGGCTGTCTTTGACACCAGGGTTGTAGTCCATCGGGTGGAGGGTCCTCGTCTTGTGCGTGTTGTCCCTTTAGTCTGGGGGCAGCCGTCGAAGGGAGGCCGCCATGTCGGATAAGCCGATGGGCCCGCTGGGTACGGAGATGCGGGAGATCACATTCCCGGACCACTCCCGCGGGATCATCCTGGTGCAGGCGGGGACCCCACAGGACGAGGCCGATGAGATGGCCGCACGCGTGTGGGCTGAGCTGCCCAAAGGCTAGGGCCGTGAGGGAGTACCTGGAGAAGGCTGTCGAGGCGGCGTAGAGAGCCGGCAGCGACCGCCGCGTTTGCCTCTTCGCTCCCCGCCTGGGGTCATGGTTCTTGTCGGCGGCGGTGGTCTGCTTCCTGGAGGGCCCTCTTGTATGTTTCTGCGGCTTCTGGGGGTCGGCCTGCGCGGGCGCTGAGGTCGGCGGCCAGCAGCCTGTTGAGAGCACTGGGTTGGCGCTTTCGGCTGTACTCGAGCAGCAGGAGGGCTGTGAGCTCACCCTGGCGGAGATACAGATGCGTCAGGGAGTCGGACGCGCCGGAGACCAGCGCCCGGTGCACACGCTTTTCGTAGGCGCGTCTGTGCAGCTCGGCGAAACGTGTCTGAGGTTCCTCGAACACGCAGGGCTGGGCGGGAAGGTAGGGGGCCAGGCTGTCCAACAAGAAGGGGAAGTCCTGGCCATCCTGACAGTAGTACGGCTGTTCCCTGCTGCCGGATCCGGCAGGGTCGAGGCGGAAACGGACGACGAAGGCCGTGACGAGCCGGGGCCGGGAGCGGGCCGGCCTGAGTTCCACCGGAGACCGGACAGGGCCCGACCACGGCAGGTCAGCGCACTACAACACCTCGCCGGGGGCTGGGTGCTGAGCTCCTGGCGCACGTCCAGGCAGCGCAGCCGGACACCGGGCTGCCCGGATCCCGTGTCGTACGGTCTGATGTCGCGGTCGCCCACCGTCCGCAACGGATCTCACCGAACCCGGCGGTGCCGCCGGTACGTCCGGAAGATCTGAACCAATACCGGGAATTCAGGCCGCGACGAGCTCCTGCTCGCAGTCCGGCGTCGTGACCTTGGGCTTCTTGTTCGGCAGCGAGAGCCGGACAACCTTGTGCCACGCGGAGAACACCTGCTTGGGCAGCGGGCCGGTGACGTACTCCAGCTCGTACTTCTCGAACAGCGCGCGCACCTTCACCGCGACCTCGGCGTACCGGTTGCTCGGCAGGTCCGGGAACAGGTGGTGCTCGATCTGGTGCGACAGGTTGCCGGTCATGAAGTGCATGGCCTTGCTGCCGCTGATGTTTGCCGAGCCCATCATCTGGCGCAGGTACCACTGGCCGCGCGTCTCGCCCTTGATCGACCGGCGCTCGAAGACCTGTACGCCCTCGGGGAAGTGCCCGCACATGATCACCGAATGGGACCAGATGTTGCGGACCAGGTTCGCGGTGAATGTGGCGGTAAGCGTGGTGAGGAACGACGGACCTGACAGCAGCGGGTGGATCACGTAGTCCTTGAGCACCTGCTTACGGATCTTGCGGCCCACGGCCGTGGCCCGCGCGCGGAACTCCGGGTTCTTGCGGCGGCGCTTGTGCAGGTTCTTGCCGAGCTCCAGGTCGTACGCTGCGATGCCGTACTCGAAGAAGCAGGCGTTGATGAAGTTCCACAGCGGCTGGCCGAGGTGGAACGGGTGCCACTTTTGGTCCTCGTCGACGCGCATGATGCCGTAGCCGAGGTCGTTGTCCTTGCCGATCACGTTGGTGTACGTGTGGTGCAGCTCGTTGTGCGAGTGCTTCCACTGCTCGGACGGCGAGACGTGATCCCACTCCCAGGTGGTGGAGTGGATCTTCGGGTCTCGCATCCAGTCCCACTGGCCGTGCAGGACGTTGTGGCCGATCTCCATGTTGTCCATGATCTTCGCCACGGACAGCCCGGCGGTGCCGAGCAGCCACGCGGGCGGGAAGATCGAGAACAGCAGCACGCCTCTGCTGACCAGCTCGAGCTTGCGCTGCGCCGAGATGACCTTACGGATGTAGGCGGCGTCTTTCTCGCCGCGGCTGGCGATCACCTCGTCGCGGATCGCGTCCAGCTCACGGCCAAGCTCCTTGATCTGCTCCGCGGTCAGGTGGGCGGTGGGGTCGATGGCGGTCAAGGTGCTCCTACCGTTCGATGTCGCAGGGGCCCGCCGCGGCGGACACGCAGGTCTGGATGAGGACGCCCGGCTCGGCCTCGGTGATCTCGCCGGTGCGCAGGTCGCGGACGGCGCCCGCCTTGAGCGGCGTGATGCAGCCGAAGCAGATGCCCATGCGGCACCCGGAGGGCATGAGCACGCCGGCCTCCTCACCGATGTCCAGCAACGGCGTGGCGCTGTCCGCGTCGACGGTCTTGCCGGTGGCGCTGAACGTGACCTCGCCGCCGTCGCCGGCGACGACGATGCTGGGGCGGAAGCGTTCGGTGTGCAGGCGCTCTTGTACGCCGTGCTCGGTCCAGTGCTCTTCGGCGGCGTCGAGCAGGCCCGCGGGCCCGCAAGCCCAGGTCTCGCGCTCGGACCAGTCGGGCACGAGTTCGTCGAGACGGGCGATGTCGAGCATGCCGTCTGTGTCGGTGTGCACCTCCCTGAGCCGCAGCTTCTTGTCCGCGACCAGGTCGTGCAGTTCCTTGCGGAAAATCACGTCTTGCGGCTGTGGCGCGCAGTGGACCATGACGACGTCGTCGAACTCGATGTCGCGCAGCATGCCCATCACGGGCGTGATGCCGCTGCCGGCCGTCAGGTAGAGCACCTTGTCGGGCTTGGCCTGCGGCAGCACGAAGTCACCGGTCGGCTGGTCGAGCTGGATCAGCGTGCCCGGTTTCGCCCTGCGGACCAGGTAGTTGCTGACCTTGCCGTCCGGGATCGCCTTCACGGTGATCGTGACGCGGCCGTCCTGGCGGTTTGTCGGCGAGGTGATGGAGTAGGCACGCCACAGGCGCACCCCGTCGACGTCGACCCCGATCCGCACGTACTGACCGGCTGTGTGGCCGCGCCAGCCCCGTCCTGGCCTGATCACGATAGTCGCGGCGTCACCCGTCTCGGGGTGCACGGCCTCGATGCGCCCACGCAGGTCAGCGCCCGCACGTAGCGGGCTGACCAGGTCGAGGTAGTCCGACGGCAGCAGCGGCGTCGTGACCATCTCCAGCAGTTTCCACGCCCTGCTGCGGAGGGCTGCACTCGTCATGACTCCAGCTTGCTGCGCCTCAAGGCGTAAAGTCCTGACCGCAGGACGTGAATCTGGTCGGCTGAATTGTTCGCAGGGAACAAAACGTGAGCCATGCAATCAGGAGGGCCAGCGGACTGGCCCTGGATGAGACGACGGTCACCGCACTTCGGGCCGCGCTGAAGACCACCGCCGACGAGGTCGTCCAGGCGATCATCGACGAGGTCCCTTCCTACGCCAACGCCCTTTCGGGCAGCATGGGCGGCACCATCCGCCGAGCCGTCCGCACCGCCCTGGGGCACTACCTGGACCTCGCGAGCGGGAACGCCACAGGCGGCGACGCCGGTGACGCAGCCTACGAGTTGGGCCGCGGCGAGGTGCGCGACGGCCGTTCGATGGACGCCCTGCTCAGCGCCTACCGCGTCGGCGCCCGCGTGGCCTGGCGATGCCTGGCAGCGGGTGCCGTGTCCGCAGGTCTGCCCGCCGCCGAGGTCGCCAAGTTCGCCGAGCTGACCTTCGCCTACATCGACGAGCTCTCCGCCGCGAGCGCCGCGGGCCACGCTGACGAACTGGCTGCCCGGGGCAGGGCCCACGAGCGCCAGCTGGAACACCTGGCCCGCGACCTTCTCGCCGGCGCGAGCCCGGACGTGCTGCTGGCCTCTGTTCAACGGGCCGGGTGGCAGCCTCCGGTTTCGCTGACCGCGGTCCTGCTGCCTGCCGCGCAGGCCAGGCCTGCCTACCGCGCGCTCGACCCGAGCACCCTCGTCCTCGACGATCTGCCGGATGCCACCGGTGTGCTGCTCGTCCCGGATGCCGACCGATCACATCTCTTGCGGCAGCTAACCGGCCGCACCGCCGTGGTCGGCCCGGCCCGGCCATGGACTCGTGCGTCCGCCTCGTACGCACGAGCCGTACGCGCGCGCTCCCTCTCCTCTGATATTCGCGACACCGAGGACCACCTGCCCGAGCTGGTGCTGAGCGCCGACGTGGACGCGTTCGCAGACCTGCGTGTCCAAGCCCTCGCACCGTTGCGGACCTTGCCTGTCGCGACCGCACAGCGGCTGGAGGAGACGTTGCGGGCGTGGCTGCTGCACCAGGGCAGGCGGGACGAGGTGGCGGCGGCGTTGTTCGTCCACCCCCAGACAGTCCGGTACCGGATGTCGCAGCTGCGGGAGCTGTTTCCGGATCTCGCATCGCCACACCGGGTCCTTGAGCTGACTCTGGCGGTCGGTCTCCGGGTCAGCTGACCGTCCACGGCCGCGTCCGCGAGCGGTCCAGGAATCGTGCCTCGTTCTCGGTGCCATCAGCTGGCTCATGCGGCCCGTGGGAAGAGCGGTATGAGCCAGCTGAGACCGGGGGTTGATGCAAGGCCGGGTAGTTAACGTATTCGTGCTGGTGGCAATGGGTTCATGGGTTGCCCTGGCTGGTGTAGTTGGCGGGTCCGGTTTGGCGGATGAGTCCGTGGCGGGCCCATCATCCGCAAACAGAGCGGGCGCAACACCGGTGCGCGGCCCTTCGTTTGCCGTTGCGGCGGGGGTTGCGCTGTGCGTTGCGGCGCCGGTTGCGCGGGCCGTTGCGGCGTCCGTTGCGCACGCACCACCGACCGCCCCGCGTTTTCCCAGGTCACAGCCCATTTTCCCGAAGCACGCGGTCCTGACTTCCCCTTGTGGGAGGGGGTAGGCGGGGTTTCCCTGCGCGGGCGCGCCCGCTCTCGCCCGTAGCGGGACCTGGCCCGGGGGGCCGCTGCGCGGGGCTGACGAGAAGCGGGGTGCGGCCCGGCGGGGCGGGCCGCGGTGGCGGTCCGCGGGCTTTCCGAACGGCACGAGGCTCCCGGGAACCACGGGGAGAGAGAACTGTGCGAGGACTGCGAAAGCCACGCGAGGGTCGCCGCGCTCCAGGCCGAGCGCGAAAGCCGCGGGACTCGACATCACCGGCGCCCGCTGGGGCCTTCCCGGGGCCGAAGCCGTCCTCCGGCTCCGCACTGTGGAAGGCGTGCGCGGCGGCGCAGACGTACTCGGCAACGTGAACGAAGTCCAGCAGGACGTGCACCGTGATCCCGCGCCGGTGGGTGCCTGGGGTCGCGGGCCTGAGCTTGGTCGAAGCCTGGGACTTCGCCCACCACCGGGCCAAGACCTCGGGCGTGGGCGGAGTGGTGCTTCGTCGTCGACCTGCTCGGCGCTGCCGCGATGATCTTCATGCCGTAGCGCCGGGCGGCCTGACGACACACCGGCCGGGTACAGCCGTAGTCCGCACACGAAGCCTGACCGTGCCGCACCCGCCAGCGTGCGGGTCGGCGGGGCGCGGGGACCGCCACAGCTACAGCCACCGGCAAAGTCACGGAAGCGGGCATGGTCAAGGATTTTACGGTCCCGGCAGCACGTGGCCCCCAGGCCCATGCGTCCCTGGGGGGCCAAGCGGGGCTGTGCTTCGGATAGTTCAACGACGGAACCCTGCGGGCGTCACCCCACACGAATGGCCAAAGCCATGTGCGATCTGTCGGTTTCGGAGCAGTGGTTGCGAGAGACAGTTGATCGTTGGTGTGTTGTTGCTGGTAAATGGCTGTTTTCGCGGGGTGGGGCCACTGTCACGAGGGTGAGAGATCTGGCTCGGGGCGACTGCCATGCGGTGTTATCCAGCAGGTGAACATGCTGTTGTGGGCGCGAGAGATCGCAGCGAAGCCTCGTGTACACCGTGGCTGGCTCATGCAAGGTGCTGTCAGCTGCTCAGGGCGGCCTCGGCGTCGGCGACGGTGTCGAAGACCCGAAGGACGTGATCGGCTCCGGTGATCTCCAGGATCCGGCGCAACTGGTCCGGGACGCAGGCCAGGACCAGCACCACCCCTGCGGCCTCCGCCTCACGGCGGGCTCCCAGCAGCACGTTCAGACCCGCTGAGTCACAGAACGACACATCGGTCAGGTCCAGCACGACGGCCCGCTCCGCTCGATCGATCACCTGCGTCAGCCGCCCGCGCAGCTCTGGCTGCGAGACATAGTCCATGGTCCCGTGCACCCTCGCCACCAGGCAGGGGCCCGACTCGGTCACCTCGACCGAAAGAAGGTCATTCACAACGCCTGCCCAACTGTCTCGCATGGGACCTGAAGAGGTACCGCCGAGCCTATCGGGCAGGGGTGGCCCGGTACCGCTACAAGCGAGGCCAGGCCGCGGGAGTCGTCGGTGGCAGCGGGATCTCATCCAGCCTCAGCCAGCGCTCCTTGCCCTGGGCATCGGGCAGGCGGAAGCGTAGGTCCCGGGCGTCGTCCGCCTCGTACGGGGTGTCCCCGACCGCCCGCAGCAGGGCCCGAAGTCTCGGGTAGGGCGCCTGCATCGCCCGCCCACGCACGCCCTCACTGGCGCAGAGCAGCCAGCGCCAGGGACGCGACGTTCGCTCTGGTGGGCAAGCCCGTTCCCGGGGGCTTGCCCACGCTGCGGACCGGCGGGCGCGCCTGCGGCGGCGGGTTGCCGCGACCAGCTCCTGGTGCTCCTGGCGGGGTGCCTGGAGGGTGGGCTGGAGGGTGGTCTGGACGGTTGCGTGCAGGGGTGCACCGGGGGTGGGACCGAAGGTAGCCAGGCCCGTCTTCGGTGCGGTGGTGTTGCTGCTGGTCATGGCCGGTGGGCAAGCCGGTGCGGGACGGCGACACCTCCTGCCCAGCGCGATAGCCGCAGGGGAGGGAGAGGTATCTGGTGTCGACCGCGGGGCGGGAACGGCCTCCGGTCAGGTGGTTACGCCGCTCCACGATCGCGGCACCGTGAGGTGGTGTTCGCCGTCACTGCGGGCCAGCAGGCGCCAGCCGTGCGGGTCGACGTCGGTGTCCGTGGCGGCGGCGCAGTTGGCCATGACCTCGAACACCGCCCCCGCCAGTTCCTGTCGGGTCAGTCCGCTGATCTGGGACAGGGCGAGGGTGGGCGCACGGGAATGGTGATCTGTCCGTGGGCCCATTCGTCCATGACCGCGTGCGTGGTGATCGGCCCGGCGCGCACGATGCGGGCCAGTGTGAAGCGGTACGCCACCACCACGCGGTCACCCCCCTTTGATCACTCCCCCGGGTGTCACCCTGCGTCGTCTGCTGGCCCACGTCAATGCCCGGCAGGGCACAGCGAACGTCCCCGCAGACCCCGGCACCATTCCTTGCAATATCCCTTGCACTATTACTTGCGCTATCCCTTGCGCTATCGCTTGCACCCCGGTCTCGGGCCGCGACATTGCCTGCGCCATCACCTGCGGCAACGCCTGCGTCATTACCTGCGCCATCACCTGCGGCTTTGCGGTGACTCACCGGTCTGTTGCCGCAGGCCAGACCCGGTGGTGAGTGAGGCGTGTGGCTCTGACTTCCCCTGGAACCGCCCCTTGGATCCACGAACAGGATGGAGAGGGCTGGTTCGTGGGGAACGCTTCCCCGCCGCTGGGCGGGGCGAGGGCGCGCCGCTGGCCCGGCGCCCGGGCCTGGGGTTGTGGCGGCCCCGGGTCGGGGCCGCGCGTGGGGGGCGGCGGCATGCCGGCTGGAGGCCGCTTGTGGCGTCGTGGCAGGGGTTGCGGCGGGCGTTGCGCACAGTCCGGCGGCCGAGCTGTATTCGCCCTGGTCACAGGCGGTTTTACGGGCGCGTGCCGGTCTGACTTCTCCTGTATGGGGGTGTGGGCGTGGCGTAGCCGGCTCCTTGCGCGGGGGTGCGCCCGCCTCTCCGGCCGTCGCGGAGGCGGCCTGGGAGCCGCCGCGCTGGGCCGGTGGTGGGATGGCGGCCCGCAGAGAGCGGGCCGCAGGGACCTCACGACCGACCACACCTGAAATGGGATGCCGAACGAGTCGCCGGAGTTCGGCGGAACCGGTGGCCGCCGCTCCCGCGGTGGCGAGGGGCCCAAGGAGGCGGACGCTTCGCGCGTCAGTCAGTCACTTGTAGATCTTGCCGGGCTCGGCCTTGGACGGAGCGAGCAGCTGGGAGACGGTCACGAAGGTGTAGCCCTGCTTGCTGAGCGCCTCCAGGATGGAAGGCATGGCCGGCACGGTGCCCTTGTGCAGCGGGTGGAGCAGGATGATCCCGTCGCGGCCGGCGCCCTCGAGTACGCGCCTGGTGATCAGCGCGGTGTCATCCGTCTCGTAGTCCTTCGCGGTCACCGTCCACAGCACCTGCGCCATCCCCAGTTCTTTCGAGACCTTGGAGACGCGGTCGTCGGTGCGGCCCTGGGGCGGGCGCATCAGCATCGGCTCGCTGCCGGTGATGCCGGAGATGGCCCGTGCCGTGCGGCGCAGCTCGTCGCGGATCTGCGCATCAGCGACATCGGTCAGCACCGCGTGCGTCCAGGTGTGGTCCCCGATCTCGTGGCCGTCCTTGGCGATCCGCCGCACCACATCCGGGAACTTGTGGATGCGCCGGCCCTCAAGGAAGAACGTCGACGGCGCCTTGTACTCCTTCAGGAGGTCCATCAGCCGGTCGGTGGGTTCGCCCGGATTGCCGTCGAAGGTGAGCGCGATGCACTTGTCCTTCCGGCAGTCCACCTGCCCCGACGGTACGCGTGCTCCTGACGCGGCCCGGCCGCGTTCCTCGCCCGGGGAGAGCGTCTCCATCTTGTTCGCCTGGATGACCATGACGACGGTCACCGTCACGGCCGCCACCACGGCCAGGGTCAGGAGTATGAGCAGGCGAGGCCGCCTCTTCAGGATCTTCACTCGAAAGGAGAAGATTCCAGCGGTGGAGAGGTTGCCTAGCGACCTCGATTGTGAGGCAGGACACGTGGTGCAGCGCGTTTCAAGTGAGCTGCGGCGCCACCTCGGGGCTGCGATCCGCTCCAGCGCCTCCCCGACGTGCTCGGCCGCCGACAGTGGCGCTGGTGTGCCTCGCGCCGGGCGACGGCCCGCCACTGCGGCCTGCTCCAGGCGGGCCACCTCGGCTTCCGCCTCCGCCAGTTCCTTGCCCAGCTACTCGAACCGGTCCGCCAGCACGACCCGCCGCCGAATCGCCCACGTCAGCACCGCAGCCACCCGCCGCCCCCCTTTCCCGTCCCGTGAACTCCCTTGATTCCGTGGTCAGTAAACGGCACTGACGCCCTGTGGCCGCAGTTCCGGCGAATCGCTCCATGACCAGACGATCACCTGCTACCGATCACGCCACCGACCAGCATGAGCACCCCCATGTCCGGCCACACCAGCCCCGTGACCTGCAAGTTCAGGATGAAACGATCTCACTGATTGCCCGCGCCCTTCACCGCACCGATAGCAGCCCCGACGAAGAAGACGTGAGCTGACAGCGTGGGCCGCCGGGCCATTGCCGACCCGGAGGCCCATGTGAGTGGGTGCGTTGGTGGCATTGGGTGGGCGTCAGCGGGGCGGGATGTCGGGTGCCTGGTCACGAGGTCGTTGCGGGCAGGTCTGCTGTCATGAAGTGACCAGGCGGCTGCTGTTTTCTGGCCAGTGTGAGGTGGGCCGGCTGTCATGGAGGTGGCTGCTCTCAGCAGTAGTCTGAGACGCCTCTTGTCGCAGCCGTGACGTGGGCGGTAGGAAACCGGTGTGACTGATCAAGGAAAGTTCACTCGTGCCCTCATCGGGTTCTCAGCTGTCGTCATTGCCGCATGCGCCGTCGTAGTGACGGTCGTGGTGGTGGGTACCCACCCTCAGCGTCTGCTGGACCAGGAAGCGGTGGAACGGCAGGTCGCGGCCACCGTGCAAGGGAAGAGGAACATGTCCAGGGATGGCGTCTTCTGTCCGGCCGCGATGGACGCAAAGAAAGGCAACACCTTCGAGTGTTCTGTGGAAGAAGCCAACGGCGGCACAGCATTTGTCAAGGTCACAGTAGTGGATGATCAGGGCAAACTCAGCATCTCCCAGGCCTGATTGTGAGGGGCGATACAGCGCCGGCGGACCGCCGGCCTGATGAACTTCCCTCGTACAGCGGCACCGCTCCTGCGAGGGCGCCGCGCGCGCAAAGGAGACCATTGAGTGGCGCCGGGAACTCCAACCCGCGCCCCGGCTCTACCTCGGCCACCTCGAGCACGGCGCGACTTCCCCACGCAGAACCGACTGCTGGAAGCCGCCGCGAGGGACGGCCGAATGCTGGGCGCCCGGGTGTCGTGCATGGACCGTGCCACGCTGCGACGCTACGCCGACATCCTGACAAATGAGCCGCAGACAGGGGCTGGGCCGGGACTCTCCGTTCGGAGTTCCGGTCCGACTCTTCCCCTGCGCTGTGGTGGTTACCAGCGCATGCCCAGCTCGGTGAGCTGCGCGCGCCGGTCCTCGGTGAGCTTGTCGGCCCGGCGGCGGGCGTTGTCCACGAACTGACCCAGCTTGACGTCGGTGACTGTCCCGTCCGGCTCGGTGAGCCGTTCTACGTGCTTCCGGGGCACCTGCAATGCCCCCTCGCGGGCGTGGAACTGCCGGGCGGCCTGAAGGTTCACCGCCCATTTGTCGGCCTGTGTACGGGGCGCCTGCGGCCTCTCAGAAGGGTCCGCCGGGGCGAGGTGCAGCATGTTCTCCAGCATCCAAGCCTGCGCCGGCAGCAGCTGCTCCCAGCCCAGGCGCTGCGCCTGGACCCACGCCCCGAGGTCCTCGCCCTGCACGCTCACCTGGCCCGGCGTGGTCGGGAGCTGCTGGCCGTCCTCGATGAGCCGACGGCACAGCCGGTAGGAGCGCTGCCAGGCCACGGGCCAGGACGGGCACCAGGACGGGTCGATCGCCTCCAGCGCATCCCGCCGCTCCTCCGACAGGGCGCCGGCGGTGGAGCCTGCGCCACCGCGAGGTGCTGTTCGCTGTCATGGCGGGGCAGGAGGCGCCAGCCGTGTGGGTCGACGTCGGTGTCGGTTGCGGCGGCGGTGTTGGCCATGATCTCGAACACCGCCCCCGTCAGTTCCTGCCGGGTCAGTCCGCTGATCTGTGACAGGGCGAGCGTGGGCACGGGGACGGTGATCTGCCCGTGGGCCCATTCGTCCAGGACCGCGTGCGCGGTGATCGGCCCGGCAGGCACGATGCGGGCCGGCGTGAAGCGGTACTCCACCACGCGGTTACCCCCTTGATCATTCCCCCGGGGTTCACCCTGCGTCGTCTGCTGGCCCAAGTCAATGCCCGACGGGGCACGGCGAAGACGGACCGCAGGGCGGCTGCGCGGCCGTGTGCCGCCTCATGTCAGTGCCAGGGCGGGGATTGTGCCGCCACCGCAGCTCATAGCAAAGTGCCAGGTCACAGGCAGTGCGCGACTTTCGGCATCCCGCAGGGGACGGCAACTGAGATTCGTTTGCGTCGTCTGCCTTCCAGTACCGTTCCACATCCCATGAACCGAGCCGAGAGGGGCGTGCCACGCCGGTAGGTCCCTCAGCGCCGTGGTTGCCAGCGGCGGTCACCGGGTCTTCCCCTATCGAGGAACGCTATCCGGCAGGGGAGCCGCAGCTCAGCCTGCGGAGGGACGCGGGGCGCGCAGGTGCGCCCGTTCCTTCAGTTCCTCCTCGTCGACCAGCGTGAGCATCGGCTGGCCCGGCGCGCACACCATGGTCACCAGGAACTTGGTGGGTGCGTCTGACAGGGCGTTGCCGTCCTGGTAGTGGATCACGTCACCGCCTGGCTCCCAGAACGTCCCGCCGGCCTTGATCACACGCTCCGGCTCGCCCTCGAGTTCGAACCGGAGCGCGCCTTCCATCACGTAGCCGAATGACGGTCCAGAGTGGCGGTGCGGAGGGAGGCCGGGGTGACCGGGGGGCCAGTCGACGAGGATGGTCATTCCCGAACCACCTTCGGGGAAGAAGGGCGGGGTGACTTCCTGCAGCAACTTGACTTCGGGCGGCAGCGACACCTCGTGCCCCTCGGCAGGGGTCGCGTGCATTGGGTTCTGCTCTGACACTGTGATGCACCTCCATTGGTCTGCCCCAAAGGGCGAATGATGGTCTGCCGTCGCACAAGGCCGGTGTACGAGCGTCTCTCGTTCGGCGAACTGCGTCCCCTGATGACCAAGGCCTGCGACTGGCGACTGTTCCTGCAGTTCGGGACCGCTCGTGGCCGTGGCCGTGGCCCTGCGGCGCGGTGCGTTGGGTCGGCTGGATCAGCTGGCCAAGGAGAGCGGTGTCACCACCGCCGTACGCAAGCGGTGTGCTGGTGCCCGGCGGGGCATACCCCCCAGGGCACATGAGCACCGCGCTCGGGCGCGTCGGCAATGGCCGCGCGTTCGTCAGCCGAGGGTTTGGAGCAGTTCGTTGCACGCCGTTTCGCAGGAGCGACAGGCCTCGGAGCATAGGCGGCAGTGCTCCATGTGCGTGTGGCGGCCGCATTCGTCTCCGCACGCCTTACAGGCGGTGGCGCACGCCTGCAGGATGGCGCGGGTGAGGTTGGCGTCGTAGCCGGTGTGGCGGGACAGGACCGAGGCGGTGGCATTGCAGATGTCGGCGCAGTCCATGTTGGTGCGGATGCACTTGGCCAGCTCGGCCGGCATGCCCTCCGACAGGCAGGCATCGGCGCACGCGGTACACGCCTGGGCACAGGCGATACATTCCTCGATGCACTTGGTGAGCTTCTCTCGGTCGACGCGACCGAGGTCGGCCGGGTAGGTGGCGAGCATCTCCTTCACCGACGTCACGGGGACCGCCTCCTTTCGTGCCGGAGGCCGGCGGGCCAGATGGCCACACCTCCTTGATCTCCGGCCCCTACCTCATTCTCAACTGGCTCACAGGGCATCGCACACGCTGCGATCTCTCGGTTTCGGGGCAGTGGTTGCGAGAGACAGTTGATCGTTGGTGTGTTGTTGCTGGTAAATGGGGGTGGGGCCACTGTCACGAGGGTGAGAGATCTGGCTCGGGGCGACTGCCATGCGGTGTTATCCAGCAGGTGCGCATGCTGTTGTGGGCGCGAGAGATCGCAGTTGTGGGGGTGGCTGCTCCTACCGTTGCAGCGGGCCGTTTTGCGGATCAGCATGGCCGTCATGGAGCGACCAAGGCAGATCATCGAGTGCGGAGACTTCGTCCTGCGATGTTGGCGGGGGCAGAGGGACTTCGCTCCGGCATTCAAATTGATCGAGGAGTCTTTGGACCACTTGCGCCCCTGGGAGTCGTGGGTCGCCCGTCACAGCGCGAAGAGCACCCGCGAGTTCCTCGCGATGTCAGAGTCGAAGTGGGCAAGCGGTGACGTGTACAACTACGCCATCGCCAAAGACGGCACTCTCATTGGCATGTGCCAGACCTACCGTGGGGTCGAGTCCCAGGGCCGGCGCATGGGGTACTGGTTGCACCCTGCCGCCACTGGCCAGGGCATAGCTACCAGAGCAACGGCAGCCATGGTCACCGAGATGTTCACCCTGCCCGACGTGGAGTACCTGGAAATCGCGCACGACCTATCCAACACCTCCAGCGCCGCGATACCGCGCCGGTTGGGCTTCAGCGAAGTCCTGCGTGAGCAGGGAACACCGCCCGCAGTTCCCTCCGGCAGCGGGATCGTCGTGGTCTGGCGGCTGAACCGTCCTAGCCGCTCGATGACACCCCCTGCCCATAACCCACCTGCAGACCGGTGCCGGCCGCGTAGCAGCGGGCAAGCCCTTCGCGAAACAGGCTGACCACCACGCACACAGCGCCGCGCTCTATTGCGTCCCCGGGTCCTCACCACCGTCATCGCCGATGAACACCGCCAACGCTGCGCGCTGGCACGAGACCCCGGAACCCCGGGGGGAAGTTCCGGGAGTCTCGCTGTGCACAGTCGCGGGTTCAACGACCGGCCGCCGCCGATGTCACGCCCATTCGACGCCCAGCTGCGCGAGGCCGTACCCTGATCTCCGCTGAGGCAGGGCCGGTCCGGGACGCCCCGTTCGAAGTCCGGCCCAGCCCGCCACCGCGCTCCGGCTACCAGCGCATGCCGAGCGCGTCGAGTTCTGCCCGCCGGTCCTCGGTCAACTTCTCGGCGCGGCGGCGGGCGTTGTCCACGAACTGGCCGAGCTTGATCTCGGTCACGGTCCCGTCCGGGTCGGTGAGCTGTTCTACGTGCTTACGCGACACCTGCAGGGCGCCCTCGCGGGCGTGGAACTGCCGGGCCGCCCGAAGGTTCACCGCCCATTTGTCGGCCTGTGTACGGGGCGCTGGCGGCCTCTCGCCGGGTTCTGCCGGGGTGAGGTGGAGCATGTTCTGAAGCATCCAGGCCTGCGCGGGCAGCAGCTGCTCCCACCCCAGGCGCTGCGCCTGCACCCACGCGCCCAGGTCCTCGCCCTGGACGCTCACCTGGCCCGGCACGGTGGGGAGCGGCTGGCCGTCCTCGATCAGCCTGCGGCACAGCCGGTAGCTGCGCTGCCAGACCACGGGCCAGGACGGGCACCAGGACGGGTCGATGGCCTCCAGAGCGTCCCTGCGTTCCTCTGACAGGGCGCCTGCGGTGGAGCCGACCGGCAGCCCGGCCTCACGCCGCTGCTCGATGCTGTCCGCCAGCCGCCCGGCGGTCCGCTGGTTCTTCATCCAGACACCGACCGGGTAGCCGTTCCAGACCGCGGTGGCGGGCGGCAGCAGGTGCCCGTGCACGGCCGCCCACTCCCTCGCGGCTGACAATCCCTCCTGAAAAGCGACGTCCCAGTGAGACCACACCATGCCCAGATCATCCAATTCAGCAGCCCTCTTGAGCTTCATCTCACCCGCGTTGAAAAATCTCCGCTGATCCGCGATCCACGTCCCCAGCGGGAAAGCGGCAGGGTCCCAGTCTTCCGGAGTCGTGAACGCGTACGGGACCTTCAAATCCCCGTTCTCTTTCACATACCGGGTAGCCGCCTGGATCCCAGCCCGCCAGTACGTGTTCTCCGGCCGGAGAACACGCAGGTTCATGAACCGGGCAAGGATCGCCGGATCACGGGGCGTGGAGAACGACAAGAGCCCCTGCGCCGGAGCCGACACCCCACCCTCACCGCTCTGCTCGCCTTCCCCGCCCGGGCCGCCGGTTGCGGCGCTCTCAGCAGCCGACGGCTTCGTGGCGCGGCTGTGCGCTTGTTGCTCTGCCAGTTGCTCGATGGTCTCGGTGTCGTGCGAGCGCAGCGCGGCCATCACCTTTGCGAGGTTGTTGTAGCCCTTGCTCGTGAGCATGGCGTCGGGGTCTTCGCCAGGGGCGAGGAAGACCGGCACGACCAGGCTGGCCACCTTGCCCTCGCCGGGCTGCATGCGCAGTGCCCGGCCGACGATCTGGAGGATGTCGACGGCGGATCCGTGCACGTCGCCGAAGAACACGGAATCGCATCCCGGTGTGTCGATGCCCTCCCCGAGTGTCGACTTTCTCTCTAGTTACGACATGCTCGATGCGCTGACCTTGGGTATTTGAGTTACATATATGTAGCTCTGGTCTGCCGTCTGACCTGGTGTGGTGTGCTGCAGGGGCGCTTGATACCCGGCTCCGTGTCGCTCTGACCTGTGGTGCTGCAATTGGGCGGAGGATGTTGTGACTACGGGGATAACCTTTTGGGTGCTGCGGAACTACAGCCCGGAAGTGACCATGAAGGTTGGTGCAGGGCTAGCGCCCGAGCCCTGTCTGGATAGTGGGACCCGACCAGGGTTCGGGTCCGGCGCCTGGCGGTCGACGGACCGCGCGGATTCGCCGTGCCAAATGTCTGCAGGTCGCTTCCGGAAGTACCCCGGCTCCTTTGCCCCGCCGTAAGCCCCCTTATGGCGAAACCATTGCCCTCGACCGTCTGCCGGCCTCGCTTGCAGCGGAGGGGGGGCGGCCTACCAAGGGCAACTGCCCACCGAGGGCGCCCAGCGCCCGAGGGGTGCGCGGAGCGCAGGGCAGGCGGCAGGAAAGGGCGGTCCAGCGCGCCCTAGGCGCTGGCGTGGGGTCCGGGGCCGCGTAGGCCCCGGTTGGGGCCGTAGGTCCCGCCCAAGCTGCTGTCTGATCTCGCCGAGCGCCTGCAGAACCCGGGCCGCCGTGCCCAGGTCCTCGACGCCCTGCGGCGTCTGGAGGACCAGCCCAGTGTTCGGCACCTCCGAACACGTTCTGGCCGTCGCCGCTCCCATGGTGTCGCCGCACACCGGGGTGGACATCCGGTGACCGCCACCGGGGCGGCCGAACATCCAGGCCGGATCAACGCCGGTGTCGCGGTGTCGCGGTGGATCGACGCCCACCCCGACAACCGGGACCGCGATCCGGAGGCACTGCTATGGGGCAGGGTGACCAAGGTTGGCGAGGAAGCTGGTGAGGTCATCGCGGCACTGGTTGGCCTTCGCGGGCCTGTACGAGTGGTGGCGGAACAAGGGAGGTCGCCGGTGACGACGACCCGGGCGCCTGGCTGGCCACGTGCACGATCATCACCACCGAGGCCACCGAAGCCGCCAGCCGGGTCCACCCCCGGATGCCGCTGACCGTCGCGGCCGCCGACTACGACGCCTGGCTAGATCCCGAGCACCAGGACCCCGACGAATTCCGCGCCCTGCTGACCGCGCCCGCGGACGGTCAGCTATCGATCCGGCCCGTAGATACGGCGGTCAACAGCGTCCGGAACAACGGGCCCACCTCCTGGACGCCGTGACTCTTGCCTGAAGGAGCGCCTCCGTCCGTCGCGTGCAGAATTGCCTGGCCCCTCGAACCTGCGGATCGCTAACCTCCGGCCATGTCGGAACATGCATCGTGGGAAGCCCGACTGGGCCGGATGAAGAGCGCCGTCGAGCTGTGGGCGAAACGAACGAGCGGGGACGACAGCGGGCCAGCACGGGTGGAGCCGGGTAGCAGTCTGTCCGGCGACGACAAGTTGTTTCCGGATCATCCGGTGTCCAGTGTGGCCTGGCACGGACTGATCACTGCGGTGGAGCACTTCCTGCAGCACCCACGCACCTCTCCAACCCGGCACGCCGTGTTCTACCGGATGGTCGCCCGCAACCGGGTCTGGCTGGCCCGGCGACACCTGCCCTCGGTGCTGGTGCCGATCTACCTCGGTATCTGGGCAGCGCTCACGCTCGCCCGCAGACCATCGGCCGCCGGCCTGCGGGCGTGGGTCGGCGGTTTCGCCGAAGGCTGGCGCACGCCGTGCCCGCCGCGGCATCCCATGCGCTGGCGCACCGTATGGAAGATGACGCGACTGGGCCGTCCGCCCATCGTGTGACCATCCCGCGCCCGGCTGCGGGTCTCAGCCCAGCAGGGCCAGCAGCCGGGCCGCCTGCCGTTCATCAGTGCCGGCGGGGTTGCGGTCGAATCCAGGCCGTCCGGGAAGCAGCATGATCAGCCACAGCAGCGCCAGCAAACGCCGCACGTCCCGTAGCCGGGCAGCCTCCGCGCCAGTCAGAGGAAAGTGGCTCAGTAGGCCTGGCACATCCAGGGTGCTGTCCACCCAGCCGGAGGGGTGCTCGACGATTTCGGCGAACTCGAAGGCGCGATCGCTGCGGCCAGAGTCCTTGAAGTCAACCAACCGGACAACTTCGCCGTCGAACAGGTAGTTCGCGAGGTTTCCGTCTGTAAGACCGAACACCGGTACAGGATCGGCCTTGACCAGGTCATCCAGCGGCGCAGCGTCCAGCCACCGCCAGCCCTCGTTGAACGCCCTCTCAACCTGCGGATCCGGCCCGAACTGCTGGGCTTGCGTGCACCAGTCCCGGGCCTTGTCGACGGCCTTGACCACGTTCCAGGCACCCTCGGGAACCGCCGCCAGTACGTCCTGCGGAACAGCACCGTGCAAGGTGGCCAGAGCTTCCGCCAAGGCGGCCGCTCTGCGGCCGGAGACCACGGTGCCTCGCAAAGGGACCCCGGCCAGTCGGGACATCACCACGGTCGGTGGATCCCCCTCCAGGTCGGCCTTCAGGGGCTGCGGAGCCAGACCGGGCGCGTGCTCTGCAAGGAGCGTCAGCGCCCGCCACTCGCGCTGCGGCTCACCGCGGCCCCACGACCGGAACCGCTTGACCACCACGTTGGAGCGCATCTCCAACCCGTGGGTGTTGTCTTGCCCGGCCACACAATTCTCCTGCTGCTTCGCTGGGGCACCTGAACCCCAGCCGTTTGGGAGCCTACGCCACGCTGACTCCGAAGAGCTCGGGGCGACACCCCCTTAGCCGTTGTACGTGGCGCTGGTGGCCGGGTTGGCCGCAATCGCCACAGCGGTTGCCAGCAGCAGGTTGATGACGGCGAATACCACCATCACCGCCGCGAATGTCCGTCCCCGCATCCCGCCCCCAGAGCCACACCGCTTCCGTACGGCAGCGGGACATTACCGGCATTCCCGTACCGGATGAGTGTGATGCTTCCGCACGGGCGCACGACCGCAGTTTCCTGCCACCGTGCACCTGATCAGCGATTGCAGCGGCTCAGGCCCCGGGGGACTTGGCGTAGCCAGCACCGCAGTGCCGACCGGCGGCCGTCGTGCCCCCCGGGCGGTCCGGCTGCAAGGCCGTGCGCGTGTGGCCCGTGAGCAGGTTGCGGCGGTGGGCGGGCAGGGTGGCCGGGTCCGCGGTCGCCACGACCAGGCGGATGTGTCCGTCGGGGCCCCACCAGCCGAGGTGGGCGTCGGCGGCCCACCATGTCTCGGTGTGCCCGTCGCGGAAGGTCCGCCGGACCGGGGTCCAGTCGCCGGGATGCTGGGGGTCCGTCCAGGTCAGGGCGCGGGCGGCGTCGACGGGGGTGTAGGCGTCCTTGCCGTGGGCCCAGGTGCCGTGGCTCGGTTTGAGGGCCATGACGAACGGCAACCCCGCCGCGTGGCGGTGCCTGCGAGGCAGGTCAAGCGCCTTGTTACGGTCCCGCGGCAGCAGCAGTCCGGTCAGGTACTCGCGGAACCCGCGGCGCTGTGCCAGTGTGGAGAACAGGTCATCGAAGCATGCGGCGTAGGCTTCCAGCGGGCCAGGTGCGGGCGGACACGGCAGACGACGGGTCATCACAAGCCCCCAGGCAGCGAGGCGACGTTCCTCTGCTACCGGCCCACTGCAACCCTGACCCGCCGTCAACAAACCACCGCTAGCCCGCTTGGGCCAAAGTTCCGAACACAGTGCAACAGGAAGGGGGAGTCGTTCGCCTGACTCATCCTCAACGCGTCTACGCTCAATTAGGTTGGCGTGAACATGGCGTATTTTTGGCCTGAATTTTAGGTGCGAATTCGGCCTGAGCTGCTGTGTAATGGCGCGATCTGGCTCCAAGGGGGGGCCTGAGTCCGGGAGTCTTCATGAGTTGGCACGGGATGCGCACCAAGCTGGGCGCGTGCACGGTGGGGGCACTGACCGCCACCCTCCTCGCTGTGAGCACCACCCCGGCCGCGGCAAGCGGGACATACAGCGGCCTGGCCTACGTGTATGGGACCGGCGTCTACACCAACGACTGGGGCGACGAGGGCGTCACGGACATCAACACGAACGCATCTTCCAACGCTACTTGCCTTTGGCAGATGGTCCTTTGGGCAAACGGCTACCTGGCATCGGACATCGACGGCGTCTTCGGAACCAACACCAAGAGCGCGACCGCGGCGTATCAAGATGACACCGACTACCTGACAGTCGACGGAAGTGCCGGCAAGGCGACCTGGAGCTACGCGGCTGACTATCAGATCGCGTACGTGTCGGGCAGTGACGCTCCTGGCCAGACGCTGAATCTGCGATACGACGGCACGGTCAACAACTTCAAGATGAGGCGCCTCGGGGACGGCAACTACGAGTTCGTCGACAGTCACGGCAACTGGCGGAAGGCCGGCTACAACTACCGGACCTGCTGACTCCCGTCGTCACCATCGCACCCAGGGCCGGCCTACCGGAAGGGAGGCCGGCCCTGGGCGCGCTGTAGCTGGGGTGCGCTGCCCTATGGTCCTCGACGAGATGGGCCGGGACTTCCACCGACGCAAGGCCCTGACCACGGCGGCTGTCAGCAACTCGCGCCGATAGGGTGCAGTCAACGGTGTAACTCGGGTGGTGTGAGTTATCGGCGGCCGACGGAGAGCCGGCCGTCGAAGGCGATGTCGAAGGCCTGCAGGGCCGGCTTCCATCGCATGGTCCAGCGTTTGCGGCCCTTGCCGGTGGGGTCCAGGCTCATGACGGCCATGTAGACGCACTTGAGTGCTGCCGCCTCGTTCGGGAAGTGTCCGCGGGCCCGAACAGCCTTGCGTATGCGGGCGTTCACGCTCTCGATGGCGTTGGTGGTGCAGACGACACGTCGTATCTCGGTGTCGAACTGCAGGAACGGCACGAACTCGGCCCAGGAGTTCTCCCAGAGGGCATCGCATAGTGCCTCTCTTCGTGGCGTTTCTGAGGACACGCTGCTGGTCACGCATCCATTCCATCCGCTGGCGGGGCGGCGGTTGCGTGTATGCCGCGCGGTGCGCCGCTCCAGTGGTTTGGTGTTCATCTGCACTGCCGGTAACGGCGTGACGGTGACACTCCCGCAGGGGTGGACGGACCGCGGCCCGGCGCCGGGTGAGAACCGGCTCGCAACCGACGGGCTTGGTGCGCTGTCTGCGCTGGTGGATGCCCTGATGAGCCGTGGTGTCGAGCCGGGGGATGGTGGATCCTCGTGAAGGGTGCCCTTCTTCTTGTGGCCTTCGGCGCCCGGGCATCGGTGACGGGCGGTGACCATGGTGGAGAACTGGAGCCGGAGCGTCGTGCTGCTGGTGGCGAACATGGTCGAGTCCTCGGTGCGAGGGGAGGAGGACGGCGGTGAGCGGGCTGCAGAAGATCACGTCCTCGCACCGGTCGAGGCAGGCACTGATCTATGTGCGGCAGTCAACCTTGCTGCAGACACGGGAGAACACCGAGTCGACTGCCCGCCAGTACGGGCTGGCCGACCGCGCGCGGGAGCTCGGCTGGGCCCCATGCGACATCGAGGTCGTGGATGCGGACCTGGGGGTTTCGGGCCGATTCTCCGGAATGCGGGCCGGATTCCAGCAGTTGGTGTCCCGGGTCTGTCTCGGCGAGGTCGGCGCGGTCTTCGGGCTGGAAGTCTCCCGACTTGCCCGTTCCTCGGCCGAGTTTGGCCGGCTGCTGGAGTTCGCGCGGCTGACCGACACCCTCCTGATCGACGCCGACGGCGTCTATGACCTCGGCGATTTCAACGACCGCCTGGTGCTGGGCCTGAAGTCCACGATGAGCGAGGCCGAGCTGCACATCCTGGCTGGACGCCTGCAGGGAGCCCGCAAGGCGGCCGCCGAGCGTGGGGACCTGCGGCTGCCGCTGCCCGTCGGCATGGTCTATGCCGACGACGGGACCATCGTGGTGGACCCTGATGAAGAGGTGCAAGCTGCGGTCGCGGACGTCTTCGCCCTCTTTGACCAGCACGGCTCCGCTCTCGCCGTGGTCCGCGCGTTCGCCGGACGTCGCTTCCCCCGCCGGGATACCGGGGTGTGGGACGGGCGGCTGGCCTGGGGACGGCTCACCCATGGCCGGGCCGCCGCAGTGTTGAAGAATCCCGTCTATGCCGGGGCCTATGTCTTCGGTCGCTCGGTGAGCTCTCGCAAGGTGCGGCCCGACGGCACTGTCATCACCACCGTCAACCAGCGGTCCCGCGATCAGTGGGCCGTGCTGATCTGTGACCACCACGAGGGCTATATCTCCTGGCAGCAGTATCTGCAGATCGAGGCGAAGCTGGCCGCCAATCGCACCCGTGCGAAGGCCCGGCCGCCGCGGGAGGGGGTGCCGGTGTGTCAGGGCATCATCTTCTGCGGCTCGTGTGGCTTCCCGATGAGCACCCGTTACCGGCGTGCGGACGGCACCGCGGACTATGTGTGCACCCGGGCCCGCAGCGATGCGCTCCTCACACCGGGCTGCCACTCGATCGCCGCCGCGGCCGTCGACCCGCAGGTGGTCGATCTGCTGCTGGCCGCGCTGACACCCGAGCAGGTGGACCTCGCCCTGGCCGCGGCCGATGAGGTCCACCACCGTCACCAGCGCTCGCACCGGGCCGCCGAACTCGCCGTGGAACGGGCCCGTTATGAGGCCCATCGCGCCGAGCGGGCCTTTGGCCAGGTCGAGCCGGAAAACCGGTTGGTGGCCCGCTCACTGGAGAGCCGCTGGGAGGCGAAACTTGCCGCGCTGGCCCAGGCCGAAGCGGCGCTGGCGGACCTGATCGCCGCCGAGCTGGCTCTGCCCGAGCCCGCACGGCTGCGGGAGCTCGCCCGAGACGTGCCGGCTCTGTGGCAATCGCCGACGACCACGGCCAAGGACCGCAAGCGCCTGCTGCGGACCCTGATCGCGGACGTGACCGTGCGGCACGTCGATAACACTCGTGCTGACATCGGGGTGCGCTGGCATACCGGCTCCGTCGACGAGATCACCTGCGACCGTCGTACCAACCGCAACCCCACCCAGGCCGTCGACATCGTGCGCAACCTGCTGGACAGCCGCAGCGACGCCGAGATCGCCGACCACCTCAACAGCCTCGGCTTCATCACCGGGAACTGTCGTCCCTTCACGGTGAACTCGATCCGTCACATCCGAGCCCAGCACGCGATCGGCTCCAGGCGCAACGACCCCACCGGGCCCGGGGAGATCACCGTGCCCGAGGCCGCCCGGATCCTCGGCGTCCACGAAGCTGCGATCTACCCCTGGATCCGCAGCGGCGAGATGGCCGCCCGCCAGGCCCGCCACCGCCGCTGGTGCATCACCTGGGACAGCGGCACCGAGGCGTACTGGAAACAGCGCGTGGCCACATCCTCCCACCTCAAGCGGCGAGCGAACACCAACTACTAGACAGGACAGGCAGTATGAAACCGACTTCCCACAGGCGCACGATCGCCGGATACTTGGCACCCCATTCCTCCTGGAAGTCCAAGAAGCGGTCCTCAGCGGCCTTCGCGGTCGGCGCGGTGTAGATCGGCTTGAGGGCGCGGGAGATCTTGTCCCAGTCCTGGCGGGCCGCGTAACGGAACGACGCCCGCATGAGGTGAACGACACAGGTTTGCGTGATCGCCTGCGGCCAGACCGTGCCGATCGCGTCGGGCAGGCCTTCCAGCCCGTCGCAGACGACCATGCACACGTCCTCGACGCCGCGGTTGCGGATCTCGGTAAGGACCTGGAGCCAGTACTTGGCGCCCTCGCCTCCGTCACCGGCCCACAGGCCCAGGATGTCGCGGGTCCCGTCCACCGTCACCGCAAGCGCCACGTAGATCGGACGGTTGGCGACCTGCCCGTCACGGACCTTGACGTGCACACAGTCGATGAAGATCACCGGATAGACCGGGCGGTTTCCATCGATGGTTGCGAATCGCCAGGTCAATCGTGCTGCAGGAAGTCTCTCATGGCTTTGGCGGGAGTCTTGTCTCCGAGCACGAGGCGAGGTCGCCGGTTGAGCCGTCGGGCGACTTGCCGTAGGTCATGGGCGCTGTGAACCGAAAGATCACTGCCCTTGGGAAAATACTGCCTGAGCAGGCCGTTGGTGTTCTCGTTCGTGCCGCGTTGCCAGGGCGAGTGGGGGTCGCAGAAGTAGATCCGGAAGCCGGTGAGGGCTTCGACGTCCTCGTGCAGTGTCAGCTCCCGTCCTTGGTCCCAGGTCAGCGTTCTCCGCAGCTGAGGCGGGATGTGCGCGGTCTGAGTGATGAGCGCGTTACGGACCTGTGGAGCCTTCCAGCCGTCGGGCAGGTGGAGGAGGTGAACGTACCGGGTCGTCCGCTCGACCAGGGTGCCGATTGCTGAGCCCTGGTTGGCCCCGATGATCAGATCGCCTTCCCAATGACCGGGAACAGCACGGTCGTTGACCTCGACCGGACGCTGGTGGATCGACGTCATATTCTTGATCTTGTTCGGTGTGGGAACACCCCGGCGTTGCTTCTCGCCGGGTCCGGCCCGTCCGGAGCGTGCCGTCCCTGTTGCCAAGCAGGCCGGCGAACAGGGCCCGGTAGATCGTCTCTGGGCAAGCCCGCATCGCCGGATTGCCGAGGTGGGCGCGGGCGAGGAACCGGGAGACCTGCTGCGGCGACCACTGCTCGTCAAGCTTCTTGCGCACGATGGTCCGCAGCGGCCCATTGCAGCGGATCTTCTGTTTCCTGGGTCCGCTTCCTGCGAAGCAGTGCCTGGTTGTGCGCCCACCAGGGCTGGTAGCCGCCGTCCGGCTTGCTCCTCGCTTGATCTCTCGATGGACCGTTGGAAGCTCTTGCCGATCGAGGCGGCGATCTCCTTCACGCTCCGCCCGGCGTGCAGGCCGTCGGCGATAGTGATGCGGTCGTCCTGGGTCAGGAAGCACGGGGATATCGGGCCGGGTCCCGGAACGAGCATCCCACCAGCTTCCAGGAACCACTTGGACCCAGAGCTGGTGGAGACGTCGGACCATCCCGGCGGCCGCTGCCCCCTTGAGGCCCTGCCGCAGGAGCTCGAAGTACCTCCTCTTCACCCCTGTCGATCTTCTGATCGGAGGACGTCGAAGCATGCGAATCTCCCTGATCGCGGGCGTTCGCAACCACCAATAGAACTGGAGCCGGGTCCAGAGGCCGGGTCTGCCACTCGGCCATCCCGTGGATGACCTTGTCCGTGATGGTCGAGATCGTCGTCTTGGACACGCTCGCGCCGTAGACCTCGGCCAGGTGCGCGGAGATGTCCCCGTGCGCAGAACCCGGGCGGACAGGGACAGGACCATCTCGTCCACGCCGGTCAGCCGGCGCTGCCGCTTCTTGACGATCTGGGGTTCGAAACTGCCCTCCCGGTCGCGGGGAACGTCGATCTCGACCGGTCCGACGTCGGTCAGCACCGTCTTCGACCGGA
The DNA here is from genome assembly GCF_056858595.1 of Streptomyces sp. TOM-9. Lineage (NCBI taxonomy): Bacteria > Bacillati > Actinomycetota > Actinomycetes > Kitasatosporales > Streptomycetaceae > Streptomyces > Streptomyces sp. TOM-9. The sequence continues at coordinate 2,648 of NZ_JBXEQB010000001.1, read as the reverse complement.
TCCCGTTGCGGGAGTTGCCGCTGCCTGCTCCGGCCCAGTCGTGCTTCTCGTAGCCGAGGTGGTCGGTGATCTCGCCCTCCAGGGCGGACTCCAACACCCGCTTGGTCAGCTGCTGCAGCAGTCCGCCCTCGCCGGTCAACTGGAGGCCCGCCGGCGCGGGCCCGGTCGACCAACTGCCCGATCAACTGCCCATCCAGCACGTCCGTCGACAACTCGACCGGTAGGACCTCTTCAACCGCCTCGACGGAGGCAGTCACGTCGCTCATCAGGTGTTCTTCCTTGATCGGGAGTTACACCGAAGACCGTACAGACCCGCCTCAGCCAGTACGGACCGTGCCGGTGCCCGTCTGCCAGCACCCCGCCGCCGGCGTAGTCGTCCCGGAACTGTTCATGCCGGATGAGCGCCGCGAGTAGCTGCACGTCACCACTGGCTTCACCGGTGAGACGTAGGTGTTTGCTGTCTACCCACCGGAAGCCGTGCTCGCGCGGATCCTCGAACGTGTAGTGCCGAAAGTTGATGAAACCGCTGGCCTGGTGGACGAGAGCGTTCCCCATAGCCTGCAACGTACGGGAGCGGACTGGCTGCCCATGCTGCGGCGCTCCGGAATGGCACAGGCGGCGGCCGACGGACATGGCCACCGGGCTCGGCTTTCGCGCCGTGCGGTTCAGTGCGGTTCGGGGGTATGCGGGCAGCCCGAGCGGGACAGGCACCAACGGCCGCTGCGGGTCGACGCTTCGCAGACACAGCCGGTAGCGCTGACCGTCGATGGGGCGCAGCGCCACGCGCAGGCCTTCGGCCTGGCCCGCGTCCAGGGCGGCCAGGGCAGCGGGACCGTCTTCGGCGACGACCTGGGTGTGGAAGGCCATCACCTCGCCGAGTGACAAGGTGCGCCCGGCCAGAGTCAGCGTCAACTGCGGGTCCAGGACGCGCACCGACTGGGGTTCGCCGCCCAGGACCGCCCGCAGCGCCGGGTGGTCCTCGCCGTTGAGCGTGACGGTCAGAGCGCCGGCGAACGGGGAGATGACACAGTGCCCCTCGACGACCAGCCGCGCCACACGCAGCGCGACCCGCTCGGCGGCCGTGATGTCATCGGGAAGCGGGAACTCCTGCTCGCAGTGCCGCTGCAGGACCTCCAGGTCCTGCGCATACAGCCGCAGCTGCTCCAGCTCGTCACGCTCGCCGGTACTCGCGGCCGCCAGTTGGCCCCCGCCCGCGTCCTGGCCCTCGACGGTCAGAGCGAAGGTGCCGCCGGACATCAGCCTGCGCCGCAGCCCCAGCCGCTTGAGCGCCTGGGCAGGGGTGGCCCCGGCCAGGTCGAAGGAGAAGTTCGGCTTGGCAGGGCGGTCCAGGTCGTGGGGGAGCAGCAGCTGCAGTCGGCTGCCGTGCAGGTCGACGTCGACCGAGCGGCCCATACTGCCGCTCCCCAGGCCGTGCACCTGCCCCGAGAACGACGCGACGGTAGCACCGGCCTCGTCGTGGAAGGCCGGCTCCGGCCAGACCTGGGCCCGGGGCGGCGGCCCGACGGGCCGCCAGACCACCTCCACGTTGGTCAGGGTCTTCGCCAGCCACTGCGGCCCGTTGACGGTCAGCGACGCGATCGCCTCAGCGGGCAGCACGACCTGTTCGGCGAGCCCGAAGCCGAGCGCCCTGGTGAGCGTGGCGGTCGGTCCGCATCCATCCCGCCGGGCCTGCCTTTCAGCTCCAACGTGACGGGGCTGACCTCGTGGGCACGCAGATGTTGGCCCGCAGGGTGTGCACCACCATGCCCTCGACACGGGAGAAGTCCACCGTGCAATGATCGTCCAGGCCGTCGACCACCGCGCCCAGCGCGGCGACCCGCTCGGCGAGGTCCCGATCCCCGCCCAGCAGCACCGCCTGCTCCTGGCCGAAGACCTTCGCCTTCTCCAGCAGCTGCTCCCCGGTGAAGAAGTCCACCAGGTCCGGGTGCGCGGCCATCCGGGTCGTCCAGCTCGGCCCGGTCCATCACGCGCACCCGCACGCCACGGCCCGGCCACCAGGCCGTCCACCGCCTGCTCGCCCGGGCCCAGGGTGCACAGCACCACCAGCACCCACTCGTACGGGGAGTGCGCCATCGCCCGGGCGAACGACTTCTTGATCGAGGTCTGCCGTCCCTTGAACGACGACGCGGGGAACCCGTCCGGGTAGTACTTCAGCTGGAAGATCCGCAGCCGCCCGCCGCTGACGACCTCAATGTCGATCCCGCCGTCCCCGCCGCGCCCGTTGACCGCGCGCACCCGCGCGGTCTGGTCGTACAGCCGGTGTACCAGCGCCTCCACGATCCGGTCGAACTCCGGCTGCCCGATCCGGTCCCACTCGATGACCACGGCCCCGCCCTCCCCAGGAAACACACCATCTTTGCATCGCTCGCCGACACCGGGTGCTCCTCCCGTGCGGAGCCCGGTGTGCTGCCTCGTGTCAGCGGCAGGTGGGATTTGCCGTCTCGGGTCAGTCAGCAGCTCAGTGCGGCCGGCCTGAGCCTCCCGAAGGGCGGTGCCGGTCACATAGCGGGCGGCGGTGTGGCGGGCGCGGCCTGCTCGGCTGGCTGGTCCAGTTGCTGTTCGCGCCGTCGTTGTTCACCGCGAAGCGTCTCGACACGTTGGGTGAACTTGGCGAGAGATTCGCTCTC